>NZ_CP188195.1:4800000-9280000 GCF_049949265.1 Bradyrhizobium genosp. P | reverse complement strand
GGCAACGATTGAATTGCACGCAAGACAATGTTCCGGGACGTGAAGGCAGCAAAGCGTTTGCGGATCACGAGGTGATTTCCGTGCCGCTTGCCGGCCCGGGCACCTGCAATCAATTCGGTCCTGAACTCTTCGTGATCATTCGGCCACGATTGGCCGTCATCGTCTACGACCAAAGTTCATGGGCGGTTCATTTCAAGTTCCGTACCCATTCGGTCGAGAAGCCCGCCAACCCTGCCCCCAACGAGGAGACTTCCATGCGTGAGACTGTCCGCCCGATTCTTGCTGCGTTGAGCATCGCGTCCCTTGCAGTGTCCATGACCGCATTGTCGAACAGCGGCGCTCTTGCCCAGGCCAGCAAGCAGCAGATGGCACCGGCGGCCAAACAGCCGGCGCAGGCTGCCCCCGCAGCACAGCAGGATCTGCCGCCGGTCAAGCAGATGGCGCTGACCCAGAAGCAGGTCGACAGCGCGCTGGCCGCGGCCAAGGAAATGGATCCGATCACCGCGAAGCTTCCCCAGGACAGCAAGCCGGACCCGAAGATCGTCACCCAGCTCGAGGGTATCGCCAAGAAAAACGGCTTCGCGAGCTCCGATGATTACAACAACGTCGTCGACAACATCTCGCTGGTGCTCGGCGGCTTCGATCCGCAGAGCAAGAAGTATGTCGGTCCCGAAGCCGTCCTGAAGGCACAGATCGCGCAGGTTCAGGCCGACAAGAAGATGTCGGCCCAGGACAAGAAGGATGCGCTCACCGATCTCAACGAGGCCCTGAAGTCGCCGCCGCCCGCGGTCGAGAACAAGGGCAACATCGATCTGGTCACCAAGAACTACGACAAGCTGATGGAAGCGTTCGGCGGCAGCGACGAAAACTGAGCCGCTGCCCAAATCAAAGAAGCCGCGCGAATCAAAGAAGCCCCGGAGAAATCCTCCGGGGCTTTTTTTCGTTGCACGGTGCCCAAGGCAATGCGCCGGCCAGGGTTGATCCTATGAGAACGCCGCCTCCATCGCCTTCCGCGTCCTGATCGTATCGTTGGCTTCGTCGACCTCGACGTGTCGCGTCAGCGCACCACCGCGCCATGGGCGATGTCGAATTTGCCGGCGCCGATCAATGCGACGCGAACCGGCTTGCCGGCGGCGGCGTCGATCGTCTCGACCGTGAAGATCAACCGCGCCGGGCTTCACCGAGATGATGGACACCGAGGACATGTTCCGGAAGTGGTTCAGGCAGGGGAAGGAGCAGCGGTTGTTGCCCTGAGGCTTTCATCGCTTTGCGCATACGGATTTCATGTATTAGCTGTGAATGCTCTCATAATAGGAGGGAACCCGCTTGGGTCGCCGTGATAACCTGACGACGGCGGTGCTCGATAAGGGCGCCCAGAGCGATCATGCATCGGGCCACGAAAGCGGGCGGGGGCAGTGCGTATCGAATATCGTTTTGGGCTAATCTTGGCTGGCTGTTTTCTGTTCGGCCTCTTGGTCGCAGGATACATTTCCTACACCCTTCAGTTTCGTGTCGCGAGCGAACAGGTCATCGAGCGGTCGCGCGTGCTGTTGGAGATGGGCGTTGTGATGCGCCACTACACCAGCGAGCAAATCGCGCCGCTCATCCGGCAGCTTGGTTTCGACGAATTCCACCCTCAAATTGTGCCGTCTTACAGCGCCCAAACGGCGCTCGCCGAACTGCGCCGGAAATTTCCTGATTACCGCTACCGCGAGGCCTCCCTCAATCCCACCAAGATCGAAGACCGTGCGACCGATTGGGAGGTGGGCCTGCTGCATGCCTTCCGGGAGAATGCGGAGCTCAAGGAATTGTCCGGCGAAGCAGGCGCAGGGTCCGAACTCCACTTCTACATCGCCCGTCCGATCAGGATGGCAAGCGCTGATTGCCTGCAGTGCCACAGCACCCCCGATGTCGCCCCCGCATCGATGGTGGCCCACTATGGCCAGAATGGCTTTGGCTGGAAGATGGGTGATGTCGTCGGCATGCAGCTCGTGGAAGTTCCCGTGGCGGGTCCCAATGCCCAAGCCCACAAGGCCCTTTGGGTCACTCTCGGCGCACTGACCAGTGTCTTCGTGCTGACCTTTGCGATTTTCTTGCTTCTGCTGCGGCTGTATGTGACCGGTCCGCTCGAATTCATAACGAGGGCGACCCGATCCACCAGCTTTGGGGATACCGCACACGGCGATGTCGACAAGAAACCCTTGAACGGCCAGTTCCACGAACTGGCGCAATCCATCGCACGCCTGAAAAGAAGCCTCGACGAAGCGATCAAGCAGCTTCTGCGCTAGCGGCAGCGGGACGCGAGGAGCAAATGAGCTATCTACTCACCGTCTTCGTCGTCGCCCTGACAGCGCTGACTTGGCTTGTGTTCGTGACAGTGCCCCCCAACTCGGAATGGGTCGCACCACTGCGGTACCTTGCGACGTTTCTGACCGCCATCAGCGCCGCCGGTCTCGCCGAATTCCTCGTGAGTCTCCTGATCGGCGAAGAGCGATCGCAGCAACACAAGACCACCGATCTGGTGCGTGTGATCAGCAAGGTGGTGGTCTATATCGCGGCGCTCCTTGTCTGGCTCTATTACGGGCTCGGCTTCAACATCACCCACCTTGTCGCCACCTCCGCCGTCCTCACGATCGTGATCGGCCTCGCGCTGCAATCGACCCTGGGCAACCTGTTCTCGGGGCTCGCCCTCGAGTTGGACCGGCCGGTCCGTGTCGGTGACTATCTGCGCCGCAGCCCCGTTGAAGGGACGATCGAAAGCCTCACATGGCGCTCGATCTTCCTGCGCGCGAGCAACGGGAGCGTCATTGTGGTGCCGAACAGCGGCCTTTCGGCCAACCAGGTGGAGGTGTTCCAGGCCGGCACTCCGACCTATCATACGACGGCGTTCCACGTTCCCGCGATCTACCCGCCCACCATGGTGCAAGACGTCATGCGCGCGGCGCTCCAGACGGGGACGATTCACGCCGCCATCCTCAAGGATCCCGCACCCAAGGCGTTGATTTTGGGGAGCGAGCCGGAGCGAGGCACGTTTCGCTACGGCGCGCGCATCTATACGTCGCGGCCCTCGGAGCTCACCAGCATCTTCTCCGCCGTGCTCACCCGACTATGGTATGCGCTCGACCGCCACGGCATCCCCATGACCTCCGTCTCCGAGCGAGGCGACCTGCCATGCCCTTATCCACCCGGTCCGTTCCGCTTTAAACCGCCAGCGGTGCCTGCCGCGCTGGTCGCGCTTGGCCGCGTGCTGCGCTTCGGTCCTGGCGAGGTGATTCCCGACGAGCTTGCCGGTATCCTGACGGAAGGGATGGTTTTGGAAGACATGCTGGACGGCGAGCTCGACATCGAGCAGGCACTGGCATCCCTGAGCGGCCCCACCGCAAACTCGCTCCACAGGACGCGGCTCGCCGCATCGGCGGAAGCCGAGATCGTGCGGCAGGCCGCCACGTTCCTGGGCCCTGTGGCTGCGACCTTGATCAGCCGGTATGCGGCGCCGACGGAAGACCCATTCCTCGTCTACCGCGCGGTCTCAATGCACATCCACGTCGACGAGGAGCGCGCCCGTTTCCTGGCCTTGGCACCCGCGCGGCCGGTCCGACGGCTCGTCCCCGGCGATGCGATCGGCTGGCTTGGCCTCCTCGGCCTCGAAGCGCCTGATGGGCGCCGGCGTTTCGTCCCGACGGACGCTGCGCTCGTTGCCTTCACGCATGAGCGCCTGAAGACGCTTCTCGCAGAACCCGAAGCCGAGCGCCTGATCGGTCTCCTCGCCACCAGAGGTGCGATGGACGCGCTCTCCAAGGCGGAGCTGCGGGGCCGATTGGAACGGCTCGTCGCCTCAATGCCTTCTTGGTCCTGAAGGTCGGTTGCTGGCTCAAAGCTGACTTAGACTTATCGGCTGTGCCTGTGCGTGTCGCCTATTGGCCCCTGAGCTGACCTGAGGCAATGCCCAGTTTGAGTCCGCAAAGCGCCGGCGAGCGGACGTCGCTCAAGCCGTGCTGATGAATCTTGATCATGAGTACACGGCCTAATCTTCCCTCGCGAACGCCGCCTCCATCGTCTTCCTTGTCCGGATCGTCTCGTTGCTCGCGTCGAACTCGACATCGTCCCAGCGCACCACCGCGCCATGGGCGACGTCGTTCTTCAGCTTGAGGCGATGCGCAAGCCCGATCGGCAGCGCGCCGGCTTTGAGGCTGGCCTGCGCCGGCATCAATTTGCCCCACACCGTATAGCCGCCTTCGCCGTCGAGCATTTCGCCGGCACGCAGATCGCGCTTTGCAACCGAGGCGACGTCGCCGCGGAAACCGCGCGGCTGGCCGGTCGGCTCGTTGCGCAGCGCTGCTGATAGAACCGAGATGTTCAGCTCGAGCCCGATCAGATGATAGGGCTTGTACATCGCCGCATAACGGCGGGATGCATCGGTCTTGAGGCCATACTGCTTGAAGCAATCCGCGGCATAATCGTTCGGCGCTTCCAGCACCACATAGACGCCCCAGCGCAAATCGCGGAACACCGGGCGGCCGTCGCGCTCCAGCGAGGAAACCACTTCGACGATGCCGGATTTTTCCAGAACGCCGCCTTTATCGCGCGGCCGCATCACGTGCGGCAGGTCGTCGACGCCGCAGGGCGGAAATAGCAATCCGTCCGAGGGCACGTCGAGCGTGCAGGCATTGGCGATCGCCGCCATTTCAATGGCGGATTTGGTGCCGTCGAGGAAGGAGTTAAACATCTGCGGATTCATGCCGGCGGACTGCGCCTCGCCGGCGGTGAGCCCGTAATGCTGCCACACGCCGTCCGGCGTCACGTCGTGATAGGCGGGCAGGTACTTTGTGCCCTTGCCGGCCGCGACGACGCGAAAGCCGGTCGCGCGCGCCCAGTCGACCATCTCCGCGGCCAGCGCCGGCTGGTCGCCATAGGCGAGCGAATAGACCACGCCGGCCTTGCGCGCTTCCTCGGCGAGCAGCGGTCCCGCCAGCACATCGGCCTCGACATTGACCATCACGACGTGCTTGCCGGCGGCGATCGCCGCCCGGGCATGGCGGATGCCGACGGCGGGATTGCCGGTCGCTTCCACCACCACATCGACATTGCCGCCGGCAATCGCCCGCGCGCCGTCGTCCGTGAAAATGGTCGCCCTGATCCGCTCATCGTCCCAGCCGACGGTGCGGCACGCCTCGCGCGCACGATCGCGGTCGAGGTCGATGATCACAGGCACCTCGAGTCCCGGCGTATGCGGCACCTGCGACAGAAACATCGAGCCGAACTTGCCGGCGCCGATCAGAGCGACGCGAACCGGCTTGCCGGCGGCGGCGCGGGTTTTGAGGAGGTGATGCAGGTTCATTTGATTGTTACCAGTGGGGCGGTCGCATGCGTCGCGACAAGGAAGAATTCGTCATTCCGGGGCGCGACGAAGTCGCGAGCCCGGAATCCATCGTACGTCGAACGTGCGGTCAAATGGATTCCGGGTTCTCGCTTCGCGAGCCCCGGAACGACGGCGAATTACTCCGCCGCCTGCCGCGGCGCACGGGCGAGCTGCACCAGCGCGTCGTCAGCGACGGTTTCGATCGGCGTGAAATCGCGATGCGCGATGTATTCGGGCCGCGTCGGGGTGCGGATGTAGTTTGAGACCGCGTTCAGCGTCAGATAGACGATCTTGCGCGGGTAGGGCGTGATGTTGCCGCTCGAGCCGTGCACCAGATTGCCATGGAACATCAGCATGCCGCCGGGCTTGCCGGTCGGCGCGACGATGCCGCCCTGCTTCACCAGCCGCGTTACCGTGTCTTCGTCCAGCGTCCACAGCGGGTAGGACGTGGTCGCCAGATCATGCGAAGCCTTGAGGTCGCCGGCGGTCTGGCTCTGCGGCACCAGCATCAGCGGGCCGTTGATCGGCATCACCTCGTCGAGGAAGATCGCGATGTTCATCGCGCGCGGCTCCGGCATGCCGTCGTCGCGCTTCCAGGTGCCGTAATCCTGGTGCCATTGCCAGACGTCGCCGGTGAAGGCGGCCTTCGCGTTGATCTTGAACTGATGCATGTAGACCTTCTCACCGAAGAGCTGCTCGATCGGATCGATCATGCGCGGATGCGCGCCGAGCAGGCCGAACGCCTCGTTGTAGAGATGCGCGGCAAAGGCGGTGCGCGGCGCGCCGCTCTTCTCGCGCCACACCTCGGGCCGGTTGGCGTCATAGATGCTGACGGCTTCGCGGGCGAGGAAGTCGACCTCCTCCTGGCTGAACAGCTCCGGCAGGAACAGCCAGCCTTCGCGATTGAAATGCTCGATCTGCTGCGGTGTCAGTTTCATGGTGCTTTCCTCCTGTTGTTTGCTTTGTTCTCGTTCTCGTCGCGCCCGGTTCAAGCCCGGCCATGACGACTTTGTTCACGCCGCTACGTTGATCGCTCTCAATTTCTCTTCCGTCATGCGTCCCGCGGTCTGCGCATGTGCCAGCGCCGCAGCTTCGGCCGCTGCGGCATTGCCGGCGAAGATATGCGCGGCGATCATCTCGTGTTCGGTCCACGCGCTGTCGCGATAATCGAGCTCGGCGAGCACGGTCGCCATCGAGCGGCGCATATGCGGCCATTGCGGTGCGATCATCTCCTCGATCGCCGAATTGCCTGCGAGGCGATAGATCGCGCTGTGGAAGTCGACGTCGAGCGCGATCAGGCGCGCCAGCGGCGTGGTGCCGTCGATCGCGCGACCGGCTTCGAGCGCGGCTTCAAGCTTTGCGCGTGCGGCGGCATCTATCTGAACTCGCCCGGCCGCAAGCCGCACCCCCAGCGCGTCGATCGCGCCGCGAACTTCATAGAGCTGGCGGATGCGCTGCGGATCGAGTTGCGTCACTTCGAAGCCGCGCCTGCCGCTTTCGGCAACGAGGCCCTGGCGATGCAGCAAATGCAGCGCGTGCGACACCGGCTGACGCGAGACGCCGAGCTTTTCGGCCAATTCGTTCTGGGTGATGCGTTGACCCGGCGGCAGCGTGCGGTCGATGATCGCCTCGAGGATTCGCGCATAGACCTGATCGATCAGGTTCGGAAGCGGGTCCAACGGGATCATGCGGATCAATCCAAGTAGAATACGGAATTCCGTGTTCAGGAAAAAATCTAACGCGGACCCCGCGCCCGGTCAAGGCCTCACTCCAGCAGAGGGAGCGACCCAATGAGCAGCGGAACAAGCGGCCCCCCTCTCCCTAACCTTCCCCCGCAAGGGCCCGCACGGGGGAGGGAACCGTCCGGCGGTGCCTGCCTTACAGGTGCTGCCCCGAGAGTATGCAATACGAGAAGGAGCCGCCCGCCGCATTGCGGCTCCAACGTCTCCAGCCGCATCAGCCCTGATCGAGCACCTCGACATCGAACGTTTCGATCTGCTCGGCTTCGGCCACCGCGTCGATCGCAGCGATCCTGTCGCCGGCGATCGCGATCCGCAGCACGATGCGCAGATGGCCGCCCAGGACGACGGCAATCCCGATCTCGCCATCGACCAGCGCAGGCTTCGCCGATTGCGCGCGTCCCTTGAAGCTTTCGGCGACCGCTGTGGCGCCGCGAATTTCCGGGAGTGAGCCAAGGCGCTGCGCAGCGCGATCGGCGCGCACCACCACGTCGGGATCGAGAACGGCGAGCAGCCCCTCGAAATTGCCATTGCGAGCCGCCGCGAGGAAAGCCTCGACAATCCCGCGTTGCCGGCTGAAATCCGTATCCGGCGCGGGCGGCGCGCCCTGCACGCGGCGCCGCGGGCGGCTTGCGAGTTGCCGCGCGGCGGCCGGGGTGCGGCCGACGATCGGTGCGATCTCCTCGAACGGTACCGCGAACATGTCGTGCAGCACGAAAGCCAGCCGCTCCGCCGGCGCCAATGTCTCCAGCACGACGAGCAGCGCCGCGCCGACGGAATCCGTCATTTCGGATTCGCGCTCGGCGTGATTGTCCGCGACTGGTTCCGGGACGTGCGGGCCGATCGGTTCCTCGCGCCGCGATTTGCGTGATCGCAGCATGTCGAGGCAAATGCGGGCGACCACTGTGGTTAGACTAGTTGCAGGCGCTCAGCGAAACCACCAAGCAAGGCCTGCCGGAAAAACTCCTCGAACTGGTCCATCTGCGCGCCAGCCAGATTAACGGCTGCAGCGTTTGCGTCGACATGCACCCGAGGCTCGCCAGGCGCGCCGGCGAGACCGACGAACGCCTGTTTGCCGTCGCCGCCTGGCGCGATGCGCCCTATTTCACCGAACCCGAGCGCGCGGCGCTGGCGCTGACTGAGGCGGTGGCCAGGCTCAGCGACCGCGAGGATCCGGTGCCGGACGCGGTATGGAACGAGGCTGACAAGCATTTCGACGAACACGAACTCGCCGCCTTGGTGCTCGCAATCTCGACGATCAATATCTGGAACCGGCTGAACGTCGCCGTGCGCCAGCCGGTCGGTGCGTGGAAGGTGTGAGCTTCTCCCTCTCCCCGTTCTTCACGGGGTCGAGACGAGCGAAGCTGGCTCTTAGAGGGGTGGGGTGAGGGGCTCTCTCCGCGAGCAGTGTGGTTGGTTAGACCTGTACCCCCTCACCCGGATCGCATCTGTCGATGCGATCTGACCTCTCCCCGCAAGCGGGGCGAGGTAAAGTAGGCGTGCCGCGGTCAGCTTGCCAAAAACTCCAACACGATCTCGCAATAGCGTCGCGGCGCCTGCTCGAACATCGGATGCGTGGTGCCCGCGATCATCTCGGTGCGCGAGCCCTTCACATGGGCGGCGAGCGCGTGCAGCACCTTCGGCAGCGCGCCCTTGGTGTTGGCGCCGCCGATGAAGAGCGTTGGCGCGCGGATCGCTTGTGCATCCGCTTTCGAGAAGGGCGGGCGCTTGTCGCGGGTCTGGCCGATCAGCGTCACGGCATTATCGAGCAGCAATTGCTTCGGCGCGGCCGGCAGGCGCTTCCATGCGCCAGGGCCCTCGAGCGCATCGATGAAGATCTGCATGCCGCCGTCGACGTCGCCCTTGGCGATGGCCTCGGCGGACGCCGCGATCCGCGCCGCCAGCGGCGAGGGGCCGGGCTGAAAATCAGGATCGAGTGTGCCGTCGAGTTCGCCACCGGGCTCGGCGAGGATCAGCTTGCGCAGCAGGTCTGGCCGCCGCTGCGCGACGCGGAACGAGATGTGGCCGCCGCGGGAATGCCCCATCAGGTCGACGGGCCTGGTGTCGAACTTTTCGATGAAGGCGATGACGTCATCGACATGCTGGACGATCGAATAGGTGTCGCCGACACCGTCCCATTGTGCCGGAAAGAAGTGCCGCAGACTGACCGCGATCACGCGATGTTTCTGCGTCAGCGGCCCCAGCACGGCCGACCAGATCCGGAAGTCGCACAGCGAGCCGTGGACGCAGACCAGCGGCGGCCCCTGGCCGACGTCGAGATAGGGCATGTCGAAACCGTTGACGTGGAGGCTTTGCATGGGCGGCTCGCGGAGTGGCGGGTGACGGAAACTGTTGATTTAGCCGAAGTTCCCACAGGATTCGGGTGGATAGCAACATTCTCCAAGCCTAGATTCCAGCCCAGCATCAGGCTCCGTCGCATGAGCCAGGGAAGATACTAGGGAAAATCTGGAGCGAGCCATGACAGGCCAGCATTTTGCAATCTTCGACACCGCGATCGGCGCCTGCGGCATCGTATGGGGCGAGCACGGCGTGACCGCCGTGCAATTGCCGATGGGCAATGAGGAGAAGACCCGCAAGCGGATTTTTCAGCGCAACGGCGACGTCACCGAGGCGGCCCCGCCGGCCGAGGTGCAGCACGCAATCGACGGCATGGTCGAGCTGCTGGCCGGCAAGCCGAACGGTCTCGCCGATATCGTGCTCGATCTCGACGGTGTGCCGGAGTTCAACCGCGGCGTCTATGACATCGCGCGGAAGATCCCTCCGGGCAAGACCATGACCTATGGCGACATCGCCAAGCAACTCGGCGGCGTCGAACTGTCGCGCGACGTCGGCCAGGCGCTCGGCCACAACCCGTGTCCGATCGTCGTGCCCTGTCACCGCGTGCTGGCGGCCGGCAACAAGCCGGGCGGCTTCTCCGCCAATGGCGGCGTGGTCACCAAGCTGAAGATGCTGCAGATCGAGGGCGCAGTCGTGAACCACACGCCGAACCTGTTCGATTGAGGGGGCCGCGGAGCCGTAGAGCCTGTGAACCAATTGGGTTTGTGTAGCGGCATCCGAAGTAGGAGCCGTTAGTTCTTGCGTGCAGAGGAGCAATCGGGTCGGATTGCTCGGCTGTGGTTGCGGGGACTATGCCTTGGCGAGGCGATGGCCTTGCAGGACGTTGTTGGCGAGAGCGTACCAGAGCACGACGGCGCGGACCTTGTTGATACCGCGCACGGTCAGTTGCCTGAGGTCCCAGTTGCGCCAGCGGGCATGGATGCATTCGCAGATCGTACGGACCTTGTACTGTGCCTTGCCTGCTTCGCTGGTCATGCGAGCCCGCCAGGCGGATACTCCGGGACCATCGCTGCTCCGGGGTAAAAAAGGATCGACACCGCTCCTGGATTGAGGCGGAGGGCAGTAGACCTCGATACCTTCGCCATGCGCCCATTCGATGTCCTCGCCGCTGCAGAACCCGCCGTCGACGAGGTGGCGGCGAGGAAAGCGCTTCAGCAATGCGTGGGTTCGTTCCAGCATCGGCCGCATCAGGCCGCGATCTGATCCATTGTTGTCGACATCGACCGTGACCACGATCAGTTCGCCCGCCGCACTGGCGACCTGCACGTTGTAGGCCGGGCGGAAGCCGGCATCCGCCATCTTCATCACCCGTGCCTGCGGGTCGGTGGTGGAAGCTCGAGGCTCCTTCGGCTTTTTGCCATTGCCGCCTTTTTCGTCGAGTTGCTTTCGCTTGCGCTTGATCTCGGCCAGTGCCGCTTGCGCCGCTTGCACCCGTTCGTTGCGTTCGCGTGCTGCGCGCTCCTTGGCGGCTCGGATCCGCCGATTGCTGGCTTCCGGATCCGCATCGACCTCGCGCTTGAGGTCCTCCACCACCGCCTGGGCCTGGGCCATCTGCCGATCTAGCGTCGCCTCTCGTCGGAACGAGCCAGTTCCTGCGCTCGCCCGTATCCGCACCCCGTCCTGAGCCAGCTTCTCCAGATCAACCAGCCCCACCTTGCTCAGGGCCATCAGATGCTCGACCAGCAAACGGTCGAGCAGGTCGGCACAACCGACCCGGAAGTCCGACAGCGTGTGATAGTTCAAAGAGACGCCGCCGCAGAGCCAGCGGTAAACGTCGTGGCTGTTGCAGAGCCGGTCCAGCGCCCGCGCGCTGCCAACGCCGTCACTTGTTGCGTACAGCCACAGCGCCAGCAGCAGCCGGGGTGATGGCGCCGGATGACCCGGCCGGTTCTCTCGCGCTTTGACCCGGTCTTCCAATGCACTGAGGTCGAGCCCTTCGACATAAGCCCAGATCACCCGTGCTGGATGATCCTGCCCAATCAGGCTGTCGATATCGACCGCTCGCAGTTCCACTTGGTCGCGCACCGGCTCCCGCAGCCGAGGTGCACCGCGCGGCATCGCCTCGGTCCGTGGCGCCGACTGCTCCGGCAAGTCGTCGAACAGCTTGTCGTCAGCCATCAGTCTCTCCAGCAAATCAACCTGCCAAGAGAATCACATCAGCCCGACATATGGCATAAAAAGATTCACAGCCTCGTAGGGTGGGCAAAGGAGCGTAAGCGACGTGCCCACCATCCTTGCTCCGTGCGCGCGATGGTGGGCACGCGGAGCCTGTCATCGGGCGCGCATTCGCGCGACCCGTTGGCTTTGCCCACCCTACGCATCTGTCCCTCTCACCGCACCGCCAAAATATCGAAAACAACCTCATGCAAAGTAGCCGGCGGCTGCCGGCGTTAGAGCGTTTTCAAGCGAAGTGGATACAGTTCGCGTCAAGAAAACGCGTCAAAACAATAATCTGGAGCCCCGTTCCGATTCCATCGGAACGGAAATGGCTCTAGACCAGCAACTTGACACGTCGGGCAACTCAGCGGTATTCTTCTAATATTCCGAAATGTTGGCCGAGGTAGAGCGCAGCCGGGCCTACCTTGCCATCTCGCACACGAATCCGTTCCCCTTCCGCCTGATCCTGCCGGCCGATGGCGAGGGGAAGTGCGCGGTGCAGCACAGCGTGTCGGTGTCGCAATAGCGTTCCAGGAAGCCGCGTCGGGTTTTGGCCGCCAGCGCCTGATCGACGTCGAACTTCGCCGACAGCTCCGGATAATGTGTCTGGATCGGCGAGTGCATCAGGTCGCCTGAAAAAACCGCGTCGTCCTTGCCGCGGCCGAAGGTGAAGGCGACATGGCCCGGGGTGTGGCCGGGCGTCGGCAGGATGCGCGTATGATCGCCGATGGCAAAATCGTTGCGCACGATCTCGGCCTTGTTGGTCTCGACCACCGGTAGCACGCTGTCGATGAAGGGGGCGACCTCCGTCTTTGCGTTGGTCTCGGTCCAATGGTCGAACTCGGTCTTGTCGAACACATAGCGCGCGTTGGGGAAGGTCGGGACCCAGTGGCCGTTCTCCAGTTTTGTGTTCCAGCCGACGTGATCGACATGCAGATGCGTGCACATCACATAATCGATGTCGCCGACGGAAAATCCCGCGGACGCAAGCCCGCGCAGATAGGTGTCGTCGGTCTTCATGTTCCAGGCCGGCCGCCCCGGCCGCGGCTTGTCATTGCCGATGCAACTATCGATCAGGATGGTGTGATGCGGCGTCTTCACGACATAGGACTGGAACGCCAGGATCAGCGTATCGCTGTCGTCGAGCGCGCCTGCGGCCTTCATCCACCCGCGGTTTTCCGCGAGCACGTCCGGCGTCAGTCCGGGCAGCATGTCGAGCGCGGGCAGGAACGTGGTCTCCTGCTCGATGATGCGATGAATGGTGAGGTCGCCGACGGTGAATTTAAGGGTCATGGTAAAACCTCGCGTTACGCCGCAGGGGGCACTGTAATTTTCACCGACGGCCGCTCCAGCATTGTTTGGTAGAAGGCCTCGAGCTTCGGATAGGCCTTGCGCCAGCCGCAATCGGCGAAGCGGAAGTCGGCGTAGCCGAGCACGCAAACAAGCCCGATCTGCGCGATGTCGAACGGTCCACTCAGCATCTCGGGCCGGTCCTCGAACCGCGCCATGCCGCTCCAGGCCCGATTCCAGTGATCGTCATGCCAGGCCTGCCACAGCGAGCCCTGCGGCCGCACCATCTTCTCGTAGCGGCACAGCAGCATCGAATCGAGCATGCCGTTGATCAGCGAGTGGTCGGTCTTCACCTTCCAGCGCCGCGGGCCGTAGCCCGGGATCAGCCGGCCGCCGCCGATCTCGTTGAGATATTCGACGATGACATAGGAATCGAGAATGACATCACCATTGTTGAGGATCAGCACCGGCAGCTTCTTCAGCGGCGTGATCTTCGAATATTCGTCATTGGCCTGGCCCGGTGCGACGCTGGCCGGCACGAACTCGATCTTGTCGATCAAGCCAAGCTCGATCGCCGCGATGCGCACCTTGCGGGCGAAGGGGGAGGCGGGAGAGAAGGTGAGTTTCATGTGGGAGGCCTCTGAAGAATGCGCGGAATACGTCTCGCAGTTTCGTCATTGCGAGCGAAGCGAAGCAATCCATTCGTTCCGAACTTGCGGTCAGATGGATTGCTTCGTCGCTTCAGCGCAAAATTGCTTTGCAATTTTGTCGCGAGCTCCTCGCAATGACGGTCGGCGTTGGTCGCGGCCTCAAGCCGCGATGATCTCCTGGCGCTGTTCGCCGAGGCCCTCGATGCCAAGCGTCACGACGTCGCCGACATTGAGGAAGGTCGGCGGCTTCATGCCCAGGCCGACGCCGGGCGGCGTGCCTGTTGTGATGATGTCGCCGGGCAGCAGCGTCATGAACTGCGAGACGTAGGAGATGCACTTCGCCATCGAGAAGATCATGGTCTTGGTCGAGCCGGTCTGGCGACGCTGGCCGTTGACGTCGAGCCACATCGACAGCTCCTGCACGTCCGCAATCTCGTCCCTGGTGACGAGCCAGGGGCCGACCGGGCCGAAGGTGTCGTGCGACTTGCCCTTGGTCCACTGTCCGAGGCGCTCGGTCTGGAAGTTGCGTTCGGAGACGTCGTTGCAGACGCAATAGCCGGCGACGTGGTTGAGCGCGTCGGCTTCCGAGACATATTTGGCGCGGGTGCCGATGATCGCGGCGATCTCGACCTCCCAGTCGAGTTTGGTGGAGCCGCGCGGCTTCTCGACTGCGTCGTTCGCGCCGCACAGCGACGTGTTCGCCTTCATGAAGATGATCGGTTCGGTCGGAATCTGCGCGCCGGTCTCCTTGGCGTGATCGGAATAGTTCAGGCCGATGGCAACGAATTTGGAGATTCCGGTGACGGGGGCGCCGAGGCGCGGCTTGCCGGAGACGGCGGGAAGGGAGGCGGGATCGAGGGCAGCGAGCTTCTTCAACGACTCCGGCGAATAGGCCTCGCCGGTGAGGTCCTTGACATGGGCCGAGAGGTCGCGGAGCTGGCCGGATTTATCGATCAGGCCAGGCTTTTCCGCACCCTTTTCGCCATAACGAACAAGCTTCATGTTGATCACTCCCTACGGTTTTTGAGCATCGTTGCTGGTATATCTCGGCAAGCTTCATGGAACAGCGCGCCGGGAAATTCAATGGCCCTGAGCGCGCTGCATTGCAGCCAGCCTTATTTTCAAGGATGCCTTATTTCAAGGCTGTCGGCCCCGTCACGCCAACGAGACGAATTTGAAGGCATCCCCATCGCGCGTGATATGACCGGCGCTGAAATGTCCGCCGATCACCAGGGTGGGCGTATCGGCAAAGCGCGAGAACAGCTCGCGCCGTGTCGCCGCTGACTGCTTCTGATCGGTATCCACTGTCGACGACCAGTCTAGATGGTACATCTGGCACGGATGGTGGGCGACGTCGCCGGTCAGGAGCCCTTCCTCACCACCGGAGGCGATGTGGATGCTCAGATGGCCCGGGCTGTGGCCCGGCGTCGGGATCAGCGTGATCTCCTCGGTCAGCCGGTGGTCACTCGGCGCCAGTTTGGCCTTGCCGGCGTCGGCGATCGGTTTCACCGAGTCGGCGAAGACGGCGGCATGCGCGGAATCATTGCCGTGGTCGCGCCAGTGCTCGAACTCGGTCTTGCCGAACACGTAGCGCGCGTTCGGGAAGGTCGGCACCCATTTGCCGTCGACGAGCCTCGTGTTCCAGCCGACATGGTCGACATGCAGATGCGTACAGAGCACGGTGTCGATGCTGTCTGGCGCGAAGCCTGCCGCCGTCAGCTTCTCCAGGAACGGATCGTTGCGGTTGTTCCAGGTCGGTACGTTGCGGCCCTGCTTGTCGTTGCCCAGCCCGGTGTCGACGATGATGCGATGTTCGGGTGTTTCCAGCAGCAGCGAATGGATCGACATTTTCAGCCGACCGTCCTCAGTGGCGAAATGCGGGATCAGCCAGGGCAGGTTCTGGATTTCCTCGCGGCCGGCAAGCGGCAGGATGAATCGGGTGCTGCCGACCGTCTCGAGCTCGACGACCTTGGTGATCCTGACCTTGCCCACGGTCCAGTACATCCGGCGTTTCCTTCTTTGTTGTTATCGCGCGCAATCAACGATTACGGTACCGATCTTGTCGCCCTTCTCGACCGCAAGATGGGCCAGTGCCGTGTCGGCCAGCGCGAATTGCCCGGCGATATTGTGCACGCGGGTGCCCGAGGCGAGCCATTTGGTGATGTCGTCCTGCGCGGCGGCGAGCAGCGGCGGCGGCAGCGCGAACAGCACCAGGGAGCGTAGCGTGATGCATTTCTCCATCAGCTCGCGCATCGGCACCATCGGCGTACGGTTGCCGTTGGTGGCGTAGACCGCAATCGTCGAATTCATCGCCATCAACTTAAGGGTCGTCGCCAGGTTGCCGCCGAAATCGACATCGATCACGCGGTCGACGCCACGGTTCTCGGTGAAGGCCATCACCTTGGCGACGACGTCGTCGGTCCGGTAGTTGACGACGAAGTCGGCGCCCGCGAGCCGCGCTTCCATGTCCTTGACCTGCGAACTGACAGTCGCGATCACCCGTGCGCCGCCCCATTTGGCGAGTTGCACCGCGTAATGGCCGACTGCACCGGCACCGCCGGTGACCAGCACGGTTTGTCCTGCAATCGGTCCGTCGGCGAACAATGCACACCACGCGGTCATGCAGGGGATGCCGAGCGTCGCGCCGGCGGCGAAGGAGACATCTTCGGGCAGCGTCGTCACCAGATAGTCGGCGAGCGTGATAAATTCGGCCGCTGTGCCGAAGGCGCGGCCGTTGCGCTGGCCGTTGAACAGCCAGACGCGGTCGCCGACGGCAAAACGCGTCACGCCTTCGCCGATCTGGTCGACGATCCCGGCGCCATCGCTGTTCGGGATTATCAGCGGGAATTCCATCGCGCGATAATTGCCGCTGCGACGTCCGACATCGGCCGGATTGACGCCAGATGCTTCAAGGCGGATGCGGACTTCGCCGGGGCCTGCGTCGGGCGTCGGCATCTCGCCGACGGCAAGCACCGTCGGCGCCGCGCCCGTTTGCTCGTACCAGACGGCTCTCACAACGTTCCCGGGAAGGCGCCGCCATCGAGCAGGATGTTCTGCCCGGTGATGAAGCCCGCCTTGTCGCCGCACAGGAAGGCACAGGCATAGCCGAACTCGTCGGGGTGGCCGAAGCGGCCGGCCGGATTTTGCTTGGCGCGGTCAGCCAGGATCTGCTCGATCGGGATGCCGCGCTTTTCGGCCTCAGGCTTGGCGGTGCCGCGCAGTCGGTCGGTCTCGAACGGGCCCGGCAGCAGGCCGTTGATGGTGACGTTGTTGATCACGGTCTTGCGCGACAGGCCGGCGACGAAGCCGGTGAGGCCGGCGCGTGCGCCGTTCGAGAGACCCAGGATATCGATCGGCGCCTTCACGGCCGCCGAGGTGATGTTGACGATGCGGCCGAATTTGCGCGCCATCATGCCGTCGACGGTTGCCTTGATCAGGTCTATCGGCGTCAGCATGTTGGCGTCGATCGCCTTGATCCAGTCGTCGCGGGTCCAGTTGCGGAAATCGCCGGGCGGCGGACCGCCGGCATTGTTGACCAGGATGTCCGGGTCGGGGCAGGCCTTGAGCACGGCCTCGCGTCCGGCCGGTGTCGTGATGTCGCCGACGATCTCGGTGACGGTAACACCGGGATGGGCCTTCCGGATCTCGTCGGCGGTCTGCTTCAGCGCTTCGGCGCCGCGCGCCGTCACCGTGACGTGAACGCCTTCATTGGCCAGCGCCATGGCGCAGGCACGGCCCAGTCCCTTGCTTGATGCGCAGACGATGGCGCGGCGGCCCTTGATTCCGAGATCCACTAGTTCTCTCCCTGAGATGTTGGGGATGGTTTGTAAAGGTTCGATGGGGCAAGTCTAGCCAAGCCCGGCGCTGTCGATAAGGGACGTGCAATGCAATAAGTGCATGCCGGGCAGCAACAGCCGGCCAACAGCGACGGCTAAATACGCCGCTCCCGCCTCAACCGCTCAATCGCCATGGTGGCTTCGGGCGGCAACGACCGGATCCCGGTTTGCCCGACGGCCGAAAACAGCGGCCGCAGCCGCGAGCCATTGAGGAACTGCGGCTGGTTGGCCAGCGGCACCAGCTGGTCGAAAACCAGCACGAGGGTGGTCACGACGAGGCCGGCCCTGATCGCCCCCAGCAGCGCGCCGCCGAGCCGGTCGCCGATCCCGACCTCGGCACCGATGGCGTCGTTGAGCATCGTCCGCGCCAGGTGTCCGAGCACGACGCCAATCACGAGAAACAGGCCGAACAACAACACACCGTTGGAAGGAAAAGGTGAGGCCGGCAAATCAGCGATGCGGGGTCCGACCATCGACATCACGGCGACCGCGATCGGCATCGCGACGAGATAAGCGAGGATAGTGACTGCGCTGCGCAACAGGCCGGTGGTGAAGCCGGTCACGATCGCGAACAGCAAGCCGAGGCAAATAACAGCATCGAAAGTGTTCATGGATGGGAAACCTCCGCTCGATCTGCTGCGGCGCTCTGGTTCATGAATCAAGATTACAATCGGCACAATTGTAGCGATCGATCGGCCGTGCTGATCGGGGAACCTTGCCCGGGAACCTTACCTATGTCCGGCCTATTCGATGACAGTAAAGAAATCATCCTCTTCACCGGCGCGTCACGGGTTCTTGCTGAATTGATTTTGTAGCCCGGATGGAGCGTAGCGAAATCCGGGGCTCACGCGCACGAAAGACCCGGATTGCGCTGCGCTCCATCCGGGCTACGATTTCTTCGCGCCGGCGGCCACAGCCGATGGGCGGGGAAGCTTCCTCGCTCAGCCCCGCATCTCCGCCTTGATCATATCCGCTGCCTTCTCGCCGATCATGATGGTCGGCGCATTGGTGTTGCCGCCGATCAGGGTCGGCATGATCGAGGCGTCGACCACGCGCAGGGCCTCGAGGCCATGTACGCGCAGCTTCGGATCGACCACCGCGAGCGGATCGCCAGTGCCCATCTTGCAGGTGCCGACCGGGTGATAGACCGTGTCGACGCGCGCCCGCAGGATGTCGCGGATGTCGTCGTCGGTGCGCACGTCAGCGGTGAACATGTCCTTCTGCTGCAAGGCGCGCAGCGACGGGGTGTCCATCAACCGCTGCGTGGTCTTGTAGCCCGCGACCATCGCCTCGAGGTCGGCGTCTTCGCCGAGAAAGTTCGGATCGATCAGCGGTGCTTGCATCGCATCGCCGCCTGCGAGCGCGACGCTGCCGCGGCTCGTCGGCCTGAGCAAGCAGACATGACAGGAGAAACCGGTGCCGCTATGGCGCTTGCGGCCGTGGTCGTCGACCATCGCCATGCCGAAATGCAGCTGGATATCAGGGATATCGAGATCGGGCCGCGTCTTCAGGAAGCCGCCGCATTCGGCGAAGTTCGAGGTGAGGGGGCCGCGACGCTCCCTTCGATATTGCAGGATGGCGCGGATCAGCCGCGGCATGCCCTTCAGCGAGATGCCGGCGAAGTTCGGATTGTCCGACATGTAGCCGAAGATGAAGTCGGGATGGTCCTGCAGATTCTGTCCGACGCCTGGCAGATGATGCACGCTCGCAAGGCCGTGCTTGCCGAGCGCAGCCGCATCGCCGACGCCCGACAGCATCAGAAGCTGCGGCGACTGGAATGCGCCAGCGGCGAGGATGACTTCACGCCGCGCGCGGAGCTGTTTCAGTTCCTTGCCCTGCCTGTATTCGACGCCGACCGCGCGCTTGCCCTCGAACAGGATTCGCGTCGCCTGCGCCCCGGTCTCGACGCGCAGATTGGCGCGGCTTGTCATATGCGGATGCACATAGGCGCGTGCCGCACTCCAGCGCTCGCCATTTTTCTGCGTCACCTGGTAGATGCCGAGGCCTTCATGGTCGTCGGCGTTGAAATCGTCGCGGATGCGGAACTGGCCCTCCTGTGCCGCCTGCAGGAATGTCTGCTGGACCGGATTGTCCGACCGCAGTTTGTTGACCGCGAGCGGGCCGCCCTTGCCGTGATATTCGCCGTCGAAATCGGCGTTGTTCTCGGAACGCTTGAAATAGGGCAGCACGTCGGTGAACGACCAGCCGGTGTTGCCGAGCGAGGCCCAATGGTCGTAGTCGGAGCGATGGCCGCGGATGTAGACCATGGCGTTGATCGCCGATGAGCCGCCGAGCCCCTTGCCGCGCGGCTGGTAGCCGATGCGGCCGTTCAGGCCTTTCTGCGGCACGGTGTTGAAGGCCCAGTTGTTGACGGTGCCCGCAACCATCAGCACCAGTGCGCCCGGGGCGGTGACGACCCAATTGTCGTTCCTGCCGCCGGCATCGAGCAGCGCCACCGACGTCGCCGCATCCTCCGACAATCTCCCCGCCACCGCGCAGCCACCCGAGCCTGCGCCCACCACCACGAAATCGAAAGTGTCAGTCACGTTTCCTCCTGTCTTTATTGTAGTTCGTCGTTGCGAGGAGCGCAGCGACGAAGCAATCCATCCATCCGTTGTGCGGCGCTATGGATTGCTTCGCTTCGCTCGCAATGACGGTTGGAGCCCCCTACGACAAAAACCTCATCAGCTTCTCCAGCCGCGCGATCTTCGCGCCATAGGGCGGATACAGATCCGCCAGCCGGTTGAAGCGCGAGCGATAGAACACCGGCTTCAGCTTGGTCAGCGTCTTGAATCCCCATTCGCCATGATAGGCGCCGGTGCCGGAAGCGCCGACGCCGCCCATTGGCTGGTGGGCCTGCGCGAAGTGGAACAGGCAGTCGTTGATGGTGACGCCGCCGGATACCGTGCGCGCCAGCACCTCGTCTCGTGCGGCATTGTCGGTGCCGAACCAGTACAGCGCCAGCGGACGGTCGTGCTGGTTGATGTAGGCGATCGGCTCGGCCGCGTCGCGATAGCCCATCACGGGCAACAGCGGGCCGAAAATCTCCTCCTGCATGACGGTCATCTCCGGCGTCGCATCGACGATGACGGTCGGCGGAAACTTGCGCTTGCTCTTCCAGTCGGGATCGTTCGGCGCGGCCGGCTGCAGAATTTTCGCACCCTTGGCGGCGGCGTCGGCCACGAGATTTTCAAGCCGCGCGTAGTGCCGGTCCGAGACAATGGAGGTGTAGTCGGGATTGGCGGGGTCGGTGCCGAACATGTGCTGGATGTGGCCATTGAGCCGCATCGCGAACGGCTGCACCGATGCTTCCGGCACCAGCGCATAGTCCGGCGCGATGCAGGTCTGGCCAGCATTGAGCAGCTTGCCATAGGCAATGCGCCGGGCCGCCTCGTCGATGTCGGCGGAGCGATCGATGATCGCCGGCGACTTGCCGCCGAGTTCGAGCGTCACCGGGGTCAAATTGCGCCCGGCCGCCTCCGCCACCAGCCGGCCGATTCGGGTCGAGCCGGTGAAGATCAGATGATCGAACGGCAGCGCGGCAAAGGCCTTGGCGATGTCGTCGTCAATGTCCGTCACCATCAGCTCGGTGGCGTCGAATTTTCGGGCGATGGTCTCGGCCAAGAGCTCGGAGAACCGCGGCACCAGCTCGCTCGGCTTGATGATCGCGCGGTTGCCGGCCGCGATCGCGGCCACAGCGGGCGCCAGCGTGAGTTGCAGTGGATAGTTCCAGGGCGCGATAATCCCGACCACGCCGAGCGGCTGCGGGATCAGGCGATTCCGCCCCGGGGCGAATTGCACCGTGGTCGCAATCTTTTGCGGCGTCATCCAGCGCTTGAGGTGCCTGGCAGCGTGCTTGATCTCGCCGAGCACCAGCATGGTCTCGGCGATCACAGTCTCAACGGCGGAGCGGTGGCCGAAATCGGCCGAGATCGCAGCCTCGAATCGCGCCTCGTTTTCGGTGACCGCGGCCCGCAGCCGCCTGAGCCGGTCGAGCCGCGCCTGCAAGGTCGGTGCCGGCTCGCTCCGCGACAGCTCGATCTGGCGTTGGAAGGTCTCTTCAAGCGCGTGCAGGCCGGGGCTCTTCAATGACCGGTCCATGGCATTTCCCCTCGGATGACGTTTCCTTGACGGATTTTGTTGGCGCCAAACTCCGCTTTTGCTCGGTTTCTGGCAAGCGCTGGTTCCCGGCGCCAATTTTTGTCATGAAAACCGGTGATTTCGGCGTCACAAAAACCTCAAAAAGGCGCTCGCGGGGCTTTCCAAACCGGGCTCGCGTTGGTACATACGCCCCGCACCCGACGGCTTCGGCCCGGGTCGCCTTCTCAGGAAGCCCTCCGGACGGATCGATCGGCGCCAGACGCGTTGACCGACCGCCTCGGGTTCTCTTTCTGCAGGGCATGCAACGGTTTAACGCGGGGTGGAGCAGCCCGGTAGCTCGTCAGGCTCATAACCTGAAGGTCATAGGTTCAAATCCTATCCCCGCAACCAAATAAGCTTCTGTTTTGACTGAAGCTTTTGAAAGGCCGCTCTCAACGAGCGGCTTTTCTTTTGGCTCATGTCGCCACCGTGTCGCCACCAAAATTTCCCCGAAACGGCCGCGTCGCACCGCCCAGTGAAACCATTTCGAACTCTCGGGGGTTGGTTTTGCCAGGAGAATCGCCCGTGAAGCGAATTCTGAAACCGATCACTTATATTCTGGCCGCCCTGTACTTCTTGGTGGATGCGGCTTTCATGGCCATCGCCAAGCCGATCTCGGACTGGCTTGCCAGGCATGTCGTGTTGAGGCGATTGAGCGCCTGGATCAAATCGTTGCGGCCCTACCCGTCGCTGGCGCTGTTTTCGGTACCGGTGATCATGCTGGAACCGGTCAAACCGGTGGCGGCTTATCTGGCGGCTACCGGCCAGCTGCTCAGCAGCGTCGTGACATTGATCGTCGGCGAACTTCTCAAGCTTGTACTGGTCGAGCGCCTGTTCAGCCTTACCCGGGACAAACTGATGAAAATTCCAGCCTTTGTCTGGGCGTATACAAAATTCCGCGAAGCCAAGGCTTGGCTGGAGGCCACCGAGGCTTGGCAAGCCATTCGCGCAATCAGCAACGCCGCCCGCCAGCATCTAACCGAGATGAAAAAATCCGCTGCGGTGGCGTTTCGGCAGTCTTGAACACTGCGGTTGGCACCAATCCGAGGGAGGCCCCCGGGCCGTCGATCCCGGCGAGAATGTTCAAATAGCAATCGCCTGTGCTGAGGCCAAGCGGGCTAGCGCCGCCGTCCAATCCTGGCAGCTGCGGAAACTGCCGAAGAGCCGCTTAGTCTGTTGTGCGCTCAAAGCGACGTCGGCGGAGGGTTAGATCAACGGGGTTTCGTGGTGTCTCTCGCTGACACTGAGGCGGTAACGTTGATCAGTTAGGTTAACGTGCGAGTTTCGTTGTGCTGTAGCCTCTGGCCGTTATTGTCCCGCAAAACGAACTCAACTCTTTTGTTTTAATGATTGATCGCGATGAAAAGACTGCTCGAAGTTTTGAGTGAGGTAGTTTGCCCCGCCTGCGATGGCACGGGGCTTCAGAAGGTCAATCAGCCAACGCAACCGGGTCACAAAATCTTTCCCCCGAAATGCACACGATGTCTCGGAAAAGGTCGCATAAAGAAACCCGCCGCACCGTGAGTCAAATCCATCCGCCGGTCGCACTAGCGAGCCTTGCCCGACCGTGCTGACGGCCACATGCCTCTGTCGAGGCGCGTTGTCTTCGGCAGGTTGCTCTTACTTACTCCCGCTCTAGTTGAAGGCGACCGCGCGCTTAGCTCCTTCGGATCACCCGTCCAGGGTTGGCCCGCGTTATGCATCTAAGATGGCAGACGGGAGCGAAGCGCAATGAGGCGGGACCTTTGGGCCATCAGTGGGGGAATACTTGCGGTCGGCGTTATCGCTTGGGTAATTTGGGGCAATCCAGAAAGCATCCCGCGAATGCATGCGCCTCAGGCGATGGCGGCAGATCCTGATCTAAGGTTCGTCTCGCAGCAAAGTCCCTACATGCGAAACGAGCGCTAAGGCTATCGCTCTATAGGGCGCGTACTCCTAAACGTCGGCTTCCAGCCATAAAGGAGAAGTTGCCCCGTTCGGTCGTCATCGGCGGCTTATGATCACCCAAGTGCGGCCGCGTTTCTAACTGTGCCGCGCCCTAGGGCGGCGGACGAATTGAAGGCAAAACAGCGATGACCAGCATGGCGATAGCGAGGATCGTTATAACGTAACCAAGCTAGGTGTTGAGCGGAGCAAACGGGTCGTGCGGAGGTTCGGTCATCTCCGAAGCGACGCGATTGTCCGGCCCACTCGGAGCGCCGGGCGTAAGAATAGTTGTTTGCGAGCGCTTTGAGGCCGCTCTCCGTGCGAAAAAGATGTACAGCAAATAGGCGTCGACCAAAATTGTGAGGGCCAGGACGACATAGGCCCAGGGGCTTTCGATCAAATTCAACTCGATCAATACGCGGGAGAAACCGAATCCCACGACCCACGCGTCAAAGCTCATACATACCCGACGAAATGTCGCGGCATCCAGATGGCGGATGACGTAGGCACCGAGCGGTACTCCAACCGCAACGCAGGGAACAAACACCCATAAGAGCTTCCCGCTTTCAGCTGTAAACAGGCCAAGCTGGTAATAGACGATGGCGGTCACGCTCGACTCGACCACGCGAACCAATGCCAGACCGGCCCGAAACTCGGTTTTGACCAGACCTTGGTTGTTGAACAGGATCGCCAACGGCGGTCCCGAAATGGTGGAGACCGAATACAGGACGCCCAGCGCGGTTCCAAAGGGAAGACCGACCAGCCATGTCGACCGAATTGGTCTTCGCCAACCGGCTGCCTGAACCAGGATGAGAGGCAGAATAAGTGTGTAGGTCCCGAGTTTGATCCAGCCTGGCTGAAGCGAAGTAAGAACCAAGGCTCCGATTCCGATGCCGGGGAGGAGTCCGGTGACGATTGGAAACACCCTTTTCCATACAGCTGCAACGCCCTTCAGATTGATGAATAGAACGTAGAAGTTGGTGACAACCTCGACCAGGACGACGGCGGGATTCAGGATGCGATTTGTATAGAAAACTAGAGCCACCGGCACGGTGAGTGATGAAAACCCATAGCCGAGGGCGCCATTCATGAAGGCTGCAAATACCGCGATCCCGGCGAGAACGATCACCGCAGTATCAAGAGGAGGCATCGTTGGCTTCTCCAATTGCCAGAGTTTTCACACAGCCTGGGCCCAAAGCCCACATGCAGCGATGTCGGCTTCAACGTCAGCTTCCGAGACCAAAGCGGACGCGACGAACTTATAAGTACACGCCCTAGGTCATGTCGATGGCGGGTGCATGGCGGAAATTTTGTTAGTCTGCAACGCCACAAAGGTGGCTGCGGCTATGTTCGCGATCTTGCCTGCTTCCAATCGATGTAGACGCGACCGGTCGCCTCCAATAGGTCGTCTACAAAAAACCCGGCGCGCCGTTTCGATCCCGCCGCTCCCTCTTGGGCGGGTTTGTACAGCCGCCGCACGCCCTGATCCCCGTCGGCAAGCTCCGCGGGTGTTAGGAGTTCCGACGCTCAGCGCGTGCGCGGGTGTGAACTCGATGCCACTCACGAATTTTCGTACTTTAGTCCGCGAGATAATGCTCTGCATCATGTCCTTATCCGCGACGGGGTTGTAGCTCAGGTGCCCAGGTGGCTCTGCCTTAATATCAGCTGGGGCCGCGCGGGGCATCTCGAATTCAATCCGGCGACGTGTAGCGATGATTTGGGTCTTTTCGGCCGCGTCCTACTTGTTAAGTCGGCGCAACCGGCGATGCCGTTGTTTGCGCGAAAAAACTGCGACAGTTGATCGCTAGCGATGTTTTGCGCAATCGCGTACTCAAGGGCTCGGGTCCATCGGCTGCGCGTCCGATAGTCGATTTCAGTCCACATCGTTGCCTCGATAATAACCCGCAGCGGATGCCAATTGGCACGAACGGGAACGATCAAGACGGCAGGCGCGATTTCCATCATCGCTGAAAGAAGCTCTTTATCGTCGAGGCACTGATAGGCTCGAAGAACGGCTCGGAGGTATCTGTACTCCCTGAACCGGCCTTTGCTTCTGGACACAAGGTCGGCCGTCTTTCGGACTTTGATAATCCGCTCGATAATTTTTTGCTCGGATGGAAGCAAGGATTTGTGCGAAGGTTTCATCAGCAACTCTCCCTTTGAAAGGCGATGCTGAAAATTAGCTTCTTCGGGAATGCAGGTGCCGGATTGTCCAAGGCGACGTCTCAGGCGATGGCCGAAGCGAGGATCTTCCATAAACGCAATCATTCACGATTGGCTAAATTGACTAGCGTGTTCGCGAATAAAGTTTCGTCGTGCTCTCCCTTGATCGCCTCAAATGCGTTGCGGGGTCCTTGCCGAATGCAGGATTGGCCGCTAGCACAATGTCTCGAAAATTAGATTGCGCCGGTTCGTGCGCAAGCCTCCCTTCGTGCGAAGCCCTTTACAAGCTTTCTGCAGGCACGATAGCGATCTTCCATAGTTGGTCCACCGACATTGGGCGGTGTGCCCGGCCCCGTCGCGCTCTCCTTTCTGTGGGGCTCATTTCGCGAGGGTCGCATACGCCTGGCCGGTGATTCGACATCTTCACGCAGTACGAGCTGCCAGATTGGGCGAAGCGCAATCCTGCTCTTTTCTGCAGGCTTGTCTAACTTGGCTACGTGCAGTGTAGAACGTGTTTGTCATCCAGCACTGCATTAATCTCCGGGACTGTTTTGATAGAAAACTTCCCGTTCACAATATACTCAGCGAACGACTTGTAGCCTGCCGCATCCTTTGTCCAAGAGTTCTTTCCAGGTGGACCCCAAACGTAATAACCACGAGCCAGGTCAGTTGCTGAAACCTCGGTGATGATCAGCATCGCGTAGCGGCCGCTGCCATCTCCCCAACCAGTTTTGCTCGACCATACACCGACGAACTTTGAATTGGGGTTGAGAGGATTATCTTGATTGAGCGAGATCGTGAACTTCGGCAGATCGAGCTGCTGCGTTGCAGCGATAGCAGCTATCTTCCGACTATCGTCGGCTGTAAACAAGTTTCGGTCAGATGGCTTCGCTCCGGAAATGCCACTTCCCTTAATCGTGTCTTCCGCCGTCGATGACATAGTTGCTGATGATACCGCAGCAACTTCTTCCGATCTGAGGTCCTTTATTCGTTGCCGGGCCTCGGCGACATGACTGCCGCTCGGATATCTGGATAAGTATTCGTCATATAGCGCGGCCACGGTCGATGTCAGGATCGCTCGCCAAAATTTCTCGTCTTCTGTTTGACCCGACGCAGCAGTATCGCCGGGAGGACGAGTCGTGGTGCCTGTTGCAGGGGCTTTCAGGTAAATCTCCTCCTTAGATAGCGAGCCATACACAAAAGGCTGTTGCTCGTGCTTTGTGGCCGCCATCACGTCGTCGCGCACCCTACGAAACAAAAATGAAATTTCGAGGCCAGGCGTCTCAATGTGTCGAAGAAGCGCCGTCGTAAAGGGGCTGTTGCGGCCATCGCCGTCACTAGCCACGGTGCCGTCCCGCGCAGCATACGCAATGAGAACGTTGTCAGACGGTTCCGTCGGAGCGAGCCCGCGAGGCACCGCTCGTGTATTTACCGACCGTTTCATCTTCGCAGCAAAAGGGTTATTACGACAGGCATCAAGGATTACGAGGCCCAACTGCCTCGCCTTCGAGACCTGCAGACTCACCGACCGCAGACTAATAGCTTCGCTTTCGATATCAGCGTCGCTACGCAGTTCTGCCGTGATCGGAATCAGCCAATTCTCGCCGCCCACTTCCATGCCGTGTCCGGCGTAGAACACGACGGCTATCTCTGATCCTTCAGCAGCGTGACCGAAATCGACAACGGCTTTTCGCATCTGCTGGGCAGTCGCATTCCTTATTTGTGTGACCTTGAAGTTTAGCCGCTCCAGGGCGCGACCAAGATCAGCTGCATCACGGGGCGGGTTAAGAAGCTCTGGCACTTTTTCGTATGAGCCATTTCCAATGACGAGGGCCACTCGATTTTGCGCTAATGCTGGCTGCGTGAGGAAGAAAAAGGTTGATGTGAAAACGAAAGCCGCTGCTCCAACTGCTCGCATCAAATTGCTTCTAGCTACGGAAGTGCTTGAAGTCGGCATCCGGCCCCCTCAAAGGTACCACAAGAAGAAATGATGTGAGCAAACTCACGTCTTGATCAAAAAAGGAAAGACTACCGAAATCTGTCGGCTTTCTTTAACTGAGAATGATCGATTTTCCCACCCTGGGCAACGGTTTCGGATACTGCGATCATTGTATGCCCTAGAACAGGACGAGCGACCAAAGTCGTTGGAGCAGTCGGCTTCGGCCGGAGGCCCGTTGATATCCACGGGGCCAAGAGAAGCAATCCCGGCTGTCATGAAAGCGCCGTCACCCGCCAGATGTAGCGGATCTGGGCGTTGTCGCAAGAAAATGGTGGTTTCCTGTTGAGTATTGCAGGAAAAGTGGGGGGAGCTCGACTTGGCAAAGCGACGCCCCCGGCGACAATCGAGGCGAACAAGCCATCGAAAATTGGATATCCCAAAGCACGGTAATGAAAAGGCCGTTTTACTAATTCTTCAGTTGCCACCGCTGAATGTATCGAAGAAGCCGCGGCGAGACGCAGGCCGCGCAGAGCCCGCCCATGCTTGTTAGCGAACACTCAGTCCAAGCGCAGAAGCTGTGTGGCTGCTTTCATTCTAGTATTCCTCGGCCAGCATGATTGTGAGCACACGCTTCGTTACTGATGGGTCGGATGGATCGGGCGATCCCATTGTCATGTCCATCGAGAGATAGTCGATCTTGAAAAAGATCGTGTGACCCTCGATCTTGAGTGAGCCAAACTCGTGCTCACCCCATGGGTCCGTATCTCGAGAGAAATCGTCGTAGAGCGTGATGGCGTCAAAAATGCGCTCGGCTAATTCTGGGCCAAGAGCTGCTACGCCAGGTGTCATGAACGCGCCACCACGGGGTAGGTCACGACGCAGTTCATCGTTGAGAAGGCGGATAACTTCTTTCTGGCCGTCCATTTGTTGTGTCCGTGATGTGGTGGTGGTCAAACGAAAGGCTCAAGTCGTGCTAAACAGCCCGAGCCCGCGATTCATCGAATGGCGACTTTCAATCGGCGTAGAGCAGCGCGACCGCGCTGATTGGACGGATGATCTCGGGCTCGACCGGATAGTCGCGCCATCTCAGTGTCAGCGTGTCGCCGCTTCGCTTGGTGATGATTGCGGGCCACCAGCCATCCGCGACGGTGGCCTGGGCGATGACGAGATGACTGGGCCCGAGTTGCGTCCAAGATTTGGGGAGTGACGCGGAAATTGCGGCAGGTTCGCCGCCGACCAGCGAATTGACTTGTTCGTAGAGTTCCTGGGGGACGTTCGGCACGAGCCCGTTGCCTGTGACGTGAACACGACCAGCCGGAAGCTTGCTGGCGATCTCAAAGTGCTTCCTTGTAATGGGCACCGCGAGCCGCAGGCCCATGGCTGCCGCCGCTTTAGCGAGCAGCGCATCGCTTTCGCCGACGAACCTCGCAGCTTGCGGCTTGCGGTCCTTATCCAATCCGAACAAGATAACGGTCTTTGCGGCAGGCTTCACGACGGTCTTGCTAGCTGGCTTTTTCATCTTCGATTTTTTCGGGGTCTTGGTCATCAGGCGCTCTCCTAGAATCAAGAAAGGCCCGTGGCGGGCCTCTGGGTTGGTTGTGGTCTTGGTTGATACTCAAACGTCCTGCGTCGAGCGCCGTACTTTCGTTAGCCAGGTTTCGGCCGAGCTAAGGGCACGCGCTCGCAGCGACGAAACAACGGACAACCCTTGTTGCTGCATCGAAGACGATCATCGATGTTGTTGCCGTTGCAGATGTTCAGTTCTAACTGAGCGCAATACCGCCAGATCGCGTGCTGGACGAATCTTGGAAAAACCGCCGGGTAATCTGGATTGAATTGTCTTGCGTCAATTCGCGAGGCGATATGCCTGATGATCTCGGCGCATCCGCCCTCAGCGTAGCAGGCAGGCCCAAAACCGTGATTCGCTCCGAGCCCGCGTTGAATGCCGGTGCGCAATAGAAAGTTGTGCACCAGAGTGTCGATGGCAATCATGCCAGAGCCTGCCTCTATCCACGTAGGTTTGCTCGACGGTGCCGCCATCAAGATATCGGCCAAGGCCATATTCAGTAGTTTGTCGGACACGCCGAAAACGTTCCGCAGCGGATCGATCAATGCACTCCGCATCCGTGAGGCGCGGTGCTTGGCGCTGCCGTCCAAACTCGCTTGATCAAGCGTTTGGTCGATCCACTCGACCAAGTTGCCATCCGCAACATCGCGGATAAAAAGGAAGAGCGAGTAAGTGGTCCGGTTCAGTCGTCCGTTGCGCAGGTCATGCCGGGGCAGCGAACAGCGCGAGATAATCTCTGGCTCAGCGCACGTCCCGCCGTTCTTCCGATAACTGCAACCGTGAAAGCTCCAATAGCTGCGCAGCTTCGAGCAGGCCGGAGGCCGAGCGGTTGCTCGATGCAGGTCGCGCCAGGTCGGACGGCCATGATGATCCATGTAGCTGCGGGCGGCATGATCACTGATACCCTGCAGCGAAAACGCCTCCAGCAGGTGTTCGAATAGCCGAGGTGTGTCCTGATCTAGTATCGCGCGTCGCAGTTGATCCGATTCCGCGCCGATCAGGTTTTCCGCGCCAGCCAGACGACAGACGGTATCGACAAGCACCACCGCACGACCCATCGCCGGGTGGCATGGTCGGGATCTTCTAGACTTGCCGGGCCTCCTCAGGATCGTCCGGCCTGCTCCCACTGCTATGCGGCGACCAACTTGGAGAGCGCGCTGTGCGGCCTCGGTAGAGCGTTTCGTTGGGTAGCGGTGGAGGTCAGTCCGTCCTCGCCGTTTCGCCAGTGTGAGCAATGTCACAAATCAGTTTCATAAGCAGTTTGACATCAAAAAAAGTGGCTTTCAAGCCTAAAAAATGGCACATAAGCTATTGATTTTGTCGATAAATGTGTCAATTTTAGAGCTTCGCGGCGGTTTGAACGGCTGGCCATCGAAGTTCGGTCGAGCCACTCAGTCGAAAATCAGCGACGCTGCCAAAGCGGAGGATCGGCGGCACGATATTGCCGTGGGCCGCCTCTGGCGGTCCGGCCCAATTCCGTGGACGAACTCGAGGCATGTTGCAGGCTGCAGCATCCGTGTGATTCCGGGGTGCGCGAACTTTTGATCACGTCGCAACCGGCTGGCATTCCGATTGCTCAGGCTTGCTCTAACCCATACGGCCTTTTCGGGTCGTACCACACCGGAGCAGACCCATGCAGCCGACGTCCCGTTTAGAGACGCTACCGAACGATCCCCACGCCACCATGAAGCTGCACGCGCTCATCGCTGACCTGCGTTGGCGAGTTCAGCTTCTCGATTCCGACATCCATGAGGAGGAAAGGCGGACGGGACTCTTCGATGTCTCCAACATCGCTTACCCAGTCCTTGCCCGAAATCTTAGGGCAAGACGCAACAATCTCTCGTTGACGATCATGGTGCTGGAGAGCCGTTTGCCCGAAACGGACATGGCCGCTTAATTGACAAATTGGCGACGGCTGCGCCGGACCTTGAACGCGGGCGCACTTGGACTGAAATCGTCCGCTTCTCTCGGTAGACCGGAAGTGACTTGCCGACCTCCAAATGGGGCTGTTGACCGCTAGCGGACCACTAGCTCTGTTCGAAATTGGCATTCCATGATTTGATGGCGGGCTACGAGGCTGGAGGCAAAGCGATGCTGAAGCTGTACTATTCTCCCGGCGCTTGCTCGTTAGCGGCACATATTGTGCTCGAAGAGACCGGCGAGGAATATCAATCGCAACATGTCCAGTTTACCAATTCCGAACAGCGATCTGACACCTATCTGAAGATAAATCCACAAGGCCGAGTGCCCACATTACTTCTCGACGACGGTGAGCCGTTGTCGGAGAATGTTGCAATCTTGCCTTATCTCGGCAAGCGATTTGGATTTTGGCCCACAGATCCTATAGCGGAGGCGAGGGTTCTTTGCCTTATCGGCTTTCTCGCCACCAGTGTTCATCCCTCGGTCGCTCACATGTGGCGGCCATACCGCTACACTTCCGACTCGTCGGCGTTTCCCGCGATACAAGAGACCGGTCGCAATACCTTTGACGACTATCTCCTGCAGATCGACGCCAAGTTAGCTAACCAACGCTGGTTCTCGGATCGGTATTCAGTCGTCGACCCTTACCTGTTGGTTTTCTATGTTTGGGGGCAACACAGAGGCTACCCGATGCAGGATTTGAAGAACTTTACTGCATTGAAGGACCGCTTGCTGGAGCGTCGGGCCGTGCAACAGGTTCTAGCGAAAGAGAAGATCAATTTATAGAGCAGTCACGCAGTCCTCGGCCCAGTTGCGTCCGAATGTTTGGCTCTGGATTGCGACTCCCGCAAATGGCACCTTTGAGACGTGCCGACGGACACTAAGAACGTCTGCCCACTGGGCTAAACCGGAAGTGGTAGGCCGCCGTCAAAACGGCGCGAATGACCCGACCCGGACATTGCCCCTAGCGGGATAATGCCTCGGTGTGGTTTGATCCGAGGGAACGATTTTCTGGTCTTTAGGGGTCTCGCGTGTGCGCTAACCGGGTCGAGCGCCGACTGGCGGCCATTGTGGCCGCCGACGTGGCTGGCTATTCGCGGCTGATGGGCCTCGACGAGGTCGGGACCGCCCGCATCCTCAGCGAACACCGCGCCGCCTTCGATGCGCTGGTGGCTAATCATGGTGGCCGGATCGTCAAAACCACGGGCGACGGCGTGCTGCTTGAATTTCCCTCTGTGGTGGATGCGGTCGAATGCGCGGTTGCCCTGCAGGCGGTGATGACCGAGCGCAACAACGGCGTTCCGCAAGACCGGCGTATGCTCTACCGGATCGGGATCAACCTTGGGGACATCCTGATCGAGGGCGATGACATTCTGGGTGACGGTGTCAATGTCGCGGCACGACTTGAGGGCATCGCCGAACCCGGCGGCATCTGCATCTCGGCTTCCGCCTATGATCAAGTTCGCGGCAAGGTCGCGATAGAGTTCGCCTATCTGGGCGAGCAGAGCCTCAAGAATATCGCCCGTCCGATCCGTGCCTATGCAGTGGTCCAGGATAGACCTGGTTCAATGATACAGACCGATACCGTTACGCCCAGTTCGCTCTCAGCCCCTCGCCTGTCCATCGTTGTGCTGCCATTTGCGAATATCGGTGGCGCCCTGAACAAGACTATTTTGCGGACGGGGTGACCGAAAGCTTGACTACGGACTTGTCGCGTATCAGCGGAGCTTTCGTCATCTCCCGCAACACCGCGTTCACCTTCAAGGGCAAAGCCGTTGACGTGAAGCGGGTTGGGCGCGAGTTAAACGTTCGCTATGTGCTCGAAGGTTCGGTGCAACGTGGTGGTAGCCGCCTTCGGGTGAACGCGCAGTTGCTCGACGCGGAAACCGGCAACCATCTTTGGGCCGAGCGATTTGACAAGCCCGTTGCGGACCTCTTTGATATGCAAGACGAGATCGTTTCGAGGCTCGCTAATACTTTAGATGTCGAACTCATAGAGGCTGAAGCGCAGCGAGCGCAACGTTCGACCGATCCCGATGCAATGGACTTGTTTTTCCAAGGTAGGGCTTTCTTGCGCAAGGGGACCACCCCCGAATACAGTACGCAAGCGCGGGGCTTTTTTGAGCGTGCGTTGCTACTCGATCCCGACAATATAGAGGCATTGGTCGGTAGAGCGCTTGCCGATTCTCAAAGCGCCAGTAACTACTACACAGATGATCCGACTGCACTTCTCAGGACGGCTGAAGCGGCTGTGATCAAAGCGTTGTCTCTCGCACCAGACCATGCAGGCGCACACAGCATCTTGGGGAGAATTCTCGGTTACACTGACCGAGTGGATCAAGGCATCGCAGAATGCGAGCGGGCGTTAGCACTGGATCGAAATATGGCTTGGCCGCACGCGACCGTCGGCATGTTAAAGTATTTTATTGGTCGAGGCGGGGAAACCGAAGCCCACATCCGCGAGGCAATTCGTCTTTCTCCCCGCGATTATCGAATATGCCATTGGATGCAATATGTTGGTGTAGCCAAACTGTGGCAGGGTGCTGACGCGGAAGCAGTTACTTGGCTGCGCCGGTCCGTCGAGACCAACCGAAATTATCCCCTTTCGCATTTCTATCTCGCCGCGGCCTTGGCTTACCTCAGTGAGCTGAGTGATGCGCGAGCTGAAGCGCGTGCGGGCCTTGTACTTCATTCGAGCTTCACGATCCGCCGCTATCGTGCCAGCGCGCATTGCAACCATCCTGCATTCCTCGCAGGGCGTGAGCGCACCTACGAGGGCTTGCGCATGGCGGGAGTGCCGGAATGACCACCCGTCGCTTTGCCGCCATCCCCGCCGCTGATGTCGATCATCGCTAAAAGTGAGAGCATGTCGCCTATTGGCCCAAATGCGAAGTGCCAACAGCATAGGTTGATGTCCGGGTTCGGGGGTGAACCGGACCTATCGCGGAAATGGCAAAACCGGCGCGATTGACCCTGACGGGACCTCGCGTTCGCCTGGAGGGCTTATCCGGCGCAGTTCATCCCCCGTTAACCGCTCTTGTCGACCCCGCCGACCCAACGCTGAAAGCGGGATTGGACGAGGCCGTCCGAACGGTGAGCAGCCGCCTTGCCGGAACCTAGTCCTCCGCTGAATGTTCCTTCTGGGCCAATCACCCCCAAGGAGAGACAAATGAAGAAGATTTCCTACGTTTTAGCGGCTCTGGCCACTATTGCAGTTGCGGCCCCTGCAGTCGCTCAAGACAAACCGATGGTGAAGGAGGGAGGGGACAAGCCCATGATGCACGAGCAAGTGCATCATCACATGCACGTCCACCACCACTATCATCACCACATGATGAAGAAGCCCATGATGGACAAAAAGATGTAAGCCTGGATGGCCCCTAACCGGGGCCATTTTCTTTTTGGAACACTGCTTCCTTAGAACTATTTGATCATTCGAGCCTTCGCCAAAGGCCCAAAGGCTTGGGATAGCCGGGTCGCTGAGAAGTTTGGTCTCCTCGGGTGAGCCTACCGGGCTATTTTTCGAGCCGAGGTGAGCGGGCAGCTATTCGACGGCAATCGTCGGGTCCCTGAGTGCGTCGCTTGCCATGTGAGGACTGACATAAATGGTCCGCTCAATCGTGATCTTTTCCGTGATTAGCTTTCTCGTTAGCTCAGCAACAGCATTTCCTGTAGCTACTAGCCCGGTTGCTTCAATGAATGAAGAGCAGCTTACGGTCCGCTTGACGAAGAGCAACGCTTGCAAGCTGAAATACAAGTATAAAAAAGCTGCGCGGGACCTTCGAGAAAAAGCCCACTGCAAGTGACGCCACTCAAAAAGCCTGTACAAAGAGAATCCCGCGCTGCTCAGCCAGTGACCGCATGCCCGGGGCCTACGCCGGATGGATACGGAGAGCCACGACCGCCTCCGTGATCAGCTAGATCAGATAGGGCGGCGCGTCCTTCTCCTGCCCGGCTGTCGCCGTCGACTTCTGATCGCGACCTTGTCTGATTCCTATTGCGTCTTGGCAGGTGGGAGATCGACGTTCCAGCTATCAACAGCGGCCAACCATCTGCCGTTATCATTCACGAAGGTGATCCGTACTCGTCCGAAGACGGCCGTCTTGCGAGTTTATCCGGTCTGTAGCTGACTGTCGGTATGGATATCCTTACTGATAGTCGCCAAGTGCGTCGCCTTGAAATTGTGGAGACTGGTCGGCGTCGGCGCTGGTCGGCTGCCGAGAAGCTGCGGATTGTCGAGGAAAGTTTTTCGGGTCCGCGGCTGGTGTCGGCGACGGCACGGCATCATGGGCTTTCGAAACAGCTTCTGTTTTCGTGGCGCAAGGCCTATCGCGACGGCCAGCTTGGTGGCGGCTGTCAGGTAGGTGGATTTGTCCCGGCCCGGGTTGTGTCGGAAGTCCAGTCCACGACGGAGCGTGCGGCACCGGCGGCGACTGGCACTCTGGAAGTCGTGACCGCGAATGGCCGCCGCGTGATCGTGGATCGCAACGTCGATGTCGCGGTTTTGCTACGGATCATGCGAGGGCTGGAGACACTACGGTGATCCCGATACCGACAGGCGTGCGAGTATGGCTGGCGACGGGCCATACCGACATGCGGTGTGGCTTTCCGAGCCTGGCTCTGCGCGTGCAGGAAGTGCTCAAGCGCGACGCCATGGGCGGCGGTCTTTTCTGCTTCAGGGGCAAACGCGGCGATCTTTTGAAGGTCATTTGGCACGATGGCCAGGGAGCATGCCTGTTTACCAACTAATTGGCTTCATACTACAGCCCTTTCTTTGGGATCGGTGCATTTTGATGAGTTGAGCTGACGAATGATCTCAGCGCGGTGGGCAAGCTGATTCCATCGGCTGCATTGCTTGGCCGGAACGTGCGGTCCTGGCGGTTCATAGAGGCCGATATAGCCATTGTAGGCATGTCTTTTCACGATGCCGTATTTCGCCCATCTGACCAGGGTACTTTCGGTGATGCCGAGTTTGGCGCAGGCCTCCGCTTTTGTCAGCATCCCCCGTTCGCGCAGCCGATCATAGCGAGAGCGCAGACCATATTGTTTAACAAGATAGATGACCCGCAAATCAGTGAACTTCGCGTCGGCTTTAGCACGGCGTGCTGAGCCGCCGGGGCGGATCCCTCGGTCATTCAGGATGTCAGCGATTTCGGCGCAGATATGATCGTCGAGAAGCTTGTCGACCAGTTCGACCACCTCGGACCGGGTCTTTACCTGTTGTGCGGAGGATTTTGGGTTCTGAGTGGTCAATGTTTCGGTCTTTCCGCCTTTGAAGCGGATGTGGATCCGGGTCTCTCCCTCGGCCGGGAACTTGAGCAAGGTGACGTCTTCGACGAGATAGGCAAGGAGCCGCTTGCGTTCGCGGTTCGGCAAGGTCCGATCACACCAGACTGTTTTGAAGTCGGCCGTCATGGCGATCAATCGATCCCGGATCGCATCGTCGAGCGTCACCCGATCTTCGCACAGAGCACGTTCTCTTTCTTCTCGCACATCAGCCAGCACGCGCAGTTTTTCGTTCCATTCGCGTTCAAGAGTGTCCGCAACCAGGCGGTTGTTCGGATCAACCAGCATGAACCGCCGCTGTGCAAGATCGGCATCGATCTGGGCGCGTTCGACGGCACGGAGCCGGAGTCTGTCCGCTTCGTCATGACGCGCTTCGATCTCTTTTCGGATCTCCAATGCTAACTCCACGGCGGCAGGCGTCATTTCGGCGGCGATCAATTCGCCGACCGCTTCGTCGACAGGCCAGCCTGCGATCGACTGACAGTGGGGTTCGCCGCGAGAGGCGTAAGCGCGGTGACAGACATACCAGGTGTCCACCTGGCCGCGTCGGGCCGCGTAACGGGCGCTCATATGACTGCCGCAACGCCCGCATATGACACGCCCTTGTAGTAAAGCCGCGCCTTCGCGCGGTGGCGAAGCGCGAACGGCTTGATAACCTTGGCCATTGGCCTCGAGTACCTTGAGGTTGTGCTGGAACTGCTCCCAGCTGATATAGCCGGGATGGGCGTCCGGAATGCAGGCGAGCCATTCCTTGGGGGCCCGTTTGCGGAGCTGCTTCTTTCCATCGACGGTCCGGCGGTAAAGGCGCTGGCCATAGGCATAGACACCCGCGTAACGAGGATTGTGCAGCATGCGCATGGCGGTCGATGTGGTCAGCTGTTGGAAGACCACTTGTTTGCCGTTGCGCAGACGTGAGGGGAAGAGCAGACCTTCCCTGGTGAACGTCTTGACGGTCTGCGTAGCCGACCCGACCCGCGAGAACGTCTCGAAGAAGTGGGAGATCATCTCCCGGATCTGAGCGTCCGGATCGAGAACGACATCGCCAATCTCATCATAGATAAAGCCGGTCGGCAGAGGGCAACGATATTCACCACGACGCACCTTGTTGAGGATGCCGCCGCGTAATCGGGCCTTGATAACATGCAGTTCAGCTTCGCTCATCGTGCCCTTGAGCCCGAGCAACAGGCGGTCATTGAAGTTGGCCGGGTCGTACACGCCGTCTTCATCGAGGATAAGCGTGTCAGCCAAGGCGCATATCTCTAGCAGTCGGTGCCAGTCTGCATTGTTTCTGGCGAGGCGGGATACCTCCAGCCCCATGACGATCCCCGCGCGCCCCATGCCGACATCGGACACCAAGTGCTGGAAGCCTTCGCGCCATGACGCAGATGCGCCGGATACGCCCTGGTCGCTGTCGATGACGATGATCTGGTCGTCGCGCCATCCAAGTCCGATCGCGCGACCGCGAAGATCGTATTGACGCTTGGTGCTTTCGACGTTCTCCATGACCTGTCGCATCGACGACTGCCGGATGTAGAGATAGGCGCTCCGCTCGAGATGATGCGATTGGACCTTGAGCTTTTCGTTCATGCTGTTTTCCGTTCAGGGGTTGCCATCACGATGGCGGCGAGCAAGTGGATGATTGTGTGTCGCTCGGAAGTTTCGTCCGCGATGGGCAGGCCAGCCCTCAGCGGCACGGCAATGGGTTGGCGCCGGCAAGGCTCACGCAAAATCGCACGCGTCCACGCCCACATGCCGCGGTGTAGAAGGATGGTAAGGCCGCTGCGCGCCTCCGGCGGCAAAACGGCGCCGAGCGCGGCTGCGCGCAGTATTTCGTATTGTTCGGTGGCGTTGGACGACATCGTGCAATGCGGTCCCGGGCCACGATTGGTCACGCTGTTTTTTTTACGCCGAGCGCACGTTCGATTGTTCTGGGATGGATATCGAGGCCGAACTCGGTCCGAAGCTGGTTTGCCAGTGCGCGCGCCCGAATGGGTTCGCCGGGCTCCACCTGTGCCTTGAGGAAGGCCAGTACGTCGCCTTGGATCTTGTGTGGCCCGCGCGGTCCGCGTTTCCTGGGCACCAGACCGGCCAGACCCGCGTCCTCGAAGTCCGCTTTGGCCTGGTAGAAAGTTGGCCGAGAGACGCCATATTCGTCGGACACCTCCGTTACCGACATTTTGTCGACCGATACGCGCCGCAGCATTTCGTACTTCACTTGCACGATGTCTCGCGGGTCGAAGAAGTCGTTCTCCTGGAATTTCGGGTCGCCGACTTTCTCCGGAGCCGGATTGAGCACCCCATCCGCGGCCAGAGCGCTGACCTTCGATCGCTTGTGTTTGACGCCGTCCGACACCTGCGTCGCTCTCCAAGGTCGACTCAATAAACGTAACTATTAATATGCCGCACAAGACTAAATGGTCAAGCACCACGCTGCCGCCTAATGGTGTATTTGAGATCTACAAATAGGCAACATTTAGCGAAGCGTCCATGGGCTTTGCGGCGTTATTTCGCTTACATTTCCGGCAAAATTTACTTTACAGCCTTTCGGCGTCATGCACCTGCCTTGCAACATGAGGCGCTCTACAAGGCCGCTGAGAGCCAGTAGATCGGCGAGACTGCACAGTGCGCGCCCATCTCCCACCACCCCCTCGAGATTGGGGCCTGCTGCATCGGTCCATTGCGGCGGAACAGAGCAAATTCGGCCATCGTCAAAGCGCAGCAGCAACAGCTTGCCCGCTCGGTTGCCACGCCTCCCGACGCAGGCACCTCTCTGGCCGGAATACGGATGAAAGGGATGGCTCACCGTCACAAGCTGCAACGGGACTGATGAACCGCTTGCATTTCCAACTGAGTTACAAAAGACTCGAGAGAGGAAGGTTCATCTGGCCATCGGTTGCCGGTGAATCGGTAACGATCTCTCCGGCGCAGTTGAGCTATCTGTTGTCCGGAATCGATTGGCGCAATCCTCAAGAAACCCAACGTCCGACGCGGGTCGGATAGCCGCTTTTACGGTTTGCATCTGCTGCTTGATCTGATTCAATGGCTTCATGATATCGAAGCCGGACGATCTTCCTTCGGACCTTGTGAGTGCCCTGGCGGCACTGCAGGCCGAGCGTGAGGCGCGGCTGCAAGCCGAAGCGGTGGCTGCCAGCGCGCGGGCAGAGCTGTCGGACAACGAGGCGCTGATCGCGCATCTCGAGCTGCGGATCGAGAAGCTCAAACGCGAACTGTACGGGCAGCGCTCCGAGCGCACGGCACGGCTGCTCGAGCAGCTGGAGTTGGAGCTCGAAGAACTCGTCACCACGGCGAGCCAGGATGAGCTTGCCGCACAGGCCGCGGCGGCGAAGACGCAGAACGTCCGCCCCTTCATGCGCAAGCGGCCGGTGCGCAAGCCATGGCCGGATGACATCGAACACGAGCGCGTCGTCATCGAGGCTCCGACGAGCTGCGCCTGCTGCGGCGGATCGCGGCTGGCGAAGATCGGCGAGGATGTGACCAAGACGTTGGAGGAGATCCCGCGTCGCTTCAAGGTCATCGAGACGGTGCGCGAGAAGTTCACCTGCCGCGATTGCGAGAAGATCAGCCAGCCGCCGGCGCCGTTCCATGCCACGCCGCGCGGCTTCATCGGCCCGCAGTTGTTGGCGACGATCCTGTTCGACAAGTTCGGCATGCATATCCCGCTCAACCGCCAGAGTGCGCGCTTTAAGGCCGAGGGGATCGACCTGCCGTTGTCGACGCTGGCCGACCAGGTCGGCCACGGGACCTTCGCCGTCATGCCGCTCTTCCACTTGATCGAACGCCATGTGCTCGCTGCCGAGCGCCTTCATGGCGACGACACCACCATCCGCATCCTGGCCAAAAGCAAGTGCACGACCGGTCGGATCTGGACTTATGTGCGGGATGACCGGCCCTTTGCCGGGCCTGCGCCGCCGGCGGCGGTCTATTACGCCTCGAGCGACCGGCGAGGTGAGCACCCGCAGAAGCATCTGGCCGCCTTCGCCGGCATCCTGCAAGCCGATTGCTACAATGGTTTTGAGCCGTTGTTCGACCCGCGCAAGAAGGTGCTGCCGATCACACCGGCGTTTTGCCTGGCCCATGCGCGGCGGGGCTTCTTCGAGCTGGCCGACATCGAGAAAAATGCTCGGGAAGGTAACAAGGGCAAACCGGTCTCCCCGATCGCGCTGGAGGCGGTCAGGCGCCTCGACGCGCTGTTCGAGCTCGAACGCGCCATCAATGGCCGTAGCGCCGACGAGCGGCGTGCCGTGCGCCAGGAGAAGAGCAAGCCGCTTCTCGAGGACATGCACGCCTGGTTGCTGCGTGAGCGCGAAACGCTCTCGCGCTCCTCCGAGGTCCTGAAGCCGATGAATTACATGCTCAGGCGCTGGGACGACTTCGCCCGCTTCCTCGACGATGGCAGGATCTGCTTGACCAACTGCAGATTCCGATGATCTCGCCCGGGTGTACCGATTTGATCTCGCCCAGGATTCCGAGATGATCTCGCCCACTATTCCAATTTGATGTCGCCCGGGGCGCGAGGCGTTCTGGCTGTCTGGTTTCTGGCATCGGCGAAGCCGCGAGGTCAACCTTGAATCACGGCTTGAAGTCTTCGTTGTCTGTTGCTGCATCTGCTGTGGGCATGTGGGCAACGCACTTCGCGTTGTCCAAGCGCAGCGGCATGTCCACAGCGCCACGGGTTCAGGCCTTCCGGCCGGGTTTGCGGGTTCGCCGCATGCTCTCGCCGTTGAGGTCGATGCGGTGGGCGTTGTGGACCAGGCGGTCGAGGACGGCGTCGGCGTAAGTGGGGTCGCCGATCAGCGCGTGCCATTGATCCACCGGGAGCTGGCTGGTGACGATGGTGGAGCGGCGACCGTAGCGGTCCTCGAGGATCTCCAGGAGGTCGTGGCGGGCCGTGGCATCGAGCGGTTCGAGGCCCCAGTCGTCGAGGATGAGCAGATCGACGCGGCCAAGCGCCCGCAGCAGACGGGAGTGGCGGCCGTCGCCGCGCGCCAAAGCGAGATCGGTGAACAGCCGGGGTGCGCGCTGATAGAGCACAGAGCGATTGTCGCGGCAGGCCTTGTTGCCGAGCGCCGAGGCGAGCCAGCTCTTGCCGACGCCGGAGGGCCCGCAGATCAAAAGGTTGACGTGGTCGTCGATCCATCCGCCTTCGACCAGCATCGTCAAGAGACTGCGGTCGAGGCCGCGCGGGGTGCGATAGTCGATGTCCTCGATGCAGGCCTGCTGGCGCAGCTTGGCGTATTGCAGCCGCTTCGACAGTCGCTTGTCGCGCCGCAATGACGCTTCGCGTTCGAGCAGGAGGGCAAGCCATTCGGCGTGGCCGAGGCTTGCGGCCTCGCCGCCGGCTTCGATGTCGGCAAAGGCCTTGGCCATGCCGTGAAGGCCGAGCGTGTGGAGTTGATCGAGAGTCGGATGATTGAGCAAGACGTGATCTCCTAGTTGTAGTAGCGCGGCCCGCGGATGTTGGGATGAAGGATCGGCGCGTCGTCCGCGGAGCGCTTGGGTGAAGGACGCCGATCGAGATTGTTGGCGAGGATCGACTTGACCGAGCCGTAGGTGCGTGCGCCGATGTCGATCGCCCGCGCGGCGGCGGCATCGAGCCGCTCGTGCCCGTAGGATCGGGCAAGCCGGATGATGCCGAGACAGGCGCGGAAACCCTGTTCCGGATGCGCGCGCTCGTCGAGGATCAGGTCGCAGAGCGCGGCGGTGGCCGGCCCGATCGAGGCTGCGTCCTTGCGGATACGCTCGATGGTCCAGCCGGCGTAGCGCCGATGACTGGAGGCCATGTGCTCCGGCACGGTCGTATGCTTGTGGTTGCCGCTCATGCGCTGATGCGCGGCGATCCGCTCGCCCTTGTGGAAAATCTCGACGGTGCGGGCGGTGAAGCGAACCTCGACCTCGACGCGGACGAAGCGATGCGGAACGCTGTAGTAATGCGCCTCGACCTCGACGTGATAATCGATGCTGACCCGGCAGATCCGCCACTCGGCGAACACGTAAGGGCTCTGCGGCAAGGCCTTTAGCGCGGGCCGGTCGATCTCCTCCAACAGCTTGCGGCGGGTGATGCCGAGCCGTCGGATCGGCCGCTCCTCGTTGAGCCGTATGAGCAGTTCGGCGATCGCCGCGTTGACCTCGGCGAGGCTGTGGAAGATGCGGTGGCGCAGCCGCCCAAGCAGCCAGCGCTCGACCATGAGGACCGCCTGCTCGACCTTCGCCTTGTCCCTCGGCCGTCGCGGTCTGGCCGGCAGAATGGCGATGCCGTAATGCGCCGCCATGTCGGCGTAGCTGCGGTTGATCTGCGGATCGTAGAGGCAGGCCTTGATCACTGCGGTTTTGGTGTTGTCCGGCACCAGCAGCGCCGGCACGCCACCGATCGCCTCGAAGGCGCCGACGTGGCCGCCGATCCAGTCGGCGAGCCCCTGCGTCCAGGTCGCCTGCGCGTAGGTGAAGCTCGATGCGCCGAGCACCGCGACGAAAATTTGCGCGGTGCGCCGCTCGCCGGTCAGCCGGTCGATCACGACCGGCACGCCGTCGCCGGCATAGTCGACGAACAGCTTGTCGCCGGCTGCATGCGACTGGCGCATCGTGACCGACAGCCGGCCTTCCCAGGTGCGGTAGAGTTCGCAGAAACGCGAATAGCGATACCCGCCGGGTTCGCCCGCGATGTACTCCTCCCACAGGATCGACAGCGTCACGTGCTTGCGCCGCAGCTCGCGGTGCACCGCCGCCCAGTCCGGCTCGGATTGCCGGCGATGGCCCCGCCGGGTGCCAGAACCGGCGCCGCCCCCCGCGAACAGCCGGGCCTCCAGGACAGGATCCGTCAGGTCATCGCTCAACGGCCAGGTCAAGCCCGCCGCCTCGAACCGGCGGATCGTCAAACGCACCGTCGACGGCGCCGTTCCCAACCGCCGCGCAATCTCACGGGTCGGCATCCCGGCCGACTTCAATCTGATCACATCGCGCACATGGCGCATCGCAAACCTCTCCGTCGGCATCCAGGTCCCCTTCGCAAAGCCGAAAGGCGGGACCGTAGCGGAGCCAGAAGAGGCCTCGTCACCCCCGGGCGACATCATCCCGGAATGGTGGGCGAGATCATCTCGGAATGGCGGGCGAGATCAAATCGGAACGGTGGGCGACATCATTCCGGAATGGTGGGCGACATCGAGCGGAATCAGCAACCAACAATTGCGCTGAGCGCGCATTGAGAGGCATCGCCTTGGGAAGGCGCAACTGGACCTTCGCTGGCAGCCGGCGGGGTGCTGACCGTGCCGCCATCATGCTGACGATGATCACGACCTGTCGCCTCAACGACGTCGATCCCAAGGCCTGGCTCGCCGACGTCCTCGCCCGTATCGCAGATCTTCCCGCATCGCGTCTGCACGAACTGCTGCCCTGGGAATGGAAGCTCCTGCGCCAAGCCGACAAGCCTGCCGATCAGCAGGCCGCCTGACCTTCGCGCAACGCCATCATAGAGCTCGCCATGCCCGCGCGCATGCGTCAATCTGGCGGTCTTCGTCGTATGCGTACGGTGATCCCGTAGCTCCCTTTGATGATACGTCCGTTAGGGTCAATCGGAGTCATCATCCAATGGCCGCTTGCCGCCACGGTAGTAGCATTAAGCAGCACGAAGTTTTCACACGTGCCGGAAATAGCCTTGAACGTCTTAAATCCTCCTGCATAGTTCTTCTGAATGGCTTCACGACCAATGATTATACCTGCGACTGGTGCGGGACCGATGAACATAGCCCTCTCGCTGTAGAAGCCCTCTGCGAGCTTTGCCGCGTCCCCCGTCGCCCCCAATACGCTGAAGTTTTCGCAGGCCGCTTTTGCGCCAGCGGGGATGGCATCTTCTGCTGAAGCTGGTGTTGTTAGTCCGACAATGGTTAGAGCAACAATGATCATTGGCCGTCGCATTGCAATTCTCCACACGCAGGCGGGTTAAACCACGACGACTTTACACCAACACACCGCATGGAGAGTAAGCGTGTAGGTCATCCCACGTAGCGGATGATGTTCGATTGTCAGAGAATCTCCTGGTGATTTGTCCCAGGAGTTCATGAGAGCGAACATATGTCTGATACCAAGAATTTCGAAGTTATCACAGCGGCGGCCGAGCGGCTTTCGGTGAGTCCCGGGCGGAGCTACCGCACCTGGTCGCGGGAGGAGAAGGATCGCATCGTCGGGGAAACGTTTGCGCCGGGGGCGAACGTGTCGGCGATAGCGCGCTGTCATGGGATCGATCCATCGCAGTTGTTTGCGTGGCGACGCAAGGCGCTGGCCTCGGGAATGGTGGCGCCGCTCTCTGGGGCGCGAGACCGAGCGGTTAAGTTCGCGCGCTTTGAGACCATGGCGGGGGAGATGGTGGAAATCGTCATCGGCGATGTCGTGGTGCGCGTTGGTGGAGATGTGGAGGCGGGGCGGCTTGCTGCTGTGATCCGGGCGGTTCGGCAGGCATGATCCCGGCGGGTGTTCAGGTTTACGTGGCCAGCACGCCGGTCGACTTCCGCAAGGGTGCCACGGGTTTGATGGCGCTGGTTCGAGATGGTGGGGCCGACCCCTTCAGCGGAGCACTGTACGTGTTCCGTTCGAAAAGGGCGGATCGGATCAAGGCGGTTTGGTGGGACGGCAGCGGGGTATGCCTGTTTGCCAAGACTCTCGAGGAGTCAAAGTTCTGCTGGCCGAGGATTGCGCCGACCCGGGTGCAGCTGAACCATGCGCAGTTGCTCGCGCTGATTGACGGGCTGGACTGGACGAAGGTGCGTCCGGTGGTTGTGAAGCGCCCAGAAACGGTAGGCTGACAAGCTGCGGCGAATTGAATCAGGGTGCTGAAAAGTTTGGAAGAGTGGCGGCGACTCTGCTGTGATGGCGACGATGACGACGCCCGTTACAGAGCTCCCGACGACGCTTGCCGAAGCCCACGCGCTGATCGTCGCCTTGGCGGAAGAGCGGGCGGCGATCGAGGCCGAGAACAGCCGCATTGCCGCTGCAAACACCGATCTTACGGCGATCAACAAGGCCGCCGATGCGCGGATCGTGGAGCTGACGGCGATCGTCAAAATGCTGGAGCGCACGCTTTACGGCACGCGCTCGGAACGCTTGCGCAGCGACAAGCTGAGCACGGAGCAGATCGCCTTCGTGTTCGAGGAGATTGAGACCGGCGTGTCGGCGGTTGAAGCCGAACTGGCCAAGGCTGGCGGCAAGGACATGCCGAAACGCGTGCCGCGGCCGCGCAAGGAGTTCGGGGCGCATCTGGAGCGGGTGGAGATCGTCATCGAGCCGGAGGTTCCTGCCGGGTGCGAGGGGCTGGAGAAGGTGCTGATCGGCGAGGACGTGTCGAAGCGGCTGGATGTGACGCCGGCGAAGTTCCGCGTGATCGTCACGCGCCGCCCGAAATACGCCTATCGCAACCGCGACGGCGTGGTACAGGCGCCAGCGCCTGCCCATTTGATCGAGAGCGGCCTTCCGACTGAAGCGCTTCTGGCCCAGATTGCCGTCTCCAAATATGCGGACGGGCTGCCGCTTTACCGGCAGGAAGCGATCTACGCCCGCGATCGGGTCGAGCTGGACCGCTCGTTGATGGCGCAGTGGATGGGCAAGGTCGGCTTCGAATTGCAGCCGCTGGCCGACTATGTGCTGGAAAAGGTCAAGCAAGGCGAACGGATCTTCGCCGATGAGACGACCCTGCCAACGCTCGCTCCCGGATCCGGCAAGACGCAAAAGGCCTGGCTGTGGGCTTATGCCCGTGACGACCGGCCGTTTGGCGGCATCGGTCCACCGATGGTCGCTTATCGCTTCGAGGACAGCCGTGGCGGCGAATGCGTCGAGCGCCATCTGGCAGGCTTTGCTGGCATCCTCCAGGTCGATGGCTATGCCGCCTATAATCGGCTCGCCAGGTCGGCGGGCGCCAACGAGGGAGTGCGGCTTGCAGCGTGCTTTGCCCACGTCAGGAGACGGTTCTACGAGCTTCACGTCAACGAGAGCTCGCGCCTGGCGACACAGACCGTCACCACCATGGTCGAGCTGTGGGAGATCGAGACCGATATCCGCGGCCAGGATCCTGAGACGCGGCTGAATGCGCGCCAGCAAAGGTCCGCCCCCATCGTTGCGGCGCTGTTCGATCTGTGGGAGAAGGAGCTGCCGCGTCTGTCCGGCAAATCCAAGCTCGCCGAGGCGATCCGCTATGCCACATCCAGACGCGCCGCACTCGAGCGCTTTCTGAGCGACGGTCGTATCGAGATCGACTCCAATATCGTCGAGCGGACCATCAGACCCCAGGCAATCACAAGAAAAAATGCGCTCTTCGCGGGTAGCCATGGTGGCGGCCGCTCCTGGGCGACCATCGCTACGCTTCTGCAGACCGCCAAAATGAACGACGTCGATCCACTCGCCTGGCTCACGCAAACGCTCGAGCGCATCGCGAACCGGTGGCCGATCACTCAGATCGATGCCCTCATGCCGTGGAACTTCAGAGCCTGAACGGCTTCGGCTACACGCTTACCATGGAGAATGTCGGGCAGGCACTTCAATTGGTCAGCAACACTACCGCATCTGGGCGAATCATACGGCCGACACCACTACATCCTCCTTTGCTTCGCCTCGGATCACGAGCACGGCGTTGGGCAGGGGCCGCCGCAACGCTTTGGCCTCATCCCACGGCGCGCGCATCCAAACGTCGCGCTCCTCATCGGTGGTCAGGCCAGCCGGTCTGCCTGGCGGCGCGCTCGGCGGCGGCGCGGACCGATACTCCGAATAGGTATTCGCGGGATTAGCGCCCATGCCGACGATCCAACCGGAACGGGGAGATCGTGCAAATAATCAAAATCTTGGGGTGCGATTGAACCTGAAGACGCATTGAGTGGGGGTGTTGAAAGGCGACTCGGCTGGGAACGAGGTCTCACCCGGGGGTGTTGTCTTACCAAACCCGAAATTTGGGAGTGGAACCATGCGCACCTTGACTGAGGAGAACATCCGGACACGGGCATATAAGCTTTGGAAGGCCGCTGGTGAGCCCAGAACGAAGTTGGATGCCTTTTGGTACCAAGCAGAGAAACAACTGTTGGCCGAAAGAGCAACGATGGATTCTGGGTCCCACGCGCCGAATTCCGCAGGTCGCCGAGCCGTTGGACGGCGGCGCGATATAGTTCAGACGGACGTTAGCTAGCGCTGGATCATAACAGCGTGGCGGCGGGACTTACGGTGGCAAGAATACCCTTCACGAGGGTAGCTGGGCCTCGACCGGAACGCCATAGACGGGAACGCGCTCACTTTCGTGAGCAACAAGATTTACCACGCTCTTGCAGATCGAGCAGGCAAACCAGCGAAGCTGATAGTGCTCCGCAATTGGAGCGATGCCCGTGAGCTTGCGCTCGACACCGCAGGTTGGGCAAATTTGTGGCGTCAAGGGACGGACTTTTCTTTGGTGTGAAGGGCCATTTTATCGACCAACCTATGGAAAGCACCGTTAACGCCGCAGGCCGTAGGAATACGGCCTCTGCCAGACCCCGATGCTTTCAGCCCTGCGGTTGGTCAGTCTTGCGGGTAGACCCGTAGCTCATCTCGTATGTTAACGCGGGCAACCCTGAGGCCACCTATCAGCCACCACGGTATCCTTCGCACCTACGGCTTCCTTATCGTGCTCACCACCGCGATAGCTGGGTGCTCTAAGGAGCCTGAGTACACCGATGGTCAACGGAAGTGTGCATCGCACAGCACTTCGGGGCGTACAACGCGCCCAATCTCAACCAGTGCGTCGATGTCTGTAAGACTTGCATGAGCGGCACCACCACGACCTGCACTACCTCGTGCAAGCTCAAGGGCGCGAGTTGACCTTCGGGAGCGCCTGCGTCAGGTTGGACTGACAGTCTGACTTGGTAGGTTTGAGTTCATGAGCATCTTTGACAGACATCGTGGCACGTTGGTTCCCATCCATGCGGACAACGCCAGTACAAGAGATTGGCTGGTTCTACTGGAAGCGGCCACCATCGTTGGCCATCAACGTGACAAGCTTCGGGTAGCTCTGACCACTCAGGAGCGAAAGCTGGTCAAAAGGCGTAGGCTGTTCGGCAAGCCGGAGCATTTTCTGGTCATAGATGGATATGATCCACGAATACACGCGCTCTACTTTTGTCCGCAGCTTTACAAGAACGAGGACGGCAGCCTTGTGCCGCTGACTGGGCCAGAAATTGGAAAGTTGATGGCTCAAGCCCTTGAGGGCGGAGCGATTGAGAAAGCGCCGTGGTACGAGCCTGCCGACAGCTTACCGAAGGAGCCTGTTATCAAATCTCCTCCCGGAATGGAGTTTGACAGTTTGGTTGTCGATGCGCCGAGCCCCGAAGCAAATAAGCCAGCGACGCTCCGCGCGGTGGTAAGCACTGACAAAGTAAAGACCTGATCGCCCATCGTTGCGCCGGTTCACGCGTCCCTCTGCTGATCGGACCGCGCGTTAACTCGGTCCCGTTGGCCCCTCAAATCTCCCAAGGGTACCTATTGGCGACTTTGGAGCTTCATTGGCCTGTCGACGTCCGTTGTTCGGGGGGACAGCGGACGCCGCAGTGACCGAGCGCGACTTCCGAGTTTGACCGATTCTGTTGAAAAAGTCCTCGCCGCCGTCGCGTCCAATTTTTTAAGGGCCGCTGGTGCGTTCTGCGCTGTCAGACACGACGGACCACATCAACCTGAACAAAATCTTTCAGCGACCTTCCTCTTCGCTTGAAGAACGTGTTCTCAGGCGAAGTCAGTGGCGAGCAAGCTTTTGTGAGAATTTTGCATTGGCAGTACTTTCGACTTTTTCAACAGAATCGACCCACAGCAGACTTTGAGTCCGCCAACGGATGATCCGACATGGCCCTCACGGAGGCCGCAGCGTCCCGTGTAGATCATTTCGGCTGGAGCCCATTCCCTGGCCCTGCAATCGGTGGCAGAAAAATCTCTCCTGAAAAAGCCCGGCAAAACGATCAAGTAGGTCCTTCCACCGCCATCGACCCTCTTATCTGGACAGTTCTGCTATCTGGACAGTTCTGCGGTTCCATTATAGCGTCGCGAACGCTATCCTCGAGGGCAGGCAGGATGGACGGCGCAGATACGCCCGTACATGACGCCCCGAAGTTGAACGATGGCAAGATCGGATCGTTCTCCGCTCGCGCGCGTCATCGCCTTAGGAAACTCGGCGCTGTTGTCGCGTCGGTCGCTGCGGTTGGTGCTGTCGTTGGCGGCCTAGCCGGTTACTGGCGTACTTGGGACATCGTGCAGAGTCACGTGAGCGGCAACGCTGCAAAACCTCCGGCGGTGGCCGCCTTGATCGTTTCCAAGGGCCCCTCCGTTGCAGTCCTGACTGTCTCGAACCCCGCCAAAGCGACGGCGCTCGATCCAATCGCTGACGTGATGACCCAACAACTCGTGTCCTCTCTTGGCAGGTTTAGCTTACTGCGGGTGATGCCGCGCGGGACTGCGCCTAATTTTGAAAAGCAGAGCGATGCGGTTGGCACAGCGCGACAGACTGGGGTCGATTATTTGGTAACCGGCGAGGTTCGCCCGCTAGGTGAAGGCGCTCGTGCGAATGTACAGGTTGCGGACCTGCGCTCTGGCGCGGAAATCTGGTCGAAATCTTTCGATGCAAACAGAGAGGACATACAGACGGGGACGGGCGCGTATGAAATCGGCGACGCCGCCGCTGCTCAAATCGGCGGCGCAATTGACACTGCGGAATACAAGAAAATTCAGAGTAAGTCGGTTGCTGACCTGAGCCCTTACGAATGTATCATTCAGTCGCGGGTGGGGGGTGTCATCGGGTCACCGTCAGCAGGTCTCAAGGCACTGGCGTGCTCGAAGCGACTTACGGAGACCGAGCCGAACAACGCGCTCGCATGGGCAGGGCTCTCCAGCGTTCTCACCGCCCAGAGATTTATTGCGTTCGGCTTGGCGCCCGACCTTGTTCAACATGCCGACAAGCGTTTGTATCTGAACGAAGAAATGATACGTGCCGCGACGCGGGCCGTTGAGCTTGCGCCTGATGATGCGACCGTGCGCCGGGTTTTTGCGGCGGCGATTGGTACGAAGTGTCAAGTCGATCTGTACAGACAAGAAGTGCAAAAGGCTCTCGCACTCAATCCGAATGATCCGGTCACTAATGGATTTCTAGGCATCAATCTGGCCTACATGGGAGATTGGGATGAGGGGGCTGCATTGGCCGAAAAGGCCATTCGGCTGGCAGGCCCCAACGCCTCGTTCAACTGGTGGTTCGGGCCCGCGAAACGCCACTGGTGGAGAGGCGAATATCAACAGGCACTCGAGGATTTCCGGCACGCCTACATCGAGGGCTTTTGGCTCAGCCATCTCGACCAAGCCTATACGTTGCCGTTGCTCGGTCGGCTCGACGATGCCAAGACGCAGGTCGCAAAGCTTCTAAAGTTACGGCCCGATTTCACGATCCGCGAGGCTGATGCAGTCTATCGCATGTACTGCTTCGCGCCCGACTACATCGAGAGGATGAACGGCGCGCTCCGACAGGCTGGACTGCCGGAATGAGAGGCGCGAGCCCGATGCGATGCGCGGCTGCCCAAGCACCAATCGTCGTGAGGCTCACTCCTGACCATATCGGAATAACAGCGTCCATTTCCGCTGTTGGCCCATTCGAGACCTCCCACGATGTCCGCTGTTCGGTCGCTATCGGAGGATAAGCGGACCTAACGTGGACTTGGCAGTCGTCCGTTAAGAAACCGAATTAAGCGGTGAGCGGTCGCTGGCGGCAGCGATGAGGGTGGTCAGGATCAGGCACCAAAGAGCCCTTAGCCAGGCGATGACGCCGCGGGAGCTGGCGAGAAGCCGAACAACATCCCGGTGGAACGCCGACGAGGTTCGAATTGGTCATTAACCTGAAAACGGCGCGTTCGTTAGGGGCAGGACACTTTTTTGGCCGGGCAGACGAAATGATCAAACTGTCGGGATGGTCCGCTTGGCCCTTAACCGACTTCTGTCGCACTCGCCGCGAGTCCGCTTTCGGACCAGAGCGGACCAAGATCGCGCGGGGTGCCGACCGTTTTCTAAGAGCCGCTGGTGCGCTTGCTTTAGCGCCGCCAAAAGTCCCTGAAGCGAGCAGGGGATAATTCAGTATAGCGAACGGTGTGTTGAATGTTTTTGTGTCCCAAGTAGGCTTGTAGCGCGCGTGTGTCGTGGCCCTTGTTGGCGAGAGCGAAACCGCAAGCGTGTCGCAGCATGTGCGGGTGAGCCTTGAAGCCGAGCTGGGCCTGTACACCGGCACGCTCTACCATTCGAGCAAAGCCCGCCGGAGTGAACGGCGAACCGCGCTCCGACGTGAACACGAACGGAGACCTGGGCTCTTGTTCGCGCCGAAGCCTGCGAAGTCCGCGCAACTCGTCACCCATGATCGGATGCGTGCTAGGCGTGCCTTGCTTGACCCGTCGTACATGCAGCGAAGCCGAAGTGAAGTCGACCTGATCCCAGCGAAGATCGGTTAGCTCGGAGGCACGAAGGCCATGCCGGTAGGCCAAGAGGATCATGGTCGCGTCACGATGGCCGTGGCGATTGGCCTTGGCAGCCGCGGTAAGACGCTGCACTTCGTCGTCAGTCAGATACTCGCGCGTTCGGAGATCGGCGTTTTTTCGCCGAAGCGGCGTGACAACTGTTCGTTTTTTGATGGTTGGCAAGGCGGTTCTAGAGGCGGATTTGGCCATGTTTTATGCTCGTTTTGCGGGGTGACTGTTCGAAGAACGGCTGTTTTACGAACTCTCGACAGCTGAATGTGAGTGAAGGAAATTCGTTTGGCGGCGCTTTGAAAAAGCAAACAGAACCCAGGGACCCGAGAAAAACAGGGACAATGATCAGTGACGGCTGAGAAATCGACGGCCGTTTATGATCGACAAAGGCTCGTCAGACCCCAGACTCTCTGGAGAGCGACCCACTGCGCTGGAGTGTCTTCTGACAGACGCGTTAGCTGTCGGCTTCCCCTGATGGCGAAGAATGTCATGCCAATTGCCCCTTGAACGCCCTGTCGAGAATGGCGGGGAGCAAGGCGTCCAGTTGGGCAGCGGTTTCCGCTTGGAGCGCCTTTACCGCATCGACCTTGGCTTGCAGGGCATCGAGTTCGGTGATGACCCGTCGTTGTTCGCTCAGCGGCGGGACGGGGATGGGAAACGCTGCCAATTTCTCGGTTAGCAGTTTGCGCGTGTCATGTGTTGACCTATCTACCAACTCAAGAACATCGGGATTAAGAGCCCACAGCACCGAAGAGAGATACGATGCGTCAAGATCGGCACAAGGAATAAGCGCCTTCATATCCTGATTTATAGCCGCTGGCGCACGGAGCACCGCAACAGGAAAGGTGTGCGCGAGGATCATGCCGCGAACTACCACCAAGACCGCACCAGGCTGGAGTAGCTTTGCAGGACTCTCTAGAGTCGCCTCTTCGCTGATGTGGTCGATGGCATCGGACAGCTCTCGCCGCTTCATGTCCTTGGGGCTAATCCAAGGTATATTCCCTTGCCAGAAGCGAGGTTCGTGCTTGCTTGGTGTGCCACCACCACGAAGCTCCACCAATTCACCAAGTGTACGGTTGGGCGCTGCTTTCAAGAGAGTAAGCAGGCGCTCGCGCGCGCTACGCTGCCATATGATCTGCGTTTCAGAATCCGCATTACGCCTGTATGTGCGCGCACCCGCCACCTTCGCCGCAAGCTCCTCAATGCGCGCGACAATGATGCGCTGTTCGTCGAGCGGCGGAAGAGGGATTTTCAGGGCATTGAAGCGATCCTCTGAAAGCCTGACGCAATTTGTGGTGCCCTCGCTCGCTCGTTTGCACAACTCAACAAACGATGCTGTCTTTGACATCCAGCCGAGAAATGCGACATCCAAGCGGTCCTTGGCTACGTCGAATAACGGAAAGTCGTTAGTAACGACAGCGCCATCCAATTCGTCCGGGACGATTCCACTTGCACCGTTGCGCGCGTCAATACGTGAAATAATAAAGTGCCCGGACTTGGCTAGGTAACGACGGTCTGACGCTATCTCTATTCCTTGAACTTGGCGTCGCTCAATGACGCCCTTACCGTTCATACGGACTGTCACTTCCCTATATGTTTCTTCTGGGTCGAGTAGGATTGTCTGCGCAGAACGAAGAAGCAAATCGCCGAGAGCTATGGTTGGCCAAGCCGCACTCATGCGTTCGCCCCCAATGCCGCTTTGATTTCCTGCATCAGGTCGGCGATCCGCAGCTCCTTCTGGAGTATGTCGTCGGCGAGCTGATCCGGCGGCAAGTGCTCAAAATCCACCTTGGCGCGCGGGTTCTTGCGGTCGAGATTGCAGCCAGCGTGCAGCACTTCTTTGGCCGACACTTTCCACGCTTGATTATTTTCCTGCCGCTTCATCCACCATGCCGTGCAGTTCTTGAACTCGTCGAACTGCATGGGCAGGGTCTTACTGTAGTTCTTGCGACCTTCGGGCAAGGGCTGTTCGTAATACCAAACATCCTTCGTCGGACCCGAGCGGTCGAAAAACAAAATGTTCGTCGGGATGCTGGTGTAGGGCGCGAACACGCCATTTGGCAGCCGCACTATGGTGTGAAGGTTGAAGTCTTTCAGAAGCTCTTCCTTGATCCGCGCACAGACACCATCTCCAAATAGCGTCTCATTCGGTACGACGACGGCGGCGCGTGCCGGGCGACCGGCGGAGGTCGGCTGGCGTTTGAGCTTGCGCATGATGAGTTGTAGGAATAGCAGCGCGGTCTCCGCTGTTTGGCGGTCTCCAGGGAAGTTGCTCTGAATGCCTTTTTCTTCCTCGCCACCAAAAGGTGGATTGGTGAGGATTACATCGACGCGCTCTTTCTCGCCGATTTCGGAGAGCTTGAAGCGCAGGGCATTGCCAGGGTCGATCTGCGGCGCATCCAGTCCGTGCAGTAGAAGATTCATCTGGCAAAGCAGATAAGGCAGAGACTTGGCTTCGCAGCCGGTGAGGCTGTTGCCTTGTAGGCGTCTGCGGTCGGCGACGGTCTTTACCTGATTTTCAAAGTAGTTGTATGCCTCCACCAAGAACCCACCCGTGCCGCTTGCGGGATCGAGTACGATCTCGCCAAGGCGCGGGTCGGTGACTTCCACCATGAAACGCACGACGGCGCGCGGCGTATAGAACTCACCAGAGTCTCCCGCCGCATCGCGCATCTCGCGGAGCATGGTTTCATAGAGCGCGCCAAGGGTATGAAGCTCCTCGGATGACGTGAAGTGAATCCCGTCAACCTTGTTGACGATGTCGCGCAACAAATAGCCGCTCTTCATGCGGTTATCGACGCCTTTAAACACCGTGGCGATCACGTCACGGCGGTTATCGCCATTCGAGCTTGAGAGCGAACGCAAGTAGCGGCGTGGCCGTCATGCCAAGCTGATAGGCAGGTTTGAAGTGCCCAAGGATGACGCGCCATGAACTGTCGTCCCGCGAGCTTCCCCGATGACATTCATCGACAATGATGAGATCGAAAAAGTCTGCGGGATAGTCGCGGAAAAGTCCGGCGCGGCGCTCATCCTCCGCAAGCGCCTGGTAGATGGCAAAATACATTTCGCGGCTTTTGATGATCTCGCCCGATTCGATTTTATGGCGGGCGTCGCCGAACGGGCTGAACGTTTTGTCCTTCGGGTCATCGACGAGGATATTGCGATCCGCGAGAAAGAGAATGCGTGGCTTGCGATGCTCTCCGGTTCTGTTCCAGCGGCTTGACCAGAGCTTCCAGCAAATCTGAAAGGCAACGATGGTCTTGCCTGTGCCTGTCGCCATTGTGAGAAGCAAGCGTTGCTTTCCGGAAAGGATGGATTCAACAGTCCGGTTAATCGCGATTTGCTGATAATACCGTGGCGGCTTGCCGCCGATCATGTTGTAAGGGGCGATCAGGTGATCCAGGCGTTCGGGCGTGTTGATACCGCTGCCAGCCTGATAACGTTGCCAGAGGTCTTCGGGTTTGGGAAAATCCGTGACGCGCTTTTCTTGCCCCGTGAAGTAGTCGATCTCGATGATTTCAATCCCGTTAGTGGCATAGGCATACTTTAGGTCCAAAATCTCAGCATAAACGCGGGCCTGCTGCACAGCATCAGTCGCGGATTTGAAGCTCGCCTTGGCCTCAACCACGGCTAGCGGGAAGTCGCGCGTGTAGCGCAACAGATAGTCTACTCGCTTCGGTGGCTTACGAACAAAACCTTTGCCGACCGGAATAACTCGGCCATCGGTGATGGTGCGCTGCTCAGCAATGGAATGAGGGTCGTCGTCCCAACCAGCTGACTGCAGCTTAGGCACAACGAACTTTCGGCAAGTGTCGGCCTCGTTCGTCATCTCGCATTCCCGGCAGCTCGAAAATCATAGGCGCTTTTCGGCCGTGTTCCAAATTCGTTTCCAACGAGCGGCTCGGCGAGGCTTGACATGCTTCGCTTGACTTGAGGGATTTTCATGGCGTCTCTCGCTCCCTTAGTTTCTTCGTTCACTGTCTTGATCAAGTGACTCCTCCGATCCTCTAAATAGGAGGGCCCTGACACGCACCGATGGCTGATTACGCTAAGATCAGTTCAGGTTGAAGTTGGCGAGTAAATCTTGTTCAAGACTGGCCAAGCACCTTCGTGCTGGATGTGGATATTCATCCACGTTCTTTCGACTTTGAAGGTGTCTTCGGTGGTAAGAAAATGAAAGAACACGGCGCGTCCCAGCTTGGTTTCCGCGGTTTTTTCGGGATTATCTAGATGTTGATCCATACGTCGCCGAAGGTTGTCCGTTAAGCCGACGTACAAGACCTCGCCTGAAAAAGTGGCCAAGACGTAACAGCCTGGCGCGTCCGGAACAGAGCGTTCGTGACTTCTCTTGAACGTCACTCGCTGGGTTGGTGGGGGAGTCAGCAGGGCAATATTCATAGTTCAATTTGTGCGGCCGTGTTCATAGATACTTTGTGGAGAGCTTTCGACATCTCCTGCGAAACTACATTGATGGCACCGGCGTTGAGAAAGCTGGCTTTGCTACCTTTTGACCACCAATCAGGATGGCCAACCCCAGCGTAGTCGCCTTCGACATTCTCGAAGCAATCCCCAAGCAGCTTTTCCATGGTCGATACTGTGAAGCTGCCTCGATCCAAAAGCTTCATGAAAAATGGTATTGAAAATTTACAGAAGAGTTCGACGCCATTGTACTTGTAAAGGACCGATGCACTGCCATCATCTAGCTGTGTAGCAATAGCTTTCCAGTAGTTCAGAAAGATTTTCTTTTCCTTTTCGAAGTCGTTGAAGCTCGATAAGGGATTATTGGCGGTGAGTACATATTTGACGATGGCTTTAACGAATGACCGCTGGTTGATGGTGGCGCCATCTCCATCAGAGTTTGCCATCAGAATCTTGCTCTTCCAGGGCGAGCCGTCTGCTTTGTTTAGAAAATCAACAATCTTAATTGCCTTTTCGACTTCGCCACGCTCGACGGTTTTCAGAATCCATTTCGGAAGGCTCGGAAGGTCTTCGACATCTAACGCATCTGTCAACCGGGCAATAATGCGTTGCTCAACGGCCTTATGCAATCCGTGGATGCCCACGATAAGAGCGATCTCGTCGCACCCCGCAACAGCATTGATACCGCGTCGAAAGTGCTCCTGGATGCCGTGATGGGCTTGCGTCGTTAACCCGCCGTTGCTGCGCAGAGCCCGATTGAATTAGGCGACGATGCATGAGGCGCCTATGCACGCCGGCACTGCCGGTCACTCACTCTGCGTCGAATCGCGCGGGTCTTTTCTGGTCGAAATCTCGGTGCAACAGAGCGTCGATTGCAATTCGGGAGACGGCAATACGACCGTAGGACCCGATCCTTCGGTACCAATGTCGGCGTGAAACGCCCGTCCCGGCTGTCATCACTCCGAGTCGTGCATTTACTGTTCCGGCTCCCATTTGGGAGGAGCGTGATCCATCCGTGGCTCGCATAGTCCGTAGGAGCTTTCGACGATTCGAATTTGACGGAGCACATCGTGCCTACGATTGTTGACCGTGCCGCCTTCATTGATCATTCGAATCGACAACATTGTCGGTTGGGCTATTGCGGTGCGGTTGGCTCAAGCGGGCGCGCAGTTTCCCGCCGAAGAGTCAAGGATTCCCTCTGCTCTCTCCGGGCTAACAGGGCATGAATGAACGCTCCTCTCAACTTGGTTCGTATGGCGCCCTTTTGGTATTGTCAAACTTCGGCAAGCGGCAGTCGTATAGCGGGACGCCGGCGCCGGAACATGCAAGCGAGCCCGTGTTCGGGAAGCGGGTGAGCCCGGCGCCGATCGATGGCTCGTTGCAGATTGCGCGGCTCTCGCACCTTAGATCGGAACTTCTTGTACTGTTCGGCGGTCTTGCTCAGCCCGGCGAGGCTCTTCCGTTTGTCCTTATCGAAACGCTGGAGCCGCAACTCCTGATTTGCGGAAGCGCTGTCGTTGCTATCGATCCAGAGTCTGGGTTGTACACATTCAAGGAGACATCGGCCGATCTCGGGCTGATTGTTGTCACCGCAAACGAAGAACGATTGCTTGACCACATCATTTGTCATCTATCGACAAGTAATGCGCGGTTTGCGCCAGGTTGCGCGGACGCGGCTGTGCAGATGTTGATCGGACAGACGATCGAAGACGTCGAGCGCCGGCTCATCCTTCACACGGTGCGGTCTTGTCATGGCAACAGGACCCGAGCGGCAAGCATGCTTGGCATTTCGTTGCGTACCATCCGCAACAAATTGCGAAGCTATTGGTGAATATCCGAGCCGGTGTATGGACCGTCATGGTCATTCAAGATTGTAAGTCGTGGCTCAGTTGTCTCGAACGCCGGAACAGCAGATCATGATAATCGACCCGAGAAACGGGGTGCGATCGACCTCGATGTTACCGATTGCAGATAGAAGAGGGCTAGTCGTCTCGCTGCGCGCTGCGGTGATTGGGGTTCTTATCGTTGGCGGGGGCCTAGCGCATTACCTTTGGTCTTACTTCGGAAAATAGTGCGGGCGGAGCCTACCGCGCTGACATGCCGATGCCTGGCGAGCGGATCAGGGGTGTTGGCTCTTGCGATGGGGACTGGTGGGTGGTTCGCAAGGCTCTCTCATTCATGCGCACGCGACGTCTCCTTCGGATCGGTGAGGAGAGCCGCGCCCCGGCCTTCGAGAGGACAGGCCGCGAGGGTCGCGGTCCAACCGGCGAAAGAGTCCCCGCGATGGCCAAGTACGATGAGAGCGAAGAACAGCCCCATGCCTCGTCTCCGACCGATCACCTGCTTACCGAGCTTCAGCTTTACGGCTACCGTCCGTTTCAGGACGAACCCGATCCGCGACCGCTTCCCGATGGCGCACTTGTCGCTGGCGCCGTCTCTGACATCTTCGATGCACTGATCGTCGCGCTGACGGACACCCGCCTCGAGCCGGACCTTGATGATCTTCTGTGGTCGACCGTAAACCTCTTCCATCGGGCCACCGATCGGATCGAGCGCGATCTCGATGCCAACGAGGAGGCGCAGCGCCGAAATCAACGCGACCAGGACGGATCCGAAGTGAAATCGGTTGAACTGGAGCGTCTCACGGCTGAAGGCCAGACCATGATCGAGCGCCGCGATGCCTTCGAACTGATGCGCGACCAGGCCGCCGAACATTATGAGAGCCACATCGGTTCAGTCTGGCGCCCGCGCAGTGGATCGATGGTCAATCATCGACATCTCACGTCCTCAGTGATCGACAGTCGCGATTTCCTCGCCGCAAAAATACGAACGGAACGCGCGGTGCTGCTGCCGGCCCGCCCGAAGATCGCCTTCACTGGCGGCCTCGATTTCAACGATTTTCGGCAGATCTGGAACAGGCTCGACCAGGTCCACGCAAAGCATCCCGACATGGTTTTATTGCATGGCGGCTCGCCGAAGGGCGCCGAATTGATCGCGGCCAAATGGGCCGACCACCAAAGGTGCCCCAGATCGCATTCAAGCCGGACTGGACCAAGCACGCGAAGGCAGCGCCCTTCAAGCGCAATGACGCGATGCTCGACGTCCTGCCGATCGGCGTCATCCATTTTCCGGGAACCGGCATTCAGGACAATCTCGCCGACAAGGCTCGCAAGCTGGGTATCCCGGTTTGGAAATTCGGGGGAGGCGGTGCTTGAAGCCGCCGCTCTGGCCACGGTGACCGCTAGGTGACCTTGTGGAATTGCATGAAGCCATCCGCGTCCAACTCTCGCTCGGGCTCAAAGCCGCAGCGCTGCAGGCAAGCTATGCTCGCCCAGTTGTCCGTTTCGACAGTTGCGTGCAGCGCGGAATAACTCCCACCATGTTCTCGCAAGAAAGCGCGCAGCATTTCCGCGCCGAGGCCCATTCTCCGTAGGCTCGGCTTGATAGCCATATCAAAATGACCGGCTCCATTGCCATCTTCGTCAATTTGAATCTGTCCGACGAGGCCGTTCTGGGCATCTGTCGCCAACCAGCACCGCACGCTATTGGATCTCGTATAGGCGAACCACTCGTCGGTGGGGAAGGACAGGCGACGCGACAGCTCGGCATCAGAAAACCATGACCGATATTCGGGAAGGTCCCGTTCTTCAAAAGATCGAAAGGATATGGTCATGACGCGATCACCTGTCGTCATAGCAAGAGCGAACGGATCATCAGCATCCCCGTCCGGAAATTCAAAAAATCAGCGCGCAGATGCTTGCCCGGGCACCACCAGCGAGAGACGGCGCCTTAACCGTTGGCTTGCCTGAGTTACTCACTCAGCGAACCGCCCCCGTTCGGCAGTTGCAGCAGGGAAAACAGTTCTCTGCAGGTGTCGGGGGCATCCCGGAAGGAGCCCAGCATCCTGCTCGTGATCATCGTTGAACCTGCCTTGTGAACGCCGCGGGTGCTCATGCATTGATGCGTCGATTCAATGATGACCGCCACACCACGCGGCTTCAAAACCGAGTGGATCGTATCGGCGATCTCGCACGTCAATCGCTCCTGAATCTGGAAGCGCTTGGCGAAGGCATCGACAACACGGGCAAGCTTGCTAATTCCCACGACGCGATCCCTCGGGAGATACGCGACATGCGCCCGGCCAATGATGGGAACCGGGTGGTGTTCGCAATAGCTCTCTGGGCTCGGGCGGGTAGCCGAAATTGCATCTGCTCATAGAAACATCGACGCCTTTCGGCACCGTGTTGAACGATTGCCTTTCATCGCCTCCTCCCAATTGGGAGATCTCGAAATCGAGCGTCGCGTTTACGATGTCTCCAGTTCGCTCCTTGGAGTCCGCTCGATGAAAATAGCTCCTGCTCGGCATCCAGACTGGTCACTGGGCAGCATGCTCGCGATCGTAAGTTGTCGGGGCGCGCAGACGCAGATCGAAGCGCCAAGCATAATCGACGGCTCCGCCAAACGCTTGCTCCCGCCGCGATAACCCGCTGCTCCTCTCGCGCAAATCGTATCGCACCTGGATCAACACACACTCGAAGATCATTTCGCGAGGTTGCGAGCGATGAACCAGCGTTACTAGAGGTATCCAAAAAATCGGGTCGGGTGATGGCGGACTGCGCTTCGCAGATCCCCATCGTCTGGCGCAAAGGTGGAAATTCGGTCGGCACACTGCAAGTGAAGGGCGACCCGGCGGAACGGATGTCACGACAACGACATTGGGGCTGCGCGCTTCGCAGGCTCTTGCCATCAGTGACGCCGTGACGCTGACTGCGCGCGGCATGCTCGGCTGGAACCATGCCTTCGGCGATGTGACACCACAGAGCCGGCTTGCCCTTGCCGGCGGGCAATCCTTTGCCATCAGCGGCCTGCCGATCGCCAGGGAAGCCGCGCGCATCGAAGCTGGTGTTGATTTCGGCATTACCAAGTCCACGACAATAGCCGTCAGCTACACCGGTCAGCTCGCCAGCCAGGTCTATGACAATGCAGTCAAGGCCGACCTCACTATCAGGTTCTGACGCTTTGCTCGGAGCAAACGATTCAAGCAGCTTGGGATTGCGATATCCGGCTCTCCGTGCACAAGGATCTACGGCGCGCGCTATAGCGCGTCCACACGGCACAAGCGCAGCCTTGGGCGAGGCGCTTCTGCTTCACGAGAAGCTCGAGCGCGCGATAGCGGCGGCCACCCGCGGGAACATCGAACATGCGGGCTTCGATGCCCTCGGCATCGAGGACGGGCCGGACATGGAGACTCTGGATCAGGCCGCGCCGGGTGATCGAGGCCGCCAGTTCCTCGATCGAGACGCCGTCCTTCCGGGTCCGGATATTGGTCTGGGAAAGGATGAGCTTGTTGAAGGGGATGTCGCGCGAGGACGACAGGGTGATCTTCTTAACGGCGGTAGCCCATCGGGATTTACTCCGTGACGGGCGGCCGAGAGCCTCTCTCTCGACCTCCAACCCGTCGCGGAAATCCTGGCACTCCTCTAACTCTCTCGCGGGGGGCGCCGATCGAGCGCGCCGCGAGCTCAACCGCGCGAAGCGACCGGCTCGCGCTCCGGCTCCCGCTGCTCGGGCTTGACCTCGAGCCGCAAGCCGATCGACGAGAGCACCTTCAGGACCGTGGTGAACTCGGGGTTTCCCTTCGGATCGAGCGATCGGTAGAGGCTCTCGCGAGCGAGTCCCGTTTCACGCGCGACGTGGCTCATGCCGCGATCGCGCGCGATCTGGCCGAGTGTTTCCTTGACCGCGGTTGCGTCCGACCGGGCAAGTGCGTCGTTGAGTGCCTTGACGACCTCCTCCAGCGCTGGAGCCTGAGGGGCCGCGGTCGCATCGATCTCGTTCGCGATCTCGTCGGTCGCTTGATCGGATGGTGCTATCTCCATCGTCGAGAGGAAGGTTGGCTGATCGCTGGTCTCGACCAGCCGCCATTCGTCAGGTGTCGCGCGCTCCTTCACATCCCGGCGTAGCTCGTCGCTGCAATGAGAGATGAAATTTCTCCAAGCGTCGACCGACTTGATATTGACGACGTCCTTGTCGGGGACGTTGAACAGGACCGCGATCTTTCCGGCGATGGCGAGGCGTAGCAAGTTGAGGACGGTGCCGGGGCTTTTCCCGTCCCAGATCATCAGCCCGAAATCGGCCTCACGCGCCATTTCGCGATCTTTGACGGCGTAGAACTGAAAGCCCTTCGCATTCTTGGGCGCGTCGACGTGGTGCGTGTGCCAGGGCCCAAGGTTGTTGCGCGGGGTCGCGCCCGAGCAGAACACAGTGACCTTGTCATAGTGGATATCGTGGAAGTGCTTCTGCACGGGTTTGTCGGCGCCATTGGCGTCTCCGACGATGACGCGGTGGCCGCTCGCGACGACATTGTCGAGCGGCTTCTTCACCTCGCAGGGAAGCCGGGAAACGTGTCGCGAGCCGCCTATGAAGATCGTGTTCAATGGTTGCTCCGTGTCTTGGTGATGGTGAGGCGCGGACGACGGTAGCTTGACCTGGGTCGAGCAACTGATCCGTGATGGCGTTCATGGTAACTTCGGGCGGTCTATGCCTGTTCGACGCGATCGCTACAGCCGCCGATAGCTATAGCCACCCACGCTCCCCAAATGCAGCCAGATTAGTTCCCGCCGGAGCATACCATCCACCAGAGCGGTAGCGAGCTCCAAGCTTCAGTGCGATGTCCTTGTGGCCATAGGGAATACGGAGCGGCGTGTCGGTGGCGGAATTTTCCGGAGCAGTTGTCGACGAGTTGACCACAGCCGTAGCTTTCCGTTTCCGGTAAGGCTTCTTCAGATCTGTCGATTGGGGCGCAGTCGATCGCGCGGGCTGGTATGCGATCTTACGCGCTGGCTTACGCCGGTTCGTGTTATGGCTCGGATCAATCCAGGCAGTCATGGCGGCCGAGTTGGCCTTCGCCTCATCGGGAATGACGACACTTTTCCCCTGAGAAATTTTTCTAGCGTGTAATATCTGCGGAGAGCTGACCACACCGGGTTCTGGCGTTTCACTGTTGGCTTTCTTGGGGGCGTGTTCGCTTAGGAATTTGCGGCAGATCGATATCGATATCTTATAGCCCGGCGGAGCCTTGACACCCTTCTGCCGGATGAGGCTGTCAGCAAAACGCTTCATCGCGGGTGTTGGGGGATATGCTGCGGCGCCGTTGCCCTCTGTAGCGCTCAACGACGGTAGCCCTCCAGCCGCGGCGCCATCTTTCAGCTTGCCGATGATGCGCTGGGCGACGTCGCATACGGCGTCGATCGCTTCGACCATTTCCTGTTTGCCAACAACGACGTCGTCGAGCAAGCATTCCAGTTGCGCTGTTACACCAGGGTCGACAAGCGCAGGGTCAGCCTGTTTCAAAACGTCAAACAGCGACAGGCCGGTCTCGGTCGGCACGATGTGCTTCCCCTGGGTCATCAGAAAGCTTTGTTTCTTGAGCCCGCCAATGATCTCGGCCCGGGTTGCCGGCGTGCCGATGCCCTTGGCATCCTTTAGGCGTTCCCGAAGAACCTCGTCGGCGACGAAGCGCCAGGCATTTTGCATTGCATCGATCAAAGTGCCTTCGTTGTAACGCGGCGGTGGCCGGGTCTCCTTGTCCTCAATTTTTGGATCATCCATCCGCGCGGTCTCTCCGTCGCGCAGCGCCGGAAGCAATTGTGCTTCATCGCCCTTTTCGTCCGCCGGCTGCCAGTCCGGGAACGCCGCGCGCCAGCCGAGATCGATGGGCTGCCGGCCGGCAGCGCGAAATTCGAAACCACGCACGTCGAGAGTTGCGATTGTCTGGCGGTAGCGGAAATCAGGCATCAAGGCGGCCAGATAAGCCCGCGCGATGAGGTCAAACAGTTTCTTCTCATCGGAGGACAGTCGAGGCCAGACCTCGCGCAGCTTGTCTATCGTGTTGACGTTGGGAATGACTGCGTGATGGCTCGCCCCCTCCAGCTCCTTGTCGTAGAAACTGCCGCTTGCACCTTTGCGGATCACCGGTGGTTCAGGCACGGGGATTGCGCTGAAAGATTGGCCCACTTGCAGTCCGGCCACGATCTTGGGCACGTCCGATATCAAGCTCTGCGGCAGGTAGCGTACCTCCGCGCGCGGATAAGTGATGATCTTCTTGCCCTGGCCGTCATAAAGTTCCTGCGCCACCTCGAGTGTCTTGTTGGCCGGCCAACCGAAGCGCGAGCCGCATAGTTTCTGCAGCGACGGCAAATCGTGCAACTTGGGTGGCCCGTGCCGCTTGTCTTCGACGCGCACGATAAGCGGGCCTTCGAAGCCCCGAACCGCATTGACGACATCCTCGGCGGCGTCGCGCCGGACGATCCTCTTCTGCGGCGCGTGGCGCATCTGGAATTGCCCACCGGCAACCCTTGCGGTCGCAACAACCTCAAAATAGGCCAGCGGCACGAAGTTCCGGATTTCCAGTTCGCGCTTGCAGACAATGGCCAAGGTCGGGGTCTTCACACGACCAACCCCGATCACCCTCCGAGCGCCTTGACCCAAGATAACGGTCGCAGTGCGGGTGAGAGACAGGTTGTAGATCTGGTCGGCCTGCCGGCGCGCGACCGCAGCGGCGTAAAGCCTGGCATATTCGGCGTTGGGTTTTGCCCGCGCGAACGCATCACGGATGGTCTGCGCGTCCTGCGCGGTGAACAGCACCCGGCGCACCTGGCCGCGGTAGTTATAATGCTCCAGAATTTCCTGACCGATGAGCTGGCCTTCGCGGTCGCAGTCAGTGGCGAGCCAAACCTGCTTGGCTGTGCGCAGGGCCTCTCGGATGGCCTTCAGCTTGGCGGCCTTGTTGCCGCCCTGTGCCGGGCGAGTGCCGTAAAGACCTTCCGGTCGTAGGAGAATTGGTGACCAACGTTTCCATTCCGGCACTAAATCTTCCGGTTCGAGCAGGTCGAACAAATGGCCCTCCGCCGGGAGAATGTCCCCGTAACGAGAGCCAACGGCAGCGCGGACGTCTTTCGCTTGGCTGGATTTCTCCGTGATGACGATCTGATCGGCCATGGCGGGCTTCTAGGAGTAATGAATCTGAACTTTAGAACATACGGTGAACAATCGTGCAAGCCCGCCTTTGAAGGCTCATTTGCGGAAGTCACCGCGGTGGTCTGATTTAGCTCGCAGGTTCAAATCACCCGCAACCAAGTATGGTGAACTGCCGCGATCGACCGGAGCACGGTACGAATCCCGTGCAGCCAGCATCAATACGAACGCGCCGACCTTGGCGACCGCTTGCTTTGTGCTCGACGCGACAATGGCATAGCACCTGCCGCGACCATCGAAAGAGCGGTGATCTGGCGCCTGTGCCAGGACGGTCGATCGCTTCGTGCCGCAATCAGATGAAGAGTTGCGCGTTTGAAGCCGTAGGAACGATGGTGTGCAAAGCGGATTGACAGGGGAGCTTTTTCCAAAGGAGTTTCCTGATGGATCTGAAAGGCAAGAAGATTGCGATCCTGGCCACCCATGGCTTCGAGCAATCGGAACTTGAAGTGCCGCGTGACCGCTTGAAGAAAGCGGCTGCTACCGTCGAGGTGATTTCGTTGGCTGCCGGCGAAATCATGGGATGGGACATGAAGGACTGGGGTCGGCCGGTGAAGGTCGACAAGTCGCTCGATCAAGTCTCATCGTCGGACTACGACGCCATCGTGCTACCGGGCGGGCAGATCAATCCCGATCTGCTGCGGGTCGAACCGAAAGCGCTCAGGTTCATCAAGGAAATCTTCGACGCCCAGAAGATCGTCGCCGCAGTCTGCCACGCACCATGGCTGTTGATCGAGACCGGGATCGCGAAGGGACGGAAGATGACGTCCTACAAATCCATCAAGACCGACGTCATCAATGCCGGCGCGAAATGGGAGGATTCCCAGGTCGTGGCCGACCAGGGCGTCATCACCTCGCGCAACCCGGGTGACCTCGAAGCGTTCAGCGCGAAGATCATCGAGGAGGTCAAGGAAGGCCGCCGTGCCCGGCTCAGTGCAGACTAGCCACCGCGTTGGTCCAGTTCGAAAGATACGAATTCACCGCCTTGGCGGGAACGACGTCGTCCAGGCCGATCGATTTAGCAGTCGTAGCCGGACGTCAGGCCCAAACGCGCTCGGGAATAAGAGATGAAAGCAAAATCCGTCGCCGTCGGTTCCGAACGGACCTTTGTCCTCGTCCTCGACGAGGGAGAGGAGGCGTTTAGGGCCATCACCGATTTCGCGAACAAGGAGCAGGTCAGCGGGGCCGCGGTGACCGCGATCGGTGCCTTTGCACATGCTGAGGTTGGCTGGTTCGACCTCGCGGTTAAAAGCTACAAACGGATAGCCGTCAACGAGCAATGCGAAATCCTCAGCCTGATCGGGGATTTGGCGGAGAGCGATAACGGCAAGGCGAGCCTTCACCTCCACGCGGTGCTTGGTCTGCAGGATGGCTCGGTACGCGGTGGCCACTTCCTGTCAGGTTCAGTGCGGCCGACGCTGGAAGTCACGATCAACGAAACAGTCAAGCATATGCGGCGGAAAAAGCGCCTAGATCTCGGGATCGCCCTCCTTAATATCTGAACGCGAGGATGAATCAGTCCATTGATTTCATTGCCGCAGAGATGAGCGTTTTGATCGCACTTTGACTCAGCCTTTTATCGCTGAAGCCGGCGTCGAACTTTTCTGTCACGCGATAGATAACTTTGACGGGCAGCGTCGGGCTGGCCGCGCAAACCTCGTGGAAAATTGATCATTGTCAGCGCGGAGAAACCGGCTTCCAGCTAGCGACGTCGAGGATCCGGCGGAATCTAACTGGGTGTCTACGAACAATGGCGAAGAAGCTCGAAAAATCGGAGTGGAGCGTCTATTTCGATCTCATATCGAAAGCACTGGGCGGCAAACGTGCCGAGATCGAGGTGGCGTCGCTTAAGCTCGGTGATCAGATCGAGGCGGAATGGCTACCGTTCTTCGGGATTTCCTATGATCCGAAGGATGACGTAATCGCGCTCGCACTCGAAGGACACGAGCATCTGATCCACAAACCCAGAGAAATATACATCGAAGGAGAAGGTCTGGCGTTGTCCAGCCTCGAGGTTATCGACGCGGACGGCGTGCGCCAGATCATCGTCCTCAGAGATCCTTTGATGTTGCCGACGCCATCTGCGGCAAAGGCGGGCTGATCGTTCCGTCGCGTTGATCGGAATACCCGCAATTAGGGAGCAAGCGATGCCCGAGTTAGCCGTTTCGCGCGAAAAGATCAGCTTCCTGATCGAAAAAGCGCGGGAGTTTGATGTCAAGGATCTGCCGGCGGACGAGGGGTCCGGATCGAATCCTACTGACGATGGCGAAGTCGACGTATTGCAGGACGATGGCTGCGACTCCGTTGCTGCCGAGATCGCGAGCTTCATCAGGGCCTTGAACGAGGACGAACAAATCGATCTCGTCGCGCTGATGTGGCTCGGACGGGGCGACGGTACGATCGACGAGTGGGAGGATCTGCGCAGCCGCGCGGCCGAACGGCGGGACGGGTACCGCAACCCGCGTTGGGAGACAGTGCGTTACCTGCTCGGCGAGCCGCTGTTGGGCGATCTCCTGGCCGAGGGCCTCGACAAGTTTGGAATATCCTGGGTCGATGAGGTGCCCACGCCTTGACTTGCGCTCTATCGACGGTGGTGACGCGAAAGCGGAGATAATCTATGTTGCCTGACTATCCGAAGCCACCTTATCCGAAACAGAAGCAGCCCGTACCGGTTGGACCGCCAAGATGGACCCGCGTCCGGACCACGGCGAGTACAGCTACAGGGGCTCGGGTAAGTTGAAAGGCATGCGGGCTGTAATCACGGGCGGCGATAGCGGCATTGGACGCGCCGTAGCAATCGCTGGCGGATCCACTATCGAGCTACACTTCAGGAACAACTGTTGCGGTGACCGGTGGGAAGCCGTTTATCTGACCGCTCTCTTCACCCATGCGAGGACCAGCACTGTCGGCGGCAGCGTTGCCGCACTGGACCGAAACCGGAGATGTTGCACAATATTTTATCCATCGGAAGGCTTCATCCGCCGCTAACGTTTGCCCGAATCGCCAAATGCTATGCAGAAATTGACGTTTGTCATCGCTGTTATTTGGGCCGCTCATAGATTGGTCGCAGGCAGTGTCGCTAGCCAAGCACGTAAAGTATTTTGTATGGACGAGGAGTCAATCATGAAATCCGACAGCGAAATCGAGCGCGACGTTCGTGATGAGTTGAAATGGGATCCTGACCTCGACGCAGACGACATTGCCGTTTCCGTCAAGAATGGTGTCGTTACGTTGGCTGGCTTCACCAAGAGTTACACGGACAGGTGGGAAGCCGAGGCTGCCGCAAAGCGAGTGGCCGGAGTTCTTGCTGTCGCGAATGATATCGAAGTCCGCCTGCCCGAGATTGATCGGCGTCCCGATCCTGATATTGCCCGGGATGCGGTTGCCGCGCTAAAGGCGCAATTGCCGATTTCGCATGATCGGATCAAGGTTGTCGTCAAGGATGGTTGGATAACCTTGGAAGGCGCGGTCGAGTGGCAATATCAGAAGAGCACCGCCGAGTACACCGTACGAAAGCTGAAAGGCGTGAAAGGTGTAACCAATGTCATCACGGTGAAGCCAGGGGTGGAACCCTCAGAACTTAAACGCCAGATCCAGGAAGCGTTCAAGCGAAACGCCGAGGTCGACGCCAATCGCATCACCGTTGAAGCCAACGGCAGCGAAGTGGTGCTGAAAGGCTCCGTTCGCTCCTGGATCGAGCGTGAGGAAGCTGAGCGCGTTGCGTGGTCGGCGCCGGGTGTGACCATGGTCGACGATCGGATTGTGGTTAGTCCGTAGCCGGACCTGACAGCGCGCCCGGCAGCACGCCGTGCCTCGCGCGGTGATATTGGTTGTGACCGACCCGCCGGAGCCGCTCGGCGATATTGCGCGCGCAAGCGCAAACCATGATCGCGTGCTGAGCACCGGTACCTTTCTGGATTCCTTGTGCATGCGAGAAAATCGCGCGAAACCGATGCCCATCAAGGGAGAGACGGGCCAGCGCGCCAACATGCGGCGAGGAGACCGCTGCCATGATCGCCGCCGTGCAATCGAACCAGCCGCCCGCCAGCCGCGGTGAGGGTGTCGAGACTCGTCTGCCGGACATCGCGGGAGGTCTAGTGTCGCGCTCGCGCGCACGTTCAACATCGTAGATCCCGGGCTGAAGAATCCGTCGAGCGAACACTGGCGCAGGTGTTTTCCGGAGGTGTTTTCGTATTTTCAATCTGCTGCTGTAGCCGCGCACGAGCGGCGGAACAGCCAAGCATCGCGACGGTTGTCGTCGAGCGAGGAGAGAGCGATGATCAGGGATGTCATGGTGTGGCTGGACGGCGGCGCCTCCGATGAAATTCGCCTGGCGGCCGTCGCCGATATAGCCCGTCGGCTTGAGGCGCGGGTGGTCGTCGGGTTGTATCTCAACGTTCTGCCATTGCCGGGGCCGATCACGGGCGACACCACCGCTGCGATCGTCGAGCATGCGCGCGAAACCGGCGATGCGATGGAGGAGGCGTTAGCCAAGCGATTGCGAATGCTGGATCAGGCGGTCGAGATCCGGCGGTTCGACGTCCTGTCCGACGATGTTGCCAAGATCGCCGCGCGGGAGGCGCGCTCCGCCGACACCTTCGTTGCGCTTCGTCCCAATGGCGCGATGGACCCGGAGCAACTCGTCGAAGGCGTGCTGTTCGGCTCGGGCAGGAACATCTATCTGGTTCCTGAGACGGAGCGGCCGAAGATCGGCTTCGACCGCATCGTGGTCGCCTGGAACGGGAGCCGGGAAGCTGCCCGTGCGCTTGCCGAAGCGATGCCGTTTCTGCACAAGGCGGAAAGAGTGTCGGTCGTCGTTGCGACCGGCGAAAAGCCCACAGAGGAGGAGGCGGTCATGGGGATCGATGCCGTCAACCACCTTCGGCATCATGGAATCGAGGCCAGCCTGCATCGTATCAAGTGCCGCTCCAGCGAAGTCGGGATGCAATTGATGGCGGAGGCCGAGCGCCGGAACGCAGACCTTATTGTCATGGGCGGATATAGTCATATGCGCCTGCGCGAGCGGTTGCTCGGCGGGGTGACCTATAGCCTGATGCACGAAGCGCCTGTCCCGCTGCTGATGGCGCACTAGGGACCGGTGACCCCGACAGCGAGATTGCAAATGTCGACGATTGAGAACCGCAAGCAGATGTTTCCCAAGCTTGCGCCGCATGAAATCGATCGTCTTCGCCGCTTCGGCACCGTGCGGTGCTACCATGCCGGCGAGGCGCTGTTCGTGACCGGAGAAGTTGCCCCGGGCATGTATGTGCTGATCGAGGGCTCGGTGCGTGTCGTCAGGCGCGATCCGCTAGGCCATCGCGCCCCGATCGTGGAGCAAGGACCCGGCGAGTTCGTCGCCGAAGTGGGACAATTGTCAGGGCAGCCTGCCTTTGTCGATGTTCACGCCATCGACGATGTCCAAGCGCTCCTGGTCCCGCCGGAGAATCTGCGCGCCTTGATGATTGGGGAGCCCGAACTCGGCGAACGAATCATGCAGGCTTTAATCCTTCGCCGCGTGGCGCTGATCGAGGCCGGCGCCGGCGGTCCGGTTCTAATCGGCCCCGAATCGAGCCCTGATGTCGTGCGCCTGCAAGGCTTCCTCGCCCGCAATGCCTATCCGCACCAATTGCTTGATCCAGCAACTGACCCCGACGCGGCGAATCTTGTCCGGCAATATGCTCCAGATCCGGCAAACCTGCCGGTTGCCGTGTGTCCGAAAGGAGCGGTTCTGAAAAATCCGAGCGAGGTAGAGTTGGCGCGCGCGCTCGGAATGGTGCCGATCGACGACGAGAGCCGAACCTATGACGTCGCGGTCGTTGGCGCTGGCCCGGCGGGCCTTTCGACGGCGGTCTATGCTGCATCAGAGGGCTTGTCGGTTGTCGTCTTCGACGCCCGCGCCTTCGGCGGGCAGGCCGGCGCAAGCGCGCGGATCGAGAATTATCTCGGTTTTCCCGCCGGCATTTCGGGCCAGGCGCTCGCCGCCCGCGCCTATGTCCAGGCGCAGAAATTTGGCGCTCGGATGGTGATACCCGCGGGCATTTTGCGGCTCGATTTGAGCAACTCGCCGATCAAGCTGCACCTGGAGGATAGCCGGCGTGTAAAGGCCTCGACGGTGGTGGTTGCGACTGGCGCGCGCTACCGCCGCCTCAATGTGCCGAACTTGCCGAGTTTCGAGGGGCGCGGCGTTTGGTATTGGGCTTCGCCAATAGAGGCACGCATGTGTCGAAACGAGGAGATCGTTCTGGTCGGAGGCGGAAATTCGGCGGGCCAGGCCGCCGTATTCCTGCGCAACTTTGCAAAAAAAATCTGGATGCTGGTCCGTGGACCAAGCCTCGCAGAGAGCATGTCGCGTTACCTGATCGACCGCATCGCGAATATTGACCTTGTCGAGGTGCTGACTCACACGGAGGTGGTCGCGCTGTATGGCAGCCCGGAAGGGCAATTGGAGCGCCTACGCTGGCGCAACAACTTGACCGGCGAGGAAACCGAGAAGCCGATCCGCCATCTCTTCCTCTTCATCGGCGCTGACCCGGCAACGGCTTGGCTCAAGGACACAGGGGTCGCGTTGGACAGCAAGGGTTTTGTGCTGACGGGATGGGACGTTCCCTCCAGCATCCGGTCGAACGCTGGCGCTGGCCGTCCGTTGCTGCTCGAAACCAGCGTACGCGGTGTGTTCGCCGCCGGCGACGTGCGATCCGGGTCGGTCAAGCGCGTGGGTGCTGCGATCGGTGAGGGTGCCGTCGTCGGGGCGGAGCTACACATTGCGCTTGCCAACGGCTAGCCTGCAACGGCGATCGAGGCGCGACGCGAGAGGGAACGAAGCGCCGGTCAGGACACGCACGAAACCGCAAGCGCACTTGCACGCACGCCCATCACCGCGGTGAATGGCGGCAGCGCCGAGATGTATCGTGGCCACAACTTGCTGGGTTGATCGTCGTCAAGGTCGGCACCGGCGGATTGGATACGATCGGCTTGAATGCAGAGCCGCGGTCGCGCCGCGGCTCTGGCCAGCTGTTCGAATGCGATCATGAAAGCCACCGTCCCCGGATTGAGCCTTGCGATTCTCGTCTCGCTGCTGAGCGGCCTCGTTCACGCGCGCGACGACGGCCGCTATTCCTTATCGCCGCTCAAGCCATGGTTTGACAGCCTTAAGTCCGGCAAGGGGCCATGTTGTTCGGTTGCTGACGGTCTTGCGATCGCCGACCCGGATTGGGAATCGAAAGACGGTCATTACCGTGTTCGCATCGACAATGAATGGGTCGATGTTCCCGACGATGCCGTGATCACCGAGCCGAACCGGGCTGGCAGGACGATGGTTTGGCCACTCAAGGGGGCGCTGGGTACGACGGTTCGCTGCTTCATGCCTGGCAGCATGACCTGATCCAGCTCTAGCCCTTAGATCCGCCGGCTCTTCCGAATCTGTCGTTGCGCACCGAGCGCGAGCCCTCCGTCGCGAAGTTGCGCGCAGGCCATCAATATCTTGACGGCGGTCAAGGGATCGCTCAGCGATTTGTAGCATCATCGCTCGGGTCAGAGAACCAGTGGAGAACAGCCATGTGCGACTACAGCCTGCACGCCGTCGCGTCACGCCCCGCCAGGATTGGAGAGAGTTTGGTGTCGACCAGCTTCTACGGCACATCGACCCGCGGCTTTGCCGCCAAGAACGAACCCCGCGTCGCGCTCTGTCTGCTGTCCGGCACCGAGCTCGGATTCGAGCAGGATGTGAGATACAATCGCAACTGGTTGTTGACCAAGAGCGCCGGCTTCCGTGTCGCCCAATTCTGCGTTATCCAACCGAAGTCGCCGGAGCAACACCACGATGCCTTGCTGTTTCCCGACGGCACCATCGTTCTTGTGAATCTCCTGTCGGAAGGCCAACATGCTCGGGTGCTTCAATTGCCCGCCACCCAGCTGGCAAAGAAGGTCGGGGCTTGCGCTGAGCACGCTCCTGTCCGCTCGGCCGCGCAGGACGACCGCGTTGAGATCGAACCTGCTCAGCAGGCCTCATAAGCCTGGGCGAGATAATTGGTGCTGCTTCCGCCTCTTGCGCGACCATCGCTCGCTTTCGGCTGCTTGCCTAAAAGTCACTCAAAGGCGCTGCATCAAGGCGACCTAGCGATGCTGTCGAGTTCGCTCCGCGCGGGGACGATGGGCAGCATCGTGCTCAACAAAGCGGAGCGTTGAGGTGTTTGCTAGCGGGGCAACGATAGCCACTGGTCAAGCGATGCCACAGTTTCGGCCTGTTTGGCTTTTCTTAGCAGACGGTCACGTTGGCTCCCGAGAGGAAGCCGAGACGCCTCGTGCCGAGCATCCGCTGCCATTTTCAGCAACCGCTCGCCGAGCAGCGCCTCCTGTTTGACGCGCTTCCGTCTTGCTCTGGTTTTCACCTGCTTGCCATCCATGGGATCTCAGCCTTCCACAGTCCATGCCGCGCGACATAGACAATCGGCTTCTACGGGCCATCTCAGAGCGTTCAAGGCAGCAGCCACGGTCGTACGCAACGGCTCGATCGATTATTCATGGAATATCGGAAGCGACGATCCAATAGTATCTGACTTCCCAATAGTCGTGGACGTCCTGGTCGCGGTCCCGAGTTGTTTGCTCCCAGTTTTCGTCTGGTTCGATCTTCGGGGCGTTCTTGAGCTCGTCCTCGGTGATGTCCACCTGGAAGCCATCGGGCTTTTCGTTGTAGGTCAGCATCGACCATGGAATCGGATAGTGATCCTCGCCGATGCCGAGGAATCCCCCGAAACTAAGGATCGCGTAGGCGATCTGGCCGGTGAGCCTGTCGATCATCAGGCGCTCGACCTTCCCGATGCGCTTGCCGTGCACGTCATAGACCGGCATTCCTTCGACGCTGTCGCTAGTGATGAGGGACGAGGTTTGGCCCTCTTGCCCCGGTGCGGGTTGCTCCCAATAGCCATAGACCTCTTCGTCGCGGTCCAGGTTCGTTTGCTCCCAGCTTTCCCCTTGTTCGATTTTCGGGACGTTCTCGAGCTTCTCTTCGGTGATGTCCACGCGGTAACCGCCGAGCTTCTCATCGTAATCCAGCATCGGCCAGGGAATCGGATAGTGGTTCGCGCCGATCCCAAGGAAGCCCCCAAAACTGAGGAGGGCGTAGGCGATGCGGCCGCCGGATTTATCGATCACGAGATGCTCGATCTTCCCGATACGCTTACCCTGCGGGTCATAGACGGCAGTTCCTTCTACGCGGTCGCTCGCGATCAGAGAGGATGTAGTTCCGCGCTCCGTCGCGGATGCGCGCTGCATTGTGGTCACCATATTTTGGTCTCCTCGATTGCCGCGTTGGTCCCGGAAGTCCTGCACTCTGCAAGCAGCTACGCTGCAATCGCAGTCGTTGCATTGACGGTCGTCAGCGCTAGGGTGCGGGACGTTGCAAGCAATCAGGATCGGCCGTGTATTCGGCGTGCGACGCGTCGCTCGCCGAATATCGAAGCAGCAGACGTTAAACCACCGACCGGGCTGGCCGCCTCGCCGGACGTCGCGTCCCGCGCCTCGTGTTTCCGGACGCTCGCAAGGATTTGAGATGTGACGCGGCTTCCCGGCCGTCGATCATGCCATGCAAATGCGCGGCCGCATTTTCGATGTCCAAGTGCTTGTATTGTCCGGCGCGGCTTTCGGCACTGAGTACGCCGCAGCGGTGGACCTTCTCGAAATCCCCGTACGGAAACTCGTAGTGTCCCTTGGTATCCTCCGGACGCTCGTCATTGATTCCGAGATACCATTTGCCGTACTCGGCAAAATCGCTGCGGCGGAGGAATTCATTTTCCTCGTCGGCCGACGGTCGGTGCTCGCTCCACGCATCCCGTTCGTCGAATACAAAATAACCTTCGCTGATGAGCGCCTTGGCATGGTCGAATGCCCGTCGGTTTAGTCTCACGGCCATAACGGATCTCCATTCATACTGGAATCTTTCCAACCCCCATCCCCGCGGGGCATGAGGGCGCCGCACGCGCCTAGACGTGTGGCTGACGCCACAGCGCACGGACATCGTGCGATGGTTCGTTGGTCACGTGGAGAGCTTCGCCCGGAGCAATATGGCTCTCCAGCACCTGAAAGACCGCGCGAGCGGCTTCCTCGGGCTCGATCGACGCTTGCGCGAGAGTTGCCGCAATCCGGGCGAGAAACTCTTCGCGCGAGCGGATCTTCTCCGGTTTTCCCGACGGTCGCCGCGCCTCGTAGTAGATGCCGCGAACAAGCATCGGTAGCTGATCGCCGAGATGGGCTGCCTCATCGATGATCAGACGATCACGCAGGCAATGCAGAACAGCACGTAATGCCTGATAGGACCGGTGTCGGTCGCGGCCAAGTGTTTGGCCGATCTCCTTGAGCCAGGTGTTGGTCTTGTGGATCGTTTCGTCGAAGATGGCCAGGCCGGTTGTACTCATTGTTGCACCAACTGAAGACGTGGGAATGAATTATGAACGTAGAGGACGAGGCGGCGCTGATGACCATCAGTTTTCTCGTCGCGGCGAGGTTATAGGAACCGATGGCAAACAGATTGACCACAGTCAACGCGTCGGCGACCGAGCCGGCCCGCACTTCGACGAGACCCGTCGAACCGCTCGAAGCCACCGCCGAATGGGAGGCGCCGGAGACTTTCCCGTTCGCGGTGTGAGACACCCGCGGAGCCGATCTCGGAAGGGAACGATGCAATGAGCGATGCCGGAAGACGCCCGCGCGGTTGTGCTGTTCGCGCATGGAAGCGGTAGTGGCCGGCACAGTCCCCGCAATCGCCATGTAGCGCGGCTTCTCAACGAAGCAGGGCTGGCGACGCTGTTAATCGAACTTTTTACGGTGAAAGAGGCGTCGATCGACGTGCGCACTGCAGGGCTGCGCTTCGACATCGAACTGCTCTCCAAAAGGCTCGTAGGGGCGACCGACTGGCTCACGCAATTTCCCGATAGTGGCGGCGGCCTTGCGTCCCGACGTGATCGGCGCGGTCGTCTCGCGAGGTGGCCGCCTTGATCTGGCGGGGGAGGACTCCGACGCTGCTTGTTGGAGGAGACGACGTCCAGGTCGTCCAGCTGAACCGCGAAGCATGCGCATCTGCACGGCGAAAGGCAGCTCGCAATCGTTCCGGGAGCGGCGCATCTCTTCGAAGAGCCGGGTGCCCTCGACGAGGTTGCGCGCCTGGCCCGCGATTGGTTCCTGCGCCATCTTATTCCCTCGACACGACAAGAGGCCTGACCTGGGCGGACGAAGCCCACCATCTTGATGGGTGATGCAAGGTTATTCGGCCGTCTCAACGACCGTCCGTCGCGCAAAGTGGCGGCGCGCGAGGCGGCTTAGAAACGTGATCGTGGGCCGCAGGATCAAGAGGTCCGCGACCAGAGCCGCGAGCATCGCGAAAGCGCTCAACCATCCGAACAGGCGCAGAGACGGCAGGTCGGAGAAGATCGTGACGATGAACCCGCAGGCAAGCACGACGGACGTCAGGATCAGAGGTGGCCCAACCAGAACGGTCGCCCGTTCGACCGCCACCGCGGGATCCTGATCTGGTTTTCCTTCAAGCCGCCAGCGGTTGAGAAAATGGATCGTGGCGCTTAGGCCCAGCCCGAACGAAACGGTCAACGCCACAACACTTGCAAACTGCAGCCCGAGTCCGAGCATCCACAGGATCGTCCCAGACAACACGACCGGAAATATTCCTGGCAGAACCGTCGCGAGCATCACCACCACGGAGCGGAAGGCGAGACCGATGAACGCCGCGACAAAGAGAAACTCCAGCGTCAGACCGCGGTTGAGCTTCTGGATCATGACCGCGCTATTGCGCGCGGAAATCGCCGAGAGCCCGGTGACGGCAATCTTGTAGTTGGGATGCTTGGCTCGGACCGCATTCAGGTCCTTGTCAAGGCGATCGATAGTCGGCAGGAGCTGACTTGCGTCGATATCCGGGACGCGGCCGGAGACCAAAACGGCATCCTGTTCGGCGGAGATGAAGCGGCGCGTCAGATATTCGGGAAGCATATCGACATATTGCTTCAAGGTGGCTACATCCGACCTATGTTCCTTTTCGGCGAGCCAGCGTCGCAGCGTCTCGAGCGACCAGACGTTGACGATGCCGGGTTCTTTTTCCACGATGGCATGCACCTCGGCAATCGTTTCAAGCGTCTCGGGCGCATAGAGCGATGCGTTGAACTTGATTAACACATCGATCGGATTGGAGCCATTGAGCTTGGCATCGAGACGATGGCTTGCATCCACCGCCTGTTCTCGGTCAGGCACCTGGTCGGCCAATCGATAGCGAGGTTCGAGGCTGGCATAGATCAGCGCCAGGCCGCCCACGACAATGACGCCGATCAGACTATAGAGACCCGGACGAGCCACCATGCGGGCTGCGATCCATCGGCAGAAACGCCGCAGTACATCGATTGCGGTGTCGGTTCCCCTGACCTCAGCTGCAAACGTGCTTTCGTCTCGCAGCAGCAGTACACCGAGCATCGGCGCCAGCATCAAGACGGCTGCCAAGGCGATCAGCGTCGCAAGCAGCCCCGCCTGGCCGAACGTCCGTATCACGGCGGAACTTGAGTATTGCAACGCGACGAACGAGAGAGCGGCGGTGGCGTGCGTCAGAACGCATGCAGGACCGATCACCATGATTGTGTTGCGAAGGGCCTCATACTTGCTTTCGCCTTGAAGCATGCGGTCGCGTACCGCAAAGGTTAGCTGCATGCTGTCCGAAAAGCTGATGACCATGATGAGAGGCGTCATCACGTTGAGAAACATATTGAGGCGAAAATCGAGCCAGCCTAGAGCGCCAAGAGCCACGATGATGGCGTACAGCGGCGGACCTGCGGCAATCGCCATGAACGAGACACGTCGAAAGAAAAAGATGGCGATCAGGGCTCCAGCCGCAAATCCAAATGCGTTGTAGCGTACGCTGTCGCGTTCGAGCGCGTTCCGCATTTCGAGCTTCATGACAGGAACGCCGGCCAGGTGCGCCCTAAGGTCGCCTCCGAGATCATTCGCGATGGTCTTGCCTACTTCATCGATTGTGTCCTTGAGGCGGCTGCTCGAGGCGACGGCCGGATCGAGCGCGAGGACGACTAACGTAAGCTGGCCGTCTTCGGACAGCAATTTGCCGCGGATGATCTCGTTTTGCATTACGCGATTGATCAGCCTGTCGTATTCGTCGCCCTGCGGAAGGCTGTCTGGAAACAGTGGTTCGGGAGTGCCGCCGCTCTCACGCGGCTCGCGGGCCGAGAAGATCGAGATGATGCCTCTGGTACCCTCGATCAGTTGAAGGTCCGTGACCAGATCGCGCAGCTTTTCAATCGATGAACGTTGCAGCAAGTTTCGTCCCTCGACCACGATGAGGATATCGAACTCGCTCGATGGAAAACGTTTCGTCGCCTCTTCGAATGTCTTGAACTCCTCGGTATCCGATCGAAAAAGCTGGCTGAGTGAGTCGTCGATCTCGATCCGCGTCATTCCGAAGGCTCCCGCGATCAAGCAAACGATCGCGAGCAGTGCGATAAGGAGGTAATACCGCAGTGAGAGCAGTCCGGCCCGCTCGATCCCGAAAGCGATGCTGCGGGACTTGTTTGGTTGCCGAAGGCCGCGCTCCGGCTCGGTAGATCTCGGTGTCTTCACGTTGGATGGCTTGCTGGCTGAAATTCGCGCGATCAGCCGGATCTACGCTGATCCGCGGCTGGTTTACACGCTCATTGCCACTTCTCATACGTCCGCGCCGTGCGCGGCGGCGATGACAGGCGTCAATTTCCCTGTCGGCGTGAACGCGGATCTCCGTGCGTTCGACCGGGTCACGCCAACGTGTTCGATGCTCTTGTCATCGGTCAACGCATCCCGAACGGATACGTTGTCCGTCTTTGTTGATTGTCGGATTGATCGGACAATCTTTGCGGCAATGGAGTCGTCCAATGCAACACAGAGCGCTTTCCCCGCCGCGGAGCGCGCCCCATGTGATCGTCGTAGGCAATGAAAAAGGCGGATCTGGCAAGACGACGCTGGCGATGCATGTGGCTATCGCGCTGCTGAAGGCGGGACAAAGCGTCGGCACTGTCGATCTGGATGGCAACCAACAAAGTTTGACACGTTACATAGAGAACCGCCGCATTTGGGCGCACCATCGGCGAATTGATCTCGAAATTCCGCCACACCGGCACGTTCCTCTCGCGCAAGGCACGAGCATAGATCAGATCGAGGCCGAAGAGCTGGCGGCGTTCGGGGCGGTGATTTCCACGCTCGCAGGTTCCAGCCGATTCATGATCATCGATACGCCGTCGACCGATAATTATCTGATGCGGCTCGCTCATCTCGTGGCCGACACGCTCTTGACGCCGCTTCAGGACAGCTTTTTGGATTTGTGCCCGCTCGGCCTGACCGATCCCGTCACCCACGAGGTGATCCGAGCCGGCCACTACGCTGCAACTGTGTGCGAAGCTCGGAAGAGGCGGCGGCAGTTTGATTCCGCGTTTCTCGACTGGGTCGTGATCCGCAATCGCTACTCGGAAGAGGAGTTCGTAAAGCGCAGCGTGAGGGAACTCGCAAACCTAATCGGATTCAGGGATCTTGAAGGATGCGCCGAACGTCAGGTGTATCGGAAATTCTTTCCAGCAGGATTGACCGCCTTTGATTCGATTGATGAGGCGCTGCTGGGAGAGCCGGCAAACGCGGCGCACCTCGCGGCCCGGCAGGAAATGGCCGACTTGATCGCGGGGCTAAGGCTGCCCCTCAGTGAGCGGGCCATCCGTCGCGCCGGCGCACGCTCCGAATGGTACGCTCGGCGGAAAGTCCCGCTTGAGATGGACGATATCTTCGCGGACTGTCCGACGTTGGAAAACTATGCGAACGAAGCGAGGTCGGCCCGTTGATGGATATCAAGGCCGCTCGCATCCGCAAGAGCTAGATAGCGATTCGGGGCATCCGGGTTAACAGAGGCTCTCGAACGTTCCATGATGCGGATATTGCTTTATCGGCCGGTGATCTCAGGCGCGATCTTTGTCCTGCTTGGTCTCTATTTTGCGGGCGCCGGCTCATGGCTCGCCGCTCTCGGAGGTACCTTGTATTACGTCATCGCCGGGCTTGGCCTGATCGCAACCGGGGTACTGCTGATTGTTGGGCGGCGGCTTGCCCTTATGGTCTATGGCCTCGTCTGGCTCTACACCGTTGTCTGGGCTCTTGGAGAAAGCGGCTTCGATCCGTGGTACCTGATGCCACGGCTGCTCGCCCCAACCTTGCTCGGCATTTACTTGCTGATGCCTTGGGTGACGCGAGGTCTCTCGCCGCGCTCCAATGGCGGAACGACGTCGTTGGGCGTTGCCCGAGGTGCGGCGACGGTGATCCTCGTCGGATTGCTGATCATGCAAGGTCGAAATTTTCTCGGCCTCGATGCCGCGCATTCGCAAATGGTCGAGGCTCCTGACCGCTCCGCGCCGACCGACAATGACTGGCTGTTCTATGGCCACGATCCCCAAGGCGATCGGTTCGCAGCCGCCACCGAGATCACGCCGGCCAACGTGTCTCAATTGCAGGTCGTATGGACCAACCGCTCCGGCGACAGCGCCGACGAGGCGGAGATCCAACACGAGCGCGAATTTCACAGCGAGGCCACGCCGCTGATGCTCGGCAATACCCTCTATACCTGTTTTCCGCACAGCGTGATCATGGCCATCGATGCCACCACGGGAAAAACCAAGTGGCGCTTCGACCCCAAGGCCGAGCGTCAGGGCAACCCCTATCTCGTCTGCCGCGGCGTGGCATACTATGAGGTCGACGATCCGGAGTGCCCAAGGCGGATCTACGCGCCGGTCTTCGACGCTCGCATCGTCGCACTCAACGCAGATGATGGCCGACCGTGCACCGGGTTCGGCAAGGACGGCTTTATCAACCAGTTGGAAAATCTCGGCAGCTCGCCGCCCGGTTTCACGATCTCGACGTCGCCGCCGCTCGTGATCAACAACCGCATGATCGTCAGTAGCCGCATCCGCGATAATCAGGCGGTGGACGAGCCATCCGGCGTCGTGCGTGCCTACGATCCGAAGACCGGCGGGCTGGTCTGGGGCTGGGATATGGGGCGCGGGGACGACGCGGTGCCGCCACTTCCGCCGGACCAGATCTATACCCGCGGCACGCCCAACGCCTGGGGCGCGCTCACCGCCGATCCAAAACTGAACATGGTGTATCTGCCGCTCGGCAATGCCACCCCGGACTACTTCATCGGCCGCCGCAGGCCGTTCGACGACAAATATGGAAGCTCGATCGTCGCTCTCGATATCACCTCCGGCAAACAAAGGTGGTCGTTCCAGACCGTGCACCACGATCAGTGGGATTTTGATCTGCCGGTCGCGCCCTCGCTGGTCGATCTGCCCGGACCTTCGGGTGAGGTGATTCCTGCCCTGCTGCAAACCACCAAACAGGGTCAGATATTCCTGCTCAACCGCGAAACCGGAACGCCAATCGCGGCCGTCGAGGAAAAGCCGGTGCCAACGGATGGCGCCGCGCCAGGTCAGCCGGTCTCGCCGACCCAGCCGTTTTCAACTGGGATGCCATCCTTTACGCCGGCGAAGCTCAACGAAGCAGATATGTGGGGCGCGACGCCGATCGACCAACTGATGTGCCGGATCGAATTTAGGCGCTTGCGCTACGACGGCATCTTCACGCCGCAGGGCACGGACGGCATCATCGGCCATCCTGCCTTTGATGGCGTCTCCGACTGGGGAGGCGGATCGATCGATCCCGAGCGCAAGATCATGGTGCTCAACACCATGATGATGCCGTTCAAGATTCGCCTGATCCCGCGCGACAGCGCCGAAGGTCGAACAGTCGCCGGCGGCGACCAGGTCGGCGAAGCGCCCCCGCCGAAGACTGGCCTGAATTACTATCCCCAATTCGGCACTCCCTACATAGCTGCGGTCGGCCCGTGGCTTGGCATTTTTCGGACGCCATGTGCCGCACCGCCCTGGGGCCAGCTCTCCGCTGTCGATTTGAAGACGCGCAAGCTGCTCTGGCAGGTGACCCTCGGGACCTCGCGGGATACCGGCCCCTTTGGGCTGCGCCTACCGCTGCCGTTGAACACCGGTGCGCCGAACATCGGGGGCTCGGCGGTGACGCGCAGCGGTTTGATCTTCGTCGCCGCAACGACCGACCAATACCTCCGGGCGTTCGATCTGGCCAATGGTCGGGAGCAATGGCGCAGCCGCTTGCCTGCAGGCGGCCAGGCGACACCGATGGTCTACATTGCGCCGGATAGCCATGAATACGTGCTAGTTACAGCCGGCGGTCATGGCGCATTGGAAACGCGGTACGGCGATTACACCATCGCCTTCCGATTACCCTAGTTCGAGTCTGAGAAGCTCCGATTCTGGCTTAGCATTCGAGAGCAGTGCCGGTCATGATCCATTTAACAATCGTTCGAATTGTGGATTTCTGCGCGCGCCGTCACTGGACGATCCTCATGGCAGGCGCGCTGCTGATGCTCGCGGCTGCAATCTTCGACACGGCGCGCTTCTCGATCAACGCCGATACAGAGGGTCTGATTTCCCAAGACCTTCCTTGGCATCAGCGTCAGATTGCCTTATCCAAAGCATTTCCGCAAAAGGGCATCATTGCCGTCGTGACGGCCCCGTCAGCCGAGAACGCCGAGCAGGCCACAAACCTGCTGGCACAGGCCCTCTCGCGGCAGCCCGATCTTTTCCCCCTGGTGGAGCAGCCCGACAGCGGGGACTTCTTCGAACGCAACGGGCTGCTGTTTAAGCCTCTCGCGGAGGTCAGGAACAGCGCCGAGGGATTCGCGAGGATCCAACCACTCATTGCGACGCTTGCCCGGGATCCCAGCCTTCGTGGCGCAGCGAAGACGCTTTCGCTAGCGACAGCGGGCGTGAGTAGCGGTGCGCTCAGGCTGGAGCAGTTGGTGTGGCCTCTCTCGCTGATTGATCGGACATTGAGCGACGTTTTGTCCGGGAAGCCAGCCACCTTCTCCTGGCAGGAACTGCTGCAAGGCCAACCGCTACCCGACAAGCAGCGGCGGCACTTTATCGAGGTTCAGCCGACGCTGGATTTTTCGGCACTGCAGCCCGGAAAACAAGCGGAAGACAGGATTCGCCGCACGGCCGCTGATTTGCATTTGCAGGATAAATTCGCCGCCACCGTCGCGCTGACCGGTGAGGTGCCGATAAACGACGAACAGTTTTCGGTTATCCGCTACAGCGCGGTACGCGACACGTTGACGGCGATGTTCAGCGTCCTGATCATCCTCTGGCTCGCGCTTCGGTCCTGGAAAATTATTGCTGCGGTCTTCTTCAGCCTCATGGTCGGCCTCGCAGCGACTGCGGCTCTCGGACTTGCCATAGTCAGCGCGTTCAATCTGATCTCGATCGCATTGTTCGTGCTCTTCGTGGGTCTCGGCGTCGACTTCGGCATCCAGTTCAGCGTACGCTATCGGACCGAACGGCACGAACACCCCAATTTGTATGAAGCGCTGCGATGGGCTGCTTGCAAGGTGGGAGATCCGCTCTCACTGGCCGCGGCAGCTACCGCTGCGGGATTTTTTGCGTTTTTGCCAACCAATTACCGAGGCCTTTCCGAATTGGGCCTGATTGCCGGTTGCGGCATGCTGATTGCCTTCGCTTGTAGCGTCACCCTGATTCCAGCCATGCTGGCGTTGCTTAAACCGGCGGGCGAGCCTGCTCCAGTCGGCTTTCGCTGGCTTGCGCCGTTGGACGATTTTCTTCAGCGCCATCGCATCGCGGTGATCGCCGGAACACTTTTCGTCGTTCTCGCCGGCGCGCCATTATTGTCGAGGCTGACATTCGACTTCAATCCGGTCAATCTGCAAAACCCGGACTCTCCCGCTGTGGCAACCTATCGTGAGCTACAGCATGATCCGGAAGCCAACGGCAACGACGCGGAGCTGTTGGCGCAATCCCTCGGGGAGGCGGACCAAAAAGCCAAACGGCTGGCTGGGCTCCCCGAGGTTTCGCAAGCCCTGACGTTGAACAGCCTCATTCCGCCAGACCAGGAGCAGAAGGTCGCCGCCGTGAGAGAAGCGTCGCAGCGACTTGGCCCGGCGCTCAATCCGCCGCGGATGCAGCCTGCTCCTAGTGATCAGGAGAATGCAACCGCGATTGAGGCCGCTGCCGAAGATCTCGCCAGAACTGCTGGCAACGCAAACGACGCCGCAGCGACAAGCGCGCGACACGTCTCAGGTCTGTTGAGGCGGCTCGCCGAGTCGGATGCCGCAACTCGGTCTCGCGCCGAAGCCGCTTTTACGCCGGCGCTGGCTTACGATCTGGACCTGCTTCGCAAGAGCCTTACTCCGCAACTGATTACAATGAACACATTGCCGCATGACCTGGTGCACGATTGGCTATCGGCCGATGGAACGGCGCTCGTCAAGGCGTTGCCGAAGGGCGATCCGAATGATACCGACGTGCTGCGCAATTTTGCGACTGCGGTGCTTCGCGCCGAACCGTCCGCGACCGGCGGGGCGGTCAGCCTCTACGAATTGGCCAGAACCGTCACGGAGGCGTTTGTTCAAGCGGGTGTTCTGGCGATAGCTGCGATTACCATTCTGCTCCTTATCGCTTTGCGACGTGTGACGGATGTGCTCATGACACTCATCCCCCTGCTGCTTGCCGGAGTCGTTACGCTCGAGGCAGCCGTACTGGATGGTCTTTCGCTGAACTTTGCAAATATCATCGCACTTCCCTTGCTGCTCGGCGTCGGAGTCGCATTCAAGGTCTACTACATGATGGCTTGGCGTGCCGGAAAGACCGGGTTGCTGCAATCGACATTGACCCGGGCGGTGATATTTAGCGGCATGACAACGGGCACCGCGTTCGGAAGCATGTGGGCGTCGAGTTATCCCGGCATGTCGAGCATGGGTAAGCTGATGACGCTTGCGCTGCTATCCACGATGGCCTTCGCAGTGTTGTTCCAGCCTGTTTTGATGGGCCGGCCGCGGCAATTAAAGGAATATTCCAAACACAACGCAGAATTTCGCCAGGCCGCGGAATAGATTTCAGTGCCAGCCACCACGAGTTCAGGCGCGAGGTCGCCCTGAAGCTCGCTATGCAGCATGCGAAAAGTGCGCGATCGCTCGCTGAAGATGGCCGGCATTATAGACCAGCTTTATAGACCGGCTTTGCCACACCGGACGCCAGAATTGAGCTGCAGGTAAGAGCTGATCCCGTTCTCTGGCGCGCCTTGGTCGATCCAACGCAGATCGAGCTGGTCCTGCTCGCCATCATGCAAGGAATTCAGGTTGTGGTACTCTGATCGCTGAGACCTTCAACACCGTCATCGTTGCCGATCGCCTATTCCTTACGCTGGAGACCGAGCCACCATTGAGGCGGACGCAGCTCGCCATTCATGAGTTTGGAAAGATGGAGTCAATAAAGCGGATCGCCGCCCGGGCAATCGACGCATACGAGTTCGAGTTCGCGTGTCGCTGCGATCTTGAAGTGGGCCGGCCTTCCACATACGGGACAGGGAACCGGGGCAACGTTTCTCTGCATGGCAATGCCTACGCTGAACCAATACGGATACCATTAGATGCGGAGCACGAGGATGGGCGTTGACGGCCATCAACGAGATCAGGCGGTGGAGCCATGCCACGCAACCTTTTTGACCTTCTGTTCGAGCTGTTGCGCGTCTGAAGTCAGGTAGGCCACATGTGATATTCGGCGGCTACCGAATACGAATGCCTTGACGACTGTCAGTTATCTTGGGTCTCCGATGTGGAATCGTCCTCGTCGGGCGCAAGCTCGTCAACGGAGGCAAGTTGCATGAACGTCGGCTTCATTGGTCTCGGCAATATGGGCAGCGCGATGGCGCGCTGTCTGCTCAACGCTGGCCATCGTCTGACTGTCTACAATCGCACCCGCGCAAGAGCTGACCAGCTTGCGGCCGATGGCGCCGTGGTAGTCGAGCGGCCGGCCGACGTCTGCCATGGTGATGCCGTCATTACCATGCTCGCCGATGACCACGCGGTCGAGCATGTCACCCTTGGGGAAGGCGGCGTCCTTGCAGCGCTCGGCGAGAACACCGTTCATATCTCGATGAGCACGATCAGCATGGCCTTGTCCGAACGCCTGGCGCTGGAGCACGCGCGGGTTCATCGCGACTACGTTGCGGCGCCAGTCTTTGGGAGGCCGGATGCTGCCGCTGCCGGCAAGCTTTTCGTTATTGCGGCCGGCGCCGGGAAGGTTGTCGCCCGTTGCCAGGCTCTGTTCGACGCCATGGGGCAGAAGACCTATGCCCTCGACGAAAAGCCGGCTCAAGCCAACCTCGTCAAGCTGAGTGGTAATTTCCTGATCACGTCCATCATCGATAGTCTGGGAGAGACCTTTGCCCTGACGCGGAAGTCGGGTATCGACCCACATCGATTGCTGGAGATCCTGACAGGGACGTTGTTTTCGGCTCCTATCTTCACAACGTATGGCGGCCTTATCGCCGACGAGCGTTACGAGCCGGCGGGGTTCAAGATGACCCTGGGCTTGAAGGACATCCGCCTTACTCTCGCGGCAGCCCACTCGCTGCTCGTCCCGATGCCGCTCGCGAGCCAAATTCACGATCGCATGCTGACGGTGGTGGCGCGCGGCGAGGGCGATACCGATTGGTCGGCCCTTGCCAGGCTATCGGCAAGCGATGCCGGTCTCCATTCCTGAATTGACAGAGGTCAAGGCTTGCCCGTCGGGAAGCTGCCAGCATGGCTCATTCGTTCGGAATTGGACATGCGAAGAATAATGCAAGGCATCGCCACGTTTCTCGCGGTCGCTATCGCGTCGCCGGCGTGCGCCGAAGGCAGCGTGCGCTACGAGTTGTTCCCCGAGCCGGATGTCAGGTCCAACACGTCGTACCGGACGGCTACGGCCTATGTGGTCGACAAGAAACAAAATCAATTCTGGACCTGTTCGGCGCGCTACAACTACCGCGACCTGACGGCGAGCAATGGTTCGTGTGTCAAGCTCGACCCAACGATCGGCCGGCCTTCGCTGAACGAGGAGTATGTGGCCCATGCCGTGACCGGCTCCGCGATAATCAACCCGTTCCTGCCGGTGATCTGGTTTATCGATCCCGGCAGCGGCGACGTTCAATTTTGCGACATCCGTCACGCCGGGCTATGCGTGAAAATCGGTCTGCCGTGAAAGACAAGGGAGTTACCTCATGACTGTGATGGAGGCCACCCGCACCATCGTGCTTCCCTCGAGTGAACATATTCCAATGCTCGGCCAAGGGACCTGGCACATGGCCGAGAATCCGCTGAACCGAACGAACGAGATCAATGCGCTACGGCTCGGCATCGATCTCGGCATGAGTCTGATCGATACGGCCGAAATGTATGCCGATGGTGGCGCCGAGCGTCTCGTCGGCGAGGCGATCAAGGGACGGCGCGCCGAAACCTTTCTGGTTAGCAAGGTGTTGCCTCAGAACGCCACCCGACACGGCACGGTGGCGGCTTGCAACCGAAGTCTGGCCCGGCTTGGGGTGTATGAGATCGACCTCTATTTGCTGCATTGGCGGGGGTTGATTCCGCTGGAAGAGACTATCGACGCCTTCGAAACTTTGATTGGCGAGGGCAAGATCCGATACTGGGGCGTCAGCAATTTCGACGTCGGTGACATGCAGGAGCTAGTCGACCTGCCCGATGGTGCGAACGTTGCGGCCGATCAGGTGCTCTACAATCTCGAGCGCCGCGGCATCGAGTTCGATCTTCTGCCTTGGTGCCAGCGTAGCGGCGTTCCCGTGATGGCCTATTCGCCGATCGAGCAGAACCGTGTGCTGCGTCATGTGACACTCAAGACGATTGCGGCGCGTCTCGACGCAACGCCGGCACAGGTGGCGCTGGCTTGGGTGCTGCGCCAGGACGGCATATGTGCGATACCGCAGTCAGGCAAGCCGGAGCATGTTCGCGAGAACCGTGGCGCGCTCGACGTTCGCCTGACGCCACAGGACCTGGCCGATCTCGATAAAACCTTTCCGCCGCCAGACCGCAAGCAACCTCTGGCGTCGCATTGAATTCGGGAGACATCGACCATGAGCAGCGAGGCCCGCCACATCGTTTGCCCGCATTGCACGAGCATCAACCGTATTCCGGCCGGAAGGGATGCGCGCCGGGCGAAATGCGGCCATTGCCACCAGCTCCTGTTCACGGGACATCCGACGCCGGTTTCCGCCCGCGACTTTGCCACGCACATCCAGCGCAACGATATTCCCGTCGTAGTCGATTTCTGGGCGGAGTGGTGCGGGCCCTGCAAGGCGATGGTACCGGTGTTCGAACGCGTCGCCGGCGAGTTCGAACCTGAATTTCGTTTTCTTAAGGTCGACACCGAGGCGGAAGCGGAGTTGTCTGCCCGTTACAGCATTCGAAGCATTCCAACTTTGATGCTCTTCCATAAAGGAAGTGTCGTCGCGCAGCGCGCGGGCGCCATCGGTGCCGAGGCGTTGCGCCAATGGCTGCGCCAGCATGCGCCGTCGGCCGCGCCTGCAGCTTCGTGAGCCGCAGAGTAGGGACTCATGCCATGCTGACGGTCGTCGATTGCTGTCCGCGCAAGGCAGCACTGGCTGGGCAGCCTTGGCTGCTATCGCCAGCTCTGGTCCACGCACGGCCGGGGCTGTTCACCGCGGTCCTGCGCCAGCGACGGATAGTCGGTATATCCCTTCTCACCGCCACCGTAGTAAGTGCCGGGGTCGTCGGCGTTGAGCGCCGCGCCCAGGCGCAGGCGCTCCGGCAGGTCCGGGTTGGCGAGGAATTTCCGCCCGTACGCAATCAGATCGGCCCATCCCTCCCGCAGCCAACGTGTTCCGCTCTCGGCATCGAAGCCGCCGGCCACGATCAGAGTTCCTTTGAATTTCTTGCGCACCAGCTTGGCCATGCCGAGCGCGGGTGGATCAGGGTCCTTTCCGTTCTGCATCTGCTCCAGCGCAGGGTTGACCATATGCAGATAGGCCAGGTCGTAGTCGCTCAGTCGTTCGGCCACATAGCCAAAGGTTGTTTCCGGGTTGTCGTCGTGGATGTCGTTCAATTTTCCCATCGGAGAAATGCGCACGCCGATGCGATCCGGTCCCCACACCGGAGTCAGCGCCTCGACGATTTCGCACAGCAGGCGGGTGCGATTCTCCACTGTACCGCCATAAGTATCGGTGCGCCGATTGGTCCCGCTCTCGATAAACTGATCGAGAAGATAGCCGTTCGCCGCATGGATCTCCACGCCGTCGAAATCGGCCGCCATCGCATTCTTTGCGGCGCGCACATATTGCGCGACCAGGTAGGGCATCTCCTCGATATCGAGTGCCCGGGGTCGAACAAAGGGAACTAGCGTGCCTTCGCCCCGCTCATTTTCGATGAAGGCCTTTCCAGCCGGGATGATGGCCGAGGGAGCGACGGGCAGCATGTTGTCGGGTTGAAGCGCGGGATGTGAGATGCGGCCGACGTGCCAGAGCTGGCAGAACATCAATCCTCCCGTCTGATGCACGGCGTCGGTGATGCGGCGCCACGCCTCGACCTGCTCGCGGCTGTGAATGCCCGGCGTCCAGGCATAGCCTTGACCCTGCATGGACACCTGCGTCGCCTCGCTGACAATCAACGCGGCCGAGGCGCGCTGCGCATAGTAGCAGGCCGCGAGCGAGCCCGGCACGTTGCCAGGCTGACGGGCGCGCGAGCGTGTCAGTGGGGCCATCACCACGCGATGGGGCAGATCGAAGGGACCAAGGCGGTAGGACTGGAACAGAGGTCCGGTATCCGTCTCCCGGCTCGCCTCTTGCGTTGGTGTCGCGGTCGCCACATCATCCATCGGCCTGCTCCTGGCAAAGGCAAATCTTGCTTGATGCTAGCCACGCGGAGGACCGTCCTCACTGACGATTGTCAACCAGATGGGTCAGAGAAGGCCAATGCAAAGCGATCGGTCGCATCAGCCGCCTGTCACGGCGAGCACGGCTTCCTTGACCTTGGCGAGTGCAAAGTGCCCCACCTGTTCCAAATCGACATGAGGCAGGTTAGGCATCTCGTCGGCGACCACCACCGCGTCAATGATCACGGGACCTTCGATAGCGAACCCTTCGGCCAGCGCCGACATCAGTTCCGCCGGATTTCTGGCGACGAAGCCACGTCCGCCGCAGGCGAGCGCCAGCGCGGCAAAATCCGGGTTTGGAAATTCTATCGCCTGGCGAAACGGCACGAGACCGACGCTCTCGGCCTCCAGCGTAATCAGACCAAGCGCTGAATTGTTGTAGATGACGACCTTGACCGGCAGCTTGTGCTGGACTGCTGTGAGGAATTCGCCCATCAGCATGTTGAAGCCGCCGTCGCCCGTCAGCGCGATCACCTGACGCGATCGATCCAGGGCTTGCACGCCGTTGGCCTGTCCAAGCGCCGTCCCGACGGCTGCATTGTTGAAGGAGCCAATAATCCGCTGCGTACCGGTCTGGCGGATCCAGTTGGCGGACCACAACGTATTCAGGCCAGTGTCGAGAACGAAAATCGCGTCGGGGCGGGCGAGGTCGCTGACCGCGCGCGCCACCACTTGTGGGTGAAGGCGGTCCTTGCTGCGCCGCAGGTCAGCCTGCTTGTCGAGCATCTCGTCCCATTTCCGCCGTTCTCGCGTCGCCAGATCCCAGAACAGGCCATCAGTTTTCGGGGCGACCTTGCCAAGCAGCAGCTCAAGGGTCGGCCGCGCCGACCCGGTGACGCCAAGCATTGTCGGCGCGCGCCGGCCCAGTACCTGCGACCGCTCGTCGATCTGGATCACTTTGTCCTTGCTGGGCAGAAAATTGGAATAGGGATAGTCGGTGCCGACCATCAGCAGGAGCCCGCAATCCTGTACCGCTTCGTAGACCGGCTTGGTCCCGATCATGCCGAGTCCGCCCATCCAGCGGGGGTCGTTATACGCCATCAGCTCCTTGCCGCGAAACGAATGGACCAGCGGCGCCTTGAGGCGATCCGAGAGCTTGCGCAGTTCTTCGATCGCGCCGCGACAGCCGGCACCGCACATGATCACGATGCGGTCGACGGCATCGATCCGGCGCGCCATCTCGGCAATGTCCTGCTCGCTTGCCGCAAGTTCGGGCCGTGGTTTGAGGGTGGCGATGCTGGAAACGCTGCCCTCGGCCTTCGCGGCCAGCACATCCTGCGGCAACGTCAGATGCGCGACACCAGGCCCCGCATAGGCCGCGGCGATCGCCTGATGAATAACAGCAGCGGCCTGCGCCGCGGACGCGATGGTTTCGGTGTAAAGCGACACATCGCGGAACAGGAGATCGGGTTCGGTGGTCTGGATGTAGTCGGTTCCATGGAACTTGCGCGGCATATCGCCCGAGAGCGCCAGCACCGGTGCGTGATCGCGGCAGGCCTCATAAAGTCCGGCGACGAGATGGTTACTGCCCGGGCCCGTCGTGCCCGCACATACCGCGAGTTGTCCGGTCAACTTGGCTCGTCCGGCGGCTGCCAGCGCCGCGCCTTCTTCGTGCCTGACGCCGATCCATTCGATCTTGCTGCGACGCACGGCGTCGGCAAGCGGATTGAGCGAGTCGCCGATCAAGCCGAATATATGCCTGACGCCAATCTGTTCGAGGGTGGCAACCAGAACGTCCGCAACTGTCTTTGACATCTTGCGCTCCCTTGCCAGCTGGATGGATAGGCGGTTGGTGCCGCGATCAGGATATGCGCGCCTTGATAGGCGTCAACGTCACCTGCGGGCGCAGCCATTAAAGCGGAACATCAGGACAACTGGTCTGGCCATGATGCAGCCTAATGACACAATCACCCTGGCGGAGGCGTATGATGCGATGCGCATCTTCCTGGAGACCGTCTGGCGTCGCCTGGACAAGCCTCAGGAGGAGATCGCGTTCCTGCTTGCCGGCTTGAAATGGGCGGACGGATCTCCAGTCGATCCGGCGATGTGGCAGGACTGGCTGGCGGCGGCGCAGAGCGTGAAGGAAGAAACTGTCGAACGGCGATAGCCTATCCAGCGCGATCTGCGTCGCGCGTGATGGCAGCGTCCCGTTGGGCCTTGCCAAACTGCAGGCGTATCCGGGTCTCCGTGAGGCCTTCGCTGGTGATCCCATAGAAGACGGGCAGCGCCAGAAAGATAACCAGGGCGAGCTTCGGCATCGACAAGCCTGCCACGCCCGCCACCGTATAGGAGACGACGCCAAGCATGGCGCGCAACCGCTCCTTTGGAAAAAAATCAGGACTAATACGGTCCTCGACCAGCCAATGACGGATGCTCAGAATGTGAAACAGGATGAGCCACGCCAGGCACATGTTGCCGGCAATGGCCGCATAGAGCACCACCGCAATTCTCGCATCAAAATCGTCGCCGATCTGGATCGACGACGAAAGGATCGCGGTCGGGAACGGGATGAGCCCCGATGTCAGCAGCAGAAACAGATTGGCGAGATGCAGGCCGCGATCACAGTAGCGCACGCGGGCAAACACCGCGCGATGATTGAGCCAGATCACGCCAGTGTAAGAAAATGACGCAAGGAAAGCGATGTAGCTGGCCCATTGCTCGATCAGCTTGTTCAGGAGTTGCCCGGGCGGATGTTCTGGCCGGATGATTTCGGCGACCAGCAGCGTGATGGTGATGGCAAGTACGCTGTCGCTGAACGTTTCCAATCGATCAGTGTCCGACAGCCGCACCTGCGGCCATTTGGACTCTTCCGCGGCTGCACGGCGAATATCCTGCCTCGATATACTTGCTGTTTTCACGAAGAGTACTCGCGCGCTACCAAAGCGCTAGGCATCATGGTGCCGATTCCCGGCATTTCAATTGATAGCCGTCAAGGTACGGCTGACATGGCGTTATGAAGATGCAGCACTATCGACGGGGGCGGCACCGCTCCGTTGTCTTCACAAGGGCTCGCATCATGCTCACCACCGTTTGTCGCCTCTACGATGCCTATGCCGATGCCAACCGCGTCATCCTCCTATTGGAGGTTTCCGGTGTTCCGCTTTCGGACACCAGCCTGATTTCCAACGATTGCGATACCTGGTATCGCAGCCCGGCGGAGTCCAACGTGGTGCCGTTGCGCAAGCAGGGCGAGAGCAGCAGTGCAGGCCACAGGATCGAGGGCACAGCGATCGGTGCTGCGATCGGGGCGACCGCCGCAACCGCCGCGAGCCTCATCACCATACTTGCCGTGCCCGGGGTCGGGCCTGTGGTCGGGGCCGGTTGGCTCGCGGCCATGCTGGGCAGCATGGCGGTCGGCGGGTTAACCGGAGGCCTTTTGGGCGCGCTGACAAACGCGGGAATCAACGAAGAAGATGCGCAGGTTCTTGTCGAGGGCGTGCGGCGTGGCGGAACGCTCGTTAGCACGCGGGTATCGCAGGAAGATGCTCCGCGCATCGAAGCACTGATGAGCCGTAACGCTGTGGATCTTCGCGAGCGGGGCGTAATCTATCGCAAGGCTGGCCGGCTCGCCTTCGACCCAAACGCGCCACCCTACACCGCCGATCAGGTCCGCTGCGAACGCGCTCTGCACACCCGCTGAGCCGTCCGTCGAGGTGGGAGACGAGGCTATTGGACATTGCACCCGCAGCAACGGAGCAAATTTACAGGAGCGAGCGATGAACCATTATGCTCCCAATGATCCCCGAGCATCGTTCGGAATGGCGCCGGAAATCCGTGTCGAAGGGGCCCTCCGGCAGCACATGCAGCGTGTCTACGGCTATATGGCAGGCGGGCTGATATTGACCGGCCTCGTCGCCTATGCCGCCGCTGTTTCAGGCTTCTATCAGGCCATCGCCGGCACGCTGCTGCTCTGGATCGTCATGCTGGCGCCGCTCGGCTTCGTGCTGGTTTTGAGCTTCGGGATCGAACGCATCAGCGCCGGTACCGCGATTTTGCTGTTCTGGATCTACGCCGCCGTCATGGGGCTGTCGCTGGGCGGGATCTTCCTGGTCTTCACCGGAACCTCGATTGCACGCGTCTTCTTCATCACGGCCGCAACTTATGGCGCAACGAGCCTTTACGGGTTTACCACCGGTGCCGATCTCTCGAGGTTCGGGTCCTTTCTGTTCATGGGCCTAATCGGCATTGTGATCGCCTCGCTGGTCAACATCTTCGTCGGGTCGGACGCCGTCCAGTTCGTGATCTCGATCGTCGGCGTGATCCTGTTTGTGGGACTCACCGCCTACGATACGCAGCGCATCAAGGCCATGTATCTGGAATCGGACACGGAAGAGTTGGCCGGCAAGAAGGCCGTGATGGGGGCGCTGGCGCTCTACCTCGACTTCGTCAATCTCTTCATGATGCTGCTGCAATTGTTCGGCCAGCGGCGTCAGAATTGATGCAGGAGCCGGCATAGATGGCGCGCATTCTGATCGTGCTCGGTCTTGTCTTGCTGGTTGCGGGGCTACTGTGGCCGTATCTCGGCCACATCGGACTGGGGCGGCTGCCCGGCGACATCATCGTCGAGCGAAAGAATGTGACGCTCTATTTCCCGCTGATGACATGCCTGCTTCTAAGTGTCCTGCTCAGCCTGGTGTTGTGGGCCGTCAACCGCTGACCGCGCAATGTTCGTGACATTCCCGCATTTGTCGGCCGCTCGAAATTGTCGAGGCATTCGTTGACGGACGCCAATGCTCGGTCGGCACCGGGTTACTAGGTTTGTGCCGCGACGGGGTTGGCGTCCAGTGCTTGGCACGCGATCCATCGCTGCAAAATGAGTGGAGATTTGCGATGAAGAAGAACCTGATCACTATCGCGGTTGCCGCCACAGTTGCAACAGGCGCCGCCATTTCTCCGACCGCGGCGCAGGCCCGATGGCATCACGGGTTTCCTGTCGCTCCCGTTGTAGGCGGCCTCGCGGCAGGAGCCTTGATCGGCGCCGCGCTGGCTGCGCCGCGTTACTATGACTACGACTACGAACCGGTCTACTACCGGCCGCACTGCGTCTTCCGGCATGAGCGCTTCTGGGATGGTTGGGGCTGGCACGTTCGCCGCGTCGAGGATTGCTACTGAGGCCGGAGCACGTTTTGCCTCTTCCCTAGGAATCATTTGATGATCAAGGACATCATCGTCAATCTGGAGCATGATGTTTCGCGGGACCGGGCGCGGGATTTCGCGGTCACGGTTGCAGAAGCCTTTGACGCGCATGTTGCCGGCGTGGCCTTTGCCTATACGCCGGATTTTCCAGGCTATGTGACGCCTGAAATTCCGCCAAATGTCGTCGCGGCGATGGTGGAGGAGAGCAAGGAAGCCGCCGAGGCGGCAATCAGGCGGTTTGACGAGACAGCAAAACGCAACCTGTTGTCCGCGGAGCATCGCCTCGTCCGGACCATAGGGATAAAGGCGCCCACGCTGTTCGCGGCGCTCGCGCGGCGCTTCGATCTCAGCATTGTCCTTCAGTTGAACCCGGACGCGGTAGCCAAAGACGACATGTTCGATAGCTTGCTCTTTGAGTCGGGACGTCCGGTCATCGTCGTGCCCTACATCCACAAGGACGGACTGAAGCTCGACCGCGTGGTGTGCTGCTGGGACGGCGGCCGCGCGGCGGCGCGGGCGATCAACGACGCGCTGCCACTGCTGGCCAAGGCGGCCAAGGTCGATCTGCTGATCATCGAGAACGACAAGATCAAGAACGAAACCACCGAGATTCGCGGCGTCGAAATGGCAAGCCACCTGGCGCGCCACGAGGTCAAGGTCGAGATCGAGATCGTCCCTGCGCCGGATATCGACGTCGCAGACGCGATCCTGTCTCACGTCGCCGATGAATCCGGAACCTTGATCGTGATGGGCGGCTACGGTCATGCCAAGCTGCGCGAGATCATTCTCGGCGGCGTCACCCGCGCCATGCTGAACTCGATGACGGTACCGGTCTTCCTGTCGCACTGAGTGGACCGCGGGCGGACCGCCGTCCGGGAGGTTTCATGCAGACCGGTCTATATGCATTTGCGCTCGCCGCCGCGTTCCTGGGCGCGGCAATCTATATTGGATTCGTGGAGCACCCGGCGCGGCTCAAGCTTGGTGCCCCCGCGATGGTCCGCGAATGGGCGGTGAGCGATCACCGCGGCACGATGCTGCTGACCGCTCTTTCCCTGGCTTCGGCGGTTCTCGGCTTTGTCCAGTATCGGATCAGCGGAGACGTGCGCTGGATCGTCGGCGGCCTCACGATCCTGACAAGCTGGCCCTACGAGTACTATGTGCTGGTCCCGGTGAGCATCTGGCTCTGCGCCATGCCGCCGGAGAAAGGATCGGCGCCGGCGCGCAAGTTGATGCGAGACTGGGGTTTGCTGGAGTTGGGTTACATCCCGATCGGGCTGGCTGCCTGCGGCGCATTTGCATGGGCGCTCGAGCAGTTGCCGTGATTGACGGTCGTCAACGTTATTCCGTGACGATGTCGCGAATATTGCATGGACGTTCACCGGCAGCCCCTTGAGGACCCGATGTTTCACATCGATATTCCAACCGTGGAAGAGTTCAGGGAACTTGCGCAGCTCAGGGCCGAGTTCTGCATTTCCTTGTACATGCCGACGTCCCGCCCCGGCGAGAAGGCTGACTCCAATCGCACGTTATGCAAGGATCTGGCGAAGGAGGCCCTTGCACAGTTGAGGGAAGCCGGCGCCGGCAAGCGCGTGATCGAGGCGTTCGAACGGCGCTTCGAGCAACTCGCCGGAGGCGAGCATGACCCGGACCAGGACAAGGTCCGCCAGCGCCAGCGAGCGAAGCCCGACGAGAGCAACTGGTTTTGGCATCATCAGGGCAACGGGCTTGCGGTGCTTGCGGTGCCCGAAATGTTGCGCACGTTCCGTCTGGCGGAAACCCCGAAGCCGCTGGCCGAGGTCGCGGATCGCTTGCATTTGACGCCGCTGTTGCGGGCGATGACCTCGCGGCACGATGCCTTCGTGCTTGCGCTCGCGGAGGAAAGTGTCCGGCTGATTCACGTCTTTGCCAATTTCCCGCCGTTGCGGGTACCGCTTCCGGAATTGCCGAAGAATGCGGAGGAAGCCACGCACCGTCCATCATTCCACGTCCGTGCGCCGCGCGGACACTTGCAGAACCTCGAAGGCGAGAAAGTGCTTCTGCATCAATATGTCGAGAAAGTGGACCGCGCCGTCCGAGATGCGCTACGCGGACGTACCGCACCGCTTATTCTCGCCGCCGTCGAGCCGCTGGCTTCCATGTTCCGTGCGGTCTGCGACTATCCGGAGTTTGCCGAGCAGGTCATAGAGGGAAATCCTGATCGGTTTACCGACGCCGAACTGGAGGACCGGGCGATTCCGATCCTCGATCATCTCACTGCACGGGAGGTCAGCGACTGGATTGCGCGTTATGAGGAGCTGAAGCCGCTGCGCGCCACCACGGACGTCTCCTACGCAGCCCATGCGGCAACTGCGGGCGCGATCGAGCAACTGCTTGTCGACTTCGATGCCATCGTGCCAGGACTGGTCAGCGATATCGACGGCAGCGTCACCTATGCGGCGTCCGATGATGCGGAAGTCTACAGCGTCGTCGACGAGGTGGCACGGCGGGCGCTGTGCACCGGGGCCAGGGTGTTGGCTGCGTCCCGAGAGCAATTGCCGGAGCGCGCGCCATTGACGGCGATCCTTCGCTATCACTTCAGTTGACCGCCGCCGGGCGATCGGTCTTCTCGCTGTTTCGGCACCACGGCCGGCGGTTCGTCATATCCCTTGCGGCTGCTGTAGAAGACCAGCACCATCAACCCGACGCCAACGATCAGAGAGAAGATCACGCCGAAGGCCATCGCGATGTAGCCAGATTCCGGAACATCCACGTTGGCGACAGTCAAGCCCCGATAGGCGACGAAACCGGCCGCCCCGAGCAGCAACAGTAGCACCGCGATCACGATCCATCCGCCGGCGCTCCTAGGCATCGAGATCGAGCGCTTCATCGCTAACACTACCTCAAGCTTTGATATCTCAAGCTTTGATCGGACCTGAAGAGGGTCGGCTGTCATCCGTACCGAATACCGACGGCTCCATTGTGCGAATATCCTTCAGCAGAGAACGCAGGCCATGCAGCTGGTCAAGCAAGTGCAGCACGATCGCGATGCCCTCGTCGTTCACCCGGAAGTCCACCTTGAGGTCCTGGATCAGTAACGCCCGCGCGAGGTCGGCTTCCGAGAAGTCGAACCCGGTTCTGGCGGTCGCGGGCAGCAGCCATTCTGCTTCGACCCAGGCGTTCACTATCCGTGGATCGAGATGCGATCGCTCGATCAATTGCTGCATTTCCATGTCCTAAACTCCCATCGATTGCCGGGGATTTTGCTCGGCCAGCTTCCATCGGCTGACAAAACGTTCGAGCTCGGGGTCAGGTTTGTTCGGCAGCATGATCTTGAGCGTGACGTATTCGTCGCCCTTGCTGCCATCGGGATGAGGAACCCCGCGTCCCTTGAGCCGCAGCACACGGCCTGTGTTCGACCACTTCGGCACCGTCGCCGTGACCGTCCCTGTCGGGGTAGGTATTGCGACTTTCGCGCCCAGCACAGCTTCCCTAATCGAAATCGGGAGGTCCAGATAGATGTCGTCGCCTTTGCGCGTGAAGTAGGGGTGCGGCAGGACGCTGATCTCGATCAGCGCGTCTCCAGGCGGGCCTTCGCCTGCGGCTCTTCGGCCCTTGCCCTTCAGCCGCAGGGTCTGCCCGTCCCGTGTTCCCGGCGGAATGTTGACATCTAAATTGCTGCCGTCAGGCAGGATCAGCGATTGCTTTCCCCCATTGATGGCATCGAGGAAAGAGAGTTCGAGGTGGTAGCGGACGTCCTGACCGTGCCTGCGGGCACGAGCGGATCGTCCGAAGATTTCCGACAGGATGTCGTCGCTGCCAGTGAAGTCACCGAAATCGGCGAAGCCGGAGGTATTTGTATAACCTGACCAGGCGCCCTGATCGGCAAAGTCGCGGTAGTACCGTTGACGGGGCCGCTCGGAGCCGGATGCATCGATGTCGCCATTATCGAACTTCGCGCGCTTTTCGGGGTCGCTGAGGAGATCATAGGCCGCGGTGATCTCCTTGAATTTCTCTTCGGCGCTCGAATTGCCGGGATTGAGATCAGGGTGATGCTTCTTCGCCAGACGTCGATAGGCCTTCTGGATGTCGGCCTGGCTCGCATCCTTTTTCACGCCCAGCGTCGCGTAAGGATCTCCGGCCAAGGTCCGCTCCTGTCTCCATGCGCGCGGCCGTAAGGCCGCTCCAACGTCATGGTTGCTTCGCCTGCGGTGGTGATGGCTGAGACTTCGTGACTGCTACGCGCGCCGGCCGCAGCAGGCGGTCATACAGCGTGTAGCCGTCCTCCAGGACCTCCACCACGCTACGGGGTGGTTTGCCGGCATCATCCACCTCCATCACGGCCTCGTGCTTCGCCGGATCGAAAGGCGCGTTGAGCGCATTGATCGGCTCGACGCCGAAACGCCTGAGGATTTTTGCGAGCAGCTGGTCGGTCGCGACCACTCCGCCGACCAAGCCGCCCGTCTCGCCCTTGTCCGGCTTGGCGGCGCTCGCCTCGATCGCCCGACGGAGATTGTCGACAACGTCCAACATCTCGCGGGCGAAGTTCGTGATCGCGTATCGCTGCGCGTCCTCGGCACGCCGGTCGCCTTGGCGCCTTGTGTTCTCGGTTTCCGCGAGTGCGCGCATCAGCCGCTCCCGCAATGATGCGTTCTCGGCTGCCAAGTCGTTTTTCGTGTCGTTTTTCGCGACCTCGCGCGCCTGGTCCGGTTCGCTGCCGCGGACGGTCTCAGTCAGGTCGGCCTCGTCAATGGCTTTGGACTGTGCGGCCATGTCTCGCTCCCTCTTTGCCGTGCGTCAGGTGCAGTGCAGCTCGCCTCACGAGGCCCTGCGGTCGCGAGGGTCGGCTTCCTCAAACTCGGCGTCGACCACATCGTCGCTGCCGGATGAGCTACTCCCTTGCGAGCCCTGACTGCCAGCGCCCTGCGAAGCCGCCCGGTTGAGCGCCTCGCCGATCTTGGCGGCGGCCTGTTGCAAGCGGTACGTCGCCTGCTGGATCGACTGCACATTATCGGCGTTCATGGTCTGCCTCGCGTCGGCGACCGCCTGCTCGACCTGCTGCTTGACGTCGGCAGGAAGCTTGCCCTCCGCATCCTTCAGCGCCTTCTCGGTGCTGTAGATCGCCGCATCGGACTGATTGCGCGCTTCGACGAGTTCCTTGCGGTGCTTGTCTTCCTCGGCATGAGCTTCGGCCTCCCTGATCATCTTCTGGATGTCGGCCTCGCTCAGGCCGCCGGAGGCCTGGATCCGGATGCTCTGCTCCTTGCCGCTGGCCTTATCCCTGGCCGAGACATTGACGATGCCGTTGGCGTCGATGTCGAAAGTAACCTCGATCTGCGGAACACCGCGCGGTGCGGGCGGGATTCCGACCAGATCAAATTGCCCCAACAGCTTGTTGTCCGCCGCCATCTCGCGCTCGCCCTGGAAGACGCGGATGGTGACGGCAGTCTGGTTATCTTCGGCTGTCGAGAACACCTGGCTCTTCTTGGTTGGTATGGTGGTGTTGCGATCGATCAGCTTCGTCATCACGCCGCCCAAAGTCTCGATTCCCAGCGACAGAGGCGTGACGTCGAGCAGAAGGACGTCCTTGACGTCGCCCTGCAGCACACCCGCCTGGATTGCGGCACCGATCGCGACGACTTCGTCCGGATTGACACCCTTGTGGGGCTCGCGACCGAACAGCTTCTGCACGGTATCCTGCACCTTCGGCATGCGCGTCTGGCCGCCGACCAGCACCACTTCGTTGATATCGGAGGCCTGCAGACCCGCATCCTTCAGCGCCGCCTGGCATGGTCCAATGGTTCGCTCGATCAGGTCATCGACCAGCGCCTCGAGCTTTGCTCGGGAAAGTTTGACGTTGAGATGTTTGGGCCCGTTCTGGTCGGCCGTGATGAACGGTAGATTGACGTCCGTCTGCGTGGCGCTGGAGAGCTCGATCTTGGCTTTCTCGGCCGCGTCCTTGAGCCGCTGCAGCGCCAGACGATCCTTTCGCAGGTCGATGCCGTTCTCCTTGCGGAACTCGTCGGCGAGATAGTCGATGATGCGCTTGTCGAAATCTTCACCGCCGAGGAAAGTATCACCATTGGTCGCCTTGACCTCGAAAACGCCGTCGCCGACTTCGAGAATGGATACGTCGAACGTGCCGCCGCCGAGATCGTACACGGCGATCTTGCCGTTTCCTCTCTTGTCGAGCCCATAGGCAAGCGCAGCCGCCGTAGGTTCGTTGATGATGCGCAATACCTCGAGGCCTGCGATCCGGCCTGCGTCCTTTGTCGCCTGGCGCTGGGCATCGTTGAAATAGGCGGGCACCGTAATCACGGCCTGGGTCACCTTGTTGCCGAGGTGCGCTTCCGCGGTTTCCTTCATCTTGGTGAGAATGAAGGCGCTGATCTGGCTTGGGCTATATCTCTTGCCTCTGACCTCGACCCAGGCGTCGCCATTATCGCCGCGAACGATATGGTAGGGCACCATGGTCTGGTCTTTTGCGGTGATCGGATCGTCGTAGCGGCGGCCGATCAGGCGCTTGATGGCATAGATGGTATTTTCCGGATTGGTGATGCTCTGGCGCTTGGCCGGCTGTCCCACCAGCACCTCGCCATCATCGGTGAAGGCGACCATGGAGGGTGTCGTGCGGCCGCCCTCGGCATTCTCGATGACCCTCGCCTTGTTGCCCTCCATCACGGAGACACAGGAATTGGTGGTTCCGAGATCGATCCCGATTGCTTTCGCCATCGCTACTCTCCTTATCAAGGTCCATTCTGTATCAAGGTCCATTCTGTTGTTGCTCGGTGCGGCGGCCATCATAGCCATCAACGCAGGTCGCGGGACGCACTCGCGCGAGGAGGTTATTGCGCTGGCGTCCCGCGAGGACCGCCCGGGCTTCAGGCGGCTTTCTTGGTAGTTTCCTTTGGAGCTTCTTTGACCTCGATCTTCTTCGGCTCCGGTTTGGCCGGTTTCGGAATCGTGATCTTCAAGACGCCGTTCGACATCATGGCCTGCACGCTCGACGGGTCGACGCCGGGGGGCAGCTGTAGCACGCGCATGAACACACCGTAGCAGCGCTCGCTGTGCTGGACGTTCTTGTCCTTCTGGTCTTCCTCGATCTTCTTCTCGCCGCGAATGGTGAGGGCGTCATCTTCGATGGATATCTCGACATCCTTGCGTTCGAGGCCGGGCATCTCCGCGCTGACCTCGATCGCCTTGTCGGTTTCCGAGATATCGATGTTGGGAACGAGATTGGCCGATCCGCCGTTGGCACCCGGGACTTGCGCGAATTCATTGAACAGCCGGTCGATCTCACGATGCAGGCCGAACAATCCGAAGCCCGGTTGCGTCAGCGCACCGGTCTCACGAAACGGGACAAGTGATCGTAGTTTCATGGCACACTCCTTTGGTTATTTGGTTCGAATTGTAGTCAAGGACTGACAACGATGCGGTCTTCGACGCGCGTCACACCCGGCGCCGACCAGGCAACGCGCTCGGCTTCCTCCCGCTCCATCCAGGAGCGGACGGTCCCCTTCAAGATCACCTCGCCGCCTTTTGCCTCGACCGTAATGCGATTGGCATCAACCTCCGCGCTCCGCTTGAACGCTTCCTGAATCTTGCGCTGGATGTCGGTGGGTTGCACCGCCGGCTTCACCTGAACGACATTGGTGACGCCCTTCACGCCCTTGATCTTCCGCACCGCGCTTTCGGCGGTCGTCTTCTGATATTGCCACTCGGCTATACCTTCGAGCGTGAGCCAGCCGTCCTTGGCGATCACCTTGATCTTTTCGTGGGAGATCGGCAGTTGTGACTTCAGTGCGGCGACCGCATCGCGCGCGATATCGGGATCGGGGCGCTGGTCGATCGCCGGCAGGCGCACGTCGATGTCGTTGGCGACGGCATGAACCCCCGCGACGCGCTTCGCGGCCGTTTCGGCCTCAAGGCGATCGGTATAGCTACGGGTGAAGCCTGCCAGCGTAACGACGCCATCCTTGACCGAGATGGCGATGTCCTCGGCATCCAGGTCGGGGTCCCACTTCAACTCTTCACGAACGTCGCGTTCGATCTCGCTGTCTGATTTCATGATCTGCTCCATAGTGCACACGAAGGAAAGAACTCGGCCGATGAGGTTGTCGATCGCTGCCCATCATACGAAGCTCCGGAGAGGAGGCCATGACGATCATCAACTTCTGCTTCTGCTAGTTTTAGTTCTGCTAGTTTTAGTTTTTGCGAACGACGCCGGAATTGGACGGCGTCTACGTCACAGGATATCTGCGAGGTGCTAGGGTCGGCCAAGCCGTTCGTCTCCAAGCCGTTCGTCTCCAAGCCGTTCGTCTCCAAGCCATGGGTCCGGCCGAAGCGTGTGCAACGGCAGATCCTCGGGCGTTTTCGCCAGATCGATTTCGTGGATATGGACCGCTTCCGCACCATGCCGAACCAGGATTTCCTGCGCGGCGGCTTCTATCTCGGGAGACCGGACACGGACCCACATCACGAGACCGTTCCATTCGGCGATGTTCTCCAGGCCCTGGTACCGCTCGCGCAACAAGCGCCGCCGTACACGGAAGACGGCGACGCCCGCCGCGGCAAGGCCGCATAGCACTGCCACGATACCGATCAGCGGCGGCGACAGTCCCCATGCAACAAGCAAGCCGGCGACTATGACGGCTACCGCGCAGCCGGCGATGCTGCCTGCAACGGCTTCGGCACCAATGAGATCGTCGCCGCCGGTGAATGGTTGCCGGGGCGCTGCCGGCAGGTCGGCGAGGTCGGCGGGCGGGATTGCCTGGTAGTTGAGGCGCCGTCCGAGCTCGTCGCTCGACGCGCTGACGTCGATATCCGCCCGGTCGACGCCGGCCATCAGAAGATCCTGGGCTGCGAGCTCGAGCGCCTTCTTGGAATGGAAGACGCCCGTGACTTCGCGAGTTCGCATCCTGTCAAGGATTTCGTCGGATGTTCCGGCCATCGTCGCGTTCCGCTCAGGAAGTGTAGTGGAACTCGGTCAGGTTCTTCAGTGCCTCCTTGGACGCGCCTGGCAGCGTGACCTTTTGTCCCTTGTCGTCAATGACGAGGCTGTCGTACGGCACTGCCACGAGGCGTCCGCCCAGGCCGAGGAAGCCGCCGACCTGCAGAATCGCAAAGTTCAACTGCTTCTTGTCGGAGATCACGTCGTCGAGGGTCCCGATCTTCTCGGATTTGTCGTTGACGACGCCGCTGCCGAGCAGTTTGCTCATTCGATAGCCCTGCCCTACGACCGAAAGGTCAACCTGCAAAAGGGTAACTCCGGCTTGCGGCAAGGCCGGGCTGGTCGTGAAAGCAAGCATGACCGCCAGACTGAGCCAGACAAGCATATTGATACTCGAAGGAGGGTCGCGACGGCTGGGTACCGCAGAAGCCGCTCCGTGTTCGCAGTTCGAGTGTTGGAAGAGTTTAAAGGCGATCATAGCTCTCTCCTGAGATTGAATTGGTTTCGTTTCAGTACGCCGAGCGAGGCGTGGTCGCGCTGACCGTTGTCAATAGAAGGCGTCCCCAGTCGAGGCTCGCTCCACTCAGACATGGCTGTCGGCGGTAAGGCGCAGCTGAATGGCGTCTGTGAGCGAAACAAAATCATAGGCGCCATCATGTCGCACGCCGTTGATGAAGAAGGCCGGCGTGCCGTTCACGCCGCTGCGCACACCGCCCATGAAATCGCTGCGCACCTTGTTCTTGTACCGTCCGGTTTCAAGAGCGTTGCGCAGCATGACTTCCGGAAGCCGAAGCTCGTCTGCGATCCTGAATATGGTTGAGATGCTCAAAACGGTCTGATTTTCGAACAATGCGTCATGCATTTCCCAGAATAGGCCGGCGGCGCCGGCAAATTCTGCGCTCTCGGCAGCGATCCCGGCAAGGGGATGCACCTCCGTTAGCGGGAAATGACGAAAGACGAATCGAAGTGAGTTGCGGAAATAAGCCTGCACCTGATTGACGATGGGATGCGCCATGCCGCAGTGCGGGCATTGGTAATCGCCATACTCGACCAGGGTTATCGCGGCTCTCATAGGTCCGCGGACGTGATCACTTTTGTTGATGGGCGTCTTCAAGGTGGCCATGGGCGTTCGCCTTCTCCGAGAGTTGCTCGAGCGCGTCGAGAATCCCGTCTGCGCCGGGATTGATGGCGATCGGAGAGCAATAGCTCCATGCGATGGCGCCCCGGCGGTCCAGGACAAATAGGGCGCGTTCGCAGACGCCCTCGTCAGCCCGATAGGCCCGGTATTTTCGGGCGACTTCGCCCTTGGGCTCAAAATCGGCGAGCAGGGGAAAGTGCAGGTTGCGATTGCGCGCGAAGGCTGCGTGGCACCACACCCCGTCCACCGAGATGCCCAAGAGTTCCGCGTCGTGTTTGTGAAACTCCGGCAGAAGCTCGTTGTAGAGTGTGACCTGATCGCCGCAGACCGGACTCCAGTCTGCCGGGTAGAAGGCGATGATGACGTTCTTTCCCTTGAGATCCGACAGAGTCAGGTTCTGATCGGGCGTTACCCGTAGCGTGAAATTCGGGGCGGCAGTGCCGGCACTTAGGATCGATGACATGAGGTTTCTCGCCTGCGGTTAATGCCGAACCGTTCCTAGCCCGCGGCGCGCCAGCGCGTCGTTGACTGCGGTCAATTTGGCGTCTCGAAAAAAAGAGCTGCGGGCTCGGCCGGCCGATTACGTAATCTTACGGTACGCAGATTTGCGGAATTTTTGGATCAGCGGTGCGCTGACAAGATTGATATTGCGCGAGTGGGCAGCGCGAACGGTAAACGGAAACAGGAAGGCGGAGCCATGAAGGCGAAAACGCACGCATTGGACTACTATCGGCGGACGTTAGCCGCGCAGGACCACGCGATGAAGCGGCTTGATGAGCATGCCAAGATTATGCTGTTTGCGAGAAGCCAGGAGATTCCGATCAATTCGCAGCCGTCAGCCCATTGGTACTACGTGATTTCGGGCGCGGTCCGACGATCCGCGATCCGCTCAGACGGGCGACGGCAGATTCTGGACTTGATGCTGCCGGGAGATTTCTTCTTCGTCGTCAATAGACACGACGATCTGACGGTCGAGGCGATCGCGGAGGAAACCGCGCTGGCGAGTTACCCTGGTCAAAGGGTCGAACAACTGGCGCAGTGCGATACGGAGTTCGCCCGTGAACTCCGCGATGTCGCGTTCCAAGCCCTGTCGCGAATTCAGGACCAATTGCTGATTATCGGTGGCGTAACGGCCGTCGAAAAGGTGGGCTCATTCCTGCTTGCGCTGGCGAGCCGGTCGTCGGGTGGCAAGGGTCAGGTCGTATTGCCACTGACACGCTACGACATCGCCGAGTATCTCGCTGTTTCGGTCGAAACCGTTTGTCGCTCTTTCACCAGCTTGCAGCAGCGCGGTGCGATCAGGCTGGCCGGAAAACGCACCGTCAGGATCATCAATCAGAACGCCCTGGAGGAGAAGAACGACCACGATTCCGTGCGGAAGCTCGGCGGCAGCAATTCCGGATTGACTTCCCGCCCTGAGCTAGCCCTTGAGGCCGGATTGCCCTGAGCCCAGCCGCGCCATGATGCCGAGGCGAAGCGCTTCGGCAAGTTGACGCATGCCTAGGCGCTCCATCATGCGCGCGCGGTGAACCTCGATCGTGCGCACGCTGAGGCCGAGCTGGTAGGCGATCACCTTGTTGGAGCGGCCATCGACCAATCCCTCCAGGACTTCGCGTTCGCGCGGACTGAGGGTATCGACGCGACGCGTGGCATCGGCGATCTCTCCTGCACGAACAGATGCGCCGCCGCTCGCGAAGGCTGCGTCAATCGCGCTTAGCAGCGCTTCCTCGCTGTACGGCTTCTCCAGAAAGTCAACCGCACCCGCTTTCATGGCGCGGACCGCGACCTGGATATCTCCCTGTGCCGTCATGACGATGACCGGTAGATCGTTTCGGATGCCGTGCAGGGCCTCCATGACTTCAATGCCATTTGTGCCCGGAAGCCGAAGATCCAGCAGGACGCATCCCTTCTTGAACTTGCCTGCCTCCCTCAGAAACTCATCGGGACGCTGGAATGTGACTGGTTCGAAACTTGCTGAACCCAACAACCGCTCCAGCGAGCGGCAGACCGCGGCGTCGTCGTCCAGAACGTAGACCGTTCGCTGATCCGACATCGAGGCCTTCCTGAAAGAACGTGACGCCGGGATCGGCTTGCGAGCAAGGCTGGACTATGGATCGTTTACGGCGGCTTTCGATAACCGGTAGATTCCGATGATCTTCCGACCGCGATTACCTTCCTGATCGTTCTACCTTTCCTGATTGCGATTGTCTTACGATTGTCGCGTTGCTGCGCGCATCGCGGTCATGCCGAATGGACACCTGCCGGAATTGACGGATGGCCTCCGTTGCGAGGTGAGCCTGCTCGGCAGCTTCGTCAACGACCTGTTGTGCTGTTCGGAGGTCGACTTGATTGCCGGCTGCGAACAGCCGTCTTGTGGCGCCAAGAGAGTTGACGATCGCAGTCAGGCGCTGGCTGAGTTCGTAGACGAGAGCTGATGTGGTGTCTTTGGCCGACGGGGTAGGTTGGTCGAAGCCAGCCTGCGAAGCACGCTGGCGGCGCGCATTTCCCGGCGGTCCTGTCCCCGCTTTGAACGTAAGCTCGACGACGTCGCCAGTGTAGCCTCGCAACTCGTCGGGCGCTTCAGGCAAATGCTTTGGCGGCATGATAGGCGCGCCTCTAGCCGGTCAAGCAATTTGATACTGGTAATTGGCAATTGGCAACCGCGATTTTGATGGCGGCCGGTGGCTCCATCGCATGGGATTGGAAGCGGTGTTTTGTCCGCGGACCTGATCAACGGCTGCCGCGGCGAGGGCGTTTTCGATGAGGCGGGCCAACGCGCGTCAAGGCGGTCCAGGATGGCGGGTCGCTCGCCGGGAAGGTCTCGAGCAGACTTTCGACCAATAACTCATCGCCGTGGGCCTCCTCGGCATCGGTGGCCGGATGATCCTGCGGCGGTCCTTCCGGCTGACCTGGCCGCCGCGCGGCGGATGTCATCCAGATGTCACCTATGCCGGAGTTCCCGCTGTGTTGGGCGTGGCCTGGTGCCGATACCGGGAGCGGAGCCGGAATGACAGAATGATCAAAGAGATGCCGAATACGAACGCATACGCTCCCATCCACCATGTGAGCACGACCGCGCCGATCAGCGGCATAGCGATCAGCAGCGCCCCGTAAATCAGCGAGCACAGCCCTCCGAGCACCAACCACCATCGTCCATGATCGATGTTCAGCCGGAACCCGGCGGCCATCATCAGTCCACCGGTTATGATGGCCCATGCGGCGACCAGGAACACGAACGCAAGCACGGTGAGGCCGGGCCAGAGGAAGGCGACGATGCCAACGGCTATGTTGAGGAACCCCTCGAAGATGAGCAGGCCCCATTGGTCTCGGCGGCGCATTGCGCGGACCGCGGAAACGATACCTGCCGCTCCGTCGACCAGCATGTAGGCCGAGAACAGGATCGCCAGGGACAACATGGTTGGTCCGGGAAAGAGCAAGGCAATCAGGCCAAAGAGGACTCCGAAGATACCGCGAAGCGTGAACAGCCACCAATTCCGCGCGAGCCCGTCGCTCGCAGCGACGGATGAGATATCGAAGGCTGAATTCATTGTGGTGCTGGCCATGGCATTCTCCCAAATCGCGACTGCTTTGCGTGATTGCCTCGCCCGAGATTCCTACTCCATTCGCCGCAAGTTGCGCCTTGACGAGCGTCAACCCAGCGGCTGTTTGCCGGGCCAGAATGTCACAAGTCCATAGTTGATCGCCATCAACGCCTCCAAGGGCACGCGCTATAACGTAGGGCGTGGAGCCGGAGGAGACATTCTCGTTGAACCGTCACCGCAACGCGCCTTGGTCGGCCAGACAGGTCGCGGTACCTTCCGAATCGCGTATGCGGGGAATCACGCGGACCATCGCCGCCGTCGGTCTCGTGACGCTCGCTGTCTGGGTAGTGCGCGATTTCCTCACAGCACTCACCTGGGCTGGCTTGATTGCGGTGACCATCTGGCCCATCTACCGCCGCTTCGTTTCGCTGATGCGTGCCGAACGTGACGTGCTGGCGCCGCTGCTGTTCACGTTGCTGATAGGGCTGATTCTGATCATCCCCCTGACCGCTGCCATGCATCAGATTGCGCTCGGCAGCAGGCTTTTTGCGTCAACGCTGCGTGAGCTCCAGGGAAGCGGACTTCCGGTCCCGTCATGGTTGGCGCAGCTTCCGATGGCAGGCGAATACCTCGATATATGGTGGCGCAATAATCTCGGCAATCCGCAGAATCTGCGCGAGTGGCTTGCCCACGTTAACATCGAAAGCATCACGGTGTGGGCCCGCGTTCTCAGTGGGGCGGTGCTGCAAGGACTGTTTCATTTCTCCATCATGCTGCTTGCGCTGTTCTTCTTTCTTCGCCGCGGCGTGAATTTGGCCGCTCTCCTGTTGATCGCGGCCGAGCGCCTGTTTGGCGAACCTGGCGCTCGGCTTGCTCCTGCCATTGCGGACTCCGTACGCGCGACGGTGAATGGCACGGCGGTCGCTGCCCTCGGCAAGGGCCTTCTCGTAGGCATTGCTTACGTCATTTGCGGCGTCCCGCACCCGCTGCTGTTCGCAGGCTTGACCGTCGCGTCGGCGATGGTTCCGCTCGGCGCCTGGATTGTGCTGATCGTCGCCGCGCTGATGGTGCCAGCCTATAGTGGAAGCTGGCCTGCGAGCGTTATGCTTTTTGCAGTCGGGGCGGCCGTGCTCCTGGTCGGTGACAACGTTGTACAGCCAGCGCTTATCGGCGAAGCTGCGGAGCTGCCCTTCCTGCTGGTTCTGATAGGCATGCTGGGCGGCTTGCAATCCTTCGGCCTGATCGGTCTGTTCCTTGGACCGGTCGTCATGGCAACGGTTCTTGCGGTGTGGCGCGAATGGATCGACAGCAACGAACGAACTACCGACAGCGACCAGACCCGTCGCTGAGGGCGCCCTGCCTCAAAGGAAGGGCCGCGCTGCTCGCACAGCCGGCCCAAGTTAGGGAGGAAACACCCAAGCAGGGCGACGGCAGGGGGACTACCGCGAACTAGAGCATAGAGGACAATAGCCTTCGCACATTGACGAGGCTCAATTCGTATTGCTCTTTTCGATGGACTCCTGGTGCGTGAGCCATGCGTTGTAAACGGTCGAACGTCGCCAGGACGCGCCGAGCGATCAGGGAGCGAGCGATCAGGCAATATCAAGTGTGGCCGCCACAGGGGGCGTCAGTGGCCGACATAGACTGGTAGCTTTGAGAGCGCCGCGCGACTTGCCTCCGGCAGAACGGCATAGTCGGGTGAATCGTCCAGCTTCAATTGACGCAGCGGAACGGCAATGAGATGGCCATTTAAGCCCGTCAAATCGTCAACGGCAAGGACCACATAAATGTTGCCGTCCTTGCCAAAGATGAAATCGTTGATCCTTGCCACTCTCTCGTGCTTGTCGTTGACCACCGGTCGGAGTTTGAGCGCGTCGGCACTGTAGCCTTTCGCGACCTCCGTCGTCTCCAGAGGCGTCAGCCCGATCTCTTGTGCGGCCGCGCGATCGACCGGCTTCGAAAGCGCGACCACAGTCACTACGGCCATGAGGAGCAACGGGAGGCGGTGCGCGTTCATGGGATCTCCTTTCGCCCTTCAGGGCGATGCCGGGTCGATGGCCGGGGCCGTGCTAGCGGTCCTGCCGATCCGGGCTGCCGGCGGTCGACCCTGTGGTGGTCGGCTCGGTGACAATTTCGGATACCAGCTTGGTGTCGGGGTCGATGAGCAGGATACGGTCCGGTAGCTTGACAAAGAATAGCTGCTTCGCCTCTGGGACTTGTTCGGCGACATTGTGCGGCATGGATTGCGCAGTCATGGAATCCGGAACCTTGTCACCGACTTGCGGCTGCGCGCCCGACGGCGCGGGCTGCGACGGCGTGCTGGCGAGGCCGGTGCTGACCATCTGTTGCTGCGCCGGGTTCAGGTTCGGGTGAGCGTTGTCGTTCTGAGCAGCGTCGTTTGCGTTCTGGGCCTCGGCAGCGGCGGCACTGCCGAGGATAACAAGAGAGAGCGCGCAGGAGTAGAATAGTCGATTCATGGTGATCTCCTCGATTGTGATGGATTCGATTCGTTCGTTTCGGGGGTCGCCCCTGCGATGGTTATTGAATGCGCGGCGCAGGAATCGAGCCTTGATAGTTGTCAAGCTGTCGCCAACAATTTTTCCGAGATCTAGCCGGAGGTCGAGTGGTGCGCCGCGCGAGCATGGTCGGACCCAGAGAGCAACTGACTAGGCCGGATGTGGCGGATCAGCGTGCGCGGGCGTCTTCTTTGCACGTTGTGGCGTCATCTTGGCCGGAGATGGCTTGCCGGGAACACCGCGAGGTCCCAGCAGCTCCTGCTGGATGTCGTCCTCGGTCTTGCGTCGATCTTCGCCTGGGCGAAGCCGAGCGCAATCCTGGTTCAAACCGACCGGAAGACCATCGCAAGATTGGTCAACGACCTGACGGCTTCCCTTGATCGATCTGCTCCTCGTTGGGAACGACAGGTAGCGTGAACCGGAAGGTCGCTCCCCCGGCTGGATTGGGTTCATATGAGAGAGCTCCGGCGTGGGCTTCCACGATCGATCGGCAGATCATAAGACCGAGCCCCATCCCGTCGCGCTTGGTAGACCGAAATGCTTCGAACAAATGGCTGGCGATTTCGTCCGGGAGTCCCAGGCCATTGTCGGTAATGGCGACCTGGACCATTTCCGCATTGATCAGGGACGTGCTGATCTTAAGCTCCTGCCGCTTGCTGCCGGCAATGGCTTCGACCGCGTTACGCAACAGATTGACGAGGAGCTGCTGCACCTGCACGCGGTCAACCAGCACGCGTTCCGCCCTAGGATCGAAATCGAACTGCACTCTTGCATTACGCGCTCCGGAGCCGACCAGGGTGAAGTCAGTGGCATCCTGAATGAGAACAGAAAGACGCTCAATGCGCATCTCCATCTCACCGCCCGAAACAAACTGGCGAAGCCGCCCGATGATCCCGCCGGTGCGCAAGGCCAGTTCAGCCGCCTCGTCCATGATCTCGCGAGTGATATCGGGTCCGTTGCTCCTTTCGTTTGCCATCATTCGCCGCGCCGCATTGACAGAATTGGCAAGCGCGGTAAGCGGTTGGTTGATTTCGTGGGCTATCGCGCCGGCCATCTGCCCGGCAACGCTCAGGCGGGACGCGTGCAGCAGTTCTTGCTGCAGGAGCCTTGCGCGGGCATCGCTGCGTTCGCGTTCTGCGATCTCCTGTCGAAGCTCTGCTGTACGTTCGGCGACGCGCTGCTCCAGTTCCTCATTGGTACGTCGTAGATCGCGCTCCAGCTTCTTCTGCTCCCGTAGATCCCGGCTCACCATGGCGAGATTGACCGGTTGGCCGGTGCGGGGATCATCGGTTCGGAACCAGTCGACGAGGAACGGGATCACATGACCTGTCTCGAAATGTCGAAAGTTGAGCTCGCCTCTCCATCGGCCGTCGCTGATCACCGCTGGCATCAATGTTTCACGGGCGCGTCTGCGATCGGCCTCGACCAGAAAGTCATAGATCCGCAGCGTCGTCGGTATCTCACTGCCGGGAAAACCAATGATCTCGCGTCCGGCTGCATTGATATATTGTGGAATGCCGTCCATCGCGGCAAAGCCGATGAAGTCGGACGAACGCTCGATGATATTTGCGAGACGTCGCGCCTCCGTTTCGGTCTGCCACCGGCTTAACGCGATTGTGGCGTCATTGGCCGCGATTCCCAGCAGAAGCCGTTGCTTTTGGCTTGGGAATCCGACCTGAAAGGAACCGGCCACCACCATTGATTGGCCGGGGAAGCCGATCGGGGCTGAAGCAGCATTGAGCTTGATGTGAGTTGAAGGGACTGCGATGGTCGTCAGACGGTCAAATCGTTGTATCCTTGCGCCGAACAGAACATCCTTCCAAATTGAAACGGACTCGTCAGTCGCGTTCCTGGAGCGCGTGACTTCGATCGGATAGCCGGCGTTGTCATCATCCAGTAGGACGCAGACAAAGTCTGCATCGAGCATTGAGAGCAAGCCCGTGGCCACACTGTCCGCGATCTGCTGCGGCTGATGGTTCTTCCAACTGGCGGGCAACGTGGAGACGGCGATCAAGTCGCGGATGCATTTCCGCAGCTCTGTTGGGTCAGAAAGTGCATCAACCCACGGCATGCCCGGGAGACTCCCGTTACAGATGGCCCACGGGCCATCATGCCTTTGCGTGGCCGGGGGAACGCGCCTGAGGATATCAGAAATGCGGATTGCCGATACTGATAACTGCTTCGATAGCCAGACGAACAGGACGCCCCGTTACGTAAATCTACGTAATGGCATTCGCTCTCATCTGGCACGATAATTTTCGCAACGTTCACTCTGATAGGAGGCCTGCCATGAGGCAAAAGCCGGCTTCAGTCAAGATAGGAAGGACTACGCGAACCTGCCCATGCCACGCCTGCGCGTTCTTCACCAGCAAGGAAGAAGAATATCGCGTGATGCTTCCATTCATGGCTGAAGGATTCGAGGCCGGCGACAAGCTTGTGCACATCATCGACGGTGATCACCGCAACGAACGTTTGACGCGATTAAACCAGGCCGGAATTGATGTAGTGACTGCCGAGCAAAGCGGTCAACTCGAGTTGTTGCCCTGGGAGCAGGCACATGGTTGACGGTTATTTCGATCAGCAGCGCATGCTAGCGAACCTCGATAAGCGATTTGCCGAGGACAGCGAACACTATGCCGTCACGCGTCTGTGGTCGAACCAGGAGTGGGCGTTGCAGGATTTGCCTGGCGTGATGGACATCATCGAATATGAAAGCCGTTTCAACCTGATCTGGCCGAAATATGATGACATCACGGTCTGCGTCTATGACGCCACGAGGTTCAGCGCAGAGGTCATGATGGGCATGCTGCGCAGCCATCCTTTCGTGATCGTGGATTCAGTGGCGCGCGAGAACCCCTTCTATGTGCCACCCGACGAGTTGTTGAAGGAAATGCGGGGACGCGGGTACCGGCCGGCGAGGTTGAATACAGTGTAGCGGAAGAGGATCAAGACGGCCAGCACAGGCGACGCAGACTTGTCGACGGAGAACGAGCTTGCACGATCGACACCACACCGCGGTGGCGTGGCTTCCAAGCGCATGTGATCGCCTGTTTGAAGCCTTCGATATCGCTTGGTCGAGACTGTTGAGTGCAAGGGGACGCAAGGAGTTGTCGGATGATCACATCCGAAGACAGCTTGCTGACGTGGTGTTACGATTTGAAGGCGATAAGCGGAGTGCAGCAGAGATCGCCGAAGCTGCACTGAGGAGGCTGGGGTTGGGCTAAGGCTAACGCCGGCCGGCAACAGAGTCCCGGCTCTGGATTTGGCGGGTCGTGCCCAGGTTCGCCGACAGGTGAGCCGGCGTTCAAAAGTTCCGCCACGTCTTGAGGCCAGAGCCAGCGCGGTCAGGCAGCTTTTGCTCTTGCGCGCGTATTGCCTTCGATCAGCCCTAGAATGTCGGATTCCTTGAGGATGAGCCGCTCTTCGCCGTCTATCAGCACGTCCGTGCCCGTCCACTTTCCAAACAGCACGCGACCGCCGACCTTGACATCGAGCGGAATAACCCTGCCCATTTCGTCGCGCGCGCCGGGACCAGCAGCGAGGACTTCACCCTCGATCGGCTTCTCTTTTGCTGTGTCCGGGATGATGATTCCGGCTGGGGTCTTTTCCTCCGACTCGATGCGCCGGACCAAGACGCGGTCGTGAAGCGGTCTGAAGCGATGCATGGTAGACTTTCCCATCAGTGTTTAACCGATTCAGAAATACGACCGTCCGCAATCCGCGTCGTTGATGGTCGTCAGCCTCGCGGATAAGTCGTCGGCAGTCGGTCGGGGCTCATGTCCCGTAATTCGACGTGGCGGGCTGGTTTCGCCGCGGCACCGGCAGATATTGCACGCCGCCGCCGCCCTGCATGCGAACTGGTTGCGGATAGAGATTCATTAGCTGAAGAACGTCGTCCGGCATGTCAGTGCTGATCGGCAGGCCGATCGAGGTCGCGGTCGACGCCCATATCGGATAGTCATGCGTCCACTCACCGGACGCGAGTTTTTCAGCTATCGCGCTGGCCAGTTGCGCGGGCATGCGACGGTTAAGAAGCTCGCTTGCGGCTTGCTTGACCTGCGCGATAGCCTTGCGGCCGACATCCGCCAATATCAGCGTTCGATCGTCGATTTTCGATACAGGCTTGTCCTCGACGACCTTGATAAGCGAAACTGCGGGCGAGTCTCCGAGTTGCGGATCGATCGGCCCCAGCACCGAGTGCTCGCACATCACGATCTCGTCGGCCGCCAGCGCGATCAGCGTGCCGCCCGACATGGCATAATGCGGCACGAACACGGTGACCTTGCCCTTGTGTTCACGGACAGCTTTGGCGATTTGCAGCGCCGCGAGCACAAGACCCCCGGGGGTGTGAAGGACGAGGTCAAGTGGCACCTCGTCGTCGGTCATTTGAATCGCGCGCAATACTTCTTCGGAGTCGTTAATGTCGATATAACGGGCAACCGGGAAGCCGAGCAGGCGCATGGTCTCTTGCCGGTGCACCAGAAGGATGACCCGCGATTTCCGATCGCGCTCGATTTTCGAAATCTTCCGAGCCCGCATGGCCTCAAGCATTTGTTGTCGGAGCATCGGCTGGATCGCCGAAAATACGAAGAACAGCCAGACAAGGTCGCCGATCGACATGGAAGTCTCCTGTGACACCTCATATCCGCCCGTCGGTATCGAAGCCGAGCCGGCCTTCATCGGGGTAATACGCGCGATAACGCTGCTCGGATTGGACAAGTAGAGGGCCAAGTGCAAACCCCGCAATGAACCCGCCGATGTGAGCCCACCACGCGACGTCTCCGGCGGAGGATGGCTGCAGGAGGCCTACCGTCGACTGCAGCACTTGCAGGAAGAACCAGAGACCGATGAAGGCAAACGCATAGACTTCGATGAAGATCGGGATGAACAGGATCGGGACAATGACGACGACCCTCGCCAGTGGAAACAGGCGCATGTAGGCTCCGAGAATGCCGGCGATTGCGCCGGAGGCGCCCAATGCGGGTGATATCGAACTCGGGTTGAACATGACGTGGGCGATGGAGGCCGTAAGACCGCAAGCAAGATAGAATGCCAGATAGCGGCCATGACCCTGGCGATCTTCGATGGTTGGGCCGAACAACCATAGCGTCCACATGTTCGTAACGAGGTGAAGCCATCCTCCATGCAGAAACATCATGGTGAGAAAAGGCACGAAATCCTCCGTACTGAGGTCGCTTTCGCCGGGCACGAGTTCAGAGTAGCGCGCGGGTATGAGTGCGAACTGGCGCAGGAACAGTTCAAGTTCGTCCGGGTCTAGACCTTGCTGGAACAGGAATACGAGACAATTGATGGCAATCAGAATCCAGGTGGTCACCGGAGGATAGCGCGAAGGGATGGTGTTCCGGATCGGGATCATCTGCATTTCCTTCGATGCGTCGCGGACGCCGGACTATCTGTCGCGCCAAGTGTTTGAGGTGGCAGCGATGTCGAAATTGCTGCTTCCGGGATCATCCGGACATGACGTCCGTCAGTTTCCGTCGATTGTCCCGTGTGGCATTTCCTTCGGACGAGCGCTGTGGCAGCAGCCGAATGGCGCCGTTTTCTGAACAGGTGGATGCTGTGGCGTCAAGATTGTGGATGGATCATCTGGAAAAGAGGCTGGCCACCCATCCTTTCGCAAAATTCCTGCGGATCGTTCTGCCGCCGCTGACATCCGTCAAGGTATCGACAACCTTCTCGAATTAGCGTGATGCAGACCGTTGGATGCGCTCGCCGACCATGCCGTGAGCCGCGTCCCGATCGAGGTGGCGATTCGCCCTTTCGTATTGCGCTGGATCTTGCGGGCGGGAGTCCCTGACGCGAGATCGGGTGAGAGCCAACGCTCGTCGGATGGACACATTCTTGACGACAGAGGCGCTTGACGATAGAGGCGCGGTTTCAATGAGAAGTAACAGGCTCGAGGCGATTACGGGCGCCGACCAACCGGGTGTTGCGCGCACGAACGCGGAGTCTCCGCCGTTGGCGCCAAGGCGTCCAACCGAGACAGATCAAGCGACATCCAAACCGGCGGATGTAGCTGAGGAGCGGAGCATGACAGCCGCGCCGCAAAGCCGGTGGCGGCGGCCTTTGCTGATCCTGGGCCCTCTCGCGCTCGTCCTCGGAGGACTTGGCCTTTACCTTGCGACGGGCCGCTATGTCACCGAGGAGGACGCCTACATCCAAGCAGTGAGTGCTTCGATCAGTCCGGAAGTCTCCGGTCAAGTCGTCGCCATCACAGCCAAATCGAACACCGAGATCAAAAAGGACGATCTTCTTTTCAGGCTCGATCCCGAACCCTATCGGATCGCGCTGGCGAATGCCGAAGCGCAGCTTGGCATTGCCCGCGATCAGGTCCATACCTTGCTCGAGACCTATCGTGCACGGCTCAAGCAAATCGACCAGGCCAAAGCAACGGCCGATTATGCCCAGACAACTTTCGAGCGCCAGCAACAGCTCTATGACACGGGCTCCGCGCCGCGGGCGACACTTGATGCGGCGATCCGCGACCTTCAGACCGCGAAGGCCAATCTGGCAAGCCTGCAACGGGAAGCTGCGGCTGCGCTCGCGCAACTGGGCGGCAATCCGGACATGGCTGTGGAGCAGCAGTCCACGGTCAAGCAGGCGCAGGCCGGGGTCGATTCCGCCGCGCGCAATCTGCGGCTCACCTCTATCATCGTGCCTTTCGATGGAATCCCCAACAACGTCGAGAGCATTGCGATAGGAGTCTTTTTGAACGCGGGCCAATCCGCATTTCCGTTGGTATCGATCCATGATCTCTATGTTGAGGCCAACATCAGGGAAACTGATCTTACATATGTGAGGGAAGGTGACGCGGCGCGCATAGCCGTCGACGCCTATCCGAATTCTCCGGTCGCCGGCAAGGTAACAACATTGGCGCCGGCGAGCGGATCGGTGTTCGCCCTGTTGCCGCCGCAAAATGCCACCGGCAATTGGGTCAAGGTCGTGCAGCGCATACCGGTTCGCCTTTCCATGGCAACGGTGCCGGACGGCGTTGCCCTGCGCGCCGGCATGAGCGTCAAGATTTCGATCGACACCGGCCATCGGCGCTCCCTCCGCGAACTGTCGCGTGACGTCATCGCGATGTTCCGAGGCTAAGATGGCGGGGATGATCGAGCACAGCGGGGGCGTTAACCGGGGAATGATTACCGCGACAGTGATGCTTGCGACTCTCATGCAGGCGCTCGACACCACGATCGCGAACGTGGCGCTGCCTTATGTTCAGGGCAGCCTGTCCGCGACGAGCGACCAGATCACCTGGGTGTTGACCTCCTATATTGTGGCGGCCGCGATCATCACGCCGGCCACAGGCCGGTTGGAAGCCAGGTTCGGGCGCAAGCCGTTATTTCTGACAAGCGTGATCGGTTTCATTGTGGCCTCAATGCTTTGTGGCGCTGCCGTGTCGCTTGCTCAGATCGTGATCTTTCGTTTGCTCCAGGGCATCTTTGGCGCGCCGCTCGTGCCGCTATCGCAATCCGTGCTGCTCGACGCCTATCCTCCTGAGCAGCAGGGCCGGGCGATGGCCGTGTTCGGGCTTGGCGTGATGCTCGGGCCCATCCTCGGCCCCACGCTCGGCGGGTGGCTCACGGATTCCTACAGCTGGCGTTGGGTGTTTTATGTCAACGTGCCCTTCGGCGTGTTGTGCGCGTTCGGCATCCAGCTATTTCTCGGACGTCGTGCGAACCACCCACTGGCGGTACGGTTCGATTGGTTCGGTTTCGCGGCCCTCGGGCTCGGCGTCGGCGCCCTGCAGCTCTTCCTCGACCGAGGCGAACGGCTCGACTGGTTCGCCTCGCGCGAGATCCAAATCGAAGTCGCGCTCTGCGTCCTCGGCTTCTATCTCTTCGCGGTCCACACCCTGTCGACGGATCATCCATTCATCGATCCCGTGCTGTTCCGCGACCGCAACTTCGTGATCGGCATCATTCTGATCTTTATCGTCGGCGCCGTACTCCTTGCCACGCTTTCGCTGTTGACGCCCTATCTCGAGGAACTCATGAATTATCCGGTGCTGACGGCGGGACTCGTTCTCGCCCCGCGTGGTGTCGGGACCATGGCGGCGATGCTCGTCGCTGGGCAGCTCACGCGCTACGTCGACGCACGGATATTGATCGCGGTCGGCCTTGCGACGACCGGGCTGGCGCTAGATCTGATGACAGGATTCACACCCGATGTGTCGCGTGGTACCCTCGCCCGAACTGGCTTGCTGCAAGGCTTCGGCATTGGTTGTGTTTTTGTGCCATTGAGCATGGTTGCGTTCGGCACGCTTCCGTCGGCACTGCGTACGCAGGCAACCGGACTTTACAATCTGATGCGCAACATCGGAGCGAGTATCGGTATCTCTCTGATGAGTTATCTGCTGATACGCCACTCGGCTATCGCGCAGTCCGCGCTGGTCGAGCATGTTACGCCATACAGGCAAGTCGTGCGCGACCTTGCTCACCAGCTTGATCTCGCAAACCTTGGCGGACGCGCGGCGCTCGCCCAAACGGTGACCGAGCAGGCGCAAGCCATCGCTTTCATCCACAATTTCAAGCTGATGATGTTCGTGTCTTTCCTTACAATTCCACTGGTATTCCTGGTGCGAAAACCGCGGTGACCCTCCAGGTAAGGGCAAGCGCGTGCTATGCGGGAGGCCTTCGATGACCATCAAAGAACAGCTGAGAGACGCCAGGCAGAAGTTCAAATTGCTTTCGTTTTATCAGCAATTCGAGCGCGTCGTTATCCTCATTCTTACGGCTTTCATCGCGATCATCGTCATTGCGGCTCTGTGGAGCCTGAGCTTGAAAATCCTGTTCGGCCTTGTCCTGTCCGGCAGTCTCGATCCATCCGACTATGCGGTTTTCCAGGCCGTGTTCGGCATGATCTTTACGGTGATTATCGCGCTCGAATTCAAGAAATCGCTGCTGGTCGTAGCCGAACGCCACGACAGCGTTGTCCAGATCCGCTCGGTCGTCATGATTGCGCTCCTGGCCATTTGCCGGAAAATCATCATCCTCGACCTGACTGAAACTGACGCGTGGCATATTCTGGCGTTTGCGACGGCGATCATCGCGCTCGGCATAGTCTATTGGCTGATACGGGATTCGGATCAGCCCCTCGGTGATAGGGCCCGAGATCAGCCAATTAATTCACCGTTTCACGTCAACCGGTAGTTGATCGCGGGAAGGAACGCGAAGACGGACCGCCGTCAAGCGGATCGCAGTTTGCGGATCTCAGCTGGCATCATCCTTCGGTTTAATCGTCACTGACAGAAGGACCCTGCCGTCTCGATCAGTGACCAAGACGGCAAAACCCCGGTAGTGGTCTCCATCTTGGGCAAGTTCGGCAGCGATTCTTGCTGCGTAGTCGGCCGCATCTTGAATCGTGTCTGACCGACAGCCCTTTTCATCCCGGATCTCAGTTTCGGTGCCGACGATGTGAAAAAAGTAGTGGCCCATTTCGCGCATTTGTCATGTCGAGCAATACCCAAATATTTTCTGTCTCCAGGAACGGAAGTCAACAAAAGAACAGTAAGTTCAATGAGTTAAATTGGCACTAGAGGGCTTTGCGGTTCAAATCGCCTGATGCCAAAAGGCAGATTAATGAGTATAATCTGCTAAACGCCTTCTGAAAGGCTTTAGCTGCTAAAGAGTAGAATCCTGGGAGACTTGGATGGGTGAACTAACCAGAGGTCAGCGCCTCCAGATAATGCTCACGCCCCAGGAACTTCGGATCGTTGACACCTGGCGTTTTGCAAGGCGGATGCCGAGCAGGGCTGCCGCCATACGGGAGTTGCTCAGGCGCGGCATTGCAGCCGAAGGCTTCGGAGATGCGCTGGACGGCCAGAGGTCCAAGGACTTCTCGGTTCTCGCGGACAAGGCGGCCGACTAGCCTAGTCGCTGGTTCCGGACAGTTCGCCTGCATCGCGGCCTGCGCGGACGTCGCGTCGCCCTCCGTATACATTCACCAAATGGGCCAAATGGTCGGGCTGCGTTTCCACCTCGGGCGGAAGGCTTCGCGCGGCCCTCGCGGAGATCCGCGTAGCCGGTCCGCTTGGCGCGCCCACAGGCTTCTGCGTCCTCCGAGGCGATGAACTCTATCAGCTCTTCGTATCGGCCGAGGCGCGCGGCTCGGGCGTTGCGGCGGCGGTACGAGAAACGGCTCGCGGACACGTCTGAGTAAGAATTTTCCGGTGATCCTGTCGTGAACGGCGTCGCTATTCTCGCGCCGGATAGCACCGTCCCGTTTGCCGGAGATGTCGGTTCATGCAAACCCCGTCATAGTGCCTCGCACAAAAGAAAGAATGTGAGAGGAAACATGACCGAGAGCATCGTCGATGCCGTGGAGCCGTCGGCCGCGGCGCTTGGTGCAGCGTCGCCACGAAAAGTGTTTTGGGCGACCTGGTTCGGCTGGATGCTCGATGGCTTCGATTCTTCGATGTACAGCTACATCCTGGTGAGCGCGTTGAGCGATCTCTTGCCCGCGAGCGGGATCGAGGCGAGCAAGGCCAATATCGGCATCTATGGAGGGCTGCTGTTCTCGATCTTCATGTTGGGCTGGGCCTGCTCGATGATATGGGGCTGGGCGGCGGATCGCTACGGGCGCGTCAGGATCATGTGCTGGACGGTCCTGGTCTACTCGCTGTTCACGGCGCTGTGCGGTCTCGCAACCGGCATCGTGATGTTCGCGCTATTCCGGTTCGTGGCAGGCTTCGGCATTGGTGGCGAATGGGCGGCCGGCACGCCACTGCTGCAGGAATCCGTGCCCGAAAACACGCGGGTGCGATTGGCTGGATGGCTGCACACGGCAACGCCGACCGGGCTGTTTCTGGCAGCCGCTGTCACGCTCGCCGTCGGAAGCACGCTCGGCTGGCGCGGCATGTTCCTGCTCGGCATTCTGCCGGCGCTATTGATTGCTTATCTGCGCAGCAACATTCCCGAGCCGAAGGGCAGCAATTCGCGCGAGCGGCCTTCGGTCGCAGCCTTGTTTGCAGGCGACCAGGCGCAGACCACCTGGGCCGTGGCGCTGATGATGGCCTGCATCATCTTCGGCCTGTGGTCGTCGAACTTCTGGGCGCCCACCGTGATCGCGACCAAACTGGTCGCGGCGGGGGCGACGCCTGCGCACGCCCAGGAAATGGGAGCGGTGGCTGGGCTGATCACCAATGTCGGCACGCTGATCGGTTGCCTGTTGGTGCCGTGGATCACCGGCTGGCTCGGCAGCCGGCGCCGCACTGCGGTGCTGTTCTTCATTGGTGGGCTGATTTCCGTTGTGGCCTGCTATGAGGTCGCGATCGAATGGCTGAACAGTTTAACGCTGTTCATGGTGCTGCTGCCCGTGCTCGGTTTCTTCACCAATGGCGTGTTCGGCCTGTTCACGATCTGGCTGCCGGAGATGTTTCCAGCCGCGCTGCGTGGCACAGGCTCCGGTTTCGCCTTCAGCATGGGCCGCGTGCTCGGCGCCGCCGGCCCATCCCTGATCGGCGCGCTCGCCGCTCGCACCGGGAGCTTCCCATTGGCGATTTCGTTGTTGTCGATGATCTACGTGGTCGGCCTGCCACTGATTGCGCTGGCGCCGGAGACGGCCGGAAAGCCGCTCGCGAAATAGCAGAACGTGTCGTATCGGTATGACGCGTCCTAAGCGCGGCCGGCTACCGCTGCGCTCTGTCACGCCAGGCGGAAGCCGCTACCCCGCACGCCGCGTTTGGCGGTGCCTTCGCGGGCGGTGCTCTGCGCGTAGGTCGAGAAACGAGCACGATCAAAAGCGGGTCGTGAGGCCGGTCAACCATTGCGGAGAGGCATCAACAAGCTTGGTCTCCACCGTCTTGTCGAGCCCGGTCACAATGAGCAAACCGACGAGGACCAGGAAAATTCCGAGCACCCGCTTTGTGGACTTGCCGGCCATCGACATGCCGTCCCGCCAGCGCAGCGGAAGTTGATGAGACAAGGCTCCGAACAACAAGAGAGGCAATCCGGCGCCGAGGCCGAAAGCCAACATCGTCAGGGCTACGGCGCCGAGGTCCTTGCCCTGGGCCGCCAGCACGGACGCCGCGCCGAGCGTTGGTCCCACGCAGGGGCTCCAGACCGCGCCGAGAAGCAGGCCTAAACCGAACTGGCCTCCGAGACCTGATGTCGAGAAGCCCCCGAATCTCTGATAGGTCCAATTGCCAAGCGGGCCCCCCGCCGCGGCGAGACGGTTCTGCAAGGGTGGAAGCGCCAGAACGCAACCGATCCCGATCATCAGGACGGCGGCGACGAGCCGGAACAAGTCGCCACCAATCCCGAGACCAAAGCCGATGGTCGCGATGAAGAGGCCGATAGCGACGAACGACAGCGACAGACCGCCGGCAAGGGCAACCGGGCCGAGCCTGTGCTCGGAGGCGGCAGCGCCCAGCACGACCGGCAGCAACGGAAGCACGCAAGGTGAAAGTATCGAGAGGACGCCTGCGAGAAAAGCAAGCCCCAGCGTGCCCAACAACATCCGCTAGGCCGTCAGATCGTCTTGTCCAGAAGCGCTGAAATCGACGTGGCGTTGGTATCTCCGACCGAGCGGCCAGTCTCCTTGCCATCCTTGAAGGTGATCAGCGTGCTCTGCATGCGTGCGCCAAATGATTTCACGGCGTCCTTTTGCGAATCGAAGTCAACCCGGAACACAATCAGGTCCTTGAACTTGTCCTGCTTTTCCAGGTTGCCGAGGATTGGCTGCTGAGCTTTGCAGGTCGGGCACCACGATGCGTGAATCTCGACGAGAATCGGCTTGCCCGCAGCCTCCGCGGCGGCAAACGTCTTTGCATCGTAGTTCAGGAGTTCCGCAGCGCCGGCCGCCTGTGCGGTAAAGCTCATGACGAATACAGCCGCGGCTAGCGGGATCAATTTCTTCAGCATGACAAACCTCCGTGGGGCGAGACGCGTGCCGTTCTCGTCGAGGTGCTATTCGCATGCAGATGCGAATTTGTTACGGCTGTCAAAGAACATGATTGTGAAGTTTCGATCGCGCCGCGTCCTTGATCCATCTCCAGTCAAGGTTTGCATTCCGGCGCTCGAGGCTTTCCGGCCGCAAACGTCCCGCGTCGCACAGCGCGCGGCGGCAGGTCAGGCGGAATATCGCTTTGCACAAACTCCGTCTGACGTGAGAGGGGCGCGTTCCGCACAGAACGTGCCGGCGTGCATGGAAACGCCCGCGGTGGTGTTCCCGATTTAATTCGGCTTGGCGCGTAACTCACACCAATATGAAACGTAGTCACCTTGGATGGCGGTTTGTCGGTTGATGACGTTGTCGTCGCCTGCGACCCGCGCATCTTTGCAACAACCCGTTGGAGGGAATTCCATGAAAGTGACTTCCAAGTCTGGTGCCGCAATCGCGGCCGCTGCGGCTACGCTGTTTCTTGCCGGCATGACCGTGACGTCGACGACTGCGTACGCAGCCGGTGAAGGCCACTGCGTCGGTGCGAATGCCTGCAAGGGCCAAAGTGCCTGCAAGGGCGGCAATCACGCCTGCAAGGGCCTGAACGCCTGCAAGGGCCAGGGCTTCGCTGAAATGACCAAGGCAAAATGCGTCGCGTCGAAGGGCAAGTTCGAACCCGCCTGATCGATCGCCTCCAGAGGCGGATGGGGCCCGGCCTGTGCCGGGCTCCTCGTGGGGGCCTGCAAGCGAAGGCAGCGGAGCCGTCGGGGTAGTCGACGTCGATATTGGCCAGTCTGGCCTCGCTGCGGGTCTTTCGTGGCGATCGGGTCAAGAACTGGTTGGAGGTGGTCCGTCGGGCGCGTTGACGGTCTCGCCTGATGGCCTTGCGGGAGGGAGCTGAAACGTGAAGCAAATGATCGCTGCCTTTCTTACGGTTGTTGCGCTATCCTCCATCAATGTCGAGGTCAGGGCCGAACAAACTCCGGCTTCCGATCAAGCGGGACTTGTCGTCATCGACAGCGCCAACACGATGGCGGAGACGGAAAAGCGCCTGATCGCAGCACTCGACGCTGCCGGATTGAAGGTCGCCGCGCGCATCGACCACGCAGCCAATGCCAAATCGGTCGGTCTGGATCTCGCCCCAACTGTCCTTTTCATCTTCGGCAATCCCAAGGCCGGGACGGGGTTGATCGAAAAACAGCGCACGATCGGCATCGATCTGCCGCTCAAAATCCTGCTGTGGGACGAGAAGGGTAGCATCAAGGTCGCTTACAACGATCCGGCCTATATCGCACGCCGTCACGGTCTTGATACGTCGCTGCCTGTTCTGTCTCAAATTTCGTCGACGTTGCGACGTTTGGCGGAAGCTGCCGCCAATCGTTAGGCACCTTGTCGGGCATGGCGATTTAAAACGTAACCCTGTCACCTGGAGGAAAGCTGCTCATGACATCGACCCTGGCCCAACAACTCGACGAGTTTCTCGCCGGCTGGAAGCAACGCGTGCCCGCCGAGCGACAGGCGATCATGGAACGTCATATCGCCCATCTGAAGGAGGTCGGCATCGGCCGGAGCGCCAAGCAGGTCGGAGCGCGCGCCCCCGACATCGTCTTGCCCGACGCGCTCGGCAACAGCTTCGACGTTGGTCGGCTACTGGCCAACGGGCCGGTTGTCGTCACATTCTATCGGGGAGGCTGGTGCCCCTACTGCAATTTGGAGCTCAAGGCCTATCAGGATCTGCTGCCTCGGATCATCGCGGCCGGCGCCAGCCTGGTCGCGATCAGCCCCGAGAAGCCGGATGATAGCCTGAGCACGACCGAGAAGAATGCGTTGACTTTTCCGGTGCTCAGCGATGTTGGACAGAAAGTCGGCAGGGCTTTCGGTGTGGTCTATGAATTTACCGACGAATTGCGGACGGCTTACGAGGGCTTCGGGCTGGATATTCCGTCCAAGAACGGCGCTCCGGACCAATGGTCGCTGCCGCTTTCCGCGACCTATGTCATCGGCTCGGACGGACTGATCCTGTTCGCCGACACCAGCGTCGACTACCGGCATCGTGCCGAACCGCTCGATGTGCTGGCCGCGCTGGAGCGTCGTGAGGCCGCAGAATAGCGCGCGCCGGCATTGCTGTTGGCTTTGTCGGAGAGCCCGTTAGGCTTGAAGCCGATCTACCGCGCCGGCGCTTTTCGCCGGCGCCGCGCTCGCCAGCGCTTTCGGTGGCGCCTTGTCGACCTTCTTCGACCATGAGCGATAGTAGGCGAGCACGGTCATCAGCACGATGCCGACGGCGCTGACCACGATCTGCATCCAGATGCTGTTGGACACCTCGACCAGCACCAGATGCGCGATCACAGCGAGGAAGATGCCAGAGCAGAACACCTCGAGCGACTGCTGGCCGCACTTGATTGCGGGGCGGAAGATCGCCCATTGCAGACCGGGCCAGTCCTTCGGCAGGAAGCGCGTCACGAAAAACGCGAGGATCACGAAGTGCAGCACGCGATAGGGCGCGAGGTTGGTCTTGTCGTTCGGATTGAATGCATCATAAAGCCAGGGCGGCATCGCCTGCCCGAGTGCGGGGAAGCGGCCCGCCAGCGTCATGACCATGGCAAACAGCAGATACGCCCCCCCGAGCACCAGGAACGGGCGCGAGCGGATCAGTGTCATCGATTCGCCGGCGCCGCCGAGCGCAAACCAGCCGCCGAACACGAACAGGAACTGCCAGCAGAACGGGTTGAAGTACCACGAGCCGCCCGGATAGGCCGGCAGGTTCCAGCCGAAATGCCGCGCGGCCAGATAGAGGAGGAATGACGCCGCCAGCGTCAGATTGAGCTTCCGCAGCATCATCCAGAGCACGAGCGGGTACACCAGCATCAGCGCGATATAGAGCGGCAGCACGTCCATGTTGACCGGCTTGAACGCCAGGATGAGGCCCTGATAAAGCGTCTCGGCCGGGTTCTGCATGAAGCCCGCGACGTTGAATTCGTTCTGCAGGTTCGGGTCGTGATAGCGCTGGGAGAGATAGCCGATCTCGGCGATATAGATCACGAACAGCATGACGTGCGCGACATAGATCTGCCAGGCGCGCTTGATCAGCCGAGTGGCGCCGATCAGGGTGCCGCGTTCGAGCATCATCCGGGCATAGACGAACGACGCCGTGTAGCCGGAAATGAAGATGAAGAGGTCGGCCGCATCGCTGAAGCCGTAATTCTTCTGCGTGATCCAGTTGACCGCGTTGTTCGGAATATGATCGAGATAGATCGCCCAGTTGGCGAAGCCCCGCAGCAGATCAAGCCGATAGTCGCGTCCGCGCGGCGGCAGCACAGCCCTTACGTCGATCATTTGCTTCCTCCTCGACCCCGCGAATTCCCGACCGCGAGGTGCGCCCACACAGCATTCTAGCAAGCTTCAGCTTTCGCGCATCATGTTTTGGCGGCTGGTCGTTGCAGGAGGCTGGATCGCTCCTCTCAACGTCCCGTCACATCTCGCCCGCCGCAACTTCGTCTCTTTGTTGCGAGACAAAACCAAAAGTTGCAGGATACAAATGATGTTTTGATGTTTGGGGGGTGAAGACATGACGCATTCCGTTCAATCGCGGCGTTCCCTGCCGGCCACCGTAGGTCTCGTCTTCGTCCTCATGGTCGGGCTGCTTGCGCCCGCAACCGCACAAAAGACCTCGGATGCGGCCCTGGCTCGCGTACTCGTGCTGGGCACCGGCGGCACCATCGCGGGTCAGGCCAGTGCCCGCGCCGGCAACGCCTATGACTCGGCCAAGGTGAGTTCGGCCGATCTCATCGCCGCCGTTCCGGGCATGGACAAGCTTGCCCAGATCTCGGTCGAGCAGATCTCGTCGATCGGCTCCCAGGACATGAACGACAAGGTCTGGTTCGCCCTCGCCAAACGCATCCGAACCGCGATCGAGAACAAGGAAGCCGACGGCGTCGTGATCACGCACGGCACCGACACGATGGAGGAGACGGCATTCTTCCTCTCGAGCGTGCTGGATACCGACATCCCGATCGTGCTGGTCGGGTCGATGCGGCCCTCGACCGCCATCGGCGCCGACGGCCCCGCCAACCTTTATGAAGCGGTGAGGACCGCCTCCGCGCCGGAATCGCGCGGCCGCGGCGTCCTCGTGGTGCTGAACGACACCATCCACGGTGCGCGCTGGGTGCAGAAGACCAACACCACGAGCGTCAACACCTTCCGATCGCCCGACGCGGGACCGGTCGGCTATGTCGACACCGGCTCGATCCGCTATTTGCAGCCGCCTGTTCCTCCCAAGGGGCCGAAGCTGAAGCTGCCGGACGCGGCACCCCTGCCGCGCGTCGACATCGTCTACTCGCACGCCAATATGGACGGCGCAGAGATCGAGGATGCGGTCAAGCGCGGCGCCAAGGGCATTGTCCTGGCGGGTGTCGGCGATGGCAATTCATCCAAGGGCGCCATCGATGCGCTCGCTGCCGCGGCCAAGCAGGGTGTCGTCGTCGTGCGCTCGAGCCGTGTCGGGTCAGGCATCGTGAATCGCAACGTCGAGGTCGAGGACGATACGCTAGGTTTTTCTGTCGCGCTGGACCTCAACCCGCAGAAGGCGCGCGTCCTGCTTCAGCTCCTGATCGCGAACGGCATCACCGAGCCGAAGGCGGTTCAGCAGGCGTTCGCGTGGTAGCGGCATTATGTATCTCGGGATCGATCTCGGCACCTCGGCGGTCAAGACCGTTCTCGTCGACGAGGCGCAGCGCGTGGTGGCGAGCCGCAGCCAGTCGCTGACGGTGGCCTCGCCGCATCCAGGCCATAGCGAACAGGATCCGGCGCAGTGGATCGACGCCACGTTCGCGACATTGGACGCGCTGAAGGCGGATCATCCGGCCGAATTGGCTGAAGTCAGGGGCATCGGCCTGTCGGGCCAGATGCACGGCGCGACGCTGCTTGATGCCTATTCAAGGCCGTTGCGGCCCTGCATTCTCTGGAACGACGGACGCTCGGCTGCGGAATGCGGCGAACTGGAGCAGCGCTGGCCAGCCTTGCGGGCGACGACAGGCAACAAGGCGATGCCGGGCTTCACGGCGCCCAAGCTGCTGTGGGTCGCCAAGCACGAACCGGAGATTTTCGTGGCCACCAGGCTCGTGTTGCTGCCGAAAGCCTATCTGCGCCTGGTGCTGACGGGCGAGGCGATCGAGGACGTCTCGGACGCCTCGGGATCGCTGTGGCTCGATGTGGCGCGCCGGGACTGGTCGGATGACGGGCTGGCGGCGACCGGCTTGTCGCGCCGCCAGATGCCGCGTCTCGTCGAAGGCTGTGCGCCGGCGGCGCGGCTGCGAAGCGAGATGGCGCAGCGCTGGGGAATGGCCAAACGGCCAATGGTCGCCGGAGGCGCCGGCGACAATCCGGCGGGCGCCATCGGCATCGGCGCCATCAGCCCCGGCGCCGCGTTTGTTTCGCTCGGAACCTCCGGCGCGTTGCTGGCGCCGAGCCATGCCGTCGCTGCCAATCCGCAAGCTGCCGTGCACACCTTCTGTCACGCCATTCCCGGCATGTGGATCCAGGCCGGCGCGATCCTCTCGGCGGCATCGTGTCTCGCCTGGGTTGCGCGGCTCCTGGGGGCCTCGGAGGCTGACCTGCTGGCGCCACTCGGATTGCGCCCGAAGGCCCCGTCGCGGGTGAGCTTCCTGCCCTATCTGTCCGGCGAACGCACGCCGCACGATGACCCCGAGGTACGCGGAATGCTCGATGGGCTGAGCCACGGCACCGATCGTGACGCCATTGTGCAGGCGGTGCTCGAAGGCGTCACCTTTGCGCTCGCGGACTGCCGGGACGTGCTGGCCGATACCGGGATAGCGATCGCGGAGGTGGACGCGATCGGTGGCGGCTCCCGCTCGCGATTCTGGCTCGCGGTGCTGGCAAACGTCCTGAACATTCCGGTTCATCGATTTGCCGACGGCGAGACCGGCGCCGCGTTTGGCGCGGCGCGCCTCGGACGCCTGGCGGTCACTGGGGAGGCGATCGAGACCGTCTGCACCGCGCCGCGCCGCGTCGAGACTTTCGAGCCTGAACCCGCACTGGCGGACGCCTATGCGGAGCGGCTGCCGCAATGGCGCAGCCTGTACCGGCCGCGGCGCTGACTAAAGCCATCGCGTCTGGCTTCTGGCACGCTTGTGAGAAAAGTCCTACCACATCGTTCTAAGAGAGCGGCCGGCCTCGTCGGATAGCCTGCTTGAGGGCGGTAAAAAGTTCGGGCAACCGTTTGATGAGTTGTGCAAGATGATCGGGGGAGAACTCGACACATTCAGGCAAAACGCTCGCTTCAACGTAAGCAGGGTGCCCCCAAACGACATCAGCAGAAACAAGCGATGGTGCTTTGTGCACGTGCTTAAGTGATATCATTAGCGCCAAGTTGTCAGGTGAGTCCGGAGTGGCTTCCTTGAATAGGCAGTCGATTCCAATGTTGTGACCGTTCCAATCGGTGAGACGCCCGACCGACGAATCGCAAATAGTAGTCGTCACGTCCGGATATTCTCTTCTTAGCTCCTGCTCCCAGATTTGCATGATCGGCAAAAGGCTGGCACGAAATTGCGATACAGAGTCCATGGCGAATGTCTCCCCGCGCTATGGACCAATAACCCGTTCGAGCGACAACGGATAGCGGGCTGCCAACTGGCGTTCGGGCCACTTGCTTCGCGAACGTTAATGCTCGCAAGTGGAGATGCCAATCCGCTTGCAAGCTGATCCAGCCTCCGGATTTGCCAGCCGCAAGTGCCTTGTCTCCACATACGATGTGCTCGCTGAGCCGATGCTCCGGTTCCGCACGACCAATCCTGTTCCCGGCTTGCAATCGCCCGAAGGGTATTGCCTTACGTTACGACCTTTCGTTTAATGCGCGCACGCGCGCGGGACTGAAAACAAGGCGCGAATGAGACGCGGCGCCGTCGTTCGGCGCGGTGGGGAGGTAAGATGAACGACCCGATCCTTGAGATGCGCCGGGTCTCCAAGTCGTTCTTCAGCATCAAGGCATTGCGCGACGTCGACCTCACCGTCTATCCCGGCGAAATCCACGCTTTGATGGGTGAGAACGGCGCCGGCAAATCGACGCTGATGAAGATCCTGTCGGGCGCCTACCGGCCCGATCCGGGCGGTGAAATCCGCATCGAGGGCAGGCCGGTGCAGATCAACGGCCCGCTCGGCGGCCGCGCGGCCGGCATCTCGATCATCTATCAGGAACTGTCGCTCGCCCCCAATCTCAGCGTCGCACAGAACATCTATCTCGGCCGCGAGGTCTCGCGCTTCGGGATGTTGGCGCGCGAGGCGATGGAAGCCGGTGTCGGCCCGATCCTTGCGCGGCTCGGCGCGGATTTTCTGCCGTCGACGCTGGTGGGCCATCTGTCGATGGGCCAGCGCCAGCTGGTCGAAATCGCCCGCGCGCTGCACGCCCGCTCAAAAATCTTGATCATGGACGAACCAACCACCGCGCTGTCGGCGGGCGAAAGCGAGCGGTTGTTCGGCCTGATTCGCCAGCTCCGCGCCGAGGGGCTCGCCATCATTTACATCTCGCATCGCATGGACGAGGTTTACGCGCTCGGCGACCGCGTCACGGTGCTGCGCGACGGCACGCTGGTCGGCTCGCTCGACAAGCCCGAGATCCGCGCCGACACCATCGTCCGCCTGATGGTGGGGCGTGACGTCTCGTCCTTCTACAAGAAGGAGCACGATCCCAGGCAAGATTCCAAGGCGCGGCATGGCGCCCCGGTGCTCGCGGCCGTCGACATCGCCGACACCAGGCGCGTCAAGGGTTGCTCGCTCACTGTGCATGCGGGCGAGGTGGTCGGCCTCGCCGGGCTGGTCGGCGCCGGCCGCACCGAGCTTGCGCATCTGATCATCGGCGCCGCGCCAAAAACCACCGGCCATGTCGAGATCGAAGGACGCGCGGTCGACATCCGTAACCCCGGCGAGGCGCTCGAGGCGGGCATTGCCTACCTGACCGAAGACAGGAAAGCGCTCGGCCTGTTCCTCGACATGTCCTGCCTCGATAATATCAACCTCGCGGTGCTGGGCCGCGATGCCAGGCCCGGCGGCATCCTTGACCGGAACAAGGCACGCGACCGGGCCAGGAAGGCATTCGCGGCATTGGGCATTCGCGCCGCGGATGTCGGCGTCGTGGCGGGCGGCCTCTCCGGCGGCAACCAGCAAAAGGTGCTGCTGTCGCGTCTCCTTGCCACTACGCCAAAGGTGCTGATCCTCGACGAGCCGACGCGCGGCGTCGATGTCGGCGCCAAGTCCGAGATCTATTCGATCATCGACAACCTCGCGAAGTCGGGCACGGCGGTGCTGGTGATCTCGTCCGACCTGCCCGAGATCATCGGCATCTGCGACCGCGTCCTCGTGATGCGCGCGGGGCGGATTGCCGGCGAGATCAAGCGCACAGCGACCATGCCGCTGAACCAGGAGGACATCATGGCTCTTGCCACGGGGACGGAACAGCTCGATGCCTGATCAAGGATCTACGCAGGTGAACGCCGCAACCGCAAACGGACTTGCCGCGATGCAGGAGACCAGGCGTCAGCGTATCAGACTCATGATCCGCGCCGCCGGCATGCTGCCGGTGCTTCTGCTTCTGTGCGGTGGTTTTCACTATCTGTCGGACGGCCGTTTCTTCACCGCGCAGAATCTCGGCATCGTGGTGCAGCAGGCTGCGGTCAACACGGTGCTGGCGGCCGGCATGACCTTCGTCATCCTCACCGGCGGCATCGATCTCTCGGTTGGCTCTATACTGGCGGCCTCGGCCATGGCCGGGCTGATCATCTCCAAATTGCCCGATCTCGGTGCGCTCTGGTTGCCGGCTGCGGTGCTGACGGGCGCAGCCTTCGGCATCCTCAATGGCGGCTTGATTGCGCTGCTGCGCCTGCCGCCCTTCATCGTCACGCTGGGCTCGCTCACCGCCGTGCGCGGCGTGGCGCGACTGTTGGGTGCGGACACCACGGTGTTCAATGCGTCGATACCCTATGCCTTCATCGGCAACGGCTCACTGACGCTCGTTCCCGGCGTGCTGACCATACCCTGGCTCTGGGTGATCGCGTTGCTGGTGATCCTCGTCTCCTGGCTTGTGCTGCGTCGCACCGTGCTCGGCGTGCACATCTACGCGGTCGGCGGCAATGAGAGTGCAGCGCGACTCGCCGGCATCAAGGTCTGGGCGGTGCTGATCTTCGTCTATGGCGTGTCGGGCCTGCTCGCGGGCCTCGGCGGCGCCATGCAGGCGGCGCGGCTCTACGCCGCCAACGGCCTGCAGCTCGGCCAGTCCTACGAGCTCGACGCGATCACCGCGGTGATCCTCGGCGGCACCTCGTTTGTCGGCGGCATCGGCTCGATCTGGGGCACGCTGGTCGGCGCGCTGATCATCGCCGTGCTGTCGAACGGCCTGATCCTCACCGGCGTGTCCGACGTCTGGCAATATGTGATCAAGGGCTTGGTGATCATCGGCGCGGTGGCGCTCGACCGCTACCGGCTGCAGGGCTCGGCACGTACCTGAGCATGACCCGGAAAAGTGTGAAGCGGTTTTCCGAAAAGATCATGCTCAAACAAAGTCAAAATAATCCGTCGCGGTCACTGGTCGCCGTGCCGGAGCTTTGAACAGACCAGGGAGGAAGCCAATGTTGAAGACGATCTCGTTTGCCGGCGCCGCCATGGCACTCGTGCTGAGTTCCGCCCCGTGCTTCGCCAAGGAGCTCAAGTCGATCGGCATCTCGCTGGGCTCGCTGGGCAATCCCTTCTTCGTCGCCTTGTCGAAGGGCGCCGAGTTCGAGGCGAAAAAAACCAACCCCGACGTCAAGATCACGACGGTAGGCTTCGAATACGACCTCGGCAGGCAGGTGACCCAGATCGACAACTTCATCGCCGCCGGCGTCGATTTGATCCTCCTCAATCCCGGCGATCCCAAGGCCGTCGGGCCGGCGATCAAGAAGGCGCAGGCCGCCGGCATCATCGTCGTTGCCGTCGACACCGCGGCCGAAGGCGCCGATGCCACGGTGACCACCAACAACGTCCAGGCCGGCGAGGTCTCCTGCCAGTACATCGTCGACAAGTTAGGCGGCAAAGGCGATGTGATCATTGAGAACGGGCCGCAGGTCTCCGCGGTGATCGACCGCGTGGTCGGCTGCAAGAACGTGTTCGGCAAGAACCCTGGCATCAAGGTGCTGTCCAACGACCAGGACGGCAAGGGCTCGCGCGAAGGCGGCCTCACCGTGGCGCAGGGATATCTGACCCGCTTCGCCAAGATCGATGCCATCTTCGCCATCAACGATCCGCAGGCAATCGGTACCGACCTTGCGGCGCGCCAGCAGGGCCGCAGCGGCATCGTCATCACCGCGGTCGACGGCGCGCCCGACATCGAGGCCGCACTCAAGGATCCCGGAGCGCTGCAGATCCAGGCGTCCGCCTCGCAGGATCCGTTCTTCATGGCGCGCCGCGCCGTGCAGATCGGCGTCGGCCTGCTCAACGGCCAGAAGCCCGCCTCGACCATCGAGCTGTTGCCATCAAAACTCGTGACGCGAGACAATGTCGCCGCGTACAAGGGCTGGACGTCGGATCGCTCGCAATAGCGGCTGACGCCGACAGGCCGCCTCGCGCGCAAGACGAACAAGAGGAAGAATAAGAAAAAGAGGATCAGCCATGCCTCTCTGGACCTGCCAACAATGCGGCGCACAATTTCCTGAGGCCGCGGCGCCGCCGCCGTCCTGCCCGATCTGCGAGGACGAACGGCAATATGTGAACTGGAAGGGGCAGGCGTGGCTGACGCGCGAGGCGCTCGCGCAGCGGCACCGGCTTGTGTTTCGCGACGATCTGGGCCTGGCCGGGATCGGCCTCGAGCCCTCGTTCGCAATCGGGCAGCGCGCGCTGCTGATCCCTGACGGCGGCGGCTGCGTGATGTGGGATTGCGTGCCGCTGGCGACTGCGGAGGCGATCGCGCATGTCGCTTCGCTCGGCGGGCTGAAGGCGATCGCGATCTCGCATCCGCACTATTATGGCGCGGTCGCCGACTGGAGCGCCGCGTTCGGCAACGCGCCGGTCTATCTCCACAGCGACGACGCGCAATGGGTGACACGGCCGCATCCCGCGATCGTGCCGTGGCGCGGCGACAGCCACCCCATCTCCGATGACATCGTGCTGGTGCGGGCCGGCGGGCATTTCGCCGGTGGCACGGTGCTGCATTGGCGCGCCGGCGCGGAGGGACGCGGGGCGCTGCTCACCGGCGATATCGCGATGGTCGCGATGGATCGCCGCTCGGTGAGCTTCATGTACAGCTATCCGAACTACATTCCGCTGAACGCTGCTGCTATCCGCACCATCGCGCACGCGATCGCCCCGCTGGCCTTTGATCGCATCTATGGCGCCTGGTGGGGCAAGAACATCGCCTCCGACGCGAAAGCAGCGTTCGATCGCTCGGTTCAGCGCTACATCGCCGCCATTTCCGACCCCGGCTGAGGTTTCCAGCCCCGCACCCGGTCGCCGCGATCGCAAATCTTGCCACGCGATAGGGTGGCGCTATATCAGAGCTTTCCCGCCACCCCGGATTGCCCGAGTTCCCCATGACCACCACTGCTACAGCCGAATCCCAGCCGTTCCAGGCCGAGGTCGCCCAACTGCTGCACCTGATGGTGCATTCGGTTTACTCCGAGACCGACATTTTCCTCCGCGAATTGATCTCGAATGCGTCCGACGCCTGCGACAAGCTGCGTTACGAGGCGATCGCCAACCCTGACCTGATTACCGACGGCGCGCCGCCGGAGATCAGGATCGTGCCGGACAAGAAGGCCCAGACACTTGCCGTGGTCGATACCGGCATCGGCATGGACCGCCAGGAGTTGATCGATAATCTCGGCACCATCGCGCGCTCGGGCACCAAATCGTTTCTGTCGAAGCTGACTGAAGCCAAGGACGGTGCAAACCTGATCGGCCAGTTCGGCGTCGGCTTCTATGCCGCCTTCATGGTCGCCGAAAAGATCGTCGTGACCAGCCGCCGTGCCGGCTCAAACGAGGTGTGGGTATGGTCGTCGGAAGGCGGCAGCGGTTTTGAGATCGCGCCGGCCGGCGAAGAAGACGCGAAGCGTGTCACGCGCGGCACCGAGATCATGCTGCACCTGAAGCAGGACGCGGCAAAATATCTCGAGACCCACGAGATCGAGCGCATCGTCCGCGAGTATTCCGACAACATCCAGTTTCCGATCCTCCTGGTGCCGGAAGAGGGCGAGCCGCGTCAGATCAATTCGGCGAGCGCGCTGTGGCAACGGTCGAAATCCGAGCTGACGGGCGACGATTACAAGCAGGCCTATCAGCAGATCGCCGGTGCCTTCGACGAGCCGGCGATGACGCTGCATTACCGCGCCGAGGGCCGGCAATCCTACGCCGTGCTGCTGTTCGCGCCGTCGACCAAACCGTTCGATCTGTTCCAGGTCGAGCGCAAGGGCAAGGTCAAGCTCTACGTTCGCCGCGTCTTCATCGCCGACGACGCCGAGCTGCTGCCGGCCTATCTGCGCTTCATCCGCGGCGTGATCGACAGCGAGGACTTGCCGCTCAACATTTCGCGCGAGATGCTGCAGAACAATCCGCAGCTTGCGCAGATCCGTAAAGCGGTCACCACCCGCGTCGTTGGCGAACTTGAGACGCTCGGTGAGAAGGAGCCGGACACCTTTGCCAAGATCTGGGACGCGTTCGGCCCAGTCATCAAGGAAGGCCTCTATGAGGATTTCGAGCGGCGCGACAAGCTGCTGGCGCTGGCGCGATTCACCACGACCTCAGGCGAGAAGCGCTCGCTCAAGCAATATGTCGACGATCTCAAGCCGAACCAGACCGATATCTATTATCTCGTCGGCGACAGCCTCGAGCGGCTGAAGGCTAATCCGAAGCTGGAATCGGCGCGCGCCCGCGGCATCGAGGTGCTGCTGCTCACCGATCCCGTCGACGCGTTCTGGACCTCGGCGCCGCTCGAGTTCGGCGGCAAGCCGCTGAAGTCGCTGAGCCAGGGCGACATCGATTTCGGCCTGATTCCGCAGCTTGACGAGAAAACCGACGACAAGAAAGGCGAGCCGGTTGCCGACGCGGCGACGACGATCGCGATCGTCAAGGATGCGCTGGGCGAGCGCGTCTCCGACGTCCGCGCCTCGCAGCGGCTGACCTCGAGCGCCTCCTGTCTGGTCGCCGGCGGCGACGCGCGCGACCGCGCGCTCGAGCGGCTGCTCGCCGAGCAGAACCGCGGCGCGATCACAAGACCGATCCTCGAGATCAATCTGCGCCACCCGCTGGTCGCAGCACTTGCGACCGACACGGCGCAGGCCAAGGACCTGTCCTTCCTGTTGCTCGAACAGGCGCAGATCCTCGACGGCGAAATGCCCGATGACCCCGCCGCCTTCGCGAGCCGCCTCAACCAGCTCGTACTGCGCGGAGTGGGGCAGGGGTAGATCGCTTTCTCCGCAAGAAGCACTCTATCTATCCCCGTCATCCTGAGGTGGCCGCTTCTTCAGCGGCCCTCGAAGGATCGACGGCCACCAGCGGGGCCGTGCATCCTTCGAGGCTCGCTACGCGAGCGCCTCAGGATGACGGGCTACGACTACGAATACGGCTACGAAATTGTCGCTCCGCCCGGCAGCGGATTGCCGAGATCGTCGGTTGGGACGATCTGCTGATTGAAGGCCGCGACATACGCGGCCCATTCCGGTTCGCCGAGATCGACCATGACCGCGCCGTCCTGCCAGACGTCGTTGTGGTCGTTGGAATCGTCGCCGGGGCGATGGATGAAGCCCTTGGTCGAACCCTGGTTGAGATGGACGTCGTGCAAGCCGTCACCCTGTTCGAAAAAGCGGCCGAAGATGTAGACGTCGCGGTTCTCCTGGTGCGCGCGCGACAACAGCCGCGTCAGCGATGCCGCCGGCTCGACGTCATCAGAGCCGTCCATCACGTCGCTGTCGCGCCATTTGCCGGTGTTGGCGAGCAGATCGCTGCGCAGGAAATCGAGCGCGGGCAACCCCTTCTGCCCGGTCAGCGGGTTGGAGCCGCTATTTGCTGCCGCAAGGGTCTGGATCACCGGATGGCGGAAGTCGAAGACGAGCTTGTATTTCAGGAGGTCGTCCGCGTCATTGGTGCCGACATTGATGGCGACGTCCCACCGGTCGCCATCGACGTCGAGATTGCAGTGCAGGTGAAACTGCGTCTCGTGCCCGCGACGGGACGGCTTCATCCTGGGCTCGGAGGTCACCTGGGTCTTGACGAATCCGTAGACGAGGGTCACGGCGCAATCCTTTCGGGTTCGGGCGAGTGTCTCTCGGACAATACAACCCGAAATAAAACGCGCGCGTGAAGCAGGACACACTTGCGTGGCTCTCTCGGCGCGCCCTGCGCCGGCGAAGGGAACGCGGCCACTCGGTCGTCATCGAGCCTCCGCCTCCGACCTTGACAAGCCTCGTCGTCGCTGATGTTATGTTATAACATTACATCTAACTCGTAGCCCGTGCCCCGCCGCCTGTCCCTCCGGCAACTGTTTGATCTCGATGCAAAAACTCCCCGTCACCATCTTGTCCGGCTTCCTTGGGGCTGGAAAGACCACTTTGCTGAACCACGTCCTGAACAATCGCCACGGCCTGAAGGTTGCGGTGATCGTGAACGACATGAGCGAGGTGAACATCGACGCCGACCTAGTTCGCGACGGCGGTGCGAACCTGTCCCGGACTGACGAGAAGCTGGTCGAGATGACCAATGGCTGCATCTGCTGCACCCTGCGCGAGGACCTCCTGAGAGAGGTGCGTGCGCTCGCCGAGAGCGGTCGTTTCGACTATCTGCTGATCGAATCGACCGGGATCTCCGAGCCGCTTCCGGTCGCCGCGACCTTCGAATTTCGCGACGAGGATGGCGCGAGCCTGTCCGACGTCGCGCGGCTCGATACCATGGTCACGGTGGTCGATGCCGCCAATCTCTTGAAGGACTACGCCTCGACCGACTTCCTCAGCCAGCGCGGCGAAGCGCTCGAGGGCGACAAGCGCACGCTGGTCGATCTGCTGGTCGAGCAGATCGAATTCGCCGACGTCGTCGTGCTGAACAAGGTCGATGCCGCGACCCATGCCGAGCGCGAGGCCGCGCGCACCATCGTGCACGCGCTCAATCCCGACGCCGACATCGTCGAGGCCAGCTTTGCAAGGGTCCCGTTCAACCGCGTGCTCGACACCGGCCGCTTTGCCTACGAGCGCGCGCAGCAGCATCCGCTCTGGCACAAGGAGCTCTACGGCTTTGACGAGCATGTCCCCGAAACCGAGGAGTACGGCATCTCGAGCTTCGTCTATCGCGCGCGGCGTCCGTTCGATCCGGTGCCGTTTCACGCCTTCCTGCGCCAGCCCTGGAGCGGCGTGATCCGTGCCAAGGGCCATTTCTGGATCGCGACGCGCCCGGATTGGTGCGGCGAGATGAACCAGGCCGGGGCGATCGTCAGGACCGAGGGCCTCGGCTCGTGGTGGGCGGCGATCCCGCGCGAGCGCTGGCCCGATGATCCGGACTGGCGGAAGACGATGAACCGGAGCTGGAACGACCTCTACGGCGACCGCCGGCAGGAGCTCGTCTTCATCGGCGCCGGCATGAATGAGCCGGAGATTCGCGCGCGGCTCGATGCCTGCCTCGTCGAAGGCAAACCGGGCATGGACGCGAAGGCCTGGGCCCATCTGCGCGATCCGTTTCCGCCGTGGCGACGCGCAGGCGAGGCGGCGTAGGGCGCATCCGGGCTACAACGGCTTGACCGGCAAAACCCGATCCCAAACCGCCGTGTATCTGCTACAGAGCTTACATGGCGGAGCGGCACGGCGGTGCGATGGAGACCGGTAGCGACATCTTCTACGGCGGCATTCCGGTGTTTCGCAGCTTTGCGCGCCTGATGGACCCCACGATGTATTCGCCACTGCCCGACGACTGGACGGTCGGCATCGCAGACATCGTGGAATCGACCAAGGCGATCGCGGCGCAGCGCTACAAGGCGGTCAACATGGCCGGCGCCGCGGCGATCGCAGCCGCCACCAATGCGCTGGACGGCCGTGAATTTCCCTTCGTGTTCGGCGGCGACGGCGCAAGCTTCGCGGTCGCGCCCACCGATCTTGAGAAAGCTCGCGAGGCGCTGGCGGCGACCGCAAGCTGGGTTCGCGACGATCTCGATCTTGTCATGCGTGTGGCGCTGGTGCCGGTCGCGGCGATCCGCGCGGCGGGCGCCGACGTGCGCGTCGCGCGCTTCGGGCCGTCGGTCAATCTATCCTATGCGATGTTCTCCGGCGGCGGCCTTGCCTTCGCTGATGCCGCGATGAAGCGCGGCGAGTTCGCGATCGATCCTGCACCGCCGGGCACGCAGCCCGATTTGTCCGGACTTTCCTGCCGCTTCGAGGAGATGCCGTCCGTCCGCGGCATCATCCTGTCGGTGCTGGTGATGCCGGTCGAAGGCGCCGATCCCGCGTCCTTCCGCAAGGTGATCGAGGACGTCATCGCAACCGTCGAGACCAGCCCCGACGCCGGGCGGCCGGTGCCGCCGGCCGGTCCGCCGCTGCGCTGGCCGCCGCAGGGCGTCGACTACGAGGTGCGCGCCACGCGCCGCGGCGGCTCGCTGGCGAAGCAGCGCGTCGTCGTGCTCGGGTTCACGCTGTGGGCCTATCTGCTGCTGCGTTTCGGCATCACGGTCGGCAATTTCGTGCCGAAGACGTTTGTGCGGCAGGTCGTGGAGAATTCCGACTTCCGCAAATATGACGACGGCCTGCGCATGATCCTGGACTGCACGCCGGAGCTCGCGACAGCGCTCGAGCAGCGGCTTGTGGCCGCGGCCGCGCAGGGCATCGTGCGCTACGGCCTGCATCGCCAGGATGCCGCGATGATGACCTGCTTCACACCATCGGTGATGCGCGCCGACCACGTCCACTTCATCGACGGCGCCCGCGGCGGCTACGCTGCGGCGGCCACCGCGCTGAAGGCGCGTGTGGCTTAAAGAAGCGCGGAGATCAGCGTCCGACCCGTGTCCAGGTCTCGCCGCCGCACAGTGCGCCGACGCAGCCTTCGACACGCAACGTGCTCTCGCTGGTTACCGTGACGCTGCTGGCATAGGTGCCGCCGTCGTCGGCGTTGTAGATCTGGCCCGACCATTTGCCCTCGGCTGTGGGGCGCATGCCGGAAAACAGCGGTAGCCCGATGATCGGCCGGTTGGCCAGCGACGGGTTCGGATTCTTGTTGTCGACCTGCGGCTTGCCGGTCATCGGATCGATCGGGTCGCGCAGGCTGACGACCACGCCGCAGATGCCGCCGCCGCATTTGCTGACCTTGACACGGGCGTCGCCGGCCTGGGTTTGCCAGACGCCGGTCGGCTCAGCCGCGCCCTGGCCGTAGGCGGCAGGCACGGCGAGCATCGCCACAAGGATTGCGGCAACATGTCCAAATCTGCAGGCCATGATTCATTCCCCCAAAAAGCTGGCCTGCATATCAAGCCGGAAGATTTCTGCAATGTAATATTCTCGCGATCACCAAATGCCAGCGCGCCCGCGGCCTCCCGGTGCAAATCCTGATTGCGTCTCAGGCAGCGGGGATCGCGAGGCGCTCGATGGTCTGGATGTGGCGTGCGAGCAACTGGCAGGCCTGTTCGACACTGTGCCGGCGCAAGGCGTCGACGATCACGCGGTGATCCAGATTGGACCGTGGCTTCCAGGCGGCACTGCGCGCGGAGGCGAACACCAGGCGGGAGTTGGCGAGCTGCAAGCCGTCGAGACTGGCCAGCAGGCGAGGCATGGCGCAGGGCGCAACCAAGGCGAGGTGGAAGCCGCGGTTGGCGGCTTCGAAGTCCTTGATCGTCGTCGCGCTGTCGGCCTCGATCAGGGCCTGCTCGATGCGCGCGAAATGGGCCGGCGTCAGCTTGGGGGCCGCATGTTTCAGCGCCAGCGCTTCGAGCGCCGCACGCATCTCGGCGATTTCGCGGACCGATTTCGGATCGAGCGGTGCGACCCGGACGCCGCGCCGCGGCACGCTGACGGCAAGATGCTGCGCCTCCAACTGCCGGAAGGCTTCGCGCACCGGCACGTGGCTCGAGTTGAATTCCTGCGCAACATGATCCTGCCGCAGCGGGGCGTCCGGCAGCAGTGTGCCATCAATGATGCGCTCGCCGATGGCCTGGGCAATTCGCGTGGCTGTCGTGAAATTCTCGCCGGGCATGATTATAGATTATCTCTTGCAATAGTTGGTGCAGGTGGAATTTTTCCTGCTACCCTCAGATTCTTAGGCCATATTATAGATAATATCAACGATTATCTATAAAAGACGAGGAATCCGATGAACGCTCCCCGACCTGATGAAACTGTCCACCTAGACAGCAGCGGCCGCGAATGGACCCGTGCCGAAGCCGAGGCACTTTATGCTCTGCCGTTCGCAGATCTGCTGTTCCGGGCGCAGGGCGTCCATCGGCGCCATTTCGATCCCAACCAGGTCGAGTTCGCGAGCCTCCTCAGCATCAAGACCGGCGGCTGTCCGGAGGATTGCGGCTACTGTTCGCAGAGCGCGCATTACGACACCGGCCTCAAGGCCACCCGCCTGATGGATCTGGGCACCGTCGTCGAAACCGCGAAGCGGGCCAGGGACGCCGGCGCGAGCCGTTTCTGCATGGCCGCGGCCTGGCGCAATCCGAAGGATCGCGATCTCGATCACGTCTGCGACATGGTCACGGCGGTGAAGGGCCTCGGCATGGAAACCTGCGCCACGCTCGGGATGCTGACCGCCAATCAGGCGGAGCGGCTGCACGGCGCGGGTCTCGATTTCTACAATCACAATATCGATACCTCTCCCGAGTTCTACGGCCGCATCATCACCACCCGAACGCTCCAGGATCGCATCGACACGCTGGAGCAGGCCCGGTCAGCGGGCCTCAAGCTGTGTTGCGGCGGCATCATCGGCATGGGCGAGCAGGTGGAAGACCGGCTCGGGATGCTGCTGGTGCTGGCCAACCTGTCTGGTCCGCCGGAGAGCGTGCCGATCAACCTCTGGAACAAGGTGGAAGGCGTGCCGGTGAACGACACCGCCGATCGGCCCGATCCGATTGCGCTGGTCCGCCTCGTCGCCGTTGCGCGCATCATGATGCCGACCAGCGTCGTCAGGCTCTCGGCCGGCCGCCAATACATGACGGACGAACTGCAGGCGCTGTGTTTTCTGGCCGGTGCGAACTCGATCTTCATCGGCGACGTGCTGCTGACGACCAAGAACCCGCAACGCGATCGCGACATGGATTTGCTCGATCGCCTCGGGATCAGGACGCCGGCCGCAGCCGCTGCGCGGGCCGACGCTGCGCATGATCCTGGGATGATCCAGGCCGGCTGAGACCAGCTTTAAAAACGATTGCACGGTGATGCGCGTCGCATCCGATCCCGCAGGGGATCGGCGGCCGGCGCATGCCTTGTGCTGTTCGGACCGATCGCATCGACCATTCGGAGGATATGACATGAACGCAGCAAGCTCCGCGCTGCTGGCAGGGTATGCATCAGCGCTGCAGGATTTGCAGCGCGACGATCGGCTGCGCGCGTTGCAGCCCCGCGCCGGAATCGATTTCGTCTCCAACGACTATCTTGCCCTTGCGAGCGCTCCGCGCATGCGCCGGGCGCTTGCGGCGGCGTTGGAGGCCGGCACGCCGGTCGGCGCCGGAGGTTCGCGGCTGTTGCGCGGCAACAGCGAGGAGCACGAGCGCCTCGAGGCCGAAGCCGCGCAGTTCTTCCATGCCGAGACGGCGTTGTTCTTTGGCGGCGGGTATGTCGCGAACTTTTCCGTCCTGACCACCTTGCCGCAACGCGGCGACCTGCTGGTTCTCGATGCGCTGGTCCACGCCAGCATCCATGAAGGCGCACGGGCCGGGCGGGCCGACTATCGCCTGAGCGTGCATAACGATCCGGATTCGGTCGAACGCGTGATCCGGGCCTGGCGCGCCGACGGTGGTGTCGGCCGGGTGTGGATCGTGGTTGAGAGCGTCTACAGCATGGATGGCGACTTCGCGCCACTGGCGGACCTTGTCACGCTTGCAGATCGGCATGACGGCTTCCTGATCGTCGACGAAGCCCATGCCACCGGGGTCTATGGCGAGCAGGGCCGGGGCCTGACGGCGGCCTTCGAGGGGCGCGAGAACCTCGTGGTGATCCACACCTGCGGCAAGGCGCTTGGTGCGGTGGGCGCACTGGTGACGGGAGCGCGCGTGTTGCGCGACTTCCTGGTCAATCGCGGCCGGCCGTTCGTGTTCGCGACTGCGCCGTCTCCGCTGATTGCCGTGGCGGTCTGCGAAGCCTTGGCGATCCTGCGGGACGAACCGCAGCGGCAGCGCCGGCTGGCCGATCTGGTCGCATTCACCGATCGGGAAATCCGTGCGCATGGCGGTTGGCAGCCGTCGGGTTCGCAGATCCTGCCCTATGTCGTCGGCGACAACGCGCGGACCATGACATTGGCGTCGGCGCTGCAAGCGCGCGGCTTCGACATCAGAGGCATACGGCCGCCGACGGTGCCCCCCGGCACGGCGCGCCTGCGCATTTCCCTGACGCTGAACGTCACCGAAGCCGAAATCCGGGCGATGCTCGCGGCGCTGAATGAAGTTGCCGGCGAGGCCCGTTCATGAGCCGGCGCTTCGTGGTCACCGGAACCGATACCGGCATCGGCAAGACCGTGTTTTCGGCCGGGCTCGCCGATTTCCTCGGCTCCGACTACTGGAAACCGGTGCAGGCGGGCCTCGATGGCGAGACGGATGCGGAGCGGGTTGCACAGCTCGGGGCGCTGTCCCACGATCGAATCCTTCCCGAGCGGTATCGCCTCAATACGCCGGCATCGCCGCATCTGGCGGCGGATATCGATGGACTGACAATCGATGTCGCGGCACTCGATCCGCCCGAGACAAGAGCGCGGCCTCTCGTGATCGAGGGAGCGGGCGGCGTCATGGTGCCGCTCACGCACGAGACGCTCTATCTCGATGTCTTCGCGCGCTGGCGCCTGCCGGTCGTGCTCTGTGCGCGAACGACGCTCGGCACGATCAATCACTCCCTGTTGTCGATCGAGGCATTGCGCCGGCGCAGCATCGACATACGCGGCGTCGCCTTCATCGGCGATGAACACGCCGACAGCGAGGGCATCATCTGCAAGCTTGGCCAGGTCCGGCGGCTCGGCCGGCTGCCATGGCTCGCCAATTTACGGCACGCAGAACTGCGGACGGCCTTCAACGCAGCCTTCCTCCGGCGCGACTTCGAAACATGAGACGCGACGAAGCGGCGACGAAGCCGCGGACGCCGATCTGGCATCCCTTCACCCAGCACGCACTGCAGCCGGAGATGACGAAGGTCACGCGCGGCAAAGGCGCTTATCTCTACACCGCCGACGGTCGCCGTATCATCGACGCCATCGCATCCTGGTGGGTTGTGACCCACGGGCACTGTCATCCGCACATCGTGAGTTCAGTCCAGCGGCAGATCGCAACGCTCGACCAGGTGATCTTCGCCGGCCACACCCACGAACCCGCGGAGGAGGTTGCCGAGGAGATCCTGAAGATCACCCCCGACGGGCTCGACCACGTGTTTTTCTCCGACAGCGGCTCAACCAGTGTCGAGGTCGCGTTGAAAATGGCGCTGGGCTATTGGCGCAACATCGGCGCGCCGCGTTCTCGCATCGTCGTGATGGAGCATTCCTACCACGGCGATACCATCGGCACGATGTCGGTCGGCGCGCGAGGCACGTTTAATCGCACCTACGAGCCGCTGTTGTTCGACGTCAGCTCGGTGCCGTTTCCCGTGCAGGGAGGCGAGCAGCGTACGTTCGATGCGCTCGAAGCCACCTGCCGCAGGGAAAATCCGGCGGCCTTCGTGGTGGAGCCGCTGGTGCTCGGCGCCGGCGGAATGCTGATGTATTCCCCACGAGTGCTCGCCGAAATGAAGCGGATCTGCGAGGCGTTCCAGGTGTTGTTCATTGCCGATGAGGTCATGACAGGGTGGGGGCGCACCGGCACGCTGTTCGCGTGCGAACAGGCCTCTGTGTCGCCGGACATCGCCTGCTACTCGAAGGGCCTCACCGGCGGGTCTCTGCCGCTTGCGGTGACGCTGTGTCGCGGCGAGATCTTCGATGCGCACTACTCGACGGATCGTTCGCGGACCCTGTTTCACTCGAGCTCCTACACGGCGAACCCGGTGGCGTGTGCGGCGGCAAAGGCCAATCTCGAGCTTTGGAAGGATCCGGCGACACGCGCACGTCTTGCCGATGTGGTTGCGATGCAGGAGCAAAAGCTGGCGCCGTTCCGCACCGATCCCCGCATCGCCAATGCGCGCCAAACCGGGACGATCACCGCGCTCGATCTCCGGGTCGCGGATGCCGGGTATCTTGCCGGGGTCGGCCCCAGGCTCCAGGCCTTCTTCGCCAGCCGTGATGTGCTGCTGCGCCCGCTCGGAAATACCGTCTACGTCATGCCGCCCTATTGCGTCACGACGGAAGATCTCGATTGCGTCTATGCTGCGATCGGCGACGCCCTGGACAGCCTGCCGCACGCGCCACCATCCTGACACGCGACGAAGCACCCGACGCAAGTCACCACGGCAGGCCGCACAGGTCGATCTTGCCGTCGCGCGGGGCGCGGACGATGTCGTAGACGAACGGCGCCATCGCCTCGAAGCGGACCTGCCCGGAGGGCTGCGCGCACATGATCTCGCCGGCGAAGGGATGCCAGCCGCGCGCCTGGTAGAAGGCGAAATTGTGCGGCTCGCAGACCAGCAGCGCGAATTTCACCGCCTCATTGGCGCGGATGGTGTGCACGGCGGCTTCGATGGCAAGGCTCGCATAGCCGCGCCGCCGGCAATCTTCGCGGGTCGCCACCCCGCCGATACCGCCGATATGCACCTTGTGGCGATTCCAGGTCACAGTCCGGAAGTAGATACCGACATGGCAGGCCAGCCCGCTGTCATCAGGCGCGTCGATCAGCACGCGCAAATCCGCATTCGCCCATTCGATATGCGCCCAAGGCTCTTTTGCGACGACATCGCGGCCCCAGACCGCCTGGTGCAACGGTTCGGCGCGCTGCCATGACGCATCCCCGTTGAGGATGTCGATTTCGATGCCCATATGGCTAGCCTCTCCGCGGCACGACCGTCATAACCGCTTGTTCGAACAGCGTTACAGCAAGCGGCCGCGGTTGCCAAAATGCGATGTTTCTCCGCGATGGAACCTTCTATAAGGGGGTCTCGTTAAGTGTAGTCTCCCACCACTGTTGGACATCACCCCATGACCTTCACGCTTCCCGATCTGCCCTACGCCCATGACGCCCTTGCGCCTTATATGTCCAAGGAAACGCTGGAATTTCACCACGACAAGCATCATCAGGCCTACGTCACCAACGGCAACAACGCGATCAAGGGGACCGAATACGAAGGCAAGTCCCTCGAGGAGATCGTGAAGACCTCGTTCGGCAAGAACGCCGCCGTCTTCAACAATGCCGGCCAGCACTACAACCACACCCATTTCTGGAAGTGGATGAAGCCGAATGGCGGCGGCAGCAAGCTGCCCGGCCGCCTCGAGAAGAAGATCAACGAGGACCTCGGCGGGTTCGAGAAGTTCAAGACCGATTTCGCCGCCGCCGGCGTCGGCCAGTTCGGTTCCGGCTGGGCCTGGTTGCAGGTCAAGGGCGGGAAGCTCGAAATCGCCAAGACTCCGAACGGCGAAAACCCGCTGGTCCATGGCGCGGTCCCGCTCCTTGGTGTCGACGTCTGGGAGCACTCCTACTACATCGACTATCGCAACCGCCGCCCGGATTACCTGAAGGCGTTCGTCGACAGCCTCGTCAACTGGGACTATGTCGACGAGCTGTTCGGCAAGGCCGGCTGATCTTGCTGCATGTCATTCCGGAGCGATGCGTAGCATCGAACTATGATGCGCGTTTGCGCATCTGAGAATCTCGAGATTCCGGGTTCAGCCCCTGCGGGCTGCCCCGGAATGACGAGGAGAGAACTTTTTTTGAGGGGCGGCAGCTCAGTCTGCCGCCCTTTTTTTGTTTCTTGCAGCGCTCCCGGCCTTAAGGCACAAAACGCGCATGGGGCAACTGACAAGCTATCTCCTCGTCTTCTTCGGCGGCGGTCTCGGCGCGACCTTGCGCCAGCTCGTCAACGTCACCTGCGCGCGCTGCATCGGCACGGCATTTCCCTACGGCACCTTCATCATCAACATCACGGGCTCGACCGTGATGGGCCTGGTCGCGGGCTATCTCGCCTTCAAGGGCGATGCGTCGCAGCCGTGGCGGCTGTTCCTGATGACGGGAATCCTCGGCGGCTACACCACCTTCTCCGCCTTCTCGCTCGACACCGCGCTGCTTTACGAGCGCGGCGAACTCGGTCTTGCCGTCCTTTACGTGCTCGGCTCGGTGATCCTCTCGATCGCCGGCCTGTTCGCCGGGCTCGCGATCATCAGGCAGCTGACGTAAGCTGCGGCCGCTTGCCGTCGGTTTGCTGCCGAAAGCCTGCCGCCAATCACTGATTTGCCCGACGGGGCAAGCCCTCACGACAAAAATATTTCTATTTATCAGAAGAGCAACTCAGTGCTATAGATTTGCCCGTCCCACCCGATTGAGGGGCGAGCGCACGTCACGAACGCGCGGTGGGATGCGGTGGACGCGAATTGCGCAACAGACGAGTGCGCATGAGGCGGACGGCGAAGTCGTGCAGGCCTGACGCCCTAGTGGCAGGTGTCTCATCAGCGAGGGACTAACGTCCCTGCCGATGGCGGTGACAAAAGAGCCCAGTCTCACCGGGGAGAGCACGTATAAGCCGTAACCCATCGCGCAGGGAAAGCCGGAGTTCCCGGTTACACCTGTGGTCCTACCCCGTGCTTTTTGTTGCACGGGGCCCATGGGTGCGATCGGCACCCGGCTTTCCCTACGCCCTCTACCAAGAGAGAGGGCAAACGAAATGCAAAGCTCGGGCAAATCGTGTCGCGAGAATGCGGATGCGTGACCCACAGGCCGGGTTACAAGCTCGGCGTCGTCCTGGCGAAAGCCAGGAGAGAACTCAGGGGATCCATTACCCCAAATGCGAACTGTTGCACGCGGCTGGGCCACGATCCCGTTCACAATCGAATACGATGGTTGATGGTGTGGCGGCCCCCTACGGCATCAGTGTGCCAGAATGAGGTTGTTGCAAATCTCAGACAAGGGAGCCGTCCGTGAGAGAGATTATCCGCATTGGAATGGATACGTCGAAGTATATTTTTGTGCTGCATGGGGTTGATGCGGCGGAACAGCCTGTGTTGCGCAAGAAGCTTGCGCGCAAGCAGGTGCTGGAGTTCTTCGCCAAGTTGCCGCCGACCGTGATCGGGATGGAGGCCTGCGGGGCCTCGCACCATTGGGCACGGGAGCTTCGCAAGCTGGGCCACGAGGTGAAGTTGATGGCGCCGCAATTGGTGAAGCCCTATGTGTCGCGGAACAAGAACGACGGTCGGGATGCGGAGGCGCTGTGTGAAGCGATGAGCCGGCCGAGCATGCGGTTCGTGCCGGTCAAGACGGTCGAGCAGCAGGCCGCGCTGATGCTGACGGGTGTCCGCGCTGGATTGATCGCCCGGCGCACCCAGCTCGGCAATATGATCCGCGGCCATGCGGCGGAGTTTGGCCTGATCGGGGCCCAAGGGACCGACAAGATCGAGCCGCTGCTGGCGCGGATTGCGCAGGACGAGACGCTTCCTGCCCTGGCACGCGAGCTGTTTACGGTGCTGGGCCGCGACTACACCAGACTCGTGGGCGAGCTGCAGGAGATCGAAGCCAGATTGATGGCCTGGCACCGCTCCGACGCCGTGGGCCGGCGTCTGGCGCAGATCCCTTCTGTCGGGCCGATCGTTGCAACGACGCTCGTGATGAAGACACCCGATCCCCATGCTTTCCGCTCCGGCCGTCACTTCGCAGCCTGGCTCGGCCTCACCCCCCAGGATCACTCCACCGCCGGCAAAACCAGGCTTGGCAAGATCACGCGGGCGGGCGACGAGGACCTGCGCCGCCTGCTGGTGATCGGGGCAACGGCGGTCATCCAGCAGGCCAGACGCGGGCGCGGCCATCACTCGCGCTGGCTGTTGGCACTGATCAAGCGCAAGCCACCGAAGCTTGCCGCCGTGGCGCTCGCCAACAAGGTGGCCCGCATCGCCTGGAAGCTGATGGCGACCGGCGAGAGTTATGACGCCGCACGGATCAATGCCACCGCGGCAGTCGCCGTCTAACAGATTGGCCGGCTGGCGGGCTCGCTCGTCAGCCGACCCGGAGCTGCAGGAGCAGATGGAGCGATCGATCGAGCAACGATGCGAGACAGTCCGTAGGACCCATCGGCCGTCAACAGGCCGCGTGGTTGTTTGGAACTCGCATCGCGCAAACCATCTTGGCCAGCGATCCATCCGATCGCACTCAAAAGGCCGGACATATGGATGCAAGCGATCCGATCCGCTCAAAAAGCTCTTGTGCCACGGGGGCCGTCCACATATGGGTCCTGGCTTTCGCCAGGACGACGACGGAAGGGCCAGCGCGAGCGCGCCCACGCTCTACCACAGCGATCGCCCCCCGAACCCCCGCAACCACCTCACCCAACGGCATTTCCCGCCCCCGAATCTTCCATTGGTAACCTGGCCTTAACCATGATTAGCGTTTGGTTAGGGTCGGAATGCCGCGCTAAAAGCCCTCGTTTTGACATCTTGGCAGGGGAAGCAAGGCCCGGCTTTGGACGGGCCTCCCATGCGACCGATGTAAAAGGCTCTCGCGCAGTTTTTGCCGCGCCCGACGCGTGGCCGTGGAACCGCTGCCGATTTGCGGACAGCCTGATGGGGATACTTGCGTTGAGAGGATATTGCCGATGAATCCCGCCGACGTGGCTCAATCAGCTCTGCCTGTGGCATCGAGCGATGTGTCGCTGATCGCATTGTTTTTGCAGGCCCATTGGGTCGTCAAGTGCGTCATGTTGGGACTATTGTCCTGCTCGGTCTGGGTCTGGGCCATCGCGATCGACAAGATCCTGCTCTACGCCCGCACCAAGCGCGCGATGGACCGTTTCGAGCAGGCCTTCTGGTCCGGCCAGTCGATCGAGGAGCTCTACCGGGCGTTGTCGGCCAAGCCGACCCAGTCGATGGCGGCCTGTTTCGTGGCGGCGATGCGGGAATGGAAACGCTCCTTTGAGGGCCAGTCGCGCTCCTTTGCCGGCCTCCAGGCCCGGATCGAGAAGGTCATGAACGTCTCGATCAGCCGCGAGGTGGAACGGCTGGAACGACGGCTCCTGGTGCTGGCGACGGTGGGTTCGGCCGGCCCCTTTGTCGGCCTGTTCGGCACCGTCTGGGGCATCATGTCGAGCTTCCAGTCGATCGCGGCCTCGAAAAACACCTCGCTCGCGGTGGTGGCGCCCGGCATTGCGGAAGCACTGTTTGCCACCGCCATGGGCCTGATCGCCGCAATTCCGGCGACTATTTTCTACAATAAGTTCATTTCCGAGGTAAACCGGCAGGCCCAGCGCCTGGAGGGGTTCGCCGACGAGTTCTCCGCCATCCTGTCGCGTCAGATCGACGAGCGGGGTTGAGGGATTTGATGGTGACCTTTGCGAGCGCACGATCATGGCGATGAGCATGGCAGGTTCGTCCAGCGGCGGCGGACGCCGCCGCGGGCGCAGGCCGGTGATGGCCGAGATCAACGTCACGCCGATGGTGGACGTGATGCTGGTGCTCCTGATCATCTTCATGGTGGCGGCGCCGCTGATGACCTCGAGCATCGACATCGACTTGCCGATCGCCAGCGGCGGCAAGTCGATCTCGTCGAATGCGCCGCCCTTGACGCTATCGGTCAAGCGCACGGGCGGCAGCTGCAATTCGAGCGTCGATCTTTATCTCGGCGATGCGCCGATCGCAGCCGCCGACCTGCTGCCCAAGATCAAGGCGATCCGGGAGACCCGATCGGACGCCGAAAGTGTGGTTTACCTGCGCGGCGACAAGGACGTCTGTTACACTGACATGATGAAATTGCTCGGGGAGATCCGGACTGCCGGGTACAAGGCGAATATCGTCATCATCCCGGAGGGGGGCACCTAAGGCCATGTGCGGCAAGCGGCACGGGGAAGCCTGAATTGAAGGTCAAGGTCGACAAGACTCTGGCGGCGTCGATTGCCCTGCACGTCCTCGTGATCGGGTGGGGCCTCGTGACGTTTTCGACCAGGGCCTACGTCATGCCGGAAGAGGATTCGGTCGCCGTCGACGTGATCTCTCCCGACCAGCTGTCTCATGTCATGGCCGGCCTGAAGGACGGCAAGAAGGAAAACCCGAAGCCGCTGGTCGAGAAGGTCGCCGATGCCAAGCCGATCGACGACACTGTCGGCAAGATCGAGGAAAAGAAGCCGCCGGTCGTGACCGACACCGCGCCGCCGCCGACGCCGAAGGCGGAGGAGAAGCCGGAAGACAAGAAGCCGGATCCGCCGAAGAAGGTCGAGAACAAGCCAAAGGAAGAGCCGAAGCCGGTCGAGAAGAAGCCCGACCCGGTCAAGCCGGATCCGATCGCGGAAGCAATCAAGAAGGAAGAGAAGAAGCCGCCGCCGAAGCCGGTGCAGCAGGCCGCCAAGCCGCCGCCGGAGCAGAAGCCGAAGGAACGCACCTTCGACCAGAGCAAGATCGCGGCGCTGCTCGACAAGCGCGATCCGACGCGCGCGGCGGCGACCGGCGACACGCTGAATTCGAACGCCTCGCTCGGCACGTCGAAGGGCAAGGCCGCCGACAATTCCGCGACCTGGGGCGCGATGTTCAAGCAGCAGGTCGAACGTTGCTGGAAGAAGCCCTACGGCGGCATCGAGGCGCAGCAAACCGAATCCGTGTTCGACATCAAATTGAAGCGCGACGGCACGCTCGAAGGCATGCCGGTGCCGGAGGGCACGCCGGCGACGCCTTATCTGCGGGTCTACCAGGAGAGCGCGCTGCGGGCGATCATCGAATGCCAGCCGTACAAGCTGCCGGCGGCCTTCTTCGACGAATGGAAGTATTTTGCGCCGGTTTTCACAGAGCGAAAGAGCTGAGGCAACCGCGTCGCTTGGCCAATAACAAACAAAGTCTACGGACAATGACCGACAACAATGATTTGCGTGCCATGACATTCCGCCTGAACCGCCGGAAGATGATTTCCGGAATGGCCGCGCTCGGCGCGTTTGCGGGAAGCCGCGGCGCCTGGGCGCAGGGGCCGAAGAAGGTGATCATCCCAGAGGGCGACTTCGCGCCGCTGCCGATCGCGATCCCGAACTTCGCCGCTGGCACGCCGGGCGATACCGAAGTCGGCGTCGGCGTCGCGCAGGTCATCACCAACAATCTCAAGCGCAGCGGCTTGTTCGCTCCGATCGACCCGGCCGCCTTTATCGAGAAGCAGGTCAACATCGACGCTGCGCCCAATTTGAACAACTGGAAGAGCATCAGCGCGCAGGCGCTGGTGATGGGGCGCATGACGCGCCAGGCCAACGGGCGCGTCAAGGCCGAGTTCCGCCTCTATGACGTCAACACCGGCCAGCAACTCGCCGGCAATGCCTACGACACGTCAGCCGATTACTGGCGGCGTATCGCCCACATCATCTCCGACCAGATCTACGAGCGGCTGACCGGCGAGAAGGGCTATTTCGACAGTCGCGTGGTGTTCGTCGACGAGAGCGGCGCTGCGGAGCGCCGCGTCAAGCGGCTGGCCCTGATGGACCAGGACGGCGCCAATGTGCGCTATCTGACCCGCGGTGCGGACCTGGTGATCACGCCCCGATTCTCGCCGTCGACCCAGGAAATCACCTATATGGAGTTCGGGCAGGGCGACCCGCGCGTCTACCTGCTCAACATCGAGACCGGCCAGCGCGAGATCGTCGGCAATTTCCCGGGCATGTCGTTCTCGCCGCGTTTTTCGCCGGACGGCCAGCGTATCGTCATGAGCCTGCAGCAGGGCGGCAACTCCAATCTGTTCGTGATGGATCTGCGCTCGAAGGCACTGACGCGGCTGACCGACACGCCGGCGATCGACACCTCGCCGTCCTACGCGCCCGACGGCTCGCAGCTCTGCTTCGAATCCGACCGCGGCGGCAAGCCGCAGATCTATGTGATGCCGGCGACCGGCGGCGCGGCGCAGCGCATCTCATTCGGCGACGGCACCTATTCGACCCCGGTGTGGTCGCCGCGCGGCGACTACATTGCGTTCACCAAGCAGGGTGGCGGCCAGTTCGCGATCGGCATCATGAAGCCCGATGGCTCGGGCGAGCGCATCCTGACCGCGGGATTCCACAATGAGGGCCCGACCTTTGCGCCGAACGGGCGCGTCGTGATGTTTTTCCGCGATCCCGGCGGTAGCAGCGGACCGTCGCTGTTCACCATCGACGTCTCCGGCCGCAACGAGTTGAAGGTGCCGACGCCGGGCTTTGCCTCCGACCCCGCCTGGTCGCCGCTGTTGTCGTGACGCGAGGCAGATGAAGCACGCACAAACCCGTAAATACCCGGCAACTCTTGCCTACCGGATTGATATCTCAGGCAAAATTTCGAATTGCGCGATCCGCGACAACGACTCGCTAACGATGTTCCCTCAGAAAGACTTCATCTGCGGCGGGTACTACTACATCCGAAAATAGTGAAGCGCGCCCCGCATATGCAGTTCGCAAGCCAGACCGGAGAGCCGGACCAGCGATTGATGTCGCCGTCGATTTCGGTGGCGCTGATCGATTCGCTGTTCGAGACGCCCGGTCCGCTGCTCGCCGGCCTCATCTTCGTGTCCATCGCGGCGGCCATGACCGCGCTCAAGACCGGACAGGATCTGATCTGGGGGTGCGTCGCGCTGCTGATCATTGCTGGCACGATCAGGGCCTTCGATCTCCGGCGCTACCACGCCAACAAAATGAATCTGACGGCCGAGCAAGCCGCGCAGTGGAAGAAGCGCTATCAGATCGGCGCCATGATGCAGGCCGCGGCGATCGGCACCTGGGGCGCCACCACGCTGCTGTGCTCCGACGACGCTGTGGCGCACATGATCTGCCTGTCCGTCACCACCGGCATCGTGGCCGGAGGCGCCAGCCGGGCCTATGGACGGCAGTGGATCTTCAAGTCGCAGGTCGTGCTCAGCTTCGGTCCCATGGTGATAGCGCTGGCGTTGCGCGGCACGCCCTACTACATCGCCATGTCGGTCGTGAGCTTCGTGTTCGTTCTGGCTCTGATCGAAACGGCGGCCAACCTGCACAGAATCTTCATGCGAGCGATCCTGGCGCGCGAGCGTGAGGCCGCGCTGGCCGGCCAGTTCGACACTGCGTTGAACAACATGCCGCACGGCCTGTGCATGTTCGGCCCCGATGCCCGGCTCGCGGTGATGAATTACCGCTTCAGCGAAATGATGAATCTATCGGACGATCTCGTCAAAGGCGGCGCGAGTGCGTCGGAGATCATCGCCGCTTGCGTTAGCTCCGGCTCGGTCCTGGCGGAAAGCGGCAAGGTCATCCTCGACGAGATCGAGCATCCGCAAGCCAGGGACATTGTCACCACCGATCCCGATCCGGTCCGCGACCGCGCGCTGTCCTGGACCTTCCAGCCGATGGCGGATGGCGGCGCCGTGGTGCTGCTCGAAGACATCACCGAACGGCGCACTGCCGAAGCAAAGATTAGTCATCTTGCGCGCTATGACGAACTGACCGAGCTTCCGAACCGGGTCAATTTCCGTGACGAGATCGGGCGGCTGTTGAACGGGCTGTACGGCCGCAACCAATTGTCAGCCCTGCTGTTCGTCGACCTCGACCAGTTCAAGCAGGTCAACGACACGCTGGGTCATCCCTGCGGCGATCAACTGCTGTGTGCGGTTGCCGGCCGGCTGCGGGAAATGCTGCGTCCGGAGGATTTCGTGGCGCGGTTCGGCGGCGACGAGTTCGTCGTGTTCCAGCAGAACATCCACTCGCACGAAGACGCCGCCGGGCTCGCCCGCCGCATCGTCGACCGCCTGAGCGAGCGCTACAAGATCGATAATCATCTGGTCGAGATCGGCGCCAGCGTCGGCATCGCGATGACCGCACCGGGTGTCAGCGCCGACACCCTGCTCAAGAACGCCGACATGGCGCTCTACCGCGCCAAGGCCGACGGCCGCGGCACCTTCTGCTTCTTCCGCGACGAGATGGCGCAAACCGTCGAGGCCCGCCGCATCCTCGAGCTCGACCTGCGCAAGGCGCTGGCGAACGAGGAATTCGAGCTGTTCTATCAGCCGCTGATCAATCTGAGGTCCGGCAAGGTGTCCACCTGCGAGGCGCTGCTGCGCTGGAACCATCCGGTGCGCGGCACGGTCTCGCCGGTCGACATCATTCCGGTCGCCGAGGACATGGGCCTGATCGTCGACCTCGGCCGCTGGATCCTGCGCAAGGCCTGCATGGAATGCATGAAGTGGCCCGACGCGGTCAGCGTCGCCGTCAACTTCTCGCCGCAGCAGTTCCACCAGCGCGACGTGCTGAGCGAGGTGCGCTATGCGCTCGAGGTCTCGGGCCTGCCCGCGCACCGGCTCGAGATCGAGATCACGGAATCTTCGCTGCTGCACAATACCCAGCTCACTCACGACGTGCTGTCGCAGCTGCGGACGCTCGGCGTGCGGATCTCGCTCGATGATTTCGGCACCGGCTACTCCTCGTTGAGTTACCTGCACAACTTCCCGTTACAGAAGGTCAAGATCGACCGATCCTTCCTCGAAGGTATCGACAGCGACCGCCCGCTGACGCTGCTGCGCGGTGTGGCGCGGCTCTCCGCCGATCTCGGCATGGCTGTCGTGGTCGAGGGCATCGAGACCAACGAGCAGCTCGAGCTGATCAGCGCCGACGGCGCCGTGACCGAGGCGCAGGGCTATTTGTTCAGCCGGCCGGTTCCCGCGGTGCGGATTCGGCAGCTGTTGAACGCGTCGCACGGCCGTCGTAGACCGGACGAACAGATCGTCGCGGTTGCCGCGAGATAGTTGATGGCGCGATGGATACAACCATCGGTTATTTGGCGCTAGGAGTTAACCCTAACGTCTCGAAGGCTTTGCTATTCTGTTAAGGAGGCGTTAATCTTTGTACCCGTGGAAGTTGCCGGGTGTGGGGATAGCAGATGATACCGAAAGCCGAGTCGCGCACCCCCTCCGTTGTTGCCCGGGGAGCAGGGCTGTTTGACCGCATCGATTACCGACTCATCGAAACGCCCGACGAAAAAGATCAGCTCTACCAGATGCGCTACCGGGCCTATCTGCATGGTGGATTGATTCTGCCGTCCGAGTCCCGGCGTGTCAGCGATCGTTATGACGATGCACCCAATGCGTGGACGTTTGGAATCTATGTTGACGGAGAACTCTGCAGCTCGCTCCGCCTTCATGTCCTGACCTCGGACTGGCGGATGTCGTACGCGACCGAGTTGTTCGGTGACGTTCTTCACAGCCGTCTCGACGAGGGCGAGGTTTTCGTCGATCCGGCTCGCTTCGTTGCAGACCCCGACAAAGCCCAGCGGTTCCCGGAACTTCCCTATCTCTCACTGCGGCTGGCCTACCTGGCGTGCGAGTATTTCAACGCCGATACCGGGCTTGCGCTGGTTCGCGCCGAGCACCAGGCATTCTACCGCCGGGTATTCCTGCACGAGACCGTCGCCGAACCGCGCTCGTTCCCGAACGTGCTGAAAAAGGTCGCCCTGATGGCGTCCGATTTCCGTTCTCTGCGGGAACAGGTGATGACCCGTTTCCCCATCATGCGCTCGTCGGCCTTCGAGCGGCGCATGCTGTTCGACCGTGAACACCACGTGCCCCGTCAGGCGACCATCGCGAAGTTCGAGCGTCCTTCGATCGTTGCCAATTCCTGACCGGGAACGGGAATCAGCCAGCGGCCGTTGACGCCGCCGCCGCGTGCCTTGACCCGAAACGCAATTACCTGTCGCCGGCGGGCCACAAGCGGGCTCGAAATTGCCTGCAAAAGCGACCGGCTCCGGTGAAGCTTGCCTTCTCTTCACCATCGCGCCACATTTGCCACCCATTAACCATCGGGGGCGCTTTTCGCCGTTGTCCGGCATTTGACGGGGTCTGGCAAGGTTCCATCAAGGTTGACGGAACGTTCGCTTAACCATCGCCCTGTAGACCGGATGACAGTACGAAGAGCGTGAGCGTGGAGGCTCAAGAATGAATTATCTCCAAGGTATGAAGTTGGTTGCGGTTCTGGCCGTGGCGCTGTCGATGGGCGCCTGCGCCAACAAGAATCCGCTTGGCGGCATGGACGCGAATGCGAGCGCCGCGACCCCGGGCAGTCAACAGGATTTCGTGGTCAATGTCGGCGACCGCGTGTTCTTCGAGAGCGACCAAACCGATCTCAGCCCGCAGGCGAGCGCGACCCTCGACAAGCAGGCGCAGTGGCTGCAGACCTATAGCCGCTACTCCTTCACCATCGAAGGTCACGCCGACGAGCGCGGCACCCGCGAATACAACATCGCGCTCGGTGCCCGTCGTGCCCAGTCGGTCCGTGCCTACCTTACCTCGCGCGGCATCGATCCGGGCCGCATGCGCACCATCTCCTACGGCAAGGAGCGCCCGGTCGCGGTCTGTAACGACATCTCCTGCTGGTCGCAGAACCGCCGTGCCGTCACGGTGCTGAACGCAAGTTCCTGAGGACTTTCGAAGTCTTGTTTTTCAACCGGCGCCTTCGGGCGCCGGTTTTATTTTGGGCATGTGACAACGGAGTCAGCACTCCGTCAGCTTGATGAACGAAGCTGCGCGCAATTGGCCGCTTGCTTGTTCCGTTGCCGACGCTAAATCATAACCGCGCAGTGCTGCGCTGGATTTGAAGTGCCAGTCACAATTCTGGCGTACTCCGTCCCTCAGTGTGGCCAGCTTTTCACGTCGATCTCGTCGTCAGGGCAAAATGTCATCCAGACTTCTTCACCTTTCCTGCGCCGCGGCGATCGCGGCGATGTTTGTCGTTTCCTCGCCGGCCTTTGCACAATCCGACGACTCCGATGCCGAGATGCGGATCGAGCGGCTCGAGACCCAGCTGCGGCAGCTGACCGGACAGAACGAGGAGTTGCAGTACCGCAACCGCCAGCTCGAGGATCGGCTGCGCCAGCTCGGCGCCCAGCCTCCGGGACCGGGCGGACAGCCGCCTGTGGCCCAGCCGAACGTCGCGGCGGTGCCGCCGGCGCAGCAGCCCCAGGCCTATCCGCAGACCCAGCCCGGCTATGGCCGGCAGCCGGGCGGGTATGACGGGCAGCCGCAGATCGCGGCTCCCGCGCCGATCGTGCAGGAGCCCGCGCCGGCCGCCGTCCCCGGCCGCCGCAGCCGTGGCGATGCGTTCGATCCGAGCCAGAATCCGAACGCCCCCGGCGTGCCGCGTGCGCTGGGCGGCCAACTGCCGGTCGCCAATGACGCCGCGGTCGGTGTCCCCGGCGGCCGCGCCCCGGGCGAGCCGCTCGATCTCGGTAACACGGGCGCACCGCCGCAGCGCGCTTCCGGCGCCAGCGCAGCCCTGACCACGCTGCCGCCGTCGGCTACGCCGAAGGACGAGTTCGACCTCGGCATCGGCTACATCCAGCGCAAGGACTACGCGCTCGCCGAAGAGACGATGAAGAATTTTGCGCATAAATATCCGGCTGATCCGTTGGTCGCGGATTCGCAATACTGGCTTGGCGAAACCTATTTCCAGCGCCAGCAATATCGTGACGCCGCCGAGACCTTCCTCGGTGTCACCACCAAGTTCGACAAGTCGTCGAAGGCGCCCGATGCGTTGCTCCGGCTTGGCCAGTCGCTGGCGGCGCTGAAGGAAAAGGAAGCTGCCTGCGCCGCCTTCGGCGAGGTGACGCGCAAATATCCGCGCGCATCCGGTGGCGTGAAGGCCGCGGTGGACCGTGAGCAAAAGCGGGTGAAGTGCTAAACCAGCGGCGGGGAGGCCGTTTCCGGCCCTCCCCCACATGCTGGTCTTGCGATGCCTGACGACCAATCCGCCATCTCGGCAAGGGACGCCAAACGCCTGTTCGCGGGCCTCGCGTCTGCGCCCGCAATCGTGCTTGCGGTGTCCGGTGGTCCCGATTCCGTGGCGCTGATGTGGCTTGCCGCACGCTGGTGCCGCGGCCTCGCCCGCGCTCCGCGGTTGATCTCGGTCACCGTTGATCACGGCCTGCGCCCGGAAGCCGCCCGCGAGGCCCGCGACGTCAAGCGGCTGGCGCAAAGTCTGGAGCTGCCGCATCAAACATTGCGCTGGACCGGACCCAAGCCGAGGACCGGATTGCCGGCGGCCGCCCGCGAGGCGCGCTATCGCTTGCTGGCGCAGGCTGCACGCAAGCACGGCGCCACGCACCTTCTCACCGCACATACCCGCGACGACCAGGCCGAGACGTTCTTGATGCGGATGCTGCGCGGCAGCGGCATCGCCGGCCTGGCCGCGATGGCGGGCGAGACCGAGCGAGAAGGTGTTCGGCTGGTGCGGCCCTTGCTCGATATCTCCAAGGCCCGGTTGATCGCGACGCTGAAGAGGGCAGGCGTCGGCTTTGCCGATGATCCGACCAATCGCGATACGGCCTTCACGCGTCCGCGGCTGCGCGCGTTGATGCCGGCGCTCGCGGAGGAGGGCGGTGACGCACGGAACCTGGCTCGGCTTGCCGCGCGGCTCGCTCGCGCCAATGCCGCGGTTGAGGTGCTCGCCGACGGCGCCGAGCGCTATCTTGCGTTGAGGGACCAGGGTGCCCCTCGCGCCGGATTCGACGCGGTGCTGTTTGCGGCGATGCCCGAGGAGATCCGCCTCCGCCTCCTCAAGCGCGCGATTGACCGGACCGGACACGAAGGGCCCGCCGAGCTCGGCAAGGTCGAAACCTTGCTGGCGGCATTGGATCGCGCCGTGACGGAGCGCGGAACCAGGCTGAAACAGACCCTCGCCGGGGCGGTCATCAGCGTTGCCGGCGGCCGTATCCGGGTCGAGCCGGCGCCACCCCGCCGGGCTCGTTCCGGGTGAGTTCGACCGATTGTTTCAACCGGCGTCATAATCCGGCGGGGACGCTTAACTAACCCCGAAAAACACTGAATTCAGCGCCATTATTTGACCGGGAATCGCGCTAAGATGCGTTAAATAGTCCTGCATGGTTCCCTTGGCATCGACCCCAGCGGCACCTAAATTGTATGCGAGCGACGGGATAGATTCCCTGGGGATTCCCACAGAGCCTGCCCAAGGATAAGAGAGGCCGCGATCCGCGCGACCACGAAGGAAGACCATGAACGCCAATCTGCGGAATTTCGCCCTCTGGGTCATTATCGTTTTGCTGTTGCTGGCGTTGTTCACGCTTTTCCAGAATCCTGGCCAGCGCACCTCATCGCAGGACATCTCGTTCTCGCAGCTTCTGACCGAAGTCGACCAGGGCCATGTCCGCGACGTCGTGATCCAGGGGCCGGAGATTCACGGCACCTTTACCAACGGCTCCAGCTTCCAGACCTATGCGCCGAGCGATCCGACGCTTGTGAAGCGCCTGTACGACGGCAAGGTCTCGATCACCGCGAAGCCGCCCGGCGACAACGTGCCGTGGTTCGTCTCGCTGCTGGTCTCCTGGTTGCCGTTCATCGCGCTGATCGGCGTCTGGATATTCCTGTCGCGTCAAATGCAGGGCGGCGCCGGCAAGGCGATGGGCTTCGGCAAGTCGCGCGCCAAGATGCTGACCGAAGCGCATGGCCGCGTGACCTTTGAAGACGTCGCAGGTGTCGACGAGGCCAAGCAGGATTTGCAGGAGATCGTCGAATTCCTCCGTGACCCCGGAAAATTCCAGCGGCTCGGCGGACGGATTCCGCGTGGTGTGCTGCTGGTCGGTCCTCCCGGCACCGGCAAGACGCTGATCGCGCGTGCGGTCGCGGGCGAAGCCAACGTGCCGTTCTTCACCATCTCCGGTTCTGACTTCGTCGAAATGTTCGTCGGCGTCGGTGCGTCGCGCGTGCGCGACATGTTCGAACAGGCCAAGAAGAACGCACCCTGCATCATCTTCATCGACGAAATCGACGCAGTCGGCCGTCATCGCGGCGCTGGTCTCGGCGGCGGCAATGACGAGCGCGAGCAGACGCTGAACCAGCTGCTGGTCGAGATGGATGGCTTCGAGGCCAACGAAGGCGTGATCCTGATCGCGGCGACCAACCGTCCCGACGTGCTCGATCCCGCGCTGCTGCGTCCCGGCCGCTTCGACCGTCAGGTCGTGGTGCCGAATCCTGATGTCGTTGGCCGCGAGCAGATCCTCAAGGTTCACGTCCGCAAGGTGCCGCTGGCGCCGGATATCAACCTCAAGACCATCGCCCGCGGCACACCCGGCTTCTCGGGCGCCGACCTGATGAACCTCGTCAACGAGGCCGCGCTGACCGCTGCCCGCCGTAACAAGCGGATGGTGACGCAGGCTGAGTTCGAAGAGGCCAAGGACAAGGTGATGATGGGCGCCGAGCGCAAGTCGCTCGTCATGACCGAGGAAGAGAAGCTGCTGACGGCCTATCACGAGGGCGGCCACGCCATCGTCGGCCTCAACGTCGTCGCGACCGATCCGATCCACAAGGCGACCATCATCCCCCGCGGCCGCGCGCTCGGCATGGTGATGCAGTTGCCCGAACGAGACAAGCTGTCGATGTCGCTGGAGCAGATGACTTCGCGCCTCGCCATCATGATGGGCGGCCGTGTCGCCGAAGAGCTGATCTTCGGCCGCGAGAAGGTCACCTCGGGCGCATCGTCGGATATCGAGCAGGCAACGCGGCTGGCGCGCATGATGGTGACACGCTGGGGTCTGTCCGAGGCGCTTGGCACCGTGTCCTATGGCGAGAACCAGGACGAGGTGTTCCTGGGCATGTCGGTGTCGCGCACCCAGAACGCGTCGGAGGCGACGGTTCAGAAGATCGACACCGAGATCCGGCGTTTTGTCGAAGAAGGCTACAACGAAGCTACGCGCATTCTCACCGAAAAGCGCGCCGATCTTGAAGCCCTCGCAAAGGGCCTGCTCGAATTCGAAACGCTTTCCGGCGACGAGATCCAGGATCTGCTCAAGGGCAAGAAGCCGAACCGCGAGTCGGTGCTGGAGCCGACCACGCCGCGCGCGTCCGCCGTGCCGCCGGCCGGCAAGTCGCGTCCGCGGCCCGATCCGGATCCCGGCCTGGAGCCGCAGCCGCAGGCGTAAACGCCCGCGGCGATGGCCGGCACCTCCGGCAAATCAGTTGTGCAAAAGCTCGGCCTCAAGCCGGGCTTTTGCATTTTTGTGGACGGATTGTCGGTTGCCTATCGCGATCTCGTCGGTGAGTTGCCCGCCGGTGTGCGGATCGCGAAGGCCGCAAAGGGCCCGCTCGACGTCGTGCATCTGTTCGCAGCCGAGGCCAAAGGGCTTGCGACCAAGCTGCGCTTCTATCGGGAGGCGATCGCGCCCGACGGCATGATCTGGGTGTCGTGGCCGAAGAAGAGCTCGGGCGTCGCGACCGATCTTAGCGAGAAAGAGGTGCGCGAGACCGCGCTTGCGAACGGCCTCGTCGACATCAAGGTCTGCGCCGTCGACCAGGTCTGGTCGGGGCTGAAATTCGTGATCCCCGTCAAGGATCGGGGCAAGGCGCCGACATAGCGGCCGTAGATCATTGCTTATAGAACATCATGATTATGATTGGCGTCCATCGGGCGCCGTGGCATCCTTCCGCCCGGCCGGTCAACGGCACGGCCGCGTCCCAAGAAGCGCGGTGAAAAAATCAGGGGAAAGCCGATGCGTAAGGCATTTGGCGCGCTTGCCGCCGTTTCATTCCTGCTGCTATCAGCCGCTTCCGTCGCCGCCGAGATGCGCGGCGTCACGCCAACCGAGATCAGGATCGGCCAGACCATGCCCTATAGCGGGCCGGTGTCGGCGTTCGGTGCGCTCGGCAAGGGCGAGGTCGGCTATTTCAAGATGCTGAACGAGCGCGGCGGCATCAACGGGCGCAAGGTCAATTTGATCTCGCTCGACGATTCCTACGCACCGCCGAAGACGGTGGAGCAGACCCGTCGTCTGGTCGAGAGCGACGAAGTCGCGCTGATCTTCTCCTCGATCGGCACCGCGCATAACACCGCGATCGCAAAATACCTGCAGGGCAAGAACATCCCGCAGCTGTTCCTGGCCTCCGGCGCCTCGAAATTCGGCGACATCGCGGAATTTCCGCAGGCCGCGATGGGGGTGCAAGCGCCGTTCCGCTACGAGGCGCGGCTTTACGCGCGCTATGCACTGGCGAAGAATCCGAACGCGACATTCGCCGTGATCTCGCAGAACGACGACTACGGCCGCGATTATCTCGCCGGCCTGAAGGACGTGCTCGGCGAAAAATACGATTCTCGCGTCGCCGATGCGACCTACGAGATATCGGATCCGACGATCGACTCGCAGATCGTCAAGCTGAAGGCGTCGAACGCCGATGTCTTCGTGATCGCGGCGACGCCGAAATTCGCGGCGCAGTCGATCCGCAAAGCCTACGAGATCGGCTGGCGGCCGATGACGTTCCTCTCCAACACCGCGGTCTGGATTTCGACCGTGATGCAGCCTGCCGGCGTCGAGGCCGGCACCGGCATTATTTCCACGGCCTATGTGAAGGACCCCGATGATCCGGCGTGGAAGGACGATTCAGGCATGAAAGGCTGGCGCGAGTTCATGACCAGATACGTGCCGGAGGCCGACCAGCATGACACCAACTACGTCAACGCGTACAACAGTGCGATGGTGCTGGAGGCCGTGCTGAAGGCCTGCGGCAATGATCTGTCGACCGAGAACATCCTGAAGCAGGCCTTTGCGATCAAGGATCTTGAACTGCCGATGCTGCTGCCGGGCATCAGGATCAACACCTCGCCGACTGACCATGTGCCGGTCGACCAGATGCAGTTCATGCGCTTCAACGGCAAGGCCTGGGACCGGTTCGGCGAATTGCTGACGGGGAATTAGGACTCGGCGATTCCTTGAACGTGAGCTCCACACTATTTCCGTATCTTACAGGGCCATCGGCTCAACAGCGCCCAAACGCCACACCCGTCACCCACCCACACCTTCGCAACGACCCAACCCTGCCGACCTGCAGACAAGAAAACGCGAAATCCTTCACAAGCTGTCAGGATGACGGGTTGCACATTAGAGCCGCGTTCACACCCGACGGATCGTGCATTGACAAGCTCCCACTGCGGCGACCTGATAGGCGCATGTCTCCCGCGAATGTCTCATCATGATCGCCAGCCTCAGCCTGATCCTGCTCTGCCAACTGATCGGCGAGGTTGCGGTGCGCGCGCTGGCGGTCCCGGTGCCCGGCCCGGTGGTCGGGCTCGTGCTGCTGCTGGGGCTGCTTCTGGTGCGCGATCGCGTTCCGGCGCTTGCACGCGGGCCGCTCGGCAATGACGGCGTCGAGAGCGCGAGCCGCGGCCTGCTTGCCAATCTCTCGCTGCTGTTCGTCCCGGCCGGTGTCGGCGTGGTGCAGAAACTCGACCTGCTGGCCGCGCACGGCGTCGCCATTCTTGTCGTGCTCGCGGTCTCGGTCGTCGTCACGTTGCTGGCGACGGTCGCGACCTTCGTTGCGGCCGCGAGCCTGCTCTCGCGTGGCGAGGACGGGCCGTGAGCGACAATCCATTCTCGCTCTGGGTCTATCTCTCGCAGTCACCGCTGCTCTGGCTGACGGTGACGCTGTTGACTTATGCCGCCGCTGATGCCGTGTCACTCGCGACCCGCCGGCATCCGTTCGCCAATCCCGTGTTGCATTCGATGTGGATCATCGGCGCGTTCCTGCTGATCACGAACACCTCCTACACCACCTACTTTGCCGGCGCCCAGTTCGTGCATTTCCTGCTCGGGCCGGCGACCGTCGCGCTCGCGGTGCCGCTGTACGAGAACCGCAAGCGGGTCGCGGCCGCGATCCTGCCGATGCTGGTGGCGCTCGCGGTCGGCTCGATCACGGCGATCGCCTCCGTGGTGCTGCTGGCGCAAGCCTTCGGCCTGCCACGCGATGTCATCCTGTCGCTGGCACCGAAGTCGGTCACCGCAGGTGTCGCGATGGGCATCAGCGAGTCCCTGCACGCCGATCCCTCGCTGACGGCGGTGGCGGTGGTTCTCACCGGCATCATGGGAGCGATCGTGGTCACACCCCTGATGAACCTGACCGGCATCACCGACTTTCGCGCCCGCGGCTTTGCCGTCGGCATCGCCGCGCACGGCATCGGCACCGCGCGGGCCTTCCAGGTCGATGAGGTCGCGGGCGTCTTTGCCGGGATCGCAATGAGCCTGAACGCGCTGGTCACCTCGCTGCTGGTGCCGCTCGCCGTGACATTTCTGGTGCACTGATCCTTGTTGCAGTGCAGTTTTGTGCTATCGGCATGGCATCAGGCAGCAAATCCTTCTAGGGTTGCGCCCTCAAACGCGAGTCTGTTCCCCTTGGTCTTCTCCGCAACGCAAAGTCTGCTTGGACTGGCATCGGGCATGCTGGTCGGTTTCTCGTTGGGCCTGGTCGGCGGGGGCGGGTCGATCCTCGCCGTGCCGCTGATGGTCTATGTGGTCGGCGTGCCGGAGCCGCATGTCGCGATCGGTACCTCGGCAATCGCGGTCGCGGCCAATGCCGCGGTCAACCTGTCCAACCATGCCCGCGGCGGCACGGTGATCTGGTCCTGTGCGCTGCTGTTTGCCGCAGCCGGCATGTGTGGTGCTTTCGGCGGCTCGATCCTCGGCAAGATGGTCGACGGACAGAAGCTGCTCGCACTATTCGCGTTGGTGATGCTCGTGATCGCCGCCTTGATGCTGAAGACCCGCGCGCGGGTCGGCCTGACCGACGTCAAGATGGACATGTCCAACATGCCCGCGATCGCCGGCCTTGGGCTCGCGACCGGAACCATGTCCGGCTTCTTCGGGATCGGCGGCGGTTTCCTGATCGTCCCGGCCTTGATGCTGGCGACCGGCATGCCGATCATGAACGCGGTCAGTTCCTCGCTGGTGGCGGTCACTGCCTTCGGCATGACCACGGCGCTGAGCTATGCATGGTCCGGACTGGTGTCCTGGGCATTGGCAGGGCTATTCGTCGCCGGCGGCATTGTCGGCGGGCTGGCGGGAACGCGCGCGGCGCGGCACCTGTCGGTACGGCGCGGCGCCCTCAACATCGTGTTCGCCACTGTCATTATCCTGGTGGCGATCTATATGCTGGTACGTAACATCACGTCGCTTTGAGCGTAGAAAGGCGAGAGCTCCTCGCAAGGCCATTACATGAATCGATTGACGACACGATCCGGGATCGATCCGGGCCTCACCCGCCGCGCCGCGCTCGGCCTGTTCGGCGCCGGCGCAGCGTTGCTGGCCACGGGATCTGCCCGCGCGCAGGAAGAGAAGGTCCTGACCGAGGCCTTGGTGCTGCGCGACCCGGAGATTCCGGTGGCGGGCAATCCCAATGGCGACATCACCATCGTCGAATGGTTCGACTACAACTGTCCGTATTGCCGCAAGCTCGAGCCGGAGCTGCGCCAGGTGGTGCAGGACGACGGCAAGATTCGCCTGGTGATAAAGGACTGGCCGATCCTCGGGCCGGTGTCCAAGGTCGCCGCGCGGATGGCACTTGCGGCGCGCTATCAGGACAAGTTCCTCGTCGCCCATGAGGCGATGATGGCGGTCAATTCGCGCATCACCGAGCCGCGCGTCGCCGAGCTGCTCTCCGGCGCCGGCCTCGATATGGACAAGCTGAAAAAGGATCTCGACGCCAATGCGCCGGCGATCGACGCGCTGCTCGCACGCAACAACGAACAGGCGGAAGCTTTCGGCTTCAACGGTACGCCGGCCTTCATCGTCGGCAAGTTCCGCATCCCCGGCGTGCTGAGCATGGACCAGTTCGAACAGGTCATCGCCGATGCCCGCAAGGCGAATATGGGCCGCAAGATCGAGAAGAATTAGAGCGCTCTCGAAGGTCGTCGCTGATCCGATTGGGACGACGCATCTGCATCAAATGTCCGGCAAGCAGGATCGGCGTCAGAGCTTGCCTCTTGTGGCGCTAATCCACATCACATACCTCGCCGAGTCTACTCGGCAGCCTGCATGCGTGTTGCCGGGCGGGCGAACAAACCAATATTCGCATCGCCCCAGGTCTTGAGTGCGCGGAGCACGGGCTCGAATGAGCGTCCCAGCGGCGAGAGACTGTATTCCACCTTCGGCGGGATCTGCGCGTAGATCTTGCGCTCGATCAGGCCGTCGATTTCCAACTCTCTGAGCTGATTGGTCAGCGTTCGCTGCGTCACGCCAGATACCCGTCGGCGAATTTCGTTGAAACGCATGGTGCCGTCGAGCAGATGGAACATGACCACGCCCTTCCATTTGCCGTCGATCAAACTGATCGAAGCTTCGACAGCGCAGCCGGGACTACAGTCGAAGCGCGAGTGGCGTGGCTTGACCATGACGGTATCCTTTTTGACACTATCGGCGATTTTTGTGCGTATTGCCCTTCCCTCACGATAGCTCCTACTTGGCTCAACAACAAGTTGAGGAGCGAGTTCGTGCGATCGGCCGGCTCTCAAATTCCGGGAGCGATCGCGGCCGCCGGCTGAGCACTCCGGCGCATTCGTTGTGAGGGCGACAACGCCTTCGCGCGATAGATCGTGTTTTAAAACAAGCAGAATGGGGAGGAAGCAATGAGAACCACATGGATGACGGCCATTTCGTTCGCACTGGGTGCACTCGCGACCAGCGTGCTGGCGGCCGAAGCGCCGACGGACATTCACCCCGTCCAGACGGAAGTCGTCGCGAGGCTTCCAAACTCTGTAGGCAATGTGGCCTTTACGCCCGACAATCAGATCATCTTCAGCCACCATCCGTTCTATAGCCCGGACGTGCGGGTCGCGAAGCTGCTGTCTCCAACGACGTTCGAGCCTTTTCCGAACGCGGAATGGAACACGCCGCGAGACGGCACCGATCATTATCTCGACAATGTCCTCGGATTGCGCTCGGACGAGAACGGCGTCGTGTGGATTATCGATATGGGGTTTCGCACCCATATCACCCCGAAGCTCGTAGGGTGGAATACGCGGACCAACAAGCTCGAGCGAATATATTATCTGCCCGAGCCGCTGACGCGGGCCGGGTCTCAACCGCAAGACATCGTCATCGACCAGAAGAACCGGAAATTCTACATTGCCGATGAAGACATCGGGCCCGGCGGCGACGGATCGCATGCCGCCATCATCGTCATGGACATGGATAGTGGTTATGCCCGGAGGCTCCTGGACGGCGACCACTCGACAATTCCGGAGAACGTTCCGATCACGGTCGACGGAAACGATCTGACGGTCCCGGGAAAAGACGGCAAGCCTGTCCCCATCAAGGTCGGATGCGACGGCATCACGATGGATATGCAGGCCGAGTGGGTCTATTTCGCTCCCTTGAGCGGGCGCTCGCTGTACCGAATCCGCGCTGCGGATCTGAACAACGAAACCCTGTCGCCGGCTCAGCTCTCCTCGAAAGTCGAGCGCTATTCCGATAAGCCAAACAATGGTGGGCTCTCAATCGATTATGCCGGAAACATTTACCTGACCGCAGTGGAGAACAAGTCGGTCGGAGTTATCACTCCGGACCGCAAGTATCACACGATGATCAGCGATCCCGGCCTCGTATGGCCCGACGGCATATCGTATTCGCCCGATGGCTACATGTACGTGTCGGCATCGCAGGTCTCCGCGGCCGCCATGTTTCATGGCGGAAAGGCGGAAAACAAAACACCCTATCTGATCTATCGCTTCAAGCCGCTTGCGGCGGGCTATATTTCCCGCTGACCAGGCAAATGATCATGGTCTCTCCCGTGCGGGAGAGGCCGTTTGCCCGGCGGCGTCCGTGGATAGCGTGGATTCTCCAGTCGCGCTGGCGTAACCTGGACGCATGGTTTGCTGGAGCCAATCGCCATGACGCGTGCAGCGATCGCGAACAGTCTCGCGTCTGCGAGGGGGACCGGGTTCCGCATGCCGTTGGAAGCGAGCCGCACGAGCGGACGTTCATGCAATGGCCGTCGCGCGCAAGTTTCTACGGAAGCCAGCGGGGCCTTGATGCAGTTAGGTCCAGGATCAGTCTGATCGCGCGATCGATCGCCCGATTCGAGCCGGTGGTCGTATTGGCGCGCACCGAGCAAATCGATACCGCAACCGCGGCGCTTCCATCCGATGTCCAGGTATGGTCCATTGCAACGGAGGACCTCTGGTGCCGGGATTCCGGCCCGACCTTCGTCGTGTCCCAATCTGGCGGGATTGCGGTCTCCGATCTGCGCTTCAACGGTTGGGGCAACAAGCAGGGCCATGCGGATGATGGCCTGATTGCGCGTCGTGTCGCAGAGCGGCTTGATCTCCCGGTGTTCGCGAACGGCCTTGTTGGCGAAGGCGGTGGCTTGGACGTCGATGGCGAGGGCACCGTCATTGCGCATGAAAGCAGCTGGATCAACCGCAACCGAAACACTGACGGTAAGGAAGAGATCGAGCGTTTGCTGTTGGACGCCCTCGGTGCCGAGCGGGTGATCTGGGCACCCGGCATCAAGGGAGCCGATATCACCGATGATCACATCGACGCGCTTGCCCGCTTCGTGAAGCCGGGGCAAGTCGTGATCCAGCTTGGAAAGTCAGTCGATCGCAGCGATCGATGGTCGGTGGCCTCGTTCGAAACCTACGAACACTAAAAGCGGCGCGAGACGCGCAAGGACGCAAGCTCGACATCGTCGTCATGTCAGATCCGGTCGATATCCGCTCACGCTCGCGCAATTTCGTGCCGAGCTATGCGAACTACTATGTCTGCAATGGAGCCGTCATCGCCGCAGAGTTTGGCGACGACACGACAGACGCCGCTGCGAAGGAGACCTTGCTCAGGCTCTATCCAGGGCGCGAGGTCATCAGTCTGAACATCGATCCGATCGGCGAGGCGGGCGGCGGCATCCATTGCGCCACCCAGCAACAGCCCAAGCGCGCCGCCTGAATTCAGGTCTCGTTTGTCCCCGAACGAGGCCGCTTGGGTGGTAGGCGCCACCTCTCCCGCGCGGGGGAGAGGCCATTTGCATCGGTGCAGAAGGTGCAAAGGCAGCCGTTACTTCGACGCGACCTTGGTCCATTCCTCATGGGCCCGCGTCTTCAGCATGTTCCAGTCATGGGCCGCGACATCCCAATTGACGATGGTGCGGCTGTCCTGTGCCACCTGGCCGTTTGCCACGCTCGATGTCTGCATGGAATCGTAGACATAGACGCCGCAAACCATCAGCAGCGCACCCAAAATCATTCCGAGAAAAGTCCGCATCACAAATCCTCCGGTGTTGGCTGGATAACGTCGCAGGGGAGAGGATGGTTCCGGGCCGGGGCACCACGGATCGTCCACCTCCGCCTGTCCTGGTCTCTGCAAGCGGGTGTTCTGCGTGGAAAATGACCGTTGAATCGGCTATAATAGGCCATGACGGCAAGTCACCTATCGAACGAGCTCCTGGAGCAATTTCGCCGCAAATATCTGTGGTGGACGCCGGTGGACGGACACTCTTTTTCCGAAGCGCGTATCGTCGCACAGACGATGAATCTCGGGACCTATGACGACATTCTGGTGCTCGAGAAGGCGGTCGGCCACGAGCGCTTGGTCGAGATCATGCGCAGTGCCGAGCCTGGCTGGCTCAACGACAGGTCATGGGAATTCTGGCGAGGCCGGCTGACACTTGCGACCGGTATGGCCATTCCCGACAAGGCGCCGCGCAGGGGATTTTATGCCGCAGTTTGAGCCGCGACTTGATATCCTTCCGGCCGCGCAACGGGAGATATGGCCCGACCTGGCTCCGGCGCGGAAACAAAAGTTCGTTCTGTATGGTGGGACCGCCGTCGCGCTTCAACTTGGTCATCGTGAATCGCTCGACTTCGACTTTTTCTGTACCGGTCGCCTCGACAAGGACGATCTTCGCGCCGAGTTCGATTTCATCGATAGTGCCGTGATCCTGCAGGATGCGCCGGATACATTTGCAGTTTTGACCGAGACGCCGTCTGGCGCGGTCAAGGTTTCGTTCTTTGGCGGCCTCAAGTTTGGTCGGATCAACGACCCGCTTCAGACGGCTGATGGCGTGTTGCTCGTCGCGTCGCTTGACGATCTGATGGCGACCAAGCTCAAGGCCACGCTGGACCGCGCCGAGGCCAAGGACTACCGGGACATCGCCGCCATGTTGTCAGCCGGCGCCTCGTTGCCGACGGCCTTGAGCGCCTTCAAGACGATGTTTCGAGGCGAACCGGCAGAGGTGTTGCGCGCACTCGGATTCTTCGGCGACGGGGACCTGGATACGCTGACGTCCAATGATCGAGACATCCTGTCGAACGCGCGGGATCGCGTGGGCGAGCTGCCCGATATCCATCTGAAAGCCGGGCTTTGTTGAGTTTGAACCTGCACAGCGTCAACTCCGCCCGAACGCTCGCATCACATAATCGATGAACACACGGACGCGCGGTGAGAGCTGGCGGTTGCGGGGATAGAGCAGGTGCACCGGCACCGGCGGCGGCCGGCAATGATGCAGGACCTCGACCAGCGTTCCCTGCGCCAGATCGGCTTCGGCGTGAAAGCGCGGCACCTGCACCAGGCCGAGCCCGAGCTTGGCGGTCGCGAGATAGCTTTCCGGCCCGGTCACCGACATCGGCGCCGGCAGCGCAAACTCCTTCAGGACGCCGTCGATCACGAATTGCATCTGCCGCAGCCGGCCCGTCGACAGCGAGCGGATGCCGATCATGCGATGTCCGTCCAGTGCGAGCGGATCGGTGGGCGTGCCGAACCGCGCGAAATAGTCTGGCGTGGCACAGGTCAGCCGGTCCAGCATCACCACCTGCCGCGCGATCATGTCGCTGTCGCGCAGTTGCCCGAAGCGCAGCACGCAGTCGGCGCCCTCGCGGATCAGATCGATCCAGCGATCGCTCTCGCTCATCGTGATCTCGATGTCGGGATATTCCGCGAGGAAGCCGGGCAGGTTCGGCAGCAGGAAGTGCCGCGCCAGCGTGCCTTGCACTTCGAGGCGCAACAGCCCCTTCGGCCTCGCACCGCCGAACGCGCCTTCGGCATCTTCGAGATCTGAAATCAGCGACAGGCAGCGCCGGTAATGCGCCTCGCCATCGAGCGTCGGGCTCACCGTGCGCGTGGTGCGCTCGAGCAACCGCACGCCAAGCCGCGCCTCCAGCCCCTTCACCGCGTCGGTTACCGTCGAGCGCGGGAGGCCGAGATCGTCGGCGGCCAGTGAAAAGCTGCGCCGCTCCACCACGCGGGCAAACACGCGCATCGCATCAAACCGGTCCATTTATTATCCGAGAATAACGAATAGTAATGCCAGAAAATGCATGATTATCCGGAAGATGCCAAGGCCTAGTTTCCTCCCATCGAACGCGGCCAAGCCGCACAAAGATGGGAGACTGAAAATGACGAACCAAACCAACAAGGTAGCTCTGGTGACGGGCGCCTCGCGCGGGATCGGCGCGGCGATCGCCGAACGGCTTGCCAGGGACGGCTTCACCGTCGTGATCAACTATCCCGGCGACGCCAAGTCGGCCCAGACCGTCGCCAACAGGATCGAGGCGGCTGGCGGCCGGGTGCTGACGGCGAAGGCCGATGTCAGCGACGCCAGCGCCGTGCGCGGGATGTTTGACGCGGCGGAGGCGGCCTTCGGCGGCGTCGACGTGCTGGTCAACAATGCCGGTATCATGAAGCTTGCGAAGATCGCCGACAGCGACGATGCGCTGTTCGACCAGCAGATCGGAGTTAATCTCAAGGGCAGTTTCAACACCATGCGGGAGGCGGCGCGGCGGCTGCGCAACGGCGGACGCATCGTCAATTTCTCGACCAGCGTCGTCGGCACCAAGCTCGAGAGCTACGGCATCTATGTCGCGACCAAATCTGCAATCGAAATGCTGACCGCGGTCCTGTCCAAGGAATTGCGCGGACGCGCGATCACCGTCAATGCGGTCGCGCCCGGCCCGACCGCGACCGATCTGTTTCTCAACGGCAAGTCGGACGAGCTGATCGACCGCTTCGCCAAGATGGTCCCGCTGGAGCGGCTCGGCACGCCCGATGACATCGCCTCCGTCGTCGCCTTCCTCGCCGGTCCCGACGGAGCGTGGATCAACGGCCAGACCCTGCGCGCCAATGGTGGCCTGGTCTGACGCCCCCAAACACTCATTCAATCCCACACAAGGAAACGTGTCATGAAACAGGTCATCGTCATCACCGGTGCGTCGAGCGGCTTCGGCCGGCTCACCGCCAACGCGCTCGCCAAAGCCGGTCACACGGTCTACGCCTCGATGCGCCAAACCACGGGCCGTAACGCTGCCGCGGTCGCCGACGTCGAGGAATTCGCCAGGGACAATAATGTCGACCTTCGCGCGCTCGAGCTCGATGTCGGCTCGCAGGCCTCAGCTGACGCGGCGATTGCACAGATCGTCGCCGAGGAGGGCCGCCTCGACGTCGTCATGCACAATGCCGGCCACATGGCGTTCGGTCCGGCGGAGGCCTTCACACCCGAGCAGCTCGCCGAACTTTACGACGTCAACGTGCTCTCGACCCAGCGTGTCAATCGTGCCGCGCTGCCGCAGCTGCGCAAGCAGGGCAGGGGACTGCTGGTCTGGGTCTCGAGCAGCAGTTCGGCCGGCGGCACGCCGCCCTATCTGGCGCCATACTTTGCGGCGAAGGCCGGCATGGACGCGATGGCGGTGATCTATGCAAGGGAGCTGGCGCGCTGGGGCATCGAGACCTCGATCATCGTGCCCGGCGCCTTCACCGGCGGCACCAATCACTTTGCCCATTCCGGCCGGCCGTCGGACCAGGTGCGGGTCGCCGAATATGAAGCGGGTCCCTATGCCGGGTTCGGCGAGGAGATCATGAAGGCGTTCTCGGCGATCGTCCCTGCGGATGCCGATGCGTCATTGGTCGCCGACGCCATCGTCGAGGTCGTCGACACGCCGTTCGGCAAGCGGCCGTTCCGCGTCCACATCGATCCGACCCAGGATGGTGCCGAGGTTGCTTTCGCCGTGATCGACCGCGTCCGCGACGAGATGCTGCACCGGGTCGGCTTCTCCGACCTGCTCAAGCCGCGGGTGAACAGCTGACGCGCAAACAGCCGGCGGTGCCTTACGCGCCGCCGGCAGACTCGCCATTCAGCCACTGCAGAATCTCAGCATTGATCTCGCGCGGATAGCAGTGGCTGAGATCGTCGAGCTCGCGGTAGGTGACCTTGGCGCCGGCGGCGGACAGCAGCTGCTGGGTCTGGCGCGCGGTCTGCACCGGAAACATCCAGTCGAGCTGCCCGTGGGTGATAAAGACCGGCAAACCGCGCAGGCGGTCCGCATCGGCCATCTCGGCCATCAGCGGATGGAAAGTTGCCGCAACGGGAGCCAGATGGGTGAAGCGGGAGGCGCCATCGAGCCCGCTCACATAGCTGAACGTGCCGCCGTCGCTCATGCCGGTGAGCAGCAATTTGGTCTGGTCGATATTCCAGCGCGAGCCGACCTCGTCGAGGATGCGGTTGAGGTTCGGCGTGTCGGTGTCGTTACCCATCAGCGCCCAGGTTGGTCCCGTGGCGGTCGGCGCGACCAGGATGGCGCCGCGGCTGCGGGCGTCGCGCAGCCAGCTCCACAGGAAGGCGCGGCCGTTGCCGCTGCCGCCGTGCAGCGCCACCACCAGCGGCCAGGCGCGGTCGGGCGTGTAATATTCGGGCACGTAGAGCGAGAACCCGCCGCGGCTGCCGGACTCGTTCTGCTCATGAAAGAGGCCGGCGCTGTCGTTGGCGGGGGCCGCGAGCTTCGCCAGCAGATCGGCGTCTTCGCGCAATTCAGGCGCGATGAAGAAACCGTTGACCGGTGCCAGCTCGGTCAGCGGATAGAGCGCCTCCTGCGCTCGCGGCGCATGGCGCAGCGCGCGGAACACGCTGACCAGATCGCCCTCGCCGTTCTGCACCGCGCGCAGGCCTGCATAGCCGGCAAGTGCGGCGTCGCTGGCGGCTTCAAGTGCCGCCTTGATGTGCGCGAACCTCTCTGGCCAATTCCCAATCCGCGGCCGTACCGCGGTCAGCGCCGCGTCGGGCTCGCCGGCGATCTCCATGACGCGGCCGAAATCCGGCGGGTTGAGATTGCGTGCGACAAAGGACAGCGATTCCAGCGTCTGCAACAGCGGCGGCAGCACGGCCACGATGTCGTCCACCACGGCCTCGCTCATCGCCGCTGTCCTTCTCGGTTTGGTGAAGCCGTGCTCGTGTTAGTGCAGCCGTGGCGCCTTCAACAGCTTGGCGCGGTCGATCGAGGTCAGCGTCACGTCGAAGGTGACGCCCTCGTGATAGACGGTCAGCGGCACGTCGACGCCGGCCGCGCCGAGCGACCAAAGTGTTCGGTAGAACTCGGTCTGGCTCGTCACCTTGTCGCCGGCGACCGCGAGGATCACGTCGCCGGTCTTCAGCTCGGCGCGCGCCGCCGGTCCCTTGCCGGCGATGCCGACCACGACGACGCGGTTGTCGACCTCGGTCGTGTACATGCCGAGCCACGGCCGCGCCGGCTTGTTGACGCGGCCGAACTTGCGCAGGTCGCTCACGACCGGCTTCAGCAGGTCGATCGGCACCACCATGTTGACATGCTCGGCCTTGCCGCCCTTCTCACGTTCGAGCTGCAGCGAGCCGATGCCGATCAGCTCGCCGTTACCCGAGATCAGTCCGGCGCCGCCCCAGTTCGGATGCGACGGATGGGTGAAGATCGACTCGTCCAGCAGATATTCCCAGTAGCCCGCGAATTCCTGCTTGGCGACGATCTGGCTCGCGACCGAGCGCGTGCGGCCGCCGGCGCCGCCGACCACGACATTGTCGCCGATCCGCGTTGCCGCCGACGAGCCGATCGGCAGCGGGTCGACGTCGAGCCGGCCGAGCGCCTGCACCAGGCCGAAGCCGGATTCGAAATCGAGGCCGAGCGCGTGGCCCTCGACCACGCGGCCGTCGCCGAGATGCAGCCAGACGGATTCGGCTTCCGTGATCAGATAGCCGATGGTCAGCACCAGCCCGTCATCGATCAGCACGCCGTTGCCGGCGCGCTCGGTGCCGAGTGTCTCGGCGCTGGAGGCATCCGGCGGAATGATCGAATGCAGCCCGACCACGGACGCCAGAGCGCGATCGAGATCAAAGCGATAGTCTTCGGGACGGGGTTGAAAGGCCGGCGGCACTTTCCATTCGGTCAGAGCGGGCATCTTAGAGGTCTCCTGGCGTGCAGGGCGATGGAACCCCAAGTCAACTCGAAAGTAAAATGGAGGTTCTGCCGGCAGGGAAAGTGAAAATATATACCGTCGGCGGCCGCCTGCACAGCTCATGTGGCGTGCAGACATGCCTCCTGCAAGATGAATTGAACTCAATCGCCCTTTGTTCGCCCGCGCGCCGGCATGATGCGGAAGGCGCGATCCTCCTTCATCCAGGCGGCGCGCTCGTCCCGCAGCAGCGTGCGGCGGACCTTTCCGGAATCGTCGCGCGGCGCCACGCCGACACGCTCGAAACTTTCCGGATGCTTGTAGCGGCTGAGCCGGTCTTTGAGAAAATCGCCCATGCCGTCGGCGATCTCTTGCGCGTCGGCATCTTCGGCGAGCTCGAGGATCGCGTGCACACGCTGGCCGAATTCCGGATCGGGCAGGCCGACCACGACGCAGGATCGCACCTTGGGATGTTCGCTGACTGAGGCCTCGACCTCGGCGGGATAGATGTTGGCGCCGCCGCGCAGCACCATGTCGGCGAGGCGATCGCCGAGATAGAGATAGCCTTCCGCATCGAGGCGTCCGATATCGCCGAGCGATTCCCAGCCGTCCGGTCGCCGCTTCGGCGCGGCACCAAGATAGTGATAGGTGGTGCCGACGCCGTCATTGGGCAGGAAATAGATTTCGCCGGTCTCGCCCGGCGCGACGTCGTTGCCGTCTTCGCCGACGATGCGCAGTTTTGCCGTCTTGCCGACGGAGCCCTTGTGCGCGAGCCATTCGGTGCCGTTGATGACACAAGCGCCCTGCCGCTCGGTGCCGCCATAGAGCTCCCAGATCCGCTCCGGCCCGAGCCATTCGATCCACTTCTCCTTCAACCAGGGCGGCATCGGAGCCGCCATGTGAAATACGATTCCGAGGCTGGAGACGTCGTAGCGGCTGCGCACCTCGTCGGGCAGCGCCCAGATCCGGTGCATCATGGTCGGCACGAAATTCACCCACTGCACGCGGTTTGCCTCGATCAGCCGCAGCGTCTCTTCGGCATCGAACTTTACCATGCCGGCGAGCCGCCCGCCGCCGAACAGCGCCGAGTGCGACAGCAGGAACGGTGCGTTGTGATAGAGCGGCCCCGGATTGAGCACCGAGGCCTGATGCGGCATTCCGAGCAGCAGCGGCGCGACAGTGTCGATCACAGCCGGGTTGTGATCAAGGATCACCTTCGGCCGTCCGGTCGAGCCGCCGCTCGTCATCGCCTTCCAGTAGCGGGCGATCGGAGCGTCGAGCGGCTCGTCGGAGAAGCCGTGCGGCACGAAATCCACCGGCAACGTGTTCGGCGCATTCCAGTCGGCCTCGCCGCCGACCACCAGAGACGGCTTCAGGATGTCGAGCACGGCCGCGGCCTCGCCGCGCGGCAGCCGCCACGACAGCGAGGTCGGCGTCGCGCCGCACTTCCACACCGCGAAGCTGGTCTCGAAGAATGCGTTGCTGTTCGGCAGTCCGATCGCGACGAAGTCGCCGGGCTTGACGCCCTTGGCGGCGAACGCCCGTGCCCGTGCATTGGCACCGCGCTCGAGCTGCGTCCAGGTCAGCGTGTCCTGGCCGTGACTGACGGCGATCGCGTCGATGGGCTTGCGTTCGGCATACCAGCGCGGCACGTCGGCGAGGGGAATGAGCATGGGGCGTTTCCGAGGGACAGAGGCGTCTTGATGCCGCTCTTGGTGCAGGGACGATTACAGGGACGTGGCGGGAGGCCGCGCGCCAGTGATCAACAGCGGGTGTGCCAAGTCAAGCTAACTGCCAAGTCTATCTAACATCCAAGTCAAGCTAACATCGTCAAGCAACCAACCCCGTACGATTGGTATCCCACTGCCGGATTTGATGAATCCGCGTTGCTTAAAAGCCCCGTCAAGATTCCGGTAAAGTTCAAGCGATCACGCTAAGCCGGACTTTACGGGGTGGCGGCAGTATGCGTGAGGCGATTATGCGCCGGGCATTCCAAGTCCTCAAGGGTCACGGTCCTCAAGGGTCACGACGATGGCGAGCAACGGGTCACGGATCAAGATCAGTCGGGAGCCGCGACGCCAGCTCAACAATCGTCCGGCCTGGATCACCGTCGACGGTGGCGCGACCGACAGCGAGTGTGCGGTCGTCGACGTCTCGCCCGGTGGCGCCAAGATCGTCACCGAGGTGGAGTTCGTCGTCAACGACCGGCTCATGCTGATGCTGCTGGCCGATCACTCCAAGCGTCACGCCTGCGAAGTGGTCTGGCGCCGCGGCAAGACCTACGGGCTCAGATTCGTCGTGGCGGCCGCTGCCGACGCCGAGCCCGTCAGCGCGGCCTAGGTCCTACCTTCCCGTTGTGCCGTTGCCGGCGCCGGTCGTGGTGCCGAGCTCGCCTGGGTTGGCTGGCGGTGCGCTGCCGCCCACGCCACCCGTCGACCCGAATCGCTGACCCGGCCTTGCTGGCATTGCACTGCCGCCCACGCCACCCGAGGGAGCGGCGCGGGTCCCGGGGCTGGGCGGCGGTGCGCTGCCGCCGACGCCCTGAGCGAGAAGCTGAGCTGGCGCGAGCGCAAGGCCGGCAACTACAAGGCCGGCGGCGAGGATGATGGCGAACTTGTTCTTGAACATTCGTTTCTCCGAATTGACTGGAGGCCGGTCGCGACAGCGACCATCGGGCCGATCCAGAAAGCACGGCCCCGACGGAAGGGGGATCCGCCAAGGCCGCGAGGTTACTTTTTCAACACAGCAACAACGTCGGCTGCACGGGTCTCGTTCCGCACGGCCATGGTGCGCTGCCGCGCAAATATTCGTGTAGCTGAGGTCCGGAGGACGGCGATCGTCGAGCCAACGGAACCACGCGCGCGACCCGCGTGTGTAAGGTGAAAACCTCTCCTTGATAGTTCTCTCGCCGGCACGCCTGCCAAAAAGCGCTTGCCTTCCTGTCATGTCGAGACAATCATTCAGAGTCCGGGACCCGAAGCTTTCATCTTGATTGGCTGGCTACACGCCACAGTCGAAGGGAATGTCGTCATGACTGACATGGGTTTGATGGCGCGTAAGTCCGTCACCGCCATCATCGCCGAAGCAGGTGAGCACGCGCTTGGCAAGACGCTCGGAGCGCTGAGCATCACGGCACTCGGGATCGGTTGCATCATCGGCGCCGGCATCTTCGTTCTCACCGGCACCGCGGCGGCGCACTATGCCGGCCCGGCCATCATGCTCTCCTTTGTCGTCGGCGGCATCGCCTGTGCCTTCGTCGGCCTGTGCTACGCCGAGCTCGCCGCGCTGCTGCCGGTCTCCGGCAGCACCTACACCTACACCTATGCGACCCTGGGCGAGATCTTCGCCTGGATCATCGGTTGGGACCTCATCCTCGAATACGCCATGGGCGCCTCCACCGTCGCCGTCGGCTGGTCGGGCTATATCGTCTCGCTGCTGCATAATTTCGGTATCAACATTCCTCCGCAATATGCCGCGGCGCCCTGGACGGAGTTCAAGCTGCCTGATGGCACGACGGTCGAAGGCGTCATCAACCTGCCGGCCGCGCTGATTGTCCTGCTGCTCACCGCCATGCTGGTCGGCGGAACCAAGGAGTCGGCCCGGCTCAACAACATCATGGTCGCCATCAAGCTCGTCGTGGTGTGCGCCTTCATCCTGTTCGGCATCGGCTATGTCACGCCGGCGAATTGGCACCCCTTCGTCCCTGACAATACCGGCACCTTCGGTCAATTCGGCTGGACCGGCGTGATGCGCGGTGCCTCCGTCGTGTTCTTCGCGTTCATCGGCTTCGACGCCGTATCGACCGCCGCTCAGGAAGCCAAGCACCCGCAAACCGATATGCCGATCGGCATTCTCGGTTCGCTCCTGATCTGCACCATCCTCTATGTCGCGGTCTCCGCTGTGCTCACCGGCCTCGTGCCCTACACCGAACTCGGCGTGCCCGATCCGATCGCCAAGGCCGTCGATGTCATCGGGCAGACCTGGTTCTCGGTGCTGATCAAGATCGGAGCGCTCTGCGGCCTCACCACGGTGATCCTGGTGCTGCTCTATGGCCAGAGCCGCATCTTCTTCCAGATCGCCAAGGACGGCCTCTTGCCCAGAATGTTCTCCGATGTGCATCCCTCGCTCGGGACGCCCTACAAGAGCCAGCTTCTGATCGGTATCATCGTGGCGGTCGTCGCCGCGCTGACCCCGATCGACATCCTCGGTGAAATGGTTTCTATCGGCACGCTGTTCGCCTTCGTGCTGGTCTGCGGCGCGGTGATTTATCTGCGCAAGAGCGATGCGGACATCGCCCGCCCGTTCCGCACACCCGGCGTGCCGTTTGTACCGGTTCTTGGCATGGCCTTCTCGCTGCTGCTGATGGTGTTCCTGCCCTGGGCAACTTGGCTGCGTCTCATCGTGTGGCTGGCGATCGGCCTCGCCCTCTACTTCGCGTATGGCCGCAGCCACTCGGTGCTGCTCAACGATGCGGCGGCGCGCTAAAGCGCGCGCTAAAGCGAGATGAGTTTTGGTCGAATCGGTTCGCCGCGGTTTCGGTTCACCTCTCCCCGCCGGGGAGAGGTCGGCGCGAAGCGCCGGGTGAGGGCTCTTGCTTCTCGATAGGCTGTAACCCCTCACCCGATTTGCTGCGCAAATCGACCTCTCCCAAGGGAGAGGTGAACCTTCGGCGCCGTTCCAGCTCGACCTTATCTCATCACGCTAACCCCGATAGCGAAGCGCCTGCACCAGCAGCGCGAAGGCCGGCGAGGATTGCCGCCGGCTCGGGTAGTAGAGGTGATAGCCCGGAAACGGCGCGCACTAGTCGTCGAGCACCTGGATCAGTTGCCCCTTGGCAAGCTGCGCGCGCACCTGGTCCTCGGCCACATAGGCAAGCCCCAGCCCGGCCAACGCCGCCTTGATCCGCAGCGGGGTGCTGTTGAACACCAATTGTCCGTCGACGCGGACCTTGAGGGCGCGGCCGCGCCGCTCGAATTCCCAGGCATAGATGCCGCCATGGGTCGGCAGGCGAATGTTGATGCAGGCATGCTGGGTCAGGTCCTGCGGCCGCTTCGGACGCTCGCGCCGCTTGAGATAGGACGGAGCTCCGACCACGACCATGCGGAAATCCGGCGCGATCCGCACCGCGATCATGTCCTTTGCGAGCTGTTCGCCGAGGCGAACGCCGGCGTCATAACCCTCCGCGACGATGTTCGCGAGCCCGTTGTCGACGGTCAGCTCTACCTTGATGTCGGGATAGCGCGGCAGGAACTCCGCCAGCGCCGGCCACAGGATCGTCTCGGCTGCGTGCTCGCCGGCGTTGATTCGGATGGTGCCCGCCGGGCGGTCGCGCAACTCGCTCAACGCGGCAAGCTCGGCCTCGATTTCTTCCAGGCGCGGACCGACACCCTCCAGCAGCCGCTGCCCGGCCTCGGTCGGCGCGACGCTGCGCGTGGTGCGGGTCAGGAGCCGCACGCCCAATCGCTCTTCCAGCGCCCGCAGGGTGTGACTGAGCGCCGATTGCGACACGCCGAGCCGCGCCGCGGCCCGGGTGAAGCTGCGTTCCCGTGCCACCGCGAGGAAGGCGATCAGGTCGTTGATGTCGTGCCGCGGCATTGATGAGTTCTGCTCATAAGTCTATCCCGATCCTTACGTCTAATCGCCCGTCGGCGCACGCCCTAAGTCCTGCTCACCATGGATTCCAGCCATCAATGCGGAGAGACAACATGCAAAAGCGTAAACTCGGCAACAGCGATCTGGAGGTATCGGCGATCGGCCTCGGCTGTATGGGCCTCAGCTTCGCCTACGGCCCGGCGCTCGAGAAGCAGCAAGGCATCGCGCTGCTCCGCGCCGCCGTCGAACACGGCGTCACCTTCTTCGACACCGCGGAGGTGTACGGTCCCTTCACCAACGAAGTGCTGGTCGGCGAGGCGCTGGCGCCGTTCCGCGACGATGTCGTGATCGCCACCAAGTTCGGCTTCGACATCGAAAGCGCCAACGACCAGCGGCGCAAGCTGAACAGTCGGCCGGAACACATCAAGGCGGTTGCAGACGCCTCGCTCAAGCGCCTGAATACCGACGTCATCGACCTCTTCTATCAGCACAGGGTCGATCCGGACGTGCCGATCGAGGACGTCGCGGGCACGGTGAAGGAGCTGATTGCTGCCGGCAAGGTCCGGCATTTCGGCCTCTCGGAGGCCAGTGCGCAGACCATCCGCCGCGCGCATGCGGTGCAGCCGGTGACGGCGTTGCAGAGTGAGTATTCGCTGTGGTCGCGCGAGCCGGAGCAGGAGGTCCTGCCGACGCTGCAAGAACTCGGCATCGGCTTCGTGCCGTACAGTCCGCTCGGCCGCGGCTTCCTCACCGGCGCGATCAGCGCCACCACGACCTTCGCCAGCGATGATTTCCGCAACGTCGTGCCGCGGTTCTCGCAAGCAGCGCGCCAGGCAAACCAGGCGCTGGTCGATCTGTTGGGGCAGATCGCCGCGGGCAAGAAGGTGACATCGGCGCAGATCGCGCTGGCCTGGCTGCTCGCGCAGAAACCGTGGATCGTGCCGATCCCCGGCACCACCAAGCTGCACCGCCTCGAGGAGAACATCGGCGCCGTGCGGGTCGAACTGACGGCCGGTGATCTCGCCGGGATCGACAAGGCACTCGCCGCCGTCGAGATCCAGGGCGCGCGCTATCCAGAGCATCTGCAGCGGATGGTGGGGCGCTGAGGGTGCGCCTCCACGCATCTAAGATCCTTTACGATCATCTCGTTCACTCTCCCATCGAGAGTGAGGTGAGCACGCGGCCCAGGTTCCCTCTTCCCTCGCGGGAGAGGGTTAGGGAGAGGGTTAGGGAGAGGGGTGGCCCCGGGCGAGGTGACTGATGAGTGCATCGCTCTCGCAAACTTTTGCCGCCGTAACCGATACGGAGAGAGCGCGTCGTGTGGCACCCCTCTCCCTAGCCCTCCCCCGCAAGGGGGGAGGGAACCCCTTCGCCGGTGCTTCCCTCACGCCAATCACTGAGTTGCCCGACGTGGCAAGCCCTCGCAATAAAAATATTTCGTTTTATCAGAAGCGCAACTCAGTGTATGAATCCACCCGTCTCACCCGATTGAGGGGCGCGTCGCGATCGTCAGGAGTGTTGCGGTGAGATGCGGTGGACGCCGATGTTGCGATGGACGATCGTGGCAGACAGCGGACGGCGAAGTCGTGCAGGCCTGACGCCCTAGTGGCAGGTGTCTCATCAGCAGAGGGGAAATCTCTCTGCTGACGGCGGTGACAAGCAAGCCCAGTCTCACCGGGGAGAGCACGTATAAGCCGTAACCCATCGCGCAGGGAAAGCCGGGTTGTTTCCGGTTACACCTGTGGTCCTACCCCGGTGCTTTTTGTTGCACCGGGCCCATGGGTGCAATCGGCACCCGGCTTTCCCTGCGCCCTCTATTCAAGAAAGAGGGCAAACGAAATGCAAAACTCGGACAAATCGTGTCGCGAGAACGCGAATGTATGGCTCACAATCCGCGCAACAAATTCGGTGTCGTCCCTGCGAAAGCAGGGACCCATAGCCACGAATGCGAATTGGTTTGCGGCGCTGGGGCCACAGCTCGTTTCAACGACCTAACCCTGTGGTTATGGGTCCCTGCTTTCGCAGGGACGACGGGAGAGGCGGACTTCGCCATCGGTCCTCACGGCACCCACGCCATCCTCAGCACCGGCCGTCCCGAAGTCGGATTGACGTCCTCGCCGGCATGCACAAAGCCGTTGCGTTCGTAGAAGCGGATGGCGCGGGCGTTGTCCTTGTTGACGAGCAACATGACGCCGGCCGGCGAGAGGCGCTTGGCTTCATCGACCAGCGCACCCGCAAGCGGCGAGCCCCACTGCGCCGGATCGACCACGAGCTGGTCGAGATAGCCCGCGCTGTCGATGGTCACGAAACCGGCCAACGCGCCGTTCTGCTCCGCGACCACGATCGCGGCATTTGGCACCAGCTCGCTGCGCCAGCGTTCGCGCCACCACGCCACGCGGGCATTGAAGTCGATCGACGGATAAGCCTGCTGCCAGGTCAGCCGCCACAGCTCGATGGCGGCCTCCTCGTCGGCTGCGTGATACGAGCGGAGTTGGAAGCCGCTTGCCACCTAACGTTCCGTCAGCTTCAGCTCGATGCGGCGGTTGCGCTTGTAGGCGTCTTCGGTCTGCGCGGTGTCGAGCGGCTGGAATTCGGCGAAGCCGGCCGCAACCAGGCGCTGCGCGGGCACGCCCAGCGACACCAGATATTGCACCACCGAGATCGCGCGCGCCGACGACAGCTCCCAATTCGACTTGAACAGTGGGCTGTTGATCGGCCGCACGTCGGTGTGGCCGTCGACCCGCAGCACCCAGGCGATCTCGCTCGGGATCTGCTTGTCCAGATCGACCAGAGCGCTGGCGACCGTCTCGAGCTCGGTCTTGCCCTCGGGCAACAGCGTTGCCTGTCCGGTGTCGAAGAATACCTCCGACTGGAATACGAAACGGTCGCCGACGACGCGGATATCCGGACGGTTGCCGAGGATGGCGCGCAGGCGTCCGAAGAATTCGGAACGGTATTTCGACAGTTCCTGCACCCGCTGCGCCAGTGCGACGTTCAGCCGCGAGCCGAGATCGGCGATCCGTCCCTGCGATTCCTTGTCACGCTTCTCGGAGGCGTCGAGCGCCTCCTCCAGGGCGGCGAGCTGGCGGCGCAGCGCGCTGATCTGCTGGTTCAGCACCTCGATCTGCGCCAGCGCACGCGACGAGACGGACTTTTCGGAATCCAGCGCCTTGTTGAGCTCGGTGGCGCGGCCCTGGGCGTCGTTGCCGGAATTCGCAAGCCCTTCATACAGCCCCTTCATACGGTCGCGCTCGCCTTCGGCCGAGGCGAGTCCGGCGCGCAATTGCGACACCTGGTCGTCGAGCGTCAGCTTGGTGAGCTTCTCCAGCGACAGCAAATCGTTGAGCTGGGCGATCTTGGCGTTGAGCTGCTCCAGCGCCTTGTCCTTGCCGGTGACTTCCTGCGACAGGAAGAATTGCACCACCAGGAACACCGACAGCAGGAACACGATCGACAGCACCAGCGTCGACAGCGCGTCGACGAAGCCGGGCCAGTAGTTGAAGGCGGATTCGCTGCGGCGGGTACGGGCGAGGGCCATTCAGGTTCTCTTTGGTTGACGCAATCAGTCCTGCGGGGCGTGGCAGACGGCCTCGATATTGTGGCCATCGGGATCGAGGACGAAGGCGCCGTAATAGTGTGCATGATAATGCGGGCGGATTCCGGGCCGGCCGTTGTCCCTGCCGCCGGCCTTGATCGCATCCTCGTAGAATCGGTCCACGGTGGCGCGATCGGTGGCGGTAAAGGCGATATGCGCACCGGTCTGCGGCGTGCTGCGCGCTCCGATCCAGAAGAAAGCCTTCGGGCGGATGCCGTAGCCCGCGGCCTGCGCGCCTTCGGCATACAGGCGGCTGATGCCGAGGGCCTGCAGCGCCTGGTCATAGAACGCCTTCGACCGTTCGATGTCCGTGATGCTGATGGTGACGTGATCCAGCACGCTGACCTCCGTGGCTCAGCTTTTTTCCGGCTGGCGGGCGAGGCGTTCGAGCAGGCGCTTGATCTCGCGGTTCTGCTCGCCCTGGCCGTCGGCCCATTCGCGGATCATCTGCTGCTCGGTGCGCATATGCGCGACCAGCCCCTGGATCGCCTCGGCAAGATTGGCCATCGCGGCGGTGGTGCTGCGGTTGCTGCCGCCGTCCTCGACTGCGGTGCGCAGCCGATCGATCGCGCCCTGCAGGTCGGCGCCACCGGTCCCGGCGCTTTCATCGCCGGAAATGCCGCGCACGGTGGTGGCGAGCCAGTCTTCGAGGTCGGTGTAGAAGCGGTTCTGGGCCTGGCTCGACTGCAGGTCGAGGAAGCCGAGGATCAGCGAGCCGGCGAGGCCGAACAGCGAGGACGAGAACGAGATACCCATGCCGCCGAGCGGGGCGGCAAGGCCTTCCTTCAGCGTGTCGAACAGCGCCCCGGCGTCGCCGCCGACCTTGAGCCCGTCGATCACCTTGCCGACCGAGCCGACCGTCTCGATCAGGCCCCAGAAGGTGCCGAGCAGGCCGAGGAAGACCAGCAGGCCGGTCATGTAGCGCGAAATGTCGCGGGCCTCATCCAGGCGGGTCGCGATCGAATCGAGCAAATGCCGCATGGTCTGCTGCGAGATGGTCATCCGGCCGGTTCGCTCGCCGCCGAGGATGGCGGCCATCGGGGCCAAGAGGGTCGGGCGGCGGTCGATCGCAAGGCCGGGGTCGGCGATGCGGAAATTGTTGACCCAGGAGACCTCCGGATAGAGCCGGATCACCTGCCGGAACGCCAGGATGGTCCCGATCAGAAGCACCAGGCCGATCAGGGCGTTCAGCCCGGGATTGGCGAAGAAAGCGGTGACGATCTGCTTGTAGAGCACGACGCCGACCAGGCCGCACAGCACCAGAAACACCAGCATCCGCACCAGGAAAATCCGGGGCGTGGACAGCTTGCTCAGTTCGATCTCCATGTCGGAGCGGGAAGGGGGCATTGCCGGGTCATCCGTTCGCGAAGGCCGCATCTATCAGCAATATGGCACAGCGGCGGAAGGAGGAAAGTAAGGAAAGCCGGATCGAGGGTACGAAAGAGGCACCTGGGGTTGAAACCACGCCGCGTCGCACCCGCTTCGCAAGGGCATCCCGGCTCGTCCCGCATCCTCATCCGTCGCGGAGATGGCGATCCGATCGCGGACCGCGGGGTGCCGGATGAGGGGAAATACCGTGCGCGGCAATTGGGCCGCATCGCCTTACAATATTGCGGCACGCTGCCTTCGCACGCACGCAAATGGCCCGTTCCCGTCCACGCATTCCTTAATGGAGCCTCGCAGCCTGCGATGGAACCCGCTCACAATCCGGTGAGCCGACGAAAGAGTCCGCGAAATCAGCGCGATGGGCTTATGTGACAATGGGCCGCCCGGCAAACGCATTGCGTCGCAGCAAGCAGATTTTATGTTCATCGCAGCAACGCAGGGGTGTCGATACGACGCCGCTGTTTGTTTGTTCACTTATCAGGGGCGGCTTTTTTCATGTCTGGACTTCGCGCGCAATCGGCATGCATTGCATTGATGCTGGCCGTGACGGCGCCACTGCTTGCTGGCTGCAACAAACCGAACTCCGCAACCGCCGCCGCACAAGCACCCGAGCCGGACGTCAGCGTCGTCACCGTGAAGCAGCAGGCGCGCGCGATGGTGCGCGAGCTGCCGGGGCGCATTGCGCCGACGCGTGTGTCCGAGGTGCGCCCGCGCGTCTCCGGCATCATTGTCCAGCGCATGTTCCACCAGGGCAGCGAGGTGAAGGCCGGCGATCCGCTTTACCAGATCGATCCGCGCCCATTTGAAGTCGAAGTGCAGTCGACCGACGCCGCGCTGTCGCGTGCCGAGGCCGTGCGCGAACAGGCCTCGCTGCAAGCCCGCCGTATCGCCACGTTGACCCTCCAGCGCACCGCGCCGGAAGCCGAGAACGAAAAGGCGATCGCGACGCTGAAGCAGGCCGAGGCGGACGTTCAGGGCCGCGAGGCCGACGTCGCGCGCGCAAAACTCAATCTCGATTACGCCACCATCCGTGCGCCGATCGACGGCATCGTCGGCGCGGCGCTGGCCAGCGAAGGTGCGCTCGTCGTGCAGAACGATACCGCGAGTCTCGCGACGATCCAGCAGCTCGATCCGATCTATGCCGACTTCCAGCAGTCGGTCACCGAGATGAACCAGCTCCGCCGCGCCTTCGAGAGCGGTGATCTCGACCGCATCTCGCCTGATGCGATGAAGGTCCGTCTCGTGCTCGATGACGGCTCGATCTATTCGGTGCCGGGCAAGCTGTTGTTCTCCGAGGCCAAGGTCGACGCCTATACCGGGCAGGTGACCTTGCGTGGCGAATTCCCGAATCCGAACCGGATCCTGCTGCCGGGCATGTATGTCCGCGTGCAGATCGAGCAGGGCATCGACACCGACGCGATCGCCGTGCCGCAGCAGGCGATCCAGCGCAATGGTGGCGGCGGCAGCGAGGTTTTCGTCGTCAAGGACGACAATCTCATCGCGGTGCAGCCGGTGCGCACCGGCTCGCTGCAGGGTGGCCACTGGTTCGTCTCCGAGGGCCTCAAGGCCGGCGACAAGGTCGTGGTCGAAGGCTTCCAGAAATTCGCCGCCGGCGACAAGGTGCGGCCGCAGGCCTGGAATCAGGCCGATGGATCGGCCGGGGCAGCGACGGACGCCCAGCAAACCGCGCACATCGGGCGGTGATCGCACATGGCTGGCTTTTTCATCGACAGGCCGATCTTCGCCTGGGTCGTCGCGCTGTTCATCTGTCTGGTCGGTGCGATCTCGATTCCGCTGCTCGCGGTCGCGCAATATCCGATTATCGCGCCGCCCTCGATCTCGATCTCGACCAGCTATCCCGGCGCGTCGCCGGAGAACCTCTATAACAGCGTGACGCGGCTGATCGAGGAGGAGCTCAACGGCGCGGCCAACATCCTGAACTTCGAATCGACCTCCGACTCGCTCGGCCAGGTCGAAATCATCGCCAACTTCAAGCCGGGCACCGACACCGGACAGGCTTCGGTGGAAGTGCAGAACCGCCTCAAACGCGTCGAGGCGCGTTTGCCGCGCGCTGTGATCCAGCAGGGCATCCTGGTCGAGGAAGCCTCCTCGGCGGTGCTGCAGATCATCACGCTGAATTCGACCGACGGCAGCCTCGACGAGGTCGGCCTCGGCGACTTCATGATCCGCAACGTGCTGGGCGAGGTTCGCCGCATTCCCGGCGTCGGCCGCGCCACGCTCTATTCGACCGAGCGCAGCCTGCGGATCTGGATCGATCCGGCGAAACTCGTCGGCTATGGCCTCTCGGCCGACGACGTCAACAAGGCGATCACGGCGCAGAACGCCCAGGTCGCCTCTGGTAGCATCGGCGCCGAACCGAGCACCGATACGCAGAAGATTTCCGCCCAGGTGCTGGTGAAGGGCCAGCTCGCCTCGCCTGACGAATTCGGCGCGATCATCCTGCGCGCCAATGCGGACGGTTCGACTGTGCGTCTGCGCGACGTCGCGCGGATCGAGGTCGGCGGGCTCAGCTACCAGTTCAACACGCGGCTCGACGGCAAGCCGACCGCGGGCCTTTCGGTGCTGCTGTCGCCGAAGGGCAATGCGCTGGCGACCGCAAGCGCGGTCGAGGCCAAGATGAAGGAGCTGTCGCGCTTCTTCCCGGCCAACATCAGCTACGAGATCCCCTACAACATCACACCCGTCGTGAAGGCATCGATCGAAAAGGTGCTGATGACGCTGGTCGAGGCGGTGGTGCTGGTGTTCATCGTTATGTTCCTGTTCCTGCAGAATATCCGCTACACCATCATCCCGACCATCGTGGTTCCGGTGGCGCTGCTCGGCACATGTGCCACGCTGATGATGGTAGGCTTCTCGATCAACATGCTGACCATGTTCGGCATGGTGCTGGCGGTCGGCATCCTGGTCGACGATGCCATCGTCGTGGTCGAGAACGTCGAGCGCATCATGGCCGAGGAGGGGCTGTCGCCGAAGGAGGCGACCAAGAAGGCGATGTCGCAGATCACGAGCGCCATCATCGGTATCACGCTGGTGCTGATGGCCGTGTTCGTGCCGATGGCGTTCTTCCCCGGCTCGGTCGGCATCATCTACCGCCAGTTCTCGGTCACCATGGTGGCGGCGATCGCGTTCTCCGCGCTGCTTGCACTGTCGCTGACGCCGGCGCTGTGCGCGACGCTGCTCAAGCCGGTGCAGAAGGGCCACGGCCACGCGCGCAAGGGCGTGTTCGGCTGGTTCAATCGCGTGCTCGACACCAGCCGCGCCGGCTATACGCTGATCGTGCAGGGCTCGCTGAAGCGCACCGGACGGCTGATGCTGATCTATGCCGTGCTGCTCCTCGGCGTCGGTTGGGGCTTCGTGCGGTTGCCCGGCGGCTTCCTGCCCGTCGACGACCAGGGCTTCATCACCACCGACGTGCAGACGCCGTCGGAGTCCTCGTATGCGCGCACGGAAGCGGCGGTCGAGAAGGTCGAAAAATATCTGAAGGAGCGCGACGGCATCGAAAACGTGACCTTCCTCACCGGCTTCAGCTTCCTCGGCCAGGGCATGAACACCGCGCAGGCGTTCATCACGCTGAAGGACTGGTCGGAGCGCGGTCCGCAGGATTCGGCCGCTGCCATCGTCGCCGACATCAACCGCGAGCTGTCGTCGATCCGCGACGCGAAGATCTCGGCGTTGCAGCCGCCGCCGATCGACAACCTCGGCAATTCGTCGGGCTTCTCATTCCGCCTGCAGGACCGCGGCCAGAAGGGCTATGCGGCGCTGATCGCGGCGTCCGACCGCCTGATCACGGACGCCAATGCGAGCCCGGTGCTGCAGAAGGTTTATGTCGAAGGCCTGCCGCCGGCACCGCAGGTCAATCTGATGATCGACCGCGAGAAGGCGGGTGCGTTCGGCGTCACCTTCGAGGACATCAACAACACGATCTCGACCAGTCTCGGCTCGAACTACCTCAACGACTTCCCGAACCGCGGCCGCATGCAGCGCGTCATCGTACAGGCTGACAAGACCAGCCGCATGAACGCGGATGACATCCTCAATTACAACGTCAAGAACAGCCGCGGGCAATTGGTGCCGTTCTCGGCATTCGCGACCATCGAGTGGTCGAAGGGCCCGACGCAGATCGCGGGCTTCAACTATTATCCAGCGGTGCGCATCTCCGGCGAGGCCAAGCCCGGCTTCACTTCGGGCGATGCGATCGCGGAGATGGAGCGGCTTGCCGACAAGCTGCCGCGCGGCTTCGGCTATGAATGGACGGGACAGTCGCTGCAGGAGAAGCTGTCGGGCTCGCAGGCGCCGTTCCTGCTGGCGCTGTCGGTCTTCGTGGTGTTCCTGTTGCTCGCCGCGCTCTACGAGAGCTGGACCATTCCGCTCGCGGTGCTGTTGACGATTCCGCTCGGCATTCTGGGCGCGGTGGTGGCGGCAACGATGCGCGGCCTGTCCAACGACGTCTATTTCACCGTCGGCCTGATCACCATCATCGGTCTCGCCGCCAAGGACGCCATCCTGATCATCGAATTCGCCAAGGATCTGCGCGCGCAGGGCAAGCCGCTGGTCGAGGCAACGGTGGAGGCGTGCAGCTTGCGCTTTCGCCCGATCCTGATGACGGGTTTGGCCTTCGTCTGCGGCGTGCTGCCGATGGCGATCGCGACCGGCGCCGGCGGCGCCAGCCAGCAGGCACTCGGCACATCCGTGATGGGCGGCATGATCGCCGTCGTCATCCTGGCGCTGCTGCTGGTCCCGGTGTTCTTCGTCAGCGTGCAGCGCGTGCTGGGCGGGGATCGGGAGAAGGCGACGGAGGAGAACGTAGAGGCATATGGTCCGCCGGCGCCGGCGACCGGCTTGCCTTCTTGAGATTGCCAATCCAGACTGCATCTCTGGATTGAGCGAACCTCCATTGGCGCGGCCACGGGAGTATGAGCCGCTGATTGAGGGCACTGGATGCGTCCAACCGACATTGCGATCTCGAATTATCGCTCGATTCGGCGGCTCTTCATGCCAATTCAACCCTTGTCCGTATTCGTTGGCGAAAACGGTGTCGGTAAATCCAATCTCTACAAGTCGTTGTCGCTGTTGCGCGACGCGGCGACAGGCCGCATCACGCGCACGATCGCCGACGAGGGCGGATTGAACTCCGTCTCCTGGTCCGGCATTCGCAAACGCGGCGAGGATGGACGACTGCGATTGGCCGCCAGATTCGACCACATCACATATTCCATCGAGCTCGGATTTCCCGGCCCGCTCGAGGCCGCATTTTCCAGCGAACCGATGATCAAGTCGGAAAGCATCGAGGCGACCCACGGCAAGCGAAAAGTTCTGCTGATGGAGCGGACGAACTCACTCGTCAGCGTCCGCGGCGAAAGCGGCGCCTGGAGCGGCCACAAGGATGCGGTGCTGCCGTCGGAAACCGCGCTTGCCGGGTTTTCGGATGGCAAGGAATGCCCCGAAATCGACCTGATCAGAAACGCAATGCTTGGCTGGCGATTCTATCATGACTTCCGGACCGATCCGGCGTCGCCGATACGAAAGCCTTGTCTCGCCATCACGACACCCTCGCTGAGCGCCGATGGCCACGATCTGGCTGCCGCTTTGGCAACACTCTCGATCATCAGGCAAGAAACCACTGATCTGCAGGATGCGATCGAGGACGCATTCCCGGGCGCCGAACTCCGGGCATGGGAAGAAAATGGGCGGTGTGAATTTGAGTTACAGCTTGAGGATATGCCGCGTCCGTTCAAGGCCCACGAATTGTCCGATGGGACGCTGAAATATATCTGTCTGCTTGCCGTGTTCATGGGCTATCGGCTGCCGCCGTTCATCGCGCTGAACGAACCGGAGACCAGTCTGCATCCATCGCTGTTGGCGCCGTTGGCCCGCCTGATCGCCAGGGCATCACGCCGTTCCGGCATCTGGATTGTCACCCATTCCGAACCTCTGATGGAGGCGCTGCGCAGCGAGAGCTCGGTCCCGCTTCGCCGGGTGATCAAGGCGAAGGGTGCCACGACCATCGAGGGCCTGACCCTCGGCGGTGAATTTCGCGACGAGGAAGAGGAAGACGATGATGATGAGGCTTAGATAGAGCAGTCGCGTTACTGCCCGAGCGGCTTCAGCACCTTGATCAGCTCGCCGTGCACGAACTCGTTGCCGCAGACCACGTGGCCAGTCTGCAGCGGGTCGTCGCTGCCCTGGATGCCGGAGACGGTGCCGCCGGCTTCGCGCACCATGATCTGACCGGCCGCGATGTCCCAGGGCTGCAGATTGCGCTCCCAATAGCCGTCGAGGCGGCCGGCTGCGACGAAGGCGAGGTCGAGCGAGGCGGCGCCGAAGCGGCGGAAGCCGGCGACCTTGGTCTGCAGCGCGGCCATCTCCTGCTGCGCCAGCGCGTGGTTGCCGCGGCCGATATGCGGCAGGCCGCAGGCGATCACGCATTCGTCGAGCCTGCGGCGGCCGGCGACGCGCAACCGCTGGTCGTTGAGGAAGGCGCCCTTGCCGCGTTCGGCGATGTAGAGCTCGTCATTGGCGGGATTGTAGATCACGCCTGCGATGATCGTGTCTTCGCGCTGAAGCCCGATGGAGATCGCGAATTGCGGGATACCGTGCAGGAAGTTGGTGGTGCCGTCGAGCGGATCGACGATCCAGGTGTGGCTCTTGTCGCTGCCCTCGCGCTTGCCGCCTTCCTCACCGAGGAACCCGTAGCCTGGGCGGGCCTTGTCGAGGTCGGTCAAGAGCATTTCCTCGGCGCGCTTGTCGGCGAGCGAGACGAAATTCGCCGGCCCCTTCAGCGACACCTGGAGATGCTCGATCTCGCCGAGATCGCGCTTGAGGCTGCGGCCGGCGCGCCGCGCGGCCTTGACCATGACATTGATGAGGGCGGAATAGAGCATGATGGTGGTTTCTTCGGTGCGATTGTGCCGGGTGACGGATTCAAAGGTAGTCCCGTCATCCTGAGGAGCGGGAACGCGCGTCTCGAAGGATCGGCGGCCACCGGCCGGGCCGTGCATCCTTCGAGGCTCGCTCTGCTCGCACCTCAGGATGACGGTGGCGGCTGCGGAGCCGGGAGGTTGCCGATTGGGTGCCCTCTGTAGCCGCCGCCGTCAAGGCGTCATTTGACGTTGTTTCCGATCCATTTCCGGGCAGCGTCCTCGCCCTTGGCGCGGTCTCCGGGGGTCATGTCGGCGAGCATCTCGTCGAGCGCGGGGTCGCCTTTGCCGGCGGTCTTGGCCACCGTGTGCCATTTCAGTGCCTCGACCTTGTCCATCGGTGCGCCCTCGCCGGTTGCCAGCACGAAGGCCAGCCGGTTCTGCGCGATCGCGCTGTTCTGCCGGGCGGCCTTCCGCAGCAGTGCCACTGCCGCCGGCTGGTTGCGCGGCGTACCGGTGCCGTTGAACAGCGCGATGGCATATTCGACCTCGGCGTCGACATTGTCGGCGAGCGAGGCGGCTTGCAACAGCCTCACCGACTTCTCGAGGTCCTTTGGCACGCCGGTGCCTTCCTTGTAGAACGTCGCGAGCGCGTATTGTGCCTCGGGGTTGCCGGCGTCCGCGGCCATGCGCAGCAGTTCGGCGGAGCGGTTGACGTCCTGCGGCAGGGTCTGGCCGTCGAGATAGAGCAGCGCGAGATTGTAGGCCGCCTTGGGCTCGCCGAGCTTGGCCGCCGAGGCCAGCAGGTTGACCGCGCCGTCCTTGTCCACTGTACCGCCGCGGCCGGCGATCTTCATCATGGCGAGCGCGAACATCGCCTCGCGATCGCCGCCGTCGGTGGCTTTCCGGTACCACTCGTCGGCCTTGGCGTAGTCGCGCTTGACGCCAAGGCCGTTGGCGTAGAGTTCGCCCAGCATCGTCATCGATTTGGGATCGCCGTTGTACTGGGCGCGCGCGGTCGCGAGGTCGAATGCGGTCTTGTACAAACCGCGCTGATAGGCGCCGTAGACCAGATCGACGTTGGGATCGTCGAAGGCCTGTTTCAGCGACGGCAAGGCGGTCGGCGTTGGCGTTGGCGTCGCTGCGGGCTTGGGCGTTGGCTTCTTGGCTACCGGCGAATGGACCTTCGGCTTCTCCTTCGGGGCCTCCTTCTTGGCGGGCGGTGTCTGGGAGGGCGGCGTGATCGAAAGCTGAGCCATCGCGCCGCTCGCAAGCATCGTGCAGCCGAGCGCAACACCTATCGGACGTAGGCGCTTCATTCCGGCGTCATCCCTCGGCCCCGGCCTTTCCGAACGTTCTGGCGTGGGCTTGCGCAACCGCCTCGCCAATCTCGATCAGCGCCGCTTTCGCGCCGCGCGGATCGGTCCAGATGAAGTCTCCGACCAGGACGAAATCCGCGCCGGCGGCGGCGAATTCCTCGGCCTCCTCGCGCGAGACGGCGAAGCCGACACAGGGCGGCTCGAACAATTCGTCCCACCATCCGAGCCGCTCGGCGATCGCCTCTATCGACGGGCGCTGCCCTGCGGGATCGGGTTCACCGAACAGCACATAGTCGGCACCGGCCTCGCCAGCGGCCATCGAATCGTGGCGCGTCGCGAGCCCGCCGACACCGACGATGCGGTCCGGCTTCAGCGACGGCATCGCGTCTTCCATCGCAGCGATGCCGGTGAGATGCGCGCCGTCGGCGCCGGCGCGAGCCACCATTTCGGGGTAGCCGTCGATCAATACCGCCGCGCCCGCAGTCTGGATTGCCGGCGCCAGCGCCTTGACCCGCGAGATCATGGTGCGCTGGTCGGTCTCGCGCAGCCGCACCAGCACCGCGGCGACATCGGCCGCGGCCAGCAGGCCAGGAAGATCGGCAGCAAGCTGCGCGGGCTCGTCGACCTCAGGCGTCGCGAGATAGAGGCGCGGGGCCGGCCGCGGCGGGACGGGTTTGGTGGCCAACTATGCCGCCTGCTTTTCAAGGCCAGCGTCCCAATTGCCGGTGCTCGCCAGGCCGTTCATCCTGGCGCGATGCGAGAAGGCGCGCTGGCCCGCGGCGACATTGTCGGCCTTGCCGGACCATGCCTTCTGCGGCGCCGCCTGCAGCGCGCGGCCGTAGGAGAAGGTCAGCGGCCAGGGCAAATTGCCGATCTTGTTCATGGCGTCGAGATGGGCGGTCGCTTCCTCGTCGTCCTGGCCGCCGGAGAGGAAGGCGATGCCCGGCACAGCAGCCGGCACGCAGCTCTTGAGCAGGCGGACGGTCTTCTCGGCGACCTCCTGAACCGAGGCTTGCTTCGCGCACTTCTTGCCCGAGATCGCCATGTTCGGTTTCAGGATCATGCCTTCCAGCGCGACACGCTGCACCCGCAATTCCTGGAAGGTGCGGTTCAGCACGCGCTGCGTCACTTCGTAGCAGCGGTCGATGTCGTGATCGCCGTCCATCAGCACCTCCGGCTCGACGATCGGCACGATCTGCGCGGCCTGGCACAGCGCCGCGTAGCGCGCCAGCGCGTGCGCGTTGACGCGGATCGCGGTCATGGTCGGGATGCTGCGGCTGCCGCCCGTGCCGCTGCCGATATCGATCACGGCACGCCATTTCGCGAAGCGCGCACCGCGCTCGTAATATTTCGCCAGCCGTTCGGCGAGCTTGTCGAGGCCGACGGTGACGAGTTCGCCCGGGCAGTTCGGCAAGGCCTGCGTGCCTTCGTCGACCTTGATGCCGGGAATGGCGCCGGCCTGCTCGATCAGCTTGACCAGCGGCGTGCCGTCCTTGGCATTCTGCCAGATCGTCTCGTCGTAAAGGATGACGCCGGAGATGTATTTGCTCATCGCCTCGTGCGAGCGGAACAGCATCTCGCGATAGTCGCGGCGGCTGTCTTCGGTCGATTCGACCTTGATGGCGTCAAAACGCTTCTTGATGGTGCCCGAGGATTCGTCGGCGGCGAGCAGGCCCTTGCCCGGGGTCACCATGGCAAGCGCTACATTGTTGAGGTCAGCGAGATTCATCGAGGCGTCCTCCAGAGCGAATTGCCTTTGCGAGCCAAAATAGGCGGTTATCGGGCGATTGCCTAGAAAACGTTCGTCGGCGGCCGTTTGTTGCAGCTGCGGCAGGCCGCCGATCGGAACACCGCCTCCGACTGTGTCAGAACCGGTGTCCCGTCGTTGATGTTGTCAGGCGATATGGTTCAGGCAACCTTGGGATCGAGTTCGCCCTTGGCGTAGCGCTTGGCCATCTCGGCCGTGGTCAGGACCTTCTTGATCTTGCTGGCCTGGCCTGCGGTGTTGAACTCCTGCAGGCGCTGCTTGCACAGCTTGGTCATCGCTTCCATCGCCGGCTTCAGGTATTTGCGCGGATCGAACTCTTCCGGATTTTCGTGCAGGACCTTGCGGATCTGGCCGGTCATCGCCATCCGGTTGTCGGTATCGATATTGATCTTGCGCACGCCGTTCTTGATGCCGCGCTGGATCTCGGTAACAGGCACGCCCCAGGTCGCTTTCATCTTGCCGCCATTGGCGTTGATGATCTCCTGCAAATCCTGCGGCACCGACGAGGAGCCGTGCATCACCAGATGCGTGTTCGGCAGCTTGCGGTGGATCTCCTCGATCACCTTCATGGCGAGGATGTCGCCGTCGGGCTTGCGGGTGAACTTGTAGGCGCCGTGTGAAGTGCCCATCGCGATCGCCAGTGCGTCGACCCTGGTTTCCTTGACGAACTTCACGGCTTCGTCGGGATTGGTGAGAAGCTGGTCATGCGACAGCTTGCCCTCGGCGCCGTGGCCGTCTTCCTTGTCGCCCATGCCCGTCTCGAGCGAGCCGAGCACGCCGAGTTCGCCTTCGACCGAGATGCCGCCGAGATGGGCCATGCCGGTCACGGTCCTGGTGACGCCGACATTGTAGTCCCAGTCGCCCGGGGTCTTGCCGTCGGCCTTCAGCGAGCCGTCCATCATCACCGAGGTGAAGCCGGCCTGAATCGCGGTCATGCAGGTGGCGGGCTCGTTGCCGTGGTCGAGATGCACACAAACCGGAATCTGCGGATAGATCTCGGTGACGGCGTCCATCATGTGCTTGAGCATGACGTCGTTGGCATACGAGCGCGCGCCGCGCGAGGCCTGGATGATGACGGGGGCATCGACCTCGGAGGCTGCCGCCATAATCGACAACGCCTGCTCCATATTGTTGATGTTGAACGCCGGTACGCCGTAGTCGTGCTCGGCTGCGTGGTCGAGCAATTGCCGCAACGTAATGCGTGCCATTCAGTTTCTCCCTGCATTTACAGCGCTTTCGCGCGTGAACCCGTGAATCAGCCCTTCTTCAGAACTTCGACGCCCGGCAGCGGCTTGCCTTCCATCCATTCAAGAAACGCGCCGCCCGCGGTCGAGACGTAGGAAAAATCTCCGGCGACGCCCGCCTGGTTGAGCGCCGCCACGGTGTCGCCGCCACCGGCGACCGAGATCAGCTTCTTGGCTTTGGTGCGTTCGGCGGCATGCTTGGCCGACACCACCGTGCCGCGGTCGAACGGTGTCAGCTCGAAGGCACCGAGCGGGCCGTTCCAGACCAGGGTCGCCGCATCGTCGATCGCAGCATGGATGCGCGCGATCGATTGCGGGCCGACGTCGAGGATCATGCCGTCGGCGGGGATCGCGTCGAGGCCGTAGGCATGCGACGGCGCGTTGGCCGCGAACTGGCTGGCGACGACGGCGTCGACCGGCAGGATGATGGCGCAGTTGGCGGCGTTGGCCTTCACCATGATGCGCAGCGCGGTCGCGGCAAGATCCTTTTCGGCGAGCGACTTACCGATGCCGACGCCCTGCGCGTGCAGGAAGGTGTTGGCCATGCCGCCGCCGATCACCAGCGCGTCTACCTTGCCCACCAGGTTTTCCAGCAGGTCGATCTTGGTCGACACCTTGGCGCCGCCGATGATCGCGATCACGGGCTTGGTCGGCGCATCCAGCGCCTTGCCAAGCGCGTCGAGTTCGGCCTGCATGGTGCGGCCGGCATAGGCCGGAAGCTTGTGGCCGAGGCCTTCGGTCGAGGCGTGCGCGCGATGTGCGGCCGAGAAGGCGTCGTTGACCCAGATGTCGCCGAGCTTGGCGAGCTCCGCGACGAAGCCGGAATCGTTCTTCTCTTCCTCCTTGTGGAAGCGCGTGTTCTCCAGGCAGAGGATATCGCCGTCTTTCATGGCGCCGACGGCCTTGGCCGCCACCCCGCCGATGCAGTCGTCGGCGAAGGCGACGGGACGCTTGATGACCTTCGACAGTTCTTCGGCGACGGGCTTGAGCGAGTCCTTGGGATCGCGTCCCTTGGGCCGGCCGAAATGGGCGAGCAGGATCACCTTGCCGCCCTTGTCGGAGATTTCGGTGATGGTGGGAGCGACGCGCTCGAGCCGCGTGGCGTCGGTGACGCGGCCATTGTCCATGGGGACGTTGAGGTCCACGCGCAGCAGCACGCGCTTGCCCTTCACATCGACGTCGTCGAGGGTGCGGAATTTGTTCATGCGATGACCACAGGTCAGGAGGGAAAATCGCGCTCTGGCGGATTCCCTTCCTGCCTGGTCGTCACCTTCGTGCCCTGGCGGAAGCCGTACACGATGAACGCGATCAACAGAACCGCGCCGGGAATGCCGATCCAGGCCGGAAGGGTCATTCAGTGTGCCTTACAGCAGCTTTCCGATTGCGACCGCGGTGTCGGCCATGCGATTGGAGAAGCCCCACTCATTGTCGTACCACGACATCACGCGCACGAAATTGCCGTTCTGCACCTTGGTCTGGTCCATGTGGAAGGTCGACGAGTGCGGATCGTGGTTGAAGTCGATCGAGACGTTCGGCGCGGTGGTGTAGCCGAGGACGCCTTTGAGCTCTTGCTCGGAGGCCCGCTTCATCGCCTCGTTGATTTCCTTCACATCGGTGTTGCGCTTGGCGACGATCTTGAGGTCGATCACCGAGACGTTCGGGACCGGTACGCGGACCGAGACGCCGTCGAGCTTGCCCTTCAGTTCCGGCAGCACCAGGCCGATCGCCTTTGCAGCCCCCGTCGAGGTCGGGATCATCGACATCGCCGCCGCGCGGCCGCGATAGAGATCCTTGTGCAGGGTGTCCAAGGTCGGCTGGTCGCCGGTATAGGCGTGGATCGTGGTCATGAAGCCGGTCTCGATGCCGACGGTGTCGTTCAGCACCTTGGCGACCGGCGCCAGGCAGTTGGTGGTGCAGGACCCATTCGAGATCACCAGATGGTCCCTGGTCAGCGTGTCGTGGTTGACGCCGTAGACGATCGTCGCATCCGCGCCATCGGCCGGAGCCGAGACCAGCACGCGCTTGGCGCCGGCGGTGAGGTGGGCGGAGGCCTTGTCCTTGGCGGTGAAGATGCCGGTGCATTCCAGCGCGACGTCGACGCCGAGCTCTTTCCAGGGCAGCTTGGTCGGATCGCGTTCGGCCGAGACCTTGATCTTGCCGTTGCCGACGCTGATCGAGTCGCCGTCGACGGTCACCGTGCCGGGGAAGCGGCCGTGCACGGAGTCGAAGCGCAGCAGGTGCGCATTGGTCTCGACCGGGCCGAGGTCATTGATGCCGACCACCTCGATGTCCTTGCGGCCGGACTCGGCGATGGCACGCAACACATTGCGGCCGATGCGGCCAAACCCGTTGATCGCGACGCGGATTGCCATGCTCGTCTCTCCTCTAAAAGCTGCTGCCCGCCGCGCGGGAGGTGTCCCACGAAGGTGTTACGGCGGAACGTCCGGTTCGGCCGGGCGCGTACGGAAAAGATGGAGCTTTGGTAATCCTTTTTCGCGGCAAGCTCAACCTTCGGCGGGCGGGTGTCAGGCCAGCGTCAGACGCGCTTCAGCGCAGCGTTAACGACGGCCTCAGCAGTAATGCCGAAGTGCTTGTAAAGGTCCTTCGCCGGGCCGCTGGCACCGAAACCGTGCATGCCTATGAATTCACCATCGCGGCCGATCACCGCATCCCAGCCCCAGCGCACCGCAGCCTCGATCGCGATCTTGACCGGAGCATTGCCGATGATGGCGTTTTGCCGTTCGGCGGGCTGTGCCAGCAGCAATTCCAGCGACGGCACCGATACCACCCGCGTCGCAATGCCACGCTCGGCGAGCTGCTTCTGCGCGGCAACCGCGATCTCGACCTCGGAACCCGACGCGAACAATGACACTTTTGCGTCACCCTGCGCCGGCACCAGTTCGTAGGCACCGTGGCTGCACGGGATGTCGTTCGGTGCCGTGGTGCGGAGCTGCGGCAGGTTCTGGCGGGTCAGCGCCAGCACTGTCGGACCATCAATGCGGTTTAGCGCGAGCTCCCAGCACTCGGCGGTTTCGACGGCGTCGCAGGGGCGGAACACGCGCATGTTGGGAATCGCACGCAGTGCGGAAAGATGTTCGACCGGCTGATGCGTCGGGCCGTCCTCGCCGAGGCCGATCGAATCATGGGTCATGACATAAACGACACCGGTGCCCATCAGCGCCGACAGCCGCATCGCGCCGCGCGCATAGTCGGTGAACACCAGAAAGGTCGCGCCGTTCGGCGCGAAACCGCCGTGCAGGAAGATGCCGTTGAGGCACGCTGCCATGCCGTGTTCGCGGATGCCGTAATGGATAAAGCGGCCCTTCGGCGTCTTGGCGGCAAAATCCTCTGCCGACTTCGCCTTGTTGTTGTTGGAGCCGGTGAGGTCGGCGGACCCGGCCACGAATTCCATCGGCATCGCGGCGGCGATCACCTCGATCGCGGCTTCCGACGATTTGCGGGTCGCGATGTTGAGCGGCTTTTCCAGCAGCGACTTCTTGTGGGCGCGCAGCGCTTTCGCAAGCGCCTGCGGACGCTCGTGGCGGAGGCGGCGCTCGAATTCGGCACGCTTGCGGGTGCCGAGCTGGGCGAACTGCTCGTCCCATTCCTTGTGTGCGGCAGCGCCGCGGCTGCCGGCCTCGCGCCATGCCTTCAGCACGTCGTCCGGCACCGAGAACGGCTCGAGCGAGATGCCGAGCTTTTCCTTAGCGCCCTTCAACTCCTCGGCGCCGAGCGCCTCGCCATGGGCTTTGTTGGTGCCGGCCTTGTGCGGGGCGCCGTAGCCGATCGTGGTCTTGCAGGCGATCATCGTCGGCTTGCTGGACTTCTGTGCGCGGGTGATCGCGGCCGCGATCGCCTGCTGGTCCTGGCCGTCGATCAGTTCGGAGGCCCAGCCGGCCGACTTGAAGCGCTTCACCTGGTCGACCGAGTCGGAGATCGAGGTCGGGCCGTCGATCGAGATGCCGTTGTCGTCGTACAGCACGATCATCTTGTTCAGGCGCCAGTGGCCGGCCAGCGCGATCGCTTCCTGCGAGATGCCTTCCATCAGGTCGCCGTCGGAGGCGATCACATAGGTGTGGTGGTTGACGATCTTCTTGCCGAATTCGGCGGCGAGCATCTTCTCGGCCAGCGCCATGCCGACCGCGGTCGCGATGCCCTGGCCGAGCGGGCCGGTGGTGGTCTCGATGCCCTTGGTGTGGAAATTCTCGGGGTGTCCCGGGGTCAGCGAACCGAGCTGACGGAAATGCTTGAGCTGGTCGAGCGTCATCTCCTTGTTGCCGGTGAGGTACAGCAACGCATAGAGCAGCATCGAGCCGTGGCCGGCCGACAGGACGAAGCGGTCGCGATCCGGCCAGGCCGGATCGGCCGCGTCGAATTTCAGGAATTGCGTGAACAACACCGTCGCCATGTCGGCGGCGCCCATCGGCAGACCTGGATGGCCGGAGTTCGCCTTCTCGACGGCGTCCATGGCAAGGCCACGGATCGCATTGGCCATACGGGTATGATCGACCTGCGTCATGATGAAATTCCGCCTGAAATGAGGAGCTAGCTTGCGAGATGCGTCGGGGCGGGCAGCCGCGACACGCGCGTGATGGCCTTACGGGGTTGAGGGTGGATTAGCACCTCAATTCCCGAAGTCCAAGGCGATCAAACGCCCCAAAACGGGGAAAAGTTGCTCCGAATCGCCCATTTTGATTGATCGGTGCATAGTTCTGCGCTGGCGTTGCGCTGGGCTCGCTTGCCACGTAAATTTCGTCTCCTAAACGCTTGCCGAAACGCCAGTTTTGCCGTGCAGCAGGCTAGCCCAGGCAGGCTTATATGCAGGCTTGCATCAGGCTTATATCAAGGGTCCGCGCCGCGTCTCATGAGTGATCGTCCCGCCAACGGGTCTGGCAATACCGAGGCACCTCTTGCCGACATCGATGCTGCAACCAAGCGGCTGATGTCGGCACTCGATGCGCTGGAGAGCTCGGTGGAGCGGCGCCGCGAAGCCGACCGCGACGAGAACGAACTGGCGAGCCGGATCCAGGCGCTCGGGGCCGACCGCTCAAGGCTTGCCGACGAGCTCGACGGGTCGCTGGTGAAGACGCGCAGGCTCGAACGCACCAATCGCGAGATCGCGGAAAAACTCGACACGGCGATCGGCACCATCCGCGCCGTGCTCGAGGGTGGAGACAGCAAATGAGCCACATCAACGTCACCATCAACGGCCGGCAATACCGGATGGCCTGCGAGGAGGGCCAGGAGGTGCGGTTGCTCAAGCTCGCGGAGAATCTGGAATCCCGCGTGGAATCCCTGCGCGGCAAGTTCGGCGAGATCGGCGACGCCAGGCTGACCGTGATGGCCGCGCTCACCGCCTGCGACGAACTGCTCGACGCCGGGGCACGCATCCGCACCCTCGAGGAAGAGGTCGAGCAGCTACGCAACGCGCGCGTCGCGGCCACCGACCGCGCCCGCGCGACTCAGACGGCGGTCTCCAACGCACTCAATGCCGCCGCCGAGCGGATCGAACGCACCACGCAAGTGCTCAACCGCACGGTCGGCGGCGGGATCGCGATCGGGTAGTCGACCCCGAACTCGTCATTGCGAGCGGAGCGAAGCAATCCATCCCTCGGCGCGGTGGCATGGATTGCTTCGCTCCGCTCGCAATGACGGAAGACGGAGCTGGCCGGGATTGTAGGTTCTTCCCGCTGGCGGAACCGCGACTTCGTCGCTACATTGGTCCTCGCGAAGCTGCGTCGTGCGTCAGGAGCCATAATATCCCCGGGGCCTTATCGATCCTTTAGGGAACTGTCCCTGGCCGGGTCCGTGGACTCGGACATATGGTGCCCACCTACTTTCGTAGGGAACTCCGGGATCGAGCGCTCCAACGGCCTCTGTGGCTTCGCACTGAATTTCGTCTGTTTCCTTAGTCGTCGCGTTGTGGCGATTGAGGTGCAGTCGCGTATCCCGTCATCGGGTCTCGCCTTTGGTTCGTCCGATGCGGGATTCCTTGCGGGGTATCCAGTGCGGCGCGGCCTGTCAGTCAAGAATGCAAGCGTCTCTGGAATACCGGATCGTGCGCTCCTGGGGACGATGACAGCGGAAGATGGGTCATGCACGCATCTCCATCGAAGGCCGAGCTTCGGGCGCTGGCGCTCGCCAAGCGCGATGCGCTGAGCGACGAGCAGCGCGGCGCCGCCGCCGAGGCGCTGGCCAAGCGCGGCGCGCCGTTCGAGATCGCGCAGGGCATGATCGTCTCGGGCTATTCGCCGATCCGCAGCGAGATCGATCCGGCCCCGCTGATGCTGAAACTCGCAGCCAAAGGTGCGCGCCTCGCGCTGCCCTGCGTCAATGCGCGCGGCCAGTCGCTGACCTTCCGCGTCTGGTCGCCGCATGACCGGCTGATGCTCGGGCCGCTCGGCATCCCCGAGCCGTCGCCGGCCGCGGCCGAGGTGCAGCCGGACGTCATGCTGGTGCCGCTCGCGGCCTTCGACCGGCTCGGTCACCGCATCGGCTATGGCGCCGGCTATTACGACTATACCTTCGCGCATCTGCGCAAAGCCAAGCACGTGATCGGTGCCGGGCTTGCTTTCGCCGCACAGGAAACCAAAGTAATTCCGGCGCTGTCGCACGACGTCTCGCTGGATTATGTGCTAACGGAGCGTAAGACGTTCGATTTCCGGAGTGCCTAGCATTGCGTATTCTCTTCGTTGGTGACGTCGTCGGCAGGACCGGCCGCACCGCCATCACCGACCACCTCCCCGGCATGGTCAAGGACTGGTCGCTCGATCTCGTCATCGTCAATGGCGAGAACTCCGCCGGTGGCTTCGGCATCACCGAGGCGATCTACCAGGAACTGCTCGACGCCGGCGCCGATGCGATCACGCTCGGCAACCACGCCTGGAATCAGAAGGAGGCGCTGGTCTTCATCGAGCGCGCGCCGCGCCTGATCCGCCCGTTGAATTTTCCGCGCCATTCTCCCGGCCGTGGTTCGGCGCTGATCGATACCAAGAACGGCAAGCGCGCGCTCGTCATCAATGCGATCGGCCGCGTGTTCATGGAGCCGTCCTCCAACGATCCCTTCGCAGCGATCGAGCGCGAGCTCGAGGCTTGTCCCTTGCGCGAGGGCGCCGACGCCATCGTGCTGGATTTCCATGCCGAGGCCACCAGCGAGAAGCAGGGCATCGGCTTCTTCTGCGACGGCCGCGTCAGCCTTGTGGTCGGCACCCACACCCATGTGCCGACCGCCGATCATCAGGTCTTGCCTGCCGGTACCGCCTATATGAGCGATGCCGGGATGACCGGCGATTATGATTCGGTGATCGGCATGCAGAAGGAGGAGCCGCTGCAGCGCTTCCTCACCGGCATTCCGTCCGGCCGGTTCGAGCCGGCCGCGGGGCCTGCGACGCTGAGCGGCGTCGCGGTCGAGACCGACGACGCGACCGGTCTTGCCACAAAGATCGCACCGGTGCGGGCCGGCGGCCGGCTCGAGCCCGCGGTGCCAAGTTTCTGGGTGTGAGAATCCGGAGCTACTGCGCCGTCTGCTCGCGCAACTCCGCCACGTCCTGCGCCGTGAGTTTCGATCCCCTGGTGCCGAACCGCGCGGTCACGTAATTGGCGACCGCTGCGATCTCGTCGTCGGAATAGACGTGGCCGAAGGCCGGCATCGAGAGTGCGCCATCGGGCGTATGCCGCTTGGTACCCGATATCACGATCTGCGCGACGTTGGTTGCGCCGGGATCGTTCACGGCCCACGCGCCGGTCAGGGTCGCCATCGGCGAGACGGCGCTCTCACCGCTCCAGCCGTGGCAGCTGACGCAGGCGCCCTCGAACACCATCTTGCCGCGCGCATCAGCCGTCGGGCCTTCCTTGTGCGAGGCGGAGGCGGGCGGCGCCGTGGTCGCCGGCAAATCGGGTGAGGCGACCGGCGGCACGCTGCGCAGATAGGCCACGACCGCGCGGATGTCTTCGGGTGCGAATTGGCTGAAACTGTGGTCGACGGCCTCGCCCATCGGGCCCGACGCAGTGCCGTGGCCGGTCGCATGCCCGTTCGAGAGATAGGCCGCGAGATCCTCATCGCTCCAATTGCCGAGGCCGGTGGACTTGTCCGACGTGATGTTGAAGGCGCGCCAGCCGGCGGTGAGGGCGCCCGCGAATTTCTTGCGGTTGTTCAGCGCAAACGCCAGGTTTCGCGGCGTGTGGCATTCGCCGCAATGCGCCAGCGCCTCTGCGAGATAGGCACCGCGATTCCATTCGGGCGACTTCGAAATATCCGGCTCGAACCGCGTATCCGGGTTGAACACCGCCGACCAGAACATCATTCCCCAGCGCTGATTGAATGGAAATGCCAGCGTATTGACCGGTGGTTCTGCGCGCACTGGCGGCAGGCTGAACAGATAGGCCTTGATCGCCAATGCATCTGCGTCGGTGATGTAGGTGTAGGACGTGTATGGCATCGCCGGATAAAGCCGCGCGCCGTCGCGGCGGATGCCGGCATGCAAGGCATTCAGGAACTCCTGGTCGCTGTAATTGCCGATCCCGGTTTCCTTGTCCGGCGTGATGTTGGTCGAATAGAGTATGCCGAACGGCAATTTGAACCCGAGGCCGCCGGCATATTCCTTGCCGCCCTGCGCGGTGTGGCAGACCATGCAGTCCGCCGCCTTCGCCAGATATTCGCCGCGTTCGACGAGGCTCGCCTTGGCCAGAGAGGCTGGTACGCCGGTTGGATTGGTGTCCTTGTATTCGGAGAGTTCGACATTCGGGCCGGTCCCGAACGCCATCGGCCCGGGGCCGCGAATGACCCAGACGCCGACAATGAGTGCGACCACCACGATCGCGACGATGCTTCCGAGGATGCGGCGCGTGGCGGAGCTCATGCCTTCTTCTCCGCGGCGATCAGCCTGCGATCAATCGGAAGCCTCCGCAGCGCGACGCCGGTCGCGGCGTAGATGGCGTTGCGCAAAGCGGGCGGACCCGCCGTCACGCCGGTCTCGCCGATGCCTCCGGGCGCCTCGCCGCTCTTGATCAGATGAATGTCGATCTTCGGGGCCTGGTCGATCCGCAGCATGCGATAGTCGTGGAAATTGGACTGCTGCACCCGTCCCTTGTCGATGGTGATTTCGCCATAGAGCGCGGCGGTCAGGCCGAAGATCAGCCCGCCTTCGATCTGCGCCGCGATGGTATCAGGATTGACCGCAATGCCGGTGTCGACCGCCGTTGTGACGCGACGCAGATGCACCTCGCCCTGTTCGTCGATTTCCGCTTCCACCACCGTGGCGAGGTAGCTGCCGAACGATGGCTGCGCACAAACGCCGCGCCCGACGCGCGCGGGAAGGGGCTGGCCCCAGTTTGACTTTTCCACGGCGAGGTTGAGCGCGGCCAACTGGCGCGGGTTCTTGCCAAGCATGTCGCGGCGGAACGTGACCGGGTCCTTGCCGGCCTTGCGCGCGAGTTCGTCCATGAAGCATTCCATGGCGAACACGTTGTTGTTGGGACCGACGCCGCGCCAGAAGCCGGTCGGCACCGCCGGCGGCTCGGCCCTGTTGTATTCGATGTGGATGTTGGGGATGTCGTAGGGAATGTCCACGGCGCCGTCGACGGCGTCGATGTCGACGCCCTTCTGGAACGCCGGTGGCAGCCAGCGCGCGATGATGGCCGCGCCCGTGATGCGATATTTCCAGCCGACGATCTTGCCGCCGGACAGCGTGGCGGCGATTGTGTCGCGATAGACCGGCCGATAAACGTCGTGCTGCATGTCCTCCTCGCGGGTCCACACCACCTTGACCGGTCCGTCGACCTGCTTGGCAATGCGAACCGCCGCGACCACCATGTCGGGCTCGAGCCTGCGGCCGAAACCGCCGCCGATCAGATGCTGGTTCACGGTCACCTTCTCGGCCGGCAGCCCAGCTGCCTTCGCTGCCTCCGACTGCACCCGCGCCATGATTTGCGTGCCGGTCCAGATCTCGCAGGAGTCGCCCTTGAAATGAACGGTGCAGTTCAACGGCTCCATGGTCGCATGCGCGAGAAACGGCAACTCAAAGGCGGCTTCGAGTTTGTCACCGGTCGCAAGCCCCCTGGCGATATCACCGTCGGATTTCGCGACCGCGCCGTCCTTTTCGCTGGCGGCGCGCAGATCTTCCCAGATGTCCTTGGAATTGAGACGCGCATTGGCGCCCTCATTCCAGGTCACGTCGAGTGCTTCGAGGCCCTTTTTTGCCGCCCACATGTGGTCGCCGACCACTGCCACCAGGTCGTCGAGAACGATGACCTGCCGAACGCCCGGAAGTTTTTTCGCCGCGGTGTCGTCGACCTTGCCGATCTTGCCGCCGAACACCGGAGACGACGCCAAGGTCGCGAATTTCATGCCCGGAACCATGGCGTCGATGCCATAGATCGTCGTGCCGTTGACCTTGTCCGGGGTGTCGAAGCGCTTCACGGGCTTGCCGATCAGCACGAAATCCTTCGGGTCCTTGACCGCGACATTCTTCGGCGGTGTTTGCCCATTGGCGTCCCGCGCCAGCGCGCCGTAGCCGAGCCTGCGCCCGCTCTGCGAATGGATCACCTCGCCATACGACGCGACGCATGTCCCGGGTTCGACCTGCCATTGCTTCGCGGCGACCTGAATCAGTATGGCGCGGGCCGTTGCGCCGGCTTCGCGAAGCGGCTTCCAGAACGCGCGCACCGATGTCGAGCCGCCTGTCGCCTGGATCCCGAAAATCGGATTCGCGTACAGTTTTTCGTTGGGCGGCGCGTGCTCCAGGACGATGTTCGAGAAATCCGCGTCGAGCTCTTCGGCCAGGATCATCGCGATTGAGGTATAGATTCCCTGGCCCATCTCGACTTGCGGCATCACAAGCGTGGTCAGGCCGGCGGGATCGATGCGAATGAAGGCGTTGGGCGCGAATTCGCCGTCGGTCGCCTCCGGCGGCTGTGTTGGCTCGTTGGCGGCCCGGACCGGAAGGTAGAAGGCGAGCAGGAAGCCGCTTGCAAGACCGCCGGCGAGCAGCGCGCGGCGGGAAACGGCGTCGGACTGTTTTTCAGCTGATGTCATGACGCCGCTCCTATGACTGGCGCCCGGAGGCGGCCTGCTTGATGGCGGCCCGGATCCGGACATAGGTGCCGCAGCGGCAGATGTTTCCCGCCATGGCGGCGTCGATATCGGAATCATCGGGACTTGGTGTCGATGCGAGCAGCGCCGCAGCCGACATGATCTGGCCCGACTGACAATAGCCGCACTGGATCACCTCGAGATCGAGCCAGGCCTTTTGCACCTTGGCACCGGCAGCCGATGCGCCGATTCCCTCGATCGTGGTGACGGCCTTGTCGTGCAGCGCGCCGACGGGAAGCACGCAGGATCGCACCGGCTTGCCGTCAATGTGCACCGTACACGCGCCGCATTGCGCGATGCCGCAACCGAACTTGGTTCCGGTCATGCCGAGAATGTCGCGCAAGACCCAGAGCAGCGGCATTTCGGCGGGGGCATCGAAGGATTTCGCTTCGCCGTTGATGGTCAACGTTATTGCCATAAGCACCCCCAGGATCGATGGCCGCGGGCAGCGGACACGTTGCCCGCAACACTACCGCGCTGCGATAAGTTGGGAAGCGAAGAGTTCGTCCGCAAGCCCAATTTGCATGATGCCTGATTTGCATGAAGGCTGCTCGATCGAGGCTGCTATCGTTCACGCGATCGTGCGGCATATCAGCTTCAGTTTTAGGCTAATTGAGATGACGGTCGTCATTCAGTGCTCGATTGGCAATTGCCAAGAGCGGGCGCTCGAATTTGTTTGTCCTCAGCTTTGCCGGAAGCCCATCCGGAACGCGCCCCAGTGACGGCCGCGGACGACGATGGGCGATGACAGGTCCTTCATCAGGACAAAGTTGCCGCCACCCATGTCGCGCCGGTAGGTCTGCAGCAGAAACGGTTTTGTATTGGCCGCGACCTTCTTCACCGCGCGGTCGTTGAACAGGCGGCGGTTGCGGCAATTGGCGTTGTTCCAGACCGGGTCCGGCCCCTGCGGCAGGCGATAATTCGGATTGTGGGTCGGCAGATAGCCGCCTTTGGCCCAGGCGACGCAGAACACGATGCGCGGATCGCTTTGCTGGATCGGGTCCTGGATCGCGGGCAGCACGCGATCGGTGAAGGCGGTGTAATCGGTCAGATACTGCTTCGGATCGGTGCCCGCGATCTCGCGATATTTTTCGTCCATCAGCTGCGTGAGGGTGATCTCGCCGCGCCCGATCGCGTCCTCGAACAGCCCGGACATCTGCTTCGCGGTCTCGATCACGACGCGGATCAGCGGCGCGTCGGAAGTCTGCACGCCGCTGTCGGCGATCATCACGATCAGGCTCTCGGAGAGTTCGAGCAGCCTCGCCACCCGTCCGTCGGCCTGCTTCAGTTCCTTCGATGACAGGTCGACGCCGCCGGCGAGATGGCCGAGTTCCGAGATCACGCGGTCGCATTGTTCGAGATTGGTGGTGGCGGCCTTGGCGACGGCATCGATCTCGTGTCCGACCGAGGTAAAGCCGCTCTGCACGCGTGCGATGATGCTCTGGATCTGCGCGGCGCCGTCGCCGGCGTCCTTGGCCCGCACCGTGGCATCGCTGCTCTCGCCGATCAGGCTGGTGACCTGGCCGTCGAGGCCGCGAACCGTATCTCCGATCGACTGGGTCGCCTGCCGGGTCGCCTCGGCGAGATTCTTCACTTCACTTGCGACGACCGCAAAACCGCGTCCGGCGGCGCCGGCCCGCGCCGCCTCGATGGTGGCGTTCAACGCCAGGAGATTGGTCTGCCGCGCGATCGCCTCGATCGATCCGGAGACTTTTGCGACGCTGGCGAGCGCGGTGCCGACTGACGCCAGGCGATGCTCGATGCGGCCGACCGCCTCGATCAGCTCGGCAATGTGCCGGACCGCGGTCTCGACCACGGCGCGCGACTGGGTGATCTCGCCGACCGCGGCCGTGGTTGCCGACAAGACGGCCTGCGAGGCGCCGGCGATGTTGTGGTTGGCCGAAACCATCTGCTCGGCGGTCTTCTGCAGATCGCCGAAGCGCTCCGACTGGCCCAGGACGCGGGCAGCGACGTCCTGGACGTTGCCGGCGACATCGGCGAGTTCGACGCCGAGTCCACCGATCCTGTTGGCGAGTTGATCGACCAGCCGCTCGCTGGTCGAGGTCACCTGCTGTTCGGCTTGCGCAACCGACATCGCTGCATGCGCTCCGTGCGCGGTTTCGATCAAAGCTTGTAGGCGGTCCGGAAACCACCCCAATGCCGTCCCTGCACGCGGATCGGCACGTCGATCTCGCGCATCATCACGGTGTTGCCGTTGCCCATGTCGCGCGCATAGCTCTGGATCAGATAGGCGCGCTGGTTATGGCCGGCGGCAAGGCCTGCGGCGTCATTGAAGATGCGGCGGTTGCGGCTGTTGGCGGTGTTGTAGGCGACGTCGCCCGGCCGCTGCGGATGCGAGTAGATCTTGTTGTGGACCGGCAGATAGCCGTTCTGGTCAGCCGCGGCGCAGAACGCCAGGCGCTTCTCCTTGGCGAGGAACGCCTCCAGGAACGGCGGCAACGCGCGGTCCGCCCAGTCGAGCATCCTGGTGCGGTACTGCACCGGATTGGTTCCGGCGATCTCGACATAATTGGTGTCGAACATATCCTCGATCGCGACCGCGCCGCTCGCGACGCCATTCTCGAAGATCCGGGTCAGCGCGGCGCCGGCTTCCATCGCGCGGGCGACGAATTCGGTGTTCTCCTCGTGGATCGCCCACATCTTGTCTTCGATCGCTTCGCGCAGCGCGGCACTCGGCGCCTCGAACCGCGCCTGGGCGCCGGCCTTGGTGCGTTCACCGATCCTGATCCGGCAGGCGCCGATATCCTGCAGCGTCGCGGTGAGGCTCTCGTGAGCCGGCAACTTGTCGGCGTCCTGACCGGCGATCACGATGCCGTCCATCGCGATCTCGTAGACGGGTGCGGTGATCGTGCGCGTTGCGGTCTTGATCTCGATTTTGAGGCTGCAGGGCAGGCGCTCGTTCTTGCGATGATCGCCGCGCTCGTTCTGGCGCAACAGCACCGCGCAGCGTGACTTGAGCTTCTGGGCGAAGGCGGTCACCGCCTTGCCGGCCTTGGCGACATCGTCGCCATGAACAGCCGCTTCCCTGGTCGCGCTGTCGATCTCGCCGGCGCTGTCGCCGACCGAGACGATGAAGTCCGAGGCGGACGCTGCGTTCTGGCCCATCTCGCCGGTGATCTGGTTCTGCTCGGCGACCGCGCCGTTGACGTTTTCGAACACCGGGCGGATCGCCTCGATCGCCTGCGAGATGCGGTGGACGGCGTCCGCGGACCCGGTGGCGTCCTTCTGCAGGGCATCGATCTTCTTCGTGATCTCCTCGGTCGCGCTCTGGGTCTGCACCGCCAGCGCCTTGACCTCGGTGGCGACCACCGCAAAGCCCTTGCCCGCGGCGCCGGCGCGCGCCGCCTCGATCGTCGAGTTGAGCGCCAGCAGCGTGGTCTGCCGCGCGATCTGCGCAATCAAATTGACGACGTTGCCGATCGCGGCGGAGGATTCGCGCAAGCGGTCGACATTGGCGGTGGCCTCGCGGGCCGCGGCGGCGGCGTCATCGGCCAGTCTGCTGGCGCTGCGAACCTGCTGGCCGATGCCCTCAGCGGAATGGGTGAACCTGCCGGCGGCATTCGAAAACGTCGTCGCGGTGCTCTGCGCAGCGCTTGAGCGGCCGGTCAGGGCGTCGGTGCGCGCGCGGATGGTGGCCAGGGTTGCAGCGGTCGCCTCGGCGCCGTCGGCCACGGAACTGGCGGCGCGCTCGAGCTTGCGGATCATGCCGCCGAGCTCAAGTTCGAGCAGTTCCAGGATTTCCCTGGCCGAATCGCTCTCGGCCGAGGTCGGGGTCTCGGGTGCGACCGCTAGCGCGGGAACCCTTGATTCTATGGCAGGCGCGACCGGCTCCGGTCCTCGCCTTCGAAACAAACCGAACGCCATGGTGACTCTTCGGAGTTGATCTTGGGAATTGAGATGAGACGCGTGATCCTCTCACCCGGTCATGAAGTCAGGGTTAACAGGTGCCTCATATTCCGGCATACGGACCTGTTCCTGTACCGGAAGGCCTCGCTGATCTTTGATTTTGGCCCGCGACGGGCTTATAACGCCGCGTTTTCCACCCCGTTTGACTGACACCTACCAAGAGACTCCGCATGGCCGGCCATTCCCAATTCAAGAACATCATGCACCGCAAGGGCCGGCAGGATGCCCAGAAGTCGAAGCTTTTCGGCAAGTTGGCCCGCGAAATCACCGTAGCGGCCAAGCTCGGCACCCCCGACCCCGCGATGAATGCGCGCCTGCGCGCAGCCGTGGTCGCCGCCCGCGTCGAGAACATGCCCAAGGACAATATCGAGCGGGCAATCAAGAAGGCCGCCGGCAGCGATGGCGAGAATTATGATGAGATCCGCTATGAGGGCTACGGCCCCGGCGGCGTCGCCGTGATCGTCGAGGCACTGACCGATAACCGCAACCGTGCGGCCTCCGACATCCGCTCCTTCTTCACCAAGTCCGGCGGCAATCTCGGCGAAACCGGCTCGGTCGCCTTCATGTTCGACCGCACCGGCGTCATCGAATATGATTCCAGCGTCGCCTCCGACGACGCCATGCTGGATGCCGCGATCGAGGCCGGCGCCGACGACGTCGCCTCCAGCGAAAGTGGCCACGAGGTCTATGCGTCCCAGGAGACCTTTCGTGAGGTTGCCAAGGCCTTGGAGGCGAAGTTCGGCGAAGCGCGCAAGGCGGCGCTGATCTGGAAGCCGCAGAATATCCTCTCAGTCGACGACGAGACCGGCGAAAAGCTGTTGAAGCTGATGGACCTGCTCAACGACCACGACGACGTGCAGAACGTATTCGCCAATTTCGAAGTGTCCGACGCACTGATGGCGAAGTTGGGCGGCTGATCCGCTTGCTCCGCTGTCATCGCCCGGCTCGACCGGGCGACCCAGTAATTCCAGAGGCAGATGGGCTTGAGCCGATAAGCCGTGGCGTACTGGATCCCCGCTTTCGCGGGAATGACGACCGGGGCAGGGGACGACGTTCTGTTTCTGTTTCGCTCGTAGCAGGCAGGCGGTATCACTACCCCATGACATCCCAGCCGATTCGCTCCCCCGTCCGCATCATCGGTATCGATCCGGGCCTCCGCCGCACCGGCTGGGGCGTGATCGAGACCGAGGGCAATCGTCTCGTCTATATCGGATGCGGCTCGGTCGAGCCGCCGGACGACCTGCCGCTGGCGAGCCGCCTGCTCGCGATCCATGAGGGGCTTGCCGCCGTGCTCGGCGACTTCAAGCCGGCGGAAGCTGCGGTGGAAGCGACCTTCGTCAACAAGGACGGTGTCGCCACGCTGAAGCTCGGCCAGGCCCGCGGCGTCGCCATGCTGGCGCCCGCGATGTTCGGCATCTCGGTCGCCGAATATGCGCCGAACCAAGTCAAGAAGACCGTGGTCGGTGCGGGACATGCCGAGAAGGCCCAGATCCAGGTGATGCTGAAGATCCTGCTGCCGAAAGCCGAGCCGCGATCTGCCGACGCCGCCGATGCGCTCGCGATCGCAATCACCCACGCCCATCATCGCCAGAGCACCGCGCTGCGTCTGAGGGTGGCGAGCTTATGAGTGACGCTTGCGAGTTCATGCGAGGTGAGGTGAGCACGCTCGGACGTGAGGAGCGCACGCTGGTCAGGCTCCCTCCCCCCTTGCGGGGTCCGAGGCGAGCGAAGCTCGCTCTCGAGGTTGGGGAGAGGGGTAAGCCCCGGGCTCCGACCAAAGAGATGTTGCAAGCTAGTGCAATCCATCCTGCGCGAGCTGCTCTCGTGTCACATCACGCAGCCGAGCAAGCGGCACCCTTCTCCCTAACCTCGAGAGCGAGCTTCGCTCGCCTCGGACCCCGCAAGGGGGGAGGGAACCCATCGGCCGGTGCCTCATGATCGGCAAGCTCAAGGGCCTGGTCGATTCCTATGGTGAGGATTACGTCATCCTCGATGTCGGCGGCGTCGGCTATCAGGTGCATTGCGCGGGCCGTACGCTGCAGGCATTGCCGTCGCCGGGCGAGGCGGCGGTGCTATCAATCGAGACCTATGTCCGCGAGGACCAGATCAAGCTATTCGGCTTCCGCTCGGATCACGAGCGCGAATGGTTTCGCCTGCTGCAGACCGTGCAGGGCGTCGGCGCCAAGGTCGCGCTCGCGGTGCTCAGCACGTTGCCGCCGACCGATCTCGCCAACGCAATCGCGCTGCGTGACAAGGCAGCTGTCGCGCGCACCCCGGGGGTCGGTCCGAAGGTGGCCGAACGTATCGTGACCGAATTGAAGGACAAGGCGCCGGGTTTTGCCAATGTCGATCCGGCCGTGGTGCATCTGTCCGGGGCGCTCGACAACAACCGCGCGCCGCGCCCCGTGACGGACGCGATCTCCGCGCTGGTCAATCTCGGCTACGGTCAACCGCAGGCGGCGGCCGCGATTGCTGCCGCCTCGCGCAGCGCCGGCGAGAAGGCGGAAACCGCGCAACTGATCCGGCTGGGGTTGAAGGAATTGTCGAAGTGAGTGCCCCGAAATTATGCGCCACTCGGACCGAGCGCCCCGCTGCGCTCCCTCCCCCCTTGCGGGGGAGGGCCGGGGAGAGGGGTAGCCGCGGGCGCTGGCGTTTGTGGCTTACCCCTCTCCCGGCGCTGCGCGCCGACCTCCCCCGCAAGGGGGGAGGTGGCGATCATGTTATGTTGCGTCCATGAACACCCCCTCTCGCATCGTCACCCCCGAACGCCGTACCGATGATGTCGGCGACACCGCGCTGCGCCCGCAGTCGCTGTCGGAGTTCGTCGGCCAGGCGCAGGCGCGCAAGAATCTCTCGATCTTCATCGAAGCCGCAAAGAAGCGCGGCGAGGCGCTGGATCACGTGCTGTTCGTCGGTCCCCCCGGCCTCGGCAAGACCACGCTGGCGCAGATCGTGGCGCGCGAGCTCGGCGTCGGCTTTCGTGCCACCTCCGGGCCCGTGATCGCCAAGGCGGGCGACCTCGCGGCGCTGCTCACCAATCTCGAAGAACGCGATGTGCTGTTCATCGACGAGATCCATCGCTTGAGCCCGGCGGTCGAGGAAGTGCTCTATCCCGCGATGGAGGACTTTCAGCTCGACCTGATCATCGGCGAGGGCCCGGCGGCACGCTCGGTCAAGATCGAGCTGGCGAAATTTACCCTGGTCGGCGCCACGACGCGCGCGGGGCTTCTCACCAACCCGCTGCGCGACCGCTTCGGCATCCCGATCCGGCTGAATTTCTACACCATCGAGGAACTGGAGAAGATCGTCACCCGCGGCGCCCGCGTGCTCACAATCGGCATGACACCCGATGGCGCCAACGAGATCGCGCGCCGCGCCCGCGGCACGCCGCGCATCGCCGGGCGCCTGCTGCGCCGGGTCAGAGATTTTGCCTCCGCGGCGGATGCCGATTCGATCGATCGCGGCATCGCCGATCGCGCGCTCTCCGCGCTCGAGGTCGACAGCGCCGGGCTCGATGCGATGGATCGCCGCTACCTCACCACCATCGCGATGAACTATGGCGGCGGCCCGGTCGGCGTCGAGACGATGGCGGCGGCGCTGTCGGAGCCGCGTGACGCGATCGAGGACATCATCGAGCCCTATCTGATCCAGTGCGGCTACCTGCAGCGCACCCCGCGCGGACGGCTGTTGACCTCGCACGCCTTCCGCCATCTCGGTCTCGCCGAGCCGAACCGCGATCCGGCGCAGTTCGGCCTGTTCGGCGGCGATGGCGACGACGACTAAAACGTGCCGCTCTCGAAGACGTGAGCGAAGACGTGAGAATGCGTGTTGATGCGGCGCACGGCGCCGTCAGCCGGTAACCATTGCGACACCCTGCAGGCCTTCTGCACAAACGCGGCCCAATTCCGCTTCAATCCCGGGGCTAGCTCGATCGGGCATCACCGATCGGGTTTCCATGATTTCGCGTCGCAATTTTCTCCGTTCCGTTGGCGGATTGACCGCCGCCAGTGCGTCGACCGCAGCCTATGGCGTCAGCGAGCCGGTCGTCCGGCTGGCGCTCACGAAGTACGATTTGTCGCCGCGGCAATGGCCGGCGGATTTTCCGCTGAAGATCGCGGCGCTCGCCGACATTCATGCCTGCGATCCCTGGATGTCGCTCGATCGCATCTCGGAGATCGTCGAGCGCACCAATGCGCTGAGTGCCGATATCATCGTTCTGCTCGGCGACTATGTCGCGGGGCTCCGCCACGTCACGCGCTTCATTCCGGCCTCCGAATGGGCCGCGGTGCTTAAGGACCTGAAGGCGCCGCTCGGCGTGCATGCGATCCTCGGCAATCATGACTATTGGGAAGACAAGGCCGTGCAGCGTCTGGGGCAGGGCACGCCGCTGGCCCGCCGTGCGCTGGAGCGGGTCGGCATCCCCGTTTACGAGAACGATGCGGTGCGGCTGACCAAGGACGGCCGTCCGTTCTGGCTCGCCGGCCTCGGCGATCAACTCGCCTATCTGCCGGCGTGGCGGGTTCGGCAGGTTGCCCATGTCGGCGTCGACGATCTCGGCGCGACATTGGCCAAGGTCACCGACGACGCGCCGGTGATCCTGCTCGCGCACGAACCGGACATCGCGCTCCGCGTGCCCTCGCGCGTCGCGTTGCAACTGTCCGGCCACACCCATGGCGGCCAGATCCGCCTGCTCGGCTGGTCGCCGGCCGTGCCCGTGAAACACGGCATGCGGCTCGCCTATGGCCACCTCAAGCTGAAGACCGATGTCATCGTCTCCGGTGGCCTCGGCTGCAGCATCATGCCGTTCCGCCTCGGCGTGCCGCCCGAAATCGTGCAGGTCACGCTGGGCTCCAAGGGGCCAGCGGTGTCCTGACTGCGCTTGCACGGTCAGGCGATTTTGCGCAAAACGGTTGCCAGTTCAGGGCAATCGAGGGCCGCCATTGACCTTACCCCATATCGACGGCGCGATCCGCGACGGACGCCACCATATGCAGGTCCGCGTCTATTACGAGGACACCGATTTTCCCGCGCTTTCATACGACACCGCGCCCCAGGACACGATCATGTACGCTCGCCGACGCGCGAAGCAATGCCGCTTCAACCTGAAGGGAAAGGCGCCGCCCGCAAGGCCAGGTCTCGGCGAGCGGGGCCGGCTAGCTAGATGATGTCGCGCCCCCGGGCGGCCTCAGCCTTCACGGCGCTCTTCACCGAACGAATCCATTCCGCGTCCCCCACCGATTGGGCGAGGAGTCGCGCCCCGATCATCGCCGCGAACAGGACCTTGGCTTCCTGATCGGACGACACACCGTTCGCCGCGCTGGACCTCGCCATGTGATCGAGAAATTGCGAGTACAGGGCTTTCGTACCATGCCTGTAGGATTCGCGTGAGGACTCGTCGGCGGCCTCGGTCGTGACGTGGGGTGCGAAGGCAATCATCGGACAAGCCTGATCGGTCCCTTTCTTCTTCAGATAGTGGTCGACGATGGCGGCCGATCGCAGACTTGGATCGTCGTACTTGCGTTCGGAAACCTGGCGCCAAGTCGTCGAGGATTGATCGAAGGTCAGAGAGAAGACCTCCTCGACCAGGGCGTCCTTCGATTCGAAATGCTTGTAGAAGCCGCCGATCGTCATGTCCGCGGCGCTCATGACCTCGGCTACAGAGACGTTGTCGACGCCGAACTCGCGGAAGAGGCGAGCGGCGCACTCCACGATCTTCTGCCGGTTCTTCTGCGCCTGCTCCTGCGATGAGCGACCCATGGTCGATGTTCCTTTCCCAACTCTATCGAGATTCGTGACCCGTACGTAGGCGCCGGTGGTCGAAGAAACCCTCCGCCTTGCAAACAATCATGACTGGTCGAAATAGATTATATACGTTATCTATTGGTTTGGAAGCCTTAGACGTCTCCGTTCAACGAAGGAACATACTATGACGGCGACCTACGACCCAAAGATCACGGCGCTTCTTTGCATCGATTTCTACAACGATTTCTTGAGCGAAGGCGGCAAACTCTGGCCCTGGGTCAAGGACATGGCGGAGGAGGTCAATCTACTCGACAACCTGCGCACCATCGTGCGGACGGCCCGCGAGGCCGGCATCAAGGTCTATCACGTACCGCATCACCGCTGGGAACCAGGCGATTACGTGAACTGGAAGTATCCGTCGCCCTATCAACTCGGCGCCGGCGAGCGTCAGGCTTTTGCGAAGGGCACATGGGGCGGTACCTTTCACGATGATTTCCAAGTCCAGGAGGGCGACATCGTCGTCACGGAGCATTGGGCGTCGAGCGGCTTTCCGAACACCGACCTCGAGCACCGGCTCAAGCGCTACGGCAAGGAAAAGATCATCTGCGTGGGTCTGCTCGCCAACACGTGCATCGAGGCGACCGCGCGCATCGGAATGGAGCTCGGCTTCCACGTCACGCTCGTGCGCGATGGCACCGCGGCGAGGTCGCCGGAAGCCTATCACGCCGCCCTCAATATCGACGGCCCGACCTATGCGCATGAGATCCTGACGACCGCCGAGTTGGTCAAGGCGATCAAGGCTTCCCCGACTGTCGTTGCGGCGTGAGAGAAGAAGGGTGACTGCCGATATCGAAACTGCAGTCCACTATCGATACGTGGAGCCGCTGCTGGCGACCGGGCGCATTCCGAATTCGGGCGAGGTCGCTGAGCGGCTCGGCGTTGCGGTCGAAGACGTCCGGTGCGCTCTGCGAAGCCTCGCCGGCTCGCACGGCGTCGTCCTGCACACGCATGTCTGCGAGCCATGGGTGATCCATCCATTCTCCGCCTCTCCGACCGCGACGTGGGTCGAGAGTGGCGACCGGGGATGGTGGGCGACATGCATGTGGTGCGCCTGCGGGGTTGCCACGCTCGTCGGCGGCGACAGCACCATTCACACGCGGATCGGCGGCGAGGGCGAGGACGTAGACATCCATGTCGAGAAGGGCAGGGTGCGCGAATCCGATCTGTGGGTCCATTTCGCGGTGCCGCCGCGGAACGCCTGGGCCTGCGTCCACCATTTCTGCGCGACCGTCCTGCCTTTCCGCAGTCCCGACGACGTCCAGACCTGGAGCGACCGCCACGGCATTCCGATGGGGGCCGTGGCGCCGATAGCGCAGGTCATGGATCTCGGAAGGGAGTGGTACGCGCGTCATGCCGATCCGGACTGGCGAAAGTGGACCGTGCGCGAAGCCGGCGAGATCTTCCGCAGAGTCGGTCTCGTCGGCAAATTCTGGGACATTCCCGTAACCGAAGGAGGGTTTTGAAATGCCGGTAGCCAAGATTCATGTTCACGAAGGTGCGTTTGACGATCGCGAGCTTTCCGCGATCGGATTGGCCGTGCAGGCCGCCCTGGCGGAAGTCCTTTCGGTTCCACCCGAGGATTACTTCCGCGTCACATATGTGCCCCCCAAGGGACGGTTCGTGCACACCCCGCCTTCGTCGGCTGCACCTACAGCGAGCGGCTCGTCTTGCTCGAACTGACCTTCATCTCGGGTCGTCCGAAGGAGAAGCGCCTGGCGCTGCTCGCTGCGCTCAACCGGCTGGCCGTGGAGAAGGTCGGCCTGCGGCCGGACGATCTTCTCGTCGTGATCTACGAATTGCCGGGCGAGAGCATCTCCTTCGGCCACGGTCTCGCGCAGCGGGCGCACATCTCGGTCTGAGGGGCTCCGCGCCCGATCCGACTCCAACCGCCCCGCCCGTCGTCATAGCGTGAGCACAGTCCTGGACCTGCCGGATAGCGGCCTTTAAGTAGCCTCCATGGACGCCGCAACCGACGCGCCGCAATCGCGCTATTACCACTCCCAGGGGCTAAGGCTTCATTTCGCCGACTGGGGTAACGTTGAGCGACTTTGATTTGAATATATCCTACACTAGTGGTTCATCACAGTGATTTTGACGTTTTGATACCGAGCCATTCGAGGATCGGCAAGTTTTCGGGTGGCAGGAGAATCTCGATGCTTCGGGGAACGCCGGGCTGACGGCGAATGAAACCGTTTCGTTCGAGGGTGACGATCATTTGGTGGACTGACGGCGGGCTGACGCGGAAATGGCGCTGAATGTCGGCTTCGGCGGGCGGCTGTCCGAACATGTACGAATAGGTATGGATGAAAGCGAGGTAGTGACCCTGCTTCTCGGTTAAGCGCGCGCCTGATTTTTGACTCATGGATCGATTCGTCCCGGCCTCCGACAAGGAGGCAAAGCATGAATGTACGTTATCGGGTCGAATTGAGCCAAGCCGAGCGCGACGAACTGACGGCGATGCTCGGCGGCGGCAAGCACGCCGCCCGCAAGCTCAAGCGGGCGCAGATTTTGCTGGCGGCCGATAGGGGCCGCAGCGACGAGGAGATTGCCCGGACCGTGAGTGTCAGCCTTTCCACCGTCAGCCGGACCAAGCGCCGCTTCGTGGAAGGCAATCTGGAGCGGGCCTTGAGTGAGGAGCCGCGTCCGGGCGCAGAGCGCAAGCTGACCGGAAAGGAGGAGGCCCTGCTGGTGGCGACGGCATGCGCCAAGCCGCCTGCCGGCCGCAAACGCTGGACGCTGACGCTGCTGGCCGACACGATGGTCAAGCTCACCGATCACGACAGCCTGTCGGGCGAGACCGTGCGTCGCCGGCTGGCCGAGAACGACCTCAAACCATGGCGCAGGGACATGTGGTGCATTCCCCATGTCGACGGCGAATACGTCGCCCGCATGGAGGACGTGCTCGATCTCTACGCCGAGACGCCGGATCCCGCCCGGCCGCTGGTCTGCTTCGACGAGACCCCGTCCAGCTGATCGGCGAGGTGCGCCAGCCGGTTCCGGCCCAACCGGGACAGCGCGAGCGCTACGATTACGAGTATCGCCGCAACGGCACCGTCAATCTCTTCGTCACCTTCGATCCGTATCGGGGCTGGCGCAACGTCAAGCTCACCGACCGCCGCGCCGCCGTGGACTACGCCCACTGCATGCGTGAGCTCGTCGACGTCCATTATCCCGACGCCGCCTGCATCCGTGTCGTGCAGGACAATTTGTCGATCCATAAGCCTGGGGCGCTGTATGAGGCCTTCGCGCCCGCCGAGGCCCGACGCATCCTGTGCCGCCTCGAATTCCACTACACCCCGAAGCACGCCAGTTGGCTCAACATGGTTGAGTGCGAGATCAGCGTGCTTCAGCGCCAGTGTCTCGGCCGCCGCATCGACGACCCCAAAAGGCTCCGAAATGAGATCACAGCATGGCAACGGCGGCGAAATAAAACCCGAGCCCGAATCAAATGGATGTTCACAACCGACAAAGCCCGCGCCAAACTCGGCCGCGCCTATCCAGCCACCGCCAAAGAGTCAAAATCACTGTGGTAGACCACTAGGGGAATGCTGACGAGTGGACACTGTCCGACTTTGTCAAACTGTCCCGCAAGTGAGCAAAATGCGCCCATAAGGAAATCGAATGTCAGTTGATAAGGCCAAAGACCCTCCGGCCAAAAAAACGATCGCCGAGAATAAGGCTGTAGAAGCGAAAAAAGATTCCACTAGCAAGATTGAGAACAAGCCAGATTCGTCCTCTAAGACTGAAAGCTCACCGGACGCTCCGGCACGCAACCAAGGTATGGGCGAGGGTCAGAAGGCAGTATCTAAAGCATACAAGGATAACTGGAACGACATTTTTGCGAAAAAGAAAAAGCGATAGCACCTGGTCGTCTACTGCAGGGAGATCGAGTTATTTCCAAACGGTCGAACGCAACGTAAAGGCCCGGCATTGTTGCCGAGCCTTTGTTGTTTTGATCGAGCCTCAAGGCTTGGACTTAGAAGTCCATACCGCCCATGCCGCCGCCACCCGGAGGCATGCCGCCGCCGCCAGCGTTCTTCTTCGGCAGTTCAGCTACCATGGCTTCGGTGGTGATCAGGAGCGCTGCCACAGAAGCCGCGTTTTGAATCGCCGCACGAACCACCTTGGTCGGATCGATGATGCCCTTGGAGATAAGGTTGACGTATTCGCCGGTCTGCGAGTCGAAGCCGTAAGCGTAGGCCTTGTTCTCCAGGATCTTGCCGACGATCACCGAACCGTCTTCACCAGCGTTGATCGCGATCTGGCGCGCGGGAGCCGACAACGCCTTGCGCACGATCTCGACGCCGGTCTTCTGGTCGTCGTTCTTGGTACGCAGGCCCTTGAGCTGCTCGGAGGCACGGAGCAGGGCGACGCCGCCGCCCGGGACGATGCCTTCCTCGACAGCCGCACGGGTCGCATGCATCGCATCATCCACGCGATCCTTGCGCTCCTTCACCTCAACCTCGGTAGCGCCGCCGACGCGGATCACCGCGACGCCGCCTGCGAGCTTGGCGAGACGCTCCTGCAGCTTCTCACGGTCGTAGTCCGAGGTGGTTTCCTCGATCTGCGCCTTGATCTGATTGACGCGTGCTTCGATGTCGGTCTTCTTGCCGGCGCCGCTGACGATCGTGGTATTTTCCTTGTCGATCATCACCTTCTTGGCGCGACCGAGCATGGCGAGCGTTACGTTCTCCATCTTGATGCCGAGATCTTCCGAGATCGCCTGACCGCCGGTCAGAACCGCGATGTCTTGCAGCATCGCTTTGCGGCGATCGCCGAAGCCGGGCGCCTTGACGGCTGCAACCTTCAGGCCGCCGCGCAGGCGGTTGACGACGAGGGTGGCAAGCGCCTCGCCTTCGACGTCTTCTGCGATGATGACCAGCGGCTTGCCGCTCTGCACGACAGCTTCGAGCAGCGGGAGCAGCTCATTCAGCGAGGAGAGCTTCTTCTCGTTGATGAGAACGTAGGCATCTTCCATTTCCACGCGCATCTTGTCGGCGTTAGTGACGAAGTAAGGCGAGATATAGCCGCGGTCGAATTGCATGCCTTCGACGACTTCAAGCTCGGTTTCGAGCGACTTAGCTTCTTCAACAGTGATGACGCCCTCGTTGCCGACCTTTTTCATCGCGTCTGCGAGGAACTTCCCGATTTCGGCGTCGCCGTTGGCGGAAATGGTGCCAACCTGGGCGATTTCCTCGTTCGAGGTGACCTTCTTGGAGTTCTTGACGAGATCCGCGACCACGGCATCCACTGCCAGGTCGATACCGCGCTTCAGATCCATCGGGTTCATCCCGGCGGCAACCGACTTGGCACCCTCCCTAATGATGGCCGCAGCCAGCACGGTCGCGGTGGTGGTGCCGTCGCCGGCAGCGTCGGCCGACTTGGAGGCGACTTCGCGCACCATCTGGGCGCCCATGTTTTCGAACTTGTCCTCAAGCTCGATTTCCTTGGCGACGGTGACGCCGTCCTTGGTGATGCGGGGAGCGCCGAACGACTTTTCGAGCACGACGTTGCGGCCCTTGGGGCCGAGCGTGACTTTTACCGCGTTGTTCAGAATGTCGACGCCGCGCAACATTTTGTCCCGCGCTTCAACGCCGAATTTAACTTCTTTACTAGCCATGCTTGCTTATCCTTGTGAGATCATTTTAGGGAGACGGCGCTTAAGCGGCCTTCTTCTTCGCGGCGGGGATGTCAGTGAGGACACCCATGATGTCGCTTTCCTTCATGATCAACAGGTCTTCATTGTCGATCTTGACCTCGGTGCCGGACCACTTGCCGAACAGCACGCGGTCACCGACCTTGAGGTCGATCGGGATCAGCTTGCCAGCTTCGTCGCGGCCACCCGGGCCAACGGCGGTGATTTCGCCCTGCGAGGGCTTTTCCTTGGCACTGTCCGGAATGATGATGCCGCCAGTAGTCTTCTCTTCGGCGTCGATACGCTTGACCACGACGCGGTCGTGAAGCGGACGGAATTTCATGCGATCCTCCTTGTTTGCGTGTTGTTTTTGGATTGGCAGTCACAATATGCGAGTGCTAATCATGCGTATACGCCCATAAGAACAAGTTACAAGGGGCGGCAAGATTTTAGGTCCTGAGACCTGCGCAATTGTGCCTCTGCAATTTCTCCGGCTAGCATGGTCTTGCTGAAATTGCGGCGAATTATTGTTTCGCCTCGTTGTCTTTGCATCTTCCCGCTATCGATCCTGAAGACGTCGATGAGCGTGACCGAGGCGGACGCCGCGGGTATCCGTAGTTGCCCGCAACCCTTTGTTAAACCTTCCTTGAACATGCTTGGGGCATATACCGGGCAGGATATCGTTCGAGGACCCCGATGAGGATTTGGGTCAGTCTGACCGTGCTCGCGGCATTTTTGCTCGTAGGGTTGCCGCTTGCCTTGAACGCGACGAAAGCGCCCGACGGCCTGGAGACGATCCGCGCCGGCTATCGTCGGTCGGCCGTCATTCCTTTCCCAAGCAGCAACCCTCACTCCGAAGCAAAATCCGCGCTCGGAGCGAGTTTGTTTTTCGATCCGCTGCTTTCGGGATCCAAGACCCGCTCCTGCGCCAGCTGCCACAATCCATCCCTGTCATGGGCTGACGGGCTTCCGCGCGCAATCGGTGAGGATCCGAAGGGCCTGCCGATCCGTGCACCGACGCTAATCGACGTGGCTTTCACCCAGCCGCTTGGGTGGGACGGGAAGTTCAGGGACCTCGAATCCGTAGCATTCGGGCCGATCAAGAATCCGGCGAACATGAATCTTTCCGAGCCGGAATTAATCGCACGTCTCTCGGCAATCCCGGCTTACGTTGATGCGTTCGCCCATGCATTTGGAGAGGGCGCGATCACGCGGCCCAGAATCGAAGCGGCCCTGGCGACCTTCGAGCGCTCTATCGTTGCGGGCGAGGCGCCGTTCGACCGGTGGATCGGGGGAGACGACGCCGCGATCAGCGCGGCGGCAAAGCACGGCTTTCAGCTCTTCAACGGCAAGGCGCGGTGCTCGTCGTGCCACAGCGGACCTTCCTTCTCGGACGGGTCCTTTCAGGACATTGGAACCGCCAAGGACAATGATATTGGGCGTGGTCGATTGTTTCCGACCTCGGCGAAGCTGCGCTACGCATTCAAGACGCCGACATTGCGGGACGTCGCGCGCCGCGGGCCCTACATGCACGACGGATCGGTCGCGACCCTGGAAGATGTCATCGAGCTTTACAACACGGGCGGAATTGACCGTCCGAGCCGATCGCCGCAGATTAAGCCTTTGTCTCTGACCGCGAGCGAGAAGAAGGACCTGATTGCCTTCCTTCAAACCCTCACCGCATCTTCGCCGACTTCCGTTGCACCGAGGTTGCCGCGATAATCGGGCGTACCTGATCGGCTCGCGCTCGGACGCCTGTCAGGACACGTGGGGCAGTGCCGATCCCAAAAGGCCAAGACCGGCGACCAGAAGCCACCCCGCGCCGGTCTCCAGGATCTCGGTCCGCGACCGGCACCACCTGGCTCCATAGGCAAGCACCGAGCCCATCCCGACACACACGACGCTCAACGCTCCGAACATCTACCGGCTCCCAATCCGACCCTGTCCGGGATTTCACTACGACAGGTGGAATTGAGCCTCCGTGCCGGAATTAGCTAAAATCTGACCCAATCGGCGGAAAAGATGGTGCCCGCCCGCGCCCCGCTGACGTTAACCACGAAGCAACCAGGGGACGTTGGCTAGCGAAAAACACTAAAATTTAAGGTAAGATGAACAAATCGTTAAGGTGGACGGTTGTGCGATGTTCAGTGGGCGGGGGCGTAACGCTATTTCGGCATCCCTTGGAAGCTCCTTCTTCGCTAAGTGCATCGCGGGCATCCTGTTTTGCGTCGTGGCGGCACGGGATGCCGAGGCGCATGTCAAATGGTTCTGTGCCTATGATGTGGCCGGGCAACCCCGGGGACTTGAAAACGTTCTGTGTCTGGATTTCGAACTGCTTCTCGGCATTGCCGTTTTCTGGCTTTTTGCAGGTTGCGTGATCGAGCATACCTCTCTGGGTGAGGCGACGATCCGCACCCTCGACCGCGTCACCAACCCGTTGCGGCTGCGCACCGAGGAGATGATCCGCGCCGCCTGCGGATTCTTCTTCATCTCGATCTGGGCCGTTGGCGGGATCCTGCTGACCCCTGAGCTGAAGACGACGTCGGCCCTGGTGGGCGCGTTGCAGCTCGCGGTCGTCGCAGGCATGTTGTGGCGACGGACGCTGCCGGTGTCGGCGGCGGGGATGGCGGTGTTGTTCGGGATTGCCGTGTACAGTTACGGCGCCTTTCACTTGGCCGACTACCCGATTTTTCTTGGCATAGCCGCCTACCTTGGGCTGGTGGGACTGCGGAAGGATCTCCTCGGAATTCGGCCACTCGACGTCGTTCGGTATACAGCCGCCGTGACATTGATGTGGGCCTCGATCGAAAAATGGGCCTACCCGGAATGGAGCTTCCCGCTTCTCATCGAGCACGCCGCCATCACCCTCGGCTTCGACAATGAGTTCTACATGCGCGCCGCGGGCATGGTGGAGTTCACGCTCGCCTTTGCCCTGCTCTGGACGCCGCTGATCCGGCGCTGCGCGGCTGTGGTGCTTGCCGGGATGTTCATCAGTGCCTGCTTCGAATTCGGAAAGATTGACACCATCGGACACTCAGCGATCATCGCTGTCCTGTTCGCGATCGTCTGCGACAACAAGGTTTATGAGCGAGATCGTCGTGCGGCCTGGCTCGCGCCCATTGGGCTCTGCGCAGCGCTGACCGCGACGCTGTTCGCCTACTATGTTGGCCACGCCGTGATTTTCACGACGTCGATATTGTAGCGCCGCTCGAAACCGTCACTTGAAGCGCGCTACTTGGCAACGTGGACCGCCAGCTTCATCTTCGGATGAATGCCGCACAACACCGTGTAGTCGCCGGGCACGGAAAAGACGACGTCAAACTTGCTGCCCGGTTGCTGATCCCCGGAATCGAAACTGAACGTGTCCGAGCTCAAATAGGCGTGATGCAGAAGTTCGCCGTCATCGTTAACAAATCGTAAAGCTTCGCCGCGCTTGATCGAAATCTCCGCCGGCCTGAATGCCTGATCCTTCTGCGAAATGGAATACGGACTTGCGCCGAGGGCGGCTCCTGCAAGCGCTCCCGCGACGATCGCAGCCGCAATCTGCACACGGCCGAACCGGCCAAGGCGCTTGGCGCGTAACAAGCCCAATTGCATCTTTACCCTGCTTCAACGCCGAACATCGGACATTCTACAGCCCAAATGGTGTTTCCTGGATTACCCGCCACAGTGATTATCGCCGGTTGATCTTAACGATTTCAGCATGAGTTCCGGTCACTACTAAAGCAATTTAAACAGAAAGTATTGCCGACGCGCCAGGCGTTCCGCGCGGCTTGAGTATATGTACCACGGCGAAACGCGGACATGGGCCTTCTCATCAACCCGAAAATGGGAAGTGTCGCTGCGTTTCGGCTTGTGTCGGGACGTTTATCGCGCCTCGCCCTGACAAAGGGATCAATTCGCACCCAGATTCTGATCTTCTGCCTCGCGATGAGCGCCATTGCGGTGGCCCTCGGGGGGTATTCCATTCTTGGAATCCACCATGCGGGTGATCTGGTCGCCAAAACCTTCGACGAATCGCTGATGTCGATCAACTACGCTCGTGCGGCCGGCGCCGACTTCGCCGCAATGCGCGTGTCATCGTCACAACGCCTGATGACCACGGATCCAGCAACCTGGGCCAATCTCGATAGCCAGATTGAAGGGCTTGCGAAGGCGCTCTCGGAAGACCTGACGATCGCGGCTCAGCGATCGCAATCGTCTCGAGCGGCCAACGCTGCCGCCAAGGTCCAGGAGGCCGCCGACGCCTGGATGGAGCTTCATCGTCGCGCCGTCGGATCGTCCCTGGAGAACAACGCCGGGTTCCAGCCGCAGGTACCGAGCTCCTTGGCCGGCAACGTCGATCGGTACGCCAAGATCGTCAGCCAGCAGGTTGAACTGCTCGTCAACTATACGGCGGGTGACGGCTTTCTGTTCCGACAGCGTGCGCTCTCGACGATAAGGAGGGATTTGCAGCTCAACATCGCGGGGCTGACCATTGCTCTGCTTCTGTCCGCGGTGTTTTCCTGGTTGCTGGCGCGCCGCATCATCGGACCCGTCGCCATCGCGTCCAAGGCGGCGAGGAGGATCGCCGACGGTGACTTGAACGCAAACATTCCCGAGGGCGGCGGCGACGAACTGGGAACGCTTCTGACCGCTATGGAAACCATGCGAGACAACATCAGGACGATGGTCAATCGGGAGGTCTCGCAGCGGCGGTCGGCGCAAGCAAGGCTTTCCGACGCGCTCGAAAGCTCGCGTGAAGGCGTCGTGCTGCTGGATGCGGACGGTCGGATCGCCTTGGCCAACTCGCGAGCGAGCGAATTCATGCGCCATTCCCCGCAGCTCGTGTACTCGGGTTCTCGGCTCGAAGGGGCAGAACCGGCAGCGGCGGACGCCCCTGGTGAGATCGATGGATTCGCCAGCGAAGCCCGGCTTTCCGACGGACGATGGTTGCGCGTCAGCCGGAGTCAGACGCAGGAGGGCGGCGTCATCCTCGTCTACAGCGACATCACCGCCCTGAAGCAGCAGAAAGCGGAGCTGCATGCCACCAATCTGAGGCTTGATGCGGCGCTCACGCACATGTCCCAGGGGCTCTGCCTTTACGACACGGAAGGGCGGCTGCAGGTCGTCAACCGCCGTTTCTGTGAGATATTCGATATTTCGCCCGAGCTTGTTGTGCCGGGGATGACGTCGGAAGACATCCTCAAATTGAGCGTTGCCGCCGGAAATCACGGCAACCGGACCGTGGCCGATCTGCTGGCAGAGCGGGAGCGGCCGATGTCCCAGCAGAAGGACGGCACATATCTCCAGCACCTCAACGACGGGCGAATCATCTCGATCGCCCAACGATCGACTTCCGACGGCGGTTGGCTCGTCACCTGCGAAGACGTGACCGAGCAGCAACGCGCCGAATCGCAAATCGCGTTCATGGCCCGGCATGATGCCCTCACCAGGCTAGCCAATCGAACAGTGCTGGCGGAACGCATCGAACAGGCGGTTGCTCAGGCCGGCCGGGGCTGTGGCTTTGCGGTACTCTGTATGGACCTCGATAACTTCAAGCAGGTGAACGATACGCTTGGGCATCCGGTGGGCGATGAACTGCTATGCGCAGTCGCCGATCGGCTGAACGCGTGCATTCGGGAGGTTGATACGGTCGCTCGTCTGGGTGGCGATGAATTTGCGGTGGTGCAATGTGGCATCGACAGTAGCGAAGACAGCGAACGTCTCGCTCGCCGCATCGTGGAGCGCATCGGAGCCCCCTATGAACTGAGTGGGCATCGCGTCGTCGTCGGATGCAGCGTCGGAATCTCGCTGGCGCCGGGCGATGGCATGACGGGAGAAAAGCTGCTGAAAAATGCCGACGTAGCGTTGTACCAAGCCAAGATGGAAGGCAGGGGGACCTGGCGGTTCTTCGAGCCCGCAATGGATGTGACCCTGCAAACCCGGCGGTCGCTCGAGCTTGACCTTCGCGAGGCAATGAGCAGGGACGAGTTTGCGCTGTTCTACCAGCCGCTTTATGACCTGCATCGGGACCGTATCTGCGGCTTCGAAGCCCTGCTGCGCTGGAATCATCCAAAGCGCGGACTGGTTCCACCCGATCAGTTCATTCCGATCACGGAGGAAATCGGTCTCATTACTCCACTGGGAGAGTGGGTGCTCAATCGTGCCTGCGAGCAGGCTGCCTTGTGGCCGGGCGAGATGAAGATTGCGGTCAATGTCTCCGCGGTCCAATTCCGCGACCAAGGGCTCGTCGAAGTCGTTGGCCGCGCGCTCGCGGCATCAAAATTGTCCCCGCATCGCCTTGAGCTCGAGATCACCGAATCGGTTCTTCTTGCAAACAGCACCGAAACGATCGCAATGCTACACCAGCTGAAGGCACAAGGCGTGCGTATCGCATTGGACGATTTCGGCACCGGATATTCCTCCCTGAGCTATCTGCGGAGCTTCCCGTTTGACAAGCTCAAGATTGATCAATCGTTCGTCCGCGACGCAACGGCGACCCATGGATCGAAATCAATTGTCCGCGCCGTGATCAATCTCGGAAGAAACCTCGGCATGACAACAATAGCCGAGGGAGTCGAGACGATTGAACAGTTGAACCACATGAGGGCCGAGGGCTGCAACGAGGCCCAGGGATTCCTGTTCAGTCGTCCGGTCCCCGAGAGCGAGATTGCATCAACGATCCTCGCGCTGAGGAACGGCTTCAAGAAAGAAGGCTTCAAGAACGCGATGGCCAGCTAGCCCCACCCAGAATCGATTTCGACGTATCCAGCCGACCGGCGGAGCTGAGACTTCCGGCGTCGGTCATTCGCGCCGATTTGGTCGCGTTTTGTCCAGGTCCGTGACACAGGATGTGGATCGGCGCCATCGAGTGACCCCGCTCACACCAACGATGTCAGCGGCTTAACACGCATATCGGTGCCCGGACCCCACGCCGATTCACAGTCTGTTGTCAGAGGTGAACCGGAAGTGGTCAGCCCTCGTTAGAATGGCGCGATTGACCCAACACGGACATCGGGAACGCTTCCTGTATCGCGAAGCTGAGGCGTCGGACGCGCGACCCCCGAGATAGCCTATTGGTTCGAGTGTTTGTGCGCGCTTCCACGCCACCTCTATCTTACCTGCGCTACCTCCTCCCACGGCAGTTGGATTGCCGTAGTGCATTTCGTCCGTGCTGATTGAGTCGATGTGGCTCCCTCCAAGGAGGCTTGTCAGCGTCGTGCCATCGGGCTGCATGTTGACCGTCTTGGCCGCTTCATCGACACTGTATGTCCCGAAGCGATCGATCCGCGGACGATAGCTTCGGCTTGGGTGCCGTCGAACCCTCTTCGTCAACGCTCGCCGCCATTCCTATCGGACAGTTCCAAGCGCCCGGAAAAGCTCCTTTCCTAAGCTCCCTTGCCGTTCTGTTTACCAATCACGCAACGCCATGCCGCCAGGCGCTCAGCCGGATGCTGGTTCATCCACTCGGCGATTTGCGGCGCGCCCATCAGGCAGGACCGCATCGAGACGTCAGCGAAGTCAGAGGTGGTGACGGTCTGCTCGTGGCAATTTGCCGGAGAGGCGAGACTGCAGAGCACGGCGATAATTGTGATCACGACAGGCCCCCCCCCCCGTCGGTGCGATGGACGTTGCCGTCGCCGACCGTATGACTTGTCGATGTCTTGTCCTGTAGCTCGCCAAGGGGATCAGCCGGCGGGAAGATGCTCTCATAGATCGCACGCGCCTCTCGAATCAGGCGAACGGGCTCGCGCTCAGACTTTGAGACAAATCGAATAACTTCGCCCATGCCAAGCTCGAAACGCTGCCGGTCCGTCATGAGATGACGATAATCATGTCATTTTTACCTGGTGTTTTCGACTCCGACTTTGAAGCTGTACGAGCGGTAACGACGGATTAAAAAGCTCGTGATCGGGTGGGCCGCGCGCGGGCATCCCGATGTCGCTGGCATTTCTTCCGCAGGATGGGCTGCGCGAGCTGCTCGTCTTACACAAACGCGCGGGAGAAGTGGCTCTGGTCGCCAAAATCGGCCGTTGTCGCGATTTCCGTCAGGTACAGTTTCGCGTCCGCAAGCAGCGACTTGGCCTTCTCGATTCTTCGTTCCCGCAACCGGCAGCGAGGCGGCGCCGTGCGAGCCAGCTCTGCGGCCCGCCGCCGGCTGCTGCGCTGCATCCTTTCAGCACCGAAATCATGGTGCTAGGCTCGATCGCAGCAGGGAGCACCTGCACCCTGCTTCATGCCGAACAGGAGGGCGACATGCCTGAGAGCGTCTACAAGGTCATTGAGCTGATCGGTACAAGCAGCGAATCCTCGGAATAGGCCGCTGCTAACGCGGTCGAGCAAGCAGCAAAATCCGTCCGGGATCTTCGTGTTGCAGAGGTCGTCAAACTCGACATCCAGCTGGACGCCAAAGGCAAAGTCGAGGCCTATCGCGCAAAACTGAACGTGTCGTTCAAATTCGAAGGTACATGAGTTCAAGCCGCCTCGCCCCGCTTTAGGGGCGAGGCGTGCTTCTAGGTCGCGGCAGGCAACATGAACGGCATGATCCGCCTGCTGCTGCTCACGGGAGCTAACCGGAAGTCATGGTAGCAGCGGTAAATCCGACGCTAATGACCGTGCGCCCCGAGGGCGCGAACTACCAGTGAGGGAGGAACTCACCCGGATAATTGTCGATTGGTCCGGAAGCTGGCAGGCGGCTCGGCCGGGTAACTGGCTGGGTCGGAGCCCTGCGACGAAGGCAGCCGTGGGCTGCTGAGCGATCTGATGGGCCGTAACAAAAGTGAAGCCCGAGCAGGCCTCGAAAGTTCTAATGCGGATGCCGACCCTCCGGTCATTTGGGGAAGGCCGCACGTGTGGGGAAGCAATCGACACGCGCACCCACGCGATCCGCCGGGGTAGTGGGCACGGCACGTCGGAAGGGTAGTTCGCAGTTACAGGGGGAGACCCGTCGCGGACGAGGGTAGCGGCCTCAGCATCGCATCAGGCGGTGGTCACGGCGGGAGTCGGACGGGGCCATAGGAGCGTTGATGCCGGGTAATGCCGGTGGAGCAAAGGGCCCCGACTTCTGGTGCGCTTTTGAAGATGGTGAGGTGAAGGTGATTGGTGATGAGCCTGACAACGCCTGATAAGATCCGGAGCCTTCAGAGAAAGCTCTACTGCAAAGCGAAGGCGGAGCCCACCTTCCGCTTCTATCTGCTCTACGACAAGATCTGTCGCGAGGACATCCTAGACCACGCCTATCGGCTTGCCCGCGTTAATGCGGGTGCACCAGGTGTGGACGGGATGACGTTTGCTCAGATCGAGAAGCAGGGCCTGGAAGCATGGTTGGCGGGCTTGCGCGCGGAACTGGTCTCGAAGACGTACCGACCTGATCCGGTGCGGCGGGTGATGATCCCGAAAGCGAATGGTGGCGAGCGTCCGCTCGGCATTCCGACCATTCGTGATCGTGTGATTCAGACTGCCGCCAAGATCGTGATCGAACCGATCTTCGAGGCTGACTTCGAGGACAATGCCTACGGCTACCGGCCCGCTCGCGGGGCGGTGGACGCGGTCAAGGAAGTGCACCGGCATTTATGCCGGGGCTATGCCGACGTAGTTGATGCTGATTTGTCCAAGTACTTCGATACGATACCGCATTCCGAGCTGATGAAGTCAGTAGCCCGGCGTGTGGTGGATCGAAACGTCCTGTGCCTCATCAAGATGTGGCTGAGGGCGCCGATCGAGGAACGGGACGCGGACGGAGCCCGGAGTATGAGTGGCGGCAAGCGAAACACGCGTGGCACGCCGCAAGGCGGTGTCGCAAGTCCACTGCTGGCCAACATCTACATGAACCGGTTCCTGAAGCATTGGCGTTTGACTGGCTGCGGCGAGAGCTTCCAGGCTCACGTCGTCTCCTATGCCGACGACTTCGTTATCCTCAGCCGCGGTCGTGCGGCGGAGGCACTAGTGGTCTACCACAGTGATTTTGACTCTTTGGCGGTGGCTGGATAGGCGCGGCCGAGTTTGGCGCGGGCTTTGTCGGTTGTGAACATCCATTTGATTCGGGCTCGGGTTTTATTTCGCCGCCGTTGCCATGCTGTGATCTCATTTCGGAGCCTTTTGGGGTCGTCGATGCGGCGGCCGAGACACTGGCGCTGAAGCACGCTGATCTCGCACTCAACCATGTTGAGCCAACTGGCGTGCTTCGGGGTGTAGTGGAATTCGAGGCGGCACAGGATGCGTCGGGCCTCGGCGGGCGCGAAGGCCTCATACAGCGCCCCAGGCTTATGGATCGACAAATTGTCCTGCACGACACGGATGCAGGCGGCGTCGGGATAATGGACGTCGACGAGCTCACGCATGCAGTGGGCGTAGTCCACGGCGGCGCGGCGGTCGGTGAGCTTGACGTTGCGCCAGCCCCGATACGGATCGAAGGTGACGAAGAGATTGACGGTGCCGTTGCGGCGATACTCGTAATCGTAGCGCTCGCGCTGTCCCGGTTGGGCCGGAACCGGCTGGCGCACCTCGCCGATCAGCTGGACGGGGGTCTCGTCGAAGCAGACCAGCGGCCGGGCGGGATCCGGCGTCTCGGCGTAGAGATCGAGCACGTCCTCCATGCGGGCGACGTATTCGCCGTCGACATGGGGAATGCACCACATGTCCCTGCGCCATGGTTTGAGGTCGTTCTCGGCCAGCCGGCGACGCACGGTCTCGCCCGACAGGCTGTCGTGATCGGTGAGCTTGACCATCGTGTCGGCCAGCAGCGTCAGCGTCCAGCGTTTGCGGCCGGCAGGCGGCTTGGCGCATGCCGTCGCCACCAGCAGGGCCTCCTCCTTTCCGGTCAGCTTGCGCTCTGCGCCCGGACGCGGCTCCTCACTCAAGGCCCGCTCCAGATTGCCTTCCACGAAGCGGCGCTTGGTCCGGCTGACGGTGGAAAGGCTGACACTCACGGTCCGGGCAATCTCCTCGTCGCTGCGGCCCCTATCGGCCGCCAGCAAAATCTGCGCCCGCTTGAGCTTGCGGGCGGCGTGCTTGCCGCCGCCGAGCATCGCCGTCAGTTCGTCGCGCTCGGCTTGGCTCAATTCGACCCGATAACGTACATTCATGCTTTGCCTCCTTGTCGGAGGCCGGGACGAATCGATCCATGAGTCAAAAATCAGGCGCGCGCTTAACCGAGAAGCAGGGTCACTACCTCGCTTTCATCCATACCTATTCGTACATGTTCGGACAGCCGCCCGCCGAAGCCGACATTCAGCGCCATTTCCGCGTCAGCCCGCCGTCAGTCCACCAAATGATCGTCACCCTCGAACGAAACGGTTTCATTCGCCGTCAGCCCGGCGTTCCCCGAAGCATCGAGATTCTCCTGCCACCCGAAAACTTGCCGATCCTCGAATGGCTCGGTATCAAAACGTCAAAATCACTGTGATGAACCACTAGCGTGCTGATTCCGCTCGATGTCGCCCACCATTCCGGAATGATGTCGCCCACCGTTCCGATTTGATCTCGCCCGCCATTCCGAGATGATCTCGCCCACCATTCCGGGATGATGTCGCCCGGGGGTGACGAGGCCTCTTCTGGCTCCGCTACGGTCCCGCCTTTCGGCTTTGCGAAGGGGACCTGGATGCCGACGGAGAGGTTTGCGATGCGCCATGTGCGCGATGTGATCAGATTGAAGTCGGCCGGGATGCCGACCCGTGAGATTGCGCGGCGGTTGGGAACGGCGCCGTCGACGGTGCGTTTGACGATCCGCCGGTTCGAGGCGGCGGGCTTGACCTGGCCGTTGAGCGATGACCTGACGGATCCTGTCCTGGAGGCCCGGCTGTTCGCGGGGGGCGGCGCCGGTTCTGGCACCCGGCGGGGCCATCGCCGGCAATCCGAGCCGGACTGGGCGGCGGTGCACCGCGAGCTGCGGCGCAAGCACGTGACGCTGTCGATCCTGTGGGAGGAGTACATCGCGGGCGAACCCGGCGGGTATCGCTATTCGCGTTTCTGCGAACTCTACCGCACCTGGGAAGGCCGGCTGTCGGTCACGATGCGCCAGTCGCATGCAGCCGGCGACAAGCTGTTCGTCGACTATGCCGGCGACGGCGTGCCGGTCGTGATCGACCGGCTGACCGGCGAGCGGCGCACCGCGCAAATTTTCGTCGCGGTGCTCGGCGCATCGAGCTTCACCTACGCGCAGGCGACCTGGACGCAGGGGCTCGCCGACTGGATCGGCGGCCACGTCGGCGCCTTCGAGGCGATCGGTGGCGTGCCGGCGCTGCTGGTGCCGGACAACACCAAAACCGCAGTGATCAAGGCCTGCCTCTACGATCCGCAGATCAACCGCAGCTACGCCGACATGGCGGCGCATTACGGCATCGCCATTCTGCCGGCCAGACCGCGACGGCCGAGGGACAAGGCGAAGGTCGAGCAGGCGGTCCTCATGGTCGAGCGCTGGCTGCTTGGGCGGCTGCGCCACCGCATCTTCCACAGCCTCGCCGAGGTCAACGCGGCGATCGCCGAACTGCTCATACGGCTCAACGAGGAGCGGCCGATCCGACGGCTCGGCATCACCCGCCGCAAGCTGTTGGAGGAGATCGACCGGCCCGCGCTAAAGGCCTTGCCGCAGAGCCCTTACGTGTTCGCCGAGTGGCGGATCTGCCGGGTCAGCATCGATTATCACGTCGAGGTCGAGGCGCATTACTACAGCGTTCCGCATCGCTTCGTCCGCGTCGAGGTCGAGGTTCGCTTCACCGCCCGCACCGTCGAGATTTTCCACAAGGGCGAGCGGATCGCCGCGCATCAGCGCATGAGCGGCAACCACAAGCATACGACCGTGCCGGAGCACATGGCCTCCAGTCATCGGCGCTACGCCGGCTGGACCATCGAGCGTATCCGCAAGGACGCAGCCTCGATCGGGCCGGCCACCGCCGCGCTCTGCGACCTGATCCTCGACGAGCGCGCGCATCCGGAACAGGGTTTCCGCGCCTGTCTCGGCATCATCCGGCTTGCCCGATCCTACGGGCACGAGCGGCTCGATGCCGCCGCCGCGCGGGCGATCGACATCGGCGCACGCACCTACGGCTCGGTCAAGTCGATCCTCGCCAACAATCTCGATCGGCGTCCTTCACCCAAGCGCTCCGCGGACGACGCGCCGATCCTTCATCCCAACATCCGCGGGCCGCGCTACTACAACTAGGAGATCACGTCTTGCTCAATCATCCGACTCTCGATCAACTCCACACGCTCGGCCTTCACGGCATGGCCAAGGCCTTTGCCGACATCGAAGCCGGCGGCGAGGCCGCAAGCCTCGGCCACGCCGAATGGCTTGCCCTCCTGCTCGAACGCGAAGCGTCATTGCGGCGCGACAAGCGACTGTCGAAGCGGCTGCAATACGCCAAGCTGCGCCAGCAGGCCTGCATCGAGGACATCGACTATCGCACCCCGCGCGGCCTCGACCGCAGTCTCTTGACGATGCTGGTCGAAGGCGGATGGATCGACGACCACGTCAACCTTTTGATCTGCGGGCCCTCCGGCGTCGGCAAGAGCTGGCTCGCCTCGGCGCTCGGCAACAAGGCCTGCCGCGACAATCGCTCTGTGCTCTATCAGCGCGCACCCCGGCTGTTCACCGATCTCGCTTTGGCGCGCGGCGACGGCCGCCACTCCCGTCTGCTGCGGGCGCTTGGCCGCGTCGATCTGCTCATCCTCGACGACTGGGGCCTCGAACCGCTCGATGCCACGGCCCGCCACGACCTCCTGGAGATCCTCGAGGACCGCTACGGTCGCCGCTCCACCATCGTCACCAGCCAGCTCCCGGTGGATCAATGGCACGCGCTGATCGGCGACCCCACTTACGCCGACGCCGTCCTCGACCGCCTGGTCCACAACGCCCACCGCATCGACCTCAACGGCGAGAGCATGCGGCGAACCCGCAAACCCGGCCGGAAGGCCTGAACCCGTGGCGCTGTGGACATGCCGCTGCGCTTGGACAACGCGAAGTGCGTTGCCCACATGCCCACAGCAGATGCAGCAACAGACAACGAAGACTTCAAGCCGTGATTCAAGGTTGACCTCGCGGCTTCGCCGATGCCAGAAACCAGACAGCCAGAACGCCTCGCGCCCCGGGCGACATCAAATTGGAATAGTGGGCGAGATCATCTCGGAATCCTGGGCGAGATCAAATCGGTACACCCGGGCGAGATCATCGGAATCTGCACACTAGCGTGGACGAAGGTGGTGATGACCAAGCTCGGGTTGACGATCAACGAGGCGAAAACTTCGTTGAGAAACGCCCGACAGGAACGCTTCGACTTCCTCGGCTACTCGTTCGGCGCGCATCGGTTTGAGGCGAACGGGAATTGGTATCTGGGTGCAAGCCCGTCCAAGAAGAGTGTGCAACGGCTCAAGACAAGAATCGGCGACCTTCTGGTGCCGAGCAATATCGATCCATGGCCGGAAGTATGTGACAAGCTGAACAGGTCTCTGCGAGGCTGGTCCAACTACTTTGGCTACGGCTCGCGGAGCAAGGCATACCGCAGCGTCGACCAATACGTCTTTGAACGATTGCGCAGGTTCCTCGCGCGAAGGCACAAGGTGCAAGGGCGCGGCAATCGCCGATTCACATTCGATGTTATTCATCGAGAACTCGGCGTTCTGTGCCTCCAACGCCTGCCCCGAGCGGTCCCGTCGCGTGCCTTGCGGTGAAGCTGGTCGGAAAGCCGGATGCCGGAAATCGGCCCGTCCGGTTTGATGAGCGGGGATGGGAAACGGGGCGTTGGCCATAGGCCCCAAGCTACCGCGCCCATCCTCGACTCTACCGACCCGAAGCTGACCCAATCGTGCGCCCAGCATTGGGACGGCGCTCTTCCTCGGACCATAAAGCATCTTGCGTGAGAGCTTGGACTTACGAATTGGCCAATGAACTGCCCGGTTCTCAGGTGCTTCCCTGCCGATGGGCGGTCGAACACGTTGCCATCGCGATCCCCAAAGGTCGCGAGGCCGGTCATCTGTCTCTTAGGGGTTTTACAGACGACGTGAAGCAAAGCGGAACTCTGGAGTAGGCGGTGACGCTAGCCGGTTTGCGTGGGACCATTCCTTCCGAATAGTGCAGAAGTTTGGTAGGTTCGGTCGGTGCTACGTGGATCGGCGCGTAAAATGCAAATCAACGGCGTTCGCGCGTTGGCCAAAAGCGAGCGCTGGTGAAAACTGACGCACGTGACATCGCCGGGCTACGGCTTCTACGTCTTTACACCCGAATCGCCGTCCAAGGCTCTCCCCCACCAAGACTTGCTTCGCTTGGAATATTACAACCACATACCGGGATTCTGATTTCCGCATTTGGCGGATCTGCAAAAAGGGGGCGTTATCGGAGCAAGGTGAACATGGCCGAAATTTATGAGTAGGCGCCTAGACAACTCGCCCCTGCGCTCCCAAGAGCGTCGGGGTTTGTTTTGAGGCAACGTCCATCAAATCGCCCGCTTGAACGTCAGCTCCAGCGTGATGCCGGCCGGCGTGCGTGGATTTGTAAACTTCAATTCATCGTCGGTGATCGACGTCACAATCCGGCGCTGATTAGGCGCTCCGACCAGGTTGGGAAACGAGCTCGTCTCGATGTTGACATGGATCGTCTTGGTGCTTTCGTCCACCGTGTATGTCCCAGTGTAGGCCACCACGCCCGACGCAATGGCCATGGCCTCCTCTGGGGAAGGACGTGCAGGATCGCCTGATGCATACTTCGGCGCATCGGAGCGTACCGTGATGAAATGGAAGCGGCCATCGGAGGTGTAGGTGACGCCGCCTTGTAGGCTCGGCCGCTGAACGGCACTGCCATCCGCACGTGTGCCGGTGCTAGACACGTAAATCCAAGTACCAACCAGCTGATCCTTGAGAGACTTTCCTTGCGCCAGGCTATTGTTCGGGAATGCTACAATCGAAATCAACGCGGTCGCACAAAGCCCGAGTGCATAACGCCTGTTCATGAGATGCCCCTGATTTTAGCAACGTGGTAAGACTACTCAGCGTTCTGGTTGTCAGCAATGGGTGTGCGCCGTGAAAAGGCGGCGCTTTCCAGTGGGTGCAAGTCCCACCCGGCAACCGCTCCAGCCGGAAGCAACCGGAGCAGTCATGGAGGTAACGAAATGGCTGAAGCCTCTGGTTAGCGTGTCACGATATACGGTGACAGCGCGAGTGTGCAGGCCGTAACGCGAGTAAACGCCGAGCAAGCCTCGAAAAGGACGATGCGCAGGCCGACCCGACAACCCTTTCGGGGAAGGCTGATACGGCTGGGTGAATGAGCGAAGCAGTACGCCCAGCCGCTGCGCCGGGGTAGTGGCGACAGCATGTACACAAGGAAAGCGTACGCAACACGGGAGACCCCAGGACGTGGTCAGGGATGATCAACCGGATGCCCGTGAGGGACAGGCCGGGCGCCCTGGGGAGACGGAGAGGTTCGCAGTACCGCTGAAGCCGGGTAATGCCGGGGGAGGGAAGGGACCTCAGTTCAAGACGAACGCAAGACGTAGTGAGGGACCTGGAGATTGGGCAACCTATCAACTCCGAAAAGTGTTCAGAAGCTGCAGACGGCGTTGCACGCGAAAGCGAAGGCAGAAGCCGGCTATCGCTTCTATGCCTTGTACGACAAGATCAGCCGCGAGGACATCCTGGCCCATGCCTATGCCCAGTGCCGCTCCAACAAGGGCGCACCGGGCGTGGATGGGCAAGATTTTGCGGGCATCGACGCGTATGGGGTGCAGCGGTGGCTTGGCGAACTGGCGCTTGCGCTCAGGCAGGAGACTTACCGACCGGACCCCATCAGAAGAGTGTTCATCCCGAAGGCCAACGGCAAACTCAGGCCGCTGGGCATCTCAACCCTGCGGGATCGGGTCTGCATGACAGCAGTGATGCTGGTGCTGGAACCGATCTTTGAAGCCGACCTTCCACCAGAGCAGTACGCTTACCGTCCCGGGCGCAATGCCCAACAGGCGGTGGTCGAAGTGGAAGCGCGGCTGTTCCGAAGCCACCCGGAAGTCGTTGACGCCGACCTCGCGGACTACTTCGGGAGCATTCCGCATACCGAACTTCTAAAGTCGGTAGCGCGCCGGATTGTTGATCGGCGCGTGCTGCATCTGATCAAGATGTGGTTGGAATGCCCCGTGGAAGAAACCGACGATCGAGGAAGGAAGACACGTACGACCGAAGCCCGGGACAACCGGCGCGGCATCCCGCAAGGTTCACCGATCTCACCATTGCTGGCAAATCTCTACATGCGCCGGTTCGTGCTGGGATGGAAGATGCTCGGGCTGGAACAAAGCCTCGGCTCTCGCATCGTGACCTACGCCGACGACCTTGTGATCCTGTGCCGGAGAGGCAAAGCCGAAGAAGCCTTGCAGCGACTGCGCGAGATTATGAGAAAGCTGAAGCTCACGGTCAACGAGGAGAAGACACGAATCTGCAAGGTCCCGGAAGGGGAGTTCGACTTCTTGGGTTACTCGTTCGGGCGGATGTACTCAGCGAGGACCGGCCAGGCACGCCTGGGTTACCGGCCATCAAAGAAGAGCATTAAGCGCATGGTCGAGAACGTCCACGCGCTGACCGACCGATCGGGGACATGGCAAGAAACCACAGAGCTAGTGGGCAAGTTGAACCGCACGCTACGCGGATGGGCCAACTACTTCAACGTAGGCACCGTCAACAAGGCGTATCGAGCGATCGACAACTACACAGCTGTGCGGTTGCGCCGGTGGTTGCGCATCAAGCACAAAGTTAGGCGACGCAAGGGCGGGACTTATCCACTCTCGCACCTCTACGGGCACTTCGGGCTCGTACGCTTAACTGCGCGTGGGCGCGACGTGCCGTGGGTGAAGGCGTGAAGTCTTGTCCGAGAGCCGGATGCGAGAGATTCGCCCGTCTGGTTCGATGAGCGGGATGTGGAAACGGAGTCATGGTTGAACCACTAAGGCACCGCCAGACGAAAGAGGCGGCAACAGATATGTTCAGCCTAAAGCCACCGCGCCACATCTCGACTCTACCCAATAGCGGAAGTGATTGGCCTTCATGATCAGACCAACCCGGCGCTAGTTACGGGTATCGCGCGCAGCCCAATTTCTCACATCCTCGTGCCCGGTGACGTGACTTTGATTTCCTTCTTGCTGATAGCCGCCCCCTGCGGACCTGCTGCCTCGTGTTTTGTAGTTTCAATGCACGAGGTGAGTTGCGGGATGCAGCGAGCCGAGCACGCCGACCATGGCTAAGATCGAGAGCCCCAAGGCGATCTCGATCCATGTATTGCGCGAGAGCCCATGAAGCGCATCCTGCCGCGCCTGGCCGGAAGACAACGCAAGCCGTGGCGTCAGGACGAAGCAGTTGAAGGCGGCGAAGACCAACATCACGATGAAGGCGGCAAGCTTGAGCATCAGGATCTGCCCATAATCCGTAACAACCAGTCCACGGAGCGAACCGACCAGGATCCAGGCGTTGAAGAACCCCGAGACGATCAGTGTCCCAACGCTCGCAGTACCAAGCGTCGAAAACCGCCTGATCGCATCAAGTTCCAGCGAACTCCAGCCCGGACGGCTCCTGATTGCACCGAGCAAAAGCACGAGTGGTAGTAGACCGCCGATCCAGGCCGAGGCGGCGATCAGGTGGAGCACATCGCTGGCGAGATGCAGATACCCCAACGCGTTGGGCGTGGAGCCGGCATGTCCGATCCAGGCGATGGAAGAGACCAGGGACACCGCTGCCGCCAGCGCGAGCCAGCGCCACGACGCCGAGCGTTCGAAGGCCAGGCAAATCGTCAGCACAATCGCGAGCGCCAAGCGAACCTTCGACACCAGTCCAAATTGCGTCAAGTTGAGTACGTCAAGCAGCGCCTCCGACGCCAGCGCGTCACCAACGCCCCCGTCGCTCAACGACATGGTCAGCAATATGACCCACGCCAGCCCGGAGATGACGGCGACGGCGAGCCCGATCCAGGCCACAGCGCGGGCCTGCTTGCGAACGAGCGCGCCCGCCTGCGGCGCGGCGCGCAACGCCGGTTCCGCGACAAAGCCGGAGAAAATTAGGGCGCCGGCCGTTGTCGCCGAGGCAGCGAAGTGGGCCGTCCGCGTCACCACCATTGGACCGTCAATCTCGGCCCCGAACCAGCTCATCACTCTTTGCCAACGTGAAAGGTGAAGCGGCCCTCGGTTTTATGAGTGTCGACCGACAGGACATGCCAGCGGACGCTGTACGTTCCCGGTGACATGGGTTTCAGCCCGACACGCATGACGGGCCCGTTGAAGGACGGCTTGCCGAGATCGACGCGCTTTCCGCTCGCATCGGTCACTTCCACACTACTGAACGCCGGCTCCAGATTCTGGGTGTAAGTCAGAGAAACCTCTCGGGGTGCGGTCGGCACGGTGCTCCCAACGAGAGGGTCCGCATGCTCGAGAAAGGCGTGAGCCTCGGCCGCGGCGCTCGCGCTCACAGTGAGCATGGCCGCCATAGCAAAAGTCGAAATTCGCATGATACGGCCTCAGAAGGTCAATTTGCGGGGAGCCGCCGACGTGCCGCCGAACAGCGGCTGTCCTACGGTTGTCGGGAACATGTCGTCAAGGTACAAATGCAGCTGTCCGAGAACGCCGACTCCGCTGCCGCTTTCGTGGTTGATGGGTATCGTGGCTTCGAGACCAACCTGGAAATAGCTTCCGACCCAGATCACGCCGGGGTTGATCGAGCCGGTTGTGGTGTAGGGATTGCCATAATTGTTCCCAACCGGTGTCGTGAAGGTCGCTTCCACGATGGGTATCAGATGGTTGAAAAAGTCCGGAAGCTGAAGGTCGATGACTTCGGACTTCAGGTAGGGGAGGCTGTACTGCAACGACGCCCCATAGACCAGTTGCTGCGGAATGAAGGCGCCCTGCGTGAAGTCAAAGTTGCTCGTGGGGATTTGATAGCCGATCTGTCCGGTGACAGCGATCGGCCGCGCCCAGGACATCGAGTCCGGAAGATCGCCCAACCCTTTTCCGAAATAGAAGGTTGGCGTGACCAGGCTGTAAGGAGTGCCCAACCCGGAATTGTTCGCTCCGGTATTTCCCCAATCGACGATAACCCCCGCCAGCAGGGCAAGCTCATGGGAAGGGTCCTTCAGTAACTGGTACTGGAAGGTCGTCTCAAGGTTCTGAAATCCGGCCGTGACAGTACCGTCCGCTTGGCGGATTTGCGTCCATCTTGAGCCTATCGATACGCCGAAATTCTCAGTAATCCGCTTGGAAATCTCGCCAGAAATGTCCCACTCCGTGGCGGGCGGCATATCCGCTGTCTTGGACCAACTCACCGTCGGCAACGACATCTCATCGGCGACGCAGGGATCGTCGGTCGCCAGGGTTGCTGGAAGGAACCGAGGGCCGACAAAACAGTGAGCGAACGCACCGGAAGTGGACGCCAACGCGAAAAAACTCGCGAGCGCAAATGAAAGCGGCGTGTATCGAGACATCGGGACTCTCCGGTCGGGGCACGTGAGGGCAATTGCAGACAGCCTGCGGCTGAGTTGCATCACGCGCCGAGCGGGGGTCCCCTGGGACGTGCGACCGAGTATCGCGAGAACAAGGATAGGCGCAGCGACCGCGCCGATTGTCTGATGGTGCTGGTTTCCGATCGGGCGTGCTGGATCGCTACCGGGGGCGGAGCATCCAGCAGGTGAATTGTTACGGCAAAACAAAGGGCACAATGGTCACAGGCATGCTTGTGCTGGTCGGCGGGCGAAAGAGGGGTGCCGTCAGTCGCGTGCCGGCATATTTGAGACAGCGCGAGATCATCGATGGCCGCAGCGTTGGCCATCTGCGCGCCAGCCATCGCCAGCAAGAGCGGTTGCATCATGAGCGCATAGATTAGCGCCGTGCCAACCAGCCTCCGCCAGAATGGCCGCGGTCCCCTGACTGCGCGGTTCTGCTCGTCGCCCATAATCGCGGAACTTATACCGGCTGGAAATAGATTCAAGCCAGGAATACCTCGCGCAGCCGGTTCGTCACTCAACGTGGCTATCGCAACACCATTTCCTCGCATGGCTCCTTGCATGCGCGAGCTCTAAAGACCGGGCCTTTTAAATATAAGAAAGATGGCGAGCATCAATAGCGCGCTCCAAATTCCCAAATGTGCAACTACCCGGGCTCTGCGTTCTATGGCTAGGAATTGCTTACGCGGCTCGATAGCAAGCAACGGGCGGAAGGAGATGGGGAGGTGTGCCTGACTGGATTGCATCTTGGATGCGTTTGGTACGTCGTGCAGCCAATGGTGGAAGTGTGGTCCGGCGGATTGCAGTCAGCGTAATCCCCAATGATGTGTCTGGGCATTACGGCTTACGCCCAACCCGACCCTGCAAAGCTAATCCTACGAAAAGATTCGGGATCGCGCACTAAGCCGCTGGCCTAATTTAACGTGCATCGATTGATCGGCGGCCCTTCTCTGGTTGCAGGCAACATCGTCTCCAAACGCGGCAATGCCTGCTACGGGTGTGCGCCGTGAAAAGGCGGCGCTTTCCAGTGGGTGCAAGTCCCACCCGGCAACCGCTCCAGCCGGAAGCAACCGGAGCAGTCATGGAGGTAACGAAATGGCTGAAGCCTCTGGTTAGCGTGTCACGATATACGGTGACAGCGCGAGTGTGCAGGCCGTAACGCGAGTAAACGCCGAGCAAGCCTCGAAAAGGACGATGCGCAGGCCGACCCGACAACCCTTTCGGGGAAGGCTGATACGGCTGGGTGAATGAGCGAAGCAGTACGCCCAGCCGCTGCGCCGGGGTAGTGGCGACAGCATGTACACAAGGAAAGCGTACGCAACACGGGAGACCCCAGGACGTGGTCAGGGATGATCAACCGGATGCCCGTGAGGGACAGGCCGGGCGCCCTGGGGAGACGGAGAGGTTCGCAGTACCGCTGAAGCCGGGTAATGCCGGGGGAGGGAAGGGACCTCAGTTCAAGACGAACGCAAGACGTAGTGAGGGACCTGGAGATTGGGCAACCTATCAACTCCGAAAAGTGTTCAGAAGCTGCAGACGGCGTTGCACGCGAAAGCGAAGGCAGAAGCCGGCTATCGCTTCTATGCCTTGTACGACAAGATCAGCCGCGAGGACATCCTGGCCCATGCCTATGCCCAGTGCCGCTCCAACAAGGGCGCACCGGGCGTGGATGGGCAAGATTTTGCGGGCATCGACGCGTATGGGGTGCAGCGGTGGCTTGGCGAACTGGCGCTTGCGCTCAGGCAGGAGACTTACCGACCGGACCCCATCAGAAGAGTGTTCATCCCGAAGGCCAACGGCAAACTCAGGCCGCTGGGCATCTCAACCCTGCGGGATCGGGTCTGCATGACAGCAGTGATGCTGGTGCTGGAACCGATCTTTGAAGCCGACCTTCCACCAGAGCAGTACGCTTACCGTCCCGGGCGCAATGCCCAACAGGCGGTGGTCGAAGTGGAAGCGCGGCTGTTCCGAAGCCACCCGGAAGTCGTTGACGCCGACCTCGCGGACTACTTCGGGAGCATTCCGCATACCGAACTTCTAAAGTCGGTAGCGCGCCGGATTGTTGATCGGCGCGTGCTGCATCTGATCAAGATGTGGTTGGAATGCCCCGTGGAAGAAACCGACGATCGAGGAAGGAAGACACGTACGACCGAAGCCCGGGACAACCGGCGCGGCATCCCGCAAGGTTCACCGATCTCACCATTGCTGGCAAATCTCTACATGCGCCGGTTCGTGCTGGGATGGAAGATGCTCGGGCTGGAACAAAGCCTCGGCTCTCGCATCGTGACCTACGCCGACGACCTTGTGATCCTGTGCCGGAGAGGCAAAGCCGAAGAAGCCTTGCAGCGACTGCGCGAGATTATGAGAAAGCTGAAGCTCACGGTCAACGAGGAGAAGACACGAATCTGCAAGGTCCCGGAAGGGGAGTTCGACTTCTTGGGTTACTCGTTCGGGCGGATGTACTCAGCGAGGACCGGCCAGGCACGCCTGGGTTACCGGCCATCAAAGAAGAGCATTAAGCGCATGGTCGAGAACGTCCACGCGCTGACCGACCGATCGGGGACATGGCAAGAAACCACAGAGCTAGTGGGCAAGTTGAACCGCACGCTACGCGGATGGGCCAACTACTTCAACGTAGGCACCGTCAACAAGGCGTATCGAGCGATCGACAACTACACAGCTGTGCGGTTGCGCCGGTGGTTGCGCATCAAGCACAAAGTTAGGCGACGCAAGGGCGGGACTTATCCACTCTCGCACCTCTACGGGCACTTCGGGCTCGTACGCTTAACTGCGCGTGGGCGCGACGTGCCGTGGGTGAAGGCGTGAAGTCTTGTCCGAGAGCCGGATGCGAGAGATTCGCCCGTCCGGTTCGATGAGCGGGATGTGGAAACGGAGTCATGGTTGAACCACTAAGGCACCGCCAGACGAAAGAGGCGGCAACAGATATGTTCAGCCTAAAGCCACCGCGCCACATCTCGACTCTACCATTCGCGTCGTTTGCGCGCTAGAAGAGCCGCTTCCGGTTTGCCCCCAACGACCGGACCACCCCCGAGCCGGTCTAGACTTCGCATACGGGCCACGAGCAGAAATTACCCTACAGTTTTTTGTCTCGAGGCTACACCGTCACGGTCAGTCGCCGCTCAACGAAACGTAGAAATGCGGTCGGGCACGGCTTCGCGCTTCTGGTTAGTCAAAACCAAAGAACTTGCTGACCTAATACTCGGTAGTTAGGCCAGCACTTGCGATACAACATCGTCAGACGTAGTATTTTGGCATAGGGCATTGGAGAGATCGATGATGAAGAGCATCGCAGTCGCCATCGCGTTCTTCTTTGCAATGCCTTCATTACCCTCGGTTGCACAACCGCGCTATGATTACGGACCGGGCGGCAATCCGTATCCGCGCACTTATCCCGGACCACCACGCGGCACTCCGTATTGGTCGGGCTATGTCGATGCCCCGGTTGGAGAGGCGATCCCTCCCTGCCACTGGATTACCCAGCGCTTCTGGGACGGGCAGGGCTGGCGGGAGCGCCGCGTGCGAATCTGCGGCGTCGATCAAGCTTGGCCTTCTAGCCCTTCTTTTTGATATCTTCCCGCGCCTGATCGTCGGTCTTGCCGATAACTATCGGCACCCACAGGGCCCAATAGGTCTTTGACGGATGATCTGTCTTTGACGACCTGCGATCTCCGCGAGGACGTAGCCTAACTCAGCCACCAGAGTGCAATCATCGTCCAGGGAAAATGACGCGCCTAGGGACCGCTTTGGGTCATCGGCGTCGATATAGCCGCCGGTCGGCCGTGTCCGGTCTACCCCTCACAGCGGGCATTTGGGCGAAGGCTGGTCTTCGTCGCGATGGGCCCAGGCTGTGTAAAAACGTCTTTCCTCCCCCAAAAACTGCACGCAACCGGGGACTATCCGTGTCAGACACGACGGTCTGAGCATATTTTTGCTTTGTCGGGTCCAGAGTCAACCCGGCCGCAAGCCCGGGCCACGCTGGCTACCTGAACGGTCACACGATACGCATAACAACACGAACTCTTCACGCCCGGATTGCCATCAGGAGTGGCTTGATGCCGACGATGTTCATTACGCGCGTGAGGTTGTAGGCGAGTACGTTCAGCGCCATTTCGGTCGCTACATTGGGCAACCGCTTCATCAGAAAGTGCGTCGCACCCATCCGCATCTTCAGTGTGGCGAACGGGTGCTCGACGGTTTCGCGGCGCACACGCATGGCTTGCGGGTTCTGATCGAGCCGCGTCTGCGCGGCCTCGACGACATGTTCATGTTCCCAGCGCTTGATGCGGCGCTCGTTGGACGTTGTGCATTGATCCTTGAACGGGCAGATGCGGCACGCCTTCGTCAAGTAAATCCGCATTTTCTGGCCATCTTCGTCAGCGGTGAAGTGGTGCGCCAGCTTCTCGCCGGCCGGGCAGCGGTAGACATCGTCCTCGGCCAAATAAACAAAATCAGATTTCCCAAAACGGCCTGCCGACTTGGCGCCCGAGGTCTGCGGCTTGGGCAGAGTGACCGCGACCCCGGCCCGTTCGCAGGCCAGGATTTCTTCACCTTTAAAGTAGCCCCGATCCGCCACGACGTCCAAGTTACCGCTGCACAGCGCGGCTTTCGCCGCCTGCGCCATCGTCGCCAGTTGCGATCTATCGGTGCCGACGTTGGTGACCTCGTGCGCGACAATCAGATGGTTCGTGGTGTCGACCGCACTTTGTACGTTGTAGGCGACCATGCCTGAGCCGCGTCCGCTCGTTGCCATCGAGCGGCAATCGGGATCGGTCAGCGATATCTGCTTGTCGGGCGAGGCGAGCAATGCCTTCTCAATCGCGGCCAGCCGTTTTACCTCTTCTTCTAGCTTCGCCAGCTTTTCCTTAAGCCGCGTCTTGGTCAGAAGCACCGTTTCCGACGGCTCTTCTCCTGCGGCAGTCTGACGGTCGGCGGTGTCGAGTTGGTTCATGTAGCGCGCCACGCTCTCTTCGATCTGCTTCTGGCGGCGCTGGATCTTGCCCTGCGTGAAGTTGTTGTCGCGACTGTTCACGGCCTTGAACTTGCTGCCGTCGATGGCAACGCTGGCCTTCGTCAGCAAGCCCATCTTGCGGCACAACGCAACGAATTGCGCGCAAACTTTCCTGATCGCTGGGCCATTGTCCTTGCGGAAGTCCGCGATCGTTTTGTGATCCGGCGCGAGCCGTCCGGTCAACCACATCACCTCGATATTGCGGCCAGCCTCGCGCTCCAGCCGCCGGCTCGATTGGATCCGGTTGAGGTAGCCGTAAATGTAGAGCTTGAGCATCGGCGAAGGATGATACGCCGGCCGGCCGGTCGCTGCAGGATCAACACCATCGAACCCGAGGTCGCGCAGTTCCAACGCATCCACGAACACATCGACCGCCCGAATAGAATTGCCCTCGTCGACCCAATCATCGAGGCATCCCGGCAACAGCGTCGTCTGCTGGCGATCCGCCCCTTGAACGAAACCCTGCATCTCTTCCCCCGCCGATTCAGCAAGAGAATCATAGCATCGACTGGGTTTTCACACAGCCTGGGCCATACGCGGAAGCGAAGTGGCACAGGTCGCGACACGGCATTGTGCGACCCGTGAAGAATGGTTCCACCAAGCCATGTAAGCGCGAAAATCCGTTGCGGTGGAACTTCAATTTCGCCGCTGATTGCTGGCACGCGGCGGATAGCTCCGCGCTGCCCCAGCTTCGTAGGCTACGCTGAACCGTGGTAGTCGCCTTCACTGAAAGACGATCCGCCAGCCTGCGTAGCGTTGGGACATTCCCCGAACCAAACTCGGCTCTGACTGCCTCAAAGCATTGCCTTTGTTTTTGGAGTGAGGACAATCATGTTGATGCCAATCTCGCTAAATGGCTGCGCCCAAGCAGCTTCTCATCGCGCGCCGGCACTAACCCTCGCTCACAAGCGAGCTTATAGGCGTATGCGGCCGTTAGTCCGTTGCTCATCGCAAGTTCAGTTCCTTTGACGGGATCGCCTAGATAAGCATGCAGGATTTGCTCGCGAATTTCTTTGGTGATCCTGTTGCGGCTATTCCATCTTCCAGTTGTCATTTGGCGCCTCCTTATGCGGAGCAATCAGCTTGAACGGGAACGCGGTTGCCGGCCGCCCAAAGGTCAATGTCAGAATGCATTCTTAAATTGCGCGAGGTAGTCGGGGCTCCCATAGACCCACATGGGCTCGTCACATTGCTGTGGGCCTTGGCCGTTGATGCAGGCGAAGCTCCAGGGCGGAGCTGCGACCTCGCGGCCCTCGATTCTGTATGCCTGCGGCAGACCGCTGCTTTTGTTTGTTCGCGCCTGAGCCGCAGCTGACATCGCCAGTGACGGTACGAGCAGCAGTGCTGCCAGAAGATATTTCATCTTCATCATTCGGTTCCTCGATTGCGGGCACCCACAAAATACAGTCGATCCGCGGTTTTAAGCGCTGAAGCCAGATGCCTATCCCTCACGACGTAGGTTCAAAATTGGCTCGCACCATTAAATTAGATTTTAGAGAGCTAAATTCGTATTTAGTTGCTTCGGTTACTCGAACGGCACATGTCCGACTTGGGTCATGAACTGACTCATGCACCGCAGCAAAGAGGGCATTTGTTCAATCACCTCGCGGGGTGCGCGTGTTCATTCCGGCAACCCTGCTTTCCGAAGTCCCTCAATCAGCAGCTTCGAGTTTGATTGCCCGCCCCGGGCGATCCACGCAGATATTGTGAAGGCAGCATCAACCTCAAGCAGACGCGCCGCCGCCTCACGGGCCTCAGCATCGCGTCCGAGATGGGCGAAGCCAGCGGCGAGACAGCGGTAAGTTGGCGGATGGGAAGGGTTGTGACGCTGAGCTTTCCTTCGTGCGGCGATGGCCTCGTCAAAGCGACCAAGCTCGATAAAGGCCAACCCCATCCCCTGAAACGTGTTGTGCAGATCCGGGTCTACTGGGCTCACGCGAATGGCACGTTCAAAGCTCCGGAGCGCTTCCTCTGGCAGGCCCACAAGTCTATAGACATGGCCTCTGCAGTGCCATGCGCTATATGAATTTGGGTTGAGCGTGACCGCCCGGTCTGCCATTTCGATCTCACTTTCACTGACGCCGACCATGAACGCCGAGATTAGTGCAGCCATTGCCAATATGTCCGGATCACCGTCGTCGATGCTCATAGCCAACCGAGCGAGCCGAACTGCTTTCTTGCGATCGAATTGAGGATCGGTGGAATACCCCCAAATGACGCTGTTCATGTGGCAGACACCTGCCAGAGAAGCGGCCGCGCCGAACCGCGGGTCCAGCTCCAAAGCGCGATGGGTCAGCCTTATCGTCTCGGCGAAAGCTTCGCGGGTCGATAGGTAAAACTGCTGGATGGCGCGGAGAAAAAAATCATAGGCAGTGAGGTTCTCTGGTCGCCGCCGCGTCGCCATTGCAATTTCTGTTTGAAACAACTTTGGCTGAATGGCTGAGACGACGGCGGCCGTCACTTCGTCCTGGAGAGCGAAAAACCTCGGTCACGTCACGCTCGAACCTGTCCGCCCAGATGTGCGCGCCCGTCGCCGCATCAATCAACTGCCCCGCGATGCGAACTTTCCCCAACGCCTTGCGCACAGACCCCTCAAGGACATAGCGCACGCCAAGCCTGCGTCCGACTTCCTTTATGTCGATCGCTCTGCCCTTGAAGGTGAAACTCGAATTGCGAGCGATCACGAACAACCATTTGAATCGGGAAAGCGCCGTAGTGATCTCCTCAACCACCCCGTCCGCAAAATACTCCTGCTCGGGTGCTCGGGATCGCCGCTCATGTTCTGGAACGGTAATACGGCGATCGAGGGCTTGTCCGGGAGGGCGAACACGACCTCTGAACATTCCACGTGGCTGTCCGAGAGGAGCGCGGCGCCAGTAGGCCGATTCGTTTCGTGCACCGCGCCGACGAAGCGAAAGCCCTTTCGCGGCGGTGTTTTGATGAGGCGTTGTTCTTCGCCGGAATCGCCGATCGCGCTTCGGGAAGCGTTTAGGCGGGTCACTAAGGGCGCCTCCATATGTGAGGTGTCGCCACTTCGCTGATGGGCCAATACGCGACATTCAAGGTCGACCGCGAATGGCGGCGAGCCGGGCGCGGTTATCTCAATCGGGCACGCCAACGATACGGCAGGCTTCGATATAGAGTTCAACGTCCTCTTGCCGATGATTTGCGACCAGTTTCCTAATTTGAGAAATCGTCGTCATAGGAGCGCCATCTTTACGTCGATGGGCCACCATCATCTGCGCATCGTTAATACGGCCGAGCATGGCGTAACTCGCCCTAGCAATCCCTATGGCCGCGCTGTAGTTTTTTTTACGGGCCAGCGATTTGGTAGCCCACGATAGCGCAACCTCGAAACGACGAAGATAGAAATTGGCCCACGCCAGTCCGGCCTCCACAAGATAGATTTCGGGATCGAGGGGATTTAGCCGCATGGCGTAGTGGAATTGCTCGAGGGCAGGCTCGTGTCGACCGAGGTAAATGCTAATCCAGCCGCGCATTCGCCAAGCTACGGACAAGTTGGGGTTTACGGCAATTGCCTGATCCGCGATCACATCGGCAGTTCCGGTGTCCTTTAATACGTTGCCGAAAAAGTTTGCTGCCCGCGCAAGCGCAAACGCGTCATCCGCTCCCACTTCGACTGCGCGCAAAGCATATTGCTTGCCTTCGGCGGCAGCGTCATCGGTTGTGATCCAACCTTGGTCTTTCTGGTCAATATAGCAGTCCAAGGTCAGGCCATACGCGGCTGCAAAATTGGGATCGAGCGAAATCGCTTGCCGCGCAAGCCGCACAGCATCTTCATGTCCTTTGCGGGTAAGACGCCTTTGAGAGTGGATAGCGCGGTAGTACAAGTCAACGGCGTCGAGGCTTTCGGTTGGTTTGCGCTCCGACCGATCGATTTCCGCCAGTTCCAAGCGCGGCGCGATTGCCCCGACCACGCTGGAGGTGACCTTATCCTGCAGCGCAAAGATGTCATCCAGAGATCCGTCAAACCGATCAGCCCATAGATGTGCACCAGTAGTGGCCTCGATGAGCTGGCCGCTGATACGGACCTTGCCGCCAGCCTTTCTGATACTGCCTTCGAGCACGTAACGCACACCAAGTTCACGGCCGACCTGCTTGATATCGACAGCCTTGCCCTTGTAGGTGAAGCTCGAATTGTGGGCGATGACGAACAGCGATTTGAACCGCGAGAGCGCGGTGATGATGTCCTCCACCATACCATCGGTGAAGTATTCCTGCTCGGGGTCGCCGGACAAATTCTGGAACGGCACGACGGCGATCGACGGCTTGTCGGGGAGCGCGAGGGTTGGCTTCAGCGCGGTTGCCGGCGCGTGCTCTTCCCGGACCGCACCGATGAATCGGAGGCCTTTACGTGGCAGTGTCTTGATGAGGCGCTGCTGCTCGCCGGAATCGCCAAGGGCAGCCCTGGCGGAATTCAGGCGCGTTGTAAGTGCAGCATCCGACACGCTGCGTCCATTCCAAACGGCGTTGATGAGGTCGTCTTTACCGACGACGCGCTCCCGGTTGCGGATCAGGTAGTCCAGCAGGTCGAACACCTGTGGTGCAATGGAAACAACGTCAGCCCCGCGACGCAGCTCGCGCCGGTCGGTGTCGAATGCGTACTCCTCGAAGAGATAGCGCAAGGTGCCAATCCCCTTGGACGAGAGCCCCCCGACAACCGGGCTTTGGCCTATCTGGACATGGCAAGAATAAGCTTCCGGTGAGGAAAATGTAAGCGGCCGATCAAGCGTGCCCACCGATCTCGTGGCACCCTCGTGCCGGTGAAAGACACCGGAGACACCGCAATGAGCACGACGCACGGCACAACGTGGCTGGAACGGGCATCCGTATCGACCCGGCATGTCTTCGACTTCATCTGGAAATATTGGGATGCCTTTCGGGAGCGCCGCGAACGCCAAAAATTGCGCGCTACCTTGTCCGATTTAAGTGGCCGGGAGCTGATGGATATAGGCACTACGCGCGGCGAGATCGACTACGTCGCCTCGCACCGAGGTATCGACCCGCGAGGCATCCGATCCGGCGAATGGCTGCGATACCTGCCAACGGTGGACGGCCAAATTTGGCCCACTGACTTCCGATAGGGGTCATCAGCGCCATTTGGGAGGTCGGCCAGTCACTTCCGGTCTACTCCGATAAGCGGGCCAACTCAGAGCCCGTTCGGACTTCGCATTCGGGCCAACAGGCTGTGAATAAGCTCCGAAGCGGGACCCCTGCCGAAACCGCGCCAACCAATTGAATCAGCTAAGGAAGCCAGCAGCGTGATGGGGTCCCGATCGGCGCCGATCGGGACCCCATCTCAAATGAAATTCCTCGCGAAGTATCAATGCATTGAGGCTGATCAGGGCGGGGTCCTACTTCGGCTCTGACGCATATTCGATGACGGCTTTGCGGATCACGCGGCGCCGAGCAATCGTGCTTCGAGAAGGTCAAGTTTTGCGCGACCGTACATTTGCCGTTTGACGAGTTTGAGTTTCGTAATCTGCGCTTCGACCTGGCCGTTTGACCAAGGCTGCGTGATCGCAGCGCGCACGGCGGCTTTGTCCCTGAGGACTCCCGTCGCGAGGGATGATAGGAGGCTTGCCTTTGCGTTCGCGATCCAGACATCGAGTTTGGCCTCGTCCTTCTTTCGGATCATGTCGTGGAATTGGTCGACGAGCGTGCGGGCCTCAACAAGGGACGGCACACCAGCCTCAATGGCGGCGATGACCACGGCATCAGCCTTGGTCATGCAATTTCGGTTAGTCGTCATGAGACGGGCGATGGTTCTGGCCGAAGGAACCCTTTGCAGCTGCTGTTTGCTGACCGTTTCCGACCGACGTCGACGTGTTGTCCACTCGCCAACCGAACGCAGCGATCCCCGGAACCCACGCGCCTGCAAGCGACGCCAGAGTTCGGCGCCATTGCGACAGCCACTGCTCCACTGGCCCTCAAGGAACAGATAGTACGCATCGAGCGAGCGCTGTCGCGTTTGGAACACGTCGGTTCGCCCGCCACGCAACGTCTGCCGAACGAGATTTCGACTATGACCCAGGCGGCGGACAATCTGCTTGATCGACACGCCGTCCCTGGCGAGCGCCATGATTGCCACATTTGTATCCTCGCGCCGTAGATAGCTCTCGTATCGCAGCTTTTCTGCCGAGGTGAGCAACTCTGGGGTGATGGTTGTCGAGCCAATGGCGCTGCGGATTGCGCGCATGGACTTGCGCACCGCGTCGAGGAAGGCCGAACTGGCGTTCTCCATCAGATGCCAGCGATCAGCGACCTGGATGGCGTCCGGCAGCGCACTGGTGGCCGCCTCGCCATAACCGCCGCCGCGATCGCGGGACACGATCTTGATGCCCGGATGATCGGCGAGCCAGGCCCGAACCGTCGCGACCTCGCGATCTGGCAACAGCGTCACGATCCGTCGCCGCTCAAGGTCGCACACAATCGTTCCGTAGCGGCGATTGCGTCGAAAGGCCCAATCGTCGACGCCAACGACGGTCAGAGGGTCGGCTCGTGGCGCCGTCCGCCGCCGTACAACCCGAAGTAACGTATCGTTGCTCACCGGCAGCATCAGTCGCCTGGCAAAGCTCGCCGCGGGCCGGCCGCCGAGTGCCAGCCCCAGATGGTGGACGATGCATTCCAGCCGTGCCGTCCGGCGCGACCGGACTAGGAGAACGTCGTCCCCGAACCGTTCAGCGAAAATCCGCCGCCGACAATGAGGTACCTCGCAAACGAACCGCCGCGTGATCACGCGGAGGCGTATTTCCTTGCCGGCACAGGGCAAATCCGCAACCTGTCTGTCGTACCGGCTATGGATTCGGCGCGATCTCGCCCCGCACAATGGGGACCCGGCCACGCCGCCCTCGGATCGGACGGCTAAAATAATCGAGTCAGATGAATCACTTACACTCTCGATAACCAACCCACTCGGCACAAGCGACGAGATTCGAATACCGGCTCGCATGGCGCTGATTCCCCCGTTGGAGAACCGCAAGCTCGGCAGACAAAATCATCAGATGTGAGTCAGACCCCTACTTCGGTGCTTGTCCACAGCCGAGATAACGGCGGAGGCGGTTGTCGTTCGGCTGCGCCGCGTCGAGGAGTGGCGTCGGAGGTGGGTGCCCGCCGCATGGCCGTTGAGCGCGGGTTGGTCGAACGATAGCGAGACGTTGAGGCGCACCCACGGGGCTAGATCACTCCGGCTCCTCGGTTGGCCGATCAGCGTTGGCTCGCTGTCACCTCTCGAAGATGCAATGCAATTTCCGTGAGGCTGTAAGGCCTGGGAATTAACCGCCGCCAGCCGGAAGTTTGTCCCGCACGTCCACGGCCCCCGAAGTGGCAATAATCGCAATGGACGGCCAGCGGTCGCGAACCGCCGCAGCGAGCTTCAAACCATCCATTGAACCGGGCATCTGGATATCGGTGAAGATCACCCGGACGTCGTCGCGCGCTTCGAGAATTGCAATCGCGTCATCGGCATTCTTCGCATCGGCCGAGTGGAACCCGCAAGCCTCGATCATATCAACCGCGTTCATCCGGATCAGAAACTCATCTTCGACAATAAGGACGACCATGGGCGTCATTGTGTGTGCTTGCCCGGCTGTGATTTGCAGACCTGTAGAATTAATGAGAGCTAAAGCGAGGGCGCAGCTCGTTCGTTCCTTGGCAGGCGTCCGCGCGGGCAGCTCTCAGGCGCGCGCCCGCCATCGGCTTCGTCATCCGCCTACTTAGGAACGTCGCGTGAACCTCCGCGTAGTCGCGTACATCCCCGCATAAGGGATGCAACAAACGGGAGAAACACTATGTCCAAAGAAGCGGCTGAACATCACCGCAAAGCGTCGGAGCATCATACGCACGCCGCTAAGCACCACGGCGAAGCTGCCAAGCACTATGAGGGCGGCAATCACGAAAAAGCGTCGCACCATGCTCATGCAGCGCAGGGCCACAGCTCGCACGCAAGAGAGCACGGCGAGCATGCCAGCCGCGCTCACAGCAAGGAATATGGTAATAAGACCTGAGCCGACTGTCGGCTAGATGGCGTTCGAAGGATGATCAAATATCCCCTTGGGGAGAAGAATGCTCCCCAAGGTTGAGACGTCGATGCCGTCATGATGCGGTGATGGCCTCCTCCCACGATGCTTGCACCGCGTGTCAGCAGGCCGAGGCTTTAAAACTGGAATGGAGCGACCGAAACGGAAATCTTGCCGTCCGATGCTTGTTGCACGGTGAAATTCACCTCTTTGGAGGCTTTCGTGTCGCCGACGGTCGCGGAAATGGCGCCGCTGCATTCCAGCGTTCGCTTGTCCTTGCTTGTCGAGGTCGTGACTATTTTCTCGCCGAGACGATACAGCGGTTTTGTGCTCTCCGAATTCGCCGATTGATCGGTTCCCGCCCCTGTGCCGCTCGAATTGCTTTTTCCCGCGCTTGAGTTCTCCGCCGCGTAGGTGCCCAACCGATTGCCGTGGTCGTCTGAAATGGTCTTCAGGACGGCGCTGCGGGTTTCGAATGAGTCGCAATCGGGTTTGGCATTGCAGCCTGCGAGAAAGATCAGGAAGGGAACGCCCCAAAGGGCTTGCGATGGTCGGAAACAATACGGCATTCAGCGTGCTTCTGCGGGTTTGAACACGTTTGGCAACCGACTGGAATTCGCATTGTTCCTACCAGGGTGTTGCCGGTTGGACACGACAGACAACTCAGTAAAAGCTGTCCGAGTGCGGCCGCGGGCTTTGCGCTTGTTTGTTACGCACACCAGCGTGGTTCGAAGGCTGAGATAGTGGAGACGTGCGCACGCGCGCTCCTGATTTTCGGTCTCGCCTTCATCGGGGCGGCTTTTCCGGAGGTCCTCAAGGTCTTCCGGGGGCGAGGCTCGCATTATGGACGGGCCGACTAACCGGGTCGTCGAAGTGGCGTTTCCAGAGCGAACGCCTCAAGCGCTACCGCCGTCGGCCTGTCCGGCGTTAATCGCCTTCTCGACCTCGTCGGCGAGCGCTGAGAGATGATCGGCGAGGCGCGTATACAATTCGCGCTTGTCGGGGTCGGTTGCGAGATCGCGAACGAGTGCGGCCTCGGCTGCATCGCCGCGCAGCTTCTCCAAGCTCGCGAGCATATCTTTCATCTTGTGCTACTCCCGCCCGGTTGGTGCTGCGGTTTGCCCCATAGCTGCAACAGCGTGGCCGGCAGGCGCTTCCCAGCGGCTCGGCACTTCGCGCACACAAGGCGGCTGGCGAGGTCGTGGACGCGCGTCGTGCGTCACGCTTCGCCTTGCACCGGCTGCAGGCTATTTGGAGCCACGGGAAGCCGCCGTTGATCGCCTGATCGATCGTTGGACTGGGATCGAGCGGACCGCCGTCACTCCACATCTTCTCATTCCAGCTCTGACAGGCGAGGTTGTCGGCCTCGCGGATCAGAGACTCACCCGCCGCACGTTTCTCCGCCGACCGCTCGGCGAGGATCGTCGTCATCGCCCGGGTTGCGCAGCTCCTTCGCCAGCGCCTTGCGGTCGCCGCCACTCAGCGGGGTGGGGTGATGGTTTGCGGCCATGGAAGCCATTCTGGGCGCACGGGCCGTCTTGCGCAATTGCCCAGTCGGGGTGCGGCCCGCGGTCACTCAGACGCTCGCAACGATAAACCGAAGGACGAAGTAAGCGCTAAAGCCAACCGCCGCTGTGGCCGCTATCGCGAGAAGGACGCGCCACAGTTCGACGGGACCGCGAAAGCCTTCGTTTTGATGATCGGTCACCCGAGCCTCTTTGCCCCCGCCGCGGAATAGCCCCCAGCCCACCGACAGCCCACCGGGGGTAGGGCTAGGGGCTTCCACGTTAGTGCACGCTCAGTCCGCTCGACCTGAGCGGCGACTCAACTATGTGCGTCTGGGGTCGTTCCTAACGCGCAGGTGAGCGCCGGGCCTTAGTTTTCCCCTTGGGAGGAGGGAGGCGGAGACTTGCTTCAATGCGTTTGCGGAGGTCGCCGACTTTCTTGATGGCCTTCTTGATCGTCAATGCCGACCGGCCGGTCTTTCTTCTTCCTCTCGTACTCCACCTTAGATACTTGCCCGCCCGCGACGCGGGCGCCATCCTGTTTGCGACCGCGACTGGTTTGTTTCTTCTTTGCCGCCGTGATGGCCTCTCCCTCGGTGTTGGAACTTACAAACGCCCGGTGGCTCCGGCGAGTTCCAAGCGGATAGCGGGCAAAACTCTAGGGCTGGCAGTGGCGTCTTGACGAGGGTGCTATATTCAGCGTGCCACACTGAGTCGAAGGCCGACACCATGCCAAGCAACCCGCAACGCAAACTTCCTTTAAACACCGCCCGGCCACCCTACAGGACGCTCGCAGGCTGGGCGCTCGGGACCTTGATCGAGGAGGGCGCGGTGATCGAATGCCCGGACCACGGCCACCGGATTGACCGCGCGGACCCTGAGGCTTGGAACCGGGCGAGGGCGGAGGCGTGGCGCAACCCATATCCCGGGGCATCGCCGGAGGACTGCATTGCCGCACTCGATGAGTTCGCTCACGGCATCGGCGATACCTGCCCGGATTGCTGATGCCGGACTCCACTACCGGGTACCGAGACGCCTAATGTGCGCTGCGTTGCGCTCGCGGCACAACGAGTCCGCGTAGCTGTACGCGAGATATCCGAAAGAAACTCTATCAGCCTTCTGGGATGGCGGTTGATCGATAGGGGAGGGTATATCAGGCGAGAGATCGCGGATCGCGCGAGTGATATAATTCAAACTATCAGAGATCGCATAGATCTCCGGGCCATAATGCGCTCCCTCGCTCGTGAGCGAGACATCCATCGGTAAAACGAGCGGTTCATGTGAAAGCAATTTTCTGTACCTATCCGAGGGGGAGAAACAACGTCTACCGCTCGCGCGTGTATTGCTCGCGAAGCAAGATCTGGTCCTGCTCGACGAGCCGACGTCGCTTTGGAGCAATCGGCTGGCTGGCTCGCCGTGGCTGGCCTTGACCAGCAGGACATGATCGAGCAGGTCCGCCGCGATCTGACGCGGGGTTTGAAGAAGGCCGAGACCGGTCGCAACGGCCTGACCCCACAACAGGTGTTGCGCTCGCTGGTTCTGATGCGCGTCAAGAACTGGAACTATCGCGAATTGCGCGAGCGGATTGCCGACGGATGCACACTGCGCCAGTTCACCGACTTCTATTGTCTGCCGGTGCCTCGACATGACGCATTCAACCGTGGCTTCAATCGGCTGACGCCCGCGACGCTCAAGGCGATCAATGATCTGGTGGTGCAGGCGGCAGTCGGGCTCGGTCTGGAGGACGGCAAAAAGCTGCGTGTCGACACCACGGTGGTGCAAACCGACATTCACCATCCGACCGACAACACGCTGTTGTGGGATGTTGTTCGCGTCGTGACGCGCCTGATCGGCCGCCTTGCCGCGGCGCTGGGACGCCGGCGTATCAAGGGTTTTCGGGATCGGACGCGATCGGCGCGGCGCCGGATGCAAGAGATTCAGCGGATGACCTCAAGGCAGCGCCAGCAGCAGCAGACCGCGAGATACCGCGAACTCATCGGCATCACCGAGGAGGTTATCGCAAGCGCTCGAACCACGCTCCGGCAGACCCGCCAAGCGCGCGGCACAGATATGATCAGCGAACTGGCCATCGCGGAGACGCGCAAAGAGATCGAGCACTTTTGTGATCTTGGGACCTGTGTGGTCAATCAGTCGCGCCGCCGTGTGCTCGATGGCGAGCAAGTTCCGACTGCCGAGAAGCTCTATTCGATTTTTGAGCCCCATACCGACCTCATCAAGCGCGGCAAGGTGCAGACGCCGATCGAGTTCGGCCACAAGGTGTTCCTTGCCGAAAGCGCGCGCGGCTTGATCACGCAGTATGACGTGCTGGACGGAAATCCCATCGACGAACAGCATGTGGTCATCTCGCTGGAACGTCGTAAGCGTGTAGCCGAAGCCGTTCAGGCTCTGAAGTTCCACGGCATGAGGGCATCGATCTGAGTGATCGGCCACCGGTTCGCGATGCGCTCGAGCGTTTGCGTGAGCCAGGCGAGTGGATCGACGTCGTTCATTTTGGCGGTCTGCAGAAGCGTAGCGATGGTCGCCCAGGAGCGGCCGCCACCAGGGCTACCCGCGAAGAGCGCATTTTTTCTTGTGATTGCCTGGGGTCTGATGGTCCGCTCGACGATATTGGAGTCGATCTCGATACGACCGTCGCTCAGAAAGCGCTCGAGTGCGGCGCGTCTGGATGTGGCATAGCGGATCGCCTCGGCGAGCTTGGATTTGCCGGACAGACGCGGCAGCTCCTTCTCCCACAGATCGAACAGCGCCGCAACGATGGGGGCGGACCTTTGCTGGCGCGCATTCAGCCGCGTCTCAGGATCCTGGCCGCGGATATCGGCCTCGATCTCCCACAGCTCGACCATGGTGGTGACGGTCTGTGTCGCCAGGCGCGAGCTCTCGTTGACGTGAAGCTCGTAGAACCGTCTCCTGACGTGGGCAAAGCACGCTGCAAGCCGCACTCCCTCGTTGGCGCCCGCCGACCTGGCGAGCCGATTATAGGCGGCATAGCCATCGACCTGGAGGATGCCAGCAAAGCCTGCCAGATGGCGCTCGACGCATTCGCCGCCACGGCTGTCCTCGAAGCGATAAGCGACCATCGGTGGACCGATGCCGCCAAACGGCCGGTCGTCACGGGCATAAGCCCACAGCCAGGCCTTTTGCGTCTTGCCGGATCCGGGAGCGAGCGTTGGCAGGGTCGTCTCATCGGCGAAGATCCGTTCGCCTTGCTTGACCTTTTCCAGCACATAGTCGGCCAGCGGCTGCAATTCGAAGCCGACCTTGCCCATCCACTGCGCCATCAACGAGCGGTCCAGCTCGACCCGATCGCGGGCGTAGATCGCTTCCTGCCGGTAAAGCGGCAGCCCGTCCGCATATTTGGAGACGGCAATCTGGGCCAGAAGCGCTTCAGTCGGAAGGCCGCTCTCGATCAAATGGGCAGGCGCTGGCGCCTGTACCACGCCGTCGCGGTTGCGATAGGCGTATTTCGGGCGGCGCGTGACGATCACGCGGAACTTCGCCGGCGTCACATCCAGCCGCTTCGACACGTCCTCGCCGATCAGCACCTTCTCCAGCCCCTCGCACCCGGCAGGAACCTCCGGCTCGATGACGATCTCCACCCGCTCCAGATGCGCCCCGAACTCCTTGCGCGGCCGCGGCACGCGTTTCGGCATGTCCTTGCCGCCAGCCTTGGCCAGTTCGGCTTCAACCGCCGACACGCCGGTCTCAATCTCCTCGAACACGAAGGCGATCTGCTCCGTGCTCAGCTTGTCGCTGCGCAAGCGTTCCGAGCGCGTGCCGTAAAGCGTGCGCTCCAGCATTTTGACGATCGCCGTCAGCTCCACGATCCGCGCATCGGCGGCCTTGTTGATCGCCGTAAGATCGGTGTTTGCAGCGGCAATGCGGCTGTTCTCGGCCTCGATCGCCGCCCGCTCTTCCGCCAAGGCGACGATCAGCGCGTGGGCTTCGGCAAGCGTCGTCGGGAGCTCTGTAACGGGCGTCGTCATCGTCGCCATCACAGCAGAGTCGCCGCCACTCTTCCAAACTTTTCAGCACCCTGATTCAATTCGCCGCAGCTTGTCAGCCTACCGTTTCTGGGCGCTTCACAACCACCGGACGCACCTTCGTCCAGTCCAGCCCGTCAATCAGCGCGAGCAACTGCGCATGGTTCAGCTGCACCCGGGTCGGCGCAATCCTCGGCCAGCAGAACTTTGACTCCTCGAGAGTCTTGGCAAACAGGCATACCCCGCTGCCGTCCCACCAAACCGCCTTGATCCGATCCGCCCTTTTCGAACGGAACACGTACAGTGCTCCGCTGAAGGGGTCGGCCCCACCATCTCGAACCAGCGCCATCAAACCCGTGGCTCCCTTGCGGAAGTCGACCGGCGTGCTGGCCACGTAAACCTGAACACCCGCCGGGATCATGCCTGCCGAACCGCCCGGATCACAGCAGCAAGCCGCCCCGCCTCCACATCTCCACCAACGCGCACCACGACATCGCCGATGACGATTTCCACCATCTCCCCCGCCATGGTCTCAAAGCGCGCGAACTTAACCGCTCGGTCTCGCGCCCCAGAGAGCGGCGCCACCATTCCCGAGGCCAGCGCCTTGCGTCGCCACGCAAACAACTGCGATGGATCGATCCCATGACAGCGCGCTATCGCCGACACGTTCGCCCCCGGCGCAAACGTTTCCCCGACGATGCGATCCTTCTCCTCCCGCGACCAGGTGCGGTAGCTCCGCCCGGGACTCACCGAAAGCCGCTCGGCCGCCGCTGTGATAACTTCGAAATTCTTCGTATCAGACATATGTTCGCTCTCATGAACTCCTGGGACAAATCACCAGGAGATTCTCTGACAATCGAACATCATCCGCTACGTGGGATGACCTACACGCTTACGGAACGTCACAGACAGACCTTCGGCGACGTCCCCAAATTATATGGATCGGATCGCGGCTTCTTCAGCGAGAAGAACGTGATGTCGTGCAAGCAGCAAGGCGTCAAGGTGGTCTGCATCCCACAACGGGGCGGCATCAAAGCGCCCGAGCGCGAAGCCTATGAGAAGAGCCGGGAGTTCAAGGACGGCCAGCGCTTTCGCGCCGGCATCGAGGGGCGCATCTCGGTGTTGTTCCGCGGCCGTGGCATGAAGCGTTGTCTCGCCGAAGGTCGCGAGCGCTTTGAGCTGTGGGTCGCAGCCGCCGTGCTCACCAACAACCTCATGAAGATCGCAGCTCTGTTGGCCGAACGATCGTCGCGCAGACGAAAAGCCGCCTGACAACATCCCTCAAGTCCATCGTTTGTGCGGCACGACATCCGCCGTACTCTCTTGCAACCGACCCGCCCCCAATGGGCGCTTGATGGCACCGCGACAAAAATCGACGTCAAATTACCCTGGAAAATGCCGGCATCCGACGTCAGTTCACTCCGGTTTTATTGGCGAAATGGCATGCCTCGACACCAAAAACAGCCGTTTCGCGACAGAAACTAGACTAACCTTCCAATGGTGCTGCTCTCAGCCTTCGCTTACGCTTTAAAGAAGGCCAGTAGGTCGGCGTTGATGACGTCGGCGTTGGAGGTCGGCATGCCGTGCGGAAATCCAGGGTAGGTCTTCAAGGTCGAATTCCTCAGCAGCTTGGCCGACAGCGGCCCGGAATCCGCATAAGGGACGATTTGGTCATCATCCCCATGCATGACCAGGACGGGCACCGTTATCTTCTTGAGGTCGGCCGTGAAGTCAGTCTGTGAGAACGCGACGATGCCGTCGTAATGCGCCTTGGCGCCGCCCATCATGCCCTGGCGCCACCAATTCTGGATAATGCCCTCGGAAACCTTGGCGCCCGACCGGTTGTAGCCATAGAAGGGACCAGCCGGAAGGTCGCGGTAAAACTGGGTCCGATTGGTCGCAACCTGCGCCTGCAGTCCATCGAAGACTTCCTTGGGCAGGCCGCGGGGATTGGCCAGCGTCTTTACCATGAGCGGTGGTACTGCGCTGATGAGAACCGCCTTCGCCACGCGGCTCTCGCCGTGCCGCGCCAGATAGTGCACCACCTCGCCGCCACCGGTGGAATGACCGACGTGAATGACGTTTTTCAGATCGAGATGCGCCGTCAAAGCCGCAAGGTCATCCGCGTAGTGATCCATATCATGACCGTCCGCCGTCTGGCCGGAACGTCCGTGGCCACGGCGGTCATGGGCGATCACCCGGTAGCCGTTATTGAGGAAGAACAGCATCTGGGTGTCCCAGTCGTCGGCCGATAGCGGCCAGCCATGGCTGAACACAATCGGCTGACCCTTGCCCCAATCCTTGAAGAAAATGTCTGTGCCGTCCTTTGTTTTGATGAAGCTCATCGTTTCGACTCCATGGGTTTCAATGGTTCGCTGGGTTGGAGCATCCGAGGCCAAAGCCGTCGCGGAGCAAGCCAGTTGGCTGCTGACCAAGGAACTGCCGAGTGCTGCGGCACCCAACAGGACGTTTCTTCTGGTGGTTGTCGCGTCTAAATCGGGCTTAGGTAGCTTGGTCACCGGCGTCCCACTTTTTGCCACGGGTCCAGTTATCGGAGAGATCAGTTCAGCCACCGTCCATTGAAATGGACATGCTTCTGATATCGCCATTGGAAATGGCATGTGGCGCCTCGCTGAGGCTTTTGGACCTTGCGAACCCATGCATTGCTGCCAAGTCATTTGTTGCCTGTCTAACGCTCCTCAACACGCGAGCCCAGCAAAGCGTGACAAATTACAGCTAATTTTGGCGAACGGCTTTCGGAGCACCGTGAACACCAATCTCACGGTTAACGACCATTTGGGGCGATTTGGAACGCTTCACTGGCATGGCTCCCCATACATTGTAGCGATTCAGGCGACGGCAATCGAAGCCGATCTCAGTCGTTATTGTCAAACGATGTGCGATCACGCCAGATCGCGAATCGATCCGAAAAATCGGAGGCGCACATGCCCCTGCCGCGTCCGCCATTGATCTCTCGTTCGAACATGCTTCGTCCAAAAGCGATGGCGAAGAGGCTCGGCGATCGCTTCCGATGGTTGCGATCGAGGCCGCAGGACAACCGGTCTGGGGACAAACTCCTGGATGCTTGCGTTTTCAACTGATCGAGCTTGGGCTGCTGATTTCAAATCGAAATTATGCCGCACTCCTTCAGGCAAGCATTGCTTTCGTTACCGGCGCCGGCCCCGCTCCGAAACAGCTCCGCTCTGAACAAGCCGACTAAAGCAAACCAGATACGCCTTTTCGCGAAATTAGCAGCGATTTGCCGCGTTTTATTGGGCCCGAGTCCCGAGGCGAGCTACTGGTACCCATGAATCAAACTGGTACCCATGACTCAAATCGATTGGATTGATCATGCACAACAGAACAACAATCGTTGAAATCGAGACCGGCCCATCGCGCAGCCTGCGATTTCTGAGCCGGGCGCTCGGCGGCTTGATCGGCCTGATCGGTTTGGCGCTGTCGTGCGGCGGAGCCTGGTTGGTGACGTTGGGGGGATCGCTCTACTACCTTTTGGCCGGTGCCGCCTATCTGTTTGCCGGCATACAGCTATGGCGGTTGCGACCGCAGGGAGCATGGTTGGTTGCAGGCGTTGCCCTTGTGACGCTGGCGTGGGCAATATGGGAATGCGGGATAAATTACTGGGCGCTGTTTCCCCGGCTGCTGATGCCTCTCGGCCTGGCGGCGGCGGCATTGCTGCTGACCGCGCCGCTGTTGGCCAAGGAAAAGCGGCTTGCGATGTCGGCTGCAGGCACGCTCGCTTTGCTTTTCGCCGTCGGCCAAGTCGCATTGGCTTTCACTGTGCACGGGACCATTCAGGCTGTCCCCGGCGCGCCCTTCAACCATGCGAAAGTGGACAACGCTCCTTCGGACTGGACCGCTTATGGACGAACGACGGCCGGCACGCGCTACGCGCCGTTCGATCAGATCAACCGCAGCAACGTCGCGCAGCTTGAAGTCGCGTGGCAGTTTCACCACGGCGACACCGGACCCGGTGTCGACCAGAACATACCGCTGTTGATTGGCGATACGCTCTACACCTGTTCCCCGAACGACATCGTGGCGGCGGTCGATGCTGACACCGGCGCGCTGCGCTGGCGACATGACCCGCATGCGACAGGGCCGACCTGGCAGCGCTGCCGCGGATTGGGCTATTACGCGATGCCGGCTACGGCAGGCGCCTCGGCATCGGGCATTTGCGCGCAACGAATCATCAACGGGACGACGGATGCGCGCCTGATTGCATTGGACGCAAAGACCGGAGAGCTTTGTCCCGATTTTGGCGATCATGGCCAGGTCGATCTCAAGCAAGGCATGGGGACGGTGGATCCAGGCTTTGCGTTCGAGACCTCTGCGCCGCTGGTGGCGCGCAACAATATCGTGGTCGGAGGATATGTCCTCGACAATCAGAAAGTAGGCGAGCCGTCGGGTGTCGTCCGCGCGTTCGACGCCCGCACGGGCGTGCTGGTCTGGGCGTGGGACCTCGGCAATCCCGCGATCACCCGCGAGCCGCCTCCGGGACAAACCTATACGCGCGGAACCCCCAACATGTGGACGACCGCGGCATACGACGACCGCCTCGGCCTGGTCTACCTCCCGCTGGGCAACGAAACCCCGGACTATTTTGGCGGGTCGCGCATGAAAACCTCCGACGACTACAACTCGTCGATTGTCGCGGTCGACGTGCTGACGGGACGAGAGCGCTGGAAGGTCCAGACCGTCCATCACGACATCTGGGACTATGACCTTCCATCGCAGCCGGCCCTGGTCGATCTGCCCGACAACAAGGGCGGCACGGTGCCGGCCCTGATGCAGACCACCAAGCGCGGCCAGATCTTCCTGGTCAACCGGGAAACCGGCGCGGCGCTCGCCGAGATCGCCGAGAAGCCGGTGACCCAGAAAGACGCGGCGCCGGGAGAACGGCTGTCGCCGACCCAGCCCTATTCGGTCGGCATGCCCACCATCGGTGCTGAGAGGCTCAGCGAAAAGAAGATGTGGGGTGCCACCATGCTGGACCAGCTCTACTGTCGCATCTCCTTTCTCCAGCACAACTATGATGGCGACTTCAGCCCGCCCGGACTGAAGCCGACCATTCAGCAGCCTGGCAACGGCGGTGGCATGAACTGGGGCAGCGTCTCCTACGACCCGGCGAACCACCTCGCGTTCATCAACGACATCCGCGTGCCGAGCGAGTTCTGGCTGATACCGAGGGACGAGTATGTGGCATGGGCCAAAGCTCATCCGTCTCCCCATGACGGCCACGGCCCCGCCGCGATGGCAGGACTGCCTTACGGCGAAGCCACGTACTTCTGGATGTCACCGATTGGCGTGCCATGTACTGAGCCTCCATTCGGAACGATCACGGCGATAGACCTCGATACGCACAAGATCGCCTGGCAAGTGCCGGCGGGGACCGCGGAGAAACTGGGCCCATTCGGCATCGCTTCACACATGCCGATGCCCATCGGAATGCCGACCTACGCAGGAACGATGACGACCGCGGGCGGCCTGGTGTTCTTTGCCGGCTTCCAGGATTACTACATCCGCGCCTACGACGCGCAAACCGGCAAGGAAGTCTGGAAGTATACACTGCCGGTAGGATCGAGCGCCACTCCGATGAGCTACGTCTCCCCGAAGACAGGGCGGCAATATATCGTGCTGTCGGTTGGCGGAGCCTCTCATTCGAACGACACGGCGGATTTGGTCATCGCCTTCGCATTGCCTGCCAAGGCCGCTCACTGAGATTTCAGCGCAACGATTCAGGAGAACTAAAATGGCTGACCCGAGAGTTCAGGATGCGCCCGTGAACACCGACGATCCACAGGGGTTCAACCACAAATTCGCTGACGTCAACGGTATCCGTCTGCATTACGTGGACGAAGGGCAGGGCCCGCTGGTCATTCTGGTCCACGGCTTCCCCTATCTATGGTACGCGTGGCGGTCCCAGATCCGCGCTTTGGCTGCTGCCGGCTACAGGGCCGTAGCCCTCGATTTGCGTGGCTATGGCCAGACCGAAAAGCCGGCATCTGTTGACGCCTATGACCACACGCATGTCGCCGGCGATTTGGTCGGCCTCATGAAAACCCTGGGCGAGACTTCTGCGGCAATCGTGGGCCATGACGTAGGCGCCGGCATCGTCAACGCCGCCGCCCTTCTGCGACCCGATTTGTTCCGGGCTGTCGGCGTGCTGTGCACTGCCCCGGGAACGCGGGGCCCGGTCAAGCCGAGTGTCACCTGGAAGGCGATGGAAAAAGACAACCTTTTTTACCAGCATTATTTTCAGGACAGCAAAGCTGATCGTGAAATGGCCGGCGACATCCGCAAATTTTTGCTTGGCGCGATGTATTCGGTTTCCGGCAGCGTGGCTGGCGCCGATCGCTGGCGTCTGTTCGTCGAGAAGGGTGAAACCATTCTCGACACCGCGACATTGCCCGAACATTTTCCTTCGTGGCTGAGTCAACAGGCTCAAGATTACTACGTTAGCGAATTCACCCGCACGGGCTTCACCGGTGCCCTGAACCATTATCGCTGCCGAGATATGAGCTGGGAAGTTACGTCATTTCTCGATGGAGCGGTCCTACGGCAGCCCGGCATTTGCATCGTGGGGGGCAACGATCCGGCCTTTCCGGCCGTCAAGGCTGCCTATGAAAAACTCGAAACGCACATGATCAATCTTCGGAACAAGGTGATGCTGCCGGGTGTCGGCCATGCCCCAGCCGAGGAGCAACCTTCGAAGGTGAGCGATCTGCTGATCGAGTTTCTTCGGGGCCTTTGAGAGCAGGGCGAAGCTCTACGGCAACGTGACCCAATGGCAGTGCCGTTTGGTTGAATTTCGGCACTGCATCAGGAATCTCAGTTGCAGGCCTCGCCCCTATCCCATTCGTCGAGAAGCCGCCTCGCGGATTGAAGCTCGGGTGTCGCAAGTCCTTCCGTAAATCGTGCGTATACGGATTGAAGCAGATCGCGTGCTTCGTGAACGCGACCTTGCGAATGGTGCAGCCGTCCGAGGCTCATGGTGGTACGCAGCTCCCAGAACAAGGCGCCATGGCGGCGCGCCACAACCAAGGACTGGTGGAAAAGATCCTCCGCCGGTTTTGTGTCTGCACTGTTCAACAACACGAGCACGTCGCCTTTGATACGCAGCGCTTCGGGTGTCCAGTTTGAAAGCGGAACCTGGTCGAGCTCCAGGGCCTCATCGATTGCAGCAAGGCTTTCCTCAAGGCGGCCGGCCGCCAGCAGGACCTCCGCGAGGCCGCCGAGGAATCGGCGATAAAGGACTTCAAATTGAGCTTGTCGCAGGCCGTTGAGACAGGCTCGCAGCAACTGCTCTCCAGCCGCAATATCCCCCCGTCGGGTATGCAACAAACCGTCGAATCCAAGCGCACAAGCATAGTAGCTGCTCATGGCATGCTTCCCGGCATGATCTTTGAGCCAGGTAATCCAGGGTTCGGCGGTCTCGAGTTGCCCGTACGAAAGGGTGTTGAGGCACCAGGTCAGCGCAAAATTAAGGGAGAGGGGATGGTCCCCGCTGCCTGTATCGGTCACGACACCGCGCATGGTTTGTACCGATCGATCGAGCGTGCCCAGGAGCCATTGCGCCTGCGCCAGTACGATGCGGGCCACCACAAATGAATATGCCATTCCATAGCGGACAATTTGCGCGCGCCGAATGGTGGGCGTATTTTGGTCGTAGGCCTGCTGGGAATGCGTCAACGCTCTGGAGAGATCGCCAGTGGCAAGAAATATGGCGCCGAGCATGCTGTGCGCCGTCGCAACGGCAATCGGATCGGTGGCAGCTCTGGCAATCGGCACAAGTTGACGCGCGAGAACAAGCGCCCCGCCGAAATCCCTGAGCCGAACGCAAAGCATTGCCAGGCCAACGAGCGCGCGCAGTTCGTAGTCACGGTCCTGAAGGCTTTCCGCAAGCTCGCTCGCCCGCTTCAGCGCCGAATGAGCCGTAACCCCGGTGGCGCTCACGCCCAGGGTGAACTGGAGCGAGAGGCCAAACTCGGTTTGCAGCACCATCTCGAGGCGTGTTCCTCGATCCGCGGCGTCGAGGATGTCAAGTGCCTTCTCCGACCAGCCGTAACACTCGGTCAGAAGTGATTTCTCGAGCCAGAGGGGCGTTGAAGCTGCCGCCAAAGCCGCTGCGACCGATTGATCTCCGCTGGGTCCGAACGCCCAGCTCAGCGCGGCACGAACATTGTCGATCTCAGGCGCATGGGCGGCGGCGAGGTCGTCCGCTGCTCGACCGTTTCCTCGCTTCTCCAGTAATTCTCGGAAGAAGGTCGCATGGCGTCGAGCAAGCGCATCGGCTTCGCCGCTCTCTATAAGCTTGATTGCGGCATAGGCCCGCATCGTCTCGAGCAGGCGGAAGCGGACATCGCCATCGCCAATGTCCGCCGTGACCACCGATTTCGTGACCAGGTCGGCGACGATATCTGCGACGTCTGACCGACTGTTATCGATGCCCGCCGCCACAGCGCGCACCGCGTCCTCGGTGAAGCCGCCGGCGAAGATCGCAAGGCGCCGGAACACCGTCTGCTCTTCCCGGTCGAGGAACTGATAGCTCCAGTCGAGCGTGGCGCCGATGCCACGGTGCCGGGGCGGAGCCGCACGGAGGCCACCGGTCAAGAATCGCAAGCGGTCATCCAGGCGGGCCGCAAGTCCGCGCACCCCAAACGTGTTGACGCGGGCGGCGGCCAGTTCGATCGCCAGTGGGACGCCATCCAGCTTGCGGCAGATGTCGCCGGCGCTCGAAGCGTCCGCGTCGCTCAGCTCGAACTCGTTCACAGTTGCCGCTGCGCGCTCGACGAACAGTTGAACGGCCGGAAACCGCAGCGCTGCTGGGCCACTGAGACCATCCGATATGGCAGGCACCGCGAGCGGTAACAAGCGATGCACATATTCGCCGGGAGCGCGAAGCGGCTCCCGGCTGGTCGCCAGGACGTGCACCCGACGCGATCCTTTCAACACCTCGGAGGCGAGGTTGGCAGCGGCCTTGATCACATGCTCACAATTGTCGAGCACGAGCAGCATTTGCTTATCGCCGAGAGCCGTGACCAAGCCGGGCAGCGGATTGTCGGACCGCACTTCGAGCGTCAGCGCGGAAGCCAACGCTGTCGGCACGAGACGAGGGTCGGCGATCGGCGCCAAATCGATCAGCCAGACTCCGTGCTCGTAAGCCGGTATCAGTTGTTCGGCGACGGCAAGGGCAACCACCGTCTTCCCGGTGCCGCCAGATCCGACGATCGTGAGTAGTCGCTGCGTCGCCAGTTGCTCCAGAAGCTTGCCGACGACGTCGGTTCGGCCAATCAAGCGCGTCAGCTGGACCGGCAGATTATGTTGGGTCGTCGATGGCGGGACTTTGATATCGGCGACGCTATCGTCTCTTGCGGAGATCGCGGCGACGAATCGGTAACCCTGTCCCGGGCTTGCCACGATATAACGGCGGCCATCCCGTCCGTCACCCAGTGCCCGTCGCAGGCCCGCGACTTGGAATTTCAGATTGCCTTCGGCAATGTGGCTGCCGGGCCAGACACGCTCGATGAGCGCATCCTTGCTGACGAGTTCGCCGCGCTGCTCGATGAGCGCGACCAGAATCTCGAATGCTCGGCTGCCAAGACGAACCGGCGTGTCACCGTCAAGCAGCAGGTGCCGGCTCGGAATCAAACGGAACGGGCCGAAAAAGAGTGCGGGCTCGCTCGAAGCGGCCACCAGATCGACCATCCAGATTCTCGAAAAATGACGTCTGCCTAACAATAAGGCAAGCGCTACCGCTTGTCTATCCTGCCTCACGGCGCTGGATGTGCCCGCGCGTCTTGAAGCGGATGCCGCCTCCGTTGGCTTTACCGGGAGATAGCGGCCTCAATTCTGTGACGCGTCCGATACTGAATGTCTCGAGGCAAGCGCCAGGCTTGCGACTGATCCGATCGCAATATTGCCCAGCAAATCTTCTCGAGCCGTGAAAGTAAGCCAGTGCTCCCCGGCGGCTTGCAATTTCATGATCGACTGTGATGGCCTGCTGTACGGACGCGAGATCTCATTCAGGCACGCCAGCCTCGACCAGTGCCTGCCCATACGATTCAACGCCACTGCGTAGAGGAGTTAGTTCCTTCAAACGCGAGACCCGAATACCGGGCGCGACCTGAAGAAGGCGTGCAACGGCAGTTCGAACTTCATCCTCGCGCCCGGCCCGAATGCCATTGGCAATGAGAGGAATAAGGTAAAGCGCATTCTCATGTTTCTGGAGCGCTTTCGCTGCCCATACACAACCTTCCTCATATCTGCCCAACATGAAGCAGCCGTATGAGATGCCGCAATATGCGCCGATGCGGGCTGGATCAAACTCGCTGAATTGCAGGGCTCGAGAGAAGCTCTTGATCGATTCTTCGGGTCTGCCAGACAAACGCAGGACCCAACCCCGTATCAGCCACATGCTCGCCAAGTTCGGATTGAGCGCAACCGCCCGATCGGCCATGGCCATCGCACGCTCATATTGCTTGTCGAAATACACCAGCGCCCGCGCCGCTCGCGCCAAAGTCATCGCGTCGTCAGTTCCAAGCGTTGCGGCTATATTTGCAAATCGGATGGCTTCAACCTTATCCTCAGAGCTGATGGCGACCCCCCAATAGGCTTGCACGGTCGCGTATGTGGCGGCGCAGTGGCCGTAAGCCTCCGCATACCTGTCGTCTTTTTCGATAGCCTGCTTGAAATAGCTTATTGCTTCCTTCAGGCGTCCTTCCCACACCGCGTGCGAGCCGCGCATGCACAGGTCATAACTGTCCAGATTGGCGGTCGGCTTTCGCTTTGTGCGCTCGGTTTCTGCGAGCTCCACCGTTGATGCAATAGCTCCAACGATGTTGGATGTGACTTGATCCTGAAGATCAAACACGTCCTCCAATGCGCCGTCGATCTTGTCGGCCCAAAGGTGGGCGCCCGTTTCGGCGTCGATGAGCTGCCCCGTGATCCGCACGCGACCGCCTGCCTTGCGAACGCTGCCCTCGAGCACATATCGAACGCCCAGTTCACTGCCGACCCGCCTGATATCGACCGCTTTACCTTTGTAAGTGAAAGAGGTGTTCCGAGCGAGAATCAGCAATGACCTGAATCGAGAGAGGGCAGTTATTATGTCTTCGACGATTCCATCTGCAAAGTATTCCTGCGCGGAATCACCGCTGATATTCTGAAATGGCAAGACGGCGATAGAAGGTTTATTGGGCACGTGCAGTGACGCCGCTTCGGCGGTGGATAGAGCCGAGCCTACTCCGTGTGAGTTCCTGGTCCTGACGGCGTATGCGCGTATCGGCCTATGGATGTTTTTGAGCCACTGCTCGCCCCTGTCCTCGAAATCGGTATCGAGGTTGCCTTCGACTTCGCCGTAAACCTTGCCCGAAATCAGGATACCGCCCGGGTCGGCAATTCCTTCAAGCCTGGCGGCAATATTGATCCCATCGCCATAAACATCGCCTTGCTGATCAACGATTACGTCGCCGAGATTGAGTCCTACCCGCAAGCGCAGCGAGTCCTCGGTAGACGAGAGGAGGTCCTGAATGTCGATGGCACACCTCAGGGCAGCGACGGGGCTGGCGAACTCAGCGAAGAATCCGTCGCCCGTTGTCTTGATCAGTCTCCCCTCATGGCGTGCCAAACTAGGCTCGATCAGCTGCCGCCTGAGTTTGTCGATCCAGGTGTAGGTCGCTTCTTGCGCGTGCTCCATCATCGCGGAATAGCCGACCACGTCGGCCGCTAGAATGGCTGCTAATCGCCTTTGGACATATGCCTCAGGCACCCGTGCCTCCTGAAAGGTCCGACTTGCAGTTCATCAAACCACGGCCAAGTACGAAGCCTGAATTGCGGCTTATCTCCTGCCTGCAACCGGTTGCAGCCAAACCGTCATTCCGGGCTCCAAGCTATCGTTGGCGTTGGACGGTTCGATACGAACGAAAAAGCTGTTCAGGTCATGGTCATCGACGGCGCGCGCCGCGCGCCATGTCGCGAATTCGCCGAGTGGTCTCAACTCCGTAACGCGTCCCGAAATTGCGCGTCCCGAGACAAGCGCCAAGTTTGTGGGCGATCCGATTGCGATACCACCCAGCAAATCCTCCCGAACTGTGAAAGTAAACCAGCGTTCCCCGGCGGCCTGCAACGTCATGATCGATTGTCCGGGCGAAATCACCTCACCCGGTGTGCCGACAAGGATCTCGACGATTCCGTCAACCGGTGCGAGTAGCGCGGTCTTGGCCAACTTAGCTTCCAGATCGGCCGTGGCAGCGTCTGCCAGGATTACCTTCGCGTGGGCGCTGGCTCGCTCTTCGGCCGTGGGGCCGGCTTTGCTCTCTTGATAGATCGCCTGGAACTGCGCGAGACTTGCTTCGGCCTTGTGTAACGCGGCGGTGCTTTGGTCCAGTTGCTGCTTGCTTGCCACATCCTTTGCCGCGAGTGTGTCCGACCGTTTGAATTGTTGCTGGGCTAGGGCGAGGTTTGCCTCTCCGATCTGGACGTTTTGGGCTGCTATATCGACTTCTTCCTTGCGGACGCCGGCATCTACATTGTCCCGGTCGGCGCGGGCCTGGGCCGCAGCCGCCTTAGCTTCCAGGACCGATGCCGACAATTCGGGGCTGCTCAGTACCGCGAGGATGTCCCCTTTGCGTACCCGCTGTCCTTTGCGTACGCGCACGGAGTCAAGTCGGCCGTTGGTTTCCGGAGCAATATGTATCTCCGTCTCGTGCACAACGCCGGGTAGGGGCGCAGGCAGGTTTCCAGCCGATCTCATTCGATAACCGAAGATGAGGACGACCGCCCATATTGAAAGAGCGGCAAGAAGCAGCATCTTGCGGCGGGGCGACCTAGTGCCCATGGCGGGTATCCTCCCTGCTCAAGACGCGGATCGTCACCGCTGCCAGGAGCGCGTAGGTGGCCGTCAACACCCAGAGGGTTATCCAGTCCCGCGACACGTCGAGCAGTGTCGCCCCCATCTGGTTGATGCGTACCAGCCCATCGATGGCCGAGGTGCTCGGGAAAATCCGGCTCGCCGTGCGAATGGCTGCGGGAATGGCTTCGACCGGCCACGAGACGCCGACCATAAAGAAGAGCGGCAGGCTGGTCGCCACCAGCAGCAGCACCGCACTCTCGCGCCGCGTGAAGCAGGCTCCAGCGAACTGAGCAAGGAAGCTGACCGAAAGCACGAAAGGCACCGCCAACAAAAGCAGATCGGCAAGATGGCCCAATGTTGAAAAGCCGTAGATGTGCGGCAGCACGATGAGATAGAGGGCGAGGCCCGGAATCGCAACGCATAGATGGGCGAGCGCGTGTCCGACGATGGTGCGTATTCCACTCCGCCGCCGTCGAGCGGCGAAGCCGCCTTGTTCGAACGCGATGCCGCCCAAGGTCGCAGCACCCATGAAAAGGGTTTGCTGCAATATCAGTACAAAAGCGGCCGGGACAATGTAGCTGGCATATCCGCCGGTGGGGTTGAACAGGGGCTCGGTCAATAGTTCGACGGGAGAGCTTCGGATGATGGCGGCGTGGGCGAGACTGCCGTCGGATCGCGCACCGCGCTCTGATATCGTGACCGAGACCGTGGTGACCGCTTCGGATATCCCTTGCAGCACGCGGCTATACATCAGGAAATAAGCGGAATCGACATAGGCCGCGACCCGAGCCTTGTTGCCCTTAAGAACTTCCCGTTCGGTTCCCTCTGGAATGTCCACCACCGCAAACACTCGCCGTCTCGAAAGCGAGTCTTGCGCCGCCGCGAGCGTATCGGCCCGAACAGCGACCCTGGTCGCTTCGTCAGCGTTCAAGGCTTGAATGAGGTTGCGACTCGTTTCGGTGTGATCCTGGTCAACCACCGCGATGGGCAGCCCTCGAAGCAACTGGCCAAGATAAGGCTGGGGATAAAATACGCCGTACACGATCGGGGCAAGCACGATCAGGCCGAAAACTCCGGAATCGCCGACGACCCGGCGAAACTCGGCCGCCATCGCGGACGTCATCCCGAGTCCTGACGCATCGGGAGAGGAGGATTGAATGGCCGAACGCTTGACCTGCTTTGCAGTTGCGATGGCCCGAAGGCGGAGCCAACCAAGGCCAAAGAAAAGACAGGCCAGACCGCCCAGGATCGCAAAGGGGACTGCGGACACCGAGACGGGCAGTCCGCGCACCGCCTGATCGAACAACAATTCGACATACCAGCGCAGAGGCAACAGCGCGCCCCAGTATTTGGCGAAGGTGCCCATGGCCAAAACGGGAAAGCCGACGCCGGCAAATCCGAATGCCGGCGAACAGATGATGGCGGCCAGGCTCAGACCCGTCGCGAGATTGCGGACCAGGAGCTGGAGCAGCGCGCCGAGCGACAGATAGGCGATCAGCAACAAACAGACTGCGGCGCCCATCATGATCGAGTCGCCGCGGAAGGGGACATGATAGAGGCCGTGGATTATTCCGGCTCCGACAACCATCATCAGCACGAAAATGACGAACAGCGGCAGCAGCTTTCCGACAAGCGCCGCGAGCGGGCTGCCGCCGGCCGTGGCCAGCCAAGCCCTGCGATTGCGCATGGAAAATTCCGATCCGACAGCGTATCCCGCGGCGATCGCGGCAATAACGTGCAGCACCGTCGGCAGGATGGCCCGCAGCAGGAACTGGGCATAGTTCAGCGCGGGATTCGTCAGCACATATTGCTCGACGACAAGCGAGCCTGGCGAAAAACCGGCGCTTGCCGTAGCTGGCGCGATCGTCGCGGTTGCGGCTGAGATCGCATTTGACAGCGAGCTCGAAGCGTTGTTGCCGGGTGTGAAATACTGCCTGTTGTAGAAGACGACGATCTGAGGACGTTTCCGTGCCACCATGTCGCGCTCGAAATTGGACGGAATATAAACCGCCGCGATGGCCTCGCCCGAGCGGATCGCATGCATTGCGCGGGTAAGGTCGTCCGAACGCTCGGCCACCGTGACGCCCGGTGCTGAGGCGACCGCCTGGACATACATCATCGACGTCGCCGATCGATCTGCGTCCACAACACTGACGCGCAGGTCGCGGATAACGGCGTTGCTGAACGTCCATGTCAGCAGTGCGAAAGCGATCAGGGGAACACCGACGGCGAGGAACAGCGCGAGCCGGTCGCGACGCATCCATCGCAACTCGCGTGTGGCAACAAGAAGTATACCGGGTTGCTGGGCCACCCTCATCGCGGCTTGACCGGCGATTCAGCGTAGGCGCTCATGCCCGGCCGTAGCTCCGGAACCGGAGAAACGGGATAGGCGCGGACCTCGAAGGTTCTGAGGTCGAAGTCGCCGGTGGCACGCGTCGCGCGCCAGCCCGCATATTCGCCCTTGGTCGCAATGACCCTGATTGCGACCGTGATCAATCGGTCGCCGAGTGCCGGCACACGCAATTGAAACTGATCGCCGATTTTGAGCCCCTTGACGAGATCTTCGCGAAGATCGAAGCGCAGCCAAACGTCGCTCAGATCGACTAGGGACAAAAGCGGCACACCAGGGGAGACGTACTCGCCGAGCTCGGAGCCGATTTGATAGATCTGCCCGGCAATCGGGGCTTTCACCGCAAGTTCATCGACTTGGGCCTGAATGGTATCGATCGAGGCCTTGGCTTTTGCGACATTCGCCCGCGAAATGCTTCTTTGCTCCGGCGTATAGCCTGCAATGGCTTCCTGGTAGGCCGACGTTGCTTGATCGACGCTCCGCTGCGCAACGCGAAGCGAGTTGGTGACCTCGTCAAGCCGCTGGAGAGGGGCGTTGCCGCTCGAAGCAAGCTCCTTGACGCGATTGTAGGTTTGCTGGGCCAGCGTCAAATCCGAAGTCGCGCTATCCACCATGGCCTTGCGTTGCGCGACCTCTTCGGCGCGCGTGCCGGCCTCGATATGGGAAAGTTCGGCGGCGGCGACCGTGAGACTGGCTTGAGCCTCACGCAGCTTGGCGAGCAGCTCCGGATTGTCGATTTGATACAGAAGCTGTCCCGCAGACACGTTATCGCCTCGCGAAACCGGGCGTTGGCCGACTCGTCCGTCGATACGTGCGGCGATGTCGATGCGGGTTGCGTCGGCCTCGCCCTGGATCAGGATCGGCTGCGGCTGGACCAGATACCAAAGCGACAGCGCAACGATTCCGCCGACAAGCAACGTGGCGATGATTGCCGGTGCCCTGGCCGGGTTTACTTTGACAGCGTTGGGGCCACCGGTCGTTCCAGGTTTTGAAGGCGTATCAGGTGCTTCCGAATCTGGCCGCGGCTCCGGAAGGTTCGGACGCCGACCTGCATTTAAAAGTTCACCATCCTGCGCCGTCATGAGAATTTTGCCTCTGTTGCTCCGAAAGGATGACGCGGATCGTTGATCAGGATCCCTTCATCCGAGCCGTCATCCTGCGCGTTCTGTGCCGGTCCCATGGCGGTGTCGCCGAGCTGGCGCGTATGATCTGGCGTGGCCGCGATATCGTGCGGCCGTCGTAAGCAAGACAGCTACTCAGATATCTGGATCATTGCGTGACAAGGCTGCCAAAACTCTGCAAATTCCTGCAAAAAGACCAGACGGCGATTTGGAATCGGCGCCGCCACCGCCACCGCGACCGCTCGGTCGAATCCTCCAGCGCCATTTTCAAACGTTTGGGACGCTTTGGCCGGATTTATTCGATGTTTTCGGGCACGCCGCGTAACAGTCCCGCACTAATCGTCTTTCGCGCGCGCTGTTTTGGGTCGCTTCAACGGGAGATCTCCATGGGTACAGTAGTCGCCAAGTCGATGGCGCGGCCCTTTCGACGTTCACCGGACCAAACACGAGCGATACTCGTCATTCGGCTGCTGCTGGCCGTGCTGTGTCTGGTGGCGGAGGCGATGTGAACACCAACGACCGCCAAAAATGCAGGCATAGCCGTCCGCCCTTTTTGAATGCGGTAACCACGGGAGCTAGAGAATGAGTTCATCGAAAACAACTGCGGGCCGTCTGTTCGTTCTGGACCTGAGTGGCGGCCGAGTGCTCTCCCTGAATGCCGACGGCTCTGATCTGAAGACGATCGTCAATGAGGGGCGACGGCATCCGGATGGCGTGGTTGTCGACGTCACGGCGGGTCACGTCTACTGGACAAATATGGGCAACCCCAACGCGAACGACGGCAATATCGAAAGGGCCGATCTCGACGGCCTTAATCTCACGAATATTGTTCCTGAGGGCGGCACCTTCACTCCCAAGCAGCTCCAGCTCGACAAGGCGAATGGCAAGCTCTACTGGTCGGATCGCGAAGGCATGCGGGTCATGCGTTCAAATCTGGATGGTTCGGATATCCAGACGCTGATCGAAACCGGTCACGGAGAGATCGACCGGCGCGACGCCAGAAACTGGTGTGTCGGGATCGCCCTCGACGTTGAAGGCGGCAAACTCTACTGGACCCAGAAGGGTGGCGACAACGCCGGCCAGGGCCGCATCTTTCGGACGAATCTGGAAATTCCAAAGGGTCAGACTCCGGCCGATCGTAAGGACATCGAACTGCTGTTTGATGACCTGCCCGAACCCATCGATCTCGATCTCGATCTTGCCAACCGAATGATCTATTGGACGGATCGCGGCGACCCGCCGCGCGGCAACACCGTAAACCGCGCACCGATGGATGCGGAGTCGGGGAAGCGCAAGGATCCGGAGATCGTCTTTGATCATCTGATGGAAGGGATTGGACTGTCGCTGGATGTCAAGGGCGGCCGTATGTTCCTGACCGACCTTGCCGGCTCCGTTTACAGCGCGAACCTCGATGGGTCGAACAGCAAAATGCTGCTTGCCGCCGAGGGAAACCTGACCGGCATCGCGTATGCGGATATTCCCGCGAGCTCGTAGCCGCCGCGCGGCGGGCGCATCCTATACGGGTCTGCCATTCGCAGTCAGTCCACTTTGAAAATCGTCATTGATCCTGCCGATCAGGTTGCCTGAGCGCAACCTGTCGGCGTTCGCAGGAATTTGTCGATATTTGGCAAGCTTCACTCGATCACTATCGAGATGACGTCATAACACCATCAGGACAAGCAAAGGACCGCCTCCATGACACGAAAAATCAATCGCGTTGCGATCATCGGCACCGGCGTAATCGGTGCGAGCTGGGCGGCGCTCTTCCTGGCAAAGGGCCTGGAGGTGGTCGCGACAGATGTTGCGCCCAACGCCGAAGCATCGCTGAAGCGCTCCATTGAAGCAGCTTGGCCAGCGTTGAAGCGACTGGGGCTCGCGCCGGGTGCATCGCAATCCAACCTGAAGTTTGTCGCCGATCTGCCGGCGGCTCTAAAAAATGCGGATTTTGTCCAGGAAAACGGACCGGAGCGCATCGACTTCAAGAGAACACTCTACAAGCAGCTCGATGAACTGCTGCCGGCGGACGTCATCATTGCGTCCAGCTCGTCGGGCCTTACCATGAGCGAGATCCAGGTGGGAGCTCCGATCCATCCCGAGCGATGCGTCATCGGACATCCATTCAATCCGCCGCATCTGATTCCGCTGGTCGAGGTGGTCGGCGGAGCAAGGACTTCGGAAGATACAATCAAGCGGGCCATGGAGTTCTATGACTCGTTGGGCAAGCGGACGATTCGCCTTCGCAAGGAACTACCCGGGCATGTCGCCAATCGTCTGCAGGCGGCCTTGGGACGGGAGGTCTATTACCTCGTTGCCGAGGGGGTCGTCAGCGTCGCCGACGTCGATACGGCGGTGTGTTGGGGGCCGGGCCTGCGCTGGGGCGTCATGGGGCAGGTGATGCTCAATCATCTCGCCGGCGGTCAAGGTGGTATCGAGCATTACTTCGAACAGTTCACGGGTCCGGTGACGGCCTGGTGGAAGGTGCTGGGCTCACCTGAGCTGACGCTTGAGGTCCGCCAGAAACTCATCGACGGCCTTCATGCGGAAGTTGGGTCGCGCTCCATGGATGAATTATCGACGCAGCGCGACGAGGTTCTGCTCGGGCTCCTCGAACTCCGCTCCAAATCGGAGACGCCGTCGGTGGTGCCTGGAAAGGCGGTTGGTGTTGGCGATAAAGCGCTCGGGTGATCGTTCCAGCGCTTCGGCCGTTCCTAGTTCGATTAGCGCTTTGAGAGGCGACACATGAGCGAAACATTGGAACTGACCCCGGAGCAGGAAGAAACGCGCGTCGCTGCCAAGCTACAGGGCATGAAAAAGCGGATCGTGATCGTCGGGGCAGGCTTTGCCGGCCTTGCCGCGGCGCGGGCGCTTCGCAAATGCGATGCGGATATCATCCTGATCGATCGGCGAAACCACCATATCTTTCAGCCGCTGTTGTACCAGGTAGCGACTGCTGTGCTTGCCACTTCCGAAATCGCCGCGCCGATACGGCAGCTGACGGCGAAGCAGAAGAACCTCTCGGTGATGTGGGCTGAGGTTGGAGCCGTCGACCTCGAGGTCCGCGCCGTCCAGGTTAATTGTCACCGCGTACGCCCAAGAAAAATACCGTTCGATTATCTGGTGGTCGCGACGGGCGTTCAGCCGAGCTATTTTGGTCACGACGAGTTTGCCCGGTACGCGCCCACGCTCAAGACTCTCGCCGATGCCGAGCTCATCCGAACAAGACTGCTCACGGCGTACGAGATGGCGGAAATGACTGACGACCCCGACGAACGGGCGCGGCAAATGACGTTTGTGCTGGTCGGGGCTGGCCCATCCGGCGTGGAATTGGCCGCATCCATGGCGCAACTGGCCACGGTCACGCTGCGATCCAACTTTCGGAAAATCGATCCGGCGAAGGCCTCGTTTCTGTTGATCGAGGGGGGCAAGCGGGTGCTGCCGAGCTACGCCGAATCATTGTCGATGAAAGCGGCCAAGAGGCTCGAGCGGCTGGGAGTGAGGGTGATGACGAATGCCATCGTCGAGAAGGTCGACGAGCAGGGCGTGACGGTCGCCGGGCGCCTGATCCAGAGCGCAACGGTGTTCTGGACAGCGGGCGTTGCACCGTCTCCGATCGTCAAGATGCTCGGTAGCAAGACCGACCGCGCGGGAAGGGCAAGCGTCGGACCCTTCATGAACCTGGAGGATAGCGAAGGCGTTTTCGTCGTCGGTGATTCGTCCTCGGTGATTCAGGATGCCCGTCCAGTACCCGGAGTGGCTCAGGCCGCGATCCAGCAAGGCCGCTACGTCGGACGGCTGATTGCGGCCGAGCTCCGGGGGAAGTCGCCGCCGCAACCGTTCCGTTATTTCGACAAGGGGAGCATGGCCGTCATCGGCAAGAATTTCGCCGTTCTGGAGACCGGCCGGATTCGCATGAGTGGGTTTCTGGCGTGGCTCGCCTGGGCTTTCGTTCATATCGTTGCTCTTCCGCTGCGGCAAAACCGCATTCGGGTCCGCATTCAATGGCTATGGTCATATTTTACCGGGCAGCGCAGCTCGCGGCTGATGTCCGAAGCCTCTTCTGATCGGGGAAATTAGCGGCCGAACCGAGCGACAGAGCTGCGGGAGCTGATAGCACGATCGAGTGGGCGCTACACGATGGCGCACCACCAAGGTGCCGCCGACGTCGCCGCGCGTTTGAACTTCCCGAAATCGAAGCCAGGAAATCGACGGCCGCATCGCAGAGCATTCATTCGAACAAGAGTCGCGAACCTGGCGTTGCCTCACAACGATTTGCCCCGATTTGCCACCCTTAATTCAATCGCCGTTCGGTCGGGATGTATGACTTGCCTGTCTTGCAGTCGCGAGGCAACGCACGGACAACTGGATGCAGCGAATGATGCGCGACAGACCTCTTCGACGAGCGCCGATCGCCAAGAGGCACCTGAGTAGATGCGCTGGGGGATGTCGACGCTCGCTCAGGCTGCTGCCCCTTTCCGCGGCAACATTGCTCGGTGGATGCAATTGGGTCGTCCTCGACCCGCAAGGGCCGGTCGGGACTGCGGACAAGGCCATCCTGGTAGACTCGCTCGCCATCATGCTTGCCATTGTGGTGCCAACCATCGCCGCGACTTTTGCCTTCGCTTGGTGGTTCCGAGCCGGAAACACCAAGGCAACTTACCTGCCGGATTTCGTCTATTCCGGCCGCGTTGAGCTCATCGTCTGGTCGATACCCCTGCTGGTGATCGTTCTTCTGGGAGGCGTCGCCTGGATCGGATCGCATAACCTCGATCCGGCAAAGCCACTGGCGTCCAAGACTGCGCCGATCGAGGTCCAGGTCGTCTCGTTGGATTGGAAATGGCTGTTCATCTATCCAAACCAGCGTGTCGCGAGCGTCAACGAGCTTGTGATTCCCGCCGGCGTGCCCGTTCACTTCTCCCTGACATCTGCGAGCGTCATGAGCGCGTTCTTCATCCCACAGCTCGGCAGCATGATCTACACCATGTACGGCATGACGACGCAGTTGAACTTGCGCGCGGATGCGCCGGGTTCGTTCCACGGACTTTCGGCCCATTATAACGGTGACGGCTTCTCCGACATGCATTTTGAAGTGCAGGCGGTGCCGGCGGATCGGTTTGCCGCCTGGATTGAGGCCACACGCGATGCCGGTCCAACGCTCGATGACAGGAGCTACGCCGATCTGGCCAAGCAAGGCGTGAAGACAAGTCCATTCACTTACCGGGCGGCCGATCCGGGGTTGTTCCAAAGAATTGTCACGCAGCAACTGCCGCCTGGTCCCGGCCCGCCGGCCGCGCTGCTCTATCGGACCGCATCGTCCGCAACCGAATGGCCTCTTTGCGTATCTTCCATCAGGTATTCGATAGCAACCAGCGCAACGCCGCGGACGGAGGATTAGCATGTTGGGCAACCTGACCTGGGCGGCGATTCCGTTCGATCAGCCGATTGCACTGATAACGGGAGGCGTGGTGGCGATGGGCATCGTTGCCATCCTCGCCCTGATTACGCTGAAGGGGTGGTTACCGTATCTCTGGCGGGAATGGATCACCAGCGTCGACCACAAGCGGATCGGGATCATGTACATCCTGCTCGCCATGGTGATGTTGTTGCGCGGCTTCGCCGACGCGCTCATGATGCGATCGCAGCAGGCGTTGGCGTTCCGGTCGGGAGGTTACTTACCGCCCGAGCATTATGACCAGATCTTCTCGGCGCACGGCACGCTGATGATTTTCTTCGTCGCGATGACGTTTGTGATCGGATTGATGAACTTCGTCATGCCGCTGCAACTCGGGATCCGCGACGTCGCCTTCCCGACGCTGAATTCAGTCGGCTTCTGGCTCACCGCGACCGGCGCACTGCTGGTCAATGTTTCGTTGGTCGTGGGCGAGTTCGCGCGCACCGGATGGCTGCCGTTTCCGCCGCTATCCGAGATCGCCTACTCACCCGGCGTCGGCGTCGACTACTACTTGTGGTCGATCCAGATATCGGGGATCGGGACCTTGCTGACCGGGGTCAACTTCGTCACGACGGTGCTGAAGTGTCGTGCGTCCGGCATGACCTACATGCGCATGCCGGTTTTCTGTTGGGCGACGCTCGCAACCAACTTGCTGATCGTCGCCGCCTTCCCAATCCTGACCGCGACGCTGGCGATGCTGTTGCTGGACCGTTACCTTGGCTTTCACTTCTTCACGAATGAAGGCGGCGGCAACATGATGATGTTCATGAACCTGATCTGGGCATGGGGCCATCCTGAGGTCTACATCCTGATCCTGCCTTGCTTCGGCATATTCTCGGAAGTGATATCGACCTTCGCGGGCAAACCGTTGTTCGGCTACCGGTCGATGGTCATGGCGACGATGTGCATCTGCATCCTCGCCTTCATGGTGTGGCTGCACCATTTCTTCACGATGGGCGCCGGCGCCGATGTCAATGCCATCTTCGGCATTGCGACGATGATCATTGCGGTACCCACAGGCGTCAAGGTCTTCAACTGGCTGTTCACGATGTACGGCGGCCGGATCGTCTACTCCACGCCGATGCTGTGGTCGATCGGGTTCATGGTTACGTTCGTAATCGGTGGCATGACCGGCGTGCTGATGGCGGTGCCGCCGGCGGACTTCGTCCTCCATAACAGTCTTTTCATGGTGGCTCATTTCCACAATGTCATCATCGGCGGCGTGTTGTTTGGGGCGTTCGCCGGCTACACCTATTGGTTCCCGAAGGCGTTTGGCTTCCGGCTGCACGAGGGGCTGGGCAAGGCCTCGTTCTGGTGCTGGATCATCGGCTTCTATCTGGCCTTCATGCCGCTCTATGTCCTCGGCCTCATGGGAATGACGCGCCGCATGCAGCATTACGACGTCGCGGCCTGGCATCCCTGGCTGCTGGTCGCTGCCGGCGGTGCGGCCGTCATTCTCACGGGAATAATCCTGCAGATCGCGCAGATCGTCGTGAGCATTCGCAGACGCGAGAGCCTTCGTGACGAGACGGGTGATCCGTGGAACGGACGCTCGCTTGAATGGGCTACGCCCTCGCCACCGCCGGCATTCAACTTCGCGGTGCTCCCGCGCGTCGAGGGGCAGGATGCCTACTGGACCATCAAACAGCGAGTGCACCAGCAGAACACGCTGAGTGAGGAACCCAGCTATACGGATATCGAGATGCCGAGAAATAGTCCAACGGGCTTCATCTGCGCCTTCTTCGCCACCGTCTTGGGTTTCGCGTTGATCTGGCACATCTGGTGGATCGCCATTCTGGCTGGCGTAGGTGCATACGCGACTTTCGTTGTGTTCGCCTGGCGGGATCGAGTCGAATACGTCATTCCAGCCGACGAGATCGCGCGCATCGACCGGGCCAACCGAAGCAGGCGCGGCGAGGCGCTTGTCCAAATGCAGGCAGCACAATGAGCACGTTCGAGGCGGCCGCCGGCGGCATGGAACTGAATCGTGTCGCGCATCAAGAATCGAGCGATTATCGGCATACGGCGGAATCGGAAGCCGGCGGACTGGCGTCGAAGCGCATTATTGCCGGTTACGGCTTCTGGATCTTCCTGCTTAGCGACATCATCATGTTTTCCGCCTTCTTCGCTGCGTACGCGGTGCTAGTAGGGGCGACAGCGGGTGGGCCGAGTGGTCGAGAGCTTTTCAATCTACCCAATGTCGGAATCGAGACTGTCTGCCTTCTTCTCTCGAGCTTCACCTGCGGAATCGCAAGCATCGGCGCGCGAATGCACCGCGGCTCCTGGTTCTATGGTGGGATGGCGGCAACGTTCCTGCTCGGCGCAGCGTTTCTGGCCATCGAGCTTCACGAGTTTGCGGGGATGATCGCACAGAAAGCGGGCCCAACTCGAAGTGCGTTCCTCTCGGCCTTCTTCACGCTGGCCGGCTGTCACGGTGTGCATGTGACTCTGGGCCTGCTGTGGTTGCTGACCATGGTTGCCCAGGTGTTCGCCAAGGGGTACCGGCCCGATATTCTCAGACGCGTACTTTGTTTCAGCCTGTTCTGGCATGCCCTCGATATCGTTTGGGTCGCGGTCTTTACCGTGGTGTACTTGATGGGAGTCGCGCAATGAGCCATTCCGATCTGGAAAGCGACCCGCATTACGGAGACATTGTACCGGGCGACGATCGGCTTGATGCTGCCGAGGCCCCTTGGGGGTATCTGGTCGGGCTGGTGCTTGCGATGCTGCTCACCGCCGTGTCGTTCTTCATTTCCGGCACCTCGCTCGTCTGGGGTCCAAGCATTCCTGTTGCGCTGATCGTTCTCGCCATCGCGCAGATGGGTATTCATCTCGTTTTCTTTCTCAAGATCACGACCGCGCCGGACAATACCAACAACGTCCTGGCCCTTGCCTTTGGCGTGTTGATTGTTTTTCTGGTGCTCGCCGGTTCGCTTTGGATCATGGCAAACCTGAATCACAACATGATGCCGATGACCATGCCGATGGGGTGATGCTGCGACGCGATCGTCGCAGCGCAGACGCAGGCCTAATTTGATCTCACGACGGAACGCTCACTTATGGCGATCGCAAGTGAAAGAGGCGATGGTTCCCCGAACCGCTCGCGCTCGAGCCGAGCCTTGAAATGCCGGGCTAGAGCGTTTTCATGGTTGGTGACGATAACCGGCATCGGCGAGAAAGTTCAGGCATTCTGTTGGCGAGAAGCGGGTAAGGGCGTCGGCGATTGCGTTGTCGAGGGCTTCGAGAGTTCGTGCGCCTGCCTTGCGCAGCAGGGACTTTAATTTGGCGAAGAACTGCTCGATCGGATTGAGGTCCGGGCTGTATGGCGGCAGATAGCGCAACATCGCACCGGCCGCCTCAATGGCTTCGCGGACGCCCCTGACCTTGTGGCTCGACAGATTGTCCATCACGACAATGTCGCCCGACCGCAGCGTCGGAACGAGGAACTGCTCGACCCAGGCGAGGAATGTCTCGCCGTTCATCGGGCCGTCGAAGACGCACGGCGCGGTCATGCCGTCCTGGCGCAAAGCTCCGACGAAGGTGGTTGTTTTCCAATGGCCGTGCGGGACTGTGCAAACGAGCCTCTTGCCGCGCGCGCAGCGGCCGTAAAGCCGGGTCATTTTGGTGGACGCGCCGCTCTCGTCGATGAAGACCAGGCGCTCCGGGCTCAATTCCGCCTGACCGGCGCGCCATTCCACACGCGCCTCGGCGACATCGGCCCGATCTTGCTCCGCAGCTCTCAGTGACTTTTTTTGAGCGTCAGGCCGAGCTGGCGCAGGCGCTTCCACAAGCAGCCGATACTGACCTTCACGTCGTGCGTGGCCAGCAGCCACGCCCGGATCTCCTCCAGCGTGGCGTCTGGCTTGTGCACGATCCGCTGGCGCAGCGCTTCATCGTGAGCAGCAAGTTTCGGAGCCGGCCCGCGGCCCGACGGGCGAGCCGTCGTCTCGCCAGTCGCCCGCCAACGCCCCAGCGCCTTGTAAATGTAGGAAACGCTGACCCGCAGCAGCGGCGCTGCCTGATACGCTCCCATTCCGCCGTCGACGACGGAAATGACCCGTTCACGCAAATCTTGAGAATAAGGTGCTCCCATCAAAGCCTCCGCCTCGAATCAATGCGGAAACTGAATCATGGAGCAACCGCGCTGGGAATCCTCCGATTCCACCAATTGTGAAAATGCTCTAGTACGGGTTGACACCGCTCGAACCGGAAATTGTCAGTCGGCTCGCAGTTCCTGCAGCAACGATTTTGCCCGCTGAACGTCGGCGAATCTAAAGCCCTCGGTGAACCCTGAGTATACCGACTGGAGAATATCATAACCCTCGCGCCGGCGGCCGGTGGACGCAAATAACCGGCCAAGGCTGACGGCGCTGCGTAATTCAAACATGAGGGCCTGTTGGCTACGCGCCAGTTTGAGAGATCTGCGGAAATGGTCTTCCGCTTCGCCCTCAAGCGCTCGGCACGGCGATACAAGCAGAGCCTCTCCTTTGACCCGAAGCGCCTCCGGCAGCCACCAGAGCATCGAGTTGCGTTCGACGCGCTGAAGAGCCTCGTCTGCAGCGGCGAGGCTTTCGTCGAAACGCCCCGACGCCGCCAACACTTCGGCTAGATGGTCAAGAAACGGAACGTATTGAGACTCGAACTTGGCCTGGCGCAGTTTCTCGATACCTGTTCGCAGCAGGCGCTCGCCGGCCTCGATGTCCCCACGTTTCCAGCGGACCCGCCCTTCGGACGCGAAGGTAGCAACGTGGTACGCATTGAGTCCGTTCCGTTCGGCCTGGTCCCGTAGCCGGGCCAGCAGAATATCGGCAGTATCGAGATCGTCGAGGCCGACGGCAATGGAGCATGACCAGATCAGTGCCTGGCATAGGGAAGTGGGATGCGCAAACGCTTCTGCTTCGGCGATGACATCCCGGGCAGTTTCTGCCGCTTGATCGAAAAGTCCCTGGTGCATGAGGGCCCGCCCGACTACACACCGCGCGTAGATCGAATAGTCGAGCCCCCAGCGATTTATTTGCGCACGCCTCACGGCAGGTGTCACTTCGCTGTGCGCGCGGCGGCCGTAAGTGAGGGCTGCGGCGTGGTCGCCTACGAAGAAGAGAGACCCACAGGTAATGCCGTCTGTCGTAGCCCTTGCCACGCGGGCGTCGACATCGACCTGGGCGATGGTCTCGGCTCGGCGAGCCAGCGCGAGTGCCCCTCTATTGTCACCCACGCGATGGCAGAAGATGGTGAGATCGACCAGCGTTTGAAGCTGCCATGCGCGATCGCCGAAACCCTCCGCAAGTTCGTTGGCGGTGGTCAACGCCTTGCGCGCGGCATCGGTCATGCCCTGAGTGAACATCAGCGCGAAACCGAGTGCAGCCTGGAGTACCATTTCCGGACGTTTGCCGCGATCCGACAGGTCGAGGATCTCAAGCGCCTTTTCGACCCAAATACGGCATTCAGACAATCGAGGCATTTCGAGCCAGATACGCGCTGAACCCGCGACCAGCGCTACAGCCAGGGACCGGTCACCACCCGGCGCGAACGCCCAGGACAATGCACCACGCAAATTGTCAACATCGGGAGCAAACTGTTCGGCAAAATCGACATTATCGAGGTTGTCTGACTTCGCCTGGACAAGGGAAACGAAATAGTCTGCGTGACGTCGAGCGGTTGATTCCTTCTCCCCATCTTCAATGAGTCTGGCCATTGCAAACGCCCGCGCAATTTCCAGCAGGCGGAAACGCACGGCTTTTTCGCCGATCTCAGCTGCAACCAGGGACTTCTGTACCAATAAGGCTATGATGCCCGCGACATCCGCTTCGCCCGCGAGGTTCGACACTGCGCTGGCCGATTCTAGAGTGAATCCGCCGGTGAAGACAGCCAGATGCCGGAAGACCGCTTTTTCTCGCTCGTCGAGCAACTGGTAGCTCCAGTCGAGCGCAGCACCAATGGTGCGATGCCGTGGCGGCGTCCCACGATGGCTTTCCGTCAATAACGGCAGCCGGTCGTCCAGACGCGCAGCCAGACCTCGCACCCCGAACGTATCGACCCGCGCAGCCGCAAGTTCGATTGCCAAGGGATTTCCGTCGAGCTCGCGGCAGATACGCCCGGCTGCGGGCGCATCTTCGTCCATCAAATCAAATTCACTGGTCGCAGCGGCGGCCCGCTCGGAGAAAAGCTGGACCGCGGGATAGGCGAGAACCTCGGCTGCGCTCATTCCTTCCACCGGTGGCGGGCACTCCAGCGGGGAGAGCCGATAAACCTGTTCGCCTTCAACTCGAAGAGGCTCCCGGCTCGTCGCGAGCACGTGGACGCCCCGAGATCCTTTGAGGACGGCCGCCACCAACGAGGCCGCAGCATCGATAACATGCTCGCAGTTGTCGAATACGACCAGCATCCGTCTGTCACGAAGCGCAGCCAGCAACCCTGGAATCGGGTCGCCAGACCGTATCTCGATGCGAAGCACCGACGCGAGAGTGCTGGCGACCAGCGAAGAGTCTCCGATCGGTGCCAGATCTATTTGCCAGATTCCGTGCTCAAAAGCGGACAAAAGATGTTCCGCAACTCCCAGCGTCAGGGCGGTCTTGCCGATGCCTGGAGGACCGACGACGGTCAGCAGGCGCTGCGACAGCAATTTTTGAGAAATCTCCGCGACGATCGGGCCTCTGCCGATCAGTCGCGTCGCCTGGGGCGGGAGATTATTCGGAGCGACGGGCGAAGCGGTCGACGGCGGCAAATGGATCGGCCGGTCGGCAAACCTGATCGGTGCAACAAAGCGATACCCGCGTCCGGGTGCGTTGACGATATATCTTGCTCCGGATTGCCCGTCACCGAGCGCGCGGCGCAAGGAACCGACGTGAACCGCAAGATTGGCCTCTACAACGATCGTGTCAGGCCACACAATTGCGACGAGCTCCCGCTTGCTCACCAGCTCGCCAGCGCGCTCCACCAGCGCAATCAGAATTTGCAGCGCCCGGCCGCCGAGACGTACAGGGCGGTCGCCTTCCAAAAGCACTTTTTGACCCGCCAACAATTGGAACGGCCCGAAAAAGTATGTTCGTTCGCTGGTGTTGGCTCGCTCGAGCATTCCAGTCACGCAAGCTGTTGACGTTGAATGTGTAATGCTAGTTGCTCGGCCTGAGGCTGTCCATCTTCAAGCTCGGCTTCGTTGAGATCGAGCAGAAGACGGAAGAAATGATCCAGACTTTCACGGACTTGAAAAATCCGAGTTCGGAAAGGTCGCGGAAGCGATGGGGGCTGTGGGAAACCGCTTCAAACGCCGATAACGTGGAAGCGGCGGTGAAAATGGAGCGGGTGATTCCGCCGCCCACGCAGATCAAACCCGGCATACGGGATGGGTCTTTACACCCTGAAGGTCATGCTCCACGGCAAGCGCGGCGACGTGTACGAAGTGATCGAAGGGAGCTTCCTCCAATCGAACTGACTTCGGAGCACGCGAGCTGCGATTTGAGGCGTCAATTGGTTCTGGCGTACGCGTAGGCCGGCCGCGATTCTTCTGCCACGGCAACTACGACGACAGTCTTTCCGCCATCGCCGGATTCGACGATGTCAAGTATTCGGAAGTTCGGCGGCATCGCCTTTCCGATTTCACTCGCCTGGTCACCCGCGCCCTTGAAGTCCGACGACAGCGATTGCTGCAAGATGATCGTCGGATGCTGCCGGGTCGGGGTTGTCACCGCATCCTCGAGCGCGACCGGGGCAACAAAGTAATAACCACGACCGGGAACATTCACGATGTAGCGGTTGCCGCCTTGGCCGTCGCCGAGTACCCGGCGCAACGCAGCGACGTTGACGGTCAGATTTGCCTCCACCACAAAGGTGTTCGGCCAAATCAGCTCCCTCAGTTCGCAATTCGTAACCAGCTGTCCCGGATGCCTTGTCAACGCGATAAGAATATCGAGGGCACGGCTGCCGATACGCACGGCTTTAAAGCCCTCCAGAAGCAGCCGCTGGGTCGTGAACAGGCGGAAGGGGCCGAAGCAGATGGCACGGTCATGTTCCGAGACACCGGCAAAGGAGATTGCAGTGTTTTTGCCGGATCCACGCGGCGCGGCGGCTTCGAAAACGCTGGCGCTGGGCGCCGACCCGGGCTCGCGGTTATGGCCTTCTACGGTGACAGGAATGGTCTGGTCCATGATTACCTCTCAGTTCCGATTTCGTCCCCGGCGCCGTTCCGGGCCTGGTGGATCGCCCTGGGCGCAGAGGAAGAAGAGTCGCCCAGCGTCCGCACGGATTAAGTTAGCCCAGCGCCGGATCGGGTGGGGATAAGTCCGGTTAGGTGCGGTTAGTTGTAGTGAAGCAGCCCCGGCCCCCGATTGGGCTTCGGTGCGCGGCTAACTTTATATAAATGTTGATAAATCGCCCTTTGATCGTCTCCATGGCGCCGCTGTGGATAGCCGAAACGGAACAGCGTTGGATCAGGAATTTCGATTGCAGGCCTCGCCTGGGCTCCATTCTTCGAGAAGCCTTCTGACGGATTGAAGCTCGGCGGTATCGAACCCTTCCGTAAATCGCGCGTATATCGACTGCAACAAATGGTGCGCTTCGTGGACGTGACCCTGAGCATGGCGCAGCCGTCCGAGGCTCATGGTGGTTCGCAACTCCCAGAACAAGGCCCCTTGGCGGTGCGCGATATCCAGGGATTGACGGAAGCAATCCTCCGCCGGGTTTGGTTGCTCCCTGTCTGACAACAGAAGTATTTCGCCTTTGATACGGAGCGCTTCAGGCTTCCAAAACCAGAGCGGAATGTCGACAAGCTCCAGTGCCTCGTCGATTGCGGCAAGGCTGTCATCGAGGCGGCCAGCCGTCATTAGGACCTGCGCCAGGCCGCTGAGAAACCGGTCATAGATGATTTCAAATTGAGCCTGTCGTAAGCCGATTAGACAGGCGCGGAGCAATTGCTCTGCAGTCACGATATCCCCGCGCTTCGCATGCAACAGCCCGTCGAATCCAAGCGCACAAGCGGAGTAGCTGCTCATGGCGTGCTTCTCGGCATGATTCTTGAGACGCGCAATCCACGGTTCGGCGATCTCGAGTTGCCCATACGACAGGGTCGAAAGGCACCAGGTCAGCGCAAAGCCAACGGTGACGGGATGATCCTCGTCGGCTGCATCGGCCAGGACGCCGCCGATGGTTTGAGCTGATTGGTCGAGCAAGCCTTGGAGCCACTGAATCTTCGCGATTGAGGTGCGCGCATGCAAAAACGAATGTGCCATTCCATAACGAGCGATTTGCGCACGCCTTATGGCAGGCGTACTTTCCTTGTAAGCCTGCTGGGCATGGGGCAGCCCCCCGGAGAGGTCACCCATACAAATGAGTATGCCACTGAGCGAGCAATTCACCGTCCCGACGGCAACCGGATCCGCCGCTTTTCTGGCAAGCGGCGCTAGTTGACGCGCGAGATCGAGTGCCCCTCGGAAGTCCATGGAGCGTGTTGAAAAAATTATTAGACCGCTCAGGGCTCGCAGCTCGTAGTGGCGGTCCTGAAGGCATTCCGCAAGCTCCCTCGCCCTCTTTAGCGCCGAATGTGCCGTGACGCTCATGCCCTGCGTAAACATGAGGGAGAAGCCAAACTCGGTTTGCAGAGCCATCTCGATCCGCGTTCCGCGATCCGCGGGGGTGAGGATCTCGATCGCCTTCCCCGACCAGGCGTGGCATTCGGTCAGCAATGATTTCTCGATCCAGAGAGGTGCCGAACTCGCGGCCAAAGTCATGGCGACCTGTTCATCTCCGCCGGGTCCAAACGCCCATGTGAGCGCGGTTCTGATGTTGTCGATCTCGGGCGTGCATTCGGTGGCTAGATCGTTTCCAACTGAGCCAATCGAAGCGGATTCTAACAAGTCCCGGTAGTAAGCCGCATGGCGTCCCGCAAGCACATCGGCCTCGCCACTTTCCGCGAGCTTGGTCGTGGCATAGGCTCGCATCGTCTCGAGCAGGCGGAAGCGGACATCGCCATCGCCGATGTCCGCCGTGACCACTGATTTCGCGACCAAGTCAGCAATGATTTCGGTAACGTTAAACGAGTTTCCATCCGTACTCGCTGTCACCGCACGAGCCGCCTGGTCGGTGAAGCCACCTGCGAAGATCGCAAGGCGTCGAAACACTGTCTGCTCTTCTCGGCCAAGCAGCTGGTAGCTCCAGTCGAGCGTGGCGCCGATGCCGCGGTGCCGGAGGGGACCCGCGCGGCGGCCCCCGGTCAAAAATCGCAGGCGGTCATCCAGGCGGGCGCCAAGCCCGCGTACTCCAAACGTGTCGACGCGCGCGGCGGCCAGCTCGATCGCCAGCGGGACTCCGTCCAGCTTGCGACAAATCTCGCCAGCGCTCGGAGCATCCGCGTCGCTCAGCTCGAATTCGTTCATGTTTGCCGCCGCGCGCTGGACAAACAGTTGAACGGCCGCAAACCGCAGCGCTTCGGCACCACTGAGACTATCCGATATCGCTGGCACCGCGAGCGGCAGCAAGCGATGCACATATTCGCCGGGAGCGCGGAGCGGCTCCCGGCTGGTCGCCAGGATGTGCACCCTGCGGGATCCCTTCAATATCTCAGAAGCGAGGCTGGCAGCCGTCTCGATCACATGCTCACAATTGTCGAGCACAAGCAGCATTTGCTTGTCACTGAGAGCAGCGGTCAAGCCGGGCAGTGGGTTGTCGGACCGAACTTCCAGCTTCAAGGCGGAAGCCAGCGCGGTCGGCACGAGACGAGGGTCGGCAATTGGCGCCAAATCGATCAGCCAGACGCCGTGCTCATAAGCCGGCATCAGTTCTTCGGCGACGGCAAGGGCGACCACTGTCTTCCCGATGCCGCCAGATCCGACAATCGTGAGCAGTCGCTGTGTCGCAAGCTGTTGCACCAGTTTGCTGACGACGCCGGCCCGGCCGATCAGCCGGGTCAGCTGGACTGGCAGATTGTGCTGGGTCGTCAGTGAAGGCAGTTGCGTAGAGGCGTCGCTGTTTTCAACCGCGGTCGCAGCGACGAATCGGTATCCTTGCCCCGGGCTTGCCACGATAAAACGGCGGCCATCCCGCCCGTCACCCAGCGCCCGTCGCAGGCCCGCGACCTGGAGCTTCAGATTCCCTTCAACAATGTGGATGCCGGGCCAGACACGGGCGATTATTGCCTCTTTATTGACGAGTTCGCCGCGTCGCTCGACCAGCGCGACCAGAATCTCGAATGCGCGGCTGCCAAGACGGACCGGTGTCTCGCCGTCGAGAAGAAGGCGACGGCTCGGAAGCAGGCGGAAGGAGCCGAACGAGAATTCGGTCGAGGTGGCAACTGGGTCGACCATCGGAATTTGCTTCCGCAGTATAACAATCGGATAACAATAGAGCCGGCCCTGCCGCGTGTCTATCCGACCTCGCGCCCCGACATGCGGTGCATCAGGAATTCCCGTTGCGGGCTTTGCCCGAACTCCACTCTTCGAGCAGCCGCCTGGCGGATTGAAGCTCCGCCGTGTCGAATCCCTCCGTGAACCGCGCGTATACGGACTGCAACAGATGGCGTGCTTCCTGGGCGCGACCCTGAGACTCGTACAATCGTCCGAGACTCATCGTGGTGCGCAGCTCCCAGTACAAGGCCTCTTGGCTGCGCGCTATATTCAGAGACTGGTGGAAATGATCCTCCGCCAGTTGCACGTTAGCTCTGTTGGACGAAAGAAGGATTTCCCCTTTGATACGCAGTGTTTCTGGTTTCAATCCCCAGAGTGGAAGGTTGGCGAGTTCAAGCGCCTCGTCGATTGTAGCCAGGCTTTCACTAAAGCGACCGGTCTTCCGTTGGACTTCCGCCAAGCCGATGAGGAAACGGTCATAGAGAACCTCATATTGGGCCTTTCGCAAACCTTCCAGGCAGGCGCAGAGCAGGGGCTCTGCGGCCGCGATATTCCCGCGTTCGAGATGCAACAGCCCGTCGAATCCGATCGCACAAGCGTAGTAGCTGCTCATGCCGTGCTTCCCGGCATGATCTTTGAGCTGCGCAATTAGGCATTCGGCAGCCTCGAGTTGCCCGTACGAAAGGGTGCTAAGGCACCAAGTCAGTGCAAAGCTAAGCGAGACGGGATGATCCCCGTCAGCTGTATTGGCAATGAGTTCGCGGATCGTTTGAGCCGATTGATCGAGCATACCTTGGAGCCATTGAGCTTTCGCAATCATGGCGGGGGCCTGCGCGAACGAATATGCCATTCCATAGCGAACGATTTGCGCTCGCCTTATGGCGGCCGTACTTCGGCTGTGTGACTGCTGGGCATGGGCCAATGCGCCGGAGAGGTCGCCAAAACCGACGAGTATGGCACTGAGTACGCTATCCGCCGTTCCCATGGCAACCGGGTCGGATGCAGTTCTGGCAATCGACGAAAGTTGACGAGCTAGAATGAGGGCCCCTGGAAAGTCCATGAGCCGGATGCTGAACATGGTCAGGCCACCGAGAGCTCGCAGTTCATAGTCGCGATCCCGAAGCCCTTCCGCAAGCTCCCTTGCCCTCGTCAGCGCCGAATGTGCCACGACGGTCATGCCCTGGGTAAACATGAGTGAGAGGCCAAACTCGGTTTGCAGCACCATCTCGAGGTGTGTTCCACGGTCCGCGGGGTTGAGGATGTCGAGCGCCTTCCCCGACCAGCCGTGGCATTCGGTCAGCAATGATTTCTCGAGCCAGAGAGATGCCGAGGTTGCCGCCAACGCAACGGCGACCTGTCCGTCTCCGCCGGAGCCAAACGCCCAGGTGAGCGCAGTCCTGACGTTGTCGATCTCGGGCGTGTACCCGGCGGCCAGATGGTCTCCAATTGAACCAATCGACGCGGATTCCAACAAGTCCCGGTAGTAGGTCGCATGGCATCGAGCTACCGCATCGGCTTCGTCACTGTCCGCGAGCTTGGCCGCCGCATAGCTTCGCATCGTCTCGAGCAGGCGGAAGCGGACATCGCCATCGCCGACGTCCGCCGTAACCATCGACTTTGCAACCAGGTCAGCAACGATGCCGGTGATGTCCGATGGACTTCCACCCGTGGCCACGGCCACGGCGTGCGCGGCCTCCTCGGTGAAGCCGCCTGCGAAGATCGCGAGGCGTCGGAACACCGTCTGCTCCTGCCGGCTAAGGAGCTGATGGCTCCAGTCGAGCGTCGCGCCGATGGCGCGATGTCGGGCGGGAGCCGCACGGCGGCCGCCGGTCAAAAATTGCAAGCGGTCATCCAGGCGTGACGCAAGCCCGCGCACTCCAAACGTGTCGACGCGTGCGGCGGCCAGCTCGATCGCCAGCGGAACTCCGTCCAGCTTGCGACAGATCTCGCCGGCGCTCGGAGCATCCGCGTCGCTCAGTTCGAAGTCATTCAGATTCGCCGCGGCGCGTTCGACGAAGAGCTGAACGGATGGAAATCGCATCGCCTCGGCGGCGGAGAGTCGGGCCGGCTCGCTCGGAATGTCCAGCGGCGACAGGCGGTAGAGCCTTTCGCCATTCACGCCCAACGGCTCGCGGCTGGTCGCAAGGATATGCACCTTGCGGGTCCCCTTCATGACCTCGGCGGTGAGGCTGGCAGCCGCTTCTATCACATGCTCACAATTATCGAGCACAAGCAGCATATGCCTATCACTGAGAGCGGCGACCAAGCCGGGCAGGGGGTTGTCGGACCGCACTTCGAGCCTCAGCGCGGAAGCCAACGCCGTCGGCACGAGGCGAGGGTCAGCGATCGGTGCCAAATCGATCAACCAGACGCCGTGCTCGTAGGCCGGCATCAATTCTTCGGCGACGTTAACGGCGACGGCTGTTTTGCCGATGCCGCCGGCTCCAACGATCGTGAGTAGCCGCTGCGTCGCGAGTTGTTCTAGGAGCTTGCTCACGACGTCGGCGCGGCCGATCAAGCGTGTCAACTGGACCGGCAGATTATGCTGTGTCGTCAATAAAGGCAGTTGCGTGCGGGCATCGCTGTTTTCGGCTGTGACTGCCGCGACGAACCGGTAGCCTCGTCCCGAACTTGCCACAATATAACGGCGGCCATCCCGTCCGTCACCCAGTGCCCGTCGGAGGCTCGCGACCTGAAATTTCAGATTCCCTTCAGCAATGCGGGTGCTCGGCCAGACACGGGCAATTAGCGCTTCTTTACTGATTAGTTCGCCGTGTTGCTCGACCAGCGCGACCAGAATTTCGAGCGCGCGGCTGCCAAGACGGACCGGTGTCTCGCCGTCGAGCAGCAAGTGCCGCCCTGGAAGCAAGCGGAAAGGGCCGAACGAGAACGAGGAATCGGTCGAGGCAGAAACCGGGTCGACCATTGAGACTAGCTTCCGAAATATGGCAACGGGCCGACAATAGAGTCGGCCTTGCAGCTTGTCCATCCGACCTCACGCACCCTCAGGCGACGTGTTAGGACCGTTCGTTAGAGGTCTCGGCTGGACTCCATTCTTCGAGAAGATGTCTGGCGGATTGGAGTTCGGCCGTAGCCAACCCTTCCGTAAATCGGGCATACACGGATTGCAGCAGATCGCGTGCTTCGTCGACGCGACCCTGAGCGTGGTGCAGCCGTCCGAGGCTCATCGTGGTGCGCAGCTCCCAGAACAAGGCCCCTTGACGACGCGCAACGTCTAACGATTGATGAAAATGATCTTCCGTCAGTTGCAAGTTCGTTTTGTTTGACGACAGAAGAATTTCGCCCTTGACGCGCAGCGCTTCAGCTCTCCGCGGCCAGAGTGGAAGGTCGGCGAGTTCAAGAGCCTCGTCGATTGCGGCGAGGCTCTCATCAAAGCGGCCGGCCGCCAGCAGGACCTCCGCCAGGCCAATCAGGAACCGATCATAGAGGACCTCGTATTGAGCTTGTCGCAAGCCTTTTAGGCAAGCGCGGAGCAACTGCTCTCCAGCCGCGATATCTCCGCGTTCCGCACGCAAGAGGCCCTCGAATCCGAGCGCGCAAGCGTAGTAGCTGCTCATCGCGTGCTTCCCGGCGTGATCTTTGAGCCAGGCGATCCAGGGTTCAGCGGTCTCGAGTTGCCCATGCGAAAGGGTCAAAAGGCACCAGTTGAGCGCAAAAGCGACCGAGACGGGCTGGTCCGTGTCGGCTGTATCGGCCAGGACGCCACAGATGGTTTGAGCCGATTGATCGAGCATACCCTGGAGCCATTGGGCCATCGCCATCATGGTGGGGGCCTGCACAAACGAATATGCCATTCCATAGCGCACGATTTGTGCTCGCTGTATGTTGGGCGTATTGTCGCCAGGATGTGCACCCTACGGGATCCCTTCAATATCTCAGAAGCGAGGCTGGCTGCCGTCTCGATCACATGCTCGCAATTGTCGAACACCAGCAGCATTATCTTATCGCTGAGAGCGGCGACCAGGCCAGGCATTGGATTGTCGGACCGAACTTCGAGCCTCCGCGCGGAAGCCAATGCCGTCGGAACGAGATGACGGTCGGTGATCGGCGCCAGATCGATCAGCCAGATTCCGTGCGCGTAAGCCGGTATCAGGTCTTCAGCGACAGCAAGGGCAACCACAGTCTTCCCGATGCCGCCAGATCCGACGATCGTGAGCAGTCGCTGCGTCGCAAGCTGTTCTACCAGTTTGCTGACGACGCCGGCGCGGCCGATCAAACGGGTCAGCTGGACCGGCAGATTATGCCTGGCCGTCGACGGCGGTATTTTGATATTGGCAACGCTATCGTCTCTCACGGAGACTGCCGCGACGAAGCGGTAACGCTGTCCCGGGCTTGCCACGATAAAACGGCGGCCGTCCCGCCCGTCACCCAGTGCCCGTCGCAAACCCGCGACCTGGAATTTCAGATTCCCTTCGGCAATGTGGATGCCGGGCCACACGCGCTCGATGAGTGCCTCCTTACTGACGAGTTCGCCGTATCGCTCGACGAGCGCGACCAGAATTTCGAGCGCCCGGCTGCCAAGACGTACCGGCGTGTCGCCGTCGAGCAGCAGATGCCGGCCTGGAAGCAAGGAGAACGAGCCGAAGGAGAATGCGGGGTCAATCAAGGCGGCCACCGGATCGGCCATCCGAATTTCCCCTCCTGCTAAGATATGGTGCTTTCACAGCATCAGAGCCGAAGTTCCCGGTTGTTTATCCGACCTCGCGAGGTCTGGCCGATGGGCGCTGCTGCAGCGGTGAAGGGCTCGTCGCGATATTACTCTGCCAGTCCAGCCTTGCGCAGGCCGGTGAGAAATCGCTCGCGATCCGGCTCGCGACGGAACGGCCGGACCAGGCGCGGGTCGGTTATCGACAATCCCGGCAACAGCCGCACAAGACCATCGAGTCCAGCCTTCGCCTCCGGCTTGCGGCCGAGATGTGCTGCGGCCGCGGTCAACGTGCCATGCGAGTCGGGGAAGGATGGATTGACGTCGATTGCCTGTTTGGCGCTATCCACCGCTTCGGTGAAGCGCTCCGCATGCAGATGCGACCATGCGCTGCAAGTATGCCAGATGACCATCAGGTAATCGCGCGGGCTCAGCCGCATGGCTTCCTGCAACGCCGCGAGCGACTGCTCCGGATCGCCACCGAAGCTGTAAGCGGCGCCGAGATATCCGCGCGCGAAGCTCGAATTCGGATCGAACTCGATCGCGCGATGCAGACGCCTGATTGCGTCATCGTGTTGATTTGTGAAAAGCTCATAAACGGCGAGTGCAGTTTGTGCTCCAGCGTCCCGGTCGTCGGCGGCCACCGCCCCGCGAGCGGCATCGCCCATCCGCTCCATCGCAATGCAAGGCGGCTCCTTGGTCCAGCCAAACAGACTACCCATGTGCCAGTTGTAGGCAAGATCGGCGAGCGCCATCGCATTAGTCGGATCGCTGCGCAGAATCTCATCGATCAGGCCGATTGCGTCGTCGAAATCCTCGCGCGTAAATCGCTGGACATGCCAATGCGCGCGCATCACGCGCTCCCATTGGCCCAGTTCTGATACGTCCTTGCCATGGGTGCGCTGAATCTCGGCAGCCACGATGCCCGGCGCAATGGCTCCTATGATGCTGTGGGTGATCTCGTCCTGAACGGCAAAGATATCCTCGAGCGGGCGATCATAGCGTTCCGCCCAGACGTGATGGCCACCATTCGTGTCGATCAACTGGGCTGTTATGCGAACGCGGTTGCCGGATTTCCGAACGCTGCCTTCAGGCACGTAGCGCACGCCGAGTTCACGGCCGACCTGTCGTATATCGATGGACTTGCCTTTATAGGTGAATGAAGAATTCCGGGCGATGACGAACAGCCATTTCGCTTTGGACATCGCTGTGATGATGTCTTCGGCTATGCCGTCGGCAAAGAACTCCTGGTCGGCGTCGCCGCTCATGTTCTGGAACGCGAGGACCGCGATCGACGGCTTATCGGGAAGCGCGAGAGGTGCCGAAGGATTTTGGACCGCGCCGGGTTCGCTTTGCGCCTGCGGTTTCGCTGATGCGACCGCTCCGACCTGAAGTGAATAAACCCGGATTGGGTCGATAATGTTCTTGAGTTGAGTCGCACCGAGGTCGCTGACCGCCAGATCAAGCCGAGCCTTGACCTGTCGGTAGGCGTCCTCCGAAAGGCAAATGGCGCCGGGCGTGGCTATCCCCTCCAGTCGCGCGGCGATATTGACGCCGTCACCCATCAGGTCCCCGTCGCGCTCCTCGACGACGTCGCCGAGATGGATGCCGATGCGAAAGTCGATGCGCCGCTCGGCCGGCAGACCGGTATTGCGCTCGACCATGCCACGCTGTACTTCGATCGCGCAGAGCACCGCGTTAACGACGCTGCGGAATTCGGCCAGAATTCCGTCACCCGTGCGTTTCACGATGCGGCCTTTATGGACCGCGATCGTCGGATCGACCAGGTCGCTCTGCAGCGTCCGGAGTCGCGCCAGCGTACGATCCTCATCCGTACTGGTGAGCCGGCTATATCCGACGATATCGGCCGCCAGTATCGCCGTAATTTTTCTTGTATCGCTCATGCCGTCTCCTTAATCCTATCCTCGTTGCCCAAAGGGCGCGAAGCGAAACGCAGGGAGCGCGGGAAACCCACAAGGACACCCAGGCTGAAAAGAAGGCGCTGAAAAGAGCGAGGCTTGGGGCATCTTGTGAGGAGCATCCGCTCATGAGGCACAAGCCTGGTGCGATCCAAGGCCGATGAGCAATCGTGTTCGGTCGTCCGTTCATTGAAAGCTCGCGAACGATCCGATTGTGTCCGGCGCTCACTAACGTACCAAGCCGTCATCCATGCAAACTGAATAGGGGAAAGGACTGCCGTCCAGCACCATGGATTGCCTCCGCCATGCTATGACGCGCACGCGGTCGAGCCGAATGAATCGTGCCAAATCAGAGTAAATTTCTGCAAATAGGGTATGTGACACGGGCCAATGCAGGCGACATGCGATACGCCATCGAACGCATCTTGGCCGATCCCCGATCGGCTGATGTTAACGAGGTCGGACGGGAGATTGAACCGTGCCGTTTGGAATGTTACCTCGGAACGAAGGGCTGTGACTCGTTCCCGCCGGAATGTTTGGCGTCGAGCCGGCTTTGCGTGATGGCTTGGAGACATGAGCACGAGGGCTCGAAAAGATCCTCCCATCGTGTTTCCCAACGGCGGAGGAGGCAAGAGTGTTTGACGTTATCCTGAAATGCGTAACCGCCGGAAGCATTGTGACCGGTATCATCGCAGTCTACATCGCTCTTAGAAACAATAACCGCCAAATAGGCGCCCAGATATTTCTCGCCTACTCGGACCGCATTCATCGGCTGCGGAATTCATTACCCATCGAGGCCGATATCTATCAGATGCCCGATGCAATCACGGGCGAAGCTGCCGAAAAGGCGCGACGTGCGGTTATCACGTCCTATTACCTCATATTCGAATATTACTCGCTGCACCGCCGAGGCTACGTCGCCGATGCGATCTGGAGCATCTGGGAGGAGGATATCGCCCGGCTATTGAATACGCCCGCATTCCAACAGGAATGGCCATTGGTGCGTCGAAGCTTTGAAAGCCACCGGCACTTTTCCGGATGGGTTATCGAACTAAATCAGTCGCAGCGAAGCAACTAATGCCGTCTGGCCGATTGGCCGGCTTCAGCGGCGGACCGCGGCTCGCGATCTTACTCCGGCAGTCCGGCCTTGCGTAGGCCGGCGATAAATCGCTCGCGGTCCGCCAGGCGGCGAAACGGCCGCATCAAGCGCGGGTCAGTTATGGACAAACCCGGCAACAGCCGCACAAAGCCGTCGAGCCCGGCATGCGCTTCCGCCATGCGCCCGAGATGCGCTGCGGCCGCAGTCAGCGTGCCGTGTGAAGCGGGGAAGTATGGATTGAAGTCGATCGCCTGTTTGGCGCACTCGATCGATTCGACAAAGCGCTCCGCGTGCAAATGCGACCACGCGCTGCAGGAGTGCCAGATCACCATCAGGTAATCGCGTGGACTCAACCGGATCGCTTCCTGCAGGGCAGCGAGAGCGTGGTCGGGCTCACCCCCGAAGCAGTAGGCGGCGCCGAGGTAGCCACGCGCGAAGCTCGAATTCGGGTCAAGCTCGATCGCGCGATGCAGACGCCTGATTGCCTCATCGTGCTGATTTGTGAAAAGCTCATAAACAGCGAGCGTGGTTTGTGCCGCCGCGTCCCGATCGTCGGCGGTGACCGAGCGGCGCGCGGCCTCGCCCACCCGTTCGATCGCAACACTAGGCGCTTCTTTGGTCCAGCCAAATAGACTGCCCATATGCCAGTTGAAGGCAAGATCGGCGAGCGCCATCGCGTTGGTTGGATCATGGTGCAGGATCTCATCGCTTAGGCGAATGGCTTCGTTATAATCCTCGCGGGTAAATCGCCGGACATGCCAATGTGCGCGCATCACGCGCTCCCATTGGCCGAGTTCTGCGGCGTCCTTGCCATGCGTACGCTGAATCTCCGCCGCGACGATGCCCGGCGCGATGGCGCCTATAATGCTATGGGTGATCTCGTCCTGAACGGCGAAGATATCTTCGAGAGCCCGATCATAGCGCTCCGCCCAGACGTGGTGGCCGCCATTGGTGTCGATCAACTGGGCCGCTATGCGGACGCGGCTGCCGGCCTTCCGCACGCTGCCTTCGAGTACGTAGCGCACGCCGAGTTCGCGGCCGACCTGTCGCATATCGGTGGACTTGCCCTTGTAGGTGAACGATGAGTTGCGGGCGATAACGAATAGCCACTTCGCTTTGGATAACGCGGTGATGATGTCTTCGGCGATGCCGTCGGCAAAGAATTCCTGATCGGCGTCGCCGCTCATATTCTGGAAGGCGAGAACCGCGATCGATGGCTTGTCGGGAAGCGCAAGGGGTGAGAGAGGCTTTTGGAGCGTGTTATGCTCGTTTTGTGCCCGCGGTTTCGTGCCTGTCGTCACTCCGACTTGAAGCGAATACACCCGGATCGGATCGATAATGTTCTTGAGTTGAGTTTCGCCAAGATCGCTGACCGCGAGATCAAGCCGGGCCTTGACCTGCCGGTAGGCGTCCTCAGAAAGGCAAATTGCGCCCGGCGTGGCTATTCCCTCCAGTCGCGCGGCGATATTGACGCCGTCGCCCATCAGGTCACCATCGCGCTCTTCGACGACGTCGCCGAGATGGATGCCGATGCGAAAGTCGATGCGCCGCTCGGCAGGCAGGCCCGTATTGCGTTCGACCATGGCGCGCTGCACTTCGATCGCACAGAGCACCGCGTTGACGACGCTACGGAACTCGACCAGGATTCCGTCGCCCGTGCGCTTCACGATACGGCCTTTATGGACCGCGATCGTTGGGTCGATCAGGTCGCTCTGCAGCGTCCGGAGCCGGGCCAGTGTGCGATCTTCATCCGTGCTGGTGAGCCGGCTATATCCGACAATATCAGCCGCCAGTATCGCTGTGATTTTTCGGGTATCGCTCATGGCGCCACACATCTTTCAGCTGAACCGTAAACTCGTCTCTCAGAATTGGATCCATCAAGCGATCACAGCAACTGGAGCTGCCCGCGGCGCCTTGTCCGTGCGCTTCGACCATGAACGGTAATAGGCAATCACGGTCATCGCCGCGATCCCAACAAGGCTGACAAGAACCTGCATCCAGATATCGCCAGACACTTCCACCAGGACGAAATGAGCGACGAATGACAGGAATATTCCCGAACAAAACGCCTCGAGGGATTGCTGACCGCATTTGATCGCTGGACGGAAAACCCGCCACTCCAGGCCGGGCCAATCGCGCGGCAATAGCCGCACCACCATGAACACGAACACGATGAAATGCAGCAAACGATAGGGAGCAAGGTTGGTCTTGTCGTTCGGCGTGAACGTATCGTAGACGGGCGAAGGAATCAGAGTCTTGAGTTCGGGAAATCGGGCTGCCATCGTAATCACGAGGGCAAATAGCAAATAGGCGATCCCGAGAACAAGCGCCGTCCGAGAGCGGATGAAGGGCATCGTTGTACTTGCGCCCCCAAGCGCGAACCAGGCGCCGAACGTGAACAGAAATTGCCACGCAAACGGATTGAAATACCAGTAACCCCTCGGATAGGCTGACAAATTCCAACCGAAATGCCGTGCCGCGACATAGAGCAGTGCGGATCCGGCCAGCACCCAATTTGGTTTGCGCAGCATCATCCATAGGACGGGAGGAAAGACCCCCATCAGGACAATATATAGCGGCAAGACGTCCATATTGACCGGCTTGAACCGAAGGATCAGGCCTTCGAACAGGGTTTGCGCCGGATTATGCAGGAATCCCTGGATATTAAACTCGTCGGCGAAACTCTTGTTTCCGTATTTCTGCGCCAGATATCCGATCTCCGCCAGATAAAGCACGAACAGGAAGACATGCGCGACGTAAATCTGCCAGACGCGCCTGATCAGGCGCGTTGCGCCGACGATGAAACCCCGCTCGATCATCATGCGGGCGAAGACGAACGCCACCGTGTAGCCGGAAATGAAAATGAACAGGTCGGCGGCGTCGCTGAATCCATAATTCCTTGTCGTGACCCAGTTCACCACATTATTCGGAATATGGTCGAGAAAAATTCCCCAATTGGCGACGCCGCGAAACAAGTCGAGGCGTAGATCGCGCCCCTTGACCGGTAGTTGAGCCTGGATCTTCATGCTTGGCCTGCTGGTTTTGCGTTTGTCACAACCTGCCTGGCCAAAACGTCGCTAAGCCAGCATTGGGCCTTCTCTATTGGGACCAGACTGTTCGCGGCGAGTCTCGCGGGCTAGTTAAAGGGTACAAAAAGTTACGAATGCTCCTGTTGGCGGACCTGACGAATGGATGTCAGAAGGGAGCTACGTTCCGTTTCCGCTGACGATTAGCTGGCTTTTGGAACGTTTTATTGACGCACCTGTCGCAAGGCGATCTAGGAGATTGCGAGGATTTATCGGCCGGACAAGCCATGCGAGCGGCAGCGCATAATTGAAGAAGTTGCTGTTGGCAGAATATCGCCGCGCTGGATCCGTCTTGCGGAGAAGCGCGATGCTGAATTATCCGATCGTCAACAATCACGACGACCTAGCCAAAGTCGTGGATCTTATCCTCAGCGAGGCCGGGCTGGATCGCGAGGACCAGGGCGGGGCGCTGACATTCGCCGGAATGGATCCTATTCGCCCGACGCATATCAAGGTCGGGAGCGTTGCCGCTGCCGTGACTTCGGCGAACGCGATTGCGAGCGCGATCCTTTGGCGCAAGCGTACCGGGCAGGGTCAAGACATCCATGTCGACCTGCGCAAAGCCTATGTTGCACAAAGTCCCTGGCAGGACATCCTCGCGGGCTGCACATTGATTAATGGTACGCCGCAGATGTTCGGCGGGAATGTCGGACAGTTGGGCGTCCATATCCTGCCGACGCGTGACGGGCGATGGGTCGTGCTCAACTCAAACTACGTCTCCAACACGGCGCGGATATGTAATCTGCTCGACTGCGGCGTGCTGCCCATGCAACTCGAGCGTGCCACCCAAAAATGGGACTCGCAGGATCTGGAAAGGGCGGCGCAGGATGCTGCAGTGCCTTTGGTGGTCTGTCGCACACGCGCGGAATATCACGCCACCGAGCAGTACCGGCAGCACATGGCCACCCCGCTGATCGATATTGAAAAGATCGGCGATAGCGCGCCCGAAGAATTGCCAAGTGGACCTCGGCCGCTTTCCGGCCTGCGCGTACTGGGCATGGTCCATGTCGTGGCCGGGCCGGCCGCCATGCGTCAACTGGCCGCTCAGGGCGCGGATTGTCTTAACCTGAACACGCTGGATTGGATCGAAGAGCCGACCATATATTTGCAGTGCGATGCCGGCATGCGCCAAGCTTATCTGGACGCTCGTATCGATGCCAACAGAAAGCCGATTTACGAGCTTGCCAAGCAAGCCGACGTTTTCGTCGAGAATCTACGTCCGTTGCTCGCATCCCGAGAGGGATTTTCTGCCGAAACCCTGGCGCAGCATCGTCCTGGAATAATCTATGTTGACCTGAAGCTTAACTCACGCAAGGGCCCATGGGCTGATTGGATGGGCTACGACTACATGGCTGCTGGGCTAACCGGGCTGTTTTGCGATATCGGCTCAGTCGATCAGCCGCAGTTGCCGCACGGGGTCAATGTCATCTGTGACTTCCTGACCGGTTACCTGGGCGCGATTGGTGTGCAGGCTGCGCTGCTGCGCCGCGCGACGGAGGGCGGTAGCTACCGCGTCTCCGTTAATCTCACACAGACCGTCATGCTTGAGCAGGCGATCGGGTTGGTTGACAATGCGACGCTTCTGAAGCTGGACACTCTTGGCTCCGATCACAAACCTGCCAAGCCAAACCTCCAGACGGGACAGACCTCATTCGGCGAGTTCACTCGATTGGGTTCTCAGGTCGAGATGAGCAAGACGCCGGAGTTTTGGGCAGATCCCCTTATCCATCCAATTGGCTCCAGCCGCCCGGTGTGGCTGCCCCGTTGAACACTGTACAGGCAAACACCAGCAGCAGTCGATCAGGCGCTTCGCTTTAGCCGCACATCATCGGGCTTGCCGCCTCGCGAACTATCCAACATCGTGCATCTCGGACGGCAACTCCGCTTGTTGTCCGCCGAGACGATTAGCAGGCTTTTGGAACGTTTTATTGGCGCAGCTGCCGCAAGGCGACGTAAGAGATTAGGAGTTTGCCGGTCGGACGGGCCATACGAGCAACGGCAGCGCAAAACTCGAAGAAAGTTGCTGTTGGCAGGGTACGGCCGGGCAATATCCGTTTGCGGAGAAGCGCAATGCTGAATTATCCGATCGTCAATAATCATGATGACTTGACCAAGGTCGTGGACCTTATCCTCAGCGAGGCCGGGCTGGATCGGAAGGACCAGGGCGGGACGCTGACATTTGCAGGAATGGACCCGATTCGCCCGACGCACATCAAGGTCGGATGCGTTTCCGCTGCCGTTACGGCGGCGAACGCGATTGCGAGCGCAGTCCTTTGGCGCAAGCGTACCGGGCAGGGGCAAGACATCCATGTCGACCTGCGCAAGGCCTATGTGACACAAAGCCCCTGGCAGGACATCCTCGCGGACTGCACATTGATCAACGGTACACCGCAAATGTTCGGCGGCAGTGTTGGGCAGTTGGGCGCCCACATTCTCCCGACACGCGACGGGCGATGGGTCGTGCTCACCTCACTCTACGCCTCCAACACGGCGCGGATCTGCGCGCTCCTCGACTGCGGTGTGCTGCCCATGCAGCTCGAACGCGCGACCCGAAAGTGGGACTCGCAAGAGCTGGAAAGGGCGGCGCAGGACGCCGGTGTGGCGTTGGCGGTCTGTCGCACGCGCGCGGAATATCACCGCACCGAACAGTACCAGCATAACAAGGCGACTCCCCTCATCGATATCGAAAAGATCGGTGATAGCGCGCCTGAAGAGTTACCGGGCGGACCTCGGCCGCTTTCCGGCCTGCGCGTGCTGGGCATGGTCCATGTCGTGGCCGGGCCGGCGACGATGCGCCAACTGGCCGCCCAAGGCGCCGATTGCCTTAACCTGAACACCCTGGATTGGATTGAAGAGCCGACCATATTTTGGCAAAGCGATGCTGGAATGCGCCAAGCCTATTTGGACGCGCGCATCGATGCCAGCAAGAAGCCGATTTACGAGCTGGCCAAGCAAACCGATGTTTTCGTCGAGAATCTACGCCCCCATCTGGCAGCACGTCAGGGATTTTCAGCCGAAACTCTCGCGCAGCATCGCCCCGGGATAATCTACGTCGAGCAGAAGCTCAATTCACGAAAGGGTCCTTGGGCCGACTGGGCGGGCTACGACTTCACCGCAGCAGGCATGACCGGGATGTTCTGCGACATCGGTTCGGCCGATCAGCCGCAGCTGCCGCACGGGGTCAATGTCATTTGCGACTTTCTGACCGGTTATCTGGGCGCGATTGGCGTGCAGGCGGCGCTGCTGCGCCGCGCAACGGAGGGGGGCAGCTACCGTGTTTCCGTTAATCTTGCACAGACCGTCATGCTCGAGCAGGCGATCGGACTTGTCGACAATTCGACGCTTCTCAACCTCGATAGCCTTGGGCTCGAGCACAAGCCCATCAAACCAAACCTCCAGACCGGGCAGACCTCATTCGGCGAATTCACGCGAATGGGTTCTCAGGTGGAGATGACCAAGACGCCGGAGTTCTGGGCAGATCCGATCATCAATCCAATTGGCTCCAGCCGACCGGTGTGGCTGCCTCGTTGAACGCCGCGCAGACAAACGGGCACATCAGTCGATCAGGCGCTTTCCAAGGCTTAGATCGCGCGTTCTAAGCCGTTATGATCTGTCCCAAACTAGGTGCTCCCTTGCCGCGTAGACGCAGATCCTGCCCGTCCACCAAACCAGTAGGAAACGCTACGTCGAAGCCGCCGTCTGGCAACATCAGACGCTTGCTCGCACCTTTGATCGGTTCGGCAAAAGTAACAGCTGTAGTGCAGATCGCGCCCGCACCGATTAGCCACCATTTCGATGAGCCACGATCGATTCCATGAAAGGATCGGAGGCGAAATGCCAGTTTCGGCAGTAGTTCAAGTGGTGGGTTTTGGCCTACGAGCCTCGAATGTGAATAAGCTCCGAAGCGGGACCCCTGCCGAAACCGCGCCAACCAATTGAATCAGCTAAGGAAGCCAGCAGCGTGATGGGGTCCCGATCGGCGCCGATCGGGACCCCATCTCAAATGAAATTCCTCGCGAAGTATCAATGCATTGAGGCTGATCAGGGCGGGGTCCCACTTCGGTGCTTGTCCACATTCTTCATTTTCATGGGCCTGTGGCTCAATGGCTGCCGTGTCCCGCTGGAGACCACCGACAAGGTCAGCAGGACGACAACAAACAACCCGGCCGGGTTAGCTGTAAAGCAACGTGGCCCTGGCGAGGGGTAGTCCTGAATGAAACGGCATACCGACTCGGCGCCATCGTCGGGGAAACACGCCCCCTGGGCTCTGCATTCAACGAAGAAGAAAACAACATGTCTCTATTGAATAACAAGATCGCCGTCATCACAGGAGGCAGCAGCGGCATCGGCCTCGCGACCGCCAAGAGATTCGTTGAAGAGGGCGCCTATGTGTTCATCGCCGGTCGCCGCCAGGCCGAGCTCGACAAGGCCGTCGCGGAGATCGGCGAGAACGTCACCGGCGTTAAGACCGACATCTCAAAGCTCGATGACCTCGGCCGCCTCTACGAGACCGTCGCGAAGAAAGGCAAGATCGACGTGATTTTTGCGAGCGCGGCCTTCGTCGAAAAAACGATGACCGCCGGCGCGACGCAGGGCCGCCTTCAACCGCTTTGCTTCCTCGTCCCAATTCGCACCCTCGGTTTGGACCTTCCTCTCGTACTTTATGCGGTGGCCGGTCTTCCGGTTCAACTGATTAAAAGAGACCTTTTCGGATTCTGAGGTGGCCGGGTACAGCGCGACGGCTGTCGGCGACGAGTTGCTTGTCGCGCGATCCCAGCATCGACAGGCGGTTGCGCATCACGATCCAATCGGTGGTGGCGCCGTCGAGCTTGCGGCGCATGCGGCGGGCGTCCCGCACCATCTCGGCATAATGGCTGACACCGGTCACGGCATAGGTCGCGGGATCCACCGTGCCGAGCACGTCGAAGTCCAGAAAGCTGTCATTGATCGGCGTAACCAGCGTATCGGCCATTGAATGGGCGAGCCGCATCAGGTAGCTGTCGGTTCCCGGCGTATCGATCACGATGAAATCGAAGGTCCGCTCAACCGCGCTGACCACGTCCACGAATTGCTGAAATTCGGAGTTTTCGTTCTCGACGATCTGCATGGTCTCACCGAGCGTGATGCAGCAATGGACCGGTAGCGCGAGACTAAGGCCGGTGCGCCGCGCCCAAGCGCCGCGGTTATTGATGTAGCGCGTGAGACTCTGTTGCCGCCAATCGAGATCGATCGTGGCGACGCGCTGGCCTGCCTTCAAGAGCGCGACGGCAATATGCAACGCAACAGTCGATTTGCCCGATCCGCCTTTCTCGTTGCCCAGCACGACCACATGGGCCGAGCCAGATTGCCCCCGATTTGCCCGCAATAGCATTGCGATCTACCCAGGTCTGGCATTCACACCCCGCCGTTTTGCACGAAGCAGTAGACATAGCCGGCGGTGCTCAGAAAAACGATGCTGTGGCCGGTCGGATTTCCGTCTTTCCAGGTCAGTTTCTTGTCCGGAATCTCGATCTCGGTGCCGATCGGGACCGGCGTTCGCTTCAGTTGGATGTTGTCTCGATCGTCGGTGACGGTGCAGAAGGTCTTGCCATTCCTGACGTGGATGTCATCACACCAGTACGCGTCAGCCTCGCCACAGCATGATGCAGTCGGAACATCCGGCATCATCAAGCTTTGAAACCAAGCACGGACGTTGGGGTCGTTGGTCTCCCATTGCCCTAGATCGCGAGCTCGAGCGCCGGCATAAAAGCACGGTGCGCACTGCGCCCCAATCGCCAGCAACCACACGGCAGAGCGGAGCGCTTCGCAGACTTGTTGAAGATTCATGTGCCACCTGTTGAGATTGCAGCGGGTTGAGGGCCGCCCCGTCTCAGGCCGCGAACGTTCGCCGTGCCCAAACGCGGACGTGGCGCGCATGCCCTCCGATCGTAGTTTGTGCTTTCTGCTTCGCGTGAGCCACGTAGGCCATCGGCGTGTCCAGGCAACCATTGTGCCGGTCCGCCAAAAAAGGCAGCGGGACCGCTGGACATCGCGGTCTGGCCGATTACACAACATGGTTGAATAGCGCTTCTCACGTCGCTTGAGATTATCGTGCACGCCAGCGCGGTCCATTGTACCGAGGTTCATCGCGGCATTTACGTCTGATGAGTAATCGATACTTGGGTATACACTTTGGATTACGTTGGCCGGGCTCGTCAGGGAATAGGACCTCAGTGGTTGAACTTCTCGACTGGCGATGAGCTGGTATCCGCCAAGAAACGCGACCAAGTCCTGATAGCCGGGCCACGGAGTTCTTTTAGTTCGAAATTTCGGTCGATCGTTTCCGCGCAAGAACGCCCAATTAGTAGCTATTCACAGCAAGTGCCGTGCCGGCGATATCTGCTAGATTTCACTCATTCGGCCGGGAGCGAACGTCGCCGGAACGTATCTCTAGATCAGTCGGAGGACGGCAAGTCATGAACACGTTTGCCGTGGAACGATTGGATTTCTCAACCAGCTACAGTCTCCCATTGCGATGAACACCGCGATTGTCGGACTAGTCGATTTCTGCGCTCGCTACCGGTGGATCGTCATCATTGCCGGGGTATTGCTGCTGCTGGCAACGGCGACCTATGCCGCCACGCGCTTTTCGATCAACACCGATGTTGAAAGATTGATCGCGCAAAACATTCCCTGGCATGAACGGCAAGTTCAATTGGCCCAGGCCTTTCCGCAAAGGGCGATCTTGGCCGTCGTCAGAGCACCAACAGCGGAAAATGCGGAGATGGCCACCAATGAGCTGGCAAGCGCGCTGGCAAAGAATCCGAACTTGTTCCGTAACGTCGCGCAGCCGGACAGTGGAGATTTCTTTGAGCACAACGGATTGCTGTTTGGCTCCGTATCGGATGTGCAAAAGACCGCCGACGGGCTGGTCCATGCGCGGCCCTTCCTTTTGGCACTTGCGGCCGATCCGCGCTTGCGAGGCGTCATGGGCGTGCTCGCATCTGCGGCCGAAGGCGTTGAGGCGGGCAGGATCAAGCTGGAACAATTGTCATGGCCGCTTTCGCTGGCCAGGCAAACCTTGAACGACGCCCTCTCGGGTCGGCCGGCCTTCTTCTCCTGGCAGGAGTTGTTGGAAGGTCACGCCTTGCCGGTCGTTCAGCTGAGACACTTTGTCGAGGTCGCGCCCAAGCTCGATTTTGCGGCGCTTCAGCCGGGGCGCGCAGCGGAGCAGGGAATTCACAAGACAGCGGCCGATCTGAACCTGAAGAGCAATCTCGGCGCCACAGTGAGCCTTACCGGCCAGGTACCGATGAATGACGATCAGTTTTCAGCGATCCGAAGCAGCGCGTTGCGCGACACGTTGACCGCGCTCCTGGGCGTGCTGATGGTTCTATGGCTCGCTCTTCGCTCCTGGAAACTGATCGTTTCGGTGTTTTTCAGCCTGATCGCCGGCCTTGCGGCCACTGCCGCGCTCGGCCTGACCATGATCGGCTCTTTCAACCTGATCTCGATCGCGTTTTTCGTGTTGTTCGTAGGCTTGGGGGTCGACTTCGGAATTCAGTTCAGCGTGCGCTACCGCACTGAGCGGCACGAGCTGGGCGACCTGCGAAAAGCTTTGCGGAGCGCCGCGCAGAAGGCCGGCAAGCCGCTCGCCCTGGCAGCCGCCGCAACCGCGGTCGGCTTTTTCGCCTTTCTGCCGACCAGTTATCGCGGTCTCTCTGAACTGGGCCTGATCGCCGGATGCGGAATGCTGATCGCCTTCACCTGCAGCATTACCCTGGTGCCCGCCATGCTCGCAGTGCTCAATCCGCCGGGAGAACGCGCCGCGATGGGTTTCCAGAGCCTCGCGCCGCTGGATCATTTCCTGCAGCGGCACCGCATCGCTGTCATCGCCAGCACGATCGGCGTGGTGCTGGCCGCCTCACCACTGCTGGTCCATCTGCGATTCGATTTCAACCCGGTCGACTTGCAGAATCCCGACTCGCCCTCGGTCGTCACTTATCGGCAACTGCAGTCCGATTCGCAGACCAGCGGCAACGACGCAGAGGTTTTGGCGCCGTCGCTCCAACAGGCCGACACCATAGCCAAGCGCCTCGCGACCGTTCCCGAGGTCTCGCGCGTGATGACGCTGAACAACTTCGTTCCAAATGACCAGCAGCAGAAGATCGCGGCCTTGCGCGATGCATCGCGCGCTGTCGGCCCGGCGCTCAATCCTTCCGGGCTGCAGCCTGCGCCGAGCGATCAGGACAATGTCGCGGCGATCCGCAGCGCAGCGCAGGCTCTCTTGAGAGCGGCTGCCGGCGCAACCGGCAGCGCGGCCGACGAGGCGCGGGAGGTCGCTGCTCTTCTCAATCGCCTTGCGGACGCTCCAGCGGAGGTCCGGAGCAAGGCCGACGCGGCTCGGCCGCGCGGCTGCAAAGGCCGACGGTGGAGATCGAGGACAGCATCGACCAGGGCCGGACCGCATTCGTCACCGCCGGTGTCATGGCGCTGCGCGGCGGCATGCCGATACGCGTGAATGACTAGACGCTTTATCGGTGCCTTTGGAATCTCATCAGCGCCAAATAACACTCGCGTTCTATCAAATCCGAGCGCAAACTTTCCCTGTATCACAGGGGGAAGCGTCATGATCGAACAGCCCCATCCCGCCCCGTATTCAGTCCCCGCGCGCATCTGTCTTGGCGTTGCCATCTTTAGCGCCGCGCTGCTCGTTTTCCTAATGCCGGTGGCGTTTGCGCCATAACACCGGAATATTCGGGCACGTCGGCGAGGCGGTGGCGGGACGCCGCGAAGGCGATCCCGTGCGGCGAAGGTCAGGTCTTCGACCTCAGGCAATTGCGGACGCCGGCGTCGGGGGGAAATCGCGACGCATCACATTGGCGATGGCATCGCGGCAGATCTCCCAGTTGATCTCGAACAGGTCGTCCAGGGGCTGGCCGGCCGCGGTGGGATAGGGCCACCAACCTACCGAGGCCCCTTCACCGCGTGGTACCTCATCATGGTCTTGAGGAACGACGTAGTCTCCAGGAACGTGACGCCGGCGAACGCAGCGCTCAATTCCGGCAAGAGGTCGCTGCCGCCGCGAACGAGAAGATATAACGGTCGCCCCGCCGTCCCCGCCACCTCGCACAACCAGGCCCCATGTTGTCGACGACGGGTAGGACGCCCGGTCCCCGTCGTGAACTCGAAGCTGAGGTGCGTCACCTCCGGATGTGCGAGGATGAAATCCGCCCACCGCGCGAAATCCCATTCGGTCCGGCCATTGACGTGCAATGCGGCCGGCATTCCAGCGTTCAGGAATTCAGCGTGCGCGAGCGCGATGCGCTTCATCGCGTGAAGATCGTCCCAACGCGGCCTGTCGACGAAGAGACTGTAGTTCGGCGTCGTCGCCAGGACCGCACCGAGATCCCGGGCCGCCTGAATAATCACCTTCCGCCGAGCCTGCCCGAGCTCCCACCATCTTTCGAGCGGTCGGTCCCGCTGGATCGCGGTGAGCAGCAGCGGCGTATCGGTCGCGATCTTGAAGTTGTCGCTGAGCTCGCCGCGCGTGCGGTATTTCGGCTGGCCTCCTTGCGATCGAACATGCTGTAGAGCGAGACGCTCGCCAGAGCCGGGGCGAAGAGCCGCTTGGGCTTGGACCCGTGGAAGATCTCAGGCACGACGGGAGGGGGCGTCGGCGCAGGCAACAGCGGGGCCGCCGGCAAGTTCAACTCGAACCCGTCGATCTCCTGCACGCGAAAGGCATAGTCGGGATTGTTCCGGCAAACCCGGTCGCACTTCTCCGGATTGCGGCAACAGAAGCTGAGACAGCTCCAGACGTTCGCCTCGACGGCCAAGCCGCCACACCCTCCCCTGTCGGCGCAGCCGGCGTAACCGAGGGGTACCTGATGGAGCGCCCGATCGTGCCGAAGCTTGCGCTCGGCGACGTGCGCTCGCGCGCGCTTGCGGGCCCCTAGTGTGACCGGGCTATGCATACGGAGATCTCTACCAGCATTCAGGACCCGATCGGGCACACCAAGGCGTAGCGGCCGCTGCATTTTCGCTCCCGCGACACTCGTGCGAAGGGTACAATGGGCAGCCATTCTGCACCATCGTCTTTCCGTTCAGGATTTCTATGAAGCTACGCGCCCTCGGTGTAGGTCTCATATTGCTCGTGTCGCTTGCGGCTACCCGCGTACTGGCAGAATCGTCATGCCCAACGGCCAAGGACGAAATTGCGACGGATCGGCCTGACGTCACGAATTCTAGTCTGGTCGTCCCGGTGGGTAGCTTCCAGAGCGAGAACGGTATTAATTTTAGAAGCCAAGACGCCGGCCAGATCGTTGATGGCACCAACACTCGCTGGCGCTTGGGAATTGCGCCTTGCCTTGAAGTATTGGTGGACCTGCCAACCTATTTTGGCCCGGTTCGCGGCCCGGGAAGCTCGGGATTCGCAGACGTCGAGCCGGCAATCAAATGGCAGGTCAGCCCGATCCCGGGAAAGGTGGATGTCTCGCTGGTAGCTGGCGTGGGGTTGCCCACCGGAGCAGTCGCAATAGCTGGTCCTGGCATGCAGCCATATCTGCAAATGCCCTGGTCATGGGAACTACATGAGGGGTGGGGTCTCAGCGGTATGTTGACAGAGTTTTTTCGTCCGTCCGACGTAGCTACGCCCCGGATCACGGAAGCCACCTTCGCAATTGAGAAGAAGGTAAGTGAGAGAGCGAGCCTATTCGTTGAGTATGTTGGCGACTACCCCGAAAATGCGCGTTCAAGTCAGCTTCTGAATTCGGGTGGATTGTATCACTTGAGCCCAACACAACAGGTTGATTTCCATGTTGGCTTCGGGCTCAATCACAACGCTCCAAGCTACATTGTTGGCGTAGGGTATTCGTTCCGGATTGACGGCCTGTTCGCGGACAAGTCGAGATAAGATGCGTGAGCAACGAGAATGAAAAACATTCAGCTCCAACTTTTCGGCCCCCTTGTTACGTGCCTACTTCTGAACGCGCCTGCACTACCCCAAACCAGGCCCGCCTGACGAGTTTGTTCGTGTGCTTGTCTCTGATCATCTACTACGCGTTTTCCGGTCCAGTCTTCCTGGATACGATTGGACAGCTCGCCGGAATCCATATGCCGAACGGCCTCGTTAACGTCAGCCGCTCCATCGGCGCCCTCTTGGCCCTCGCCGTCTTTGGCACAGTCACGCCCGTCCTGCCCAAGGGAGACGACTATATGGCCACGAGACCAGCACGAACGGACAACCGCGCGTCAACTTCAACATAGGAGATTAACGTGATGGGAAAAAGCTTAGCAGAATTGTACTGGGCAGAACACTGATCCAAGATGGGGCGCTCGGCGGAGTCCGATCGCAAGCGGCATCGATGCGAAGCGGGGGCCTGTACCCATGGGCCTTGCGTCGCGATCTCGCGCAGCAGCGGATCGAGCGCCACGCGCGTCTTGCCCTGATGGATCGGATCGACCCAGACGAGCACGCCATCCACAGTCAGCAGCTGGTCCCGGACCGCGTCGGCAAAGCTCTCGTCGTAGACGACGGGAAGGGCCTCGATGCCGGAAGCGGCGAGTGCCTCGAAGACGCGGACAAAGCGGTCGTTTTGCGGGGTCGCCTCCCGGCGCGCGGCATCGTCGCCGCGCCACAGGATCGCGACTTTGGAACGATGAGATGTCTGTTGTTCGATGTCCATGCGCAAGCTCCACGACGGATCGCGTGTCGTGCAGAGCTTGGACCGAGGGTCTCACGGGGAGTCTGCCTTATCCCCTCGTGAACAACTCTACGCGAGATCGTGCCCGCGTTTCAAGACTGCGGTTGCTCTCCAGAGTCCGTTCGTCGCGAATTGATGGGCGGCGAGGGCGCATATGGAGCAGGTAGCCAAGCGGCGGTGCGCCGGCCATCTGGAAATAGCGCCGCTTTACCCGGATTAGACAACGCTGCCAGTGGCCGACGGATCAAGTTGTCTGACCTCGATGGTCAGGTGCGAAAGCGACCGGAACCGCGCTATCTTCGCGCGATAATAAGCCTCGCCCCGCTGTGAAGACGTGATCACCGACACGATGGCGCCGAGATGACCTGGCCCCAATCGCCAGAGGTGGAGGTCGGCGAGTTGGTCGCCCTCGTCCTCGATCGAGCGGCGGAGGTTCTCGGCCATACGTCGGTCCGGGGTCATATCGAGCAGGATTGCTCCCGTATCGCGGATCAACCCGAATGACCAACTGCCGATAACAAATGCACCGATGATACCGGCCAGCGGGTCCATCCAGAGCCAGCCAAAGGCACGCGCAAGCAACAGGCCAACGATGACCAGCACCGACACGGCAGCATCGGCGATAACGTGGATCACGGCTGCCCGCATGTTGTTGTCGCGGGCCGCCGCCCCATGGGCGTGTTCATGCTCCTCGAACGTCACGGAATAGGCTTGCCCGCTTATTTTGACGTTAGCGCTGAAGGCATGGGGCTCGGGAATTTCATCGACCGACTCCAGATAGTCGCCGTGATCGGCAAAGGTAAAGAGTTGCCGTGCACCGTCTGGCCTCACCGTTTCGATCGAGGCCGCGGAAGCGCCAGGCAAAGGACCGGATTCGGAACGAAGCCGGAAGCGTGGCGGAACCCCGTCCTCGAACACTTCCAGAACCAGGTCGCCGTCTTTGGTCTCGATCTGGTGAGTTTCGTCATGATCGTGCTCTGTCGGTCCGTGGCTGTGACCATGGCCATGACTGTGGTCATGATGTCCGCCACCGCTCAGCAGCCAGGCGCTGGCAATGTTTACTGCGAGTCCAAGACAGGCAACGGGGATGGCTTCAGCGAATTGAATTGGCACCGGTTCGAAAAGGCGACTCACGGCCTCATAGCCGATCAGCAAAGCGATCATCGCTAGGATGATGGCACTGGTGAATCCGGCCAAATCGCCGAGCTTGCCAGTTCCAAAGGTAAACCTCGGGTCGCTTGCGAATTTGCGGGCATAGGTATAGGCGAGCGCCGCGAGCAGAAGTGCACCCGCATGGGTGCTCATATGCAATCCGTCAGCGATTAGGGCGATTGATCCAAACAGCCAGCCGCCGACAATCTCCGCAATCATCATCGCGGTGCAAAGCAAAATAACCGCCCAGGTCTTTCGCTCACTTTTTTGGTGTTCCTCACCGAGGAACACATGGCTATGGAAGGCCGCGTCGGCTGCGCCGCTATTCTCGCTCATGGCAGTCCTCATGGGTTACTTCAGGTATGCCCGCACGACGTCGATAAGTTCGGCGGCGCCTTCGCTACGCTGTTTCTGACCAAGGCCATGATCGGCCACATGCATCAGAATGTGATCTTCGACCACCTCAGCCATCAGGCCGTTGACGGCGCCTCTGACTCCGGCGATCTGCTGCAACACCTCAGCGCAGCCCGCCTCCCCTTCGAGAGCCCGTTCGACGGCTTCGACCTGGCCGCGAATGCGACGCACCCGGGCCAGAAGTTTTGCTTTTTCGCGGATCGTATGAGCCATTTGCTTTTCTCTATCCATCATAATATAGGGGGGTATACTATCTATGTCCAATGGAAGCAGCGCGATGTTGCCACGGCGTTGCGGGTGGGACGTATGAATCCAAAATTGATCCGAAACGCAGGGCTTCTGCTCGCGCCGCTGGTCTGGGCGCAAGCCGCCAGCGCCCATGGCATCGCGGGCAACCGCTATTTCGATGGCACCATGACGTTCGACGACCCCGCGGTCGCCGATGAAGCGATCGTGCCGCATTGGGCTAACTCCCAATATCCGACCCAAGGCAGCAACGTGGCCGAAAACCGCATCAACTGGGCGTTTGCGCGTCTGCTGACGCCGACCTTGGCGATCACGATGGATAGCGGATGGATTCACCAGAATTTTCCGGTCGGCCACACCTCGGGTTTCGACAAGACCGACATCGGACTGAAATACGAGGCTTACCGCAACAATCAGCATGAGGCGCTGGTCTCGGTCAGTCTTGATTGGGGCATCGGTCACTCCGGCACCGCTTCTGTGGGGGCCGACGCGCCGAACACGATTCAGCCGGGCATCTTCTTCGGCAAGGGATTTGGCGATCTCCCAAACTCGCTTTCCTGGCTGCGTCCGTTTGCGATCACGGGCGCGGTCATCGACGAAATCCCGCTGGGAACGATGGGCAGGGCGCTTGCACCGAATCTGACGACCGGTGGGTTCGGTTCTGTTGTGTCTCCTGCCGTCGAGACATTGCACTGGGGCTTCTCAATCCAATACAGCACGCTCTATCTGACCAGCCGATTCGACGGCGGACCTCCGAAGGAGGAGCCGCTCAATCAATGGGTGCCGTTGGTCGAGTTCAGGTTCGATAGCCCGCGGGGTCAGATTACCGCTGCGACGGCGAACCCCGGCTTCGCCTATGTCGCCGTGACCTGGCAGGTCTCGGCCGAAGCGATTTTGCCGCTTAATCATGCCGGCGGCACCGGGCCGGGATTTCGGGCACAGCTCCTGTTCTTTCTCGACGATCTCGCGCCCTCGCTGTTCGGGAAGCCGCTCCTGAGCAATCAGCCCGACCGAAGCCAGATCGCCTGGTGATGCGGCGACCAAAAGCTTCCGAGAGTTTTCGATCGGACGACAAGCCCGTTGCCACCGCGCAGAACACTCTCGCATCCTTACCTCCGCCATCGAAGCTGGAGTCATCGAGAGCAATCCTGCAAACGGCGTCCGCAGGCCAAGGACAATGTACGAACGCGCCGGGGCAGATGGCCCGTGGCGCCGCCATCGACGTCGAACGGCAGGGTGAAGTCGATGGAGCCGAATCCGAAGTTGATGTTCAGATCGATCTCACCCTCGATGTGCGCGCCAACCTGCCGGACGTTGACGAGCTTGATGTCTGCAATCGTGCCCTACTTCTTCTGCTTTGCGGGCGGCCGCTGTGACGGTCCGCTTATCAGGGTAGACCGGAAGTGACTGGCCGACCTCCCAAACGACGCTGTTGACCGTGCGCCCCGAGGGCGCGAACTACCAGTGAGGGAGGAACTCACCCGGATAATTGTCGATTGGTCCGGAAGCTGGCAGGCGGCTCGGCCGGGTAACTGGCTGGGTCGGAGCCCTGCGACGAAGGCAGCCGTGGGCTGCTGAGCGATCTGATGGGCCGTAACAAAAGTGAAGCCCGAGCAGGCCTCGAAAGTTCTAATGCGGATGCCGACCCTCCGGTCATTTGGGGAAGGCCGCACGTGTGGGGAAGCAATCGACACGCGCACCCACGCGATCCGCCGGGGTAGTGGGCACGGCACGTCGGAAGGGTAGTTCGCAGTTACAGGGGGAGACCCGTCGCGGACGAGGGTAGCGGCCTCAGCATCGCATCAGGCGGTGGTCACGGCGGGAGTCGGACGGGGCAGTAGGAGCGTTGATGCCGGGTAATGCCGGTGGAGCAAAGGGCCCCGACTTCTGGTGCGCTTTTGAAGATGGTGAGGTGAAGGTGATTGGTGATGAGCCTGACAACGCCTGATAAGATCCGGAGCCTTCAGAGAAAGCTCTACTGCAAAGCGAAGGCGGAGCCCACCTTCCGCTTCTATCTGCTCTACGACAAGATCTGTCGCGAGGACATCCTAGACCACGCCTATCGGCTCGCCCGCGTTAATGCGGGTGCACCGGGTGTGGATGGGATGACGTTTGCTCGCATCGAGGAGCAGGGCCCGGAAGCATGGTTGGCGGGCTTGCGCGCGGAACTGGTCTCGAAGACGTACCGACCTGATCCGGTGCGGCGGGTGATGATCCCCAAAGCGAATGGTGGCGAGCGTCCGCTCGGCATTCCGACCATTCGTGATCGTGTGATTCAGACTGCCGCCAAGATCGTGATCGAACCCATCTTCGAGGCTGACTTCGAGGACAATGCCTACGGCTACCGGCCCGCTCGCGGGGCGGTGGACGCGGTCAAGGAAGTGCACCGGCATTTATGCCGGGGCTATGCCGACGTAGTTGATGCTGATTTGTCCAAGTACTTCGATACGATACCGCATTCCGAGCTGATGAAGTCAGTAGCCCGGCGTGTGGTGGATCGAAACGTCCTGTGCCTCATCAAGATGTGGCTGAGGGCGCCGATCGAGGAACGGGACGCGGACGGAGCCCGGAGTATGAGTGGCGGCAAGCGAAACACGCGTGGCACGCCGCAAGGCGGTGTCGCAAGTCCACTGCTGGCCAACATCTACATGAACCGGTTCCTGAAGCATTGGCGTTTGACTGGCTGCGGCGAGAGCTTCCAGGCTCACGTCGTCTCCTATGCCGACGACTTCGTTATCCTCAGCCGCGGTCGTGCGGCGGAGGCACTAGCGTGGACGAAGGTGGTGATGACCAAGCTCGGGTTGACGATCAACGAGGCGAAAACTTCGTTGAGAAACGCCCGACAGGAACGCTTCGACTTCCTCGGCTACTCGTTCGGCGCGCATCGGTTTGAGGCGAACGGGAATTGGTATCTGGGTGCAAGCCCGTCCAAGAAGAGTGTGCAACGGTTCAAGACAAGAATCGGCGATCTTCTGGTGCCGAGCAATATCGATCCATGGCCGGAAGTATGTGACAAGCTGAACAGGTCTCTGCGAGGCTGGTCCAACTACTTTGGCTACGGCTCGCGGAGCAAGGCATACCGCAGCGTCGACCAATACGTCTTTGAACGATTGCGCAGGTTCCTCGCGCGAAGGCACAAGGTGCAAGGGCGCGGCAATCGCCGATTCACATTCGATGTTATTCATCGAGAACTCGGCGTTCTGTGCCTCCAACGCCTGCCCCGAGCGGTCCCGTCGCGTGCCTTGCGGTGAAGCTGGTCGGAAAGCCGGATGCCGGAAATCGGCCCGTCCGGTTTGATGAGCGGGGATGGGAAACGGGGCGTTGGCCATTGGCCCCAAGCTACCGCGCCCATCCTCGACTCTACCTTCTCGGACGTCGGCGACCTCCAAAATTCCTTCGATTTAGCCGCGACGTCTTCAAAGTGGCCAGATTAGGTCGCCACAATTGCGCGCATTCTAATCGCTGGAGTGGGCAATACCTTGTCTGCCGAGCGCCAAAGGGAGTGAAATCAAATGCTGATACCTCGAACTCTGAGCGCACCGATTGCAGCCACGGCGGTCCTTGTTGGTTTGCTGCTTTCCGGGCCGGCCTTCGCGCAGGCGCATATCCGCGGCACGCTGACCGACGTCACGGACGGAATGATCGGCGTGCAAAACGCCAAGGGCGAGACGGTATCGGTCAAACTCGCCAGCGACGCTGGCCTCTTCCTGGTGACAAAGGCCGATATGAGCGCCATCCAGTCTGGCAAGTTCGTCGGCATCACGTCTTTCGAGCAGAATGGCAAGCGCGTCGCACGCGAGGTTCATGTGTTTGACGAATCGTTGCGCGGTCTGGCCGAGGGGCACTACCCATGGGATCTTGAAGCCAAACCGAACATGATGACCAACGCCAATATCTCCAAGATCGAGGAGGTCGGAACGGACCGTGTGGTAAGGGTCAACTACAAAGGCGGAGAACAGACGATCACCATCCCGACGGACGCGACGGTTGTCGCCTTTGTCAAGGCACCGTCGGCGGGCGAGCTCGCAGTCGGGCGCAAGGTCTTCGTCGTTATGAAAAAGGACAGCCCTGAGGCCGCCGCGGTCGTGATCGGCGCTGAGGGCGTGAAGCCACCGATGTGACGAGGCGATCGCCCCACGGCCAATTTATCTATCAGCACACGGCACTCGTCCGCGCGACTTACTCGATCAATGTCGTGTTCCTGGCGATTACGAAAGCCGCCAGTCCGTTAGTGGCCCATCGCGTCAGTTAGCACAGTGCAGCGACATGTCCGACATCGAGGGTAGACCGGAAGTAGCTGGCCGACTGCAAAAAACGACGCGATTGATGTGGTGGACGACGCCCGCTCCCGGCGTCGAATGTGCCAAGGGGGATCGTTGAACAACGAATCACCGGAGGGTCGTCCACATGCAGGTTAGCACCATCGGCGTTGATCTCGCCAAGAACGTGTTCCAAGTGCACGGCGTAGATAGTGCGGGCAAGGTCGTTGTCAGCCGTCAGTTGCGGCGCAAGCAAGTCATCGATTTCTTTAGCAAAATTCCTCCTTGCCTGGTCGGCATGGAAGCCTGCGGAACCGCTCATCATTGGGCGGGTGAAATCTCTAAACTTGGTCATACCGTGCGACTGATGCCGCCGAGCTACGTGAAGGGCTACGTCAAACGGTCGAAAAACGACGCTGCGGACGCTGCCGCCATTTGTGAGGCCGCGACACGTCCATCGATGCGGTTCGTGCCGATTAAGTCGACCGATCAGCAAGCCCTGCTAATGCTGCATCGAACGCGAGATCTTTTAATCCGTCAGCGCACGCAGCTGATCAATGCGCTCCGAGCCCACCTTGCCGAATTCGGCCTCGTTGCGGAGACGGGACGCGAAGGTGTTGCGCAGCTTGCTGCGATCATCACGGACGAAAGTAATCGCGAAGCTCTTCCAGTTGCGATGAAACAGGCGCTGCAGGCAATTGCCGATCAACTCGCTGCCCTCGAATTGCAGATCGGGACTCTGGATCGCGCCATTCACGCCCATCATCGTACCAATGATATAAGCTGCCGCCTTGAGACCGTGCCTGGAATTGGCGTCATCGGGGCCACGGCCATCGCTTCCACAGTTACGGACCCGAGTGACTTCAAATCCGGTCGGGATTTTGCCGCATGGATCGGACTTGTGCCGCGGCAGCACTCGACGGGGGGCAAGGAGCGGCTGGGCGGCATCTCCAAGCAAGGAGATCGCTATCTCCGACGGTTGCTCGTCATCGGTGCAACAGCCGTTGTTCGACATGCCCGGCAGCATCCGCAAAAGCATCCCTGGGTCATGAGGCTGCTGGCCAAGAAGCCGGCCAAGCTCGTGGCCGTCGCCGTTGCCAACAAGATGGCGCGCATCGCGTGGGCAATTATGGCCAAGGGAGGATACTATCGAGCGCCGGAGCTTGCTGCAGCCGCCTGAAGAGGCTTGGCAATGGGAGTGTGAGGCGGCAATGGAGCAAGGCAATCGAATTGCGAGGGTGATGATGGCGTGATGCGAAACGGTCGAGCCGTCGATTGGGACAACCCGCTTCTGGGTCATGGGCGTCAAAGCCCGTGCGATTGATTGGGACCCGATCCGCGGACTACATCAGGGCCAGCGGCCATGGTGCCGCGCAAACAGGCCGGACACATGACTTGCACCCGACCGCAAGCCGAACGTCAAATTCCTCTTGCAACGCGGGCGTCGTCCACACATGACCCAACGCGGGCCCCGATGCCGCTATGTTCACTTTTGTACAATTCGGGCTTAAACTAAAGTCCCCCTCCCGGGTAGTACTGGTCGGCCCGCCCTTGTGCGGACAAAGTGAGGGAATGGCATGGAAGAGTTACCGGTTATCCTCGTCATTGAGGACGAGTATGCCGTCCAAGGCCTCATCGAGGAAATGCTAACCGAGGGCGGCTTTGCAACGGACATCCTTTCCTCTGGCGAAGAAGCTCTGACCCTGTTCAAGGGCAGGCTGAAAAACTACAAAGCGCTCGTCACCGATGTCGGCTTGAGGGGTAGACTGAACGGCTGGGAAGTCGCGTCGCAAATCCGCGAAATAGACCCCGTGTTTCCGGTCGTCTACATGAGCGGCGCGCACGCCAACGATTGGGCATCAAAGGGTGTTCCAAATAGCGTTATGCTGGCAAAGCCGTTCGCGACAGCGCAGCTGGTGACCGCCGTTTCGCAACTTCTAAACAGCGCTCCGCCACCAACGGCCTAAACCGGGAAAAGCACAAGCGTGCGATGTCTGCCTTTGACCACCCAAAGCGGACCTGGACTTCGACGCTGCGGCTCAGAAGAAGCCCGGACTGAGATCGACGCCGCAAGTAAGCACCAACACGGAAACAAGCAGACCGGCACAACTCAATAAAAGATCTGTTCCAGTGTGTCGGAGTCGCTTGAATCGGTTACAAAGATCGGCAAAGGCGCTTTGGTTATCACACTATTTTAAATCCCTTTGGGTGGAGGTGGTAAGGCGCCAACCTGGTGAAGAAGTGCAAATCGGTCTGGCACGCCCCAATGTTCGACGAGTTTTCCATCGGAAAATCGGCAAATGTCCACGACATCGATGGTCACCGACTTACCTGAGCGTGGATCGAAACCTGTCGCCTTGCTGCGCGCCCAGACCGTATCGCTCGTTTCCACGATCGCCTCTATCGTCAGTTTCAGATCCTTGATGCTGCGCCGCGCGCCCTCGATCTGCGATCGCAAGATTTGCGGTCCGGGAAGATCGGTCGGGGAAAGATATTCGTGTTCGAGCAGCTTCTCCGCGCAAACTTCGTCCGCCACCGCCAGGTCGCCTTGAGAAAAGCCGCGCTCGACGATCGCCTTGAAGCGTTCCAGATTTGCAGACATAGCCATCGCTCCAGTCCTTGCGTCGGAAGCGGCAGCGACGATGCTGGCAGTCACGATGCCGAGATTGCGCCGCGTCATGCTCATTGTCGGTCTCCCGTTCAGGGACACTTTGCCGTCGGGTTAGCGAAAGCGCTTGTATTTTTTAGTCATCCGCCGGGAAAAAAATGTTGTCCCAATCGCCGATGAGGCCGCCGGGCGGCAAGCCGGTGAAAGAGCGGCATTCTCGTATGAAGTGAGCCTGATCGAAGTAGCCCAGTTCGTGGATGATGTCGGTCCAAAGCCGGCCCGGAGCATTGCGCCTAGCAATCAGCGCTCTGTCGAACCGGATCGTTCGTGCGAACAGTTTGGGCGTCATGCCCACCTGTGTCGAAAACCGGCGCTGAAATTGGCTGGTGCTGAGGCCGGACCTTTCAACGAGGCCCTCGATCCGTGCCCGGCCCCCAGCGGCTATCAGCAGACGCGATGCGTGGCCGATCACCCCATCGGGTTCGCATTCATCCATCATCGTCCCTACCCACCGTTCGACGGCGGCTACACGTTCACAGAAGTCCGGTGCCGCGCGTACAGCGTCGCCGAGGATGACGGCAGATTTGCCGAGAACATCCGAGGCCGCAGGGTCCTGATTGACCAAGGACCTCATGTTGGTTCCAACCAATCGGCTCAATCCAGTCGGTTGGAACAGAATGTTGAAAACATGAACCGAACCTGAGAGATAGACGTGCGCGCGACGATAGGTCTGTGGCCCGATCACACTCATTTCCGGCGTAGCATTTGGTGACCCACCATCGATACGAACCTGATACGGCTCGGCCAAGTGGATATTCAGTATTTGATGAGGCCGAGCCGCAACGGGCCAAGTCAACACCGTGCTTCCCAATTTAGCGCGTCTCTCCTCGAACGAGCGTACGACGCTTCGAATTTGCGGCCGGGGTAATTCCCTTTTGATGTCCATAAAGCGCCCTCGACGGCTAGAAGCCTAAATCGCTCCAACGCTGACGACAACACTTCTCTTGTTGGCCCATATGCGAAGTGCAAGCGCGCTCAGATATGGTCCGCTTACCGGGGTAGACCGGAACCGACTGGCCGTCCTCCGAAGCGACGCGTTTGCAGACGTTCCGATCTCACGAAGCGTCTCCAATAAACATGTAACGGCCGATGCTAAGCTTGTTCGGTAGGTAGATACGATCTTCGCCGGCGGGCTTGTTCTCCAGCGACCTAATCCACGGCAGCCGTTCAAGGATGTTGATTACGAGCGGGTCGCCTGTGATCTCAACAAATGCTCCCGCAAACTTGGCAGAGGAGCCGAATTCGGACGGCATATCGTCTACAAGTATCGTCTTAGCTGTGGTTGGGTCTCGCGGATTCGAGAACCACAAAAAGCGCGGGAGATTGTCGAGGGAGAGTTCGCGCTTGCCGCGCAGACTAGCAAGTGTGGACAACCCTTCATTTGAATCCCCGACACCAAATGCGCGAGGAACAAGCCACTGTGCGCTCCAACCCGCATTGCTATTGTGCCAACCCCAATCATCGGCTGTTAGCGTCGCCACCACCACGCCGCGCTCCCCAAGATCAACTAGTGGCTCTGCACAGTGATTTTGACGGGTTGGGTCGGCGGTCAGATTAGCTCCGGCAGGTCGTTGGGATCGACGAGGACTTCGATACTACGAGGTGTCCTGGGCTGCCTTTTGATGAGGCCGCCTCGCTCGAGCGAGAGCACCATTTGGTGAACCGAAGGCGGGGTGACGCGAAAATACTCTCGCATGTCGGTTTCCGCCGGGGGTCTGCGGTGCAGACGCGTATAGAGGTGGATGAAGGCGAGGTACTGCCCCTGTTTGGGCGTGAAGGCTTTTGCCGAAGGACTCACGCCGGCCATCCGATTCAGTTGTTCGTGCGTGCCTCGATCAAGGAGGCAGGCATGAATGTACGCTATCGGGTCGAACTCAGCCAAGTCGAGCGGACCGAACTCAAGGCGCTGCTTAGCGGCGGCAAGCATGCGTCCCGCAAGCTCAAGCGAGCACAGATTTTGCTGGCTGCCGATGCCGCGGCCGGCGACGAGGAGATCGCCAGGAGCGTTGGCGTGAGCGGCTCGACCGTGTACCGGACCAAGCGACGCTTCGTGGAAGGCAATCTGGAGCGGGCGCTGAGCGAAGAGCCGCGTCCCGGAGCGGAGCGCAAACTCACGGGCAAGGAAGAAGCCTTGCTGGTGGCGACCGCCTGTGCCAGCCCCCCAAAGGGCCGTGCCCGCTGGACGCTCAAGCTGCTGGCAGGTGCGATAGTCAATCTCACCGAACACGACAGCCTGTCGCACGAGACGGTTCGGCGACGCCTGGCGGAAAATGACCTCAAACCATGGCGCAAAGATATGTGGTGCATTCCGCAGGTCGCAGGTCGATGGCGAATACGTCGCCCGCATGGAGGACGTGCTTGATCTCTATGCCGAGGTGCCCGATCCCAAGCGGCCGGTCGTGTGCTTCGACGAAAGTCCGGTGCAACTCATCGGCGAGGTCCGTCAGCCAATCCCGATGAAGCCGGGCCGGCTCGAACGTTACGATTACGAGTATCGTCGCAACGGGACGGTCAATCTCTTCGTTCTCCTCGACGTGCATCGTCCCTGGCGCAAGGTCAAACTTACAGAGCGACGAGCGGCAAAAGATTATGCCGAATGCGTACGTGACCTCGTCGACATCCATTATCCCGATGCCGAGACCATCCGGGTCGTGCAGGATAACTTATCGACCCACTCCGCCGGCGCCCTGTATCAGACCTTTCCGCCCGCCGAAGCCAGACGGATCTCGCGGCGGATCGAGTTCCACTTCACTCCCAAGCACGCAAGCTGGCTCAACATGGTTGAGATCGAGATCGGCGTCTTGCGGGGACAGTGCCTCGCTCGCAGGATCGACGACCCCAAGCGACTGCGCCGCGAAATCACCGCTTGGGAACGGCAGAGAAATGCTGCACGCTCCCGCATCAAATGGATGTTCACGACAGAAAAAGCCCGCGCAAAAATGGGCCGAGCCTACCCAGACGCTTCCAAAGAGTCATAATCACTGTGCAGAGGTACTAGCGCCGCCTGACCGCGCAATTCTGGTGAAAATGACACTAGTTCTGGCAGAAAGTGCGCGTACCAGATCACCTCGACCACACTTGAACCCGAGTGGAGCTTGCCGTCCGCCTCAATGTTGACTGTTAACCGGTAGCGATAGGTGTAGGTCGGATAGAAGAATTTATAAGTCGCGAAGGCAGCGACGAGCGATATCAGCGTGAAAAACATAAATCGTTTCATAGACAACAACTTAAGCGTTCATCATGCGCAATATGCATTATCATGGCCATTGCGTTAACAGAAGCTTGCTTGTTCTATAGCCGAAACGCGACTTCTGCCTTTGGCCCATCGCGACCTGCTGCCAGACCCTGGGAGCGTCTGCTTCCGAAGGCATTGCCGAAGTCGGATTGCTCCGGCGCCAGGACCGGTTCGTGACCCAGAACGGAAGTCGCACCCGCTTCATTCCATGTAGATCGGCGCCCATGCTTCGGGGCCGACTTATGCACGGGCGCAAATCACCTGGCATGAGATTGCGCGAGGCCGGTGGATCCTTGCAACATTCCCAAATTCAAGGAAAGTCACCTCGAGACCGGTCACGAGGGCTTGTGCCTGCGCAACGCAGGCTTATGTGCGAGGTGGTTGGCACTCGCCAACCCTGAGTGCTAACTCCAAACAAAAACCAAACCGAGGAGGCCGCCATGAAATTCCGTCCGCTTCACGATCGCGTTGTAGTCAAGCGTATCGACGCCGAAGAGAAAACCACTGGCGGCATCATCATTCCGGACAGCGCCAAGGAAAAGCCCTTGCAGGGCGAAATCGTCGCCGTCGGCCCCGGTGGCCGTGACGAAGCCGGCAAGCTGATCCCGATCGACCTCAAGGTCGGCGACCGCGTTCTGTTCGGCAAGTGGTCGGGTACCGAGGTCAAGATCGACAGCCAGGAGCTGCTGATTATGAAGGAAAGCGACATCATGGGCGTCCTCACCGACGTTCCCGCGGCCAAGAAGAAGGCCGCATAAGCGCCAGCCCGATTTCCTTATCCTGAGGAGTCGGCGTAGCCGGCGTCTCGAAGGATGAGGCCCGCAATTCAGATCTCATCCTTCAAGAACCCGCCCGGTCGCGCGGCCTTTGGGATCTGACCAGATGAAAACGGAGATCATTATGTCAGCCAAGGAAGTCAAATTCGGCGTCGATGCCCGCGACAGAATGCTGCGCGGGGTCGACATTCTCAACAACGCGGTGAAGGTCACGCTCGGCCCCAAGGGCCGCAACGTCGTGCTCGAGAAGTCGTTCGGCGCTCCCCGCATCACCAAGGACGGCGTCACCGTCGCCAAGGAAATCGAGCTTGAAGACAAGTTCGAAAACATGGGCGCCCAGATGGTGCGCGAAGTCGCCTCCAAGGCGGCGGATGCTGCTGGGGACGGCACCACCACCGCGACCGTGCTGGCCGCAGCCATTGTCCGTGAAGGCGCCAAGTCGGTTGCCGCCGGCATGAACCCGATGGATCTGAAGCGCGGTATCGACCTGGCAGTGGATGCCGTGGTCGCGGATCTCGTCAAGAACTCCAAGAAGGTCACCTCGAACGAGGAAATCGCCCAGGTTGGCACCATTTCCGCCAATGGCGACGCCGAAATCGGGAAGTTCCTCGCAGACGCGATGAAAAAGGTCGGCAACGAGGGCGTCATCACTGTTGAAGAAGCTAAGTCGCTCGAAACCGAGCTTGAAGTCGTCGAAGGCATGCAATTCGACCGCGGCTATATCTCGCCTTACTTCGTCACTAACGCCGACAAGATGCGCGTGGAAATGGAAGATGCCTACATCCTCATCAACGAGAAGAAGCTCTCCTCGCTGAATGAGCTGCTCCCGCTGCTCGAAGCTGTCGTGCAGAGCGGCAAGCCGCTGGTCATCATCGCAGAAGACGTCGAAGGCGAGGCGCTTGCCACCCTCGTCGTCAACCGCCTGCGCGGCGGCCTGAAGGTTGCAGCCGTCAAGGCTCCGGGCTTCGGCGATCGCCGCAAAGCGATGCTGCAGGACATCGCGGTTCTGACCGGCGGTCAGGCGATCTCGGAAGATCTCGGCATCAAGATGGAGAACGTCACGCTCGCCATGCTCGGTCGCGCCAAGAAGGTGATGATCGACAAGGAGAACACCACCATCGTCAGCGGCGCCGGCAAGAAGACCGACATCGAAGCACGCGTCAATCAGATCAAGGCGCAGATCGTGGAAACCACCTCGGACTACGACCGTGAGAAGCTGCAGGAGCGTCTCGCCAAGCTCGCAGGCGGTGTCGCGGTGATCCGCGTCGGCGGCGCGACCGAGGTTGAGGTGAAGGAGCGCAAGGACCGCGTTGATGACGCGATGCATGCGACCCGTGCGGCGGTTGAAGAAGGCATCGTGCCGGGCGGCGGCGTCGCCCTGCTGCGTGCCTCCGAGCACCTCAAGGGGCTTCGCACCAAGAACGACGACCAGAAGACCGGCGTCGAGATCGTGCGCAAGGCGCTGTCCGCGCCGGCCCGCCAGATCGCGATCAACGCAGGTGAAGATGGTTCGGTGATCGTCGGCAAGATCCTCGAGAAGGATCAGTACGCCTACGGTTTCGACTCGCAGACCGGCGAATACGTCAACCTGATCTCCAAGGGCATCATCGACCCGACCAAGGTGGTTCGCGTAGCGATCCAGAACGCGGCCTCAGTTGCGGCGTTGCTGATCACCACCGAAGCCATGGTGGCTGAAGTGCCGAAGAAGAATGCCGGCGGCGGCATGCCTGCGGGCGGCGGTGGGATGGGCGGTATGGGCGGTATGGACTTCTAAGTCCAACTGTTCAGCACCCATCACTAGGAAAGGCCCGGCAGAAATGCCGGGCCTTTTTAGTGCAGCAGGCATCGTGATCGAATCGGGCATGAATCCGATCTCCTGGGAAGGCGACTGGAGCGGTCGCCGGCGTGCCCCGGAAGTCTGCTCGATGGCGTCGTTCGTCAGCCCGGAGGCTTCCGTCATCTCCGAGGCTTCCTTCACATCCATACTGTCCTCCCACGATTGCGCCGGAGCAACCGACCGGCGGATCGCTCCGTTCCTAAGCGGATTCCCCTTCATGGTGCTCTAGCCTTCGTCCGGCTCGCGCACAACCGGCGGTTCGTCTGCGCCTTCGTCCTCGTCGCCTTCCTCTTCGTCCTCGTCGTCTCCATCATCATCGGGATCTCGAGGCGGCGTCATGACGTCCAAAACCACGAACGAACTGCGGTCGATCAACCTGGCTGAAAATTCCTCGTGGAAGAACGGGGTCATGTGTTGCTCCTCCGGTGTCGCCGCGCCGCCGACCATCGACGTCAACTTCCGTAGGGTCGATCCGATCCATAGGAAGTGCATTTGATCGCTCCGTGCACCCCGCGGTATAACCCGCAGAATTGCGTCATCGGCCGGGCGCGGCTCAAAGCCGGACCCTGGTCTTTGATCGCACGATCCGGAACCATTTCCCGATCACGAACGACCCGAAAGCCTAGACATTTGCTCCACGCGATCCCGTCGTCGGGCGGGCGACCGGAAACGCTCACGACCCCCGTTTCCTCCGACGAGACGGCGCCCCTTCAGGCCGACTTGCGCTGCCTGGCCGACGACTTCTTCGCCGTCTCCTTCGCGGGCTTCTTGCCCTCGATCGGCATCAGCATCTCCTTCTGGCCGGCGGCGGCCTTCCGCGGCTTCTTGGCTGGCTTCTTCGGAGCCTCGGCGTCGGCCGCTCCGCCGCCGACGGTCCTGTGCCCTTAAATCTGAATCGAGTCCTTTAAAGCGAACTCGGAGTCGCTATTCGGCCGCCAAACCGTCCTTCGGCGAGCCGAAGGCGCGGCCGAACCGACCTCACCCCGGCTCGCAATGGGCTTCATTCCGGAACGAAACCGCGTGTTGAGGCTTAGGCTCTCGCGCCGCGAAGATCGGGAGCCTGACATGGTCGATGCAACGCCGGCTCCTGCCGTCGAAACGGTACCAAAGCCCCGGGATCAGAACCTTCGCGACCTGGCGGACTGCATCCGCTTCCTGTCCATGGACGCCGTCCAGCACGCCAAAAGCGGCCATCCAGGTGCGCCGATGGGCATGGCGGACATCGCGACCGTCCTTTTCAGGGACTTCATGCAATTCGACGCGGCCGATCCGCATTGGTTCGACCGGGACAGGTTCGTCCTATCGAACGGCCACGCGTCAATGCTCCTCTACAGCCTCCTCTACCTGACCGGTTACGAGGACATGACCTTGGACCAGTTGAAGCGTTTCCGGCAGATCGACAGCAAGACGGCCGGTCACCCTGAATACAAGCACGCAGACGGTATCGAAACGACGACGGGTCCCCTTGGCCAGGGCATCGCCAATTCGGTAGGCTTCGCGCTCGCAGAGCGCATTCTGAACGCGAAGTTCGGAAACGATCTCTGCAACCATTTCACCTACGTATTCATGGGCGACGGTTGCCTGATGGAGGGCGTCAGCGAGGAGGCGATCTCGATGGCGGGTCACTACAAGCTCGGCCACCTGATCGCCTTCTGGGACAACAATTCGATCACGATCGACGGCCCTACCCGACTTGCGGTCTCCGACAGCGAAATCCAGCGCTTCCGGGCCTCCGGCTGGCATGTGCAGGAGATCAACGGGCACGACACCGATGCAATCCGCGATGCCATCACCTCCGCGCGCGCCGTAACTGACCAGCCGTCTCTGATCGCCTGCAGGACAATCATTGGCTTCGGTTTCCCGACCAAGGCCGGCACGGAGAAGGCTCACAGCGACGCGCCGGGTGAAGACGAAATCGCCGGCGCGCGTAAGATCCTCGGCTGGGATTCGCCAGCGTTCGTGATCCCCGAGCCGCTGCTGCGGCAATGGCGTGAGATCGGCGCGAAAGGCCGGAAGGCCCGCACGGCCTGGGCGGACCGGACCAAGGAGTCCCCTGCCGACCTGCGTTCAGAGTTCGAGCGCCGCAACGACGGCGAGTTGCCGGCCGACTGGCAGAAGGCCATCGCCGCTGCCCGCGCGGAATTCATTGCCAGCGGCAAGGAAGTGGCGACGCGGGCCGCCAGCGGCGCCGTGCTCAACCATTTGACCGCGGCGATTCCGGAACTGCTTGGAGGGTCGGCCGATCTGACGACGTCCAACAACACCAAAGCCAAGGGCATGGTCGAGATCAAGCCGGGCGAATACGGTGGCTCCTACATGCACTACGGCGTTCGGGAGCACGGCATGGCGGCGGCGATGAACGGTATCGCGCTGCATGGTGGCCTGATCCCCTACGGGGGCACCTTCCTCTGCTTCTCGGACTACTGCCGCCCCTCGATCCGCCTGGCGGCCATGATGCAGGTGCGGACGATATTCGTGATGACGCATGATTCCATCGGCCTCGGCGAAGACGGGCCAACCCATCAACCCGTCGAACAGCTCGCGGCGCTGCGGGCTATCCCCCATCTTGCTGTCTACCGGCCGGGCGATCCGATCGAGACCGCCGAGTGCTGGGAGGCGATCCTGAGCACGCCTCGCCAGGCCGCCCTGCTCGCCCTGTCCAGGCAGCCGATGCCTCTGCTCCGACGCGAGCCCGGCACCGAGAACAGGTCGGCCAGAGGCGGGTACGTGCTGCAAGAAGCGGAACGCGGCGAGCGCAGGCTCACCATCTTGAGCACCGGCTCGGAGCTCCACCTCGCGGTCCAGGCACGCGAAATCCTCCAGAAGCAAGGCGTACCGACGGCCGTCGTCTCCATGCCGTGCAGGCTTCTGTTCGAACAGCAAGACGCCGCCTACAGGAAGGCCGTGCTCGGCTCGACCCGCGCCCGCGTCGCGGTCGAAGCCGCCGTTGAGCTGGGATGGGAGCGCTACATCGGCCTCGAAGGTCGTTTTGTCGGAATGCACTCCTTCGGGGCATCCGGAAAGATCGCGGACGTCTACAAGAAGTTCGACATCAATGCGGAAGCGGTGGTGCGTGCCGCGCGGGAGACGCTTGCGGAAGCCATCGCCTAGGCAGGAAGATCGTGTGTCGAATGGGAGCTGGCGTCGTAAATCCGGATCTGAAGCATCGGAAAACGCCGCTTCAATTCGATCGCGCCGAGCTCAGCACCTTCCTTGGTGCTGAATTCGGTCTTCACTCGTCCGTCGATCTCGATGGCGAAACCTGTTTTGGGCAATTCGGTCGTTCTACCAGGCATTCGAAACCCGTCATCATTGGCGTCAAATCGCGCATCTGGTTACGGTGAGTCCGGCCCTGGCCACAAGGCCGGTCTGACGGTTGTGGAAAGCGCAGCCACGTGAGCGATCCGTTCGATCTCCGCCGTTTCGTGAACGCCCAGGAGCCGGTCTATCGACGGGTCGTCGAGGAGCTGTCGCACGGCCGCAAGCGGACGCATTGGATGTGGTTCGTCTTTCCCCAGATCACCGGCCTCGGTTCGAGCGCCATGGCGCAACGCTTTGCGATCGGCTCGCGTGCAGAAGCGGTCTCTTATCTGGAGCACGCAGTGTTGGGGCCTCGTCTGCTCGAGTGCACCCGGCTCGTCCTGGCGGCAAGCGAGAAGACGATCACCGATATTTTGGGTTCGCCGGACGACATGAAATTCCGGTCATGCATGACGCTATTCGATGCCGTCTCGCAGCATGAAATATTCGCCGAAGCGATCGGGGCCTTCTATCCCGATGGCAAGGATCCAGCGACTCTTGGAATTCTCAGGTCTGAGCACCCGGGCAAGGCCGGTTGAGCGGGAACCCAACGGACCCGCGGTCGTTTTCAAAATGGCTTCATGGGACCGCTCGATTGTCGTTGCACGAGACAGCAGAATTGACCTGCAACGATCGCGAGGCGTTGCGAAACGCCGTCAAAGCGCTCGAACATCCCAGCCTCGCCGGCAGGTTGACCAATCTTGTCGGCAAGCCTGTCGAACTGATCGGCTACGCCTTGCCCTCCGTCGCCTCCCAAGCGATCGCGTCCGCGACTTCGAAAGGGCTGGAGGCCGCGCTCAAGGTTGCGCTGCGCACGCTCCCGTCGTCATCTTCTACGCATTCCCAGCCGCTGCACCGAGCGCTCGCGAGCGCGTCGGGCGCTGCGGGCGGGATGTTCGGACTAGCGGCGCTTCCGGTCGAACTGCCGGTCTCGACCGTCATTATGCTGCGCTCGATCGCCGACATCGCACGGAGCGAAGGCGAAGACCTGACGGATCCGGAGACGGCCCTCGCCTGCGTCGAAGTTTTCGCCCTGGGCGGGCGGACCGGGTCGTCCGACGCTTCGGAGAGCGGATACTTCGCCGTCAGGAGCGTGCTCGCCAAGACGGTCTCGGAAGCCGCAAGGTTCATCGCCGAACGCGGCGTCGTCAGGGAAGGCGCTCCCATCCTACTCAAGTTCGTGGCGCAGGTCGCCTCGCGCTTCGGCCTCGTCGTCACACAGAAGGCCGCGGCTCAGGCCCTTCCCGTTGTCGGGGCGCTGGGCGGCGCCGCCGTCAACTACGCGTTCATGGAGCATTTCCAGGAGATAGCGCGCGGCCATTTCACAGTGCGCCGGCTTGAGCGCCTTTATGGCAAGGAAGCGATACGCTCCGAATACGATGTCATTTCCGCTCAAGAGAAGAATGCCAGCTAAGCGTCAGTTCCTACCTTCAGCCTCGATGCTGAAAGGTTAACAGTTGTGCGCTTATCACAAACGCTTGGACGACCTGGGCAACAAGTGGCTCTGGTCTAAGACGGGACCGATGATGACGGATCCGGGTTTCAGGTGCGGCAGCGCGGCCTTGATGATCCAGAACGGCGCATAGATGTTGGTCTTGATCGTCGCGTCGAAATCCTCGGACGAGATGTCCAGTATCGAATCGTGGGCCTGCTACCGACCCGCGTTGCTGGCGAGGATGTCGCCGAGTCCTTCGACGGCGCGAGCAACGAGGTTCCGGCAGAACGTCTCGTCACGCAGGTCGCCGGGTATGGCGACCGCCACCCGGCCTTCGGCCTTGATCAGGTCGACGACTTCCTTGGCGTCCGGCTCCTGGGTCGGGAAGTAGTTGACGGCGACGTCGGCGCCCTCGCGCGCATACGCGATGGCCGCCGCGCGGCCTATGCCGGAATCGCCACCGGTGATCAGTGCCTTCCGGCCGGCCAGCCGGCCCGAACCCTTGTAGCTGGTTTCCCCCGTGGTCCGGACGCGGATCCATCTTGCTGGCGAGGCCGGGCCAGGGTTGCGATTGCTTGTTGTACGGCGGCTTGGGGTATTTGTCGGCAGGGTTCCGCAATTTTTCCGTGGCCATGGTTTCGTTTCCTTGCGCGATCGTGGGGGCGACCGAAGCCACCAGCCCGGCGCCGGCTCCTCCGACGACGTGACGGCGGGTGAAAGTGGGCTGTTCGCTCTTGGACATTCGAATTCTCCGAAATCGAACGCGACAACCGGCCGTCGATCCGTTCCTGCGCGAAGGTGCGGCCCTTCACACGCTCGGACGGAGAAGGTCCGTAACGTTGCAGCGCGAATTGGCCCGGAGCCGGCGCCGGCGTGTGGCGATGCAACCTTCTCCGCAGCGCCGCGTTTCCAACTCCGACCTGTTTGACCGCGGCGACGATGTTCGGGTAGGCGGCGCATCGGCAGATGTTGCCGCTCATGTATTCGCGGATATCGTCGTCGGTGGCAGCGCGGCCTTCCTTGACGCAGGCGACCGCCGAGACGATCTGCCCCGGCGTGCAGTAGCCGCACTGGAAGGCGTCCTGATCGATGAACGCCTGCTGCATCGGGTGCAGATCGCCGCCCTTGGAAAGGCCTTCGATGGTGACGATCGGCTGATCCTGCGCGGCAAGCGCCAGCGTCAGGCACGACAGCACGCGGCGGTCCCCGACCATGACGGTGCAGGCGCCGCATTGCCCGGGATCGCAACCTTTCTTGCTTCCCGTGAGACCGATGTGCTCGCGGAGCGCATCGAGCAGCGTGGTCCGGCATCGATGTGGCAAAACCTGCCCTGAGTGTTTGCCTGAAAAACCGCAGATTACGAATGACCGTGTCGATGGTGGAGATCGGGATAGTGGACGTGTTTATGGCGCATCGGCTCGTGGCGATGCCATGTGAATGCGGTTCGGTCTCGGCGCCCTCGTGACCATGACGATGATGCCCGTCATGCACGTGGCTATGTTCGTGCTCCATGGCCTCATGCGCATGTTCGTGGTCGTGCCGCTCCGCAAGATGCAGCCACAGACCGAAGGCCATCAGCAGCCCCGCCGCGACGAGTTGCAAGGTGACCGGCTCGTTCAGCAGCGGCAAGGCCACGATCGCGCCGATGAAGGGAGCCAGCGAGAAATACGTCCCCGTTCGCGCGCTTCCGAGGTGACGCAGCGCAAGGATGAACAGCACCAGGCTCACGCCGACGCCAAGAAATCCAACGATGGCAGAGGCGCCCCCCACCTCGATGGACGGCAGCCTTGCGCCACGCGGCAGAGCCAGCGTCAAGTTCACGCCCCCGGAGGCGAGCCCCTTGATAAGCGCGATCTGGACGGGGTCGGCGGACGACAGCTTCCGGGTAAGGTTGTTGTCGATACCCCATGCGATGCAGGCTGCCGCGATCAGAACGCTGCCGCTATCGCTCCGGACACCCTGTCCCTGCCAGGACAAAACGACGGCTCCGGCGAGAATCGACAAAGCACCGGCCAGCAGCCGCCGATCGACGTTCTCGCGGAACGCGACCCAGGCGATACTCATCGTAGCCAGTCCCTCGAGGTTGAGCAGCAGCGATCCTGAAGATGCCGAGGTGCGCGCGAGACCGAGCATCAGCAAGAGCGGTCCGGCGACACCTCCGAACAGGATCACGGCCGCCAGCCACGGCGCATCCGTCCTTCGCAGCGGAGCTTCGGGGGCCGCGATTCCGAGCGCCGCACGTCCGGCATGGACGAGAGCGAGACCGACGCCCGCGCCGAGATACAAAAGTCCTGCCGAGCGAGCCAAGCAACAGCTTGGCGAACGGTGCCGACGCGCCGAACAGCAGGGCCGACGTCAATGCCAACGGAACGCCGGGCCAAAGGTGCGCGCGCGAATGTTCATGCTCAGACATGCTTACAGTCTATCAGAGGCCGGGTTCTTTGTGCGCCGACTTGGAGGGCCTTTCAGCGACATATCGGCGGTATCTTGCGTCCGATCTCGGATCGGACTAGCGTTCCACGCACGGGGAAAAAAGCAGACTCCCCGCGAGACGTCAGTCCAAGCTCTGCGCATCGCCCGACATATCGAGGGAGCTTGCGCATGGACCCCACGCGACCGACATTTTCTCATTCCACGATCGCCATCCTGTCGCGCGGCGACGCAGCGGCGCGCCGGGACGCGACCCCGCAGAACAGCCGTTTCATCCGGGTCTTCGAGGCGCTCGAGGCCGTCGGCATCGAGGCACGTCCCGTCGTCTACGACGAAGCCTTCGCCGACGCGGTCCGCGACGAACTGCTGGCGGCGGACGGCGTACTCGTCTGGGTAGATCCGATTCATCAGGGCAAGACACGTGAGGCGCTGGATTCCCTGCTGCGCGAGGTCGCGGCGCAAGGCCCGTGGGTGAGCGCGCATCCAGACGTCATTCTGAAGATGGGCGTCAAGGAAGTGCTCCACCGGACGCGCCACCTGGGCTGGGGCGCCGATACGCATCGATACGACAGCATGGTCGCGCTGCGCTCCGAATTCCCGTCGCGTCTCCGTGCGGCCGGCCCGAGGGTCCTCAAACAAAACCGCGGGAACGCAGGCCAGGGCGTCTGGAAGGTGGAAGCCTTGCCGAATATGGTCTCGATGGTGCGGGTGCTTCATGCGCAACGGGGCAGCCGACCCGAGGAGATGCCGCTCGAGGCCTTCATCGCCCGATGCGAGACCTATTTCGGATGGGGCGGCTGCATCATCGACCAGGCGTTTCAACCCCGCCTGCCTGAAGGAATGATCCGCTGCTACATGAGCGGATCCAGGGTGGCAGGCTTCGGGCAACAACTGATCAAGGCCCTGATCCCGCCTCGACCCGAAGGCGCGGAGTCTCCGGAGGCGCAGCCAGGTGCAAGGAACATGCATGGACCGGACGCCCCTGCGTTCAAGTCGCTGAGAAGGTCGATGGAGGAGGAGTGGACCCCGCAGTTGATGGAAACGCTTCGCATCGACGAGGGATCTCTCCCCGTCATCTGGGACGCCGACTTGCTCTACGGTCCGCGGGATGCGTCCGGCGCCGACACCTACGTCCTCTGCGAAATCAACGCGAGTTCATGCTTCGCGATCCCCGACGAGGCCCCGGCGGCGATGGCGCGAACGGTTAGGCGGCGCCTCGGCGGCCAAACGTAGCCAAGCCATCACTGCTCGCTGAGCTTCGTGATCGTCATGGCTCCATTCATCTCGGAGGCGGCAAACATGACCTCATCTCCGGGCCGCACTGCATCGAACAGCAGCCCATCTTGCACCTTGAACTCTTCGGGCGCGCTGTAGGAGGTCACCCCGCTTGCGTCGGCGTGCATTTCGCGAACCGAAATGATTCCGATTATCCCGTCCACCTTGACGACGACTCCCCTCAGGGTTCGTTCAGCCAAAGCCTGCGAGCTGATCACGGTGATCAACATGGCGCTTGCCAAAATAATGCGTGCAAGCCTTTGCGGGGCGGACCAATTTTGGCGGCGAAGCAAGTCATGAACGCGCCGAGCGGCCCCGAACTTATGTGAGAGGTCCAACGGATCACTTCCGATCATGCGCAATCTCCTCGAGTTATCAGGCGCGCAGGACTGCGCTTTTTCCTTCCCCGCGCCCGCGTGGGCAGCGTTCGCACCTCCCCAAAGCAGTCATTGGAGAAGTCCGATCACTACTTGAGTTTTTGACCTCCCATCCCGGCGCCATCGATGGAATGCGTCATGCAATTGCATGCCACCCTGAACTGATGGAAATCGCCGGAATAGCTACGTCGCAAGCCGCCCTGGCGCATCACCCTAGGCTTCGCGGCTGTACTGGTCGTACAGTTTAGCGGCGTTGTCCCATCTGATCGCTTCCATGTAGATGTCGACATAGCGCGCGGCCGCCGCGCCATAGTCCATGTGATAGGCGTGCTCGTACATGTCGAGCACCAGCACCGGGCGGCCGCCGGCGAGCGTCGTCGTGTGATCGGCGGCCCACTGGTTGACGAGCCGCTTGTCGCGCGGCGAGTAGGCAAGGATTACCCAACCCGAGCCGCCGCCTTCTGCCTTGCCCATGGCGGAGAATTCTGCGCGCCACCGCTCCATGGTGCCGAAATCGCGCACGATGGCCTCGATCAGCGGCCCCCTCGCGTCGCCGCCGCCGCCAAGCCCATCGAAATAGATTTCATGCAGGATCATCGAGTTCGCGGCGATCAACTCCTCGCGCTTCAGGCCGTTGACGACGAAGTTGGGCGCCTTGACGAAGTCGAGCTCGGCGAGCTGCGTTCCGATCGCGTTGAGCCGTTTCACGGCACCGACATAGTTGTTGTCGTAGTGGCTGACGAGCACCTTCTCCGAGATGCCGGCGATGGATTTGGGATCGAACGGCATCGGTTTGGGCTGATATGCCATCGGCTTGGCTCCTGTCTGTTGATTGGCTTGCGCAAGCGCTGGCGTCGCCGCAAGCATGGCGGTCGATGCGGCCGCGGCACCCACGCCCCTGATGAAGTTTCGGCGTTCGGTATTCATGGTCATTGGATTCTCCTGCTTGTATGTCGCGCCCCAGCGCCCTTATTGAATCTCAGATCTTCGTGCTCGCCGTCTTGTCGAGCGCCGCGCGCAGTCCCCTGGCCAGCTTGATCGCGTCGTCGTTCGCCCAGAAGTGCATGAAGAAGAGGCGCGGCTGTTCGTCCAGCATGTGGCTGTGGAGCGCGGTAACCTCGACGCCGTGCGTCCGGAATGCCATGATCACAGGGTTGACCTCGTCGCCGGTGAGGACGAAGTCGCCGGTGATGGCAGCCTTGCCGCCACCGGTCGGCTGGAAGTTGATGCCGATGGCGACGCCCATCGGCCCGACCGGACTCAACTGCATGCCGTCTTCGGTAACGGGATCGCGGCGCGGCACGTTGAACTGGTACACGCCGCCGTTGACCTGGCCTTTGACGCCGATGATCTGGTCGAGTTGCGCCGTATCCAGATCGACAGCGGGCGGCGGATTGGCGGGCGCCGGTAGCGCCCCCGGCGTTTTGCTCGCGGCCAACCCTTCGCGAATCGCGGTGGCGAGCTTCACGGGATCGCCGTGGCCGGCGATGTGCATGTAGAAGGTCTCGGGGCTGGCGCGCAGCAGATGGTTGTGAACGGCGGTGATCTGGAGTCCGTCGGCGATCATCTTGGTCATCACCGGATTGACCTCGGTCTCCAGCAGTACCAGATCGCCCATGACCATCGCGCCGCCATGCATCGGCTTGAACACGACCCAGCCGCCGAGTGCCAGCGCGGGCTTGATGGTCACGCCGTCGAGGGTCACTGTGAGATCGGTCCGCGGAAAGCCGTAGCGATGCACGTCGCCGGTGATGGCCGGCTTCCTGCCCAGGGTTTCATCGACCTTCTGCCAATCGACATCCTGGGCGCGGGCGGTCGAGACGAATGGCTCGGCGAACACCTGCCAATCGATCTGCTGAGCGTTTGCGTCGAAGGCGAACAAACAGGCGCCGATGCCGAGCAACGCCGGGATTGTATGTCGCATTGTTCTGCTCCTTGAACTTGATTTCGGGATTGCGGCGCGTCCGAAGCTATAAAAGCGCGCTTCGCTATTGTTTCGAGAGCCCGATGATGGTCCTGAAGCCGGAGATGTTTTGCACCGAGAGCTCGACCGGGTCACCAAAGCGAACCGAATTGAAGATCAAGCAATCCTGCACTTTGAACTCCTCCGTCTTGTCCGGAGACAGCCGAATCTTGATCGTGTCGTTTCCCTGATCGACGCTGTCGACAACGCCACGCAACGTCTCGGTCGCGGGCGGGTGGACGGCGGCGCCTTTAGACATTGCGAAGCCTGGTAGCAGAACGGCTGCTAACGTGATCGCTGTTGATCTCATCATGTTGGTCACTCCGTCGGCTTCCGCTCTTTGATCTGGCCGCTGCTGTCGACAACGAGCCGCACTTCCTTTCCGTTCTTCATCGCCTTGACGGTCGTGCCCTCGGCGGTCGACTTGATGTCGCTGACTTGCGAGTAGCCGGCCGCCTGAATCTTGGCGACGAGTTCCTCCTGAGTCAGGGCATGTGCGGGGGACAGCCCGCCGCCAATCGCCAGCAAGAGAGCTGCGTAAAAGATTGTCCGTGTTCGCATGTTCGTTCTCCTGGTGATGTCCCTGCCCGATGTGAAGTCCGTTCGGTGGCAGCGCTCCCTCAGATGACGCCCGCCAGACGCATCACGATGCCGGTGACGCATGAAGCGGCGAGGACGACGAGCATCCCTAAGTTAAAGCCGAAGATCGCCGTAGCCGCGGTGATAGAGAGAGCGACCGCCGGCAAGTCGATGCTGCTCAGCACAGGCGCGTCAAATGACAGACCGAACCCGTGAAGCGGAGAGGTCTGCCGGAAAAGCGTGTGCAGCGCGAACCAGATCGATAGATTGAGGATCACGCCCACGACGGCCGCGGTGATGGCCGACAGCGCGCCGGCGAGTGCCTTGTTGCCCCGCAGCGCCTCGATGTAGGGTGCCCCGGCAAAGATCCAGAGGAAGCAGGGCGTGAAGGTCACCCACGTCGCCAACAACCCGCCGAGCGTGCCGGCCAGCATCGGCGACAACCCGGTCGCCTCGCGGAACGCGGCCATGAAGCCCACGAACTGGACCACCATGATGAGGGGCCCGGGCGTGGTCTCCGCCATGCCGAGACCGTCGAGCATCTCCCGCGGATTGACCCAGTGATAGTATTCGGCGGCCTGCTGGGCGACGTAAGCCAGCACGGCGTAGGCCCCGCCGAACCATCGCCATCTTGCTGAAGAAGATCGCGATCTGGCTGAACACGTCATTCGGCCCCAAGGCAACGAGAAGCACGAAGACGGGGACAAGCCAGAGCGCAAGCCAGGTGGCACCGACCCGAAGGGTGCGTGAGGTGTTCGGCCGGACGTGGTCCGGCACCGCGTCGCCCAGCATGGTGTCGATCGCCGCCGAGCTCTTTCCGACGTGCTCGATCGCCGCGAATTCCGGCCTGCCCAGCCGAGCACCCGCGAAGCCGATGACGCCGGCGGCGACGATGATCAGCGGGAACGGCGCCCCGAAGAAGAAGATCGCCACGAAGGCGACCGCCGCTATGCCGATCATGATCGGATTGCGCAACGCACGTTTGCCGACCCGAACCACCGCCTGGATCACGATGGCGAGGACCGCCGCTTTCAGGCCGTAGAACAAGGCTTCGACGAAACCTACGTTGCCATAGGCCGCGTAGATGTAGCTGAGCCCCATGATGGCGAAGATGCCGGGCAGGATGAACAGTCCTCCCGCCACGATGCCGCCGCGGGTCCGGTGCAGCAGCCAGCCGATGTAGGTCGCAAGTTGCTGGGCCTCGGGCCCCGGCAGCAGCATGCAGTAGTTGAGGGCGTGCAGGAAACGCCCCTCGGAGATCCAGTTCTTCTCCTCGACCAGGATGCGGTGCATCACCGCGATCTGGCCGGCGGGGCCGCCCAAGCTTAGAATGGCCACCCGGATCCAGACGAGAAGCGCCTCGTTGAAGGAGATGCCGTGGGTCGGCTCCTGCGCGCCGACCTTATCGGTTGCGGCAACGTCGGTCATGGCTTCACCTTGTTGGTCGGCCAGTTGTGCGTCTCCTTGGTCGCGTCGCGGCACCACCGGTAGAACGCGTCGCAAAGGAGAAGGCCGGCATTCAACTGTTCGAGGTCGTCGTCGAACATGCGCGAGAGGCCGAGCGAGGCCGCGAGCAATCCGGGGGCCTCCGGACTGAGCTCGGGCCGTCCCGTGTCGGCGGCCCGCACCATCGTCGCAAGCCGCTCAAGCGCCGGCGCCGAGAGGCCGAACTCCTTGATCGTCACGTCGAAGGCGCAGAGTTCGCCGCGATGGCTCCAGAACACGTTCTCGATATCGAACGGCGTCGCCTCGAAACGCTCGGCCACGGCCTCGACTTCCGAGGGCGTCACGAACAGGAAGGCGGCGGCGGGATCGACGAAACGGCGGATCAGCCACGGACACGCGATGCGGTCGATCTTCGGCCGTGATCGCGTCACCCAGACGGTGCGGCCGCGTCCATCGCGCTTGGGAATCTTGTCGGCTGGGACGGTGGGAAGTTCCGCCTGCCTCCAGCCGACGTGACCGCCCTCAAGGACTTCCGCCGCGATATTGCCATGACGCAGCCTGGCGGCCGTGCCTTCGCTCAGCTTCTGTCCCTTGTGGCAGATGACGACGAGGGACTGCCCGGAGAAGCCGGAGGCCCAGTCCTGGACATCGCGATGCGAACGCCGCAAGGCGCCCGGAATCAGACGGGGATCCGCGGCGAAATCTTCGTCGATGCGGACATCGACGAGCACCGGCGCGTTCGCCGTGCCGATGAGACGGGAAAGTTTGTCGGATGAAATCGAGGTGTATGATGACATGCTGCGCCCTTGGTGAACCAGGACGCGATTCTTGGGCATGTCGCCTCGCGGGGAGATCGCTTTCCCCGTGTCGCGAATAAAAACCCTGGTTGGCCGTTATGTCAACCGGCAGCGCCGCACGCTATGCCGGGCGGCGATCACGAACAGTTTCAGCGTCGGCGCCGCAACTCATCCCTGATGCAGTCCGCACGCGATTGGCCGTCAGATAATACACCAGGCCGTATCGAGCGTATCACAAAACGGTGCGCCAAGTCCTCGACACCTTCCGCGAGGGGTCTCGCTGAACTATGTCGTCGGTTGTCGGGGCCTGCAGACCCCCGGCATTCCAAGACGGCTCGCCGTTCAAGTTCTGCTCGTCACTCGAGGTCATTGGAGCTCGAGGGTTGAGCTGTGGACTGAAATATGAGTCGAATTTCTACGAAATGTCCCCCTAGTTTCCGTTGGTGCCGTCGAGGCGCACTCGGTCGTCCGGGCGCGGCAGAGGCCGCCGAGGTATCTCGATGAGCTTGGTGTCGCTCGCATTGCGGCGCCCGATCTCGCTTTTGACGATGGTCGTAGCCGTTGCATTGATCGGTTTTCTGGCGGTCGATCGCATGTCTCGGGACATCTTCCCGGATCTCGGGGTGCCAACCATCTACGTCGCGCAGCCTTATGGTGGCCTTGATCCGGCGCAGATGGAAGGGTTCATCACCAACTATTACGAATACCATTTCCTCTACATTACCGGCATCGAGCATGTCGAAAGCAAATCGATCCAAGGCGTTGCGCTGATCAAGCTGCAATTCCATCCCGGCACCGACATGGCCCAGGCGCTGGCCGAGACCGTGAGCTACGTGGACCGCGCGCGCGCCTTCATGCCGGCCGGGACCGTCCCGCCGTTCGTGGTCCGGTTCGATGCTGGCGGCGTGCCGGTCGGCGACCTCGTCTTCTCCAGCAAGACGAAGACAGTCGCCGAGCTTCAGGACGCGGCGCTCTTCAAGGTGCGCCCGTTGTTCGCGACCTTGCCAGGCGTGTCGGCGCCGCCGCCCTTCGGCTCGAGCCAGCGCACCATCCTCGTCCGCGTAGATCCCGGCAAGCTGCGTTCCTACAACATGTCGCCGGACGAGGTGGTGCAGGCGTTGGCTGCCGGCAACACAGTCAGCCCATCGGGTAACGTCCGCATCGGCGACCTCTTGCCGATGGTGCCCGTCAACTCCGTCGTCGGGGATTTCAAGGGACTAAACAACATTCCCATCCGCTCGCAGGGAACCAAGACCATCTTCATCCGCGACGTCGGATCGGTCGAAGACGGCGCCGACATCCAGACCGGGTACGCGCTGGTGAATGGACGCCGCACGGTCTACATCCCCGTCACCAAACGAGCGGACGCCTCGACACTCGCGGTCGTCCAAGCCGTCAAAGCCAACCTGCCACGCTTCCAATCCGTATTGCCTGATGATGTCCAGGTCAGTTACCAGTTCGACCAGTCCCCCTATGTGACGGGCGCCATCGAGGGCCTGTTCGTCGAAGGCGCTCTCGGCGCGGTGCTCACAGGCCTCATGGTGCTGCTGTTTCTGCGAGATTGGCGCAGTTCGCTGGTCGTGGTCTTGAACATTCCCCTCGCGATCCTCGCGTCGGTGACGGCGCTCTGGGTATCAGGTCAGACCATCAACATCATGACCTTGGGCGGGCTGGCCCTGGCTGTCGGCATCCTGGTCGACGAGGCGACAGTCACCATCGAGAACATCCGCACCCATCTTGCTGATGGCCGCACCCTTGCCCGTGCCGCGAGCGAGGCCACGGCCGAGACGACGGTGCCCCGGTTCGTCGCCATGCTCTGCATTCTGGCGGTGTTCATTCCCGCCTTCGTTATGACCGGCGCCGCGCGCAACCTGTTCGTACCGCTGGCCTTGGCGGTCGGGTTTTCGATGGTGGGATCGTATCTGCTTTCCAGTACCTTCGTTCCGGTACTGTCGGTCTGGATGCTGCGCAATCCGAGCGCGCACCACACGCCCCAAGAGACGTTTTTCGACCGGCTGCGTGCCAGGTACGAACGGTTCGCACGCTCCGTCATGAAACGGCGGCGCATCGTCGTACTTTCCTATCTCGTCATCAGCGGCGCAATCATTGTCCTGGTCGGCAGCACTCTCGGGACCGAGATTTTTCCAGTCGTGGATACCGGCCAGCTCCAATTGCATCTGCGGGCTCCGGCGGGAACGCGCATCGAGCGCACCGAGCACATCGCGCTACAGACACTCGACGTGATCAAGCGCGAGGTGGGTCCGAATAACGTGGAAATCAGCCTTGGTTTTGTCGGCACGCAGCCGCCCAATTACCCCATCAACACCATTTATCTCTGGAGTTCCGGCTCCGAGGAAGCGGTGCTGCAGGTACAGCTCAAGCGAAGCGCCGCAATCCGCATCGAGGATTTGAAGGAGCGGCTGCGTCAGAAATTGCCCCAGGAACTGCCGGATGTGCGCTTCTCGTTCGAGCCAAGTGACATCGTCAGCCGGGTCATGAGCTTCGGCGCGCCGACACCGATCGAAGTGGCCGTGAGCGGGCCGAACCTCGCCGATAGCCGCCGGTACGCCGACAAGCTCAAAGCGAAATTGGCACAGGTGCCGACGCTGCGAGACCTGGGATTCGAGCAGGAACTCGATTACCCGACCGTAAAGGTCGCAGTGGACCGCGAGCGAGCGGGTGTTCTGGGGGTGACGGCTGATGATGTGGCGAAATCGGTCGTCGCTGGCACGTCATCCAGCCGCTACACCTCCGCGAATTATTGGCCCGACCCCAAGAGCGGCATTGGTTATCAGGTGCAGGTCGAGATTCCCGAGCACCAGATGAATTCCCTCGAGGATCTAAAGAACCTCCCCATCGCTCGCCGGTCGGGTCAACAGATCGACCTCCGCAATGTGGCCGGCGTTGCCGACGGCACGGCGCTCGGCGAATATGACCGCTACAACATGCAGCGCATGCTGACGCTCAGCGCGAACATCTCCGGCGAGGATGTGGGACACGCGGCAGCCCAGGTGCGGCAGGCGATCAGCGATGTGGGAAAACCGCCCGATCGCGTCAACGTGACGGTGCGCGGGCAAGTCCAGCCGATGGAGGAGATGTTCAGGGGCCTCGGTCTCGGGCTCCTGATGGCGGTGGGTGTCATTCTTCTATTGCTGACCGCCAATTTCCAGTCGTTCCGGCTTTCCCTGGCGGTCGGGTTGACGATTCCCGCCGTCATTGCCGGGGTCGTACTCATGCTTTGGCTCACCCGGACCACGCTCAACATTCAATCCTTCATGGGCGCGATCATGGCGATCGGTGTGGCCGTGGCAAACGCCATCCTGCTCGTGACTTTCGCCGAGCGCAGCCGGGTCGAGGGCCGCGAACCCTGGGAGGCAGCCATCGAGGGCGCACGCAGCCGTCTGCGTCCGATCCTGATGACCAGTTTCGCGATGCTGGCCGGCATGGTGCCGATGGCGCTGGGCCTCGGCGAGGGCGGAGAGCAAACCGCGCCGCTCGGGCGCGCGGTGATCGGCGGTCTGCTCGGCGCAACGTGCGCCACGCTGATCATCCTGCCGGCGATCGTGGCCACGCTGCAGTCGCGGCATGCCCGGATTTCCGCGTCGCTCGATCCTGACGACCCGCACAGCCGCTATTTCGAGGCGGAGCAGCGGCTCGCGACTGATCGTGGCGACGGAGGCGCCCAATACCATGCTCGGGCGGCCGAATAGCCGAACAGCCAGAACGGATTGAAAGGCGGAACACAATGAACTTCACGGGTCGAACGGGCATAAAGGCCTTGGTGGTCGTGGTCGCCGTCGGTGCGGGGAGCATCGTTGCCGAGCGGCACCTGGCGGCATCGCCGGCGCCCGTGAATTCCACGAAGGCGGATAACCCTCCGCGGGTCGAGGTGGTGCGTCCGCGCCGCGTCACGGTGGCCCAGCGTCTCGAAATCAACGCCAGCCTCGAAGCCTTCGAAGAAGCGGATATCTTCGCCAACGTCTCCGGATACCTGTCCGATGTTCGTGTCGACATCGGCGATCACGTGAAGGCGGGTCAAGTGCTCGCGGTGATCGACGTCCCCGAAATGCAGCAGCAGCTTGCCGAGGCAGAGGCCCAGCTCGAGTCCAGGAAAAGTTCGCTGGAGGGCGCGCGCCGCCAAATAGACCACAACAAGGCGAACCTGGCGCTTATGAACGCGTTGGCGAAAGACCGGGACCAGCTCGGCGAGGGACGGAATTTCATCAGCGACCGGACACTCGATCAGGTGCACGCCAACGCGGACATCGCCAAGGCGGATCTCGGCGTTGCGGAAGCGAACCGCGCCCTGGCGGCCAACCAGGTCGACGTCGCGGCCGCGACGGTGGAGAAGGTCAAGACGCTGCTCGGCTATACGCGGATCGTGGCGCCTTTCGACGGCGTGGTGGCGCAGCGCCTGGTGAACCGGGGTGATCTGGTCCAGGCCCCCACGGCCTCGCGCACGACCCCGTCCGCAGGGTCACTTTTCAAGGTGCAGCGGATCGACACGATCCGGGTGTTCTGCGACGTTCCGGAGAACGACGTGCCTCACCTTCACGTCGGCGATCCGGCCGTCGTCAAGCCGGCCGGCTTCGAGGGTCAGCCGTTCATCGGCAAGGTAACCCGCTTCTCCCTGCGTCTCGATCCCGAGACCCGCAATATGCGGACCGAGATCGATCTGTCGAACCCGAAAGAGCGGCTTTATCCGGGCACGTATGCAGAGGTCTCGCTGGAAATGAACCGGCGTCCCGATGCGCTTACCGTACCCGCCTCCGCCGTAGGTTCGGATGGCGACGGCAGTTTCGTGTACACCATCATTGAGAATCGGATCACACGGCTTGCAGTCAAGATTGGTCTCACCGACGGCGGACGCACCGAGGTCTCTGTGGGCTTGTCGGAGGAGACACCGGTGGTGGCAAGCAGTAAGGGCGCGCCCCCGGAGAGAACGGCGGTTCAGCCGCAGTTCGTCCGCGAGACCTCTTAATCAAGGATATGACGCCGGACAACGCGCATTATGGTCGGCCCCCCTACCGAAGAGTGTCAATCACCGCCGGAGACCGTTCCACCGGTCGTTTGTCCAATGCCTCGCCTCGGCGCCATGTCATCGAGGGCCTTCTGGCTGAAGCCCGCTCCGGCTGCGCCACGGCTCGAATACCACGCCGCTCCGGCTGCTTCCACGTCACCGGCCTCATTCGGCCGGACCCAGCGACCGGCGGGCAGGTCGCCCGGACTTGGCGGAATGAGATCGGTCGAACGAACCTGACCGGATTGCCTTGGAGACGCGCGAAAAGGCCGGAAAGCGCTCGGTTCGGGTCGAGATCGGTCGGAAAACGAGTCCTTCGGACCCTCCGGCGGTGGTACACAGCGGTGGTCACAAAACGCAACCGGACTTTTCGCGAAGGCCTCATTTTACGGGGTTTCCGGAGAAAAATGCGATGGGGGAAGGGAATCCCACTCTCTCCGCCACTGGCCGGCAATGGCTACCGGTCCCCGGTAACTTCGCAGCGTCCGTTGAACTTAATTCGTGCGGTTTTGCACGTTTGGCCCGCGCCTTACGGTAACAGACCTGAGCAATTTCAACGATCCTGACCAGACTACGAATCTGAGGGTCGGACGTTCGAATCGTTCCGGGCGCGCCATCTAACACTCTGGCCGGCCAAGCAATTTCGGGATGCGTCTACGGTAGCCCAGACTAAAATTCCAGCTTAGTCTGGGGATTTTCGGATGATGACTTGACGCCATGACCAATCGTCTGCGCGTCCAATTCAGCAGGTTTGCATTTCCTCGGCTTCATCGCTGAAGAGATCCAACGCGCGAATTGTTTAGGCTGGCGGCTGGCGGCGATCCAACTCGCATCGCTTCCATTACCGCACGTCCTTGGTCAGCGGTCGGCCCGTAGTGCCGTTGGTATAGTTGGTGTAAGAAGCGATCTCGCCACGAGCACAATGGGGGTTCGAATCCCCCCCTCTCCGCCACCGCCTCGAAAACAGCCCTAAAATAGCGGACCTTTTGAAACATAAGGGTTTTTCGGACGACCGTCGGTACACAAAGTCGGTACACAGATGGTCCAAGCGCTCGGCACTCCGAAGCGGCATCCGGAAAGCGGAATCTACCTGTTCAGGAAGCGCGTTCCTGAACGGCTGAAGCCGTCCGTTGGCAAGAGCGAGATCAAGTTCTCGCTTCGAACCCGCGACCCCGTCATCGCACGGATACGCAATCTCGAAGAGGCGGCGCGGCTCGAGCGCGCGTGGTCGGGGATCGACGCCGCGATAGTGGACGCTCACGGACAGGTCCGCGAGCGTTTCGAATACGAGGCCGCGGTCGGACCGGCGTGCGCCGCCGCGGCGGAGCCGACTTGCGCGGCGGCGAGATCGTCGCCCGTCGGACCGTCACCCGAACGCGGCCGGCGGCCCGCCCAGGATTCCGATGCAAGCGCCGACGCCGCTGCGGCCGATCTTCGAATCCTATGCGAAAGAAGCCCAACTCGCGCCCTCGACGGTCAAGCGCTGGTCGCCGGTCGTCGACCGCCTGATCGCCCACCTGGGCCACGACGACGCGGCGGCGATAGCCCGCACCGACATCGTTACCTGGAAGGACGCGCTCCTCGACGGCAGCATTTCGAACATCACGGTCCGCGACGTCTACGTGGCGGCGATCAAGGCGACGCTGCAGTTCGCGGTCGACCAGGGGCGTCTCGCCGAAAACCCGGCCGCCGGGGTCAAGGTGCGCGTGCGCGAAGCGTTGCAGGAGCGCGACAAGGGCTTCGACGGCAAGGAGGCCGAGACCATTCTGTCGGCGACGCTGCGCAAGCCCTCCGACAAAATCAGCGTCGAGATGGCAGCGGCCCGCCGGTGGGTGCCCTGGATCTGCGCCTACACCGGGGCGCGCGTCAACGAGATCACGCCGCTGACCGGGCGGGACTTCGTCCGGCGCGACGGCATCTGGATGATCCGCGTCCGCGCGGAGAACAACAAGACGCGTAAGTTCCGCGAGGTGCCGCTCCACACCCATCTGATCGAGCAGGGATTGCTTGACTACGTGAAGTCCCGTGGCGCGCGGGCGCTGTTCTACGACCCACGCCGCAGCCGAGGCGGTAAGGATTCGAATCCGCACTACAAGAAGGTGGGCGAACGCTTGGCCGAGTGGGTCCGCTCGCTGGGTCTCGACGAGCGCGTCGCTCCGAACCACGGTTGGCGCCACCGCTTCTCCTCGCTCGCTCGCTTCCTGGCGATGCCCGAGGACGTTCGCAATATCATCCAGGGCCACTCCGGTGTGAAGGTTGCCGATCGCTACGGGGAGACGTGGCCCCTGGTCGCGCTCCGCGAGATCGAGAAACTGCCGCGGTATCCGGTCTGACGCAGATGGAGACGGTGCGATGACCGGCAAGACCTCGACCATGTCGTTCACGCCAGGCGGGGAAGTCGTCACGCGCGGAGTGACCCTTTGTCGTGCGCTCGTGGTGGCACTCGCGTACGGCGGCGCCTCCAGTCCGTGCTCGTTGATCGGGAATTTGGCTTCGTTCGCCGCTTCGAGATTGGCCGCCGGTTGCCGGCCGGGAAGACCTTTCGCCGGATTCTGTCAGTGACAGTCCCGCGATCCGCCGATCCCGCGGCCAACATGGATCGCGCGATGGAGCAGTTCGAGCCGGCTCTGCGCAATGACGCCATGGGTGCTGGAACTCCAGGTTGCGTTTTGATTAGTAGAGAGCTAGACTATTTAATGCCATCACATGTTCTTGATTTGTTCACTGTGAGTCAGGCTGCCAAGGTCGCCGGTCTTACCGTCGCGATGGTGAACTACCTTGGGCGTGTGGGGATATGCGCCGCCTCGTGGACACACAAACGCCAGCGTAGCTCCTCCGGTCGGTCGTCCTCTTCGACCAGTGCGTTCCGTAGATCGCCGAACGTAAGGGTACGGCCGCCGTCCTGGCGCGCCGCGCGCCGCGCGTCTTTGACCGCTCGCTCGACGTCTGCGCCGGTCATACCGGCCGCGAGCTCAGCGACGTCCATAATATTCTCGCCGACTAGATCTGCGCCCAGCCGCACGCGAAACATCTTTTCCAGTTCGGGGATGTCCGGGAGGCCGATCTGTACGACGCGCTCCAGGCGACCTGCACGCAGAAGGGCCGGATCGCAACGTCGTATGTCGTTGCTTGCGCCCATGATCACGACGCCCTCTCGGCCTGCGATTCCGTCGATTTCCGCAAGGAGCGCATTTACGACTTCGATGACGTAGTCGCGATGCGAATGGGTGACTCCGGCCCGCTCCGGAAAACTGTCGATCTCGTCGATGAAGAGGCAGGATGGAGCTTGTGCGCGCGCGGCTTCGAAGTCCTGACGCATCGCGCGCAAAAGGTGACCGAGATGAGCCTCGCCGCTTGACTGCCACTTGGCCAATGTAGCGCTAATGAAGTTGAGGCCAGCGGAAGCCGCGAAAACGGAGGCGAAGGTCGTCTTTCCGCAGCCTGCCGGGCCATTGAGCGCAACTCCGGCCGCAACGGCGCTCCAGGGGATCTCGCCACGTTTCCAGGCGTCGATATCCGAGATTGTCGCTTCCGCCCAGGCGCGTGCTTCGCCGAGGCCGTGGAGCTGCGAAAGCGTGAGATCCCGCGACTTTTTGCTTGATTCTTTCGCCGCTCCCAGCCGGCGCAGCTCCGATACGCATTCGAGCGGCGTGCGGTCGAAGCGCACCGCGATCTCAAGGTCGGCAAGGGTCGTTCGCGCAACCGTCTCGCTTGCAATCGCTTCGCGGCAGGTCTTTCCGGTGACGATCCGGATTGTGCGCAGGACTGTCGCAGCGTCGAGCGCCGGAAAATCGATGCGATCCGTCGCGGCGGCGTTCACCGCCTGCGGAAGATGAGTCCGAGCCAGCGGAGAAATGGCGATCACCGGAAGCGCGAACGCCAGCATCGAGAGCGCTGTCTTCTCGATCGATGACTTGCCCTTAGGAGGTGTGCTTCAGCGACCAGATATACGGCATCCAGATCCTTACGACGTGCAACGGGATCTTGGGCGAGGTCCATGAAGGACGCCGTACTTTCAAAGAGGACGCTTCGCCAGATCATTGCGACGTGATCGAGCATCTGGACGTCTGCGACGTCGATGAGAACCACGGGAGCGCCGTTTCGCAGCGATTCCAGCAGAGCGGGCCGTCGATCGAACGAGCGCGCCAGCATGAGGCTTGCGGCAACCGCACCTGCGTTTGGAGGATGGATGTCGTCGCCGGATGTGCGCCGCGAGCGAGCTTTGGGATCTTCATCGTCGAAATCCGTGACGGGATGTCGAGATGCCGAATGCCCGCTCTTTTGCTTAGAGCGCGTCGGCGCCTTGCCCGTTCGCATCGCTTTCTCGATCGCGATGCGGGCCGCTTTTTCTGCTTGGTTTATCGCGCGCTCACGATCTCGCTCAGCCGCGACCTCGGCGTCGCGCCGTCGGAAGCGCGACGATGCGAGCCAGCATTCCCGGTAGGTCTTGAGCTCCAAGGGACCCATGGCGACAGAGGACACTTCATCGGCGGTGGCGATGTGCCGGCGAGGGCCATCGATGATCTGGCCGCCGGTCGCCGGGTGCTCGGGCATGGTCGCAGGAAATTTAGAAACGGAAGTCATGTCTCGCCCTTTTTCACTCGGATTGGAACCAGCGTGTTGTTTCGGATGGCTCGCCTTCAAGGCAACGCCAGCGCTGCCCATCGGAACATCAATCGACATTTGGGACCTCGACGACGAAGCAGGGGTCAAAGCGCACGCCTTCGCCGCGATAACCGCGGGGATTCGAAATGAAGCGCGTGCGGCCGCGATGAAAATCCATCGGCCGGTGCGTATGCCCCGTGACTACGAGATCTGCCTGCGTTGCGAACGGCACCTCGGACGCGTATGCGGCCGCGAGGAGGGACCGCTCGTTCGCCGGGTCGAGCGCCTCTCGAATCATTCCGTGATGGGCCAGCAACATGGTCGGACCATCGTGCTGTCGAGACAATTCGGTTTCGAAGAAGTTGCGTGAACGAACATGCAGAGACAGCGCTTCGTGCGGGCGGAACCGCTGCCAGGGGTTGCGATTCCAGCGGATCCGCTTGTGGTCGCGCATCTGGTCATAGGCGGCGCGCATCGCAGCCAGCCGCAGATGAGGCCCGAATAGGAGGTAGTCCGTCCAGAACGAAGCACCTATAATCCGGAGGCGTCCGAAGAAGGCCGTGTCGTTCTCCAGCAGGCTTACTTCGAGCTCATGGGCTCGTTTGCGGCCGGACTCCAGCTCCTCCTTGTATACGCGACCATAGAATTCGTGATTTCCCGCCACCATCGCGATGCCCACGTCTGGATATGCGGTCCGAAGCGATTCGATGGCGTTGACCAGGCCTTCGCAGGTGTCGCCGGCGACCACGACCAGCTTCGCGCCGTCCACGAGCGGCGGGAGATCTTCCGATCCAGGACCGAGGTGGAGGTCGGACATGACTTGTACGATCATGTCGAGCGACCGGCTTTGGCTTCGAGCGACGTCGTCTTCGTGAAATTGCGCACGAGCCAACTGGTGGCGATCCGGGCCTCTGCCCGGCCCGAGCTCGGACGGCGTCGCAACATGTGAGCCATCACCAGGCAAGCTGTCGTATCGTCCTCGGCGGCGCAGGCGAGAAGCGCGGTCATGACCAGGTCGTAGATTGCCGGGCTAGAGCTAACTGGGTTCAGACGAAGCGCCAACCCGACGGCGGCTCCCGCGTCGCCTGCGACTGCGGCATTCCACGTCGGCTCCTCGATGATTGCGACCACAGCAACGGCTTCGCGCAAGAGCTTTGCGACCGTGGCGTTGAAACGATCGGCACGCATATTGCGCCACCAGGAGAGTGGCGGCAGCGGCGTCGATTCCTTTCGGATCCGTCGATCATCGCTGACACGCCGGACAATGTTCATCGTCTTCGTCGTCATGTGTCTCTCGTTCGTTGGGCAATGCTTCGCCGTGCGCGCGGATGCCTCCGCGCGATCCGAAAGACCGCCGATTGTTTGGATGGTGTGGAGACGTCGGCTAGGCCGCCGCCCTCACAGTCTGGAAGCGTCGGCAATCCCGCCGCTTCACCCCTACCTCACCTCGCCATACCGGGCCATGCCGTGCCTCGCCGGACCACGCCCCGCCACGAGCTCGCTAATCGATTTCCCTCACCTCGAACGTCCCGTTTTGCGGCCGCCAGTCGCCGAGCCCGCGACGCACTCCCGCCTGGGCGAGCGCCTGAATCAGATGCTCGCGGTCGATGACGGATGGGAGGTAGCTTGCGGTGAATTCAGCGTACCAATCCTTGAAGCACGGTCGCGTCCGCATGGTCTTCGCGTTGATACCCACCTTCACGCCACAGCGCAGAAAGAACTCACGGGATTCCCACAGCTTGTCGATGTCGGCGGGGCCGTCGTAGACAAGCGGCGCACTGTGCTCGACGGCGAGGCCCGCCGCGGCTTGCGGGCCTCGCTTGAGCACTTTCGCACCGCCGACGAAAGCTGCCATGAGTGCCTCGGCCGGTATGCAAGGTACGCCGTTGTGCAGCCAGAGGCTGCCGTACCACTCCACCTTACTGATCTGCTTATGGTCGGCGACCGTCTTCGGTCGCTTCGACGTGAGTCGCGCCAGGTCCTGTGTGATCGGATCGAGCGGATCGGCCAAACGACCGCTGTGCATGAGCAGCCGCTTGGTGCCGGTGACGCGAAGACGAATGGTTTCGCGCTGCATCAGTAGGCCTCGGCGGTTGGGTCGCTTGGAAGGACTCGGCCATCGCGCAACGACAGAACATCGGACCATTTGGGTTCGAAGACGGCATATCGCCGCGCGCGCAGAAAGCTCGTCACTTCGACATGACAATCGCGACACAGCGCGATCAAGTCGCTCTCGTGTTCATGGCCCATTCGCTTGTAGGTCGAATGATGAACCTCGAGCGCCGTGTTCGAATCGCAAAGGCGGCACCGCCCGTCGGCGTCGGACAGCGCTTTCAGGCGCGCAGGATTGCGCCGCCAGGCCTCGCTTCCAATGTAGGTTGCATAACGCATCGCTAACTCCGTATTACGTTCATACTATAGTAGCACAAACTTTCTTGATTGCAATGATTTTCGTGCTGCCATAGCTCAATCTGCCTGTTAACCTTAATTCGGGCTAAGCAGGGGATTCGGGCGAATGACATCGGACAGAGAGGATCTGACGCCGGCACTCATGCGCGCAGCGAGAGGTCTGTTGGGACTCGACCAGGCCGAGGTCGCTGAACGGGCCGGCCTCAAGCAGCGAACGATTTCCAAACTGGAGGGTGAGTCCGATTTCTCGTCCAAGGACAAACGACGCCGAGATGCTCTGAGGGCTATACGGCAAGCGTTCGAGCGTGAGGGCGTCGAGTTCATCTTCCCAAGCGAGACATCCGGCCAAGGGGTACGGATGAAGAGCACTCCTTAGCTCTCTCGATGCCGATCGAGTTGGGTCGCCTTCACTAAGCAAGATTCGGTTAGTTCGAGTTCGATTGCTCGTTGAAATTCATTCAAAGGCGGCGCCGTGGAAATCGATTAGGCGTTCGATCGCGCCTGGCATGGTGAAGTCCCAGCGCTGGAAGAGCGAACATGACTGTCATCTCGGTGATCGTTGGGAGCTTGAGCCAGGGCCGGTTCTCGGAGAAGCCAGCTTGTTGGATACTTCAACACTTGAAGCGGCGCGATGATGTACGGCAGCTCGGTCGTCTTGAAGGACTCAACGCTCCTTCGACTGTCTCTCATCAACCCGTCGTACCAATTTTCTCCGTTCTGCGATTGGGTCGAAGGCGCTTGAATTCGTCGTGGTTGCGGAATGAACCGTATCTCGGTGTCCGCTCAGTTTGTCGGGGGGTTCGAACTGGCGCTCAGTTGCGACCTGATCGTAGCGGTACAGTCAGGCCGCTTTGTATTCCCGGAAGCCCGACTGGGCATCATGACCTTGCAGGCCGGCGTGATCCGGCTGGCCCAATTGGCTGTCCGAAGGACACAAGCGCCTTCGATACGGCTCGAGACCTTTGGCTAATATGCGACGCGCGATGTCAAGCAGTCCGCCATCGCGTGATGATGGCATGATGGAGGTAACGGCATGAAATGACCTCCACTTTGGCAGTAAATGACCTTGTGCGGCGCGTCCCGACATCTGATGCTTTGAGCCGGGAAACGAACGTCCAATGGCCCGTGTTTCGAGCACTGAAAAGATCCATGACACCGCACCTTCTATGGCTTCGACGTTCAATCCTCGGAGGATTTTTGGGCATGGCGCTCGTCCCGACGACCGGTTCTTTCACCGCCGCAATCACGGAAGGCGTCGAGGTGACGTCCACGTCGCTACCTTCCTGAAAAAAGTGAGCATGTAGGGCCGCGCACGAGCCTGTGCGCGGCCAGCTTTTGAGCGGGACCAGAGAGGCGTCATGACTCACAATCTCGACGAGACCCACGATCCGGCGCGGCGCAGTTTTATCGAAGACGCCAACCGTCCGGATAATGATTTTCCGATCCAGAACCTGCCGCTCGGCGTATTCAGCACCAAAGCCGACCCGATCGCGCGAATCGGCGTGGCGATCGGCGACCAGGTCTTGGACCTGAAGAAAGCGAGCGGCGCCAGCGACCTCAAGCCTCATCTTCGACTTGAATGGCGAAGCCAAGACGGCCAGAACAAACACAGAAGCCCGATCATTCCGCCAGCTTAGGTACGCTTCAGCGGGCAACGGCCTCCAATATGAAAGAACTGAGTTGGCCAGACCAATCCTGCGGCTACTCGTCGAGCAGTTGCGATCACTGGACGAGAGGGTGGCGCTGCTCGACCGACGTTCCGTCGTGACTTACCTCACGGCCCGCGAACCGTCCTATTGATTTGGCGGGCCCCACGACATGGACGACATGAAGATCGTCGACTCGTTCCTCAACCGGTCGGAAAAGACCGCTTTTCGGCAGCTTTAAAACGTCGCTTCCGACAACGCGTGCGCAAGCTCGACTGCGTTTGAGTTGAAATGAGGGCTCGTGACGTCTATCTGCCGCCTCGCGTATCGTTGCAATCGGTTGACGTGCGGGCAAAGGTCTTTGGCACTGCTTCTGGCTGTCAGGAAACCGACGAGTGGTTGCCCAAGACCCTGAACCCAGCGCTTGAGGAAATTGCCATAGAACCCGCGCTCGCTGAGCGAGCTTCTGGATTCATCAGCAGATAACATCCACATCGCCGCCAGCGAAAGGACGGCGGAACATGCGAACTGGTCGGGCTTTAGAAACAACACAACCAGCAGCCCGATAACATCGGGCCGGACACTCTAAAGTGAGATGCCTTACCTCGAGGGATGCGTTGACGCCCAAATCAGTTGGGCTTCACTGCCACCAGAACCACTCCCAACTTCTCCTCGAGAGTCTGTAACTGGCTCAGCTTATCGTCGGCCAAAGTAGCGCTTTCAACGCTTACCCCTAACATTGCAATTAGCGGGCTGCCAATTTCCCTCTCTAGATCTTGAATTGCCTTGAGATGGTTGGACTTGAGGTTGGCCAATGGATACAACATCTGATCGTCTCCGATGCTGATTTAAGCGTTGCTATCCTAACCAGTTGGACATGGTTTGACCAGAGCGCGCTGATCCCTGTAGGCCGGCTGCGACGCCCGGAAAGTCACTAACGTTCCGGCGATGCGCTGCAGATATTGCCGCTGTTTCGCTCCGTCTGTGGAACGATCGCCAAGGTGTTAACGTCTCCGATCGGAAAGAGAGCTCCTACCCAGTGGTAGCTTTTTTCCTACCTGCTTAGGCGATTGCGGTCGCGAAAAACCCATGCAGTCTGAACGGGCGCGACGTTCAGATCGCGCCGCAACTGAGACCGAAGCACAGACGGGAGAATGGCGACTATGGTCAGTATTCGGACAGTTGCCGAACGGCCCGACGTACGGGAAGCCGGTTCGGTGATTGATGTTGCCGAGCTCAACTTGTCGTCTGACGGGGATGTGCGCGGCCTTCTACTAGCGCTTGTCAAGTCTGTTGCGTGGACGCGCGCTTCGGGCCTACTGGCAGTCATCGACGGTAGCCACTCTGTGGATGCCCTTGCCGTGGAAACGCGCATCGCTGGGCTCCAGGCACTCGGTATCTGGTTTCAAATATCAGCGATCGCCAGCGAAATCATCGACATGCGCTCCAGGCGGGCCCTTGAGCGATCCCGTACCGCCGACGCCGTTGTTGGTTCGTTTTCTTGCGTTATAGGTGAACTTGCTCGCGACGGTTATTCCGCGGAAGAAATTCGATCCGTCGTCGCTGCGCTGAGAGTTGGGCCAACAATCACTGCCCATCCAACCGAGACCAAGAGAGTCACCGTCCTCGAATCGCATCGCCGCATCTACCGCAAGCTCAATGATCTCGAACAGGAGCGTTGGACTCCCCGCGAGCGCATGCGCTTGATCGACGAACTGCGTAGCGAAATAGAGATACTCTGGATGACAGGTGAGCTCCGCCTGGAGCGACCGACCGTCGATCGTGAGGTCGCCTGGGGCCTTCATTTCTTCAGTGAAGTACTTTTCGAGGTTACACCCCAGCTTTACGACGCGCTCGAGCATGCACTTGAGCGCCACTATCCACAATGCGAGATGGATGTGGGTTGTTTCCTGCGTTATTCGTCGTGGATCGGTGGGGACCGAGATGGCCACCCTTACGTGACCGCCGCTGTGACCCGCGCAGCGCTGGATGAATATCGCAAAGCGGCGCTCAGTTCTTATGAAGAGCCTCTCGGCCGTTTGCTCATCGCGCTCAGCGCCAGCACAAACGTTATCGTCGTGCCTCAAAGCTTCTCGGACGCATTGGCTGAGTTGCTTCGTTTGTCCGGCGATGCGGACGTGATCGCGCAACGTAACCACGACGAGCCGTTCCGGCAGTATGTTGCCGCATTGCTGGCCCGGATCGTCGCGACACGTAATTCCGATCAAGGGCACGCAGTAGGGTATGCAAATGCGGCCAGTTTTTACAAGGATCTTGCAGTCCTGTCGGCTGCGCTCGAATCGTTGGGCAGCAAGACCGTCGCGAGGCGCCTCCTGCATCCGCTGCTCCAACGTGTGGCGACCTTCGGCTTTCACACTGCGTCCTTGGACATTCGCCAAAATTCAACTGTCACCAATCGATTGCTACGGGAGTGCTTGGCTCTCGCTGACGATGCCGGAGTTGTGCCCTCTGGGCCCAGTGCCGCTTGGTCCGAGCGCATCCGCGCGGCGCTCCGATCGCCTGAATGTCTTGGCGATAGATACATCGGCCTTTCCGATGAAGGTAAGGATTTGCTTGAGCTCCTCGCGCTGGTTGGCATCGCGCGAAAGCGTGATCCCTACGCCGTCGGTAGTCTCATCCTGAGCATGACGCAATCCGTAGACGATTTGCTCGCGGTCTATCTACTAGCCCAATTTGCCGGCCTTTCCACTGCTAACGACGGAAGCGGGACGATTGGGGCGAGAATTGTACCTCTCTTCGAGACCATCGCCGATCTACGCGCTGCACCCGAAATCCTCGACCAGTTGTTTTCAAATTCGCTCGTTCGACGCTCGCTGCGCCAATTCGATAACTGCCAAGAAATCATGCTCGGTTATTCCGATTCCAACAAGGATGGAGGATTTCTGGCGTCGAATTGGGAGCTTGCTAAGGCGCAAAAGGAAATCCGCAAGATCGGCGAGAAGCACAGCATCCGTATTGCGTTCTTTCATGGCCGCGGTGGCTCGGTCAGCCGTGGCGGGGCTCCCACCGCTCGCGCGGTCGCAGCTCAGCCAGCTGGAACAGTTGGCGGTAGCATGCGTGTTACCGAACAGGGCGAGGTTGTGTCGGCGAAATTCGCCAACCGCGGTACTGCGCTGCACAACCTTGAGACCCTCTCTGCCAGCGTACTAGCCCATACGCTAAAGTCGTCCACGGAAGGTCCGCAAAAGCACGTCCCTGAATTCGACGAAGCTATGGAGGCACTCGCGGGCATGTCGCTTGCCGCCTATTCCGGCCTCATTGCTACGGCGGGTTTTGTAGCCTACTTCAGTCAGGCGAGTCCGGTTGAAGAATTAGCCTTGCTAAATATTGGATCACGTCCCCAACGTCGTTTCGGCGCCAAGCAGCTCGCTGACCTGCGAGCGATTCCGTGGGTCTTCGCTTGGAGTCAGAATCGCCATCTCATTACAGGGTGGTACGGAATTGGATCCGCGCTTAACTCCTTTGTAAGCGTGCGCGGTGGGCAAGGCCGGTCACTGCTTCACCAAATGTTCGAACGCTTTCGCTTTTTCCGGCTCATCATCGACGAGGTCGAAAAGACGCTTTACCAGACCGATCTCGGAATAGGGGCGCTCTATGCCGGATTAGTCGAGGACCAAACGGTTCGCGAACAGGTGTTCGCAAAAATCGAATGCGAGCACGCCCTCACGGTAAGGATGATCCGCGAAATTACGGGTGAGGTTGACTTGTCGCACCGGTTTCCCGCTTTCAGGAGCCGGATCGGTCGTTTGCGCCCGCAACTGGACGGCGTCCACCGACTTCAAGTCGAGTTGTTGGGTGAGGTCCGATCGTATGGTCAGAATCCGCCTCCACGGTCGGTGAAAGCGCTTCTGATGTCGATGAATTGCATCTCTGCGGCTTTGGGCTGGACAGGTTAACTCGGGACACGCCCACGACGGGCGGATAGGAGCAGAGATGGAGAGTTCCGCACGATTTGGCGCTGGTGCCATCGGTGATCGATTTTTTCAGTCTGCACTGGTGGAGGCCGACCCCGATCTATATGGCATCATCGGCAGAGAATTGGGCCGACAGCGCAATGAAATAGAACTCATCGCCTCAGAGAACATTGTTTCGCGCGCCGTCCTGGAAGCACAGGGGTCAGTTCTGACTAACAAATACGCCGAAGGCTACCCCGGGCGCCGCTACTATGGCGGCTGCCAGTTTGTCGACGAGGCGGAGGAACTGGCGCGCGAGCGTGCGCGCCGCCTTTTCAACTGCACGTACGTCAATGTCCAGCCAAACTCCGGTAGCCAAGCCAATCAGGCTGTGTTTATGGCGCTCATGCAACCGGGGCACACATTTCTTGGCCTCAACCTTGCCGCCGGGGGTCATTTGACCCACGGCGCGGCGGTGAACCAGTCCGGAAAATGGTTCAATGTCGTTTCCTATGGCGTGCGAGAGGACAATCATCGTATCGACATGGACGAGGTTCGCGATCTCGCCAGGAAACATCGCCCGAAGATCATTCTTGCTGGAGGATCAGCCTATCCTCGCTTCATCGATTTTGCCACCTTCAGGACGATCGCTGATGAAGTCGGTGCTATCCTGATGGTCGATATGGCGCATTTTGCGGGCCTGGTCGCGGGTCGGGTTCACGCCAATCCACTAGATCACGCTCACGTTGTTACGACCACTACTCATAAGACCCTGCGCGGGCCGCGCGGCGGCATGGTATTGTCGAACGACCCCGAGATCGGCAAGAAAATCAACGCATCTGTCTTTCCTGGCCTTCAGGGCGGGCCGTTAATGCATGTGATAGCGGCGAAGGCAGTCGCCTTTGGCGAAGCCTTGCGTCCTGAGTTCGGGGACTACGCCCGAGCGGTTGCCGAGAACGCCCGTATCCTCGCCGACACAATCATGGCTGGTGGCGTTGATGTTGTCTCGGGCGGCACTGATACTCATCTGATGCTGGTAGACCTTCGCAGGAGAGGCCTGACCGGCAAAGCCGTCGAAGCTGCCCTCGGCCGGACCCACCTGACCTGCAACAAAAACGGGGTTCCCTTCGATCCGCAACCGCCGACAGTCACGTCTGGGGTTCGCCTCGGAACGCCCGCTGCGACGACCCGCGGCTTCGGCGCCACTGAATTTGTTGAGGTCGGCCGCCTGATCCTTGCCATTATCGACGGGCTTGGAGCCAACGGTGAGGGCGGAAACGCGGCGGTCGAGAGGAACGCTCGCGACGCCGTACGGGATCTAGTCGCACGGTTTCCGATTTACAGTTGAGCGCCGGCCGTTTTCTCTGGCGCCGGCTACGTCCGAGTTGCGGAACTGAACTACAGTTCGGTTTATTGCCGGCGCGGCCTTGTCTAACGGGCCGCCTCGTCAATCCGTTTTCGCGTGGGCCTCTCGCCAGCACTTGCCTCTATGTAGGATCGGGGGTGTGGCCATCATGGGGTACATCCGAGGCGAATTGCCAATCTCCGAAGCATTGTTGCGAGCCGACTCATTCGCAGTGCGACCGTTCAAGCCCGATAGTCAAGGCATTCATAAGGAGCGACGTCGGTGCCATTGGGGATGCATAGGCGTTTGACGCCTTTCGCTTTCGCGGCTGCCTCATTCTTTGCGGAGTAAAAGGCGGCGTCTGCCGCTACGAAGCGTGGGGTACGTCCGAGCATCGTTTGATGCGTTTCGATGGCGGCAATCGGCAGTTCCGAATCGTGCGGTCGCTGAGCGTAGACTTCATAGTCAATCAGGATCTGGTTTTCGGCCTCCTGTAGTTTCAGCATCTTGCCGAAGTCGTTGGGCTTGCCCTCTTTGCCCTTGCGAATGATTTCTGTCGACGGCTCGAACAGGCTGACGATCTTGCCTGCAGAGCGTGTATCACCACGGAAGCTGCGCGCTCTGGTCTGCTTCATCACCTGCTTGATGAGCGGCACCATCGCATCGAGTTCCTGACGCAGGCCCTCCAGCATCAGCTGCTTGCGGGCTCCCGAAGCGCGCTTCACTTGTTCGGCGATCTCCTTGGAGAACCGCTTCGCCTGTCCCACCACGGCTGGTCGAATTGCGCAGTTTGCCGTACGCCCGCGCGAGATTCTCCCGGCTCTGCTTGGCTTTGGAACGCGCCGCACGCGCGATGTCCAGCACCCACAGCCTCACGGTCCGGCTATGGTCGCACAGCCTGGCTCCGGCCTCGCCAGTGATCGTTGTGATCTTCTTCATGGTGCGGATCAGCGCCCGAACACCGTCTCCCAACGAGCTCGAGGCGGTCAGATAGTGGATGTTGGTCTCCACCACCGTCGTACCCAAGCGCATTCTGCGCCCTTCCGTCACCCCCTCACGCCAGGCGCCGCAGGAGCTTGTTTGTCGTCTGATGGATGTTCGGCCGCTGTTGATTGCCTTCGCTCATGGAACGCCATCCTCTCTTCGAGCGCAGTTTTGCGCAGCCCCGTCAATCGAGCCAACGACCCCAGCACTGTGCCGTCTGCGGCCTCGACGACGCGGATATCCTTATGGTCACCCATCCGGAGCCGGAGACCCAGCGTCGCCAGTTTCGCGTCGAATTCGGCCCGGCTCCTGGATTCGCCTAGCGCCTGCGCAACCATCTGCCGCAGCCGTGGGCCATCAAATCCCGCGCGCTGGTGATCCGTCTCGCCGAAACGCGCCGCACGTTCGTTGGCGCTAGGCCGCGGATCGCTGCTGCGGTTTCCGCGTCCCCTTCGCGCTCCAGCGCCGCGACGATGCTTTTCGCATGAGCGGAGGGGCTGACAGCGGTTTCTAGGCGGGCTCATCGGCGGCCGCTTGACATCTGGAGCGACCGAACTGAAGAATGGTCACGTTCAGGTTCGTTGGTCGCGAGATCAACGAGATGGGAATGCGGTGAGGCTTAGCCAAATCCGCAACTGCGCCCGCAACTGTAGGCGGTGAGCTCTCTTCCAAAAGCCACTGGGCTTTCTAGCCCGGGAAGGCGGAAACAGAGCATCGACCCGCAAGTCAGGAGACCGGCCTGAACAGTCATCCATCCAGCGTGCGGTGCGCGCGCTTGGGGCGGTTCTTCGCTGCGATGACGACGAATGATGTCTGTCTCGCGGAAGGAGTGCCGCCATGGCTCCGCATGCCAAAATCTGTTCTGTCCACTTTGCATCTCGAATTGTATCGCTGGCCCGTGCATATTGTGCGGCAGCGAGCGTGTTTATTGCACCAAGAGTTGACGCGGCCGATCTATCCTCGCCATTCGCCGCGAAGGCGCCGGTGGAAAACCAAATCTACGAATGGACCGGCTTCTATATTGGCGGCCATGTCGGCCTCGCGCTCGGTAATTCGAACTGGACCGCGAATGCAACGACGCCAGGCACGCCGCCGGTATCCGGCTCGCTCGACATGTATCGCTCGCCCGATGCGTTCTACGAGAGCGGAAGCTGGCTGATAGGCGTGCAGGGCGGCTACAATTACATGCTGTACAACCGGGTGGTGCTCGGCGTCGAAGCCGATGCCACGTTCCCCACGTTCCAGGATCTTTCCGGCCTCTCCACCGGCGGCATCGCCAGCTTCACCTCGCCAACGCTCGGTGCGGTCACCTACAGTGAGACCATGCTGGCGTCCGGCACGGTGCGCGCCCGGATCGGCTACGCGCCCAGCAATTGGCTGTTCTACGCAACCGGCGGCTTTGCGTGGACCTATAACAGTCAGGACTTGACTCAAGCTGGTCCCGGCATCGACGAATCCCGATTGCTGTGGCGGTTCGGCTGGGCCGCGGGTGCCGGTGTTGAAGTGCCGGTAGCGCCGAGCTGGACGGTGAAGGGCGAGTTTCTGTGGACCGGCTTCCCGACCCAGACGGTCAGCTATCCGGGTTCGGGGCAACGCATTAGTTCTGATCTCTCGCTGGAGCAGTTCCGTCTCGGCCTCAACTATCGCTTCGATGATCCTACGCGACCGGATGCTTATGCACCGTCGCGCTTCATGCCCGCGATGGATATCTTCGCGGTTCACGGCCAGGCGACCTTCGTCAATCAGGCCCACCCGTCGTTCCGCTCGCCTTACGACGGCACCAACAGCCTGTCCGGGGGTGGGACGAGCCGAGAGACCTTCGACCTGGTGCTGTCGACCGGCGTGAAGCTGTGGCAGGGCGCCGAGTTCTGGGCCAATCCGGAGATCGATCAGGGCTTCGGCTTCGACAACACCCACGGCGTCGCCGGCTTCCCCAGCGCGGAATCCTACAAGCTCGGGTCGGCCTATCCCTACGCCCGCCTGCAACGCGCGTTCCTGCGTCAGACTATCGATCTCGGCGGCGATGTCGAGAATGCCCGACAGGAGGAGAAAGTCGACGACGATTTTCTTCAGTTCGCGGGCACGCGCAGCACCGACCGACTGGTATTCACGGTGGGGCGGTTCGGCATCGTCGATATTTTCGACACGAACAAATACGCCAATAACCCGAAAGTCGACTTCCTCAACTGGTCGATGATCAACGCCGGCACCTTCGACTATGCCGGCGACGGCTGGGGTTATAGCTACGGCGCTGCCGCGGAGTGGTACACAGGGCGGTGGACGCTGCGCGCTGGCATCTTTAACCTGTCCAACACGCCAGCCGGCGGCAACAGTCCGACGGGCTACGCGCTCGATCCGACCTTCCAGCAGTTCGAATTGGTCGGCGAACTCGAGGAGCGGCACAAACTGTGGGGCCAGCCGGGCAAGATTAGGATCACCGGGTACCTGGAACGTGGCAGCATGGGCGAATATTCCGCGGCGGTGGCGCTGGCGCAGGTGACCGGAACGCCTGCCGACATCAACGCGGTTCGCTCCTACACCAGCCGGCCCGGCGTCAGCTTGAATGTTGAACAGCAGGTCAACGATAATTTCGGATTATTTTTCCGGGCTGGTTGGGCCGACGGCAATAAGGAGCCATGGGATTTTACCGACATTGACCGTACCGTACAGGGCGGCGTTTCGATCAATGGCAAATCATGGGGGCGGCCGGACGACACGATCGGCATCGCGGGCATCGTCAACGGTATCAGCAGCGCTCACATTGCATTCCTCAATGCCGGCGGGATCGGCATCTTGGTCGGCGACGGGCAATTGCCCAATTACGGCACCGAGAGGATTCTGGAAGCCTATTACAGCTACGCGATGACGTTGTCGACGCGGATCACCTTCGACTATCAATTCGTCGACAATCCCGGCTACAATTCCGACCGCGGACCGGTCAATATCTTTGCCGCCCGCGCGCACTGGCAGTTCTAAGTCATGGAAAACAGCTGATCATGTGGACGACGCTCGGCCTGTTGTTCGGTGTCGCCGCCGAGCGCCAGTTTGCGCAGCACCGCTCGACGTCTTGAGCGCCCTTCGCAGCAGACGGCCATGACGACGCGCCTCAATCTGCTGTGCTCAGCCTCGACCGCTTCGGTCAGCTTGATCGCCTTTGCGGCGGATGAGCCGCTGGATGCGCGGACGAGAACGTCTCTCCAGGCTCGGCCGCCTTCCACTGTGTGACGTTGTCCTGCGCAGCCCGGCGCTCTGCGCCGCGCAGACAGCCGAAGGCCTTGCGATCGCCTCCAGAGAAGAGCCGAGGCTACGGGATTGCGATTTCGGTCGCTGGGCGGGGCGATCCTTAGCCGAAGTCCGAGCGCAGGCGCCGCAGGCCGTCGACGACTGGTTGCAGAATCCCCATGCTGCGCCGCATGGCGGCGAATGTTTTGCTGACGTGACGAGGCGCGTCGGCGGATGGATGGATGGTTTACTCGCAGGTCACGGCTCAGTCCTTGCGATTACCCACGCTTCAGTCATTCGCGCGGCGATCGCTCACCCACTTGGCGCCGGCCCTGAAACCCTCCGGCACATCGATATCGCGCCGCTGACGCGGACCAAGCTTTCGGGGAGCGGCGGGCGCTGGACGCTCGCCGGCCCTGCTTCCCCTGAAGGAAGAGCGATGAGCGCGCGCCAAGGCACCGTGACCGCCGGCGGATGGCGATGCCGGCTCGTCGTCGTCGCGATGCTCTTGGCTTGTGCCCCGGTTCGGGCGCACTATCAGTCGCCGCATGAGGGGCCGAACGTCGGCATCGCCATTCCCGCCATCACCCACGGTGAGATGCCGGTCGTCGCCAAATATCGCGCTGAGATACTCGATCGGGCCGCGCGCCAGCCGCGCACCGATCCCACCTTGCGCCGACTGGCCGGCTTCGTGAGCCTGCAACACTTCGCGTGTTTCTGGGGCCTCGTTCCCGGCAGTCTTGCGGACGAGGCGAGCCCCTTCAACGAATGCTCCCACGCAGATGTGGCCGGGGCGCGTGCACTGCTCGCGCACATGGCTGCAATCCCTGGCGACCAGTCACCCGCAACGGCCCTTGAGGCACGAATCGAGACGGAACTCGCCAGCGATCCGGGCGCCAGCGCGGTGTGCTCGAACAGCACCGAATCATTCGACAGTGGAATTATCATCGGGCCCGACTGCCAACTCGCGCCAGCTCATCTACCGACTGTCCTAACCTTTTTCGCCTTGGCGGCTCTCGCCGCCGCTGGCATCTTGTATCTCCGATCCGCTTTTGCGCCGCCCTTGAGAGCTAGGCGGACATGATCAATTTCAGAGGGCGTGGCCTAAGCAGCCTTCGGTCCTGTGTCTAGGGGCGGGGCCTTAAAATCGTGCTGTGCGACACTGCCTAGCTCCCTCTGGCTCAGAGGCCCGCCGGGTTGACGAAGTTCGCCAGCGACTGAAAGCGGTAGCGAAACAGTACCCGTCTCAAAACAGTCCTTCGATCTCACCGCACTCGTTGAGGAATATCTTCTCTGACGACGGTACCTTGGGTAAGCCAGGCATCGTCATGACTTCCCCGCAGATCGCTACGACAAAGCCCGCGCCTGCAGACAGACGCACTTCACGCACTGGGACCACGTGTCCTGTTGGTGCGCCGCGCAGGGCAGGATCCGTCGAAAAGGAATATTGGGTCTTGGCCATGCAAACGGGCAGATTGCCGTAGCCTTGATCTTCCCACTGCTTGAGCTGATCGCGGACGCTCTTGTCAGCGATCGCTTCTGAGCCCCGATAGATCCGCTTCACGATTGTGTCGATCTTGTCAAATAGCTTCATTTCGTCAGGATAGAGTGGCGAGAACTGAGAGCCACCACGTTCCGCGAGCTCGACCACCTTCTCCGCGAGTCCGCCAATTCCCTTTGATCCCTCGGCCCAATGGCGGCACACGATCGCCTCTTCACCGAAGGAGGCAACATACTCACGGATCACCTCCAATTCCGCGGAGGTATCAGAAACGAAATGGTTGATCGCCACCACGGCCGGTACGCCGAACTGCTTGATGTTTTCGATATGGCGTCCGAGATTGGCGCACCCCTTTGTCACTGCGGCAGCATTTTCCTTGCCGAGATCTTCTTTCTGAACTCCGCCATGCATCTTCATGGCGCGAACCGTCGCGACAATCACGACCACATCCGGCTTCAACCCTGCCTTTCGGCACTTAATGTCGAAGAATTTCTCTGCTCCGAGATCGGCGCCGAAGCCTGCTTCGGTAACGACATAGTCCGCGAGCTTCAGCGCCGTCGTCGTCGCCACCAGAGAGTTGCAGCCGTGCGCAATGTTGGCAAATGGACCGCCATGCACCAAGGCGGGATTATTCTCCAGCGTCTGCACCAGATTTGGCTGCATGGCGTCCTTTAGCAACACAGTCATCGCATCGTCCGCTTTGAGATCCCGCGCGTAGACCGGGCTCTTGTCGCGGCGGTAGGCGACGATAATGCTGCCCAGCCGCTTCTTCAGATCATTGAGGTCGTTCGCGAGGCAGAGAATCGCCATGACTTCCGAGGCTACTGTAATATCGAAACCGGCCTCCCGTGGGTAGCCGTTCGCGGCGCCGCCCAGCGAACAGACAATCTCTCTTAATGCCCGGTCGTTCATATCCATGACGCGCCGCCAAGCGACGCGACGTGTATCGATCCCGAGGTCGTTGCCCCAATAGATGTGATTGTCGAGTAGTGCCGAAAGCAAGTTATGCGCTGTGGTTATAGCGTGGAAATCGCCGGTAAAGTGAAGGTTCATGTCTTCCATCGGCACGACCTGCGCATAGCCGCCACCTGCCGCGCCGCCCTTCACGCCGAAATTCGGCCCCAGTGACGCCTCGCGGATACACGTGATGGCCTTCTTCCCGATGCGGTTCAACCCATCGCTGAGTCCGATCGTGGTCGTCGTCTTGCCTTCGCCAGCCGGCGTAGGGTTGATCGCCGTGACCAGAACGAGCTTCCCGTCGGTATTCTTCTGCGCCGATTTGATGAATTCGGCTGAGATCTTTGCCTTGTCGTGGCCGTAAGGAAGAAGATGCTGCTCCGAAATTCCGAGCCCCTTGCCGACCTCCATGATCGGCTTTTTTTTGGCTGCACGCGCAATCTCAATGTCAGACTTCACTTCTGTCACATCATCCTCCCATTATTTTCTTTCGAAACATTCCAACTCGCCACTCTAAATTGATTAGACGGGTCTGTCTATATAAGACTGTAGGTAAAACCCGCGATCGACCGAACCTTCGACCGGTGTGGACAGTCGGTGAGAATGAGCGGCGCCGCTCCGTCCGGATGACCGCAAGGTAGCTTTTTCGGCTCCACGGACTATCGACAAGTCCTCGGAGATGCCCAAATTGTTGTAGACAGAGCAGTCTATCATTACTATTTCTGAGTGGCAGCCGAGCGGCGCAAGACCGCTGCTGACGAGGGAAGCGAACGAAAGGCAGAGCCGCTATGACAAAGCAGCCGACTATCCGGGTGCTTGTCGCCGAGCCGAACCCGCTCATCGTGGCGGGATTACGTGAAATGATCGAGCGCGATGGCCATTTCCTACTCGTCGGGTGCGTTCAGAGCGGCGCCGCGCTCTTGGAACTGGCCGGCGAACCGGATTTCGATGTCGCGCTCATCGGTTGGAAGCTCACCGACATGGATGCTCCGGAGATCCTCGCTATATTGCGGGAACAAGGGCGCAAGCTGCGGATCACCATTTTCTCCAACGACCAAGATGTGGCTCTCGTCAAACAGGCTGTTCGGCTGGGTGCGCAGGGCTTCTGCCTTCAGTTCGACGACTCCGCGATCCTCTTCGAGACGTTGCGCGCCGTAGCGCATGGGCGAATCTGCATCCCCTTCATCGATGTCAGCAAGATCAACGACACACCGCTTTCGCAGCTAACCGTGCGTGAACGCGAACTATTGGGCGTTCTGGCGGACGGCTGGACGAACCTGCAGATCGCCGCGCGTACCGGCATCTCCGAGAACACGGTGAAGTATCACCTAAAGAACCTCTACGCGAAGCTCGATGTGCGCAATCGTGCCATGGCGGTGGCTCTCTATTCGAGCGAGAGGCGACTGAATTCATCACCACCTGTTCGTTCGGGTAGGTGCGCCCCACCCGGGATGCGCGCTCTTTCTACCCATCAAGGTGTTGCTGGGCTGGGCCGCAAAATCGGAAATCGAAGCGACGTATAATCAATGTTTCGGGAGGACTTTCTATGATGGCAGGCTTCAATCATCTCTTCATTCCTGGGCCAACCAATATTCCTGAGCAAGTGCGCCAGGCCATGAATCTTCCCATGGAAGACATGCGTGCACCGAATTTCCCGGAATTCACCAAGCCATTGTTCGAAGACATCAAACGCGTCTTCAAGAACGAGACCGGTCGCGTTTTCATTTATCCTTCTTCGGGCACCGGCGCTTGGGAAGCTGCGATCGAAAACGTTCTCGCGCCCGGCGACCGCGTTCTGATGTCGCGCTTTGGTCAATTCTCGCTTCTGTGGGCCGACATGGCTGAGCGCTTCGGACTGGATGTCGATCTCATCGACTGTGAGTGGGGCACCGGCGTGCCCCTCGAACTCTACGCTGAACGCCTTGCCGCCGATACCAGCCATCGTATTAAAGCTGTCTTTGCGACCCACAATGAAACAGCGACCGGAGTCACGAGTGACGTCGCGGGCGTTCGCGCCGCGCTCGATGCAGCCAAACATCCCGCGTTGCTGTTCGTTGATGGCGTCTCCTCGATCGGCTCGATCGACTTCCGTCAGCAGGAGTGGGGCGTCGACTGTGCGGTCAGCGGCTCGCAGAAGGGCTTTATGCTCCCAGCCGGTCTCGGCTTTCTTTCGGTTAGCCCTAAAGCGTTAGCCGCGGCCCGCAGCGGGGGTCACCGGCGATGCTTCTTCTCGTTCGAGGATATGATCAAGGCAAACGACGTTGGTTATTTTCCTTATACGCCGGCAACGCAATTGCTGCGCGGTTTGCGTGCTTCGCTCGACTTGATCGCCGATGAGGGATTGGAGGCGATTTTCATTCGTCATCGTCGGTTAGCCGAAGGTGTGCGCAGCGCGGTGAATGCCTGGGGTCTTCGGCTCTGCGCAAAGACCCCCAAGTGGCATTCCGACACGGTCAGCGCGATCCATGTACCGGACGGTATCAACAGCGATGAGGTCGTAAAGTGCGCCTATTACAGATACCAGACTTCGCTCGGCGTGGGCCTCAACAAGGTTGCGGGAAAGGTGTTCAGAATCGGCCACCTTGGTTGGCTGAATGATGTGATGGTTTGCGGCGCCCTGTCGGCCGTCGAGATGGCGCTCATTGATTGTGGCGTCCGCATCCAATCCGGCTCCGGGGTCGGCGCGGCGGTCGACTATTTCCAGCGTAGTCGCGCTTCGACGGTTGCCAGAGCGGCGTAAGAGCATGAAGGTTGATCAATCATGAGCCACACCCAGCATCATCTGCGCAAGCTCCGCTTGCAGCGTAGTGAACTCGCCGTCCCGGGCTCCAATCCGGAAATGATCGACAAAGCATCGATTAGTGCCGCCGATTTCGTCTTTCTAGACCTTGAAGACGCCGTCGCCCCCCCTGACAAGGAGCGTGCGCGTCACAACATCATCCAGGCGCTCCGCGATATCGATTGGCGCGCCAAGGGAAAGACCGTCTCGGTTCGGATCAACGGCCTCGATACCCACTACATGTATCGAGATGTCGTGGACCTGATGGAGCAGGCGGGCGATCGTTTCGACACGATCCTGATTCCCAAGGTTGGCGTCCCCGCTGACATCTATACGGTTGAGGTCCTCGTCAGCCAAATCGAAGCGGCCAAGGGTTTCAAGTCACAAGTCGCGCTCGAAGCTCTGATCGAAACCGCTCTTGGTATGGCTAACGTCGAGTCGATCGCGAGCTTTTCCGGTCGCCTCGAGGCCCTTCATTTCGGTGTTGCTGATTATGCCGCAAGCTGCAGGGCGCGTACGGTCAACATCGGTGGGCTCAACCCCGACTATCCTGGCGATCAGTGGCACGCCGCACTGTCGAGAATGACGGTTGCTTGTCGCGCAAACGGTCTGCGTGCAATCGACGGGCCTTTTGGGGATTTCTCGGATCCTGAAGGTTATCTCGCCGCAGCCCGTCGAGCGGCGGCGCTCGGCATTGAGGGAAAGTGGGCGATCCATCCGTCTCAGATCGCGCTGGCCAACGACGTCTTTTCTCCGGCTGCGAAGGAAGTCAGTCGCGCGCACCGCATCATCGAAGTGCTCAAGGAGGCCGAGCAGCAAGGTAAGGGCGCTGCTGCCCTGGATGGAAAGATGATCGATGCCGCATCCGAACGCATGGCGCGCAATGTGATCGCAGTGCATCAGGCGATCGAACGCCGCGCGTCTGCGTCGACCTGAGGGGGCGGCTATGGACATCCACGAATATCAAGCCAAGGAGCTGCTGACTCGCTACGGAGTGCAAATCCCCCGCGGCGACATCGCTTACAGCCCTGAACAGGCAACCTATCGAGCGAACGAGCTAGGCGGCTCGCGCTGGGTGGTCAAGGCGCAAATCCATTCGGGTGCGCGCGGTAAGGCCGGAGGCATCCGGATCTGCAACAACGACACCGAGGTCGCCACTGCGGCCGAAGCCATGCTCGGTCGCAGGCTGGTTACCCACCAGACCGGCATCCGCGGCCGGCTGGTGTCTCGGCTCTACGTCGAGGAAGGCGTGGAGATTGCGCAGGAACTTTATCTTGGCATCGTGCTTGACCGCAAAGCGGAACGGGTCGCCATCGTCGCTTCGGGTTTCGGCGGCATGGAAATCGAAGAGATCGCGGCTCGCGAACCCGATTCGATCATACGCGTGACCGTCGATCCAGGCGCCGGCATGCAACGATTCCAGGCCCGTGAGATCGCTTTCGGCCTCGGCCTCGACACCAGCTTAATCGGCAAGGCGACCGAAACCTTGCTCGCATGTTATCGCGTCTTCCGTGACTATGATGCGTCGATGCTGGAAATCAATCCCCTGGTTGTCACCATCGACGGACGCCTGTTGGCGCTCGATGCCAAAATGTCGTTTGACGAGAACGCGTTGTTCCGACGGCCCGAAATCTCCGAGCTGCGGGACAAATCACAGGAGGATCCGCGCGAGACCTTCGCCAGTGATCGCGGCCTCTCCTATGTCGGCCTCGACGGCAAAATCGGCTGCATCATCAACGGTGCAGGGCTTGCCATGGCCACAATGGACATGATCAAAATGGCGGGCGGCGAGCCAGCGAATTTTCTCGACATCGGTGGCGGCGCGACGCCTGAGCGCGTAGCAAAGTCGTTTCGCGCCGTGCTCGCCGACAAGAATGTCGAGGCGATCCTCGTCAACATTTTTGCCGGGATCAATCGTTGCGACTGGGTCGCCGAAGGCGTGGTCAAAGCGATTCGGGAGGTCCGAATCAAACTTCCGCTTGTCGTACGGCTCGCTGGAACCAATGTCATTGAAGGCCGACGCATTCTCGCCGAGTCCGGCGAAAATGTCCTCGTGGCAGATACGCTCTCGGAGGCCGCTGATCGCGTGGTCGAGGCTTGGCGAGCTAACGGCCTCAAAAAAGTGAGCTAGGGGAACAAGATGGCGATACTCCTCAACGAAAATACGCGCGTCATCATACAAGGCTTTACCGGCAAAATCGGGAGCTTCCATGCGCAGGACATGATGAGCTACGGCACAAAGGTCGTCGGCGGTATTACGCCCGGCAAGGGGGGGCAGACCCATCTAGGCCTTCCGGTATTCAATACCGTCAAAGGCGCTGTACGCGAGACCGGTGCGGATGCCAGCATCATTTTCGTGCCGCCGCCCTTTGCAGCAGACTCGATCATGGAGGCCGCTGACGCAGGCGTCCGCCTCTGTGTCTGCATTACCGACGGCATCCCAGCGCAGGACATGATGCGGGTGAAGCGTTACATGCGGCGTTACCGCTTCAACGATCGCATGCTCCTCGTGGGGCCCAACTGCGCGGGCATTATTTCGCCTGGGCTTGCACTGATGGGCATCATGCCAGGCGCGATCTATTTGCCCGGGCGCGTCGGCATCGTCGGCCGTTCTGGCACGCTCGGCTATGAGGCCGCATCGCAGATGAAGGCGGTCGGTATCGGCGTCTCAACCAGCGTGGGGATCGGCGGAGATCCAATCAATGGATCGTCGTTCCGCGACGTCCTCGAGCGTTTCCAGGAAGACACCGACACCGATGCTGTCGTGATGATTGGTGAAATCGGCGGTCAGCAGGAAGTCGAGGCGGCGCAATGGGCACGCGAGAATATGACGAAGCCTTTGATCGCTTACATCGCCGGTCTCTCGGCGCCGAAAGGTCGCCGTATGGGGCATGCCGGCGCAATCATCTCAGCGTTTGGCGAGTCTGCCCAGGAAAAGGTCGAAGTACTCAAAGATGCGGGCGCGACCATCGTACCGACGCCAGCCACGTTCGGTCCGATCGTGGCAAGCGTTCTCAGTCAATGCAAGCGAGCAGCGTAGGAAATGGGCCCGCGCGTAATCGTGACTCGTCGCTGGCCGGAACCAGTCGAGCGCCTATTAGCGGAGCGCTTTAATGCCCGGCTGAATCACGATGACCACCGGATGACGAGGCAGGAACTAGCAGAGTCGTTGCGCGACTTCGATGCAGTGCTGACGACAGTCGGTGACGAATTACCCGAGGAGATCTTGAAAGGCGGTATCCGCGCCAGATTTATTGGCAATTTCGGTGTCGGGTATAATCATATTGCAATCGACTCGGCACGTGAACACGGCATCACTGTCACCAACACTCCGGGGGTACTGACCGACTGCACCGCAGATCTCGCGATCACCTTGATGTTGATGGTAGCGCGACGCGCCGGCCAGGGCGAAAGGGAGCTGCGCGCCGGAGTTTGGAAAGGATGGTGTCCGACCCACATGATCGGCCGCAAAGTGACCGGTCGGACCCTGGGGATCGTTGGTATGGGCAGGATAGGGCGCGCGACTGCACGTCGTGCTCATTTCGGCTTCGGGATGTCCATCATTTTCCACAATCGTTCGCGCGTTGATGATGCTGAGCTCCGCTCGTTTCGCGCGCGGCAGTGCGATACTTTGGAGGAGTTGCTGGCGAGCGCTGACGTCGTGTCGTTGCACTGTCCAGGCGGCGACAAAAATCGTGGCCTGATAGACCGGACAAGAATCGCGGAGATGCGACCACATAGCTTCTTCATCAATACCGCACGTGGTGATGTCGTCGACGAAGGCGCGCTGATCGACGCCCTGGAAAATGGATGCATTGCCGGTGCCGGCCTCGATGTCTTCGCCAACGAGGCCAGGATTCCGGAGCGCCTCAAGGCACTACACAATGTTGTCCTCCTGCCGCATCTGGGCAGCGCGACCGAAGAAACCCGCGTCGCTATGGGTATGAAAGTTCTACAGAACCTGACGGCGTTTTATGAGGGCCGAGAGCCGCCCGATCGGATAACCTAGAGATGATACCCGGATACGTCCCGAGCGCGATCGAACGTCTGCGCGCCGAAGCGGTGGCGTTGTTTCGTGAAGGTGTCGCAGCCGCCGATCCGCGGCGCGCGGTTTCTGCAGCCCTGGATCGTTATTCTGACAGCATTGATCGCGCCGATCGCGTTATCGTCCTCGCCTTGGGAAAGGCCGCCGTGCCAATGGCTGCAGCCGCATTGCCATTTGCTCGCGGCAAACTCGGTCAGGCGATTGCGCTGACCAACCATGAGAATGCTGTCCAACATCCTGGTCTCGTCGTCATCGGCGCTGGACATCCGATTCCCGATCATGACGGGCTTGCTGGCGCGCTCGCAATCGAGCGCGCCGCGATGGCCGCGAGGGAAGGGGATCTCGTGCTGGTTTTGGTCAGCGGCGGCGGCTCGTCGCTTCTTTGCGCTCCCTGGCCGGGCATAACTCTCGAAGACAAAATCAAGCTACACAAGGCCTTGATCTGCTGCGGGGCCGATATCACTGAAATCAACGCTGTCCGCCCCATCTTTTCACGGCTGAAGGGCGGCGGTCTGGCCATGCGCGCTCGTCCCGCTCAGGTGCTTGGCCTTATCCTTTCGGATGTACCGGACGATGACATGGCGAAGATAGCCAGCGGCCCGACCGTTGCCGCCCGGGTCGCCCCGGAGCAGGCGCATTGCGTTCTCGAAAAATACGGCCTGCTCGACGAGTTACCTCAGATCATGGAGTCCTATCTCCGCGGCGCAATAGACGGCCGGCACGACGCGAACGCATTCGACCACGTCGACAACATTCTCGTCGGAAGCAATCGCTTGTCCCTCCAAGCCGTCATGGCAAGAGCGCGCGAGACCTGCGGCACTGTTGTGCTTGGGTGTGATTGGCTCGCGGGTGATGTCAACAAAGCTGCCATCAAATTGCACACGATGGCGAGCGCAGCCGCGGCCAGCAATCGGCCAATAGCCTTGATCTGCGGCGGAGAGACGACAGTCGAAGTGAAGGGCCCCGGCAAAGGCGGACGTAACCAGGAACTCGCGATGCGGTTTGCGCGGTTGAACGAGCAACAGCCGATCCCCCGGGACTGGGTTTTCTTAAGCGCTGGCACAGATGGCCGCGATGGCCCGTGTGATGCTGCGGGAGCGATTGTAGATGCCGGATCGCTCAGTTGGATGCGGCACCAAGGATGCGATCCGGATCGACATCTCGCCGACAACGATGCCTATCCTGCGCTGGCCTGCTCTGGCGATCTATTGCTGACGGGTGCTACCGGCACCAACGTGGCCGACATTCAGATCATCCTGGTGCAGTAATGAACCGCCGCGGTCAGAGCCAGCAAATCATTCCGGTGTCCTTCTGGCGGCGTGAACCCGTCGGTGCGGTTCAGACATTGAAGGCTGGATTCGGCGCCTTTGTTGGCATCGCCGTTCTGGGAGGCTTGCTCGAACCGACGGGGCTGCCATTGCTGATCGCGCCCTTTGGCGCAAGCGCGATTCTCGTCTTTGGTTACCCTCACGCTGCTTTCGCTCAGCCGCTTAGCGTGCTCGGTAGCTATTCGATCGCGGCCGCGGTCGGCTTCCTCGCGATGTCCCAATGTCCGGGCACAGTGTGGGCGACCGCGCTGGCGGTCGCGTTCTCGCTCGTCGTGATGATGTCGCTCGGCATCACTCATCCGCCTGCCGGCGCTATTCCTTTGATCGCATACGCCGATTCCAGCCATCTTCTCCAGCTTATCCAGGTTGCAATTGTTGGGGCGACCGTCCTGATTGCATTGGCATTCGTCTTGCAACGTTTGCCACCGCGCGGCCGTCATTTGATCAGCAGGAATGCCGATAAGCCGTCACCCAATGACCACGTTTCATCCAACGACTGATGAGCCTTTGCTAAATCGACCAGGCGGTTGAAGGGTCATACGAGGCACCACCGCTAGTGCAGGTTCGGGCATTGGAGAGGACGTGGAAGGGCCGAGGAGTGGCGTTGGTTTGTGGTCGATCTTGCTGTGCGCGGTGCGAGAAGCCAACCGAACGACAACAAAGGGTCCGGGGCGAAGCCACGGGCCCGAATGGCTCGCGCGTGGTGTCAACCGCGTCCGCCGTAGCTGGACGGGGGGCAACTGGATAAGTCGCGGCCACGTCCTCAGAATCGTCTGGCCCGCGCGCAGCGCCGACTTCGCAGCGTTGCGATTGCCTTCGCCAGCACTGATGATGCTCCTTTCACGAGGATGTGCGGGACCTCGGCAAAGCCCGCGCCGTCATCCAGCCCAGCGTCCATGGCAAATCCTCCAATAACGGCCAGAACGTTTCTTAGATGACGCGCTGCAGCGCGGTGCCCACGGCTGTTGTATTCCGATTCAAGAAGGACGCTGATGACCGAACCAGCCTTCAAAGTCCTTCTTGTGAAACCATTCGTCTAACAGATCGAAGATTGCAATTAAGCGGCCCTCAGGATCGGCTGTCCAGCGCCTGACCTCCTCTTCCAACCACCCCGCGTCCAAAGGGCCTCGCGCTGTTCCAAAGAAGCCAGCTCCTTAGCTGTAAAGGCTCGCCTTGGCACAACCTGAGTCCGCAACGACGGCGTCGATGCCAACCTGTGCGATGCCTCGCCCCATGAACAGTTGGTAGGCTGGCGCAAGAATTCGCTCGCACGTAGAACGCGTTGCTTTCAGTGTCGCTCGCCGGTTCACTATCTTAACCTCGGTCAAGACTAGCCGCAGCCGCATGTTTTGCCGAGGGACCTAGTGCCGGTCAGCGATGAATGGATATCACCGCTGCCATGGACAGTCCCGGAATCACCCCGTATCCGGATAATGATTTCGGGGCAAGTCTCCTGGCCCGCGGTTCTCCGGCACACCCGCCATCCCGGAGGTCTTCATCAAGCGGCATCTCTGGATGTGTCTCGCCGCTCACGGTTGCGGAACGAGCTGAACTCTTCCGCTTCTCCTTTTAATCTAATCGCAACGCGCCCATGCGCGAACCCTGAACAAGGGAATCCCAATCCTCAACAGGGGAAACCGTTAATAGACAGAACGGTCTGATAGCCCTCATCACCGCTTCGACGCACGACGCGGCCAATTGGCAAGAACCAGCCGCCCGGCTTTGGCTGCGTCTTTGGCTGCGTCCAGATTCCCCTCGCCGGCGGCGACGATGCTGCCTTTCATGAGGATGTGCCAGGATTGAGCGAAACCGTCGACATCCTCAAGATTGGCGTCGATCGCAAAGCCGCGCAGGATGGAGCGGATATTGGTAAGGTGAAGTGCTGCGGCGCGGTGGATCGGACTGTCGAACTCGGACTCTAGCAGCACATTGATGAACGAGCACCCTTCGAAGTTCTTCTTCTTGAACCATTCATCAAACAGTTCAAAGATTGCGAGCAATCGCCCCTCCGGATTAGCGGTACGCCGCCGAACCTCCTCCTCCAGCCACCCGCGCGTCCAGATCAGTTCGCGCCGCTCCAGGAAAGCTATAGCCAGCTCTTCCTTGGAGGAGAAATTATTGTAGAGGCTCGCCTTCGCGCATCCAGATTCGGCAATGATCGTGTCGATTCCGACCTGAGCGACACCCTGCCGCGAAAACAAGTCATAAGCCGAGTTCAGGATCCGGCTGCGAGCGCTGGATTGCTGGCGCCGCATTCGCTTTGCTTTTGCTTTTTCAAATCCAGTGTCTTCTCTCATCGAACTCACGTTTCGATCAATGCACCGCCGCTCACGGACCTACCGGTACAACCGGACGAGCTGCACTGCAACATGCCAATTTGCCCTGGGGCCTTCTATCATATGGGTCGCAAAGTCAAAAATTCAATAAATATTGCCGAAGGCGCTTGCAAAATTAGACAGACAGGTTAGTCTATTTTCTTGGAAATACTTGGGCATCCAATGACCCGGGTTCCGTCGAGGCGAACGTTTAAGGAGATTGCGCGTGGCGCAGGCTAGGACGTTGCAAATTGGCAACGGCACAATCGGCGGACCGCTTGGTTCGCATACCGGACTTATTGTCGGCAGCATCTTTTACGACAACCATTCCCTGATCAGCGATGCCACCAAAGGCATATTTGATGAGCAAAAGGCGGTCGGACTGATTGAGCGCGTCAATGGCCTCGCCGAGCAGTACGGCGTCCAGATGGCCTTCGACGTAATTGGTTCCGACCCAGACGCTTTTGCCAAGTTCATACGTTTTGTAGCGGAGAGGACCCGCCTGCCATTGCTTCTAAACGCTACAGAAGCGGAGGTGCGCATCGCCGGCCTCGCGGAAGCGGCAAAGCTTGGTGTCCTCGATCGCTGTGTCTTCGCATCCCTCAATGAAGATACCGAAGACCAGGAATTGGAGGCGCTCAATCGGCACCGACCAGCCGGCGTGATGATTCTTGCCAACGATGTGAGTGACCCCACACCCGAAGGCTCCTGCAACATGATCGAAAGCCATTTTCGTCCGATGCTCGATGAGATTGGCGTCGACGTGCCGATTGTCGACGTCGGCGTCATGGATGCGCCCTCGGTCGGTATCGCCATACGTGCCATCGAGGCGGTGCGTCAACGCTTCGGCTATCCAGCGGGCTGCGCGTTCTCCAACTGCTTTCCGCAGTGGACGGGGTTGTCTAGCCTCGGCCGGGAATGGGTCAATCTGTCGCTGGCTACCGCGCTCGTTTGCACGCGGATGGCGGGCGGCGACTTCCTCCACTACGGAATCATCGAGAAATGCCGCGTGGCGGCGCACGCTCTCGGCAGTGCCGAGGTGTTTCTTGGGTTCGCAGCACAGGAGATCGACGGACACAGTCTCCCGCAAGGGCACGCACTACTCAAGATGTTCAAGCTTACGGCGGCTGCATGAGCACCAACTGGCGACAACGGGCCAGCGAGATCGTTTCGGGTCGGATAGCGGTCGATATCGGGACCACGTCACTGACCGGCGTTCGGCTGGCCGCTCTGGGTGCGCCATCTGGTGCGTATGTCGCCAATCCGATTTACAACACCGCGGCGCTCGCGGCGTCTGACTGCGCGCGCCTGGGAGCTGACTTCCAGCGCGTCGGTTTTCTTCACGCTCCCCGTGACGAGAGCGACGAGGCGTTCGTGGACGCATATGGTGTCGGTTGGCTGTTCACCGACGGCTTTCCTGCGCCCTTCCAGCACCCGCTTCAGGCGGCCGAATGGAAGGACATATCGCGCCATCCGCGACCGGTCCTGCCCACCCACCTCCAGATCCCCGATCCTGCGCGCACCGACCTCCTGGTTGTGCTCGATGCGCCGTGTCCAGGGCTTCTCGACACCTGCTTTGCCTTACGCAACGCCTGGCAGTTTCTCGACGATCTCACCGGCAACTGGCGCATTGCCTCAGCAACGCTCGACTGGGCCACAGAAACCATCGAGCAGAGCTATAAGACCGTACTCGCCGCTCTGCCGTCGGATCCCGACGTGATCGTCTACGGCGACGATCTCGGCTTCCAGTCGGGTATGTACTTGTCGGATCTCGATTTCCGGACCTTCGTCTACCCGCGCATGCAGACACTGTTCGCGCGGCTGCGCCGCATGACAAACGCTGCGATCTGCTTGCATTCTTGCGGCGCGGTGCGCTCGATTGTCAACGATCTTGCTGGCCTCGATGTTGAGATGCTCAATCTCGATTTCTACGCAAAGAACATGATCCTGCCCGAAGTCCGGCGAGAAATTCCGTCCGCGACGATTCTTCACGGGCCGATCAATCTTGCCGCGGTCGGCGAGGCCGTCCGCGAGGGCAACAAGGCTACACTAGCCTTGCTCGCCACCGAAATCGCGGTGGCGATGCCGGCGATCGCCGCGCCAATCGACAACATCACGTCCGCCGCCTCGCTTACGGCCAATACCTTCGGAGCCGCCTTCGTGCGAGCGCTCACTAGAGAGGATCTGGTCACGCTTCGCGACATTGGACCCGTTCGCTCCCTCATCGACAAGGCAAGACAAACCGCGCTTGGCGCCGCGCTACCGGCGATCACGCAGGAGGAATTCCCCATCGCCTTTGGATTCGCGAAGGGGAGTGTGCCCGCAATCCCGCCCATCGCGGCAGCGGCTGGGTCCAAACTGAACCGAAGATCAACAGCAAGAGGAGGATTAACATGGCTACCCCAAGTAAAATGACCAGCCGCGAGCGCATGTTCGCTGCGGTCACGATGCAAGCCCTGCCGGATCAAGTACCGTGCCTTCCGCTGTTGATGGTTCGAGGCATCAAGGAGGGCGGCATTACGGTTGACACCGCGCTTCGCGACGGTGTGGCCTCCGCGCAGGCCAAGCACAAGGCACAGCAAAAATTTGGCGGCGATGTCGTCATCGCCGGCACGGATCTCTTCACTCCCGTCGAATGCGTAGAAGGGTGTGAGCTCGACTATCTGCCGCATGCGCAACCGTCACTGGTCAAGCACCCTACACCGACCAAGGAGGCGTTCTATCGTTACAAGGAGAAGTACGAGAAGGAAGGGTTCAAACCATCCGATCGCGTGCTTCAGATCATGAAGGAGGCGAAGGAATTTATTCGCCTCGGATACAAGGATACGCACGTCATTCCCACGCCGGTCGGCGGACCTATCACCACGGCGCAGTTGATGACTGGTTCATCTGAGTTCCTCACCTTTCTGAACGAAGATCCGGACTATGCGGATGAGGTGACTGAACTGGCCCTAGACATTGTCAAGAATGTTTGTCGGTTGATGTTCGAGTCGGGTATCGACGTCTGCAATATCCTCGACCCTTTCAATTCGTCGGACATTCTGCCACCGGAAGTCTTTCGCAAGCACGGCCTGCCATACCAGAAGCGCCTGTTCGAATACATCCACAAGGAACTAGGCGGCATCGGCTTCACGCATACCTGCACATTCACGCAGCCGATCTGGCGAGACATCGCGGGCAGCGGCACCATGAACTTCAATGGCGACATGTATCCGGGCATGGACAAGGCCAAGCAGGCGATCGGCGGTCAGCTTTCGCTGATGGGAACGCTGTCTCCTTTCTCTACCTTGATGCACGGCTCGACGCAGGAAGTGCGCAACGAGGTCAAAAAGCTGGCAGCAGAGGTCGGCTATAATGGCGGCCTTGTGGTCATGCCCGGTTGCGACATCGACTGGAACATCTCGGACGAAAACTTGCACGCGATGATCCAGCAGTGTGCCGAAATCAAATATCCGATGGATGTCCAAGCGCTCGGCGACTTGTCCAACGTGTATCTCGCCGGCCACCCGAAGCATCCGGGCAAGCGCTCATCAACTGCTGCCGGCGACACGCAGATCGCCGAGATAAAGACGCATCACGACGATCTGACCCCGCAGCAGGAAGTGAATGAAAAGCTTGTCGAAGCGATCATGGAGTACGACGGCGACAAGGCGATCGAGTGGACCAAGAAGGGGCTCGAGCGCGGCATGACGGCCCAAGAAATCGTTTTCGACGGGCTGTCTCTCGGCATGAAGATTGTCGGCGACATGTACGAACGCAACGAGCGGTTCGTCACCGACATGCTGAAGGCGGCCAAGACGATGGACAAGGCGATGCCGATCCTCACGCCGCTACTCGAATCCGCTGGCGGCGACGGCGGCGGCCCGACCGGCACTGTCGTGGTCGGCCTGGTGCGCGGCAACACTCAGGACATCGGCAAGAACCTCGTCTGCCTGATGCTCAAGGCAAACGGTTTCAAAGTCATAGACATGGGTAAAAACGTGAAGCCCGAGCAGTTCATCGAGATGGCCGAGAAGGAGAATGCTGTGGCCATCGGCATGTCCGTGATGACCAACTCCTCCTCCGTGTATGTCAAGAGGGTTAAGGAGATGCTCGATGAGCAAGGCAAGGGCGACAAATACCTGCTGATGTTCGGTGGCGCCGCCGCGAACGTCGGCCTCGGACGCCAGATCGGTATTCAGTACGGCATGGACGCCAACGCTGCCGTTTCGCTTGTCAAGGACTACGTGACGAAGAAGGCCGCCTGATCCGCCTCCCAAACTGCGCCGTCCCGCTTCGGCAGGACGGCGATTTTTCCAGCAGAACAGGAGCGCCGACGATGCCGGTCTATACGTTCCGATGCGCCGATTGCGATCAAACTCGCGACGTCATGGTGGACCTGAAAACCGCACAGGACCTCGAACTGATATGCATTGATTGCGGTGGCTCGATGAGCTGTGCGCCTGTCCTGACTCTCAACATAATCGGCCCCGCGACGCGGGCGCGCAAGACCGCCCGCGAAGCCGAGGTGGAACGCATCTTCAAGCCTTGCGGGCACCGCTACCAATGCCGCTGCGGCGTGCGGTTGACCAAGTCCAACCCTTTCAAGCAAGAAATCAAGAGTTCCCTCGGCTTCACCGACGAAGACTGAGAGCCGGAAACAGCAATGACCACCTACCATCTCAAAGTGATCGGCAAGGAAAACGAGGCCAACGATGCGGCAAGCCTCTGGCTCGACGTGCCCCAGGACCTCAAGGGTGCATTCCAATATAAGCCCGGCCAGTTTCTAACCGTGGAAAACGAAAAGGCCGGCGAGCGCGTCGCGCGCCAATATTCGTTGAGCTCAACGCCAGGCCACCATCAGGCACTGCGTATCACCGTCAAGAAGATTCCTGAAGGGCGGCTTTCGCCTTGGCTCGTTGATCAGGTCAGCGAGGGTCAAACGATCGAGGTACAGGTGCCGCGGGGGCGCTTCTTCCGCGACTTCGAGCAGCCGCGCCATGTCGTGATGCTGGCCTGCGGATCTGGAATCGCGCCGATCTTGTCTATCGCGCGGCACCTACTGAGCCTCGGTGCAGGGCATCGCATCACCATTGTTTACGGTAACAAGACCCCTGATACCGTGATCCTGCGCGACGAGGTCGACGCGCTCGCGCGCGAGTACTCGGACACTTGTGCGCTTATTCATGTCATGTCGCGGGCGGGCGAGGCATGGCAGGGCGCGCGTGGGCGGATCGATCCTCCCTTTATCGGTGCGCATTTGCCCGGTTGGAAGGCGGTGGGCCCGGCGCTCGCCGTCTTCCTCTGCGGTCCTGACGATTTCATGGACACGGCTGAAAGCGCTTTCACCGAGGAGGGCATCGCGTTGATAGACATCCACCGCGAGAGTTTCGATCTCGTCCTCAATGACGACGAAAATGAACCTGGATTGCCGTTGACCGGCGCCAATGAACCGGGGGAGGAGGGACCTTGCGAGCGGATCGTCGCCGTGGTCGGCGGCGAAGAATACTCGGTGGCCCCCGAGCCAGGCGAGACCATCCTGGCAGCGTTGTTGCGGGTCGGGGCTGACGTGCCGTTTTCCTGCCAGGAGGGTACCTGCGCCTCCTGCATCTCCAAGCTGACCAAAGGCGGCGCCTCCGTACGCCCGGGGGTGCTGCGGACGCTGCGGCAGGATGATCTCGACGAAGGCCTTACCCTTGCCTGCCTGTCGCACCCGACGACCAAACGGATTCGCATCGATTTCGACGAGATTTAACGATGGATGGCAATGTGATCCTGCGCGACCTGCGCCTCGCGACCATGATCTCCGAAGGGGACGATCCGTTCGGCCTCATTGAGGACGCCGTCGTCGCGATTACGGATGGACGTGTTGCCTATGCTGGACCAGCCACTCACTTCGCGGCAAAAAAGCATGACGTACAATCTATTTCCATGGATGGCCGCTTGGTGCTCCCAGGCTTTGTCTGCTGCCACAATACGCTGCTTTGGGCGCAAGGCGCCACAGCCAACCCCCAACAAGATGCCCGATCTTACCGTCGACTCATCAATGAGACTGCAGAGTTGACCGCTACGACCAGCGACGCGGAACTACTCGACTGCGCGCGTGATCGGCTTGCTATGCTGATGCGCTCGGGCGTGACCACGTTCGAACTGAAATCCGGATTCGGGCGAACACCAGAGGAAGAACTAAGGCTTGCGCAACTCATTCGTCAGTTGCAAGGAGGAACAAGTGCGTTGTCGACGGCAACACTCTATGCCGGGCACTTCATCCCTGAAGACACCGATCCCGGCGATCACCTCGAGGCAATCGTCACGAGACTCCTTCCGCAGATCCAAGAAAGTCAGGGCTGCGACGCCGTCCAGGTGTTCTGCGACGAAGCGGCGGGGCTCGACCTTGACCAAGCAAGCACCATTCTTGAAGCATTCTATCGGAAAAAAACGCCCTCCCGCGTGGCATGTGACCGTTTTGCTGATAGCGCTGGCGCAACGCTTCCCGCCTCATTCTATTCGCGTTCCGCAACCTATCTCTGCCAGTCGGATGAAACCGGCCTGGGGTCGATTGCAGGTACCGGCACGACAATGGTGCTCGTCCCTGAGATCGCCTTGAGCGATCTTGACAGCCGTCGGCCGGACATCGCGGCAATCCGCGCATGCGGCGGCCATCTCGCCGTGTCCAGCGAAAGCGGTCCAGACGGTGCGGGTAAGCTCAACCTCCTCACTGCCGCCCGGCTCGCCGTCGATTGCTTTCAGTTGACCCCGTACGAAGCGCTGTCGGGCATTACGCTCCACGCTGCGAGGGCGCTGGGCCTCGCCGAACAAGTAGGTTCGGTTGCCGTCGGCAAGCGCGGAGATTTGGTGGTTTTCGATGCCGAAACACCAGAGGACCTGGTGCGAGGCCCGGACATGCTCCCGTTCGCCGTGATCGCAGCCGGCGCTTCGGCGCTGCCAACATAGATCGTTTCACCAAGGAAAACATATGCGTGAACCAACGACCGCTCAATCTGTGTCTGTCGAAGCTCCCCGCCTAATCGACGGTGCTGTTTCGATCGAGCTTGCATCCGACCACGTCCGGAACTTCAGTCCCGATCCTCACGTACTGCCGATTGGATCACGTGTGTTCCTGACACATCTCAAAGGCAAGCCGCTGTCAGCACAAGTAGAGGCCGCAAAACGCTTGAAGGAGTTCGGCTACGTGCCGGTCCCCCATCTTGGTGCGCGAAATTTCGAGACGATCGCGGACTATGTGCACCAGATCGAGTCCCATTCCCGCAACGGCGTGACCGAGGCGTTGTTTGTGGGCGGCAATCCTTTGATCGCGTGGGGACCTCTGTCGGAGGCTGCTCATCTTCTGGCCCATCCGGTGCTCGCTGACAGCCCAATCGGTGTGGCCTTTCTCGGCGGTTATCCTGAAGGCCATCCCGCGGTATCGCAGTCAGAGCTGAACGACGCGATGAGCCGCAAGGTTGCGCTTTGCCGCGATAAGGGACTTAGCCCACATGTCGTCTCGCAATTCGCGTTTGACGGAGCTGCGATAGGCCTATGGGCCAAGAAGCTGCAGTCAGAGAACCCCGATCTTCCGGTTCGCCTTGGCCTTGCCGGTGTCACTTCATTGCCAAAGCTCGTTAGGTTTGCCGCCATGTGCGGCATCGGGCCGTCTCTTGCTGCTCTCAAGAACTCAGGCAAGGGGCTGTTTAACGTTCTGGCGGATAAAGATCCAGCCGATGTCATTGAAGCCATCGAGATGAGCTATCCGGAACCGACCGGGCAGGTCGACTTGCACTTCTTCCCCTTTGGCGGCTGGGAAAAGACGCTCGATTGGGTCGCTAAAGCGCGACGAAAATGAACCATCGACGTACGCAACGGACGAGGTCCTGCTCTCATCGGCAGGCGTTAAGTGCGAAGGAGATTGATAAGTGGCACTGATAAAAACCCCGTACCGCCGTGGGCCTTGGCGTCCTCACGATAGCCCGCTGTGCCTGCAAAATGACTTACCTCCCCGCGCGGGCCCAGTAATCTCCAGCTGGATCGGGAGTTGTAGGTACTCATGAATGCCGCAAACTCTAGCAAGATCCTCTCCGCAAAGGCTATCGACGGCCGACGCAAGGCCGACGACATCCTGGCGGAGATCAAAACAAGTGCTGCGGGCCTTAAGGCGCTGCGTGACATTACCCCGGGCATCGCGGTCGTGATCGTCGGTGATGATCCGGCCAGCAAAGTATATGTCGCTGCGAAGGGACGCGCCGCCAAGGCATGTGGGTTTCACTCGGTCACACACGTGCTTCCCGGAACCGCCTCTTCGGATACGATCCTTAAGCTAATCGGCGACCTCAATGCCGACCCGAATATCCATGGCATTCTCGTTCAACTTCCATTGCCAAGTCATGTCGACCCCGCAACGGTGATCCAGGCGATCTCACCGGCGAAAGACGTTGACGGCTTTCACTATCTCAATGTCGGCCGCATCGCCGCGGGTTCGTTTGCCGACGCTTTCATTCCCTGCACGCCTGCGGGCGCGATGAAGCTCTTGGAAGATGTGGCTGGCAGCGATCTTTCGGGGTTGAACGCAGTCGTCGTTGGCCGGTCAAATATCGTCGGCAAGCCAATGGCCCACTTGCTTCTGGCGGCAAACGCCACGGTAACAGTCGCGCACAGCCGTTCCGCTGATCTCGCGGGTCTGTGCCGGACGGCTGATATTCTCGTCGCCGCTGTAGGGAAACCTCGCCTGATCCGCGGTGATTGGATCAAACCGGGTGCGATCGTCATAGACGTAGGAATCAATCGCGTAGCGGGGTCGGACGGCGGCGGGAAGACCGATCTTGTCGGCGACGTCGCATTCGATGAAGCCATCCCTGTGGCTGCAGCGATCACTCCGGTCCCGGGCGGCGTTGGTCCGATGACCATTGCGATGCTGATCCAGAATACGCTGCGCGCGGCGACTATCTCTCAAGGCGTCCGAGATGGTTAAGCCACCGTCCTCGTCCCAGCGATTTCGCATGACCGAGAAAGTGCGATGCGTTTCAGGTGCGGCAATCTTCTACCGGAAAGACAGCAACCTGTGTGCTGGATGAAGGGGAGCTCATATTGTGAAAACTGCAGGAGGTCGCTGCGAGCTCAAAGCCGGAAGGGGTTGGCAACTGAGCCGAGACGAAGCTCGTGAAGCACGCTTCAGCTTGCGTTCGAGAGGCGACGTCGATGCCGCCGAGCGCCTATTGCAACACAGTATCGCTTGCGGACATCAACGCCTCGTCGTACACCGGTTCATGCAGGTAGCCGCTCTGGGCCTTGAGCGATTGGACATCTACGAGCCCTATTTTATGGCTGCGGCGGAACGGTTGCCCGCGGGCGCGCTTGCAATCGCTGAGAACGAAGCGAAGGCGCTCGTAACGCGGTTAGGCCCTTTGAGACTGGCGCCGCGTCCGTCTCACGTGCAAACTGAAAATGCCGGCGGACCCTGTGGAACGGAGCATCGAAGATAATCGCGAGGATCAGGAGAGTGAAAGCTGCAGAGAAGTCGGCCATAAGGCGAGCTACATTGTCACGCCGAAATGCGCTCTCGGCCGAAGTTCGCCGTGAAGACGGGCAGGTGGCTCTAGCAAGGGTCACCGGTACGGCTGAGTACCTGGTCGCCCGCTTCGTCATGGCCTATTGCGGCTTCGGTTCTGAGATCGAAACGCAACCACTTCTTCACAAGGTGTTACGCGACAAACAAGAGCTAGTGCTGCCCAAGATCAATCGGACGACCAATGAGATTGACCTTTTTCTTGTCAAGGACATACCTACTGAACTTGTGCCCGGCGTCTGGGGCATCATGGAACCTAATCCGAATCTCTGCGCCCGCTTTTCGCCAAAAGACCTCGATCTCATCGTGGCCCCCGGGGTCGCATTTGACAAATTCGGTGGCCGCGTTGGTTACGGCCGGGGCTACTATGACAAGCTGCTACGCGCTTGCCATGCGGCTTGCAAACGCCCCTTCATCGTTGCTGCAGCGTTTGAGTTGCAAATCGTAGATGCGGTGCCGATGGAGGATCACGACGTAGCTATTGATGCTATAGCAACGGAATTGGCCTACTATCTGTGTGATCGGGGGGAACGAACTTGAACGTCTTTCGTCGGCGCTCGTTTGTTGAATCATCCGTTGTTCCGCTCAGCGACGGGCAAGCGCTTGATATCATCTTTCTCGATGGCTTCACCGGGCAGACCATAATTGGCATCAACGAAAGCGAGCTACTCCATCCGCAGCCGGTCGTGATCGACATTCAAGCGGGCGTGCATCGCGTGCGGGCCTGCAACACAGACCAGATCGCCGACACAATCGACTACGGCCTCGTGCGCGACCGATTGCGCTCGCTGCTATGCGAACATCGCTTTAAGTTGCTTGAGGCCTTCGCGCAGGCGGTCGCTGATCTGGTAATGGACGATTTCGGCGCCGCGTGGGTTCGCGTCAAAGTCGCAAAACCACGCATGTTTGAAGATGTTGAAGCCGTTGGCGTCATGATCGAACGCGAAGCCACGAAGGGGTCGCCACCGAATCGTACGACTGGGTTGGTCGAATAATCCGCTCGGTCTAAAGCTAGACTTCTGTCTGATTCGCAATAATTGAATAATTATGGCTTCAGAGATGGGCTGGGAAGAGGAGCCAATGAATGACTTGGCGTGTCGCGATCTACGACAACGATGTTCGCGAATCCAAAAAGCACGCAACCTTGCCGGACTATGTCTCGCTGTGCAATTGGATCAGAGTCGAGGTCAAAGGCGAGGGGGTCAATGTCCACGTGACCGCACCGCAGGACGCGACCATAGATCAGTTGCAGGAGCTGCGCCGACTGGGCGTCCGCGTAACCGTCTAGACTGGGTCTTGCCATACTGAACGGACGGACGGGGACGAGAACACCGCAAAGGCGGTCCGTTGTCACTACGGTTGAGGGGCCCGCGATAGGACCGGCTTGGCATCTAGTCTAAAAGGCAGGAACCTCGGTCGCTGGCGCCTGTTTCCGCAGCATGTGGTCATCGAGCGCCGTGGCCCGGTTGATCTCCCCGACCGGATCGGTCGCGACTTCGATGACGCGGCCAAGCAGGCCGTCTCTTTGCGGTCGAATGATCGTATGCCTGAGGCGTTTTCCGGAACCTCCCATTGCGCGTAGATGACTCGCCGATTTCGGGCCGCGGTCGCCTTCCTGGTGCGACCGCTCATGCAGCATTCCGACGGCGCCAGACCCGAAAATGTTGTCCGCGTGCTCCGGATACTTCAATATTTCCACTGGTCGGCGCAATGATCGGCGCTGCGGCGGAACTGCTCAAGCAACGTTCTGATTGACCGAAACTACCCGCCATCCGTTCGACAGCCGGTCGAGCCGGGTGAGGGAGAGCGGATCGATGACAAAGCGCAGGGCGGCCTTGGGGGTAAGATCGAGCGCAACGCATAGGGTAGCGCGGATAGTACCGGAATGAACCACAAGAGTTGCTGCGCCCGCCTTGACCTGGCCGAGGCCCCGTCGAACCCTTACGATCTGATCCTGAAAGCTTTCACCGCACGGTGGTCGCGAATGGGCCGGATCGCTCCAGAACTTTGCGTATCCTTCGCCGCCGATGGCCGCGAGCTCGTCGTGGCGCTGCCCAGTCCAAGCCCCGAAATCCTGCTCCTGGAATTCGCGCACCAGGGTCGGATCGAGCTCCAGGGCGCGTGCCGTTTCGACCGTCCGCCTCGACGGACTCGCGTAGCTCAAGGCATCCTGAGGGAGATGCCGTCGCAACGCGTCCAGTTGGGTCCGGTCGCGGAGATCGGCCGGAGCGTCCCAATCATGGATCGTTCCTGCGATGCTCTCGACAACCGCATGCCGGACCAGCCACAGCAAGGTTTCTCGCATTCAACGTCTCCAAGGATATCAATTGTCGCTCAGGGAGCGCGACGGCGCGAACGGCAACATTCTGCAGCGACTGGATCCGTCGCGACGCGCCTATCTCTGTCTTTACAGAACGCTGCACACATTGCGTGTTCCGAATCCTTGAAGCGCATTCGACTATCCGCAGTATGCCGATTGTTAGCTGACGCAGCTTCAGATTGCTGTTCTCGTTTGACGGAGATCGACATCGGCGCCCTTCATGTGTGCTTGACCTGACACGGGTTCTGGTTCCGCTGCGTGAATAGCTTCGCACCCTTCATTTCATTCAGCCAAGTCCATAAGTAGTCGGGCTATCGGTTCGACGATGGAAGCGAAGCTTCTGGACGTACTCGAGCGGATCACGCGGTCGTACTAGGGCGCCCGGTGTAGGGTTAAGGGAGTCGTGGAGCCGAGTGAGAAGAAAGCGTAACGCGCTTCCGCGAGCAAGGAGCGGAAGTGCGTCGATCTCGTCCGCACCCATCGGTCGCACGGAGCGGTAGTTAGAAAGAAGCAGCATAGCTTTCGTAACGTTGAAGGCGCCATCGTGTTCAAAACACCAAGCGTTGATGCAAATTGCTATGTCATAGGCGAGGAAGTCATTGCAGGCGAAGTAAAAGTCAACAACGCCTGATACCTGGCTGCCGCGAAATAGGACATTGTCGGGGAATAGATCTGCGTGAATGATCCCCTCCGGTAGATTTCTCGGCCACTCAGCCTCAAGCAATTCGAGTTCTTCGGCCAGTTCATCGGCAATACCGAAACACACTTGGTCCGCATGCTCGCGACAAACGCTGTAGAGCGATCGCCAGCCGATGACCGACAGACGATTGGGCCGTGTCATGGCAAAATTTATGCTGGCCAAGTGTAGCTTGGCCAGCGTGCGGCCGATCTCAGCGCAGTGGTGCGGTTCTATGCGATGCGGCGATATGCCGTCGACGAAGGTTACGATCGCCGCAAGCCGGCCGCAGAGCTGGTGCAATGCTTGGCCGTCGCGCGCACGTACGGGTACCGGGCAGGTGATACCGCTGCGCGTTAGATGTTCCATCAGGCCGAAGAAAAACGGGAGGTCTGCCGGGGCTACGCGCTTCTCGTAGAGCGTCAGGAGGTAGGCGCCGCGGTCGGTACGCAGGAGATAGTTAGAATTTTCGACTCCCTCTGCTATCCCCTTGCAGGACGCCACCACACCGAGATCGTAGTGAGCGACAAAGGCGCGCAGTTCGTCGTCGGGAACGTGTGTGTAGGTCGCCACGGTAGCTCCTGTGCATCGAATTCGTGCGTCGTACACCGCTTCGCATCGCGTTTGACGATGCATGGTCACTGTTCAAGTGGCTGTGCGACCCAGCGATAAATGGCAAACGAGAGTGCCCAGCTGACCAGGAAGACGCCAACAACGAGGTAACCGAAGTTCGCGAGGCTTGCGTTGAGATCGGCGATCACGCTCCAGAAAGCTCCGTCAAGTTCGAGCTTGGCGGCGATCAGGCCAAGCGCCTCGATCCCGCCGATCATTAGCGCCACCACGACAGACATGGCCGTGATGGTCAGGTTGTACCAAATCTTCCTGATCGGATTGAGAAATGCCCAGCCATACGCCCCGACCATCAGGACGCTGTCAGTGGTGTCGACGACCGTCATACCGGCCGTGAAGAGAGCTGGAAAGATCATCACAGTGCCAAGGCTGAGCCCGCCCGACGCCTGTCCGGCAGCCACCGTGAAGAGAGAGATTTCGGTTGCGGTATCGAAGCCAAGGCCAAATAGCAGGCCGATCGCGAACATGTGCCAGCTTGCCGTCACCATTCGGAACAACGGTCGCAGTATCCGGGGCAGCAATCCGCGACCGGCGAGCGGCAGATCGAGCTCTTGCTCGCCAACGTTCTCTCCTCGCCGCGCCCGCTGAAAGCTGCGCCAGACACTTCGTAAGATCACAAGATTGATGGCGGCGATCGTCAGCAAGAAGAATGCGGACGCCCCCGTCCCGATGATGCTGCCCACCGCCTTGAAGTCCTGAAATTGACCTTGCATTGCGAACGCGGCGGCCGCGATAGCCACAATGACCAGTGCAATCGAAAGCGAATGTCCAAGCGAGAAGAACAGCCCGACGGCAAGTGGACGCTTACCGTCCTGCATCAATTTACGCACGACATTATCGATGGTCGCGATGTGATCGGCATCGACGGCGTGTCGAAGGCCTAGCACATAGGCCAGCAAGGCGGTGCCGAGCAGCGTTGGCCGGTCGGAAAGTGCGAGGATGGCCCATGTCCAGGCCATGCCGTTGATCGCCAGCAGGAAGGCATAGAGCGAAACAATTCTTGTGCGCGAAGCGGCCGATGCGTCGTCGACGGCGAGTTTCAGGTATTTGAGCATGACGTCCGTTTCGCTAAAACTGCCGATGCGCACGGGCGGCGAAGATGTTCACCGGCCCGCGGTCGGCGTTGTAGGCCGGGTTCGCTAAATACTGAAAGTCGAAGGTGAGCCGCGTCGAGTCCGTCAGCGCGTAACTGTAATAAGCCTCGAAGATTTTCTCGGTGCGATAGTTCAGCCGACCTTCGCCCGTAAGAATCCCGAGTCCGCCGGCATTGAGGAAGGCCGCATGCACGGGCGCGAGGGCGTTGACGAGGCCCACGATACCAATCGCGTCGTCCGGCCGGCCCCATGGTGTGCCGTTGACCGAGACACCGCCGGAGACGGTGCGGTCGATGTCGGTGACGTCCCAGGGCTCGACATGGCCGTCGGCCCAGCCAGCGCGGAAAAAGGCGCCGACCGTGTCCGTCAGCTGCTGCTCGATATTGACGCTCACGCCCGATCGGCTCGTGTAGCTGCGTACCGCGTTGCGTGCCGGATGCGAGCGCGATCTCGCTCAGGCTCACACTGCCGAGCGTGGGCGAGACGAAATTCGCGATCCCGCCGATGGTCAGTCCATCAGGATCGGGAAAGGCGGGGAACGAGCCGTCGGCCTCGATGCCGAGCACGATTCTATTCGAGGCCATATAGTTAAAGCCAAATTGCGCACCCTCGAAAAAGCTGCCGCCTTCGGTGAAGGCATTCGGCGAACGATAAAGGCTGAATGATCCGGCGACCGGTGCGCCGCCGCCCAATGCATCCGCCGCAATGCGCGCGCGTCCCGCTGCCAGTCCAATGTGGCCGCCGACATAGAAGCCGGTCCAGTCATAGTCCTCGACAGGCGCTCGCGCATTCGCAAGCGATGGCGGCGAAAGGTCGGCGGCATATCCATCGCTCGCAAATAATACGAGCGCCGCCACCCAGGAGGAGGGTCTCGCAGGTCTGTCAAGAAAATCAGGATTTTTGACGCGTTTAATCATAGCGGTCCTCTCCCCGCGAGACAGAATTGCTCACTGTCATCGCAGCGAAAAAACCGCCCCAAACGCGCGCACCGCATGCCGGATGGATGACTGTCTAGGCCGGTCTCCTGACTCGCGGGTCGATGCTCTGTTTCCGCCTTCCCGGGCAAACCAGCCCAGTGGCTTTGTGGAAAAGAACTCGCCGCCTACAGTTGCGGGCGCAGTTGCGGATTTGGCTTAGTTTTTGCGCTAAGTCGCACCGCATTCCCATGTCGTTGATCTCTCGATCAACAAACCTAGACCCACGTATCATCCGACTAATTCAGCAAGTGTCAATAGCCGGTCGCCTTTCGAGCCGGATAGGCGCGCTATCAAGGATGACCTGCAGAGTTCTTGGCCTGGGCCTGCCAAGGCGGTGTGCAGCAGCCGTTGCACATTCCTGTCGTTCAGCCTTGGGGAAGTTCAGTCTTTGACCTGTCTCCATTTTCTTTTTCGGCCTTGCCCTACTCCAGCAGAGCCTCTTTGAGGCGCAACCAATCCGCTGCGCGGCCAGGAATTCCGAACCGCAGCCAAGTCGGCCTATCGAAGAATGGCCGAACGAGGATTCCACGTTCGCAGAGTTTGTCGAACCATTCCGTTGCGTCCTGGTGGCTTACAAGTCGAAAGAGCGGTGATCCTCCGAGGATTCGGAACCCCGCTTGGGCCAGCAGTTCGTCCAGACGAGCCGCATCATACGCGAGGCGGGCTGACGTCTCGTCAAGCCAATTTGTATCAGCTAGTGCTTTCGCACCGATTGCGATTGCCGGTCCTGAGACTGCCCAAGGTCCAAGCGCGGCCTCCATTTTGCCCGCAAGGTCGCGGTTCGCGATTGCAAACCCGAGCCGCAATCCCGCGAGGCCATAAGCTTTTCCAAATGACCGAAGCACGACCGCATTTTGACGGGCGAGCATCGGTATAACGCTTGCAGACGGTCGAACAACGTCCATGAAGGCCTCATCGACGACCAGCAGGCCGTTTCGAGTTTGAAGGCTTGAGGCAAGCTTGAGCAACGCAGCAGAAGAAATTAACCTGCCGTCCGGATTGTTCGGATTGACAACGACTGCGACATCGATGTCGAGATCGCTTATTGTCTCGAGATCTTCTGCTATGATGACATTGGCGCCGCTTGCTCGCCAAGTGGCCGGATGTTCCTGGTAACCGAAACCGAGGATCGCTACGTTCTTGGCGCGACAAATGCGCGGTAAGAGTTGGATTAGAGCTTGTGTTCCTGGAGCGGGGACCACTTGCCTCGCGTCACGTGCGCCATAGGCATTTGCAGCTACGGTTCTGAGTCTGTTCACCGAGTCCCTGCTCGGAAGCTTCGTCCAAACTTCCGTATCCATGGTTCCGATGGGATAGGGAAGGGCATTGATTCCAGTAGAAAGGTCCAACCAAGGCAAGAGCGCATTGGGAAAACGCGCATGTACGGTGGTGACGTCGCCACCATGATACACGTGATGCATTAGATTCTGGTCCTCATGAGACGTAAGCGTAAATTCAAATGGCTGCTCAAATCTGCTCAGTGAACTTTGGCGGTTGCGAAAGCGGTTCAGCGGTTCGTTCGTGAGCAAGCACCTCCAAACATATGTCGACCTTTGGGCGTTCAAAGCTCTCGATCACGGCCGGCATCGAGGAAGGCTTCATCGCCGCATGCGCACGCGCGAGGTCGCAACGCATTTGCCCTCAACGACAAGCTGCGCGCCCTTGACAAGATGCTCGCTTGAGCGAATGGTAGGTATGCGCTGGTTCCTGTTCTACGACAGGCGAAGAGGGAATGCGATAGGCTCTGTATCGGAGCTCGAAAGCAGCCGCCCCCGCGACCGTGACCGGAGAGATCCTCACTGAGCCACTGACCCCCTGAGGTCGGGAAGGCGGGGATCGGAGGAGAAATCCTGCTCCGCAAGCCGGGAGACCTGCCAGCGCATCATGTTAAACCTGCGGACGGGGTGTTCCGCGACGCGCAACAGGTCGCACTTAGCGGCATGCCGGAGCCATCGCATCTTCCCGCCGCCCGACGCTCGAGAAGAGTAATGGCCGTTACGCATCATGTCTGTATCACCTGCAACGCGGGACATACTATCCCGGAAGGGCAGCTCACGCCCGGGAGGCTGTTGCGTCAGGCCATCGCCGGATCAACGCGTCGCGCGCCAGACGCATCCCAAGCACATCCTGATGAAAACGCTGAATTCAGACTAAGGAGCCTCGGATGCTGGTGAGGAGTTCTTTTCAGGGGAGCGAAAGATGACACTGATCGTCGATGGGGAAAATGCCGAACGCCATCCGGATCTTGGAGCGGCAACCGCGTTCAACATGCATGACCGCGAGGCTGTCTATCGGGCCATCCATTCACGACGAGACGTCCGAGATGAATTTTTGCCACAACCCATTCCGGCTCAGGTACTGAGGCGCATTTTGGAGGCGGCGCATCATGCCCCTTCTGTTGGGCTTATGCAGCCGTGGAATTTCATACTTGTGCACGATGCCGCGACGAAACAGGCAGTCCGCGATGTATTTGTACGAAGAAACGAGGAAGCAGCGCGGCTATTCCAAGGTGACCGCCGAGAATCTTATCGGCGGCTTAAATTACAAGGAATTTGCAAGGCGCCGCTAAATATTTGTGTCACTTGCGATCGATCGCGTGGCGGCGCTGTTGTGCTCGGACGTACGCATCAACGCGATACTGATCTTTATAGTACGGCGTGTGCCGTTCAGAATCTATGGCTGGCGGCTCGTGCCGAAGGAGTTGGCGTCGGTTGGGTCAGCATTTTCGACCCTGACGATCTCAGACCGATTCTTGGAATTCCCAATGAAATTGTGATCGTCGCATATCTATGTGTCGGTTTTGTCGATCAGCTTTTCGTGCGCCCTGAATTGGAGGCGAGGAACTGGGCCAAGCGTCTCCCGCTCGAAACTCTCGTGTTCGCTGATCGCTGGGGATGCGCTGAGCCCTATCCTTCATCCAATGATGGGGAGAGCCCTGCTTGTGTTTAAGCTCATGGCCGTCGCTGTAGAGAGGGACAGGCGCGCGGTGATCCAGCGAACTGGTGTCGCTCCCGGCACCGGTGTGCAGCCGATAAATCCTTGGCGCATCGCGTTAATGTGAGGTCGCCCCGAAGCACCGTGGATACGAGCGTCCAGTTGTGAAGGCCCTTCTCGCGGTCGGTCATTGGTCACGTTATCTGCAGTAACCCTAGCCATCATGATCTCGACTCCACCAGCGAGGCGGCCTTAGCACTCTGTGTCGGCTCGATTTTCGCACTGATCGTAAGCGTGTAGGTCATCCCACGTAGCGGATGATGTTCGATTGTCAGAGAATCTCCTGGTGATTTGTCCCAGGAGTTCATGAGAGCGAACATATGTCTGATACCAAGAATTTCGAAGTTATCACAGCGGCGGCCGAGCGGCTTTCGGTGAGTCCCGGGCGGAGCTACCGCACCTGGTCGCGGGAGGAGAAGGATCGCATCGTCGGGGAAACGTTTGCGCCGGGGGCGAACGTGTCGGCGATAGCGCGCTGTCATGGGATCGATCCATCGCAGTTGTTTGCGTGGCGACGCAAGGCGCTGGCCTCGGGAATGGTGGCGCCGCTCTCTGGGGCGCGAGACCGAGCGGTTAAGTTCGCGCGCTTTGAGACCATGGCGGGGGAGATGGTGGAAATCGTCATCGGCGATGTCGTGGTGCGCGTTGGTGGAGATGTGGAGGCGGGGCGGCTTGCTGCTGTGATCCGGGCGGTTCGGCAGGCATGATCCCGGCGGGTGTTCAGGTTTACGTGGCCAGCACGCCGGTCGACTTCCGCAAGGGTGCCACGGGTTTGATGGCGCTGGTTCGAGATGGTGGGGCCGACCCCTTCAGCGGAGCACTGTACGTGTTCCGTTCGAAAAGGGCGGATCGGATCAAGGCGGTTTGGTGGGACGGCAGCGGGGTATGCCTGTTTGCCAAGACTCTCGAGGAGTCAAAGTTCTGCTGGCCGAGGATTGCGCCGACCCGGGTGCAGCTGAACCATGCGCAGTTGCTCGCGCTGATTGACGGGCTGGACTGGACGAAGGTGCGTCCGGTGGTTGTGAAGCGCCCAGAAACGGTAGGCTGACAAGCTGCGGCGAATTGAATCAGGGTGCTGAAAAGTTTGGAAGAGTGGCGGCGACTCTGCTGTGATGGCGACGATGACGACGCCCGTTACAGAGCTCCCGACGACGCTTGCCGAAGCCCACGCGCTGATCGTCGCCTTGGCGGAAGAGCGGGCGGCGATCGAGGCCGAGAACAGCCGCATTGCCGCTGCAAACACCGATCTTACGGCGATCAACAAGGCCGCCGATGCGCGGATCGTGGAGCTGACGGCGATCGTCAAAATGCTGGAGCGCACGCTTTACGGCACGCGCTCGGAACGCTTGCGCAGCGACAAGCTGAGCACGGAGCAGATCGCCTTCGTGTTCGAGGAGATTGAGACCGGCGTGTCGGCGGTTGAAGCCGAACTGGCCAAGGCTGGCGGCAAGGACATGCCGAAACGCGTGCCGCGGCCGCGCAAGGAGTTCGGGGCGCATCTGGAGCGGGTGGAGATCGTCATCGAGCCGGAGGTTCCTGCCGGGTGCGAGGGGCTGGAGAAGGTGCTGATCGGCGAGGACGTGTCGAAGCGGCTGGATGTGACGCCGGCGAAGTTCCGCGTGATCGTCACGCGCCGCCCGAAATACGCCTATCGCAACCGCGACGGCGTGGTACAGGCGCCAGCGCCTGCCCATTTGATCGAGAGCGGCCTTCCGACTGAAGCGCTTCTGGCCCAGATTGCCGTCTCCAAATATGCGGACGGGCTGCCGCTTTACCGGCAGGAAGCGATCTACGCCCGCGATCGGGTCGAGCTGGACCGCTCGTTGATGGCGCAGTGGATGGGCAAGGTCGGCTTCGAATTGCAGCCGCTGGCCGACTATGTGCTGGAAAAGGTCAAGCAAGGCGAACGGATCTTCGCCGATGAGACGACCCTGCCAACGCTCGCTCCCGGATCCGGCAAGACGCAAAAGGCCTGGCTGTGGGCTTATGCCCGTGACGACCGGCCGTTTGGCGGCATCGGTCCACCGATGGTCGCTTATCGCTTCGAGGACAGCCGTGGCGGCGAATGCGTCGAGCGCCATCTGGCAGGCTTTGCTGGCATCCTCCAGGTCGATGGCTATGCCGCCTATAATCGGCTCGCCAGGTCGGCGGGCGCCAACGAGGGAGTGCGGCTTGCAGCGTGCTTTGCCCACGTCAGGAGACGGTTCTACGAGCTTCACGTCAACGAGAGCTCGCGCCTGGCGACACAGACCGTCACCACCATGGTCGAGCTGTGGGAGATCGAGACCGATATCCGCGGCCAGGATCCTGAGACGCGGCTGAATGCGCGCCAGCAAAGGTCCGCCCCCATCGTTGCGGCGCTGTTCGATCTGTGGGAGAAGGAGCTGCCGCGTCTGTCCGGCAAATCCAAGCTCGCCGAGGCGATCCGCTATGCCACATCCAGACGCGCCGCACTCGAGCGCTTTCTGAGCGACGGTCGTATCGAGATCGACTCCAATATCGTCGAGCGGACCATCAGACCCCAGGCAATCACAAGAAAAAATGCGCTCTTCGCGGGTAGCCATGGTGGCGGCCGCTCCTGGGCGACCATCGCTACGCTTCTGCAGACCGCCAAAATGAACGACGTCGATCCACTCGCCTGGCTCACGCAAACGCTCGAGCGCATCGCGAACCGGTGGCCGATCACTCAGATCGATGCCCTCATGCCGTGGAACTTCAGAGCCTGAACGGCTTCGGCTACACGCTTACCACTGATCGTGGTTTTCGCCTTAATCGCCCTCGAAGGCTGTCGCATGCGTGATCGTGCGGATACTCGATCGACCTTCGCTCTGAGGCGTTTAAAGCTCTCGATCACGGCCAGCATCAAGAGGCGTCAGTGCCGCATAATCGCCGCGCGTCGCGCCGCCAGATGAGGAGTTCGCGCAACTGGTGGCGAAATTGATCGTCGAAGGCGACCATCAGGATTGCAAGCCCGCATGAAAGAGAGCGGCTGCCATCAGAAGGATCGCCGTCTCGCCAAGCTGTTCGAATGCACCCAATATATCACCCGTATGTCCCCCGATCTGTTTGATCGCGAGCCGCGCCATCATGAACCCGATCAGGGACAGCAGGATCATGGCGAGGATAGCCTTGCCCGGACCAAAGCCGAGAGCCAGCACGACGGCCCCCAGGCCAAGCGCAATGACGGCATGTGGCGGCGCCGGCCGTCCGGCACTGGCAGAAAGCCCGTCCGGCCGCGCTGGCGGCACAAAGGCCATGAACGTCGGAACCCCTGCGCGTGCGGCTGCGTGTGCAAGCAGGAGCGCGACCACGACCGAACGTGGCTCGGCGATTGCCGTCAACGCGCTCCAACGCAGCATTATCGATATCACAAGGGCACACGCCCCATAGGTCCCGATCCGGCTGTCGCGCATGATCTCGAGCTTGCGGTCGCGCGTTCGGCCACCGCCAAGCCCGTCCGCGGTGTCGGCAACCCCGTCCTCGTGTAGCGCGCCGGTCAGGAAGATCGTACTAGCGAGGGCGAGCATGGCGGCCGGCCCTGGCGCCAGGCCAATCGCATGGGCGACGACGTATGCTGCGGATCCCAGGAGGCCCACCAGCAGTCCCGCCACCGGCAGCGACCAGCTTGCGCGGGCAACATCGCCGTCGTCCACGGTCGTCGGTGAGCCGAGCGGGAGAATCGTGGCCAGCGTGATTCCGATCCTCAAGTCGGCGACAAGGCCTCTGAGTTGCTTGACCTGAAGCATGTCTCAGCCTGGACGGCACATGGAGTGTTTTAACACGCGAGACATCACTTGACCTTCATCGGCAAGCCCGCCACCACGAACTCGACCTCATCGGCGACCGTGGCGATGTTTTGGTTCAGAATCCCAGCGGCATCGCGAAAGACACGCGCCAGCGCATTGTCCGGCACGATCCCGAGACCGACCTCGTTGGTTACGAGGATCACCGGGCTCTGTTGCCGGCCAAGCGCAGCCGTGAGCAAGGCCGCCTCGTCCAACCAGCTGCGCCCGGCATGGAGGAGGTTTGACAGCCATAGTGTCAGGCAATCGACGAGGCGAGCGCCGCCGCCGTCCGTCTCGGTCAGCGCCTCCACGAGGTCGAGCGGAGCTTCGCGTTCAATCCATGCATTGCCGCGGCGCGCGCGGTGCCTTGTGATCCGTTCCTCCATCTCGGTATCGAGCGCTTCGGCGGTGGCGATGTAGACGGGCCGGCCGGGAAAGGCGTGGGCGCGCGCCTCGGCGCGCCGGCTTTTCCCCGATCGGGTGCCTCCCGTGATCAGCAAAATCGCCATCAAGCCCTCCGTTCAGATCCGCACTAACCACCAATCGCCGACAAAGACAAAGCCGAATTCTCATCCGAGGGGCTTGCGCTTCAGTGCAATTCTTGCGCATCAGGTCGGGCGGTAAACGGGAGACGATGTGTGGGCTTTGCCGGGGCAATGGCGGTGGCGATGACGGTGGAAGCCCTGGTGGGGTGGCCGGACGTGCTGTTCGCGCGCATCGGCCATCCCGTGACATGGATTGGCAGGCTGATCGGCCTGCTTGATCGGAGTTGGAACCGATCCGCCGACGCGCCGTCGATCCGCCGCATCTTGGGCGTCGCAGCCGCGCTGGCGGTGATCGGGCCTTTAGTTGCGTTAGCCTGGATCATGCAGGCTGTGCTGTCGCCAGGATGGAGCAGCGTCATCTTCATCGGAATTCTCGCGTGGCCCATGGTCGCGCTGCGCTCGCTGTATGACCATGTCGCCGCGGTCGCACAGCGGTTGCAATCGGGCGACATCGATGCTGCGCGTCTAGCTGTCGCGCAGATCGTGGGGCGCGATCCCGCGACGCTTGACCAGGCAGGGATTGCGCGAGCGGCCATCGAAAGCCTCGCCGAGAATGCATCCGATGGCATCGTGGCACCCGTGTTCTGGGGTGCGCTGTTCGGCCTGCCGGGCATTGTTGGCTACAAGGCCATCAATACTCTGGACTCCATGATCGGCCATCGTTCCGAACGTCATCTGCATTTCGGTTGGGCGGCTGCGCGCATAGACGACATCGCAAATTTCGTCCCGGCGCGTCTCACCGGCGTTCTCTTCGCGCTGGTCTCTTCGCGCCTCTCGGAGACGCTGTCTTGCATGGTGCGGGAGGCGAACCGCCATCGTTCGATCAATGCCGGCTGGCCGGAAGCCGCCATGGCAGGCGCGCTCGGCATACGGTTGAGCGGGCCACGCAGCTATCATGGTAGCGTGACCGCGGAGCCTTGGTTGAACGAAGCCACGCGTGACCCACTTCCGGCCGATGTCTGGCACGGCTTGATGCTTTACGTCCGCGCGATGCTGCTCCTCGGCGGAGCGCTAGTCGCACTGGCGTTGGTATGACGAGGGCGACGATGCGCGAGCATCGTGGCAACCTCGATCTGGCGGTCCAGTGCTTCGGCAGGCGTTTGAAGGACTGGGTCGATCTGTCGACCGGCATCAATCGGCAACCCTATCCAGTCCGCAAGATCGAGTTCAGCGCTCAGCGGGCAAGCGCGAGCAGCCCTTCGACGTCAAGATGAGCCTCGATGTGATCGGCAAGCGCGTCGAGCGCACTCTCCACGCGTCCACGATAAGGTTGGTCCGCGGCCAGAATATCGAGTTCAGCGAGAAACGATCTGCGGAAATCGTCGGACGCGAACAGGCCGTGCAGATAGCTGCCGTGCACGCGTCCGTCGCTTGAGACCGCACCTTCCGGCGCGCCGCCGAGCAAAGCGAATGGACGCGCGCGGTCAGGGCCGTCGGTCTGGCCGATATGGATCTCATAAGCTTCAATCGCCTGCCGGGTCTGCGCGTGTTGCGCGGTCACGCGGGTCAGCGTCTTCTGCGGCGACATCATCGTTGTCACATCGAGGAGTCCGAGACCTAGCGTGTCTCCCACCGGTCCCTCGATCCCGCCGGGATCAGCGACGCTACGTCCGAGCATCTGATAACCGCCGCAGACGCCCAGGACATGGCCGCCGCGGCGGTGATGCGCGAAGAGGTCGATGTCCCATCCCTGCGCGCGAAGGAAGGCGAGGTCGCCGCGCGTCGACTTCGAGCCCGGGATGATGACAAGCCGGGCGTCGCCGGGAATGGCCTCTCCGGGGCGGACCATCACGAGGTCGACGCCGGGCTCGAGCTTGAGCGGATCGAGATCGTCAAAATTGGCAATCCGCGACAGCGCGAGGAACGCGATCTTGCACCGGCCGGGTTTGCGCGCATCAGCTAGGCCCAGCGCATCCTCGGCCGGAAGCTCGCCGGCGCGGTCGAAATAGGGTAGCACCCCAAAGCCGCGCCAGGATGTTTTTGCCTCGATCAGCCGGTAGCCATCGTCAAATAGCGTCGAGTCGCCACGAAACTTGTTGATCACAAAGCCCTGGATCATCGCGGCATCGTCCGCGTCGATCACGGTCTTGATCCCGACAAGCTGAGCGATGACACCGCCGCGGTCGATGTCGCCGATCAACATCACCGGGACATCGGCCTTGCGGGCAAAGCCCATATTGGCGATGTCGGCCTTGCGAAGATTGACTTCGGCGGGGCTGCCAGCCCCTTCGACGAGCACAAGATCGGCGCGCTGCTTCAGTCGCGAAAAACTCTCCAGCACCGCGCCCATCAATGACGGCTTCATCAACGCATATTCGCGGGCGCGCGCCGTTGCGATGCGCTTGCCCTGCACGATAATCTGCGCGCCGATATCGGTCTCAGGCTTGAGCAGAACCGGATTCATGTCAGTGTGCGGTTCGACGCCCGCCGCGAGCGCTTGCAACGCCTGCGCACGGCCGATTTCGCCGCCGTCGACCGTCACGGCCGCATTGTTCGACATGTTCTGCGGCTTGAAGGGGAGCACGCGCAAGCCGCGGCGCTTCGCGGCGCGCGCAAGCCCGGCGACGATGAGCGATTTGCCCACGTCCGAGCCCGCTCCCTGGATCATCAATGCGCGCGCCATCCCGTGCTTCTCCTCAGAACTCGACGCCGGGCTGGGCCTTGATGCCGGATCGGAACGGATGCTTCAGCAGCGTCATCTCCGTGACGAGGTCGGCGATCTCGATCAACTCCCCCTTGGCATTCCGGCCGGTGAGGACGACATGCGTCATCGGTGGTTTGTGTGTCTTCAAGAACGCAACGACCTCGTCGATATCGAGATAGTCGTAGCGCAGCGCGATGTTGATCTCGTCGAGCAAGACCATGCGCAAGGTTGAATCCAGGATTAGCTCCTTGGCCCTGTCCCAGCCGGCCTTTGCGGCGGCGATGTCGCGGGCGCGGTCTTGCGTTTCCCATGTAAAGCCTTCGCCCATCGCATGGAACTGGCAGAGATCGCCGAAATGCCCGGTGAGCAGGCGGCGCTCGCCAGTATCCCAGGCGCCCTTGATGAACTGAACGACCGCGCAGGGAAAGCCATGCGCGACACAGCGGACGATCATGCCAAAGGCGGAGGATGACTTACCCTTTCCTGCACCGGTATGAACGATGATCAGTCCCTTCTCGCCGCTCTTGGTCGCCATGATCTTGTCGCGGGCGACCTTCTTCTTTGCCATCTTCGACGCGTGGCGGGCGTCAAGCGATGCGTCGGTGGCGACCACGCCTTCGTCCTCGGCGGCATCTTGTTCAGACATCATCTGGCGTCGTCCTCAGGCTTGACAAATCGCGACCTTCAGCAAATGGTGGGTTTGCGTTGGTTCCTGTCCTACGACAGGCGAAGAGGGAATGCGATAGGGCTTAGATCGAAAGGTCTGGTCCCAAAAGCAGCCGCCCCCGCGACCGTGACCGGAGAGATGCCCGAAGCCACTGATCCCCAAGGGGGTCGGGAAGGCGGGGATCGAAGGATAAGATCCTGCTCCGCAAGCCGGGAGACCTGCCAGCGCAGAGTTTTGAACCGGCGGACGGGGTGTTCCGTGACGGGGAAGCGAACCAGTGAGAGAATGGTTCGCGCCTCATTGCCCCCCGCTGCCTATGCTGGACGGGGCGATGACTGTCACACTTTACGTCTGCATTACCTGCCGCGTCGGCCAGAAGCTGGCGGAGGGCAAGACCGCGCCCGGCGAGCGCCTGTATGCCGCAATTCTCGATGCCGGCGTGCCCGAAGGCGTCGAGCTAGTGCCGGTCGAATGCCTGTCGGCATGCAGCCAAGGCTGCTCGGTCGCACTCAGCGCGACGGGGCGATGGTCCTACGTGTATGGCCGCCTGTCTGAAGCCCATGCGCGGGATGTGATTGCGGGGGCGACGGCTTACCGGGCTGCATCCGACGGTATCGTGCCATGGCGCAACCGGCCGGAAGTTTTTCGCAAGCAATCGGTTGCCCGCATTCCACCCATCGCCGTCCTGCCGGAGGCAGCCGAATGAACACGCTTGCAAAAATCCCGGTCACGATCGTCACCGGCTTCCTTGGATCGGGTAAGACGACGCTAATCCAGCATCTGATCACCAACGCCAACGGCAAGAAGCTTGCGGTGCTCGTCAACGAGTTCGGCAGTGAAGGCGTCGATGGCGAGATCCTGAAATCCTGCGCTGACGCGAATTGTCCCGAGGAAAACATCGTCGAGCTCGCGAACGGCTGCATCTGCTGCACCGTCGCGGATGATTTCATTCCGACCATGCAGACGCTGCTCGCGCGAAAAACGCGGCCCGATCACATCCTGATCGAGACCTCGGGCCTCGCGCTGCCAAAACCGCTTCTGAAGGCGTTCGAATGGCCGGAGATCCGCTCGCGCATCACCGTCGACGGCGTGATCGCGCTCGCGGATGCCGAGGCGGTCGCCGCCGGCCGTTTCGCGCCGAACCCGGAGGCCGTCGAGGCCCAGCGTGCGGCTGACGGGAGCGTCGATCATGAGACGCCGCTATCGGAGGTGTTCGGGGACCAGATCTGTTGCGCGGACATCGTGCTCTTGACCAAGGCCGATCTTGTGGGCCAGGCCGGCCTTGAAGCGGCCCGGCTGGCGATCACGGCCGAGACGCCGCGGCAGGTTCCGATACTCGCCATCACAGACGGTGCGATCGACCCGCAGGTGATTCTTGGCTTCAACGCGGCCGCCGAGGACGACCTCGCCGCGCGGCCCTCGCTTCACGACGGCGAGGAGGAGCATGAGCATGACGACTTCGCATCCGTCGTCATCGAGCTTCCGGAAGTGTCCGACATCGACGCGCTGGTCGCTTCCATCGCGCGCTTGGCGCGCGAGCAGAATGTGCTGCGCGCCAAGGGCTATCTCGCGGTGAAGGGCAAACCGATGCGGCTTCTGGTGCAATCGGTCGGCGAGCGCGTGCGCCACCAGTTCGACAAGCCCTGGGGCGCGGCGCCGCGGCGATCGAAGCTCGTCGTCATCGGCGAGCAGGGCGACATCGACGAGAACGCGATCAAAGCGGGATTGGGGGTCTGATGCACGTCGTCTTCCGCGAGAGCCATGGCCTGGAGGAGACCGCGACACCCGTCGATCTTGGTCAGGATCCGGCCGCTCTCGTGGTGCTGTCATTCTCCGACAGCGATCTCGCCGCCTTCGCCGCCGGTTGGCGGCGTGGACGCAAGGGCCTGCCGTCGCTGCGGCTCGCCCATCTGATGGCGCTGCGCCATCCGCTCTCGGTCGACACTTACATCGAACGCACGCTGTCCCGCGCTAGTGGCATTCTGGTTCGCCTAATCGGCGGTGAGTCCTATTGGTCCTATGGCATCAACGCGTTGCACGAGCTCGCCACGCGGCACGGCATCGCGCTTGCGGTACTGCCGGCCGACGGCCGCGACGACGCGCGGCTCGATGCCCTTTCCAACGTCCCGGTCTCGACGCTGCGGCGTCTGCGCGCGCTGTGCGACGCCGGCGGCGCGGTCGCGGCGCAGGTTGCGATTGCGCAGCTCGCGCTGGCCTCCGGTCTGTACGCGGGACCGGTGTTCGGCGAGACCGAAATCCCCGAGATGGGTTTCTACTATCCCTCCATGGGAGCGCTGGCGTCCTTGCCGTCGCCTGACGGAAGACCGCAGGCGCTCGTCACCTTCTATCGCTCCTATCTGACGTCGGCCGATACCGGCCCGATCGACGCGCTGATCGCGGCATTGCGCGAAAAGGGCTTTGACGCCTACGGCGCGTTCGCGACCTCGCTGAAAGCGCCCGGCGTCTCGGCGTGGCTGAAAGCACATTTCGCGGAGCGTCCGCCGGCTGCACTTGTGAACGCGACCGCGTTCTCGGCGATGGCCGACGATGGAACAACGCCATTCAACGCGGCAGGCTGTCCGGTGTTTCAGGTCGCGCTGTCAACTGCGGGCAGGGAAGATTGGGCGTCCTCGCTGCGAGGCCTGTCGCCGGCCGATCTCGCGATGCATGTGGTGCTGCCGGAGGTCGACGGGCGACTCTCTGCCGGCGTCGTAAGCTTCAAGTCGCCGGGCGAGCGCGACGCCGACCTGCAATTTTCGCATCTCGCTCATCAGCCGGATCGCGAACGTGTTTGTGCGGTGGTGGACCGTGTCAGCGCCTGGCATCGGCTCACGACGATCCCGGCCTGCGGCAGGCAATTCGCCATCATTCTCTCAAGCTATCCAGGCCGCCCGCACCAGATCGCGCACGCGGTCGGCCTCGATGCGCTGGCCTCGACCGCGGCGCTGCTCGGTGACCTCGTTGCCGCCGGCTTCGACGTTGAAGCAGTGGATTCCTTGGGGCAGGCACTGGGCGGGCAGACGTTGACGTTGAGCCTTGCCGATTATCAGGTCGCGCTCACCGGGCTGCCGCCTCCGTTGCAGGAAAAACTCCAGGCCGCCTGGGGCCAGCCGGAGGATGATCCGCAGATCCGCGATGGCGCCTTTCATTTCGCGGCGATCAGGCGCGGTAAGGCCATCATCGCGGTTCAGCCCGAGCGCGGCGAGGTCGCGAGCCGTGACGTTGACTACCACGACTTCTCGCGCACTCCGCGCCACGCCTACGTCGCGTTTTATCTCTGGCTTCGAAGCCAGGGCATTCACGCGCTGGTCCATATGGGCGCGCATGGCACGCTGGAATGGCTGCCCGGCAAATCGGTGGCGCTGTCGCAAACCTGCTGGCCGGAAGCGCTGGCCGGCGACACGCCGGTCATCTATCCTTTCATCGTCAACGATCCCGGTGAGGCGGCGCAGGCCAAGCGCCGCATCGGTGCCGTCACGATCGGCCATCTGCCGCCGCCGCTCGCCGCCAGCACCCTGCCACCCAACCTCGTTCGGCTCGAGCAATTGCTTGATGAATATTCTACCGCCGACGGGCTCGATCCGTCGCGGCGCCAGCGCCTCGTCACCGCCATCCGTGATGAGGCGCGCGCGGCCGGCGTCGAAGACGATCTTGGCCTCGCTGCCTCGGCCCCTCCGGCTGAAGCGGTCCCACGCATCGACCGTTTCGTCTGTGACCTGAAGGAAAGCCAGTTCGGCGATGGCCTACACGTGTTCGGCCGCGGCGCCTGTGGCGAGGCGGAGCGTGACGCGCTGGTCGCGGCGCTGTCGGGCAAGCGCGTCGCGCCGGGACCAGCAGGCTCGCCGCACCGCGGCCGGCACGACGTGCTGCCGACGGGGCGCAACCTCTTTGCCCTCGATCCGCGTGCGGTGCCGACCCGCGCAGCCCACGCGCAGGGCGTCAAGCTTGCGGAGGAATTGCTGCGCCGGCATCTGCAGGATCATGGCGACTGGCCGAAGGGGCTGGTTATCGATCTCTGGGGCTCGGCCACAATGCGCACCGCTGGCGAGGAGTTCGCCATGGCGCTGCAGCTCGCCGGCGTAGCGCCACAATGGGATCATGCTTCGGGCCGGCTCACGGGCTTCGAGATCATCCCGCTCGCCGCGTTGGGCCGTCCGCGCATCGACGTGACGCTACGCGTCTCCGGTCTGTTCCGCGATGTGTTCACGCCGCTGGCGCAATTGTTCGAGGCGGCTTCCGAAGCGCTCTCGCAGCGCGATTTCGAGGACGACGAAAATCCCTATCTCGCGCGTGCCGCGCGCGTGTTCGGTCCGCGTCCCGCACAATACGGCGTCGGCATGGCGCCGATGCTTGATGTTTTCACCAAGGAATCTCGCAGGGCCGCCGGCGAAGCCTGGCTCGCGGCGTCGTCCTGGTCGCTTGGATCGGATGGCGCGATGAAGCCCGATCGCAAGGGCATCGAGGCGCGACTGACCGGTGCCGACGCTTTCGTGCACTTGCAGGACTTGCCAGAGACCGACCTGCTGCTCGCGCCCGACTATGCCACGCATGAGGCCGGCATTGCGGCGGCTGCGGCGAGCATCGGCTCATCTCTCAAAGCGCTCTATCACCTCGACGCGACCCGGCCGGAAACACCACGCGCGCGATCGTTGACCGAAGAAATCTCGCGCGTCGTGCGGGCGCGGGCCGCCAATCCCAAATGGATCGCCGGCATGATGCGTCACGGCTTTCGCGGCGCGGCCGAGATCGCAGCGACGCTGGAGCACATGGCCGTGTTCGCTCATCTGGCAGATGCCGTGCCCTCGCATCTGTTCGATCTCTACTACGACGCGACGCTCGGCGATGACGATATCCGCGTATTCCTGGCCCGCGAAAATCCGCGAGCCCTAGCCGCGGTCGAGGACTGTTTCCGTCGTCTCGACGAAGCCTCGCTCTGGGTGACGCGGCGCAATTCGATACTGGCCTCACTGCGGGAAGCGTCATGAACGGCTTCGCTTTCAAGGGCTGGTGTCCCTCGGCGTTGCGCCCGATGCCGTCAGGAGATGGCCTTGTCGTTCGCCTGCGCCAGCGCGGTGGCCGGTTGTCTTCGGCGCAAGCTGCCGGCATCGCTGAGCTCTCGGCACGCCATGGCAACGGACTAATAGATTTGACCGGCCGCGCCAATCTGCAGATCCGAGGCGTGTCCGAACAGAGCCATGGGCCGCTGATCGAGGGGCTCGATCGGCTCGGGTTGGTCGAAGCGGAGCTGTCGGAAAGTCAGCGCAATATTTTGATCGCGCCGTTCTGGACGCCGGGCGATGATGCGTCATCGCTGGCAGCGGAGCTTGAGCAGGCGCTTGCGAAGCGTTCGCTTGGCTTGCCCGAAAAATTCGGCTTCGCGATCGATTGCGGCAGCGAGCGCGTACTGGCACAGACGCCTGCCGATATCCGCATCGAACGTTGCATCGATGGCGGCCTCGTGGTTCGAGCGGATGGCGCTTCTCACGGTCGAAAGGTCGCGAGAGAAGAGGCGATCGATGCCGTTCATGCGCTGGTCGAATGGTTCGTCGCTTCCGGCGGCACGAGGGGTAGGCGAGGGCGCATGGCCGCACATGTCGCTGTCGTCGGGCCTCCGGACAATCTTGCGGGCGACACGCAACCTGCGCCGGCGCTGGCTCCGCCCAAGCCCGGATTTGTCGTCGCTGGCGGGTTGGTTGGGTTTGCGTTCGGACTGTTGAGTGGCGAGACGCTCGGTTATCTCGCGGGCTTGTCGCCGGGACTGCGCCTGACACCATGGCGCATGGTGCTGGTCGAAGGCTTGCGCGAGATGCCGCAACACGACGACCTCGTCACGGATGCCGATGACCCGTTGCTGCGGGTCACCGCCTGCACCGGCGCGCCGTCCTGCCCGGAGGCGCACGCGGAAACGCGACAACTGGCCGCGGTGCTCGCACCGCACATCGCGGCGGACGCCCATCTTCATGTGTCCGGCTGCGCCAAGGGTTGTGCGCATCCGACCGCCGCCGGGCTCACGCTGGTCGGCACCTCGGACGGTTTCGATCTCGTTCGCCATGGCACGGCGCGTGATGTTCCCGCGATGCGTGGACTTGCTCGCGTGAAAATCCTTGCCGACCCCGGCACATGGCTCGGAGGCCGCTGATGCCCCAGACCTTTGAGACCGATGGCGCGACGATCTACCGGCAGTCCTTTGCCACCATCCGTGCTGAAGCCGACCTCTCGCGCCTTTCGCCCGATGAAGAGCCAGTGGTGGTGCGCATGATCCATGCCGCCGGCATGGTCGGTCTCGAGGCGTACATCCGCTTCACGCCTGATATGGCGACTATTGCGCGCGCGGCGCTGCAGAACGGCGCGCCGATCCTGTGCGACGCGCGCATGGTCTCGGAAGGCATCACGCGCTCTCGGCTGCCTGCGAACAACCGCGTGATCTGTACGCTCGACGATCCCAAGGTGCCCGCGCTGGCGGGATCCATGCAAACGACGCGCTCCGCCGCCGCGCTCGAACTCTGGCGACCGCATCTCGAGGGCGCGATGATCGCGATCGGCAATGCGCCGACGGCCTTGTTCCATCTCCTCAACATGCTGGAAGACGAAGTATGTCCGCGACCGGCCGCGATTATCGGCTGCCCGGTCGGCTTCGTCGGCGCCGCCGAATCCAAGGCCGCGCTGATGGCTTCAACGCCGGCGCCGGCGCTCACTGTTCTGGGCCGCCTCGGCGGCTCGGCGATCACCGTCGCCGCCGTAAATGCGCTGGCAAGCAGGAGCGAATGACCATGGGGCGGATCATCTGCTGCGGCCTGGGGCCTGGCGATCCTGATCTGATGAGCGTGCGCGCCGATCGCGAGGTGCGCGCCGCGACGCATGTCGCGTATTTCCGCAAGAAAGGCCGGCTCGGTCAGGCACGCGCCATCGTCGATGGTCTGTTGGCAGCGGGTGTCCGCGAATATCCAATGGAATACCCCGTCACGACCGAGCTAACAGTGAACAGCGAAGAATATGCCCGGCTGCTTGCGTGCTTCCATGATGAATGGGCCGAGCGTCTGGCGGAGCTATCGCGAAACGCCGATGTCGTCGTGCTCTGCGAAGGCGATCCCTTCTTCTACGGCTCCTTCATGCATCTCTACACACGGCTGCAGGGCTGCGCCGAGGTCGAGGTGATCGCGGGCATTCCCGGCATGGCCGGCTGCTGGAATGTCGCGGGCCTGCCGATGGTGCTCGGCGACGATGTGATGACGGTCTTGATGGGCACGCTGCCCGAAACCGAGCTGGAGCGGCGCGCACAAAGCTCCGATGCGCTCGTCATCATGAAGACGGGCCGCAATCTCGCAAAGATCCGCCGCGCGCTGGAGCGAGCCGGGCGGCTCGATGAGGCCTGGCTGATCGAACGCGGCACCATGCCGGGCGAACGCGTCGCGCCCCTGACCGATGTCGATCCCGCGGACTGCCCGTATTTCGCGATCGTGCTGGTGCATGGCCGCGGTGGCAGACGGCAGGAAGCGGCGGAATGACGGGCCGGCTTACCATCGCTGGACTTGGACCGGGCGATGCAGCGTTGGTGACGCCGGAAGTGTCGGCCGCGCTTGCCGACGCGACCGACGTGCTGGGCTATACGCCTTATGTGGCGCGGGTGCCGGCGCGCGAGGGCTTGCGGCTGCATCCTTCCGACAATCGTCAGGAATTGCAGCGCGCGGATGAAGCCTTGAGACTCGCGGCGACGGGCCGCAGCGTCGTGCTGGTCTCGTCCGGCGACCCCGGCGTGTTCGCGATGGCGGCGGCTGTATTCGAGGCGCTGGAGGCGGCGCCGGAGTTGCAGGAAGTTTCGATCCGCGTGTTGCCGGGCGTCACCGCGATGCTCGCCGCGGCGGCGCGGGCCGGCGCGCCGCTAGGCCATGATTTCTGCGCGATCAATCTCTCCGATAATCTGAAGCCATCGCAGGTGATCGAGAAGCGCTTGAGGTTAGCTGCCGAAGCCGACTTTGCGATTGCGATCTACAATCCGCGATCGGCGAGCCGGCCCGAAGGCTTTGCCCGCGCCCTCGACGTGTTGAAAGAGGCCGGCTGCGGTGATCGTACCATCATCTTCGCGCATGCGGTGACGACGCCGAAGGAGCGGATCGAAACCCTCCGGCTTGAGGACGCTCGTCCCGAGATGGCCGACATGGCGACGCTCGTCATCGTCGGCAATTCGGCGACCCGGCGCGTCGGCCGCTGGGTCTATGCCCCGAGGCGCGCCCCATGACCAAGCCACGCCAGCACCGCCTCAATGGTTTCGGCCCGCGACCGCTCGGGCAGTGTGGGCCGCGCGATCATGATCACGGGCCGGCCCAGCTCGCGCGAGGCGTCGATCTTGGCGCGCGCGCCGGTGCCGCCGGAATTGCGCGCCACCAGCCACTGGATGCCGCGCGAGCGCATCAGCTCGCGGTCGCTCTCAAGCGTGAACGGGCCGCGCGATGTGATCACCTCAGCGTCGGGCAGGGGGAGCTCACCGTCGGACGCATCGACGAAGCGCAGTGTATAGGCGTGCTGTGGTTTTGCGGCGAACGGGGCGATGTGTTGCCGGCCAATGGCGAGGAAAACGCGCGCGCGAGCTTCTGGAAGGGCGGTCACCGCTGCGCTAATATCCGCCACCTCGATCCAGCTATCGCCAGCCGCGCGCGTCCAGGGCGCGCGCTCCAACGCGACCAGGGGGACGCCCACGGCCGCACACGCCTCGACCGCGTGACGGCTCATCTCGGCGGCAAAGGGATGCGTCGCGTCGATGACATGCGTGATGCGCTCCTTGCGGAGCCAGTCGGCAAGCCCGGCCGCGCCGCCAAAGCCACCGATCCGAGTCGGCAGCGAATGGCCGAGAGGAATCTGCGTCCGTCCCGCATAGGAATAGATTGCGTCGATCCCTTCGCGCACGAATGCGTCCGCGAGCTGGTTCGCATCGCCCGTTCCGCCCAGAATGAGTGCGCGCATGTCTGATCCCTGGTTGACCATCATAGGCATCGGCGATGATGGCCTTGCCGGGCTGTCGGAAGCAAGCCGAAAGGCGCTTGCCAATGCCGAGACCGTATTCGGCGGCGAGCGGCATCTGAAGCTCGCCGGCGCCGATGGCCGCGGCAAGCCGTGGCCGGTGCCGTTCGATGCGGCCTGTGTGCTTACCCGCCGCGGCCATCCGACTGTGGTGCTTGCGTCCGGCGATCCCTTCTGGCATGGAGCCGGCGGCAGCCTCGCGGCGCATCTCGCGCCGGACGAATGGATTGCGCATCCGGCGCTCTCGACTTTTTCGCTCGCGGCCTCACGGCTCGGCTGGCAGCTCGAAAACACGATTTGCATCGGCCTCCACGCCGCGCCGTTCGAGCGGCTGGTTCCGTTGTTATCGCGCGGGGCGCGGATCATTTGCCTCGTACGCGACGTCAAGGCGGCGGGCGATCTCGCGCAATGGCTTGTTGGGCGGGGGTGGGGTGTCTCGCGGCTCTGGACTTTGTCGGCGTTGGGCGGTCCACGCGAGCACATGATTGAATGCAGACCGGACAGTTATGTAGCTGCTTCAGCGGCAAGCCCGGTAGCCGTTGCGATCGAAGCGGGTGGCGTAGCTGGGCTATCGCGCGCGTCCGGCCTTGCCGATGACCTCTTCCAGCACGACGGTCAAATCACCAAGCGGCCGATCCGCGCGCTGGCGCTGTCAGCGCTGGCACCGCGGCCGGGCGAGAAACTTTGGGACGTCGGCGCGGGCTCCGGCTCGATCTCGGTCGAGTGGGCACTGGCCGGCGGAACATCGATCGCGTTCGAGGCGCGGGAAGACCGCGCGGCCCACATCCGCACCAATGCGGAGGCTTTCGGTCTCTCGCACAAAGTCAGCATCGTAATTGGAACTGCGCCGGCGGCGTTGTCATCGCTGGATAGGCCGGATGTAGTTTTTATCGGCGGCGGCCTGGATGCGGCGATGTTCGACGCGGTCTGGTCACTGATTCCCCAAGATGCACGCCTCGTCGCACACAGCGTGACACTCGAAACCGAAGCGCTGCTGGCCGGACTGCAGCGAAAGCACGGCGGCGATCTCTTGCGAATCGAGCTATCGCAGGCGGCCGCACTCGGCCGATACCGGTCCTGGGAGGCCGCGCGCCCGGTCGTGCAATGGAGCGTCGTGAAATGACCGTGCACTTCATCGGCGCCGGCCCGGGCGCGCCCGACCTTCTTACCCTGCGCGGCCGCGACCTCATCGCGTCGTGTCCAGTCTGCCTCTATGCGGGCTCGCTGGTACCAAAGGAGATACTGGCGCATTGCCCGCCCGGCGCGCGTGTCGTCAACACGGCGCCACTGTCGCTCGACGAGATCATCGACGAGATCGCCGCCGGTCATGCCGAGGGCCAGGACGTGGCGCGGCTGCATTCCGGCGATCTCTCGGTGTGGTCGGCAATGGGCGAGCAGCTCCGGCGGCTACGCGAGCTCGGCATTCCATTTACCGTGACGCCGGGCGTGCCGTCCTTTGCCGCGGCGGCCGCTGCGCTCGAAGCGGAGCTGACGCTGCCAGGCGTTGCGCAATCCGTCGTGCTGACGCGCACCTCCGGCCGCGCCAGCGCGATGCCGAAAGGCGAGACACTGACGGCTTTCGCGGCGACGGGCGCGGTACTTGCAATCCATCTCTCGGTGCACGTGCTGGACAAGGTCATCGCCGAGCTGACGCCGCATTATGGTGCTGACTGTCCCGTTGCGGTGGTCTGGCGCGCGAGCTGGCCGGATGAACGGCTTGTTCGTGCAACACTGGGCACGCTGCAATCGTCGCTCGGTGCCGAGCTCGAGCGCACGGCGATCATCCTGGTCGGACGGACCATCGAGGCGAAGGATTTTGATGAGAGCCAGCTGTATGCCGCCGACTATGACCGCCGCTACCGGCCGGTCGGCGCCTCGCCCCGTTTCCCGGAGACGACATGATGACGCGCTGCCTCGTCATTTCCGCACCTGCCTCGGGTACCGGGAAGACCACGCTGACGCTGGCGCTCGCGCGCGCGTTCCGTGAACGCGGGCTCGCCGTGCAATGCTTCAAGAGCGGCCCTGACTATATCGATCCCGCCTTCCACACGGCTGCGACGGGGCGCGCTTCGGTCAACATTGATAGCTGGGCGATGCCCCGCGACACCGTCGAGAAGTTGGTCTCGCGCGCGCAAGACGCCGATCTTGTTCTGGCCGAGGGCTCGATGGGCCTGTTTGACGGTGTGGCGACGCCGGGCATGTCCGGCACTGGCGCGAGCGCCGATCTCGCTGAAATGATGGGCTGGCCGGTGCTGCTGGTGCTCGATCCCGCAGGACAAGCACAAACCGCGGCGGCGGTTGCTGTGGGCCTGCGCGATTTCCGCAAGGGCGTTCGCATCGCCGGTGTGGTGCTCAATCGCGTCGCCAGTTCCCGCCACGAGGACCTTGTGCGCCGTGCGATGGACGGCGCGGGTATCGCCGTGGTCGGCGCGTTGCCGCGGCACGCGCCGATTGCGCTGCCGGAACGGCACCTCGGCCTGGTGCAGGCAGAGGAGCTTTCCCGGCTCAATGAGCTGATTTCGGAGGCTGCCCGGCTCGTCGCCGAGCGCATCGATCTCGATGCGGTGCTGCGCCTCGCTGAATGCGGCTGGACCGCGACTGACAACAAAGCGCCGGCGCGCGTGACCCCGCCCGGCCAGCGCATTGCGCTGGCGCGCGACGCAGCGTTCTCCTTCATCTATCCGCATATCCTCGAGGGCTGGCGCGCCGCCGGCTCGGAAGTTCTGCCGTTCTCGCCGCTGGCCGACGAGGGGCCGGACGATAGCGCAGATGTTGGCTGGTTGCCCGGCGGCTATCCCGAATTGCATGCAGGGCAGATTGCCGCCAATCGCAACTTCCGGCAGGCCTTGAAGGCGTTTGCGGAAACGCGTCCCGTCCATGGCGAATGCGGTGGTTACATCGTGCTGGGGGAGGGGCTCACCGACGCCAAGGGCGCACGCCATGAAATGACGGGGCTGCTCGGTCTCGAGACAAGCTTCGCCAAGCGGCGCATGCATCTCGGCTATCGCAGGGCCGAACTCACCGCCAGCATGCCCGGTCATGCGCAGGGGATACGGCTGCGCGGGCATGAATTCCATTATGCCTCGATCGCTGCGCAGCCCGATCCGCCGCTGGCTTCCGTGCGCGACGCCAATGGCGCCGAGGTTGCCGAAACCGGTTCCCACCGCGGCCACGTTACCGGGACGTTCTTTCACCTGATCGCGGAGGAACGATGAGCGGCTTCGTCTCGTTTGTGTCGGCCGGTCCAGGCGATCCCGAGCTTCTGACACTGAAAGCTGCTGCGCGGCTGCGGGCGGCCGATGTCGTGCTCTACGACGATCTCGCGGCAGGAGCGATCCTCGATCACGCCCGCAAGGGTGCGACGCTGGTCTCGGTTGGCAAGCGTGCCGGCCGTCCCTCGGCGAAGCAGCAGCATGTCAGCCGGTTGCTGGTCGACTATGCGATGACCGGCGCCAATGTGGCGCGACTTAAGTCGGGGGACGCGGGAATTTTCGGCAGGCTCGAGGAGGAGCTTGATGCGCTGCGAACAGCCGGTATTCGTTTCGAGATCATTCCCGGCATCACAGCGGCCAGCGCAGCGGCAGCGATCTCGGGCATTCCGCTGACGAGGCGGGGCGCGTCGCGTCGCTTGCAATTCATCACCGGCACTGATGTTAAGGGCGAACTGCCGGAGGATATCAATTGGGCAGCGCTGACAGAAGCCCAGGTGACGACCGCCGTATATATGGGCAAGCGCACCTTCCCAGCGCTTGCTGCGCGGCTGGTCGCGCAGGGGTTGGCGCCCGATACGCCGGCATTGCTTGCAGAATCGCTGGGACATGCTGATCAGCAGATCATTCGCACCACGATAGGCGAACTCGCCGCACGGTTGGCTCAGGAAAACGCCGCCGCCGCCGCCGTGATCCTTTTTGGCCCGTTGTCGGGAGAAGCGTCGTGAAGACGGCGTTCAAGCTTTTTCTGGTCGGGATAGGTAGTGGGGATCCCGATCAAATGACGCTCGCCGCTACCCGTGCGATCAACGCTGCCGATCTCGTTTTGATTCCGCGCAAGGGCGTGGAAAAAGTCGATCTCGCCAACTTGCGCCGAACGATCTGTGCGCAGGTTCTCACCAACCCCAACACACGCGTTGTCGAGTTCGACCTGCCCAGGCGGGACCTCCAACACATGGACTACTGTGGCAGCGTTGATGAATGGCATGCTGCGGTCGCCGCCGCATGGTCGAAGGAGATCGAAAATCACCCCGGCAATAAGCGAAGTGTCGTGCTTCTGATCTGGGGCGATCCTTCGCTCTACGATTCCAGCCTGCGAATCGCACGCCGGCTCGACCCGCTGCCGGAGATCGAGGTCATCCCCGGCATTACCTCGATTCAGGCACTTTGCGCTGCGCATGCCATTCCCGTTAATGAAGTCGGCGAACCGTTTCTTGTCACCACGGGACGGTGCCTTGGCGAGGGCGGCTGGCCTGCTGGGGTCGACACTGCTGTCGTCATGCTCGACGGTAGCGCGGCGTTCCAATCGCTTGATCCGAGGGGCGTTCACATCTGGTGGGGCGCCTATCTCGGTATGGCGCACGAGATCATCCTCTCGGGCCCACTGGCGGAGATGTGCGCGAAAATCGTGGCTGCGCGCGCGCAGGCGCGAGCACAGCATGGTTGGATCATGGATAGCTACATTCTTAGGCGCAATCTGAAATAAGGTAACACCACATGCTTCCCGATTGGGTCTTTCAGGACTGCCTCGGCATTTCCAGTGCGCACCGCGAGGCCGCAAGCCTTCGCCAAAGCCAGTTGACAAAGCCGGCCGGCGCGCTCGGTAGGCTTGAAACTCTGGCCATCGAACTCGCCGGTTTGCAGCTGACCGATCGCCCGAGGGTCGATCGCACGCCGATCATCATCTTCGCCGGCGATCATGGCGTCACTGCACAGGGCGTGTCAGCCTATCCGCAGGAAGTGACGATCGCGATGATGGCTAACTTTGCTTCTGGAGGTGCCGCGATCTCGGTGCTGGCGCGTGAATTGGGGTCGGCGCTCGAAGTCGTAGATGCCGGAACGCTGGCCGAGAATCGAATACCAGGTATTGTCGAGGACAAGCCGCGCCGCGGGACACGGGATTTCTCTAAGGAGCCGGCGCTCGAGACTGCGGAGGTGGCCTTCGCTTTCGAAGCTGGAAAACGCGCCGTCGCGCGCGCCGTGGGAGTGATGCCGGACCTCTTGATCTTCGGGGAGATGGGAATCGGTAACACCACGTCGGCTGCGGCGATGGCGGCGGCGCTCCTTACGCTCAGCGCGGATATGATCACTGGCGCTGGTACCGGCCTCGACGCGGCTGGCCAGACGCACAAGGCGCGCGTGATTGCGACGGCGCTTGCCCGTCACGACATCGGGGCGTCCAATATTGCAGTGGAACAGATCTTGTGTGCCGTCGGCGGGCTCGAGATCGTGGCGCTCGGCGGGGCCATTATCGCCGCCGCGCAGCACCGCATTCCCGTCCTGGTCGACGGCTTCATCGTTTCGGTCGCGGCGCTTGTCGCCGTACGTCTCAATCCGTCGTGCCGTCCGTTCCTGATCTTCTCACATCGTTCGGCCGAGCAGGGCCATCGTCTGGTGTTGGAGGCGCTCGCCGCCCGTCCGTTGCTCGATCTTGATCTTCGACTCGGCGAAGGTTCGGGCGCCGCGCTGGCCTTGCCAATTCTGCGCCTTGCATGTGCGTTGCATAACAAGATGGCGACATTTGCCGAGGCTGCAGTACCCGACCGCGCCGGTTGAGGTTTCCCGGCATCTTATTCTCGTCTGCGGCTTTGTCTATCGCACGCCAATTCCAGTACAGCCGACGAAGGCTGCCGGGGCAATCGCCACGACACAGGCGGCTCAAACGCTTGTCATTACCCCACCGATTGATCGCGTTCGCTCCGCCAATCTGAACTCAGCTACGCGCTCGCGAACGCTTGACGCACCAATCTCCGCGACCGCGATCCTCGCCGAGCTTTGCCGAGGAGCTAACTAGACTAGTGCGGTCCTTGCTGAACACCCTAACGAGAAGACCATCTCGCTCCTGGCGATCTCTGTGTCCCATCTTGAGGAGCACTGGAATCTGGAGCTGGAACTTCCGCTTGGACTTCAAGATGAACCGCGCCGCTCCGGCACAAAATAGGCATGGCACGTTGGGCGGCCGACCGACCTTTCGATGAGATCCGCGACCGCTTCGGATGGGATGCCATTGGCTAAGGCTCGGTGGTGATGGGCATCTCTCGTTATGTTCCCGACGAGTTTCGCGAATTCGCCGAAAGCTCCACTCGCTCGGCCGATCTTGCGGACCGCCGGACGGGCCGTTGCGATGATCTCGCTCCGGCGACCTCGCCGCGGAGGGGCCGTGGCAATGATCCGCCAAGTGATCCTTTCCGTATCCAAGGCCAGGAGGAATTTGACGTGCTGCACCTCCGTCGTGCACCACCGCAGCGTTCTGACGGAACTCCCGATCCGTAGTCCTCAGTGCGGCGATCGAGTTGTTATTTGCTGATACGGCCGAGATTTAGAAGAGCCATAAATTGTAGGATGGCTAGGAACAGCGGCCCTATTGTCTTGCCGACATCGTGCTGAAAGACACCAACGCCGGCATCGAGTAACTGCGCGAACCCGGCAAGGGTGCCTAATGGCAAAATCCAAGTTCTTTGACCGAGTTTCGCCAAAGTAATCAGAGTTAACGGCACCGCTCGCGCGGCCGCGTACATGGCAAAAGTCTGCGACGCCGCGGTGGGGAATGCACCCGCAGGCAAGATCGCGCTGGGACTGAGAAGACCGGCAATCGAAAATCCGCATGCGACTATGACATTAGTTGCAGTGACCAGCGAAGCGATGCGCAGGGCGAGTTTATCCGAACCGTCGGCTGTCATGCTTCTTTCCTGTTTGCTGAGGCGAGTCGGAGATAGGGGTTCAAGTCGCCTCTTGACAAGGTCACTAGGTGACTTAGTGTGCAGAATAACGACTAAGTGATCGGGCTCGAGGCGTGGCTACCTGCTCTTGCGGGCGGGCAGTTTCATCGGGCGGAAATCACCAATGGGGGGAAAATGCGTATTGATCTGAAGAAGATGTACATTGCCGTGTCCGCCGCGGCTGCTGTAATTTCGCTAGGGCAGGCCAATGCCTACGAATCGGGCTCACCCGGGACACAAGTGCCTGCCGGCATTGCGATCGGTAACACAACCGCCGCTGCGCCCGGCACCGGCATCTACATGTTCGACCAGTTCTGGACCTATCAGGCTAAGATTGTGGGCCCGGGAGCTCCGAATGTTGGTGGTGCCGCTACGACCGTGAACGTCAACGCGGCCACGCCAGGCTTCCTTTTTGTTCCTGGCTGGACCTTCCTCGGAGCAACCTATGATGCTGTGATCGTGCAGCCCTTCGCCAACGCTGACACGAGTTCTCCGGTGAACACCATGAAAACTGGCGTACACAACACCTTTGTGGTGCCCGTCGAACTCAGTTGGAAGCTTGGTCAAACGGGCTTTTTCGTCAAGACAGGGCTCGGTATCGGCGTGCCCGACGGCACTATCTCTGGTACCAACGGTTTGGGCAATGTCGGCAACCCCTGGTGGACGTTTAGGCCAGAGTTCATCGTCTCTTATCTGAACGAAGGGTGGAATCTGACTGCGGCCTTCTACTACGAAACCAACACTCGGAATACCGTTACCAACTATCGGAGTGGCGACGTGCTCGACTCCGAATTTGCGGTCACGAAGCAGTTGGGGAAGTGGACCCTCGGTGTCCTTGGCTATTACGTTGCACAAGTCGGAGACGATACGTCGAGCGCCTTCTACGGCGATGCCATCAGCGCGAACCGCTTTCACGAAGGCGCCATCGGAGGACTTGTCGGATACAATTTTGGTCCGGTGCAGCTGAACGTCTTCGGATTCCGCGAGGTAAGCGCTGGCGCGTCCGGCGGCTCGCCGAGCCCGTTTGTTACTGACCGGGCGGCAGTCACCCAGGGCTACAAGTTGTTCGCCAATGTGAGCTATCGCTTGTGGGCGCCTGATCCTCCGGCGACGCCAATCAAACCTCAGATCTTCAAGTAGCGGACTGGACCACCGCTAACTAGTGGCGCCGAAAAGGCGCCACCTTTCTTTTCCCGAGGTCTTACAGAATTTGCATCTCTCCAGGATGACCTAGCTCTGCACGCGAGTCGATTGCCACAGGACAAGCTTGGCGTCACCCGGCGCTCCTGCCCAGACCCCGGTATACAGATTCACAGACGTGCGGCTTGTCCCATCTGCCGAGACGTCCATTTCCAGCTTGCCTTGCACAATTGCGACTGAACCATAGATGCGGATCGCAACCTCGGAGTGGTCGAGCCGATGGCAACGGAGACTTCCGCTGGCAAACTTTTCGATCAAGGACTTCTTGGTGTCCGACTTGGACGATGCATGTATCCAGACCAGGTCGTCGGCCAATAGGCGGCCGAGACCAGTCAGATCGGCCTCCAGCATAGCGTTACGCCGAGCCTGCTCCAGTTTCTCAATATCACTCTTCTGCATGTGCGTAGCTCTTACGGGGGTGCGGCGTGTGGTCATCCAACCCGTAACAACAATGTTGACAGCAATTGGCGAAGCTTGGGGTCGTTCAGTCGAATCTCCTTGGCCTTTGGTAAGGCGGTGATCAAAGCCACCGCCTTAGTATGGAACTGTTGTGCTGCAGCGACGGCCTTGGGCGGGTTTCTCGCGATGACTGACTGGACCAATTGCGTTCGAATTGGCTTGAGCTTGGCGAGAATGGTGCGCCATTGGGTGACGGAATCACAAAGCTGGTGACCGAGTTCGGTCTGCAATTCGGCCAGAAAACCGCAGAGCGCGGCGAGCAGAGGATTGTGCGCTGCGGTCGCCATGGCATTGTGAAAAGCGAGAACAGCTTGCGCAGCCTGTTCCCCCGAAGTGACGTCGTCGAGCGCGGCGAGGGTGGTGCGTAGACGTTCATGGTCCTCGCGCGTCGAAGCCTCCGCGGCCAACGCGGCCACGTGTTCGTTCAGCGCCCCCCACACGCCGAGGACATCGGCCACCCCCAGCTTGCCCAATTGGATCACGGCACTCAAAGAGGTGGCGACCAGCTGGTCCGGGTTGGCAACGACGTAGGCGCCGCTGCCGTGTCGCACGTCGGCAAACCCCAAAAGACTGAGGCCGCGGATCGCTTCACGGACCGTGGGGCCGCTGACGCCATAGCGCTGCGCCAAATCCTTCTCTGAAGGTAGTTTCGTGCCGCGCGGGATGGTGCCGAGAATGATGTCGTTCCGCAGATCCTTGAAGATCTGATCGGCGATGCGTTCGCGATCAATGACCTGAGACCCGCTTCGGAATGTTGCCATTTTTGATTGTCCAGCGGTACGATTTGAGAGTAGGTGACCTAGTGACTAGCAATTTGCACGGCTCCGATCAATCCGCAGCGCATGCGCAGTTGCTCAAGAGCACAACTTTAAGGGAGTTTCACAATGCTGTCCTTGTCCGATGCGTCACGTGTCGTGGACGAAGCCCTCAAGACTGCGCGGGAGATGAATTTACCGCCGATGACCGTCGCGGTCCTCGACGCGCGGGGGTGCCTTGTTTCCTTCAAAATGGAGGACGGATCTAGCTTGTTGCGGGAGCAGATTGCCAGAGCGAAGGCCTGGTCCTCGCTAGGCATGGGAATGGGTACCCGTACGCTGATGTCTCGTGCGGCTCACCATCCTTCATTTTTCGTGGCTCTCTCTTCACTTGCGGAAGGATCCATGGTCCCGGTCCCGGGCGGCGTTCTTGTCAGATCGCAAGAAGGATTCGTCATCGGCGCTGTTGGCGTGAGTGGCGACGTGCCGGATAAAGATGAAGCCTGCGCGCTGGCTGGAATCCGCTCGGTCAATCTCGTTGCTGACCCGGGAGTCGCGTGAGCCCCCGGCGACGGAGACCGAAAATTTTTCCAAGATGCTTCTTCCCAAGCCTGGAGACTTGTGTCACAAAGACACCAAGTGACTTTATGTCTTCGGGAGGAATATGTTTTGTTCAAGCCCAATCGGCTGATCGAAATGCTTGAGCGCGGTGAAATTCCGCTCGGCATGCAATGCTTCACTGGTGATCCGGCGCTAGTGGAAGTGCTTGGCCTGACCGGTTTCGATTTCGTGATGTTGGACTGCGAGCACTCGAGCAACAATGCGCGGGGGCTCGAAAGCCTCATCCGCGTGTCGGAGCAGGCTGGCCTTGTGCCATTCGTTCGCGTTCCTGATCGTGCCAACGAGGCCGATATTCGACGCGCGCTCGAAGCCGGAGCGAGCGGGATCTTCCTTCCGATGGTGCGCTCCGCGGAAGACGTTAAGCGCGCCGCTGACGCGGCGTTCTTCCCGCCGCTGGGGTCGCGCGGCATTTGTCCCGCGATCCGCGCGGCAGGCTATTCGTTGCGGACATTCGAGGAATATGCCGCTTGGAATAACCGCGAAGTCATCCTGATTCCGATGATCGAGCATCCGACCGCCGTCGAGAATATCGATGAGATATGTGCGATGGAGGAAGTGAAGGTCATCGTCTTCGGCGGAGGCGACCTGTCTTACGCGATGGGTGAGGGCACCGCGATGATGAAGAGCCCGCGCGTTCAAGACGCCTACCGGAAGGTCCTGGCGGCGGCTAAGCGGCATGGTGTTGCGGTGGTCGGAGGTCCGATCCTGGATCCGACGCCGGAGTCGTGTCGCAAGTCGCTGGACGACGGGATCACTGTGTTCTGCCTCGGTCTCGATACGCTCGGCTTTCGTCGCTTCTGCGAGCAAACCGTCAATGCCCTCAATGCCGGCATTGAGGGAACAAACTACCGGCGGGCTCCCGCTCCGGCCAGCGGATTTCCAGGGCGCTAACTCCAATCCAACAAACAATACATCGCGAGAGAAAAATGGCTAAGTGGAAAAGATACGTGGTCGGCCCGAATGCAGCCGGAAAATCGGCAGTCCTGATGCACGAAGCTACCAACGTGCAGGAAAGCCCTGGAATCTTCTACCGTGCAACGCTGTGGGGTACGAAAGAAGTGCCGGTCGACAACAGCATCGATGCGGACCGGTCGCTCGATATCACGACCCGCGAGCCGTTTCCCGGCGGCATGCTATGCCGCGCCCTTGAGATTCCACCAGACACTGGCGACAAGGCCGGACATATCGAGGCGCTCAAGAAGTTGAACGTCGAAGTGAATCAGAAGCATACGCCTACTGCTGAAGACATGGCGCGCCATCCGAGCATGCACCGGACCGATACGCTGGATTGCATCACCTGCATCAAGGGCGAGATCTACATGGTGACCGACGTCGACGAGGTGTTGATGCGGCCAGGGGACACCGTCATCATTCGCGGGACCAACCATGCTTGGAGCAATCGTTCGAAAGAACCTTGCTTGTTGGTCGGCTGCATGATTGATGCAAAGCCGCTGACATAACGAAGCAAACGTTCAGCAAGAAGAAGACCGGGTAACCGGCGCCTCGGGAGACGCCCGCAATGGAGTGCGCATGGATTCGAGCGAAGCCGTCGACTTGGAGACAGTCGTAAATTCAGGTCGCCTGGGACCTTCCCAGTACCTGATCATCTCGATCTGTTCGCTCGTTGCCATGATAGATGGCTTCGACACGCAATGCGTCGCGTTTGTCGCGCCAGAAATAGCCAGCAGTTGGCACGTCGAGCCTTCCCAGTTTGGTCCCGTTTTTGGAGCGGGTCTGCTCGGCGGCATGCTGGGAGCCATGGCGCTCGGGCTTGCCGGCGATCGCCTTGGCCGCAAGCCTGTGCTGATGTTTTCTGTCGCATTGTTTGCGATATGCTCTTTGCTCACACCTTTCGCCACATCCATCGGCAATCTGACCGCCCTGCGGTTTGTCACGGGTCTCGGTCTCGGAGGAGCTCTTCCGACGGCCATCGCGCTGACGTCGGAGTATACGCCGACGCGCCTGCGGGCCACGGTTGTTGCGCTCATGTTTTGTGGTTTTCCGCTGGGGGCAGTCATTGGCGGCTTCGCAATGGCGAAACTGCTTCCAGTACTGGGATGGACTAGCGCCTTCTACGCTGGCGGTGTAATCCCACTTCTCTTGATGCCGCTCATAGTCGGCTGGGTGCCGGAGTCGATCCGGTTTCTTGCGCTCAAGGGGGATAGCCTCGCGATCATTTCCATCCTGGATCGGATGAACCTGGGAAAGAAATGGAACGTCAAACTGACGGTCGAGACGCCGGCGCCGCTCTTCAGTCTATTTGCCAAGGGCACCGCGCTCGGTACGATCCTGCTTTGGATCACCTTCTTCTTCAGCTTGATGTTGTCCTATTTCCTTCTCAACTGGATCCCCATGCTTGCTCGGCAAGGGGGGCACAGCGTCGAAGAGGCCGTCGTCGCCGTGGCCATGATCAATTTGGGTGCGATCATAGGCTGCCTTACGCTCGGACAGTTGGCGGGACGCTACGGCCAGGCAACGGTTATTGGCGCTGGATATGGCCTCGGTGCCGTCGCTATCGTCGCTATCGGCTATGTAGGCACGTCAAGCACGCTTCTATTGATCTTCTCAGTTCTTGCCGGGATCCTGACCATCGGCGCGCAGATGTGCACCGTGGCTCTATGCGCGGGCTTCTACGACACGCGTCTGCGCGCAACGGGTGTCGGTTGGACGATGGGAATAGGACGTATAGGCGCAATCCTTGGTCCTGTTCTTGGTGGCGTCTTGATCGGAGCAGGCTTCACGGCGCCCACGTTCTTTCTCATTGCTGGTTTGACGTCACTCGGCGCGGCGGCGACGGTGTTCGCGATGGGATGGTTCGTGCTTCGCGGCCGCTCATCTAGCGCTCAAAAAAGCGATCTCCGTGCTCAGATTGACGCCCTCGAGGGCCTTTCGGGATAGAGAGTGGCCGTTTCGGTAGCGACGGAGGCTTCTGTTGCCGCCGCGCCGCGCTTGCGCTGCCCGGTGATCGGTCGCAGCGGATCGACCTTATCGTGTTCTCCGGTCTCTTTCTCTCGAGGAAGAGTAGCTCGCGCTAGGGCCTGGTCTTGAGCCGATCGGAAGCGTTTGGGCCTCCTATTCGTTGACGGCTCTTGTTGTCATTATTGCCGTGCACACATCGCAACAGCGAGTTCGGTGCACGGATGAAATCGTTCGTGCCGCGGGTTCTGCGGCGCGCCGATGCCAGCAGCGAGTTCTATCGCTGCCACCTCCAACGACGTATACGCTCGAACAGCCGTGAAATTACCAGCGCCGCTGGCTCCATCCGGGGCTGCAAAGCGCGAAAATCCTGACCAGCAAGACGCTGCACCCTGACGGTCGCATTCTGCCCGGCGGAAGGAAGCGGTGTCAGCCAAAGCCAAAGCTATTGAATCTCTTGGCAAAAGGCTGCACATGGCTTCCCCTGTAGCCTGTGCCAAGATGGTGGTATCCAGAAACAGCATTTTGGCCACGACTTGGCAGTTCGAGATCTCATTGAAAGCATTGGATGACAAGGCCCAGCAAAGTTGAAGGCGAGCACGGTGAATCTCAGCCATCCACTGATCGCGAGCGAATTCTTGGCCTTGCCGTAAACACGCTCGGCCGGAATATCAGCTGGAGCTTGGCGCAGCGAACGGCCCGCCATGGTTTCCTTCCTGGCGTAAATCCAGTCATTGCCCGGTTGATGCAGCTGACGGAATCGACCCAGGGAGAGCTTTCACGCATCATTGGTATCGAGCAGCCAACGATGGCTGTGACGTTGAAACGAATGGAAAGGGACGGGCTAATCTCCAGATCGCCCGATCCTGCGCATGGGCGGCGAACCACAATAAGGCTTACCGCGAAAGGTCGCGCGCTCAGTCAACTCATGTCCAAAGCGGCTCGGGAAGTCGAAGAGAAGGCGACCAAGGGACTTAGCGCGCATGAGGTCGACGAGTTTTTCCGCGTTGCAAACCTAATGACGCAGAACCTGAACGCCGAGCGCTACGGCGACAAATAGGTGACGTCCACATCTCAAGTCTTTCGACCGATTGATCGCGGGGATTCAAACTCGCGCACAACCCTTGACGTCTCGACCATAATCATAGCATACTATGATTATAAACGAGCCTCGAAGCTCGAGGTTGATGTTCCGAGGGAGGTTAATGATGCCGGGATTAAGTGCTCCGCAGTTCTACTTGATGCACTTCATGCCGTATCCGGATGTCGTGCCGAACCGCCCGCAGGGCCAGTGGGTCGACATTCCCAATACGCACTTCGATCCGAAGGTCGGCTACAAGCTCTACAAGGAATACATCGACGAGCTCGTACTGGGTGACAAGCTCGGGTTCGATGGTCTCGTGGTCAACGAGCATCATGCCACCTTCTATAGCCTGATGCCTTCCTGCCAACTCATCGCCAGCGCGCTGGCGGTGCTCACGGAACGCGCGAAGATCTGCGTCATGGGCACGCCGATCGGGCTGACGTATCCGCATCGGCTGGCGGAAGAGTATGCAATGCTCGACGTCATGTCCGGTGGGCGTCTCGAATGCGCGTTTCCCCTCGGCACCGGCATGGAGTACTGGGTCAATCCGCTCAGCCCTGCGACCGCGCGCGAACGCTTCCGCGAGGGCATGGACATCCTGATGCAGGCTTGGAATCAGCCTGGTCCGAGCCGCTACGACGGCGACTTCTATCAGTACAAATATCTCAATTGCTTCCCGTTGCCGTATCAGAAGCCGCACCCGAAGATCTATGTGGTCGGTTCAGGCACGGAAGACACCGTCAACTACGCGGCCGAGCGCGGCTACGGCTATTCTCAGGTCTTCACCCCGATTCCAGCGCAGCTGAAGTCGTTCGAGAACTACCGGTCTGTGGCAGCCAAGCACAATCAGCCGACTGACTCAGAATCGATCATCATTTCGGCAATGGTGTATGTGGCCGAATCGGAAGAGAAGGCCGTCGAGGAGGGGCGCGATCATATCCTCTTCTATTTCAAGAACCTCCTGAAGACCGACTCGCACCTGAATTCGCCTCCCGGCTATCTCCCGGTCGAGCGCCTTCGCAAGCGTCTCGAGTCTGGGGCGACGGAGCTCGACGTCACCTGGGAGGGGCTCACAACGGTCTACCGTACCGCTCTTGGTACCCCCGATCACGTGGCCGAGCGCATCGCGTTCTGGTGCGAGCAGGCCCAGAGCAGCAAGATCATCTTGCATCTGCACGTCGGCGATATGCCGCACTGGAAGGCCGTCAAGAACATCACTCTGTTCGCCGAAGAAGTCATTCCGCGCGTGCGGAAGCTGATGTCACCCTCGGTCCAGGTCGCGGCAGAATAGTTGGAGGAAACAATGACCAGCTTCACAAAGCGTGACATTACCGTCGACGGCATTCGCGTTCAGGTCCTGGAAGCGGGCGAAGGCGAGCCGATTGTATTCTTCCACGGTGCCGGTACGACGAGCGGATTCCAGGATCTGCTGCCGCTGGCACAGGGGCGCCGTCTGATCGTGCCGATCCATCCTGGCTTCGGTGCGTCCGACGATGATCCCGGCGTGAATTCCGTGCTGGATTACGCCGTCCACTACGCTGCACTATTCGACCAGCTGAAGCTGTCCGAGCCGGTGGATCTCGTGGGACACTCGTTGGGCGGATGGATTGCCAGTCTCTTTACTGTATTTAATCAGCATCGCGTTCGTCGCCTCGCCCTGGCCTGTCCGGCGGGTCTGCGGGTCAAGGAACATCCGACGGCTGACATGTTTACGATCCGCGCGGAGCATGTCCCCTCTCGGATTGTCTCTTCGCCCGAGGCGCTCGCCCGTATCCCGACCGTCAATCTCACCAATGAACTCAAGATCGCGCGATATCGCGAGATGACGTCGCTCGCCCGCATCAGCTGGGAGCGAAACTACGAACCGAAGCTTGCGCGATGGCTCGGGCACATCAAGGTGCCGACGTTGGTGCTCTGGGGTGACAAGGACCAGATCATTCCAGTTGAGCAGGCGAACTACTGGTCGAAGCGACTGCCATCCAGCGAAATCGCGCTGTTCGAAGGAGCGGGACACCTCATCTTCTTTGAGGCTCCGGCGGCCGTGACGCGAGTGAAGGCGTTCTTCACCGAGCGCGAGGGCGCTCGGCGCCAGTCGGCCTAATTAGCCAGAACACTGGCGTCCAATTCAATAGTGACGGGGAGGTGCGTGCAGATGAGCCTCGACATGCGTTCGCTAACTGCCGTTCTGCTGTCGGGCCTTCTCGCGACGCTCGCCAATGGCGTCGCGATGGCTCAAAAGAAGTATGACGTGGGAGTGACCGACACGACCATCAAGATTGGCAACATCATGCCGTATAGCGGTCCGGCGTCAGCATATGCTGCCATCGGCAAAACCGAGGCCGCATACTTCAAAATGATAAACGACCAGGGCGGCATCAACGGCCGAAAGATCGAGTTTGTCACTTATGACGACGGCTTCAGTCCTCCCAAAACTGTCGAGCAGGCTCGCAAACTGATCGAATCCGACGAGGTCTTCGCACTTTTCAATGTCGTCGGGACGGCAGGGAATTCTGGGATTCAGAAGTACGTCAATTCCAAGAAGGTGCCGCATCTGTTCATCTCTAGCGGCGCTGCCAGGTTCGATGACCCCGAGCATTCGCCTTGGAGCATGGCCTGGTGGCCGGGATATGTCAGCGAAGCCACAATCTACGCGAAATACATTCTGCAGAACTATCCAACGAAGACGGTCGGCATCCTTTATCAGAATGACGACTCTGGCAAAGACTACATAACGGGATTTCGTCAAGCGTTCGGTGCGGACGCAGATAAGAAGATCGTCATCGCGCTTCCCTACGAAGTGACCACGCCCACGGTCGATTCGCAGGTGGTGCAGATCAAGTCCGCCCATGTCGATATCTTCGTCAACCTCTCCACGCCCAAGTTTGCCGCGCAAGCGATCAAGAAGATTGGGGAAATTGGGTGGAAGCCCATCCAGTTCTTGGGCAATGCGTCGGCGTCAACCCAGTCGACGATTTCCGCTGCGGGCATCGATGCGTCACTGGGGATCATCAGCGCCGTCTACCTGAAGGATCCCGCCGATCCGCGTTGGGCGAATGACGAAGGTGTCCGTCAATTCCGCACCTTCATGACGAAGTATTACCCTGAGGGCGATCAGGAGAACGGCACGACCGTATTCGGCTACGGCGCGGCCAAGGCCTTCGTCGAAGTTCTCAGAAGGTGCGGAGACGATCTGACGCGAGAGAACCTCATGAAGCAGATGACGAGTCTTGATATGGAGATCGATGTCTATCTGCCCGGCATCAAGATCCGTACCAGCAAGACCGATTACTCGCCGATCGATCAGCTTCAACCCGTAAAATTCAACGGCAAGCGCTTCGAGCCGTTCGGCGACGTGATCGGTAGCAAGTAGGAGACGAGACATGACTTCTCTCGAAGGGCAAACGGCCTTGGTGACGGGCGGCGCCGGCGGGATCGGCTCGGCTATCTGCAGGCGGCTTTCGTTCGACGGAGCGCTGGTGGTGGTCGCCGATCTTGACGCCGAGCAGGCCGACCGTGTCGTGCGGGGCATCGTGTCGGATGGCGGTCGGGCCATCGGAATTGGACTCGATATCACGGACCGAGATCAATGGCGGGCGGCCATTGCCCAAACGCTGGAGGCCGCCGGCGGCTTGAACATTCTCGTGAACAATGCGGGCGGGGCGAGAATCAAGCCGTTCGAGGCGCTGTCGGTGGATGACTGGAAGCACGACATCGACGTGAACTTGAATGGAGCCTTTCTCGGCATCAAGGAAGCGCTGGACGCCATGCGTCTAAGTGCGAGCCGCTCGCCTTCTGGCGGAGCCATCATCAATATTGCGTCTGTTTCCGCCTTAAGGGGATCGGCTGGGATGCCCGCCTATTCGGCCGGCAAAGGCGGCTTGCGACTGTTCACGAAGGCCATTGCAGTCGATTTCGCACGGCGAGGCTACCGAATACGGGTGAACTCTGTCTATCCGGGCCTGATCGATACGCCTCTGACCAAACCCCTGTTCGAGAGTCGACTGAAGCCTGGGTCAGACGAGAGCCTCGAATCTGCTCGGGCGAAGGTCCTCGAACACTATCCAATCGGTCGCATAGGTCGGCCGGATGAAATCGCAAGCGTCGTAAGATTTCTGGCCGGAGATGACTCCTCGTACATGGTTGGAGCCGAACTGGTCGTCGATGGCGGTCTAACTGCGGCTTGACCAAGGTTTAGTGATGAAGGCGGACGAGCTATTTAACGTAAGCAACGATGTCGTGGCGATCACCGGCGCGGCCAGCGGGATTGGTCTGGCGATCGCGGAGGTCTTGGCCGCCAATCGTGCTAGGCTGGCTCTCTTTGACATCGATAAGGCAGCGCTGGCAACTGTTTCGAATGCGCTCGCCCAGACCGGGGTGGAGGTCTTCGCAAGATCAATTGATTTGCGTGACCGCTCCGCGCTAAGAGAGGCGTTTGATGCGGCGGTTGGTCACTATGGAGTCCTCGACACGGTATTCGCCAACGCAGGCATCGGCGCAGGCCCAGGCTTTGCTGGCCTTGAGGGGACCCGTTATCCGGGGGGCGCACTTGAAGCGATCACTGACCGCCATTGGGACGATGTCATCGCGGTGAACCTCAGTGGAGCATTTGCGACAATTCAGGCTGCGATCCGACATATGAAGCCGCGTCGTACGGGGCGCATCATCGTCACCACGTCGATCGCCTCGTTTCGCAACCAAGCCTGGATTGGCACACCGTATATGCCGGCAAAGGCTGGCGCAGCTCATTTAGTCAGGCAGGCCGCTCTGGAACTCGCTGAGTTCAACATCACGGTGAATGCAATTGCGCCAGGGGCTTTCGCCACCAACATTGGGGGTGGTCGGCTAAAGTCCTCGGAAGTTGCTGCAATAGTCAGCAGGGGAATTCCCTTGGGGCGGATCGCCGATCCCCGAGATGTCCAGGGGCTCGCCCTTTTTCTCGCGTCCAAAGCTGCAAGTTTCGTTACTGGAGCCGAAATCCCGATCGATGGTGGAGCATCGCTCGGGAGGACTTCCTGAGATTCGACGGGTTCGGCTTGGTTCGGCATGTGAGGTGACGCTATGACAAAACCGTATATCGTGGGAATTGGCGGTACGACGCGGGCAGGTTCGTCGACCCAAAAGGCGTTAGCGCTGTGTCTGCGTGAAGTGGCCTCACTGGGCGGGGAAACGCACCTGGTGAGCGGCGTCGATCTAGACTTGCCTCCATACACACCTGGTGCCAAGCTTCCTGTTGCCGCGCAGAGCATCGTGGCCGAGCTCCGTCGCGCCGACGGTGTGATCGTGGGCACGCCGGGCTATCACGGTGGGATCTCAGGCCTCGTCAAAAACGCGCTCGACTACGTCGAGGAACTCAGGTCGGACGCAAGGCCCTATTTGGAGGGACGAGCTGTCGGCTGTGTTGTGACCGCGGCAGGTGAGCAAGGCGCCGTTTCGACGTTGCTGGCGCTTCGTTCGGTTGTCCACGCCCTACGAGGATGGCCGACCCCATTGGGAGCTGCGATCGTCACTGTTGGCGAGACGTTTGACGATTCGGGAGAATGCCTGTCTGAAAAAATCGACGTGCAGCTAAGGACACTGTCACAGCAGGTTCTCCTCTATGCAAACCTGCAACGATGTGAGGTTCAGTCCGGTGCAGACTTGCTCAAATGCCCACCGTTCGGGTGAGTGATTCTCCAACGCAATGTGCGCCCTTACTGTGTGTCTCAGCGAACTTCGCTTACGGGAGCGCCATGCCAACAGTCGACTTCCTAAAAGAGATCGAAAGGTTGGCAAGTGAAGGTCGGTGCACAAAGAACTTACATAATGTGATCTCGTCTGTGAATCGACGCCGAATTATGACCCCGGCATCACCAAACGAATCAAAGAGTTACGTGCCGATCGGCGTCGGAACCCGCGCCGATTCACAATCTGGCCGACGCGCAGCCGACCTGCAAGGCGGTCCCGAGCTCATTCAATCTTCGCTTTAGCGCCATCCCGCCCACACCAATATCCGAGCAAGAGGATGAGCAACCCGGCGATCAGCATCGGGATCCCGGCAACATAGAGAATGTGCTGCGCGCTGAGGTGATACGCGAGCAAGACGCCAATCAACAGCGGGCCGCCAATGCCGCCTAATCTGCCGATCCCGAGAGCCCAGCCCACGCCCGTAGATCTGATCGAGGTCGGATAATAAATCGCCGCCAGCGCGATCACGCTCTTCTGCCCGCCGCTGATGCAAAAGCCGGCGCAGAATGCGGTCGCGACCATTATCCAGCTCGGTTTGTCGATCGAATAGCCGAACAAGACAACAAACAGAACGCCAGCCAGATAAACCGTCGCAAGAGAGCCATAGGGGCCAATGCGATCCATCGCCGGTCCGATCGCGAATGCGGCGACAATACCGCCGACCGTGGTCATGGTGGTGGCGAGCGCGACTGTGTTGAGAGAATGACCGACATTCGTCAGCATGGACGGCAGCCAGCTTTGTAGCGCGTAGAATTCGGCGAGATTGAGCATGAACACGACCCAGATCACCAGCGTTCCAGTAGCGCGGCCGGACGAGAACAGACTTCCAACCGCGCTGCGCCGCTCAGCCGCCTCGGTGACGAACTGCGTCGGCCCCTGCACTGGCAACGCACGATCAACTCGACGCACCACACGCCAGACGGCATCCGGTTTCGCGTTCGTGCGGATCAGGAAGTCCAGCGACTCGGGTAAGAACATCAGCGTCAGGATCGCGACGACAATGGGCGCGGCCGCGCCGATCCACAGCATCGATCGCCAGCCATATTCAGGGATAGCCCAGGCTGCGACCGCGCCGGCTGCGACGAATCCGAGCGAGAAGCCGCAGTAGATCGCCAACACGAACGTCGCGCGCAAGCGAGCGGGACTAAATTCTGTCGTCAATGCGATGGCGCTGGGCACCACCGACCCCAGCGCAATGCCGGTCAAGAAACGCAGCGCGATCAATTCGGTGACATTGGTCGCGAAAATCGTAGCGAATGTGAGTAAGGCGAAAGCAAAGGTGCTGATGATGACGAGCTTGCGATGGCCGAACCGATCCGAAAACGGCGAGACGAGCAAATAGCCCACCATCAACCCGGTCAGCGCCGACGAAAAGATCGGACCAAGAAGCTGCTTGGTGAGCCCCCACTCTTTTGCGATCGACGGCGCCATGTAGCTGATGGCCTGCGTATCGAAGCCATCGAGGAACATGACGAGACCGCACAACAGGACAATTCCGTACTGTGTGATGCCGGTGCGACGCGAATTGATCAAGGATGGGACGTCAAAAGCAACCTCCGTACCAATCATTTCCTCACCTCTGCTCGCCAAATTACTCTTGGCCCGATTTGTTCTTTATTGATGACCGCGCGGCGATCGCGTCGCGCTGCAGGCACGAAGAACGCGCAAAAATCGTCAGACTGTGGCTTGCAGGACTTGCGACTGGCTTATGTCGGACGATCCACTTGGCACGAACGCATCGGCGTAGAAGCGGTCACTGTGCAATCCACCACGCGTATTGAATTCAGCGCGCGCGGCTTCGATCATCATGGGATTACCGCAGGCATAGACATGTCGGTCCGATAGATCCGGAAGATCCTCAAGCACCGCGGCGTGCACCAGGCCACGACGCCCGCTCCAGTTCGCGTCGGGCTCAGACAGCACTGGAACGAACGTGAACCATGGATAGCGCTTTGCCCACTTCTCGCAGGTCTCCGCGAGATAAAGATCAGCCTTGCTGCGTCCGCCCCAATAGAAGCGCACCTCGCGGCTGAGCCGCCGCCGGATCATGTCGTTGAGAATCGATTTCAAAGGCGCGAAGCCGGTGCCGGTCGCGACAAACACGTAACGCGCTTGATCGTCTTCCCGCAGATGAAAATCACCAAACGGCACCTCGACCTCGAGCTTGTCGTCGAGTTGCAGGGAGGCCAGCACTGTTTCGGAGAACGCGCCGCCGGGCACGTGCCGAATGTGCAGCTGCACCCCGTCACTCTCCTGCGGAGGGTTGGCCATTGAAAAGCTGCGCTCGTTGCCATCCGGCGCGCGGATGCGGAGATACTGCCCCGCCTTGAACTTGGCGCGAATGCTGGCCGGAAAACGCAATTGCAGAATGGCCACATCATCCGCCGGGCGCGATATGCGGAAGACCCGAGCCTGGAGTTTCTTTCGCGCCGACGGATCGTGGCGCTGGATCTGGCGAGGCCGGATGGTGAGATCGCTCTTGGCGGTGGCCGTGCAGAACAGAACCTTGCCAGTCGGACCTGTCATGTCCTTCGAGCGCTGTTTGACATCGCCCTTGCTCAGAAAGCCTTCGCAGGATGCACAGACGCCCTTCCTGCAGGAATAAGGCATCGTATATCCCGCACGCTCCGCTGCGACGAGGACGGTTTCGCCGTCATTGCATGTGAAGCTGATGTCGGCGTCTTCGACCGCGATTGTGTGCGTCATGCCGTTTCCTTGAATTGATTGGCACCTGCGACAAGCTCGATGCAGCGCAGGACGGGCGCCGGATCGGCAATGCCCTTTCCCGCGATGTCGAAGGCACTGCCGTGGCCGACGCTTGAAAACATTAATCCGGCGCCGATCGACATCGCTGCCGAATTGCGGCCCGCAAGTAACTTGATCGGTATGTGTCCTTGATCGTGATACATCGCCACGAACGCATCGAAGCCTTGCTGACCAACCATGAGATCGGCGCCCACCGGTCCCTCGATATCAATGCCTTCGGCCTTTAGCCGCTCAATCAGCGGCTTGACGATGCGGTCGTCATCATCGCCAAAGAGACCGCCTTCGCCTGCGTGGGGATTGATGCCGAAGACACCAAGCCGGGGACGTGCAATACCAAGATTGCGCAAGGCATCAATGGTCGTGCGAACGGCGCGCTCGATCAGCACCGGCGTGATCCGATCGAGGGCATCGAACAGCCGCTCATGCAGGGTGACGTGCACGATGCGCAAGCCGGCACCGACCAGCATGAGGAACACCTCATCTTCCGGCACCTTCTTCAGCTGCGCCAGCAGGCTCGGATAACCGGAGAACTTGATACCGGCGGCATTGACGTTGGTCTCGGAGTGCGGACACGCCACGATACTGTGGGCACGCCCTTGCTCCATGAGATCGAGCCCGGCTTCAACATAAGCGACGGTGGCGCGACCACCCTCCGCACGTCCTTGCCCCGGCGTGAAAGCCGCAGCATCCAATGCTACTACAGGATAATAAAGTAGCGTCCGCTCATCAGTGGGCGACCCGGCCTGCGTCAGCGTCCGGCCGGGCGCGAATTTGTCTGCGTAGAAGCGGATGACATGCTCATCGCCAACCAGAATGGGCGACGAGCCCGGCTGCGCTTCCACGCACAACACGGCGGCCTTCACAGCGATTTCAGGGCCGATGCCATTGGGATCGCCAATGGTCAGCGCTATGGCTTTGGACGTCATAATGGGAGCGCCAGCAGTGTATCGATCCGCGAACTATCACACACCACCGTGCGCTCGTTCAGTTTCGCCGCGCCGTCCTCGATCTCGTAGACATCAAAATAGCGACCCGTGGCATAGATCGATGTATCGCCATCCTGCAGAATGCGCGCCACCATGAAGGGTGTCTCGCTTGTCACCTTCGCGCCGTCTTCCGAGAGGATCGACGGCAAGCCGAGGATGTGGCGATAAGTCTGACGCTCATAAATATTGGCTTCGCGCAAGGCGGAAACACGATCGGTCAGCATGCCGCGCGAATTGGCGAACACGATGCCTGCTTCAAGGCCGTCGCGGTAGTTCGATGCGGTCGTGATCTTGTAGAGGCACGGGCCGTGAAACAGGCTCGGCCATTCCTCAAGACGATCGTCATCGATGCAGCGCGCGTAATCGGCCTGCGCCTTGGTGATATATTGCAGAGAGTTACCGTACATGGCGTTTTCCTTAGATTCCCATGTTGGCGCGATACGCCTTCCAGAAGCCGCGTACCGACGCCTCGGTCACCCTACTCTCGCTGCTGTTGGCCTCAGAGCCGCCCATTTCGAGTACCGCCTGAGCGTCGCTTGCACCCGCAATGCCGCGCTGCACGAAGCCGCCGACACACCCGTCTTCCATCGAGATGTACCCGGCGGGGCCCACGAGGTTGGCCTGCTTCAAGCGCGTTAGGCGCTGCTCCGGCGTATCGTCAGCGAAGCCGAGATAGGTCCAGTTCAGATCAGTTTTGTCGACCGCGCGCGGCAAGATCTGGCGCACAGCGATTGCGTTCTGGATCTGCTGCAGCACAAAGGTCGGAAATACCGACAGGATCTGCAGCGTGCAGCCGTCGTGGTATTCGTCGAAGCTTTCGAGCAGGGTCGGATCGGCGAGCTTGTACTCGCTCTCAGAGCGCAATTGCTGCTTGGCGTAGTCAACGTCCTTGTCCGCCTCACGATCGATCGCTGAGTAGCTGACGTGATGTCCGCCACTCTCATCAACGATGATGCCGCCTTTCATCGACAACCGGTTCAATTCGAAGGTCGTGAAGAAGAGATGCAGGATGCTGGCGTGATAGGAGTCCTTGACGTTCTCCATGTAGAGCTTCCAGTTGTTCGGAAGCACTTGAGTGAACCGCCCGAGCACCACCGGGGTGCGGCCGCCGAGCACCCGCTCGATGCGGTTCATGATTTCCTCACCGAGATATTCCTCGATCGAAGGCACGTCTTCGGAGAATGAACCAAAGATCAGGCCGTGAAGGATCGCGATGCGCAGCTTGCGCGGACCGTGCTGCTCCATCTTGAAGGAGTCCGGCATGCCGCCCTTGCCCTTGATACCGTCCTTGAAAGCGACGCCAGTCAAATTGCCCTGCGGGTCATAGTTCCAGGCGTGATACACGCAGCTGAAATCCTTGCGATGCTTGCCGCGATTTTCCAGGCAGATCAACGCGCCGCGATGTGCGCAGCGATTCTCGAAAGCGTAGATTTCTTTGTCGGTGTCGCGCGTGACGATGACGGGCGTGTCCCCGATGTTCGTGGTGAGAAAATCGCCCGGCTCCGCCAGATCAACTTCCAGTGCAAGATAATGCCAGTTCGCCCCCTGGAAGATCTTGCGCTGCTCCTCGGCGTAAACCGATTGATCCTGAAACACCCAATACGGAACCCGGGTGAGACCTTCCGGCCAAGAGGCTGGGTTCGCTGCTTCCGGCGGCAAAACGATCTTATTCATCGGCGTCCCCTAGCGGTTGACTTGAGTAGGAGTATGTTCGAATATCGAACATATAGTCGAATTGCGAACACGTTGAGCCCTTCTAAATCGGCTGTCAAGGCGAGCTTGGCTATGGCAATTGCAGAACCCAAAGAGAAGAAGCAGGAAGGAATGGCGGGGCTCGCGAAGGGCCTTGCGATAATCCAGGCGTTCTCCGTGTATCCTGTGATGAGTGTTGCGGACGCTGCACGTGCGTCAGGCGCCACACGCGCCGCAGCACGCAGATGCCTCCTCACCCTGGTCGAGTTGAATTACCTGGAGTTATCAGGACGCGACTTCCGTCCCCTGCCGCGGTTGCGGAGGTTGGGCGGCATGATGTCCGAGCGTGATAAACTCGCGCACCTTGCGCAGCCGCTGCTGGAGCGCGCCCGCGACGAAGTCGCGGAATCGGTTTCGCTGGCGGTACTGGACGACGATCAATCGCTCTTCATTGCGCGCGCGCAAGCCGAACACTACGTCCAGACCGGCGTTCGCGTCGGCGCTTATCTGCCGCTCTATTGCTCGGCGACGGGCCGCATCCTCCTCTGCCGCCATCCCGATGTCGACATCACGCGACGGTTAAACCGGCATCCGATGAGCGCGCGCTCGCCGCGAACCCTGACCGCGATCCCGGAGATTCTGTCTGTGATCCGGACCGCCGCGAAGAACGGCTATGCCATCAGCGATGAGGAACTGGCGCCAGGTATCAGATCGATGGCTGTCCCGGTGTTTGTCGCCAACGGTGACATCGTCGCCGCCGTCAGCGCGAGTGCGGCCTCGGCCCGCGTCAAAATCAGCGATCTGCGCAAACATCTGCTGCCCGTGCTACTCAACTGCGCGAACCAGATCGCACAGCTGTTGAAAGAGCTGCGCTGAAGCACTTTGCCACCGTTCGTACAGCGAAGGCGGTCATCGATACATGATCGGTCCCACGAAGCCTTCGTCCATGTGGTCGAGATGATGGCGTGCACGTAGATCGGCCCGGTCGCGCTGATCGTCCATGCTCTCGCCGTGAACGGCAACGTCGGCGCGGACGGTCTGGTGTTCCCGGAGGACTTGCGCAAATGCGATCCACATCAGTCGGTAATCCAAATTGGCTCCCGCGATGGGTCGCTGGCGGCCAATCGAGCCCACGGCTCGCAAAGCTATGATTTTGATAACTGCGCGTAATCCGGGCTTGTACGGAGGATAGGCATGTGAACACCTCTTCATGGTCGCCAAGAGCTCCGTCCGGGTGAGCCTCACGGAAGGAAGCGCCGCACTTCTGCCGTGGCGCGCGAAGCGTCTTCAGCCAGTCCGATAACGGTCGGCTATCGACTCCTTGGCGAGAGGTAATTTTCCTTTTGACCTTCATAAACGCAATCTTCGGGCCATCGTCGGCCGCCCTCGTGTACGGGCCGAGGCCGGCGTCCCGTTGAACGATCGGAAGGCCAGGAGGTCCGACATGCAGATCAAAGAGACACTCGACGTTTCCTTCCCCGGCGCGGTCGAGAGCCCTCCGCTGGCCCACGTCGTCGTGCTCACGGACGCCGCCGGCGTCTCGCTTGGAGTCCAGCGCGCGGTGCGGAGCGTCCCTTTATCGGCATCACCTTCTTGGGATCGAGCCAGTGGTCGATCCGATCAGCCCAATGCTGCATCAGCTTTGTGCGCGAGCCGATCAGCGCGAGTGGTCCGTGCTTCTTGTAGAGCCCTTCCACAGTTGAATTATCGAGATGCGCGAACTGCAGCTCGACGACATCGCCATCCCATGCCTTGGCGTCTTTGATCTCTTCGTGGTGAGACAGGGTGGAGAAGGTGGTCCGGAACCCGTGGGCACAAGGATCAGTCTTGGTGTCAATGCCAAGTAGCCGCAAGCGCTTGTTGAACGTGTTGTTCAATAGCGGTGCGTCCTTCGAGCAGGAAAACGCGTACCGGCGATGGCCGGTCAGCTTCTGAACGATGCGCAGGATTGCGGTGGCTATCGCGCCAACATCTAGCAATCGGCTCATCAACGCTGCCCGGTCGAAGGCGGGCAGCCAGCGGTTCGGGACAGCCAGTCGTCGACCTCCCAGGAGTGATGGAGCTCGATCGACAGGTCTCCCGCGAATTCACGCCAGGCGGACAGATTGCGCTTCGGAACGCCGATGACGGCGGGAATCCCGTCGAAGATAGCCTGTGCGATCAATTCGCGCATGCCCACGCTTTCCGCCTCGACCTTGCCGAATTTGTTCAGCACCAGAAGCTTCGGGCCCTTCGCTAGATCTTGCCCGAGCTGCGCCACGACCTGAAGCATGGCGTCCTCGTCCAGCTTACATCCCCTCGATGCGGGGCACCGGTCCACGAAGATCGACGTCTGTTCGCCGGTCGCCAGATTCACGAACAGCATGTGGCAGCGATGGACGGAGCCGCCGATCCTACGCTGAATGATTCCAGCCAATGGGAAGCCCGCTTTGCGACAGCGCACAATCACTTCCATCAGGATGTCGTCCGGATAGGCCTGTTCGTCGTAGACGATGGCCGCAAGCCTCCGGCATCGGCTGGCCACGATCGCGTCCATCAGCCACCCGTCGCGGACATGTGCCGGCTGAGCGCTGGCGACTGCCCGCGCCGCTCGATCACAAAATCGTGCCCGAAAGGCTTTCGTCTCATCGCGTCGTCGATGGCTTCGTTCAACAACGCGTCGGAAGGCGAAGCCCGGACCGCCTGCCGTAGATCGACCCGGCCGTCTCTGCCGAGGCACATGTAGAGCATCCCGTCGCATGAGACCCGGACCCGATTGCAGGTCTCGCAGAAATTGTGCGTCAGCGGGGTTATCAATCCCAGACGGCCGCCAGTCTCGGCTATCCGGACGTATCGTGCAGGACCACCCGTCGTCTCGGTCAGACCTACGAGAGTATAGCGCTTTTCGAACCGGGACCGGACCAGTGACAACGGGACGTATCGGTCCGTTCGGTCCTCGCCGGTATCGCCCAACGGCATGGTCTCGATGAGGGTGATGTCCATGCCCCTCTCGTGCGACCACTCGACCAAGTCCTCAAGGACTTCTTCGTTGAGGCCCCGCAGCGCGACCGTGTTGATCTTCACCTTGAGGCCCGCAGTGCGGGCGGCTGCAATGCCATCGAGTACGACGGCCAAGTCGCCACCGCGGGTGACCTTCTTGAAGGTCGCGGGGTCGAGCGTATCAAGCGATACGTTGATCCGTCGGACGCCGCATGCTGCGAGGCTATCTGCGTATCTGGACAGTTGGGTTCCGTTGGTCGTGAGCGTCAGTTCCTGAAGTTCGCCCGATCTGACGTGACGCGAAAGACTCCGGACGAGATCCATGAGGCCGCGGCGCACCAGCGGCTCGCCTCCGGTCAGACGCAACTTTCGGACGCCTCGTGCGATGAAGGCGGAGCACACCCGGTCCAGTTCGTCGAGTGTAAGAAGATCCTTCTTGGGAAGGAAAGTCATCTCAGTCGACATGCAATAGACGCAGCGGAGATCGCAACGATCCGTCACGGAAACGCGCAAGTAAGTGACGGTCCGGGCGAAGCCGTCGATGAGCGGCCGGCTGGTGGCGGGGGAGAACGGCATGTTCACGCGACGTACCTCACGGGTAGCGAAGCCTGGCGGACGTCGGGACGCGCGCCAGGCGACCGATCATTTCAGCTTGATGGTGAAGTGCTTGAATACTTCCTTCTCGATCTTCCAGGTGCCGACGAAGCCCTTTTCGACCACGAAGGCGTCGCCGGCCTTGACCGTCACCGGCTCGCCGCCTTCCGGCGTGATCGTGATCTGGCCTTCGATCATGTGCACGAATTCGGGAGCGGCATAGGTTGCGTGATAGGTGCCCGGGGTGGCGCCCCACCAGCCCGAGATCGACGAACCATCGTCGGCCGTGTATTCGATCCAGGTCTTCATGGTCGGATTGCCGTCGACCTTCTTCCATCCCTCCAGATCCGTCTCGATCGGCTTCGCAGCCTTGACGCCAAATTTCGATACTTTCTTGTTTGCCACGCGACATGTCCTCTCGGTGATTTGCGCGCCGATTCCAGCGAGCGATGCGGTTGCAGGACCGCAGCCGCGACGATGCCGTCGGGCCGTCCTGCCCTCTATTTCCGGTGCTGGGTTGCCGCTGAGCAGGGCCAGTGACCGAACGACTCATGGTGCCAGCGAAAGAGGCACGATATTAGAGTGCGAGCGAGGCTCTCGCTTCAGCCAGCGGCGGCGACGTCGATCATTTCCACCACGCGCGTGAATTTCTCGCGCGGCTTTTCGGCCTGGCGTCCCATCGCGCATTCGGCGGCGTCGATCTTGAGCCATTCCGGCAACCCAATGACGCGAGAGCTCCGGCGAAGAATCGAATCCAGAAGTCGGCCGCGCCCTTGCGGCGACTTCGCCGGGCTGAGCGGAAAGTCTTCCAAGATCTGCTGCACCGTCTCAATGCTGTCGGCGCGGTTGGTGCCGATGATTCCCGTTGGCCCGCGCTTGAGCCAGCCGGTCACGTATAGTCCGTCGACGGCGGCGCCTTCGGACTCGACGCGACCCTTGCGGTTCGGAACGATGCCGCGGCGGAAGTCGAACGGCAGGCGCTCCAAGGGCTGACCCCGGTAGCCGATGCTGCCGAAGACCAGGCCGCACTCGATGCCAACAAGCTCCTCCGTGGGGGCGGCGGTCTGCTCGAACGGAGCGCCTAAAAGCACATTTTTCCGAAAGACTAACCGATCGACTTTTCCGGCAGCGCCCTCAAGGCGCTCGGGACTGAGACAGAAATGGAAAATCAGCTTGCGCGCTGTCGGAGCGTGTTCGCTGTCGCACAACCCCCGAAAGAACTGCACGTTCTGTAGCGCGTTGAGGTTCGACTTGTCCGCAAGCTCAGCCTCACAGGCCGAACCGATTTCTATCATATCGCCGTGGGCGACGGCCCGGCACTTCGGGATATGGGCCAAGCCACGCAGTTCGCGCGTCGTGAATTTCGCCTGGGCCGGCCCCCGCCTGCCGACCAGGTGCACTTCGCGAATCCTACTCTCGGAGAGCGCCTTTAGCGCATGCGCGGCGATGTCAGTCCGGCGCAGGTCGTCGGCCGGCTGCAGCAGGATGCGCGCCACATCGGCCGCCACGTTGCCGTGCCCCACGACGACGGCCGTTTCTTGACTGAGATCGAACAAGCTGTCCCGAAAATCGGGATGCCCGTTGTACCAGCCCACGAACTCGGTCGCGGAATGGCTGTTGGCGAGATCCTCTCCGGCGATGCCCATCTTGCGGTCTGCGCTGGCTCCGTAGGCAAGGACGACGCCGTCGTAAGCTTGCAGCAGATCGTCGATCGACATGTCGGCGCCGATGTTCACGTTCCCGAGAAAATGAAATGTCTCGGACCTCATGATCTTGTCGAAGACGAGCGTGACCTGCTTGAGCTTCGGATGATCCGGCGCGACGCCGCTGCGGACCAGTCCGTACGGCGTCGGCAACCGCTCATACATGTCGATCACGATGTCCGACGATGCGTTCAGGAGGGCCTCGGCGGCGTAGAAGCCGCTCGGTCCGCTGCCGACGATTGCGACGTGCCTTTTCATGCGCTTGGCCTCAACCATGATACTCAGAAACCGAGTTCGGCTTGGCGGGCAGCCGCCCACGGTAGAGGAGACCGCTTCGCCGAAATCACGGGCAGAGCCCTCGAACGGCTTCTGTTCAGTTCAAGCAGCTCCCGCTCGTCGTCGGGCTCTAAGACTTCGTGGATGGCCTGCACCGGACAGGGCGGGATACAGGCCCCGCAATCGATGCAAGTGTCTGGATCGATGTAGCTGCGTTCGTCATCGGCATGAAAGGCTTGGACCGGACAATGCTCCACGCAGTCTGTGAAGAGACATCGACTGCAATTGTCCGTTACGACGTGTGGCATGATCTTTAGACCTCAACGTTATCCGAAGGTCGGGACCGTCGAGCGGATGCCGATCGACGGTCCCGAGGGATCAAGCGATCGCTTCCACCTGGACGCGGTTGTCGGAATAGACGCCGGCCTGCCCGAGGTTCGCGTGGCGGGGTGCGGTGGTCGAGTTGACCGCTGTCCCGGTCCTGTTGAGACCCGGCCAGTGTCCGACATTCGTAACGATGAGACCCGCACCGACGTCCTCAGTGAGATCGGCCTTGGCCTCGAAGTTACCGCGCTCGTTGAAGACTCGCACGTATGTGCCTTGGGCGATCGACCGCATGGCGGCGTCTGCGGGGTTGATCATGATCCGCTGCTCGCCTTGCCGTTTCATCTGCGGGGTCTCGTTGCCGTACTGCGTGTTGAGGAACGCGTGCGGCTTCGGCGAGATCAGGTTGAGCGGGAATTGGGGCGACTTATCCGGCCCGCGCGTGTTGGCTTCGTGCGGAGGGATATAATTCGGAACGGGATCGACGTAGCCTCCGACCTGCATCTCGGTGTATCCGGACCGCCAGACGTCCAACACCATGTTGCCGCCTTCCGCCATGCTCGACTTGAACTCGCACTTGCCCGACGGCGTCTTGAAGTTTCCTTCCGCGTGAGGCGCCCTGACATCCGGCATGCCGATGTTCAGGCGCTTCCATCCTTCCTTCTTGAGAAGGTCGAGGGTGATGCCTTCGAGCGCGGGCGAACTCCAATCATACGAAAGCGTTAACCACTCGTCGTCCGTAAGATCCCAATAGTCGTCGTTGAATCCCATCGTCTTCGCCAGCTTGCGGAAAAGGTCGATGTTCGCGACGCATTCTCCGGGAGCGGGGATCGCAGGCTGGTTGAGCATGATGTATAGGTGCCCCCAGGTCACCATGATGTCGTACTGCTCGGCCTGCATGGTCGACGGAAGCAGAATGTCGGCGTATCTCGCAGTGTCCGTGATGAAGAGTTCGCTGCAGACCATGAAGAGATCTTCCCGCTGAAGTCCCCTGACCAGTTCGCCCGCGTCCGGCGCCTGCGAAACCGGATTCGAGTTGTAGACGAAGACCGACTTGATCGGCGGATCCAGCTTCATCTTGCCGGTAAGTGCAGCGCCGAGATCCAGTTCGTTGATGACGCGCGTCCCCGGCTTGATCCAATCGGGTCTCGACACGTGAGCCACGCTCATTGGGAATTCGTAGATCGGCATCTCGACAGCTCCGCCGCCGACGTGTCGCCACGCGCCGATCAGCGCGGGCAGGCACGTGATCGCCCGAACCGCGTCTCCCCCGCCGGGGCAGCGCTCGACGGCGACGCCTTCGCGGATCGCCGCGGGCGGTGTCGTCGCGTATTCGCGCGCGAGCTTGAGGATGTCCGCGACGGGAATGCCGGTGATCTCCGAGACCTTCTCCACGGAAAATTCGGCGGTGCGGGCCTTCAGCTCTTCGTAGCCGAGCGTGTATTTCTCGACGTAGTCGTAATCGACGAGACCTTCCTGGATGATGATGTTCATCATGCCGAGCGCTAAGGCGGCGTCGGTGCCCGGCTTGATCGCTATGTGCCAATCGGCTTGCTTGGCCGTGCGCGACTTGAACGGATCAATCACGACGATCTTCGCCCCTTTCGCTTTCGCCTCCAGAACGAATGGCCAAGCGTGCAGGTTCGTCGAGACCATGTTCATGCCCCACACGATGATGTACTTCGCGTAGGCAAGACTTTCAACGTCGAGACCGCCGGTCGGGCCGACCGTCATGACCCATGCCGTCGACGAACCTGACTCGCAGTAGGTCTTCTCCGCGACGGTCGAGCCCAGACGGTTGAAGAAGGCATCGCCGGCCGTCAAGCCATTCGCAGTCCCCTGGTTGCCGAGATAGGCGTGCGGCATGATCGCCGTGCTTCCGTACTGGTCAATGATCTCCGTCCACTTGGTCTTGATCGTGGTTAGCGCCTCGTCCCAGCTGATGCGTTCGTACTGTCCGGATCCTTTCGGTCCCGTCCGCTTCATCGGGTAGAGGATGCGGTCCGGATTGTAGTGATGCTCCGCGAAATCCTTGAGCTTCACGCAGAGACCGCCGCGCGTCATCGGGTGATCGGGGTCACCCGTCACCTCGACGAGCTTGTCGTCCTTGACGTGGTAGATGAAGGCACAGGTATCGGGGCAATCCTGCGGGCATGCACCGCGAACGGTTCTGGTAGAGGCTTGAACGGACATGGTAGAGGCTTGAACGGACATGGCGACACTCCTATCGGCAAGAGTCAGGCCCGGACTTCGTTGAAGAGGGGACATATTCCCCATCGTCCGCGCTATGGGAGCCCCCACATTCGACAGCAAGAAACGCGAAATGTAGGGCCAGCCACCGACATGGACGTAGCGCCAGTGATATTTTCACTGATCGCGGGATTTGCTGGCGCGCAAAGCGGCGATCGATGCCCTTTGATTTGGCAACGTGCCGCAAATGACGGCGTGTCGTGCGGGTGTTTTCGCGCTCAGCGCTTACCGGCCAAGGCTCCCGCCATGCGGGTGAAGCCTTCGTCGATCTGAGTCGGCGTCAGATGAACGTAACCCAGTAGGACTCTTCGCTCGTGATTATCGAGCATCTCTTCGTGCAGGACCGCTTCGGAACGTAGCCCATGGACCCCTACGCCGGCGCTCCTGGCGATCGCCTTCAGTTCCGTAGCGTCAGGCAGCTGGTCCGGTAAGCTCCACAGCATGTGCGTGCCGGCGGCATCGCCGGTCAGCCTGGTCGCCCCGAAGTGCTTCTCGATCGACGATCTCACCTGGTCGCGACGATCGCGATACGTGTTCCGAAGACGCTTCAGGTGGCTCGTCAGGCTACCGTTCTTCATGAACTGCGCGAGCGTCGCTTGCTCGAGCCAGGGCGACCCGTTGTCGATCAGCGCCTTCAGCGTCCTCGTCACGTTCAGGAGATCGCGCGGAACGATCATGTATCCCAGGCGCAGTCCCGGACCGAGCGATCGCGAGAACGAATTGAGATAGATGACGCAGCTGTTCCGGTCCAGCGACTGCAGAGAGGGAAGCAGCGTTCCTTCGTAACGGAAATCGGAATCGTAATCGACTTCGAGGATGTAGGCCCCGGCCTTGGCCGCCCACTGCAGAAGCGCCAGACGTCGTTCAAGGGACATAGTGCCGCCCGTCGGAAACTGGTGCGACGGCGTAACGTAGACGAGTTTCACGCGATGGCGCGGCAATCGATCGACGTTGATGCCGTGCTCGTCGACGGGCACCGGAAGGACCTTGCCGCCGTAGGTCTCGAAGAGGAACGCGGCGCCGCGATAACAGGGCGCTTCCATCACGACCGGTGTGTTCACGCCGACCATCAGGTGGGCCGCGAGATTGATGCCTTGCTGAAATCCGCCGACGATGACGACGTCGTCGGCGGTCACCGACATGCCGCGCGACGGTCCGAGGTAGCTCGCGATGAGCTCCCTCAGTTCGAGAATTCCGGCAGGATCGTTGTACTGGCTGATCCGTTCCGACGCACCGCCCAAGCATTCAAGCAGGAGCCGGCGCCACGTCTTGTCCGGAAAAGAGTGCGGGTCAGAGCGACCGAACCGGAAGTCGGTCCTGATCTGGGAGTCCGGCGGCGCGTAGAGTCCGGGCAAGCCCCGGGCGCCGTAAGGCAAGGGCAAATTGATCGCGGACATCATGCCCGCCTTCTCGATGATCTTCCTCGCGCCCGTCGACATCGCGTCTTCGGGCAAAGAAGCGCGAACAAAGGTCCCCTTCTGTGGGGCCGTGTGGATGTAGCCGTCGGCCACCAGCTTCTCGTACGTTTCGGAAACGGTGTTGCGGGAGACGCCCAGCTGTTGGCTCAAATCGCGTGAGCTCGGAAGAAGGCCACCGGATTTCAGGCGGCCTGAGCGGATGTGATCGACGAACTGGTCGTAGATCTGCATCTGCAGACTGGTCTTACTCTTGGGATCTAGATGGATGGCGATATGCATCGTGGACCCGGACCGATTGCCTTCCGTCCTTTCGATTACCGGCCGGCCGCGGCGCGCGACGACCCTGCTACAGCATAGCGCAACCGGGTCCGGAGGGCATGCCCGCAACAGGACGCCTCGGCGGGCCGAACCGACCGGTCCGGAGTTCGTGGGCCCGCAGCCCCACGGAGATACCGGCTCGAGTGCGCGACGAGGCGGACTGTCGACCATGCGGCCTTGGCCTTTGCCACATGGGTGGCAATCGCATCCATCAGCGGCGGCGATAGGCAATCATAGGTCTCCAACCCGAGCTCCTTGAGTCGCGACCGGATCTCGGCCATATCGGCCGGCTTGACGCCGGACTCGATCACCGACGAAACGAAAGCGGCAAATCCCGGAGCCGCCGAGCCGGATTCCTGGAACGGCGTGTAGAGCGGAATCACATGGTCGCCCGGCTTGACCGAGGTCACGCCGGCGCCGACCTCGCACACGATTGCTGCGCCTTCGTGACCGAGGATCGAGGGAACGATGCCCTCGTTGTCGAAGCCGTCGAGCGTGTAGGCGTCAGTGTGGCAGATGCCCGTCGCCTTGATCTCGACAAGCACCTCACCGGCCTTGGGTCCTTCCAGATCAAGCTCGACAATCTCGAGCGGCTTCTTGGCCTGGAATGCGACTGCGGCGCGCGTTTTCATTGATATCGTCCTCCTAGTCACGGAGTAACTAGCGTCTTGACGCCATGGCGATAATCCGGCCTTTTGGGAATCAGTTTTGCCTATAGGCAAAGATGGAGGATCCGGATGCAACGCTGGGAGGGCCTTGAGGTACTGGTAGCCGTCGCCGAAACCGGAAATTTTACGCGCGCTGCAGGACGCCTCGGAATTTCGATTTCTCAGGTCAGCCGCGAGATCGGCCGGCTCGAGGAACGGCTCGGAACGCAGCTAGTAGTGCGTAACACTAGGCGGGTCGCGCTGACGGAAAGTGGTCGCCTGTTCGAACGGCGGTGCCGCCGACTGATCGATGAACGCGAAGCAGCTTTCGATTGCGTTAAGTCTAGCAACGACGCGATTAAGGGACTGATCCGGCTAACTTGCGCCGTGGCCTACGGCGAGCGGACAATCACTCCGATCATCGGACGATTCGTGGCGGCTCATCCGGAGATCAGCGTCGACATGGAGCTGACGAACCGGGTGCTGGACTTGGTCGCCGACGGAATGGATATCGGCGTCAGGATCGGTATGGTCACAGACGCGCGGCTCGATCGGGTTCAACTCGGCTCAAGGTCACTCCACCTATGTGCGGCGCCTGCCTATCTCGAACGTTGCGGATTCCCGGTAAGCTCCTCCGATCTCGAGGACCACGCGTGTTTGCTCGGCACCGCACAACACTGGCAATTCAAGAGCGCCGGCAAGGACAATCAAATTACGCCGCAGGGACGATGGCGCTGCAACAGTGGCTTCGCCGTTTTGGACGCGGCAATTCAGGGCTTGGGCATCTGCCAGCTTCCAGATTTCTATGTGCACGACCATCTGGATGATGGCTCGCTGACCGAGCTGTTGCCCGAGGAGCGACCGTCTGATCAGACCATCTGGGCGGCTTTTCCGAAGCGCTCACCGCTACCTTCAAGGATCGTCGCGCTGGTCGATTTCCTTCGAACACACGTTCCCACGTCAATACGTTTTTCGTAACAACCGAACCGACGCACCGCTTCCAACCGGACCAAATCTCATATTGGTGTTGAGTTCTCTGGTGCGCTCACTGACGGTTAGCGCGGATGCACCGACGATGCTCGACGCGTAGCCGTTGCGTCCTTTAGCGAAGAAGCCGTAGAGGCCTCGAGGCTCGACACCCAGTGCGCAGATCAATTGATAGTGCCAGGCCTCGCGCGCGGTGCCGTTGCCTGCAGCGGGCAATCCCGTGGCCCGCATCCGCCGCCACGTGACGAGCTATGTCGGCAGTTGCGGAGTCGACGCAGCACTCAGCGTCGTCACGGACAACATTCGCCCGTCGTTTCCTGCAAGCCGTGGCCGAACCACCGCTCGCCTACGTGACCCGCTGGCGCATGACAGTAGCGGCGGATATGCTCGAGGATGGGGCGAGCATGCTGTGGCGAGCATCAGTCTCGACCACGACGAGAACGCTGAACCCGCAAGAGCAAGCTATCGGAGGACGATCGAAAGGAAATTCGATCCAGCGCTTGGTCGTCACCTACCTCGGTTCTTCGGGCCGAAGGCGGCTCGCGGCGGCGAGCTGCCGCGAGCCGGCATCTAATTCCGCCGTGAGGCGGATTGCGGACTAAAGTCGGACATTGCGCGGATTCCGAGAAGTGCGACAGCGATCGCGGCTGGCGCTTTGGCCAGGGCGTTCGGCGCGTCAATCTAGCGCGCGGCGTCGCCGCACCGTCCCTCCGTGTTCGGGGACGGGAAGGACCGCGCAAAACCCACAGACGCGTTTGAGTTTGGCTCTTACCAAGAACACCGGTCAACTGCCTATCAATTAGAGCATCGTGCACATAATACGAACACACGCGGTCACTTTAGATATGGAAAACTGTCTTTAGGTCGAAACGCGAGCGGAGGCGATGATGGCGATTGATTTTACGCTCACATCGTATCAAAGACGTCTGCAACGTATCGCCCGCGAATTCGCCAACGAAATCCTCGCTCCGCTCGTCTGCGCCGCCGACGAGGATCCTGATCCGCAAAGGGCATTCCAGGCGGTCAAAGACGCCTACATCGAAAGCTACAAGCTGGGATTTGCCACCGGCTTCATCCCAAAAAAGTATGGCGGCGGCGGGATTTCCAACGTCGACCTCCAGATCGTGGTCGAGGAACTCTGTGCCATCGATCCCGGCTTCGCCACCATCCTTCTCGTCAATGGACTGGCCTTGATGCCTCTGGTCTGGTTCGGGTCGGAACGGCAGAAACAGAAATGGCTGGTACCTGCAACCAGCGACCCCCGGGGCGAATATCTGGCAGGATGGACCGTGAGCGAACCGGCTGGAAGTCCCGGGGGGACGGCCAACTTCGACGGCGTAGCGCCCTATCCGGCCGGCATCGGCCTCACAGCCACACACGACAAGAAAAACGGAGAATACGTCCTCAACGGGCGAAAATATTGGCCGGTGAATGCCGGCGGCTGGGATCTCCAGGGCGCGGACGCCAATGTTTGCATCATTCGAACCGATCCGCAGGCCGAAGGGTCGCGCGGCCTCAGCGCCATCATCATCCCGCGTGGAACCAGCGGTATCTCCTATGAGCGGCCGATCTCGAAGCTCGGTCACCGCATCTGTCAGAACAATTCCGTCGTGTTCTCGGATTGCCGGGTCCCCGAGGAGAATGCGTTCGCGGTCGGGGACGGCGATCTCGTCATCAACAAGGCGTTCACATGGTCGGGGCCGGTCGCCGCGATTGCGTCCGTCGGCGTGACCCGGTCGGCCTACGAATACGCTTTGTCGTGGGCCAAAAAGTACACCGGTGGCGACGACAAGCCAATCATCAACCACCAGATCGTCGCCTACACGCTTGCGGAAGTCGCGATGAAGGTCGAAGCCGGACGCGCGTTCGCATGGAAGGCTGCTCACTATCACGACCTTCACAACGCCGACGGCCACGCGATCGGTCCGATGGCGAAGGTCTTCTGCAGCGAGATGCTGTTTACCGCCGTCTTTCAGGCGATGAAGGTCGTCGGCGTGAACGCGCTGGACAAATCCCATCCACTCGAACGCTATCTCAGGGAGGCCTCGGTCTTCCCGCTCTACGACGCGGGCAACATCGGAATGCAGATGCGGAAGATCTGTGCGGTGATGGCCGAACCGGACTTCGACCCGCGCGCGATCGCAAGCTCGGTCGCAACGCCATTCGGCAAGAAAGCGCCGCCACCCGAAATTCAGGCCGTCGGCAGGAATCTGAAGCGGCAGGCCTGACCTCCGCGCTGCATGCACTCCTGATGTTCGATCGGCGCACCCATCAAACCGGAAAGGAATCCGAGATCGAACTGGCAGACCTCGGTATAGTCCTTCGAGAGATCGTGAAATACGCAGTTCTTGCACTCGATGCGAGGAAGCTTTTCGCCTTTGCTGGGCGAAGTCACGCGCGCCGCGAACCCCGTCTCGTTCATGATCTTCACGATCTCGACGACGCGCTCGACTCGCGTCTTGCCCACGAGCCGCGGGATCGCGGTCGCCGACATATCGACCCCGAGTTCGAACATATAGGGGCCGAACTTCGACGCGCCGATCTTCTTGCGCAGGCTCTCGAACATGACGCGCGAGAACCAAGAGTAGCGCTTCGGGAATAGATCGATTCCACTCTCGGTGAGCGTGTACAGAAAGCGCGGCCGGCCTCCGCTCTTCGACGAGGTGTGGTGTACATATCCCGACCGTTCCATGCCCGACAGATGCTGCTTGACCGCGCTGCGTGTGATATCGACGGCGCCCGCCAGTTCGTCGACCGTCAATCCAGCCTTCGATTCCAGAAGTTTTGCCAGCAGTTTTTGCTGCGTATCGCCAACAATCACACAAAGCCTCCACTTTGCAGTCCTGCGTCAGATGTATCCGAAGAAAGGCGCCGACGCTGTGTCAATTTCGGCCTCATCCTGCCCAAAACTCCGACAGATTGCACGCTCTAAGTGCATTTTGATGCTTTAGACAGTTAAAACTGCCTAAAGTATTTTCTTGTCGTTTCGCGGCGTGAGCCGATGATGCGCCGGTTGAGGCAAGCAGGCCGGGCTTCTCGCTTCCAACGATCTGTAACGAGCATTCAACGGAGAACGCGAATGGCGATCGATTTCACTATGTCCGCAGAGCAGCGGAAAATTCAGAAGATGGCGCGAGACTTTTCGGAAGGGATTCTGGCTCCCGTCATACCGGCGGCCGACAAAGAGCCGGATCCCATGCTGGCATACCAGAAGACCAAAGGCGCCTACATCGAGGCCTACAAAGCCGGCATCGCTATGGCTATGCTGCCAAAGGAATACGGCGGCGGCGGATTATCCTGCCTCGACTTCGTCATCGCCGCCGAAGAGATCTGCGCGGTCGACCCCGGCTTCGCCTGCACCGTGCTGTGCAACGGGCTCGGCTTGATGCCCGTGTCCTGGTACGGCACCGAGGAACAGAAGAGGCGTTTCATCGGTGCCGCGACTTCTGACCCGACGGGCACCTACCTCAGCGCCTGGACAGCCGGTGAGCCGCCGGGCGGCACCGGCGGCACGGCCAATTTCGATAGTCCCCTTCCCAAGGCCGGCATCGGTATGACCGCAGTCCGTGACGGCGATTACTTCATCCTCAACGGCAAGAAGAAATGGTCCTCTTCGGCCGGCTGGGATGGGCTCGGCACCAACACCCAAACGGCGATCATCCGCACGGACACCAGCGTTGGAGGCACGGAGGGACTATCGGCCATCGTTATCGAACGTGGCACGCCGGGCATTACGTGGACGTTCCTGGATAAGGAAGGCCACCGCACCACCTCGAACGCGTTCATCGTATTCAAGGATGCCAAGGTGCCGGTCGACAATCTGCTGCCCGGCGCCAAAGGCAACGGCGACTTCGTGATCAATCGCAACTTCGCCTGGTCAGGTCCGGTTGCTGCCATCGCGGCCGTTGGTGTGGCGCGATCAGCCTATGAGGATGCGCTCAAATTCCTCAAGACCAACACGGCCGGATCGCTCACTCCGATTATCCGTTTCCAGAATGCCGGCTACATCATGGGCGACGTGGCGGCGAAGATCGAATCTGCGCGCTACTTCTCCTGGCGCGCGGCAGACTATCTCGACAAGCACTCACAGCACGCCGAATTGATCGGTGCGATGTGCAAAATCAACGTGACCGAAGCGATGGTCGACTGCGTCTACAAGTGTATGCAAATCGTCGGCGTCAATAGCCTCAGCACCGAATACAAGTTCGGCAAGTATCTGCGCGAGGCCGCCGTGCTGCCGATCTATGACGGCGGCAATATGGGCATGCAGCGCCGTCGCGTGCACGGCATCATCGCGGAGGAGAACTTCAACCCCCGCGCGATCATGGACGACGACTTTGTCAAGTTCGAGAAGTCGATGGAGGCGATCGGCACGGTCGCCGATCCGGTGTCGAAGTCCCGCGGGATCATGCAGGCGGCTGAATAATAACAAGGGACCGGTCGGAAAAGACCGGTCCCTTTATTCTCCAGCCGCCGAAATCCGCTCGCCAAGTGGGTAACCCGCTCGCGCCTCGCCGCGCCGTCGCGACTCATCCACTTCATCGCGCTGGCCGTCGTCGCTACCTTAACGGTTCGCAAGTTCGCCATCACCGACGCATCGTTCGAGCCGGAAGGATGAGGAGTCGTCGTTCATCGACGATAAGCGCCCATGGCTCACGCCTCGTCGAGGATGTGGATAACGCGGCTGGCGATCAGATCCTTCGTCGCGGCGGCATAGGCCGTCATGTGTGGCGAGGCGGTGTGCGCACGTAGCGCTTCCGCAGTGGTCCATTTCTCGATGATCACGATCACGTCGTCGCCCATCGGCGTCTGAGGCGGCCCGAAGCAGCAGTTGTCGACGGTCGCCCCGTATTCGAGACAGCCATCTTCCATGCGGACGGTCCGGACGATCCGGCGATATTGCTTGAGGATCTCGGACTTCTGCCCGGGTTTTGCGGCGACGATTGCGAGGACATTCAGCACTTTTGTAACTCCCTTGTTATCCAATACTAATCAATCACTACCAAAATGATTTTAGTCATGATAGTCGTTTTCCCGAGAAATGCCGCCGGCGCTCAATCGCCACGGCGGCCCGACCGGGAGAATGAAAAATGGGCGAGATCGAGACTGGCGCGGCGATGCAGCCGCTGGAGCGCGTGCGGGTTCTGGTTCTGGGCGGCCAGTGGGCGGCCGGGATGGCATCCGTCTTGTTCGCGGACCAGGGCGCAGATGTGATCGAGATCATCGCCCCCGGCGAAGCGGAAGGGCCGGAATATGCGCTTCTTCAGCGCGGCAAGCGCCTCGTCGAACTCGACGACGGGACCGCCGAAGGACGCAGGATGGCTGCGGAGCTCGCGTCTGAATGCGACATCGTGTTCGACGGCTGGGGCGAGGGCCGGACGACAAGGGCCGGGCTAGACTACGGGGGCGTCGCCGCGGCCAATCCGAGCGTCGTCTACGTCTCGACGCCGGGTTTTGCCAAGGGCAGCCCGATGCGCGCCGATCATCCTTGGGAGGGTGCAGTCTGTGCGGCGGTGGGAGTCTACACCGACATCCATCTGTGGGGGCCGGTTCTCGGCGGCGATCCGACCTTCACCGCACTCCCCATGGCATCCGCGTACGGATCTGTACATGCGGCAATCGCCGCATCGATGGGATTTCTGCACCGCCTGAAAACAGGCGAGGGGCAGTACATCGAGGTCCCGCTGGCCGATGCCGTCATGTCAGCGATGGCGCTGCTTGCCATGGACGTCGACGGGCAGCCGCAGCGTTTCGACCTGCCCCCCATCGACAAGGTCATGCGGGAGACGGCGCTTCCGATTCTGAGGGACCTGTCCGACCAACTCGCGCCCGAGCACTTGGCGAGGCTTGAGGCCTATCTTTCAAAGTTCAGCTGGCCGTCCTTTAGCACCTACAAATGCGCGGACGGCCAGCTCATCTTCATCAACGCCGTTGAGCACGTCCACCATGCGCGCGCCTGCCTCGACGTGGTGGGAATCTTGGACGAACTGCTGGGCGAGGGACTGATCGTCGGTTCGCCATACGACGAAAGCGGAGCCAGGAACAATCTCAACCTCGCCACGCTGAGCCTCGACTGGCGGATGCGGCTGCGCCAGCGTCTATCAGAACGATTTGTGACGCGGCCCGCAGCGGACTGGGAGGCCGACCTGGGACGTGCGGGCGTTCCCTCGTCGGTGGTGCGCACTTCGACCGAGTGGCTGCGGCTGCCGTCAGCTGCCGAGGGCGGCAACGTCGCGAGGCTTGAGGACCCGGTCTGGGGACGGACCAATCAGGCCGGCCGCTTCGTCTCGATCGAAGGGAATGAGTGCCGGTCGTCCGCGTTGCGGCCGAGGCAGCGCGTCCTCGAAGCCCGCTGGGCGCGTCCCCGCATCGAACCCTCGCGCCGCAAGCAGGCAAGCGAGGGGGCTGCGATCCTCCCGGACCTTCGCGTGCTGGATCTCTCCAACGTCATCGCCGGTCCCGCCGGCGGAAGGGTGTTCGCGGAGTTCGGCGCTGATGTCGTCCGGATCGACGCGCCAGCGCCGTCCGGCGGTCCGCGCATGACCATGTGGTTCGGCATCGACGTCAACCAGGGCAAGCGCGCCCTCATCCTCGATCTGAAGGCGCCCGAGGGCCGCGCGGCCTTCGCCAGGATGGCCGGGCAGGCCGACGTCGTGATGCACAACTTCCTCGACGCTTCGGCGGCCCGCATGGGCATCGGCCCCGAGAATCTCCACACACTGAAGCCCGACCTCGTCACCTGCCAGATCAGCGCATGGGGAGGTCCCTCGGGCGGACCCAGGAAGGACTTCCCGTCGTTCGATCCCGTGCTGCAATACGCCACCGGCATTTCGGCGCGCTACGGAGCCGTCGATGCGCCGGTGCTGCACGGTGTTGCCTCCTGCGTGGACTACATGACCGGATTCCTGGCCGCCTGCGGCATCGCGCACGCGCTGATCGCGCGCGAACTCGGCAGAGGCGGCGCGCACGTGAGGACCTCCCTGAGCATGGGAGCCCAATACGTACAGTTTCCGTTCATGGTGGACGCGCCGGGCCACGTCCCCTCGGAGCCCTCCGGCCAGGCCACCAGGGGATACGGTGCGCATCAGGCATTGTACCGGTGCGCCGACGGTTGGATCTTTCTCGGCTTTCGCAAGGACGCGCTGCCGCAGGTCGTAGCCGCTATCGGCGCCAAGGATGACAACTATGACGACATCGCCCGGGCCATAAGAAAGTCGGATGCCGCGGATTTGCGCGGACTGCTCGCGCAGGTCCCGTCGGCCTCGGTCGTTCCTGTGACCCGACTGGACGACCTGCGTGCGGCGACGCTGTGGACCGGCGAACCGCCCACGTTCTCCGACCTGGACGGTCCGTCGATCGCGATGGCGCGGGCGCCGCATCCGTCCGGCTACGACGTCACCCTTCCGCTATCGACCTGGTACCGGTTCGCCCGGACACCAGTGCGGCGACTGGAGGCTGCACCTTTCCCGGGCGCCGACCGAGTTTCGGTTCTCCAGAGCTATGGCTTCAAGGTCGAGGAGATCGACGAACTGTCCCTGCGCGGTGCGACGAGGGATAGCTGGGCCGTGCTCAAGCGTTATCTCCCACTCTGAATGTTCTGCGTCATCATGAGTAAAATCATTTTACTCATGATATATCATCGCCTAAGAAGACCGGCCAGCGTCTAAGGGCGCTAAAATGACAAGCAGGGGGAAGAATGACGAGGAAACATTTATCGATGGCGACCGCGATGGTCGTCATTCTCGCCGCGTTCCAGGCCGGCGCCGCCGAGAAGAGGTACTCTACGGGCGCGAGCGATACCGAGATCAAAATCGGCAACACCATGCCGTACAGCGGCCCCGCGTCCGCCTACAGCACCATGGGCAAGGCGGAGGCCGCTTATTTTCGGAAGATCAACGAGGAGGGCGGCATCAACGGCCGCAATATCAACTTCATCAGCTACGACGATGCTTACAGTCCGCCGAAGGCCGTCGAACAGGCACGGAAGCTGGTCGAAAGCGACGAGGTACTGCTGATGTTCAGTCCGCAGGGCACGCCGTCCAATACGGCGATGCACAAGTATCTCAACATCAAGAAGGTACCGCACATCTTCGTCGCGTCGGCATCGTCCAAGTGGAACGATCCGAAACAGTTTCCTTGGACAATGGGCTTCGCCACCGACTACCAGAGCGAAGGCAGTATCTACGCCTCTTACGTTCTCAAGGAGAAGGCGGACAGCAAGATCGCGGTCCTGTACCAGAACGACGACTTCGGCAAGGAACTGCTCAGAGGACTGAAGTCGGGTCTCGGCGAGAAGTCGTCAATGATCGCCGCCGAGGCGAGCTACGAAGTCTCCGATCCCACGGTCGAATCGCAGATCGTTACGTTGCGCCACAGCGGCGCCGACGTGCTCATGATCTTTGTATCGCCCAAGTTCGGAGCACAGAGCATCCGCCGCGTCGCCGAGATCGGTTGGAAGCCCCTGATCATCCTGGACAGCACCGCGTCGTCGGTCGGTTCGGTCATGATCCCTGCCGGGCTCCAGAACGCGCAGAACGTCATGTCGGCAACCTACCAGAAGGATGCCCTCGATCCGCAGTGGAACGATGATCCCGGCATGAAGCGGTACAAGGAGTTCGTCGCGAAGTACCTTCCGGACGCGAACCTCGCCGACAGCGTGCTGGCCACCGGCTACATGCTCTCGCAGGGATTGGTGCAGGTGCTGAAGCAGTGCGGGGACGATCTTACGCGCGAGAACGTCATGCGTCAGGCTCAGAACCTCAAGGCAGCGACATCGGATGTCCTCATCCCCGGCATCGACATGAATACCGGACCGACGGACTTCCAACCGTTGAAGCGGATGCAGCTGATGCGGTTCGAAGGCGAGCGCTGGCACCTCGTTGGCGATGTCGTCAGCGCGCCCGAACGAAAATGAGGGGCGCGAGCCGAGGTCTATGCCGACGTCTCGAGGCGGGAGCGGTAGGCCCTGGCGTTCAGCCGATTTCCGCACCCTGTCGTCGAGCACCAGACGGCCGACCTGTTCTTGGACCGATCATAGAAGACCATACCACATTCCGGATTTCGGCACATCTTCATGCGAGACCATTCGTCCCCCAGCGAGGACTGGAAGATGGCGGCGAGAATCCGCGCGATCAGGGTGGGGATGCCGGCCTTCGCGGTCGAGGCGAGTTCGGGCACCTCGTTCTTTCCGAACCGCACGAACATCGTTCCGTTCAGCGCCAGTTCGTTGAGCCGCGCGAGATGCGGTCTCCGCATCCTCCCCGGCTCCGACACGATCTCTCGCAGCGCCTCGCGCAGGTCGCGGACGTCGTCGAAGTCTCGCTTCTTGATCGCGCTGCCGGCGGGGACGATCGAACGCTGCGCCAGCCAGAAGGCGAGGCGCTCGGGCGTGTCCAAGCGTTCACGGCCCGCGTTGTCGCGGGTGTTCAGGAAGGCGTGGACAAATCCCAGGTCGCCGGGAGCCGTCGCGACCGCGGCGGACTGCGTTTTCGCGGGGTCGGTCATGTCTGCCATATACCCGATTTCGGCGGCGGTTGCGAGCCGGGAGACGTCATCATCATATTGTTTTAACCCATTACGACCCGATTACTACCTAGCCAGTCCCGGCGGGCGACCGCCGAGGGTCTGATCCCGTGCGCGGCCGGTCGAAAGCCCGAAAAGGAGATCGCGATGATCGAAGAAGGACAACTGTTGTGGTCGCCGCCGGCCGCCTTTGTCGCCGGGTCCTACATGACCAAGTTCATGGAGTGGCTCGGCAAGGAGCGCGGCAAGACCGTCGCCGACTACGCCGAACTGCACCGCTGGTCCGTTGAGGATCTGGACGGCTTCTGGAGCGCGGTCTGGGACTACTTTGCCGTCCGTAGCGACGGGACGTTCGACAAGGCCGTTGACCGGCGTATCATGCCCGGAGCGAAATGGTTCGACGGCGCCCGCGTGAACTACGCCGAGCACATCCTCCGCGCCGCGGACTTCGGTCCCGTCGAGCGCGCCGCTATCGTATCGATGTCCGAACTGGCGCCCGTTGCGGAGTTGAGCTGGCGGGATCTTGCGGCGCGGGTAAGGCGGTTGGCGACCTCGCTGCGCGAACTGGGTCTTGCGCCAGGCGACCGTGTGGTGGCCTACCTTCCAAACTCGCCCGAGGCCGTCGTGGCGATGCTGGCCACCGTCGCGATCGGGTGCGTGTGGTCTTCCGCAGCTCCCGAGTTCGGCACGCCAGCGGTCGTGGACCGGTTCTCGCAGGTCGAGCCGAAACTGCTCTTCGCTGCGGACGGCTACCGCTTCAACGGCAAGGATTTCGACCGCCGGTCGAACGTCGCTGACATCGTGGGGGCGCTTCCGACTTTGGATCACGTCGTGTGGCTTCCCTATCTCGACCGTTCGGCGGAAGCACCCGCGGGAGCGTCGCAGGTCCATCTCTTCGGAGATCTCTGGTCCGGAGCGCCGGTCGAACCGTTCGAGTTCGAGAGAGTGCCGTTCGACCATCCGCTCTGGGTGCTGTATTCCTCCGGCACGACCGGGCTGCCGAAGGCGATCGTTCACAGCCACGTCGGCATGCTCGTCACGCATCTGGTCGGAACCGTCCTGCACATGAACCTGGGACCGAAATCGCGGCTGTTCTTCTACACGACGACCGGATGGATGATGTTCAATTCTTTGGTTAGCGCCTTGATCGGCGGCGGCAGCATCGTGACGTACGACGGCAGCCCGACGTACCCGGCGCCGGACGTTCTTTGGAAGCTCACGGCCGACTCCAAGGCGACGGGCTTCGGAGCCAGCCCGACATTCGTGCAGGGCGTCCGTCCGGGGGAGAAGTTCGACCTGTCCAACGTCGACTTCATTCTCTGCACGGGCTCTCCGGCACAGCCGGAGACGTTCGCGTGGTTTTACGACGCCGTGAAGAAGGACCTCTGGATGACGTCTCCCTCGGGCGGCACGGACATCTGCAGTGGGATCGTCGGCCAGTCGCCGACGCTGCCGGTGCGCGCCGGCGAGATCCAGTGCCCCGTCCTGGGCATCGACGCCCAAGCCTTCGACGAAAACGGCAAGGCCGTCATCGACCAGATCGGCGAACTTGTGATCGTCGCACCGGCCCCGTGCATGCCCATCAAGTTCTGGAACGATCCTGACGGCAAGCGCTACCATGAATCATATTTTGCGGATTTTCCCGGCATCTGGCGCCACGGCGACTTCATCAAATTCAAGAAGGACATGTCGTCGGTGATCTACGGGCGATCCGATTCAACGCTCAACAGGCACGGCGTCCGGATCGGGACGTCCGAAATCTATCGTTGCGTCGAACAGCTTCCCGAGATCGCAGACAGTCTGGTGGTGTGTCTGGAGCGTCAGCCGGGGCTCTACTACATGCCGCTGTTCGTGAAGCTGAAGCCAGGCTTCTCCCTCGACGCGGCGCTCTCGGACAAGATCAACGGCGCGCTGCGGCGGGTCTGTAGTCCGCGCCATGTTCCGGACGAGATCCATCAGGTTACCGCGATCCCCTACACGTTGTCAGGCAAGAAGATGGAGATTCCTGTCCGGAAGATCCTCGAAGGCCGCCCGCCGGAGAGCGTCGCCAGCCGTGACTCTATGATCGATCCGGGGGCGCTCGCGTCGTTCACTGACTTCGCTACGGCGGGCATGAGATAGCTATCCGCGGGCAAAAGGTCCTGAGCCATGACCTGTGAGAATTGGATAAAGACGGCTAAAGACAGGCGGAAGCCTGGCGTGGGAGCCGGGGGCTTCGGCGTCGGCGATTGGGCTCTGCGCCTTTGGCTCAACGGCAGGAGGATGACGGCTTCCGACGGGGGCTACCCCTTTTAGTCACGTTCGTGGGCGAGCCGGCGCTTATTGATGGGCAGCGTCGAATGCCGCGCGCGCTTTCAAGACTTCGCCGAGGTAATTGTTCGTCCAGAGACTGAGAGCCTCGACCGCGCGCCACAGGGTATGTCCGAGCGGGGTCAGGGCAAAGTCGACCTGCGGCTCATCAGCGGCTTTGGCAAGATCGTTGCTCCGTTGCTCCGGCGATGGTCCAGAGTTATATCGCCTCGGTCGGTCTGCCCACTCCGCTGCTCGCCTATCTGCTGGCGATCGTGGTCGAGGTCGGTGGGGGCATCCTGCTCGTGGTCGGCTTCCAAGCGCGCATCGTCGCGCTGGTCATGGCGATTTTCACGGTCGTGTGCGCGTTATTATTCCAGCGCAACTTCGCCGACCAGAACGATATGATCCACTTCCTGAAGAACATCACGATGGCCGGCGGTTTGCTGCAGGTCTTCGCCTTCAGCGCTGGTGCGTTCAGCCTCGACGGCCGGGTGTCCAGCAGGGTTGCGGCATGACGCACGCGTCCGAACTGCTTGCTTGCATGAAATGACGGCGAGGATCGAGACGAGGTCGGGTCTCGGGTGAATGGCGGCGGTTCAAATCGAGGCGTTGGAACAACCTCTTCAACGGCCAAAGCGCTGCGGCCTGAGACGCGGCGGCGAACAACAACGGCTCACGATCCACCGCCTTGCGCTATCTCGCATAAGTGTTGGATGTCCGTCTCGGCGCCGCGACGCTTTCCTACACGAATGCCCGGAGACTGTCTTTACGAGGAGTACCATTTCCCATCGAGAAGGTGCTCCTCATCTCGTCTTCGAAAGTCACGCCGCAGCTTGGAATAACCAGATCACTGCCACTAGGTTCAACAAAGCTGTCCCCGCTGGACCAAAGGTCTTCATGCAATCTTTAATCGTCATGCCTACGAGGGCATCACACGCCTGAACGATGATCATGCTCCATGCTATGGCTTGGAGCCACTCGGTTGACCCTGTTAGAAACGGCACTGCGCTCGCGATTGCCAAAGCGACACTTCGTGCACAGGCATAAAGCGCCATGGTCCGGGCAGGACCGGTCGCACGCTGGGCCGCCTCTATTGAGAAACCGAGGCTTGTGACTGCGCTTATCGCTGTAATTGATGCGCAAAAGATGAATGGTACGGTCATTCGAAATCCATGATGCGAGTGATCACAATACTTAGATAACACTATCTAACCGGGGGGCGTTGCCGGCAGGCGGTGCAAACACCTGAACAGACCAGATGGGACTAGCCGCGGCTTTGCGGTCGAAAGCACTGGGCGGCCCTCGACCCGATGCCGACCTGCTGGGGGCTGTCGCCTTGTGGTCTCAAGCCTTCTCACTCGGAAACGTGGCGCTTGGAATCGGGCGGCCCGCGTTTACTGCTTCAACAGCCTGGCGGAGCGCGATTTGAACGTCCGGAGTGTCGAAGAGCGGCATGGATATCTCATAAAGCGCCCCACGCGCAGCGGCTCGTCCCTGCAGCCGCCAGGTGCGCAAAAGGGCTTTTGTGCCATCATGGACCCGCGAAGATCCGTCTGCCAGACGTTGGGCCAGCCCGGTTGCCTCCTCGTCCAGTCTCGCATCGTCCACGACACGGTTGACGACGTTCCATTCCGCCATACGGTCGGCACCCACCGGCTCCGAAAGGAAGACAAGCTCGATGGCCTTGTTGGGGCCGATGCGCTCGGCCAACTGATAAACGCCCCCCTGCAAAGTCATGATGCCTAGCATCGCCTCGGGAAACCTGAAGCGGGCGGAGGCGCCGGCGATGATGAGGTCACAACCCAGAGCCAACTCGAACCCGCCGCCCATGCAGCCTCCCTGGACGACCGCAATCGTCGGGATCGGGAGACTTTCGAGCAGGTCGATAGCCTTGGCGAATACCTCCACTTTCGGACGGAGCTCCGAACTGGGAATTCCCGGCCAGTCGCGGATGTCACCCCCGAGACAGAAGTCGGTTCCTTTTCCCTTGATGAGCAGAACACGAGCCTGACTAGCCGCAACGCGCTCGAATGCAGCGAGGATTTCTTCCCTCATCTGGAAGTTTATTCGGTTGCCTGCCGGGTGATCCAGTGTGACGGTCGCGATCGCTCCGTCGAACTCGATGTGGACGAAAGTCATTAGATTTCCTCGAAGTGAGTGATCCGGGCGGACTCGCTAGGATCTCGGTTAGGGTTGCTAAACGGTGCGACGCCAAGCTTGTCGCGGTATGTGACGAGGTCAGGCTCAAAGGCTGGGTCGCGACAAAGCCTGGCGAAGTGCCGAAACGCTAAAGGATAGATCGACGCCAATTCCGGACGAGCGATTGCCTCAAGTCCGGCTCGTGACAGGACGCTCTCGTGCGACTTTTCATTGGCAAGCGGCGCGAGGTCACAAGCGAAACAGATATCGGCGACAGTCATCGCGTTCCCGACTAAGTAACTTCGATCGGGCTTCAACGCGCGCTCAATCCTCGACAGATAGGCATCCAGCGCCTTGCTGGCCCAGCCATGCACTTGGGTGTCAATCCGTCCAGATCGCAAGGCGAGCATGTAGCGTTGCACGTCATGGGAAAAGGTCAAGCCGGCGTCCAGGAAGCTGTCGAATCTTGAACTCTCGTAGGGCCCATTTCCCAATAGCTGGATGGGACCAACTGCGAGCCGGGCAACCAGTCGCATGATGCTATTCGACTCGAAGACGCCAATCGCGCCGTCCGGGCTGAAGCCCGCGGGAACGGTGCCGAACGGATGGGCGTCCAGGAATGCTTCGGTCTTATGGAGCATTTCATTGGCAAGCCCGCGTCGCGCAGGCCTCTGTAGTTCTCGCATGACATCCCGGTCGGTGTCATTCATGGGCCGGCCGTCGAAGTCCCACAACCAATGAACCAACTCGCCTGCCGGCGCGCCGACCAGTTCGACATTCACGCCAGAGAGGCGCGCGGCAATCGTCGCTTTCCAAACCCGCGGATTGGGCAGGTAAGAGAAAATGCGCAGATCGGCTGTCAATGGCGGGATGTTTGTCAGAACACTTCTCCGAATGGTCGAAGGTCGAGTTCTTGTGTCCACGCGGATCGTGGTTGGCGATGGATGTGCCAATAGTTTTCCGCAATGGCATCGAGACCCAGCAACCCGGAGTCGCCTTTCTCCGCGACCCTGGCCGGTTGTGACTTGCGGAGACGGTCGCCGTTAATGCCGCCGTCGACCACGACATGGGCTACATGGATGCCTTGCGGGCCGAGCTCGCGCGCCATGCTCTGGCTCACCATGCGCAGCCCAGCCTTGGCTGCGGCAAACTGGGCATAGCCCGCCTTGCCGCGCAGGCTCCCCGACGCGCCGGTGAAGATCACGCTGCCTCGCCCGTGCGGGACCATGCGACGTGCAGCCTCGCGGCCGACGAGGAATCCGGCGAAGCAGCCGATGCGCCAAAACTCTTCAAAGAGCTCGGCCGGAACATCGCGAAAGTCGATCCGCTGATTGTTGCCCGCGTTGAACACCACCAGCTCGGGGATTTCGCGATCGTTCGTGTCGGAGAACGCACGATCGAACAGCTTGATCACGTCCGCTTCCTTCGTGGCGTCGGTCACGACTGCTTCGGCACTTCCGCCGCTGGACCGAATAGATGCTGCCACGGCTTCGATCTTCTCGGAGGTCCGCCCGGCGACGACCACGTGGTAGTGCTCGGAGGCGAGTTTCCGACAGATGGCGGCACCCAAGCCCAGTTCTGCCCCAACACCGACGACGATTGCGACTTTTATGCCCATGAATGACTCCTGTTGCTGCGTCGCCCGCTCACGGCGGTGATCCACTATGTGTGGATGGCCCGGTTCATCTGGTTGTGCCGGTCACATCGACCAGCAGCTTCCCGAAATTGCGGCCCTCGAGCATGCCGATGAACGCCTCGGGCGCGCGGTCCAGCCCCATCACAACGTCCTCACGGTAGAGGACCCGGCCGTCGGCAATCCAACTGGACACGTCGTTCAGGAACGCCGGGCGTTGCGCTGCAAATTCGGTGTTGATGAACCCTCTCAGGGTCAAGCTTCGCGACACCACCTCGCGCATGGTCGCAGCAAGCCGGTCCGGGCCTGCGCCGTGTTCGTCATTGTATTGCGCGATCAGGCCGCAAACGGGCACCCTCGCATCTTTGTTCAGGAGCGGAAGGACGGCCTGCCAGACCGGCCCGCCCACATTTTCGAAATAAACATCGATGCCTTTCGGGCAGACTTTGGCAAGTTGCTGGGCGAAGTCTCCCGCCCGATGATCGACGACGGCGTCGAAGCCAAGTTCGTCCTGGACGAAGCAGCACTTGTCCGCACCGCCGGCAATCCCGACAGCGCGCGCTCCCTTGATCCGTGCGATCTGGCCGACGAGCGATCCGACAGGCCCGCTAGCAGCCGCCACGACAACGGTCTCGCCCGGCCGCGGACGGCCGATGTTCAGGAGCCCCGTATAGGCGGTGAAACCCGGCATCCCCAACACGCCGAGCGCCGTGGTGACTGGATCGAAGCGGGCGTCCAGTTTGGTAAGCCCTGCGCCGTCGGACACGACATGCGTCAGCCAGCCGAGCCGCCCCAGGACCATCTCGCCGGTGTGGTAATCTGGATGGTGCGAACGAATGACCTCCGCGACCACTTCACCTTCCATGACGCCGCCGACGGGCGTTGGTGGTGAATACGATTTGCGGTCATCCATCCTGCCGCGCATGTACGGGTCGAGAGACAGATACCGGACCGAGAGCAGCATCTCGCCGTCGCCAGGTTCGGCGACGGGTGCCTCCTCTAAGCGAAAGTCCGTGTGAAGGGGTTTCCCGTTCGGACGGGATGCCAAGACGATGCGGCGAGAGCGCAACGTGGACGAAACCGGGGTCATGCCAGCACTCCGGTGAAGATGATGTCGTGGAACGCCGCCAACGCCTCGCCGGTCTTCTCGGTACGAGAGCGCAGCAAGGCGCCTTCCCAGGCGTTCAGCGTGAACTCCGCTAGTTTGCTCGCGGGCGCCGGGTTGCGGATGCTTCCGTCTTTCTGAGCAGCGGAGATGCATGCCTCAATCAGATCGCGCCACTGGCGGAAGTGAGCCTTGAGGCTTCCCCGCATCGCGTCGCTATGATCGGCGACCTCGAGGCTCAAATTGCCGAACATGCAGCCCCGCATGCAGCCTGCCTGTTCGTGGGCGTGGCTTCGTTGCAGAAAGTCGGCGATCAAGCGCTCTCGGGGAGGTATGGATTCGTCGCCCAAGACTGACCGAAGCCCAGCGAGGCTGCGTTCGGATTGGGCATCGATCACCTCGACCCCAAAGGCCTCCTTGCTGTCGAAGTGGTGGTAGAAAGACCCTTTCGGCACGTCGGCCGCCGCGACGATCTCCTGCACGCCGCTTGCGGCATACCCGACGGCGTGCAGGACCTTCACGCCGGCCTCGATCAGGTTCTGACGTGTGCCAGGCTTCGGCTTGGGGCCTGGACGGGAGATAGAGGAACTAGCAGGCATTCGAATGACCTTACGAGGGAGCTTATGAACCGACCGGCCGAATATAAACCGACCGGTCAAATCATAATCTGACCCCGGGTGCCCTTGTCAATGAAAATGAGGGGACATTGCGATTCTTCCGATCTGCCCAGGCCTCATTAAGGTCGAGGTGGACCCACCATTGCCGACTGCCTGACCCTCATCCTCAACTCTTGATGTGGGAGCACTCTAGAACGGGCTCGCCCACGAAATTATGTTCGTGGGCGAGCCCGCGCTTATTGATGGGCCGTGTCGAATGCCTCGCGCGCTTTTAAGACTTCGCCGAGGTATTCGTTCACCCAGAGACTGAGAGGCTCGACCGCGCGCCACAGGGTATGTCCGAGCGGGGGCAGGGCATAGTCGACCCGCGGCGGCGTGGTCGGCGTCACTGTGCGAGTCACGAGACCGTCGCGCTCCAGGCCGCGAAGCGTGAAGGTGAGCATGCGCTGCGAGATGCCGCTGACCATGCGTTTGATCTCGTTGAACCGCTTCGGTCCATGCCCGAGCAGCACCACGATCAGCACAGACCATTTGTCCGCCACCCGAGCGAGGATGGAGTTGAAAGCGCGACAGTCATGGCTGTCGGCGTCCGGGAGTCGGTCAGATCTGTGCTATTCCACCGTCGACGAAAAATTCGCTTCCAGTTACGAAGCTGCTTTCGTCCGACGCAAGAAACGTAACGAGCTTTGCAACCTCGTCATCCCTTCCAACGCGGCCGAGCGGCGTGATTGTCGCCGCATGAGCGAAGAACTGTTCCACGTCCGAGCTTGGAATGCCGGTGTTGTCATGGCCAGGCGTTGCGATGATCCCGGGGCTAACGGCGTTGATGCGAATGTCCCGCCCCTTGAGGTCGGATGACCACGTGCGTGCGAACGATCGAACTGCCGCCTTTGTTGCGCTGTAGATGCTCCAGTCTGCCCAACCTTTGCTCGCGACGATCGAAGCGTTCAGGATGATGGAGCCGCCGCGGCCCATCAACGGAAGTGCTTTCTGCACAGTCCAGATCACGCCCTTGAAATTGATGTCGAGGAGCGCGTCGACATGATCCTCCGTCACCTTGGGAAGTGCCGCCACTCGGGCAATTCCGGCGTTAGCAAATACGATGTCGACATGCCCCACTTCCTCGCGCACCAAGCTATAGAGCCGATCAAGATCCGCCGGTTTCGAAACATCGCCGTTTACGGCGACGGCATTGCGACCGAGTGTTGCCACAGCAGCATCTAGTTCGGTCTGGCGACGCCCCGTGATGTACACTCGGGCGCCCTCGGCAACAAAGGTTTTGGCTGTCGCCAGTCCAATACCAGAATTTCCGCCGGTGATGACGGCGATCTTTCCATCAAGTCTCATATGTCCAGTTCCAGCTCGGTTTTCGTGGTCCCAACACCTTTTGGTGTGTGAATGGCTGCAGTCCGCAGGTGCAGACTGCAATCTGGTTCGACGCGTTTGACTTCTTCGTGCTTACGCCACCGCGTAACGAGCGGCGGGCTTTCCGGTCTGCGAGGCATCGAATAGTTCAGCCCGAGCAGCGTCAAATTTCTCCCAAAGCTTCTCGTCCCCGACGGATGGCCAGGTGATGATCTCGCCCTTGGCGTAGCCGGCAAGTGCGGAGTCCACGAGGTTCTCCGCACTCATGACTTTGTTCACATCTAGCGAGGAGAGCGGTAGTCCGGCGCTGTCCCAGATATCGGTCGCGGTGGCGGCGGGCAGAACAATCTGAACCTTCACCTTCGTTTGCGCCAGTTCGGCCTGCAGACCACGGCTGAAGCTCAATACGTATGCCTTCGTACCGCTATAGACCGAGCTAATCGGTAGCGATTGGATGCCGAGGGCGGACGCGATGTTGACGATCACGCCCTGATTTCTTGCGATGAGGCCCGGAAGAACCGCGTGCGTAAGCCGGGTCAAAGCTGTGATGTTGAGCGCGATCTGCGTGAGGGAGTCATTGACCGGCGCCGTTGCCACGGATCCAAGGCGAGCCATGCCCGCATTGTTCACCAGCACCCGAATGTGTGGATTCGAGGAGAGCACCGCCTCGACGCGGACGAGGTCTTCCTCCTTCTGAAGGTCGGCTGCGAGCACATCAACCTTGCGACCATGAGCGACAGTAATTTTCTCAGCCAGCGCCTGAAGGCGATCGGCACGACGCGCCACGAGCATTAGGTCGTATCCACGTTTGGCGAGCCGATCGGCGTAGACGGAACCGATGCCCGACGACGCGCCGGTAACAACGGCAATCTTATGCGAATTTGAGTCTGACATTGTGAATCTCCTGTTAATTGAGTACTCAAGTATTTGCGCGATCGCCGGGCGCAGACAATTGAGTACTCAAACGATAAACACTCAAGGGGCTCTTTTCAATGCTACAGTGCTCAACTATTTAATGAACATGGCAAGAAAAGATGATTCGGGTCCCGATCAGGGCCAAGCCGCGGTCGACGCATTGGAGGATCTCGCGTGTACGCACGCGGCACTGCGGCGGGCTGCGCGCCAATTGGGCAATCTTTACGACGAGGTTCTATCGTCGACGGAACTCAAGGCAACCCAGGTCGCATTGCTGCAGCAGATCGACAAATTGGGCGGTCAGAAGGGCTCAACGCTTCAAGCCCTGGCAGAAGAAATGGCTATTTCCATTTCTGCCCTCACCTATGCACTCCGCCCGCTCGTGCGGGATGACCTCGTGCAGCTACGCGGCGACGAACACGACAAACGGACCAAGCATGCCGTGCTAACCAAAACGGGTCGAAAGCGCCTTAGCGAGGGGCGGCTGCTCTGGGCGGCGGCGAACGGTCGGGCCGAGACTGTTCTAGGTTCAAAGTCAGCCGGCATGCTGCGTGCGCTGGCGGATCTGGTTTCTTCGAAAGAATTTCTCGATGCATACAAAGCGAGCCGCTCCCTATAAGCGAGCATTGCGCAACCAGCTACTTTGCGGAAACCGGGCCTTGCGAGACGTCTACGCCTCAAGCGAGCGCAGCAGTAGAACCTTCAGAGGGTGTTTGGCCCAAGGTCCCGAACGCCAAACACCGGTCTAACCCAAGATCGAAAAAACAACGCACAAGATTCGCTCTTCCACTGTCGGCGAACATAAGGGGCCGGCTGCGTTGCACGTTCCACGCTTATCGGGCCGACAATGGTCTTGAGGTCTGGAAATTTCCGACGAACAACGGAATCATTGCCGGAGCAATGAGTTACGAGCTGGACCGTAGGGAACGTGCAGACCGTTAGCGCCTCCGAATCCAGTCAAGATTGCGATATATTGCTCGCCCACGGCTTCTTGGCCATCTCCGTCGGCGTTTTCCCCGTCTGAGGCGATCGTCCGCTATTGCTGGTGGTGAAGCCTTCCGATCGATAGTGCCCGGAGGGTGTGTTGGAAAGCCAGGAATGCCTAACATGACCGGGCGTCTCAACGAAGACGAGGTGGAGACGATCCGTGCTTACCTAGCGGACCGCGCCAGGTTGTTGGCGCGCGAAGATGATATTAGCAGAAGGGTGCGGGACTAAGAGCGGAGTTCTTATTGTATCGAGAAACGATATCCTTCGTTCGGGGCGAGACTCGGAACGGCCAGGTTTGCGGCGCGCAAGAGGATCAAGTTCGAGATGCCTGAGACCGCTGCCGCATGCTGTGCCGCCACGCTGTGGAGCGGCGCTTAAAGGCGCCAGCGTCAGTGCCTGGCCGACCGCGATGCCGCTGTTCGAGTCCGGCTGGCTGCAGGTACATCCTCAGAGCCGCAGCGGAAATTCGATGCCGCGTTGGTCGGTGCGCCCGCGCGGCGTCCCCAAGAACCAGCTTTCCTCACGCGCCAGTGCAGCCAATTGCGGGACCAGTGGGTTGTCGGTGGCGCGCAAATAGGCGGCCGAATACTCCATGTCATTGCTCTTGGGATGATCGATCAGGATTTTCAGCGTCCCGGCGGCGAGATCTTCGGTGAACAGTTCAGCCGGGAGCAGGCTGATACCGATGCCGCGCCGGACCAGCAGGGACATTACACTGAAGCTGTTGCAGCGATGGATGAAGCGTGGGCTGATGCCGGCCTCCTCGAACCAGCTCACCATCAGATGATAGACGCTGGCGTCTTGCGGCATGCCGATAGTCGGCAGGTCTGCGAGCTCCGCTGCCGTCAAACTGTGATCCTGCGAATGGAAGCGCGGATGGCCGAGCCATTTCAGCGTGCAGCTTCCGAGCGAAATGCGGACCGATCCCAGCAGGTCGACGGGGCCGGGAAGGAGCGCGATGTCGATCTGGCGTCGGGTCAATTTGGCGGCGAGACCGCCGGCGAGATCGGCGTCGATCTCCAAGCGTACCTTCGGATAGCGCCGCTCGATGCGGGCAACAAAGCTCTGGAACCAGGTCAATGCGATGCTCTCGACTACGCCAACCCGGATGGTGCCGACCGCGGCGTCGCCGCCGGCCGCGACCTTCATCATCGCGACCTCGGACAGGATACGTTCGGCGCGCTCCAGGCAGCTTTGGCCGAGCGGCGTCAGGGCGACGTTGCGGCCCTGCCGCTGAAGCACCTTGGCCCCGAGCTCACGCTCAAGCTCCTGGATGCGCCGGGTCACGGCGGGCTGGGTCACATTGAGGTGTTGGGCGGCAGCGCCAATGCCGCCGAGCCTCACCACCCATAGAAGTGTCTCAAGATGACGCGAATCCATTTCGAATCATAAACGATATGCATGTATCGAATGTCTATCTTTCATTTGTATTCGCAGAACAGCAAGTACAATATTCAGATGCCGGGTTATTTCTTCGATGAAGGTACCTAATTCATGCGCAATCTTCATGGATTGCTGCCGCTCGGCACAATTTTCGTGTTCATGCTGTCGCTTCTCTCCGCATTTGCCCTGACGCCGGCACGCGCAGACGACGCCGGCTGTGAGCCCACCAAGCTCGCGGCGAAGTATCCAGCGCTCGCTGGCAAGACCATCAAGATCGGGCAGGACGGCGAGAGCGTTCCGTTCAGCCAGCGCGATCCCAAGGACTTCAACAAGCTGGTCGGGCTCGATGCCGATCTGGCCCGCGCGACCTTCGCCTGTGTCGGCGCGCCGATCGATTTCACCATCGGTGCCTGGTCCGGCCTGATCCCGGCAGCGATGGCGGGTCAGATCGACATCATGTGGGATACGCTGCTCTACACGCCGGAACGGGCCAAGAAGCTCGATTTCGTCGTCTACATGAATGCGGCGACCGGCATGCTGGTCGCAAAGGGCAATCCGAACAATGTCCACGCTCTTACAGATCTCTGCGGGCTGAACGCGACCACGCAGCTCGGCACCACGCAGGAAGCGATGTTGCGTGAGGCCAACTCCAAATGTCTGGCGGCCGGCAAGCCTGCCGTGACCCTCATCCTGTCGCAGGACATGCCGAGCAGCCTACGCCTCGTCCAGAGCGGGCGTGCGGATCTGGCGGCAGTCAACAAATTCGTCGGCGACAGCATGGTCGCCTCCAGCCCCGATAAGGTGCAGAGCGCGTTCGACGTCGTCACCGGCGCGAAGATTTCGGTCGGTACCGCGAAAGGCAATTCGGATCTCGTGAAGGCCATCAAGGATGGTCTCTCGGCGATCAGGGCCAACGGCACCGAGAAGGCGATCTACGACAAGTACCACGTCGACTACAGCCTCACGACCGATCCGACGGTGCTGACCGAGTGATCGGTCGCATGCGTGGTCTACAGGAAAAACAAGATGCTGATTGAACTGACGACCGTGCAGCAGCGCGTCGATCCCAGCCGCGTGCTGGAGATCGAGCAGGCGCTGCTGCGCATCCCAAGCTCCGCCTTCCAGGAGCAGGCGATCGCCGATCATCTGGCGGAGCGGATGACCGACATCGGTCTTGACGTGACCATGATGGAGGTGCCGCATCCGTTCAATCCGTCATCCACGAGCCGGCAGCCGGTAGGCACGTGGCGTGGCATCGGCGGCGGTCCGTCGTTGATGCTCAACGGGCACATGGATCCGGGCGTCGAGATGCCCGGATGGTCGGTCGATCCTTACGGCGCCAAATTCGAGGATGGCTGGGTCTGGGGCATGGGCGCCCACGACGACAAGGGCGGCCTCGCGGCGGCCTTCTGTGGTCTGGAAGCGGTGATCAAGTCCGGCACCCGTTTGAAGGGAGACGTGCTGCTATGTCCTGTGGTCGCGCACAAGCTCGGCGGCGCCGGTACCCGCGCGCTGCTCAAGAGCGGCGTCCGCGCCGATCTCTGCATCAATATGGAGCATTCCAACAACACCATCGCCAATGTGTGCGTTGGAATTGTCATGGTGCGGATTAGGGTCGAGGCGCCCGAACTGTTTTTTCGCTACAGTACGGAGGCCAAGGCGCAATACTGGAATCCGATCGAGCAGCTCTGCGAGGTGGTCCGCCGCATCGGAGCCAGTCTCGATCCGATCCCGGAAGGGAGCTGGATGACCTTTACGCCCCATCCGGAGCTGCCGGGTTTCCCGACCCACACCTTCGATACGTTCCACAAGGAGCACTATTACCAGAAGAATCTGTCCGGGCTGCACAGCCGGCAGGCCGAGCTCCTGCTGCAGTTCCGCACCGTGCCGGGGCAGACGCCGCAAACCGTGACGGCGGATTTGGCTCGGTTGCTCGAGGACATCAAACGCGAGCACCCCGCGTTCAACTATTCATTCGAGCTGCCGGCGAAGGGCACCGAGAACGGCTGGTGCCAGGAGCCGATGGCGTGTCGGTCCGATCATGCGCTGGTGACGGCGCTCGCCGAGGGGCAGACGCGCGCGTCGGGCTCGGTGGCCTCGGTCGGTGGCTGGGGCCGGCTCGGCAATGTCGGCGACGGCAATATCGTCGCAAGCCTGGGCATCCCCACCGTCCAATATGGTCCCGGCGACATCCGCATCTATCACGAATGGCCGACGGCGGATGAGCGTGTGCTGTTGTCGGATTTGGTGACCGCGGCGCGGGCCGTCGCATACGCGACCGTCAAGCTGTGCGGATAAGTACAATGAACGAGGCGGCGACGGTCGAGAAGAAGCTGGTCTCCGGTCCCGCTGCCTTGGGTGGATTGGCCGTTCTGATTGCGCTGGTCGCAGCAGGCGTGGGCTTCCATGCCGAACTGCTTCCCGAGCCGGTCATGGAGGTGCTGACTTACGTCTTCTCGGCCTTCCTGCTCGAGGGCGCGGTCAACGCGATCAAGATCGCCGCGCTGGCGATGGTCGGCGGCATCGTGCTCGGTCTTGGCCTCGCGCTGATGCGGCTGTCGCCGTTGGTGCCGGTGCGCGGGGCAGGGTGGCTTTATATCTGGTTCATGCGCGGCACGCCGCTGATCCTTCAACTAGTCTTCCTGTACGACGCGCTGCCCGCGGTCGGCGTCAGGCTCGACAGCTTCACCACCGCGGTGCTCGGCTTCACGCTGAACGAAGCCGCGTTCTGCGGCGAGATCATCCGCGGCGGCATTCTTTCCGTCGACCGTAAGCAGGCACTGGCGGCGGCATCCTTCGGCATGGGGCCGTTCCTCACCATGCGGCGCATCATCCTGCCGCAGGCGATGCGCGCGATCCTGCCGGCGATGGCCAACCAGATCATTTCTCTGATCAAGGGTACCTCGATCGCCTCCGTCATATTCGTCAACGAGCTGACCTTCCGCGCTCAGCAGATCGTCGGCCAGAACTTCAAATTCTTCACCGTGTTCGCGGCCGCCGGTATCATCTATCTAGCGCTGACCAGCGCGGTCGCAATCGCGCAGTTTTATCTCGAACGCAATTTCAACAACGACGGCGAACGCAAATCCAAAGCCATGCCGCCGTCTTCCACGTCCCCGGCCGCGTGGACGGACACTATCAAAGCTGGACCATCAGAGCCATCGGTGCAGGACGCACCGTTCGTCGTGCTGCAGAACGTGCAGAAGTCCTATGGCTCTCGCGAGATCCTGCGCGGCATCGATCTCAGCATCCAACGTGGCGAGGTGGTCGTGTTGATGGGGCCCAGCGGCTCGGGCAAGAGCACCTTGCTGCGGCTGATCAATCATCTGGAGCCGCTCGATTGGGGCGAGATCACCGTCGACGGAAAATACATCGGTTACGCCAGGAAGCCCGGCGGCGGACTGATGCCGACGCGCAATCTCGCCAAGGCGCGGGCGGATGCGCGGATCGGAATGGTGTTCCAGCACTTCAACCTGTTCGATCATCTGACCGCGCTCGAGAACATCATCGAGGCGCCGATCCGGGTCTATGGCGAGCCTGCCGAAAAGATGCGAGCGCTCGGCATGAGTCTGTTGAGCGCGGTCGGGCTCGCCGGTCATGCCGATCATCTACCGCATCGGCTGTCCGGCGGCCAGCAGCAACGCGTGGCGATCGCCCGCGCGCTCGCGATCTCGCCGCGGCTCATGCTGTTCGATGAGCCGACCTCGGCGCTGGATCCGGAATTGGTTGGCGAGGTGCTCGCCGCCATTCGCCGTCTCGCCGAAGCCGGCATGACGATGATAATCGTCACGCACGAGGTGCGGTTCGCGCGCGAGGTTGCAGACCGCGTGATCTTCATGGACGAGGGCCAGGTGGTCGAGCAGGGGCCGCCGGAGCAGGTGCTCGACCGGCCGACGCAGGAACGCACCCAACGCTTCCTCAGACTGGTCGAACCGGATCGAACTTAACCCGCGCCGTACCGGCGGTACCGCATTTGATTGCTGCGGAGCCGTCTTTCACACCATGGAGAATTAACAATGAAAGCCGCCGCCAAGGACTTCGTGCAGATTGCCCGGCTCGAGCGGGAGATGGATGCGCAGGGTCTCGATGCCATCGTCGCGCGCGCCGGCATCAATTTCACCTATCTCGCGGGCTTCGCCTATCCCGGCACTTTGGCGCGCCATCTCGATCTCGCGGACTCGCCGCGTGGCGTCTACCTGGTCTGGCCGCGCAAGGGTGAGCCGCACATCGTCGTCAATGCCATCGCAAAAGATCTGCCGGAACGCGATTCCTTCATCGAGCATTTCGACGTCTATGAAGGCTACGTCGAGCCGCCGATCGAGCGCCTGGCCAAGACCATCAACGAGATGGGGCTCGCCGACGGCAAGCTCGGCTTCGAGACCAATTTCATCAACGCAGCCGATTGGGAGGCTTTACGTGGCAAGCTGCCGCGCATGCATACCGCCGATTGCGTGGCGCTGATGGATCATGTGCGTGCCGTGAAGACCAGGGCGGAGCTCGCGCGCCTCAAATTCGGGGCCGACATGCTGGACGACGCGTTCCTGGCGTGTTTTCCCACCGTGCGGCCCGGCATGCGCGAGCGCGATCTGCATGCGGCGTTGATGGCCTATTGCCTGTCTCACGGTTCGGAATTCACCCACGGCATTCTCAACTCCTCGCGCAACACGGTCTCCTATGGCGGCGAGAGCGACTTCGCCTTCGCTGCCGGCGATGCGATCCGTACCGACTACGTGGCTTACGTGAAAGGCTACCCCGGTCACCAGTCGCGCTGCGCGGTGGTCGGCCAGCCGTCGGAGCAGCAACGCCGCGAATACACCGTGATCCGCGACATCTACCGTGCCGCCAATGAGAAGCTGGTGCCCGGCCGCACCGCCGGCGAGGTCTATCAGTTCGTAGTCGAACGCTTCGCCGCCAAGGGCATGGCCTACAAGTCGATGCTGGCAGGCCATAGCGTCGGCGCCTGGTGGCACCAGCAGGAGCCGGTGATCTCGCGCGACAATCCGCGGCGGCTGGAGGAGGGCATGGTGATAGCGATGGAGCCCCATATCAACCATTGGCACATCCAGGACATGCTGCTGATCGGCGCTAATGGTCCCGAGTTGATCTCGGACAAGTTCTCCACTGACGAGGTTTTTGCCTGCGGATAAGGTTTGCTATGTATGCGGCCGGGGATGACGACGCTCATGCGATCGGCGCTATCTCGTTCTGAACCAACAGATAGTCGACGTGTCATCGTTCCTTGTGATCATGCGATATGCGACAGTAGCGCCGACTGGTCTCTCCGGAGCCCGCGACCTGAAGCCGTCCGTGGGCAAGAGCGAGATCAAGTTCTCGCTTCGAACCCGCGACCCCGTCATCGCACGGATACGCAATCTCGAAGAGGCGGCGCGGCTCGAGCGTGCGTGGTCGGGGATCGACGCCGCGACCGCGGATGCTCGCGGACAGGTCCGCGCGCGCTTCGAATGCGAGGCCGCGGTCGGACCGGCTTGCGCCGCCGCGGCGGAGCCGGCTTGCGCGGCGGCGGGATCGTCGCCCGTCGGACCGCCACCCGTCGGGCCGAACGCGGCCGGCGGCCCGCCCAGGATTCCGGCGCAGGCGCCGACGCCGCTGCGGCCGATCTTCGAATCCTATGCGAAGGAAGCCCAACTCGCGCCCTCAACGGTCAAGCGCTGGTCGCCGGTCGTCGACCGTCTGATCGCCCACCTGGGCCACGACGACGCCGCGGCGATAGCGCGCACCGACATCGTTGCCTGACCCCGAGATATTCTTCCAGAGTGGAGGCGCAGATTTACACGGCTGAGCCGCCCCGCTAGGTGAGAGTCCTTGACTAGCAGAATGCTATTTCGCAGCGCTCCACGAGGAGGCAGGACTACATGAACATACGGCCGACTTACTGCGATGCTTCGATGTCATCGAAAGACCTCCGCCGAGAAGACGACGGCGCTCGAGCACCGCGAGCCGCCGGCGGGGCGAAAGCTACGACTAGCGATGCGAGGAGGCAAAAGTGAAAGGCTACGGAAGCGGTTTTCGTCACCCGTTCCCAGAGCAATCTAATCTGTTCACCACGCTGCTTGAGGTGCGCGCATCAATCGTAGAAAGATCGAGCTTGTCGGCGAAGGCCCGACCCCGCGAGTTAGTCGACGTATGCGTCTCAAATGGTCGCTCCGGCGGTCTAATGACATCAGCTACGCTGCTTGCGGGCAGCGGGGGCCCCTGCGCATAGCATCACCGTACACAAGATCGCAAGTCCCGGGTAGACGCCTATGCGACCAGTGTCTAGCAGTTACCCGGCCGGTGGCCGAAGTCTCTCAATGTCGCCGAGCATATCGAGCCTGCTGGGCTTCCAGCCAAGCAAGCGCTTCGCTTTCTCTGATGAAGACTGACTGTTCGTCGCCCAATAGTCCGCGAACACCGGTAGCGGGACAGCAGCCCTCAACTCTTCGATAGGAAGTTCCACGGTGCGGCCGTCCCACCTCATGCTGCGGCTCAGCGCTACTGCGATGTCGCGCGTTTTGACGCCGGATTGCGCACCCGCAAGGTAGAGCTGCTGGCCATCCGATCGGGTAAGAGCGAGGACGTAAAGATCGGCTAGGTCATCGACGTGTACGGCTGACCACAGATTGTCGCCGGTGCCGCTGGCGTAGGGAATAGCCTTGAATTTTTGCCCCGCATGCCGGAGCTTATCGAATGTCTGGTGGCCGTCGCCATGCCCATAGACGTTTGGCGGCCTCAGGACGATCCCGCGTGCGTCTCGAGCTCCGAGCACCATTTCCTCATTTTCGATACGCTGCCCGCGGGCGTGAGGCGCGATCAGGGTCTGCTCGTCGAAGATCGAGGTCCCGGTGTCGCCCAGGACCGCCGTCCCGCTCGTGGAGATTAAAGGCTTGTTGGTACCCCTGACCGCGGACAGCAATACCGCAAGCGCTTCGCCCTCGGCACGGACCGATGCCGATGGATCACGCTCGATGACGAACGCGGTGTGAATCACGGCGCCGGCGGCTTGAACAGCCGCGGTCATAATGTCGGCATCGTTCAGATTGCCCCGCACAGGCTCGATCCCTCGCCGCCCTAAAGCGGCTTCCGATTCCGTGGACCTCGCGAGCCCGATAACCTGATGGCCTTGAGCTAAAAGTGTGTCAGCGACGCGGCTCCCTACATAGCCCGTTGCGCCCGTCATAAAAACTTTCATCCGATCCTCCGAAGAATGCTCCTGGGCTGGCGATGTGGGAGAAGCAGTGCGGTCGGTGAAGCCCTTCCTTGCGACTAACACTTATGTCTTAGTGGAATGTCCTAGCGCCGAGGAGCTCGGACGCTGAGCGCGTCAGACATCCTCTGTTGGCCCAGGCAACGCGCGCACCTCCACGCCGCTTCGGCGCCAGATGGCTTTGGCGACGCCGAAAGGGACCGGCGTGAACGGCCCGTGCGGCGCGGGAGTCATAAGGCTCACAATCAGCAACCCGAGGATCGCCAGCCAGAAGCAGAGCCAGAAGCCGTCGATATAGGCGAGCACATTGGCCTCGCGCTGAACCAACGCCGCCAGGATCCCGAGAGCCCGTTCCGGCGCGATCGACGCTCCGCGGCTGGCAAAGCCCTGCGCGAGCTGCTGCAACGCGTGTGTAACGTCGATGCTGCCGCTTTCGACGTGCTGACCGAGGAAATTCGAATGCACCTGCTCGCGGACCCGTAGCCAAGTGCCCATCAACGCCACGCCGATCTCGGCGCCACCGAGCCGCGAGATCTGGGTATAGGCAGCAAAGGCTGTAGCGCGCGTTGGATCGGAATTTGACACCTCGATAAGGATGAGCGGCAGCAGCGTGAAAGCTTGGCCGACCGATTGCAGCACCACGATGTCGATGAAATCGCTGCGCGCCCAGTCGTGGGTCAATCGCGTGCCCCAGAGATTGGCTGCAGCAAATGCCGAGAATCCGACTACAACGATGGTGCGCGCGTCGAAATGCCGGAGCAGATAGATGGATATCGGCACCAGCACGAACATCGGGAGCGCACCGTAAGTCCACAACAGTGCTCCGGACTGCTCGGGCCGAAGCTCCGTCACCGCCGCGAGGAAGTTCGGCACCAGCGTTGAATTGGACAGTCCCGTTAGCGTGTAGAGCAGAATGGCTAGGAGTGCGAGGCCGATATTGCGATTGAACAGTACGTCGACGTGTGCCCATGGCGCGCGAACACAGAGCTCGTTGATCACGAAGACGACGAATAGCACTCCGCCGCCGAGCAGCAGCGCCACGACAGTGCCCGATTCCAACCAATCGAGGCGATTGCCCTGATCAAGCCCGGCATAGACCATCGACACTGACGTGCCGAGCAGAAGCATGCCGCCCCAGTCGGCATTCTTCATGAGCTCCCGGTTCACCGGCTCGCTTGGCGTGCCGAGATAGACCATCAAGCCCATCAGCGGCGCAATCACCGCGCCCTGCCAATACAGCCACGGCCAGCCCCAGTGCTCGACATAGAATCCGACCAGCGACGAACCGCTGTCGTACGCGAAGCCGACCCGGATCGAATAGAGCGCGATCGCCGGCAGCCACCACCTTATCGGGAGGTTGCGGAAGATGATCATCAGCGTCGCCGGCACGAAGGTCCCCATCAGCATGCCATGCATGACGCCGAGCGCGATCAGTGTGGCATAATCATGCACGAAAGGAAGGACAAGCGAGATCAGCGCAAAGGCCAGGCTTGGGATTCCCAGCACTCGCCGGAGGCCGAATGCGGTCGCCAGCCACGCCACCGACGGGGCAACGAATATCTGCGAGCCGATGCCTGCCGTCGAAAGCCAGGCGCCTTCGTCAAAGCCGAGGGAAAAGGCACCACGTAGATCGGGTAGGCCGACGGTGGTCAGTCGGCTGTCGAAATTAGCGAGGTAAGCGCCAAGCAGCACCGCGCCGACAGCGAACACAGGTCGCGGCCCAATTCCTCCGCGCGATACCGGACCACGATCATGGTCGTCACTTCTCGCCATCGCCGGTATCGATTCTGGCGGTAACGGACATGCCCGGTAACAGACGTTCCAGCAGCGGCTGGCCCTTATCAAACGCGATGCGCACGGGGATGCGCTGCACTACCTTAGTGAAATTGCCAGTGGCATTGTCGGGCGGCAGCAGCGCAAATTGCGATCCGCTTGCCGGCGAAACTCGCTCGACACGACCATCCAAGATTTGCTTCGGGAAACTGTCGACCGTGACTTCGACGGGCTGACCTGGCTTCACATGCGTGAGCTGGGTTTCCTTGTAATTCGCGATCACGTAGACGTTTGGTAGCGGTACCACGTTGATCAGGTTGGTCCCGATATTGACGTAATCGCCAGGCTGCACTTCCCGCTCACCGGTAACGCCGTCGAACGGCGCGACGACTTTGGTATAGCCGAGCCTGAGCTTTGCCGCCGCGAGCGCCGCCTTGGCGGCTTCGACATCGGCGCCGCGCTGCTTCCTCATTCCCTGCAACACTTCGAGCTGATGGTGTTGCGCGGCGACCACCGCGCGGCTCGCCTTCACGTCGGCCTGCGCTTTGGCATAGGCCGCAGTCGCCTGCTCGAACCGTTGCCGCGTGCCGGCATCGGTTTGTTCCAATGATTGCTGGCGTTGCTCCTCCTGCTGCGCCTCCACCTCGAGCGCTTCGGCGGAGGCGCGCGCTGCTTCTCCTTGCGCTATGGTCGCATATTGCAGCTCGATTTGGTTACTCAGATTTTCAAGCGCCGCCTGCGTGCCGATCACGCCGGCGTCGGCCTGATCGACCTGGGCCTGATAGTCCGCGGGATCGATTTGAATCAACACGTCGCCCGCTTTCACTCGCTGGAAATCCAGAAAGGCGACCGTCAGCACCTGGCCAGCTACCCGGCTGCTCAACCGCGTCAGGTCAGCGCGAACATAGGCGTCATCGGTAACCTGACCCCTCTCATGCCCTGTCCATTCGTTCCAGCGTTGTGCCGCTAGGGCGACAAAGCCGAGCGCGACAAGTATCGCAAATAGCGAAATCGCGAATCGGCCCAGAGAGTCCGATGCGAAAAACGGAGGCTCTACGCGCGCTGCGGCTTTCGGAACCGGGCACTTTCCTGCCCTCGCGATAAATCGTGTCGTAGCCGTGCGGACTAAAGAAATCGAATCCATAGAGCGTGATCGACTCCATAAGAGAGTGAGGCTTCGCGGCCGCCGTCCGGCTTGCCGTGTTTCTGTGCTCTGAGTACGACCTAGATTTACGCGGTCGTCATCTGAGAACAAATTTAACGTTGTGAATTCTTGTAAAAAAAGCTGGAAGCCTGCCATTACATATCAACGACAGTCGCGTTCCCCAGGCCGGATTAGCTACCAGAGTCAGGTTGATGCGCAGTCCGCTAGTTTCGACCGGCTTGTCGCGAGGCATAGATTTTCCATGTAGATCGTCGCGTCGATCATGGCGTCGCCTTCTAGACACTTAAGCAAGCGATAGACCTGCGCATGAGCAAGGATGGCATCCGAGATGGCAGCGATCGTGGACCGCGCCTGCGGCTCCACTACGTTCAGGGAAGCGCACATCGTCGTGCTCATGAGGCAGGTGAAGTCATTGTGGATCCTGTGAAGCAGTTCGCGAACGATAAGACCAGCCTCCGCCTCGGTGGAACTGGAGACAGTCGGACCACCCGACGTCGAGCTCGATCGCTGCGGCTGCAGACCTTTCGACTCCATCCGATGGTCGATTGCGACCGCGCGGAGCTGCCAGGCATCGGTCAGTTCTTCGACCGGGAGGTCGGCTGGACTGCCGTGTCGCGAAATAAGATTTATTCCAAATGGGAATGAGCGTTAGCAAAGCATTTGAGGTAACCTCTCGTTAGAAGGTACGGTGCGGTAAACCGTCGGCATCCAGGTGGAGAGGCCGTAGTTCGTGAGATAATACGCACGAACAATTCGTCGATCTATTTCACGCGGTGGGTTCGGATTCTGAAAATCGCGTCAAGCCCAACGAATGGGCGGGTAGCAGCCAGCTAGTAACCTCATCCATTCCAGTCAAGAATTGGTCTTAGTCTCCTGCCGCACCTAGTCGCATAGTTCCGGCGCAAGTAACTTCGTCAGCGTTGTCACCGCAACAGTCAGCCGTTGAAGCCGCGCGGTGGAAATCCCGAAAGGAATACGATTCTCATGCTTGAAGTATACGCATTTTCAACGCCCAACAGCATCCGAGTGCCGGTCGCATTAGAGGAAATGGGACTCGAATACACGCTGAGGCCGATCAACGTTCGCAAGGGCGAACAAAAAGAACCAGCGTTCAAAGTGATCAATCCTAACGGGAAGGTTCCCGTGCTGGTGGACCCTGCGGGCCCCAAGGGTACTCGTTTCGTGCTCACGGAGTCATCGGCGATCCTCATCTATTTGGCAGAGAAGACCGGGAAGCTGCTTCCCAGAGACGGCGAGGAGCGTGCGCGCGTCTTCGAGCAGATATTCTTCCACGTAACGGGCATTGGACCGGCATTCGGCCAGGCCGGCTATTTCCAGAAGCACGCGCCTGAACAGATTCCGCACGCGCTCACGCGCTTCAGCGCTGAAGCGGCGCGCGTGATGAACGTGTTCGATGGCATGCTGGCGTCGTCAAGGTTCGCTGCCGGCGATGACTTTACGATCGCCGACATCGCCCATTTCGGTTGGATCTGGCGACGGGAATTCGCAGGCGTTGATCTCGCCGGGTACGCGAATGTCTTGCGTTGGTACGGAGAAGTCGCAGACCGGCCAGCAGTCCAGCAAGCCGTCGCCCGTGTGACGGCGCTCGCCCCTGCAACCTAAGGCCTGATCAAGAGACCACGGGTCAACCAGGATACGCGCCGTCGAATTCAAAGCGTCGACAGTACGCAGCGCAGCCTCGCGTCGCATGATCGCCCGCTAAGACTGAAAGGCCTGTCGATGTTACCCGGCCCGCGTCGATATGCTCATTTCCTGTTTGGTATTATTCAGTCAGGGTTGACGAGCGCGATCGCTGCAGCAATCGCCAGCGCCGGTATTGCGTCAGGAGGATTGTTTCTGAGCTATTGGCTTCGATCCTGGCTGGTGTCTTGGGCGTCGATGTTGCCGATCGTTCTGTTTGCGGCCCCATACATACATCGCCTGACCTTTATGCTTACCCGATCAGACCCTGCGCATCGCTGACTGACAAGGACATGCGGAGATCATAGGTCTTGGATGTTGGGCCAGTACATCCCTCGTCGGCTGACCCGGCGTCTTACAGTTGAGGCGTAACATCGGCCTACCTCAACATGTGCACCCAGCATCGACAGTTTCCTTAAATGTCAGCCGATGTCATCGACATCAATACGTTCGCGCGTAGCGAGTCGGCTCTCTGTTGCCCAGGCTCGCGGCAAAGGACCTTCTTGCTAGGTGCCGGATGTAAAAGTTGAAGGTTTTGCTCAGGACGAACTTGCGGTCAAGCTTCGCGCTTACCGGCGAGCTGCCGAGTTGTATGAATATCTGCGACTTCATCGCCGGATCAGCCGAAGCACGTCCTGACACAGCAGATAGAGCGACACGGCGAGCAGAACGACGTCCTTCATGAGAAAGGGGAACATTGCCGGTCATCGCTGGGAATCCTCCCGCAGCGACGTCCCAGCTTTCCGGCATGATCGGAATGATCGTGACCGTTGCGACGAAGGTGCCGGTCGAGCCGAGGGCGCCGAGGATACCGAGTTGCTTGTCGCAGAAGCGGGCGAGCAACAGGGTCCCGAATGTCCACTCCGAGATGCCCAGGAAATAGCTGGCGCCGGCGTTGCCGAAGACAGGTTTCGAAGCCGTGCCAATGCGAACGCCTAAGAGGCAGCCCGCTGCGATTGCCACGTCGCGGCTGACCAGTACCTGCATCATCGCTGGGCAGGTGCCAAGCGCGGGTTAGCACCCTTTTTACAAGGTTCAGCGAGTTCGCTTGCCGGCGGAATTGACGAGAGCGTCCGGACACGCGGTTTGCGCATCCCGCCTGCTCTTCTGGGTATGTCTTCTCGACATCCGAAGCGACCCGTGATTAACAAAATTATAGAACGTTTAACTCGCCACCGAAGCGAATCCGCGCCAAGCTCTCCGGGCAAGTTTATTCCCAAATGGAATGCTTCATGTCGCCGGCGCGCCTTGCCGGCTACGACAATCGTGCGGTGCTCGACGTGCTCGTTCTTGCTGCGACCAAGTTGATCTCGAACTACACGAATCGCCCCGCGCAGATGCCGCCTGATGCCTTCATGGAGGGCTCCGAGTCGAGCGCGCCTGGCAAGCTGAAGCCAGCCGCTCGACTCGCGACTGTAACCGCCTTGGTCATCCTGCGGAGATTGCCGCCGCTGCACTATTCCTGGCCTCCGACGAGAGCAGCTACGTTGCCGGCGAAGATCTGGTCGTCGATGGCGGATTGAGCGCGCTTTGAGTGTGTGAACGGCTTTTGGGTTGCAATCAGGAGGCTCGATATGGCGAATAGCGGTGCGCGCCGCGTTGCCCTCGTCGCGGGGGGGAGCGGCATCATCGGCCACTCAGTGGTCATGGAATTAGAGCGTCAGGGTTGGAGGGTGCGTACGCTTGCGCGCCGGCCGATTACCGGGACCGAGACAATCACCGTCGATCTTCTAGATCGGGACGCGGTCGCGGCTGCACTCAGGCTCGCCAATGACACCACGCATCTTTTTTACGCAGCTCTGAGTCCGGACCCCAGCCTGTCCGTTGAAGCCGAGCGGAATGGCCAGATGCTTGGTAACCTGCTGGACAGCCTCAATACGGTCGGGGCGCCGCTTAGGCGGGTCGTCAGCTACGAGGGGTTCAAAATCTACGGTATTCATCTCGGCGCGAATGTTAGGACGCCGGCCCGAGAAAGCGATCCGCCGCACATGCCTCCCAACGTTTATCTTTCGCAGCGGGCACAGCTCAAGACCCGAGCAGCGAGCGCGAGTTGGGACAATGTTGCTCTCATTCCAGACGTCGTCGTGGGAGATATCTTTGGCAATCCAATGAATATTGCGCTGGTGATCGGTGTTTTCGCCGAGTTGTCGCGAGAACTGCGCATCCCTCTGCGATTTCCGGGGACCGATAAGGCCTACCAGCAACTTGCTCAGTTCACCGATGCGGGCATGCTTGCGAGGGCGAGCGTGTGGGCGGCAACGGAGGATGGGGTCTCGGGCGAGGCCTTCAATATCACCAACGGGGACGTCTTTCGTTGGGAGCGAATGTGGGAGGATATCGCCCGGCAACTCGCTCTCGATGTGGCGCCGCCGGTCCCACTGAAGCTGGCGCAGCATATGGCCGACAAGTGTCCGGTCTGGAGGAGGATTGCTGAACGGCACGGCTTGGTGCAGCCGGATCTGTCAAAACTCGTCGGTTGGCCGTTTGGCGATTTTGTTTTTCATACCGAGTCGGACGTCATCTCGGACGTCAACAAGCTCAACGAGTTCGGATTTGCCGAGAGAATGGACTCGGCAAAGTCGCTGATCGCCGCCATTGAGAGCCTGAGGCGTCAAAGGGTCTTGCCTTAGTCCGCTCGATCTTGCGATCGGGCCAAACGGCAATATCGTCGTGAGCAGCGAGCATCCGTTCGGAGCCGCAAATGCCGCAACGACGATCCGTGAGTATGGTCACGCAGACGGACGTCTCGTGCGGATGTTTTTTCCAATGTGGGCATCCTGCCCGATCCGGGATCGCGCCTCCTCACATGGGCCTGGCCACGCTGGATTCCGCTTGATGACACCGCGCGTGGTCTCGAGCGGTTTCAATGGCTCGAACGTGAGCTCAAGAAATCAAAATTTCCGATATTGTTGGCCTGTTGCCGCACGCCGAGGGTCCTGAGCTGGTCACCGGCCGTCATTTCCTCCAGGAGGATTCAGGGCCGAGATCGCGGAGAAGATCAACGACTTCCTCGATCGTATTGATGAGAGCAAGCCATGACCGAGATCGAAGTCATCGAAAGACCTAGCCACGATGGCAAATGAACAGCACTCGTACTCGCGGAAGATTGCGTCGGCCATTACCCGGAATTTCGGGAGTTTTTCATTCGGCGCTTCTCGCTCGATACTGGGGGCCTGTCGCGGCCGGGTTATGTTCGCGCGCCTTCCGGGATGATCTACTCGCTCGTGTTCGTTGGTCGCAGCGGTGAGCATTTTCCCGTCGGAATCGAAATCTACGCGCTCGCCGACGCATTGGAGCCAACGAGGAAGACATCGATACCGACCTCTGGGCGCTCCTGAGGTGGATGATCGATGGCATTGGCGGTGATTGGAGGGTCGAGGATCTCGATGCAGCCGGCCGCTTGTACCAGCTCCCATTTTTGTCCCGACAGAGCTAACCATCCCAGGGCGCTGGCTCATCCTTTCCCGTGGAAGATGCAGCGCACGAATACCTCCAGATGCGGCGCGGCGAGCAGCATCAGCGTTGCAAAGGCGCTACCTGTCGCAGCGTAGGCATAGAACGCATCGGCAACGGTCAGGTTGAGCGTCCGTACCGCACGGGCGACAATGCTTTTCGTGCGCCGTCCGGAGCGGAAAGCGGCTGACGCAGCCTCGGAGCGGTCGGCGTGAAATTCTCTGTAGGGGATCATCGGTCGTCTCCGTCCTCGCCCAAGCCCCGCTTGGGTCGTGCTAAGACATGGCCAATTTTCCGCTGCCGTGGCAGACAGGACTGGGCAATATCGCTCATTCCCAGGAAGAATAGGGGAGAATACGATGGATCGCCTGGCTTCGATGGAGACCTTCATCCGCGTGGTCGAGACGGGGTCTTTCTCCGGCGCCGCGCGGCAGCTTCGCATCGGGCAACCTGCGGTCTCGAAGACGGTTGCCCAGCTTGAAAACTATCTGGGCGTCAAGCTGCTCACTCGTTCGACACGCGGGTTGACACCGACCGAGGCTGGACTCGGGCTATTTCGAACGCGCCAAGCGCGCGATCGAGGAGGCCGACGAGGCGGAGTTCGCCGCGCGCGGCGCCGGCACCGGGCTGAAGGGACGGCTGCGCGTTTGCGCCGCCGTCACATTTGCTCGCATTCACCTCATTCCGCTGTTGCCGCAATTCCTCGCTCAACACCCGGACCTCAGCCTGGAAGTCGTGCTCGACGACCGCCAGATCGACCTCGTGCAGGAGGGTATCGATCTGGGGTTGCGGATGGGAAAAATGCCAGACTCGGCGCTGACAGTCCGCCGCATCGGTCGATGCAAGCGACTCGTATTGGGTACGCTTGGCTACTTGGAGCGCGCCGGCACCCCCGCGACGCCGGCCGATCTCAGCAAGCATCAGGCTGTCGTGTATCTGCAAGGCGAAGGCAGCGTGTGGTCGTTTCGGCGCGATAGTCCTGAAGCGGCGATCAAGGTTCAAAGCCGGTTGAAGGTGACCGCAGCCGAAGGCGTTAGAGCCGCGGTGCTTGCCCATGCCGGGCTTACCATTGCATCCGAATGGATGTTCAGCCCGGAACTGCGCTCTGGCGCCGTGCATGCGGTACTGTCGGAATGGAGTCTTCCGCCTCTCGATCTCTGGGCGGTATTTCCGACCGGGCGAGCGGCGACCGCGAAAGCAAGGGCTTTTGTCGATTTCTTCGAACGCAGCTTTAACCTGTAATCGAAAACTGGGATTAAATCGCGATGAATGCCCGTCCGCCGAATCGGCGAGACGAACGAGCATCTCTTCGATCCTACCTAGCATTCAGTGTTTCGGAGCGCTGAGTAAAGTGACCCCGTAAGCGGAGTTGCCCATCCTGAGCCCGCGAGAAGGAGTGTCACAGCATGTCCACCTCGAACAAGAATCACTCGACGAGCCTTGCCGCAGCTCTTGTTGCCGGCGTTGTCCTGTACGGTCTACTTTCGCCTGCTGCAGCGTCCGATCAAAACAACCCAGCCGTTCTTTCCTCGCATTCGCCCTGGCCCGCGCCGATATCGGTCGTCGGCAACCTGGACGGGCGGACGTTCCCCAGAGCGAGGTTCTGTCGGCCTGGGAGCGCCAGCAACAGGATCTCGATGCCCAGCTCGATCGAAAGCTGGTCATTTGCCGTGGCTGCTAAAGTCTCTATTCCCTGGCGGAATAGGGTCTAGTCCAACGGCCTCGCTACCCTCCATGCCGGTCTCCTTTAGGTTGTTTCGTGTGAGTTCGATCCATAGGCCCCCACGCGAAACCCAAAGGAGAACCGACTATGTCACTGCAAGCCAAACTCGATGCTTTCAAGGCTGATTTCGAAGCCGGCAAGCCGCCGTATAACGTTCCTCGCTCCGTGATCGAGACTATGCATCGCGCCACCGCCGAGCTGATCGCCTCCGGCGCCGCGAAGCGCGCCAAGAAAGCCGGAGACGTGGCTCCGTCCTTCTCGCTGAAGGATCCCGAAGGCAACATCGTCAGTTCGGATGAACTTCTGAAGAAAGGCCCGCTCGTCGTCAGCTTCTATCGCGGCGTCTGGTGCCCCTACTGCAACATGGAATTGCGGGCGCTGGAGGCTGTCAAGCCCGCGTTCGACGAGTACGGCACCTCGCTGCTCGCGATCTCGCCGCAGACCGCGCCGAACAGCCGCAAGTCGGTGCGTCAGAACAAGCTCTCCTTCCCGATTCTGTCGGATACGAAGGGCAAGGTCGGTGCCGCGTTTGGCCTGCGGTTCGATCTGCCCGACTATCTGACCGAGCTCTACAAGAACCTCAAGAACGATCTGCCCACGTTCAACGACGATCCGAACTGGACCCTGCCGATGCCGGCCCGGTACGTGATCGGCCAGGACGGCACGATCCTCTACTCCGAAGTGAACCCTGATTACACGCATCGGCCCGAGCCGGAAGACATGATCCCGGTCCTGCAGCGGGCGGCCGCGGTCAAGGTCTGATAGCGGAAAACAGGAAGCGCGATTGCGATCCCATCGCACTTCCCGAGAGGCGGCTGATGGGGCGCTGCGTCCAGCGACCATCGGCTGTCGTCATCCACCTGAAGGAGATAACCATGAGCGAGCTGTTCTCGTCGACCAAGATTGGTCCCTACCAACTCTCCCACCGTATCGTGATGGCGCCGCTGACGCGAATGCGGTCTGATCCAGGCGACGCTCCGAGCGAACTGATGATCGAGTATTACACGCAACGTGCATCGAAAGGTGGCCTGATCATTTCCGAGGCTACTCCGGTCTCGGTCCGTGGTTACGGCTATGCCGGCGCGCCGGGCATCTATTCGGATCATCAGATCGATGGATGGCGTCGCGTCACCGATGCTGTCCATGCCAGGGGCGGCCGGATCTTCCTGCAACTGTGGCATGTCGGCCGACAGTCACATACCGATCTGCAGCCCAACGGCGAGCCGCCGGTCGCGCCGTCGGCGATCGCGGCAGAAGGCTATGCCTATACCAAAGAAGGCGAGGTCCCGTTCTCGATGCCGCGTGCGCTCGCGCTGGAAGAGATTCCAGGGATTATCGAGGAGTTTCGTGCCGGCGCCGAGCGCGCACTGCGCGCCGGGTTTGATGGCGTAGAGATCCATGGTGCGAACGGCTATTTGCCTGACCAGTTTCTGCAAGATGGCACCAACAAACGCAGTGACGAATATGGTGGCTCGATCCAGAATCGCGCTCGTTTCCTGCTGGAGATAACGCAAGCTGCGATCTCCGTTTGGGGCGCCGATCGCGTGGGTGTCCGCATTGCGCCGAGCGGCACCTACGGTTCGATGTCGGACAGCGACCCGGCCGCGACCTTTGGTTATGTCGTGACCGAGCTCGATCGATTGGGCATCGCCTACCTTCACGTGGTCGAACCGCGTATCAAGGGCATCGAGGAGATCGCCAAGGGCCAGGCTCCGATCGCAGCCCAGCATCTGCGGAAAAAATTCAGCCACACCCTGATCGCAGCTGGCGGTTTCACTGGTGAGAGTGCCGCCGCCATCGTCGCGGCCGGCGACGCCGATCTCGTCGCGTTCGGTCGCCACTTCATCGCCAACCCCGATCTGCCCGAACGACTCCGGCGCAATTTGCCTTTGACCCGCTACGACCGTTCGACGTTCTACGGCGGCGACGGGCGAGGTTACATCGACTATCCGAGGCACGCCGATGTGGTGCCGGCGGCGGTCTAATTCTGGACGAAAACCGTGGCGCGCCAGAGTATGGCGCGCCGCGCCGGTCGCGTATCAAGCCCTAGCGGAAAGGGATGATCAGCGGCCTGTTGTTATACCGCTCCAGAGAACCTCACGCCGCCTCACGACCGATGCGGATTTGAGGAGCGATAAAGTGTTATTCCTTATCGGAATGGAGACCTGTCCTCTGGAAGGGACTAGTCTCACGCGCGATCGTTCATCAGACTGAGGCGAATTCGAGCTTTCAAATGTGAGAGCTCGCATGAGATCTCATTTCCAAGAGCCATGATTTGAACGCGGAGACGTGCGGCAGGTTCGCCTTTAAAGGCGATACGAAAAGGTAATAACCTAGGCCGGTTTGCAACGGAGAGTCGATCGCCAGCGTCAATGAGCCATCCCGTAATTCGTCTTCCACCAGGCAACTCGGCACAAGCCCAACACCAAGTCCCGCCGCAACGGCTTGAACGAGATGCGATGTCAGCTCGAACTGAGGTCCCAGTCGCATGGCAGCATCAGGAAGTTCATGGCGATGAAACCATTGCCGCCAGACCAACGGTCTGCCCGTCACCACAAGCAGGAGGTGGCGCGCAAGATCAGCCGGTGTGTTGATCGGCTTGCCTGCGGCCAAAGCTGGGCTGATGACCGGAAGAAGTTGCTCATCCATCAGTTGATAGGAGGCCAAGTCGCGCCAATATCCATCTCCGACGCTGATCGCAGCGTCCATCCCGGCGAGCTCAAGATCGAACTGACCGATTCGAGAGTGGATGTGTATCAATACGTCCGGGTGCCTTTGATAAAAATCCTTCAGGCGCGGCATAAGCCATTTGCTTGCAAAGGTAGGAAGGGCGGCAAGGTGCAACGAGCCGCGTCCGTTCCGATATGCCATCGCTTGGAGCGAAGCGCTCCGCACGCGTTGCGACGCGCCCGAGAGTTCGCGCTGATACATGGCGCCGACTTCTGTGAGCGCGATCTGCCGCCCTTCGCGATGGAAGAGGGTGACTTCCAAGAGAGCTTCGAGCGCAGCAACCTGCCTGCTTATCGCGCTTTGAGTGAGCGACAATTCGTTCGCCGCGCGCGTGAAGCTGAGATGCCGGGCGGCCGCTTCGAACGCCACCAGCAACGACATTGAAGGAGTGAGGCGGCGCGGATGCATTCATAAAGCTCATGCTCAACCTGAAAACTTTGCGTTTGAGTCCGCAGCGAGTCAAGTCGACGTTGCGCCAAGAGACGCTCCGTTCGTTTGAGGACGATCGAAACAAGGAATCGCGGTCACGATCTCAGGGAGGAATTGGATGCTCGATCGAAACAGTGCAGTGCAGCATCGACCGATAAGCCCCGCATTCCCGTACGACATGAAGCGACTGTCCGTGCTCGACGCCGAGATGGCCTATGTCGATGTCGGGCAGGGCGATCCGATCGTGTTCCTTCACGGCAACCCTACCTCGTCCTACATGTGGCGGAACGTTATTCCGTATGCAGTGCCCTTCGGGCGAGTGCTCGCACCGGATCTGATCGGCTTCGGCCAATCCGGCAAATCGCCGCGGAGCGCATATCGCTTCTTCGATCATGTCGCCTATCTCGACGCCTGGTTCGACAAGCTGGCGTTGACCGGAAATATCGTGCTCGTAGTGCAGGATTGGGGCGCCGCGCTCGGGTTCAATCGAACCTGTCGTTATCCCGGTAGCGTTTCCGGCATTGCCTACATGGAGGCGATGGTCCGTCCCCGGCGATGGACTGATATGCCTCCTGAGCGGCAGCGGATCTTTCGGCGTCTGCGTGGCCCCGAAGGAGAGGACCTCGTGTTGCGCGACAACTTCTTCGTCGAGAAGATGCTGTTCGAATACGGCGTCATCCGAAGGCTGGACGTCGAAGAGAAAGCGGTCTATGGCGCACCTTTCAGCGTGCCGGAGTCGCGGCTGCCGACATTAGTGTTTCCTCGCGACATTCCCTTCGACGGCGAACCGGCCGACATGAGCGCGGCAGTCGAGCGCTACAGCGCCTGGATGGGGGCGAGCACGCACCTTCCCAAACTCTTCATCGACGCCTCGCAGGGCCACGGAACGGCCGGAGCGGCACGCGAGCACTGTCTCAAGTGGCCGAACCAAACGGTGGTCGGGGTCGAAGCCAAGCACTACGTGCCGGAAGATGCTCCGCACGAGATCGGGGAAGCGCTCGTTGAATTCTTGAAACAGATCAGAGGCGGCGCATGAGCAGGAACTGGCGCCACCTTCAGGATGCGCTCCGCAGCGCGCTTGGTTCGGCGGTTCGCTTCGATGCCGCGCACAAGGCCGTCTACGCGTCTGACGCGTCCAACTACCGGCAAGTGCCGATCGGCGTCGTCGTGCCGCGTTCCGTAGACGAGTTCGTGAAAGGCGTCGCTATCTGTCACGAAAATCGGGCGCCGTTATTGGTTCGCGGTGCTGGCACGTCGATGAGCGGCCAGACGGTCAACGAAGCCGTGGTTTTTGATCTGTCGGTGGCCTGCAGTCGTATTCTGGAAGTTGATCCCACGTCTAAGACCGCGCTCGTCGAGCCTGGCGTGGTCTGCGACACGTTGCGCTCTGCGGCGGAACATCATGGCCTGACGTTCGCGCCGGACCCTTCCACCCACAGCCGTTGCACGCTGGGAGGAATGATCGGCAACAATTCGTGCGGCGCTCATTCGGTGATGGCCGGTAAGACGCTGGAGAATGTCCGCGCCCTCGAGATCATGACCTATGATGGAGAGCGGTTCTGGGTAGGACCTACGACCGAGGAGGAAATCGACCGAATCGTCCACGCTGGGGGACGCAAAGGGCAGATCTACCGCGATCTCAGGGATCTAAGAGATCGCTATGCCGACCAAATCCGGAAGAGGTTTCCGTCGATCAAGCGGCGCGTGTCCGGCTTCAATCTCGATCAGCTTCTCCCGGAAAACGGGTTCAACCTGGCTCGCGCGCTGGTCGGGACCGAAGGTACATGTGCGCTCATCCTCAAGGCATCTCTGGATTTGGTCAGCAGTCCTCCCCACAGGGTTCTGTTGGTTCTCGGCTTCGACGACATCTACCTCGCCGCCGATGCCGTTCCAGAGTACGAGCGCTTTCGGCCGATCGCGGTCGAAGGGCTCGACCGGATGATCATACGGGGCCTTCAGGCGCGCAATCTCGCCCAGGCGGAAATCGAACTTTTGCCGCTCGGCGATGCCTGGGTCGTCCTCGAATTCGGTGCGGACACAGAAATCCAGGCAAGCGAACAGGCCGAGAGGGCGGCCGCCTATTTCCTGGCCAGACCGGGCGGTCCGAGGCCGACCACGCGGATCGTGACGGATCGCGCCATGCAACAGCGGATTTGGTCGATCCGCGAAAACGGCGCTTCTGCCACGCAGTTGTCGATCGATCCTAATGTGCCCGATCCGCAGGTTGGCTGGGAGGACGCCGCTGTGGATCCGCATCGGCTGGGGTACTACCTCCGCGCCTTCAACGCGCTCGTGGCGCGGTACGGTTACCGGACCTCTCTTTTCGGCCATTTCGGCGACGGCTGCGTGCACGCGCGTATCACGTTCGATCTTCGGACGAAGCAAGGGGTCGAGCAATATAGAAGCTTCGTTCGGGAGGCCACCGAACTCGTCGTCGCGTTCGGTGGGTCCCTGTCCGGCGAGCACGGCGACGGACAGGCCAAGGGCGAGTTCTTGCCGGTCATGTTCGGCGAGGAACTGACGGATGCGATGCGCACGTTCAAACGCATTTGGGATCCTGGCGGTCTCCTCAATCCCGGAAAAGTGGTCGACGCCTATCGGATCGACGAAAATCTGCGCGCCGGTCCCGACTACAGGGTCGTTCCGATATCCACGCACATGATGTTCCGGAGCCAGGAAGGAGACGGCTTCCAGCGCGCGGTCGAGAGGTGTGTCGGGATGGGGAAGTGCCGCGCAGCAAAGGGCGGGACGATGTGCCCGAGCTACCGGGCCACCGGCGAAGAGCGCTACTCGACGCGCGGCAGGGCCAGGCTGTTGTGGGAAATGTTGCAAGGCGACGTCGTCCGCGACGGGTGGAAGAGCGAGGCCGTCAAGGAGGCCCTGGATACGTGCTTGAGCTGCAAGGGCTGCCGGAGCGACTGCCCGACGCACACCGACATGGCGTCGTACAAGGCGGAATTCCTATCTCATTATTACGAGCATAGACCGCGCCCTCGCCAAGCCTGGTCCATGGGCCGCATCGGCGATTGGGCGCCGCTGGCCGCGGCGGTGCCGCGTCTCACGAATTTCGTGACGAGCGCGCCGCTGCTTTCGTCCGTATCGAAGTGGGTCGCCGGCGTCGCATCCGATCGGGATCTCCCGAAATTCGCCGGGACAGGCTTTCGCCGCTCATTCACCACGGGTCAGGCCGCAGTCTCCCGCGGAAAGGCGCCGGTGATCCTCTGGCTAGATACGTTTTGCGACAATTTCCAGCCGGAGGTCGCCGAGGCCGCCGTGACGATTTTGCGGGACGCCGGCTTCGAACCGATCCTTCCGACGCAGCGCCTGTGCTGCGGACGGCCTCTATACGACTTCGGCTACTTGGATCTCGCGAAACGTCGGCTGCAGCAGATTATCGACGTCCTGTCCCCCATGATGGAAACGAAATTGGAGCAGCCCGTGGGCATCGTCGGCCTGGAGCCGGGGTGCCTGTCGGTGTTCAAAGACGAGTTGCCCAAGTTCTTTCCCGACGACCCTCGGGCTCAGCGAATCTCGCGCAGCGTGTTCCTGCTGGGGGACTTCCTGCTCGCGCATGACTATCAGCCGCCATCACTGGACGTAGACGTGCTCGTCCACACACATTGTCATCAGAAGTCGTTGTTTGGTAGCCGCGGCGACGCCGCAATGCTCGAGAGAGCAGGCGTCCGCGCGACCTGGCTCGACAGCGGCTGCTGCGGAATGGCCGGTTCGTTCGGGTTCGATCCGGATCATGTCGGGCTGTCGCGCAACGTGGCCGAATTGGTTTTGGTGCCGGAGGTCCGCAAGCGACCGGCCGACACCGTGATCGTCACGAACGGATTCAGTTGCCGCGAGCAGGTGAAGCACATGACGGGGCGCACCGCCGTGCATCTCGCGCAGGTTCTGGCGATGGGCTTGCCGCGAAGAGGCGAGGGTACCGTACATGCGCCGCGTAGCGAACGCGCCACTCCCACCACCGTCGAGAATGCTTTGTGACAGAGGAGGAAAAATTGGGAGAGTCCGTTGTCGCCAGAAGCCGGTTGAGGGGAGCGCTCGCGCCCGTACTGACGCCGTTCGATCAGGACCGAGAGCCCGACTTTCCCGCGTTTCTCGCTCACTGTCGATGGCTGCTGGCCAACGATGCCGGCCTGGCGATCTTCGGAACGAACTCCGAGGCCGCCTCGCTCAGCGCCGATGAACGGATTGCCCTCACCGAAGGTTTGCTCGAGGCCGGGATCCCGGCGCACAAGCTCATGCCTGGGACCGGGGCGTGCTCGGTCAAGGAAGCCGTGCGTCTGACGAGACACGCAGTGCAGAATGGCGCATCGGGCGTTCTGATGCTGCCGCCGTTCTATTTCAAGAGAGTCTCCGAGGAGGGGGTGTTTTCATACTATGCGGACGTCATCGATGCCGTAGCCGATCCTAATCTCGCGATCTATCTTTATCATATTCCGCAACTGACCGAGGTGCCGATCACGCTCTCGCTGATCGAGCGGCTTCTCAAGCGCTATCCGCGGGTAATAGCTGGTGCGAAGGATTCCTCCGGAGATTGGGCCAATTCGAAGGCGATGATCGAGAACTTCGCCAAGGAAAACTTCGACGTATTTCCCGCGAGCGAAGTCTTTCTGACGGACGCGATCTCGATCGGTGGCGTCGGCTGTATCAGCGCGACGGTGAACGTCAACCCAGCGGCGATCAGCGGCCTCGCCCGCGCGCTCGAGGACAACCGTCAGAGCGACGAAACGCGCGCCTTGCAAGTCAAAGTCGATGCGGTGCGGCGAACTTTCCAGTCGTTCGAACTGATTCCGGCAATGAAAGGAGCTCTGGCGCACTTCACCGGTCGTGCAGCCTGGCAGATCGTGCGGCCACCCCTCACGCCCCTGAGCCAGTCGATCCAAGCCGACCTTCTGACGAAATTAGCGACGCTGCAATTCGAAATGCCTGTCGGACAATAAAAGATCCAAAAACGAAAAGTGTGGAGGAACGCAACGATGATAACGAACGAAGCTGTATCTTCGCCTTTGGTGGAAACCGACGCGAAGCCTTCGAGCACGCGACAGGCGATCGGCCTGGTGTTGCTGTTGGGCGTCTCATACATGTTCAACGCCATGGATCGGCAGGTCTTTCCGGCCCTTTTGGGCAGCATTCGCTCCGACTACGGTCTCACTCTTCCTGAAGCGGGCTTCGTAAGCACCGTATTCACGGTCAACGTGGCTATCTTCGCGGCTCTGAGCGGCTGGTTCATGACCAAGTTCGGACGGCGATACGTTCTGTTGGGCGGCCTTGTCTGCTACTCGCTGTTCACTCTGCTGACGCCGCTCGCCACCGGCTTCGTCAGCCTGACGATCTTGCGGGCCCTCACTGGCGTCGGAGAGGCGCTACAGGTGGGTGCCGTCTTTGCGTGCATGGGAGCGTACTTCGGTGCGCGGCGCGGCGCCGCCATGGGCGCTATGCAGACATTCTTCGGCTTGGGCGCGTTCCTGGGGCCAGTCCTCGGCACTCGCCTCGAAGGCTGGACAAGTTCCTGGTCGTCGTCGTTCTACGCCTACGGGATAGCCGGCATCGCGGTGGCCGTCGTCGCTGCGATCGTCATCCCTCTGGAATTCACCGATGCCGGCCCGAAGTCGTCGCTGGTACGGGATATCGAGGAACCGGCTGGATCGATCTGGACACGCAATTTGGTCCTGAGCTCGGTCTCGTTCGGGCTCGTCGGCTTCTCGTTCTTCTCGTACTCGGCGCTCTATGCGAGTTACGCCCATACGGTCCTTGCTTTCTCGGTCGTCGATGCCGGTGCGGCGCTTGGCATGTACGGCATCGGTGCCATGCTTGGTGTGTTCGGCGGTTGGCTTGGCGACAAGATCAGCAACAGGAGCATCGTTGGTGCCCTCCTTCTTATGGCGACGTCCGGCTACGTACTGTTCGACGGCATCGCTGAATTCAGGCTTCACTTGCTGCTATCGCTGATCTTTGGCCTGACGATGAGCGGCTTCCTGTTCACGAGATTCATGTCGGTCGTGCAGCGAAGCGTTGATCCGAGCCAGATCGGCTATGCGGGGGCCGTCGCTCTCGCCGCGTTCTACTTGCCGGGACCGGTTGCCGGCTGGCTTTTCGGCAAGCTGGTGGAGATGGCCGGGTGGTCCTTCGCTTCGCTTCTGGTGGTCGTGGGACCACCGCTGCTCGGGGTGGTGCTGATGAGCTTGTACGATTTCTCCAAAATGCGGAAAGATTGAGAGGAGTTTCGCGATGACAAAGACGAATGGTTCTTCACCTTCACGCCGCGCGATCGTGATCGGCGGCTCGATGTCGGGTCTCTTCGCAGCTTCACTTCTGCGGAAGGCCGGCTGGGAGACCGACGTATACGAGCGTAGCGATGTCGAACTTCGTGGGCGGGGAGCGGGAATCGTCACCCATCCCGATCTCATACAGTCGCTGGAGCGAAGCAGCGCACGATTGAATGATTTGGGCGTCACCGTCCACGAACGCGTCGCTTTGGATTCTCAGGGCAATGTGATCGAGCGACTACCCTACGAACAGATCGTCACGTCCTGGGATCGACTGCACCAGATTATGCGAGCCACGATTCCTCAAGGCACGCATCATCTCGGTTACAATCTGAAGGCCATCGAGCAGGACGCGGACTCCGTGACGGCGATCTTCGAGAACGGCGAACGTGTGACCGGTGATCTGCTCGTCGGCGCTGACGGGTTTCGCTCGGTCGTGCGCAACATGTTCGCCCCGGAGATTCAGCCGATCTACGCGGGTTATGTGGTATGGCGTGGTCTTGCTGACGAGGACGCCATTCCGAAAGAGGCGCACGCTGCGGTCTTCGACAAGTTCGCGTTCTTCTTGCCGCCTCATAACAAGAATATCGGCTATCCGATCGCCGGACCGGACAACGATCTGCGGCCCGGCCATCGTCGGTGGAATTGGGTCTGGTATCGGGCGGTCGACCGAGCCGCTTTGGACAATATACTGGTCGACGAAGACGGGGTGTACCACGCCGTTTCGATCCCCCCGCCGAAGGTCCGAGCCGATGTCATCGCACGTCTCAAGGAAGACGCGCGGGAGTTCCTGCCTCCTCCGATGCGCGATATTCTGTTTTGCGTCGCCAAACCCTTCTTTACGCCGATCTACGATCTGCTGGTCGAGAGGATGGTGTACGGCCGCGTCGCGCTGATCGGCGACGCCGCGGCGGTAGCTCGGCCTCACATCGGCATGGGTATCGCCAAGGCCGGCACGGACGCGGAGGTGCTGGCAGACTCGCTCGCAAGCCATCCGAATTTGCTCGAAGGTCTGTCTCGCTTCGAGCGTGAGCGTCTGCCGATCGCCGGGAAGGCCGTGGCCCAGGGGCGCAGCCTCGGAGAATACATGCTCGCTCATGCGTCGCCCGGAAATGGGGCCGACGACGCGCATTGGCGTGAGTTCCACAGCATTCCGGGTATTCTGAAGCACACTGCGTCGTCCGCATTTCTTCATTCAGCGTAGGAGCTTGGTACGTCACATGGGAAGTCAGGTTCTTCCGGTCCCCGAACTGGCACGCAACATGCGGCTCATCGGGCATTGCGATCAAGGCGGCCGTCCGGACGGCGTGCAACTCATGGTCCACCGCGGATTCGCGTATATCGGCCACATGTTCTCTAAGGGTTTCAGCGTCGTGGATGTCAGGGATCCCACGCGGCCAAAGACAGTGGATTACGTCGCTGCTGCTCAGAACACTTGGAACATTCACCTCCAGACGCAGGACGATCTGCTCCTCGTCATCAATGCCAAGGACATGTTTGCCGCCTCGGAGTTTCAAGACGAGAAGGCCTACTACAAGGGAGAGCTCGGGAGGAAGGTCGGCACGGCGGATATCGGCCGGCGGCCCCGCGACTGGCGGGCAGGTCTCGCCGTCTACGACATCTCGCGAAGCGAAGCGCCGCGCGAGATAGGGTTCATGCCGATCGAGGGCGGCGGCATCCACCGCCTATGGTATACCGGCGGGCGTTGGGCCTATGCGTCGGCCCTGATCGACGGCTTCACCGACTACATCTTCATCACGATCGACATGAGCGATCCTGGCCGTCCCAAGGAGGTCGGACGGTACTGGTTGCCGGGAATGAATGCCGCCGCGGGCGAGGCCACCGTGGCGGATCCCTCGCGCAGGCAGGGCTTGCATCACCCCATCGTCCACGGCGATACGGCCTATCTCGCCTGGCGCGATGCCGGGATGGTGATCCTAGATGTCAAGGATCGAACCGAACCGAGGCTTATCGCTCACAAGAATTGGTCTCCGCCGTTCGGCGGAGGTACCCATAACTGCCTGCCGCTGCCCGATCGCGATTTGGTGGCGGTGCTTGACGAGGCCGTGCTGGATCATCAGGAGGACGGCGAGAAGCTGGTATGGTTGTTCGACATCCGCGAGCCGTCCAACCCGGTGAGCATTTCGACCTTCAAGTCGCCCTCGGATATCGATTACAAGGCGAAGCCGGGGCATTTCGGCCCTCATAATCTGCATGAAAACCGACCGGGCAGCTTCATAAGCTCCGAACTGATCTTCGCGACGTACCAAAACGCCGGGGTGCGGGTGTTCGACATTCGCGACCGCTACGCACCTCGTGAGGTTGGCGCGTTGGTTCCACCGGCTCCGAACGGTCTGGTCGATAGCCGACCTGGTCGACCGAGGGTCATTCAATCTGCGGACGTTTTCGTCGATGCGTCGGGCCTCATTTACAGCACCGACTACAATGGCGGGCTCTACGTGATGGAGTTCAAAGCGTGAGTTCGTCGACCGCCCGAACTCGTGCGACAAAGGCAGCGATCGTCGGCCTGGGATGGTGGGGTCAGCACATCCTGCGGCAGACGATCGGATCCGACGTCATTCATATAGTGCAGGCGGTCGGAAACCGTGATGAGCAACGGGCACTTGCAGGAAAATATGGCGCGGACTTCACGACGGATCTCGCTCGGGTTCTCGCCGATCCTTCCATCGATCTCGTCATTCTGGCGACGCCCCATTCGCTGCATGCGCGACAGATCGAAACGGTGGCTCATGCGGGCAAACACGTCTTCTGCGAGAAGCCGATCGGGCTCGACGTGACGGAGGTCAGACGAGCGCTCGATGCGTGTCGCGCCACAGGAGTTCGCCTCGGCGTCGGACATGAACGCCGGTTCGAGCCGGCGATGGACGAACTGCGTAAGTTGCTGGCCGATGGCTTCTTCGGAACGATCATGCACGTCGAGGCGTGTTTCCATCACGACAAACTCCGTGGCATCGCTGGAGGGAATTGGCGGGTCAGCGCGCAGGGTGAGGTGCCGCTCGCGATGACGGCGACGGGTATCCACCTGACGGACATGTTCTTGGATCTGTTCGGCCCTGTCGAGACCGTGACGGCTTTTCCCGCGACGCGCATTGAAAACACGGGCTACGCAGACACTCTATCCGTACACGTCGGCTTTGCGTCCAAGGCTACTGGTTACTTCTCCAGCGTGCTCGCCACGCCATTCTATTCGCGGCTCACGGTCTTCGGCAGCGAAGGGTGGGCTGAAGTCCGTGACGCGTCCCATCCGGACCAATCCGGTCCTAGCACGCTGACCGCGCAGCGTCGCGCGTTCGGGCCCATAGTCACGACGCTGCCCGGCAAGGATGCCGTGCGGGCCAATCTCGAGCGGTTCGCGCTGTCGCTCGGAGGCGAAGCGTCCTATCCATTTACCGAGGAGCAGATCTTGGGCAACATTGCCGTGATGGTCGCCGTATCGCGATCAATTTTGGACGGGCGGACCGTGCCGATCGCCGAGATCCTGCCTCGTTCGCCGATCTAGCGTTTGGCACCGCAATCGTCCCACCTCGCAGCCCGTCGTAGTCGAGCGGGCCGTCGGTCGTCCGTGCAAGTGCAGCGACAAGCAATCGCCGGCGAGCGGTAAGGCTCGCCGGCGAAAGACGGCCATCGCTCGATTGGGGGCCGGCGTCATCCACCCTCACGGGCAGAGAGGTCAGCGGCTGGTCAGGCGGCGGCTTTGGCCGTCGGGTAGTCGGTGTAGCCTTGCGAGTCGCCGCCGTAGAACGTCGATCGGTCGTAAGCGTTGAGCGGCAGTCCCTGCCGCAGACGCTCCGGCAGGTCCGGGTTCGAGATGAAGTGGCGCCCGAAGGCGACGAGGTCGGCGTCGCCGGAGGCGACGATGGCTTCTGCCGAGGCCGGGTCGAAGCCGCCGGCAGCGATCAAGGTTCTCGAGAACTTCGGCCGCAAATGCTGGACCGCGACGGGAGCCTGGCCGAAAGCGATCTCCTCGGTACCCTTGATGCGGGGCTCGACGACATGGAGGTACGCGATGCCCAAGCGATCGAGCGCGGTTGCCACGTATCCGAAGGTCGCCTGTGGATCGCTGTCCGACATCGACCCGTACGTGCCGCTCGGAGAGATGCGCAAGCCCACTCGGTCGGCTCCCCAGACCGAAATGGTGGCCTGTGTCACCTCCAGCAGGAAGCGCGCCCGGTTTCCAATGGGGCCGCCGTATGTGTTTCGGCATGGAATAAGGACCCCGTATTCGGGGTAATCGGCATCCAATCGGGACCCCGGGACAAGGGTCCACAGTGGCTTCCATCAAGTCATGGAAGCCGAGGTTGGGATGCTGGTGGTGGAGACGATTGCGAAGATCCGTCGCGCCTATTTTGTTCATGGTCAGCCCATCAAGGCGATCTGCCGGGAGCTTGGCGTATCGCGCAAGGTGGTCCGCAAGGTCATCCGTTCGGAGGCGACGGAGTTCCGGTACGAGCGAGAGACGCAGCCGCTTCCGAAGATGGGCCCGTGGAGTGCCGAGCTTGACCGGTTGCTGGCGGCGAACGAGAGCAAGACGACGCGCGAACGGCTGACGCTGATCCGCTTGTTCGAAGAGCTTCGCGGCCTCGGATATGCCGGCGGCTACGACGCGGTTCGTCGCTATGCGCGGCGGTGGAGCCGAGAGCGTGGCGCCTCGACGACCTCAGCTTATGTGCCGTTGAGCTTTGCGCCCGGCGAAGCCTACCAGTTTGACTGGAGCCACGAAGTCGTCCTGTTGAGCGGGACCACGGTGGTGGTGAAGGCGGCGCATGTCCGGCTTTGCCACAGTCGGATGCTGTTTGTTCGGGCCTATCCGCGCGAGACGCAGGAGATGGTGTTTGACGCCCACAACCGGGCGTTCGCACTGTTCAAGGGGACTTGCCGGCGCGGCATCTACGACAACATGAAGACGGCGGTGGAGACGATCTTTGTCGGCAAAGGCCGCCTCTACAATCGGCGCTTCCTGCAGATGTGCAGCCATTATCTGGTCGATCCGGTTGCCTGCACGCCAGCGTCGGGCTGGGAGAAGGGACAGGTCGAGAACCAGGTCGGGTTGGTCCGCGAACGCTTCTTCACCCCGCGGCTGCGCTTCAAGACATTGGATGAGCTGAACGCCTGGCTGCTCGATAAATGTATCGCCTACGCCAAGGCTCATCGGCATCCAGAGTTCGCCGACCGGACTGTCTGGGAGATCTTCGAGGCCGAGCGACCCAATCTCGTGCCGTATGCAGGTCGGTTCGATGGCTTCCATGCCGTCCCGGCCTCGGTCTCCAAGACCTGTCTGGTGCGCTTCGACAACAACAAGTACTCGGTTGCGGCAAGCGCGGTCGGGCGGCCCATTGAGGTCCAGGCCTATGCTGACCGCATCGTGATCCGCCAGGACGGCCGGGTCGTTGCCGAACATCCGCGATCATTCGGTCGCGGCGAAACGGTCTACGACCCCTGGCACTATGTGCCCGTGCTGGTGCGCAAGCCCGGTGCCTTGCGTAATGGCGCTCCCTTCAAGGACTGGGTGCTGCCCGCAGCGATTGAGCGTGTACGGCGCAAGCTCGCCGGTGCCGATGATGGCAATCGACAGATGGTCGATATCCTCAATGCGGTGCTGACAGACGGATTGCCCGCGGTGGAAGCCGCCTGCGCCGAGGCGGTCGCTCATGGCGTTCATTCCGCTGATGTCGTGCTCAACATCCTGGCTCGTCAACGTGAACCTGCCCCACCGGCCAACATCATGACGCCGGCCGCCTTGACGCTTCGCTATGCGCCGATCGCCGATTGTGCCCGCTACGACAACCTCCGGAGGACAAACTGATGGAACGAACCCAAATCTTCGATCTCATGGGCGAGCTTAAGCTCTACGGTATGAAGGCCGCCTTCGACGAGATCATGGCGACCGCCGTCAAACGCCAGCACGAACCCCAGCGCATCGTCGGCGATCTGCTCTCCGCCGAGATCAACGAGAAGCAGGCCCGCTCGATCAAATACCAGCTCACCATCGCCAAGTTGCCGCTTGCCAAGGACATCGCAGACTTCCAGTTCGACGGCACGCCGATCAACCAGACGCTTGTCAATGATCTCGCCGGCGGCGGCTTCATCGCCCAGCAACGCAACGTCGTCCTGGTCGGCGGAACGGGCACCGGCAAGACCCATCTGGCCATTGCTATCGCGCGAAGCTGCATCCGATCCGGCGCCCGTGGCCGCTTCTATAACGTGGTCGACCTCGTCAACCGCCTTGAGACCGAGACCCGCAACGGGCGACAGGGCCGGCTTGCCGAGCACCTAACCCGCATGGACTTCATTGTCCTGGACGAGCTCGGATATTTGCCCTTTGCCCAGTCCGGCGGTCAGCTTCTCTTCCACCTCGTCAGCCGCCTTTATGAGCGCGCCTCCGTCCTCGTCACCACCAATCTGGCATTCGGCGAGTGGCCGAGCGTGTTCGGCGACGCCAAGATGACAACCGCGCTGCTCGATCGTTTGACTCATCACTGCGACATCGTCGAGACCGGTAACGACAGCTGGCGCTTTAAAAGCCGCGACGACGATCAAACAACCCGCGCTCGCGCCGTCTCCGCAACCCCGGCCAGCTCCGACGCCGCGAGCGCTACCATCAAGACTCGCCGATCAAAGGGGTCCCCTTTGGACGCCGATCGGGGGTCCCAGTCCAACGCCGATTGACAATAATACCGGCCATCTAGTCCGAAATTACCGCCGCCTGGGTTCAGCCCGGGTATCACGCCGGTCTCGCGCACCACACGCGCCTTGCCATCGAGCGCCAGAATGCGGTCCGAGCCACTGTTGACGAAGAGCAATGAACCGGCGACGCCGAGTCCGCGCGGGTCGACGATACGGTCGTCCTCACTGAAAGGGCCTTGCAACTCGCCGTTCGCATCGAACGCCAACAACTTGCCGTAACCCGAGCCATTCGCGCCCGAGGCACTTGTTACGAGGAGGGCCATGGGAGGCTCCTATGGTTATCCTCAACCAATCATCTCGAGGGTCAGGGCGATCCCCTGGCCGCCGCCGATGCACATCGTGACGATACCTTTCCCGAGACCGTCCCGGCGCATCGAATGGAGGAGGCGGGTGGTCAGGACGGCGCCGGTCGCGCCGATTGGATGGCCGTGCGCGATGGCGCCGCCCTCGACATTCACGATCTCGGGCGGCAGCTTGAGTTCCTGCATGACCGCAAGGGCTATGGCGGCAAACGCCTCGTTGATCTCGATGCGATCGACGTCAACATTGCTCCAGCCGGCGCGCGCCAGCGCCTGTCTGACAGCGGGGATCGGGCCGAGGCCGAACATACCCGGCTCGACCGCCGCGATACCGTAGGACACGAGCTTGGCAATCGGTGCCAGACCGCGTTTGGCGGCCCAATCCTCTCCCGCCAGCACCATCGCCGCTGCGGCGGTGTTCAAGCCGGGGGCATTGCCAGCGGTGATCGTGCCGCCATCGCGGAAAGCCGGCTTCAGCTTGGCCAGCGCCTCGATCGTCGCGTCCGGGCGGTTATGCTCATCGACCCGGAACGTGCTCGGTCCCTTTCGGGCGCGAACGTCGACCGGCACGATCTCGTCCTCGAATTTGCCGGCGCTCTGCGCGGCAGAAAATCGCGTATGCGAACGCAGGGCCCATTCGTCTTGCTTTGCTCGGCTGATCTGAAATTTCGTGGCCAGGTCTTCCGTGTGCCAGCCCGAGTGCGCGTCCGAGAAGGCATCGTTGAGGCCGTCGCGCAACACGCTGTCGTAGAGGATGCCGTCCCCCAAGCGGTGGCCCCATCGGCCGCGCGCGACCAGGTAGGGAGCTGCGTCCATGTTCTCCATGCCGCCCGCGATGGCTGCATCCACCGAACCCATCAGGATTTCGTGTGCTGCGGAAACGATTGCCTGCGCGCCGGAGCCGCAGACGCGATTCACCGTCATGGCCGGTACCTGGACCGGGAGTCCCCCGTGGATCGCTGCTTGGCGCGCGGGATTCATCTTGTTGCCGGCCTGCACCGTGTTTCCCATGACGACCGTGCCGACCTCGTCAGGCCGCAGGTTGGACCGCTGAAGAGCGGCATCGATGGCCGCCGCGCCCAGTTCAACGACCGGAATATCCTTCAAGGTACCGCCGAATGTTCCGATGGCCGTCCGAACCGGCTCTACGATCACTATCGAGTGCTTCGATGTCATGGAAAGACCTCCGCCGAAAAGACGCACAGCAAGCGAGAACCTAGCTGTCGTGCATGGAAGGATTCCGGCAGAGCGGTCATCGTAATAAAGCTTATTCCTGCGCGGAATATGCGGTTGGGGAAGGAGGGGGCCATAAACCGTCGACCTTCCGATCATCGGCCATGTTACGTCTTTGTTCTGATTGTGCTTTCGGCCTTTCGTGGAGTGTGCTCGGATCCCCACGAAGATACTGCCAACCCGGCTGGCCCAGAGTGGGCGTTGGCAGTAGAATGTATTGGCAGTAGAATGAAGCGTGCTTCCCATGTAGATCGCCGATGCCGAGCCATCGGCGGGAATGCTTGTATGAACAGTCTTCGCAATGTTCAGCCCGGAGACGTATATTCCTTTGGCCCGTTCAGTCTGTTACTGGCGGGCAGGATGCTCAAGAGAGCGGCTGAAACGATACCGCTGGGAGGGCGCGCGCTCGACGTCCTGATCGCCTTGACGGAGCGGGCTGGCGAGGTCGTCAGCTACAGCGAGCTAATTTCCTTGGCGTGGCCGAATGTTACTGTGGACGAGTCCAATCTCCGTGTTCAGATTGCCACCCTCCGGAAAGCGCTGAGCGACGGAGAGCACGGCGCTCATTACATTTCGAATGTTACAGGTCGCGGCTATTGCTTCGTCGCGGCCGTTTCGCGTTCGACCGGGCGGCTGACCGTCGCGGAAGGAAACTCGGACGGCGAGCAGCTCAGAAAGCTGCCGCCGCGATTGGCGCGGATGGTCGGTCGAGAAGAAGCTGTTCGAGCCGTATCGGAGCAGCTCGCTGCAGAGCGCTTCGTGAGCATCGTCGGTCCGGGCGGCATAGGCAAGACCACGGTCGCGATTTCGGTCGCGCATGCATTGCTGAACGGCTTCGGCGGCGCCGTCTCCTTCGTCGATCTGAGTTTATTGACGAATCCCCGGCTCGTTCCCACGGCAGTCGCTTCAGCGCTTGGCTTCATGATCCAAGCTCATGATCCATTCGGGAGCCTTGTGGCCTTTATAGGTGACAAGAAGGTCCTCCTGATCCTCGACAACTGTGAGCACGTGATCGATTCGGCAGCCGAGTTGGCCGAACGGCTCGTCAGCGAGGCACCGCAAGCGCATATCCTCGCGACCAGCCGCGAGTCGCTGCGTGTCGAAGGTGAACACGTCTACCTTTTGTATTCCCTTGCTTGTCCGCCCGGGCATGCCGATCTTACCGCCACGGAAGTGCTGAGCTATCCGGCTGCTCAGATCTTCATGGAGCGGGCCGCAGCTGGTGGCCACGGAGCGGGTCTGAGCGACATTGAAGCGCCGATTGTCGCTACGATCTGTCGTCGACTTGATGGTATCGCGCTCGCGATCGAACTCGCCGCCAGTCGTGCCGGTTCTATTGGGATTCGCGGAATCGCGGAGCTGCTTGATAATCGCTTCAGCCTGCTCTGGCATGGACGCAGGACCGCGCTGCCCAGACACCAGACCCTGAACGCTATGCTCGATTGGAGTTACAATCTACTGCCCGAGCTGGAGAGGGCCGTTCTTAGCAGGCTCTCGGTATTCGTGGGCGATTTCACGATCGAGGCGGCCCGCTCTGTCGCGTCCGATACGCTCGGCGAAGAGGCGAGCACTACAGATGCTCTCGACAGCCTGCTCGCGAAGTCGCTGATCTCCACAAGCTGGATATCCGGCTCGACATACTATCGCTTGCTCGACACGACGCGCGCCTACGCGAGAGCAAAGCTTGCCGATCGAGGGGAGGAAGCTTGCGTCGCCCGGCGGCATGCAGAGTTCTATTCCGCCTTTCTCCAAAGCGACGACATCACGCGCTCAAGGATCGGCAAAAACAATCTTTCAAAATACGCTCCGCATATAGGAAACGTGCGTGCGGCGCTGGAGTGGGCATTGTCCGATCGTGACGATCCCACCTTTGGAGTGGCTCTCGTCGCGCAATCGGCGCCGCTGCTACTGGGCCTGTCTCTGCTGGAAGAGTGCAGGCGCTTTTGCGAAAGCGCTCTGGCGGCTCTCGACGATGCCGGCAACTCTACCAGAACGGAGATGATCCTCCAGGAATCGCTGGCGCTCGCGTCGATGTACACGCGCGGAAATGACCCCAACGTTCGCGCGGCAATCGCGCGTGGGCTCGCGCTTGCCGAAGCGCTCGAGGACAGGTCGCGCCAATTGCAGCTCTTGGCGAGCTTGAATTTGCTCCTCGTCCGACAAGGTGATCTTCGCGGCGCAAGAGCGGCTGTCGACAAAGGAAAGAGCGTAGCACAAGCAATCTCGGACCCCGCTGGCCTTATCTGGGCCGATTGGATGACGGGTGTCTCCTATTACTTGAGTGGAGATCAAGGCGCTGCTCAGTTTCACCTCGAAAATGGAATGTCTTTTGCTTCCGAAAGCGGTTCACACCATGCCAACTACTTCGGGAGCGTCAATCGCATAGGGGCCAAGGTGGCTCTCGCCCGAGTCTTGTGGTTGCGCGGGTTTCCTGATCGGGCCATGACAATGGCGCAAGATGCAATCGATGAGATGAGCCGCGACGGAAGCCATCCCGTATCCGTTTGTACGTCCCTTCTCTATGGCAGTTCGGTTATTTTTTGGACGGGGAATCTCACGACGGCTTGGGAGTTGGTTGAACAGTTGATAGCTTTCGCTGGACGACACTCCCTGGCACCCTATCGGGCCGCGGGCATCGGGTTCAAGGGACAACTGCAGATCGCGAGAAATGAGGTGCCGGCAGGAATAGAGTCGTTGAGGGAAGCTTTGGAGCTTATGCAGATTGAACAGTACAATGTGACTCGTACCAGCCTCATGGGTGCGCTCGCAGACGGGCTCCGAAAGGTCGGGAGGTTAACAGAAGCGCTCGCAACGGTTGATGACGCGATTGCCCGATCGACCGATACGGGTGCTGAATTTGACGTACCAGAACTGCTGCGAATCGAAGCGCAAATCCTCGCAGCGCGCGAGGACCATAAGGCCGCTAGGAGTTGTTTGAAGGACTCGATTGCAAAGGCGCGGGTACAACAAGCGCTCAGCCTTGAACTCAGGTCGGCGATGACACTTGCCGGCCTGCTGCAGCGTGAAGGCAAGCCGGCCGAAGCTCGTCGATGCCTGGCGAGTGTATTCGAACGTTTCACGGAAGGTTTCGAGACCGCGGATCTCAGGGCGGCGCGTGGGCTCCTTGAAGAGCCGCGCCCATAATTTTAGACGGGCGGAGAGTCCCGATAACGTCCTTGTCCATACAGCGGAGCCGCTTAGGGATCTGCTGGATCTTCGGCTTTTTGCCGAATTTCAAGACACCACGAACGCCTTCGACTGGACGATGGCCACTTCGCCTGTGCCGTGCTCGTCAGCAATGAGCTTCGTGATTACCGAGGCAAGATCGGTTATCAGGGACTGACCAGAACGGACCCCCTCATTGGTGAGCAACCGACGATCGCTGTCGCGCACGTCGTGAGGCGCCACAGCGGTTTCATCGTTACCGCCAACGATGAGTAGCATGGTCTGTCGAACTCCCTTGCCTTGACCTTTTATTTCGCGCTGGACGATGAACTCATCGTCCAATTGATCATTCTGCGTAGCCGCCGCGATATCCTGCGGGCGACGTTTCCCGTCCAAGGTCATCTCGGCGTCTCCACGTTTAACAGTTTCTTAGAACGTTTAACTCGCCTTCGCAGGAGGATTGCGCAACGTTTAAGCGAGCAATCGGGTTGTTACCGGCTCCTCATCTGCGAGAAGAATACCCATGCGGGACGCCAGCGGCCGAGTCGGGACGGAGAGACGTAACGAGGACTGCCAAGCCATCGCCAGCACGACGTGGACCGTATTCACGAAAAAGCACGGCTCGATCCCGTCGCGCTACTCCCGGACGCGGCTGATGCCGTGAAATAGCGACCATCCGCCGTGTCACTCAAACCGACAGGAGCAAACTATGAGCATGCTGTTCTCGGCGGCCAGGATTGGCCCCTATCAACTTTCCCATCGCGTCGTGATGGCGCCGCTGACGCGGATGCGCTCCGATCCAGGCGACATTCCGAGCGACCTGATGGTCGAATATTATTCCCAGCGCGTATCAGAAGGTGGGCTCATCATTTCCGAGGCGACGCCGATCTCGATCCGCGGCTACGGCTATGCTGGCGCGCCAGGTATTTACTCGGACAGTCAGATCAAGGGATGGCGCTGCGTCACCGATGCGGTTCATGCCAAGGGCGGCCGGATGTTCCTGCAGCTATGGCATGTCGGCCGCCAATCGCATACCGACCTGCAGCCCAATGGCGAGGCGCCGGTTGCGCCGTCCGCGATCGCGGCGGAAGGTTATGCCTACACCAAAAAAGGAGAAGTGCCGTTTTCGATGCCGCGCGCGCTTACTTTGGAGGAGATTCCGGGGATTGTCGAGGAGTTTCGTGCTGGTGCCGAGCGCGCATTGAGCGCAGGTTTCGATGGTGTCGAGATTCACGGCGCGAACGGCTATCTGCCCGATCAGTTCCTCGAGGACGGCACCAACAAGCGCACGGATGAATACGGTGGTTGCATCGAAAACCGCGCGCGCTTCCTTCTTGAGATCAGCCGGGTCGCGATTTCGGTCTGGGGAGCCGATCGCGTGGGTGTGCGGCTCTCGCCGAGCAGCACCTATGGCTCGATGTCGGACAGCGATCCGGCCGCGACTTTCGGCTATGTGGCAGGCCAGCTTGATCACTTGGGCGTCGCCTATCTTCACGTGATCGAGCCGCGCATCAAGGGCATCGAGGAGATTTCCAAGGGGCAGGCTCCGGTTGCCGCGCAGCAACTGCGGCGGAAATTCAGCCGCACCTTGATCGCTGCCGGCGGATTTAACGGTGAGAGCGCCGCGGCCATTATCGCGGCCGGCGACGCGGACCTCGTCGCGTTCGGCCGCCACTTTATCGCAAATCCGGATCTTCCCGAACGGCTGCGGCATAAGTTGCCTTTAAACCACTATGACCGGTCGACGTTCTACGGCGGCGACAGGCGAGGCTATATCGACTATCCGAGGCACGCCGAGATATTGCCGTCAGAGCTCTAGTTCTGCACCGAAGCGGTGGGGCGCCGCACGGCCGGCCCGTGGCATCGTGCGGCCTGAAAGCGCCCTATCCTGATGATTGTGAAAAACATGCCGAGCAATCCTTCATCGTCTAGCGAGCCGCCAATCGAGCTCCCTCCATTGGTTGCTGCCTTCGTCGAGGCGACAAACAACTTCGACTTGGATCGACTTATGGTCACGTTTGCTGACGATGCGCTTGTCAACGATCAACTACTTGATTACTGGGGCAAAGCGGCCATCAGACGCTGGGCAGAGCGGGACATTATCGGCGAAAGACTGACGATCGCGGTCACAAGAGTGGTGGAGCATTACGATAGCTTCGTTGTTACTGGCGAAATTGATGGAAATTTTGATAAGCGTGGTTTGCCGGAGCCGCTTGTCCTGGCCTTTTATTTTATGCCTCACGATGATCTCATCGTCCAGCTGATCATCTTGCGCAATCGTCGCGACATTTGACGTTTGATTGACCCGACCTCCGCCGGCCGGGTTCCAAGTACATGGCTTCAGCGTACGCGTCAGGATTTACAAAATCTTAGAACGTTTAACTCGCCACGGAGGTGAAGTCGCGCGACGTTAGTCCCTGCGGCGTGTTCTTCGGACCTGTCCTAGAGGAGAACGCACATGTGAAACACGACAAGCCAGGTCGGGGCTGCAGAAGGTAAACAAGGATTCCGCATCGGAACGCGGGCCGCAACTCGTAGCATGACGGCGGCGGCCCCGAGGCCGCAGAAGGTCACGAATTTCGAAGCGGTGCTGCTTGCCGTAACCAGTCACGATCTTCGTCAGCCACTGCAGGTCATTCAGAACGCTCGCGAACGCCTCGGATATGGAGTTCGAACGAGCTCGGGCGGCGCGCGATGATAGGAACGGGCGTGCAATTGAGAGGAATGTAGCATGAGCAAGTCCGACACGATCACTCCTGCCGGTCAACACGTCGCCAAAGATTCGTCGCCGGCAGGAAACGAAGCGTTTGCCGTGAGACCGGTGCGTTTAACGGTCAACGGCCGGGACTGCACCGCACTTGTCGAGCCGAGGACGACACTTCTCGACGCCCTGCGCGGAGCGTTGTCGCTGACCGGGACGAAGAAGGGCTGTGACCGCGGAGAATGTGGAGCATGTACGGTGCACGTGGATGGCCGCCGCGTGCTCTCTTGTATGTGTTTGGCCGCAATGCAAGAAGGCAAACGTATCACCACGGTCGAGGGATTGGAGCTAAACGGAGAGCTTCACCCGGCGCAAGCGGCCTTCATAGAACATGATGCTTTCCAATGCGGCTTCTGTACCGCGGGGCAGATCATGTCGGCCGTGGCCATGATTGAAGAAGCAAAAGCGGGATGGCCAAGTGCCGCTACACAAGATGTCGCCAAGCCGTTTACTATGAGCAATTTTTCGCTCCAGGAGATCCGAGAGCGAATGAGCGGCAATCTGTGTCGTTGTGCGTGCTACCCGCACATTGTGGTTGCCGTGGAAGCTGTGGCAAGGAACTGAGCCATGCACCCCTTCAGCCTTTCGTACGCACCCGATGCGGCGAGCGCAATTGCCGCGCATGCTGGCCATCCTGGGCTGGCGTTCATTGCCGGAGGTACGGACCTGATTGGCCTGATGAAAGATCGCTTGACGCTCCCCGACTGCGTGATGGACATCAATGGCTTGTCGGACTTCTCGCTGATCGAGCCGCTGCCCGGAGGGGGCATCCGTATCGGCGCATTGGCTCGCATGAGCGACGTCGCGGCGAACATGGAGGTACGGAGGCGATTTCCGGTGGTTGCCGAAGGGCTCCTGTTCGCCGCCTCGGGTCAGCTCCGGAACATGGCGTCGATTGGCGGCAACATCATGCAGCGGACTCGTTGCGCTTACTTTCGCGATGAGGATCGTCCCCCCTGCAACAAGAGGCAGCCGAACTCAGGTTGTTCGGCTCTCAACGGTGTCAATCGCAATCATGCGATTTTCGGATGGTCCGATGCCTGCATCGCCACCCATCCCTCTGACGTGGCCGTCGCATTCGCTGCCATGGACGCGATCGTCCTGATTCGTGGGCTGTCAGGGGAGCGATCAATTCCGTTTACAGACTTCCATTGCCTGCCGGGCAACACGCCCGAGCGGGATAACGTGCTCGAGCGCGGCGATTTGATTGTTGCGATCGAGGTGCCAGGCAGGCCCGAGGGTCGAGCCTCGCATTACCTGAAACTTCGCGACCGTCAGTCGTATGAGTTCGCGCTCGTATCTGCGGCGGCTGCGGTAGCCATGGATGGCAAACGCATTCGCTCTGCCCGGTTGGCGATGGGTGGAGTTGCTCCCAGGCCGTGGCGGCTCGCCGCAGCGGAAGAAGCGTTGGGCGGGATTGCGTTGGATGAAACCGATAAGCTGAGAGCTGCCATCGCCACGTCCTTTGCCGACGTCCGTCCCCATGCCCACAACGCTTTCAAGATCGAACTTGCGCAGCGCGTCGCTCTGCGCGCGCTGCAAACCGCAGGAGCGCGCGCATGACCACCATCGGACAGCCAGTCTCGCGTTATGACGGACGCCTCAAGGTCACCGGAGCGGCCGCCTACACCGCCGATATCTTCCTCCCCGGCGCCACGCATGGCGCTATCGTCCAGAGCACGATCGCAAACGGGCGCGCCGTGTCCATCGATACCGCAGCAGCCGAAAGGGCTCCGGGTGTGGTAGCAGTCTTCACTTACCGCAACATGCCGCGCATGAAATCGACGCCGCGACCGTGGAACCACCTCCATCCCCATGGCCAGTCCTATCTTCCCCTCCAGGATGACAATATCCACTACGCCGGCCAGCCAATCGCATTGATCATTGCCGAAACGCTTGACCAAGCCGCGCACGCTGGAACACTCATCGAGGTGAGCTACGAGACACGCGACCCGGTTCTCTTCGGCCCCAAGATGGTCAAGGAGGCCGTGGACCCGCCACAATTCCTTTGGCCGGTCTCATCGTCCGTCGGAAACGCTGAGAAAGGAATCGCCGACGGCTCTATTCGAATCGAGCAGACCTACACCACGTCCGACCGACATCACAACCAGATGGAGCCGCACGCCACGACTGCGGTGTGGGCAAGCGACGGTACACTCACATTGTATGAAACGACCCAACATATTTTCGGGGCTCGCGAGCTCATATCGATCGTGCTCGGGATGCCGCTCGAGAAGATCATTGTCGTAAGCCAGTTTATCGGAGGCGGTTTCGGCGGCAAGGCATACGTCTGGCCCCACACGCTGCTGACTGCACTTGCCGCGAAAGCGGTTGACCGACCAGTGCGCCTACAGTTGACCCGGGCGCAAATGTATTCGATGGTCGGCTATCAGTCGGCGACGGTGCAGACCATAGTAGTCGGCGCTCGCGAGAACGGAAAACTTACTGGCATTCGCCACGAGAGCGTCTCCGCTACTTCCGTCTTCGATGACTACATAGAATACGCGGCCCTGTCGACAAGGTCGCTATGGGCAGTGAGTGGTGGCATTTCAACCAACCACAAGATTGTCCACGCAAACCGCAACACGCCGACTGCGATGCGCTCTCCGCACGAGGCATTGGGCCATTTTGCGCTGGAAAGCGCCATGGACGAGCTTGCCTACGCGAGCGGTGTGGATCCTGTCGCGTTGAGATTAGTCAACGATGCGGAGCTTGACCCTCATAGCGGCCGTCCGTACTCCAGTCGCGCGATGCGGGAGTGCTTGATGGAGGGTGCTGCGCGGTTCGGTTGGGACAAGCGCTCGCCCGAGCCGCGTTCGATGCGAGATGGTCGTCATCTGATCGGCCAGGGGATGGCCGGTGCCATCTACACGCACTGGCGCTGGCCGGCAGAGGCGCGAGTGATCATCCTCGCCGACGGCACGGCTTTGGTCGAAACTGGATCCCACGATCTGGGAACGGGGACTTACACGGTAATGAGACAGATCGCGGCCGATGGATTAGGCATATCGCTTGACAAAGTATCCGTGCGACTCGGGGATACCAGATTGCCCGCCTCACACGCGTCCATCGGCTCCGCCACGATGGCGAATGCAGGGGCATCCGTCATGCTGGCGGCGCAGGCTGCGCGCAGTAAAGCGATCGAACTGGCGCTGAGTGGTCGCGATGCTCCGTTGGCGGGCGCAGTCGCCAAGGAGGTCACGCTGGCAGATGGGTTCATTTCAGCCGCGGCAAGAAACGTAAAAGTAAGCTACGCCGAACTCCTAGCGCGCAGCGGTCTCTCCGAACTGGCCGGGGAGGGCAAGTACGATCCGGTCGAGGAGGCAAATGGGCCGAAGGCGATCTTCAGCTTTGCCGCAGTTTTTGCAGAGGTTCGGGTCGATCCAGAGCTCGGCGTGGTGCGCCTGAATCGGCTTGTCGGAGCATACGACGCCGGCCGCATTGTCAACCCAAAGACAGCCCGCAGCCAAGCGATCGGCGGAATCATCTGGGGAGTAGGCCAGGCTCTTATGGAACAGTCTGAGATGGATCAGGTGCTTGGGCGTTTCCTCAATCGCAACTATTCCGGTTATCTCGTGCCGACGAACGCCGACATCCCAGAGCTAGAAACCCTATTTGTCGGCGAATTCGATGAGGAGGCAAGTCCGTTGGGCGCAAAAGGCCTCGGCGAGCTTACAGCCGTATCAGTTGCACCGGCGATAGCGAATGCTGTTTACCACGCCATCGGCAAACGCATACGGGATCTGCCAATCACGATAGAAAAGCTCCTATAGCAGAGTTTTCTCGTTCAACGGAATCGGGCGTTGCTCGAAGCGGGGAAGTCTATTCCCAACCGGAATGAAGCATATCTCCGCATCATGTCTGCCGTTGCGTCGGGCAAAGGCTCACTGTGAGGCCACGTCGTTCCATGTTCAAAAAAGGAGAAGAGAAATGATAAACGGCTTTACACTTTACGACGCGAACACGGCGCCGGCACCATCTGCCGAGATTCTCAACAACGTCCAGAAGGCCTGGGGCTTCGTGCCCAATCTGCACCGCGTTCTCGCCCAGAGCCCGGCGGCGCTTGAGGCCTACAGCACACTTTGGGGCATCGCTGAGAAGACGAGTTTCACGCCGCAGGAGCGCAACATTGTTTACCTTGCGATCATCTACGAGAACGAATGCACCTATTGCATGGCGGGTCACACAAATCTCTCGCGTATGGCGAAGGTCGACAACGCGGCCATCGCGGCTGTCCGCGAAGGCCGTCCCATCGCCGACGCAAAACTTGAGGCGCTGCGCCAGTTCGCCGCAAAAGTCACTCGCCAGCGTGGCGTGGTGAGCCAGACCGACGTCGCTGCCTTCAAGGCCGCGGGTTATGACAATCGTGCAGTGCTCGACGTGCTCGTTCTCGCCGCAACCAAGCTGATCTCGAACTATACCAACCACCTCGCCGAGACTCCGAACGACTCGTTCATGAAGGGCGCTGAGTGGACTGCCCCAGGTAAGTTGAAGCCTGCCGCCTGATGCGCGACCGAGGCCGCCCTCGCTGCTGCGCGGGGCGGCCTTCGAACTTGGCATACAAGGAGACGGAAGATGATCGAGCTCTACTACTGGCCTACGCCGAACGGCCACAAGATCACGATGTTCCTGGAAGAAGCTGGGCTGGAGTACGCGATCCATCCTGTCGACATCAGCGCCGGAGATCAGTTCAGACCCGACTTTCTCGCCATCTCGCCGAATAATCGCATGCCGGCGATCATCGACACTGCGCCGGCCGACGGAGGCAATGCGATCAGCGTGTTCGAGTCGGGCGCCATCCTGCTGTATCTGGCCGAGAAGATCGGCCGCTTCCTTCCAAAGGTGGCCGCAAGACCGCGATGGAGTGGCTGTTCTGGCAGGTCGGTGGCTTAGGGCCGATGGCCGGACAGAACCACCATTTCGGGGTCTACGCGCCGACCAAGATCCCGTACGCGATCGACCGTTACGTCAAGGAGACGAACCGTCTCTACGGAATCCTCGATCGCCACCTCGAAAACCGCGCATTCATCGTCGGCGAAACCTACAGCATCGCCGACATGGCATCCTATCCATGGGTCGTTCCGTGGAAGCGCCAGCAGCAGAATCTGGACGACTTCCCGAACCTGCGGCGCTGGTTCGATGCGGTGCGCCAGCGCCCCGGCACGCAACGAGCCTACGCGAAAGGCGAACCATACTCGAGCCGCCCTGCGGTTACGGAAGAGGGAAAGAAGATCCTTTTCAGGCAAACAGCGAGCACGGCGTCGGTGGCCTGACGGAGGGATAGAACGTCGTTTCACGCGATGGAAGGAGAACAGCGATGATGTCCTCGTCGGAAAACATGCAGGCGTCTGGAAGCAGGCCCATCGATCAAAGCAAGATCGCTTACCAGAAACCGCAGCCCATCGGCATGGTGCGGGATGTATTCATTGGCTCTGCGCTGGAGCTTGACGGGGATGAACGGGAATGGGTCCCGCAATCGCCGACCGTCGCCTTCAGGCCGCTCGTGCTCAATGTGAGCCAAGGCTACTACATCAACATCCTTCGGGTCCGGTCCTCGGGTGTGTTGTCGCGCCACAGACATTCCGGACCCGTGCATGCCTTCACGTTGCGCGGAAGCTGGCGGTACCTCGAGCACGACTGGGTAGCGTCCCCTGGGGACTATGCGTTCGAGCCGCCCGGCGAGACGCACACGCTCGTCGTTCCGGACGACGTCAAGGAGATGGCCACGCTCTTCCACGTGACGGGCGGGTACACTTACGTCGATCCTTACGGCGAGGCGCTCGGATACGAGGATGTCTTCACCAAGCTCGAACACGCCATGCAGCACTACGAAGCCGTCGGGCTCGGCAAGGACCATGCGAAGAGGATCATCCGATGACGAAGCGCGAGACCGTCGATGTCAGCGGCGTTCCGATCAGCTATCTCACCGCTGGCGAGGGCGGCCCCTTGGTGCTGCTGCTTCATGGCACCTATTGGAGTCGTGTCTGGCAGCCCGTCCTCGAAGGCATCGCCGCTGCTGGTCTCCGGCCGGTGGCGGTCGATTTTCCCGGCTTCGGCTGTTCCGGAGGCGAACTCACCGTAAGCAAGGCTTCAGTTCCGCACCTCTCCGCCTGGCTGGTGCGATTCCTCGCAGCGCTCGGGCATAAAGGCGCGGTGATGGTCGCTGGCCATGACATCGGAGGAGGCGTCGCACAGCATCTCGCGCTCGCAGGAACCGTGGAGGTGCCGCGGGTAGCCGTGGTGAACGGCATTATGTACGACTCGTGGCCGGTGCCTGGCGTTGCCCGCTTCCGGGATCCGGCAGTGGCTGCCGCAACAACGCGGGACGACGTTCTCGCCGCGCGCCGTGTGTCCGTTGTGAAAGCGCTTGGTCGTCCCGCAAGCGAAGCCGAGCTCAACGAATATCTTGATCCCTGGCGGGATCCGCGGGTTGCCCGCTCGTGGCTGGCGCTCGCGGGCGCCGCCGACCACCGCCACACCATGGAGATGCTGCCGGCCCTTCTGCAGTCCAAGACGCCGAAGCTTCTGGTGTGGGGCGAGGATGACCCATTCCAGACGATCGACTATGCCGAACGTTATGCCCGCGAGATTCCGGACACGAAGCTCGTTCGGATCAAGTCGGCCGGACACATTCCGATGGAGAACGACCCCAGGACAGTGGCCCGAGCGTTGACTGAGTTCTTTACCGCCGATCGAAGTTGACGGAGGACTTCCATGAAAGTGGCAATCCTCGACGACTATCAGAACGTCGCGCTGCAACTCGCCGACTGGTCCGCTGTGCGGCAGCGCGCGGAGATCACGGTCTTCAACGATCATCTGGCTGATCCGGCCGCCGTCGTCGCACGCCTGCGGCCGTTCGAGGTGGTGTGCGTCATGCGCGAACGCACGCCGCTTGCGAAGGAGACCCTGCGGCAGCTGCCGAAGCTCAAGCTGATAGCGTCGACCGGACCGCGAAACGCTTCCATCGACACGAAGGCCGCCGCCGATCTCGGCATCGCCGTTACCGCAACGGGCTACGATGCCACCCCGACCATCGAGTTCACCTGGTCGCTGATCCTGTCTTGCATGCGACGCATCGACCGGGAGGCTGCTTCGCTCAGGGCCGGTGGGTGGCAGACCGGCCTCGGCTCGAACCTGCGGGGAAAGAGCCTCGCGGTCGTCGGGCTAGGCAACATCGGACAGGAAATCGCGCGCATCGGTCTCGCCTTCGGCATGAAGGTGATCGCCTGGAGCCAGAACCTGACCGAGGAGAAGGCCAGCGCCATGGGTGCAATCCTCGTCGACAAGCAGACCTTGTTCCGCGAAGCTGATCTCGTCACGGTGCATCTTGTCCTGAGCGGCCGCACCAGGGGCCTGATCGGTGCACCCGAGTTCGCTCTGATGAAGCCTACGGCGAGATTCGTGAACACGTCACGCGGTCCGATCGTCGATGAGGCGGCCCTGGTCGAAGCGCTGCAGGCGCGAAGGATCGCCGGCGCGGCCATCGACGTATTCGACGTAGAGCCGCTGCCTCCCGATCATCCCTTCCGGAAGCTGGAGAACATCCTCGCAACGCCACACATCGGCTACGTCAGCGAAGATCTCTATCGGACCTTCTACGGCGATGCTGCGGCCAGCATCGTAAAATGGCTCGAGGCCAATCGCGCTCAACAAACCGCACCGTAGGTGGCACACTTGCCATGTTAAGCTGGGTGTAGCCAACCGGCGGGTAGGATCGCAGAATCCTCCAATCCCGCACAGCGTCGATCGCCGCAGTAGTGAAGTCGGCAGTTGAATCCACCCCAATTTAGTTAACTCAACGGGGGCGGGGACGACAATTTCCAGGTCGTATGGGAGAGCGGGGACCGCGTTTTCTGCCGAAGATGGGGCCTAGGTACGGACGGAAACCGCAGTGCCGCGCTGGCGGAGTTGTCTGCCGCCGGGCACCCGAGGCCTGACACTCTCAATCGCCTCGCTCGCGAATGCGGACGGGGAATGGGCAGCACGACCGCTCGAGAGGGCCCTGGCAAGCGCGGAGAACGATCCCGAAGACGCGGTGACGTCGGCATGCTCGGCCGTGGAGAGCGTCTGCAGGTCGGTCTTGATCGAGCTTGGCCTGCCCCTGCCGCCAAGAAGGACGTGCAGGGACTGTATCAGGCCGTCCGCGAGCCGCTCGGCCTGACGCCGGACAAGACCGGCCTTTCAGATGACATCGCGAATGACGTACGCACCATCCTGGGCGGTCTGAACTCGGTGGTGAACGGGATCGGCGCGCTCCGTACGCACGGTGGCGATGCTCACGGCCGCGAACGCGGGTACCGTCGGATCGATCCTTGCATCGCCCGGCTCGCGATCCACTCCGCCAGCACCGTCTCGCTGTTCCTGGTCGAGACGTGGCAGAAGAAGCAACCGGCGAGGCACTCAAATCGCGCTGAACGACAGGAAACCATCGGCGGTCCCCACCATCTCTCTGCGCTCCTATCTCAGCTTCTTGTAGCCTGTGCCTTCGAGCACGCGATGACCTTCTGACACTCGGCATCGATCAGTTGCCACTTCGATTTCAACCAGTCCTGAGTCAGCGTCTCGGAGAACTCGACAGGCATTTTTCCCTTGGCGTTGGCCTTGCCGAACTTCCAGAGTTCGAACGGGGGCTTCGGGTCGCTTCCGCGCACGAAGAGGTGCCCATGAGCCAACGCGTCCCTGACGTGCACGACGGATTCGTCGATCATGTGCTTCTTTTCGTGGTCCTCGAGGCACCGATGATAATCCTTGATGAGCTCGCCCAAGGAGATGAAGTTCGTCAGATAGTTCCGACACGCGACTTTGTCGCCCATATTTGGAAAGGCGGAACACTGCTCGTACTTTTTTCGACGAGGAAGCCGCGCAACAGAGTTTCGAGCGCCTGTAGATTCAGGACGATATTGCCGACCCCGTTGATGTGATCCTTTTCTTCCATCGCCGTCTCCTGCTCCGTTCGACCGACTTCGACCCATCCTAGTTCCACAGGACGCCGCTCGCCAGTTTGCGCGCGCGCGTGCGCAGCCACGCATATCGCTTCTTCTTGGCCTCCTTGGCTTCCGCGGACGACGCGTAGCTCACCATGTAGTCCAGTAAGGGCTTGAACGGCTTGCGCATCCCGACGAGCATCCGCTTGAAGCGGTATTCGTAGGTGAAATAGAAGGCGCCCGCGATGACGAACGAGAGCGATATCATCATGATGGATTGGAGCATCTTTCGCGGAAGGTCCGCAGGCTGCAGGAGGGGCGCGGCGTAGAGCGCGGCGATGGCCTGGGCCATCAGGATGCCCGACAGGACGGCGAGAAACTTGATGACGAGCCAGGTCATGGCCGCCGTTATCCACTCGACCAGGACGAGGCGGTTCGCACAGCCGAAGATACCGCTGACGAGATAGCTCATGAATTGGGGCAGCACGACCGCGGCGTAGATCGAGGCGATCAGATAGCTCTCGTCGCGAAAATCCATTGAAGTTTTCTGAAACCAGACGACGAAGCCTCCGACGAGCGAAGCGCCGCTCAGGATGGAGCCTGAAATGCTCCGCTCGTTCGCCCACACGTAATAGAACAGGCCCGAAAACAAGGTGAGCATCAGCCAGAACGCGTACCATATGGTGAAGACGTGTGCGGGATGCTTGCGTCGCAGATACAGCGTGGCGACGACGAGACCTGCCAGCAGAACGACGTCGGCGGCGCTCAGGGCGAGATAGACTGTCCAATTCGTCATTGCGTACCTTCCGTCGTCTGTCCTGTCGAGATTTCGACGGTGTTCACCCGCTGCGCGCACCGCTAGGCGAGCTTACCCCGAGCTTTGTTGGCTGCGGACCACCGTCTCTCGATCTCCTTCACTGCCGCCCGCATGCTGGGCAGATACTTCTTCGCGGCAACCTCTGGGGGCATCGACGAGGAGAAGAAGATGAGATTCAGGCTGCCGAGAACGGGGCCACCGCCCGGAATGGCCAGCGCGATGGCACTGATGCCCGCCTCCGAGCCACCGACGGACGACGCGTAGCCGTCCTTCCTTGTTTGCGAGAGAATATCGTCGATGAAACGGCGGTCCTTCGCCAACGCCGCGTCTTCCTCGACCAGCGATGCGGTCAGATCCAGCATTTCTCGCCGCAGCGCCGGCGCGGAGGCGGCCAGGATGGCCTTCCCGAGCGCGCTGCGCACCAAGGATCTCCTCCGTCCGACCATGGAGCGATGAACGGAGAACGGACTGAAGGGATGTGTGCTCTCGCGGATAACCACCGAGCCGAGCTCGAAGACCCCGAAGTCGCTGGGCCACGAAACCTGATCGAGCAGGCCAAACATCGCCGGCAGTGCTGCCTGGCTCGATAGGTCGCGTGAAGAAACGCCCTCGCTGAGGGTGCGCACCTGAGGCGTCAGGCCGAACAAGGCGTTCGTTTCGTTGAAAGTTACGTAGCCGTCTTCGCGCAGCGTATCGAGCAAGCGATAGCAGGTCGTCCGGTTGAGACCGGTCCTCTTCGCGAGCTGCACTGCGTTCGACGGTCCGCTCGAATTGAGTTCGTTGATCAACGCCAATCCTCGGGATAGTGCCCTGACGTTGCGGTGCATGATCCTCTCCGGCCGTGTTCGCACTGCGAACATTTCACAGAGTCTGATGGAATCATAGTTCGATCGGCGGCAATCCATCGCCCAACCCGCTGAGACAGGCGGTATCGGGAGGAAACGATGGTTCATTCAAGCTTTTATTTGTTCGCGGCCATGTGTTTGGCGCTCGCGATGCCCGCTGAGGCCCAGACCGCCGGCGGCAGCCCCAATCTGAGCGGTGGTAAGGTCAAGGTCGGTGTCCTGACGGACATCGCCGGCCCCACGGCGATGGCGAACGGCAAGGGTTCTGTGATCGCGGCTGAGATGGCCGCCGAGGACTTCGGCGCCGGTCTCAACGTCGAGGTGATCTCGGCCGATCATCAGGGCAAGCCCGACGTCGGATCGCAGATCGCCGCACGCTGGTTCGACGCCGAAGGCGTGGACGCGATCGCCGACATGCAGGGATCCCCGATCGGCTTCGCCGTGCAGAACATGGCGGTGCAGAAGAGCAAGATCATGCTGCTGTCCGGTTCGACGTCCTCGGACTTCAACGGCAAGGCCTGCTCGCCGCTTACGGTTCAGTGGACGGTCGATACCTACAATCTCGCGAAAGGCGCTGCCAAATCCGTGGTCGGGGCCGGAGGAACGAAGTGGTATTTCCTCACGGTGGATCAGGCGTACGGCAACGCCCTGACGCGCGATACGTCCGAGCAAGTGAAGCTCAACGGCGGACAGGTGGTCGGCAACTCCGTGTTTCCGCCGAACACGTCGGACTTCGCGTCGTTCCTTCTCACCGCATCCAATGCCGGGGCCAACGTGATCGCAATCGCGGCGTCGAGCGGCGATACGGTCACCGCGATGAAGCAGGCGGACGAATTCGGCCTGAGCTCCACGGCGAAGATCGTTCCGCTTCAGTCGGTGCTGACGGACGTCTACGCGGTAGGTCAGAAGATCGCGCATGACGCCTACGAGGTATCGCCGTTCTATTGGGACCGGACGCCCGAAACGCGCGCCTGGGCCGAACGCTTCTTCGCCAAAGCCAAGATTATGCCGACCGGCTTCCACGCGGGCGTCTATTCTTCGGTCGCGCACTACCTGAAGGCAGTGAAGGCGACGGGTACCGACGACGCCCCGACCGTGATGAAGCAGATGGAGAAGGAGCACGTGCACGACTTCTTCGCGGCCGACGGCTACATCCGTGCCGACCGCAAGATGATCCACGACATGTATCTCCTCCAGGTCAAGAAGCCCGGCGAGAACAAGGGCGCCTGGGACCTCTACAACGTCATTCAGACGCTGCCCGGCGAGTCCGTGAACCGGCCTCTTTCCGAGAGCCCGTGTCCGCTGGTTAAGAAGTAATCGGCGCTAATCGATCGAAACCCAACTCTGCGTTCGAAGGAATCCGATCATGTCAGTCGCCATCGTCTGCGCTTCTCACACGCCCCTCATGTACAAGGGGCCGGCCAGCAACGAAACCGAGCAACGCGTCCGAACCGCGTTCGGACGGCTCGGGACTTTCGTGAAGGAGTTCGCACCGGACTACATCATCCAGTTCGCACCCGATCACTTCAACGGCTTCTTCTACGACTTGATGCCCTCGTTCTGCGTCGGGGCCGGAGCAGTCTCCTTGGGCGACTGGGGAGGGGGGACGGGCCCGCTGGACGTTCCGGAGAGAACGGCTCTGGAACTCATCGACCATGTTCGTGCGGAGGACTTCGACGTCGCGGTGTCCTATCGCATGCCGGTCGATCACGGCTTCGTCCAGCTATGGGAAGCGATGCTCGGGGACTTCAAATCGATCCCGATCCTGCCGATCTTCGTGAACGCCGCCGCACCGCCCGTCCCAACCTATCGCCGGGCGCGGCAACTCGGCGAATCCGTGGGTCGCTTCGCCATGCGGTCCGGCAAGCGGGTTCTGTTTGCCGCATCCGGTGGCCTATCGCACGATCCGCCGCTGCCGTCGATCACAGATGCGCCGCCCGAGATTCGGGAGCGCCTCATCAACGGGCGAAATCCGACCGCGGAAGCTAAGGAAGCTCGCGAGAAGCGCGTGCTTGAGGCGGGTGTTCTTGCTGAGGCGGGGAAGGGACCGTGCCAACCGCTCAATCCGGAATGGGACAAGCAGTTCATGGAGATTCTGCGCAGCGGCCAGATCTCGCGCGCCGACAAGCTCGATACCAACGAGGTTCGAAAGGTAGCGGGGCGCGGTGCCAACGAGGTGCTGGCATGGGTCGCCGCCTTCGGCGCTTTCTCGACGGGCGGCCACTTCGAGATGGACCAGGAATTCTACGAAGCAATTCCCGGCTGGATCGCCGGCATGGCGATGATGGCGGCGAAACAGGCCGACGGCGCTCATTGATCGACGAAACCCCGCGCGAATGCGGAAGCATCGCGGAGCAGGCAAATGGCATACGAAACAGACGTGCTCATCATCGGAGCCGGTCCGACAGGGTCGACGACCGCTCTAGCGCTCGCCAATTGCGGCGTTCGCAGTCACATCGTATCGCGCGGCAACTGGATGGCCGATAGCCCGCGAGCTCACATCACGAACCAGCGCGCCAACGAGGTCTTCCGCGACCTCGGGATCGCGGAGGATATAGCTCGGTACTCGAGCCCCTGGGAGCTCATGGGTGACACGACATTCACGACCAGCCTGGCCGGCTCCGAGCTGATCCGGATGCGGACCTGGGGGACCGGCGACGATCGCCGCGGCGACTATCTACGTGCGAGCCCTTGCGGCATGGTCGACATCATCCAGCCGCTGCTCGAGCCCATTCTGTTCCAGAAGGCGGCCGAAAAGGGCGCGACCTTCGCGTTCAACACCGAGTACGTCCGTCATGAGCAGGATGCGGATGGCGTGACAGCCACGCTGCGTGATCGCCTTGACGGGAGAGAGTACACTGTCCGCGCCCGCTACATGGTAGGCGCGGACGGTGCGCGTTCGATGGTGGTGGACCATCTGGGTCTGCCGATTGAAGGCCAGATGGCACGCGCCGGGACCGTCTACACCGACTTCAACGCTGATCTCTCCAGATACAGCAAGCATCGGCCGAGCATCCTGAACTGGATCGTGACGCCGGATGCGAGCTTCGGCGAGATCGGCATGGGGCTGCTGCGGGCCGTGCGCCCGTGGACGCAATGGATCGCCGGTTGGGGCTTCGACATCAGCAAGGGCGAACCGGACCTGTCGCCGGAAGCGATCGTTCCGAAGATCAAGGTGCTCATCGGCGATCCGACCGTCGACATCGACATCGTGCGCACGTCGATCTGGTACGTCAACCAGGCCTACGTGACCCAGTATTCGCGGGGCCGGGTGCTCTGCGGCGGCGACGCCGTCCACCGGCATCCGCCGTCGAGCGGGCTGGGCAACAACACCTGCGTGCAGGACGGTCACAACCTCGGTTGGAAGCTCGCCTACGCCGTCAAGGGCTGGGCCGGCCCGAAACTCCTGGAAAGCTATTCCCAGGAGCGGGCGCCGGTCGGAAAGCAGATCGTGCTGCGCGCGAACCAGTCCCGGCTCGACTATACCCTGCTGAACGCGTGCTTCCGCGTGCCCGGCGCCGAAAATCCGGTCGCCGCAGGCATCGCGCGTTTCCGTGATCCGGGCCCGGATGGCGTCGCCGCCCGAAAGGCTGCGCAGGCCGCGCTCGATCTCAAGCAGACGGAATACAACGCCCAAGGCACCGAGATGAATCAGCGGTACGAATCCTCGGCCGTGATTCCCGACGTCGGTAGCGAGCCCGAGCAGTGGCGGCGAGATCGCGGCCTCTACAATCAGCCGACCTCGCGCCCCGGCGCCAAGATCCCGCACGCATGGCTCGTCGATCGCGACGGCGTGCGGGTGTCGACACTCGACGTGACTGGGAAGTGCCTCTTCAGCGTCGTGACCGGCCTCGCTGGCGCGGCGTGGCAGGAGGCGGCGCTGCGCCTCGACCTGCCGTTTCTTCGTGTCGTCGTGACCGGCTCGGAAGCGCAAGACCTCTATTGCGAGTGGCAGCGCATTCGCGAGATCGAGGAAGCCGGCGTTCTTCTTGTCCGCCCCGATGGTGTGGTCGCCTGGCGTGACATGGAAGGGACATCGGACATTGGCGAGGCCTTGAATCGGCTGAGCGTTGCAATCCGGACGATCCTCGATATTTCGGACCTTTCGGCGATCCCGCGCGAAAAGCCAACGCAACCATCGAAGCCAAGCGGCACGCAGCTCTTCGCCTGACACACAAGCCAACAGGATTGAATCATGAGCGACACAAGATCAGAGAACTTTTCCAGCGTCTGGGCCGACCTGCGGGGCGTGTCCTTCAAGCAGCACTACATCGACGCCGGCGGCATACGGACCCGCTGCATCGAGTCTGGCGACCCGTCCAAGCCGCTCGTCCTGGCGCTGCACGGCGTCGGCGGCCATGCGGAAGCGTACTCCAGAAACTTCGGCCCGCACGCCGATCACTTCTGGTTCGTAGCCGTCGACATGCTGGGACACGGATGGACCGACAAGCCGACGATCGACTACCAGGTCAAGGACTACGCCGACCATGTCCTCGCCGTCCTGAAGGCGCTCGGTCGCGACAAGGCTTTGATCAGCGGGGAATCGCTGGGCGGCTGGGTCGCGACCTATCTCGCCGTGCATCGTCCCGCTGCGGTCGAGAAGCTCGTCCTCAACACCGCCGGTGGCTGGACCGCGCACCCACAGGTCATGGAGCGGTTGAAGAAGCTGTCAAACGAGGCCGCGTCCGATCCCTCATGGGAGCGGATCAAGACGCGCCTCGAATTCCTGATGTGCGACAAGAGCATGGTCTCCGACGACCTGATCGAGACCCGCCGGGCGATTTACGCGCAGCCGGGATTCGCCGACACGATGAAGCGGATCATGTGTCTGCAGGAGATGGAAATCCGCCGGCCCAACATGATCACCGCCGACCAATATCGCTCTATCAAGGCCCCGACCATGGTCGTGTGGACCTCGCACGATCCGACCGCGACCCCGGAAGAGGGAAAGCAGATCGCGGACATGATTCCGGGCTCGAAATTCGTCGTCATGAACCGCTGCGGCCACTGGCCTCAGTTCGAAGACGCGGAGCAGTTCAACCGGCTCCACATCGAATTCCTCCAGACAGGCAAGTAAGGATCGTTCAGATGAGCCAGCAAACCAAGCACGGCGAGCTCGCCGCCCAGATCCGCGCAGCGTACGCCGGCACCCCGATCGCGCCCATCCGGACGCAACTCGCCGAACTCGATGTCGATGCGGCCTACGCCATCCAGCAGGAGAACACCGCCCACTGGGAGAAGGAGGGCCGGCGCGTGGTCGGAAGCAAGATTGGGCTGACCTCGCGCGCGGTCCAGAAGCAACTCGGCGTCGATCGCCCGGACTTCGGCGTTCTCTTCGCCGATATGATCGTAGGTGAGGACGAGCCTGTCGCTGCGGGCCGTGTCCTGCAGCCGAAGATCGAGGCGGAAGTAGCCTTCCTTCTCGACCGCGACGTCGAGGTCGAAACGCCGACCGTGGCCGACGTGCTCCGGGCCGTGGCCTACGCGATGCCTGCGCTCGAGATCGTCGGCAGCCGCATCACCAAATGGGATATCGGCATCGTCGATACGGTCGCCGACAACGCTTCGTCTGGCCTCTTCGTTCTGGGAGGACCCGTCCGGCAGCTCGACGGCTTGGACCTCCGCGCGCTCCAGATGCAGATGACGAGGAAGGACGAAGTCGTCTCGAAGGGGACCGGCGCAGCCTGTCTCGGCAATCCGCTCAACGCGATGGCCTGGCTCGCCGGCGAACTGGCGCGTCGCAAGCGGCCGCTGCGCGCCGGCGACGTCGTTCTCTCCGGAGCGCTGGGGCCGATGGTGCCCGTGAATCCGGGCGACGCATTCGAGGCCAATATCGCCGGGCTCGGGACCGTTTCGGCGCGATTCGCCTAACGCTACGCACCAAAGGAACACCAGATGAAGCTCGTCCGCTTTGGCAATCCCGGCGCCGAAAAGCCGGGGCTCTTCGACGATCAGGGAAGGCTGCGCGACCTGTCCGGTGTCGTCGCGGACATCACGCCCGCCAATCTGTCTCGTTCAACGCTGCAGAAGATCGCAGCCATCGCACCATCCGAATTGCCGCTCGTCACCGGGGAGCCGCGGTTGGGCGTGCCGGTCGCCGGTGTCGGAAAATTCATCGCGATCGGTCTGAACTATGCCGATCATGCTGCCGAGGCGAACCTTCCGCAGCCCTCCGAGCCCATCGTGTTTCAGAAGGCGATCACCTCGCTCAGCGGACCAAACGACGATGTCGTTCTGCCGAAAGGTTCGAAGAAGTCGGACTGGGAAGTGGAGCTCGGGATCGTGATCGGCACGCGAGCTTCCTACGTAGAGCGCGCTGATGCACTCGCCCACGTCGCCGGCTACTGCGTCGTGAACGACGTCAGCGAGCACGAGTACCAGATGGAACGTGGCGGCACGTGGGACAAAGGAAAAGGCTGCGACAGCTTCGAGCCTGTGGCGCCGTGGCTGGTGACGACGGATGAGGTCCCCGACCCACAGGCGCTCGAGGTCTGGCTCGACGTCAACGGGCAACGCATGCAGTCGGGTAACACCCGTACCATGATCTTCGACTGCGCCGAGATCGTCAGCTACGTCAGCCGCTTTATGACCCTGATGCCCGGCGACATCATCGCGACGGGGACGCCGCCCGGCGTCGGCATGGGCAAGAAGCCCGAGGCGATCTACCTCAAGCCGGGCGACGTGATGACGCTCTGGATTGAGGGGGTCGGCACACAGCGTCAGCAAACCCGCGAATGGTCGCCCGGTCCGGAGACGCGGACGTGAGCGTCTACGGCAAGAGGTTCGAAGGTCGAACGGCGGTCGTCACCGGCGCGGCGTCCGGTATCGGTCGCGACGTGGCGCGTCGCCTGGCGGCCGAAGGCGCCCGCGTCTCCATGTGGGACTTGAATGCCTCCGCTCTTGTCTCCGCAGCGGCGGAAGCCGGCGCCGCGGATACGCAGCAGGTCGACATCGCGGCCGAAGACGCCGTCGATGCCGCCATGCGGCGGAGCATCGACGGCCTTGGCGGCCGGCTCGACATTCTGGTCGCCAGCGCCGGCATCACGGGGCCGAACACTGCCGTGAAGGACTATCCGAGCAGCGATTGGCGCAAAGTCTTCGATGTCAATGTCAACGGCGCCTTCTACTGCAACCGCGCTGCCGTCCGTGCGATGGACGGCGGCTACGGTCGTATCGTCAACGTCGCCTCCGTAGCGGGAAAGGAAGGCAACCCGAACGCTTCGGCCTACAGCGCGTCTAAGGCGGCCGTGATCGCGCTCACTAAATCTCTCGGCAAGGAAACAGCCGCGACCGGGATCCGCGTCAACTGCATCACGCCGGCGGCGATAAAGACGTCCTTGTTCGACCAAATGACGGCCCAGCACATCGAGTTCATGCTTTCGAAGATTCCGCTCGGACGGTTCGGGACGATCGAAGAGGCGACATCGCTGGTCTGCTGGCTCGCGAGCGAGGAGTGCTCGTTCAGCACTGGCGCCGTATTCGACCTCTCGGGCGGGCGAGCGACCTACTAGCCGGGCGCTTCGCCATGTTCGCATCGCGAACAGTTTGCGGGAATGCGTTGTGGCCTAGGCCGGCTCGTTCGATAGTCAGAGCAAGAAGAAAAAGCGCCGCCGAGCGCGTGGAGGAAACGATGACTGCAGCAGAACTGAAACGGGTTGACGAGCGAAGCTATCGGCCCAGCCGACAGCGCGCTCGAACTTCGCAACGCGGACCGACGATCCAAGCGACGACCCTACCGGTCGGAGCGCGACGCCGTATTGCGCGCCAGTCACCGTCACAGACCATCAGGGAAGGAAACCACATGGCCACTATGAAAGCCGCCCGGCTGCATCAAGTCGGCACCACCCTTTCGATCGACGAGATCGCGGTTGGTGATCGAGGATCCCGGCGGTGAGCCGCTCAAGCTGCACTTAACCAGACCGATGGAGGCCAGACGCTTTTTGCAGCTTGCGATCAGCATTGCTGCGGCGCTGGGCAACCTCCATCAGCGCGGCCTCGTCCTGACGCTCGTTTCGGCTGGCTTGGCTCGTTAGGTTCCCTCTCTCTGAAGCTACGCACGGTCGTGCGTGCACTGCCCAACACGATTAACAACGTTTTAGAACGTTTAACTCGCTTTCTCGCGCCGACCGCTCCACCTTGCGCCTTGCAATCTTTCGAGATTACCTATCTCAGGAGAAACGCGCATGCACAACGCGAGCGACCATATCGAGACGGAAGAACGTAACGCGAGTTTTCGGACGTCCGCTGGTGTGCCTTTATCGTGGAGTCTGACGGCCACTAGTCAGGCACCAGAGTGGCGCGAATATTAAGGCGGTTCTGCCAGCCATAGCAGGTCACGACCTTCACCAGCCACTCCAAGTCATTCACGGCGCGCACGAACATGCTGGACTTGGCATCCGAATGAGTTCCGAGTTGCAACACTTGCAGAACTCGAATTGGGCCTTCGAAGCCACAAGGAAATTCAATCCGGACCCCATGACGTCCCCGTCGCGAAGGCTCATCGAACTGCCTCGAGGAAGACAGCCGACGCGCGCGGTGGACGAAATTTCGATCTACCTTGACAGCGCGTCGCTCTGAAGACCAGAGCAAAAAAGCGCATATCAAGTCGCGTTACACCGGTCGATAGTTCTTTCGAGTTCGCTGCATTTGGCGAGCGGTTCCGACCGATAGAGCACCGAACATCGGAGTTGGTTCGAACCATACTGGAGAACTCAAATGTCACCCTTCGAAGATTACCGCAACTCTTTCCCGAACGCACGCCTCACGCGTTCAGATAGCGGCGTACTGGAGGTCGTACTGCATACGAACGGGGACAAGCTCGTCTTCAATGGTTTCACGCACGAACAGTTTGTCGACCTGTTTCATACGATCGGAGAGGACAGAGAAAACCGGGTCGTGATCCTGACAGGAGCTGGCGACGCGTTCATGGATTCAATTACCCAAGACGGCTTCGATTTCTTCACGCCGATGGGCTACGACAAGATCTATCGCGAGGGCAAAAAGGTTCTTATGAATATACTGGACATCGAGGTCCCAATGATCACAGCCATCAACGGGCCGGTCCTGCTTCACAGTGAATATGCCCTGCTCACCGACATCATAATTGCGACACCTGAAACCGTATTTCAGGATTTTCCTCATCCGGAGTTCGGCATCACCCCAGGTGACGGCATGCACCTTCTCTGGCCGGAAGTGATTGGCTCGATCCGAGGCCGCTACTTCCTTCTGACTGGACAGAAGCTCGACGCCAAGACCGCGAAAGAGTGGGGCGTGGTCAACGAGATCGTACCGGCAACCGGCTTGCTTGCTCGCGCGCACGAGATAGCCGAAGGTATCGCGAAGATGCCGCCGCTGACAAGCAGCTATACTCGGATCGCCCTCACACAGAGGCTCCGACGGCTTATCGACGAAGGAACCGGCTACGGACTGGCGCTTGAAGGGATAACCGCCGCCGAAGTAGCGCGCAGGCAGGCTGCAAAGCGCTCCGGCGCAGGTGGATGAGATTCTCGCCGAAAGTTCATTTCATTGGCTTCAAGATCCTGAAGGAGAACACGATGTCGAAATATCTGGAAGTTCTGACCCCGAAAAACTGTCAGGTCATATTCATCGACCAACAGCCTCAGATGGCATTTGGCGTGCAATCCATCGATCGACAGACATTGAAGAACAATGTCGTCGGCCTGGCTAAGGCTGCGAAAGTCTTTGGGATCCCCACGACCATCACGACGGTCGAATCCGACGCCTTCTCCGGCAATACCTATCCCGAATTGCTTGCGGTGTTTCCCGAGAATCAAATCCTCGAACGAAGTTCCATGAATTCGTGGGACGATCAGAACGTCCGCGACGCGTTGGCCAAGCATGCAGCGGGCGGCCGTAAGAAGATCGTCGCCGCGGGCCTCTGGACGGAGGTTTGCGTTAACACCTTCGCCCTCAGTTGCCTGCACGACACTGATTACGAAATGTACATAGTCGCGGACGCGTCAGGCGCCACGTCGGCAGACGCGCAAAAGTTCGCGATGGATCGGATGGTTCAAGCCGGCATGGTACCGATGACGTGGCAGCAGGTACTGCTCGAGTGGCAGCGCGATTGGGCGCGCCGAGAGACCTACGATGCAGTGATGGGCATCGTGAAGGAGCATTCAGGAGCATACGGCATGGGCGTGGACTATGCCTATACGCACGTGCACAAGGCGCCGGAGCGCGTCAAGCATGGCCAGCGTATTGGGCCAAACCCGGCGAAGTGAAAGTTTCGCTTCATTTGGTGGTCCGCAGCAACGTTCTTGTTCCAAGGCGGGCGCCGAGGCGCATGTCATGAAAAGTGGTTCTCGTCGGAATCATCTGCAGTCTTTTGTCGGTCCGCTCACCGGCTCCGCCGCTGGTCGCTCTAATCGGATTGTTGGGCATCTTGGCGGGCGAGCCGGTGAGTCCGATCGGAAGACAGCTGCTTTTCGGAAGGCATCTGCTTTCGGGAACATCGTTTGGGAGCGCTTGCGCGGTAACCCAGATCATCAATCACCTGGCGTACTTTCGGGGCGGTACGGTGCAAGGCTCGTTACCGTCGCCGACGTGAACGAAAGGAAGCTGTCATGACTGCCGAGCTGTCAGACCTGGTATTGCATAACGGACTTATCGCAACGCTGAATCGTTCCAAGCCGGCGGCCAGCGCGGTGGCGATCAAGGACGGAAAGTTCGTCGCGGTCGGCTCCGACCACGAAGTCTTCGCTCTTGCCGGCACCGGCGCCAGGGTCATCGACCTCAAGGGTCGCCGTGTGCTGCCGGGCCTGATCGACAACCATCTGCACATCATCCGCGGCGGCCTGAATTTCAATATGGAGCTGCGGTGGGACGGAGTGTGGTCGTTGGCCGACGCGATGGCTATGCTCAAGAAGCAGGTAGCGATCACGCCACCTCCGCAGTGGGTCCGAGTGGTAGGTGGGTTCACTGAACATCAGTTCGTCGAGAAACGCCTGCCCACAATCGAAGAATTGAACGTGGCGGCGCCCGACACTCCGGTCTTCATCTTGCATCTTTACGATCGTGCCATGTTGAACGGCGCCGCTCTTCGCGCAGTCGGGTACACAAAGGATACGCCGGAGCCGCCAGGCGGGGAGATAGCGCGCGACGCGAACGGCAATCCGACCGGTCTTTTGCTGGCCAAGCCCAACGCAAATATCCTCTATACCGCGCTCGCCAAGGGACCGAAGCTCCCCTTCGAGTATCAGATCAATTCGACCCGACATTTCATGCGCGAATTGAACCGGCTCGGCGTAACGGGGGCGATCGACGCTGGTGGTGGCTCCCAAATCTATCCTGAGGACTACGCGGTCATCCAGAAGCTCAGCGACGAAGGTCAGTTGACGATCCGCCTCGCCTACAATTTATTCACCCAAAAGCCGAAGGGCGAGAAGACCGACTTCCTGAATTGGACCAGCACATCGCGCTATAAGCAGGGCACCGACTACTTTCGTCATAACGGAGCCGGCGAGATGCTGGTGTTCTCGGCGGCCGACTTCGAGGATTTTCGTGTGCCGCGCCCCGACATGCCTGCGGAGATGGAGCGTGAACTCGAGGAAGTCGTCCGTATCCTCGTCCAAAATCAGTGGCCTTGGCGGCTGCACGCGACGTACGACGAGACGATCTCGCGAGCGCTGGACGTCTTCGAGAAGGTCAATCAGGATACGCCGCTGAGCGGGCTACACTGGTTTTTCGACCACGCGGAGACGATCTCGGACCAATCCATAGATCGGATCGCAGCGCTTGGCGGTGGTATCGCCGTTCAACACCGCATGGCGTATCAGGGCGAATATTTCGTCGAGCGTTACGGCGTCGGAGCCGCGGAGGCGACTCCACCGATCAAGAAGATCATCGACAGGGGCGTGAAGATCTCGGCCGGCACCGACGCTACGCGCGTGGCTTCTTACAATCCTTGGGTCGGTCTGGCTTGGCTTGTCACCGGTAGAACCGTGGGCGGCCTCGGGATCTATCCGCGGCGCAATTGTCTAGACCGCGACACGGCCTTGCGGATGTGGACGGAGAACGTCACTTGGTTTTCCAAAGAAGAAGGAAAGAAGGGACGTATCGAAGTTGGACAGTTCGCCGATCTGATCGTTCCGGATCGGGATTTCTTCTCGTGCGCGGAGAGCGCGATCGCCGACACGACGAGCGAACTGACGATCGTCGGCGGGCGGATAGTCTATGGAGCCGGACTCTTCAAATCGCTCGATACATCTGCGCCGCCGCCAGCCATGCCAGATTGGTCGCCCGTGCGCAACTTTGGCGGCTACGGAAACTGGGTCGGAGCCGATGATGGTAAGGCGCAAGCCGTAAGCGCACGTACCATGCAGGCATGCGGGTGCGGAAACCTCTGCGATATTCACGGTCACGATCACGCGCGAGCATGGTCTAAACGTCTGCCGATCTCCGACCTGAAGAGCTTCTGGGGCGCACTGGGCTGCGCCTGCTGGGCCGTATGACAGACGTTGGTAGACCTTGGAGCTTGCCGACGAGCACTTCGCTGAGGAGCAACGGAAGGAAGCGATGGGTTACACGGGTTTGATCAAGAATTGTGTCGTCGCTCTCGCGGGCGTCGGGTTCTTCTTCGGGATCATCGGCGTATTCGGCCTGTCCGTGTCCCTAGCCTCGTTGGCGGCATTCATCGCCGTGGCTATTTGGATTTTCAACTCGAAGCAACTTCCGGATGCAGGACGATGACGATCGATTCCGAACTTTTGGCGCGTGTTCAATTCGCGTTCACCGTGAGCTTCCACATCATTTTTCCGACGATGTCGATCGGGCTTGCGGCATTCCTGGCTATTGTCGAGGGGTTATGGCTCAAGACCAAAGATCCACTCTATCTCCAGATCTACCGGTTCTGGCTCGGCATTTTCGCCATGGGCTTCGGCGTCGGCGTCGTGACGGGGATCGTGTTGTCGTTCGAATTCGGTCTGGGCTTTGCCAAATTCGGCCAGATGGCGGGTCCAGCCATCGGCCCCATGATAGCCTTGGAAGTTCTAACTTCGTTTTTTCTCGAGGCCGGGTTTTTGGGCATCATGCTATTCGGCCTCAACCGCGTCGGCCCGAGGCTGCACTTCTTTGCGACATGCATGGTCGCCCTGGGCACCTTGCTGTCGGCATCATGGATCTTGTCGGCGAATAGCTGGATGCAGTCACCCGATGGGGTCAGCGTCGAGAACGGAAGGGTGGTGGTTACCGATTGGCTCCGCGTTATCGTCAACCCTTCCTGGCTGTACCGTCTGCCGCATATGCTGGCGGCGGCCTATATCACCGGATCGTTCCTGGTTGCGGGTATAGGCGCCTGGTATCTGCTCCGCGGCGAACATCTTGATTTTGGGCGACGCACTGTTTCCTTGGGAACCGCCTTCGCGACTGTTTTGATCGCCTGTCAGGTCTTTCTCGGCGACATTCTTTACGGAAAAATGCTGGAGCTGCAGCCTTCGAAGATGCAGGCAGCTGAAGGATTTTGGGAGAAAAAGTCGGACTCTCCCGCTCCGTATTATTGGATTATCGTTCCAGACCAGGAGAAGCAGCGCAACCGATTTGCGCTGGGCATACCGTACCTGGGAAGTATCTGGCTTACTCACAGCCTGAACGGGGAGGTCGACGGTCTCTCCAACACGCCGGTCGAGCGGCAGCCCTCCATGGGGCTGGTTTTCTATGGCTTCCGAGTCATGTATGGGACGGCCATTCTCATGTTCGGGATCGCCGTTGCCTCTCTGTGGCTGCGCTATTTGGGAAGGCTCTGCACCACCCGATGGTTCCTGAGGGCGCTGGTAGCGATGACGCCATCAGGCATCTTCGCAACCTTGGGCGGCTGGTACGTTGCCGAAACCGGTCGGCAACCCTGGGTCATCTGGGGTATGCTGAGAACGGCCGACGCCGTCTCGCCGGTGCCTGCGAACGTCCTGCTTTCGACATTGATTGCATTTGTCTGCATCTACACGCTGTTCATGGCTGCATTTCTCGTTTTCACGGTGCGGTTCATCCGACGCGGTCCGAAGCATGCATCTGAATATGCAGAACCGACCGGCTCGCTGAAGCCGGCACTGAGTCCCGCGGTTATTAACATCGTGCCCGCGGAGTAGCTGCTATGGACTTACCTCTCCTTTCAGCGCTTTTCATTGCCTTCGCCATGACGCTGTACGTGTTACTAGACGGATTCGATCTCGGTGTCGGTGCGTTGCTACTCTTCCAACCCGACGAGACACTGCGTGATCGCATGGTCGATTCGATCACGCCGACCTGGGACGGCAACGAAACCTGGTTGATTATGGCGGGTGTCGGCCTTCTGGCGGGTTTCCCGATCGCTTACGGCATCTTGCTGCCCGCCTTCTATATTCCCCTCATCGCGATGTTGTTGAGTTTGGGACTTCGCGGCGTGTCATTCGAGTTCCGCTATCAGGTCGACCGTGGGCGCCGGATCTGGGATGTCGCGTTCGGCATCGGCTCTATATTGGCCGCGCTCTTCCAGGGCTTGATCGTCGGCGCGTTGATACAAGGTGTCGCCGTCACCGGCGAACATTTCTCGGGAAGCGTCTTCGATGTGTTCCGCCCGTTTTGTGCGCTCACCGCCGTCGCGGTGCTTTCAGGTTACGTGGTGCTGGGAGCGGGTTGGCTTCATTTAAAAGCAAGCGCCAAATTGCAGCACTTTGCTGAAACCAGCCTGTCGGTCGGTACGCCGATATTTGCGGGGCTTGCCGTCGTCACCTGTATCGCCGGGATCCTGGTGCAGCCCCGGGTTCAAGCAGCTTGGGCCGCGTATCCAGTTGTTCTTGGGATGATCACCAGTGTGTTTTTCGTGGTGGTGGCGGTCCTCCTTCGCTCGGTCGGACGAGAGCCCGCAATTCGCCCGTTCCTGCAGGGCTTGATCCTGTTCGCTTGCGGCGTCGCGGGACTCGCAATTGTGATTTTCCCATACATCGTACCCTTCCAGCTATCGCTGTGGGAGGCCGCTTCGGCGACGCTGAGTCACGTATTCATGCTGGCGGGAGCGGTCGTCGTCACGCCAATCGTACTGGCGTATTCGGCATTCGCATATCACGTGTTCCGCGGGAAGACTCCCGAGGAGGGCTGGGAATCATGAGCGGGTGGCGAAAAGATTTGCTTTGGTTCGTGGGCCTCTATCTGGCATCGATCGCGATCTTTTCGGGTGTATCCGTGTCAATTCGATCAATTCTTCAAATCGCTTCACGGTGAAACACCGCCGCCCCGCCTGACCAATTGGGGCGCGGCGTCAAACGGAAGGCACGAAATGACGCTCATCGTTCTGATCGGCCGGTTGACGAAGGGCATGACTCGAAAGTCGATCTGCTGCTGCAATAGGAGATCATTTTTACTCGCGAATAGCCTTTAGCGAGGTTGCGATGAGCTGGCTCTATACGCTCAACGCAGCGATCGTCGCCAAGCTGGCGCCCTTGTTCTGCACGCCTGCGCTGCACTGGATAGCCTTGCTCTGCCTGTGTAGCGCCTATCTGCAAGGTGGTTTCACCAAGGGCCTCGACTTCCGCGCTGCGCTCGACGAAATGAAGCAATTCGGCTTGAGGCCGCTGACCCCGCTTGCCATCATGGTGATCGCGATGGAGATTGGAGCATCGCTGCTGGTGCTGAGCGGCCTCTTCCGTTGGGCAGGCGCGCTGATGCTGGGAGCCTTCACCTTGGCCGCGACGTTTGTGGCGAACCGCTTCTGGGATGCGCCACTTGCGAAACGATATGCGACCGAGAATTCATTCTTCGAGCATCTTGGCCTTGTTGGCGCATTCATTCTAGTGGCCTGGTACGATTTGCAGGGATGACGTTGTGCGATGACCGAGCTGACCCCATCAACAGCAGTTGACACCTCGCCCCACACCCCGGCAATGTCGGCCTTTTCCCCGCGGCACCTCAACATGCTGTTGCTGGGGCTGGGCTTTACGACCGGCATGGAATTCTACACTGCCGACAGCATCAACCTTTGTCTGACCGATATCACCGGCAGCTTCGGCGTCTCGGGCGACGAAGCGAGCTGGAGTCTCACCGTCTACAGCTCGGCGCTGTTCCTGGGCGTGCCGGTCTGTGTCTGGCTCGCAGGCTACATTGGCCACAAGAGCTATTTGATCGGCTCGGTCGTGCTGTTTGCCGCGTCTTCGGTCGTCAGTGCGACGGCAGACAGCTTCGAGACCATGCTGGTTGCGCGTGCCTTCCAGGGGTTGGCGGGGGCGGGCCTGGTCGTCTGGTGGCGTGGCACCGTCTACATGCTTTTGCCAAAGCCGATGCGCAGCGAATCGCTGATGCGTGTCTCCACCATGCTTTATCTGTCCAGTGCCTTCGGGATGCTGTTCAGCGGCTATATCACCGATCATGTGAGCTGGCGGCTGATCTGTGTTCCAAACCTTGCCTACGCGGCCATCGCCATTTGGCTGCTGCTGCGCTATTTTCCAGATCTGCCCGTGACAAGCTCGGAACGGCCGACCGACTGGCTGGGCATCATCCTGATCGTCGTGACGCTGGTCTCGCTGCAAATCATCCTCAGCCGCGGCCAGATCGACGACTGGTTTGGATCGCCGCGGATCCGCATGCTCGCCTGGCTAGGCGCGACCGCCTTGATCCTGTTTGCGATCTGGCAGACCAGCCCGCGCAACCCCGCGCCACTGCTTGGCCTTGAGCTCCTGTTCGATCGCTATGTGCTGTCGTCCGCCCTGATCGGCATTTTCACCGGCATGATCCTTTCCGGCAGCCTCTATATGCTTCCCGAGTTTCTGCGCAACGTCGCCTCGCACCCGCTGAGCGCGACGGAAACCGGCCGGGTCATGGCAGTCTATGCTTTGACGGCAGCAGCGGTCCGTCCTTTGGTCGTCGGCGTCGTGGCGCGCTACGGTCAGCGCAAGACGATTTGCGGCGCGCTGGTTTGCCTGATCGCGTCGATGCTGCTGATCAATCGATTCCTGACCACGGACACGCCGGCCTATTATTTCTATCTGCCGCTGGTTCTCTATGCCTTGTGCCTTTCATCGCTGCTGCCGTCCGTCGGCAGCGGGACCGTTGCCCGGATTGAACAGCAAAAGCTTCTCGACGGTGTTTCGCTCTATATGACGTTCCGCCAATTCGGCGCGGCCCTTGGCGTCGCCGTGATTACGATTCTGGTCGAACGGCGCGAAACGCTGCATTCCGCGCGCCTGTTCGATCATTTGCGAGCATCGAGCCAGGTCGTGCAGCACTGGATGACGACGGCGTCGAACATGGTCGCCGCGCGCGGCGGCTATTCGGCTCTGAAGAGCCATGATGTCGCGACCAAATTGCTTGCCGAGGTCGGTGGCCGCGAGGCCGCGACATTGGCCTATGCGGACGCCTTTCTGTTCATGGCCCTGATCGGCTTCATCACGCTCTGTTTGGTGCCGATCATACCGCCGACGCCTGGGGCGACGAAGAAATGAGACTCCCAATTCAAGAGTAGAAATAAACCGCTATGAGCGATCAGACCGTCCTCAGGGAAACATCCAGCCCACCAGTACCGCCCGCAGCAGCCGGCAGAGCGCCGTCATCGCATGACGTCCGGCCGAGCCGGAGACCCCTTGTGACGAGCGCCATTCTCTTCCTAGTCGTGGCTGTCGGACTTTACTTCTATGTGCCAGGCTTCTGGCAGGTCAGCACCGACGACGCGTACGTGAACGCGCATGTGGTTTCGATCGTGCCCAAGGTTGCCGCCTATGTTTCCAGATTGCATGTCAACGACAATTCGAAAGTCGCTCGTGATGATTTGCTTATCGAGCTAGATCAAAGGGACTTCGCGGTTGCCGTAGATATGGCCAATGCGGACTTGAAGAGCGCGGAGGCAAATGCGTCGAATATCGAAGCGCAGATCAAGGAGCAGCAAGCCATCGTCGCCGAAAGCCAATCGGCTGTCGACGGTGACCAGGCAGTGCTCGATTTCGCGCAGCAGCAGCTGGATCGCTACAAGTCGCTCGCGACGACGGGCTCCGGAACGGTCGAACGCCTGCAGCAGGCGGAATCGGACGTAGGCCAACGCCGGGCCACCTGGCAACACGACCTCGCGGCGCTCGATGCCGCACGCGCCCATCAGGCTGTGCTTCAGACCCAGCTGGTTCAGGCAAAGGCCACAATCGAACGCCAGCATGCAGCTTTGGCGCAGGCGCGGCTCAGCCTGTCCTACACCCAAATCCGTGCCACGGAGGGTGGCAGTGTTGCGAACAAGACGGTGGAAGCGGGCAACTACGTGCAGCCTGGGCAGACGTTGTTCTCAATCGTTCCGGATACGCTCTATATCACCGCGAATTTCAAGGAAACGCAGCTGGCCGACGTTCGTCCGGGCCAGCGCGCAACGATCCGGGTTGACGCCTTCCCCGGCCTTCGACTCGAGGGACGCGTCGACAGCCTTCAGCGCGGCACGGGATCGCAGTTTGCACTGCTCCCACCCGAGAACGCGACCGGGAATTTCGTTAAGGTCGTTCAGCGCGTACCGGTTAAAATCACCTTTGACGATCCGGGGGAAGCGCTCCGCTGGATATCTCCCGGCATGTCGGTGGAGGCGAAGATTTACACGGCTGAGCCGCCCCGCTGGGCGAGAGTCCTTGACTAACAGAATGCTATTTCGCAGTGCTACCATGAGTAGACAGGACTACATGAACATACGGCCGACTCACTGCAAGCGAAGCGATGGTGCTCTTCGTTGATCACCAGGCCGGAGTCGCGAATGGTGTGCAGACCCAGAGCCCGGCGGAGTTCATCAACAGCGTGAAGGCGCTCGGCATATCGCGCAAATCGACAAACTCCATCGATCATCACGACAAGTGCGGCTCCACGAACCCACAGACCAGTTGAGACCACACGGCCACGCGGCGTTCCGCCCAGGTGAATTGACTACCTAGCCACAGCATTTTGGACCAAATCGCCGACTACGCTGTCCTGGCCCCACGGCGGGCGCGTTGGTCAAGAATATCCCGATCGGCGCTGGTGATGCCGCGAACATCACGGCCGTCTGTACCAATGGTGCAAGCCGGTCGAGTTTTTCGACAACGCAAATGAGCCGTTGGAGATTAAGGCCTCACGGCGGCAATGTGCGCGCAGGCGAAGAGACTTGCAAACAGACGCTCGCTGCCGACCAACGTGCTTGGTGTGCGAGGGATGATTTCGGCAGCAGACCACCGACGCTCGATCTCCTTGCGGGCCAGAATATCTACCGCTAGATGAAATTAAGGTGGCTATCAGTCCGGTGGCAGCAGAGAACTATAGTGCAGGGCAGACGTCACTAACCAAAGCCGTGGCTAGGCTATTCAGCTTTGTTGCGACTAGCGCGCAATTGCGCGAGGTCGTGGAAACAGCTCGCGCTGACCTTCTCGATTCTGGTCAACTACGACTCGATGGTCGTTTGATTTCGCACAATCAATCCAAAGTCCCGCTTTGAAGTTCGGGCCTGAACGGTGAGCTTTTATCCTAGCTAACGTAAGGATACTGATGAGTCAGTTCCCATTGATAGGCCTGCAAGCGTTCTGCAATCTACACCAATCGGTCGGATACTCTTTGGGAAAGATAGGTGCGAGGGATTGTCGGACATTCCATCGCATAGGAAGAATTGGGTTCCCATATCGCACGCATTTGTCGTGGTTTGGCGCGGCCTGAACGACGCCCATATCGAAAGAACAGGCAATGACGCACGGAAGTCCTGCTGGCGGACTTCTCGGCGTGGCGAGCGCTCTACGCCGACGACGCCACCGTGAACTTCGTATATGGAGTCCTCTGCGGGCTTCGGCAGTCCGTTGCGCGGAGAAAGGTGATCGCTGAAACCGTGTACGTGACACTTCAAAGTCCAGATAACGAAGGTAAATCGTATCGAAGACGAGAATGTTAATCGTCGCGGTTTGTGATGATCGCGCTCGCCGCAATAAAAGGACGGCAACGTGCTGGTCACCGCAATCAGGACCGAGCCGTGGTCATATTGGTGGCAAATGTCGCGTTTTGTATCGTCTGCCTCCGGCGAGGACCGCCTTGTTGGATTAGCGCAATTGTTGCGTAACAGTCCTTATGGACAGCCATAAGCGCAGTACTCGGCTTGAACGGCTTGAGGTGGTCGAGACTGGTCGGCGACGGCGCTGGTCGGATGAGGAGAAGCTGCGGATTGTGGCCGAGAGCTTTGAAGCTCCGCGCGCGATATCGTCGACAGCACGACGCCATGGCATATCCCGTTCGTTGCTGATGACATGGCGGCGCGCGTTCAGTCGCGAGCCGATCAGCGCTCAAAGCGAGCAATCCAGCTTTGCGCGGGTCGTTCTTGCGGCTGAGGTCGAGGCGTCGGTTGCTGCCAGCCCGCCGATCGGGCAGATGGTGATCATTGTTGGCAGGGATCGTCGGGTGATTGTCGATGCCGGCGTCGATGCGGCGGCCCTGGCGCGGGTGCTGCAGGTTCTGGAGCGTCGATGATCCCGATCTCTTCGAGCGCACGGATCTGGATTGCGACCGGCCGCACCGACATGCGCAAGGGCATGCAGGGCTTGTCATTATTGGTGCAGGAAAGCCTTGGTCGTGATCCGTTCGCTGGAGATGTCTTCGTGTTCCGTGGCCGCAGCGGTTCGCTGATCAAGGCCCTGTGGCACGATGGAATTGGATAGTCTTCGATGTTAACGTCAACGGGGCCTTCGATTGCAATCGCGCCGCCGTTCGCGCGATGGAGAAGGGCGGCTACCGTCGAAATCGAAGTGCACCTTGATCGAGTGGCGCCTGAATTGATTTTCGTGGTTCTCCAGGACGAGGCGAACCGCGTCGCCCAGATCGAAGGTCGATTTCGTCTGCCGCTTCTCGCCGGCAAGTTCGTCGAAGGCCGCCACTCGCTTCTGAAGGGTGTGTAGTTGGACCTCAAGAGCCTCAAGAGCGGACTTCTGAGATCGGCCATCGAGATCTGCAAGCAGTTCGATCGTATGTCCGACCGCGCGATCGAGTTCGTGGAAAATGAACTCGGTCGTAAGGCCGATACCGGCGAGATGGACGAATTGTTCTCGCTCCTCCACCGAATCGTCGATGGCGTCGTTGGTCTTGCCGACCAATTGCTCGCATTGGTCCCCCATCAGGACAACGAGTTTGCCGAGTTTTTCGACTGCTTCGCGCTGTTGCGGAGATGTTTGTCGTCAAGCCGAGGACCTGAGCGATCGAACAGGGTGACTCCGAGCTGCGTCTCCAGTCCGCTCACCGTTTTGCTAATGACAGATTGAGCCCGCCGCAGCCGCCGCCGAAAAGCTGCGTTCATCGGTGGCCGCAATGAAGATTCGTAGTTGATCGAGCGATACCCCATCGAGCATAGAAGTCACCTTCCATCGGTCGTGGCGATGGATTGCATCGGAATATACCCAGTTTTGCCGATTAGGCAATCGTGTCAGTTAGCCAGGCATGCCAGCGGCTCAAAGGGCTTTCACACGCCGCACAACTTGGAGAATTTTCTCATGTCGACAATCCTTCACATAGATTCCAGCATTCTCGGCGGTTATTCGGTCAGCCGCGCTCTCACTGCCGCCATCGTGGCGAAGCAACAGGCGCTTCACCCTGACGCACGCATTATCCGTCGCGACCTGGTAGTCGACGCGAGCCTGCACCTCTCGGATGCGCATCTGGCAGTGTTTCAAGGTGGTGAGGTCAGCAATCCGGCCCTCGGCCAGGACTTGGCAGTTGGAGGCGCGTACGTCGACGATCTCTTCGCCGCCGATATCATCGTGATCGGCTCTCCCATGTACAACTTTTCCGTCCCCTCCCAACTGAAAGGCTGGATCGACCGAGTGTGCGTCGCCGGCCGCACGTTTCAGTACGGCGCAAACGGGCCCGAGGGCCTGCTAAAGGGAAAGAAGGTCTTCGTCGCGTCCACGCGGGGCGGCATCTATACCGGCGAAAGCCCGGCCGCCGTTCTCGAGCATCAGGAGAGCTACTTGCTCGGCGTTCTGGGCTTTATCGGCCTTACGGACGTCACGATCATTCGCGCTGAGGGCCTCAATCTAGGCGAAGAAGCAAAAGCCGCCTCGGTCGCGCAGGCAAAAGCGCAGATCGAAACGCTCGCTGCATAAGACATCAATGAAATATCGCTGGAGCAACGGGACCTACAGACGTGACCCAAACGACAGCCTTTTCCGCCATCGGCCGGTTGCTGATCGCAGCCGTATTTATTCTCAGTGGGCTAAGCAAGATCGCGGCCCCTACCGTGACACAGGGCTATATCGCGTCCGTGGGTCTTCCCGCACCATTGCTCGGCTACGTGATCGCGATTGTTGTCGAAGTGGGCGGCGGTGTCCTGCTGCTCGTCGGCTATCAAGCCCGCATCGTCAGCTTGGTAGTCGCGGCGTTTACCTGGCCACGGCATTGTTCTTCCACAACAACTTCGCGGATCAGAACCAAATGATCCATTTCCTCAAGAACATCGCGATGATCGGCGGCTTGTTGCAGATCACGGCGTTCGGCGGGGGATCTTTCAGCATCGACGCCCGACACGCGAAAGGCTGACGCAGCGCGATGGAAATCGGCATCGACAGCTTTGTCGCGACCATAGCTGACCCGCTGACCGGCAGAACAACGCCGCCCGAGCGGCGGATGGAAGATCTGCTGGCCGAGATCGAGACGGCGGATCAGGTCGGACTCGATGTATTCGGTATCGGCGAACATCACCGAAAGGAATTCCTCGATTCGGCGCCAGCGGTAATCCTAGCTGCCGCGGCCGCTCGCACAAAGCGCATCCGCTTGACGAGTGCCGTTACAGTATTAAGCGCGGACGATCCGGTACGCGTGTTCCAGGACTTTGCGACCCTCGACCTTATCTCCAAAGGGCGTGCCGAAATCGTCGTTGGGCGAGGATCGTCCGTCGAAGCTTATCCGCTCTTTGGTTTCTCGATGAACGATTATGACGCGCTGTTTGCGGAGAAGCTCGACCTGCTGGTTAGGTTGCGCGAAGAGACTCACGTGACGTGGCGCGGCCGTTTCCGCGCACCGCTCAGCGGCCAGGGCGTTTTTCCTCGACCGCAGCAAGAGAAATTGCCGATCTGGCTTGGTGTCGGCGGTACGCCGCAATCGTTCATGCGGGCGGGCGCGCTCGGTCTGCCCCTGATGATCGCTATCATCGGGGGAAGCTTCGAGCGTTTCCGTCCCCTCGTCGACCTCTACAGACAAGCCGGCCACAAAGCCGGCCACTCGTCCGATGCGCTCAAAGTTGGCGTACATGCCGTCGGGTTTGTCGGAGGCACCGTGCGAGCGGCGAAGGACGCCTTCTTTCCAGGTTGGGCGCATTGGTTCACCGAGCTTGGGCGGGAGCGCGGTTGGCCACCCGCGACCCGTGATCAGTTCGAAGCCATGTGCTCGCCTGAAGGCGCGTTCCTGATCGGCGACCCGGAGACCGTCGCCGAAAAGATTCTCGCGGCAAGCAAGGCGCTAGGCGGTGTTTCCCGCGTCACGTTCCAAATGAGTTCGGCAATGCTGGAGACCGACGCGATGCAGCGTTCCATCGAACTGATCGGGACCGGGGTGGCTCCGCTGGTCAATACCGAGCGCAGGAGTGAATCCCATGGGTGAACTCATCGACGGCGTCTGGCATCGCAGCGGTATCGAAGTGATGATCCGGGATGGCGCCCTGCAGCGCCCGCCCTCTGTCTTTCGCCACTGGATCGAGGACGACGCGGATGCGCGTTTCAAACCGGAAATCGGCCGCTATCATCTCTATGTCTCGCTGGCCTGTCCTTGGGCCCACCGCACGCTGATCATGCGCGCGCTGAAGGGCCTCGAGCACATGATCGGCGTGTCGGTCGTGCATTGGCTCATGCTCGAACAGGGGTGGACCTTCGATCCGGGTCCAGGTGTCATACCGGACGGCATCAATGGCGTCAGGCAAATGCACGAGATCTACACGCTCGCGGACCCGCACTGCACCTCTCGGGTCACCGTGCCCGTCCTCTGGGACAAGGTCACGCGCACCATTGTGTCGAATGAATCGGCCGAGATCATCAGGATGTTCAACAGCGCCTTCGACGGCCTAGGCGCAGCAGAGGGAGATTATTATCCCGCCTCGCACCGAAACGAGATCGACGAAGTCAACGCCCGCATTTACGCGACACTCAACAACGGCGTGTATCGTGCGGGCGTCGCCACGAGTCAGAGGGCTTACGAGGCAGCGTTCCACGAAGTCTTCGAAACGCTGTCTTGGCTCGAACAGCGATTGCGGCGTCAGCGTTATCTGGTCGGGGACAAGCTGACCGAAGCGGACGTGAGGCTATTCACGACGCTGGTGCGGTTCGACGCGGTCTATCACGGTCACTTCAAATGTAACCGCGGAACGCTGATCGAATATCCGGCGCTGTGGGATTACACCCGCTATCTCTACCAGCATCAAGCGATCGGCCCGACCGTGAACTTCGCGCATATCAAGGGTCATTATTATGGCAGCCACCCGACCCTGAACCCAAGTGGGATTGTGCCGTCCGGGCCTCTTCGGGATTTCGACGCTCCGTCGGGACGGGACACCTTTCAAGCTGGCTCTGATCGGAGCGATGGCGTGGATATCATCTCGACCTAAAAGGTCGACTGTCGATCTTGAGGTCGGGAGACCGTCATGCCCATTGGTCAGGGATCGCTGCAGCTAGATAGTGGAGAGCGGGACGGATGCATTTTACCCGATGGTTAACTGAAGGCGATGCGGGGTGCACTGAGTTCGTTGCAAATGCCGGATTCGGCGATCAGTCTCGGCTCCGGATCAGGAGACAACGGAAACCTTTCTACGTGGCACGTATTGCCTTTCAGCGCTCGTTAGCGGGCTAAGTCGTCGGATAAAGCCGCGAACACATCCGACATCTGAATGTGCGGACCACATCATTGTCCTGGGCGAGAGACAGTTGCGCCGGATCGTAAAATCCTACGCCAACTATTACAATAGCGTCCGAACGCATCGATCCTTGAACAAGGATCCGCCGATTTCTCGACCGGTTCAGCGAACCGGCATCATCAGTTCACGCCCCGTCCTCGGCGGACTTCATCACCACTACACCCGTGTTTGAGTTCTCGGTACGCACAGCGGTGCTCTTAGTTGATCACCAGATATGCGTATACGAGCCAAGGTGAAGTCCCGTTCTCGATGCCGCGCGCGCTCGCACTGGAGGAGATTCCGGGGATTGCCGCCATCGCCATCCCGCAGGAATTTACCGACGCCGGACATCGATCGCGCGTGACCCGGTGACATATCGGATAAACCGATGGATATTATCTAAATAAATCGAGTGTTGCCAGGACAGTCCGCCTCTTAGGTTCTCCTCACCTTTCAACCTCACACCCAATGGAGACCAATATGAGCGCAGTTTCTATCCAATCAGCCCGTCCTTCCCGTCGTATCGGCACCTGGACGTTGCAGGGCATCATCGCGGTGGCTTTCCTTGCGGCCGGCGTTGCCAAACTGGCCGGCGTTCCCTTCATGGTCGACTTGTTCGCGCAAATCGGACTCGGTCAGTGGTTTCGTGTCGTGACCGGCGTCGTGGAAGTGGTCGGCGCCGTCGCGCTGCTCGTTCCCGGCCTGGCTTCGCTCGGCGCCCTATGGCTCGGCGGCACCATGATCGGCGCCGTGGCAACCCACGTGCTCATCCTGCACACCAGTCCGGTCCCGGCGATCGTCCTGGGAGTCCTCAACGCGCTGGTTGTCTATCTGCGCCGCGACGAACTCGTTGCCTTGCTTCACCGGGTTCAAGGGTTGAGCTTTGAAGCCTAGAGACAACCAAAGCTTCTGGAGAATGAAAATGAAGACCGATGCAGTGTTCACGCGTCAGAATCGCGCTGAGAAGACGTCCCGGCAGATTGCTCTGCGTACGCGTGGACACTCGCATGGGCGCGTTACCCGGCTGGTCAGTCCGGGCGACGTTGGTGAGCTGATCAAGCCGTTCGTGTTTCTTGACTACTTCGACGCCGATCCGGCGACCGCACCTAAATTCGGCTTTCATCCCCATTCGGGAATTGCGACGCTGACCGTCATTCTGGCCGGACAGGCCTCCTACAAGGAGACCACCGGCCGCGAAGGCGTCATCGAGACCGGCGGTGTTGAATGGATGCGCGCCAGCAGTGGCGTTTGGCATAGCGGCGAAATGTTCGGCACCGAGCGGATCAAGGGCTTTCAGCTCTGGGTCGCGATGCCGCCCGAGCTCGAACTTGCCGAACCGCAAAGCCAATACCTTGGCGTTTTCGACTTCCATTTTGTCGGTCCCGCCAGGGTTATCGCAGGCGAATATGACGGTGTGAAAAGCGTTGTCGCCTCGCCTCAAGGCATCACGTATCTCGACGTACGCCTCAAGGCCGGAGAACGCTGGACCTTCCAGCCGCCCAAGGGGCACGACGTCGCCTGGATCGCATCGCATCAGGGGATCGTGGCGACGCCGGAGCAGGTATCGGCGGGCGAAGTCGCCGTGTTTGAGGAAAGCGATCAAGCGATCACGTTTGAAGCGCGCTCCGATGCCGGCTTCATCCTCGGCGCCGCGGTCAAGCACCCCTACGATCTCGTGGCCGGATACTACTCCGTGCATACCAACGCAGAAGCCTTGCGCGTCGGCGAGAGCAATATCGCCGCTATCGGCCGCCGGCTGCATAACCAGGGTGTCTTGCAGGATGCTCCGGTACGCGCCAGGCGTTGAGCGGTGGAGAGATAATCTGGTTGATCACTTAAGATGGAGAAAGCCAATGTTCGGATTATGTGAAGTTCGGTTATTTCGACATATCGCCGTGGCGCCGCAGTCTCGGGTCGGGTCCGACAAAAGCTCGCCGCTCCGACCGGAACACTTCCCGCTTGAGGCAAGGGGCCGCGAGATCGTCACCGCGCACGGCATCGTGATCGCGACCGCAACCGATGCCGTGATGAGCGAAGAGATCGCCCGGCGCCTGAATGGCGGCGATCTAAGCGACCAGGAAGATCAGTGGGCGCTTTGAGCAGAGCAGGACCTCCATGATTGATATGACTGCCGTCAGGCGGTATATCATGCGGCCAAGTATCGGTTTGGCCGATAGGGTGGTCCCATGCTCGACGCTGTCTCTCTCGACCAATTGCGAACGTTCATCGCCGCGGTCGACGAAGGAAGCTTTTCTGCTGCCTCCCGCAAGTTGTTGCGCGCACAGTCTGTTGTGAGCGAGACGATCGGCAAGCTCGAGGAACAGATCGGCGTGCAGTTGTTCGACCGCTCCGGCCGTTATCCCAAACTCACCCCGGCCGGACTGGCCATGCTGGGCGATGCGCGCAGCATCATCACAGGGGTCGATCTGCTGAAGGCCCGGGCCAAGGGCATGTCCGCGGGTCTTGAGCCGGAATTGTCCGTGGTGATCGACGTCTTCTATCCGATCGACGCGATTACCCAGGTGGCCAAGGAGTTTCGGCAGAAATACCCGGCGGTGCCGCTGCGCATCTATGTCGAGGCCCTCGGCGGTGCCATCACGCCCGTGCTTGATGGCCGTTGCAGCATCGGCGTGATCGGATCACTCCCGGCGATCCCGGATACGCTGACCTATGAGCGGCTGCCGGGCATCGCGTTTCTGATGGTGGCGGCCCGCGATCATGCACTGGCTTCCCATCGCGGCAAAATTTCCAAGGAAGCTCTCGGAAAACATACTCAGATCGTGCTCACCGATAGGTCGGAACTGTCTCTGGGGCGCGAATTCGGCGTGATGTCGTCCTCGACCTGGCGGCTTGCCGACCTCTTCGCCAAGCATCATTTCTTGCTCAACGGTCTCGGCTGGGGCGGCATGCCCTTGCATGTCGTGCGCAAGGATCTGGAAGAGGGGCGCCTTTCTGTGCTGCCCATCGAGGACGTGCCGCCGGATGGTCTGATTCTCACGATGTCGGTGGTGTGGCAGACCAAGTCGCCGCCAGGTCCCGCCGGCCGATGGTTTGTCGATCGGCTGAAGCAGATTCCGGTCGACACGGGCAAAGTGCCGAAACCGCAGGCCAGCACCAGGAAGGTGAGACGGTCTGGGAGAACCTAACTGGACTTCAGCTTTGAACGACCCGCCGCCTCGTAATGACCGAAATCGAGCGCCCGCTTCTGGCGCGAACGACGTTGGGGAAGCGTTTACCATTCGCGCGAATTCGCTTGAACTGAGCTGCCGGCCCCGGTACATACTGGCGGTACACACAACCCGCCGCGGTTGTCCGGAAACGCTGTTTTTCCTGCAGTTTTCGAGGTCCTTGGGACCCTGGCAGAGAATCCCCCCCTCTCCGCCAGCTCACTCGCATCCGACCGCCACTTTCGAACGCCGAAACCTCGAAAAACAACGCTTCCGGCCTGCCCCAGGTGTGCAAGTGTCGAAGCGTGTATCCGTGCATCTGGCTTTGGCGAAGCGTTTTTACCGAAGAGAGCGGCTATCTATCGAATGCTTGGGGATGAGCCTTCAGGCGGCCCCGGGCCGGCAGCAACGCGTCAACTATGATTCAAACGTGCAGGAGGGGCTGGCCCGAAGGCTGTTGACTGGCGTGGGCGACCGCGCGATTCTGCGGTGCTGACCGCTGCCGTAGTCCACATTGTAGTCGTCAGAGTAGTCGTAACCGCCGAACCGCGTTGTTTTATCGAGGTAATTGGCGTCGTGGGCGAAAATGGCCTGTGGAGTCGAAGGCCACAAATGAAAATAAATCGCCGCGCCATTTTCACATCCTAGCGCCGGAGGTGGTCGATCCAATCTCCGGACGCGTCATGTTGTCGTCGCATGACTGGAACATTCACTCCAAAATCTCGCGAGTCCTGGAGGTGCCGTGGGGCCACAGCATTGTTGCGGCTCCTCGCATGAGTTCAATAGTCTCGGCGCTGGAACGTGAGGGAGATTACACGACGGCGGCGGCGCTGCGGGGTGTTGTGCCACCGGATCATCCCGCGAGCTTCGATGAAGCTGATCATCAGCGGTGCAAGCGAAACGGTGTCGATTTGCCGCGCGTGCGCGAGATGGTCGCGCAAGCGCTCGCCAGTGCGACCAGCCGCGTCGACTTTGACACTAGGTTGGCGAGCATCGGCCTTCGGATCAGGGTCGGCGACGAGAAAGACATTCCGATCAGTTCGTTGATCATGTGCGTACAGATCGACCGCGGCGCGGCCAGCCAAACGTCTCGGACAGACTTCGGCTCAATGCCTTCCTTCAGCTTGTGGTTCCGCCATCTGACGGCGTCATGTTGCGTGACGCGGGCGAGGTCGCGATGACCGATGAACTTCATGAACTGATTGATGACCGGCTCCCACCGTTCGGCGGTCTTTCCTTCGAGGCCGTCCTTGATGACTTTGGGGCGGTCACAGTAGCTCCTGAAGGCCTCCACGATGTCGACCTTCACGACGGCAAGCTGGGGCGCGCCCTTCAATTCCTTGCTGTCCTCGAAATCTCCTTCCAGCGCCGCCCGCTTGAAATCGTCGAGGGCGCCGTTCCGGGCCCGACCCTTCGAGCCGCTGCCAAGGTCTTCGCCTTTTTGCTAGGGGCGAGACGATAGGCCATTGGCTTCCCCGGGGCCTCTGGCCCTGCAATCTTTGGACGGAGCGCCTCCGCACGGACTTTGCGTACATTTCAAATCAGATTTCGCGCAAATTGACATCTCACGCGTTTAGACAACCTTAGAGGTTTACGTAATACTACCTGTTTTCGGAACCGGAACTCAACCGGGTCCGAGCAAACCAATAAGGGCAGGACTGTCATGAAGATTTTTGTCGTTAGGTTTTTGCGGGACGAAGCCGGTGCCACCGCCATCGAATACGGCCTGATCGCGACCGGGATTGCCATCGCCATCATCGCGGCTGTCAATGGTGTCGGCACGGCGTTGAGCACCACCTTCACTTCGATCAGCACATCGCTCAAGTAATCGAACCTACGGACGGCGTTCTCAACACCGGGTGACTTTGTCGCCCGGTGTTTTCTTTTTGAGTTGTTCATCGCCGCATGGCCGTAGAACGCGGACTTCGAATTTAAGGGGGCGATACTGCCATGAGATGGCCTCGGCCGTACCCAAAACGCGGTGATGTCATGGGTATTCTGTTCATCGCCGTTGTGCTTTGCCTTCTCGCTTTCGGTTTCTATTGGTCTCCAAGTTCTAAGCCGAATAATGGCTTCGGTCCGGATTGGGATTGCACCCCTGTCCCCAACGGCCAACCGATTTGCATCAAAAAGCTCGGTCGGTGAACCGACCCCGGCAAACAAAAGCCGCCGCTACCGGGTTGAGAAAGGCGCGACGGCTCTGGGCCTATTGCGCTACGCGGCCCGTCGAGAGTGTCGCCGCGATCGGTGAAGAATTGGTTATCGGTCGGGCCTGCTTCAACCGCGATGGTCGCGCGTACCTGTCGTGGGATATGGACTGGCTCCGCACGCGATAGTCTGTCCGCACTTGCGGCCATGGTCAGCGCTCGGCGTGTTGGTCACGGATGCTCCGCCTTCTCCCTGCGCAGAACCGCGATGATCGCGAACAGGTGTCGCGAGTGGCGCGAATGAGTGCCCGCCTTCACTGCGGACCATACCTCCGCCGCCGCCCATACCTCCGCCGCCACCGTGGCCACCTGCGAAAGCCGGCGACCCTGACAAAAGTGCGATGGTGACGCAAACAGCAACAACAGACTTGGACATCTTCGCTCTCCCTTGCAAACCGGATCATTCCGGCGATAGGGGGACCTTATGTGCGGCCTCGGAAGCTCGCCGTGACCCAAGTCACATTCGTCGTCGCGTAGGTCGACGCGTCGAGTAGGGTGTGGAGCACGCGGCCATCCGACAGGATGATCGGGTCGTCGAAGCGTCGTTTCCAGAGCGGACGCTTCAGGTGCTACTGCCGTTGGCCTGTCCGGCGTTAATCGGCTCGTCCGGTTTGATGAGCGGGGATGGGAAACGGGGCGTTGGCCATTGGCCCCAAGCTACCGCGCCCATCCTCGACTCTACCCAAGCTGACTTCGGCGATCACCGCCCGCCGCGAATTGGAGCGACAAGCAATTCAAATTGAATCAAAAAAGTTGCGGCTGTTGCGTCTGTGGGTTTGCGTCGCTGCGCGCTTAAGCAGCCGGGCTCGGCGATTCGGAAAGCCAAGGCGCTGACCGAAGCCGACATGCCGGCGGCGCCGTCCGTCATCCGCGTCCCCGCAACTCCAGTGCCACCCCTCCAAGAGTCAGCACGAACGCACCGGCTGCCGGCGAAGCGAGATGATCGGATTGAAGTGGACGGAGGCCGACACCGAAGCGAGCTGCTTGCGGTTGGAGGATAGTAAAGAGGGTGAGTCCATCCGCCCCATTGGGCTGTCTGTCGTCGAATATCTCGAGCGACGGCGTACCGACGATGTCAGTACATACGTTTTTCCGGGGCAGGGTGAGGACAACGCGTTCGGCAGCTTCCCGAACCGTTGGAAGCATCTCTTCGAGGGTTCCCCGCTATCCCATGTGACGCCGCACGTCCTGCGTCACAGCTTCGCGAGCATCGCCAACGATCTCGGTTTTACTGAGGTGACCATCCCGGCCCTGGTAGGTCATGCCAAAAAAGGTTCGGTGGCGAGCAAATACATTCATACGCTTGATACGGCGCTTATCATGGCTGCGGACACAATCTCGGGTTACATTCAGGGGCTCCTTGACGGCATTGAGTTCAAGCAGACTGCTTATGCGTTGGACCGTGGGTCACGAAGAGCCGCCTTGGACCGCTTCTTGATGAGGGCTTCAGGCGGTGACACAGGGGAAGTCGAAGAGGAGCGACGCTTGGCTGCCTAGTCTAGGCAGTTGCGCCAAGCGTGTCATTCAGCCTCAACGACCCAGTTGTTTATTCGCGGGGTGCTGGGGTCGATCGGCCATGACGTCCAACGCGTCAAGTCGATGAAGGGGTCGAAGCTAAATAAGGATGTATGTCGGCACAGACTCGCTCACGGGGGGGTGGCCTGTATCGCTATGACGCTTCCCGCGAGCTCAGCCCGGCCGCACGAAGGCGCCGGTCCCGGGCTCCGCCATTACTTTTCGGCCATCGAAGGCAATGCGCCCGCGAAGGAACGTCGCGACTGCTCTGTATGGCAATTCGAGCCCCTCATAGGGGCTCCAGCGCACGAAGTTGTGGCCGCTGGCGCTCGGATCGTACCGATGGGGGGCATGCGCCATGACAACGAGATCGGCGTCGCGCCCAGGTTCGATCGCACCTTTGCGATGGCCAATGCGAAACAGCCGCGCCGGATTGGCGGCGAGCAGCCGCGACGCATGGCTGATGTCCAGATGACGTTCGGTGAGGCCTTTGATCAGAAGCGCGTACAGCACTTCGAGACCCGGCACGCCCGAGGAATTTTTCAGCATGTTCGGATCGGTCTTGCGGTCCTCCGACCAGCTGACGTGATCAGTCGACACGACAGTTACATGCCCGGCGGCGAGATGCCGCCACAGCGCCTCGACTTGCGCGCGGGGGCGAATCGGAGGATTGACCTTGGCTTTGCCACCCAACCGCGCCACATCGTTCTCCTCGTCCAGAAAGAGATAGTGGATGCAGGCCTCGACGGTGGCATCAAAACCCTGGCGGCGATAACTCTCGCACAGCTCATAGCCGCGGCCGACCGAGCAGTGCACCACATGGGCCGAGCAGCCAGCCTGTGCGCCGATCTCGTAGACCTCGGCCATCGCCAGCGTTTCCGTCACCGGAGGGCGCGACCTTCCGTGGGCTAGATAGTTGGTTACTCCCGCCGTTTCCACCGCAGCGATCGCGGCCCGCACCATCTCGTCGTTTTCATTGTGCACGCCGGCGGCAAGTCCATGTTTGCCGATTTCGCTGAAGCATTCGTACAGCACCTGCGGCGCGATCCTTGGGAAACGCTTTGAATCGGTGTTGAAGGTGGAGAATTTGAACGCTGAGACGCCGGCCTCGACCATGCCAGCTATGTGCTTGGCGCCATCCCCCGGCGCGATGGTGCCGTAGAGCGCGAAGTCGACCCGCGATTGTGCGCCGGCCTCTTCTATTTTTTGCCGAACGCGATCGCCAGTACAAACCAGGAAGCCGGCGTCATAGGGCATGTCGACGATTGTGGTGACGCCACCAGCGGCAGCCGCGCGGGTCGACCAGATGAAGTCTTCCTGGTTGAGCTGCGATTTCGAATGCACCTGGGCATCGATTGCCCCGGGAAGCACGAATGCCTTGCCGAAATCCTGGCGCTCCCCGGCAGCGGGCGCTGGCCCCTCACCGACCCGCTCCACCAGCCCACCCCTGATCGCCACATAGCCGTTGTCGATCACACGATTGGTCAGTACGACGCGTCCCGTGACGACCAGATCGAAATCACTCATTGGATCACCTTCTTGTTTTCGAAAGATTTTATCGGCCTTGGTGCAAACTCGGGCGGCTCGAACGCCGTCACGGCCGGCGGTTTTCCGTCGAACCGTGCAATCTCCACCAGGGTCGAGTTGCAGCTCGGCGCCTGGGCGAGACGAGAGGAGCCGTGATCGGGTGTCAGGACGTTGGGATTGCCATGCTTCTCGATCGAGCCGGGTACCCCTGGCTCTGCCGGGTCATACCAGGCCCCTGTTGGCAATTGCACCACACCCGGCAGCACCGCGTCCGTCACTACGACGCCGGCCAGACAGGCGCCGCGATCGTTGAAGACCTTGACGACGTCGCCATCGCGAATGCCGCGGGCCGCGGCGTCGGCCGGATTCATCCGCAACGGCGCGCGGGTTGCTACCTTGCCGGCCCGGCTAACCGATCCATGATCGTACTGGCTGTGCAGCTTGTCGGCTGGTTGCGGCGACAGCAGGTGCAACGGATAGCGCACCGCAAGCGGACTGCCTAGCCACTCCACGGGTTCACGCCAAACGGCATGTCCAGGACAATCATCATAGCCGAACGAGGCGATGCGGGTGGAGAACAACTCGATCCGTCCGGAAGGCGTGTCGAGACGATGGCGTTCTGGATCCTCGCGAAACGAACCGAGCAGGACGTTGAACGTGGTCCGGCGCTCGGCCTCCACATATCCGCGTTTCCAAAATTCCGCGAACGGCGGCAGCGCGATGCCATGCGACGCGGCGGTCGCGCGCGCGTCTGCATACATGGACTGAATCCATGCATCCTCGTTGCGCCCACCGGTGAAGGTTGCCTCGACCCCGAGTCGCGCAGCGAGGTCGGTGAAGATCGCGAAATCGTCGCGCGCTTCCGCGATCGGGGCAATCACTTGCTTCATGGCGACCACCAGGTTTTCGCGACCGGCGAAAGCAAGGTCATTGCGCTCGAGCGTGGTCGTGACCGGCAGGACGATATCGGCATGACGTGCCGTCGCGGTCCAATAAGGCTCGTGGACGATGATCGTCTCTGGCCGCTGCCAGGCTCCGACCAGTCGGTTCAGATCCTGATGGTGATGGAACGGATTCCCACCGGCCCAATAAATGAGCCGGATATCCGGATAGGTCAGAACCTGGCCGTTGAAATCGACCCGACCGCCTGGATCGAGCAGCATGTCAGTCAGCCGCGCGACCGGAATGAAGCTCGAGATTGGATTGCGTTGCTGCGGAAAGGCGGGCCAGCGAAATCCGAGTTCCGGTCGCCCCATGCCGTTGGTCGACGAATACCCGAAGCCGAAGCCGCCACCCGGTAACCCAATCTGACCAAGTAGCGCCGCAAGCGTCACCGCCATCCAATAGGGTTGCTCACCGTGATCAGCGCGCTGAATGGCCCAATTGACCATAATCATGGTGCGGCCGGCGGCCATGTCCCGTGCCAGCGCGACGATGCGGTTTGGGTCCATCTGCGCGAGCGACGCAGCCCATGCCGGCGTCTTTGGGACGCCGTCGCTCTCGCCCAGCACATACGCGCGGACCGCGTCGAAACCCACGCAATAGCGAACGAGAAAGGCTTCGTCGTGCAAATTTTCGGTGATCAGTACATGAGCTAGCCCCAGCATCACCGCAACGTCGCTGTTAGGACGCAGCGGCAACCATTCACTCGGTACGATGTCGGGACTGTCCTCACGAACCGGCGAGACAGTAATGAAGCGGACGCCACGTTCCGCAGCGCGGCGGACAGCACCTTGCACCTCGTGCCGGCCAAGCCCGCCAGCCTGCACCTGCGAGTTACGCCGTGGCAACCCGCCGAAGGCGACGACGAGACCGCCTTGTTCGGCGATACCGTCCCAGGTGGAATGATAGCCAACGAGGCCATCCATACTGCCGATGATGTGAGGGAGAATGGCCTCGCCTGCGGCGGAAGAGTAAGTCAGCACCGAACTGGTGTAGCCGCCGATCATGCCAAGAAACCGATGAATTTGGCTCTGCGCGTGGTGGAAGCGGCCGGCACTGGCCCAGCCGTAGGAGCCGCCATAGATCGCCGAGTTACCGTGCGTGGAGCGTATCCGCTCCAACTCGGCCGCGACGAGATCCAGCGCCTCGTCCCATGAGACCTCAACGAACGGATCAGAGCCGCGGCGCCCCGAGCGATTCCCCTCCAACCATTCGCGGCGCACAGATGGGCGCGCGACACGGACCGGCCCATCGACGGCCCCGATCAAGGAGCGGCCGATCGGAGATGGATCCGGATCACCGCTCCAGGGCTCCACGTCGGTCAGCCGTCCATTTTCGGAGCTGACGACGTAAGTCCCCCAGTGCGTTGCCGTGAGTGTGGTCCGCTTAGCTGGCACAGTCGATCAATCTTCCAGCAGCGGTACATAGCCGGGTTGGTTGCGAACACGTTCGAACCACGCCAGCACGTTGGGGAAGCGCTGCATCTCAAACTCGCCCTCGTGCGCCACGCTGGCGTAGGTGTAGAGCGAGATGTCGGCGATACTGTACCGGCCGCCGACGAAAAACGCGTTGGCCGCAAGATGGTCGTCCATGATCTTCAGGACCTTGTAGCCTGCTTCCCATCTCGACTTGATCAAATCCAGATTGGCTTGCTTGTCCTTCTTGATGCCGATGAAGAAACGCGGTTGGGCCAGGTTCATCATCACCTCTGCCTGTTCAAAGAACATCCACTGCATCACGCGTGACTTGGCGAGTTTATCCTCCGGCAAGAAAGGTGTATTGGTCCCGAAATAAACCAGGATCGCATTCGACTCGAACACCGTTTCACCGCTGTCCAATTCGACAACCGGAATCTTTCCCAGCGGATTCTTCGCCAGGAATTCCGGCGTGTAGGTCTTGCCCTCGGGAAGCGCATACGTGACCCGCTGAAGCGGAATGCCGAGATTGCCGAGCAGTATCCTGACCTTCCAGGCGTTGCCGGATAACCGGCTGTCATAAAGCTTGATCATCGCTTGTCCTCACTTCGTTCTTGGCAGAATGTTTTCCCGCGAGCCGTCGGTCTTGAGATCGGTCTTCATCGCGTGCTCGATTTCGTCATAAGCAGCGGGATCAAGCACGCCCGCGCCGAGCGGAAGCCTGTCTTTTTTGGCTGCGATTACGGCGACCTCGGTCCCTACCTTCAATTCGGAGATTTCGAGACCGACGCCGGTTTTCGGGTCAACGGTCGCGACCAGATCGGGGAAAGTGTAGACACGTTCTCCGGCTCGATCCGCGCACATGAATTCGTTGCAAACGCCAAGGCGGACCCGCCCGCCGCTGTCGATTTCGATACGGCCGACATCGAAGGCGCCATCGAACGCGACGCTGTTTGCCGCTACTCGCCCGATGACCAGAATTTCTCCCCGCACAAAGCGAGCCGCCGCTTCGGCCGCGACGGATCCCTCGAGTATCGCCCTACCGAGGCCGATCTGAAAACCAAGCGCGCCAACGGCGCCAAATTGGCGGATATAGTCGACACGGAATGGGCCGCGACTTGCAAGGATAAGCCCGCCATTCGCCGCTGCCGCGCTACGCATGATCTCCGACGTCGAGCCAATATCGCCCGTGGCGATCACCGACAGAGCCGTTTCGCCGCGACGCCCGCCCACGGCAGCTTGCGTGATGGAAATGTCGGGACGCGCCGCGAGACCCATCGAGCCCAATTTCACGGTCGGATGGCCGCGGCCGTTGGTCGCGGCATCGAGCAGGTCGAGACCGAGAACCGACGCTTGGAGCCAGGCGTTCAGTCCGGGAACATGCGCCGGCATCACGGCGGTCACCGGCTTGTCTATTTCGCGCAGCAACAGTCGGCCACTCTCGATCGCGTGGCGGGGCTCGGTGCGCGGCTTGGACGACGCAGGTGCGCCGATGCCGCTTGCTACGATGGCGAGTTCGTCAGCAGCAAGCTCGTTGGGGTGGATCAGATCGACACCACTATAGGCGAGCGCCATCTCGCCGATGGCGCGGTTGCGCGCGATGCCGGAACCGCCGCTGCCGCCCGCCGACAACAGCAGCCCTCCGAGGATCGCGGCCTCGACATCATCACGCCCCAGCCGTCGTTTCATGTTGGCTCCCGCGACTTGCACATCGGGCAATTTCCATTACGGCTCCAGCCGGTTGGCGCCGCGCGTCTTCGTCGCCGCTTCGACGCCCGCTTCGGCGTGACGCACGACACCCATCGCAGTGTCGCCATCCATCACGGCCGTTATGCGCGCCTCCGCCAGCTTACTGCCGTCGGCGACGACCGTCTGGCCAGCACTTTGCCAACGGTTACCGTGCGAATGAACGGCTACGAGATCGGCGCCACCCGCACAGGCGAGCAGAGCATTCAAAATCGGCCAATCCGAAATGGCGTCGCTGCCATCCGGCATGTTCTCGGTTTCGCGCAAGGGATAGGCGACCGAACCGGAGTCGAGATGATCGCGAGTGAAAGCGATCGGTCCGGAAAGCTCGCCGTTGGCTACCGCGGCATTGACCAATCGCGCCAGCTTGCTGCGCTCGCCATATCCGAGCCAACCGATGCGCGCCGGCAGTCCTTCAACCGGTACATGCTCGCGCGCTAGTGATATCCAGCGGTTGATGGCCTGATTGTGCGGGAAGGTGCGCTGGACGAGCTCGTCGATATACGCAATATCTTTGTTGTCGCCCGACGCGGCAAGCCAGCGGAAGGGGCCTTTGCCCTCGCAGAACAGCGGCCGGATGAAGAGCGTGATGAAACTGCCGATCTCGAGGGCCTCCTTGAGGCCAGCGTCGGCCGCACGCTCACGAATGTCGTTGCCGTACTCGAATACGATCGCTCCCCGACGCTTGAATTCGAGCATAGCGGCGACCTGGCTGACGAGCGATTCCAACCCGCGCTTCGCCGTACCCTCGGGATTGGTCCGCATCGCCTGGAACGCTTCGTCGGGCGTCATTCCGCTCGGGATATAGCCGCGGAATGGATCGCTGTTGACCTGATCCGTTACGACGTCGGGCTGAAAGCCCCGCGACAACAAAAGCGGATGAACGTCGGCCGCATTACCAACCAGGCCAACGGAAAGCGGCGTCTTGGAATGCCGCGCCTCTTCGATGAGTCTGATGGCTTCATCGACGCTTTCCGTCATCCGGTCGCAATAGCCGACATCGACGCGACGACGGATGTTACGCGCGCTCGGATCCACGCAAAGGATCGCGGCGCCTGCCAGCTTGCCGGCGAGTGGCTGCGCGCCACCCATACCTCCGCATCCCGCGGTGAGGATGACGCGACCGACGAGATCGCCGCCAAAACTCTGTTCGCCGGCACCCATGAAGGACTGGTACGTTCCCTGGATGATGCCCTGACTGCCGATGTACTGCCACGCAGCCGCGGTCATGCCGGGGTAGAACGTCAGTCCCTTTCTTTGCAACTCATAATAGTTCCTATCATCCGCCCAGCGCCCCAGCACATTGCCGTTCGCCATAAGAACACGGGGCGCCCGCTCATGGGTGCGCTGCCGGAAAATCGGTTTACCCGACTGGATGATCAGGGTTTCGTCGTCTTCGAGGGTTTTGAGCCTCTCGCTGATCAGGTCATAGGCTTCCCAGTCCCGGGCCACGCGCGCACCGGTGTAGACCACGAGGGATTCCGGTATTTCCGCGTTCTCGAGATTGTTCTCGAGCATCCGCAAGATGGTTTCCTGCCGCCAACCTCGGCAGCGCAGGACATTGCCACGCTGTGCCTTGATGTTGCGTGTCACGACTTTTCCTTGTGACGCCTGATCGATTGCAGGGCGATCATCCGTGTCGTTGCTTGGTCACGCCAATACTTGCTTGCGATGGATGGTATAACTATTATTGAAGGCCCCGCCACGACAGGCATTGGGCCCGGAGCAAACTTGGAATTCCGCCAATTCAGCTATTTCCTGAGGGCCTGCGACTACGGCAGCATCGCCGCGGCTGCAGAGCGCATCGGCACCGTGCAGTCCAATGTCAGTATGCAGATCAGCCAGTTGGAACACGAACTGGGGGCCGATCTGTGCAAGCGTAGCAGCGCCGGCCTGGTTCCCACCCTCGCAGGCGAGCATTTCTATCGCCTCGCCCAAGGCCTGACGGCCGAGATGGAGTTCGTGTCGCGCTACGTGCGTTCGTCACTGCAGGATGAGGCGTTGCGGATCGCACTTGCCGCGCCGATGGCGCCCCGGGGAAGCCTGATGGCCGAAGCCCTGCAGGCGGTGGCGCGGCTTCTCGGCAAGAGCCACCCGCACGTCAAGCTGCGGCTGATCGACTTCCTTGGCGGCCCCGTGACCACGAATGACGAGATCAGGGCGGTGGCTGAGGCGCGCGCCGATCGCGACATATTCGATACGCTCGACGTCCGCGACCGCTGGGGTTTTGTCACACGCCGGGGTGAAACCACGTTGCCGGAAGGTCTGCTTTCGCTCTCCAAGATTTCCAGTTTTGCAAAGCAGCTGAAGGTCGTCATGCCAAAGCTGCCGCCGACGATTGCCGCGCTCGGCGAAGATTTTGCCAAGTCCGCCGGGATCGCTTTGGCGCAGGAGGATCTCGGGATCGCGGAACTCGAAAGGACATCCTCAAGCTCCAGCAATGCCGTTCTTTTGCCTTTGAGCTGCATGCCGGGCTTTTCCGTCCAGCAGCGGTTTCAGATCGCCTATGCCGATTGCCATCCGAGCGATCCGATATGGAGGATCGAGAGTGTAGGAAACGCAGACCGGCGGATCATCGGAGTCATTGCGGAAGTATTCAGCGATGTGTTGCGCGCCTTATTGCCACGGTCGGGCAAGAGCACCGAGTCGCCTCGATCCGGCGCCAAGCATCACATTGCCAAACTGCGGCACGAAAACGAAAAAGAGGCAAAGGACCAACTCACGTTTCGGGAATTGCGTGTCTTCGATGCGGCCTATGACCGGGGCAATATCAGCCGGGCAGCGGCAGACATCGGTGTGTCGCAACCGGCGCTGAGCAATACGCTCAGGAAGCTGGAGCAAGGCGTCGGACACAAATTGTTTGTCCGCACGGCGCACGGCATTATGCCAACGGAAAGAGCGGTGCTGCTTCGCCGCCTGTGCGAACCTATTTTGTCGGATTTGGCGGAGGCGCGGCGTCAGATCCGCGACCTCGGGCGCCAGGGGGCCGCGCCGATCAGGATCGGCATCCTTCCCGTGCTCGACGATGAGAGCTTGCTGGCTGTGACCATCGCAGACGCGATCTCAGAGTGGAACCGGCTTTCGACGGGGTCCGAACTCAGGCTAACCGAGGGTTTCAGCACAAGTCTGCGCCGGTGGACGGTTCAGGAAATGCTGGATTTCGCGATCGTGGACACGGACGTCCGCCAATCCGGATTATTGGTCACGCCGTTGTCTCGTGATGCGATGGTGGTGGTGACGAATCCTCGGCTGCACGTGCTGCCGTTGGGGCCGGTCAGGGCTTCCGATGTCCTGCGCCTCAAGCTTGTGTTGCCGTCGGCAAGACACGGATTGCGCGAAATTATCCAGCGGGCATTCAGCGAGGCCGGGCTGAGCCTTGCACCCAAACTCGAGATCGACTCGATGGCGATGACGCTCAACCTGGTAAAGGCTGACGACTGGGCGACGGTTCTTCCCGTCAGCGCGATCTACAAGCGCGCTCAAGCGAACGAGTTGCAAGTCAACGTCATCAAGGAGCCAAGCGTTGAGCGCAGCCTGTCCCTGATCCGGCGGACCAGTTCAAGACCTTCCGCAAACGTCACCCGCTTCATCGACATCCTGACAAAGCGCATTCACGATGGCGGCCGTTCGATGCAGGACCTTGCAAAAGGACCTGGGTCAAGACAATCATCGAAAGTTATAGCACCCCTCACCGAATAATATTTCAACCCGCGGCGGGGCTCGGTCACTATCTGAAGGACCGGGACGAGGATTTCGACCGGCATACAAGGAGAAGGTGAGCAGATGACTCGTCTCTATATCCATGCCGCAGCGCTTGCTGTCCTGACCGGCGCCCTGGGAATTGGTACCGCGTCGGCCGAGGACGTCAGCATCGGCATGCATGCGCCGCTCACCGGATTTGCCGCCGCCGACGGAAAATCGGCCCGCATTGCCGCGGAAATAGCCGCCGACGACCTGAACAAGGCGGGCGGAATTCTCGGCAACAAGGTGGTGCTGAAAGTATATGACGATCAGGCGCAGGGCTCGCAAGCGGTCATCCTGGCGAAGAAGATGATCGGCGAGGATCACACGCAGTTTGCAATTTCAGGAAGCTATTCGGAGCCGACACGCGCGGCAGCGACGGTCTTTCAGGAGGCTCATATTCCCTATATCGCCGCCTACGCCGTCCATCCGGATATCACCAAGGCAGGCGACTATGTCTTCCGCACTTTCCATCTGGCGCCGCCACAAGGCCGGGTTGCGGCAAAATTCCTGGCCGAGACCCTCAAGCTCAAGCGCATCTCGATCGTCAGCATTAACAACGACTTTGGCGTCTCTCTGCTTGAAGGTTTCAAGGGTGTCGCGGCGAAAGCGGGCATCGAAATCCTTAGGGAGTACACTTATTCGCCAAAAGATCGGCAGTTCGGGTCGGTCGTGGCCAGCGTGAAGCGCGACAACCCCGAGGCGCTTTACGTGACCGGTTACGCCTTCACCGGAGGGCCATTGGTCGCCCAACTCCGCGCCGCCGGCGTGACCGTTCCAATCGTCGCCGCCCAGGCGTTCGACTCGCAAACCTTCATCGATATCGCCGGAGCGGCGGCGGATGGAATCTATGTCGTCAACGCACTGAACAGGGATAATCCTTCGCCCGTCTTCAAGAATTTCATGGCGGAGCTCAAACAGCGTCAGGGTAACGAAGCGGAAAGCACGGCGGCTGCCGTCTACACGGCAGTCATGCTGGCGGCGGACGCGATCAAGCGCGCAGGCTCGACGGATCCTGCCAAGGTTCGCGACGCTCTCGCGGCCACCAAGGACTTCCCCGCGATGCATGGTAAACTGGTCGGCTTCGACGATCACCACGAAATCATGATGTCCATGCCGGTGATCGTCATCAAGAATGGGAAGTTCACGCACTTCTCCGACGTAACGGATGAGGACGGAAAGTAAGGCCAAGGCGAAGAGCGCTCCTCGCGCCTTCTGCAGAACAATGGCGCTCCAGAGTGGGGACACGGCGTGTACTATCTCGACCTGCTTGTGAACGGCCTCATTAACGGGTGCATGTATGCCCTGATGGCCATGGGGCTGACCATGGTCTACGGCCTGCTTCGCATCCTGCACATCGCACACGCCGTGATCTTCACGCTTGGCGCCTTCACCGGGGTCGTCGTGGCGAATGAGACCGGATCGCTCTGGATAGCCTTTCCGGCCGCGATCCTCGTCAGCGTGATCGCAGGTATACTTGTTTACCGGGTAATCTATCAGCCGTTGTTGAAGCACCCTCCGTTCGTGGCGCTGATTGCTTCGCTCGGCGTGCTGCTTATCCTCGAGGATGGTTTCCGCATCATATTTGGCGAAAACGGGATTTCATTCCGGCACAATCCGTATTTCCTCAACACGATGGACTTCTTGGGAATCCGGTTGAACCAGACACAGGTCGCACTTGTTATTACGACGATTGTGCTGCTCGGCGTCCTCTACATATTCCTCGAACGCACGCGAATCGGCGTGGGGTGGCGCGCCACGGAGGCCAACCCGCGCATGGCTATCAGCTTTGGCGTCAACGTGCTGACGGTGCGCTACATCAATTTCGCGATCGGCTCGGCCATTGCCGGCATCGCCGGCGTCCTTGTCGCGCTGCTCAACAATTTCGTCGAACCATCCTTTGGCGCCGTCGTGAGTTACAAGGCGTTGGCGATCATCGTTCTTGGCGGCCTGGGCAGCACCCGCGGCGCATTGATTGCCAGCCTTCTCCTAGGGGTAGCGGAATCGTTCGGTACCATCGCGCTCGGCGACTACCTGGACCGGGATGCCATCGCCGCGCTCGTACTCATCGTCATCTTGATGATCCGGCCGCAAGGGCTCGGCGCAAAGGCCGCAGCATGAGCAGCTATGTCATTGGGCTGCTCACCGTCACCGGGATCAACGTGATCCTAGCACTGAGCCTCAATTTGATCACGGGCTTTTGCGGCCAGGTGAGTTTGGGGCATGCGGCGTTCTACGGCGTCGGCGCCTATGCGACAGCTCTGCTTCTGCTCGCAGGCATCCCCTTGCTACCGGCGCTCGTCATGAGCGCGCTCGTGGCAGGATTGATCGGCGTGGCCGTCGGATTGGCCTCGCTGCGTGTCAAGGACGATTTCCTGGCGATCACGACGATGGCCGTCGGCTTTCTGTTCCTTGGCGTCGTCCGTAAGCTGCCGATGGTCGGAGGCGAACTCGGAATTTCCGGGATCCCCGCATCGGGTTTCGGCGAAGGCGGCGATGCCGCGCTGGTATTGGCCATGGCCGTCGCGACCACAGCGTTGAGCCTCTATCTTGGCCGTAACTGGACAGGCTTTGCTTTCCAGGCCGTGGCCTCGGATGACGGTGCTGCGCGCGCAGTCGGCATCAGCGTTGGAGCCTATAAGCTTGTCGCTTTCGGTATCGGAACCGCGCTCGCAGGACTCGCGGGCGGGCTATATACGAATTTCGTTCGTTTCATCGTTCCCGACACGTTTGGTTTCGGCGTCTCGGTGCTGGCGCTCTGTATGGTCGTCGTCGGCGGTATCGGCTCAACGTTTGGCGTAATCTGTGGAGCGATATTGCTTACTATGTTTCCGGAGGTCTTCCGCTTCACGGGAGACTATCGGCTGCTGGTCTACGGCACGCTGCTGATCGTCGTGATGATGTTTGGTCCCGGCGGATTGGCGGGATTGGCAAAATCTACCCTTTGTGAACGGCCGTGAGCCTCCTTGTCGCCAACGATCTGCGCATCACTTTCGGCGGCATCCATGCCGTTGATAGGACGAGCCTGTCGATCGAGCAAGGCGAGTTGCTCGGCCTCATCGGTCCGAACGGCGCGGGCAAAACCACCTTCATCAATCTGTTGACCGGCGCGCTCTATCCGCAGCAGGGCAGCGTGTATTTGCGCGGCACCGACATCACGCGTCTGCCTACGGAACGCAGGGTAAGAGCCGGCCTCGCCCGCACACACCAGATCGTGCGGCCTTTTACGCGATTAAGTGTGATCGACAACGTCGCTCTTGCTGCGGGCAGGCAGCGCACTGCTTCAGCGCTGCATTCGCTGTTTGAGTTCCGTCGAAGCGAAGAGCGCGGCCGCGCGGCCGCCGTTCTCGAGAGGCTCGGGCTCGGCGCGGTTCTCGATCGCAATCCCGCGGAATTGCCACTCGGTCAGCTCAAGCGTTTGGAAGTCGCGCGCGCCCTGGCGTTAGATCCGGATATTCTCTTGCTCGATGAGCCGCTTGCCGGGCTGAACCAACGCGAGGCCGCCGCTCTCGCCAAGACCATCGCAGAGCTGAATCAAGAGGGCCTGACGATCATTCTCGTCGAGCACAATCTTGCCGAGGTTCTCAATATTTCCACCCGCCTCGCCGTTCTCGATCGCGGGCAGTTCATCGCCGAGGGCCCATGCCAGGCCGTGATCGACCTTCCCGAAGTCCGCGATGCCTATATCGGAAAGGCGCAGCCCGCCAATGCTTGAACTCGCCGACGTCTCATGCGGATACGGTCGCGTCCGCGCGGTCGAGAACCTGTCGCTGACGCTTCAGCCAGGCAAGCTCACTGCCCTCCTGGGGCCGAACGGCGCAGGAAAGACTTCACTGATCATGGCGATCATGGGTCACGTTGCGATCCAGAGCGGCCGCGTCGCGTGGCAAAATCAGGATCTGGTGCGTTTGCCAGCGGTCAAGCGGGCCAAGCTTGGCATCGCCGTCGTGCCGGAGGGCCGGCTGCTGTTCCGCGACCTCACGGTGCGGGAAAACTTGATGGTCGGCGGCTACGCCTACCCGGCATCGATGGAGAAGCAGGCTATGGAGGGGGTGTTCGAACTCTTTCCGCGGCTTGCGGAGCGACGTCACCAAAGATCGGGGCTGATGTCTGGCGGCGAGCAGCAGATGCTCGCCATTGGGCGAGCGCTGATGGCTCATCCGCAATTGCTGATGGTCGATGAGCTTTCGCTCGGCCTGATGCCGAAGAATGTCGAGATTTGCCTGGAGGCGCTACTGAAGCTGCGGGCGCAAGGCATCACGATTTTGCTCGTTGAACAGAACACCACGCGCGCGCTGGACGTCGCGGATGATGTTTGCGTGCTTGCATCGGGAAAAAGCGTCTATCAAGGCCCTCCGGGCCTCCTGAAGGGCGACTCTAGCATTTTCGACACCTATCTCGGGGTTGCTGCGGCCGGAGTCGCGTGATCCGCCAGTACTCCAACCTAACGTGAGGCCTCCATGAGACGGAAATTGACCCAAGCTGACCTGCAGCCCGCACTGATTTCCGGGCTTTTTCTGTCAGCAGGGGGCAGCGGTACCAACAGCACACTGGAACGCCACGACGTGGCCGGCAAGCTGGCGCTCGAACTCGCGCCGGTTGAATTGGTCTCGCTCGATGAGTTCGCAGATGACGATATCCTCATCACCTCGACCTCGGTCGGTGCGCCCGGATATGCCGATCCGAGGCTGGCGTTGCGCGATTATGCGGAGGCAGCCAACCGTCTGGTTTCGGAAATCGACCGTAAGCCAGCCGGGGTGATGTGCGGGCACGTTCCCGGGCTTAATGCCTGGCTAGTTGCAGCGACGCTCGGCATTCCCTATGTCGACGCCGCCGCCAATGGACGCGGCCATCCGACGGTCGAGATGGGTGGCATGGGACTGGCGTCGCGACCGAACATTGCGATCATTCAGGTCTGCAGCAGCGGCGGCAAGGAGAACGGTTCACCTATGACCGTCGTCGCGCGCGGAGATATCCTTTCGACGTCGAGCCTGATGCGACAGGCGTCGATCCAGAACGGCGGCCTAGTGGCGGCGGCGCGCGGCCCGATGACGGCATCCTTCGTGCGAGCTAACGGTGCGGCGGGCGCTATCACGTTCCAGATTGAACTCGGACACGCGATGCTTGCCGCGAGCGGAGCCCAGCGCGTGCGAGCGACGGCCGATTTCATCAAAGGCGAGGTTCTCGTCGTCGGCAAGGTGGTGGCAAACGATGTCGCCTACACCGCAGGCTTCGATGTCGGCCGGATCACGGTGCGTGATGATGCGGGTGAAGTCACGCTCGGGGTCTTCAACGAGTTCATGCTCGCCGATCGTGGCGGACGCAGGGTGGCAACCTTCCCGGATCACATTGGTTCGCTCGATCCTGTTACCGGCAATCCCGTTGCGATCTCACAACTGGCGGTCGGCAGCGAGGTTGCCATCATCAGTGCACACCGGTCCGGATTTCCGGTCGGCAAGGGCGCGCTCGACCCGGCGGTCTTTCCGAAAGTCGAGCAGGCGCTCGGGGTGCCCCTCTATTCGTATCTGCAACAGGCATTCGGCTGAAGCCGATGGCAAACACTGCTAATGTTCGTGTGGATGGGGGGCGGTTGTGGGCCGATCTCATGGCGCTCGCCACACTCACCGACCCTGACAAACCGTATACAAGGCGCTGCTTCACGCCGCTGTTTCTCGAAGGACGGGCCTGGCTGACACAACGGTTTGCCGAGGCTGGCCTGTCGGCGAGGCTCGACGAAGGAGGAAACCTGATCGGCCGTCTGGAGGGAAGCGATCCCGCAGCCGGAACGATCATGCTCGGGTCGCATAGCGACACCGTCCCGTCGGGCGGGCGCTTCGACGGCATTGCGGGTGTCCTCGCAGGTCTCGAAGCGATCCGAACACTTCGCGATCACGGCATCCGCACCCGCAGCTCTGTCGAACTCGTCGATTTCCTGAGCGAGGAGCCCAGTGAATATGGCCTGTCCTGCGTTGGCAGCCGCGCTTTGACCAGACATCTCGAGCCCGCCATGCTCGCGTTCCGCGAACCGAATGGTGAACGGCTCGACGAAGCTATGCTACGGATGGGCGGCAATCCCGATCGATTGCGAGAGCCGCGACGCAACGACGTCAGCGCGTTCTTGGAATTGCATATCGAACAGGGCAAGGTGCTCGAAACCAGCGGCATCGACCTGGGCGTCGTCAGTTCGATCGTTGGCATCACGCGACTGGAAGTCGTCTTCGCTGGCGAGGCCGACCATGCCGGGACGACGCCGCTTGACCTGCGCAAGGATGCGTTGGTGGCCGCCGCGGCTACCATTACCGCCGTGCGAACGGAGGCAGAGAAGCGGGCCGCTGGCGACGCTTATTTCGTCGCCACGACCGGCGTCATCCAAAATGAGCCAAATGCAGCAAACGTCGTGCCGGGGCATGTCCGTTTGGTGATCGAAGCCCGCTGCGAAAATCACGATGCGCTTGCTGATTTTGTCGGCACTATCGGCCGCGCGAGTCGTGACGCGGCCAATTGGGCTCGGGTCGAGCGTCGTCAATTCACGCTGCTTTCTGATTCAGTGCCTGCGCTCTGCGATAATCGGCTGCGCAATCATGTCGTCAACGCAGCAACGAGCCTAGGACTCTCAACGCGAACTATGGCGAGCGGCGCCGGGCACGATGCGGCATTCCTCGCGAGGATTGCGCCAATGGCAATGATTTTCGTCCCCAGCCAGAATGGCAAGAGCCACTGTCCGGAAGAATGGACGGAGCAGAACCAGGTCGAGGCCGGAGCCGCCGCGCTCTACGAAACCATACGGCGGGTCGATGAGGATGGCGATTTTGCCAGGCCGCAGCGCCCTGCTGCATCACACATCACAACGGGAGTGAACGGGTGACGAATTCTCTGCCCATCATAGCTGCACGCGGCCCGGTGCTGCGATGCAAGGGATGGCGGCAGGAAACGATCCTGCGTCTGCTGGAGAACAACCTCGAAAATGCGGAGAGCCCCGCCGATCTCGTCGTCTACATGTCGTGGGCGAAAGCGGCGCGCAACTGGGAAAGCTTCGACCGGACAGTGTCCGCTCTCAAGCGGCTGGAGGAGGATCAGACGCTCGTGATGCAATCCGGCAAGCCTGCCGGGATTTTTCCCTCGCAGGGTACGACGCCTCTGGTTTTGATGGCGAACGGAAACGTCGTCGGTGCGTGGGCTGGCGATGACGATTTCCGTGCTCTGGAAGCCAAGGGCCTGACTGTAATGCCAGGCATGACTGCCGCCGCATGGCAGTATATCGGCAGCCAGGGCATCCTCCAGGGTACCTTTGAAACCTTCAGCGCCGTCGCGCGCCAGCATTTTAGTGGCAGCCTAGCGGGACGCCTGATCGTAACAGGCGGTTGCGGCGGCATGAGCGGTGCGCAGCCGTTGGCCGGTCAATTATCGGGCGCAGCTATCCTGGTCGTCGAAGTCGATCCGGAGCGCATCAAACGCCGCGTTGCTACCGGCTACTGCCAGCGCATGACGTCGAGCCTCGACGAGGCGCTCCAATGGGCCGTGGAAGCACGATCGTCGCGGCAAGGACTGTCGATCGGACTCGTCGGCAATATTGCGACGGTCCTCTCAGAACTGGTAGCCAGAGGCATCACCCCCGACGTCGTGACTGACCAAACTATCTGTGATCCGTTGCGCGGCTATGTTCCCGAAGGCCTGAGCGTCGCCGCGATGCAAGCCTTGCGTGACGGTGATTCCGAAGCACTTAAGCAGCGTTCGCTAGCTACCGTCGCCAAGCATGTGCGGGCGATGCTCGTGCTGAAGGAACGAGGGGCCGTTGTGTTTGAATACGGAAACAATTTGCGCAAACACGCGCTCGAGGCAGGCGTGTCCGATGCGTTCCGGTTCGGCTCCTTCATCGAACTCTATATTCGACCGCTCTTCTGCGATGGTGTTGGTCCCTTCCGTTGGATCGCTGTCTCCGGCGATCCAACCGACATCCATACAATCGACGATCTCGTGATGGACCTATTCCCGGCGGATCATCGCATCAGCAACTGGATCAAAACTGCACGGCAACACGTACAATTCACGGGCTTGCCCGCGCGGATTGGCTGGCTCGGACATGGCGAACGCAAGCGGCTCGCACTAGCGGTCAACGATCTCGTCAACCGCGGAGAGTTGAAGGGGCCGATTGCTTTTACCCGCGATCACCTGGATTCCGGTTCTGCCGCGTTGCCGCATCGGGAAACCGAAAACATGGTCGACGGGTCGGACGCCATTTCCGACTGGCCATTGCTCAATGCCCTGCTGAACTGTGCTTCCGGCGCCGACCTGGTGGCTATCCACGGGCTTGGCAACTGGGGGCAGTCCGCTGGCGTGACCACAATTGCCACCGGTTCGGCAGACGCGGCCGCACGGCTTGCCCGCGTCATGGACAACGATACCGCGATCGGAATCGTACGGCATGCCGATGCTGGCTATGCGTCCGCGGAGGCGGCGGCACTTCGCGAAGGGCTGGACCGTGCAATGCCGGGTGAACGGACGCGTTGAGTGCAGATTGACCAGCGTCGAAATCGCCGCTGGTCGGGCCTCCCCCTCAGTGAAGGTTCAAGCGCGTGCAAGATTTCCGAAACGTCACTCTGACCGCACTGGCGCTGTTTTGTTTTGCTGCGAATTCAATACTCTGCCGTCTGGCCTTGGCCCCTCGGCTCATCGACCCGGCGAGTTTCACAACGGTGCGCATCCTGTCTGCCGCAACCATCCTCACCGGTTTGATCGCTATCGGCCGTCGGAAGCTTCCAAGCCTTACAAAAGCGAATTGGCGCTCGACGGCCTCGCTGTTCACCTATCTCATCTTCTTTTCCTTCGCATATGCTCGTTTGAGCGCAGGGACCGGCGCGCTCATCCTTTTCGGTTCCGTTCAGATGACGATGTTCGGGGTTGTCTTGCGGCGAGGCCAGCGCTTGCGAAAATTATCGTGGGCGGGCCTCGGCCTCGCCGCCGCTGGGTTGGTCTATCTTGTAATGCCCGGTATCACGGCGCCGGATCCCGTCGGCCTTATCTTCATGATAATTTCCGGAATCGCGTGGGGCGCTTTTTCTCTGTTTGCCAAGGGTGTCGACGATCCGATCAAAGCTAATGCCTGCAGTTTCATCGGCTGCGTACCGCTGACGGCGATATGTAGCGTCTGGTTTTTGGAGGACTTCCACATGAGCGGAACCGGATTCTTTCTGGCCATTGCGTCAGGTGCAGTCGCATCGGGCATCGGATACGGCATGTGGTATTTCGCACTACGCTATCTGCCCACGACGCATGCCTCGGCTTTACAGCTTTTGGTACCGGCAATTGCAGCAATTGGTGGAGACGTCCTTTTGTCCGAGCCCTTCACTTTCCGTCTTGTAGCAGCGTCATGTGCGTTGCTCGGAGGCGTAGCAGTCGTTGTAACTCAACGGCCTCTAGCTCAATCTTCCGGGCGCTTATCGGCTTAACGCATTTGCACCGACCGAACTCGCAATCCCAGATATCGCTGATCCAGATTCCGCTCGTGATGCTCGCATTCGGAATTGGAGCGGTTACCTACGGGACCGCCACTCAACGATAGACCATGGCGGCAAGCGCCGGCGTCGCCAAGAACCCAGTCATTAGACCGCGGCGTGAGAGGGCGGGGGCTGGGTAGGAACGCGTAGTCGAACCGGCTTTTCGGCCGCTGCTGATACCAACAAAAAATAGCCGCTGCCATGCCTCTGTCCGAGATTGGCCCTTAGCGTCGATTTCAGAATGTCCGCTCGTTGGTCGGTATTTGGGTGGAAGCGGACGTTGAGCGATCCCTATCCAACAAGCCGATTTTATGAGTTCACGCCCAAATTCCTGCTGATTGCGCAGAGATCACCGTCGATCATTGCGGCAACCGGATCCGGGGTGACCAACCGTGCAAGTGGGGTATCGAGTGGGATCTTTGTGGACCAATCGACTCCCAACGTTTACCGTATTGATTTTATAGAGAGTTATCGATGACGAGAATCGCGCTGGGATATGTGTCTGGGCGCTGTAATAGGTGATTGTTCGTGATCATCCCGATGTCTCAAGCTCCGTCCCGCTCGATGTACTTATAGCACGGCAGATCACGAGATTCTTCTGATCCCATGCCTCTAGCTCAGCGAGCGGATAGAGGACTGCCTTGCCAATCTTTAGAAACGACGGTCCGATTTTCTTCGAGCGCCAGTTCCTCAAAGTGCCCGCGCTGACTTCTCCTCGATAGCGCGCGGAGACCTCATTGGTTGTGAGAAACGCAGCGGCAGCCAAAGTAGGATAACATCGGAGCGTGTTGACAGGGAACGCGAGTTCCCGCTGTTGTGCGGTTAGTAGACTTCGTCGGCATTGCTGAGAAAGTTGTCGCATACGAAACCGATTGGGCCGGTTGATCATCTTGATATGAGAACCGGCACGGGCATTCGCGCCAGCAGGGTCCGTGTCACGCCCCCGAACAGGACTTCCTTCAAGCGGGCGTGGCTATAGGCCCCGATGACCAACAGGTCGGATGCTCTCTTCAAGGCATAGCGGACAATGACCTGCGCGACCGGAATGCCTGAAGAACTCACCCGCTCGACGTCAACATGTGCGCCATGGCGGGCCAACTGTATGGCGATGTCGGCCCCCGGTGCGTCACCATGTTGGGGGCGGCTCCCCGGATCTATCACCAGAACCGTCACAGACTTTGCTGCAACGAGAAAGTTCAGTGAGTCGGATACGGCGCGTCTAGCCTCCCGGGTCGCGTTCCAGCCGACCAGAATCCTGCTCCCGATCGTCTCGCCCTCCCAGGTGTTGGGCACGACGAGAAGCGGCACTCCGCTCGCGAGCAGTATCCGCTCGGGCGACATATGCTCCGGAAGGCCATTCGGCATTGGATGCCCGACCACGACCAGGTCGGAATGAAGCGAGTTGGCGACCGCGTCCTCTGCGCTCCATCCCCGACCGATCGGACGAAACTCGCCGGGCAAGCCAAGTCTTGCACACATGGCTTGAAATTGCGCCCCAAGGACCGCTGCAGCGGCCTCGGCTGCGGCATCGAGTTGGTGTTCATAGGCGATCACGTGCTTCGCAGCCTCGCGGCCGCGAGCGTAGGACATCGAGGGAGGCAAAGTCACACCCGCGAAGGTGACGTGCACGCCGACCAGATGGGCGCCCCAGCGTTGCGCCAGGGCGGCGGCGTGAAGCGCCCGTTTCCGTCCCGAAGCGGTGGCGTCAAGGAACACGGTGATTGTTTTCAGATCAATCGACATGGGGAAGTCCTCCGATCGCAAGAAGAAAAGCTGCGCAGGTCAACCACGGTTTCAGATTTTACGATCCTCCCGGTCTGAGCGCACGCCAGAACGTCCGTCCGGCATGATGGATGTTGCTCTCGATGGCAGCGCCGAGATCGTCTGGCGGCCGGCCAAAGCGCGGAAATGCAATTCGCCCCGAACGACGTCGAAGAACTGCATTGCGATCCGCTCGGCGTCGACCGTGCAGATCCGGCCATGCCTGGCCCAGGTTCGAAGCGCCCTGGCAAGGCGGGCGGTCACCCTGTCCGGGCCCACGCAGTAAAAACTCTCGACGAGATCGCGAGAGCGCGGCCCCTCTGCCAGGATCAGGCGATGAAACCCGATTGCATCGGGACTCATCACCACGCTCATGTATTGCCGGGCAATAGCCACCGATACCCACGATTTCATGCTTCTCTCCAACGAACACTGGATTTTTCGGCTTTTGCGGATGGTCCCCCGCGCCTGTTTCGCCCATCACGAGAAAGCGTAGCGCGCGACTGCGTGCTCGTCCCAATCCAGCCCGAGCCCGGGCCCGCGCGCGGTGACCATGCCTTCAACCGGCAGCAGCCGTTCGGTCAGAACGGCGCCTGCAATGTCCAGATATTCGAACCAGGAAGCCGTCGGCGCGACGGCCATCACATGCGCGCTCGGTTCGACAAAGGTGTGGTTTGATAACGGCAGCGCCGCCGCTTCTGCCTGCGCCATCGCCGAAAGCCAGCCGGTGACGCCGCCGATCTTCATTATGTCAACCATCGCAAGGTCGGAGGCGCCAGCCGCGATGGCGTTCGCCATCCCATGAGGGAACCACCAATTCTCCCCTGTCTGAATAGGCACTGGGCGGACGCGCTCGCGAACGGCGCGATGGCCCGCAAAATCTTCGGCCGCCACCGGCTCTTCCACCCAGGTTAGGTCAAAATCCTGCAGCCAACGGATGCGCTCGACCGCGCTGGCGGTGGTTTGCGACTGATTGAAGTCGAGCATCAACCGCGCACCGTCGCCGATCATCCGCCGCACATCGGCGACGATGGCCACGTCGCTCTCGAGATCTTCTGCGCCAAGCTTGATCTTGATCGCCTTGAAGCCGCTCGCGACGGACGCTTCGAGCCAGGCCAAGTCGGTTCGGCGGTCGAGCATGCCGAAACTGTCATACGCCGGCAGCGGCCGTAGCTCGCCGCCGAGCAACACCGCAAGGGGAACGTCCATCGCGTGCGCGAGCGCGTCCCACAGCGCCATATCGAGAGTGCCGACCACCATGCCGGCAAATCCCTGCCAGCCGACCAGCTTGAGACGCTTCTCCATCTGCCGCATTCGCGTGCGCGGGCTCACGGGTTTTCCGACGAATTCAGGAGCGATGTCGCGCACGAACTGCGTAAGCGAACGCAGGGTGAGCGACGTGTAGGCGAACGCGTAGGCCCGCCCAGTCACCCCGGCGTCCGTTAACACATCGATCAGCAGCAGCGGGGCATCGAGCACGTCACCTGACGCCGTCCTGATCGGACGTGGCAGCGGCGCGACCACGGGCCGGGCTCGAATCTCCCGGACGGTGAGATCGGGAATTCTCATATGCTTTCTCCTCTTTGGTTCAGCTCAATCGAATGGCTTCGAGCTCCGCGAACACCTCCCTGCCAGGCGATGTCGCGAAGTCGGGTGCCAAGGTCGTGGCCAGTGTCGCCACGCATGTGATGACACCGCCGGCATGTTCGATCTGCCGGAAGGCCGCGTCTTCAGAGCGTGCGGACAGGCCTCCATTTGCATCGACGGGAAGCTGCACGGCATAGCCTTCACCGATCGCCCCCAGCGCCGCGTGCAGGCTGACGACTTCGGTCGCGAAGCCGGCGATGACAAGCGTCTTGCGGCCGTACGCGCGCATGACCCGTGCGGTCGCGTGGTCGAGGAACGGGCTGGCGGACACACGTGTGAACAGTGTCTGCGGGGAGGCAAAGGCCTGCAGCTCCGCGATCAGCTCCGGCGCAGACCCACTCTCAGGGACCATGCTGAAGGTCATCGGCAGGCCCAGAATGCGGGCAACTCTTGCCAGGACCGCGGCGGCGGCGGCAAGTGCCTTGGGCGAATTGGTTCGGCTGCGTGCGATGATCTGTGGCTGCAGGTCGCAGAAAAGAACTTGCGTGTCGGCATACGTCATCGTCCGGCCTCCTCTGGTGAAGCCGGTCGCCCCGGCGCCGACGATGAGGACTGGATCGGTCATGCGTTTCTCCTGTTGTAAGACCGCGAAGCCTTGACCCCGCAAACTCAAGCAGCAACTGAGTTACGAACCGATGGTGCCGAGGTCGCGGGCCTCGATCCGTCAGACATGACGTAGTCCGGCGAAAGCTGGGTGACCGATGGGCATCCTATTTGCGCCAAGGTCCGATCCACTTCACCCTCGAGCAAGCGAAGGACGTGGTCGACGCCGGCTTCACCAGCCGCCGCCAAGCCATAGAGCGTCGCGCGCCCGAGCAGCACGGCGTTCGCGCCGAGCGCCAGCGCTTTGACGATATCGCTGCCGCGGCGATAGCCGCTATCGATCAGGATCGGCGCCGAGATCCGCGCCCGGGTTTCCGCGAGAACTTCGAGTGATGAAACAGCCGTATCGAGTTGGCGGCTACCATGGTTGGAAAGGATCACTCCATCGGCGCCGGCTGCGATGCAGTGCTCCGCGTCGTCGGGGCGCAGGATGCCCTTCACAAACAGCTTGCGCGGCCAGAGTTTGCGCAGCCAGGCGAGGTCCTCCCAGCTGAAGCTGGTATCCATCTGTCGGCTCATCACGGCTGCCTGGACTTCGACATTCGAGGAGTCGGCAGTCGCGAAATTCGCCAGTTGTGGCATGCCATTGCGCATGAAGTCGAGCGACCACCGGGGATGCGTGAGGCCGTCATAGATCAGCCTTGGCGTATACCGCATCGGCAGACCGAAGTTGTTACGCAGATCGCGTTCGCGATTGCCGTTCACGCCGACATCGGTCGTCAGCACAAGCGTGGAGTAACCAGCCGCCTCGGCGCGACGCACCATCTGCTCCGCGAGCTCGCGCTGAATGATGTAGAGCTGGAACCAGAAGTCGCCTTTTGATGCGGCTGCCACATCCTCGATCGAATCATTCGAGGCGGTCGACAGCACGAAAGGAATGCCCGCCCGTTCCGCCGCGCGGGCGAGCAAGATGTCGCCCTTCGGCCAAAGTGCGCCGTTCAGACCGGTGGGCCCGATCATGAAGGGAGCAGCCTGACGTCGCCCGAACAGTTCGATGCCAATGTCGCGCTTGCTGACGTCGACGAGACGGCGCGGCATCAGCCGGTAGCGGTCGAAGACCTCGTGATTGTACCTCAAGCCGGTTTCATCGTCGGCGCCGCCTTCGAGATAATCGAAGATGATCTTGGGCAGGCGCCGCTGGGCGAGGGCGCGGTAGTCCTCGACGTTGACAGGTTTCGTGAACATGGCGAGCTCCGTCAGAATCCCTCGGCGAGGGTGGGCACTTCGATCAGGGTTGGGGCTTGCGAGCCGAGCGCGGCTGTGAGCGTCTGCTTGAGATCGCCGGTCGTGGGAGCGCTCACGGCCTTCACGCCATAGCCCTTCGCCAGGGAGAGGAAGTCGATGCCGGGCAAGTCAAGCCCGGGCACGGCGTCCACCTTCAGCACCTCGGCGAACCAGCGCAGCGCGCCATAGGTCTCGTTCTTCAGGATCAGGAAGATGACCGGGATCTTGTAGCGGGCGGCAGTCCAGAGCGCGGTGATGCTGTAATTTGCCGATCCATCGCCGATGATGGCGATGACACGCCGAGAGGGCTCAGCGAGCTGAACGCCAAGTGCGGCCGGCATCGCGAAGCCGAGCCCACCCGCCGCCCCGAAGTAGTAGCTTCCAGGTTCCTGCATCGGCAGTCGGCGCCACAGGAAGTTGGTCGTTGACGTCGACTCGTTCACATAGATGGCGTCTCGGGGCGCCGTCGCAGCGATGACGTCGAGAACCGCTTCGGGCGACAACCGAACTGCACCCATTTCCGCGGGTGCTGGTCTTTCCTGCGGCGTAGGCGACGAACGTTCGGACTTGCGCACGTTCGCGGCCAAAGCTTGCAGCGTCGCGTGGATGTCTCCAACGATTGCATCACCCACCGGCGCACGGGCTGCTTCCTGCGCATCGGAAGTCACAGCAATCAGATCGGCTCCATCGGGGAGATATGCCCCAGGCTCGTATTGGTGGTAACGGAAAACAGGAGCCCCGACGACGAGGATCAGGTCGTGCCCGGCGAGCGCCGTCGAAATCCCCTTGATCGCTGCCGGCAGCAGACCCCGGAAGTAGGGATGCGTGGTTGGGAACGGACAGCGTGGCGTCGACGGCGCTGCCCAAACAGGCGCGTGAAGTTTCTCGGCCAGACGAACCGCATGAGCGTTGGCGCGACGCGCGTCGACCTCCGGTCCGAGGACGAGCACGGGATTTCTGGCAGCGTTTAGACGCTCGGAGACGCGCGACAGTGACGGCGCATCGAACGATCCGACCGCATGAACCTGGCGGTCGAGCAGAGCTGACGATTGCGGTTCTGCTTCGGCCGCCCAGTCATCATAGGGCACCGAGAGATAGACCGGACCCGATGGCGGCAACGCCGCCATGTGCAGCGCCCGGCTCATCGCCAGCGGCACATCCTGAGCGATCGCCGGCTCATAACTCCACTTCACCAGGGGGCGCGGCAGTTGTGTCGAGTCAAGGTTTGTCAGCAATGCCTCGACGCCGATCATCGCGCGAGTCTGCTGGCCGGCTGTCAAAATCAGTGGCGTATGGGAATTCCACGCATTGGCGAGCGCTCCCATGCCGTTGCCGGTACCAGCCGCCGAATGAAGATTGACGAGCGCCGGCTTGCCGGTCGCTTGGGCGTACCCGTCGGCCATGCCCACGGCCACGCCCTCATGCAGGCCCAGGAAGTGGCGGAAGTCCGCCGGAAAGTCCTTGAGGAACGGCAACTCGTTTGATCCGGGATTGCCGAAGATCGTAGTGACGCCATGCCTGCGCAACAGGTCATATGTCACGTCATGAACGCTGGTCATGATCTCGCTCCTGTTTTTTCGTGGAAAGTCCTGGACTTCATTCAGCGGCCTCAGTCCGCTTGTGCTTCCCGAGCTTTCCCATGCCGGACGAGACCGGCTCGGTCTTGGTCGCAAACTCCTTGAGCACGTCCCGGAGTCTGCGATTGAACTCGTCCGACTTTTCCAGCATAGGGTAGTGGCCGACTCCTTCGATGGTGACCGCACCGAAGTCGGCGTATTTCCTGTTGGTCTCGACGGCCGTGGGAGTGAAGAACTGATATCCGCCGGCAGAGTTGATGCACCGCACTGGCACGCTGGCCTGCTTGAATGCCGCTACCGTGTCGACATCGAATAGGTCGCGCATGAGGGGCAGTCCCATCCTGGGGTCCTGCAACTCGGCCCGCCTAACGAGCCACTCCGTCAGCTCCGGACCTGTCGTCTCGTGGACCATGCCGGTGACCACCACGCGCATCGTGGCCCTGAAGTCCTTCTCGAAACCCGCCAAGAACTTCGTTCTCACCTCTTCTGGAATCTGGGACTCGGCATTGTGCAGACTGTCGATGCCGATCACCGCGACGACGGTCCCAGGCATCCGCTTGGCGGCCAGTAGGGCGATCGGGCCTCCCATCGAGTGGCCGACAAGGATCACGCGTTTCAGACCCAACGTCTTGACCACCGCCTCGATGTCGCCGGCCAGGCTGGCAACTGTCCACGCCTTACGGTCCTTGCCGGATTCGCCGTGCCCGGCCTGATCGAGTGCGACGACGCGGTAATCGGCAGCGAAGGGACCGATCTGGTGCTTCCAGTATTCGCGGTCACCGCACCAGCCGTGCAGGAAGACGAGCGCCGTGTCGCCCTCACCGCAGACATCGCCGACGATCTCAAGGGCATCATCGGCCCGGAACGTCTGCTTGACCGGCTTGGGCGCGCCCAGCCACTGGCGACAATACGCATCAAGTTGCCGCGCCGACGCGTGCTTACCGCTGGCGAAACCGACGTAGCCATCAGGGCGCACCAGAAATACGCCATCCGACCGGCCGAAGACCGCCTGAAAGCGCTCGCGGGCTTTCGGCGAAGGTGCCACCTCGACAATGCCAATGAGGGGGCACCACGGCTGCGCGGCCTCATACACATCGGCCGGAGCCGCTGCCGATTCCGCGAAACGCACAACCAGAAGCGAGAACCGGGACGGATCAAGCAAGCGGAACAGCGGTCCTTCCTGCCAGCCAGCACCACCCTCGCTGCGATGGCGCACCGGCAGGTCCGGCATGCGGTCGCCGGCATGCAGCCCTTCCTGCACGTAGCTGGCGGAGAGCGGACTGTTCCGATAGCCGATCGCAAGCTGCGTGATTTGGTTAGCTATAGCGTCTTGTGCTTTCTCCGCGAGTTGAGCCCAGGGGCCGACCTGCTTCTCGGAGAGTACGGTGTCAGTCAGCGCATCCGTCTTGGCCAGCACGTCGCGCATCACGGGCAGCCGCTCCTGCTCGTAGGTGTCGAGCAACGCAAGGGGCGCGTGCCCCTTCACCACCAGGGCCAGCTTCCACGCTAGGTTGATCATGTCCTGGATGCCGGTGTTCATGCCCTGAGCACCGGCCGGGGCGTGGATGTGGGCCGCGTCGCCGCCGAGCAGCAGGCGGCCAACCCGCAGGCGCGCCGCAATCCGGCTGTTGATGCGGAACCAAGAGCTCCAACTCATGTCCCGGAACCGCGCCGGGATAGGCGAGCGCTGGTCGTAGATCGCTTGCAACTCGGCAAGTGCGGGCGCCGCGTCCTTGCTGGGGCGGCTGAGCGGATTGGCGGCGATCACGCGGAAGCGCCGATCGCCCATGGGGAACACACTCATGAAGCCTTGAGCGGCGGAGAAAATGTGGGCGTCAGTCTCAGCGAGCTCGCCCTCGACGTGCACGTCTCCCAGAGCATATTGCTCCTCCCGCGTGTGGCCCTCGAACGGAAGGTCGAGGGTGGCCCGCACGGCGCTGTGGGCGCCTTCGGCGCTGATGAGCCAGGGCGTTTGGGCCTGCTCCAGCCGGCCGTCGGCGTGGCGCAGCACGACCCTCACCGGGTTCGGATCGGGGGAGAGCACGTCCTGCGCCAGACCAACCAGCTCGACGCCGCGTTCGATCCGGACGCCCAGCCTCTCGAGCGCGGTGCGCAGGATACGCTCGGTTTCGGCCTGCGAGATGAACAGGCTGTAGTGGTAGCTGCTGTCGACCCGCGTGAAGTCGAGCCGAAGGACGCGCTTGCCCGCAGCATAGATGCTGGCGGCAGGGCCGGGATTGCCGAGCCGGACCATCTCGTCCGCCAGGCCGCGCAGCTCGAACAACTCCAGCGTGCGCGCCTGCACACCGACAGCACGGGAAGTCGTTGCAGGAGCGGCTTGTTTGTCGATGATGCGTACGGGGACGCCGAAACGCGACAGTTCCAGCGCGGCCGTCAGTCCAGTCGGACCGGCACCCACAATTATGATTCGATTCAACATTGGTTGTCTCCTGTGTTTCGATGAAGTTGCGGAAAACTAAAAGGGATAGAGACCGTCGGGACGCCGCACGGTCACCCAGTGATCGCGGGTGAATTCGCGTAGAATCCACTCCCCGCCGAACCGGCCGATCCCGCTGTTCTTCTCGCCGCCAAAGGGCCCCGTCGGCGTGTCATCCACAGTGTGGTCATTGACGTGGGTCATTCCGGCTTCGAAGCGCAGTGCGAACTTCACACCGCGTTCGCGGTCCCGCGTGAACACTGCGGACGACAGACCGTATTCGGTCTGATTGGCGATGCGCAGCGCCTCCTCTTCGTCCTTGACTTTGATGATGGGGGCGATCGGACCGAAGATTTCGTCCTGTGCGATTGCCATGTCATTCGTCACGCCGGTGAAGACGTGCGGTGGCAATACTTGTCGGTCGGGGACGCCGCCCAGCAGCTCACGGGCGCCCTCCTTGCGCGCTCGCTCTATGCGGGCCAGATGACCGAGCAATTGTTTTTCGTTAATGATGGGTCCGATCGAAACCGATGGATCGTTCGGATCACCATATTTGAGTGTCTTCACGTGAGCGGTGAAGCGATCGACGAACTCATCGTAGATGCTCGCATCCACGATGATCCGGTTCGTGCTCATGCAGATTTGGCCCTGATGCAGGAACCGGCCGACAACGGCAGACCGCACCGCGTGCTCCAAGTCGGCATCGTCGAGCACGACGAGCGGCGCGTTCCCGCCAAGCTCCAGCGCCACTCGCTTGAGCTGAGGCGCCTGCATCGCGAGTGTCCCGATATGTCTGCCCACTCGCGTTGAGCCGGTGAATGAGATCAAGCGGGGGATCGGATGCAGGGTGAATGGATCGCCGATTTCCGAAATCGGGCCGATGACGACGTTGAGAAGACCAGGGGGCAGTCCGGCCTCTTCATAGATCTTCGCAACGAGAAGCCCGCCCGTGACGGGCGTATCTTCCGCCGGCTTGACAACGACCGCATTTCCCAACGCCAACGCAGGGGCGATCGAACGGTGGGACAGGTACATGGGGAAGTTCCACGGGCTGATCACGCCGATCACCCCGAGCGGCTGGCGATAAGCCCGGCTTTCCTTCCCAGCCTCGTCGAGCGGAAGAATCTTTCCTTCCATGCGATGTGGGAAGGACGCGGCTTCCAGCGTCACGGCATGCACAAACTGCCATTCAAGCTCGGCTTTGACACGGGTGCTCCCGGATTCGCGGACCAGCCAGTCCACGATCTCGCTGTGCCGCGCCTCCATGATCGCTGCCGAGCAGAACATGACGGCCGCGCGTTCGGCCGGTAGACGATCTGACCAGGAGACCTGCGCCTTCGCCGCGGCATGATAGGCCTCGTCGAGGTCGCTCTGGTTTGCCATGATCGTTTCGGCGAGCGTGACGCCGGAATACGGGTTCGTGTCGACTCGCACGCCACCGTGCCTTCCGGGGCGCCATGATCCGTTGATATATTGCCCGTCAAACCCTCGGTAGGGTGCCGGCGCGTCAGCTCTCCGCTCAGAGACGGGCTCATCATGCGTGGGCCGTGTTGTCGGAGCTAAAGAATTTTCCATGATTTACTCCTCGATTTCACTTGTTTGATCCAGCAGCAGATCGAACGGCGCCATCTCGATCTCAGTTGGGTTGTTAGACCTAGCGCCGCGCCGACGGCGTTTTTGCGTGCGCGGCAATCATCGCTTCGCTCAGGAGGAGAAAGCGGGAGCTGAGCTCGATGCGACCGACGCGCGGTGCCTTGATGCAGGCGCCGTCGAACAGCAGGAGCAGTGCGTCCGCAAGCATGGAGGGATTGCGGAGCCCGGCAGCACGGCACAGCCGAGTGAGCCGTCTGCGTTGAAGGGCGTTGTACGTATTGATCACACACTGCGCCGGGTGCGATTTTTCCTTCAACTCCGCCGCCGCCATGGCGAGCCGGGAGGCCCATCCGTTCGCAAGGCCGTCAGCCATCTCCGAAAGCCAGCTAACGAGCTGAACAAGAGCACTGGCAGAGCCGAGCGGACCGATGCCTGCCCAACAGACATCGAGCCGCTTGGCGGACTCGCGCAAATATTCTGCAACGAGTTCGTCCTTCGAAACGAAATGATTGTAGAGCGTCGGCTTAGCGCTCCCGGCTGCTTTTGCAATCGCCTCGACGCTGACGCCGGCAATACCGTGCCTGAGAAACAGCTCCGCCGCTGCAGATAGAATGCGTAGTCGAGGCGGGATTTTGGCGGTCTTTTGTTGTCCGACGCTCCCACTGCCGACGTCGATATCGTTGCTGCAGTGCTCGCCGTCTCCTGCATCGAAGTCGGCGTGACGATGGGTTGCGGAAGGCTTGAAGAGCCTGATGCGGGGCGGCCTGACTGGCCCAATTGCGGATGACCGCTGGTCTTCGTCGACCGCCGGCAGATTGCAGAACTTGAGGGCCATTTTCGCGCTCCACAGTAGAACCGCTGCCGCGCCTTGCGGAACGGGTAGCTATTTGCTATACGCCGTCGTCCATAAAATAATTAAGTGGACGATAATGTCCAGTAATTAAGGAGTCACAAGTCAGTGATGTCTATTGAACGCAAACCTGGAGGCCGCGGCCGGCCTCGTGACCCTGCCAAGCTCGAGGCGATTCTCGATGCGGCGTATGATCTTTTCGTTGATCGCGGCATCGCTGCGACGCCCATCGACTTGGTCGCCGAGCGCGCCGGTGTGTCGAAGATGACGGTGTACGCAAACTTCGCGGACAAGCCGGCCCTGCTTGCCGCTGTCTTCGATCGCAGGAGGAAGACCACGCACCTGCCGGACCTCCCGGTTGGGTCGAACCTGAACCTTTCGCTGGAGCGGCTCGCTGAATTCGGAGAAGTTGTCGTGTCGATCCTCACGCGGCCCGAGGTCGTCAGAGAGACGCGGCTGATGGCGGAATGCGCTGCGGACCAGCCGCGTTTGGCGACCGTGTTCTACACGGCAGGCCGCGGCGAAATCCTGAAGCAGGTTACTGCGTTCCTGAAGGGACTGACCGAGCGAGGAGGCCTGGCGATCGATGATCCAGAGCTCGCGGCCGAAGAGCTGATTGGTGCGTGGCTTGGAATGTGCGAAGTGCGCCAGAGCCTGGGCCTAGCTGGTCCTCCATCCTCGAAAGCTATTGCAAAGCGGGTCCGCTACGCCATCGACACGCTGGTCCGCGCCTGGTCAACGGGTGCCGAACCTGACAGCGCTGACAAGACGTATAAGAGGGCTCGATCGGGCCGGCCAGCCAGGAGCACTTAGTCAGCACTGTTAGTCCGGCGGCGGAGAAGGGTGGCTCCTGGGCGACGTTTTTCACCGCCTCACGACCGGTCGCTAAAGGGCTTGGCGGCCCATTGTCGCAGAACGTGACGCTGGCAACGCAAAGCAGAACTCCTACAAATCCGTTGCCAGTCACTCCCGACTGTCCTGCCGCGTTGATACCTCCAATCGAAATGCTGGCAATCCAATCCGGGTGTACGCGGGATTCGGCCAGCGCTTCGTACACTCCGGCCTGCTACGCGCCCAGCGTACCGCCATTCCTGCAACACCGGAGCCACTTGCTCGAAAGGAAGAAGAAGTTGCGCTCCACCGACGCTCGGTTTGATCTGGACGTTCATTTCCGTTCTCCGTATCGCTGGTCTAACGGGATCTCACCTTCCTTCGCCGATGGTTACCCCTTCCCGTCCTACCTGCCTCGGTCGCGATCCGGACTTCGCATACGAGTCGTCGGGATTGGTGTTAGGGCTTGCGCCGTCGCGTGCCATTTCCAGGCAGGTCAATAGTTCGACGTAGCTTGCAAAGCCGCCAATCGTGGTTGTGGCCACGCAGCCCATATGATCCGTGTCGCCGAACTGAGCCCATTGCGACTTAAGTTCAGAAAGCGCGGAAGTCTCGTCTCGCGAGCAGCGGTCGAAGGTGGAGGTCGAGCCGCCCTCTAAATGACATTCTCTCGCGATGTCGAACTGTGGGACGGAGTTGGAAACGGGAATAGGCGAAACGTCGCCAGAATTACGATCGGCAGATGCAGCAGCATATCAACCTCCTGGTTTGTTCAATGCTCAGTTTCAATGTCCTATCTGAACCGGACCGCCGAGTTTGACCTTGCGCAGGGCAAGCGCGAGCGGCACGGCGGAAAGCGAGATCAGCATCAGCACCCAGAACGCATCCATGTAGCCCAGGAACGACGCCTGCGCCTGCACCTGCGCGCCAATCCATTGAACGGCTTGGTCATGCGCCAACGCCAGCGAGCTACCATGCGACGCGAAGTAGTTCGTGATCTGTTGCAACGTATCCTGGTAGTTCGTGCTCGACGGAATCACCTGCTCGACGAGCCGACTCTGGTGGAACTGCTGGCGGTGCGCCAACACGTTAGAGACAACGGAGACGCCGATCGAGCCGCCGGTGTTGCGCGCTGCGTTGATCAAGGCCGAAGCCTGGTCGGTCTGGGTCGGCTCAAGACCGTCATATGAGGCGGCCATGATCGGCACGAAGACCAGCGGCAGTCCGACGCCAAGCAGCATGCGCGAGCGCGCCATGAACCAGAAGCCGAGATCGGCGTACACATTGGTCATGGCGTACATCGAAAGTCCGCAGAGGACCGCGCCCGCGACGATCAGATATTTGGGCTGCACCTTGGCTGCTACACGGCCGACCACGAACATCATCACCATGGTGACGGCCCCGCCCGGCGAGAGCACGAGGCCGGCCCAGGTGGCGGTGTAGCCGAAATCCTGCTGTACCAGTTGCGGCAGGAATTGCGTGGTCGCGAGCAGGATCGCGCCAGTCGCCAGCATCACCAGGAAGCAGGCGCCGAACTGGCGTGTCGCCACCATCCGCAGGTCGATGATCGGATTGCGGCGGGTTAGACCCCAAGGGATCATCAGCACGAACGCAAAGCCACAGATGACCGTGAACGTTACGATGAAGGACGAGCCGAACCAATCATCCTCCAGGCCACGGTCCATCACGACCTCCAGAGCGCCGAGGAAGGTGGCAACAAGAATGAATCCGACGGTATCGAACCTGGCGCCTTGTTGCTGCCCGGTCCGAGCGTCCGGGCGCAGAATCAGCGAGATCAGCGCCAACGCGATCAAACCGATCGGCACGTTGATCAGAAAGCACCACTGCCAGGAGACATTGTCCGACAGCCAGCCGCCGAGTGTCGGCCCGACCACCGGGGCCACCACTACGGCGACGCCGAACACGGCAAAGGCTTGGCCTCGCTTGGCCGGCGGAAACGCATCGGCAAGGATCGACTGGGCGACCGGCACCATGCCCCCGCCGCCGAAGCCCTGCAAAATGCGGCACAACAGCAGCGCATTCAGATTCGGGGCAAAGCCGCACAGGAGCGAGGCGAGCGTGAATGCTCCGAGACAGATCAGGAAGAAGGTCTTGCGGCCGAATTTCCTCGCAAGGAAGCTCGAGGCGGTCAGGACGATGGCGTTGGCGACCAAATAGGTGGTGACTACCCAGGACGCTTCGTCCTCGCTCACCCCCATGCCGCCGGCAATGTATGGCAGCGCGACATTGGCGATGGTGGTGTCGAGCACCTCCATGAAGCTTGCCAGCGCGACCAGGACGGCGATCACCCACGGGTTGACCGCGATGCCATTTGCGGATGCGGGAGGGACGGCTTTGATTTTCGCGGCACTCATGGGAACAACCTCTTCAGCCGCTCAAAGAGGGACGGGCTCGAGTTCGACTCGCGCGGTGGGGACGACCGACATGCCCGGGCCGAGCGCGACGTCGGCCGGCGGATCATCCATGACGATCTTGACGGGCACGCGCTGGACAATCTTGACGTAGTTGCCGGTGGCATTCTGGGCCGGCAGTAGCGAGAACGCGGTACCGGACCCGGGCTGGACGCTATCGACATGACCGCGGATCCTCCGTTCCGGATAGGCGTCGATCGTGAGCGTTACCCGATCGCGGGGTCGCATATGGTCGAGCTGATTCTCCTTGAAGTTCGCCGTCACCCAGATTTCGTCCGGCACGAACATGGTCAGGTCGGTCCCCGCCTGCGCGAATTGACCGACTGCGGCGCCCAGGTTGACGACACGCCCCGGCTGGGCCGCCGTCACCACCGTGTAGGACAGATTGAGTTGCGCCTGGTCGCGTTGGGCCTGGGCCTGCGCGAGGCTTGCAACAGCGCTGTTGCGTTGCGCCTTCAGCGCCTCGACTTGCCGCTGCGCCAGCTTCAGTGTTGCGTGCGCGCTTGCAAGCGCAGCCTGCTGCTGATGCAGTTGCGAGGTGTACTGCTGGGAGTTCTGAACCGTGCCATAGCCGGTTTGCTCGAGGTGCTGGTAGCGCGCCGCCTGCTGCTGCCCGAACACGAGCGCCGCCTGCGCCTGGTCCACCTGCGCCTGGTTGGCGGCAATCTGGGACTGCTGCACATCGAGCTGCGCGTCGAGATTCTCGATGCTGGCTTGCGCCGCGGCGACTTGCGCCTGCGCCTGCTCGAGCGACGTGCGATAGTCACGGTCATCGATGCGGGAGATCACATCGCCGGCTTTGACATGCTCGTTGTCGGTGACGGGGACGGCGGTCAGGTAGCCGGAGACTTTCGGCGCGATCGAAAACTGCCGCGCCGCGATGAACGCATCGTCGGTCGACTGAAAACGCGTGACGTGATCAACGTAGAGGTACCCGCCGCCCAATGCAGAGGCGAGAAGCAGCGCGCCGATCGCGGACTCGACCGGGCGGCGGCGCAGCAGACTACGCCTGCGCGGCTTCCGCTCCTCACCAGACCCGGGCGGAGACTCGGGCTGCTTGTCGGCAGGACCCGCAGGCGCCCGCGCGTGCTCGTTCCAGGACGGCGCCGATTCTCTTTGCAAGGCTGGGGCGGATTGCAGGCTTTCGATGCGCTTAAGTGCGGGCCCGCCCTGTTCCAGGACATCGTTGTCAAACATGACTACTCTCCTTTGCTGCCGCGGGAGTCCAAGCTGACGAGGCTCGCGCGAAAGAACTAGACCGGAATAACGGCCACCCGACCGCTTGCCGGAGGCGTAACGTTTTTCTGTACGATACAGTCCATAAAATAATTAAATGGACCAATATGTCCAGTAATTGGTTGTCACGAGTCGGTGATGCGATGCCCATGGACTTGTCGCCGAGCGTGCGTGTGTCGAAAATGACGGTGTACGCGACTTTCAGGACAAGCGGGCCCTGCTTGCTGCCTAGCGATCAGCGCCGAGCGCAGCCGGGGCTAGGGGCGAACGTTACGCCGCCAAACCGCGCCCAAGACGAGTGCTGACCGCACTCACTTCGTGTTGAATGGCGCTCTCAGCCAATCGCCGAATCGGGTGTTGCGCCTCCCCGATTTAAAACTGTGCAGCCGCAGATCGGCCGGAAGATATACCCCGGCGGGCCTTTTGCGCGACGAGGCCGCCGAATCTACGATCGAACCTTGGTGGGACTGGGCGTGCGCGAAGCGCTAAGTCTATATTGTTATCGTTTGTCGAATGCCCACGCCCTGGATGTAGCCAAAGGGTGGATCACGCTTAATCATTTCGGTGCGGGATCAGCAGGGACCAAACGGGCAAGTGGGGTATCGAGTGGGATCTTTGTGCACCAGCATTATTGATTCGTCTGAACTGCAATGCGGCTTAGGCTTCCATCATGGGTGTTGCTGTGTACGAACAGGCGCGAAACGTCGTTGTGTCATAGGTCACGGAGATGCGACGTCAGGCCCGCATGGATACGCGCCCCTGCGGGCTCGTGGGGCAGATGGCCGCGGGATGGCAATCGTCATTCTGACAAAGAGAAATTCTGTAGCTACCTCAATCGGCCAAAACACGTTGAAATGTCAGAATGGCTATTGAGAACACTGGAAAATCCGGCGACTTCCAAGCTGAATACGAGGGTTCGATTCCCTTCACCCGCTCCAGCCCTTTCAAAGACTTAGCGAGAGAGCCGGATTTCATTCTGACAAATCGGCTGCCTTACACTTTCTGATGCTCGCTTTTTGGATCAACTGTTTCGCGTGTCTCTCGACACGCTCTCGTACTCTCCGCTCCAGATCGATTGAAGTGCGATTGATCTCATCAAAGCCGAATATCCTGATTTGGCGAAGAGGTACTGAACGCACGTGCGGAAATCGGCGGCGATGGCGTAAAAATGGGACAGGTCGGACACGAGGCCTTTTCGCAAAGGCTTGCGCGCTCTTGCTAGTTCTCGATCCAAACGGTCATGCCCGGCTCAAGGCCGGCCATCCCTCCCTTCGGGTCGAGGCGCAGGCGCAGCGTGTTGCGGTCATGATCGCCAATCACCCGCTCGGCCTGCCAGGTGGCGAACACGCCGAGCGGCCGCAGCTCGGTGACGACCGCCTTGGTTGCGGCATCGGCGCCGCGCCGCATCACGTTCGCTGTTGCTCCCATCGCGAGACGATCGAGATGGTCCTCGCGCACGTTGAATGAGAGCCATTGCCTGCCCGCTGCCTCGACCATCAGGATCGGTTGACCCGCGCGAACATTTTCGCCGACCTCGGCGGCGATGACGCTGACCACGCCGTTGGCCGGTGCGCGCAACACCATCTCGTCGAGGCGGCGCTTGAGCACGGTCACCGCGGCAGAAGCGGCCTGCACCTGCGTGTCGGCGATCGCGCGCTCTTCCCGGGTCGGGCCCGCCACGGCCGCATCGTAATTGGCCTGGGCCTCCGCCACGTCGGCGCGCGCGCTGGCAGCGTCGTTCTCGGCCTGGTCGAGCGACTGCTGGGATTCAAAGCTCTGGCGCGCAAGCGTGCTGGTCCGGGTGAGCTGAGCCTGCACAAAGTCGAGACGGGCGCTGGCCTTGGCGATCGCGGCTTTCAGCGAGTCGACCTGCTCGCGACGGACGCCGGCATAGACATTGTTGCGGTTGGCGGTCACGAATGCCAGCGCAGCCCGCGCCTGGTCCGCCTGCGCCGTCAACTCCACCGCGGAGAGCCGCGCCAGAATAGCGCCGGCGCGCACAGTGGCGCCCTTCTCGACCGCAATCGACTGGAGTTGGCCGGCGACCTCCGGCTCCACCCTGACCTCGGTCGTGCGCACGACACCGACGATGGCAGGCGGCGCTTCGGAACGACGGCTGGAATAGACCAAGGCGCCCGCGACGAGCACGAGCGGGATCGCAATCGTGGCGGCGCGGCTAGCCTTGTGCATGTCGCTGTCCCCTCTTGACGACAAAGGCCGAGATCACCGCGAGCGCGAAATAGACCAGCGCCAGCAACCAGAGGCCGAGCCAGTCATGGGTGACCTCCCAGATACCGGCGCCGAGCTGATTGATGCGCACGAGACCGTCGATCGCGGAATCGGCAGGGAAAATCCGACCGAAGGTGAGGGCCACATCGGGAATCGCTTCGCGCGGCCATGCAAAGCCGGCCATGAAGAACTGCGGCAAGCTGGTCGCCAGCAGCAGGATGGTCGCATTCTCTGGTCGGGTAAACCAGGCGCCGACCGCCTGTCCCATAAAACTCGTCGCCAGCAGGAAGATGGTCGCGAGCGCGAAGATCTGCGGCAGATGGCCGAGCGTCGAGAAGCCGTAGATCCGCGGCAGCACGATGAGATAGAGCGCAACCGCTGGCAGGTAGATGGTCAGATGCGCGACGCCGCGGCCGAGCACCCCACTGAACGCGCCGCCGGCGCCCGCCAGCGCCGAGCCAGTCAGCATCGCCGCGCCGATCAGCAGGGTCTGCTGGAGGATCAACACGAAGGCCGCCGGAACGACATAGCTCGCATAGCCGCCGACCGGATTGAAGATCGGTTGAAGCAGAACGTCGGCCGGGCTCGAGCTTGCGAGCTTCGCCTTGACGAGGCTGCCATCCGAGCGACCGCCGCGCGACACCAACTCGGAGGTCAGGGCGCCAAGCGCGGTGGCCACGCCGCTCGCGGTTGACCTGAACACGAAGAGGTAGGTGGCATCCGCATAGACCGGGATGTGCGCGGTGATGCCTTTGAGCACGTCGCGCTCGGTGCCCGCCGGCATGTCGACGGCGGCAAAGGCCTCTCCGCGATCGATTGCGGTGTGTGCCTCCGCAAGCGTGCGGGCGCGAACCGCAACGCTCAATGCGCCGCTCGCATCCAGCGTCTCGACCATCCGGCGGCTGAGATCGCTGAGATCATTGTCGACCACCGCGATCGGAAGCTTGCGCAGGATCTGGTTCAGATAGGGCTGCGGATAATAGATGCCGTAGACCAGCGGTGCCAGGAACAGCACGCTGAAGGCGCTTCGCGTTCCCAGCACGCGCCGCCACTCCGCGGTGAAGGCGCCGCCGATGCCGCGCGGCGGGGGCTCGATCGCGGGTGGTTCGGCAGGTGGCGTCGTCTCGAACCAGCCCTTGCGCGTCAGGCTCGCCATGCGCAGCCATGCGAGGCCGGCGAACAGCAGCGCAAGGCCCGCGAGCGCCGCGAACGGGACGGCGGATTCCGCAACCGGCAATCCGCGCGCCGCCTGTCCCAGCAAGACGGCCATGTACCAGCGCAGCGGCAGGATCGCGCTCCACACATGCGCAAAGGCGTTCATGCCGACGGTGGGAAATCCGACGCCGGCATAGCCGAATGCGGGAGAGGCAAACAGGCCCGCAAGCCCGAGCCCGGTCGCGAGGTCGCGGACCAGCAGTTGCAGCAGGGCGCCCAGCGACAGATAGGCAATGATCAGGAGCGAGCCGGCGGCAATCATCAGCGGCAGGTCGCCCTTGAAGGGGACTTCGAGCGCGCCTTCGAGCACCAACGGCTCGGTCAGCATGATCACGAGGAAGATGCAGAACAGCGGCGCGAGCTTGCCCGCCAGCGCCGTCACCGGATCGCCTCCGGCACTCGCGAGCCAGGCCCGCGCATCGCGGCGGCGGAATTCGGAACCGACCGAGTAGCCTGCGGCGAGCGTCATCACCACGTGGATGATGGTCGGCAGCAGCGCGCGCAGCAGGAACTGTGCATAATTCTTCTGCGGGTTGACCAGCGCGATCGTCTCGCTCGAGAGCGTCCCGATCGAAGTCGCAGCAGGCGCGGCACGCCTGGCGGGAGCGGCCATGGCCGCCGCCGCGGACATCGCATCGCTCAGACCCGAGGACGCGATGCCAGCCGCCGTCAGGAACTGCTGGTTATAGAAGCCGACCACCTGCGGGCGGCGCTGCGCCTCGAGGTCGCGCTCGAAATCCGGCGGGATATGGATCGCCGAGATCGCCTTGCCCGAGCGGATGTCCTGCACCGCCGTGGACAATGTCCCGGAGCGGTCGACGATGTTCAGGCTCGGCGACGCTGCGACATATTCCACCAGCGCCCGCGAGGCGTCCGACTTGTCTTCGTCGACGATGGTTACGCCGAGGCCGCGGATGACCGGATGGCTGAAGACCGTGGTGAGCACCACGAAAGCAAACAGAGGCACGCCGAAGATTAGGAGCAGCGCCACGCGGTCATGGAACAGCCAGCGGCACTCGCGCCGCGCGACCAGCAGAAATCCAGGCCTGGGCGCCGGCTTCATGGCCGCCACCGCCAGTCGAGATAGGCGCTCATTCCCGGTCGCAGCTCGGGCACCGGCTGCACCGGGTAGGCGCGGATCGAAAATGTCCGCAGATCGAAATCGCCGGTCGCACGCGTGGCCCGCCAGCTCGCATATTCGCCCTTGGTGGCGACGAGCTTGACCTCGACGGTGACAGAGCGGTCGCCCAGCGCTGGAATACGGACATCGAAGCGATCGCCAACCTTCAGGCCTTTGACGAGATCCTCGCGAAGATCGAAGTGGACCCAGAGGTCGGCTAGATTGATCAGGGTGACGAGCGGGACGCCCGGCGACACGTACTCGCCAGGCTCCACGTTGCGCTGGTAGACCTGGGAGGCGATGGGCGCGTAGACTACCAGCTGATCGATGATCGACTGGACGCTCTGGATGTCGGCGCTGGCTTTTTCGACATTGCTCCCGGCAATGGCCCGTTCCTCCTTGGTGTAGCCGTTGACCGCCTGCTCATAGGCCGATTTGGCTTGGTCGACCGCGCGCTCGCTTTCATGCAGGGCATCGGTCGCCTGGTCGAGGCGGGCCTGCGGCGCGTTGCCCTGATCGGTCAAAGTGTGCGTGCGATCGTACGTCTTCTGCGCCAGCACGAGCGCGGCCTGCGCCCGCTCCATTTCCGCCTTCCGTGCCGCGATCACTTCCGCGCGCGTTCCGACTAGCACGTTGGCAAGCTGCGCGTCCGCAACAGCCTTGGCTGCCTTCATCTGCTCGTGCTTGGCCAGCGTTTCTGGGTTGTCGATCTGGACGAGTACCGCGCCGGCAACAACGTTCTGACCGCGTTCGACAGGGATCTTGCCGACCCGTCCGTCAACGCGTGCCGCAATATCGAGCCGCGTTGCATCGACCTCGCCCTGAACCAGCAAGGGTTCAGGCCGCAACAGATAGAAGACGGAAAGCCCGACAACGGCAGCCGCAACGACACCGACAATGATGGAGGGCGTGCGTATCGTGTTGTGCGCGGTTTTCACCCGTCCGTCACTCCGCGCGTCGGGTTTGCTTTGAACGTCGTTGTCAGAGCTCGGCACGTCCATGCCTGACTCCCTTTCTGATGGCCGGATGGTCATTTAATTTGTTCGGCTGTCAGGTCCAGCTGCGATCGCAAGGCGATGAATTTCTTGAGTCAGAGCCGACCATGTAACCTGCTCGTTGCCCACGCTTGGACGTTTGATGTCTGACTTGTTGAAAGCTGCTGCTCTCGCATCTGTGGTCGCGGGCTGGACCGCGAGGGATCGAGCAGCAGACCCATCCCAGCGATGACATTCCTGTCCAAGATGAATGGCGACGATTGCGTCATAGTCGCGTCACCCGAACCGGTCCGTGGTCGGGCCAGGATGCAGGTGCGACATGCCAAACGCCGTCACGAAATCAAACCTCACGATTCCTCGTCTCTTCGTCCTCGAACTGAATGCAGGCTGCATTCACGCCATGAAAACGGATGGCTCCGAACGCACGACCATCGTGACCGGGTGCCACCTTCCGGACGGCATTGTCGTGGATGTCGAGGCTGGCCATATTTACTGGACCAATATGGGCATCCCGAGCCTGGACGACGGGTCCATCGAGCGCGCCGACGTCGACGGCAAGAACCGCAAGACAATCGTCGCGCAAGGGCACACTCACACGCCGAAGCAGATCATCCTCGATAAGAAGGGCGGCAAGCTCTACTGGTGCGATCGCGAGGGTATGCGCCTCATGCGCTGCAATCTCGACGGCTCGCGGCTCGAAACGCTGATCGAGGCGGGGCACGGCGAAGTCGATCGCAAGGACCAGACGCGATGGTGCGTCGGGCTGGCGATCGATCCGAAATTCGGGCGCATCTACTGGACGCAAAAGGGCCCCGATAATGCCGGGCTCGGCCGCATCTTCCGCGCCAATGTCGAAATACCTGCGGGCCAGACCGTAGCCACAAGATCCGACATCGAGATCTTCTATGACGGTCTGCCGGAGCCGATCGATCTGGAGATCGATCACAAAAGCCGGATTCTCTACTGGACCGACCGCGGCGACCCTCCGCGCGGCAACACGGTGAACCGGGCTTCGATCGACAACAAGCCTGCCGAGTCGGAGATCGTAGTGACCCATCTCATGGAGGGGATCGGCATCGCGCTTGACGTCCCGAACGATCGCATGTTCGTGACCGACTTCGCCGGCTCGATCTACTCCGCGCGGCTCGATGGATCCGGTGAGCGCAACTTCCTCTTCGCCCAGGGCAACCTCACCGGCATCGCCTATGCCGAAGTCTGACCAACGCATTGGAGAGAATGACATGACCGACACCAAGCCCATTCGCCGCATCGCCATCATCGGTACCGGTGTGATCGGCGCGAGCTGGAGCTCGCTGTTTCTCGCCAAGGGACTTCAGGTCGTCGCGACCGATATCGCGCCGAACGCCGAAGCTGCGCTGAGGAAGTTCGTCGAGACGGCCTGGCCGGCGCTCGAGCGACTGGGCCTGTCGCCCGGAGCGTCGCAGTCGAACCTCAAGTTCACGCCCGACATCGCGCAGGCACTCGCCGGCGCCGACCTCGTCCAGGAGAACGGGCCCGAGCGGATCGAATTCAAGCAGAAGCTCTATGGCCAGCTCGACGAGTTGTTGCCGCCCAACGTGATCATCGCATCGAGCTCGTCGGGGCTCACCATGAGCGAAATCCAGAAAGGGGCCACGGCCCATCCCGAGCGCTGCGTCATCGCCCATCCGTTCAACCCGCCCCATTTGATTCCGCTGACCGAGATCGTCGGCGGAGCAAAGACCTCGGAAGCCACGATCCGGCGCGCTACGGAATTTTACACGTCGATCGGGCAACGGACGGTGCGCCTCAACAAGGAAATGCCGGGCCATGTCGCCAATCGTCTCCAGGCGGCGCTGAGCCGCGAGGTCTATTACCTTGTCGCCGAGGGCGTGGTGAGCGCCGCGGACGTCGACACCGCCCTGAGCTGGGGCCCGGGCCTGCGCTGGGGCGTCATGGGCAGCTTGATGCTCAACCATCTCGGCGGCGGTCCGGGCGGCATCGAGCACTTCTTCCAGCAGTTCACCGGCCCTATGACGGCCTGGTGGAAGACCCTCGGCTCCCCGGTGCTGACGCCGGATGTGCAAAAGAAGCTCATCGACAGCGTCCATGCCGAGGCCGGATCGCGCACCATCGCGGAGTTGGAGGCGGAGCGCGACGAAGTTCTGCTCGGTCTGATCGAGCTGCGCAAGAAAGCTTCCAAGCCGAGCTGACGACGCCGAGCTGACGACGCCGAGCTGACGAAATCGGCACCGCCGGCGAGTTCAATCACACGTCCAACCCGTCCTTCACTTTTCCGGCTTCCGAGCCGCAGCGAGGAGAGATCGCAAATGCCCACCGCAACCCCAGCAAGCAAAACCGCCGCGCCGAAGCCGGCTCCCGTGCCCAATGGCGACTTCTATCAGCTGGTCGACCTTCTCACTCCCGACGAAAAAGCGCTCGTCAAGAAGGTGCGGACCTACATGGAGACCAAGGTCCAGCCGGTCATTAACAAATACTGGTCCGAGGACGCGTTTCCGTTCGAGCTGCTGCCGTCATTCAAGGAGCTCGGTCTCGGCGGGCTCGGCTTCGAGGGTTATGGCTGCGCCGGCGGGAGCCAGAAGCTGTTCGGCTTCGTCGCGATGGAGCTGGCGCGCACCGATGCTTCGTTCTGCACGTTCTTCGGCGTGCATAGCGGCCTCGCCATGGGCTCGATCTATCTCGACGGCTCCGAGGAGCAGAAGCAAAAGTGGCTGCCGGCGATGGCGCGCTGGGAAAAGATCGGCTGCTTCGGCCTCACCGAGCCGCTGGTCGGTTCCGGAACGAGCGGCGGTCTGACCACGACGGCCAAGCGCGAAGGCGATACCTGGATTCTCAACGGACAGAAGCGGTGGATCGGCAATGCGCCATGGTGCGACATCTCCATCATCTGGGCGCGCGATCTTGCCGACAATCAGGTCAAAGGCTTCATCGTCGAGAACAAGTCGACGCCCGGCTTCAGCGTCGAGAAGATCGAGCACAAGATCGCGCTCAAGGTGGTGCAGAACGGCCAGATCACGCTGGAGGACGTGCGGGTGCCTGAAGCGAACCGCCTCCAGGGTGGCAATTCGTTCCGCGATACCGCGCGCGTGCTGCGGATGACGCGCTACATGGTGGGCTGGGCGTCTACCGGCATCCAGATGGGCGCATACGAAGCCACCCTCAAATACGCCCAGGAGCGACTGCAATTCGGCAAGCCGATCGCTTCGTTCCAGCTGATCCAGGATTTGCTCGCCAAGATGCTTGGCAATCTGACCGCGTGCCAGTGCCTGATGCTCCGTCTGGCCCAGCTCGATGACGAAGGCAAGCTTGGCGACCATCACGCCGCACTGGCGAAGGCGTTCTGCACCTCGAAATCGCGCGAGACGGTTTCATGGGGCCGCGAAGTGCTGGGCGGCAACGGCATCGTCGCCGACTACAACGTCGCGCGCTTCTTCGCCGATGCCGAGGCGCTCTACTCCTACGAAGGCACCTATCAGATGCAGAATCTGATCGTCGGCAAGGCCATTACCGGTCACGGCGCTTTCCTCTGACCTCTCAGCGGGGCCGGCGCACCGGCTCCGGCTGCCCCACCCAGGAGACACGACTATGGTTTCGGGAACTGCACCGTTCACCCCTTCGCCTGCAACAGCACCAAACTCCGTACCCAGAGCGGCGCTGGCCCTTGCAAACGTCCAATACGAGAAAAAGGGTTCGATCGCCTACGTCACGGTCAATCGGCCAAAAGTGCTCAACGCGCTCAACACGCCGACCTGGACCGATCTGCACGCCGCGTTCGAGGACGCAAAAGGAGACGCGTCGGTGCGCGGCGTGATCCTCACCGGCGCGGGCGACAAGGCGTTCATCGCCGGCGCCGACATCAGTGAACTCGCACATGTCGACGCCTACGACGCCGAGGAGTCCAGTCGGTTCGGGCAGGGCGTGCTGGACCTCATCGAGAATCTCGGCAAGCCGGTGATCGCGGCGATCAACGGCTTTGCCCTGGGTGGCGGCTGCGAGACCGCGATGGCCTGCACCATCAGGATCGCAGCGGAGCACGCCAAGTTTGGGCAGCCGGAAGTGAAGTTGGGTCTGCTGCCTGGTGGCGGGGGCACGCAGCGGCTGCCGCGGCTGGTCGGAAAGGGCCGAGCGTTACAGTTGATCCTCACGGGCGAGACGATTTCCGCGCAGGAAGCCTATCGCATCGGCCTCGTCAACGAGGTCGTTGCCGCTGCCAGCCTGATCGATCGCGCCGAGACGGTCCTGAAGCAGATCATGGCCAACGCGCCGATCGCTGTGAAGTTCTCGCTGGAAGCGGCCAACAAGGGGATGGAGACGAGCCAAAGCGAAGGCCTTGTGCTGGAAGCCTCCTTCTTCGGCATTTGTGCCGCCACCGAAGACAAGAAGGAAGGCACCGCCGCCTTCCTCGAGAAACGTGCGCCGCAGTTTCGCGGACGTTGAAACAATGCCGCTCTCTACGAGGAGTTGGAAAGGACGCCCATGGCAAACGACAACATTTTCTCCGGACTGAAGGTGGTGGACCTCGCGAGCTTCATCGCGGGCCCCAGCGCCGCCGTGATCTTGTCCGATTTCGGCGCCGACGTGATCAAGGTCGAGCCGCCGAGCGGCGAGCTGTGGCGACATGCGAACCATATGCCGCCGCAGCCGGTCGCTGACGATGCCTATCCATGGCATCTGGCCAATCGCAACAAGCGCGGCATGGCGCTGGATCTGAAAACTCCGGGCGCCCATCAGGTTCTCGAGAAGCTGGTCAAATGGGCCGACGTTCTCATCGTCAACACGCCGCATCCCGCGCGAAAGAAATTGAAGCTCGAATATGAAGATGTGGTGGGGTGGAACCCGCGGCTGATCTACGCCGACCTCACGGGCTTCGGCGACAAGGGACCGGATGCGAATCTTCCCGGCTTTGACATCACGTCATACTGGGCACGTAGCGGGTTGCTCTCGATGACCCGCGATGCCGGTGCGCCGCCAACCTGGCCGGTGGCCGGCAGCGGCGACAATGCCACCGCCGTCGGGCTCTATTCGGCGATCGTCACCGCCTTGTATCGTCGCGAGCGCACGGGCGAGGGGGCACATGTCACGACCTCGCTGCTCGCCGAAGGCGTATGGTCCGCCAGCGTCTCGATCCAGGCGGCGCTGTGCGATGCGAAATTCTTCGGGCTGCATGACCGTATGCACCCCGCAAATGCGGCCATGAACGTGTATCGCGCCAAGGACGATACCTGGTTCGTTCTCATCATCACGCCCGACAAGGTGGAGGCTGTGGCGAAGGCGATCGGCCGCCCCGATCTCCTGACTGATCCGCGGTTCTCCGACCCGGCGAAGCTGATGGCGAACATGACGGAGCTCACGGCGATTCTCGACCAGACCTTCTGTGCGGAACCGATGGCACATTGGTACGAGGTGTTCAACGGCGCTCACGTGACTTTCGGAGCGGTGCGCGGGCCGCAGGAGGTGATCAACGACCCGCAGCTCCGGGCGAACGACATCATCGTTCCGCTCGAGGGCGCCGGCGGCAAGCTGACGTCCACGATCTCCAGCCCGCTTCAGGTGCATGGTGTCGCCAAGGTGTCGGCAAAGCGTGCCCCGACGATCGGCGAACACAACGACGAGGTTCTCCGGCAATTGGGATATAGCGCGGCCGAGATCGATGGTCTGCGTGCGAGCGGTGCCATTCCGAAGGCAAAGGAACACGCGGCCTAGCGCGACGGCACGGTCGGGGCGGCGCAAGCCGCCTCGAACCTGCGCTTGCAGTGAAATTCACCAGAGGGACCAGGATTTCGACCATGGATGAGATCGTTACCGAACATGCCGCAGGCATCCTGCGCATCCAGCTGAACCGCCCGACAAAGCGGAACGCCATGACGTCAGCCATGTACGTGGCTCTCGCAGGCATCTTCAACGCGGCGGCGAATGACGAGAGCACACGCGTCGTCCTCTGGCACGGCGCGGGAGATTCGTTCTGCGCCGGCAACGATATCGACGACTTTCTCAAGAATCCTCCCGGCCCCGGCGAATCGCCACAGGCCGCCCTCATGAATGCGTTGGTCGACTTCGACAAGCCATTGGTCGCCGCCGTCCACGGCGCCGCCATCGGCGGCGGCACCACCATGCTGACGCACTGCGACCTCATCTACGCCGGCGAGAGCACAAAATTCCAGATGCCCTTCATCAATCTGGCTGTCGTTCCGGAGTTCGGATCGAGCTGCTCCGTGCCGGCGCGGATCGGTCCTCCGCGCGGCCGAGCTGATCTTGCTGGGGGTTCCCTTCGATGCCAGGCGCGCGGTGGAGCTGGGTCTGGCTACTGAAGTCGTCGCCGACAACGATCTCCGGGCTAAGGCAACCGACACGGCCCGGAAGTTGGCAGCGAAGCCCGCGGCTGCGCTACAGGCCAGCAAGCGGCTCATGAAGGAGCCATTTCGCGAGCAGATCAAGGCGGCGATGAAGGCCGAGAACGAAGAGTTCAGTACGCAAGTCCGCTCCGAAGACGCACGAGAGGCGTTCACCGCTTTCGTGGAAAAGCGCAAGCCTGACTTCACGCGAAACATCAAGTCTCAAGCGACTGCATGACCATGGAAAAGCCGATGAATGTGTGCGTGTTGGTTGGAAGCCTGCGGAAGGCTTCGTTCAACGGGATGCTGGCGAACGCACTGATCTCGCTGGCGCCGTCCTCGATGAAGCTCGACATCGTCGAGATCGGACAATTGCCGTTCTACAATGAGGATCTCGAGGCTGCAGCTCCGCCGGCGCAATGGACCGCGTTCAGAGAGCGCATCAAGGCCGCCGACGCGATTCTGTTCGCTACGCCGGAATATAACCGGTCGGTGCCGGCCGTCCTCAAGAACGCACTCGATGTTGGTTCCAGGCCGTACGGACGCAGCGTCTGGGACCGCAAGCCAGGTGCGATCGTCAGCGGCTCGCCCGGGGCGATCGGAGGCTTCGGCGCCAATCATCATCTCAGGCAGTCGCTCGTGTTCCTAAACGTGCCGACCCTGCAGCAGCCTGACGCCTATCTTGGTCATGTCGACAAGCTGTTCGATGAGCATGGCAAGCTCGCCGGCGACGGCATCCGCAAATTTCTGGAAGGATTCGTGCAGGCGTTCGCCAATTGGGCCGAGACGACCCGATCCCAGGGGCAGCGCACCTGACGAGCGAGCTAAAAATGCACTGGCCGCATTTGCTCGAATTCGTCGCGGCACGCCCGGCTGAAATCATGCAACAGATCGATCGTGCCATCGATGGCCATTTCGCGCAGTTCGACGAAGCTCTTGTCGGGCTCCAGATAGGTGTCCAGGATTTTTCGGGTGACGTCTTCGGCGTGATGGACCACCGGCTTTGAAGATATCGCCCGCATCGCGCTCATTTTGGCGTAAAGGCTGACCAGGCTGGGAATGTCGGCTTTATCGTGTTGCAGCGCATCGATGTAGCATTTGGCGGCGTCTTCGATGAAATCCCTGTACAGAGTCTGCCGGCGAGTCTCCTCGTGAAGAACCCACTGCGCGCGGACCTGGCTTCGCTGGCTCCGCCAATTCGCAATTCCGCTCGTCAAGCCGCCGACGGCCGCCCCGGTGAGGGCGGCGAGCGCGGAGATGATGGAGGCGTCCACAGGTGCAGTCCTCAACCAATTGCCGAAAATGATGACGACCGGGCCGGGCTGACCACAATTATGACGAGAACGATCGCGGCTCTTCGGAAATCAGCCGTGAGCTCCTTTGCCCCGACAGATACGACCAGAGCCACTGCGTCTGGACTCGAAACCTGTTCTGAAGCTGCGGCAGCGCCAGCACGTGCAGCGCGGCCCATATCAGCCAGGTCGCAAAGCCGCTGCTGCGCAAATGGCGGGTCTCGAGGATGGCGAAGTTCTTGCCGACCACCGCCATGCTGCCCTTGTTGCGGTACCGAAACGGCCGGCCTTCCTTGTGTCCCCGGACACGGTTGGCGATGACACGCCCGACAAATCGTCCCTGCTGAATGGCGGCCTGCGCCACGCCGGGGACAGGATGACCATCCTGGGTTATCGTCGCTGCATCTCCCGCGACAAAGACGTTGGGCGCCTCGGGGACGTCCATGAAAGCGCCGACGAATGCGCGCCCGGCGCGGTCCGTCTGGGTCCCCAGCATTTTTACGACCGGGGAGGCGCTGACACCTGCTGTCCACAGTACGGTGGCGCTGGGAATACGGACGCCGGCCGCGATCACGCCCTGGTCGTCGACCTTCTCGACCTTGACGCCCGTGGACACCTCGACGCCGAGTTTCGCAAGTCGCTTGGCCGCCTTTTGTGATAGTGATTCCGCAAAGGTCGGCAGGATCCGAGTGCCGCCATCCACCAAAACAATTCGACTCTTGGCCGGGTTAATCTTGCGGAAATTGTTGCGCAGGGTCACTGAGACCAGTTGCGCGATCGAAGCAGCAAGCTCGACGCCGGTGGGGCCGGCGCCCACCAGGACGAAGGTCATTTGGCGAGCGCGTTCCTTCTCGTCCTCAGTCGATTCCGCCAATTCAAACGCACTCAGGATCCTGGTCCGGATCGTTTCGGCGTCGTTGAGGCTCTTGAGGCCCGGTGCGTACCGCGCGAACTCGTCATGACCGAAATAGCTCGGACGCATTCCGGTTGCGATCACGAGGAAATCGTATTCAAGCTTTCGACTGCCAATTTCCGGGCAATTGGCCTCGACGGTACGCGCTCCCAGGTTAATGCCCTTGACCTCGGCGAGCAGCACGCTGAGATTTTTCTGCTTCGCCTCGAGCTGCCGGATCGGTGCCGCGATCTCGGATGGCGCCAGGACAGCGGTGGCGACCTGGTAGAGCAGCGGCTGAAAGATGTGGTGATTGCGCCGGTCGATCAGCGTGATGTCGACATCGGCGCGCTTTAGGGCCCGCGCAGCGGCGATACCGGCAAAGCCACCGCCGACGATCACGACGCGCCTCTTGCCCGGCGGCGCCTGTATTGATGGCTGCTTTTCCTGCGGGAACGATCTGGTCAGAACTGTCGTCATGGGTGTATCGACTCTGTTGGGCCAGCCGCCCCGTCAGGATAGATACCGGGGAGCGGCCGATTATTCTTGGATGGCGCTGCGGTGCATTGAACGACCGTGCGTCATCACGTTTTCGGACTGGTCAATTGCGTTGCGCGGTCCAGTAGCCCGAGCATCGCGCACTTGCCGCATAGCCGCTCCATCTTCCGCGACCCGAGGTCCCGGAAAGTCTGCCGGTGCCGGACGCGAATTTATCGTGGACTGTCACCGAGGCGCGAACCGAACCGGATCTCGTGAGGAATCCCTTGAATTTCACGAGATTGGGATGAGTGATGACTCCGTCGGAGATGTTGACGGCGAAGTTGTAGCTGGGGTCGCATGCGCCTCCTTGGGTCACGAAGACGAGATCCCAGGAGCCGTCATAAGTCGAACGCGCGTGTGCCACAGATGATGAGGCGATAAAGCAGGCGGCCGCAATCATCGGGAGCGAAGTCGTCTTCATTGGTGTTCTCCATCAGGTAAAGCGTCTGCTCGAACGATGACCTGCGTTAGGAAAAGCGTGCGCAGAGCGCTTGTCGAATTGTGCTCGAACTATCCAAAATCATGCGATCGCAGCGCGCGACTCCAGGTTCAAGCTTATCAACTGACAAGTTTGAGCATGATTGGCCCCAACCGAGCAGCCCCGTTCTGGATCTTCCTGCTGAGTGACATCATCATGTTTGCCGCGCTGTTCGCGAGCTACGCGGTCCTCGTTCGCTCCACGGCCGGCGGGCCGACCGGTGCCCAGCTGTTCAATCAGACTACGGTCGCGATCGAAACTGTTTGCCTTCTCGTTTCGAGCTACACCTGCGGAATGATGTCCTTGGCCATCAATTCGCGCCGCTACCTCAGGACCTATTTGGGCGCCCTGATCACCTTCGCGCTCGGAGCCACGTTTCTTAGTCTCGAGATCCGCGAGTTCCTGGGCATGATCGCCATCGGTGCTGCGCCGCAGCGGAGCGCGTTTCTGTCAGCATTCTTCACGCTTGTCGGATGCCACGGGCTGCACGTCGCGCTCGGGCTGATCTGGCTGATCGTGATGATGGTGCAGGTGGCGGTATTCGGATTCGCTGCGAGAGTGCAGCACCGCCTGCTCTGCTTCTCTTTGTTCTGGCACGCACTCGACATCGTTTGGGTCGGGGTATTCACGGTGGTCTATCTGATGGGAGTGAGTTCATGACCGAAGCTCGACACGAACGTGCACCCGGAGACAGGCCGAGCCGCGAGATGGACGCATCGGCTCCGTCCGAGTTTCTCGTCTACACGATCGGCCTATTTGTGGCGCTTCTTCTCACGGCCACATCGTTCTGGACTGCAAACACGACGGTGCTCTGGTCGGGTGGCGTATTCCTCGGGCTCGCTGTCCTCGCCATCGCCCAGATGGGCATTCACCTGGTGTTTTTCCTGCACATCAGCAGCGGGCGGGAAAGCACCAACAACGTGCTGGCGCTCGCCTTTGGCGTTCTCATCGTAGTCGTCGTGATCGCCGGAACGATGTGGATCGTGGCAGATATGAACGCGAACATGATAATGCCGTCGGGCGCGGATGAGCATGGGGATGCAACATTGAAGAGCGTGGCGGGCAGGCAATCGCGAGCTCGAACGGGTTCATCGGAGCGACTGATCCGATAAAGCCGCTCACCATCTGGCAATCCGTCTGTCTTGTGGTGCGTTTGTGAGTGCGATTGCCGGCTTGCATCAACGGCGGGTACGCAAAAGCCGCCAAGTCATCACGCGTTTGTTCAAGCGTTGGCGCAATACCAACGCTAACGTTCTATGTTGAAATGATACGCCTTGTACGGCTGTGGTGGGGCGAGCACATGCTCAAGGGATTTACGGCTCCTCGGTCCCCCCTTGGCATTGCCGCGTTGGTCCCGTCGCCCCCCTGGCACTTCGCGGGTGACGTGCTCGCGGTGGAATTCTGGAATGATCCCGATGTATCGGCCCATATCCTTCCGGCGGGAGTGGAGCTTGATGAGCAATGTCGCGGCCGGTCTGTTGCACTCTTCACGGACTATCAGTTCACAGCGCAGAACGATGAGCATCTGGACCCGGCCAGATATCAGTGTCGCGGATTCAGCGTTCTCCTCGACGCGATGTGGAAGGGGACGCGAATAGCGTGGTGCCCATACTGCTACGTCGACAACGACGCTGCATTGATGAGAGGCTGGATTCAGGGTTATCCGAGGAAGTTCGGCACTGTGCACCTGACCCGCACCTTTGCCGCTGCGAGCATGGCTTCGGCGCCGCTCGTCCATGACGGCAGATTTTCGGCCTGCATGTCCGCCCATGGCCGGTTGCTCGTGCAGGCCAGCGTCACCTTGCGCGAAAGGGCCGAACATCTTGTCGGCATGCTCGATCGGCGGATTGTCGGGCGGCGGCATTTTCCGCGGCTCTCCGCAGGCATGCACGACAAGCCGGCCGTGGACGAGTTCGTTCGATGCGTTTCGGCTCATCCGCTGATTACGAACATCTGGATCGGCGAGGGTGAACTCAATTTTCCGGAAGCCTATGGTGAGGAGTTGGAAATGCTGGGGCCGCTCAGGGTGGGGCGCGGATACCGGTTCTCGTTTTCCCATTCCGTCACCGATATCGAGGTTCTGGCGGATCTGACCGCCTAGCAATCCGGATTGCGGCAGGAATCAACAAATCGACGCATTTCAATCAAATCCAGCGAGGCTGGTTCCGGTAGCCTCTGTGCCAAACGCGATGCACCAGGACACAGGAATGCTTAAGGGCTTTACAGTTCCGAAGTCGCCATTCGGCCAGGCTGCTCTCACGCCGCCGCCACCCTGGCACTATGCCGGCGATGCTGTCGGAATAGAGTTCTGGACAGACCCCGACGCGACAGCAGCCACATTGCCGAGCGGTCTTTCCCCGGATCCGGTGTCAAACGGTCACGCCGTCATGATGTTCCTGGATTGGCAGTTCACCGCCCAGGATGACGAATATCTCGAGCCCGCTCGTTATCAATACCGCGAGGCGTTTGTCCTGGTCGACGCGATGTATGCCGACGTGCCCGTCATGTGGTGTCCGTACATCTATGTCGACAACGATGCTGCGCTGGCGCGCGGCTGGACGCAGGGGTTTCCGAAGAAGATGGGCAGCATCTTTCAGACCCGCTCCTTTGTCGCCTCTGGGCCCGCCGCGGCGCCGATCGCGCCCGGCAGCCGGTTTGGCGCTAGCCTGTCGGCACATGGGCTGCGGCTTGCGGAGGCGTGCGTCACCTTGTGCAAGCCGGTCGAGGACGGCTTGTCTCTGCTCAGCCGTCCGACGGTCTTGCTGCGATACTTCCAGAGACTGGTGGCCGGCTGCCAGGACAAGCCTGCCGTCAACGAACTGGCGATGTCGGTCACGGACAATCTCACCGTTGCCGGCGCATGGATCGGGACGGGCGAACTCAATTTTCCAGAAACGGATGGTGAAGAAATCCATGCGCTTGCGCCGAGGCGGATCGAGTCGGGATTCCGCTACTCACTTTCCTACTCGATCAGCGATCTGAAGGTCCTGGAAGACCGGGGCACGTAAGCGATCCATTTGGAAATAAAAGACTTTTACTCATTTTTGAATGTTTGCTCAACAACGGAGCATTTGCCCGTATTTAACTGTTCAGAACACTACTTAACAAGCCAAGACGCTCCCCTTGCTGCACTCTCTCGCCGGGCTGTGGGACTGACCGTCGAGGGAATGATAATGGCAGGACTTCCGGCTACCGCACCAGAATCGTCCTTGGCATCCGACCAGCAGTTCAGCCTAGTTGCAAACAGCCTGGCCACGCTGCTTGAAACGGCAAGGCGAGAGCTGGAGCGTGATCGAGATGCAGCTAGGGTGTCGCTGGCCACGGCATCCCACATCCTGCAAGCGGAGATCGAACGCTGCTCGGGCGCTAACGGCTCCACAAGGGCCGGTCTGGCGGCGTGGCAAATCCTGCGCGTGCGCGCTTACATCGACAGCAATCTGCACCGGACCATTCATATTCGGGATCTCAGTGCGGTTGCACGTCGAAGCCCGGCGCACTTCTCCCGGAAGTTCAAGCTGGCCGTTGGGGAGTCGCCGCATGCCTACGTGGTGAAAAGGCGACTGGAGCGAGCCTGCCACCTGATGATGACCAGCGCGGCGTCACTGAGCGAGATAGCCTTGAGCGTGGGCTTTTCCGATCAAGCACATCTATGCAGGCTCTTCAGGCACGCCTTTGGTCAAAGCCCGGCCAACTGGCGACGCGAGCTCGGAATTCCCTGCGAGCTCACTCCGAGAGCCGACATGGACGAGAGTATCCGATGAACGGTCAGCAGGGGACAGTCCTCAGCTTCGGTCCCTTCGAACTGTCGATCGCAAATCGACTTCTGACGAACGACGCGAAAGTCGTGCCGCTCGGCGCGCGCGCCATGGATCTCCTCATCGTCCTGGTGGAGCAGGCAAATAAGGTCGTCGGCAGGAGAACCCTGATCGAACGCGTTTGGCCGGAGAGAGGAGCGGAACAGGTTAGCCTGCGCGTTCATATTTCAGCGCTGCGGAAGGCTCTCGATCAGAGCGACCCCGGCAGGCGATATATCGCGAACATACCCGGCCGGGGGTACAGCTTCGTCGTACCAGTCACCTCGCGTGCCTCGCAGGGGTGGGAGAATCTCAAGGCGCCTCCGAGGCCCCGAGTGCCTGCGCGCTTGATGCGGATGCTTGGGCGCGAAGACGCCGTGGCCGAGATCCAGGCGAAGCTGGCCGCGCAGAAGTTTGTCACGATCGTCGGGCCCGGCGGCGTCGGCAAGACCACGGTGGCGGTTGCCGTTGCCCATGACATGGGCGCGGCATTCGATGGCCAGGTTCTTTTTATCGACCTGAGTGCACTCGGCGACGCTTCATTCGTCGCGCCCGCCATCGCCACGTCACTCGGCATGCCGGTGCAAACGAGCAATGTCGTACCTGCCCTGATCAATCGTTTGCAGGACAGGCCAACGTTCATGATTCTCGACTGTTGCGAGCATCTGATCGATGGAGCGTCGACCGTCGCAGAAGAGCTGATTCGCCGTGTCCCGACATTGTATTTGCTCGCAACCAGCCGGGAGGCCATGCGCGTTGAGGGGGAGCATATCTACGAACTCGGTGGGCTTGAATGTCCTCCGGAAGACGACGACCTGGCAGCGCGCGACGCGCTGCGATACCCTTCTGTTCAACTGCTGGTCGACCGCGTGCGGGCCGTGCGAAGTGACTTCGCGCTGACGGATGCGGATGCGCCGATTGCCGCGGGAATCTGTCGGCGGCTCGATCGCATTCCGTTAGCAGTCGAACTCGCGGCCTGCAGGGTCGACATATTTGGTCTTGGTAAGACCGCAAGCCTGCTCGACGAGCGACTGAACCTGTCATGGGTGGGACGCAGAACCGCCCCGTCGAGGCACCAGACGTTGAACGCCACGTTGGAGTGGAGCTACGACCTGCTCGGGGAGGCAGAGAAGCGCGTACTGAATCGGCTCAGCGTATTTGCCGGCGGATTTACGTTCGAAGCGGCAGTCGCCATTGTCGCCGATGAGACAGTGGATGAAGCAAATGTATCGGATTGCGTCTGGGAGCTTCGTTCGAAATCGATGATTGCGGCTCAGGGACAGGACGGGCGGCTGCGCTTGCTCGACCCCACGCGCGCGTTTGCCCTGCAGCGACTGGCCAGGAGCGATGAGCAGGACCTTTTTCGCCGCCGTCACGCCCTTTATTTCACCGACCTGTTCAAGCAGGGCGCCGCGATGGACATATCGGGCTGGTCCAAGGCGCTCGGGATCGAGGTCGATAATCTCAGAACGGCTCTGAATTGGGCGTTTTCTACCACGGGCAATGTAAAAATCGGCGTTGAACTCGCTGCGGCATCGGCAAGCGCCTGGATGGGCATGGCCCTGCTCACCGAATGCGTGGAATGGATGAGAAAGGCCATAAGCCATCTCGACGAGATGAATTCAGGCACACGGCAGGAGATGGTCCTTCAGTCGGCCCTCGCGAGTTGCGTGATGTTCACGGGGGGCATGACGGAGAAATCCTACGCGACGTGGGCCAAGGCGCTGCTTCTCGCGGAGCGACTCAAAGACATCGACTATCAGATCGACGCCGTGCTTGTGCTGTGGGCTCACGAATTGCGCGTTCCAAACTATGCGGAAGCGATCAGGCTGGCGGACCGCGGCGGCGAGGTTTCGGAAGGAACGGGTCGTATCGGCGCCATTGCAACGGCCAACTATATGCGGGGTATAACCTACTACCACGCCGGCCGGATCATGGAAGCTCAGGGCCTGCTGGAATTGTCGCTACATCGCGATGACGAGGCTTCCCGACAAATGCTGATCAAGCGATTTGGCTATGATCGCAAGGTCGACAATTTGGCCGGTCTTGCGACCCTGGCGTGGCTGCGCGGCTCTCCGGATCAAGCCCGCAGGTTCAATCAGATGGCGGTCGCCGAAGCGCGCCAATCCAACCGGACCGTGAACCTTTGCGGTGCGCTGACCTTTGCGGGCCTCATCGCATATTTCACGAATCCGGATGACGGCGAAGCCGAGGCACTCGTGGACGAACTCGTCACCCATGCCGGGAAATTCGCTCTGCACAACTACCAGGGCCTTGGTCTTGGCATGCAAGCCATCTACGAAATCAGGCGAGCGGAACAAATCAGTGTAGCCTCCGCAATGCTTTACGCGGGTCTCGAGAAGCTGTCTGCGGCCCGCTACGGAATTTTCGATTGGTTCTTGCAGGCGGAGTTTGCGATGTGCATGGCCATCGCGGGCCGGCCGAGGGAAGGACTTGATATCTTTGAGCGCGCGAGGATCGATCTCGGCGAAAGCCGATGGTATGGCCCGGAGCTGCATCGCATCAGGGGCGAACTGGCTCTGAGCAGCGGCGAGGGATTGGCGGTCGGCAGGCAATACTTTCAGCGGGCGTTCGAGCTTGCAAACAGGCAAGCGAGCCTGTCGTGGGCGCTCAGGGCCGCGACAAGCCTCGCCATTGCCGAACGGTCAACCGAACAAAAGGAAGCGGCGTGGCGTACTTTGCAAGCCACTCACGCGAAGTTTCGGGACGATCTTGAGAGCCGCGATCTACGGCTTGCCAGGCAGGTATTGGCCGTTTCACATTCGCACGATGGCGCCGCCAACTCGATGCAGTGACAGGCTTGTTGCTGAAGGAGGTTTCGGATAACACTTGACGGGCTGGAGGTGCGTTTGCACAAGACTGACGGCGAATGGTGCCACAGCCAAATCGTCGACGGTCTTGGCGGAATTGGTCATGTCGGTCCAATCAATTGGCTCATCGAGTGCAATTCGCCTTCGGTTTGGCCCATTCGAGCTGAATGTCGCCGAGCGCTCTCTCAGCAAGGCGAACCAGATCCTTCCACTTGGTGGCAGAGCCTACGACATCCTGATAGCGCTGCTCGAAAACGCCGGTGAGGTTGTCCCCAAGTCCGAACTGATCGCGAAGGCCTGGCCTGACGTATCGGTCGAGGAAGGCAGTCTTCGCGTCCATCTATCGGCGCTGCGCAAGGCGCTGGGCGATGGTCAGTTCGGCAACAAGTACATCGCGAACATCCAGGGCCACGGCTATAGTTTCATTGCGCCTGTCACGCGACTTCCAGCCGACCGCGACAGGGGTAGCGCATCTTCGGGATTGTCCAACCTGCCGCCGGCACTGGGCCGCATGGTCGGCCGCAACAGCGTCGTCCTTGAAATTCAGCGTCTGCTCCAGACGGAACAGCGCCTGATTACAATTTTGGGTGCCGGGGGCATAGGCAAGACAACGGTTGCCCTGTCGGTGGGGCAGGGGGCGCTGGCCGACTTCTCCGGGGCGGTATTCTTTGTCGATCTTTCAACGGCAAGCGGCAATGAGCAGGTCATCGGCGCGGTCGCTTCCGCGATCGGGCTCGCCCCGCAGCCGGTCGATCCAAAGGAGGCGTTGCTCAATTTTTTGCGCGCGCGTAGGGCGCTTGTCATTTTCGATAGTTGCGAGCATGTCATCGAGAGAGCCGCGGAGATCGCCAACTATATCTTCCGGAATGCCCCGGAAATCCACATACTGGCGACCAGCAGGGAAACTTTGCGCGTTCCCGGCGAACGCATACTTCGTCTTTGTCCACTGGACTGCCCGCCAGAGCAGCCGCGGCCAACCGCGTCAGAGGTGCTTGCCTATCCGGCAGCACGGTTGTTCGCCGAGCGTGTCAGTGCCCGCCGCGGCAGCTTTTCGCTCAGTGACGACGAAGCTCCCCTGGTTGCCGAGATTTGCCGGAAGCTCGACGGCATTGCGCTCGCCATCGAGCTCGCCGCTGGAAGAGCCGCCGTCTTCGGCGTCGGGAATACCGTGGCAAGGTTGGGTTCGCGCCTCGATCTCCTGAAGTTCGGCCGCCGAACGGCGAATCCACGGCATCAGACCCTCAAGGCAACGCTGGACTGGAGCCACGATCACCTGTCCGAGGTCGAACAAACTGTGCTCCGGCGTGTCGCGATCTTCATCGGGCACTTTTCGATGGAAGCAGCCTGTGCGGTTGCGGAGCAGGGAGGAATTGACCGGTCCGAGATCGAGGGTGTGGTCGAAAACCTTGTCAACAAATCGCTGATCGTGGCGTGGCCCAGCTACCGGCGGATGCTTTACCGATTGCTCGACACCACGCGCTCGTATGCTTGGGAGAAATTGGCTGAGAGCGGTGAACATCATTGCACGGCGGCGCGCCACGCCAGCCATCTGAGCCGATCGCTGCAAGATAGCCGCGAGAATCTCTTCGATCTGGAGCCCGACCAATCCCTGGCTGACGCGACACAGCACAATCTTGGAGATGTCCGTGCCGCGCTCGAATGGAGCTTTGGTCTCGATGGAAACGATCGCTCGGCCACACGGATGGCGGCGGTCGCCTCGCAACTGCTTCTGGCCAAGTCGCTTTTCCTAGAGTGCCGGGATTGGATGGAGAAGGCGATCGATCGGATTGCTGCGGACGACGACCCGCGGGACCAGATCGAAATCCATGCTTCGCTCGCCTTGTCGCTGATGTTCACGGCCGGGAACAGTGAAAGGGTTCGCGATGCGTTCAATAAGGCGTTGACGCTCGCGGAGCGGCACGAGGATGCCTACCAGCAACTACGTCTTCTCAGCGGTCTGTCGATGTATCTCCATCGTACGATCGACGCGGCGGGCAGTCTTGAAGTTGCGCTTCGCGCGGAGTCTGTAGCGAACAAGACTGGAAATCCGGAGGATGCGGCGCTTGCGGATTCGATGCTGGGAGCAGCGTACTATATGCTTGCGGACCACGTTCGCGCGCCGAAATACCTCGAGCGGGCCCTGCGCGGGGCACCTGCTTCCCGTCGGTTCAACGCAACTCAATATCTGTTTGATCTGCGCACGACCTCGCTGTTCAACCTGACCCGATCGCACTGGTTCGCCGGCAATCTCGACAGGGCCGCCAGTCATGCCAAGAGAACCATCGAGGAAGCAGAGCGATCGGACCATCCGATCGCGTTGTGTCGAGCCCTGATTCTGACGATGCCTCTCTATTTCTGGATCGACGAGCTGAGACAGGCCGAGCCAAACCTCTCCGCGCTCGAGCTCACCGCCGAGAAATATTCATTGGAGCCATTTCGCGCCGTCGCCGTGGGACTTAAGGGGCGCTATCTGGTCCGCGTCGGCCAGGCGGAGGATGGCATGTGTCATCTGCGGGACAGCTTGGAAAAGCTGCGGGTCCTTCGATACGAAATGCTTGTAACGGATTTTGTCTCCGAATTGGCCGTCGGTCTGGCCAAACAAAACCAGCGCGCGGAAGCGCTGGATCTCATTCATGGATCGATCGCCACGCAGCTTGGATCGAACAGGCCTCTTCACCTTCCGGCGCTGTTCCTGGCGAAAGGCTCGGTCCTTGCGTGCGGGGAATCCCAGCAGCGCGATCTGGCTGCCGAGTGTTTCGGGGAGGCAATGACCCTGGCTGCGCAGCAATCGGCACTGTCGTTCGAACTGCGGGCAGGATTGGAGCTTGCGCGGCTGTGGATTGATCGAGGGCAAATCCGAAGAGCCCATGATCTCATCGGAGCCGTTTACGGCCGGTTTACCGAAGGCTTCGAGACGCCGGATCTCGTGTCGGCGAGGCGAATCCTCGAGCAGACCAGCGTTCGAGCGCGGCAAGCCGGGTGAATGGGGCAAAGCTTCACTGCGTGGTGACGATGCCCAGGGTCTGTGCGCGTGAGACGGCCTGCGCACGCTTCTCCACACCGAGCTTGGTGAAAACGCTCTTGAGGTGCGACTTCACGGTCTCAGGACCGATAGCGAGGCTTCGGGCGATTTCCTTGTTGGACAATCCATCCGCGATCAGCGTGAGAATGTCAGTTTCGCGAGGACTCAATGCGCTGAGAATCCGTGCGCTCGAGCTCGGCGCCGCACGATCCTGTCGTGCTCGTTGCAGGCCCGCCGCGAGCCGGTCGACGTAAGGGATCATGTCCGCGTTGACGTGTCCGCCCTCGCGGGCCACCCGGAGAAGCTCGGAAACGACCGGCCCCTCGTCCAGGACGGTCCGATAGAGGCCGGCCGCCGAGCACGCGGCAAGCACGCGGCGGAAGCGGCTCACAGCCTCCGCGGCCTTGCCCGCCCCGAGCTGAACTGCCGACTGGCGGATCGCAATGCTGATCAGGAACTGACGGTGCTCCATGGCTTCGGCTTCGTGCTGCAATTGTTGCAGGATTGAAATGGCCTCGCCGGGACGCGCTTGCTCGTCCAGCAGATGAGCGCGGGTCAATCTGTGGTACCATCCAATCTCCGACCAGGCGCCAGGCCTCGGTGCGGGGTATTTCCGTGCCAGGCGTTCGAGGCGATCGACGCATGCGGCGGCTTCATCCAGCCGGCCATCGTTCAAATAGAGCCGAGCCTGCTCCGCGATCACGCCGGCCGAGAGCCTTCCCCAATCCCGCGCGACGCCGAGATTTTCAGCGCGCTCCAACAGGGTGCGGGCCCGCTCGAAGTTCATCCGCGCAGCGGCGACCCGGGAGATCACGAAATAAGTGCTCCACACGCAGTCGAGCATCGTCCCCGAGTTGATCAACGGGATGCGATCGATCACCCAGGCCTCCGCCACATCGAGCAAGCCTTGCTCGTATTTGATTCGCGCAATCAGGCTTGCAGGCAAGGCCGCCGCAACTGAATTCGGCCCGACATCCTGCTCGGCGATCCGAAAGCCCTCGCGGTAGTGCTCATCTGCCGCCGCGAGACGTATCTGCCGCTCTTCTGCGAGCCCGTTCAGGCAGTGTCGATACACAGAGGCAAATACGTTCCTGCGATCCTCCTCGACCGAATAGGGAATCCACGGCGTCGCATGGAATTGCTTGAGGTTGCCCGTCTTCATATGGCTGAAGCGCACGACGTTTGAGGCAACGTTCGCGGTCCAGGGATCGGATGAGCGGTTCACGCAATCCTGTGCCAGAGGTAGCGCGCTTTCGCTGTCATCCTTCAGCGCGATGGCAACTGAGCGGATTGCCTGGCATTCGCACAGCAAATTGTCGTCCGGCAGAGGCGTTGCAGCGATATCGCCTTCTATGTCGGCTGCGAGCTTCAGGGCCTCATCAAAACGAAGCGCGAGCGCCAATCCCCAGGCAATCGCCAATCGGACCTCACACTGACCTCGCATGAGCTCGTCGGGAAACTGGCGCTGCCATTCCAGCAATGTGAAGAGGTCGCCTCTCTTGATCAAAGCCATTGCGCAATTGTTGATCCAGCTGATCGCACGATCGGAAGCGCCGGCTGCAATCGCGTGTTGGACCGCCTCAGTCCACAATTCGTGGGATGCGTACCAAAGGGCCGCACGCCCGTGCAGTTCAGGAACTTCGATGCCGCGGTCCGCCTCCAGCCGCTGTCGCAGATAGTCGGCAAGCAACGTGTGATAGCGAAACCAGACGCCATCATTGTCGAGCGGTGTGAGCAGCATCTGGCGCTGGGCAAGCGATGCCAGGATCGTGCGGCTCGAGCTCAAACCTGTCACGGCCTCGCACAGGGGACCGGAGAGCCGATCCAGAACGGCCGTTCGCAGCATGAAGTCTACCAATTCGACCGGAAGCCCATCCAGCATCTCGGTCAGGTAGGCGGCAATTGGACGCTGCGAACCCGAGAGATTATGGACATACTCCTTCAGGCCGGATCCGGACTGCGAAGGCATGGATGAGATAATTCGCAGCGCGGCAGGCCACCCTTCGGTCTTGCGCTGCAGGAGTTGGACGTCGGGGAATTCAAGAGCTCCGGGTTTGGTGCCGTCCAGAAACGCCTTTGTCTCCTGCATGTCGAACCGCAGCGCTTCGGCATCGATCTCGATCAACTGGTTCCGGGCGCGCAAGGTTGCGAGCGGCAGGGGAGGTTCGGTACGCGTCGTCAGCACCACGTGACAGTGGGACGGTGCGTGCTTCAGAAAATACGCAACGGTCTGATGAATGCGAGACGCGCTGACCCAGTGATAGTCCTCGAGAAACAGATAAACGTCGTCCTCTATCTCTGCCAGATCGTTGATCAGGCTCGAAAGGACCGCCGTCGGGTCGATCAAATTGTTCTCGAGGATCAGCCCAATCGCGCCGGCGCCGACGTCCGGACAGGCCTGATGCAGCGCTTGCGAGACGTAAAACAGAAACCGCGTGGCCTCATCGTCGTCCGAATCGATTGTCAGCCACCCAACGGCATTGCCGTCTTGCTCGAGCGTCTCGACCCAAGTGGCTGCCAGTGAGCTCTTGCCGAAGCCCGCCGGCGCCTTGATGACGGCAAGTCGTTTGGCCGGGAGCTCGGACATGATCGCGAGCAGCCGGGGACGTGCGACCAGCCCGCGGAAGCGTGCCGGCAAGATCTTGGTCGCGAGGAAAGGCAGCGGCCCTCCGCCGGGCAGGATGCCCGTTCCATCTGTCAGATGGCTGGAGTGTGGCTGGATCAAGGGCTCCCCCTACCCACGTCGGTCCTCCCCCCATTCGGGGGATGCAAACAATGGTGAAAGTGTACGATCTCTGTTAGCGAGAGGGAAGCGCCGGGCATCGTCGGTTGTATGCAGCTCGCATGCCGGTCGCCGCGCGCTGATCCCTTCAGATCCGCGCGTGGAGCCGAAGGCAAGCTGATGTCTATCAAGAACGCACGCTTGGGTTTCGCGCGGATCATTGAACATCCAGGAGAAACACCCCAAGCCCGTGCCAAGAGCCATGGCTGACAATCAGCTTCGTGGAAATCTGCTGTTTGGCCCCTTTGAGCTTTCGAGGAGGGAGAGGGGGCTTCGGCGCAACGGCGTGGTGCTGCCCCTCGGCAGCAGGGCCCTCGACATCCTGATCTACCTTGTCGAGCGTCCGGGTGAGGTGATCGCAAAGCAGGAGTTGATCGATCACGTCTGGCCGGATGTGACCGTCGAGGAGGGGAGCATCCGGGTCCACGTGGCCGCGATCCGCAAGGCGCTTGGTGACGGCCAGTTCGGCAACCGCTACATCGCAAACATCAAGGGACGGGGCTACTCGTTCGTCGGCACGGTGGTTCCGCTTGGAGGCGCCACGGAAAGCGGGAACGCCAGGTCCTGGCACCAAGGCAGGCTTCCGGTGCGACCGATCATGATGATCGGACGCGAGACGGTCGTCACGGAGGTCAGCGACAAGCTTCGAAATGACCGGTTCGTAACGTTGCTCGGCCCCGGTGGCATCGGCAAGACGACCATTGCCTTGGCCGTCGGCCGCACCGTCGCCGAGAGGTTTGGCAGCGAGATCTATTTTGTCGATCTGGAAAGCCTCACCGATCCGCGCCATGTTGCTGTGGCGGTCGCGACTTCCCTGGGACTTGCACTCAAATCGAAAGATCCAAGCCTGGAGCTGGTCGACCTCATTCGGTCGCGAAAACTTCTCGTCATACTCGATAGCTGTGAGCATGTGATCGAGGCGGTCGCCTCGCTTGCCGAACAACTCTACCAACAAACGGAAGAGATCCATGTTCTGACCACGAGCCGAGAATTACTGAAGGTCGAAGGTGAGCATTGCTGCCGGGTTCTCCCACTTGATTTTCCGTCAGACGGCTCAGAGCAAACGGCAAATGCGGTGCTGCGATATCCGGCAGTGCAGCTGTTCGTACGGCGGGTGGCCGCGACAGCAGGTAGCGTCGTTCTCACCGACAAGGAAGCGCCATTCGTCGCGGAGCTGTGCCGAAAGCTGGATGGGATTCCGTTGGCAATCGAGTTGGCAGCGGGGCGGGTCGCCGCCCTTGGCCTCAAGAGCACGGTTGATCTCCTAGTGTCCCGGCTGGAATTGCTGAAACTAAGCCATCGGACGGCAGTTGCCAGACATCGGACGCTCAAGGCGACGTTGGATTGGAGCTACGATCTGCTGTCCCACGCAGAGAGGATTGTCTTTCGACGCATAGCTCCTTTCGTCGGCCATTTCACCCTGGACGGCGCGCGGTCTGTCGCGAGTGGACCCGGCGTTGGCGCCGACGAAATTTTCGACGCGGTCGCCGGCCTGGTTGAGAAGTCACTGATAGTAACCCGAATCGATGCCGCGCAGGCACAATATCGGTTGCCGAACACGACCCGAGCCTACGTACTGGCAAAACTGGAGGAGCATGCTGAAGTCGACATGGTCTTTGGCCGGCATGCAGAATACCTCGCCGGGCACCTCGAAACGCTGAGGGCGGCTCTATCGGCTCTGCCGGGCGCTGAAAGAGTTGCGGCTTATTCCGACCAATTGAGCAACGTCCGTGCGGCGCTCGAATGGAGCTTTGGGCCGCACGGCGATGCCGAGACGGCAACGCGACTGGCCGCCGCTTCCACGCAGGTGTTTCTCGAGCTGTCGCTGCTGATCGAATGCCAGGCATGGGCAGAACGCGCGATGGCAAGCCTGGAACATCCGCATCGGCACTCCCGCCGCGCAATGCAAATCTCTGCATCGATACCGCTGGCCTTGATGCACACGGAAGGTAACGATCAACACGTCCGGACCGCTTTCGCGAACGCGCTGGAGATTGCGATCGAACGGGGAGATCTCGCCTACGAGCTTCGGATCCTAAGCGGACTTTTCATGTATTCGCACTGGATCATGGACATTCGAGGTGCGACCGACATCGCCGTCCGGAGCAAGAAACTGGCGTTGAGGACGGGGTATCACGACGACTTGGCGCTGGCGGAGGCAATGTTGGCGGCCTCCGAACATCTGTTGGGAAATCACCTCGCAGCCCAATTGCATTGCGAATCGGGTCTCCGGCACCTGGCGTCGGGACCACGCTCTCGAACGGAACCATATCTTTTTCACTATACGAGCTTCCTGCTTGTCGGCATGGCACGTTCTCTCCTGTACAGGGGCTTGCTCGACCAATCGCTGGACTATGCAAGGCGCGCCAGAGAGGAAGGCAAGAGGTCAGGCAACCCTGCCACGTTTTGCCGATCCCTGGCTTTGGTCCTTCCTGTGTTTCTAACCATGGCGGACCTGAGGCAATCGAACCAGTACATCGGTGAACTGAGCGAGCTCTCCGTCACGCATTCCCTGATGCCGTATCGCGCCATAGCGACAGGCTTGAAGGGGCAATGGTTGCTCCTTCAAGACAATCGCATTGAAGCGATCCAATTGCTGAAGCGAGCCCTGGAAGAGCTTCACATCCAGCGCCACGAGATGCTGAATATGGATTTTACCTGCGATCTGGCCGTGGCCCTCGCGGACATCGGTGAGCATGAGCAAGCGCTGACCCTCACGGTGAATGCAATCGAGCAACAGCAGCGCGCCGGCAAATTGTTGCACATGCCCGCCCTGTTCAGGATGAAAGGGCTCATTCTGGCGTCGCGATCCGCGGAGGATCAGTTCGACGCCGAAGAAAGCCTGCTATCGGCAATCGACTGGGCCAAACGCCAGTCCGCCACCCTGTTCGAATTGACGGCCGCGACGGACCTCGCCGGGCTGTTGCTGAATCAGGATCGCTTGCCGGAAGCTTACGAATATCTCAGCGCGAGTCTTGATCGAATGCCGGCCGGAATTTCATTTCCTGCTCGGACCCGCGCCGTGCAGATGCTCGGCCAGATCCAATCCGGAACCGAGGACGTCGGCTGAAAGCTGCGCCATCCGCAGCCGCGCGCCGTCTGCGCAGGCGGGTTCAAGTCCTCGCATTCCGATCCAATCCCCGACAGCGCAGTTGGGTGCAGCACGCTGTGGCAGGAACGGTCACAGCATGGGTTATGTCATGGGCAAGCTGGTCGCGGATATCATTGTCGAAACCCTGCAAAGTGCAGGCGTCAAGCATTGTTATGGCGTCGTCGGCGACACCCTCAATCTGATCGCCCGCTCGCTCGAGAAAAGCGAGATCGAGTGGATCTCGATGAGACACGAAGAGGCGGGGGCGTTCGCCGCGCAGGCGGAGGCGCAGCTCGCCAAAATTCCTTCGATTTAGCCGCGACGTCTTCAAAGTGGCCAGATTAGGTCGCCACAATTGCGCGCATTCTAATCGCTGGAGCCGCACGCAGATAGGGTGCCGACCGTTTCGACACGCCCTTTGCTCAGGTCTCAAAGTTGATTTGCTGGATATTGCAGATCAACCTTGCTTCGCGAACGAATTCCTTCGGGGGCGAGGAGCGAAATTGAAAACTGGCTTCGGCCTGGTCGGCTCAGAACCCCCTTTGCCGCATTCGCCGATGTCTCGTATGGGTCACAAGCTTTGGCGTGCGGTCTTGGAGTAGACATCACCGAACAGACCAGGGGAACGCCGAGCGCGGCCATCGTGATATAAAGACTCGCACTGAATACGAAGACGGGAATGCTGTTGCGTATCCGGTGGCACTAGCACTTGCGAGTATGCCCTATGACGCGGAAACCGATGCTGGCCTTGGCAATGATTATAATAATCGGGCTCGGGGTTCGGGTCGAAGCCCGGACGCCGTGCCAAGAATATCTGCGACTACGCAACGGGCCACAGAAGCTTGGAAACGGGCGATGAGAGCACCGCCATCGGAGCGTTGCGGAGCACTATATCGTGCCTCCCCAGCCGCGGAGGCGACATTCAACTACGCAGACAAAAATCGCAAGCCATGCAACATTTCAGTCCAATTGTTGAACCAAGTAGAAGGGTACCATCGCGAGGCGGTGCAGGCTCGCAACAATGCTTGTGCGAGTTTCCGGCCGCTGTTCAAGAACGACATGCGCATTCAAGGCCTCAAGCTGATGACCATGCTCGCTATGGTCGTCTACAATCTACCGGAGCGGGATAAGGTTTCGCCTGCGATCGGTGATCTTGCCGCCCGTCATATGGAGTATGGCGTCAAGTTCGCCGACTACGACGCGGTGAGGGAATGCGCTGCTCTGGACCCTCGAACAGGTGCTTGGAGAAGATCTAACGCCCGCCGTCCGTGAGGCGTGGACGGTCTGCTATGATGAACTGGCCCGTGAAATGACGGCGGTGAGGGCGTGGACAAAGCTGGGCTGGAAGAGGTCAGACGCTGACGTATATGATCCAGCTTTAGGTCCGTACATGTTCGAACTATCCGGGCAGCTCGAGCCTCAACCTGAATTCCGCCAACCCGAGAATCCAAATCGGTCTGTCGCGGAGGTCACGAAGCTGTAATGGATGCCCTTCCTGAGGGATGGGTGACAGTTCATTCCGGAGACATGGGTTACACAATTGGGCCTTTTGCCTTCGGAGGGCAACGCTTAACGATAGGCCACAGCTTGCAGTCTATGCAGCCATCGACGCCGTCTGGCGTGGTTCAGCCTGATAGGCAGTCTCCTCGGCTCTCGCATTTGCGAGCCACCGGACTAACGAAGGATCTCGCTTTACGTCGAGGCTATGAATAATTAGCTCAGATATTCTCTGCTGTTGTTGGCGTAAGTGATCTCTTACTAGACGGTCACGCGTGATGTACCCTGCGTTCACGCCCGGTAGCGAATGGTTCATGAGCAGATGAATATCGAGCTCTGAAACACCTGCCGTTTGCGCGAGCGTGCGATAGCTCTGCCGCAGATCGTTACCCCATTTGGAAAGGACGTCGCGTTCTTCCTTGTGCTCCGCGAGATGCCCAACTTCGCTGTCGGCTGGAAACAACCACGAGTTCATTTGCTCGGGATACATGATCCGCCCCCATCTGATTGCGCGGGTGATGCAGCGGATCATCGGCCGCGATAGCGGGATGTCGAATGCTTTCTCCTCTCCACCTTTCGGCTCGGGATATGGATTAGCCTCTGTCTAATATCGACGTGCTCCAAACGTATCTTCTTCAGCGCAGTCGGCCGTGACCCGCTGAGAAGGGTGAACAGGTGAAATTCCCGCCTTAGCGGGTTATCCAACACGTAGAGTTCCTTCAACCAGTTACCGACATCGTTTAGTCCCATCCCGGTGTTTCGTCGATGCTCCTTGTTCCAGTCGATGGCGCAGACTGGGTTCGTAGCGGGAAGATCAGTATTGGTCTTCCGGGCGTGGTTGTAGACTGCCCGTAGGCTGCGCATGGCGCCATTGGCAATATAGGGGCCGCTGTCCTTCGTGATCTTGTCGTGCCGTTCAACAACTAGATTTGGCTGTCGGCCGAGTCGAGCGAGCGGGTTGTCGAGCCAATCCTTGAACAGCCGCTCCATATGATCTCGGTAGTTTGCAATGGTCCCTGAACTGCGACCCTTCCGTTCCATGTGCGCGTCCCGGTAGCGCTCCCAGGCCTGCCGAAGCGTTATTGAGCCGAGCTTGATCTTGAGAGCCTCACCGGGACGTTGGCCTTTGGCGATCGACCCGAGCACGTCCTTTGCTTTGCCTCGCGCTTGGCGCGTGGTCGTCTTACCAAAGTCGCCGAGTTTCACTTGGGCAGCGAATTCACGAACCCCGTCGCGCCAAAATTCACCTTGAGCCATGAAAGACTTCCGGCGCTTGCCAACCAAGACGAAGAAGCCCGGTAGTTCGCTGTCACGGACCTTGTATTGCCCCTCTTCGGCCAGCGTTAGACGCTCAATGCCTTTGTCGGTCAGAACCTGGCGCTGATCAGTCATACACGCTCCCACCATGTCTTAGTCTGGGTTTAGTCTGGGAAAGTTCTCGATGAGAGTTATCGAGGTGGGACCACGCTACAGTTCGCCACCGTACGAAATCCTACGATTAATCAGTAGCTTATTTGGAGGGCGGGAGTATGGCAACGTGTCGTCGCGTACCGTCGAAAAGGCCCGAACACATACTACGAATCTGAGGGTCGGAGGTTCAAAGCGTTCCCGTAAAAGGTTCTGCAGATCATGGAAACCGGAGAGTAGGAGATCGTTATTGATGCGCGCCAAGCTCGGTTCGGCGCTACATGGAATTGGCGAAGCTTTCGTCGACGTCGTCGGGATCGGAGATGAAGGTGCAGTCGTCGTCATCGTCGTCATTGAACTCGACCCTTTGCGGCTTGGGGAGGTTGGCGCGCGCCAGATCGAAGCGCCATTCGCGCGGAAGGTCGCGATACGGGGTCCACTGCGGATTGCCGTAGCGGCGCCAGAAGTTGGTCAGCGGCATGAACCGCCATTCGCCCTCGAAATAGACGGCGTTGCCGTCCTTGTGCACCGCGCGCGCGGGCAGGATTTCCCATTCTGTCACGCGGACCGACCACGGCAGTTCACCGACTTTGGCGACGACGTTGCGACCGTAAAGTTTGTCGCGAGCATTCAGCAGCCAGCATGCCTCGCGCGCGGACTGCGGGTCCTGCAGGCATTTGGTAATCTCGTCGTCGCGGTGCTGCCCCAACGATTGTTGGATAGGTCCCAGGCGAATGCCGAGCAGCCAGAGAACTAGCCGGTCCGCCTCCGCTACGAGCATCTGGTTGCAATCTTCGAGCAGGAGGGGCAGGTCTTCGACCGAGACTTCGACGGACGGCACGCCCAGAGCGGCATAGATCGCCATCGCGCCCTCCGCAACGCTACGGTACGGAAAAACGACAAGCTTGATCGCATAGGGATTTTCCGGATCGCAGATCCAGCGGCGCAGCCAGAGCGGGGAGGCAAGTTGCGATTTGAGGTGCGCCTTCATGTCCTCCGCATCCACTCCGACCGCCAAATAGTAGACCCCGCTGTCCTCGCCCTCGCGCGGCGCCTCATGTCCGTACAGGGGGGCCTGGAGGTTCTCGCTGAAGAAGTTTACGTCGCGCAGGAAGGGCGTCGGTTTGCGGGTCATCGTCTTGTCTCTCTCGGCGAGGCTCGTTCGGCTTTGAGTGCATCGCGCCTTTGGCGCGGTGCTGCGGATCGCTATCTCCAGTGGGCTCCCTGCTGCCCGTTGGGATCCTCGGTCACGGCGAAGTACGCGGCAAGGGGCCCGCGCGTCTGTTCAAGGAGACGGCGGGCTTCATTGGACTCGAGCACCCTGATGCCCTGGCCGGGCAGGTAGCCACCGTCACGGTACGCCTTCCAGCAACCGCAGGCCCCGCTCTGTCCGGCGAGGAAGAAGGTTCCGCGCCGGGTCCGATACATCGCCGTGTACTCGGCGTGGAAATCGAACGCGAGGTGACCGCCCTTGTCGCAGACGACGTGGACGAATTTCGCCGTCTCGGTGTCGTAGACGCGCCTGGCGAAGACCCTGCGAATGAAGAGTTCGCGCGGGTCGCTGTTCGGCGAGGACATCGAGGTGGGCTTCGTCATGCTGGTCTCCTGGGTGCGTCGGTCGGTTTGCTTTGGTATCGGTTAGGGCGCCGTCATCAACTTCGGCCGGGCGCGAACTCGCTGACGATCAGTTCGCCATCTTGCATAAGAGCACTGTGTCATGGAGTCTCAAGTTTGTCAATCATGCGAAATAGGACTTTCGCATACCGGTTCGGCATCTCGAAGCGGACGATCGTTAACGTGACTTAATCATGTTTTGCGGAAGGCTTGCCCGCTCGGCTCGCGCCGACTATCTTGGTCGTGTCCGCCGTTCCAGAAAGCGGTTGCGCGTCCCGGGAGAGGGGCGCCGGACTGATGCTGCCAGGCTATTCTGTAGCGAAACGGCGGAGTGGCCTCTCCAGAGTAAGGCCGCTCCAAGCCCATAAGGCGCCCTGAAACCTTGTGACCCACGAGCCGTCGATGGACGCGCAGCGGTGCTGCGCTGCGATTCCATCGGCGTGCTTGATCATTCTCCAGGAAGATCAACCCTTATGAGTAGGCGCGCCAACCCCATGGACGCCATCCTTCAGTTTTTGCGAGAGGACGGGGAGCTCGATGCAATCGAGGAATTCCGCTCGGCTTTTCATACGGATCTGAAAACGGCGGAAGACGCCATCCATTCGATCCAGGATGCCTACCCGCCTGTCTACGTGTCGGACGAATATCTCCTCATCAGCCGCGTCGAAGTGGGAGCTCCCTACGAGGTGACACGCTTCATGAGCAAGCTGGAGGCGAGAGACCACGCCGAGGACCTTCTTGCTTCCCGGGTAGAGGTGGTCGTCCCCGTTACCATGGCGCGCTCGATGCGCGAGTTCATGTTGGATTATCAGTAGCGACTGCATTTCTCCTCAATATCCGCCGAGCGCCGACACTTTACGGCGCTCGGCCGAGTCACCGATATGGCCGGTGCCGCGTGGCGCAGAACGCAGAAGTCCAGCATTTGGTATGGGCGCAGGAATCCACGCGATTCGCCGCCGATGCTGTACACCAACTTAGTACGGCCCTCCTTCACCATCGATGGTTCTGCGGCGCAGCGCCGGTCGGCGGCTACCGACGATCGATGCCGATCCGGCCGGGCTAACTCGGTCGTGCGCCAGGCGGCGAGGGTGACGTCGTGAGGACGAGTCGGTCGTGCAGCCACTGCACGGTCCGGTCCGTGACGCTTGAATCGGCATCCTCGAAAGCCGTCATGGCCTCGACCGGGAAAAAGACCCACTCGCCGTCGCATTCGGCGGCAATCGTATAACGGGTGCGAGCGATGAGCATTTCGGTCGAGGCGAGCGTTCCCGACTTCAACCTCTTCGGCATGTCGCGGAACAGCTTCTCCATCGTAGCATCGAACAGGGGTGCCATGATCAGTTCGAAATGCGGGTGACCGAGGGGGACCCCGCACCCGATGTCATCGAGTCTGATATCGCTCTGCACAACGTCTTGCATTGTCGCCCGCACGTACCTGACGTCGGGGTGTGCCGTGGGCCCGCAGCATGCGTCGCGATCTTCGGCCGTGGCGAACACCTCGAATCGGTAGTAGTCGCTGGCCAGCGCAAGCGTAAGGTCGGAGGCGGACGCGCGAAACTGAGGCTGGGCGAAAAAGAACTGCGGGTTCGGCATGGGGGCTCCGTTCGTGTCGTTCATGATGGGTATTGGGCGCTAGGCTCACAGCGCCGCGAGCGCATCTTCGTCTTCCTGAGCGAGGGGCGTGCAGCCGAGATCCTCCAGACGTCTGACGACGTCGCGCGCCGCCGCGACCGAGCACCGGTGCCCCTGAATCAGAGAGGGGGCCTGAAAGCGGGAAAACTGCTCGAGCACGCGGAACAGATCGCTGTCCGTCGGCGCCGTCCTCATGCCGACGGTCTCATCGGCCACCAGAACGTGCTTTCGAAGGATCGCACTTCATGCAGACGATCGGACACGTAGTCATCATCGGTATGAACGCGATAGGCGATCGGCGCCTCGATGGGATCGACCTCACGGACGATGATGGGGACGTTCTCCGAGAGACGAACGCCCAGCTCTCTGCGGCCGCGGTACAACCTATAGGACTGGTAGTAAGGCATGCGCAGATTGATGCGGTGCTCTGTCACTTGAAGATCTCCTGTATTTCCTGCTGGCATGGCTGCGCCACGCTGCTAAACGAACCGGTCCGTGCCGCTCGTATCCGGGCTCGGATCCTTGTCGAGATCGGGCTCGAAATAACGCCGGCGGACGCGGGCGATTTCGAGGGCGTCCGGGACCGGCACCGGATAGCGGCCGTTGCGGCCGTCCGCGCGCGCGTAGTGCTCCGTCGCCGTGGTATCGGAGGCATGCCCGAGCAACGCGGCCACCATGGCAAGCCCGCGCAATTTTTCCTCCTCGGTGGTCGCGGTCGCGACGTACGCCGCCTTGAACCGCGCCGCCGCCGCGTGGCGCACCGAGGACAAGGTCGGGTGCTCGGCCTCGGTGCGGCGCGGAAACAGCGCCTTCGTTACCCTGCGCATCAGGGACTCGAGCGTATCCTGCAGCGTATCGAAGCGCCCCTCCGCCGCGGCGGTCTTGGCGATGCCGATCCAGAAGATCATCTGCGAGACGAAACGATCCGGCAGTTCGGTCCACCGCAGGGTGCGGGTCTCGCCATGCGCCCGGCCGTTGCTGTTCTTGCCGTTCACAAGCGTCAGCTCCCATGCGTAGCCTTCCGTCGTGCTCGGCCCGAACATGGCGGTCGGCCATTCGACGAAGCGGGCGCCGGTCAGTTCGCCGCAGTCGAGGCAGGCGACCAGCTTGTCGGCGTTCTCGCTCATGGTGGAGAGCGCGCGATGGCGAATCCGCAAAAGGTCGTCGGCGACGTCGTTCTTCTGCTTCCACTGCGACGTGCGCTTGCCGGTGGTGCCGCCCTCGGCGCGCCAGTCGCGGAGCAGGACGATGGCGGCGTTCAGTGCGGCGGCGTGTTCGGGCTGGCGCTGAGCTGCCTGAGTCATGGCGTGAATGAGCGCCGACCGATACTGGCGCACGCTAGAAGGGCTCAGGTCCCTGAGCATCACGACGCCGACGAGCTCCACAGGGCCAAGCTTGCGGCCCGCCGCCTTCTCTTCGGCCTCGGCGATCCGCCTTGCGCGGTCGAGGTAGTCTGTTTCGGTCCTCGCCTTGCGGGTCATGTCGATCTCCTAGGCCTTCATCCACGGCGGCTGCAGCGGATCGTGACGGCGGCAGTGGCGGGCGATTTCGCGAACGAACTGCTCTGCGGCGAGCTTCGCGTCGCGGAGGTAGAGGGGGGAGTAGGGCGAGTAGATGATCGTTGTCTGATTGGACTGGGGGGGCTGAATGTGGCCGAGCCAGAGCGCGATCTGATCGTCGGCGACGCCCTGCGCACGCATGTGGCGGCCGAGGGCGTGCCTGAGGGAGTAGGTGTTGCCGCCGGGTGCGAGCTTGGCGCGGCGACAGGCGGCGTCGAAAGCGGTATCGATCTCGCCGACCGGCTGCCCGCGCCACTGCACGAGATGGCCGGGCGGGAGGCCGATCGTCCACGGCAGAAGCGTCTCGGAAATGACGAGCGTCGGCCTCCATTTGCTGGTCTGGACGCGACCGGCGGGATTGAGATCGACGAGACCACGGCGGTGATCGATCTGCTCCGCGATCGCGTCGAGCAGGGCGCCGATGCGGCAGCCGAGATTCGCGAGCCAGACGAGGCAGATCAAAAAATGTATGAACTGGGCCTCGTCGATGAGTGCCGCGATCTCCGCGATCTCCATCAACCTGCCTTTTAGAGGCGCCGCGCGCAAAATATTCTTGGTGCAGAAGTAGGGGACGTTCGGCACATGATGCTGCGGCAGGCGGCGCTCGGCGATCGCTACCGCGCAGGCCTTGCGAAAAACCGTGAGCGTCCGGTCGACGCTCGACAGGGCGAGACCCTCAGCCATGGCGGCGTCACGGAATGCCTCGAATGTGCTGGGCACCATGTGCTGCAGCATCGAACCGCCCATGAGGCGCTCCATGCGCTCCATCGCGATGATGTTGAACTCGGCGGACGCCTGCGCCTCGGCTTTCGGACGGTTGAATTCGAGCACTTCGCTCACGGTGCGGAGCGGCTTCTGCACGAGCGCGTCCTTTGGGTCACCGGTCACGCCGCGCTCGATCAGGGACCGCACGGTAACGAGGGCCGTCTCGAGGTCGGTCGTGCCCAGGGAACGATAGAAGGACGCCTGCTTTTCCTTGTCGTAGCCGCCGACGTAGAGGTGGTCCGTCGTGCTGTGGCTGCACACGGCGTACTCGCCCATCTTGTGAATTTTGGTGTACGCCATCAGCGCACCATCTCCACGTGACCGTCGCCACGGCGTTCAGTCAAGGATTGCACAGTGGCGATCGCGGTCGCCGGATCGCTCGTGTGCAGCGACCGGCAGATCGTCTGCTTCGTCTCCACGTCGTAGATGGAGAGATAAACCCTGTCGCGGCATCGCAACACGCTGTATTCGCCGATCTGTTGGATGTTGACGTATGCCATCAGCGCATCATGTCCATCGGGCCGGCATCGCCCGCCGAGTCCTGCGCGGCGGGAGCGACCGGCGCGGAGCTTCCGTTTGCGCTAACGAAGTCGCGCACCGCCTTGACCGAGAAATACAGGACGCGGAATCCCTTGATCGCCTTGAGCCGGCCGTCCTTCTCCGCCTTGCGCACCGATCCGGCGCTGATGCCCAATGTTCCGGCGACCTCGGCGGTCGAGAGCAGTTGGTAGGGCGAGAGCTCGTCGAGGTTGATGGGCACGATGCTTGACTCCGTATGCCTAACAGCACTACTGGATATGACTAAGTTCACTGTGGCATGATTCCTATGCTTTGGTTCGGCGCTTGTCAAGTCCATGACAAATAGCACTGTGGCATGGCGCGTTTACAAGAAAATGTCGTCCAATTGAATCAAAATGCGCGAAATGCCGAGGACGTGTTCGATCTCTCCGCGCAGGCGGATGCGCCGCACGGTGGCGCCTGGAAGAAGCGCCGTGACGTAGCCTGGCGGCAGCCGCCTGTGCGCCCGGTAGTGCCGAAGCGCGTAAGCGGCCGCCTGCGAGCGCAGTTGTTCACGCTGACGGAGCAGGAAAGCCACGCGGCGGGCCAGCCTATGCGGCGGGATGGCCATCCGCCCGCTCCGCGATCCTGGCCAGCGTGTTGCCCGTTTGGCGCCACCACAAGGCCAGTTCGGAAGCGCAGGCGCGCGAGCGGAAGAGGTCGATGCCGATGCGTCGCGCCAGCGCATCCCCGTCCATCATCATGGCGTTGGCGACGTCGAGGCCGGCGTCGGCGCAGGTTTCGAGGGCCCTCCCGGCGACGCGCGGGACGGTGACGACCGGAATCTCGCCCGCCTGCAGGCGGGCCAAGCTTTCGGCCTGCTCGCTGAGGGGAGGAAAGTCGAAATTGCCGGCGCGGCCGCTCAAGACGAGCGCACGCTGCAAACCGGGAGCGATCGTCTCGATGCCCGACAGATAGGTACCGGCCTGGCTCATCGATTCCGTCGACGACGTCGTCAGCACGAGGGACAGCCCTCGCACACCGAGCCCCGCCAGCGTCGTGTCGAAGCCGGTGCTCGCGAGCACGTCCAGCCTATGCGTGCTGGATCCGCCGGCCCAGTCCACCACCACGGCGCTACCCGCTCGCTGGATATCGAGGATCTCGTCCCAGAGCGCGGTGAGGACACCGGACAGGCCACCGGTGCGGCTTGCGGCGGTCGCGAAGTCTTCGGTTTTGATATAGACCTCCCTGGTGGCCGCCCCCGTTTCCGCGGTCTGGCGACGCCCCGTCTCGATCCTGACGAGCGTCACCGGGCGTCCAGCCTCGCGAAAGAGATGGCAGAGGCGGTTGGCGACGGTCGACTTGCCGACGCTGGTCCCGTCGGCAACGACTTCCACCAGGTCGGCGGGCTGAAAGTGCACGGTTTTCTTCTTAGTCGTCATCTTGCTTGCTCCTTAACCGCTCGAGAAGTTCCGCCGAGCGGCGAGTGACCGCTGGCACCTGAGTGGTTGCCGGCGAATTCGGCGACGGCCGAATTTCTGGAAAGTGCGAGGGGGCGGGCGGCGGGGAAGCCGGACGTCCTGAAGGGGGCGCGGGAAGTCCTGCCTCACGGCGGCGGTCTGCAGGCGCGTGCAGGTCGTTGCCGGCTCTTGCAGGGACCTGCATGTCCATGCCGCACACTGCAGGGGCGTGCACGGGCGCGCCCGGGCGGGCCGCGCGCTCTCGCGCCCGGGACAGGGCGCTGCTGACCGTCCCGGCCGGCAGCGGGGTGCCGTCCTGCCGGGCGATGCCGACCTCGCGGAGCATCCGCCCGATCATGACCGCGGTGGCGCCCCGCCCGGCGAGGTAGTCGAACAGGGCGAGGTGGTGATCGAAGACCTCCTGGAAGGCGTAGCCAAAGCGGCTACGCGCCTCCCGGCCGATCAGGATGATCTCGTCTCGCCGGTCGGACGGGAGGTGATCGATGAGGGGGATGCCGGCCTTGTTCGGCGTTCCGGCGCTCATGATGAGCCTCCGGTCGGACCAACGCCGTTTCCACGAGACTTCCACAAAACCGCGAAAAAGCGTGAAAACCGGGTCTTACGAGCCGTCACCGGCCTGACCGAAAGCGAATAAAAATCAACGAGATGCGCGCATGACCCCCACGTTGACATGGTAGGGGTCACAGGTTCGATCCCTGTCGCGCCCACCATCCTTCGCTCGCGAAGCGTGCGAAGGATGCCACGCCGAAGCCCAACGGGCGCAGGCGGTCCCGCCGCCGCGAGCTACGGCTGGGCAAGCCACGCTTCTCCAATTCACGTGTCAAACAGCGATGCGAAATACGAGTCCGCATTCTCGCGACACGATTTGTCCGAGCTTTGCATTTCGTTTGCCCTCTTACTTTGTAGAGGGCGCAGGGAAAGCCGGGTGCCGATCGCACGCATGGGCCCGGTGCAACAAAAAGCACCGGGGTAGGACCACAGGTGTAACCGGGAACTCCGGCTTTCCCTGCGCGATGGGTTACGGCTTATACGTGCTCTCCCCGGTGAGACTGGGCTCTTTTGTCACCGCCATCAGCAAGAGACGTCAGTCTCCTGTGACAGGACACCTGCCACTAGGGCGTCAGGCCTGCACGACTTCGCCGTCCGCCTCATGCGCACTCGTCTGTTGCGCAATCCGCGTCCACCGCATCCCACCGCGCGTTCGTGACGTGCGCTCGCCCCTCAATCGGGTGGGATCGGTCATCTATATCACTGAGTTACACTTCTGGAAATCGGAATATTTTTCACGCGAAGGCTTGCGCCGTCGGGCAAATCAGTGATTAGCGCCTCGATACGTCGGGCCGTAACGCTTCAAGACCGTCGCGATAGCGTCTTGCTTTTCCTTCGACGCGCGGAGTGGGCAGGCGAGCGTGAGATGCCAGGGCCGTATCAGGTGGCTGCCATCGCGTCTTCGGATTTCGGTCGTTCCTTCCACGCGACCAGGAGAACAACGAAACCAATTCCGGTGACCAGAGTGCTCAAGGGCAGACCAAGCATGTCTCGACCGGCAAGGTAGTCGCCGACTGCCGTGCCCGCAGCCCTGATCGCGACCACCGTCGCCCAGTAAACTGGCAGCAGGAGAAGCCGTCCCTGTCGCCCGGCGACGAATAAGGCCGCCACAATCGGAGAGAGCAGGACCGCTGCGCCGGCGTCGTGCAGCTTCAAATTATGCGAGCAATAGTCGCCGATCACCGTGCCCAGCGTGCCTGCGAGGAACATGCAGACCCAATAGCCGAGATCGGCACATAGCACCTCGTCCGCCTTGTTTGCCCGTTGCCGCCAGCCGAATTGCCAGCTCAGCCGTACAGCAGCGGCGAGCACGACCGCCAAGGTTACCATGACCCAGAGACGCGGCAGCTTCAGATCGCCCGCCGCGAAATCCGCGAAATTCGTCGCGGCGGTGCGAACGATGATGATGGCGCACCAGTAATAAAACTGATGCCGCATACCGTCGAAACGTTCGGCCATCATCACGAGGGCGAGCGCAAGGGCGAGGAACGGCAGACCAGCGACATGGCCGAGGCCGAGATCATGGGCAAAGAAGTCGCCCATATTGGCGCCGAAGATGCTCGCGATACAAAGCGCGGTCCAATAGCGAGGTCCCAGCGCCGGGAGGTGGATCGTCTTCACGGGATCGTCCTTTCCGTCCGCCTAGAGCATTTTCGGTTCTGATTTAATCGGAACCGAAGCTCTAGATTCTTGTTTTGACGCGTTTTCTTCACGCGAACCGGTCTCCACTTCGCTCGAAAACGCTCTAGGCGCGGGTCGCCTCGCGCCTGCCGGGATGGGTACCCGCGCGCTGCGGCAGCAGCACCACGCACGCGATGATGAGCGCTGCGAGGATCGCCGATGCATAATAGCGGCTGAAGGCGAGGCCGCCATTGACGAGCGGCTTGTCAAGCAGGTCGCCCAGGGTTGCGCCCAGCGGCCGGGTCAGAATGAACGCGGCCCAGAACAACAGGGTCCGCGAGAGCGACGTGAAGAAGTAGGCTGCGGCGATCAGGGCGAGCCCGATCCCGAACACCAGCGCGCCGCCGTCATAACCGAGGCCATTGGTATCGGCCATCCAGTCGCCGAGCGCGGTGCCGAGCGTCTGGGAAAACAGGATCGCGACCCAATAGAATGTCTCGACCCGCGGCGTCGAGACCGTGTTGACCGAGATCGATCCTTCCGACCGGTACCAGACCGCGAGCGAGATCATGAGCAGCGCGAACAGCAGCGACGATCCGCCGGGATAGCCGATGCCCAGCGACCGGTCGGCGAAGTCGGCCATGGTCGTGCCGGCCGTCGTGGTGGCGACGACCACGAACCAGTAGAGGAACGGGTAGAACTTGCGGGCCATGATCTGGGCGACGACCGCGGCGGCGAAGATGCCGATGAAGATCGCGCTGCCGACCGCGTAGCCGAGGTTCATCGACATTGACACGGCATCGCCGCCGGTCTCGCCGAGTGTTGTGGCGAGGATCTTGATGATCCAGAAGATCAGCGTGACTTCCGGAACCTTGCTTGTTTCGATGTCCTGATCCATGCAGAAGTCCTTCTCTTTCGTCCAGCCTGCCCCTGAGCGGTTTTCTCGTTCCTGACCTGCGCCTCGGTCGCGCGCCTCAGACGGTTGAGGTTGTCGAGCGAGGCCAACGCCGCGTCCGGATCCGCGGCGGCGAGCGCGAGCACAAAGGCTTCGAGACCGACGAGCGTTGCGCCGTGGAGCGCGATCCGGCCGGGACGTCCGCGGGGAATTGCCACGCAGATATCCGCGAGTTGCGCGAGCGGCGTCTCGTCCGCCTCGGTAATCAAGACGCTCGGAAGGCCGAGCGCTTTCGCCTCCGCGAACACCGCCTTCACCTCGCGATAGAGACGGCCATAAGCGAGGATCAGCAGCGCATCGCCCGCACGCAGATCGAGCAGTTGATCGGCCAGCATGGAACCAGTCGCGCTGATCGTGCGGCTCTGCCGGCCACTGCGCGACAGCAGCGTCGCGACATAGGCCGCAAGCGCCGACGAGGGGCCGATTCCGAACACCGCGATGCGCGCGGCGCCGTCGAGCAACCGTACCGCGGCAGTCATCTGTGTACGGCATTTTGCCGATTGCAGAACGGCCAGACCCTCGGCATGCGCCTGCAGGATACCGTCGAGCGCCTTGCCGGTGCTCTTCTCGATATCGGCCAGCGTCAGCCGCATGTCGTCGGCCGGCGTCGAACTCGTTCCGGATTTGAGGATCGCTGCCTTGAGATGAGCAAGGCTCGGGAAACCGAGGCTCTGGACCGTCCGTATCACCGTGGCGTCGGAGGTTCCGATGCGCGCGCCGAGCGCGGCCGCGGAACTCGCCAGCACGACCTGCCGGTTCTCGTCGATGAATTTGGCGACGCGTAATCCGGTCGCGGCAAGCTGCGGCTTCGCCTGCGCCAATCTGCGGTCGAACTCGCCCGAAGATGCGCCGGCTCCCGCTTTCGCGACCATTATTCCGCCTTGTAGTAAAATAGACTTACCGCGATATGATGTAGTATGTACTACATCGACGCAAGTCGAGATGTTGGGCGAGGCATGCTCGGACGTTGGGGAGTGTTGGTCGGTTCGGTTCCGGTTGCTGCGGTCTTGCTTGCGCTGCTCGCGCGGCCCGCCTCGGCGGGTCCGCCCTATGTCGCCGACGATCCCGAACCGACCGATACCGGCCATTTCGAGATCTATACGTTCACGAATGGCACCAACATGCGCGCAGGCACGGCGGGCGAGGCCGGAATCGACTTCAATTATGGCGCGGCGCCTGACCTCCAGCTTACCGCAACGATACCGGCAGGCTATGCCGATGCGACGGAAGGCGGCACGCATGTCGGCCTCGGCAATGTCGAAGTCGCCGCAAAATATCGGTTCCTGCACCAGGACACGTTCGGACTGGATGTCAGTGTGTTCCCGCGCGTGTTCCTGCCCAGCGGATCGGAGATCGTTGGAGACAATCACGTGTCGGTGTTGCTGCCGATCTGGGTCCAGAAGGATTTCGGCAAAGCGTGGTCCGCCTTCGGCGGTGGCGGCTGCACCTTCAACGAAATCCGCGCCGCGAATTTCTGCCAGGCCGGCGCGGTCCTGACGTATCAGCTGCTGCCCAAGCTTCAGATCGGCGCGGAGCTATTCCACCAGACCGCCGACTCCCAGGGCACGCCCGCTTCGACGAGCCTCGGCGTCGGATGGCGTTACGACGTGACCGACAACTATCATCTGCTCGGCTATGTCAGGCGGGGGATCGAGAACACCGACCAGACCGATCGATATTCCTGGTACGCCTCCGTGCTCTTCACCTTCTGACGCGCGGGTTTGCGCCGTCGGGTTGGTGCGGAAGGCGCCCCTGGGCTGATGGGTGATCGGGCCCGACCCCCGGGACAACGCCGATGCTGTCTATTCGGATTTCCTTGCCTCATCAATCGCGGCTGCGACCAGCTCCCGGGGGTCCGTCACACCTTCCGAGGCCAACTGAACAATCCGTTGCGCCATCCTGGCTTTGGTTGCGGACGTGCGTGACCCTTCGGCGACTTGCGTTACGGCCAAATCCAATGACCGTCTCATGGTTGCGACCAGATCGGCTCCAAATTCGTTGGGCGCGGGCTTTTGCATGGCGACACTCCATGTGAGGTCAGTCATCCGCCGTTGGTCATTGATCGTCTGCTATTGCCCGTGGCTGATCAGCACGTCTCGGCAAGCCGGATGTAGCCTGGTCCGATTCTCCTTCAGGCAGGCCAGAATTGTAAAATCGCCTTGATCGATCCACTTGTGGCAGAACCGCTGAACATCGTGGGTGCAAGCCTTCTCGTCCTGGTCGGTGCCCGCGTGCTGGGCAAAGGCATCGGTCGACAGGCTCACGAGCATCGCAAGCGGCAGCAGAATTTTCTTCATTTGCGTTTCCTTCCGTTGAGTGGACTGGCCAGGCGCCATGGCGGGCAGCAACGCGGCTTCACTCCATGACCATCGCGTGGTCGCTGCTTGCCTCCGATGCGGCACGCCGCAACAACAGCACGAGGGGAAGGGCGCCGAGCGAGAGGATCATCATCAGTTTGAAGTCGTCGATGTAGCTGATGATGGACGCCTGGTTCTGGATGACCTGATCGAGCGCGGCCCGACCCGAGGCGGTCCATGGGCTCCAGGCGCTCGCGATGACACTGCTCCTGAAACCCGGATTGACCGCTGTGACATGGCTTCCGATGATGGCGTGGTTGATTTGGCCATTCCTGGTCAGGAGATAGGAAACGACCGAGATTCCGACGCTGGAGCCGACGTTTCGTGAGAGATTGTACAGGCCGGTTGCGTCGGCCCGCTGCTCCGGCGCAAGCGTGGCAAAGGTCACGGTGGTCAGAGGAACGAACAGGAATCCAAGTCCCGCGCCCTGGATGAACCCGGTCACCGCGATCGTCCATTGCGAAACGTTCGGATTCCAGCCGGTCATGTCGTACATGGCCCACGCCGTCAGCAGCAGACCGATGGTGAGCAGCACCCTGGTATCGATCCGCCCGATCAGCTTGCCGACCACAAACATGCAGACCATGGTGCCCAATCCGCGCGGGCCCATCACGAGCCCGGCCGTGACGACGGGGTACCCCATCAGGGTTTGCAGATAGGGCGTCATCAGCGCCAGCGACGCCAGATAGGTGACGCCGACGATGAAAATGAACAGCATTCCCACCGTGAAGTTGCGATCGAGGAACAGCCTCGGATTGACGAAGGAATCGCCGGCCGTGAAGGTATGAACAAGGAAGACATAGAACGCCGATACCGCGACGACGGCCTCGACCAGGATCTCAAAGGAGGAAAACCAGTCGAGCTGCGCCCCCCGATCCAGGAAGACCTGCATGGCGGCGATGGCGATACTCAGGCTGCCAAATCCGATCCAATCGAGCTTGGCGGCGGCGCTGGTTTTGGTTTCCCGCAGGAAGATCGAGATGCCGGCGAAGGCGAGGGCGCCAAGCGGCACGTTGATATAGAAGACCCAGCGCCAGGTGTAATGGTCCGTCAGCCAGCCGCCGATCACCGGGCCGAGCACCGGCCCGACCATCACGGACACGCCGAACAATGCCATCGCCGATCCCCGCTCTTCGGGGGTGTAGATGTCGAGCAGGATCGATTGCGACACTGGCACCAGCGCCGCGCCAAAGAAGCCTTGAAGCAGCCGGAACGCCACGATCTCGACCAGCGACTGCGCGATGCCGCACAGCACGGAAGCGACAACGAAGCCGGTGACCGCGGCCATCAGGACGCGCCGCCGGCCGAACTTGCTGACGAGGAATCCGGACGGCGGAGTCATGATCGCGGCAGCCACGATGTAGGACGTCAGCACCCAGTTGATCTGGTCCGAGCTGGCCGAAACGCTTCCCTGCATGTACGGCAGCGCCACGTTGGCGATCGTGGTGTCCAACGCCTGCATGATCACGGCGAGGATCACGCACGCCGTGATGGCAGGCCGGTTGATCGGCCGGGCCTCGGCGGCTGCGGACTCAGTCATTTGCGGCTTCCGAGAATCCGAGCAGGTCGGTGATGAAGTTGGGAAGCCCACGTTCGTGCCCGGTGTCGACATTCAGCTCGACGCTCATGCCAACCCGCAACGCAGGCTTGCCCGGCGCATTGTCGACCCGGACACGCATGGGAATACGCTGGACCACCTTGACCCAGTTGCCGCTGGTATTTTCAGCCGGCAGCAGCGAGAAGCTCGATGCCGATGCGGGGCTGATGCTGTCGACCGTGCCGGCCCAGTGCTTGCCGGGATAGGTGTCGACCTCGATCGTGGCCTTCTGGCCGGGCTGGACATAGGTCAGTTCCGTCTCCTTCGGACTGGCCTGGACCCAGACATGATCGATCGACACGATATTGAAGGCCGTCGCCGCAGCGGTGAGGTATTGGCCGGGCTGCAACGACGGCACGTTGGTCACGATGCCGGCGAAGGGAGCTTTGACAATGGTATGGGAGAGTTGGCGCGCGGCCTCGTCGCGTGCCGCCAGCGCGTCCTTGTAGCGCGGATGATCCTCGATCGGCGCATCCGGATTGCCGTTCAGGTTTGCAGCTATTCCGGCAAGCTGCGCTTGCAGCGAGGCCAGCGTTTGCTGCGATGCTTGCAGCGTGTTGCGAGCCGCGTCGAATGTCGCTCGTGGGGTGAAGTCGTTGGTGATCAATTGCTGCTGGCGCTTGAAGTTGACGTTGTTGAAATCGACGTTGATCTTGGCCTGCTCGACCTGGGTCTGCATGTTCCGATAGCTGGCCTGCAGGGCCAGGAGATCGTTGCGCGTGGTTCCGATCTGGGCTTCAGCGCGGTCCAGCGCCAGCCGGAATGGCAGATCGTCGAGCTTGAACAGCACCTCGCCCTTCGCGACCTTTTGGTTGTCGTGAACGAGCACGCCGGCGACAATCCCGGAAACGTCGGTCGATAATCCGACCGTGTCGGCCTGAACGTAGGCATTGTCGGTCGACATGACGGCGCCGCCGGTCACATAGAAATAGCCGCCGGCAATCAGCGCAACCGGCAGCAACGCAAACATCACAATTCGCTTTCGGGATTTTTTTGGTGCTCCCGGAGCGGCCGACGCAGGCTGCTGCTGTGGTTCGCCATGCGGCCTGCGATTGCCCGGCCACTCTTTCGCTGTCGGCTCGGCCGGAGCATCGATCTCCGGAGCCTCCGCTGCTTCGGGCGGATGGCGCATCAAACGATAGACCTTGTCCTCGGCGCCTTTTGTATCGCCCTGGAGAACAGCGTTTTCGGCGTCGGCACCATGCCGTTTGGGATTTGCGTCGCCGGTACTAACCATGACTTGCTCGCTTCTGCTTTTCCATTGACGAATCGCACGCTTCGGTGAGGTTGAATTTCAGGACTTTCAGGGTCTCCATCAGGTGCAAGCCCTCCTCTTCGGACAGGCCGCTCAATGCCTCGCAGCGGGTGATCTCGCCGAGCTGACGCGCCTGCACCAGTTTAAGCCGGGCCGCCGGCCTAAGCCGGAGCAGCCGGACCCGCCGGTCGGACGGGTGCGAATGTCGTTCGATCAGGTCGCAGGCCTCCAGTTTGTCCAGGATGCGGGACAGCGTGATCGGCTCCACATCGAGGATGTCAGCCAATCCGCTTTGGTTGATGCCCTCGTTCCGATCCAGATACGCCAGCGCCTGCCATTGCGACCGCGTCAAGCCGGATTCACGGGAAATCTGCTCGAACCTTTTCCTGAGCAGCCGCGCGACTTCGTGCAGCAAAAAGCCAAGCGTGGGGGTTTCGATTTCCACAGCGGTAACTCCTGTGCGAGCTTATGATAAGCTTGCTTATGAAAATGGTAAGCTTGCTTATGAAAAAAACAAGGACGCGATTCCCGTAGACACGCCATCGTGAAGAGCCGGTATCGGGAGGTGCCACAGATCAGATCCCGGTATGGCCGGGTGATCGAGTTGCCGTCCGCTGCGACATGGGACGAGCGCCAAAAAGGCGGTTCTATGCATCGCGAACAGGTACGGCAAATCCGGCGAAGCTCCTCGCAAGCTCGCTTCAGGGCGAATCCGGGAAATGCTGAGTGTGCCGATCAGCGTGCGCTTTTCGATGACGTTGCGGCAGGCGCGGCTTCATCGACCTAGAGCGTTTTTGAGCGAAGTGGACGCCGGTTCGCGTGAAGAAAACGCGTCAAAACAAGAATCTAGAGCTTCGGTTCTGATTCAATCAGAACCGAAAATGCTCTAGCGGAGTGGCGCGTTGCGGCCGCAGCGCCGTGCGTTACACCTCGAGCCATTCCTCGCGAATGGCGGCATTCGACCTGAGCTCGTCTGGCGTGCCTTCGAACACGACGCGGCCGTGGCCCATGATGTAGACCCGGTTCGAGATCTTCATCGCGATCGAGAGCTTCTGCTCGACCAGCAGGATCGCGACGCCGGCCTTCGCGATGCGCGCGATGAGATCGCCGACCTGCTGCACGATTAGTGGCGCAAGTCCTTCGGTCGGCTCGTCGATCATCATCAACTCGGGATCGCCGAGCAGCGTGCGGCAGGTGGTCAGCATCTGCTTCTCGCCGCCCGACAGCACGCCTGCCGGCGTGTCGGCGCGGGCGGCCAGATTGGGGAACATGTCGAGCATGTCCTGAAGCCGCCACTTGCCCGGGCGGCGCGGATCCTTGATGCCGAGGATGAGGTTCTGGCGAACCGTGAGGCCGGGGAAAATATCGCGATGCTCCGGCACGTAGCCGAGCCCGAGGCGGGCGATCTTGTGGCTCGGCAGGCCTGCGATGTCCTGGCCCTTGAAGCGGATCGTGCCCTGCGGCGGCACCTCGCCCATGATCGCCTTGACGGTCGTCGAGCGGCCGACGCCATTGCGTCCCAACAGGCTGACGACCTCGCCGGCGGCGATATCGAGATCGACGCCCTGAAGGATATGGCTCTTGCCGTAATAGGCGTGAAGATTTCTGACCTCGAGCATCAGACCACCTCCTCGCCGAGATAGGCTTCCTTGACCTTCGGATTGCCGCGGATCTCCTCGGGCGTGCCTGTTGCGATGATGTGTCCGTACACTAGCACCGAGATGCGGTCGGCGAGGCCGAACACCACGCTCATGTCGTGCTCGACGATCACGAGCGTACGCCCCTCGGTCAGGCGGCGGATCAGCGCGACGGCGCGCTCGGTCTCCGCATGGCTCATGCCCGCGGTCGGTTCGTCCAGCATGATGACACTGGCGCCACCCGCGATGGTGATGCCGATCTCGAGCTCGCGCTGCTCGGCGTAGGTCAACAATCCTGCCGGCACATCGCGGCGATGCGCGAGATGGATGTCGTCGAGGATCTGCGCGGTCCGCTGTCTCACCTCGGGCAGGCTGTCGACGTTCTTCCAGAACGCGTAGCGGTGGCCGGTCGCCCACAGCACGGCGCAGCGGACATTCTCCCATACCGTCATGCGGGCGAACACGTTGGTGACCTGGAACGAGCGCGACAATCCGCGCCGGTTGATCTCGAAGGGACGAAGGCCCGAGATGACATCGCCGTTGAGGCGGATCTCGCCCGAGGTCGGTTCGATGTGGCCGCTGATCAGGTTGAACGTCGTGGACTTGCCGGCGCCGTTCGGGCCGATGATGGCGTGGCGTTCGCCTTTGGCGACGCTCAGATTGAGATCGCGGATGATGCTGACATTGCCGAAGCGCTTCTCGACGGCTTTGACTTCAATGGCTGATGTCATGCGAGATACCCCCGATCGCGCGCCACGGTAGCGGCGCGATCCCAGGCTTCGGTGACACGTCGCCAGGTGATGCGGGAGACCAGGAAGCCGCCGACAACGAGAACGGCTGCGGCAGCCCAGGTCGTCGGCGCCGTCGCCACGAAGGGGATGCCGAACATGTTGATGGTGTTGCCGCCGCCTTCGCTCGACGTGTAGCGCGCGACCGTCTCGATCGACAGGATGACGCCGAGCGCCAGCGCCAGCGTCGGGAGAGCCGCGACCAGATAGGACGGGATGACGGTGCCGAGATTGCCGGCGCGGATCAGCGGCCGGTGCTTCATCAGGATGCCAGCGATGCCGCCCGGCGCGTACATCACGATGCCGATGAACATGATGCCGAAGTAGAGCTGCCAGACCGTGGTGAGATCGGTCAGCCCCAATTGCAGATACGTCACCAGGATGGCGCCGAGGATCGGACCGAAGAAATAGGCGGTGCCGCCGATGAATGCCGCAAACAGCACCAGACCGGATTGCGTCGCGCCGAGATAGGCCGAGTTGGCGATCTCGAAATTGATCGCGGAGAGACCGCCCGCGATGCCGGCGAAGAAGCCGGCGAAGCCGTAGGCGAGATAGCGGACCACGTGCGGATCGTAGCCGATGAACTCGACACGCTCCGGATTGTCGCGGACCGCGTTGCAGATCCGCCCGAGCGGCGTGCGGGTCAGCGCATACATCGCGATCGCCGAGACGATCACCCAGAAGGCGATCAGGTAATAGACCTGAAGCTGCGGCCCGAAGGTCCAGCCGAAGATGGGCGCCAGCGCCGTACGGTCGGTGGTGATGCCGGATTCACCGCCGAATACGCTGCGCAGAATCAGCGACGACGACGCCACCAGCTCGCCGATGCCGAGCGAGATCATCGCAAACACGGTGCCGGCGCGCTTGGTCATCACCCAGCCGACCAGAATCGCGAAGGCGAGGCCGCCGAAGCCGCCGAACAACGGGATGAGGGGCAACGGGATCGGCCAATGGTGATTGGCCACCGCATTCATGGTGTGAACGGCGAGGAAGCCGCCGAGGCCGTACTGAACCGCATGCCCGAACGACAATAGCCCGGTCTGGCCGAGCAGGATGTTGTAGGAGAGCGCGAAGATGATGGCGATGCCGATCAAGCTGAACGAGGTCAGCGAGCCGCCGGAGGAGAAGATCAACGGCAGGATCACGAGCAGGGCGGCCGCGATCAGCCAGACGCCATAGAAGCTCAAGGCGCCGCCGGTTTGTTGTTTGGCGATGGTGGGGCCGGGCGTGGCAGCATTGCTCATGACTCGCGCGTCCCCAACAGGCCCATGGGGCGGAAGATCAGGATCAACACCAGCAGCACGTAGGGCAGGATCGGCGCGATCTGCGCGATCGTGACATTCCAGATGTCGGTGAGAACTGAGGGTCCAAGGCTCGGATCGAGCGGGCCGAACAGGCTCGCCAGCGAACCGTTCAGCGCGACCGCAAAGGTCTGGATCAGCCCGATCAACAGCGATGCGATGAAGGCGCCGGGCAGCGAGCCCAGACCGCCGAACACGATGACCACGAACAGGATCGGGCCGAGCAGCGCCGCCATGTCGGACTGCGTCACCAGCGAGGGACCGGCGATGACGCCGGCGAGGCCCGCAAGCGCACTGCCGACGCCGAACACCAGCATGAACACGCGCCCGACATTGTGGCCGAGATGGCCGACCATGCTCGGATGCGTCAGCGCGGCCTGCACGATAAGGCCAACCCGGGTTTTCTTGAGCGTGATCAGCAGCGCCACGAAGATGGTGACCGACACCACCAGCATGAAGATCTTGTAGGCCGGATAATTGGTGGCGAAGATGGTGAAGGCAGGGAAGTCGAGCGCCGCGGGAACCCGGTAATCCATCGGGCTCTTGCCCCAGATCATCGAGACGATTTCCTCGATGGCGAAGGCAAGACCGAAGGTCAGCAGCAGCTCGGCGACATGCCCGTGCTTGTGGGTGTTGCGCAAGCCATAGCGCTCGACCGCCATGCCGACGGCGCCGACCAATAGCGGCGCCAGCACCAGCGCCGGCCAGAAGCCGATCCAGCGGGTCAGCTGATAGCCGAAAAACGCGCCCAGCATGTAGAAGCTGGCATGCGCGAAGTTGAGCACGCCCATCATGCTGAAGATGACGGTCAGCCCGCTCGACAGCAGGAACAACAGCATGCCGAACAGCACGCCGTTGAGAGTCGAAATGACGATCAACTCAGCCATGGCGCACTCGATTGAGACAACAATGGTTCACGTGGGCAAAGACCTGTCGAACGAAATGAGATGGCTGTCATTCCGGGGCACGCGCGTTAGCGAGCGAACCAAGGTGCGCACTAGCGCACCTGAGAATCTCGAGATTCCGGGTTCGATGCTTCGCATCGCCCCGGAATGACAGGAAGGGCCGATCAGGGCCGCTTCATGTTGCAGGTGGTCGGAACCATCGCCTGCGCGGTGTCGATCTTGGAGACGAGGTGCCAGCCCCAACCGGTGTTCTCCTCGTCGAACGGCTCCTTGGTCTTGTCGGCCAGCGTGCCGAGCGAGGAGATATAGATCGGCTGGAAGAACTGGTGATCGTCCTTGCGCATGAAGCCGTCGCCGCCATCAAGCACGTCGAACTTCATGCCCTCGAGCGCGGCCGCGACCTTCACCGGATCGATCGAGTTGGCCTTCTCGGCGGCCGCCTTGAACATCCGCATCTCGTTGACCGCGCGCGGATACCACACGGAGATGCCGGTCTTGGCGCGGAAGTCCTTCTCGAAATCCATCGCCGCCTTGTTGCCGGAATTGGCAAAGCCTTCGGTTATCTGGAACACCTGGTGATCAAGGCCGGTCTGCTTGATCGCGGTCGGTCCGCCGGCGCCGCCGGCATAATAGGTGTACCAGTTGACCTTGAGGCCGGCGTCGGCCGCGGCCTTCAGCAGCAGCGCGATGTCTTGGCCCCAATTGCCTGTTACGACGCTGTCGGCGCCGGACGCCTTGATCTTGGCGATGTAGGGCGAGAAGTCGGTGACCTTGAGCAGCGGATGCAGCTCGTCGCCGACGATCTGGACGTCGGGCCGCTTGGCCGCAAGCATCTTGCGCGCATCAGTACGCACCGACTGGCCGAACGAATAGTCCTGGTTGATCAGGTACACTTTCTTGATCGACGGCTGATCCTTCATGTAGTTGGTCAGCGCTTCCATCTTGATGTCCGAGCCCGCATCCCAGCGGAAGTGCCAGTGGCTGCACTTCTCATTGGTCAAGGCGGGATCGACCGCGGCGTAGTTGAAGTAGAGCAGTTCCTTGCCGGGGTTGCGGGAGTTGTTCTTGGTGACGAAATCCTCCAGCGCAGCGCCGACCGAAGAGCCGTTGCCCTGCGTGATGTAACGGATGCCGGCGTCGACCGCCTTCTGCGCCTGGATCAGGCTTTCCTGCGGATTGGTCTTGTTGTCCAGCGGCACGATTTCGACCTTGTGGCCGAGGACGCCGCCCTTGGCGTTCAACTCGTCGGCAAGGTACTGGAACGTCTTGAGGCCGCCTTCGCCAACGCTTGCGCCACCGCCGGATAGCGGATCGATATAACCGATCTTCACGGTTTCCTGCGCGGACGCCGCGCCACCAAGCATCAGGACAGCCGCAGCCACGGCGAAGGGAAGATGGCGCATGTCTTGTCGTTTCCTCGTTGACGATTGAGTTTGTTTGATAGTTGGTCGCTGACTTTGCAGCGCAACATCGGTAGCGATACTGCGCGAACCAGGGATTGACAAGTCCGGTTCGGACATGGGTCGCGCCTGACTGTCCCGCAAAAGTGAGCAAGCGCTCAGTTAATATCTCCCCGGATCGCCTCTTCCCGCAGTGAGGAATAAAGCCGCGGCGACATTAGACCTAAGTCGCGGTTCCCGAACGATTTCAGCGATCGCGTGATTTGAGTCTTGCATCGGGATTGTCGCGCGAGAAGCGCAATTGTCGCGTCCATCACTTTGCGCTGGACACCGGCGTGCCGTGCGGCAAGTGGTTGCTCCCGTGGTATACCAGACTTGGCTTCCGGAATTGGCTTTGAAAGAGAGAGCATGGCGCGCAACATTCTGATCCTGGGAGCCTCGTACGGCTCCCTGCTTGGGACCAAGCTCTTGATGGCGGGTCACAACGTGACCCTCGTCTGCCGGAAGAACACCGCGGAGCTGATCAACCGCGAGGGCACCGAAGTTCGCATCAAGCTGCGCGACGAAAAAGACCACCGCTCGATTGTCTCGCGCGACCTGCCGGGCAAGCTCGATGCCGTCACGCCGGCTGACGTCGATGTGTCCCGTTACGATCTGGTCGGTCTTGCGATGCAGGAGCCGCAATACACCAACCACACGGTTCGTGTTCTGATGATCAAGATCGCGGCGGCGAAGCTGCCGTGCCTGTCGATCATGAACATGCCGCCGCACCAATCCGCTTGAGATAGGGCAGCTGCTGACCGGAAATTACCGCTGCATCACGCCATCGGAGCCGCAGTCGATCCGCGACGCCGTGCACGGCGATCTGAAACTGTCGCAGTCGATCTATGATCATGTCGACGCCATCGCGCGCCGTCTCGGAGCCGATCCTGCGGATCAGGTCCCGTTCGGGAAATATGCCAAGGCGGCGGAAAGCCTGCTCAAGCCGTCCTCGGCCGCCCGTGCGGTGGCGGCCGGCGCGCCCTTCATCGAGCGCGTCGACCTGCTGGTGAAACTGATCTCGCATCGGCTCGGCACGCCCAGCGCGGAGATCGACCGCACGGTCGAGATCGTCGACGCGAGGCTGAGCGAGAAGATCGTGCAGGGCGGATCCGGCGGCGAGTGACGGGCTCCGCTACCGCGTGAGAGTTAAGCGCGGCCGATGAAAAATCAGTCGGCGCGCTTGAACGTTTCCGTCTTGCTGCCGCTGACGATGGTCAGTTCGGACGGCCGTGTCGGATCGGCGCCGGCGACATGAGGGAATTCTCTTCGTTCACATCGGCATCACGCTGGGGAAACACCTGCGCGGCCAGTTCGAGCGCAAGCATCTTGAGCTTCCGTTGACCCATCTTCGGCGCGGTGGCGAGCTCGGCGAGGCGCTGTTCGATGTGCGGCCACTGTCGGGTCTCGCGCGGGTCGATGTCGGCCTTGGCGAGGTTGCAGGGATAGCAAGCCAGCACGCGGTTGCCTCGCGAATTAAGGCCACCCTTGGCCAGCGGAATGAAATGGTCGACGCTGGCCTGGACCTTGCCGACGCGCTTCATCCGCGGCAGCCCCGTGCCGCAATAGGCGCAGCGCCCACCCCAATCGACATAACAGCGCTTGTAGACGAGTCCGCTCGTCTGTACCGACCTTGCCATGGTCCCCGTGAGTTCATCGTCCAATGAGTCGCGGTCTAATATAGCAAGCCGGTGTTAACGACGATACCTGACCCCGCGTCGTCACAACCACAGTACCTTCTTCCTGTAGTCGAGATCGACCAGCAACTGGTTGGCCGGGCCCTCGTGGAACACCGCGCCGCGCTCCAGCGCGAAGACGCGGTCGGCAAGCGCGAGCACCAGATCGAGATTGTGTTCGACGATCACGATCGAGATCTTGTCGCGCAGGCGGTCGAACACCTTGAAGAGGTCGAGGATCACGGCGGGCGCCAGTCCCTCGAACGGCTCGTCAAGCAGCAGCAGTTCGACATTGCCCGACAGCGCGCGGGCGACCGCGACCATCTGCTGCTCGCCGCCGGAGAGATAGTCGGCGGCGACGTCCATGCGCTGCTTCAGCCGCGGGAAATGGTCGAGGATGTCAGCCTCGCTCCAGACCACGCCACGGATTCCGTCGGTTGCGCGGGCGAGGCGGCCGAGCGCCAGATTGTCCCGCACCGTCATGCCGGCGAACAGGCCGCGCCCCTGTGGCACGTAGCCGATGCCGAGCCGCGCGATGTCAGGCGCTGCGAGGCGGGAGATGTTGCGGCCGTCGAAGGCAATGCTGCCGGAGGCTGCCGGCACGAGGCCCACCAGCGTCTTCAGCAGCGTCGACTTGCCGGCGCCGTTGCGGCCGAGCAGCGCCACGATCTCGCCTCGCCGGACATCGAAGGTCGCGTCATGCAAGATATGGCTCTTGCCATAGAAGCTGTTGACGCGATCGACGCGCAATAGCGGCGCGGTATCCGCCGCGGCGCCGGCATGTCCCGCATGCTCGACCGGCGGAATGCCCGAGCCGGTGTAGATCTTCTGCACCCGACCGTCGCAGCGCACCTCGGCTGGAGATCCCGTCATCAGCACTTCGCCCTGGTTCATCACGGTGACCTGGTGCGAGAAGCCGAGCACGCGATCGATGTCGTGCTCGACGATCAGGATCGGGATCTTCGCCGCGACGCACCGGATCAGGTTGGAGACGCGCTCGCGCTCGGCGGCGGCCAGCCCCGCCAGCGGCTCGTCGAGCAGCAGGACCTTCGGCTTCGAGCCGAGTGCGATGCCGAGATCGACCAGCCGCTGGCCGCCATAGGACAGTGCGCCGCCTTCGATCGTCTCGATGCCTTCGAGCCCGAGGAATTTCACCAGCGCCTGCGTCTCGGCGTGGATGTCCGTATAGCTGTCGATGTCGCGCCAGAAGTTGAAGCGTTTGGGATGCTGCGCCTGCCGCGACAGCCGCAGATTCTCGTAGATCGAGAGGCCCTTGAACAGATTGGTGATCTGGAACGACCGCGACAGGCCCTGATGGCAGATCAGGTCCGGCGGCGTGCCCTGGATCGCGCGACCGTTGAGGGTGATCGTGCCGCGGTCGGTCGGATAGAGCCCCGAGACCAGGTTGAACAGCGTGGTCTTGCCGGCGCCGTTCGGACCGATGAGTGCGTGAATTTCGCCGGCGGCAAGTTTCAAGCTCGCATTCGACACCGCGCGGATGCCTCCGAACGATTTCGAGACGCCGGCGACCTCGAGCACGACACCGACGCGGGTTTCCGGGATCAGGAAGTCCGGCAGCAGCAGGCCGTCATAGGTCTTGCGCCGGCTCATCGCGGCGGCCTCTTCCTGCGCGGGCCACAGGCGGCGCGCGACCTGCGACCAGATGCCGACCAGACCGTTGGGCGAATACATCACGAAGGCGACGAAGATCAGACCGAACCACAACAGCCAGTTCGGCGTCCAGATCGAGAGCAGTTCGCGGAACAGGATGAAGAACAGCGCGCCGAGCGCTGGACCAAGCATGCTGCGCATGCCGCCGATCACGACGATCGCGAGCATCTCGCCGGAAAACGGCACCGAGACCGCGTCGGCCGATACGAGATAGTTCTGGAAGCCGGTCAGGCCACCGGCGAGCCCGGTGACCACGGCCGAGATCACGAATACGGCGAGCTTGTAGCGTTCGATCCGGTAGCCCTGGAAGCTCGCGCGCAATGGATTCTCGCGGATCGCGACCAGCACGTGGCCGAACGGCGAGCGCACCAGCCGGAGCAGCAGATAGAGCACGCCGACTGCGATCAGCGCGACCACGACATAATACGTCAGCGTATCGTCGAGATTGAGCGGTCCAACATGGCCCCGCTTCAATCCGCCGAGCCCGTCCTCGCCGCCGGTCAGGCTGCTCCAGCGGAACGCGGTGGTGTAGGTCAGCGCCGCGAGCGCCAGCGTCAGCAGCGAGAAATAGACGCCGCGCCGGCGCAGGATGACGATGCCGACCAGTGTCGCCGTGACAGCGACCACCACCATGGCGAGCAGCAGCGGCAGCCAGATCTCGCCAGGGAAATAATGCAGCTGGATCAGCCCGGCGGCATAGGCGCCGATGCCGAACCAGGCGCCGTGGCCGAACGAGACGAGGCCGGTGTAGCCGATGCAGAGGTTGAGCCCTAACGCTGCGATCGCCAGCGCCACCACCATCGTGCCGCTGTTCAGGGACAGCCCGAGCACGCGCAGCAGGAACGGCAGCGCGATCAGCGTCAGCGTCGCCAACAGCAGCGGGCGATATTTCTCCGTCGCGGATACGATCATTCGAACTTCTCGATCCGCTCGCCGAGCAGGCCGCGCGGCCGCACCAGCAGCACCAGGAACATCAGGATGTAGATCGAGGCCTCGCCCGCGGCCGGCGCAAAGTGGATGGTGATGCCCCTGACGACCCCGACCAGCAGCGCCGCGAGCACCACGCCCCAGAAGCTGCCGAGCCCGCCGATCACCACGACGACGAAGGCGATCGTGATGATCTCGGCGCCCATCGCCGGATGCACGATTGATATCGGCGCGAAGAACGCGCCGCCGAGCGCGGCCATGCCGACGCCGAGCATCACGATCACGGTCATGTAGGGCTCCAGCCGGATGCCGAGCACCGCAACCATGTCGGGCCGCTGGATGCCGGCGCGCACCACGCGGCCGAACGAGGTCTTGTGCAGCAACAGCCAGACGCCCAGCAGCACGGCCGCGACCACCGCGAGGATCAGCAGGCGATAGCGCGAGAACAGGAAGTCGCCGACGATGATCGAGCCGCGAAACGCTGACGGGATCGAGGCTGACAGCGGTGCCGCGCCCCAGATCATGCGGATCGCCTGCTCGGCAACGAGCGCGAGTCCGAACGTCACGAGCAGGCTCAGGATCGGATCCGATGTGTAGAAGCGGCGCAGGATGAAGCGTTCAAAGAGGATGCCGAGCAGCGCGACCGCCAACGGCGACAGCACAATCGCCGGGCCGAAGCCGAGCGCGCGCGTGATCTCGACCGACAGGTAGGCGCCAAGCGCGTAGAACGCGCCATGGGCGAGATTGACGATGCCGCCGACGCTGAAGATCAGCGACAGGCCGAGCGCGATCAGCAGATAGTAGCCCCCGAGCACGAGGCCATTCACCACCTGTTCCAGCAAGAACCCGAGTTGCATTGTCTAGAGCCTGGTGAGACTAGGTCGAACTGTGTCCGCGCAGGGATTGGACTCCCTCTCCCGCTTGCGGGGGAGGGTTGGGGTGGGGGTCTCGCAACGAGTCACATCGCGGAGAAAGCCCCACCCGCCGCGCTGCGCGCGTCGACCTAAGAGCGAGCTTCGCTCGTCTCGACCCCCGCAAGCGGGAGAGGTGAACTGAGTTTGCGGCCACCGCATTGCGTGCGGGCTCACATCGAACAAGGATTCTGCTCTTTCGTCAGCGCGATCGATTCCAGCGGCTCGTTGGGGTTGGGGATCGCGGCGCCGAGTTCGAGCGTGTCCCACTGATCCTTGGCCTTGCCCTTGGGCTTGACCGTGAACGGATAGGCCTCCTGCATCAGTTGATGGTCCCAGGCCCTGAAATAGGCCTTGCGGGCCTTCAGGATGTCGAACTCGGTCTGCTTCTCGAAATAGCCGATCAGCGTGTCGGTGTCGGTCGACTTGGTCTCGTTCATCGCCTGCGCCATCATCCTGAGCGAGACGTACTCGATCCAGGCGTGGTTCTCAGGCGGTTTGCCGTACTTCTTGGCGAAGTTGGCGACGAAAGTCTTCGACGCCGGCACATCCAGGGTGTGGTACCAGACCGTCGGCCAAGTGCCGCTGAGATTGCCGTCGCCGGCGGCCCAGGCGTCCGCGGTGTTGAGATTGAAGCCGACGATCGGATAGGGCAGGCCGAACTCGGCATACTGCTTGATCAGGTTGGTGACCTGGTTGCCGGCGAGGTTGGAGCAGACGACGTCGGGCTTCGACTGCCGGATCTTCAGGAGATACGGGCTGAAATCGGTCACGTCGGTTGCCACCAGTTCGTCGCCGATCAGCTTGCCGCCATTGCCGTCGAAGAATGCCTTCGCGGCGCGTGCCAGATCGTGGCCGAAAATGTAGTCCGCGGTCAGCGTGTAGAATTTCTTGTCCTTCATCATGTCCGCGCGCACCAGCGCCTTGCCGACCGCGTTCACCATCACGGTCGAGGGAATGTCGACGTGGAAGGCGTAGCGGTTGCAGTTCTTGCCGCGCAGCGCGTCGGAGCGCGCGCCGATCTGCATGAACAGCCGCTTGTTGCGCTCGGCGACCTGCATGATGGTCAGCGCCGACGCCGAGTTGATTTCGCCCATCAAGACCGCGACGCCGTCCTGGTCGAGCATGCGCTGCGCCTTGGTCGCCGCTGTAGCGGGATTGACCGAGTCTTCCGAGAGAATGTCGAGCGGCCGGCCCATCACGCCGCCAGCGGCGTTGATCTCCTCCTCCGCCATGCGGATGCCGAGCTGCGCATAGGCGCCGAGTGCACCGAGGAAGCCGGTCAGCGGTGTCAGGTGGCCGATTTTAATCTTCTCGGCCTGCGCGTAAACGATCGATGGCGATCCGATCGCGGCGGCGCCGGCAAGCGCAGCGCTGCCTTTCAGGAATTTACGTCGGCTGTGGCGGATCATGGTCTCCTCCCGGGGGCGTGCCGCGTTGTCTCCCGTCACTTATGCGACATTGTGAGAGACCTGTTGTTATTATTGGAGGATATTTCCGGACGCGACGGCCGCTGTCAACGCTTAACAGCGGTTACACGCCTTTGGTCTGATGCGTGCCTGTGCCTCAGGGTTTTTGTCTCAAGGCTTGTGTCTCAAGGCTTGTGTCTCAAGGCTTGTGTCTCAAGGCTTGTGTCTCAAGGCTTGGCGAGATCCCTGACGACGCCCTTGGCACCGAACTCGACAGAGAGGCGATTGGCGGTGGCGCGCACCGCCTTGGCGTGAGTCTGCAGCGCCTGGTTGGTCAACCGCCAGATCGGTCCGGATATGCCGAGCGCACCGATGGTCTGGCCGGTGAAGTCCATCACGGGAACGGCGATGCAGCGCACCTCGGCATTGTACTCGCCATCGTCGAAGGCAATTCCGCTGCGCTTGATCTCGGCGATCTCGCTCAGCAGCACCGGACCTTCGGTGATCGACTTCGGCGTCGACGGCTTCAACTCGATGCGCTCGAGGTAGCGGGTGAGCTGATCCGGCCGCAATGACGCAAGGATGATCTTGCCGAGCGCGGTGCAATGCGCCGGCCGCACTACGCCGACGCGGTCGGTGAGCTGGAACGCGCCGGGGCCAGCGGTTCGCGCAATCACCACCACCGCATCGCCCATGCGCACGGCGAAATGGCCGCTCTCGCCGGTTTCGCGCGACAGATCCTCCAGGATCGGCGTCGCGACGTTCACCATCTCGATCTCGTCGAGCGCGTTCGCGGCAAGCGCAAACAGCGGACGGCCGATGCGATAGCGCTTTGAATCCTTCTCCTGGCGGAGATAGCCGAGCGAGACAAGCGTCTTGGCAAGGTGGAAGGTGGTGGAATTGTGCAATCCGACCAGCTTGCTCAGATCCGCAAGCCCGATGCCGTCGCGATGCCGTGCGACCTCTTCGAGGATCGAGAAGGCGCGGCCGAGCGACTGCACGCCGCCGCGCGCACGGCTCTCGGCCTCCTCGTCGATATCGCGATGCGGCGATTGCACGAGCCTGGCGATCGCGGCCTTGCGCAAGCTAGCGGGCTTTGCGGCGGTCTTGTCCTTGGTGCGCGGTTTCACGGAGCCTCTTTTTTGTCTGGCGCTCGACACGACGCCCCAAGATTCGTATACCACAATAGCAATTGACGTACAGTATTATGAGACATACGGTTTGCCCGCCAAGGCCGGGTCAACCGGCCGCCTTTGAGTCCCGAGGGAGAATGCAGTCGATGTCGCGCAACATGCTCAACGGGGCTCAGGTGATCGTCGACTATCTGATCCAGGAGAAGGTGCCGCAGGTGTTCGGCCTCTGCGGCCACGGCAACATCCAGTTCATCGACGCGCTCTACGAACGCTCGGCCGACATCAAGACGATCTCCGTGCATCACGAGAGCGTGGCCGGCTTCATGGCCGATGTGTACTACCGTGTCTCCGGGCGGCCGACTGCAACGTTCACGTCCTGCGGTCCGGGCTCGGCCAATTTGCCGATCTCGCTGGCTAATGCGTTCCTCGACTCGGTGCCGTTCATGGCGGTGACCGGCAACGTGCCGACCAGCCAGTTCAATCGTGGCGCCTTCCAGGAGATGTATCGGCACTACCAGGCCGACTTTCCCTCGACCGTGCGCACCATGTGCAAGAAGGTGTTCCAGCCGACCCGCGGCGAGATGGTGCCGCTCGCTGTGCGGCAGGCGTGGAAGACGATGACATCAGGCCGGCCGGGCCCCGTGGTGCTCGACGTGCCCTTCGACGTGTTCATGGAGTCCGCGGCGGAGGAGGCGCCGAACGCGCAAGCCTGGAACGCCAACATCTCCAGCCGTTGCGGCGCCGATCCCGAAGGCGTCGTCAAGGCCGTCGACATGCTGCTCGCCGCCGATCGCCCGGTGATCCTGATCGGGCAGGGGGTGCGCTATGGCGGCGCTGCCGAGGAACTGAAGCGGCTCGCCGAACGTCTGCAGATTCCCGTCGCGGCATCCGCAAGCGGCCTCGGCGGGCTCGACTGTCATCATCCGCTGGCGCTCGGCCTCGTCGCGCGCGCCGGGCATTATCAGGCCAACCACGCCACGCGGCAGGCCGACGTGTTGCTGGCGCTCGGCGTGCGCTTCGACGACCGCACTTCCAGTTCGTGGATTCCCGGCTACTCCTTCACGATCCCGCCGACGCGGCTGATCCATGTCGACATCGACCCAGAGGAGATCGGCCGCAACTACCCGGTGGCGCTCGGCCTGATGGCCGACGTACGCGTTTTCCTGCAACAGGTGCATGCCGAGCTGGATCGCCGTGCCAGCGTCACGGCGAAGGCCGATGCGCGCCAGAAGTGGCTGGCGCAGATCGACACCTACCGCAAGGAGTGGGACCGTTTCGTAGCGCCGGGCTTTTCCGACGACACCTCGCCGATCAATCCGCAGCGCGCCGCCGCCGAGATCGACAAGGCGCTGCCGGAGAATGCGATCCTCGTCAGCGATATCGGCGTGCATCACAACTGGCTGTTGGGCTTCTGCAAGCCACGGCGGCCGGATTCGCTGATCGGCTCGATGGGTTTTGGCCCGATGGGGTTCGGCGTCGCCGGCGTGATGGGCGCGAAATTCGCCGCACCCGACCGGCCCTGCGTGTCGGTGTGCGGCGACGGCGCCTTCTTCATGCACGCCAACGTGCTCGGCACCGCGGTCGAATACAATCTGCCCGTCGTCTGGGTGGTCTGGAACAATTACGCCTATGCTTCGATCCGCGGCCTGCAGCGCGGCTATCTCGGCGGCCGCGAGCTTGCGACCGACTTCCACGATGCGATCTCCGGCCAGCGCTACAATCCGGATTTTGCCGCGATGGCTCGCGCCTGCGGCGTCGAGGGTGTGCGCGTCGATCGCGCCGGCGACCTCGGTGAGGCCATACGCAAGGGGATTGCCGCCAACAAGCCGTATCTGATCGACGTCGACATCGCCGCCGACGTCAATCCGTCCGGCGCCGGCGTGTGGGAACTGCCGGGGCTCGGCCAGAGCAAGCCGGGCATCGGCACGCGTTATCAGCCCGCGTGATCGCAGCGGCCCTGATCCAATCGTGGCAGCATGGAGACTGCAATGGCTTCAGAACGAAACGGCGCCTCGATCCGCAATATCGCCGAGGTGCCATGGCGCGAATTTCCCAATCATTTCGGCGGCGCGCTGTCGAAGCCGCTGGTGATGCCGGAGACCGCGGGCTCGCATCATCTCGACTATCGCATCTCGCTGTATCAGCCGATGGCCCATGTCGCGCGGCACAAGCATCAGGTCCAGGAGCAGATCTATCATGTGCTCGAGGGCGAAGGGCTGATGGAGATCGCGGGCGAAAGCATGGTTGTGCGCAAGCATGACGTGATCTTCCTGCCGCCCGGCGTCGAGCACGCGATCTCGAACTCCGGCCTGGTCGATCTCGTGTTCCTGGTCATCACCTCGCCGGTCAGCGACGAGGCGACCGCGTAAAGGACATGGCAAGATCAGGATCGGCGCGGCATCACTTCGCGTCGCCGCTGACGAGACTGATCTCGATCGTGATGTCGCCGAAGGCGAGCTGCGGCTGCAGATTGGTGACCTCGATACGATAAGTGCCCCTGTCGAGGTGCAATCGACCGACATTCCTGTGCTTGTCGATTCGCGCGTGGGCGACATGACAGAGGGAGTGGAAGGTCCGTTCGACCACGGCAGCTCCGTCCGGCTCACCGCGCACGACGACCTTGAACGGAATCGGAAGGCCGAGCCCGGGGCGTTCGTGTTCGGGGATAGTGTCATACGCGATGTCGCCGTTGCAGTAGTCGCTGCTGCGGCCGTCGCCCACCAACCGGTCCTTGATGCGGGCTTCCGCGGAGGGAAAAACGAACCTGAGGCTCAGCAGATACGATGTGTCGACCGGCGCGTTGAACTCCTTGCTGAGGATCAAACCCGGATCGCGCAGGGAAACTTCGGTCGCGGGGATCAGCGGTGGAAACGCGCAGAACCCGGTGATCCACATGGCGAGCCCGATGATGTCCTTGTTGCAGAGGCTGTAGGTGATCGGTCCCATCGCGTCTCTTCGGCAAGATGCTGACACCAACGCATCCGGTCTGCTTCCGGGCTGGCTTGTGGAACTCCAGGCGCTTCCACCGCATCTGGTCGTGCCAACGTAAAGCGTCGTTCTGAAATATTCGACGGCTGATGCCCGGCTTGGGTCAAATGGCCACATGCGCGGATGAGCGCGGGGCGCGCGCGTGCTCGCGCCGGCCGATGCTGCCGTTACAGCTGCCCGATGCCGGTGAGGCCGATCGCCGCGCCCACAGCAAGTGCGAGCAGCGGATGGATGCGGGTTGTGGTCGTGGCGACAGCCACCAGTGCCGCGATCAGGATGAGGCTCCAGCTCGCGGCCGAGGCGTGGGTGATGACGATGGCGCTGGCCGTGACCAGGCCCGCCGTGACCGGAACCAGTCCGGCCTGCACCTTCCGCCGCCACGGCCGGTCCTTGAAGCGCTCCCAGAGCTTGAGCGCAAAGCCGGTCACGAGCGAGGAGGGACCGAACTTCGCAAGCGACGTCACCAGCACGCCTGCGAAGCCAGCGACATGCCAGCCCACCAGCGGGACCACCATCATGTTCGGACCGGGCGCCGCCTGCGCGAGCGCGAACAGCGCGCTGAATTCTTGCGCCGTCATCCAGTGATTGATATCGACGACCTGACGCTGCATCTCAGGCAGGATGGTGTTGCCGCCGCCGAAGGCGAGCAGCGACAGTTCAGCGAAGATCAGCGCGAGCGTGACGAGGGTTCCGCTCATGGCGTGAACCTCGATTTCAGCAAGATGCTGAGTGGCGCCAGCGTCAGCAGGGTCGGCAGCAGCGGCAGTCTGAACACCGCGATCGCCAGCACGCAGAGCGCTCCGATCAACAGCCCCACCACGTCCCGCCGTAGCGGCCAGACAATCTTGATCGCCATCGAGATCAAAAGCCCTGCCGCGGCGGCGGCCAGGCCCCCGAACAAATGACGCACGGTCGGTTCGTTCGCGTAGCGGTCATAGACCACGCCGAGCGCGATCACGACGGCCGTCGGCGCCGCGATCAGACCGAGGATCGACGCGAAGGCGCCGGCAATGCCGCGAAACTTCAGCCCCACCGCCACCGACATGTTGATGATGTTGCCGCCGGGCAGGAACTGGCAGAGCCCGAGCAGGTCGGTGAATTCGGCGCTGGTCAGCCAGCCGCGCTTCTCCACCATCATGCGCCGCGATAGCGGCAGCACGCCGCCGAAGCCGGTCAGTCCGAGGATGAAGAAGCCGGTGAACAAGTCGGCAACGCTCGGAGTGTCCTGCTTGATCGTCATTGTGGCGGGTGCGGCGTCCATCGGCGGATCGGCTCCGTATCAATCGTTTCGATTCAAACCTAGTGGTTCATCACAGTGATTTTGACGTTTTGATACCGAGCCATTCGAGGATCGGCAAGTTTTCGGGTGGCAGGAGAATCTCGATGCTTCGGGGAACGCCGGGCTGACGGCGAATGAAACCGTTTCGTTCGAGGGTGACGATCATTTGGTGGACTGACGGCGGGCTGACGCGGAAATGGCGCTGAATGTCGGCTTCGGCGGGCGGCTGTCCGAACATGTACGAATAGGTATGGATGAAAGCGAGGTAGTGACCCTGCTTCTCGGTTAAGCGCGCGCCTGATTTTTGACTCATGGATCGATTCGTCCCGGCCTCCGACAAGGAGGCAAAGCATGAATGTACGTTATCGGGTCGAATTGAGCCAAGCCGAGCGCGACGAACTGACGGCGATGCTCGGCGGCGGCAAGCACGCCGCCCGCAAGCTCAAGCGGGCGCAGATTTTGCTGGCGGCCGATAGGGGCCGCAGCGACGAGGAGATTGCCCGGACCGTGAGTGTCAGCCTTTCCACCCTCAGCCGGACCAAGCGCCGCTTCGTGGAAGGCAATCTGGAGCGGGCCTTGAGTGAGGAGCCGCGTCCGGGCGCAGAGCGCAAGCTGACCGGAAAGGAGGAGGCCCTGCTGGTGGCGACGGCATGCGCCAAGCCGCCTGCCGGCCGCAAACGCTGGACGCTGACGCTGCTGGCCGACACGATGGTCAAGCTCACCGATCACGACAGCCTGTCGGGCGAGACCGTGCGTCGCCGGCTGGCCGAGAACGACCTCAAACCATGGCGCAGGGACATGTGGTGCATTCCCCATGTCGACGGCGAATACGTCGCCCGCATGGAGGACGTGCTCGATCTCTACGCCGAGACGCCGGATCCCGCCCGGCCGCTGGTCTGCTTCGACGAGACCCCCGTCCAGCTGATCGGCGAGGTGCGCCAGCCGGTCCCGGCCCAACCGGGACAGCGCGAGCGCTACGATTACGAGTATCGCCGCAACGGCACCGTCAATCTCTTCGTCACCTTCGATCCGTATCGGGGCTGGCGCAACGTCAAGCTCACCGACCGCCGCGCCGCCGTGGACTACGCCCACTGCATGCGTGAGCTCGTCGACGTCCATTATCCCGACGCCGCCTGCATCCGTGTCGTGCAGGACAATTTGTCGATCCATAAGCCTGGGGCGCTGTATGAGGCCTTCGCGCCCGCCGAGGCCCGACGCATCCTGTGCCGCCTCGAATTCCACTACACCCCGAAGCACGCCAGTTGGCTCAACATGGTTGAGTGCGAGATCAGCGTGCTTCAGCGCCAGTGTCTCGGCCGCCGCATCGACGACCCCAAAAGGCTCCGAAATGAGATCACAGCATGGCAACGGCGGCGAAATAAAACCCGAGCCCGAATCAAATGGATGTTCACAACCGACAAAGCCCGCGCCAAACTCGGCCGCGCCTATCCAGCCACCGCCAAAGAGTCAAAATCACTGTGGTAGACCACTAGTTTGCCGGGCGCCAAATTTCAAATATATGGAAACGGCAAAATACATATCCATTAGATATGGATGCTTTCGGATGATCGAACTGCGCCACCTTCGCTATGCGGTCACTGTGGCCGAGGAAGGCCACATCACCCGCGCCGCCGCCAGGCTCGGCATCCAGCAGCCGCCGCTGAGCCAGCAGATTCGCGCGCTGGAGGTCGCGATCGGGGCGCCGCTATTTCGCCGGCAGCCGCGCGGCGTCGAGCCGACCGCTGCCGGCCGCGCCTTCGTGGACAAAGCGCGGCTGATCCTGCGCGACGTCGACCTCGCGGTGGAGGCGGCGCGCCGCGCGAGCCGCGGTCAGGAAGGCCAGCTTGCCATCGGCTTCACGAGTTCGGCCGCGTTCCATCCCTTCGTCACCGGCGTGATGCGCGAAATGCGCGAGCACGCGCCGGCGATCACGCTCTCGTTTGAAGAGGCCTCTACCGCGGAGCTGATCGCGGCCATCGAGGCCGACCGCCTCGATGCGGCGTTCGTGCGCTCGCCGAGCGAGCGGCTGGAGGGCCTCACGATCACTCATCTGCTGGACGAGGAGATGCTGGTCGCGGTTCCGGACCACCATCCGCGCGCCCGCAAGGACACGCGCCGCCGGATTTCCCTGTCCGCGCTCGCCGACGAGCCGCTGATCCTCTACCGCCGCCCGACCGGACCCGGCCTCTATGACAGCATCATCGCCGCCTGCCGCGCAGCGGGATTCAGTCCGAAGGTGGCGCAGGAGGCATCGCGGATGGTGTCGACGCTGAGCCTCGTTGCGGCGGGGCTCGGCATCTCGATCATTCCTGAATCGATGGCGCGGCTGGAGACCGCCGGTGTCGCCTATCTCCGCCTCGACCGCGCCGCGGGCCTGGTCGCCCCGCTCGCACTGGCGCGGAAGAAAGGACCGGCCAGCGGCACGCTGGGCCGTCTGCTCGGAATCGTCGCGCGGCGGGTGAAGGATCGGGCGGGCACCTGACGACGGCAGATCGCGCTCATTGCGCTATCCCCGTCATTGCGAGCGAAGCGAAGCAATCCATTCTCACCGCCCGTAGGGGTGGATGGATTGCTTCGTCGCTATCGCTCCTCGCAATGACGCGCTGCTTATGTGCTCACGCTCGCGATATGCTTTCCCGCGATGTACCCGAACGTCAGCGCCGGCCCCAGCGTGATGCCGGCGCCGGGATAGTTGCCGCCCATAATGCTGGCCATGTCGTTGCCGGCGGCATAGAGGCCCGGAATCGGGCGGCCGTCGGCGTCGAGTGCGCGCGCATTGGCGTCGGTCTTGATGCCGGCATAGGTGCCGAGATCGCCGATCACCATCTTGATGGCGTAGAACGGCCCGTGCTCGATCGGCGCGACGCACGGGTTCGGTCCGCGCAGCGCGTCGCCCTGGTAGCGGTTGTAAGCGCGCGAGCCCTTGCCGAAGGCGGGATCGCGGCCTTCTGCTGCCGTCTTGTTGAACTCTGCGACCGTTGCTTCCAATCCCTTCGCGTCGATGCCGGCTTGCGCGGCGAGTTCTGAAAGCGTCGCGCCGCGCTTGAGATAGCCGGTCTTGAGATGATGGCCTGTTGGCATCGGGCGCGGCGGCACGCAGCCGAGGCCGTATTGGCGCAAGGTCTGGTGATCGCAAAGCAAAAAGGCCGCGATCTCCTCGCCGGGCTTGGCCGCCTTCATCATCTCCTGCACGAAGTCGTGGTAGGAATTGCCTTCGTTGGCAAAGCGCTTGCCGTCGCGCATCACGGCGATCACACCGGGTTTGGCGCGATCGATGAAATGCGGCATCACGCCCTTGCTGCCATCCTTGCGCGTCGTGATGGAGACCGGCACCCAGGCGGCGGCGTTCGGCAGACTGTCCTCGACGCGGCCGCCGACGGATTCGGCGAGCCGCAAGCCGTCGCCGGTGTTGCCGACCGGGCCCGGCGAATAATGCTCCTTCCCGGTCGGCGCATGCGGAAACATCTTCTGCCGTCGCGCGACGTCGTGCGGGAAGCCGCCGCAGGCCAGCACCACGCCGCGGCTGGCGTTGACGCGGATCGTGCGTCCGTCACGTTCGATGATCGCGCCGCGCACGGCGCCATCCTCGACGATCAGCTCCTGCACGGGCGAGGACAGCCACAGCGGGATATTGAGATCGAACGCGGATTTCGCCAGCCGCCCGGCGAGCGCGTTGCCATTGGTCAGCGTCATGCCGCGGCCGTTGCGCATCACGTCGACGGCGTGTTTCGACAGCCGCTTGGCGACATAGGCCGCCGAGGTCAGCGACCGCGTTGCGCGCATGAAATGAATGATCTCCTTGCCGGAGCCGAGCATCATGCCGAACACGGTCAACTCGGGCAGGGGAGCGCCGAGGTTTTTGATGGCGTCGCCAAGCTCGTGGCCGTCGAACGGGCGCGTCACCATCGAGCGGCCGCCCTGCGCGCCGCCGGGTGCTTCCGCATGATAGTCCGGAAAGGTCAGCGGCATGTCGAAGCGCACCGCGGTTTTTGTGGTGAAGAAGTCGACCGCCTTCGGCCCTTCGGTCAGGAACGCATCGACGCGGGCGGCGTCGAAGCTGTTGCCGGCCTCGTGGCGCAGGTAGGTCTTCGCCTGGTCCGGGCTCTCTGCGATACCCCAGGCCTTCGCCAGCGAGGTACCGGGAATCCACAGCCAGCCGCCGGAGCGCGCGGTGGTGCCGCCGAACTTCGATTCCTTTTCGACCACCAGGACCTTCAGGCCGTGATGGCCCGCGGTAACCGCCGCCGACAGTCCGGCACAGCCGGAGCCGACGACGAGCGCATCGCAGTCATATATCTCGTCATAGGCTTTTTGGGCTTCTTGCGTCCCATTTCCGTTTGTCACGTCACCATCCTATTTCTTCAACAGCGGGCATTTGGATTCGGAAACCGGGCGGAAGGCATCCTCGCCCTTCACCGTCTTGACGATATCGAGATAGTCCCACGGCTCCTTCGAGTCCGAAGGCTTCTTGACCCTCGCCAGATACATGTCGCGAATCACGCGGCCGTCTTCGCGCAATCTGCCGCCATGCACGAAGGTATCCTCGATCGGCAGCTCGCGCATCTTGGCCATCACCTTCTGCGGGTCGTCGGTGCCGGCGGCCTGGATCGCCTTGAGATAATGCAGCACCGAGCCGTAGACGCCGGTATGGATCATGGTCGGCATCACGTTGGTGCGGGTAAAGAATTTCTTCGACCAGGCCCGCGTCCTGTCGTCCATGTTCCAGTAGGACGCCGTCGTCATATAGGTGCCCTGGGCTGCCTCGAGCCCGATCGCGTGCACGTCGGTGTCGAACATCAGGAGACCGACGAGCTTCTGGCCGCCCTTGACCAGTCCGTACTCGCCGGCCTGCTTGATCGAATTGTCGGTGTCCTGGCCGGCATTGGCGAACGCCACCACGTCGGCCTTCGAGCTCTGCGCCTGCAGGACGAAGGAGGAAAAGTCCGCGGTGTTGGTCGGGTGGCGCACGCCCCCGACCACCGTGCCGCCGAGCTCCTTGATGAAGTGGGTGGCGTCCTTTTCGAGCTGCTGGCCGAAGGCATAGTCCGCGGTGATGAAGAACCAGGATTTTCCGCCCTCCTTGATCACGGCGGACGCCGTTACCTTTGATAGCGCGTAGGTGTCATAGGAGAAGTGCACGGTGTTGGGGCTGCACAGCTCGTCGGTCAACGAGCTTGCGCCCGGGCCGGAGAGCAGCGCGATCTTGTTGCGCTCGCGGACCATGTTGTGAACCGCGATTGCGATGCCGGAGTTCGGGATATCGGCAACGGCGTCGACCTTGCCGTTGTCGAACCAATCGCGGACGATCTGGACGCCGACATCGGTCTTCATCTGATGGTCGGCCGAGATGATCTGGATCGGCTTGCCGAGCACGGTCGGGCCGAATTCCTCCACCGCCATCTTGGCCGCTTCGACTGAACCGGGGCCAGAGTTATCCCGCCCCCAGCTCGACAGGTCGGTCAGCACGCCAATGCGGACCACGTCGTCCGAGACCTGCGCGGAAGCCATTGATGACAGGCTTGCGAGCATGGCGCAGGCCAGGATGGTTCGTCTCACAGTCGTTTTCTCCCCATTTTTTCCGTCCGCCTTGCCGGCGGATCGTTGCCCGCGGCGCATCCGTGCGCGGTGACGGCGATTGTGCTGAGGAAAGGATTTGTCTGTCAATCGCGCAGCGATAGCGCCGCAATCTGCGCTCGCCCTTTGCAGGTAGACACGCTATTCGTCACGTCATCCCCGCGCAAAGGCTTCGCCTTTGTCGCTGGTGTCGCCGGTCTCGACAAGAAAACGCAGGCCAAGAAAAGGCAGGCCAAGAAAAGGCGGGCAAAGAGCGGCACTCGACGAAGATTTCGCGGAAGACGGCCACAGGCTCGCCTGGAGCCGCAAGTGTTTTGCAAGGAGCATCCAATTCCCTCCCTCATACTCACCCTGCCCAGTCTGCTGGTCATCACCCGCTTCGTCTGGCCGCTGGCGCTCCCGATGCCGATCAAGATCATCCTGGCTGCCTCGATGCTCGGAGTTTCACAGTACCATTTTTGGAGCCGGCTCTCTTCGGGATCCATGTTCTCGCCCGAATTTCCGCGCGCGATCGTCATCCTCTTCAATTGGGCGTTCGGGACCATCCTGTTTCTGGCCATGTTGCAAGTGTTGCTCGACGTCGTCACACTGCCCGCAATGCTGGTGTATAGCGGGATGACCGTGCCCGATAGCGTCCGGTATGCCATTGCCGCCATCGCTGCCTTGACCGCCGCGATCGCCGTGCGCCAGGCGACGATCGTGCCGCCGGTCCGCGACATCGAGATCGGCATCGCCGGGCTGTCGTCTCGGTTCGATGGCTACACGATGTTGCAGCTCACCGACCTCCACATTAGCCGGCTTTTTCCAGCGGCCTGGGCCCGCGCGGTCGTCGAGCGGGCAAACGGCCTCGGCGCGAACCTGATCCTGATCACGGGCGACCTGATCGACGGCGACCTTGCGTCGCGTCGCGCCGACGTAGAGCCGCTGCGGGATCTGCGCGCAGTGGATGGCGTCTATGCGATCCCGGGAAATCATGAATATTTCTTCGACTACCGCATTTGGATGGCATATTTCGCGGCGATGGGCATGCGCGTGCTCGCGAACGACCATGTCGTTCTCGATCGCGACGGCGACAGACTGGTGATCGCCGGCGTCACCGACAAGTCGGCACCCAGAACCGGTAACCCTGGCCCGGACTTTGCCGCAGCCATCAGCAACGCTCCCGGCGACGCGCCCGTCATCCTGCTCGACCATCAACCGCTAAATGCGCGTCACGCCGCGGCGCGCGGTGTCGTTCTGCAACTGTCCGGGCACACCCACGGCGGAATGATCGTCGGACTCGACCGGCTTGCCAGGCGCGCCAACGGTGGCTTCGTCTCAGGCAGGTACCAGATCGGCGGGATGACGCTCTATGTCAACAACGGCACAGGGCTGTGGCCCGGCTTCGCGCTGCGGCTCGGCCGGCCATCAGAGCTGACGCGTATCACGCTGCGCCGAACCAGCGTGTAGCCGGCTTATGCGCTTCGTCATGGCGTGACGGGGCCGCGTGGAACGGCACGCGGCGCGGTCAATTCCTTCCAGGTCGAGTTCGCGACATGGACCGGCGGGAAGGCAGGCCGCTCGATGTAGCGGCCATCGCCCTTCTCGGCGCGAAGGTCGCCGTCCTTCCAGACGATCCTGCCGCGTGACAGCGTGATCGCCGGCGCGCCGGTGCAGGTGAAGCCTTCGAACACGTTGTAATCGATCCGGCTGAATTGCGTCTTGGCGCGGATCGCCTTGGTTGCCGCGGGATCCCACACCACGAGATCGGCATCGGAGCCGACGGCGACCGCGCCCTTGCGCGGATAGATGTTGAGGATGCGGGCGATGTTGGCCGACGTCACCGCGACGAACTCCTCCTTTGTCAACCGTCCAGTGCCGACGCCCGCGGTCCAGAGCAGGGGCATGCGGTCTTCCAGCCCGCCGGTGCCGTTCGGAATCTTGCGGAAATCGTCGAGCCCGAACCGCTTCTGCTCGGTCGTGAAGGCGCAATGGTCGGTCGCGACGACCTGCAGCGATCCCGCTTGCAGGCCGGCCCACAGGCTGTCCTGATGCACCTTGTCGCGGAACGGCGGCGACATCACGCGCTGCGCGGAATGGTTCCAATCCTTGCTTTCATATTCGCGCTGATCCAGCAGCAGATGCTGGATCAGCGGCTCGCCATAGACGCGCTTGCCCGCCGCGCGCGCCCGCGCGATCGCCTCATGCGACTCGCGGCAACTGGTGTGCACGACATAGAGCGGCGTGCCAGTCATGTCGGCGATCATGATGGCGCGGTTGGTGGCCTCGCCCTCGACCTCCGGCGGCCGCGAATAGGCGTGCCCCTCGGGCCCGGTGATGCCGCGCGCCGTCATCGCCTCCTGCATGCGCGCGATGATGTCGCCGTTCTCGGCATGCACCAGCGGCATCGCGCCGAGGCCGGCGCAACGGGCGAACGAATTGTAGAGCTCGTCATCATTCACCATCAGCGCGCCCTTGTAGGCCATGAAATGCTTGAAGGTGTTGATGCCGTAGGTCTTGACGACAATCTCCATTTCGTCGTGGATCTGCTTCGACCACGACGTCACCGCCATGTGGAAGCCATAGTCGGCAACCGCTAGCTCGGATTTGCGCCGCCAGTCCTGATAGGCCGACAGCAAGGACTGGCCGGGATCGGGAAGGCAGTGGTCGACCACCATCGTGGTGCCGCCGGTCAGCGCCGCCTTGGTGCCGGATTCAAAATCATCAGCAGTGACGGTGCCCATGAAGGGCATTTCGAGATGGGTGTGCGGATCGATGCCGCCCGGCATTACATAGCAGCCGCCGGCATCGATGATCGCGGTGCCCGCGGGCGCATCGATCGCGCTGGCGACTGCGGCGATGTTTTCGCCGTCGATCAGGACGTCGGCGCGGCGCGAATGATCGTGATTGACGACGGTGCCGCCGCGGATGAGGAGGGGCATGATGTCTCCGGGGAACGGTTGCGCGATGTTGGAGCGGGGGATCGCACTCAGCGTAAGCCGCGCGATTACCCTGTGACAGGTGAAAATTTAGTCAGTCGCTGAACCGTTCGTGAGCGTGAGCGCCCTATGTGCCAATCGGAACATTCGCTGCCATTCGGGCCGTTGGCGGGGAAGGTGGGGACTTTGGCGAAGCCTTCCCGCTGGGGGCGACTAGATAGCCGTCATCGAACTTTTCCGAGATCGCAGTCGCCGAGTTGCTCACGCTCGCACGCGAGGATCTCGGACTCGTTCAAGTCCAGCAAAAGGCTGTTCCGATGCAAAAGTTTCCGGTCCACACAATCGAATCCGCGCCTGAAGCCTCCAAGTCAGCTCTGCGAGACGTGCAGGCACGGTTCGGGATGATCCCCAATCTCGCCGGCGCGATGGCGACCTCGCCGGTGCTTGTTCAGGCCTTTATCGGCATCTTCGACAAGGTGCACGGCGGCAACTTCACCGAGCCGCAGATCCAGACCGTGCTTCTTACTGACGCGGTCACCAACGGCTGCACCTGGGCGGTCGCGCTCCATTCGGCGCTAGCCCTGCAGGCGGGCCTGGATACGGCTGACATCGAGGCGATGCGCGCCGGCCGTTCGCCATCCAATAAGCAACTCGGCGCGCTCTCGACCTTGGCGAGGACGCTGATCGAAAAGCGCGGGCGGCTCGACGCTCCGGATATCGAGCGCTTTGTGGCGGCCGGGTTCAGCAAGGAACTGCTGCTCGAGGCGATCACCATCGTCGCTGCGTCGACCATCACCAACTACACCGGCAGCGTGACCAACCCGCCGCTGGAGGAGATGTTACAGGCGCATGCCTGGAACGGTTGAGCCGTCTCGTTCACGCGTCAAGCACTGTACAGCGGCCGCACGGCCGCCGTACCCTTTTGATCAGGTGAATCTCGCCCTGTAGTCCTGTGGCGTGGTGGCCAGCAACCGCACGAAACTGCGCCGCATTGTCTCCTCCGATCCAAAGCCGCAGCGTTGCGAGATGCGCTTGACCGGCATTCGTGTTTCCGAAAGCAGGTGCCGCGCGCCTTCGACCCTTAGCCGTTCGATCGCGCGCGCCGGTGTCAGCCCGGTTGCATCGGCATAGTGCCGGCTGAAGCTGCGCTCGCTCATGCCAGCCTGTTTCGCCAGTATCGGAAGCGAGAGATCACCGGCCAGATGGTTGCTGATCCAGTCATGCAGCGCGCTGAACCTGTCGTCGGTTGCCTGCAGCGACAGGATCTCGCTGAACTGCGCTTGTCCGCCGGGCCGCTTGAGAAAAACGACCAGATAGCGCGCGACCGCCAGCGCCGCTGCGCGGCCGAGATCCTCCTCCACCAGCGCCAGCGCGAGATCGATGCCGGATGTGACCCCGGCCGAGGTCCAGAACGAACCGTCGCGCACGAAGATCGGATCGGTTTCGACGCTGACGGCAGGAAAACGCCGGGCCAGTTCGGCGCAAAATCCCCAATGGGTCACGGCGCGCCGGCCATCGAGAACGCCGGATGCAGCGAGCAGGAACGCGCCGGTGCAGACCGATGCGGTGCGACGGGCCTGTCCGGCGCGCTTGCGCACCCAGTCCACCAGGACGGGATCAGCCGCCGCGGCGTTGACGCCGTCACCGCCGGGGATCACCAGCGTATCCACGGCAGCATCAGCAGCGGGGAGCGGATGCACCGCAAGCCCGACACCCGCCGATGCCTCGACCATGGGGCCGCCGTTGCCGACAATGCGGACCGTATAAGGCTCTGCGCTGCTGTCCTTCGACATCAGGGCGTTGGCCGATGCGAACACCTGCAGCGGGCCGGTGACATCGAGCAGTTGCACGGCCGGATAGGCGAGCACTTCGATCAGGCGGCTCCCGCTTGGCTGATAACGAGGGGGTTTTGGCGTCATCGCCGAAACGTGCCGCGATAGCCTTGCCTTGTCCATAGCGGAAGGGAGGCCTCAATGATTCCTCATGATGTTCATCTCAACATCGGCTCGCTGCTGTTCGAGGCGGTCGATCAAATCGATCTGACCGGTCCGTTCGAGGTGCTGTCGCGGATTCCGAATTCGACCTATCGCATCTACGGCAAGACCAAAGCCCCGGTGCGCGACGTCAAGGGATTGCGGCTGACGCCCGATGGCGTGCTGGCAGATGCGCCGCCGCTCGATGTCCTGCATGTGCCCGGCGGATTCGGCCAGCAAGCCCTGATGGAGGACGCGGAGGTGCTCGGCTGGATCCGTCAGCAGGCGGCCGGCGCATGCTGCATCTTTTCGGTTTGCACGGGTGCGCTGCTGTGCGGCGCGGCCGGCCTTTTGAAGGGACGCAGGGCGACGACTCATTGGGCGTCGTTTCATCTGCTGCCGTTTTTCGGCGCGATCCCCGTCAACGAACGCGTGGTGGTGGACGGCAGTTACGTCTTCGCCGCGGGTGTCACGGCGGGTATCGACGGCGCGTTGCGGCTCGCGGCCGAATTGCGCGGCGACGACGCTGCACGGGCGATCCAGCTCTACATGGCCTATGCGCCGGAGCCGCCCTTCAATAGCGGCACGCCGGAGACGGCGCCGCCCGCAATCCTCCGAGAGGCCCGGCGGGCGGTGCAGGCGATCACGGCGCAGCGAGAAGAAACGGCACGCCGCGTCGCTGCGAGGCTTGGCGTCGTTGTCCAGGGATAGCTGAGCGGCGGCCTCGCCTCAGGATTCCCGCCCAAGCCGTGGGTCAAAAATGGAAACGATGACTTTCCATCATCTCTATTTCAATCGCAATCGGACAGGGCCAGTTTGAGAACGCAACGACGGAGTTCTCAAATGGCCACGCATCTGAACGAGAAGAACTTGGCCGATACCGGGTCCCCGGTGGCCGACGACGCAAAGCTCATTGCGACACTGCTGGAGCGCAATCTCGCTGAGGTCTTCGGCGAGAATGACCCGGAGCGCCGGAGGGCTGTGATCTCCGAGATCTACGCTGACGATGCAGTCGTGCACGCTCCTACCGGCGCCATCGTGGGACACGATGCGCTCGACAAGTTCGCGGGTGATCTTCGGAGCACGCATCCCCACTACGTCTATACGCCGTCTGGAGCGCCGCAGGTGCTGCACGACTCCGCTCGCCTGGCTTGGGGCTCGGGCCCCAAGGGCGAGCCTCCGCGATACTCCGGCGAGGACTTCATCCTGGTGCGGAACGGCAAGATCACAACTCTCTACGTCTACCTGGATTCACCGCCCGTCTGATCCCCCGGGAAACAGACGTTTTCCACCAAGTGGCAGGCGCAGACGCGTCATCGTTACTTCAAACAAGCACAGGAGCTACTACCATGGATACCACCCGTTATGCTTCCTTCGTCGGCCGGCTGCTGATCGGCCTTCCGTTCGCAATGAGCGGTTTCGGCAAGCTCGTCGCATATGGAGCGACGACCGCCTATATCGCCTCGGCAGGACTGCCGGTGCCGCCGTTAGCCTATGCGATCGCGGTTCTCGTCGAACTCGGCGGCGGGTTGCTGCTGATCGCGGGTTATCAGGCGCGTTCGGTCGCGCTGGCGCTGGCCGTGTTCTCGCTGGCAGCGGCAGTCTCGTTCCACAACAACTTCGCCGACCAGAACCAGATGATCCACTTCCTCAAGAACGTGATGATGGCGGGCGGTCTGCTTCAGATCGTGGCCTTCGGCGCCGGCGCGATCAGCCTTGACGCGCGCAACAGAGGCGCCATCGCTCAAGCGGCGCACGCCCGTTGAACAGCTTGCGTCGCAGAAAGCCCGCCGGTGACGGCGGGCTTTTGTCGTGCTTTACGCTGAGATGATCCAAGAGTGCCCGTCTTAATTCCCCGGCTCGAACGTGCAGTCGGCGCCGCCGCCGGCGTTTTCCTTGATCACCTTCGGATCGAGGGTGCAGGAGAGCTTGGTCAGCCCCTCGAAGATCGTGCCGGCGGCGCCGTCGGAGGGCACGCCCGCCAGCGCTTCGGTGGCGAAGATCTCGTTGGCCTCGCGGCCCTTCACGGTGCTGACGTGGCTGCCGAAGGTCAGCTCGCAGGAGCGCGAGGTGATGTCGACATTGCTGGCACGGCAAAGGATCTTGTCCGCCGTCACAATGATCTTCTTCGCATAGGGGACGCTGCTGTTGCCGGCGAAGAACGCGGCGACCGCCTTCTTCTCGGCGGCCGGCAGCGGCGAATGGGGTGCGACCACACCGGCCAGCGCCAGCGCCACGGAGCCCGAGGCTGTCGCGGGCGCGGCCGCGGCGGCGGAGACCGAGGCCACCGACAATAAACATGCGAGGATCGTCAATTGGCCCAATCTCATCTTTGCCTCCCGAGTTCGGCGTGCTTTCCGTGGCACGGAACCGCTACCATGGCTCGCAATCCTAAGGGGTGACGCCATTCACAGGCGTCCCTAACGTTCGCGTGAGCAGACCGCCGCGCGGATAAGGCAGACCGGACCCGCGTCTATCAGCTTGCAGGATTGGGCTATCGGCGTCACAGTCGGAGCTTGCGGCAGCGATGCCGCCAAGAATCAAGACCAAGAAGACGGAACAAGGGTTCGAGGAACGCCATGGCGGCCATGCGCATCGACTGCGATATCCATCCCGCGGTGGGGGAACGCGCACCACGCTGCTGCCGTATCTCAACGATCACTGGAAAGAACAGGTGGTCAGCCGCGCCATCGACGGGCTCGATCTCAATTCCTATCCGCCGTCGATGCCGCTGAGCGGGCGTGCTGACTGGCGGCCGGCCGACGGCAGCAAGCCCGGCAGCGATCTCGCCATGGTGCAGCGCGGCGCATTCGACCAGCTCGGTGCCAGCCATGCGATCTGTAACGTGGTCTATGGCGCGCAGGCGGTGTTCGATCCCTATATGGCCGCCGACTTCTGCAAGGCGATCAACGACTGGATCGCCGCCGAATGGCTCGCAAAGGACAGGCGGCTGCGCGCCTCGATCGTGGTGCCGATCCAGGCGCCTGATCTGGCCGTCGAGGAGATCGAGCGCAGGGCCAGCGACAACAGATTCGTGTCGGTGCTGCTGCCCTCGCAGGGCGAGATGCTGCTCGGGCGGCGGCATTACTGGCCGGTCTACCAGGCGGCGGAGAAGCACAGGCTGCCGATCGCGATCCACGCCGGCAGCATGTACCGAGGGGCACCGAGCTCGATCGGCTGGCCGTCCTATCGCTACGAATATTATCTGGCGGAAGCGCAGGCATTTCAGGCGCAGACGCTGAGCCTGATCTATGAGGGTGTGTTCGGCAAGTTTCCGGGCCTCAAGGTCGTGCTGATGGAATCAGGCGTGAGCTGGCTGCCAACGTTCATGTGGCGCGCCAACAAAACCTGGCGCGGCGTGCGTGTCGAGGTGCCCTGGGTCGAGCGCGAGCCGGCGGCGATCATCCGCGATCATTTCCGCGTCACCATGCAGCCGTTCGACGGGCCGCCGGACGCTGTGGGTGTCGAAGACGTCATCGACCAGATCGGCTCGGACAAGATGTTCCTGTTCGCGTCGGACTATCCGCATTGGCAGTTCGACGGCGACGACCCGATTCCGCCGCATCTGCCGAAGAGTATCGTCGCGCGGATGTGCGAAGACAATCCGCTCGAAACCTTTCCGCGCCTGAAGCTGGACTCGTGAGCATGATCGAGTTTGATCGAGCTTTCGCGTCATCGGCGGCGCCTTACCTCTCCCCAGCGGGGAGAGGTCGGCGCGCAGCGACGGGTGAGGGGGCGCAGGTCTCACGAGGGACGGTAAGGCCCTCACCCGGATTGCATCTAGCGATGCAATCCGACCTCTCCCCAATGGGGAGAGGTGCGGATACGGCTGACCTCGAAGACAACACAGGAGGATTGCATGAGTGATGTCATCGACCGCCCGATGCTCGGGCAGGAGAAGACCGCCGCGACGCGGCTGAGGATCATCGATTGCGATATCCATCCGAGCATCCATTCGCACAGCGATCTCAACGAATTCCTGCCGAAACGCTGGCAGCAGCATCTGAAGGAATATGGCAGCCATCTGCGAACGCCCTATATCGGCACCACGCCCTATCCGCGGTCATCGCCCTTGATCGCGCGGCGCGATGCCTGGCCGCCGACCGGCGGTGTGCCCGGCTCCGACCTCGAATTCATGCGCAAGCAGCATCTCGATCCGTTCGATGTCGAGTTCGGGATTCTGCAGGTGCTCGATCTCTTCATCTTCTCGCAGCAGAACCTGGAATTTGGCGCCGCGATCCAGCGCGCCATCAATGATTGGCAGCTGGCGTTCTGGGCGCACCGCGATCCCCGATTGAAGGCCTCGATCCTGATCGGGCAGGATGGCTCCGACCTCGCCCTCGCCGAGATCGAGCGCTGCGCCAGGACCGGCGAATACATCCAGATCAACGTCTCGCCGCGCGCCAATGAGCCGCTCGGCCGGCGCGGCTATTGGCCGATCTATGCGCGTGCGCAAGAGCTCGACCTGCCGCTCGGCATCCATGTCGGCGGCTATGGCGGGCATGCGCCGACCGGCGGCGGCTGGCCGTCCTATTACTGCGAGGAGCATCAGTCCAATGCGCATACGATGGCGTCGATGCTCACCAGCCTGGTGCTGGAAGGCGTTCCCGAGCGCTTCCCGAAGCTGAAGATCGTGTTCATCGAGGGCGGCTTCGGCTGGATCCCCTCGGCGATGTGGCGGATGGACCAGCATTTCGAGCGCTTCCGCAGCGAGGTGCCGCATCTCAAGCGCAAGCCGAGTGAGTATGTGAAGCAGAGCTTCTGGTTCACGACGCAGCCGATCGACGAGCCTGATGAAGCAAAACATCTGCGCTCACTGATCGAATGGGTCGGCATCGATCGGCTGCTGTTCTCGTCAGACTATCCGCACTGGGACTATGACGACGCGCGCTACGCCTTCAAGACGCCGCTGACCGAGGCCGAGCGGCGCAAGATCTTCAATAGTAACGCGCGCGCGGTCTACAAGTTCTGACTCTTGTTTTGACGCGTTTTCTTCACGCGAACCGGAAGTCCACTTCGCTCGAAAACGCTATGAGGTTCTATGGCTCGTCACATTGTCGCGCGCACCAGCGATATCCCGGCCGGCGGCAACAAGGTCGTCGGCGTTGAGGGGCGCGACATCGTCGTGTTCCACGTCAACGGTGAATTCTTCGCGCTGCTCAATCGCTGTCCGCATGAGGGCGCGCCGCTGGAGAAGGCGGCTTGTGTCGCGCGCCTGACCTCGCCGGAGCCCGGCATCTACCAACGCGACCGCGTCGGCGAGATGCTGCGCTGTCCCTGGCACGGCTGGGAATTCGACATGCGCAACGGCCAGTCCTGGTTCGATCCCAACCGGTTCAGGATCCGCTCCTATCCGGTTGCGGTCGAAAGCGGCGAGGCGTTGCAGAAGGGACCTTACGTGGCCGAGACGTTTCCGGTGCATGTCGAGGACAATTACGTGATCGTCGAACTGTAGGGCGTGAGCCCGTGAAACGGCGTTGATGCGCCTTCGTTGTCACGACGTCACGGAATACATCATATCGTTTGTCAGCCGTGTCTGCCTCGACGGGAGGGTACCGTGAAGACCTATCAGCTTTTCATCAACGGCCAGTATGTCGATCCTGCCAAGGGCGAATGGTTCGAGACGATCGATCCCTATCGCGGCGAGGCCTGGGCGAAGATTCCGCGTGGTTCGGCCGCCGATGCCGACAAGGCCGTGAAGGCCGCCAATGAGGCGATGTGGCGCGGTCCGTGGCCGAAGATGACGGCGTCGGCGCGCGGCAAGGCGATGCGCAAGCTCGGCGACCTCGTCGCTGCGAATGCCGAGCGCCTTGCCGAGATCGAGGTGCGCGACAACGGCAAGCTGATGGCGGAGATGCTGGGCCAGGTCCGCTACCATCCGGAATGGTGGTGGTATTTCGGCGGCCTCGTCGACAAGCTCGAAGGCGGCCTGGTGCCGATCGACAAGCCGGATACCTTCGCCTACACGACGCATGAGCCGGTCGGCGTTGTCGCAGCGCTCACTGCCTGGAATTCGCCGCTGCTGTTTGTGGCCTGGAAATGCGCCGCCGCGCTTGCCGCAGGCTGTGCCGTTGTCGTCAAGCCGTCGGAATTCACCTCTGCCAGCACGCTCGAATTCGCCGCGCTGACGAAAGAGGCCGGGATTCCGGATGGCATCTTCAACGTGGTCACCGGTTTCGGGCCCGAGATCGGCAGCGAGCTGATCGCGCATCCCGGCGTCGCCAAGATCACCTTTACCGGATCGGATACGACCGGCGCGAAGGTCTATGAGACCGCGGCGAAAAGCCTGAAGCGCGTGTCGCTCGAGCTCGGCGGCAAGTCTCCCAACATCGTGTTCGAGGATGCCGATCTCAGCGCCGCCGCGGCGGGCGCGATCTCCGGCATCTTCGCTGCCACGGGGCAGACCTGCATCGCCGGATCTCGCCTCCTGGTGCAGAACTCGATCAAGGACAAGTTCGTCGAACGCGTGCTGGAGGTGGCGCGGACCGCCAAGATCGGCGACCCGATGCGCTCGGACACCAATGTCGGTCCGATCACCACGCCCGCACAGTACAAGAAGGTGCTCGATTACATCGATATCGCGAAGGCGGAGGGCGCGCGCTGTCTGCTCGGCGGCAAGCCGGCCTCCGGCGATGGCATCATCGGCGGCCAGTTCGTCGAGCCGACGATCTTTACCGACGTCGACAACACCATGCGAATCGCGCGCGAGGAGGTGTTCGGGCCGGTGCTCTCGATTATCGGCTTCGACACCGAGGACGATGCCGTTCGCATCGCCAACGACACGATCTATGGCCTTGCTGCCGGCATCTGGACCAAGGATCTCGCGCGCGCCATCCGCGTGCCGAAACTGCTGCGCGCCGGCACCGTGTGGGTGAACACCTACCGGGCCATCAGCTACATGATGCCGTTCGGCGGCATGAAGTTTTCGGGCGTCGGACGCGAGAGCGGCATCGACGCGGTCCGCGAATATCAGGAAACCAAGAGCGTCTGGATCTCGACCGCGCAGGACGTTCCGGCCAACCCGTTCGTGATGCGCTGAACAATAACGAAGCCGCCGCTCCCTGGGGCTTCGCCGCGCACCGGCGCACAGCCGCCGGACTGCTTATGGCCCCGTTTTGGCTGAGTCCTAATTGTTGCAATTGTTGCAACAATGAAGTGATAAATCCAATAATTATCATTTTTGGTGCAATTAATTATTCTCTGTGTCGCGGATCGGGAATGACCCCGTTCTCGGTGCAGGGAAAGCCACCATGAAGCTCTATTATTATCCGCTGTCGGGCCACGCGCATCGCGCGCGCCTGTTCATTTCTCTGTTGGGCATTCCACACGAACTGGTGGAAGTGGACCTGGGGACCGGGGCGCACAAGACGCCGGAGTTCCTCGCGCTCAATTCCTTCGGCCAGGTTCCGGTGCTGGACGACAGCGGCACGATCGTTTCCGATTCCAACGCGATCCTGGTCTACCTCGCCACCAAACTCGGCCGCACCGACTGGCTGCCCGCGGATGCCAAGGGCGCCGCCGCCGTGCAGCGCTGGCTGTCGGTCGCCGCAGGAGAGATCGCCTATGGCCCCGCTGCGGCGCGGCTCGTCACCGTGTTCGGCGCGAAGTTCAATCCGGAGGACGTGATCGGCCGCGCGCATGTCGTGCTGAAGCGGCTTGAGGCTCATCTGGCCGACCGCGACTGGCTGGTTGGCGAACGTCCCACGATCGCGGACGTGGCGCTCTACAGCTATCTGTCCAGCGCGCCCGAAGGCAACGTTGACCTCGCGGCATATCCCCACGTCAACGCCTTGCTGCGCCGGATCGAGGCGCTGCCGGGCTTCGTGCCCTTCGCCAAGACCGCCGTCGGTCTGGCGGCTGCTGCATGACGCGTTGACCGGGCGCGCCGCCGGGACGCGCCCGTCCAACCCGAAGGGGAGGGCGAGACCATGAGCGACAGGCGATCGAAGAGCAGATTGGCGACCTGGCATGCCGGGGAAAAGGCAATCCAGCAGAAGGTCGGTGTCGCCGAGCGGATGGAGGCCGTGGGCCAGCGGGCGGTGCGGGATTTCATGCCCGACCAGCACCGCGAGTTCTACGCACAGATTCCCTTCATCGTGTTGGGCAGCGTGGACCGCAAGGGCGACGCATGGGCAACTTTGTTGGCGGGCAGGCCCGGCTTCATCTCGTCACCAACACCGCGCAGCCTCGAGATCGATGCCAAGCCCGATCCGAGCGATCCCGCGAGCGAGGGCGCGCAAGAAGGCGACGCCATTGCGCTGCTGGGGATCGAGCTGCACACGCGCCGCCGCAACCGCGTCAACGGAATGCTTTGCCCTTCGTCCGGCAAGGCGCTCGGCTTCGACGTCGATCAGAGTTTTGGCAATTGTCCGAAGTATATCCAGCTGCGGGATTTCAGGTTCGTTCGCGAGCCGGACGAGCCGTTCACGGGAGCGATCGAAGAGAACTCCAGACTCGATCAAGCCGCGTGCGACATGATCAGGGCGGCGGACACGTTCTTCGTCGCATCCTACGCCGAGCGCGAGGACCGTCGCCAGGTCGACGTCTCGCATCGCGGAGGCAATTCGGGCTTCGTCCGCGTCGGCGATGACGGGACGCTAACGATTCCCGATTTTGCCGGCAATCTGTTCTTCAACACGCTCGGCAACATCCTGCTGAACGGCAAGGCCGGGCTGGTGTTCGTCGATTTCGAGACCGGCGATACCCTGCAGATGACGGGCGACGCGGAGGTGATCCTGGATTCACCCGAGATCGCGGCGTTTCAGGGCGCCGAACGTCTTTGGAGTTTCCGCGCTCGTCGGATGGTGCGCAGGCGAGGCGCGCTGCCGCTGCGCTGGTCTTTCAGGACAGACGGCGGTCGCCGAACTCGCTGAAGCGCGCGGTCTTGGAGCGTTTCGAGCGAAGTGGACGCCGGTTCGTGTAAAGGGGATCGAATTCAGCTTGCGCTTTGATCCGCCTGTGCCGTTTGAGGGGCCGCTTCGTTGAGCCGTGCTGTTTTCGGCTTGATGGCGAGCACGGTGTTGTAGGGGTTGCCGAACACGAAGACCTTCGATGTGCGCCAGATGATCTTTTCCAGCTCCACGAAGGTACGCATCTTCAACCGGTACTTCCACAGCATCAGGTGTTGAAAGAAGTTCCAGGTCAGGCCCCAGGCCCAGAACGGCAGACGCCGGTAGCGGATCGGGCCGAAGTTGAGCTGGCGCATCTTGTGGACGAGAAGATTGGCGCCGACAAAATTGTAGCGCCAGTTGTCGAAGAAGGCGGTGACGCTCCGGTAATCCTCCTCGCGCCGGCAATGATCCAGCGATCCCGGTGTGAGGATCAGCAGGCGGCCGCCCGGTTTGAGCATTCGCCAGCATCGCGCAAGCCAGGCGTCGAGATTCTTGGTGTAGCCGATCGACTCCAGCGAATAGATCGCATCGAAACTTTCATTTGGGAGATCGAGGCTGTCGAAATCAGTGACGATGACCTGTCCACGTCCGCCGAGTTTCGCAAATTTGCGCTGGCAGATGTCGGCTTGCACGGATGAATTGGTCACGCACACGATCTCGATGTTGCTCCGGCTGGCGAGATAGGCGGCGGCAGCGCCGGATCCGCACCCCAGATCCAGGAATCGCATCCCGTCCTTGGGTTTCAGAAGACCGTATTCGGCTTCGTAAGGTCGCGAAAATGGCGTTCGGGGGAACACGCACGTGCTGTAGTTGGCCTGCTCGTCGCGATACGTGCCGAACACGTCGTCATATGTCCGCGTCTCGTCATCGTGCTTGAGGAAATCGTCCGGCCGTGGGGCCCACTCGACCAATTGGCGCTGCTCGAACGGATTCAGTGCGTGGCCGATCTCGCTCGCGTCTCTCGGATGCGTCACCAGCAGGAAAAGGATGTAATGAAGAAGATTGTATGCCACGAACAACGCGACGATGATCGCCGCGGCGAACAGAAATATGTGAACTATGTCCAAGGTCGCTCCTGACTGGTGAAGCGTTCTGAACGCGGTGGGCATTCCTATGGAGGTAGCGCCGCGCTCAAACGATACTATGCGTTGCAATTATACGATTTTATGTCTGTGTTGGGGAAGCCGACGCGGATCGATGATCAGGCGACCAGGTTCATGACCTGGTCGATCACGGCTTTTACCCGCTTCGAATCCGGGGTCTGATGTGCTAGCGCCATCAGTCCCGAATGCACGACCATGATGGTGTGCGCGGTGATGTCAGGGTCAAAGCCCTTCTTGAACTGGGCGCGATCGGCACGAAGCCGCGCGCGCAGCAGTTCCTCGAGGCGCTTGTTGTAGCGTTCGATGCTCTTTCGTACCCCGACCTGGTCGAGTGAACCGTCGGTTGCCGAGTTGACCGACAGGCAGCCGTGCTGGCCCTTCTCGCCCGAACAATAGGGGATGAACCCGGTAAGCCACTGTCTGACGGCGTCGCGGGCCAAGCCAGGTTGCGCCAGGGTCCGCTCGGCCCAGCCAAGGATGCCGTCGTGATAGCGATCCAGCACCCTCAGGAATAGCGCATTCTTGTCGCCGAAGGCGGCATAGAGGCTGGGTTTTGCCACGCCGCTCGACGCTGTGATCTCGTCGAGCGAGGTCGCCTGAAAACCCTTCTGCCAGAACATTTGGCGGGCGATGTCCAGAACATCATTTGGATCGAAGCTGCGCGGCCTTGCCATGATGCTTTTTTATGTACTCCCGCGTCGGATGTGAAGCCCTCAACTCACCGTGAACGCCTTGACTGGAGGCGTATCCGATGCATTCTATACCCAGTAGTACATAACAAGCCAGGAGAACGCCCATGAAGTCGGTTCAAGTCGTAGCATTTGGAAAGCCCGCCGAAGTCATCAAGCTGAACGAAGTCGCCGACGTCGGTATCCCCGGGCCCAACGAGGTCGTGGTCGCGGTCGAGGCGGCACCGATCAACAGTTCTGACTTCCTGATCGCCGCGGGCCGCTACGGCACTCTGCCAACGCCGCCGGCCACGCTCGGGATCGAGGGTGTTGGCCGGGTCATCGCCAGGGGATCGCAGGTGACGAACCTGAAGGAGGGCGACCGGACGCTGATTCCCTTCATGACGCCGACCTGGACCGAACGCGTCAAGTTCGCGGCATCCTGGCAGCGTCCTTTGCCGGAACAGGCCGATATCGCGCAATTGTCCATGGTCGGGGTCAACCCGGCGACCGCCTATCTGTTGCTGACCGACTTCGTGAAGATTCCGCGGGGTGGATGGGCGATCCAGAATGGCGCCAATTCGGCGACGGCGCGTGCGGTCATCGCGATCGCGAAATCGCTCGGAATCCGGCTGGTCAATGTCGTGCGGCGCGAGGACGTGGTGTCCGAAGTCAAGTCACTCGGGGCAGACGTGGTACTGGTCGACGGCCCGGACCTGGCCAAGCGCGTCGCCAGGGAAACCGGCGGGGCGCCCGTCCAACTGGCGCTTGACGTGGTCGGCGGTTCGTCCACCCTGAACTTGATGAATTGCCTGGCGCCGAAGGGTGTCGTGGTGATCTACAGCGCAATGAGCGGGCAACCGTTCACTGGCTCGGCGCCGAGCATGATCTTCTCCGATCTATCCGTGCGCGCCTTCTGGCTCGGACATTGGGGCAAGGCCGCGACCGACGAGGCGATGGCCGCAATGTATGATCATCTCGTACCGATGGTCGCGTCTGGTGCGATCAGCGCGCCGATCGCGGCGACCTACGGCCTGGAAGGATTTGCGGAGGCGATCGGCAAGGCCGCGGCGTTCAAGGGAAAGGTGATCTTTACCCCCAACAAGGCGTGAGCGCGAAGATTCTGTACCCTTTGGTCAACAATCTTGTCCGCATATGGATTGCGTTGGCCGGTTCACTCCGCGGGCACGCCCGATTCAGGCGTGCCTGCCGGTTCGGTGTCAGCTACTTGATTGTCGAGGCTTAGGGCGAAGACTCCCCAGTCCGAGACACATGACCTGCCGAAAGTGTGGCGGCCTTGTCACCACATTTTCTTCAGTGCCTAACGATGCGGCTGAGGCGTGAGATTCGTCAGGGTCCGACGCCAAATCGAGCTCACGATGCGCGGTCTTGTCGCAGGCGAAGCAGTGCCGCGGTCGGTCAGCACCTCTGTCGATCGTGACTTCCTTTGCGACCTTGATGACGATATCCTTCTCGGATCAGTGGCCTGCTCCTTATACTGCAATTTTAAGAAGTATCGGTAAATTTCATAGAAGTATCAATAATATGACCCCATCGGTGCCGGAGGTCCGACGACGTCTTGCGGCAATCCTCGCAGCGGATGTGGTTGGCTATACACGTTTGATGGAGGCCGACGAGGCAAACACTCACACGCGGCTCATGCAGTTGCGGTCCGATGTCCTCGACCCCGGTGTCGCGGCGCAGAACGGCAGGATCGTCAAGAACACCGGCGATGGCTTTCTGGCAACCTTCGATACCGCGCGAGACGCGACACGTTGTGCTCTTTCGCTGCAGGAAGCGGTGGCTATCAATACGGCAGGAATGCCCGCTGACGAGCGCATCAGCTTTCGCATCGGGTTGAACGCTGCGGATATCATCGTGGAAAAAGATGACATCTACGGCGAGGGTGTGAACATTGCCGCGCGCCTTCAAACCTATGCGGCCGCGGGTGGTATTGTCGTTTCGGGCGCAGTTGCCGAGCAGCTTGGCAAGGATCTCAACGTCAGTGTGATTGATCTTGGCGACCTCCATCTTCGCAATATGGGCCGCCCGGTACGCGTTTATGCGCTCCATCCGTCCGTGCAGCCTGCGAAGCTTGTCGGGGAAGCGCTGGCGGGCTCGGAGCCTCGCCCCTCGATTGCAGTTCTGCCGTTCCGGATGAATTTGGCCACCCCGGACGAGGGATACTTCGCCGATGGCATCGTCGACGATATCATTCGCGGCCTCGCCGGGCTCAAGGAACTCTTCGTGGTTTCACGAGGGTCCAGCCTTGGCTTCGGCGGCCGCAATATTGACGTGCGCGAGATCGGCCGTCAGCTCGGGGTTCGTTACGTCCTCTATGGAGGAGTGCAGAGGACAATGACGACGGTCCGTATTGTGACTGAGCTCAGTGATGCCGAATCGGGAGAAGTCGTTCGTTCGGATTTGCATGAAGGCGACCTTGGAGAACTCTTTGCCTTTCAGGATCGCATTGCTATCAACGTTGTGAGACAGATTGCGCCGCAGGTCCGTGAGCGGGAGTGGATGCGGGCGATGCGCAAACACCCGCAGAATCTCACCGCCTACGATCTCGTGCTGCAGGCGCTCGAGCTGTTGTATCGGATGGACTACGACTCGTTTTCGAAGGCCAGGGGCTTGCTTGAGCAGGCCATATCGCATGACCCGAATTTTTCTCTGGCCTATGCCCACGTTGCTCTTTGGTACGTGTTCCGGATCGGAGAAATTGGATCGCCGGATCCGGACGGCGACGCGCTCGACGGCGCCCGATATGCAACGGAAGCCATCGAACGGAGTGCCGACGATGCGTTCGCGTTGGGGGTGTATGGCCATGTCCAGTCGTACTTGCTGCATGACTTTCAGAAGGCAAAGATAACTCTGGAGCGCGCCGTTGCCGCCGGCCCGAGTTCAGCGATGGCGTGGACCATGGCAAGCGCGACGTCGGGCTTTCTTGGTGACGGTCCCACGGCGGTGCGCCAAGGTGAGCAGGGCGTACGCCTTTCGCCGCTCGACTTCCGTTCGTTCTGGCACGAGGGATTGCTCGGCCAGGCCCATTACGTGAATGGCGACTATGAGCAGGCATTGGAATGGGTGCGTAGCGCTCTGAGCCGCAACGAGCTGATCCGCTTCAATCATCGTCTCCTCATCGTCACACTCAATGCCTTGGGTCGTCGCGAAGAAGCCGCGCGCGCGACGCGTCGCTACCTGCACATTCAACCGGGGTTCCGCGTATCGTCCTACGCGACGCGCTGCCCGTTTCGCGGCGCCGCCTTGGAAACCTGGCTCGGGCACCTGCGATCGGCGGGGCTTCCTGATTGACCTGCATTGCTGGCGACAACTGCCGAAAAAGGGAAAGACGTCATGACGGGCAACACGGGCAATACTGGTAACACTGGCAATACGGGAAACACCGGAAACACCGGAAATACAGGAAACGTCGGCGGTGATGGCTGGTTTATTTCCGACCGCGTCGACTTGCCATTCGTCACGAGGCTTGATCCTGCCGGCGCAAACGAGCTTGGCAGCCTGCGACGGACGCCACCGGCGCATTTCGGCAGTCGGCAATGGTCGGCGAACTGGTATGCGTGGCGTGTCTTGCACCAGATGGTGGCCAATGTTCCCGGTTGGGCGGCGACCGTCGATGGCGACGCTGCCCTCACGGCAATTCGGACCGACCTGGTCGCCAACTACGACCTGCAGATCGACAACCTTGTGCTTGCCGCGCGGGATGAACGGCCGGATGCCATGGGCCTCATCCTCTCGCAGGACGTGGAATTCTTCACGGATTTCCTCGCGGTGCTCACCGCCAGGCCCGGTTCGCATCCGCAAACCTGGCGCGTGTTGAATATCGCCAGTCTCATTGGATCCTTTGCGGCATTGTATTTCAAGGACAAATACGATTTGCCCAGGCCATCGCAGATATGTCCCGCATTGCTTCCGCCTATCCAGGTCCCCGGCCACGCATCTTGGCCAAGCGGGCATTCGACGCAGGCGCATTTGATGAAGAACTGCATGCTCAGGGTTTTTGCCGCAACACAAACGACGGCGACCTCGACGGCGATGTCTGCGGCCGACCAGGCGGTAATGAACTCCGATCTCTCCATTCTGGCGGATACGGTCGCTCGTAACCGCGAGATTGCCGGTGTGCACTATCCGAAGGATTCGGAAGGCGGCGTCCGGATAGCGGATTTGCTGGACAGCGCCATCCTGACTCCGAATGCAGTGCCGCTGTTTGACGGTGCGATCGCGGCTGCCGCGGGTGAATGGCAATGATCAAGCAGAAAGGGCGGAGCCCCACACTCGACCTCAAACGTCTGAGGAAGATCGTCAAGGATTCGACGAAGAGCCTTCTTCCCGCAGCCGGGTTTCGCCCATTGGACGCGTCGCAGGAAGAACTGACGAGGCTTGGGTTCCCAAGGCGGCCCGATCCGGCGCTTCAGCCGGCTGAGTACGCATTCTGGCAGCAGATGTTCGCTCCGACCGTGGAATTCGAGGTATTCGATTTCGAGGTACTTCCCCTCGTCACGACGCACAGCAGCAGCTTTTTCCAGCAATCGCCGCGGCGGCAAAGTAGCCTCAATTGGTCTGGTGCCTACATCATGCCGAGGGATGGCAAGGTATTTTCGTCGATCTGGGGGAGATTTCAGATTCCGGTGCCAGATGAGCCAGCCGGAGGCCGAGCCAGCGAGAAGTATCACAGTTCGACGTGGATCGGTTTTGATGGGCAGCGCCGGTATTACAGATCGACCCTGCCGCAAATTGGCACGGCGCAAAACATCGATCCGAGTTCGGGTGGCCCGACGAAGTCATTCTTCGCGTGGTGGCAATGGTGGGTGAGGGACGACCCGGCCCAGGCGTTGCCCATGACACTTATGTCGCCAGCGATTCACCCGGGCGATGTCGTCTTGTGCTTCATGCAGGTGGCGGACGATCGCGCCGGAGTATCATTCGTGATCACGAACCTTACAACCGGCCGCTCCGTGCAATTCTTTCAGACCGCGCCCCTGACCAGCACAGGGCAACCTTTCAAGGTTCCGGGAGCAACAGCGGAATGGGTGACAGAAAGGCCGGAGGACCCGCCATCTCCGACGCTCCTGCAGCTGCCGGACTACGGTACGGTCGATTTCCATGACTGTGGAGCGATGGCGATCAACCCGGATACCGGGACGATGGTGGAACGCAATCTCTCCGCCGCGAAGCTCATCGACATGTATGTCGTGAGACAATATCCGGAAAGAACCGTGAAGGTCTCGATCGCGAAGCCGGTCGATCCGACCGAATTCCTCACGTACTTTCGCTAGCGAAGCGCACCGCCCGACGGGCGGTGTCCGATTGGTCGAAATCAACTACTTGATCGTCGCGTGCACGGTGATAACCGATGTGCCGGAAGCGGCCGGCCCTTGACCCGTTGCCTTGATGGCGAACGTGTCGCTCCCCTTGTATTTGGCCTTCGCTTTGTATTCGAAGGTAGATGGGTCGACCTTCTTCAGCTTGCCGTATCCCGGCTTTTGCGAAATGGCCGAGTCAGTGACCGTGCCGCGTATCCCGATTGGAAACAGGCAGCTTTCTCCTGACTTGACATCAATGTCGCCGGTCGAATTCTGCCCCCAATCCGCCAGCGTTACCGACATTGAACACTCAGGTGGGGGCGGGGACGCGGCCCGTGCCAAAGACAGCGACAGGAAGCTCGGAGCGACGACAACCACCACCAAGGCGGCGACCCCTGACAAATGTGCAGTCAAGATACTAGTTCGCATGCAAGATCCACTGAGCTGGGCTTTGTTCTGGGTTTCACCGAGCGGCGGCGATCGGCGCTGGGACTTCCGGGAACAGACAAACGCGGCAATTGCGGCGACAGCAAGAGTTTCATTCGCGATCAAAATCTTGCAACGCGGACATGCTGTCGGCAACAAGACCTTCGTATTCGCGCTGCGATCCGATCGGGGTACAACTACGCAACGCTTGATAAGAAAGGGTGTCCAGTGGGTGAAAGCAAAGACGAGCAGGCAAGTCCCCAACATGCCGGGTTTGCGGGTGTCACGCGCAAGCTTCTCGAACGCCTTCCATTGACCGGCGATGACAGGGAACTTGTCGTGGTTGAGGTGACCTATCCAGCCGGTGGCGTTGCTCCGCTGCACCGGCATCCCGTGGGCGGCGTGATCTTCATCGTCGAAGGGATCGCCGAGTCCGCTTATGGCACCGATGAGCCGCGACAGTATCGGGCCGGCGAGACTTTGCAGGATCGGGCCGATATCCCGCACACATTGTTTCGCAATTGTGATCCGGAACGCCCGCTCCGCTTCCTGACCATCTACGCGCTCGAACCTGGACGCTCCTACACCATGTAGCCGTGAGGCAGGGATCCTTCGGGCAACGGCGCTACTCTTTCTTCCCCGTCAGCCCGTCGACCATCGCGCGGGTCAGCGTCGCGATCTCGTTGCGCAGCGCGGGAAGCGGCACCGCGATCAGCTTCTGCTCCAGCCCCAGCGTGACCATGCCGTGCACGGCGGAGAACAGGCTGCGCGCGGTGACGCCGAGCTGTGCAGACGAGCGCTGCGGAAACAGCGCGGCGAGCGGTTTATAGATGTGGCGGAATAATTCCATCTGCTCGCTGATGGCCCATTCCGGCACCGGCTTGCCGGGCTGCATCCGGTGCTCGAACAGCGCGCGCCACAGTTCGAGATTCTCCGCAGCGAAGTCGCAATAGGCGACCGCGATCCGCACCAGCATCTCGCGCGGGGTGGACGAGCCGCCGATCTCGGCAAGCGACAGCGAGGCGTCCAGCCGCGCCAGCGTGCGCGAGCCAACGCGCAGGATCAGCTCGTCGACATCCTCGACCAGATTGTAGACGCCGCCATTGGCGACGCCGATTTCCTGCGCTAATTCGCGGGTTTTCAGGCCGCCTAGACCTTTAGCCGCGATTGCGCGTTCCGCGGCCTCGATCAGCGCTTCGCGCAGTTTGGCACGTCTTTCCAATGCTTTGGACATGATTTACTCGCCGTTAATTATAGCTGTGAGCGTTGCTCAAATAACACTTGAGCGTCGCTCAAGATGTGCTACAAGTGACTCATGAGCGATGCTCATAGCAGGGAGAGACCAAATGTTCAAAACTGTTTTGACGCTTTTTCGCGGCAGCGTGGCTGCGGCAGAGGAGGAACTCGGGGACCGGACGGCCCTCGTGATCCTCGACCAACAGATGCGCGACGCGGCGGCGGCCGTGGAGCGTTCGAAGCGGACCCTGGCGCTGGCGATCGCTGGCGATCAGCAGGAGGGCCGCCGGCTCGAGATCACCAACAGCCGGATCGCCGATCTCGAGGTTCGCGCCTCCGCGGCGCTTGAAGGCGGTCGGGACGATCTCGCCCGCGAAGCCGCGCAGGCGATCGCCAATCTCGAAGCCGAGCGCGATGCCGCGACGACCGCGCGCGCATTGTTCGCCTCGGAGATCACGCGGCTGAAGCGCCACGTGGCGAACGCCGAGGCGCGCATCTCCGAGCTCGACCGAGGCCGCCGGCTGGCGCGTGCCTCGGAGGCAGTCCGCTCGCTGCGCCGCAGCGGCATCGAGGCGGCGCGCCCCTACGAGGCCACGCTGCCTGAAGCCGAGGCCACGCTGAAGCGGTTGCGCGAACGGCAGATGGAAGTCCAGGCCGCCGACGACGCGCTGATCGAGATCGACGCTACCTCAGGTCCGCTCGCCACCGCCGAAAAGCTAGCCGAGCAGGGTTTTGGCCCGCGCATAAAATCGACCGCCGACGACGTGTTGGCCCGGCTGAAAGCCCGGCGCCCGCCAGCTGCCTAATCCCCAACCTTCACCAACCATCAGACCTCGTATCATCAAGGAGACTACCATGAACCAGAATATCCAACCCCACAGCGGTGCCTGGGTGACCTTTACCTATGCGTCCTTCGCTGCCTCCGCCTTCCTCGTCGCCATCGGCGTGTTCTTCCTGCCGATGGATATCTGGATGAAGGGCTATCTCACGATGGGCATCGTGATGCTGGTCCAGACCTGCATCACGCTGACCAAGACGGTGCGCGACAACCACGAGAGCGGCAAGCTCGTGAACCGCATCGAGGATGCCAAGGCCGAGCGCCTGTTGATGGAAGTATCCAAGGCGGCCTGAGCCGGAACGCGCTCCCTCTCCCCGTTCTTACGGGGAGAGGGTTGGGGTGAGGGGCTGTCTCCGCGACGGCGGTGACAGTTCGATATGTGGAGACTCCCCCTCACCCGGAACGCATCTGGCGATGCGTTCCGACCTCTCCCCGCACGCGGGGCGAGGTGAAGCGGAAGCCGCCGCTCGAACTTGTTCTTTTCTTTGAACGGCTCGTTTACCCTGCGGCAAACAGCGTCAGGTTGCGCTCATCGCTCCTTAACAGGCGGACGTGCAGGAATTGCACCGATCACGGGCAGGACACATGGCGTCATCGGATAACGGCACTCCGGCATCGCGCACGGGCAACGGTTTTGCGAAACTGCGCGCGACCGCCGCCCGGCTGCGCGGCCATGCCGGCTTCTGGCTGAAGGCGCTGTCGCAGCCGACCATCGATCTCACTCTGCGCACGCAGGTGGGCCAGCGCACCCGAATCGTCGAATCGCCGGGGTTGTCGTTGCCGAAGGCGGAGCTCGATGAACTGGTCGCGCAACTGCGCATCGTCGCCGCCAAGACGCTGCCGCAGGAAAGCCTGACCTATGGCATCTTTTCCGGCGAACCCGAACGGCTGTCGAAAGCCGTCGTCACCCTGATCTGCGAGGAAGACAGCGGACGTCCGATTGCCTTCAACGCGCTGTCGGTGATGAGCGTTCCGCTCGACGGCGAGCCGGCCGAAGTCACCCATCTCGGGCTCGTCATGGTCGATCCCGATGTGCGCGGGCAGGGGCTGTCCTGGGTGCTCTACGGCTTGACCGCGCTGGTGCTGTTCGCCCGCGACGGGCTGCGGCCGAAATGGATCTCCAACGTCACCCAGGTGCCCGCGGTCGCCGGCATGGTCAGCGACACCTTTTCCGACGTCTATCCGTCGCCGCTGCCGGGTGCGCGGCAGAGTTTTGCGCATCTGCAGCTCGCCCGCGGTATCATGGCCGATCATCGTGCCGTGTTCGGCGTCGGCGACGAGGCCGGCTTCGACGAGGAGCGCTTCGTCATCACCAACGCCTATACCGGCGGCTCCGATGCCTTGAAGAAGACGTTCGACATCGCGCCCAAGCATCGCAACGCGATCTACAACGATTTTTGCCAGCGCGAACTGGATTACGACCGCGGCGATGATGTGCTGCAGCTCGGCCGCATCGATCTCGCCGGCGCGCGCCGTTATCTCACCAGCGAGGTGCCGCACGGCTCGCTGCCGGCGCTGCTGGCGGCCTCCGCGGTACTGGCGCTGCAGCGGCTGGTGCTGCCGGTGGTCCACTGGATGGACGATACGCGCGCCTTCGGCACCTTGCGCCCGCGCCATCACGATTCCGGGGGCGCGCGATGAGTTTCGACTATTACTCCTTCACCGGCCGCAATATCGGCTTCATCGACGAGCGCGAACAGCAATTGCTGCGGCAGGCGCGGGTGTTCGTCTGCGGCGTCGGCGGCATGGGCGGCGCGGCCTTCATGGCGCTGGCGCGCGCCGGCGTCGGCAAATTCGTGATCGCCGATATCGACCGCTTCGAGGTCTCCAATCTCAATCGCCAGGTGTTCGCCTTCGCCGACGAGGTCGGCCGCGAGAAGGCGGAAGTCGCCGCCGAGGCGGCAAAGCGCATCAATCCGACCCTCGAGATCGAGGTGCTCGGCGAAAACTGGACCACCGAACTGCCCGCCATCGCGCAACGCTGCCCGGTCATCGTCAACGGCATGGACGACATTGCCGCCGGCGTTCATCTCTACCGGACCGCCAAAAGCGCTGATGCCACCGTGATCGACGCCTATATGTCGCCGTTGCCGTCGGTGATCGTGGTGCGGCCGAACGATCCGCGCCCCGAGCAGCGGCTGGGATTTCCAACGCTCGGCAAGGACTGGCAAGAGATCACCGAGGGTGACCGGCGTGCGGCGATGCGGGCCGAGATCGAGCACGTGATGCTGCATTCCTCGTCGCGCAACTATGTCGATCTGGCGATCGCAGGCGAGGTCGCGGCCGGCCGCCGCAGCCGGATGTCGTTCGCGCCAATGGTCATCTCGACCGGCATGCTGATGGCCTATGAGGCGATCGCGCTGATCCTGGGGCGCAGCTCCGGCACCGATTGCCGTGGCTGGTTCCTCAATCCGCACCGGCCCGCGATCGAAAGGCCGCGCAACGCGCTCGTTGCTGCCCTGCTGCGCCCGTTGGTGCGCCGCGCCATCGACCAACTGACGGGCGGCAAATGACCTCAGGGGTGATCGCCGATTCCATCGTCAATCTCTGCGGCGCCATTGGGGTCGCGGTCGCGATGATGACGTTCTACCGGCGCGATCCCCGGAGCCCGCTGACCCGGCGCCTGTTGCTTGCGCTCGGCGTGATCGCGATGCTGTTCCTGGACCGCGGCGTGGCGTGGTGGACTGGCAGCGTCGTGCTCGATCGCCTGTCGGTGATCCCGGCCTCGCTGATTCCGCTCGGCGCCTTGATCGTTACCGAGGGCATCCTGCGGCGGCACGCGCCGCGCGCGGTCAAGATCGCCGCACTCGGTGGCGGCATCCTGCTCGGTCTCGGCGGCACGTTCGGGCTGCAGCGCCTGGCGATGCCCTATGCGATCGCGCTGGCGCTCTTCCAGCTATTGGGCTTTGCCATCTGCGCGCTTCTGCTGGCCTCGCGCGACCGCGCGGCGCTGATGGCCTCGGAAAACCGCAGCATCGGTCGGCTTGCGGTCGGCGCGCTGGTGGTGATCCCGTTCATCCTCACCGACTTCCGCACGCTGTTTCCGCACATTCCGGTCCGGCTCGGCGCCCTCGGCGCGCTGCTCACCGTCACCGTGATGCTGATCGCGGGCGGCGGCGCCGAGACGCGCCGGCACGGGCTGGCGATGATGGCGCTGCGGCTGGTCAGTTCGGGCCTGCTCGGCTTCGCCGCCGCCTTCATGGTGCCGGATGCCGATGTGGCGCAGATCATCCGCTTCGTCGCGGTAGCGGTCGCCGGCGTGCTGACCATCGGCCTGATGACCGACGCGTTGCGGGCGCTGTTCGAATCGCAGGAGCCCGGCGTGCTCAATTCGGTTGCCGCCTCGCCGGCGCAGACCCGCGACCAGTTGATCGCGGAGCTGGCGCGCCACCCGATCTTCGAAAGCGCCCGCCGCTTCCGCGAAAGCGAGGTCGCGCTTTACGATCCGCCGCTGCTGCGCGATTTCCTGTCGACCCGGCGCGTGCTCCGCCGGTCCGATGCGCCGTGGGGGCTGGCGCCCACCGAGCCCGCCGCCGAGCGCATGATCTCGTTGATGACGGCGAACAGCGCCAGCCATGTCATCGTGCTCGCCCATGATCCGCTCGACCTGATCGTGCTGGCGGTGCCGGTCACTGCCGCCGACCCCGCGACCGAAACCGCGCTGGCGCTGGTGCGGCGGATCCTTGCGCTTACTCCGGAGGCCAAATGACATCAGAGATCCGCGAGGGCGACCGCCACGCCGCGTTCGACGCAGCCCTCAATGCCTATGGTCCTGACAGTCTCTACGTGCCGCCGCTGTGGAGCGATTTTGACCGGATGTTCGATCCCGCAAAAAATCCCTTCGTCACCGAAGGCCACGGCCGCTACGTCCTGTTCTCCGCTCATCGCGACGGCCGGCCGGTCGGACGCATCGCGGCCTCGATCCACGACGATTCCAACCGCAAGCACGGCACCGCCAATGGCGCGTTCGGCTTCTTCGATTTTATCGACGATCCCGATGTCGCGGATGCACTGCTGAAGGCGGCCGAGCAATGGCTGGCTGCGCGCGGCATGACCAGCGTCACCGGCAATTTCAATCTCACGGCGATGCAGCAGGTCGGCGTGATGACCGACGGTTTCGACAAGGCGCCGTTCACCGACATGATGTGGAGCCCGCCGCACATTGCGCGCCATCTCGAACGCGCCGGCTACGTTGCGACGTTTCCGATGACCACGTTCGAGATCGCGCTCGATGGTGGCAAACCCGAGCAACTGCTTGGCGACAAGCAGCGCGCGGTGCTCGCCGATCCCGACTTCGTCTGGCAGCCGATCAAGCGGTCCGCCTTCAAGGTGCGGCTGGAGGATGCCCGTATCATCCTGAACGACGGCTTTGCCGAGAACCCGATGTTCGTGCCGCCGACCGCGGCCGAATATCTGTTCCAGGCCGGCGACATGATGTGGATCATCGACAAGCGGATTTCCACCGTCGTCTATCATCGCGGCCGGGCCGCCGGCGCGATCATCGCGATCCCCGATCTCAATCCGCTGATCAAGGCGATCGGCGGCCGGATCGGGCTATCCTCGCCGTTCAAGTTCCTGCACCACCGCCTGACGAACACGCGCGCCGTGCTGATCTACCAATCGGTCTGCCGCGATCTGCACAATCGTGGCCTCAACGGCGCGATGCTCTATCGCACCGCACTGGCGCTGCAGGAGGCCGGCTACCGTACCCTCGGCGGCACCTGGATATCAGACGTCAACGGCCCCTCGCTGCGCCAGGTCGAGAAGGTCGGCGCGAAACCGTTGCACCGGCTGCATCTCTTCACAAAGAAACTGGCGGCGGCATGAGCGTGCTGACACCGGATCTGGTGCGCGAGCTCGTCGCCGAGGCGCGGCTGGCGCCGAGCGTTCACAACATCCAGCCGACGCGCTGGCGTTTGCTGGACGACGGACGGCTGGCGCTGATCGATGATACGCGCGTGCGCGCGCCGGTCGCGGATCCCGCCGGCCATGACGTCCTGATCTCGCATGGCGCGGCCCTGGAAGGGATGTCGCTCGCGTTCAACCGCCGCGGTCTTGCGATGGTGGGTGTCACGACGCTCGAACAGCGGCTGTCGCCACAATTTACAGCGCTTTGCACGTTTACGGCCAGCAGGGGCTCCACGCCCGATCCGCTTGCCGACCACGTTGCGCGGCGGATGTCATGGCGCGGCACCTTCGTGTCGTCGCCGGCCGATGCGGCGTCCATTGCACAGCTTTCCGCCGCACGCGACGACGTCACCTGCATCAGGGATCGGCAGGCGATCGCCGGCATTGCCGGCTGGGCCGACCAGGCCGAATTCTCCTTCGTCCGCGGCGACGACTACCGGCGCGAATTGTTGATGTGGATGCGGCTGTCGCAGAGCCATCCGCAATATCTGGAGAACGGCCTCAACCGCGACGCGCTTGCGATGAATGCGCTCGAAGCCACGGCCGCCCGCTTCGTGCTGGGCAGCCTGTTCAAGCCGCTGGATCGGTTCGGCCTCGCGGCTTCGCTGCTGGCCGACGGCGCCAAGACCACGTCGGCATCGGCCATCGTCCTGTTCTGCCGGCCGCAAGGTGAGGACCCACTCATCTCCGGTCGGCATTTCTATCGTGTCTGGCTGGAAATCGACCGCGCCGGGCTCGCCGCCTGCCCGATTTCGGCGTTGGCCGATCATCCAGGGTTCAACGAGCGGCTTCGCGCGCTCGGCCACATCGGCGATGGCCTGCGCCTCGTCAACGTGTTTCGCGTCGGCCGTCCGTCAAAGGCATACAAGCCACGGCATTTCCGCTTGCCGGTCGACCAGCTCGTCGTCTGACCCGTCAGGGTTACTACGGCCCGATATCCGCTGTTGAAGCGGCATACGGTCGTGCTATGACCGCGCCCGCGAACCAACGACCGGTATGGATCATGTCGAAGCAGTCGATGCGCGAGGAGGCCGAGCGCCTGATCCGCGAGACCATGGAAAAGCGGAATCTCGTCGTCAAGCAGGGCGCGACCCGGATTGAGGCGGTCTGCGGCAAATGCGGTGCGCCGAACCGGCTGCAGGCAGACAGGGGCGAGACCCGCGTCAAATACGCCTGCAAGCAGTGCGGCCACAAGCAGGAAACGCTCTGAGCGTTGGGTCGCCTATTTGAAGACTTCGCAGACCGTGATGTGATCCGGCGCAATCTGCGCCGCCGTTCGCAGCGAGACCCTGCACCGTCATACACCAGGGCGGCGAGGTCGCATTGGGCGTCGAACATGAAGCGGCTCTGTTCGTGTTGGGCGGGGGAGCGATCGCGGCGCCATTGCGCCGCGATCGCCTTGATCAGGATCAGACGGCCGGCGGGCCGTTGATGATCTGCAGCTGGGTGAACTCGGCGAGGCCTTCCTCGGCGAACTCGGTACCGATGCCCGACTGCTTGGCGCCGCCGAACGGGATGTTCGGGGCCATGTCGAGGTGCTTGTTGATCCACACCGTGCCGGCCTCGATCTGGGTCGCGACGGCGTGGGCGCGGTCGATATTGGACGACCACACCGAGGCGCCGAGGCCGTAGTTCGTGGCGTTGGCGCGGCGGATCACGTCGTCCTTGTCGGAGTATTTGATGACCGGCAGCACGGGGCCAAACTGCTCCTCGTCGACCAGCTTGGAACCTTCCTTGATGTCGCGCACGATGGTCGGCTCGATGAAGTAGCCGGGACGGTCCATCGCGGAACCGCCGGCGATCACGTTGCCGTTCTTGCGGGCGTCGTCGAGGAACGCCTTCACCTTCTCGTACTGCATCTTGTTCTGCAGCGGCCCGAGCTTGGTGCCCTGCTTGGAGCCATCATCGACCACCGTGTTCTTCGCGATCGCCACCAGCTCGTTGCAGATTTCGTCATAGACCGACTCGTGCACATAGAGCCGCTTGATGGCGAGGCAGACCTGGCCGGAGTTCTGGAACGCGCCCTCGAAGATGCCGGGTGCGACCTTCTTCGGATCGACGTCGTCGAGCACGATGCCGGCGTCGTTGCCGCCGAGTTCGAGCGTGATCCGCTTCAGCGTCTGCGATGCGCTCGCCATCACCTTCTGGCCGGTCGCCGTCGAGCCGGTGAAGGAGATCTTGCGGATGTCCGGGTGCTTGGTCATGTGATCGCCGAGGTCGTTGGCGTCGGCGATGAAGTTCAGCACGCCCTTCGGCAGGATGTCCTTGACCAATTCGGCAAAGCGCAGCGACGCCAGCGGCGTGGTCGGGGCGGGCTTGACCACCAGCGTATTGCCGGCGAGCAGCGCCGACGGCAGCTTGAATGCAAGGATCAGCAGCGGATAGTTCCAGGGAATGATCGCGCCGACCACGCCGAGCGGGCGGCGATAGGCCTCGACCTTGCGATCGCCGGAATTCTCGATCACGCGCATCGGCAGATCGAGCGAGCCGAGGTAGCGGAAGAAGCCGGCCATGCCCATGACTTCGCCGGTGGCGTCCGCGAGCGGCTTGCCCTGCTCGCTGGTCAGGATGCGCGCGAGTTCGCTGGTATTGGCCTCGATCGCTTCAGCCATCTTGATGATGAGCTTGCGACGCTCCTCCATCGGGGTCGCGGCCCATGCGGGAAAGGCGGCCTTCGCGGCGGCGACAGCCTTGTCGAGTTGGTCCTTCGAGGCGCGCGGGCACTGCGCCACCACCTCTTCGGTCGCCGGGTTGAGGACCGGCATGGTCTGGTCGCCGGGTACCATCTTGCCGTCAATGAGAAGATTGTAATCACTCATAGGCTTTGCTCTCCCTGGTCAAACGGGCCCTTCGAGGCCTCGCTATATCCTGTCATATATCACGTATGCGATGGGGGAGCCACGGCCTATTAACTTGACGGCTGGACGGTCGCAGCCAGATCGATATATTCTATCGACTATAACGAAGATATGATCCGGAGTGCCGGTATGCAGATCGAAACCCAGGAACTCACCACCTGCGAAGTCGCGCCCGACGGCTGCGCCATTTCGCTGGGGTTCGTGGACGGCAAGGGTGAGCCGGCGACGATCCGGCTGTCGATCAACCAGGTCGGCGCGCTGGTCATGACGCTGCCTGGGCTGATCAGCAAGGCGCTGCAGACCCGTTTCGGCGACCAGAGCTTGCGCTATGCCTATCCGCTGGATTCATGGGTGATCGAGCAATCGACCGATCCGACCCAGGGCATGATGACGCTCAAAACCACAGATGGATTCAGTGTCTGCTTCTCGATCCCGCGCGCCCAGCAGAGCGAACTCGGCGAGGCGCTGGTCGCGCAACCCGCGACGCAGATCCGCGTGCGGGCGAATTAGCTCAATAACGCCGTCCCGTCATTGCGAGCGAAGCGAAGCAATCCATCCGTCCACACACGCGGAACTATGGATTGCTTCGTCGCGTCGCTCCTCGCAATGACGGGGAGGGAGCTACTTCCCCTTCACGAACTCTGCGAACGCATCGCCATAGTCCGGATGCCAGCGCGACAGCGGCGGGCGGTTCTCGACGATGTCGCCGGCCGCCCACAGGATGCGGCGTTCGTCGAGCGCGCGGTGCACGTCATTGTCGGGGCACAAGATGTAGAAATCGCCGGCGTCGAGACGCTCGATCATGAAGTCGACGGTCTGCTCCGCGGTCCAGGCGCCGGCCGGCTTCTCGCTGCGGCCGCGCGCCGTCAGCCCCGTGAAGACGAAGCCCGGGATCAGCAGATGTGCCGTGATCTTGCAGCCGTCGGTGTTGCGCAGCTCGTGCTGCAGCGCCTCGGTGAAGGCCTTCACGCCGGCCTTGGAGACGTTGTAGGCGGGATCGCCGGGAGGCGTGGTGATGCCCTGCTTGGAGCCGGTGTTGATGATCAGCCCCGGCTTGCCGCGCTTGATCATGTTAGGCGCGAAGGTCTGCGTACCGTTGATCACGCCCCACAGGTTGACGCCGAGAATGCGTTGCCAATTGTTCTCCGGACCGAACATCGTGCTGCCGGGCTGGATGCCGGCATTGTTCATCAGGATATCGGTGCTGCCGAATCGCTTGGTGACGGCGGCCTCGAGGCCCGCGACCTCGTCCGCGCGGCTGACATCGACCGTTTCAGTCATGATGTCGGCCGCGCCGCCCGGTGCCGCGGATGACAGTTTTGTCTCAGCTTGCTTTAGCCGGTCGGCGCCGAGATCGGCGATGCAGACCTTCATGCCGGCCTTGGCAAAGCGCATCGCCGCGGCGAGCCCGATCCCGGAGGCGCCTCCGGTGATCACGGCAACATGATTTTGCGACATCACGGGGTGGGGCATCGTCGTCTCCGGACACATATGTGGCTGACAAATCTATAGCGTTTTCGAGCGAAGTGGTTCCGGTTCGCGTGAAGAAAACGCATCGAAAACAAGATGGCTGAAGGCTAGCATATTGTGCACAGCATGCACGCGGGCGCATGGGAGGTCTTCATGCGCGCCGTCCTTGTCAACGTCCGCTCGGCTTTACGGTTTCGTGTCAGCGCTGTAGAATCCGCGATATAACGCTTTCAAAAGACGCCAGCCGACATTCAGGGAGTGTAAACATGGCTGTTTCGCAGGCAATTCCGATCACGCGCCATCCTTACGCCGATGGTTCCTACAAGAAGATGCTGATCGACGGCAAATGGGTCGACGCGGCCTCCGGCAAAAAATTCGAGACCCATAACCCGGCCACCGGCGAACTGCTTGCGACAGTCGCCGAGGGCGATGCCGAGGATATCAACCGCGCGGTCGCGGCCGCGCGCCGCGCCTTCGAGGGCCCCTGGAGCAAGGTCAGGCCGTTCGAGCGGCAGAACCTGCTGCTCAAGCTCGCCGAACTGGTCGAGGCGAATTTCGAGGAACTGTCCCAGCTCGACACGCTCGACATGGGCGCGCCGATCAGCCGTACCCGCGGCAACAAACTGCGCGCACTCGGCATGCTGCGCTATTACGCAGGGCAAGCGACTGCGATCCATGGCGAGACCATCGAGAACTCGCTGCCCGGCGAGATATTCTCCTACACGCTGAAGGAGCCGATCGGCGTGGTCGGCGCCATCATCCCCTGGAACGGACCGTTGACGGCCTCGATCTGGAAGATCGGGCCGGCGATCGCGACCGGCTGCACCGTGGTGCTGAAGCCCGCCGAGGAATCACCGCTGACCTCGCTGCGGCTCGCCGAGCTCTGCATGGAAGCCGGCATTCCGCCCGGCGTCGTCAACGTCGTATCAGGCTATGGCGAGACGGCGGGCGCGGCGCTCGCCTCGCATCATGATGTCGACAAGGTCGCATTCACCGGCTCGCACGTCACGGGCCAGTCGATCATCCGGGCCTCGGCCGGCAACCTCAAGCGCGTTTCGCTCGAACTCGGCGGCAAGTCGCCCGACATCGTGTTCGCCGATGCCGATCTCGATGCGGCGGTGCCGGGCGCGGCGATGGCGGTCTTCGCCAATTCGGGCCAGATCTGCAGCGCCGGCACGCGGCTGTTCGTCGAGCAGAAGGTCTATGACGAATTCGTCGGCCGCGTCGCCGAGTTCGGCAGGAAGCTGCAGGTCGGCAATGGCCTCGATCCGAACACCCAGATCGGCCCGCTGGTGTCGCAGGATCAGATGGACCGCGTCTCCGGCTATCTCGATATCGGCCAGAAGGAAGGCGCCAAGGCGCTTGCCGGCGGCGGCCGCCTCACCGAGGGCGCGCTGTCGAAGGGCTATTTCGTGCAGCCGACGGTGTTCGCCAATGTGCAGGACAATATGCGCATCGCGCAGGAGGAGATTTTTGGTCCGGTGATTTCGGCGATCTCGTTCAAGGATCCGGACGAGCTGATCAAGCGCGCCAATGCCACCACCTTCGGCCTCGGCTCGGGCGTCTGGACCACCAATGTCAGCAAGGCGCACCAGGTCGCCAAGGCGCTGCGCGCCGGCTCGGTCTGGGTCAATTGCTATCAGGCGATGGATCCGGCGGTGCCGTTCGGCGGCTACAAGATGAGCGGCTACGGCCGCGAGTCCGGCAAGCAGCACGTCGAGGAGTATCTCAACGTCAAGGCCGTCTGGATCAAGACGGGCTAGGTGCTGTCTTCACCTCTCCCCGCTTGCGGGGAGAGGTCGGATTGCATCGCCAGATGCAATCCGGGTGAGGGGGTACAGGTCTCAAGAATCGGCTCGCTTGCGGATAGAAGCCCCTCACCCCAACCCTCTCCCCGCAAGAGCGGGGCGAGGGAGAATTTCTGGCTCGGTCGTGGCCAAGAAGATTGAAAAACGGCGGCCCTAACGCCGCCGTCCCTTATCGCCCCGCAGCCTTCTTCGGCTTGCCGATGTCGCTGCTCAACGCTTCGAGATCCTTGCGCACGGCGGTTGCGGCATCGCGCTCGATCTTCCGGTAGCGTGCCACCAGCGACAGCCCGAACGGGGTCAGCACCGCGCCGCCGCCGTTCCTGCCGCCGGTCTGCCGCGCCACGGCCGCCTGGCGACAGATGCGGTTGATTTCATCGACGAGGTCCCAGGCGCGTTTGTAGCTCATGTCCATGGCGCGGCCGGCAGCCGAGATCGACCCGCATTCCCGGATGTTTTCCAGGAGCTGGATCTTGCCCGGCCCGATCCTGCCCTCGGCATCGAGATCGATGCGGACGCTCAGGGAAGGGAGCAATGTGGCGCTCGGTTTCGACATGGCAAGCCTGCTAGTCTCCGCAATAGATTGCCACTACCCGCTTTTGCGAACAAGATGAACCCGTTACATAACGGGAAATCGCACAAGAATATCCGGGGCAGGCATGAATCCTCCGTCGCTGTTTTCTACCCTCCAGATCGGTCCCTACCAGCTCAAGCACCGGGTCGTGATGGCGCCGCTGACGCGGATGCGGGCGACGAGGCCGGGCCTCGCGCCACGGCCGCTGAACGCCGACTATTACGCGCAGCGCGCCACGCCGGGCGGGTTGCTGATCGCGGAGGCTTCGCCGGTGGTCGCGACCGGCTTCGGCAATCCCGGCGTCCCCGGCGTCTACACCGAAGCCCAGATCGCGGGCTGGCGCGAAGTGGTCGATGCCGTGCACGCCGAGGGCGGCATCATCTTCCTGCAACTCTGGCACGTCGGCCGCGTCTCGCATTCCTCGTTCCAGCCTGATGGCGCGCTGCCGGTCGCGCCGTCGGCGGTGGCAATCCCCTCCGAATTCAAGGCGATGACGGCCGACGGCAAGGTCGCCGACTACGAGACGCCGCGCGCGCTGGAGACCAGCGAGGTCGCGCTGATGGTCGAGGCCTACCGGCAGGGGGCCAGGAATGCGCTCGCCGCGGGCTTCGACGGCGTCGAGATCCACGGCGCCAATGGTTACCTGGTCGAGCAATTCCTGCAATCGCGCAGCAACCTCCGCACCGATCAATATGGCGGCTCCATCGACAACCGCGTCCGTTTCCTCGTGGAGGTGACGCAGGCTGCGATCGATGTCTGGGGCGCCAACCGCGTTGGCGTGCGGCTGTCGCCCTACGGTATCGCCAATGGCAGCGGGGAAGCCGACCCGATGCCGCTCTACAGCCACGCCATCACGTCGCTGGACAAGCTCGGGCTGGCCTATCTGCACTTCATCGAGCCACGCTCCTCCGGCGCCGGACGTGCCGACGTCAACTGGCAGAACGTGCCGTCGGCGATGGTGCTGTACCGCCCGCTGTGGAGCGGCGTGTTGATATCAGCCGGAGGTTTCGTCGGCGAGAATGCGCAGAGCGCGATCGCCGAAGGCCATGCCGACGCCATCGCCTTCGGCCGTTACTTCATCTCCAACCCGGATTTGCCCCGCCGCTTGCAGCGCGGCTATCCCCTGACGCCCTACAACCGCGCGACGTTCTACGGCGGCGAGGAGAAGGGATACACGGATTATCCCGCGCACGACGAGCTGGCACAGGCATAAGCCTTCGTAGCCCGGATGAGCGAAACGAAATCCGGGCTACAAGACAGCCGGGAGACCCCGATGTTTCCGGAAGACGACGAACTTGAGCCCACGAAAAAGCCGAAGCCAGTCGCGCTGGCAAAGCCGGCCGCGGGTCAATGCCTGTGCGGCAAGGTGCGCTTCGAGATCGACGCGCCGGCACGCTGGGCGTGGCATGATCACACACAGGCCAGCCGCCGCGCGCATGGTGCAGCCTACGCCACCTATGTCGGAAGCTGGCGCAAGCGGTTTCGTATCACGCACGGCAAGGCGTTGCTCTCGCGTTATGAGGATGCCGCGACCAAGACCGCGCGCAGCTTCTGCTCCAACTGCGGCACACCGATCATCTACGAGCGCCCCCGTTCGCCGCACATGGTCAACATCCCCCGCGCGCTGTTCTCAGGGCGCACCGGCCGCCAGCCGCTCTACCACATCGCGATCGAGGAGTTGCAGGAATGGGCCTATACCGGCGAGCCGCTGGTGCCGCTGAAAGGCTATCCCGGCGTGGTCTGGCAACGCTCGAAAAAGAAGAAGCGAAGCAATCGCGAGGGGATGTTCTAAGGCGTTTTATGCTCCAGGCGCGCGCCTGCGGAATGCAGCCATGACCGCCTGCTCGATTGCTCTCGCCGCGCAAGTTTGGTCATCTCCGCCATCCCGTCGGCCAACGCGTCCGCGGGGTTCGGAGGAGACATGAAGAATCGTATTACCGGCCGCTCGGCTTTCTTGGCGCTGTTGAAGGACGAGGGCATCACGCATCTGTTCGGCAATCCCGGCACCACCGAATTGCCGATCATGCACGCGCTGAAGGACCACCCCGACCTTACCTACGTGATGGCGATGCAGGAGAGCCTGGTCGTGGCGATGGCCGACGGCTTCAGCCGCGCCTCCGGCAAGCTTGTCGCCTGCAACGTTCATGTCGCGCCGGGCCTCGGCAACGCGATGGGCTCGCTCTACAATGCAAGCTTCACCGGCACGCCGCTGATCCTCACCGCCGGCCAGCAGGAGCAGGGCCATGGCCTGACCGAGCCGGTGCTCTACGGCCCGCTGGTGCAGATGGCGACGCCGCTGGTGAAATGGGCGGTCGAGGTGACGCGGCTGGAAGATCTGCCGCGCATCGTGCGCCGCGCCGCCAAGATCGCGACCACGCCGCCGACCGGGCCAGTCTTCATCTCGCTGCCCGGCGACATCCTCAATTCCGAGGCCGGCATCGAGCTTGGCCGCTCCACCCGCGTCGACACGCGCGTCAGGCCATCAGATGAATCGCTGAAGGCGTTGGCCGCACGCATCCTGAAAGCCGAGCGTCCGGTGATCGTCGTCGGCGACGAGATCGTCAAAAGCGACGCGCTGCGCGAGGCGGCCGATCTGGCGGAGACGCTGGGTTGCCCGGCCTGGCAGTCGTCGACGCCCTATGGCTCGCACTTCCTCTCCGAAAGTCCGTGCTTCATGGGCGCGATCGCGCGGCTGCAGAAGGTCGCCCGCGAGGTACTCGCACCCTACGATCTCCTGATCGCGCTCGGCGGCGATCCCCTGCGAATGTCGGTTTATAGCGAGGTCGACCCGCTGCCGGACGGGTTGTCGATCGTGCAAGTCGGCCTGGTCGACAGCGATCTTGCCAAGAACTACGGCGCCGAGATCGCCGTGAAGGCCGATGTCAGGGAAACGCTGCGCGCGCTGGTGCCCGCATTGAAGCAAGCGGGCGGCAGTGCGCTGGAGACGCGCGCAAGGCATGGGATCGAAGCGTTGTCGTCGAAGAACTGGACGGCCAAGCGCCGGGCGCTGGTCGAGCAGATCTCGAAGGCTGCCAATACCTCGCCGATTGATCCGGACTGGCTCGCGCTGCAGGTGGCGGAGGCGATGCCCGACAATGCGATCCTGGTCGACGAGGGCCTGACCTCGTCGCGCCAGATGCTCGGCTTGAGGCCGCATCGCGACCGCTATGGCTATCACGCGCTGGCCTCCGGCGGCATCGGCTGGGGCCTGCCGGCCGCGGTCGGCGTCAGCCTCGCCAATCCGACCCGGCCGGTGGTTTGCTATTCCGGCGACGGCTCCTCGATGTATTCGATCCAGTCGCTGTGGACCGCGGCGAACCACAAGCTGCCGCTGACGTTCGTGATCGTCAACAATGGCGGCTACCGCATCATCAAGCAGCGCCTGCTCGCCTTCCACGGCGACGACAATTATGTCGGCATGGATTTCATCGACCCGCCGGTGGATTTCACCGGCGTCGCTCGATCGCTCGGGCTGGAGGCGATCAAGGTAACCGATCCGCAGCAGCTGAAGGGCGTGATGAAGTCGGCGTTCGAAAGGCCCGGTGCGAAGCTGATCGAGGTGGTGGTGAGCAATTCGGTGAATTGAGGCAGAACAGGAATCGTAGGATGGGTGGAGCGAAGCGATACCCATCGCCCTTGCGGCGGGATGATGGGTATCGCTGCGCTCCACCCATCCTACGGGCTTACGATATTTCGGAATAATCGAATAATACCGCTGATTTGCCCGACGTGTCAAGTAGTGGTGTCGAACGCCGGCAGCCGTCGGCTACTTTGCATAGGGTTGTTCTCGATATTTTGGCAGTTGCCCCTGCGATAGCCCTGCCGCAAGCGGGGAGAGGCGAGGACCGGCTCGCCCGGCGCGCCTATTCCGCTGCCGCTGCTCTCGGCTTGACCCGATACCGGCCCGCCGGATGCGTCGCGTCGAGCCGCGCTCGCCCCGTTCCGAACAGTTTCTCCCGCAACGTGCCCTTCGCGTACTCGCTCTTGTAGCGGCCGCGCCTGGTCAGCTCCGGCACCAGCATGTCGGCGATATCCTCGAAATCACCCGGCGAGATCGCGAATGCGACGTTGAGGCCGTCGACACCGGTCTCCTCGAACCACTGCTCGATCTTGTCGGCGACCTGCTCGGGCGAGCCGACGATGACAGGGCCGGCGCCGCCGATGCCGACATGTTCGGCGACCTCGCGCACGGTCCAGACGCGGTCGGGATCGGCGCGGGTGACGTTGTCCATCGCGGAGCGGCCGGCGTCGTTCTGTACGTGGCGCACCTCCTGGTCGAGCGAATAGGTCGAGAAGTCGACGCCGGTCCAGCCCGACATCAGCGCCAGCGCGCCCTCGTGGCTGACATGGCTGCGGTACTCCGCATATTTCGCCTTGGCCTCTGCTTCAGTTGGCGCGACCACGATGCACATCATCGAGAACATCAGGATATCGGCTGGGTTGCGGCCCTTTGTGGCAGCAAGCTCGCGGATCGCCGTGACGCGCGGACCGATCACCTTGGACGACGGCCCCGACATGAACACGCATTCGGCGTGCTCGGCGGCGAATTGCCGGCCGCGCGGCGAGGTGCCGGCCTGGTACAGCACCGGCGTGCGCTGTGGCGACGGCTCCGAGAGATGGATGGCGTTGAGCCGGTAGTTGGTGCCCTCGTGGCGCACCGGATGCACCTTCGCAGGATCGGTGAAGATGCCGCGCGTGATGTCACGGATCGCGGCGTCGTCCTCCCAGCTGCCCTCCCAGAGCTTGTAGACCAGCTCCATATACTCGTCCGCGAGCTCGTAGCGGTCGTCATGCGCGGTCTGCTTGTCCTTGCCGGCGCCGCGCGCGGCCGAATCGAGATAGCCGGTCACCACGTTCCAGCCGACCCGGCCGCCGGTCAGATGGTCGAGCGTCGACATCCGCCGTGCGAACGGGTAGGGCGGCTCGAACGAGAGGTTGCTGGTGACGCCGAAGCCGAGATGTTCGGTCACCGCGGCCATCGCCGGGATCAGCATCAGGGGCTCGTTGGCCGGCGTCTGCGCCGCGTTGCGCAGCGCCGCATCCGGAGTGCCGGCATAGACATCGTAGACGCCGAGCACGTCGGCGAGGAACAGCCCGTCGAACCGTCCGCGCTCCAGCGTCCTGGCGAGATCGGTCCAGTAGGACAGCTTGTTGTAGTCCTTGGTGCGGTCGCGCGGATGGGTCCACAGCCCCGGCGACTGATGCGCCACGCAATTCATGGCAAAGGCGTTGAGCCGGATTTGTTTTGTCATTGTCGAAACCTGGGCGCGCAGTGGATGCCCGGTCAGACGCCGGGCTTGACGGATCGAAATGTGTTGCGACTTCTCATGTTTTGGCAAGGCCCATTCGCATTTGCGCCACTTCGTCCGGTCATCCGATCCCGCTAGGTTGGCCGCTTCAAGCGTACCTCCGAAGGGATGATCATGGCGACACGGGCCGACGCAATCGCTGTTGTGCGAGAGCATTTTCAATCGGGACAGTTCTTGAAGGAACTCGACCGCAGGGTCGGCTATCAGACCGAGAGCCTCAATGCCGACAAGGGTGACGCCCTGCGCGCCTATCTGGTCGAGAATTTGCAGCCGGCCTTCGCCGAGCTCGATTTCAAGACCCGGCTGATCGAATCGCCGACCGGTCGCGGGCCCTATCTGATCGCCGACTACCAGGAGGACGCGTCGCGACCGACGGTGCTCACTTACGGCCATGGCGACGTCGTCGACGGTATGGTCGGCGAATGGCGCGATGGCCTCAATCCCTGGCAGACCACGGTCAAGGGCGATCGGGTCTATGGCCGCGGCACCGCCGACAACAAGGGCCAGCATTCCATCAACATGGCGGCGCTCCGCGCGGTGAAGCAGGCGCGCGGCGGCAAGCTCGGCTTCAACGCCAAATTCATCATCGAGACCGGCGAGGAAATCGGCTCGCCCGACCTGCGCGAGGTCTGCGAGGCGCATCGCGAGGAGCTGAAGGCCGATCTGTTCGTGGCCTCCGACGGGCCGCGGCTCTCGGCCGAGCGGCCGACCATCTTCCTCGGCTGCCGCGGTGGCAACCGCATCCATCTCGACGTCAATTTGCGCGAGGGTGGCAATCATTCCGGCAATTGGGGCGGCGTGCTCGCCAATCCCGCCACGATCCTTTGCAATGCGATCGCAAGCCTGGTTGACGGCAAGGGCCGCATGAAGCTCGAGATCCTGAAACCCCCGCCGATCTCCAACCGCGTCCGCGCCGCGCTTGCCGACGTCAAGGTCGAGCCGACGGCGGACGAGCCTGCGCTCGCGGAGAACTGGGGCGAGGAAGGCCTCACCGCCGCCGAACGGCTCTATGCCTGGAACACGCTGGAAGTGCTGGCGATGTCGTCAGGCAATATCGACAAGCCGGCCAACGCGATTCCGGGAAAAGCCAGTGCCGTGCTGCAGCTCCGCTTCGTCGTCGGTACCAAATATCTCGAAGTGATCGACGGCGTGCGTACCCATCTGCACGCCAACGGCTTTCCGATGGTGGAAGTCTCCGGCGCGCAGCGGTTTGGTGCCTCGCGCACCGACATGGATAGCCCGTGGATCGAGTGGGCGGCAGATTCGATCCGCACCACCACCGGCAAGGCGCCGGCGGTGCTGCCGAATTTCGGCGGCTCGCTGCCCAACGACGTGTTCTCCGAAGGCCTCGGGCTGCCGACGATCTGGGTGCCGCATTCCTACCCGGGCTGCTCGCAGCACGCCCCCGACGAGCACATCCTGCTGCCGGTGACGGAGGAGGCGCTGACCATCATGGCCGGCCTGTTCTGGGACCTCGGCGAGACGCCGCGCAAATCGTGACCTGCGCGCCGTTGAGCCGAGCAAAGACTGGATAGGCTCCCTCGCCCCGCTCTTGCGGGGAGAGGGTGGGGTGAGGGGCCTCTCTCCGCGACCAAACCGATCGTTGAGACCTGTACCCCCTCACCCGGATTGCATCTGGCGATGCAATCCGACCTCTCCCCGCAAGCGGGGAGAGGTGAACGAAGCAGCGAGAAAGCCTGAGATCGTCAAGGGATCTAGATGACACTATCGAAGCCGATTAACTCTCAGGCCGACGTCGGCACAAAGAAGAACATCACCCGGCTGATCGTCGCGACTTCGATCGGCAATGCGCTCGAATGGTACGACATCTCGATCTACGCCTATTTCGCGGTCTATCTCTCCAAGGCGTTCTTCCCGGCCAATGACCCGACCACCTCGCTGCTGCTGACCTTCGGCAGCTTCGGCCTGTCGTTCCTGGTCCGCCCGATCGGCGGTATCATGCTCGGCGCCTATGCCGACCGTCACGGCCGCAAGGCCTCGCTGATGACCTCGATCGTGCTGATGACGGTGGGCACGCTCGTGCTAGCGCTGATGCCGACCTATGCGAGCATCGGCATCGTGGCGCCGATCGCGGTCATTCTCGCACGCCTGGTGCAGGGATTTTCCGCCGGCGGCGAGTTCGGCTCTTCGACCGCGTTCCTGGTCGAGCACATGCCGGAGCGGCGCGGCTTTGTCGCGAGCTGGCAATTCGCGAGCCAGGGCGTCAGCGGCCTGTTGGGGGCAGGCTTCGGCGCGCTGCTGACATCGTTCATGGGCGCGGAGGACCTGCAGTCCTGGGGTTGGCGGCTGCCGTTCCTGTTCGGCGTCCTGATCGGCCCGGTCGGCATCTACATCCGCAACAATGTCGACGACGCGACGCCGCCGCCTGCGGGGAAGCAGGAGTCGCCGGTCACGGAGGTGTTTGCGCGGCAGAAGCTCGCGACGATCCTCGCCATCGGCGCGCTCGCGGTGTCGACTGCCGTCAACTACCTGATCGTCTACATGCCGACCTATGTGGTGAAGACACTGAGCCTGCCGCCGTCGGTCGGATTCATCGCCGCGTTCGCCGCGCAAAGCGCGGTTGCCGTGCTGGCGCCGATCGCAGGCTTCGTCTCGGACAAGATCGGCCGCACCACGCACATGATCCTGTTCGCGCTGCTGCTGCTGGTGTCGATCTTTCCGGCCTTCCTGCTGCTCACCGGCAAGCCGACGCCGACAATTATTTTGCTCGGCGTGCTCTGGCTCGGCGTTCTCAAGTCGCTCTATTACGGGCCGCTCGCCGCGCTGATGTCGGAACTGTTTCCGCCGGCGACGCGCGCCACCGGGCTCGGCCTCAGCTACAATATCGGCGTCACATTGTTCGGCGGCATGGGGCCGGCGATCATGACCTGGATGGGCGGCTTCGCGCTGATCGGCGAGCTCGCGCCGGGTTACTATCTCACCGCGGTCTGCATTCTCAGCCTTTGCGCGCTCGTCACGATCCGCCGGAGGCGGCTCGCCTAGAAGCTCCCTGCCAGATTTCGTGTTACGAAATTAGCGAAATTAACTCCGGTTATTTTGCTGCAGGGCAGCGCGCATAGTCGAAATCAAAGTTTCATCTGACGAAAGTATACGATGTCATGGGGCCATTAACCGCCTTAGGATGACCGCCGAATTTGCGACTGAGGAAATGGCATGAACGCGTCCACCACTGCGACCGCACGGGCCGGCCGGAAGAAGCCGCTGCCGGAGCCGGGGCAGTCCGACAAGTTCAACGCGATCCAGAAGGTCTGTGCGATCCTGCGCGTGCTGGCGCAGCGCTCGCCGCTGCGCCTCACCGATATCGCCGACGCCACCTCGCTGAACAAGGCCACCGCGCTGCGCATCCTCAACTCGCTGATCGAGGAAGGCTTCGTCAGCCGGATCGCCGGCGCCAAGACCTATGAGCTCGGCCAGGAGGCGCGGGTGATGGCGGTGGGCGCGCGTCGCTCGGTCGATATCGCCGAACTGGCACAGCCGAGCCTGTTGCGGCTCTCCGAACGTTCCGCCGATACCGCACTGCTGTCGGTGCGCTCCGGCGTCGAGGCGCTGTATCTGGCGCGTTCGGTCGGCAGCCATCCGCTGCAGCCGAACTACCTGCAGATCGGCAGCCGCCGTCCACTCGGCGTCGGCGCCGGAGCGCTCGCGCTTTTGGTCTGGCTGCCGGATGCCGAGATCGAGGCCGTCATCGAGGTGATCGTGCCGCGGCTGGCGAAATCGCCGCGCATCACGCCGAAATTCCTTCGCGAGCGGATCGCCTCCGCCCGCAAGATCGGTCACACCGTGCTGATCGACGCGGCGTTTCCAGGCATGGGCGGCGTCGGCGTTCCGGTCCGCGACGATGCCGGCGAGGTGGTCGCCGCGCTCTCGATCGGCGCCGCCTCTGACCGCATCCGCCGCCGCGAAAGCGAGCTCGCCGACATGCTGAAGAAGGAAGCCCAGGTGCTCGCGCGCGCAATCGCGCAGACGCCGAAGAACGGCCGCGCCGGCAAGATCGGCTGAAGCGAGGCTCGATCCGGAAAGCGTCCTGCGTACGCCAGAACTCGATCTCATCATTGCTTCACATCTGTTTGATGGAAGCAAAGTCGAAATCGGAGGTCGGCGGATTCTCGCCGACGCTGAGCATGGTGTCGTTCGGGAAGTGATGCGGAGGAACCGGCAGATTATAGGGCGCCGGAACCCCTTGATACACACGTCCGGCGAGATCGTATTTGGAGCCGTGACACGGGCAGAAATAGCCGCCCGGCCAGTTCGGCGCGGGCGAGGTCGGGTTCGGTTGCGGTTCGAACAGCGGAATGCAGCCGAGATGGGTGCAAATGCCGATCACGACGCCGAACTCGGGTTTGATGGAGCGATGCCAGTTCTCGACGTAGGTTGGCTGTTGCAACTCGGACGATTGCGGATCGGCCAGCAGGGAGAGCAGCGCCGGATCCTTGAGTTTCTCCAGGGCTTGCGGCGTACGGTGGGTGACGAAGACGGGTCTGGTTCGCCAGCGAACCATCACCTGCTGACCCGGTGCGACCTTTGTGAGATCAAGCTCGACCGGACCTCCCGCGGCCAAGGTCGAGGCGTCAGGGTTCATCTGACTGATCATGGGAACGATGGAAGCCGCGGCGCCAACCGCGCCGAAGGCGGCGGTTGCGATGTAGAGAAAGTCGCGGCGCGTCGGTTCATCGGAGGGATGGATGATTGCGGCATGAACTGTGTCGGTCATCGAGGATGCCTCGCTTTGAGAGGGCAGATGACGGAATTGTCGCGCTCGATCGAACTCGGCGCATCCGCCAGACCTGCTACGGATTGTTCACAATCGGCGCGAACTTCACCCGCCCGAGCCAAGGCCGATGCCGTTTGACGGCATGTTCGCCTGGTCCGAAAGCTGCGCGTTTCGCAGCGGCAACTCACCGCGAGCGCTCGATGGAAATGTGGTGACGCCTGCCGCGGCTGCCAGCCGTTTTTTGTTAAATCGGGTACAGCTTCAAACTCCAGTGCTTCCGGGCGCCTTGCGAGGAGCAGCGCTTCGGGCCATCATGGCCTTGCCCGCCGCCGGAACCCTGCTCGACAGATGACGTTATCGCCTGACGCCACCGACGCCACAATCATCAGGGCGTTTGCCGGCATTCCCGCGCTGCTCGACCAGGCCCCGTCGCTGCTCGCGCGCGGCCGGCTGCTCGATTGCGACTGCCGCCTCGGTCCGATGGATCATCCGTTCTACGCCGCGATCCGCGCCGGCCGCATCGTTGAGCTTGTGCCGGCGCCTCGCCTGATGCGCTCCTGGCGTTTCTCCTATCGCGCGACCGCGCCGGCATGGGCGGCCTATTGGCAGGCGGAGCCGAAGCCCGGCTGGCACGATTTGCTGGCGCTGACCAAGCGCGGCGAGGCGGTGCTGGAAGGCGATCTGCATCCCTTCATGGCGCATCTGCAGTATTTCAAGGACCTGCTGGCGCTGCCGCGGGCGCATGTTCAGGCGTCGGTGTCATGAACGGCCACATCGAGAACGGCTATATCGAGCCGATGGTCGGCCGCTACGTTCATGTCGAGATCGGCGGCGAAGCGCATCGCATCTATTTCGAGGAGAGCGGCGAGGGCATTCCGCTGGTCTGCCTGCACACCGCAGGCTCCGACGGGCGCCAATGGCGGCATCTGCTCGCCGACGCGCAGTTTGCCGAAAATTTCCGCATCATTGCCTTCGATATGCCCTTTCATGGCAAGTCGAATCCGCCGAAGAGCTGGACCGGCGATGAATATCAACTCACCACCATCAGATACACCGAGACCATCCGCGCCTTCTGTCGTGCGCTCGCGCTGGAGAAGCCTGTCGTGATGGGCTGCTCGATCGGCGGCCGCATCGTGCTCAACCTTGCGATCGAGCATGCGGCCGAGTTCCGCGCGCTGATCGGGCTCGAGGCCGCCGACTTTCAGGCGCCGTGGTATGACACAAGCTGGCTGAATCGTCCGGACGTTCATGGTGGCGAAGTCTGCGCCGCGCTGGTATCGGGCCTCATTGCCCCGCAGAGCCCTGAAGCCGCGCGGATGGAAACGCTGTGGGCCTACAAGCAGGGCGGTCCCGGCGTGTTCAAGGGCGATCTTTACTTCTACCGTGTCGACGGCGACCTGCGCGATCGGGTCGCGTCAATCGATACTAAAGTATGCAAGCTCTATTTGCTCACGGGCGAGTATGATTTCTCCTGCACGCCTGAGGACACTACGCGGACGGCAGCGGCAATAGGGGGCGCCAGCGTCACGATCATGGAGAAGCTCGGTCATTTCCCGATGAGCGAGAATCCCGAACAGTTTCGCCGCTATATCGCACCTGTCCTCGCCGACATTCTCACGCAATAAATGACCGTTTCCACGAAGGAGTAGACGTATGACACGCAACTATCTGATCGGCTTCGCGCTTGCCGCCGCGCTCGGCGCGAGCCAGGCGCAGGCCGAGGAATTGACCGGCACGCTGAAGAACATCAAGGAGACCGGCGCGATTACGCTGGGCTTCCGCGATTCCTCGATTCCGTTCTCCTATCTCGACGACAACCAGAAGCCGATCGGCTACGCCATGGACATCTGCTACAAGATCGTCGATGCCGTGAAGAAGGAGCTGAAGCTCGACAAGCTCGAGGTCAAGCTCAACCCGGTCACTTCGGCGACGCGTATTCCGCTGATGGCCAACGGCACCGTCGACCTCGAATGCGGTTCGACCACCAACAATGCCGAGCGGCAGAAGCAGGTCGCCTTCACCAACACCCACTTCCTGACCGCGAGCCGCTACGTCTTCAAGAAGTCGAGCGGGCTCAAGTCGATCGACGATCTGAAGGGCAAGACGGTGGTCTCGACCGCCGGCACCACCAATATCAAGCAGCTCACCGAAGCCAATGTCGCGCGTGGCCTCAACGTCAACATCATTCCGGCCAAGGACCACGCCGAATCCTTCCTGATGGTCGAGACCGACCGCGCGGTCGCCTTCGTGATGGACGACATCCTGCTCGCGAGCCTCGTCGCCGGTTCGAAGTCGCCGGGGGATTACGTCATCTCCAAGGATGCGTTCTCCAAGCCCGAGCCCTACGGCATCATGCTGCGCAAGGATGACGCGCCCTTCAAGAAGGTCGTCGACGCTGCCACCGCCGCGCTCTACACCAGCGGCGAAGGCGAGAAGATCTACGACAAATGGTTCAACCAGAAGATTCCGCCGAAGGGCTTGAACCTCAACGTGCCGATCGGGCCGGAGCTGGAGAACGAGTTCGCCAAGCCGTCGGATTCGCCGGATCCGGATTCGTACAAGTAGGTCTTGTCTTCCCGTGAAGAGAAGAGAGAGCGTAGCTCTTTCCACGTCCTTGCGAGCGAAGCGAAGCAATCCATGGTCATCGAATGCGCGGACGTATGGATTGCTTCGTCGCTATCGCTTCTCGCAATGACGACGTAGTAGACCCGCTGCCTCTCGCGTGAGGGTCTGAAATTGACATGTCCGGCCATTTTTGGAGGAGAATGGCCGGACATTTGCATATAGGCTGTTGCATATCGGCTGTTTACTAGCCGGCAGATATGCGTGATCGGCGCGTTTGCGCGGGGGACCCGTGAACTATAACTGGAACTGGCATATCTTCCTTGAGCCGAACCCGATGGGGACGGGCACCTATCTCGACCTGTTGCTGGCGGGACTGGTGGTCACCATCAAGACGTCGGTGCTGGCGTGGATCATCGCGCTGATCATGGGCATCATCATCGGTGTCTTGCGCACGCTGCCGTCGCGGACGGCGCAGTGGATCGGCTTTTGCTGGGTCGAGTTCTTCCGCAACATGCCGCTGCTGGTGCAGCTCTTCCTGTGGTTCTTCGTGCTGCCGGAACTGCTGCCGCAGTCCGCCGGGCTCTGGATGAAGCAATTGCCGAATGCGCCGTTCTGGACCGCCGCGATCGGTATCGGCCTGTTCATGTCGGCGCGCGTCGCGGTGCAATTGCAGGCCGGTATCGGCTCGCTGCCGCGCGGGCAGAAGATGGCCGCGACCGCGCTCGGGCTGACCACAGTGCAGACCTATCGTTACGTGCTCCTGCCGATCGCATTCCGCATCATCCTGCCGCCGCTGACCTCGGAATTCCTCAACACCATCAAGAACACGGCCGTGGCGATCACCATCGGCCTGATTGAGCTGACCGGCGAGGCGCGTTCGATGCAGGAATTCTCGTTCCAGGTGTTCGAGGCCTTCACCGCGGCCACCGTGCTCTACCTCCTCGTCAATTTCGTCGTCGTCACCGCGATGCGCTTTCTCGAGCGCTATGTCGCGATCCCCGGCTACATCTCGGGGAAATAACGATGTTCACGAACTTCGATTTCGATGTCATCCGCCGCGCGCTGCCCTATTTGTTCTTCGAGGGGATGCGATTCACGCTGACGCTCACGGCGCTCGCCGCCCTGGGCGGCCTGGTGTTCGGCACGCTGATCGCCCTGATGCGGCTGTCGGGCTACAAGGTGCTCGGACGCATTGCCGGTTTCTACGTCGACTTCATGCGCTCGCTGCCGCTGGTGCTGGTGATCTTCTGGTTCTACTTCCTGGTGCCCTATATCGGCCAGTGGATCACCGGTGCGTCGCGCCCGATCAGCGTCGGCGCCTTCGCCTCCTCGCTGATTACGTTCGTGATGTTCGAGGCGGCGTATTTCTCCGAGATCATGCGCGCCGGCATCCAGTCGATCTCGCGCGGCCAGCCGGCTGCGGCCAACGCGCTCGGCCTGACCTACAGCCAGACCATGCGCTACGTCGTGCTGCCGCAGGCGTTCCGCAACATGCTGCCGGTGCTGCTGACGCAGACCATCGTGCTGTTCCAGGACACCTCGCTGGTCTACGTGCTGTCGATTCCGGATTTCCTCGGTGCTGCCAGCAAGGTGGCCCAGCGCGACGGCCGTTTGGTCGAAATGTATCTGTTCGCAGCGCTGGTCTACTTCGTCATTTGCTGTGCTGCATCCTTCTTCGTCCGCCGCCTGCAGGCGCGCATTGCCATCGTGCGATAGGTTACTTATGCGACTGGTTGATCAGGGCACGAACCACTTCACCTCTCCCATGGGGAGAGGTCGGCGCGTAGCGCCGGGTGAGGGGGTCCGGCCTATCGATGGATTTAAGCCTCTCACCCGGATCGCTCGCGCGATCCGACCTCTCCCTGTGGGAGAGGTGTTCAAAGCGAGCCCGTTGCAACTTTTGAGTCACACATGATCGAGATCAACCACGTCGACAAATGGTATGGGCCGAGCTTCCAGGCGCTGAAGGATTGCACCACCAGCGTCGCCAAGGGCGAGGTGGTCGTGGTCTGCGGCCCGTCCGGTTCGGGAAAATCGACCCTGATCAAATGCGTCAATGCGCTGGAGCCGATTCAGGGGGGCGACATCATCCTCGACGGCGTCAAGGTCAATGATCCGAAGACCGATTTGCCGAAGCTGCGCTCGCGCGTCGGCATGGTGTTCCAGCATTTCGAGCTGTTTCCTCATCTGCGGATCATCGACAATCTCTGCCTCGCGCAGGAGAAGGTGCTGGGACGCAAGCATGACGACGCCACAGTCACGGGCATGAAGCTGCTGGATCGGGTCGGGCTGAAGGATCACGCGAAGAAATATCCGGCCGAGCTGTCGGGCGGCCAGCAGCAGCGCGTCGCGATCGCACGCGCGCTCGCGATGAACCCGATCGCCATGCTGTTTGACGAGCCGACCTCGGCGCTCGACCCCGAGATGATCAGCGAGGTGCTCGACGTGATGGTCGACCTCGCCCGCGAGGGCATGACCATGATGGTTGTCACCCACGAAATGGGCTTCGCCAACAAGGTCGCCGACCGCGTGATCTTCATGGACCGCGGCGAGATCGTCGAGGACGCCAAGAAGGTCGACTTCTTCGGCAAGCCGCGCAGCGACCGGGCGCAGAAGTTTTTGTCGAAGATCCTGCAGCACTAGGCCGTCGACTGATCGTCCCCGCATGCCGCGACGGACTGGTCGCGGAGCGCTCGCAATTGGCTCTGCTTCCGGCCACGTGCGAGGCACGGACAAGTCCTGCTATCCGCTAGGACTGTCCTGATTTCGTCTTATGATCTTGAGCGTGAGCAGGAAGGCGCCAAGCGCAAGAAGCAGGACGCCGACGACCAACGTGCTGGCGGACTCGAACGTCGCGCCAATTCCAGTCAGCAGACATCCAAGAATGATCGAGAGCAGTCCACCAAGCTTCTTGATCAGCAGGTAATGTCCGTCACTCGTGCTCGCCACCATGATCAGCCTCACTCTTGTGATGGGCCCATATCACCAATTCTCTTCGCATCGGTTTTGCCCGTGCAGGCGACAGGTCGCATCGTCCGGGCCTCCAATCGTATACCCAGGGGCAGGCGTTGCAAATTTTTCATTGCCCGGATTCGCAACCGACAAATTCTCTTTGATTCAATTGCGAACGCGAACGATCGTGTCAGTGTTGTTTACCTGACGCTCGTCAGAGTCTCGGGAACCGGTCACGACGGAATCGCGACTTTGATATTCGGTTGGCTGGTTTGCGAATCAGTCCGGTGGTTGCAAGTTGACTTATCCTAAACGTGTGGGTTTACATTGAATGACATGCGGTGGACTCCAGAATGGACGGACTGACTTGAGCTGATAATTCGTTCGGCGGAGTGGTGCGATGGCGTCACAATCTGCGTTTGACGGATTCGAACAGTCCTACGTTTCGACCGGGCATTTGCCGGGGCCTGAGCTGGTGCAGTCGCTGGTTGAAGACGCGTACCGGCGCTTCTTGCCCAATGCTGACGGAAAAAACTCGGAGGTTTACCCCGCGCTTGCCCGGGTTCCGAAGGACCTGTTCGGCGTCTGCGTCGTCGGAACCAGCGGGCGTGTCTACGGCGCCGAAGACGCGGACCACGAATTCTCGATCATGAGTGTGTCAAAGCCGTTTCTGTTCGCACTGATCTGCGAGACGATCGGGCCTGAGGAGGCGCGCGCAAAGCTCGGAGCGAATGCCACGGGACTTCCGTTCAACTCGCTCGCTGCAATCGAGCACGGCAGCGGCCGCACCAACCCGATGGTGAACGCGGGTGCGATCGCGGCGACGAGCCTCGCGCCCGGAGGGTCCGTTGAGGATCGGTGGCAATTCATCCATGACGGGCTTTCGCGCTTTGCCGGCCGCAAGCTTCCGCTCAATGAAGAGGTATATGCGTCAGCGTCGCAGACCAATTTCCGCAATCGAAGCATAGCGCGGCTGCTGGAGAGCTACGGCCGCATCTATTGCGACGCCAGGGAGGCGACCGACCTTTACACCAGGCAATGCTCGCTGAATGTGAGTGCCAGAGATTTGGCCGTCATGGGGGCGACGCTGGCCGACGGTGGCGTCAATCCGCTCACCAGGCAACGCGTGGTCGACGCAGCCGTATGCCATTACGCCCTGGCGGTGATGATCACGGCCGGATTGTATGAAACATCGGGCGATTGGCTTTACGACATCGGCCTGCCGGGAAAAAGCGGCATCGGCGGCGGCATCGTCGCGGTGGCTCCGGGCAAAGGCGGCTTTGGCACCTTCGCGCCGCCTCTGGATGCCGCAGGCAACAGTGTGAGGGGACAGCAAGCCGCAAAATTCCTGTCGCGGCGGCTGGGAATGGATCTGTTCGTGTCGCAACCGGAAGAATGAACCAATGCTCAAGAGATCGGCGGTCCTCGGTGATCCAGCCGATCGCCAGCGCCGAGCCCATCGGAGGATGCCATGACAACACAGACGATTTCGATCGGCGGCATCCGCCAGGAGGAGCGCGCGTCATGGGTCCCCATGATCGCGATTGCGCTCGGCCAGATGATCATGTCGTTCAACGTGGCATCGTTGCCGGTTGCGATGGGCGGGATGGTCAAGAGCTTCGGCGTTCCGCCGACCACGGTTGCGACCGGCATCGTGGCTTACTCGATGCTGGTCGCCGGCTTTGTCATGCTCGGAGCGAAGCTCTGTCAGCGCTACGGTGCGTTGCGCGTGTACCGTTTCGCGATCGTCCTGTTCGGTCTCTCGCAGATACTGATGACGTTCAGCCCAACCGCAACGCTCATGATCTTTGCCCAGGCGCTGTGCGGCGTGGCGGGCGCCGTGATCGTGCCGTCCCTGGTGGCGTTGATCGCAGAAAACTACAAAGGCCGCCAACAGGCGACGGCATTGGGCGCGCTGGGCTCGGCGCGCGCCGGCGCCGGTGTGCTTGCCTTCATCATCGGCGGCGTGCTCGGCACCTATATCGGCTGGCGGCCGGTATTTGGAATTCTGATTGCGGTATCGGCCATCGTCTTGCTGTTGAGCTACCGTCTCAAGCCCGACGAGGGGCGCCCGGACGTCACCATTGACGGACTAGGCGTTATTCTCGCGGCAGCGGCGATCATTTCCATCAGCTTCGGCTTCAACAATCTGAATGGATGGGGCCTCTTGCTGGCGACGGCGAACGCGCCGTTCAGCCTGATCGGATTGTCTCCCGCGCCGGTCCTGATCGTGGCGGGCGTCGTGTTTGGCCAGATCTTCATGATGTGGACGCACAAGCGCCAGCAGGCGGGGAAGACCCCGCTTCTCGCGCTCCAGGTGATCGATTCCCCGGAGGAGCGGGCAGCGGTCTACGCGATGTTCGCGGTCGTCGCGCTGGAAGCTGCGCTCAACTTCTCGGTCCCGCTCTACATTCAGATCGTGCAGGGCCGCAGCCCGATCGCGACCGCGATCGCGATGATGCCCTTTAATCTCACGGTATTCGTCGCCGCGATGCTGATCGTCCGGTTCTACGACAGACTGACCCCGCGGCAGATCGGACGTTACGGCTTCGTCCTTTGTACCATCGCGCTGTTATGGCTCGCCTTCGTCGTGCGTAACGACTGGAGTGAGGTGCCGGTCCTGTTCGGGCTCATCATGTTTGGCATCGGACAGGGTGCGCTCGTCACATTGCTGTTCAACGTGCTGGTCACTGCCTCGCCCAAGGAACTCGCAGGCGATGTCGGCTCGCTCCGCGGTACAGCCAACAACCTCGCCGCCGCTGTCGGGACGGCGGTGGTGGGAGCGCTGCTCGTCGGGCTGCTGAGTGCGATCGCGCTGGCCAGCATCGCGGCCAGCCCCGAGCTCACACCCGAGCTCCAGGCGCAAGTCGATCTCGACAATATCAACTTCATCAGCAACGACCGGCTGCAGACCGTTCTCAGCAGCACCACCGCAACCCCGGCGCAGGTGACGGAGGCGGTGCGCATCAATACCGAAGCGCGCCTGCGCGCCTTGAAGATCGGCCTTTTGATCATGGCGGGTCTGGCGCTGCTGTCGATCGTTCCGGCCCGGCGGCTGCCGAATTACCGACCAGGAGAGATTGAGGAGAGATAAGGCGGTGAGCGCGAACGATGGCTCCCGGTCGGACATCGAGCACGCTCGGCCTTGTCCATGGATGAAACGCGGCAAGCAATGGAGGACGACATGACCACCTATGACAACAGTTCCGCAGTGCGTCTTACCGGCCTGCCGGCACCGCCTTTATGGGTGTGCGTCCTGCTGGGGATCGTCATGATCATCGCCGGCCTCATGGTCCTTGGCGACGTCGCGTTCTTCACCGTGATCAGCACCATCTTTATCGGCTGGATGGCCATCGTTGCCGGCGGCTTTGAAATCTTCCATGCCTTCTGGACCAAGGGTTGGGGCGGGTTCGTGTGGCAGCTGGTGCTCGGCGCCCTCTACCTCGCGTTCGGGATCGTATTGGTGAGCCAGCCCGTCGCCAGCGCGCTGATCCTGACCTACACGCTCGGTCTGCTGTTTCTGATCTCCGGGATCGTTCGAATCCTGATCGGCATCAGCCATTGGCGGCAACTCGGCTGGATCATGTTGGCGTCGGGATTATTCGGCGTTCTCGCGGGTCTTGTGATCCTGAGTGGATTTCCGGCGACCGGATTGTGGGTGCTCGGACTGCTCCTGGGCGTCGATCTGCTGTCTCATGGCATCGGATGGCTGACCTACGCCTGGCAGCCGGCTGTCAGGGCGGGATAGCGGGCATCGATTTTCTGTACAACAAGACGAGTGGAGATATTTGATCATGCGCCACTGGCAGAGATCAGGCATGCCGGGCTTGGCAATTCCGGCATGGCTCGCAGCAATGGCAATCGGCCTTGCAGCGACGTCACCCGTGCAGGCTCAACAAGACTCCACGGTGCTGTTTCAGAACGTCCGAATTTTTGACGGAAAGAACCAGACGCTTTCCGCACCCTCGAATGTCCTGGTCCGCAACAACAAGATCGAAAAGATCTCGGCTGCGGCGATCGCGGTCGACGCCCAGGTAATCAATGCTCAAGTCATTAATGGTGGAGAACGCGTGCTGATGCCCGGGCTGATCGACGCCCACTGGCATGCGATGCTGGTGCGCCCAACCCCGGCAGCCGCCATCGCCGGCGACGTTGGCTACACCAATCTGCTGGCGGCTGCGGAAGCGACGGCGACGCTGATGCGGGGCTTCACCACCGTTCGCGATATGGGCGGACCCACCTTTAGCCTCAAGCGAGCCATCGATGAAGACCTTGTGGTCGGACCTCGCATCTACCCATCCGGCGCCATGATCACCATCACCGGCGGTCATGGCGACTTCCGGCAGCTTTCCGATCTGCCAAGAACGATCGGCGGCATGCTCAGCCGCATGGAAAGAATCGGCGGCAGCATGGTCGCGGACAGTCCCGATGAGGTTCGACTGCGCGCCCGGGAACAACTCATGCAAGGCGCCTCGCAGGTCAAGCTCACCGCCGGTGGCGGCGTTGCCTCACCATTCAGTCCGCTCGATGTCTCCACGTTCACCGAGCCCGAGTTGCATGCCGCCGTCGAGGCGGCCGAGAACTGGGGCACCTATGTCGCTGTGCACGCCTATACGTCGGTTGCGATCCAGCGGTCGATTGCGGCGGGAGTGAAGTGCATCGAGCACGGGCACTTGATGGACGACGCGACGGCCCGCCTGATGGCCGACAAGGGCATCTGGCTGAGCACGCAGCCCTTCCTCGATTTGTCAGGCGCAAGCGCTCTGGGACCCGCGGAGCAAGCGAAAATGCAGCAAGTGGTTGCCGGCACGGACAGAGTCTATACCTTGGCCAGGAAATACCGGCTCAAGACGGCATTCGGCACCGATGTTCTGTTCTCGAAGGCGCTCGCCGAACGGCAGGGCGCGATGCTGGTCGACCTCACCCGGTGGTACACGCCTGCCGAAGCACTGACGATGGCGACATCGACCAATGGCGAATTGCTCAGCCTGTCCGGGCCCAGAAATCCATACCCCGGCAGACTGGGTGTAGTTGAGGAGGGGGCGCTGGCGGACCTCTTGCTGGTCGATGGCAACCCGATCGACAACATCAAACTGATAGAAGATCCGGCCAGAAATTTCCTCGTCATCATGAAGGACGGAAAAGTCTACAAGAATCTCCTGGCCGGCGAGAAAAAGACGTAGACGCCACACGACGCTCCGGAATGACCCGCCACGGGGTTTATCGCCGTTAACAATTTGCGTATAGGAAGGGACGAAATCGCGTCCCGTCCGCAGGAGAATTCGCTTGGAAAAGATCGCTTACGTCAACGGCTCGTTCGTGCCGCATTCCGAGGCCAAGGTCTCGGTTTTCGATCGCGGATTCCTGTTCGCCGACGGCATTTATGAAGTGGCCGCGGTGCTCGACGGCAAGCTGATCGACAATGCCTCGCATCTGGCGCGGCTCAAGCGTTCGGTCGGTGAAATCCAGCTCGCGTTGCCGGAGACGCTCGAGCGGATCGAGGAGGTCCAGAAGGAACTGGTCCAGCGCAACAACCTCGTCAACGGCATGGTCTATCTCGAGGTGACCCGCGGCGCCGACACGGGACGCGACTTTCCGTTCCCGAAGGCGGACGTCAAGCCGACCCTGGTCATGTTCACCTCGGAAAAGGATATCATCAACGCGCCCTCGGCCAAGACCGGCATCAACGTCATCACCGTGCCCGATATCCGCTGGACGCGGCGTGACATCAAGAGCGTGGCGCTGCTGGCGCAGGTGCTGGCCAAACAGGCTGCGGCCGAAGCCGGCGCCGGCGAAGCCTGGATGATCGAGGACGGCAAGGTGACCGAGGGCGGCTCGTCGTCCAGTTTCATCGTCACCCAGGACGACGTCATCGTGACGCGGCACAATGGCAACGAGATCCTGCCGGGCTGCACCCGCAAGGCGGTGATGAAGCTTGCCGAAGAGCGCCAGCTCCGCATCGAGGAGCGCGCCTTCACGGTGGAGGAAGCGCTCGCCGCCAAGGAAGCCTTCATCACCAGCGCCTCGGTGTTCGTCCAGGGCGTGGTCGCGATCGACGGCAACAAGGTCGGCAACGGCAAGGTCGGCCCGATGACCGACCGCCTGCGCGAGATCTATGTCGAGTTCGCCAAGGCGACGGCGGTTTAAAGAAGTCTAGCGCGACAGCTAAACCCGTCGTCCTGAGGTGCGAGCCTTGCGGCGCACTTGCGCCGCTGGGCGAGCCTCGAAGGATGCACGGCCCAAGTCGGGCCGTCGCCCTTCGAGACGGCCGCTTCGCGGCCTCCTCAGGGTGACGGTGATAGATTGTGCGCGCGGCCAAATCTCTGACGCTTGCCGCTGCTCACGCCGCCACGTTCACCTTCACCGGATGCACCGCGCGGAAGCCGATCGCGATCCGGTTCCAGGCGTTGATCGTTCCGATCAGCATGGCCAGGTTGACCGTCTCGCTGTCCGAGAACTGCGCGCACACGGCCTGATAGTCGGCATCGGGCGCGTGCGTCTCGGAAACCAGCGTCAGGGCTTCGGTCCAGGCCAGCGCGGCGCGCTCGCGGTCGCTGTAGAGCGGCGACTCGCGCCAGGCGTTGAGCAGATAGAGCCGCTGCTCGGTCTCGCCATGCTTGCGGGCGTCCTCGGTATGGACGGCGATGCAGTAGGCGCAGCCGTTGATCTGCGAGGCGCGGGTCTTGACCAGTTCGATGAGCGATTGCTCGAGCCCGCTCGCCCTGATCTGGGCGTCGACCGCGGCAAGCGCTTTAATGAGCTCAGGCGCGGCCTGGTAATAGTTCATGCGAGGTTTCATGTCATTTCTCCTTCCTTGGTTCAATGTCAATCAGTGCGCGCCGCCGCCTGCGAGATGGCCGGGCTTCTTCAGGAACAGGCCCGCGATCAGCGCCACGATCAGCGTGACGCCGAGCAGGTAGAAAGTGTCGCTGAAGGCGAGGATGAAGGCCTGCTTCTGTACGATCCTGCCGATCGCAACGATGGCGCTATGGGCCGCCTCGGCCTGGCCGACGATGCCGCGCTTCATGAAATACTGGGTCATCTGGTCGATCCGCGCCCGGGTGGCGGGCTCCAGCAGGGAGACCGACTCGCTCAGCACGTTGGAGTGATACTGCTCGCGCTTGGTCAATACCGTTTGCAGAACCGCGATGCCGACCGCGCCGCCGAGGTTGCGCATCATGTTGAACAGCCCGGACGCCGAGCCCGCATTCTCCGCCTCGATGCCTGCGGTCGCGACCGCGGACAGCGGAGCCATCACCAGCGCCTGGCCGGCGGCGCGGACCACGTTGGGCCAGAACAGCTGATCGGTGGCGTAGTCGTTGGTCATGAAGATATTCATGAAGTTGGAGCCGGCGAACACCGCAAAGCCGACGCCGATCAGGATGCGGGCGTCGATGCGCTGCATCAGCCGCGGCACCAGCGGGATCAGCAACAGCTGCGGCAGCCCGGTCCATGCCAGCACCATGCCGATCTGCTCGGCATTGTAGCCCTGGATGCGCGACAGATACTGCGGCAGGATGAACACCGAGCCATACAGCGCGACGCCGAGCAGGAAGTTGGCCAGCATGCCAAAGCCGAAATTGCGGCGGAGCATCAGGCGTAAATTGAGCAGCGGCTTCTCGACGCTGAGCTCGATCACCAGGAAGGCGGTCAGCGCAACGGCTGCGATCACCGACAGGCGGACGATGAAGGGCGAGCCGAACCAGTCGTCCTTGTTGCCTTCTTCCAGCACGGTCTGCAGCGCGGCCAGCCCGATCGCCATGGTGATGATGCCGAGCCAGTCGCCCTTCGGGAGCAGCGACAGCTTCATCGGGCCGGGCTCGAGCGAGAAATACAGCATGCCGATCATGATCGCGCCGGGCACCAGATTGACATAGAAGATGTACTGCCAGCCCCAGTTCTCGGTCAGATAGCCGCCGATGGTCGGGCCAATCGCGGGCGCGAACGTTGCCGATATCGCAAACACCGCGAGCCCGATCGGCTGCTTCGCTCTCGGCAGCAGCGTGATGATTAGCGTGAAGGCCATCGGGATCAACACGCCGCCGCAAAAGCCCTGCACGGCGCGCAGCACGATCATCTGCGGCAGGTCCTGCGCCAGCGCGCACGTCGCCGAGAACACCAGGAACAGGAACGCATTGACGAGGAGATATTTGCGCACCGAGAACACCTGCGCGAGCCAGCCGCTCAGAGGGATCACGATGATCTCGGCGATCAGATAGGAGGTCGAGATCCAGCCGCCGTCGTCGATGCCGGCACCGATCGCCCCCTGCACGTCGGCAAGCGAGGCGTTGACGATCTGGATGTTGAGCACCGCCATGAAGGCACCGAGGTTGGCGCCGATCACCGCGACCCAGGTCTTCAAGGAAATCGCCGCCGGCGCAGGCGTCGCCGCCGGAGGCGCATCGAAATCATCTGCATTGGCGGTGGGCTGGAGCGCGGTCATCGGGGCTTCCGTAAACTTTGACGCCGTGGAGCATGCATTAGGCGGTCGATTTCGATAATCAGAGAAAGACCGGAAGGATTGTCCGGCCGCGATTGATAATCGTGTTGCGCAATGGGTTCTGTTGTTAGCCGTCGTCAGGTGAGCACGCCTCTCAGGCTCCCTCCCCCCTTGCGGAGGAGGGAGTCTGTGAAGCGTGCCCACCTTACGAAAGAATCGTTTGGCTCTAGTCGCCGTCACCGCGGTTCGCGGCTGATGCGAGGTGGCTCCTTGCTTCGCGCTCGGCAATCACCGTTGCCTTGGTGTTGACGACAGGCTCGGCCGACATGCCCGGACGCAGCAGGCCGATGAGGCTGTTGTCGTCGAGCACGATCTTCACCGGCACGCGCTGCACGATCTTGGTGAAGTTGCCGGTGGCGTTATCGGGCGGCAGCAGCGCGAACTCCAACCCGCTCGCCGGCGACAGGCTGTCGACATGGCCCTTCAGCCTGGTGCTGTTGAAACCATCGACCGTGAGTTCGACCGGCTGCCCGTTGCGCACATGGGTGAGCTGGGTCTCCTTGAAGTTGGCGATCACATAGATCGCATCCAGTGGAACCACCGCCATCAGCAGCGTGCCGGCCTGGACATATTGGCCGACGCGGAGCGTGCGGGCGCCGACCGTGCCGTCCACCGGCGCGGTGATCTCGGTGTAGGACAGGTTCAGTTCGGCCTGCTGCTCGACGGCGCGCGCATGAGCGAGCTGCGCAACCGCCTGGGCGCGCTGGGTGGTCAGCACATCGACCTTGCGCTGGGCTGCGAGCAGACCGGACTTCGCGTGCTGCAGTTGCGCGCTGTTCGAGCGTAGCGCCGCGTCGGTCTGCTGCGCGCGCTGCACCGTGCCGGAGCCGGTCTTCATCAGGCCGTCGTAGCGGGCCTGTTCTTCCTGGGCGAATTTCAAATTGGCGTCGGCGGCGGCAACATCGGCCGTCTCCTGGTCGATGAGCGGGTGCTGCAGGGAGATCTGGGCGTCGAGGTTGTGCACCGACGCTTCGGCGGCATCAACGTCGGCCTTGGCCTGGCCGAGCGCGGCGCGGAAGTCGCGATCGTCGATTTGCGCCAGCAGCTGCCCGGCCTTCACCGGCTGGTTGTCGCCGACCAGCACCTTCGCGATGTAGCCGGATACTTTCGGCGCGATGATCGTGGAGTCCGCCTTCACATACGCGTCGTCGGTGCTCTCGAGGTAACGGCCGGTGGTGAGGTAGCCGTAACCAAAATCCGCCGCGGCGGCGACGCCGAGAACGGCGGCCAGCGCAAGGGCCGCCCGCTTGATCGTCTTCCGGGACGACCGCAGGCCTATTTTAGGAGCATCATCAGAGACATAGGTGGTGGTCGACATGGCATCCTCGGAAACGAGCTGGGGCGCCCTGCGTCGGGAGGGCGCCGGTGTCGCGGGCAAGATGCAATGTCCGTCGCGCTGTGATAATCCCGATAAAACAGGAAGCATTATCAAGCCAGAGCGAACAATCTAGAGCTTGCGATATGGATCGCCTGACCAGTCTGACCGCCTTCGTCCGTGTCGTGGACGCCGGGGGCTTCTCCGCCGCCGGCCGCAAGCTCAACATGTCCACCACGATGGTGAGCAACCACGTTCAGTCGCTGGAAGACCGGCTCGGCGTGCGGCTGCTCAACCGCACCACGCGCAAGGTCAGTCTCACCGAGGTCGGCCAGGCCTATTACGACCGCTGCATCCAGATACTGTCCGATATCGAGCAGGCTGACGACGTCGCGGGCGCGCTGCAGTCGGTGCCGCGCGGCACGCTGCGCATCTTCACCAACACCCATATCGTACAGTTCCTTTCATCCGCGGTCGCCGAGTTCCTGGCCACCTATCCCGAGGTCAAGGTCGACCTGATGATCGGCGAACGTCAGGCCGACCTGCTTGACGAGAACTTCGACCTCGCGGTGCAGATGATCCAGCCGCGCGATTCAATTCTGATCGCACGCCGTATCGCCACCTGGCGGCACGTGCTGTGCTGCTCGCATGAATATATCGAGGCGCAAGGCAAGCCGGAGCAACTCGCGGACCTCGCGACGCGCAACTGCGTTCGCCACGTCAACTATCCCTTCGACGAATGGCGCTTCGTCGACCGCAAGGGCGCCCCGGCATCGGTGCGCGTCTCCGGCAATCTGATCTCCAACAGCGGTGAAACGCTGAAGCTCGCCGCGATGGCGGGCGTCGGCGTCTATCTGGCGGCGGGATTCCTGGTCCGCGACGAGCTCGAGTCTGGCAAGTTGGTGCGCCTGCTGCCCGAATACCGCCCGGTCGAGCTCACCATGAACGCGGTCTATCCGCATCGCCATCATCTCTCGGCAAAGGTGCGGACCTTCATCGACCTCCTGGTGCACCACGCCACCGAACAGCAGAAGCTGATCAATCCGTATTCGTGAAGACCCGTCGTCCTACGATATCCGTTCGTCCCGTCATCCTGAGGTGCTCGCGCAGCGAGCCTCGAAGGATGCTCGGCCTCAGTCGGGCCGTCGCCCTTCGAGGGCCGCTGAAGAGGCGGCCACCTCAGGGTGACGGTTAGAGAGCAAGCGCCTTCGCAGACCTTACGGCTTCAGCAGCAGCTTCTGCACCCGCCAGTTCAGCAGTTCGGCGACATAGAGCACATTCTCCGACGGGAATGCTATCGCGCAAGCGCAAGGTGATTCTGGACGCCGGGATCAAGGCGGAGTAGAGCGCGGGATGAGGTTGACGATCACGTCTGCTGGTATCGCGTCGCAGCAACCGCAATTCCGGTTGCATGCACGACGAACCGGTTCCTAAATCGTTTGCAGAGAGTGCCGGCGAATCAAGCCGGTTTGGGGTGGGAGTGCGCCATGTGGGTTCTGTTGCTGCTGCCGTTTGTCGGCTTGCTGTGGGTGCCGTTCTATAATTTCGCCGAGCCGTCGCTGTTCGGTTTCCCATTCTTCTACTGGTATCAGCTTGCCTGGGTGCCGATCTCCTCGCTGCTGATTTGGCTGGTCTATCGCAGCCAAACGCCCGACGAGACGCGGTGAGGGGACAGCCATGACCGGTCAGATCGAGTGGACGGCGCTCGCCGTCTTCATCTTCTTCTTCGCGCTCGTCACCGTGATGGGCTTCTTCGCCGCGCGCTGGAAATCCGGCCCGGTCAACGAGCATCTCGATGAATGGGGTCTCGGCGGCCGCCAGTTCGGCACCTGGATCACCTGGTTCCTGGTTGGCGGCGATTTCTACACCGCCTATACCGTGATCGCGGTGCCGGCGCTGGTCTATGCCGTCGGTGCCTACGGCTTCTTTGCACTGCCCTACACCATCATCGTCTATCCCTTTGTGTTCGCGGTGATGCCGGTGTTGTGGAAGAAGGCCCATGCCGGTGGCCACGTCACCGCCGCCGACGTCGTCCATGCCGCCTACGGCTCGCGCAGCCTCGAGCTCGCGGTGGCGCTGACCGGCATCGTCGCGACCATGCCCTATATCGCGTTGCAGCTGATCGGCATGGAGGTCGTGATCAAGGCGATGGGGCTGACCGGCGAGCTGCCGATCGTCGCCGCCTTCGTGATCCTCGCGCTCTACACCTACAGTTCGGGTCTGCGTGCACCGGCGCTGATCGCCTTCGTCAAGGACATCATGATCTACATCGTGGTGCTGACGGCCGTGGTCGTGGTGCCGGTGAAGCTCGGCGGCTACGCTGCGGTGTTCGCCGCCGCCGGCGATGCCTTCGCCGCCAAGGGCGGCGCCACCGGGCTGACCTTGAAGCCTGCGCAGTATCTGCCCTATGCGACGCTGGCGCTTGGCTCGGCGCTGGCCGCCTTCATGTATCCGCACACGCTGACCGGCATCTTCGCCTCGAAGTCCGCGGATACCATCCGCAAGAACGCGATCCTGCTGCCGGCCTATACACTGCTGCTCGGCCTGATCGCACTGCTCGGCTACATGGCCTATGCCGCCAACATCAAGGTGACGTCGCCGAACGACGTGGTGCCGACCTTGTTCAAGGTGCTGTTTCCGTCCTGGTTCGCGGGCTTCGCCTTCTCGGCGATCGCAATCGGCGCGCTGGTGCCGGCGGCGGTGATGAGCATCGGCGCCGCCAACCTGTTTACCCGCAATGTCTGGAAGTCCTACGTCAACCCGGACATCAGCAACGCCGGCGAGGCGTCGGTGGCCAAGATCACCTCGCTGGTGGTGAAGGTCGGCGCGCTGGCCTTCATCCTGTTCCTGCCGACGCAATATGCGCTCGACCTGCAATTGCTCGGCGGCCTCTGGATCGTGCAAACGCTGCCGGCGCTGGTGTTCGGTTTGTTCACCGTCTGGTTCCGCGCCGAGGGGCTCTTGCTTGGCTGGGCCGTCGGCATCGGCTGGGGAACATGGACGGCGTGGAGCAACGGGTTGAAGCCGCTCGCCACCATCTCGCTCGGCGACAGCAGCTACACCTTCTATGTCGGCCTCGGCGCACTCGTGCTCAACATCGTGGTCGCCGTGCTTGCAACGGTCGTGGTCGGCTGGATGTCACCCGCCAAGCGCGGCGCGGCGGTCGGCTCCTGAGCCGTCATTCGGGCCTAAGGCTGATCGCGCGGTGAGCCGCGCGACCTCCGCCTTGGTCTTGTCGATGGCAGTGTCCTTTACCGGGCCGTAGCCCCGGATCTCCATCGGCGCTTTTGCGATCGCGACGAGATCGGGCAGGCGTGTCGCATCGAGCTTGCCAAGCATCATGTCGATAACAGCTTCGTACCAGGTGACCAACTCGCGCTCGGAGCGTCGTTCGGCGCTGTAGCCGAACACATCGAACGGCGTGCCGCGCAGTCCCTTGAGCCGTGCCAGCAGCCGAAGGGGCGTCTGGATCCACTGGCCGAAGGCGCGCTTCCGCGGACGTCCCCGCGCATCGTGCCCGAAGGGGAGGAACGGCGGCGCGAGATGATATTGCACGCGATAGTCGCCATCGAATTCGCGTTTGAGCTCGTCGAGGAAGCCGGTCTGCATATGCAGCCGCGCCACCTCATACTCATCCTTGTAGGCCATCAGCTTGAACAGCGCGCGTGCGACGGCGTCGGTGAGGGGGAGGTCTTGATTGACTGATGCGATTTCGCCGCGGGTGCGGTCCGCCTCTCCCGCTTGCGGGGGAGGCCGTATCGCATCGATAGATGCGATACGGGTGGGGGCTCTCTCCGCTATACGACTCGCGGAGAGACCCCCACCCCAACCCTCCCCCGCAAGCGGGAGAGGGGGCGCAGTCCCCGTGCTGCCGAGCGCCGCCTCTGCGCGGCGGACGCGATCGACCGTCGCCTGATAGCGCGCGGCATAAGCTTCGTCCTGATAGGCCTTCAGGAATTCGGCGCGCCGCGCGATCATTTGGTCGAGTGTCTCGGGCGTATTGGCCGCAGCGTCCGCTGCTTTGGGCAGGAAATCCGGATCGGCAAACGCGATCCGTCCCCAGGCCAGCGCCTGCTTGTTGCGCTCGACGGTGACGCCGTTCAACTCGATCGCGCGCGACAGGGCGTCGAGCGACACCGGCACCAGCCCCTGCTGCCAGGCGAAGCCGAGCATCATGATGTTGGCATAAACGCTGTCACCGGTTAGCCGCTCGGCCAGCGCGTTGGCGTCGATCGCCGCGAGATTGCCTGATCCGATCACCCGCTCGATCGCACGCAGACGGACCGGGGAGGCGAGGTCGGCGTCGCGGAAGCGAACCACGTCGCCAGTCGGCATGTCAGCGAGATTGATCGCTGCGCGCATGCCCATGCGATAGGTACCGGACGCCTTCGCCGACGAACTCACCACGAGGTCGCAGCCGATCAGCGCATCGGCCGCACCCTGGTCGATCCGCACCTGATGCAGCGCCTCGGGCGCAGCCGCGAGCCGCAGGAAGCTCAGCACCGGACCGAATTTCTGCGCGAAGCCGGTGAAGTCGAGCACCGAGACGCCGCGCCCTTCGAGATGCGCGGCCATTGCGACCAGCGCGCCGACCGTGATCACGCCGGTGCCGCCGACGCCGGTGACGAGCAGATCGTAGGGCCGCTCCAGCGCGGAAAACTCCGGCATCGGTAGTGTCGCGGCACGTGCCATCGGGTCGATGCCGCTGGCCGTCTTTGCCCGCCGCTTGCCGCCTTCGATGGTGACAAAACTCGGGCAGAAGCCGTTGAGGCAGGAAAAGTCCTTGTTGCAGGTCGAGAGATTGATCTTGCGCTTGCGGCCGAGCGGCGTCTCCTTGGGTTCGACGCTGAGGCAGTTCGACTCGACCGAACAATCGCCACAGCCTTCGCAGACCAGATCGTTAATCATGGCAAAACGCGCCGGATCGGGAAGCGTGCCGCGCTTCCGCCGCCTTCGCTTCTCGGTGGCGCAGGTCTGCTGATAAATCAGGACGGTGACGCCCTTGATCTCGCGCAGCTCGCGCTGCACGGCGTCCATCTGCTCGCGCGGATGGATGGTGACGCCAGCGGGAAAATCGGCGGGCGAGAAATGCGACGGCTCGTCCGAGACCAGCGCGATCCGTGCCACACCTTCGGCACGGACGCTATGCGCGATCGCGTGCACGCTGACCGGGCCATCGACCGGCTGCCCGCCGGTCATCGCCACCGCATCGTTGAACAGGATCTTGTAGGTGATGTTGGCGCCAGCCGCGATCGCCTGCCGGATCGCCATCGAGCCGGAGTGATAATAGGTGCCCTCGCCGAGATTCTGGAAGATGTGCCGATGGCCGGTGAATCTCGACGAGGCCGCCCAGTTGACGCCTTCGCCGCCCATCTGGATCAGCGACGAGGTCTCGCGGTCCATCCAGCTCGCCATGAAATGACAGCCGATCCCGGCCAGTGCCTTGGAGCCTTCGGGCACCTTGGTCGAGGTGTTGTGCGGGCAGCCCGAGCAGAAATAGGGCGTCCGTGTCGCGCCCGGGACTGCGATCGTGCGGTCCTGCTCGGGCATGAGCGCCGCGACGCGGCGGGCGAGCTGCAATTCGGGAAACATCGGATCGAGCCGCCGCGCCAGCACGTCGGCCAGCATGCGCGGCGACAATTCGCCGGTCCAGGAGATCAGTCGCGCCCCTCGCTCGTCATGCTTGCCGACCATCCGCTCCGGCTTTGATCCGGGATAGTCGTAGAAATACTCCTTGAACTGGCTCTCGATGATGCCGCGCTTCTCCTCGACCACCAGGATCTCGCGCTTGCCCTTCACGAACCCCATCGCGTCGTGCAGCGCCAGCGGCCACACCATGCCGACCTTGTAGATGTCGATGCCGAAGCGGCGGCAGGCGGCTTCATCGAGCCCGACCAGCCGCAGCGCTTCCATCAGGTCGAGATGCGCCTTGCCGGTCGTGACGATGCCGTAGGTCGCGTCCTTCACGTCGTAGATGCGGCGGTCGATCGGATTGGCCTTCGCAAAGGCGTAGACCGCGTGTTTCTTCGCCTCCAGCCGCTCCTCGATCTGCGGCCCCGGCAAGTCCGGCCAGCGATAGTGCAGTCCGCCCGGCGGCGGCGAAAAATCCGGTGGCACAAAGATGCGCGGCGCCGGCAGTTCGACCGAGGCCCCGGATTCGACGATCTCCGAGATCGCCTTGAAGCCGACCCACATGCCGGAAAAACGACTGAGCGCGTAGGCATACTCACCGAAGGCGAGATATTCGCTGACATCGGCCGGATGCAGCGTCGGCATGAACCAGCTCATGAAGGCGACGTCGGACTGATGCGGCATCGACGACGACACGCAGCCATGATCGTCGCCGGCCACCACCAGCACGCCGCCATGCGGCGACGACCCGTAGGCATTGCCGTGCTTCAATGCGTCGCCGGAGCGGTCGATGCCCGGCCCCTTGCCGTACCAGAGACCGAACACGCCATCGACCTCGCGGTCTTGTTGGGTCTCGACCTGCTGCGAGCCGAGCACGGCGGTGGCAGCGAGGTCCTCATTGACGGCGGGCAGGAATTCGATGTGGCTCTCCTTGAGCCGCTCGCCGATCTTCCACAGCTCGAGATCGACGCCGCCGAGCGGCGAACCGCGATAGCCGGAGATGAAGCCGGCGGTGTTGAGCCCGGCGGCGTGATCGCGTCGGGCCTGGTCGAGCACGATGCGGACGATTGCCTGCGTGCCTGTGAGGAAGACGCGGCCGCGTTCGCGCGTGTAGCGATCGGAGAGCTGGTAGGCGTCGAGCTGCGGCATCTGGCCCATGACTGATTTCTCGAGTTGCAATGTCTGATCAGACGAGGCTACGCCCGGACATCTGGTAGGTCATACCCATGTTTTCTCTATCGATGGCCTGTTCGGTAGAATATTGCATGTAGATAACATTATCGGTAGATTAAACCAAAACGAGGCTTGCCGATGCTTGAAGAGCAGGACGAGAAAATCCTCGCGGAGCTGCAAAAGGATGGCCGGGCCACCAACCAGCAGCTCGCCGAGACGGTCGGCATGTCGACGTCGGCGTGCTGGCGCCGGGTCCGCGCGCTGGAAGAATCCGGCGTCATCGCCGGCTATTCGGCGCTGGTGGCGCGTCAGCAGGCGGGCTTCGCGACGTCTGCGATCCTGCACGTCTCACTCGAGCGGCACGACGCGAAATTCGTCGACGAGTTTGTCGCGCGCGTCATGCAGCGCCGCGAGGTGCTGGAATGCTTCGCCACCACCGGCGACGCCGACTATCATTTGCGCGTCGTCGTGCGCGACATGGACGCCTACAATAGATTTCTGGACGATTTCATGTTCCGCATCCCCGGCATCCGCCATGTCCGCACCAACGTGATCCTGAAGGAAATCAAGACCGGCGTGGCGCTGCCGTTTTGAGAATGCGTATCACGGCACTCTCTCCGCCGATGCGGGTCTCGACAGGATCATAAAGCCAAGAACGTGGCTTACCAGCAGCAGCGGGACATAAAGCGCCGGAACATAAATGCCGGCGCCGAACAGGCCGGGATCCGGGATTTTCGTTACACCCATGTAATAGGCATTCAGGAGATCCAGCGTGCCCCAGATGTTGAAGATCCAGACCATCGGAATCGCGATCGACCAGCGCCAGGACAGTGCGGCCATTGAAAGAAGCGCAAGAACAGCAGCGATGAGATCGCCCCATCCGACCTGGCTGCCGAAATCTGAACTCAACTCTGAAGACACGAACCCGGCCACCATGAAGTTCATCCCCAAGAACCTGAACGCATGGAAAGCTGCGAGAAGTCTCAGGGCGTCATAGCGCGGCATGGCTCGGACTGCCGGCCAGACATAGGTGTAGGCCACCACCGAACTCGTCAGAAAGGCTCCGATGACGCTGAGGACGAATGGAAGATTGAAGTTCGGTGGCACGTGCGGATTCCCTTGTGGTTGTCCATCCGGTCCGGTGAGGTTCGAAACCAGTCGGTTCGGTTTGACGTCGGCGGACCTCAGGGGGTGGCGATGAGCAGGCGAAGCGGCAGAAGCGGACCGACTGCGATGTACTCGTGGTCCATGAGATCGTGCTTGGCCAACGGCAGACCCTCCATGATCTCGTGTGCCTCCGCGGAATCCCTGGCATCCAGCAGGAAGACGACTCCGCGCCCATCGGACCGCGAATACCATTCGCGAACCTTCCCATTGAGATAGAGCTGTACGGTCTGCCGGATTTCATCGGGCATGACGGCCATGACCTGTTCGCGTTTGACGCCCGCCTTGACAGTCAGGATGACCATCACTCCGGTGGTCGTGGGTGACGTGGCTTGTGTTTGGGCAAGGGATGGAACGGTCATGGAGGTGGCGCCTGTCAGGGTGAGGGTGAGTGCCAGAACGGTGTGACGGATTGCTTTCATCGATCCCATTTCTCCGCTCACGACGGCCGGCGTGATATCGCGAACGCCAGTGCGCGTGGTGGTGCTGCTGATTTGCAACTCGGATGTAAGGCTGCTTTCCGCGAGCGACTATTCGCGATAATGTTGACCGGCTATGTAGCAAAACTTCACAGTCCGGCATGATGCCCCTGGCCGTCGACGGCCGCGTTGCGACAGGCCCTTAACGGATTAGATAAAACTTGAACGATCCGGAACTCGCGGCGCGAGCATTCCGCTGTTTGCTCGCGTTAACCTCAACCGCGTTTACCAAAGTCAGTCGCATTTATCGCGAACGCAAAAACACATAGGTTCGTCTGAGCCATCTTGAAATCCGGGAATTTGGCGGTCGGCCCGGCTGGAGCATCAAGAATGAATTCGATGAATACGAGCCACGACATCATCGTCGATTGGCAGGCTCAGCATGAGCGTCTGTTTGGCCAGCACGCGATCAAGCTTCGGCACCGTCTGGCCGAGAGTGAGCTGTTCACACGGCAGAGCGTCGGCAAGCTGATCGAGCGCTGCCCAAAATCGCACCTCGGACTCGAATCGATCAGCTTCGATGGAGAGACGCCCAAGCGAATCTACGGCGAACTCGGCGACAGCTCGGGGCTTCAGGCGATTGAAGCGATCGAGAAGGGCCGCATGTGGATGAACATACGGCGAATTATGGATTGGGCGCCCGAGTATAACGATCTGCTCAACCGGATATTCTCGGAATTCGAGGTACGGATGAGCGGCTTCAAGACGTTCAAGCGGAATATCGGCGTGTTGGTCTCTTCGCCGAATGCAAAGGTTCCCTATCACGCTGATATTCAGGGGCAGTCGCTCTGGCAGATTTCCGGCGTCAAACGCGTGTTCGTCTATCCGCGCTCGGACGTTTTCATGCCGTCGCAGAACATCGAGAAGATACTGCTGCGCGAGACCAACGAAGACATGCCCTATCGAGCCTGGTTCGACGAATTCGCGACCGCTTACGACCTTCACCCGGGCGAGATGCTGACGTGGCCGCTCTATGCGCCGCACAAGGTCGAGAATCATGATTGCTTGAACATATCCGTAACCATGGAGCACTGGACGCGGTCGACCTGGAACGCCTACGCGGTGAATTACGGAAATGGAGTATTGCGCCGTACGCTCGGAATGCAGAACACCTCGACGAGCGATCGCGGATTGCACGTCTACCCAAAGGCCGCGGCGGCGTTGCTCTGGAAGAAGATGGGCCGGCAAATCGAGGGAGACGTCGTTAAGGACCGGGATTTCCGCATTGCGCCCGAAAGCCCAAACGGGCGCCTCGCGCTGTCATGAGCCTGCTGTCATGAGCCGTCGCCGGCCGGATCCGAAGGGCGGTTCAAATGTTGGCGCCTAACCGAAATTTGCTTCCGACCGACGCGCAGATCGGCATTGAGCCTGAATTTGATTTCCGGTCAGCCGAATATTGTGCCTTTCACAACCTCGGGCGCGCGACAGTCTTCCAGTCGCCGTCATGGCTCGATGCCGTCCACCGCAAGCTGATGCCGCATCTGTCGGCCAGGCAATATACGTTGACGATCCGCAATCTCGACCACGAACTTCTTGCGGTCATTCCCCTGGTCCTGCAACGGTCGAGGGGGCTGTCGATGCTGATGCCCGCGGATTTCGGTGTCTCCGACTACAACGCCATCGTCGCCGATCCGGCGATGCTGGAAATCCTCGCTGCGGATCCATCCGTCATCGACCGGATCGACCGGCTGCTCGACGTCGCGGACCTGCTGATCTTCCGCAAGGTCCGCCACGATGGTTTCGACGCCCGCAGACTGTTCAGGAAAACGGTTGCCAGCGCCAACGAGAACGCGGCCTACCATAGCGAAACCGGCGCCGATTTCGAGGTTTGGCAACGCCAGACGATCAGCAAGAAATATTCCAATGAGCTTCGACGGCTGGGGCGGCAGATTGAACGCGACTTTGGCTCCTACGAACTCCGGCCCGCGCAATCCGAAGCCGAAGTTCGCGACGCATTCAGATTTCTCAAATCCGCCCGCGACGGCCGATTTGACGGAGATTTTCTCGACAACCCTGTCTATGAACAATTCTACTGCGACTATGCTGTCGCAGGATTGGCTTCCGGCGACGCGATGACATACGTCAGCTATCTCAACGGCGAGCCGGTCGCCGTGCTGTTCGGGCCGGCCTGCGAGGACGAGTTTCACGCCGTCCTGATCGGCTCCGACATGCAGAGATTTGGCAAATACTCGATCGGCATGCAGTTGATCTATCGTGTGATCAAATTCCGCTTCGATCACGGTCTGCATCGCCTCGACCTCGGGCTCGGAAATACCGGGTACAAATCGCTGTTCCGCGTCGAGGAAACCTGCCTGCGCAATTTCACGTCGTCTCGTTCCCTGGCCGGATCGATGATTTCGTTCGTCTATCATCGCGCCAAGCCGTTCAAGAACGCACTCGGGCGCTTCTCTCCCCACGTCCGTTGATCGCCGAGGCAGATGCAGGGCCATGCGCCGGGTCGAAGCGCGGTGCCCCCTTAGCCCTGATTTGCCCGACGGCGCAAGCCCTCGCGTTAAAAACATTTCTATTTATCAGAAGGGCAACTCAGTGTATGAATCCGCCCGTCCCACCCGAATGAGGGGCGAGCGCACGTCACGAACGCGCGGTGGGATGCGGTGGACGCGGATTGCGCAACAGACGAGTGCGCATGAAGCGGACGGCGAAGTCGTGCAGGCCTGACGCCCTAGTGGCAGGTGTCTCATCAGCGAGGACTAACGTCCCTGCTGACGGCGGTGACAAGCAAGCCCAGTCTCACCGGGGAGAGCACGTATAAGCCGTAAAACCATCGCGCAGGGAAAGCCGGGAGTTCCCGGTTACACCTGTGGTCCTACCCCGGTGCTTTTTGTTGCACCGGGCCCATGGGTGCGATCGGCACCCGGCTTTCCCTGCGCCCTCTTCAAGATGAGAGGGCAAACGAAATGCAAAGCTCGGGCCAATCATGTCGCGAGAATGCGAAGCTGCGTCTCCGTTCACGGTGTCATCGCCCGGCCTTGTGCGCAATTGCGCACTGGGACCGGGCGACCCAGTACGCCGCGGCCCATCGGCTCAATCACGACTGTCTCTGGAATACTGGATCACCCGCATGCGCATGCGCGGGTGATGACACCGCGGAGGTGACGGTGAATCACACCAACCCCGTCATCCTGAGGTGCGAGCTCTTGCGAGCCTCGAAGGATGTACGGGCACCGGCCGCGCATCCTTCGAGGCTCGCTTCGCGAGCGCCTCAGGATGACGGGTCTAACGGAGTGTTGGCCGTTAGATCTTCTCCCGCACAAACCTGTTGCGCAGCGTCCCGATGCCGGTGATGTCGATCTCCACCACGTCGCCCGCTTTCAGATCCGGCGAGGCGCCGTCGGTGCCCATCCAGATCACGTCGCCGGGCCACAGCGTGAAATATTTGGTCAGCTCGACGAGGAACGGCACGATGCCGAAGATCATGTCGTTGGTGTGGAAGCGGCCGGTCTCCTTGCCGTTGACACGGATCGCGGTCTCCATGGTGTCGAGATCGACGGCGGTCTCGATCCACGGGCCCATCGGCTTGAAGGTGTCGGCGTTCTTGGACCGCCACAGGCTGCGATCGGCCTTCTGCCAGGTGCGCTCGGAGACGTCGTTGCCGATGGTGTAGCCGAACACGCAATCCATCGCATTGGCTTCCGTGAGATGTTTCGCTTTCTTGCCGATCACGACGACGAGTTCGCCCTCGTAATGGATCTTCTCGGTCGCGCTGGCCGGGATCACGACGTCCTCGTCATGGGCGATCAGCGCGTTCTGCGCGCGGTAGCCGATCTCGGGACGGTCCGGAATGTTTGGCACTGTTCCCGCCTTGTCGGCGGCCTCTTTCAGATGCTTCAGGTAGTTCAGCCCGACGCAGTAGAAGGTGCGCGGGATCAGCGGCAGCTCGATTTTGACATCGTCGAGCGCATGCGTTTGCGACGTCCTGGTCCATTCGCCAAACGGATCGCCGCTGACGGTCGTGACCCTGACGCCCTCGACGAGGCCCCAGGAGGTCTTGCCTGCGGCAGTGAATTTGAGCCAGCGCATGATGATGTCCTTCTATTCTGCGGCCTGCGCGGGGGTCTTCCAGGCCCCGGCGGCAGGGCGCTTGAGCCCGAGATTTTCGCGCAGCGTCTTGCCGGCGTATTCCTTGTGGAACAGGCCGCGGCGCTGCAACTCGGGCACGACATGGTTGACGAAATCGGCGTAGGAGCCCGGCACATAGCTTGCCGCGACGACAAAGCCGTCGCAGCCGCGGCCGACGAACATTTCCTCGAGCCGGTCGGCGATCTCCTTCGGGCCGCCGACGATCGCGTCCTGCACCTGCCCACGGCCGGAGAAGGTGATGAAGTCGCGGGTCGAGGGATTGGTCTTGCCGGAGGTGCGCAACACGCCGTCGCGGATGCCGATCATACCCTGCATGCCCTGCAATTCCTCCGTCGTCAGCGGCTCGTCGATCGGTTTGGCGCCGAAGTCGAAGTTGAGACCTTCGGCGAGCAGCGACAGCGCGTCGATCTCGAGCGGCAGCCTCTGGATCACGGCCATCTTGTCCTCGGCCTCGGCCTTGGTGGCGCCAGCGACCGGGGTGATCAGATTGCAGAGGAACATCTGGTCGGGATCGCGGCCGGCCTTGGCGGCTTCGCCCCGGATGGCTTCATAGCCCTGCTTGGCATTGGCGAGGTTGCGCGCGGCGGTGAAGATCACCTCGCCCCAGCGTCCCGCGAAGCGCTGGCCGCGGCCGGACGCGCCGGCCTGGATGACGACAGGATGGCCCTGCGGCGAGCGCGGCACAGTGAACGGGCCGCGCGAGGTGAAGAACGCGCCCTTGTGGTCGAGCCGCTTCACCTTGGTCGGATCGGCAAAGCGGCCGCTCGTCTTATCGATGAGCAGCGAGCCGTCTTCCCAGGCATCCCAGTGGCCGAGCACCACCTCCATGAATTCATCGGCGCGGTCGTAGCGGTGATCGTGCTCGAGATGCTGCTCGCGGCCCATGTTGAGCGCTTCACCGTCATTGACCGAGGTCACCACATTCCAGGCGGCGCGCCCGTCCGTCATCAGGTCGAGGGTCGCAAAACGGCGAGCGACATCGAACGGCTCGAAATAGGTGGTGGACGCGGTCGAGGCGAGGCCGAGCTTCGAGGTCACCATGCCCATCGTGGTCAGCACCACGATCGGGTCCATCTTCACACAGCGGATGCCGTATTCGACGGTGTGGGCGTGATCGTTGCCGTAGCGGTCCGGCATCGCCAGACGATCGTCGAAGAACGCCATGTGGAACTTGCCGGCCTCCAGGATGCGCGCGATCTCCTGGTAGTAATCCGCCGACATCGAATCGTCGCGCGAGTCCGGGTGGCGCCATGAGCCCGGCAGGTTGGTGCAGTTCTGGGCCTGCAAAAAGCCGACCATCGCCATTTGCCGTGTCATGCTGTTCTCCCGTGGCCGCCGCTGCGCCGGTGTCAGTGAAGGTCGAGGGCGAGCTTGTAGTCGCTGGCGAGCGCCTTCAGCTTCTCCCAGGTGGCGTCCTCGATCTCGATGCCGTCCTTGCGTCGCTGCTGCTCGCGGATGAATTCGACCTCGCCCGGATAGAACACACCGCGGCTACCCTCCGACGGCGGGGTCGATTTCAGGTAGCGGGCGAAGTCGGCGACCTCGCGCTTGAAGTCCTTGAGCGGTCGGAAGGCCGCGACGTTGAACACCGCCATGAAGCAGCCGTCGTTGTGCCGGCCGGTCGGCTCGACGCCGAAGCCGAGGCCGGTGAGCAGTCCGCACAGCACCTCGACCATCGCGGCAAGGCCCGAACCCTTGTACCCCTCGCTGCCACCGAGCGGCAGCAGCGCGCCGCCCTTGCGGTAATCCTTCGGGTCGGTGCTGTCGCGCCCTTCGGCATCGATGATCCAGCCCTTCGGGATCGTCTCGCCGCGGGCGACTGCGAGTTGGATCTTGCCGGCGGCCACCGCCGAGGTCGCCATATCAAGATAGAACGGCGCATCGAGATCGGAGGGCACCGCGATCGAGATCGGGTTGGTGCCGAGCCGGGCCTCGCGGCCGCCGAACGGCGCCACATGTTTCGGCGAGCGGCCGGAATCGGCCGCCGCAATCCCGATCATGCCTTCGCGCATCGCCATCAGCGGATAATGCGCAAGCCGGCCGACATGGCTCTGCCGGAACACGGTGCAAGCCGCGACATTGGCGGTCTTCGCCTTGTTGATCGTCATCTCCATCGCCTTGGCGTTGACGTGGAAGCCGAACCCCCAGTGGCCGTCGATCACGGTGGTGGTCGGCGTCTCCTGCACGATGGTCCATTCGGCGCCGGGCACGATGTGGCCGGCCTTGATCCGGTCGATATAGGTCGGGATCGCGATGATGCCGTGCGAGTCATGGCCGGCGAGGTTGGCGTTGACGCAGCCGGAGGCGACGGCGTTCGCCTCCTCCTCCGATGCGCCGGCGGCTTTCAAGAGCGCCGCGCCGATGCGCGTGAGACGGTCGGCCTGGACGATCGGCATGGGATTTCCTCCCGGTCTGCCCGCGTGATGGGCGGGTCTTGCTTGCTGTAGTTGGCATCATGCTTTCAGAGCGCCGCGGGGGGAGCAAGGGCAGAAAATGCGGACGGCCATACCGGGAGCAGGGTGCTCGTGAGGTCGATTTCACAGTGCGGAACGGGTGCGGTCGTGATGCGGAATTTGGCCGCCATTGGCATCGACGCCTCAGCCTGGCACAGACGGCTCCGTAATTCTCCGGAAAAGGGTCGCCGTTGTTGGTCAAGCGTTTACTTTGACTCGCAACTTGCCGGATATACTAACCTCGACTTAGGCCTCTCGCGGGCATGGTTCCGGCCCAGATTGAAGGGGGCGGCCCCGGGGGCCTCAGGGATCGTGCAGTCGAGCATCGGACGTACATTCGCGGCGTTGAATGCCACCAACGAAGCGATCCTGTATGCAAAATCACTGGAAGAACTGTACGGCAAGGTCTGTGAAGCCGCCTTCTCAAGCGGGGACTTCCTGGCCGCCACGGTCTTTTTGCTGGAGCCGGATACCGCCCTGCTGAAATTCGCGGCCGGCTTCGGCGACGACGTCGCCCGGCTGCGCAGCATCAGCATTTCCATCATCGCCAACACACCCGAAGGCGAGGGCGTCGCCGGGCGGGCGTTCCGCGCCCGGAAGGCCTACGTCAGCAACGACTATGTCAACGAAGCCTGTTCGGCGGCCTGGCGCGGCGGAGCGGCCGCCGCCGGCATCGGCGCGTCCGCGGCGATGCCGCTGATCTGCAACGGGCGCTGTGTCGGCGTTTTCATGGTGACGCGGCGCGAGCCGCATTCGCTCGGCGCGGAGATCGTCTCGCTGCTCGAGCGCATGGCGGCAAACATGTCCTTTGCACTCGACAATTTCGACCATGAGGCCTCGCGCAAGAGCGGCGAGCGGGCGATGCGCCGGCTGAACCGCATGTTCGGCGCCATCAGCGCGACCAACGAAGCGATCCTTCGCGCCAAGACCGAGCATGACCTGTATCAACGGGTGTGCGATGCGGGGGTGTTCAGCGGCAAATCCTTTGCGAGTGTGGTGCTGCTGGCCGAGCCCGATACGCACTGGCTCGAGCCCGTCGCCGGCACCGGCGAGGCGATCGAGCTGATCACGCAAACCCGCTTCTCGACCGATCCGGACAGCGTTTACGGCAAGGGCATCTGCGGGGAGGCGTTCCGGACCCAGCGGCCCTGCATCCAGAGTGACATCCCGAAAACGGACAGCTCGTCGCAGGCAAAAACCCGCGGCAGCGGCCTGATGGCCTGCGTAGCACTTCCCCTGACCCGGTTTGGCAACAGCGTCGGCATCCTCACCTTCTTCATCGGTAATTCCTGGGCCGCGGATGCGGAGATCATCGCGCTGCTCGCAGGGATCGCGGAGAACGTGTCGGTCGCACTCGACAATTTCGGCCGTGCCACCGAAAAGGCCAGGGCTGACGCCGAGCGGGAACGGCTGTCGCGGATGTTCGCGGCGTTGAGCGCGACCAACGAAGCGATCATGCGTGCGAGATCGCGTCTGGAGATGTTCGAACTGGTCTGCGCGGCGGCGGCCCATGGCGGCGGCTTCAATTCGACCAGCATTCTGATGGCCAAGCCCGGCGACGATTTCATGGAAATGATGGCGGTCGCGGGGCCGACCGCAGACAACGCGCGTCGTCTCAACGTCGCGCGCAATGAAGTGCGCCCCGAGGGCCGCGGGGTCTGCGGCAGGGCGTTCCGCTCGCGGCGGGCCTGCATCAACAACGACTTCCTGAGCGATGTCGCCGACAGCGCATTCCGCGATGTCATCGACCGCCAGGACGCACGATCCGGTGCGGCGTTTCCGTTGCTGGTCGACGACGAGCCGGTCGGGGTGATGCTGTTCATCTCAGCCAAGCGCAACACATTCTCACCCGAATTCGCCGAGCTGTTGCAGCGGCTCGCCGATAACGTGTCCTTTGCGCTCGGCAGCTTCGATCGCGCCGACGAGAAGGCGCGGACGGAAGAGCAGAAGGAGCGCCTGACGCGGATGTTTGCCGCACTGAGTGCGACCAACGAGGCGATCATGCGGGCGAAATCCCGCGCTGAAATGTTCGACCTGGTCTGCGACGCGGCGGCGGTCGGTGGCCAGTTCATCTCGGCCACCATCAGGCTGGTGCGGCCGGGCGAAACTTTCCTGGACAACGTGGCCGCCTCGGGTCCGGACCGCGTCCGTGCCCGGGAGGTGATATTGTCGGCCGATGCCTCGCGTCCCGAGGGTCAGACCCTGACCGGCGTCGCGATCCGCACCCGCAGGCCCTGCATCAGCAACGACTATCTCAGCGATTTCGGGCCAGACTCGCATGTCTACCCGGTCGTCCGCGACAGCGGCAGCAAGTCCGGCGCGGCGCTGCCGCTGCTCAAGAACGGCGAAGCGATCGGCGCGCTGGTGTTCCTGTCCGGCGAGTTCGGCACGTTCAGCCCGGAGATGATGGCGCTGCTGCAGAGGCTCGCCGAGAACGTATCCTTTGCGCTCGGCAATTTCGATCGCGTCGACGAAAAGGCCCGGGCTGACGAGCAGAAGGAGCGGCTGTCGCGCATGTTCGCGGCGCTGAGCGCGACCAATGAGGCGATCATGCGGGCGAAGTCCCGCGCCGAGCTGTATCGGCTGGTCTGCGAGGCGGCGGCGACCGGCGGCAAGTTCACCTCCACCACGATCGCGCTGGCGCAGCCCGCCAGCGACTATCTCGAGATCGTCGCAATCGCAGGACCGGCCGCGGAGGGCGCACGCCAGGTAACGCTCTCGATCAACGAGGCACACCCCGAAGGGCGCGGCGGCTGCGGCAGGGCCTTCCGCTCGGGCAAGGCCTGCATCATCAACGATTACTCTGCCGATCCGGACACGGCGGCCTTCCATGAGAGAGCCCGTCTCGATGGGACGAAGTCCGGTGCATCCTTTCCGCTTGTGGTCCGCGGCCAGGTCGTCGGCGTCATGATCTTCGTGGCCGCCGAGAAGGACACCTTCACGCCGGAGTTCGCCGAGCTTTTGCAACGCCTCGCCGACAATCTGGCGTTCGCGCTGGAAAGCTTCGATCGTACCGACGAAAAGAACAAGGCCGACGAGCGGATCGAATATCTCGCCTCGCACGACAGCCTGACCAATCTGCCCAACCGGGAAATGTTCAACGAGCTGCTGCGTCACGCGATCGAAGCGGCGGACCGCCACCAGCGGCAGTTCGCGGTGCTGTTCATCGACCTCGACCGCTTCAAGGTGATCAACGACTCGCTCGGGCACGATGCCGGCGACATGCTGTTGGTGGCGATCGCCGACCGGCTGCGCGGATCGCTGCGCGCCAGCGACGTCGTGGCGCGGCTCGGCGGCGACGAATTCGTCGTGATCCTGGAGGAGGCCGCGGAACGATCCGATGTGGAGCGCGTCGCGAACGTCCTTCTGGCAGCGCTCAGTGAGCCGCTGCAGCTCAGCGGACATGAGTGTCACACCACGGCCTCGATCGGGATTGCGACCTATCCCGCCGACGGCTCTGATGTGCAGAGCCTGACCAAGAACGCCGACATGGCGATGTATCTCGCCAAGGAGGACGGCAAGAACGGCTTCCGCTTCTTCTCCAGGGAGATCAAGGCGCAGTCGATCGAGCGGCTGACGCTGGAAAACGCGCTGCGCCGGGCGCTCGAGCGCAGTCAGTTCTCGCTGCACTATCAGCCCAAGGTCGATATGGCGAGCGGACAGATCAGCGGTGTCGAAGCGCTGCTGCGCTGGAGCCACCCGGAACTCGGCCAGATCACGCCGGGGCAGTTCATTCCGCTGGCCGAGGAAACCGGGCTGATCGTACCGATCGGCCGCTGGGTGCTGAAGGAAGCCTGCGCGCAGAATATGGCGTGGCAGCGCCGCGGCCTCAAGCCGGTCACCATGGCGGTCAACCTCTCGCCGCGGCAATTCGCCGATCCGCATCTGCTCGACGATATCGACGCGGCGCTGCTCGACAGCGGCATGTCGCCGGTGCTGCTGCAGCTCGAGGTCACCGAGAGCATGGTGATGCGCAACGTGCCGCGGGCGATCCGCGTGCTCGACGCGATCCAGAACCGCGGCATTCGGCTTGCGATCGATGATTTCGGCACCGGCTATTCGTCGATGTCGCTGATGAAGCAGTTCCCGATCGACACCATCAAGATCGACCGTTCCTTCGTGCGCGACCTGCCCAACGATTCCGAAGACGTTGCGATCGCGCAGGCGATCATCAGCATGGGCAAGGCGCTCGGCATGACTATCATTGCCGAAGGCGTCGAGACCTCCGAGCAGCGCGAGTTCCTGCGAGCGCATGCCTGTGACGAGATGCAGGGCTTCCTGTTCTCAAAGCCGTTGCCGCCGCGCGATCTTGCGGAACTCCTGACATCGTCACTGGAATTGGCCTCGCCGCCGCTGCAGCCGGCGCTGGACGATGCGGCCGCGGCCGATGTCGAGCCGGGCTCAGGGTGGAAACGCGCTGTCGTCTGACGGCTGCACGTGGAGGTCGCGCACATCGGAATCGGTGGATGCCACCATGCGCGAGAAATCATAAGGCCAGGGCACGAGGGTCTGGTCGGCCAGTGTGCGGCGCAGCGCCGCGGCGCCGTCCGCAAAGCTCGCACCGTCATTCAGGCGAAGCTGGCGGCACCAGCGGGGTGGCAGCGTCTCGGCGGCGTCGCGCATCTCGAACGCCGGGCCCCACCACCAGGCCGGAGCCGGCGGCCGCTCTGGTTCGGCAATCGCGCGCCAGCGCACGAACTCGTCGACGATGCGGGCAAATTGCAACTTGGCGGCGGGATGCATCGATCGGCCTCTCATGGCCCTCGATGATATCAGCGCCCTCAATCCGTGCAATGCGCCGATCGTGCTGCGAACGGCCGCATGCGCTCGGCCGTTACTTCTGCTCCACCGCTGTCGATGTTGCCGGCCCTTCGCCCGTGATCAGCAACACCGCGTCTTCGTCCTTGGCGCCGTCCCAATGCACCTGCTTGCCGTAATGGGTGACGAAGCTGCCGGCCGGCATCGGTACGGTGCCGTGCTCGGGGTCGAATTTCGGGCCCGAGCCGACCCACCAGGTGCCCTGCAGCACCACGATATAGCGGTCGTTGGGATGGAAGTGCGGGTGGCTGAAGTGATCGCCCTTGGTCCACTTGGTGTAGACCATGTAGAATCCGGGCTTCGCGGGATCGCCGACCACGACGGCGCTCTGTCCGCCGCGCGCATCCACCGGTCCCCAGGGGATCTGGTCCGGCAGCTTGTAGGTGACTGCGGCGGGATTGAGCTCGGCGGCGGAGCTGATGCTCAGTGTGCCGGCAAAGGCGAGCGGCAACATCAGATACCGCCAGGATCGGTTCGACGCCGTCATCGTATCCTCCCGCCGGATTGGCGCCGTTCAGCAACTGGCGCTTCGTGTCGTTATGACGATGCTAGCCGCTCTCGTTCCGGCGGCGCAAGATGCGCTCGCGCATCTGTGACCAGAGCATACGACAACCGGAACGTCGCAAAACGCAGCTGCAACATGAAAAACGGGATTTACGTCGCGCGCGGCGATGCTAGGTTGCGCGCCAACCAAAACAAACGGGAGGACGACCTTCATGAAGCATTTGTCGACACTCGCGGCCGGTCTTTTGATCGGTGCAGCCGCGCTGCAATTTTCCACCGCCGCGTCCGGCGCTGACGGCTGGGTCACGCTGTTCGACAGCACGACGAAGGGCGACTGGGACGAGGTCGGCAAGGCCAACTGGACGATGAAGAACGGTGAGTTGGTGGTGGACAAGCTCGACGGCAAGGATATCGCCTATCTCGTTACCAAGACCCCCTACAAGGATTTCCAGATCAGGGCGGAGTTCTGGGTCGACGAGGAGGCCAACAGCGGCATCTTCATTCGTTGCGAGTCCGACAAGAAGGTCGATGGCAAAGGCTGCTACGAGGTCAACATTTTCGACAAGCGACCGGACCCCAGCTACGGCACCGGCGCCATCGTCGACGTCGCGAAGGTCGATCCGATGCCGAAGGCGGCAGGCAAATGGAACGTCTATGAAATCACGGCGCAGGGTCCGCACTTCGTCGTGACGCTCAACGGTCAGAAGACCGTCGACGCGCAGGATGCCAAGCATGCGAGCGGCTACGTCGCGCTGCAATACGGCTCCGGCGTGGTCAAATTCCGCAAGGTGCAGATCAAGCCGCTGTGACGGCAGTGATCGCCGATGCACGCGGCAGTCACGCGTATTGCTTGCTGCGCTCAGGGGCGATGATGCCGGGGTTCAGCTCGTTGAGGACGACGCCGATCAGCTTGCGTTGCGTGCCACCGAGCGCGGCGATGATGCCTTCCATGCAGTCGTTGATATCGCGCTCGGCCGGCAGCACCGCGACGAGGCCGTCGGCAAACTCGAGCAGCTTGCGTTCCGCCGTGCTCCACGGCATCGCGGGACCGTCCAGGATCACAAGGTCGTAGCCGCCGGCTGAGCGTGTCTGGGCGATTGCCTTGCGGATCGCCTCGCCGGCCTTGGTACCGCTGCCATGGATCGTCGGCAGGATCGTGATGCCGTTCGCTGTGTTGACCGCGCGAGCGGCCTTGCTGCCGATGCTGAGCCAGCCGAGACGGCTTGGTTCCGGCGTGCCGAAATGCGCGACCTTGTTCGACAGGGTACGGCTTGCGCCATCAGCATCGATCATCAGGACCCTGGCGCCACGGCGCGCCGCCGCAAGCGCAACGTTGAGCGCAACGACGCTGCGATCATGATCGCCGTCGGTGCCGATCAGGGCCACCACGATGAGGCCCTCCGGATTGGTCCTCTTGGCCAGCGCCGCGCACATCTCCCACATCGTGGTCGCGAACGCGGTAGTGCCGGTGCGCAGGGTCGGCCAGCCGAATCGCGTGACGTCGGCGATGTTGCCGCCGAACAGGATTCCACCAAGCGTGCGCACGACGTCGGACTCCTGCAGTTCGGCGATGACAGGTTTCTCGATCAGACCGACTGCGGGCTGTGCCGTTGGCCGTGGGATGACCGACGGTTTCGCCGCCGCCGGGACGGGCTGTCGCTCCGGCACCGTATCCTCCTTCGGCTGAACCCTGGGCCTGACCGGATCGGCGCCGGGCGTCAGTTGATTGGCGGCGACGATCCAGGCAGCGGCAGCGAGGCCGCCGAACATGAAGCCGATCATCGCCAGCAGGCTCATCGCCGGCGGAAAGGCGCGGCGCTGCGGAATGGTGGCATCGCCGATCACCCGGGCACTGGAGGTGTTGAGACTCTCCTGCTCTTCGGTTTCACGCGAACGCTTGAGGAAGGACTGATAAACATCGCGGCTCGCATCGACCTCACGCTCGAACTCGCGCAGGCGGACCGACGCCTGGCTCATCTGCACGCTCTGGCGCTTCTGAACGTCCAGCGCCTTGTTCAACGACGCTTCAAAGTCGCGGGCCCGGGTCAGGTCGTTCTTGGCGGCCTGCGCATAGCGCTCGATCTCTTCCTTGATGGTGCGGCGCAGGTCCTCGACCTGCTGGTCGATCTGGCGCAGCGCCGGGTGCCGCGGTCCCAACTCACCCTGCAGTTCGGCCTGCCGCTTCTTGGCATCGGCATATTGCGAACGCAGATTGGCGATGGTCGGCGACTGCAGCGCTTCGGGAATCGCGCCTGGATCGGTCGAGCCACGGCGGCTGGCCTCGATCTGGTCGTACTTGGCCTGGGCGTCGAGCGTCAGCGCGCGTGCCGCGGCCAGCCGCTGGTTGCTGGCGGAGAGCTGCTGGTCGCTGATCTGATTGTCCTGGGAGCCAACGAAATTGTTCTGTGCCTTGTAGGTCGAAAGTGCCTCTTCCGCGTTGCGGAGCCGCTGCTGCAGCTCCTTCAACCGGCTGGACAGGTCGGTGGTGGCGCGGCGGGCGGCGGAGGCCTGCGATTGCTTGGACTCGGCGAGATAGGCCCTGGAGATCGCGTTGGCGAGCATCGCGGCTTTCGCCGGGTCGTGCGACCAGACGTCGATGTCGACGATGAAGGTGCGGTCGGTCTTCTTGACGTTGATATGGCGGTTGAGCGTATCGAGGGTGTTCATCTCGATCTGCTGTTGCTCCTCCGCGGTCGCCTTCGGCTCGATACCGAACAGGCCGAGCAGCGATGCGAAGATGCCTTTGGTCGCGGCGCCGCCACCGAACTCGGGATCCTTGACGAGATCGGTGTTGCGGATCGCCTGCAGCAGCACATTGTTGGACGTAATCAGGCGCGATTGGCTCTCAACCACCATCGAGAGACCCGAAACGTCCTGGGCGCGCGGTGTCAGCTCGCGCTCGACGAGCTGCAATTCGCGCGGGTCGACATAGAGCTGGGCGCTCGCGGTGTATTTCGGCGTCAGGCTCTTGCCGATCGCGACCGCGATGCAGGCGCAGATCAGGGCAGTCGATACGATCGCGACCTTGCGCTCCCACAGCAGCCGCACCAGGTCGAGCACGCTGAAGCCCGCCGGCGCCGCGGCGTGGAGAGGCTCCGGCTTCGCCCGGCCTATCGGCTGGTCATAGTTCAGCATCAACCCCAGCTTCCATTCGAACTGGCTGCACGCATCGGCTGAGGGGTCATTTGACGGGTCACGCAACGCGCGCGGGACGACAACGCGAATAAGACGCAACACGAAAAATTAACCATACCCATTGAGGGACTATTCACCAGAAAGGCAAACAAAGCGTTTAACCGCGGGCGCATCTGAATGCCTCCGCCATGGTCAGCGCCGGGATGCCCCGTCGCGCCGCCGCCTCCAGCGCGTAGGTCATGAGGTCGGGCGAACAGCCATAGAGGCTCGGCCGGTCGGCGACGTCGTGGCTGTAGAAAATTAACCAACCGTTAGTGCTCCGCGCCTCGTCGAAAGCCTGATCGATCCGTTCACGGGTCATCTGGCGGTCGATCAGGGGCATGGCGCGGAGGAACTGCAGGTCGGCCTCGCCGCTATTTACGCCCGGCACGATGCTGCGGCAGGTAAGGAACTCGGACCTCAATTGATGCTTGCGCGCGTAAGAGCCGTACCCAAACGGGTAGGCGAACGTTTCGATCGACATCGTCGGGTCGAGCGAGTGAAAATAAGTGCGATTGCGCGCGATTTCGCCGGCCAGCGACGTCTCATCGAGGTCGCATGCGCGGCGATGCGAGAACGTGTGGCAGCCGACCTCGTGGCCACGACGATGCAGCGAGACCACGTCGTCGGCGCTGCCGCTCGCCCAATCCGGCGTGTCGAGGCCGACCAGGCCGCCGGATACGTAGAACGTGCCGCGGGAACCATAGGACTCGAGGACATCGGCGCCGATCGTTGCGGCGCTCTTCGGCAGATCGTCAAAGGTGAACGTCACCATCGGCGAGGCATTGTTCAGCCGGAAGTGCTCGACCTGCACATGCATCGCCAACCGATGGCTGACCTTGACCCTGGCTTCTGACCACAGAGCATTCATTGTTACAGCTTTCGCAAGATCACATGGTAGTCGCCGCGCCGGACGTCGATCTTGCCGGGCAGCGCCGCATTCATGATCCTTGCTGCGGTGTCGATCAGCGCGGCGATCATCGGCTTGCGGCGGCGCATCTCGGGATAGCGCGGGCTCTCGTACTTCTTCCGGTAGATGACCTGCAATCCTTGCCGGCCCGCAAAGGCCTCGAGATTTGCGAGCGTGACCAGCGGATGGAAATGGGTCGGAAAGGGGGCTTCGCCCGGCAGTCCGGCTTTCTTCTCGCCGCGGATATGGCGGTAGAACCAGACGTGAAACCAGTGCGGCGAGTATTTGGTGACGATGCCCGACAGCGACTTCGGATTCGGTGCGCCGATCAGCAGCAGCCCGTCCTGTTTCAGCGCAGTACAGAAGCCGGTCAGCACGGCCTCGACGTCGGGTACGTGCTCGATGACGTTGTAGCAGATGATCAGATCAAAGCTGTGCGGTGCGAAGCGATAGGTCTGGATGTCGCCGAGGATCGGCCGTTGCGCATAGCTGTTGTTGCGGATCTGATCTTCGTCGATATCGACGACGGTTACATGTGCGCGATGCAGCACGTCGAGCGGCAAGTAGCTGGTCGAGCCGCCGCCGGCTTCGTAGATCGACAGCGGTCCGTCCGGCAGCCTGGCTTCGAGGATGCTATGGACTGTCAACAAGCTCTGCTTGGCCTCGCCGGGCGGCAGCGCGAGCAACGATTCCGGATGGATTGGTACGACGGGGGCCAGTGTCTTGATCTGGACCATCCGGGCATCAAGCGTATCGATCGCAAAGGTCTTGGTCATTGGCTCATCCAATATTGCCGTTTGCAAACTTTGTGCGGGCCATGATCAGGCCCTGCCTCAGTCTTCCGCGGAGGCGCGCGATGTCGAACAGCCAGCACAGCCCGGCATAAACCGCGAGCCCCGCACCGATCAGCGCGATGCTGACCGGGAGATCGGCGGCATGCAGCGTGCGGTCCAATGCTCCGACAGCGAGAACCATGGCGAGCGCTGCGATCACGATCAGTGCCAGCCGTCCGAGCGGGATCGGGACCAGGAAGGCGAAGCGGCTGAGCACGAGGGCACTGGCAAAGCCTGTGATATCGGCGCCGAGCCGCGCCCACGCCGCGCCGATCGTGCCGTAATGGCTGACCAGGACGTAGGACAGGATCAAATTGGCGGCGATGATCGCGGCGGTGTTGATCAGGTAAAAGGAATTGCGTCCCGACAGCAGGAAGCCGGCATGCAGATATTGCTGTGTCAGGACCTGGAAGATCACGGCCACCGCGATAACAGGCATGATCTGCGCTGCCACCTCGCGGAAGTCGACGCCGAGGATGATGTTGGCGACATGCGGAGAGATCGCCGCAAAGCCGAGACAGGCCGGCAGCGTGATCCCGGCGAGCAGTTCGAGGCATTCGGCAAGGTGGCTCTTGACCGCTGCGTCTCCCTGCTTGGCGTGGATCTGCACGGCCATCGGAAAGAACGCGGCTGCGATGCTCATCGCCGGCATCATCAGGGTCTGCCGCACAAGGTCGAGCGCCGCGACATATTTGCCGGCGTCCGCGGCGCCGATCAGGTTGGCGATCACGAAGCGGTCGGTGACGCTCGAGATCGCAAGCAGCGTCAGCGAGAGGGTCAGCGGCAGGCCGGTCCGGGCGAGTGTGGAAAGATCGGCGCGGTCGAACTTGATCGTCGTGCCGCGCCAGGCGCTGCGCGACTGGACGAGAACAGCGATGAGGTAGGCGGCGGCGGCCGCTGATAACAGCAGGAAGCCGGTCGGGCTGACCAGTGCGACGACGATGCCGAAGCCAAGCAAAACGCCCGCGCGGACCAGCGTTGCCCTCATGACCGAGAGCGCCTGCAGGCGCGCGCGCAGCAGGTCCTGGGTCAGCTCGAACAGGCCGATCGCGACCGCGAGCGCGACGGTCGCCAACGCGGCTGTTACGTCGAGCCCGACAACGCGTGCCAGCGCATAGGCGATCGGTGCGGTGAGGCAGCAGATCAGATAACCGGACAAGACGAGGCCGCGGACATCGGTGCCGTCGTTGCGGGCGTGCCCGCTCAGGATCAGGTTGCGGAACCAGCCGACCAGGAACACGGAGATGACGGACGCGAAGCCGATTCCGAGCAGGTAAACGCCATAATCATGCGGCGTGAACAGCCGCGTGAAGATGAACACGCTCAGCAGTCCCAGCAACGCCGAGAGGATGTTGGCGGTCAGATTGATGCTGGCCTGTCCGATCAGCATAGGGCGGCGACCCCCGCCGGTTCAGCGGCGATGGCCGGCGCGAGAATGGCATCGCTCTCGGCGACGACCTCGCGGATCGTCTCGACCGGCGTGCCGGAGAACGAAGCGATCGAGAACGCGACGTCATCCTTGTCGGCGCGGAGCAGGAGCCCGTTCAATTCGTTCTTGCTCAGGGTCGGGTCGTCCCAATAGCTGATGCAGGACGTCTTCGGCACGACGGTGTGACGCGTCGCGGAAGCGGCGTTGTTCTGCACGAAGAAGCCGTACAGCAGATATTCGGAGAATTCGCGGGTCTTGCACAGCGCTTCGATCCAGCTCATGCCGGTGGCGGCCTCGATGCGTTCAGCGAGCGCCCGCGTGGTCTGCTTGTCCCAGAATATGATGTGTCCGATGAAATCGGGAGCCGGGAAAGGCGGCGTCGGCAGGCCGAGAAGCTGGTGGCTGGTCTCGAGCCAACGCGAGTGGCGCGGCTGGTCGGCGGTAACCGCATCGTCCATCTTCAGCAGCGGAATCGTGTTCGGATATTCAAACTGCGCCAGGTCGAGGTCGCGGAAAAACACGATGTCGGAATCCAGGATGCAGAAGCGCTCACAGGGCAGCGCCATGGCGGCGGCGATCTTCAGGATCTGCTGGACGTGCCAGCCGTTCACCGGCTTGGCGCGCAGCGACCACCAGAACTGGCGGCGCTTGCGCTGGATCATGCGCGGCAACGGCCGGAGCCAGTCGGGCAGAAAGGAGGAGGCCGGGATAATGACGCGGCGCTCGCTCGCCAGCGGCGCGAACAGCGACAGGTCGCAGTCCGGAACCAGCAGATAGTGCTTGGAGAAAGAGGTGACGTGGCGATCCACGCTCTCGCAAAGCAGCGCGCAGATTTCAAGATCGCGCCCGTAAGTCGGAGTCATCAACGCGACAGGGTTCATCTCGAGAGTCTCTCCGGCAACACCGTTTCAGGGCGGCACGTCGCGGCCGCCAGAAATGTGCTTGCCAGTCATTCAGCAAAATCGGTGCCGGACATTTCGGGCGTGCGGCCTGCGGTGCCTGATGGTTAATCAACGGTAAACGTCGTCATGACGCGCCGGTTAACAGATGCGAAGTAACCATGCGAACGCGCGATTTTCGCGCCGGATCGCCTGTTGCCCGGATATTGCAATGGTCAAGCCGACATCGTCGACGCCGGCGAGCAGGCACGGCCAAGGACGGGTTATCCGGCGCGATCTCGCCGTGGATCGCACGCCGGCCACGGCATTCGTCCGTTTCGGAACATCTATCAAACCAGTGGTGTCCGCTTTTGGTACGGTCGGCACGGGGAAGTTTATCGGAGCACGCGATGCGAACTGATGCAAACAACCGGATCACGCGACGGACAGCTCTGGGCCTTGCGGCGCTTGCTGCGGGCGCACTGACCGTCGCGAGGGCCGCGCCGTCGCGTGTGCCGCAGCTCGGTCCGGATCCGGCGCGGTTCGCAGGCGCGTTCGTCAATTGGGGTGAGACCGGCCGTGAGCACATGCTGCAGGCCTGGGAGAAGTGGCTGAACCGGCCGCCGTCGTCCGTGCTGGGTGTCGACTTCTACGGCCAGAACACCTGGGAGGATTTTCATGGATACGATTGGGTGCCCGGACTCTGGAAGAAGCTCAATCCGGCGCGCAATGTCGTCTGGTCAGTGCCGCTGACGATCACGGGGACACCGCTCGCCGATGTCGCAGGCGGCCTGCACGATGCCGACTTCGAGGCGGCCGGGCGCGCGATCGCACAGTCACATCCCAAGGCAATCATTCGTTTGGGCTGGGAGATGAACATCTCCAGCATGGGCTGGTTCGCCAAGGGGCAGGAGGACGACTACGTCAGGGCGTTTCGCCGCGTGGTCGATACCATCCGCCGCCATTCCGGCGAGCTCAAGTTCGACTGGTGCCCCGGATGGGGAGCTCAGGATACGCCGGCCGACGTCGCGTATCCCGGCAACGATGTGGTCGATTATGTCGGGCTCGATGTCTACGATTTCAAATCCGAGGGTTCGGTGGCGGAGCGCTGGACCAACCTGTATCTCAAGGCGCCATTCGGTCTGCAATGGCAGCGCGAGTTCGCCGCCGCGCGCGGCAAGCTGATGAGTTATCCCGAGTGGGGTGTCGGTCACGCCGGTGACAATGCCGAGTTCGTGCAACTGATGCACGACTGGTTCGCGGCCAACCGCGCCGGGATCGCCTACGCCGCCTATTTCGATGTCGATGGATTGTGGCCGACGCAGATTGACAACGGACGATTTCCGAAATCTGCCAGCCTGTTCCGGAAATTGTTCGCCGGCTGATCGATCCCTGACGTTGGACAGATCAAAACAAAGCCCGATCCATCCATCGGACCGGGCTTTGTCGTGTTCGCTCCGCTGCGGCGTCAGGCGGCGTTGTTGCCGGCCAGCAGGGTCAGGCCCATTTTCATCTTGTCCTGAAGCGTGCGCTGCGCCAGGCACGTGAACAGGCACAGCTTGTCGCAGCCGATGGTTTCCTTGCGGCGGGTGCGGGCTTCCTCACTGTACCAGATCTCGCGCGCGGTCTGAGTGCGGACGTTGCCGATCGGCTTGAAGAACCAGCAGACTTCGAGACGGCCGTCGGAACGGATGAAGTAGTTGCGCATGCCAACCCGGCAGGGCATCACTTCCTTGGGCGCCTTCTCGCGGCGGAAGTGGTTCGGCCAGGCCTTCAGCACCGCCTCGCCGTTGAGGATCGGCGCGCCCTCGCGCTTCAGCCGCAGCAGTTCGTCGCGAACCTTGATGAGATCGTCCATCTCGTTTTCGCCGATCCACAGCTCATCCTCGACCTCCTGCGTGCCCTGCTCGACCGGCTGGAAGCTCAGCGCGGTGGCGCCGATCTGCTGGATCCAGTCCACCATTTCGGGCAGGCGGCGGAAGTTCAGCCTGTGCACGACGGGCTTGATGATGATCGGGAAATCCAGCCCCTCGGCGCGGCGCATCTCGGACACGTTGCGGATGCCTTGCATGATGTCGTTCAGCGAGTTCTCAACACCGCGCGAATAATTGTGGATCGTCGGATCGGTGGAGTCGATCGAGATGTTGATGTTGAAGGGGCGCGCTTCGACGGTCCGCGCCACGATCTTCTTGTTGAGATAGGCGCCGCCGTTCGTGGTGACGCCCCAGTGGATGTCGTTCTCGCGGCAGAACCGCAACAGGTCGAGAAAGCCCTTCTTGATATAGGGCTCGCCGCCGGCGAACTCGACATGGTAGGCGCCGATGAATTCTTTCAGGCTCGAGAGGGCGAGCTGCCACTCTTCGATGCTCATCTCCTCGCGGTAGTTCGGGCGGCGCCAATAGTCGCAATAGCGGCATTTGTAATTGCAGCGTTCGACCACCTCCGCGAAGATCGACGCCGGGCGGGTGACGTCGCGTCCGGTGCGGAGATAGAGTTCCTCCGAGAGCGCATTGCGGACGTGCTTGGTGCCGAGCGAGACGAGGTCGAGCGCTTTCAAGATGAACCTCACGCGGTTTTGCGTTGTTGTGATCGGATCGATTGCTGATTGATGGGTCGATCAGCAAATTGGATGCCAGTCGGAACCCGAAACGTGCCTGGCTCAGGCGTGGCCGCTCTTAACCCTAAGGACTCGCTAACGGCGTCACCGATCACAGGGGCTTCGCGTTCGCACAGCTATCCATCGCGGCAAATCACTTCATTAGACTTCAAATTAACCTTGCGGCGAAATCGCCAGGACCGGTGTGGCCACTGGATCGGATTTTGCCATGTGATCGCCGTAACCTTTGAACCGCATCCGCATTGTTGCTTACGGCGGTCATCTTGGGACGATCATGTCCCATTGTGACCCGTGCCGGGATGATGCGCCTTCGCGGATCGAGATGAGGCCAGGAGGCCAAGCAGATGTCGACCGAGCTTCCCACTGCCGACCGTGCCTGGGTGACCGCGTCGCCTGCGCTCGACTTCACCATCGAGACCGTGATCTGCATCCCGAGTTTCCGGCGGCCGACGCATCTGCGGCTGACGCTGGAATCGATTGCGGCACAGCGGACCGAACGCCGCTTTGCGGTCGTTGTGGTCGAGAACGATGCCTCACACTGCGAAAGCGTGCCGGTCGCGGCCGAGTTCCTCAATTCCGGCCGGCTTCGCGGCGTCTGCATCGTCGAACCCCGGCAAGGCAACTGCCAGGCGATCAACGCGGCGTTCGAGACCGCGCTCGAGACGTTTCCGCAGGCGCAGAATTTCCTGATGATCGATGATGACGAGGTCGCCTCGCCCGACTGGCTGGAGCACATGGTGCGGATGGCCGAGACCACGGGTGCCGAGATCATCGGTGGGCCGGTGTGGCCGAAGTTCGATGACAAGCACAAGGGTGGCCTCAAGCGCCATCCGGCGTTTGCGCCGGCCTATCACACCAGCGGTCCCGTCCCTGTGATCTATGGCTGCGGCAACTGCCTGATCCGGCGCGCGGTGTTCGAGCGGCTTGGGCATCCTGCCTTCGACCTGCGCTTCAACTTCCTCGGCGGCGGCGACCATGATTTCTTCGCGCGGGCTCGCCGCGCCGGCTTCCGCTTCTTCTGGGTGACGGAGGCTGATATCAGCGAGACCGTTCCGGAGAGCCGGACCAATCTCGGCTGGATCGTCCGGCGCGGTTTGCGGATCGGCGCGATCAACTATCACATCGAGCGCAAGGCGGCGCAAACGGTCTGGTCGCGTGCGGCCGTGAAGGCCAAGATGTTCGGTCTTGTGCCATTCTCGCTGTTCCGCTTCACGCGCATCGTCCTGAAAGAGCAGCAGGCGGTGATCGCGATGCATCCGATGGTGGTCGCCATCGGCAGCGCGCTGGCCGTTCTCGGCATCGAGCCGCAGCCCTATTCGGCTTCCAAGATCGCGTCGTGACCGGTTTTCCCATCACCGCGGAAAGCCGGGCGCTGATCGCGGAAGTCTCGCGCCGGCCGGCGATGGATTTCGTCCGCGGCCCGATGTTCGTCGGCATCCTGCTCCTGGTCTGGATATCGCTGCACCCGTTCGAGGATCTGAGCAGCTTCTACGTCGGTGACGTCACGACCGGCAGGGAGGCATTCCTCTACGGCTTGTTCGGCGTGCTGATGGCCGTGATGCTTGTGCTGACCATGCGCGACAACATGCCGGCGCTGAGATCGCTGATGACACCGGCGTTCCTGCTGTTCGCCGGCTGGGTCTGCGTCACGGTCGTGCTGTCGTTCGATCCGGCCACGTCGCTGCGCCGGCTTTCACTGACGGTGTTTGTCGTGGTGGTGACCGCGACCATATTGCTGCTGCCGAAGTCGCAGGGCGAGTTGATGCGCTGGTTCAGCATCGCCGCGCTCGTCCTGCTCGTGACCTGCTATCTCGGGGTCTTGCTGGTCCCGCATCTGTCGATCCACCAGGCGACTGATCCACAGGAACCGGCACTCGCCGGCAACTGGCGTGGCGCGTTCGGGCACAAGAACGTGGCCGCCGCCATGATGGCGATGCTGATCTTCCTCGGCATCTACCTGATCAGGGCCGGCGGATGGCTGTCGGGCATCGCGGTGGCGGGGCTGGCCTCGGTCTTCCTATTTTTCACCGAGGGCAAGAGCTCGATTGCGTTGTGCGGCGCCGTCCTGCTGCTGAGCTCGCTCACCTCGGTGATCCGCTCGTTCTGGGCGCGTGCGTTGCTGCTGTTGACTCCGCTAGTGCTGCTCAATCTGCTCAGCGTCGGCACCGTCATGAGCGACACGCTGGCCGGGATCGCCGACCTGCTGCCGATCGACACCTCTTTTACCGGCCGCGCCGACATCTGGACTTTCGCTCTCGACTCGCTGCATCAGCGTTTGCTGACCGGATACGGCTTCGAGTCGTTCTGGGGCACCGATGCGATCCAGAATCTGCAGGAAGGCAAGGAGTGGGCGGGTTATGCCTCGCACAGCCACAACGGCTACCTTGACACGGCGCTCGGCACCGGCCTGCCGGGCCTCGCGCTCCTGATCGCGGCAATCGTCGTGAAGCCGCTGCGGGATTTCCAGGCGGCGGATCTGGGAGGCAATGACGGCCCCCTGACGATGCTGTTCCTCCGCATCTGGCTGTTCGGTCTTTATCTGTCGTCAATGGAAAGCTTTTTCCTCGATCGTGCCGATACGACATGGGTGACGTTCCTGATCGCGGTGTTCGGGCTGCATTATCTTGCCCGGTTCCGGATGAAGGCCGGAAGTCCTACCTAGAGCTGCGCGCGCACGGCGTTCGCGACGTCGGTCCACCAGCCGTCGAAATCAAACGGCAAGTGTACGGTTGGCCGCTTGAGCGCCGCGACGATCGTGTCTGCATAGGCCGCACTGTCGGCTTCGCGCGGCACCAGAAGGATGGCGCCGCGGTCGATCAGTTCCTTGAAGCGCGGATGATGTTCGAATTCATCCAGCAGGGCCGGGCCGGTTACGATCAACGGCCGGCTGGACTGCACGCAGGCCAGCACGCTCGACCGCCGCGCGGTCAGGCCCTCATCCAGCGGATAGCAGAACGCGTCGACTTCGTTGAGCAGGCCGAACACCTCGTGATCCGAGGCGACATAGCCGGAGACGATCACGTCGCCCTTGAGCCCGAGTTCGGCGACGCGTGCGTAGAACTTGTGCTCGATGTTGTCGACGCCGCGGATGAAGGAGCCGACATAGACGATCAGCGGCCGCAGCCCGCGCTCCTTCAGGACCGCGCCGATCTCGAGCAGCCCGTTCGGCTGCTTGCCCGGATAGATCGAGCCAAAATGCCCGATGATGAGCTGGCGGTCGCCACGCGCAGCAACCAGCCGTCGCCGCAATTGCGAATCCTCGATTCCGGCCGGCGCTGCGATATTCGGCGGCAGCGGCGCCAGCACGCACTTGCCGACCATGCCGCGCATGAAGCGGTCGTCGGCAAGCTCCCGCCGCACCAGCGGCGAAAACATCACGATGGCATTGGCCAGCCATAGCGCCGGAACGTAGGTCAGCCGGCGCATCCTGTTGAGGCCGGCCCATTCGTGCTGAATCAACACAACCTTGCGGCGCCGCAGCCGCGCAAAAACAAGCGCGAGCAGCGGCCGGACGATCACCCGCTTCCAGGCCACGATCGGGAAGCTGCAGACCACGCTCTCGGCGCTGCCGACCGCGCGCCAGATATCGCCGATCGTCCCGATGGTCTGCGTCAGGGTTAATGCCGTGCTGGTGCCAGGCTCGATCTTTTCGATGGTCTCCTGCAGCAGGCGCGTGAATTGTCCGACGCCGCATTGCATCTGCGGTCCAGCGCCGAGGAACAGCGCCCGGTATCGGGGTCTTTCGGTCATTTCAGCGGCGTGATCCGGTGGCGTTGCCGTTAGCCATATCGCCGAGACATTAGCTTCGGGTAAGCGGCCGCACCCACCAACGGCATCGTTCTTGCCAATCTCTCCGCAACAACCCTCCGCTCGTCCCGGAACGGGACATCGGATGAATAAAATGGCGCAACATATCGGGAGCGCGACAATGACGACGGGCAGCATCTTCACGAACTGGGATGACAGCCATTCCCAGCTCTGGAGCCATTGGCCGATCCGGCTCGAGCACAGCATGCACAAGCAGCCGGCGTTTTCGATGGACGATCTCGCCAGATTGATCGAGATCTATCCGCGCGAGCATTACAGCCTGGTCAAGACCGGGCCCAAGGGATCGCGCCGGGTCTGGCGCGAGGGCGAGATCGGCAAGCTGAGCGGCCGCCAGGTGATCGAGGCGATCTCGCGCGGCGGTCTGTGGCTGAACCTGCGCAACGTCACCGCGATCGATCGCCGCTACCGCGACATGATCAATCGGATGTTCGGCGAGATCTCAGTCAAGGTCCCCGGCTTCGACGCGCCGACGCACCAGGCCGGCATCCTGATCTCATCGCCGGACGCGCAGGTCTATTACCACGCCGATCTGCCGGGGCAGGGCCTGATCCAGATCGCCGGCCGCAAGCGCGTCTACGTCTATCCCAATACGGCGCCGTTCATCCGGCCCGAGCACCTCGAGAACATCGCGCTGTTCGACGTCGAGGTCGACGTCCCCTACGAGCCCTGGTACGACTGGCACGCGCAGGTAATCGATCTCGAGCCCGGCCAGATGTTGAACTGGCCGCTCAACGCGCCGCATCGGGTCGAGAATCTCGATACCGTCAACATCTCGGTGACGGTATCCTATGTGAACGACGATATCCGCCGCGCGCAGATCCTGCACCTCGCCAACGGCATGCTGCGCCATCGCTTCGGCTACAAGCCGCGGAGCCGCAGCATTCGTGGTCCGACCTTCTTAGCCAAGCAAGTGATGCAGAAGCTGCTGCGCGACGGCAAGTGGGTGAAGCGCGAGCGTTCGGTGCGACGCCAGATCGACTTCCGCCTCGACGAGACAGGTCCCGGCAGGATCGTCGATTTGCCGAAGACGGCCTTAGAGGTGGCATAGCGAAACGGCGAGGAGCGGGACGGTGACGACAGGCAGGTTTTTCACCAAATGGGATGACACCCATTCCGAACTGTGGAGCCATCAGACGATCCGGCTCGAGCACAGCGTGCACGAGCAGCCGGCGTTCTCTCTGGATGAACTCGCTAGGCTGATCGAGACCTATCCACGCGAGCATTACAGCCTGGTCATGACCGGTGCCCGGGGATCGAGCCGCATCTGGCGCGACGGCGAGATCGGCAAGCTCAGCGGTCGCCAGGTAATCGAGGCGATCTCGCGCGGCGGTCTGTGGCTGAACCTGCGCGAGGTTTCCTCGATCGATCGCCGTTATCACGACATGATCGATCAGATGTTCGCCGAGGTCGCGGCCAAGGTCCCGGGATTTGAAATGCCGACCCATCAAGCCGGCATCCTGATCTCGTCGCCCGATGCGCAGGTCTATTATCACGTCGACCTGCCGGGGCAGGGCCTGATTCAGATCGCCGGCCGCAAGCGTGTCTATATCTATCCGAATACGCCGCCCTTCATCCGCCCCGAGCATCTCGAGGACTGCGCGCTATTCCAGTCCGAGGTCGATATCCCCTACGCTGCCTGGTACGACCGGCATGCCCGGGTGATCGATCTCGAACCCGGCCAGATGCTGAACTGGCCGCTCAACGCGCCGCACCGTGTCGAGAACCTCGGCACTTTCAACATCTCGATGACGGTGTCGTACATGAACGACGATATCAGGCGCGCCCAGGCCCTCCATCTCGCCAACGGGATATTGCGCCGTCGTTTCGGCTACGCGCCGAAGAGCCGCAGCCTGCACGGGCCTGCGTTCTGCGCGAAGCGTGTCATGCAGCGGCTGTTGCGCGACAGCAAATGGGTGAAACGCGAGCGCGCCGTGCGCTGCCTGGTCGACTTCCGTCTCGGCGAGACTGATCTCGGCAAGATTGTCGGTCCGCCCAAGGCGGCATCGCAGGCAGCGTAGGGCAGGCAGATTCTGAAAATGACAATGTTGACGACGACGGTTGGAAAGCTTGGTGGGCGGGCATCCTCGCACGCCATCGGCTTCCGCGTCGAACTGTTGTCGGATTGGGCGCGGGCGATGGCGCGCTGGGGATCGTTCGATCCGCCAACCGCGTTTCAGCATCCGCAATGGTATGCATCGTGGTACAGCGCTTTCGCGACGGCTGCCGGCGTCGACCCGCTGATCGCTGTCATGACCGACGCTGTGACCGGCGAGCGCGCCGCGCTGCTCCCGCTGATCCGCCGCCGGCAGGGCAGTATTCGTATTGTCGAATTCGCCGATCTCGATCTCACCGATTATAACGCGCCGCTGCTGGGGCCCGCCGCGCCGCGTGACGCTGCTGCTGCACGTCTGCTTTGGCGTGACCTGCGCTCGGCGCTGCGCTCATCGGCCGGTGGCGCGGATCTTGTCCGCCTGCGCAAGGTGCCCGCCGAACTCGGCGGCCGGGCCAATCCGCTGGCGGTGCTCGACGCCGCAGGACCCTGCTCGCTCAACGGCAACCCGATCTTGACCGGCGAAGACTACGACGCCTGGCGCTACACGCTGGACAAGACCGTACGCAAGGAGCTGGAGCGGAACTGGCGCGTGTTTACGCGCGATCCCTCGGCTGCCTTCAGGATCGCCGCCGATGCCGATGAAGCGCTCAAGATCCTGTCGACCACGGAGGTACAACAGGCCTCGCGGATGACATGCCTCGGGCTCAACTTCATCCTCAATGGCGAGAATTGCACCGCGTTCTATCGCGGCCTTGTCCGCGAAAGCAACGGCAACGGTTACGCGGTGCTGACGGCGCTGATCGCAGGCGAGGAGGTGGTGGCGACCCTGCTCGGCATCCGCACCGGCACGCGCTATGTCATGATCCGCATCAGCAATGCCGGCGGTAAATGGTTGAACGTCTCGCCGGGTCGCCTGATCATTGAGCGCACCATGGCAGCGCTGCACAAGGACGGCGTGCGGGAATTCGACCTCTCGATCGGCGATTATCCGTACAAGCGCCGGTTCAAGCCGGCGCGGATGCCGCTGGTCGATCTCAGTGCGTCCCTGAGCTGGCGCGGCTGGCCGCACGCGCTGCGCGACCGCGCCGTGCTGGCGCTGCGTCACTATCCGAAGCTCACCGCCCGGCTGAAGCAGATGCTCGGCAAGTCACCGCCGTCGCGCGAGCGGCATTGAGCCGCCGGCAACGCCCCACTACGTCGGCGCTTGCTTCGATCTCAGCACTTCCTGACCACCCCGGGCCGGCCCGGCGCGCATTCAAGCGCGTCGCGGTCCCAGTTTGCGTTGATCGCCGCAGCCTCATAGCTCGATTGCAGGAAATCGAGCAGCGCCTTGTCGGGATCGGCAGCCGTGCGGACGGCATCGTATGGCAGGACGAATTCACCGAGCGCCTCGCTGAAGAATGCAGCGTCAGGCTGGACCCGCGCGCTGCGATAGCCCGCCGGCGCGGGGTAGGCGTAGGAATAGAATGCCGGATAGTCGATCGCGGCGCCGCCGGGCCAGAAGCCGGCGCTGCTGACCTCGTGCGAATAGGCTTCTTGCGCCACGTCATCGGGCAAATGTGGCACTCCGCCGGGATGCCGCGGCGCTGTCCTGCCGGAGAAGCGCGTGACCGCGAGATCAAAGCTGCCCCAGAAGAAATGCACCGGGCTCGCCTTGCCGAGAAAACCGGTACGGAATTGCTTGAACACGCGGTCGCAGTTCACGAGGATCTGGTGAAAACGGTGCACGGCGTCCGCATCGTAGGAGGCATGCTGCGTATCCTGCGGAAACCGGACAGGGTCGGGCAGTTCGTTCGGCATCTCGTCAATCGTAACGTCGACGCCGAGCTCCTTCAGGTTGGCCATGACAGCTGCGTAGAAGCTCGCGACCGATTGCGGGACGAGCGCGAATTGACGCTCGGTGCCGTCGCTGGTCGATAGGCGGAAGACGTGATCGATGAAATCGAAATCGATCTGGAACGTTCGGTCGCCGTCCGGGATCGGCGAGGTCGTCAACCCGCGCGCGGTGACATAGAGCGTGACGTGCCAGGAATGATTGAGCCAGGGCGACTTCGCCAGCCGGATCTTGCCGGCGATCTGGGTCCAGAGCTGCAGCGTCGCACAGGTGTCACGCCACGCCCCGGTCGGTAGTTCGGGCCAACGGGTGTTCGGAGTGGTGGTCATGATAAACCTCTGGCTACCGGCGCGCGGGCCCATGCTTATCACGAATTGGTTGGTTCCGGTGTCAGCGGCGCGTCTGTGACAGAATCGTTGCACGGAGGAGGAGCGGCGTTACACCGGTCCGACGCCGTCACGGCAACGTCACGACGCGGTGCATTCCGGGCAACGGCGCTGTCCGCGCGTGGCGCGGAACAGGCTCTTGCACCACCAGCGCCGTGCGATCGCCTGCACGGGGCGTTGCACCAGCTGAGCCATCAAGAGAAGTTCGACCATCGCCATGTCCGTCGCCGCCTGCCTGACAGCAAAAATAGGGCGGCATCTCCGAGGGAGAATGCCGCCCATATCACATCAGCCATGCGGTTAGCTGCGGAGCTTAGCCATGAGGCCTAGCCTTCGAGCTTAGCCATGGGGCTCATGCAGCTTAGCCATGAAGCTTCTTGGCGGTCTCCGCGATCATGCGTCCCTGATAGCGCGCGCCGGCGAGCTCGTTCTCGCTCGGCTGGCGGCTGCCGTCGCCGCCGGTGATCGTGGTGGCGCCGTAGGGTGCGCCGCCGGTGACCTCATCGAGCTTCATCTGGCCGGCAAAGCCGTAGTTGAGGCCGACGATCGTCATGCCGAAATGCAGCAGGTTGGTGATGATCGAGAACAGCGTGGTCTCCTGGCCGCCATGCTGGGTCGCGCTGGAGGAGAACGCGCCGCCGACCTTGCCGTTCAGCGCGCCCTTGGCCCAGAGGCCGCCAGCCTGGTCGAGGAAGTTGGCCATCTGCGAGGCCATCCGGCCGAAGCGGGTGCCGGTGCCGACGATAATGGCGTCGTAATTGGCGAGGTCGTTGATCTCAGCGACCTGTGCCGCCTGGTCGACCTTGTAGTATGAGGCCTTTGCCACTTCGGCCGGCACCAGCTCGGGCACGCGTTTGATGTCGACAGTTGCGCCGGCTTCGCGCGCGCCTTCCGCGACGGCATTCGCCATCGCTTCGATGTGACCGTAGGCGGAGTAATAGAGGACGAGAACCTTGGCCATGATGGCCTCCTTTGGGTTTGCAGGGCAGATGATTTTGCGAATGGGGCATGCGCGGACGTCTGTCCGCGCATGATGGTGGTGAGGTGATTAGGCCGCGTCGACCAGCACCAGCTCGGTATCCTCGAGCGCGGTGATTTTCAGCGTGGCCTCGTCGCGGATCGCGGCGCCGTCGCGTGCATTGACGCGCACGCCGTTGACATCCACGCAGCCCGCTGCCGGCACCAGATAGAGGTGACGAGCCTTGTCGGCCGCATATTCCGCGCTCTCGCCGGCCTTCAGCGTGGTGGCGAGCACCCGCGCATCGGCCCGGATCGGCAGCGCATCCTTGTCGCCCTCAATGCCCGAGGCGATGGTGACGAGCTTGCCGGAGCGGTTGGCCTTCGGGAACGGCTTCGAGCCCCAGGTGGGGTGACCGCCCTTGGTGGTCGGCTCGATCCAGATCTGGAAGATCTTGGTCTTCGACGGCTCCAGATTGTACTCGGAGTGACGGATGCCGCTGCCGGCGCTCATCACCTGGACGTCGCCGGCTTCGGTGCGTCCCTTGTTGCCGAGCGAATCCTGGTGCGTGATCGCGCCTTCGCGGACATAGGTGATGATCTCCATGTTGGCGTGGGGATGCGCGGGAAAGCCGGAGTTGGGCGCGATCTCGTCATCGTTCCACACCCGCAAGGAGCCGTGGCTGACGTGCTCAGGGTCAAAGTAGCTCGCGAAGGAGAAGTGATGCTTCGCCTTCAGCCAACCATGGTCGGCACCGCCGAGTTTTGCGAATGGTTTCAGTTCGATCATTTTCGTCTCCTTGGTTTCGGCGTCGCGGGAAGGGGCTTCCGGGCTTGCCAAAACTTCGATAGCCCTTGGATATGCCTCCCGCTTTGGTATAGAAATAGAAACTATTGAAACTCATTGTTTCTCGTATTGACCAATCGGGATAACTGGCCATGCCGAAACTGCCGGACTTCGAGGCGCTCGCGATTTTCGCAAAAGTCGTGGAATTGCGGTCGTTTGCGGCGGCCGCGAGCGAGCTTTCGCTGTCCAAGGCCACGGTCTCCAAGGCGGTCAGCCGGCTGGAGGAGCGGCTCGGCGCGCGGCTGTTCAACCGCACCTCGCGGCGGCTGGCGCTGACCGATGCCGGCCAGAAATTGTCGGAGCGCGCGGCGCGGCTGCTCGCCGACGGCGAGGCCGCCGAGAACGAAGCGCTGGCGCAATCGACCACGCCGCGCGGACTGGTGCGGCTCGCGGTGCCGATGAGTTTTGGCATCAAGACCGTGGCGCCGCTGTTGCCCGAGTTCATGGAGGCCTATCCGGAGGTCGCGATTGACCTGCATCTGAGCGACGCGACGGTGGACCTGATCGGCGAAGGCTTTGACGCGGGCCTGCGCATCGCGCGGCTGCCGGATTCTTCGCTGATCGCGCGCCGGCTCTGCGCCATGCCGCGCTACACGGTGGCCGCACCCTCCTACCTGAAGCGTCACGGCCGGCCGACCCATCCGATGCATCTCGCCGAGCATAGATGCTTCGGCTACGCTTATCTCTCGACGCAAGGCGTCTGGCACTACACCAATGCCGCCGGCGAGCAGGCCAATGTGCGCCCGGCAGGCCAGTTGCGGGTCAATAATGGTGAAGCCGTGATGCCTGCGCTGGTCGCCGGCCTCGGCATTGCCGACCTGCCCGATTTCATCGTCGGCGAGGCGATCGCCCGCGGCGAAGTCGAGGTGATCCTGAAAGGCTGGCACCAGCCCGAGGGCGCCGTGCATCTCGTCACTCCGCCCGGCGGCCCGCGCCCCGCCCGCGTCGAGGTGCTGGCGGATTTCCTCGCCAAGCAATTTGCGAAGGGGAAGAAGCGGTAGCGGCCCCGATTGCCTTCACATTTAGTTGTCCGCGCGAACGATCCTTGGCCGTATTCATTGGCCAGTTTGCACCAAGTGGGCCGTGCGGAACCGCGCCCTCGTCACAACCAAATGAAAGGACCCGGTCATGCAACCGCAGCGGATTGTCCTAGGCCTTGCGATCGCGATTGGCGGCGGCCTGTTCGCCGCCCCTGCGTTCTCCCAGGAAGAGCGTGGGACCTGGGAACAGCAAATGGCGTGCACGCCCGATGTGATGCGCCTGTGCAGCGACCAGATTCCCGACGTCGGCCGGATCACCGCCTGCCTGCGGCAGAACACGGCGTTGCTCGGTCATTCCTGCCGCGCGGTGTTCGAGTCGAATGCCAGCATGCAGCAGCCGTCCCGGCCACAGCGGCCGATGGCGCGCGCACCGCAGCCGCAGACGATACAGCGTCCGCACGCCGCGCAGCCGGTCCCGATCGCGCCGTCGCGGCCGTCCTCCGACGACGATGACGACGAATGATGGTTAGGACCTGACTTTAGGACCTGACCTCACAGACATCGACCCATTCGGCCGATGTCAGCTCCGCCATCCGGTCGGGCGTGATGCGCACCGCGCTGTGGGTCGAGCCCGCCGCCGGCACGACGACGTCGAAGGCCTTCAACGACACGTCGCAATAGATCGGTAGCGGCGTCTTCAGCCCGAACGGGCAGACGCCGCCGACCTCATGGCCGGTGATCTCGGCGACTTCGTCGAGGCCGAGCATCTTTGGTTTTCCGCCGAACAGCGCCTTCACCTTCTTGTTGTCCATCCGTGACGTGCCGCTGGCGACGATCAGCACCACGCGGTCGCCGACACGCAGGCTCAGCGTCTTGGCGATCCGCGCCGGTTCGACGCCATAGGCCTCCGCCGCCAGCACGACGGTTGCGGAACTTATTGTGGATTCGATCACGGAAATATCGGGTGCCTTCTCGGCGAAGAAGGCACGGACGGACTCGAGACTCATATTGTTCAGGACCCTTACAATTCAGGATCTGGCAGACACCAGGGCAGGCAGTTCGGAGAGACCGTGGATACGGTGATCCGGCACGACGCCGAGTTCATCCATCTGGGTACGCAGGGCCTTGAACATCGTCAATGGGGCAACCGTCTCGCTGTCGACGCAGGCGAGCGCCATCGCTTCCGGCGTCACCCGCTCGATCCATGCGACGTTGAGGCCGAACGCCTTTGCGCCGCAGGCGTCCCATGGATTGGAGGAGATGAACAGCACCTCCGCAGGCGGCACGCCCAATACCTCTTCGATCAGCATGTAGGCCTCAGGCGCCGGCTTGAACACCTTCTTCGCATCGACGCTAATGGTTGCGTCGAGCAGACGGTCGAGCCCGCTATTGCGCACCAGCGCGTTGAGCATATCGGGGCTGCCGTTGGAGAGGATCGCAAGCTTGCGGTCCTTCATCGCCTCGAGCGCGGTGACGGCGTCTGGATAGAGATCGAGATGCTGATACTTGTCGATGATGCGGCTGAAGGTCGCCTCATCATATTCCAAGCCGAGGCTGCGCAGCGTGTAGGCCAGCGCATCGCGGGTGGCGACGGAGAACCCCTGGTAGCGCCGCATCAGCGTACGCATCCAGGAGTATTCGAGCTGCTTGATGCGCCAGACCTGCGTGATGATATCGCCATAGCCCGGAAAGGCGTCCTCGGTGACGTCAGCCACCGACTGGACGTCGTAGAGCGTGCCATAGGCGTCGAAGACAATTGCTTTGATGGTCATGGCAGGCGCTCTTTTTGTTTTGGCCGGGCGGCTTAGTTACGGGAAATGGCGACTTCGTTATCCTCGTTCTATTTCGGAACGACGCCGGTGTGAACCTGCAACAGGAATGAATCGAAGCGCTTTTCGTTCTCGATGTCGCGCCCGGCGATCAGCGTGCCGAGATAAGCACCGAGGAAGCCAAGCGGCAACGATACCACGGTCGGGTTGACCAGCGGCCACAAGGCGTCGGCGCCGCGCATCGCCGGCCCGATCATCGCCAGCACGACCGAGGAGAGGAGGCCAACGGTCATGCCGCCGACCACGCCGCCGGTGTTGAAGCGCCGCCAGAACAGCGACAGGATCAGCACCGGAAAGTTGGCGCTGGCGGCGACGCAGATCGCCAGGATCACCAGCACCGCGACGTTGACGCCTTGCGCCAGGATTCCGAGTGCGATGGCGAGCACCCCGATCACGACGGCGGCAATGCGCGCGATCCAAACCTCTTGTTTGCCGTCGACTTGACCGTGCTTGACCCAGTTGGTGTAGAAATCGTGAGCGATCGCGCCCGACGTTGACAAGGTCAACGCCGACACGACTGCAAGGATGGTCGCCACCGCGACGGCTGCGACAAAGCCCAACATCAAGTCACCGCCAAAAGTGCCCTTGCCACCGCCGAGATATTGCGCAAGCAGCGGCAGGGTCAGATTGCCGCCTTTGTCCGCAGCGCGGATAACGTCCTGGCCGACGAAGTTCGCGGCGGCCAGCCCGAACAGGGTGGTGCCGGCGAAGAACGCCCCCGCCAGAAACATGACCCAGACTACGGAGCGCCGCGCCGTCTTCGCGTCCGGGACGGTGTAGAACCGCGTCATCACGTGCGGCAATCCTGCCAGTCCGAGCACATAGCCGAGCCCGAGTGAAACCTGGTCGAACGGATTCTTCAGGTAATTGCCGGGCATCAGATATTGTGCGGTGTATTTCCGCTCGGCGTCGGCAAACAGTGTCAACGGATTGAAATGCACCAGCGACATGATCAGCACCAGCATGATCGCGCCGGCGCTCAACATCAGCGCGGCCTTGACGATCTGTACCCAGGTTGTGGCCAACATGCCGCCGAAGGCGACGTAGATGATCATGCTGACGCCGACGAAGATCACGGCCCAGTCGTAGGAGATGCCGGTAAGCAGCCGCACCAGCGCGCCGGCGCCGGCCATTTGCGGCATCAGATAGGCGAAGTTGACGACCACCGTTCCCGCGATCGCCGCAAGCAGCGAGGTTCGCGATTGCATCCGGCTGCGAATGACGTCGCCAAGTGTATATTTGCCGGTGTTGCGCATCGGCTCGGCGATCAGGAAAAGCACGGTGCAGAAGGCGACCAGCGGACCGAGTGCGTAGAATGCGCCGTCCATGCCGTACAGCGCGGTCAACCCGGTAAATCCCAGGAACGCCGCGGCGCTGCACCAGTCGCCAGCCAGCGCAAACCCGTTCTGTGCGGCAGTGAGCTGGCTGTCGGCGGCATAAAAGTCGCTGGTGGTGGCGGTGCGCTTCGCCGCCCAATATGTGATGCCGAGTGTGACCAGGAGAATGATCGCAAATATTCCGAGGGTGATGCTCATCTCAGTCTTGCGCCCCGATTTCTGCCGCGGCCTTTGCGGCCAGTGGATCGAACACCTCGCCGGCGATGCGCCCGTAAACGATGGCAAGCACCCACGACAGCAGGTAGTTCAGTGCGATCAGCACAAAGCCGAAATTGACCGAGCCGATCACCTTGGTGCCCGTCAGGCCCCTGGCGAAGCCTGCGAGTATCGTGAGGCCGATATAGCCGACCATGAAGATAATCGTCATCGGCACCAGATATCGGAGCTTTTCTGCGATCAACTGCCTGACCAAGGCATGCGCAGCCTCAAGCGAGGCGCTGTTGCGAACCATCGTCCCCTCCCTGCCGGTTATTGTCTTGCGTCCCGCGTTGACGTGGGTTGGCCCATCCGCGTGCGCGGTCATGCGCAAGACGGGCGCTACGTCTTTACGGCTCGGTGGTGAAGTGGCAAAATGAATAATAACAATGATCGATATCGCAATTTTCGATAATGGAGCGGCAGCATGAATTTCGATATCGACTGTCTGCGGTCGTTTCTGGTCGTTGCCGATACGATGAGCATTTCACGGGCTGCCGAGAGCGTCGGCCGCTCGCAGTCGACCGTGAGCCTGCAGATCGCCAAGCTCGAAACGCAAATCGGCAAGGGCCTGCTGACACGCCGCAAGGGCCGCGTGATCGAGCTGACGTCCGAAGGCGGCAAGCTCGTGCAGTACGCCCGGCGGATCCTGCAGCTCAACGACGAAGCCTATGCGTCGATGTCGGACGATGTTCTCTCCGGCTTCGTCAAGCTCGGCGTGCCGCTCGATTTTTTCGGCCGCGACTTCACGGCGTGGCTTGCGCGCTTCAAGAACAGGCATCCGATGGTCGGGCTCGAAGTCGAAGCCAACCAGTCAGAAAACCTGCAGAAACGCTGTGCGCGGGGCGAGTTCGATTTGGCGTTTTTCAAACAAGAGACCGGTGCGAAGCTCGGCACCGTCGCGCTGCGTGAGCAACTGGTCTGGGTTAGCGGGCCGAATTTTGCGCCCGGCGCACAGGAGTCGGTGCCGTTGATCCTGTTTCCGGAAGGCTGCGCCTATCGGCGCGTCGCGATGGCCGCACTGAAGGATCACAAGCGACCATGGCACCTCAGCTTCGTCAGCCCGAGTTTCGAATGCCTCAAGTCGGCGGCGGTCGAGGGGATGGGCATTACCGTGCTCGCGCGCGCACTGGTGGCGCCACCGCTGCGCGTGGTGCGTCACGGCCTGCGACTGCCGCAACTGCCAACTATCGAACTGGTTTACGCCTACGGCCGGCGTAGCAATTCCCGCGTCGTCGGCGAGCTTGCCAGCTACCTTGCCGACAGTCTCGGCAATGCGGGCGGCTCGGGCGCCGTTTCGATGATGGCGTGATGTCCTCTAGATGCCCAAAATCTTCCGCGCGTTGGCCTTCAGCACCTTGGGGCGGATCTCCTCGCGGACGTCGAGTTTTGCGAAGTCGGCGAGCCAGCGGTCCGGCGTGATCACCGGCCAGTCGGAACCGAACAGCATCTTGTCCTGCAGGATCGAGTTGATGTAGCGCACCAAAATCGGCGGGAAATATTTCGGCGACCAGCCGGACAGGTCGATATAGACGTTCGGCTTGTGGGTCGCGACCGACAGCGCCTCTTCCTGCCACGGGAAGGAGGGATGCGCGAGGATGATCTTGAGGTCGGGAAAATCCGCCGCGACGTCGTCCATGTACATCGGGTTGGAGTATTTCAGCCGCATCCCCATGCCTCCAGGCATGCCGCTTCCGACGCCGGTCTGGCCGGTGTGGAACAGCGCGATCGCCCCGCCGTCACTGATCGCCTCATAGAGCGGATAGGCCATGCGGTCGTTGGCGTAGAAGCCCTGCATGGTCGGATGGAATTTGAAGCCGCGGACGCCGTACTCCTCGATCAGCTTGCGCGCCTCGCGCACGCCGAGCTTGCCCTTGTGCGGGTCGATCGAGACGAACGGGATCAGGACGTCCAGATGCTCGGAAGCGATCTCCAGCATCTCGTGATTGTTGTAGCGGCGGAAGCCGGTCTCGCGCTCGGCGTCGACCGGGAAGATCACCGCGGCGATGTTCTTCGAACGGTAATAGGCCGCAGTCTCCGGCACGGTCGGGGGGTGCTTGTGCGGCGATTTGAAGTAGTCCGCCATCTGCGCTTGGAAGTCGTCATAGCCGTCGTCGCCATGCATCCCGCAGGGCTCCTCAGCATGGGTGTGGATGTCGATCGCGACGACTTTCTCGATATCGGGCAGTTTCAGCTTGGGCATGGCGGTTTCCCCCGGCGGCTTGATTGTTGGGTCCGGCAAATTGATTATACTATATAATTATTTTCGCAAGCAGCTTCACGTGGCGGGGCGGCGGTCCCGTCGTCATCCCGGACATCGCGAAATCGTGTTCGGCCGGACGCGGGCTGTGAAGCAGATCATACGGGTGGGGTAATGATTGTGTCAGAATACAACTTTTGATTGCTAATCATTTCCATATGAAGGAGTTTCATCATGGCCAATACCGAACCCAATCTCTACGAGCTTTCAGGCCACGGCATTCACGTCACCTATTCGACGACCAGCATCACGGGGAAGCCGGCCTTCAGCTATCACGACGGGTCTCAGACCAAGACCTTCATCGGCGACGAGATCCAGATCCAGACCTCGATGCTCGGCACGCTGGTCAGCGTGTTCCTGATGCGGACCATCGACGGGCCGTCGACATCGTTCACGGTGTTGCTTCCGGGCGTACGCCTGACCGGACCCGAGGTCGTCAACATCTCGACCGAGGGCATCACGACCCTGCACAAGTTCGCCATCTTCGGGCCGCCGCCGGGGCAGACCGAACTCTACACGGTGCATCGGCTGCAGGGCACCGCACGATTCGCCGTGTTCTAGGCGCCGCCATGGCGTGCCGCCGGGACACCTCCCTTCCGGCGGATGGTGGCACTGGCGGCAGGGAGGTTGGGCTGGTCGATCTCCCTGCCGCCGGTTTTTCCTGTGATTCCAATGGCACACCCGAGTGCTCGCCCGGTTCCCACTGGCTTGTGCGGGCTGAAGACCGGCCCGTTTCGGTTGACATTTGGCGGTCCGATGGCTTAGAAACCGCCCCGTCCCGGGCGGCAGGCCGCTTGTCGGGATAAATCCCATTTTGCCTTTGGGCATTGATCAGGCACGGCCTCCAACACGGGCCTTTCGAATTAACAGGATTGTCCCATGAAGGTCCGTAACTCGCTGAAGTCGCTGCGTGGCCGCCACCGCAATAATCGTCTGGTCCGCCGCAAGGGCCGGGTCTATGTGATCAACAAGGTCCAGCGCCGCTTCAAGGCGCGCCAAGGCTGATCCGCGCCAAGGCTGATGCACGATTGACCGGAGGCCGATCGGCCTTTTTCGGTCCCGGAACTAGCGCTCTTTCACAGCTCTTTGACGCCGTGCTGCTTTGCAGCGCGGCTTTGTGCGTTTAGACTTCCTCGATGGGATCAAGACTCCTAGGGCTCAACAACCGGCTGGCGATCGTGATCGCGGTGCTGCTGGCCATGCCGGCCGCCGCCGCGGCACAAGGTGATCCCCGGGTCATCCCGCCGCCGAAAGCGCAGAAGAAGCTGCCGGAAGCTCCGAGCAAGCTGCCGACGGTTCCCGCCGACCGTACCCGCGGGCTGGATTTCCTGTTCGGGGCGCTGAAGGCCGCCCCCGATGAAACCAGCGCCCGCCATGTCGAGGCGCGGATTTGGGCGCTCTGGCTGCAGACACCAAGCGATACTGCGGCGCTTCTGATGATGCGGGCCAAGGCCGCGACCGACGCCCAGAACATCGACGTCGCGTTGAAGCTGCTCGATGCCGTGATCAAGCTGCGGCCCGATTACATCGAAGCCTGGAACCGGCGCGCGACGCTCTATTATCTGAAGAACGACTACGCCCATTCGATCGAAGACATTCAGCAGGTCTTGATCCGCGAGCCCCGCCATTTCGGCGCGCTCGCGGGCCTCGGCATGATCCTGCAGGAGGTCGGCGACGACAAACGTGCACTGGATGCCTTCCGCAAGGCGCTCGCGGTCGACCCGTATCTCGAGAAGGTGCCTGAATTGGTCAAGCAGCTCTCCGAAAAGGTCGAAGGCCGCGATATCTGATGGCGGACCGCTCGCCGCGAGCGCGGCGCTGGCGACCGCCAACGAAGGACCCGAGATGCATTGAACGCTGAGGCGCCTCAAGCCGCTGAGGCGCCTCAAGCCACTAATGGAGGAACCTGCCGCGCGGCGCGCTGTCCTGGGCTGCGGCCGCATAGAACTGCTGCAGCTCAGCTTCCAGATGCTCATTGACGAGCAGCAGTGCCTTCAAGGCGCCACGCAGGTCGCCATTGCAGCTTGCCACGATTTGATCGATGGCCGTCTCGCTTGGGTCGGAAATCATGGGTACTCCTCCGAATATTCCCGTTGAACTCGTCGTCTGGACCCTCGGTTCCTGTGAATATCGTGGACAGAACAAGGAACCGTTCCGGCTTCGATGAAGCATCGCGCCTCATGGCGAAATTGGCGCCGACAATGTAGGAAATAGCTAATGACGCTGGTATGAACCCGCTATCCACAGGCTGGCCGCATTGTGGAAAACCATCCGCAGGCACGAACCGGAAAAAGTGGCAATCGGCTGTCCCAACAAGGTGATGCCCGGGCGAGATACCAGCCGGCGCGCGAAACCGACCCTTGATGCTGCCGTAACTCCCCGGTGCCCAGGATTGCCCCCATGCTGATTGTGATCGTCGTGCTGGCGCTGGCAGGTCTGGCGCTGGCGACCCAGGCAGGCGTCCTGCCGATTCAACGTGCCTTTCCGCCCGAGGGCCGCATGATCGAGGTGTCGGGCGCGGTCTTGCACGTCGTCGAGCTCGGGCCGCGCGATGCCGCCGGGCCGCCGGTCGTGCTGCTGCATGGCGCAAGCTCCAATCTCCGCGTGATGCAGCATCCGCTCGGCGACAGGCTGGCCAAAGCCCGCCGCGTGATTCTGATCGACCGTCCCGGCCACGGCTGGAGCACGCGCGACCGCGTGGAAGACTCGACGCCCGCGATCCAGGGCCGGATGATCATGGAGGCGCTGACCAGGCTCGGCGTCGACAAGGCGATCGTGGTCGCGCATTCCTGGGCCGGCGCGCTCGCTTTGCGCATGGCGCTGGACGATCCGGACCGTGTCGGAGGTCTCGTGCTGCTCGCCCCTGTCGCCTATCCTTGGACCGGCGGCGTCGGACTCTACAATGAGGTGATTTCGACGCCGTTGATCGGGCCGCTGCTCGCCTACACGATCACGCTGCCGCTGGGCTATCTGGTCGCTGAATCAGGCGCGCGCGGCGTATTTGCGCCGCAGGCGATGCCCGATCATTTTGTCCAGGACACCGCGACGCCGCTGTTGCTGCGTCCACGCGAATTCATCGCCAATGCGCGCGACCTCGTGACGCTGAAGGCCGCCGTCGCCGCGCAGGCGCCGCGCTATTCGGAGATCACGGCGCCGATCACGATCATCTCGGGCGACGCCGACGAGACGGTTTGGATCGACATCCACTCGCGTCCGCTTGCCGCCACCGCGCCGAACGCGAAGCTCATCGTGCTACCAGGCGTCGGCCACATGGTGCAGGACGCCGCGCCTGATCTCGTGGTGTTCGAAATCGAGACGATGGCCGGCCGCATGATGCGGCCGGTTGCGGCGGCGCAATAGCGACCGTGGACCGATCGCGCCGTCGTGGCCGGCGCGAAATGTGATCCGGCGAGCCTTGCGCCGTCGCGTGGCGCCGAACATCATGCGGTTCCCGGTTTCGGATCTCCTCACCAAAAGGACAAGCCCCATGCGGATCGACAATGTCGCCGACCTCATCGCAGAGACGCTCACTCAGGCCGGTGTGAAGCGCATTTTCGGCGTTGTCGGCGACAGCCTCAACGGGCTGACCGAGGCCTTGCGCAAGCGCCAGACGATCGACTGGATCCATGTTCGGCACGAGGAAGTGGCTGCGTTCGCGGCCGCTGCGGAAGCCCAGATCACCGGCGACCTTGCGGTTTGCGCCGGTTCGTGCGGCCCCGGCAATCTGCATCTCATCAATGGTTTGTTCGATGCGCATCGCAGCCGCACGCCGGTGCTGGCGATTGCGGCGCAGATTCCGTCGGCCGAGATCGGCGGCGGATACTTCCAGGAAACCCATCCGCAGGACTTGTTCCGCGAATGCAGCCACTATTGCGAGCTGGTGTCCGATCCGGTGCAACTGCCCTACATGTTGGAAAATGCCATTCGCGCCGCGGTCGGCAAGCGTGGTGTCGCCGTGCTGGTGATTCCGGGTGACGTCGCGCTCAAGTCAGCGCCGAAACGCGAGATATCACCCAACGCCGGCCTGTTGCCGGCTGCGCCGGTGGTCCGGCCGGCTGAGGCCGAGTTGACGGCGCTGGCCGATCTCCTCAACGGCGCCAAGCGCGTGACGCTGTTCTGCGGGCGCGGCTGCGCTGGCGCGCATGACGAACTGATGAAGCTCGCCGAGGCGCTCAAGAGCCCGATCGTGCACGCGCTCGGCGGCAAGGATCATGTCGAATACGACAATCCGTACGACGTCGGCATGACCGGCTTCATCGGCTTCTCCTCCGGCTATGCAGCGATGCACGCCTGCGACGTGCTACTGATGCTGGGCACCGATTTTCCCTACAAGCAGTTCCTGCCGACCGGCATCCAGATCGCGCAGGTCGATATCCGCCCGGAAAATCTCGGCCGCCGTTGCAAGCTCGACCTCGGCCTCGTCGGCGATGTCGGCGAGACCATCGCCGCACTGCTGCCGAAGCTCACCGTAAAGACCGAACGCAAGCATCTCGACGCCAGCCTCGCGCATTACAAGGATGCCCGCGCCGGGCTCGATGATCTCGCGCGCGGCAAGCCGGGCCAGAAGCCGATCCATCCGCAATATCTCGCCCGCCTGCTCAGCGAGCAGGCCAGCGAGGATGCGGTGTTCACCGCCGATGTCGGCACGCCCACGATCTGGGCCGCGCGCTATCTCAAGATGAACGGCCGCAGGCGTCTGATCGGCTCCTGGGTCCATGGCTCGATGGCCAATGCGATGGCGCACGCGATCGGCGCGCAGGCGGCACAGCCCGGCCGGCAGGTGGTGTCGATGTCCGGTGATGGCGGCTTTGCCATGCTGATGGGCGACCTCATCACGCTGACGCAGATGAAGCTGCCGGTGAAGATCGTGATCTTCAACAACAGCGTGCTCGGTTTTGTGGCACTGGAGATGAAGGCCGCCGGCTTCGTCGAGACCGGGGTCGAACTGCAAAACCCCGATTTTGCGGCGATGGCTCGCGCCATGGGCATTCATGGTATCAGGGTCGAGGACCCCGGCGAACTCGAGGGCGCGATCCGCGACGTGCTGGCGCATAATGGTCCGGCTGTGCTCGACGTCGTCACCGCGACGCAGGAACTGTCGATGCCGCCGACCATCACGCTGGAACAGGTCAAGGGCTTCAGCCTGTGGGTGCTGCGCGCCGTGATGAGCGGCCGCGGCGACGAGGTGGTCGACCTGGCCAAGACCAATCTGCTGCCGCGCTGAGTGACGCGAGAGCAAGTCCGCCCTGACATCCGTGCCAGGGCGGACGCGACTTCAGGCGAAGCTACTTCTTCTGATTGCCGTCCTTGTCGAACGACGAAATGTAGGCCCAGATATTGTTGGCCTCGGCCTCGTTCTTGATGCCGACGAAGGCCATCTTGGTGCCGGGGATCTTGGCCTTGGGGTCCTTGATGTATTCGAGGAACTGGTCCTTGTTCCAGGTGATGCCGGAATTCTTGTTGGCGTCCGAATAATTGTAGTCCGGCGCGCTGCCGGAATGGCGGCCGTCGAGGCCGTTGAGCTCGGGGCCGACCTTGTTCTTGGCGCCTTCACCGATCGCGTGGCAGGCCAGGCACTTGTTGAACGAGGTCTTGCCGGCGGCGACATCCTGCGCCAGCGCGGAGGATGCGAAAGCCAGCGATGTGACGACCGCCAGCGCGCTCAAAGTCAGTATCTTCATGGGGTGCTCTTCGTTTCGTCCCGGGAGGTGTGACTCGTTTGTGGCATGGCCGGCTTACACCGGACAAGCCACGAAACTTTGACAGGCTTCATGATCGACCGCTTGCCTCAGAGAGAACTCAGCCGGCGTGGCGAAGGCAATCCGACCTTCGGCCGGGTGATCGAAACAGGTGCAGACATGCTTGATTTGTCGTAACAAATCGGCAAACGGCGAACTCCCGAGGGAATACCGATGTCCATCATGATGCCGGCGGCCGATCAGGCCGTGCTCGATCGCCGCGGCGAAATCATAACAGCCTTGCGCGCGATCGTTCCGGGCGAGGGCGTGATCGACTCTGCGGCCGAGATGCTGGCCTATGAATCCGACGGGCTGACCGCCTATCGGCAGCCGCCGATGGTCGTGGTGCTGCCCGACACGTCGGAGCAGGTCGCAAAGGTCCTCAAATATTGCCAGGCGGAAGGCATCAAGGTGGTGCCGCGCGGCTCCGGCACCTCGCTGTCCGGCGGCGCGCTGCCGCTCGCCGATGGCGTGCTGCTGGGGCTCGGCAAGTTCAAGCGCATCCGCGAGATCGATTTCGACAACCGCGTCGTCGTCACCGAGCCCGGCGTCACCAATCTCGCGATCAGCCAGGCGGTCGCGCATGCCGGCTTCTATTATGCGCCAGATCCGTCGTCGCAGATCGCCTGCTCGATCGGCGGCAATGTCGCGGAGAATTCCGGCGGCGTGCACTGCCTGAAATACGGCATGACCACCAACAACGTGCTCGGCTGCGAGATCGTGCTGATGAGCGGCGAGATCCTGCGCATCGGCGGCAAGTCGGCGGAGAATTCCGGCTACGACCTGATGGGGATCATCACCGGCTCCGAGGGCCTGCTCGGCGTCATCACCGAGATCACGGTGCGCATCCTGCAGAAGCCGGAGACGGCGCGCGCGCTGATGGTCGGCTTCGCGCAAGTCGAGGCCGCCGGCGAATGCGTGGCCGCGATCATCGGCGCCGGCATCATCCCGGGCGGCATGGAGATGATGGACAAGCCCGCGATCCACGCCGCGGAAGCTTTCGTCCATGCCGGCTATCCGCTCGACGTCGAGGCACTCCTGATCATCGAACTCGATGGCCCGTCGGTCGAGGTCGACGAGCTGATCAAGCGGGTCGAGGCGATCGCGCTGGGCTGTGGCTCGACCTCCTGCCAGATATCCACCTCGGAGGCCGAACGCAATCTGTTCTGGGCCGGCCGCAAGGCGGCGTTCCCGGCGGTCGGGCGCATCTCGCCGGACTATCTCTGCATGGACGGCACGATCCCGCGCGGCGCACTTCCGAAGGCGTTGTTACGCATCCGCGAGCTGTCAGAAAAATATCAACTTGGCGTCGCCAACGTGTTCCACGCCGGCGACGGCAATCTGCATCCCCTGATCCTCTATGACGCCAACAAGCCCGGCGAGATCGAACGCGCCGAGGCGTTCGGTGCCGACATCCTGCGCTGCTGCGTCGAACTCGGCGGCGTGCTCACCGGCGAGCACGGCGTCGGCATCGAGAAGCGCGACCTGATGCCGGAAATGTTCACCGAGATCGATCTGAACCAGCAGCAGCGCCTGAAATGCGCCTTCGACGCCCAGGGCCTGCTCAATCCGGGCAAGGTGTTTCCGACCTTGCATCGCTGTGCCGAACTCGGCCGCGTCCACGTCCACGCCGGCAAGCTGGCGTTTCCGGATATCCCGCGGTTCTAGGCGCGCAACGGACCGGGGAGATGATGCGCGATGGCTGACATCTCCCTGAGCACCTCCACCGCTGCAGCGCCGGTTCGCAGTGCGTCCCGCCTGCTGTTCATCGACAACATCAGATGGTCGATGATCGTCCTCGTGCTCTCGATGCACGCCAGCGACACCTACAGCCCGTTCGGCAATTGGTATTATGTCGACCGGCCGCCCAGCGGGCTCGGCACAGCGGTGTTCTTCGGCGTCTATCAAAGCTTCCTGCAGGCCTTCTTCATGGCCGCGTTGTTCTTCATCGCCGGCTATTTCGCGGCCGCAGCCTATGACCGGAAGGGCCTTGCGCTGTTCGTCCGCGATCGATGTCTCAGGCTCGGCGTGCCGACCTTGCTCTATATGTTGGTGATCGGGCCGCTGACCCAGTATTTCCTGTCCTGGACCTGGGGCAACGGCGGCTTCGGCCATCAATGGCTGACGCATATCAGGAACGGCGAGTGGCTGTCCGAAACAGGGCCGATGTGGTTCTGCGCGGCGCTCCTGCTGTTTTCGATCCTCTACGGCCTGCTTCGCCGCACCGGCTGGAGCGAACCGCGGATTGCGCTCGGTGACGATCGTGCGAGCCTCTTCAAGGTGGCCGGATTCATCCTCGGGATGGCGGCGGCGACCTTTCTGGTCCGCATTCGGGTCGACGAAGGCGCCGCGGTGCTCAACGTTCATCCTGGCGACTTTCCGCAATATATCCTGATGTTCGCGGCAGGCCTGCTCGGCTATCGCGGCGACTGGCTGATCGGGTTGCCCGAGCGCTTCTGCATACGTATTGCTTCGTTTGCTCTGGCGGCTTCGGTTCCCCTGATCGGCGCGCTCATCCTGTTCGGCGGCGGGCTTGGGGGCGACACGCAGCGCTATTCCGGTGGCCTCAACTGGGTCAGCGCCGGCAAGTGCGTGTGGGAGGCGCTGGTATGCGTCGGCATGGGCCTGTTGATGCTCGCCGTCTATCGGCGTCACTTCGACCGGCAGGGGCCGGTTTCGAAATGGCTGTCGGACAACGCTTTCGGCGTCTATCTCATTCATCCGCCGGTACTGATCGGCGCGGCAATCCTGCTGCACACACTGGCATGGGGCGCCATTGCCAAGGCGCTGCTTTTGACCGTGGTCACCGCCATCGGCAGTTTCGCAGCCTCCGCGTTTGTGCTGCGCAAATCGCCGCTGCGTGCTGTCATTTAGCGCTGGAACGGTGCGGCAGGGCCGCACTGTTCCGTCTTCAGGCAAGCTGGCTTTCCCGCGGTTTTAGCTGGCCGCGGCCGCTGCCTTGGAGACCGGCTTCGGATGCTTGGTGTCCCGTCCCTTGACGTCGGGATAGTATTGCGGCGCTTCGCGGCGATCGAAGCGGCCGTAGTCACGCACCACGCGCACCTTGCGATGGCGCAGGCCCTCGATGCCGTGGATCCGCTTCGGTTGCCAGCCGTCGGCCGCCGTTGCGTCCTTCCACCCGACCAGCAGCGCCAGCTTGCCGGGATTGTGGATGCTGGTCCAAACATCGTGGCCGGTGACTGCGCCGCTGGTGAGGTCAAGGCCGAGATGGGCCGGCAACAAATCCGCCTGGTTTGCGAACGCCGCACCCTCGATCGGCACGATCTCGGTGAAGGTGACAAGCTTTGCGTTGCCGATTTCGGTCTCGTCGAAGCGCCGTTCCAGAACCGGGGCCTGCTTCGGCGGGTTGGTGTCGGCCGTGACGTCACCGATCCGCAAGTGGTAGTCCGAGAAGATCTCGAACCGCCCCTTCTCCTGGACGGTGTGGTGCTCGCCCTCGGTGCGCCAGCGGACAACGGATTTCTCGTCGCGCCACGTCGAATGCGACAGAACCCAGCCGGGCCTGAGCAAGCTTTCGAATCTCTCATTGTCGACGAAACCATCGATCGATTCGAGGATCGGCTTCAGATGCTTGGCCAACGCCAGATAGTCGTCCTTGCGGCCGTCGTTGGGATGAACTTCAAAGATCACGGAGAACATGGTTGATCCTTTCCAGGGTTTAGTTGGATGCCGGCGAGACGTCGTCGCTCCGGAGGAAGTTGATGCTTTCGCGCCAGAGCGCATGACGCATCGTCTCGAGGTGCATCAAGTGGGTGCCGCGCGATATCTTGATGTCGCGTTTCTCGGGAGCGTTGCTGAAGGCGTCGAACAGCCATTTGGCGTCGTCGTCGAGCATCAGCCCGTCCCATTCGCCTCGCATGATGGCAACGGGCGCGCGGATTTGTGAGGGGTCGTAGGCAAGGTTGCCGTGCCACGCCTGCAGGATCTCGCTGAACGGGCCCAGCGGCACCTTGACCCCGGCAGGATCGCGCGAGCGGCTCTCCGGATCGCTATCGAGATAAGACCGGCTCCATTCCTCGAAATGAGCACGCGAAAGCACCGGCGGCTCGTTCTGTGGCACGTCCTCGACGAAGCGCTTCCATTGGTCTTCGGCGCTCACGATACGCCAGGCCGGGAACGTCGGCGCGGTCTCGTAGCGCCGCGGTCCGCGACGGCCGATCGGACCGAACATGACGAGACGGTCGACCAGGGCAGGGTGAGCTCCCGCAAACTTCGCCATCGGCATCGAGCCCCAGGAATGCGAGATCAGCGAAAGCTTTTCGGTGTTCTGGTGACCGAGAATAAAGCGCGCCGCCGCCTCGACCTGCGTCGCAGCATCCGCGGCAACGCAAAGCGGCGGGTTGTCCTTCGCCGGGTGCGACATTTCGGGATAGCGGTCTGAATGACCGAAGCCATAGAAGTCAAGACCCCAGACATCGAAGCCGGCCTCGACCAGCGCATCGCGCCATGATTTGCCGTCGAAGCGATGCGCGATCGAAAGGGCCGATGGAAAGGTCGCGCCGTGTACGTAGAGAACGGATCGGCGAGGCGTGTCGCCTTTCCCGCCCAGGAAACGAAGGAACAGGGACAGGCCGTTGCGTGGTCCCGGAATGCGAAAGTGCTGTTCGCGAGGATCGAGCTTTGTCGTGGTCGAATAATCCGTCATGCGAAGACCAATGGTTGCGATTGCAGATTCCGTGAGGATTCCGGTTGTCGGGACATGCTGTCTCGACAACCCGCTTCGGAGGCATCGGTTTCTGGCAATCATTTCGATTGCCGTCGAAGTGTCTCGATGCTCTCGGCCGGTGCCGTTCAGATCAGAACGTATTGGGCGCGCTCGCGTTTCGCGAGCAGAGGCAGTGCCTGGTCGGCGATGTAGGTCTTGAAGTAAGCGCTCTCCTGATGCGCCTTCAGGGCCGCCTCATCGTGGAACAATTCGTAGAACAGGAACTGCGCCGGATTGTCCTTGCCGCGGCTGATCAGAAACAGCTTCGCACCGGGGTCTTTCTGCGCCTCGGGCAGGAAGCCGTCGAGAATTTCGGCGATCCTGTCGGCTTGCCCCTCCTTTGCCTCCCACTGCGCCACAACCAGAAGACCGCCGGTGTTGACGGCGTCGCTGATGGTTCTCGTGCTCATCGCATAGTGCTTCATTGGCATTCCTCCGTTGTTTTGCTCGGATCGAGCTTGCGATCCGGCCCAGGGCGAGACGCCGGCGAACGTCATGATCGCCGCGAATGAGCCGATGGCCGATCGTCGGGTGAACATCGTCGTCGTGGCGGTAACTTCCGAACGCTGCATGATCTCCTCCAAATGATCGGTCCCGACCTTCTCGCTGGGCCGAACCGCAACTCAGGAGATACTCGATCGTTCGGCGGATTAACTTCGGCAGCGATCTAAGTGTCGATGTCGTGAACAGTTCGATCGCGGTCGAAACGTCCGGGCAGAACGCCGTAGCACGCGATGGGTTACGTTGCGAATTGACCGGAGAGGATGATCATGACCATCGCCCCGCAGCTTGCCGAGGTCGCGCATCTCGTTGCCGACCCTGGTCGTGCCAATATCGCAGATGCTGGAACGCCTCATGACCGTGGCCGTCACCGGTTGCCACGGTTCCGGCCGGCCTCGAGGATCGATGCGCAGATGCGCCGGGCGCGAACCTGCTACGACATCTTGCCGGCGAACTCGGCGTCGCGCTGACCGACGCCATGCGGGACCATGGCCATCTGGTGCTCGATGCCGATGGCGGTGAGATGACGGCCGGAGGCGTCGGTTTCCTGATCGGTCTGGGCGCCGATCTGGCCGCGTCCCCTCGGAGCCGGCGGCCGTTTTGTCGCCCGTGTCTCGACTGGAGCGAGCGGCGTCCGCATTTGGCCGGACGGGTAGGGGCTGCGCTCGCCGACCTCGCCTTCCAGCGGGACTGGATCCGGCGCCGGCCGCAGGGCCGCTCGGTCGAAATCACCGAGGCCGGGCCGGCAGCATTCAGGACTCTATTTGGCGCGCGCATTTGATTTCGGAGTCAAATTTGGCTACCGGCTACAGCCGTGGACACGCTCAAGGTAAGAGACGCCAAAGACGTCGAAGAGGTGGTGCGCGCGGCTGTCGCCAGCGAGCAGCCGCTCGAGATCATCGGCCATGGATCGAAGCGCGCGATCGGCCATCCGATGGCGACCAATGCGGTGCTGGACCTCTCGGCGCTGAACGCCGTCACCGCCTACGAGCCGCACGAGCTGATCATCACGGTGCAGGCGGGGGCGCCGCTCGCCGACGCGCAGTCGCTGATCGACGCCAAAAACCAGCAATTCGCCTTCGAGCCCATGGACACGTCCGTGCTGCTCGGCACACCCGCCGTCGGCACGGTCGGCGGCATGATCGGCGCGGGCTTGGCCGGTCCCCGCCGCATCAAGGCCGGCGGCGCCCGCGACCACCTGCTCGGCGCGCACGCGGTGTCCGGCTTCGGCGACAGCTTCAAGACCGGCGGCAAGGTGGTGAAGAACGTTACCGGCTACGACCTCTGCAAGCTGCTGACCGGGTCCTGGGGCACGCTCGCGGTCATGACCGAGGTGACCCTGAAGGTGATGCCCAAGCCCGAAAGCGAGCGCACGCTGGCTTTGCGGGGGCTCGACGACGTCACCGCGAACGGGGCGATGACCGCGGCGCTCGGCTCGCCCTTTGATGTCTCGGGCGCGGCCCATCTGCCGCCTTCAGCCTTCCGCACCGGCGCTGGCGCGCTCGCCGGGCTCTCGGGGCCGGGCCAGTCGGTGACGCTGGTGCGGCTCGAGGGTATCGCGGCGTCGGCAGCACACCGGGCGGGTTCGCTTGGCAAGGCGCTGTCCGCGTTTGGGACGGTCGAGGTTCTTGAGGATGCTGTCTCGGCTGCGATCTGGGCCGGCTTGCGCGACGTGCAGTCGTTCGCGGCGAATGGCGCGCTCGGGGCATGGCCGGTCTGGCGCATCGTCTGCCCGCCGGCGGCGGGCGGCGCGCTTGGCGAGGCGCTGGCGCGCGACACCGGCGGCGACGTGGTCTACGACTGGGGCGGCGGGCTGATCTGGGCCGCGCTGCCGCCCAAGGCTGGCGCAAAGCCCGACGCGCAGGCCGTGCTGGTTCGCAGCCGGGTCGACGCCGTCGGCGGACACGCCACCCTGATCCGCGCCGCCGAGAATGTGCGCCGCCATGTCGATGTGTTCCAGCCGCAGGCCGCCGGACTTGCCGCGCTCGGCGAGCGCGTCCGGGCGAGCTTCGATCCCAGGTCGATCCTCAACCGCGGCCGGATGGGCAGAGGTGGGGCCGCATGAAGACCGAATTCTCGCTCGCCCAGCTCGCCGATCCCGACATCAAGGAAGCCGACAAGATACTGCGCGCCTGCGTGCATTGCGGCTTCTGCACCGCGACCTGTCCGACCTATGTCCTGCTCGGCGACGAGCTCGATAGCCCGCGCGGGCGGATCTATCTGATCAAGGAGATGCTGGAGAAGGACACGCCGCCGACCTCCGAGGTAGTGAAGCATATCGACCGCTGCCTGTCGTGCCTCGCCTGCATGACCACCTGTCCGTCCGGCGTGAACTATATGCATCTCGTCGACCAGGCGCGGGTCCGGATCGAGCGGGATTATGCTCGGCCGCTGACCGAACGGCTGGTGCGGTCGGTGCTGGCCTACGTGCTGCCGCGGCCGGGCCTGTTCCGGATCAGCATGATGCTGGCGCGGCTCGGCCGCCCGCTTGCGGCGCTGTTGCCGACACCGTCGGTCGGTGCGGCGACCCCCGGCCTGTTGCGGCGAATCCAGGCGATGCTGGCGCTGGCGCCGCGCAGTCTGCCGCGGCCGGGAGCGGCCGCGGGAACCGTGTTTGCGCCGCTCGGCCGGCGGCGCGGCCGGGTCGCGCTGCTGCAGGGCTGCGCCCAGCAGGTGCTGGCGCCACGCATCAATCAGGCCGCCATCAACGTGCTGACCCGGCACGGCATCGAGGTGGTGCTGGTCAAGGGCGAGCAATGCTGCGGCGCGCTGACCCACCACATGGGGCAGGACGGCGACGCGCTGGCGCGCGCGCGGGCCAACGTCTCGGTGTGGCAAAGGGAAGCGGACGCGAATGGCCTGGACGCCATCCTGGTCACGACCTCGGGCTGCGGAACGGTCGTCAAGGACTACGGCTATCTGCTGCGCGAGGACCGCGCGTTCGCCGAACCGGCTGCACGAATCTCCGCGCTGGCAAAGGATATCAGCGAGTACCTTGCCGGCATCGAGCTCGCACCATCGACGCAAAAAGGCGACGTCACCATCGCCTATCACTCCGCCTGTTCGTTGCAGCACGGACAGAAAATAACTGAACTTCCGAAAGAATTGCTTTCCAAGAATGGATTCGTGGTGAAAGATGTACCTGAGAGCCATTTGTGTTGCGGTTCGGCGGGGACCTACAACATTCTCCAGCCCGACATTGCGAGCAGATTGCGCGATCGCAAGGTCGCCAACATCGCGATGGTCGAACCGGACATGATCGCTGCGGGCAATATTGGATGCATGATTCAGATTGCCGGCGGTACGTCAGTTCCTGTGGTGCACACGATTGAGCTTCTCGATTGGGCGACAGGAGGTCCCCGGCCAGGATTGAATTGACCGACTGCCATTCGAGCATGATCCGGACCTGGAGCTTTGCGTTGAGGTAAACGTGGGGACCGGCGCTCCGACAGGATCATGCCCGACGAGCGAAGGGACACGGCGTTTCTCGCGAGGCACGTTCCCGTTCCGGCAAGCGGCCACTTCACTGCGTGCGGCGGACTCACATCAGCGGCAACAGGAGGACTAAGATGGCGAAGTCGAAGAAGGCGAAGAAGGCGAAGAAAAGCAAGAAGGCCAAGAAGGCGGTAGCGGCGAAGAAGAAGTCGGCCAAGAAATCAGCCAAGAAATCGGTGAAGAAGGCCGCCAAGAAGTCGGCGAAGAAAGCCAAGAAGGCGCCGAAGAAGGTCGCCAAGAAGGCTGCCCCCAAGAAAACTGCTGCACCCAAGGCTGCTGCACCCAAGGCTGCTGTATCCAAGGCTGCTGCACCTAAGCCAGCCGCGCCCGTGGTAGCGCCACCCAACGCCGCAGCACCCAAGCCAGCCGCCAAGAAGAGCGCGCCGAAGAAGCCGAAACCGGCTGCGCCAGCCGCCGTTCCTGCTGCGTCCGAACCTGCGCCGCAGCCGGCGTCGAGCTGGGCTACAACACCGAGCCACGAACCGGCCCCGAGCTACAGCTCCCCCGAGGGAGGCGAGCACCACTAGCCGTCTTCCAGCCCGGAACAGGGTTGGCCATTGGACTGATTGCAAGCCGCAGCGGATTTCGCTGCGGCTTTTTCCGTGTCGCCGACCGCCCGGCAGCGATTTTGCAGGCCAGACGATTCGGCCGGAGCACCCTGAACGTCCGTCGGCAGGGCACGGCGATGGCTCCGCGCCGGTTCCTGCTCCCGATCCTTCGGCTCAACCGCCACGGGGCGGTTTCAAAGTTGTGGTGTCAATGCAACACCCGCCAACCAACATGCGTCGCGACACTCGAATCGCCTAAAAAGTCGGCATCTGCTTGTCTTTTTCGCTTCACCGCTTCGTGTGGGCGTTTCAGATTGAACACACACGACGTGGTTGCAGTCGGTTGTCGCGTGCCCCGGGGGGCCACCGGAACTGGGCTGTCTGGAAAGTAAATGGGGATCGTCATGAAGAAACTGGCTTTGTTAGCAACGGCGCTAGCAATGATCTCGAGCTCGGCGATGGCAGCGGATATGGCCGTGAAGGCCGTCAAGGCGCCGCCGCCGGCCCCGTTCGATCCCTGGGATATCGCCTTCGGCGCCGGCGTTATGAACGACTACATTTTCCGAGGCGTCACCCAGTCCAACCACAATCCGTCGGTCACCGCCTATTTCGAGCCGCGCTACAACGTCACCAAGGACCTGCAGCTCTACATCGGTACGTCGACCGAAAGCATTTCGTTCGCCAATCGCGCCGCGGCTGAAGTCGACGTCTACGGCGGTATCCGCCCGACCTTCGGCGCCTTCGCCTTCGACATCGGTGTCTGGGGTTACCTGTATCCGGGTGGGACCTGCTACTTCGGCGCGCCCGCCGACACCGCCGGCAATCCGCTCAGCGCGGAGTGCGCCGCCAACTTCCTGCCGAACGGCAACGTGATGAAGAGGGACGTCTCGTTCTTTGAAGTCTACGGCAAGGCCACCTACACCATCAACGACAACTGGGCGTTCACCGTCGACGAGTACTACTCGCCGAACTTCCTCAATAGCGGTGCCTGGGGCAACTACTCCTCGATCATCGGCAAGTACACCGCGCCCAGCACCGTATTCGGCAGCAGCGGCATCGGCATGTATGTGTCGGGCGAGTTCGGCCGGCAGTGGCTCGGTACGTCCGACAGCTTCTACGGTGTTCCGGCGTTCCCGAACGGCATCAAATATGCCGACTACAACACCTGGAACATCGGCATCGGTTTCACCTACAAGGTATTCACGCTCGATCTGCGCTACTCCGACACCGACCTGTCGAAGGGTAATTGCAGCGCCTTCACCAGCTCCTTCGACGCAAGCGGCACGACCAGCGTGACTCCGATCAACCCGGGCGGCACCAGCTCCAACTGGTGCGGCGCGGCCGGTGTCGCCAAGCTCTCGTTCGACCTGACCGCGATGTCCAACCTGAAGTAATCTCTCCTTCCGGAGACCGAGGGGCGGCAGAGCCATCTGCCGCCCCTTTTGTTTTGGGCAACGCGCTGGATGATCGAGCTGAGCTGGCGCCGCGAACGCCCACCTCTCCCCGACGGGGAGAGGTGCAACGCGTCGGCCGCCGGACCGATTCAACCTAGCTTCTTCGCAGCCTACAACGCGGCGACCTTGGTTGCATCACGCAGCGTGAAGCGGTCGCCGTCGCGGACCAGCGCGACGTTGCGTTGATGGAAGGCCGTGAGCGTCGAGCGGTGGCCGATCGAGACGACCGTGGTCGCGGGTAGCTTCTCGGCGATGAGCCGGTAGAGGGCGGCCTCCGAGGGCTCGTCGAGCGAGGCGGTCGCCTCGTCCAGGAACAGGAAGTGCGGTGCGTGCAGCAGCGCCCGCGCAATGCCGAGACGTTGCTGCTCGCCAAGCGAGAGCATCCGGTTCCAGTGCGCCAGCTCGTCGAGCCGTGGGGCGAGTTGCGGGAGGCCGACCGCAGTGAGCACGTCGCGGACCCGCTGCGCGTCATACTGCGCAGCTTCGCCCGGATACACCACCGCGTCATGCAGCGACCCGATCGGAAGATAGGGGCGCTGTGGCAGCATCATCAACGTCGTATTGGCCGGGATCTCGATCGCGCCGTTCCCGAATGGCCAGATACCGGCCACCGCGCGGAACAGCGTCGACTTGCCGGCGCCGGAGGGGCCGGTCACCAGCGTCATTTCGCCGGGACGCAGGCTGAAGTGGTCGGCCGAGACCAGCGGTGCACCATTGGGCAGCTTGACCAGAAGCTGCGGCAGCGCGATTTCTCCGCCGGAGGCGGGCCTGGTGTGAATCGAGGCGGGGTCGTCGCCCAGCTTTTCCGCGCTCGCGATCGAGCTCTCGAATCCGTCGAGACGGGCGACCGTCGCGCGCCACTCAGCCAGGCTGCGGTAGGCCGATACGAAGAACGAGAGCGAGTCCTGCACTTTGCCGAAGGCCTCGGCGATCTGGATCAGTGCGCCGAGCTGGACCGTCTTGCTGACGAAATAGGCCGGCCCTGCCAGCGCGAAAGGAAACACCACCGACGCCTGGGCATAGCTTCCCGTGAAAGCCGTCAGCCGCTTGGTCCGGCTCATGAGGCCGTACCAGTTGCCGATCACGCGGCCGAAACGCTCCGATAGCCGTTCGCGCTCCGCATTCTCGCCCCTGAGCAGCGCAATCTGTTCCGAGTTCTCGCGCACGCGGACGAGGTTGTAGCGGAAATCCGCCTCCAACCGCTGCTGTTCGAAGTTGAGATTGACCAGCGGTGAGCCGATCCACTGCGTTAGCAGCGTCCCGAGCACGGCGTAGACGATCGCGCCCCAGACCAGATAGCCCGGAATCGAAAAATCGACGCCGAACAGCAGCAGCGGCAGAACCTTCGACAATCCCCACAGGATCACCACGAACGAGACGAGCGAGACGATCGAGTTCAACAGCCCGATGCCGATCGCCAGCGTTTGGCCGACGAACAGCTTGACGTCGTCGCTCATGCGCTGATCGGGGTTGTCAGCGGCATCGCCGACAAGCTGCATGCGGTAGTGATTGGCGCCATGCATCCACTGGCGGAGATATTTGCCGGTCATCCAGTTGCGCCAGCGGATCTGCAGCCACTGGTTCAGATAGAGCTGATAGATTCCAAGCACCACCGATGCTCCAGCCAGCAGACAGAACACCAACATCTCGCGCTTGAAAGTGTCCCAATCCTTATCCTGGAGCGCAGTATAGAAGCGGTTACGCCATTGATTGAGCAACACGTCGAGTCCGACTGATACCAGCTCCATCGCGATCAGCGTGGCAAGCAGAATACGGCCTGCCCATTTGTCCTCGGAGTTGAAATAAGGCGAAGCGATGCGCCACACCGTCGTGAGCGTCGAGCGAATGTTGTTCACAGATTATCGTCTCCGGGGAATGGCCAGCAAAGGCCTGAAGAATCGGGACAATCGGGAGGTGTCTAGACTAAAGTCGTAGCACTGGCATGCAAGCGTTCGCTTGTCCCGGCGTTCGAGTCAACCCTAGCATGCCGACAACGGCGAGGGGCGGGGGACCTTTGTTTGTCGCGAGGATGTGAGCGATCCCTTAACGATCGTCCATTCTTGAGCCGTGGCTCAGCACATCGGACGGACTCCCGCGATCACGCCAGGCGCATATGGGCCGATCACGCCGGCCATCGCGCCCTATAACGCGTGAGGAAGGATCCACCTATGTGGAATCAAATCTACAATCCGCTGGGCAATGCGGCGCTGTCGACCATTGCGGCTGCCGTTCCGGTGGTCACGCTGCTGGTCCTGATCGCCAGCGGCAAGGTGAAGGCGCATATCGCCGCGATCGTCGCCGTGATCGTGACCAATCTGATCACGATCTTCATCTTCAGCATGCCGACCAATATGTCGATCCGCGCATCGATCCTAGGTATCGTGACCGGGTTCTTCCCGATCGGCTGGATCGTGCTGAACGTCATCTTCCTCTACCAGGTGACGGTGAGATGCGGGAAGTTCGAGCTGCTGAAGCGCGCGGTCGGCGGTGTCACCGAGGATCGCCGCCTGCAGCTGCTGCTGATCGCGTTTTCGTTCGGCGCCTTCTTCGAGGGCGCCTCCGGCTTCGGCACGCCGGTCGCGATCACGGGCGCGGTGCTGATCGGGCTCGGCTTCTCGCCGCTCGCGGCCTCCGGCCTGTCGCTGATCGCCAACACCGCACCGGTCGCCTTCGGAGCGCTCGGCACGCCGATCCAGGGCCTCGCCTCGGTGACCGGGCTCGATCCCTATATTCTCGGCGCGATGGTCGGACGGCAATTGCCGCTGTTCTCGCTGATCGTGCCGTTCTGGGTGGTGTGTGCGTTCGCGGGCTGGAAGGGCATGAAGGAGGTCTGGCCGGCGACCCTGGTCACCGGCGTGTCGTTCGCGGTCCCGCAATTCGTGATCTCGAACTACATCAATCCCTGGATCGTCGATATCGGGGCGTCGCTGATCTCGATGGGATGCCTGATCCTGTTCCTGAAGGTCTGGCAGCCGAGGCAGCTCTGGCTGTCGCCGGCGCTGCGCGGCCGCGACGACTCGGCCGCGACGATGGCGGCGGCAAAGCCGCTCGACAAGACGCCGTTGACGCAAGGCGAGTTGTGGAGCGCATTGCTGCCGTGGATCATCGTCTGCATCCTGATGCTGATCTGGGGCAACGGCGCCTTCAAGGCCTGGGCGGATGCCAACTTCGTCTGGCGATATCCGGTGCCCGAGCTGCACAATCTGATCAACAAGGTGCCGCCGGTGGTCCCCAGGCCGACGCCGGAAGGCGCCATATTCGGCTTCACCTATCTGTCGTTCACCGGCACCGGATTGCTGATCGCGGCGATCATCTCGGGTCTGCTGATGGGCTTCTCGCCGCTCAAGCTGATTGCCGAGTATGGCCGCACCATCAGGCTGTGCGCGATCTCGCTGATCACGATCTCGGCGATGCTGGCGATCGGCACGCTGACCCGGCTCTCCGGCGTCGACGCCACCCTCGGCCTCGCCTTCGCCGCGACCGGCGTGCTCTATCCCTTCTTCGGCACGCTGCTCGGCTGGCTCGGCGTGGCGCTGACCGGATCGGATACCTCCTCGAACATCCTGTTCGGCAATCTGCAGAAGATCACCTCGCAGCAACTCGGCCTGTCGCCGATCCTGATGGCGGCGGCGAACTCCTCGGGCGGCGTGATGGGCAAGATGATCGACGCGCAATCGATCGTGGTCGCCTCGACCGCAACCAATTGGTACGGGCACGAAGGCTCGATCCTGCGCTACGTGTTCCTGCACTCGATCGTGCTGGCGTGCCTGGTCGGCCTGTTCGTGACGCTGCAGGCCTATGTGTATCCGTTCACCGAGATGGTGCTGAAATAGCCGCGCAATCGGCCGAAACGATCCCCGCGGGCAAGCGCTCGCGGGGATTTGCTTTTCAAGGAATTTTTCTCGCGCGGCCAATCTGGCCAAGCGCTGCCTCGTCCCATACAAGGCGGCCCAAGGCGGCCCCAAGGCGAGATCGCGGTTTCGAGGAATGGCATGATTTCAATCGGACGTATTTTGAAGGGCGTTGCCGCCCTCGTGTTGGTGAGCACGGCGCTGGGGTCGATCCCGGCCCAGGCCCAGGAAGAATTCCCGTTCGGCTTCCTGATGACACTGGACACCGCCCGCATGCCGGGATCCAAGCGGGTTCCCTCGCTCGAGATCGGCGACAATGGCGAAGTCTCGATCGAGCTCTGGTGCAATGGTGGCAAGGGCCAGTTTTCGGTGGCCGGTAACACCATCATCTTCATCCCCGGCGCAATGGAAAATCGCTCCTGCCCGCCGGATAGGGCACAGGCCGACAGCGATCTGCTCGCTGCGCTCAGCGATTTGACGACCTGGCGGCGGCAGGGCGATCTGGTCACTTTAACCGGCAGCAAGTCGCTGCGCTTCCAGATCAACACCAACTGACGCATCAGCTGCGGTTACGGCGTCGCGATCAATCCGCTGGCGGTGGCAACGATCCAGCGATTGCCCCAGCGCACGATCGAGTCGATCCGCCCGATCCCGGGAAGGGTGTCGCCGCGTGCGGCCATCCGGACCCCTTCGGGACCTTCGAGCACGGCCGTGCCGTCGCGGACTTCGACGACCGACCATCCGGGAATGGTGCTCGGCCGCGTCTCCGGCGTCGCCGCCAGCGGCTGCTTCAGCGCGGCAGCTTGCGCGTTCAGGGTTGTCGGCGCGGCCCCCAATGCAGCCAGGCGCGGACTTGCAGTGGTCCTGGGAAGGCTGCTGGTGACGATCGGATCCGCGTTGGACGCGGTCCGTCGCGCGCCTTCGCTCTTGATGCTCGGCTTCGTCTCCGCAACGCGTGGGGCAGGGGCTTCCTTCTGAGCGACCGCGCTCGGGCCTGAGGCACCCGGGAACTGGTGCCAGTTCAGCCCGCCGGCCCATCCCAGCACGAAGCTTGCCGCCAGCGCCGTTGCCGCCAGCAAAACGGTGCCGATGCGATCGCCGTAAGGCTCGCGCAACAACAGGGCCGCATCGCGATTGTTGCCTGAAAGGTCCCACAGGTCCGCCGGCTGCTCCGGCAATCGACCGGCAGCCGCGTCTTCTGACCACATGCTTCCAAGGCTACTCGGCTCGCGGTCTTGCATGGCGTGACCTGTGTTCGGCTGCGCGATGATGATCCCCGAAACTGAATCGAGGCTTAATTTTTGATGACCGAACTGCGGCAAAACGTGCCTGTCGGTGGCGGACCGCGCATTGACGGACGTGCACCGTCAGCGCCGCTCGTCGCACGCCGCGGCGGGGAGGTCCTCGGATCGATCGCATTCCGCATCGTCATGCCCGGCCCATGGCCAGGCATGACGAGCGGAGTCCGATCTTACGCGTCGTGAAGCTCCGGCGGCGTGGCGATCTCGACCAGGATATCGCCGGGAGCGGTGCAGTAGAAATGCGCGCCGCGCCCGCTGCGTCCGGCCTCCTGGATCTCCTGCGGCGACAGACCTGCCGCCATCAGCTCGTCGTGCTTGGCCTGCACGGCGGTCCTGTCATCGACATAAAAGCCGACATGGAAGGTCTCCGGATAGACGTCCGGATCGCTCTTCTTCCGCTTCATCAGGGTCAGCACGAAATCGTCGTCATTGCCGAGGATCGTGAAGGCGCCCGAGCCGCGCTCGAGCAGGCATTTGAAGGCGAGGAAGCGCTGGAAAAAAGCCGCGAGGGCGCTGACGTCCGAGGTGGCGAGATTGAGATGTTTCAGTTTCATGCTTGTCATCCGTTCCGGTTTGAGGAACGGACGGAAGCGACGACGACGCTGACGGAAGAGCCAAAAATCCGCGATGCACGACCCAACCGGCAGCGTGACGACTTCGTCACTCCGTCCGGCCGTGGGTCCATCCGCAAGCGGGGCTAGAATTCCCTGACTTCGGGAACCGGCCGGGCTTACCAATCCGGCCATACCTATTTTCGGCGCGCATTAACTATCATGCAGCGGCGCGTGTCGCAACGAATGAGATCCGGCCTGCGAAACCAAAAGGGCCGTTGATGAATCATCAACGGCCCTTCGCGGCAAATTGCTTCGGGAATGAAATCCTCAGCCCCGCGCTGGATGAAGCCAGCTTAAGGGAATGCTGTCCGTCTGTGGATTCCGGATAACTACCGTCAGAATGGATGTCCCAAGTTCTTCTAACTAGTCTAGCGACCTGCTTCCGCAGATCCCGGCATGTTGTTCCATCCTGCCGGCAGCGCACCGCCGGGCCGTGCCTGAGACTCCATCGCTTCGGGCATACGGATCAGGCCGAGCTGAAGCATGGCGCTCAGCGCGTCTTCCTGTCCCAACTCCTCGGCGATCCGTCCCTGCTGCAGACGCAGCACGGTCGTGCCTGCGAATCTCATCTTGCGATCGGAGGCCGCGGGAATCGAACCGAGGCGAAAATCGCTGAATGCCGGACCTGTGTGGGTGCCGCCGCCTTCCCATCGGCCGACGACGTAGTCGCCTTCCGCGATGAGATCGCCAACGCCCCAAAAATTCAGATCGGGAAAGGCTTCGCGAAACTCCGTCATGAAATTCAGGACCGCCGCACGTCCGCGCTTCGGTTCATGCATCGGGTAGTGCACGACAATGTCGGCTGTGGCGAGCTCGTTGACGATGCGCGGATTCCAGGGGTTTCCCCAAAACTCCTTGAACCATTGCCCTACGATGCTCTTGTTATCCTCTGACATCGGATCGTCTCCATTCGCGCGTTGCCGGCTTCGCGATTGTCGACGCCGGCGTTGTTTCGGTGCGTGGAGTAAGCACTCCGAGACGCGCGTCGCGCCACCCGATTCCCGGATAGACGTGCGAGCGTTGTGTGCGATCGCATCGCTAGTCATCGCGGAATCGTTTCAAACAAGTGTCGGTGCTGTCGGCAATCGGGTGGTCGGCTGCGGCAAGACTCCTACGATGCCTCAAGCACAAGAGGAGTACAGCATGCGCAAATTCCACTCGATCGCCGCGCTGTGCGGCGACGGATTTCGACCCGAGTTGCAGGCGTTGTTCGAGCGTCTTGCGATCGATCCACGTTCCGAACTCTTTGTCAGAGACGACGGCATGACTCAGGCCGGTCCCGACCCCGCTTCCGAGGCAGCCATCACCAACGTCGAGCCGTTGAGGAAGAGAAGGGCCTGATGCAGTCGAACGTGCGGATGGCGAACGACGAGATTATTTCCACACCGACTTGTCGGCGTCCCAGCGCTGCCCCTTGAATTCCTTGGTCAGCGCGTTGATCGAGCCGTTATCGTTCTTCGGTTCGCCGCCTTCCTCGTCGCTGGTGGAGTCGTCGGACAGGTTCAGCTTCGCGCCGGCGCTGTCGTCCGTGGTCGAGGTCGCCGGGCTCGAGACCCAAAGCATCAGCCGATCGATGGCGCCTGGTCTGTCGGGTGAGACCAGCGCGGTGATTTCGAGATTCTCGGTGAGACCAAGGCTCGGATAGACCCCGCTCGGCCGCTTCAGAACCAGTTTCAGCTTGCCGGTGTTGGCGTTCCAGGTCGCGGATGCCGGCTTGGCCGACAGGGTTTTCGCCAGCACGCCCGAGATCGTGGCTGCGATCTTGTCCTTGTCGATCTTGTCGCCGTCGCGCCAGTCGGCGGCGGCGAAGCGGAGGGTGCGGTCCATCTCGACCACGCCGCTGGTCCAGCCGGCCGCCGTCACCCCCGGGGCCGATTTCGCCTTGGCGAGCAGCGCGGATGCGTGCTCGGGATCGACGGTAAGGCTGATGGTTTGCTCGCCGGCCCGCATCGCGTCGCAGGTCACGGCGAGGCTGCTGGTGCCGATCTCGACCGACTCGCCCTTCAGGCTCTTGAGGAAGTCGGACGCTGCATCGAGCTTCACCCGCACGCCGAGCGATTCCGGCGAGACGTCGGTGAAGTCCTTTGGCTGCGGCGTGATGCCGTCGTCGGAGGTCTGGTTGTCCTGGAATTCCTTCTCGCTGAGGTCCGAATTGTCGGACGAGGCGACCTCGGTCACGTTCTGGCCGACCGCGATCTGGCCGCGGAATTCGAACGTGTCGCCGGTCGGCTTGCGGGTCAGCTTGACGGTGACCGGCTGCTTGTCGGCGACGGACTGCGTGGAACCGGAGAGGGTCTGGCCGTTGACGGTGAGGGTGGCGACGAAGCGGTCCTTGCGGTCGGAGGTCTTGTCGGCGGGATAGCAGACGTCGAGCACGGCCGCGGTGACGGTCTTGCCCTGCCGGGTCTCCTTCAGGATGACGTCGGCATTGCCGTCCATCAGCCCGTCCATCGCGGTGAAATAGCGCGTCTCGGGGCCACCGGTTCCGGCCTTCTGCTGGAGCTTGATCTGGGCAAGCGCGGGAGCTGAGGCAACAACAAGACCGAGCAGGAGGAGCGGGAGCGTGCGCATACGATGAGTCCTCGACGGGCGAATCGGTGTTCGTAACTAGCAAACCTCTCTGTCATTGACCAAAAAAGAAGGCCGCCCGGAGGCGGCCTTCGATCTCGATGCAAATGGCGCTGACTGGATGGTTTAGAAGCCGCCCATGCCGCCCATTCCACCCATGCCGCCGCCACCGGGCATTGCCGGGGCCGCTTCCTTGGGCAGTTCGGCGACCATGGCTTCGGTGGTCACCAGCAGGCCGGCCACGGAGGAGGCGTCCTGCAGCGCGGTGCGCACCACCTTGGCGGGGTCGATGATGCCCTTCGCGATCATGTCGACATAGTCCTCGGTCTGGGCGTCGAAGCCGAAGGTCTCCGACTTGTTCTCGAGGACCTTGCCGACCACGATCGAACCCTCGACGCCGGCATTCTCCGAGATCTGGCGGATCGGAGCTTCCAGCGCCTTGAGCACGATGTTGATGCCGGCCTGAACGTCGGCATTGCCGTTGGTGATGCGGCCGACCGCCTTCTTGGCGCGCAAGAGCGCCACGCCGCCGCCCGGCACGATGCCTTCCTGCACCGCGGCGCGGGTCGCATTCAGCGCGTCCTCGACACGGTCCTTCTTCTCCTTGACCTCGATCTCGGTCGCGCCGCCGACCTTGATGACAGCGACGCCGCCGGCGAGCTTGGCCAGACGCTCCTGGAGCTTTTCACGGTCGTAGTCCGAGGTGGTCTCCTCGATCTGCGCCTTGATCTGGCCGACACGGGACTCGATGTCCTTCTTCTTGCCGGCACCCTTGACGATCGTGGTGTTCTCCTTGTCGATCACGATCTTGCCGGCGCGTCCCAGCATGTTGATGGTGACGCTTTCGAGCTTCATGCCGAGTTCATCGGAGATCATCTGACCACCGGTCAGGATCGCGATGTCCTCCAGCATCGCCTTGCGGCGATCGCCGAAGCCCGGCGCCTTGACCGCGGCGACCTTGAGCCCGCCGCGCAGGCGGTTCACCACCAGCGTTGCCAGGGCCTCGCCTTCGACGTCTTCGGCGAGGATCAGGAGCGGACGGCCGGACTGCATCACGGCTTCCAGCACCGGCAGCATCGCCTGCAGGCCGGACAGCTTCTTCTCGTGGATCAGGACGTAGGCGTCCTCGAGCTCGGCGGTCATCTTTTCGGCGTTGGTGATGAAGTAGGGCGAGAGGTAGCCGCGGTCGAACTTCATGCCCTCGACGATGTCGACCTCGGTGACGAGCGACTTGTTCTCCTCGACCGTGATCACACCCTCATTGCCGACCTTCTGCATCGCCTGCGCGATCATCTTGCCGATTGCGGCGTCGCCGTTGGCGGAGATGGTGCCGACCTGGGCGACCTCGGCGGAGGAGGCGACCGGCTTGGCACGCTTCTCGATGTCCTTGACCACGGCTGATACCGCGATGTCGATGCCGCGCTTGAGGTCCATCGGGTTCATGCCGGCGGCGACCGACTTGGCGCCCTCGCGGACGATGGCCTGGGCCAGCACGGTCGCGGTGGTGGTGCCGTCACCGGCGGTGTCGTTGGTCTTGGAGGCGACCTCGCGCAGCATCTGCGCGCCCATGTTCTCGAACTTGTCGTCGAGCTCGATCTCCTTGGCGACGGTGACGCCGTCCTTGGTGATGCGCGGCGCGCCGAAGCTCTTGTCGATCACGACGTTGCGGCCCTTCGGGCCGAGCGTCACCTTGACGGCATTGGCGAGCACGTCGACACCGCGCAGCATGCGGTCGCGGGCGTCTCCGGCGAATTTTACGTCCTTGGCAGCCATTTGTTTTGAACTCCTGGAAAATTGGACAGATGCGCTCGCCACGCCTTCATTCGTCGTTGCCGGGCAGAAGCACGAAGTGCGTCTTCGTGCTAGATGCCCCGGCAATCCATCTTTCTTCGGAGAGTGATGGATGCCCGGATCAAGTCCGGGCATGACAGCTGTGAGTGTGGCGGCCTTTCGGGTTTACGGGCTCAGGCCAGCACGCCCATGATGTCGGACTCCTTCATGATCAGGAGCTCCTCGCTGTCGAGCTTGATCTCGGTGCCCGACCATTTGCCGAACAGCACGCGGTCGCCGACCTTGAGGTCGATCGGGATCAGCTTGCCGGCCTCGTCGCGGCCACCCGGGCCGACGGCGACGATTTCGCCCTGGGAGGGCTTTTCCTTGGCCGAGTCCGGAATGATGATGCCGCCCTTGGTCTTTGCCTCGGCATCGATACGCTTGACCACGACACGGTCATGCAGCGGGCGGAATTTGGATTTAGCCATGACGTTCCCTCTTGCGGCTGGGTTTCAGGTTCGGTTCATCGAGACCGGGGTTGAGTGCGGTCCGGTCGGCGCCGGGCAGGACGCCCAACGCACTTAGCAATCGTTGTGTGGGAGTGCTAATGGTGCGCGGGAAATATGGCCTGGCGCGGTTTCTGTCAAGCAAACCGGAGTTAAGGCCTTGGTGAGGCCAATATAGCATGGTGCTAGGGAAACCGAATCGTAGCGATGACGTAATTTTGTCGGACGTCGTTGCTCCGCCTTGCGTTTTACGCTTGGCTGCAGGTGGGTGCGGCTGGGCCATTGTCGGGGGATGCGAATGATCAGGTCACTCAACGCGCGAATGGTCGCACGGCTCGCGGCTGTCCCGGCGCTGACGATATTCCTGGGGGCGTGCGGCAGCATGAGCCTTCCGTCGCTGTCGTCGAACACTGCGCCGGCGGCCGATCAGGGAGGGGGTCCGGAAATGCCCGCGACCATCCGCGCCGACGAGATTGTCGGCCGCTGGGGCCTTGCCTCGTTCCAGAATCCCACCGACCGCGCCCGCACCGAGGCCGCCGCGCGCGGCCAGTGCAAGCAGCCCTACGTGATCGGCGCCGGACAGTCCGGCGGCGTCATCATGCATCTGGCCGACCAGGCCACCCCGCAGGAACTGCGGCTGAAGGGCTCCCCGAGCGGCAAGAACTATATCGGCCCGCCCGGACCTACCCCCGGCGAGCAGGACCGCGAGATCGTCTCCTTCGACGGCCGCGTCATGATCACCCGCTTCGTCGACAAGGACGCCGCCACCCGCTACGGCAACATGGTCTACGTCCGCTGCGCGCCGCGGGCGTAGCGGGGACTATCCAAGTCGTCATTGCGAGCGAAGCGAAGCAATCCATGGGTCCCGCGGCGGAAGTATGGATTGCTTCGTCGCTGACGCTCCTCGCAATGACGGGCGGATAGACAGTCGCCAAAAAAACGCCGGCCCCTTGGCCGGCGCTTCTGTGTCGATCTGCCTGCGCTTAGTTGAACATTGCGTCGATGTCGTCCTGCGAGGCGTGGCCGACGTCGCCGTCGAGCTTCGGGCCGTTGAGCAGGCGGTCGTCGCCCTGGCGGGTGTCGACGATCGGCGGCGCATGTGCCTTGATGGCGTCGACGCCGCCCCAGATGTTCATCATCTCGTTGATGTGCTGCTCGATGAATTTCATCGTGTGCATCACCTTGCTGATGCGCTGGCCGGTGAGGTCCTGGAAGTTGCAGGCCTCGAAGATCGCGACCACGCGCTCCTGGATTTCCTCGCTGAGCAGCTTCTGCTGGTCCGGCGTGACGGTCTTCGACAGCGCGCTGGCGGCCTGGTCGATCGCTTCCACCGCCTCGAGGATCTGCTGGGTGGCTTCCTCGGTGCCGCCGACCACGGCGCCGAGCTCGCCATTGACCTTGGCCATCTCCTCGCCGTTGAAGCTCTTGCCGTGCAGCACGGCGATCTCGCGCTTGGTGCGGCTGATCGCGTCGTGGATCAGGTCGAGCTCGACCTTGAGCTTCTCGCACTGCTCGATCTGGGCGCGATAGGTCTCGAGCAGCGTATGCGCTTCGGCGACTTCGCGCGCCACCGAGGCTTCCATGGATTCAGTGACGGCGGCGCGCGGCGCGGAGCCGCCGGCCATCTGGGCGCGGATGGCGCGAAGCTCCGCCATGATCTCGCGATGCATCGGACCGATGTCGACAGCGTCCGCGGCCACGGACTCCGGCATCGGCACATCGCCCATCAAGGCCTGCTCGACACGAAAACGCTTGCGACTAACCGACATGATTTCATTCCCACCCCTTCACATCAGCCTCTTCTAGGCGGAAGCGATTTAACGTCAGGTTCACGCGGGAACAGTTTGGCGCGCATGGCGCAAATGCGCCGTCAAACCGCGGTTAACCATGCCGGTCGCGCGTTCATCCAAAATAAACGCTACCGGACAAAACCGCGCGTGGTCGACGACGTGGTGAATCGAAACGCCGGATCTGTTTACCAAACCGATGCGGTTTTCATTGCTTATTGACCACGTGCAGCGGCGCAGTCCGTGCGCCATGCGAAACACGTCACGACGAAACAGTACAGAGTACGTCGATGTCCAAGAAGACCACGCTTGCGCTGCTTGCCGGCGCGTCCCTGCTTGCGTTCCCACATCATGCCCTTGCGATCGACGCGGCGCCGCCGGCCGAGCCGACCGTGATCTACGCCGACCAACAGGCGCCGCAACCGCCGATGCGCACCGCCTATGTGCAGCAGCCGCAGCGCTCCAATATGGGCGGCGGCTTCATCGAATTCCTGTTCGGTGACGGCCCGTCGTCGCAGGGCTACCGGCAGCAGCCGGTGTATCAGCAGCAGCCGGACTATTACGGCAACCGCAGCGGGCTGCCGCCGATGGATCCGCAGCAGCAGATGATCTACCAGCAGCAGGAAGAGGCGGCGGGAGATCCGAGGCAGCGTCCGTTCGACCCGAAATATGAAAAGCAGATGGTCGAGTATCACGGCAAGGAGGGCGCCGGCACCATCGTCATCGATACGCCGAACAAGTTCCTCTATCTGGTACAGCGTGATGGCCACGCGCTGCGCTACGGTGTCGGCGTCGGCAAGCCCGGCTTCAGCTGGGCGGGCATCAAGACGATCTCGGCGAAGAAGGAATGGCCGGCCTGGACGCCGCCGCCGGAAATGCTGGTGCGCCGTCCCGACCTGCCGCGGCACATGGAGGGCGGGCCGGAAAATCCGCTCGGCGCGCGCGCGATGTATCTGGGATCCTCGCTCTACCGAATCCACGGCTCCAACGAGCCCTGGACCATCGGCACCAACGTCTCCTCCGGCTGCATCCGGATGCGCAACGAGGACGTCATCGACCTCTACGGCCGCGTCAATGTCGGTGCTAAGGTCGTGGTGATGTGATCGGTCGCTTCGTTTGAATCAAAACGGCCGCTCGATGAGAGCGGCCGTTTTCGCTTGAGCGATCGCGCTTACGCGTAATCGCTGTTGTCATCGCCGCCGTTGTCGTCGAGGTCGTCGGCGTCTTGATCGTCGTCACTGTCCCGGTCGGCCTGCGCCTGGTCGAACGCGCCGGCGCGCGAGCCCGGGTCATTGTCGCGGCCGGAGGAATTGACGTCGTTGATCCCGGCGTCGCGCGCCAGACTGCTCGACGACTGGTCGCCGCCCCAGGGGCGCGAGCCGCCGCCGAGGAGTCCACCGCCGTCGGCAACGGACTGGTGCGTGCCGCCACCCATCAGACCGCGAATGCTGCTCATCAACATCGAGCCGCCGACCACGCCAGCCGCGGCCGCCGCCGCAGTGCCGAGGAACGAGCCGCCACCGCCGCCGAACGCGCCCGGCTGCGCGCCGCCGTAAGGCTGGCCGCCGCCATAGGACTGCCCATAGGGCTGTGCTCCCTGGCCGTAAGGCTGGCCATAGCCGCCGGCTTGAGACTGGCCATAGCCGCCACCCTGAGACTGGCCGTAGCCGCCGGCCTGCTGCATCGCCTGGCCCGAGTTCCAGACCGGGCGGCTGCCCGGATCGCGACCCATGTCGGGGGTACGCACCGGCGGCACCGAGCCGTGCGACTGATCCTGGCCGAAAATCGCGCCGCGCATCGAATCGAGGAAGCCACCGGATTGCTGCTGCGCCGGCGGCTGCTGGTTGAGCTGCGCTTCCAGCTCCTGGATATGATCGTGGGCACGCTTCAGCGCCTCGTCCTGGACCAGCGCCGTCTGCACCAGCGCATAGACCGCATTCGGCGCGGTGCGCAGGCCCTGCATGATCGCGGACATCGCTTCGTTGTCGCGCGGGGCGTTCTCCAGCTTGGCGAGCCGGTCGAACAGATCGTCGATCAGTTGGCGTTCTTGCGGTGTCATGGCGTTCTCCATCGCGTCGATCGCATCGGCGCGCCGCACATGTAGGACGGGCTTTGTGGCGCAAGGAGTGGGGGAGCGGATTAAATTTATGTATGCGACAAAACGACCGGACGATTTTTATGAACGAATTCAGGCCAGTGTAACATTGTTCAGGGCGAGCAGAGCCGGAAAGTCATCGCTTGCGAGATAGGCAAATTCCTTCTCGCGCTGTGCCGTCAGCGGGTCGAGGCTTTTCAGCACCTCGTCGACGAATCCGGGATGGCACATCACGAGCCCGTCCTCCGGCAGGCCCTTCAGAAAGCCGCGCATCAGCGGCCCGAAATCGGGCTCCCTGGTGAAGTCATAGGCGCCGGCAAAGGTCGGATTGAAGCGCAGGCCGAGCTTCGCTGCCTTGTTGCGGAATTGCGTGCTGAGCACATCGAGCACCAGCGTCTTGACGCCGGTGATCCGCTGCGTGAGCGGCAAATTGAGCCCGCCCTGGCGTACCCACGCGTCCGGCGCACGCTCCTTCACCGCGCGCAAGAATCCGTCGCGCGCTTGCGGGAACAATTGCGCATGCTGATGGCCGTCGACGAAATCGGGCGCGCGGCCGAACAGCTCCTTGAAGGCATCGAGCTGCGCCAGCACCTCGGCATGCACGAGCTCGGCATCGAGCCGCCGCAGCAGCCCCGCGCGCAAAAGTTTCTGGAAGGGCAAAAACATGTCGCCGTCGAGCGGGCGGAAATGCAGGGTCAGCGGCCGGAACGGCGCGGTCAGCGTCACATGCAGCCCGATCGCGCAAGCCGCGTTCTTCGCCACTGACGCCTGCAGCGCGGCCGCCGCCTCGCGGCCGATCGTCGGCGTCACCATCATCACGGAGGTTGCGTTGAGGCGGCCGCGCTCGATCAAGTCGCGGATCGCGCGGTTGACGCCGTCACTCAAGCCATAGTCGTCAGCACACAGCCAGATCCGGCGTGGTGGCGCTGCCTCGTTCATTCGGCGGCGGTCCGCTCGGCGGTGGTTTGCTCCGCCGCGTCGCCGGCGTGCTTCTCGCTATGCTCGGCGACGAAGTAGATCGGCCGCGCTTTCAGCTCCGAAAGGATCTTGCCGATATATTCGCCGACGATGCCGATCATGATCAGCTGCACGCCGCCGATCGTCATCAGGCCGACCACGAGCGAGGGATAGCCGGGCACCTGCTTGCCGGTGGTCCACACCTCCCACACGATCGACAGGCCGAACAGGAACGCGCCGACCGCGAGCAGCAGGCCGAACAGGCTGGCGAAGCGCAGCGGCGCCACCGAGAACGAGGTCAGGCCCTCGATCGACAGGCCGATCAGCCGGCCGGCGTTGAAGGTGGTGACGCCATGCTCGCGCGGCGCCGGCTCGTAGTCGACGCGGATCTGCTTGAAGCCGATCCAGCTCGCCAGGCCTTTGAAGAAGCGGTTGCGCTCCGGCAATTGCCGCAAGGCGGCGGCCGCGCGCGGCGACAGCAGGCGGAAGTCGCCGGCATCCTCCGGGATCTTCTGCCGCGCGCCCCAGTTGATCAGCGCGTAGAAGCCGCGCACCGCGAGCCGCCGCGCCGCCGATTCATTGTCGCGGTTGGCCTTTGCCGTGTAGACCACGTCGTAGCCGTCGTCGATCCAGTGCGCGACGAGCCGCTCGACCAGATCGGGCGGATGCTGGCCGTCGCCGTCCATGAACAGCACGGCGCCGCGGCGGGCGTGGTCGAGGCCGGCCATCAGCGCCGCCTCCTTGCCGAAATTGCGCGACAGCGACACCACCTGGACATCGAGCGCGTCGGCGGGCAGGCCGCGCGCGATCGCAAGCGTCGAGTCGACGCTGCCGTCGTCGACATAGACCACTTCGCAAGCCAATCCGTAGCGGGCGCGCAGCGTCCTGGCGAGGTCGACCAGCCGCTGGTGCAGCGCAACCAGTCCCGCGGCCTCGTTGTAGACGGGCACGACAATCGACAGCCCTTTCGCCGCAGCGTTGGCCGCGGTCGTGGTCAGGCTGGAAACATCGGAGCCCAGCGTCATCGATCAGATCCCATCACGTCCCTTGAGCAGAATATGGTACCGGCAGCTGTCTGTCGCCAGGATGAACGGCGCCGACGACTCATTGTCGCAGGAACGCCTCGAGCCTGGCGAACAGCGGATTCTCGCGGTCGAACACGTAGTCGAGCGACACCACCGACACCGTATCGGCGCCGTGGTCGCGCAGGAAGCTGCCGAGCGCGTAGAGCTTGCCGGGTGGGCAGTGCAGCGTGAGCATGCCCGACGAGGTCGGCCCGCCGAACGGGGTGACCACGCCAAAGCGGTTATGCGCCTCGGTCAGCAACGCATCGTTGCAGCCGGCAAAGCGGGTGCGGACCTCGCGATACTTGCTGGCGCGGGCGCGGGCGGCGATATGGTCGAGGATCACACGCGCGGTCTCACGCGCCCCGTTCGACCAGTCGGCATCGCGTGACGCAACGAGATTGGCCTGGCTGCGCAGGATCACGCCGTCGTCGAGCACCTTGAGCCCGTTGGCGGCCAGCGTCGCTCCGGTCGTGGTGATGTCGACGATCAGCTCGGCGGTGCCGGCCGCGGGCGCGCCTTCGGTCGCACCGGCGCTTTCGACGATGCGGTAGTCGCTGACGCCGTGCCTGGCGAAAAAGCTGCGTGTCAAATTGATGTATTTGGTCGCGACCCGCATGCGGTGATTGTGCTGCTCGCGGAAGCCGGAAGCGACGTCGTCGAGATCGGCCATGGTGCGGACGTCGATCCAGGCCTGCGGCACCGCGACCACGACATTGGCGCTGCCGAAGCCGAGGCTCTCGATCAACAGCACGCGGCGGTCGGCGTCCGCGATGCTCTCGCGCACCAGATCCTCGCCCGTGACGCCGAGATGCACCGCGCCGCGCGCCAGATTGGCCGCAATCTCGCTCGCCGAGAGATAGGCGATCTCGACATTGTCGACGCCGGCGATGGTGCCGCGATAGTCCCGCGCGCCGCCGGCCTTCGACAGCGTCAGCCCGGCGCGGGCAAAGAAGCCTTCGGCATTTTCCTGCAACCGCCCCTTGGAGGGAACGGCGACGACGAAGGGCGTGCTCATGCGGCACCTCCGCCGGCGGCGGCCTTGCCCTGCCGGGTCAAGGCCTCGATCCAGACCGAGAAGCCAACCGCGGGGATCGGGTTGGCCGAGCCGAGCTGGGTCATCAACCCGTCATAGCGCCCGCCCGCCACCAGCGGCTCGGCGCCGTTGGCTTTGGCGTGCAGCTCGAACTCGAAGCCGGTGTAGTAGTCGAGGCCGCGGCCGAACGAGGTCGAGAATCGCGTCCGATGGGTGTCGATGCCGCGCGCGGCCATGAAGCCGACGCGGCTCTCGAACTGGTCGATCGCGGCCGCAAGATCGAGCCTGGCGTCCTCGGCGAGCGCACGCAGTTGCGCGATCGCATCGTCGGGGTCGCCCGTGATCACAAGGAAGCGCTTGATGATGTCGACCGCGTCGCGCGGCAGCGCACCCGCCTTCAAGGTGGATTGTTCGAGGAAGCGGTCGGCAATCTCGGCGACTGTTCGTCCGCCGACATTGGTGGTGCCGGCGATCGACATCAGGTCGGTGACCAGCGCCAGTGCCGCCTTGCGGTCGGAACCGGCGAGCGCGGCGAGCACCCCCTCATATTCGTTGCGGCCCGGCGCGGTGGCAAGTGTCAGTTGCTCGATGTCGTCGGTCAACGAGACCTTGCGGTTGAAATCCTTGATCAGTCGCCGCCGCCATACCGGATAGAGGCCGAGCGCCTCGATCAGCGCGTTGAACAGCGCGACATCGCCGGTGCGGATATCGACGTCGGTGAGCCCGAACGCGGTGGTCGCCTCCAGTGCCAGCGCCAGCATCTCGGCATCGGCCGCGGCGCGGTCCTGCCGTCCGAAGGATTCGACGCCGGCCTGCAGGAATTGGCTCGGACGGCCGCCGCGATAGCGGAACACCGGACCGAGATAGCTGAAGCCGGCCGGCTGGCCCGCGCGCGAGGAGCCAAGGTAATCGCGCGCCACGGGGATTGTGAGGTCCGGGCGCAGGCAGAGCTCCTCGCCGGTCGCGTCCGTCGTCAGATACAGGCTCTTTCGGATGTCCTCGCCGGAGAGGTCGAGGAACGGCTCGGCCGGCTGCAGGATGGCGGGCTCGGCGCGGAGATAGCCGGCTTGTGCGAACGACAGCAGCAGCGCATCCGCCCAGGAGGTTGATCCTCCGGCGGATTGAGGCGTGCGCGTTGCGGCAGCTTCGTTCATCTCGACGTCCAATGTGCCCCGAAAACGGGTTCCAGGGCCGGGTTCCAGATCGATTTGGCGCAGCCCTTAACACGGGTGGTCAGGGGTTTCGACAGGGAACGGCCAGATGGCTTAATGATTGCGTGCGTTAACGATTTTACGACAGCTTGGCTAGCTGGAACGCTCGATTCCCTAGGTCAATGGCAAAGATTGCCAAATTTTGTGGCCACTCCCATAATAGAAGAGGAGAGGCCTGCGATGAACATGAACGTCTCACTGACTGATGAGCTGAGTGACTTCGTCAAAGCCAAGGTCGCGAGCGGCCGCTACACCTCGGCAAGCGAGGTCGTACGCGAAGCGCTGCGGATCATGGAGCAGACGGAAGAGGCGCGGCTGGCGTTCCTGCGCAACGCCTGGGCTGCGGGCCAGGCGAGCGGCGATGCCGGTGTAGCCGACTTCGCTGACATCAAGGCGCAAGGGCGAGCCCTGCTGAAGGCGGCGGGCAAATAAGTTGGGAGAGGTTCGCCTTTCCCGGCTCGCAGAGCGTGATCTCGTCGATATCTGGACTCGTATCGCGGCCGGCAACGGCCCGGCCAGAGCAGACCATTGGATCGACCGCATTGAAGAGCGGTGTCGGCAATTGGCGCGGTTTCCCGAGTTGGGGCCGGCCCGATCCGATATCGCCGAGGGCGCGAGGATGCTCGTGATTGCGCGATGGCTGGCGCTCTACGAGATGACCACAGATGGCGTGCGCATCATGCGCATTGTCGATGCCGCGCGGAACCTGGGAGAGCTGGATCTGTCCGGCGAGTGAGCAAATTCGTAGACGGGGTAACGGGGCCCGTTACCCCATCTACGCGCTTCCCCAATCCCCCAACACCGCTTGCACCACCGCCAGCGCCGCCACTGCGGCTGTGTCTGCGCGGAGGATTCGCGGCCCGAGTGCCAGCCTGAGGATATTGGGCTGGCGCATCAGCAGCGCGCGCTCCTCCTCGGCGAAGCCGCCCTCGGGGCCGATCAGGACGTCGATCGCGGCTTTCGTCGCCGCTGCCGCCTGCAAGGCCTGCACGGGATCTCTGACCTCGGCGGCCTCGTCGCAAAACACCAGCAGCCGCGCCGGGTCGCGGCCCGTGAGGAACCGTTCGAGCGGGATCGGCTCAACCACTTCGGCGAGCGCGATGATGCCGCATTGCTCGGCCGCCTCGATCACATTGGCGCGCATCCGCTCGCCATTGACCCGTGACACCTGGGTGAATCGCGTCAGCACCGGCACGAGCCGCGCGCACCCCATCTCGACCGCCTTCTGCACCATGTAATCGAGCCGCGCATGCTTCAGCGGCGCAAACACGTAGGCGATATCGGGCAGGTGATCCTGCGGCCGGGTCTGCGCGGTGATGGTGAGCGCGTCGGCCCGCTTGCGACCGCCGATTTCCGCGCGCCACTCGCCATCACGCCCGTTGAACACCAGCACGGTATCGCCGGCCGCCAGCCGCAGCACGTTGCCGAGATAGTTGCTCTGGTTGCGGTCGAGCTCGACCGTTTGTCCGGCGCGCAAGGGCGCCTCGACGAACAGCCGGGGGGCGCGAAAGTCGAGTTCAGGCATATTTAATGGTCCGTTTCGCCCCGTTTCTAGTCTAAAGACTTAGAATCCGGGAACAATTTAATGTGGCCAATGTGGCTCTACGCCGCGCTGTCGCCCAAATCCACGGGTTGTTAAGGGTTCGCAGGAATCGTAAAACGCCCCTCAAATTTCGTTGCTTCGTTTGGAAGCGGCCGGGGTTGCCTGGACCTTTTGCCGGAGAACCACCCTCGATGATCCGCCGCCTGCTGGTGCTGACCATTGCCGCGACCGCCCTGTCCGCAGGCCAGGCCGCTGCCCAGAGTGCATTTCCGGCCCCGTTGCCCGGTCAGGCCGGCACCGCCAATGACCCTGCGTTTCCAGCGGTCAAGGGTGCGGGGCCGTCCAGGGCCGGCACCGCCGCGGACCCTGCGTTTCCGCCGATCAATGGCGCGCGGACGTCGAGGGCCGGCCCCGCCGCCGACCCTGCCTTTCCGCCGGTCAATGGCGCGCCTGCAACCAGGGTTGGCGTGGCGCCATCGGCGTTTCCGAGCGACGGTGCCGCACCCATTGCCGGCGGCGGTGCGCTCACGCCGCCACCCCCGCCAGGACCCGCGCAAGGTGGCCCACAGGAAGCCTGCATGAAGAACTTCGTTCCGTTGCGCGAGGAGGCTGAAAAGCGCGGCAAGATGATCAAGGCGGCCAGCGACCGGCATGCCGGTCCGGACGAGGCCTGCAAGCTGATCGGCAATTACGGCCAAGCCGAAACCAAGATGATCAAATACGTCGAGGTCAACGCAACCAAATGCGGCATCCCGGCGCAGATCGCCGACCAGCTCAAGAATAATCACAAAAGCACGGAAGCCTTGCAGAAGAAGGTTTGTACCGTCGCGCAGCAGGCGGCGGCACAGCCGCGCGGGCCCGCAGGTCCGTCCCTGAGCGACGTGCTGGGTTCGTCGGCAGCGTTGCCCGAGGCGACGGCGACCAAGAAGGGCGGCAGCACCTTCGATACGCTGAACGGCAACGTCCTCACCCGATGATCCGTTACCCATGAGCGACGTCTCCACCCGCGTTGCCGACTCCACGGGCAACTGGGTCGATACGCATGCGCCGGCATGGTCGCGGCCTTATCTGCGGCTCGCGCGGTTCGACCGCTCGATCGGGTCGTGGCTGCTTCTGATACCGTGCTGGTGGTCGGCGGCGCTCGCCGCCGGCGTCGCGCACGACGTCAAATCATTGCCGCTCGTCGTGCTGTTGTTCTTGATCGGCGCCTTTGTGATGCGCGGTGCAGGCTGCACCTGGAACGACATCACGGATCGCGATCTCGATGCCAAGGTCGAGCGCACCCGGTCGCGGCCGATTCCGGCCGGGCAGGTGACCGTGAAGCAGGCGCTGGCCTTCATGGTCCTGCAGGCCCTGGTCGGGCTTGCGGTGCTGCTGCAGTTCAATCGCTTTGCGGTGTTGACCGGCATCGCCTCGCTCGTGATCGTCGCGATCTACCCCTTCATGAAGCGCATCACCTGGTGGCCGCAGGTCGTGCTCGGCCTCGCCTTTTCCTACGGCGCGCTGATGGGATTTGCGGTGACGTTCGCGCGGATCGATGCGACTGCGCTCGCGCTCTACGCCGGATCGATTGCCTGGGTGATCGGTTACGACACCATCTACGCCCATCAGGACGCCGAGGACGACGCGCTGATCGGCGTCAAGTCCACCGCGCGCCTGTTCGGCGCCCGCACCCATCGCGCGCTCGCGGTGTTCTACGGTCTTGCCGTGCTCTTGATCGGTGTCTCCTTCGTGCTCGCGGGCGTGCGCTGGCCGGCCTGGATTGGGCTTGCGGCCTTCGCCGTTCAACTGGCCTGGCAGATCAGGCGGCTCGATGTCCGTGATCCCGCGCTCTGCCTGCGGATCTTCTGGTCCAATCGCGCAGCAGGGTTGATCCTGTTTGCCGCGCTGGTGGTCGACGCGGTGATGCGCGCCGCGTGAGGTGCGATCATTCCGCTTCGCTCTATCGAACGTGAGGTGAGCACGCCAATCATTGATTTGCCCGACGGCGCAAGCCCTTGCACCAAAAAATATTTCTGTTTATTGGAATCGCAACTCAGTGTATGAATCCCCCGTCCCACCCGATTGAGGGGCGAGCGCACGTCACGAACGCGCGGTGGGATGCGGTGGACGCCGAATGCGCAACTGACGAGAGCGTGTGACGCGGACGGTGAAGTCGTGTGGTCCTGACGCCCCAGTGGCAGGTGTCTCCTCGCAAGACGCGAAAGCGTCGTTGCGAAGACGGTGACAAGCAACCCTAGTCTCACCGGGGAGAGCACGAAGGACGACACTCGCAAAGGACTGTACGTAATCCCGCGCAGCTCAATCCTGCGCGATGATCTCGCGCTCGCCCTGATGCACGCTTGCCTCGTTGAGGCGAAAGCCGGTGCGGCGGCGGACCAGGAATTTCGGGCGGCGGGCGCGGATGGCGTTGCGGCGACGGCGGCGCTGCGCCGGTTCGCGCGGCGCCTGCTCGGTCAGTTGCGGAAGACGGAAGATGTCGCTCCACATCTGCCAGGCCTGCGCGATCTCGTCGGCATCGGCGCTGGTGCCGAGCGGAATGGCAAGCGAGGGATCGCGGTGAACCAGCACCAGCATCTGCGCATCGTCGATGCCACGCACCGCGATGCCGAGGAAATCGCTGACGCGAACGTTGACGGCCATCCGCATGCCCTTGATGGCACGGCGCAGCACGACACGCTCGCGATGAAGCTCGATCTGACGCACCCCGCCATCCGCGCGCACATCCTGCGCATGGAAGCTGAGGGGCAGGGAAAGAGGGTCGAGCCGCAACGCGCAGCTCGACCCGGCGGAATTGATTCCGCTTGTTGGTGTTTGACGCCTCACGGCTTTATCTCCCCGCCGGGATTATGTTCCCGGTCGATGCGTGAGACCTTAGCCGAGCGGTTTCCGTTTCGGCTTAAAAAGCCTGGTTAACCCGATGTCACCGGCGCCGCTTCTGCAGGCATGATTGACAAGAGGTTGGCCCGCATGATTGACGAAGCCTTGCCTTGATGCCGAGAATCTTTGTCTTCTGCCGAAGTAAAGTGCTTGAAATCCCTGTGAATCCGGCACATCTGGTTGGGTTACCGCTCTCGCCTCAGATCCCCGTCCAATCCGCAGGAATGTGTTCGTGAACCCTTCACCATCTGCATCGTCGTCGCGACACGGTGATACCTCCGACCTGTTCGACCAATCGGCCCTAAGCGATCTCGCGCAGCGCCTGGTCGAAGCCGCCAGGCGCGCCGGCGCCGACGCGGCCGATGCGGTCGCGGTGCGCGGTGTCTCGCAAGGCGTCGAGGTGCGCGACGGCCGCGTCGAGGAGACCGAGCGTTCCGAAGGCGACGACGTCGGACTGCGCGTGTTCGTCGGCCGGCGCCAGGCGGTGGTGTCGACCAATGACGTCAGTGGCGACGGGGTCGCCACGCTTGCCGAACGCGCGGTCGCGATGGCGCGCGTGGCGCCCGACGACAAATATGTTGGTCTGGCCGATCCGGCGCTGCATGCGCGTGATTTCCCCGATCTCGATCTGCTCGACCGCAAGGTCCCTACCACCGCCGAACTCGAGCAGCGCGCCATGGAGGCAGAGGCTGCGGCGCTTGCGGTCAAGGGCGTCAGCAAATCCGGCGGTGCGTCGGCCTCGACCGGAATCGGCGGCATGGTGCTGGTGACATCGACCGGCTTCCACGGCTCTTATCTGCGCTCCAGCCACGGCATCTCGACGACCGCGATCTCCGGTGAGGGCACCGGCATGGAGCGCGATTACGATTTCACCAGCGCGCCACATGCCTCCGATCTCGATTCACCCGCGTCCGTCGGCCGCAGCGCCGGCGAGCGCGCAGTGGCGCGGTCCAATCCACGCAAGGTCGAGACCTGCAAGGTGCCTGTGGTGTTCGATCCGCGGGCCGCGGGCTCGATCATCGGCCATCTGGTCGGCGCCATCAACGGCGCCTCGATCGCGCGCAAGACCTCTTTCCTGAAGGACCGGCTCGGCGAGCAGCTGTTCTCCAGGGACATCCGCATCATCGACGATCCGTTGCGGGTGCGCGGCCTGCGCTCGCAGACCTTCGACGCCGAGGGCGTCAAGGTGAAGAAGATTGCGCTGATCGACGAAGGCGTGCTGACCACATGGGTCCTGGACTCCGCGACGGCGCGCGAGCTTGGCCTGGTCACGACCGGGCATGCCCATCGCGGCGTGTCCTCCTCGCCGTCGCCGGGAACCTACAATCTGCATCTTGAGCCCGGCACGGCGACGCCGAAGGAATTGATCTCGGACATCAAGCAGGGATTCTATGTGACGGATCTGATCGGATCCGGCGTCAACGGCGTGACCGGCGACTACAGCCGCGGCGCATCGGGGTTCTGGATCGAGAACGGCGAGATCACCTATCCGGTCAGCGAGGTGACGATCGCGGGCCATTTGCTGCCGATGTTCAAGTCGCTGGTCGCAGCCAACGACCTCGAATTCCGCTACGGCGTCAACGCGCCGACATTGCGCATCGAGGGACTGACGCTTGGCGGACGCTGATACGGACGACTGGACCAAGGCGCGCGACGCCGCTTTGCTGACCCGGTCGGTGCAGGAGGCGGGCCGCCTCGCGCTGTCGCTGTTCCGCACCGAGCTGAAGAACTGGATCAAGGGCGCTTCCTCGCCGGTTTCGGAAGCCGATATCGCGGTCAACGACCTGCTCGAGGAACGGCTGCGCTCGGCAACGCCCAACTATGGCTGGTTGTCGGAGGAGAGCGCCGACGACGAGGCGCGGCTTGGCAAGCGGCTGACCTGGATCGTCGATCCAATCGACGGCACCCGCGCCTACCTCGCGGGCCGCGAGGACTGGTGCGTCAGTGTCGCGCTGGTTGAAAAGGCCGTTCCGGTGCTCGCGGCGGTTTACGCGCCGGCGACCGACGAGTTCTTCTTCGCCGCCCGTGGACAGGGCGCGACCCGCAACGACATGGCCGTGCACGCCACCGCAGGGACCGGTTTCGATTTCCCGCGCATGGCGGGGCCGAAACCGCTGGTGCAGCGGCTGAGCGACACCCCGGACGAGATCACGCTCTTTCCCCGGATCGGATCGCTGGCGCTGCGGCTGTGCCGGGTCGCACAAGGCAGCCTTGACGCCGCCTTTGCGGGTGGGCAAAGCCGCGATTGGGACCTTGCGGCCGCGAATTTGATCGTGCAGGAAGCCGATGGTAAGATGACGGCGCTCTCGGGGCATGCGATTGAGTACAATCGCCGGGAGGTGACGCATGGGGTGCTCGTGGCAGCAGGACGCGATCGTCATGCACGCATTGTCGAGCATTTTCGCAACCGTCCATTGCCATGAGGCCACCTCGATCCGCGCCGCGCGTCCGACCGTTGCGACCAGACTTGTTACGACCAGACTTGTTACGACCTGAGCTGTGAAGACCGTTACCCAATTTGCTTGCCGGGCATCTCGTTAGGAAAGATCCATCATGTCAGACAATGCCCAGCCGCAATTGCTTCATTTGGTCATCGGCGGCGAGTTGACCGATCTCGAACACAACACCTTCAAGAATCTCGACGAGGTCGAGATCGTCGGCGTGTACCCGAACTACGCGACCGCTTATGCGGCCTGGAGGTCGAAGGCGCAGCAGACCGTGGACAATGCCCAGATGCGCTATTTCGTGGTACATCTCCACCGGTTGCTCGACCCAGAGCAGGACGCGAAGCACTCCAATTGAAACGACTATTTCGCGATTTGCTGCGCAGCAGCTTCGTGCAGCGCGCGCTGGGTGTGCTTGCGGCCGAGTATCTGCGGCTGGTCTGGCTGACCAACCGCTTTGTCTACGACCCGCCGGATGTCTACGCGCAGGTCGAGCCGATGATGCCGGCGATCTTCGTGTTCTGGCATGGCCAGCACTTCATGACGCCGTTCATCAGGACCAACGACAGCTACCGCGCCAAGGTGCTGATTTCCCGCCACCGTGATGGTGAATTCAACGCCCTTGCGGCCGAACGGCTCGGCATCGGCACTATCAGAGGTTCCGGCGACCATTCCGGCGGGTTCCACCGCAAGGGCGGCGTCGGCGCCTTCATGGAGATGGTGCGGGCGCTGCAGGACGGCTGCAATATCGCGACCACGGCCGATGTGCCAAAGCGGGCGCGGGTCGCCGGTCTCGGCCCCATCATGCTGGCGCGGGAAACCGGCCGGCCGATCATTCCCTTTGCGATGGTCACCAGCCGGTTCATCCGGTTGAAAAACTGGGATTCCACCACCATCAATTTGCCATTCGGGCGCGGCGCAGTGGTAGGTATTGATCCGGTCCGTGTGCCGCCCGATGCCGACGCGGAGACGATGGAAAAGCTTCGGCAGCAGGTGGAGCATCTTCTGAACGAATCGACCCGACGCGCCTATGCAGCGGTCGGGCGACCGGAGGCAGCGCTTGGCTAGCTCGCTCCCGATGACGTTGCGCGTCTACCGCAAGCTGTCGTCCGCGATGGTGCCGCTCGCGCCTGCCCTGATCAAGCGGCGGCTCAAGCTCGGCAAGGAAGACCCTGAAAGGGTCGACGAGCGGCGCGGCATGAGCGCCGATGTCCGCCCGCACGGCCCGCTGGTCTGGATCCATGGCGCCAGCGTCGGCGAGGTGCTGGCGGCCGCGGCGCTGATCGAGCGCTTGCGCGCGCTCAATCTGCGCATTCTCGTCACCTCAGGCACGGTGACCTCGGCCGCAATCGTTGCCAAACGTTTCCCGCCCGACGTGATCCATCAATACGTGCCGTATGACTCGCCGCGCTATGTCGCGCGTTTTCTCGATCACTGGCGGCCCTCGCTGGCGCTGTTCATCGAGTCCGACCTGTGGCCGAACCTGATCCTGTCGTGCGCGGCACGGCGGCTGCCGATGGTGCTGATCAACGGGCGGATGTCGCAGCGCTCGTTCCCGCGCTGGCGCCGGGTCTCCAACACCATCTCGGCGCTGCTCGGACGCTTCGACCTGTGCCTCGCGCAGTCGAACACCGATGGCGAACGCTTTGCCGCGCTCGGCGGCCGCAACGTCATCACCACGGGCAATCTCAAGCTCGACGTCGCGGCACCGCCGGCCGATCCCGCCAAGCTGGAGCGGCTGATGTCGGTGACGCGCGGCCGCCCGATCGTGGTCGCGGCATCCACCCATCCGGGCGAGGAAGAGATCCTGATCGAGGCGCACAAGACGCTCTCGGGATTCTTCCCTGGTCTGCTGACGGTGATCGTGCCGCGCCATGCCGATCGCGGCGAGGCGGTCGCGCGGCTGGTGACGGAAGCTGGCCTGCGGCCCGGCCTGCGTTCGCATGAGGACCTGCCGGTCGCGACCACCGACATCTATGTCGCCGATACGATGGGCGAGCTCGGCCTGTTTTACCGGTTGGCGCCGATCGTGTTCATGGGCGGCTCGCTGGTCGCGCATGGCGGACAAAATCCGATCGAGGCGGTGAAGCTCGGAGCTGCGATCGTGCATGGTCCGCATGTCTTCAATTTCACCGATGTCTATGATGCGCTCGATCGGGCCGGCGGCGGCAGGCGCGCCGATGGCCAGGAAGCGCTGGTCAAGCAGCTCGGCCAGTTCCTCGCCGATCCTGTTGCCCGCGAGACGTCGCTCGCGGCGTCCGAACGCGTGGTCGAGCAACTCGGCGGTGCGCTCGACCGCACGCTTGCGGCGCTGGAGCCCTATCTGTTGCAATTGCGGCTCGAGATGGGAGCCGCCAATGCGTGAGCCGGCCTTCTGGCACCGGCCGTCGTCTTGGACATCGCATCTGTTGACCCCACTTGCCGCGCTTTACGGCGCAGTCGCCGCGCAGCGCATGCAGGGCGCCGGCGTCGATGCCGGGATTCCCGTGCTCTGCGTTGGCAATTATCACGTCGGTGGCGCCGGCAAGACGCCGACCGTGCTGGCGCTGGCCAAGCTGCTGCGCGAGCTCGACGAGCGGCCGGTCGTGCTCAGCCGCGGCTACGGCGGCAGGCTACGCGGCCCGGTCCAGGTCGATCCGGAACGCTATATGGCGGCAGATGTCGGCGACGAGCCCCTGATGATGGCGACGACGCTGCCGGTCGTGATCGCACGCGACCGCGCCGAGGGTCTCACCCTGGCGCGGGCACAGAACGCGAGCGTCATCCTGATGGATGACGGCTTCCAGAATCCAGCTGTCGTCAAGGATGCCTCGCTGATCGTGATCGACGGCACGCGCGGCGTTGGCAACGGCCGGGTGATTCCGGCGGGCCCGTTGCGCGCGCCGCTGCCGCCGCAGCTCGAGCGCACCGACGCGCTGATCGTCGTCGGCGAGGGGCAGGCCGCCGAGAGGATCGCGGCCGAGGTCGCGTCGCGCGGCAGGCTGGTGCTGTCCGCGCATCTGAAGCCGGACGAAGCCTCGCTCGCGGTGCTGCGCGGCAAACGCGTCCTTGCCTTCGCCGGCATCGGCGATCCCGCGCGCTTCTTCAACACGCTGCGGGCAAACGGCGTCGAGGTCGTGCGCGGCAGGTCCTTTGCCGATCATCATGCCTTTACGCGCGGCGAGATCGATGAGCTCGTGGCGGACGCTGCGCGTGATGGGTTGACGCTGGTGACGACGGAAAAAGACCTGGCGCGGTTGCGCGGCGCGGATGGCCTGCCCGTCTGGGCACAGGCTATCGTGCCATTCCCGGTGATGCTGCAATTCGAGGACGCCGCCGCGCTGCGGCGTTTCGTGACCGATCAGCTGTTCAGGGCAAGGGACAGGCGATTGCGAGAGAGGAGCGAGCCTTGAGAGGAGTTAGCTTTGCGTCTTGAGCGCGCCGGGGTAATGGCGCTGCAGCACCGCACTCGGAACGGCGTAGGCCTCCTGCAGGTCGACGCTCCAGTACTTCAGTTCGTCGAGCGGAATCCGCGCATCAGATATCGCGCAGCGCACATAGGTACCGGGCGAGATCACGCGGAAGTCGCCGTCGAGATACTGCACCTGCGCTTCGCCATGGCCCGAGGGACCGAACTTGTTCAGCACGATTGAGTTCCGATCTTCCTATTTCGGCGCTTGCCTCGCGCAAGGCTTACTGGATGTTCATGAAGTCGTCTATCACAGATAGGGTGCGGTGTCCGCCCGTTAAACCACCGACTTGTGATGATTTGGCGGCGGAGGCACATGATAGCCTTGCAGGTGTGGTTCGCTGTGAATCCAGCACCATAACGAGACGGCCGGACGGGATGCGCCTCAAGTCAGCGTTCATGTTTCTGACGATGTTTGCTGCGCCGCTTGCGGCCGCGGCGCCTCTGCCGGCTCCGCATCAGGTCGAAATCTCCGACGGCAATGTGACGCTGCACGCGCAGCTCTACCGGCCCGATGGCGATGGTCCGTTTCCCACCGTCATCGCGCTGCATGGTTGCGGCGGCCTCGCCAGCCATTCCGAGCCGGTGCTGCCGCGCTATCGCGACTGGGCCGAGGAGCTCCTGAAGACGGGCCGCGCGGTGCTGTTGCCGGATAGTTACGGCTCGCGCGAGCTTGGTCCGCAATGCCGCTCCAAGGAGCATCAGGTTCTGATCCGCCGCGAGCGCGTGGCCGACATCAATGCCGCGCGGCAATGGCTGGTGCAGCAGAAATGGGCCGCGCACGATCGCATCAGCCTGGTCGGCTGGGGCAATGGCGCTGCCGCCTTGCTGTGGGCGGTGCGGCCCCAGATGTGGTCGCGCAACGCCGAGCCGGATTTCCGCTCGGCGATTGCGTTCTATCCGGACTGCCGCTCGTCTTCCGGTCTCGGCTGGAGCGCGCGGGTGCCGACCTTGGTGCTGATCGGCGGTCGCGACGATGTCTCGTCACCGTCGGCCTGTCATCAGATGGTCGACGGCGCCCGCGGCCGCAGCGCGCTTGCCAGGATCGTGGTCTATCCCGATGCCTATCACGGCTTCGACCGCGCCAACCTGCCGCTTCATGTGATCGCTGCCTCGTCCGAAGTTGCGGCCGACGAGCGCGGTCACGTCGGCACCGACACCGACGCGCGAAAGGATGCGCAAAAGCGCGTCGCCGAATGGCTGGCGCGCTAGGCTAGCTAGATCGCGCGAGTGATGATTCAGTCGTCGTTACCAGAGCACCACAACTGACTTGTAGCGCATCCGGACTGAAAGACGCGCTCGCTGGACGCGTAGAAATTATTGCAGTCAACGAGCGCAATGGGGACCGGCATGTTTCCTCAAAATGTGCGGATTGAATTGCTGACGACGCCCCACACTTCAAACGGAACATCGTCCGTAATCTGAATGTCTTTGTAGTCGGGGTTCTCGGCCTGAAGCCAAGTCTTGCCGCCGCGCCGGCGATATCTCTTTAAGGTGAACTCACCGTCCACCAGCGCGAGGATGATGCATCGGTCGGTCGGGGCCAGTGAACGGTCCACGATAGCGATGTCATCAGGAAAAATGCCCGCGCCAATCATGCTGTCACCAGCGACGCGAACCGCGAAGGTGGCGGCAGGGTTTTTTACGAGCAGTTCGTTGAAGTCGAGTGCCCGGTCCAAATAGTCGTCCGCCGGCGATGGAAACCCTGCGGCGACCTTGGAGCTGACCAAGGATATCGTGGCGCTGGTACGGGTGGCCACATCAAGAAATGCGGTAATGCCGGACGCCCGAAATGGCTGGCTGGCGAATTGTTTGGCGACCCGGGCTATCGGGATCGGTAGCCGGACCACCGTTGTAGGCCGCTTAGCGGGCCGTCCCCGGCCTTTTCTTGCAGTTGCCATAACATCCCCGAATTTCTGTTACAATTATTCGGAAGCCTGTTAGATTAGTCCAGAGGAATCTTTAGGGGCGTTGAAAGTCCCTTGAGATTTCCCCGCTACTCTCCGGCCGGTTGCAGGGGCGCAAAAACTCGTTCGTTGGTAGGCCGCGCTATAATAAGATTGCCCCGAAAGGTCCGTTTCCGTGTCGAATACGAAGCAAATCATCGCAATGTTGCGAAGCCGCGCCGAAGGCGATGAAGACGCGTTCTTCTCGATTGCTTTGCAGGTGGCGGCTTCCGAGGCGCGACAGGGTCGCAAGGAAACGGCGCAGGAACTGCGGTCTGAGATCGACAAGGCCCGCGCGCGCAATTCGCGCGGCGCGTCGGTGCCAATTGCGTTTGCAAGTCCTCGCGGCAGCCTCGAGGGTTTGCTTGAGCTGCGCGACCCGCGATACACGCTCAAGGATGTCGTCCTGAATGACCGATTGCTCGCGAGATTTACGGACATTCTGCGCCAGCAGCGCAAGCGCGACTCGCTACGCGAACATGGTAAGACGCCGAACCGCCGCGTTTTATTCGTCGGCCCGCCCGGTTCCGGCAAGACGATGTCGGCAGAAGCACTCGCAGGAGAGCTGCATCTACCGCTTTATATCATCCGCCTTGAGGGCTTGATCACGCGCTACATGGGCGAGACGGCTGCGAAGCTGCGCTTGATATTTGACGAGACCGCCAAACGGCGCGGCGTATATCTATTCGACGAATTCGACGCCGTCGGCGGGCAACGCACCGCGACGAACGACGTGGCGGAAATGCGCCGCGTTCTCAATTCGTTTTTGCAGTTCATGGAAGAAGGCAATTCGACGGACAGCGTCATAATCTGCTCGACAAATCACCCGTCACTGCTCGACCGCGCCTTGCTGCGCCGGTACGATCAGGTTCTTGAATTCGATGCGCCTACTTCTGCGCAAATCAAACTTCTTATTGCCGCCAACGTCGGCCCGATGAAGATCGTGAAGCCTGCTTGGCAGAAAATCATTCACGCAGCCGAAGGCTTAAGCCAGTCGGAAATCGTTCGTGGGGCGGACGATGCGGTGAAGACGGCAATTCTTGATGAGCGCAGGCAATTGACTACGGAAGATATTATCGACCGTTTGCAAGAGCGTCATTCGATGCGAACGGCTTTCATGGATTCGGAAAGCTCATAATGTATGGCTTCAAGGTTCACGCTTCCTCATATTGATGTTACGGCGTCTGTTGCTGTCAGCGACTATTCCGGTGAAGGCTCTCGCGGCAATCCGGCGGTCCGTATTCGCGAAGAGCACGGCGCGCGTATCCAAAATGAACTGAACGTCGCTTTTGCGGCGGCTGACCAGTTGCGGACGACGGACGAACGTCTTGAACCGGCGACCGGCGCTTATGTCGAAGTAGAACTGCGTCGAGGCACGCCTGCCGATTCACTTGACATGAAAACGCAAGGAATTCGAGCGGGCGCGGTAAAGACCGATGACACCAATCGGCGAACGATTGCGCTCTATGTTCCCGATCACGCGCGCGCGGCTTTCGAGCGAATTCTGGATGAATATCTGAACGGCGCGCTTCTGGAGGAAAGCCAGAACCCGCCAAACAAGACGAAGGTTGAGGCAATCGAAGCAATCCGCACGGTCCGGATAGCGACGCTTTGGACTGATCAAAAGCCGACCCCTGACGATACGCAGACGCAAATGTGGTGGGGCCTGTGGTGCTTCCGCGATCGCGAAGCAGCCATTTTGGATGTCTGCGCGCGTCTCAATCTGCGTGTTGCTGATGCCGACCGTCGCTTGTATTTCCCTGAAATTGTCGTGGTACCGGTTTTGACCAATCGCACGACGATTGAGCTTATGATGTTTGCGACAGATGCCATCGCGGAGTTGCGCCTCGGCACGGACAACCCGATATTTTTCACCGATGAGGTGCGTGGCGAGCAGCAGGAGTGGGTTGATGGTCTTGCCGAGCGTATTATCTGGCCGGGCACAGACGCTCCGGCGGTTTGCATTTTTGATACTGGCGTAAACCGTGGACATTCTCTCATTGAGCCCGCGCTATCTACTCAAGACATGCATGCCCTGAACGATGAGTGGGATGTCGATGACCACGATGCGGAAGGACATGGCACGGCGATGGCCGGGATGGCTTTGCATGGCGACTTGACAGCCGCGCTGGCTGATACAGAGGAGCGGACATTGACTCACAGGGTAGAGTCGGTGAAGTTTCTGCCGCCCGATGGTTTTGATGCAAACGAACCAAACAGCTACGGCGTGCTCACACAATCCGCGATTGTATTGCCGGAATTCGAGGCGCCAGAGCGCAGACGCGTCTACTGCATGGCAATCACCAATGACAACGTGTCTGGCGCTACGTCATCGGGCTGGAGCGCGGCCATTGATCAGGCGGCATCCGGCTGGATGATTGCGGACGACGACCGCGCCAATGGCGATGAAGAACGCGATGGCGAAGAAGACGAAGCCGATATCGTCCGGCCCAAGCGCCTCATCGTTTTGTCGGCCGGAAATATTGTCAGCGAAGTTGACTATACGAGGCTGCGCTCTCAGGACGAATATCCAATAGAAGATCCGGCGCAGGCGTGGAACGCACTGACGGTTGGCGGATATACCGACCTTATCGATATTCAGGACGGCGGATACACCGATTGGTCGCCGATGGCTGGTGCAGGCGAACTTAGTCCGCACAGCCGCACAAGCGTCACATGGCCGCAAGGCCTATCCCCGTTCAAACCGGAACTGGTCATGGAAGCGGGCAACCGTGCGGTCAATCCTGGCCGAACGGAAATGCTGACCATGGGGTCGCTTTCTCTTCTGACCACTGGCAGCGACACGGGACAACCACTTGTCCCGTTCGATGCGACCAGCGCAGCAGCGGCACAGGTCGCGCGCATGGCAGCGCAGTTGTCGGCAGAGCATCCGGACTACTGGTCCGAAACCATCCGGGCGCTCATGATCCATAGCGCGGAATGGACGGACCCGATGCTGGCGGCGTTTCGCGACACACCGAACAAACGGAACAGATACGATCTGATCCGGAGGTTCGGATATGGTGTGCCGAGTTTCGAACGAGCGAATGCCTCAGCACGCAATCATCTCGCATTGATTGCGCAGGCTGATATCCAGCCTTTCCGCTCCCAAGGCGGTCGCAGTTTCAACGAGTGCCATTACTACGATTTGCCAATCCCGGCTTCTATGCTCGAAGAGTTGGAGAACGAGCCAGTCGAGCTGAAGGTGACCCTGTCATACTTCATCGACCCAAATCCGGGGTTGTCGGCAAACGTGGACCCGCAGCGGTATCAGTCTTACGGGCTGCGTTTTGACCATCAGCGACGTAACGAGTCGGTCGCCCGGTTCAAAGCGCGGGTGAACGCCTCCGAGCCTGCACCAGTCCCGCGCGTATCGCGAGAACCCGCTGATGGCAAATGGATGCTTGGCGAAGACAGCATCTCAGCAGGGTCAGTGCATTGCGATGTCTGGCAAGGCCGGGCTATCGAGTTATTGCAGCGGAGCATGTTGTGCGTGAAGCCGGTGAACGGCTGGTGGCGCAGAAGGGCTTCGACTAAGACCTGCAATCGCAATGCCCGGTACGCGCTTGTCGTGACTCTCAAGACAAGCAATGTGGAACTCGACATCCACACGCCCGTCGCGGCGGCGGCAGTCAGAGTGCCGGTCCAAGTCGAGATTTAGACTAAAACAAACTACCCTGGTCGACCGGCTTGGCGACGCGCTTGGGACCGACCGCAGCCTTTGCCTCACGTGGCGGCTGCGGCTTGGGCTCGCTCGCGGGCGCCGCCGTGGCCGGCGTTCGATCGGCGTCTGCGGTGGCCGCCACGCGGCCGTCGGCAAACTCGATCGAGAGGCTGGCGCCGGGGCCGACCGCCGCAGCTGCATGGATCGCATGGCCGCGCTCGTCGCGAACCAGCGCAAAGCCGCGCGCCAGCACGCCGCGATAGGACAGCGCCGACAGCAACTGTCCGCTATGGGTCACGCGGGCCTCGAGCCGCTGCATTGCTGTTGCCAGCGCCCGGCGGGCGCGCTCGGCAAGGCGGTGGGTGCGTTCGAGATCGCGGGCGATCGCGTTGCGCTGGGCCTGGGCATTGGCGAGCTTCGAGGCCTTCAGCCGGATCTCAAGCCCGGCAAAACGCTCGCGCCGGCGATGAAGCAGCGAGCGCGCCGACAGGGTGATGCGTTCGCCCGATGCGGTCAGCCGCTGCCGCGCATGCACGACCTGGCCGCGCAGCACGCCGATCGTCAGCCGCGCGCTACTCGCGGCGAAGCGGCGGAAATGCGCGTGCGTGTTGGCCTTCAGCCCGCGCGGCAGCGCCGCACCGAGATGGTCGAGCCGTTGCCGGGGAATCGCGAGCAATTCATTTGCCGCGGGCAGCGCGCGGGCCGCTGCGCGCAGCTCGTTGCGGCGCGCCTCCTGGCCGCGTTGCCAGCACACCATGGTGCGGCGGGCGAGCCCCGCGACTTCCACCATCAGCTCGCTGCGCACAGGCACTGCCATTTCGGCGGCGGCCGTCGGGGTCGGCGCGCGCTTGTCGGCGACGAAGTCGATCAGCGTGATATCAGTCTCGTGACCGACCGCCGAGATCAGCGGGATATGGCTCTCGGCCGCGGCGCGGACCACGATCTCCTCGTTGAACGACCAGAGGTCCTCCAGCGAACCGCCGCCGCGCGCGACGATCAGCAAATCAGGCCGCGGAATCCGGCCGCCTTCGGGGAGCGCGTTGAAGCCACGGATGGCGGCTGCGACCTGCTCGGCCGAACCTTCGCCCTGCACCTTGACCGGCCAGACCAGCACGCGGCGGGGAAAACGATCCTCCAGCCGGTGCAAAATATCGCGGATCACGGCGCCGGTCGGCGAGGTGACGACGCCGATCACCTCCGGCAGCCAGGGCAACAGCTGCTTGCGCGCCTCGTCGAACAGGCCCTCGGCCGCGAGCTTCTTCTTGCGCTCTTCCATCAGCGCCATCAGCGCGCCGACGCCGGCCGGTTCCAGCGAGTCGATGACGATCTGGTATTTCGAGGAGTTCGGATAGGTCGTCAGCTTGCCGGTCGCGATGACCTCGAGCCCTTCCTGCGGCTTGAAGCGCATCCGGGCGTGGGCGAATTTCCAGATCACCGCCTCGATCTTGGCGTTCTCATCCTTCAGCGCGAAATAGCAGTGGCCGGAGGAATGCGGCCCGCGAAAACCGGAGATTTCGCCGCGGACGCGGACATGCCCGAAGCGGTCCTCCACGGTCCGCTTGAGGGCGGAGGAGAGTTCCGAAACGGTGAATTCGGGCGCGTTGACGAGATTCGGGGCAGCAGTCATTCGGCTTATAGAATCGGGGTTTTCGCTCCCATGTGCAAGGTCCCGGCGGCCCATTTCGGGCACGGTTTCACATATCCACATGGGATCGCACTGCTCGATTGCGGCGGTCCGGGGCCGTGCTACACCGTGCCAAACGGCGCCGTACCCCCAAATTGGCTGCATTCATGAACATCCTTCTGCTCGGTTCCGGCGGCCGCGAACATGCGCTGGCGTGGAAGATCGCGGCGTCTCCGCTGGTGACGAAACTCTGGTGTGCGCCGGGCAATGCCGGGATCGCGCGCGAAGCCGAATGCATCGCGCTCGACGTCGCCGACCATGCCGCGGTGATCGAGTTCTGCAAGCGCAACGCGGTCGATCTGGTTGTGGTCGGGCCGGAGACGCCGCTGGCGGCGGGCATCGTCGACGATCTCGCGGTCGCCGGTATCAAGGCATTTGGGCCAAACAAGTTGGCCGCGCAGCTCGAGGGCTCCAAGGGATTTACAAAAGACCTCTGCAGCGAGTTCGACATTCCGACCGGCGCCTATCGCCGCTTCGACAATGCCGACGACGCGCTGGCTTATGTCCGCGCGCAGGGCGCGCCGATCGTGGTGAAGGCCGACGGGCTCGCCGCCGGCAAGGGCGTCGTGGTGGCGAAGACGCTGGCCGAGGCCGAGGCCGCGATCGCCATGATGTTCGACGGCGCGTTCGGTTCGGCCGGCGCCGAGGTCGTGATCGAGGAGTTCCTGTCCGGCCGCGAGATCAGCTTCTTCGCGCTGTGCGACGGCGGGACCGCAATCCCGCTCGCGACCGCCCAGGACCACAAGCGCGTGTTCGACCATGACGAGGGCCCGAACACCGGCGGCATGGGCGCCTATTCGCCGACCCCGTTCGTGACATCGGAGATCCACGACCAGATCATGGCGCGGATCATCCTGCCGACGGTCGCGGGCATGAAGAGCCGCGGCACGCCGTTCACCGGTGTGCTCTATGCCGGCGTGATGCTGACCGAGCAGGGCCCAAAACTGTTCGAGTACAATGTCCGCTTCGGCGATCCCGAATGCCAGGTGCTGATGCTGCGGATGATGTCGGACATTGTGCCGGCCTTCCTCGCGGCTTGCGATGGGCAGCTGAAGAACTTTGACATCCGCTGGTTTCCGGACCCGGCCGTGACCATCGTGCTGGCCGCGAAAGGCTATCCGGGCGACTACGCCAAGGGCACGCGGATCGACGGGCTCGATGACGCCGCAAAGGTCGAGGGCGTCGAGATTTTCCACGCTGGCACGGTGGCGAAGGATGGCGCGATCCTTGCGAACGGCGGGCGCGTGTTGAACGTCTGCGCGATGGCCAAGACGGTCACGGAAGCGCAAGAGCGCGCCTATCAGGCGGTCGACCGGATCAAATGGCCCGACGGCTTCTGCCGCCGCGACATCGCCTGGCAGGCGGTGGAGGTGGAGAGGAAGGGTTAGCTCGCCTCGTCATTGCGAGGAGCGAAGCGACGAAGCAATCCACCTATCCCTGCGCGGAGAAGTGGATTGCTTCGCTTCGCTCGCAATGACGATAAGCTAGAGCAAATCTCCCCCCGCCGCACTTGCCGTTGTCCCGTGCTCACGGAACGCCTTGATGACGTTCTTGCCGATCTTCCATTTGTGCACCTCGTCGGGACCGTCGACCAGCCGCTGCGAGCGCACTTGCGTGTACCATTTGGCGAGCGGCGTATCCTGGCTGAAGCCGAGCGCGCCGTGGAGCTGGATCGCGGTGTCGATCACCTTATGCACCATGTGGGCATGGAAGATTTTCGCGATCGAGTTTTCCTGTCTGATGTCGAGACCCTTCTCGGCCTTGTAGGCGATGTGCAGCAGCATCAGCCGGCCGATATAGAGCTCGCTCGCGCAGTCGGCGAGCATGAACTGCACCCCCTGGCGGTCGGCCAGCAACTGGCCGAAGGTCGAGCGTTTGGTGACGTGGGCGACGGCCATGTCGAGCGCGCGCTGCGCCTTGGCGACGTTATGCATGCCGTGGCGCAACCGGCCATAGGCGAGGCGATGCTGGCCCATGTTGAAGCCGTTGCCCTCGCCGCCAAGCAGATTGTCGGCGGACACCTTCAGGTCCTTGATCTCGATCTCGGAATGACCGCCATGGATGACGTCGTCATGTGGGCCTTCGATCGCCATGTTCGCAACGTTGCGCTTGATACGGTAGCCGGGGTTCGGCAGCTCGACGATGAAGGTCGAATACTGCTTGTGGCGTGGCGCGTTCGGATCGGTCTTGGCCATCACCAGCGCCATGTCGGCGACGCTCGCCGACGAGGAAAACCACTTTTCGCCGTTGAGGATGTAGTTCTCGTTGCCGTCCTTCACCGCCGTGGTTTGCATGCCGGTGGCGTCGGCGCCGGCCGCCTTTTCTGTCATAGAGAAGCAGATGCGCTTCTCGCCATTGAGAAGCGGCTTAAGGAACTTCTCCTTCTGGTACTCCGTGCCGTGCGCGAGGATCGTCATCATCGAGGCGTCGTCGGGCCCCTGCGTGTTCATCGAGAGCGCACCGAGCATGCTTTCGCCGAGCTCCATCTGCACCAGCGCGTTCGCCAGCGGGCCGAGCCCCATACCGCCATACTCCTTCGGCACGAACGGGCACCACAGGCCCTGGGCGCGAGCTTTCTTGCGCAGCGGACCGAGCACGTCGGCAAGCGGCTTGGTGTCGAGTTCCTTTTCGGCGGGGATGCACTCGTCGTGCACGAACTTGCGGACCTTCTCGCGGATCGCCTTGGCTTCGGCGGGAATCTCGAAATCGATCGACATGGCACTTCCTCGTTTCGGTTTGTTGTTGGCGCAGCTTGGAAATGGCATAAACCCGCGATCTGCCAGCGGCAACGCCAAACAAAGTTTGAAGCAGGATGCGCCGCGGCAGGGAAGGAGCCATCGATGCCTGATCTCGCTGATCTTTTTCCCGGCTACGCTTCAGAATGGATCAATACCTCGCAGGGCCGCATCTTCGCCCGCGTCGGCGGCAAGGGGCCGCCGCTATTGCTGCTGCACGGATTCTCGTCGACGCATGTGATGTGGCATCAGGTGGCGCCGAAACTCGACGACCGATTCACGCTGATCATCCCCGATTTGCCGGGCTATGGCTGGTCCGACATGCCGGACAGCAACAAGGACCACACGCCCTACACCAAGCGCGCGTGGGCAAAGACCATGATCGAGGCGATGGAGCAACTCGGCCATGTGCATTTCGCGCTCGCCGGCCACGACCGCGGCGGCCGCGTGTCGTATCGACTGGCGCTCGATCATCCGGGCCGGCTGTCAAAACTCGCGGTGCTCGATATCGCGCCGACTTATGATTATTGGGAGCGGCTGAACCGGCTGTCAGCACTGAAGATCTATCATTGGGCCTTCCTGGCGCAGCCTTATCCGCTGCCGGAGACATTGATCTCGGGGCAGGGCGAGTTCTTTCTCAAGGAGAAGATGGCGAGCCAGACCAAGAGCAAGACGCTCGCGGCCATCGATCCGCGCGCGCGGGAGCACTATCTGGCCCCGTTCCGCGATCCCGCCCGCATCCACGCGATGTGCGAGGACTACCGTGCCGGCGCCTATGCCGATTACGAGATCGACAAGGCCGATGTCGACGCCGGCAAGAAGATCACGATTCCGATGCTGGCCCTGTGGGGCGATGCCGGCGTTGCGAGTGCGGCGACCACGCCGCTCGATACCTGGAAGAAATGGGCGACCAATGTAAGCGGCGCGCCGGTGGATTCGGGGCATTTTCTCACCGAGGAAGCTCCGGACGCGACGGCGAAGCTGCTGCGGGAGTTTTTCCTGGCAGCGTAGCCCGCCGTCATTGCGAGCGAAGCGAAGCAATCCATCTCACCGCAGGCGGAGGCATGGATTGCTTCGTCGCTATCGCTCCTCGCAATGACGCGGAAGGTCCTACCTTCGCACCCTGAAAAAATCCTTCAGCAGCGTTGCGGCCTCGCGCTCGCCGACGGCGCCGTAGACCTCCGGGACGTGGTGACAGGTCGGCTGGGCGAAGAACCGCACGCCTGACTCGACCGCGCCGCCCTTGGGGTCGGTGGCGCCGTAATAGAGCCTGCGGATGCGCGCCAACGAGATCGCGCCGGCGCACATCGTGCACGGCTCGAGGGTGACGTAGAGGTCGCAATCGACCAGCCGCTCGGTGCCGATGGTCTCCGCGGCCTGCCGGAGCGCCAGAATCTCGGCATGGGCGGTGGGATCGCAGTCGGTCAGCGTGCGGTTGCCGGCCGTGGCGATCACCTCGTAACCCCGCACAATCACGCATCCGATCGGGACTTCGCCCGATTTTCCGGCATTTTCGGCCGTTTTCAGCGCCAGATCCATAAAAGAAGGGGCTGTCATGCCTCGTATCATCGGAAGAAACCTGCTAGTAGCTTCGCCTTCAGCAAAAGTGGATACCGGTTTTGCGTCAAACGCGCCGCCAACAGGGCGCGTACGTCCGGTGACCCTTGCATCCCAATTGAACGTCCAGCGAGATCATTCATGCCCCGCGACAGCGACAAAAACAACGATTCCCGCGGCCGGCGTGATCGTCCCTCTGGCGGCAAGGGCCGCGCCAGCGACGGTAAGGGCCGCGCCAGCGACGGCAAGGGCCGCGCGGACGGCGGTAAAGGCCGCTCCGGCGCCGCCCGTGGGCCGGAGAAGAAGTTCGCCAAGCGCGGCTTTGGGGCCAAGGACTCGACCGGCGAGAAGCGCGCGTTCGGCGGTGATCGTCCGTTCCGCAAACGCGAGGACGGCGATGCGCCGCGCCGCGATTTCGCCGACAAGCCGAGGTTCAACCGCGATGATCGTCCCCGCGGCGATCGGCCGTTCCGTGAGCGTCCCGCGCGCGACGGTGACGGCGAGAAGCGCACGTTCAAGCCCCGTGGCGATCGGCCGGGATTTGATCGCGATCGCGCCCCTGGTGATCGGGAAAAGCGTCCGTACAAGCCGCGCGAAGATCGTGAGGGCAAGCGCCCGTACACGCCCCGCGGCGATCGCCCGAATAATCGCGACGACGCGCGCCCGGCGGCGCGCTCGTCCGACCGCAAGTTCGGCGACCGGAAGCCATATACGCCGCGAGACCGTGATGGCGAGAAGCGGCCCTACACGCCGCGCGGCGAAGGTTTTCGCAAGGACGGTGACCGGCCGCGCGGTGATCGCCCGTATAGTCCGCGTCCGCCGCGTGATGGCGATCGGCCGGAACGGAAATTCGGCGGCGACAGGAAATTCTCCCGCGGTGCTCCGGATCGCAAGAGCGACCGGGCAGATCGCGGCCCGCGCAAGGACTTTGGCGATCGGCCGCCGCGCGGCGAATCCAAGCCGTGGCAGAAGCGCGATGACCGGGGTGACCGCGACTCGCGCCCGCCCCGCGATGGTGCACGGAACTTCGACAGGCCGCGCTTCGACAAGCCCCGTTATGACAAGCCACGCGACGATCGCGGTGGCGAGGAGCGGCCGCGGTTTTCGCGGCCCCGCGAGGATCGTGAACAGGGCGACCGCCCGAAATTCAGCCGTCCGCGATGGGATCGCAAGGGCGACTCCGGGGATCGCAAAGAAGAAGGTGGCGACCGGCCCGAAGGCCGCACCGGCTGGCAGGAACACCCGCGCAGCGAAGGCCGTTTCGACGACCGCCCGCGGCGTGAAAACGAGGACGACAGCAAGGTCTTCGCGAAACGTCCGGCCTTCGGCGGCCGCGGCGCCTATCGCGAACGTTCCTATGACGACGACAGACGCTCGCGTCCCGAGCCAAAGCCGAAGAAGGCGGGCGAGCGCATCGCAAAGGTGCTGGCGCGCGCCGGTCTCGCTTCGCGCCGCGATGCCGAGGAGATGGTCACGCAGGGGCGCGTCACCGTCAACGGCCGTGTGGTCAACTCGCCGGCGCTCGATGTCACCGAGAACGATGTCGTGGCCGTCGACGGCAAGCAATTGCCGCCGCGCGAGCGAACGCGGCTGTTCATGTATCACAAGCCGCGCGGGCTGATGACGACGCATGCCGACCCCGAGGGGCGGCCGACGGTGTTCGACAATCTGCCGGAGGGCCTGCCGCGTTTGATCTCGATCGGCCGGCTCGATTTCAACACCGAGGGCCTGCTGCTGCTCACCAATGACGGCGGGCTGGCGCGCACGCTGGAGCATCCCGACACCGGATGGCTGCGGCGCTACCGCGTTCGCGCGCATGGCGAGGTGACGCAGGGACAACTCGACACGCTGAAGAACGGCATTGAGGTCGACGGCGTCAAATATGGCCCGATCGATGCGACGCTGGAGCGCGACCAGGGCGCCAACGTCTGGGTGGTGTTTGCGATCCGCGAAGGCAAGAACCGCGAGGTGCGCAACGTGATGGGGCATCTTGGCCTCGAGGTGAACCGGCTGATCCGGGTGTCCTACGGCCCGTTCCAGCTCGGCGAGCTCGAGGAGGGCAAGGTCGAAGAGGTCAAGACGCGCGTGCTGCGCGAACAGCTCGGCGAGAAGATCGCTAAGCTTGCCGGCGCGGATTTCAACCGGCCGGAGCAGCGCGTGGCCGCGACCGAAGACGAGGGCAACGCGCCTGAAGGCAAGAAGCCGTTCAAGCCGGCGGGCAAAAGCGCGCTGATCAACGACCGCAAGGGCCGCCGCGTGCTGGTGCAGCGCACCGGCAGCGAGGAGGCGCGCGCGCGCAACGAGGACGAAGCCAACGGCTACGGCCCGCCGCGCCGCCCCAAGCGCGGCTATCACGGCAAGCGCGATCTCAAGCCGCAGGACGAGTAGAGATCAATGCGTGTCGTCGGAGGACGATTGCGGGGCCGTAATCTTGCGTCGCCGCAGTCGCAAGAGATCCGGCCGACCACGGACCGCCTGCGCGAGTCCGTGTTCAACATCCTCGTCCACGCCTATGCTAACCCGATCGAGGACGCGCGTGTGCTCGATCTGTTTGCCGGCACCGGCGCGCTGGGCATTGAAGCCGTCTCACGCGGCGCAAAATTCACGCTGTTCGTCGACAATGGCGCCGAGGCGCGGGCGCTGTTGCGCAACAACGTCGAGTCACTAGGCCTCGGCGGCGTGACAAAGGTCTATCGCCGCGACGCCACCGATCTTGGGCCTGCGCATCCGGTCGAGCCGTTCTCGCTGGCGTTCCTCGATCCGCCCTATGGCAAGGGGCTCGCCGGCAAGGCGCTCGGTTCGCTGCGCGACGGCGGCTGGCTGACGCCGGGCGCGTTGCTGGTAGTGGAAGAGGCGAAAGCTGCGGCGTTCGCAGCGCCTGAAGGCTTCGAGGAACTCGAGCGGCGCGCGTATGATGACACGGAGTTCGTGTTTCTGCGGATTGCGAATTCGTAGGATGGGTGGAGCGAAGCGATACCCATCACCCTCGCGTTACGAATGATGGGTATCGCTGCGCTCCACCCATCCTACGGAACCGTGTGAAGTTCACCTCCGCCCGAACAGCTTCTCGATGTCCGACAGCTTCAATTCTACATAGGTCGGGCGGCCGTGGTTGCACTGGCCGGAGTTCGGCGTGTCTTCCATCTCACGGAGCAGCGCGTTCATCTCTTCCGGCTTGAGGCGCCGGCCAGCGCGGACCGAGCCGTGGCAGGCCATGGTGGCGGCGACATGCATCAGGCGCCGCTCCAGCGGCAACGCCTCATCCCACTCCGCCAAGTGCTCGGCAAGATCGCGCAGCAGTCCGGCCGCGTTGGCCTTGCCGAGCAGCGAGGGCGTTTCGCGCACGGCCACCGCGCCCGGACCGAAGGAGTCGATCGCAAGCCCGAAGGACGCCAGTTCCTCCGAGCGATCGTGCAGCTTCTCGACCGTGGCTTCATCGAGCTCGACGATCTCGGGGATCAGGAGAATCTGCCGCTGCACGCCGTTCTTCGCCAGCGACGCCTTCAGCTTCTCGTAGACGATACGTTCATGTGCGGCATGCTGGTCCACCACGATGAGGCCGTCGCGGGTTTGCGAGACGATATAGGTCTCGTGGATCTGGGTGCGCGCGGCACCAAGCGGACGGTCGAGCAGATCGGGCGCGGGCGCCGCCTCGAAGCGCACGTCGGCGGTCGGCGTGCCGACGTCGAAGGCGGCTTGGCCGGGCTCGGCGAAGGCGGTCGCCGCGCCACCCTCGAACGCGCGCATCGGGTTGACCGGAAAGGAAGGCGAACTGCGCCAGTCCCAATTGCCGGGGTGCGGCGGTGCGAACGACGGGCGGAACGCCTGCAACGTCGTGCCGTCGACGGCGTTCGCCGCGGTGCGCTTGCCCTCGCGCGCCAGCCCGTCCTTCAATGCGTGCACGATCAACGCGCGAACCAGTCCGGCATTGCGGAACCGCACCTCGGTCTTGGCCGGATGCACATTGGCGTCGACACCTTCGGGATCGCAGGTGACAAACAGCGCCACCACGGGATGGCGGTCGCGCGGCAGATAGTCGGAATAGGCCGCGCGCACCGCGCCGAGGATCAGCTTGTCACGGACCGGGCGGCCGTTGACGAACAGATATTGTCCGAGCGCATTGGCGCGGGTGAGTGAGGGCGCGGCGGCAAAGCCTTCGACCGCGACGCCCTCGCGTCCGGCGTGGACCTCGATGGCGCTACTGCGAAAATCGGCGCCGAGGATATCGCCGAGCCGTGTCAGCCGACCGGCGGCGCCGGGCAGCGCTGCCGCCCAGGTCACCGGTGCGCGCTCCTCGCCGGCGAGCGTGAAGGCGATGTCGGGGCGCGCCATGGCAAGGCGCCGCACCACCTCGCGGATCGCCTCCGCTTCGGTGCGGTCGGTCTTCAGGAATTTGAGCCGCGCCGGTGTGGCATAGAAGAGATCGTTGACCTCGACGCGGGTGCCATGGCCGAGCGCCGCCGGCATCACGTCGGATTTCGCGCCGCCATCCACCGACAGCGACCAGGCGTGCGGCTCGTTCGCGTGGCGCGTGGTGATGGCGAGCCTGGCCACCGCGCCGATCGACGGCAGCGCCTCGCCGCGGAACCCGAGCGTCCGGATCCGCAACAGGTCCTCGTCGTCGAGCTTGGAGGTGGCATGACGGTCGACCGCCAGGGCGAGATCGGCGCGCGTCATGCCGCTGCCGTCATCGGTGATGCTGATCCGGCGCCGCCCGCCGCCATCGGTGAAGACGTCGATCCGGCTCGCGCCGGCGTCGATCGCATTCTCCACGAGTTCCTTGACCACGCTCGCGGGACGTTCGACCACCTCGCCGGCGGCGATGCGGTTGACGACCTGTTCGGGGAGCTGGCGGACGGGCATGGCGCTCCGTTGTGAGGAGATTCGAGGCTTGCCCATTCTAGAGCGCCGAGAGCGCAAATGCATGTGCTCGCTGCGAATGCCTGATTCCAGCTGGGGATGATTCCGGCCTATCGCCTTGAAGACGCTTATCTTCGCGACCGTGGCGGCTACGTCCTACGTGGGATTGTGGGGGCGTCCGGGCAGGTATATCGTTTAGAAAAATTATAATCTTGTCGGAGGATCGCCATGTGCCACTTATTCGCGCACCAGCCGCAACGCGACTATGAATCGCAGACCCGATCGTTGCGGATCGATGGCCACTGCACCTCGATCCGGCTGGAAATGTCGTTCTGGGATACGCTGGAGGAAATTGCGGCCAAGGAAGGCATGTCGCTGGCCAAGTTCCTGACCACCATGCACAACGAGGTGCTCGACCATCACGGCGAGGTCAACAATTTCGCCTCGCTGTTGCGCTGCTCCTGCCTGATCTATCGTTCCAAGGCGAATGCGCCCGCAGCCGTCCCGGACTATCGCCGGACCGCGGCGGCGATCATGGACGCGGCGGAGTAGAGTTCCGCTCATCGATCACGCAAAAAAGCGGCCTTGTCCTGACCGGACAAGGCCGTCTGAGTTTCAGAGGGAACTGAAACGTGAGGAGATTAGGTCGAGCTCGAACGGCGCCGAAAGTTCACCTCTCCCCGGCGGGGAGAGGTGAACCGAAACCGCCGCGAACCGATCCGACCAAACTCATCACGCTCTAGATCTCCTTCCGCTGCATCGCGCCGGCGATAGTGTCGGCCTGCCGGATCGCCAGCGACACGATCGTCAGCGTCGGATTGCAGGCCGCACCCGAGGTGAACTGGCTGCCGTCGGAGACGAACAGGTTCTTGATGTCGTGGGTCTGGCCGAACTTGTTGACCACGCCGTCCCGCGGCTTCTCGCTCATCCGGTTGGTGCCCATGTTGTGGGTCGAGGGATAAGGCGGCGTGGGGTAGGTCACCGTAGCGCCGACCGCCTCGTAGACGGCAGACCCCTGCTTGTAGGCGTGCGCTCGCATCGCGAGATCGTTCGGATGGTCGTCGAAATGCACGCTTGCGACCGGCATGCCGAACTTGTCCTTGGCCGCCGGGTCGAGCGTCACGCGGTTGGTCTCCTGCGGCATGTCCTCGCCGACCAGCCACATGCCCGCCATCCGCGGATAGCCTTCCATCGCGCCGGTGAAGGTGCGGCCCCACGCGCCGGGATTGAGGAACGCTGCCATGAATGGCACGCCGAGCGACAGCGTCTCCATCTCGTAGCCGCCGACGAAGCCGCGTTTCGGATTGTTCTTTGCCTCGTCACGGACGATGCCGGCCATCGTGGTGCCGCGATACATGTGCACCGATTGCTCGAACACGGCGTACACGCTGCCGGTCATGTGCCGCATGTAGTTGCGTCCGACCTGGCCTGATGAATTGGCAAGGCCGTCCGGGAACATGGTCGAGGCGCTGTTGAGCAACAGCCGCGGGCTCTCGATCGAATTGCCGGCGACCGCCACCACACGCGCCTTCTGGCGCTGCATCGCGCCAGTTGCGTCGGCATAGACCACGCCGGTTACCTTGCCGGACGGATCGTGCTCGATCTTGATCACCATGCTGTTCGGGCGCACTTCGAGATTGCCGGTGGCTTCACCCTTCGGAATCTCGGTGTAGAGCGTCGACCATTTGGCGCCGGACTTGCAGCCCTGGAAGCAGAAGCCGATCTGCTGGCAGGATCCGCGGCCGTCGCGCGGTTCGCTGTTGATCGCCATCCGCCCGGTATGGACCTCCTTGTAGCCGAGCTTCTTCGCGCCGGCCTCCAGCACCTTGAAATTGTTGTTGCCGGGTAGTCCGGGGATGCCGTTGGTGCGGGTTACGCCCATCTTGTCCTCGGCCTTGGCGTAATACGGCTCCATCTCGGCGAGCGTGACCGGCCAGTCCAGCAGATTGGCGCCGGGGAGGTTGCCGTAGGTCGACTTGACCTTGAACTCGTGCTCGTCGAAGCGCAGCGAGGCGCCGGCCCAGTGCGTGGTCGAGCCGCCGACCGCCTTCACGATCCAGGCCGGCAGGTTCGGGAAATCCTTGGCGACGCGCCAGCTTCCCGAGGTGGTGCGCATGTCGGACCAGGCGAGCTGGGAGAAGCTTTCCCACTCGTCGTTGACGAAATCCTGGTTCTCGATGCGGTTACCTGCCTCGAGGATCACGACCTTGATGCCCTTCTGCGCCAGTTCATTGCCAAGCGTTCCGCCGCCGGCGCCGGAGCCGACGATGACGACAACGCCGCTGTCATTCAGATCGAATTTTGCCATGATGTTTCCTCCTTCAGCGTTGTCCGTTCAGGCCTTCGGCAGCCAGTCGATGTCGGCGAAGCCGCGCTTGATGTAGCCGCCATGTTCGGCGGAGGAGCCCTCGTAGCCGAACTTCGGCCACACCTCTTTCTGGTTGTAGAGCGAGACGACGAGGTCGCCGCGAATCTTCTGGAAGAAGGCGCTCTGCTCGATCCGCTGCAGCAGCGCGACGCGGTCGTTCTCCCAGGCAATCTGGACGTAAGGCATCTTGTGGCGGTCATTGGCCTCCTGATCGAGGCGGGCCACGCCGTCATTGATCAGCGATTTCACCGCCGGGTCCTTCGCCGCCTTGTCGTCCCACGGTTTGACGGCTGCTATGTAGTAGGTGTCGCCGAGGAAATCGTGCGGGTAGATGTCGCGCGCCATCTTCAACAGGGTCTTCAGCGTGGCCGGCGGCAGCGTGCTCGCCTCATCGGCCCAGGCGTCGGTGACGCCGAGTCCCGTGCTGGTCGCGATGGCGACCGCGGGCGCGGTCGCGGCGGCGCCTTTGAGAAAGACGCGGCGGTCGAATTTACTGCGACGATCGACTTCTCTCATGGGTTTCCTCCGTAGATTGTTATGTTGATTTTTGATTTATCCAAACCGCCCGCCGCGCTGGATCACCTCGATCTTGTAGCCGTCGGGATCGGAGACGAAGAAGAAGCGCGCCAGCGTCTTGCCGTCATGCTTGAAGTCGCGCAGCGGACCCGGCGACAGCTTCTCTTTCTCAAAGCGGGCGTGCTCGGCGTCGACGTCATCGACGACGACGGCGAGATGGCCGTAGCCGTCGCCGAGTGCGTAAGCCTCCTTGCGGTCGAAATTGACGGTGAGCTCGACCTCGAAGGGCGAGGAGGGATGGCGCAGATAGATCAGCGCGAAATCGGGGAAGCGCAGATTGTCCGCGATCTCGAGCCCGAACGCGCGGTGATAGAAGTCGAGCGCCTTGGCCTCGTCGAACACGCGGATCATGGAATGAACGGGTTTCGCCATTCAGTTCAGCTCCTTCAGATAGGCGATGATCATGGCGCGGGTTTCCGGCTTGGCCTGCCGATACGCCATGACGGCGCCGGGAATGACCTCCTGGGGATTGGTCAGCCAGGCATCGAGCCTGGTGTCGTCCCAGACGAAATCGGCCTTGGCGAAGCCTGCGGAGTACTTGAAGCCGTCAGCCTTGCCGGCGCGCCGGCCGATGATCTTGTAGAGCGATGGCCCCTGCCGTACCGGATCTGACGTGTTTGATGTGTGGCAGGTCGCGCATTGCTGCTTGAACAGCGTCGGAGCATCGGGCGGCTTGGCGGCGGGCAAGGGCATTTGCGCGGCCGCCATTTGCACCGCAACCATCGCGCCGCACAATCCGAGCCCGATCGTCCATCCTGCGCGCAGCTTTGTCATCCACATCACCGTTGGCGTGCAATGACTGTAGGGTGCGCAAAACTGCCGGTGGTAGTAGCGGGCTGTTTCATCGTAGAACAAAAGCGGGCGCGGACCGGAAAACGGAACCGGTGTTTGCCGCATATGCGAACGCGAATTTCGCAAAATGACCGCGAAATCTTTGCACGATGACCACACGACACAGCTTGCATCGCGCGTGCGTCGTTTGCGCAAATTTGGTTCGCTCGCGATGAGTCAGGTTCGGTGCCGCAAACGGCGCGCACACGCGCCGCACCGTCCATCGCTATTCACTATCCGAGGAGAAATGGATGAAGTTTGCGAAAACCGTAGTGCTCGCTTTTGCTGTTTCGGCAGCGCTGGCCAGCCCCGTCCTCGCGCAGGGCGTGTCATCGGACACGCAGATGCGCAGCGGCGCACAGGGGAAAACCACCGCGCCTGGGGGATTGTCAGGCAGCGGCGATGAGGAATTCGAGTCACAAACAGCGGCGCCGGCGCAAAAGGGCAGCGTCAATGCCAAGGCAGGGAACAAGACCACCGTCGGTTCCGGCCACGCCACGTCGCCGAAGGCGACCGGCACGGACGCCGGCAACAAGCGCTATTGATTCTGCAAAATCCGGATGCGGTGTCTCGCGCCGCATCCGGAACTCCGGTGTCAGTCGTCGAGGCCGCGAGTGCCGCGCCCCGCCTTGACGTCGCCGCGACGCTTCTTGCCTTCGAGCCGGCGCTGCTTGGAGCCGAACGTCGGTTTGGTCGCCCGCCGCGGCGTCGGCCGCACCATCGCCTCTTTCAACATCTCGAGCAGCCGCTCGATCGCATCGGCGCGATTGCGCTCCTGGCTACGGAAGCGAAAGGCCTGGATCACGATCACGCCGTCCTTGGTCATGCGGCTGCCGGCCAGGCGAGCGAGCCGCTGCGCGGCGTCCGCCGGCAATGTGATCTTGTTGGTGTCGAAGCGGAGCTGCGCTGCGGTCGAGACCTTGTTGACGTTTTGCCCGCCCGGACCGCAGGCGCGGACAAAAACGATCTCGATGTCATCATCGTCGATTGTAAGGTCGCGGGAGACCCGCAGCATGGCATCACCGGGTGAAGAAGAATCGGCAGGTGCAAGATAGCGGGTTTGGCGTGGGTCCGCTTGGGCGCCGTTGATGCAGGGTCGGCTACGTCTGCGGCCGGTGCGCGCGGCCACCCCTCTCCCCAACCCTCCCCCGCAAGGGGGGAGGGAGCCCAGCCGCCGGTGCGTCCCTTACCAATATCCTCATCACTAAACTGTCGTTGTGACGCGATGTGAGGTGAGCACCCCTCTCAGGCTCCCTCCCCCCTTGCGGGGGAGGGCTGGGGGAGAGGGGTGGCCGCAACGGCAGTGTGTGTAGAAACTCAGTTCGACTTCGGCGCCGCCGCTGCCGGCTGGGCGGCGGCCTGTGGGGCGCGGCCGACGATGACGGTGAGCAGGCCTTCGCCCCAGAGCTTCTTCGCGACCCGCTTGGTATCGTCAAGCGTTACCGCGTCGACGATGGCGTTGCGCTTCTCGATATAGTCGATCGGCAACTTGTCGAGCTGGTATTGCAGCATCGCCTGCGCCAGCTTGGAGGAGGTGTCGAGCGCCAGCATCTGCGAGCCCTTGAGGTAGGACTTCGCCTCGTCGAGTTCCTGCTGCGTCGGGCCTTCCTCGGCGATGCGGCGGATTTCCTTCTCGATCGCATCGACGGTCTCGCCGGCGCGATCGGCACGGGTGCCGGTGTTGCCGATGAACAGCGAGGAGTGATCCATCCAGAGCAGCGCTTCATAGATCGAATAGGCCAGCCCGCGCTTCTCGCGCACTTCCCTGTAGAGCCGCGACGAAAGGCCGCCGCCGCCGAGAATGTGATTCACCACATAGGCGGCCATGAAATCCGGGTCGTGCCGGTTGATGCCGGGGCCGCCGAAGGTGACGACGGTCTGCGGCACGTCGAGCGGGATGAAGGCGCGCTGCGGCGGCCTGGTCGCCACGACATCGGGAACCGGCGTCAGCTCGGCCTTGGCCGGCAGGCTGCCGAAGGTCTTGTCGAGCAGCTTGCCCAACGTATCGGGATCGACGTCGCCGACCACGGCGATACGCAGCGTATCCCTGGCGATGATCCGGCGCGCATAGTCCTTCAGGTCGGCGATCTCGATCTTCGGCACGCTGTCCAGCGTGCCGGTGGCCGACCTGCCATAGGGATGGTCGCCGAACGCGACTTCGAGGAACTTGCGGCCCGCCAGCGAAGAGGGATTGGTCGATTCACGGCGCAGGTTCGAGATCACCTGGCCGCGGATGCGCTCGACATCGACCGGCTCGAAATGCGCCGATGTCAGCGCCATCCGCAACAAATCGTAGGCTTCGTCCTTATTGTCCTTGAGCATGCGAAGCGAGCCGCGGAAGTGATCGCGCGCCGCGGCGAAGCTCAACTCGATGGCGCGGCGGTCGAGCCGCTCATGGTAGGCGTTGGAGTTGAGATCGCCTGAGCCTTCATCGAGCAGGTCGGCGACCAGATTGCCGACGCCGGGCTTGCCGGCCGGATCCTGGCTCGCGCCGCCGCTGAAGGCATACTCCATCGCGATCAGGGGCACGGTCGCGTCCTGCACGAACCACGCCTCGATGCCGCCGGGCGATACCAGCTTCTGGATCTTGGCCGCGGCCTGCGAAGGCGCCGATGTCAGCGTCAGCATCGCGGCGCAGGCGCTGCCGATCAGTGCCGCGCGGCGGGTGAGGGAATAGGTCACGAGCGCTTCTCCTCGCGTTTCGGCGCAGTATCCTTGATCAGATAGCCGGTCACCGAGCGCTTCTTGTCGAGCCATTTGGCGGCGGCGTCGCGCACCTGCGCGGCGGTGACGGCGCGGATGCGGTCCGGCCAGCTCCTGATATCGTCGATGCTGAGACCGGTGGTAAGTGCCCCGCCATACCAGCGCGCCAGCGTCGCCTGATTGTCCTGGGCGTAGATCGCTTCGGCAATCAGCTGGGTCTTGACCCGCTCGAGGTCCTCGGCCTTCGCGGTATTCTGCGCGAGGTCGGCGATCACCTTGTCGATCACATCCTCGATCTGCGCGAACTCGACGCCTTGCTTCGGCGTCACCGAGATCGAGAACTGCGACGGATCGAGTGCCGTGCCCTGGTAGCCGGCGCCGGCTGAGATCGCCAGGCCCTTGTCGAGCACCAGCGCGCGGTAGAGATAGGAGTTGGCGCCGCCGCCCATCAATTGCGCGAGCACATCGAGCGCGGGGCTTTCGCCTGCTGCGGCGGTCGTGGCCGACGGCACCAGGTAATAGCGGCGCAGCCCGGGCTGTTCGACGCGCGGATCCGACAGCGTCACGGTGCGCGGCGCCACCGGCGTCGGCTCCTGCGGCCGGATACGTTTTTCAGGGATCGAATGCTGCGCCGGGATCGGGCCGAAATTCTTCTCCACCAGCGGGCGGATGTCCTTGATGTCGACGTCGCCGGCGATGACCAGGATCGCGTTGTTCGGGGCGTAGAAGCGCCGGTAGAACGCGAGCGCATCCTCGCGGTCCAGCTTTTCAATCTCCTGGTGCCAGCCGATCACTGGGCGGCCATAGGGATGGTTGAGATACAGCGCGGCCATGATCTGCTCGGTCAGCCGCGCATCCGGATTGTTGGCGACGCGCATGTTGTATTCTTCCAGCACGACATCGCGCTCGGGCAGCACGTTCTCGTCCTTGAGGACGAGGCCGGTCATGCGGTCGGCCTCGAACTCCATCATGGAGGCGAGCTGCTCGCGCGGCACGCGCTGGAAGAAGCCGGTGTAGTCGGTCGAAGTGAACGCGTTCTCATTGCCGCCGACCCGCAGCACCGTCTGCGAGAACTCGCCGGCCGGGTGCTTGGCGGTGCCCTTGAACATCAGATGCTCGAGGAAATGCGCGAGTCCGGATTTGCCTGGCGTCTCGTCGGCGGAGCCGACCCTGTACCAGATCATCTGCGTCACGACGGGCGTGCGGTGATCGGGGATCACCACGACCTGCAGGCCGTTATCGAGTGTGAAGCTGGCGGGGCGTTCGGAGGTAACCGTGGTCTGGGCGCGGAGGCCGCTGCTCGACAGCGAGATCGTGGAAACGAGGGCGGCAGCGAAAAGGGCAGTCGCTCGGCGTAAGGGCATCATGATCCTTATGGAAGCCCGGACACGCGGTCGGGGCGCGAAAGCATGGCATCCTACACGGGACTGCCCATGCCTGATGTCACGAAGCAGGGAGACACGCGCCACCCCGCATTAAGCTTTGCTCACGTGAGGCCGGGCCGGTGGAGGTCACGCAACTACTGGATCGGCTTGCCGGTCATGGTGTCGTATTGGCCCTCTTTCACCAGCGGCTTCTGCGGCCCGGTGCCATAGGCGAAGTTCGACGACGGCGTCTGGTAGCCCACAGGGGGCTCGGTCAAGCTTTCGCGCGGCGGCTCACCCTTGAACGGTGCAGACTCGGCGCTGTTGCCCTTGAAGATGCCGAGTAGACCACCCTTGTAGCCGAGCTGTTCCGGCATCAGCGAAGGGTTCTTGGCCACGCCGGGCTCCAGCGGCTCCTTGCTGCTTTCGGTGGCAGTCTGCTGCTTCCTGCCTGCTTCAATCTCGGCCGGCGTGAGCGGCTGCCCCTCTTGCCATGGCTCCTTCTTCTTGACTTCCTTCTTCCGCGCCTCGATCGCAGCCTTGCGCCTGGCGACGTCAGGATCCTTCGGCCAGTTCGGCGCATTGGCCTGGGTAGCGGAGGCCGGCGGCGGCAGGTCGAGTTTCGGCGGAACTACCAGCGGGGAGCGCTCGCGGTATTCGATGCCCTTGCTCGTCGCGCTCTTGGCGCCGAGCCCCGACATCAGATTGTCGATGATCCGCTCTTCGAAGGTCATGCCATCGTCGTCATCGTCATCGTCGCCGGCGCGCACCGGGCCGGCCGACATGACCAATCCGATGCCTGCCGCAACGAACGCCAGTCGCAGGCCGCGCATCAGCGTCAGCCGCGAGGTCCAGGTCAGGTAACCGCTGATATCGGTGTTGCGCATCGCGCTCTTCCCATCTCAAATTTCGGCAAAGCGTTCACTGGCTTAGGCACAGTTCCGCTGCATGCAGCCTGTCTACTGCCGACCGGCTCGTATCGGCCGGGATCAGGGCGCTTTTGCGGCGGGTACCCCCAGGAACGAATCATACAACAGGGCTGCTACACCGGCAACGATGGCCGCATCGGCGAGGTTAAACACATACCAATTGAAGGTATTTTCCCCGATCCGGATGTGAAACAGGGCAAAATCGACCACTGCCCCATAGGCGAAGCGGTCGATCCCGTTGCCGATGGCGCCGCCGATGATCAGGCCAAGCGCGACCGTGGCAAGCAGGGTCCGCGACCGCGCCATCCAGATTGCCAGCGCGATCACGGCGGCGGCCTTGACCGCCATCAGAAGGATCTGTGCCGCCGGGCTCTCGCTCTGAAACCAGCCGAAGCTGATCCCCGGATTCAAGGCCAGCACCAGGTCGAAGAACGGCGTCACCCGCACCGCGCCGAGATGGGCGATGTCAAGCACGTGCAGCAGCCACAGCTTGGAGCCCTGATCGACGATCAGGGTCGTGATCGCCGCGAGCACGCCGGCACGGTGCGGGGAGGTCAAGCGGTGACCCCCAGCGCCTTCCACTCGCGCAGCGCCAGCGCGTCGCGCGGCGAGACGTCGGGATATTCGGGGTCCTCGCCGACCGTGGGCAGGATCTTCCACGAGCGCGCGCATTTCGTGCCAACCGCTTTCTCCACCACTACGGCGACGCCGGGCACGGCGTCCAGACGGAACGCATTGGCGGGCGCCTCGCCCTCGCGCACCTCATAGTTCGAGGTGATGCAGATTTCGGCGAGGTCGACGTCGAACAGCGTTGCCAGCGTATCCCGGTCAGCGATGTAGATGACCGGCGAGGCCTCCAGCGACGAGCCGATATTCTTGGCGGCGCGTTCGAGCTCGAGCGCGCCGGTGACGACACGGCGCACGTTGCGGATCGTCTCCCATTTCGCGGCGAGGGCGTCGTCGCGGAACTGCTCGAGATTGTCCGTGAACAACGTCAGGTGCACCGACGGCTCGGCGTCCGGGCGGTACATCCGCCATGCCTCGTCCGTCGTGAAGCTCAGCACCGGCGCAAGCCACCGCAGGATCGCGTCACACAGCACGTCGATCGTGGTCAGCGCCGCCTTGCGTGCCACCGAGGACGGCGGATCGCAATACAGCGTGTCCTTGCGGATATCGAAATAGAACGCCGACAATTCGGTGTTCATGAAGGCGGAGAGGCTTGCGATCACCGTCTTGTAATCGAATTCGGCATATGCCTTGCGGATGGTCTCCGCCTGTCCCGCAAGCCCGTGCAGCATCAGCCGCTCCAGCTCGGGCATGTCGGCAGTGGCGACCTTCTCGCTGGGCTTGAAGTGGTGCAGCGTGCCGAGCATCCAGCGGATCGAGTTGCGCAGCTTGCGGTAGGTCTCGATCGTGTTCTTCAGGATCTCCGGACCGATGCGCTGGTCATCGGCATAGTCGGTGGCGCAGACCCACAGCCTGAGGATGTCGGCGCCGGAATCCTTGATCACCTTCTGCGGCTCGACCGTGTTGCCGAGCGACTTCGACATCTTGCGGCCGTTCTCGTCCAGCGTGAAGCCGTGGGTCAGCACGATGTCGTAAGGAGCGCGGCCACGCGTGCCGGCACTCTCCAGCAGCGAGGAGTGGAACCAGCCGCGATGCTGATCGCTACCTTCCAGATACATCACGGTATCGTCGCCGCCGTCGATCTTGCGGACGATGTGGCCGAGATTGGGGAAGTTCTGCCGGTCTTCCAGTACGAACGCATGCGTGGAGCCGGAATCGAACCAGACGTCGCAGATGTCGTCGACTTTCTTCCAGTCCTCGGACGAACGTTTCCCGAGGAAGCGTTCGCGGGCGCCTTCCATGTACCAGGCGTCGGCGCCTTCCTCCATGAATGCCTCGGCGATGCGCTGGTTGACGACCTCGTCCTGCAGGATCTCGGCCGAGCCGTCGCCCGCCTCGCGCACGAACACGGCGATCGGCACGCCCCAGGCGCGCTGGCGCGAGATCACCCAGTCGGGGCGGTTTGCGATCATGCCGTTGATGCGGTTCTGGCCCGCCGGCGGCACCCATTGCGTCACCGAGATCGCATGCAGCGCGCGGGCGCGCAGCGTGTCGCCCTTCCTGGCGTGGCCGTCGTCCACGATGGGTTTGTCCATCGCGATGAACCATTGCGGCGTGTTGCGGAAGATCACCGGTTTCTTGGAGCGCCAGGAATGCGGATACTGGTGCTTGAGCCGGCCGCGCGCGAGCAGCATGCCACGCTCGATTAGCGCCTTGATCACGGCCTCGTTGGCGTCACCCTTTTCGCCCTTGTCGTTGAGCACGCGCTTGCCGGTGAAGCCCGGGGCCTGTGCGGTATAGGCGCCGTTCTCGTCGACGGTGTAGGGGATCGCGGTGTTGATGCCGCGCTCGTCGAGTTCGCGCGCCATCGCTGTCCAGACGTCGAAGTCCTCGCGGCCATGGCCGGGGGCCGTATGCACGAAGCCGGTGCCGGTATCGTCGGTGACGTGGTCGCCGGCGAGCATCGGTACATTGAATTGATATCCGGCGTTAAAGTCCGCGAGTGGATGCCTGTAAACGTAAGCCGCCAATGTCTCTGCAGAAACGTCGTCGACCCTTGTAAAAGAGGTTACGCGGGCTTGCTTGAAGACTTCGGGAGCTAACTTGTCCGCGAGGATCAGGAAGTCGTTCGGTTTGGCCCAATTGTCCGCGGGAGCGTCCACAACGCGATAAAGACCATACGAGATTTTGGGCGAGAAGCTAATCGCGCGATTACCTGGGAGTGTCCAAGGCGTCGTCGTCCAGATAACGACTGACGTATTTTCCGGCAGCATCGGGTGGTACGTGAGTTTCTGCCCAGGGCTGACACTCTGCATAGGAATGTGCTTGACCGGGAATTTCACCCATACCGTATCCGAAGTGTAATCCTCATACTCGACCTCGGCCTCAGCGAGCGCGGTCTTCTCGACCACGCTCCACATCACCGGTTTCGAGCCGCGATAGAGCGTGCCGTTGGCGGCGAACTTCATCAGCTCGCGCGCGATCTGGGCCTCGGCCGGATAGCTCATCGTCTCGTAGGGATGGTCCCAGTCGCCGATGATACCGAGCCGCTTGAACTCCTCGCGCTGCACGTTGATCCAGTGCGTTGCATAGACGCGGCATTCCCTGCGGAATGCGACCATCGCGGCGGAGTCACGGAAATCCGGCTTCTGCTTGCCCTTGGAGCGGTAATTCTCCTCCTCGATCTTCCATTCGATCGGCAGGCCGTGGCAGTCCCAGCCCGGCACGTAGTTGGAGTCGAAGCCGAGCATCTGCTGGCTCTTGGTCACGACGTCCTTGAGGATCTTGTTCAGCGCATGCCCGATATGGATGTGGCCGTTGGCATAGGGCGGGCCGTCATGCAGCACGAATTTGGCGCGGCCCTCGGCGGACTGGCGGAGTTTCTCGTAGAGGCCGATCTCGTTCCAGCGCTTCAGGATCTCCGGCTCGCGCTGGGGCAGGCCGGCGCGCATCGGGAAATCCGTCTGCGGCAAATAGAGGGTCTTGGAATAGTCGTTGGCGTCGGTCTTTTGCGGCTTGTCGGACATAAAGGCTCTGATTTTGGCAGGAGAGGGCGCGGAAACGCGGTCGATCGCGGTGAAACGAGGACATCCCGGTCTTGCGCCGAGCCTGGAGGCTCAGGCGGAAGCCGGGCCGCTAATCCGTATGATGCGCCGCGAAAACATGGCGTTTTCCATAGCAGCCGGGCGGGAAATCGCAAAGCCCCCGGTTTCCCGCAAACCGGACCGCGGGAGGCCGCCAAAGCACCATGAGATTAGGTCGAACGGCAACCCAAAGGAGGAGGTGTGCTCCCTCTCCCGCAAGCAGCCAGTCTGCCGCACGACCGATTCAACGTGACTTCGTCACGCGCTAGCCGGGCCGCGGCCGGGCCGGATTTCCCGCCACCGTTGCGCCCGGCGCGACGTCCCGCGTGACGACGCTTCCGGCACCGACCAGCGCGCCGTCACCGATCGTGACGCCGGGCAGGATGATGGCACCGCCGCCGATCCAGACGTCGCTGCCGATCCGGATCGGGCGGCCGAATTCGAGGCCGGTGCGCCGGGTTTCGGCGTCGCGCGGATGGTCGGCGGTATAGATCTGGACCGCGGGGCCGATCTGGGTGCGATCGCCGATCACGACCTCGACGACGTCGAGGATCACGCAATTGAAGTTGAGGAACACGCCGTCGCCGAGGCTGATGTTGGTGCCGTAGTCGCAGAAGAACGGCGGGCGGATCACGGCGTCCTTGCCGACCCGGCCGAGGCGTTCGCAGAGCAGGGCGTATCGTTCGGAGATCGGCGATGCCAGCGCCGCATTGTAGCGCGCCATCCACGTCTTCGCCGCGGCCTGATCGGCGGCGAGTTCATCGTCCGTGCGATAGAGTTCGCCCGCGAGCATTTTTTGCTTTTCGGTCTTCAAGCAATCACTCCGAGTTTCGGAAACGCGTCCGGCGCCGCGGCCAGGGCCGCGCGCGCGGTGGCGCTGTCGTCGTCCATCTGGCGTATCAACGCCTCGATGGTGTCGAATTTCAGCTCGTCGCGAATGAAACTGATGAAGGCGACGTCGAGGACCTTGCCGTAGAGATCGCCCTTGAAATCGAACAGGAACACCTCGAGCAGCGGCGCGCCATTGTCGAAGGTCGGGCGGCGGCCGAAGCTCGCGACGCCGTCGAACCGCATCTGGTCGTTTCCCTGGCCGAGACCGACCCGCACGGCATAGATGCCGTGCTTGAGCCCGCAATGCTTATCTAGCCGCATATTGGCGGTGGGATAGCCGAGATCGCGGCCGCGTTTCTCGCCATGGATCACCTCGCCGGTGACGAACCACGGCCCGCCCAGCATGGTGGCGGCGTCCGCGATCTGGCCTTCGGCAAGCGCCATGCGGATGGCGCTTGATGATACCGGGCGTTCCTCGATGTCGACATGGGCCTGCACGTCGACCTCGATGCCGAGTCGTGGCGCCTCACTGACGAGCAGGCTCGGCGAGCCGACCCGGCCCTTGCCGAAATGGAAGTCGTAGCCGACCGCGATTCCGCTGATGCCGAGCCGGCCGATCAGATCGTGATGAATGAAATCCTGCGCCGAGGTGCCGGCACGTGACTTGTCGAAGGTCATGACCACGGCGCCGGAGAGTCCGGTCGCTGCGAGAAGCCGCAACTTGTTGGTCTCGTCCGTGAGACGGAATTGCGGGCTGTTCGGGCTGAAGAAGCTGCGCGGATGCGGCTCGAAGGTCACCGCCAGCGCCGGCCTGCCATGGGTCTTGCCCATTGCGAGCGCCGCACCGATCACGGCGCGGTGGCCGAGATGGACGCCGTCGAAATTGCCCATCGCGACCACGGCGCCCTTCGGGATCGCGCTGTCAGGGGTGTTGTCGCGGATAACGGTAAAGCCAGTGCTCATGTCAGGGTTCTTCAAGGATTCTTAAGCATGATCGTTGCAGCCGGACGGTGACGTGCCGGCGGCTTGGAAGTCAAGCGGGCGAAAAATCGCGTCAAATCCGTAACAATCCGGTTCCTGCGGGTTAACGCGCTGTTTAACGCCTGCTGCTAGTCCTTGGCGGAGAGTTGCAGATCGCGCAGAAGCGTAATTGCGTTAGCGTCGTTTGGGGGAAGAAGATGGCGGTTGATTTGTCCATGCCGGTTCTGGTCGTTGATGACTACAGCACCATGATCCGCATCATCCGGAATCTTCTCAAGCAGCTCGGCTTCGAGAACATCGACGACGCCTCCGACGGCTCGGCGGCGCTGAACAAGATGCGCGGCAAGAAATACGGCCTGGTGATCTCCGACTGGAACATGGAGCCGATGACTGGCTACGACCTGCTCAAGGAAGTCCGCGCCGATCCCAATCTCGCCACCACGCCCTTCATCATGATCACGGCGGAATCCAAGACCGAGAACGTGATCGCGGCCAAGAAGGCCGGCGTGAACAACTACATCGTCAAGCCGTTCAACGCCGCCACGCTGAAGACCAAGATCGAGGCGGTGTTTCCGGACATGGCGACGGCGTAACACGCCCCCTCATATCGACGGAAATTCTCGTCATGCCCGGGCTTGTCCCGGGCATTTGCGTCTTTGCGCGATTTCGGAATATTGGAAGAATATCCGTGAGTTGCCCGACGTGTCAAATTGATGGGTCGAACGTCGGCGGCCGCCGCCGGCTACTTTGCATGGGGTTGTTTTCGATATTTTGGCCGCGCGCGCCTTCACCTCGCCCCGCTTGCGGGGAGAGGTCGCCGCGAAGCGGCGGGTGAGGGGGACTCACCGCGCACTCACGTCTCTCGAGTTTGCGGAGACAGCCCCTCACCCCAACCCTCTAAGAGCGAGCTTCGCTCGTCTCGACCCCGTGAAGAACGGGGCGAGGGAGCTGAGCCGTTTTTGCTGCTACCACTTCAGCTCGCGCATCAGCGCGCGGGGCGGATGACCGAACAATTCCTTCACCGAGGCCGGATCGAGCTGCTCGATGCCCTCGAATTCGTCGGAATGGATGCCCCGGGTGATGAACAGCAGATCGATACCGAAGCCATGGGCGCCGGCCAGATCGGTGCGCACGGAATCGCCGATCGCCAGCACGCGGCTCAGCTCGGTCGAACGTCCGCGGCGCTCAGTGGCCAGCGCCATGGCGCGCTCATAGATCGGCCGGTGCGGCTTGCCGTAGAAAATCACCTCGCCGCCGAGCTCACGATAGAGTTCGGCAATGGCGCCGGCACAGTAGATCAGCCGATCGCCGCGCTCGACCACGATGTCCGGATTGGCGCAGACCAAGGTGAGCTTGCGCTCGAGCGCCTTCGTCAGCATGTCGCGATAGTCTTCGGCGGATTCGGTCTCGTCGTCGAACAGGCCGGTGCAGATGATGTAATCGGCCTGCTCCAGCGGCACCATGGTGGTGTCGAGGCCGCGATGGATCGAGCTGTCGCGCTCCGGGCCGATCCAGAAGATCTTCTGGCCGGGATGCTCGGCGACGAAATGACGAGTCAGGTCGCCCGAAGAGACGATGGCGTCATAGGTCTCGTCGGCGACGCCGAGCTTGCGGAGTTGCCGCTGCACGGAATCGGCCGGCCGCGGCGCATTGGTGATCAGGATGACGGTGCCGCCCTGCTGGCGGAAATTATGCAGCGCCTCGCAGGCCTCCGGGAAGGACTCAAGTCCGTTATGCACGACGCCCCAGATATCGGACAGCACGACGTCGACGCCACCGACGAGGTCGCGCAGCCGCTCCTCGAATCGAAGCGACGTCATGGCCGGAAAAGCCCATCAGGTGGGACCGACGGCGCGGCGCGCCAGTGCGGCATTGCCGGTTGCGCGTGGCGGCTGCTCCATGGCGGAGCTGGAGACTGGTGCTGAATTGCTGGCGCCATTGAGGTCCTGTGGCTTGGTCTGGGGAGCCTCGGCGGTAGCAGATGCCCCCTCCGGCCGCAACGGCCGCGGCGGCGCGAACAGGAAGCCCTGGCCGAACCGGACGTCATAGTCGAGCAGGTCGACCACGGCGCGCTCGCCCTCGATCTTTTCGGCGATCAGGTCGATGCCGTAGCGGCCGAGGAGGTCGGAGAGGTCGGAGGGATGGATGTCGGTGGCCGCGCTCTGCTTGGGATCGAGCAACAGCGTGGCCGGCACCTTGATGAAGCGGACGCCGCGCTCGGCGAGCTCGCGCGGCTCGATGCGAAGGTCGCTGACATGGTCGATCGAGAAGCGATAGCCGCGTTGCGATAGCGCGGCGAGATTGTCGCTCTCGGTCGGGCCAAGATTGCGGAACGTCGCCTGCTTGAACTCGAGCACGAAGGAGGGCGCCAGCGCGCGGTTGGCTTCGAGGAAGTCCAGGCACTGGGTGAAATTGGCAGGATTTGCCAGCGTCGCGGCGGAGACATTGCAGAACACGCCGACATCCTTGTTGCGTACCATCAGGCGGCGCAGCACCTGGACACAGCGCAGCATCACCATGTGGTCGATGCGGCCGATCAGGCCGCCGGCCTCGGCGACGCCGATGAAGTCGTCGGCAGCAAGGATCTGGTCGCGCTCGTCGCGCAGCCGCGACACTGCCTCGTAGTAGCGCACCTTGCGCTGCGGCAGCGTCACCATTGGTTGCAGGTAGATGTCGAGGCGGTTCTCCTCGATGGCGGTCTTCACCGCGTTCAGGAGTTGGCCCCCGCTACGCGCGATCGCGGCGGCCGGCGCTGGCCGAGGCGCCACGGCCACGGTCGGGGCCGGAGCAGCGGTCGGTGTCGGAGGGGGGGACTGCAGCAGGTCGTCTCGCAGCAGTCCGGAAGGCGATGCCATCGGGCCTGCCGCCAGCAGATCTTCCTGGCTGGCCACGGAGGCCGCGAGTTGCTTCACCAGCACGCCAAGCTCGTTGATCTCGCCGGCCATCGCCTGCAACCGGTCGGAGCCGGTGGAGTTGGCCGACGTCACACGGCCCTCGACCGCGGCCAGCCGGCGGCCGAATTCGGCGACCTGACGGGCGAGGTCGGCGGTGCCGCGCGACAGATCCGCGATCTGGCCGCCGACGTCGCTGCGGTCGCGCAGCCGCATCGAGACCGCGTTGTAGAGGATCAGGAAGGTGAGGGCGGTGAGCGCCACGATCGCCGATTCCGATCCGCTGATACCCGCCACCGAATACAGGACGAAGCCGAGCGAGGCTGCGACCAGCACCATGCAGATGGCGATGAAAATCGTCGAAATGCGAATCATGTCGCGCGCGGTGCTCTCCAGACGGCGGTAACCTTAGCATCAATGTTGATTCGACGGGCCAGCGTTCTTTGGAACCGGCTGGAACTGCACACGATTTTCGCGCGAAGCCCCGGGAGCGAGCGGTCGGGCGGCCCAGCGCTCGACGCGCCGGATCAGAGGTCCGCGGCGGCGATCCAGAACACCTCGCCGTCGGAATCCTCGGTGTCGAGCCAGAGCAGCGGCAGGTCCGGACAGGCGGCTTCGAGCGTGTCGCGGCCGCGTCCGATCTCGCAGAGCAATCCGCCCTGCGGGGTCAAATGTTGCTTGGCTCCATCCAGGATACGGTGGACGATATCGAGCCCGTCGGCGCCACCGTCGAAGGCCAGCTTGGGCTCGGCGCGGCACTCGCGCGGCAGCGCCGCCATGCCCTCGGCGTCGACATAGGGCGGGTTGGAAATGATGAGGTCGTAGCGCGTGTCGCCGAGCGGCTTGAACAGGTCGCCGCGATGCAATGTCAGGCGATCCCCGAGACCGTGGTCGGCGACGTTGCGTTCGGCGACCTCGATCGCGCCTCTTGAAATGTCGACCGCGTCGACCGCCGCGTAGGGGAAGTTCCGGCTGGCGAGGATCGCAAGGCAGCCGGAGCCGGTGCAGAGGTCGAGCACGCGTCCGACCTCGGTGGGATCGCCGATCAGCGAAGTGCCGTCCTCGTCGCCGCCGAAATGCGAATCCAGCAACTCGCCGATGAAGGAGCGTGGCACGATGGTGCGCTCGTCGACATAGAACGGCAGGCCGCGCATGTAGACCTTGTTGACGAGGTAGGCGGCCGGCTTTCGCGTCGCGATGCGGCGCTCGATCAGATCGAGGATCTGCTTGCCCTCGGCCGCGGTGACGCGTGCGCTGGCGAAGCTCTCGAACTGGTCGGGATGCAGATGCAGCGTCTCGCTGACCAGGAAAGCGGCCTCCGCCACCGGATCGGTGGTGCCGTGCGCGAACACGAGCTTGGCCGCATTGAAGCGGCTGACCGCGTAGCGGACGAAATCGAACAAGGTCTGAAGCTCGCCGGGGGCGACCTTGGGCGGCTTCGGCGCGGCGGGGGTGCGCTTCGCCGGCACGTTGCTGCGTTTGGCCATCAGGATTTGGTCCAGCGCGCGGCGGCCGCATCGTCATGGCCGTGGGCCTCGATCCAGCTGGTGCCGCGCGCGCTTTCCTCGCGCTTCCAGAACGGTGCGCTGGTCTTCAGATAGTCCATCAGGAACTCGGCGGCCTCGAACGCGGCCTGCCGGTGCGCCGAGGCGGTCACGACCAGCACGATGTTCTCGCCCGGCGCGATGCGGCCGAAGCGGTGGATGACGGTGAGGCCCTGCAGCGGCCAGCGCGACAGCGCCTCGTCGGTGTGGCGCTTGATTTCGGCTTCCGCCATGCCCGGGTAATGTTCGAGCATCAGTGCCGCGATCGGCTCACCCTGCTCGCTGCCGCGGCAGATGCCGGAGAAGCTGACGACCGCGCCGATGTCGGTACGGCCCTTGCTCAGCGCAGCGATTTCCTGCGCGACGTCGAAGTCGCCGTCCTGGATGCGGATGGTCGCTGCGGTGGTCATGAAGTCTCTTTTGTCTGGCGCGTTTTCGTCACGCGAACCGGTACCCACTTCGCTTGAAAACGCTGTCTCAGCCTCCGGTCATCGGCGGGAAAAACGCGATCTCTCGGGCGCCCGATATCGCCGCATCCGGTTTGACATGGGCCTGGTCGATCGCGGCGCGGATCACCCTGGGTTTCTCGAAGGCATAGGCGTAGGCATCGCTGCGCGCTGCGAGCCAGCCGATCAGGTCGCTGACGGTGCGAATCTCGGCCGGCGGCTCGACGGTCTCCTCGGCTTTGCCGACCCGCTCGCGCACCCAGGCGAAGTACTTCACCTTCATCCCTCATCCTCCTTGATGAGGTGATGAATGCCGGCGCGGAAATAATCCCAGCCGGTGTAGATCGTGAAGATCGCCGACATCCACAGTAGCGCGATGCCGATCAGGGTGGTCGGCGGGAAAATCTGCTCTCCCGCTTCGCCGGCGATCAGGAAGCCGATCGCCACCAGCTGGATCGTCGTCTTCCATTTCGCCAGCTTGGTGACGGGGACGCTGACCCGCAGGCCGGCGAGGTATTCGCGCAGGCCCGAGACCAGGATCTCGCGGCACAGGATCACGATCGCGGCCCACAGCGTCCAGCCATGGATCGAGTTGTCGGCCGCCAGCATCAATAGGCACGAGGCGACCAGAAGCTTGTCGGCGATCGGATCGAGCATCCGGCCGAAGGCCGACTGCTGGTCCCAGATCCGCGCGTAATAGCCGTCCAGGTAGTCGGTGACCCCGGCGGCGATGAACACGGCCAAGGCCAGCCAACGCAGCCACAACGGGCCGTCCATGATCGATTGCCAATAGACGCAGCCGACCACCACCGGGATCGCAGCGATCCGGGCGTAGGTCAGGATATTCGGGAGGGACATGGACTTGGGCTGTCCCCGGGTCGTGGCGATGTTCATCCGTCTTACCAATACCGCTGAATCGAGAAGGTCAACAGTGCGATCCCAAGATGGCCGCCCTCAGGCGACGCCCTGATGAATCATGCTCCCTTTAACCCGGCTGGGCGTGGAAAAACTCGAAAATTTTGCGGGCGCTCTCGGCGCTGACGCCGGGAACCTTGCCGAGATCGGCGATCGAGGCCCGCTCGATCTCCTTGAGGGTTCCGAAATGATGCAGCAATGCACGTTTGCGCGACGGGCCGATGCCCGGAATCTCCTGCAGGCCGGCCTCCCTTATGTCCTTTTTGCGCAGCTTGCGGTGCGAGCCGATGACGAAGCGGTGGGCCTCATCGCGCAGCCGCTGGATGAAATAGAGCACGGGGTCCCGCGGCTCCAGCTTGATGGCCTCGCGGTCCGGCATGAACAGGGTTTCGCGCCCCGCATCCCGCTCCGGCCCCTTGGCGACGGCCATCAGCGCGACCTGGGTCAGCCCGAGGGTCTGGAAAATATCCCTAACAGCGTTGAGCTGTCCGCGGCCGCCATCGATGATCACGAGATCCGGCCATTGCGGGAACGAATCGTCGTCCGGCTTTTCGTTCGCCTTGGGCTTTGCTGCGTCCTGGGCACCGTCCTTGGCGGCGCCGCCCTCGGGCGGCTTCAACAGGCGCTTGAAGCGCCGCTCCAGCACCTCCCGCATCATCCCGTAGTCGTCGCCGGGCGTCAGCCCCTCGGACTTGATGTTGAATTTGCGGTACTGGTTCTTCATGAACCCGTCGGGACCGGCCACGATCATCGCGCCAACCGCGTTGGTGCCCTGGATGTGGCTGTTGTCGTAGACCTCGATGCGCTTCGGTGCGTGCGGCAGGCCGAGCGTGGTGACCATGGCCTCCAGCAGCCGGCTCTGGGTCGCGGTATCGGCGAGCTTGCGGCCGAGTGCCTCGCGCGCATTGGTGAGGGCGTGGCCGACCAGCTCCTTTTTCTCGCCGCGCTTGGGCACGGAGACCTCGACCTTGGATCCGGCCTTGACCGAGAGCGCGTCGGCGAGCAGGGCGCTTTCCTCGATCTCGTGCGACAGCAGGATCAGCTTCGGCGGCGGCTTGTCGTCGTAGAATTGCGCAAGGAACGAGGCCAGCACCTCCTCCGGCGTGAATGTCTTCTCCGCCCGCGGGAAATAGGCGCGGTTGCCCCAGTTCTGGCCGGTGCGGAAGAAGAACACCTCGACGCAGGAATAGCCGCCGTCCTGGTGGATCGCGAACACATCGGCCTCTTCGACGGTGCGCGGATTGATGCCCTGCTGCGACTGGATCGCCGACAGCGCCGCGAGACGGTCGCGATAGACTGCTGCGGTCTCGAACTCCAGCTCGCCCGACGCCTTCTCCATCTCGGCGGCGAGCAATTGCTTCACCGCGTGGCTGCGGCCCGACAGGAATTCGGTCGCCTCGCGGACCAGCTCGGTGTAGCCGGGGAAATCGATCTCGCGCGTGCAGGGACCGGCGCAGCGCCGGATCTGGTAGAGCAAGCAGGGCCGCGTGCGGCTCTCGAAGAAGCCGTCGGTGCAGGAGCGGATCAGGAACGCGCGCTGCAGCGCCGTGATGGTGCGGTTGACCGCGCCGGCGGATGCGAAGGGGCCGAAATAGCGGCCGGGTCGCGACTGCGCGCCGCGATGCTTGAGGATCTGCGGCGCCCAGTGGTCGCCTGATATCAGGATATAGGGAAACGACTTGTCGTCGCGCAGCTGCACGTTGAAGCGCGGGCGCAGCTGCTTGATCAGATTGGCTTCGAGCAGCAGCGCCTCGGTCTCGGTGGTGGTCGAGATGATCTCGACATGCGTCGTCGCCGCGATCATGCGCAGGATGCGCGCCGGCAGAGGCGCGTTGGGGCGCGCATAGGACGACAGCCGTTTGCGGACGTTCTTCGCCTTGCCGACGTAGAGCACGTCGTTGGCGGTATTTAGCATGCGGTAGACGCCGGGCGACGTCGGCGCGAGGCGGACCGCGTTCTCGATCGCGGCGTGCCCGGTCGCAAGCCGTCCTTCGGCGATCGCCTCGGCCGCATCCTCCGGCGCGTCGGGCAGGCGTGCCTCCTCATCCTCGTCAGTGACGGAGGTTTCGGGATCGACGTCGGCTGCGTCGAGCGCCGGGTCGGGTTGCGCCAATTCTTGCGCCAGATCGGATTTTGAACCGTGCCGCGGCTTTGGCGGGGGCGACGTCGGACGCTCGGGAGAATCGTGAACCATGGCCGTAAATTAAGCGCTGGACGCGGCGGTCGCCAGCGCCGGTGAGGTCGGAAAAAGAAGCCGATTGCAGGAGTTTACCGGTCCCGCGCGCCCGCCGCGAAGTACACGTAACACATTGTTAAGACTGATGAGCGGGCGGTAACCGGCCTTAACAGCCCTTTAACTTAAAACTCTCGATAAACCTTAGCGAAATAAAGTGGAAATCCGTAACCATGCCGGCCGAAGCCGGCCGGTCACGGCAGTTGCGTGGTGGAGAGTACCGATGACCCGGTTGGTTTTGCGTGCGCTGGCACTGATCGCGGCAGGCTGGACGACGTCGGCGGCGGCAGCCGATCTCAACTATGGATCGCCGTACACCGTCCAACAGCCGCTCAATGCCTATAGCTGGGCCGGCCCCTATCTCGGCGGCAACATCGGCTACAATTGGGGTTCGGTCGACAACAACCCGACCAAGCCGTCCGGTTTCACCGGCGGTGTCCAGGGCGGCTACAATTTCCAGAACGGCACCCCCTGGGTATTCGGCATCGAGGCCGACATCCAGGCCAATGCCGCGGACGATACGTTCGCGCCCTGGAAGTTCTCCAATCCGTGGTTCGGCACCGTGCGCGGCCGCGCCGGCTATGCCTTCAACAACGTGCTGTTCTACGCGACCGGCGGTATCGCCTTCGGCGAACTGCGCGGCGAGACCTTCGGTGTGTCGGAGACGCACACCAATGCGGGCTGGACCGTCGGCGCCGGCGCCGAAATGGGCTTTGCCCCGAACTGGAGCGCCAAGATCGAATATCTCTACGTCGATCTCGCCAACAGCAACTTCGCCATCACCGGCGGCGCAGCCAACGGCTACAGCTTCGGCCTGGTCCGCGCCGGCATCAACTATCACTTCTGAGAACAAGAAACCGTCGACCATCAACTCCCGGCTGCGCCATGCGCGGCCGGGTTTCTTTTTGTGCTGACGACTTGGACTACGTCGATGGACTTCCTAGAGGAGCACAGCGTGGTGTCGCTGGTCCGGCAAGAGCATTTGATCGGCCGCACATTGCAATGGTGCGGAGTCCACCAATTGGCGGCCGCATCATGCAGGCGACCACGCCGCGAGCACGCCTCATGCGCTCGACAGGCATCTTACACGCAACGCTTCATTCCGCCTTCGCCGTAAGCCCGGGATCATGATGCGATCGCAGCAATCGCGGCACGATCTCAGATTTTCGGGCGCCACATGATCCAGTCGGAAACCCGGCTTGCGCTTATCTGGATCACGCACGCACTCACGATGAAATCACCAGGTTGACCGCCTTGGGGCCCTTGCCCTTCTTGTCCGGCTCGACCTCGAATGTAATGCGCTGTCCTTCAGTCAGGTCCTTCAATCCAGCCCGCTCGACGGCGGTGATGTGAACGAACACATCGCGGCCGCCATCATCGGGCTTGATGAAGCCGTAGCCGCGCTCTCCATTGAAGAACTTGACTGTCCCAGTCATGGCCATCGGGAAAACTCCTCCCCCGTATTGCTCCACTGCTACGCGCACGCCGCGCAGCAGTTGACCGACATTCGCTTGTCGGGAGCTTGGCCACCTGAGCAGGCCGGCGTCACGCCACCGGTCTGCCTGGATTTTATCTCGGCCTTGTCACTCCGCCGCAACCATTCGCGGAAGCGGAACGTAAAGCCAGTCGTAACAGGATGAGCATAATACGCTTCCGCGCAGATTGCCTACGCACATTTTTCAGCAGGCGTGCCGGATTATGGTTTGGGCGTCTCGAGTCTGAAGCGGGCAGCACCGCCCTGGCCAAGCGGCTTCTCGAGTTCGGGCAGAATGATCTTCAACTCGTTGGCGAGCGTCCACGGCGGATTCACGATCAAAAGGCCGGTGGAAACGAGGCCGCTGCCGGTTTCCTGCGGCGCAACACTGAATTCAAGGCGCAAACATTTGCCGGGCGGCCGGCTCGTTGCTGCTGTTGCGGCCACGCTGCGGGCGAGTTCGTCGGTCGCCCTCCGTGTTTTTACGGGATACCATATCAGGTACATGCCGGTCGGCCATTTTGCGAACGCTTCCGAAAAGCCCTTGGCCAGCCGCTCGAACTCATCCTTGGCCTCGAACGGCGGATCGATCAGCACCAGACCGCGCCGCTCGTTCGGCGGCACGAACGCCGGCAGCGCCGTCCAGCCGTCGAGATCGACGACGCGGGCCTGCGTGTCGCGCCGCAGCGCGTCGATCAGTTGCCTGCGCGCGGTCTGCTCGATCTCGCAGGCGGTGAGGCGGTCCTGCGGTCGCAACAGCGCGCGCGCGATCAAGGGCGAGCCGGGATAGGACTTCAACTCGGCCTTTGGATTGAACGCTCTGACGATGTCGAGATAGGGCGTGACCAGCGGCGACGTCTTGTCGGACAGGCGCGCCTGCATCAGCCGCGCGATGCCGGTGAGCCATTCGCCGCCGCGCTGCGCTTCGCTCGATGTGAGATCGTAGAGTCCGGCGCCGGCGTGAGTGTCGATGACGCGAAACGGCGCCTGCTTCTCCTGCAGGTAGGTGAGCATGCGCACCAGCACGATGTGCTTGATGACATCGGCGAAGCTGCCGGCATGAAAGGCGTGACGGTAGTTCATCAGATAGCAGTTACCACGTCATTGCGAGCGGAGCGAAGCAATCCATGTCTCACCACGAGGAAAGAACGGATTGCTTCCGCCTTCGCCGAGGCTTCCGCGGCGAGTCGTCGCTTCAGCGCAAAATCGCTTGGCAATTTTGTCGCGAACTCCTCGCAATGACGGGAGAGGGAAGCTATCCGCCGCGCATCGGCGGCATCAGCACCTCGTCGCGGCGGCAGGCGCGGCGGTCGATCTCCTCGCAGGAACGGAATTGCAGCTCCTTGGAGAGGCAGATCCGCACTTCGCTGAGCCGCTTGCGGTCGCAGGTGACCGCGATGGCCGAATTGCTGAGCCCCGGATTGGCCTTGATGAACGCCGCTTCCAAATCGTCGGGCGCGATCGTCTTCGGCTCCGACAATTGCAGGAATTCCTCAGGGATCTTCACCGCGGCGCGTGCCTTGCGGACGGTTTCGAAATAGGCGCGTTCGTCGAGGCCGGAGCAGGTGCCGTGCTTGTCCCATTCGTTGAAGATCAGCCCGGGCGCCGGCATCAGATCGAGCATCGAAGTCATGATGTTGCGGCCAAGGCGCGGCGAGGGCCGCTGGCAGTACTCCGGGAAGCCGTGTTCATACTGCGGCCACAGGCCGTGCACCACGAAGGAGAACGGCCGCCCGCCGCACTGCGCCTGCGTGCCGCGGCCGTTGTTGCCGCGTTCGCTGGCCGATTCGCAGAAGGACGGCGACCATGACAGCGACAGCACATAGTAATCGAACTCGCCCGGTGCGTTCTGCCGGCGGTCCTGGGCCGACGCCATGCCGGCGGAGGCCAAGACCAGGACGATGGCTGCAAGCGACATCAGAAATCGGGAAATTGTGACCAACCGAGGCATCAAACGCTCCCTAACTCGACCCTGTCGAACCTAACAGGAGATCGGAACATTTCAAGAACAAAAAAGCCGCCTGCTCCTTGGAGGAGGCAGGCGCAAGCAATTCTCGGCAGTCTGGCAGGAGATCAGGGCCGCGCGGCTCGGCAGTAAGGGTTGTAGGCCCAGTTGCGATCGAGCCCCGTGACGCACCATTCGACGCCCTGGTTGAAGCCAGCGAAGCCGCCGTCCTCGATGATCGAGTAGTGGACCGTGCGCGTCTTGCCGTCGCTCAGCATCACGTCGCCGGCGCAATAGCGGCGCGGAATATTGTCGGACTGCCAGGGACGGAACGCGGTTTCGTGGATCCGGCCGTAGCCGGTGATCACCAGCGGCGAATTCCAGAAGGTGGCTTCCTTCTCGTGGAACTGCGAGCTGATGGTCGACAAGGCCGACTCGCACGGGGCCACGCGGCCGTCATAGCGCGGACCGGACAGCCAGAAATTCAGCTCGAACGGATTTGCGGCCTGCGCCGTGCCCCCAAAAGCCAGCAGCCCGAACATGAGCGCGGCGCCGAGGCCGAGTTTTTTGGGAGAAATGAACAGGTTGCGCATGGGAGTCCGCCCGATGATCCGATGCGGCGGACGGTGCCGCGAAGGCCCGGCGAGGTCAAGTGCAGCGCGGCAACACCTGAGGAGAAGTCCGCTTCGGAGAGAGGCTCGTTCTTTCCATGGCCACCGGCGCACTCTATGTTGTTGGCAAGCGAAATGGAGTCTGCGATGCGAAGGATGATGGCCGCGTGCCTGGTTGCCGTTTGCGGGATGCTGGCCATTGCGCCGGCGCGGGCCGACTGGTTGCAGCCGGTGCCGCCGTTCAAGGCGAATGATACCGGCGGTATAATTGCCTACACGCTGGCCGCCCAGACCGATGCTCGGCAGCTTGCCGTCGATCACTGCGCTTCCTACGGCAAGGTGGCAAAATTCCTCGCCGTGCAGGCCTATCCGGGCGGCTACATCTCGTTTGCCTGCCGCTGGGTACCCTACGGCGCCGCGAACCGGCCGTTGCGAACGCTCTACTGACACTGCCTCGAATCCTGCAACCGATCAGCCGGGAGCCAATCGCCATGACGCGACAGCTTGCATTATTTGGTTCGGCAGTTTGCCTGGTGTTGTCGGCCGGCGCGGCCAGCGCGGTCGATCTGCCGATCCGCAAGGCGGGCCTGTGGGAAGTGAAGATGGTGCGGACCAATTCGCCGCTGCCTGAAATGACGATGCAGCAGTGCACCGACGAGACCACCGATAAGGAGATGAGCACCGCCTTCTCGCCGCTGTCGAAGGAAGCCTGCTCCAAGAAGGACATTCAGAAGACCGCGACCGGTTATGTCAGCGATTCCGAATGCGGCTTCGGCAATGCGTCGATCACGACGCATTCCGAGATCACCGGGGATTTCAATTCCGCCTATACCGTCAAGTCGACGTCGCACAGCGAGCGCGGCGCGACACAAGGCGATCACGTCACGACGCTCGAGGCGAAGTGGCTCGGCGCCTGCAAGCCGGACCAGAAGGTCGGCGACATCATGATGCCCGGTGGCATCAAGATGAATGTCCACGACGTCGACAAGCTGAAGAGCTTGATCCCGAAGCAGATGCAGAAACAGAACTGAAGCGGCTACACCGGCACCCGTACCGCCGCGCGCAAGCCGCCCATCGGACTTTCGCCGAGCATGATGTCGCCGCCATGCGAGCGGGCGATGTCGCGGGCGATGGCAAGGCCGAGCCCGGTGCCGCCCTCGCCCTCGTCCTGGTTGCGGGCATCGTCGAGCCGCAGGAACGGCTTGAACACCTCTTCGCGCATGTCAGCCGGAATGCCCGGGCCGTCGTCGTCGACGGTCACGGTGAGATAGCGGTGATCGCGCTGGCCGGTGATCGAGATCGTGTTGGCATGGCGCGCCGCATTCGACACGAGGTTGCCGAGGCAGCGCTTGAACGAGGCCGGCTTCACGGTGACGACGGGCAGGCCGTGGAACGCCACGGTGGCGATATGGCCGTGACGCTCGGCGTCGCAGCGCAATTCCTCCAGCGCCATCGTCATGTCGGTCGGCTGGGCGATCTCGCCGGAATCGCCCCGCGCGAAGGCGAGATAGTCTTCGAGCATCATCGACATCTCGTCGACGTCCTTGCGCATCGCGTCGATTTCGGGACCTTCGCCCAGCAGGACGAGCTCGAGCTTGAAGCGGGTCAGGATGGTGCGCAAATCATGCGACACGCCGGCGAGCATCGCGGTGCGCTGCTCGATCGAGCGCTCGATGCGCGCCTTCATTTCCAGGAACGCCTGCGCGGCGCGCCGCACCTCGCGCGCGCCGCGCGGCCGGAAATTCGGCGCCTCGCGGCCCTTGCCGAAGCTTTCGGCGGCATCGGCCAGCCTGAGGATCGGCTTGATCTGGTTGCGCAGGAACAGCACCGCGACGATCAGCAGAATCGACGAGGTGCCGACCATCCAGAAGATGAAGATCTCCGAATTGGAGGCATAGGCCGCGCTGCGCTGCGCGAATATCCGCATCACCGAATCGTCGAGCTGCACGCGGATCTCGACCAGATTGGAGTTGCCGACGGTGTCGATCCAGAACGGGCGGTTGATCTGCCGTCCGAGCTGCACCGAGAGCGCCTGGTCGAGCAGGGAGAAGAACGGCTTGGGCCCCGGCGGCGGCATGTCGCCTGTGGGCAGGAAGTCGACTACAAGCTGCAGCCGCTGGGCGATGTGGCGAAACTGCACGCGGTCCTTGTCCTGCGGATAGTTCTTGTAAACGTCGATCAGCGCGGCGATGTCCGAGACCACCGCGGCTGACAGGCGCCGCGTCACTGTGTTCCAGTGCCGTTCCATGAACACGAACGCGACCACGGTCTGCAGGATCACCATCGGCACGATCATGATCAGCAGCGCACGGGCATAAAGGCCGGTCGGCATCCAGCCCTTGAACGCGTTGCCCATCCAGCCATTGGCCTTCGACACGCGCTGCGAGGCGTTACGGATCAGGGTGAGGCTGGTGTCGAGCGTGCTCATGGCTGCATCTTACGGCGAAGCCACCAGGCGATAGCCGATGCCGCGCACCGCCTGCAGGAACAGCGGATTGGCGGGGTCGCGCTCGATCTTGCGGCGGAGGCGGTTGATCTGGACGTCGACGGCGCGCTCGTTGACGGTGCCGCCGCTGGTCAGTGCGGTGCGTGGCACGGTATCGCCGGGAGCGCTTGCGAGGATGCGCAGCATCTCGCGCTCGCGGTCGGTGAGATGGATGATCTCCTCGCCCTGGCGCAGCTCGCTGCGCTCGATATGGAAGATGTAGGGGCCGAACGCGATCTGCTCGACGGCGGCGACCTGCGGCGGCGTGGTGCGCTTGAGGATATTGCCGATGCGCAACACGAGCTCGCGCGGTTCGAACGGCTTGGCGACGTAATCATCGGCGCCGATCTGCAGGCCCTCGATGCGGGCCTCGGCCTCGTGCCGCGCGGTCAGCATGATGATCGGCACCGACGATGAGGTACGGATGAAGCGGGCGAGGTCGAAGCCGGTCTCTCCAGGCATCATGACGTCGAGGATCAGGAGGTCGAAATGCAGCCCCAGCAGCTTGGCGCGGGCGTCGCTGGCGCTCATCGCGGTCGTGACGCGATAGCCTTCGCCTGAAAGAAAGCGCGACAACAGGTCGCGGATACGCCGGTCGTCGTCGACCAGGAGAAGATGCGGCGCGTCGTCGGCCGGCTGGGCCGGCGCGCGCACCATGGTTGCAACCTGAGCCAAGATCACTCCTTTGTCTTTCTGCCGCCGAAGATCGCCTCTAACACCTTGTCGGGATCGTCGCGGTCGATCATCGCGCGCAGGAATCCTCGCACCGTCTCGACACCATCGGCATCGATACCGGCGACCGCGCGGTTGATGCGGTCGGTCTGCAACCCCGCGAGCTTGCCGACCAGCGCCTCGCCCTTCGGCGTCGCGTAGAGCAGGCGCTGCCGGCGGTCATTGTTGCCGGTCTTCTGGACGATGTAGCCCTCGTCGAGCAGCTGCTTGAGCACGCGCCCGAGCGACTGCTTGGTGATCCGTAGCACATCGAGGAGGTCGGCGACCTTCAGCCCGGGATAGCGGGTGACGAAGTGAATGACCCGGTGGTGGGCGCGGCCGAAGCCGAAAGCTTCGAGTTCCTGGTCGGCGTCGCCGACAAAGTCCCGGTAGGCAAAGAACAGAAGCTCGATGAGGTCCCAGCGCAGGTCGCTTGGGCCAGCCGTTGAGGACGGATGGTCGCTTCCCTGCGAATCAGGCTTGGCAGCCATGCCTGAGAAATTTATGTCAGTCATGTTGACGTATCTTGGGTTCAATGTTACAAAACTGCCTGTCGCGACGAAACATTAGATCGCTTCGTCCATGGCAGCGTTTGGAACGGCCTGAAAGAGCCAGTGATGGCGGTTTGGGCCGCAAATTGGACCACCGTGCGATTGTCGAGCGGCATCTCGGCAAACATACTGGACTTCAGCACTCTGCAAAAGGACGTCGAAGCGACGGCAGATGCGGCAGACCGCCCCTCAGGCGCGGTGCTGGGGCCCTTCATCTCAACAGCGCGCAGGCGCGGACGCAGATAATCGCGTCCATCCGGGAGAAAGCCCATGGGAGTGTCATTCGACAAGATCGACGGCGTCATCTGGTATGACGGCAAGCTGGTGCCGTGGCAGGATGCCAACGTCCATGTGTTGACCCATGGGCTGCACTACGCAAGCAGCGTGTTCGAGGGCGAGCGCGCCTATGGCGGCACGGTCTTCAGGAGCCGGGAGCATTCCGAACGGCTGAAGCGGTCGGCCAACATCCTCGACTTCGAGATTCCCTATTCGGCCGCCGAGATCGATGCGGCCAAGCAACTCGTCATCGACCGGAACAACCTGCCGGACGCCTATGTCCGCCCGGTGGCCTGGCGCGGTTCGGAGATGATGGGGGTGGCGGCACAGACCAACACCATCCATCTGGCGATCGCCGCCTGGAACTGGCCGAGTTATTTCGATCCCGCCGAGAAACTGAAGGGCATCCGCATCGGCCTCGCCGACTATCGGCGGCCGGATCCGGCCACCATCCCGGCGCTGGCGAAGGCCGCGGGTCTCTACATGATCTGCACGATTTCCAAGCACAAAGCGGAGCGCGAGGGCTATGCCGACGCGATGATGCTGGACTGGCAGGGACGGGTGGCCGAGTGCACCGGCGCCAACATCTTCTTCGTCAAGGACGGCAAGATCCACACGCCGATCGCGGACTGCTTCCTGGCCGGCATCACCCGCGCCACCGTGATCGATCTCGCCAAGCGCCGCGGCCTCGAGGTGATCGAACGCCGCATCATGCCGGACGAACTCGACGGCTTCTCGGAGTGCTTCATGTCAGGCACCGCCGCGGAGGTCACCCCGGTATCTGAAATCGCCAAATGGAAGTTCACGCCCGGCCGGATTTCGGCGCAGCTGATGACGGATTACACCGCCGAAGTGCAGCCAAAGGGCAAGCAGGCGGCGGCGTGAGCTAGGCGCGCTGGCGGGCTCCCTCGCCCCGCTCTTGCGGGGTCGAGACGAGCGAAGCTCGCTCTTAGAGGGTTGGGGTGAGGGGCTGTCTCGGCAGATTCCGGAGGTGGTGGTCAGACCGGTACCCCCTCACCCGGATCGCATCTGGCGATGCGATCCGACCTCTCCCCGCAAGCGGGGCGAGGTTAAGGGGAGCAAGCACGGTTGCCCGGCTGCGCCATGGCTGATACCTAGCCGCCCATGACCGACAAACCGAAAAAACCGCAGAAATTGAAGGCGCGCTTGCCGCGCGGACTGGAAGATCGTGGTCCCGCTGCGATCGCAGCCACGCGCCAGATGGTGGACAAGATCCGCGCCGTTTACGAGCTCTACGGCTTCGAGCCGGTGGAGACGCCGGCGATGGAATACACCGACGCGCTCGGCAAGTTCCTGCCCGATCAGGACCGTCCCAACGAGGGCGTGTTCTCGTTCCAGGACGATGACGAGCAGTGGATCTCGCTGCGCTACGACCTGACCGCGCCGTTGGCGCGCTACGTCGCGGAAAACTTTGAGCATCTGCCAAAGCCCTATCGCTCCTACCGCTTCGGCTACGTGTTTCGCAACGAGAAGCCGGGTCCCGGGCGCTTCCGTCAGTTCATGCAGTTCGATGCGGACACGGTGGGCGCTTCAACGGTCGCCGCCGACGCTGAGATTTGCATGATGGCGGCCGACACAATGGAGGCGCTTGGGATTGAGCGTGGCTCGTATGTCGTCAAGGTGAACAACCGCAAGGTGCTCGATGGGGTGATGGAGCTTGTCGGCCTACGAGGTGAGGAGAATGCGGGAAGGCGTCTTACCGTTCTGAGAGCGATCGACAAGCTGGATCGGCTGGGGCTGGAGGGCGTCCAACCGCTGTTGGGTGCTGGTCGCAAAGATGAAAGTGGCGACTTTACTAGAGGCGCCGAGCTCGAACCTGCGCAGATCTCAAGGTTGATGGAATTCATTGAGATGGCAACTCAGACCTCAAGTGACTTAGCAGTCGGGAAGGGGAGCGAATTCCTGGCTCCTCAAAACATCGATCAAGATGCATTTATGATTCCTAAGGAGGGATCATTCTATGCCGGCTCACCGCTGTGCATGGAGGGCTGGGATGAGCTAGAGCGGATGCGCGCTCTGTTTCGCAAGTCCGGCTATGGGGTGGATCAAATTCGCATCGATCCCTCGGTCGTCCGCGGCCTCGAGTACTACACCGGCCCTGTCTACGAGGTTGAACTCCTGCTCGAGACCAAGGACGAGAAGGGCCGTCCGGTGCGCTTCGGTTCAGTCGGCGGCGGCGGGCGCTATGACGGCCTGGTCTCGCGCTTCCGCGGCGAGCCGGTGCCGGCGACCGGCTTCTCGATCGGCGTGTCGCGACTGCAGGCGGCGCTCACCATGCTCGGCAAGCTCGACACAAGGCCGGAGTTCGGGCCCGTCGTCGTCACCGTGTTCGATCGCGATCGTGTTGCCGACTACCAGAAGATGGTCGCGCAACTGCGCCAGGCGCACATCCGCGCCGAGCTCTATCTTGGTAACCCCAAGAATATGGGCAATCAGCTCAAATATGCCGATCGCCGCAATTCGCCCTGCGTCATCATCCAGGGCAGCGACGAAAAAGCGCGCGGCGAGGTGCAGATCAAGGACCTGATCGAAGGCGCCAAGGCCGCGGCTGCGATCGCCTCCAATCAGGAGTGGCGCGAAACCCGTCCTGCGCAGTTCTCCTGCGCGGAAGGCGATCTCGTCGCAAAAGTCCGTGAAGTGCTGGCGCGGCATGACGTGAGCTGGGGATAGCCATTCATTTCGGCGTCATGCCCGGCCTTGTGCCTGATGTCCACGTCTTGTTTGATGCCTGAGATCGTGGATGGCCGGGACAAGCCCGGCCATGACGAAGATAATAGGGAGAGCAACAATGCCCGAGATCACCGTGAGCATGGCCGCAGGCCGTACCGACGAACAGAAGGCCGGCATGATGCGCGACATCACCCAGGCGCTGGTCACGAACCTCGGCGTCGATGCCGATGCGGTCGTGATTCAAATCAATGAAGCGCCGCTGCACCACAAGATGAAGGGTGGCAAGACCTTCGTCGAGCGCGCCGCCGCGGCGAAGAAATAGCTTCCCATCTCTCCACGGGTCGTCCCTGCGAAAGCAGGGACCCATAACCACCGATGCTGATTGTTGAGTTCGCTGGTGCTCCAGCCTTCGTGACATCAGGCGTCGGTGGTTGATGGTGTGGACGGCCCCCTACGGCATCAGTGTGCCAGAATGAGGTTGTTGCAAATCTCAGACAAGGGAGCCGTCCGTGAGAGAGATTATCCGCATTGGAATGGATACGTCGAAGTATATTTTTGTGCTGCATGGGGTTGATGCGGCGGAACAGCCTGTGTTGCGCAAGAAGCTTGCGCGCAAGCAGGTGCTGGAGTTCTTCGCCAAGTTGCCGCCGACCGTGATCGGGATGGAGGCCTGTGGGGCCTCGCACCATTGGGCACGGGAGCTTCGCAAGCTGGGCCACGAGGTGAAGTTGATGGCGCCGCAATTGGTGAAGCCCTATGTGTCGCGGAACAAGAACGACGGTCGGGATGCGGAGGCGCTGTGTGAAGCGATGAGCCGGCCGAGCATGCGGTTCGTGCCGGTCAAGACGGTCGAGCAGCAGGCCGCGCTGATGCTGACGGGTGTCCGCGCTGGATTGATCGCCCGGCGCACCCAGCTCGGCAATATGATCCGCGGCCATGCGGCGGAGTTTGGCCTGATCGGGGCCCAAGGGACCGACAAGATCGAGCCGCTGCTGGCGCGGATTGCGCAGGACGAGACGCTTCCTGCCCTGGCACGCGAGCTGTTTACGGTGCTGGGCCGCGACTACACCAGACTCGTGGGCGAGCTGCAGGAGATCGAAGCCAGATTGATGGCCTGGCACCGCTCCGACGCCGTGGGCCGGCGTCTGGCGCAGATCCCTTCTGTCGGGCCGATCGTTGCAACGACGCTCGTGATGAAGACACCCGATCCCCATGCTTTCCGCTCCGGCCGTCACTTCGCAGCCTGGCTCGGCCTCCCCCCCCAGGATCACTCCACCGCCGGCAAAACCAGGCTTGGCAGGATCACGCGGGCGGGCGACGAGGACCTGCGCCGCCTGCTGGTGATCGGGGCAACGGCGGTCATCCAGCAGGCCAGACGCGGGCGCGGCCATCACTCGCGCTGGCTGTTGGCACTGATCAAGCGCAAGCCACCGAAGCTTGCCGCCGTGGCGCTCGCCAACAAGGTGGCCCGCATCGCCTGGAAGCTGATGGCGACCGGCGAGAGTTATGACGCCGCACGGATCAATGCCACCGCGGCAGTCGCCGTCTAACAGATTGGCCGGCTGGCGGGCTCGCTCGTCAGCCGACCCGGAGCTGCAGGAGCAGATGGAGCGATCGATCGAGCAACGATGCGAGACAGTCCGTGGGACCCATCGGCCGTCAACAGGCCGCGTGGTTGTTTGGAACTCGCATCGCGCAAACCATCTTGGCCAGCGATCCATCCGATCGCACTCAAAAGGCCGGACATATGGATGCAAGCGATCCGATCCGCTCAAAAAGCTCTTGTGCCACGGGGGCCGTCCACATATGGGTCCCGGCTTTCGCCGGGACGACAGTTGTCTTGGGACTACCATGGACGCACGCGACTTCATCACCATCGGCATGAGCGCCGAGCGCATGCTCGTGGTGCCGCCGGAGCGTACCGTCGGGCATTTCGTGCCCGGCATGCCGATGGTCTATGCGACGCCGATGATGATCCTCGAGATGGAGATGGCGTCGGGCGATGCTATCAGGAGCGCGCTGCAGCCGGGCTGGGTCACGGTCGGCACCGAGGTCGACATCCGTCATCTCGCCGCTGCCCTTGTCGGCGCGACGGTGCGGACCACTGCAAGGGTGATCGCGGTCGAGCGCCGCGTGATCCGTTTCGACGTCGAAGCCTTCGAAGGAACGCGCAAGCTCGGCGAAGGCCGCCACGCCCGCGGCCTGGTCAATGTCGAAAGCTTCAACAAGCGGCTCGAGGCCACTTAAGCCACACCCTCCGACGAGCACCTCAGGGTGACGGGACTTACAGATATGCTCGCGTAGTCGGTGCGCTTGCGTTTATGGCCGCCCTGCAGTCGCTACTTCGCCAATTCCTTCGAGCGCTTGGTCGCGGCGGCGATGGCGCGGGTCATCAGCGGCTGCATCCCGTCATTGGCCATCAACACTTCGAGCGCCGCGGCGGTGGTGCCGCCGGGCGAGGTGACATTCTGACGCAGGGTTGCGGACGGCAGGTCGGAGCGATGCAGCAGTTCGCCGGAGCCTGCGACGGTCGCGCGCGCCAGCGTGGTGGCAAGCTGCTCGGGCAGGCCGGCCGCGACGCCGGCACGGGCGAGTTCTTCGGCGAGCAGGAACACATAGGCCGGGCCGGAGCCGGAGACCGCGGTCACCGCATCCATCAGGCTTTCATCGTCGACCCATTCGACCAGGCCGGTCGCCTGCAGCAGTGCATCCGTCGTGGCGCGTTGCGCTGATGTGACGCTTGGCGCGAGCACCGCGACCGTGATGCCGCGGCCGATCGCCGCCGGCGTGTTCGGCATGGCGCGCACCACCCTGCCGCCGCAGACTTCTTCCAGCGCCGATATCGTCGTACCGGCCATGATCGAGACCACCAGCGTCGAGGAGCCGACAAACGCCTTCAGCGCGGCACCGGCTTCGCGGAAGGACTGCGGCTTCACGGCGACGACCAGCGTATCGACGGCGCCGACATCCTTCGCCGGCGGATTGAGACGGACACCCTTGGCGGCGAGCGCGGAAATCTCGGGCGCGAGATGCGGATCGATCACCACCACGCGCTCGGGTGCGAGCCCCTGCGCCAGCCAGCCGGTCAGCATCGCGCCGCCCATCTTGCCCGCACCCGCAAGCGCGATGGTGCCGGTCGTATTTTTCAATGCGCTGCTGCTCACGGGCGCCTCCACAAACTCGGTGTCGTCCCGGCGAAGGCCGGGACCCATAACCACGGGCGGTTCTAGTGAAGCGCAGAGTAAGCCGCAAGCAGCTTGGGCAACGACTGCCGTCACGGCGTATGGGTCCCTGCTTTCGCAGGGACGACGCTGAGTTCGCGGAAGCGTCGCAGCGAAAACCCTTACGCCTCGCCCTCGGTGTCGAACATCGCGGCCGACATCGCTTCGGCTGCCGACTTGCCGGCCCACACCACGAACTGGAATGCGGGATAGTAGCGCTCGCAGGCATGGATCGCGTTCACCAGCATGCTCTCGCATTGCGCGGCGGAGGCGGTGAGGCCGCCGGGCAGCACCAAGGCCTGGCGGTGCATAACCATGCCGGTGTGGGTCCACAGGTCGAAATGACCGACCCACAATTGCTCGTTGATCGCGGCGATCAGCCGCTGCACCTCGGCGCGGCGCGCTTGCGGAATCTTCATGTCGAAGGCGCAGGCGAGATGCAGCGCCTCGATCTCGCCCATCCAGGTGAAGGAGAGCTGATAGTCGGTCCAGTCGCCCTTTGAGACGATCGTGACCTCGTCTTCGCCGGATCGCTCGAATGCCCAGTTGTTGTGAGCGGCGATATCCTCGACCACTGCAAGCGGGTTGTTACGGGAATCAATAATGCCTTCGAGCAGGGACATGCCGTCTCGACCCTTGTTCTTATGTTCTGTTGATACGCACACGGAAGCCGGCACGTGCGACAACTGCGTCGTGGCCGAGTGCAGTTCCTCGATTGGGCTTCCGGATGCCCTGGACCTGACGCGGTTGAAGTGATGTGATTTGCGGAATCGGCGCAACCGCACGCCGAGTCCGTCCACAGCCAAAGCGCGCATCGTCCACAGCTGATCGCGCCATATTTATTAATTTGAGAACAAATCGGAATCGGAGCTGGCGCGGCAACGATTTGTTAACTATTTGCCGCCGTCTTGCCGCATCTGTGAATCGGTTTCGCACCACACGAGACCTCCAGAGCGCTTTCGAGCGAAGTGGACACCGTTTCGCGAGAAGAAAACGCCTCAAACAAGAATTGAGCTTCCGTTCTCTCTCGATCAGACCCGAAAATGCTCAAGACTCGCTTACCGCTCATGGGGGACATGCCGGATTCCCATGCCAAAGGTCCTTGCCCGCCGGTCGCGCTTTGGTCATATTTCGCTTCAGGCACGTCCATTCCGGGCGTGCCGATGTTCTCAGGGCGGGGTGAAAGTCCCCACCGGCGGTAAGGGTGTCAAAGCCCAAGCCCGCGAGCGCCTTCTTCGTGAAGTCGAAGAAGGGTCAGCAGATTCGGTGCAATTCCGAGGCCGACGGTTAAAGTCCGGATGAAAGAGAACGGTTGCGGCAGCCCGCGCGGATTCGCGTGGGGCCACTGTCGTTGTCCGTATGCCCTGATTCTGGTCCTGAAAGAGGAAAGCCATGAATCAGATGTTGCAAGACCAAGACGTCCAGACCTCCCAAGCCAAAACCCTCGAAGCCCAAACCCTCGAAGCCCAAACCCTCCAAGCAGAAATCGTTTCCGATCCGCCGGTCTCTCCGCCGGCGGTCGAGCATCCGCGCTTCGCAAGGCCGCAGCGTGTCGCCTTCGTGCAGGCTTCCTGGCACCGCGAGGTGGTCGAGGAATGCCGCATCGCGTTCCTCAAGGAGATCGAGGCGCGGCACATCACCAATGTCGACGTGTTCGAGGTGCCGGGTTCGTTCGAGATCCCGCTGCATGCGCAGATCCTGGCGAAGACGCGGCGCTACACCGCGATCGTCGCGGCCGGCCTCGTCGTCGACGGTGGCATCTACCGCCACGAGTTCGTCGCCGACACGGTGATCAAGGCGTTGATGGACGTGCAGTTGCGCACCGAGGTGCCGGTGTTCTCCGCGGTGCTGACGCCGCAGCAATTCCACGAGACCGAAGTGCATCACGACTTCTTCCGCCGGCACTTCACGATCAAGGGCATCGAGGTGGCGGAAGCCTGCGCCAACACGCTGCTCAGCCTGGAACGCCTGCGCGGCCAGGTCGCCGCGGGGATTGTGTAGCGCCGGCCTCGCAATCGTCTGATTGTCAATCCCGCCGCCGCGCCTGTACACTCGGCGGCGGGAGGAGACCTGTCCGTGATGACGGGGAGGTCGAGACGATCATGTTCGAAGGACACGATCCTTATCTCGTCGCGCTCTCGGTGGTGATCGCGATCCTGGGAGGTTATACTGGTTTCGGCCTTGCTGCGCGCATCCGCGGCACGCCGGATGCCGGGCATCGCCTGCTGCTCGCAGGCGCAGCATTCTTTCTCGCGGTCGGCATCTGGACCATGCATTTCGTCGGAATGCTGGCAGCGCCGCTGCCCGCGGGCACCGATTATCTGGTGCTGCCGACGATCATATCCTTCCTGATCTGCGCGCTGGTGGTCGGCATTTCGCTGTTCTTCGTCAGCATCGGCGAGCCGTCGATGCTGCGCGTGGCATCATCGGCCGTGCTACTCGGGCTCGGCATCGCCAGCATGCATTACGTCGGCATGCATGGATTGTCCGGCGACTTCGCAATGACGCACGCCCCCGGAATGGTGGTGCTCTCGGTGGCGATCGCGATCGCCGCCGCCTATGGCGGGCTGCGCGTGTTCCTGGCGCGCCAGGGTGGCGTGCCGCTGATGCTGAGCGCAGTGGCGTTCGGCATCGCGGTCTCCGGCATGCATTACACCGCGATGGCGGGGATGCGGATCGTTCCAGCGGCGGCGGGCGCGCACCACCACGTGGACGGGCTGGCCGCTTCGTCGCAGATGCTGTCGCTGGTCGTCGCGCTGCTCTGCTTCGTGATTGCGGCGGGCTTCCTGCTGTCGTTGGTGCCCGATCCGCGCAAGAAGGCCACCATGGCCGCGGGGGATGCTACGACATTTGAAATCCCGGTCGCCGATGCCGGCGCCGTCAGGGCCAGCCCAAAGCTGCGGCCGACGCCGCTGGGTGGCCTCGGCCAACCACCGCGTCCAGCCCCCGTGCCGCGCTTGCCGGTGGAGGGCGCCGACGGCACCCATTTCGTCGATGCCGCCGAGGTCCGCAGTGTCAGGGCCGATGCCCATTACACCAAGATCCATGACGGCACCCGGGAGCGGATGTGCCCGTGGTCGATCTCGGAGGCCGAAGCGCAGCTCGATGCAAGCCTGTTCGTTCGGGTGCACCGCAGCTACATCGTCGCGATCCCGCACGTCACCCTGGTCCGCAAGGAGGGGGATGGCGCGGTCATCGAACTGGATGGTCCGTCGCCGCACCGGGTTCCGGTCAGCCGGGCCAAGATCGCCGAGGTGAAGGCCCGACTCGGGCTGGCGCGCCGCTCGGCCTGAACCCACTTCCTGCCTATTGGGACGCAAGCGCTGACGCATTTCGTGCGCATCAGACCGCACTTGGTGCGAATTTCCCGCTCCTGTGCCGCTGTTATTGCAGGCCAATCGGCACGGAGAGAGCCTTCCTCCCCAACGTCCGCGTTCCGTCAAGGACCTCACAGGACGAGATGGAGGAAACGATGATTCCTGGCCCGTTCAGCTACCACCGGCCGGCCACGGTGGCCGACGCGGTGAAGTTGCTTTCAACGCTCGGTGATGAGGCCCGCCCGCTCGCCGGCGGCCACAGCCTGATTCCGATGATGAAGCTGCGGCTGGCGACGCCGGAGCATCTGGTCGATCTGCACGATGTCGAAGGCCTGAAGGGCATCCGCCGCGGCGGCAACGCGATCGTGATCGGAGCGATGACCACCCAGCACGAACTGCTGGCCTCCGACGAGATCGCCAGATCCATCCCGATCCTGCGCGAAGCTGCGCTACTGATCGCCGATCCCCAGGTGCGCTACCGCGGCACGGTGGGCGGCAATGTTGCCAATGGCGATCCCGGCAACGACATGCCGGCGCTGATGATGACGCTGGGCGCGACCTACCATCTCGACGGTCCCAACGGCGCGCGCGAGGTCGCCGCCGCCGATTACTACCAGGGCGCCTACTTCACCGCGATCGAAGCCGGCGAACTCCTGACCTCGATCACGGTGCCGGTCCCCGCCGCCGGCCACGGCTATGCCTACGAGAAACTGAAGCGCAAGGTCGGCGACTACGCCACCGCCGCGGCCGCTGTAGTGCTGACGACGGCGAACGGCAAGGTCGCGAGTTGCGCGATCGGCCTTACTAACCTGTCGGAAACCCCGCTGCTGGCCGATGCCGCCGCGAAGATCGTGATCGGCACCAGCCTCGATCCGGCCACGCTGAAGCAAGCCGCCGCCGCGGCGGAGGCGATCATGGCGCCGGCCGCCGATGCGCGGGGCCCAGTCGAGTATCGCAAGCATGTCGGCGGCATCATGGTCATGCGCGCGTTGCAGCGCGCTGCCGCCAAAGCGGCCTGAGGGGAGGGATCACATGGCAAAGACGCACATTACAATGAAAGTGAACGGCGCCGAGGTCGAAGGCCTGGTCGAACCGCGCACGCTTCTGGTGCATTTCATCCGCGAGAATTTGCAGATGACCGGCACCCATATTGGCTGCGAGACCACGCATTGCGGGGCCTGCACGGTCGATATCGACGGCATGTCGGTGAAGTCCTGCACCATGTTCGCGGTGCAGGCCAACGGCTCCGACATCATCACCATCGAGGGCATGGCCAATGCCGACGGCTCGCTGTCGGCGCTGCAGGAAGGCTTCCGCATGATGCACGGGCTGCAATGCGGCTTCTGCACGCCCGGCATGATCATGCGCGCGCAGCGGCTGTTGAAAGAAAATCCGTCGCCGACGGAAGACGAAATCCGGATGGGCATCTCCGGCAATTTCTGCCGATGCACGGGCTACCAGAACATCGTCAGAGCCATTCAATACGCCGCAGACAAGATCAACGGCGTGGAATTCCGGGAGGCCGCAGAATGAATGACCTCACTCCCACGCGGGAACAACGCACCGCCGCCCTCGAGGGCATGGGCTGCAAGCGCAAGCGGGTCGAGGACATCCGCTTCACGCAAGGCAAGGGCAATTACGTCGACGACGTCAAGCTGCCCGGCATGCTTCACGGCGATTTCGTCCGCTCGCCGCACGCCCATGCACGGGTCAAGTCGATCGACGACAGCGAGGCGCTGAAGGTTCCGGGCGTGCTCGCGGTCATCACCGCCGAGACGCTGAAGACGGTCAACCTTGCCTGGATGCCGACGCTCGCCGGCGACGTGCAGATGGTGCTGGCCGACGGCAAGGTGCTGTTCCAGAACCAGGAGGTTGCCTTCGTCGTCGCGACTGACCGCTATGCCGCTGACGACGGCATCAACAAGGTCAAGGTCGAGTACGAGCAGCTCACCCCGCTGATCGATCCGTTCAAGGCGATGGATGCGGATGCTCCTGTCCTGCGCGAAGACCTCGCCGGCAAGACCAGCGGCGCCCATGGCCCGCGCAAGCACCACAACCACATCTTCGAATGGACCGTCGGCGACAAGGATCTGACCGATGCCGCGTTCAACAAGGCCGAGGTCACGATCAAGGAGATGATCTCCTATCATCGCACCCATCCCTCGCCGCTCGAGACCTGCCAGTGCGTCTGCTCGTTCGACAAGATCAAGGGCGAGCTGACGATCTATGGCACCTTCCAGGCGCCGCACGTGATCCGTACCGTGGTGGCGCTGATCGCGAAGATTCCCGAACAGAAGATCCACGTGATCTCGCCCGACATCGGCGGCGGATTCGGCAACAAGGTCGGCGCCTATCCCGGCTATATCTGCGCGGCGGTCGCCTCCATCGTCACCGGCAAGCCGGTGAAATGGGTCGAGGACCGCATCGAGAACCTGACCGCGACGTCGTTCGCGCGCGACTATCACATGACCACCGAAATAGCGGCGACCAAGGAAGGCAAGGTCACCGGCCTGCGCGTCCACGTGCTGGCCGATCACGGCGCCTTCGACGCCTGCGCCGATCCGTCGAAATGGCCGGCCGGCTTCTTCAACATCGTCACCGGCTCCTACGACTTCCCGACGGCGCATCTGTCCGTGGACGGCATCTACACCAACAAGGCGCCCGGCGGTGTCGCCTATCGCTGCTCGTTCCGCGTCACCGAGGCCGCGTACTGCATCGAACGCGGGATGGATATTCTCGCGCAGAAACTCGGGATGGATCCCGCCGAACTGCGGCTGAAGAATTTCATCAAGGCCGAGCAGTTCCCGTATCACTCGGCGCTCGGCTGGGAATATGATTCCGGCGACTACCACACCGCGATGCGCAAGATGATGGAAACGGTCGACTACGCCGGCCTGCGCAAGGAGCAGGAGCAGATGCGCGCGGCGTTCAAGCGCGGCGAGACCCGCGAGATCATGGGTCTCGGCGTCTCCTTCTTCACCGAGATCGTCGGTGCCGGCCCGTCGAAGAACTGCGACATCCTCGGCATCGCGATGTTCGATTCCTGCGAGATCCGCATGCATCCGACCGGAGCGGGCATCGCGCGGATGGGCACCAAGAGCCAGGGCCAGGGCCACGAGACCACCTGGGCGCAGATCATCGCCACCGAGATCGGAATCCCCGCCGACAACATCATGGTCGAGGAGGGCAACACCGATACCGCGCCCTATGGTCTCGGCACTTACGGCTCGCGCTCGACGCCGGTCGCCGGTGCTGCGATCGCGATGGCCGCGCGAAAGATCAAGGCCAAGGCGCAGATGATCGCCGCATACAAGCTGGAGGTCCACGAAGACGACCTCGAATGGGATATCGACGGCTTCCGCGTCAAGGGCCTGCCGGAGAAGGTGATGTCGATGAAGGACATCTGCTGGGCCGCGTATAATTCCGTGCCGCCCGGCATGGAGCCGGGGCTGGAGGCGGTCAGCTATTACGATCCGCCGAACATGACCTATCCGTTCGGCGCCTATATCTGCGTGATGACCATCGACGTCGACACCGGCGTCTACAAGGTCAAGCGGTTCTATGCGCTCGATGATTGCGGCACCCGCATCAACCCGATGATCATCGAGGGCCAGGTGCATGGCGGCCTCACCGAAGCGTTTGCCATCGCGATGGGGCAGGAGATCCGTTATGACGCCGAGGGAAACGTCGTCACCGGCTCGTTCATGGATTTCTTCATGCCGACCGCGGTCGAGACGCCGCATTGGGAGACCGACTTCACCGTCACGCCGTCGCCGCATCACCCGATCGGCGCCAAGGGCGTCGGCGAAAGCCCGAATGTCGGCGGCGTGCCGGCCTTCTCCAACGCGGTCAACGACGCGTTCTCGTTCCTCGGTTCGACCCACATCCAGATGCCGCATGATTTTTGGCGCAACTGGGCGGCGGCGAAGAGCCTCGGCGTGTTCGCTTCAGCATGAAGACCCGCGACGAGATCGCGCGAGCGCTCGGCGATGCCGGTTACATTGCCGATGCCGAGCTTGCGACCGCGATCTCGCTGATGCAGCTGTTGCGGCGCCCACTTTTGCTGGAAGGCGAAGCGGGCGTCGGCAAGACCGAAGTGGCGAAGGCGCTTGCCGCAGTGCACGCCACCGAATTGATCCGCCTGCAGTGTTACGAGGGGCTCGACCAGTCGGCGGCGCTCTATGAGTGGAACTATCAGCGCCAGTTGCTGTCGATCCAGGCCCATCGTGGCGCCGATGCTGATACGGTCGAGGACCAGATATTCTCGGAGAAGTATCTGCTGGAGCGGCCGTTGCTGGCGGCGATCCGCCGCGACAAGCCGCCGGTGCTGCTGATCGACGAGATCGACCGCGCCGACGACGAGTTCGAGGCGTTCCTGCTGGAGCTATTGTCGGACTTCCAGGTCTCGATCCCGGAGCTCGGTACCATCAAGGCGACTGCGATCCCGCATGTGGTGCTGACGTCGAACGGCACGCGCGAACTCTCCGACGCGCTGCGCCGGCGCTGCCTCTACCACTATGTCGACTACCCCGATGTCGAGCGCGAGGCACGCATCATCATGACGCGCATCGGCGGCACCGGCGCCTCGCTGGCCCTGCAGATTGCCCGGATGGTCGAGGGCATCCGCAAGGAAGAGCTGCGCAAGGTGCCCGGCGTCGCGGAGACGCTGGATTGGGCGGCGGCGCTGGTCGGGCTCGACGTCAGGGACCTGCACGATGCGCCCGAGACCGTGCACGAGACGCTGATGTGCCTGCTCAAGACGCAGGAAGACAAATCGAGGGTCACGCGCGAGGTCAGCGAACGTCTGCTCGGGAGGGTCGCATGAGCTGCTGCGGATCGTCGCCCGATTTCGATGATGTCAACGCGGTCTCGCGTCTCGTCTCGGGCAAGCTCGCGGCGTTCCTGCGGACCTTGCGTGACAGTGGTTTCGCGGTTGGCCTCGCCGAGGGACAGGACGCGGCCGCGCTGATGGCGGCCGGTTATGCGGCGCGGCCAGGCCTATTACGATCGGCGTTCAAGCATCTGTTCTCGGCGCGGAGGTCCGACTGGGACAACTTCGACGGCATCTTTGATGCGTTCTGGCTCGGCAAGCGGCTGCGGTCGCGCTCGCTGACATCGGGTGCGGCCAAATCCGCCAACAATCCCTCGCTGAAGAGCCTGCCGAACCAGCCTGCCGAGCCTCGCGCCGGCGCCGAGGCCGCGATGGATCAGATTCCCTCGGTAGACGGCGCCGGCAATGATCGTTCAGGCGAAGGGCAGATGGAAGGTGCCTCACGCGCGGACAACCTCGCCGAGGTCGATTTCCGCAACATGGCCAATTCCGAACAGGTCGCGCAGGCGCATCTGGCTGCGGCGCAATTGGCACGCGCCATGCGCACGCGGCTGACGCGGCGCGATCTGGCACGGCGGCGGGGCTATCGGCTCGATCTGCGCCGCACGATCCACGGCAATATCAGCCATGGCGGCGTGCCGATCAGCCTGGTGAAGCGGCAGCGCAAGCCAAAGCCGTTGCGATTGGTCGTGCTGCTCGACGCGTCCGGCTCGATGAGCATGTATACTGGTGTGTTCCTGCGCTTCATCCACGGCGTGCTGGACGAGTTTCGCGAGGCGGAGGCGTTCCTGTTCCACACCCGCCTTGCCCATGTCTCCGACGCCATGAAGGAAAGGAACGCGGCACGCGCGCTCGACCGGCTCTCGATCATGGCGCAGGGCGCCGGTGGTGGAACCCGGATCGGCGAGAGCCTGCAGACCTTCAATCGCTGGCACGCCGCGCGCGTGATCCATTCGCGCACCTGCGTGATGATCGTGTCCGATGGCTACGAGACCGGCGACGCTGCGCTGCTCGGCCGCGAGATGGCGGCGCTCGGCCGCCGCTGCCGCCGGATCGTCTGGCTCAATCCGATGATGGGATGGCAGGGCTATGCGCCGGAGGCGCGCGGGATCAAGGCGGCGCTGCCGCATGTCGATCTCTACGCGCCGGCCAACACGCTTGCGAGCCTGACCGCGCTCGAACCTTATCTTGCGAGGCTGTGATGGGTGTGCATGTCGAAGTCATCGATCTGGTCGCGCAGATGAAGGCCGCCGAACAGGCCTTCGTGCTGGCGACCGTGGTGCGCACGGTGTCGGTGACGGCGGCCAAGGCGGGCGCGAAGGCGATCATCCGGCCCGATGGCAGCATCGTCGCGGGCTGGATCGGCGGCGGCTGCGCCAGGGGCGCGGTGCTGAAAGCGGCGCGCGAGGCGCTCGCCGATGGCGAACCGCGCATGGTGTCGGTGCAGCCCGAAAACCTGCTCGCCGAACTCGGTGTCGAGCCCGGCGAGAGCAGGGACGGCGTGCGGTTTGCCTCCAACATGTGTCCCAGCAAGGGCACGATGGATATCTTCGTGGAGCCGGTGTTGCCGCATCCTTCGCTGGTCATCCTCGGCGCGAGCCCGGTCGCGCTGTCATTGGCCGCGCAGGCGCGCCAGCTCGGCTATCACGTCACGCTTGCAGCGCCGGCCTCCGACCTCATCGCCCGGCCGGACGCCGATGTGGTGGTCGACGGTTTCGAGCCTGGGGGTCTCAACGGGGCCCGCCGCTTCGTCGTGGTCTCGACCCAGGGCAAGGGCGACGAAACCGCGCTGAAGCAGGCGCTCGCGATCGATGCGGGCTATCACGCCTTTGTCGGCAGCCAGCGCAAGATGGCGGCGCTGCGCGGCAAGCTGGTCGCGGCAGGCGTTGCGCCTGATGCGATCGATCGCGTCAAGGCGCCGGCCGGGCTCGACCTCGGCGCCATCACGCCCGAGGAGATCGCGATGTCGATCCTCGCTGAAATCACCGTCGAGCGCCGCCGCGGTCAGCGGGCCGCCAATCCCGTTGCGAGGAGCTAGAGCATGATGAGATAAGGTCCAGCTGGAACGGCGCCGAAGGATCACCTCTCCCTTGGGAGAGGTCGATTTGCGCAGCAAATCGGGTGAGGGGTCACGGTCTATCGAGAAAGCAAGAGCCCTCACCCGGCGCTTCGCGCCGACCTCTCCCCGACGGGGAGAGGTGAACCGAAACCGCAGCGGACAGATTCGACCAAAACTCATCTCGCTTTATGTCTTGTGTTCGAGTCGTTTGGTGAGGTCGTCGGTAACACGGCGGCAGCCGGTGCCTGAGCCGCCAAAACATCCTTGGTCTACCCGCGCATTCCGCTAAACTCTTCGGTCTCAATTCACCGGACAAGAGTGATCAGACCATGACCAAGGAAGGTTCCACCGACTGGCTCGGCCTGTCAGGCCGCGTTGCCGTCGTCACCGGCGGAGGCGGCGGCATCGGCCGCGCCACGGCCATCGGCTTTGCCCAGGCCGGCGCCAAAGTCGCCGCGATCGATCGTGATGAGCGCGGGCTTGCCGAGACCAATGCCAGGCTTCGTGAGATTGGCGGCGAGCATCTGGTCGCAACCTGCGACACCACGAGTGCCGACGGCATTGCTGCCACAGTCGAACAGGTCGAGCGCGCGCTCGGGCCGTGCGGCATCCTCGTCAACACCGCGGCCGTGCTGCGCCCCGGCGGGCTCGATACGCTCCCGCTCGCCGAATGGAACGCGGTGCTTGCGGTCAATCTCACCGGCTATTTCATCTGCGCGCAGGCCTTCGGCAAGCAGATGCGCGCGGCCGGCCGCGGCAGTCTCGTTCATATTGCCTCGATTGCCGCCAGCAACGCGCAGGGACAGAGCGGCGCCTACAGCGTCAGCAAGGCTGGAGTCGTGATGCTGTCACAGCAGCTCGCGGCCGAGTGGGGACCGCATGGCATCCGCAGCAATGTGGTCAGTCCCGGGCTCGTGGTCACGCCGATGAGCCAAGCATTCTACGATACGCCGGGGGTGACCGAGCGGCGCACGGCGGTAGTGCCGATGCGCCGGATCGGTGCGCCGCAGGATATGGCTGACGCGATCCTGTTCCTGGCGAGCGACCGGTCCTCTTACGTGAACGGCGAGGAGATCATCGTCGACGGCGGCTACGCGCGGACGCTGATGAGCCACGTTCCGCGGCCGGGGTTTTGAGGAAGCGCAACGAGGCGGGCCGAACCACACGATGCCAGAGAACTGCGTTGATCGGCTCGAGCCTATGACTATGGATTTTTGACTATGGATAATGTGAGGCCGCCAACCGAGGCGGCCTCTTCTGATCTATGCGATTGATCTATGCGATCAAATTGACTGCGTTGGCTGGTTTAGCCGCGGCGCCGCCGCCTTGCTGTTCGGCGCGTACCGTGCTGCTGGACTCGGCAGCCTCTTGTGCCGGCGTGTCTCCATCGGGGGCGCGGGCCTGCGACTTGATTGGAGCGGCGTGTGTTGGTGCAGGAGGATGCTTAACGCTGGATATACTGCTCAAAACGTCACCTCATAACAGCATCGTCTTCATCGAGATGCCGTGGCAGGACGGTGCCAGTGAAGGATTACCATTTCGTGCTGGCCTCCCTCTAGAATTGTGGTGAATTACGGGTGAATTACGGGGTGCAGTCCAGCACTGGACTGCACCCCGTAAGTGAGACACGGTAATTTCTGTGACGGGTTGTCCCTGAGGATGACCGATGACAGGGGAATTGAGTTACTGGGCCTCGGCTATCCTCGGTCCAGATGACAGCATCTGCGCATTGGTTGCCGACGGCCGATTCGGCGGCGATGCCGGGTCCGGCGATCGCAAGGCGGCGTCGGGTGGTGTTCCCTGAGATGGTCGATGGGCAGCGGTTGCCGGAAGCACGATCACTTTCGCTCCGACTTTCACCCGCTCATAAAGGTCCACGATGTCCTCATTGGTCAGCCGGATGCAGCCGGACGAAACCCGCTTCCCGATCGTATCGGGCTTGTTGGTGCCGTGAATTCTATATTCGGTATCGCCCAGATACATCGCCCGAGCGCCGAGCGGATTGCCGGGACCGCCTGCCATAAACCGCGACAGATAAGGCTGGCGCGAAAGCATCTCTGCAGGCGGACGCCAATCCGGCCATTCTGTTTTATGGGCCACGGTCTGTTCACCGGACCATGTGAAACCTTCGCGGCCAACACCGATGCCGTAGCGCATCGCTTGTCCGTCGTTCAGAACGAGATAAAGGAATGTGTTTCCGGTATCGATGACGACGGTGCCTGGCGTTTGGTGGCTGACGTAGTCAACCACCTGCCGAACAAGTCTTCCGGGAACGTCAGCGGCTTTTGGTGTTTCGACCTGGGGCGCCGGGGCCGGGACTGGAGCCGGAGCTGACGCTAGTACATGAACCGGAGTTGATGCGTGAGCCGGAGTTGACGATGCCGGAACCTGGTGCGCGGACGGCCCACGCATCGGCTGAACGCTCGCTGGGCGCGATAGCAAACTGTACCCCAATGCGGCAGCGGCAATGGTGCCAATGGCAACTCTTCCGACCGCCGGTAGTGTGAGCGTCTCGGTCTTTCCACGTTTAGCTCGCTTACCCATGTCTTTCCCCAGATCCCTATGCCTGGGAAGGGGTACTCAGCAAATTCTAACAAACTTCGAAGCGATTTAGCTCAGGCTGGAAATGGTTAAGCGTCGCTAACTCTAATTCTTGTTCGGCAACACAAAAGTCGAGAGCACCGCTCGATATCCAGGTAACGTCGCGGACGACGCACTTCTCATAGCGGAACGATTCACACGGCCGGTTCGCAATCAATAACGGCCACCATCGCGTTTTTGTTGTGTGAGCCATGCCGATAGGGTCGCGGGTCTTGATGCCGCCGTCCCACGATTTGATTGGCTCGGCGTTGCCTTAACATTGTTCCGGATACCCTTCTCCGGGCGTTGTCGCGGATGCCCCGCTGCGTCCATCGCCGTAGCTGCCTTTGAGGCAGCGCCAAGTGTGTCGGCGGCCTCCTTTTCGAGACGCAGCTTCTTCAATCGCGCCATCTTGTCGCGCTCTGCTTCCGCTTCAGCGCTGTCGGATAGAAGCGCCTTTGGGTGAGCAGGCTCAGCGGGGACCAGGAGCCCGAGGATTGTTTCTTCGCCAAGAGCCTTGCAGGCTTCGAACCGATGCAGTCCCTCAACCAGAACGAAGCGGTCTTCGTCGGGCCGGACGAGAATCGGGGCTTGTTGCCCAATTTCCAGAATACTTGCCGCGATTTCTTGAACCAGCTCAGGCGTGAGAGTTTTCTTCCTCTTCACGGGAACGTAGATTTTGTCGATTGGGAAGCTTTCCGGTTTGGGCATAGCTTCTACTCCGCAGTGACTGAGTCCCATCCAGAGCACCAGGCGCCGGGCGCAAGACTTTAGGGATGAAGCGCTCCAGCGCCAAGGCAATTTCTTCGAGCCGATCGCAACGGCATTGCGCCAAATGGCGTTCGCAAATCAGCAAGCGTATCGCGCCGCTCATGCGGGCGAGCTGCCCAAGTCTGCGACAAAGCGACCCGACGGGCAAATCAATAAAACCTGTCAATCCCTCGTGCGAAAAATATTTCGGTTTATCGTAATGGGAATTCGGTGTATGAATCTGCCCGTCTCACCCGATTGAGGGGCGCTCGCGATCGTCATGAACGTTGCGGTGAGATGCGGTGGACGCCGATGTCGCGACTGACGAGCGTGGCAGATAGCGGACGGTGAAGTCGTGTGGTCCTGACGCCTCAGTGGCTGGTGTCTCCTCGCAAGACGCGGAAGCGTCTTTGCGAAGACGGTGACAAAAAAGCCTGGTCTCGCCGGGGAGAGCACGAAGTAAGCCGTAAAACCATCGCGCAGGGAAAGCCGGGTTGTTCCCGGTTACACCTGTGGTCCTACTCCCGTGCTTTTTGTTGCACGGGACCCATGGGTGCGATCGGCACCCGGCTTTCCCTGCGCCCTCTGCTTTCAGAGCGGCGGAACGAAATGGAAAACCTCGGACAGTTCATGTCGCGAGAACGCCAAGCCACATCCAAAGCTGTCATCGCCCGCGCATGCGGGCGATCCAGTACGCCGCGGCTTATCGGCTCTGGCACAGACGTCTCAGGAATACTGGATCGCCCGGTCAAGCCGGGCGACGACACCGAGGGTGGGCTGCTGACAATCGAATCCGAAACCAACGCTACGTGGCCCGGCTCAAGGCCGGGACGACAGCGGGTATAGCCTCTCAGTCGAACAGGCTGGAAACCGACTCTTCTGCCGCGGTGCGGCCGATGGCTTCGGCGATCAGGCTGGCGACCGAGATCTGGCGGATGTTCGGCGCCTTGTTGACCGCTTCCGTCGGCTGGATCGAGTCGGTGATGACCAGTTCCTTCAGCCGCGACGAGGCGATGCGCGCGGCGGCGCCGCCGGACAGCACGCCGTGGGTGATGTAGGCCGAGACCTCCTTGGCGCCGTGGGCGATCAGCGCCTCGGCGGCGTTCACCAGCGTGCCGCCGGAATCGACGATGTCGTCGACCAGGATGCAGTTGTAGCCGGCGACATCGCCGATCACGTTCATTACTTCGGATTCACCGGGGCGCTCGCGGCGCTTGTCGACGATCGCGAGCGGGGTGTTGATCCGCTTGGCGAGCCCGCGGGCACGCGCCACGCCGCCGACATCCGGCGACACCACCATCACCTTGGCGAGGTCGAAGCGTTCGCGGATGTCGCGCACCATCAACGGCGCGGCGTAGAGATTGTCGGTCGGGATGTCGAAGAAGCCCTGGATCTGGCCGGCATGCAGGTCGAGCGTCATGACGCGGTCGACGCCGGCGCGCGAGATCAGATTGGCGACGAGCTTGGCCGAGATCGGCGTGCGCGAGCCGGACTTCCGGTCCTGCCTGGCATAGCCGAAATAGGGCACCACGGCGGTGATGCGGCGCGCGGAGGCGCGGCGCAGCGCGTCGGTGATGATCAACAGTTCCATCAGAAGGTCGTTGGCCGGATACGACGTCGACTGCAGGATGAACATGTCCGAGCCACGGACGTTCTCCTGGATCTCGACGAAAATCTCCATGTCGGCGAAGCGCCGGACCACGGCCTTGGTCAGCTCGAGGCCAAGCCCCTTGGCAATTTCCTGCGCCAGCACGGGATTGGAGTTGCCGGCGACGAGCTTGATGGATCCGTTCTTTGCCGACATCGATGTTTCCCCCCGCGCTTTGCTGGATACGACGTTCAGCATCTCAAGTCCTTACAGAACCGGCGGGTTTTCGATGGGCGAGGGAATATCAGGCGGGCGGCTTGGCTGGCAACCCATCAGCCCGGTTTTCCCGGCCAAAAATGGCCATTCCCCGGGGTATCGCGGGGGTTAGTTAGCGGAATATCCGAGCGCCGCGGTCTCGGCTGCCGCGGGCGCCGTGGCGCTCGCCACCGCTGGTCCCCGGAGGCCCGGTACCGGGCCCGGAGCGTCCGCCGGGCCGCCATTGATCATGCCGGACAGGCCGCTGAGGCCGGCCTGGGCGATTCTGCGCAAGACCAGGTCGTCGGCGGCGGCCCAGGCGTCGCGGCCGGCCTTTCCGGCGGGTTCCTCGCCGGAAAGCCGGAGCGTGCGCTGCTGATTGCTGTCGTAAACGTCCCATACCCACGCGATCATGGTGCGGCCGCGCACCACCTGCGCCGACAAATAGCTGCGTACGCGATAGGCGGCGGTGCCTTCGCGCGACACGATCGACAAGCTGCGCAGCTTGGATTCGCTGTCGAGCACGCCGACCATGCGGTCGAATACATGAGGCGGCGGGCCGTCGATCGATTCGAATGCGACGGTCGCGCCGCTCGGGGCCCCCGCCATGGCGTAGGAATCGGCCGCGCCACCGCCGCCGGCGCAGCCGCCGAGCGTGCAGCCGACCGCAAGCCACGTCACAGCGACCGCGGCACGCACGATTGTCCCGGTTTGAAACCGGCTTTTCGACGCTTCCCTCATTGCGTCCTGCGATATCGTTAAAACGCCTTAACGTCTAGGGCAGGGAGGGCACAGCTCTTAACGGATTCAGCCCGGCGCGCGCCGCGAGGGGGTCGGCTTAGCCTTCCAACGCGATGGCATGGACGTGCCGGCCGTAATCGGCCTCTTTCCGGTGCACGGAACGGCGATAGCTGTAGAACCGCTCGTCGGAATAGGTGTCGATACCGAGATCGTCGATCATCAGCACGCCTGCGTTCTCTAGCCGCATGCGGATAAAGCCGGGCAGATCGAACATCGCGTGGCCGTCACGCTGGCCGGGCATGAAGAACATGCAATTCTCGGCATCGGCTTCGATGAAGCGCTCGACGAATTCGCTGCCGACTTCGTAGGACCCCTTGCGGATCAGCGGACCGATCGCGGCGACGATGCCGGTCCGGTCGGCGCCGAGCTTCTCCATCGCGGCGATCGTCGATTCCAGCACGCCGGTCAGCGCCCCCTTCCAGCCGGCATGCGCCGCGCCGATCACGCGCGCATGGGGGTCGACGAACAGGATCGGCCCGCAATCGGCCGCCGTGACACTGAGCGCCAGGCCCTCGGCTCGCGTCACCAGCGCATCCGCCTTCGGACGCACCGGGCCGTCCCACGGGCCGGTCGCGACCACGACGTCCGGCGAGTGGATCTGGTGCACGCTGAGAAAGCGATCGGGCGGCACGCCGAGTTGCTCCGCCATCCGCCGCCGATTCTCAGCAACCCTGGCTGGATCGTCGTCGGAGCCGATGCCGCCATTGAGGCCGCCATAGATGCCCTCGGAGACGCCGCCCTCGCGTGAGAAGAAAGCATGGCGCAGGCCCGGAATGGCCGACAGCAGCGGTGATCCCAACGTCATGGCTATTCGGCCTCGTCAGACAGATCGCTCAGTCCGGCGATCGAGGTGAGGTGTGGATCGGAGACCGCGATCGCCTTGAACATCGAGCCCATGCCGCCGCGGCCGGAGTCGGTCAGGCGCTTCAGCGCGCCGGCGATGTCGGCGGAGACCTCGGGCGGTGCTTTCGCCATCAATCCGGCGGCGCGGGCCTCGACCCCGAGGCGCTTGAGGAACTCGCCCTGCGTCACCGGTCCGTGGACGCGCGCGCCGACATCCTCGGCGGCCCGCGTCAGCGCCTGGAAATCGACATGGGCGGTGACGTCGGCCTCTCCCGGATTCTTCAGCGGATCGGTGAAGCTGTGGCGGGCGATCGCCTGGAAGGTGTCGCCGGCATCGCTGCGCAGATGGCCGTAGTCGATGATCAGCGCGGCGCCGTCCTGGTCGCGCACCCGCGTGGCGAGCTTCATGATCTCGGTGTCGGGCCGCCATTCGAACACCGCGCCGAGCGGCGCGGCGCGCACCAGCGGCGGCAGCAGCACCTCGAAGCGCGGCACCGGCTCCGGCGTTGCGCCGAAGTAAAGCCTGCCATTGGCGTCGATACCGACTGTGCGTTCATGCCAGCCGGTCTCGCGCCGGACCATCTGGTGGATCGGCAGCACGTCGAAATATTCGTTGGCGAGGATGACCGCGGGTCCCTCGGGGACATCGTCGATGCTGTCGTGCCAGGTGATGTTGCGCACGCCGGCCAGTGTCGCGCGCTGCTTCTCCCGCAGCACCGGGTTGATCTCGACGAGGTGGATGCTCAGCGACTGATAGAGCGGCGGCAGCACACGGAGCGCACGCAGCGCATCCGACATCATGGTGCCGCGGCCGGGGCCCAGTTCGACCACCCGCAGCGTCGACGGCGAGCCGATCGCCTTCCAGATCGATGCGCTCCAAAGGCCGAGCAGCTCGCCGAACATCTGGCTGATTTCGGGCGAGGTGGTGAAATCGCCCTCGCGCCCCAGCGGATCGCGCGACACGTAATAGCCGTGCTGCGGATGCATCAGGCACAATTCCATGTAGCGCCAGACCGGCATCGGTCCGGACGATTTGATCAACTTCCTGATCTCGTCCAGCAGCGGGGAAAGTTCGCTCACAGGCGTCCTTTTAAACCGTATCGGGCACCGGCTCCTTCGCCCTGCGGCGAATGGAGGCCACGATGATGATAGCGCCCACAATAATCATTGGCACTGACAGCAACATACCCATAGTCAACCCGCCCCACAGGAATCCGAGCTGCGGGTCGGGCTCTCTGAAAAACTCGCCGGTGATTCGGGCAAAACCGTAGATCGTGATGAAACTGCCGAGGATCAGGCCGGGCCGCTTCAGCGCGCCCATCCGGATCATGATGGCCAGCACCGTGAACAGCAAAATGCCTTCCAGGCCGGCCTCGTAGAGCTGGCTCGGATGGCGCGGCAGCGGCCCGCCATTGGGGAAGATCATGGCCCAGGGCAGGCTCGGGTCGGCGTGGCGGCCCCATAATTCGCTGTTGATGAAATTGGCGAGCCGTCCGAGGAACAGCCCGATCGGCCCGACCGCGGTGGTGATGTCGCCCAGAGAAAGGATCGAGATGTGATTCTTCCGCGCGAACCACATCACCGCGACGACACAGCCCATGAAGCCGCCGTGGAACGACATGCCGCCCTTCCACAGCTCGAGGATTTCCCCCGGGTGCGCGATGAAGAACGGCAAATTGTAGAACAGCACATAGCCGGTGCGGCCGCCGACGATGATGCCGAGCGTGACCCAGAGGATGAAATCGTCGAGCTGGGGAAGCGTGATCGGCGCCGGGCCGCCCCACAGCCGTTCCTTCTTGATTAGCGAGCGGGCGTAGATCCACCCCAGCACGATGCCGCAGATATAGGCCAGCGCATACCAGCGGATCACGACGGGGCCGAGCGCGACCGCGACGGGGTTGAACACCGGAAAGTCGATCAGCAGGAACGGCATCGTGCGTCTTGAAGCTCAGCTCACGAGGTTGCGGCGATAGAGGGCCAGCAGCCGCTCCCAATGGCGTTCGGCGGCGTCGCGGTCATAGACCGGGCGCTTGGGGAACGCAAAGCCGTGATGCGTGCCGGGATAGATCTCGACCTCGTTGTTCGATCCCTTCATGCCCGCCTGCACCTTCTCGATGATCTCCTGCGGCGCGTAGATATCGGTCTCGGCGCAGGCGAAATAGAGCTCGGCCTTTGTCTTCTGTGTGGCGAGGTGCGGGCTGTCGGGCTGGTCGGTCGCCAGATGCGTGCCGTAGACCGAGGCCGCGGCCTTGACGCGATCGGGGAAATGCGCCGCGGCGTTCACCGCATAGCGGCCGCTCATGCAGTAGCCGACGGTGCCGACGATCTTGGTGTTCGCGGCCTTTTGGGCCTCGGCGTAGGCAAGCAGGGCCTTGGTGTCTTCCATCACGAGGGGAATGTTGAGCGAATGCATCAGCTCGAACATGCGCTTGCGCTCCGGCGATTCCGGATCGGGGTTGATCGGGCCGAGCTCCATCGCGTCGGCGCGGTAATACATATTGGGCAGCATCACGTAGTAACCCGAGGTGCCGAGCCGGCGCGCCATATCGCGCAGTTCCTCGCGGATACCAGGCGCATCCATGTAGAAGATCACGACGGGAAACGGTCCGCCGCGCTCGGGATGGGTGATGAAAGTGGTGGTCTTGCCGTCCTTGGTCTCGATATCGACCGTATGCTCGATCATGGCGTTTCTGCTCGCGTTGTGATTTGCGATTTCTGTTGTCGGTGCAATACGATTGCAAGGAAACGGGGGCATGACAAGGCAAGCCGCAGGGTGCCACCTATTCAGTATGGACTTGAACCGGATCGCGCGGATCGCCATTGTCTCTCTCGCGAGCTAAGTGAACGCGGAGAGTTTGCGAGATGACCCAGACCAGCAATCGGTTTTTCGACGAGATCGGCCGTTTGATGAACGATGCGGCGGGCGCAGCCCAAGGCGTCAAGCGCGAGGTCGATACGGTCGTGCGCAACCAGGCCGAACGCATCCTGCGCGACCTCGACGTGGTCAAGCGCGAGGAATTCGACGCGGTCAAGGACATGGCCCGCCTGGCGCGCGAGGAGAACGAGGCGCTGAAGGCCCGGATTGCCGCACTGGAAGCCAAGCTCGGGATCGCGACGGGAACCGCCGGCTGATTGCACCGCTCGTCATGGACGGGCTTGACCCGGCCATCCATCCTCTTCGAAAGGGCGCCTTTTCCTGATGGATGGCCGGGTCGAGCCCGGGTACGACGAGGGGGGAATGGGCACCTCCGCAAGAAAACTCCCTTCATTTCCTTGTCATTTCGTCCCTTTGCGGCTAAAAGCCCGCCACGTCCGCGGCCCCCGCACCCCTGGAGGCTTGCTGTGGACTTCACGCAATGGGCCGCGCTGCGGCCTTTAACTTTTTAAATACAAGGACTTAACGCTATGGCGACCGTCAAGGAATTGAAGGCGACCGCGCGTCCGAAGAGCGGCAAGGGGGCCGCCCGGGCAGAGCGTCGCGCCGGGAGAGTTCCCGGAGTGATCTACGGAGACAACCAGCCCCCCGTCACCATCTCGGTCGACGACCGCGATCTGCGCCAGCGCATCCTCGCGGGCCGGTTCCTGACCTCGATTTATGACATCGATCTCGAGGGCAAGAAGCATCGCGTGATTCCGCGCGACTTCCACCTCGATCCGGTGAAGGACTTCCCGATCCACGTCGATTTCATGCGGCTCGGCGAAGGCGCCACCATCCGCGTCAGCGTTCCGCTGCACATCGTGAACGGCGAAGCCTCGCCGGGCGTCAAGCGCGGCGGTACCGTCAACATCGTCACCCACACGCTTGAGCTTGAGTGCGCGGTCGACAACATCCCGCCATACATCGAGGCTGACGTCGGCGCTCTCGAGATCAGCTACTCGCTGCATCTGAGCGACGTCAAACTGCCGGCCGGCGTGAAGGCGCTGAGCCGCGAGGATGCGACGCTGGTCACCATCGTGCCGCCGTCCGGTTACGCCGAAGAGCAGAAGGCCGCGGCTGCGGCGGCTGCCGGTGGAACCGCGGCTCCGGCCGCAGGTGCGGCTCCGGCCGCCGCGGCGCCGGCTGCGGGCGCTGCGGCTCCGGCCGCGGGTGCCAAGGCTCCGGCTGCGGGTGCCAAGGCTCCGGCTGCGGGTGCCAAGCCCGCCGGTGGCGACAAGAAGAAGTAACCGATCAGGTTGGCGCGCGATCATCTGATGGCGCGCCAACACGGGATGCCGCGCCATGCGCCTCTTTGTCGGTCTCGGTAATCCCGGCGCGAAATACGCCAGCAACCGGCACAATATCGGGTTTCTGGCGGTCGACGAGATTGCGCGGCGTCATGGTTTCGCACCATGGCGCCGTCGCTTTCAGGGCGAGACCGCCGAAGGCGTGCTCGACCATGAGAAGGTCGTGCTGTTGAAGCCGGCCACCTACATGAACGAGTCCGGGCGGGCGGTGCACGAAGCGGCGAGCTTCTTCAAGCTCGCGGCCTTCGACGTCACTGTGTTCCAGGACGAGCTCGAGCTGCCGCCGGCCAAGGTGCGGGTGAAGGTTGGCGGCGGCATCGCCGGCCATAACGGGCTGCGCTCTATCTCCGCGCATATCGGCAACGAGTACCGCCGCGTGCGGCTCGGGATCGGTCATCCCGGCGTCAAGGAGCTGGTGCACACCCACGTGCTGTCCGACTTCGCAAAAAGCGACCGGGCGTGGGTGGAGGCGTTGTGTGCGGCGGTGGCCGACAATGCCGGCTTGCTGGCGAAGGGGCATGATGCGTCGTTCGCCAACAAGGTGCATCTGGTGATGCAGGCCAAGGGATTTTTCGACTCCAAGGGAGAGGATAGCAAGTAATCCTCGCCGTCATCGCCGGGCTTGGCCCGGCGATCCATCTTTTCAAGTGGGATGGATACGCGGGTCAAGCCCGCGTATGACGACTTCACTCAATTGCGCAGCGTGATCGCGCGACAGATCGGGACAGACAATGGGATTCAAATGCGGGATCGTCGGGCTGCCCAACGTCGGCAAGTCGACGCTGTTCAATGCGCTGACCGAGACGGCAGCCGCGCAAGCGGCGAATTATCCGTTCTGCACCATCGAGCCGAATGTCGGCGAGGTGGCGGTGCCCGATCCGCGGCTCGACAAGCTGTCGGCGATCGCCAAATCGGCGCAGATCATTCCGACCCGGCTGACCTTCGTCGATATCGCCGGCCTGGTCCGCGGTGCCTCCAAGGGTGAAGGCCTCGGCAACCAGTTCCTCGCCACCATTCGCGAGGTCGATGCGGTCGCGCATGTGGTGCGCTGCTTCGAGGATTCCGACATCACCCATGTCGAGGGCAAGATCGCGCCGTTGGCCGACATCGAGACCATCGAGACCGAGCTGATGCTCGCCGACCTCGACAGCCTGGAAAAGCGCGTCGACAACCTCTCGAAGAAGGCCAAGGGCAACGACAAGGACGCCAAGGAGCAGCTCGAGCTGGTCAACCGCGCGCTGGTGCTGCTGCGCGACGGCAAGCCGGCGCGGTTCCTTGAACGCAAGGCGGAGGAGGAGCGTGCGTTCCGGATGCTCGGGCTCCTGACATCGAAGCCCGTGCTATACGTCTGCAACGTCGAGGAAGGCTCGGCGAAGGATGGCAACAATTTCTCCAAAGCGGTGTTCGAGCGCGCCAAGGAGGAGGGCGCGGTCGCGGTCGTGATCTCCGCCAAGATCGAATCCGAGATCGCGACGCTGTCGCGCGAGGAGCGCGTCGACTTTCTGGAAACGCTGGGCCTGGAGGAGGCCGGACTCGATCGCCTGATCCGCGCCGGCTACCAGCTGCTCGACCTCATCACCTATTTCACCGTCGGCCCGAAGGAAGCGCGTGCCTGGACCATCGACCGCGGCACCAGGGCCCCGGCGGCGGCCGGCGTGATCCATACCGATTTCGAGAAGGGCTTTATCCGCGCCGAGACCATCGCCTATGACGACTACATCGCCGGCAATGGCGAAGCCGGCGCACGCGATTCGGGCAAGCTAAGGCTCGAAGGCAAGGACTATGTCGTCGCCGACGGCGACGTCATGCACTTCCGCTTCAATACCTGATCGCGGGGTTTATTTCGGCTCGTGGTTCTCCTTCTCCCGCTTGCGGGGGATGGCGGGGTGGGGGTATCGCCGCGAGTCGGCCTCTTCGTGTGGAGAGAACCCCCACCCGTATCGCATCGTTGATGCGATACGACCTCCCCCGCAAGCGGGAGAGGTGCAGCCAGCATGCCGCCTGACCGATTCAACCTGACCTCATCCTGCCTTATTACCGATCCGCGCGGCCGATCACATCCATCAGTTCGGTGATCTTGCGCCGCTGGTCGGCCTTGTCGCCGGACGAGATCGCATGCTCCACGCAATGGGCGACATGATCGCGCAGGACCTCCTCCTCGACGCGGCGCAGCGCCGCGCGCGCCGCTGCGATCTGCGTCACCACGTCGATGCAGTAACGGTCGTCCTCGACCATGCCGGCGAGGCCACGGATCTGGCCCTCGATCCGTTTGAGTCGTTTTAAACAGGATGTCTTGATCTCTTCGCGCATAAGCATCATATACCCCCCTAGGGTATGATAATCAAGAGGCCGGAATCGGCCGGGAAGAGTTTTCGTGGCACACGCAGAACACGACCATTCGCACGCGGATCATCATCATGGCGCGGCCGCGCATTCCTGCTGCGGCGGCAAGCACGATCACGGTGACAAGCCGGCCGAGGCGGCGCTGGCGATCGATCCGGTCTGCGGCATGAAGGTCAATCCGGCGACGGCCAACCACCGCTTCAGCTACAAGGGCGAAGAATATTTGTTCTGCAGTGGCCGCTGCCGCGAGCGTTTCGAGGCCGAGCCCGAGAAGGTCCTGAAGCCCCGCGAGCCGGAGCCGCCGGCGCCTGCGAGCACGATCTACACCTGCCCGATGCATCCGGAGGTGCGGCAGGTCGGTCCCGGCAGTTGTCCGATCTGCGGCATGGCGCTGGAGCCCGAACAGGTCTCGCTCGATGACGGGCCCGACCCTGAAATGATCGACATGACGCGGCGGTTCTGGATCGCGCTGGCGCTGACCTTGCCTGTGTTCGTGCTGGAGATGGGCAGCCATCTCGGCCTGATGCATCTCGTGCAGCCAAACTGGTCGAACTGGATCTCGTTTGTTCTGGCGACGCCCGTGGTGCTCTGGGCCGGCGCGCCCTTCTTCGTGCGCGGCTGGAAGTCGCTCGTCACGCGCAATCTCAACATGTTTACGCTGATCGCGATGGGCACTGGCGTCGCCTACCTCTACAGCGTGGTCGCGACGCTGGCGCCGCAGCTGTTCCCGCCGGCCTTCCGCGACATGCATGGCGCGGTCGCGGTTTATTTCGAGGCAGCGGCCGTCATCACCGTATTGGTGCTGCTCGGGCAGGTGTTGGAGTTGCGCGCCCGGGCGCAGACCTCGGGTGCGATACGCGCGCTGCTGGGCCTGGCGCCGAAGACCGCGCGACGCATCACTGATCAGGGCGACGAGGACGTCGCGATCGACGCGATCAAGGTCGGCGATATCATGCGCGTGCGTCCGGGCGAGAAGGTGCCGGTCGACGGCCTCGTCATCGAGGGCCACGCGGTGGTCGACGAATCCATGGTCACCGGCGAGTCGATGCCGGTCTCGAAGGCCGATGGCGATCGGGTGATCGGCGGCACCGTCAACCGGAGCGGCGGTCTCGTGATGCGCGCCGAGAAGATCGGCCGCGACACCATGCTGTCGCGGATCGTCGACATGGTGGCGAAAGCGCAGCGCTCGCGCGCGCCGATCCAGCGCCTCGCCGATCGTGTCGCCGGCTGGTTCGTGCCGGCGGTGATCGCAGCCGCCGCGCTCGCTTTCGCGGCCTGGGCGAGTTTCGGGCCGGAGCCGCGTTTGACTTATGCGCTGGTCGCAGCCGTCACGGTGCTGATCATCGCCTGTCCCTGCGCGCTTGGGCTGGCGACGCCGATGGCGATCATGGTCGGCGTCGGCCGCGGCGCGCATTCCGGCATCCTGATCCGCGACGCGCAGGCGCTGGAGCGGATGGAGGCGATCGATACGCTTGTGATCGACAAGACCGGCACGCTGACCGAAGGCAAGCCGAAGGTGGCGCGGATCATTCCGGCCGACGGTTTTGACGAGAATGGCCTGCTGCGTCTTGCTGCAAGTGTCGAGCAGGGCAGTGAGCATCCGCTGGCGCAGGCGATCATCGCCGCAGCGAAGGCGCGTGAGCTTGCCCCTGCTGCGATCAGCAACTTCGCCTCGCCCTCGGGCAAGGGCGCGACCGGCACGGTCGGGGGCAGGCAGGTCGCGCTTGGCAATGCCTTGCTGATGGGCGAGCTCAACGTCGCGACATCGGCGCTCGATCAGGCCGCCGAGGCCGCGCGCCAGGATGGCGCAACCGCGATCTACATCGCGGTCGATGGCCGCATCGCCGGCGTGATCGCGATCGCCGATCCGGTCAAGCCGTCGGCTGTGCAAGCGCTGCAAGCATTGCGGGCCGACGGCCTCCGCATCGTGATGCTGACCGGCGACAATGAGACGACGGCGCGCGCGGTGGCGCGGACGCTCGGCATCGACGAGGTCGAGGCCGGCGTCCTGCCGGAACGCAAGAGCGAGGTTGTGCAGCGGCTGCGCGGCGAGGGCCGCATCGTCGCGATGGCGGGCGACGGCGTCAACGATGCACCGGCGCTAGCGGCGGCCGACGTCGGCATCGCGATGGGCGGCGGCACCGATGTCGCGATCGAGAGCGCCGGCATCACGCTGCTGACCGGCGACCTGATGGGACTCGTCCGCGCGCGGCGGCTGTCGGTGGCGACGATGCGCAACATCCGCCAGAACCTGACATTCGCCTTCGTCTACAATGCCGCCGGAGTGCCGATCGCGGCAGGCCTGCTGTATCCGCTGTTCGGCATCCTGCTGTCGCCGATGGTCGGCGCCGCCGCGATGGCGCTGTCCTCGGTCAGCGTCATCGGCAATGCGTTGCGGTTGGCACGGGTGAAGCTGGACTAGGCGCTCGTCACCTCGCCCCGCCTGCGGGGAGAGGTCGGATCGCATCGAAGATGCGATCCGGGTGAGGGGGATTCTCCGCGAGTCCATCTCTCAGCATTGTCGCGGAGAAAGCCCCTCACCCCGACCCTCTCAGCGCGAGCTTTGCTCGTCGCGGCCCCGTAAGAACGGGGCGAGGGAGCACAAGGCCGTCGCCCGGATGTTATGCGCTCTGCAAGACCCGCGGGGCGCGCCGCTCGATCTCGGCATCGAGGCAGGCGGCGAGGTCTTCGCTCACCTCGACCATCGGCAGCCGCACCTCGGGACTGTCGATCAGTCCCTGCCGCCACAGCCAGTGCTTGGCCGGCACCGGGCTCGGTTCGGCGAATAACAACCTGGTCAGGCTGGCGACGCTCTGCCACGCCGCCAGCGCGGCATCGCGATCGCCCTGCTTCAGCAGCGTCCGGATCGAGGCGAAGGTTTCGGTCTGAAGATGCGCCGACAGCAGGATCGCCCCGTCAGCGCCATCGGACAGCGCGTCGAAGGTTTGCGTGTCCTCGCCGGTCAGCACGCGGAAACCGGCCGGCCGCCGGTTGAGGAATTCGATCGACTGCGCGCGGTCGGCGCAACAATCCTTGATGCCGACGATGTTCGGGTGGCCGGCGAGCGCGAGCAGCGTCTCGTTGGCCAGGTTCACCCCGGTGCGGTATGGGATGTTGTAGAGCACGATCGGCCAGGCGGCATGATCGGCGAGCGCGTTGAAGTGCTGCAACAGCCCGCGTTGCGAGGGTCTGATGTAATAGGGGCTTGCGATCAGATAGCCGTCGATCGGCCAATCCGCCGTATCATCCAACGCATCCTTCATCCGCGCAGTGCTGGCGCCTGATAGCCCGAGGCAGATCGGCAGATGGCGGGAGCTGGCACTCAGCTCGGCGCGCACCACATTCGCCAGCCGTTCCAGCTCACTGAAGCCGAGCGACATGCCCTCACCGGAGGTTGCACCGAGGATAAGGCCGTCCACCGGGCCGCTCGCGTAGTGCTGCACGAGGCGGCGCAGCGAGTCGATGTCGAGTTCGCCGTTGCGAAATGGCGTGATCAAGGGCAGCCACAGGCCCTGCAATTGCTGGTGTAGGTCGGTCATGTTCCATCTCCTCAGGGGGCAAAGCCGGAGACGGGACCAATAAAAAACCCCGTCCAGGCGGCGGGGTTTCGGGATCGGTCAAATGCGAAATGATCTTATCGCGCGCGATCTCGTGTCCCCGGGAGGGGAGCTTTTTTCGACGAGAGAACGGCGCACGAAGTCGTGATCATGTGGCGATGATGCTGCGCTGCGCTCTCACTGTCAATGCGCGCACTGGTCGTGGCGCACAGCGCATGGAGACGACGAGCGAATAAAAAAAAGCCGGACTCAGTAGAGCCCGGCTTAAGGTATTGGCCACGTGAGGCCGACACAATCACCTTCCAAGAGGGATTACTGAACTTCCGCGCCACTGGAGGAGGGGGACATATGCGCGACGCGACCGCTCAGCGTCCGAGCACTATGATCCCCATCAGCGCCATGCGGCAACCATCCGAGCCGCATGTCAGACATGCGGAGATTCGGGGGGCCTGTTGGGGCAGCTCAGCACGCGTATAACGGATCCGTATAAGCGCTGCTTAATCAGGACGGCCAGCGCTGCGCCTTGCTGACGACGAAGTCGCGAAACACCTGTACCCGCGCCACCGTCTTCAGCTCTTCCGGATAGACGAAGTAGGTGTCGAGTGCGATCGAGTCGGACTCGCCGAACAGCTGCACCAGACGGTTGTTCTCTTCGACCAGATAGTCCGGCAGCGCGGCGATGCCGAGCCCCTGCTGGCACGCGCGCACCAGCCCCAGGATGTTGTTGACCTTGAAATAGGCCTCGCGCGGACCCGAGCCGTTGCGGCCGGCATCGATCAGCCAGCTGCGGTTTTGCAGATGCGGCGGCACCTGGGCGTCACCGAGCATGATGATGCGGTGCGAGTCGAGATCGTCAAGCGTCCGCGGCGTGCCGAACCGCTTGATGTATTCCGGCGAGCAATAGGCGTGGAAGCCTATCGAGAACAGCTTGCGCTGGATCAGGTCAGGCTGGGTCGGCTTGCGGGTGCGGATCGCCACGTCGGCCTCGCGCATCGACAGATCGAGATCCTCGTCGGTGACGATCAGCGAGATCCTGATGTCCGGATAGAGCGCGGTGAATTCGTCGAGCCGCGGAATCAGCCAGTTGATGCCGAGCGCGGGCGGCGTCGTGATCTTGAGGTCGCCGCTCGGCCGTTCGCGGCTGTCGGTGAGTTTGGCGCGCGCGGCCTGCAGCTGCATGAACACGTCATGCGCGGTGCGGAACAGCAGGTCGCCCTGTTCGGTCAGGATCAGGCCGCGGGCGTGGCGGTGGAACAGCGAGACCGAGAGCTCCTGCTCCAGCGCGCTGACCTGGCGGGAGACCGCCGATTGTGAAAGCCCAAGCTGCTCTCCGGCATGCGTGAAGCTGCCCGCTTCCGCCGCAGCGTGAAACACCTTCAGCTTGTCCCAATCCATATCCGTAAATCCGTCGCGAGATCGTGCCATGATTATTCCGCCGCAGCGCGATCGCTCGCGCGAAGAGCCAGGAAACGTTCCGCCTCGAGTGCCGCCATGCAGCCGAGGCCGGCGGCGGTCACCGCCTGCCGGTAGGTTTCATCCGCCACGTCGCCGGCGGCGAACAGGCCGGGGACCGAGGTCGCGGTCGAATTCGGCGCCACCTCGACATAGCCTGACGGTTTGAGCTTGATCTGGCCTTTGACCAGTTCGGTCGCCGGCGCATGTCCGATCGCGACGAAGACGCCGTCCGTCTTGACGTCGGTCAGGGCGCCGGTCTTGACGTTCTTCAGCCGCACATGGGTGACCTTGTTCGGCTGTTCCGATCCGCGGATCTCGTCGATGGCCGAGTCCCAGATCACCTTGATCTTGGGATGCTTGAACAGGCGTTCCTGCAGGATGCGCTCGGCGCGGAAGTGGTCGCGGCGATGCACGATGGTGACCTGCGAGGCGTGGTTGGTCAGGAACAGGGCCTCCTCGACCGCGGTATTGCCGCCGCCGACCACCACGACTTTCTTGTTGCGATAGAAGAAGCCGTCGCAGGTCGCGCAGGCCGACACGCCAAAGCCCTGGAATTTCTCTTCCGACGGTATCCCGAGCCAGCGTGCCTGGGCGCCGGTCGCGAGGATCACGGTTTCGGCCAGATAGACGTCGCCGGAGTCGCAGGTCAGGCGAAACGGCCGCTGGCTGAGTTCGAGCTTGCTGACGAGGTCGGTGACGATCTTGGTGCCGACATGCGTCGCCTGCTTCTCCATCTGCTCCATCAGCCAGGGGCCCTGGATCACGTCGGCGAAGCCCGGATAGTTTTCGACGTCGGTGGTGATGGTGAGCTGCCCGCCCGGCTGGATGCCCTGGATCAGCACCGGCTCGAGCATCGCGCGCGCTGCGTAGATCGCCGCGGTGTAACCGGCAGGGCCGGACCCGATAATGACGACCTTGGCATGGATAGGCGCGGGCATTGGCAGATCCCTCTGTTCTGGGGATTTTGGTCAGGACTTGTGCGGAAAGCGCCCGGAAACGGGTCGCGGCGGCGCTAAAAGTGCCGAATCCAGTCTATGATATCTGGGTAGCTATGCAAGAATTGCAATCCAAGCCGGCGATTTTTCCCCGGAACTGAAATCAAAATCGCGAAATCATGCGCTGCACGCGCAATAAAATTGCGCCATACGGGTGGCCTGCGCTAAGACAGTTGCCGGCAGACTTGCCAAACTTCCAAGCCTTCAGGGAACCGTAGCCGCGTGTCGAAGAACCTTGACGAAATCGACCTCAAAATCCTCGCCGAAATCCAGGCCGACGGCCGAATCACCAACGTGGAACTGGCCCGACGCGTCGGGATCTCGCCGCCACCCTGCCTGCGCCGGGTCAGGACGCTGGAGGAGGAAGGCTACATCCAGGGATACCGCGGTCTGCTCGATCCCCGCCGTCTCGGTTTCGACGTGACGGTGTTCGCCGCCGTCCACCTGTCGAGCCAGGCCGACCCCGATTTGCGCGCGTTTGAGAATTTCGTGCGCGCCGAGCCGCTGGTGCGGGAGTGCTGGATGCTGTCGGGCGAGGTCGACTTCATCCTGAAATGCGTGGCGCCCGACATGGCGACGTTCCAGGACTTCGTCACCCACCTGACCGCCGCGCCGCATGTGCGCAACGTCCGGACGTCGCTGGTGCTGCATAATTCGAAATACGAGGCGGCGGTGCCGCTGGATCTCAAGGCCGCGGGCTGACCTTCTCAGCCGTCATGGCGAGGAGCGAAGCGACGAAGCATCCATGCCTCCGCTTGGAGAGAATGGATTGCTTTCGCGGAGCCTGTCATTGGGCGCGCATTCGCGCGACCCGTTGGCTCGCAATGATGGAAGATAGACTCAGCCCTTCTTTCGCATCAGCGCGTCGAGGCTGATCGGACCTCCGCCCGAAGTGACCAGATAGAGGCAGGTGAAGCAGAACGCGATCGCCGCGGTGCCGTTGTTGATCACCGGGAAGAAGCTCTTCGGAAAGTGACTGATGAAATAGGCGAAGGCCATTTCACCCGACAGGATGAATGCGACGGGTCGTGTAAACAGGCCAAGGATGAGCAGCCCGCCCAGGATCAGCTCGATGCTGCCGGCAGCGCCGTACAGCGACATCAGCTGGACCTTTGCGAACGGTGAATCCGGCGGGAATTTGAGAAGCTTGGCGACGCCGTATTGAAACAGCAGCAGCCCGGTGATGAATCGAAGCAGGCTGAGCGCTACCGGCTGAAACTTCGAAAGTGTCTGGTCCATTGTCATTTACCCCCTGTTTGACACGCTGGAACGTTGCACGAAGCAAGATACACGGTGTCCGCCACCGTGATGTGATGTCAACACCGCCATTGATGAATCATTGCCGGTTGCACGCCGTCGCGGCGCAGCAAAAGTGCTTGTGCCAGGCGACGAGATTGAACTGAGCGAGGGAAGCCGTGCGCCACGCCGCATGGTGCTGCATGTGGCGCGCTGGAGTTGCAGCCATGATGCGCGAGGTCGACATGTCGCAGGCGGTATCCCTCAGGTAACTTAGTTATACTTCATAATCATATCGCGTTACCTAGAGCATTTTCACAATTGGTGGAATCGGAGGATTCCCAGCGCGGTTGCTCCATGATTCAGTTTCCGCATTGATTCGAGGCGGAGGCTTTGATGGGAGCACCTTATTCTCAAGATTTGCGTGAACGGGTCATTTCCGTCGTCGACGGCGGAATGGGAGCGTATCAGGCAGCGCCGCTGCTGCGGGTCAGCGTTTCCTACATTTACAAGGCGCTGGGGCGTTGGCGGGCGACTGGCGAGACGACGGCTCGCCCGTCGGGCCGCGGGCCGGCTCCGAAACTTGCTGCTCACGATGAAGCGCTGCGCCAGCGGATCGTGCACAAGCCAGACGCCACGCTGGAGGAGATCCGGGCGTGGCTGCTGGCCACGCACGACGTGAAGGTCAGTATCGGCTGCTTGTGGAAGCGCCTGCGCCAGCTCGGCCTGACGCTCAAAAAAAGTCACTGAGAGCTGCGGAGCAAGATCGGGCCGATGTCGCCGAGGCGCGTGTGGAATGGCGCGCCGGTCAGGCGGAATTGAGCCCGGAGCGCCTGGTCTTCATCGACGAGAGCGGCGCGTCCACCAAAATGACCCGGCTTTACGGCCGCTGCGCGCGCGGCAAGAGGCTCGTTTGCACAGTCCCGCACGGCCATTGGAAAACAACCACCTTCGTCGGAGCTTTGCGCCAGGACGGCATGACCGCGCCGTGCGTCTTCGACGGCCCGATGAACGGCGAGACATTCCTCGCCTGGGTCGAGCAGTTCCTCGTTCCGACGCTGCGGTCGGGCGACATTGTCGTGATGGACAATCTGTCGAGCCACAAGGTCAGGGGCGTCCGCGAAGCCATTGAGGCGGCCGGTGCGATGTTGCGCTATCTGCCGCCATACAGCCCGGACCTCAATCCGATCGAGCAGTTCTTCGCCAAATTAAAGTCCCTGCTGCGCAAGGCAGGCGCACGAACTCTCGAAGCCCTCGACAACGCAATCGCCGACGCCCTTACCCGCTTCTCGCCAACAGAATGCCTGAACTTTCTCGCCGATGCCGGTTATCGTCACCAACCATGAAAACGCTCTAGAATGACGCATGCCGCGCCGCCAACTCACAATTCCGTCAGGGACGCGTGACGGAGCGGCGGGGTCTTTCGCGCAAGAAAAAAGCCGCGTCCAGGACGCGGCTTCTTATCTCGGTGCAGCGTAGAATAATTCTATCGCCACTCGACCTTGGTGATCTCGTAGGCTTTGGCGCCGCCAGGCGCCATCACTTCGACGCTGGTGCCCTTGGTCTTGCCGATCAGTGCGCGTGCCAGCGGCGACGTAATCGAGATGCGGCCCTTCTTGGCATCGGCCTCGACCTCGCCGACGATCTGCCAGACTGCCTTCTTCTCGGTGTCCTCGTCGACCAACGTCACGGTGGCGCCGAACTTGATGGTGTCGCCGGAGAGTTTCGAGATGTCGATGATGTCGGCGCGCGCGAGCTTGTCTTCCAGCTCGGCGATGCGGCCTTCGTTGTGCGACTGCTCTTCCTTGGCGGCGTGATACTCGGCATTCTCCGAGAGGTCGCCATGCGAGCGCGCCTCCGCGATATGTTCGATGATGCGCGGACGATCCTCCGACTGTCGCTTCTTCAGCTCGACCGTCAATGCGGCGTATCCACCCGCGGTCATCGGAACCTTTTCCATCATCTTCGTCCTTTACCCGTGCGCGAATCCAGGGCGCACGAGATATTGAGTTCAGCTAACGCAGGACCAGGGCCTGAAAGGCGCCCGGAAACCCAGTGATATTCGGCCCCGCTAAGGGCCGTGACAACATCCAATCGCGCGGTGAGTTCCAGCCGTCGGGCTAATTGCTGACCGCCCCGGGCCTTCGGCCCGGGCGGCGATCAGCTCTCGGAAAAGTAACTCTGAAGCGTGCGGACCTCAAGGTCCCCGTCCCGATAGGCGCGGATCCCCTGCGCGGCCGCCACCGCACCGGAAAGAGTGGTGTAATACGGCACTTTATGCAAGAGGGCAGCCCGCCGCAGCGAGCGGCTGTCGGCCAGCGCCTGCGGACCTTCGGTGGTATTGAAGACCAGTTGGACGTCGCCATTGGTGATGGCGTCGACGATATGCGGGCGGCCCTCCAGCACCTTGTTCACCTTCTCGGTCGGCACGCCGTGATCGGCGAGGAAGCGCTGGGTCCCTGACGTCGCCATCACCTTGAAGCCGAGATCGTGCAGCAGCCGCACGGCGTCGGCGATGCGGTCCTTGTCGCCCTCACGCACCGAGACGAACACCGTGCCCCGGCGCGGCACGCGCGTGCCGCCGCCGAGCTGGCTCTTCGCGAATGCGACCTCGAACGAGCGATCGATGCCCATCACCTCGCCGGTCGAACGCATCTCCGGTCCGAGCACGGTGTCGACGCCGGGGAAGCGGGCGAACGGGAAGACCGATTCCTTGACGCCGACATGGCCGAGCTTCTTCTTCGTCAGCTTGAAGTCGGCGAGCTTCTCGCCGGCCATGATCCGCGCCGCGATCTTGGCGACCGGCGTGCCGACCACCTTGGCGACGAACGGCACCGTGCGCGACGCGCGCGGATTGACTTCGAGCACGTAGATTTCGCCATCCTTGATGGCGAATTGCACGTTCATCAGGCCGACCACGTCGAGGCCGAGCGCGAGCTCGCGGGTCTGCCGCTCCAGTTCATCGATCATCTTGGCATCGAGCGAGTGCGGCGGCAGCGAGCAGGCGGAGTCGCCGGAATGGATACCGGCTTCCTCGATGTGCTCCATGATGCCGACGATGAAGGTGTCCTTGCCGTCGCACAGGCAGTCGACATCGATTTCAGTGGCGTCCGACAGATAGCGGTCGAACAGCAGCGGGTTCTTGCCGAGCACGGTGTTGATCTGCCCGGTCTTGTCGTTCGGGTAGCGCGCCCTGACGTCGGCGGGCACCAGCTCGGGCAGCGTCCCGAGCAGATAGTCGTTGAGCTGGTTCTCCTCGCGGATGATCTGCATCGCGCGGCCGCCGAGCACATAGGACGGACGCACCACCAGCGGCAAATCGAGATCGGCGGCCACCAGGCGGGCCTGCTCGACCGAATAGGCGATGCCGTTCTTGGGCTGCTTGAGGCGGAGCTTGTCGAGGACGCGCTTGAAGCGGTCGCGGTCTTCGGCGAGGTCGATCGCGTCGGGCGAGGTGCCGAGGATCGGTACCTCGGCGGCCTCCAGCGCGCGCGCCAGTTTCAGCGGGGTCTGCCCGCCGAACTGCACGATCACGCCATGCAGCGTGCCGTTCCTGCGTTCGGTCGCAACGATCTCGAGCACGTCCTCGGCGGTCAGCGGTTCGAAGTAGAGGCGGTCGGCGGTGTCGTAGTCGGTCGACACCGTCTCCGGATTGCAGTTGATCATGATGGTTTCGTAGCCGGCGTCGGCGAGCGCGAAGCAGGCATGGCAGCAGCAATAATCGAACTCGATGCCCTGGCCGATGCGGTTCGGTCCGCCGCCGAGGATGATCACCTTGTTGCGGTCCGACGGCTGGCTCTCGTCGGCGAGGTGGCCTGCGAACGGCCGCTCATAGGTCGAGTACATGTAGGGGGTGGGCGAGGCGAACTCCGCGGCGCAGGTGTCGATGCGCTTGAACGCGGGACGCACATCGAGCGCGTGGCGCCTGGCGGTGACGTCGGCCTCGGTGCTCTCCGCGAGCACGGCAAGCCGCGCGTCGGAAAAACCCATCGCCTTCAGCATCCGCATCGCGAACGCGTTCGCCGGCAGGCCATTCTTGCGGACCTTGTCCTCCATCTCGACGACGCCGCGCAGTTCGGCGAGGAACCAGGGATCGATCTTGCAGGAATTGAAGATCTCCTCGTTCGACCAGCCGAGCCGCATCGCCTGCGCGACCTGCAGCAGGCGATTGGGCGTCGGCGTGCCGAGCGCGGCGCGGATCGCGTTCTTGTCGTCGCCGCGGCCGAGGCCATCGATCTCGATCTCGTCGAGACCGGTGAGCCCGGTCTCCAGCCCGCGCAGCGCCTTCTGCAGGCTTTCCTGGAAGGTACGGCCGATCGCCATCACCTCGCCGACCGATTTCATCGATGTCGTCAGCGTGGTCGAGGCGCCGGGGAATTTCTCGAACGCAAAGCGCGGAACCTTGGTGACGACGTAGTCGATCGTCGGCTCGAACGAGGCCGGCGTCGCGCCACCGGTGATGTCGTTGGCGATCTCGTCCAGCGTGTAGCCGACCGCGAGCTTGGCGGCGACTTTCGCGATCGGAAAACCGGTGGCCTTCGAGGCCAGCGCGGAGGAGCGCGACACGCGGGGATTCATCTCGATCACGACCATCCGGCCATCTTCCGGATTGACGCCAAACTGCACGTTGGAGCCGCCGGTCTCGACGCCGATCTCGCGCAGCACTGCCAGCGAGGCATCGCGCATGATCTGGTATTCCTTGTCGGTCAAGGTCAGCGCCGGCGCCACCGTGATCGAATCGCCGGTATGCACGCCCATCGGATCGAGATTCTCGATCGAGCAGACGATGATGCAATTGTCCTTCTTGTCGCGCACCACCTCCATCTCGAACTCTTTCCAGCCGAGCACGGATTCTTCGATCAGCACTTCGTTGGTCGGCGACGCGTCGAGGCCGCGTTCGATGATGTCGAGGAATTCTTCCTTGTTGTAGGCGATGCCGCCGCCGGTGCCACCCATCGTGAAGGAGGGGCGGATGATCGCGGGCAGCCCGATCTCCGACAGCGCCATCAAGGCCTGGCCGAGCGCATACTCCTGGTAGCGCTTGCGGCGCTCGCTCTCACCGAGCGTCCATTGCCGCTCGAGCTCTTGCAGCGCCGCGCCGGACGCCTTCGCGCGTTCGGCGTGGTACTTGTCGCGAAAGGATTTTTTCAGGGCCGACGCGTTGGCGAGCCGCGACTTCGGCGTCTCCAGCCCGATCTTGGTCATGGCCTCGCGGAACAGCTGCCGATCCTCGGCCTTGTCGATGGCGTCGGCGGTCGCGCCGATCATCTCGACATCGAATTTCTCCAGCGTGCCCTGACGGCGCAGGCTGAGCGCGCAGTTCAGCGCGGTCTGGCCGCCCATGGTCGGCAGCAGCGCGAAGCCGCCCGGGATGACATGGCGCTCCTTTTCGATGATCTTGGCGACGATCTCAGGCGTAATCGGCTCGATATAGGTCGCGTCCGCCAGCTCCGGGTCGGTCATGATCGTCGCCGGGTTGGAATTGACCAGGACGATCCGATAGCCCTCTTCCTTGAGCGTCTTCACCGCCTGCGTACCGGAATAGTCGAATTCGCAGGCCTGGCCGATCACGATGGGACCGGCGCCGATGATCAGGATGGTGGAGATGTCGGTTCTTTTGGGCATCAGCTCTCGCGGACTGGAATTTGGGCACAAAAAAAGGGCGCGCTGGTCGCGCGTCCCTCGAGCCCTGCGCTACAGCTGTAGCGCTGGAAGCGCGATCCCTCGCGCGCGGGTGGTCTTTAGACCAGTTTCCGCACCTGCGAAACCCCCAAAAAGGCTCAATCAACCGGCAATTTCGAGCGGTTCTAGCCGCGTCTGGCGCCCGCAAATCAGCAGCGCCGCGAGTGCGGCGACGACACAGAGGCCGCCCGTCCAGCCAAGGTCGCTGGGGCCCATGACCGATAGCACCACGGCCCCGGTGATCCCCCCGATCGCGAAGCCGAGATACATCGCAGAGGCATTGAGTGAGAGCGCGATGGTCGCGACGTCAGGCTCGATCCGCACGATGCTTGCGATCTGTGCCGTGTAGAAGGCCCAGCCGGAGAAACCCTGACAGAAGATCAGGGCAAGGATGATCGGGCCTGCCAGTTCCGGCGGCGCAAACTTCAGCGCGGCCGATTGCAGGGTCAGGGCCAGTATCATCCCGATCAGTCCGAGGGTTGCGGTCGGAATCGGGCCGAGGCGATCGGCGAGCGAGCCGCCGAGCAAATTGCCGATCGCGGCTGCCGAACCGAAGGTCAATAATGCCAGGCTGATCCCGGTGGGACCGAAACCAACCTCGCGCAAGGGCACCGACAAATAGGTAAATATGGTGAAACCGCCGATCGCCCAGAGGAGTGTGATCGCAAGTGCGTGCAGCATGGCACCGCGCCGCGCGACGGCGATCCGCTGGCTAATCGTCGCGGTCGTGCGTGGCAGGCCGCGGGGCAGTCCGAACAACAGGCCAAGGAGCGCCACCGCGCCGAGGCCGGCGACCATAACGAATGTGGCACGCCAGCCGAACTGATTGCCGACGAAGGTGCCGAACGGGACACCGAGGACGGTGGCAACCGTCAGCCCTGAGGTCACAAGGGCGATCGCGCGACCGCGTCGCTCGGGAGGCGCGACGGCGACGGACACGGCCAGCGCCGTCGGCATGCACAGTCCTGCCCCAACGGCCATCAGCATGCGCGACGCCAGCAGGAACACGAACGTCGTCGCCATCGCGGCCAGCAGATTGGCGACGATGAAGCAGGAGAGCGCAAGCGCCAGCAAGGTTCGACGGTCGAAATTGTTGAAGGCGACGGCGAGGATCGGTGAACCGACCGCATAGGTCAGGGCGTAGACGGTCACGAGCTGGCCGGTGGACGCAAGGGAGACCTGCAGGTCCGCGGCGATGACAGGCAAAAGCCCTGCAATGACAAAGGCTTCCGTTCCGATCGCAAATGCCGCCACGCCCAGCCAGAGCACGCTCATGATCATTCCCCATTGTTCAATGCTTGTTGAACAATTGACTTTGTGGCGGCCTATGTCAATTAGTTCAACAAATATTGAACATTGCGCCGGCTGACCTGAATCAGTATGTGTTGGTGATGGCGAGACCCCTGCGACATCCCACGCGTGACCAGATGGAATTGCCGGTCGTGCTGGATTGCCTGAGCGATCCGATCCGGCTGGCGATCGTCTACCATTTGGCGCAGCACGAACGTGACGGGACCGAATTGTGCTGCGGCGATTTCAACGAGCTCAGCGGCAAATCGAATCTGGCCTATCACTTCGCAAAGCTGCGCGATTCCGGGTTGATGCAAACGCGCATCGTCGGCACCAACCGGCTGATGAAGCTGCGCCGCGAGGATCTGGACGCGCGTTTCCCCGGTTTGATCGATGCAGTGCTTAAATCCGCCGCGCGCGACGCCGGACGATTGCAGCTTCTTCCAGAATCCGAAATAGCCGACGCTGATTGATAGAGGGTGGAGGCCCGGTCCGTCTACGCTTTCGCTTCGCTCAAGCTACGCCGGACACGCTTTGCCCTGCCGGTCTGGCGTGGCTGCGCCACGCGTAGCCCGTCAGGGCGAAGCGTGGAGGCCCGGCCTGGATTTGAACCAGGATAAACAGTGATGCATCACTGCCGCGTTGACACTTCCGCCACCGGGCCGAGCGGATCATTGCTGATTATTTCAGCAGCCACCATGTTTACCTCTGGTTAACCTTAACGCTTCGTTACGCGGCCGATCAGTGCTGCGCCACGAACGTCATTCGCCATGGATTGTGCCCGATATTGCGCGGGGCGCGCGATGCCGTGAAGCCAGCCGCGCTGAGCTTTGCGATCATCTGGGCCTCGCGGTAGCGCTGCAGGCCGACCTTGTTGCGCAAATGCCGGTAGTCGGACAGCGCCGTCGAGACCAGCCCGATCAGCGCGTCGCGCAGGAAGCCGTGGGTCGCGGCGAAGCGCAGCAGCGCCAGCACGTCGCGCGGCATTCCGACCTCGGGCCGCAGGATATCGCCGAGCACGAAGCGGCCGGTGGGCCTCAGCAGGCGATGGATCACATCGAAAGCGGAATCCAGTTCCTCTGATGTCATGTATTGCGCGACGGAGTTCATCACGACGAGATCGACCGAGTTCTCATCCATCTTCCTGAGATCGTCGAGCGAGCGCACGCGGATCTTGGTGTTGGGCGCAAAGCGCGCAATCAGCCGGCCGCGTACGCCGGGCGCGGGCTCGGCCAGATAGAGTTTTGCGCATGCTTCCGCGACCTTCGCCGCCGAAAGGGCCTCGCCGCAGGCATAGTCCAGCACGACGGCGTCGGGCGAGGCGATATAGCCGATGATGTCGCGCGCGATGACTTCGAAATGCAGGTCGCGGTGCAACTTGCTCGCATAAATCGTATGCGTGGAATCGTAATAGTCGATCCAGTCATCCATCGTGGGGGTAATTCCGAAAAGCAGGGTTCCTGGCATAGGAACGGGCAGGGAAGTAATGCGTTAGCGGTCCGGCGGCGAATGTTCAATGCGCCGAAGGTCCGGTTCCTAACAGGCGGTTCCTAACAGGAAGGTCTCACGTGAGCAAAGCCAAGACTGATAAAATCTCCCCCGATCTCGATACGCCGAGCGATCTGCCGCAGGCTGCGGTGCACCAGATCTCGGCCGCGCTCAACACGCTGCTGGCTGATGCGTTCGCGCTCTATCTGAAGACCAAGAATTTCCACTGGCACGTCAGCGGCCGGCATTTCCACGACTATCATCTGATGCTCGACGAGCAGTCGGACGCGATCTTTGCGACCACCGACCAGCTTGCCGAACGGGTGCGCAAGCTCGGCGGCGCGACGTTGAAGTCGATCGGCGATGTCGCCAAGCATCAGACCATCCAGGACAATAACGAGGATTACGTCCCGCCGCGCGAGATGCTGCGCGAATTGATGGAGGACAACAAGCAAATGGCCGCCGCGATGCGCAAGGCACACAAGCTCTGCGACGATCACGAGGATTCCGGCACCGCCGGCCTGCTCGAGACCTTCATCGACGAGACCGAGCGCCGCACCTGGTTCCTGTTCGAAGCAAGCCGCCAGGAAGGCAGCAACGCGGCGTAGAGCCGCTGCAGGCGTTGATTTCGTAGGGTGGACAAAGGCGCGCAAGCGCCGTGCCCACCATTCTTGCACCGTTCGTGTGAAGGTGGGCACGCTTTGCTTTGCCCACCCTACGCAATGTTCGGGAAAGAGCTACCGCCTCCACAGCCGCAGCAGCGGGCCATCCTTGCCCATCACCGGATCGGTCGCGGGCACCGCGACCAGTGGAATCGTCTTCAACGCCTTCGCGTGGTTCTCCGGCGTCGGTCGCTGCAGGTCCATCGGCGGCCCCGGCGGATAGGCGCCGACCACGCAGAAATCGTCGCTCGTCGACAGGCATCGATGCCCGGTGCCGGCCGGCAGGATGGCGACGTCGCCGGCTGCGATCTCCAGCGCGCGGCCCAACTCGCCGCCGAATTGCACGCGGGCGCGGCCGCGGGCGACGCCCAGCACCTCATGAACGGTGGCGTGATAGTGCGTGTAGTCGTAGACGCCGTTCCGCCACATCGCGCCCCAGCCATTGGCACCGAACAGGCCCTCGATGGTCTTTTCGGGATGCTCATTCCGCACGTCGACCGTGGCCTTGTAGACCAGGAAGGGCATCGGGTTGTTGGGCACCAGGCCGTCGTCTTGAAAGACAAAGGTGAGGGGCTCGATATCGGTACTGATGACCGACATGGTGGTTCTCCGGCATGTTGAGGAGGCGTGATGTCAGGACAAACCAAACCGCTGGTTCGAAAACCGTTCCCGCTAAAGCGCAATGAGATTAGGCTGAATCGTCATCGCGCTTTAGCTTCTTGTTTGAGCATGATCTTTTCGGAAAACCGCTTCACACTTTTCCGGATCATGCTCTAGATCTTGAACTTCAGCACGCTTTCCTTGAATCTGAGCCCGTGTCCCGGCCGCTCCGGCGCCGTGATCATGCCGTTGGCAATCTCCGGCGGATCGACCCAGAGATCGTCGATCAGCGCCATGTTCTCGCACCAGATGCCGTTCGGGATCGAAGCCAGCAGGTGCACGTTCAGCTCGGGAAACAGATGCGGCGCGATGGTGATGCCGAACGTGTCCGCAAGCGCTGCGATCTTGCGCAGATCGGTCATGCCGCCGCGCATCGGGTCGGGCTGCAGGATCGGCAGGCAGGGATTGAGAAAGAACGGCCGCAGATCGTAGCGCGTGAAATGGGTCTCGCCGCCGACGACACGCATGTCCAGCGCCGCGGCGATGCGCTGATAGCCGGCGAAATCATCGGCCGGCACCGGCTCCTCGAGCCAGTAGATATCGTACTTCTCGAACTTGCGTCCCATCTCGATCGCGACATCGGCGGTCCAGCCCATGTTGACGTCGATCATGATATCGATATCGGGACCGAGCGCCTCGCGCATGCGGCGTACATTGTCGAGGTCTTGCGCGGGCGTGTGGACATGCGCGACCTGCATCTTGATCGCCTTGTAGCCTTGCTTGACGAAATGCAGCGCTTTCTCGATCATGCCGTCGCCGCCGGCGCCGCGGAAACAGCCCGAGCCGTAGATCGGGATCTCTGAGCGATAATGTCCCCACAGCCGGTGCAGTGGCAGGCCGGCGCGTTTCCCCACGGCATCCCACAGCGCGATGTCGAGCGCCGACATCGCCATCGCGGCGATGCCGCCGCGGCCATACGTCATCGTCGCCGTCCACAGATCGCGCCAGATCGCCTCGATCGCAGTGGCGTCCTTGCCCTTCACGCGCGGGATGATGCACTCGTCGAGACAGGCCGCGATCGACTTCATTCCCGGGCGGAACACGAACAGATAGCCCATGCCGGTGATGCCGCCTGATGTCTCGACCTCGCAGATCAGAATGTCACGTGTCGCGCCCAGCGCTGCGCCTTTCAGCCAGGGATCGTCGGCCCAGGGTAGCCGCAGCATCGTCACGCTGACGTCACGGATGGTCATGTCTGAACTGGCTGACGTCATCGGGCGTTTTCCCTGTGCTGGCCGGACCATTTTGGCCTGATCTCGGACGGGGAAAGTCAATCACATAACGCCGGCGCTGATCCAGCGCGGTCCGTCATGCCTCCAATGCGCGGGGACGCGATTGTCTTCAGGCGCTTTTGGGTAGCTCGAACACCATGCAGGTCGTGGTCGCATGCGCAACCAGCTTGCCCTTGTCGTCGGTGATGCGGGCTTCCGCGGTCGCGGCGCGGCGGCCGGCGTTGAGGACGCGGCCCTCGGTGCGGATCGTGCCGGTGTCCTTGCTCATGCCGCGGATGAAGGAGATCTTGAACTCCAGCGTGGTGTAGCCGCTGCCTTTGGGGAGCATGGTCTGCACCGCGAGCCCCATCGCGGAATCCAGCAGGATCGCGGCGTAGCCGCCATGCACCGAGCCGATCGGGTTGTAGTGGCGCAAGCCCGGCACGCTGTGGATCACCACGACGCCCGCCTCGGCCGTACAGTCGAACGGCTCGACCGTCTGCATGATCGGCGGCTCCGGCAATGTGCGGGCGAAAATTCCACGTACGAAGTCGAGGCCCGACATCGACGCCAACACCTCCATCGAGGAGACGCCGTATTCGGGCTTCGGGGCGGGGCCGTCGGTCATGGAGAACTTTACGCCGCGCTCTTCTTCTGCCGCATCAGATCGGCGAAGCGCTGGAACAGATAGTGCGAGTCGCGCGGACCGGGCGAGGCCTCGGGGTGGTACTGCACCGAGAACACCGGCTTGCCTTCGAGCGCGATGCCGCAATTGGAGCCGTCGAACAGCGAGATGTGGGTCTGCGCCGCGCCAGCAGGCAGCGTCGCCTGGTCCACCGCAAAGCCGTGGTTCATCGAGGTGATCTCGACCTTGCCGGTGGTCTCGTCCTTGACCGGATGATTGGCGCCGTGGTGGCCCTGATGCATCTTCATGGTCTTGGCGCCGACGGCGAGCCCCAGCATCTGGTGGCCGAGGCAGATGCCGAAGGTCGGCGTGCCCGAGGAGATCACCTGCCGGATGACGGGCACGGCATATTTGCCGGTCGCCGCCGGATCGCCGGGGCCGTTCGACAGGAACACGCCGTCCGGCTTCATCGCCAGAATGTCCTCGGCCGACGTCGTCGCCGGCACCACGGTCACCTTGCAGCCGACGCCGGCGAGCAAACGCAGGATGTTGCGCTTGATGCCATAGTCGATCGCGACCACATTGAATTCGGGCGCGGTCTGCCGGCCAAACCCCTGCTGCCACACCCAGGGCGTCTCATCCCAGGTAAAGCGTTGGCCGGAGGTGACCATCGGCACCAAATCCATGCCCTCGAGGCCCGGCCATTCGCGCGCCTCTTCCTTCAGCCCGTGCAGGTCGAACTCGCCGCTCTTGGCGTGCGCGATCACGCCGTTCGGCATGCCCTTGGAGCGGATCAGGGCGGTCAGCGCGCGGGTGTCGATGCCGGAGAGGCCGATGATGCCGCGCGCCTTCAGCCAGAGGTCGAGGTGGCGGGTGGCGCGGTAATTCGAGGGATCCGTGATCGCCGAGCGCAGGATCACGCCGCGCGCGCCGGGTGTCGCGGCCATGTTCACCGTCTCGATGTCTTCATCGTTGGTGCCGACATTGCCGATATGCGGGAAGGTGAAGGTGATAAGCTGCCCGGCATAGGACGGGTCGGTGAGGATCTCCTCATAACCGGTCATCGCGGTGTTGAAGCAGACTTCGCCGACGGCGTGGCCTTCCGCGCCAAGGCCAAAGCCTTCCAGCACGGTGCCATCGGCGAGCACAAGGAGCGCGGTCGGTTTGTGGTCCGGCCAGGCGGGAACGTTTTCGGGGATTGTCATGAGCCCTTTAAATAGTCGCCGCACCCTGCGCCGTCAAAGCGAAAGGGTGCGGATTCACATGGCATTGCCGGCCGATTTGACAGGCCGGAACGGCCTTTTAATCTAAAGTTCCCTTCGGCGGCCGTTTGCTTGCCGAAAATGACCCGGTCCGGAGCCTTCGCATGGACAATTCGATGCCGATCCTGCTCGTTCCGGGCGTTATCTGCTCACCGCGGATATTTGCCCCCGTGATTCCGGCTCTATGGCGGTTCGGGCCCGTGACGGTCGCCAACCACGTCAGGGACGACAATATGGGGGCGATCGCGCGCCGGGTTCTGGCCGAGGCGCCCCCGCGTTTCGCGCTCGCGGGCCATTCGATGGGCGGCTATATCGCCTTCGAGATCATGCGGCAGGCGCCCGATCGGGTTGCGAAACTGGCGCTCATGAGCACCCAGGCTAGAGCCGACACGCCGGAAGCAACAGCTCGCCGCCGGGGTCTGATCGAGCGCGCGAGGGGAGGCCAATATCGCAGCGTGGTCGACGAGCTGTTTCCCGGCTTCGTGCATCCGTCGCGGCACGGCGATGCGAACCTGCGTCAGGTCGTTGACGATATGAGCGAGGACGTCGGCGCAGAGGCCTTCATCCGTCAGCAGACCGCGGTGCTCAGCCGGCCGGACTCGCGACCGGGCATGGCTTGGATCAGGTGTCCGACGCTGGTGTTGACGAGCGATACCGATAACACTGTTCCGAATTCGCTGTCGGACGAGATGGCCAACGGCATTCCCGGCGCAAAGCTGATCGTCCTCTCCGATTGCGGCCACCTGCCGCAGCTGGAGCAGCCGCAGGCCTGCGCCGACGCGCTGGTCGAATGGCTGCGGAACTAGGTTGTTCTATCGCCGCGAACTGCCTAGATGAATGGATTCCCAGTTCCAAGGACATGACGATGCTGCGCGACGACATCAACAATGCGGTCAAGGATGCGATGAGGGCGAAGGAGGAGCGCAAGCTCTCCACGCTGCGCATGGTCAATTCGACCATCAAGAACGCCGATATCGACGCGCGCGGGCAGGGCAAGCCGCCGCTCTCCGACGCCGATCTGCTTGGCGTCCTGCAGAAGATGATCAAGCAGCGCCAGGAATCGGTCGAGCTTTACGACAAGGGCGGCCGCGCCGAACTCGCCGCCCAAGAGCGCGAGGAGATCGCGGTGATCTCGGCCTATTTGCCGAAGCAGATGTCCGATGACGAGGTGAAGGCCGCGATCGCGGCTGTTGTCACCGAGACCGGCGCTGCCGGCATGAAGGACATGGGCAAGGTCATCGGCGTGCTGCGCGCGAAATACGCCGGCCAGATGGATTTCGGCAAGGCCAGCGGCCTGGTGAAGGCGGCGCTGGCGGGATAGCGGCGGAGGTCTTGCAGTGTTTCGTGTCACAGCGGATAGCCTCGAGGCCTATCTCGCTTTCGATCCCGCCCGGACGGCGGATCTCGAACAACTGCACAGCCTGATGCGAAAGGCGGCGCCCGGCCTGAAACGGCATTTCCACACGGGAACGCCGGCGGGCGAGGCCGGCATGCGCATGACCATGATCGGCTACGGCCAGTTTCGCTACGCCATCAAATCCGGCAAGGCGACGTCGTGGCCGGTGATCGGCGTCGCTCTGCAGAAAAACTACATCAGCGTCTATGTCGCGGTCACAAGGGGCAAGAGGCCGCTCGTTGCGTTCTATGCCGGCAAGCTCGGTGAATTGCGGACCGGTGGCAACAATTTCAGCTTCGAGGCATTCGACGATCTGAAAGCCCCGGCCGTAGCGGCGCTGTTCGCCGAGGCCGCCGATATCTTCAAGGCGGACGAGCAGAATCCGGTTCGCTATATGCAGGGAGACTGAATTTCAGTTGGGCCGCAAGGGAACGCGAACAAGGCCGAGAATCCTATGCCGGCGCGATCTAGAGCTCCAGCAGGTCGTGGCCGACGACGAGATTTCCCGAAAAGTACGGCCGTACCGCGTCGAACCAGACCTCGTCCTTGAGGAAGGGATAGCCGCCGGGGACGAAGTGCGACAGCACCAGCGTCTTGACCCCTGCCTCGGTGGCGATGCGGCCGACCTGCTCGGTCGTGGTGTGGCTCGCCAGCAGATGTTCGCGCAACGTCTTGGCGTTCGGCTCGGTCGCGATCAATTGCTCGAGCGACGGAAGGTGCATGACTTCGTGGACCAGGACGTCGGCGCCTTGCGCCAGCTTGACGAGGTTTGGCGATGGCCTGGTGTCGCCCGAGATCACGATCGAGCGGTCGGGGCAATCGAAGCGGTAGGCGAAGGCGGGCGTGACCGGCGGATGCTCGACCAGGGCCGCTGACACCTTGACGTTGTCGTCCTGCATGACGAGGCCATCGGCACTGATCTCATGCGGAACGATCAAGTCCTTCAACGGCGGGCGTCCCTCATCGGCGATGCGGGTGCGGATGTCGTAGTCGTTCAGAGCGAGAGATTGCCTGGTCATCTCGGCCAGCGGCGGCGGCCCGTAGGTATCGACGCGCTTGGTGAGATCGGTCGCCCAGGCCAGCAGCAACAGATTGCCGTAGTCGGCGTTGTGATCGGAATGGTGATGGGTGATGAACACGCTGCGGATCGACGCCAGCTTGAGTTTGGCCAGGATCATCTGGCGGGCGACGCCGTTGCCGCAGTCGATCACATAGGAATTGTTGTTGACGACGATGACCTGCGCGGGAGCCGCACGATTGGGTTTCGGCGTCGGCCCGCCGGCGGTGCCGAGCAGGATCAGCCGCGATTTCGGTTTGGCGTCGGAGGCCGGTTTTGCGGCGTCATCGGCGGCCCGCACCGGCAGAAATGGCGCGGCTGCAGCCAGTGTCGCACCGGCGCGAAGGATATTGCGGCGCGTCATTTGCGGCATGAGACGTTTCCCCATCGTGCTTATGGTGTCTCCCTGCAATTGTGAGGAGACTTGCGTGCAGTAACATGTCTTGGGATAGCTGAACGCGAGGTGATCGCAAAGCGCCTCTCGAAAAATCTTTCCTTCAGGTAAGGTCGAGTCTCTGATGTCCAACCGCGCTGGCAACCATGCTGACTGAAGCCGCCACCTACGACGAACTCACCCGCAATTTCCGCTGGGACATCCCTGCGCGCTTCAACATCGCGACCGCCTGCTGCGACCGTTACGCCGACGGCACCAAGCGGCTCGCGCTGGTCTATGTCGACGAGGACGGCGGCACCACGCGCACCACGTTCGACGAGGTCGCGGACGCCTCGCGCCGCTTCGCCAATGTGCTAGGTGCCGACGGCCTGGTCCGCGGCGACCGCGTCGCGGTGTTCCTGTCGCAGTCGCTCGAACTGCCGGTCGCGCATCTCGCCGCGTTCCGCTCAGCTGTCATCTCGATCCCGCTGTTTGCGCTGTTCGGCGAAGACGCGCTCGAATTCCGCCTGTCGAATTCGGAAGCCAAGGCCGTCGTCACCGATGAGGCCGGCTGGGAGAAGATCGCAAAAATCCGCGAGCGGCTTCCCGAGTTGAAGTCGATCTATATCGTCGGCGAACGCACGCCGGCCGGGACAAAGTCGTTCTGGAACGCGATCAAATCGGCCTCGCCGGAATTCACGACCGTCGACACCTCGGCCGACGATCCCGGCCTGATCATCTACACCTCGGGCACCACGGGAAATCCCAAGGGCGCGCTGCATGCCCATCGCGTCGTGCTTGGCCATCTGCCCAATGTCGAGATGTGCCACGACTTCTTGCCCAGGCCGGCGACCTGATGTGGACGCCGGCGGATTGGGCCTGGATCGGCGGGTTGATCAACGGCCTGTTTGCGTTCTGGTATCACGGCATCCCGCTGGTCGGTCATCGCGCCCGCAAGTTCGAGCCGCAGGCGGCGATGCAAATGATGGCTGATCTTGCCATCCGCAACGTGTTCCTGCCGCCGACCGCGCTGAAGCTGATGCGGCAGGCGGGTGTCACGAATCCCGGCGTGAAGCTGCGCAGCATCTTCACCGGCGGCGAGTCGCTTGGCGGCGAACTGCTGGGATGGGTGCGCGACACCTTCGGGATCGATGCCCACGAGGTGTTCGGCCAGACCGAATGCAATCTCGTGATCGGCAGCAATTCGAACCTGTTTCCGATCCGCCCCGGTGCGATGGGCCGCGCCACGCCGGGCTTCGACGTCCGCATCGTCAACGACAGAGGCGAGGAATTGCCGCGCGGACAGCGCGGCATCATCGGCGTGCGCCAGCCATGTCCCTGCACCATGATCGAATATTGGCGCAATCCGGCGGCGACCGCGAAAAAATACGCCGGCGAATTCCTCTTGACCGGCGATCTCGGCGTGCAGGATGAGGACGGCTATTTCTGGTACGTCAGCCGCGAGGACGACGTCATCACGTCCGCCGGCTACCGCGTCGGTCCGTCAGAGATCGAGCACACGCTGATGAAGCACCCGGCAGTGGCGATGTCGGCCGTGGTCGGCATTCCCGATCCGATCCGCACCGAATCGATCAAGGCCTGGATCGTGCTGCGCCCGGGCTATGCGCCGAGCGACGCGCTGGCGCGCGAGATCCAGGAGTTCGTCAAGGTGCAACTCGCTGCCCACGAATATCCGCGTTTCGTGCAGTTCGCGGAGAGCCTGCCAATGACGGCAACGGGAAAGGTGCTGCGACGCGAGTTGAGGGCGTTGGGTTAGGTTTCTTAGCCTCGCCCCGCTTGCGGGGAGAGGCCGGATCGCATGGTCAAATGCGATCCGGGTGAGGGGACTTTCCGCGAATTCGTCTTTCTGACTGTTACGCTGCCAGATCCTGCTCGGCATCCACGTTGACGATCGACTTGGCAAGCTTGGTCAAGGCGGAGTCGGTGGCCTTCTCCTCGTCAAGGGTCGCTTGCAGCAATTTCGCCGCGTCCGGCATGCCAAGCTCTTCGGCCCAGGTCCGCAATGTGCCGTATCGCGACATCTCATAGTGCTCGACGGCTTGCGCGGCCGCGAGCAGACCGGCGTCGAGCGCCGGCATTCCCTTGAAGTCCTTCATGATCTCCGCGCCCTCATCGGTGATGCCGTTGATCGCATCGCAGGTCTTGCCGCGGACCGGCTTGCCGATGATCTTGAAGACCTGTTCGAGGCGTTTCACCTGCCCCTGGGTTTCACGGAAATGCTTGTTGAACGCCGCGGCAAGCTCCTTGGACTCGGCGGCCTTCGCCATCTTGGGCAAGGTCTTCAGTATCTTGTTCTCGGCAAAATAGATGTCCTTCAGTGTCTCATGGAACAGGTCGCTCAGCAGCTTCGGTTTCTTGGCCATTGAAGACTCCTTGGTTTGTGGTCCCGCAAGATGTCGACCATCGGTAATCGCTTGCCGCGCGGGATCGGAATTCCGTGTTGAAGCGAACGGATGAGATTGCTTCTGGTCGAACGGAGAAGGCGGCGACGCAAGCGTGCCCCGCGTCACGGCTTCAATGATCCGGTTGATCATTGGTTCCTGGAATGCGGCCCGACGTGGGCGCTGCCTCCGGCCGGAGCCGCGAGCGATGGATCTGAGGCTCCGGCCGAGAGCAAACTGAGTGGTTGGCTATGTTGGCGGAAGCTACGGCGTCGCGATCCCCAGCTCCTTGAGTGCGGCCAGCATGCGCGCCGGCGGCTGCATCGGGATCACCATGGCCTGCCCGGTCTCCAGCAGACTCTTGAGGCTGGAGAGGATCGCCGGCCAGCCGGCGCGGCCGCCGGACAGGATGTCGTCGCTGATCGGGCGGTCATGCGACTGCAGCAAGGTCAGCTTCACGCCGTCGCCGGCCGGCTCGATCTCCCAGGTGACGAGCGTCGGTCCGAGCTTTTCGATCAACTGCGGCCAGTTGACGTTGAAGGTCACGGTCAGCCGCCTCAGTGGATCGCATTCGATCACCTCGCCGGAGATATGGGGCGCGCCGTCTGGCGTGCGCGCGGTGAAGGCGCCGCCGACCCGCAAGTCGACCTCGACCGCATTGCCGGAGAAATACTTCCGGCTGAACTCGGCCTCGGTCAGCGCCTGCCACAGCTTCTCGGGCGTGGAGGCGATATAGATCGTGTAGACGATTGCCGGCTTGAATTTCTCGACGTTCATGTTCGTTCGTATCCTTCGATAGATCTTCATGGCGTTCAGTGGCAGTCGACGCCGAGCGCTTCCAGCGGAATCCGGAATGCCTTGCCGGTCTCGAGCAGGCTCTTGAGTCCGGACAAGATTGCCGGCCAACCCTTGGCGATGCCCTCATAAAGCTTGCTGCCGGGGCCGAACCCGTCATGCGTGACGGTAAGCTTGACCACGTTGCCGACCGGTTCGAGCGTGAAGACGACTCTGGTCGCCGGCTCTTTGCCCATCTCGGAATCCAGTTCGTGCTTGAAGCTGTAGGCGAGGCGGCGCGGCCGGTCGATCTCGAGGATTGCGCCGGTGTCGGTGGTCGTGCCGCCCATCACCAGCGCGACCGGTGAACCTACCGTCCAGCCGGACCTGATCTCGGTGTCGAACCAGTATTGCCGTGTGAACTCGCTGTTCGTCAGCGCCTCCCACAGTTTCTCCAGGTTAGTCTCGATGAAGGTGACGTAGACGAACTCAGGCTTACTCATCGCGCTTCTCCAATTGCCGTTTCAATTCGCTGAGCGCGGCGAGCTTTCCGCGCTCGAATTTCCTGATCCAGCGCTCGCCGATCTGATGGATCGGAACCGGGTTGAGGTAGTGCAGCTTCTCGCGGCCGTGCTTGATCGTGGTGACGAGGTTGGCCTCCTCGAGAATCCCAAGGTGCTTGGTCACGGCCTGACGTGTCATGTCGAGGCCGTCGCAGAGTTCGCCCAGCGTCTGTCCGTTCTGGTCGTGAAGCCGGTCCAGCAGCGTCCGCCGTGAGGCATCCGCCAGCGCTTTGAAGACTTCATCCATGGGTCGGATAATATGCAACCAAATGGTTGCATGTCAAGAGCGTGTGTTTTTGCGTTGGCTTCGCCATGCTATCGTGCGGATAGCCAACGAAGATTGGCGGGGAACTAAGGGGTGGTGCGCATGGGTGGTCGCGTTACGGCGGTTTGCTGCACGGTTGGGTTTGTCCTGCTCGCGTCTGGCGCAAGCGCCCAGCAGCAGAAGATCGGCGACCCACCCGAAGCCTCCAACGTGAAACTGGTCGGCACCGACGACCTGCAAGGGCGCAGCGCCTATCAGCCGACCATCCATCATCAGGGTGACAGGTGGATCGCCTATATCGGTCACCACGGCGGTACCGACGACATTCCAGATCCCGTCAATCCAATGACCGGCAAGGCCGAGCCGAACGGCACCTCGATCGTCGACGTCACCGATCCCGCGCACCCGAAATATCTGCGGCACATTCCGGGACAGGAAGGCAAATATGAATCCGGCGGTGCGCAGATGGTGCGGATCTGCGACGGCAAGGATTTGCCGAAGGGCGATCGCAATGCGGTCTACATGCTGCGCGCGGTCGGCAGCCAGGGGCATGAGATATGGAATGTCGCCGATCCGGCTAATCCGGTGCTCGTCACCAGGATCGGCGAGGGCCTGAAGGACACCCACAAGAACTGGTGGGAATGCGACACCGGCATTGCGTACCTGGTATCCGGCGCGCCGGATTGGCGCACGCGGCGCATGACGCAGGTCTACGATCTCTCCGATCCCGCGCATCCGGTGAAGATCAGGGACTTTGGTCTGCCCGGGCAGGAGCCGGGCGCGACCGGCGCGGTGCCCACCGAACTGCACGGGCCGATCTCGACCGGACCAAAGGGCAACCGGATCTATTTCGGCTACGGCACCGACAAGGGCGGCTTCCTGCAGATCGTCGATCGCGACAAGCTCCTGAACGGGCCGAAAGAGCCGACGCCCGACAATCTGAAATTCCCGGAGATTGCGCGGATGCCGATGTCGGCGCTCAACGGCGCGCATACGGTGTTTCCGATGCCTGATATGCCGATCGCGGAGTTCGCGCGCGACAAGGACGGCAAGACCCGCGACATCGTCATGATCGTCGACGAGGCGATCCAGAACGAATGCGGCGAGGCGCGGCAAATGGTGTGGTTCGCGGACGTCACCACCGAGGCGCGGCCGATGATGATCTCGAGTTATACCGTGCCGGAGGCCTCGGGCTCGTTCTGCGAACGTGGCGGCCGGTTCGGCTCGCATTCGTCGAACGAGAGCATGGCGCCGGTCTACTACAAGAAGATGGCCTTCATCGCCTTCTTCAACGCCGGCGTCCGTGCACTCGACATCCGCGATCCCTATCACCCCAGGGAAGTCGGTTACTTCATCCCATCGATCACATCCGCGACCGACAAGCGCTGCGTCACCATCGGTGGCAAGGACCGCTGCAAGGTCGCGATCCAGACCAACAATGTCGAGACCGATGAGCGCGGCTACATTTACATCGTCGACCGCGCCAACACCGGCCTGCACATTCTCGAACTGACCGGCGATGCGCGCACCGTCGCCGGCCTGCCGTGAGGGCGTGATGCGCTTGTGGCCCGTCATCGCGGCGATGTCTCTGGCGCTCGGCGGCCTTTCGGCTGTGGCAGCTTACGAGATGGCGCCGCCGCGCGCCGGCGAGTGGCACGAGATCGTCTGGCCGTTCCCGCGCGACGGCTGGCCCGCCGGCCGCGCCTTCCGCTGCGACACCACGGCTTGCGGCGCTGATGTCGAGGTCTACGTCCGGCCCAAGCTCGGCTTCTGCAACTGCGGAAGCGGCGTCGCCGATGACGACGAGGTCGACCGCGTCGCCGATATCGACATGATCAGCGCGCGCTTTGCGCCGCTGAAGGCCGGCGATGTCGTTGATGTCGCCGACATGCCCGGACGGATCAGGGCGTATGGTATCGAGATGCCTGACGGCAAGCGCACCGCGATCGGTATCGCCGTGTCGCACCGCTGCGACCTGCTGGTGGCGGCCGCGCAGGGCAGCGGCGATGCGGCGGATGTGCAGCGCTTGGCGCTGAAGTTCCTGGAGTCTGCCGAACTGAAACGATGGATGACTGCAGCAATGGAGGGCGGCTAAGCAGTCGGCGCTTTCTTCACCTCGCCCCGCTTGCGGGGAGAGGTCGGATCGCATCGCCAGATGCGATCCGGGTGAGGGGGTACAGGTCCAACGACTTACGCAAGACCCGCGGAGAGACCCCTCACCCCAACCCTCTAAGAGCGAGCTTCGCTCGTCTCGACCCCGCAAGAGCGGGCTGAGGGGCTCAGCCGCTTCCATCTGCGTCCCCAACATGCATAATGCCCCGAAATAAACCCAAGAGTCCTCCATGTCCCTGCAAGCCTATTTCGCCTTCGTCGCCGCCTGCATTGCGCTGGCGCTGTTGCCCGGTCCGATCGTCACGATGGTCATCGCCAACGGCCTGCGCTACGGCACGCGCGCCGCAATGACCAATGTGCTCGGTGCGCAAGTGGGGCTCGCGATCGTGATCGGGATCGTCGCGGTCGGCCTGACCTCGATGATGGCGACCATGGGCTACTGGTTCGACTGGGTGCGCTTTGCCGGTGCGGCGTATCTGGTCTGGCTCGGCATCAAGCTGATCCGCTCGCCGGTCGAGGGCGTCGGCACCGACGAGACGCCGCCACCGCCGCGCGGTGGCTTCTTCCTGCAGGGCTTCCTGGTGCTGCTGTCGAACCCGAAGGTGCTGGTGTTCTTCGGCGCCTTCATTCCGCAGTTCATGGACATGGACAAACCCCATGTTCCGCAGGTGGCGCTGCTCGGCATCACCTTCATGGCGACAGCCGTATTGACCGACGGGGCCTATGCGTTGCTGGCCGGCCGCGCCCGAAAATTCTTCTCCAAGGAACGGACGCGGCTGATGTCGCGCATCTCCGGCGGCTTCATGATCGGCGGCGGCATCTGGCTCGCGCTGACACGGGCTCGGTAACCGGGCTGACATGCACAACTCGATCCTGCGCAGAAGCGACGGTGTATGGCTGAACGAACCGGAACGATGGTCCGCACAGGACGGCAGCCTTGAGATCATCACCGACAAAGCCACCGACTTCTGGCGCGAGACTCACTACGGCTTTAACCGCGACAGCGGACATTTTCTCGGCTTCCGGACCGGCGAGGCATTCACCGCCGAGCTGCGGGTGCAGGGCGACTTTCGCGCGCTCTACGACCAGGCGGGCATCATGGTGCGCATCGACGCACAGCATTGGGTCAAGGCCGGGATCGAGTTCTCCGACGGCCATGCCATGCTTGGCAGCGTTCTGACCGACGGGCGATCGGACTGGGCGACGGCGCATTATGGGCACGATGCCAGCGACTTCCGGCTGCGCGCGACCGTCGCGAACGGCGTGCTTCGCTTGCAGACCTCAGTCGACGGCAAGCTCTGGCCGCTGATGCGGCTCGCACCGTTCCCCAAGGCGGACTCCTACCTTGTCGGACCGATGGCCTGCACCCCCGAGCGGGCCGGACTGAAGGTGGTGTTCTCGTCGTTTCGCCTGACGCCGCCGCTTGGCAAGGATCTGCACGATCTCGGCTGAGTGGCGGCCATTCGCTGAAGCGTGATGAGATTAGGTTGAGTAGTTGTCGTGAAGGCAGTGCGCTCCCTCTCCCGCTTGCGAGGGCTGGGGTGGGGGCTCCCTCCACGAGTCACATTGCGGAGAGAGCACCCACCCGCAAGCGGGAGAGGTGCAGCCAGTCTGCTACAAGACCGGCTCAACCTGACTTCATCGTACGCTAGATCAACGCTTCCCTGCGCAGCGTCGCTTCGATCTCGCCGAGAATACGCGCCAGCCGATCGGCCCACGCCGTCTCGCCGGCCTGGTCGGAGATCAGGTCCTGGCGGATCTCGATGCCGGAGTTCATCAGGCCGCGCTTCTCGCCATGCACAGGGATTGTGTAGTCGGTCTCGTCGCTGACCGCATAGGGCTCGTTGTCGCCGACCACGAGATCGCTCTCGTTGCGCAGATGTCTCAACAGCAATGGCGGCAGCACCGTGTCGCGGTGATAGAGCGTGCCGATGTGCCAGGGCCGCGCGATGCCGGCATAGACAGGCGTGAAGCTATGCAGCGACACCAGCACCGTCGGCATGCCCTGCTGCGCGCGCGCGTCGATGATCTCGTCGATGCGGCGGTGATAGGGATCGAAGATCTGTGCGCGGCGCGCCTCGGCGTCTTCACGGCACAGGCCTTCATTGCCTGATACGGTGGTGGCTTCGCTGATCAGCGGGATCGAGCTTGCGACATGCGGCGGGCGGTTGCAGTCGATCACGAGCCGCGAATAGCGCTGCGCGATCAGATGCGCGCCGAGCAGGTCGGCAAGTTGCTCGGCGACGCCGGCGATGCCGATGTCCCAGGCGATGTGCCGTACCAGCTCGCTTTCGGGCAGGCCGAGATCGCCGAGCGAAGAGGGAATCAGCCGGCCATAATGATCGCAGGTGAAGAGGAACGGCGAGTGGCTGGCGGGATTGCGTTCGAGAACCGGCGGAACATCGGTCCTTGCGAGCAGAAAAGTGGGATCACCGACGCGATTCAAGGGGCTTTTCCTCAGTTTTGCCTATTCGGGCGGCATGCCGGTCTGGAAATGAGCAGCATTCCCTATAGATTAGACGGTCCGAAATAACGATGATTGTTCGACGATGCCGCTGCTGACTATCCATCACAAGACCGTTTATCGCTACAAGCGCCCGGTAGCGTTTGGCGAGCACCGCATCATGCTGCGCCCGCGCGACAGCCATGATCTGCGCGTGCTCGGCAGCGAGCTTGTGATCGATCCGCAGCCGATGTCGCTGCGCTGGATCCACGACGTATTCGGCAACAGCGTCGCGATCGCGAATTTCGACGAGCGCGCCGATGCGCTGTCCTTTGTCTCGACCGCGACGGTGGAGCACAATCCGGCGCACGAGTTCGCGCTGACGCCGGACGATCGCGCCTATTTCTATCCGTTCCTCTACGACGACGAGGAATTCCCCGACCTGCAGCAGTTCATCACGCCGCAATATGGCGATCCGAACGGCGAACTGTCGGCCTGGGCGCGACGCTTCCTCGACATCGTGGCGCCGACGCCGACATTCAACATCCTGAGCGACATGACGCACGGCATTCGCGAGAGCTTCCGCTATCGCAAGCGCCATGAGCACGGCACCCAGCATCCGCTCGACACGCTGCAGACGAAATCCGGCACCTGCCGAGACTACGCGCTGTTCATGATCGAGGCGCTGCGCCGGCTCGGCATCGCCGCGCGTTTCGTTTCCGGCTATCTGGCGAGTGCAAGCGACAGCGCGCATGGCTATGTCGGCGGCGGCTCGACGCATGCCTGGGTACAGGTCTATCTGCCGAACGCCGGCTGGATCGAGTTCGATCCGACCAATGGCATCGTCGGCACCCGCGACTTGATCCGGGTCGCCGTCGCCCGCGATCCGCGCCAGGCGATTCCGCTGCACGGGGTCTATCTCGGCCCGGCGGACGCGTTCCAGCACATGGATGTCGACATCAACGTCGTCTCGGTCGGCGAGGATGCGGAGTGGGAGACGGCCTGACGATGCAGATCAAGGTCGGCTTCGAGATCACCTACACGGCCGCCCAACCGACGCCGATGGTGATCATGCTGTCGATCCATCCCTCGCGGTACGCCGACATCGTCGGCACCGAGCATATCGTCACCGCGCCCGGCGTGCCGATCGGCTTCTATCGCGACAGTTTTGGCAATGTTTGCGGACGTCTTGTTGCGCCCGCCGGCGGCGTCACCTTCCACGGCGATGCGCTGGTGCGCGATTCCGGCCTGCCGGACGTGGTCAATCCGGCCGCGCAGCAGCTGCCGATCGAGCAACTGCCCGACGACATGCTGCTCTATCTGATGCCGAGCCGCTATTGCGAGACCGACAAGCTGACCGACATCGCCTGGTCGCTGTTCGGCGCGACGCCGCTGGGCTGGGCGCGGGTGCAGGCGATCGTGGAGTTCGTGCACAACCACGTCACCTTCGGCTACGAGCATGCCCATCACATGAAATCGGCGCACGACGTCTACGAGCAGCGCACCGGCGTCTGCCGCGACTTCGCGCATCTCGCGCTCACATTGTGCCGCTGCATGGGCATCCCGGCGCGCTACTGCACCGGCTATCTCGGCGACATCGGCGTGCCGCCGGATCCCGCGCCGATGGATTTCTCCGGCTGGTTCGAGGTCTATCTCTCCGGCCAATGGTACACCTTCGACGCCCGCCACAATGTGCCGCGGATCGGCCGCATCTTGATGGGGACCGGCCGCGACGCCGCCGACGTCGCGCTCACCACCAGTTTCGGCCGCATGACGCTGGCGAAATTCGTCGTCGTCACCGATGAAGTGGCGGCCGCCTAGGATTGCTCCCATGATCTCCGACCTGCTCTTCGTCTACGGCACGCTGATGCGCGGCTTCGACCATCCGATGGCGAAGCTGCTGTCGGCCAATGCGGACTTCCTCGGCGCGGCGCAGTGCCGCGGCCGGCTCTATCTGGTGAAGCACTATCCCGGTCTGGTTAAGTCGGACGGTGCAGCCGATGTCGTGCATGGCGAATTGTTCCGCCTGCGCGGGCCCGAGGTGATGCTGCGCGAGTTCGACATGTATGAAGCCTGTGGCGAGGGTTTTGCGCCGCCGACCGAATATATCAGGGAGATGTTGCCGGTCACGCTCGCCGACGGCAGCGTGGGCGAGGCGTGGACGTATATCTACAACTGGCCGGTGAGGGACTTGCCGCTGATCGAGTCCGGAAGATTCCTGGAGCACTAGCGCGCGATGAGATAGTCGTCCGTTAAGAAACCGAATTAAGCGGAGAGCGGTCGCTGGCGGCAGCGATGAGGGTGGTCAGGATCAGGCACCAAAGAGCCCTTAGCCAGGCGATGATGCGGCGGAAGTTGTGGCCGACGGCTGAGAGGATGACGTTAGCCGCATCGCCGGCGCGGCCTTTGAGGTAGCAGCGGCCGAGGTGACCATCGGTCTTCAGGTGTCCGATGATGGGTTCGATGGCGGAGCGGCGGCGCAGCTCGCGCTTGATGACACCGAAGACGCCGCGCTTCTGGCCAGAGATGAAGATTCGGCGGGGATTTTGTGCGTTGTGACCGCGGTATCCCTTGTCGACATAGGCCCGCTCGATCGCGCAGCCGGTGAGTGTCTCGGTGCGGTCAATGACGTCCTGCAAGGTATGACCGTCGTACGGGTTATCGGGTAGCGCCGTGGCGTGCAGCACGAACAGGCCCCCAGGAGCCAGGCGGTTGTTGGTGACGATGGAGGCTTTGACGCCGAACTCGTAAGGCGCGGCTGCTTTGCCCTTGCCGATGCACTCCACCTCCGGGGCGTGGAAGGAATAGAGCTTCCAGCCGCGCTGGCGTTGCTGCTGCGAGCGGATCTGCGAAGCCCGGCTGAGCGGGAGGGCGAACGCGTTCTCGATCACAGCCTGACCTTCGATCTTGCGGCGGAGATCGCGGATGATCCGGCCCAGCCGGCTACGCAGGATGCGCAACTGCCGCTGATGCCGTTTGAATTGCTTGGCATGGGCGTAGCGCCCCGCCATCATTGCCGCGGTCTTGGCAATGCGAAGGTAGGACTGCCGCAGCTTGACCCCGTGCTTCCTCGCCAGGCGGTTGAGCCCCTTGATCGCCGCGTGCAGCAGCTTGGCATCGGTCGGGAAGGTGATCGCCTTCGGCTGCACGGTGGTATGTGCGCCATGACGGCGCGAAGAAGGAGGTTGAATATGTAGACCATCTTTCGAGCAGCCTTGCTGCGCAAGAGATGAGGGCAGGTCCCTCGGACTCGGATTGCAGGATCAGAGTCCAAACCGCCACAAGCTGCTTTAGCTCAATGGCTGAGGTGGTGAGCGTTGCTGGAAAAGGCGGGCGATCAGCCCGTCAGGTGAGCCACGGGAAGACGAACGCAAGTAAACCGCCGATGATGCATCGAAAGTACAGTTCAGGTGTTGTCGAAACCAGGGGCGATACCACCTCCTGGGATCAAGCGCGGCGAGAGCCTGTCTATTGGCCGAGCGGCAACCGGTGTAGAGGCGGCGTGATCCCGATGGCAGGCTCTTGCGCGGAACATGGGAACCTGCGTCGCGATGCCAAGGGAGACCCCAAAGGCGGCGGACCCGCCGAGGGCAGAGTACCAATGCGCGACGCAGGGGCGGACGGGTTCGTAATAGTGATGAGGCCCGGTAATACGGGCGGAGCGAAGGGACCCGATCTTCCAGCCAAAGTCACAGGCCAACCGGAAACGGGAGGAGCCGATGACTGAGGCAAAGTCGTATCAGATCCCCAAGCATCTCGTTTGGGAAGCTTGGAAACAGGTGAAAGCGAACCGCGGGTCAGCGGGTGTGGACGGGGTCTCCATCGAGGAATTCGAAAAGGACTTGAAGAGAAACCTCTACAAGATCTGGAATCGAATGTCGTCGGGGACATACTTTCCGCCTCCCGTCCGTCTCGTGGAAATTCCCAAGGCTAATGGAGGGAAGCGACCGTTAGGAATACCCTCTATAGCTGACCGCGTGGCTCAGACGGTTGCAAAGATGGTTATGGAGCCGACGATGGAACGAATATTCCATCCCGACTCCTATGGCTATCGGCCCGGCCGTTCGGCGCTTGACGCAGTCGGGACAGCGCGAAAGCGTTGCTGGAAATTCGACTGGGTTATCGACCTTGATATCAAGTCGTTCTTCGACTCGATTCCTTGGCACCTGATCGAAAAGGCCGTCGCCCACCACACGGAACTGAGTTGGATTCGTCTCTACGTAAAGCGGTGGCTGCAAGCTCCCGTGGAGAAAGAAGACGGAATCCTTGTGGAGAGAACACGCGGAACCCCTCAGGGTTCAGTGGTTTCACCGCTGCTCGCAAATTTGGTTCTGCACTATGCATTCGATCACTGGATGCAGCGAACCTTCCCTTGTTTGTGTTTCGAAAGATACGCTGACGATGCGATAGTCCATTGCAGAACTGAAAGCGAGGCTCGAACCGTGATGGAGGCGATCCGAAAACGTCTTACGGAATGCGGTCTGGAGCTCCACCCGGAGAAAACCCGGATCGTCTACTGCAAGGATAATAAACGGAGAAAGGAATGCGAACACATCTCGTTCGACTTCCTTGGCTACACCTTCCAGCCGCGCAGCGCTCGCGATCGAAAGGGCGAGAAGTTCCTCAACTTCCTCCCGGCAATCAGCAACAAGGCTGCCAAAGGAATCCGACAAACCATTCGCTCATGGCGACTGGGTTCGACGCGAAACCACTGGAGTCTTGAAGAACTCGCCAAGCTGATTGATCCTGTCGTGCAAGGATGGCTGAACTATTATGGACGGTTTTACCGGACAGAATGTGTCAACGTCCTTCGTCACGTTAACGACGCGCTCGCCCGTTGGACGAGGCGGAAATACAAGCGGTTGAAAGGCCGGAAAGTCGCCTCAGTATATTGGTTGGGACGGCTCGCACAGCGCGATCCGAACCTGCTCTATTTGTGGCGAGTCGGCATTCGACCTGCGGCTGGAAGATAGAAGCCGGATGAATCGAGAGGTTCACGTCCGGTTTCGTGAGAGCCTCGGGGTGCAATTCCCCGGGGCTACTCGACCGACCGTGACCCGCTTGAGGTCCTGGCTGCGTAACGCGCCGGCCTCGTGCGCCACCCGCAAGCTCTCGGCCAGCAACAGCTCCAGCTTGTCGCCGAGCCGTTTGCGCCAGTGGCTCAGGTCCGAGCGCTCGTGCGGGAAGGCGTGCTGAAAGAACTCTTCGCCGGTGAAGAACTGGAAGTACGGGTCGTGGACCCAGCGCTCGCACACCCCCTCATCGGACAGGCCGTAAATGTGCTTGAGCAACAGCAGCCCGATCATGAATCGGGTCGCGATGCCTGGCCGACCGTTCTCGCTATAGAGCGGCGCGATCTCACCGTCGATCCAGTCCCAATCGACTTTGCCGGCGAGCTGAACCAGCTCGTGCTTCATATTGATGATCTGGTCCAGCCTGGCCCGGAACAGATCGCCCGATCCCGTCGTCCTGTGCTTCTTCGGTCGCATTGCCACCTCCGATGCGACGACGGAATCATGACTGGCGATTCGACGGAATCCTGAAAATGAAATTGCAGGGTTCCGATGCTCGAAGCATCAAAACCCTGCAATCGCAAAACAGTCCACAACGACAAATGCGATTCTAGCTCAATCGCTTAGCCGCTCTTCACGGACGACGAGATAAGGTCGGGTTGTACCGGCGCCGAAGGTTCACCTCTCCCTTGGGAGAGGTCGATTTGCGCAGCAAATCGGGTGAGGGGTCACGGTCTATCGAGAAGGCAAGAACCCTCACCCGGCGCTTTGCGCCGACCTCTCCCCGGCGGGGAGAGGTGAACCGAAACCGCCGCGGACCGATTCGACCAAAACTCATCGCGCTTTAGGAGTTTCTCCGTCATGCCCGGACATGACGAGGAGGGGACTTCAGTCTTCCCGCATCACGCGGACATCGACCTCGCGCTCGACATAGCTCCACTCTTCGGTGGCGCGCAGTGTCCCGACCAACTCCTCGAACAGACTCGCGTGTTCGGGCGCGAATTCGAACCAGGTCAGGAAGTCGAAGGGCATCCCGAGGTCGCGCGAATGGTAGAGCTGCCGCGCGATCGCCGGCAAATATTTCATCGTGCCGGCAATATGGTGCGACTTGTCCTCGAAGATCTTGCGCCGCTCTTCCTGGGGCAACTCCCACCAGGCCGCCGATTTCTTGATCGGGATCAGCGCCGCATGGGTCGCCTCGCTGCGGCCGAGCCCGGCCGGCACGGCGGCGAGTTGCTCCTTCTCAGCCCGTTCGGTGTAGCGCAGATGGCTGGCAACGCCGGCGAGCCGCCACGAGGTCTGCGACGGTAATAGCGGCAGCGCGATCGCCTCGCTGGCACTGATCGACAGCGCCGCGACCTTCGGCAGCGTCTCGCCCTTGACCCGCGCGACCGAAGTGACCTTCCAGCCGCCGCTCTGCCCGCCCCTGAACGTCGTGAACATGACCCCATCCAACCCCGGAACCGGGGAAGGGGCAAGCACGCCTGTGAATAGCCCGGAAAAACCTGACATTCTTCGTCACACCGGGCCGTGCCACTATATGGCTAGCCGGTTGTCCGCGATTCGTCGCTCGAGCCCCTAAATCACCCTGATGCGCTTCACGCCCGAATTCCTCGATGAGTTGCGTGCCCGGCTTCCGGTTTCGGAAGTCGTGGGCAAGCGCGTCAAGCTCAAAAAGGCCGGGCGCGAGTGGAAGGGGCTGTCGCCGTTCCAGCAGGAGAAATCGCCGTCCTTCACGGTCAACGACCAGAAGGGCTTCTATCACGACTTCTCCTCCGGCCGGCACGGCAACATCTTCGATTTTCTGATGGAGACCGAGGGCGTTACCTTCCCGGAAGCCGTGGAGCGGCTGGCGTCGATGGCGGGGATGGCGGTGCCGGCGGCGACCCCCGATGCGGCGCGCCACGAGCAGCGCCGCCGCACGCTGCATGACGTAATGGAACTGGCCGCGAAATTCTTTGCCGACACGCTGGCCTCGCGCAACGGCGCCAAAGCGCGCGGCTACCTCGCCGACCGCGGCATCACGCCGGCGACGCAGCTCCAGTTCCGCTTGGGCTACGCGCCGCCGGATCGCTTCGCGCTGAAGGAGCATCTCGGCGCGCAGGGCATCTCGACCGAGGACATGGTGGAGGCGGGGCTGCTGGTATCAGGCGAGGACAAGCCGGTGCCGTTCGATCGCTTCCGCGACCGCGTGATGTTTCCGATCACGGACGCCCGCGGCCGCGTCATCGCCTTCGGCGGGCGCGCACTCGAGAAGGACGTTCCGGCAAAATATCTGAACTCGCCGGAAACCCCGCTGTTTCACAAGGGCGACAATCTCTACAATTTGTTCACCGCGCGGCAGGCCGCCCATGACGGCAGCGCCCTGATCGTGGTCGAGGGCTATGTCGACGTCATCGCCATGGTCACCGCGGGCTTCCCCGGCGCCGTCGCGCCGCTCGGCACGGCGCTGACCGAAAACCAGCTCGCGCTGCTCTGGAAGATGGCGGACGAGCCGATCCTTTGTTTTGACGGCGACCGCGCCGGACAGAAGGCGGCGTATCGTGCGGCGGACCTTGCTCTGCCGCAGCTCAAGCCGGGAAAGAGCCTGCGCTTCGCAATGCTGCCGGAGGGGCAGGACCCCGATGATCTCGCGCGCTCGGGCGGCCGTGGCGCGATCGAGGAGGTGGTCTCAGCGGCGCGCCCGCTCGCCGACATGATCTGGTCGCGCGAGATCGAGGGCGGCAGCTTTGGCACGCCGGAACGCCGCGCCGCGCTCGAAGCCCGCATCGGTGAAATGACCAACGGCATCCGCGACGAGGTGCTGCGCCGCTACTACCGCCAGGACATGCAGGAGCGTCTGCAGCGCACCTTTGCCCCTGAGAGCGGCCGCGGCTTCTATGGCCAAGGAAACTATCAAGGAAATTATCAAGGAAATAACAGGGGCAATAATCGAGGCAATTTCGGCGGCGGAGGCCGCGAATCACCTCGCCAGTTTGCGCCCCGCGGATCCCCCCAGGGCGGCCGTTTTCCCCAGAAGGGCGCGACGTCAGGCCTTGCCCGTGGCCCCTACCAGGCTGCCAGCGCGCAACTGGCCAACAGCCCGATCATGCGCGGCCAGCGCAGCGCGATCTCCCGCCGCGAGGCGTTGATCCTCGAATCCCTGATCAACCACCCCTGGCTGCTGCACGACCATCTGGAGGAAGTAGCCGCCCTCGAACTGGCCCATCCCGAGGCCCACAAGCTCCGCGCCGGCATCATCGCCGCCTTCGCCAACGATCATCATCATTCACCCGACGAGGAGGAGCAGGCCGAGAAAATGCGCGCTGACCTCGAAGCAGGCGGATTTTCTCAAGTACTTCAAAGGGTTGAGCGCGCGATCACAACCCAGGCGGTGTGGGGTGCAAGGACCGGCGCGGCGCGGGAGGATGTTTTATCGACCTGGCGCCAACTCGTTGCCTTGCATCAGAAAACCCACGCCTTACTTAGGGAAATGAAGGACGCGGAAGTGGCTTTGGCTGAAGATTCCAGCGAAGCCAATCTGGCATGGCTGCAGGATATCCAGGCCCGGATGGCAGAAGCCGATGGGACCGAGGCCCTGATTGAGGGGTTCGGCGAATTATCGGGCCGGTTCCAGCGCAGTGTCTGATGAAAAAATGATGCGGACGGCGCGAACCAAACCTGCGAAAAGACTCGCCAATTCCATGGTTTGGCTGCAAAAACAGGGTTAAGCGAAACTTAATAGCCTCGCGGCTATTTGCAGATGGACACCATCGAGACGGATGACAGGGGTGGCGAGGATTGCGCCGCCCTTTGCGCGTCGAGAGTAACTCTAGATATCGTGCGGATGTGCGCGCTTCGCGCCATTTTGCATGACCGCGTTTCGGGAGCTTAGTGAATGGCCACCAAGGCAAAGACGCTGCAGGCTAAGGACAAGGAAAAAGACGACAAGGCAGCGGATACGCCTGAAAAGGATTCCGCCGACGCGCCGTCGCCGTTGCTCGACCTGTCGGATGCCGCGGTGAAGAAGATGATCAAGCAGGCCAAGAAGCGCGGCTTCGTGACCTTCGATCAGCTCAACGAAGTGCTGCCCTCCGACACCACCTCGCCCGAACAGATCGAAGACATCATGTCGATGCTCTCCGACATGGGCATCAATGTCACCGAGGCCGAGGACACCGAAGGCGAGGACGACAAGGACGACGGCGACGACGAGACCGACAACGAACTCGTCGAGGTCACGCAGAAGGCCGTCACCGAGGTCAAGAAGTCGGAGCCGGGCGAGCGCACCGACGATCCCGTGCGCATGTATCTGCGCGAGATGGGCACCGTCGAGCTGCTGTCCCGCGAAGGCGAAATCGCGATTGCCAAGCGCATCGAGGCCGGCCGCGAGGCGATGATCGCCGGCCTCTGCGAAAGCCCACTGACGTTCCAGGCCATCATCATCTGGCGCGATGAACTGAACGAAGGAAAGATCTTCCTCCGCGACATCATCGATCTCGAAGCCACCTATGCCGGCCCCGAATCCAAGGGCGGCATCAATCCGAACCTGATCGCCGCTCCCGGCGCCGATGGTACTGCTGCGGAAGTCAATGGCAACGGTGCTGATGTGACCGCGCCCGCGCATGTCGCGCCGCCGGCCGCGCCGCCGTCGCCGACCCCGTTCCGCGCCGTGCCTGCCGGCGCCACGCCCGAGGGCGAGGAAAAGGATCCGGGCGAGGCCGCGGCCGAATCCGACATGGACGACGACGAGTTCGAGAACCAGATGTCGCTCGCCGCCATCGAGGCCGAGCTGAAGCCGAAGGTGGTCGAGACCTTCGACAAGATCGCGTCCGAGTACAAGAAGCTGCGCCGCCTGCAGGAGCAGGATATTGCCAACCAGCTGCAGAGCGAAACGCTGTCGCCATCGCAGGAGCGCAAGTACAAGAAGCTGAAGGACGAGATCATCGTCGAGGTGAAGTCGCTGCGCCTCAACCAGGCTCGCATCGATTCGCTGGTCGAGCAGCTCTACGACATCAACAAGAAGCTGGTCTCGTTCGAGGGCCGCCTGCTGCGTTTGGGTGACAGCCACGGCGTCGCCCGCGAGGACTTTTTGCGTAACTATCAGGGGTCCGAACTCGACCCCCGCTGGCTCAACCGTGTCTCGAAGCTGTCCGCAAAAGGCTGGAAGAACTTCGTCCATCACGAGAAGGACCGCATCAAGGAGCTGCGCCACGAGATCCAGTCGCTGGCCGCGCTGACCGGGCTCGAGATCGGCGAATTCCGCAAGATCGTGCACGGCGTGCAGAAGGGCGAGCGGGAGGCTCGTCAGGCCAAGAAGGAGATGGTGGAAGCCAACCTCCGTCTCGTGATCTCGATCGCCAAGAAGTACACCAACCGCGGCCTGCAGTTCCTCGACCTGATCCAGGAAGGCAATATCGGCCTGATGAAGGCGGTCGATAAGTTCGAATACCGCCGCGGCTACAAGTTCTCGACCTACGCCACCTGGTGGATCCGGCAGGCGATCACCCGTTCGATCGCGGACCAGGCCCGCACCATCCGCATCCCCGTGCACATGATCGAGACGATCAACAAGATCGTCCGCACCTCGCGCCAGATGCTGAACGAGATCGGCCGCGAGCCGACGCCAGAGGAACTCGCCGAGAAGCTCGGCATGCCCCTGGAGAAGGTCCGCAAGGTTCTCAAGATTGCGAAAGAGCCGCTGTCGCTCGAGACGCCTGTGGGCGACGAAGAGGATTCGCACCTCGGCGATTTCATCGAGGACAAGAACGCGATCCTCCCCATTGATGCCGCGATCCAGTCGAACCTGCGCGAGACCACCACGCGCGTGCTGGCCTCGCTCACTCCCCGCGAAGAACGCGTGCTCCGCATGCGCTTCGGCATCGGCATGAACACCGACCACACGCTGGAAGAAGTCGGCCAGCAGTTCTCGGTGACCAGAGAGCGCATTCGTCAGATCGAAGCGAAGGCGCTGCGCAAGCTGAAGCATCCGTCGAGGTCGCGGAAGCTGCGGTCGTTCCTGGATAACTGATTTTTTTATTGCCGGGCAAAAGCGCGGAGCGCGTCTTCGCCAAAATGACCCGGCAATCCATCGAAACAAAGCGGCGGGCCGAGGCCCGCCGTTTTCTTTTGTAAGGTCGCATCAAACGTCTCACGCCAGCGCCCGCGGCCGCCCCCCTCCCCAACCCTCCCCCGCAAGGGGGGAGTGAGCCTTAGCAGCCCTGCTCGCCTCACCTGATCGGACGTGATGTTACGACTTTGCCCGGCACGGCCTCACCTCTTCAAGTCAGGGAGCCACCAACGGACGGGCTCCCTCCCCCCTTGCGGGGGAGGGCGGGGAGAGGGGTGCCGCTTGCTCCGCTGATCATTGAAGGCGAGCGCAACACGCCCGCCGAGACTTCACTGCCTGACGCCGCGACCGCCGCTACTTCTTCTTCGCCCCGACCCGCTCGATGCTCTTGATCGCGAGCGGCGGGCGGCCGGCCTTCTCGCCGATCTCGCGGTCCTGTTCCATGATGAAGCCGCGCGCCGGCTCGTCGCCGTCGAGCCCGCCGAGCAGTTCGGCCGGCACCCGGCGGTTGGAACGCTGCGAGCCGTCTTCATAGAAGACGTTGAAGAAGGCGAACTCGCCTTTGGGATTGGTCCCGGGTTTTTTCGGCATGCGGGCTTGTCCCCGATAGCGACGGCGCTGTCAAAGCAAATTACGCAGCCTTCCCCGCCGATCTGCCCTGCACGGCAGACCCTTGCGAGGTGGTAACCGAAACAACCGCCCCGTCTCGATGGCTGGCGATGCGCGCGCAGATCGCGGGCATCGCTCCCCGGCCTATGTCGCCGCTTGTATGCCAGCGACGAAGCCGTGCGCGGTTCGTGACCAGTCCCGCCCGAGTCCGGTTTCGCATCGGGTGCGATCCGAACCGCACGCGAAAGGCCGCCACTCTTTCCACTTTGCCGCAGTGAAAGTCCCGAGTTTTCTGACCATCGTCACTTGCGCTGCCACCGCCGATTCGCGTATGAGGCGCATCTTGCCATTTCTGCAACTCGCCTCCCTTGGAAGCCATTCCAGATGTCCAACGCCACCCTCGACGCCAACAAGGCGCTGGTGCTCGCGCATTGCGAGGCCGTGACCAACCGCCTCGATCTCGACGCGATCCGCAGCCACCTCACGCCCGATTTCTTCGACCACGCCTCGGGCAAGATGATGAGCACCGACGAGGTGATTGCGTACTCCATCATGTTGCACGAAGCCTTCGCGAATCTGTCCGTCGTCGCCGAATGCCTGGTCGCCGAACGCGACATCGTTGCCGGCCGCTTCATCTGGCGCGGCATCCACCGAGCGCCTTGGCGCGGCATCCCGAGGACCGGCAAGCACGTCGAATTCCGCGGCATGACGTTCTGGCGGATCAGGGAGGGCAAGATTTGCGAGCGCTGGGCGGAGATGGACTTTGCGGAGCTGGAGCGGCAGCTCACAGCGTGAAGTCGTGCTTTTGACCGCGAAGCCACCCGCATGGCATGATCGAAGCGCGTGGTCCTTTCGGAAAATCAATATGCTCAAATTTCGTTTGCTGGCTCTCCTTGGCGCTCTTGTTGCCGCCACCCCCTCCTACGCCGCCCGCTGCGGCGGTCCTTTCAACACCTTCGTCCAGTCCTTCTCGCAGGAAGCCGCCGCGGCGGGCATCTCGCAGGACGTGATCTCGTCCGCGCTCGGCGGCGTGACGGAGGATGGAGGTGTGCTCGCCTTCGACCGGCGGCAGCGTTACACCTTCAACAAGACGTTCGAGCAGTATGTCTCGACCCGCGTCGGGCCCGGCCGCATCAATGGCGGGCGCGCGCTGTTGCAGCGGCATGCTGCGCTGCTTTCGAAGATCGAGCAGCAGTATGGCGTGCCGCGCCAGATCCTGGTCGCGATCTGGGGGCTCGAGACCGATTTCGGCAAGGGCGACATGGGCAAATTACCCGTGATCCGCACGCTCGCGACCTTGGCGCATGATTGCCGCCGCACAGATTTGTTCCAGGGCGAATTGCTGGCGGCGCTCAAGATCGTGCAGCGCGGCGATCTCCGTCTCAACGATTTGATCGGCGCCTATGCCGGCGAGATCGGCCAGACGCAATTCCTGCCGTCGTCCTACATCAAGTATGGCGTCGATTTCGACGGCGACGGCCGTGTCGATCTACGCCACTCGGTGCCTGACGTGCTGGCGTCCACGGCGAACCTGCTCCACACCAACGGCTTCAAGATGGGCGCGCCCTATGGCGAAGGCACCGCGAATTTCGAGGCGATGCGCGAGTGGAACCGGGCGGTGATCTATCGCAAGACGATCGGGTATTTTGCGGATCAGCTCGTGGGGCGGTGAGGGCCGCTTCCGCCTCGACCGTCATTGCGAGCGAAGCGAAGCAATCCATCTGTCAGCATATGCGGAACGATGGATTGCTTCGTCGCTTCGCTCCTCGCAATGACGGCTGGTAGCATCGGGGCACCCCATGGAAACCATCGGCAGCCAAAAGATCTGGTCGTTCTTCGACCGCCGGGGATGCCAGATCGCGAAGAACACGGCGGTCCGGCAGGGCGCAGGCCATCGCGTCGGCTCCTATCTGGAGCTTGCGACCAAGATCGCGGAGCTGCAATTCCTCAACCGCGACCATGTGCTGCTGTTTCGCGGTCAGGGCGGCGACTTCAGGAACGTCAAGCGCAACTCTTCCCTGAAGCCGACGCTGTTTCGCGGCATGGGCCGTAATCCGGATCGCGCCACGCTGGTCGCGCGGTTCGCGGCGCTGGCGCGGGCCGAGCAGATCCTGATCGCGGAATATGCAAGGGCAAAACTGCTCGGCGTCGAGCGGCTGAAGCGGCATCGCATCCTGCGCTGGTCGATCCTGCAGCATTACGAGGTCTGCGAAACACCGCTGCTCGATGTCACGCATTCGATCCGGATCGCCGCATCGTTTGCCTCGCTCGCCAAGACAGATACAGCCTTCCTCTACGTGCTGGGCGTGCCGAATTTGAGCGGCGCGATCACCGCGAGCGCGGAAGCGGGCCTGCAGATCGTGCGCCTCTCCAGCGTCTGCCCGCCCTCGGCGGTGCGGCCGCATATCCAGGAAGGCTATCTGCTCGGCGAATATCCAGACATGGCCGGCTACGAGCAGAAGGAAAACTATTTTCCCTACGAGATGGATTTCGGCCGGCGGCTGGTCGCGAAGTTCTCGTTCACGCCGGCCTCGTTCTGGAAGAACGACGATTTCCCGCTGGTGGCGAAGACGGCGCTCTATCCGTCGGAGAAGAGCGACCCGCTCTATCGATTGGCGCTCGGCGTGAAGGGGCAGTTGGGCGGGTGATTGCTCCTCCGCTGTATGAGTCACAAGTCGTGCGACAGTTTCGCTGTCGTCCTGGCTTTCGCCAGGACGACACCAGTTACTTCGCCGCAACCGCAGCCACCTTCGCCGTGGCCTTCTCGATCTGCCGCTGCATCACCTTCCAATATGTGCCGGGACGGAAGCGTTGTAGCAGGTCCATGAAGCGGGCGTCGTTGCCGATCAGGATGCGCGGCTGGTTTTTCTCGATGCCGGCGATGATGCGCAATGCGGCGGCGGTCGGCGTGGTCCGGGCCAGTGCGTCGAACCGCTCGATCGATTGCACGCGGCGGGCATTGTCGGTGACGCCTGAGCCCGTGCGCGAGTTGCGGGCGATGTTGGTGGCGACGCCGCCGGGATGCACGACCGAGAGTTTCACCGGGCTGCCCGTGATCGCAAGCTCGTGGCGCAGGCTTTCGGAGAAGCCGCGGACGGCGAATTTGGCTGCGCAATAGGCGCTCTGGCCGGGCGGGGCGACGATGCCGAAGATCGAGGAGATGTTGACGATATGGGCCTCGCGCTGTTTTGCGAGCTGCGGCAGGAAGGCGCGCGTGCCGTGCACCACGCCCCAGAAATTGATGTTGAACAGCCACTCCATCTCCGCCTGCTCGATCTCGCCGAACTGGCCGAGCAGGGCGACGCCGGCATTGTTGATGACGATGTTCAGCGCAGGATGTGCGGCAGTCGCGGCTGCAGCGAAGGCGGTGATCTCCGCGGGCTCGCTGACGTCGACCCGGTGTACACTGACCTTGCGCTGGCCGGCTTTGCCGATCTCGGCGGCGAGCGTCTGCAGGCCGGCCTCGTCGCGATCGGCCAGCGCCAGGTCGCAGCCGCGCAGCGACAGTTCAAGCGCCAGCGCGCGGCCGATGCCGCTGGCGGCTCCGGTCACGGCGGCGGCGGATCCACGAATCGCGGTCATTGGTTCAGCTCCAGCGGAACACGAGAATAATGCATGTTCCCGTGCTTTTCTCAGATTGGAACCGAACCTTCCAGCGATTTTGGACTTTAACTTGTGTGAATCTGCAATCGACGATCCATCCAAAGGAAGCGCAGTCATGGGACAATCGAAGCCCTCTCGAGCAAAGGCGCTGGTCGTCGAGGACGACCCGATGCAGCGCGAGATGATCGGCTTGTTGCTGGCGGAGAGCGAATTCGACGTCATCGCCTGCGAGAGCGCTGAGGCCGCTGAACTGGTGCTGCAAGATGCCGGCGATAAGGTCGTGCTGATGATGACCGATGTCGAGCTGGCCGGGCACATGACCGGCGTCGAGCTCGCGCATGCCGCGAAGAAATACAACCCCGACCTCGACGTCATCGTCACCTCGGGCCGGCCGCTGCGGCAGCGCCTGCCTGATGGGGCGACGTTCTGGGCCAAGCCCTGGGCGCCGCTGGACGTGATCCGCGTCGCCGAGATGAAGGCGACGGCACTTGCGGGTGGATCGCGCGGGTTCTCATAACGCAATCGTCAGTACCGGCGAATGGCGGGGCACAGGCGCCGGCTTCCGCCGGCACGGACGGCGTGATATTTGCGGCTGATGTCGCCCGCGCCGTGCTATTTGAAGGCCCACCGGGAATGAACCGAGGGGTTGAGATGACGCCGTCCTTCCTGCTGACTTCGCTGATCGTGGTTGCCTCGCCCGGCACCGGGGTGCTCTACACCCTGGCGGTGGCGCTGACGCGGGGCTCGAAAGCGAGCGTGGCGGCGGCGTTCGGCTGCACGCTCGGGATCGTGCCGCAGATGATCGCGGCGATGCTCGGACTTGCCGCCATCCTGCACACCAGCGCGGTGGCCTTCGCGGCGCTGAAATGGTGCGGCGTGGCCTACCTTCTCTACATGGCCTGGCAGGCGCTGCGCGAAACCGGGGCCCTTGCCGTCGATACCGAGGTCAAGCCGCGCTCGACCGGACGGGTGATCGTCACCGCGATCCTGATCAACATCCTCAACCCGAAACTGTCGATCTTCTTCCTGGCCTTCCTGCCGCAGTTCATCGCGGTCGACGAGGCCCATCCGCTGGCGCGGATGACCGAACTGTCCGTCGTGTTCATGGCGATGACCTTCGCGGTGTTTGCGGTCTACGGGCTGTTCGCGGCCTCGGTGCGCGACCGCGTCATCACCCGGCCGAAGGCGATGGCGTGGCTGCGGCGGAGCTTTGCCGCCGGCTTCGCCCTGCTCGGCGCCAAGCTCGCCTTCGCGGAGCGCTGATCGTCTAACTGTCCGAGTGGATATGGCGGCAACAAAAAAGCGGGCCTTGCGCCCGCTGTTCTTGAAATCCGCTATTTTTAAAACCAGTTTCCCGGCACTGGGTGCCCGGGCAGGGCAAGAGCCGCTACCCGGGCGAGATCGGTTTACTTCTTGGCCTTCTTCTTCTTGGTGACCTTCTTCGCCTTCTTCGCCTTCTTCGCTTTCTTAGCCATAGTATCCTCTCAGGGTTTAATGGATTGAACGCGACTCCGAGGCATGCTTGGCGGAGGGCCAGCCTCGCAACATCCTCAGTAACAAACTCAGCAGATTCGCAGGCTGCTGCCGCGTGCTGTCACGACGCTGTCATCACGTTATCCACAGCTGTTATGCATTTTCGGCACGTTTTTCGCGAAGTTCTTCACGACGTCGGCAAGAGCCCGATCGTCCGCGTCATGCTTAACGTTGCGCGAACGTCGAGCGCGCGCTCTTCATCAATTCAAAACCACAGCATGAATTGGCAGGTGGCGGGTCAGAGTCCGTTAAGCGGCGCGGCCGCATCTTGTCCGCAAGACAACGGGGATTGTCGTCGGAGGAGCGCCTCAGGGGCGGGCGGTTCGATCACAGGGGAGGCGAGGCCCAAAGGGCTCGCGCGAAGGCAATGTTGAGCGTTCCGACGCTTTGGACGGTGTTCGTTATCAATTTTCTCGCACTCGGCCTGATCTGGGCCTATGTGGCGCACAGCTATCCCGCATTCGGCGCGGCCCGGTTCTGGACGGCGTCCACGTTCGCTGCGGCGACCGGTGCGGCCTTTGCAACGCTCCGCGTGGTGATGACGGACTCGCTGCTGCCGCTGCTGGTGGCCGGCACGATTCTGGTGTTCGCCGCCTGCCTTGCCGCGATGGGCATCAAGCGGTTCTACGGCAAGCCCGTGACATGGCGCGGTACCGCGCTGACCACCGGATTGACCTTCGCAGCCTTGAACATCTTCATCTTCGGCTACGACAGCATGCAGCTGCGGATGCTGTCCTACACGACGGCGCAGGTTCTGCCGATCGCGCTGTCGCTCAGGCTGCTGCTGTCGCCCGAGAACGGCCGCGTCAGCCCGGGCGCGCGGCTGGCCGGCATCGTCGCCACCATCATTATCGGTATCTACACCGTCCGCCTGACCGGCGCGCTGCTTCGCCCGGACGGCGAGTTTTCCTACCTGCAATTCGATGCGGCGCAGGCGGCGCTGATCCTGGTGCTGGTGTTCCTGTCGATGGCGCTGAATTTCGGTTTCCTGCTGATGGCGATGGACCGGCTGCGCAACGAGGTCGCCGACCTCGCGCTGCTCGACGACCTGACCGGCGTCGGTAACCGCCGTCACCTGCTGCAGCGGCTGACCGAGGAATGTGCGCGCTCCGAGCGCAGCGGCGAGACGTTCGCACTGCTGGCGATCGATCTCGACGGCTTCAAGGCCATCAACGATACCCATGGCCATGCCGCCGGCGACGCCTGCCTGCAGCATTTCACCCTGATGGCGCAGACCCGGCTGCGGCCGGGCGACATGCTGGCCCGCACCGGCGGCGACGAGTTCTGCATCGTGTTGCCGTCCTCGACCTTGCGCGAGGGCGGGATGATCGCCCGCCGCGTGCTGGAAGTCGTCCGCGCCGATGCCGAGCAGTGCACCGGCAAGGACATTCCGATCGCGATCTCGATCGGCGTCGCGCAATGGTCCCGCGAGATCGGCATGCATCCCGACCGGCTGATCGCCGCTGCCGACCACGCGCTCTATGACGCCAAGAAGGGCGGCAAGAACGGCTACGCGACCTACGAGCCATCAGCGCCGCCGCTCGCACCCGACATGGTCGAGCTGCTGCGCAGGAGCGCCTGAGCGTGCTATGGCGTGGCGACATCGGATCTTTCCGCATGACGCTTCGCCTGTTTGCCGCGCTCTTCGTACTCGTGCTGTCTTCGTCGGCCTTTGCCGAAACGCCCAACCTTGCCACCATCGCGCGCTCGCAAGGTACGCCTGACATCCCCGGGCTGAAGATGGTCTGGCTGTCGCCCTGGGGCGACGTCGCCAACTCCCATCCCTGGCGCAACATCATCGTGCACCAGACCGAGGGCCCGGCCGGCTCGGCGCGCTTCGGCGCGCAAGAGCAGCACAAGAACCCGACCCGGCGCGGCGTCATGGTCTGGGTCGAAACCGACGGCACGGTCTATTGGGCGGTCGCGGACAATCTGGTTCTGACTCACACCGACGGCGCCGACCGCAACGACAACAAGTACATCGACAACAGCAAGACCTATCACCAGGTGAACAAGGACACCTCGATCGGCGTCGAGTTCGCCGGCAATTATCCCGACGTCACCCGTGGCCCGACCGACGCGCAGATTGCTGCATGGCGGGTGCTGGTGAAGGTGCTGCGCGCGCGCTACGGCATTCCGCTCGACCGCGTCTATGCGCACGACTGGATCGACTTCAAGGATGCCCGCTATTGCGAGGGCTGCGCGCTCGCAACGATGGCGCGGGAGTGGGGCGAGTAGGGCGCGTACTCATTAAAATCCGGGACGCCCGCTTTCGGGGACGAAGCGGAAACCCGACCCGGCCTCGGGGATATTGCCTTCTGACCCACATGAGACATTGGGCCGAATATTTAGAACCGCCTCAGGAACCTGAAATCTATGCCACGGTGTCGGTTACCGATCTCGATGCCATCGTTGCTTATTTGCGGACGGTGTCGCCAAAAGAGTAGCCTGAGAGCTTTATGCCACGCCCGTGCGGGGCAGTCTGATGTTGGCCCGACTGCGAAGCGCGGGCGGGCTCCGAAGTGGTCCGCTTATCGGGGTAGACCGGAAGTAACTGGCCGACCTCGCAAATGGCGCTGTTGGACCCTAAGCGGACGCCCGACCGGTCACAGGTACGCCCCAACGACATCCGGCGATCTCAAATTCCATGACGAACGGGTGTTTGGGCCTTCGAATGGAAACAAAATCGGATCTGCGCAAAGCTCTCTTTGATTGACTGGATGCCTGCAACGACCTTCGTAATCAACCCGTCACAGTTCGACCATAGCGTGGCCACGTTTCCAACTACCTTAAGGGGAATCGCGATGTTGAACATCATTAGTAGCGCCGCGCGCCGCCCGGGGCTACGCCAAAAACTTTTGTCCGGGACTGCACTTCTTGGCACCGCGCTGATCGGTCTTGCTGATCCAACGCCTGCCCGCGCGGATCAGCAATTCTTGAAGCACGGTTCGCTGGTTATCAGCAGCAGCACTTACGACGCAACGCAAGGGGCGGTCGCCGCGCTCGCGATCGGCACGCCGCTGCCCGGCCCCTCGACGGCAGTCGCGGGTAATAGCTACCTCACTATTTGGAACAATGCATCGGTCGATGGCAGCTTCGGCGTGACTTCGGCCATCCAGCTGACCGATATCGACTTGAGCAACGGCAAAGTCTTCCGCTCGATGCAGATGCCGACAGATCAAGTTGTTACCAGCTTTTCGTCCAAATCCGAGCTTGGCCTGCATGTGATCAACAAGTGGCCGGCAGTTAGTGTCGTGCTTGTGGGCTATGCGAACGCGGGCGTTGGAAAACTCGACGTATCGAATTCCGATGCTTTGCCGGGACAGGATCCAACGAACCCGGTGACCGTCGCCTTCGGGCCGGGCTACGCCTTTCGCCGCACCATCGTCTCAGTCGATGAGAAAGCCAGCATCACTTATACGCCGACCCTCGATTACGGCGGCAATAACGGCCGGTCTGCCTTGTTGGGGTCGAATGGTTTGTACTATATGGTCGGCAACGCCAACAATGGCAATGCATCGACCTTTGCGCCAAACGGAACGAACCCGGACGTCACCGAGACAACAGGCCTCGTAGTCGTCAATCCAATCAATTCGTCGGTGGTTAGCGCGACAATCCCATCGGCCACTTCGTCCGAAGTCGATCCGTCGATCCAATACCCCCTCAACAAGGTGACCAGTAGCAATCCGTTGGGCCTCGATAAGCCGGGCAAGGACAACAATTATCGCGGCATTACGGAATTCGGCGGCGCGCTCTATTTTACGAAGGGTAGCGGCAGTAACGGCATGGATACGGTCTATACCGTCAAGGCGCCGAACTCGCTGCCCACATTGTACAACGCGGCGACCTCGACCATTGCTGTCGTGCCCGGTTTTCCGACTGATTCGGCGCGCGCGACCAATGGAAATTACACGCCCTTCGCCGTGTTTTTCGCGAATCCGACCACTGTGTATGTCAGCGACGAAGGCACCGGGAGCACGACGGACACATCGTCGCACGCGGGGCTACAGAAATGGACTCTCGGCAGCAACGGCTCTTGGCATCTCCAATACGTGCTGACGAAGGGGCTGATTGGCGTCGTCGATGGTAATGTGACCGGCTACGCTGGCCCATGGCCAGCTATAACCACGATTGGACTGCGTAATCTGACCGGCCGGATCAACCGCAACGGCACAGTGACGCTCTGGGCGACAACCTCGACCAAGAGCGCCTCGGGCGACAACGGTGCCGATCCCAACAAGGTGGTGGAAATCACCGATCAGATCGCAGCGACGCAATTGAGCCAGGTCGGAAACGAGTCGTTCACAACGGTCGCAGGGCCGGTCTACGGCACAGTGTTCCGCGGCGTCGGCTTCGTCGAATAACGCCTGGTCTTAGGCTCGTCCGGCCCAGTTGCCGGACGAGCCTTGCGCTGCGAGGGCGCGCACTCATAAAGGCACAGAAATTAGCTATTGAACCGTTCCTATGCTTTGATGACGTAGCTGAGATCATTCGATCGGAGGCTTCGTTGACAGGCGAGCGTATCGAGCGGCGACTCGCGGCGGTCCTGGTGGCTGATGTCGCGGCTACTCGCGGCTGATGGGCGCTGACGAGGTCGGCACGCTGTCGGCCCTGAAAGCGCACCGCCATGAGATCGTCGATCCCGCCATCGCTCCTTACAATGGCCGCATCGTCAAGACCACCGGCGACGGCATGCTGGCCGAGTTCGCAAGTGCTCTCGATGCTGTGACCTGCGCGGTCGAGGTTCAGGAGAAGATAGCGGAGCGAACAACCAGTGGAGCTGGGCCACACATTCTGTTCCGGGTCGGAATAAACGTAGGCGACATTATCATCGACGGCGACGACCTTTTTGGCGACGGCGTCAACGTCGCGGCGCGTGTCGAGAACGAATGCGAGCCGGGAAGCGTGTGCCTGTCGGACGATGCCTATCGGCAAGTGCGCGGGAAGACGGCGTATGCGTTCGATGATCTCGGCGAAAGGTCGTTAAAGAACGTCGGTGTTTGTTGGGATGGGAATGGCCCTTATTGGGCTTCGTCGCTTTGACGAGGCCATCGTCGCAGGAAGAAAGCCCTTCGTCAGAACCCCTCCCTCTCAGTAGCTTACCACTGTCTCGCCTCCGCATTCGCCCATCTCGGACGTGATGCAGATGCTCGCGAGGCGGCTGCCCGTGTGCTAGAGATCGACCCTGCTTTCACAATATCGGCGTGGATCGCTCGGGGCGGGCAATCAAACTCGAAGCTGTTGACGGAGGGTCTCCGCAAAGCAGGGCTGACCGAATGAGCCCGCGCATGATGCTTGTGCCGACGAGCGATCGGATACGACGCAATTCGCTGCGATGGCACGAACCGACGAAAGCCAGCGTTCGTCCAAATGTCGGCACTTGGCGGTAGACCGGGAATGGCTGACCTGTGGCTGGATCGACGCGCATGACCCGATACGGACACCGGCCCTAGCCCGAACGCAGCTACGCTGACCGAACCGCACGAACTGATCCGGAAGCGCAGACGAGGTGGCGGTCTCTATCGACAAGGTTTGCTGAGGGGTGTTCAATATTGGACGAAAAAGACCCGAAAGAGGTCCCGAGGCAACAAACACATTCATGGATTCATAGGGAGAAACGAAATGTCCTTCGTCGCGCGACGATTGTCGGCGTTTTCGACCGCCATTGTTTTGCTTGCTGCCACTGGAAGCAGCGCAATTGGCCAGAAGAAATACGATCTCGGCGCAACCGATACCGAGATCAAGATCGGCAACATCATGCCCTACAGCGGGCCGGCATCGGCCTTCGGCGTCATCGGCAGGACCGAGGCGGCCTATTTCCGCAAGATCAACGCCGAAGGCGGTATCAATGGTCGCAAGATCAATTTCATTTCCTATGACGATGCATACAGTCCGCCGAAAGCGGTCGAGCAGGCGCGCAAACTCGTCGAAGATGACGAGGTGCTGCTGATCTTTCAGTCGCTGGGATCGGCCAACAATCTCGCCATCCAGAAGTACATGAACACCAAGAAACTGCCGCAGCTATTCGTCGCGACCGGCTCGACGAAATTTAATGATCCAAAGAACTTCCCTTGGAGCATGGGGTGGCAGCCCAACTTCCAGGATGAGGCGCGGATCTACGCAAAGTATATTCTGAAGGAGAAGTCGGACGCAAAGGTTGCTGTCCTCTATCAGAACGATGATTTGGGGAAGGATTATCTCAAGGGCCTGAAGGACGGCCTCGGCGACAAGGCTTCGTCGATGATCATTGCCGAGGACGCTTATGAGTCGGTCGAACCAACCATCGACTCGCATATCGTCAAGATGAAATCACTGAACGCTGACGTATTCGTCGATATCACCGGACCGAAGTTCGCGGCGCAGGCCATCAGGAAGGCCGCCGAGATCGGCTGGAAACCCCTGCACTTTCTCGCCAACATCTCCTCCTCGGTCGGCGGCGTCATCAAGCCCGCCGGATTTGACGCTTCGCAAGGGATCATTTCCTCGGTCTATCTCAAAGATCCGTCCGATCCATATTGGAAGAACGACCTAAAGGCCTGGAACGAGTTCCTGGATAAATACTACCCAGATGCCAACCGTACCGACGGTGCGATTGTCTACGGGTACGCGGTTGCTCAAACGCTGGTGCATGTACTGAAGGCCTGCGGCGATGATCTCACGCGCGAGAACGTTATGAAGCAGGCCGCCAGCATCAGGGACCTCGAACTGGACGGGCTGCTGCCGGGCGTCAAGATCAACACGACTGCCACACACTTTGCTCCTATTTCGCAGGTGCAACTGATAAGGTTCAAGGGCGAGACTTGGGAGCGGTTTGGCGAAATCCTTAGCAGCGACATCGGCGGCTGAGTTGAGCTGGCACTTAGTAGCGCAACTACCAAAACGAGCAGCCCTGGGCGCGTCACGTCTCGAACAGAGTGAGCATGTGACGACGCATGCCCCCGCGCCAGGCGCAACTTCCGCCTATGGCCCGTATGAGACGTGCCGACTGGCTCTCACGATGTCTGTTGTCAGAGGTGAATCGGAAGCGGCCGGTCCTCGTTAGAATGACGCGATTGACCGTGCGCCCCGAGGGCGCGAACTACCAGTGAGGGAGGAACTCACCCGGATAATTGTCGATTGGTCCGGAAGCTGGCAGGCGGCTCGGCCGGGTAACTGGCTGGGTCGGAGCCCTGCGACGAAGGCAGCCGTGGGCTGCTGAGCGATCTGATGGGCCGTAACAAAAGTGAAGCCCGAGCAGGCCTCGAAAGTTCTAATGCGGATGCCGACCCTCCGGTCATTTGGGGAAGGCCGCACGTGTGGGGAAGCAATCGACACGCGCACCCACGCGATCCGCCGGGGTAGTGGGCACGGCACGTCGGAAGGGTAGTTCGCAGTTACAGGGGGAGACCCGTCGCGGACGAGGGTAGCGGCCTCAGCATCGCATCAGGCGGTGGTCACGGCGGGAGTCGGACGGGGCCATAGGAGCGTTGATGCCGGGTAATGCCGGTGGAGCAAAGGGCCCCGACTTCTGGTGCGCTTTTGAAGATGGTGAGGTGAAGGTGATTGGTGATGAGCCTGACAACGCCTGATAAGATCCGGAGCCTTCAGAGAAAGCTCTACTGCAAAGCGAAGGCGGAGCCCACCTTCCGCTTCTATCTGCTCTACGACAAGATCTGTCGCGAGGACATCCTAGACCACGCCTATCGGCTTGCCCGCGTTAATGCGGGTGCACCAGGTGTGGACGGGATGACGTTTGCTCAGATCGAGAAGCAGGGCCTGGAAGCATGGTTGGCGGGCTTGCGCGCGGAACTGGTCTCGAAGACGTACCGACCTGATCCGGTGCGGCGGGTGATGATCCCGAAAGCGAATGGTGGCGAGCGTCCGCTCGGCATTCCGACCATTCGTGATCGTGTGATTCAGACTGCCGCCAAGATCGTGATCGAACCGATCTTCGAGGCTGACTTCGAGGACAATGCCTACGGCTACCGGCCCGCTCGCGGGGCGGTGGACGCGGTCAAGGAAGTGCACCGGCATTTATGCCGGGGCTATGCCGACGTAGTTGATGCTGATTTGTCCAAGTACTTCGATACGATACCGCATTCCGAGCTGATGAAGTCAGTAGCCCGGCGTGTGGTGGATCGAAACGTCCTGTGCCTCATCAAGATGTGGCTGAGGGCGCCGATCGAGGAACGGGACGCGGACGGAGCCCGGAGTATGAGTGGCGGCAAGCGAAACACGCGTGGCACGCCGCAAGGCGGTGTCGCAAGTCCACTGCTGGCCAACATCTACATGAACCGGTTCCTGAAGCATTGGCGTTTGACTGGCTGCGGCGAGAGCTTCCAGGCTCACGTCGTCTCCTATGCCGACGACTTCGTTATCCTCAGCCGCGGTCGTGCGGCGGAGGCACTAGCGTGGACGAAGGTGGTGATGACCAAGCTCGGGTTGACGATCAACGAGGCGAAAACTTCGTTGAGAAACGCCCGACAGGAACGCTTCGACTTCCTCGGCTACTCGTTCGGCGCGCATCGGTTTGAGGCGAACGGGAATTGGTATCTGGGTGCAAGCCCGTCCAAGAAGAGTGTGCAACGGCTCAAGACAAGAATCGGCGACCTTCTGGTGCCGAGCAATATCGATCCATGGCCGGAAGTATGTGACAAGCTGAACAGGTCTCTGCGAGGCTGGTCCAACTACTTTGGCTACGGCTCGCTGAGCAAGGCATACCGCAGCGTCGACCAATACGTCTTTGAACGATTGCGCAGGTTCCTCGCGCGAAGGCACAAGGTGCAAGGGCGCGGCAATCGCCGATTCACATTCGATGTTATTCATCGAGAACTCGGCGTTCTGTGCCTCCAACGCCTGCCCCGAGCGGTCCCGTCGCGTGCCTTGCGGTGAAGCTGGTCGGAAAGCCGGATGCCGGAAATCGGCCCGTCCGGTTTGATGAGCGGGGATGGGAAACGGGGCGTTGGCCATAGGCCCCAAGCTACCGCGCCCATCCTCGACTCTACGTGCGCCCCGAGGGCGCGAACTACCAGTGAGGGAGGAACTCACCCGGATAATTGTCGATTGGTCCGGAAGCTGGCAGGCGGCTCGGCCGGGTAACTGGCTGGGTCGGAGCCCTGCGACGAAGGCAGCCGTGGGCTGCTGAGCGATCTGATGGGCCGTAACAAAAGTGAAGCCCGAGCAGGCCTCGAAAGTTCTAATGCGGATGCCGACCCTCCGGTCATTTGGGGAAGGCCGCACGTGTGGGGAAGCAATCGACACGCGCACCCACGCGATCCGCCGGGGTAGTGGGCACGGCACGTCGGAAGGGTAGTTCGCAGTTACAGGGGGAGACCCGTCGCGGACGAGGGTAGCGGCCTCAGCATCGCATCAGGCGGTGGTCACGGCGGGAGTCGGACGGGGCCATAGGAGCGTTGATGCCGGGTAATGCCGGTGGAGCAAAGGGCCCCGACTTCTGGTGCGCTTTTGAAGATGGTGAGGTGAAGGTGATTGGTGATGAGCCTGACAACGCCTGATAAGATCCGGAGCCTTCAGAGAAAGCTCTACTGCAAAGCGAAGGCGGAGCCCACCTTCCGCTTCTATCTGCTCTACGACAAGATCTGTCGCGAGGACATCCTAGACCACGCCTATCGGCTTGCCCGCGTTAATGCGGGTGCACCAGGTGTGGACGGGATGACGTTTGCTCAGATCGAGAAGCAGGGCCTGGAAGCATGGTTGGCGGGCTTGCGCGCGGAACTGGTCTCGAAGACGTACCGACCTGATCCGGTGCGGCGGGTGATGATCCCGAAAGCGAATGGTGGCGAGCGTCCGCTCGGCATTCCGACCATTCGTGATCGTGTGATTCAGACTGCCGCCAAGATCGTGATCGAACCGATCTTCGAGGCTGACTTCGAGGACAATGCCTACGGCTACCGGCCCGCTCGCGGGGCGGTGGACGCGGTCAAGGAAGTGCACCGGCATTTATGCCGGGGCTATGCCGACGTAGTTGATGCTGATTTGTCCAAGTACTTCGATACGATACCGCATTCCGAGCTGATGAAGTCAGTAGCCCGGCGTGTGGTGGATCGAAACGTCCTGTGCCTCATCAAGATGTGGCTGAGGGCGCCGATCGAGGAACGGGACGCGGACGGAGCCCGGAGTATGAGTGGCGGCAAGCGAAACACGCGTGGCACGCCGCAAGGCGGTGTCGCAAGTCCACTGCTGGCCAACATCTACATGAACCGGTTCCTGAAGCATTGGCGTTTGACTGGCTGCGGCGAGAGCTTCCAGGCTCACGTCGTCTCCTATGCCGACGACTTCGTTATCCTCAGCCGCGGTCGTGCGGCGGAGGCACTAGCGTGGACGAAGGTGGTGATGACCAAGCTCGGGTTGACGATCAACGAGGCGAAAACTTCGTTGAGAAACGCCCGACAGGAACGCTTCGACTTCCTCGGCTACTCGTTCGGCGCGCATCGGTTTGAGGCGAACGGGAATTGGTATCTGGGTGCAAGCCCGTCCAAGAAGAGTGTGCAACGGCTCAAGACAAGAATCGGCGACCTTCTGGTGCCGAGCAATATCGATCCATGGCCGGAAGTATGTGACAAGCTGAACAGGTCTCTGCGAGGCTGGTCCAACTACTTTGGCTACGGCTCGCTGAGCAAGGCATACCGCAGCGTCGACCAATACGTCTTTGAACGATTGCGCAGGTTCCTCGCGCGAAGGCACAAGGTGCAAGGGCGCGGCAATCGCCGATTCACATTCGATGTTATTCATCGAGAACTCGGCGTTCTGTGCCTCCAACGCCTGCCCCGAGCGGTCCCGTCGCGTGCCTTGCGGTGAAGCTGGTCGGAAAGCCGGATGCCGGAAATCGGCCCGTCCGGTTTGATGAGCGGGGATGGGAAACGGGGCGTTGGCCATAGGCCCCAAGCTACCGCGCCCATCCTCGACTCTACCAACTGCGACATCGGCATGCCCCGGGAGGAAGCAGGACGGGGGCACCTATCAGCGCTCGGTGTTATACGAAGCCATGCAGTCGAAAGCCTGCACCAACATGATCGGCTATCATCTGGTCGAGGGCGCCGGCCACCGGGTGCAGCAGGAGCAGCCGCGGAAGGTTAGCCGGCTGCTGCTGCAATTCCTGCACCGTACTGCCGCACGTTCAGCAAATTAAGGCGTCGGGGGGCGCCATCTCGCCACAGGGCATTAACGTCCCTTTCAGGGAACATCCCGGAATGTTTGACGTTGCGGAATACCGGCGTTGGGTCCGGCGACCGTTTTGGAGAACAACTATGGACAAGAAGATCTCTGGACTATTGGGAGCGGTTGCCGCGCTCGGGACATTCGGCTCCGCCGACGCTGCGCCCGCGCCAGCGCCGGCCGATGCCTTGCAGGCCAGTTCATACGCCGAGCTGCTTGAGCCCATCCCGAATGCTGTAGCCCTGCTGCGGGCTATCGATGAACAAGCGCCAGCGAAGGCAAGCGAGAACATTCAGCTCGCTCAGTACTACTATCATCATCATCATCATCATCACCATCATCACCACAGCTTCTATCCTCGCGGCTATTATCAAGAAGCGCCGATCGTGGTGGTGCCACGGTATCGGCGGTACCATCACCATCACCACCACCACCACCATCATCACAGCTTCTATCGCCGCTATGATGAGTATTGATTCCCGGACATCAGGGAAACCATTGAACAGGACCTTCGGGTCCTGTTTGCTTGTGTCGCTAACTCTTCGGGCTTTTTCCTTCGCCGCGCGGTGCAGGTGCCGATAGATCGGCCGGTCTTCTTCCGCCGAACGGTTGCGCGGTCGGCCGCGTAGCCGCTGGGTGCCATGTCATCGACTTTCAGCGCCACGACGTCGCAGCCGCGGAGTTTACTGTCGATGGCGAGATTGAATAAAGCAAGATCCCGAACGCGACTTTCGACTTGGAGCTTTGTTCGAATGGACCACACGTGCTTAGGCCGAAGTGGCGGCTTCGCTCCAACGATCTTCCCCTTATTCCAGGGGATGCGTTTGGATGCCACTTCAGTAACGCTTGAGACGTCAGCCATGATGGCCTCCTCGGTTAGTGAGGCGGGCCATTTTGAAGCCGGTAAGCTCCTGAAAGCACGTCGGCTTTCAGACCGCTCGAGACGTAGGTCGGTTCGATTCAACGGAACAGGCGACGCGATTGACCCGACTCGGACTTCGGATCAGGGCGCCCTTCTAAATCTAAATGAAATGGTGCCCCTCGAAGACGGTCGGTGCCGCCGGGGCTCCCTCGTTGAGCATTGTGTGCTGGCGAAACGTTTTTACTCCGGCAGGTATGACCGTGCCGTGCTGCGCAGAGTCTAGAAAGATATGCCGGGTTATTTCCGGCCGACGATCGAACCAGTTCGGGTCATCGAATGTGCCGCCATAGACCCCGTATACTGCCGGGAACCGTTCCAGGTCGAGATACAGCTTGGTGCCGCAGGCGGCGCAGAAATTGATGGTGACCCGCTTTCCGCTGCCTTTGGAAGCTTGCGTGAAGGTAGCAGGTTTGCCAGCCGTCACTTCAAAGGATGTCTTCTCGAAGATCGGTTCTACCATGTAAGCCGATCCGGTTGCTCTCTGGCAGAATCTGCAATGACAATAGGTGACCCGTATCGGCTGGGCGCTGGCGGCGTACCGGATTGTGCCGCAAAGGCAGCCTCCTCGAAAGACAGACATATCGACCCCCGTCAGGAACACACCTATGGTGTAGCGGCCCTGCCGCTCGTCAGCAAACGGTGCGGTGGGTTTTCATGGCTTGGCGCATCCCAACGTTGGCACGCTTGTGCAACCGGAATCGAGGAGTCCCATGACCGACTCGGATCACATTGACGTTGCCATTGTTGGAGGCGGCCCCGGCGGGGTAATCGCCTTGTACTATGCAACGCAAGCGGGACTTAAAACTATCCTGCTGGAAAAGCAGGATACAGTCGGCGGACTGTGGGCGCAGTTGCCGGCATGGCAGGACATTCAAAACCGAGCCGAGGATTGGACACTCGGCGATCTTCCAATCGCGGGGGTTGATCAGTCCAGCATCCTCGCCAATATCCAGCAATGGGTTCACCAGTTCGATCTGGGACAGCACATTCGGCTCGGTACCACGGCACTTTATGCGACACCGACACAGGAAGGGTGGACCATCAAGACGTCGGCGGGTGAGCTGAGAGCGAAAGCGCTGATCTCCGCAACGGGTGTTCACAACAGGCCAATTATTCCTGACGTTGAGCGAAGCCGCTCCGACGTTGTCGAAGTGCATTCCTCAATGCTCCGCGACCCGACCAGTCTGTCGGGAAAGAGGGTTATCGTTGCAGGCGGCGGCGCATCGGCATTCGACTTGGTCGACCTCAGCCTTGAACATGGCGCATCGCAAGTGGTTTGGGTGTACCACTCGTTGAGATGGATGGTCCCGACGCGAAAGCCAAAGAGATTCGCCAGTAACTTGCGCGAATTGGCCAAACGACACATGCTCGGTGAATCCGCCGCGCAAATCGGATCGGTCATCGATGCGGAATTGCGTGCTCGATACCAGAAATTCGGCATGGAAGAACTGTTGCCGGACGCTCCGTTCGATACCGAAAAGGACCAGCTCATTCCCGGACGCTGGCGCCTGATAGAGAATCTCGGCCGGATCGAGCGGCATCGCGATGACATTAGGAAAATCGAGGGAAGGTCGGTCGTGCTGCGATCCGGGACGACAATCGCGGCTGACGTGATACTTTGGGGAACGGGCTACGAAATGGACCTTTCCTACCTGCAGGCGGTCGGATTGAACCAGATTACCCGTCCCGACCAGCTCGCGCGCCGCTGCGGTTCGATGGTCGTGGGCCTCGATGCGCCAAACCTCTATTTCGTTTCCGTCGGACTGGAATCAACGAGTGCGACGCCCTGGCAATATGCGCATCTGGCGCGGACCATTGTCTCTCAAATCTGCGGTACAGCGAAGCTGAACAAGGAGCCTGTCTTGCGGCACCTCAATTATTTCGGAGTGCCGACCTTTCTTGCCGAATTCGATCCGGCCAGCTATCCGAGCGACACTTGGCGGAACGAGTACGTCTCGTTAGTTACAGACTTTCCGAACGAACGGCCTTTCCCAATACCCGTAATGCCGACTGGGTGATCGGAAAGTGCGCTTGACTTCCGCTTTTGGCCCGTCTGCGACGTCCAGACCGGCTCGTGGGTGGTCTGGCTTTGGAGGTAGACCGGAAGCGACCGGGCGGCCGCCAAAACGGCGCAAATGACCAAAGGCGACCTGGCGCGTCAACAGCGGCCGCTCAAATATAAGTTGCGACATTGGAACCATTTATCATTTTGGTTGTTGTGAAGTATCCCCGAGCGCAGCGGGATCGGCGACCAGCCCCACCGTTATCTCTCCCCGCTTAATTGTGCGCGATTGGCGCAGATATTGCTCCGTGAGGATGGAGACGCCGATCCGGTTTCCGGTACGCGCTATAAAATGCGCCTGCATCCGCGGAGTAGGTTAGCCTGACGTCACTGAGCAATTGGCGTGGGCGATCATTTTTGGCTCCTTTCCAGGAGCTCTCGCATGCCATCAGATTTTAACGGTTCTCCAGCCAACGTTCTGGTCGTCGAAGATGAAATGGTGTTGCGCATGCGCGCGGTAGACATTGTTGAGGATGCAGGATTTACCGCGATCGAAGCCGTCAATGCTGACGAGGCAATTTCCATTCTCGAAGCGCGCTCGGATATCTCGTTGTTGTTTACCGATATCCAGATGCCAGGCAGCATGGACGGTCTGAAACTCGCCCACGCAGTCCACGACCGCTGGCCGGAAATCAAGATCATTCTGGTTTCCGGCCAGGTGAACCCATCTGAAGCCGAGCGGCCAACGGACAGCCGCTTCTTTGGAAAGCCGCTGGGAGTCGAGGAAATGACTGCCCAACTCCAAGTGATGATCGGTATGGGCGCGTTGAAGATCGTCCCAAACGCAACGATGGCGGCTGCGGATGAGACGCCTCATCCCTCTGCGCATGAGGCGGTTTTGACGGCTGAGAATGACAGCCTTCGGCTATTGCTGGAACAAGCTGGAATAGACGCCAAAACCTTGCTTGCGCAAGCCGGCATAGACGCCAAGGAGCGCGAGGCAGCCGACAAGCTGCAGAAGCTCATCCTTGGCGAACTCCATCATCGCGTCAAGAATACCCTTGCCACAGTGAGCGCAATTGCGTCGCAAAGCTTCCGAGCAGCCACGAGTGTTGAGCACGGACAAAAGGCCATGGAGGGCCGATTGATCGCGTTAGGACGCGCCCACGATCTGCTCATGCAGGTCAGCTGGGCGAGCGCCAGTCTCACGCATACCTTAAGCGGAGCAACCGATCCGTATGACAGCACCGGCGGCAGGCGGTTTCATTTCAATGGGCCTGACATTCGAATTACGTCCGGTGCAGTTATTGCGCTGGCGATGACCTTCAATGAACTGTGCACCAATACCACGAAATTCGGCGCTCTTTCCAACCCGGCCGGCCGCGTAGAAGTTGCGTGGACGATCGACGAGATGAAACAGCGCCTTCGGCTTACTTGGACCGAAAGCGGCGGTCCCGCGGTTGAAGTGCCAACACGACGAAGTTTCGGTACCCGAATGATGGAGTCCCTTGGACAGCAATTGAGTGGCCAAGTTCATCTCGCTTATGAGCGATCCGGGTTTGTCTACTTGTTGGATGTACCAATCAACTCAGTAATCGCGGCCGTGTGATGCGCCATGGTAGTCCCTATCACAGCGCGGCAAGGAGTAATCTGTTGCTCATAGATAACAGAAAGCCACGTTCTTGCATGGATCAGTTCGATCGACACGCCGAGAGTGAGCATATGAATGACGGGTGGATCGAGAAGCTGACTGCCCGCCTATCGGCACTCATACATCGAGTAGCCGCAAGTTGTGGTTCGGTACCTTAAATTCTGCCAGCATCGTTGGCGGTTTCGTTGTCTGCTTGTGGCCCATCGCGTCAGTTGGCGCAGTGCAGCGGTATGTCTGGAGATGGGGGCAGATCGGACGTGGCAGGCCAGCGGCACAATGTAGAGTTTGACCCGAACCGGACCTTCTGCGCCCAACGGAAGGGAATTTGCATACACGGTCTCCAAATTGTGGTTGGCTGAGTGGTCACCGGCTGCAACGGCGGCGTCAAAGGCACCCTGGCAAGGTAGGGATCAGGCACCTAGCTAAGGGTTCATACGCTGTTCGGTCGGGAGCTAACTCGTTGTTGCCAGACGGGTGATCTCGCGCCGCAGATGGCGCATTTCGTTCGGCTGCTGCGGCATTGAAGTGGGAAATCAGCTCATGGCTGAAAGCAATCCGTCTAGGCTTGCTGCTACGCAATCCGCCTCGGCGCTGCAGCGGTTCGCCTCGATCATCGAATCGTCTGATGATGCAATTATCAGTAAGGACATCGATGGCACCATCGCCAGCTGGAACGAGGGAGCCCGGAGGCTCTTCGGCTACACGGCCGAAGAAGCAATCGGCAAGCCGGTCACCATCCTCATTCCAAGGGATCGCCACGACGAGGAAGCCAAAATTCTCGAGCGCGTCCGCAGCGGCCAACGCGTCGACACTTACGAAACCATTCGCCGGCATAAAGACGGAAGCCTGATCGATGTTTCACTCACCGTGTCGCCTGTAAAGAACGCGGATGGCAGGGTCATCGGTGCGTCAAAAATCGCGCGGAGTAATGCCGACCGCAAGCAAGTCGAGAAACGCTTGCGCGAAAGCGAGGCGCGCCTGCTGGCCGCCGTCAATCTCGTGAAGCTCGGCCGCTATGCGTGGAATCCACAAACCAACGAGCTGCAATGGGACGACGCGTTGAGGGCCATGTGGGGCCTGCCCGCTGGCGCGCCGGTTGACTACGCGTTGTGGCGCGCGGGCGTGCATCCGGACGACATCGCACGCGTGGAGACGGCAATACAGCGCTGCGTCGACCCTCGCGGCGATGGGGTGTACGACATCGAGTACAGAGTCATCGGAAGAACAGACGGTGTGGAACGCTGGATCGCGACGCGGGGGCAAACCGATTTCGAAGAACAAACTCCCGTTTCGTTTTTTGGAGTGGCGTTGGATATCACCGGTCGCAAACAGATCGAAAGGAATCTTGAGCGCCGCGTTGAAGTACGAACGGGCGAGCTCGAACACGCCAATCGACAGTTGCGCGCTCAGATTGAGCAGCGGGAAATCGCCGAGGCTGAAGCCCAGCAACTGCAACGCCTCGACGCTATCGGGCAGATTACGTCAGGCGTCGCGCACGACTTCAACAATCTACTGAGCGTAGTGCTAACCAACGCGCGTATGTTGTCGCGAAATCTGCGTGATCCATACGATCAGGAAGGTATCGAGCTGATCCGCGCCGCCGCGGAGCGGGGCGCAACTCTCACCGCGCAATTGCTTGCCTTCTCGCGTCAACAGCGGCTTGAGCCAAGAGAGGTCGATCTCAACGGCATCATCACGACGATGCGCGGCCTGCTTAACGCCTCACTGAGTGGAACGATTCAGCTTCGTAGGAATCTCGCCGCCGACCTTTGGCCAGCCTTGGTAGATTCAACCCAAATTCAGTCGGTGATTCTTAATCTGGCGATCAACGCCAGGGATTCCATGCAGTCCGGAGGGACTCTGATCCTCGAAACGTTCAATGCCATCATCGATAAGGCACCCTCTCGCCAAGAAGAGCCGGCTCCGGGAAGGTATGTGGGGCTGGTCGTCCGAGATACGGGCATGGGCATCCCCGATGATGTACGACCCCACGTCTTCGAGCCCTTCTTCACCACTAAAGGACCAGGAAAAGGGTCGGGTCTCGGACTTGCGCAGGTCGTTGGTTTCGCCAAGCAGTCGGGTGGAGGCGTCGCCATTGAGACGCGTGTCGGCGAAGGCACATCGGTGACGGTGTTCTTGCCCTGTGGCGAAGATGTCCGACACGTTGGCGGAAGACTACCTGACGGTGACCAAATTCCAGGGGTCAGGTTAAAGCCGAGTATTCTGGTGGTTGATGATGATCAGGCAGTTCTTAGGTCGACCGTTAGAGCGCTCGAGGCCTTGGGGTACACGGCGGTGCCCGCTGCCAGCGCACAAGAAGCGCTTCGACTGCTCATGGACGGACTGACGACAGACCTCGTTCTTGCAGATTTTGCCATGCCGGAAATGACGGGTGTCGAACTCGCGAAAGCGGTCCACACTAATTATCCCAACTTGGCCGTGATCCTCGTCACGGGCTATGGCGATCGCGAGGATTTTGAGGAGCTTGGAGAAACGCAAATACTTCGGAAGCCCTATGGCGATGACGAACTGATGGCAGCGATTCTGGCGGCCTTAAGCTAGGTGAGGCTTTCTGCAGACTCTGATTTCCGCTTTTGGGCCCTTAGCCGACATGGCCAAGAGCGCCTCTTTTGTCCGCTCCCGAGGTTAATGCGGACATTCGTCGGCAGGCGGATTTATGCGTACGCCCTATTTCAAGGTGCGCGTCGAGCACGACGTTGCAAAAAACAAAAAGCCGGCGTTGCCGCCGGCTTTCGTATCTGTTGGCTGGGTCCGCGAAGTTAGTGCGCGGCTTCCATCACCGCAGCTTCCTGCCGGGCGATCGTGCCCTTGACGGCCGACTGCACCTTTTCGAAGGCGCGGACCTCGATCTGCCGCACGCGCTCGCGCGACACGCCGAACTCGGCGGCGAGGTCTTCCAAGGTCATCGGCTCGTCGGCCAGACGACGCGCCTCGAAGATGCGGCGTTCGCGCGGGTTGAGCACACCGATCGCGCCGTTCAGCGCCTGCCGGCGATGATCGAACTCTTCGCTCTCCGCCATCACGGCTTCGGCGTTGGGCGAGTTGTCGACCAGCCAGTCCTGCCACTCGCCGGCTTCGCCGTCATCGCGGATCGGGGCGTTGAGCGACGCGTCACCGCCGAGGCGGCGATTCATGTCGACCACGTCCTGATCTGTCACGCCGAGGCGCTTGGCAATCAGCTTTACCTGGTCGGGGCGGAGATCCCCCTCTTCCAGAGCGGAGATCTTGCTCTTCGCCTTGCGCAGGTTGAAGAACAGCTTCTTCTGGTTCGCGGTGGTGCCCATCTTTACGAGCGACCAGGAACGCAGGATGTACTCTTGTATCGACGCCTTGATCCACCACATGGCGTAGGTGGCGAGACGGAAGCCCTTCTCGGGTTCGAATCGCTTCACCGCCTGCATCAGGCCGACGTTGCCTTCCGAGACCACCTCGGAGATCGGCAGACCGTAGCCGCGGTAGCCCATGGCGATCTTGGCCACGAGCCTGAGATGGCTGGTGACAAGTTTGTGCGCCGCGTCGCGATCATCATGCTCGCGCCAACGCTTGGCGAGCATGTACTCCTGCTGGGGTTCCAGCATGGGGAACTTGCGGATTTCGGCGAGGTATCTTGAAAGACCGGATTCTCCATTGAGAACCGGTAAGGTAGCTGTACGGGCCATTCGTGCGCCCTCCAGTGGTTCAGGCCCCCGATAGCGGCGGGCCCGGCAGACGGCCGCTGTGTTAAAGCCGGCTGGTCTGCGATGTTCCGCGTTGGATATTCAACGCAACCGCAACATACACCCTGGAGGGGCAAATAGGGAAGGATTGCTGACGTCACGTCCCCGTGTGCCAGATATAACCTATTGTCATGGCTTCGTTTTCCGGCAAGGGGTGCGTCATACCGCCGCTACCAGCGCCCGTTGCAGGAGAAGCAAATCCTCCGGCAAAGGTGCCTCCCAGCGCAAAAATTCCCCGGTCCGGGGGTGCTCCAAAGCCAGCAGATAGGCGTGGAGGGCCTGCCGGTCGAGCGCGGTGAGTGCGTCCTTACCTTCCGTGCCGAGCTGCCCGGACTTGGTTTTGAAGTGGGCGCCGTAAACGCTGTCGCCCATCAGGGGGTGGCCGATATGGGCGAGGTGTACGCGGATCTGATGGGTCCGTCCGGTCTCGAGCTGGCAGGCCAAGAGCGAAGCGACCGGCTTGCCGTCGCGGCCGGCAAAGCTTTCCTTGAGCTCGAAATGGGTGACGGCCTCGCGGCCACCCTGGCGCACCGCCATCTTCTCGCGGGCATGCGGATGACGGTCGATCGGCGCATCGATGGTGCCGTGGGGGCGGTTCGGCACGCCCCAGGCGAACGCCATATAGCCGCGCTGCATCGGGCCGGTGCGGCCGTGATCGGCGAATTGCGCGGTCAGCGACTGGTGGGCCTGGTCGTTCTTGGCGACGACCATGAGGCCCGTGGTGTCCTTGTCGAGCCGGTGCACGATGCCCGGCCGCTTGACGCCGCCGATGCCGGACAGGCTGGTGCCGCAATGGGCGATCAGCGCGTTGACCAGTGTTCCCGTGGCGTGGCCGGCGGCGGGATGCACGACGAGGCCCTTCGGCTTGTCGATGACGATGATGTCGTCGTCCTCGAACACGATATCGAGCGCGATGTTCTCGCCCTGCGGCTCGGCGGCCACCGCCTCCGGCACGTCGATTATGATCGTATCGCCCATGGCGACATGATAAGCGGGGTCGCGAATGGCGGCGTCCTTGACGGTCACGGAACCGGCCAGGATCAGCGCCTTGAGCCGGGACCGCGACAGCTCGGGGGTGCGGTGCGCCAGCACGCGGTCGAGCCGCGCCGACCCCTCGTCGCCGGCGACGATGACCTCCAGCTTCCGACCGTTATTCGAAGAGACCTGTTGCAAAGAAGAGCCTTGTGATGACCGACACTGCCGTGACCGAACCGACCCCCGACCAAACCGCGCTGATCGCGCGGGTAAGGCGGATGATGCTGATCGCGGGCCTGACCTCGGCGCTGGCGGTGGCCGTCGTGTTGATCGCCATCGGCTACCGCCTTTATCGCAGCGAGGGAAGCCCCGTCTCGGTGTCCGACGCCACTGCTGCGCTGCCGAAGGGCGCCCGCATCGTCTCGACCGGCACAGCCGGCGACCGGCTGGTGGTGACGCTTGATATAGGCGGTGCGACCGAAATCCGCACATTCGATGCCAAGACGCTGAAGCCCGTCGGCAGGTTGACCTTCGTCAACGAACCCTGACCGGAACAATCGCGAACGCCGCATCGCGATCAACCCAAAGCTGCAAAGTATTTTTTTCACCTGCGTTCGTGCAGCGGCAACGTGCGCCGCCATCTTTTCGGCCGAGTTGCACGTTCAGCTTGAGCCATGTCGGAGTCCAACCTCAGCGCTTCCATCGAACACATCGATGAATCCAACGCGGCGGTTCCTTGCACCGATCCGACGCGTCGCGCTCTGTTGCTGACGGCGCTTGCTGGTTGCGCCTGTCTTGCGGCGATCGAACCCGCTGCCGCGGACGATGAGCAGCCCGGCGCCAGTGAGCGACCGCAAAAAGCCGATCTGCTGGTTCGCGCCGAAGGCGACAGAGCAGGCGACGTCATCAAGGCGGATGATCTAAAGCTTGGCGGTCCGCCGGTGCGTGCCTGGCCGAAGGACCCGAAAACCTCCGTCATCCGCAACGGCTCGCGCCTGAACGAGGTCGTACTCGTCAAACTCGATCCGAGCGAGTTCGACGACGACACGCGCGCCCGCGCACCCGACGGCATCGTCTGCTACTCCGTCATCTGCTCGCACGCCGGATGTCCGATCACCGAATGGGTGAAAGAGGAGCAGGGCGACAAGAACGTCCTCAAATGTCCCTGTCACAATTCCGAATACGACCCGCGGCAGAGTGCGCAGGTCGTTTTCGGGCCGGCGCCGCGGCGCCTTGCGGCACTGCCGCTGACGGTCGCCGACGGCGCGATCACTGTCGAAGCAACGTTCATCGGGAAGGTGGGTGCTCAGCAGGGAGGATGAGACCGCATCGGGATTTCTGCACGACCTAAACTTAAAAAACAAAACAAAGCAGGGAGGTAGCATCTCATGACAAGTAAGCAATTGCTATTGTCGAGCTGTGTCGCGTTCACGTGCCTCGTCTCGACTTGTGCCGTCGCAGGGCCGATCGAAAACTACAGCCCGGTGACGTCGGCGCGTCTCGAAAATCCTGAAGCCGGCAACTGGATGCTCTATCGCCGGACCTATGACGGACAGGGTTACAGTCCGCTCGACCAGATCAACACCTCGAACGTCAAGGACCTCAAGCCGGTCTGGACCTTCTCCACCGGCGTGCTCGAGGGTCACGAGGCGCCGCCGATCGTCAACAACGGCGTGATGTTCGTCGCAACCCCGATGGGACAGGTGATCGCGCTCAACGCCAAGACCGGCGACGAGTACTGGCGCTACAAGCGTCAGCTTCCCGACGATCTGTTCCAGTTGCATCCGACCAGCCGCGGCGTCGGCCTGTGGGAGGACAAGCTCTATCTTGCCACCACCGACGATCACGTCGTCGCGCTCGATGCCAAGACCGGCAAGGTCGTCTGGGACACCAAGGTCCAGGACTACAAGAAGGGTCAGTACATGACGCTGATGCCCCTGGTGGTCGACGGCAAGGTGATCGTCGGCGGCTCCGGCGGCGAGTTCGGCGTGCGCGGTTATGTCGTCGCCTACGACGCCAACAGCGGCAAGGAACTGTGGCGCACCTTCACCATTCCCGGCGAGGGCGAGCCGGGCCACGACAGCTGGAGCGGCGACGACTGGAAGTCGGGAGGCGGCCCGGCCTGGATGACCGGTACCTACGACACGGACAGCAAGGTGATCTATTGGGGCACCGGCAACGCGGCACCTTGGCCGGGCGCGATGCATCCAGGAGACAATCTCTACACCAGCTCGGTGCTCGGGCTCGATCCCGAGACCGGCAAGATCAAGACCTTCTTCCAGTATCACCAGAACGATTCCTGGGATTGGGATGAGGTCGACGCGCCGATGCTGGTCGACATGCAGCGCGACGGGCGTTCGTTCAAGAGCCTGATCCATCCCGGACGCGACGCGATCTTCTGGGTGCTGGAGCGAAAGCCTGACAGCATCAACTACGTTGCCGGCTGGCCGTTCGTGAAGACCAATGTCTGGAAAGGGGTCGAGGCCGAGACTGGCCGGCCGATCCTCGATCCCGACCATAAGCCGGTGATCGGCAAGCGGGTCGAGTTCTGTCCGTCGCTGTGGGGCGGCAAGGACTGGCCGTCGGCGGCCTACAGCCAGAACACCAAGCTCGTCTACGTTCCCGCCAACGAAAACTTCTGCGGCGGCTTCACCGGCGAGAAGGTGCCGCTGGTTCCCGGACAGCTTTGGCTTGGCACCAAGCCGGAAGACATCGGGCTGACGCCGGTTTCGGGCGCCGATCATTTCGGCGAATTGCAGGCCTGGGATCCGGCGACCGGCAAGAAGGTCTGGCAGCACGACTACAAGACCTCGCAATTGTTCGGCGCGGTGACCGCGACCGCCGGCGACCTCGTTCTCGCCGGCGGCACCAACGACCGCTTCTTCCGCATCTTCAATGCCAGGACCGGCGAGCTGTTGTGGGAGCAAAAGACCAATTCCGGCATCATGGCGATGCCGGTGTCCTATGAGGTGGATGGCACGCAATACATCGCGATCCAGTCGGGTTGGGGTGTCGACGCACAGCGCATCCAGGATGCGCTGGCAGGCAAGGTTGCCGGCTTCGAGAACAACGTGCCGCAAGGCGGCGTTGTCTGGGTCTTTGCGCTCGACAAGAAGTAACGGCGACGCGCGGACAAGGGGCGTTGCGACCGGGGAGCGGCGGATGGGGAGTCCGCCGCTTCCTGGTCCGCGTGCGTGATTGGAGTTCGCTTTATCCGCTAATTCGGTACACCTCTCCCGCTTTTGCGGGGGAGGTCGGATCGCATCGACAGATGCGATCCGGGTGGGGCTCTCTCCACGATGCGAGTCGTGGAGAGAGCCCCACCTTAACCCTGCCCCGCAAGCGGGAGAGGAGACGCATTTCCTTTGCGGTTACTACCTCCCTCACGTCTCCAGCTGCTTGCCGATCGGAAGCGCGCGGATGCGTTTTCCGGTGGCGGCAAAGATCGCGTTGAGCAACGCCGGCGCAAACGGCGGCACGCCGGGTTCGCCGACGCCGCTCGGCGGCGTGTCAGGCCCCGGCGGCACGATGTAGACGTTGGTGACCACAGGCGATTCGTCGATCCGGATCACCGGGAAATCGTCGAAATTGCTCTGCTGCACCTTGCCGTCCTTGAAGCTGATCTCGCCGTACTTGGCGAGGCTCAGTCCCATGATTGCAGCGCCCTCGATCTGCGACTGGATGCGCTCCGGATTGACATAGGTTCCGCAATCGATCGCGGTGTCGACCCGCGGCACGGTGAGCTTGCCCTTGTCGTCGACCGCCACCTCGACCATGGTCGCGATGTAGCTGACAAAGGAACGATGCACGGCGATGCCGAGGCCGTGGCCCTTCGGCAACGACCGTCCCCATTCGCCCTTCTCGGCGACCAGCTCGACCACCTTGCGCAATCGCGCGGTGTCGATCGGGTAGCTGTCATAAGGCTCGCCGTAGTTCCAGGGATCCTTCACCGACGACAGGTCGACGATCCGTGGGCTCCCGATCAGCTCCAGCAGCATGTCCTTCTGGTCGCGGTTTGTCGCATGCGCGATTTCGCCGACCATCGATTGCACCGCGAACGCGTGCGGAACGTTGGAAACCGAGCGGAACCAGCCGATTCGCGTGAACGCGGCGGCTTCCGGATTCTCGCATTGCAAATTGGCGATCTCGAACGGATTGTCGATCAGGCCCATGCCGAGCTCGAACGGCGCTTCATGATTGGCGCCGGCCGCGAAGGTCGAGGCGATGCTCGGTGCCACGCTGCGGTGCCGCCACGCGATCACCTTGCCGCTCTTGTCGAGGCCGGCCTCGATCCGTTCCACCGAGACGGTGTGCAGGAAGTCGTGATGCACATCGTCCTCGCGGGTCCATTGCACCTTGACCGGCGCGCCGAGCTCCTTCGACAGCAGCGCCGCCTCGAGCGCGAAATCGCATTTCGATTTGCGCCCGAAACCGCCGCCGAGCAGCGTCACGTTGACGGTTACGTTGTCCTCGGGGATGCCGAGCGTCTTGGCGACATCCTCGCGGGTACCGCCCGGGCTCTGCACCGGCGCCCAGATCTCGGCCCTGTCGCCCGTGACGTTGGCGACCGCGACCGGCGGCTCCATGCTGACATGGGCGAGATGCGGCAGATAGTATTCGCCTGTGATGACCTTGTCGGCGCTCTTGAGCGCCGCATCGGCATCGCCGTCCTTGCGCACGACGAGGCCCGGCTTTCGCGCGGCCTCTTCGAGTGAGGCGCGGTAGGCGACCGAGTTGTATTTGCCGTTGGCGCCGTCGTCCCAGACGATCTTCAACGCGTCGCGGCCCTTGATCGCAGCGCCGGTGTTGCGCGCGATCACGGCCACGCCGCCGAGTGGCTGGAATTTCGACGGCCACGGCCAGCCCTTGACCTCCATGACCTTCTCGACGCCGGAGACCTTCATCGCGTCGCTGCCGTCGAACGACTTGAGCTTGCCGCCGGTGACGGGCGGGCGCGCGATGACGGCGTATTTCAGGCCTGGCAGGCGGATATCTGCGCCGTAGTGCGCCTTGCCGGTGGTGATGTCGTGGAGATCGACGATTGAGACCTCGCCCTTGCCGAGGTAGCGGAAGTTCTTTGGGTCCTTGAGCTTGAGCCCCTCGATGGCCGGGACCGATTCCTTGGCGGCATCGGCGGCGAGATCGCCGAAGCCGATCTTGCGCCCGCTTGCGCCATGGACCACCTCGTGGTTCTGCGCCTTCACCTCGGTCGCCGGCACGCCCCATTTCTTCGCCGCGGCAGCCTCCAACATCGTGCGCGCCGAGGCGCCGATCTGGCGCATCGGGATCAGATAATGCCGCGTGCTGCGCGAGCCGTCGGTGTCCTGGTTGCCGTACTTGACTTCGTCGCCATGTGCCTGCTGGACACGGACGCGGGACCAGTCGGCTTCCATCTCCTCGGCGACGATCAAGGGCAGGCTGGTGCGGACGCCGGTTCCCATCTCGGAGCGGTGCGCCAGGATGGTGACGACGCCGTCGGGCGCGATCGCGACGAACACGCGCGGATCGACCACGACGCCATGCGGCATCTTGCCGGCGCCGGTCTCATAGGCAAACGCCGGCCGCGACATCACGGGCGCGGCGAGCACGAAAGAGCCGGCGATGCCGAGGCCTTTCAGGATGCTGCGGCGCGAGACGCTCTCGACCTTGACGTGCTTCTCGAAGCCACGAAGCTTGCGAGAGTTGGTCGGGATATTGGTGCGGATGTTCATGTCACACCCCCGTCGATGCGAGATGCACGGCATTCTCGATCCGCTGGTAACAGCCGCAGCGGCAGATGTTGCCCGACATGGCTTCGCGGATCTGGTCGTGCGAGGGTTTTGGGTTCTCGTTCAGGAGAGCCGCGGCCTGCATGATCTGGCCGGCCTGGCAGTAGCCGCACTGCGGAACATTGACCTGACGCCAGGCCTTCTGCACCGGATGATCGCCGGTCGGATGCAACCCTTCGATGGTGGTGACTTCGCGGTCAACCATGTCGGACACCGACGTGATGCAGGCCCGCACCGCCTGCTTGTCGACGATCACAGTGCAGGCGCCGCACAGCGCCTGACCGCAGCCGAATTTGGTGCCGGTCAGGCCGGCTTCGTCGCGGAGATACCAGAGCAGCGAAAGATTCGGGTCGCCATCCCAATTCTGTTCCTGGCCGTTGATTTTTAGCTTGATCATGGTCTGTCCTCGCTCTGCTTAAGCTGTTGACCGGTGCGGTGTAAGGCGCGGAACATCTTCCATCGCCTGCGGCCCGCGTCGTTTCTGTGTGCCAAGATTGTCGGTGAACCAGATTGCCGAACGCCAAGGGCTGGCGCTTTGTTCCGGCACTCCTCTCGCTGTTGTTCGCGCCTTGCCGGCGCGGTCTGGTGGGGATTGCGATGCTACCAGATGGCGACGATGCGCGACTTCACAGGCAGGTGTTCTGCATTTGCGGTCTGTCGAAAGCGCGACCGGACGGTGCGGTGGTGTTCCCGCATAATGCCCGCAGGAGAGGCGCGGGTGTCACGAGGCGGCAGGGCCGCCCCGAAAAGGCCCCCGAGGGCCGTAAAGCATGCCGGGACAAAAACCCCACCGCAGCGAACAAGCCATCTTGCGGCGGCCGGATTTCAAGGCTATTGCCTTCCGTCGCAACGCTCCCTTCGTCTAGCGGTTAGGACGCGGCCCTCTCAAGGCTGAAACAGGGGTTCAATTCCCCTAGGGAGCGCCAGCGAACTCAGGCACCTAGATTGCCATCAGCCACGTTCGTTGAATAATGGTTGAATAAGCCGCTGGTGAACAGCGGCGAACGCTTGGGGAATTTGCTGCCGACATTAGCAGACCAGCCTCGGCGCCATGCCTCACTGTGGCTGGCGCATTCGCGAAAAAATTTCCTCGCCGCCCTTAATTTCCTCGCCGCCCTTGGTGTCCGGAAATATTCAAACTGTGAATCGGCGTGGGGTCCGAGCGCCGATCGGCATCCTAAGTGCTTGATCAACTTCGTATAGACGGGGTCAATATTGTGCGCCGATTAACACGCGGAACGCATCGTCGTGCGCACAAATGACTGCAGACGATCACTTGCCTGCGGTTAGAGATCGCTGATCCGTCAGCCGCTTTGTAAAGCTGGTGCCAGGGGATTTTCGCAGACCGGGGTGCGGAAGACGAGCAGGCCAACATCGAGTCGATCCCGCTTTGAGCCGCCGAACCCCGCCTATCAGGCTGTCCGGCGGCTCGCACTTAGGACACGGTTCTCACGCAGCGCGTGTGGCTCGAAGAGTGCTTAATGTGCCATTCCAAAGCTCGATCCGGGCTTGGATGCTGTTGCACGCGGCCCGTAGCGCGCGTTCGTCCCTCTGCGGCGAATCCGCGACCAGGCCGTCGAGAAGTTCTCTCCCCATTGGGCCATGACTGTCGCCATCGAGCTCGATGTGCCGCTCAATGTAGTAGACGAAATGACGCAAGCGATCTTTGTCGTGCTTGATGCCAGGGAGCGTCTTCTGAAGCCTGCTGAACATCTCGGGGATGATGTCCTCGCGACCATAGAAAAATGCCGCTAAGACCTCTTCCGTCGACCCCGACTGGGCTAACGTCATCGTATGCGCGACAAAAGCTCGGACATGAGGCGGTGTTCCCGTCCGTACCATACTCCGTTCGACCGACGTACCGACTCGCGCCAGCGAGCGAAACGTGTCGAACTGGCGGGTGCTTGCGCCGACATCCGCCATGGCGCGGAGGTAGAGATCCAGGTGGCTGACATAGGAGCCGTCCGGATCGACATCGGTCTCCTCACCAATCACAATATCATTGATCAGGCGCGCGGCCCGCGCATTCTCCGCCGGGAACCACGGCACTTTTGTGCACGTCAGGTCTTGCTGCAGCCGCTTCAGCAGCGACATGAAATCCCAGACCGCGAAGACATGATCTTCCATGAATCGCCTCAGATCGTCGACGGAAGCAACCTCCGCGTAGATGGGATGGTTCAGTAGTCCCGCGCGAAGGGTGGCTAGGTGGTCACGAACCTGCTTCGACATGTTTGACCTCTATTTGGCATGTTTGACCTTGGCTCTGGGTTGAAGGGTGAGCCCGGCTTAGGAGCCCTCATCTCTTTTGTGTAGCGCCAGATACAAGCCGCTATCAGTCGTGCGTGATGCGGTTTGACTATGAGTGATGTGCGCGCCGCCTTTCCCGTTGCGGGCGACACGAGATGGAACGGCGGGATGCAGAGGAGAGCCGTATGCTGCGCGCAGCAGCTTTTCGTTAGGGGAGTCCAAAATAAGGTTGCGTCTGTAACAGTGGAGTCGTGCGAATGCGCCGTGCATGATCCGCGCGCACACTCCTTCCTGACTCTGAATTTATTTCCTGACTTTGAATTTATCCAGGCACGGCTCGCGCAGAGTTGAGCGACGGACTCGTCAACGGCAGTAACGAGCTCGTCAAGGTTCGTAGCGCTTCTTCAAGACCAACGCCACCTGCGAAGAGCATCGCGTTGAGAGCGATCTTGCTGAAGGAGAATGGTTATGTTGCGCAAGACAATTATCGCGTTATTGGCAGTCGCGTCCGTTGGCCTGGCTGCGCCGACAGTGGCGTTGGCACGTGGAGGAGGAGGAGGAGGAGGAGGTGGTGGTGGTGGTGGCCACGGAGGTGGCGGCTTTGGCGGAGGAGGAGGAGGAGGGGGTGGTGGCGGCCACGGAGGTGGCGGCTTTGGCGGCGGCCACGGCGGTGGCTTTGGCGGTGGCGGTTTCGGCGGCGGAGGTTTCCACGGCGGCGGCCTTGCTGGCGGTTTCCACGGTGGCCGAAGCGGCGGCTTCCATACCGGGATAGCTGGCGGTTTCCATGGCGATGGATTCCATGATCGTGGCTTCCGCGGTCGTGGCTTCCGCGGTCGTGGATTCGGCTTCTTCCCATATGACGATGCTTATGATTATCCGTATGGGTATGGCTATTACCCATATGCCTACAACGATACGTACAGTGACAACGGCAGTTGCCGTGTAGTTCATCGACGCGTGCACACCAAGCAAGGCTGGCGTCGGGAGCCCGTTCAAGTCTGCGGTTGATGGACCCTTGTAGATCGATTTCCATCGCGATCTGGAATGGTGAAGGCTAAGAAGCGATCACGGTGACAGTGCACTTAACCCCTCGTTGGTCGATTTAGTGCACTGTCACCGTAATGGTGAGATTAATTACGGTGACAGTGCTGGACTGCACCCCATAGGTGAGACACGGTAATTTCTGTGACAGGTTGTCCCCGAGGATGACCGATGACAGACAAAATGGCGATCAGAACGTTTCCGACGGCGTACAAGCTGAAGAATTACGGTGACAGTGCACTAAACTCCCCGTTGGTTGATTTAGTGTCACCGTAATGGCCAGTGCACTGTCACCGTAACGTCGTTACACCGCCTCGTAAGACGCAATCTTCTTGATCTGCGGCGCGAGCACGTCTTCGGCCGTTTCGAGATCGAAGCGCGCCTGCATGTTCATCCAGAACGCAGCACCGGTCTTGAAAAACTTGCCGGGTCGTAGCGCGGTGTCGGCCGTAACGGGCTTTTCTTCGCGGGCGATGCGCTCGATCCGGGTGCGCAGCACGTTCAGCGCGGCTGCGACCGCGTAAGGTGTCAGCTTGAGCGGAACGAGAAATTCCTCCCGCAGGATTTCGCCGGGATGAACCGGCGGAAGCTTCTTTGCCATTTGCGATCTCCTATTCGGCAGCTGCATTCGGCCGACATGGGCTAGTGATAGTCGACGATCTCCACGTCTTCCGGACCCGCGCCGGTCCACCGGAACACGATCCGCCATTGATCATTGATGCGGATCGAGTGCTTGCCCGCCATCGCCCTTGAGAGCTTCCCCGCTTATACCGGCACGAAATGACCGTGCTGGCGCGGTTTCACCTCGATGCTGACCTCGATATCCTCATTGAGCTTTACCAGCATCGAAATCAGCCGTTCGAGCGTGAAGCGGTCAAGTTTGGCCTGGCGCACGCGGGAGAAGTCCGCCGCCGCGAAGCCGGTCAGCTCGTGCGCCTTGCGCACGCTGATGTCCTTTTCATCGAGGATAGCAACGATCCGCGCTGCGAGAATGGCCTTGGCCTGCTGAATATCCGCGTCGGGATGTCCAAAGTCGCGGAACGCATTGCCGCTGCCGCGTACCAGCTCAAAATCATTCTTGCTCATCGCAACGCCTCCTTCAGCCGCTTAAGTCGCTCCTTGATCCGGTCCACGTCCATCTGCGGCGTTTTGATGCCGCTCTTGGATTTCCTCTGGAAGGCGTCTAGCACCCAGACATCATCGCCGATCTGCACGACATAGATGGCGCGGAAGGCATCCCCCCGATGCCTGAGCGCGATCTCGAACACCCCGCCATCCACGCCCTTGAATGGCTTGGCCGTATCGGCCTTGCCGCCGCGCGCCGCAATGGTCAGTGCCGTCAGCATTTCGCGCTGCACCTCCCGGGGAAATTGCTCGAACTCTTTTCGGGCGGCTTTCAGCCAGGAGACAGGGCGGACCAGATCAGGAATATGGGCGATGTTGTCATATTTGACAACAGAGGTACAGGAATCTTTTTAGACGTTAAGATTCAGTGATTTGCTGTTCCCCCACAGGGAATTAAGGTGACAGCGCTGGACTGCACCGTCGCCGCAACTCATCACTTGATTCCCTCCAGCAGCCTCCGCGCCTCTCCCAACAACACCCGAATCTGCCGTCGCTCAGCGATCGCATCCCTGGTGAACAGGCCGTGCTTGTGCGCGTTCCGGTTTTCCCTTGGCGCGCCGGATCCTTGTGCGCCGCCGTGCATGCGGCAGCGCGTCTTGCCGCGCACCGCCGGCGAGCGGCACGCGCCGCTGCTGCGGGTTTTGGCGCCACACCGCGGGCTCGTGAGCATCGAGCCGGTATTTTTGATGCGATCGCTCATGCCTCTGCGCCTCGCTTGGCATCAGCGGAATCGTGCCGTCGCCTGGCGCCCGCGGCCTTCGGCGCCCGCGCCCCGGATGCCGGCTCCTTGTCCGATACGATCACGCTCGCATGCTGGGTGACGTTGCCGACGATGGCCTTGCCGCCGTCCTCCACCCTCACGTTCTGCACGGTGATGGCGGGTTCGCCGTGGCTGCGGTGGCGGTTCAGCGCCTCGATCTGGGCGGGAAAGGTGCGGGTGAGCCTGCCTAACGCGCGCGCGGCGCTGTCGTGCTGGGCGAGGTCGTCCGCGGTCGCGAGGTGATGGGCACATCGCATCGCCATCACATGAACCGAAACCATCTGCGCCACCAGCATGGCCTCGACGGAATCCCTTGGGCGAATGCTCTTCACCATCGAAATCATGAAAGCGAGGTTGACCTCGCAGGCCTTGCCGCCGTTCACGCTGGCCTTGACCAATTGCCGGAGGATGCCCTCCATCGCGTCGCGGTCGGCGGCCCCCAGTGTATCAGCCATCAGCTGTTCGCCGAGTTTCGGGTCAGGGTGGTCGATGGAGAATCCACGCGGCGAGAGCCTGATCTGCGGGGTTGCAGCAGCCTTCGGGTTTACGGCAGCCTTGGCTTCAGCAGTCTTGGCTTCATCGGTTGCGGTGATCGCCGTTGGCATCAGGAGGTCGGGAGCTTTGCTCATGTCGAGAATTCCTTGGCATGTGCGCGGCAAGCGCGCGGTTACGCCCTGCGCAGGCGATCGTTCGCCGCGGCGAGCCGTTGCAATGTCATGAGTGGGGTGAGAATTGTCGGCCGCAATCGCGACGGATGCGCCGCTATCGCCGGGCGGCGGACGTCTGCAGGATTTCGGAATAATGGAAAAATGCCACTGATTTGCCCGACGTGTCAAGTTGCTTTTCCGGGTGCCGGCGGGCCGCCCGCACCTTTGCATGGGGTTGTTTTCGATATTTTGCCGCCAGGCAACACGTCTTCGGCCAGGAAGGTTCTACGCACGAGCCGGCGCACACGCGCTCGGCTTTCCTCCGGTCGGTCCGGTTTCGGGACAATAGCCGCCGCTCCATGACCGACATCGGCTGTGGTCAGACCCAGCCGCCGTCGGCGATGTAGTTCTGGTTGGTGCAAGCGCCGCTGTCGTCGGCGGCGAAGAAGAGGACGACGCGGGCGATGTCGTCCGGCACCAGCTTGCGCTTGAGGCACTGGCGCTGCATGAGCTCGGCCTCACCTTCGGGCGTCAACCATCGATCTTGCTGCCGCTGGGTCATAATCCATCCGGGCAGGATGGAATTGACCCGCACGTTGTTCGGCCCAAGATCGCGGGCGAGCGCACGGGTGAGGCCCTGAACCGCTGATTTGGCGGTGGTGTAGCAGGGCATGTTGCCCTGGCCGATCACCCAGCTCACCGAGCCCATGTTGACGATCGCACCGCCGCCGGCCTTGATCATGTCAGGCGCGACCGCCTGGGCGGCAAAGAACTGATGCTTCAGGTTGACGGCCATCCGCTCGTCCCAGAATTCCGGTGTCACGTCCTCGATCGCGTGACGGTCGTCGCGGGCGGCGTTGTTGACCAGGATGGTGATCGGCCCGAGCGCCTCGCGGATGCCGGCGACGGCGCGTCGTAGCGCACCGATGTCGCGCAGATCGGCGTGCTCGAAATGCACGCTGGCATTTGCGGGCAGGCTGGACAGCATCTGGTTTGAGGCCTTTTCATCGACGTCGATGAATCCGACCCGCGAGCCCTGGCTGACGAACTGGCGGACGATGGCCTCGCCGATGCCCGAACCGCCGCCGGTCACCAGTACGGTCCGGTCGTTGAGGCTTGGATAGATCGCGCCCTGCATTGGCATCCTCTCGATTTTGGCGCCTGAAGGGCGTCGGTTGCGTTGCTGCGGCTCAAGCAAGACGCCGCAGGGGATTCACTCGGTCGTTTCCATGTGGTTGCGGTCCACGACCCGCAGCGTCCGCCGCACCATGCCGTCGACAATGGTGGCCGCCTCGCTCGGACGCACATAGATCGTTGTGGATTTGAGCAGCCACGGCAACACTGCGTGCTCAAGCCGCTCCTCATAGCCGGCGCGCATCATGTCGAATGACAGCAGGCCCGGGCCTGCCAGGATGAGATGATGCGGGCGCAGCACTGAAATCGTTGCGGCGACCGCCTCTGCAAGCGCGCGGCCGGCTATCCGGAATAACTGCGCGAGACGGGGATCGCCTCCCAGCGCTCGCTCGCGCAACAGCGCCATCTGGGCCTCGGAGGGCTGCTGCGACACCGCAGGCGGCAGGTCGAGAAAGGTGCGGGCGTCGCGGTACAGCGCATAGTCGGCGAGATAGGCCTCGATGCAGCCGCGCTGGCCGCAGCGGCATTGCGGACCGTTCAGCGCCAGTTTGACATGGCCGATCTCGCTGCCGGCGCCGGCGCCCCAGCGCGCTTCGCCGTCGACAACGACGCCCATGCCGACGCCGTGGCCGACCATGATCGTGGCCGTGAGGCCTTGCGCCAGTGCCGGTTCCTCGGCCACGAGGGCCAGCGCAACCGCGACAGCGTCGTTCGTCATCACGACTTCGACCCCGAACGCCTGACGGACTGGCTTCGCCAGATCCACGTCGGTGATCGACAGCGCCGGACTCCAGAGATGCCGACCGGTGTCGGCGTTCACGATGCCCTGCAAGGCAATCCCGATTCCCAACAGCCGGTGGCGCGGCGTGGCAGTCGCCTCAAGCATCGTATCGATCTGCGCGATTACGAGATCGCACAACGCGTCTGCATCGAGCGCGCGCGTCGCGAGTGCAAGGCGTGATTGCGCCAGGCCCGTACCGCTGAAATCCGCGATCAGCGTCTCGATCAGGTTCATGCGCAGCGAGACCGCAATGATGCGGCCGAATTCGGGATTCAAGGTCAGCAGCACCGCCGGCCGGCCACGGCGACGGCCATTCAGCTGGTCCGCGTCCTCCTCGTCGGTGTCGTCAGGCCACGACGTCGCCGCGCCCGTTTCGGTCTCGGCCTCGCGCAGCAGGTCTTCCGCCATCAGTTTCGACGTAATGGCCGAAATGGCCGGGAAGCTTAGTCCCGTGCTCCGTGCGAGCTCCACGCGCGGCAATGGTCCCTGACGCCGCAAGGCTTCGACGAGGCGGCCGGGGTTTGATCCGCGGGCCACGCTCGAGGCGCGTCTGGTCGGCTCGGGCTGCTCGTCCATGGGGACTCTTTAGTTTGCTCAGTGAAGTTAATCAACGTAGACGACGTCTTTAATTCGTTCGGTGAACTTAATGCCTGCGCGCCTCACCGGCATAATACGGGAGATGTTGAGTGCGCGGCTGCCACATCGTACCACATTCTCTATTCGAGCTTGAAGTAACACGCGAAAACATCCTTGACTGGCGATTTGAACCCACCTAATTTGTTCGCAGCGTAAATAAAATAGGGCGCAGAAAGCGCCATGCGTGAATCCCCTCATGCCGGGGTGACGAAAGGGAGGTGCACATGAAGGGCTCAATGAAGAGATTTGTCGTGCCGTTGCTGGCGAGCGCGGCCGCGCTCATGATCGCCACGGGGGTGGCGCAGGCGCAGCAGAAAAAGACCATCGCGCTGGTGACCAATGCCGCGGCCGACTTCTGGACCATCGCCGGCCGCGGGCTTGAGAAGGCGCAGAAAGAACATCCGGAATACAATATCGAGCTGATCGTCACCAACGAAGCAACCGCGGCGGGCCAGCGGCGCGAGTTGGACGACCTGCTGGTGCGCGGCGTCGTCGGCATCTCCATCTCTGTAGATGATGCGCCGCACGCGACCGAAGAACTCAACAAGGTTGCGGCCAAGACCGTGTTGATCACGACGGATAGCGACGCGCCGCAGAGCAAACGTCTCGCCTATATCGGCACCGATAACGTCGCGGCCGGGCGGCAGGCGGGCGAAGAGATGAAGAAGGCCCTGCCGAACGGCGGCAAGATCGCGCTGTTTGTCGGCACGATGGACGCTGACAACGCCCGCGAGCGGGTCCAAGGCATCAAGGAAGCGATCTCCGGCACCAAGGTCGAGTTGGTCGACGTATTCACCGACCAGGTGGACTACGCCAAGGCCAAGGCGAACATGGAGAACGTGCTCGTCAAATATCCCGACATTGCGCTGATGTCGGGCCTATGGAGCTACGAGACGCCGCTGATCTATGACGCGGTGAAGTCGGCGAACAAGGCCGGCAAGGTCAAGATCGTCGGCTTCGACGAGGACCAGCGAACGCTGCGCGGCGTTTCCGATGGCACGATCGAATCCACGGTCGTGCAGCAGCCGTTCGAGTTCGGCTATCTCTCCGCCACCAACATCATCAAGACGCTGAATGGTGACAAGTCCTGGATTCCGGCGGACGGCAAGCTGATCGTGCCGACCAAGGTGATCAGCAAGTCCAACGTCGCGGAGTTCACCGCACAGATGAAAGACCTGCTGAAGAAGTGACTTCAGTGTCTTCATCGCCCGGCTGCCAAAGGCGACCGGGCGGTGAATGGGGGGACGCAATGGCGGAAACGCTGCTCGAACTTGCCGGGATCAGCAAAACCTATCCCGGTGTCAGAGCCCTCGACGATGTCAACCTGCGCGTTTACCGCGGCGAGGTGTTGGGCCTGATCGGCGAGAATGGTGCCGGCAAATCGACGCTGATGCGCGTGCTGGGCGGCGTGATTGCGCCGAGCGAAGGCGCGATCCGCATCGGCGGCAACGACCATGCCCGGATCACGGTGAACGAGGCGACGCGGGCCGGCATCGCCTTCGTACACCAGGAGCTGAACCTGTTCGAGAATCTGGATGTTGCGGCCAACGTGTTCATCGGGCGCGAGAAACGCACCGGCGGCCCGCTGAAGCTGGTCAACAACGCCGAGATGCGCGCGCGCGTGACGCCGCTGCTGGAGCGGCTGGGCGCCGATTTCACGCCGGACACGATGGTCGAGAACCTATCGATTGCGGAGCGTCAGATGGTGGAGATCGCCAAGGCGCTCTCGATTGACGCCCGCGTGATCATCATGGACGAGCCGACCTCCAGCCTGACGATTTCGGAGACGGAACGGCTGCTGGAGGTGATCGCCGACCTGAAGGCGCACGGCATCTCGGTGATCTATATCTCTCACCGGCTCGGCGAGATCATGACCTGCGCTGACCGCGTCGTGGTGCTGCGCGACGGGCGCACGGTGGGAGAGCTGGCGCGGGACGAGCTAAGCCATGCCGCGATGATCCGACTGATGATCGGCCGCGACCTGAAGGCGCTGTACACGCCGCCGAAGCAGCCGCCGCAGCCGGGCGGCTGCGATATCGCTGGCCTCGTGACCTCCGCCTTCCCCGACCGGCAGATCGATCTTTCGGTGCGACGTGGCGAGATCCTCGGTTTGGCCGGGCTGGTCGGCGCCGGCCGCACCTCGTTCGCCCGCGCGGCCTTCGGCGTCGACCCGCCGCTGGGCGGCGAGATCAGGATCGATAGCATGCCGGTCGACATCGCGTCGCCGCGGGACGCGATCAGGCAAGGGATCTATCTGGTGCCGGAGGATCGCAAGAAATCCGGACTGGTGCTGGAATTGCCGATCCGGGAGAACGTCACGCTCGCGAGCCTGCTGACCTATGCACGGATGTGGCTGGTCAACGGCACGGCCGAGCGCAAGGTCGCGAAAGACCAGGCAAGGAGCCTGTCCATAAAGGCGCCGAACATCGACATGGAGGCCGTAACGCTCTCCGGCGGCAACCAGCAAAAGGTGGTGCTGGGCAAGTGGCTCTCCATGCAGCCGCGCGTGATGTTCTTCGACGAGCCGACTCGCGGCATCGATGTCGGCGCCAAGAGCGAGATTTACGCGCTGATGCGCCAGCTCGCCGACCAGGGCGTCGCGATCGTGATGATCTCCTCCGACATGGAGGAGGTCATCGGCGTCTCCGACCGGGTGGCCGTAATGCATGAAGGCAGCATTAGCGGCGTGCTGGAGCGCGAGCAGTTCAGCGAATACAACGTGCTGCGGCTAGCGATGGGCCAGGCTCTGGAAACCATGAGAGCGGTCGCGTCATGATGAAGAAGGAAGTCGGGCTCCTCGTGCTGCTGGTCGTGATCTCAGCCATCACGGGCGCGATCAATCCGGCCTTCCTCTCGGTGGTGAACCTGCTGAACATGGCCAACCTGATCGGCCTGTTCGGTGTGTTCGCGCTGGGCGAAGGGCTCGTGATCATTACCGGAGGCATCGATCTCTCGCTCGGCTCGATGTTCGCGCTGCTTGGCGTCGTCTTCATCGATCTGCTGACGACCTATCAGATCGCCTGGCCGCTCGCGCTCTTGCTGGTGCTGCTGGGCGGGCTGGGACTGGGAGCGATCCAGGGTTTCCTGATCACGCGGCTGAAGATGCAGCCGTTCATCGTGACCTTGTGCGGGCTACTGATCTATCGCGGCGCCGCCCGCTATTACACCAGCGATTCGACGCGCGGCTTCGGCTATGGGGACGAGGCTGCCACCTTGGGCAACATCGCCTCCGGCAATGTCGCGGGGATTCCGAACACCTTCATCTTCCTGATCATCCTGGCGCTGATCCTCGGCGTGCTGCTGCATCGCTCGGTCTACGGGCGCTGGCTCTATGCGGTGGGCAAGAACGAGGAAGCGGCGCGCTTCTCCGGCATCAGCACAAATTTCGTGATCGCAACCGCCTATATTATCAGCGGCGGGCTCGCCGGGGTTTCGACGGTGTTATTCGTGTTCTACACCAACTCGGTCTCTCCGAGTTCGTTCGGTAATTTCTACGAACTCTATGCGATCGCGGCCGCCGTGCTCGGTGGCTGCAGCCTGCGCGGCGGCGAGGGCTCTATCCTCGGGATCGTGCTGGGGACGGCGCTGCTGCAGGTGCTGCAGAACCTAGTGAACATTCTTGGCATCCCGAATTCCCTGAACTTCGCCGTGATGGGGACGGTGATCCTGCTCGGCGTGCTCGCGGATCAGCAATTGCAGGCCCGTCGGCGGCGCAAGGTTGCGCTGGCCGGCATGGCCCCTACGGCGCCGCGATCGACACTTGTGCAAGGAAAGCAGGGCGCATCACTGCGCGGTGCCGCTGCGGTGCCAGCGCGAACGGGTGATCAGGCATGACAGCCCAACAAGGGAAAACCACTGCCAGGGTGTGCGGAACGGCTTGAATGGGGACAACGCCTGCAAGGAGGCTTTCGGCTGTGCGGTGTTCGCCAATGACGATGCCGCCAAGGGAAATAGTTCATATGCGGCCGGTTTTTTTCGGCCGGTGTGTGTTGGGGAGAGGGCGCGTTCCAGGCTGGGGGCTTTGGGCCTGGACGCGAGACAGAAAAGACAAAGCCGGTGACTCTGGGAGGGCGAAAAAATGTTGCATAGGTCTGTAAAGGCCGCACGTGCGTGTGGTGTGGGGATTGCTCTGTCATCTCTGGTGAGCGGTGGAGCGCATGCGGCCGATCTTTTGACGAAAGCTCCGCCTGTTCCTTATGCCGAGACTGATGATTTCTGGACACGACCGTATCTGTTCGGCGATCTCGGCAGGACGAAGCTGAAGGAGATGGGCATCTCTCTGGCCCTGACGCTGGGTGACGAAGCCGTCGGCAACGTCACGGGCGGGGCCAAGAACACTGCGGTCAACTCTGGTCAGCTGTTTTTTCAGGCCAAGTTCGATATGGCGAAGCTTGCCGGCATCCAGGGCGGTACGGTCGGCCTCACGCTGGTCGACCGCTTCGGAGACAATCTGAATTCCGAGGCGGGCATTCCGGCGCTGCAACTGACCAACGAAGTCTTCGGCCGCGGAAATATTCTGCGACTGACCGAACTCTACTATTCGCAGAAGCTTTTCGATGATCGCCTTGAACTCAAGGGCGGCCGTCTTCCGGTGGGCTCCGATTTCTTCTTCGGCCTGTGCGAGTTCATCAACCTGACCTTCTGCGGCGGCCAGCCCGGCAACATCCTGGGTGGCTACATCTACAACTGGCCGGTGAGCCAATGGGGCGGTGTCGCCCACTACAACATAACCAAGGAAGTCCAGCTTTCGGTCGGCGTCTACGACGCCAATCCGAGTTATCTGACGACGTCAGACTCCAGCACTTACTACTTGCCGGGCATCCCTGGCTCGAACCCCGCCTCCGGTGTGCTGGTGCCGGTGGAGTTGGTCTGGGGGTCGGCCTTGGGGCCGGGCGGTCGCCTGAACGGCACCTGGAGATTGGGCGGCTGGTACGACAATGCGTCGACGATTGATGGTGGCCTCCCGGGTATCATCACGACCATCCCGGGCGTCGGGGGTATCCCGGACCAGACTCTGGGAGATCAAAGAGGCCGCTACGGCGTTTATGAGTCGATCCTGCAGCGGTTGACCATTGACGGTCCCGGCCCGCAGGGTTGGTATACCTTCCTCAATACGACCGTTGCCGATCACCGGACGTCGTACCAGGACTACCAGGTCGCCTGGGGCGTCAGGCACACCGGAACGTTCTCCTGGCGACCCCAGGATGAAGTCGGCTTCGCGGTGGGTACGACCCACGTAAATTCGGCCGCGCTGAGCCCGAACGCAGGCGGTAACGAAGTTCCGATCGAAGCTTGGTACGGATGGCAGGCAACCGGCTGGATGAACCTCAAGTTCGACGCCCAGTATGTGATCAATCCTGGCGGGCGCGGGTATAATGCCGGCGGCTACAAGACCGACAACGCCTGGGTTTTTGGCACGCGCACCACGGTCCACTTCTGATGCGGCGGTAGCCTGTCCGGGTCAAGACGTTGAACGGCTCTAACGTGAAAGGTGGCGGTTCCTTCAGAGCGCACGCAACATGTGCGTTCTGCTGGACAGCCGCCTCGACGGTGAAGGGGTCTCGCCAAGAGCGCCATCCGTGCGGTCCATGATCGCCGCGGACCGGCCAGGTACGGCGGCCGGAGCATCGTGCGGAATGCCGAATAGGGACGAGGCCAGGAGGTGAAAGTTCTCTATCCGGCCCGATGGCGGCGAAGGATTAGCGGTCATCGTGAGCGGCTGTAAAGCTATGCGCTCCCGTCTCAGCAAGTGGCCCCATGGATCACCTCGCTTGCCATGGGTCGAGACATGGCCCTGAACTCGATATCGGACGGACGTCGAATGAGTAGGGGGATTGTCATGATGGAGATGTCTCAGGCCGGCCAACCGGTTCTGGAATTGACAGGAATCGGTAAGCAATTCGGGGCGATCCGCGCGCTGCATGGCGTCGACATGCAGGTTTTAGCTGGAGAGGTCGTCGGTCTCATGGGCGACAATGGCGCGGGAAAGTCGACACTCGTGAAAATCATCGCCGGCAACTTCGCACCGAGCTCAGGAGAGATTCGCTTCGAAAGCAAGGCTGTTCATTTCCATCGCCCCGTTGATGCACGTGCCGTGGGCATCGAGGTCGTCTACCAGGATCTTGCGCTCGCCGACAATCTGACGGCAGCAGCAAATGTGTTCCTCGGACGAGAACTCAAGCGCAAGTTTGGCCCCATCGCCCTGCTTGACCATAAGGCGATGGCGGCGCGCGCGCTGGAGCTTTTTGGCGAGTTGCGTTCCGAGACCCGGCCGCACCATCTCGTCAAGCAGATGTCGGGTGGTCAACGCCAGGCGGTCGCCATCGCGCGGACGCGGCTTTCCAACGCCAAGCTTGTGATGATGGATGAGCCCACCGCCGCGATCTCGGTTCGGCAGGTCGAACAGGTTCTGAGCCTGATCCACCGCCTGAAAGAACAGGGCGTTGCGATCATGCTGATCTCCCACCGCATGCCGGATGTCTTCGCGGTCTGCGATCGCGTCATCGTGATGCGTCGGGGTGAGAAAACGGCCGACAAGCCGATCCGCGAGACCAGCCCTGAGGAAGTGACGGCCCTCATCACCGGCGCAAAGGAGGCGGCGTGATGGCCCTGCCCATGGAATCTCCGATCTCCTTTGCCAATGTCGGCCAGGTTCGATGGTGGCAACGCGGCCTTTTTGCCTCGCAGACCGGCTACGTTGCACTGGCATTGCTGGTTCTCATCGTGGTGATGCACTTCGCGAGCCCCTACTTCTTCACCGAGGGCAACATCCAGAACGTGGCGAAGAATTTTTCCTTTATCGCAATCGCCACCCTTGGCGTCACCTTCGTGATTATCACTGGCGGCATCGATCTCTCGGTCGGCTCGATGATGTGCTTTTCCGCCATGGTCACATCGATGGTCATGACGGGTCTGTCGACGCCGGGCATGCCCGGTGCATCGCTGTTCGTCCACATGGCTGCCGACGGCAAGACCGTGCTTGCCAACATACCCGGCCTGATCCTGCTCATTTCGGTCCTCGCGGGACTTGGGACCGCGCTGATCGTTGGCCTCGTCAATGGCTTCTGCATCGCAGTGCTTGGGCTGTCACCCTTCGTGACTACCCTCGGCATGCTCTCGATCGTGCGCGGTCTCGGTTATGTCGTGTCCAACGGCAGGGGCGCCTCCCCGGGCGGGCCGGACGCCGACTATTTCTACGCGCTCACGTCGGGCAACGTGTCTGGAGTGCCCGCACCTTTTATCTATCTCGTGATCCTCGCCTTGCTGATGGCGGTTGTATTGCACCACACGGCGTTCGGTCGTCACGTCTTTGCGCTAGGCGGCAATGAGAAAGCCGCCGAATTGACCGGCGTTTCGGTGGTGCGGATAAAGGTGGAAGTCTATGCGATCTGCGCGCTCGCCGCGGGACTGCAAGGAATCATCGTCTGCGGTTGGCTCGGTTCGGCGCCGGCGAACATGGCGACGTCCTATGAGCTCAATGTGATCGCCGCGGCGGTTATCGGCGGCGCCAATCTTGCGGGCGGCATCGGTGGACCGCTCGGCGCCATCGTCGGCTGCGTGCTGCTTGAGGTCATCCGCAACGGGCTCGTGCTCGCGCAGGTCAATTCCTATTGGCAGCAGACCTTGGTGGGCGTGATCATCATTCTGGCTGTGCTGGTCGACCGTGTCCGCTCGCGCATGATTTGAAGATGCAGGCCGGGAGGACAACGAATGTGTCGGAACAGAAAATTTCGAGGATAGGCATAACAACCGTGGGAGGAGACCAATGAGAAAGCTTCTGCTTGCCGGCATAGCCGCCGCAATGATCGCGACACCGGCTCTCGCCGAGACCTACCGCTTCGTGATCGTGCCGAAGGCGATGAACAACCCGTTCTTCGACGGGGCGCGAGACGGCTGCATGAAACGCGCCAAGGAACTCGGCAACGTCGAATGCATCTACAAGGGCCCGGTCGAGCACGAGCCGGCGACCCAAGCCCAGATCATCCAGGACTTCGTCACGCAGAAGGTGGATGGTCTTGCGATCTCGGTCGCCGACGTCGCGGCGATGACCAAGTCTATCGACGCCGCCGCCGCGGCCGGCATCCCGGTCGTGACCTTCGACTCGGATGCGCCGGGCTCCAAGCGCGTGGCCTACATTGGTACAAACAACAAAGACTTCGGCGTCGCACTGGGTAAGCAGCTGCTACAACTTCGGCCTGATGGCGGCAAGTACGCCATCGTCTCCGGCGGACCGGGCGCCAAGAATCTTGCCGAACGCGTCGATGGCGTCCGCGAAGCGCTCAAGGGTTCGAAATGGGTCGAAGTTGCCGGCTCGCCGACCTTCTGCAATGACGACCCCGCGCTCGCGGTTCAACAGATGACCGACCTGCGCACTGCGACGCCGGATCTAGCGGCCATCGTGCCGGTAGGCGGCTGGCCGATGTTCGCGCCCGAGGGCTACAAGGCCTTCGTCAACTACAATAAGAAGGATATCGACGCCGGCAAGTTCACGCTTGTCGTGGCCGATACACTCAAGATGCAGCTCGAACTGCTGCGCGATGGGTATTCCAACGCGCTTACCGGCCAACGGCCGTTCGAGATGGGTGAGAAGGCCATGGACATTCTGCTGGCGATCAAGAAGGGCCAGAAGGTGCCCGAGATCATCTACACGGGCCTTGATCGCGTCACCAAGGACAATGTCGCTCAGCTTTTGAAGTGAAAGCGTTCGCGACCCGACGAGCGCCATTCATCAGTCTGGCGAACCCATGGAATCATCGATGATCAAAGGGAGTGAAGCATGATCAATCTGAAGAGCACCCTGACGGCCCTCGCGTTGGCGGCGGCAATGGCCACGGCGTCAGCGGGGAGTGCCTTTGCCCAAGGCAAGCCGACCGTCGGCATTGCGATGCCGACCAAATCCTCGGCCCGCTGGATCGACGACGGCAACAACATCGTCAAGGTGCTGAACGAGCGCGGCTACGGCACTGACCTGCAATATGCCGACGACGACATTCCGAACCAGCTCTCGCAGGTCGAGAATATGGTAACCAAGGGCGCCAAGGTGCTGGTGATCGCGGCCATCGACGGCACCACGCTGTCGGACGTGCTGAAGCAGGCCAAAGCCAAAGGGATAACGGTGATCGCCTATGACCGATTGATCCGTGATACGCCCAACGTCGACTACTACGCCACCTTCGACAATTTTCAGGTCGGTGTGCTGCAGGCTCAGTCGATCGAACAGGCGCTCGGGCTGAAGGACGGCAAGGGCCCCTTCAATATCGAATTGTTCGGCGGTTCACCGGACGACAACAACGCCTATTTCTTTTACAATGGTGCGATGTCGGTGCTGGAGCCCTACATCAAGAACGGCAAGCTCGTGGTCGGCAGCGGACAGATGGGGATGGACAAGGTGTCGACCTTGCGCTGGGATCCCGCCACCGCCCAGTCGCGGATGGACAATTTGCTCAGTGCGTTCTATGGCCGCAAGCGGGTCGATGCCGTGCTGTCGCCCTATGACGGGCTCTCCATCGGCATTCTCTCTTCGCTGAAGGGCGTTGGCTATGGTAGCGGCAACATGGCGATACCGATCGTGAGCGGTCAGGATGCCGAGGTGCAGTCGGTGAAGTCGATACTGCGCGGCGAGCAGTACTCGACCATCTTCAAGGATACCCGCGATCTTGCCCGCGTCACCGCCGACATGGTCGACGCGGCGCTGAGCGGCAAGGAAGTCGTGGTCAACGACACCAAGACCTACAACAACGGCGTCAAGGTGGTGCCGTCTTATCTGTTGAAGCCGGTCGTCGTCGACAAGAGCAATTGGGAGAAAGTGCTGATCGGAGGCGGCTACTACAAGCGCGCGCAGTTCGACTGAAGCGGGGAAGGGCGGCGCCGGCGATGGCCGGCGTCGCCGCTGCGCCTATCCCGAAGCGGGTTGTGGGGGCCTGGAGATGGTAGACATGATGGACATAATGGCGCGATGACCGCAATTCTCGAAATGCGCGGCGTGAGCAAGAGCTTCGCCGGGGTCCAGGCCTTGCGTGACGTCAATTTCACGGTGGAAGCGGGGCAGATCCACGCCCTTGTCGGCGAGAACGGCGCCGGCAAGTCTACCCTGATGAAGGTGCTGAGCGGCGTTTATCCCAGCGGATCCTACGAGGGTAGCATCGTATTCGATGGTGAGGAACGGCGCTTCCGCGACGTCAACGATTCCGAAGCGCTCGGCATCATCATCATTCACCAGGAATTGGCCCTGATTCCGCTGATGTCGATCGCGGAGAATATCTTCCTGTCCCATCCACCGTCGCGTCTTGGCGTGATCGACCGCGACACGGTCCACCGCCGGACCAAGGAACTGCTCGCCGAGGTCGGCCTCGCCGAGATGCCCGACACGCTGGTCACGGCTCTCGGCGTCGGCAAACAGCAATTGGTGGAAATTGCCAAGGCGCTGTCGAAACGGGTGCGGCTCCTGATTCTCGACGAGCCAACCGCCAGCCTGAACGAGACCGACAGTGCCGCGCTGCTGGATCGTCTGCTCGCATTCCGCGCCCGCGGCATCGCCTCGATCCTGATCTCGCACAAGCTGTCGGAAGTGGCCCGCGTCGCCGACCGGATCACCGTGCTGCGTGATGGCCGCACCGTCGACAGCATCGATTGCCATGCCGGGCCGGTGCAAGAAGGCGCGATCATCCGCAGCATGGTTAACCGTGACCTTGCCCATCGCTTTCCGCAACGCCGAGCCACGATCGGCGCACCGGCCCTCGCGGTCCAGGACTGGACCGTGCATCATCCGCAGCATCCCGAGCGCCGCGTCATCAAGGGGATCAATTTCGAGGTCCGGCACGGCGAGGTGGTCGGCATCGCCGGCCTGATGGGCGCCGGCCGCACCGAATTCGCCATGAGCCTGTTTGGTCGCGCTTGGGGTAGGACGATCAGCGGCCGCGTCTGTCTTGATGGACGCGAAGTGAATTTGCCCAACGTCACGGCGGCGATCGACGCCGGTCTTGCTTACGTTACCGAGGACCGCAAGCAGCTGGGCCTGATCCTTGCCAGCGACGTTCGCAAGAATATCACGCTGGCAAGCCTTGATCGCGTGTCGCGCTGGCGCGTGCTCGACGATATGCGCGAATTGCAGGTCTCGAGCGACTATCGCAGTCGGATGCGGATCCGTTGTTCCGACGTCTACCAGGAGACGAGCCAGCTCTCCGGCGGCAATCAGCAAAAGGTGGTGTTGTCGAAATGGCTGATGACCGATCCGAAGGTGCTGATCCTGGACGAGCCCACGCGGGGCATCGACGTAGGGGCAAAATACGAGATCTATTGTATCATCAATGAGCTCGCTGAGGCGGGCAAGGCCGTGGTGGTGATCTCGTCGGAAATGCCGGAATTGCTCGGCATCTGCGACCGCATCTGTGTGATGAATGAGGGTGCCTTCGTCGGAGAATTCTCCGCTGCCGAAGCTACGCAGGAAGGGATCATGGGCGCCATCATGCGCAACAAGGACATCGCTCAGCACGGGCACAACGAGCGCGATATGAGCGACAAGGAATTGCAGGAAGGTATGCGGACATGACCGACAAGACGGTTTCGCTTCCGGGGCACGTCGGCTTCATCAAGAACAACCTGCGCAATTACGGCATGCTGTTGTCGCTGCTCGCGATCATGCTGTTCTTTCAGGCCATGACCGACGGCACGCTGCTGCAGCCGCTCAACCTCACCAATCTGGTGCTGCAGAACAGCTACATCGTGATCATGGCGCTGGGCATGCTGCTGGTCATCGTCACCGGCCATATCGACCTGTCGGTCGGGTCGGTCTCCGGTTTTGTCGGCGCCGTTGCCGCCGTGCTGATGGTGCGCTACCACGTCGCCTATCCGCTTGCCTTCCTGGCTTGCCTCGTGGTCGGCGCGCTGATCGGTGCCGCGCAGGGCTATTGGATCGCCTATTTCAAGATCCCGTCCTTCATCGTCACGCTGGCCGGCATGCTGGTGTTCAAGGGGCTCGCGCTGGCCATTTTGCAAGGTCAGTCAGTGGGACCGTTTCCATCGACCTTCCAGAAATTGTCCTCGGGTTTCATTCCCGAACTGTTTCCCGCCGCCGGTACCCTTTATCCGACGTCGCTGCTGGTCGGTGCCGTGCTGGCGGTGGCCTTGGTCTTTACCAGCGCGAAGGCGAGAGCGCGCCAACAGTCCCACGGCATCGAGGTCGAGCCCTACGGCTTCTTCGTCGCTAAAAATGCGCTGCTGTTCGGCGCGATGATCTATTTCACCTACCTGATCGCCTCTCATCGCGGCCTGCCCAATGTGCTGGTCATCATGACGGTGCTGATCGCGCTCTACGGCTTCGTCAGCACGCGTACGGTGGTCGGCCGCCAGATCTATGCAATCGGCGGCAACGCCAAGGCCGCAAGCCTGTCCGGCATCAAGACCGAGCGGCTCACCTTCCTGACATTCGTCAATATGGGGGCGCTCGCAGCACTTGCCGGACTCGTGTTCGCGGCGCGACTCAACACCGCGACCCCGAAAGCCGGGCAGGGCTTCGAGCTCGACGTCATCGCCGCCTGTTTCATCGGCGGCGCCTCTGCCTATGGCGGCGTCGGCAAGGTCGGCGGCGCCGTGATCGGGGCCATGATCATGGGAGTGATGAACAACGGCATGTCCATCCTCGGCATCGGCATCGACTACCAGCAGGTGATCAAGGGGCTGGTGCTGCTCGGCGCGGTCTGCCTTGACGTCTACAACCAGCGGCGATAGCGGCTGCGGGAAAAGTACTCTCATCCAGATGGCCGCAGGGCTCCTCAAGCCATCGGTCGGCACGGTCTTCCACAACGATCAAGGGGTTACCAGCGTCAATCGCACCATCGGCTTCGTGCCGCAGCAGGCGCAATTGTTGCCATGGAAGACGATGATCGAGAATATCGAATTTCCATTGTTGCTGCGCGGCATGTCTTCAGCCGAGCGTCGCGCAAAAGCGTTGGAGGCTATAAGACGAGTCGACCTCGTCGGCTTCGAAGCGCACTACCTCTATCAATTGTCGGGCGGTAGGCAAAAGCGCGCGTCGATCGCACGCATGCTGGTCTACAAGCCGGATACGATCCTGATGGACGAGCCGTTCGGTGCGCTGGACGCGCAAACGCGTATGGTCATGCAGCATGACTTGCAGACGATGCTGGCGAACGAAGGTGCAAGCGTACTCTTCGTCACGCATGACATCACCGAGGCAGTATTGTTGTCGGACAGCGTCGTCGTGCTAAGCTGCCGGCCCGCGCGTGTCATATCCGAAATTCCCATCGATCTCCCGCGACCTCGCGACATGTTCGAACCTTACGCGATCCCCGGCTTTGCCGAGGCTTACGATCGGGTGTGGTCCGTATTCCGAAGCGAACTCAACATAAGGCGCGCGGCATGAGCAACCAGATGACATTGAGCTCTGTCCGGGCGTCGTCGCCGAAAGACGTCTGGGCGCCCGTACGTCGGGCGCTACTGATGGCAGCTCCAGGCGTCGCGTTGCTTTGCTTTTGGCAGTCAACTACAAGTCTGGAATGCCTTCCGAATTCGGAGTGCTCTTGCTGTTCGACCCGCGCAATGGTGTGCCGAGAGCCATCATGGACGCTAGCGGCATAACGGACATGCGGACCGGAGCCGTGACGGCAATAGGCGCCAAGTATCTGGCGCGGAAGAATTCGAAGATCCTGGGGCACATCGGTGCGCGCGGCACCGCGTACTGGAACGTGCGCCTGTTGGACCACCTTTTCGACTCGAGACCATCTTGCTATGGCATCGCGGCCTCTCCTTGAGCGATATTGCGCTCGGTCATGCGATGCTGAAGAAAGGCGAACTGCTCGGTATCGGGCAACGTCTCAGGTACGCATAGCCAGAAAGATCAGGGCAAACCCGTAGATTGCGCATGACGCGCCGTTGACGTCGTCTTTTTTCGGGCCTATGGAAACAAGTGTGTTTCCATCTCGATAACGAGATGCGGGCCGAGGAGTTGGAGCAAGATGATCAAAAAGGCGCTGTGCTTGATCGGGCTAACCGCGGCGTTGGCGGCTCCGCTGGCGAACGCGCAGCCCAAATATGATCCGGGAGCGTCCGACACCGAGATCAAGATCGGGAACATTGCGCCGTACAGCGGGCCAGTGTCGCTCTATGGGGCGGTCGGCAAGGTGGAAGCCGCGTACTTCAAGATGGTGAACGATCAAGGCGGTATCAACGGACGTAGGATCAACTTCATCAGCTACGACGACGCCTATAGTCCTCCGAAGACGCTCGAGCAGACGCGTCGCCTCGTTGAGAGCGACGAGGTCCTTGCGATCTTCAGCCCGGTCGGCGCACCGACCAATTCCGCGATCCAGAAGTATCTGAACGGCAAAAAGATTCCGCATCTGTTTCTCGCGTCGGCCTCGACGAAATGGGACGATCCGGAACACTTTCCATGGACGATGGGCATGGGCGCCTCGTACCAGAGCGAGGGCGCCATCTTTGCGCGATATATCCAGCGCGAAAGACCGGATGCCAAGATAGCGGTCCTGTACCAGAATGACGATTTTGGAAAGGACATGCTCAAGGGCTTCCTCGACGCCTTGGGCGAGAGGAATTCGATGATCGTTGCGAAGTCGTCATACGACGTATCCGAGCCGACCATCGATTCGCACATCGTAACTCTGAAGAGTTCGGGCGCCGATGTGCTCGTCACGTTCGCTACGCCGAAGTTCACCGTTCAGACGGTAAAAAAAATATCCGAAATGCAGTGGAAGCCGCTGCATATCGTGACGAGCGTGTCGTCTTCCGTGGGCGCGGTTCTTGCGCCGGCGGGATTCGAAAATGCCCAGGGATTGGTTTCGGCTACGTACCTGAAGGACGTACTGGACCCGACTCTGTCCCAAGATCCCGGTATGACCAGGTATCTCTCCTTCATGGAGAAGTACATGCCGGGGGCCGACAAGACGGATTCCCTGCTCACGCTCGGCTACGCCAAGGCGGAGGCCCTGGCTCATGTGCTGCGGGAAGCCGGAGATAATCTGACGCGTGAGAATATCATGAGGCAGGCCGCGAGCCTTCACGGCGTGAAGTCCGACGTCCTCCTCGAGGGGATCACCCTGAATACGACACCGGATAACTACTCTCCGGTCGATGAAATGCGAATGATGCGGTTCAATGGCGAACGTTGGGAGCTGTTTGGTGACTTGCAGAAGGGCATACGGAGATAATCGCCGGGATCCGGTTATATTCTTGCCGAGCCATGTTCGAGGGCAGCGGGCCGACGATCGTGGACCGAATCCATGAAGCTCTACTACGCTCCCGGCACGAGTGCCGTCGGCATTCGCATCTTGCTCGAGGAAATCGCTCAGCCTTACGAAGTCGTGTTGCTGGATCTGGCAGTGGGCGAGCAATATCAACCTGCCTTTTCGTCGGTTAATCCCAAGTCAAAGGTGCCGACGCTCATCAGGGGCGACGGATCCGTTCTTACCGAGTTCGGTGCCATCGCGCGCTGGCTCGCGCGGACAAATCCACAGGCGGGGTTGATGCCTCAGGACGCCGATAGTGAGGCTCGCGCGATCGAGCTTTTGGACTACGTCGTGGGAACGGTTCACATGCGCGGGTTCAGCCGGATGATCGTTCCTAAGGCTTTCGGGCCGGTGGCCCAACACGCGAATATCGTCGCTACCGGGCGAGAGATGGTAACCAAAGGTTTCGCAGTCATCGATGCGGGCCTCGTCGGCAAGACCTACATAGCGGGTTGCTACAGCTACGCCGACCCGGCGTTGTTTTACCTGGAGCGATGGGCGGAGCGATTCTCGGTGCCCTTACCGCCAAACTGCAAACGGCATTACGAGACGATGCTGCAACGACCTGCGGTCAAGCGGGTGCTCGCCGCCGACCAATCGAGTTAGCGCGGGTTGCCCTGTTGACTGTCCCGGCAAGCAAGGCTACACATTAGGAAACAGAACTGTTTCCATGAGCGTGGAAAATCATGAGTCTTCTTCCTGTACAGCAGATTCCCGGCGTCTATCATCGCAAGGTCGGCGATATCATCGTCACTGCGATAAGCGACGGATTCATCGATGGAAACCTCGATTTATTGAAGAACGTCGAAGTCGATCAGGCCCATGCGATTCTCGCCGGCACGTTCCGGCCGGTGCGCAGGATCAGCATCAACGCTTTTCTCGTGCACACCAGGGAGGGCCCGGTTCTCATCGATACCGGCACCGGGGGATCCATGGGAACGACCAATGGCTGGACCGGTCGCAATCTCGCCGCGGCGGGGTTGGATGCAAGGGACGTGAGCGCCGTGCTGCTGACGCATATGCATCCCGATCATTCCGCTGGTCTCACGGACACCGGCACGGGGCGACCGATATTTCCGAACGCCGAACTCGTCATGCACGAAGCCGAGCCGCGGTATTGGCTTGACGACGCCGAACTGGCGCGGACCCCGAACGATCGAGCGAGATCAATGTTTGAACATTCGCGCGCGCAAATCGCGCCCTACAAGAGTCGAACCCGGCTCTTCTCCGGCGGCGAAGTGTTTCCCGGCGTCGTGGCGATGCCCATCCCCGGCCACACCCCTGGGCACACGGGCTATCTGATCTCGTCCGGTGGCCAGGAATTGTTGATTTGGGGCGACGTCGTCCATGTCCCCGAGATCCAGGTCGCCTTGCCCGACACCGGCACGAATTTCGATGTCGACTATGAGACGGCGAGAAAGTCCCGCAAGAGGGTGCTCGATCAAGCGGCCTCCGACCGATTTCTGGTCGCCGGGATGCACCTTCATTTCCCCGGCTTTTACAATGTGGCCCGCGAGGGCGACGGGTACTTTCTTCACGCGGAGGCCTGGCAGCACGCGCTGTGAGCCCAGCAAGATCGGCACGGCGGCGGAATTCGGCAATCCGTGTCACCCCCCGGGATAAATTGTAACAACGGAGAGGAAAAATGGCCGGATATCGATACTGCACTGTCACCGACGAGGGCCGCGTCCGCACCGTCACCTTGAATCGTCCCGAAGTCATGAATGCGCTCCATAGCGACGCGCACGGCGAACTTGAGTCTGTGTGGGATGAGTTCGCTGCGTCGGACGATCTCTGGCTCGCGATCATCACCGGGGCGGGCGATCGGGCGTTCTCCGCCGGAAACGATCTCAAGGCGCAGGCAGCGGGCAGCCGCACCGGCTTTGTACGCTCTGGCTTCGCGGGGATCACCCATCGGTTCGATCTCGACAAGCCGCTCATCGCAGCCGTGAACGGCATTGCGATGGGAGGCGGCTTCGAGATCGCCTTGTCTTGCGACATCATCATCGCCGCGGAAAACGCGGTCTTCGCGCTTCCAGAACCACGGGTGGGCCTGATTGCGGGTGCCGGAGGGGTCCACCGCTTGCCACGCATCATCCCGCAAAAACAGGCACTCGGTATGATCCTCACCGGGCGTCGCGTGTCGGCAGCCGAGGGAAAAGAGCTGGGCTTCGTGAATGAGGTCGTAGGGGTTGGCCAAGCCTTGCCGGCGGCAAAGCGCTGGGCCGAACTGATCCTTGAATGTTCACCCAAGGCGATCCGTGCGTCGAAACAGTCCTATTTCAGGGGACTGGAGGAGCCGAATTTGCAAAGCGCGATGCGGAAGATCTATCCGGCTCATCAGGAGAACAAGGCAAGCCTGGACTACATCGAGGGACCGAAAGCATTCGCGGAAAAGCGGAAACCCGATTGGCAGAACAAGTGAACCGTAGCGGGGCTAAAATTCCTCGCTCCCAGACCGGCAAACGGCCTGTCGAGGAGCCCGCGAGCGGAGGTCCTTATCTTCAAGGCAGGATGGCTGCTGCTCCCGTCACTATCGCGGTCGGGTTCTTGTTTGCCGTGCCGGCAGGACCGTTGCGTCATGCTCCGCGATAGTGGCTATTTCCTGTGCGCAATCCTGTCGCTCGCGTTGATGTTGGGCTGGCTGAGCTTCCTGACGTTCGCGACGGCAGTATCCATTCCTTTCTAGACCGGCCGCGCACGAGAAGAGGCCGTTGGATCGATCGATTGGTCCTAGCTACGTTGCAGTCGCCTTTGATCGCGAGGTGTGGCGGGATCGGCGGATGGTTCGCTCGGGGAAACACGGGGCGCCACGTAAGCGAGCCTCACGCCGGCATTCTTCAAAAGCACCCGAGCGGCGGCGATCGCGGCTCGCGTCGAAGAAGGGTCCCTTCGGGTAAGCATGGCCGAATATGCGCCGTCGATGAGCAGAGAGAGCTGCGTCGCGAGCGTCTCTGGATCGTCAACGTCGAGCTTCGAAAGCAGATCGCGAAACCATAGCCTGCGGCATTCCTTGAAATGAGCGGCGAGGTCTCTGGATTCGCGCTCATCCTCTCCGAGTTCGGCCAGGGCGTTCAGGTAGGCGCAGCCCCTGTATTCCTTCTTCGAGGAAAGCGACCTCTCCAACCACGCGAAATTGGATAGGATTTGCTCGGCCGGCGGCTTGTCCGAGTCCTCGGGAAGAGGCCGAAACCGACCACGCAAATAGGCCTCGATCATTTCGCTCTTCGAGCGGAAATAACGATAGAGGGTCTTTTTGCTGATCCCGAGTTCGGCAACGATCGTGTCGACGCCGACGGCGCGGATGCCCTGCCGATAAAATAAGCGGTCGATGGTTTCGAGGATTTTGGCGCGGGTGACCTCTTCGTCCTGTTTCAGTGCCATTTGATACGGACCTGTTTCCTCAATTGCCGCAGTGCGAAGAGGGCCAATGTGATCGATGGGTGCCCGTCGATCAAGCGCATTTCGGCATCCCTTGCCCAGTTCGGTCAAAACGACGGTGGAAATCCAATCGCTCGATCTTCAACCGTCAAGGGCACGTTTTCCTTCTTGACATGGAGAAGCAGAGCGCGCAATGGAAACAGTACGGTTTCCATCATCGCTGTCCAGGCATCGCAGCCATACGGAGAGATCCGAGCATGTTTTCGGAACGGGTACTTAAAGGGAAGAAGATCCTCATCACCGGCGGCGGAACGGGCATCGGCAAGAGCCTGGGCACCCGCTTTCTCGAACTTGGCGCGGAGATCGTGATCTGCGGCAGACGCGAGGAAGTCCTCAAAGCGGCAGTGGCGGAGTGGACGCAGGGCGGCGGCAAGGCCTCCTATATCGTTTGCGACGTGCGTCTGCCCGATAAGGTCGACGCAATGTTCGAGGAGATCTGGCGGGACCGTCCGCTCGACGGTCTCGTCAATAACGCGGCGGGCAATTTCATCGCGCGCACCGAGACGCTGTCAGCGCGCGCATTCGACTCGGTCATCAGCATTGTCCTGCACGGCAGCGCCTACTGCACGCTTGCGGCCGGCAAGCGGTGGATCGAGGGCGATCACAAAGGTACGGTCCTCTCGATCTTGACCAGCGCGGCCTGGCAAGGCAGGGCGTTCATGGTTCCGTCGGCAACCGCCAAGGCTGGCGTGCTTTCCATGATGCGGAGCCTGGCCACCGAATGGGGTCCCAGGGGCATTCGCACCGTCATGGTGGCACCCGGGATATTTCCGACCCCCGGCGCGTCGGCGAGGCTTTATCCGGATCCGGCGGAATACGAAGCGCAGGTCGCGCGTGTTCCTGTAAAGCGCGTCGGAGAACACGGCGAACTCGCCAATCTCTGCTCTTATCTGATGTCGGAATATGCGGGATTCATCAACGGCGACTGTATCACGATGGACGGAGGCGCCGCGCTCGTCGAGGGCGGCGGCGGAACGGTTCAATATCTGCACGGTTGGGGCCCCGAGCAATGGGAGGAGTTCCGCACACGGGCGACCAGGACGGTCGCATCCCAGTCCGGCAGTTAATCCCATGAAGATTGCGATACTGGACGATTACCAGAACGTTGCGGCGCAGTGTGCCGATTGGTCACTGCTCGCCGACGCCGCCGAGCTGACGTTCTTCAATGATCACATTTCGGACACCGATGCGCTCGTCTCGCGGCTGGCACCGTTCGATGTCGTTTGCGTGATGCGCGAGCGTACGCCGTTGACTGCGGAGATCATAGGACGCCTCCCTGCTTTGAAGCTAATCGCGTCGACAGGCCCTGGAAATGCATCGATCGATATCGGTGCAGCTCGCGCGCGCGGCATCGAAGTCGTCAACACTGGCTACAATTCCTATCCGACAATCGAATTGACGTGGGGCCTGATCCTGGCGAGTGCACGCCATATCGTGACCGAGGCCCAAGGCTTGCGCACCGGCTCGTGGCAGAAGACCCTCGGTGTTGGTCTACACGGCAAGACGCTGGGTATCGTCGGGCTTGGACGGGTCGGTGTAGGCGTCGCGCGCGTCGGCCTCGCGTTCGGTATGAGGGTGATCGCCTGGAGCCAGAATCTTACCAGCGACAAGGCATCCGAACACGGAGTGACCTTGGTAACGAAGCAAGAGCTTTTCCGCACATCGGACATCGTCTCCGTGCATCTCATCCTGAGCCATAGATCGCGGGGCCTGGTGGGAAAATCCGAATTCGACCTGATGAAGCCGTCTGGATTGCTCGTCAACACTTCGCGAGGGCCGATCGTGGACGAAAGCCCGCTGATCGAAGCGCTTCGGGCGAACCGGATCGCGGGCGCCGCCGTGGACGTTTTCGATCGAGAGCCGCTGCCTTTGGACCATCCGTTCCGATCACTGCCCAACGTGCTGGCGACACCGCATATCGGGTACGTCGCCGACGACCTCTACCGGACCTTCTACCAGGACACGGTATCGAACATCGTTTCATGGCTAGCCGGACGCCGCGCAGCCGATCCGCGATAGCCTTCGTCGAAGCCGGCACAAACGTCTTGCACGACAATCGGTATCAAGAGAAGGACAAAGAGATGATTCAGGTCGTCGTGGAAATCGTGGCTAAAGCGGGCCAGCGAGAGACCGTGCTCGGCGCATTCAAGGCCAATGTGCCGGCGGTCCACGCCGAGCAAGGCTGCATCGAATATACCGCGTTCGTCGACGCGGCGGGCTTCGGCTCGCTCGCGCCCTATGGGGACGACACGTTTGTCGTCATCGAAAAATGGGAATCGGCTTCCCACCTGAAGGCCCACGCCAAGGCGCCTCACACGCTGGCATATCAGGCCAAGGTCAAGGATCTCATCGAGAGCCGCACCATCCACGTGCTCTCGCCGGCTTAGGGTAAGCCCGCATCGAGTGTATTCGTTCGTCCAACACGGAGGCTATGCCATCATGCCAATGAGCGGCATCAAGATCGTCGAAGCCTGCTCCAATATCGCTGGTCCCGTGACGGGAACGATCTTCGGCGACCTCGGAGCGGAGGTCGTCAAAATCGAGAAGCCCAATGGCGGCGATGATGCACGCGGCTGGTCGCCTCCGATGCTGCATGGAGTGGGCGCCAGATTCCAGGCGATCAATCGCAACAAGCGGTCGGTCACGCTGGAACTCAAGAACCCGCACGACCAGGATGAGCTTAGGAGGCTGGTCGCGGAGGCGGACGTATTCGTTCATAACATGCGTCCCGGAGTTGCCGAATCCCTCGGGCTTTCGGGATCGGAAGCGCTCGCGCTGAACCCTCGCTTGGTGTATTGCGCGATCGGTGCCTATGGGGCGAAGGGGCCGTGGCGCACCTGGAGTGCCTATGACGGTCTGGCGCAAGCGCTGTCGAGCCAGATGTACGGCAATGGCGAGCCCGACGGACAGCCGCTGCTCGTCGCCGACGCGATCGTCGACAAAGGGGCCGGCATGTGGGCGGCGATAGCCATTCTGGCGGCGCTGCACGATCGCACCAAGACGGGCAAAGGCAGTGTGGTCGAGACCTCGCTGCTGGAGGCTGCGCTTTTCTGGCGGGATGGCGTGTTCGCGCAATATGTGGCCAGCGGGCGCCCACCGCGTCGTCCGGGTAACGGATCGGTGCAAATCGTGCCTTACGGCGTATTCCCGACGGCCGATCGGCCCATCATGCTTGGGCTCGCCGGCGACGGCTTGTTTGCGGCGTTCGCAAAGCTCATCGGTCGCGGCGAATGGATCAATGACGAGCGCTTCGCCAAGAACTCAGCCCGCGTCGCAAACCGCAGCGTTCTGGAGCCGATGATCGAGGAGGCGCTGGCTTCACGTAATCGCGACGAATGGGTCGAATTGTTGGGTTCGAACGGGATCCCTTGCGCGCCGATACTCGACCCGGCGGAAGCGTTCCATCACCCTCAGGTTCAGGCGTTGGGAATCTTCCAATCGCCCCCCGACCTCGAAATGCCACTGGTTTCCGCGCCGTGGAGCATCAACGGTGTCCGGCCGCCGGTGCGCCGCCGCGCTCCCCTGCTCGGCGAAGACAACGAGGCCATCCTGCGACCCGTGCGGTCTTCTACAGACGGCTAGGTTCGGGAAGGCGGCATCCGCCAGCCAGATACCACTATGGGTTATCGGAAACAGATATGTTTCCATGATGCCGACGATGAGTCGCAAGAAGCCAGTTTTCAATGCCACCGGAGACGCAAGTGGAACTGACAGCAAGACAACAGGAGCTCAAGGACGCTTACGTCAGGGCGCGTGGATATTGGAAAGCATGGACGGAAGGATTGCTACGCATCAATCCGGATTTCCTTGATACATACGCCCGTTACGCCGGTTACGCCGCGCAAAATGGACCGCTGTCCGAGCTGATGTGCGAGTTCATCTACATAGCCCTCGACGGTTCGGCGACACACCTCTTCGACTCCGGTCTGCGCATGCACATGAACATGGCGCTGGAACGTGGAGCTGCGCCGCAGCAGATCATGGAGGTCCTGCAGCTCGGAGTTGCTCAAGGGCTCGACGGGACGACGATGGGGGCCAACATCCTCGTTGAGGAATTGCAGGCGGCGGGACAACGCATCCCCGAATTCGAGGGGTCGTTGAGTGATTCGCAAGAGAGCCTGAAGGCGCATTACCAGCAGCGCTTCGGCGATTGGCCGCTCTATTGCGAGAGAATGCTCAGGTTAGATCCCGGCCATTTCGCGGTGATGCTTGATCTTCTGACCTGCGGTGTGCGGGGGCCAGGCCTCGACGAAAAATCGCGAACGCTGATCGTACTGGCGCTGAACGCCTGTTTCACCGAGCTGAACCCCGAGGGCGTACGTCTACAAATCCGCCGGGCATTGCGGCTCGGTATCAGTCGTGCCGAGATCCTCCTGGTGTTGCAGATGGCGGCTCACATTGGCATCCACGCTTGTTCGATCGGCGTGCTGTCGTTGGTCTCCGCCATGGAAACCAACAAGATTCCCCTCGAACATTGACGGTCGAGCCACGGCTGGGTCCTTTTGAAAGGTTGCGGCATGGGTAGACTCGAGGGAAAAGTTGCGATCGTGACCGGCGCGGGAAGAGGGCTGGGGCGAAGTTACGCAAAGCGGCTGGCGGCACTCGGCGCCAAGGTCGCTGTTACCGACGTCGATTTGAAGTCGTATCGCGAGTTCGAAGCGGAAGCGCAGAGTATGGAGGCCGACAGCACGGTTGCGGAAATCGAGGCAATCGGCGGCGTTGCGCTGGGTTTCGAGATGGATGTCACGGATCGGCAGGCCGTCGAAACGGCCGTCGAACGGATTGTTGGCGCCTGGGGGCGCGTCGATATTCTGGTTGCCAATGCGGGCGGCGGGCGTGGAAAGCCGGACCAGACGAAAGCCAGTACGCTGGATCCTGAGCTTCTCGACTTTGTGGTCCGCACGAATCTCTTTGGAACGACCTATTGTTGCAATGCCGTCGCGCCAATCATGAAAGAACAACGTTCGGGAAAGATCATCACCGTCGGCTCGATTGCAGGCTCGAGCCCTTCGCGCGAGGGCATCTATGCGCATTATGGTGCGACGAAAGCTGCCATTGCGCACTACACGCGTTTCCTCGCGCAGGATTTGGGTCCATTCGGGATTACGGCGAACTGCATAGCGCCCGGACTGATAGCAACCGGCCGTATCGTGCAGAACGTACTGCCGGGCAACATGGGCACCGCGGATCCCGTAAGTCTGATTTCGTTGCGTCGCCTCGGAACGGTGGATGATTGCAGCAACGTGATCGAATTTCTGGCGACGGAGCTGTCCGATTATGTGACCGGCGCGGTAATCCCGGTCGATGGCGGGATCATGCGATGAACTGCGCAGGCCTTTGCGTAGTTCCAATTTGAGAGGACGTTACAGGGTGAAAACAGAACGAGATCCAGCGGACGGCCGCATTCTACGCCGCAAGGTCGGGGCCATCCTGATCATCACGATAGATCGGCCGGCGAAGCTCAACGGCTTCAGCGCGGTAATGCTCGACGAACTATCGGAAGCGTTTGCGGAGCTGGAGAACGATCCCGCGGTACGATGCGGGGTTCTCTGCGCGGCGGGTAAGAACTTCACTGCCGGCCTCGAACTCAGCAAGCTTTCCGGACGCCTCGAAGGCGGATACCTGTTTCCTCCCGATAAGATCGACCCGGTCAACCTGCGGATACTTCGCACGAAGCCGGTCGTAGCCGCCGTTCAAGGCATCTGCTTTACGCTCGGCATCGAACTGATGCTTGCGGCCGACATCGTGATAGCCGCGTCCGATTGCCGGTTTGCGCAACTCGAGGTCAAGCGCGGGATCATGGCGAGCGCCGGTGCGACGATCCGCATGGCCGAACGTGCAGGCTTGGGCAATGCATTGCGCTTCCTGTTGACCGGCGACGAGTTCGACGCGAGCACGGCGCTTCGTCTCGGCTTCGTCCAGGAGATCGTTCCGCCGGGCGAGGAAAGTTCTCGCGCGATAGCGCTGGCAGAACGGATCGCGGCGCAAGCCCCACTTGCGGTCGCAGCCACACTTTCCAACGTCCGCAAGTCGGTGTTTGAAGGACCGGATGCGGCTGTCGCCGAGTTGCAAAGCTTGCAGAGGGGGTTGAGAAGCTCCGAAGACGCCGCCGAAGGCGTTCGAAGCTTCATCGAGAAGCGTCCCGGTCATTTTGTAGGTCGATAGCGACCCGGCCACGGCGGTGCGCAACCTGGCTGACGGCAGGAAACGAAGGGAAGAGCTTACGGCCGCGATGCGGGGCGCCGGCGTCGCATTCTTGCCGTTCCATATGGGTTCGATCGAATCCGGAGCGCAGTATCGAGAGGATTTGTTTTGCGATCGATCTCGACATCGGTTCGGAGGCAGAAGAAATCGGCAGACACGGCTTTCAACTGACTTCGCTCGCGCTGGTGAGGAAGCGCACAATACGATAGAGTCAGGCGTCAAGCATTGCCGGAAATTGGCAGCAGGAGAACGTGATGCGACTTCCCCTCATTCCGCCGGAAACACTTAAAGGCGAGCAGCGAGCCCTATATGACGATATGAAGAAAGGCATTGAGACCAGTTTCAAAGGTTTCAAGGCGATCGATGAGAGCGGCGCGCTTATCGGACCCTGGAACCCTTGGCTGACCTTTCCACAATTCGGAGGGCCTGTCTGGGATTTCACCAAGGCCATGGCGAGCGACCCGAAGTTGCCCAAGAGCGTGCGCGAGGTCGCGATCTTGGTGACGGGCACGCACTTCCACTCTGGTTATGAGCTCTATGCCCATATCCTGGTCGGCGAGGCGCGCGGGCTCTCGGATGAAACGATAGCCACCATTGTTTCCGGGGAGAAGCCGACGGTGCTGACCAAGGAGGAAGCGCTGGCTTACGATTTTGCTTCGGCGCTCGTGTCGGGCCGAATCGTGCCCAAGCTTCTTTACGATCAGGCGCAGAAGACGTTCGGGCGCGAAGGCATCGCCGAGTTGATCTATCTCGTCGGGCTCTACTGCGCAGTGTCCGTTGTCCTCAACGGTTTTGACGTACCGGTTCCTGAATAGAACCGCTATCATTATCGCCGTAGGAACGCTTGGGCATTAGACACCGAACCGGAAACGCCGAGCGGAAAAGCTCGCTAGTAACCTTTCGCTGTCCTCATGGGCCGAAGGCGTTTGATAGCCTGTCGGTCGTTGTGTCAGGTACCTCCTTGAGGGGGCGCTTGCGGACCGGCCTCCAAACTTGCGGGTTTCGTAGGCGATCTAGCGGAGAGTTCTGCCGCTGGATCATCGGCGCTCGACGTTCTCGGCTGCTGTCACGAAGGCGTAGCGCGTTCGGTCGCTACCATCGTCTCACGGTGCAAGCGCCCCTCGGCGGGGCGGGCAAGGAGCAGATAGAGCGTCAGTGCGAGCAGTGATGTCGTGGCCATGACGGCCGTCATCGAAAGCGCCGAGTGCCCATCGAAGAGGATCGCGACGAGGCCACCTGCGACGGCACCTGCGGTCATCTGAATGCTTCCGGCGGCGGCGCCGACCGCGCCGGCAATATCGGGCAACGGCTGCATCGTCGCATTCATGATGTTCGGCATGCTCAGCCCAAAGGCAAGCGCCACTGCCATCAGCAGTACGGCAACAAGGGCAGGCGGCGTCCAGTTGGCGAGCGTGATCGCGAGCAGCACGGTTGCGACCGTGGCCAACAGCGCAAGACCGATCGTCAAGACCGTGGCGGGTGTTATTCCGTGCCGGCCGAGGCGGCCATCGAGGAATGCGCCGCACATGACGGCCGCCGAACACGCGCTGAAGATCATGCCATACTGGTCCGGCCGCAAGTTGATGACGCCGATGAAGAACAGCGACGATCCCGTCACATAGGCAAAGACGGTGGCGCCGCCCGCCGCGCCGACCAGGATGAAGGCGAACGAGGCCGGATGCGTCAGCACGCGAAGATAGTCCGTGATGACAGCCGAAGGCAGCAGGCGACCGGCTGGGGCGATCCTCGCGCTTTCAGCAAAGCCCAACTGCACGACCAATAGCAGGACGACACCAACCGCGGCCTGCGTCGCATAAATCAGCCGCCAGCTGCCGACGGCGAGCAGCGCGGCGCCTGCACTGGGCGCGACCACGGTCACCACATTGACGGCAATCACGACATTGGAGATCTTCGCGCGCGCGGTCGTTTCGCCGAACAGGTCGCGGATGATCGCAAAGGTCATTGTCGTGCCCGCAGCGCCGACGCCCTGGATGAAGCGGCATATCAGCAGCATCTGCATCGACTGCGCCGCCGCGCAGGCGAGGCTCGCAACGACGAACAAGGCCACTCCGGCCATGACGACCGGCTTGCGGCCAATTCGGTCCGAGATCGGCCCGTAGACCAGTGGTGCCGCGGCGAGACTGAGCATGAAGGCACTCATGGTGAGGCCGATATCGGACGAGCTCACGCCGAGCGTGGTGCCGGTCGCGGCCAGCGCCGGCAGGTTGATATCGATGCCGGAATACGGCACGGCCGTAAGAACGCCGAGCAGCAGCGTGAAGGCGAAGGAGGTCGGCTGAATGTTCATGGTGCGAACGTTCCATTGCTTTCGGTTGCTCTAGAGCATGATCCGCAAAAGTGCGAAGCGGTTTTCCGTCGCGACAAACGCGGAGCGTTTGCGCGGAGATCATGCTTAAACAGGAAGCTAGAGCGTGATTGACGATCAACCTGATCTCATCGCGCTCTGGTCGCGAAGGAGGAAGTGACTTCCTCCTTCGCTCCGGACCGCTGATCGGATCAGCGCTGGCGCGCGACGCGCCGCGCCCTGTCCGTCGCCACCGGCTCGGATCGCAACGATGCGTTCTGGTCCGCGACCAGTTGGCCGATGATTCTGAGGATTTCCGACGGGGTGTCGATCCCGGCGAACTCGTCCCTCATTTGCGAGGCGCGCTGGCGGTAGCCTGGTTGATCAAGCACGGTCCGAACCGCCTGGCGCAGCGCTTCCTTCGTCGGCGCGTTGGTCTCAAGATCGATGCCGACGCCGGACCATGCGATCCGCGCATTGACGTCGGCCTTGTCTTCAGTGAGCCCCGCGCCGACCAGCGGAATGCCGTAGCTCATGGCCTGGTTGACGCTGCCATAGCCGCCGTTTGTGACGAGCACGTCCACCTTCGGCAGCAGCCATTCGAACGGCAAATAGCTTGCCAGCCGCACGTTGGAGGGAACAGGGCCGGGGATGGCGTCGACCGGCCGGCCTCCCGCCGTGGCGACCACGAGCACGTCGCCTTCATTGGCGAGCGCGGCCAGGGTCGGCGCGATCAGCAGGTCGAAATTGTGATTGGCCACCGTTCCCTGCGTCACCAGAACGACCTTGCGCGACCCGTCGAGTTCATGCGCCCACGGCGGCGGAGCAACCTGGCCGGGAATGATGGGGGGCGTGCCGACGAAATGCACTGACGGCGGGACCTCACGCGGAAATTCGAAGCTCGGCACCGACAATTGCAGGTAAGCGTCCGGAAGCGCGACACTGGCATCGAACACCGGCATCGCCAGCGGCCCGACACCCAGCGCCTTCAGCGTCTGGTTCAGGTGACGTCCCGCGGGCTGATCGACCGCCTCGTCATAGTCGTCCGCAATCGCCGCGTATTGCTCGCGCTGCTCGACCGTCGTCGCCGGCGGCAGGCCGAGGAAATTCGGAGCTCCATCCTCGCGTGGCCAGTGCAGCAGCGACGTGCCGCAGAGCGCAATCGGCGGCCGCTTGCGGCGCGGGCCGAGCAGCATCGGCAGCAGACCGAAAAACATGTCGTCGCCGAGGATGATGTCGGCCGGAAAGTCCTGCAAGATCATTTGCAGGCCGCGGTGCTGGGCGGCGATACTGTCGATGAACAACCGTTCCAGGGCGACGCGGAACCATTCGAATCCCGGCGGCATGGTCTTGAGTTCTGGAGCCCGCTCGAAGGGATTACCCGGGTCGAAATCAGCGTCGGCCGGAAGCGGAAAGAACTTTGCGCCGCTCGCTGCGACGCGGGCCTCGAAGCTGGAGCCGGTGTAGAAGGCGACCTCGTGGCCGTCGGCCTTCAAGATGCGGGTGATGGCCAGCATCGGGTTGACGTGACCCGGTGCGGGCACTGAAGCGATGAGAATCTTCATGTGATCGGTCCTCTGATTGTCGTTTGCATGCGCGGCCGTCGTATTTGGCGGCCGCTCGACTGAGCAGGGACATCTGCGGCTCTGCGCATTACGCCAGAGCTTCCGAGCGGCAGCGAAATGGTTACGGCGGCAATGCTTGATGGCGTTGCCGAGGCCTGGGGCGGGCTGCGGCACGCGCGCAAGTTACAGCCGTAACGCATGCTTGCGGTGTCGAAACAGCCGGGTAACGCCGCACCCATAGTGACGCACATCGCCAGCTGGCGCGCGCCGCAAATATTCGGCGGCGGCGTTTGCCGGAATCATCGGCGATTGTCTCTCGTGCGCTGGCCAAGCCGCACGCAATTCACTGAGAAATCACATGCGGAATATTGTCGGTCTGATTGCACTGCTCGTTGCCGCTGCACTGCTGGTCCGGTGCGGGCTTCGGGCCCTGCGGCTTAAATCTCGCATCTTGAAATGGGGCGGGGCTGGGCTCGCAGCCGCGCTGACGATCGCGGTATCGTCGGTCAGCGCGATCACGGCGGCGGGCTTAGTCAAGCAGCAGGGACGTGCCGCCCCGCTGCCCGATCTCTCGGTCGAATTGACGCCGGTGCGAATTGCGCGTGGCAAGGCCGTGGCCGACAGCTTTTGCAGCGGATGCCATACCACGACCGGCCCGCTGACTGGCGGGACGGACCTCGCGAAGGATCTTCCGGTCAACATCGGCTCGTTCGTCGCCGCCAATCTGACGCCTGCCGGAGCATTGAAGCACTGGTCCGACGGCGAGATCTTTCGCGCTGTTCGCAACGCTGTTGACGCGAACGGACGCTGGCTCGTGATCATGTCCTTCACCAACGCCAGCCGGTTGAGCGATGACGACACGATTGCGGTGATTGCCTATCTGCGCAGCCTCCCGGCCGCCGGCACGCCGACGCCTGGTCCGCTCGATCGCTTCAATTTTCTCGGCACCGCGATGCTGGGGGCGGGACTGTTGCCGGACGCCAAGCCGGTGACGGCCGCCAGCGTCGTTGCGCCACCGAAAGCGCCGACCGCTCAGTACGGCGAATACCTTCTGTCCTATCAGGACTGCCGCGAATGCCACGGCAAGACTCTCGCCGGTGGTGTGCCCGGTCAGTTGCCGCCGCTCGGACCCGATCTCGGCGTCGTCAAGGAATGGTCGCTGGCGCAATTCATCGCGACCATGCGCACCGGCATCGACCCCGGCGGCCATCAGATCAGCGACCAGATGCCGTGGCGCCCGATCGGACGCATGGACGATGACGAACTGGCGGCGATGTACCAGTACCTGACTCAGCTGCCACCCGCTTGATGCGCGGTTGGGCGGCTGCCTGACGGCGTGCGACGCTGCGCTGCTCGATTCGGCGCGCGGACTTTGCCGGCCGAATGATCCGAATCCTCCGCTGAGTGGCGATGCCTGCACCCGATGCGGGAGTGCGCGCGCTATCCAACTTTCCCGAACAGATCACGCTCAAAGATGGAACACGACGGGGCCATCGCCGGCATCACAATTCATCACGTGTAGGAGAGTCCGCAGAAAACGACCAAACAATGACTTAGTTGGGGACGACAACACGACGATGCTTCGCACCGAGATCGGTCCAGATCGACGTGCAGTTCGGGCATATGACTTTTACAGGGAATAGCGGGCAACTGAGGAACCCATTTTTGGTTCCAGACCGCAAGAGTCACGGATTACATGCTCAAGCCCAGATAGTCGCCCCCCGCCGGTTCAAGAGATCAATTATGTTGGCAGACGTCGGTCACATCATCGTTGTCGATGACGATCCCACATTGCGGCAGATGGTAATTAGATATCTGGAAGAGCACAGTGTGCCGACCAGGGCTGCGTCCAATCGGGCCGAATTGCATCGCCATCTCGAAGGAACCCAGCCCAGCCTGATCATTCTCGATCTCCGTCTCGGTCAAGACGACGGGCTCGATCTGCTGCGGGAAATCCGTTCGCATTCCGATGTGCCGGTTATCATCACCACCGGGCATCGGCCCGACGAAATCGATCGCATCGTCGGCCTCGAGCTCGGTGCTGACGATTACATTATCAAGCCGTTCAGCCTGAGAGAGCTGCTGGCGCGGGTGCGCGCGGTGTTGCGACGCCAGGAGATGGGACGGGCCGCGCGCGCCCGTGATCCCGAACGCGGCGGTTACCGTTTCAACGGCTGGAAGCTTGAGCGCCGCGGCCGCAGGCTGATCGATGGCGGTGATGCGCCGGTTGCCCTGAGCAAGGGCGAGTACGCCTTGCTGCTCGCCTTTCTCGAAGCGCCGCAGCGCCCGCTGACCCGCGAACATCTGCTGCAGGCAACCCGCGTCCACGAAGATATCTTCGATCGCAGCATCGACGTTCAGGTGCTGCGCCTGCGCCGCAAGCTGGAGACCGATCCGAGCGCGCCCCGCGTCATCCAGACAGAGCGAGGAATCGGCTACGTCTTTGCCGTACCGGTCGAGCCTTTTTAGGCCGTCGTCTCAATCGGATTACGGTGGTGACGTCGACGCGGGGTCGGCCGCCAGCGCCGGGCAAGGCGAACTGACCAACCGTCCGACAAATGACCACGAGGCGCTTGCGCGCCGTGGTGCGTTGCAATCGTAACCGTTTTGCTTGTGGTGGTGACGTCGGCGTAACAGCGCGACTTCAGATTGTCTCCTGCAAACATCGTGCAGGAGATCTATCTGATGCCGAAGCCGAACTCCGTTCCGAACGTGGATCATGTCGCGCGACCGCCCCAGAGCGGGGTCGATGGAACCGCCCGCGCCATCCGTTCCGTTGACCGCGGAACTGGCCGTCTGCCGCCGCAGCAGGGGGCGCACGAGTTGCCGCACTACATTTCGCGCGCGGCGGCATCGATTGAGGAGCCGGATCGTTCGCCCATTAGTTGGTGGTTGGCGACGCTGGCGTTTTTCGTTGAAGGTTGCGCGAGCTACGGCGCGGCGCTGTATCCGACCGTGGAGTTTCCGATTGCGCCAACGCCTGCGTCCGCAAAGGCTCCCAAGCCGCGTCTGGTTGGCGATCGGCAGGCGGCAGCTGCGGAAGAAGGCAGGTCGCCGTCACTGGAAAACAGCATCACCACCGGTCTGGGGTGCACCGTGTGGGCTGACGCGCGTCCGCGCCGCCGCTGGAACTGGCTGAGTTCCATTGGCGAACCGGTGGTGGCGCTCTGGAAGCACTGGCGCCGGGAGCGGGATATCCAAAGGGCGGTGGCGGCGCTAGCGGAATACGATGATCGGACCTTGCGGGATCTGGGCATCTGCGGTCGATCGGACATTGAGCGCGTGGTGAGGCACTCCCGTGATTACTGACGCTGTCTATTTTCTGGTCGCAGGATTGGGTTTCTATCACGCGGCGACCCGTTCCATTTCGCACGGCCTCAGGGTGAGCTTGGCCGGCCTGACGCCGCACACCTGGGTTGGACGGCGTTGGCGGCCTCGGCGGAACCGCGATCTCTCATTGATCAAGAATTCTTGAAAAGGGGGAACAATTCTCTCCGTGAGCGCACATTGCCGAAATGTCACCTGGCGTCTATTTGGGGGACTTGTCGTTCGCCCTGATCAGAATTCTTCGTGAATTGATGCCTCGACGCCACATTGTCGCGGCTTGCGCGTTGCTCTCGGCTTGCCTTCTGCCATCTCCGGCGCCATCCCAGTTGCCGGCGCTGGTACCGGTATTGAGCCGCGCGGAGGAGCCGATCACGCCGATACCCGCTCCTCCCGGGATAGATCCGCTGAAGGTCAAGCTCGGCGAGCGCCTCTTCAACGATATCAGGCTGTCGCATGACAATTCGCAGAGCTGTTCGTCGTGCCATGACCTCGCCGCGAACGGGGCGAGCACAAAACGGTTCGACGTTGGCGTCGATGGCGGGCAGCAGCGGTTCAACACGCTCACGGTGTTCAATTCGACGCTGAACTTTCGCTTCGGTTGGGAGGGAAAGGTTCGCACCGTCGAGGACGACATCAAGGCATTGCTGGAAAGCCCGCGGATCATGGGCAGCAGTCTCGCCGAGGTCACGACGAAGCTCGATGGCGATTCAGAGATGCGCGCCAGCTTCGCCGCGGCCTACGGCCATCGCCCCGATGCCGCCAGCATCGTCGATGCCATGGCAAGCTTTGCGCGGACGCTGGTCACGCCCGGCAGCAAGTTCGACCGCTGGCTTACCGGAGATGCCGGCGCGCTGTCGGACGATGAACTGGACGGATACCATCTGTTCAAATCGCTGGGCTGCGTCGCCTGCCATCAGGGGGTCAATATCGGCGGCAATCTGTTTCAGCGCCACGGCATTTTTCATCCCCTGGCGTCACCGGATCCGGCCATCCTGCGCGTGCCGAGCCTGCGCAATGTCGCAACGACGCCGCCTTACTTTCACGACGGCAGCGCGCCTACGCTTGACGACGCCGTTCGCAAGATGGCGCTCGCGCAACTGAACGCGAAGCTGACCGACGCGCAGGCGAAGGCGCTCGTCGCCTACCTGCAGAGCCTGACCGGGGAATATCGCGGCGTACCTGTGGGAGTTGCGCCATGAAGGTTGCGCCCGCTGCGATCGCCGTATCGTTCCTGCTCGCGCTGTTGACGTGGCTTCTGCTGAACGGCTTGAACATGAATTCGGCCCGCTATGACCGCCAGTCGCAGGCGCTCGCCGATTTCGGCCGGTCCGAACGCGGCATCACCCGTGAAGTGCTGACATCGCGCGCCGGTTTGTCGCGGAACTATGACCCCCTGGTGCGAATGGTGGATACCTATGATGGTGCGCTGGCGCGATTGCGCGAGGCGGTCGGCTCGGACAGGGAGGAAGCAGCGGCGGTCGACGCGCTGGCCGCACGCGCGGGGCAGCAGGAAGAGCTGATCGAGCAGTTCAAGAGCAAGAACGCGTTGCTGCAGAACTCCCTGGCCTATTTCAGTCTGTTCGGCGAGCGCCTTGCATCGTCGGAAGACAAGTCGCTGGTGGCGGGTACCTCCGCGCTCGCGGCCGCCATGCTGCATCTGACGCTCAACACGTCCGACGCGGCAGTGCAGGAGGTCCAGGCGCGGCTCGAGGGTCTGGCGCAGCTGCAGACCCCGTCGGGGGAAATCGATTCGATTCGCGCCATCCTTGCGCACGGTCAGCTGCTGCACAACCTGCTCCCGTCCGTCGATGTCATCCTGAAAGCGCTGGTCGAACAGTCCAGCATCCGCGAGCAGGATGATCTGCACGCCCTGATCATGCAGCGTCAGCTCGCTGCGCGTGCGGCAGCCCGCCAGAACCGCCTGTTGCAGTACGCCACGTCGCTATTGCTGCTCGGCGGTCTGGTGTATTTCGGCCTGTTGTTGCGCGCGCGGGCCATCGCGCTGCGCCGTCGCGCGGCGTTCGAGCACATCATCGCCGACATCTCGATGCGGTTCATCGACTCGCGGCATGACGAGATCGCCGGCCATGTCGAGCGGGCGCTCGAGCAGCTTGCCGGCTATATCGGCGCGGACCGGGCCTATTTTGCCTGCCGTGCCGGCGCCACTGTCAGCGCTTATCGATGGTCGCGCGAAGGCGTCGGGTTCGGGGAGGGATGGCCGGAGCGGGTGTTCGATCTGGTGCCGCGGATCGACCGCGACCGCGCCGACATCATTTACATCCCGAAGGTCAAGCCGAGCCATCCGTACGACACGACCAATCTGCTCGCGGAGGCCGGCGTTCGCGGCTGGTTGTGCATCACGGCCCCATCGGGACAGCTGCGCGCGACGGTTCTCGGCTTCGATGCGGTGCGGGCCGACGCGCTGACCCAATGGGCCGAATTCGCGCTGTTCCGCATGGCCTCCGACGCCATCCGCAACGCCATCGGCCGGGTTCGGCTCGAACAGGAAACGGAGCGGCTTCAGGCCAGCCTGCAACAGGCCCGCCGGATGGAAACGATCGGCACGTTCGCGAGCGGCATTGCGCACAACTTCAACAACATTGTCGGTGCCATCCTCGGCTATGCCGAAATGGCCGACGCCGGCGTGAAGTCGGGCAGCCGCGCCGCGGCGAACCTGGCGGAAATCCGCCGCGCCGGCGAAAGGGCGCGCGAGCTCGTTGGGCAGATCCTGACCTTCGGCCGGCGCGGGAAGGTCAGGCGGGAACGCATCTCGATCGAGGCGCTGGCCGCAGAGACCGCGGCGCTGCTCGGCGCATCGTTGCCGTCGCATGTCAAGCTTGCGATCACTGAGATCGACGAAGCGGCGACCGTGTGGGGCGAACCGGCGCAATTGCAGCAGGTCATCCTGAATCTCTGCAACAACGCCGCCCAGGCAATGCAGCAGCCGGGCTTGATCGAGCTGCACGTCGGCGTGCAAGAAATCATGCAGCCGTTGTGGATTCGGCGGACCGAGCTGGCGCCGGGCCGCTTCACCATCATTTCCGTGTCCGATCCCGGACCCGGCATGGACGAGGCGACGCTTGAGCGGATCTTCGAACCGTTCTTCACGACACGCGCCGACGGCAGCGGTCTTGGGCTGGCGACCGTCCGCGAGATCGTCGAGCAGCACTGCGGCGCGATCGATGTGCATAGCGCGCCCGGCGCCGGTACGCGCTTTGACGTCTGGCTGCCGGCGAGCGGATCGGGTGAGCCGATATCGGCGCAGCGCGCGCCGGATCTCGCGCTTCGCGGCGCCGGTGAAACCGTCCTGGTGCTCCAGCCCGACCGCAGGCGCCTGATGCGCTACGAGGAAATTCTCGCCGCGCTCGGCTACGAGCCGGTCGGCTTCGTTGGGCTCACCGAAGCCGAGGCGGCCTGCCGCGCCGAGCGAGCGCGTTTCGACATGGCGTTGGTGTGCCACGTGCCCGGAGGATCTTCGCTCCTTCTCGCGGGGGCGCTGCATGCGGCGGCGCCTGGCCTTCCGATCATTCTCGCAAGTCCCTCGACACGTGATCTCGGTGCGCCATTGCTGGCGGCTTCGGGAGTGACGGAACTGATCTATCACCCGCTCGTGTCTGCCGAGCTTGCCGCCGCATTGACGCGATGTCTTGCGACACCGAGCGGCGAAAGGATCCAGCGGATCGCATCGGCGCGATAGGGCTCTTTTGCCGGCACCGGGCCATCGCGCCGTTTCACCCGTAACGCGATATGGTGCGCGCGTAGTCATCATGTCGTGCGCTCCTCCTATCCATCGCACCTGGTCGTTCACTCGAGAACGATTCAACACGATTGCGATAGGAGAATGATGATGTCCAAACGACTTGGTCTCGGTGTTGTCGCCGTCTCGTTTCTGTTCAGCTCCGCGCCCGGTGTCGCGGGTGGGGAACGTCCGACAAGCGCCGTCCAAAGCCTGTCAACCGGTTCGTCCGGCCGTGATGAGGACTCGGAAAAATTCGCCAGTTTGTTCCGCTCGGCTCCGATCGGCCACCGGCAGCCGCGCCTAAGCGACATTCCGGAGGCCGCTCAATTGTCACCGCTCGAATTGGAATTGCGGCGGTTGGACGAGGAGATCGACCGTAAGCTTATCATCTGCCGCGACTGTTGAGCCCCAAGGTCGATAAGGCTCCGCATCGCCGCGTGGCCCTTATCGACTGCTCAAGACAGCTTGTCGGCGACGCAGTCTGCCGCCATGCTACGGATGTAACGCAATATCCAATCCTCGAAAATCTCCCGTAACCGATCTCGCTCACCGTGCGGACTCCGAGCTGCAACTCGCACAGCTCCGCATCCGATGCCGGCCTATTCGGAGTTGTGCGCGAGCTACGGCTTCAAAGAGTTGCCTCAAGCCGGCGAGATCATGACGGGAGAGCGTGATGAACGTACACAGCACTTCGGAGTCAGCCGCGACGCGTGAACTGCGTGTCATCATGCAGGGAAGAGTCGTCTCACGCGGTGATGATGACTATCCTCGCACGCGGAAGATATGGAACGGCGCCGTGGAGAACGAGCCGGCGTTGTTTGCAGTGTGCGAGACCTCGGCGGACGTGCAGGCAGCCGTGCGCATCGCGCGTCAACACGGGCTGCCCTTATCCGTGCGCGGCGGCGGACACGACTGGGCGGGACGCGCTTTATGCCCTGATGGACTCGTCATTGACCTGAGCCGCATGGGGCAAGTCGTCGTCGACCCGCATACACGGGTAGCAACCGTCGCCGGCGGGGCAAAGGCCAAGGATGTGGCCGCCGAGGCTGGTGCGTATGGTCTGGTCGCGGCGATGGGCAACTGCGGCGCGGTTGGCATGGCCGGCCTGACGCTGGGCGGCGGCTACGGCCCCCTCAGTGGCACCTGCGGCCTGGCGGCGGACAACCTGCTTGGCGCCGAGATCGTGCTGGCGGACGGGCAGCGCGTGACCACCGGTCCCGACGCGGCGCCTGAGCTGTTCTGGGCGCTGCGCGGCGGCGGCGGCAACTTCGGCGTCGTGACCTCCCTGCGGGTCCGCCTTCATCCGGCACGCGACATGCTCGCGGGATCGATCATCTACGGCTGGAACGAGGCCGGCGCGGTCCTGCGCCGCTACGCGGCATTCGCTCCCACCGCGCCCGACGAGCTTGGCGTGGCCGTCGGCGTGATATCCGGCCCGGATGGCGGACCCGTCATCATGATCGTGCCGCTGTGGAACGGCGAGCGCCGCCAGGGCGAGCGTGCCATGGAAGGCCTGCGGGCCTTCGGCTCGCCGCTATCCGCCCAGGTCGGACCGGCGACTTATTCTGACCTGCTCGCCCACTTCGACGCGTGGGTGGAAGCCGCGGACGGCTATCACTGGGAGACCCGGACGCGCTGGCTGCCCGCGCTCACCGCGGACGCCGCCGACGCGATCATCGCGGCGAAGGCCCGGGCGCCGTCGCCGGATTGCTCGGTCTTTTGGCACCACTTCCACGGTGCCGCGACGAGGATGCCGCCGGCGGGCGCCGCGTTCGGCCTGCGCAGCGAGCACCTCATGATCGAGATCGTCGCGGGCTGGAAGCCCGACGGAGACGGCGCGGCGCACCGGCGCTGGGCAGAGGATCTATGGCAGAAGCTCGCCCCGTTCGCGCTGCCGGGCGGTTATGCCAACCTGCTCGGACCGAATGATCGCGAACAGGCGGCGGGAGCTTATGGCGGAAACGCCGCCCGGCTTCGGGTCCTCAAGCGCCGCTTCGATCCGGATGGCGTCTTCGCGTCCGCCATCCCGCTGCCGGAAGGGTGAACCCGGCCCGTGGCGTTTGAAACGCATGGAGCTTGAAGCATGCAACCACGGAAGCGCAAACGCGTCGCGAGAATTACGGATGTAGCGCGGCTCACCGGATTGGAAATTTCTCGCTAACACGGTGCGCGCAGCCTGGCGAGCATGCCGCCAAGCGGCCCTTGACCTCAAAAGACCAACCTCACGTTCCCGCAGGTGCTGCGGTACAACATTCGGGAGATCAGCATGACGACCAATGTCCAGCTTGCACATCGAGGCGCAGACGCGCCCGTCAAACAACAGCCGATTGGGCATGAAGCCGCGCGGCTGCTCGCCGCCATCGAGGATCTGGCGCCGGAGCTTGCTGCTCGCGCCGGCGAGATCGAGAGCGTCCGCCGAATTCCTGCCGACATCACCGACCGGCTGGGACGCATGGGCCTTTTCCGAACCCTGGTGCCGCGCAGCCATGGCGGGCTGGAGCTGAGCGTGCCCGAGGTCTTGCCCCTGATCGAGGCCTTGTCCGCGGCTGACGGTTCGGTCGGCTGGGTGGCCATGATCGGCACGGCGTCGCAGGTGTTCCGCACACGGGTATCGCGGGCGACATTCGACAAGATCGTCATGGGCAGAGCCGATGCGCTCACCGTCGGAGTCGGCACGCCGGCAGGGCGCGGTGAGGCCATCGACGGCGGTTATCGGGTCTCGGGACGCTGGCCGTTCGCGAGCGGCTGCCAGAACGCACAGTGGATCGCTGGTTGTTTCGTCATCCACAAGGACGGTGCGCCGGTCATGTCGGACGGACGCCCGCTGACGGGCTTCATCGTGCTTCCAGCCGAGTGCTGGCGCATCGAGGAGACATGGCAGGCCTCCGGACTGACAGGCAGCGGCAGCCATCATGTGGTCCTCGACAATGTGACCGTCGCCGAGGCCGAGACCTTCGATCTATTTCATGGGTCGTCATGCCTGCCGGGGCCCTTTGCGAGTGCCATAACGCCATTCATCGGAAGCTTGCATGCCGCCGTTGCCACCGGCATTGCGACCGGGGCGGTCGCCGACCTCGTCGCTATGGCCGGCAGTGGCCGCCGCCAGCTCTTCGCTACAGCCGATCTCAGGGACTCGCCTGTCTTCCAGCATGAACTTGGCCGGCTCGGCGCAGCGCTGCGCGCGGCGCGTGCACTCATGCTGGTTCAGGCCGAGAGCGACTGGCGTCGGGCGCTTGCCGGCGCGCTCGACGGCAAGGCGGATTTTGTGCAAAGCCTGCAGGGCTCAGCCTGGATCCATGCGACCTGCAGCGACGTCGTCAGTGGCTGCTATACGCTGGGCGGATCCAGCGTCGTGTTAAATGCGTCGCCGCTGCAGCGGCGCTTGCGCGATATTCACGTCGCAAGGCAACATGCCTTCGCCCAGGAGCGGTTCTACGCACGCGCCGGCGCAAACGCGCTCGGCTTTCCCCCGGTCGATCCGATTTCGGGTCAATAGTGCCTGGTGGGCGCGGCAAGACTCGAATCTGCAACCAGACCGGTATGGGCGGCGGGATAATCCCGCCGCGGTCCGCTAGGCGCGCCAAAGCCCGCCAGGCATCTCTCAACTCGCCGATCGAAAGCGCTCCCTGTAAGCGGTCGGGCTCAAGCCCAGGCGTCGCTGAAACAGGCGGCGAAGCACTTCGGCGCTGGTGAAGCCGCAATTCTTGGCGATGGTCTCGAGTCGGTTCTCGCCATCCTCAAGAGCGCGCCGCGCGGCATCGAGGCGCGCGCGTTCCACGAAAGTGCCGGGCGGTATTCCGGCCTCTCGCTGGAAGTTACGAGAGAAGCTGCGCGTGCTCATATCCACGCGTTCCGCAAGCACCTCGAGCGTAAGATCGGCATCGAGATGATCGAGTATCCAGCGCTGCAGGACGGCGATGGGGCCGTCGCCGTCGAGTTGGGCTGCGAGATGCGCGCTGAACTGCGACTGACCACCAGGCCGTTTGAGGAAGAGCACCAGCAACCGGGCGGTAGCAAGTGCCACGTCGCGCCCGAGATCGTCCTGTACCAACGCCAAGGCGAGGTCCATGCCTGCAGTCATGCCGGCCGTGGTGTAGAAGCGGCCGTCTCGCAGAAAGATCGGATCCGGCTCGACCCGGATTGCCGGGTAGCGCCGCGCCAATTCATCGCAAAAGAACCAATGCGTGACGGCGCGGCGGCCGTCGAGTAGACCGGCCGCCGCCAGCAGGAAAACGCCGGTGCAAATTCCGCTTATCCGGCGGATTCCTCCGGTCGCCTGCCTGAGCCAGTCGATACAGGGTCGGCAGTCAGAATTGTCGACCCCAGGCGAGCCGGCCACGATCAGGGTATCGAGCTCCAAAGGCGCCGCCGTCGCAATCGAACGAGTCGCGATCAAGCCAACACCGGAGGATCCCTCAATGGCTCCGAGGCGGTCGGCCCAGATCTCAACCTGGTAGGCGATGGGAGAGTGGGGTGAGCGCTGAGCGACAACGATGTTGGCGGCCGCAAAGACGTCGAGCGGCCCGACAGCGTCGAGCAACAGGATGCCCGGATAAACAAGAATACCAATCTGACGCGGTTCGGAACCGCCCGAGGGAGCATGTTTGACGGGCTGCGGTTTCATGACGGCGCCAGCATGCCCGATCGGAAAGCTTTGAGCCAGACCAGGCAGCCGTCGCCACGAAGCGTGTGGTCAATTTCGCACTGCGTAGCTCACTGGGTATCGCTGGAGAGAGATCGCCAAGCCTCGGACAAATCGATGCGATTGGCACGAAACGTGGGACCAATGGCGTGGCCTACGGTGGTGCTAGCTCGGTAGATTGTGGCTGCAACAGTGAGCGGCGGAGGGACAAGTGGCAAACAGGATGTCCACCTATCGTGCGGTGCAGGCGGTGAGCCCGGGCAAGCTGGAGCTGACCGAAAAGCCGCTGCTCGATCCGCCGGCGGGCCACGTCCGCATTCGTGTCGAGGCGTGCGGCGTATGCCATTCGGATTCTGCGACGGTGGAGGGGATCTTGCCGATCGAGTGGCCGAGGGTGCCCGGCCACGAAGCGGTCGGACGGATCGACGCAATCGGAGAAGGCGTCCAAGGCTGGACAATGGGCCAACGCGTCGGCGTAGGCTTTCTCGGCGGCAACTGCGGATACTGTGTGCATTGCCGCGATGGCGATCTCGTGAACTGCATCAACCAGGGCTACACTGGAGTGCAGCACGATGGCGGTTACGCCGAGGTGATGCTCGCCAAGTCGAGCGGCTTGATCGCGGTGCCGGACGATCTCTCCTCGGTCGATGCTGCGCCCCTGTTATGCGCCGGCTTGACGACCTTCAGCGCGCTCAGGAACTCGCCGGCGCGGGCGGGAGATCTGGTTGCGGTGTTCGGGGTTGGCGGACTAGGCCACCTCGGCGTGCAATACGCGCGGCGGATGGGGTTCGAGGTCGTCGCGATCGACCGCGGTGACGACCGGGCCGAGCTGTCGAAGAAACTGGGCGCGCACCACTATATCGACAGCTCCACCACCGATGTCGCCAAGGCACTGCAGGAGCGTGGCGGCGCGCAGATGGTGCTGGCCACCGCCTCGGGTGGCAAAGCGGTCGCCGCCGCCCTCGGTGGCTTGCGCCGTGGTGGCGTGGTGATTTCGCTCGGCGCGACCGATGAGCCGATCGAGCTGTCGGCGTTTGAACTGCTGTTCAAGCAACTTGGTGTCGACGGCGCCCTGACGGGGACCCCTGCGGCCGGCGATGCAACGCTCAAATTCAGCGCGATGAGCAATGTCGCCGCCATGATCGAAACCATGCCGCTCGAACGGGCCGCGGAAGCCTACGCGAAGATGATGTCAGGCACGGCGCGCTTCAGGATGGTGCTGACGATGAGCTGAGCGCCCGGTCAGGCTGCGCTTTCACTGTGGAAAGGTAGACCAATGAGCGACGACGCACCCCAAGTCCCCGCCGCGCTGACGGGCCGCTGCATGTGCGGCGCGGTCACCTATAAGATCACCGAAAAGTCGATGGTGGACGGCCTGTGCCACTGCGACCGCTGCCGGCCGCAATCGGGGAGTGCGTTCTCGACGATCATCTTCATCCACCGCAGCGCGATGACGCTCACCGGCGAGACCAAGGTCTTCGACGACATCGGGACGAGCGGGCTCAGGGTGTTGCGCCGGTGCTGCGCGGCCTGTGGTTCGCCGCTGACCACCGAGCCCGACCTGACTCCGGATCTGATGATGGTCAAGGCCGGCACCCTCGATGCCAACGACTGGTTCCACCCGGTGTGGGAGTTGTTCGTCGGCCGGCGCAGACCCTGGGTCAGCCCGGTCCCCGGCGCCAAGCAACTCGAAGCCAATCCTGAACTTTGAGGCGGAAATCCCATGAATCAATTCCAGAAAATCTTTGACGCGCAGAAAGCGCTGTTCGCCACGGGGGGCACGCGCACGTATGAATGGCGCGTTGACCAGCTCGATCGCATGGCCCGCATGATCAAGGAGAACGAAGCGCGCTTCCAGAAGGCGATGGCCAGGGACTTCAAGACCGCCTCTCAGGAATACATCTTCGAGACCGCGGCGTCTGCCGGCGAGAGCGAGGTTCAGAAGAGCCAGCTGCGGGAATGGATGAAGCCGGTCGAGGCGCCAGTACCGCGCTTCCTGGCTAAAACCGGCCACAAGGGGATGATCTATCGCGAGCCGTATGGCGTCGCGCTGATCATCGGGCCGTTCAACGGACCCTTGCTCTTGCTGATCCGTCCGGCGCTTACGGCGCTCGCGGCCGGCAACACCTGCATTCTCACGCTGAGTGAAGCGCTCCCGGCAACGACCGAAGTGCTGCGCGAGCTTGTCCCGAAATATTTCGATCCGAGCGCCGTGACGTTCGTGGCCGGCGGCAAGGAGCAGAACACCGAACTCCTGAAGCTGTCGTTCGACTTCATCTTCTTCACCGGCAGCACACATGTCGGCAAGATCGTCGCGCGGGCGGCGGCGGAAACCCTCACGCCCGTCCTGCTCGAACTCGGCGGGATGAACCCGGCACTCGTGGACGAGACCGCCAACATCCCCGACGCCGCCAAGAAGATCGTTTGGGGCGCGATGGCCTGGGGCGGCCAATGGTGCACATCGCCGGGATACGCCTATGTCCACGCGTCTGTCGCGGACGCCTTCGCCGCCGAGGCCAGGAAGGCGCTGGTCGAGCTGTTTGGTGAAGACCCGAAATCCAATTCCGACTATTCGCGCATCATCAGCGCACGTACGGTTGATCGGCTGGCCTCGCTCATCGATCCCGCCAAGGTGATCGCCGGTGGCAAGTCGGACCGGGATGCGCACTACCTCGATCCCACGCTGCTTTATCCCGTCACCTGGGACGACAAGGTCATGGAGGACGAGGTCTTCGGGCCAATCCTGCCGATCCTCACCTACACGTCGCTGGATGAGGCGTTCGGGCGGATCGCGGCGACGCCGCGTCCGCTTGCCGGTTTCATCTTCAGCCGCGACCAGAACACCATCGATCGGTTCATCGGCCAGCTGTCCTACGGGGGCGGCGGCGTGAACCTGGTGAACGTTCATTTGTTCGTCGAGACCATGCCGTTCGGCGGCACCGGGTCCGCCGGGATGGGCCACTACTACGGAAAATACGGCTTCGAAGCGCTCACCCATGCCAAGTCGATGCTGATCTCTCCGCCCGACGTTGCGATCGACCACCTATACTCGCCCTTCACCGACGAAAAGAACCGGGCGCTACAAGGGTGGTTTGAGTATTGAGACGATAGCCTGCCCGTCCTCACGCCGCGGCGAGCACCGGTTGCGCCGGCTGCCGGGTGATCATCAGCGACAGGACGGCCGCGACGATGCCGGTCAGGCCTGCGATCATGAAGGCCTGCAGATAATCGCCCTGGGCGGACCGCATGAAGCCGGCGAAGAACGCGGCGCAGGCGGCGCCGAGCTGATGGCCGGCGACCACCCAGCCGAACACCAGCGGCGCGTTCTTGTCGCCGAACGCTTCGTTGGCGATGCGCACGGTCGGCGGCACGGTCGCGATCCAGTCGAGACCATAGAACACCGCGAACACCGACAGGCTGACCAGCGAGAAGTCCGAGTAGGGCAGGTAGATCAGCGACACGCCGCGCAGTCCGTAATACAGGAACAGCAACTTGCGCGGATCGAAGCGGTCGGTGAGCCACCCCGAGAATGCGGTGCCGAACAGGTCGAAGAATCCCATCAGCGCGAGCAGGCTCGCCGCCTGCACTTCGACGATGCCATGGTCGCTGCAGAACGCGATCAGATGGGTGCCGACGAGACCGTTGGTGGTGAAGCCGCAGATGAAGAAGGTGGCGAACAGGAACCAGAACGCCCGCGTCTTCGCCGCGCGCGCGAGGTTGCTGAACGCGGCGGTGAACGGATTGCCCTGCGCCGGTGGCGCGGGATGATCGTCGTGCGGGCTGCCGAACGAGCGCAGGCCGACCGAAGCGGGCCGCTCGGGCACCAGAAGATACACCAGCGGAATCAGCGCCGCCGAGCACGCAGCCACCGTCAGCACGACCGGCTTCCAGCCACCCCATTCCACCAGCGCCGCGAGGCCCGGCATGAATATCAGCGTGCCGGTCGCGGTGCTCGCCGTCAGCAGCCCCATGACGAGGCCTCGATTGGTGGTGAACCAGCGATTGACGATGGTGGCGCCGAGCACGTTGGCGACCGCGCCCGAGCCGATGCCGGAGAGCAGTCCCCATGTCAGGAACAATTGCCACGGCGTGGTCATGAAATAGCTGGCGCCGGTCGACGCCGACATCAGCGCGAGCGCGCCCAGCACGGTGCGGCGGATGCCGAAGCGCTGCATCACGGCCGCGGCGAACGGACCCGCGAGGCCATAGAGGAAGATGCCGACCGCGGCGGACGACGAGATCACGCCGACGTTCCAGCCGAAGGCCTGTTGCAGCGGCAGCATCAGCACGCCCGGCGTCGCGCGCAGGCCCGCCGAAGAGAGCAGCGCAAGGAAGATCACGGCAACGACGACGAACGCGTATTTCTGGCCGAACGGCCGTCTCGACACGGGGGCGGGTTGAAGGGAGGCGGGTTGAAGAAAGGAATTTGGCATGTTACTTACCGGTACGTATTGTGATGCGGTGTGTATACGTACCGGTAAGTAACATTGTCAAGCGTGCCGTACGGAACGATCCGGAGAACCATCATGAAGAAATTTGTCGAACCGTCTGCGGAACGTCCCGTCCGGGCTGTCGACCGGATCCGCGCCTCCGCGAACGAGCTGTTCTATCGCGAGGGCATCCGCGCCGTCGGCGTCGATGAGGTGGTCGACCGCGCCGGCGTCACCAAGCCGAGCCTCTATCGCAGCTTCGCGTCCAAGGACGATCTCGCGGCCGCCTATATGCGCGACTACGACCTGGACTTCTGGGAGAACTTCGAGAAGCCCGGCGGAAAATCCTACAGCGATGCGCGTGAGCACGTGCTCGCCTATATTCGCGTGCTGTCCACGCGCGCCGTGCAAAAAGGCTATCGCGGCTGCGGCCTCAGCAACGCCACCGTGGAATTTCCGTCGCGGGACAATCCCGCACGGCAGGTCGCCGAAGCGCACAAGAAGGTCTTTCGCAAGCGCCTGCGCGAACTCGCCGCCGCCATGGGCGCGCGTCACCCCGTCGTGCTTGGCGACGCCCTGCTGTTGCTCATCGAAGGCATCTACGTCACCGGCCAGCAGTCGGAACAGGGGCCGGCGCAGTCGGCGCTCACGGTGGCAAAGCTGCTGATCGATGCGAGCGTAGCGAAGGCGTGAGGTGGATGAGAGTCCGATGACCCACGGAAAAGCTCGCTGGCAAGCCCGGCCTGCTGGGGTGTCGATTCGTGCCGCGAGTTCGGCCAAGCCGACCGGAACGCTCGACGACTCCTTCTAAAGGTCGACCGAGATCCTCAATATTGCTTTTTCCAGGCGGCTCTTGATGGAGCTCATCTTGCTGGTCAATTGGAGCAGCTCGCGCAGATCAAGGTCCGCATAGACGAACTCGTTCAGCTCCCTGCGCTGCGAGGACAGATTCGCCATTTGCTTGTGCGCGTGGTCGGTGAGCGACAGATTGACGACGCGGGCGTCCTCGGTCGAATTTCTCCGGCGCAGAAGGTTCTTCTTTTCGAGCAATTTCGACTGCGTCACCACGAACGACTGATCGACGCGCAGTGCTCTCGAGACAACTCCAACCGGCAGGCCGACGGCGCGGTCGTCGGCGTTGGCCAGCACCATCATGATCATCCATTGCGGGCCGGTAATTCCGATCATCTTGGCCCAGATGCCGCGCAACTCGTCGAGGCGGATGCTGGTCGATACGATCTCCCAGGCCAATCGCTCGGCCGCGTCCTGCAGTTTGTCGGTCGATTTGCGCTCGTTCATGGCTTTCCTTACGGATAAGTCATCTTCACAGATATCCATCTCGTTTTGAAGCTCGGTCGGCGAAAATGTTCACACCCGAGCGTTGCATGAATGACACATGGCAGGCCAAACCATAGAATGACTAACTAATATAAGTTGAACATGTGAAACCCTAATGCATAGTCGGGCGGTGACGGAGGGGGGCACCCGCCGTCTCTCGTCTTCGGTGGCCGGGTTGACCACTAGCATCCTGAAAATCGCTGCGGGCAGCGGCTTTCGGGAGGGGTACGTTTGTCGCTTTGCCAACAGCGCAGGGCATCACTTGGAGGATAACATGAAGATCGTTAAGGGCCTTTTGTTCGGCTCGGCGGCGGCTCTCGTCGCGAGCAGCGGAGCTCTGGCGGCGGACCTTCCCGTCAAGGCCAAGGCGGTTGAGTACGTGAAGGTCTGCTCGCTGTATGGTCCCGGCTTTTACTTCATCCCGGGCACCGATACCTGCGTCAAGCTCGGCGGCTATCTGCGCGCAGACGTTCTGGCGAACACCAACTCGGACGCGTCCGGCAACCTCTCGGGTGCTGGCGGCGCACAGAACCGTTTCACCAACGCCTACACCTGGCGCTCGCGTGAAGACTTCAACATCGATACCCGCACCGCGACCGAGTACGGCGTGGTTCGTACCTACTTCGACGCGGTGTTCAACTGGACGAACGACAACTACGCCGGTACGGGCACCGCTGGTGCGACGACCTACGCACCGATTGGCACGGCTGCTGCTCCGGGCAACGCCACGCAGGGCGGTGTCGCCGGCGGTGGCATCGGCGTCTACTATGCCTTCATCCAGTTCGCCGGTTTCACGATCGGTAAGGCGGTCTCGCAGTTCAGCGCTCCGTGGACCAACTATCCAGGCAACAACTTCGACGGCCTCGTCGGCGGCGGCGGCACGGTTACAGGTGTGAACCAGTTCACCTACACCGCCCAGTTCGGCAACGGCGTGTCGCTGTCCCTGTCGGCCCAGGATCCGTCGGCGTACTTTCAGGCTGGCGTGAACAATGTCGGCGTTGCCGGTACCGGTACCCTCGGCGCTTTCGGCTCGAGCGATTACGCTGGCACGGCTGCTCCAGACTTCGTCGCAGCGATCAAGGTCGACCAGGCGTGGGGTCTGTTCCAGGCGTCGGTCGCGACGCATGACAACCACGCCGCCTACTACGGCGCCACCGAGTTGACCGGTCATCCGGATGACAAGTGGGGCTGGGCTGGTCAGCTGGCCTTGTCGATCAAGAACATCCCGACCGGACCTGGTGACACGATCAACATCCAGGGCGTCTATACGGACGGTGCGACCCGTTACAACATCCAGGACCTGTCGCAGGCTGGCGGCGTCACCTACTTCGGCGGCACCAACGTGCCCGGCGCCTACCAGAGCATCGGCTTCGGCATAGCTCCGGACAGCGTGTTCGCGAGCGGTGGCTCGCAGCAGCTGATCCAGACCTGGGGTATGCGCGGTGCGTATGTCCACAACTGGAGCCCGAACTGGAACACCAGCGTCTACGGCGCTTACGCCGGGGTCATGTACAACAGCACGGCCAAGTCGCTCATTTGCGGCCCGACCGGTTCGGGCGTGGGTGGTTCGTTCGGCGCTGTCTTCGGTACCGCTGGCCTGACCTCCTGCAACCCGAACTACAATATCGCGCAGATCGGCACGCAGACCCAGTGGACCCCGGTCAAGAACCTGACCTTCTCGGCAGACCTGACCTACACCCATCTGGATCAGAAGTTCGCCGGCACGATCACGTTCCCGGGCAGCGCTGCTATCGGCAAGCCGGCAACGGTGTACGAACTGAAGGATCAGGACACCCTCACCCTGCTCCTCCGCGCTCAGCGCAACTGGTAACACCGGTTTGACCTGATCTCGATCCAAAGCGACCCCGACGGGAAACCGTCGGGGTTTTCGTTGGAACGATCTCCCAATCATGTGATTAACTAACATTATTGGATAATGTATAAGGCGACATTGGCTTATCGCCGACCGAAGTGAGGAGAGCTCGAATACCTTTTATGAACTAACCTCCGAAACCTCCGGCAATGCCCTGCCGGAGGTTTTTCATTTGGACTCGGACCCCGATCGGTATGCGAACCGCTCGACCGACAAGCGTCGACGCCGCTTTGCAGAGCGTTCAGCTTGCGTCGCGATGGCTCGCGCTTCCGTGGATCACCAGGATTGAGCGGCAGCCTCGAATGGTGACGCCCGACGCAGGCAAGCGGCACGATCAGCTCTGGACGAAATAATTTGTCTTCATTATATGATTATATCATATATATGCGTTTCGCTCTGATCAGGAAGCTGGCTCGGTATGCAGAAGGCAATCGCAAAATCAGGCCACAACCGCAAACCCTCGACTGACCATTTCTCCACGGAGTTTCGCTCGCCCCCTCGAGCCGATCGTGCTGCGAAAGCGACCGAACCGGAGCTTCAGCGCCTGACCGCCTGTTTGCATTCCTTGTCATCGCGCCATCACGGCCTGATCCAGGGCTATGCAGCACGTGTCGGCATCGCCGGCATGCAGTACACGATTTTGAGCACGATCCGTCATCTCGAGACCAGAGAGGATGTCTTCCTCGTAACCATCGCCGAGTCTCTTCATTTGACGAGCGCGGGTGTCACGAAGGCTATCCAACAGCTGACCGAACTCGGATTGGTTGAAAAAGCAGAGGATCTGGGCGATCGGCGCCGTACCAGGCTGACCATCACGCCAAGCGGCTGCGCGCTCCTGGACTCACTCGCGCCCATGCAATCAAAGGTCAACGATGTCTGGCTGGATTGCATGAACGAAACGGAATTCTCGACCTTTCTCGATTTGGTCGAGCGGTTCATCAAGTCCAGCGACAGAGCGCTGGCGCTGCAAAGCTATCTGTTCAAGGACAGCGACATCTTCCCACTCTAGCAGCTTGCGCGTTAGGTCCGGTCGCCGAGGCTTCTCTCCTGCTCGAGCAGCCCACCTCGCGAAGTCACAGCCGAGTGATCCCCGACGTCTTCAGTCTCGCGATTCTGTGAGCAAGCTTGCATCTGCTCAACGCGCGGAAAGAGAGACACGTGCTTGCTGGGACGGTTCAAGACACTGCCGAGCAAACGCTCGGAAGGTAATTGCGTCGACAACAATCTACCGGAAGGCATAAGCGCAACGCATCCCTGCGCCGCCATATCGATGATTGCGACCGACGAACAACTTCAATTATACGAATAAGGAACTGTTATATTCACTTTGGGGAGGTAGGTGAGTGGTGTCTTACGCGTACCCGGTAAAAAACGAGGTACGCCGGCAAGAAGCAGGTGATTGCTGGAGGATTCGTCCACATCGATCACGTCAGCGTTATCACCCGATTGCGGCGGTGCTGTTCATCTGAAGGTGATTTTTGCTGGCTAGGCAATGCTCAAGAGTGTGGTCACGATGCCCTACGTCGAGATGCGAAGTTGCTGACCTTCCGTGTTGAGCTTTTTTCACTTCGCCGATCAGGCCTTTTCGCCGCCATGGCCATCGTCCACCAGCTGTCGCTACCAACAGGCACTCGAAAATCCGGGCCACGCGCAGGCGAAATCGTTGGTTTGCCCGCAAGGCAACACGATTAGGAATCCTTCCGAGAAGCGAACGAGTTGACGACATATGCATGGCCACCAGGGGGCGCGAGGCGCCTCGTCAAGCAGCATCGAGTTCGATGACAAGGGCTGGCCTTCCTGGCCGGATCGAGAGGATCTGTCGGCGGAGTTCATCAGACTTCTGGCTGCCGCGCAGGAGGGCGGTTCGACGGTTTCCGAATGCTGGTTGACGTTGAGCAAGATCAACCTTGCGTCGGAGAGTTCGTGGTCCGAGGAGTGGATCAGGACCGCAGAACTGAACGAGGCGAGAGCCGATCATTCGTTCCTCGACGGCAACCTGATCACGGCTCGCCGGAACTGGCTCCGGGCTGTTACTTACTTCCACGCCGCCGCAAGGCCGCTTGGATCTTCCAATCTGTTGAAATGCGCCGTCGACGGCATGCGGCGATGTGCAAACAACTTTTTGAAGAGCCGGGTTCCGGCTGGTCAGATGCTTTCGATTCCCTGGACGGACGACGTATCGCTTCAAGCTTACTACTTGCCGTCGGCCTTTCGCGACAATGGGCCCGTGATCGTCTGCGTCGGTGAGCCAGGTTCTTACAAGGAAGAATTGATCGCGAAGTACGCCAGTCACGCAAATGAGCGCGGGCTCTCGCTGCTCGCGGTGGATTTGTTGGGTACCCAGATGGCCTTGTCACCGGAACGAGTCGAGGGCCATAGGTTCGAAGCCGCCATGAGCAGTGTCCTGAACTTCCTTTCAGAGATGCCCGGCGTTGACAACACCCGGATCGCGATCGTGGCGGACGCCTGGAGTTCCTCGTTGGTCGCCCGCGCGGCCGCAAGCGACCCCCGATTTGCCGCGGCTGTCTGTGATGCCGGAATTTGGGACTCGCACGAGAGAAGTTTCTTTTCCCGCCATACAGCCGGCCATGAGCGGATTGGATGGCTTGAAGAGCCCAACTCGATTTCCCGAAGTATCGATTGCCCGCTGCTTGTCACCGCGGGCGAAGGCGGCTGGCTGCTTCCGGGCGCCCTGATTGAGTTTGGCAGCCAATTAGGCGACATTCATCATGACGCCAGGTTGATCCTGTTTCGGCGTGCTGAAACGGCGGCGATGCAAGGCCACATGGATAACCCCACATTGGCCAACGAAGTGATATTCGACTGGCTTGAAAACCGGCTGCGGCTGAGAAAGGGGCTATCCTAAGCCCGTGCGACGAACGCGCCCTTGCTTCGCGCCACAGACCGGGGATATCGAGCTATCGCCGGTTTTGCGACAAGGACGACGCGATGAACGAGACCCTTGGCACTCCCGATCCCGGCCTCGACCTGTCCGACGGCTTCAGGCCGCACACGTCGCACTGGGGCGTGTTCTCGGCGCGTCTGAACGCGGATGGTCTCGAAGTCAGGCCGTATGCGGCAGATCCCGATCCGAGCGGCATCATCGGCAACTTCCCCGCCGCGTTGCGCCACCAGGTGCGCATCGCCCGGCCGGCAATCCGCCGCGGCTGGCTTGAGCGCGGACCGGGACCCGACGACCGCCGCGGCCGCGATGAATTCGTTTCGGTCAGCTGGGAGCAGGCGCTCGATCTTCTAGCGGGTGAGTTGTCGCGCCTCCGCGAGACGCGCGGCCCCGGTGCGGTCTTCGGCGGCTCATATGGCTGGTCCAGCGCGGGCCGCTTCCACCACGCCCAGAGCCAGGTTCATCGCTTCCTCAACATGGCGATGGGCGGGTATGTGCGTTCGGTGAACTCCTATTCCTCGGGTGCGTCATCCGTGCTGCTGCCGCAGATCCTGGCGGGTTACGAAGACATCACCAAGCGCAACGTCACCTGGGAGCAGATCGCGTCGGAGAGCGAGATCGTGCTGGCGTTCGGCGGCATGGCCCTGAAGAACTCCATGGTCGCCGGCGGCTCGATCAGCAAGCATGTCGAGCGCGGCGCCATGGCCGAGGCGCGCCGGCGCGGCTGCGAGTTCATCCTTGTCAGTCCGCTGCGGGACGATCTGCCCGCGGAGGCCGGCGCCGAATGGATGACGGCTGTGCCCGGCACCGACACCGCCCTGATGATCGGTATCGTCCACACGCTGGTCAGCGAAGGCCTGCACGATCAGGCCTTCCTCGATCGCTACACCGAAGGCTGGCCGGTGTTCCTGCGCTATCTCGGCGGCGAGGCCGATGGCCAGCGTAAGGATGCGGAATGGGCCGCGTCGATCTGCGGCATCGACGCCGACACCATCCGAAGGCTGGCGCGTCGTCTCGCCGGGCGGCGCGCGCTAATCACCGTCTCGCATTCGCTGCAGCGTGCCGAGCATGGCGAGCAGCCGGTGTGGATGGGCATGGTGCTCGCGGCTGCCCTCGGCCAGATCGGCCTCCCCGGCGGTGGTTACGGCTATTCGCTCGGTGCGATCGGCTATTACGGCCGGCGCGTTAATGCAGTGCCGGGGCCGACGCTTGGGCAAGGCCGCAACGGTGTCGCCGACTTCATTCCGGTGGCGCGCATTGCCGACATGCTGCTCAATCCCGGCTCGACCTATCGCTACAATGGCGAGACGCGCACCTATCCGGACATCCGCCTCGTCTACTGGGCGGGCGGCAATCCGTTCCACCATCACCAGGACCTCAACCGACTGCGCAAGGCGTTCGCCAGGCTCGACACGCTGGTGGTGCATGAGCTCGCCTGGACCGCCACAGCCCGGCACGCCGACATCGTCCTGCCCGCGACGATGACGCTCGAGCGCGAGGACATCGGCTATTCCTCCAACGATCCGCTGATGGTCGCCATGCACCGGATTGCCGAGCCGTTCGGCCTCGCGCGCGATGACTACGAGATTTTCTCCGATCTCGCCGAGCGTCTCGGGGCGCGCGAAGCCTTCACCGAAGGACGCACAACGCGGCAATGGCTGATGCGTCTCTACGAGCCGACCCGCGCCTCGCTCGCTGCGCAGGGCTTGCCGGCCCCACGCTTCGAGGAATTCTGGGAGAGCGGCAGCCTGATCGTGCCGCAACACCTCGATGACGGCGGCTCGCTGCGCCGCTTCCGCGAGGATCCGGTCGCCCACTCGCTTCGGACGCCGAGCGGGCGCATCGAGATCTTCTCGAAGACCATCGCTGACCACGGTGACGCGGATTGTCCGGGGCATCCGGTCTGGCTCGAGAAGACCGACGTGCCCGGGCCGGGTTCGCCGTTCTTCCTCATTGCCAACCAGCCGGTCACGCGGCTGCACAGCCAGCTCGACTTCGGCGGACATTCGACCGCGGCCAAGCATCGCGGCCGCGAGGTCGCGCGCATGAATCCTCGTGACGCGAGCGCCCGCGGCATCGCGGACGGCGACATCATCCGCCTGTTCAATGCGCGCGGCGCCTGCCTTGCCGCGGTGCATGTCACCGACGGCATCGCGCCCGGGATCGTGCAACTGCCGACCGGCGCCTGGTATGACCCGATGGATCCCGAGGACGAGGCTCCGCTCTGCGTTCACGGCAATCCGAACGTGCTCACACGCGACATCGGCACATCATCCTTTGCGCAGGGCTGCACCGGCCAGCTCACGACGGTCGAGGTGGAGCGCTTCAACGGAAATCTGCCGCCGATCCGCGCTTTCGATCCGATGTAATGTAGCAAGGTCGGACAAGCGCAGCTTGCGCTGCGCCACCTGTAGCAGCGATGTCGCCCCCGCGGGTTCCAGCCGCATGGCGGCCATGTGCTGTCGGCACATCTTGGCGTCACTTGGCACGTCGCCATCGTCGCGGCGGAGCCAGCCGCCGGCCGCAACGAGTTCCCGCTGAACATTGAACCAACTGCGCGCGACACATGCGACAGGGTGTTTGCGACAGCGTGTTTGTAGCCGCCACAAATCAACCGCACCCTCGCGGCAATCCCGCCACCATGAGGCTAACCCGATGACGATGCAGTCGCCGGATATCATTGATTTCCGGTTCTCGACCGCGGATTGGAGCGAGCGCGACCGCTTGCCGATTTTCCGCGAGCAGATCGGGCGGATGATGGTGAAGCTCGACCCGGAGCCGCTGACCGACGGCGCGTTCCACGCCGAAGCGAATGTGCGTGAGCTGCCCGGGCTCGGCATCGGATCCTGGGCGTGCAGCAACCTGCGGATCGCGAGGCCGCGCACGCTGCTGCACGACGGCAAAGACGATTTCGTCCTGACGATCATCACAAGCGGTCATGTTACCGCGTCGCAACGCGGCCGCAAACTCGAACTTGGTCCGGGTCAAGCCGTGCTGATGTCGGCCGCGGAGGCCGGCGACATGGCCGTCGCCCCGTCGCCAAGCCGCTTCTTCGGCCTCAGGCTGCCGCGCAAGGCGCTTACCTCGCTCGGCTCCGACCCTGAAGACATGATGATGCGCGCATTGTCGACCAACACCGAAGCCCTGCGGCTGCTCGCGTTCTATGTCAGGGAGCTGGACGACGGTTACCAGCTCGCGACACCCGAGCTGCTCGGCGCGGTCGTCACGCATCTGACCGATCTTGGCGCGCTCATCATCGGCGCGAACCGGGACGGGACCGTTGTCGCGGAGGACCGCGGGCTGGCGGTCGCGCGGCTCGCCGCGATCAAGGCCGACATCAGCAAGAATCTCGGCTTCGACCTGACATTGCCCGCCGTCGCGTCGCGACTGAAGCTCACGCCACGCCATGTCCAGAGGCTGTTCGAGCACTCCGGCACGACTTTCTCGGAATTCGTGCTCGGCCAGCGACTGGCGCGCGCGCACCGGCTGTTGACCGATCCGCGCCGGATCGACAGCACCATCGGCACGATCGCGTTTGAATCCGGCTTCGGTGACCTGTCCTACTTCAACCGCACATTCCGCCGCCACTACGGCGCAACGCCCTCGGAAATCCGCGTGGCACCGCGGCGTTTCGGACACAGCGTCTCACCTGCTTGACGTAGCCGTTGCGCGGCTCCCTATCGCTCGCCGCAGCCCGGCACCCGTCGGATGTGTTCGATCAGTTGCCGGTAACGCTCAGCAGGCAGGGCCTTCTCGTTCGCACACATCAGCATGGCGACGCACGCCGCTTCCGGCGGCAGATCAATAATCGCTCGCCGGAACGTGCACAACCCACTCGGCATATTCACGGCAACGGGTTTTGTCGGCGTCACAAGCCGGAGAGAACGATTACCGCGTCGCGAACCTGTTGGGCCCTTCGCGCACTCATTGAAGAAGGAGTGCGGTGATGTTGGCTTGGTTTATTCGATCGGGATCAATGGCTATTTGTCTTCTGTGTATCGGGCTCACCGGCCGCTCAGCAGCACAATCAACCGATCCGCATCAGCCGACGGTGCTGGGCTTGGGCATCAATCGCGCCAACATCACCAATGATGTTTCCGGCCAATACTATACGTTCATGGCGGGGCCGGGCCACGTTGACGTCGAACTTGCCTTCAAGGAGATGGGGCTGTTCGGAAATGCGATGCGACAGCACATCAATTTCGACTTCTGGGGCGCGGACGGCGTTCACTTGTCCCATATCGAGGTTGTGTCCCAAGGTGATTTCGGCCGCCGACACACCGATGCGGATCTGCCGACGCAGCAGAGAATCAATCTGGCGGTCACGACGCAATGGGGCGCCATCAAGGTCGGCGGCTATTACGAGGTCGAGCTCAAAGGCGCCGTCGCACCGGCGGCGCCGGTCGGAGCCGACGTCAAGCCGGAGGTGTCCGAGCCATTGACGCGGCCGTAAACGAGCATGCGCGATTGCATGGATTCTAATCATCGGCCGATGTCGCATATGTCCAATTCGCTGTTGCCCCAGTCCGAGCCTCGCAACCATGACGCGCCTAAAAGGCGGCGCCCGGGGGATCGTCCCGTTCGGGACGATTCACCGGTCGCGATGCATTGAGGCGGTCAAGGCACTTCAAGGAGAACAGGATGAATTTTTCGCTGCAACGATACTTTCTTGCGTTTGGCATGAGTCTCGCGCTGTCGGGCGCGGCTCTCGCCGAGGACATCAGTGTTGCCGTGGTCGGGCCAATGACAGGATCGGAGGCGAGCTTCGGTCAGCAGTTCAGGAACGGTGCCGAACTGGCCGTGGCCGAGATCAATGCGAAGGGTGGCCTGCTCGGCCAGAAGCTGAAACTGGAAGTCGGCGACGACGCCTGCGATCCGAAGCAGGCGGTATCGGTTGCAGAGAAGATGGCAGGCATGAAGATCCCCTTCGTTGCGGGTCACTTCTGTTCGTCGGCGTCGATTCCCGCCTCCGACGCCTATGCCGAGGGCAATGTGCTGCAAATCACCCCGGGCTCGACCAACCCGCAATTCACCGAACGCGGGTTGTGGAACACGTTCCGGGTTTGCGGTCGGGATGACCAGCAGGGCATGGTCGCCGCCGCCTACATCATCAAGAACTACAAGACGAAGAACATCGCTGTTATCCACGACAAGACGACCTACGGCAAAGGTCTCGCCGACGAGACCCGCAGCGCCATCAATGCGGCGGGCGTGAAGGAAAAGCTCTATGAAGCTTACAACAAGGGCGACAAGGATTTTGCCGCGCTGGTGTCGAGGTTCAAGAAGGAATCCATCGATCTCGTCTATGTCGGCGGCTACTATGCCGAGTCCGCGTTGATCCTGCGCCAGATGCGCGACCAGGGGGTCAATGCCGTGCTGATGGGTGGCGATGCCCTGGTCGACAAGCAATTCGCGGCGATCGCAGGTCCCCTTGCCGAGGGCTCGCTGTTCACCTTTGCGCCGGATCCGCGGAAGAAGACGGCAGCGGCCGCTGTTATCAAGAAGTTCAAGGACAAGGGCATCGATCCCGACGGCTACACGCTCTACAGCTATGCTGCGTTCCAGATCTGGAGCGAGGCGGTCGCCCGCGCCAAGACCACGGACGCCAGGAAGGTCGCAGCGACGATCAAGGTCGGAAGCTGGGACACCGTGCTCGGCAACATCACCTATACGCCGAAGGGTGACATCACCCTGATCGACTACGTCGTATACCGGCGCGACAAGGACGGCAACTACGCCGAACTGCCGCCAGGCCAATGATCGCACGCCGCGGCATCGGTCCTCGTCCCTGACCGGTGTCGCGGCTGCGGGCGCGGCCGCGCCGCTCACAGCGCCAACGACCTCTCCCAGCCCCAGGCGCTGTGATGCCCGCCGGCTGAGGCAACGGCACCACTGTTTCAATGATGACCACCAACCAACCGGAAGCCCGAATGACCCCGCATCGACGCAAATTCGTTCACACCGCAGCATCGTTTGTCGCCGCAGCGATGCTGGCGTTCACCGCGCAACACGCGTCCGCAGCCGACAAGGCGGGCTGCCGCGATGTCGATGGCATGATGCGCTTCCAGAATTCGTCGATCGCGCTGTGCGATTCCAGGACCTTTGCCGAGTACACGCTGCCGACCGGCAAGATCACCGGCTTCGACTCCCATACCAACGAGGCCGAGATCGAGGCCAAGCAGGATCTCGAAGGACGGCTCACGCAGTTGCTATATACGGTCCCGAAAGGTGCGTCCTCGGCGGAGGTGTTCCGCAGCTACAAGGAGTATCTGCCTTCGGCCGGCTATCGCGTGCTCTATGAGGCGAAGGGCCCCGCCTTCGGCGTGTCGCAAGGCAGCTTCTTCGAGAGCATGGGGCCGGGCGGCCAGATCGTCGGCTACAGCCCCGACCAGTCGCGCTATCTCGCCGCGGTGAAGGAGGATGGTGGGGCGAAGACCTACATCGCGCTCTACATCGTGGAGTACGACGACGGCTACAACCCGGCGGTCACGGTCGAGAAAGGCCAGGTCGTGGTGCGGCTCGATGCGGTTCAGGTCGGAGAGCTGAAGAACGGCATGGTCCCGGTATCGGCCACCGAAATCGCCAAACGGCTAGACATGTCGGGTCAGGTGATTCTCTCAGGCATCCTGTTCGACTTCAACAAGTCGCAACTGAAGCAGGAGTCGCGGCCCGCGCTCGACGAGATCGCGGCGTTCCTGAAGCAGGATGCCGCACGCAAGGTTTATCTGGTCGGCCACACCGACAATGTCGGCGGCTTCGACTTCAACATGCAACTGTCGCAGGCGCGGGCCGACGCCGTGGTGGCCGATCTCGTCACGACCTACGGAATCAATCCCGCGCGCCTGAAAGGCCACGGCGCCGGCCTGCTCGCGCCGATCGCCAGCAATGCCACCGACGACGGCCGCGCCAAGAACCGCCGCGTCGAGCTGATCCCGCAATAGGCGTACGCAGGGCTCGATCGGTCACCGTAACGGGAGAGAAAGCAAGTATCTGACATGAGTTTGGCTAATAACGGCGGTCGGAGCGGCGATGGCTCGGCCGAATGGCGCGACGGGAGTCAGTCCCAGCGACCATCTCACGCCTATCCGTTGATCGTGCGTGATCATGGATTGGCAACGGCGCTGCGACTGCTGGTCCAAACCTTGCCCTACGCGCTGGCGCGATGGGGCGTCCTGCTGGCATTCGCCGTGGCGTGCCTCGTCTGGATCGGGATCGGAGTCGGTGGCGCGGCCTGGCTCGGTGCGCACGTCGCCACCATGTTCGGCGTCTGCTGGCTGCTCGGTGTTCTTCTCGTCGGCGGTTGGGTCTGGAGCGCCATCCTGCGCTATGTGCTGCACATGATCGCCTGCGGCCACGTTGCCGTGCTGACCGAGTTGATCACGCAAGGCCGCATCGGCGACGGCAATGAAGGGCAGTTCGCCTATGGCCGCCGGATCGTCATGGCGAGGTTCGGCGAGGTCGCGGCACTGTTCGGGATCAGTGTGCTTGTTCGCGGCGTGCTGAGAGCCTTTCACAATGCGCTGGATACGCTCGGAGAATGGCTGCCGACCCCGGGCGTGAGCACGATCGTCGGTCTGGTCAACACCATTGTGGCAGCTGCCACGCGTTATCTTGACAAGGTGGTCCTCTCCTATGACCTCGCGCGCGGCGGAGATGATCCACGGCGAAATGTTCAGGACGGACTGGTCTATTACTGCCAGAACGCCAAGCCGATCCTGATGACATCGATCTGGATGGTCGTCGTTGAACGGAGCCTGAGCATCCTGCTTTGCCTGCTGCTGCTCGTCCCCGCCGGCATTTTGACGATGGTGTTGCCGGACCCGATACGGGAAAACGGCGCAGTGGTCACCATCCTGGTCGCAGCGCTGCTGGCCGCGACATTGCGCTCGGCGTTCATCCAGCCGCTGTTTCTGATCTGCATCATGATCCGGTTTCATGCGCTGGTGGAAAATCAGCCGATCAACGCAACCTGGGTCGGCTATCTCGACGGTCTGTCCGACAAATTCCGGCAGATCGCGCGCTGAGATCCAGGCGCTAAGATTCTCTGGCCGAACGCGCTCGGTCGAAAGCAGATTTAAACCAGGACATGCGGGTTGATCATGAGAGCGCCACCTTACTTCATTGCCCGCCATCTTGCGCACCCGCAAGGCGTGCTCGGCAGCCTGGTCGCGCGATTGATGAACCGCCACAATGCCAGGATGAATCGCCTTGCGGTCGAATGTCTGGACGCGCAGGCGGATCAGCGGATCCTGGAGGTTGGCTTCGGCGGAGGCGTCACGCTGCCGGCGTTGCTGAGCCGCGCCGGCTTTGTCGCCGGTGTCGATCGTTCGGTGCGCATGGTTGAACGCGCGAACCGCCAGTTTGCGCCTGATATCGCCGCGCGGCGTGCCCAGTTTCAGGTCGCCGACGCCGAGGCGCTTCCGTTTGACGAGGCGATGTTTCACGGCGCCTGCACGGTCAACACAATCTACTTCTGGCAATCGCTGCAACGCGGCTTCGCGGAGCTGCATCGCACCCTGGCGCCGGGCGGACGTCTCGTCACAGGCTTTCTGCCCAAGGCGCGAATGGACGAATTGGGATTCCCGGTCGACTTCTTCACGTCGCGCGCGCCCGAGGAGGTCATGGAAACGCTGCGCGCCGTCGGATTCCACCGCGTGGGGCTTGTCCGCCCCAATCGACCGGCGGAGTGGTGCGTCATATCGGCCGAGCGGCCTAGCAAGGGCCTGTAGAAGGCTTGCGCTCCAAAACCCTGACGCTAGTCTGCCCACTAGCAAGAAGAATCGTGGGAGAGGCGCAGCGATGGCCCAACAGCAATCCTCCAACGGGGCCGCTTCGGCCCTGCCGCGCCGCAGGCTTGGCCGAACCGGGCTCGATGTCTCCGTGCTCGGCTTCGGAACCGCGCCGCTGGGCGACCTGTTCGGGCTGCTCGATGACGCCACCGCGATTTCAGCGGCTGAGCGGGCGTTTGCGCTCGGCGTCAATCTGCTGGATTCCTCGCCGCTCTACGGCCACGGCCTGGCCGAGCACCGCGCCGGCACCGCGCTCCGCCGTGTGGCGCGCAACGAGATCGTGGTTTGCACCAAGGTCGGGCGCTGGATGGATCCGTTCCACGGACGCGGCGAGGGTTCCAATTTCGTCGGCGGCCAGCCGCACCGCGCCATGGTCGACTATTCCTATGACGGCACGATGCGCTCGGTGGAGCAGTCACTGCTGCGGCTGGGGACCGATCGCATCGACCTGTTGCTGATCCACGACGTCGACGTCTGGACCCATGGCGCGGACGCCATCGAAGACCGCTTTCGTGAGGCGATGGACGGCGCTTACGTCGCGCTCGATAAACTGCGCTCCGAGCACGTCGTCAAGGGCATCGGCATCGGCGTCAACGAGGCCGAGATGTGCGTGCGCTTCGCCAAGGCGGGCACCTTCGACACCATGCTGCTCGCCGGCCGTTATTCGCTGCTGGAGCAGCCGGCGCTCGCCGAGTTCCTGCCGCTCGCGCAACAACAGGGCATCGGCATGATGCTCGGTGGCGTGTTCAATTCCGGCATTCTGGCGACCGGTGCCGTCAAGGGCGCCAAATACAATTACAAGGACGCACCGCCTGATGTGATGCAGAAGGTGACGCAGATCGAGCGCGTGTGTCGTGCGCATGGTGTCGCCTTGCCGACCGCTGCGCTACATTTCGCGCTGGGCCATCCGGCGGTCGGAAGCCTCGTGCTTGGGGCGCAGACGCCGCAAGAGGTCGAGCGCAATGTCGATGCGTTGTCGACACCGGTGCCTGCGGTATTGTGGCGCGAACTGAAGGCCGAGCGTCTGCTCGACGCGGATGCGCCGGTGCCGGCGTGATGCGGATCGACGCGCATCAACACGTCTGGACGGTGGCGCGCGGCGATTATGGCTGGCTGACGCCGGAGCTTACACCGCTCTATCGCGACTTCGGCCTCGCCGATTTGATGCCGCATCTTTCAGCCGCCGGGATCGAGGGCACGATCCTGGTGCAGGCGGCGCCAACCGAAGCCGAGACCGCCTTCATGCTCGATATCGCCGAGCGCGTCGAAGACGTCGCCGAGCGCGCTGAGATCGTGCGCGGCGTGGTCGGCTGGATCGATTTCGACGCGGCCGATGCCGTGGCGCGGATCGATGCGATCGCGGCGCGCGAGCTTGTCGTCGGCCTGCGGCCGATGGTGCAGGATATCGCCGATGACGATTGGCTGCTGCGCCCCGCGCTGGCGCCGCAGCTCGAGGCCATGGCACGGCATCGCCTCGTGTTCGACGCGCTGGCGCTGCCGCGGCACCTGTCACGGCTTATCCAGGTGGTCGATCGTCATCCCGGCCTGCAATTCGTGCTCGACCATTTCGCCAAGCCGCATCTCGCAACTGGCGAGATCGCGGCCTGGAAGCAGGACATCGCGAGCCTTGCCGCGCGGCCCAACATCGTCTGCAAGCTGTCGGGCCTGGTGACGGAGGCGGCGGCTGACTGGCAGGTCGCCGATTTGCGCGAAGCCGTCGATCATGTGATTGCGCAGTTCGGGCCGCAGCGTATGCTGTGGGGCAGCGATTGGCCGGTGGTCAATCTGGCCGGCGGCTATGCAAAATGGTTCGCGGCCAGCGAGACCTTGCTGGCGGACCTGGCGCCGGCCGAAAAGGCCGATATCTACGGCGGCAATGCGGCGCGCATCTATTTGTCAAGTCGCGGAAGGCATACATCCCGGAGATAGCGCCTGGCTGTCGCCAAATTTGATCCACAGTGCGCCTTGATGAATCAATCCGGGATGGTCCATAAGCGACCCCCGCACAGCCGAAGGTCCGGCGGTGCGACTGTTCAGAGAGACGAGCGTGGCAAAAATTCATCAGAAGATTGCGCAGGAGCTGGGGGTTCGCGACGAGCAGGTCGAGGCGACGGTGACGTTGCTCGACGGCGGCGCGACCGTCCCGTTCATCGCTCGATACCGCAAGGAGCTGACCGGCGCGCTCGATGATGCGCAACTGCGCACGCTGGAAGAGCGGTTGACGTACCTGCGCGAGCTCGAAGCGCGCCGCACCGCGATCCTCGAATCGATCCGTGAGCAGGGCAAGCTCGATGCCGCACTCGAAGCCCAGATCATGGCCGCCGACAGCAAGGGCCGCCTCGAAGATATTTATCTGCCGTACAAGCCGAAGCGCCGCACCAAGGCCGAGATCGCCAAGGAGGCCGGCCTCGAGCCGCTGGCCGAGATGCTGCTGACGCAGCCAGCAAACGATCCCAAGGCGGTCGCGGCCCCCTTCGTCAATGCCGAGAAAGAGGTCGCCGATGTCGCCGCCGCGCTCGAGGGGGCGCGCGCGATCCTGGTCGAGCGCTTTGCCGAGAATGCCGACCTGATCGGCGCGCTGCGCGAGATGATGTGGTCGAACGGCGTGATCGTCTCCACCGTGCGCAAGGGCAAGAAGACCGAAGGCGAGAAGTTCAAGGACTATTTCGATTTCAGCCAGGGGCTGCCAAAATTGCCCTCGCACCGCATTCTGGCGCTGTTCCGCGGCGAGAAGGAGGAGATCCTCGACCTCGCCATCAAGCCGGAGGCGCAGGAGCCGGTGGCCGGCGTGCCCGGCGCTTATGAACTGCGGATCATGAACGCCTTCGCCGTCTCCGACCAGGGGCGCAAGGGCGACAAATGGCTGATGGAGACGGTGCGCTGGGCGTGGCGCACCAAAATCCAGATCCATCTCAACATCGATCTGCGGATGCGGCTGTGGACCGCGGCCGAGACCGAAGCCGTGCGCGTGTTCGCCTCGAACCTGCGCGACCTGCTGCTGGCGGCGCCGGCCGGCGCGCGCGCCACCATGGGGCTCGATCCCGGTTTCCGCACCGGCGTCAAGGTTGCGGTGGTCGATGCGACCGGCAAGGTGGTGGGCACCACGGCGGTGTTTCCGCATGAGCCGCAGCGGCGCTGGGACGAGGCGCTGGCGATGCTCGGCAAGCTCGCGATCGAGCATCGGGTCGAACTGATCGCGATCGGCAACGGCACCGCCTCGCGCGAGACCGACAAGCTCGCGACCGAACTGGTGCAGCGGCTGCCCGACCTGAAGATGACGAAGATCGTGGTCTCCGAGGCCGGCGCGTCGGTCTATTCGGCCTCGGCGTTTGCGTCGGGCGAGTTGCCTGATCTCGACGTCACCATCCGCGGCGCGGTGTCGATCGCCCGCCGCCTGCAGGATCCGCTGGCCGAACTGGTGAAGATCGACCCGAAGGCGATCGGCGTCGGCCAGTACCAGCACGATCTGGGCGAAGCCAAGCTCGCCCGTTCGCTCGATACCGTGGTCGAGGACTGCGTCAATGCGGTTGGCGTCGACGCCAACACCGCCTCGGTGCCGCTGCTGGCCCGCGTGTCGGGCATCGGGCAGGGGCTCGCGCAAAGCATCGTGCAGCACCGCGACAGCAACGGCCCGTTCAAATCGCGCAAGGCGCTGAAAGAGGTGCCGCGGCTCGGGCCGAAGGCGTTCGAGCAATGCGCCGGCTTCCTGCGCATCACCAATGGCGACGACCCGCTCGATACCTCAGGCGTGCACCCGGAGGCCTATCCGGTGGTGCGGCGCATTCTCGAGGCGACCAAAAGCGACATCAAGACGCTGATCGGCAATGCCGATGTGGTGCGCCAGCTCAAGCCGCAGGCTTTCGTCGACGGCACGTTTGGTTTGCCGACCGTCACCGACATCCTGCGCGAGCTGGAAAAGCCCGGCCGCGACCCGCGTCCGGCGTTCAAGGCCGCGGTGTTCAAGGAAGGTGTCGAGGAGGTCAAGGACCTCCGCAAGGGCATGATCCTCGAGGGCACCGTGACCAACGTCGCCGCGTTCGGCGCCTTTGTCGATATCGGCGTGCACCAGGATGGGCTGGTGCACATCTCGGCGATGTCCAAGACCTTCATCAAGGACCCGCGCGAGGTGGTGAAGCCGGGCGATATCGTCAAGGTCAAGGTGCTCGACGTCGAGGTGGCCCGCAAGCGCATCGCGCTGACGCTGCGTCTCGACGACGAGGTTGGAGCGAAGAAGGACGCGGCCGCACCGTCGCGCGACAATTCGCGCAGCTCCGGCAAGATGTCGTCATCCGCTCCGCGCAAGTCGGGCGATCAGTCCGCGGGCGGCGCACTCGCCGAAGCGCTGCGCCGCGCCGCCGAGAAGAACGGCCGCGGCAAGCCGACGTAGGGCTTGCCGCACTCGTTGTACTACAGCTCGCCGGCGGCAAACCTGGCGAGCGCGTCGGCGACGCCCTTGCCATAGGCCGGGTCGGCCTTGCTGCAGTTCGCAACGTGCCGTTCCCTAATGTGCCGGGATGCCTTGCCGACCTGGCGGGCGGTGTTGTCGAACAGCGTCTGCTTCTGCGCGGCGCTCATCTTGCGGAACAGATCGCCCGGCTGCCGCCAGTGGTCGTCATCGACACGATGGTCCCAATGCGCGGCCGCACCTGATATCTCGAGCGGCGGCTCGTTCAGCTGCGGCTGGTCCGTCCACTCGCCCCGGCCGTTCGGCCAATAGGTCGTCGTCCCGCCGAGATTGCCGTCGGTGCGCATGGCGCCGTCGCGGTGATAGCTGTGGAACGGACATTTCGGCGCGTTGACCGGGATCTGGTGGTGGTTGACGCCAAGGCGGTAGCGCTGCGCATCGCCGTAGGAGAACAGGCGGGCTTGCAGCATCTTGTCGGGCGAATAGCCGATGCCGGGCACAACATTGGCCGGCGTGAACGCTGCCTGCTCGACCTCGGCGAAGAAGTTCTCCGGGTTTCGATTGAGCTCGAAAGTGCCAACCTCGATCAGCGGGTAATCCGCCTTCGGCCAGACCTTGGTCAGATCGAACGGGTTGAACGGGAACGCCTTCGCCTGTTCGTCCGTCATCACCTGGATGAACAGCGTCCAGCGCGGGAAGGCCCCGGATTCGATGCTGTCGAACAGATCGCGCTGATGGCTCTCGCGGTCCTTGCCGACCAGCGCCTCGGCCTGGGAATCGGTCAGATTCTGCACGCCCTGCTGGGTGCGGAAATGGAATTTTACCCAGACGCGCTCATTGTTCGCGTTGATCAGGCTATAGGTGTGGCTGCCGAAGCCATGCTGGTGACGAAAGCTTCTCGGGATGCCGCGCTCGCTCATGATGATGGTGACCTGGTGCAGCGCCTCGGGGAGCAGGGTCCAGAAATCCCAGTTCATGTCCGGATCGCGCATGCCGGTGCGGGGGTGCCGCTTGATCGCGTGGTTCAGGTCGATGAAGCGCAGCGGATCGCGGAAGAAGAATACCGGCGTGTTGTTGCCAACCACGTCCCAATTGCCTTCGTCGGTGTAGAACTTCAGCGCAAAGCCGCGGATGTCACGCTCCGCATCGGCCGCGCCGCGCTCGCCGGCAACCGTCGAGAACCGCGCGAACATCGGCGTCTGCTTGCCGATCTCCGAGAAGATTTTCGCCTTGGTATAGCGCGTGATGTCGTGGGTCACGGTGAAGGTCCCGTGGGCGCCCGCGCCCTTGGCGTGCATGCGCCGCTCCGGGATCACTTCGCGGTGAAAATGCGCGAGCTTCTCGATCAGCCAGACGTCCTGCAACAGCGCCGGACCGCGCGGCCCCGCCGTCATGATGTTGACGTTGTCGGTGACAGGCGCGCCAGACGCGTGTGTCAGAAATGGTCGTTTCGTCTCGTCGCTCATCGGAAGCTCCTGGGTTGCGGACATCGCTTTTGCGTGGCCCAACAACTAGAAAGCCTGGCCGATGGCTTCAACGATGGGCATCCGCTGATTCCAGCCAAATGTCCGTCGATCTCGGCCAGCCAGGCTGCCGGCGTGCCACGGCATCTGTCGTGTGCGGAGCATCGAAGCCTTCAGCCGAAACTAAATCCGGCGTCAGAAACTGGCGCATTTGTAAGTTGAAGTGAGCCTGTGGTTTGCGTTTGCTGATCCTCCTCTTCTTGCGGCAAAGAGCTTTCGCCGCAGTTCAACGACGGAGAATATTCGATGAAGAATAAGCTCTTTACTTGTCTTATGGCGGCCGTGATCGGCGCCAGCGTCGCACTCGCGCCGGCGGCCTTCGCCAGAGGTGGCGGCGGTGGCGGTGGCGGCGGGCATGGCGGCGGCTTCGGAGGCGGCGGCCATGGCGGCGGCGGCTTCGGCGGCGGCGGCTTTGGAGGCGGCCATGGCGGCGGCTTCGGCGGCGGAATACATGGCGGAGGGTTTGGCGGCGGCGTGCACGCGGGAGGTTTTGGCGGTGGCGCGACGGCCTTCGCCGGCGCGGGTCACGCCCATTTCGGCGGCGGACATTTTGGCGGCCCGCGCTTCACGGGTGCATCGGCATTAGGCCCGCGCTTCGCGGCAGGCGGATTCCATGGCGCGCACGCCTTCCATCACGGCTTCCATCATCACGGCGACTTCCGTCACCACCGCCGCTTCGCCTTCTTCGGCGGGACTTACGGTTATGATGGCAGTTATGACGGTTGCTGGCGCAGGGCATGGACGCCTTACGGATTGCAATGGGTCAACGCGTGCGGGGACGGCTGGTACTGATACCGCGAACCGCGCCGTTGTCGCGGTCGTCACCGGGCATTTCCATCCTGCCCCGGAATGGGATAGTCTGGTGGCGACCGTCGCGGGGCGCGCTCGGAGAGTTCAATACGATGACCGGAGCCCACCGCCGCATTCTCGTCGTCGAGGACGATCCGGAAACCGCGGATCAGCTCGTCGAGCAGCTCACCACCAGCGGATATGATGTCGATTTGGCCGCGAACGGCCGCGACGCGCTGAGCCGAGGCGCGGCGCGTGACTATGCCGTGATCACGATCGATCGGATGCTGCCTGACATCGACGGCATCGCGGTGATGCGCCAACTGCGCGATGACGGCATCGTGGTGCCGTTCCTGATCATCAGTGCGCTGGGCGAGGTCGACGACCGCGTGCGCGGATTGCGCGCCGGCGGCGACGACTATCTGGTCAAGCCGTTCTCTTTTGTCGAGTTGCTGGCGCGCCTGGAGGCGCTCGGCCGGCGCAGCGAGACCGTCGCCAAGGAGACCATTTTGCGGGTCGGCGATCTCGCGGTCGATCTGATCTCGCGGACGGCGAGCCGCGGCAGCCGGAAGATTCCGCTGCTGCCGAAGGAGTTCCAGCTGCTCGAATATCTCGCGCGCAACGAAGGTCGTGTGGTGTCGCGCGCCATGCTGCTCCAGCACGTCTGGGATCTGCATTTCGATCCCTCGACCAACATCATCGACGTCTATGTCGGACGCGTGCGCCGCAAGGTCGATGATCAGCAAGCCTATCCGCTGATCCACACCATCCGCGGCATCGGGTATTGCCTCCGTGCTCCTGGCTAAGACCCTCAGATCATCGACGTTCCGTCTGGCGCTGATCGCGATCGGCACCTTCGGCCTGATCGTCTCGGCGATCTTCGCCTATGTCTACTGGTCGACCGCCTCCTATGTGCGCAGCCGCGCCGATGGTGCTGTTGCGGCCGAGCAGGCGAGCCTGCGCGACACTTATACGCGGTCCGGCCGCGACGGACTGATTGCGCTGATCGGGCAGCGCATGGCGGACAAGAGCTTTGCCGGTCACGTCTACCTGCTGGCCGGACCCGGACCTGTGGTGCTCGCCGGAAACCTCACACAATGGCCGGCCGGCGCCGCGGAGCAGGGATGGAGCGAGTTCCGCGCACCGGTGCCGTCGCTGGGCTCGGCCGAACCTCTGGTCCGCGGCGTGACCGAGGCGTTGGCGCGCGGCGATCGGCTGCTGGTCGGTCGCGACATCAGCGATCTCGACGGCTTCACCGCACGGATCAAGGCGGCCGGCTTTGCGGTCATCGTGCTGATCTTCGCTCTCGCGGCCGGCGCCAGCATCGGGGTGACGCGGCGCACGGTCGGCCGGATCGAATCCATCAATGCGACCAGCCGCGCCATCATGCTCTCGGGGCTCGACCAGCGCATCCCGTTGCGCGGCAGTCACGACGAATGGGATCGCGTCGCGGAGAATCTCAATCTGATGCTCGACCGCATCGAAACCCTGATGGGGGAGGTGAAGCAGGTCAGCGACAATGTCGCGCATGATCTGCGCACGCCGCTGACCCGCATGCGCGGGCGGCTGGAGAAGGCCTATCACGCTCCGCGCAATGGCGAGAATGACGCGGTGCTGATCGGCGATACCATTGCCGATCTCGACGCCGTGCTCGGGATGTTTGCATCCATCACGCGGATTTCCGAGATCGAGTCGCGGGCCCGCAAGGGCGCGTTCCGGACCGTCAACCTGGTCGAGATCGCCGGCGAAGTGGTCGAGCTCTACGACGCCGCGGCCGAGCGGGATACCACCCGTCTCGATCTTGCCGGCGATCCCGAGGTGCTGGTCACCGGTGATCGCGACCTGCTGTTCGACGCGATCGCCAATCTCGTCGACAATGCGATCAAGCACGGCCGTGCCGGCGGACGGGTGAGCGTCACCTGCGACAACGACGAGGGCGGCGCGGTGATGTCGGTTGCCGATGACGGCCCCGGCATTCCCGCCGACCAGCACGACCATGTCTTCAAGCGCTTCACTCGGCTCGAGCAAAGCCGCTACACGCCCGGAAACGGCCTCGGCCTCAGCCTCGTTGCCGCGGTGGCGAGCCTGCATGGCGCGCAGATCGAGCTGCGCGACAACGCGCCGGGGCTGTTGGTCAGGCTATGCTTTTCCGGCCATTGATTCAAAAGGTGAACGGAACAGACGTGTACCAGGAGAAGATGCCACTTGCCCGGACCCGCGGGCGTCAAGCTCTGCTTACGCCGTACCGGAGGCCTCCTTCGGCAGATCGTCCACGAGCGGCAGACGAACCGTCACGCGCAGCCCGGAACGATCGGTCCCGGCAATGTTGTCCAGCGCGATCCCGCCTCCGAGCCCTTCCACAACGCGCTTCACGATCGACAGGCCAAGACCGCTTCCTTCGCCCTCCGGACTGGAGCCCCGAAAGAACGGTTCGAAGATCCGTTCCAGGTCAGACGATGCGATGCCGGGCCCGGTGTCCTCGATCTGCAGGATCGCCGCCTCGTCCTCCCGATAGATGCCGATGTCGATGCGTCCCGTGCGTGGCGTCACGCGCAGCGCGTTGTCGATCAGATTGCGCACCATCGTCGCGAGCATCACCGGCTCACCTCGTACGATGAGGGGTTCGACAAGCTGGAAACCGAGATCGATCCCGCGATCATGCGCCTGCGGCAACAGATCGGCGACGACTTGCTTGACCGCGCTGTCGAAAGCGACCAACGGCATCTTACCTCGTGCGGCTGGAGCGGCCTCATAGCGGGCCAGCGCGAGTAATTGCTCGAGCAGATGCTTGGTGCGCTGCATGCCCTGCCTGAGCGCCGCAACGCGACCGCAAGCTTCCCCGGGAAGGTCGACCGATCCGAGGTTTTCCGCTTGCAGGCTGAGCGCGGTAATCGGTGTTCGCAATTCGTGGGCGGCATCAGCGACGAACCGCCGCTGCTGATCCACTAGCAGGCCTACGCGCACCAGCAATTCGTTGATGGAGTGGATGAAGGGGTGCAACTCGCTCGGCGTGCCGGCCAGCGGCAGCGGAATGAGATCATCAGCGCGTCTGGCATCGAGATTTCCGGCCAATCGGACCATCGGCCGCAGCGAGTGCGCGATCACGATCGCCGTGACCAACATCAGGCAGGGAATCAGCGCGGCAATCGGCAGCACCGTGCGGAACGCCATATCGCGCGCGGTATCGTCACGAACCGCGGTCGGTTGCGCGACGGCGAACCTGCTGCCGTCCGGCCGCGTCCGCAACAGCACCCGGATCGGTTGCCGCTTTCGCGTGGCGAGATGCAAGCCGTCCGTCACGCCGAACAGCTGACGGTCGTCGGCCGGGCCACGCGGCGTCTGTCCCAGCTCGATCAGCCAGACATCGGTGTCCTCTTCGACGCCCGGCAGGGGTTGGCTGCCGGCAAAGCTGCCGTTCTGAGCCAGGCTCGCCAGCTGGATCAGGACCGAATCCTGCAACTCGGCGGCCTCCCGGAACGCCCAGCTGTAGACCAGCAGGCTGCCGGTCAGGCCTGTCAGGATGATGATTACGGTCAGCCCGAGGAACAGGCGTCCGCGCAGCGACCTGATCATGACGGGCGGTCCACCATCCAGCCGACCCCGCGCACGTTGCGGATGGCCGTCGTGCCGAGCTTCTTGCGAATCGTGTGGATCAGGAATTCGATTGCATTGCTCTCGACCTCCTCGTTCCAGCCGTAAATCTGACGCTCGAGCTCGCTGCGCGACAGAATGGTTCCGGGCCGCGCCATCAGCGCCTGGAGCAGCGCGAACTCGCGTGCGGTGAGGACCGCGCTCTCGCCCGCAAAAGATGCCTCGCGCGTGGCCGGGTCGAGACTGAGCTTTCCATTGTGCAGAAGCGGCGTAGCACCGCTGCCTTCGCGCCGGAGCACGGCGCGCATCCGTGCCAGCAGCTCGCGAATCTCGAATGGCTTGACCAGATAGTCGTCGGCACCGAGATCGAGCCCGTCGATCCTGTCGTCGATGCTGTCGCGCGCGGTCACGATGATGACGGGGAGTCTGCGGTCAAGCGCACGCATCCGCCGCAGCACCTCGCGACCGTCGGCCTTTGGCAGCCCGAGATCAAGCAGAGCAAGCTCATACGCTTCGCTCTCCGCCGCATGGATGGCGGTCTCGCCGTCGGTCACCCAGTCGACCGCGTAAGCTGCGTCCCTCAGCGCCTGCTGCACAGCCGAGCCGATCATCCTGTCATCTTCGATCAGCAGAACGCGCATCCTTCGATCCTCGTCCGTGGGCCGGAACCGGACCGCACAGTTCTTGTGGGTCAGACTTAGCCCAGACTTAGGGCGGCGTCGCGCACTGCTGGACTTGCCGAAAAGCTTGTCCGGGCCGTGCAGGACGTTCCGTCTAAGTCGCACCTAAGTCGGCCGTGGCCATGATCTCGGCGTCGCTTGTGAACAAATGATTACCCGGAGAACGCCGTGTCCACGATCTCGCTGGTCCGCTCATCGCCGATGCTGAACAAGGTTCCGGAGGTCACCCTGATCTTCTGGGCCATCAAGGTCCTCTCAACAACAGTTGGCGAGACCGGCGCCGACTATCTCGCAGTCCATGTCGGGCTGGGGGCAAACGTGACGACGGCATGCATGGCGTCCCTGCTGCTCGCCGCGTTGATCTTGCAACTGCGCACCCGGCGCTACGTTCCCTCGATCTATTGGCTGACGGTGGTGCTGGTCAGCACTGTCGGGACCGAGATCACCGATCTTCTGACCGACAGGCTGGAGATCAGCCTTTACGTCAGCACGGTCGTGTTTGCCTGCACGCTGGCCGTAACGTTCGCGATCTGGTTCGCCGTCGAACGCACGCTGTCGATCCGCACGATCGCGACCACGCGCCGCGAACTGTTTTACTGGGCTGCCGTTCTAGTCACCTTTGCGCTGGGCACCGCCGCTGGAGATCTGGCAACGGAGGCGCTCGGCCTGGGCTTTGGGCTCGGCGTCGTCGTGTTCGGGGTCCTGATCGCCTTTGTTGCCGTCTTCTATACGCTCGGCGTCAATCCCGTCCTCACGTTCTGGCTGGCCTACATTCTCACCCGGCCGCTTGGCGCCTCGCTCGGCGATCTGTTGTCGCAATCGCGAAACTACGGCGGCGTCGGCCTCGGTACCGTCAATACCAGCCTCGCCTTCCTGACCATGATCATCGCGCTTGTCGCCTGGGTGACCTTCGAGGGCGAACACAGCGAAGGCGCCGATCCTGCGCGGTGACCTCTGCTTCCAACCGTTTTTCACCAGAAGCCCGGGCGATGTCGCGCGGGCCGCAACGAGGAGAGTGAGCATGAAAAAATTGATACTCGCGTCCACCATCGGTGTACTGAGTCTCATGTCAGGCGAGCCGCACAGGCATGCGGACGGCGGCGTTTCCTTCGTGCCGTCAGCCGAAGCCACAATGTCCTCGAAACTCGGCGACCTCTCGCCATTCCGCGCCGTCGTCGTCGATGTCGCCGCGTTGATCGACAAGGGCGATCTCGCCGGCGCCAAGAGCAGGATCAAGGATCTCGAGGTCCAGTGGGACGACGCCGAAGCGGCCCTGAAGCCGCGCGCCGCCGCCGATTGGCACAAGGTCGACAAGGCGATCGACCGTGCGCTCGATGCGCTGCGTGCGGCAACGCCGGACGCCCTCAAATGTAAACAGACCATCAGCGAATTATTGTCGATGATGGATTCCGCTGGAAAGTCCTGATGTAGGCTGTGCCCAGCCTTCCAGCCGAAACGACTTCGCCCATTCCCTGTCAACAACATGATGCGATGCCATGACTGCTTTGAATTCCCACGACGTGCGAGACACTTTCACAAAGGTTCCCGAAGTCACCCTCGTCTTCTGGATCATCAAGATCGCCGCAACCACGCTCGGAGAAACTGGCGGAGACTCCGTGACGATGACCCTGGATTGGGGGTACCTGGCTGGAACGGCGATTTTTTTTGGCGCACTCATCGTCCTGGTCGTGGTGCAGATTCTCGCCCGGCGCTTCCATCCGTTCCTGTACTGGGCGACGGTCGTTGCCTCGACAACGTTCGGCACGACCATGGCTGATTTCGCCGATCGGTCGTTGGGAATCGGCTATACCGGCGGCTCGTCGCTGCTGCTCGGACTACTGCTGGCGACGCTGGTTCTCTGGTATTTTGTCGAGGGGTCGATTGCGGTGGAGACCGTGACCCGGCCGAGGGTCGAGGCATTCTATTGGGCCGCGATCACATTCTCCCAGACCCTGGGAACAGCGCTTGGAGACTGGATGGCCGACACGACGGGCCTTGGCTACGCGGGCGGCGCACTGGTCTTTGCGGCCGGACTGGCCATCCTTGCAGCGGCCTATTTCTGGACGAACACCTCCCGGGTGGTCTTGTTTTGGGCCGCGTTCATCCTGACACGGCCGCTTGGCGCGACCGTCGGCGATTTCCTCGACAAACCGATCGATCATGGCGGGCTGGCGCTCAGCCGCCCCATCGCTTCAGCTGTGATCGCCGTCTTCATCCTCGGCTGCATCCTGATCCTGCCCGGGCGCGCAGGACGACATCCCGGCGAAACACAGCTAGGCACCACAAGCTAGCAATTGGCGCGGCCAACTGGATCATTAGCCCCACCGCGGACAGGCCTTTGCCCCGACAAGGCCGCTTGTGGTTGCTATAATGCGATGCGTGGTGTGGTGACCTCAGTAAGGTGAAGACCTATGGCGAGAGAACTGGAAGGCAAGGTTGCCGCCGTGACCGGGGCTGCGTCGGGCATCGGATTGGCCAGCGCCGAGGCGATGTTGGCGGCGGGTGCGCGCGTGGTGATGGTCGACCGCGACGAGGCCGCGCTGAAGGCGCTTTGCAGCAGGCACGGCGACGCCATGATCCCGCTGGTCATCGACCTGCTCGATCCCAGGGACTGCGCGACGCTGCTGCCCAGGGTGCTGGAGCAGGCGGGCCAGTTCGACATCCTGCATGCCAATGCGGGGACCTATGTCGGTGGCGACCTGGTCGATGCCGATACCGGCGCGATCGACCGGATGCTGAACCTGAATGTCAACGTCGTGATGAAGAATGTGCACGATGTGCTGCCTCATATGATCGAACGCCGGACCGGCGACATCATCGTCACGAGTTCGCTGGCGGCGCATTTTCCGACGCCATGGGAGCCGGTCTATGCATCGTCCAAATGGGCGATCAATTGCTTCGTCCAGACGGTGCGGCGCCAGGTCTTCAAGCACGGCATCCGCGTCGGCTCGATCTCGCCGGGACCGGTCATCAGCGCACTGCTCGCGGACTGGCCGCCCGAGAAGCTGAAGGAAGCCAAGGAGCAGGGAAGCCTGCTGGAGGCCAGCGAAGTCGCCGATGTCGTCATGTTCATGCTGACGCGGCCGCGCGGCATGACCATTCGCGACGTCGTCATGCTGCCCACGAATTTCGATCTTTAGGGGCATCCTCGCTCGAGCGAGTCGTTAGCTCGCGATGGTGATCTGCAGCCCAACCCCATCTGTCATCGCCCGGCCTTGTGCGCAATTGCGCACTGGGACTGGGCGACCCAGTACGCCGCGGCCCATCGCCTCAATCACAACCGTCTCTGGAATACTGGATCGCCCGGTTAAGCTGGGCGACGACACCGAGGGTTGGCAATCTGATCGTCCGAGCCGAATCTGCCCCGTCATTGCGAGCGGAGCGAAGCAATCCATCCTTCCGCGTGCGCGGACCGATGGATTGCTTCGTCGCGGCGCCTGTCATCGGGCGCGCATTTGCGCGACCCGTTGGCTCCTCGCAATGACGACAGAATATCTCACAAATTGATCACCCCGCGCCGCGCCGCGTGTGCGACGGCGTCGGTGCGGCCGGTGGCGTCGAGCTTGTCGAGCAGCGAGCCGACGTGAAATTTGGCGGTGTGGACGGAGATGCCGAGGCGCCGTGCGATCATCTTGTTCGACGCACCCTCGGCCAGCAGCGCCAGCACATCGAGTTCGCGCGGCGTCAGCTCGAAGTCGCCGGGCGAACCCGCCGCCTCCCGATCGCGCGAGACGATTACGGCCACGGCCGGCTCTCCCGGTGCTGCGAGGCGCAACCCGGCGACGCCGTCAAGCAGCGTCGCCAGCCGGTCGGCGAGGGCCGGATCGTCGATCTGAAGCGAGATCACGACGTCAGGCGCGGTCTCCTTGCTCACGTCTCCGGCCTTTCGCCGATCGTCACCTTGAAGTGCAACGGCTCGCCGCCGCGATGGATCGTGAGGTCGACGACCGTTCCGACGCTCTGCGGCCCCAGGCTCCGCGACAGCGCCCGTACGCCGGACAATTTCTCACCGTTGACCGCCACGATCACGTCGCCCTGCCGGATGCCGGCAGCGGCCGAGGGGCCGTTCTTGTCGACATTCATGACCATCGCGCCGATGCCGTCGTCGAGGCGGATCGGCTGCATGCCGAGGCCGAGATATCCGCGCGGGATGCGGCCGCTTCTCTCGAGCTGCGCTGCGACGCGCTCGATGGTAGCGGCGGGTATCGTCAGCACGCGCCGCGGACCCAGCACGGCCATGCCAAACGCTTCGCCTTCGGCATTCAGCGCCAGGCCGCCTTGCTGGCTGTGCCGCAGCCGGACGTCGAGCTCGACCCTGGCGTCGATCTCGCCGCCACGCAGGCTGCGCCAGGCCGCACCCGAGCGCGAGACCATGCCGAGCCGTGCGGTCGCGGCGCCGCCGTCAGTCGCGACGACGACGGCAAGCGATCCGAGCGCGGGAACGTTCGCCGAGAGCTTGACCGGGGCGATATCGCCGTCGAACCGCAGCAGCGCGATGTCGGTGGTGTGGTCGCGCCCGGCGATGGTCGCCTGCCGCCGGCTGCCGTCGGAGAGCAGGATTTCGACCTCGCCTTCGTCGGCCAGCGCCTCCTCGGCGGTGACGATGAGCCCGGGCTTCCAGACGAAGCCGGAGGCCCGCAGGCGGTGCGAATGCACGGAGACGATCGCCGGCGCTGCGCGCGCGACCGTCTCGGAAAGAGCCGACGAAAGGGAGGAGAGGGGGGTCTGTTCGGTCATGGAAAGCTCCTGTGGCTTTCCCCAATCTGGGATGTCACGGGCAATCCCGAAACTGGCCGGATGGGCAGGGTCCGGCGGGACCGGTAGGCTGGGGCGGACCTTGCGCTCAACTCAGCCGGCGCAGGGTCGCGTTTGGGCTCTCGCCGAACTTGGCGCGATAGGTGCTGGCCATGCGGCTGAGATGGGTGAAGCCGAGATCGAAGGCGATATCGACGATTCGCTCGCCCGGCCGCGCCGTCTTCAGCCGAGCGTTGAGCTGGGCGAGGCGGATGTCGAGCAGCATCTCGGAGATGGTGGCGCCGAAATGGCGGCGGAAGCCGATCTGCAGCGCGCGGATGCCGGTATCTGCGACGTCGGCGAGTTCGGCGAGATCAAGCGGTTCGGCTGCGCGCGTCTCCAGATAGGCCCGCGCCCGCTTCAGCGCTGCCGGCTGCGTTTCGCCGCGTCCGTTGAACACATCGATAGCGGAGCTCAGGCTGTGTCGTTGGCCGTTGAGCAGCGCGTTGAGAAACGGCTCGCGCCAGTTGGCGGCTGCGATCGCGGACAGGCGTTTCTGCGGTCCGACTTGCTCGAGAAGCGCGACCAGATGTTCCATTCCCGTCGTCAGCGTTTGCCCGACCGGATTTGTCAGATCGAGGGCCGGATCAAATTCGACCGGCCGTACGGCCGTGCCGCCAAGCGCGGCTGCGCGATGCTCCACCAGCTTGCGGTCGAGCAGCAGGATGAGCTGAGCGCAATCGCCGCGCCACGTCATTTCAGTCGGAATGGTCGGCGACAGCAGCGACGCCATCCGCTGCGGCCCCGTCGTCAGCTGGCGCGCGGCTGTCTTGACCGACGCCGAGCCGTGCAATGGCATCTGCAGCAGGAAGAAACGGTCGAGGCAGCCGGGGTTGATCGACACCGAACCGCCATAGGCGACGTAGTTGATGGAGAAGCCATCAAAGCCGGCGCAATTGTGAAGTGCGAAGAAATACCGTTCCGACCGATCGACCGGCGTCAGCTCGTGCGGGCAGAAGATGCGCCCGACCGCCTCAGCCGCGTCGTCGACGCGCATCGTGGAGACGCGGGCGAAATCCGTCAGCCTTGTCCTTGCCGAAACCTCGCTGCTCGTCGCAATCACGCCGGCCGTCCGGAGTTGTTTGAGGTCTAAAACATCGACAGCCTAATGCATCCTCCCGGAAAGGGAAACGCGGTTTCGTTGCGCAGTCTGCCCGATCGGCGCGCAGGTCAGTGCGGGCGCCTTGGGCACATCACGGACGGCGGCGCGATTTCGCATCGCAACATGGTCCTGCCGGCTTGCGGATTCGTTTATCGGCTAGACAGCCAAGGTGGCCGGCGACAGGTTCAGGCTCCGCAATGCGCATCCAATCTGGAGAGGCTGACATGGGCACGCTCGAACAAGGCATCACGCCAAACGGCACCGGTTACGGCGGCAAAACCTGGAATATCCTGGGCCAGGTCTATTATCCGAAGGCGGTCACCGACTCGACCTTCGCGTTCGAGACCAATAGCGATCCCGGCCAGTTCGTGCCGGTGCACATCCATCCGACCCAGGAGGAGTTCATTCTGGTGCAGGAGGGCGTGCTCGACCTCAAGCTCGATGGGGTCTGGGTCCAGGCCAAGGCCGGCGACCTCGTGCGCCTGCCGCGCGGCATTCCGCACGGCTATTTCAACAAGTCGGACAAGCCGGCGCGGGCGCTGTTCTGGGTCTCGCCGATGCAGAAGCTCGAAGCGTTGTTCGAGAAGCTGCACAATCTGCAGGACCCCGCCGAGGTCGTCCGCATCTCCGCCGAGCACGAGGTGGATTTCCTGCCGCCGGAAGCCAACGACTAGGCTGGGACTAAAGCAGATACCGCGCACGCGATACACGGCTCGCCGGAGCAACCTCCGGCGATGACGGGGACGCGTGCGCTCAAGGGAATGGACCAGTTCACTCATCGCGGAGCGGTTTCATGGTCAAGCAGAAGCATGTGTGCGTCATCGGTGCCGGTGTGTCGGGGCTCGCCGCCGGAAAGGCCTTTGCCACCCGCGGCCACAAAGTCACGATCGTCGAGCGCAGCGGCGATCTCGGCGGCGTCTGGGAGCCGGCACGCGCTTATCCCGATGTGCAGACCCAGAGCCCGAAGGAGCTCTATCGCTACACCGACAAGCCGATGCCGGAGACCTATCCGGAATGGCCGAAGGGCCCGCAGGTCCATGCCTATCTGCGCGACTACGCCCGTAGTCACGGGCTCGACGGTGCGATCCGCTTCAATACCAAGGTTGAGGCCATGAGCCGTCGTGCCGACGGCAAGCCGGCTGGACCCTCGCGCTGCGCAGCCCCGATGGCGCCAGCGGCCATGAGGACTTCGATTTCGTCGCGGTCTGCACCGGGCAGTTCAACGAGCCGCAGACGCTGCAGCTGGCGGGCGAGGACGGCTTCAAGGCGCAGGGCGGCCAGATCCTGCATTCGTCGCAATATGGCGATCCTGATCTTGCCAAGGGACGCAAGGTGGTCGTGCTCGGCGGCTCGAAATCGGCAACCGACATCGCGGTGAACATCGTCTATCGCGAGCCGGTCTGGCGGATTCCGTATTTCATCGGCGGACTCGTCAACTTCAAGCGCATCCTCTACGTCCGCGCCCAGGAGGAGATGTTCCGGAGCTGGGGCATCGGGCCGATGTCACGGCTAGCGCACGCCATTGTAAAGCCCTTCGTGTGGGCGAACTGGCGTGGGCTGGAAAGCATGCTGAAGCTACAGCTCAAGCTGAAGCAGTGCGACATGGTGCCGAAGCAGCGAATCGAGGACGGCGTCAACTGTTCGGTGCCGATTGCGACGCCCGGCTTCTATCCGATGGTCGCCGATGGCCGCATCAAGGCGGTGCGTGGCACGTTCGATCACTATGACGGCAAGACCATCGTCATGAGCGGCGGCCAGCGCATTGCCGCCGATGTTGCGGTGCTCGCGATCGGCTACAAGCTCGGCGTGCCGTTCCTGCCCGACGCCTATCGGGCGAAGCTGGTCGAGCCCGACGGGCAATATCGACTGTATCGCCTGATCGCCAATCCTGATCTGCCCGACATGGGCTTCGTCGGCTTCAATTCGAGCTTCTGCACGGTGCTGTGCGCTGACCTCGCCGCAAACTGGCTGGTGCGCTACGCCGATGGCCAGCTCGCACACCAGCCGAGCGCAGCCGAGATGAACGACAACATCGCGATGATGCTGCGCTTCAAGCGAGTGGAGCGTCCGGCGGCGGGCGTCTATGGCGGGCTATGCGTCGCGCCCTACCATTTCAAGCATTTCGACGAGCTGCTGGCTGACATCGGCACATCATCGCGCCGCCGCAGCCCGCTCGTCGAAAAATTCACGCCGCCCGACGCGGACGCCTATGCGCGGTTCCTTGCGACCGCGCCCGACTACAAGGCGGTGGCGTAGGGGTGTCGTTGACTGGACCAAGGCGATAAGTGGAACAGCTGTGCCGTCCGACGGCGGTTTTCTCCGGAGGGCAACAAGGAAATCCCGATGTCGCAGTCATTCACCTACCAGGTCAGCCCGATGCGGGTCGTGTTCGGGGTCGGCACGATCGCGCACCTGGCAGACGAACTCGATCGTCTCGGCATCACGCGCGCGCTGGTGCTCGCGAGCCGGCGGCAGCAGGCCGAGTTCGGCGATCTCGCGTCGTTGACCGGCGGCCGCGTGGCGGGCGTGTTCGACGGTGCGGTGGTGCATACGCCCGTTGCGGTGACCGAGCGCGCGATGGATGTGGTTCGTGAGCTGAAGCCCGATGGCGTGGTTGCGATCGGCGCGGGGGCTGCGACCGGGCTCAGCAAGGCGATCGCGCTGCGTACCGACCTGCCGCAGCTGATCCTGCCGACCAGCTACGCCGGTTCCGAAATGACGCCGGTGCTCGGCGAAACCGTCGACGGCGTCAAGACCACGCAGTCATCGCCGAAGATCCTGCCCGAGGCCGTGATCTACGACGTCAACCTGACCCTCTCGATGCCGGCAAAATTCTCCGCGATCTCCGGCCTCAACGCGATCGCGCACGCCGCTGAGGCGCTGTATGCACGGGACGGCAACCCGATCACCGCGCTGATGGCGGAGGAAGCGATCGCCAGGCTGGCATCGTCGTTGCCGGAAGTGGTTGCGCGGCCGCGTGATCTCGATGCACGCTCGGACGCGCTCTACGGGGCCTGGTTGTGCGGCGTCTGTCTCTGCACCGTCGGTATGGCGTTGCATCACAAGCTCTGCCACACCGTCGGCGCGCTGTTCGACCTGCCGCATGCCAAGACCCATGCGGTGCTGCTGCCGCATACCATCGCCTACAACACGCCGGCTGCCCGCGAGGCGATTGGCCGTGCAGCCAGGGCGCTTGGCGCGCGGGATGCGGCTGACGGGTTGTTCGAACTATCGGCAAAGCTCGGCGCGCCGCGCTCGCTTGCCGAGATCGGCATGCCGGAAGACGGGATCGACAAGGCCGCGGCGCTTGCGACCAAAAATCCCTACTGGAATCCGCGGCCGATCGAACAGGCCGCCATTCGCGATCTGCTCAAGCGGGCATGGGCCGGTGCACAGCCGCAGGCCGGATAGGACATCAGCGTCACACCCCGATCGCGTTGCGCGCGATCACGTCGCGATAGAACGCTGCGCTCAGCTTCGGCACGCGCGCCTGGGTGGCATAGTCCACCCGGTACAGGCCGAAGCGCTTCTCATAGCCATAAATCCATTCGAAATTGTCCATCAGGCTCCACAGGAAATAGCCGTGGACCGGGACGCCTTCGGCGGTGGCGCGCTGCAGCTGGGCGAGATAGTTGCGCAGATACATGATGCGGTCGAGATCGTAGATCTGCCCATCGGGCTGGACCTTGTCCTCACCAGATGTTCCGTTCTCGCTGATATAGATGCTCTTGAGATTCCAGATTTTCGCTGCGATCCGCGGCGCCCAGTAGATCACCTCCGGCGCGATCCGCAGCCAATCTGAGTTCATGTGCGGGAACGAGGCGGGCATCGGCAGCGGCTTCCAGCCGGGCTTGTGGTCGCTCGCGACGATGTAGAGCTGCGGTGAGTAGATGTTCAGCCCGACGAAGTCATTGGGCTCCGAGATGATCTTCAGCTCTTCAGCCGTGAATTTGGGGGCATCCGCACCGGCATAGGCCAGGAAGCCTTCGGTGTATTTGCCGTCGAGAACGACGCCGAGGAAGCCGGAATTGAATTCGCGCGTCGCAATCTCGGTGGCGCGAATGTTCTCAGGTGTGTTGATCGCGGGCACGCAGGTGGTGATGTTCTCGGCCGGGCCGACCCGGGTGCCGGCGCGCCCTTTGGCGCGGATCGACTGCACCGCAAGGCCATGCCCGAGCGCGACATGGTGGCGCGCCTGGTTCACCTCGGCCGGCGGCAGCGTCAAGCCGGGTGCGTCGACGCCGAGGGCGTAGCCGAAGGGGAGGAAACGCCCGACCTCGTTGACGGTGAAAATATTCTTCACACGATCAGTGAGCCGCTCCGCCACATAGCCCGCGTAATCGGCGAACGCCTTCGATGTGTCGCTGGAGCGCCAGCCGCCGACGCGGTCCTGCAACGCCTGCGGCAGGTCCCAGTGATAGAGCGTGGCGTAGGGTTCGATGCCGTTCGCGAGTAGCTCGTCGACCAGGCGATTGTAGAAGTCGAGGCCTTTCGGGTTCGGCGTGCCGGTGCCGTCCGGAAACACCCGCGGCCACGCGATCGAGAAGCGATAGGCCTTGGTGCCGAGATCCTTGATGAGACCGACGTCCTCCTTGTAGCGGTGATAATGATCGTTGGCGCGGTCGCCATTGCTGCCGTCCTCGATCTTGCCCGGCGTGTGGGCGAACGTATCCCAGATCGAGCGGCCGCGGCCGTCCTCGTCGACCGCGCCTTCGATCTGGTAGGACGACGTAGCCGTGCCCCAGAGGAAGCCGGAGGGAAAGCTTGCGCCGTCCGGCCGCGGCGCGCTCTCCGTCGCCTGCGCGGGGGTCGACAGGCCGAGCGCCGAGAGGCCGGCAAGCCCGGCAAACTGCCGACGTGAAAATCTATCGGACATTGCTGGCTCCCGCGAAGGTCATGTCGATCTGGTAGGCGGAGATGCGGTCGATCTCGAAATTGACCGTCACCGGGGACTCGCCGTCGACAAAGCCGACGCCGATGAAGAATTTTGATCCCATCGCAAGATTGACGATCATGTACATCGGATCATCGAATCCGACCGGCACGCTGATATCGGACACCGGCTTGCGGTCGATGAAATAGATCAGGCGGTCCGGCTCCCACAACACACCATAATTGTGAAAGTCGGCCTCGGCTCCGGGGACGGTGAAATCGAAGCCGCAGTGTTCGATCTTGCCGGTCGCGGGAATCCGCCAATGCGTGGTCATCACGAGGTCGCCGGGTCGCTGCCCGCGTCCCTCCACCACGTCGGCCTCGGGCGGCCAGCCGCCGTCGTCGGCCAGCATCCAGAACGCCGGCCACACGCCGGTCCCGATCGGGATTTTGGCGCGAATTTCGAAATAGCCGTATTTCTGCGCGAAACTGCCCTGGGTGGTCAGGATGCCTGAGATGTATTCGTTGTTGAACAGCACCGCCTTCATGTCGGGTGGCGTGCGCCTGGCCGTGATCGTGAGCACGCCGTTCTCGACATGGAACGGATCGAGGCCGAGCGGGGTCGTGCCGCGCCCGGCGTAGCGTGGATCGACATAGATCTGCTGCTCGCCATTGGCGCTGGTCTTGCGCTTGAAATCAGAGCCGTCGCCGCCCCAGTAGCGCGCCTCCGGCCATGCGGCGCCGCCGGCGTAATGCGGCACCCATCGTCCGCTCGACAGCGGATGCTCGTCGAAATCGTCGTTGAAGGTGCGGTGCATCGGCAGGAAGGACAGTGAGGTTGCGCCTTGTGTGCCGATCTGGCGGCACTGGATTGTCGCAGGATCGGTCGTAACGGGCAGGGTTATTTCGAGCGGGGCGCTGTCCGAATCGGCCAAGGCCGGCACGATTGCCGCAACAAGACCGATCGTGACCAGAAATCGCATCGTCATTCGTCGGTCATCAAATGCCTGGGCAACAAACCGGGAAGCCCACGTTAGTCTCTCATCCCGCTGTCGGGCAACAAGCAATGCAGGCTGGGTCGCGCGGTTGTCAGTTTCATCGCGGCGTTTTCTCCCCTAGATTGCCGATTGTGTCATTCGTTTCCGGGATGACCTTTGAATCCCTCGAAGCCTCGTGTGAGTCGCTCACAATGAACAAGCCTGCAGGCCACTTCCGGTGGACGTCTCTGCGTCGTGTTGCCACGGGGGCTGCCCTGCTCCTGTCGATGGTTGCGGGTGCCTTCGCCGAGCAGACATTCTCCTTCGACGCGACGCCCGGCAAGCTGCCGAAGTCCGTCATTCCCGTGAGCTATACGATCGAGCTGACGGCGGATTTCACAACCCTGGCCTTGCCCGGTGTCGAAACCGTCGAAGTCGAGGTGCGCGAGCCTGTCGCGCAAGTGACGCTGAACGCGGTCAATACGGCGTTTGGTGACGTCACCGCCGATGACGGCGCGCAGCGTGCGGCGGTGGTGACCGATACCGCGGCGCAGACCGCGACGCTGACCTTCGCGCAGCCGATCGCGGCAGGCCGGCACAAGCTTCGCATCGCCTTCACGGCGCAGATCAACAAATTCGGCACTGGCCTGTTTTCGGTCGATTATCCGACCAAGGACGGCATGAAGCGGCTGATATCGAGCCAGCTGGAGCCGGCGGATGCCCGCCGGATCTTTCCGTGCTGGGACGAGCCGGCGTTCAAGGCGACGTTTGCGCTGACCGTCGTGATCCCGAAGAATCTCCTGGCGGTCGGCAACATGCCGGTCGCGAGCGAAGAGGCGGTCGCCGACAATCTCAAAAAGGTCTCCTTTGCGCCGACGCCGAGGATGTCGAGCTATCTCTTCGTGCTCACCGTGGGCGAACTCGAACGTGTCACGGCGGACGCCGATGGCGTGACGGTCGGCGTCGTCACGACAGAAGGCAAGGGCGGGCAGGGCCGGTTCGCGCTCGACAGCGCAGTGAAGCTGCTCGGCTACTACAACGACTATTTTGGCGTGAAATATCCGCTGCCGAAGCTCGACCTGATCGCGGTGCCCGGCGGGTTCGGCGGGGCGATGGAGAATTGGGGCGGCATCACCTTCTTTGAGAGCCGGCTGCTGTTCGACCCCGCGACCAACGCGGAAACCGCGCGGCGCGGCATCTTCGGAATCATCGCGCATGAAATGGCGCATATGTGGTTCGGCGACCTCGTCACCATGGCCTGGTGGGACAATCTCTGGCTCAATGAAGGTTTCGCCAGCTGGATGTCGACCAAGGCGTCCGAACAGTTCTACCCGCAATGGCAAAGCTGGCTGAACGGTTATGGCGCGAAGCAGTTTGCCATGACGCTCGACGCGCGCCGCACCTCGCATCCGATCCAGCAGCCGATCGCCGATCACAGCGAGGCGGTCACGGCGTTCGACGCCATCACCTACAGCAAGGGCGAGGCGTTGATCCGCATGCTCGAGAATTATCTCGGCGAGCAGGCGTTCCGTGACGGCATCCGCAAATACATGGCCGCGCATGCCTACAGCAACAGCACGACAGCCGATCTTTGGCACGCGCTGGAAAGCACAGCGGGCAAGAAAATCACCGGCGTGGCCGCATCCTTCACCGAACAGGATGGCGTGCCGCTGGTCGTGGCGGAGACGATCTGCGACGGCGCCTCGCAGCGCCTGACGCTGCGGCAGGACCGGTTCGTAATCGCGCCGGCCAACGCGGCCGCGCTACCGGCGCACGACTGGCAAATCCCGGTGGCGGCCGGGCCGGTGGGCGGCAAGCCCTTCGCGGATATCCTGCTGCAGGGCAGCGCTGATGTACCGGCCGGCGCCTGCGGCGATGCGATCAAGGTCAATCTCGGCGACATCGGCTATTACCGCGTCGAATACGGCCCGAAGAACCGCGCCGCGCTGCTGAACGCGTTCGCGCCAATGCAGGTCGACGACCGGCTCAACATCGTCACCGACAACTGGGCGCTGGTGCAGGCCGGCCACGCCGAGCCATCGTCCTATCTCGCGCTGCTCGACGCGCTCGAGGTCGGCGATCATCGTGCGGTATGGGAGCAGGTGATCTCGTCATTTGCGGCGCTCAACCGCCTGTCACGCGACCGCGCCGAGCGGCCGGCGATCCAGGCCTATGCGCGCGCGAAGCTGCGCCCGGTGTTCGACAGGCTCGGATGGGACGGCGGTGGCCCAGCCGATGATGACACCGCGCTGCTGCGCGCAAGCCTGATCAGGGCGCTTGGTGATCTCGGTGACGAGGCTGTTATCACCGAGGCGAAGCGGCGGTTCGCGGCCTTCCTGGTGGATCCCACCTCGCTTCCGAATGCGTTGCGCGACGCCGTGGCCCATCTGGTCGGCATCACGGCCGACCGGGCGACCTATGACACGCTGCTGGCGCTCGCGCGCGAGAGCACGGTCACCAATGAGCGGCTGCGCTATTATTTTGCCGCCGCCAGCGCCCGCGATCCCGAACTGGCGCAGGCGACGCTGGCGTTTACGTTGACCGCCGGGTTGCCCAGCACCATCGTTGGCGGCATGATCGGCACGGTTGCGTCCGCGGGCGAGCAGCCGCAGCTCGCCTGGGATTTCGTCCAGAAGAACTTTGACACGCTGCTGGCGAAGCAGGGACCAAACTTCCGCGACCAGTTCGTCCCCAATTTCATGACCAATTTTACCGATCCAGCCCACGCCGCCGAGCTTGCCGCCTTTGCCCCGTCGCAATCGACCGGCGGCGGACGGCTGATGGTGGGGCGGGCGTTGGAAGCGATCGCGATCTCGGGTGACCTCCAGGCACGCGTGCTGCGCCAGGTCGCTGAATGGATCGGGGCACACAAGCCCTGAGGGACTCCCCGACAGCGTGCGATGCGGCTATGCTCGGCCGGCAGCATGCAATCAAAACTGCGAGGCTAAGATGGTCAAAGGTTCCGATTTGCTGGTCGCTGCTCTCGAAAACGAGGGTGTGGAACGGGTGTTCGGTGTTCCCGGCGAGGAGAATCTCGACGTCGTCGAAAGCCTGCGCAAATCCTCGATCAAGCTGATCGTCACGCGCCACGAGCAGCCCGCGGCGTTCATGGCGGCGACCTATGGCCGCTTGACCGGCAAACCCGGCGTGTGCATGACCACGCTCGGTCCCGGTGCGCTGAATCTCGCGACCGGCGCTGCCTACGCGTTGCTTGGCGCGATGCCGATGGTGATGATCACGGGCCAGAAGGGCATTCTGAGCAGCCGGCAAGCCAAGTTCCAGATCGTCGATATCATCAACACCTTCCGTCCGCTGACCAAGCTGTCGGTTCAGATCGTCAGCACCATGACCATTCCGACCCTGGTCCGCGACGCGTTCCGGCTCGCGATGCAGGAGCGGCCGGGCCCGGTGCTGCTCGAACTGCCGGAGGACATCGCGGGTGAAGAGGCGGAGCCGGTAGCGATGATACCGCCGCATCCGATCGAGATTCCGGTGGCGCACGCGGCTGCGCTCGATCGCGCTGCCGACATGATCCTCAAGGCGCAGCGCCCGCTGATCATGCTCGGCGCAGCCGCGTCGCGCCCACGCAGCACGGCTGGAATCGGCGATTTCGTTCGGCGCACCAGGATTCCGTTCTTCACCACCCAGATGGGCAAGGGCACGGTGTCCGGCGGCACTAATCTGTACATGGGCACCGCCGCACTGAGCGAGCGCGACTACGTGCACGAGGCGATCGACCGCGCCGACCTGATCATCGCGATCGGTCACGACACGATCGAGAAGCCGCCCTTCATCATGGGCCCGAAGGGCCCGCAGGTGGTTCACGTCAGCTACACGGCGGCGAATGTCGAGCAGGTCTACTTTCCGCAGTGTGAGGTGATCGGCGACGTCGGCCCGAGCCTCGAGCTGCTGGCTGACAGGCTGGAGGGACGGCTCCCCCACGCCAGCGCGCTGCAGAGCCTGCGCGAAGGCATCCTGGCAAAGATCGGCGACCGCGCCACGGAAGGGCACTGGCCGCCAACGCCGCAGCGCATCGTGCACGATGTGCGGCAGGTGATTCCCGAAGACGGCATCGTCGCGCTCGACAACGGCATGTACAAGATCTGGTTCGCGCGCAACTACCGCACGCTGCTGGCGAACTCACTCCTGCTCGACAATGCGCTGGCGACCATGGGCGCCGGCCTACCGTCGGCGATGATGGCTGCGATGCTCTATCCGAAGAGCCGGGTGCTCGCGGTCTGCGGCGACGGCGGCTTCATGATGAACTCGCAGGAATTGGAAACCGCTGTCAGGCTCAAGCTCAATCTCGTGATCCTGATCCTGGAAGACTCCGCCTACGGCATGATCCGATGGAAGCAGGCGGTCGATCATTTCCCCGATTTTGGCCTCACCTTCGGCAACCCGGATTTCGTCAAATACGCCGAGAGCTATGGTGCCAAGGGCTCCCGCATCGAGAGCACGGAGGCGATCGTTCCGACGCTGGAGCGCGCTTTCGCGGGCGGCGGTGTGCATCTCGTCGTGGTTCCGGTCGACTACACCGAGAACAAGCGGGTACTGGTCGACGAACTCCGCGAGAAGGTGGAGCAGATCGACGTGTCGTAGCGCGTTGCCGCGGCAGCAAGGAACGAAGTGCCCCCGGCTTGATTGGAAGTAAGCCACCATGCTAGCACGCCGGGGCATACCTCATTCGTGTTGATGGCCGGCGATACCTGTTCTGGGAGGTCAAGTGACGACACCAAATCCCGCCGCCGGCAAACCTGTCGATCCCGCCTCGCTCACCAATGTGCCGCGGCTGGTCACGGCGTATTTCGCCGGCAAGCCTGACGCCAGCGATCCAGCCCAGCGCGTTGCCTTCGGCACCTCGGGCCATCGCGGCTCGTCGCTCAAGAACTCCTTCAACGAGGACCACATCCTCGCCACCACGCAGGCGATTTGCGACTATCGCCGCGAGGCCGGGCTGACGGGGCCGCTGTTTATCGGCATCGACACGCATGCGCTGGCCGAGCCGGCGCTCGCAAGCGCGGTGGAAGTGTTCGCCGCCAACGGCGTCGAGATCATGATCGATGCCCAGGCCGGCTACACGCCGACGCCGGTCATTTCACACGCGATCCTCAGCCACAACAAGGGACGCAGTACCGGGCTTGCCGATGGCGTCGTCATCACGCCGTCGCACAACCCGCCGGAGGACGGCGGCTACAAATACAATCCGCCGCACGGTGGTCCGGCCGATACCGACGTCACCGGGGTGGTCGAGAAGAACGCCAACCGCTACATCGAAGCCGGCCTCAAGGGCGTCGCGCGGATGCCGTATGAGCGCGCGCGGAAGGCAGCGACGACGCATCTGTATGACTACATCACGCCTTACGTCGCCGACCTCGGCAACACCGTCGATCTCGCGCTGATCAAATCCGCCGGCGTCAGGATCGGCATCGACCCGCTCGGCGGCGCCGCGGTGCACTACTGGCAACCGATCATCGCCCGCTACGGGATCAACGCGACCGTCGTCAATAACGCCGTCGATCCAACCTTCCGTTTCATGACCGCGGATTGGGACGGCAAGATCCGGATGGACTGCTCGTCACCTTATGCGATGGCGAGCCTGATCGGGATGCGCGACCGCTTCGACGTTGCCTTTGCGAACGACACCGACGCCGACCGCCACGGCATCGTGACCCGCTCGAACGGACTGATGAACCCGAACCATTTCCTCGCTACCGCGATCGCCTATCTGTTCGCGCACCGGCCGCAATGGAGCGGGAGTGCAGCGATCGGCAAGACCATCGTGTCGAGCTCGATCATCGATCGGGTTGCCAAGAAGCTGAATCGCAAGCTGGTGGAGACGCCGGTCGGCTTCAAATGGTTCGTCGAGGGACTCGGGAGCGGCGGATTCGGTTTTGCCGGCGAGGAGAGCGCTGGAGCTTCATTCCTGAAGCAGGACGGCTCGGTCTGGACCACCGACAAGGACGGCATCATCCTCGGTCTGCTGGCGGCGGAGATCATCGCAAAGACCGGCCGCGATCCGAGCGAGCTGTTCAACGAACTGACCGCCGAGCTAGGCGTTCCCTACTATGAGCGCATCGATGTCGCGGCGACATCAAAACAAAAGAGCGCGCTGAAGGCGCTCGGCCCCGAGCAGCTCAACATGACGCAGCTTGCCGGTGATCCCGTGCGCGCGGTCAGGACCAAGGCGCCGGGCAACGATCAACCGTTCGGCGGCATCAAGGTCGAGAGCGAGTCTGGCTGGTTCGCGGCGCGTCCGTCCGGCACCGAGGACGTCTACAAGATCTACGCCGAAAGCTTCCGCGGACCGGATCATCTGAAGCAGATCCAGGGCGACGCGCAAGCCGCGATCGCCAAGGTATTCTGAAGGCGCGGCCGGGGCAGACGTCATGCGTGTGCTGTTGACGGGCTCGTCCGGCTGGCTGGGGCGTTTTCTTGCACCGCGGCTGCGGTAGGCCGGCTACCGCGTGGTCGGCCTCGACGTCGTCCCGGGTGAGGCGACCGATGTCGTCGGCTCGATCGCCGAACGATCCGTCGTCGATCGGGTGTTTGCCGATCACGGTATCGAGGCCGTGATCCACGCCGGTGCCCTGCACAAGCCGGACATCGAGCGATTCCCGCCGCAGGCGTTTGTGGATGTCAACGTGACGGGGACGCTCAATCTGCTCCAGGCGGCCGCCGCTGCAGGCCACGACCGCTTCATCTTCACCTCGACGACATCCTTGATGATCTCGCAGGCGATCCGCGACGATGAGGGCTCTGCCGCCGTCTGGCTCGACGAGACCACAGGCCCGCTCGAGCCGCGAAATATCTACGGCATCACGAAACTTGCCGCCGAAGGGCTGTGCCGGTTGTTCAGCAAGGGGCATGGGCTGAATTGCGCGGTACTGCGCACCAGCCGCTTCTTCCCCGAAGACGACGATACGATCCGCGACATCCATGGCGAGAACCTGAAGGCGACCGAACTCATGTATCGCCGCCTGACGGTCGAGGACGCCGCTGAGGCCCATGTGGTGGCACTCGAGAAAGCCAGCGGCTTCGAGGTCTTTGTGATCAGCGCGCCGACGCCCTTTGCGCGCAAGGACGTCGCGGCGCTGAAATTCGACGCGGCTGATGTGATCGCACGCTATTTCCCCGATGCGCCGGCGCTGTTCGCGCGCCGCGGATGGCAGCTGCCGAAATCGATCGGCCGGATCTACGATTCCACCAAGGCCGAACGCCTGCTCGGCTTTCGCGCCAGCACCGATTTTGCCTCCGTTTTGCAGGCCTTGCGCACGGCGGCGCCGCTTCCCTTTGCGCACGATCCCGACTATGTCTCGCCGTCCACGAGGCTGATCGCAAATGGCTGATTTCCACGGCGTCTTCCCGTATCTGGTCTCCCCGGTCGATCCCGCCGGCCATGTCCGCACCGAGGTGCTGGGCCGGCTGTGCGACGATCTGATCAAGGCCGGCGTGCACGGGCTGACGCCGCTCGGCTCGACCGGCGAGTTCGCCTATCTCAACAATGCCCAGCGCGCGCAGGTCGTGCAGACCACCATCGAGGCCGCGCAGGGCCGCGTGCCCGTCGTCGCCGGCGTTGCCTCGACCTCGACGGCGGATGCGGTGGCGCAGGCCAAGGCCTATCAGAAGCGCGGCGCCAACGGCATCCTCGCGATCCTGGAAGCGTATTTTCCGCTCAGTGATGCCCAGGTCGAGGCCTATTTCCGCGCCATTGCCGATGCCGTCGACATTCCCGTCGTGATCTACACCAATCCGAACTTCCAGCGCTCTGATCTGACGCTCGACGTCATCGCGCAGCTCGCTGCCCATCCGCGCATCGGCTACATCAAGGACGCCTCGACCAACACCGGGCGGCTGTTGTCGATCATGAACCGTTGCGGCGACGGCTTGAAGGTGTTCTCGGCCTCCGCCCATATTCCGGCCGCCGTGATGCTGATCGGCGGCCATGGCTGGATGGCGGGCCCGGCCTGTATCATCCCGCGGCAAAGCGTCGAGCTCTATAACCTCTGCCGCCGCGGCCGATGGGACGAGGCTATAACGCTCCAGCGCAAGCTCTGGCGCATCAACGAGGCGTTCGCCCGCTTCAACCTCGCCGCCTGCATCAAGGCCGGGCTTGCGATCCAGGGCTACGACGTCGGCGACCCCGTGCCGCCGCAGGCCCCGCTCACGGCCGAGCAACGCAAAGTGGTCGAGGCGGCTCTGCGCGATCTGCATTGAAGCTGGCTTGCGCGTTGCATGTGCTCTCACCATCTGGTCATTCCGGGGCGATGCGTCAGCATCGAACCTCAGACGCGCAATTGCGCATCGGAGAATCTCGAGATTCCGGGTCTGGTCCTTCGGACCATCCCGGAATGACGGTGGCGTGTTGTCTTGCGGTGAAAATCCGCTAAAACCCGCCGAATTTCTGATATCAAGGACCCTCTGATGAACATTCTTCCCGGCAATATGCGTTTTGGTGCGGGCCAGCCGGTCAAGCGTTTGGAAGACCAGCGGCTGCTCACCGGGAAGGGGCATTTCATCGACGATAAACCGGAGGACGGGGCACTCTGGCTGCACTTGCTGCGCTCGCCGCATGCCCATGCCAACATCAAGTCGATCGATGCCAAGGCGGCGCTGGAGATGCCCGGCGTCGAGGCGGTCTATACCGGCGCGGACCTGGTCAAGGACGAAATCGGCACGCTGCCGACGCTCGCGATCTTCAAGCGGCCGGACGGCAAGCCGATGAGCGTGCCGCCGCGGCGCCTGCTGGCGCATGAGGTGGTGCGCTTTGCCGGCGAGGGGGTGGCGGCCGTCGTCGCGACCTCGCGGGTGCTGGCGCAGACCGCGGCTGAGGCGATCGAGGTCGATTACGAGATGCTGCCCTCGGTGGTCGATTCGGTCGAGGCGATCAAATCAGGTGCGCCCGCGGTCTGGCCGGAGGCGCCCGACAACATCGTGGCCGCGATGAGCTACGGCGATGCCGCCAAGGTCGAAGAGGCTTTTGCCAACGCCGCGCACAAAGTGTCGCTCGACCTGGTCAGCCAGCGCCTGGTGCCGTCGGCGATGGAGCCGCGCTCGACCATCGCGGAGATCGAGAAGAAGACCGGCCGGCTTATTCTGCACGTGCAGTCGCAGACGCCGGGGTCGACCCGCGACCTGCTCGCGGAATCGATCCTGAAGCGGCCAAAGGACAGCGTGCGCGTGCTGGTCGGCGATATCGGCGGCGGCTTCGGCCAGAAGACCAGCCTCTATCCTGAAGACGGCATCGTGGCTTACGCTGCCACAAAACTGAACAAGAAGATCCGCTGGCGCGGCGACCGCACCGACGAGTTTGTCGGCGGCACCCATGGCCGCGATCTCACCTCGACCGGCGAATTCGCGCTCGACGCCAGCGGCCGTGTACTGGCCTATCGGGTGCGCTCGATCGGCGGCACCGGCGCCTACTCGTCGGGCACCGCTAACATCATCCCGCTGGTACTTGGTCCGTTCGTGCAGACCGGTGTCTACGACCTGCCGCTGGTGCATTTCGAGGTGAAATCGGTGATGACCAACACCGCCCCGGTCGGCGCCTATCGGGGCGCTGGCCGGCCCGAGGCGGTCTTCATCGTCGAGCGGCTGTTTGACGCCGCCGCGCGCCAGATCGGGATGGATCCGCGCGCTCTCCGCAAGGTGAACTACATCAAGCCGGCGCAACTGCCCTACACCAATGCGGTCGGGCAGGTGTATGATTCCGGCGCCTTCGCGCACATGCTGGAGCGCGCGTCCGACCTCGCCGACTGGAACGGCTTTGCCGCCCGCAAGAAGGCAGCGAAGAAGAAGGGCCTGCTTTATGGCCGCGGCCTGACCAGCTATATCGAATGGACCGGCGGCCGCGCCCACACCGAGAAAGTCTCGCTGCATGCCACAGCCGAAGGCCGCGTGGTTCTCCATTCCGGCACGATGGCGATGGGGCAGGGGCTGGCGACCACCTACACCCAGATGGTCTCGGACTCGCTCGGCATTGCCATGGACCGGATCGACGTGATCCAGGGCGACACCGATCTCGCCACCGGCTTCGGCAGCGTCGGCTCGCGCTCGCTGTTCGTCGGTGGCACCGCGGTCGCGCTATCCAGCAACGACATGATCAACAAGGCGCGCGACAAGGCCTCCAACATGCTGGAGGCCTCGGTCGAGGACATCGAATATCGCGACGGCTTTCTCACCGTGGTCGGTACCGACAGGCGTATCAGCCTGTTCGAGATCGCGAAGAAGGAAGACGGCGCCAAGCTCTCGGTCGAGAGCGAAGGCGAGGTCGACGGGCCGAGCTGGCCGAACGGCACCCATATCTGCGAGGTCGAGATCGATCCCGAGACCGGCGTCACCAAGGTCGTGCGCTATACCACGGTCGACGACGTCGGCGTCGCCGTCAATCCGATGCTGGTCACCGGCCAGGTGCATGGCGGTGTCGCCCAGGGCATCGGTCAGGCGTTGTACGAAGGTGTGGCCTATAGCGAGGAAGGCCAGCTTCTGACCGCGAGCTATCAGGACTATTGCATCCCGCGTGCCGACGACATCCCGCCGATCAGTGTGACGCTGGACGATTCCGCGCCATGCAAGACCAATCCGCTCGGCGCCAAGGGCTGCGGTGAATCCGGTGCGATCGGAGGCCCGCCCTGCATCACCAATGGCGTGATGGATGCACTGAGCGAGCTCGGTATCAGCAGGCTCAACACGCCGCTGACGCCGTCGAAGATCTGGCAGGCGATTCGTGACGCCAAGGCGGGGGCGGCGGCGTAGGCTTCTGTCATTCCGGGGTGCGCGCCAGCGCGAACCTCAGATGCGCGATTGCGCATCGGGAATCTCGCGCCACCATCTCGAGATTCCGGGTTCATCGCTGCGCGATGCCTCGGAATGACGGTGGTGGCCTTACAGCCCCAGCACCATCTTCGCGATGATGTCGCGCTGGATCTCCGACGAGCCGCCGAAGATCGTGTAGGCGCGCCCGTTGAGATATTCCGGAACCACCGGCAGCAATTCCTCTGAAATCACCGGCTCGTGGTTCAGTCTGTAGAGCGGCCGCGCCGGTTCGACGGCGAGCCCGTCATTGCCGATCACATCGACGCCAAGCCGCGTCACCGCCTGGCGGATTTCGCTGTTCCGCAGTTTGAGCATCGACGACACCGCACCGGGATTTTGTCCGGTCTGCAGCGCCGACAGCACCCGCAGCTCCGTCATCTCGAGCGCATCGATATCGACCTCAACCTCCGACACCCGCATCGCGATGTCAGGATCATCGATGGCGCGGCCGGTGACGTCGGATTCAGCGAGTTCGGAGATCGTCCTCAGCGCCTCGCGCAGCTTCGCCGAAGCGATGCCGGAGCCACGCTCGAACTCGAGCAGATATTTGCCGTAGGTCCAGCCCTTGCCTTCCTCGCCGACACGATTTGCCACGGGAACGCGGACGTCGTCGAAGAACACCTGGTTGACCTCGTGGTCGCCGCCGATGGTCACGATTGGCCGCGTGGTGATACCCGGCGTTGTCATGTCGATCAGGATGAAGCTGATGCCGTCCTGCTGGCGTTCACCCTCATTGGTGCGCACCAGTGCAAACATGCGGTTGGCGTGATGCGCATGCGTGGTCCATATCTTGGTGCCGTTGATGATGTATTCGTCGCCGTCGCGCACCGCGCGCGTCTTCAATGACGAGAGGTCGGAGCCGGAGCCCGGTTCGGAATAGCCCTGGCACCAATAGTCCTCACCTGAGAGGATTCGCGGCAGGTAAAAGTTCTTCTGCTCCGGCGAACCGAAGCCAATGATGACGGGGCCGACCATCTTCACGCCCATCACGTTGACATTGGGCACGCCGGCGCGGGCGCATTCGGTCTCGAAGATCCAGCGTTGCGCCGACGTCCAGTCCGGACCGCCATGGTCCGCCGGCCAGCCCGGCGCACCCCAGCCTTTGCGGTGCAGCGTGCGCTGCCAGGCCATGCCGATGTCGGGATCGGAGAACACCGAAGGCGTCAGCGCGGTGGCGCGCTTCATTTCCGGCGTCAGGTTCGCCGCGATGAAGTGGCGTACCTCCTGCTCGAAGGCGCGTTCCTCGGCGTTGAAGGTGAGATCCATCTGACGCTCTCCGTTATTCCTGCGCGCGGCCCCTCAAGGCGGCGTGGCGGCGATAATGATGGGCGCTGCCGCCGAACAACGTGTCGAAGGCGAGCAGGCGCTTGAAATAGGCGCCGATATCGAGCTCCTCGGTGACGCCCATGGCGCCGTGGAGTTGCACCGATTGTTCGGCGACGAAGCGCGCGCATTTGCCGATTTTTGCCTTCGCGCCGGACGCGGCACGGCTGCGCGCCACCGGCTCGGCATCGGCCATCAGCGCTGCGCGCAACGCCATCGAGCGCGCCTCGTCGCATTGCATCGCCATGTCGGCGAGGCGGTGCCGGATCACCTGGTTGGCCGACAGCGGCCTTCCGAACTGCTTCCGGATCTTGGTGTATTCCAGCGTGGTGTCGAGCAGCGTCTGCATGATGCCGACGGCTTCGGCGCCAAGGGCTGCCATTGCACGATCGACCACGGCTTCGATCGTGGGCAGCGCATCGCCGCCGTCGCCGAGCAGGGTGTCGGCTGGAAGCTGCAAATTGTTGAGATCGAGACTGCTGCCGCGGCCGCCGCCCAGACGCGCATAGTCGTGCAGGACGAGACCGGGCGTTCCAGCCGGCACCACGAACAGGCAGACCTTGCCCGACGCGCCGTTCGCATTGGCAATTCGGGCGGAGACGATGATCTGGTTGGCGGCCGCGCCGTCGAGCACCGCGGTCTTGTGACCGTTCAATTGCCAGCCGCCGGCGGTCTTTGTCGCCGTCGTCTCGACATGGGCAAGGTCGAACCGCGCGGCGCGCTCCGAATGCGCGAAGGCGAGGTACAGCGCGCCTTCCGCGACCTTTGGCAGGATCGCTTGCCTCTGCGCTTCGGTGCCGCATTCGGCGACCAGCGCGGCGCCGATCACAACGGTGGCGAGATAGGGCTCGGACACCAGCCCGCGCCCGAACGCCTCCATCAGGATCCCGATCTCGATCGCGCCGCCGCCAAGCCCGCCATGGGCTTCGCTGATCGGCAGCGCCAGCCAGCCGAGCTCGGCGAACTGCTTCCAGATCGCGGGCGAGAAGCCGAGCGGCTCGTTGGCAGCGTTCTTCCGGTGCTCGGCCGTAAAAATTTCCGCCACGAAGCGGTCGGCACTTTCGCGCAGCAGGCGCTGTTCGTCGCTGGGGGTTAGGTCCATCTGGTCTATTTCAAATTGGCGGATTTTCTGACGGACGGATGCAGGCCCGCGGGGTCCACCACCATTCCGAATTCCTGAAGATTATGCGCGTGGCAGAGCTGATGCAGCGCAAAGGCCTGATCGATCGCCGCCGGTTGCCCCATGATGTCAGTGGTGCGGTTGACCGCCTCCTTGCTCAGCTTCAGCGCAAAGGCGGGCTTGGCCGCGATCTTGCGCGCCAGCGCCAGCGTGAAGGACGAGAGATCGCCGCGCGGCACCACGTGATTGACCATGCCGAGGCGATGCGCCTCGTCGGCGCTCCAGCTATCGGCGGTGAACAGCATCTCCTTGGCCTTGCGCGCCCCTAACTCCCAGGGATGCACGAACCACTCGACGCCGCAGACGCCCATCGTGACCACGGGATCGCAGAATTCGGCATCGTGGCTTGCGACGATCAGATCGCAGGCCCAGGCCAACATCAGCCCGCCGGCGATGCACTTGCCGTGCACCTCCGCGATGACAGGCTTGGCGAGATTGCGCCAGCGCCGGGTGATTTGCAGATAGATCTCCTGCTCGCGCGCGAAACGGCCATGCGCGTTCGGCTCGGCGAAGCCACCCCAATTTCCGACCGGCGGGAAATCCACGCCAGCCTGGTTTTTCCCGGCCGGTCGCAAGTCGTGGCCTGCCGAGAAATGCGGGCCGTTGCCGGCGAGGATGATGACCTTGACCGCATCGTCCTGCACCGCCTGGTCGAAGGCGGCGTTGAGGTCGTAGGTCATTTGCAGGTTCTGGGCGTTGCGCGCCTCGGGGCGGTTCATCACGATCCGTGCGATCGCGGGCTCCGGTTCGACGACGATCGTCTCGAATTGTTCAGATGTCATGGATCCTCCCCGGGATCGATTTTTCAACATGATGAACGGGTCGGACAGGGATAGGCAAGCGCAATCAGCGGCAAAAATGCCGGCGAAAACCGCCACACGGGATTACCCTGCAAGAATCTGATACGGTGCTGCAGAATTCCACCGGGAGGACTTTCATGCGCAAGCTTTGGACCGTGCTGGCAGCGCTGGCGACCTTGAGCCTGACCAACTGCGGCTACAATGCGATCCAGACCAATGACGAACAGGTCAAGTCGAACTGGTCGGAAGTGGTGAACCAGTACCAGCGGCGAGCCGATCTGGTGCCGAACCTGGTCAACTCGGTGAAGGGCTTTGCGCAGCAGGAGAAGGACGTGCTGCTCGGCGTCACCAATGCGCGTGCCAAGGTCGGCAGCATCCAGGCAACGCCGGAGGTGGTCAACGATCCGGCCGCGTTCCAGAAGTTCACGCAGGCACAGGGCGAACTCTCAAGCGCGCTGTCGCGATTGCTGGTCGTGACGGAAAACTATCCGCAGCTCAAATCGGACGCGTTGTTCCACGACCTGATGGCGCAGCTCGAAGGCACCGAGAACCGCATCACTGTGGCGCGCAACCGCTACATCAAGGCGGTGCAGGACTACAACGTCGGCATCCGCACCTTCCCGAACAACCTGACCGCGATGGTGTTCGGTTACAAGGAGAAGGCCAACTTCACGGTCGAGAACGAGAAGGAGATTTCGACCGCGCCGAAGGTCGATTTCAACCCGGCACCGACGCCGTCGAAGTAGCGGTGGTGCGGCCGCCCGCAATGACCGCTGCGCGCGTCATCCTGCTCGCCTTCCTGCTCGGCTTCATGTGTCCGGCGCTGGCCGAGGTCGCGGTGCCGCCGCTCACCGGCCGTCTCGTCGACCAGACCGGAACGCTGTCTTCGAGCGACGTCGCTTCATTGACTGCGAAGCTGCAGGATCTGGAGACTCGCAAGGGCGCCCAGGTTGCGGTGCTGATCGTGCCGACCACGGGCGAGGAGGCCATCGAGCAGTTCTCGATCCGGGTCGCCGAAGCCTGGAAGATCGGGCGCAAGAAGGTCGATGACGGTGCGCTGCTCGTGGTCGCCAAGAACGACCGGCATCTGCGCATCGAGGTCGGGTACGGCCTCGAAGGCGTACTCAGCGACGTCGTCACCCACCGCATCATCGAAGAGGACATCACGCCGAAGTTCAAGGCCGGCGATTTCGCCGGCGGCATATCGGCCGGCGTCGACCGCATCATTGGCCTGATCAATGGCGAGCAATTGCCGGCGCCGGAGCCGGAACATTGGCAGGCGGCCCACCTGGTCGATTTCGCCAATCCGGTGCTGATCTTTGCCGTCGTCATCGGGGCCGGGTTTTTGCGCGCGATACTGGGACGGCTGCTCGGCTCGGTCGCGACCGGCGGCATCGTCGGTGTCTTTGCCTGGATGGTGGCCGGATCGATCCTCACGGCCCTCGCGCTCGGGCTGTTTGGCTTCGTGGCGGCGCTGATCTTCGGCGGGTTGAATTTTGGCGGTCCGGTTGTCGGCTCGGGACCATACCGGCGTGGCGGTGGCTATCCCGGAGGTTGGTCCGGCGGCGGCAACTGGGGCGGCGGCTCGGGCTCGAGCAGCAGCGGAGGCTTCAGCGGCGGAGGCGGCAATTTCGGCGGCGGCGGCGCCTCGGGGAGCTGGTAGCTATGGGCATCAAGCGCATCGGCAAGCATCTGCTCGAACATCGCTGGCGGGTGCGGCGTGATTTTCCGCCGCGCGTGCTCGATGCGATCGAGCAGGCGATCAAGGCGGGTGAGGCCACTCATTCCGGCCAGATCCGCTTCGTCGTCGAGGGCGCACTCGACGGCGCGCCGCTATTCCGCGATCAGCCGGCGCGGGAGCGGGCGCTGGACGTGTTTTCGCACCTGCGGATCTGGGACACCCATCACAACAACGGCGTTCTGATCTATCTGCTGCTCGCCGATCGCGACGTCGAGATCGTCGCCGATCGCGGCATCGACATGAAGGTCGGTGCTGCCGGTTGGGAAGCCATCTGTCGCGCGATGGAAAGAGACTTCAGGGCCGGCCGTTTCGAGCAGGGCGTGACCAACGGGATTGCCGCGGTGTCGCGGGAGCTAGCAAAATACTTCCCGCACATGGAAGGCGGCCCGAACGAACTGCCGGATGCGCCAGTGGTGATCTAGCGGTGCGCGCGTCTTACCCTGCCGTTTTCTCGCCGGCGAGCGGGATCCGCGATAACGCAGGCTCAGGCATGGTTCCCGCCCCGGATGTTCGCGCCCGGTAGACGGACAGGCCGGCCAGGCCCACCGCGGCCGCAAAGAAGATGTAGTAGACGGGGGCAGCCTTGTCGCCAGTCACTTGCACCAGCCAGGTGTTGATGAAAGGTGCGAGCCCGCCGAACAGCATCACCGCCAGATTGTACATCAGCGACGCGCCGGTCGAGCGCAGGCCGACGGGGAAGATTTCAGTCATGAAGGCCGGCATCGGCCCCGCCAGCGCGCCGAGGAAAACCGCGACGATCTGCAATTGCCAGAGGTTCGTGGTTGTCGGAGCGGCGACCAGCCGCTGCAACATCACGTAGAACAGCACGGCGTAGATGATCAGCGACGGAACGAGGACCGCGCGGCGGCCGATCCGGTCGGAGAGCACGCCGGAGGCCATCGCGATCGCCGCGTTGGCAACGCTGATAAAGAGAAGCCCCAGCTGGGCGTTCAGCAGCGGCAATTTCAGCTCGGCGACGGCATAGGTCGGCAGAAAGATCGCATTGACGTAGTTGATCGCCGTGCCGGCCGCGATCAGGCAGAACGACGCGATCAATTCACGCGGATGGTCGGAGAACAACTCGCCGAGCGTGGTCTGTCGCTTCGGCTGCGCCGTCACGGCCTTCTCGGCGAGATAGGCCTGGAACTCGGGCGATTCGTCGCATCGCTGCCGCAGGTACCACCCGGTGGGTCCGATCAGGATGCCGAGGATGAACGGCACGCGCCACCCCCAACTCGCGAACGCGTCCGCCGACAGGCCGAGGTTGAGGCCGATGGCCATGGCTGCGCCGATCCCGAAGGCGAGCGACTGCGACACCATCTGGAACGAGCCGTAAAGGCCACGCCGGCCGGGCGGCGCGAATTCGATCAGCATGGCGCTGGCGCTACCGAATTCGCCGCCGGCGGAAAAGCCCTGGATCAGCCGTGCCAGCAGCAACAGCAGCGGCGCCGCGATGCCGATCGCGCCATAGGTCGGCAGCAGGCCGAGCAGACCCGTGCCGACCGCCATCAGCGAGATCATCACGACCAGCGCCTTCTTGCGGCCGTGCTTGTCGGCGTAGAGCCCGAATACCAGTCCGCCCAAGGGGCGTGCCGCAAAGGCGATGCCGAATGTGGCGAAGGTCAGCAGCAGCGACGAGCTCGGATTGTCTGACGGAAAGAACAGCTTGCTCAGGATGCCCGCGAACAGGCCGAACACCGTGAAGTCGAACCACTCCAGCGCATTGCCGATCGTCGAGGAAATCACGACGCGGCGGCGCATCTGCGCGAGTGCTTCAGCTTTCACGGCTTCAGCTTTGGTGGCTTCGGCCTGCATCCGCTTGTCCTTCCCCGTTGGCGACGTTTGGCACCGCGCCGGTTACTGTCTTGCGTCGTGAGGTTCGGCGATCGGACACTACGCCTTGACCGACGGCCGTTCGCCGACGCGGTTGAACCATGCGATGATATTGGTGTTCGACTGGTCCAGCGGCTGGCCGACTTGATTGCCGAATTCGAGCCAGCAATAGAGCAGCATGTCGGCGAGCGTGAAACGGCTGCCGCAGATATAATGGCGGCCGTCGGCCATCTGGTCGTTGAGCCATTTGATACGGTTGGCGGCGATCATCTTCAGCCCGGGCGAGGCCTCGGGCGCGCAGGGAATGCGCTTCTCGAAGAACTTGAGCGCCTCGCCGAAACGATAGCCATTGGCGAGCGGCTCGGCGATGTTGAGGTCGACGCGGCGCGTCCACATCCGGCACTCGGCGCGTTCCTCCGGCGTCGTGCCGATCATTGCGGGCGAGGGGTGCTTCTCCTCGAGATATTCGCAGATCGCGGTGATCTCGGAGAGGTGATTGCCGTCGTCGAGCTCCAGCGCCGGCATCTGGCCGTGCGGATTGCGCTTCAGATGCGCGGCCTCCCGGTTTTCGCCCTTGCGCAGGTCGACGGGCTGCTTGGGAATCTCGATGCCTTTTTCCGCCATGAACATCCGCACGATGCGCGGGTTCGGCCCGATCGAGTCGTAAAACCTCATGGTCCTCGCTCCCTGTTTTTAGGGTTGTTGATGCTGTTGAACAGGGGGCGCGCGCGTTTGTCAAATCCAACGTCATTGCGAGGAGCGAAGCGACGAAGCAATCCACTCCTCCGCAAGCGGAGATATGGATTGCTTCGCTGAGCCTGTCATCGGGCGCGCATTCGCGCGACCCGTTGGCTCGCAATGACGGCGAAAATGGCGTCAATCGTCGAGCTTGTTGAGGTCCCGCACCGATTGCATGATCGGCTCGAAGTTCGCGCGCGCATCGAGTGCATCGAACAGTTGTGCGGTGTCGTCGAGCAGGGCGTGCGAGCGCTGCAGCGCGATCCGCACGTCGTCCCGCGGCGTGTCGGACAGCCGGCCATGGCCAGACAGCAGGATGGTCGCGCTTAGTCCCTTCAGTCGCTCCAGCGACTGGATGTAGTCGGCAATCGAGCCTGAGCCGAACACGCCGCCCATCACGCCGCCGGGCATCAGCGTATCGGCGGCGAACAGCAGCCCCCGGTCCTGCTCGAACAGCGTGATGCAGGCCGAGGTGTGGCCGGGCGTATACATCACGTTGAGGCGGAAATTGCCCAAGTCGATCAGATTGCCTTCCTCGAGCCAGATATCGATATCGATCGGCTCGTTCGGTTCGTTGAACATCTTGCGCAGCATCGAGAAGTCGTCGCGCAGCATGATCTTGTTGGCGGCGAGCCGGTGCGCGGCGATGTAGGCGCGGCCGTCGAAATGATAGGCCGCGCCGATGTGGTCGAGATGCTCGTGGCTCAGCACCACCATGTCGATCATGGCAGGTGTCACCCCAATATGATCGAGGCAGGCGACGAGGTGCGGGTAGTTGCTCGACAGGCCGACGTCGATCATGATCGTCCGCCTGCTGCCGCGCACCAGATAGGCGTTCGCGGCGCGGTTCTTGAAGCGGATCTGGTAGACGTCCTCGGCCGCCTGGATCAGGGTTGCGACATCGGTGTCGAACAGAGTCTTGAACGGGCTCGGCCGGCGATCGCTCATGGGGTGCCCGTTGTCCGGTAGGTGACGGCGTTGGAGGCGCGCAAGCGCTTCGACAGCGCGTCCATCACCATCAGCGCGAACGCCGGCTGCTGGCTGACGAGATAGACGAAGCGGGCGTGGTTGATCCGCATCACCCGGGTGCGAGGCGCGGCGGCGATTGCGGTGGCGGAGCGCGATGAGCCGTCGATGACCGCCATCTCGCCGAAGAATTCGCCCTTGCCGAGGTTGACGATGACCGTCTTGTTTCCGCCATCGATCTTGGCGATGTCGACCTTGCCGTCGAGCACGACAAAAAGCTCGCGCCCGGTCGAGCCTTCCTCAAAAATGACGTCATCGACATCAAATTCAATGATGCACTTTTCGATCGTCATCGCCGCGCCTGCCTTCTGGCTGGTTGGTTGGCCCATGTTAGTCGGGAAAGGGCCGGGCGCAAACCGAGCCGGCGCGCGGAATGCCGCAGGGCAGCATCCGCCTAAATCCCGCCCGCAAAAGTTCCTAAAATTTCGGTAAGCCCAAGCCCGCTGATGAGCCCGGTAACGATTTCGCAAGCAATAAAAGTTACCAAAAGGTCAACCCAGTCTGGAGAATTTGAACGTGAGTGAGCAGCAGAGCGAGCCGGTCAGCGCTGATACCGGCGCTGAAATGGCGGCGAAAACCGAGCCTGTGATGGCTGCGGCCGATGTTGAGGCTCCCCGACTGGCGCCCGACCAGGAGGAGACGTCGCCGAAGGCGGACGCATCCAGGATGGAAGCGCCCAAGGTCGAGCCGCCCAAGGTCGATCTGCCGAAGATGGACGTGCCCAAGGTCGAGGCCGGCAGGCAGGACGAGCCGCGTTTCCCGGGCAAGCTGATGATCATGGCGCCCGGCGACCGCGCCTGGGATCATGAGGGGGCCGCCTCGAAGCCGGCCCACGAGCAGGCCGCCAAGCCCTCCGGCACACGCTGGGTCGCGGCGATGGCGGCTGTGGTGGCGTTGGCGACGGTCGCTGGTGCCATCGGCGGTGCGCTCGCGACCGCGGGTCTCGGTCACATCACCACCCCCGCCGTCGCATCCGCTAAGGACACCACGAAGGATACGGTCGACGCCTCGATCGCCCGGATCGATGCCGAAATCCTCGCCCTGAAATCCAGTGTCGACCAGACCGCCCGGGCCGGCACGGTTCAATCCAACAAAACCAATGACCGCCTCGAAAAGGTCGAGAAGGCGCAGACCGAGCCGATGGCCAAGCTCGCCAAGCTCAGCGAAGCCGTCGACAAGCTCCGCGCCACGCCGCCGGCTGCGGCCGTTGCCGCCGTGGCGCCCGCGGCAGCCAGGGACATCACGGGCTCGGTCACGCCGTCTGCGACAGCCGCTGCCGCACCCAAGGTCGAGGTCGCCCGCCTGCCGGTGGTCGATGGCTGGGCGCTCCGTGACGTCGGCAATGGTGGTGCGCTGATCGAGAGCCGCCAGGGGGTCTACGAGGTCTATGCCGGCGATCCCGTCCCCGGCCTCGGCCGCGTCGACGCCATCCGCAAGCAGGATGGCCGCTGGGTGGTCGTCACCAGCAGGGGCCTGATCGTTTCGCGCTGAGGATAGCGACAACACCAAGGCGCTTCACCGCGATGTGAAGCGCCTTTTTTCTTGAATAGGCTTCCCCGCGCGGTGTTAGTGCAGGCATGAGCCGCGTGCTGAGATGCCTTTTGATCGTGTCCGTCCTGCTCTGCGGCGTCAGCGCCGCGGGCGCAGGCGAGGATCGCCCGCTTGAGCGCGGGACCGCGATCATCGATCCCGCCATTCTGCGCGAGCTCGATCACGGCCGCTTCGGCCTCGGCCATATGTTGTCGCCAGAGCGTGCGGCCGGCCTTTCGCTTCCGAACAGCGAGCTGTTTGGACTGCCCTCGATGTTACTGGTGCGCGAGGCACTCGACCGCGAGTTCGATCGCTATGTCGCGAGGCACAAGGCCAGCCTGCCGAACGAGAGTATCGGCGTTGGCGATAGTTACGCCTTCCAGCTGTTCGACCGCGGCCTGTTCGGGTCCCCTGACGTCAGCTTCGTTCTGTCAGGCATCGTCAACCGCATGGACCGCGCTTACGTGGCATCGGCCAGTTGCGGTGAGATCCGGTTGATCTATCGCCTGACCCGTACCGATGTCCCCACGATCGGCGAGAACGCGGTGTCGCAACGCCTGCCGATGACGCTGAATCTGGTGCTGAGAGCGAAGGGCGATGGCGACGATCCGTCGATCACCTGCCGCGAGATCGCGCGGCGCTGGCTCGCAACCAGCAACTCCCCGCCGACCATGGAACAACTGTTCGGCAAGGGCGGTCCGCTCGAACTGATTAGTCCCTCCAATATCGATCGGATCGAGACCAATCTTCAGATCGCCCATGCGCCGAAATCCGCGGTGCGTGACTTCCGCACCGACTATCTCCTGAAAGTGTTCGACTATGACGGCCAGGCGAAGCGTTTCGCGGAAGCGCCGATGGAGAACCAGATCGACCGCGATCGCATCCTGGCGGACGAGGGGCTGAGGCGCGAGTTCAAGGCCTGGCTGCTCGACCCCGGGCATTTTGCCGAGCTTGATCGCGGCACGCTCTTGATCCCGGAGAAATTCCTCGCCATCGGCGCCGTCGCGCCGACCCCCGCGGGCTTCGACGTCAGCGATCTGCAGCCGGAGTTCGGGCTGGTGCAGGGTGATGGCGGCGCCGACAAGGCGTTGTTCTCGGCGGACGATGTCGTCGGAGCCTTGAAAAAGGCCGCGGCCGATGGAACGCGGCTGCAGAACATCCAGTCGCTCGCCGGCTTCGAGCGGCGTCTCAACGACGTCACCTGTACAGGCTGCCACCAGACCCGCGGCATCGGCGGCTTTCATTTCCCTGGCGTCGACTGGATGGCCGCCAAGCCGTCGAATTCCACCGTCGTGCCGGGCTCGCCGCATTTCTTCGGTGACCAGGTCCGCCGCCGCGATATCCTCTCAAGCTTCCGCGACGGCAAGACGCCGGATTTTTCGCGCGGCTTCTCCAACCGCCCGCAATCGCGCGGCAGCATCGAGCTAGCCGGCACCGAGTACAGCGATGGCTGGGGCGCGCACTGCTACCTGCCCGGCGCCAAGCCGGCCGAGGCCGACCGCAGCTTTCGCGCCTGGACCTGCGCCGATGGGCTGGTTTGCCAGGTTGCGGGCCAGACCTCGCGCATGGGCATGTGTTTCATCAAAAGCCGGTAGCGATCGGCTTCTGGCGTCATCATTTGGTGCTACATTGCCGCCGATGGCATGGGCTTGAACCGGCCAGCCCTTGAGCGGAGACCCGGCCGATGAGTGCTCCCGAGCAGGACAAGCAGCGCAACCGCGAGATCGCGGAGAACGAGGCCGAACGCCAGGTGGTCAGCGACGTCCGCGTCAGCAGCTGGGCGATCGCTGCCGCGGTCATTATCGGCGTCATCGTTGTCGCGATCGTCTGGGCCTGGCTGAAACGCTGAACATAGCGTTTTCGAGCGACGTGGGCACCGGTTCGCGTGAAGAAAACGCGTCAAAAAAAGAGCCTTACGCGTAGTGCTTCAGCCGCGGCCCGGGCAGCAGGTCGTAGGCCGACTTCCAGCCGGGCTGCGCGGCGATGCGGCCGAGCCAGGCGCTGATATTCGGATGGCTCACGGCAAAATCGTAGCCGGTCTCGTCGCTGGGATAGTGCAGATAGGCCATCATCGAGAAATCCGACACGGTCGGCCGCGCGCCGATCATGAAGGCATTCTTGCCGACATGCTGGTCGAGGATGCCGAGGAAGTCGTCGAGCCGCGCGCGGTAATGCTTGAGGATTTTGGGATCGACCGACGGCGTGAAGGTGCGCATGTAGCGGTAGGTCGCCATGTAGCCGGAGAGTTTCTGGTTGTCCCAGAACAGCCAGCGCAGCAGCTCGAATTTCTCAGCCTGTGTCTCACCGCCGAATTTTCCGTAACTCTCGGCAAGTTGCAGCAGGATCGGCGCGGTCTGGGTGCGGCGCTCGCCGTCGACCTCCAGCACCGGGATCTCGCCCATCTCGTTCACGGTCGCGCGCCATTCCGCGGTCCGCGTGACGCCGCCGCCGAAATCGGTCCACACCGGCTCGAACGTCTCACCGCACAAGGTCAGCATCAGCGCGAGCTTGTAGCTGTTGCCGGATTCCGGGAAGTAGTGCAGCCGATAGCGGGGCATGGGTCGTCCTCTTGTTCTTGCCGTTGTCGTCATTGCGAGGAGCGCAGCGACGAAGCAATCCATGTCTCCGCTGCGGCGCGATGGATTGCTTCGCTCTGCTCGCAATGACGACTGGGGAGCGTGCGCCGTCTAAGCCACCGCGCCGGAGGCGCGCAGCTTCCGGATCGTGGCTTCGTCGTAGCCCGCCTCGCGCAAAATCTCGTCTGAATGCTCGCCGACCTCGGGCGGCTTGCGCGGCTGCACCTTTTTGGCGCCGTCGATGAAGATCGGGCTGTTGACGGTCAGCATGGTGTCGTTCTCGAAGCGCACCAGCACCTCGTTCTCGATCATCTGCTTGTCAGTCGGGATGTCGTCGAGGATGCCGACGACACCGAACACCAGGCCGTTGCCGTCGAGAACCTTGCGCCATTCGGCGAGGTCCTTGCTGGCAAACACTTCGTCGAAAATCCTGATCAGCTCGACCGAGCGTGCATGGCGGTCTGCCTTGGTGGCAAATCGTTGATCGGTGACGAGATCCTCGCGGCCCATGCAGCGCGCCAGGGTCGGCCATTGCCGCTCCTCGTTGAGCAGCGACAGGATGATCCAGCGGCCATCCCTGCACTTGTAGTGGTTGGTCACCGCGTTCAACGCCGCTTCGCGCGGCTTCCGCTTCTTGAACTTGGCGCCGACCAGCTTGGCCTGCGCCAGCACGCCATTGGCCCAGACGCCGTTGGCCATCAGATTGGTCGAGACATGCGAGCCCTTGCCGGTCTTCTCGCGCTGGAACAGCGCGGTGACGATCGCGCCGTAGAACGCCATCGCGCAGGGGTGGTCGCCCATGCCGGCGACCGAGCGGGCCGGGGTGGTGTCCTCGTCGGCGCGCACCAGATCCATCAGGCCGGAGCGCGCCCAATAGGCGTTGGAATCGAAGCCGGGCTTGTTGGCCTCTTCGCCCTTCTCGCCATAGCCGGTGAACGACGCATAGATCAGCCGGTCGTTGAGATGGGCGAGATGGTCGTAGGTGATGCCGAGCTTGGCGCGCACTTGCGGCGGCATGTTGGTGATGAAGACGTCGGCTTCCGCGACGAGTTTGTACAGCACTTGTTGCGCGTCCGGCTTGGTGAGGTCGAGCGCCAGGCTCTTCTTGTTGCGCGCCTCCAGCATCCACGCGAAATTGTGTTCGCTGTGCGGATAGCCGGGCAGGTTCGGCAGGTTCCGGTAGGGATCGCCGGCGCCGGGCGGCTCGATCTTGACGACGTCGGCGCCGAAGTCGGACAGCACGGTGGCGGCCGCGGGCGCGGCGATGAAGCTCGCGCAGTCCAGGACCTTGAGCCCGTCAAAAATGCCTTTTTCCATCGTACCGTCGCTCCCGTGGCGCTTGTTGGTCTTTTTCCGGTTGCTGGAATTATCGCGTGCGATGATCCCGATCGAACCGCCATTTGACCCATCTCGGGGGCACGATGCAACCAAGTCATTCCGGGGCGATGCGAAGCATCGAACCAGGGTGCGCACTTGCGCACCCGAGAATCTCGAGATTCCCCGATGCACAATTGTGCATCTGAGGTCTGGTGCTGACGCACCATCCCGGAATGACGGCGGTTGATATTTTACTTCACTCCCGCCATCAACGCTGCGTTGCCACCTGCGGCGGCGGTGTTGATCGTCACCGTCTGCTCGGTCGCGAACCGCGCCAGGTAATGCGGGCCACCGGCCTTGGGGCCGGTGCCGGAGAGACCGCTGCCGCCGAATGGCTGCACGCCGACCACGGCGCCGATCATGTTACGGTTGACGTAGATGTTACCGACCTGCAAGCGATCGATCACGTCCTCGACCGTGTCGTCGATCCGCGAATGGATGCCAAGCGTCAACCCGAAGCCGGTCGCCTCGATCGCAGCCAGCACGTCGCGGAATTTGTCGGCCCGATAGCGCACCACATGGAGGATCGGGCCGAAGACTTCTTCGGTGAGCTGGCCGGCATCCGACAGTTCGAAGATATGCGGCGCCACGAAATTGCCGGCGGGCGCCTCGCCGGCGAGATGCACGCGCGCCTCCTTCTTCATGCGCGCGATATGCGCATCGAGCCGCTGCTTTGCCTCGACATCGATCACCGGCCCGATATGCGTGGCAGAATCCAGGGGGTCGCCGAGCTTCAATTCGCGCGCCGCGCCCGCGATCATCTCGATCATGCGATCGGCGACGTCGTCCTGCACGAACAACAGTCGCAACGCCGAGCAGCGCTGGCCGGCCGAGCGGAACGCCGACATCACGACGTCGTCGGCGACCTGTTCGGGCAGTGCGGTGGCATCGACGATCATCGCATTGATGCCGCCGGTCTCCGCGATCAGCGGGACGATCGGACCATCCTTGGCCGCCAGCGTCCGGTTGATCGACCGCGCAACCTCGGTCGAGCCGGTGAAGACGACGCCGGCGATGTCGGGATGCGCGACCAGCGCGGCGCCGATCGGGCCGTCGCCCTGGACGAGGTGCAGCACTGACGCCGGTACGCCGGCTTCATGGAGCAGCCGGACGGTCTCGGCTGCGACCAGCGGCGTCTGCTCGGCCGGCTTTGCGACCACTGCGTTGCCCGCCATCAGCGCGGCGGTGACTTGGCCCAAAAAGATCGCCAGCGGAAAGTTCCACGGCGAGATCGCGACGAAGGCGCCACGGCCGCGCAAGGTCAGCAAATTGCTTTCGCCTGTCGGCCCCGGCATCACTTCGCCGTCGCCGAACAGTTTTCGCCCGAGCGCTGCGTAGTAGCGGCAGAAATCGGTTGCCTCGCGCACTTCGGAGAGCGCATCGTCGAGCGTCTTGCCGCCCTCGCTCTGCAACAGCGCAATGAAGTGCGCGCGGCGCTGCTCCAGCAGCTCAGCAGCCTTGTCCAGAATGTCGGCACGGCGCAAAGCCGGCGTCCGGTTCCACGCCTTGAAGCCGCGGCGCGCGGCGACAACGGTCGCATTGGCCTGCTCCGCCGTGAACGAGGCGGCGACAGCGCGCGCAACCTTCGCGGCTGATATCGCCGATGTGAGCTTGTCGAGTGCAGCGCGTTCGCCGAACTCGATGCCGTATGAATTCTCGCGCTGCGGCCGATAGAGGTCGGCCGGCAGCGGAATCTCCGGATGATTGGCATTGTCGTCAGTGCCGATGATCTCGGCGGGGCGGTGCAGCAGGCTCGCGACCGGCACCTTGTCGTCGGCCGCGAGCGCGACAAAGGAAGAGTTGGCGCCGTTCTCGAGCAGCCGCCGCACCAGATAGGCGAGCAGGTCGCGGTGGCTGCCGACCGGCGCATAGGTGCGATAGGCGATCTCCGGCCGGTCATTGCCGAGTTGCGCATACAGCGCTTCGCCCATGCCGTGCAGCCGCTGGAATTCGAACCTCGTGGCGTCGTCGGCGAGTTCGAGGATGGTCGCGACCGTCAGCGCATTGTGGGTGGCGAATTGCGGAAACAGCCGCGGCCGCAGCGCCAGCAGCTTTCGCGCGCAGGCGACGTAGTTGAGGTCGGTCATCGCCTTGCGGGTAAATACCGGATAGCCGTCGAGCCCGCGTTCCTGCGCGCGCTTGATCTCGGTGTCCCAATAGGCGCCCTTGACCAGCCGCACCATCATCTTGCGGTTCAGCCCACGCGCGAGTGCATCGACATGATCGATCACCTCCGTGGCGCGCTTCTGATAGGCTTGGATCGCAAGGCCAAAGCCGCTCCAGCCGGACAGCGACGGATCTGCGAAAGCGGCGGCGAGCACATCGAGCGACAGTTCGAGCCGGTCGGCCTCTTCGGCATCGACCGTGAAGTTGAGGTCGAACGCCTGGGCGCGGCGTGCCAGATCGACCAGTCGCGGCACCAGTTCGGTCATCACCCGCGCGCGGCTCACTGCCTCGAAGCGTGGATGCAGCGCCGAGAGCTTGACGGAGATGCCGGGCCGGTCGGGCAGGGGGCGCTCGCCGGCTGCGTGACCGATCGCTGCGATCGCGCGCGCGTAGGACTCGAAATAGCGATCGGCGTCGTCGGCGGTGCGGGCACCCTCGCCGAGCATGTCGAAGGAATAGCGCGCGCCGCGGCCCGAATGCGATTGTGCGCGGGCCAACGCGGCCTCGATGGTTTCGCCGAGCACGAAATGGCTGCCCATCAGGCGCATCGCCTGCCGCGTCGCCGCGCGCACGGCCGGTGCGCCGAGCCGTTTGGTCAGTCGCCCGATCGTTCCCTGGGGCGTCTCGCCGGGCTGGATCACCCGGGCCGACATCCCGAGCGCCCATGCCGACGCGTTGACCAGGAACGCGCTCGACTTGATCTCGTGGTTGATAAAGTCGCCCTGGCCGAGCTTGTCCTCGATGAACTGGTCGGCAGTGTGCGCATCGGGCACCCGCAACAGCGCCTCCGCCAGCACCATCAGTGCCAGCCCCTCCTTGGTTGAGAGCGCGAATTCCCGCAGCATGTCCTCGACCCCACCGAGCCGATCGTCGTTGGTCCTGATGGCCCCGATCAGGCGCGTCGCGGTACGATCGATCCGTGCCTCACGGTCCGCGTCGAGCCTGGCGTCTTGCAGCAGGCCGACCGCGATGGCCGCATCATCGGGTGCGTAAGGCGCGCTGAACGGCGGGGGGAGAGGAGAGGTGTCTGGCATGGCTGTTCCCGTGGGTTGCGTGGAACCTACCCGTGAGCGAACTGCAGTTCGATAGACAAATTGGCACTTTTGCCTTAGATAATCACGATAATCAATGATATGACCGCAGATATGACAGATATCGACAAGATTGACCGCAGAATCCTCTCCATTTTGCAAGGGGATGGCCGGATCGCCAATGTGGAACTTGCGGAACGCATCGGGCTATCGCCGACCTCGGTCGGCGAGCGGCTAAAGAGGCTGCAACGCGACGGTTTTGTCGAGGGTTATGGCGCCCGGCTCAACCCGCATTTGCTGGGGTTGGGCTTGCTGGTGTTCGTCGAGGTGCTGCTCGACAAGACCACGCCCGACGTGTTCGAGCGGTTCGCAAAGGCGGTTCAGACCGCGCCGGAAGTGCTGGAGTGCCATATGGTGGCCGGCGGCTTCGACTACCTCATCAAGGCGCGGGTCGCCAATATGACCGCCTATCGCCGGTTCCTTGGCGAAACCCTGCTGGCTCTACCGGGCGTGCGCGAGACGCGAACCTACGCCGTGATGGAAGAGGTCAAGCGCGACGCGCCGCTCCCGGTCGGCTGACATCCTCGTGATCCACAGCCATACGCCCAGCGTATTGGCATCGCCGCCCGGGCGCGTTAATTCTGCCTCCCATTGGGGCAGCCATCATGCAAGACGCCGATCAGCCGATACGAGTGAGGCGCGCCGGATTTGCCGGCGCACTGGCGGCCTTTGTGCTGTCATCGCTGACAGCGGTGCCGGCGGGAGCGGCCGAGCTCAGCTCGGGCATCATGCAGCTCTATTCCTCGGTGTCGATCTATCCGCCGTCGGCGACGACGATGACGGTCTGCTACGGCTTCGTCTGCAGGCGTCGCGAGATGGTCTATTTCACCGCGGGCGACAAGGCGGCGCTGAGCAAGATCATGGCCGGCGGCCGCGCCAGCGCCGCCGCCGAACGTGCGGCGACGCAGAAGGCGGTGATCTGGCTCGACCGCCACATGGGACCCATCCTCGGCACCGACAAGCGCGTGGCGAGCGCCGACTTCCGCGCCAACGACGACAAGCACAATTACGATTGCTGGGACACCACCCGCAACACCACGAGCCTGATGCTGGTGCTGCAGGACTGGAACCTGTTCAAATTTCACGACGTCGGCGATCCCCATTATCGCGGGTTTCACCTGATGCAGACGCCGCACAACACCGCCGTGCTGGTCGAGCGCGCGACCAAGGTGGAATGGGCCGTCGACCTCTGGCCACGCGGCTATCTGCAGCCGCCCGACGTCATGACCGTCGCCCAATGGGTGACGGAAGATTGAGCGGTTGAATTTGGCCGCCGCGCCGTCCGCGCCGTCCGCGCCGTGGCGTTCCACTCGCATTGATTGTAGGGATACAAAAAGCGTTCAATCGGTGCCGGGGTCAGGAAATGCAGTTGTGCGCGAGCTGTATTGATGTCGTAAGGCGCGGCGCTCATTTCTCTTTGTTTCTGACGGGCGTGCTGCTGTTATCGTTCGCGGCATTCGGGCCGGCGCAGGCGGGCGACGTCGAGGATTGCAATGGGCCGGCGCAGGACAAGGTCGAGGCGGCCTGTTCGGCCATCATCAACGACGCCGCGCGCTCCGCTGAGGATCGGACCAAGGCCTTCGCAGCTCGCTCACGCTTTTATGTCGCCCGCGGGAAAACCGACCAGGCGCTTGGTGATGCCGAAGCCGCATTGCAAGTGAACCCGCAATTCGTGCCGGCGCTGCTCGCGCGCGGCTATGTGCGGCAGCGCAAGGGCAGTCTCGATCAGGCCCGCGCCGATTTCGACCGCGCGATCGAGCTCGAGCCGAAGAACGCGATCGCCTTCCTGGCGCGCGGCAATCTGCGCAATGACCAACATGCCTGGTCGGAGGCGCTTGCGGATTACGACCAGGCGATCGCGCTGCGTCAGGATCTCGCCGCGGCCCATGTCGGGCGGGCGCGGGCACATATCGAAACCGCGCAGCTCGATGCCGCGCTGGCCGACGTCAATACGGCGCTCGCGATCAATCCGAGCGCGCAATACGCGTTTTACTGGCGCGGCCAGGCCTATCGCCGCAAGGGCGATATAGATCACGCGATCGAGGATTTCTCGCGTGCCATCGCACAGGCGCCGCAGACCGACCGCGGCGCCTATTTTGCGCGCGGCCAGCTCTACAGCGCCAAGGGCGATTACATCAGAGCCATTGCCGATTTCGACAAGCTGCTGACGTTGCTGCCCGACAACAAGGAGGTTCAGCAGCAGCGCCAGCAGGCGGTCGCCATGCAGGCCGAACTGGCCAAAGCCGGCACGACGCCCACGCGCCCGCCGCCACCGGCCGCACCGGTTCAGGCCGCGCCTGCGGCCCCCGTGGCCCCGCCCGGCGCGCCGGTGACCGCCTCGACCAACCAGCAGATCGACCAGGCAAAACTGTTCATCGCACAGGGCAATTACCTGGGCGCGGTCACAAATCTCAACCAGGTGCTGAGTGGCGATCCCCGCAACGAGGGCGCGCTGCGGCTGCGCATGGTGGCCTATTCGGGGCTCGGCCGGTTCGCGGAGGCGCGCAACGACATCAACGATCTGCTCAAGCTCAAGCCGAACGACGCGCCACTGATCGCCTTCCGCGCGGTCACCCTGGCGGCGCTTCGGCAATTCGATGATGCGATGGCCGATGCGACCCACGCCCTTGCGCTCGATCCGAACAATGCGATGGCCTATCTGGCCCGCGGCCTCGTCAAGTCCAGCACCGGCAAACAGCAGGATGCGCTCGCCGATTATGATCATTCGATCGCCCTCAACGCCAAGGATACATTCGCCTTCACCGAGCGCGGGCTCGCTTATGTCAGCCTCAACCAGACCGACAAGGCGCTGCTCGATTTCGACCAGGCGCTGACACTTTCGCCGGCCAATCAGCTCGCAAAATCCTGGCGCGGACTAGCGTTGCTGTTGAAAGGCCGCACCGACGAGGGGCTGGTCGACATCAATGGCGTGCTGGAACGGAATCCCAACAATCCCACCGCCCAGCTCGGCCGCGCGCTGGCGATGCTGACCTCGGCGCAATTTGACCGCGCCGTTCCCGCCTTTGACCAGATCGTCGCCAAGGCGCCCAACGATCCCTTTGCACATGTGTTGCGGGCGCGGGCTTATCTCGGGCTGAAGAAGCCCGACGACGCGATGAAGGATCTCAATCTCGTCCTGAGCACGCGGCCGGACTATCAGCCGGCGCTGATGTTGCGCGGCATCACCTGGTCGGCGCTGCACGACCACGCCAAGGCGATCGAGGATCTCGACCGGGCCATCGCGCAGAAGGAGACGGTGGAGGGGCTGTTCGCCCGCGCCAAGGCGCATGAGGCGCTCAACCACCCCGGCAAGGCGACCGACGATTTCCGCAAGGCCACGCAGCTCGCGCCGTCGAGCGTGTTCGACGTGCTGGCGCAGGCGGAGTCCAAGCGCAAGATCCAGGAATTGTCGAAGAAGGTGCCGTGCGGCTCTGGCCAGGGCGGCACCTGCCTGTAAGGCTTACGGACGGCTAGCGCGCCCCTATGTCATTCAGCGGTTCGACGTCATGGCGCGCGGGCGCTGTGCCCGCTCCGCCGAACATCACGTTGTCCTGATTGATGGTTCGGCCCCACTCCCGGATGACGTCCGAGACTGCGCCGTTTGGTCTGGCGCTGACGCGCTAGACCTTCAGATTCTCGGCCGACGTCTTGCCGCGATTTGCAATCTCGTCGTACTCGACCGTCTGGCCTTCATTGAGCGACTGGAGGCCAGCCTTCTGAACCGCTGAAATATGCACGAAAATGTCCTTGCCGCCCGATGCGGGCTGGATGAATCCATAACCCTTGGTCGGATTGAACCACTTCACTGTACCTTTAGCCATTCCAGTCGTCTCCGCGGAATCAAACGAAATCAGACCCGCCGATCCCCGCACAAACCAGCTTGTCCGCACCGAGCAGGATAGCAGTTTGCAAAAGGCTGGGTAGATCAAACGACGGTGTGTTTTCACCTGGAAACACCCGGTTTTGCGGGGCTCTAGCGCCAATCTGCCTGTTTCGTGGTCAATTGATGCGCTGCAAGATCGGACGGTTCCCGCTCGATCGACGCCGGAAAATGTCGCCCCTGCGCGCGAGTTCTTGCGAGCGCGCAGGGGACAGTCGTATTCTGTCAATAGGTCGCGGCGAGGTACTCGACGATCTTGCCGATTTCGGCATTGTCGATCGGCGCGCCATAGACCTCGATCATCTTGGTCACTTCGGCTTGCCAGAAATCCTTCTTGAACTTCTCGCCCTGCGGCTGGGTGTTGATGTAGTCGGCCGAGTGGCAGGCAGTGCAGTTGTTCTGCACGACCTCGAGGTTGGGGCCGGGCTTGAACGCCGCTGTTTCCTCGGGGAGCGCGTAGTTCACCGGCGTGGCAGCGGCCGCGACGATCGAAAGGATTGATATCGCGGCGAACGCGGGGAGCAGCTTGCGCTTCATAATGCTTCTCCTCACGCCGCGCTGACGTGCACGGTTTCGACGACGTTGCGCAGGTAGCCGGCCGGATTCCACAGCGGATCCATCGGCTGGGTGTCGCCGGCCATGTTGGTGGCGCGCACCTTCAGATCGGAGGGGCCGGCGGCGAGCGCGACCTTCAGCTTCCATTCGCGGAACGAATATTTGCCGAGATCCTTGCCGAGCTTCGCCGGTGTCCAGGTCTTGCCACCGTCGGTCGAGACCGCGACCTCCTTGATGCCCTTGCCGCCGTCGAAGGCGATGCCGCGTAACATGGTGCGGCCTGCCTTCAGCCTGGCGCCGTCGGTGACGTTGGTGATGAACGAGCGTACCGTGAGGCGGTTAATCGGGATCGTCGCCTTCGGCGCGGTGCCGGGCTCGACCGCGTTGTTGGGTGTGTCCGGAATCCGGTAGGCGGATTTCATCCAGAAGCCGTCGAACACGTCGTCGACGACGGTGATCTCGTTGAGGTGCTTCACCCAGTAGGTGCCGTAATATCCGGGCACGATGAGGCGGAGCGGGAAGCCGTTGAGGAACGGCAAATCCTCGCCGTTCATGCCATAGGCCAGCATCACCTCGCCGTCGCGCGCGTGGTCGATGTCAAGCGCCTTGACGAAGTCGGGTGTCGTCTCCATCACCGGACCGTCCATGCCGTTGAAGGTGACCTGCTTGGCGCCGGCCTGGACGCCGGCCATGTCGAGCAGTGTCTTCAGCGGTACGCCGTGCCAGCGCGCGTTGCCCATCGCGCCGTTGCCGAGCTGTCCGCCGGCGACCCGCGGATTGAAGAAGCCGCGGCTGTTGCCGGAGCATTGATTGACGGCGACGAGCTCGGTCGCCTTCATTTTCCTGATGTCCTTCAGCGACAGCTTCAGCGGTTTATCCACTTTGCCCTTGATCTCGAGCGTGAAGGCATCAGGGTCGAGATCATAAGGGATGCCGGCGAGGTGATAGCGGACGAAGAACGCGTTGTTCGGCGTGATCGGTCCGTCGTTGAAGATCGCAAACGGCGTTTCCAGTTGTGGCGGCCGGCTGGTGAGGCCGATCATCGGGCGCTTCTGCGGGTAGCGCACCAGCGGCCGTCCGCCATTGCCGAAGGGAAGTGTCACCGTGTCGAGCGCGAGCGCGCCCCTTGACCCCAACCCCGTCACCAAAGCGGCCAACCCGGCGCGCTTCATCAGATCTCGTCGATCGAGCATTCCGCTTCCTCCGAAGCTGTTCTGTTTGAGCTGGTCATCACCAGACTCAAGGCTAGCTGCGCGCACTCGGCCCACGAATGCACGCAGGCGACAAATGTCGCATTGGGGAACCGCAAGTCAATCGATGCTTTCGCAGCGTCCTCAGGCATTGCGTTGCAACAACGAAAAGCCCCGGCCGCGTCGGCGGCCGGGGCGTTTCAATCAAGCCGGAAGGTTCGATCAGTACGCGCAGACATTCACGGTGCGATAGCGATAGCCGAAGGGCGTCAGGACCAGACGGCTGACGTAGCAGCCGGAGTCGACGTAGCCGACGCCGAAGCCGCGGCCCCAGTGATGATGAAAGCCGCCGCCCCAGCCAAACGGCTTGGCGGAAGCAGCGGTCGGCGCCAGCGCGGCGGCAGCGAGCGTGGCGGCGGTGGCGAGAGCAAGGGTCACTTTGCGAAACATGGTGGTCTCCTTCAAATGCGCGTTGAGCTCTGTCGCGGCGCGGGTTGCGGTATTGCCCATCGTCCGTCAGTCGCCCGCTGCAGAGCGCGCGTTCGAGAACACTTGCTGAACGTGTGTTCAGGTGTGCGGCAGATCACGGTCGATGGTGCAGCCTGTGAACCCCTCAGGCCGCAACCGCACGCTCGTTGCCGACGAGCGCCGACAATATGCATGTCGACACGATTGTGCGCACGCTTATCGGCTCGTTGCGGCCGCGGATCGCGACCTCCTGCGCCGGCAATGCGTCGCCGGCAAGTCCCGCGGTGATGCGCACCTCGTCCGAGATCACTGCCTCGCAGGCCAGGCTCTTGGTCATATCCTGCAGCCTCGCTGCGACGTTGACGGCATCGCCGAGCGCGGTGAACACCATGTGGTCGCGATAGCCGATGTCGCCGACGATCACCTCGCCGCCATGGATACCGATGCCGAAGCGGATCGGCTCATGCAAGTCGTGGCTGAGGAACTGGTTCAGCTCGTCGACATTGGCCGCGATCAGCGCCGCGGCGCGCAGCGCCTGGCGGCACGCCTCCTGCCGGCTGGTAGTCAGCCCGAACAGCGCCAGCATGCCGTCGCCGATGAACTGGTTCGGCCGTCCGCCGGATTCCAGCACCGCCTGCGAGACCGCGCCGAGGAAGCGGTTGACGATGAAGACGGTGTCGAACGGCAGCCGCTTCTCGGCGAGCTGGGTCGAGCCGCGCATGTCGACGAACATGCTGACGAGATAACGCTCCTCGCCGATCTGAGCCGGGTTGGTGGCGTACGCATTGGCCGACATCATGTGTGGCAGGAACAGCTGGAAGAACGTCAGGTCGGTGGTCGGCCGCAACTGGCAGGCGAGCCGGATCGACGGGTCGTCGGTACCGACCCGGTGCAGCACAAAGGCCTCGCGGGGCGAGGGCTCCGGCAAACCGGCGCAGTCGCCGATGATGCGGATGCGGCAGGTCGAGCACCGCGCACGGCCGCCGCAAACGCTGGCATGCGGTACGTCGTTGCGCAGGCTCGCTTCCAGCACGCTCAATCCCTTCGGCACCCGGACGGTGCGGCCGTTGCCGTAGGACAGCGCGATCATGCCGCCGCGGCGCTCGAGCAGGGTGCGCGCGCCGCGTGCGATGACGACGAGGCAGAGCAGGCCGAGATAGCCGATCGTCAGGCCATTCGCGATGTCGTCGAGCACGGCTCCCTGGGCTGCCGTCCCAAGCTTGTCCACCGACAACTCCTCGTGCCGCCAGGCGGCATCCTCGTGGTCGGCGATCGTGATGCGGCCGGCCTGGTAGACGCCGAGCATCGCCAGCGTCGGGATCAGCACGGCGGCGGCGAGCAGGAACGGTGCGGCGCGCTTGAAGAACGGGCGCAGCCGCAACCAGAAAAACAGGCCGATGCAGCCATGCACCCAGGCGATGACCAGCACCGCGAGCATCGTCCATATCCGGTTCGGTGACGCGATGAAGAACGAATAGAGCTCCTGCGGATAGAGTTTCTGATGCCCGAACAGGGTTTGGCCGAGACGCGCGCCGACGACGTGGGTCACGATCAGCATCGGGATGCTCAAGCCTAGCACGAGCTGCAGCGGCTCGAGCGCCTTCCAGCCGAATTCACGGCGCTGGTACAGCGCCCAGATGCCGAGCGAGGTATGCACCAGACAGGCCCCATAGAACACGATCGCGACCGGCAGGAACCGCCAGAACTCGGTATGGTAGTGGACGCCGATCGCCAGCGCCTCCATCGAGATATTGCCGAGCGCGTGGTTGAGGAAATGGCTGACCAGATAGGCAAACATGATCGCGCCGCTGACCAGGCGGACCTGCCGCAGGCCGACGCCGCGGACCATCTCCTGCAAATGCTCGCGCGAAGGGGAGGCCATGTGATTCATGATCGGCAATCTAGTGTTTAATTCCCGCGATGAATACCACCGTCCCGCGCCAAGGTGATCAAGGAGTGACAACGGGCGCCTTAACACGTTGACACCCCCTCAAGAGTCGAACAAAAAGCCCGCCGTGACGAGTGCCCCCGCCGATAACATCAACGTCAAGCCGGCCCGTTCGCGCGGGCCCAATTGGACGGCCGTGGTGGCCGTGATCGCGGCGATGACCGCGATGCGGCTGGTTTATGCCTCGGTGTTGGATCTGCGCACCGACGAGGCCTATTACTGGACCTGGTCGAAGGAGAGCGTGCTGTCCTTCCTCGATCATCCCCCCATGATCGCCTGGTTCATTCACTTCGGAACCGCGATCTTCGGCGATACCAATCTCGGTGTCCGCCTCAGCGGCATCGTGGGAATGCTGGTCACCCAGCTCCTGCTTGCCGACATCGTCCGCCGCGTCACGAGCAACAATGTCCGCGCCGTCGTGCTGGCGCTGCTTCTGCCGGAAGCCGCGCTCTATTACGGGCTGCTGATGGCCAAGGTCGCGCCCGACACCGCGCTGATCCCGTTTACGGTCGCGATGTTGTGGTCGCTGGTGCTGACAGCGCAGAGCAATGACGGACGCTGGTGGCTTGCCGCTGGCCTGTTTGCCGGGCTGTCGCTATTGTCGAAATTCACCGGCATCATGCTGGCGCCGGCCGTGCTCGCCTTTGCGCTGGTGCCGGATTGGCGGTGGCGCTGGCTGCGCAGCCCGTACCCTTACCTCGCCGCCCTGATCGCGATCATTGTGTTTTCGCCGGTGTTGATCTGGAATGCCGAGCATGATTGGGCCTCGTTCCGCTTCCAGTCGGTGCGCGCCACGGCCGATCACGCATTCTTGCTGCGCACCTTCGGCGAGTTCATCGGCATCCAGTTCGGCCTGGTCGGCTTCGTGCTGCTGCCGGTGGTACTGTTCGGCACGGCGCTGACGGCGTGGCGCGGCTATCGCGGCCGCGAGCCGGTCGCGATCCTGCTGTCGACCGCCGTGATCGTGCCATTCGCCTACTTCCTGTGGAAGTCGCTGACGCTGCGGGTCGGAGACACCTGGCCGATGTTCCTGTGGCCGGCGGGCTTCGCGGCCGTTGCCATCAACGTCACGCGGATGCCATTCGAGGGCTGGTCGGTCCGGTTGGTCAAATCGACCGTATTCTGGGCGCGGACCGCGGTGACGTCGGGCATCGTCTTCGTCGTCTGCGTGTTCCTGTATTATACGGTCGCGCCATGGAATCTGATCGGCCGCACCGATCCTGTTGGCACCGAGGCCGGCTATGGTCTGGTTGCCGCGCGCGTGGAAGCGCAATTGCGGGCGACCGGCGCGACCTGGGTCGCGACTACGGATTATCGCACCTATTCGATGCTGCGCTGGTTCCTGAGGGGGCGTGTGCCGGTTGTCGAGATCAACGAGCGCGGCCGCTTCCAGGGCTTTGCCGATCCCGGCATGAGCCTGATCAAGGATCATGCCGGCCTATATGTCGGACGCGAGCCCGAGAACAATCTCCCGTTATGGAATGAAACCACCGCCGTGCGGCAGCCGCTCGAACGAGTCGAGCGGAGCTGGCGCGACATGGTGATGGATATCTATTCGCTGGAGAAGATCAGCGGCTGGACGCCGAACCTGTCGCCGCCGCCGGACACTCCCTTCTTCCGCTGGCGCGTGCTGGCGATGTTGATCGACTCACGCACGACAATGTTACTTCTCCCTCTCCCCGTTCTTACGGGGAGAGGGTTGGGGTGAGGGGCTCTCTCCGGGTACAGACGGCGAGAGATGGATTTGCGGAGACTCCCCCTCACCCGGATCGCATCTGGCGATGCGCTCCGGCCTCTCCCCGCAAGCGGGGCGAGGCGAGGAGTCCTATTCTTCTTCCTCGCGTGTCTTCAACATATCCTTTGCGAGGTCCGCGAGCGCCGGGCGGGGCAGCGCGTTGAACGGAAGCGGACGGGTCACGTCGATCGCGGCAAGCCCAAGCCGTGCGGTGAGCAGGCCGTTGAGAATGCCTTCGCCGAGCCGCTGCGAGAGTTTGGCTGCGATGCCGTGGCCGAGCATCTGCTGGATCAAACTGTCACTCGCCGCCATGCCGCCGGTGATTGCGAGATGCGCGATCACGTGCCGCATAAGGCGGATCATGCCAAGCGCGCCGGGCCGGCCGCCATAGAGCCGCGCCAGCTGCCGGATCATCCTGAGCGAAGCCACGAACACGAACAGCACGTCGATCATCGCGCGCGGGCTGACCGCGGTGACGACGGAGACGCGCTGCGCCGCCGACGACACCAGCCGCCGCGCTTCCTCGTCCAGCGGCGCCATCAGCTCGCGCTCGGCGAGGCGGATCATGTCGGCGCCATCGATGATGTCATCGGTATGGCTTTGCAGCGCGCTGCGGGCGCGGGCGAGCCGCGGGGTCTGGTGCGCGAGCTTCATGAGATCGGCAACAACAGCCCGGCTCGCTGCGCGATCGTCGCTGAGCAGCACCTCGGCCGCGCGCAGATGCAGCTTCTCGATGGTCGCAAGGCGTGCCAGCCCGACCGCCTCGCGCGCGATCACGACGAGCAGCGCGACCGCCGCGATCACCGCAAAGGCCAGCCCGAGGACGCCGAGGCCCTCGTTGCGCGCGAACAAATCCTCGATCAGGTTGATGACGCCAAGCCCGGTGCCAAGCAGCACGAGGCCCGCGACCGAGCTCCAGAACAGCGTGCCCCAGTGAAAGCCGCGGCGCACGGGAACGAGGGGCACGTCGACCGTGGCAGGCAATTGCGCAGGCTCGGCCTCGGGCACGATCTGGATCGTGCCGCGGGCGAGGCGGCCCGTGTCCTCCACATCCATCACGACCACGCCGGGATCGTCGAGCTTGAACGTCGCCGGCCGCCGGTTGGGCGTCTTCTCGTTCATTGCAGTTTGTCTCCGATCAGGAACTGGAGGGCGCGGTCAAGGCGGATGTGAGGCAGCACAGGGTCTGCATCGCCGTTTCGCTCCAGCTTCGGCGGGCGGAAGCGCAGGAAGCGGAAATCGGCCGCCTCGGCGCCGGCGCTGGACAGGCCGCGGAAGTCGCCCCTGAACAGTTCCTCGGGATTATCGGGGAGGTCGCCCGGAAAGGTCGCCACTTCCGTTTCGCCGTCCAGCGTCTCGCCATTGGCGAGTTCGCCCGGTGCCGGCGTGCCCAGGATCGACGGCAATTTGTCACGGCCGCGCTGAACCTGCGCCTCGCGGGTGGCACGCACGGCCGCGAGCGCCACCACGTCGATCTCAGCTCCGGCATATTGGGCGCGCTCGGCAGCCTTGGCCACGATCCGCCGCAGCACCGCTTCCAGCCGGTCGTGACTTTGGTGGTGCAGGTGATCGGCCTTGGTCGCCGCGAACAGGATGCGGTCGATGCGCGGCCGGAACAGCGAGCTTATGATCGTGCTGCGGCCGATCCGGAAGCAATCGAGGATACCGGCGAGCGCGGCCTCGAGATCGTGCAGTGCCTCCGGGCCCGCGTTGAATGCGGCGAGTGCATCCGCCAGCACGATCTGGCGATCCAGCCGCGCGAAATGATCGCGAAAGAATGGTCGGACCACGACATCCTTGTACGCCTCGTAGCGCCGCCGCATCATCGCCCACAACGAGCCGTCCGGTGCGCTGCCGTCGACGGGCACATCGAGCGGTGCAAACGTCAGCGCCGGCGTATCGGCGAGATTGCCTGGCATCAGGAAGCGGCCCGGCGGCAGCAGGCTCATCGCAAAGCGATCGTCGCGGCAGGCGCGCAAATAATCGGTGAACAGCCTTGCTTCGGTCAGCGCCGCCTGTTCGTTCTCGCGCCCCTCCGGCTGCAACGTCCCGAGATAGTCGTGCCAGGGTGAGGCGAGTTTGGCGCGCAAGGCCTCGCGGGACAGCGCCAGGCTCTCGGCCGACCACTGCTCGTAGCTCTTGTTCAGCAGCGGCAGATCGAGCAGCCACTCGCCGGGATAGTCGACGATATCGAGGGTGAGCGTGCGGTCTGCGCCATTTTGCCGCTGGTAGTCGATCACGAGCCGGAGTTCGGAGATGTCGGTGGTCGAATTCGGCCAGCGCCGGTCCTCGATCAGGGTGCGGACATGGTTCTCATAGGCAAAGCGCGGCACCGCATCGTCGGGTTGCGGCTCCAGGCGGGCGCGTGCGATCCGCCCCGAGGCATAGGCCTCGAACACCGGGAAGCGGCCGCCCCGTGTCAGCCCGTGCACCAGCGCCGTGATGAACACGGTCTTGCCGGCGCGCGACAGGCCGGTGACGCCGAGCCGTACCGTCGGGTTGAAGAACCCCTCGCCATAGTCGAGCAGGGCCCGCGCCGAGAGCCGCGCTTCCTCGACGATATCTAGAAAGCTGGGAGGCATGGCGCGTTGAGTGAAAATCCGGCGGGAGGAGCCCAAAAAACGGGCGAGCGATCACACGCAAAATGGCGATAATCGGCCCGAAATCAAGCTTCACACTTCCGGCGCCTTTGCAGGCGAGAGGATTGAACGTACCTTCGCACCTGCGATACCCATGTTCTATCGCCCTGAGGAAAGCCTCCCCGTATGACGGTCTTCCGCCTGAAGCAATTTGCGTCGCACTCGATCCACGCGGCCGGCGCCGTGCTCTGGAATTACGACCGTGCCGAAGTAATCGCTGATGGCGTCGTGCACATCGTCGGCGTCTGCTTCGGGCTGGTCGCGGCGACTGCGCTGATCGTGCTGACCGCGGTCTATGCCAGCCCGCTCGACGTTGCCGTCGTGTCGGTCTATGTCGCCGGCCTGCTCGCGATGCTGGTGCTGTCGGCGACCTATAATCTCTGGCCGGTGTCGCGCGCCAAATGGGTGCTGCGCCGCTTCGATCACTCGGCGATCTATTTGTTGATCGCGGCGACCTACACGCCCCTGATCATGGAAGTGAAGGACAGCTATTTCGCCATAGCGCTGCTCGTCGGTGTGTGGTGCGTGGCGATCGTCGGCATCTGGCTGAAGCTGGTCTATCCCGGCCGGTTCGACCGGCTCTCGGTCGGGCTCTATCTCGCGATGGGCTGGAGCGGCATCATGCTCTACAACGCGGTGGTCAAGGTGCTGCCGGCCATGGCGCTCGGCTTCGTGCTCGCGGGCGGCGTGCTCTACAGTCTCGGCGTGATCTTCCACGCCTGGCGGCGGCTGCGCTTCCAGAACGCGATCTGGCACTGCTTCGTCCTGCTCGGCGCAGCCTGCCACTACACGGCCGTGTTCGACGTCGTGCTGGCGAGCTGAAGCTCTCGCCAACGGCGGCGGATGGGCTATCATACTCCCTCTAACATCAAGATTCCGGGAGGATGGCCATGCAGGTGGCGGGTAAAATCGTGGTGGTCACCGGCGGTGGCAACGGCATCGGCAAGGCGATGTGCGAGGCGTTCCACGCCGCAGGCGCGTCCAGGGTCGTGGTCGTCGATCTCGACCATGGACATGCGGAAGCGGTTGCAGCGTCGGTCGGCGGCGCGGCGTTCAAATGCGATGTCGGGCAGGAGAAGAACATCCTGCATGTGATCGACGAGACCGAGCGCATGTTCGGCCCGATAGCGCTGTTCTGCTCCAATGCCGGCATCGGCGGCGGCTTCGATCCGCTGTCGGTGAATGCCGGCGGCGCCTCGGACGAGCCGTGGTCACGGAGCTGGGCGATCCACGTCATGGCGCATGTCTACGCGGCGCGGCACCTGGTGCCGCGCATGAAGGCGCGGGGCGGCGGGTATTTCCTCAACACGATCTCCGCGGCGGGTCTGCTGTCGCAGGTCGGCAGCCCGGCCTACTCGACGACCAAGCATGCCGCGGTCGGCTTCGCCGAAAACCTCGCGATCTCGCATCGCGCCGACAACATCAAGGTCTCGATCCTCTGCCCGCAGGGCGTCGACACCAACATGCTGCGCTCGATCCCCAAGGGCCCGCAATCCGGCGACGGCGACCTGACGCCGGAGCGGGTCGCGCAGGACGTGCTGAAGGGGCTCGACGAGGAGACCTTCCTGATCCTGCCGCACCCCCAGGTGCTCGGCTACATGCGCAAGAAGACCGAGAATTACGACCGCTGGATCGGCGGCATGGCCAAGATCCAGGCGAAGATGCGGGAGAGCTACGGGAAGTAAGGCGGGTCGTGACGCTCGCGCTCTCCCGTCATTGCGAGAAGCGTTAGCGACGAAGCAATCCATCCGTCCGCGTATGCGGGTGCATGGATTGCTTCGCTTCGCTCGCAATGACGGGGAGGGTGTGCCTCAACCCTTCTGTGCGTAGAGCATCGGCACCGCGGAATCCACCATCACCTCGATCAGGCTCACGCCCTGATGCGACAGCCCGCGCTTGTAGGCGTTGGTCAGCTCGGCCGAATTCGTCACCCGCACCGCGTCGCAGCCCATGCCCTCGGCGATCTTGACGAAATCGATGCCGGGCAGGTCGAGTCCCGGCACATTGCGCACCTGCATCACCTGGCTGAACGAGCGCATCGCGCCGTAGCCGGAATTGTTGAGGATGACTACGGTCAGAGGCAGCTTGCGCTGGGCGGCGGTCCACAACGCCTGGATCGAGTACATCGCCGAGCCGTCACCGATCAGGCAGACCGTGCGCGCCTCGCGGCGACCCAGCGCGATGCCGACCGCGGCGGGCAGGCTGTAGCCGAGGCCGCCGCTCGCCATGGTGTAGAAACTGTCCTGGCCGCGCATCGGCATGAATTTCTGCATCGCGGGCCGGTGTGACGGGGCTTCCTCCACCAGCACATCCTGCGGCCCCATCGCCGCGGAAAGCGCGTGCAGCACGTATTCGACCGGGATCGGATCTGCCGCGGCTGGCGGCGGCGGCAGCGTACGGCCGGTATGGACGGCGCGCTTGGTGTCCGGCAGAAGATCGAGCAGCATCGTCAGGGCCGGCTTCATGGTCGCGACGATGCTTTGGCCTACCGGCGTCACGGCGGCGGCGGTCGGATCATCGGTAATCTGGAAGATCGTGGTGGCGCCGTCGAAGATCGCGGCGTGGCCCTCGACATGGAAGGTGAAGACCGGCGCGCCGATCACGACCACGACATCGTGCTCGCGCAACGCGTCCGAAAGCTGGCCGGGCGAGGCGTGCAGGAAGCCCGCGAATTGCGGATGACGTTCCGGGAACGAGCAGCGCGCCGAGAACGGGCTGACCCAGACCGCCGCTTTTGATCGCTCGGCAACCTTGACCATGAGGTCGACGGCCTCGGCACGATCGACCCCGGGACCGACGACGAGGGCCGGCCGCTTGCTGCCGGCAAGCGCTGCCCCCAGCGCGTTCATGGCTGAAGCATCCGGACCGAGCTCGCGGCTGACCTGGCGCGCCTCGATCGGCTGCGTCGCGTGGTTCCAGTCATCGATCGGCACCGAGACGAAAGTTGGTCCGCAGGGCGGCTGCATCGCGACATAATAGGCGCGCGCGATCGCGGCCGGCACGTCTTCGGCGCGCGCGGGTTCGACGCTGTATTTCACATAAGGCCGCGGAAACTCCGACGCGCGCTCGGCGTAGAGGAAGGCCTGCAGCGGCAGGATGCTGCGCGCCTGCTGTCCGGCGGTGATGACCAGCGGCGTCTGGTTGCGATGGGCGGTGTAGATGTTGCCGAGCGCGTTGCCGACGCCCGCGCCCGAATGCAAATTGACGAAACCGGCGTTGCGGGTTGCCTGCGCGTAACCGTCGGCCATACCGACGACCGAGGCCTCCTGCAGGCCGAGCACATAGTCGATGTCATCAGGCCAGTCGCTCAGGAACGGCAGCTCGGTCGAGCCGGGATTGCCGAAGACGCGTCTGATGCCGAACGCGCGCAACAGGCCGAAGGTGGCGTCCTTGACGGTGACGGATTTGCTGGCGGCGGGCTTGCGGGACGACATGACGTGACTCCCAAGGCTCATTTCACACTCCGTCATTGCGAGGAGCGAAAGCGACGAAGCAATCCATAGCTTCCGCGTGGGAGATATGGATTGCTTCGCTTCGCTCGCAACGACGGCTTAGTCAAGGCCTTACCAGCTCGCCGTGCCCTTCATGGTCGGCTGCCCTTCCGCATTCGCGATCCACAACTCCAGGCCGCCGTCCTTGTCGGTGGCATTGACCGAGAACTCGCTGCCCTCGAACAGCGGCTGCACGCCGCGATAGACGAACTTCTTCGGCGGTTGGCCGCCATGCAGCTTGGCGGCGAATTCGACGATGAAGGAGGCCTGCAGCGGGCCGTGGAAGATCAGGCCCGGATAGCCCTCGACCTTGGTGACGTAGTCGCGATCGTAATGGATGCGGTGGCCGTTGAAGGTCAGCGCCGAGTAGCGGAACAGCAGCACCGGATCGGAGACGTGACTCTCGCGATGCTGTGCGACCGGCGGAGGCGGCGGAGCCTTGGCGGGCGCGGCCGATGGCGATGGCGCGGTCATCTCGCGATAGACGATATCCTGCCGCTCGCGGATCGCGATGCCGCGCGACGTCGTCACCTCGTGATTGATCGAGACGAAGCACAGCGTGCCGGTCGAACCGGTCTTCACCGTGACATCTGATATGCGCGAGGTCCGCTTCGGCGTGTCGCCGACGCGCAAGGCATCGAGGAACTCCAGCTCGCCACCGGCCCACATCCGGCGCGGCAGCGGCACCGGCGGCAGGAAGCCGCCGCGGGTCGGGTGGCCGTCGGGGCCAAGCTGCGACATCGGAAACACCGGCTGGCCGAGGCACCAATGCGTGGTCCATGGCGCGGCATCGCCCGGCTTCGGCTCGCCGATCTCCTGGAACAGCGTTGCGCGCAGACCCATCACCAGATGCGCGGTGACGACGTCAGTTGCATCAGTGCTGCGGCCGATCCACTGGCGGAGATGATCGAGGTCGAGTGTGTCGCTCATGAGATTGTCCCGGACAGGAGTTCTTTAAGAACGTTTCGTCGTGCGCTCGTCGATGGCAGGCACCGCGCCGTAATGCCTGTCTTCGCCCATGAAGATCGCGGCCGGCGCCGGGTAGGCGACGCGGCCCTTCGGCGTGTCGACCTCGATGCGGCGGAGATGCGGGTGCGTGGCGAGGTCGGCCATGGTATTGACCTCGGCAAACGCGATGTCGGCCTCTGCGAGCTTCGCCAGCAATTCGTCACGCGTCAGCCTGCCGAAACTGTCGCCGACGAACCGGTCGGTCTGCGCGCGGTTGCGCACGCGCTCGACCATGTTGGTGAAGCGCGGATCGTTGGGCAAATCGGGCTGGCCGAGCACGTCGGCGCAAAGTTTCTGCCACTCGCGCTCGCTCTGGATCGAGATCAGGATCTCCTTGCCGTCCTTCGAGCGGAACACGCCATAGGGGGCGATCGAGGGATGGGCAAGGCCGATGCGTTGCGGCGGCTTGCCGTCTTCGGCATTGAGCAGCGGCACGGTGAGCCAGTCGGCCATCACGTCGAACATCGAGATCCGGATGTCGGCGCCTTGCCCGGTACGGCCGCGGCCGATCAGCGCTTCGAGGATCGAGGCATGCGCGGTCGCGCCGGTGGCGACGTCGACGATCGACATGCCGACGCGCGAGGCGCCTTCCGGTCCGCCGGTGAGCGAGGCGAGGCCGCTCTCGGCCTGGATCAGGAGATCATAGGCCTTGCGGTCGGCATAGGGGCCGGTGTCGCCATAGCCTGATATGGTGCACATGATCAGCTTTGGATAGTCCTTGCGCAGCCGCTCGCGCGAGAAGCCGAGCTTGTCCATCGAGCCAGGTTTGAGGTTCTGCAGCAGCACGTCGGCGCTTGCGATCAATTGCTCAAGCGTGGCACGGCCTCCCTTGGTGGACAGATCGATCACCACCGAATCCTTGCCGCGGTTGAGCCAGACGAAATAGCTGCTCTGGCCCTTTGCTGCGGCGTCGTAGCCGCGGGCGAAATCGCCCTCGGGACGCTCGATCTTGATGACATGGGCGCCGGCATCGGCCAGGCGCGACGAGCAGAACGGCGCGGCAACCGCCTGTTCGACGGCGATGACGGTCAATCCCTCAAGCGGCAACATGGTGCGAACTCAGTAGGAGCGGGGCATGCCGAGCACATGCTCGGCCACGAAGGACAAAATCAGATTGGTCGAGATCGGCGCCACCTGGTAGAGCCGGGTCTCACGGAACTTGCGCTCGACATCATACTCTTCCGCGAAGCCGAAGCCGCCATGGGTCTGCACGCAGGCATTGGCCGCTTCCCACGACGCATCCGCCGCCAGCATCTTGGCCATGTTGGCCTCGGCGCCGCAGTCGAGGCCGGCCTCATATTTGCGCGTGGCTTCCTTCACCATCAACTCGGCCGCGCGCATCGAGGCATAGGCCTTGGCGATCGGGAACTGGACGCCCTGGTTCTGGCCGATCGGCCGGCCGAACACGCTACGCTCCTTGGCGTAGTTGGTGGCCTTGGCGATGAACCACTTGGCATCGCCGACGCATTCGGCCGCGATCAGGATGCGCTCGGCATTCATGCCGGAGAGGATGTAACGGAAACCCTTGCCTTCCTCGCCGATCAGATTCTCCGCCGGCACCTTCATGTCGGTGAAGAACACTTCGGTCGTGGCGTGGTTCATCATCGTGCGGATGGGGCGGATCTCCAGGCCGTGACCCTTCGCTTCGCGCATGTCGACGATGAACACCGAGAGCCCGTCGGTGCGCTTCTTGGCTTGATCCTTCGGCGTGGTGCGCGCGAGCAGGACCATCAGGTCGGAATATTCGGCGCGGCTGGTCCAGATCTTCTGGCCGTTGACGACGTAATGGTCGCCGTCGCGCTTGGCAAAAGTTTTCAGCGAGGAGGTGTCGGTGCCGCTGGTCGGTTCGGTGACGCCGAACGCCTGCAGCCGCAACTCGCCGGTCGCGACCTTCGGCAGGTACTTCGCCTTCTGCGCATCATTGCCGTGCCGCAGTACAGTGCCCATCGTGTACATCTGGGCGTGGCAGCCGCCGCCATTGCAGCCCGCACGCTGGATCTCTTCCAGGATCGCGGCGGCCGCCGACAGTTTCAGGCCGGCGCCGCCATATTCCTCGGGGATCAGCACCGAGAGATAGCCGGCTTCCGTCAGCGCATCGACGAATTCCTTCGGATAGGCCATCTGGCGATCGAGCTTGCGCCAGTATTCGCCAGGAAACTGCGCGCAGAGCTTTGCCACCGCGTCGCGGATGTCGGAATGCTCGTCGATCTGTGGGTCGTGTGCGGTCATTGTTGCTTCTTGCCGAGAGGTTGCAGCAGAGCGTTTTCGCGCGAAGTGGGGACCGGTTCGCGTGAAGAAAACGCGTCAAAACCAGAATCTTGCGGGCAAAGCGCCCGCCATTGTGGGGCCCCGGTAAACTCCCTATGCTGTTTTGTTATAGCGTATGAACCTGCCTTCCAGGATTGGCAAGTATGGATTTCCGCCAGCTTAGGACGTTTGCCTGCGTTGCGGAACTCGGGAGTCTGAGCAAGGCGTCCGATACGTTGCGGGTCGCGCAGCCGGCGCTGAGCCGTCAGATCAAGCTGCTCGAGCACGAGCTGCGCACCGATCTGTTCACGCGCAACGGCCGCGGCATGGTGCTGACCGACGCCGGCCGGCTGCTGCTTGCGCGCACCAGCGGTATCGTGCGGCAGATCGATCAGATCCGGGACGACATCCAGTCCGCCGGCGGCGCGCCGTCCGGGCGCGTGGTGCTCGGGCTGGTGCCGACGGTGAGCTGCGTGATCTCGGCGCGGCTGGCGCGGCGCACCGTGGAGCGCTATCCCGGAATCTCGCTCTGCATCGTCGAGAGCTACAGCGGGCACCTGATCGAGTGGCTGCATCGCGGCGAGATGGACCTTGCCGTGATCTATGGGCCGTCGGTCGATCTGCATCTGGCGGTGCAGAGTCTCGGCCGCGACTCGATCGTCGCGGTCGGCCCGCACGGCAGCGGGCTGAAGCAGAAGAAGCAGGTCGAGTTCGGCTGGCTGATGCGCCAGCGCCTGGTGCTGCCGAGTCATTCGCACGGCCTTCGTGCGCTGCTCGAACATGCGGCTGCGAAGAAAAAGATCGACCTCGACGTCAAGCTCGAGGCGGATTCGTTCCGCGTGCTGACCAGCCTGGTCGAGGAGGGGCTGGGATACACGCTGCTGCCACCATCCTCGGTACGCGCCGAAGTCGCGGACGGCCGGCTCGAAACCGCGCCGATCGCACGGCCCGCGCCGCGGCGCGAGCTGACGCTGGCTTCGCCGGTCGAGCATCCCGGCTCGACCGCGATCACGCTGATCGCAAAGCTGCTGCGCGACGAGGTCGCCGCCTGCCGCGCCGAGGGTCTCTGGGATATCCAGCTCGCCTGAGCGCGTCTTCGCATCACGTCACCGCGAAGCCGAGATGGCCGCGAAAGCGGTTTTTGAGATAGGTGCCGTCGCGCGGCGGCAGCGCGCGCTCGACCTCACCGGCCGCAATCCTGATCCGCGCCAGGCGCGGGCCGCCGCGCATATCCCGCAAGCTTGCGCGGAAGCTTTCGACGCCGGCCATATCGGCGATCTCGGTAACCGAGGCGATGCCTGCGCCATCAGCGATCACTTCCAGTTTGGCACCGAGGCCGGAATGGCTGAGCTGCATTCCGGTCTCGCCGAAATGGCCGTTGTCGAGCACGGCGATCGAGAGATTGCCGGGCTGCTTGGTCGCGATCGTCAGCAGGCTGCCGATCCCCATCAGCTGCTCGCCGTCACCGGTGACGACAAGCACCGGTCGCTGCGGCTGCGCCAGCGCGAGGCCGAGGCCAACCATCGCAGCGCCACCCATCGCGCCCCACAGATAGAAATTGCCGGGATGTTCGCCGGCGTCGAACACATCGTAGGTCGAGGAGCCGAGCCCGGAGATCACGAGCAGGTCGCCGCGGTCTGCGAGCAACGCCTTCACGGCGGCGCGGCGATCGAGTGTGCCTGTTGGTGGTGACATCAATGCGTCTCCTTTGTCCACTTCTTGCGGCCGATCATCCGTTGCGAGATCAGCACCGCGACCTGCTGGTCGCCGTCATAGGCGAGCGAGGCGGCGGCCGAGATCACCTCCTCGGCGTCATCAGGGTTGTCCAGCCGCAGCACGGTCGCGCCCATGATTTCGAAGGCCTGCGGCGTCGCCCTGCCCATCGGTATCTGCCACGGATTGAACTCGGCCCATTCTCCGCGCATCGTCACGAGTGTCAGGAACGGAAAGCGGCAGCTCGCCATCAGCGAGAGCATGTTGATGCAATTGCCGACGCCGCTCGATTGCATCAAGAGCACCGCGCGATCGCCGCCGAGCCACGCGCCAGCGGCCAGCGCCACGCCTTCCTCCTCGGTCGTCAGCACCGTGGTCTTGATATCAATATCCGCGTGCGACAGCTTGATCAGCTTCGAATGTCCCGCATCAGGGACGTAGGACACTTGGGCCACGCCAAATTCCTTCAGCGTGCGATAGATCGCAACCGGCCAGTCCCGGCCGGTCGCATTGTCCTGGTGAACGGCAATCTGGTCCATCTTGGCCTCGGCTCGGGGCGCGCATGGGCGCGTCCTCACCGAAGGCTTAGGGCAAGCGAAGGCTCTATTCACTTCGCATCTGGCTCGCGCAGCTATGCCGGAATTCTATAGGCGGCCGCGATGGACCGCTGAGTGCCTGAGCCGTGTTGAAGACTTGCCGCAACTGGACAGGCTTCGCCAAATCGCTCGATGCTCCCGAGAGACATTGGCGTGGTCAGACGGACAGAAATTTCTCCGGCGTCAGCGGGAGTTCGCGAACGCGCTTTCCGGTGGCGTTGAACGCGGCGTTGGCGATGGCAGCCGCAACGCCCGTAATGCCTATTTCGCCGATACCGCGCGCTCCCATGGGCGTGCGCGGATCCGGGATGTCGGTCCACAGCACGTCGATCTCCGGCACGTCGAGGTGGACCGGCACATGATAGTCCGTGATCGAGGCGCTGACGATCCGCCCGGTACGTTCATCAAGCAAAGTCTCCTCGGTCAACGCCATGCCGATTCCCATGATCATGCCGCCCCGGAACTGGCTTGCCGCGGTTTTGGGGTTGAGAATGCGGCCGCAATCGAAGCTGCCAACGAGACGGTCGACGCGAACCTCTCCGGTCACCTGGCTGACGCCAAGCTCGCAAAAGATAGCCGATCTGGAATGCATCGAGAACTTGAGCATCTCGAGAGGAGCGCTGCTCTCGCCCATGACGCTGATGTCACTGCGCGCCGCGCGGCGGAGGATCGACACGAAGCTTTCGTGACGGGAAGGCTCGTCGAGCTTCTGCAGGCCGCCGTTCGCGAATTCAACATCGGCCGCCCTGAGGCCCGCAAGAGGCGTGTCGTTGCCTGCCAGGCGCAGCAATTCGCCGGCGAGCTTGCTGCTGGCCGCGCCGATTGCCGCGCCGAGCGAGGCGGTCTGCGACGATCCTCCAGCGAAGCTGCCGAAGGGCAGGCTGGTGTCACCGATCTTGACCGTGACGCTCTCCAGCGGCAGGCCGAGGCGATCCGCTGCGTGCTGTTGCTGCACGGTCGCGGTGCCCATGCCCATCTCGTGTGCGGCGCTCGATACGGTCGCATGACCGTTGCCGTCGATGGTGATCCGCACCGACATGCCGGGCATCCGGGCATATGGAAAGGATCCGGTCGCGCAGCCCATCCCGATCAGCCACTCGCCCTGCCGGCGCGATCGCGGTTCGGTCGCGCGGCGCTTCCAGCCGAATCGCTCGGCTCCGAGGTCGTAGGCCCGCATCAAGTCGCTTTGGGAGTGCGGCGCCCCGCTCACCGGGTCTTTGTCCGGGACGTTGCGGCGCCTGAGCTCGATCGGATCCATCGCGAGGCCGTAGGCCAGTTCGTCCATGGCGCATTCAATCGCGAACGTGCCGACAGCCTCTCCGGGCGCACGCATGAAGGTGTTCGCAAGCACGTCGAGGTCCAGCGTATGCTGCACGATATCGAAGCTTTCCGACGCGTAGAGCGAGCGGCTCGTCAGGGTGAATGCCTCGTCGCAGGCGCTGTGCTGCGGCTTCACCGAAAAACCGTGGTGGATCACTCCCTTGAGCTTGCCGTCGGCATCGGCGGCGAGAGCAACGCGTTGCTCGGTCCGCGAGCGGCCGCCGATCAGGCGGTGCATTCCTGCGCGCGAAAGAGTGATCCGCACCGGCCGGCCGGCGAGCTTGGCCGCCGCAGCGCCCAGGATCTGGTGATCCCACAGGGCTTTCCCGCCGAACCCGCCGCCGACAAAGGGCGAACTGACGAACACCTGCGATTCCTTGAGGCCGAACACTTTTGCGAGCGAACCGGCGGTGCCGTTCAGCATCTGGGTCGCGTCATGCACAATCAGCCGGTCACCGTCCCAGGCAATCGTCGCGGCGTTCGGTTCGATCGGATTGTGGTTATGCCAGGGGGTACGATAAACCGCGTCGACGCTGCGCGCCGCCGCCTGGAACGCCGCTTTGACGTCGCCTCGCTTCAGCCGATTCTTCTCGATCATGAGCGAGTCGGGCGTGCGTGCATCGGCCTTGGCGTCCTCGAACCGTGTGCGCGCAGCGGCCGCTTCGTAGCGCACCTGGATCAGCGACGCAGCGTGGTCGGCCTGCTCCTGTGTTTCGGCGAGCACGACTGCAACTGCCTGCCCATTCCAGCGAATTTCGGGGTCCTGCATCACGGGCAGGATGTTGTTACCTGCAGCCTTGAGGTTGGTCAGCCCGATCGGCGGAGGCATCGCCATTTTCGGCGCATTGCGATGCGTCATCACCAGCGCCACGCCGGGCGCAGCCTCGGCTGTGGAGACCTCGAGCGCAACGATCCGGCCCCGCGCGACGGTCGAGTGGACGCAGGCGGCGTAGAGCAGCCGGTCCATCCGCACCTCGGCGGCAAAGCGCGCGATGCCCCGCACCTTGTCGGGGCCATCGACCCGCGGCTGCTGAGTGCCGAGATTCACCCGCTTTTCGATCAACGGGTCCGGCGTGCCGCCGGGCAACCAGCTCGCGGGGACATAGCCCATCGCGGTGCGGACCCCGCCGACGATGGCGTTCTGCAGCTTGCTCATGCGTCCACTCCCGTGAGTTCGCCGAGCATGGCGGCGATGGTTCTTTTTGCGAGCTCGATCTTGAAGACGTTGCCGTCGAAGGATTTGGCCGCGGCGAGTTCGGCATCGGCTGCCGCGAGGAAAAGCTCTCTCGTCGGAGCCTGGCCGCGCAGAAGTTGTTCAGCTTGCGCGGCACGCCATGGCTTCGGCGCAACGCCGCCGAGGGCGATCCGCACGTCCTGGATTTTTCCATCCACGACTTCCAGTCCTGCTGCGACCGAAACCAGCGCGAAGGCATAGCTCGAACGGTCGCGCACCTTGCGATATCGCGAATTCGCCGCGGCGGGGCTCGCGGCGAGTTCGACCGCCGTGATCAGTTCGCCCGGCCGCGCGATCGTCTCGATTTCCGGACGGTCACCGGGCAATCGATGGAAGTCGAGCAGCGGGACGCTGCGCTCGCCGTCTGGGCCGGCGAGATGTATCGTCGCGTCGAGCGCCGCAAGCGCCACGCACATGTCCGAGGGATGCGTCGCGATGCAGTGCTCCGACGCGCCGAAAATGGCATGATAGCGGTTGAAACCGCCGATGGCGTCGCAGCCGGTGCCAGGGCTGCGCTTGTTGCAGCGAGATCCGGCAGCGTCGTAGAAATAAGCGCAACGCGTCCGCTGCAGGATATTGCCTCCGACGGTCGCCATGTTGCGAATTTGTGCCGAGGCGCCCGCGAGGAGCGCCCGCGACAGCATCGGATAGCGTGTCCGCACGGCGGGATGCGCGGCGACGACGCTGTTGCGGACGGCCGCGCCGATCAACAGGCCACCGTTTGGCGTATCCTCGATGGTGCCGGGCAAACGAGAAACGTCGACCAGCGCGGCAGGCGCTTCGATATTCTGCCGCATCAAGTCCACCAGATTGGTGCCGCCGCCAAGGTAGCGAGCGCTCTCGGTGGCCGCGATGGACAACGCTTCGCTGCGGTCGGCTGCCTGCCGATATTCGAACGGTCTCATGCCGCGCCTCCGGTCAGCATCTCCTCGATCGCTTCGACGATCCCGTTATGCGCGCCACACCGGCACAGATTGCCGCTCATGCGTTCGCGTATTTCCTGGCGTGTCGTGCCCTTCGGGCCTTCGGCGAGGTCGTCTGTCACGTAGCTGGGGTCGCCCCTTCGCAACTCTGCGACCATTGCGATGGCGGAGCAGATCTGGCCCGGTGTGCAATAGCCGCACTGGAGACCATCATGCGCGATGAACGCCTGTTGCAGCGGATGAAGTCCGCCGTCCTCCCCCGCGATGGCCTCGATGGTTTGCACCTCGCGCCCGTTGGCCTGGACCGCCAGTGTCAGACAGGACAGCACCCGCGCTCCGTCGACGATGACGGTGCAAGCACCGCATCCTCCTTGATTGCAGCCGAGCTTTGTACCGGTCAGCCCCAGCCGCTCACGGAGCAGGTCAAGCAGCGAAACCCTGGGGTCGTCCGGTAACGGATATTCGGTTCCATTGATGACGATTGCCATCGGCGCCTCCATTCGAAACCGGCTCCGGAGCGAGCCAGGGAGGAGCATAGGATAGTACGAAGTTCGTAGTATTCAAGGTTCGGATCTGGCGATCTTTTCCGTCAGCCGGATCAGTTCGCGTCGTTCCCGCGGATCGAGTGCACGCAGCATGACGCGGCACGCTTCGCGGTAAGCGGCAATGTGATCCTCGACCGCTTGCCGCCCCTTGTCGGTGACGGTCAGCGCTGCCGATCTGCGATCGTCCTCGGGCCGGCCGCGCTCGATCAGATCCTTCCGCACCAGCCGGTCGATGGCGGAAGACATGGTCGTCATGGCGACGTTGAGATAGCGGGCGACATCGCCGATGCCGCAACCGGGATTCTCGCCGGCAAACACCAGCGTCTCGGCATCCAGCGCGTTGAGGGCATTGTCGGCGGCCGCCGCCGCTTCAGCCACCTTGAATCGGCGCGTGAATTGCTCGAACGCGCGCGTAAGCTGCGCGACTTGTTCCGGGGTCGGTTCGGCCATGCGGTACCAAAGCACGTTCGGTTCGCCGGCACCAGCAATTGCCGACCAGTTCGATCCGATCGAAGCGCTTCAGCATCTCCTGCCAGACGATCATGAGCTGCCGCTCGGCGAGCCGCATGCCGACGCAGCAGTGGATGCCGAAGCGCGGAGCCGTACGACATCAAGCGCTCGAACGGCGCATCCACTCATGCCCGGTCGGACGGCGAGCCAAAGCGGAATAACACCGGCTTGGGTCGGCTGCACAAGCGAACTGACGCCTGGCGTTCAAGAACGACCGGGATCGTTTCGAACAAGTTCTCGAGCGGGTTCGGTAAAATCGCGGGGTCAGGGTAAAGGTCCACTTGCGCCGTTTCTCGCGAGCCTCGCGGTGCGCGCATTGCCGCCCGTCGCCGTGTTACAGTCGCCGTGTTACGGATGTAACGCGACATCCAATCCCTGCAATTCCTCCGTAGCAGGGCTCGTTTACCGTGCCGACCGTGCGCTCCGTAGCGAGACCCCGCAACCATCCTGGTGCACCAGGCGACAGCCAATTCGAGGACCAAGCCGTGAGCGCAGCAACACCGGAACACATTATGCAGGTTGGTTTGGGCTTTTGGGCATCCAAAACACTCCTGAGTGCTGTCGAACTGGGTGTGTTCAGCACTCTGGCCAATGCACCGGCCGATCTGCCGACTCTTCAAGGAAAACTTGCGCTGCATCCGCGATCAGCCCGAGACTTTTTCGATACGCTGGTGGCGCTCAGATTGCTGGAGCGCGACAACGGCATCTACAGCAACACCGTAGACACGGACCTCTTTCTCGATCGAGCCAAGCCATCCTATATCGGCGGTGCCCTGGAGATGGCGAATGCCCGTCTCTACGGCTTCTGGGGGGCGCTCACGGAGGCCCTGCGCACCGGCGAATTGCAGAACGAGAGCAAGGGTGGAGGAGAAAGCCCCTTCGTGGCGATGTATGCCGATTCGGGAAAATTGCGCGGATTTTTGAGTGCGATGAGCGCAATCAGCGCGGGGCCGGCTGGCGCGATCGCCGCCAATTTCCCGTGGCGAGACTACAAGACCTTCATGGATCTTGGTGCAGCTCAGGGCATGGTTCCCGCCACACTCGCCAGCGCCCATCCCCACCTCACTGGTATCGGTTTCGACCTTCCCCCGGTCAAGCACGTCTTCGAGGAATTCATCGCTCATCGCGGCGTGCAGGACCGCGTGCGGTTTCACGGTGGAAATTTCTTCGAAGACCCGCTGCCGAAAGTTGATGTCATCATCATGGGTCATATCCTCCATGATTGGGACCTCGCCCAGAAGAAGATGCTTTTACACAAGGTGTACGATGCGCTTCCAAAAGGCGGCGCAGTCGTCGTTTATGATGCCCTCATCGATGATGATCGCCGCACCAACGCCTTCGGTCTCATGATGAGCCTGAATATGCTGATCGAGACTCCCGGTGGGTTCGATTATACGGGGGAGGACTGTCAGGCCTGGATGCGTGACGCAGGATTCTCAAGAACGTGGGTCGAACCACTGGTCGGTCCGGATTCGATGGTGATCGGATTAAAATAGCTTTTCGACCAGACCGAACATGCCGACCCGGGTAGTCAGCTCGGAATCCGCACCGGCAGCGATTCGATCCCGCGCACGAAACTGGAATAAACCCGCTTCGGTTCGCCGACCACCTCGATGCGGTCGAAGCGCTTCAGCATCTCCTGCCAGACGATCTTGAGCTGCAGCTCGGCGAGCCGCATGCCGACGCAGCGGTGGATGCCGAAGCCGAAGGTCAGGTGGATGCGCGGGCGGGCGCGGTCGATGATGAATTCGTCGGGCCGGTCGATCACCTCGTCGTCGCGGTTCCGGCAGCCCGGCAAGGCGAATGGTCTTGCTATGGGCCGCCCGAATGGAAATGTGCGAGGATTGGCGGACTTCGTAATGCAGGTTGGGGTAGGTCGCGCCGCCTCCGCGTCCCTCGCGTATCAAATCGAGAACGCCGAAGATTGGCCAGACCGGGTCGAGGGGGCGGGTAGGGGAAATTCAGGCCAGCCACGTTAAACCTACGAGTGTGATGCTCGCGCATGCCCAACGGAATATTTCCGTTAACGTACTGTCTTGCGTCCGTCATCCCGCATACACGAGCCGCCGCATAAATTACTTTTTTTGGGGAGGTTTCGATGAACTTTGCGACGAATATTTGGGGCATGCTGCGCCATGCCGTGAATGGCGCCGTGGTCGCCGGGCTATGCGTGGCCGCTACGCCGGCACCTGCCTCGGCGGATGAGCATGAACACAAGCCGGGCGAGGGGATCAAAAACATCCTGGTGATTAAGCTGGAGAACGAGAGCGAGGGAACGACGTTCGGGCCAGCTTCTCCAGCGAAGTATCTCAACGACACACTCCTGAAACAGGGCGAATTGATCCCGGATTGGTATGCAACGGGCCACGTCAGCCTGGACAATTACATCGCCCAGATCTCGGGCCAGGGCTCTACACCGTCGACCAATAGCGACTGCATCAATGCCGCGACTTTCTCGCCGACCAATCTGACCGGCATGTATTTCGACGTCTCGCCGGGCACGGACGCCAACAATTCGTCTTTTCCAGGCCAAGTGGTAGGCGACGGCTGCATCTACCCCGCGCCCGTGGGGTCGTTTGAGACCTCTCCGAGGAAAAATGCCGCCCGGACAATCGGCGACCAACTCGATGAGAAGTATGACCAAGTCGCCTTCACTGCGTCAGGCGTGAAGTATAGGCCGGGGCACATCCTGTGGCGGCAGTATTCGGAGGATATGGGCAACACGACAAGTCGCGACGGCGGCACTCCCGATCCACTCGGCGGTACCGACTGCGGTCATCCCGCGCTGGACGGCGTCGACACGACCAATTCTGCGACCGCTTCCGATCAGTATGCAACACGGCACAACGGGTTCATGTATTTCCACAGCGTTATTGACAATCAGGCGCGTTGTGACGCTCACGTCGTCCCGCTGGGCAAAGTGAGCGTCGGCACTGGGCCGAACGGCGCGGACGTATTCTCGGGGCACCTTTATCAGGACCTGCAACGCCGCGAGACCACTCCAAGATTCATGTTCGTGACGCCCAATCTGTGCAACGACGGCCACGATGCTATCTGCCAGGGTCCCAATACCGAGGGCGGTTCCGCTGGCGGTCTCGTCGGCGCCGATCTTTGGCTCAAGCACTGGATGCCGATGATCCTGGCCTCGCCCGCCTACAAAGAAGGCGAACTGCTCGTGGTTCTGACCTTCGACGAGGGCAACCCGCTAGCCGACACCGCGGCGTGCGATCTGACCAATTCGTATCATTCGGCTATCTGCAATTACCCGACAGGGCCGAATATAAGCAATTTCGGCTATAGCCCGCTTCTCGGATTCCTCGGTGCTGAGAAAGCCCCGACCACCACGGGGGTCTATCCGGGCGGCGGCAAGATCGGCGCCGTATTGTTCAACGCGCGCCACATTGCGCCCGGCAGCGTCAACAGCGTCGGCCAATACAACCACTTCTCGGCGCTGCGCAGCTACGAAGATTTGCTCGGCATCGACCAGGGCGGCGATGACGGGCACGGCCATTTGGGCTTCGCTGCCCAGCCGGACCTGCGGTACGCGACCTTCGGGCACGACGTCTTCAACAAGGACTAGTCTTGAGACCGATGTCGTAGCTGAGCCGATTCCCATTGGTCCAGCCGGCTTCGGACAATCGCAAAAGGGCCGAGAGTCGCAGGATTCTCGGCCCTTTTTCCCGCATGACCACGGGACGTCTGACCCGAGCCGAATCTTGCGATGGCAACCGCTTTGCCGCTATGAAATGACGCCACAGCGAGACCTCGCAACCATTCTGGTGCACCTGGTGACAGCCAAGTTGAGGACCACGCCGTGAGCGCAGCAACACCGGAACATATTATGCAGGTTGGTTTGGGCTTTTGGGCATCCAAAACACTCCTGAGTGCCGTCGAATTGCGCGGATTTTTGAGTGCGATGAGCGCAATCAGCGCGGGGCCGGCTGGCGCGATCGCCGCCAATTTCCCGTGGAGAGACTACAAGACTTTCATGGATCTCGGTGCAGCTCAGGGCATGGTTCCCGCCACGATGCGCTTCCAAAAGGCGGCGCCGTCGTCGTTTATGATGCCCTCATCGATGATGATCGCCGCACCAACGCCTTCGGTCTCATGATGAGCCTGAATATGCTGATCGAGACTCCCGGTGGGTTCGATTATACGGGGGAGGACTGTCAGGCCTGGATGCGTGACGCAGGATTCTCAAGAACGTGGGTCGAACCGCTGGTCGGTCCGGATTCGATGGTGATCGGATTAAAATAGCTCGTGCAAGCGCGGTTTATCGTCAGCCCGGAATCCGCACCGGCAGCGACTCGATCCCGCGCACGAAGCTGGAATAGACCCGCTTCGGCTCGCCGACCACCTCGATTCGGTCGAAGCGCTTCAGCATCTCCTGCCAGACGATCTTGAGCTGCAGGTCAGCGAGCCGCATGCCGACGCAGCGGTGAATGCCGAAGCCGAACGACAGGTGGATGCGCGGCCGGGCGCGGTCGATGATGAATTCGTCGGGCCGCTCGATCACCTCGTCGTCACGGTTGCCCGAGACGTACCACATCACGACGCGGTCGCCCTTTTTGATGGTCTTGCCGCCGATCTCGGTATCGACCAGCGCGGTGCGCCGCATATGCGCGAGCGGGGTCTGCCAGCGGATCACCTCCGGCACCATGGTGTCGATCAGATCAGGGTTCTCCTTCAGTTTCCTGAATTGGTCGGGATGCTCGTGCAGCGCCAGCACCGAGCCGCTCATGGTGTTGCGGGTGGTGTCGTTGCCGCCGACGATGAGCAGGATGATGTTGCCCATCAGATTGTCGGGATCCATGTGCCGGGTGGCGTCGCTATGCGCCATCATCGACAGCAAATCGTTCTTCGGCGGCGCATTGACGCGCTCGTTCCAGAGGCGGGTGAAGGTGGCGTAGCACTCGTCCATCTCCTGCCGCCGCTGCTCCGGCGATTCAACGATGCCGCTCTTCGGCAGCGCAGTCGAGACATCGGACCAGCGCGTCAGCTTGCGCCGCTCTTCCCAAGGAAAGTCGAACAGCGTCGCCAGCATCTGGGTCGTCAGCTCGATCGAGACGCGCTCAACGAAGTTGAAGGTCTCGTTGCGCGGCAGATTGTCGAGCACGGTCGCCGAACGCTGCCGGATCAGCTTTGCCAGTTCGTCGAGATGCTGCGGCGTGAACATCGGCGACACGGTCTTGCGCTGATGGGCGTGCTTCGGCTGGTCCATTGCAATGAAGCTCGGCCAGTCGTAGCCCGGCGGCACGTCGCGGATCGAGATGCCGCCGAGCGTCGAGTCGGAAGAAAAGATGCCGTGGCTGGTGTCGACATGCATGATGTCGTTGTACTTCACCACCGACCAGTAGGGCTCGATCGGCGAATTGGTGCAGTAATGCACCGGCTCTTCCTTGCGCAGCCGCTCGAACCACGGCCACAGCGTGTCGTTCTGGAACAGTTTTGGCGCGCCGGGATGAAAGTCCTTCAGCGGGGTTGAATATGCTTCCTCGCGCGCCTGGCGTAGCGACTCGGCCTGCTCGGCGCGGATGGGGGTTTGGACGTTCATGGTACTTTGCTCCAGCGAATGTTCTGACCTTCACCTCTCCCGCTTGCGGGGGAGATCGCCGCGCTCGAAGAAGTGCGGCGGGCGGGGGCTCTTTCCATACGAAGAGTGTCGCTTGCGGTGAAACCCCTCACCCCAACCCTCTCCCCGCAAGAGCGGGGCGAGGGAGCGCGGCGCCTATGCCTCACGCGGCAATGCGCACCGGCAGCGTCTCGTAGCCCTTGATGAAGCTGGAATACACAAGCTGCGGCTCCTCCACCACGTCGATCGTGTCGAAGCGCTTGAGGATTTCCTCCCAGATGATCTTGAGCTGCAGCTCGGCCAGCCGCAGGCCGACGCAGCGGTGGATGCCGAAGCCGAACGAGATATGGGTGCGCGGGCGGGCGCGGCTGATGTCGAACTCGTAGGGGCGCTCGATCGCTTCCTCGTCGCGGTTGCCCGAGACGTACCACATCACGACCTTGTCGCCCTTCTTGATCTGGCGTCCGCGGAACTCGAAATCGGCCAGCGCCGTGCGCCGCATATGGGCGAGCGGCGTTTGCCAGCGGATCACCTCGGGCACGAAACTGTCGATCAGCGCCGGGTTCTCCTTCAGCTTGCGGTACTGGTCGGGATGCTTGGCCAGTGCATAGATGCTGCCGGACAGCGTGTTGCGCGTGGTATCGTTTCCGCCGACGATCAACAGGATCAAATTGCCGAGGAAGTTCTTCGGATCCATGTCGCGTGTGGCGTCACTATGCGCCATCATCGAGAGCAGATCGCTTTTCGGCGGCTGGTTGATCCGCTCCTTCCAGAGCCGCGCGAAATAGCTGGCGCATTCCATCAGCTCGGCCTGCCGCTCGTCCTCGGTCGCGACCAGGCCGCCGGCGCCGGGCAGGGTGGTTGCGACATCCGACCAGCGCGTCAGCTTGCGGCGGTCCTCCCAGGGGAAGTCGAACAGCACTGCCAGCATTTGCGTGGTCAGCTCGATCGAGACCTTGTCAACCCAATCGAATATCTCACCGCGCGGCAGATTGTCGAGGCATTCGGTCGAGCGCGTGCGGATGTTGAGCGCGAGCTGGTCGAGATGGGTCGGCGTGAACATCGGCGCCACGGTCTTGCGCTGCGCCGAATGGCGGGGCTGGTCCATCGCGATGAAACTCTCGCGGCGCAGATCGGTCGGGACGTCGCGGATCGTGATGCCGCCAAGCGAGGCGGCCGACGAGAACACTGAGTGGTTGGTCTCGATGTCCATGATGTCGTTGTATTTGGTGATCGACCAGTACGGCCCGAACATCGAGTCCTTGCAGTAGTGCACCGGGTCTTCTTTGCGCAGCCGGTCGAAATACGGCCAGAACGAATCGGTCTTGAACAATTCAGGATGGCCAGGATCGTAATCCGACAGCGGAATCGCATTGGCCCGCTCGCGCGCGGCATCCTGATTGATGTCTTTAACGAGATCGATGGTTCCGTGCATGAGCGGCTCCTCAATGGTCCCTGGGCCGGGGCCTTGCCGGCGCGGTGATGTTTTATCGAATTACATTCCCATTCGGGCGTTTGCGCAAGGGTCCTCAACACGCATTTGGCCGCATGATTGCGGCACTGGGAAGGACTGATTTCGGACACCCTTCGCGGTGAAAAAAGGCTGGGGGCAACTAACGCTGTTTGAAACAACGTTTTATTTGATCGGCGGCAACGCGCAGCCCGCATCAACCGATCGATCGTAGCCGCGCACTGATTTCGCGTTCCCGGCAAGCCCCCGTTAATGCAAAGCCCTGGCGGTTCCTGAAAGTCCGGCTTGCAGCCTCGACCTTCTGTGAAACCTGGGTCACACTTGCAGCGGATAATCTGTGCTTTTGATCCGCAGAGATTGTCACTGTCCGGGAGCTGATCCGTGAATGACATGAGCTGGACCCCGCCGGGGCTACCGCAACCGCCGCCGATGCCGGTAGCGTTCTCCGGGAATCGCAAGGAGTTCTTTCGCCTGATCGTGCGCGGTGCCGGGCTCGAACTCGTCACCGTTGGCTTCTACCGGTTCTGGCTCGCGACCGACATCCGTCGTCAACTCTGGTCGAACACGTTGGTCGACGGCGATGGCGCCGAATATACCGGCCGCGGCAAGGAGCTCCTGATCGGGTTCCTGATCGCGCTCGCGATCCTGGTGCCGGTCTATCTCGGCTATTTCCTCGCCGGCCTCGAGGCGGAGCGCGTCAAGGCCTTCGCGTCGCTGCCGCTGGTCGCCTTCTTCTATGTGTTCGGGCAGTTCGCGATCTACCGCGCGCGGCGCTATCGCCTGACGCGCACGGTGTGGCGCGGGGTGCGGTTCTGGATGAGTGGGTCGGGCTGGCTCTACGCGTTGCTGGCCGTGCTGTGGGGCCTGCTGGTCGCGGTCACCCTCGGCCTCGCGCTGCCGTGGCGCGAGGCGGCGCTCGAGCGCTACAAGATGCGCCATTCCTATTACGGCGATCTGCAAGGCAGCTTCGAGGGGACCGGCTGGGAGTTCTTCAAGCGCGGCTGGTGGCTGTGGCTGCTGGCGCCGTTCGCGCTGTATCTGACGGTTTTCGCGCCGTTCGTCTATGGTGCGTTCAAGGCGATCGAGTGGCGTTGGTGGCTGTCGGGTATCCGCTTCGGCGAGGTGCGGCTGGAATCGACGCTGCGGCGCAGCGCGCTGATCGGGCTCTATTGGAAAGTGATCGGCTGGATCGCGTTGCTCGGCGTCGCGTTTGTCGCCTATCTTGCGCTGTGCGCGTTCCTCGTCGCGAGCATGGATGCCACCCCGATCGCGGTCTTCTTCAAGACGGCAGCGTTTGCCAAGAGCATTCCGCTGCTGGTGCTGGCCGGCATCGGCTATCTCGTCTTTGCACTGTCGATGAACGTCGTGATGCGGATCTACCTGATGCGCGATCTCTGGGTCCGGGTGCTGTCCTCGACGATCGTGCACAACATCGAGGCGGCAGCCAATGTCACCGCACGCGGCGAGTTGGCCAACGCGCTCGGTGAAGGCTTTGCCGACGGCCTCGACGTCGCGGGCTTCTGACACATGGAGACCGGTCCCGGCGAAGCAATCTCTGCCGTGCTGCCTCAGGCGGGCGCGGTCTATTTCGACGGTACCTCAAGCAAGCGGCGCTTGGTCACGCTCGCGCTGTCGGATGCGCTGGGGATCGTCGAGGGCGGCGAGACGCTGACGGACTGGGCCTATGCCGATATCCGCCGTGCCGACAGCCCGGCCGGCTTGTTGCGATTGAGCTGCCTGACAGCGCCGGCGCTGGCACGGCTCGAGATCCGCGATCCGCAGCTTGCAGCCGAGCTCACGGCGCGCTGCCCGCGCTTCGAGGACAATCTTCCGAACCGCCGCGGCGTCGCCGCGATCGTCGGCTGGTCGCTCGCGGCGGCGGTCTCGATCGTGCTGGTGGTGCTGTTCGGCGTACCGCTTGCTGCCGACCGCCTGACACCGCTGGTGCCCGACAGCTTCGAGCGGCGGCTTGGCGACGTCGCCGACGCGCAGGTCAAGGTGATCTTCGACGCCAAGCGCTGCGACGATGCCGCAGGACAAGCCGCATTCGAAAAGCTGGTCGGCGCGCTCAGGCAATCCGCAGGCTTCGACAATTCGGTGCAATCGGCGGTGCTGGCGACGTCGATACCGAATGCCTTCGCGCTGCCGGGCGGCAAGGTCTATCTGTTCGATGGACTGCTGGCGAAAGCGGAAAGCCCCGACGAGGTCGCCGGTGTGCTGGCCCACGAACTCGGTCATCTCCGCCACCGCGACAGCATGCGCGAGCTGATCCACAATGGCGGCACCTCGTTCCTGATCGGGCTGTTGTTCGGCGACATCACCGGCTCCGGCGCGCTGGTTTTCACCTCGCGCACGCTGGTAACGTCGTCCTATTCCCGCGACGCCGAGACCAACGCCGACACGTTTGCGATCGAGACCATGCACCGCCTCGGTCGCCCGGCGAAGCCGATGGGCGAACTGATTTTCCGGGTCACCGGCAAGGAAGGCGGCAGCGGGCTCTCGATCGTCTCCAGCCATCCGCTGACCGAAGACCGCCTCGCCCGCATGAGCAAGGCCGACGGCGCGACCACCGGCGAGCCGCTGCTGTCGCCGGCCGAATGGCAGGCGCTGAAAGGGATCTGCGGCAGCGGCAAGATCTGATTCGCACGAGTTACGCGACGCAGATGCCCGGCACCGCGATCCTCTGGAACAAATGCGGGGACGCCACGGCCGATGCGGAGAGCTTCGACCTGAACTCCGGATGCGTGAACGCCGCCCGGAAGTCGGGGGTGGTCTGCTCAAGACCCGACGAACACCGGCCGGCGACGTCCTGACCGGTCTCGTGCTCGACCTGTTCCGGTGGTCTTCGAGACCAACCCGCATCACCGGCGGGCGCAGCTCGTCGTTCTCACCGGGAAGGGGCGCCGGACCCTCGATGCCGCGATGGCCTTGCAGGTGCCATGGGTCAACGGTCTTTCGGACGGGCTCGCGGTCAAGGACCTGGAAACGGTCCGTCGGGTGATCGTGGCCCTGCTGAAGAAGCTGGAGGGTGACGACGAGGGCGAGCAGCGGGCATGAAGGTTTGGCGCGGCCCTAGCGCTTGCTCTCGAAGATGAACGCGGCCTTGAACAGCGCCTCGGTTTCCGTGCGAACCTCGATGGCAACGTCCTGCCGCTCGTCGAGCGGCGGAAGGTCCTTCGCCAGGCCGACCAGAGACTGCGCGGCTTCGATCTCGGCCGCGCTCTGATCGGAAAGTTCCAGCCCCTGTTCGTCCGGATAGAGGTCTGGTCCGGTTCTGATGTCGAAATAGTAGCGCGTCATGACGGTCTCACCATCGCAGGCGGGAGTGCATCGTCTCCCAGCCACCGACGCCTGTGGAACCGCTGCCGATGATGGCTATCAACTCCGATATCCCGGCCCGGTTCAAGACCGAAATTGGGGCGGTCCGCGCCGCGTTGGACGATAGATAGCGTGTGCGGCCCGTCGAAACTCACCTTGCGTCTGCGAAATAAGTATATAGTTTGGGGCAGTTCGATTGGCCTTGAGCCTTGAAGATCGGTCGTAGCGACCCTTTTCCAAAGACATCGTCGGACTAAAAACAGCGTAGTCGTGGACTCGCGCGATGGCAGCGCGCAGCACGTCGTCTTACATCAACCGACCGGAGCAAACGATTGCAGGTACTTGTCCGCGACAACAACATCGACCAGGCGCTCCGCGTTTTGAAGAAGAAGATGCAGCGCGAGGGCGTGTTTCGGGAAATGAAGCGGCGCAGCGCCTACGAAAAGCCATCGGAAAAGAAGACGCGCGAAAAGGCCGAGGCGGTGCGTCGTTCCCGTAAGCTCGCCCGCAAGCAGGCGATCCGGGAAGGATTGATCCCGGCACCTCCGAAAAAGGAGATCCCGGCGCGCAAGCAGCCGCTGCCGGCGGTTCCCAGCGGTGAACGTCCGGCCAGGTGATTCTGATTTGAGGGTGGCGCCCGCTGTTCAGTGGAGCTTCACCCGCAGGGCAGGCGGCGAGGAGGCTTTCGATCGCCTGCCGCCGACCTCTGATCGAACGGCCGACCGTCAAGACGGCGCTTTTGACCCCGAGCTGACATTTTTGCCCCGCGCAGGTTCCGCGCTACAACTTCCGTGCGCAAGCAGCGAACTCAGCCTGCGCTTCTTTCATGATGTTGCTGTCAGCGTCGATGTGGTGGGGACCACTCCCATGCACTGCTGCACTTCGCCCGGCACGTTATAGGTGCGCATGATGGCGCGGCTGTCGCGCAGGCCACAGGCCTCTCGCTGCACCACGAACATCCAGAGCGCGTGGCCGGCTTCCATCACCAGTGTGCGCCGCGCTGGCTGCGTCGACGCCGGTGCGCCCGAGCCCGGATGAGCGGCATCGAACTCCCGCAGCCGGGCGAGGGCCGCTTCCAGCGCGCGTCCCATCCGTCCGAGCGAAGCGGCCGTTTCCTGGGCGATCTCATAGTTGAGAACGTCGACGGGAGCGTGATGAAGGCGAAAATCGCGGGACATCTGATATCACGGGAATGAATGCGCATACGCACTATTGTCCTGGCTTCGTCGGCAGGTTGTCAATGGATCCTGTCTTGACGCTTGTACAATCTTGACGCTTGTCCAAAGTTGGACGCCTGATTCTAAGTCGTTCGGAAGAACAACGATGGTCTCCCATGTCGCGCGGGCTGGTTCGATCTTCGCACCTGAGATTGAATCATCTGGTTCATTTTAAGTTGTGCCGTAGACTAGACATAAGATAACATGTTCATCATTACCGTCCGTTCGCGGCCTAAATCGGTTACTGAGAGCGGTTGTGCTCCCGCCTTGGCTAATGAGGGCAGGAATGCGAAATCAAGAAACCACGACTGCTTCATACCGGTTTCGGGTTTTGGCCAATGGGGTCGAAACGCACCGAGCGGATACCATCGCCACCGGCGATCCGGACGAGCTTTGGCATGAAGCCGCGATGTCGGCGTGCGATATGATCCGCAACATGTATGGGCGAATAGAACCGGGCCTCGACTGGCGTCTAGAGGTCACTGATCGCTCCGGAAAAGTGATTAGCCAATTTTCGTTCAAAGCGGAGATGCCGCTGTAAAGCGGCCGTCTCGCCAAAGGTGACAGTGCTAATCGCGGTGCTGGATGAGCAACCGATCGTAGTGAAGCTTGACGGTGTCGTAGCATTCGCATGCGCTCTGCCGCAGACCGTCGGCGTCGAGAATCTGAATTCGTCCACGCGCATATTTGATCAGGCCGGCGGCCTGTAGCGTGTGAGCCACGGCGGTCACGCTGGTGCGCCGGACGCCCAGCATCTCCCCGAGATAGTCGTCCGTGAAGAGCGGCTAAGCGATTGAGCTAGAATCGCATTTGTCGTTGTGGACTGTTTTGCGATTGCAGGGTTTTGATGCTTCGAGCATCGGAACCCTGCAATTTCATTTTCAGGATTCCGTCGAATCGCCAGTCATGATTCCGTCGTCGCATCGGAGGTGGCGATGCGACCGAAGAAGCACAGGACGACGGGATCGGGCGATCTGTTCCGGGCCAGGCTGGACCAGATCATCAATATGAAGCACGAGCTGGTTCAGCTCGCCGGCAAAGTCGATTGGGACTGGATCGACGGTGAGATCGCGCCACTCTATAGCGAGAACGGTCGGCCAGGCATCGCGACCCGATTCATGATCGGGCTGCTGTTGCTCAAGCACATTTATGGCCTGTCCGATGAGGGGGTGTGCGAGCGCTGGGTCCACGACCCGTACTTCCAGTTCTTCACCGGCGAAGAGTTCTTTCAGCACGCCTTCCCGCACGAGCGCTCGGACCTGAGCCACTGGCGCAAACGGCTCGGCGACAAGCTGGAGCTGTTGCTGGCCGAGAGCTTGCGGGTGGCGCACGAGGCCGGCGCGTTACGCAGCCAGGACCTCAAGCGGGTCACGGTCGATACCACCGTGCAGCCGAAGGCGATCACCTTCCCGACCGATGCCAAGCTGCTGCACGCGGCGATCAAGGGGCTCAACCGCCTGGCGAGGAAGCACGGGGTCAAGCTGCGGCAGTCCTACCTTCGCATTGCCAAGACCGCGGCAATGATGGCGGGGCGCTACGCCCATGCCAAGCAATTCAAACGGCATCAGCGGCAGTTGCGCATCCTGCGTAGCCGGCTGGGCCGGATCATCCGCGATCTCCGCCGCAAGATCGAAGGTCAGGCTGTGATCGAGAACGCGTTCGCCCTCCCGCTCAGCCGGGCTTCGCAGATCCGCTCGCAGCAGCAACGCCAGCGCGGCTGGAAGCTCTATTCCTTCCACGCCCCGGAGGTGGAGTGCATCGGCAAGGGCAAAGCAGCCGCGCCTTACGAGTTCGGCGTCAAAGCCTCCATCGTCACCAACAACCGCCTGGCTCCTGGGGGCCTGTTCGTGCTGCACGCCACGGCGCTACCCGATAACCCGTACGACGGTCATACCTTGCAGGACGTCATTGACCGCACCGAGACACTCACCGGCTGCGCGATCGAGCGGGCCTATGTCGACAAGGGATACCGCGGTCACAACGCACAAAATCCCCGCCGAATCTTCATCTCTGGCCAGAAGCGCGGCGTCTTCGGTGTCATCAAGCGCGAGCTGCGCCGCCGCTCCGCCATCGAACCCATCATCGGACACCTGAAGACCGATGGTCACCTCGGCCGCTGCTACCTCAAAGGCCGCGCCGGCGATGCGGCTAACGTCATCCTCTCAGCCGTCGGCCACAACTTCCGCCGCATCATCGCCTGGCTAAGGGCTCTTTGGTGCCTGATCCTGACCACCCTCATCGCTGCCGCCAGCGACCGCTCTCCGCTTAATTCGGTTTCTTAACGGACGACGAGATATTCTTGCGTGAAATTGAGCATGTCGCCTTCCGACAGATCCCGCGCGCGCAGCAGCCAGCGGCACAGCCTCGCCTCGACGTGATGCGTGGCGAAACACGCGGCGGATTGCTGCGCCTGGGCGTACACGGCCTGCTCATGACGAATCAGCAACGATAGCAGGTTCGGACTCTGCAGGGCAGTCGACTTCAACACGTCGATGTCGCAAACGATGATGTCGCCGGCGAGCTGAACGATTCCACGGCAGAGTGAGATTCTTCCGTCGAGCGCTGCGGCCGCTCCGACAACGCCATCCGAGCCGACCATCGCGGCCTCGACCATCTCTCCGGTCGAAAGCGTCACGACCAGTGACACAACCGCACCGGTCGGAAAGTAGACGTGCTTGATCTTCTGATCAGTCTCGAACAGCACCGAATGCTGCGCGAAGCCCGTCGTCTTTAAATGCGGCTCAAGACGATCGAAGTCCGCCTGGGCAATCTGCGTCAGCAAAAGGTTCTTCATATGCGTTCCCGGTGACAGGCGGGAGCGCAGAGAACTCTCAGCTATCGGTGCCCTGGCGGATATCCGATAATGCGGGAACAGTAAAAGTCCTACCGGACATTGCGAGTCTTTATTTCAAACCACCCGCTTTGCCGCGAAATTGTGGCTGCACGTATCCGATCGCGTCTTCTGTCGCCGTCTGCGCATGTGCCGCACTGATACGCAGTGCAGCATGTGGCGCAGGCAAACCAGTCTCATATGTTCGGTATCGTACATAGGAAGCGCTGATCTTCGGCCGTTCTGCTCTCTACCAAGGGTAAGGCAGGCAGACGTTACTACGCGCCGATTGCAGTTACGGGCGAGGCGCTCCATCGAGCTACGCGTTGCGTGCCACTTTCCGCGAGCGCGCCGATCCGGCCCCTGCCACGGCCGATCTGATATTCCACACCGCCCGCGCGGCGGCGAAAGCCTGCGCGATCGCCGGCTCCTGACGCCGCGTCGCGAGACAGGCGAAGCTGAGGTCGCAGGTGATCTTCACCGTATCGGCGATGACGAAGTTGTGCGGGCGCGACAGCCGCGGCGCGAGCGCGACGTCGCGCGCGAGGCTGAGGCAGATGCCCGATTCGACGAAGTCGATCATCGCCTCTTCCTGATCGGTATAGCCAACGCGCCTCGGCAAGGCGCCCAGCGGGCGGAAGATGTCGTCGAGCAGCCGCCGGTGCGCCGAATGCATCGGTGTCGCGAGCCATGGCAGATGGGCGAGCTCGGCCCAGCCCCTGCCGATCACCCGTTCGCTCCAGTCGATCGGCGCGATGACGCGATAGTCATAGCTCAACAGCGGAGCCAACTGGTAGCGGCCGTCCTCGACGCTGCGCTCAGTGAAGCTGTGATGCACGAGCTGGTCCGCCGGCGTCGCGTCGACATAGTAGCCCACGTCGAGCTCACCCCTGCCGATCTGCGCGAGCACGTCGTCGCTGACGCCGTGGCGCAGGAACACCTCGGTCCGCTGCGCCGATGTGGCGAGGCTGCGCACGAAAGGACCGAGCCTCGTGAACTCCGGATCGAGGATGGTGCCGACGCGCAGCGTGCCGCGCTGGGCTTCCTTCAGCGCCTCCGCCGTCGCCTTGAAATCCGATGCCGCCGCCACCGCCTTGTGCGCCATCGGCAGCAACGCTGCGCCGGCTTCGGTCAGCGTGAATCCGCCCGGGGTGCGGTTGAAGAGTTGCAGGCCGGTGCTTTCCTCCAGCCCCTTGAGCTGCAGGCTGACGGCGGGCTGGGTCAGCTTCAGCACCGCTGCGGCGCGCGACACCGTGCCTTCGCGGGCAACCGTGGTGAAACAACGCAGGGCCTGTGTGCGGGGGAGGTCGCTCATTAGCCGGGCTTATAGCACACTTCCGACCCGCGCATCTGTCCGGTACCGTGCGTTAAGGTCGCGGTGTGCAGCGGCCGAAGCCTGGAGTTGTCGTCAGGCCGGCCGCCACGCGATGACGCCTTCGGTGCGTGCGCGAACCTCGGGCGAGGCGAGGCAGGTCGCAACCGCCTCATAGCCGGGCGCGCCCGGAACCGGCGTGACGGAGATCGGCGGGCTGTGATTGGCGGGGCACAGGATGACGGCTTCGTCGTCACCGACAGTATCGAGGTCCAGGATCGCGTTGGAGCGGGTGAGAAAGAATAGCGGCCGCGCGCGCGGTCCGCGGCGGCGCAAATGCGCGATCAGGGCCTCCTGGGTCGTCGTATCGAGTCCCTGTTCCAGCATGTCGATCACGAGGATCGCGGGGCTATCCGCGAGCAGGGCCGCGAGCAGGGCGATCAGCGCCGGCGATGCCGCGGCGCCGGCGGCTGTGAGCGCGGCCAGGTTCTCGTCGACCCGCGCCTTCAGGGCCGGGTCGGCATCCAGGCGCCCGCGAGCCGCCGCGCCGCCGTCCGCGGCGCGCTCCAGTCCCACGAAGGCGGCATCGGGGAGCGCGTCCGCAAGACGCTGTGCGAGCCGTGTCTTGCCGCTGCCAAGCGGCCCGACGATGTAAGTGAGCAGCCTGACGTCGCGCAGCTCGAAGCGTTCGCCGCCCCACGGCCACGGCAGATCGAACGCGACGCTGACGGCCGGCCGCGCCCTGACCGCGCCGATGACGTCACGCGTCGCGGGCATCTCGCCGCGGCCGAGGTCGGCGCGCAGGCGGCGGATTTTTGCGATGCTGTCGCCGGACTGACGGATGCGCTCCTCGAGGCTTCTCTCGTGCGCGGCGAGCACACGCGTGAGAATCTCGGCGTCGCCGCGCAGGATACGACCGACTTCACTGAGGCTGAGGCCGAGCGCGCGCAGTTCGACGATTTCGGCACCGCGGGCCATCTCGGCCGGTCCATAGGCTCGCCATCCCGCCGGCGTACGGACCGGTGTGATCAGGCCGCGCTCCTCGTAAAGGCGTAGCGCTTTCGCGGAAATGCCGAGCTGCCTCGCAGCTTCGGATGGGCTGTAGAATCTTGCGGCAGCATTCATCGAATCACCTCGCATCGTCTGACCGCTCACCTTATGGAGGCGGCCGCAGGGGCAAGGTCAAGCGTCTCTGTTGTTTCGGGGCGAGCCAAACCGGTGCGCGCAAAGCGCGGCCCCGATGACAGGGACGTCCGCTTTCGTGCGCACGACGGACGCACATCGGACATCGCCCGATGTTCGAAAAGGGCCAGCTGCGGACTCATGCACCCCAGCAAGGGAGCCCGCTTCGATCACCTCGTCGGCGCGTGCGAGCAAAGCAGGCGGGGTTGAGGCCGATCGGCTTGGTGGCATGTTGCATGGAGACGTTAGATTTCGCATCCTCCGTTCGAGCCAGTTGTTTCCCCGGACACAGCTACTTGTCGACGTTGGAGAAAGCCGTTTCGAGGACATCACCGATTGGTTGCCACGTGCGGCCGTCGAATTGAACCAGTCGCAGGTGTTTGATCGGCCGAAAGTTCCAAGGTCCGGTGCTGATTTTGATCCCAGGTAACAAAACGGAGCCTTGGTAGTCTTTGAGGGCCGCTGCTTGCTTCATGACGTTCTCGCGAGACAGGTCATTGCCACACTGCTTGAGCACTTGCACCAGGGTCTCGGCGGCCGCGTAGCCGAAGACGGCGGCGCCGTCGTCTTTGCCTCCGGCCCGACTATATTTCTCAACAAATGACTGCCAGTCCTTTGTGGCTTGTTCGTCTTTCCAAGCTAGATCATTTGCATCCTTCAAGAAGGCGGCTGTAATCGCGCCCACAGCATTTTCCACGCCAGCAGGCTTTAGCGCCGTCGCAATCGATGAAGCCATATGGCTCAAAATGAACACAGGGTGCCAATTGAGCTCCGCCGCTATTCGGATTACTTTCGCTGCGTCTGCAGGCGCTCCTGCAAATACAAAAATCTTGGCTCCTGATTGCTTCAGGATCGATACGTGCGTGTCCAGATGCTCATCTGCGATATCGTACGCGATATCGACTCTGATCATACGGGCGACGTCACCGAGCCCGTCTTCCAATCCCTTGATTATTTCCCGACCGACTTGATCGTTCTGCCAAAGAGCTACAATCTTCTGTCGGGGGTAGGACGCCTGTATGTAGTTGGCGTAGATGCGTCCCTCTTCCCGAAACGACGGCTGCCAACCCATGGTCCACGGAAACAAGGTTGGGTCGCTGAGATGATCGTCTCCGGAGGCGACGAACAGCTGGGGCACTTGCCTGTCATTCAGGTATTTGCGAACGGCAAAATTGCCCGGCGTTCCGAAGGAGCCGAACATCAACAAGACGCTGTCTTCCTCGATAAGACGGCGCGTAAACTCTAGGGCGGCCGCCGGATTGGATTGGTCATCATATGAGATAAAGCGCACCTTACGGCCGTTGATCCCGCCGCGCTCGTTGATCATCTCAAAATACGCGGCTTCGGCTTTCCCAATCGCCCCGAAGACCTCCAAAGTTCCACTATAAGGCATGAGATTGCCGATACGAATTTCCGTATCGGTCACGCCTTGTTCGCGGACTCGCTCGGAGATCGCGCTCAGCGCAGTGAGCGCTAAGACGATCGCAACGAGCGTTCGGACCCACGTTTGCATCGGATTAACTCGTTACAGAAGCCCATCGCTTGCTGACGATGGATAGTCCCGCTCGCGCGCGACGAGCGGCAACGCTGCCACTGCGCCGCCAAGAAGCGCGATGAACTCCCGTCGCCTCATGGGCTTCGTCCTCGGGCAAGGACCGCACCCTAGCACATCGTCGGGCGAAAACGTGTCGTGAGGCACCGGGAAAAAGATCATTCATGGTCGAATCGGGGTCAGAAGCCGACATCAGTCGGTACGGCCAGTCTGTGTGCGCAATTGCGCACCGGGACCGGGCGACCCAGTACGCCGCGGCCCATCGGTTCAAGCACGACTGCCTCTGGAATACTGGATCGCCCGGTCAAGCCGGGCGACGACAACGAGGGTCTGGCTGCTTGATCGTTGAAACCGGATTCTCACACCGTGATTTGATGTGGATGCAGCCCGGCGCACCCTACTGCGCAGCTCACTCCAGATGATTCACCTGCTTCACCCAGGCACGCACGTCGGCGAGCACGTCGGGCAGCACGGCCTTGACCTCCTGCACGGTCATGCCGGCCTTGATGCGGGGGTCGTAGAGCAGGTTGAGGATGTACTGGTCGTAGACGTCGAAAAAGCCCATCGAGACGCTGTCGTTGAACATGGTCCACGGCACGCTCGCGGTATCGTTGATCGGGCCGAGCGACTGCAACAGCTCCTCATAGGCGCAGTCGAGGAAGACGAAATCGCCATTGTCGACGGTGAGGATCACGTCGGAATGCTCGATCTCGTAATTGTCGTTCTTGCGGAAGCCGGACAGGCATTGCGGGTCGAGCGAGGTGCGGATCTCCTTGGCGCGTTCGCGGCCATAGAAGGTCGTAATAGTGCGATAGAGGTCGTGGTCGCGCACCATCTTGACCCGCACATTGGCGGCCTCGTTATCCTCGGTCATCGCGATATCGAGATGCTTGATCCTGGTGCCGATGTCGGCGACGACCCTGGCGAGCTGGGCCTTGCGATCGGCGCGGTTGCCGTCGGCGAACACGCGCACCGGGCTGTCGTATTTGCGGATGCGATCGACCCGCCCGGCGAGATGATACTCGGCGCCGAACGCGGTCTTCAGAAAACCCTCGACGATCTCGGTGTCGGTGAAGACCTTCTTCTCGGCGCGCTGGCGCGAGGCGATCGCCGGAATCTCGGCGGCGACCGCAATGGCATCGGCGAAGGTCGCAACAAGGGTGACGGCAAGCGCCACGGCGAGGAGAGCCAGGATCGGAGGTCGGTATCGGCGCATTCGAACGACGCTGCCGCAAGGCTTGCAGCGGCGCAAGGCCATATCAGCCGTGACGCCGGCGCCGGGTTCCCCTCGGAGTCAAGGCGGTCAATTCTTCACGACGACGGTGGTGCCGACCGAGACGCGATCGTAGAGGTCCTTGACGTCCTCATTGGTCATGCGGAAGCAGCCCGACGAGACCGCCTGTCCGATCGTCTCGGGCTCGTTCGAGCCGTGGATGCGGTAGAGCGTCGAGCCGAGATACAATGCGCGTGCGCCGAGCGGGTTCTCGATACCGCCGGCCATGTGGCGCGGCAGATCGGGGCGGCGGTGCAGCATCTGCGACGGCGGCGTCCACGACGGCCATTCCTTCTTGGCGCTGATGCGGTGGACCCCGCCCCAGCGGAAGCCGTCCCGGCCGACGCCGATGCCGTAGCGCAGCGCCTCGCCGTTCGCCAACACCAGATAGAGCCTGCGCTCGGCCGTGTTCACCACGATGGTGCCGGGTGCGTAGTTGGTCGGGTATTCGACGGTGGTGCGCGGGATCGGGCTCGCGCCGCTGCCGAAGAAGGTCGGGCCGTCGTTCATGTAACCGCGAGAGTCGAAGAACTGGGCATGTGCCTGGCCGGCACCTGCCAGGATCGTGAGCGCGGCAAAGATCAGGGCAACCAGGCGCATCGTCATCGTCCTCGCGAACAATCAAATATGCGGCCAGAGAGGCCACAATTGCCGGCCTTTCGCAAGCGACGAAGCCGTGAGGCGCGGCGGTTTCGGACAACACGGTTTAAAAAGGCAACATTCCGTAAGCGATACCAGCATTGTCCGGCTAAACCTTTGACGAGGCGGATGAACAATGGTTGATCTGGACCATCCTCAAGAACATCTCAGAACGGGAGCGCGGCGATGAATGGTGCGGAAAGCCTGGTGCGGACATTGGTCGCAGGCGGTGTGGATGTCTGCTTCACCAATCCGGGCACCTCGGAGATGCATTTCGTTGCGGCGCTGGACAAGGTCCCGGGCATGCGCTGCGTGCTCGGCCTGTTCGAGGGCGTGGTGACGGGGGCGGCCGACGGCTATTTCCGCATGAAGGGCACGCCGGCCTCGACGCTGCTGCATCTCGGGCCCGGCCTCGCCAACGGCCTTGCCAATCTGCACAACGCCAAGAAGGCCAATTCCGGCGTCGTCAACATCGTCGGCCAGCACGCGACCTACCACATCGAATACAACGCGCCGCTGACCTCCGATATCGAAGGCCTGGCACGGCCGATGTCGGCCTGGGTGCGCACCTCGCCGGACGCGAAATCGGTCGCCAAAGACGGCGCCGCCGCGATTGCTGCCGCCAGCGGCTCGCCGCCGCAGATTGCGACCTTGATCCTGCCCGCCGATACCGCCTGGAACGAGGCTGACGGCGTGGCGCAGGTGCCGGTCGAATCCCAGCGCCAGAGCTATTCTGCACAGGCCGTCGAGAACACCGCCAAGTTGCTGCGCAGCGGCGAACCGACATTGCTGCTGATGACCGGCAGCGCGGTGACGGAGCAGGGACTGGCGCTGGCGGCGCAGATCGCCGGCAAGACCGGTTGCAAGGTGATGGGACCGCTGGCCAGCCCGCGGATGGCGCGCGGACGCGGGCGGTTTTCGATCGATCGGGTGCCTTACGTGGTTGAGCTGGCGCAAGCGGCGCTGAAAGGCTTTCGGCACATCGTTCTGCTCGAGGCCAACGAGCCCGTGGCCTTCTTCGCCTATCCGAACAAGCCCAGCCTGCTGAAGCCGGAGGGTTGCGAGATCCATCGCATGACCTCGAGCGGGGAGAACTCTGTGGCGGCGCTGGAGGCGCTGGCCTCAGCGGTCGGCGCCAAGCCGTCCGATGTGAAGCCGCAGGCCACAGTCGATCTGGTCAGGCCGACGGGTGCCTTGAACCATGCGTCGATCGCGCAGGCGATCGCCGTGGCTATTCCTGACAACGCCATCCTGGTCGACGAGTCCATCACGACCGGACGCGGCTTCTTTCCGGTGATGGCGGGCGCCGCCCCGCACGACTGGATTCAGAATCTGGGCGGCTCGATCGGCTATTCGACGCCGGTCGCGACCGGTGCGGCCGTGGCCTGTCCGGACCGCAAGGTGATCTGCATGGTCGGCGACGGCTCTGCGATGTACACGATCCAGTCGCTGTGGACGCAGGCCCGCGAAGGGCTCAACGTCTTGACCATCGTGTTCGCCAACCGGATCTACCAGATCCTGCGCGGCGAGTTCGACGGCGTCGGCGCCGGCGAGCCGGGCGAGCGCGCACAGGACATGCTGAAGATCGACCGTCCGACGCTGGACTTCGTCGCGCTGGCCAAGGGCATGGGCGTGCCGGGCGTCGCGGTGACAACCGCGGACGAGTTCAACAAGGCGCTGGCGGACGCCATCGCCGAGCCGGGACCGCGGCTGATCGAAGTGCAGATTTAGGAAGGGTTTATGATGCGGCGGCGGCGCTGCCGTTCGGAGGCCTGAATGCAGACCGAGCTGAGCAAGGTGATTGCTGCCCTGCAGGAGTTTTATGCGCAGGAGGGTTTCCTGCTGGAACGCGATCTCGGCGAGCGAACACTCACTCACCGGCTCGCGATCTATGTCGAGCGGCAGTTCGCCGGATGGCAGGTCGATTGCAACTACGATCGGCTCGGCGAACGCACGCTGCGGCTGCCACACGGGACGATCGTCTCGACCGACGACCATCTCGGCAAATCGATCTATCCCGATATCGTGGTGCATCAGCGCGAGATTCCGAACAATCTGCTCGCCATCGAGGTGCGCAAGGACAACAACCACCAGCCGATCGAGCACGATCAGCACAAGCTGCAGGCGCTGACCGATCCGCATGTCTGGTTCGCCTATGCGATGGGTGTGCTGGTAACACTGGGACGGGACGGGGTGGTTTCATCCGAGGTCTATGCCGGTGGCGCCGTCGTGCGTCCGGCATCGCTCTGGTTTGCCGAGCGGCTGCGCGTGAGCGGTCTGACGGGAACGCGCGATGATGGCGCTCAGCATTAAGTTCAATGCGCGCGTCTGCCGTGATAGCCCGTTTGGATCATGCATCGCCCGCGCCATCGCGCCACAACAGAAGGCGCGGCAGGTGGAGCAATTTCAGGGGCTGGTGGTTTTTTTCAGTACGATCCAATGGCGGTGCGCATCACCAGCTCCGCTTCACTTTCGCTCCACCTTCCGCACCTCAATTCAACGGCCCGCGCATTTGGTGCGCCAGAACGGCAAAAGGCCGCCCGAGGGCGGCCTGTCGCGTGATCGTCGATCGCTTGGCTGTTTCTTTATTCTTTGGTCGCGTCGCCGCTGGACTTTGCGCTCGACTTCTTCATCTTCTTCGCCTTCTTCGGCGCCATCTTGGTCGTATCGCTCTTGGTCGCCGTGTCGCTGCTCGGTGCAGCGGGTGCTGCGGCCTTGTCCTGCGCGAACGCGCTGGACGACAGGAAGGCGAGGGCAGTGGCGGCGAGGATCAGTGTTCGCATCGGGTGGTTCTCCCATTTTCTTTCCGGCGCCCCTCAACGGGACAGATTGTCGCAGGTTCCGCTTCACGGATCAGTTGCCCGTGATCGGCCTGTGGTCGCCAGGACGCGCGGAACCGGGAACTTCGATCTGCGTTAAGCGGATGGGCAGGTTTTCCGAGGAGACGCGCCATGCGCTGGCGATCGATGACGGAAACGACCGACGCGATGCTCGACACCGCTCCCGACGACGCCTTTTACGCCGTCGGTTGGACCATCAGCGGGATGGCGACGATCGCCACCATCGTTGCGGTCTGGATGTTCGGGATCTGAGGGCAGCTCGCTTTTGTGGCGCCCTGCTTGCCGACGGCGAGGTGATCGCTGCCCGTTGGCGCGTGGCGATTACGCCGTGGCCGGAACGCGACCGAGGCTCACTTCCGCAAAATGACGATCGCTTCCCGATAGAGCTGCGAGAAACAGACCAGCAGCGCGCTCGACAGCAGGAAGGTCGAGATGCTGTCGTAATCGGATGCGGTCGGCCAAGTGAACTCAAAGTAGGGCGGCATGAACGCCCAAACCACGATCGGAACCGTGATGACGGTGGCAAAGGCTCCGGCGGGCGCGCCGCCGAGCAGGCCTGCGATCAGGATCGCGGGCACGAAGCCCGCGAAGTAGAGCTGCGTGCCGAAGGTTGCAAATACCTCCTGCATCGCGGTCGCAACCACCACCATCAACAGCGCCGCGACGAACGTGGACAATGACCACGGCCGCAGCCTCAAAATGTAGTCATTACTCTTGCGCATCGAGTCCCCCGGCCCCCCGAGTTCCGGGAAGGTAGCCGAGGAGGACCCCAAATAAAAGACCGTAGGACTCCGCGGTCGGCGCGGATTCCACGGTTCACCGCGCTGCAAAAACACGCGTCAACCGTCACCTCTCCGCCTTCATTATCGGCTTATTGCAGTGCGGCAGGCTGATTGTAGGACAGACCAATGCTTGGACTCCTGATTATCGTCATCGCCTTGGGCATCGGGTTCGGATCGGGCTATGGCGTACGTGAGATGATCTCGCGCCGCCGGCGCAGGATGGCGCGCGGCGACCTTCCGCGCGCTCCGTGGCAAAAGCGCGAGGGCGAGGCATTGGTTGCCGGTCCGGAACGCGGTGATGCCATCAATCTCGAGCGCCTGCTCATCGCGGCGAATGACGACTTGTCCAGCCGCCGCCGCGATCAGCCGCGCGACAGGCGACAGGTCGATCAGAAAGTCCAGCCCGATGAATATGACGGTGCCGTCCGCAACCTGCTCGGCGAACTCAACCGGCGTCCGTCCGCGCCGTCATCTGGTCCGCATCATCAAACAGTGAGCCCGCGGCCGGAAGTGCGGCCGTCAAACCGGTGAGTTCGGCGTGCTCCGGCTCGAACGGGTCATTCCCTCGCAAAGGCCAGGAGGTCGGCGTTGATGACGTCGGCGTTCGAGGTCGGCATGCCGTGCGGAAATCCAGGGTAGGTCTTCAAGGTCGAACTCCTCAGCAGTTTGGCCGACAGCGGCCCGGAATCCGCATAAGGGACGATCTGGTCATCATCCCCATGCATGACCAGGACGGGCACCGTTATCTTCTTGAGGTCGGCCGTGAAGTCAGTCTGTGAGAACGCGACGATGCCGTCGTAATGCGCCTTGGCGCCGCCCATCATGCCCTGGCGCCACCAATTCTGGATAATGCCCTCTGAAACCTTGGCGCCCGACCGGTTGTAGCCATAGAAGGGACCGGCCGGAAGGTCGCGGTAAACTGGGTCCGATTGGTCGCAACCCGCGCCTGCAGTCCATCGAAGACTTACTTGGGCAGGCCGCCGGGATTGGTCGGGATCTTTACCATGGGGGTGGTACCGCGCTGGTGAGAACCGCCTTCGCCACGCGGCTCTCGCCGTGCCGCGCCAGATAGCGCACCACCTCGCCGCCACCGGTGGAATGACCGACGTGAATGGCGTTCTTCAGATCGAGATGCGCCGTCAAAGCCGCAACGTCATCCGCGTAGTGATCCATATCGTGGCCGTCCGCCGTCTGGCTGGAACGTCCGTGGCCACGGCGGTCATGGGCGATCACCCGGTAGCCGTATTGAGGAAGAACAGCATCTGGGTGTCCCAGTCGCCGGCCGATAGCGGCCAGCCATGGCTGAACACAACCGGCTGACCTTTGCCCCAATCCTTGAAAAAAATCTCGGTGCCGGCCTTTGTTTTGATGAAGCTCATCGTTTCAACTCCATGGGTTTCAACTCGTCATGCAGGTGAGGGCGCCGCGATGATGAGATCAATGACACATCGAATGGCCGAAACGCGGCGTCCGATGCGCATGGCAATCCTAGTCGCGATCGCAACATTGATGTCGGTTGGTATGTCGGCCCAGGCCAACGCACAGGCCATGCTACCCGAGATCAGCGTCCAGCCGCCCAAGCCTCTGAGCAATGATCACAAGGGAGGCGGCGAGGGGAAGGGCAGCCCGGCAGCGAAAGGCACCACCGACCGTTCGTTCCAGCGTCTCAATGAACAGCTCAAGCGCAAGGTCGACGAGACCAATCCGGTCGGCAACGATCCGCCGCTCGACGCGAGATCGCCGGATACCAAAACCGGCGTCGTGAATATCCCGGGCGTCCAGCAGCAATACGGCAAGAACTTCGGCAATTCCGTCGTTCCCTACCGGCCGGCGGCGCCTGTTTACACGTCGCCGCTCCGGTCGGGCCGATGATAGGAAGCATCACCAAGTATCCCTCGGCACATACGGATCGGCCAGCCGCGACGCGCTACAGAATTTTTCAGGCATTTCCTTGCACAGTCGAGAGGCTGGTGAAGTCACCCGCGAATAATGCAGCAATGAAAAAAACTCGCTGCGCAGCTCACGACGCCTAGCCGCCGGGCACGATAGCCCTCGCGGACGATCAGCGACGAGGTTTTGAACGCGCCGAGAGTTCGGCGACCGCAGAGTCCGCGATGCTGCGACGACCTATGGCTTCGAGAAGATGCATCCCCTCTATGGAAGCCAGGAACAAGGCAGCCGACAGAGGGTGGTCGACGCCCTGCTTGATTTCCAGGCGGCTCTTTACCCAAGCCAGAAATCCATCAGCTATCGTGCCCGCAATCTTCAAGTGAGGCTGAACGCCGCGCGCCGCACCGGACGCAAGATCGAGCCACAGGTGCATGAACGGCTTCACGTCTTCCGATCCCAACGCCGCCCACACTTCCTCCAACAAAACAGGAAACGAACGCGGCCGTCCGATCGGCACGGCTTCGTCCAGCTGAGCGGTCATGCGCGCTGCAATTCTATGTAGCGTAACGGACAATATCTCGTCCTTGTCGGCGAAGTAGTAGAGCAGCATGCGGTCACTGATTCCGGCGGCGGCTGCTAATGGCCTCAGGGTCGCGGCGCCCAATCCCTCCGACAGGAGATGATCGGCCATGCGTTCAACGGCAGCTTCGCGGCGCTCGTTTCGAATGCTCATGCAAATACCTGTAGCGCATGCTACAGAGAGATGATATGTAGCACTCGCTACAGGAATCGATCTATTCATCGGTATTGCTGGCCTGAGGCACCTCAAGCCGTGCTTTGGGACGGCTTACGCAGCGATTCAAAAAAGATGAAAGGATGCAGCGATGTCAGGCGTCACCGTAACGGTAAGCTGGAATATCAAGCCTAAATCGATCGACGCGTTTGTCGCCACGCTCCAGGACATGTTCAAGATAACCAGGCTTCGTCCTGGCTTTCGAAATATCCGACTGTTGCGAGGCGATATCGAGAAGAGCCAATTCATACTCGTTGAGGAATGGGATACGGCCCAGAATTTCTACGATTACATGCAATTTCGCGCGGATCGGGGAGAGATCGAGGGCTTTCTTGCAATGATTACAGAACAACCGCAGATTGGAATTTGGAATTCAAACCCGCTCGCTCATGCGCAGGCTTAGGCTCTTTGTTATTTTTCGGCCCTAACGAGCCCTCCGTCCTTTGCGATGGTCCAAAATCGGGCGCTGGGCGAAACAAACTGCACACGTCAGATTTGCCTTCGGATTACGGGCGCTCAAGCACCTGCTTCGTCCAGCGCCGCCAGCCGCTCGGCCTCGGCGATGTCGTCCAGAGTGTTGGCGTTGAAGAATGGATCGAGCGGCGTCGTTGGCCAGGTCACGCTGGCGAGCCTGTAGCGTGCGATCCAGCGGCCGGCCCCTCTGACGTCCTCCACGACAAGCGCATGGCGGAGTTCGTCGCGCAAGTTGACGCTCCACAAACCGATCACTGGATGCGATTTTTGACGTCACGTCAGTCACGGCGCAGGTCTTCCTTCCGGGACCTTCTCGATCTTCACCATGCCGGGCAGGCTACCATGACAAGGGCTCCGGGCCGATATAAGCATCTTGGTAGTTTCCTCGTCATTGCGGGGAGCGAAGCGACGAAGCAATCCATAGCCCCCAGGGAGAGGTGGATTGCTTCGCGGAGCCTGTTATCGGGCGGCGCTTCGCGCCGACCCGTTGGCTCGCAATGACGGTGGACGGACAGATAGGCTTACGTTGACGGGAATGGACAGAATGAAAGTGATTGGCCTCGCGGGATGGAGCGGCGCCGGCAAGACCACCTTGCTGTCGCGGGTAATCCCGTATCTGCTGGGCCGCGGCCTGCGCGTCTCCGCAATCAAGCATGCCCATCACGAGTTCGACGTCGACGTGCCGGGCAAGGATTCGTGGGTGCACCGGCACGCCGGCGCGACCGAGGTGCTGGTATCCTCGACGCGGCGCTGGGCCCTGATGCACGAGTTGCGCGGAGCGAGCGAGCCGCAGCTGCCGGAGCTGCTCGGCAAGATGGCGCGGGTCGATCTGGTCGTGGTTGAGGGCTTCAGGCGCGAGCCGATCAACAAGATCGAGGTGCATCGTGCGGCCAATGGCAAGCCGCTGTTGTTTCCCGACGACGCGTGCGTGGTGGCGATCGCCTGCGACGTTCCGGTCGAAACCACGCTGCCGGTGGCTCATCTCGACAACGTCGAAGAGGTGGCTGCGTTAATGCTGCGGTTTGCGATTCCGGTCGACGATGTGCTGGCGAGGGCTTCCGCCGATCGCTGACGAAGCGGTTTCCACGCGAACGCACCGGCCTCCGTTGACGAGGCGCAACAGCTTCGCCATGGTCCAGCCATGACCACGACGAAACTCGATCTCACCGGATTGAAATGCCCGCTGCCGGCATTGAAGACGCGCAAGGCGCTGAAGCGGGTGACGCCCGGAGACTTCCTCGAAGTGCACTGCACCGATCCGCTTTCGGTGATCGATATCCCGAACCTCGTTCGGGAGACCGGTGACAAGGTCGAGATCACCGAGCGGAGCGACGTCCGCATCGTGTTCCTGATCGAGAAGACGAATGGAACGATAGATAAGTCAAATGCTGCATCGCCGCGTATGAGCTAGTCGCAGCCTGATATCTACCTTTTGCCTATCGACACCTATTCCTCCTTCTGCGCGAATTGATAATCTCCGCTGGGTTTGTGGAGATGGAATCGTGCCCGGATTAGGGCACGCGGGAGCAGGGCTGCTTCCAGATCGGGCCGCGCGGCCGGGGCATATCCGGTCGCGTCGCGGGTTAGATTCCGGAATGCGCGGGGGCTGATCCCGGCGCATGCAGGGAATCGTACGGAACAGCCGCGTAGCGGTTGCGCCGCAACGGGCTGGGACGGGATCGAAGATGGCGGACACGCCGGACGCGACGGCGGTGCAGGGAGGTTTCAATGACGACGATGAGCAGCGCCGGAACTGTATCCGGAACAGGCGCAGGTTTTCTCGACAAGGAACGGACGATCGCGACCGCCGGCTTCAATCGATGGCTGGTGCCACCGGCTGCGCTCTGCATCCATCTCTGCATCGGCATGTCCTATGGATTGAGCGTATTCTGGCTGCCACTGTCGCGTGCGATCGGTCTCGACAAGCCTGTTGCGTGTCAAAGCCCGTCGGTGATGAGCGACCTCTTCACGACGACCTGCGATTGGCAGGTCACCAACCTCCTGATCATCTTCACCATCGGCATCGTGGTGCTCGGCCTTTCGGCCGCGATGTTTGGCGGCTGGCTCGAACGCGCCGGTCCGCGCAAGGCGGGCTTCGTCGCGGCGCTGAGCTGGTCCGGCGGCTTCGCGATCTCCGCGCTCGGAGTCTACATTCATCAGCTCTGGATGCTGTGGATCGGGCTCGGCCTGATCGGCGGAGTCGGCCTCGGCCTCGGCTACATCTCGCCGGTGTCGACCCTGGTGAAGTGGTTCCCCGACCGGCGCGGCATGGCGACCGGCATGGCGATCATGGGCTTCGGCGGCGGCGCAATGATCGGCTCACCGCTCGCCAACATCCTGATCAACACGTTCAAGTCGCCGACATCGGTCGGCGTCTGGCAGACCTTCCTGGTGCTGGCGATCATCTACTTCGTATTCATGATGATCGGCGCGTTCGCCTATCGCGTGCCGCCCGCCGGCTGGCGTCCCGACGGCTGGACCCCGCCAGCCACCACTGACCGCATGATCAGCGCGGCCAACGTCCATCTCGACAATGCGCACAAGACGCCGCAGTTCTGGCTGATCTGGATGGTGCTCTGCATGAACGTGTCCGCCGGCATCGGCGTGCTCGCGATGGCCTCGCCGATGTTGCAGGAGATCTTCGGCGGCGCGCTGATCGGCAAGCCAGAGGTCGGCTTCGCTGCGCTCGATGCCGGGCAGAAGGTCGCAATCGCGACCATCGCGGCCGGCTTCGTCGGCCTGCTGTCGCTGTTCAACATCGGCGGCCGCTTCTTCTGGGCGTCGCTGTCCGACAAGATCGGCCGCAAGAACACCTATTATACGTTCTTCGTCCTGGGCATCGTGCTCTATGCGCTGGCACCGAGCTTCGCCCATATGGGTTCGAAAGCGCTTTTCGTTGCCGCATTCTGCGTCATCATCACCATGTATGGCGGCGGCTTCGCCACCATCCCGGCCTATCTCGCCGATATCTTCGGCACGCAGTTCGTCGGCGCCATCCACGGCCGTCTGCTGACGGCATGGTCGACGGCCGGCGTCGTCGGTCCCTTGCTGGTCGGCTACATCAGGGATGCGCAGCTTCAGGCCGGGATCGCGCGCGCGCTGGTCTACGACCGCACCATGTACATCCTGGTGGGCCTGCTGGTGATCGGGCTGATCTGCAATTTGCGGATCCGGCCGGTCGATTCCAAATGGCACATGAGCGAGGCTGAAGTCGCGAAGCTGCAGGCCGAGACGGCGAGCGCGGTGGCCTCCGGGCCGAGCGGATCGTTCGGCATCGGCAAGGGCGGCCTCGACACCCAGGCAATGCTGTTCTGGGCCTTTGTAGCAATCCCACTGGCCTGGGGCGTGTACAAGACGCTGGAGGGCGCGATCAGGATTTTTTGATTGCGGTCAACCAAAGCGCGATGCGATCGGCATCGCGCTTTGGTCTGCCGTTTGAAAAGGTTTTCGGGAAAGCGCTTCAACCGCGCTGTTCCAGATGCGTTGAGAATTGAGTCGAGAGAGCACGCCGCGCGGAACCCTCTCCCTAACCTCCCCCCAAGGGGCCCCTTGCGGGCAGGGCAATCGCACATGGTTACGGCCACGTCCATAGGCCGGCCATGACGACGAGATGTTAGCTAGAGAAGTCCGCAAGTGCCATATGCGATAGCCCGGGGTGAAAGGCGCCTTGGCGCGATTTCGGAATAATGGAATAATGCCGCTGATTTGCCCGACGTGTCAAATTGTCGTGTCGAACGCCGGCAGCCGCCGGCTACTTTGCATGGGGTTGTTTTCGATATTTTGGCAGTGCGCCCCTGCGACGGCAGGCTATCACATATGGCTATCAGCCCACGTTCCATAGCTCGCCCCGGCTTGTCCCGGCCATGACGACGTGGAGTGCCACATGCGATAGCCCTGCCCTTGCGTGGGAGGGGCGGGGAGAGGGGTGGCCCCGGGGCGGGATATCGATGCGAAACGTCACTCCGCCGCCGCTGGCGTGGTCTTGGCGGCCTCCAGCGCCGCGGCGATGGCCTCGTCGACCCGTTCGAGCCAGATGAACTCGAGCTTCTCGCGGGCGCCGGCCGGGATGTCGTCGAAGTCGCGCCGGTTTCGCGCGGGGAGCATGACGCGAGTGAGGCCCGCCGCGGCGGCGGCGACGACCTTCTCCTTGATGCCGCCGACCGGCAGCACGAGACCGCGCAGCGAGATCTCGCCGGTCATCGCGGTGTCGCTGCGCACCGTGCGGTTGGTCAACAGCGAGGTGAGAGCGGTGAACATCGCAACACCCGCGCTCGGGCCGTCCTTCGGCGTCGCGCCCGCGGGGACGTGGACATGGATGTCGCTCTTCTCGAACACCGTCGGGTCGATGCCTAGCTGGGTGGCCCGGCTTTTCACCAGCGTGAGCGCGGCCTGCACGCTCTCGCGCATGACATCGCCGAGCTGTCCCGTGATCATCAGCCCGCCTCTGCCCGGCGTACGTGAAGCCTCGATGAAAAGGATGTCGCCGCCGACCGGCGTCCAGGCAAGCCCGGTCGCAACGCCCGGAATACTGGTGCGCATCGCGATCTCGTTCTCGAACCGCGGCTGGCCGAGTAGCGACACGATGTCCTTCGGGTTGATGACGACGCGGCTCGCGCTGCCTTCGGCGATCTGCACCGCGACGTTGCGGAATACCTTGCCGATCTCGCGCTCCAGATTGCGGACGCCGGCCTCGCGGGTGTAGCTCTTGATGATCATCCTGATGGCATCAGGCTCGAGCTCGACCTGGTCGGCCTTCAGCCCGTTGGCCTCGAGCTGACGGCGGATCAGATAGCGCTGGGCGATCTCGAGCTTCTCCTCTTCGGTATATCCCGCGAGGCTGATGATCTCCATGCGGTCGAGCAGCGGTCCCGGCACGCCGTCGAGCATGTTCGCGGTCGCGATGAACACGACGCGCGACAGGTCGAACGGCACGCCGAGATAATTGTCGCGGAACGTTCCGTTCTGCTCGGGGTCGAGCACCTCGAGCATGGCGGCGGAGGGATCGCCCTGGATGCCGCGCCCCATCTTGTCGATCTCGTCGAGCATCATCACGCAGTTGCGCGCGCCTGCCTTCTTGATGCCCTGGATGATGTTGCCCGGCAGCGCGCCGATATAGGTGCGCCGGTGGCCGCGGATCTCCGCCTCGTCGTGAACGCCGCCAAGGCTGACGCGGACGAACGGCCGCGACATCGCGCGCGCGATCGACTGCCCGAGCGAGGTCTTGCCGACGCCGGGCGGTCCGACGAAGCAGAGAATCGGAGCCTTGCCGTTGGGCGCCAGCTTGCGCACGGCGAGATACTCGATGATACGGCTCTTGATCTTCTCCAGGCCATAATGGTCCTGGTCGAGGATGCGCCGCGCCTCGGCGATGTCGATCGGCTTCTCCTCCGGGATGCTCCAGGGCAATTCGATCAGCCAGTCGAGGTAGCTTCGGACCATGCCGGATTCCGCCGCGGCCTCCGGCATCCGCTCATAGCGGCGAAGCTCCTTTTGCGCCTGGCTCTCGGCTTCCGGCGGCATCCTGGCCTCCGCGATCGCCTTGGTCATTTCAGCCACTTCCGCCGCCTTGCCGTCGCCTTCGCCGAGCTGGCGCTGGATGGTCGCCATCTGCTCGCGCAGGATTGCCTCTCGCTGGCGTTCGTCGAAGACGGCTTTGGTCTTCTGCCCGATCTCCTGGCTGAGCCGCAGTACCTCGATACGTTCGGCGAGATGGCGCGACACCTTGTCCATCCGTAGCGCGAGGTCGATGGTCTCGAGGATGTCCTGCTTCTCCGGCGGCTTGATGTCCATGAAGGAGGTCGCAAGGTCGGCCAGTGTTGCAGGCGAGGTCGTGCCCTGCAGCGCCGCAACCAGTTCCGGCGGGGCCTGCGGCAGCAGCTGCGCGGCCTCGAGCGCCTGCCGCTTCAGATTGAGGAAGCGCGCCTCGATCTCGGGCGACGTCGCGGTGGGCTCCGGGATCTGCAGCACACGCGCCGCCAGGAATGGTGTCCCCGGGAGGTAGTCGAGCACGCGCATACGCTGCACACCCTGGCAGACCAGATGATGGCTGTCGTCGGGGCCGGTAAGGTAGCGAACCACATTGGCGACGGTCCCGACGCGGTAGAGGCCGTCCGGGCCCGGGTCGTTTACCTCCGGATCGCGTTGCAGCAGGATGCCGATCTGCCGCTGCTCGCGCACCGCCTGCTGCGCGGCGGCGATGGACTTCTGCCGCCCGATAGTGATCGGGATGATCACGTCCGGAAACAGCACGGTATTGCGGACCGGGACGATGATGAGGGCATCCGACGGAATCGGCGTCGACCGATCGGACGAGGATACCGGCGCTGCGTTTGCTACATCGGACATGCCGAACTCCTCAGCTCAATTTTCCAAGCCGCAGGCCGACGCAGCCATGCGCGGCGAAGCGGGTGATGGTGTAGCGCCCCGTGGGCAGCGGAATGCGGCGTTCGAACCGGCCCTGCGGCAGTTCGAGCCGCAGGATGCGGGCATCACGGAGCTCCGGGGGCAAGGTGCGCCGCCCGCTGACGACGAGCGTTGTACCGTCCAGCGCCGCCTCGACTTCGTCGGGATCGACCCCGGGCAGCGCAACCAGGATCAGGACTTCGTCGTCAGTCTCGATCACGTCGATCGGCGGTTCCCAGCTCGGCTCGCGATTTCCGGTACGCGGGTGCAGATTCAGGAAGCGCTGGTGCATGCGTTCGGCCCGCGCGAGCGTCTCGATCGCATCTGACAGCATCCAGTTGATGGGATCCTTGGGCTGCATTGGCACCTCTTCACATCGGACTTGCGCATCAAGAGGTTACCGATGTTGCCGCCGACCGTAAACCGGCTCCGGACCGGGGAATCGCGCGAAAACGCCCGCAATGTCCCGATTTGCAGCATGCCCGCGGGGCGGCGGCCCTTTTATGCGGTGCCTATGCGGCTTGGCCGCGGGCCATCTCGATTTCCTACGGTCCTATCAGCATCTTCCGGGATGAGGTGGCGCGCTCACGCGCGCCGGGAATAGGAAGGTGGGACATGACTTTGCTCTATGCACATGACCTGAGGCTGCGCGGACCGGTCCGCGCCACGCGTTTCACATTCGCCCGGGCGATCAGGCGGATCGGCGTTGCCTTCAAGGCGATCCACCGCGCCATCGCAGCCGCGAAAATCCACCGCTTGCGCAACGAGCTTTTGCTGCATCGCGGCCACGAGGACTGGGCGCAGATGAATCTGGATGTCGGCAGTCGCGGCGCGGATGCCGCGAAATATCCGCAGCGCCCCGTCGTGCTCGGCGAGAAGTGGGATTACTGAAATGCGCGCATCGTCATCGACCGTCACAGCCGGCCTGCTGCGCCGCGCCGCAAACGGGTTACTCAACTTCCTGGCCTGGATCGGCAAGGAGCCGGTCAGGGTCTACCGGCCCGAGGCGCACTACATGCGCGGCCCCGGGCCGGCCTGGCGGGCCAAGCATCTGCAGCACTAACGAGGAGGACGCCGGCTTTCCGGCCGGCCTCCGTCTACTGCCGATAGGCCACCGTCAGAAAGGCGCTCAGGCCTTCGCCCACGAGCCCGCCGGCGCCGATGGCGGCGATAAAATAGCGTTCGTTGGTGATATTCTTGACGTTGAGCACGATGCGCCAGTTCGGCTGCTCCCAGAGCGGCTGTCCTTGCCGGCAACCCGTAAGGTCAGGTTGCTTCGCTTCGCCGCGTCAGATGATCGAGAATGTTCATCGGGAGCGGAAAGACCACCGTCGAGGAGCGCTCGCCTGCGATGTCATGCAGAGCCTCGAAATAGCGCAGCTGCATGGCCTGCGGCTCCTGCGCGAGCGTTCGCCCTGCCTCGACGAGCTTCTCGGCAGCCTGCTGCTCGCCTATCGCGTTGATCACCTTGGCACGCCGTAACCGTTCCGCCTCGGCCTGCTTGGCGATCGCCCGCACCATTGTTTCGTTGAGATCGACATCCTTGATCTCGATCGCGGTGACCTTGATGCCCCAGACGTCGGTCTGCTTGTCGAGGATCTCCTGGATGTCGGCGTTCAGCCTGTCGCGCTCCGCGAGCATCTCGTCGAGTTCGTGCTTGCCGAGCACCGAGCGCAGTGTGGTCTGTGCGAGCTGGCTGGTCGCGGCCATGTAGTCGCTGACCTTGATGATGGCGCGCTCGGCATCGACGATGCGGAAGTAGAGCACGGCGTTGACCTTGACCGAGACGTTGTCGCGAGAAATCACGTCCTGTGGCGGCACGACCTGCACCATCACCCTGAGATCGACCTTCACGATCTGCTGCACGACCGGAATGAGGATGATGAGTCCCGGGCCTTTCACGCCGGTGAAGCGGCCGAGTGTGAAGACGACGCCGCGCTCATATTCGCGCAGGACGCGAATCGCCTGGGTCAGGAATATGATGACAATCAGCGCGAGCGCCGCATAGGCGAAATAATCAAGCGTCATGCTGTACCCCCCTCGCCGGCGGCGGCCGGCGCGCGCCGGACCACCAGCGTCAAATCGATGATGTTGGCCACTTCGACCGTCTCCCCGGACTTGAACGCCTCGGTGCCGCGCGCTTGCCAGCGTTCACCGTTGGTGAAGACGTGACCTGTGGTCTCGGACCAGTCGAGGACTTCGGCCGGCAGGCCTCGCATGGCTTGCGCGCCGACCCGGACCGGCCCCTTGGCGGCGCGGCGAAGCGCGCCGAGCACGGCAAGGAAGAAAACGACGAACAGCGCGACGGTGACGCCGATGACCCACCATGACAGCGCGTAGCCGGGGGCTTCGACCCTGAACAGCATCAGCGCGCCCAACACAAAGGCGACGACCCCTCCAAAGCCGATCACGACGGTCGGGTTGAAAGCTTCGATCGTGAGAAGCACGATCCCGACCAGCATCAAGGCGAAGCCGGCGTAGTTGATCGGCAGCAGATTGAGGGAATACAGGCCGAGCAGCAGGCAGATCGTACCGACGACCCCCGGAGCGAACGTGCCTGGGGTCACGAACTCGAAGATCAGCCCGTAGATGCCGACCATCAGCAGAATGAACGCAACGTTCGGATCGGTGATGACCGCAAGGACGCGCGATGTCCAGCCGGGATCGACGGCTTCGACCGCGGCATCCTTCGTCGCCAAGCGTTGGGTTTTGCCACCGGCGACCTCGACCACCCGGCCATCGACCTGCCTGAGCAATTCGGCCGGATCGCGTGCGATGAGGTCGATGACCTTGGCCTGCAACGCGCCGTTGGCGGAGAGGGTGGCGGCGTCGCGGACCGCCTTCTCGGCCCAGTCGGCATTGCGGCCGCGCAGCTCGGCCAAGCTGCGGATGAAGGCGACAGCGTCATTCGTCACCTTCGCCGTCATGGCGTCCTTCGGCTCGGATGGGTGGTCGCCATCCTTGTTGTCTTTGCCATCCTTCTCCGGCGCGGCGCCCGGCAGACCCGGCATCGGACCACCAATCTGCACCGGCGTCGCGGCGCCGATATTGGTGCCCGGTGCCATGACGGCGATATGGGCTGCATAGAGAATATAAGTACCGGCGCTGGCGGCATGGGCACCGGAGGGAGCTACATAGCCGATGACGGGAACGGGCGAAGCGAGCACGTCTGCAATGATCTCGCGCATGCTGGTGCTGAGACCGCCCGGCGTATTCAAGCGCAGAATGACAATCTCGGCGCGGCGTTCGGCAGCCTTGGCGAGAGCGTCTTTCACGTAGCTGGCGGACGCCGGCCCGATCGCTCCGTCGATCGAAATGGTCAGGGCAAGACGGCGGTCCTCCTCCGCCGGGCCGGGTCGGATGGAGACAACCAGCGCGACGAGGGCAATCGCCGCAACGAGGGCCGCCCGTAAGGTCTGCACGGCAAGCACTCCCTTGGCAGAGATATGGGGCCCCGTTCCGGAACCTCAATATGGGAGTGGAGTTACGGAGATGTTCGCTGATGCCATTGTGCATTGCGATGGCTTGTGTCGCCGCGCGTTAGCGAATCTCACTGCGCCGCTGCTAGGTATTCGTCGGCGAGACCGGCGACGGCCTGCGCGACCCCAGCCTTTGCCGATGCGTCCAGTTGCACGATCGGCAAGCGCGTCGTCGGCTGCATGAATCCAAGCACCGCGAGTGCGAACTTCAGGGCGGCGGGATGCTCCCGCTCCAGCAACGTTGCGAGCGGCACCAGCGCCTGGTGCACCTCGCGCGCCTGACGGAGCCGGCCCTCACGGAGATTCCTGAAGAGGGCCATGCAGAGGTCGGGCGTGACATTCGACACTGACGAGATGCAGCCATGACCACCCGCCGCGAGATAGGCGAGCGAAGTCGTGTCGTCGCCGGTCAACAAGCGGAAGCTTGCCGGCAGGCGTGCCTGCAGCCGCATCAGCCGGGCGATATCGCCGCTGCTGTCCCGCAATCCGACAAATTGCGCCGAGCGCACGAGCTCGACGAGGGTGTCGTCGGGCAAGCCGCGCACCGTTCGCGCCGGGATATCGTGGACGATTACGGGTAGCGTCGTGGCCGCGGCGACGGCGCGGAAATGCGCTGATAGGCCCGACGGCATTGGCTTGTTGTAGTAGGGGACCACGGAGATGATGGCGTCCGCGCCGGCGGCTTCCGCGGCCTGGGTGAACGTGATCGCCCGTTCGGTCGCATTGGATCCGGCGCCGGCGATGATGCGCACGCGGTGGCGGGCGACGTCGACGGCGATGCGGACGAGCCGCTCGCGCTCCGCCGGCTCCAATGTTGACGACTCGCCTGATGTCTCGCCGACCACCAGCGCCGTGGCGCCGGCCGCGATCTGTCGCTCGCAAAGCCGGCCGAACGCGAGCTCGTCGATCCCGCCCTGCTCGTTGAAAGGTGTCGGAAGATCGGGGATGTAACCCGACAGCCAGTCGGCCGATTTTGAAGGGGAGACCATCCGGGGTCAGGCGACGCGGCTTGCGGGGATGCTGGCGGTCGCCCGGCGGTGCATATCGAGCTCGATCTCACGCGATAGTTCGACGAGCATTTCGAGGTGTTGGCCGTTCTCGAACAGCGCGTATTTGACGGCCTGGGCGCGGTTGACGAACAGGCCCCCGTAGAGGCCGTTCTGTTCCTGGGCGACCCATTGGCCGCGCCGGTTGCGGCCGATGAAGACAATGGTCGAGGCTGTGCTGCACGAGGGAGGTTCGACGAGTTTCACGTTGGCATTCCTTGAAGTGAACTGAACGCTGACAATGTCTGTCTTGCCGGATATGAAATCGAGCGCGAACAGGCATCGACTTCATAGGAGCGGCATAGGATTGCGGGAGATTTTCAGAGGTGCTCGACAATGCCGGTGCCGAGCGCGCACAGCGCGACATAGGCGGTCATCTCGTCCCAGTGATTGAGCTGGGCCCTGAAGGGCGGCTCGCGCTTGACCGCGCCGGCCACGGCGCACAGCAGTGCGGACATCCACAACAGTGCGACAAGGCCCTTGCCGAAGCCGACGCCGCCGAAGGCGGCAAAGCCGATCATGATCGCCAGCCGGAATCCGAACCGGATCAGGACCTGGGCCGAGCGCAATTCCCGGGGCAACTCTTTGGCACTCACGATGGCGCCGCCATTAGCAGAAATTATCAACGAGCAAGGGCTCGTATTGCGGACTGGCGTGGCGACGGACCACAGGCACGCTGGTCCGGCTCGCCGGTGCGCTGATCCGCTCGACCTCGACGAAAGCGCTGAGGATCGCCAGTGTGAGATCCGCATGATGGCTCTCGATCGATTGGTCGAGCCAGTCGGGCAGCTCGCGCTCACGCGACAGCGCGCAGTGCCACTCGCCCTCGTCATAGACGAGGCGGCGGACCTGCCATTGCGGCAGCTCGAGATCGAGCAGAGCAAGTGCAGTTTCGGTCCAGGCGCCGGATTGAATCAGGTGCTGGACGCGGGCGGTCTTGCCGGTCTGTCCGAGCGAAGGGAAGCGCCGGCAGGCCTGGCTGATGATGTCGGCCATGAACTCCGCTGTGACGGCATCAGCGTCGCGCAGCCGATCGCCGAGCTCGGAGGTGGGGTTTTCAGAAAGCAGTGACATGACGTTATCTCGTGCCAAGCGCGGCCCAAGACATTGGCCGCACGTCCAAAATGGCCGGATCGCCATTTGAAAACGAGATGAGGCGAGGGGCGGAGATATAGGGATTCCATAAAGATGGAACGGGGCGCTTCTACGCGTCGTCCCGGCGAAGGCCGGGACCCATACGCCGCGGCGAATGTTGTGAAGGCGATTCGTCGTTCCAGCGTTGCGCAACAAGCGGCATTTGTGGTTATGGGTCCCGGCCTGCGCCGGGACGACGGGGGAACCCTTATAGGATTCCTATAACGTCCTTATTCGCCACATCTCGAAAACCTATGCCTCGGATGGCATTTCACCACCATCCGGCGCGGGGTCGCTTATGCGACGTCCGCCGCCCATGGAGCATAGGAGTCTCTCATGATGGACATTATCATGGCGGCATTGGCGATCGGCCTGTTCGCGGCCGGCATCGGCTACGCCTACGCCTGCGAACGGCTATAGGAGGCGACGATGATCTTTGATTATTCGCTCGCCGGCCTCGTCTCGCTCGGCCTGCTGTTCTACCTCACTTACTCATTGTTGCGGCCCGAGCGCTTCTAGGCCCGCGCAATGCTCGTGCTTTGCACAATTCTCGTGGCGGACGTGGTGCTGAGTGGCTTGCTGCTCGGCCTGCTCGCGTCACTGCTGCGCCTCGTACCCGTTCGAAAGGTTTGACGCAATGACTGTCATCGGCTGGATTCAAATTCTTCTTTATTGCGCGATCGTGGTCGCGCTGGTCAAACCGCTCGGCTGGTACATGACCCGCGTCTTCAACGGCGAGCACACGTTCCTCTCGCCGGTGCTGCGCCCCCTCGAGCGTGGCATCTACTGGGTCGGTGGCGTCGACGAGCGGCGCGAGCAGCACTGGCTGACCTATGCGGTCGCCATGCTGCTGTTCCATGTCGGCGGCTTCTTCATCATTTACGGCCTGATGCGGCTGCAGGCGGTGCTGCCGTTCAATCCGGCCGGACAGTCCGCGGTCGCCGAGGATCTCTCCTTCAACACCGCGATCTCCTTCATCACCAACACCAACTGGCAGAACTACGGCGGCGAGAGCACGCTGTCCTATCTGGTCCAGATGCTCGGCCTGACCCATCAGAACTTCCTGTCGGCCGCCACCGGCATTGCGCTTGCCGTGGCGCTGATCCGCGGCTTCTCGCGCTCTTCGGTGCGCACGATCGGCAATTTCTGGGTCGACGTCGTCAGATGCACGCTCTACGTGCTGCTACCGATGTGCATCGTCTACGCGCTGTTCCTGGTCTCGCAGGGCATGCCGCAGACGCTCGGCGCCTATGTCGATGCCACCACTCTCGAAGGCGGCAAGCAGACCATTGCGCTCGGGCCCGTGGCCTCGCAGGTCGCGATCAAGATGCTCGGCACCAATGGCGGTGGCTTCTTCAACGCCAACGCCGCGCATCCGTTCGAGAACCCCACCGCGCTGTCGAACTTCGTGCAGATGATCTCGATCTTCGCGCTTGGCGCCGCGCTGACCAACGTGTTCGGCCGTATGGTCGGCAACGAGCGCCAGGGCTGGGCGATCCTCTCTGTGATGGGCGTGCTGTTCCTCGCCGGTGTCACCGTCACCTATTGGGCGGAAGCCAACGGCACCACGGCGCTGCAGGCGCTCGGCCTGACCGGCGGCAACATGGAGGGCAAGGAGGTGCGCTTCGGCATCGTCGCGTCCTCGCTGTTTGCCGTCATCACCACCGCCGCGTCCTGCGGCGCGGTCAACGCCATGCATGACAGCTTCACTGCGCTCGGCGGCATGATCCCACTGATCAACATGCAGCTCGGCGAGATCATCGTCGGCGGCGTCGGTGCCGGTCTCTACGGCATGCTGCTCTTCGTTGTGCTGTCAATCTTCGTCGCTGGCTTGATGGTCGGCCGTACTCCGGAATATGTCGGCAAGAAGATCGAGGCGCGCGAGGTCAAGATGGCGATGCTTGCCATTCTCGTGCTGCCGCTGATGTATCTCGGCTGGACGTCGGTCGCGGTGGTGCTGCCCTCGGCGGTGGCCTCGATGGCCAATGCCGGTCCGCACGGCTTTACCGAGGTGCTCTACGCTTACACGTCGGCGACCGGCAACAACGGCTCGGCTTTCGCGGGGCTTAGCGGCAATACTTTCTTCTACAATCTGACGCTCGCCGTCTCGATGTTCGTCGGCCGCTTCTTCATGATCGTGCCGGCGATGGCGATGGCCGGCTCGCTGGCGGGCAAGAAGTCGATCCCGCCGTCAGCCGGCACGCTGCCGACCACCGGCGGCCTGTTCGTCGGCCTCGTCGTCGGCGTGATCCTGATCATCGGCGGCCTGACCTTCTTTCCGGCGCTGGCGCTCGGGCCGATCGTCGAGCACCTCGCCATGACCGCCAACACCCTGTTCTGACCTGATACGACCGGAGTTACCTCCATGGAAACCATGAAACTGCAAAAGCAGGTGACGGCGTCGACTATGCTCGACCCGAAGATCCTGGTGCCGGCGATCTGGTCGGCGTTCGTCAAGCTCGATCCCCGGCTGATGGCCAAGAACCCCGTCATGTTCGTGGTCGAGGTCGTGGCCGCGTTGACCACGGTCATCTTCCTGCGCGACCTCGTCACGGGCGGGGCCAGCCTGGGCTTCACGTTCCAGATCATCCTCTGGCTCTGGTTCACGGTGCTGTTCGCCAATTTTGCCGAAGCGGTCGCCGAAGGTCGCGGCAAGGCCCAGGCGGAGTCGCTGAAGAAAACCCGCACCGAGAGCCAGGCTAAGCTGCTCACCGGTACGGACCGGACCTTTCGCATGGTGCCCGGCACCTCGCTGAAGGTCGGCGACGTCGTGCTGGTGGAAGCCGGCGACAACATCCCGTCCGACGGAGAGGTGATCGAAGGCGTCGCCTCGGTCAACGAGGCCGCCATCACCGGCGAATCCGCGCCCGTGATCCGCGAATCCGGCGGCGACCGTTCGGCGGTCACCGGCGGCACGCAGGTGCTGTCGGACTGGATCCGCGTCCGCATCACCGCGGCGCAGGGCTCGACCTTTATCGACCGCATGATCCGGCTGGTGGAGGGCGCAGAGCGGCAGAAAACGCCGAACGAGATCGCGCTCAACATCCTGCTCGCCGGTCTCACCATCATCTTCGTGTTCGCGACCGTGACGATCCCGAGCTATGCGTCCTATGCCGGCGGCTCGATCTCGGTCGTGATCTTGGTGGCGCTGTTCGTCACCTTGATCCCGACCACGATCGGCGCGCTGCTGTCGGCGATCGGCATCGCCGGCATGGACCGCCTGGTCCGCTTCAACGTGCTGGCAATGTCCGGCCGCGCCGTCGAAGCCGCCGGCGACGTCGATACGCTGCTGCTCGACAAGACCGGCACCATCACGCTCGGCAACCGCCAGGCGACCGCGTTCCGTCCGATCCGCGGCGTCACCGAGCAGGATCTAGCCGACGCGGCGCAGCTTGCCTCGCTCGCCGACGAAACGCCGGAAGGACGTTCGATCGTCGTGCTGGCCAAGGAGAAATACGGCATCCGCGGCCGCGACATGCACGAGCTCGCCGCGACCTTCGTGCCGTTCACTGCACAGACCCGCATGAGCGGCATCGATGCCGGCTCGTCGTCGGTGCGCAAGGGTGCGGTGGACGCGATCCTGAGCTATGTCGAGGGTGGCGAGCCCCGCACGGTTGCCTCAGGCAATGTCGTCCGCTCGATCCAGGCGACGATGAGCGCCGAGGCGCGCGAGGTCCAGTCGATCGCCGACGAGATCGCCAAGGCCGGCGGCACGCCGCTTGCCGTCGCCAAGGACGGCAAGCTGCTCGGCGTCGTACACCTCAAGGACATCGTCAAGGGCAGCATCCGCGAGCGCTTTGCCGAGCTGCGCCGGATGGGCATTCGCACGGTGATGATCACCGGCGACAACCCGATGACGGCGGCGGCGATCGCGGCTGAAGCCGGCGTGGACGACTTCCTGGCGCAGGCCACGCCTGAAGACAAGCTCAAGCTGATCCGCGACGAGCAGGCCAAGGGCAAGCTGGTCGCAATGTGCGGCGACGGCACCAACGATGCGCCGGCGCTCGCGCAGGCCGACGTCGGCGTCGCGATGAACACCGGCACGCAGGCCGCGCGCGAGGCCGGCAACATGGTCGACCTCGACTCCAATCCGACCAAACTGATCGAGGTGGTGGAGATCGGCAAGCAGCTCCTGATGACCCGCGGTGCGCTGACCACGTTCTCGATTGCCAACGACGTCGCCAAGTACTTTGCGATCATTCCGGCGATGTTCCTCGCGTTCTATCCGCAGCTTGCGGTGCTGAACGTCATGCATCTGGCGAGCCCGCAGAGCGCGATCCTGTCGGCGATCATCTTCAATGCGCTGATCATCATTGCGCTGATTCCGCTGGCGCTGAAGGGCGTCAAGTATCGCGCGATCGGGGCCGGCGCGCTGCTTCGCCGCAACCTGATGGTCTACGGCCTCGGCGGCATCATCATTCCCTTCATCGGCATCAAGGCGATCGACCTCGTGGTCGCCGCCCTGGGCCTCGCTTGAACCACACAACCGTCATTGCGGGGGCCGCGAAGTCGCTTCGCTCCTCGCAATGACGGCGCAAACTTAGGAGACTTACGATGCTCAGAGAAATTCGTCCCGCCATCATCGTCCTGGTCGTGCTGACCGCGATCACGGGCCTGGTCTATCCGCTCGCCATGACGGCGATATCAGGCGCCATCTTCCCGAAACAGGCGCAAGGCAGCCTGATCGTGCGAAACGGCAAGGTGGTTGGCTCCGCCCTGATCGGGCAGGAATTCAAGGACGACAAATACTTCCACGGCCGGCCGTCGGCGACGGTCGCGCCCGATCCGAAAGACGCCACCAAGACCGTGCCGGCGCCGTACAACGCGGCCAATTCCGGCGGCTCCAATCTCGGTCCGACCAGCAAGGCACTGAACGACCGGGTCAAGGAAGATGTCGAGAAACTCCGGGCTGAAAATCCGTCGGCCGCGGTGCCGATCGATCTGGTCACCACTTCGGCCAGCGGGCTCGATCCCGACATCTCGCCGGACGCCGCGCTGTTCCAGGTGCCGCGCGTCGCCACGGCGCGCAGCATGTCCGAAGAAGCGGTTCGTCAGCTGGTGACGGAGAACACGCAGGGGCGCCTCGCAGGTATCCTGGGCGAGCCGCGCGTTAACGTTCTTGCGCTCAATCTGGCGCTGGACGGGGCCAGCTCGAAATAGGGGAGTAGGCTGCGACAGACGGGATGACTATATTGCTGCATGGCCAATCAGCGCCGCGACCTTGAAAAACGACCCTCGCCCGATGCGCTGCTCGAGGCCGCGCGCCGGGAGACCGATCGCTCGGGGCGGCTGAAGATCTTCGTCGGCGCCGCTCCCGGCGTCGGCAAGACCTACGAGATGCTGCAGAGCGCCCACGCTCGCGTCAAGGCGGGCGCCGACGTCGTCGTCGGCGTCGTCGAGACCCACGGGCGGGTCGAGACCGAGGCGCTGCTGAAAGGCCTCGAAGCGCTCCCCCGCAAGCGTCTGACCTACCGCGACCAGACGATCGAGGAGATGGATCTCGACGCCCTGATCGCGCGGCATCCGCAGATCGCCTTGGTCGACGAGCTCGCCCATACCAACGCGCCGGGTAGCCGGCATCCCAAGCGCTATCTCGATGTCGAGGAGCTGCTCTCGCACGGCATCGACGTCTACACCGCCGTCAACATCCAGCACATCGAGAGCCTCAACGACGTGGTCGCGCAGATCACCCATGTCCGGGTGCGCGAGACCGTGCCGGATTCGGTGTTCGATCGCGCCGACGCCATCGAGCTGATCGACCTCACGCCCGACGACCTGATCCAGCGGTTGAAGGAGGGCAAGGTTTATGTGCCGAAGCAGGCCGAGCGGGCGCTGGAGCATTATTTCTCGCCCGGCAATCTCACCGCGCTGCGCGAACTGGCGCTGCGGCGCACGGCCGAGCGGGTCGACGAGCAGTTGCTCACCCACATGCAGGCCAACGCGATCGCAGGGCCCTGGGCGGCGGGCGAGCGAATCCTCGTCTGTGTCAGCGAGGATCCCCGCGCGGCCGGCCTCGTCCGCTACACCAAGCGGCTCGCCGACCGGTTGCATGCGCCGTGGACGGCCGTCAGCATCGAGACCCGCCGTAGCCTGCAACTGACCGACGAGCAGCGCGACCGGCTCGCCGACACGATGCGGCTCGCGGAGGCGCTTGGCGGCGAGGCGCTGACGATTCCCGAGGTCGGACGCCGCATCGCCGACGACGTCATCAATTTCGCGCAGGCCAACAACGTCACCCAGATCATCATCGGCAAGTCGACGCGCTCGCGCTGGTTCGAGATGACGCGCGGCTCGGTGGTGCACGATCTGGTGCGCCGCGCCGGCAATATCAGCGTCAATGTGATCGCCGGCGATGAGCAGCCGGTCGGCAAGGCGTCGGTGCAGACGGCGCAGCCGCAGGAGCCGTTCAATCCGCGCCCCTATCTGATGGCGCTGCTGCTGATCGCCGTCGGACTCGGGGCAGCGGTGCTGATCCAGCCATTCTTCGGGATCGAGAACGTCGATCTGGTGTTTATCACCGCCGTCGTCGGCGTCGCCGTGCGCTACGGCCTGTGGCCGTCGCTGCTGGCGAGCGTGGCGGCCTCGCTGTGCTACAATTTCTTCTTCCTGCCGCCGGTCTATACCTTCACCATCACCGACCCGACCAACGTCGCAGCGTTTTTCTTCTTCATGGTGGTGGCGCTGCTCGTCTCCAATGTCGCGGCGCGCGTGCGCACCCAGGCCGATACGGCGATCGGGCGCGTGCGCACCACCGAGTCGCTCTATGCGTTTAGCCGCAAGCTCGCAGGCACCGCCACGCTCGACGACGTGCTGTGGGCAACCGCCTACCAGATCGCGCTGATGCTGAAAGTGCGGGTGGTGCTGCTGTTGCCGGAGGACGATATGCTGGCCGTCAAGGCGGGCTATCCGCCCGAGGACCAACTCGACAAGGCCGACCTCGCGGCCGCCAACTGGGCTTGGGGCAACGATCGGCCCGCCGGGCGAGGCTCGGACACGCTGCCGGGTGCCAAGCGGCTGTTCCTGCCGATGCGCACCGGGCGCGGCCCGATCGGCGTGATTGGCATCGACGACGACCGTACTGGACCGCTGCTGACGCCCGACCAGCGCCGTCTGCTCGATGCGCTGGTCGATCAGGGCGCCCTCGCGATCGAGCGCGTGCTGCTGGTCGAGGACATGGACCGCGTCAAGCGCACAGTCGAATCGGATCGCCTGCGCGGCGCGCTGCTGACTTCGATCTCGCACGACCTCAAGACGCCGCTCGCCTCCGTGCTCGGCGCAGCCTCGACCCTGCGCGATCTTGGGTCAAACCTGACGGACGCGCAGAAGCATGACCTGCTCGCGACCGTGATCGACGAGTCGGAACGGCTCAACAGGTTCATCGCCAATTTGCTTGACATGACCAAGCTCGAGTCAGGTGCGATCGTGCCCAACACCGCGCGGCACGACATCGGCGAGATCGTCGGCAGTGCGCTGCGCCGCGCGGCAAAAATCCTGGTGCATCACAAGGTATCGCTGGAGCTCGCGGCCGACCTGCCGATGCTCGAGCTTGACGCCGTGCTGTTCGAGCAGGTGCTGTTCAACCTGCTCGACAACGCCGCCAAATACGCGCCGTCGGACACCACGATCTCGGTCCGCGCTGCACGCGACCGCGCGACCATCGCGCTGCAGATCCTCGACGAGGGCAACGGCATTCCGGCTCACGACCTCGAAAGCGTGTTCGACAAGTTCTATCGCGCCGAGAAGGGCGACCATGTCCGCCCCGGCACCGGCCTTGGGCTGGCGATTTCCCGCGGCTTCGTCGAGGCGATGCGCGGCACGATCGTCGCCGCCAACCGCCCCGACCGGAGCGGCGCCGTCATCACCATCCGCCTGCGTGTTACGGCCGACACCCACGCGCTGGACACTGCTGCATGAACGCCACGCCCATCAAGGTTCTGGTCATCGATGACGAGCCGCCGATCCGCAAATTGCTGCGGATGGGCTTGAGCACGCAAGGCTATGACATCCTCGAGGCCTCTAACGGCAAGATCGCGCTCGAAATGCTGGCTGAAGAGCCGGCGCTGATCATCCTCGATCTCGGATTGCCCGACATCCAGGGCCACGACCTCCTGCGCATGATCCGCGGCCGCAACGAGAGTGTGCCCGTTGTGGTGCTGTCGAGCCGCGGCGACGAGGCCGGCAAGGTGCAAGCCCTCGATCTCGGCGCCGACGATTATCTGACCAAGCCGTTCGGCATGGACGAGTTGCTGGCGCGGTTACGCGCGGCGCTCCGTCACCAGTTGCAGGTGCAGGGCGAGCGACCGGTGTTCCGTTCGGGCGATCTGTCCGTCGATCTGGTACGCCGGATCGTCAAGGTCGGCGAGAAGGAGATCAAGCTGTCGCCGAAGGAGTACGATCTGCTGCGCGTGCTGGTGCAGCATGCCGGCAAGGTGCTGACCCACCGCTTCCTGCTGAAGGAATTGTGGGACGAACTCACTGACGCGCAGTATCTGCGCGTCTATGTGCGCCAGCTTCGCCAGAAGATCGAGGCCGACCCCGAGCGTCCGCAGTTCGTGCTGACCGAAACCGGCATCGGCTATCGGCTGCGCGCCGCGGATTAGTCGACATCAGGAACTTTCCCGGCCGGTGAGGATTGTTTTCCCCTTACCGGGAGGGAAACCATGGCACGAAAATATTCGCGGAAGGCGTCGAGTGACGTCGAGCGCGTGATGAAGAAGCGCAAGGCCGGCACGTTGCGCAGTGGCCGCTCCAAGAAGAAAGTGAAGAGCCGCAAGCAGGCGATCGCGATCGGCCTGTCCGAAGCGCGAGCCAAGGGCAAGAAGGTGCCGAAGAAAGCTGCCAAGAAAACGTCCAAGAAGCGGAAGACCAGCAAGAAACGCAAGGCTGCGAAGAAGCGGTAGGACGCTAAGCCAAACCAGGCCGTCATTGCGAGCGAAGCGAAGCAATCCACCTCTCCGCACATGCGGAAAGACGATTGCTTCGCTTCTCGCAATGACGGTGGAGACAGTTCAGCTCGCCTTGCGCGACCGCGCCGATGACCGGTGCGCCTTCTTGGCTGGTCGGCGATGCGAGGTCTGGCGACGTGCAGCGGGGCGCGACCGCGGTGGGCTCTTTCGCTCCTTCAGGCTCTGCTTCAATGCGTCCATCAGATTGACGACGTTGCTTGGCTTCGCTTCGCGTTCGGGGGCCTTGATCGGCTTGCCGCTGGCCTTGCGGCGAACCAGCGCCTTCAAGGCGTTTTCATACTCGTCCTTGAATTTCGACGGATCGAAATGCGCAGCCTTGCTGTCGAGGATGTGGCCGGCGAGTTCGATCATGTCCTTTGTCACTTTCGGGCTCTTGATGTCGTCGAAATAATCGTCGGCGTCGCGCAGCTCGTAGGGGTAGCGCAGCGTGGTGCCGATAAGGCCCTTGCCGAGCGGCTCGATCGCAATGACGTGCTCGCGGTTGGTCAGGACGATCCGCGCCAGCGCGACGCGGTCCTGGTCTTTCATGGCATCGCGGATCACGGCAAATGCATCCGTGCCGGCCTTGCCGTCGGGCCGGATGTAATAGGGATGGTCGAGATAGCGCTTGTCGATCTCGCCCTCGGGCACGAAGCTGTCGATGTCGATGGTGTGGTTGCTCTCGATCTCGACGGCCTCGAGTTCGGCCTTGTCGATCTCGACGTATTTACCCTTGCTCACCTCGTAGCCGCGGCCCTTCTGGTCGGCCTCGACGACGTCGCCGGTCTCGGCGTCGACCATCTGCTGCTTCAGCCGGTTTCCGGTCTCCTTGTTGATCATGTGGAAACGGGTCTTCTCCGTCGACGTGGAGGCCGGATAGAGCGCCACCGGGCATGATACCAGCGAGAGCTTGAGCGTGCCTTTCCAGTAGGCGCGGGGAGCGGCCATGTCGTCTCCAAACAGCTTGAGTTTGGAACTTGAACGGATACCGTGGGTTTTGGTTCCTGACGGCCGCGGATGCGCGGCGGTTGTCGTTTGCGCCGAGGCTTGCAATTGTCGCTGAGAAACCTGTCTACCTATCGCAAGAAGCGCGATTTCGAGAAGACCGATGAACCGTCGGGCGACCTCAAAGTCGCGCCGGCGAAGCAGCGGCGGTTTGTGATCCAGAAGCACGACGCGACCCGGCTGCACTACGATCTGAGGCTCGAATTCGACGGCGTCTTCAAATCATGGGCGGTGACGCGCGGTCCCTCGCTCGATCCGCATGACAAACGGCTCGCGGTTGAGGTGGAGGATCATCCGCTCGACTATGGCGATTTCGAAGGCACGATTCCGGAAAACCAGTATGGCGGCGGCACGGTGCAGCTCTGGGACCGCGGCTATTGGGAATCCGATGACCCCGAACGCGGCTTCAAGAAGGGCGACTTGAAGTTCACGCTTAAGGGCGAGAAGCTGCATGGCAGCTGGGTGCTGGTGCGGATGAAAGGCGACCGCTTTGGCGGCAAGCGCACCAACTGGCTGCTGATCAAGCACCGCGACGACTATGCCGTGGACGGCGACGGCGCCGAGATCCTTGAGGAGGACCGCTCGGTCGCCTCCGGCCGTCCGATGGCGCAGATCGCGGCTGGCAAGGGCCGGGCGCCAAAGCCGTTCATGCTGGCCAAGGGCACTGGCAAAGCGAAGGCCGACGCCGTCTGGCATTCCAATCGCGGGGAAGCCGCCGAGGCGCGCGCCAAGGTCAAGGCTCCGCCGCCCAAGGCGCGGCCGGCGGCGAGGCCGAAACAAGTGTCGGAGATGCCGGATTTCGTCAGCCCGCAACTCTGCGCGTCGGTCGACAGCCCGCCGAATGGAGCGGGCTGGTGCCATGAGATCAAGTTCGACGGCTACCGGGTCCAGCTCCGCGTCGAGGACGGCGAGGCGGTGCTGAAGACGCGCAAGGGGCTCGATTGGACCGACAAGTTTGGTGCGATCGCGGCCGAGGCCGGCAAGCTGCCGGACGCCCTGATCGATGGCGAGATCGTCGCGCTCAACGAAGGAGGCGTTCCGGATTTCTCGACGTTGCAGGCGGCCATCTCCGACGCCAAGACCAACAAGTTGATCTTCTTCGCCTTCGATCTGTTGTTTGCCGGCAAGGAGGATCTGCGCTCGCTGCCGCTTGCCGAGCGCAAGGCGCATTTGAAGCAATTGCTCGAGGCGCGCAGGGGCAAGGAGCTGCTGATCCGCTATGTCGAGCATTTCGAGGAGAACGGCGAGACTGTGCTGGAATCGGCACGCAAACTCGCGCTGGAAGGCATCGTCTCCAAGATGCTGGAGGGGCCTTACCGCTCTGGCCGTTCCGACGACTGGACCAAAGCGAAAATCCGCGCCGGGCATGAGGTGGTGCTCGGTGGCTGGAAGACTACTGACGGCAAATTCCGTTCGTTGATGGCCGGTGTCTATCGCGGCAGTCATCTGGCCTTTGTCGGCATCGTCGGCACCGGTTTCGGCCAGGATACAGTGAGGCGCATCATGCCGGCGCTGAAGGCGGCGGCGTCTGACAAGAGCCCGTTCGGCGGCAAGGACGCGCCGAAGAAGACCCGCGACGTGCATTGGCTGAAGCCGGAGCTGGTCGCCGAGATCGAATTCGCGGGATGGACCGACGGCGGCAATATCCGCCAGGCCGCGTTCAAGGGCCTGCGCCAGGACAAGCCCGCGCGCGAGGTCGAAGCCGAGAAGCCCGTCGTAACCAAGGTGGTGAAGCCGATGGCCAGAAGCACGGCAAAGGGTGCGGGGAAGACGTCCGGCGAGGTGATGGGCGTCGTCATCTCCCATCCGGACAAGGCACTGTGGCCCGATGCGGGCGACGGCGAGGTGGTCACAAAACTCGACCTCGCAAGGTATTTCGAGACGGTCGGCGAATGGATGCTCGGCTACCTCAAGGGGCGGCCGTGCTCGATCGTGCGCGCACCCGACGGCATCAAGGGCGAGACCTTCTTTCAGCGCCACGCCATGGCCGGCACGTCGAAGCTATTGAAACTCGCCAAGGTCTCGGGCGACCGCAAACCCTATCTGCAGATCGACCAGATCGAGGGGCTGGCAGCGGTCGCGCAGCTCGGCGGGCTCGAGCTGCATCCGTGGAATTGCGCGCCCGATGCGTACGACACGCCGGGCCGGCTGGTGTTCGACCTCGATCCCGCGCCCGACGTCGGATTTGCCGAGGTGATCGAGGCCGCCAAGGACATGCGCCAGCGCCTGACCGTGGTCGGGCTCGAAAGCTTTTGCAAGACCACCGGCGGCAAGGGCCTTCACGTCGTCACGCCGTTGCTCCACGGCGCGAAAGACAAGGTAACGTGGAAGGAGGCCAAGGCCTTCGCGCAAGCGATCTGCCAGTGGATGGCGCAGGACGACCCCGAGCGCTATCTGCTCAACATGTCCAAGGCCAAGCGCACCGGAAAGATATTCCTCGACTATCTGCGCAACGATCGGATGTCGACCGCGGTCGCAGTGCTGTCGCCGCGTGCGCGCGAGGGTGCCACGGTGTCGATGCCGCTGACCTGGACCCAGGTCCGCGGCGATCTCGATCCGAAGAAATACACCATCCGCACCGTGCCAGCGCTGCTGGCGAAGACCAAGGCCTGGGACGGTTACGACGATGCGGCGACGTCGATCAAGACGGCGATGAAGAAACTCGCTGCGCAGTAATCAGCTGTCGTCACGCTCGGCTTCATTTCGATCGTCAGCGTCTCCGGAATACGTCATCACCCGCTTTCGCGGGTGATGACAGTCGTCGATGTTGTTGCGGCGCATTGCGCCTGTGGACTATAGCCGTCCGAGCAGCAAGAGGATCAGCAGGATCACGATCACGAGGCCGAGGCCACCGCCGCCGTAATAGCCGGTGCCGTAGAACGGCCCGCCGCCGATGCCGCTGAAGCCGCCCAGCAGCGCGATGACCAGAATAATAAGAATGATCGTTCCAAGTGACATGAATGTTCTCCTCAGCCCACAGGCCTGCGTGCGTCTGTCTTTTGCGTGGAGGAAACAAATCGGAACTGTGAAGGTTCCTACTCTCGCGATACGATAAAGCCCATACATCTTCCATTTGTGTGGAACGAAATTACATCAACCGAATCGGTCGAGGAGGGCTTGTGATGTCGGCGCCGCTTATCGTTTCGATTCCGCATCGTCTCGGCCGCGACGAAGCCATGCGCCGCCTCAAAACAGGTTTGTCGCGTGCGGCAGCGAGCGTACCGGTGTTGAGTGTCGACGAGGAGCGTTGGGACAACAATCGCATGATCTTCCGCGTCCGTGCGCTTGGGCAGGTCGCTTCCGGGCATCTCGATGTCGAGGATGCGTATGTGCGGTTGGAGGTGACGTTGCCGTGGATGCTGCAGCGCTTCGCCGAGGTCGCGCAGATCGCTATCCAGAAGAGCGGGCAGTTGCTCTTGACCAAGCGCGGCTGACGCGTCGCCGTTTGTTGTGCCCCGCAGCAATGAAATACCGCGCGCCGCGGGCGGCCGTCAGCATCTCCGTAACCAATTTGCCGGAGCATCATTGCAAGCGCGGAGGGAGGGAACCGGCCTTCTTGACCGGCACGACATCCGCCAGGCCGTCCGGCCGTCGATCCCGGACGGCCTCCGCGCTTTTACGGACGGCTCTGCTTTCGCTTTGATGTCCGCTTGGCTGGAGCCCTTGCTCTCAGCACCGCAACGGGCAGCTGTTCGAAGAGCGTCGAAAGCTGAAGCCTGTTCGCTCCGCCCTCCGTCGCATACCCCGTCACATCGATCGCGCCGTCGAAGGCCTCCGGACGCGGCCAAGCCCGCCCGCTTTGCGTGAACGGGGCAAACCATCTTGCCACTGCGACGATGACCGCATCGCGGCCGTGCCGCCGGGCGAACGCGATAACGTGGTCGCGATGCGGTCCGCTCACCTCGATCGGCTCATACTCGCCGCTGGCGAAGAGGTCAGACATTTCGTTCCGCAGTCGCAGCAGATGCCGCGTCCATGCAAATTTCAGGCGGCCGTCATGCCAGGTTTGTGCGAGTGCGTCCCAATCAGGAGCTTCCACCGAGGGAAGCAGCTTTGAGCGTTCCGCAAAATCGACCGGCCGGCGGTTGTCGGGATCGACCAGCGAGAAATCCCACAGCTCAGTGCCCTGATAGAAATCCGGCACGCCCGGCATGGTCGCCTTCAGCGTGATCTGGCTGAGCGAGTTCAACGCACCGATTCGAGCCGTGCGTTGTGCCAGCATCCCCAGCGAATCCAGGAACTCGGCCGAAATCTTGCGATCCAGGATCCGTTCAATGAAGATCTTGACGCCGTCTTCATAAGCTTGATGCGGATTGAGCCAGCTCGTCTCCTGCTTGCCTTCGCGTGCCGCCTTCAAGGCATAGGCCTGCATGCGCTCGACAAAGGATGCGTCGTCCGGCTCCCACGCGCCGATCAGCGCCTGATACAGCATATACTCGAAGGTCGCCGATGGTGCGCGCATCTCGCCGTCGAGCACGAGGTGCGGCGCGTTCAGCACCTTCCAGCGTGCGACCGCGCTGGTCCATTCGCCGGGGATCTCGGCCAGCGCCATGATCCGCGTGCGGGCGTCCTCGCCGCGCTTGGTGTCGTGGGTTGCGGTCGCCGTCATGCCATGCGGCCATTCGCGGGCGCGGCCCTGCATCATCGTGTGGAAGCGGTCCGCCGAAAGCGCGCGCGCCGCGGGATCGCCGCCGACCTCGTTCAGCGCCAGCAGGCGGTGATAGCGATAGAAGGCCGTGTCCTCCAGCGACTTTGCCATCATCGGGCCGGTGAACTGCTGGACCTTCAGCGCGAAACGGCGGACCCGCGGCGCGCCGTGCGGCGGCCGGCCGGGCTTGAGCAAATCCATGGTCAGGGCATCGCGCAGGAAATCGAAGATACCTTCGTCGGCCGCGAACCAGTCGGCGCGCGCATGCGCGATCGTGTCGTTGATCAGTGCGCGGTCATGCGCCTTCGCGCCCGACGGTGTCAGATAGGTGCGATAGACCGGGAAGTGCAGCACGTAGAGTTCGAGCGCCTGGCGCAGACTGTCGGCAGAAAAGTCGCGGGTCGAATAATGGCCGCTGGCGATCCGCGCCAGCAGTCGCACGAGCACGGTGAATTCGCTGGTCAGCAGCGTCTCGAGCACCCGGCGTTTGGCGTCGCGCAGCACCGGCGCCAGATTGGGCGACTGGTTGCTGACCTGGCGCCAGACCTCGTTGAGGGGGTCGAGCCCACTGCCGTCGACCAGCACCTGGCTGATCACGTTCATCCATTCGTAGCCGGTCGTGCCGTCGACGCCACTGAACGCGGGCAGCTTCTCGTCCTCGCCGAGGATCTTCTCGACCACCATGTAGAACGGCTTCGTCTTCGCGCCTTGCGCCGATCGGATCAGCCGGCGCAGGCGCTGGAAGTACTGCGCCGGATCGCGCAGGCCATCGATGTGATCGAGCCGGAGACCCTGCAGCCGGTCTTCCGCAATCAGCCGCTTCACCAGGCTGTGGCTCGCTTCGAAAGTATAGGCATCCTCGACCCGCAGGCCCGCCAGTGTGTTGACGTCGAAGAAGCGGCGGTAGTTGATGTCGCTGGACGCGAGCCGCCAGTGGCCGAGCTTGTAGTGTTGACGTTCGAGCAGATGATGCAAAGCGAGCGTTTGGGCCGCGCGGTCCTCGCCGGCACGATAGGCGGCGAGACCGCGCACGATGATGTCGGCGCCGCCCTCGATCTCCCTGATCGCTCCCTTGAGTGCCGGGGCCTCAGCGCGGTTCGGGTGGCGTAGCCCCCTGTATCGCGCGGCGAGGACGAGCATGGCCCGTCCGGCCACGCTGTCCTCCGCGCCGGCCTCCCGGACAATGGCCCGCAATACCTCACCATAGCGTTCCGGGGCGATCGGCAGCCGGTGCTCGAAATACCAGGCGGAGAAGCTGCCGTCGCCGGCGTCGTAGCGCAATTCGATCTCGCCACTTTCCAGCGCACGGCCATAGGATGATCCGAGAATCGGCAGCAGCACGCCGCCGCGGCCACGATAGGGCAGCAGGTCCCAATCGATGTCGAAGGAGACTGCGTGCGGCGAGGCCGGCCCCCATTCGAGCACGTCGAGCCACCATGGATTGTCGGCAAAGTGCACGCCGACATGGTTCGGCACGAAATCGAGGATCAGGCCGAGGTCGTTGCGCTTCAACGCGTCGCTGAACCGCGCAAAGCCCTCCTCGCCGCCGAGCTCCGGATTGAACTTGGTGTGGTCGACGACATCATAGCCGTGGGTCGAGCCCTTGCGCGCCTTCGTGAAGGGCGACGCATAGACGTGGCTGATGCCGAGCGCCTTCAGATACGGCGTCACGTGCGCGGCGGCGTCGAAGTCGAAATCGGCCGTCAGCTGCAGGCGGTATGTCGCGATCGGAATCGCCGGAGGCATGGTGCTATCCGATGTGCCAGCGCACCGACCAGGCGGGCATGCCGCCCGGCGGCGCGTTACCCCAGATCAGGCGTTCCGTCGTCTCCGGCAGGCCAGTGATCTCGCGATCCGACAGGTTGGCTGCAAGCCGTAGCGTGCTGCCGTCGCCCATCCGCCAGTGCGCGGTCAACAAGTCGCCCGTGACAAGGGCGTCGCCGAAGCGCGCTGCCACAAGCCTTGGGATGATTTCGCGATGGCGAACGCCGAGCAGGTCGCGCACGAGCCCCAGCCGCGTGCGGCCCGGGCCCTGCTCGCGCGCCGACCAATCAAGCACGGCCGATCGCGCCGTCGACTCAGCGAGCGGATCGGGAATGTCGTCGCCATATTTCGCGAATGCCCAAGCGAACTCCTTGCGGCGTCCGTTGCGGACCGCATCAGCAAGATCACCCTTGAAGTCGCAGAAGAACGGAAACGGCGATGTCGCACCCCATTCCTCGCCCATGAACAGCATCGGCGCCGCCGGTGCGATCAGCGTCACCGCGAGTGCAGCCTCCAGCGCGGCCGGCTTTGCGGTGGTCACCAGACGATCGCCGAACGGGCGGTTGCCGATCTGGTCGTGGTTTTGCAGAAAATTGATGAAGCAGGTCGGCGGCAGCTTCCCGCTCGGCTCGCCGCGGCGCTTACCGCGCCTGAAGGCCGAGATATCGCCTTGATAGACGTAGCCGGATGACAGTGCGCGGGCGAGCTGGTGCAGCGGAGTGTGCTGATAGTCGGCGTAGTAGCCCTGGGTTTCACCCGTCAAGATCACGCGCCACACATGATGGTAGTCGTCGTTCCACTGTGCGCGATATTTGCCGTGCGGTGGACCTTCCGAGGCGTCAAGGAGACTGGCGCGATTTTCGCCGTTCTCGAGCACGAGGTTGATGTGCCGGCCAGTCTCGGCAGCGAGCCGTCCAGCGGCAACGCTGAGGTCACGCAGGACTGAAACGCCGTCCTCGTCGATGATGGTATCGACGGCATCGAGTCGCAGTCCGTCGAAGCGATAGTTGCGCAGCCAGGACAATGCGTTTTCGATCGCGAAGGCGTGCACCTCGGGAATGCGATAGTCGATCGCGCTGCCCCACGGCGTTTTGGTGTCGGTAAAGAATGTCGGCGCATAGCGGCCGAGATAGTTTCCTTCGGGGCCGAAGTGGTTATAGACCACGTCGAGCATCACCATCAGCCCGCGCAGATGCGCCTCGTCGATCAGGGTCTTCAGGTCTTCGGGCCGCCCATAGGCGCTGTCGGGCGCGTACCACAGCACGCCGTCATAACCCCAGTTGCGTTTGCCCGCGAAATCCGCAAGCGGCATCAGTTCAAGCGCGGTGATGCCGGTTGCGACCAGATGATCGAGCTTGTCGATCATGGCGCGATAGGTGCCTTCGGGCGTGAAGGTGCCGACATGGGCCTCGAGAACGACGGCTTCGTGCCAGGGACGCCCACGCCAACCCGTGGCGCGCCATTTGAAGGCAGCGTGGTCGATCACTTCGCTCGGGCCGAAGACGTCGTTGGGCTGGAATGCGGACGCCGGATCGGGCACATCGATCTCGTCATCGATGCGGAATTTGTAGTGCGCGCCTGCGCCCGTGCCCGGGACCTCAGTTGTGATGTACCAGCCGGCAGCGTCGCGTGTCAGCGCGTGCGGGCGGTCGAGCAACACGTCGACGCGCTTTGCCGCCGGCGCCCACAGCCGGAAGCGCGTGCCGTCGTGGGTTAGCTCGGGGCCAAAGTGACGGGCATTCATGCTGAGCCTGCAAATGCCAGCACCGAACGCGGCGGCGCCTTGCTGTCGGTGCTCGAGGCAAAGGCGGCGCCGTCCTGCTGGCTCCCGGAGGTGTTCAGCACCTGCTGCCAGCTCTTGTAATCCGGCATTTTCGGCATCTTGAATGCGATCTCCTCGGGCGTGGCGTTCAGCACGATAAAGATCGGCGCCTGTTCCTGTTCCACCGGTCCGAGCACGAAGGCGAGGAACCGGCCTTCGGGGAATTTCCAGTCCGACTCCGTCATCTCGTCGGCCGACGGTGTCAGCCACAGCACGCCGTAGCTACCGTCGGCGCGGCGGCCGTCGAGCCAGCGCTGGCAGCGGATCTGGCCGAAGCGGCGGCGCAGCGCGGTCAGGTGGCCGATGAAATCGGTGAAGTCGTCATCCTTGCCGAGATTGTCCCAGCCGATCCAGCCGATCTCGTTGTCCTGGCAATAGGCATTGTTATTGCCGTCCTGGGTGTTGGCGACCTCGTCACCGGCCAGCATCAGCGGGGTTCCTTGTGCGAGCAGGAGGCAGGCGAGCTGGTTCTTCCGGAGCTGACGGCGCAGCGCGTTGATGGCGGGATCGTCGGTCGGGCCCTCATGGCCGCAATTGTTGGAGTGATTGTCGTTGGAGCCGTCGCGATTGTCCTCGCCATTCGCCTCATTGTGCTTTTCGTTGTAGCTGAACAGATCAGCCAGCGTGAACCCGTCATGCACCGTGATGTGGTTGATGCCGGCGCGGGTCGCGCGGTTGTCATGGTGGAACAGGTCCGAGGAGGCGGTCATGCGGCCCGAGATTTCGCCGATCAGGCTGCCTTCGCCGCTCCAGTAGCGCCGCATCGCGCTGCGATAACGATCGTTCCACTCCGACCATTGCGACGGAAACGCGCCGACCTGATAGCCGCCGAGGCCGAGGTCCCAGGGCTCTGCGACCATCTTCACGGTTGCCAGCACCGGGTCCTGGCGAACCGCTGTCAGGAATGAATGACCGCGATCGAAACCATTCGGCCCGCGCGCCAGCGTTGTCGCGAGATCGAAGCGGAAGCCGTCGACATGGCAGACCTCGACCCAGTAGCGCAGCGAGTCCATTACCATCTGCAGCACGCGCGGATGGGTGAGGTTGACCGAGCTGCCGCAGCCGGTGAAGTCGTCGTAAAAGCGCGGATTCTCGCGGTTCAGCCAGTAATAGGAGGCATTGTCGATGCCGCGGAAGCACAGCGTCGGGCCCATATGGTTGCCCTCGGCGGTGTGGTTGTAGACGACGTCGAGCAGCACCTCGATGCCGGCGTCGTGCAGCCGCGCCACCGTGGTGCGGAAGGAATCCAGCGCATTGTCCTGGGCGTAGCGCGCCTCCGGTGCGAAGAACGCGATGGTGTTATAACCCCAGTAGTTCACGAGCTTCTTCTCGACCAGCGTACGGTCGTCGATCAGCCCGTGGATCGGCAACAGCTCCACGGTGGTCACGCCGAGCCGCTTGAGGTGTTCGATCATCGCGGGCGACGACAAGCCGCCATAGGTGCCACGCAAACCCGGCGGTACGTCTTCGCGCTTCTGCGTCAGGCCTTTGATGTGGGCCTCATAGATGATGGTGTCTTCCCAGAGGATATGCGGACGAATCTCGCGGCGTCCCCAGTTGAAGGTCTCATCGACCACCACGGCCTTCGGCATGCCGCGGGCGTTGTCGCGCCGGTCGAACGAAAGGTCCTCGCGCGCGCTGCCGGTGCGGTAGGCGAAATGCGCATCGCTCCAGACCAGCCGCCCGGCTAGCCGCTTGGCATAGGGATCGAGCAGCAGCTTGTTCGGATTGAAACGATGGCCGCGCTCCGGCGCATAGGCGCCGTAGACACGATAGCCGTAGAGCTGACCCGGCGAAACGTCGTTGAGATAGCCGTGCCAGATGTCCTCGGTGCGCTCGGGTAATTCGACCCGCTCGAGCTCGCGGCGGCCCTGGCCGTCGAACAGGCATAGCTCGACCTTCTCCGCGTTGGCGGAGAACAGCGCAAAGTTAGTACCCCTGCCGTCCCAGCTGGCGCCAAGCCGCGAGGACGTCCCCTCGGTCAATCGCATGAATCAGCTTTCCGGTACGAGGAAGATCGCAGCCAGCGGGGGAATGGTCAGGCTCAGCTCGGGCGTTGCGCCCTCCGAGGCGCGGACCTCGCCGATGTTGCCGACATTGCTGCCGCCGTAATGCGCGGAATCCGAGTTGAGCACCTCGTGCCACTTGCCGGCGAACGGAACGCGGACGCGATAGTTGCGATAGACGTTGGGCGAGAAGTTCACGACCACGAGGCAGCGCGAGCGCGCGCCACTGCCCTTTCGGATCCAGGCGAACAGATTGTTGTTGGCGTCGTTGGTGATCACCCATTCGAACCCGGCCTGGTCGCAGTCCAGCTCGTGCAGCGCCGGCAGCGCGCGATAGAGGCGGTTGAGGTCGCGGATCAGGTTCTGGACGCCGGCATGTTTCGGCTGCTCGGTCAGATGCCAATCCAGCGAGTGATCGTGATCCCACTCGCGCTCCTGGCCGAATTCGCAGCCCATGAACATCAGCTTCTTGCCGGGATGACCGAACATGAAGCTGTAGTAAGCGCGCAGATTGGCAAAGCGCTGCCAGTCGTCGCCGGGCATCCGCCCCAGGATCGAGCGCTTGCCGTGCACGACTTCGTCATGCGACAGCGGCAGGATAAAGTTTTCCGAGAAGGCGTATTGCAGGCCGAACAGGATATCGCCGTGATGGTGTTTGCGGTGGATCGGATCCTTGCCGATGTATTTCAGCGTGTCGTGCATCCAGCCCATGTTCCATTTATAGCCGAAGCCGAGCCCGCCAAATTCGACGGGGCGCGACACTTGCGGCCATGCGGTCGATTCCTCGGCCGCCGTCGTCGCCTGCGGAAAGCGTGCGAACACCTCGGTGTTGAAGCGGCGGAGGAAGTCGATGGCCTCTATGTTTTCCCGACCGCCATATTTGTTCGGGATCCAGCCGCCGGCGGGACGGCTGTAGTCGAGATAGAGCATGGAGGCGACGGCGTCGACGCGCAGGCCGTCGATGCCGTAACGATCGAGCCAGAACAGCGCGTTCGATACCAGAAGGTTGGTGACCTCGGTGCGCCCGTAATTGTAGATCAGGGTGCCCCAGTCGAGATGGCGGCCCTGCAGCGGATTGGCATGCTCGTAGAGCGCGGTCCCGTCGAAACGGCCGAGCCCGTGGGGATCGTCGGGGAAATGCCCCGGGACCCAGTCGAGCAGCACGGCCAGTCCCTCGCGATGGCAGGCATCGACCAGTGCGGCAAAATCGTCCGGCGAACCGAAGCGGCTGGTCGGCGCGAACAGCCCGGTCGGCTGATAGCCCCAGGATCCGTCGAACGGATGCTCGCTGACCGGCATGAATTCGATATGGGTGAAGCCCATATCGCGGGCGTATGCCGGGAGCTGCTCCGCCATCTCGCGGTAGGTCAGCCACTCGTTGTGACCCTTGCGCCGCCATGAGCCGAGATGGACTTCATAGATCGATACCGGAGCCCGCAGCGCATTGATGCCGTCGGGAGCGGGGCGCGGATGCGGGATCGTGCGCTCATCGTACACGATCGAGGCGGTCTTCGGCCGGACCTCGGTGGCGAAGGCAAGGGGATCGGACTTCAGTGGCAGATGCTGGCCGTTTCGTCCGACGATGTCGAATTTGTAGTGGTCGCCGACGCGCGCGCGCGGAATGAACAACTCCCAATAGCCGGCGCCACGGACGCGCATCGGATGGCGCCGCGGATCCCAGAAATTGAAGTCGCCGACCAGGCTGACCCGTCGCGCGTTCGGGGCCAGCACCACGAAGCCCACCCCCTCGACGCCGTCGAGTGTCATCGGATGCGCGCCGAGCGTGTCGTAGACGCGCTGATGGGTGCCCTCGCCGAGCAGATAGAGGTCGAAATCGCTCAGGATCGGCGGAAACCGGTAGGCGTCCTCAAACTCGACGACGTTGTCGCCGAAGCGTGCGCGAAGCTGGTAGCGCGTCGAGCCGTTCGGCAGCGGGCCGGCGAACAGGCCGGCGTCATGAATCCGGGCGAGCGGCGCGGTCTCGCCATGCTCGCCGATCGCCTCGACATTGGTTGCGTCCGGCAGGAACGCGCGGACGACCTTGCGATCTCCCTCGGTGTGGAGGCCGAGATAATGGAAGGGATCCGCGTGACGGCCCTCGATGATGGCATAGGCTTCGGCGGGCAATTTGGTCATGCAACCTCATGCGGCTGTTGCGCCAGAATCCTCAACAGGCCAGTCAGTGGGACCCGCAGCCAATCCGGCCGGTTGGCGAGTTCATATTCGATCTCGTAGAAGGCTTTCTCAAGCAGGAAAAAGTTGAGCAGGCGCTCGGCGGCCTTGGCGTCGGTAGGCCACAGGCGCTGGCCGGCCATGGTCTCGCGATAGGCGCCGAGGAAGGCCGCCGCCGCGCGATCGCGCCATTCCGCCAAAGCGAGGCTTAATTTGCCGTTTTCGTCGGTGGCGACCTTGAGCGCTCGCTCCAGGGCAGCCGTCGTCGCGTAGTCGATCGAGCGGATGAGGCTGGCGACATCGCGCGCGGCCGGCGCCTTGCGACGCCGTTCAGCGATGGTGCGGCCCGGTCCTCCATCGAAATCGATGATGAAGACATCGTCCTTGACGACCAGCACCTGGCCGAGATGGAGGTCGCCATGATGGCGGATGTTGAGTCCGTCGATGTCGCGTGGCAGCAGCGCCTTCAGCCGGTCCGGCAGTCTATCGTGCTGGGCCAGCAACTGGTCGGCCAGCAGACGGTTGGGGTCCTTCAGGGTGTCGCGCCGCTGCTTCAGCGTGTCGAACACGCGCTCGGCGCGCGCCATGATCTCGCGGCTCCAGCGCTGTAGATCCTCGGGCCGGGTCGGCTCCGGCGCAAAATCCGGCAGGTCTCTGTTGCCGGCAAGTGCGAGATGCAGCTCGGCCAGGCGTTTTCCGCTCTGCGACATATAGTGCAGATAGGATCCCTGGTCGTCGCTTTCGGCCGGGTGCTGGCTGGCGGCCAGCAGACGCTGCGTGTCGACGAATTGGTCGAGGCGGCCGGCCGCGACGGTCCAGAGATCGCCCTGGTTGACCACGAAGGCATGCAGAACCGCGATCGCGCTGCGTTTGTCGCCCTCGATCAGTTCGGCGGTGCCGAGCAAAGCGGGGCTGTTGGGAAAACCCACCATCTCGGTGAGGAAGCGGCCGATCTCGATTTCCGGATTGATGCCGACCTCGAGCTTCCGGTAGATCTTGGTGACGTATTCGTTGTCGACCAGCGCGGTCGAGTGCGGCTGATCGTTTTCGTAGACGCGAATGCGGTCCGGCTGCCGGATCGCCTTGTCGGCAAAGCGGCTGGTCGGCCGGAATTCGAGCTTCACGCCCTGTTCGCTTTCATCGACCGTCAGATGTTCTCGCAGATTGCGCAGGAACAGGCCGGTGAAAATCTGGTCGGTGGCGACATCGAGCAGCGTGCCTTCGCGCGCGCCCTGGCGGACCGCGGCGAAGGCGCGCGGGTTATAGCGTTCGCGGTCGAAGCGCACCCACTCGATCTGCATCGGCAGCACGTAGCGGCTGGTCGTGCCGCGTTGCGTGGTCTCGAAGCAGGCAAGCCACGGCCGGTTGTCGCCGATGTCGCAGAACGGGATCGCGGAGACCAGCGTCGGCTGGATTGCCTGGGCGGAGTGCTCCGGATACCAGCGCGTACGCGCGAGATGGCCGGGCAGCACATCGTGCTCGAACACGCCGCGGGTACGTGCCAATGACATCCAGGTCGAATTCAGCGGTACCACCAGCGTCTCGAACTCCGGCACCGCGTGCGGAACCACCGGTTCGGACTTGTCGCGCTCCTGCAGCTGGAACCAGTAGAAGCCGTAAGGCGCGAGCGTGATCATGTAGGGCAGCTCGCCGATTGCCGGAAAGCGTGTCCGGCCGAGCATCTCGAGCGGAATACGGCCCTTGAAGGCGGAGAGGTCGAGCTCGGTTGCCTGCGCCGATCGCGACAGATTGGCGACGCACAGAATGACCTCGCCCAGGTGCTGACGTACATAGGCCAGCACCGAGCGGTTCTCCGGGCGGATGAAGGTCATGGTGCCGCGCCCGAACGCCAGCGTCGACTTGCGCACCGCGATCAGCCGCTTGGTGGCGCTCAGCAGCGACGACAGGCTGCGCGACTGCGCCTCGACGTTGACCGACTCGTAGCCGTAGACCGGGTCCATGATCATCGGGGCGTACAGCCGCGCCGGATCGGCACGCGAGAAGCCGCCGTTGCGGTCCGGCGACCACTGCATCGGCGTCCGCACGCCATTGCGGTCGCCGAGATAGATGTTATCGCCCATGCCGATCTCGTCGCCGTAATAGATGATCGGTGTGCCGGGGAACGATAGCAGCAGCGAGTTCATCAGCTCGATCTTGCGCCGGTCATTGTCCATCAGCGGCGCAAGCCGCCGGCGGATGCCGACATTGATCCGGGCGCGCGGATCGTTGGCATAGGTCGACCACAGATAGTCGCGCTCGACATCGGTGACCATTTCCAGCGTGAGCTCGTCGTGATTGCGCAGGAACAGCGCCCATTGGCAGGCCGCCGGGATATCCGGCGTCTGCCGCAGGATGTCGGTTATCGGAAAGCGGTCCTCCTGGGCGATCGCCATGTAGATCCGCGGCATCAGCGGAAAGTGGTAGGCCATGTGGCATTCGTCGCCGCGGCCGAAATACTCCTGCACGTCCTCCGGCCATTGATTGGCCTCGGCGAGCAACACCTTGCCCTTGGCATAGGCGTCGAGCTCCTGGCGCAGCTGCTTGATGATGGCATGCGTCTCCGGCAGGTTCTCGTTGTTGGTGCCGTCGCGCTCGCACAGATAGGGAATGGCGTCGAGCCGGAAGCCGTCGACGCCGGTGTCCAGCCAGCGCTTCATCACCTGCACGATGGCGCGCACCACACGCGGATTGTCGAAATTGAGGTCCGGCTGGTGCGAGAAGAAGCGGTGCCAGTAGAACTGGCCGGCTTCCGGATCCCAGGTCCAGTTCGACTTCTCGGTGTCGGTGAAGATGATCCGCGTGCCCGGATATTTCTGGTCGGTATCGCTCCAGACATACCAGCTCCGCGCGCTCGAGTTCGGCGCGCTGCGGCGCGCGCGCTTGAACCAGGCATGCTGGTCGGACGTGTGGTTGATGACGAGCTCGGTGATGACGCGCAGACCCCGCTTCTTGGCCTCCTGGATGAAGCGCTTGAAATCCTTCATCGTGCCAAAGTCGGGATTGATGTCGCCGTAGTCGCCGATGTCGTAGCCGTCGTCGCGGCCCGGGGAGGGATAGAACGGCAACAGCCACAGCGTGGTGACGCCGAGCTCCTGCAGATAGCCGAGTTTCTCCGTCAGCCCCGCAAAGTCGCCGATGCCGTCATTGTTGCTGTCGGCAAAGGCCTTGACGTGAAGCTGATAGATGATGGCATCCTTGTACCAAAGCTGGTCCGCAGTCTCGGTCGCGACTCTCTCCTTGGGATTGACGGTGGAGAATACGTTCATGATGGCTCCCTCAGGCCACGCAGCGCAACAACAGCGCGGGATCGCGCTCGGGATCGATACGCAGGCGCACGCCGCCCCATTCGAGCGTATGGCGCTCGCCGGTGACGAGATCCTCCACGGCCGTGACGGTACAGCGCACATCGCCGCGGCCGACCTTGGAGTCGCCGAGCGGAATCCAGACCTCGCGCGCATCGCGCGTCAGTGCGATCGCGGCCACGACCACATTGCTCTGGTCGATCGATTCCTTGATGAAGCCGATCATATTGCCGTCCTCGAGTGCGATAAAGCGCAGATTGGCGGTCTGTTGCAGCGCCGAATTGCCGCGCCTGATCCGATTGAGCGCGGCGACATAAGGCTTGATATTTCCAGGCTGCTGCCAGTCCCGAACCTTGATCTCGTATTTCTCGGAGTTGAGATATTCTTCCCGGCCGGGGATTGGCGCATGCTCCAGCAGCTCGAAGCCGCTGTAGATACCGTAGTTGCTCGATAGCGTCGCGGCCAGCGCAAGACGCGACTTGAACATCCAGGATTCGCCGATTTGCAGGTGGAAGGGCAGGATGTCGGGTGTGTTGACGAAGAAATTCGGCCGAAAGAAGTCCCGCTCGGGGTAGCCGATCAATTCACCGAGATACTGCTCGAGCTCCGCACGCTGCGTGCGCCAGGTGAAATAGGTATAGGATTGTGTGAAGCCGAGCTTGGCCAGACCTTTCATCAATTTCGGCGGCGCGAAGGCTTCCGCGAGGAAAAGCACGTTCGCGTCGTGGCGCTCCACCTCGCGGATCAGCCATTCCCAGAACGGCAGCGGCTTGGTGTGCGGGTTGTCGACGCGGAAGATCCTGACGCCCTGGTCGACCCAGAACAGCACGACGTCGCGCAACGCATGCCATAACGCTCCGGCGTCCTCGTTGGCGAAGTCGGGGGTGACGACATCATCCCATCGCTGGGGGCGATGTTCGGCGGTGCGGATCGATCCATCCGGGCGCCGCTTGAACCATTGCGGATGCTGTTTCACCCAGGGGTGATCGGGCGAGCACTGCACGGCGAAGTCGAGCGCGACCTCCATGCCGCGCGCGTGGCACGCGGCGATGAAGGAGCGGAAATCATCCAGCGTGCCGAGTTGCGGATGCACGGCGTCGTGGCCGCCATCGGCCGAGCCGATCGCGTAGGGACTGCCGGGATCGCCTGATAGTGCCGTTGCCGCATCGTTGCGGCCCTTGCGACGCGCTCCACCGATCGGATGGATCGGCGTGAGATGGACGACGTCGAAGCCCATCGCCGCGATATCGGGCAGCCGCGCGATGCAATCGGTGAAGGTCGCATGCTCGCCCGGCACGTTGCCCTGGCTGCGCGGAAACATCTGGTACCAGGTGCCATAGCGCGCCCTCGGCCGGTCGGCGACGAGCGGAAACAGCTGCGACCGCGTCAGATCGGCGCGATACTGGCTATCGGCCATCGCCCGCTTCAATTCCGGTGCCAGCAACGCGCCAGGCTCGCCGGTCGCGAGATAGATCTCGCATTGCTTGATGATCACGGCGGCGTCGGCCGGACCGGCGGCATGCGCCTTGGTCAGCATGCCCGCGCCTTCGATCGCATCCAGCGTGAGGTCGCTGCCGCTCGTTTGCTGCAGCTCGAAACGCTGCCGCCAATTGGCGAATTCGTCAGTCCAGGCCTCGATCGCGTAGACATAACGGCCCGGCCGATCCGGGACGAATGCACCACCCCAGCGGTCGTTGCCATGCAGCGTCATCGGCATGCGCTGCCATTCGCCTGCCGCCTCGTGCCGCCACACCAGCGCGGCTGATATCACGGCCTGTCCGTCGCGGTAGATATCGGCCCACACCTCGACAGCCTCGCCGGCAATGCGCTTGACTGCAAAACGGCCGCAATCGACCGACGGATAGACGTCGGTGATATGAAAAGTGCCGCTGGCACTCTCGACAGGTCGGGCAGTTTTGTTCACGGTGATGCCGCCATTGAAATGCAAATGACGTCGCAGCGGCGGGAAGGAGGCGCGCCAGACCTACATAGAAAGCCGCTCGCCGGGCATTGGTTCCCTCGGAACACCGGCTGGGGCAGCGCGTTAAGCATCGTCTAACCCTTTCCCCTATCTGGACAATTTCGCAACGACCGCAAATACCGTTGCGTGCAAGCAGCGTGCCGTATGGACCTTTACGCCAAAGCCAAGACCCTGGGAATTCAGACCGACTTTATCGATGGTCACGGTCAACACCGTGTGACGACGCCTGAGGCCCTTTCGGCGATCCTCGATGCGCTTCCGCCGGAGCCAGCGCGGCGGATCATCGCCGAGCCCGTCGTCATTCGCTCCGGCCACGCCGCGCGAATCGAGCTGCGGGAGGCCGCCCGGCTTCCAGTGCACTGGAAGATTACGGATGGCGCGGCGCTGCTCGCAGAGGGAGAGACGCGCCAGCGCAGCCTCGCCTGGCCGGCGGATTTGCCTCAAGGCGTGCATCGACTGCAGGTATCTGATGCGTCAGGCACCAGCGAAACGTTGCCGCTGCTGGTCGCGCCGGAAAAGGCATTCGCCGGTGAATTCGACCGCTGTTGGCTGATCGCCGTTCAGCTCTACGGTGTGCGGTCCGCGCGCAACTGGGGTATCGGCGATTTCACCGACCTGCAGGGCCTGCTCAAATTCGCCCAACAGGTCGGCGCCGACGGTATCGGACTCAATCCGTTGCACGCGCTGTTTGACGACCGGCCCGGCGATTGCAGCCCGTACTCACCGAACAGCCGGCTGTTCCTCAACGGTCTCTATATCGACGTCGAGAAAATCCCCGAATTCAAGATCGACGCGGAGACGCAGGCCGCGCTGGCGCAACTGCGCACCCGTGACCTCGTCGATTATGTCGCCGTCGGCCCGCTGAAGTGGCGTGCGTTGCGGGCGGCCTTCGCAGCTTTCAAGGCCAAGCCGGGCCGCGGCCGCCGCCAGGCTTTCGAAGCCTATCGCAGCGAGCAGGGCGAGTTGCTGTCGCGCTATGCCTGTTTCGAGGTGATGAGACACAAGCTCAACACGCCGTGGTGGGAATGGCCGGACGAATGGCGGCAGCCCAATGAGGCGGCCTGCACCAGGCTGCGTGGCGCGAACGATACAGCCACCGAAGTTGAATTCGTCGAATTCGTGCAATGGACCGCCGATCAGCAGCTTGGCGGCTGCCAGGCGCTTGCGCACAAGCTCGGCATGCGGGTCGGGCTTTATCTCGACGTCGCCGTCGGCGTTCAGTCGGATGGTTTCGACGCGTGGAATGAACAGATCGCGATCTCGCGTCATCTGGGTGTTGGAGCGCCACCGGATCCGCTCAACACCGCTGGTCAGGATTGGGGGCTCGCTGGCTTCAATGCCGCAGGCCTCGAGCTGCGCGCCTTCGAGCCGTTCAGGGAGATGTTGCGCGCCTCGATGCGTCATGCCGGTGCGGTCAGGCTCGACCACGCCTTCGGACTGCGACGGCTTTACCTCGTGCCGCGCGGCTTTGGCCCGGCCAACGGCGCCTATGTGCAGATGCCGTTCGAGGCGCTGCTGGGGGCGACCGCGCTGGAGAGCGTTGCCGGTCGCTGCGTCGTCATCGGCGAGGACCTCGGCACGGTGCCGGAGGGCTTTCGCGAGCAGATGAACGGCTGGGGCATCTGGTCATATCTGGTGATGATGTTCGAGCATGATGACTCGGGCGTCTTTCGTAACGCCGACTATTACATCGCGGACGCGCTCGTCACCTTCAACACCCACGACCTCTCGACCTATGCCGGCTGGCGGTCCTTCAGTGATCTCAAGACCAAGCGGGCGCTCGGGATCGATCCCGGCGAAACCGACCAGGGGCGCTGGGATGCACTCGGCCATCTCGACGATCTGTTGCGCCGGCACGGCATCGAGAACCACGATCTCTATGCGGTCGCAAGCTTCCTGGCGCGAACCCATTCGCGCATGATGGTGGTTTCGATGGAGGATTTGCTCGGTCTGGTCGATCAACCGAACATCCCCGGCACTGTCAACGAACATCCGAACTGGCGCCGGCGGCTTGCGGTCTCGATCGAGCATCTGTCATCGGCGATCGACGTCGATGCACTCAAGCGCTCAACTCAGGAGCGGTCGCGCGGCGGCTGATCCGCCATGGAGCACAGCGTTTGCCCTTGCATATCGAAGACTACGGACTGATCGGCGATTGCGAGACCGCGGCGCTGGTCGGCCGCGACGGGTCGATCGATTGGTTGTGCTGGCCGGCGTTCGATTCCGATGCCTGTTTCGCGGCGCTGCTCGGCACCTCGAAGCATGGCCGCTGGTTGGTCGCGCCTGCCGAAAAAGTCAGCAAGTCCTCGCGCCGCTACCAGGGCGATACACTGATCCTGGAGACGCGGTTCGAGACCGAAAGTGGTGCGGTCGCCCTGATCGATTTCATGCCGCCGCGCGGCGACGCCTCCGATGTTGTCCGCATGGTTCGCGGGCTCAGTGGCCGCGTGAAGATGCGCATGGAGCTGGTTATTCGCTTCGGCTTCGGCATCGGCGTTCCCTGGGTAAAGAAGAATCCGGACGGACCGGGGCTACTGGCGATCAGCGGGCCGGACATGACGGTGCTGCGAACGCCAGTCGAGACCCGCGGTGAGGACATGACGACGGTCGCTGACTTCGAAGTCGGTGAAGGCGAGATGGTACCGTTTGTGCTCACCTACGGTCCTTCGCATCTCGCGGTGCCGGCGCTGATCGATCCCGAGGCAGCGCTAAAGGACACCGAGGATTACTGGACCGAATGGTCCGGCCGCTCGACCTATGACGGGGGTCGTCACCACGACCTCGTGATGCGCTCGCTGATCACGCTGAAAGCGCTGACCTTCGCGCCGAGCGGTGGCATCGTCGCGGCGCCGACCACATCGTTACCGGAAAAACTCGGTGGTTTGAGAAACTGGGACTACCGGTTCTGCTGGCTGCGCGACGCCACCTTCACGCTGCTGGCGCTGATGAACTCAGGCTATACCGAGGAGGCAGCGGCCTGGCACAACTGGCTGTTGCGGGCGGTGGCGGGTATGCCGGCGGATATGCAGATCATGTACGGCATCATGGGTGAGCGACGTCTGCTGGAATGGGAGGCCGAATGGCTGCCCGGTTATGAGGGGGCGCAGCCGGTGCGGGTCGGCAATGCCGCGCATGCGCAGCTGCAGCTCGACGTCTATGGCGAGCTGATCGACGCCTTCCACCAATCCCGCATGGCCAAGCTGGACCTCGAAGAGGAGAACTGGTCGCTGGAGTGCACGGTGGTCGATCATCTCGCCGATGTCTGGGACAAGCCGGATCATGGCATTTGGGAGCGCCGCGACGAGCCCCGGCACTATGTCTTCTCCAAGGTGATGTGCTGGGTGGCCTTCGACCGCGCCATCAAGAGCGCGGAGCGTTTCGGCCTCAGGGCGTCGCTGGCCAAATGGCGCGCCGTGCGCGAGGCCATTCATCGCGACATCTGCCAGAAAGGCTTCGATCGCGAGCTCAACAGCTTTGTCGAATCCTACGGCTCAAAGCTGCTCGATGCCAGCCTCCTGCTGCTGCCATCGGTCGGCTTCCTGCCCCCCACCGATCCGCGCATCCGTGGCACCATCGATGCGATCGAAAAATACATGATGCGTGATGGGTTCGTGCTGCGCCACGACCCGCGCGAGGTGTCCGATGAAACGCAGCCGATCGAGGGCGCGTTCCTGGCTTGCAGTTTCTGGCTCGCCGACGCCCATGTGCTGGCAGGCAATATCGACAAGGCGCAGATCATGTTCGACCGTGTCGTGGCCGTCGCCAACGATGTCGGCTTGCTGGCGGAGGAGTTCGATTCCGGGCCCGGCCGTCAGACCGGCAACTTCCCGCAGGCCCTGACCCACATCGCGCTGATCAACACCGCGCACAACCTCAGCGATGCGCGGGCCGAGGCCAAGAAGCCGGCAGTGCAGCGTTCGACTTAGCCTCGCTTTACCGGCCGGTCTTCAGCACAATGTCCATGGCGCGCGCAAAACCGTCGTGCTCGTTGGTCTCGGTCACATGCGTGGCGCGGGATTTCACGTCGTCGGCCGCATTGCCCATCGCGAAGGAGACGCCACTCTTCGCAAACATCGGCAGATCGTTCTGCATGTCGCCGATGGTGGCGACATTCTCGAGCGATACGCCGAGACGCTTTGCGATGCCGACGACGAACGTCCCCTTGTCGTGGCCGGGCGGGGTGACGTCGAGGTAGTAGGTCTGCGAGCGGACCGCGGTCGCATCATTGCCGACCATCTGCTGCATCTCCACCTCGCAGCGCTGCAGCAGGGGGGCGTCCGAACTCGCACCGACGATCTTGCAGGCCTGACCGAGATACGGCGTGAAGTCCGTGACGATGGTCGGGTCGTGCTTGATCGTGCGCTGCTCGTGGGCGGTATACTCACCTTCCGGATTCCGCGTCAGCCAGCGGTCGTTGGTGAACAGCCAGATATCGACGCCACGATCGGTGAGCAGGTCGATGCAGCGTTTTGCTGTGGTGGCCGGGATCAAATGCTGCTGGACCGGCTTCATCTGCGCATCGACAATCGAGCTGCCGTTGAAGGCGCCGAATGGCAGCGTGATGCCGAGCGGTGCGATCAGGAAGCCCATCCCGATCGTCGGCCGGCTGGAGACGATGGTGAAGCCGATGCCGGCCTCATGCAGCTTGCCGACCGCCGCCTTGGCGGCGTCGGTCAAGATCTTGTCCTTGGTCAGGAGCGTGCCGTCAACGTCGGATACGACAAGGGCGATGCGGGTCATGGGCGCTCCAGCTCCAGTTGGCTGACAATGTTGTCGACGATGGTCTCGACGGTGTTGTCGATCTTCACCGTGATCGGGCATTCTTCCGGGGTCGGCGGCTCCAGCGTCCTGAACTGGCTGGCCAGGAGCTCTGGCGGCATGAAATGTCCCTTGCGCGTGGCGAGCCGCGCGGCGATCAGCTCTTGCGTGCCGTTCAGGAAGACGATGCGGACGTCCTCGCGTCCATGCACCAGGATGTCGCGATAGACGCGCTTCAGGGCCGAGCAGGCGATCACGGCGCGCTCGCGGACTTTGCAGGTGCGGTCGATCTCGTCGGCGATAGCCTGCAACCAGGGCCAGCGATCCTCGTCGGTGAGCGGCTGGCCGGCGTGCATCTTGGCGACGTTGCCGGGCGGGTGAAAGCTGTCGCCGTCCTCGTAGCGCCAGCCGATCCTGATCGCGAGGTGGTCGGCGATGGTGCTCTTGCCCGAGCCGGAGACGCCCATCACGACCAGTGCGCAGGGGCTTATCCCGTCACCCACGAAAATCCTCCGGCAGCGCGGCCTGATCGACGAGCCAGATGGTCTCGCCTTGCGATCGCGCGCGATTCGCCGGCAGGTTCTCGCCTGCGAAGAGGCGCGTCAAGATCGTGCGCTTGCCGTGCCCTGCGATCTCGAACAGCATCTCGCGGCAGGAAGCCAGCGCCGGCAAGGTCAGCGAGACGCGCGGTACGAACGGCTCGACATTGGCCTTGGGGACTCCGACTACCCAGCGTGTGGTCTCCTCGACGGCTGGGTAACCGGGAAACAGCGACGCGGTATGGCCGTCGGGACCGACGCCCATCAGCACGAGATCGAACAGCGGACGCGCCGGATCGAGCTGTTCGGCGCCGTAGAAAGCCATCAGCTCATTTTCGTACAGCGCGGCACTCTTGTCTGGATCCTTGAGGTCAGCGGTGTCGGTCGGGATCGGATGGACATTGGCGGCCGGTGCGCAGCGATCCAGGAAAGCCTGGCGCGCCATGCTCATATTGTGCAGCGGGTCCTTCCGCGGCACCAGGCGTTCGTCGCCGATGAACCAGTGCACGCGCTCCCAGGGAATTCTGGGACGATACTCCGGCGTCGCCAGCAGCTCGTAAAGTGCTTTCGGGCTCGAACCGCCGGTGAGGCAGACAGCCACGCGGCCGGCATTCTCCGCAATCCTTGCGATCACCCGCTCGGCCGCTGCCTTCGCCAGCGCGGCCGGATCGGCGACCGTGATGATCCTGCGCTCGCCGCTCCCTGCCATGGTCAGCTGAGCTTTCGCCAACTGCGGCCGTCGCGCGTCAGCAGGGCGTTGGCAGCCTCCGGGCCCTCGCTGCTGCCGGCCTTGTAGGGCTGCAGCCCGCGCCCGCCGGCGTTCTTCCAGGCATCGAGGAAGGGCTGCACCGCCTGCCAGCCGGCCTCGACGCTGTCGGCGCGCTGGAACAGGATGTTGTCGCCGATCATGCAGTCGTAGATCAGTGTCTCGTAGCCGGTCGACGGCTCCGCCTTGAAGTAGTCCTTGTAGCGGAACTTCATCTCGACGCCGTCGATATCAATGGCCGGGCCGGGCACCTTGGTGTTGAACTGCAGCTCGATACCTTCGGTCGGCTCGGTCGAGATGATGAGGAAATTCTGCGACAGGCGATCGACCGGCGTGTCGCGAAACATGCCAATCGGCGCCTGCTTGAACTTGATTGCGATCTCGGTGCGCTTGGTGTTGAGCGCCTTGCCGGTGCGGAGGTAGAAGGGAACGCCGGCCCATCGCCAATTGTCGATCGTCAGCTTCAGCGCCGCATAGGTTTCGGTGGTGCTATCAGGCTTGACGTCCTCGGTCTTCAGATAGTCCTCGATCTCGGTGTCGCCGATCCTGCCGGCGCGATACTGGCCGCGCACCGAATTGTTGAGCGCTTCCTGCTCGCTCTGGGTCTGGATTGCTGCCAGCACCTCGGCCTTTTCCGATCGCACCGCATGTGCATCGAAGCGCGCCGGCGGCTCCATCGCGACCAGTGACAACAGCTGGAACAAATGATTCGGCACCATGTCGCGCAATGCGCCGGTGGCGTCGTAGAAGCTGCCGCGGTGGCCGACGCCGAGCTTCTCCTCGACCGTGATCTGGACGTGATCGATGTGGTTGCGATTCCAGATCGGCTCGAACATGCCGTTGGCAAAGCGCAGCACCAGGATGTTCTGGACGGTCTCTTTGCCGAGATAATGATCAATCCGGTAGATCTGGTGCTCGTCGACCAATTTTAGCAGCGCGGCGTTCAGCGTCCTTGCCGACGCCAGATCGGTGCCGAACGGCTTTTCGATCACCAGCCGCCGCCAGGAGCCGTTCTCCTCCAGCATGCCGGTGCGCCCGAGTTGCTCGCTGATCGGCAGAAAGGCGCTGGGCGGGGTTGCGAGATAAAACAGGCGATTGCCGCCGGTCCCGCGTGCTTTTTCGACCTTCTCGAGCCGCTCATTCATGGTGTCGAAGGATGCGGGATCGCTTGGATCGGCCTCAATCGAGGTGACGCATTCGAACAGGCGCTTGACGACCGTCTCGTCGATCGGGCGCGTCGCGAACTGGCGCAGGCCCTTCTGCAGACTATCGGACATCTCTTCGCTCGACATGCCCTTGCGGGCGATGCCGACCACACAGAATTTCTCCGGCAGCAGGTTTGATGCCGCGAGGTTATAGAGCGCCGGGATCACCAGCCGGTGCGCGAGGTCACCGGTGGCTCCGAAGATGATGAAGGAGCAGGGATCAGGTTTTTTCTGCACGTGAGCGTCAGCCATTCAGTACTTTCCTGCAATACTTTCGTGCAATGCCTTCCTGCACTTTACGCCTTCTTACTACGCTTTCTTGGGCGGCTCCTTGTGGCCGCCAAAGCCGGCGCGCATCGCCGAGAGGATCTTCTCGGCGAAGGTATGATCCTTGCGCGAGCGGAAGCGTGTGTAGAGCGCGGCCGTGAGAACCTCGGCCGGGACTGCTTCGTCAATCGCGGCGTTGACGGTCCAGCGGCCTTCGCCGGAATCCTCGACAAAGCCCGAATAATTGTCGAGCGTGTGATTTGACGCGAGCGCCGACGCGGTGAGATCGAGCAGCCAGGACGGGATCACGCTGCCGCGACGCCACACCTCGGCGATATCTGCGATATCGAGGTCGAAGCGATGGTCCGGCGGCAGCGCCTCGATGTTGGCGTTCTTGAGGATGTCAAAGCCTTCGGCATAGGCCTGCATCAGGCCGTACTCGATGCCGTTGTGGATCATCTTGACGAAATGCCCGGCGCCGACCGGGCCGGCGTGGATGTAGCCCTGCTCGATCCTGACATCACGGCCCTCGCGGCCAGGCGTGTGCGGGATGTCGCCGATGCCGGGCGCGAGCGTCTTGAAGATCGGATCGAGCCGGTCGACCACGGCCTTTTCGCCGCCGATCATCATGCAGTAGCCGCGCTCGATGCCCCAGATGCCGCCGCTGGTGCCGACATCGACATAATGCAGCCCGCGCTCCTTCAGCGCCTTGCCGCGGCGGACGTCGTCCTGCCAGAACGTGTTGCCGCCATCAATGATAACATCGCCGGGCTGCATCAGTTTCGACAGGGCCTCGATGGTGGCTTCGGTGATCTTGCCGGCCGGCAGCATCACCCAGACCGTACGCGGCGCTTCCAGCTTGAGAACGAAATCCTCCAGCGACGAGGCGCCCGCGGCGTTGTCAGCGGTAAGCGAGGCCACAGCCTTCGGATCCTTGTCGTAGACCACGGTGGTGTGGCCTTGCTTCATCAGGCGGCGGACAATGTTGCCGCCCATCCGGCCGAGGCCGATCATGCCGAGTTGCATCGCAGGGCTCCTTCAGTTCAACGCGGCTGTTATCGCGGCATCGAGCGCCGCGAGCCCGGAGGCGAGATCACCCTTGAGATGGATGCGGAGCGCACGCCGGCCGCGCTCGGTGAGCACGTCGAAATCGCCGCGCGCCTGCGCCGCCTTGATCACGCCGAAGCTCGCCTTCTGGCCAGGCACCGGCAGATCCTTGGCGTCATCGGCCGTCACCTGCAGGAACACGCCACTGTCGGGGCCGCCCTTGTAGGCCTGTCCGGTCGAATGCAGGAAGCGCGGGCCGAACTCGGCGCAGGTCGCAAGGTGTTTGGCATCGCGCACCTTCAGCCGCATCGCCTGCACGGCGTCGATGGTGTCGCCGTCGCGCTCGATATAGGCGAGCAGGGCGACATAATCGCCGCGGCCGGAGCGCGAAAGATGCGCCTTGACCCATGAATTGAGGTCGCCATTGGCGCCGGCCTTGCGCAACTCCTCGGCATTCTGCCCGTCGGTGTAGAGATCAACATCCGCCGACGATACCACCGGATGCTCCGCAGGGAGTGTGCCGGTCTTCTCGAACGCAGCCGTGAGCTCGCGGGTCTTGATCTTGGCCGCTTCGACGTCCGGCTGGTTGAACGGGTTGATGCCGAGGACCGAGCCGGCGACCGCGGTCGCGATCTCGAAGCGGAAGAACTCCTGGCCGATATGGTCGATCGATTTCATGACAATGCGCACGACCGGATGGCCCGCGGCCTCGATTGCGGCGAGTTTGCTCTCGTGCGCGGCATCGTCGTCGCCTTCGGTGCGCAGGTCGATGAAGAAGCGGTCGTTGCCATAGACGGCAGGATCGCCAATCGTCTCACCTTCGATCGGGACCAGTCCCTTGCCGTCCTTGCCGGTCGATTCCGCGATCAACTGCTCGGCCCAGGCGCCGAAGTCGGCGACCTTCGGCGAGGCGAAGATCGTCACCTTGTCGCGGCCTTCGAGCCCCGCGATGCCCATCGCAAGGCCGAGCTGCACGCCGGGGTTTTCCTGTGGCGGCACGTCGGCGCCGCAGGAGCGCATCATCGATAGCGTGTGGCCGAGCAGGCTGCGGATATCGATGCCCGCCGCAGCCGCCGGCACCAGGCCAAACGGCGACAGCACGGAGTAGCGGCCGCCGATCGTGGGATCGCCGTAGAAGATGCGTGCAAAGCCCTGCTTGATGGCGACCTTCTGCAGCGCGGAGCCGGGATCGGTTACGGCGATGAAGCGATGGCCAGCCTCGTCCTTGCCGATCGCTTTTGCCACCCGATCGAAGAAATAGTCCTTCATCACATTCGGCTCGGTGGTGCCGCCGGATTTGCTGGAGACGATGAACAGCGTCTTCTCGATATCGACGAACTCTTCCATTGCGCGTACCTGCGCCGGATCGGTGGAGTCGAGCACGTGCAGTTTCGGGAAGCCCGGTTTGTGCGGGAAGGTCTCCGCCAGCACCTCCGGTCCGAGGCTCGATCCGCCCATGCCGAGCACCACGGCATCGGTGAACTGCTGCCCCTTCACGCGGTGGGCGAAATCCTCGTATTCGGCGACATCGGCCGAGGCTGCACTGGTCAGCCAGCCGAGCCACTTATTCTCGTCATCGCCGGTCCAGACCGACTTGTCCTTCTGCCAAAGCCTGCGGATCTTGGCCGACGCGCGCCATTCCTCGGTGCTCCTCTCGACCGCCTTCTCGATAGCAGCGCCGAGCGCCAGCTTCTGGTGGTCGATGCCGCCGCCGAGCGAGGTCGCGCGCTTGTGCGCCACCGCGCCGTAGAGCTTGTCGGCCGCGTCGGCGAACAGCTTGACGCCGTCCTTCACCAGCTCCGCGGTGATCGCGTCGAGCGAGACACCGGATTTCTCAAGCTCCTCCAGCACGTGCTTTGCGTCGTCGACATTCTCCTCGAGGCTGTCACGCGGTTTGCCGTGATCGCGGAACGCGTCGAGCGTCGCCGGCGGCACGGTGTTGACCGTGTTGGGGCCGATCAGCTCCTCGACATAGAGGACGTCCCTGTAGTCCTTGTTCTTGGTGCCGGTCGAGGCCCAGAGCAGCCGCTGCGGCTTGGCGCCCTTGGCCTTGAGCTTGTCCCAGCGGGGGCCCGCGAACAGGCGCTTGTAGTCCTGGTAGGCCAGCTTGGCGTTGGCGATCGCGACCTTGCCCTTCAGCGCGGCGAGCCGCTCCTTTTCGGAGGGATCGTTGGCCTTGGCGATCTTCTCGTCGAGCTGCTTGTCAACGGCGCTATCGATGCGGCTGACGAAGAAGCTCGCGACGCTTGCGACGTGGGAGGGATCGCCACCCTTGGCGACGTATGTCTCCAGGCCCTTGAGATACGCTTCCGCGACCTGCCGATAGACCTTCTGCGAGAACAAAAGCGTAATGTTGATGCTGATGCCTTCGCCGATCAAATGCTCGACCGCGGGCAGGCCCTCCGGCGTCGCCGGCACCTTGACCATCAAATTCTTGCGATCAACGTCCTTCCAGAGCCGCTCGGCCTCCGCGATCGTGCCCTTGGTGTCCATCGCGAGATAGGGCGACACTTCGAGGCTGACGAAGCCGTCGCCGCCATGGGTGTGGTCGTAGACCGGGCGCAGCACATCGGCGGCGTGCTGGATGTCCTCGACCGCGACATGCTCGAACAGGTCGGCGACCGAGCGGTCGCCATGCTTCAGGGCGCCGGCGATCGCACTGTCATATTCATCCGAACTGCCGATCGCCTTCTCGAAGATCGAGGGATTGGACGTCACGCCCTTGACGCCGTCGGTCTCGATCAGCCGCTTCAGGTCGCCCTTGGTGACGAAGCCGCGGGCCAGGAAGTCCAGCCAGACTGCCTGGCCATGGTTTTCGAGTGCTTTGACGGGATTCATGGGTGCCTGTTCTCGTTCGATCGAGGGTCGATTTTTGGGTTCCCGGGCAGCTTTCGGGGGCGGGGGCGGATTGTCAACATCAAGCGGGGGCCCAGGCGGAATATGAGTGGTCCCGAACCATAACGCCATTCACATCAGTTCGATCCCGCCAGCGTTCGGATTTCGAGGAGAGCCTGATCTCGGCACATTTTTATGACTGCGCACGACCTGCTCACGGCCTCAAATAGAGGTAACCCTGCGATTGCAGTTCGGCGAGGCGGACGACGCCGCGCCTCTCGGCACTAACGAAGCCCGGCGGCGGGCCGTTCAGGCTGATGTTCTGCGATTTCATGGTGTTGGCGCAGACGGCGAGCTCGATTCCGTCTCTCGAAAACTGGCCGACATGCTCCGACAGGCCGGAATTGGCCGCGGTCACACTGTCGGGGACCGCCGACACCGTCGAGATGGTTCTGGATGTGGTCGATGGCGAAATTGACCTTGTCGAGGTCGCTGAGGTGGTAGAGCACCTTCAGCTTTTTTGCTGGCGCCCGATCGTGGCGCTGGCCTGCGACGTTGCGAAGACTGCGCCAATGGCTGAACGCGGGATATCAGCTCGCAATCGGTCTCAGGAATAAGTGATGCGTGTCGCGCATCACAATTGATACGCGGCGATGGTGCCGCGCGGGATTGTGCAGGACTCGCCGCCTTAGTCGCGGCGACAAGGAGGCACGTTCAACGACGCCTGAATCTTTGATCATGCGACATGTGAAGCGCGCATCTTGAAGTCACGGCCGGTCAGTCACACGTCTTGAGGGAAGCCCAACGTTCATCGCCCGGGCGCGGAAGGTGCCTAGTTAGGATGTTCGCTTTGGAGGCCTGACCTCCCGTTAAACCACGGATGTGGCGAGCGGGCTACAACTGTCAAAAACAGGCCACTAACTGCGGATATTGATGAACTATTAAGCTTCATGCCTGTTGATAAGGCAGAGGCTGCATGCGCCGTGCATTGCCGAAGTGAGTCGGTCGAGTGTCCAATGGACCCAGCGTGCCGACGCTGATTCGATCCTTGGGCTCTGGTTGCGACTCGTTTCAGTCGTGCGGCGATACACATATCGTGGAGAGAGGGATCATGTACAACGATTCTTTGTTCAACGCCTTCGCCAGGTCGTTTGAAGCACGAAGCCAAACCGACATGTCGATGGCCGAGTATCTGGAGTCGTGTCGAAGCGATCCGATGCGATATGCCAATGCGGCCGAGCGGTTATTGGCGGCGATCGGTGAGCCTCAGATGATCGACACGGCCAAGGACCCTCGCCTCGGCCGTATCTTTTTGAACCGCACGATCCGTTCATATCCAGCCTTTGCCGGCTTCTATGGCATGGAGGATACGATCGAGCGCCTCGTCGGCTTCTTCCGCCACGCGGCGCAAGGGCTCGAAGAGCGCAAGCAGATCCTCTATCTGCTCGGGCCGGTCGGCGGCGGCAAGTCGTCGCTTGCCGAACGCATCAAGGCATTGATGGAGGTTCACCCCATCTACGTGCTGAAGGCCGGCGACGAGCTGAGCCCCGTGTTCGAGTCTCCGCTCGGCCTGTTCGATCCGGACCAACTCGGGCCGATGATCGAGGAGAAGTACGGCATTCCGCGCCGCCGGCTGAGCGGGCTAATGTCGCCATGGGCCTACAAGCGGCTGGAAGCCTTCGGCGGCGACATCTCGCAATTCCGCGTCGCGCGTATCCAGCCCTCGCGGCTTCGCCAGATCGGTGTGGCCAAGACCGAGCCCGGCGACGAGAACAACCAGGACATCTCGTCCCTGGTCGGCAAGGTCGACATCCGCAAGCTCGAGACCTACGCCCAGAACGATCCCGACGCCTACAGCTATTCCGGCGGCCTCAACCGCGCCAACCAGGGCGTGCTCGAGTTCGTTGAAATGTTCAAGGCGCCGATCAAGATGCTGCATCCGCTGCTGACGGCGACGCAGGAAGGCAACTATATCGGCACCGAGAATATCGGCGCGATCCCCTTTACCGGCGTCATCCTGGCGCACTCCAACGAGTCCGAGTGGCAGAGCTTCAAGACCAACAAGAACAACGAGGCCTTCATCGACCGCATCTGCGTCGTCAAGGTCCCGTACTGCCTTCGGGTGGCCGAGGAGCAGAAGATCTACGAGAAGCTGATCCAGACCTCCGAACTCGCCGCCGCGCCCTGCGCGCCAGCCACGCTGGAGACGCTGTCCCGCTTCTCGGTGATGTCACGGCTGCGCAAGCACGAGAACTCGACGCTGTTTGCCAAGATGCGGGTCTACGACGGCGAAAGCCTGAAGGAGTCCGATCCCAAGGCCCGCAGCGTGCAGGAATACAAGGACGCCGCCGGCGTCGACGAGGGCATGGACGGCGTCTCGACCCGCTTTGCCTTCAAGGTGCTGGCTTCGACCTTCAACCACGACACGACCGAAGTCGGCGCCGACGCGGTGCATCTGATGTACGTGCTGGAGCAGTCGATCCGTCGCGAGCAGCTGCCCGATGAAGTCGAGAAGCGTTATCTCGAATTCATCAAGGCCGATCTCGCACCGCGCTACGCCGAGTTCATCGGCAACGAGATCCAGAAGGCCTATCTGGAATCCTATTCCGACTACGGCCAGAACCTGTTCGATCGCTACGTCGATTACGCCGACGCCTGGATCGAGGATCAGGACTTCAAGGACCCCGACACCGGGCAGCTGCTCAACCGCGAGCTTCTGAACCAGGAGCTGACCAAGATCGAAAAGCCTGCCGGCATCGCCAACCCGAAGGACTTCCGTAACGAGGTCGTCAAGTTCTCGCTGCGGTCCCGGGCCCATAATGGCGGCAAGAACCCGGGCTGGACCTCCTACGAAAAAGTCCGCGACGTGATCGAAAAGCGGATATTCTCGCAAGTCGAGGATCTGCTTCCGGTCATCTCCTTCGGTTCCAAAAAGGACGGCGAGACCGAGAAGAAGCACGGCGAGTTCGTCGAGCGAATGGTGGAACGCGGCTATACCGAGCGCCAGGTTCGCCGGCTCGTCGAGTGGTACATGCGGGTGAAACAGGCCGGTTAGGGCATGATCCGGAGACGTGAAAACCGGCTTCCCTGCTCAACACGAAAATGAGATCATGATGCGATGTCTTAATCGTCGCAGCATGATCCATGAGGCGGATGCAACGTGGCCATTCATATCGTCGATCGGCGCCTGAACCCGGGTAGCAAGAGCCTGGAGAACCGCCAACGCTTCCTGCGGCGTGCCAAGGCGCTGGTTCAGGGGGCCGTGAAGAAGACGTCGCAAGATCGGGACATCAAGGACGTCCTGGAAGGCGGCGAGGTGACAATCCCGCTGGACGGCATGGACGAGCCGCGGTTCCGGCGCGAGGGGGGCACCCGCGACATGGTGCTGCCCGGCAACAAGAAATACATTGAAGGCGACTGGTTGCAGCGTCCGAACCAGAGCGGTGGCAAGGGTTCCGGCGCCGGCGAGGGCGACAGCGAGGACGCCTTCCGATTCGTGCTCAGCCGCGAGGAGTTCGTCGACCTGTTCCTCGACGACCTCGAATTGCCCGACCTTGCCAAGCGCAAGCTGGCGCAGACCGAAAGCGAGGGGCTCCAGCGCGCCGGCTACGCCACATCGGGCTCGCCGGCGAATATTTCGATCAGCCGCACCGTGGGTCGGGCGCTGGCCCGGCGCGTGGCGCTGCGCCGGCCGCGCAAGGACGAGATTGAAGCCCTCGAGGCCGAACTCGCCGAGTGCGACGACACGACACGCCGGCGCGAGCTGTTGGCGCAGCTCGAAGCCATGAAGGCCAAGGTCAAGCGGATCCCGTTCATCGATCCGATCGACATCCGCTACCGTCGCTTCGAGACGGTGCCGAAGCCGGTGGCGCAGGCCGTGATGTTCTGCCTGATGGACGTGTCGGGTTCGATGTCCGAGCACATGAAGGATCTCGCCAAGCGGTTCTACATGCTGCTCTACGTCTTCCTGAGGCGGCGCTACAAGCATGTCGAGATCGTGTTCATCCGGCACACCGACCGCGCCGAGGAAGTGGACGAGGAAACCTTCTTCCACGGACCGGCCTCCGGCGGCACGCTGGTGTCGAGCGCGCTCGTTGCAATGAACGATATCGTCCGCACTCGCTTCCGTCCGTCCGACTGGAACATCTATGCCGCACAGGCCTCCGACGGCGACAACATGACGTCGGACAGCGCGCAGACGGGCCATTTCCTCACCGAAAAGATCCTGCCGGTCTGCCAGTTCTTCGCCTACCTCGAAGTCGGCGAAGCTGCCAACTACACCTTCGATATGCCGGACTCCTCGCTCTGGACGCTCTACGAGCGCCTGCGTAACGACGGTGCGCCGCTGTCGATGCGCAAGGTCAGCGAGCGCGGCGAGATCTTCCCGGTGTTCCAGGACCTGTTCAAGCGCCGCAGCAAGCAGGAAAGGGTTGCGTGATGTCTTCTTCCGGCCAGCTGTTGTTCGAAGGCGCGGATTGGGACTTTCATATCCTGCAGCGGGTGCATGACGCCTGCGAGGAGATCGCGCGCAAGGAGCTCGGGCTCGATGTCTATCCGAACCAGATCGAAGTCATCACCGCCGAGCAGATGCTGGACGCCTATTCGTCGGTCGGCATGCCGCTGTTCTACAAGCACTGGTCGTTCGGCAAGCAGTTCGCCTTCCAGGAGGCGTCCTATCGCAAGGGCCTGATGGGCCTCGCCTATGAGATCGTGATCAACTCGTCGCCGTGCATTTCCTACCTGATGGAGGAGAACACCGCGACGATGCAGACGCTGGTGATCGCGCACGCCGCGTTTGGGCACAATCATTTCTTCAAGAACAACTATCTGTTCAAGCAGTGGACCGATGCCGACGGCATCCTCGACTATCTCGAATTCGCCAAGGGCTACATCGCCGCATGCGAGGATCGCCATGGCCGCGAAGCGGTGGAACGTACTGTCGACGCCGCACATTCGCTGATGTCGCATGGCATTGATCGCTATCCTGGAAAGAAGATCCTCGACCTCCGTGCCGACGAGAAGCGCGCCGGAGAGCGCCGTCGGCACGAGGAGAGCATGTTCAACGATCTGTGGCGGACGGTGCCGAACACCAAGGCCAAGAGCAAGGCGACGCTGACCGCCGAGCGTCGCCGCGCGCTGCTCGGGCTGCCGCAGGAGAACATCCTCTATTTCCTGGAGAAGACCGCGCCGCGGCTGGCGCCTTGGCAGCGCGAGATCATCCGCATCGTGCGCCACATCGCACAGTATTTCTATCCGCAGAGCCAGACCAAGGTGATGAACGAGGGCACCGCGACCTACGTCCATTATCGCATCATGAATCGCCTGCACCAGCAGGGCCGGATTTCCGACGGCAATTTCCTCGAATTCCTGCAGTCGCATACCAACGTCGTGTTCCAGCCGGAATTCGATGATCGCCGCTACTCCGGCTTCAATCCCTACGCGCTCGGCTTTGCGATGATGCAGGACATCGAGCGCATCGTGACCAAGCCGGAGGACGAGGATCGGCATTGGTTCCCCGACATCGCCGGCAAGGGCGACGTGGAAGGCGTGCTGCGCGACGTCTGGAACAACTATCGCGACGAAAGCTTCATCACCCAGTTCCTGAGCCCGGCGCTGATCCGGCGCCTCCGCATGTTCCACCTGCACGACGACCCCGCGGAAAGCGCGGGGATCAAGGTCGATGCGATCCACGATGAGCGCGGCTACCGCCGGGTCCGCCGCGAACTGGCGCGGCAATATGACGTCGGTTTCGTCGACGCCAATATCGAGGTGGTGGATGTCGATCTCGCCGGCGATCGCCGGCTGATGTTGCGCCACACCACGGTGAAGGGTGCGCAACTCAACGAGACCGATGCGCGGCGCGTGCTGCAGCACCTCGCCGATCTCTGGAGCTACGACGTTGCGCTGACCGAGGTCGACAGCACCGACAAGGTGTTGAAGGAATACGTCATCAGCCCGCGCGCGGCGGCCGTGGCGGCCTAGCGAGATGAGTTTTGGTCGAATCGGTTAGCGGCGGTTTCACCTCTCCCCGCCGGGGAGAGGTCGGCGCGAAGCGCCGGGTGAGGGTTCTTGCTTTCTCGATAGACCGTGACCCCTCACCCGATTTGCGGCGCAAATCGACCTCTCCCAAGGGAGAGGTGAACTTTCGGCGCCGTTCAAGTTCGACCTTATCTCATCATGCTCTGGCGCGATGGCATCATCGGCAATATCGGACGGCAGGTTTGCGCTTGCCGGCCGTCGTGCGGAATAGGTGTCTTGCCCGGTGAACCTTCGTGGCCATCGAAGGTTTTTATCGTGAACATCAAAGCAACATTCAGCTCCTGAAGCTATCTTCTTGGCGATTGCCTGCGCGGACGCGGTTGATAAGGTGCGCCGCGTCAAGAAAACCAAGAAGAGGATACACCCTTGTCAACTCGCGCCTGTCTGGCGAGCTTTCTCGCCTTCACCGCACTCTCGGCCTTGTCGATCTCGCCATCCGTTGCAGCCGAGACGTCGATCAAGATCGGAAACACCGCGCCCTACAGCGGCCCGGCATCCGCCTACGGCACGGTCGCGCGCGCCGAGGCGGCGTATTTCCAGATGCTGAACGATCAGGGCGGCATCAACGGCCGCAAGATCGAGTTCGAGAGTCTCGACGACGCCTATTCGCCGTCGAAGACAGTCGAGCAGACGCGCAAGCTCGTCGAGCAGGATGAAGTGCTTGCGATCTTCAGCGCGGTCGGCACCGCGCCCAACATCGCTGTGCAGAAGTATCTGAACATCAAGCACGTGCCTCAGCTCTTTGTCTCATCCGGCGCGACGCGCTGGAACGATCCGAAGCAGTTCCCCTGGACGGTCGGCTTCAATCCGACCTACGAGCTCGAAGGCAGGCTCTACGCAAAATACATCCTGAAGACCAAGCCGGATGCGAAGATCGCCGTCATCACGCCGAACGAAGATGCCGGCAAGGATTATCTCAGGGGTTTCAAGGACGGGCTCGGCGAGCATGTCGGCCAGCTCGTCTCGGAGACGACCTATCTGACGAGCGATCCGACCATCGATTCGCAGATGGTGACGATGCGCGAGTCCGGTGCGGATGTGTTCTTCGCGGAGGCGACGCCGAAATTCGCGGCACAGGCGCTGCGCAAGGCGGCGAGCATGGGCTGGAAGCCGCTGACCATCCTGCCGACCGTCTCGAATTCCGTGTCGGCGGTGCTCGAACCGGCCGGCCTCGAGAACGTCGTCGGTGTCGTGACCGGCCTCTATCTGAAAGATCCGACCGATCCGCGCTGGGCCGACGATCCCGGCCAGAAGGAGTTTTCGGCCTGGATGAAGAAGTACCAGCCCAACGCCAATATGGGCGATCTCTTCAACGCGCAGGGCTACACGGTCGCGCAGGTCATGACGGCGGTGCTGAAGAACTGCAATGGCGATTACAGCCGCGACAACATCATCAAGCAGGCCAGCAACCTCAAGGCGCTGGAGCTGCCGATGCTGTTGCCGGGCATCAAGATCCAGACCGAGCCCGACAATGTGACGCCGATCCGGCAAATCCAGATGGCGCGGTTCGACGGCAAGTCGTGGGCGCTGTTCGGCGACGTCCTGAGCGACAAGTAACCGCCAAAACGCAAGCCGGGCCTTCCAGGTTCAGCCCGAAAGGCCCGGCGCGATATCGGGCATTGCCTCAGCGCAAGCTGGCGTTGATCTTGTCCAGCACGGCGGAGCCGGGGCAAAGCGCCTTTTCGTCCAGCGTGTTGAGCGGCGTCTCGACAGTGTCGAGATGGGTGTGCAAATCGTCGGCGTCCGGATCGACATAGAGCAGTCCAGTGACGATCTGGCCCTTGGCCGCATGTTTCTGCAGGAAGGTCATTGCGCCGAGCCGGTCATGCGGATCGTAGTCGGCGTCGAGCTTGCGCAGCGCCAGCTTCGTGCCGTCATGCTGCTCGACCACCTGCACGGTGCCCGGCGCATAGTCGACGCTGATCGGATCGCGGCCGACCAGCACGTCGAGCCGGTTCACCGCGTCGTTGTGCTCGCGGACATAGTCGAAGCTCTTGGTCGAGCCAGCATGGTTGTTGAAGGCGATGCAGGGGCTGATCACGTCGATAAAGGACGCGCCCTTGTGCCGGATCGCGGCGGCAATCAACGGGACCAATTGCGTCTTGTCGCCGGAGAAGCTGCGCGCCACGAAGGTCGCTCCAAGCTGCAGCGCGATCGCGACCAGGTCGATCGCGTTGTCGGTGTTGGTGACGCCCTTTTTCGACTTCGAGCCACGGTCGGCGGTCGCCGAGAACTGGCCCTTGGTCAGGCCGTAGACGCCGTTGTTCTCGACGATGTAGGTCATGTTGACGCCGCGCCGGATCGAATGCGCGAACTGGCCGAAGCCGATCGACGCCGAATCGCCGTCGCCGGAGACGCCGAGATAGATCAGGTCGCGGTTGGCCAGGTTGGCTCCGGTCAGCACCGACGGCATGCGGCCGTGCACCGAATTGAAGCCGTGCGAATTGCCGAGGAAGTAGTCCGGCGTCTTCGACGAGCAGCCGATGCCGGAGATCTTCGCCACCCGGTGCGGCTCGATCGACAGTTCGTAGCACGCCTCGATGATCGAGGCGGTGATCGAGTCGTGGCCGCAGCCGGCGCACAGCGTTGAGATCTTGCCCTCATAGTCGCGGTGGGTGTAGCCGAGATCGTTCTTCTTCAGGCCGGGATGATGAAACTTCGGTTTTGCAATGTAGGTCATGACACGGCCTTGCGGAGAGGGGTGACCTTGAGGTGGTCCTGGTGGTCGCCGATCGAATTGGCGATGAAGCGGGCGGTGATCGGCGTGCCGTCAAAGTGCAGGATCGGCACCAGCCGGACCGGATCAATTCCGTTCTCGTTGACGATCAGCTGGCGGAGCTGGGCGTCGCGGTTCTGCTCGACCACGTAAACAAAATCATGATCGGCGATGAAGCTCGCGACGCTGGAGTGGAACGGGAAGGCCCGGACGCGCAGGCGGTCGAGGTGATGCCCGCGTGCCTCCAGGATGCCGATCGCCTCGTCCATCGCAGGTGACGTCGAGCCGAAATAGATCACGCCGTATTTGGTTGGCTTCGCCGCATTGGCTTGCAGCGGCCGCGGCACCATGTCCTGCGCGGTCTCGAACTTGCGTACCAGACGCTGCATGTTGTCGGCGTAGACGGCGCCTTCTTCCGAATAACGCGCATAGCGGTCGCGCGAGGTGCCACGGGTGAAGTAGGAGCCCTTGGTCGGATGGGTGCCGGGATACGTGCGATAAGGGATGCCGTCGCCGTCGACGTCGAGATAGCGGCCGAAGTCGCGGCCTTCGTCGAGCATCTCGGCGGTCATCACCTTGCCGCGGTCATATTGCCTTGCGTCGTCCCATTTCAGCGGGCGGCTTAGCCGATGGTTCATGCCGATATCGAGATCGAGCATCAGGAAGATCGTGGTTTGCAGCCGCTCGGCGAGATCGAACGCGACGGCAGCGAACTCGAAGGCCTCCGCGGGATCCTCCGGGAACAGCAGCACATGCTTGGTGTCGCCATGCGACGCATAGGCGCAGGAGATGACGTCACATTGCTGGGTGCGGGTCGGCATGCCCGTCGAGGGGCCGGCGCGCTGGATGTTCATGATCACGGCCGGGATCTCGGCGAAGTAGGACAGGCCGATGAATTCGGTCATCAGCGAAATGCCCGGACCCGAGGTCGCGGTAAAGGCCCGCGCGCCGTTCCAGGAGGCGCCGATCACGATGCCGATCGAGGCAAGCTCGTCTTCACCCTGCACGATGGCGTATTTCGCCTTTTTGGTTTCAGGGTCGTGGCGATACTTCTTGCAATGAGCAGTGAAAGCTTCCGCGACCGAAGACGACGGCGTGATCGGATACCAGGCGCAGACGGTGGCGCCCCCATAGACCGCGCCGAGCGCCGCCGCGCTGTTGCCCTCGATGAAGATGCGGTCGCCGACCTTGTCCGATTTCTTCACCCGCAGCCCGATCGGGCATTTCAGGTTCTGCAGTGCCCAGTCGCGGCCGAGATGCAGCGCATGGACGTTGGAGGACAACAGCTTCTCCTTGCCCTTGTATTGCTCGCCGATCAGTTGCTCGACCAGCTTGGGATCAAGGTCGAGCAGGGCGCAGAGCGCGCCGAGATAGATGATGTTCTTGAACAGCTGGCGCTGCCGCGGATCGGTGTAGGTCGAGTTGGTGATCGCGGTCAGCGGCACCCCGATGACGTTGATGTCCTCGCGGAACTTCGACGTCGGCATCGGCTTGGTCGAATCGTAGAACAGATAGCCGCCGGGCTCGATTCCAGCGACGTCCTTGTCCCAGGTTTGCGGGTTCATCGCCACCATCATGTCGACGCCGCCGCGGGCGCCGAGATGACCGGCTTCGGTGACGCGCACCTCGTACCAGGTCGGCAGGCCCTGAATGTTGGACGGGAAGATGTTGCGTGGGCTCACCGGTACGCCGTGGCGCAGGATCGAGCGCGCAAACAGTTCGTTGGCAGAGGCGGAGCCCGAGCCGTTGACGTTGGCGAAGCGGACGACGAAGTCGTTTACGCTGCTGATCGGGCTTTGGACTGGCATGTTGATCCCGCTTGAACCATATCGATGAGGTATTTTTGCATATCCCAGGCGCCGGTCGGACAGCGCTCGGCACACAGCCCGCAGTGCAGGCAGACATCCTCGTCCTTCGCCATCACGCGTCCGGTCTTCAGGCCGTCGGCGACATAGATCGCCTGGTCGTGATGCGGCGAGGGGGCCTTCAGCCGCTGCCGCAGATCATCCTCTTCGCCGTTCTCGGTGAAGGTGATGCAGTCCATCGGGCAGATGTCGACGCAGGCGTCGCATTCGATGCAGAGCGGCGCGGAAAACACCGTCTGCACGTCGCAATTCAGGCAGCGCTGCGCCTCGCCGAGCGCGAGCTTGAGGTCGTAGCCGAGCTCGACCTCGGTGCGGATGTCCTTCAGCGCGATCACCTTGTCGCGATGCGGCACCTTGTACCGCTTGTCGGCGGAGATGTCGTTGTCGTAGCTCCACTCGTGGATGCCCATCTTCTGCGAGGAGACATGCACCTCGGGCAGCGGGCGCTCGTTGATGTCCTCGCCGGACAGCAGCCTGTGGATCGAGAGCGCGGCGTCATGGCCGTGCGCCACCGCCCAGATGATGTTCTTCGGCCCGAACGCCGCGTCGCCGCCGAAGAACACTTTCGGATTGGTCGAGACGAACGTCTTGGGATCGACTTTCGGCATGTGCCATTTGTCGAACTCGACGCCGCAATCGGCCTCGATCCAGGGAAACGCATTCTCCTGGCCGACCGCGACCAGCACATCGTCGCAGGGCACGGTTTCGTCCGCCTCACCCGAGGGCACCAGATTGCGCCGGCCCTTGGCGTCGTACTCGGCCTTGACCTTCTGGAAGGTGACGCCGATCAGCTTGCCGTTGTCGTGAACGAAGGCTGTCGGCACCATGTAGTTGAGGATCGGAATGTCCTCGTGGAGGGCGTCTTCCTTCTCCCAGGGTGAGGCCTTCATCTCCTCGAAGCCGGAGCGGACGATCACCCTGACGCTGTCGCCGCCGAGGCGGCGCGCGGTGCGGCAGCAATCCATCGCGGTGTTGCCGCCGCCGAGTACGATGACGCGGCGCCCGATCTTCTCGATATGGCCGAACGACACCGATGACAGCCACTCGATGCCGATATGGATGTTGGCGGCAGCTTCCTTGCGGCCGGGAATCTCGAGTTCGCGGCCACGCGGCGCGCCGCTGCCGACAAAGATCGCGTCATAGTTCTCGGACAGCAGCTGCTTCAGGCTGTCGACGCGATGGCCGCCCTTGAACTCGATGCCGAGATTGAGGATGTAGTCGGTCTCCTCGTCGATCACGCTATCGGGCAGCCGGAATTTTGGAATCTGGCTGCGCATCATGCCGCCGGCCTTCGGGTCGCCGTCGAACACGGTGCAGTGATAGCCGAGCGGCGCGAGATCGCGGGCCACCGCAAGCGAGGCGGGGCCGCCGCCGACCAGCGCGATGCGCCTGCCGTTCTTCGGTCCCGGCCTCGGCAGCCGATGCTTGATATCGTCCTTGAAGTCAGCCGCGACGCGCTTCAGGCGGCAGATCGCTACTGGCGTTTCCTCGACGCGGCCGCGGCGGCACGCGGGCTCGCACGGACGGTCACAGGTGCGTCCCAGGATTCCGGGGAACACGTTCGACTGCCAATTGATCATGTAGGCGTCGCTGTAACGCCCCTCAGCAATCAACCGGATGTACTCGGGAACGGGAGTGTGTGCGGGGCAGGCCCATTGGCAATCGACTACTTTATGAAAGTAATCCGGCGCCGAGATATCAGTCGGTTTCATTCCTACCTTTGACCCGCGCGAAAAATGCCAGAGGCGCGGCCTTATTGTTGACGACGAACGCTCACGCGACGTTGTTCTGGTTTTTGAATTGGATCATAGGGTTATCTTATTAGACCGGTTCCAGAAATGGCAAAGGCAAATTTGCGCGATCAGCAGCTTTCGCGCGGCTGATGTGCGTGGAGCGCTCGTCTCGAACTAGTTATGCGGCGGTGCAATATGGTGCGCCGCCGCATTCGATGTGTTTAGCCGCGTGGAAGATCGCTCTTCGCGATGTCCCACAGCAGCCGGTAGACGCCTTTCGAGACGATCAGCGGCTTGAACGCAGCATTGTCGGTGATGCCGGCCGCAGCCGCGGGGATGGTGTTCACATCTGTGGCATCGATCAGCACGAACCAGTCGCCGGCGCCGGGATCGTCCTCCGCTGCGCCCGAGGTGAGCGGCTTCGAGAGCGCCGGATCGTTCTCCAGCAGATGCATCGAGATGACGCCGTCCCGTGCGGAGGGATCAAGCCGCTCGCGCAAGGCGGCGCGAAGCTTGTCCGCACCGTCAGCGGGCGGACGCAGGCGGATGATGCCGAGCGCTGCGCCTCGGCCCGTGCCGCGGCTGATCGTGATGCGCGCGACCCCGCGGATCATGTTTTCAAACCGCGCGATGTTGGCCTTCGACCATTCGGTCTGGCCGGCGAGCGCCGTGCGGTAGGCCGGGCTGTCGAGCACCTCGAATGTCGCGGTCGAGTAGAGGCTGAGATATTTCGGCTTGCCGTTATGGGCGACGTAGCGGCGCGCTTCGAGGAATCCGTCGATCGCCACCCGTTCTTCGAGATGTTCGCGGTCGTACCAGCGATTGAATTCAGCCTCGTGTAAGGTGTCGACATCCATCGATGTCAGCAGCATGCCCTGTCCGGCGATCGGCATCGTTTGCTCCTGGGTGCCTGATTTGACTGCCGAATATTGCCGAACGGCCGCTGCAACGGAAGCCGGTTCCTGCAATGAAAACCAGCTCAGACCAAGGATTGCCACAATTCGTGCAATTCTGTTCAGCGCGGGTTCACGGATACTGCATTTCCATTCGTCCGGAAGATTGCTGAAATGAAAAAAGGGGACGCCGCGATGGCGCGAATTTTGTGGGCATTGATCGTCGGTCTGGTGTCGCTCGCGTCGCTTCCCGTGCATGCGCAGGATCAGGAAAAGCGGCTCGCGCTCGTCGTCGGCAATGGTGCGTACCAGGCGAGCCCGCTGCAGACCGCGGCCAACGATGCCGGATTGATCGCGCAGACCTTGCAGGCGGCCGGCTTCGACGTGATCGGCGCGCGCGACCTCGATGGCGAGACGCTGCGCAAGTCGTTCCGCGACTTCATCCAGAAGGTGCAGGACGCCGGACCGAACACCGTCGCCTTCGTCTATCTCGCAGGTTATGGGGTGCAACTGACCGGCGAGAACTACTTCGTGCCGGTCGATGCCAAGATCGCACGCGACACCGATGTGCCGGTCGAAGCGATCAGGATGTCCGACTACACGCATCAACTCTCGGCGCTGGGGATCAAGGCTGATGTGATCGTGCTCGATGCGGCGCGCAGCAATTCGTTTGCCAAGGACGGCCAGCCGCTGGCCGGCGGCCTCGCGCTGGTCGATCCCGATCCGAAGATGCTGGTTGCCTTCAACTCCGCGCCCGGCACCGTCGCGCCGGACGGCGCGCCGCCTTACGGTCCCTATGCCCAGGCGCTGGCGGAAATGATCCGCACCGGCGGTCTGTCTCTGCCCGACGTGTTCGACCGGGTTCGCCTGCGCGTCAACGACATGACCAAGGGCGCGCAGATTCCGTGGGACGCGCAGAAGATCGATGCACCCTTCGTGTTCTTCGAGCGCAAGCCGGATGCGCCGCCGGCCCAGACCGACGCCGGAATGCGCACCAAGCCGATCCGTGATTTCTCGGCGCAGGATGCCTATACGGCGGCGCTGGAGCGCGACACGCTGCCGGGCTACCAGGATTATCTGCAGGCCTACCCGAACGATCCGCTCGCCAGGCGGGTCCGCGCGATCGTCGCCGCGCGGCGCGAGGCGATCACCTGGCGCCGCACCTACAACGCCGATACGCCGGACGCTTACTGGTCCTATCTCAATCGCTATCCACACGGCCCGCATGCGTTCGATGCGCGGCGCCGGCTGAGCTATCTCTCGGCTGCGCTTGAGCCGCCGCCGCAGTTCGCGCCGATCGCCTACGACGTGCCGCCGCCGCCGCCTGATGAGGTCGACTATGTCGATCGTCCGGTGCTCTATTACAGCGACCCGGCGTTTGCCTTTGCGCCACCGCCGCCACCGCCGCTGTTCTTCCTGCCGCCACCGCCGCCGGATTTCGTGGTGCTGCCGCCACCGCCGCCGCCGATCGGCCTGTTCGTGCTGCCGATCCCGTTCTTCGTGGCGATGCCGGCCTATGTCGCAGCGCCGGCCTATGTCGTGCCGCCGCCGAACAACATCGTGTTCAACAACATCCACAACACCACGATCATCAACACCGTGATCAACAATCCCAACCCGACGCCGGCGCAACTCGCTGCGGCCGGGGTGAGGCCAACGGTCCCCGGCGGGCCTATCACGAGGGGACCGTCGCTGCCGCCCGCCGCGTTGCAGCGCGCCAATCTGGCGCAGCCGGGCGGTCAGCAAGGCGGTCAGCCGGGGCCTGGTGCGCGGACCGGCACCGCACCGGCGTTGCCCGGCGCCACGCCGAACGCTGCCGCTCCTGCCGGACCTGGCGCGCCCGGGGTCCATACCTTGCCGGGTGCCAGGAACGGACCGCCATTGCCCGCGACGGCAACGGCGCCCACGACCCCGGCACAACCCGGCGCCAGGCCGAATGCACTTGCTCCCGGCAGGCCCGCCACGGCCCTGGCGCCCGCCAACGCGCCCCCGCACGGGACGGCCGGAAGGCCTGCCCCGGGGACGACGAACGCGCCCTTGACCGCGGGCAAGCCGCCCGCGGCGGCACCGCTGACGCATGCAGCGACGGCGCCGACCAGCACGCTGAAGCCTGCGACCGCGACACGTCCGAAAGCAGCAGTTCGCGCGGCGCCGGCAAGACCGGCTCCGGCTGCGCGGCCCGCACCGGTGCGGGCCGCAGTAACCCGGCCACCGGCCTCGCGTCCGGCGCCGCCACCGCGCCCGGCTGCCCCGCCGCCACCACGTGCGGCAGCCGTCGCGCCGCATCCGGCTCCCGCTCCGCCTCCGCGTGCTGCCCCGCCGCCGCCCCCGCGGCCGGTGGCGCAGCGTGCCGCGCCGCCGCCGCGGCCTGCCGCCCCGAAGCCGCCGCCATGCCCTCCTGGAAAGTGCAAGCACTGAGGGCGTGACGCCATGAGCAGGTCAGCATCCATGAGAACATCAGGCTCTCCCGGATTCCGGTCGGTCTCGACGCTTCTGATCGGTGCGATCGCAGGGCTGGTGGCTTGCCACCAGCCCGCCCGCGCCGCCGAACTCGCCGCACAGGACGTCGCGCTGCTCGATCGCCTGACCTGGGGCGTCAACGCCGCGAGTGCGGCGCATCTGCGCGAAATCGGCGTCGAGCGGTGGCTGCAGGAACAATTGCACCCGGCCAACTCGACCTTGCCGGAAGCCGCCCGCGCCCAAGTCGAGGCGATGCCGGACGTGCATCGCTTTCCGTTCGATATCGCCGTCAGCTTCGATCAGCAGGCGAAGTCCGCCAACCAGGTCGCCGACCCCGAGCAGAAGAAGGCGGCGCAACAGGTCTATCAGCAGGCCATGAACGACCGCGGCAGACAGGCCGCCGCCCGCAGCATCCTGTACGCGCTCTATGCGCCGGACCAGTTGCGCGAGCGCATGACCTGGTTCTGGTTCAACCACTTCAATGTCCACCAGTACAAGGCTAACATCCGCGTGCTGGTAGGCGACTACGAGGATCGCGCGATCAGGCCTTATGCGCTCGGCAAGTTCCGCGACCTGCTCGCCGCGACGCTGCATCATCCGGTGATGCTGCGTTATCTCGACAATGCCGACAACGCGGCCGGCCATCTCAACGAGAACTACGCCCGCGAGATCATGGAGCTGCACACGATGGGCGTCGGCTCCGGCTATAGCCAGGCCGATGTCGAGGCGCTGGCACGGATACTGACCGGCGTCGGCATCGATTTCAAGCCGGAGGACCCCAAGCTGAAGCCCGAGCTGCAATCCCAGCTTGTCCGTGAAGGCGCGTTCGAATTCAACCCGGCACGCCACGACTATGGCGACAAGACCTTCCTCGGCCATCAGATCAAGGGCCGTGGCCTCGCGGAGGTCGACGAAGCGCTCGACATCCTCTGCCGTCATCCCGCCACCGCCACGCATATATCAAGGCAGCTTGCGACCTACTTCGTGTCGGACAATCCGCCCGACGCGCTGGTGCAGCGCATGGCGCAGACCTTCCAGAAGACCGATGGAGATATCGCGGCTGTCATGTCGACCCTGGTGCACGCGCCGGAATTCACGGCGACCTTGAAGGGCGGCACGAAATTCAAGGATCCGGTGGTCTATGTGATGTCGGCGGTGCGGCTTGCCTACGACAACAAGGTCATCCTCAACACGCTGCCGATTCAGAACTGGCTCAACCGCCTGTCGGAGGGCCTGTTCAACCACGACACCCCCGACGGATATTCGATGCTGTCGGCGGCATGGAACGGTCCCGGACAGATGATGCTGCGCTTCGAGATCGCGCGCGCGATCGGATCGGGCTCGGCCGGGCTGTTCAAGCCGAACGAGCCCAACGCCGCCGACCAGCCGGCGTTTCCGCTGGTCATGAACGGACTCTACTTCAACAATTTGCGCCAGACGCTGAGCCCGACGACGCTCGCCGCACTCGACCAGGCGATGTCCCCGCAGGACTGGAACACGCTCTTTCTATCGTCACCGGAATTCATGCACTGAAAGGGAGGTTCGCCATGAACCGCCGTGAACTGATCAAGGCCTTCGCCGCTTCGGCTTCGCTCACCGTCGCCGGGCGGGTCTGGGCCGCGCCCGCGACCGACGCGCGCCTGCTCGTCGTGTTCCTGCGCGGCGCCTACGACGCCGCCAATGTGATCGTGCCCATCGGCAGCGAGTTCTATTACGCCTCGCGTCCGACTCTCGCGGTCGCGCGGCCCGATGCCGGCAATCCAAACGCGGCGCTGGCGCTCGACGCCGGATGGGGCCTGCATCCAAGCTTGCGCGATTCGATCTATCCGCTGTGGGCCAAGCGCGAGGTGGCCTTCATCCCGTTCGCCGGCACCAGCGACGACCTCTCGCGCAGCCATTTCGAGACCCAGGACACGATCGAGCTCGGCCAGGCGGTCGGCGGCAGCCGCGACTACCGTTCCGGCTTCATGAACCGGCTTGCAACTGAGCTGACGCGGGTCAAGCCGATCTCCTTCACCGATCAGTTGCCGCTGATCTTCCGCGGCCAGAACCAGATCCCGAACACCGGCATCGCCAGCGTCAGCAAGCCCGGCGTCGACGACCGCCAGGCGCGGCTGATCAAGCAGATGTACACCCAGGGCAATCTCGCCAGCTCGGTATCGGAGGGTTTTCGCGTCCGCGACGACGTCTACAAGTCGGTCTCCGAGGAGATGACGGCGGCCAACCGCGGCGCGGTCTCGCCGCGCGGCTTCGAACTGTCGGCGCGGCGGATCGGGCGGTTGATGCGCGAGCAGTTCAATCTCGGCTTCGTCGATGTCGGCGGCTGGGACACCCATGTCAACCAGGGCGCGGCGACCGGCTATCTCGCCGACCGCCTGGGCGAGTTGGGCCGCGGCCTCGCCGGCTTCTCCGAGGAGATTGGGCCTGCGATGTGGCGTGACACGGTCGTGGTGGTGATTTCCGAGTTTGGCCGCACGTTCCGCGAGAACGGCGACCGCGGCACCGATCACGGCCATGGCAGCGTCTACTGGGTGATGGGCGGCGGCATCAATGGCGGCCGCATGGCCGGCGAGCAGGTCCAGGTCTCGCAGGCGACCTTGTTCCAGAATCGCGACTACCCGGTGCTGACCGACTACAAGGCGTTCTTCGCCGGCCTGATCCAGCACGTCTACGGTTTGCAGCAGGCCAACCTCGAACGCATCTTCACCGGCATCAAGCCGAAGGATCTGAGTTTGGTTTGAAGGGGCACTGCCAAAATATCGAAAACAACCCCATGCAAAGGAGCCGTCGGTTGCCGGTGTCCGACACGGCAACTTGACCCGTCGGGCAAATCAGCGGTATTTTTCCATTATCCAGAAATCGTGCCATGGCAGCCGGACGGCCGACGAGCAAGTCCAGCGCGCGCCTCAAACCCCAAAGCGCCCAATCCAGGAACGCTCAACCATGCTCACCGTCTATGGCGAAGGTCGCGGCTTCCGTGTTGTTTGGCTGCTTGAGGAATTAGGATTGGCTTATCGGCTGCGCCCGGTCGATCTGCTGGCTGTCGAGAATGATCGCGATTTCCTCGCGATCAACTCTGCCGGCTTCATTCCCGCACTACAAGACGGCGAGACGATCATGGTCGAATCGATCGCGATTCTTGAGTACCTGCTCGCCCGCCGCGGCTCAGGTTCGCTTGCCGTCGCCCCGGACGATCCCGCCTTCGCTTCCTATCTGCAATTTCTCCACTTGGGCGAGGCCGGGCTCGCCGGGCCGATGAACGCCGTCATTGTCGGTCGCCAACTGGCGCCCGAAGCCGAGCGAGATGCCCGGGTTACTTGCTGGGCACTCGAGACCTTCGAGAGCCGGCTGGGGTTGGTTATCCGCCGCCTTGCGGATTGCCCCTATCTCGCCGGCGACCGATTCACTGCTGCCGATATCTCGGTGAGCTACGCCCTCCTGCTCGGCCTGCGAACTGGCAACTACGTCCCGGGTTCTATCGAGCGGGACTATCTCGCCCGCACGACGGCACGCCCTGCCTACGCCCGAGCGATGGAAAGCTGCCAGGCCACCAAAGCTTGGGCGGCGAGGTCACCGGGATTGTAGTGCTCGCTTCATCGGAGCGGCTGCCGCGCTTTCGGTTCACCTCTCCCCCACCGGGGAGAGGTCGGATTGCGCCTGGCGATGCGAAGCATCGTCCAGTGCAATCCGGGTGAGGGCTCTTGCTCTCTCGATAGACCGTAACCCCTCACCCGGTTTGCTGCGCAAATCGACCTCTCCCAAGGGAGAGGTGAACCTCCGCTGCCGCTCCAGACAAATACCATCCCGCTCCAGAGACTTTTTGACCATTGTTAGCCGTCCGATGGCATTTGGGGGGAGCTTGAAAGCAGACTTTCGAAGATAGGCGGCGCCGGTGCGCCGCGCTGAAACGCGAGAAGGTCGAGCGATGGTGGTTCCTTGCCGGTCAGGATCGACACGCAAGCGTGGGCCTGGCCTCGATGGTGCGTCTGATGATTGAACAGATGCTGGAGGATGTCGGCGATCCGCTGTTCCTGCGGTTGCCCGCTCGTGGTTCTGTAGGCATGAACACGATTCAACTGCGCTTCCTCGTAGGCTGAGACAACCATCACGAGCCGCTTGTCCTCCTCAAAGCGAGCACGGGCGAGGTCATGCCGGTCATCAAAGATGATGGCATTAAGACGATCAGGATGTTCGCCTTCGCCTGTCAGTCGACGAAGCCACACTCGATCTGCGAGGAGTAGGTGATTGAGCGTCCCATGAAGGCTGCCGAAGAACACGCCGACCGGCCGCCTATACGCCTCCTCGGGAAGCGCCAGCGCCGCGGCGTAAATGCGGGCGTTCGCCCACCGATTGTAAGCCGCGAACTGGTCAAAGGTAGCTTTGGTCATGAGAACCTCCGCAGGCCACCGTAGCGGCTTCGCACACGCCCATGCGTGAGATATATTCACGCGTCGCGTCGGAGCCACAGCGATATGGACCTACCTATATGGACCTGCCTTCGACAAGGAACTTGCAGGCCCTGGCAGCCCTGAAGAAAGCATCCTCCCTCAGCGCCGCGGCAGAGACGCTTGGAGTGACCCGTTCGGCACTGTCGCACCGGATCGCTGAACTGGAGCGACAACTCGGTGTCATTCTCGTCCGTCAGTCCGGCCGCTGTGCCGTGCTCACGGATGATGCGCAGTCCCTCCTGATGGTGATGGGCAACGCGCTCGACCGTATCGAGGCGGCGGTGGCGCCGCTTCGTCGGCGGCGGGGACAGTTGCGCATCAGCACCGTGGCGACCTTCGCGTCGCTTTGGCTGATCCCCCGCCTTGCGGACTGGCAGCATCAGCATCCCAACATCGAGCTGGCAATTTCCACGACTACGCGGGTGCTCGATCTTGCAGCAGAAGATATTGATTGCGCCGTCCGCCATGGTCTTGGGGATTGGCAGGACCTGTCAGCCACTCTGTTGTTCCACGAAACGCTTGCGCCTGTCGCCCGTCCGGATCTGGCCGACCTTTCCAGTGCAAGCACGGTCATCAGGGCGCGATCGCGCTTCGCAGACTGGACACGCTGGTGGCGCGCGACATGCAAAACAGGGGAACCGCCGATCCGAAGCGTCGTGGTTGAGACCCGCGCCCAAGCGATGGATGCGGCTCTGGCGGGCGCTGGGGTCGCCATGATGGACGAGGCATATGCTCGACCCCATATCGCAGCAGGTCGTCTTCGCCCACATGGCCCAACCACAGAACTTCCCGAAGGCTATTTCCTTGTGACGGCACAAGCGGAGAAGCCACGATCAGCGGCGGTTAGGTTGCTAACAGCCTGGCTGGCGCGTCAAGTCGAGTAAGGTCGAGTAAGTATGGCAGCCGCGGCAACGGGCTATCTCGCCGACCGCTTGGGTGAGTTGGGCCGCGGCCTCGCCGGCTTCTCCGAGGAGATCGGCCCTGCGATGTGGCGCGACACGGTCGTGGTCGTGATTTCCGAGTTTGGCCGCACGTTCCGCGAGAACGGCGACCGCGGCACCGATCATGGCCATGGCAGCGTCTACTGGGTGATGGGCGGTGGCATCAATGGCGGCCGCATGGCCGGCGAGCAGGTCCAGGTCTCGCAGGCAACGCTATTCCAGAACCGCGACTATCCCGTGCTGACCGACACCACAAGGCGTTCTTCGCCGGCCTGATCCCGCACGTCTATGGTTTGCAGCAGGCCAACCTTGAGCGCATCTTCACCGGCATCAAGCCGAAGGATTTGAGTTTGGTTTAGGGAGGAGCGGCGGCTCTTCGCCTCGCCTCGCCCCGCTTGCGGGAAGAGGCCGGAACGCATCGCAAGATGCGTTCCGGGTGAGGGGGAGGCTCCGCGGGAGCATCTGTCACCGCCTATGCGGAAGCAGCCCTCACCCCAACCCTCTCCCCGCAAGAACGGGGCAAGGGGGCGCGGTCCCGCCGCGGTCGCTATTCGATCCAATCTCATCCCGCTTTCGACGCCACATCCGCGATTGCCTTCATCACGGCATTGCGGATGCCGGGATCGTAGAGGATATGGCCGGCGCCATCGATCACGCGAACCTCGCTGCCCGGCCAGCGCGCGGCGAGTGCATGCGTTGTCGCCGGCGGGCATAGCAGGTCGTAGCGGCCCTGCACCATGATGCCGGGAATGCCGGCGAGCAGGCCTGCGTCCTCCATCAGCTGGTTCGGCCGCATGAAGCAGTCATTGGCGAAATAGTGCGCTTCCATGAACGGCGTCGAGGGCAGGGCGCCCGACTTCAATGCCGCGAGATCGAGCCGCGTCTGTTTCGGCGTGTGTTCCGACAGCGTGCGTTCGGTATCGTGCCAGGCCCGTGCGGCCGGCGCGTGCACGGCCGCGTCCGGGTCGAGGATGCGGCGATAATAGGCCGCAATCGGCTGGGCGCGTTCGTCCGCCGGCAGCACGCTCAGGAAATCCTCGTAGAGGCCGGGATAGAAACGCGGCAAGGCGCGCAGGAAGACGTCCTCGAGCTCCTCACGCGTGCCGAGAAAGGTCGCGCGCAGCACAAGGCCACTGACGCGGTCGGGATGCGCCTGCGCGTAAGCCAGCGCGAGCGTTGCGCCCCAGGAGCCGCCGACCACCAGCCAGCGCTCGAAGCCGAACCGTTCGCGGATTTTCTCCATGTCCGCGATCAAATGCGCCGTCGTGTTGTGGTCGCGGCTGCCCTTCGGCCGGCTGCGGCCGCAACCGCGCTGATCGAACAACACGGCGTGGAATCTTTCAGGGTCGAACAGGCGGCGATGGTCCGGCTGGCAGCCGCTGCCGGGCCCGCCGTGCAGATAGACCGCGGCAGTGCCGCCCGCGCGGCCGACGCTCTCGACATGGACGTTGTGACCGTCGCCGACATCGAGCAATTCCGATGTCAGCGGTGCAAAGGGATCGGATCGCCTGGCGGCTTTACCGGCATCGGCGTCAGGCGCCATGATGATCGTCCATCTCCAGCGTGCCGCCGGCGAAGTTGCGGTAGAGGAAGCGGCTCTCGGCGCCTGCGGATTCGCGCTCGGCCTGCTTGAAGATCTCGTCATGCAGCGGCGACAGCGCGCAGGCCGGATCGGTGTTGCCGGCATCGCCGGTCAGTGCGAAGGCCTGGCAACGGCAGCCGCCGAAATCGTCCTCGCGGAATTCGCAGGATTTGCACGGCTCGGGCATCCAGCCCGTGCCGCGATAGCGGTTGAAGGCTTCCGAGTTCTGCCAGATCCAGGCGATCGAATGGTTCGACCGCACCGATTCGAATTCAAGCCCGGTGATGCTTTCGGCGGCGTGGCACGGCAAAACCTTGCCGGCCGGCGAGATGTTGAAGAACTGGCGGCCCCAGCCGCCCATGCATTTCTTCGGCCGCAGCGCGTAATAGTCCGGTACCACATAATCGATCGCGAGCGTGCCCTTCAGGCGTACCTGGGCCTCTTTGACGATACGGCTGGTCTCCTCGATCTGCTCGATCGTCGGCATCAGCGCGGCGCGGTTCTTCAGCGCCCAACCGTAATACTGCACGTTGGCGACTTCGAGCCGGTCGGCGTCGAGATCGACCGCCATCTGGATGATGTCGGAGAGCTGATGCAGGTTCTGCCGGTGCATCACGGCATTCACCGTGAGCGGCAGCTCCAGCTCGCGCGTCCATTTTGCGACTTCGAGCTTCTTGCGGTGCGCATCCCTCAAGCCTGCGACGCGATCGGCGACGAGGGGTTCGTTGCCCTGGAAGCTGATCTGGACGTGGCTGAGGCCGGCATCGGCCAGCGCCGATAATTTGTCCCGGGTCAGGAGCACGGCCGAGGTGATCAAATTGGAATAGAGCCCGACATCGGTCGCGTGCTGCACCAGCTCGACGATGTCCTTGCGCGCGGTCGGCTCGCCGCCGGAGAAATGGATCTGCAGCACGCCGAGCTCGGCGAGCTCGCTTAAGACCTTCTTCCACTCGTCGGTGGTGAGCTCGGTACTGCCGCGGTCGAGCTCGACCGGGTTCGAGCAATAGGGGCATTGCAGTGGGCAGCGATGCGTGACCTCGGCGAGCACCGCGAGCGGGATGCCGTAGGTCTGCGCCGCCGAGCGGCGATTCTCAAGCACCGCGAGACCGTCGGTCGGGCCCGTGGTCGCTGTCTTGTTGCCTGCGAGGATATCGGTCATGACGTCTTCTCGCGCGCTTCGGTGAGAAAGCCCTTGTCGGCCAAATCCTGCAGCATGGCGATCACGTCGGTCATGATCGCCTCGCGTGGTGCTGCGTATTTCGCTGCGAGCTGCTCTGCCATATCGCCGACGCTGCGCACGCCGTCGCAAAGTTGCAGCACTTCGACTGCGATCTGGTCCGGCGCCAGCACGCGCTCCGGCGCCAGGATCACCCAGACCTGCCGCGTCTCATCGAACTTCAGCTTGGCATGGCGCGGCAGTTTCGGCCGGCTGGTCTCGCTGACGCTGATGTTGCGGCTGGCCATGGTTAAGTCTCTTTGTTTGAGCATGATCTTTCGGAAAACCGGGGTCCACTTTTCCGGATCATGCTCTAGCTCGCCTTCGGCACGAAGGCGCCGGGCGGAATGTGGCCCTCGACATAGGCGTATGAGAGCGCGTCGAGTTGCACCCACAGCACGTTGGTCTTGAAGATCAGCGCGTTGCAGACCGCCTCGCGTTCGGCCGGCGTCTTGGCATGTTGCTTGACGTAGTCGAGCGCAAATCCGGCGTCGCGTGGCGCCTGCTGCAGGCGGCGGCTGAAATAGCTCATGATGTCGGGGTTGACGAAGTCATAGTGCTTCAGCATCCCGGAGATGCGCTCCTCATGCAGGTTCGGCGCGAACAATTCGGTGAGTGAGGAGGCGATCGCTTCCAGCGGGGTGCGGTCGCGGCAGAAATGCACATAGGCCTCCACCGCGAACCGCGTCGCCGGCAGGATGCCTTCGGTCGATTCGACATAGGCCGAGTCGAGGCCGAGGCCCTCGGTCAGCTTGAGCCAGCGCTCGATGCCGCCTTCATTGCCGAGATCGCCGTCGTGGTCCTCGATGCGGTGGCGCCACTCGATCCGTGTCTTGCGGTCGCGGAAACGCGAGATCACCGTCGCATCCTTCAGCGGGATCGTGCTCTGGTAGTAGTAGCGGTTCAGCGCCCAGGCCTGCACCTGGCCCTTGTTGAGTTTGCCGCCATGCAACAGCCGGTGGAACGGATGCAGGCTGTGATAGCGCGTCGCGCCAATCTGGCGCAGCGTTGCCTCCATCTGCTCGGCGCTGTCGAGCGCGATGCCCTTGCCGATCGAGAACGCGGTCATTCCAGAGGTAGGCACGGCATTCACAGCACGATCTCCGTTCCGTCGGAAGGAATCTGCCACCCGGCATGTTCGGCCGCCTTGCGCTCTGCCGAGGTTCCAAGCAGTGCCGGGTTGGAGTTGTTGATATGCAAAAACACTTTTCGTCCGATGTCGAGACCGGCGAGGCTTGCGATCGCGCCGTGATCGCCCGACATCGCGATATGTCCCATGCCCTGGCCGGTCTTGTTGCCGAGCCCCGCCACGATCAGCTCGTCGTCGCGCCACACCGTGCCGTCGAAGAACACCAGCGGCGCGCCCGCAAGCCGCGACTTGAGATCGTCGGTCACCCGCGCGCAGGCTGCCAGGAAGTACAAATATTTGCCGCTTCGCCGGTCCGCAATACGCAGGCCGAGCGTATCACCGATGCCGTCGCTGCCGGCCGGATGCGCCTTGCCTTCCAGATACCATGCGCCCTTGCCGGGAACCTCGAACGGCAGCATCTCTAGTCCCGACGGCGATCCGTCGGGCAAAGTGGGTTCAAAGGCCTGGTCGACGGCGATGGGCCGGCGGCTGACGTTCTTGTCGCTCAGCACGTTGAAGATGCTGTTGGAACGCAGAATCGCCAGCACGCGTTCATGCGCGTAGATCGTAAACGGTGATCCCTCACGCATCGACAGCAGTCCTGCGACCGCATCGATCTCGCCATTGGTGAGGATCACGCCCGCGATCGGGCTGTGACGCAGCGCGCCGCTCTGGGGATGCAATTGCGGCGTTGCGATCAGTTGCTGGCGGAGATCGGGAGAGGCATTGATGAGGAACCAGTGCGCGCCATCGCCGCTCACTGCGATCGAGGCCTGCGTGCTCTGCAATTCCGGATGGTCGCTTCGTGCACTTCTGCACACCGGACAGCCGCAGTTCCACTGCGGAACACCGCCGCCTGCCGCGGCGCCCAGGACGACGACGCGAAGCATGATCCGTCTCCTGGAGGAATCTGACGCGAACCTAAAAACACTACGAGGTGGAGCCCGGATTTGAACCACACTCCCCTGATCGGGAGCGCGTCATGACCGGGCGTCCACCTGCGCTAAACCTGTATAGTACGCTGCCGCTTACTTGCGGGTCGCGCACATATACATGTTGATTTCCATGCCGACCGACACTTCGACGATTTTCGGTGCTTTCCAGGCCATTTCGCTCTCCATTGCAATCGGACGAACATTCCGCCCTGCAAGTTAAACTACTGTGGATCGAAAAGTTCGCCAGTTAAATTTTTTGCAGGCGTGCCTTGCCAAGTCCTTGCCAAGTGCATGCTGCATCGCAGTATTTCCGCGTGACTGCTCACGGACTTGTGCGTAGGTTGCGCTCAAAAGCCCGTGGCATCAGACCTTTTTCCTGTTGTTCGCCACACGGTGAATGGTGATCTTGGGCTAGGGAGGGGAAGCAAGCCCTCCTCCGAAGGTCGCGATGACGATTTTGTGCTCTTGTTTGCGTTCTTGTTCGCGTTCTTGGCGGAGAGGGCGCCCAACTAAGCTGAGTTAGCCGATGCCACGCTATTTCTTCAACACCCGTATCGGCGACGAGCTGATTTCCGATCCCGACGGCGAGATCCTGCGCGATCCCGATCGGGCCTGGGAAATGGCGCGAGCCATGATTCGCGAACTCCTGAAGACCGAAGGGGCCGACGGTGCGCTCTTGAGCGCGGTCATTGAGGTGACCGACGACGAGGGCCAGATCGTGCTGGAGTTTCCGTTCACGGAAGCGATTCTCGATAGCCCGGATCGCACAATCACCAGGCATTGAAGCGCGCCGAAACGCCGCGAGGCGGAACCCCGCGTCGTCGCGTTATGTCTTGCATGTTTTCGGTTGCATGTTTCCGATTGCATTTGTCCGGACAAATTCGCAAGACTAGGACGGATGGAAAGCCGCCGATGCCGGTCGTCACCGGTGTCAAGCAAGACGGCTTCCGGCTCAGGGGAGAACGCCATGATGAGTTATTCGCTTGCGCCGCGCAGCCTGTTGCTGGCGGGTGTTTTGTTCGGTGCCTTTACGCTTCATGCCGCAGCGCAACAGCCGGCCAGTCCGCCCGCCGCAGGTGCTGCGCCCGCCGCCCAGCCGCTGCCGCAGGGCTCGCCGCTGCTGGGGCGTCCGGACAATGATGCGGCCGCCAAGCTCGCCCCGGTCGCGGGGCCGCCGATCGCGGCCGCGCCCGACAAATTGCCGCTCGCCAAGCTCAAGGTCCCGGCCGGCTTCAATGTCGAGGTCTATGCCGCCGGCATGGCCAATGCGCGTTCGCTGGCGCTCGGCGACAAGGGCACCGTGTTCGTCGGCAGCCGGCTCGTCGACAAGGTCTATGCGATCGTCAACAAGGACGGCAAACGCTCGGTCAAGGTGCTGGCCTCCGGCCTCTATCGCCCGAACGGCGTCGCTTTCAAGAACGGCACGCTCTACATCGCCGAGCTCTCGCAGGTCTCCAAGATCGACAACGTCGAGGACAGACTGGATAGCCCGCCAAAGCCTACCGTGATCTACGACAAGCTGCCGAAGGACGAGGCCCATGGCTGGAAGTTCATCGCCATCGGTCCCGACAACAAGCTCTATGTCCCGGTCGGCCAGCCCGGCAACGACGTGCTGCATGACGCCGACCACGGCCAGATCCGCCGCATGAATCTCGACGGCACCGGCGCCGAGGTCTACGCGCTCGGCGTGCGCAACTCGCTCGGCTTCGACTGGAGTCCCGAGACCAAGCAGATGTACTTCACCGACAACGGCCGCGACTGGCTGTCGGAGTCGGTGCCGGAAGACGAACTCAACCGCGTCACCAAGGCCGGCGAGGATTTCGGCGCGCCGTTCTGCTACCAGGGCAATATCGTCGATCAGGAACTCGGCTGGGGTAAATCCTGCAAGGACTACACGCCGCCGGTCGGCCTGATGGGCCCGCACACCGCCTCGCTCGGCATGCGCTTCTACACCGGAAGCCAGTTCCCGAAGTCGTACAAGGACGCGATCTTCGTCGCGCGGCACGGCTCCTGGAACAAGTCGCAGAAGCAGGGCGGTGATGTCGTCGTGGTCAAGCTGAACAAGGACGGCACCGTGAAGTCGGTCGAGCCGTTCATGACCGGCTTCCTCGAGGACAACAAGTATGTCGGCCGCCCCGTCGACGTGATGCTGCTGAAGGACGGCTCGCTGCTGGTTTCCGACGACTGGAACGGCGCGGTCTATCGCGTCAGCTACGGCAAGCAGAAGGTCGCGAACCAGTAAGTCCAAGTAACCTCCAAGTAGCCAGCCGCCGTCATTGCGAGGAGCGAAGCGACGAAGCAATCCGTATCTCCGCAGGTAGCGGCATGGATTGCTTCGCTTCGCTCGCAATGACGGCCGTGGAGATGAATCGATGCGTTACACGATCCTTGCAGCCTTGGCGTTTGCGTCCATCGCCGTCTCCTCAAACGCTGAAACCATCCAGGAACGCACCGTCGCCTGCTTTGCCTGCCACGGCGAGCATGGCACGTCGGAAACCGAGAACACGCCCTCGCTCGGTGGCCAGCAGGCGCCCTATGCGCTGATCCAGCTCTTCATGTTCCGTGAAAAGCTGCGCATCTTCGAGCCGATGAACGAGATGGCGAAGTCGTTCACCGACGACGATTTGCGCACCTTCTCCGACTTCATCGCCACGCTGCCGAAGCCTGCGCCGCCCACCGAGGCCGGCGATCCGGCGCGGATGGCGCGCGGTCAGGCCCTGGTGCAGCAGAACCGCTGCAACACCTGCCACAACACCGATTTTTCGGGCAAGGAGAACGTCCCGGGGATCGCCAATCAGCGCGAGGATTATCTCGCCAAGACGCTGGCTGAATACAAGGACAACAGCCGCCACGGCTATGACGCCACCATGGCCGACGTGATGCAGACCGTGACCAAGGAGCAGATTTCATACCTTGCCTATTACGTCGCCCATTTCCGCTGATAGATCGGGCGGCAGGCCGCTGGCCTTGTGTTTCGGGCGGCGCTAAAAGGCCTCCGTCACACGGAGTGGTACATGCAGGATCTTTGGCGTTTGTCGGCGACCGAACTCGCCGGCCTCATCAAATCGAAGAAGGTTTCGGCGAAAGAGGCGGCGGAGGCCGGCCTTGCCCGCCTCGACGCGGTCAACCCGAAGATCAACGCGGTAGTCGATCACCGGCCGGACGACGTGCTGGCGCAGGCCGCATCCATCGATGCGGCAATCGCGCGCGGCGACGAACTAGGTCCGCTCGCTGGCGTGCCCGTCACGATCAAGGCCAATGTCGACCAGGAAGGCTTTGCCACCACCAACGGCCTGAAGCTGCAGCGCGACACCATGGCCAAGGCCGACAACCCCGTGGTCGCCAATCTGCGCAAGGCCGGTGCCGTGCTGCTCGGTCGCACCAATTGCCCGGCCTTCTCCTATCGCTGGTTCACCACCAATCTCATTCATGGCGACACGAAAAATCCGCGCGATCCCGGCATCACCCCGGGCGGCTCGTCCGGCGGCGCGGGCGCAGCGGTCGCGGCCGGCATCGGTCACATCGCGCATGGCACCGATATCGCGGGCTCGATCCGCTATCCCGCTTATGCCTGCGGCGTGCATGGCTTGCGGCCGAGCCTGGGCCGCATTCCCGCGTTCAATGCCGCGCTGCCGGAGCGCCCGATCGGCCCGCAGATCAGCGCCGTCTCCGGCCCGCTGGCGCGCACCGTCAACGATCTGCGGATTTCGCTGGCGGCGATGTCCGCGCCTGACCCGCGCGATCCCTGGTACGCGCCGGTGCCACTCGAAGGGCCGCCGCGGCCGAAGCGCGTCGCGATGTGCCTCAATCCCGATGGCCTCAACCCCGTGCCCGAGGTGGTCGCCGCGGTGGCGGATGCCGGCAAGCGGCTGCAACATGCGGGCTGGATCGTCGAGGAGATCGCTGACACGCCGTCCCTGCGCGAGGCCGCCGATATCCAGACCAAACTCTGGCTCGGTGACGGCTACGAGGCCCAGCTTGAAATGGCCGAGCGCGAGGGCGATCCCGGCGCGCTCGCCTGCCTGCGGGGGAACCGTGCCAAGGTGCATCCGTTCGACCTCTCGAAGGCGCTGACCCGGCGCGCGACGCTGACGCGGGAATGGTTCGCATTTCTCGACAAATATCCGGTGCTGCTGATGCCGGTATCCGGCGAACTGCCATTTCCGGATCATCTCGACCGCAAGGACGAGGCGTCCTTTGCCCGGGTGTGGCATGCGCAATTGTCGCAGATTGCCATTCCCTTCATGGGGCTTCCCGGGCTAACCGTTTCCACCGGACTGGTCGGACGGATTCCGGTCGGCGTCCAACTGGTGGCCGGCCGCTATCGCGAGGATCTCTGCCTCGCCGCGGGCGAGGCGGTCGAAGCCGGCGGCACGCCGTCGGCGGCGATCGATCCGGCAGATTAGCGCATGATCCGGAAAAGTGGATCCCGGTTTTCCGACCAGATCATGCGCCGATAAGAGCGAGTAGGAACATGCCGAGCGTTTATGATTTCACGGCCCAGTCGTTGACCGGCGACGACGTGCCGCTGCAGCGGTTCGAGAAGCAGGTGCTGCTGATCGTCAACACCGCGAGCGCCTGCGGCTTCACGCCACAATACAAGGGCTTGCAGGAGCTGCACGCCGACCTGTCGCCGCGCGGTTTTGCCGTGCTCGGCTTTCCCTGTAACCAGTTCGGCGCGCAAGAGCCGGGTGATGCGAAGCAGATCGCGAATTTCTGCGAGACCAACTACGCCGTGACGTTCCCGATGTTCGCCAAGGTCGACGTCAACGGCGCCAACGCGCATCCGCTGTATGACTATTTGAAGCGTGAGAAGTCGGGCCTGCTCGGGTCATCGATCAAATGGAATTTCACCAAATTCCTGGTCGATCGATCCGGCAAGGTGGTGGCACGGCATGCGCCGACCGCCCGGCCCGAAGGATTGAAGAAGGATATCGAGGCGCTGCTATGAGCGAGAACGACGACACCACCAACGAGCCATTCCCCGACCGTCTCTCGGTCAACCCCGGCAGCCCGTATTACAACGAGGCAATCCTGTCGCGCGACGTCGGCATCCGCTTCAAGGGCGCCGAAAAGACCAATGTGGAAGAATACTGCATCAGCGAAGGCTGGGTCCGCGTCACCGCCGGCAATGCCAAGGACCGCCACGGCAACCCGTTGACCATCAAGGTGCACGGCCCGGTCGAGCCATATTTCCGCGACAAGAAGTAAAACACTGTCATTCCGGGTTCGATGCTTCGCACCGCCCCGGAATGACGTGCTTACCAACTTGGAAAGCAACCCCATGTCCGTCCGCATCGTCGACGTCCGCGAAGTCACAAAACCGATCTCCTCGCCGATCCGCAACGCCTATATCGACTTCACCAAGATGACCACGAGCCTGGTTGCCGTGGTCACCGACGTGGTGCGCGACGGCAGGCGGGTGGTCGGCTACGGCTTCAATTCCAACGGCCGCTACGGGCAGGGCGGCCTGATCCGCGAGCGCTTTGCGCCGCGGCTCAAGGAAGCCGATCCGAAATCCTTGCTCGATGCCAGCGGCGACAATCTCGATCCGGACAAGGTCTGGTCGACCTTGATGTCGAACGAGAAGCCGGGCGGCCATGGCGAGCGCTCGGTTGCGGTCGGCACCATCGACATGGCGGTGTGGGACGCGGTGGCGAAGATCGCAGGAAAACCGCTGTTCCGGCTGCTGGCCGAGCGTCACGGTGTGAACGCCAATCCGCGCGTCTTCGTCTATGCCGCCGGCGGCTACTACTATCCGGGCAAGGATCTCGGCGCATTGCGAGCGGAGATGCGCGGCTATCTCGACCGTGGCTACAACGTCGTGAAGATGAAGATCGGTGGCGCCCCGCTCGCGGAGGATCGCGGGCGCATCGAGGCGGTGCTGAAGGAGATCGGCAGCGGCGCGCAGCTCGCGGTCGATGCCAATGGCCGCTTCGATCTCGAGACCGCGATCGCCTATGCCAAGATGCTGCGGGAGTACCCGCTATTCTGGTATGAGGAGGCCGGCGATCCGCTCGACTATGCGCTGCAGGCCGCGCTTGCGGAGTTCTATCCGGGGCCGATGGCAACCGGCGAAAACCTGTTCAGCCATCAGGACGCACGAAACCTGATCCGCTATGGCGGCATGCGGCCGGACCGCGACTGGCTGCAGTTCGACTGCGCGCTGTCCTACGGGCTCTGCGAATATCAGCGCACGCTCCAGGTGCTGAAGACCCATGGCTGGTCGCCGAGCCGCTGCATCCCGCATGGCGGCCATCAGATGTCGCTCAACATCGCAGCCGGCCTAGGCCTCGGCGGCAATGAGAGCTATCCCGACCTGTTCCAGCCCTATGGCGGTTTCCCGGACGGCGTGCGCGTCGAGAACGGCCATATCACCATGCCCGACCTGCCGGGCATCGGGTTTGAGGGAAAGTCGGATTTGTACAAGGAAATGAAGGTCTTGGCGGAGTAGCCAGGTCAATTCAGCGAGTTGACGCCTGGCCGAACGGACCGCTCACCAATCTTTGTGAGCGATGCTCAAATATTTGTTGAGCGTCGCTCAATTTCAGCTATAGTCAGATGCGAGACGACCTTGACCGGTTTAGCGGGGAGAGGCGTGACCCACCACACGGGAACAGTCGCATGCCGTATTCAGCAAACGATCTACGCGTTGCCGCAGATGCCGGGGTGATCAGCGCGGCTGATCTGGAGCGGTTGCTCGCCTTTCTGTCGCGCGGTGAATCGCGGGAACTGGCCAGCGGCGCAAGCCCGCGGGCCAAGTTCGATGCCGCGAGCCTGCTCTGGTACGCCGGCGCATTGATTGTGATCGGCGCCATGGGGCTGTTCTCGACGCTGGCTTTCTCGCAGATGGGTGGCCGTGCGCTCACGCTCTGCGCGATCGCGTATGCGATCGGATTTAGCGTGGCGGGCCACTATCTCTGGCACGCCAGGAATTTGCGTGTACCCGGCGGATTGCTGATCGCCGTCGCAGTGTCGATGGCGCCGCTCGCGGTCTACGGCATTCAGGATGAACTCGGCTGGTGGGGCACGTTCGGCAAGCCGGGGACGGTGCACGACTTCTACATCTGGGTCAAAGGCAGTTGGGTCTTCATGGAGATCGCGACTGTCGCCGCCGGCATCGTCGCGTTGCGCTATTACCGGTTTCCATTCATCGTCGCGCTCATCGCGGTTGCGCTTTGGTTCATGTCGATGGATCTGGCGCCGTGGTTCAGCGGTGTGAATTACCTCGATTTCGAGATGCGGCGCAGGGTGTCGATCTGGTTCGGGCTGCTTGTCCTCGCGGTGGCCTGGACCGTGGACTATCGCAGCCGCAATGGCGACTTTGCCTTCTGGCTGCATCTGTTCGGATTGCTGGCCTTCTGGGGTGGAATTACCTCGTCCGACAGCGCCACCGAACTGGGGCGGGCGATGTATTGCCTGTTCAATGTCGGCCTGCTCGCGCTCGCCGTGATCCTGATGCGGCGCGCCTATGCGGTGTTTGGCGCGTTTGGCATCTGTCTCTATCTCGGACATCTCGCCGACGTCGTCTTCAAGGACTCGCTGTTGTTTCCCTTCGCGCTGTCGCTGATCGGAGTAGCCGTTATCGCCGCCGGTCTGCTCTATCATCGCAACGAGCGCGCCATCGCCAGCTGGCTCGCCGCGCATCTCTCCGCTGCAATGTTGCGGTTCAGGTCCGTGTCCCCCTGACGTAGTGGCCGATTGCCTCGCTTGCGCGCGCAACGACGTGGAGAGGCCGACAACCGCTACGACAGCCGTATATCGAGCAGCCGGCGGCCATCGCCTTTCAGCAGCTTCTTTACCGCGCTCGAGGCGATCACCTCGCCGTTGTTGGCGTAGGCCTCGTGGTTCTTTTCGATGTCGTCGAGGCGATAGAGGTAGTTGACCATGATGCCGGCGGATTCGCGCAGGCCCTTGGGCGAGAGGTCGCCGAGCCAGTCGATCCGCTCCAGCCGCGCGCCGTTGCCGAGATGGAAGCGTGCGACCGAATCGATCTGACGGCCCTTCGGCGTACGCGCCTTGAGGAAATAGTAGGCGGCGAGCGGCTCCACGATCGCGCGCAGTTGCGCGGCGAGCTCGTCATTCTCGAACCAGCCCGGCTTGTCGAGGCTTTCCAGCAATTGGCGGTCGTCCGCGGTGAGCGGAACGTCATCGGCCTGCTTCACCCATTGCATGAAGCCCGGCACCGGCGACAGCGTCACAAAGGTGTCGAGCTTGGGCAACTCGCGGCGCAGCTCCTCGACCACCTGCTTGATCAGGAAACTGCCGAAGGAAATGCCGCCGAGCCCGCGCTGGGTGTTCGAGATCGAATAGAACACGGCGGTGCGGGCGCGCTCGACCGCCACCGGCTCGCGCTCCTCGGCGAGCAGCGGCGCGATCGCGCCGGGAATGGTTTCGGTCAGTGCGACCTCGACGAAGATCAGCGGCTCGTCGGCGAGCGCCGGATGGAAGAAGGCGTAGCAGCGGCGGTCGACCGGATCGATGCGGCGGCGCAGATCGTCCCAGTCGCGGATCTCGTGCACGGCCTCATAACGGATGATCTTTTCCAGAATATTGGCCGGCGATGACCAGTCTATCCTGCGCAGCACTAGGAATCCCCTGTTGAACCAGGATGAGAGCAGATGCGACACGTCGCGGTCGAGGACGGCGAGGTCCTTGTTGCCCTTCATCAGTGAAAGCAGATCGGATCGCATCGACACCAGGTCGCTGGTGCCGCCCGGCGCGCGGTTGAGCCGGCGAATCAATTCCTGCCGGCGCGGCTCGGAGGCAAAATGCAGATCGCTGGCATCATCACCGTTGGCCTGCGCGCGCCAGCTTTCGATCGCCTGCACCAGCCGGGCGTGATCGGGGCCGAAATCGCGCGACAGTGTCTGGAAGAACGACAGACGGCCGGCGGCGTCGAGGTGATGGTAGCGATCGAGCACCTCGCGCGCCATCGCGGTACCGGACGCCTCGCCGCGGCCCGACAGCAGCGCCTCGCAGAGTTCCAGGAGCTCGGAGGCGTCCTGTTTGTCGTCGGCAGAACCGACCCGCCCGAGCAGGATGCGGCCGCGTTCGGAGATCGTCGAGAGCAGGTCGGAGAAGAAAGCGTTGGCCATAGGCAGGTCGTGTCCGGTGATGCCGAACCTTACACGGATTTAAGGCTGGAGGGATGAGAGTCAAGCGCATGGATCGTACGGAAATATGTCGCAGCTCGATTCGTCATGGCCGGGCATAGCCGTCCGCAGGACGGCGTCGCTTCCGCTCGCCTACGCCCGGCCATCCATCTCCTTGAAGAACAGAACTTTTGTGACGGACGATGGATACGCGGGTCAAGCCCGCGTATGACGAGTCGTGTTCACGTTTTCTCCGCAAACTCCGTCGGCGTCTTGCCGGTCACCTGGCGGAAGGCGTGGGAAAACGCCGGTACGCTGGCGTAGCCGAGGTCGGAGGCGACCTGCTTGATGGAAAAGTTCGCGTCCGTCGACAGCCGTTCGATCGCGGCCGCGATGCGGGCGCGCTGGCACCAGCTCTTGAAGCTCAGTTGCGTCTCTGCCGAGAACAGCCGTGACAGGGTTCGCGCCGAAGTGCCGACCTCGCGCGCCAGCGTCTCGATCTCGTGGTCGTGCGTCGGATCTGCCAGCACGATGTCGGCGGCGCGGCGGCATCGCGGCTCCTGCGGCAACGGAATGAAGGTTGCGGAGTCCTCGGCGCGGTGGAGCTCGAGCATGACGAGCCGGATCAGAAGTTCAATGCGCTCCTCGCTGCTCGAACTGTCGAACAGCGCGAGCATTGCCTGATGCAGCAGCGGCGAGACCCGCACCACGAATTCGTTGCGAAGGCTGTCGCTGCGCTCCTCGCGTGCGAGCCAGGCTTGCTCGAAATACAGCGTGCGCATCTCGATGTCGGCGAGCACGTCGATCGCATGGCCGAACAAGGCAGGGACCCAGACCGCGCGGTCCGGCGGCACCAGCCAGCGGCCCTTCGGCGTGGACACCTGCATGGTGCCCTTCGCGGCATAGACCAGTTGCGCCTCGCGGTGCATGTGGGGGTCAAGCCGATGACCCTTCTTGTACGTGCGCGCGACCAGATGCACGCCATCATCGGTGACGAGCCGTTGCTCATAAAGCGGTCTGATTGGCGGCTCAGCGATAGTCATTGGCGACATCCCGTCAGTACATGACCCTATAACCTATTTTCGAGCCTTTGAAGATTCGAGTGAGAAACCTGCCCATGAATAGCCCCAGCCGGGTGATCAGCTTCGTCAACGCCGCCCACTTCATCGACCATTATGCGATGCTGATTTTCGCCGCCGCCGTCATCATCATGGGCCCGGCGCTCGGCATGGCCTATTCGGAACTGTTGCCGTATGCGACGCCGGGCTTCATCGCCTTCGGCGCCGGATCGCTGATCACGGGTTGGCTCGGCGACCGCTGGAGCCGCCGCCACATGATGGTGATCTTCTTCGTCGGCATCGGTCTTGCCATGATCTCGGTCGGCTTCGTGCAGACGCCCCTGCAACTCGGCGTGGCGCTGTTTGCGATCGGCATCTTCGCCTCGATCTACCACCCCGTCGGCACCGCGATGATCGTGTCCTATGCCGAGAAGCTCGGGGCCCAGATGGGAATCAACGGCGTCTGGGGCAATCTCGGCGTCGCTTCCTCGGCGCTGGTCACCGGCGTGGTCGGCCAATATCTCGGCTGGCGCTGGGCCTTCATCGTGCCCGGCGTGGTCACCGTGCTGATCGGCATCGCCTTTGCGATGACCGTGGTCCATGAGGACCGCAAGGGCTCCAGGCAGGCGGCTGCCCAGGTGCGCGTCGCCAAGGAAGACATGTGGCGCGTGGTGCTGGCGCTGCTGATCGTCGTGATCGCGATCTCGACCACGTTCAACGCGGTGACGGTGGCGCTGCCAAAGTTGTTCGCCGAACGGCTCGCCGATTTGACCAAGAGCCCGGCGCTGCTCGGCCTGATTGCGGCCGGGGTCTACGTGTTCGGTGCGATGACGCAATACACGATCGGCAAGCTGCTGGACAAACACTCGCTGAAGACGGTGGCACTGCCGCTGTCATTCATGTTGGCGCCGTTCCTCTATCTTGCTGCCAGCCTGTCGAACCTGCCGCTGATCGTGGTCTCGATCGGCATCGTGATGGGCGCCTTCGGGCAGGTCACGGTCAACGATGCCATGGTCGGCAAATACACCACCGAGGAATGGCGCTCACGGGCCTATGCGGTGCGCTACTTTGTCGGCTTCACCGCAGCGGGTGCTTCCGTCGGCCTGGTGGCCTGGCTATACGACCATGGCGGCTTCAGCATGATGCTGCGCGCGTTTGCGGCGCTCTGCCTGCTGGCGATCGCGGCCGCGATCATCCTGCCGCGCGAGATCAAGGTGACGGTAGCGCAGCCGAACTGACGGCGGTGACGCTTTGCCGCGACAATTTGGGTTGACATGGTCGGGAAGCACACATCCGACGCCGGTCAAGCAACTGCGCTTCATGCACTGCACACTTGCCTGTGAGCTTTGTTCCGACATTCCATGAACTTGTTCCGACCCTACGGTGTGGTACGCTCCGCCCGGGCTTCGGGGACCCAGGTGCCGGTCGCGCCTTTATCACTGCCGTTCGTGATTTTGTGGAGCCGGCCCAGCTATGGGAGAAATTCGCGACTTCAAGTCAGGCAAATCAGGCAAACCGCCGCCCGACGAAGCGGTGCCGCGGCGCCTTGCGGCCATCGTTGCGGGCGACATCGCCGGCTATAGCCGGTTGATGGAACTCGATGAAGAGGGCACGCATAGCCGGGTTAAGCGGATCCAGCGCGATCTTATCGAACCCACCATTGCCGAACACCACGGCAAGCTGGTCAAGACCACCGGCGACGGTTTCTTGGCGATGTTCGACAGTCCTGTCGAGGCTGTCCGATGCAGCATCGTGATCCAGCAAAACCTGGTCGGCCGGAACGCGGGGGTGCCGAAGGATTACTGGATCGCGTACCGTATCGGGGTCAATCTCGGCGACGTCATCATCGAACCCGACGACATCTATGGCGACGGCGTCAACGTTGCTGCGCGCCTGGAAGGCATTGCCGCGCCGGGCGAGGTCTTCATCTCCGGCGGCATCTACGAGCAGATCAAGCACAAACTGGTCTGCGGATACGAGTCGCTCGGCGACCGCAAGGTCAAGAACATCACCGATCCCGTCCGCGTCTATCGCGTGTTGCCGGACGCCGCGGCGTACAATCGCACGCGCAAGCGTCGCGAGAATGTCCTGATCGGTCTGCTCGGCATCGCGATCGCGATCATCGCCGGCGGCGCGCTCTGGTACATGCTGGCACAGCCGCGCGGCGAGCCACGCGACGTGGCGCAGGCGCCATCGCCGGCCGAACCGGCGCCTGCCGTCAAGCAGGCAGCGCCGAGTGCCACGCCAAATCCGGTGCCGACGCTTGCCGGGCAACAATCGTCGCCCCAGCCTGCGCCCTCCGCGACCGCGCAAGCTGCGTCCGTGCCGGAGTCCGAAATGGTCCCCCTTCAAGGCGGCAGTTTTTCGATGGGGAGCAATGATGACGCCTCGGAACGCCCGATCCACCGGGTGACCGTAAAGCCTTTTGCGATGGGCAAGTATCCGGTCACGGTGCGCGAATGGAATGCGTGCGCGGCGGCCAAGGCCTGCGGCTTCACGGCGTCAGGCAAGGACGATGCGCCGGTCACCAATGTGAGCTGGAGCGACGCCAAGCAATATGTGACGTGGCTCGCCAACCACGCCAAGAAGGCGTACCGGCTTCCGAGCGAATCCGAATGGGAGTTCGCGGCGCGCGGCGGAACCCAAACCAAATATTGGTGGGGCGATCAGATGCAATCGGGCGCAGCGAGTTGCAGGGATTGCGGCGGCGACGCCGGCGCCGAGCAGCCGGTCAAGGTCGGCAGCTTCAAAGCGAATCCGTTCGGCCTTTACGACATGGGCGGCGGCGTCGACCAGTGGGTTGAGGATTGCTGGCACAGGAGTTACCAGGGCGCACCGGCCGACGGTTCGGTCTGGTCCGGCGGTGACTGCGCGTCCCACGTCATCCGCTCCGGCTCCTGGAAGAATGACACGCGCTATGTGCGGCCGGCCAATCGCGACAATTACGACACCAACGTTCGCTATCCGACCCACGGCTTCAGGGTCGCGCTGTCACCGTAGAGCATGATGATCGGGGAAGGGGTCGATGACAATTGCACGCTTCATCCTGCTTGCGGCGGCGGTGCTGATCGCGACCCCTGCCCACGCACAAGGCAAGCCGGCGCCACACGACGCAAAGCTGTATTTCGTCTGGCCGCATGACGGGGCGACCATCAAGGGCGCGTTCTGGTGCCGCTTCGGCCTGCGCAACATGGGCGTCACCCATGCCGGCGACGACTATCCGAACAGCGGTCACCATCATTTGCTGATCGACGTGAACGAGCCGCTCAATCCGAACGAGCCGATTCCATCGGACAAGTCGCATCTGCATTTCGGTGCGGGCCAGACCGAGACCCAAATCGAACTGCCGCCCGGCAAGCACACGCTGCAACTGGTGCTGGGCGACGCCAAGCACTATCCGTTCAATCCCCCCATCGTCTCCGAGAAGATCACCATTAGGGTCAAGTAGATCGGCTGCGATGGCCACCTTGCGCAAATGGCCGTTGCGCGGATCTAGCGCCTACGGTTTTGTTGCCGGGCGTGGATCCGGCGTGGAGGAAGTCCGATGTCTCGTCAACTGTTGCGTCTTGCCGGCCTCGTTCTGGGAGTGATGATGATGGCCGTGCCAGCCCATGCCGATGCCCTGAAGGATGAGATCGCGCCGACCGGCAAGCTTCGGGTCGCGATCGCGATCAGCCCGGCCGGCGGCGCGTTCTGGTCGACGAAGACCGCGAACGGCTATGCCGGTGTTCCCGTCGACCTCGGCCGCGAGATGGCGGCGCAGCTTGGCGTTCCCGTCGAATATGTCGTGCACCTGAATTCCGGCCAGATCACCGATGCGGCGGGCAACAACACCTGGGACATCACGTTCCTTCCCAAGGATCCCGAGCGTGAGACCAGGATGACGTTCGGGCCGATCTACGAGGTCGCCGACGCCACCTACATCGTCAGGCCGGGCTCGAAGATTGTGAATTTCGCGACGCTCGACCAGGAGGGCGTCAAGGTCGCCGCCGTCAACAACACCACGACCATGCGCGGCGCGATCGCGCATCTCAAGCACGCCAGGGTGACGGGCTATCAGACCTATGACGAAATATTCCATCTGCTGGAGAACGGCGAGGTCGACGCCTTCGCGCTGTCGCGCGACCAGCTCATCGCGATGGCGAAGCAGATTCCGGGCACGTGCGTGCTGGATGAGACCTTCAAGCAGACCGTGACCGCCGTCGCGGTGCCGCTCAACCATCCGCTCGCCGCCGCCTTCGCCACCAAATTCATGACCGACGCAATCGCCAACGGTACGCTGCGCAAGGCCTATGACAATAACGGCCTGAAGGATACGCCGATCCGGACCCAGACCAAGTAGCGGTACCGTCAAGGGGATGCGCACTGAGCCGTGAGCCTCTCGCGGCTTGATCTCGACGGGCATATCGGGCTCTCCTGTCGGCGAGGGACTCGTCGGGCTTGAACGAGGCGATGCCGCGCGCGCTGAAAATATCGGTCGGGCAATTCTCTGATAAGGGCCGCAAGGACGCCAATCAGGATTTTCACGGCGTGCTGATCCCCGAGGAGCCGCTGCTCGGCCTGAAGGGCATCGCCGTGGTGCTCGCCGACGGTATCTCGTCGAGCAGTGTGGGCCACATTGCGGCCGAGTCGGCGGTCAAGGGCTTCCTCACCGACTATTACTGCACCTCGGAATCCTGGTCCGTGAAGACCTCAGCCCAGCGGGTGCTGGAGGCGACCAATTCCTGGCTGCATGCGCAGACAAGGCGCAGTCCAAATCCCTACGACAAGGACAAGGGCTATGTCTGCACGCTCAGCGCCATTGTCATCAGGTCGACCACGGCGCATCTGTTCCATGTCGGCGACAGCAGGATCTACCGCGTCGCAGGCCACAGCCTCGAGCAATTGACCAACGACCACCGTGTCGTGATCTCGTCGGAGCAGAGCTATCTCGGCCGCGCGCTCGGCGTGAATCCGCAGGTCGAGATCGACTATCAGAATCTCCGGCTCGAGCGCGGCGACATTTTCCTGCTGGTGACCGACGGGATCCATGAGCATGTGCCGTCGCGGCAACTGGCGAAGATGGTCCTGGACGGCGCCGCCGATCTGGATCGGGTCGCGAAATCGATCGTCGAACAGGCGTTCGAACGCGGCAGCCCGGACAATCTCACCGCGCAGATCGTCCGGATCGACGAATTGCCCGACGGCGACGCGCGCGAAATATTCGGCCAGCCGACCGAACTGCCGCTGCCGCCGCTGCTCGACGCGCGGATGCGCTTCGACGGCTACCGCGTCGTGCGCGAGCTGCATGCATCACACCGCAGCCACATCTACCTCGCGGTCGACGAGGACACCGGCACCACCGTCACCATCAAGATCCCCTCGATCGACCTGCGCGACGATCCGGCCTATCTGAAGCGCTTCATGATGGAGGAATGGGTCGCCCGGCGGATCGACTCACCGCATGTGCTGAAACCCTGGCTGCCGCGGCGCAAGCGCAACTTCCTCTACGTCACCACGGAATATATCGACGGCCAGACGCTGACGCAGTGGATGATCGACAATCCCACTCCCTCGCTCGAGACGGTGCGCGACCTCGCCGAGCAGATCGCAAAAGGGCTGCGCGCCTTCCACCGCAGGGAGATGCTGCACCAGGACGTCAGGCCCGACAACATCATGATCGAGCACACCGGCACGGTGAAGATCATCGATTTCGGCTCGACCAGGATCGCTGGTGTCGCCGAGGCGGCGCTGTCAGGCAGCGAGGCCATCCTCGGCACCCAGCAATACACCGCGCCGGAGTACTTCCTGGGCGAGGGTGGCTCGATGCGATCCGACCTGTTCTCGCTCGGCGTGGTCACCTATCAAATGTTGACCGGGCGGTTGCCCTACGGGGCCCAGATCGCGCGCGCGCGGACGCGGACGGATTTCAACCGGCTGGTCTACCGCCCCGCGACACATCGCGGCGACATTCCGACCTGGGTCGACGGCGCGCTGGAGCGTGCGGTGCATCCGAACCCGCTCAAGCGCTATGACAGTTTCTCGGAGTTCCTGTTCGACCTGCGCAATCCCAACGCAAAATATCTCGCGACATCGTCGACGCCGCTGATCGAGCGCAACCCGGTGCTGTTCTGGAAATCGACGACGCTGCTGCTCGCGCTCGCCGTCGTCTTGCTGCTTGCTTATGGGGCGCATCATTTTCACTAGGGCAAGACGCGACGTACGTGCTCGGCTCCACCACCGGCCTATCCCCGTCATCCTGAGGTGCGAGCGCTTGCGAGCCTCGAAGGATCGACGGCCACCGGCCGGGCCGCGCATCCTTCGAGGCTCGCTCCGCTCGCGCCTCAGGATGACGGGGAGAGAGCAGACGTGCGCTGCAACCTAATGCGTTGCCGCCACCGGGATCGGGTTAAGCCCGCTCTTGACCAGCGTGTCGCGCGCGTCCGGCGAGGCGAGGAAGCTGATCAGGGCCTTGCCGGCGTCGGGCTCCTTCGACACGGTGGCGATGCCGGCGGAGAATACCGTGATCTTCTGGATCGCATCAGGCAAGGGACCGACGATGTCGATGCCGGCAACCGGCTTGAGCTCAGAGATCTGCTGCAAGCCGATCTCGGCCTCGCCCTTGGCGACGATCTCGCCGACGGGGGTTGCCGGAATCTTCCGCGCCTTGTCCTTCATCGCATCGGTGATGCCGAGCTTTCCGAACATCTCGGTCGAGACGTAGACGCCGCTCGCGCTGTCGGAATAGGCGACCGATTTTGCCGCCAGCAGCGCCTGCTTGACTGACTCAGCCGAGCTGATGTCGGGCTTCGGTGCGCCCGATTTCACCGCAATCCCGATCGGCGAGTTGACGAGGTCGACGCGGCTGTCCGAGACCACCTTGCCCTGCTTGATGAGGTCGCCGAGCGCATAGCCGACCATGATCAGCACATCCGCCGGCTCGCCGCGCTCCAGCCGCACCGGAATGGCGTTTGTGGTGGTGCCCATCGACGGTCCGAAGGCGGTCACGACCTTGTTCCCGGTCTTGCGCTCGAATTCCGGCACCAGCGCCTTGTAGGCCGCGGTCAGCCCGCCCGAGATCATGACGTGGACTTCGGCGGCGGATGCGACTGAGGTGAAGGCGAGGGCGCTGACGAAGGCAAGCGCGAGAGTGCGGAAGGAAAGGCGGCGCATGGAGGTTTCTCCCGGAGACGATTCTTGGGGCGCGCGGTGTCGTCGTGGCGGGGGAACGATACTTCGCGAAGAGATGCAGGACCAGAGGTCGCCTCGGTTTCAGCTATGCTCAGGAGTGCGACGAGTGCGCCACCTCTCCCGGAGGGAGAGGTCGAATTTCGAGTGCAGCCGAAATTCGGGTGAGGGGTGTCGCTCTATCGATGGAACCTCAACCCCTCACCCGGCGCTACGCGCCGACCTCTCCCAATGGGAGAGGTGGACGATAGCGGCGCGAACCCGCTCAAGAATTCACATGCACGAAATCTCGCAGCAGCGGGTAGATCTCGTTGTTCCAGCGTTTGCCCGAGAACACGCCGTAATGGCCGACGCCGGCCTGCATGTGGTGCACCTTGCGATAGGTCCGCACGCCGGTGCAGAGGTCTTGCGCGGCGAGCGTCTGGCCGATCGAGCAGATGTCGTCCTTTTCGCCTTCCACCGTCATCAGGCCCATGCGCTTGATCGCGGCCGGATTCACCGGACGGCCGCGATGCATCAGTTTGCCCTGCGGCAGCAAATGCTCCTGGAACACGTCGCGGACGGTCTCGATGTAGAAATCGGCCGGCAAATCCATCACGGCGAAATATTCGTCATAGAAGGTCTTGATCAGCTCGGCCTTGTCGATCTCGCCCTTGGCGAGATGATCGGCGAGGTCGATGTGCTGCTTGATGTGCCGCTCCAGATTCATCGACACGAAGGCCGTGAGCTGCACGAAGCCGGGATAGACCTGCCGGAACGCGCCCTTGCACTGGAACGGTACGTAGTTGATCAGATTGTCCTCGAACCAGTTGATCGGCTTGCTCTTGGCGAACCCGTTGACCTTGGTTGGCAGGATTCGTGTGTCGATGGGACCTGCCATCAGCGTCAGCGACGCCGGTCGCGCCGGATGGTTTTCCTCCGACATCACGGCGGCCGCCGCCAGCGCGGAGACCGAAGGCTGGCAGATCGCCACCATGTGCGCGCGGGGCCCGAGCTTGTCGAGGAAGTCGATCAGATGGTCGGTGTAGTCCTCCAGCCCGAAGCGGCCGGCCGCGAGCGGGATGTCGCGCGGATTGTGCCAGTCGGTGATGTAGACGTCGTGGTCCTGCAGCAGCGTCTTCACGGTGCCGCGGAGTAGTGTCGCGAAATGGCCGGACATCGGCGCCACCAGCAGCAGCCGCGGCTGTTCGGGCGCATCGATCTTCTTGAAGTGCAGCAGCGAGCCAAACGGTGTCGCATAAGCGACTTCCTCAGTGACCTCCAAGTCCCGGTTGCCGACCTTCACGCGGCCGATGGCATAGTCGGGGCGGCTGTAGGTCAGGCTGGAGCGGGAGATCAGCTCGAGCGCCGCCGCAAGCCGGCCGAACACCCGGTCCGAGACGCCCTGTGGTACGAAGTTGAGGTATTTCAGCGCCGCCGCGGCTCCCGTCCGCCACGGTGCCGTGAGGTCCATGTGGTTCTGGTAGGCTTGGTACATCATTGACATCATACGCATCCGCCCTTGCCCTATGGTGCTATGCAATATCGACGCCAAAGCGGGCGGGGGCCGCCTTGCAAATTGGCACGTGGCTTGCTGCAAAAATGCTCGGCGCTCATGCCTTGGGCAGGGCGCCCCGCCCCCGGGCGGCGCATCGGGGGAAGCGTTCAGGCGTGAGGAATGGGCATGGCGGACACGACACTCACCATCAGCAGCAAGAACTATTCGTCCTGGTCGCTGCGCGGCTGGCTTCTGGCGAAGTTTGCCGGGCTGGAGTTCGAGGAGATGGTCACCCCGCCCGACGACGCCTCGGCCAAGGCCGAATTGCTGCTGCTGTCGTCCTCGATCCTGGTGCCATGTCTTCGCCATGAGGGGGCGACGGTCTGGGACACGCTGGCGATCGGCGAGTATCTCAACGATCTGATGCCGCATGCCGGCCTGCTGCCGGAAGACCGCGTGCTGAGGGCGCATTGCCGCTCGATCTGCGGCGAAATCCACTCCGGCTTCACCACGCTGCGGGCCTCGCTGCCGGTCAACCTCAAGGGGCACTTCCCCGGATTCAAGATCTGGTCGCGCGCGCAGGCCGATATCGACCGGGTCTGCGTCATCTGGCGCGATTGCCTGGCCAAATCGGGCGGCCCGTTCCTGTTCGGCGAGCGCCGCACCATGGCCGACGCGATGTATGCCCCGGTCGTCACCCGCTTCATGACCTATGACGTGAAGCTCGACGCGCAGCTTTCAGCCTATGCCAAGACCATCATGACGATGCCCGAAATGGCCGAATGGATCGAGGCGGCGAAGGCCGAGCCGGCCGACGTCGAGGAGCTTGAGGTCGAATATTAGGCAGTCGGCTGCCCGGCCTGCCCGTATCGGCGGCTCAAGCGCAGGGCAGGCTTTGCTCAACGGACGTGCCGCCGGCGGTCGGGTTGGCCCTCGCACCGGATCGCGGCGGGACGCGAGCCGGCACACGTGCAACGCGAATTCACGCTTTGCAGCAAGCGCTTCCGCCGCGAAGACCAAGACGCGCAGCAACCCCGCCGCCGCAATGCGCGGCTGGCAAGGATTTCGCATAGCAAACATCGAGCTGTGACCGCGACGATGCGACGCTGCCGAAAATTTGGACGCTGAGCCCGCGCCGCGATCTCGCGAAAACGAGAACCGTGGAGGCTTTCATGAATCAGCACGCCGTCGTCAGCAAATTCTCCCACGTCAAACCCGGTGATACCGATTTCAAGGAAGGAGGTCTGCGCGACTTCTTCCTGTATCGCGACCTCGGCATCGCCGACGCCACCAGCGGGCAGGTGATCTGCCACCTGGTCAAGGCCAATCCCGATCTGCCGCCGGAAGAAGGTACCGGCTGGCACAAGCATCTCTGCGATTTCCAGATCGTCATCATGACCAAGGGCTGGGCCCGCTTCATGTATGAGGACAAGGAGACGCTGGTCGAGGCCGGCGACGTCATCCATCAGCGTCCGGGCATCACCCACTATCTGTTCGATTACTCGAAGGACATGGAATACCTCGAGATCGTCAGTCCCGCCGATTTCAAGACCGTCGATGTCGATCCGGGGACGGACAAGGTGCCTGCGCCCACGCCCTGGGCTTGATCGGCATGTCATCGGCGGAGGAATTAACCTTTGTGGTCGGCCGCTGGTTGCGGCCGATCGTCATGATTCTGCATGTGGTGCGCTGGTTCGGCCTGATGACCATATCTAGCCGTGAACAACGGAGTACGGCGCTCGATCAGTGATTCGGGCGCGGTTCGTTCTAGCAGCGTTCCGAATCCTAAGACGACGTGCCGCTAAGTCGCGTTTTGAGACAATGCGCCGGCAGCCAGCGTCGCGGCCGCATGCCTGTCGCGCGGCAGGCGCCAGCCGATGACGTTGGCTTCGACCGCGCCGCCGGTTGCGTCATTGCGCCACTGGCCGTCGACGAAGCGGCAGGCGAACGGCAGCTGATACGTCCCGCTGTGATCCTCACAAAGCACTTCCACGCGCTGGTTGGGCGAAGGTTCGCCATGGCCATCGAATTGCGCCAGCCGTTTTTCGCGCGTTGCCATGTGATCTGTCTCCATCGTCAAGGGTTCGAACCAAACAAGTTCCGAAGGCCCCCCCGTCCCCACGAGAAGTTCCCCGCAATCGACCGAGCACACCGCGTGAATGCGGTATCAGTATGGTATGTCTCCCTTGCTCTCAGCGTCGGGAGCACAAAGCTGTGAATGACGCGTCTGATCGGGGATGTTGATGATCGCTCGTTTTGCTGTTGTGGTTCTCGTGCTGCTTGCACTCGGCGCAGGCCACGCGTATGCGCAGGATGTCCCCGGCATCGAAATCTGCACCGTCGAAAAAACCATGGAGCGGCGCACCAGCTGCCTGCAGAGCAATGTCGATTTCCTGCAGAAGACGATCAGCAAGCTCACATCAGATCATCAGCAGAAGCTCGATGCCGCCAACCGCCAGATCGACGGTCTGAAGAGTGCGGTCGCGAGCTTGCAGAAGCTCGTCGCTGATCTGCAGACCGCGCAGGGCAAGCTCGTCGACGAGTTGAGCAAGAAGGCCGACGCACCGGCCGCGAAGGATGCGACACCGGCGAAGCCGGGGACGAAGTAGAGAGAGTCTATCCGCGAATTCGCTGTACCTCCCCCGCAAGCGGGAGAGGGAGCGCAGTTTCTTCGCGGCGGTCGTGCGCCCCGTCTTATCCAGGCGTCGGTCAGACCCTACGCGCCCTTCTCGCCGCTCATGATCGGGCCGAACAGCTCCCAGCTCTCGCCCTTGAAGCGCATCATCTGAAGCTGCTCGAGCGGGGCGTAATCGTCTGGACCGGTCTTGATCTTGGTGCCAGGCAGATAGATGCCGATCTCGAAGTTCAAATTGGCGGCCTGCTTCATCACGTTCTCGCGGGTGAGGTTGTCGCCGCACTGCTTCAACACCTGCTCGAGACCCTTGGCCACGCCATAGCCGAACACGGTCGAGGCATCGTCCTGATCGCCTTCGGGGTACCATTTGTTCATGAAAGCGCGCCATTCGACCATGGCCGGATCGTTCTTCCAGGCGGGATCCTTGGGGTCCTTGAGGTATTGCGTGGAGAGGACGCCCTGGCTTGCCTCATAGCCGGCTGGATGCATCACGCCCGCGATCGAAGCGGAGACGTTGGTCACGAACTGGGCCGGATGCCAGCCGAGTTCGGCGACCTTCTTGATCGCCTGCGCCGCGAATTTCGGCGTCGCGATGTTGACGAAGATATCAGGATTGGCGCCCTTGATCTGCACGATCTGGGAATCCACCGTGGGCGACGATGTCTCGTAGGAAGATTCGATGACGATCAGCTTCTTGGCCTCGTCGCCGAGCCCTTCATGCAGGCCGATCAGGTAGTCTTTGCCGAAATCGTCGTTCTGGTAGAGCACGCCGATCGTCTTGCCCGGATAATTCTTCAGGATGTACTTGGCGTAGATGCGCGCTTCCACCTGGTAGCTGGGCTGCCAGCCCATCGTCCACGGAAAATCCTTCGGATCGTTCCATTTGGCGGCGCCGGTGGAGACGAACAGCTGCGGCACCTTCTTGGCATTCATGTATTTCTGGATCGCCGTGTTGCCCGGCGTGCCCAACGGATTGAAGATCAGCAGCACCTCGTCGCTTTCGACGAGCTTGCGGGCCTGCTCGACCATTTTCGGCGGGCTGTAGGCGTCATCGTAGGAGATGAAATCGATCTTGCGGCCGTTGATGCCGCCCTCGCTGTTGAGCTTCTTGAAATAGGCCGCCTCGGTCTTGCCGATGGTGGCGTAGGCGGATGCCGGGCCGGAATAGGGCATGATGTTGCCGACCTTGATCTCGGTGTCGGTCGCGCCCGGATCGTATTTCTTTTGCGCGTTGGCCGCGCTTGCGACCGCAACCGCGAGACATCCCGCAAGTGCGGCGGATTGGGCATAGCTCAAGAGTCGGCGATGCATCATTGTCCTCCCTGACGTGCTGGCCGCGGCTCATGCAGTCTTGATGGTCGGCTGCTTGTCGTGAGCCGTCGGATCGATGCGGCGCCAAGTATGCACGATTGGGACCATGTTACCAGCAAGCCCTTTGGAGTAATTTCCGTGCAGCGGAACCGCAGGGTTTCGGCCGCCGCGCAGCAAGCACTGTCAAGCGCCGCGCTCGGCAGCGGTGCATAATGCGCACAAATTAGCGTCTTGTTTGAGCATGATCTCTTCGGAAAACCGCTACACACTTTTCCGGATCATGCTCCAGGAAAGCCGTCGTTCATGAATCCAGCCCAGAAGGCGCTCTGGTACATCGAAAGCCATCTCGGTGCGCCGCTGACGCTCGACGAGATATCAGGCGTCGCCGGCGTCTCGCGCTTCCATCTGGTGCGGGCGTTTGCGGAGGCGACCGGGTTCTCGGTGATGCGCTATGTGCGGGCCCGCCGCCTCAGCGAGGCCGCGCGCGAGCTTGCCGCCGGTGCGCCCGACATCCTCAGCCTCGCGCTGGATGCGGATTACGGCTCCCACGAAGCATTCACCCGCGCGTTCCGCGACCATTTCGGCGTCACGCCGGAAACGGTGCGCGCGACACCCTGCCTGAAGACGCTCAAGCTCCAGGAGCCGATCACCATGATCTCGACAGCCCTCGATCATCTCGATCCGCCGCGCGTTGCCACCGGCAAGGCGTTCCTCGTCGCCGGCATCGGCGAACGCTACAACCACGCCAACGGCAGCACCGCCGGCATCCCGAACCAGTGGCACGAATTCCACGTGCAGTGCCCGAGCATTCCCCGCCATGTCGGCAAGATCGCCTATGGCGTCTGCTGCAACGGCGACGACGCCGGCAATTTCGATTACATCGCAGGTATCGAGGTCGCCGATTTCTCAGACCTGCCGCGCGAGTTCGCGCGGGTGCGGATTCCAGAACAGAAATATCTCGTATTTGCCCACACGGACCACATCTCGACCATCCGCCGCACCGTCAACACGATCTGGAATCGCTGGCTGCCGCAGTCCGGCATGAAGGTCGCGGACGCCCCGAACTTCGAGCGCTACGATGAGAGTTTTGATGCGAGCACCGGTCATGGCGGCCTCGAGATCTGGGTGCCGGTGAAGGAATAACCGCCGGGCAGCGTTGCGCCCGTGATTGCTTGGCAAGCCGGAACGACTTTGCCATAACGGGGCGAAACAACATGTTGCGCGTGCGGGCCTCGACGGAATCCGCCGGCAGCCAACGAGCCGGGAGGATGCCATGGCCAATATCCGTGTTCTCGCCACCGATCTGGAGTTTCCCGAGGGTCCGGTGGTTATGCCTGACGGTTCGGTCGTGCTGGTCGAAATCCGCGGCCAGCGGCTGACGCGGGTTTATCCCGACGGGCGCAAGGAAGTGGTCGCGAAGATGCCGGGTGGGCCGAATGGCGCGGCGCTCGGCCCCGACGGCAAGATCTATGTCTGCAACAATGGCGGGTTCTCCTGGATCCCGACCGGCAAGATGATCATGCCGGGGCCGCAGCCGGGTGACTATCTCGGCGGCTCGATCCAGCGCGTCGATCTGCAATCCGGCAAGGTCGAGACCGTGGTGACAAAATGCGGCGAGCACGAACTGCGCGGGCCGAACGATCTGGTGTTCGACAAGCAGGGCGGTTTGTGGTTCTCCGACCTCGGCAAGCGCCGCGCCCGCGACATGGATGTCGGCGCGTTCTACTATCTTAAGCCCGGCATGAGCGAAATTGTCGAGGCCGTGCACGGCATCCTGCCGGCCAACGGCATCGGACTGTCGCCGGATGAAAAGACCGTCTACATCGCGGAGACGCCGACGGCGCGGCTGTGGGCCTATGAGGTCTCCGAGCCCGGCACGATCAAGCCGCGCGACGTGATCTATCGCGGCGAGCGCGGCAAGCCGATCGCGGGCCTCGGCGGCTATCAGATGTTCGACTCGCTTGCGGTCGAAGCGAACGGCAATGTCTGTGTGGCGACGCTGGTCTCCGGCTGCATCTCGGTGATTGCGCCTGACGGCACGCTGGTCGAGCAGGTGCCGACCGGCGACCGCGTCACCACCAACATCGCCTTCGGCGGCCCCGAGCTGAAGACGGCCTACATCACGCTGTCAGGCAAGGGCGAACTGATCGCGATGGACTGGCCGCGGCCGGGATTGCCGCTGAATTTTCTGAACAAGTGATGCCCACCGTCATTGCGAGGAGCGAAGCGACGAAGCAATCCATTTGTCCGCGCACGCGGAAAGATGGATTGCTTCGCTTCGCTCGCAATGACGGCTAGAATGAGCGGACGACTTCGTACTCAAAGGATACAAAATGCCTTGGCTTGAACCGGTCACCCTTCGCGGCGCGCATGCGCGGCTTGAACCGCTGTCGCACGATCACCTCGGTGGACTGACCGAAGCCGTCAGCGATGGCGACCTCTGGAAGCTCTGGTACACAGCGATTCCGAAACCGGAGAACATGGCCAAGGAGATCGACCGCCGGCTCGGCCTGCAGGCCGCCGGCTCGATGCTGCCGTTCACGGTGTTCGATGCCGCAGGCCAGATCTCAGGCATGACGACCTACATGAACGTCGACACGCCGAACCGCCGCGTCGAGATCGGTTCGACCTGGTACGCCAAGCGTGTGCAGCGCAGCGCGGTCAACACGCAGTGCAAACTGCTTTTGCTGACCCATGCCTTCGAGAAGCTCGATTGCATCGCCGTCGAGTTCCGCACGCATTTCTTCAACCATCAGAGCCGGCGCGGCATCGAGCGTCTCGGTGCCAAGCAGGACGGCATCCTGCGCAGCCACCAGATCGCGCCGAACGGCACGTTGCGTGATACCGTGGTTTACAGCATCATCGCCAGCGAATGGCCTACAGTGAAGGCGCATCTCAATTTTCAACTCAACGAAAAGGCGCGCTGACGTTCATATCAGCGCCAGAAAAAGAGACGATGGAAACGTTCGATTATGTGATCATTGGCGCAGGCTCCGCCGGAAGCGTGCTGACCAACCGGTTGAGTGAGGACGCGGGCACCAAGGTTTGCGTGCTGGAGGCGGGACCAAGCGACTGGCATCCCTACATCCATCTGCCGGCCGGCTTCATCAAGACCTTTCACATGAAGAGCGTGAACTGGGCCTATCAGCAGGAGGTGGGTCCCTACACCGGCGGGCGTAGCATCTATGCCCCGCGCGGCAAGACGCTCGGCGGCTCGTCGTCGATCAACGGCCATATCTACAATCGCGGCCAGCGCCAGGATTTCGACACCTGGGCGCAGCTCGGCAATCGCGGCTGGGGCTATCCCGACGTGCTGCCGTATTTCCGGCGGATGGAGCGGCGGGTCGGCGAGGGCGATGACACCTATCGTGGCCGCGACGGCAATCTGACGGTCACCACGATGGATTGGCAGGACCCGCTCTGCGAAGCCTTCATGAACGGTGCTGTGAGCCTCGGCATCCCGCGCAACACCGATTACAACGGCCAGATTCAGGAGGGCGTGTCCTACTGCCAGCGCACCATCCAGAACGGACTGCGCGTGAGCGCCGCGACCGCGTATCTGCATCCGGCGCGGAAACGGCCGAACGTCGATGTGCGCACCCATGCGCATGTCACCGGCATCATCTTCGAGGGCAAGCGCGCGGTCGGCGTGCGCTACAACAGGGGTGGCAAGTACGGAGATCCGATCGAGATCCGCGCCAGCAAGGAGGTCATCCTTTCCGGTGGTGCCTACAATTCGCCGCAGGTGCTGCAGCTCTCCGGCGTCGGTTCGCCCGGCCTGTTGCAGTCGCATGGCATCGAGGTGCGCCACGCGTTGCCGGGTGTTGGTGAGGGTCTGCAGGATCACTACGCGCCGCGCTCGGTGGCGCGGGTGAAGAACATCCGGACCATCAACGAAATGCGTCGCGGCCTCAGCCTGTGGGTCGAGGCGCTGAAATGGGCGACGACGCGGCGCGGGCTGCTGTCGCTGTCGCCGACCATGGTGTACTGCTTCTGGCATTCCGGCGAGACCACCGAGAGCTCCGACCTCCAGCTCACCTTCACGCCGGCGAGCTACAAGGAGGGCGTGCAGGGCCAGCTCGAGGACGAGCCCGGTATGACGGTCGCCTCGTGGCAGCAGCGGCCGGAGAGCCGCGGCTATGTCCGCATCCGCTCGGCGGATCCGTTCCAGCCACCGATCATCCAGACGAATTATCTTGCCGAAGAACTCGATCGCCGCGTCGTCGTCGCCGGCATGAAGCTGGCGCGCCGGCTGCTCGCCTCCGAGCCGCTGAAGCCGTATTTTGCGTACGAGGATTTTCCAGGTCCGAAGGTGCAGGGCGACGACGAATTCCTCGCGGCCGCGACCGAGCGCGGGACGACGACGTTCCATCCCGGCTGCACCTGCCGGATGGGGCCGGCGGACGCGCCATGGGCCGTGGTCGACGACCAGCTTCGCGTGCACGGCATGGAAGGCCTGCGCGTGATCGACGCCTCGATCATGCCGCGGATGATCTCGGCCAATCTCAACGCATCCACGCTGATGATTGCCGACAAGGCCTCCGACATGATCCGGGGGAAGGCGCCGGAAGTGACGGTGAAACTGCCGGAGTATGCGTGAGGGTTGCTTCGATTGGCATGGCTGGGTCGGAACGAACGGCAGAACACCCGCTTCTAAGCGCGCTAGCACGTTGGCGCGGGCGGGGTCCAACACAGGTTGCATTCGAGGCACTTGGGTTTTCGATCCACAGAGCATGGCAAGACGAAATCATCCAGCTCTGCGGAGATGGGCAATCAGAGTTGCTTCATCGATACTGGGACGAAGTGGCTCTCGAGACGATGCAATCGCTCGGACAGGGAAACTCAGATGGGCGTACCTTCCTCATTGAGCCAACTTATCGCTCTGCTTTTTTGGACGAACTATTTGCCGTTAGGCCTGCGATTGAGCCGCCGTATCAAAACCCGCCGCTTCTCAGGTGTTTGTTCGACCACACCAAAAAGGTGTGGGAGGATCCGGAATTTCGAGAAAGCCGGGTTACATTCTACAGTGGATTGCAGAGGGCGGAAGGCCATCGGCTCGGACTCGACATGGAGCGCAGATTGGAAAGGAAGTCGGATGTTGTCCCCTTCTTGGATCAATTTTGCAGAGCGCTGGGGTTCGAAGCTCGCTCACGAAACCGTTGGCGAAAGAAAAGCGGAGATGTTGTCTTTGAGGTTGGCGTGTGGCTCGGTGGCAATGTTTTTCGCCTGCGGTCTCCGCTAAAATTTCGAATCTTTCATGTGAACGAACCAAGATTTGCCTTCGAAACTGAGGGGGCCGCCGTACTGAATCGGCTGGTTCCGGGGGCAGGCATGTACGGGCGATGGAGCAGCGACCTCGACTATATTCTCGGCGTCAGAGCTCTAATTGAGCTGTTCAATGCAATTGCCGGCACATTAGCTGATGCTTAGCTCCTTCCAAAGTCATCGCGAGCTGAGCGAGAAGGGCTTCCTTGTCGCTTGGCTCTCGCAATGAGTAATGGATAGAAGGAGCTCAGCCGTAAACGAACGCCTTGTCCTTGAGATCGATCGCCGGGAATTCGTCCTTCTCGGCCCAGTAGTCCTGATTGTGCTGCCATTCCGGCTTGTCGCCGCGCTTCGGCAACAGGTGCATGCCTCGCATCATGTAGCCGGGGTTGAAGTTCTCCGGGTCGATCCACGGCAGCAGCGGCATGTTGTGATCTTCCGGGCGCAGTGCCGGCGTCACCTTCTTCGCGCCGGTTGCCTTCATGTGGTTGAGCATGCGGCAAACGAAATCGGCGACGAGATCGACGCGCAAGGTCCAGCTGGCGCGGAAATAGCCGAACACCCAGACGAGGTTCGGCACGCCGGTGAACATCATGCCGCGATAGGTCACGGTGTCCTTGAAATCGAGCGGCTTGCCGTCGATCTCGAACTCGATGTCGCCATTGGCGGAGAGGTGAAAGCCGGTCGCGGTGATGATGATGTCGGCCTCGAGCTCGCTACCGGATTTGAGCAGGATGCCCTTCTCGGTGAAGCGGTCGATCTCGTCAGTCACGACCGAGGCGTTGCCGTCCCTGATCGCCTGGAACAGGTCGGCATCCGGAACAAAGGCGATGCGTTGCCGCCACGGCCGGTAGCGCGGCGTGAAGTGGGTGGCCATATCGTAATCCTTGCCGAGAACGGCCTCGACAGCCGCCAGCAGATCCTTCTTGGCGCCCTCGGGATCGGCAAATGTCCGTTTGGTGAAGGCATCCTGCTCGAACAGGATCTTGCGGCGGGTGATCTCGTGGATCCAGTGCTCGTCGACCTGCAGCTTGCGCAGTTCCTCGGCGATTTCGATCGCGTTGCGGCCGGTGCGGAAATAGGTAGGCGAGCGCTGCAGCATGGTGACGTGGCCGACATCCTTGGCCAGCGCCGGGATCAGGGTTGCGGCGGTCGCGCCGGAGCCGATCACGACGACGCGCTTGCCCTTGTAGTCGAGATCCTCGGGCCATTTCTGCGGATGGATGATCGGGCCCTTGAACTTGGCCATATCGGTCCACTCCGGCGTGTAGCCTTCGGTGTGGCGGTAATAGCCTTGGCACATCCAGAAGAAATGGGTGGTGAAGCGCAGCATCTCGCCGGTGTCGAGCCTGACGGCATCGATGGTCCAGAGATTGGTCTCGTTCGACCATTTCGCCGCCGTGATGGTGTGGCGATAGCGGATATGGGGCGCGAGATCGTTCTCCTCGATCACCTCGCCCATGTATTTCAGGATCTCGGCCGCGCTTGCGATCGGCGCGCTGGTCCACGGCTTGAAGCGATAGCCGAAGGTGTGCAGGTCGCTGTCGGAGCGGATGCCGGGATAGCGGTGGGTCGACCAGGTGCCGCCGAATGTTGCCTGCGTCTCCAGCGCCACAAAGTTGGTGCCCGGACATTGCGTGGTGAGGTGATAGGCGGCGCCGACGCCGGAGATGCCGGCGCCTGCGATCAGGACGTCGAAATGCTCGGTGGTAACGGGCTCGGCGGCGCGGATTTGGCTCTGGACGTTCATCTTCCCTGGTCTTCTTTTTGGTTGAGGTGCGGGAACAAAACGCCGGAGCCAAGGCCCCGGCGTTTGCCGATATCGGAACTAGACTTCGCGGCGGCTCAGGAATGCGAGCCGCTCGAACAGATGGACGTCCTGCTCGTTCTTGAGCAGCGCGCCGTGCAGCGGCGGGATCAGCTTGCGTGGATCGCGCTCGCGCAGCATCTCCGGCGTGATGTCCTCGTTCAGCAACAGCTTGAGCCAGTCGAGCAGCTCCGAGGTCGAGGGCTTCTTCTTCAGGCCAGGCACCTCGCGCACCTCGAAGAAGATGCGCAGTGCCTCTTCCACCAAACGCTTCTTGATGTTCGGGAAGTGCACGTCGACGATCTTGTTCATCGTGTCGACGTCGGGGAACTTGATGTAGTGGAAGAAGCAGCGGCGCAGGAAGGCGTCCGGCAGCTCCTTCTCGTTGTTCGAGGTGATCATCACGATCGGGCGCAGCTTAGCCTTGATGGTCTCGCCGGTCTCGTAGACATGGAACTCCATGCGATCGAGCTCGAGCAGCAGGTCGTTGGGGAATTCGATGTCGGCCTTGTCGATCTCGTCGATCAGCAGCACCGGCCGCTTCTCGTGGGTGAAGGCGTCCCACAGCTTGCCGCGCTTGATGTAGTTCTTGATGTCGGAGACGCGCGCGTCGCCGAGCTGGCTGTCGCGCAACCGCGACACCGCGTCGTATTCGTAGAGGCCCTGCTGCGCCTTGGTGGTGGACTTGATGTGCCAGGTGAGCAGCGGCGCATCGATCGCCTTGGCGACTTCCTCGGCCAGCACGGTCTTGCCGGTGCCGGGCTCGCCCTTCACCAGCAGCGGGCGCTCGAGCACGATGGCGGCATTGACGGCGACCTTGAGGTCATCGGTGGCGACGTAGTCTTTGGTACCCGTGAATTTCATCGATCTCTTTGCCTTGGTTCGTTCGTCGGCGGCTCGGGCCGCAACATGAAACGACCGCTCTCGCAGCGGTCGCATGGCCTGTCCAATCTCTCGTCAGGTGCAATTCTAGTTGAAAAAGCGGGGCGGTCTAGCGCGGATTCCGCAGCGCAGCGGTGCCCAGGGCCGCATTGGCATGGAATGTCAGGCATCATCTTTCCGCTGTGCGGAATGCATCGTCTTGCTAGGAACGCTCCTGCAGCCGTCTCGGCCCGGCCCAGGGCCGTCGGGGGTGGCGGGCGAAAGTGGATGGCTGATCTCGGGGCGAAGCACGTCGGGGGCCCCTTGACGCCACCGGCCCCGCGGGCGATCTAGGTGGGTATGTTCCTGCAGTTTTTCACATCGCTGCGAGACGCCCAGGTCCCCGTGACGCTACGGGAATATCTGACGTTGATGGAAGCGCTCGACGCCGACCTCGCCGATCAGACGGTCGAGAACTTCTATTATTTGTCCCGCACCGCGCTGGTGAAGGACGAGCGCAACCTCGACAAGTTCGACCGCGTGTTCGGCTCCGTGTTCAAGGGGCTCGAGAGCCTGCTCGACGCCATGGGCAAGGCGGAGATCCCCGAAGAGTGGCTGAAGAAGCTCGCGGAGAAATATCTCACCGAGGACGAGAAGAAGCAGATCGAGGCCATGGGCTGGGACAAGCTCATGGAGACGCTGAAGAAGCGCCTCGAGGAGCAGAAGGGCCGCCACCAGGGCGGCAGCAAATGGATCGGCACGGCAGGCACCTCGCCGTTCGGCGCCCATGGCTACAATCCCGAAGGCGTGCGCATCGGGCAGGAGAAGAACCGCAACAACCGCGCCGTGAAGGTGTGGGACAAGCGCGAGTTCAGGGATCTCGACGGCAATGTCGAGCTCGGCATCCGCAACATCAAGGTCGCGCTGCGCCGCCTGCGCAAGTTCGCGCGGACCGGCGCGCCTGACGAGCTCGATCTCGACACCACGATCCAGGAGACCGCCAACCACGGCTATCTCGACGTGCACATGCGCCCCGAGCGGCGCAACGCCGTCAAGGTGCTGGTGTTCTTCGACATCGGCGGCTCGATGGATTCGCATATCGAGCAGGTCGAAGAGCTGTTCTCCGCCGCCAAGACCGAATTCAAGCACATGGAGTATTTCTACTTCCACAACTGCCTCTATGAGGGCGTCTGGAAGCAGAACAAGCGGCGCTTCACCGATCGCACGCCGACCTGGGACGTGCTGCACAAGTACCCGCACGACTACAAGGTGGTATTCGTCGGCGATGCCTCGATGTCGCCCTACGAGATCATGGTCCCCGGCGGTTCGGTCGAGCATGTCAATGAGGAGGCCGGCTCGATCTGGCTCGACCGCATCATCCGCACCTATCCGCACGCGGTGTGGCTGAACCCGGTCGCGCAGAAGCACTGGGACTACTCGGAATCGACCACCGTCATCCGCCGCATCTTTTCCGAGCGCATGTATCCGATCACGATCGAGGGTCTGGAGCATGCGATGCGGGAACTGGTGCGGTGATTGTCTCCGTCATTCCGGACAGACGCGAAGCGGCTGATCCGGAATCTCGAGATTCCGGGTTCGATGCTTCGCATCGCCCCGGAATGACAACCAAGAAGATGTAAGGGAGAGCCCATGCCCCAGACCATTCACCGCGGCATCAAGGCGCTGATCGACGAGGCCAATGCCGAGATCGAGACGATAGCCGCAAAGGATGCGATCACGCTGATCGGCAAGGACGACGTCGTGATCGTCGATATCAGGGATCCCCGCGAGATCGAGCGCGATGGCAAGATCCCGGGCGCATTTGCCTGCACCCGCGGCATGCTGGAATTCTGGATCGATCCGAACAGTCCCTATGCCAAGCCGATCTTCCAGGAAGACAAGAAGTTCGTCTTCCACTGCGCCGGCGGCCTGCGCTCGGCGCTCGCCGCCAAGACCGCGCAGGACATGGGCCTGAAGCCGGTCGCCCATATGGGCGGCGGCTTCGCCGCCTGGCGCGACGCCGGCGGCCCGATCGAGGCGTGGGAGCCGAAGAAGAAGTGAGGGCAAAGCCCTCGGGGACATCGCAGCATGACCACAACCGACGATCCGCTTGTTTCGACCGAATGGCTTGCCGCGCACCTCGGCGACGCCAATGTGAAGGTCCTTGACGCCACCTTCAAGCTGCCGGGCGTGCTGCCGCTGCCGAAGGACGACTATCTCGCCGCGCATCTTCCGGGCGCGGTGTTCTTCGATGTCGATGGCGTGTCGGATCATTCCAACCCGCTGCCGCACATGTTTCCAAGCGCCGAGCAATTCGGTCGTGATATCGGCGCGCTCGGTATCGGCAATGCCGACACCGTCGTGATCTATGATGCCGGCGGCTGGGTCGCCGCGCCGCGCGCCTGGTGGATGTTCCTGTCCTATGGCCACCGCAACGTGCGCATTCTCAATGGCGGGCTGAAGAAGTGGCGCGCCGAGGGCCGGGCGGTCGAGAGCGGCGAGGTGAAGCCGCGCCCTGCAACCTTCAGCGCGGCCTACGATGCCAAGCGCGTGCGCAGCATCGAACAGATGATCGCCAATGTCGAAAGCCGAGCCGAGCAGGTGATCGACGCGCGCGCCGCCGAGCGCTTCGAGGGTCGTGCGCCGGAGCCGCGGCCTGGCATCCGCGCTGGCCACATCCCGGGCGCCCGTAACGTGCCCTACAACAATCTGTTCGATGCCGCGACCGGCGCGATGAAGCCGCTCGACGATCTGCGCGCGGCGTTCACCGGCGCTGGTGTGAAGCTCGATGCGCCGATCGTCACGAGCTGCGGCTCCGGCGTCTCGGCCGGCGTGTTGACGCTCGCGCTCTACCGGCTCGGCGTCAACGACACCGCGCTGTATGACGGCTCGTGGTCGGAATGGGGGCAGGCGAGCGGCCCGCCGATTGCAACCGGGCCGGCGTGAATGTCAGCTATTGCCGCTGAACGGCCGTGATCGTGGTCGGCTGGCCGAACGGATCCAGGGCCTGTTGTTGAACAACCGTCTTCCGGGCGTGACGCGCACGCGCAATCCGCCGCCGCTCCTTCCGGTGCGCCGGCTTGCCGGTCGCGCTGTGGTCAGGCTTCTTCGCCTCCACAGCCTTGGCCGCGGGAGGTGACGGGATCACGACTTCGGGGCCGCCCAGCGTTGCGATCCTGGTCGCAGCGGCAATCGCCTCGGGCGACGGCGGCGCCACAGTTTCCGGCTCAACTATCGCCGGCCCAGTTGCAGCGGGCGCGGGCTCACTGGTCACGGCCGGCGGCTCGGTCACCGCGGCGAGCTTGGGCTCGGTCGGCGCGGGCGCCGCTTCGGCGGCAGCCGGTGCGGGTTGCTGTGTCGCCGGCTCCGCTGCGGCCGGCGCTAGCGGAGCGGCCTCTGCCGGCAGCGCGGACGCGGTGGTCTCTACAGGCGGTGCCTCCGATTTCGGAGTGGCCGGCGGTGGCAGATCATCCGTCTTCACCGCGGCGATCTTGTCGGGCTCGGCGGGTGGCGACACTTCCGCAGGCGCTGTCGCTTCGGATATCGATGGGGCCGGAGTTTCTGCCGTCGCCTTGCCCGCGGGCGGCGGGTCGACACGCAGCATGGCAAGGACAGGCGGGGTCTGCGTCTGCTGCGCGAATTGCGGCTCGCGTGGTGCCGGGCGCGCGGGGATGCTGGCAAATTCCTCATGGGCGGCGCGGAACAACGCCGCGGCACCCAACCCGAACACCAAAATCGACGTCGCCAGCACGATCGCCGCGAACAAGAAACGAAGGCCGGGCAGCATGGTCGCGAGTTCCCCCTTCTGCGGGAGGTCTTGATGACAAGGGAACGCGGTGACCACACAAAGAAAGCCGGCGTCGCGAGCGCGAATCAGGCCGATTCGAGGATATCGCAACGTCCGGAGGCTGTTCGTTACAAAATGCGAGCGCCTGATGACTTTGGGCGCGTGGACAAACTTTCCCAAGTCGTGAGACATCTTTGCCGCAGCGGTCACACGAGATCACAAAATGCCCGAATTGGGCCGAGTTTCGAGGATTTGTCTTGAATGCGCCGCTATCTTCCGTCATGTGGCCGTTAACAGTCCGGTGTGCCTTGGGGACTATACAAGAGCGATGATGATCAACCGCATTCTGACGATCTGCGCTGCCGCGGCTCTCGGCGTGGCGGGAACCTCGTTTGCGCATGCGCAGCAGGGTTATCCGGCTCCCCGAGGCCAGGCCTATTCGGCGCCGCAACCTTATCCGCAGGGCAACATGCCCAATTTCGACGCGCTGGACGACGACGACGCGCCGCAGGATTCGGCTGCGCTACCGCCACCCGGCCCGGTGATGTCGCCGGATGATCCGCGCTATGGCCGTCCGATGAACGCGCCCCCGGTTTACTCCGATCGCGCACCGGCGGGTCCCGTGATGTCGCCTGATGATCCGCGTTACGGCCGACCCATGAGCCCGCCGCCGGTGATCTATGCGGATCGTCCGCAGGGCGCGCCGCAGCAGGCCTATCGTGACAACGGCGTTCCGGCCGCAGGCGTCGTCTATCCCGCCAATCCGTACGGCAATGATCGCAGCGGCATGCGTCCGCCGGATGCGGTCGGTGTCACCGGGTCGGTGCCCCCGCAGCAAGCCCCGGTCGGTGCCGATGGCCAGCCGGTGCAGCTCGCAGCGCTTCCGCCGGATGAGCAGCCCGAATCCGGCCTGGCGCAACTGGCGCCGAATCTGCGCCGCCAGGAAGTGGCGTTTCCGACGAAGGAACCGGCTGGCACCATCGTCGTCGATACGCCGAACACCTACCTCTATTACATCCTCGGCGGTGGCCGGGCGATCCGCTACGGCGTCCGCGTCGGCCGCGATGGCTTCACCTGGACCGGCGTTCAGAAGATCACCCGCAAGGCCGAGTGGCCGGATTGGCATCCGCCGCCGGAAATGATCGAGCGCCAGCCCTATCTGCCGCGCTTCATGGCCGGCGGACCCGGCAACCCGCTTGGCGCCCGCGCGATGTATCTCGGCTCGACCGTGTATCGTATTCACGGCACCAACCAGCCGTCGACCATCGGCAAGTTCGTCTCGTCGGGCTGCATCGGCATGCTGAACGAAGACGTCTCCGACCTGTTCGATCGCGCCAAGGTCGGCACCCGCGTGGTCGTGATGCCCGGCAGTCCGCCGCCGGGAACGACGGCCGACGCCGCGCCGGTGCCCGGAAGCCCGATGGCTGCCGCTGGTCCAGCGCCGTCCCAGGCCCAGGTCGCGCCGTTGCCCGGTACCCAGCCGACCACTGTCCAGCCGCTGCCCGCGCCTGTCACGGTCCGCTAAGCCGGCCACCACTCATTTCAAGAAAGGCGCGCGAACAGCGCGCCTTTTTTGTTGCAACCAGCCGACTTGTCTCGACGTTGCCGTTCCGAGGCAACGCGATGCAGGAAGCCGGCTTGACATATCCGCCGCTGAACACGCCGAAGCCGGTTGCCGACGGGGTGTGGATCGTCGACGGACCGGTGATCCGGTTCGGCCCGTCCTGGCTCAGCGCGCCGTTTCCAACACGTGCAACGATAATTCGATTGCCCGACCAGAGGCTGTTCATCCATTCGCCGACGCCGTTGATGGGTGACCTCAAGGCCGAGATCGCGCGCTTGGGAATACCCAGCTGGATCATCGGGCCGAACCGGTTGCATTACTGGTGGATACAAGACTGGCATGCAGCCTATCCCGAAGCGCGCGTCTTTCTCGCCCCTGGGATCGCGCAGCAGGCCGGCGTCCGGCTCGGGTTCGATGGCGAGCCGCTGGATCGGCAATCGGGTTATCCTTGGGACGACTGGATCGCGACGCTTTCGGTCGCCGGCAGCTACATGACAGAGATCGTGTTCTTCCACCGCCCGTCGCGAACGTTGCTGCTGACCGATCTGATCGAGAATTTCGAAACCGAAAAGATCGGCTCGCCCGTGATGCGGTTGCTGACCTGGGCCGGCGGCGTGCGCGATCCCGATGGCAGCACGCCGCGCGACCTGCGGCTGACATTCTCGCGGAACCGAGCCGCGATGAAGGCTGCCGTCACCCGCATGATCGCGTGGGATCCACAACGGATCATCCTCGCTCACGGGCGCTGGTACGACCGTGACGGTGGCGCCGAACTCCGCCGCGCATTTCGCTGGATCCTGAAGCCTTGACCGCCTCGCGGCTCCTCCCCGCGCCCGCGATTGAAGCGCGCGGCCTCAGGCCAGACGCCGAGGCGGCTCGCCGCCTTTTGTGAAAGTGTCGATGCACTCGACCATCTGCTGATAATGCGTTTGCAAGCTCTCACGCGTCGCGTAGCCGAGATGCGGCGTGATCACGATATTGTCGAGCTTGCGGAACGGGTGGTCTGATGGCAGCGGCTCGACCGAAAACACGTCGATGCCGGCCCCGGCGATCTTCCTGGCGCGCAGCGCCGCGAGGAGGGCGTCTTCATCGACGATCGGGCCGCGCGCGCTGTTGACGAGATAGGCCGACGGCTTCATCCGCGCGATGTCTGCGGCACCGACCAGTCCGCGCGAGCGAGGGCTCAGCACGACATGGATGGTGACGATGTCGGCGGTCGAAAACAGCTCCTCCTTGCTGGCATAGCCAACGCCGGCCTCCTTGCACTTCTCGGGCGTGAGGTTCGGGCTCCAGGCGATGACCTTCATGCCGAACGGCTTGGCCATGCCAGCAACCTTGCTGCCCAGCTTGCCGAGCCCGACGATGCCGAGCGTCTTGCCCTCGATCTCGGTGCCGGCAAAGGTCTGCCAGGGCTCGCCGGCGTGCATCCGCGCGTTCTCGCGGCCGATGCCGCGCGTCAGTTCCAGGATCAGGCCCATGGTCAGGGCCGCGGTGGGGTCACGGCTATATTGCGTGCCGCAGAACAAAACCTTGCGGTCCTTGGCCGCTTCGATGTCGATCGAGGCATTGCGCATGCCCGAGGTGATCAGGAGCTTCAGCTTGGGCAATGCGTCAAACAGCGCGCGCGGAAACGCAGTGCGCTCCCGCATCGCGCAGATGATCTCGAAATCCTTCAGCTTGGCCGCGGCATCCGCCTCGCTTGCGAACGGCTTGTCGAACACGGTGACGTCGACACGGTCCTCGATCCCGGGCCAGTCGGCGACCGAGAGGGCGAGGTCAAAATAGTCGTCGAGGATTGCACAGCTGAGCCGCGTCATCGGGAGGTCCGTTCATGGCGAGGGCGACGGCGGAAATGAACCGTCGGGGGCTCGTCATGGTCGCGCGCAATCGGCGGACGCGCAAGCGGCGGCAGTTACCAAAAGAGAGACAGCAGTTATGCGGATGGAGACGCCTTGCGCGCCTTCCCGGTCCGGATTTCGGCGAGCATCGACTGCACCGCGGGTGACAATCCCACGTGCTTGGCGCGCCAGGCCGGGCCCGGGCCGCGCATATAGTGCAGTTCCGGCCGATAGGGGTTGAACGCCTTGTCCACGAATGCACGCCAGAAGGCGCGAAGTTCGGCGAACGGCTTGGCCTCGCGGGCGGTGGCCGGGCGCGGAAGCGATGCCGAAGTGATGGTAGCCATAACACGGCCTCTGCTTGTTCGATCGCGGTTCTGCCGCGAAAAACGCCGTTTTCGGCGCTGAAAACCAGTTTTGGCCTGATTTATTAAAAGATAGTTTCAATTGTCGTGATCCAGGGCACACAAGGGTGTGCCCGCGCACACATGGTATCGAACCCGTATTCACCCGTGGTGAATGAACGGAAAACGGGCCGCGTGTGGTTGCGCTTTCAGGGTGCGGCCGTTACATCGGCGGCAGCAAAATTTCCACAAATCCTCTCGATTGCAGGGACCGCGGATGGCTCGCCAATTCGTCTATTTCATGCAGGGTCTGACCAAGAGCTACCCGACCCGCAAGGTGCTCGATAACGTTCATTTGAGCTTCTACCCGGACGCCAAGATCGGCGTGCTCGGCGTCAACGGCTCGGGCAAGTCGACGCTGCTCAAGATCATGGCCGGCCTCGACAAGGAATATAACGGCGAGGCCTGGGTCGCAGAAGGCGCCCGCGTCGGCTATCTCGAACAGGAGCCGCAGCTCGATGCCACGCTCTCGGTCCGCGACAACGTCATGCTGGGCGTCGCCAAGCAGAAGGCGATCCTGGATCGTTACAACGAACTGGCGATGAACTATTCCGATGAGACCGCCGACGAGATGACCAAGCTGCAAGACGAGATCGAGGCCGCGGGCCTTTGGGATCTCGACAGCAAGGTCGACCAGGCAATGGATGCGCTGCGCTGCCCGCCTGACGACGCCGATGTGACGAAACTATCCGGCGGTGAGCGCCGCCGTGTCGCACTCTGCAAGCTGCTGCTCGACCAGCCCGAACTGCTGCTGCTGGACGAACCGACCAACCACCTTGACGCCGAGTCCGTATCTTGGCTGGAAGGCCATCTGCGCAACTATCCCGGCGCGATCCTGATCGTGACCCATGACCGCTACTTCCTCGACAACGTGACGAGTTGGATCCTCGAACTCGACCGCGGCAAGGGCATCCCCTACGAGGGCAATTACTCATCCTGGCTGCAGCAGAAACAGAAGCGGCTCGAGCAGGAAGGCCGCGAGGACGCCGCGCACCAGAAGACGCTGGCCCGCGAGCAGGAGTGGATCGCATCCTCTCCGAAGGCACGCCAGGCCAAGTCGAAGGCGCGCTATCAGCGCTATGAAGATCTGCTGAAACAGGCGAGCGAAAAGCAGACCCAGGTCGCGCAGATCACGATCCCGGTCGCTGAGCGTCTGGGCCAGAACGTCGTGGATTTCGAAGGCCTCAGCAAAGGTTTTGGCGACCGCATGCTGATCGACGATCTCACCTTCAAGCTGCCGCCGGGCGGCATCGTCGGCGTGATCGGTCCGAACGGCGCCGGCAAGACCACGCTGTTCAGGATGATCACCCAACAGGAGACTCCGGATAAGGGCTCGATCACGGTCGGCGAGAGTGTTCATCTCGGTTACGTCGACCAGTCGCGCGACGATCTCGACGGCAAGAAGAACGTCTGGGAGGAGATTTCCGGCGGTAACGAACTGATCCTGCTCGGCAAGCGGGAAGTGAACTCGCGCGGCTACTGCTCGTCATTCAACTTCAAGGGCGCCGACCAGCAGAAGAAGGTCGGCGCGCTGTCCGGCGGTGAGCGCAACCGCGTGCATCTTGCCAAGATGCTGAAGTCGGGCGCCAACGTGCTGCTGCTCGACGAACCGACCAACGACCTCGACGTCGACACACTGCGCGCGCTGGAAGAGGCGCTGGAGGATTTCGCCGGCTGCGCCGTCATCATCAGCCATGACCGCTGGTTCCTCGACCGCATCGCGACCCACATCCTGGCCTTCGAGGGCGAGAGCCATGTCGAATGGTTCGAGGGCAACTTCCAGGATTACGAAAAGGACAAGATGCGCCGGCTCGGCCAGGACAGCATCATCCCGCATCGCGTGAAGTACAAGAAGCTGACGCGTTGAATCGACCAACCACTTTCATGGCCGGGCTTGTCCCGGCTGTGACGGGTCTGTGCATGGTCGCGCTGCGACGGGATTGCAGGATCGTGACCGCATCACGGCGCAATCTGCGGCCAGTTGTCGCTTTTCAAGCGCGCGCGATTGCGTAGATTGAGTGCTCCGCCAATCCAGTCCCGCGAGCTATCCAACATGTCCGCCATTTCAGACGCGCCCGCCCCCGTGAAGGGACGGTCGATGCGTCCGATTCCGATGCTGATCTTCGGATCGCGCTGGCTGCAACTACCGCTCTATGTCGGACTCATCATCGCCCAGGGCGTTTATGTCGTGCTGTTCCTCAAGGAGCTGTGGCATTTGTTCGCCCATGCCTTCGATTTCAGCGAGCAGCAGATCATGCTGGCTGTCCTCGGCCTGATCGACGTCGTCATGATTTCGAACCTCTTGGTGATGGTGATCGTCGGCGGCTATGAGACCTTCGTGTCGCGCCTCAATCTGCAGGGGCATCCTGACGAGCCGGAATGGCTCAGCCACGTCAACGCCAGCGTGCTGAAGATCAAGCTGGCGATGGCCATCATCGGCATTTCCTCGATCCATCTGCTGCGGACCTTCATCGAGGCCGGCGGCCTCGCGTCCGGCAAAACCGGCTACACCGAAACCGGCGTGATGTGGCAGACCATCATCCACACCGTGTTCATCCTGTCGGCCATCGGCATCGCCTATGTCGACAAGCTGTCCAACGGTGCGATCGAGGCAGCCAAGCAGCAGACTGCGCATTGATGGCGGCCTCGGCGCTCCGCGGTTCACAGCGATCCGGTGTCGTGATAAGGCTCACGACACGAACATGACGGGAGATGGCCGGACGATCCGCCCATTGGGTCTTTGCGTGAACAGGCTGTTGGATTTGCCATTCCTCCGCGCGCTCGCCTTCGGGCTTCTGATTGTATCCTGGCCGATCGTCTCGCCGGCGCGCGCCGCCGACGCGGCGTTCACCCAGTTCATCGCCTCGCTCTGGCCGGAGGCGCAGGCCGCCGGTGTGTCGCGCGAGACCTTCGATCGCGAGACGCGTGGGCTCGAGCCCGATTACAAGCTGCCTGATCTGATCCTGCCCGGCCGCCCCAAGACAGGCGCACCGGCGCAGGCCGAGTTCGTGCAAGTGCCCGCCGACTACATCAAGGAAGCCTCCATCGCGCGGCTCGCGGAGGAGGGGCAGAAGCTTTGGCAAAAATATCGCTCGGCGCTCGATCAAATCGAGAAGCGCTTCGGCGTGCCGGCCCCGATCGTGCTGGCGATCTGGGGCCGCGAGACCGACTACGGCCGCTATTCGCTGCCCTACGACACGCTGCGCGTAGTGGCGACGCAGGCCTATGTCGGCCGCCGCAAGGACCAGTACCGTACCGAGTTCATCCTCGCGCTGAAGATCCTCGGCGAGGGCGTGGTGACGCGCAAGGAGTTGCGCTCCTCATGGGCCGGTGCGACCGGCTACACCCAGTTCCTGCCGTCGGAATATTACAAGCATGGCGTCGATCTCGACGGCGACGGGCGTGTCGACATCTGGCACTCGGTGCCGGACGCGCTCGCTTCCGCGGCGCAGCAGCTCGTCAACAAGGGCTGGCAGCCCGGTGTGCGCTGGGCCTACGAGGTCAAGGCGCCGGCCAATGTCGACTGCACGACCGGCGTTCCCGAGGTGACGAAGCCGATCGGCGAGTGGCTGCGAGCTGGCTTCGTTCCGGTGCGCGGGCAGAAGCTTGGCGCCGCCGAGCAGGCACAATCGGCCTCGCTGCTACAGCCGGAGGGGATCTACGGTCCCGCCTTCCTGACCACGCAGAACTACTTCGTGATCAAGGAATACAATTTCTCCGATCTCTATGTGCTGTTCGTGGGCCATCTCGCCGATCGCATGACAAGCCCGCTGCCGTTCGCAACGTCCTGGTCGACTTCAACGCAGCTGCGTTCCGCTGACGTCGAGGCGATGCAGCGGCATCTGACGCGGATCGGACTCTACAAGGACAAGCTCGACGGCAAGGCCGGCATGCAGACCCGCGCAGCGCTCGGCGCCTATCAGAAGTCCGCCGGACTGAAGGTCGATTGCTGGCCTAGTGACGCGGTGCTGCGTTCGATGTGCGCCGCGCGGTAGAAAGAAACTGGATGTTGCGGGACAGGCTGTTCCTTCTCAAGCCCGATTTCGAGGACCTGGCCTTTCCCGGCCGCCGGTTCTATTGCTGGCACTGCGCGTTGCTGGAAGGCGTGCTGGCGTCATTTCCGCAATTGGCCGCTGCGATCGATGTCGAGCGGATCGCCTGGCCGCGACCAAGGCGGGAGGTCGTCGATCTGATTGGGGTCGAGAACCAGTCGCTGCCGGTGCTCGTGCTCGCCGATGATGCCGGGGCCGGGCTCGAAACCGGTCGGGCAAACGGCCGCCGGTTCGTCGAGGGCAAGGACGCGATCTTGCGCGTCCTGACCCAGAGGCACGGAATTCCCGACGCGCATCCCTGAACAAACAAAAACCCGGCCGCAGGCGGCCGGGTTTGAAGGCAATGCGCGCGAGACACGCCCGCGATGCGGTCGGCTTAGTCGCAGACCTCGACGCGGCGGAAGCGCCAGCCGTAGCCGTCCCAGAACCGCTCGCGAACCCAGCGGCAGGGGGCTTCTTCGACATAGGTCGGCGCCGGTGCAACATAAACCGGGGCTGGACGGCTCTGCGCAATCGCGCCGCCGAGCAGGGCGCCGCCGATCAGGCCGCCGACAACACCGGCTGCGACCGCGCCGCCGTCTCCCGCCTTGGCCACCGGGGCAACGGCCAGCGAACCCGCAATCGTGGTGACGACGACGAGGGCAGCTAAAGTCTTCTTCATGTCTTTGGCTCTCTTGGAAGGGTGATGGCGCCGTGATTCGGCGCCGGGTTTGGGGTGACGCGCACGCTGGTTTCGAACTGCTGTCTCGCTAAACAGCGCATAACAGTCAATTGAAAGTAAACGCCGGTGCGATCATCCCGAAAAAAGCGGTTTTTTCGGGCCCTCAACAGCGAGATGTCCCGGAAAACAGCCGTTTTCCGGGACATCTGGTTAGATTTAGTCGAGATGAACGAGGATTACTCGCAGACCCTGACGTTGCGAATGCGCCAGCCGTAGCCATCCCAGAAGCGCTGACGCTGCCAGTAGCAGGGCGGGCCGGCGACATAGGCCGGGCCGGGCGCGTAGTAGCCGGGTCCGTAATATGGATTCTGCGATGCGATCGCGCCGCCGACGATGGCGCCACCGATCAAGCCTGCGGCGACACCAGCGGCAACACCGCGCTGAGCATTGGCGGGGGCGGGCACCGCCACAGCCGAAATCGCCAGAGTGGCGACGGCGCAAAGCGCCAGCAATGTCTTCTTCATGGCTTCACCTTTCTCTCGGATCAATGACAGCTTGCGAGCGGTCTATCGCGCGAAGTTTCCATACTTCGTTTGAATGATCAATGAACGAAGCCGCCTCATTAGCTTACGAATGTGTGCTGCTTTGTGGCAATGTTTCGCGCCGTACAAACCGGGAACATGTCGACGGGCGCTGGAGAGTCCGGGATGGCGATGAGCGGAATGATGGTCTTCATGATTGCGCTCGCCGGCGCCTCGCTGCTTGCCTACGCCCTGACAATCGGGAACGCGAATCGCCGCCTCGGACGGTCCAATGCCGGTGACGGCGCGATCAATTCCACGAGCGCTTCCGACGGAGACGGCGGGGTCTCCGGCTGGTTCAGCGGCAGTTCCGATGCCGACCATTCCGGTGGCTGCAGTGACGCCCCGAGCGGCGACGGTGGTGGTGACTGCGGCGGCCGTGGCGGCGATGGAGGAGGCGGCGGAAGCGGTGATTGACCGCGATCGGCCGACGTCCATCCGGGAACACCCGACGCTGTCCGCGATCGAAATCGATCATGTCCAGAATTTTAAATTCGTTCCAATCTGAACAGCACATCAGTTTGGAATTGCTTCAAAAAGGCTCTTTTCCTTTTGCATCCGATCGAGCCGTTCAATAGATGATTTGCAGCATCACCGATGGACCTGCTGATCTCAGATGATTGTCTGTTCCTGTAACGTCCTCAGCGACCACGATGTCCGCACTGCCGTCAGTGCCGGCGGAGCCGCGACCCGAAACGCCAAGCAGGTTTATGGCTGCCTCGGCTGCAGTGCCGAATGTGGCCGCTGCGCGCGTACCATCAAGGCAATCATCGACGAGGCGCTGGGCCCCTGTGCCAAGGCCTGCTGCGCCGGCTGCCCGCACGTCCATCCCCACGCGGCCAACGAGGACGAGCCGGCCACCGAGTTTGCGCTCGCGGCCTACTGAGTCCCGCTCAAATCCCCTGTTTTCTTTGTCCACGCGCCGGTTCCGCAGAGGTTGCTCTTGCTGGCAATCTAATTTAGAAGCATTCTAAATTGAGAATCCCGGCCGATCTTGGCCGCGACAGGTGGAGTGGATCATGCAAGGCGACCCGAAAGTCATTGATTATCTCAACAAGGGGCTGCGCAGCGAACTGACCGCCATCAATCAGTACTGGCTGCACTACCGGGTGCTGAACAATTGGGGCCTGCTCGAGATGGCCAAGGTCTGGCGCAAGGAATCCATCGAGGAGATGGAGCACGCCGACAAGTTCACCGACCGCATCCTGTTTCTCGACGGCTTCCCGAACATGCAGGTGCTCGATCCCTTGCGGATCGGCCAGGACGTCAAGGAGATCATCGAGTGCGATCTCGCCTCCGAAATCGCCGCGCGCACGCTGTACCAGGAAGCGGCGACCTATTGCCACGGCGTCAAGGACTATGTCAGCCGCGACCTGTTCGAGCAGTTGATGAAGGACGAGGAAGACCACATCGACTTCCTCGAGACCCAGCTCGACCTGATCAAGCGTATCGGTCTTGAACTCTACACCCAGAAGCACGTCGGCCATCTGAAGGGCGAGGATTCCTGATCGGCTTCGGCTGAATCGGAAACCGTCCCTGCAACTACGAGAGGCCGTCCATTTGGGCGGCCTCTTTCGCTTCACAATATTGGTTCGACCCGGGCCCTGTCAGTAGCACCGGGTGATGTTGACGGTCCGATCTCCGCCGCGTCCGGGAACGACCACGCTCTCCGTAGGGCAGCTCGACACATAGGGACGATCGGACGGCGCCACCGCCGGCGGGTATCGGTGCGCCCAGTCCCAGGGAACGTCATCGGTGAAGGTGTAACGGATGTCGTTCGAGACCGGCGGCGCGACCCCCGCGAGGGGCTCGCCGGACGGACCGTCATAATATCCATATCCGCCTACGTCCCCCCAAAAGGTGCCGGGCACGCGTCCGTGATGGCGGAAGGCTGGATGTGGGGACGTGAACGCACCGCGCGGCGCTGTTCCGGATCTGGCGAAGGTTTCCGTCGAGCACGCAAACATCAGCGCTGCAACGCCGACGGACGCAACAAACGCCGCAGATATTCGATACGCCATGGCATGCACCAACTCTTCGGTTACGGAGCATTGTGCGGACGCTAAGCCGGGCTCCATCGCGCCAGCAAACCCATAGTTAATTATTGGTTAAGAAGTAATCTTAACAGGGCAGGCTGCTTCAAAATGGCGCGAGGCACTTGTCTCGTCCGAGTTGCTCCTGACGGACTATTTGGTCTTCCGCCACGGCCAGTCAATTACGCCGGCGCAAAGAGCGCCCACCAAACGAGCACCGGCTGAAATGCCAGCCGCGGTCCATGGTAGAGCCAGCTGTTGCTGATGTAGGGCAACTTGCCGCGGCATAGATCGCTGCGAGGATCCAGCGCAGGGCGGCACGGATGCGTTCGTCTGATATCGCGGACATCATCAGCGGACCTAACACAGCGCTGCGGTGTGCACCACGCGGAACGCTAGACGGAGTCCGCGGGAACAAAGCAGCTGATGATGATGCCGCCGCGGTGGTGCACGTACCACACCACCGCTTCGCCGACCGGATTGCCGCGGTCGCGGATGATGGCGCGTTCGGGCACCATCATCCATTCGCCCTCGATCGGCACCCAATAGGCGCCTTCACGCACATCGTAGCTGGTGCGGTGGCCGTCTGAGATGTCGCAGCAGGGCACGCCGTTCGGTGCCATCACGCTTTTGAACCAGGCGCGAATGTCTGATGGCAAATTGTCGTACTGGCCGTTGTCGAAAGCGAGCGCAGTGCCGGTGAACGTCGAGAGCCACGCAAGCAGGGCGATATGCGTGAACCTTCGCATCCGGATCCTCCACGTAAATCTCGGCCGCCCACGCGTGGCGGACGACGCATGGGCGAATCCCGTTATTGTCTGCAATTAGGCACGAACCGCGCACGAGATGCATGCTCAAAGAATGAGCGAGGCCGGGCTGAGAAGTTTGATGCGCTGCGGAAAATCAAGCGCGCTTCGCGGCGCGTGGTTTCGCGGCCGGCTTTGCAGCGATGTTATCCCGGGCCATGGTCAGCGCGCTACGCAACGTCGCCGGATCGGCTTTCGCAAGGCGGACATGGGTGCTGCCACCTTTGCCCCAGCCGCCCGGCACGGGCCGGAAGATGTCGGGCTCCGCCTCGACCACCATCGCCTGCTGCTCCGGTGTCAGCTTGACCATGCCCCAGGCGTCGTCGGGATAGCCAATGGTTGCGAAGATGCGCTTGCCGACGCGGAAATCGGCGTGGCCCTGATGCGCACCCTCGACTGCATCGGGCAGGCTCAGCGCGATCTTGCGGAAACGGTTTTGTGACATGGCTTTGACCTCTGAGTTCGGCCTACATCGTTCGCTGCGGCGCGGTCTGCAGCAGCTCCTGCAATTGTTTGGCGTAGAACTTCGCGTCGCCGGTGGTGAGATGGCCGCGCGTCTCGATGCTGGCTGGGATCAGAAAGATTTTGCCGTTCTTGATCCGCTTCACTGCGGCCTCGGTGACTCCGGTCTCCGGTGGGTTGCGTTCATCGTCGGCAGCATTGATCGCGAGCAGCACGGCCTCGATCTTCTCCATTCCGGCCAACGGATCGTAGTCGTGCGAGGCCTCCCATTGATAGATGTAGTCGTTGGCGTCTGATGTGACCGGCAGCGCCAGTTGCTCGTCGACCATCTTGTCGGCCTGCGCTGCCGCCGGTGCCAGCGTCTGGTAGCCGAGCGTGCCGCCGGCACTCGCGAAGCGGTAGGCCGCGACGGCGTATTTCATCATCCGCGGCTGGCTTGTGTAGTTGCCGTTGTTATAGTCGGGATCGTTGCGGATCGTCTCCAGCATCATCCGGCGCAGGATCCAGTTGCGCGCCGCCATCGCGGTCGGCTGCGACGCCATCGGCACCAGCACATCCATCATATGCGGATAGCGCACGCCCCAGATCCAGGTGTGCATGCCGCCCATCGAGTTGCCGATCACGAGCCGCAGATGCTTGATGCCGAGGCCCTCGGTGACGAGCCGATACTGCGCATCGACCGTGTCGTCGTAGTCGTATTTCGGAAAGCTCGTCCGCATCACATCCGACGGTTTCGAGGATTTGCCGTGTCCGATGCTGTCGGGGATGATGATGTAGTATTTCGACGCGTCGAGCGGCTGGCCGGCCCCGAACAATTCGCCGGCGAAGCTCGGCGTCAGCATGCTGGCGGCCGAGCCGCCGGAGCCGTGCAGCACCAGCACCGGCTGTCCGGTCGGCGCGCCGACCGTGGTGTAGTGCAGCCGCAGCTCCGGCATGATCTCGCCGGTGTGGAACTTGAAATCCTTCGCGATCCACTCGCCGTCCTGCGGCGCAGGATAGTCTGCAGCCATTGCGGTGACCGATATCGAGACGAGAGCGACTGCAAGCGCCGCGCACAAGCGGATCATCGTGTTTCTCCCCGGGCGCGGCGCGTTTGTCCAGCCGCCTCGTTGCGAGCCTATCATGACGGGCGCGCCCGTCCGAGAGGCCGCGAGTGGCCGGGACGGGGAGTTATCGGCCAACCAGCCCTCAGCACGTTGAGCGCATACCATCCCCAATAGACGCGGTGGCGCTGGATCAGTCCATCCTCGATCTCCATGATTTCGACCAGGTCCATCTGATCGCCGTCCGGCGACTGGCGCGGATATTCCCAGGTGATGACCCGGCCGTCGCTGAAGAAGCCCTGCTTGAAGCGTTTGCGTTGCGGTGGGTTGGTGCGGAATACCCGCGCAATGAACTCGCGCAGGGCAGCCTTGCCGCGGACGATGCCGTCGCTCGTCTGCATCAGGTGCTGAACCAGCGGGCTTTCGATCGAGGCCTCCGGCGCATAGAGCGCCAGCGCCGCCTCGAGATCCTTATTGCCGAGGGCTTGGTCCCAAAGCCGGTAGATGCGCTCCGCATCGTTCGTATCGGTTGTCATGGCCGTTCTCTTTCGTTCCGTTGACCTGTGCCGATCAGAGCGGATGGCGCTGCTCCGATGTTTCAGGAAAATCTGAAATGAGTTTCGTGATCTTCCGATTGCCGGTAGGACTGTCCCGGTCGATTTGGAGAACGAAGCGGTGGGATCATCCGGTCAGTCGGTGCAGACGGGATTTTCGCGGATCGCCGAAGCGCTGGGCGATCCGGCGCGCGAGGCCATGGTCAGCGCGCTGGCCGACGGCAAGGCATTGCCCGCCGGCGAGCTCGCCTCGGTTGCCGGCATCTCGCCGCAGAGCGCGAGCGCGCATCTCCAGAAGCTCGTGGATGCGAGCGTGTTGTCGGTCTGGGCGCAGGGCAGGTTCAGGTACTACCGGATCAGGGATGACGACGTCGCGGCGTTGATCGAGAGCCTGGTTGATCTTGCGGCGAGAGTGAGTGCCGTGCGCAAGCGTGCGCTGCCGGCCGAGCAGCTCCGGCAATCGCGCACCTGCTACCATCATCTGGCGGGCCAGCTCGGCGTGCTGTTGTCCAACGCACTGATCCGCCGCCGGCTCGTCGTCGTCGACGGCCGCAGCGGTCACGTGACCGAACAGGGGCTGGCGTGGTGCCGGGCCGAGAAGATCGATTTCGACCCGGCGCGGCAGCCGCATCTGCGGCCCTGTAATGACTGGACCGAGCGCGTGCCGCATCTCGCCGGTCCCTTTGCCAACGCCGTGCTGGCGCGGCTGCTCGAGACGCGCTGCGTTGCGCCGCACCGCATTCCGCGCGCGCTGCGCGTCACGAACCGGGGACGGGCGTTCTTCGATCGGCTTGGCGTGCAGGTTCCGTTCTGACTGGGCTAGCGGCTGTCCTCGACCTCCGTCTCCGGGCGATCGTTGCCCGCCGCGGTTTCAGTCCGCCATTTCCCGTCGGCTGTCTCGTATTCGATCGCCTCGGTGCGCCCGGGCACGCGTTGCTCGGTGGCGACGCGTCGCGCGGCAGCAAGCGCCGCGGCATGGGTCGGGAACGGTTCCGAGAAGACGCCGCTGACGGTATAGGCCCAGCCGCCGTCGTGCTGGACGACCTTGTAGATCACGTGGCTCATGGGGAACCTCTCCGTCGTGGACGATGCGGATGTGAGAATAGACCACGATGTCGTATTTTGCAGCAACCGATCGTCCTTGAGGGAGCAGCCCGATCGCCGGGCCAAACGGAGACCATCATGTGCCGCAACATCAAGACGCTGTTCAACTTCGAGCCGCCGGCCACCGAGGACGAGGTCCACGCCTCGGCGCTGCAGTTCGTGCGGAAGCTCTCCGGCTTCAACAAACCATCGCAGGCCAACGAGGCTGCGTTCAATCAGGCGGTGACCGAGGTTTCCGAGGCTGCGCGAAGGCTGCTGGTCTCGTTGCAGACCACGGCGCCGGCGCGCGATCGCGAGGTCGAGGCCGAAAAGGCGAAGGAGCGCTCGCGGCTGCGGTTCGGCTGAGATGGGCGCCAGACCTTGATCCAGGTTGCCGTGATCCAGATCACGGACCAGCGACACGGCACCGGGCAGGATCGCCGCCCGCCCCGGCCCCCGGAGCAACGCCATGAAGCCTGCCGTCCCGCTCACCCTGTGTTCGATCGCGTTCGCCGTGCTGTGGACCTGCGGCATGCTGTGGTCGAGCGGGGCGATCGACCGCACCAACGTCATCATCCTGTCGATCTGCGGGGCGTTTGCGGGGGTGGGCTCGTACTACGCCATGCGGTGGGTGTTCCAGTTCATCCACCTCGGCCCGCCCCGTGATCCCTAGACGAACCACACGCCGACTGTTGTGCGCGGATCACAGGGACCGGACGCGCTACTTTTTGTCCTTCTTGTCCTTGTGACGGTGCTTCTTCTTTTTCTTGTGATCGTCGTCCTCGCCCGAATCATCCTCGCCGAAGTCGGCGGCATCGACGTCGTAGGCGATCGCTTCCGCCGCCGCGCGCTCGGCGGCTTCATGCTCGGCCTGCTCGACCGCTTCGCGCTCCCTGGTGCGCTTGTAGTCTTCGTAGGCGTCGAAGATCATGTGCAGCCACGGCATCACCTGGTCGATCGACGGCAGCTGGCCGGCCGGGCCGGCTTCGCCGCGCGGGCCCGCCGGTCCCGGGGCGCCTTGCGGGCCGGCCTCACCGCGTGCGCCCTGCGGGCCTGCCTTGCCCTGCGCTCCCGGCTTGCCCTGTGGACCAGCTTTGCCGACGGGGCCGCCCTTGCCGGCCGGACCCGGCTTGCCGCGCACGCCTTCCGCGCCGGGGCGCCCGGGATGTCCCTGCGGGCCGGGACGTCCCGGCTCGCCCTGACGGCCCTGTGGCCCCTGCGGTCCCCGTAGTCCCTCGCGGGAAGTTGTGTCGTCAGCCACTGCTATGCTCCGTCGAGATGTGAAGCCGCTTGTAACAGAGGTTGGACGAGGGCTTCAATTCTGCTGGCCAGCGCTGAGGCGAGCGATCAACAGTCATAATTCGATGCGCCTTGCACGGAGGAGAGCGCGTTGCGGTTCCTGAACGGCACGGGACAGGCTTGGTCGGCCCTCGACATCGTGGTGACACGACACGATGTGCTTGACGAAGCGAGCTTTCGCGGCACCGGCCTGCTCGATCTTTATGCCGAGCTGTTTCCTATGAGCGAGCGCGACGACCCTGATGATATCGTGCGCTGGGTCTTGTCCGACGATGTGGGCGAGCCGCGACACTTTACCATCGACGGTGAAGAGCTCTCGTATCGCCTCGATTCGCGCTGCTTCATCCTGCGCGCCGCGGGGCGCGCGATCGGGCTCGGCTTCTTCACCTATGACCATGCAAGCCGCCTGATCTCTTGCAATCATGTCGGCGTGGGGAAGGCGTGGCGGGGCGGCGGGCTGGCGCAGACCTTCTATCGCGAGATGGTCGATGCGCTCGACGAACTGTTCCCGCATAACATCGGCGTGGTGCTCGAAGTCGAACCGTTTGATCGCGAGAGGCTCGAGGCGATCATCGCCGATCTCGAACGCGAGCGCAGGCGCCGGCCCGGCACGGATGAAGCGGGCGTGATCCGAAAATTGCTCAGGGTGAGCTGGTATCGCAAGCTCGGCTATTCCCTGTTCTGCGACGCGCGCACGGGGCGAGCGCTTGGGTGCCGCTCGCCCTGTCTCGACCCGTCGTTGCCGTCGCCGGCCTGGGCGGGTGAGGAGGAGGATTACTGGCTGATGTGGCACACGCGGCGCGGCGTGCTGCCCGCGGTGACGGACGCCGGCGAACTCTGGCGGACGGCGGTTAGGGCGATCTATGTCGAGATCCTCGCAAAATCGCTGGTCGCGGCGGATCCGTCTGTCCGCCGCGATTACTGGCACTACGCGAACGAACTGGTCGCGCGGACGCTGCGCCAGACATCGGCGACGGAGATCGGCCTCTCGCTCGCCGCGGACGACGCGCTGCTCGCACGCTGGCGTCGCCTCGCGATCGATCTGCCAATCTGAACCTTTACGCCGCCGCGCGCTCGACATGCGGCGGCACCTCGATGCCGTCAGCGGAATATTCGCGGATCTTGTTGCGCAGGGTGCGGACCGACAGCCCGAGCACGCGCGCGGCGCGGGTGCGGTTGCCGTCGCAGCGCGCCAGCGTCTGCAGCACGAGCTCGCGCTCGACCTCGCCGACGGTGGCACCGATCAGCATTAGCACGATTTCATTTGGGGCCAGCGACGGCAGCAGCAGTGCTTCCGGCGACGGCAGGGTGGACGCGTAAGACATTGACAAACTCCCGATCAACGCCCGCCTCGGCGATGAGGCGGAAACATCGAGTACCCAACTACCCCAAGCCCGTAATTCCACGGTGTGCCGGTTTGGTTAACAAGTCCTTAACGCGCCCCTAACCATCTGTGCATCAACGAAAATACCCCGAAATCGCCACGATTGCGGTTCCATCCGTCACAGCGTCCGATAGCCGCCATCGACCATCACGATCGTGCCCGAGACATAGGCCGCGAGGTCGGAGGCGAGGAAGATCGCGGGTCCCACGATGTCCTCCGGTTGGCCGGCACGGCCGAGCGGCGTGTGATCCATGAACACCTTCACCAGATCGGGATTGGTGGCGCGCACCTTCTCGTTCAGCGGCGTCTCGATGAAGCCAGGGCCGATCGCATTGACCCGCACGCCTTCCTTGCCGAGCTCGGCGGCGAGCGCCTTGGTGAAGCCGAGCACGCCATGCTTGGAGGCAGTGTAGGCCGGCGAGCTCGGCGTGCGCAGATGCACGAAGGACTGGATCGAGCCGATATTGACGATGCGTCCCCTGTTCTTGCGCAACGGTGCGAGGAACGCATGCGTCACGTTGAAGACGCCGGTGAGATTGATCGCGATGATGTCTTCCCAGTCCTTGATCACGGCCTCATCAGTACCGAGCATGCCGTTGCGGCGCGCGATGCCGGCATTGTTGACCAGGATCGAGACCGCTCCGACCTTGTCGGCGACTTGTTTCGCCATCGCGATGCAGGCGTCGCGATTAGTGACATCGAGCGCAAAGCTCTCGGCCTTGCCGCCGGCATCGCGGATCTCTTGCGCCGCCTCCGTTGCGGCCTCGCCATTCATGTCGAGCAGTACGACGCGCGCGCCTTCCCTGGCGTAGCCCGCCGCGATCGCGCGCCCGATGCCGGAGCCCGCACCGGTGACGACGGCGATGTGATTGTCGAGAAGGGGCATGGCGTTTCCTCGTTTGGTTTTTGAGTGTTGTCGACAACACTATTCAAAACTGCACCAAGCGAAACGCCAAGCGGCGTTTGCGCGTTGCTGTCATCTGAATTCGGAAGATGCGGATGGAGCGGAACATGCACCCGCAGATCAGACAATGGAAACTCGCGATCGAGCGTTTTCGCGCGGCGCCCGACCCTGACTATCGCGAGATGGCGCGGTTGGTCGCGGAGATCGCTGCGACCGAACACGACGAGACGCTGCGGCAGGCCGCCGCACAGGTGCTGCCGGTCCTGCGCCAGGCGGCAACATCCGCCGACCGCCGCACCAGGGAGATGGCGCATCGCCGCCTCGGCATCATCGGCGATGCGCTGCATAGGCTCGCCATGCCGCGGTTCGGCCGGCGCGGCCTGGTGCCGAAGGCGCCGACGCAGGAGGATCAGTACCGGCAATTGCTCGGCCTCCCGCTCGGCCGACGCCTCGCCACGACCGAGATTCATCAGGCGTTCAAGCGTGCCGCCAAGACCGTGCATCCCGACGGCGGCGGCAACGGTCCGGCGTTCCACGAACTCGCTGCCGCGCGCGACGCGCTGATCAGGCATCATTGAGCGATGGTTCGGATACATGAGCAGATAACGCGGGGTAGGCGTCGAGGCCTGGTGCGCAATTGCGCACGGGGGCCGGCGATGACATCTGTGGATGGGGACGCAGCTTCGCATTCTCGCGACATGATTTGTCCGACCTTTGCTCTTCGTTTGCCCTCTCACTTTGCAGAGGGCGCAGGGAAAGCCGGGTGCCGATTGCACCCATGGGCCCGGTGCAACAGAAAGCACGGGGGTAGGACCACAGGTGTAACCGGAAACAACCCGGCTTTCCCTGCGCGATGGTTTTACGGCTTACTTCGTGCTCTTCCCGGCGAGACCAGGCTTTTTTGTCACCGTCATCCGCGAGCTGCATTTGCGTCTCACGGAATCGACACCTGCCACTGAGGCGTCGGAACCACACGACTTCACCGTCCGCGTAGCGCGCGCTCGTCAGTCGCACGCTCCACGTCCACCGCATCCCACCGCGCGTTCGTGACGTGCGCTCGCCCCTCGATCGGGTGGGACGGACGGATTTATACACCGATCTTTATTTCTGTTAAAACGAAATATTTTTCATGCGAGGGCTTGCGCCGTCGGGCAAATCAGTGATTGAGCGCGCGAGGGCGCATCCACTCAGAAGGCCACTTCACCCCTTCACCGACGCCACACCCTCGATCTCGATCAGCATCTGCGGGTTCGGCAGCGCCACCACTACGCAGGTGGTGCGCGCGGGATAGGGGGCCGGGCCGAATGCGCCGGCGTAGAGCGCGTTCATCGCTGCGACGTCGGCGGCGCGGGTCAGCAGCACGTTGACCTTGACGAGGTCGCGCGTCGTGGCGCCGGCCTCGTCCAGCACGCGTTTGAAATTGGTGGCGACATTGGCGAACTGCGCCTCGAAGGTATCAGGCAGCGCGCCGTTGGCGTCGAAGCCGGGAATGCCGGATATGAACAACAGGTCGCCGACGCGGGCGCCGAACGATAGCGGCGGTGCCTTGATGCCACGCGGGGGAGGAAAATGCTGGATGGGCATGGTTCACCATACGAATGGGTTCGCACAAACGTGGCCTGATGATAGACTCCACGGGTTCAGGGACAAGCTCAACCCCGCATGCCCGGCGAACATTTCAACCCTGCCGCCCATCGGGTAGACTGGCCCGATTCCTGCCTCTCACCTCGTCCGGAGAACACCCCATGAGATTGTCATTCGTCGCCCGCGCCGTGCTGCTCGCGCTGGCGCTGTTCGCCGGATCGTCCGCCGCCCGGGCCGAGGAAGGGGCGGTGACGCTCGTCATCTTCAAGGGGGGCTGGATCTTCGGCGGCTCGATCGGCAAGGGCGTCATGACCTTCCACGGCCAGACCTACGGGCTCACCGCCGGCGGGCTGGATTATGGCCTCGTCTTCGGTGGGTCCCAGACCACGTTGCAGGGGCGGGTCCGGAATATCCGCCGGGCTCAGGACATCGCCGGCGTCTATGCCGCGGCCGGTGCCGGCGTTGCATTCGGCGCCGGCGTGCGCGGCATCGTGCTGACCAACCAGAACGGCGCGATCCTGGAACTGGCCGGCAAGCAGCTCGGGCTGATGGCCAACCTGGACCTCAGCGGCCTCGCGATCACGTTGAAGGAATAACGCGACCCGTTGGCTCCATCGGGGCTACGCTAGTCCGCCTTGATCCGCTCCCCCAGATCGCGCCACGGCTGCGAAGCCCAATGCCCTGACGCCGCACCCGAAGGCGACGGCAGCACGAACACGTCCGGAAAGTCGCTGAGCGGCTTCTGCCGGCCGAACGCGATCGCGCTGGTCGGCCGGTGATAGAACAGGCTCGCCGCCTTCTTGCTGGTGAAGGCGATGGTCTTCGGCCGATACGTCTCGATCTTCGCCCGGAAGCTCAGCACATCGAACGACTGTCTCGCGATCTCGTGATCCATCCCGGCGCCGGTCTTCGAGAGATCGGTGAAACCGATGCCGAGCTCGAGCAGCGTGGTGAACTCATCCGGCCGATAAAGCCGCGGCGTGATCGCGGCTTCATGCAGCGCGCGCCAGAAGCGGTTGCCGGGATGCGCGTAGTAATGCCCGACGGCGGCTGAGCGCGTGCTCGCCGCGGTGCCGACGAACACGAGCCGGAGGTTGGCGCGGAGCTGGTCGGGGAGGCGGTGGGAGTGATCAGGGCGTTCTATCATGACGTTCTGTCGCTTGTGGGACGCGAGAGCCTGATGAATTCAGGTTGAATGGATATCGCGGCATACACATTGCACCTCCCCCGCAAGCGGGAGAGGGAGCACAATCCCCTCGGCGTTGCCGTTCAACCCAATCGCGCTCTCGGCGTTAGAAGCGCAATGATCGATGTGGCGCAGGCAGCGCCTCAACGCAAGTTGCGTGGCTGATGCTCTTCGCGGTCGCCGGTTGCCTGATCAGGCAAAAGGGTCTGTAATCGACGCCAACAGAAGCAAGAACAAAATTCCGGAGAAGGAAATGTCGGAAGCGGCCAAAACCCATTACGAGGTGATCGTCGTCGGCGCCGGCGTCGCGGGCATCTACCAGATCAAGCGGCTGGCCGATCTCGGCATCGACGCCACCGTGCTCGAAGGCGCGCCCGATCTCGGCGGCACCTGGTACTGGAACCGCTATCCTGGCTGTCGTTTCGACTCGGAGAGCTACACCTACGGCTTCTCGTTCTCCCGCGAACTGCTCGACGAATGGCACTGGAAGGAGCGCTTCTCCGGTCAGCCCGAGAATCTGCGCTACCTCAATTACGTCGCCGACAAGTTCGATCTGCGCAAGCACATGCAGTTCAACTGCAAGGTCGAGGCGATGCGCTTCGACGAGACGCACGATCTCTGGCAATTGAGGATCAGTGACGGCCGCACGCTGACCTGCCGCTTCGTGGTGCTCTCGATTGGGCTGCTGTCGGCGCCGACCATGCCGCGCGTGGAGGGGATCGACGACTTCAAGGGCCGCTCGTTCCATACCTATTACTGGCCGCACGAGCCGGTCGATCTAACGGCTAAGAAGGTCGCGGTGATCGGCACCGGCGCCACCGGCATCCAGGTGATCGGCGAGATCGCGGACAAGGTCGGTGACCTCACCGTGTTCCAGCGCCGGCCGAACTGGAGCGCGCCGCTCAACAACAGCGCGATCTCGGAAGCTGAAATGGCCGACATCCGCGCGCGCTATGACGAGATCTTTGCCGCCTGCGCGCTGACGCCGGGCAGCTTCGTGCATGGGCCGGACAAGCGCGGCTTCTACGAAGTGAGCCGCGAGGAACGTCTCGCGTTGTGGGACAAGCTCTACGACGAGCCCGGCTTCGGCATCTGGCTGGCGAATTTCCGCGAGATCTTCATGGACGTATCAGCCAACGCCGAACTATCCGAATATATCGCCGACCGCATCCGCCGCCGCGTCAGGGATCCCAAGGTCGCCGAGAAACTGATCCCCCGGGATCACGGCTTCGGCGTGCAACGCCTGCCGCTGGAGACCAGATATTTCGAGGTCTATAACCGCGACAATGTGCATCTCGTCGATCTCAGCGAGACGCCGCTGGTGCGTATCACCGAGAAAGGCCTGCGCACATCAGCTCGCGACTACGAGTTCGACATCATCGTCTACGCCACCGGCTTCGATGCCATCACCGGCGCCTATGATCTGATCGACATCAGCGGCATCAGCGGTGCAAAGCTCGCGGACAAATGGAAGCAGGCGCCGTCCACCTTCCTCGGCATGATGGTCCACGGCTTTCCGAACCTGCTGATGCCGACCGGCCCGCAAAGCGCCTCCGCGTCGACGAATTTCCCGCGTGGCATCGAGAACGGCGTCAACTGGTGCACGAACCTGCTGCAAACCATGTGGGATCGCGGCCTGACCCGCGCCGACGCCACGCTGGAAGCGCAGCAGCGCTGGACCGCGCACGTCGCCAAGATGTACGAGATCATGCTGATGCGCAAAGCCAAGTCCTGGTTCACCGGCTACAACTCGAATGTCGCGGGCCATGAAGAGGGGACGGTGCGGTACTTCGTCTACAACGGGGGTACGCCGAAGTTTTTGGGGATCATCAATGACGTCGCGGCGAAGGGGTATCAGGAGATCGAATTCAGCAAGGTCGCGCGGAGCGGCGGCCGCTGGCGCATCGGCGTAGGTGCGTAGCCCGCATGAGCGCAGCGATATGCGGGACGGATACAAACCCCGGATGTCGCTGCGCTCATCCCGGCTACGCTTGCTGCTGAGCCGCTAACGCGACGAATTCATCCACACCCGTTGTAGCGTTTCAAATGCGACATGTGGAAAGAGGTCCCGTTTCTTTTGGTAACTCCGTTCTTCATAGAGCCATCGCACTTTTTCAAATTGGCGATATACCAAGCCCACGAACTGCTGAATCTCGACGTCCACGCTCAAAATTGACGTTCCGCATGGTGGGGAGCCATTCCAGCCCTCGCAGGACCAAAATTCAATGCGAACTATATGCTTTTGCGTTGGATGAACGGATGCCGCGACTATAGTCGCCCCAGGCTCGTCAAGCAGGCGGGCCATGCACTGAGGCTCACCTCGCAACAGCCTGCAACATAGCTCGGATAGTTCTGCTATAGGGTCCGACATAATGTGCGTGACGCGTACAGAGATCTGAGTGTTGGGGGCCAGAACGTACAAGTCACTCCATCCAGCGACGCCGCGGATGTAGAGCAGATCGAATTCGTCCGTGAGGTTTGGCGAATCTTCTGAACACATTCCTTGATCTAACTTTGGTTAGCCGCTGGTAGAGGCACAATTTGTCGGCGCGCGTCGCAATTTCGGGACGTGTCCCCTTTCTGGAAGCGCAGGAATTTTTGCCTCGGCGTGAAGCCCAGTTGGGCGCAGCAACATGCGGGACAGCATTCTGCTCCTCCCTCACAACATCCGATTGCTCTCCTTCACCTTCTCCGCATCGAGATACAAGTTCTCGCCCATCTCCTTGAACTTCTGCGACATCGACGCCATGCCGTCCTCGATGACGCCTGACATCGACATGCCGACGCCGGCAACGGCGCGCTTGTCGGGGTCGTTCAGCGTCGCCGCGTAGTCGCGGACGTCCTGGGTGATCTTCATCGAGCAGAACTTTGGGCCGCACATCGAGCAGAAATGCGCGACCTTGTGGGCTTCCTTCGGCAGGGTCTCGTCGTGGAAGTTCTTCGCGGTCTCGGGGTCGAGGCCGAGGTTGAACTGGTCTTGCCAGCGGAAGTCGAACCTCGCGCGCGACAACGCGTCGTCGCGCAGTTGCGCGGCGGGGTGGCCCTTGGCGAGATCGCTGGCGTGGGCGGCGATCTTGTAGGTGATGACGCCGACCTTGACGTCGTTACGATCAGGGAGGCCGAGATGCTCCTTCGGCGTGACGTAGCAGAGCATGGCGCAGCCGAACCAGCCGATCATGGCAGCGCCGATGCCCGAGGTAATGTGGTCATAGCCCGGCGCGATGTCGGTGGTCAGCGGTCCCAGCGTGTAGAAGGGGGCTTCGCCGCATTCCTTGAGCTGCTTGTCCATGTTGATCTTGATCTTGTGCATCGGCACGTGGCCGGGGCCCTCGATCATGACCTGGCAACCCTTGTCCCACGCGATCTTGGCCAATTCGCCGAGCGTCTCCAGTTCGGCGAACTGCGCGCGGTCGTTGGCGTCGGCGATCGAGCCGGGGCGCAGGCCGTCGCCGAGCGAGAACGAGACGTCATACTTGCGCATGAGATCGCAGATCTCGTCGAAATGCGTATAGAGGAAGCTTTCCTTGTGATGCGCCAGGCACCACTTCGCCATGATCGAGCCGCCGCGCGACACGATGCCGGTGACCCGGTTGGCGGTGAGGTGGATGTAGGGCAGGCGGACGCCGGCGTGGATCGTGAAATAATCGACGCCCTGTTCGCACTGCTCGATCAGCGTGTCCTTGTAGAGCTCCCAGGTCAGCTTGACGGGATCGCCTTCGCACTTCTCCAGCGCCTGATAGATCGGAACGGTGCCGATCGGCACCGGCGAGTTGCGCAGGATCCATTCCCGCGTGGTGTGGATGTTGCGGCCGGTCGAGAGGTCCATCACGGTGTCGGCGCCCCAGCGGATCGCCCACACCATCTTGTCGACTTCCTCCTCGACCGACGAGGTCACCGCCGAGTTGCCGATATTGGCGTTGATTTTCGTGAGGAAGTTGCGGCCGATGATCATCGGCTCCAGTTCGGCGTGGTTGATGTTGCAGGGGATGATCGCGCGGCCGCGGGCGATTTCGCTGCGCACGAATTCCGGCGTGATGAAGGCCGGCACCGCGGCGCCAAAGCTCTCGCCGTCGGCAAGTGCCGCTTCGGCGCGTTCGAGCTGCGTCTTGCGGCCGAGATTCTCGCGCTCGGCGACGTAGATCATCTCCTTGGTGATGATGCCGGCGCGGGCAAACTCGAGTTGCGTGATCTTGTGGCCGTCGAGGCCGCGCAGCGGCGTGTGGTGCGCGGTGAAGGCCTTTGCCGCGTGCGAGGCGCCGACATTGCCGTTGTCCTCCGGCTTGATGTCGCGGCCTTCATACTCTTCGACGCCGCCGCGCTCCCTAACCCAGGCCAGCCGATTGCGCGCCAGGCCGGAATTGACGTCGATGGTGACGGTCGGATCGGTGTAGGGGCCCGAGGTGTCATAGACCGGCAGGTTCGGCTCGCCGGCACCTTCGGAGAGCATGATCTCGCGCAAGGGCACGCGGAGTTCGGGCGCGGCATCGGGCGTCGCGAAGATTTTTCGCGACGACGGCAGCGGGCCGGTGGTGACAGCGGGAAACGTGGTGTCGGGGTTGGAGCGGATGTTCATGGGGTATCCTCCTTACTTCAATTCGTTGGCGTCGCTGCGCGGGAAACAAATATCGCTGTCATCCCCGCCTAGTGCGCAATTGCGCACAGGCCGGGCGATGACAACGGAGTGAGTGGCACGAGGCTTCGGAGAGGGCGCATCACGCGGCCTCCGCGGATTGGCCGAGCCACTGCCGCACCCGTGCATCGGGGTCGGCGTTCTGGGTGACGTCGCTGACGACGGCGATCGAATCGGCGCCGGCCTCAAAGATCTCGGCGGCCTGCTCGAACTTGATGCCGCCGATCGCGACCAGCGGAATGGGGCCGACGCGCTTTTTCCATTCCGTGATCTTCGGAATGCCCTGCGGGGCGAAGCGCATCGATTTCAGCGTGGTCGGGAAGATCGGGCCGAGTGCGATGTAATCGGGTTTTGCCTTCAGCGCGATCGCCAGCTCTTCGTCGTCATGGGTGGAGATGCCGAGCGTCAGCTTCGCGTTTCGGATCTCGGCGAGGTCGGCCTCAGCGAGGTCTTCCTGGCCGAGATGCAGATGTTCGGCGCCGGCGACAACAGCCGCGCGCCAATAGTCGTTGACGACGAGCTTTGTGCCCGTGCCCTTTGTTATCGCCAGCGCGTCGGTGACGATCTGAAGCGCCGCGCCGTCGTCGAGGTCTTTCGCGCGCAACTGGATGGTGCCGACGCCGAGTTTGGTCAGGCGTTCGACCCATTTGAGGCTGTCGACGACGGGATAGAACGGATCAGGATACGGCATGCCAGAACGGGGTCCCAACAACAGGAGTGGACGGGGAAGCGAAGTCGCGAGCATCCATCAGCCCGGCTTGATAGGCGGCGCGGCCGGCCTCGACGCCGAGGCGGAAGGCGTTGGCCATCGCAACGGGATCCGCGGCTTTTGCGATCGCGGTGTTGAGCAGCACCGCGTCGTAGCCGAGTTCCAGCGCTTCGGCCGCATGCGACGGCGCGCCAAGGCCGGCGTCGACCACCAGCGTGATGTCGGGCAGGCGATCGCGCAGCAGCTTCAGCGCGTCGCGGTTGATGATGCCTTTCGCGCTGCCGATTGGCGCGGCCCACGGCATCACCACCTTGCAGCCGGCGTCGACCAGCCGTGTCGCGACCGAGAGATCCTCGGTGCAATAGGGGAACACCTCGAAGCCGTCCTTGATCAGGATGCCGGCGGCTTCGACCAGGCCGACCACATCGGGCTGCAGCGTGTCGTTGTCGGCGATCACCTCGAGCTTGATCCAGCTCGTATCGAACAGTTCGCGCGCGAGCTTTGCGGTCGTCACCGCCTCGCGCACGCTGCGGCAGCCGGCGGTGTTCGGCAGCACGGTGACGCCGAGTTCGCGGATCAGCGACCAGAACGCATCGCCGGTCTTGCCGCCGGCCGCCTCCCGCCGCAGCGACACCGTGACGATGCCCGCGCCCGAGGCCCGGATCGCGCCCTGCATGATTGCGGGCGAGGGATAGAGCGCCGTGCCGACCAGCAGGCGCGAGGTGAAGGTTTTGCCGTAGAAGTTCACCATGTCCGAGGTGTCTCCTCAAATGTGGTCGTCATCCCCGCGAAAGCGGGGATCCAGTACGCCGGGACGCCTGAGATGAATCGAAAGGCCGCGGCGTACTGGGTCGCCCGGTCCATGTGCGCAATTGCGCACAGGCCGGGCGATGACAGCGGTGTATTTGGCGCGATCATCATCCTCACCCTCCCTGCCGCGGCGTGATGATCTCGATCTCGTCGCCGGCCTTCAATGAGGTCGCGGCCCAGCGGCTCTTCGGCACCACGTCGTAGTTCAGCGCGATCGCGAAATGCGTGCCCTCGTATTCGAGTTCGCCGAGCAGCGCGTCGACGCTGGAAGCCGCGATGTCGCGCTGCTCGCCGTTTACGATCACACGCATTGGACGATCACGCGCATTGCATCACCTCGTTGTCGATTTCGCCGCGCGCGACATAGGCGAGCGTCAATTCCGCCAGCGCCGGCGCCAGCAGGAAGCCGTGGCGGTAGAGCCCGTTCACGCTGATCGCATCCTTGTCGATCGCAATCTTCGGCAGATTGTCGGGAAAAGCAGGCCGCAGCCCCGAGCCGAATTCGACGATGCGTGCCTCGGCAAACGCCGGATGCACGGCGTAGGCGGCGCCGAGCAGCTCCAGCGCCGAGCGCACGCTGACCCCTCGATCTTCGGCCTCGATCGACGTCGCCCCCAGCATGAATCGGTTGTCACCGCGCGGGATCACGTAGAGCGGCCAGCGCGGATGGATCAGCCGCACCGGGCGCGCCAGCTCGACCTCCGAGGTTTCGATCACGATCATCTCGCCCTTGACGCCGCGCAAGGACGGCGCGCGGTCGCGTGCGGCTAGTCCCCGGCAATCGATCACCAGACCGTCGAGATCATCGGCCGTGGCCGCGCTGTTGAAGGTGATGGTGCCGCCGGCTTTCGCGATCGCCGCATGGAGCTGCGGCAGCACGCGGCGCGGCTCGACATGGCCTTCGTCGGGATAAAACAATCCGCCACTGAAATGGCCCTCGAGCGACGGCTCGAGCGCGCTGACGCCCTGCGCGTCCAGCCTGCGGTGGCCGGCGGTAAACCGCGCAAAGCGCTCGAAATCGGCGCGGTCGCGCGGATGCGCCACGACCAGCGATCCGTTGAACGGGGTCTGCGGGAAATGCTCGCGCCACAGCGCCAGCGAGCGGATGCCGAGCCGCGAGATCACGGGCTCGGAGGTTTCAGCCTCGCACCACGGCGCGAGCATGCCGCCGGCCCAGTGGCTGGTGGCATCCGTCATCGCGGCGTCACTGCGCTCGTGCAGAGTGACGGTGTGCCCTGCCTGCGCGAATAACAGCGCTTGCCAGGCGCCGGCAATGCCAGCGCCGATGATCGAGACGGGGGAATCCCCCCGCGGTCGTAACGTCTGATACATCCCTGTCCCTTCGCCGGCATGACCCGGATCAGGTTCAAAGGGTCACCGCGGTCCCGGACTGTTCGCCATCACGGCTCAAGCCCAAGCTTGCGGTATCTCAGCTCCTCCTTCGGAGCACCCCTCGGAACGCCCCTAATGTAAGCCGATAGGCCGGAGTGTCAACAAACACTCGTCGTCTGCGTCATTTCGTCGGAACTGGCTCTTCGGCGCTGGCATCGGCGGCCGCTTGAGCGTTTTTCTCCTGCTTGGCGAGCTCCTTCGGCGGCGCACTCTCGCCGACCTGCTTGGCCTCTTTCAGGTGCTCGATGCGCTGGTGCTTTGCGACGTAGTAATACCCGCCCGCGAAATAACGCACGGCTTGGTCGAAATCGCCTTTGGCAGCGCGATAGGCGCCGGCAAGGTATTTGATGCCGTAGGTGAGGTTGGTCTCGGCATCACGCAGGCCTTCGGCGGTACCGGTGTAGCCGAGGCCGCGGGCGGTCGCGAGCTTGATCTGCATCATCCCGATGGCGCCGCCGCGTCCGATCAGCTTCGGCTGGTACTTGCTCTCGCGCACGATGACGCGATGCACCAGCTCCTCCGGCACCAGATTGGCTTTGGCGTGGGCCGCCACCGTCGCCTCATATTGGGCGCGCGATTGCGCCTGCGCACTGGAGCCGAATGCCAGCATCGCTGCCGCGGCGAGCCAGGCAAGGGTTTGAGAGGTCTTCATTTCGGATCGTTTGCGCCCATTCACGATATGTCAGGTTCTGCGTCCTGAATGGTACGGCGAGCGGGCAGGAATGTGGCAAAACCTCCGCGCGACAAGAGGTATTCCAAGAGGTATTTCATGAACGGGGAGCGAAGCCGGCGAAGTTGCTTCAAATTGTCGGAGCCGATTTTGCCGCACGCCGCGCGAGTGCGGATTGTCGTGCAAACGACTCACCGGAGTTGTACAATGCGCGCCAACAGCGTGCGCTGGTTTGAGTCAGCCCATCTGTCCAATCAGCATCACGCCACAAACGCTCCAGGGAGATGCGCCATGACTCCTCAAGGTTGGACTCGTCAAGATATGACTCGTCAGGATTTGGCCCGTCAGGAGTCCGGCTATTCGCCTCGCGAAAATCCTTGCGCGCAATGCGGCAGGCCGATCCTGCGTCCGGATTGGGTGGAGCACGGCGAAGGCCGCACCACCTATCTGTGGAATTGCCGCGCCTGCAACTATCGTTTCGAAGCGATCGCGATCTACGACCACGCGCAACTGACCCCGCTCGCGGCGTAAAGTCCGGCCGCCTGATCAGGCCGCCGATCTCCGGGCTTGCTGCTGGTGTTGCACCGGCAACTGGATTCGGACCACGAGCCCATGCGGTTGCCGGTCGTGCAGCGACAGCGTGCCGCCATGCGCGAGCACGATGGCGTTGGCGATCGACAGGCCAAGGCCGAAACCCTCGGCCTCGTCCATGTTGCGTGCGTTGTCGCCGCGCACGAACGGCTCCAGCACGTTGGCCTTGTGCGCGTCGGAGATGCCGGGGCCGTCGTCCTCGACGTCGATGGTGATGTGGTCCGGCTTGACGTCGAGGTGGACGGTGGCCTGTCCGCCAAATCGCACCGCGTTCTCCACCAGATTGGTGACGCTGCGATGCAGGTCGCCGGGCCGCGCCGTCGCCATCGCGTGCTGCGGACCCTGATAGGTGACCTTGTGTCCCATGTCGGTGAACTGGTCGGTGACCAGATGCAGCGTGCTCGCGATGTCGACCAGCGTCATCTCCTCGAGCCTGCGGTCATTGCGCAGGAACGACAGCACCGATTCCAGCATCGAACGCATCTGGTCGAGATCGCGCAGCATGCGATGGCGATGGGTCTCGTCCTCGATGAACTCGGCGCGCAGCCGCATCCGCGTGATCGGCGTCCTGAGATCGTGGCTGATCGCGGCCAGCATCTTGGTGCGGTCGTCGATCAGCGCGGTGATGCGCTCCCGCATCCGGTTCAGGGCCTTGGCGAGCGAACGGATCTCCTCCGGACCACGCTCGGGCAGGGGCGCCGCGGCGCCACTCAGGCTGAAGGTCTCCGCAGCCTTGACGAAGGACGACAGCGGCGCGGTCAGCGCCCATGCAGCCCACAGGCCGAGCAGGGTGACGCAGATGACGGCGAACAGCACTGTCATCATCCAGGGCCCGCCCCAGAATGGCCGCATGTGCTGATCCGGCATCAAATTGGCTGATATCATCTCGCCGTCGGGCAGGCGAATGCCGACGCGGCGGGACTGGTCGTCCCGCGAATTGGCGCCCGGCTCGCGCGGCAGCAGGAAGACGTGATAGCCGGCCCCGAGCCGGCGCAGCGCGTGCAGGCTTGGCGCGTCCGGCTCGCTGAGTTGACTTGCACCCGCCGGCAGGTCGCCGATCGCGAGTTGCGGGAAGGCGCGCGCGATATCGTCCTTCAGCCGCGGCCGTTCCGATGCCGGGGCATGCCCGAGCAATTGCGCGGCGGCGGCGAGCTGGGTGTGCCAGCGATCCGACTGCTCGGGCCGGTCGGGGCGGTGGATCAGGAAACTCGCGGTAAAGATCAGATGCAGCGCGACGATCGACACGACCACCAGCGCTGCGATCTGTGCGCCGATCCTCCGCAGACTCAATACGCGCAGGAATTTCATGGTCAGTTGGTCGTGGCGGCGACCGCCTCCACCCTCGGGGTGAACATGTAGCCGCCGGAGCGCACCGTCTTGATCATGGTGGCCTCCTGCGGATCGGGCTCGATCTTGCGGCGGATGCGGCTGACCAACACGTCGATCGAGCGCTCGAACGAGCCGGCACTGCGCCCCTGCGTCAGGTCGAGCAGGCTGTCGCGCGACAGCACGCGGCCGGGCCGCTCGCAGAAGGTCCGCAACAGGTCGAATTCGGCGCTGGTCATCGCGACCCGCGCGCCTTCGGGATTGCGCAGCTCGCGCAGGCGGATGTCGATGCGCCAGCCGAGGAACGACAGCGTGGTCGCGCCCTCGATCGCGCTGGCATTGCGGGCGGCAGTCTGCCGGCGCAGCACCGCGTTGATCCGCGCCAGGAGCTCACGCGGGTTGAACGGCTTTGCCAGGTAATCGTCGGCGCCCATCTCGAGGCCGAGGATGCGGTCGACGTCCTCGCCGCGCGCGGTCAGCATGATGATCGGCGTCTGCGATTCCGCGCGCACCTTGCGGCACAGGCTGAGGCCGTCCTCGCCCGGCAGCATGACGTCGAGGATCAGAAGATCCACCCGGTGGTCGGCCATCGCCCGGGCCATCTCGCGGCCGTCGGATGCGGTGGTGACGTTGCAGGAATTGGTGCGGAGATACTTTGCGATGAGGGCCCGCGTCTCGCGATCGTCCTCAACGACAAGGATATTGGGCGCTGCCTGGGTCATACCGAGTCTTTTGTCCGTGATTCGGGGAGAGCGGCTGAGGAATCTTGTTTCAGTATGTTTCCACACTGTTGCGCGGCACGGCCATAAGCAACTAACAGTTCCCCGGCACCCTGAAAAGTTATCGTTCTGTCATCAAGCCTAAGGTGCTGAAATATCGACAGGATTTGGGAGACACCCGGCCGGCCCGATCGGGGTGCCGTCCGCTGGTGATCGCTGCAGTCGTCGGTCGACCGAAGGCGGTATTCAAGCGGGCGGCCCCGTTTTCTGAATTCCAGCTCGTTCCATCGGCTGGCCGCATCGTAACCATGCTTCAAAAAAGGGGAGGGTGGCTGCCGCATTGCGACGGAACCAGTGCCGCTGACGCCGAGTTGATTCAATCTTTCAGGCATGGAGGGTGAGATGGCAGCGGACGTCATGACAAGGCCGCATCAACTCATTGCAAGCGATCGCGTCGAAGGCACCGCGGTGCGGCGGCCCAATGGCGACATGATCGGTCACATCGAACGGCTGATGATCGACAAGGTTTCAGGCAAAGTGTCCTACGCCGTGATGAGCTTCGGCGGCTTCCTCGGCATCGGAACCAACCTGATCCCGTTGCCGTGGGCGCGGCTGCACTACAATCCGAAGTTCGAGGCCTATCAGCTCGACATCGACGATGACGAGCTGAAGCGCGCACCTTCGTTCCGCGCCGACAAGGATTTCGACTGGGGCGATCGTTCACAGGAAGCCGAGTTGCATCGCTTCTACGGCGTTCCGCCCTACTGGGGCGGCTTTTGATCGCACGTTCCATAGGAACGGTTGCGGAGATTACGGGTTCTTCACGTATCGATTTTGCGAAGTGAGGAGAGCCCATCAATGTTAGTCAAATCCATCGTCGCCGGCATCGCCGGCTCCGCGTTGCTTGCGAGCGTTGCGTTCGCGCAGACACCAACCGACAAGAATGACAAGGCCGGAATGGCCCCTGCGGCCACGACGTCGGCGTCGCCGACCTCGTTTCAGGGCGACTGGCGTGCTTCCAAGATGGTTGGACTCAAGGTCTACAACGACAACAATGAGAGCGTCGGCTCGATCAACGACCTGTTGATGGAGAAGGGCGGCGCCATCAAGGCAGTGGTGATCGGTGTCGGCGGCTTCCTTGGCATGGGCGAGCATCTGGTCGCCGTGCCGCTTGAGAAGGTAAAGTTCTCCAACGAGCCCGTCGCCTATACCGGTGCGAGCGCGTCGAACACGGGCGCCGGCAACACCAAGACGTCGACGACCACCACGGGCGCCGCCACGACCGCGCCTACGGCAACGTCAAAGTCGAATCCCTGGTATCCCGATCACGCGATCTTCAACGCGACCAAGGACGAGCTGAAGGCGATGCCGGAGTTCAAGTACTCGACCGAGTAACGCATCGCATCATCCGAGAAACAGAAACGCGCCCGGTGATCCCGGACGCGTTTTTTTGTTCGACATCGCGCAAACCTCCGCCTGGTTCATATTGCCGCCAATCGTTTCGCCTAGAGTCCCCCTCGACTTCACGACACCGATCGGGAATATTCCGACGCTTGCAAGAGGTGACCACCATGGATGTCGACAAGGCTACTGCAGTGATTACCGCAGCCGGCATCGGGCTTACCGATCGGCGCCGGAACGGCACGGATGATGGCTGGTCCCTCAGTTTCTCCAATGGCGCCGCCGTGGAAGTCAGGGACGATGGGAAAATCTCCGCCTCCGGCAAGGGGGCCGAGACGGTCGCAAGCCTGCTCGGCCTGCCCGGAGACTGAGGCTGCGACCTGGAAGTGGAGACTTGGAGGCGGAGACTTGGAGGCGGGCAACCAGCCTTCATTTCGCCGGCTGATATCCGTCGGTCAGGGTTCCGAGAAAGACGACGACATCGTCGATCTCGGCCGGGGTCAAGGCTGGCGCCTCGCCTGCCTTGCGGTCGAACGGCGGATCCATGTTGACATTGGCCTTCGGTTTTTCGGGCAGGTCGTCATATTTGTCGATGCTGCCGTCGGCCTTGCGTGGGTACCAGATTTCGGGCCGGGTCTCTCTCTCAACATAGAACCGCACGGCGTCGCGCAGGGAATGCATCGCGCCGTTGTGGAAGAAGGTCTGGCGCAGCGCGACGTTGCGGAGCGTCGGCGTCCGGAACAGGCCGCAATAATCCTCGCGCTTCAGGAAATCCGTGCGCAGGGGTCCGCACAGGCCGAGATCGAAATAGGCCGGGTCCTTGTTTGCGGGAATGTCAGGATTGCGCGGCACCGCGAGCGCGATCAGCCCGTAATCGGTGAACTGGGGCGGGGTGCCGTCATTGCCGCGCTTGCTGATGTGGCAGGAGGCGCAATTGCCCTTGTCCGGCGCATTGAATAGCTCGAGCCCGCGCGCTTCCTCAGGGCTGAGTTCGGCCTTGCCGGCCAGCATTGCGTCATATTTGCTCGAATAGGGATAAAAGGTCTGATAGTCCTGCTGGTACACTTCGAGCGCCTTGAGGGCCGTCTTGTAGACGGTTGCCGGATCGGCGGCTGCCTTGTTGGGCCCCTTAAGTCCGGCAATTGCCGCGATCTCCTTGCCATGGCCCGCAGCGAGCACCCGGCGGGCCACGTCGGCCTCGTTCCGATTGCCCATCTCGAAATCCGACAGCAGCGGAATCCTGGCCTGGTCGGCGCCACGGTCGACCCGACCATCCCAGGTGAGGCCTCCGGTCGGGCCGTTGTCGATGCTTTCGTCGGCCTCGTCCTCGGAATCGTGGAAATGCTCGGTGAAGGGCGGCACCACATGCAGATATTTCAGGGAAGGGACCGCACGCGTCCCCGGTTGGCGCATGTCGCCACCCCCCAATTGCACCGCGAGGGCATTGGTCGGACCGAAACCGTGGGCGGGATCGTGGCAGGATGAACAGGCAAGCTGGCCCGATGGCGAGAGCGATGGATCGAAAAACAGCGCCTGGCCGAGCGCGCCGAGCCGCTCGGCCTGCCGGCGCGCCTCGGCGCGTGACATCTCCGCCCCGGCCTGGCCGGGAACGACGATCAGGGCCGGCAGGACTATCGCCGAGACAATCGCCGATAAGAAAACCCACTGCTTAATCCGCATGTTGCAAACCGAGCCTATGGCTGGACACCTTCATGGTGGAACGTGCCTTCGGTGAGCGTCCGGGCTATGACGAAAACCGAACGGAACGATAGCAACAATCAGGTGAGCGGGGCTCGAATGCGAACGAAATCGGCGGTTGTCCTTTGTGCGTTGGGTTTCTCCATCGGTGGTTTCGGCCCGGCGCTGGCAGCCGGAAATGGTCCGGGTCCCAGTTCGCATTCATTGGCTCATTCGGGTAAGGATGCCGCCGCCGATCTGGCGCTGATCGACACGGTCGTGGTGATCTATGCGGAGAACCGCAGCTTCGATAATCTCTATGGTAGTTTCCCGGGTGCGAACGGCGTGTCGAAGGCGGCCGCCTCGACCCGCCTCCAGCGCGATCGCGACGGCAAGCCGTTCCGCGAATTGCCGCCGATCTGGGACGGCCTGACCGCCAAGGGCGTGACGCCGCCGGTGACCCAGGCCCAGACCGAGCATCTCCCCAATCGCCCCTTCTATCTGGACGACCCGAAGGGCTTCAAGCTCAGCTATGGCACCATCACGCACGACCTCTGGCACCGCTTCTACCAGAACCAGATGCAGATCAATGGCGGGCGCAACGACAAATTCGTCGCCCATGCCGACTCCGGCGCTCTGGTGATGAGCCTCTGGGACGGATCGAAAACGGCGATGTGGAAGGTTGCCGAGAAATATGCGCTGGCCGACAATTTCTTCATGGGAGCGTTCGGCGGCTCCTTTCTCAACCACCAATGGTTGGTCTGCGCCTGTGCGCCCACCTATCCCAATGCCGACACCAATCCGGCGAAGCCGTCGATATCAGTTGTGGAGGCGGACGGCGTGACGTTGAAGGAAGCCGCCAACTCGCCGAAATCCGCGGTGGATGGCATTCCGAAATATGTCAGCGACGGCAATCTCACCCCCGATTTCTACGCCGTGAACACCATGCAGCCGCCCTATCAGCCGAGCGGCAACGACCCCGCGAAAGATGGCGACAAGGCTTATGCGGATCCGACGAAGCCGACGACGCTGCCGCCGCAGCTTGAGCCGACCATCGGGGATATGCTCAGCCTCAAGCATGTCACCTGGGCGTGGTATGGCGGTGCCTGGCAGGATGTGCTCGACCATGGCAACAAGTCGCCGGTCCCGAACTTCCAGTATCACCACCAGGCTCTGAACTACTATGCGAGCTTCGCGCCCGGCACCGCTGCGCGTGCCGAGCATCTGCGCGACGGCGGGCTGGCGGGCAGCGAGTTCATTAAGGCGATCGACGACGGCAAGCTGCCGCAGGTTTCCTTCTACAAGCCGCAGGGCGATCTCAACGAGCATTCGGGCTATGCCGACATCCAGTCGGGCGACGCCCATGTCGCCGATCTGGTCGCGCATCTCGAGAAGAGCCCGCAATGGCCGCACATGCTTGTTATCGTCACCTATGACGAGAATGGCGGCCTGTGGGATCACGTGGCGCCGCCCAAGGGCGACCGTTGGGGCCCCGGCTCACGCGTCCCGGCCATCATCGTCTCCCCCTATGCGCGCCGCGGCTATGTCGACCATACGCCGATGGACACGACCTCGATCCTGCGCTTCGTCACGCGCCGTTTCGAGCTGCCGACCCTGCACGGCATCACCGTGCGCGACGCCGCGATCGCCGCTCACGACCAGAAACCGCTCGGCGACCTGACCAGCGCCCTGGTGCTGAAGGCCAAATGATGCTCGAGACCAAGTGATGCTCGAGACCACGTGATGCTTGAGGCCAAGTGACGCGGAGGCTGGGCGGCGTCATCGCACAGCCTGCTTCTCAAAGACCTACAGCCAGCACCTACGCCGCCTGAGCTTCGTATCGGGCTTGGGGCCAATTACGGTCATTGCGATAAGCGCGGATGCTGCCCAGGCCGCGACAATCAGCTGCCGAATACGCCGCGAGGCCACTCTTCGGAAAGCCAAATCTGTCGGTGATAAGCTCCATCGCCTGCCAAGTTGTTAGACGAGGCGAGGCGGGTCAACTCGAGTACTTGCGTCCCCAATTTCGCATGGCACCCACAATCGGGCCGAGGTCGCGACCCTTCTCGGTCAGCACGTACTCGGCCCGCGGGGGGCTCATCGAATAGAACCGCCGCTCCACGACGCCATTCTGTTCGAGCGTCCTGAGACGCTCCGACAATGTCGTTGGCGCAATGCTATCCAGCGAGTCCTGCAAATCCTGGAAGCGCCTCGCACCGTGCTGGAGGAGGTCGCGCAGGATAAGGCAAGTCCAACTCGATCCAATGACGCTGAGTGTGTAGGCCACCGGGCCTTCCGCTGCGGGCTTTTGGGGCTTTTGGGGCTTTTGCTTTGGCATAGGTCCGCTTTACCCGGCCATCACGACTTTGGCAATTGACTACAAAAAAACTAGTGACATCATGTAATGATAGTTACAACAGCCAATGGAGTTGTGCGATGACACCGCAAATCCCCGAATATCTCGTGGCCTTCGAGGCGGCCATCCGGCCCCTCGTAGCGGCTATTGCACTAGGCCTGATCTGGATCGGTGCGACACGCATGGAAGGACCCGCACAGTCGCGCTACGCAACCGCGGCTGTTCTGTCGGTGGTTCTCATTGCGTGGCTGGCCGTCGCTCAGTATTTGGGCTCGGCAAATGCGTATTTTGCGGCCAGCGAGAATGCGGCGCCGACTTTGCTGTTCGGTTTGCTGATCCCACTGGCGACCGCTGCCGTGGGCCTGCGGCTGTCGGGAAGAATTGCCAGCCTCGTCTCAGCGATACCGCTGCACTGGATCGTAGCGGCCCAAGTCTACCGCATCGGAGGTGGAATCTTCCTCGTCCTTTGGGCGGACGGACGCCTGCCCTGGCAATTCGCGCTGCCTGCAGGGATTGGTGACGTGATGACAGGCTGCCTTGCCGTCGTCGTGGCCGTGCTGCTGGCGCAAAAGGCGCCAGGCGCTCTGAGGGCGACCTACGGTTGGTGCCTCTTTGGAATCGCCGACCTCATCGTGGCGGTGACCATGGGGGCAATGACGTCCCCGGGTCGACCCCACCTCTTGGCCTTCGATGCGCCGAACCTCCTCATTTCATCCTATCCGCTGGTGATGGTCCCTACTTTCGCAGTCCCGCTGGCCCTTATGCTCCATGGCCTGGTTCTGTGGCGGCTGAGGCGAGAGAGCGCCTCGACGAGCAGGCTGGCCGCGGCGTGATCCGTCTCGCCCGATCAACCGCCCACGAGGGCGGCCGAGTGTCGCCCTCGTCCAATTATCTTGGCTGCCGCGAGTTCGATGCGAGCGCGCCGCTATGGCAGGCGGCGCCTCGCTCGACATGACGGTTTCAGCGTGGCGCGCCCGATTTCACCGGCTCGGTCAGGAAGCGTCCGGTCGATAGCTTCAGCGCCGGCTCTTCCACGGCGCTCGAGGCGGCCTGCTTACCTTCCACCATGGAGCGCAAGTCGGCGATCGCCTGGTTCATGCGTTCGCCGTATTTGGCCGCGGCGCCCTCGACGAACGCCTTGTCCTTCGGCTTCGGCCTGGCGATCCGCAGTTCCAAACGCGTCGTGCCGTTTGGACCGTCCAGAAGGGCGCGGGTCACCACGATCCGCGGCGCGCCGGGAACCGGAAGCGCGATGCTGACCGTCAGGTAGTCGACGGGGCGCCAATCGAGCGTCTCCTCGATGTTGGTCGCTTTGCCGTGCATGCAGTGATTCCTGGTGCCCACACCGCGTCGCGCTTTGCCGGAATCCTCGATGATGTTGTCGGCGTCCCACCATTTCTGCCATTGCCCGGGCACGGTGAGATGCTCCCACACCGTCTGCCGTGGGGCGGCGATATCGAACTCGAACGTGGCGCATGCGTCGCCGCGTGTTACCTCGTTGCGAATTCGCGCGTCTTCCTGCCGCCATGCCGCGTCGAGATCACGCGCCCACAGCATCACGTCGCCGATGATGTCGATGGTTTCGTGATGCGCGATGAGACCTTGCGCCAGCGGGTCGACGCCCATGGCGCGGATCGCGGCATCGCTGTAGAGCGCGTAGGCGCGCCCGCCGATCTTCTCGCTGACATTGTTCTTGAGCAGCCGGTGCACGAGAATGACGTCGCGCCCGGCGAGCTCTTCTCTGCCGCCCATCTTCTGCTTCACCATCTCGCCGTGATGGACGACGAATTTGAAATCGAGATCGCCCATCGCGACGCAGGCCTGGCACTCGCAAGCCGAGGCCTGGCGAACGTTGCGCAGGCGCCGGCGGAATTTGAAATAGGCGCCCTCGATCGCGTCCTGCAGCAGCGAGCCGTCGATCTTCTCGTCGGTCGTATAGACGAACGCGGCGTCGCCCTCGAACTTGGCGAGGCGAAATGGCGGGCGCAGCCCTTTCACCATCGTGTCCATGAAATCGGCGATGATGTCCTGCGCGTGCTCGAGCTCGACCGCCGCGAGGAAGTTCGTATAGCCGGAGATGTCGGCAATAGCGAAATATGCCGCTTCAGCCTTCGGAAGCATCGAGACCTCCAACGCAATCGGTTCGCTCCGATCGTGCGGACGCGCAGTTTGTCATACCGCGCCCTCCGCAGTCGAGGGCCAAGGAAAGCGCCGGGCAGAAGTATAGAAACTGCGTCCCCTCTCCCGCTTGCGGGGGAGGGCTAGGGTGGGGGTCTCTCCGCGAGTCGTATCGTGGAGAGAGCCCCCACCCGGATTGCGTCTGGCGATGCGATCCGACCTCCTCCGCAAGCGGGAGAGGTGCAGCGAGTCTGTGGCTGAGCCAATCAACCTGGCGTTATGGTGCTCCAGGCCTCACCAGCCCAGTTCGCGGAGATAGGTAGCGCGCGCGGCAACGCCGGTGTGTGTGAAATCGGTAAAGATCCCATCCACGCCGAGACGGAAGAACTTGAGATCTTCCAGGCCCGGGTCGCCGTGATAGTCGGCAGCCAGATATTTCTTCTCGTTTCGGAATGTGAAGGGATGCACGAACAGACCAAGCTTATGCGCGTCGGCAATGACGCTGGTTGCTTCCTGCGTCGAAGCGTCCGGCGTCGATCCCTTGTAGGGCGTGCCGTCGGCGTTGCTGTCCTTCCACGGCGAAATCTTGTACGGGACGAGGTAAACCTTCCACGGACCGATGCCGTCGGCATAGGTCTTGATCTCCGCAAGGCCCGCGGGGGTCAGCATCGCATCGAAGCCGCGTCCGTCACCCGCAACGGTCCAGTCGTACGGACGGGAATTGGCGATGTTGTTGAGGAGGACCTTGCCGGCCTTGAAGTCGACACCGTTACCGTCAATGAGCTGGACCTGCCGCGTCTCCAGGCCATGGCTGCGCATATATTTCAGGCTGCCGGGCTCGAAGCTCTGAACAAAGATGGGAGCGTCCTTCGAGTTGAGGCCGTTGTCCTTGATGATCTTGATTAGCGCATCCTCGAGCGGGTGGCTGCCCGGCGCGCCGCAGCCATTGGCGATCGCCTGGGCATTATTCCAGGTCGGATTCTTGGTTTCCGGATAGACCGAGATGGTACGGCCCGTCTCCTTGCTCTTGGCCTTGGCGAGGTCGACGATCTCCTGGAAACTGATAATCGGGAATTTGCCGTTGAACACCTTCGGCCTTTCATTGGCCGCATCATAGGTGGTGCCGGAGATCCAGTTCTTCAGCTCGGCCATCGTGAAATCGGTGATCGACCAATCATTGGTATGGTCGTCGCCGTCGACGATCAGCGCTTTCAGCACCGATTTGGGATCGCTGGGATCAACGAGATCGGTGGGATATTCGGCCGGCCCGCTTGCGGCGGATTGCGGCCATTTCACCTTGACCATGACGCCCGGCGTCGTGCGCTTGCGGGCCGCCACCGCCGCATTGGTCTTCGCCACCTCGGCCACGTTGGTATTGTCGCTCAGCCAAGGGTTGTGACGTGCGACCAGAATGCAATCCTTGGTCAGGTGCAGGTCTTCTTCGAGGGAGTCGGCCCCGAGGGCCGCGGCCAGCTCATAAGATGCCTCGGTCTCTTCAGGCATCAGCCCCGGCACGCCGCGATGCCCGATGACCAAAGGCTGCTTTCCATCGAGGGTGAGGAAGGGCTTGGCGCCTGATGGCGCTGAGGTAGTTTGCGCAGACGCCATCGATACCGGGAGGAGCGCCAAAGCCGCCGCACCGAGCAGCATCGCTCCAACATGTAGTTTCCGTCGTGAACGACCGTGCTTCATGGCCTAGCCTCCATCTTTGACCTGGCATCGCTTCGTATGCCACAGGGCCGAGCCGAATAAGGCCCACGCGTTTGTCTTCTTGTCTCAGTTCTCTGACAGTCGGATGACCGCCGGGCGGCCCCGGGCAGGCAAAAATTCCTGGGGATAGGCCCCGACCTGCAAATGAGGGGGACGCGGTTCGCCGGGACGCCATCGCAAAAGCAGATGCCGGGATCGGCCTCGGCTTCATTGGGAGGCGCCGGCTCGCACGAATATGATTATATGATAATTATCATTCATTGAATGTCGTTGCGTCACCGACTACGTCGGGCGAGCGTGCCGCGCAGGGAAGAGACCCGCGGCACGCCGCCTCAGTCGGGTGAGATCAGTCACCCGGAGCGCAATGATGCCATCATCAACCGTCGGGAGAACAGTCATGCCGCTCGTCCGGATCGATCTTCGCAAGGGCAAGGATGCCGCCTTTCGGCGGGATGTCGGCAATGTCGTGTACGAGGCGATGCTGAGCGTCGGGGTGCCGAAGGACGATCGATTCCAGATCATCAGCGAGCACGACGCCGGAAACTTCCTGTTCGATCCGAACTATCTCGGGATCCACCGCAGCGACGATCTGGTGATCATCCAGATCACCTGGAACGAGGGCCGCGCGCTGGAGCAGAAGAAAGCGCTCTACAAGGCGATCGCCGGCGGCCTGTCGGCGCTTGGCGTTCGCCCGGAAGACGTCTTCATCAACCTCGTCGAGGTCAAGAAGGAGAACTGGTCGTTCGGCAATGGCCTGGCCCAATACGCGTCTTGATCCCGTCGAAGAGGCGTGGATCGCTCGTACGATCCACGCCTCCTGGCTGGACCTCGAAAGATAATTCGAGTTGAAAGCGCTTAGTTCGGCTTCACCAGCGGGCAGCCGCCTTTGTCGAGCGGACGGAACGCCTCGTCGCCGGGAACGGTGGCGATCAGCTTGTAGAGGTCCCACTCGCCCTTGGACTCTTCCGGCTTCTTGGTTTCGAACAAATACATGTCGTGGACCATACGGCCGTCGATCCGGATGTGGCCGTTCTTGGCGAAGAAGTCGTTGACCGGTGTGGCCCGCATCTGCGCCATCACCTTAGGCGCCTCATCGGTGCCGATGGCCTCGATCGCCTTCAGATAGTGCATGGTCGCCGAATAGAGGCCGGCCTGGATCATGGTCGGCATGTGGCCGACCTTGTCGTAGAAGCGCTTGGAGAAGGCGCGGGTCTCGTCGTTCATGTCCCAGTAGAATGCGTCGGTCACGATCAGGCCCTGGGTCGCCTTCAGCCCCAGCGAATGCGTGTCAGTGATCTCCATCAGCAGCGCGATCATCTTCTGGCCGCCCTGGGTGAGGCCGAATTCGGAGGCCTGCTTCAGCGCGTTGGTGGTGTCGCCGCCAGCGTCCGCCAGCGCCACGACCTTGGCCTTGGAGGCCTGCGCCTGCAGCAGGAACGACGAGAAGTCCGACGAGTTCAGCGGATGGCGGACGCTGCCCAGCACCTTGCCGCCGCTTTCCTTCACGACATTGGCGGCATCGCGCTCCAGCGCCATGCCGAAGGCGTAGTCGGCGGTGACGAAGAACCAGGTGTCCTCGCCGCGCTTGACCATCGCCTTGCCGGCGACGTTCGACAGCGCGTAGGTGTCGTAGGTCCAGTGCACCGTGTTGGGCGAGCAGGCGGGGCCGGTGAGGTCGGAAGAGCCGCCGCCGGAATTGATGTTGATCTTGTTCTTCTCGCGCGTCAGCGCCGAGATCGGCAGTGCCACCGAAGAGGTCGGGACGTCGAAGATCGCGTCGACCTTCTCATTGTCGTACCAGTTGCGCGCGATGTTGACGCCGACGTCGGGCTTGTTCTGATGGTCGGCCGAGACCACCTCGACCGGCTTGCCTTTCACCTGGCCGCCGTAATCGGCGACCGCCATCTGGACGGCGGCGACCGAGCCCTTGCCGGTGGCGTCGGCATAGAGGCTCGACAGGTCGGTGAGCACGCCGATCTTCACGACGTCGTCGGAGATCTGGGCGTTGGCCGCGGTGCCGGAGGCGGCTAGCGCGAGGCCGGCCGCCACTGCGGCCAAAAGCGATTTCATCAATGTCTCTCCCTGACTTCTCATTAAGGATTTGGTTTCACGGGGCACCTTGTACCCGGTGCGGCAACCGGCCGCAAAGTCGACTTTTTGGGCACACAAGGTATCGACGGACCGCCGGTTTCCGCGGCTTACAGCCCCGGCAGCGCCGTCACGGCCGCGTTGATGGTGCCGTCGGTCTCCACGATCACCCGCAGCGTCTTCGAATCGAAGGCGATGTCGGCAAGGCGGACGCTGGTGATCTCGGCATCGACGCGAATGCCCGGCTCGTTCTTCTGCAGATCGGCGATGGCGGAGGCGATCTTGCGTTGTGCGTTGTTGGCGAACGGCTTCAGGTCGATGATCAGTTTGTCGGCGAGCGCCTGTTGCACGTGCGGGATCGCCGCGCGCGCGGCGGCGCCGAGCAGGCCAAATGCAGCCTCGGATTCGACCGCCAGCTCGACGTCGTTCAGCCGCAGGGTCTGCGCCTGCTGGTCGAGCCGCGGCCGGCCCCAGATGTGCACGGTCGCCTCGGCGCCCAGGCCGAACCAGCTGGTCTTTTCCTTGGCGTGCACCAGCAGCGAGATCAGCAGGCGGTCGCCGGAAGCGGCAACGCTCGCATGCTTGATAGTGACGTCGACCGGACCGGAGCCGTCTTCGGGAAAGATCTTGTCCCTGAGCTGGGCCTCGATGAGCTGGGTCAGCGTGATGAACGACATGTCGACCGGCAGGCCGATCGCGACCTGGCCGGGCATCGGCGGCACGATCGAGAGCTTCTCGGGGAACGGGCAGGTCGGGGTGGTCTGCGTTTCGGTGATGCGGGTCTCGGCCTCGATTCCCATCGTGATGATCATCGATGACGCATCGACCTTCGGCTGCGCCGCGATCGCGCGGGTCGGCCGCAGCTCCAGCCACATCGGCGGCATCGACGAGGTGCCGCCGGTGCCCTGCAGCGGGATCGAGCGGCAGGCCTTGGTCCATTGGGCGCGCGCGTTGTTCTCGAAGGTCGGGTCGTTCTGCAATTTCGCCTGCACGGCGGCAATCTGGTCGGCGACCTGCTTGTCGATGACTGGCTTGACCTGGGCCGGCACGCTGACCTTGACGCCGGCGGCCGACAGGCTGGAGTCGCCGAGATTGACCTGCGCCTGCAGGTTCGGCTCGATCCGCCAGGATGCGCCGAGCTTCGGCCGCGAGGTGAGGGTGACATTACCTTTGATTTCGGCATCGGCGTTGAGCTGCTTGATGTTCACGGCGGCGATCTGCTTGGCGACTTTGCCGCCGAGCAGGCTGCCGAGGGCGTCCCCGACCGCGCCGGTCGCTTTGGCCGAGAGTGAGCCGGTGACCTTGAGCGTTCCGTTGATCGGGGTTGCCAGCGTCAGCACGTCCTGCGCGCCGGTGACCGCAATCGGCCCGCGCGACGCGGTCCAGCCGATATCGGCGTTCTGCAGGATCTGCGAGACCGGATTGTCGGCCTTGCCGGTAAAGGTCTTCGGGGCGCCACGCTCGGCGGCGTCGCGGATCGCCGATAGCGCGACGGCAACCTGGGCCACGATCGTCGACGAGCGCGGTGCCGCCGGCAGCGCCGGCAATTGCGCTAGCTGCGGCTGCGGCACGGTGGCACGCGGTGCGAGCCAGTTCATGGCCATTAGGCTGGCCGCGAACGACACCGCCACTACGGCGATCCCAAGCAATATCGTCTTTGGATGCATCGGAAGACGCATCATTCCCCCGGATCAATGAACTCAACGGGGTTGTACAGGCCTGCCGACGGCGGCGCCAGTGTGGCCGGATCGGGCTTCTTCGGCGGCGAAAGCTGGTAGCCGCCGCCGATGCGGCGGAGCGGTTAACGATCACAAACGCTCACGAACGCGACAACGGCCCCGGCGGGATGCCGGGGCCGTTGTCGATTTCTGGTCGGTGTCTGAATGTGTCCGGTTTAGCGGACCGTCGAGCCGAGATCCGCGCGGCGATCGGTCATCGGCATCACAATCACCTTGGTGCCGACCTTGACCCGCGAATAGAGGTCCGTGACGTCTTCATTGGTGAGGCGCAGGCAGCCCGAAGAGACGTGCGTGCCGATCGTCTCCGGCGCGTTGGTGCCATGGATTCGGTAGACGGTGCCCCCGAGATACATGGCGCGGGCGCCGAGCGGGTTGCCGGTGCCACCAGCCATGTGGCGCGGCAGATAGGGCTGGCGGGCGATCATCTCCGGCGGTGGCGTCCAGTCCGGCCACTCCGCCTTCTTGGTGATGGTCTGGGTGCCGGACCAGGTGAAGCCCTCGCGGCCGACGCCGATGCCGTAGCGGATGGCCTGGCCGCCGCCGAGCACATAGTAAAGGTAGGTGTGCGGGGTATCGATGATGACGGTGCCGGGCGCCTCGCGGGTCGGGTAGGTGACGACCTGGCGCTTCAGGCGGGCCGGCAGTTCGCCCGAGCGGTCCTCATCCTGGACCTGCGGCGCGGACTGCACCGGCGGGGCCGCCTCGGTCTGCGGCATCAGGATGAACGGGAAGATCGGCAGCGGAGCGGCTGCTGCGGAAGCGGAAAGAGCAACGGTACCAATCGCCAGCGCGCCCAAGGCGGCGGCAGCGAGACGCGAGTTCAGCCTCATGGAATTGGACATTGTCGACCCCTGTTGTTTGCGCCCTGCGCGCCAGTTCGGCGCGTTGTTAAGCAAACCAGTACAGGTCAGGCGTTTCAGGACGTTTGCACGAAATCGCCAAAATGGTTTCGTGGCGTTAGGGAATTGTTTCGTGCGTGTTTCGTCGGGGCGGTTAACGGCGGGTTGCCGGCCTTCAGGAATGGACGTATCCGGCCTCGACTCCGCGATTGCCGCCTAGCCGGCGCGCATCCTTGCCAAGCCCGTCTTGTCACTGCCGAGCGCGGCGCGGCGGTCGGCGACGGCGTGGTGGAATTGCTCGAGCGTCAGACCGATCACCGAGAGATCGCCTTCCTCGATCGCGCCGTCGTCGTAGCAGTTGAGCGCCTCGCGCAAGAGATCGTCGGCCTGGACCTGCATCGCCGCCAGGTCATCCGTGGTCTCGGCACCGCGCACCTTCGAGACCAGCACAAGCAAATTGTCGCGATGGGTGACGTATTGCTCGCGCTCGTTGCGCTTGAGGTAGTGTCGCAGCCAGGCGCCCGCCGAGCCGAGGCCCGACAGCAGCAGGATCCCGCCCCAGATGTAGTCGGAGTATTTGTCGAGGAAGGTGCGCTCGGTGCCATCGATATAGGCCGCTGCGCCCGGATGTGCCGGCAGCGCGGCATCCTTGTCGGTGTCGGGCTTTTCGATCTTGGCGGCGCTCGGAGCGTCGTGGGCGATCTGCGGGCGCACCGTGAAGATTTGCCGGAGCAGCGCGCCGACGATCGCCTCGTGCAGCCTGTGCTGCGCGACGATCAAATGATTGACGCTGACGGTCTCGATCTTGTCCTCGGGTCGTGCGGGAGACGACGAGAAGATGCTGCCCGGGATCTCCTCGGACTCGTAGAGCGGATGTTTCTGCGCGATCGCTTCCGAGACGTCGATCGGCAGGAACTTCGGTTCGCCGCGCGTGGCCGCCGTTGCCGCGATCGCGTCGGCGGTGATCTTGCTGTCAACCGGCCCGACGGCCATGTAGGCGTCGAGCGAGGTGTCGCGCGCGAGATCGGCGATCTGGTTGACGGCGAAATGGCTGACCGCAACCTTGTCCGGGTTGACGCCGGACTCGGTCAGGATCACGCGCAACAGCGTGACGTTGGCCTCGGTGCGGCCGATGACGCCGATCTTGCGGCCGGCGAGGTCGTCGATGCTCTTGACCTTCGAGACCGAGGACCGCTTGACGCCCTTTGCTGGTGCGCCCGACGGCGCCCACAGCACCACGACGTTCTTGCGCACGATCGCAACCGATCCGGCGCCGGCCGGCAAATTGAGATCGCCGCGTGCGACCGCGAGGTCAACCTTGTTCTCGGCGAACAGCGCGATGCTCTCGGTGGCGCCCTGGGTCGTGACCGGCCTTAAGCGAACCGCGCTGCCGTCGCGCGCAAAGGCCTGCGTCAACGCCTGGACCAGTTTCAGGTCGTCGCTGCCGGGCGGCCCGACCGCGATCCGCAACGTTACCGGACGCAGGCCGTAATAGAGCGTGCTGGCGAGGATGCCGAACAGAAAGATGCCCGCCGCAAGAATCAGCAGCGACGAATTTCTTCGCTTGAGCCTGGGGCGCGCGACGCCGGGATTTTCGCTCTGCTCTGACATCTTACTGTCACGATACACCAAAAAGCCGCGGAACGCCGTGAAAAAGAACCTTACATTTCGATGACGTCATACGTTTGAAACATCCATGTCAGAACGTCGTGCGAGCAGAATCAAAATTAACGATTTGGATCTCCTGCAATGCGCATACTTGTTGCGACCGATGCTTGGCATCCGCAAGTCAACGGCGTGGTGAGGACACTGACCTCGCTGGCGCGTAGCGCCGCGACGCTTGGCGCCGACATCGAATTCCTGACGCCCGACGGCTTTCGCTCGGTCGGCGTGCCAACGTATCCGGGCCTGCGCGTCGCGCTGCCGAACCGCCGCGAGATCGCGCGCCGGATCGAAGAGGCCGCGCCCGACGCGATCCACATCGCGACCGAAGGACCGATCGGCTGGTCGGTGCGCGGCTATTGCCGCCGCAACAAGCTGGCGTTCACGACATCCTACACCACGCGCTTTCCGGAATATGTCTCGGTACGAACCGGGATTCCGGACAGTGTGGGCTACGCCGTGCTGCGCCATTTCCATGCCGCGGCGTCGATGACGATGGTCGCGACCGATTCGCTGCGGCAGGAACTCACCGAGCGCGGCTTCCGCAAGCTCGGCTTCTGGACCCGCGGCGTCGACACGCAGCTGTTCCATCCGGATGCGCCGGCCGCGCTCGATCTGCCGCGGCCGATTTTCATGACCATGGGCCGCGTCGCGGTGGAGAAGAATCTCGACGCGTTCCTGTCGCTCGACCTGCCGGGCTCGAAGGTGGTGGTCGGCGACGGGCCGCAGAAGGCGGCGTTGGAACAGAAATATCCCGGCGCGATTTTCCTTGGTGAGAAGAAGGGCCAGGACTTGACCTCGCATCTCGCCGCCGCCGACGTCTTCGTGTTTCCGAGCCTGACCGACACCTTTGGCGTCGTGCAGCTCGAGGCGCTGGCCTGCGGCACGCCGGTGGCGGCGTTCCCGGTCACCGGGCCGAAGGACGTGATCGCGGATCATCCGATCGGAGCCATCGGCAACGACCTCCGCAGCGCGTGCCTGCGTGCGCTTACAATGTCGCGCGCGACCTGCCGCAATTTCGCGCTGGAGCGTTCCTGGGAAAACAGTGCGCGTCAGTTCATCGGCAATCTGGCCAGGTTGCAGCCGAGCCGCGCCCCGCGGCCCGCCCGCCGCGTCGCCGGCCGGACTGCTGTTCCGAATTAAGACCTCAACCGAACGAGAGACCTTATCTATGGCAAATATCATCAAGCTCGACGCCAACCGGCCCCTGGACTTCGACCGCGAGACGGTCGAGCAGGCCTACGATCGCTGGGCGCCGATCTACGACCTCGTATTCGGCGGCGTGTTCAGCAAGGGCCGGCAGGCCGCGATCCAGGCCACCAACAAGATCGGCGGCCGCGTGCTCGAGGTCGGCGTCGGCACCGGCATCTCGCTGCCGCTCTACGGCCAGCACCTGCGCATCTTCGGCACCGACATCTCGGAAGCGATGCTGGAGAAGGCCAAGAAGCGCGTCGTCGAGCACGGCCTGAAGAACGTCGAGGGGCTCGCGGTGATGGACGCCGAGAAGCTCGAATTCCCCGACGATTCGTTCGACGTGGTGATGGCGCAATATGTCGTCACCGCGGTGCCGAATCCGGAAGTGGCGCTCGACGAGTTCGCCCGCGTGGTGCGTCCGGGCGGCGAACTGATCATCCTGACCCGCGTCAGCGCCGATGCCGGCATGCGCCGTTTCATCGAGCAGAAGCTCCAGCCGGTGGTGCGTCCGCTCGGCTTCCGCACCGCTGAATTCGCCTGGTCGCGCTACACCAAGTGGCTCGCCGGCACCAAGGGCATGGAGCTCGCCGAGCGCCGTCTGATTCCGCCGCTCGGCCACTTCTCGCTGGTCCGCTTCCGCAAGGTCGACGTGGCCAAGGCGGCCTAAAGAGGCCGCGTAGGATCGTTGACCGACCCTCATCTGTGAGGCGCCTCACTCAGTCGGGCGCTTCACCGTGGGGGGCACTGGTCGTATCGAAGCGCTGCTCCACATTGTTATATGTCATTATGATGATGTCACATGCCGTACATCGAATCCCTGTAAACCAAGTTCCGAGAGATGTTGGGGGAACCAATGATCAAGAATTTCCTGCAAGAATTGCGTACCCAGCGCTGGGATGACCATCGCTTTTATCATCACAGCCGGATCAACCAGAGCCTGCACTTCGTCAGCGCGCTGAGCTTCGTGTTCGCCTATGTGATGCTGTTCTTCGATCCGATGGTGTCGGCGCTGGTCGGCTGGCTGGTCTCGATGACCTCGCGCCAGGCCGGTCACTTCTTCTTCGAGCCGAAGGGCTACGACCACGTCAACCAGGCGACCCACGAGCACAAGGAAGACATCAAGGTCGGCTACAATCTGCAGCGCAAGGTCGTGCTGATGGCGATCTGGGCGCTGTCGCCGATGGTGCTTTACTTCGATCCGACCCTGTTCGGCCTGTTCAAGCCGTGGGTCACGATGGGCGACTTTACCCGCCAGGTGGCCAAAATCTGGCTCGTGGTCGGCGTCGGCGGCCTCCTGTTCCGCACCGTCCATTTGTTCTTCATCCGCGACATTGAGACGGGCCTGGTCTGGATGACCAAGATCATCACCGATCCCTTCCACGACCTGAAGCTCTATCACAAGGCGCCGCTGTTCCTGATGAAGGGCGAGCTGATCGATCCGGGTCTCGAGAAGCACGTCAAGCACGCCTGATCGTTGATCCCAATTTTTTCGAATTGCGTCATGCCCGGGCTTGTCCCGGGCATCTACGTCTTAGGGCTTCTGTGAACAGACTAGGCCGATCTGCCAGTTACGACGGGACTACGCTCCCTCTCCCGCTTGCGGCGGAGGGCTGGGGTGGGGGTGTCACCGCTTGCGACATTTTTTGTGAGGAGAGAGCCCCCACCCGTATCGCATCTGGCGATGCGATACGGCCTCCCCCGCAAGCGGGACAGGCGAAGGAAGGGGGCAAGCAGCTTGGAGGCGAATTGGCCTCAGCGCTTGAACCTCACCGCGACCATTTCCTTCAGGATCTGTCGCTTGATGTTCTTGTTGGTCACACCCGGCTGGTGCCACCACCAGCCGTCGCGCTTCATCTTCTCGCAGGCTGTGACGAAGCGGTCGGCGACCTCGGTGAAGTCGGCGTCGGTGTAGTTCAGGCTGAAGATCAGGCGGCCGGTGCCAACCCAGCTCAGCGCCAGTCCCTCAGCCCGCAGGTAATATTGCAGCATCCAGTTATAGCGGGACGGTGTGGTGTAATGGACGGTCCAGATCGACGAGATGTTGCCGACGCGGACGGGAAGGTCCTCGGCGGTGAGGCGGTCGTTCAGCGCCTTGGCGCGGCCGTTCCAGGTCTCCTCGAGCCCGTTGTAGATCGAGCGGAAGTTCGGGCTGGCCAGGCGGCTCAGGAACTCGTCCATCGCCGTCATGACGTAGGGATGCGAGTTGAAGGTGCCGCGGGCAAAGCAGACGTCGGCGGGACGGTCGTCGCGGAAGCGCCGCATCAGATCCTTGCGGCCGCAGACCACGCCGACGGGCAGGCCGCCGGCGAGGCTCTTGCCGTAGGTCACCATGTCGGCCTTGACGCCGAAATATTCCTGGGCGCCGCCGGGAGCGAGGCGGAAGCCGACGAACACCTCGTCGAAGATCAGCACGATGCCGCGCTCGGTGCAGACCTCGCGCAGCTTGGTCAGCCATTCGGTGTAGGCAGCGCGGTCGTATCGAGAGGAGCGCGAACTATCGACCAGCGCGGAATCGCCGGGCGCGTTGGAATTCGGATGCAGCGCCTGCAGCGGGTTGACCAGCACGCAGGCAATGTCCTTGCGGGTTCGCAGCACATGCAGTGTCTTGTCCGACAGGTCGGCGAGCGTGAAGGTCTCATGCGGCGAAACCGGGTTGCCGACGCCGGGCTGCACCTCGCCCCACCAGCCGTGATAGGAGCCGGCGAAACGGACCAGATGCGTGCGCTTGGTGTGGTAGCGCGCCAGCCGCACCGCCTGCATCACAGCTTCGGTGCCGGACATGTGGAACGAGACCTCGTCGAGGCCGGAGATATCGCAGAGCCGCTTGACGTTGTCGGCGATGATCGGGTGGTAGGGACCGAGCACGGGGCCGAGCGCATGCGCGCGCTTCTCGCCCTCGGCGATGCACTCCTTGTAGAAGTCGTTGCCGAAGATGTTGACGCCGTAGGAGCCGGTCAGGTCGTAGGATTCATTGCCGTCGACGTCGGTGACGGTGACACCCTTCGAGGCCTGCACGAAGGCCGAGGTGTTAAGGTGCTCGCGCACCAGGCGGCTGTACTGGAACGGCACGCGGTAGGTTTCGGTGAATTGCAGGTCGGAGATCCGGTCCGAGACCTCGGCCGTCATGGCGCGGCCCTTGGGGTAGCGATCCCCGTAGATGCCGGCGAGGCGGAAGAAGCCATCCTGGCGCTGCATCGCGACCTCGGACGGCGCGCCGTCGGAGCGGAAGAAATCGTCGATGTCGAATTCGTAGTGCGGGACCAGGCGCGCCACCATCTTGGACATCTTGGAATGTCCGGTCAGCGAGCGGTGCTTGGCGCGCGACAGGGCAAGGCGGGCTTTGACTTTGGGGAAAGCTGCGGCGGCGCCGGCAAGCGCGGCGGCGGACAGCGAGAGAATCGGAAGGGATGAATCCATGACAGAAGCGCTAGCGTCAGCACCTAACAAATTCATGACAGTCAAGGGCCTGATCTCGGCGTTCACCCAGCAGGAAGACCTCAACTTCCTGTTGACCAACCGAATCCCGCGGGCGGCGGTGACCCGGTTCATGGGCTGGTTCTCCAAGATCGAGAACCCGCTGGTGCGCGACGCCTCGATCGCCTGCTGGCGGCTGTTTTCCGACCTCGATTTGTCGGAAGCCAAAAAGACCGAGTTCCGGAGCCTGCACGACTGCTTCACCCGCGAGCTGAATCCCGGCCTGCGTCCGGTCGCGGCCGACCCCGCCATTATCACGAGCCCATCGGATGCGATCATCGGCGCGCATGGGCGGATCGAGGACACACAATTGTTCCAGATCAAGGGCGCGCCCTATTCGCTGCTCGATCTCCTCGGCGACCCCGACCTGGTCGAGCAGCACCGGAACGGCCGCTTTGTCACGCTGCGACTGACCTCGAGCATGTATCACCGCTTCCACGCGCCCGCGGACCTCACCATCGACAAGGTCACGTTCATTCACGGCGACGTCTGGAACGTCAATCCGATCGCGCTGAAACGGGTCGAGCGTCTGTTCTGCAAGAACGAGCGCGCGGTGCTGCGCACCCGGCTCGCGAGCGGCGAGGCGCTGACGCTGGTTCCGGTCGCCGCCATCCTTGTCGCGAGCATCCGGCTGCATTTCCTCGATGTCACGCTGAATGCACAAAGCAGAGGGCCGGTCGATTTTCCGTGCGAGGCGCATGTGAGGAAGGGCGACGAGCTTGGCTGGTTCGAGCACGGCTCGACCATCATCGTGCTCGCACCGGACAATTTCGAGTTCTGTGACACTATCGCGGAGGGAACACGAATTAAATGCGGCGAGCCGCTGCTGCGAAAGCCTGCGATGTGATCTCGCTTTTTTCACCGGCTCTTTATTTGAGCATGATCTCCGCACAAACGTTCCACATGTCGCGAGGGAAAATCGGTTTCCACTTTTCCGGATCATGCTTTAGTATGGATGCGATCGTCACGAGACGATCCTAAATCGCAAACCTGATGGACACGAGATGGCGCGGACGCCTGTTATGGCGGCGGGAGGCATTGTGCTGCGGCGGGAGACACCGCCGCGCTTTGCCGTCGTGCGCCTGCGCAAGCGCAACGAATGGGTGTTGCCGAAGGGCAAGCTCGATGATGGCGAGACGGCACGCGATGCCGCCGAGCGCGAGGTGCTGGAGGAGACCGGCCACGCCGTCGACGTGCACGAATTCCTGGGCACGCTGGTCTATGAGTCGGGCGGTCGCTCCAAGGTGGTGCACTACTGGCGTATGGATGCCGGCGGCAAGCCGGTGCGCGAGCTGATGAGCGACATCAGGGAGGTCGACTGGCTGCCGCTTGACGAGGCGCTCGACCGCCTGTCGCGCAGTTATGAGCGCGCATTCCTGGAAAGTGTCGGGCCAATCGCGTTGCAGGCGGCAGCCGACGCGGAGAGCGCGCGGCGGGCACGCGCGCGGGCTGCAGCCACGGAGAGGCGCAGCCGTCGTGCCGTGGCGTTGCCGCCCGTGGTCACGGAAGTGCCCGTGGTCACCGAGGTGCCCGTGGTCACCGAGGTGCCCGTGGTCACCGAGGTGCCCGTGGTCACCGAGGTGCCCGTGGTCGCGGAGTTGCCCGCACCGTTGGAGACGCCGGTCGCTGTGAACGCGCCCGTGGTCGAGGAGCCCCCCGCGGCGATGGAGCCGGACGAACCGCACGCACCGGTGCCGCAAGACGATGCGGTGGAGGCTGACGAAGCGGTGGAGGTGGAGAAGGCCGACGTCGTCGCGTCGGCGCTGCAGGACGATGTGGGAGAGGCCCGCGAAGTGGTCGAGGCGGCGGAGAAAGTCGCCGACACTGCCGTGCCGGCGGAGCAGCCGTCGTTTGTGACTGCCGCCGAGCCGGACGCGACCGCACCGGCGGACATCGTGCGCCGAAATCTCATTCAGCGCGTGCGGGACTGGCTGCGCCGCGCGGCCTGAGTAGCGGCACTCGTCCTACCTGCGCTTCTTTGGCGGCGGCTTGCCAGGCTTCGGAGCGGGCGGGCGGCGTTGCTGGACGCCGGGCCGCGGCGCGGCCGGCCGTTGCACGGCGGGCCGTGGTGCGCCGGGCGCAGCCTGCTGAATGCCCGGCGGTCGTGGCTGGCCTTGCGGGCCAGCCGCCGGCAGCGCGCCATTTTGCTGCGGAGCGCCCGGCGGCCGCACACTACCCGGCGGCTGCGCGCCTGCCGGCCCGCGCGGACTTCCTGGTTGTACACCGCCCTGACGGCCGGCCGGCTGCTGCACACCGGGCCGCGTCACACCTCCCTGTCGCGCCGGAGTCTGCACGCTCGGTGCGCGCGGCAGCGGCGCACCGCCGGGCTGGCCGGGCAGGTTGTGCTGCGCGCCGCCCTGCTGCTGGGTGCCCGGCTGCTGCGAGCCCTGCCGGCCGGGTGCGCCCGGTTGCTGCTGCTGGCCCGGACGGTTCGGCTGACCCGGTTGCTGCGGGGTGCCACGGTTCTGGCCCGGCAATCCGTTCTGCCGCTGCTGGTTCGGCTGCGCCGGCTGGCCGCGGTTCGGATAGGGCGCGGCCGGATTGGCGCGACGGAAGTCCGGATTGGCGCGGCGGAAGTCGCGCTGTTCGCTGACGACCTGCCGTCCCAATGTCTGCGCGCTGTGTACCGCGCGCACAAAGCCCTGGTCGCGCGCCATCTGCTGCGGCGAGATCGTCAGCGGCACCGCGGCGAACCGCGCGCCGCCCGAGCCCGGACGAATCGCAAAACCGCTCGCGCCCTGCGTCAGCACGCCGAGCGAGGCGCCGCTGCGGTCGTTGACCTCAATGCGTCCGACGTGTCCGTCGGCGTCGGGATAGAGCTTGATGCCGACATTGTTGTCGGTCGCGGTCGCGCCTTCCGGCACCTCCACGAGGCCCGTGGTGCCGCGGATGCCGAGGGTTGCCGTCGGCGTCGAGATCTTCATGTTGCCGGTCCTGGCGACGGCGGCGGCGACAAAGGCCGCCGTTCCCTTCGCGACGTTGAACAGCGCGTTGTTCTGCTGGCCGCCTTCTTCGTAGACGTAGCTGTCGATCTTGATCTTCGCGTTGGCGCGCAGGTTGAAGGTGGTGGCGTCGTTGAAGGTGATGCCGAGCGATGATGTCGCTGCGGTCGCGACTTCGTCATTGGCATAGATGTCGTCGCGGATCTGTAGCGGCGTCGTGGTGTTGTTGCGCGTGACGGTGGCGGTGCCGGTCAACGTCGCGACGTTGCCGATCGGCTCGGGCGCCGCAGCCTGCGGACTGGCCGCCGGTGTCGCAGGCGCCGGCGTCGCGGCTGGAGCCGGGGCGGGGGCCGGCGTCTGCGCAGGCTGTGTTTGCGCGAGTTGCATTGGTTCGGCGATGGCCTGCGCCTGCCAGCTCATCATGAACCCGGCACCAAGCAGAAGCGCCAAGGAGAGTCTGCGCCGCATCGCGATCAATTCCCGGGAAGCCCCTGACGGACGGACCGGCAATTGAGCCGCGTCAGGCTGAATGCCGTATGAACGGTGTTGCCTTGTTGTCATGGCAAGCCACGACGATCAAGCACCGCGTCGATCGCAGGCCGGTCCTGCGTGTCACGATGAGGCCGTCGCGGTACCGCCATCGAGGGCCAGCACGGCGTCACGTTCGGTGGCCGGCATGGCGTAGATGCGACGCCGGGCGATGAGGCGCAGGGCCGCATATCCGCCGAGGAACACCACCACCTTGCTGACGATACCGTAAATCGGCATCACCATGGCCCAAATCATCACATCGCAGGTCAGCGCGACGAACGCGTTCACCGCCGCGGACAAGAACATCAGCCCCGCCCAGGCGTAGCCGATCACGACGGCGACGTCAGGCACGACCGTCCTTGCGATCTCGGGCAGATAACGATTGAGCCAACCCGGCTTCAGCATCACGACGCCGACGACCGCATAGATCACGCTCGGCTTGAACAGCACGAAGCGCGGATCATGGGTGAGCAGCGTTGCGCTGCCGGCGGCGACGACCAGGAACAGGCTGAGCCACTCCATCATGTCGATCCGCTTTCCGCGGACCAACTGCAGCCCGATCTGCGCGACGCCGAAGGCGATGCCGAGCCCGACCGAGAGCGCCGTATTGTGCGTCAGAAGAAATAGCACAAGAAAGACGAAGGTCGATGCGAGGTCGAGCAGCAGCAGCCTGGCTGCGTTGAGGAAGTTTTTCATGAGACGTTGAACTCCGTTGTTCTGGCTTGCTGCGCGCGATGCCTGGATCATTTGCCGTCGATCGAAAAGGCGATCAGCAAATTTCCTTCCTTGCCTTTGAGGTCATAGATGTTGGCGGTCGACCGTCCGGCATAGCCGGAATGAACGTAGACCATGCCGTTCACGACCGTCGGTCCCGCCCCATCCATCACACCGCCATAGGCTAGCTTGCCGAGCACAGCGTTGATGGGGTCGGCGGCGGTGTTGAAGTCCCAGACGACCTTGCCGTCAGCCGTTGCGTAGGCGCGGAAATGCCCGTCCATCGAGGCGGCGAACACCACGCCTGATATCGCGGTGACCGCCATCGAAATCGCGCCCGAACAAAAAATATTGGTCCAGCGGCAGGCCGTCTTTGGCGCCGGCGCGGTCCACAGGATGGTGCCGTCGGCGATCCGGATCGCAGTCAGCCCGGGCTTGGGATCGCGGAAATTCACCACGTCGGAAATGCCGATATAGACATTGTCCCCGTCCGCCGCCGAACCGAACTCCACGCCGCCGAGCGTGCTGCCGCTGCTCAAGCGATGGCGCCAGATGATCTTGCCGCCGGCGTCGGGATCGAGTGCGTAGACGTCGCCCGACTTCTGCCCGGCGATCAATATCTGCCTGCCGTCCTTCAGCGTATGCAGGATCACGGAGTCGCCAAGCGCGAAGTCCGGTCCGACTGGCTGTGGGCAATTGGCCGCGGCCGGGCAGCCGATGATGTAGTTGTCGTCCTTCAGCAACTGGTTCTTCCAGCTGACGGCGCCGGTCTTGAAATCCATCGCGATCACGGCGTCCGCGCCGTCATGGAAGGCGTCGGTGTGCGAGTTGGAGGTCGCGACATAGATCAGGCCGCGCGCCGGATCGATCGTCGGCGCGCTCCAGATCGAGCCGCCCGAGGGACCCCACATTTGTTTGCCCTTGGCGTTCAGCCGGTAGGGCTCCGGCTTCTTGTCGGTGGTGTAGGTCTTCCAGAGAATCTCGCCGCTGTTGGCGTCGAGCGCGACCAGCGAGCCGATGAACTTGCAGCAGACATAGTCATCGTTGTGGGCGAACGCCTCGTTGCCGGTCGAGATCGGCACCAGCAACACACCATCATAGAGCGTCGGCGAGCCGGTCATCTGCAGCCCGGAACTGTCATCGACCTTGGTGCGCCAGATCGGCTCGCCGGTTTCGGCGTCGATGGCGACCGCGCTCTTGGTCCAGTCCGAGAAGTAGAGGGCGTAGCGGTGGCCCGGCCGGTTCGCGATCGGGCCGATCGACACGCTGGAGCGCGTCGCTGCCAGTGAATCAAACCGCCAGTAAACGCAGCCGCTGCGCGCATCGAGCGCGTAGACGGCGCCCGACATGCTGGTCACATAGAGCCGGCTTCCGATCACGGTGGCCTGGCCGTTCTTCGAGCCCGGATAGTGGAACGCCCACTTGACCTTGAGCCGCGGCACGTCGGCCGCCGTAAACCCCGGATCAGGCTGATAGCGCGCGTTGTCGGGCCGCGGGCTCCAGCCATTCCATTGCGGGCTGGCAAGGTCGATCGGCGGTGGTGGGCCCTCGCATTTGGGACCGTCGAGCGGCAGTTGCGAGGATGATGGTCCCCAGATCGCGTTCGGATTCGGATCACCGGGTTGCGGCGCGGCAGCGCTAAGATACAACGCGACCGCCTTCATCTCGTCCTGCGACAGGCCGGTCGCCATCGGCGCCATCACCTCGCGCATGGCGTTGAGGATGAAGGCGGGCGGATTGCGCGACAGGATCTCGCGGGATGGCGTGCGATCGCTGGCGCGATCATGGCAACCGGCGCAACGCTGTTCGTACAGCGCCTTGCCGGACGCGAGATCGTCGGCCGAGGCAGCGGAGACGATCAGGACCATGCTGGGACCCAACGCCAACAGTGCTGAAAGCCATTTGCTGATGTGCGAGATGCCCATGCGATCACCCCGGCTCCGGATAGTGATCGGTGAAGGCGCCGATGCGGCATTGATAACCGTCCGGGGGCGGCCTGAGGACGAAGTCCTTTGCGCTCGTGCCCTTCGGATGCGAGGCCATCGTCTTCAGGGCCCAGGTATTAAAGGCCTGGGTATTGATCTGGGGCCATCTGTGCCCGTGGGTCGAACTGCATGCGACATGAACCACGTCGGGCTGGCTCGCAAAGAAGTTGGAGCTTGCCTGCGTCGCCGGCCGGTAGTCCGCACACAGGCCAATCGACGGGCCGCAATTCCACAGGTCCTTGTCGCCTCCCCAGACCGTGATGACGATCATCGGTCCAAGCCGCGCCGGCAGCGGAAAGGGGCCGACCCGGCCCTGCATGATTTTTGCGGGATTGGCGGCCACGAAGCTGCGCGCGTCATTGAATGACAATCCGCTGCCGTCGTCGCGCGTCACATACCATTCGCCCGAAATCGGCATGCCACCGGCCCAGAAATCGGAATCGAACAGCAGCGCCCGGTTGGTCATGGTGCCGCCGGAGGAGATGCCGCCGATATAGAGACGGTCGGGATCGAGCTTCCATTTGGTCCCGGCACATTTGATCGCCGCCTGGAAGAAGCTGGCATCGTGACCGGCGTCCTGCTTCCATGGTTCGCCGCTTGCGTTGGCCGCGCGGCCTTCATTCCATGGTCGCCAGTTCCAGCCATCGATGCCGGGGCCGTTGCAGCGTGGACCGGCATAGGCGGGCTCGCCGTCGGCGCATTGGCGCACCGGTCCGATCACCATAAAGCCCTGTTGCGCCATCAGCGCGTTCGCGCCGCTGCGGGGGACGGTGAGGTTGTCGTTGGTGGATTCCACGGTGCCCGTGAGCGGCATCCATACCGGCGCCGGGCTCGCACCGTTGGCCGGAGGATAGACCCAGAACGACTGCTTGACCCCCTTGTGGGGAAAATCGACGTTCAGCCCTTCATGGACCTGATAGCCTTCGGGGCATTGCCATATCACCCCTGCCGCGGCGGCAACGGCCATCGAAGGCTGAGCCAGGAGGCCGAGCGCCACTACGGCCGATATTGCAACCTTGTTCACCTGCGAGGTCCCGAAACGGAGTCGTTACGGCACAGCTAGGCAGATCGCGCGGATGGGCGCCTATCGAATTCTGAAATCGAGGATCGAATTGTCAGTTCGAACGGGCAATTTCGAGCTCAACATGGATGTTCTGCCCCGCAACGGCACTTCGGCGAAATTCGGTCGGCGTCAATCCGGTGTCCGCCTTGAACGCCCGGTTGAACGGCGCAAGCGACTGGAACCCGGCATCCAGGGCAATCGTCAGCACCGGCACCTCGGCCTGGCCGATATCGGCCAGCGCCGCCTTGGCCTCGTCGAGGCGATAGCGGTTGAGGAAGGCGTTGAAGTTTTTGTGGCCCAGCCCGTCATTGATGAGGGTGCGCAACCGGTATTCCGGCATCCCAAGCCTGACCGCCAGCAAGCCTATGGTCAGCCCTTCCTGCCGATAAGCCCGCTGCGCGGTCATCAGGTACTCCAGACGATTGAGCGACGCGCGGTCGGGGCTGGATGGAGCGGCGCGCACGAACGACCTCGAGGTCCGGTCGGCGTCACCGGCACCTGCGCCGGCCGCAGCCGGCTGGCTCTCGGGCGGATCGAACAGCATCATCCAGATTGACATCAGTGCGAATGCACCGAGGCCGCACGCGACAGTCAGGCTGATGGACCGGTTCGGGATTCCAGCGAGCCCTGCGGAAGCGCTGAGCACGATCTGGCTGCTGATGCCGATCAATAACGCGACCAGCAACCGGCCGCGTGCGGTCGTGATCGCCTTGCGCCATCCCTTCGGGGTCTGGGCGACCGCCAGCAAGGCAAAACCGATGGATGCTGCCGCCAGCAGGCGTCCGGATGTCGCGGCAAGGCCGGGCCAGCTTGTCCAGCCGTTGAAGGCGACAACGCCCAGGCCGGCCATCAGCACCCAAATGGCCGCGTGCCACGGGCGCAACGCAAAATGCTCGTCGAAGATCATGCGCGCCCACAGCCACAGGATCACGGGAGAGCTCATGCCCAGGGCGACGAAGGGAGAACTCCACCCGAACGACCAGGTCGGAAAGAACGGCGCCGTCGAAATCGCGTAGGCCGCACCGGCCACGCCCATCGCCGCACCCAGGCTCGCGGCGCGGTGGACCGTCGTGTAGCGCAGCAGCAGCACCGCGCAAACCACAAGGAATAGCCCGACCACCGCACCGCGCAGGCCGAGATCAAGAGCCGTCAACGCCATCGCAGCCGTCCTCCGCGGATTCACCTCGACAGAGCGGTTCTTATACCGCCTCGGATGATCCGCTTGAAGCGGGCAGTTGGGCTTGAACACGGCAATTGAGGTTGTCGATAGATGGCTCCGGGAGCAATGGCTGATGTCCGCTTATCGCTCGCGCGGCAGCGGACATCCGTCTCGTAGGAGTGTTTAGCTGACGCGCCTCCAGGTCTGGCCACCACAGAACATGCCGCCGAAGGCGCAACCCTGCACGCGCATCGCATTCGGGCCCTTCATCGCGATCGTCGAGTCGTAGTTGCGGTTCGAGTCGGGATCGTGGATGCGGCCGCTCCACTTGTTGCCATCGGGCTTCATGTTGATCAGGATTCGCTCGTTGGTCTTGGCGGAATAGCCGCAGAGATTGGTGCCGCACTGTTCGACGCGGACGTTGCCCTTGTTCTCTTCCGTGGCCCAGACGCCGATCGGCCCGGTCGGAGCGGGTGCCGGTGCTGCGGCGGCGGGAGCAGGGACCGGCTGCGGCGCAGTCTGCGCCGCGACCGGCGCAGGAGCTGGCGCAACAAGCGCGGGCGCTGCGGTTGCGACCATCGTTGCCGGAGCAGGAGGAGCAGGCGGTGCGACGTAGGCCGCAACCGGTGCAGCCGGTTGCTGCTGTGGCGCCGCAGCCTGAACCGGCGCGGGCGCGACCGGGTCGGTGCTCGACGCGACGTCGTCATCGTCGTCCTTCTTGGAGCCGAGCCCTTTGAGATTGACGTTGCCGATCGTGCCGTTATAGCCCGGCGCCTCGATCCGGATGCACGACAGCGCATTGCAATTGCGCGGCGCCTCGACATGGATGCGTTGGCCGTCGATCTGGAAGGTGATGCCGGAGCCACCGGCCTGGGCGGAGGTGGTGGCCATCAGCAGCGCGGCGATCGCAACGAGCCTTTTCATAAGAGCCTCCTTGAGCGTTGAGCGGCGGGTGCGCCTGTTGCATCGATCTGATCGCAACGCTACGCGCCGCCACCGCCGTCTTCTGTGACCGGCCTCACAGGAGGCGGTGCGCATCGGACGGGTGGAGCACGTGACTCAGCTCACAGCGCCGTGAGCGCCACGCGGCCAGCGTCATGCCGTTACCCGGGAGGCCTCGATGAAGCGCTTCTGTTTACTTGCCGCGTTGATGCTGTTCTGTCCGTCCGCTCATGCCGGCAACGGCATCTCGTTTTCGATCGGCGGCCATCGGATCCAAATCGAACTCGGTGCGGTGCCGCTCGGTCTCCTGCGTCTCGGTCTCCGGCGTTTCCCGGCGGGATGACGGCGGCGACAAAGGCCGCCAGGCGAAGCCGGCACCGCCCGCGCCCGCGACGACGGGGACGATCTCCGCGGTAGCGGCCGAAAGCAATCCGCCTCGGCTTGCGACCGCATCTCCTCCCGCGCTGCCGCCGGTCGCCGCACCACCACCTTCACCGACGCCCATGCCGCGCATCGTCACCGCACCTCCGCCACCCGTCGTCGTCATCCCGCCCGCGCCGCCACCTCAGTCGCCGGTGGCACGGCCGGCCGAACCTGTGCGTCCGGCACAGCAGGCCACGCGGGTGTCGCGGGTGGCCGAGGACGAACCGGCAGACGGGACGATCGGGGACTGGCAGACCGAGACCGACAGCCTCGTCCGCATCCGCCTCTGCGGCCGCGCGCTGTGCGGCTACGCGCTCGACAAGGAAACGCGCGACCTGGGCGAGGCTGTTCTGATCAACATGAAGCCGAAGAAGGGCGCGCAGTGGAGCGGCAACGTCTACAGCCATGACAGCGGCAACACCCATTACGGCACGATGGAGACGAAGGGGGCGAATACGCTGCGGGTCGAAGCCTGCGCGTTCGGCGGCTTCTATTGCACCGGCACCAACTGGACCCGTGCCTCGCCCGCGCCGCGGCGCATGATCACGCAACAGCAGATCCAGTCCGAGCCGCGGTCCTGACCCGGCAAATGTCCAATTTGTAATCGATCGGCTTCGAACCGGCCGTCCCGTCGCGCGCGACCGATGGAGGTCAACGCTATCCGTGACGCGAAGGAGGCCAACATGAAACGCCTGAGTCTGGTTGCGCTGCTGCTGCTCGGCAGCGCCGCCGCCCATGCCGACAACGACATCTACACCAATATGCTGAAGCGCACGCGCGGTTCGAATTTCTGAGATGATTGTCGGCACATTCCCGGACACAAACGCAACGCGCCCGGCGGGACAGCCGCCGGGCGAAACTCTGGTCCGATATTGGTGCCTAGATAACGCCGAGAACGATGGCGCCGACGAAGGCGAACGCGATGTACGCGGCCACAATGCTCAGCTTGCTCAGCAGAGGACTCGCGAAGTCCATTGGGATGCTCCCTTGGTTCACAACGCTGCCCGCATTAACGACAAAGCTAGCAAGACGTTCCCGGCCAAAAAAGTCAGCGCTGCTGTCCCTCCCGGCATCTCGATGTTGGCGCCGGGTTCCGCCGCATGGTTAAGAACACATGAATTCAATGCGTTGAAGAGTCTTTAAATAAATTAGCCGAACCTGCGCGCATGACGCGTGGAGTTCGTTTGTATCTCGTCGGCTCCCTTGTCCTTGTTTCGCTAGCTGGTTGCGGCCGCGGTCTGTTTCAGACCGCCGAGCGCGAGCCGTGGCGAGCCGAGGCAGAGGCGGCATGCCTGAAATCCGGCGCCGTCAGGGAGAGCGCCGACCTCGTTCGCATCGACCCGATCTCGGGTCCGGGCGTCTGCGGCGCGGAATTCCCACTCAAAGTGGCCGCGATCGGGGAGGCCAGCCCGAGTTACGGATTTGCCGACGATCTGCGTCCCCCGGCGCCGATCGGCAACCAGCCACGCTGGCCGATCAATCCGCAGCAGAGCCCACCGCCCGCGCAGGCGCCTTATTCCGACCAGGTCGTGAGCCGGCCGGGCTATGGCAGCCAGCCGAACGGGCCGGTCTCGCTGACCGCGCCGGGCGTCGCCCCGCAGCAGGACGAGATCGACCTGCCGGCGGAAGGTTCGCCCGATCCGAGGGGCGGCTCCAGACCTTATTATCCGGGCCTGCCGGCCAATCCGCAGCGTGAGGGCGCGGGCGCACCCTATTCGCCGGCACCTTACTCGCAGCAGCAGGAAGCGGCACCGCCGCCGCGGCTCGGCCCGCCTGTCGGCAACCAGGTGATGGCGGTTGGTCCGGTCGCGGTGAAGCCGGCGGCGACGCTGGCATGCCCGATCGTCTCGGTGCTGGAGCACTGGCTTGCCGATTCCGTGCAGCCGGCGGCGCAGCGCTGGTTCGGTGCGCGGGTGGTCGAGATCAAGCAGATCTCCGCCTATTCCTGCCGCGGTATGAACGGCAATCCGAACGCGCATATTTCCGAGCACGCCTTCGGTAACGCGCTTGATATCGCGGCCTTCACGCTCGCCGACGGCCGCCGCATCAGCGTCAAGGACGGCTGGAAGGGCCTACCGGAGGAGCAGGGTTTTCTGCGCGACGTGCAGGCTGCCGCCTGCCGGGAGTTCAACACGGTACTGGCGCCGGGCTCCAACAAATATCACTACGACCACATCCATGTGGACCTGATGCGCCGCGCCAGCCGCCGCGTGATCTGCGAGCCGTCCGCCGTCTCGGGCGAGGAAGTTGCCGCCCGCGCCGGCGGCCGTGGCCCCTATGCAGCGCGCGATCCGTATGCCACAGGATCGCTTGGTGGCCGGCCGGCCGCCCCACGAGGCAAGCCTGCGGCCAACGACGAGGACGACTCAGCGGACGAGTAGGGCGCCTCTCGCGTCCGTATTTCTACCGGGCTGCCGCGCAAACGGTGGCCACTATTTGCTGCATATGCTTGCGGAGCCGGGCGGCCCCGGCTGATTCTTTGGGGGTAGTTTTGCAAGACGCGCCGATCATTCTCGTCATCGAAGACGATCGTGACCTTCAGATGATGGTGGAGGACGCCCTGAAGGACGGCGGCTTTGAACCTGCGATCGCGGGCTCCGGCGAGGAAGCGTTGACGCTGCTGAAAGCGTTTCGGACCAAATACAGCGCGCTGGTCACCGATATCCGCCTGCTCGGCCGGCTCGACGGCTGGCGCGTGGCGCGTGGCGCCCGCGAGGTCGATCCAGATTTCCCCGTGCTCTATATCACCGGCGGCGGCGGCGACGAGTGGCCGACCAGAGGCGTGCCGGACAGCGTGCTGCTGCAAAAGCCGTTTTCACCCGACCAACTGGTCACGGCGGTGACGAAGCTACTGAAGGATGCGCCGCGCGCGTGATCGTGCGGATTGGCTTGGCGGCACTTATTCCGTCTTTACAAAGTGCCGCAACCTTCCTTCTCGAATTCATACGTCGTCGCGCTCATCTTCCAGGCGAACATTTCCACAGTTCGCGCGACATGGAGGCGAGGATGACGGCTTATCGTGCGTATATCGTTGGGCTGCACAGCCGACCGATTGCCGTGGTTAACATCGACTGCGGCGACGATGATTCCGCCGTCACGTCCGCCAGCCGTCTCGTCGACAGCCACGATGTCGAACTCTGGCAGATGGAGCGGCCCGTCGCCCGGTTCGACGCTGCGTCAAAACAGATCGTCCGGAAGTAGCTGCGGCCATCGCGTGGCAGGCCGGGTGTCGCGCCGCGCGATCCCTGATGATAGACCTTGCGTCGGGTTCGTCATCAACGGGATCATCGATCATGGCAGCAGGGAAAGTCGCGCTCGTCACCGCGGGCGGCAGTGGCATGGGAGCCGCGGCGGCGCGCCGGCTGGCGGCAGACGGATTCCAGGTCGCGATCCTGTCGTCGTCAGGCAAGGGCGAAGCGCTGGCGAACGAACTCGGCGGTCTCGGCTTCACCGGCTCGAACCGGTCGAACGACGATCTGAAGCGCGCCGTCGACGGCGTGATGGCGCGCTGGGGCCGCATCGACGCGCTCGTCAACAGCGCCGGCCACGGACCGCGGGCGGCCGTGCTGGAACTGACCGATGAGCAGTGGCACACCGGTCTCGACGTCTATCTGATGAACGTGATCCGTCCGACGCGTTTCGTCGCGCCGATCATGCAGGCACAGAAGTCAGGCACGATCATCAATATCTCCACCGCCTGGGCGTTCGAGCCAACCGCGATGTTTCCGACCTCGGCGGTGTTCCGCGCGGGCCTGGCAGCCTTCACCAAACTGTTCACCGACAGCTATGCGGCCGACAATGTCCGCATGAACAATGTATTGCCGGGCTGGATCGACAGCCTGCCGGCGAACGAAGAGCGGCGGCAGAGCGTGCCGATGCAGCGCTACGGCAAGGCCGAGGAGATCGCGGCGACGATCGCCTTCCTCGCCTCGGACGGCGCGGCCTACATCACCGGCCAGAACATCCGCGTCGACGGCGGGCTGATGCGATCGGTTTAGCGCAGTTGCGTTGAGGCGCTGAGTGCCGTGCTCCAGGTCGCATTCGTCACAAGTATGGTGACCTGAGATTGCACTTGTCGTGATGACAAACTGACAGCGCAGGACTAGCCTTCCGGCAAAATCAAAACGCACGGGAGGATGGCATGCCAGACGCAGCAGTTGCAGCACGCGCTTCGGATTCAACGCACAGCGGAACCGCACAGCGGGTCGACGTCGCGGTCGTCGGCGCCGGTTTCGCCGGCCTTTATCTCCTGCATCGGCTACGCAAGGCCGGCTTCTCCGCCGTCGTGCTCGAGGAGGGCGGCGATGTCGGCGGCACCTGGTACTGGAACCGGTATCCCGGCGCACGCTGCGACATCCAGACCATCGACTACAGCTACACGTTCGATCCGGAACTCGACACGGCCTGGACCTGGTCGGAGAAATACGCGACCCAGCCGGAAATCCTGCGCTATCTCGGCTTCGTCGCCGACCGCTACGATCTCCGCCGCGACATCCGTTTCGGCACCAGGGTCACGCAGGCGACATGGGACGACTCGAGCGAGCGCTGGCAGCTTGCGACCAGCCATGGCGCGCCAGTCTCTTGCCGCAACTACATCATGGCGACCGGCTGCCTGTCGTCGCCGAAACCGCCGGAGATCGACGGCGTCAAGGATTTCAAGGGCGAAATCTATTTCACCGGCCGCTGGCCGCATGACGGCGTCGACCTCAACGGCAAGCGCGTTGCGGTGATCGGCACGGGATCGTCGGGCATTCAGTCGATTCCACTGATCGCAGCGCAGGCCGCGCAGCTCACCGTGTTCCAGCGCACGCCGAACTTCGCGCTTCCGGCGGGCAACGGTCCGCAGCCGGCGGATCGCAAGGGCTTGTTCGAAACCGACCGCGCCGCCTATCGCGACCAGGCGCGCGCGTCGATGGCAGGCGTGCCGTATCCGCAGCAGACGGCGGTGAGCTGGCAGTTGAGCGACGCCGAGCGCCGCGAGCGCTTCGAGAAGGCGTGGGCTGCGGGCGATCTCGTGCACATCCTGACGCAGCTCTGGGCCGACCAGGGCGTCGATGTCGATGGCAACAGGCTGGTCGGCGAATTGATCCGCGAGAAGATCCGCGACGTCGTGAAGGATCCGGAGACCGCGGCGGCGTTGAGCCCGCACGATCATCCGTTCGGCGCCAAGCGCCCCTGCCTCGATACCAATTACTACGCGACCTACAACCGTCCCAACGTCACGCTGGTCAATCTGCGGCAGGAGTCGATCAAGGCGATCACGGCAAACGGCATCACCACCGACAAGCGCAGCGTCGAGGTCGACGTCATCGTGTTCGCTACCGGCTTCGACGCGATGACCGGCGCGATCATGGCGGTGCATCCGATTTCAGGACGCGGCGGCAAGTCGCTGTCCGATGTCTGGGCGCACGGACCGCAGACCTATCTCGGGCTCATGGTCGCAGGCTTCCCCAATCTCTTCATGATCACTGGCCCCGGCAGCCCATCGGTGCTGTCGAACATGGCCGTCTCGATCGAGCAGCATGTCGATTGGGTGGTCGACCGCCTGGTGGCGCTGCGCGACGCCGGCTTCACCACCGCGGAAGCGACCGAGACGGCACAGGCCGGCTGGGAGCGGCACATGGCGGATTGCGCGACCCTGACGCTGCATCGGCTCGCCAACACCTGGTACACGGGCGCCAACGTACCCGGCAAGCCACAGGGCGTGATGCCCTATACCGGCGGTGTCGGTCCGTACCGCAGCATCTGCGACGAGGTCGCAAGCTGCGGCATGCTGGGCCTCAAGCTCAGTGGTCCCGGCGTCGCCGCGCAATGCAATGACGGCGAGGTGGTGCGGCTGCAGCCGGACGTGCGGCTGGTGCTGAACATGCTTGCCGGGATGAACCTGCCGCCGATCGAAACGATGGGCGCTCAGGGCGCACGCGACTTCCTCAATGCGTTCAACCAGGCCCGTCCGGCCGGACGGCCGGTCGGCGAGCTCGGCACCGGCATGCTGCAAGGGGCTGACGGTCCGCTGCCTTACAAGCTCTACCGGCCGGCGACGCCGGGGCCGCATCCGATCGTCGTCTACTTCCACGGCGGCGGCTGGGTGCTCGGCGACGAACTGTCAGACGATCCGTTCTGCCGCGATCTGTGCCGGCGCACCGGCATGATCGTCGTCAGCGTCGGCTATCGCCACGCGCCGGAGCATCGATTCCCGGCCGCGGCCGAGGACGGCTACGCCGCGACGCGCTGGATCGCCGCGCACACCGCCGAGCTCGGCGGCCGGGCCGGGCCGGTGCTGGTCGCGGGCTGGAGCGCCGGCGGCAACATCGCCGCGGTCACCTGCCAGCTCGCACGCGACCGCGGCGGGCCCGAGATCGCGGGACAGCTGCTGGTCTGCCCGGTCACCGACTGCACCTATGATCGCCCGTCCTACATCGAAAATGCGACCGGCTACTTCCTGACGCGCGGGCTGATGTTCTGGTTCTGGGACCTGTACTGCTCGCCCGCCGACCGCACCGATCCGCGCGCTTCGCCGCTGCGTGGCAAGCTCGAAGGCCTGCCGCCGGCCTATGTCGTGACCTGCGAGTTCGACCCGCTGCGCGACGAGGGCATCGCCTATGCCGAGGCGCTTGCAAAGGCCGGCGTGCCGGTCGAGCAGTTCAAGGCACACGGCCAATTCCACTCGTCCTACACCATGGTCGACGTCATCATCACCGGTGTCGGCGGCCGCGTGAAGATGGCGCAGGCGCTGCGCCGCTTCGCCGGGCTACCGGAGGAGATGGAGCAGGGTGAACGGAGCGCGCCGGCGCAGATCAACGCAGCGGCGAACTAACCGAACTAACAACGGGCAAAATCCCCTGCGGTTCTCTGCGGGGGATTTTGTTTGGCTGGAGCATCGGTTCTGATTGAATCAGAACCGAAGCTCTGGATTTTTGTTTGACGCGTTTTCTTCACGCGAACCGGCGTCCACTTCGCTCGAAAACGCTCTAAAGGAAGGCGAGGTGCTCGACCTTGTTGACGACCTCGTTGAGCGTCTGCTGCGTGGCCGCAGTGTCGCCGCCGGCCATGAATACCTGCCAGAACTGGCGGTCGACGATATGCAAGTGCAGGATCGAGACGCGCACGCGGTTTTTGTTTCCGGCGACCTCGGACTGCGTGTTGACGACGTCGGTGAAGCCGTCCTGCTTCAACGTATTGGCGACGACGCCCTTGAGCTCGCCGACATTGGCCAGGGCTTCGCTGAGGCCCATGCTGCGGAAATTGAAGAACAGGAACGCCATGTGACACCTCTGGTGCTGAGTGAGGGCAGCGTGCTGATCGCGCGATGCCGAACCGGCCTCCGGGCCGCTCAACCTCAGGTATAAAAGTACGATGAATAACCGCACTATGAGCTGCTTCACAGCAGCAGGCCATCGACCGTGCGTCATTTGCACGCAGGTCCGCGCGAGGCGAAGCTCTCACCTCATCATTTCAGTTTGCCGCGCGATGGATTGATTCTGCCTTCGCCAAGGAGCCAGCAGACAAAAAGGCTGCGGCGGACAAAGTCCGCTCCGCGCCAGCGTGACCCTGTCAACCCGCCTTCGGCCGGTACGCCGCGAAGAAGACGCGCACGGCGCTGTCGACCACGCTGGCGATCTGCTCGGGCGAGGGCGACGGCTTGGCCTGGAAGATGAACGGCTGGAACAGCGTCGCCTGGCACATCTGCATGAACTGGTGGGCCGCGAGTTGGTAATCGTCGATCACGAGTTCGCCGAGTGCTGCGCGCGCTTCCAGATAGGCGGCGAAGCGATCGATGGTACGGGCGATCACGTGGGTATAGAACCGGCTGCCGAGCTCGGGCATCCGCTCGGCGATCGCCATCACGGTGCGGAGCGCCGAGCCGCCGCCGGCCCGGCACAGCACCCCGACATAGGCGCGGCCGAACTCGGGAAGGGTGATGTCAACATCGCGTTCGGGATCGAAATTGAACTCGGTGTTGCCCTGCTCGAGCTTCTCCTCCTCGACGATCGCGGCGAACAGCCCGGCCTTGTCGGGAAAGTAGACATACAGCGTGCCCTTGGAGACGGCTGCGGCACGTGCGATCTCGCCCATGCTGGCGCCGTCAAAACCAAGGTCCATGAAGACCTTGCGGGCGCCGTCCAGGATCTGGCGGCGCTTCGAGGAGTCCTCCTCGCCGACGAGGCGGAGCGGGTTTTGGGGCGATGCAACCATTGGTTCAGCTTCTTAGGAAAGAATTCAACCCAAAATACGCAGGGTAAGAATCGACGCAGTATAGTGCGTAAGACGGGAATATAGTTTGACCGAACCGTTCGGTCAATGCTACTTATCGATGACGATGACCGCGAAGCCGGAGTTGCGGCCGTGCGCGCATCGGGATTTTTTTTTGTGGGGAAGCCAATTATGGCCGCAGCGAGAGACCAGGCCGCCCGCATCGTCCGTTCCGGGCCTGAGGCTGACGAGCCGCTGCGCGACGCCACCGCCCATCCTGGCGAGCAGGCCAAGGTTCAAGCCGCGGCGCAACTCCCAACTCAAGCTAACGAAGAAGCCAGACGCCGTCCCGCGGAGACGCCGGCCGCGCCTGCGCCCGAGGACAAACCGGCGGCTGCTCCGCCCGCGGCAACTGCGGCGCCGAAATCCAGCCGGCGGAAATTCGTCATGATCGGTCTGGTGGGCCTGCTGGCGCTCGCCGCCGCAAGCTATGGCACCTACTATCTGATGGTCGGGCGCTTCTACGTCGCGACCGACGACGCCTATGTCCGTGCCAACAACACCACGCTGGGCGCGCGTGTTTCGGGTCACATCGCTGCGATCCTGCCGGGCGACAACACGCTGGTGCACGCCGGTGACGTGATCTTCCGCATCGACGATGGCGACTATCGCATCGCGGTCGATGCTGCACGCACCAGGATCGCGACCCAGCAGGCGACGATTGATCGCATCGGCCGCCAGGTCATCGCGCAGCAGAGTGCGGTCGAGCAGGCCCAGGCGCAGTTCGTCTCCGCGGCGGCCGGCCAGAAGCGCGCCGACCTCGATTTCGATCGTCAGCAGGCACTGAGCAACAAGGGCTTTGCCTCGCGGGCGACCTTCGAAGTCTCCGAAGCCGGCCGCGACCAGGGCGCTGCCGCGGTGCGATCGGCGCAGGCGGCCTACGACGCCGCGAAAGACAATGTCGAGGTGACGAAGGCGCAGCAGGTCGAGGCCCGCGCCACGCTCGCGGAGTTACAGACCCAGCTCGCCAAGGCCGAGCGCGATTTCGACTTCGCAACGGTGCGCGCGCCGGTCGACGGCTCGTTCTCCAACCGCCTGGTCAATGTCGGCGATTTCATCACGATGGGCCAGCGGCTCGGCAATGTGGTGCCGCTCGATGACGTGTTCATCGATGCCAACTACAAGGAAACCCAGCTCAAGCGCATCCGTCCGGGCCAGAAGGTGACGATCAAGGTCGATGCCTACGGCTTCCGCAAGTTCGAAGGTATCGTCGACAGCATCGCACCGGCGGCGGGCTCGGTGTTCACCCTGCTGCCGCCCGACAACGCGACCGGCAATTTCACCAAGATCGTGCAGCGCCTGCCGGTCCGCATTCGCGTGCCCGCGAGCGTTGCCAAGCAGGGCATGTTGCGCGCCGGCATGTCGGTCTACACCATCGTCGATACGACCGAGGGTGCGACGGATGCCGACAGCAACAGCGATCTCGACTCGCCGATGATGATTCATCCGCAGTGAAGTCTTACTGCACGGGCTTGAGCACGATGAATTCGGATCAAGTAGCCACCGCATCGATAGTCCACCTCTCCCCCTGTGGGAGAGGTCGGATCGCATCGTCAGATGCGATCCGGGTGAGGGGTTACGCTCTCTCGTGGAATCTGAAGGCCCTCACCCGGCGCTGCGCGCCGACCTCTCCCCGACGGGGAGAGGTGTTCAGAAGCACCGGGCCTTAGCCCATGGCCAACGCGACCACTGCCTCCCCATCGATGATGAGCGCCGCGCCGGCGGCGTCGGAACGTATCCAGCCGAAGCGGCTGTTTGCGTTCATCATCATGGTGTTCGGGATGTTCATGTCGATCCTGGACATCCAGATCGTCTCGGCTTCGCTGACCGACATCCAGGCCGGCCTGTCGGCGAGCTCGACCGAAGTGTCGTGGGTGCAGACCGCCTATCTGATCGCCGAGGTGATCGCGATACCGTTGTCCGGCTTCCTGTCGCGCGCGCTCGGGACGCGGATCCTGTTTGCGATCTCGGCGTTCGGCTTCACCGCTTCGAGCCTGTTGTGCGGCTTCGCCTCTTCGATCGAGCAGATGATCCTGTGGCGCGCGCTGCAGGGCTTCCTCGGCGCCGGCATGATTCCGACGGTGTTCGCGTCGGCCTACCTGATCTTCCCGCGCAACAAGTTCCACATCGTGGCTCCGATCATCGGCCTCGTCGCGACGCTGGCGCCGACGATTGGACCGACGGTCGGCGGCTACATCACCGACCTGATGTCGTGGCACTGGTTGTTCTTCATCAATGTCGTGCCCGGCATCGGCATCACCATCGGCGCGCTGATGCTGATCGATTTCGACCGGCCGAATCTTGCGCTGCTCGACCACTTCGACTGGTGGGGACTGATCTTCATGGGTGGCTTCCTCGGCTCGCTCGAATACGTGCTTGAGGAGGGTCCGCAATATGAATGGCTGCAGGATACGTCTGTAGCGATCTGCGCCGCGATCTGCTTCGTGTCGGCGATCGCCTTCTTCTGGCGCGTGCTGATGGCAAGGGAGCCGATCGTCGATCTCTACGCCTTCACCAACCGCAACTTCGCGGTCGGCAGCGTGCTGCAATTCTGCATTGGCATCGGCCTTTACGGGCTGACCTACATCTATCCGCGCTATCTTGCGGAGATTCGCGGTTACAGTGCGCTGATGATCGGCGAGACCATGTTCGTGTCCGGCGTGGCGATGTTCCTGATGGCGCCGGTGGTCGGACGGCTGATGCTGAAGGTCGATCTGCGCTACATCATCGCCTTCGGCCTCGTCACCTTCGCGCTCGGCTCCTGGCAGATGACCTGGATCACGCGCGATTTCGATTTCTATGAGCTGCTGCTGCCGCAGATCCTGCGCGGCATCGGCATGATGTGCGCGATGGTGCCGACCAACAACATCGCGCTCGCCACCCTGCCGCCGGACCGGGTCAAGAACGCTTCCGGCCTTTACAATCTGATGCGCAACCTCGGTGGCGCGGTCGGGCTTGCGGTCATCAACCAGGTGCTGAACGACCGTACCGACCTGCACATCTCGCGGCTCCATGACCGCATGACCTGGGGTAATGCGACCGCGGTCGAGACGCTCAACATGTTCACCCAGCGCATGCAGGGCCTCGGCGATTCCGCCATGATGGCGATGAAACAGCTCTCGCAGATCGTGCACCGCCAGGCCTCGGTGATGGGCTATGGCGATGCCTTCTTCATGCTGGCGCTGTTCTATCTCGGCCTCAGCCTGCTGATCCTGTTGGTGAACAAGCCGACTGCCTTGGGGCAGAGCGGCGGCGGCGACGCGCATTGAGTCATAACGGTCACAGTTACGCAGTTTGGATCGCAGCGCGTTCACTCACGCCGATGTCATCTTGCAAATCGCGCGTGACGCATTTATAAGCAACGCATTGTCACTCGAACCGGGGAGATGTGCATGATTTCGTCGTTTACACAGATCGCGCGCCCGCGTTCGATGTTCTTGCTGGACGCCGCCGCGTATTGAGCACCAGCTCTGATCGGGCCTGATCCCCGATCATCCAGACTTCCCAACGCCTTATCGATTGTTCTCGACGACGCTTGCGGCCGGATTCCGCCCGCGCGTCGCCTCAGATGGAGCCGGCCGGCGCTGACAATGCGTGGCCGGAATGTGCCATGACCGTTCAAACCACCAAGCGACCCGCCGCGATCCGGATCGTGCTTCCGTTCGTGTTCCGCCATTGGCTGAAGCAGCCGCTTCGTGGCTCCGCCATGATCGCGGGATTCCTCGGCGCGACCGTCGCCGACCTGCTGATGCCGGTCTATTCCGGCCATCTGGTCGATGCGCTGACGTCAGGCGCCTCGGACCCCGCCGCGCGCCACGCCGCGATGATCGCGTTCGGCGCGATCGTAGCACTTGGCCTGGTGTCGGTGATCCTGCGCATGTGCGGGCTGCAGGCGATCGTGCCGTTCACCCTGAAGACGATGGCTCATGTGGCGCAGCAGGCCTTCATGCGCGTGCAGCGCTTCTCGACCGACTGGCACGCCAATTCGTTCGCCGGCTCCACCGTGCGCAAGGTCACGCGCGGCATGTGGGCGCTCGACCTGTTGAACGACACGATCCTGATGGCGCTGCTGCCCTCGATGGTGGTGTTGCTCGGCTCGATGATCCTGCTCGGCCTGCACTGGCCGCAGCTAGGGGCGGTAATCGCGATCGGCTCGGTGATCTATGTCACGATGACCGTGACGCTCTCGATCGGCTACGTCGCGCCGGCTGCCCGCGTGTCCAACGCGTGGGACACCAAGGTCGGCGGCACGCTGGCGGATGCGTTGACCTGCAACGCCGTCGTGAAGTCGTTCGGTGCGGAGGCGCGCGAGGATACGCGGCTCGCCGGCGTAATCGAGCGCTGGCGCAGGCGGGTGCGGCGGACCTGGTTCCACTACAACTACACCGCAGCGGCGCAATTGACAGTGCTGCTGTGCTTCCGTGCCTCGGTGATCGGCGGCGCGATCCTGCTGTGGGCGGCGGGCCGCGCCACGCCGGGCGACGTCACCTATGTCTTGACCAGCTACTACATTATCCACGCTTACTTGCGTGACGTCGGCATGCACATCAATAATTTGCAGCGTTCGGTGAACGACATGGAGGAGTTGGTGGCGATCCACGGCGAGCCGCTCGGCATCGTCGACGCGGATGATGCCAAGGCGATCGACATCCAGGGCGGCCGCGTCGTGTTCGACGACGTGACGTTCCACTATGGCGGCCATCGCCTGCCGCTCTATGACGGCTTGTCGGCGGACATCCGTGCCGGCGAACGCGTCGGGCTGGTCGGGCGCTCCGGCTCCGGCAAGACGACCTTCGTCAAGCTGATGCAGCGGCTCTACGACGTCTCCGGCGGCAAGATTCTGATCGACGGTCAGGATATCGCCAAGGCAACGCAGCAATCGCTGCGCAGCCAGATCGCGATCGTGCAGCAGGAACCGATCCTGTTTCATCGTTCGCTGGCGGAGAACATCGCCTATGGCCGGCCGGGCGCCGGCGCCGAGGCGATCGAGCAGGCGGCGCGGCTTGCCAATGCGCACGACTTCATCATGCGGCTGCCGAAGGGTTACGGCACGCTGGTGGGCGAGCGCGGCGTCAAGCTGTCGGGCGGCGAGCGGCAGCGCGTGGCGCTGGCGCGGGCCTTCCTGGCCGATGCGCCGGTGCTGATCCTGGACGAGGCGACCTCGAGCCTCGATTCGGAATCGGAAGCGCTGATCCAGCAGGCGATGGAGCGGCTGATGAAGGGCCGGACCTCGATCGTGATCGCGCACCGCCTGTCGACGGTGCGCAGCATGGATCGGATCCTGGTGTTCGATCGTGGTGCGATCGTCGAGCAGGGGACGCACACGGCGCTCGCGGCGCGGCCGGGCGGCATCTATCGCGGCCTGTTCGAGCGGCAGGTGATGGAGTTCGGCCGGATCGACGCAGCGGAGTGAATGGCGGCGCGTGGCTGCAAAAGCCACGCGCCACAAATCGATTTTGAGATTGGATTGGCAATGAAAGACCTGACGCACGGCTCCATCGTGAGCCACATCCTGGCCATGGCGCCGCCGATCGTGCTGGGCATGATCACGATCATGGTCTGCCAGCTGGTCGACCTTTATTTCGTCGCCAGCCTTGGTGACGCCGCCGTCGCCGGCGTGGCCGCGGCCGGCAATGCCGGCTTTCTGATCAACGGGCTGATGCAAGTGCTCGGTGTGGGCACGGTCGCGCTGATCTCGCAGGCGGTCGGACGCAAGGACCGAAGCGACGCCAATTCGGTGTTCAACCAGGGAATCGTCCTGTCGGTGCTGTTCGGGTTGGTGACGCTGGTCGCAGGCGCCCTGCTGTCGCGCCCTTACATGCGGGCAGTTGCCGCTGATACCGCTACCGTCGAGGCAGGCACGGTCTATCTGTTGTGGTTCATGCCGGCGCTGGCGCTGCAATTCATCACGCAAGTGATGGGGGCGGCGCTGCGCGCCAGCGGCATCGTGCGGCCGACCATGCTGGTGCAGGTGGTCGCCGTGCTCATCAACATTGCGCTGGCACCGGTCCTGATCGCGGGCTGGGGCACCGGTCAGCCGCTCGGCGTGGCCGGCGCCGGCTTCGCAAGCTCGATCGCCGTGTTGATCGCCGTGCTGATGCTGTTTGGGTATTTTCGCAGGCTCGAGCGCTATGTCGGCTTCGAGCCCGCGCAATGGCGTCCGCAGCTATACCAGTGGAAGCGCATCCTCAATGTCGGCCTGCCGGCCGGCGGCGAATTCGCGATCATCTTCGCCTGGATGGGCGTGATCTATTATGTGTTGCGCGATTTCGGCCCGGCGGCGCAAGCGGGATTCGGCATCGGCACGCGCGTGCTCGGCCTGATCCAGATGCCGGCGCTGGCGGTTGCGCTCGCCGCCGGTCCAATCGCCGGCCAGAACTTCGGCGCCGGCAACCTCGCGCGGGTGCGGGAGACCTTCGTCAAGGCGGCCGTGATCGGCACGCTCGTGATGATCGCCTTCACGATCCTGGCGCAATGGAAGCCGGGATTGTTGCTCGACGGCTTCTCGAACGACCGGGAGACCATGGCGGTCGCCGCGCGGTTCCTGCAACTCGTCTCGCTGAATCTCGTGGCGCAGGGCGTGGTCTTCACCTGCAACTGCATGTTCCAGGGGCTCGGCAACACCAGGCCGGTGCTGGTGAGCTCGGCGACGCGCCTGGTCACCTATGCGGTGCCTGCAGTCTGGCTCTCGAGCCGGCCCGGCTTTGCGATCGAACACGTCTGGTATCTGTCGATCGCGACCACGACGTTGCAAGCGACATTGAGCCTGTGGCTGCTGCGCCGCGAGTTCGGCAAACGCCTGGTGCCGCCGGCGCGCGCGGTCACTCCGGAACCAGCTGAGCCGGAGGCGGCGCGGTCTGCCCCCGCGTCCGTGTAGAGATCGCCACCGTCGCCACCACGGCGGTGGCGAACAGCACAATCTGCCAGGTGATGGTCTCGCCGTTGAACAGGGCGGCAAGCGCGAAGGTGACAAAAGGCTGCAGCAACTGCACCTGCGACACCCGCGCGATGCCGCCCATCGCCATGCCGGCGTTCCAGGCGAAGAACCCGATCCATTGCGAGAACAGCGCGACATAGAGCAGGCCGAGCAGCGGCTTGAGCGGAAGCTGCAGGAGATCGGCCGGCATGGTCAGTAGCGCCGCCGGTACCGAGAAGGGCAGCGCGATCACCAGCACCCAGCTGATCACCTCCCAGCCCGGCATCGAGGCGGTGAGCTTGCCGGAGAAGGCGTAGCCGACCGCTGCGACCGCAACGGCTGCGAACAGGAAGAGGTCGCCGACCGACAGCGTGCCGCCGCCTTGCCGCAGCGCAAAGGCAACGACCAGCGCGGCGCCCACCAGAGAAGCGATCCAGAACAGCGGTCGCGGACGTTCATGGGTAACCGCGACGGCGACCAGCGCCGTTCCGATCGGCATGCCGCCGAACACCACGCCGCCATGCGAGGCGTCGACGCGCTGCATGCCCATCGCCATCAGCAGTGGAAACAGCACGACGACGCAGACCATCGTCAGCAGCAGTTGCGGCCACAGCGCGCGGGGCGGCAGCGGACGTCGCAACGCCACGAGCACCGCCAGCGAACAGACGCCGGCGATCGCGGCCCGCATTGCGGTCAGTGCACTCGGATCAATCGCCGAGACCGCAAGGCGCGTCCCCGGCAGCGTGCCGCCAAAGATCGCCATGCCGACAAAGCCGAGCAGCAGGCCAAGACGTTCGTGCGAGGATGATGTGGACATGATGGCTGTGATTAGCTGCTTTGCGGCGCCGTCGACAAGCAACGCGCTCGGTGCACATGGCGGCTATGCGTGCGCTATCTCGGAGCAATTCCGCTCCACACCAATCCGACGCCCGACAAAAACAGCAACACCAGCACGACGTCGGAGAAATTCCGGTCGCTCAGCGCGTGATAGACCCGCGCGCCGAGCCAGGCGCCAAGCAGCGTGCCCGGAAATGCGCAGATGACGAGCCAGACGATCTCGGGCTTCACCAGCCCGCTGCCGATCTGGACGCAGAGCGCGACCGCCAGGATCGTGAAATTGAAGGTCTGGAACACGCCGCGGCGCTGCTCCTTGCCCCAGCCGCGTACGCTCGCCCACAGGATCGGGAGCGGGCCGGAGAGTCCGGCGAGGCCGCCGAGGATGCCGCCGGCAAATCCGATGGCGCCGTCGGCCCATTTGCCGCCAAAAGCGATCGACATCGGCTTGCGTTGCAAAAACAGTGCAACGGGAAACACCAGCAGGAAGATGCCGATGGTCAGCTTGAAGACGGTCGGATCGGCGCGGGCGATCAGGAAAATGCCGATCGGAACCCCGGCAAGGCCGCAGAGGATGAAGGGCCAGACCAGGCGGAAATCGATGGTCTTCCAGATCGACGGCAGCGTCGAAATCTGCGCGATGACAGAGCAGACCAGCACCAGCGGCACCGCAAGCGTCGGGGGCAGCACGTAAAGCCAGATACCGAGTGCCATCAGCGCAGTGCCGAAGCCGGCGAGGCCGGAGACGAAGCCACCGGCAAACGCGCCGAAGAACAGAAGCGCGTAGCTTGTCGGATTCAATCCGCTTCTCCTTCGTCATTCCGGGGCGCGCAGCGAACCCGGAATCTCGAGATTCCCCAATGCGCCACCGCGCATCTGAGGTCTGGTCCTGCGGACCATCCCCGAATGACTGCTGTGATTGGGAGCGACGTTTACACGACGTCGGCAGCAGGTACTATTCGAAATCGCAAGCCTTCAACGACAATCGAAATGGAAGCGTCCCAATGACTCCAAGTTCGTCCAAAACCTTTCTGGTCTGTCACGGCGCCTGGTCCGCGGGATGGGCGTGGAAGAAGATGCACCCCTTGATGCAGGCCGCCGGACACCGGCTGATCACTCCGAGCTACACCGGGCTCGGCGAGCGGGCGCATCTGGCCACCCAGTCGCTCGATCTCGAGGCCCACATCCAGGATGTGCTCAACGTCATCAAGTATGAGGACCTGCGCGACATCGTGCTGCTCGGCCATTCCTATGGCGGCATGGTCGCAACCGGCGTCGCCGACCGTGCGCGTGACCGCGTCGCGCAGTTGATCTATGTCGACGCCTTCGTGCCGCGCGACGGGCAATCGCTGTTCGATCTCAACGCGCCGGCGATCGAGGCGATGCGGGAGGGCGCGCGGAACGCCGACGGCTGGCGTATCCCGCCGATCGGGATCCCGCCCGACACCTCGGCGGCTGACATCGAATGGGTGACCCCGCGCCGCGTCAACATGCCGATCAAATGCTTCGAGCAGAAGCTCAAGTTGCAGCACGGCGAGACGACCCTGCCGCGCAGCTACATCTACGCCACCCGTATCACGCCGGCAGACACGTTTGGCCAGTTTGCAAAGCGCACCAGGAGCGAGGCCGGCTGGCACTCTTTCGACATCGACGCCAGCCACTCGCCGAACGTGACGGCGCCGGAGGCGCTGATGGCGCTGCTGCAGCAGATCATGGATCACTGAGTCCATCCCCGTCATTGCGAGCGAAGCGAAGCAATCCATACATCTGCGCACGCGGAACGATGGATTGCTTCGCTGGCGCTCGCAATGACGGGGAAAAAATGGCGAAGGGCCCGGCGCAGTACGCCGAGCCCTTCATGGTAGAAGCATCAGCCGGCCTGTAAGCCGGGTTCTGTAGGGCACCATTCCTGCGAATGGTACGTGACGGCCATTCCTCTGGGGCAAGGTTTGCACCTTGCCTCGAGCAACCTACCCGGACGGCGAGCCTGACATCGCCCTGCGGTGTTATCGCGCGTTTGCGCGAACTGACCGCGTTGCCGTCCCTATTCGGTTTTGCTCCCGGTGTGGTTTGCCATGCCGTCTCCGTCGCCGGAAACGCGGTGCGCTCTTACCGCACCTTTTCACCCTTACTTCCCTCCCTTTAATCCCCCGCAAGCGGGGGAGGTAGGTGGAGGAAGCGGTTCGTTCTCTGTGGCACTTTCCCTGGGGTCGCCCCCGCCGGATGTTATCCGGCACCGCATGTCGATGGAGCCCGGACTTTCCTCCCCCGCGGCCTTTCGACACTTGCGGGAGCGGCCGTCCGGCCGACTGACGGCGTAGGCATGGGGGTTTCGGCCGGTCCCGTCAAGCGGATAACGGCCGCGAAGGCGGTCAAAAAATAAACTATCCTGACGGTGTCGTCCTGTGCGCCGCCCGTTCGACTGGGTGTCGGCGATCCAGCCGATCACAAGGAGATACGAGATGAATTACCTGTTGCTGATCTACCAGAACGAATCGGTGTTGGCCGGTATGAACGCGGAAAGCCGCAAGGGCGTGTCCGCGGACTACGGGGCATACACCCAGTCCATCATCCAGAGCGGCCATTTCAAGGCCGGCGACGGGCTCCAGCCCACGACAACCGCAACCACCGTTCGCGTCCGTGACGGCAAGATGCTGGCGACCGACGGCCCATTCGCCGAGACCCGCGAGCAGCTCGCCGGCTACTATCTGGTCGACGCCAAGGATCTCGACACCGCGCTCAGCCTCGCTGCACGGATTCCCGGCGCCAAGTCTGGCTCGGTCGAGGTCAGGCCAGTGATGGTTTACGACAACTGACGGCCCGGCTGTCATTCCGGGGCGTGTCGAAGACACAAGCTACGGCGCGCGGTTGCGCGCCGGAGAATCTCGAGGTTCCGGGTTCGATGCTCTCGCATCGCCCCGGAAAGACTGTTTGGAACCGGCGCTTCATGACCCCAGGCGATATCGACAAAATCTTCCGCGACGAGGCGGGGCGGGCGCTGGCCACGCTGATCCGCCTCGTCGGCGATTTCGATCTCGCCGAGGAGTCCCTGCAGGATGCCTTCGCGGTGGCGCTGGAGCGCTGGCCGACCGGTGAACTGCCATCCAATCCACGCGCCTGGCTGGTCAATGTCGGCCGCAACAAGGCGATCGACCGCGTGCGGCGTGCGACCACGTTTCGCGGCAAGGAACAGGCGCTGACCCATCAGCTGCTGCTCGATGCGGCGCCGCCGGCCGAGCCGTCCGATGCCACGCTCGACGACGACATGCTCAGGCTGATCTTCACCTGCTGCCATCCGTCGTTTGCCGCGGAGGTCCAGGTCGCACTGACCTTGCGCACGGTTTGCGGCCTCACGACGGCGCAGGTCGCGCGCGCCTTCCTTGCGAGCGAAGACGCGATGGCGCAGCGGCTGTTGCGCGCCAAGCAGAAGATCAAACTCGCCGGCATTCCCTATGAGGTCCCGGAGCGCGAGGCGCTGCAGCCGCGTCTCACCGGCGTGCTCGTGGTGATCTATCTCGTCTTCACCGAAGGCTATGCCGCGACCTCGGGCGAGGATCTGATGCGGCCGGATCTCGCGCGCGAGGCGATCCGGCTGGCGCGGTTGCTCGATGCGCTGATGCCGGCGCGCGGCGAGATCAAAGGCTTGCTGGCGTTGATGCTGCTGCACGATTCGCGTCGCGCCGGCCGGCAGACTGCCAGCGGCGATATCGTGCTGCTCGAAGAGCAGGACCGCACGCAGTGGGATTTCAACCAGATTGCTGAAGGTCTCGAGCTGGTCGAGGGAGCGCTGCGGATGCCGGGCCGGCCGCAATCCTACGCGGTGCAGGCGGCGATCGCCGCGCTGCATGCGCGGGCGCCCAATTATGAGGACACCGACTGGCCGCAGATCGCCGGCCTGTACGAGGTGCTGCTGCGGATCAGTCCGTCGCCGGTGATCGAACTCAACCACGCCGCCGCGGTGTCGATGGTCGACGGACCGGCGCGTGCCCTCGATCTGATCGATGCGCTGGAGGCGCGCGGCGGATTGAAGGGATACGACCAGTTGCCCGCGGTGCGCGCCGATCTCCTGCGCCGGCTCGGCCGCAAGCAGGAGGCACGGGAGGCGTATCACGCGGCGAGCGCCGCGACGCAATTGGAGCCGCTGCGCCGGCTCTATGCGCGAAGGATCGCTGAGATGGGGTGAGGGCGATCCACGGCTGCCGCGCTGCCTATTCGTTGCGCGATCCGGATGCAACGTCGGAGACGCGCACCCAGAACGGTGCGCGTCTCTCCAGTGAACGCTGCGAACGCCTTACTTGGCGGGGACCCAGGTGGTGCTCGCCTTGTCGTATTTGAAGCCAGGAGCGCTTTTGAGCTCGTCCTTGCTGTCTGCGAGAGTGAGCCACCACTTGTCGTTCTTCTTGGTGGTCTTCACCGAGTTGAACGGAACGATGACGTCCTTCTCGCCGGCGCCGAGGAATCCTCCGACGCCGATCACGAGCCCGGTCACCTTGCCGGACTTGTCAACGAGCACGTCATCGACATCGCCGATCTTGTTCTCGCCCGGATCGTAGACCGTCTGCTTGTAGAAATTGGTGACGGTCCAGCTTTCTGCAGGTGCAGACGACAGGATGGACGCGGCATGGGCACCGGACACCAGCGCGACTGACAGCACACATCCCGCAACGATTTTTTTCATTTGGGTCTCCTCTGGAAGAGTGGACCACTAGAACGGTGCTGGACGCCCTAGGTTCCTAACGCCGAGGCGCGGGACGGGCCGTGCATTCTGGATCAGGGGTTGATACAGGCCTTGGGTCGAGACGATGACTACTTCGTCTGCGCCACGACCGGCGCCACGGCATCTTCCGGCAGGCTCGTCAGCAGCGCCTGCAGCGTTGCCATGGTGGAATAATCGGCGGCGCCGTCGACCCGCTCAGGACGGAAGTGGCGCTGGAAGGCGGTGATCACCTCCATGGTCGGCCCGTCGAACTTGCCGTGGGTCGGGATGCCGTAGCCGTAGCGTGCGAACGCCGTCTGCATCTTCGCAACGTCGTCGCTGATCGCCCCCAACTTCAGCGCGTCGCCGCGCACGATCGGCGCCGGCTGCACCCAGTGGCCGACGCCGGAATTGGCCAGCGAATGCCACGGAAACTTCTCGCCGGGATCCTTCTTGCGGCCAGGCGCCACGTCGGAATGGCCGAGCACGCGATGCGAGGGTACCTTGCGGCGGAGCATGATGCCGCGGCACAGCGCGATCACGGCCGCGATCTGGCGCAGCGGAAAGTCCGGATAGCCCCAGTCGTGGCCGCGGTTGATGATCTCGACGCCGATCGAGCAGGAGTTGATGTCTTCCTCGCCGGCCCAATGCGACACGCCGGCGTGCCAGGCGCGCTTGCTCTCGGGCACGCACTGCACGATGCGGCCGTCCTCGAGCACGACGTAGTGGGCGGAGACCTCGGTGCCCGCGGTGACGAGCTGCGCGATCGCACCCTCGACATCGGGCATGCCGGTGTAGTGCAGCACGATCATGTCGGGCTGCCGGCCGTTGGCGCGCTCGCCGAAATTCGCCGACGGGATCACGTCGGAGGCGATCGAGGAATCGGGGATGAACGTCTTCATGTCGGCAACGGCCCTGGGAACGGGAAGGGCGCGTTGACGCTTCGAATCAGAATTTGACGGCGTGAACGGACCAGAAGCCATCAGACAATCCAAACCCGGCAAGAGAGCGGCAATCAAGAGCGGCAATACGATTGGTAAACGATATGCGTTTACTATTCCTTTACCCTGTGCCCCGCGCAATCGGCGGCCGGTTCCATCTGATGCATTTTGCCCGGGGTGTGTGCCGAGCGCATCACCTCGAGAACGGTTAAAAAGCGCCGGATTCCGCTAACGGATCATCAACGTTTTCTTAACGCTAAGTGCCGTTACTGAGGGGTGAACAGCCGAACCGGTTTCGGGCCGGCCGAGGTCCGCTTTTGCGCGAAATTCCATGGAAGCCCAGCAAATTCCGGTCGGACATCAGGATTTGCCGCCGACGATGGGAACCAGCGCGCGCATCTCGCAGGGACTTTTTGACCGGAACGGCCTGGCAAGGCGCGAGGATTCGAGGCGCAATGAGCCTGCGCGCGTCCATTTTCGATCTCATCGGCGCGGCCCCGGCCGGGGACGGCGCATGAGCGCGCTTGCCCGTCACGTATCCGTGCTTGGCCGCGAGGCGGTGGATTTTCTCGCGCCACGCGCCGGTGGCACGTATGTCGATGCGACCTTCGGCGCCGGCGGCTACAGCCGCATGATCCTCGACGTTGCCGATACGCGCGTGATCGGCATCGACCGTGACCGCACCGCGATCCTTGATGGCTTCGATCTGGTCGACGGCGCGGGCGGCCGGCTGACGCTGGTCGAGGACCGCTTCTCCCATCTCGCCGAGGTCTGCGCCGCGCAGGGGGCCGACACCGTCGACGGCGTCGTGATGGATGTCGGCGTTTCCTCGATGCAGCTCGACCAGGCGGCGCGCGGTTTCTCGTTCCGCCTTGCCGGACCGCTCGACATGCGGATGGGGCAGAGCGGTCCGACGGCGGCCGACGTGGTCGCGAAGGCTTCCGAAAGCGATCTCGCTGACATCATCTACATCTTCGGCGAGGAACGTCATTCGCGCGGTGTCGCGCGCGCCATCGTCGCCGCGCGCAAGGACGCGCCGATCACGACGACCGAAGCCCTCGCCGGCATCGTCGCCAAGGTCGTGCGCGCCAAGCCGAACGAGATCCACCCCGCGACGCGGACGTTCCAGGCGTTGCGCATCTTCGTCAATGAGGAGCTCGACGAGCTGCATCTGGCGCTGTCGGCGGCCGAGCGCGTGCTGAGGCCGGGCGGCAGGCTGGTGGTGGTGTCCTTCCATTCGCTGGAAGACCGCATCGTCAAGAACTTCTTCGCCGAGCGCGGCAAGGTGAGTGCCGGGTCGCGGCATCGGCCCGAGGTCGCGCAATCAGCGCCGAGCTTCCAGATTCTGACCAAGCGCCCGGTCACGGCCGATGATGCCGAGGTCGCTGCCAATCCGCGCGCCCGATCGGCAAAGCTGCGTGCGGCTGAGCGGACCGCCGCGCCGGTGCACGCGGCAGATGCTTCGCCGTCATGGCCGCGTCTCGCCGACGTGATGCGGGGAGGCTGACGATGCGCATCCTCCATTTCCTCGTCATCGGCATGCTGATCTTCGCGGCGTCCTACGTCTATCGCATCAAGATGGAATCGACGGCGCGTGTCGAGCGCGTGCTGCGGCTGAACGCGGAAATCCGCGAGCAGCGTGACGCGATCGCAACGCTACGCGCCCAATGGGCCAAGCTCGATGCGCCGCTGAGGCTGCAAGGGCTTGCCGAACGGCATTTGCCGCTCAAGCCGATCAATGCCAACCAGTATGATAGCCTGAAGAACCTGCCCGAGCGGCCGCCGAACTTCGCCCGGCCCGGCGCGCGCGATCCGATCGGCGCGATGCTCGACACCATCGAGGCCGCCGCCCAGCCTGACAGCACGACCGGCTCGATTCCCGAGCCAGCGCCCGCGGCGGAGCAGGCACCGGCGGCAGAGCCCGAGCAGGACCCGGGAGATCAGCAATGACCGGACCAGCCATGACAGATCCGGCAAACGCCAAAAAGCCGGCCGGGAAGCCCGCTGAGCCCTGGCGCCAGCGCCTGGTCCGCACGCTGCTGTACGGGAGCAACGTCGACCGTGCCGCGAAGGCGCGCGCCCGCGTCGGCCTCGCGATCCTGGCCTTTGCTGCCATCTATGCCGTGCTCGCCGGGCGCCTGGTGCTGTTCGCGGTCGGCGCCGACAGCCATGGCGCGCGGCACACGGCCTCGCAGGACGCGATCGCGACCGCGCGGCCCGACATCATCGACCGCAACGGCGCGATCCTCGCCACCGACGTCAAGGCGCCGAGCCTGTTCGCCGAACCGCGCCGCATCATCGACAAGGACGAGGCGATCGAGCTCCTGACCGGGACCTTGCCCGATCTCGACACCGGCGAGGTGCGCGACCGCATCGGATCACGCAAGGGCTTCGTCTGGTTGAAGCGCGAGATCACGCCGAAGCAGCAACTCGATATCCATCGCCTCGGCCTTCCCGGCGTCGGCTTCCTGCGCGAGAACAAGCGCGTCTATCCGACCGGCAACGAGGTCGCCCATCTGATCGGCCTCGTCAACATCGACAACCAGGGCATCGCCGGCATGGAGAAGTGGCTGGACAATAACGGTCTGGCCGATCTGCATCGCGCGGGCTTCGCCACCGATCGGCTGCAAAAGCCGATCGAGCTGTCGGTCGATTTGCGCGTCGAGCACGCGCTGCGCGACGAACTGCTCAAGGCCAAGGAAAAATTCCACACCAAGGCGGCCTCCGGCCTCGTCTCCAATGTCAGGACCGGCGAAATCGTGGCGATGGTGTCGCTGCCCGACTTCGACCCGAACGACCCGAAGGAAGCGCACGACCCCGATCGCATCAACCGCCTGACCACCGGCGTCTACGAGATGGGCTCGACCTTCAAGGCCTTCACGCTGGCGATGGCGCTCGATACCGGCAAATACGATCTCAACTCGTTGTGGGACGCACGCGCTCCGCTGCATTACGGCAAGTTCGCGATCCATGACGACGAGCCGAAGGGGCGCTTCATCAGCATGAAGGAGGTCTTCACGTTCTCCTCCAACATAGGTGCGGCGCGCATTGCGCTGTCGCAAGGCGTCGAGGCGCACAAGGCGTTCCTGCGCAAGTTGGGGCAGCTCGATCGCCTGCGCACCGAGCTGCCGGAGAGCGCTTCGCCGATCCTGCCGAAACACTGGAGTGAATTGAATACGATCACGATCGCTTTCGGCCATGGCGTCGCGGTGGCCCCGCTGCAGGCGGTGATGGGCATCGATGCGCTGGTGAACGGCGGCTATCTGATTCCGCCGACCTTCATGAAGCGGACCGAGCAGGAAGCGATGGCGATTGCCAAGCGGGTCATCAAGCCAGAGACGAGCGAGAAGATGCGGTTCCTGATGCGGCTGAACGCCGAGGTCGGTACCGCGCGAAAAGCCGACGTGAAGGGCTATTATATCGGCGGCAAGACCGGCACGGCGGAAAAGGTCATCAACGGCCGTTATGCCAAGAAGAAGGTGCTCACGGCCTTTACCGCGATCCTGCCGGCCGACAATCCGAAATACCAGCTTCTGATCATGCTCGACGAACCGCAGTCGCTGAAGGAAACCTATGGCTTCATCACCTCGGGCTGGAACGCAGTGCCGACCGGGGGCAAGGTGATCGCCAGAATTGCGCCGCTTTTGGGCATCGAGCCGCGATTTGACCTGCCGCCGTCCGACCGCCTTATTCTTGCGGCATCCAAGACAACCCAGTAAGGCGTACCCTAGCATGATCCGGAAAGTTCATGCTTGAACCACGGCGCCAGCCAACTGGAAGACCATGAGACTTCGCGACCTCTTCAGCGATGACGCCGCGATCGACCCGCGTGCCGACACGGTTGCGGTCGGAGGACTTGTGGTTAGAGGACTTGCGGTCGACAGCCGCGCGGTGAAGCCGGGCGATCTGTTCTTTGCGCTGGCCGGCAGCCGAACCGATGGTGTGCGCTTCATCGACGCGGCGATCAAGGCCGGCGCGGTGGCCGTCGCCGGCGATCATCTGCCGCAAGGCGAGGCCCGTGTGCCGTTCGTCATCACGACGAATGCGCGCCGCGCGCTGGCGCTGGCCGCGGCAAGATTTTATCCGCGGCAGCCGCAAACGATCGCGGCCGTGACCGGCACCAGCGGCAAGACCTCGGTTGCGGCCTTCACGCGCCAGATCTGGCAGCGGCTCGGCCAGGTGTCCGCGAGCATCGGCACCATCGGCCTGGTGTCGGACAAGCGCACCGTCTACGGCTCGCTGACCACGCCCGATCCGATCGCGCTGCATCGGCAGCTCGACGAGATCACGGCCGACGGCGTCACCCATCTGGCGTTCGAGGCCTCGTCACACGGCCTCGACCAATATCGCCTCGACGGCGTGCGCATTGCCGCCGGCGGCTTCACCAACCTGTCGCGCGACCACATGGATTACCATCCTGACGTCGCGCATTACCTCAATGCAAAGCTGCGGCTGTTCCGCGATCTCGTCGTCGACGGCGGCACCGCCGTGATCTCGGCCGATCATGATTGCTCGCAGACCGTGACCGATGCGGCGACCGCACGCAAGCTTCGCGTCATCGCGGTCGGGCGCAATGCCGATGGTGCAGGCGACGGCATTCGGCTGGTCGGCGCCACGATCGACGGCTTTGCGCAGACGCTTGTCATCGAGCATCGCCGCCGAACGCACACGATCCGGCTGCCGCTGGTCGGCGAATTCCAGATCGAGAATGCGCTGGTCGCGGCCGGCCTTGCGATCGGCACCGGCAGCGTCGCGGACGACGTCATCGGCAACCTCGAACATCTCGAAGGCGCCAAGGGCCGGCTGGAGCGCGTCGGCGAGCACAATGGCGCGCCGATTTTCGTCGACTACGCGCACAAGCCGGATGCGCTCGCCAAGGCGTTGCAGGCGCTGCGGCCCTACGCAAAGCGCAAGCTCGTCGTGATCTTTGGCGCCGGCGGCGATCGCGACGCAGGCAAGCGCCCGATCATGGGCGCGATCGCAGCCGAGAATGCCGATCGTGTCATCGTCACCGACGACAATCCGCGCAGCGAGAAGCCGGACGCGATCCGCGCCGCGATCATGGCCGCTGCAAAGGGTGCGCGCGAGATCGGCGACCGCGCCGAGGCGATCCGCGCCGGCATCGCGGACCTTGAGCCAGGCGACGCATTGCTGGTGGCAGGTAAGGGGCACGAGGTCGGGCAGATCATCGGCGACACGACGCTGCCCTTCAGCGATCACGATGCGGTGGCGGCGGCATTGGCGGCGAGGGGGGCATGAGAAAATTGTTGTGGACGTCGGATGCGATGGTGCAGGCGATGCGCGCCGCGACGCAAGGCGCGCTGCCCGAGGGGGTTACCGGCCTCTCGATCGACAGCCGGACGATCGCGGCTGGTGAGGCCTATTTCGCGATCAAGGGCGATGTCCATGACGGTCACAGTTTCGTCGAGGCCGCGCTGAAGGCCGGCGCCGGGCTCGCGGTCGTCGAGGCGACCCAGCGCGCAAAATTTCCCGCCGATGCGCCGCTGCTGGTGGTCGACGACGTGCTTGCCGCGCTGGTCGAGCTCGCGCATGCCTCGCGCGCGCGGCTCGGCGCGCAGATCATCGCGGTGACCGGCTCGGTCGGCAAGACCTCGACCAAGGAGGCGCTTCGCTGCGCGCTGTCGGCGCAGGGCGAAACGCACGCCTCCTCCGCGTCGTTCAACAATCATTGGGGCGTGCCGTTGTCGCTGGCGCGCTGCCCCGCGGGCGTACGCTTTGCGGTGTTCGAGATCGGCATGAACCATGCCGGCGAGATCACGCCGCTTACGAAGATGGTGCGGCCGCATGTCGCCATCGTCACCACGGTCGAGCCGGTGCATCTGGAATTTTTCGCCGGCATCGAGGCGATCGCCGATGCCAAGGCGGAGATTTTTCTCGGGGTCGAACCCGGCGGCACGGTGGTGCTCAATCGCGACAATTTGCAATTCGCGCGGCTGCAGCGGCGGGCCAGGAAGGCCGGTCTCTCCCGCATCATGTCGTTCGGCACCCACAAGAAATCCGATGCGCGGCTGATCGACGTGTCGTTGCATGCGACCTGCTCCGCGGTGCATGCCGACATCCTCGATCATGACATCACCTACAAGATCGGCATGCCCGGCCGCCACATGGCGATGAATTCGCTGGCGGTGCTGGCGGGTGCCTCGCTGCTCGGCGCTGATATCGCGCGTGCGGCGCTGTCGCTGTCGCAGCTCGAGGCGCCATCGGGGCGTGGCGTCCGCCGCGCGCTCGAGGTCGGCCAGGGCGAGGCGACGCTGATCGACGAAAGCTACAACGCCAACCCGGCCTCGATGGCGGCTGCGCTCAACGTGCTCGGGCAGGCCCAGATCGGCCCGCACGGCCGCCGTATCGCCGTGATCGGCGACATGCTCGAACTCGGGCCGACCGGTCCCGCGCTGCACCACGGCCTGGTCGAGGCCATCACCGCCAACCGCATCGATCTCGTATATTGTTGTGGTCCGCTGATGCGGAATCTGTGGGATGCCCTTTCCAGCGGCAAGCGGGGAGGCTATGCCGAGAGTTCGGCGGCGCTCGAAGCGCAGGCGGTCGCCGCGGTCCGTGCCGGTGACGCGATCATGGTGAAGGGATCGCTGGGTTCGAAGATGAAGGTCATCGTCAGCGCGCTGGAGAAGCGTTTTCCCGGCAAAGCCGTGCACGAAGAAGCGGTATAGGGCTTTTTGAATGTTTTACTGGTTGATTGATCTCTCCAACACCGTTCCGGGTTTCGGACCATTCCGCAGCGGATTGAACGTATTCCGCTACATCACGTTCCGCACCGGCGGGGCGATTGCGACGAGCCTTCTGTTCGTGTTCCTGTTCGGGCCGTGGATCATCGATCATCTGCGGCTGCGGCAGGGCAAGGGCCAGCCGATCCGCACCGACGGTCCGCAGTCGCATCTGATCTCCAAGAAGGGCACGCCCACCATGGGCGGGCTGATGATCCTGTCGGGTCTGGTGGTGTCGACGCTGCTCTGGGCCAATCCGCTCAACCCCTATGTCTGGATCGTGCTGGCGGTGACGCTCGGCTTCGGTTTCGTCGGCTTCTATGATGATTATTTGAAGGTCACGAAACAGTCGCATGGCGGCTTCGCCGGCAGGTTTCGGCTCATGATCGAGGCGGTGATCGCGCTCGCCGCCTGCTATGCGCTGGTCCGGCTCGGGCGCGATGTGTCCTCGACCTCGCTTGCGATCCCGTTCCTCAAGGATGTCGTGATCAATTTCGGCTGGTTCTTCGTGATCTTCGGCGCCTTCGTGATGGTCGGCGCCGGCAATGCGGTGAACCTCACTGATGGCCTCGACGGCCTCGCCATCGTGCCGGTGATGATCGCGGCCGCAAGCTTCGGGTTGATCGCGTATCTCACCGGCAACGTGGTGTTCTCGGACTATCTGCAGATCAACTATGTCGCCGGCACCGGCGAGCTCATGGTGCTCTGCGGCGCGGTGTTCGGCGCCGGCCTGGGCTTCCTCTGGTTCAACGCACCGCCGGCCTCGATCTTCATGGGCGATACCGGGTCGCTGGCGCTCGGCGGCATGCTCGGCGCCATCGCGGTCGCAGTGAAGCACGAGATCGTGCTTGCGGTGATCGGCGGCCTGTTCGTGCTGGAGGCGGTGTCTGTGATCGTGCAGGTCGCGTCGTTCAAGCTGACGGGCAAGCGCGTGTTCCGAATGGCACCGCTACACCATCATTTCGAGCAGAAGGGCTGGACCGAGCCGCAGATCGTGATCCGGTTCTGGATCATCTCGGTGATGCTGGCGCTCGCCGGCCTCTCCACGCTCAAGCTGCGCTGATGCGCTTCCATTCCAACCATCGTCATTCCGGGATGGTGCGCGAGCACCGGACCCGGAATCTAGAGATTCCGGGTTCGCGCAGAGAGGCGCGCCCCGGAATGACTGTGGGCCAACCATGATCCCCGTCACCTCCTTCGCGGGCAAGACGGTCGCGGTCTTCGGCCTTGGCGGCTCCGGCCTCGCGAGTTGCCATGCGCTGAAGGCCGGCGGCGCCGAGGTGGTCGCGGCCGACGACAGCGCCGACAATGTCGCCAAGGCAGCCCAGGCCGGCTTCATCACGGCCGATTTGCGTGTGGTACCTTGGGCAAATTTCGCCGCGCTGATCCTGACCCCCGGCGCGCCGCTGACCCATCCGGCGCCGCACTGGAGCGTGCTGCTGGCGCGGCAGGCCGGCGTCGAGGTGATCGGTGACATCGAATTGTTCTGCCGCGAGCGGCGGCGTCATGCGCCCAACGCGCCGTTCGTTGCCATCACCGGCACCAACGGCAAGTCGACCACCACGGCGCTGATCGCGCATCTGATGAAGGTTGCCGGCTACGACACCCAGATGGGCGGCAATATCGGCACCGCGATCCTGTCGCTGCAGCCGCCGCGGATGGGACGGGTGCATGTCGTCGAGATGTCGTCCTACCAGATCGATCTCGCGCCCTCGCTCGATCCATCGGTCGGCATCCTGCTCAATGTCAGCGAGGATCACATCGACCGCCACGGCACGCTGGAGCATTACGCCGCGGTGAAGGAGCGGCTGGTGGCCGGCGTGCAGGGCGACGGCACCGCGATCGTCGGCGTCGACGACGGCTGGTGCCGCAATATCGCCGACCGGCTCGATCGCAACGGCAAGCGCGTGGTGCGCATCTCCGTGAAGAACCCGTTGCCCGATGGCCTCTATGTCGAGCACGAGACCATCGTGCGCGCATCCGGCGCGGCGCGCAGCGAGGTGGCGCGGTTGGGCGGCATCGGTTCGCTGCGCGGCCTGCACAATGCGCAGAACGCGGCGTGCGCTTCGGCGTGTGCGCTCGCGATGGGGATCTCTACCGACGTGCTGCAGAAGGGCTTGCGCAGCTTCCCCGGCCTTGCCCACCGCATGGAGCAGGTCGGCCGCCGCGGCAATGTGCTGTTCGTCAACGATTCCAAAGGCACCAATGCCGATGCGGCGGCGCATGCGCTGTCATCCTTTGCCGACATCTTCTGGATCGCCGGCGGCAAGCCGAAAGCCGGCGGCATCACCAGCCTGACCGGCTATTTCCCGCGCATCCGAAAAGCCTATCTGATCGGCGAGGCCGCGCCGGAATTTGCCGGCACGCTCGGCGACCGCGTGCCGCACGAGATGTCGGTTACGCTCGATGTCGCAATCGCCAGCGCCGCGCGCGATGCGGAGGCGTCCGGGCTTGCGGAGGCCGTCGTGCTACTGTCGCCGGCCTGCGCCTCGTTCGACCAGTACCGCAATTTCGAAATCCGCGGCGCCGCGTTCCGCGATCTGGTAACTGCGATGCCCGGTGTGAAGCCGGTGGTGTGAGATCGAACCTGCGTAGGATGGGTGGAGCGCAGCGATACCCATCCTACGGGCTCGCGAGAAGGCGAAGCTGCGTCCCACCCACAACTGTCATCGCCCGGCTTGACCGGGCAGCACGCCGCGGCCTATCGGCTCAAGCATCGGCGTCTCTGGAATACTGGATCACCCGCCTTCGCCTTCGCGGGTGATGACACCGAACCTAGTCCAAACCGCGCGCCACTCGGCTCCCCAACACCTCCCTCAAAAGTTACCCAACCCGTTAATCCCTTGGAAACCATCCTGCGCCACCAATGGAGGCTACCTCTGCCATCTGGGGATGCCCATGCTCGCCCGTGACCAACGCACCCCGTTCTCGGACTGGTGGTGGACCGTCGACAAGCTGTTGCTTGCGGCGATTGCCGCGCTGATGCTGGCCGGTGTGATCCTGTCGCTGGCGGCGAGCCCGCCGGTCGCGACCCGCATCGGGCTCGACCCCTTCCATTTCTTCAATCGGCACGTGATGTTCCTGGTGCCGTCGGTGATCGTGCTGATCGGGGTGTCGTTCATGACGCCGCGGCAGATCCGGCGCGCCGCGGTGATTGTGTTCGCGGTTTCGATCGTGCTGATCGTGGCGACGCTTCTGATCGGGCCCGAGGTCAAGGGCTCGCGGCGCTGGATCACGCTGCTCGGGGTCAACATCCAGGCCTCCGAATCCGCCAAGCCCGCCTTCGTGGTGCTCGCGGCGTGGTTGTTCGCGGAGTCGACGAAGCGGCCGGAGATGCCGGCGACCTCGATGGCGCTGGTGCTGCTGATGATGCTGGTCTCGCTGCTGGTGATGGAGCCTGACTTCGGCCAGACCATGCTGATCTCGATGGTGTGGGGCGCGCTGTTCTTCATCGCCGGCATGCGCATGATCTGGGTGCTTGGGCTCGCTGGCGCCGCCAGCGCCGGCCTGTTCACCGCCTATCTGCTGGTGCCGCACGTCGCGGGCCGTATCACGCGCTTCATGAACCCGGCTTCCGGCGATACCTTCCAGGTCGACACCGCGATGGAGGCGTTCTGGAACGGCGGCTGGTTCGGGCTCGGGCCCGGCGAAGGCATTGCCAAACGCAGCCTGCCGGACAGCCACACCGACTTCGTGTTCGCGGTCGCCGCCGAAGAATTCGGCATCATCCTCTGCCTGATGCTGGTGGCGCTGTTCGCCTTCGTCGTGATCCGGACGCTGACGCGGGCCTATTCCACCGACGACATGTTCGCACGTTTTGCCGCGTCGGGGCTTGCGATCCTGTTCGGCGTGCAGGCCGGGATCAACATGGCGGTCAATTTGCAACTGATTCCGGCGAAGGGCATGACGTTGCCGTTCATCTCCTATGGCGGCTCCTCGTTCGTATCGCTCGCCTATGGCGTGGGCATGATGCTGGCGCTGACGCGGCAACGTCCGCGCACTGAAATCGAATCGATGGAAGGGGCCAGTAGCGCCTTGCGCGCCTACGCGTAATGTTTCCTGTCGTCATTGCGAGGAGCGGAGCGACGAAGCAATCAATCCGTCCCATGTGCGGCACTATGGATTGCTTCGCGTCGCTCGCAATGACGGTATAAATTGTCACTATGGCTCAAGCACCCCTCATCCTCCTGGCGGCCGGTGGCACTGGTGGCCATCTGTTCCCGGCCGAAGCGCTCGGCGTGGAATTGATCCGGCGTGGCTTGCGTGTGCGGCTTGCGACCGATGGCCGCGCGTTGCGCTACAGCGGTCTGTTCGGCAAGGACAGTATCGACATGGTGCCGAGCGCGACGGTGCGCGGCCGCAATCCGATCTCGCTGGCGCGCACCGTGCTGATGCTCGGTTATGGCACCATGGTTGCGGCCAATGTGGTGCGGCGGCTGAAGCCGGTAGCCGTCGTCGGCTTCGGCGGCTACCCGACCTTGCCACCGTTGATCGCGGCGCGCTTGCTCGGCGTGGCCGGCATCATCCACGACGCCAATGCGGTGCTCGGCCGCGCCAACCGTTTCCTCTCCAGCCGCGTCGATGCGATCGCGACGTCGCTGCCCGGCGTGCTCGATCGCGATCCCGCGCTGGCCGGCAAGGCGACGACCGTCGGCACGCCGATGCGGCCGGCGATCCTGGCCGCCGCCGCGGTGAAATATGCCTCGTCAGAGGTGAACGGTCCGCTGCGCTTGCTCGTCGTCGGCGGCAGCCAGGGCGCGCGGGTGATGAGCGACATCGTCCCACCCGCGATCGAAAAGCTTGATCCTGCGCTGTGGGGCCGCCTGACCCTCACCCAGCAGGTCCGCGAAGAGGACATGGCGCGGGTGCGCGCCGTCTACGACCGGCTCGAGATCAATGCCGAACTCGCGCCGTTCTTCGCCGACCTGCCGGCACGGCTGGCCTCGAGCCAACTGGTGATCTCGCGCTCCGGCGCAGGCACCGTCGCCGAACTTGGCGCGATCGGCCGGCCCTCGATCCTGGTGCCGCTGCCCGGTGCGATCGACCAGGACCAGTTCGCCAATGCCGGCGTGCTCTCGCAGGCCGGCGGCGCGATCCGCATCGCGCAGCCTGACTTCACGCCCGATCGTCTCGCGGCCGAGATCTCGGCCTTTGCCGCCGAGCCTGCGAAGCTGACCGTGATGGCGCAGGCCGCGCGCGGCGTCGGCCGGCTCGACGCCGCGGAGCGGCTGGCGGATCTGGTGATGAAAGTGGCAGGACTGTAAAGTGGCAGGACTCTTAAGTGGCAAGACTCTAAAGTGGCAAGACTCTGATGCGTCAGATCAACCGAAAGCGCGAGGAGATTTCGTCATGACGGGTCTGCTGATTCATTCTGTCTCGGAATTTTCAGATCTGATCCTGGAAGCGCTACGGCTGGCGGACGCGCGAGATGTCGTCGAGATCGGCGCGGAATATGGCGGCATGTCGGCACTGCTCGCCGAGCACTGCAAGGTGCGCGGCGGGCAGTTGACCAGCATCGATCCCGCGCCGAAACGCGAATTCCTCGACTGGCTGACGGCTAATCCGCATGTTCGCCACCTGGCGAAGACCAGCCTCGAGGCCTTCGGTGAACTGGATGCCGCCGACGCCTGGGTCGTCGATGGCGACCACAATTGGTACACCGTCTATCACGAGCTCAAGCAGATAGACGCGATCAACCGTCGCGCCGGGAAGGCCGCCCTGGTCTTCCTGCACGATGTAGGCTGGCCGTGCGGCCGGCGTGACTCGTATTACGCGCCCGGACAAATCCCGGCACAGTACCGGCAACCCCATCGTTACGATGCGGGCGCCACTCTGGATCAGGCGCTCCTGGTTGCGGGCCGCGGATTTCGCGGCATGAGCCAATTCGCATTCGCAAACCTCGAAGGCGGCCCGCGCAATGGCGTGATGACCGCGATCGATGATTTCCTCGCGGAGTCACTTCGGGCGGGCAGGGAATTTGGCTTTGCTGAAATACCCGCCGTCTTCGGTCTCGGCGTGCTGTTCGACATGGACGCTGCCTGGAGCCAATCGCTTGCTGAACTCGTGCTGCCATATCACCAGAACAAGCTGCTGCGCGCGCTCGAGACCAATCGGCTGCGAAATTATCTGCGCGTCATCGAGATGCAGGATGAAGCGGAGGCGCGGGCTGCGCTGTCCGTGCGGTCGGGGGCGGCGTAGCCGCGGCGCGACATGGAGATGTCTGTCACCGAGGATCACATCGTCGGAGCGTCGCCGCGGCTAGCCGGTGATCGCGACATTTCCGCGGCCGGAGCCCGGAAAAATCCCTTGTCACACCGGGGAAAAGCGGGGCATCCAGTAACCAGCGCGGCTGATTGGAAGCGCGCACAGAAGCTGGATCGCCCACTTCGCGGCCAAGGTCGCTTGGCGTGGACGATGATGTCAGGAACCGGATCATGAGACTGCCGCGCGAGATCGGACCCATTCATTTCGTCGGGATCGGCGGCATCGGCATGAGCGGCATCGCCGAGGTGCTGCTCAATCTCGGCTACACCGTGCAGGGCTCGGACGCCTCGGACAATTACAATCTCGATCGGTTGCGCAAGAAGGGCGCCAGGGTTTCGGTTGGCCACGCCGCCGAGAATGTCGACGGCGCCGATGTCGTCGTGGTGTCGACCGCGATCAAGCGCGACAATCCGGAGCTGATGGCGGCGCGCGCACAGCGCATTCCAGTGGTGCGTCGTGCCGAGATGCTGGCGGAATTGATGCGGCTGAAGAGCTGCGTTGCGATCGCCGGCACCCACGGCAAGACCACGACCACCACGATGGTGGCGACATTGCTCGACGCCGGCGGGCTCGACCCGACCGTGATCAATGGCGGCATCATCAACGCCTACGGATCCAACGCGCGTCTCGGTGGCGGCGACTGGATGGTGGTCGAGGCCGACGAGAGCGACGGCACCTTCCTGAAGCTGCCGTCCGACGTCGTGATCGTCACCAATATCGACCCGGAGCATCTCGATCACTTCAAAACCTTCGAGGCGATCCAGGACGCCTTCCGCGATTTCGTCGAGAACGTGCCGTTCTACGGCTTTGCCGTGATGTGCATCGATCACCCCGTGGTGCAAACCCTCGTCGGCAAGATCGAGGATCGCCGCATCATCACCTATGGCCAGAATCCGCAGGCCGATGCGCGGTTGATGGATCTGACGCCGATCGCGGGCGGATCGAAATTCAAGGTCGCGATCCGTGATCGCAAGACCGGCGCGGCGCACGAGATTTCAGACATCATGTTGCCGATGCCGGGCCGCCACAATGCGTCGAACGCGACAGCGGCGATTGCGGTTGCACATGAACTCGGTGTTTCCGACGATGTGATCCGGCAGGCGATGGCAGGCTTCGGCGGCGTGAAGCGGCGCTTCACCAAGACCGGCGAGTGGAACGGGGTCACCGTGATCGATGATTACGGCCATCACCCGGTCGAGATCGCGGCCGTGCTCAAGGCCGCGCGCGAGTCGTACAGCGGCAGGATCATCGCCGTGGTGCAGCCGCACCGCTTCACGCGCCTGCAATCGCTGTTCGAGGAATTCTGCACCTGCTTCAACGACGCCGATGCGGTCGTGGTCGCGGAGGTCTATGCCGCCGGCGAGGCGCCGATCCCCGGCATCGACCGCGATCATTTCGTCACCGGCTTGCGCGCACGCGGCCATCGCGAGGTGGTGCCGCTGCCGAACGCCGGCGAGCTCGCAACGATCGTCCACGGCCTTGGGAAGCCCGGCGACCTCGTCGTCTGCCTCGGCGCCGGCAACATCACGCAATGGGCGTACGCCCTGCCCGACGAATTGAAGGCGCTGGGGTGATCGTGACCTTTCCCGACATCACGCCCGACCTGAAAGCCGCGATGCCGGAGTTGCGCGGGCGCTTGCTTGCCAACCAGTCGCTGGCGGAGCTGACCTGGTTTCGCGTCGGTGGGCCGGCGCAGGTGTTGTTCACGCCGGCGGATGAGGATGATCTGGCTTATTTCCTGGCGAACTTGCCGAAAGATCTGCCGGTCTATGCGGTCGGCGTCGGCTCAAACCTGATCGTGCGCGACGGCGGCATGTCCGGTGTGGTGATCCGCCTTGCGCCGCGCGCCTTCGGCGAAACCAGCGCGGCTGATGAGGTTGTGACTGCAGGGGCTGCTGCGCTCGACAAGCGAGTGGCGGAGACGGCGGCGAGCGCCAATATCGGTGGCATGGAGTTCTTCTTCGGCATTCCCGGCACCGTCGGCGGCGCGCTGCGGATGAATGCCGGCGCCAATGGCGGCGAGACAAAGGATGTGCTCGTCGAGGCCCGCGGCATTGGCCGCGACGGCGCGAAGCGAACCTTCAGCAATGCCGACATGAAGTTCGTCTATCGCAACAGCGGCGTCGATCCGTCGGTGATCTTCACATCCGCGCGGTTTCGCGGGACCATCGGGGATGCCGATGCGATCCGCGCCCGCATGCTCGAGGTGCAGACCCATCGCGAGACCGCGCAGCCGATCCGCGAAAAGACCGGCGGCTCGACCTTCAGGAACCCACCCGGCAACAGCGCCTGGAAGCTGATCGATGCCGCCGGCTGCCGCGGCCTCAAGGTCGGCGGGGCGCAGGTCTCGGAGATGCACTGCAATTTCCTGATCAACACCGGCAATGCCACCGGACACGACATCGAAACCCTCGGGGAGACGGTGCGCGAGCGGGTGAAGCAAAATTCCGGAATCGAGCTACACTGGGAAATCAAGCGGATTGGGATGGAGAAGACCTGATGCGGGTAACCATTCTCTTCGGCGGCACCAACAAGGAGCGGCTGGTCTCGGTGGCAAGCGCGCAGGCGCTGCACCGCGCGCTGCCGGATGCGGATCTCTGGTTTTGGGACGTCGACGACACCGTGCATGCGGTGACGTCCGAAAAGCTGCTTGGTCACGCGCGGCCGTTCGAGATCGACTTCAAGCCCGATGACCGCGGCATGGGCCTCAGCGAGGCGCTCGACCAGGCGAAGGTCGAGGAGCGCGCGCTGGTGCTCGGTCTGCATGGCGGCCGTGCCGAGAATGGCGAGTTGCAGGCGATGTGCGAGATGCGCGGCATCGCCTTCACGGGCTCCGGCTCGGCGTCGTCGAACCTTGCCTTCGACAAGGTCGCGGCCAAGCGGTTTGCCGCGATCGCAGGGCTGAATGCGCCGCAGGGCATAGCGCTCGAACAGATCGATCAGGCCTTCGCCGAGCACGGCAGGCTGATTGCGAAACCTGCCAGGGACGGATCGAGTTACGGGCTGATCTTCATCAACGCGAAGCAGGACCTCGTTGCTGTGCGCAATGCCGCGAAGAGCGAGGACTATCTGATCGAGCCGTTCGTATCGGGCGTGGAAGGAACCTGCGGCGTGCTCGAGCAGTCCGATGGCACGATGTTCGCGCTGCCGCCGATCGAGATCGTGCCGGCGGAGGGAGCATTCGACTACACTGCCAAATATCTGCTGAAGTCGACGCAGGAGATCTGCCCCGGCCGCTTCGCGCCTGATGTCAGCGCCGCGATCATGGACCATGCGCTGCGGGCCCATCGTGCGCTGTCCTGTTCCGGCTATTCCCGCAGCGACTTCATCGTCTCGCCCAAGGGACCGGTCTATCTCGAAACCAACACGCTGCCCGGGCTCACCGCGGCGTCGCTGTATCCGAAGGCCCTGAAGGCGCAGGGCATCGCATTTGCCGATTTCCTGCACGACCAGATCGAGCTCGCCCGGCGCCGCACGCAGAAGTAGGGCCGAGGAGGGGAACCTCCGAGCGGTGAGTCCCGGTTGGAACCCGCACTGTTGCTAAAATGCTAACGAGTTCGCGGCAAAGTACTCTTGGCGTTGATCAAAACACGCTCTGGGCGCGCCCTGTTTACCGTTTGTTTACCAGCAAGCCCGAAGGTTAACGCTGGCGGCGCGTGTAGCGCTTGGCTGCCGGGGCGTGAGCTGTCGCGGATTTCCGCTTCGAGGAACGCAACCAGGGAACAGGGGGTCACTCTATCCCACCGGTATTGCCGAGAGGTCACCTGCGCCGGGACCCGCGATGTGCTGCGGGCACAACATGTGACGAGCTCGTGCAATGGATGGAGCAGGACGCCTCGCTCGATCGCTACGATCGCTGGGGCCCCAAGCTGACCTGAAAGCCGCCGCTATTGGAGCGGCGGTGCTGTTGCGCGAGTATGTCGGCGTGGTTCTCGCCCGCCGCCGGCGTCCCGCCCGGCAGCCCGTGATCGATCGCGAGCCGCCCAACCGTTACATCCTGCTGATCGAGCGCTATTTGCCTCGCCGCGTCGGCTTCGCCGCGACGCTTGCTATCCTGATCGGCAGTGCCGGCTTCGGCATCGTCAAAGGCGGCCATGTCGACGAGTTCGTTGCGACGCTCAGCGATACCCGCAATGCGCTGGCCAATACCGCGGGCTTCCGCATCACCACCGTCGGGATCAAGGGCCGCAAGCAGTTGAGCCAGGACGAGGTCCTTGCGATCGGCGGCGTCAACGGCCGCTCCTCACTATTGTTCCTCGACGCCGAGACGGTGCGCGGCAGGCTGAAGGCCAATCCCTGGATCGCCGATGCGACGATCCTGAAGCTCTATCCGGGCCGGCTGCAGATCGACATCGTCGAGCGCACCGCGTTCGCATTGTGGCAGCAGGACGGCCGGCTCTCCGTCATCGCCTCCGACGGCGCGGTGCTCGAGCCTTACGTGTCGCGCCGCTTCCTCAATTTGCCGCTGGTGGTGGGCAAGGGCGCCGATGTCAGAGCCAGGGATTTCCTGGCCTTGCTCGACCGCTATCCGCAGGTGCGCTCGGTGACCAAGGCCGCGATCTTCGTCGGTGAACGGCGCTGGAACCTGCGCCTGAAGGACGGCCTCGACATCCGCCTGCCGGAGAACGACGTCGGCAACGCGCTCGCCGCGCTGTCCAAGCTCGACAAGGAGGACAAGCTGTTCTCGCGCGACATCGTCGCCGTCGACATGCGGCTGCCCGACCGCCTGGTCGTGCAATTGTCCGAGGACGCCGGCAAGGCACGCGACGACCTGTTCAAAGACAAGAAGTCCAAGAAGAAGCCGGGTGACTCCGCATGACCGGCCTCGACCGCAATTTGACGCCGAAGACGCGTCCGATGCAGAAGCGCACCGCGCTGGTGGCCTCGCTCGACGTCGGCTCCAGCAAGATCGCCTGCATGATCGCGCGGCTGAAGCCCTCACCGCCGAACGAGGCGTTGCGCGGCCGTAGCCACGCCATCGAGCTGATCGGTTACAGCCAGATCCAGTCGCGCGGCGTCAAGGCCGGCGCCGTGGTCGATTTGGCCGAATGCGAGAAGGCGGTCCGCCATGCCGTGGCGCTCGCCGAGCGCATGGCCAAGGTCCGCGTCGAGTCCGTCCTGCTGTCCGTGTCCGGCGGCCGGCTGCACGGCCAACTCGTTGAAGCCGCTGCCGATATCCGCGGCGGCTCGGTAACATCAGACGATATCAGCCGCGTCACGTCAGCCGGCATGCGCCACGCCACCGGCGCGGGCCGAACCGTGCTGCACGCGCTGCCGGTCGGTTACGCGCTCGACGGCGTCAAGGGCATCCGCGACCCCAGAGGCATGGTGGCGCGGCAGTTCGGCGTCGACATGAACGTGGTGACCTCGGATGCGACGGTGGCCAAGAACCTGATGCTGGTGGTCGAGCGCTGCCATCTCAACGTCGAAGCCATGGCGGCGAGCCCCTATGTTGCGGGTCTGTCGGTCTTGACCGACGACGAGGCCGACCTCGGCGCCGCCGTCGTCGAGATGGGCGCGGGATCGACCACGATCGCGACCTATTCCGGCGGCCGCTTCGTGCATGCATCCGGATTTGCGCTCGGCGGGCAACACATCACGATGGATCTTGCACGCGGCATCGGAGCGTGCATTGCGGATGCCGAGCGAATCAAGACTTTATACGGCACGGTGCTGACCGGCGGCTCGGACTCCCGCGAGCTGATGTCCGTTCCGACCGCAGGCGATGATCGGGAGACTCCGCAGATCGTGTCCCGCGCCACGATCGCGAACATCGTCCGGCATCGCGCCGAGGAGATTTTTGAAATGGTCCGGGACAAGCTCGCGGATTCCCCCTTTGCGGCTGAGCCGAGGGCGCGAGTGGTGTTGAGCGGCGGCGCCTCGCAGCTCACCGGCACCGTCGAACTGGCCGCCCGCATCCTGAATCGCCAGGTCCGCATCGGCCGCCCGCTCGGCTTCGGCCGGCTGCCGAACGAGGCGAAGGGCGCCTCGTTCGCGGTGCCCGCGGGCCTCTTGGTCTATCCACAATACGCTCATCTTGAACATGTCGAACCGCGGCGTACGCGGCAGCTCAGGACAGGGACTGACGGTTACTTCGGAAAGGTCGGACGATGGCTTCGCGAGGGCTTCTGATGACCGCATCCCGGCTCACACGATTTTCACCAACTCCCGCGGCCGCCGGCCGGGGCGAACCAACGCGCGCGTAATCCAGAGAGGCAACCATGGCACTCAATCTGACCCCCCCTGACATCAGCGAGCTGAAACCGCGGATCACCGTCTTCGGCGTCGGCGGTGCGGGCGGTAACGCCGTCAACAACATGATCACCGCCGGATTGGTGGGCGTCGACTTCGTCGTCGCCAACACCGACGCCCAGGCGCTGACCATGTCGAAGGCGCAGCGCATCATCCAGATGGGCACCCAGGTCACCCAGGGCCTCGGCGCCGGTTCACAGCCTGATGTCGGCGCCGCCGCGGCGCAGGAGGTCATCGACGAGCTGCGCGATCACCTTACCGGCGCCAACATGGTGTTCGTCACCGCCGGCATGGGCGGCGGTACCGGGACGGGGGCAGCACCTGTCATCGCCAAGGCCGCGCGCGAGATGGGCATCCTTACGGTCGGCGTGGTGACCAAGCCGTTCCACTTCGAGGGCCAGCGCCGCATGCGCACCGCCGAGTCCGGCATTGCCGAACTGCACAAGGTGGTCGACACGCTGCTGATCATCCCGAACCAGAACCTGTTCCGGGTCGCCAACGAGAAGACCACCTTCGCCGACGCCTTCGCGATGGCCGACCAGGTGCTCTATTCGGGCGTCGCCTGCATCACCGACCTGATGGTCAAGGAAGGCCTGATCAACCTCGACTTCGCCGACGTCCGCGCCGTGATGCGTGAGATGGGCAAGGCGATGATGGGCACCGGCGAGGCCACCGGCGAGAAGCGCGCGCTGACCGCCGCCGAAGCCGCGATCGCCAACCCGCTGATCGACGATAGCTCGATGAAGGGCGCCCGCGGCCTGCTGATCTCGATCACCGGCGGCAAGGACCTCACGCTGTTCGAGGTCGACGAAGCCGCGACCCGTATCCGCGAGGAAGTCGATGCCGACGCCAACATCATCGTCGGCGCGACCTTCGACGAATCGCTTGACGGCGTCATCCGCGTTTCGGTGGTCGCGACCGGCATCGAGCAAGCCGCGATCGCGCGTGCCGCAGCGCCTGCCGCCGCCCCGGCCGCCGGTTCGCCGGAAAGCCGGCTGGCCGATCTGACCGCACGCCTGCGTGCCGACAATCAGCGTCTTGCCGAGCGCACCAAGATGGAGCCGCCGACCGGCGTAACCGTCGCTCCGATTGCCGCGCCTGCCGCCCCGCAGCAGCCGCGTCCTGCCGCCAACAATCTCGAGCGCGCCGCGCTCGCAGCGATCGCCGCCGCAGTTGCCCCGGACAATTCGGCACCGATGCAGCCGGGCTCCTACGGGGACGTCACCGTGCGCCCGATCGCCCAGAAGCCGACGCTGTTCCCCGATCACGACGTCGCCCGGGCCGAGCAGCACGAGCCGATGCCTCCCGAGACCTTCATCCCGCAGGCGGCCGAGCGTTCGCCGGTCCGCGCTCCGCGGATGCCGAAGTTCGAGGACCTTCCGATGCCGGCGCAGGCCGAAATCCGCCAGGCCCGCGGCGACGGCGAGGAGGAACATCCGCAGAAGACCCGGCTGTCGCTGCTGCAGCGCCTCGCCAATGTCGGCCTCGGCCGCCGCGACGAAGAGACCGAGCCGCCGATCGCGGCCCGCGCCTCCGGTCCGGCGCCGTCGATGCCGCCGCTGCCTGAGCGCCGGCCGGCCCGCAGCGTCGCGCAGCAGATCGCCTCGAACGAATCACCGGTATCTGAATATGCGAAGCGTCCCGCTCCGCAGGGTCTGGACGCGCATGGACGCCCTGCACCTGTTGCGCCGGCGCCACAGGGTGACGACCATCTTGATATCCCGGCCTTCCTGAGACGGCAGGCCAACTGAAGTTTGTTACAACTTTGGCGACCAGAGAAGGCCCCGGCAGGAACCGCCGGGGCCTTCGTCTTTAGGCGGACAAGTGGTCGCAGTCAGGTGAGCAAGCAGCTGATTTTAAATGATTAATTATCCTTCTCATGGTCAGATGCGCGCGCCGGATGAGCGCTTTTCGCTGCCGTAATTTGGTTAACCCTTGGCCTGAATGCGGCAGAGATGGGGTAACAATCGGTAAAGAAGCGTGAGTTGGCGCAGTTTAGGGCAGTGACTATGGTCTGCCGTGACTTGGGGAGCTTAAGTGAATCGGCCTTGGGGAAATTGGCCGCTCGCTTGAGCGAAGTCGGGTAGTGGGCAATATCGCATGAAGTTCAGCCGCCAAACAACGCTTCGGTCGCAAGCCACCGTGACGGGCGTCGGCGTTCATTCTGGTCTTCCTGTTCATCTCACCTTGGGACCTGCGCCTGTCGATGCGGGTTTTATTTTTATCCGCACCGGCCTCGACGGGGCCGACCGCGAAATTCAGGCCGTCGCCGACGCCGTGATCGCAACCGATTTTGCGACGGTGCTGGGTGATCGCGAAGGGCCGCTGGTTTCCACCGCCGAGCATGTACTGGCCGCGCTGCGCGGCATGGGCGTCGACAACGCCACCATCGAGGTGGACGGTCCCGAAGTTCCGATCATGGATGGCAGCGCTGCGGCTTTCGTCGCAGCGATCGATCAGGCCGGCATCGTCACCCAGCCCGCCGTCCGCCGCTTCATCCAGGTGCTGAAACCGGTGCAGGTCAAGATCGGCGGTTCCGTCGGTGAGCTGCGTCCGTTTGCCGGCGGGTTCCGCGCCGAGGTCGAGATTGACTTCACCAACCCGGTGATCGGCCGCCAGAGCTTCTCCTTCAATATGTCGCCTGAAGCCTTCCGCCGCGATATTTCGCGTGCCCGGACCTTCGGCTGCGTGGGTGATACGGCGCGGCTCTGGAGCGCCGGCTTCGCGCTCGGCGCGTCGTTCGAGAATACGGTGGTGTTCGACGAAACCCGCCTGCTGAACCCCGAAGGGCTGCGTTACGGCAACGAATGCGTCCGCCACAAGGTTCTGGATGTGATTGGCGATCTGGCGCTGGCAGGCTTGCCGCTGCTCGGCAGCTACCGCTCGACGCGCGGCGGTCACAAGCTCAACCATGCGGTGCTGAAGGCGCTGCTCGCCGACCGCAGCGCCTGGCGGGTGGTCGAATCGGAGACCGCACGGCGCCCCGTTCGCGGCCATGTGGAAGCCGGCGCGGGCACGCTGGGCGGCATGATCGCCCCGGCCTACGGCCCGGACGTGTCCTGATCGTCGCGGCCGGCGGCACTCGTTCCAGATTGCGTAGGTGCCGCGGCTGTTAGCAGGTGTGTCCGGCCGCCTTAATCCGGGCGGAATAGCTACGTATTCGGTTGGTCAACGACCATTTTTTCGGCTAAACAGGCCTGAGGTTGCACGACACTGCGCCGATGGCACGGGGAATATTGTATCCATGATCGCGGTTCATGGATGGAGTGGGCTTCGCCGTTAACCGCATCAAAGGCGTCAGGTTTTATATTTCATGTCGGCAAAGCTGATGGCGCTCGAACCACGCAATTCTTTTGACGTCTCCGGCCTGAAGCAGGCCGCGCGCGCGCTGCGTTTCGCGGCGGGCCTGATCGTACTGGCACTGCCTCTGAGCGGCTGCGGCACCGGCGCGCTCTGGGACAAGTTCACGGCCAAGGACGATACCTTCGTCGATGAGCCCGCGGACAAGCTCTACAATGAGGGCTTGTACATGATGAACCAGAAGAAGGATCTGAAGGCCGCCTCGAAGAAGTTCGAGGAAGTGGACCGCCAGCACCCCTATTCGGAGTGGGCGCGCAAGTCGCTGCTGATGTCGGCCTATTCCTACTATCAGGCCGGCGACTACGACAGCTGCATCGGCTCCGCCACCCGCTACGTCACGCTGCATCCCGGCAGCCCGGATGCGGCCTATGCCCAGTACCTGATCGCAGCGTCGCATTACGACCAGATCCCGGACATCTCCCGCGACCAGGGCCGCACCGAGAAGGCAATCGCGGCGCTGGAAGAGGTAGTGCGCAAATATCCGACGTCGGAATACGCCACCACCGCCAAGTCCAAGATCGAAGCCGCGCGCGACCAGCTGGCCGGCAAGGAAATGGCGGTTGGCCGCTACTACATGGAGAAGCGCGACTTCACCGCCGCGATCAATCGCTACAAGACCGTGGTCACGCAGTACCAGACCACGCGCCATGTCGAGGAGGCGCTCTACCGGCTCACCGAGGCCTATATGGCGGTCGGCATCGTCGGCGAGGCGCAGACCGCGGCCGCCGTGCTCGGGCACAATTTTCCCGACAGCCGCTGGTACAAGGACGCCTATAATCTAGTAAAGTCGGGCGGTCTCGAACCGAGCGAGAATCAGGGGTCCTGGATCAGCAAGACCTTCAAGAAGATAGGCCTCGGCTAGGAATTGTCTTCGCATGCTGGCGCGTCTGTCGATCCGTGACATCGTCCTGATCGAACGGCTCGATATCGAATTTTCCCGTGGCCTCGCGGTGCTGACCGGCGAAACCGGCGCGGGTAAATCCATTCTGCTCGATGCCTTTGCGCTGGCGCTTGGCGGCCGCGGCGATGCCGGGCTGGTGCGCCACGGCGCCGAGCAGGGGCAGGTCACCGCGACGTTCGATGTGCCGAAGGGCCACCCGGCAGCCAGCATCCTCGTCCAGAACGGCCTCGACGACACGAATTCCGAACAGGGTTGCGAGATGATCCTGCGCCGTGTGCAGCTCGCCGACGGCCGCACCCGCGCCTTCATCAACGATCAGGCGATCAGCGTTCAGACCCTGAAGGCAGTCGGCGCCGCTCTGGTCGAGATCCACGGCCAGCACGATGACCGCGCACTGGTCGACGCCTCCACCCATCGCCGGCTGCTCGACGCGTTTGCCGGGCTGGAAAAAGATGTCGGGGCGCTGGAAGCGCTGTGGAACTCGCGGCGCGCCGCCTATGCCGCGCTCGATGAGCACCGCGCCGGCATGGAGCGGGCGGCACGCGAGGCGGATTACCTGCGCCATTCATCCGATGAACTGAAAAAGCTGAAACCGAAGGACGGCGAGGAGACCGCGCTGGCCGAACGCCGCACCACGATGATGCAGGGCGAGAAGATCGCCAGCGATCTGCGCGAGGCGCAGGGGGCGGTGGGCGGCCATCATTCGCCGGTCGCGGCCTTGTCGGCAGCGGTGCGCCGGCTTGAGCGCCGTGCGGGAAATATGCCTGGTCTGGTCGAGCCGGCGGTGAAGGCAATCGATGCGGCCATCAATGCGCTGGAAGAGGCCGACCAGCATCTCAACGTCGCGCTGCGGGCGGCCGATTTCGATCCGGCCGAGCTGGAGCGAATCGAAGAGCGGCTGTTTGCGCTGCGCGCCGCCGCGCGCAAATATTCCACCCCCGTCGATGGCCTGGCGGCGCTGGCCGCCAAATACGCCGCCGACGTGGCGCTGATCGATGCTGGTGCCGACCAGTTGAAGAAGCTCGAGGCCGCCGCCGCCGAGGCCGGCCAGCGCTATGGCGCCGCCGCGGCGAAGTTGTCAGCGGCGCGAATCAAATCCGCCGAAAAACTGAACAAGGCCGTCAACGCCGAACTGGCGCCGCTGAAACTCGAGCGCGCCAAGTTCATGACCCAGGTCGAGACCGACGTGAAGTCGCCGGGTCCGGAGGGGATCGACCGCGTCGAGTTCTGGGTGCAGACCAATCCAGGCACCAAGCCGGGGCCGCTGATGAAGGTCGCTTCCGGCGGCGAGCTGTCGCGCTTCCTGCTGGCGCTGAAGGTCGTGCTGGCCGACCGCGGCTCGGCGCCGACCCTGGTGTTCGACGAGATCGACACCGGCGTCGGCGGCGCGGTGGCCGACGCGATCGGCTCCCGGCTGGCGCGTCTCGCCGGCAAGGTGCAGGTGATGGCCGTCACCCACGCGCCGCAGGTCGCTGCCCGCGCCAGCCAGCATTTGCTGATTTCCAAGGATGCCCTCGACAAGGGCAAGCGCGTCGCCACCCGGGTCAACGCGCTGGCCGCCGACCACCGCCGCGAGGAGATCGCCCGCATGCTCGCCGGCGCCGAGATCACGGCGGAGGCACGTGCTGCGGCAGACCGGCTGCTGCGGGCGGCGAGTTAGTTGCTCCCATGGCTACCAAGGCGAAGAAAGCGCTGGTCGACATCGCCAAGCTCACCAAGGCCCAGGCCAAGGTCGAACTGACGCGGCTGGCGCTCGAGATCGAGGGCCACAACGAGCGCTATTACCAGAAGGATGCTCCGACGGTGTCGGATGCGGCCTATGACGCGCTGCGTCAGCGGCTAGAGGCGATCGAGGCCAGGTTTCCAGATCTCGTTGCAAAAGATTCGCCGTCGCAAAAAGTTGGCGCCGCGCCGGCGCGCGGTTTCGCCAAGGTGCAGCATGCTGTTCCCATGCTGTCGCTCGGCAACGCCTTTGCCGACGAGGATGTGACCGAGTTTGTCGATCGTATCAGACGCTTTCTCAAGCTCGACGCCGAGCATATTCCGGCGCTCGTCGCCGAGCCGAAGATCGACGGGCTATCACTGTCACTGCGCTACGAGAACGGCGAATTGGTCCGCGCGGCGACGCGCGGCGATGGCTTTACCGGCGAAGACGTCACCGCCAATGTTCGTACCATCAAGGACATTCCGCACCATTTGAAGGGCCGGAATATTCCGGCGGCCTGCGAACTGCGCGGCGAAGTTTACATGCTCAAGAAGGATTTTCTCGAGCTGAACAAGAAGCAGGCCGAATCCGACGACACGATCTTTGCCAATCCGCGCAATTCGGCGGCGGGATCGTTGCGTCAGAAAGACGTCTCGATCACCGCGTCGCGGCCGCTGAAGTTTTTTGCCTATACCTGGGGCGAGCTCAGCGAGCGGCCTGCCGATACCCAGCACGGCATGCTCGCATGGATGGACAAAGCAGGCTTTACCGTCAATCCGCTGATCACGCTGTGCAAGGATGTCGACGAGGTCCTGGCCTTCTACCGCAAGATCGGCGAAGAGCGCGCCACGCTCGGCTACGACATCGACGGTGTGGTCTACAAGGTGGATCGTCTCGATTGGCAGGATCGTCTCGGGTTCGTGTCGCGCAGCCCGCGCTGGGCGATCGCGCATAAATTCGCGGCCGAGCAGGCGACAACCATTCTCAACGGCATCGACATCCAGGTCGGACGCACCGGGGCGCTGACGCCGGTGGCGCGGCTGGCGCCGGTCACGGTCGGCGGCGTGGTGGTGCAGAACGCGACGCTGCATAACGAGGATTACATCAAGGGTATCGGTAACGACGGCAGCCCGCTCCGCGATGGCATCGATATTCGCGTGGGCGACACCGTCGTCGTACAGCGCGCAGGCGACGTGATTCCACAGATCGTCAGCGTGGTGCTCGACAAGCGGCCGAAGGATGCCAATGGTTACAAGTTCCCGCCTTACAAGTTCCCGGACACCTGTCCCGTCTGCGGCAGCCATGCGGTGCGCGAGGAAGATGAGGTGGTGCGCCGTTGTACCGGTACCTTGATCTGCCCGGCGCAGGCGGTGGAGCGATTGAAGCATTTCGTTTCGCGCCTCGCCTTCGACATCGATGGCCTCGGCGACAAGCAGATCCAGGAGTTCTACGAAGACGATCTCGTGAAGTCGCCGGTCGACATCTTCACGCTGCAGAAGCGCGATGCCCGTTCCGGCAGTCCGCTGATGCAGCGCGAGGGTTACGGCGAAACCTCGGTGCGCAATCTGTTCAGTGCGATCGATGCGCGGCGCACGATCGATTTGCATCGTCTGATCTTTGCGCTGGGCATCCGTCACGTCGGCGAGGGCAATGCCAAGCTTCTCGCGCGGCACTACGGCAGCGTCGAGAATTTCCGTGAAGCGATGCTGGCTGCGGCCAAGGGCAGCAAGGACGAAGAGAATACGACCGAGGCCTATCAGGACCTCAACAATATCGGCGGCATCGGCGAGATCGTCGCCGACGCCGTGGTCGAGTTCTTCGCCGAGCCGCGCAACGTCAAGGCGCTCGGCGAGCTGTTGCGCGAGATCGAGGTGAAGCCGGCCGAACAGCCCCGCAAGAGTTCGCCGGTTTCGGACAAGACCGTGGTGTTTACGGGCTCGCTGACCAAGTTCACCCGCGACGAAGCCAAGGCGGTGGCGGAACGTCTCGGCGCCAAGGTCGCCGGCTCGGTGTCGAAGAAGACGGATTATGTCGTGGCCGGCGAGGACGCCGGCTCCAAGCTCACCAAGGCGCGCGAGCTCGGCGTTGCGGTGCTGACCGAGGACGAGTGGCTGGGATTGATCGGGGAGTGACGCTCGCCTTCGCCCATACTCCATTGTCGTCCTCCGCGAAAGCGGGGGACCCAGTATTCCAGAGGCAGTCGTTGTTGAGCCGATAGGCCGCGGCGTACTGGATCCCCGCATGCGCGGGGATGACGAGGGAGAGTGAGGCGCGAGACACGCCCCTCACATCATCCCTGACTCCTCCTCCGCCTGCTCGATCAGCGCCTCGCTGACCACCACATTGCGCCGTGGCACGATGAAGATCATCGTGCATACGCAGGCGATCGAGATCGCTGATATCGCCGCCGTCAGCGGCAGCGTGGTGGCCGAGTGGCCGCCGAGATAGGCGCCGAACTGCGAGATCAGCGAACCGATCCCCTGCTGCAGGAAACCCATCGCGCCCGATGCGGTGCCGGCGGCCTCGGGGCGGATGCTGATGGCGCCGGCGGCGGAATTGGCCATCACGAAGGCGTTGGCGACCATCACGATCATCTGGGTGCCGAACAGCCAGAGCGGGGCCTGGTTGAACCCCGTAAAGCTCCAGATCAGGTTCAACAGGCTGCCGCCGAGCTGCAGCGCCAGGCCGAACCAGATCAGCCGCTCCAGCGAATGCCGCGGCGCAAAGCGCACACACAGGAGGTTGCCGACAAAATAGCCAAACCCCGTCATCGCGAACCATGCGCCATACTCGGCGCTGCTGCGGCCCATCTGGGTGACCACGATATAGGGGCCGCCGCCGGCGAAAGCGAAGATGATCTGCGAGGCCAACACCTGGCACAGCAGATAGCCGACGAAGGCGCGGCTCTTCAGGAGCTTGCCGAGATCGCCGCGGAAGCTGGAGCTCTCGGTGCGATCGCGGCGGGTTTCAGGCAACGCGAACGCGATGAAGATCGCGATGATCAGCGATGCTGCGGTGATCAGATAGAGGATCGCGCGCCAGCCGAATGCGGTTTCCAGCAGGCCGCCGGTCAGCGGGCTCACCATCTGCGCGATCATCAGCGCGGCGACGACGAGGCTGATCATGGCGCCGACGCGTTCGCGCGGATAGAGGTCGCGGATGATGGCGCGGCTGATCACCATGCCGCTGGCGCCGCCAAGCGCCTGGAAGAAGCGAGCGGCGATGAGCTGCGGCAGGGTCTCGGCGAACACCGAGCCTGTCCCCGCGACCACCATCAGGCTGAGGCCGGCAAGCAGCACCGGGCGGCGGCCGAACTTGTCGGACAGCGGACCCATGATCAGCTGCGACAGGGCGATGCCGACCATGTAGAGCGACACCGTCATCTGCGCGACCCCGATATCGCGGCCGAACGTGGTCGCGAGCACCGGCAGCGCAGGCACCAGCATATAGAGCGAGATTGGTGCCACGCCCGTCATCACGACGAGCATCAGCAGCATGACCTTCGAGGTCGCGATATTGTCCTTGATATTTTTCTGGGCCGCGCCGGGCGGCTTGCCCATCACGCCGTGCATTCAGGTCCGATCCAATGTTGTGAATCGGACTGTAGCGATCTCATTCGCGCGGCATACGCGTGTTTCGGCATGCGGCCATGCGTTTCGGAAGCCGAGGGAGCGCGATGTTCCGCCACGCGCAACAAGCACGCCCCGCGCAACAATAATGACTGTCGTCCCCCGCGAAGGCGGGGGACCCAGTATTCCAGAGGCAGTCGTTGTTGAGCCGATGGGCCGCAGCGTACTGGATCCCCCGCCTGCGCGGGGGATGACACTGAGTGTGTGGATGCTTGTACGTGCCGCTACTTCAGCGCCGCCGTCGCTTCATCGAGCCACAGCCTGGTGGCGTTGTCGTCGAGATGTGGGCGCACCTCGCTGGCGACGCGGGCGTGGTAGTCGTTGAGCCATGCCAACTCGCCTGCGTTCAGCATGCTCGTGTCGATCAGGCGGCGGTCGATCGGCGCCAGTGTCAGCGTCTCGAATGCATTGACCGGCTTCTCGGCGACCGCGATGTCGGCGCCGACAACGAGCTCGAGGTTCTCGATCCGGATGCCGTAGGCGTCGGTCTTGTAGTAGCCGGGCTCGTTGGACAGGATCATGCCGCGCTTCAGCGGCGTGGTGCCGAGCTTTGAAATCCGCGCCGGCCCTTCGTGCACGCTGAGATAGCTGCCGACGCCGTGGCCGGTGCCGTGCTCGAAATCGAGGCCGGCCTGCCAGAGATATTGTCGCGCCAGCGTGTCGAGCTGCGCGCCGGTGGTGCCGTCGGGGAAGATGGCGCGCGCGATCGCCATGTGGCCGCGCAGCACGCGGGTGAAGCGGTCGCGCATCTCGTCGGTCGGCTGGCCGATCGCGATGGTGCGGGTAACGTCGGTGGTGCCGTCCTCATATTGCGCGCCGGAATCGATCAAGAGGAGGTCGCCGGGCTCGATCCGGCGGTTGCTCTTGCGCGTGACGCGGTAATGCACGATGGCGCCGTTCGGTCCAGTACCGGAAATCGTGGGGAACGAGACGTCCTTCAGCGCACCGGTCTGGCGGCGGAACGTCTCCAGCGCCTCGACGGCGTCGATCTCGGTGAGCGCGCCCGAGGGCGCCTCGCGGTCGATCCAGGCGAGGAAGCGCGTCAGCGCCACCGCATCGCGCTGATGCGCCGTGCGTGTGCCCTCGATCTCGGTGAGGTTCTTCACCGCCTTGAGTAGGCTGACCGGGTCATTGCCGCGCACCGGCTTGCCGCCGGCCCCCGAGATCAGGCGGCTCAAGGCGTCAGCCGCGGTCGCGCTGTCGAGCGCGATCGAGGCGCCGCGCCGGGCGAGCTCGGTGAGTTTTGGCGTCAGCGCTGCCGGCTCCTCGACATCGGCGGATTGCTCGAGATGGTTGCGGGTCGCGTTGGAGAGTTTGCGGTGATCGATGAACACCAGCGGCCGGCCCTCCTTCGGCACCAGCGCGTAGGACAGCGGCAGCGGCGTATGCGAGACGTCGGCGCCGCGGATATTGAAGGCCCAGGCCACCGCGTGGCTGTCGGAGAGCACCAGCGCATCGGCGCCGAGCTTGTCGATCTCGAGCCGGATGCGCTCGAGCTTTTCGGCCTCGATCTCGCCGGCGAATTGCGCGCCGTGGACCGTGACCGGGCCGAGCGGCGGCTGGGGCCGTTCGGTCCAGATCGCGTCGACCGGATTGTTGTCGACCGCGACCAGCTCGGCGCCGGCCTTGGCGCAGGCGGCGGCGAGCCGTTCGGCTGCTGCGGAAGTGTGCAGCCATGGGTCGAATCCGAGGCGATCGCCGCTCGCGAGGTGCCGCGTCAGCCAGTGCTCCGGCGGCGGATCGACCAGCGGCTCGACCTCCCAGGCCTTGCGGTCGACCTGCTTGCCGGCCTGCAGGGTGTAGCGGCCGTCGACGAACACGGCGGCTTGCTTGGTCAGCACGATCGCCAGCCCCGCCGATCCGGTGAAGCCCGTCAGCCAGGCCAGCCGCTCCTCGGAGGGCGCGACATACTCGTTCTGCTGCTGGTCGGCCCGCGGGATGACGAATCCCGTCAGCTTGCGCCGGACCAGCTCCTCGCGGAAGGCGCTCAAGCGGGCGGTCAGCGCCACGCCGCTTTCGGGTTCTTCGAATGTCTGGAAATGGGCTTCGAACATCGCTCTCGCACTCTCTTTGGATCGAGCATGATCTTCGCGCAAACGCGGCGTGTTTGTCGCGAGGGAAAAGCCGGTTTCGACTGTGCCGGATCAGGCTCCCGTTCGGGTGGACACGTCCGCAATTCCGCCGGCATGACCACAATTTGGCATAACTTATGCTTGAATCGTGGCATAACCATTAGAAAAGACGGAACGGATTCCACGGCAAGTCGTTCGTCTAGGGGACTGGAGCGCCCAACAGTGTCTCAACTCAATGGCGAGGAGATGCAGCGTGCCTGCTTTCACCTTTGAGAAGATTTCGCCGCCGGCCCGCGGCGGCCCGATCCCGCCCATCGAGCAGAAGCAACGCGGCGTCATCGTCCAGATGCTGGACCGCTTTGTCGAGGCGCGCGTCCGGCGTTCGCTGAAGCAAGACAAGCTCGTGATCGTCCCCGGCGATCCCGCGAGGTCCGAATAATCATCCCTCTGATTACCGCTCCAGGTCGGATGCCTTCACCACGGTCGCATTGACGACCTTGGAGCCTTCCAGTTCCCGCACAATCCGCTCGTCAGGACCGACGACGCCAAGGTCGAACTCCCGGTCGGGCGTGACCAGCGTCATGCGTCGGCCGACGATGACGACGATGGTCATGTCGAGCGGCTCGCCGGACACCGCCCATTCGTGCATCTCGCTGCGGAACGGCTGCTTGCGCCAGGCGTCGGGGAAGCCGGGGTCGCATCGGACCTCGAGGCCGTCTTCCGAGGTGGTCAGGACAAGCTTGGATCGGCTTGGCTTCCAGTGCTCCTCCAGCAGCTCATTGAGGAGCCAGACGCAGCTGAAGGACCGACATTCGGCCGGCCGGCTCGCGTAAATCTGGCACCCGCGGCCCGGCCGGCAATGCGGGCACCAAATGTTGGCAGGCTTTGCCAGTTCCTCGATCGCCATGACCTTGCAGCAGAGCGTGCAGTCGCCGCACTGTCTGCTGGCTGCCGTCATTTTACCGCGCGCAGCAACAGGCTGCTCCAGCCTTCGATCCTGAGGTGCTTGATCGGCACCAGCCCGCGGGCGCGGTAGGCGGCGATGACCGCCGGCGCCTGGTGTGTCAGCAGGCCCGACAGGATGACCCGCGCCGACGCTGCGAGATGTTGCGTCATCGGGCCGGCCAGCTGCCGCAGCGGATTCGCGAGGATGTTGGCGAGCACGAGATCGAATGGTCCGTCCTCGGCAAATTGTGGTGCAGCGAAGCCGGTGGCCTTGATCACATCAACCAGATGCCCGGCTCTGTTGAGCCCGGCATTCTCCTCGGCGACCCGCACCGACGGCGGGTCGATGTCGCTTGCCAGCACCCGGCGATGCAGCGCCCTGGCGGCGGCGATCGCCAGCACGCCGGTCCCGGTGCCGAGATCGAGCACGCGGCGCGGCTGATGGGCCTTCACCACATGGTCGAGCAGCAGCAGGCAGCCGCGCGTGGTGCCGTGGTGGCCGGTGCCGAAGGCGAGCGCCGCCTCGATTTCGATGCCGATCTTGTTCGGCGGAATTCGCGTCCGGTCATGCTGGCCGTGGACGATAAACCGCCCGGCCGGGACCGGGACGAGGTCTTCCAGGGAAGCCTTCACCCAGTCCTTGGCCTCCAGGGTATCGAAGGTCATGGCGGCTGCGACATCCCGCCCTACCGACTTTTGGACGAGATCGCGCAGCAGCGCTTCGTCCGGGGCGTCGGCAAAATGGACGGTGACATCCCAGCGGCCGTCGGGCCGCTCGAAGGCGGCGAAAGCCGCAGAATCGTCAAAAAACGCATCGGAAAGCGCGTCGACCACGCGTTTTCCGGTCGATTCGTCCGCCAGCGTGACGCTGGCGCGATGTGTCGAGGGTGTCATCAGATGCCGGTAGCGCGGTCTTTGCTAAAATTTCAACTTAGATTTCGTTCGATTATCGCGAAAATTGACGTGTGGTCTGTAAAAACAACCTTAGATTTTGCCGTAGTATTACTGGTTCCGGAACCGGAACTTTTCCCCGTTCCAAAAGGCATCACCAAGCTGAGGGCAGGACAACAATGAAGGCTTTTATCGTTAAGTTCTTGAAGAATGAATCCGGCGCCACCGCCATCGAATACGGCCTGATCGCAACCGGCATCGCCATCGCCATCATCGCCGCGGTGAACGGCGTCGGCACGGCGCTGAGCACCACTTTTACGTCGATCAGCACCTCGCTGAAATAATCGAACCACCCCACGGCGTTCTCAAACACCGGGCGACCTGTCGCCCGGTGTTTTCTTTTGCCGGTCGCAAGCCGGGGCGCCTGGTTAGTCGCTCAGATCGACGATCTGGCAGATTCAAGACGTCGGCGGCTTCGGTGATCGGCGCTTTTCGACCGGCGGTGGCTGCGGAGGCCTGATCGGTTGCAGCGTGACAATGACCGGATTTGGCTTGTGGTCCAGTGCTGCACCGGTGGCTGCATCGACGCCCATGCCCACGACCCCGCCAAGAAGCAGGTTGCCGGCAAATCCTGCCCCGCCACCCCCGCTGATATCCTTGGTCAACGGTATGACCTGCGTGTCGAAGCCTTCCTTGCTCACCGTCACGACGATGTCGGCATTGCGCTTTGCCTGGATAACACAGGGCGTGACACAAGCGGTCGGGATCTCCAGGCCGGCAATATCGGCCTGTGCACCGGAAGGTGTCGAAGCTATCGAAATATTCTCTGTGGTCCCGCGCGTTACGGACGCGCAACCGCCTAGCGCGGCGCAAAGCGCCGCGACAATTACCGATCGCATAAAATGATTTCCCCCTACCCGCGACCACCTTGTCGCAACCTACGCGGGGGATCAATCAATCTTTAGCCTAATCGGATAGGGGGCAGCACCCATTTTGTGCCGCTTGGCGCGATGAGCGTCTGTCGGCTGAAGTGTCTCGGCCGGCATGCGAGGCACCCGCTGTCCACAGGATGTCCCGCACTTATCAACAGGACATTAGGAGTTTACCGGGTGTCCGTCCGGTAGTGTCTCAGTTTGAAATTTCGGGCCATGAAGCCGCAAAAATCACAAGCGCCATATCCATTGATGCTAGTCGAGTGGGAGGACAGCGCGCGTCCAATACCAGCTTGGCAGTGGATTGATGATTGTGGCGGGGTTGTTGGCTAGCACTCCATAGCCAATCCACAGTGGTTTCCTCCACTCCTCCGCAGGGCAATCGGACATGGCGACGGCCACGTCCATGGGCCGGCCATGACGACGTCGAACGTTAGCTGGTGGAGTCCTCAAGCGCCATGCGCGATAGCCGGGGGGCGATGGGGCGCCTGCGCGATTTCGGAATAATGGAATAATGCCGCTGATTTGCCCGACGTGTCAATCGTCGTGTCAAACGCCGGCAGCCGCCGGCTACTTTGCATGGGGTTGTTTTCGGTATTTTTGGCAGTGCGCCCTGCGACGGCAGGCTGGCACATATGGCTATCAGCCCACGTTCCATAGCTCGCCCGGCTTTGTCCCGGCCATGACGACGTGGACACGTCAGTTGCAGAAGCCATGAGTGCCATATGCGATATCCCTTTCACTCCTCCCGGACAGTCCAGGACCTATGCAGGGCCAATCCACCGCTTCTCCACAAGCTGTCCACAGGTTCGGTGGGCGACGGCCACCTCCCTGGCGCCTGCCTTACGAGAACAGCGCCCGATGGTCCCCCAGGATTACCCGCGCGGCGTTGTGGCCGGGGGCGCCGGTGACGCCGCCGCCGGGGTGGGCGCCGGAGCCGCAATGATAGAGGCCGCGCAGCGGTCCGCGGTAGTCAGCATGGCCGAGCATCGGGCGCGCGGAGAACAATTGGTTCAGCGTCAGCGCGCCGTGGAAGATGTCGCCGCCGAGCAGGCCGAACTGCCGCTCGAGGTCGAGCGGCGACAGGATCTGCCGGCCGACCACGCTGCCGGCGAAGCCGGGCGCGTATCGATCGACGGTCGCGATCATGAGGTCGGCGACCTCCTCGCGATGGTCGTCCCACGACTTGCCGTCGGGCAATTGGGGCGCGACATGCTGGCAGAACAGGCTCGCGACGTGCTGGCCCGGCGGGCTCAGGCTGTCGTCGAGCGTCGAGGGGATCAGCACCTCGACGACGGGCGCGCGGCTCCAGCCGAAATCATGCGCATCGCGCCAGGCGCGATCCATGTAGCCGAGGCTGGGCGCGATGATGATGCCGGCGGTGAGATGATCGCCGGGGCCGGGCAGTGCGGTGAACGAGGGCAGGGCATCAAGCGCGACGTTCATCCTGAACGTGCCGGAGCCGTTGCGCCAGCGCGAGATGCGGGCGAGGAATTCGCTCGCCAGCGCGCCCTCCGGCACCAGCCGCGTGTAGAGCAATTTCGGGTTGACGTTGGAGACGACATATTTGGCGCGGATGGTCTCGCCATTGTCGAGGATGACGCCGCAGGCGCGATCCTTCTCGACGATCACCTCGCGCACGCCGGCGTCGGTCGCGATCTCGGCGCCATGGCCGCGCGCGGCGCGCGCCATCGCCTGCGTGATCGCGCCCATGCCGCCGATGGCGTGACCCCAGACGCCCTTCTTGCCGTTCACCTCGCCGAAGGCGTGATGCAGCATCACATAGGCCGAGCCGGCCGCGTAGGGGCTGGCGTAATTGCCGACGATGGCGTCGAAGCCGAACAGCGCCTTGACCAGATCGCTCTCGAAACGTTCGTCGAGCATCTCGCCGGCCGAGCGCGTGAACAGATCGAGCAGGCTGCGCTGCTGCTCCAGCGATAGCCGCCGCAGCATGTTGGCGCTGCCGAGCGCGTTGAAAGCTTCGGTCACGGCACCGATGCCAAATCCCTCGACGACATTCGGCGGCGCGCGGAGCACGAACTGGCGCAGCACGTCGGCGATCGCCTCGAGCTCCCGCGAGAACGCGTCGATTTCGACGGCGTCACGCTGGCTCAATCTCGCAACCGACTCTCTGGTGCGGCCTTCGCCAGTGAGCAGATAGCTGCCGTCGGGAGCGGGCACGAAGTTTTGGGCGCGGCGCTCGACAATCCCAAGGCCGTGATCGGCAAGTTTCAGGTCAGCAATAATCTGCGGGTTGAGCAAACTCACCGTGTAGGCCGCGACCGAATTGCGGAAGCCCGGAACGAACTCCTCCGTGACGGCGGCGCCGCCGACCACCTTGCGCCGCTCCACGACCCGGACCCGCAAGCCCGCCATCGCGAGATAGGCCGCGCAGGTGAGGCCGTTGTGCCCCGCGCCGATGATGACGACATCAGTTTCGTTCATGTCCGCTTCAAGAAGGAGTGATCAGAGCATGATCCGGAAAAGTGGAGACCGGTTTTCCGAAAAGATCATGCTCAAAACAATAGATCTACCTTGCTGTCGCGCCTGAACCGCGCTGCGTCAAGTCCGCGTTATCGGCGTTTCTTGCCCGTGCTGATGCCATATGCTCAAATCAAGCTGTCGGGCGCGCTGCCGCCGGACCATCCGCTTCCGGCGCCCGCCGGGTTCATGCCGGAGCTTCCATGAAGTCTGAACCGTCCGCCTCGCGAAACCGGCTGGTGCTGGTTGTCTACACCGCCGCGATCTTCGTCAGCGCGCTCTTGCTGTTCTCGGTGCAGCCGCTGTTCACCAAGATGGTGCTGCCGCGGCTCGGCGGCTCGCCGGCGGTGTGGTCGGTCGCGATGGTGTTCTTCCAGTCGCTGCTGCTCGGCGGCTATGCCTATGCGCATCTGCTGATGAAGCTGAAAAACCGCGTGCTTCCGGTCGCGGTGCATCTGGTGCTGCTGGTCGTCGCACTGCTGACGCTGCCGCTGGCGATCCGCAGCGGTTGGGGCGAGCCGCCGACCTCCGGCTACGCATTCTGGCTGCTCGGCCTATTCGTGGTCTCGATCGGCCTGCCGTTCTTCGCGCTCGCCGCCAACAATCCGCTGTTGCAGGCCTGGTTCGTGCGCACCGGCCATCCCAACGGGCCCGATCCGTATTTCCTCTATGCGTCGTCGAACATCGGCAGCTTCCTGGCGCTGTTATCCTATCCGGTGCTGCTGGAACCGATGTTCACCCTGCGCACCCAGAATTTGATCTGGACCGGCGGCTATGGCGTCCTGATCGTTCTGATCGCGGGCTGCGGCGCGCTGCTGCTGAGCTCGCCCGCCGATGCTGGGGCGCTCAATCTTGGGGTTGATGATGCGAATGCACCCGCACCATCCTGGATGCTGCGCGCGCGCTGGATCTTCCTGGCGGCGGTGCCGTCCGGCCTGCTGATCGCGGTCACCGCGCATATCTCGACCGACGTTGCCGCCGCACCCCTGCTCTGGGTGCTGCCGCTGTCGCTGTATCTGTTGACATGGGTGCTGGTGTTCCAGTCGCATCCGCTGCTGCCGCACAAATGGATGCTGCTGGCGCAGCCGCTGGCGATTGCCGGTGTCGTCATCCTGCTCGCGATCGGCGGCGAACAGAATCTGCTGCTGACGCTCGGCGGCCATTTGCTTTGCTTCTTCATCATCGCGATGGCCTGCCATGGCGAACTGGCCCGCACGCGACCGGCCGCGAAATATCTCACTGGCTTCTACGTTGCGCTGTCGTTCGGCGGCATGGTCGGCGGCCTGTTCGCAGGGCTGATCGCGCCGTTCACCTTCTCATGGATCGCCGAATATCCGATCCTGCTGGCGCTGGCCGCATTGTGCCGTCCGCCCGGCGGCGCCGAGCGGCTGCCGCGCTGGAGCGCCTGGTACTGGCCGTTCCTCGCGGTGCTCGCGGTCGCTCTGATCGCGCCATCATATTCGGCTGGCCAAATCTTCAATCAAGTCTTCGATGGAGTCTTCAGCCGGCTCGACGACTGGCGGATCTGGGTGATCGGCGCGGTCGGCGTGCTGTCGGCGCTGCTGGCGCTCGCGCTGAATGCCACGCGCTGGAAGATCTTCGCCACCGTTGCCGTCGCGCTGGTGCTGCTGCGCATCTACCCCTCCGACCACGGCCGTGTCGAAACGGTCCGCAGTTTCTTCGGCGTCCACAAGATCGTGGTGACGCCGAACGGGCAGTATCACGTGCTGATGCACGGCACCACGATCCATGGCGCCGAGAAATTCAAGAACGATGATGGCACGCCGGTGACCGGCCGGCCGGAGCCGATCAGCTACTATCACAAGGACGGCGGCATCGGGCAGGCGATCACGGCAATCCGCGAGCGCAAGGGCGCGCCGCTGAAAGTGGCCGTCATCGGGCTCGGCTCGGGCACATTGGCCTGTGCGTCACAGCCCGGCGAAGACTGGAAATTCTTCGAGATCGACCAGTCGATGGTCGATACGGCGCGCGACCCCAAATATTTCACCTACATCCAGAACTGCGAGCCGAACCTGAAGCCCGTGATCGGCGACGCGCGGCTGACCTTCGCCAGGGAGCCCGACGGCGTCTACGATCTTATCATCGTCGATGCCTATTCGTCGGACGCGATCCCGATCCACCTTGCGACCGAGGAGGCGATGGCGATCTACAAGCAGAAGCTGGCGCCGCAGGGCGCGGTCGTGATGCACGTCTCCAACCGGCATCTCGAGCTCGCCAGCGTGATCATCGGCATCGCCGACGCCAACGAGATGAAGAGCTGGGTCTACAGCGAGGATTCCAATCGCGACGACGAATATATCTTCGCGACCTCGGTCGTGGTTTCCGCGCGCGAGGAGGCCGATGTCGGCAATCTCGCATCGTCGGACGTCTGGGCAGAGACCGAGCCCACCGAGGGCCAGCGGGTCTGGACCGACGACTATTCGAACGTGCTCGGCGCGGTGTACCGCCGCCTGCGCGACGGCGAGCAGTAACTCCGACGGCCCGTTACTTGTTATCGACAGCCGCTGGCTTGTCCGGACCTGGCGCCGCCGCGGTGAGCAGCGGCATCGTCGGCGGGCCCTCATCCTCGTCGAGGAATTGCTCCACCGTCGCCTGGATCGACGACTTGACGCTGTCAGGGCCGCGATCGCTGAGTTGGTTGTGCTGAAACTCGGTTCTGACCACCTTGACGCCGGCCTTGGCGCAGATCTCGTCGTCAGGCACGACACCCGGATCCGCCTTGAACACCGGATCCTTCGAGCGGAACGAGAGGATCTTGACCTTGCCGTCGGTGATGATGGGCACGCGCAGATTGTCCAGCGTGACGACCTTCTTGACCAGGTCGGGATGCTGCTTGGCGAAGAACATCGAAATGTCGCCGCCGTTGGAGTGGCCGATCATCGTCAGGCTGTGATAATTCGCATTCGGATAGAGCTTCTTGATCTCGTCGATCGCAGCCATGATGTTGAAGGCGCCGCGATTATATTGCATGCGGCGGCCGGCATATTCCTCGCCGGCCTTGGTCACCATTGGAGCATCGCTGTCGAGATCATGCTGAATGCTGACCACGAGGTAGCCGCGCGAGGCGAAGATGTTGGTGAGGAAGGAATACTCGGTGAATTTGACGGTGTTGCCGTGGCTCAGGATCGCGACCGGCAGCTCGATCATCTCGGCCAAGGCCTGCATTTCCTTGTCGCGGCGCACGGCGACGTCGACGGTGACGTCGCGATCCTCACGCAGCACGTCATGAAATGTCAGCGTCGTGTGGCGGATCGCCCATCGGTCCGCCGAGAAGTAGGCCGCGATCGCGGCGGTGCACAGGCAAAGGACAACGATGCCCCGTTTCATGGTGACCTCTTGTTGCGGTGCGTGGACGCGCTCTGTCTCTGATTCAACAGGCACTCCGCATCACATGGCCTCCGAAAGGCTAGCGGGCGCTATCACTGCCGATTAAAGGGCTATTTTTACAATCCGATGACAGCGCGGCCACCGGCCACGGCTTGCGGACGCCGCAGCGGGTTTGAAGGGTCACAAGCGGGTGAACGGGAGCCAAAAATGGTCATAATGCGGGGGAAGCAACACATGGCCGGGACATGATCCCGGGACATGATCAAATGGCAGGATGGCGTGTTCTGATCGCGATGGTGGCGGCAATGACGCTCGAACATTCGGCCGCAGCGGAGGACGTTCTGCCCGGAAAGAGCCTCTATCAGGACGTGGCACGCTATGCCTCATTCGGCCTGCATCGGTTCGGCTCGCCGGGCGACCGCGCCACCACCGACTGGATTGCTGGCGAACTAAAGGCCGCAGGTTTTCGCGTCGAGTTCCAGCCGGTCGTGTTGGTGGCGCGGCAATTTCATCTTCGTTGCAACCGTCGGCCACGAGATCGGCCATGGCGGGATGGAGCTGTTCCTGAAGTATGGCGCCCCGCCGCCGAAGGAGACGCTCGCCTGGGTGCATTTCGGCTCCTCGAATGCATGCAACGGCTTCACCGAGGCCGCGCAGGGGAGTGCCCGTACCGATCGGGTCGACAGCGAACGTGCGCTGGTGCTGAGCCCGTCCGCCGTTGCGCTCGCCGGCGAAACATTGGCCGGGATCGACGCAAAGCGAATGGTCGCGGAGAAGCAGGCGATCGGAGAGTTGCGCGACGTGCATGCTGCGGGCTACCCGAACTTCCTCGGGCTCGCCGGCCGGCATCACAGCTTTCATACGCCGGCCGATGATCTCGATGCCACCGGGCCAGAAATACTCGAGCCGGTCGCCCGTGCCTTCGTCGACGCTGTCCATAAGATATCCGAACGCGGCGAGCGTGCGTTCAGATAACTCAGTCCTGATAGTAGCCGCGCGGCTGCTGATAATAGGACCGCGGCTGGTAGTAGCCCTGCGGCGCGGGCGCGTAGCCCTGGTTGCCGTAGTACTGCTGCTGGCCATAGCCCTGCTGCGCATAGCCCTGTTGAGCATAGCCTTGCTGACCGTAGCCTTGCTGACCATAGCCTTGCGCGTCGTAGACCCGGCGGGTTGTCCGCGACGACGGCGGCGCCGGGTAGCGCTGGTCGCTCGAACTGCCGTCCGCCGGATAGATATAGCCATCGTCGGCACGCGCCTGTGCCGGATATTCGCGCGGCTGTGGCGTCAGCACCACGGGCTCGCCGACGGCGCTGTCCTGCTGGTCATACTGCTGCGGCGCACGGCGGGCGACGGCGGTGTCGTTGCGCGGACGTGGATTGCGCGCCAAGGCGACCTGCGCCGAACCGGTCAACGTCACCGTGGTATTGAGCACGCCTTCCTTCTCGACCAGCGCGTAGAGCGTGGTCGCGTTGTCGCGCGACAGCCGCACGCAGCCGTGCGAGGCCGGCGTGCCGAGGCGGCCAACCGAGTCGGTGCCGTGGATCGCGTGCCCGATCTTGGTGAAGAAGATCGAATGCGGCATCGGCGCGTCGTCGAATTCCTTGGAGAAGTGATCCTCTTCCATGCGGAACGCGCGGAAGCTGCCGTTCGGCGTTTCGCGCGAGGGGATGCCGGTCGAGACCGGCCAGTGATAGCGTGCGACGCCGTCGACCGCGACGGTCATCTGCTGATTGTCCTTGTCGATAGTGATGTCGACCTTCGCCTGCGCAGCGCCGGCCGTGAAAAGCATCACACTGGTCAAAGCAATGAGGAACGAACGCATTTTACCCTGGCCTCCAAGCCTGATCGCGGCGCCGCGGCTCTCCGTCCCCGGCATTCAATATGCACGGAATCCGGCTTTGGTTCCAGTGGCGTACCAGCCCATCGTTAATCCGGCGCGCGGCGCAAACAAGGCCGAAGACGGGTTTGTCAGTCACGGCGTGCTGACTTTTTCGCGAGCGCCGGCCACAGCTTAGGCCCCGGCTGGGCGGGGGGAACCCCCTGACAGAGCCCCCCAAAAACTCACTCCAATTGTGATTTCTCTGCGTCTGCAAGGCTCTGGTCCGCCTCGCGAAAGCGGGCCCTACGGCCTCGCATTGCAGGGCGTCCAGCTCCTCGATCGCTTTGATCTGGCGGCCGGTCCGCTCAGGGCACGTAAAGATACTTCAACAAGGTGCGCCCCACCGCTTCCAGGCTTTGCACCGAGCACTTGTCGGGCGTGTCCTCGGTGGTGTTGTAGAACGGCTCGTATTCGAAATCGATCACGACAAAGCTCGGAATGCCCGCGAGCTGAAACGCGGTGTGGTCATCGTCGATCGCGTAGGGTGCCGGCTGCTTCTCGAAGGCGCCGGGCGCGATCTTCATCCCGATGTCCCAGAACTTCTTCACCTCCGCTGGCGCCGAGTGGAGCCCGGATTGCTCGGCTTTCAGGTGCAGATCGCGGTCGCAGACCATGTCGAAGTCGAGCATCTTCTCCGGCCTGGCATTCGGATAGAATTCGGCAAGGTGCTCGGTGAAGTGCGGCGAGCCGATCGAGTGGAAGTTCGGATCGCCGGCCCCCATCGAGATCGGGCCCTCCTCGCCGTCGAAGAAAATCATGTCGATCCCGATCGGCGGCGCATCACGCATTTCCGACAACACGCGCGCCGTCTCCAGCAGCACAGCGACGCCGGAGGCGGAATTGTTGGCGCCGGGCATCGGCGCGTCCGGATGTTCGGAATCGCGATAGGCCTTGATGATGCTGTCGTAATGCGTGGCGACGATCACGCGGCGCGGATTTGCGGGGTTGAAACGGGCAATGATGTTGGTCATCGCCATGGTGCGGCCGGCCTCGCTCGCACGCCAGCGCTGGGTCATGATGTTCTCGAATTTCGTCTTCTTCACCTCGGCCATGATGTAGTCGATGGCCTGCTGGTGTCCGGGCGTCTCCATCGCGCGCGGGGTGAATCGCAACAAGTCCACGATCGTGGCGAGCGCACGCTTGCCGTCCCAGGATTCAAGCTTGATCTGGTCGGCATTGACCTCGGCCCGAAGCGGCCCGGGCTGGAGAAGCAGCAGCGCGGCTACGAAGACGATCTGGAATCGGAGGTTTTGCAGCATCATTCAGACCTCGGTTGGCTGCCGTGCAGGCGCCATAAATAGCAACGCGGCGCAGATCGCAAGCATCACCGCGAAGATGTAGGTGATGTTGCGCGATCCGATGGAAGGAATCAGAATGAACGTCGTCAGCAGGGTGCCGGCGACATTGCCGATGGTAGAGACGCCGTAGACCCGTCCCGCCACGCGGCCGGCCTCATTGGCCGATCTGGTCAGCAGGCCGACGGCGATCGGCGAGAAAGTGCCGAGCAGTGCCAGCGGAACCAGCAGGAGCGCGGTTGAGGCTGACAGCGTCGCGGCGGGGCCGTCGCCGATATGGTTCAGAATATTCCGCATGATCACGTCGGCGGTTGCCGGCACCAGCGCGAGCCAGCAAGCCGCGACCAGGATGGCGGCGCCGATGGCGCGCCGCGACGGATAGCGGTCGACGATGGCGCTGCCGGTAAAATAGCCGATGGCGAGCGCGCAGAGAACCGTCGAGATCAGGCTGGCCCATGTGCCGATGCCGCCGCCGAAATAGGGAAAGAGATAGCGGCTGCCCAGCATCTCGAAACCCATCAGAACGCCGCCGGCAATGAAGGCGATGAGGTAGATGGTCGGCGCGAGCGAGCGGGACGGCGTCAAGGCAACTTCCTGTTATGCTGCTCGATGCTTTTCAACGTATCGACCGGCGCGAAATCGTCGGTCATCACGTTGGCCTTGGCGCTGATCGTCTGCGTATCGTTGATGTCGATGCGCTTGCGTCCGGCCAGCATGCCGGCGAGCTGATAGCGCAGGCCGTAAGCCTTGTCGCGCTCGCTTGCGGCTGTGGCGAGGTCTTCCGCCTTGCGTGGCGCGCCGTCATAGGCGACGGTCACTAGGTTATCGTCCGAAGTGTCGTTCGTCTTGTAGAGCTCGATCTGCGGAAGCACCGCGCCGATGGTTTTGACGGCGGAATCGAACAACATGGTGTCGGGATCGACATTTTGCACCACGACGCCGCCATCGGCGAGATGGTCTTTGACGATCTGATAAAATTCCTTGGTCATGAGATGGAACGGCACGAAGGGGCCGCGATAGGCGTCGATCAGGATAATGTCGTATTTGTCCTTTGACTGCGAAAGGAACAGGCGGCCGTCACGGGCCTCGAGGATGAAGTTCGTCTCGTCCCTGATCCCGAAATATTTCCGCGAAAGCGCCAGCACCGCGGGGTCGAGTTCGACCGAGGTGATACTGACATTAGGCAGGAAGCGGTGCAGGTACCATGCGACGCGGCCGCCGCCGAATCCGATCTCGAGGATCGAATTCACGTTCTTCGCGTAGATCAGCGACAAGGTCATGAAACGGGTATAGGGCACCGGCAAGACGCGGTCGTCGCCGGTATCGAGCACGCTCTCGGTGTAGAGTTGCTTGTTGTGCCCGAACGTCATGATGACATAGGGCGGTCGCTGATACACGTAGATGTTGTTGTAAAGCGACTCCCGCGATTCCAGCAGTGTCGTTTTCTCCTGCGCGGACACCGCGCCAATGCCGAGGAATGCGCCTGCGAGCGCGCCGAGTAATGCTGGCCGGATCAACATCAAAACAGGGCTTCCTTGAAAAACCGAAGGATGAATGGCGGCGATTCATAGACCATCGCGGCTGACGGGAACAGGGAAAGTGCCTGGGACAGGAGGCATTCCGGCCTAAAGAAAAAGCCCGGCAATCCCTCGTGGGCTGCGGGGCGTTTGTCCTGGTTGGGAACTGGGGCGCAACCATTTGGCCGCTGGGGCGTTTCACATTCCCGCCCGGCGACGCAATCGCGTCGCGTTTGAAGGAAGCAAGATGAACAAGACCAAGGTTAAGACCGCGGCCGTCGTCCCTGCCGGCCATTTTGCGCGGCCCCTGCTCGCGACCGCAGCCCTTGCGCTTACGCTGCTGGCTCTCCCCCATGCCGGCCATGCCCAAGGCATCGTCCGTGGCGCCCAGCAAGGCGCCTATGAAGGCAATCGAGCCGCCGGACCGGTTGGCGGCGTGGTCGGCGGAGCCGTCGGCGCCGGTGTCGGAGGCGCCATGGGCGCGGTCAACGGCGTCCTCGGGCTGCCGAACCACGGCTGGCGCCATCGCTGCCGCGGCTACTACAACAGCTACGGCCATTTCCGCTGCTATCGGTAAGCATAGGATCGTAGCCCGGATGGAGCGAAGCGAAATCCGGGACCGCTACCACCGCATCCCGTGACCCGGATTGCGCTCCGCTTCTTCCGGGCTACAGATCTCAGCGGACTACAGGGCTCAGTTCTTCAGCCGGTAGCCGGTCTTGAAGATCCACGCCACGACGGCCATGCAGACGACCAGGAATCCGATCGTCATGCCGAGGCTCAGCGCAACGCTGACGTCGGCGATCTCGTAGAAGCTCCAGCGGAAGCCGGAGATCAGATAGACCACGGGATTGAGTAGCGTGATGGTCCGCCAACCCGACGGCAGCATGTTCACCGAATAGAAGCTGCCGCCGAGGAAGGTCAGGGGCGTCACCACCAGCATCGGAATCATCTGCAACTTCTCGAAGCCGTCGGCCCAGATGCCGATGATGAAGCCGAACAGGCTGAAGGTCACGGCGGTCAGCACCAGGAAGGTCAGCATCCAGACCGGATGTTGGATATGCAAAGGCACAAAAAGTCCGGCTGTCGCCAGGATGATCAGTCCGAGGATGATCGACTTGGTGGCGGCGGCGCCGACATATCCGATCACGATCTCGTAGTGGGAGATCGGCGCCGACAGGATTTCGTAGATCGTGCCGACGAATTTCGGAAAGTAGATGCCGAACGAGGCGTTCGAGATGCTTTGGGTCAGGACCGACAGCATCACAAGGCCCGGCACGATGAAGGTGCCGTAGCTGACGCCTTCGACTTGCGTGATGCGCGAGCCGATCGCGGCGCCGAACACCACGAAATAGAGCGAGGTCGACACCACAGGCGAGACGATGCTCTGCAGCAGCGTGCGCCAGGTGCGCGCCATTTCGAACAGATAGATGGCCTGGATTGCGCGGAAATTCATGGCGCCCTCACGAGGCTTACGAAAATGTCTTCAAGCGAGGATTGCCTGGTGTCGAGATCCGAAATCCGGATGCCGGCATTGCGGAGGTCGCTGAGCAGGCTGGTGATGCCGGTGCGGTCGCCCTTGGTGTTGTAATCGTAGGTCACCGCGCGACCGTCGCCGGACAGTTCGAGATTGTAGGCGGCCAGATCAGGCGGCACGGCGTCGAGCCTGTTCTGTAGTTGCAGCGTGAGTTGCTTCTTGCCGAGCTTCTGCATCAAGGTCGATTTGTTCTCGATCAGGACGATCTCGCCCTTGTTGATGACGCCGATGCGATCGGCCATCTCCTCGGCTTCTTCGATGTAATGCGTGGTCAGGATGATGGTGACGCCGGCGGCCTGCAGCGTGCGCACCACCTCCCACATGCCCTTGCGCAGCTCGACGTCGACGCCGGCGGTGGGCTCATCCAGGAACAGGATCTGCGGCTCGTGCGACAGCGCCTTGGCGATCATCACGCGGCGCTTCATGCCGCCGGACAGCGTGACGATCTTGTTGTCCTTCTTGTCCCACAGCGACAGGTCCTTCAGCACCTTCTCGATATGGGCGGGGTTCTTCGGCTTGCCGAACAGGCCGCGGCTGAAGCTGACGGTGGCCCACACGGTCTCGAACGCGTCAGTGTGCAGTTCCTGCGGCACCAGCCCGATCATCGCCCGCGCTGCGCGATAGTCCGTGATGATGTCATGGCCATTGACCAGGATCTTGCCCTGGCTCGGATTGGCGATGCCGCAAATGATGCTGATCAGCGTGGTCTTGCCGGCGCCGTTCGGCCCCAGCAGCGCAAAGATCTCACCCCTGAAGATGTCGAGGTTGATGTTATCAAGCGCCTTGAAGCCGGAGCCGTAGGTTTTCGAGAGATTGGAAACGGAAATGATCGACGACATGGACGGTCAATGATGTGGGGGATGGGGGCGCGCGCGAAGCGGCGGCCCGGGGAGGCGGGGACGGGGGTTAACGGCAGATAGGGACGCTTAATCCGTTCTGCAATCACCCGGCTGAATAGAAAATCTATTCTGCGGCGTGGGCTCGAACCGGCAACTCGACCAATGCAACCATGTAGGTTTTCAGATCATCGGCCACTTCCGGATCGGCCCTCAACTCGGTCAGCGTCCTCGGGCGCGGCAGTTCCTTGCCGTCTTCCTCGAGGACCCCCGCATACAACTCCAGGGCCTCCGGCGCGTTGCGTAACGCCTCGTCAATGTCGTCACCAGCGGATGTGCAGCCGGGAAGGTCCGGAAACCAGACGCCTATGGCGTGGTCCGGTCCCGCGTCCTCAATAACGGCGACGTAGTGAGTCAAAATCTACCTCAGTCAGGCTGCCAACCCGCTCCCTCATAAATGGCACGTACAAGGCCTTTTCCCAAGTCCTTCTTGGGGTGCGGAACGACGAGGGTTTCCCCGGAAGAGGGCTTTTTGAACACGTGATGGGAGCCAGAGACCCGGACCAGCGTCCATCCTTCGCGTTCCAGGCGCCGAATGATGTCGCGACTGCCGGTTAGCATTGGCTGCCGTGATTGTTGAAGTTGCCGGTCTATCGCTTCTTCGCCGGTTTCTTGGCGGCAGCCGGCGCCGGGTGCGCGGGCGGCTCGGTGTCGGCCACCTTGGAGACAGTCAGGATCTGCACCTGGTTGTTAGCAGGCGCGTTGGGATGGGCGGGGTCGAGCAGTTGTTCTTCGCCGAGCCCGATCGATTGCAGGCGTTTGGGGGCGACCTTGAAGGTGTTGACGAGGATGTCCCTGATCGCGTCGGCCCGGCGCTGGCTCAGCAGCACATTGTTCTCGCGCCGGCCGGTCGATTCGATGTGGCCGACGATCAGAAAATTGTAGGGCAGCAGCGACGCGTGCGTCAGCGCATCGGCGATCCGCCCGACGGTCTCGTAGGACGCCGGCAACACGATCGGTGTGTCGACGTCGAACTGGATGTCGGCGTTGAACGTCGGCGCCGTGGTCAGGTCGGGCGCGATCGGCGGCCGCTTTTGCGGCGGCGGTTCGTTCCTCGATCGCGAGCGCGACCGCTCGAGCACCTGCTGGCGCAGCGCGGGAAGATCGATCGTCACCGGCGTCTCGAAATGATTCAGTTTGGCGATGACATCGTCGCGTGTCACGGCCGTCTGCGCCTGCGCGAGCGGTGTCGCCAGCTGCATCAGCGCACCGAGCAGGCCGACCGTGCGCAGACCTCGCATCAGCGGGCGCATCACCGATACCCCGCATCATTGATCGCCTGGGTGCAATTGCGGCTCGCGCCCTTTGCCGTGACGAGGCAGGGCACCGACTTGCTGGTTTCCTTGGTCGAGCCGCCGCACACCCTGACGATCTCGAGCCTGCAGGCATTGGCGACGGTGACGCGCGCGGCGATGCGCTTCTGGATCGCATCGAGCGCCGAGGGATAGCCCGCCTTGCAATCGGCCGATATCACGTCGCGGTTGCGTGACAGGCACTCCTTGAGGCGGTTGGCGTCGAGATTGACGCCACGGCAATTGGCGGTGATGTCGGCGCCGCAGCTCCTGGCAAGCGCTGCCGCCGCATCGCCAAAGCTCATCGTCTCCGCGGCCGCCAGCGACGGCGCGGTGAGCGCGATGACAAAAAGGAAAAACCCTCCCCGGACCATGGGGCCATCTGAACCCATGAAATCAGCGATGGTCAAGGGCTACGAAGAGAGGAGTGACTTTCGTCACGCCCGCTCCACGAAGCTGTCGACCACCTTCTTCTCGCCGGCCTTCTCGAAGGCGATGGTGAGCTTGTTGCCGTCGATCTTGACGACGTGGCCGTAGCCGAATTTCTGGTGAAACACCCGGTCTTCCAGCGAGAATTCCGACACCGTGCCGGTCGATTTGGCGACCAGCTCGCCCTCGATGATCATAGGGCCGCGCTTGCTTCGGTCGAAGCCGCGGGATGAGCCCGAGGCATCGCTTCTTCCGCCCGAAAACGACGACTGCCGTTCCTCGAACCCGCCACGATCGCCGCCACCGCCGCGCGCCTGGCCGCCGCGGTTGCGATTGGCCTGGGCGCGCTGCCAGCCGGGGGTCGAATAGCTCGAGCCGAACGATTCGAGATTGTCGAAGCGCGACGCACCATAGCCGCCGCTGCCGCCCCAGCCGGAGCCGCCCTTCGATTCCGTGATCTCGACATTGTGCGCTGGCAGCTCGTCGAGGAAGCGCGAAGGGATCGTGGTCGACCAGGTGCCATGGATGCGGCGGTTGGTGGCAAAATAGATTTTTGCGCGGCGGCGGGCGCGAGTCAGCCCGACATGGGCGAGGCGCCGCTCCTCCTCCAGCCCGGCGCGGCCCTGTTCGTCGAGCGTGCGCTGGCTCGGGAACAGGCCTTCCTCCCAGCCCGGCAGGAACACGTTGTCGAATTCGAGGCCCTTGGCCGAATGCAGCGTCATCAGCGACACCGCCTCGTCGCTGGCGTCGCCGTCGCGGTCCATCACCAGCGAGATGTGCTCGAGAAAGCCTTGCAGGTTCTCAAACTCCTCCATCGAGCGCACGAGTTCCTTCAGGTTCTCAAGCCGGCCGGCGGCGTCTGCCGAGCGGTCCTTCTGCCACATCTCGGTATAGCCGCTCTCATCGAGCACGATTTCGGCGAGCTCGGTATGCGAGGTGACCTCGCGCTGGGCACGCCAGCGGTCGAACTGCATCACGAGCTCGCGCAACGAGCCGCGCGCCTTCGGCTTCAATTCGTCGGTCTCGACCACGGCGCGCGCCGCCTCGAACAGCGGAATGCGGCGCTTGCGGGCATGATCGTGCAGCATCTGCACGGTGGCGTCGCCCAGGCCGCGCTTCGGCACGTTGACGATGCGCTCGAAGGCGAGGTCGTCGGCCGGCGAGTTGATGGTGCGCAAATAGGCCAACGCGTCGCGGATTTCGGCGCGTTCGTAGAATCTGGGGCCGCCGATCACGCGATAGGGCAGGCCGAGCGTGACGAAGCGATCTTCGAATTCGCGCATCTGGAACGAGGCGCGCACCAGGATCGCGACGTTGTTGAGGTTTTCGCCCGCGCGCTGCAACTCCTCGAGTTCCTCGCCGATCGCGCGCGCTTCCTCTTCCGAATCCCAGGAGCCTGTTACGGTGACCTTCTCGCCGTCGACATCCTCGGTGCGCAGCGTCTTGCCGAGCCGTCCCTCATTATGCGCGATCAGATGCGAGGCGGCGGCGAGGATATGCCCGGTGGAGCGATAATTGCGCTCGAGCCGGATCACCTTGGCGCCGGGAAAGTCGTGGTCGAAGCGCAGGATGTTGTCGACCTCGGCGCCGCGCCAGCCGTAGATCGACTGGTCGTCGTCGCCGACGCAGCAGATGTTTTTGAGGGGAGGCTGAGAGGCGGCGTTTCCACCGTCATTCCGGGGCGCGCCGTCAGGCGCGAACCCGGAATCTCGAGCTGAGTCCTCTTTATCTCGAGATTCTCCGATGCGCGATTGCGCATCGGAGTTCGCATCTTCGATGCGCCCCGGAATGACTTCGGAGAGAGACCGACCCGGCCGCGACGGCGCCTGCGACAAGAGCCGCAGCCACAGATATTGCGCGACGTTGGTGTCCTGATATTCGTCGACCAGGATGAACTTGAAGCGGTTCTGGTATTGCTTGAGCACATCGGGGTTCTCGCGAAACAGCCTGATATTCTCGAGCAACAGATCGCCGAAATCGGCGGCGTTGAGGATCTTCAGCCGCTCCTGATAGGTCGCGTAGATCTTGCCGCCCTTGCCGTTGCCGAACGAGGCAGCCTCGCCGGCCGGCACCTGCGACGGCGATAGCCCGCGGTTTTTCCAGCCGTCGATCAGGCCTGCCAGCATCCGTGCCGGCCAGCGCTTGTCGTCGATGTTCTCGGCCTGCAGCAGCTGCTTCAGCAGCCGCACCTGGTCGTCGACGTCGAGCACCGTGAAATTGGATTTGAGCTGCACCAGCTCGGCATGGATGCGCAGGATGCGGCCGCCGATCGAGTGGAAGGTGCCGAGCCACGGCATCCCTTCGACGGCCTGACCCAGCATGTGCCCAAGGCGCAGCTTCATCTCGCGCGCCGCCTTGTTGGTGAAGGTCACCGACAGGATTTCTTGCGGCCGCGCGCGGCCCTGGCTCAGGATATGCGCGATGCGCGTGGTCAGCACGCGGGTCTTGCCGGTGCCGGCGCCGGCGAGCACCAGCACTGGGCCGTCGAGCGTCTCGACCGCCTCGCGCTGTTCCGGATTGAGGCCGTTGAGATATTGCGGACCGGCGGCTGCCCGCGCACGCGCGGCGATGCCGCCAGCCAAAGGCTGGTGCTCGGGAACGCCGTGAATAGGCAGCTTGCTCGGTTCGGTCATCCGCGAATCGTCTCCGCCCCACGATGGCACCGCGGGACGGTGAAAGGGAGCCTTCTTAACAGGGATTGAAGGCGATATAGGGCCTCGTCGGCGGTTTTGACAGGTTTTATCGGATCGCGCGGGAACGGCTCCACAGCCGGCTCACCGCCGCCCTGGTTCCAAAAACCGGCGAAAATTTCGCGGTTTCACGGTCAGGAACCAGCATTTCGCGGCCGGATTATTTCTCCAGTTCATGCGCCGGCGTCAGCTGGTCGCAGCAAGCGAAACGAAGCAGAGGTGTGGTTATGCTGAGCTGGGTCGTCACGTTCCTGGTCATCGCCCTGATTGCGGGCATTCTGGGCTTCGGCGGTGTCGCGGGCGCCTCCATCGAAATCGCCAAGGCGATCTTCTTCATCGCCATCATCCTGTTCCTGGTGTCGGCGGTGGTCGGATTGGCACGCGGCCGCACACGGGTTTAGTGCGACGACAGTCTATCTCGAGGGCATCGCCACGTTACGGCCGATACCCTCAGGACGCGGCAGGGCCGCGTGGCTGTCCACGATCGCCTGAGCGCGGGCGCGGATATCCGGCGGAAAGGGCGCCACCTTCCGCGCTGTCATGTCCATGTGCAAGGACATGTTTTCCGAGGTCGCCGAGAGCCAGCCTTCGGTGGCGTGGCGCAACTCCTGGAAGGTGTGCAGCCGCTTTTCGTCGGCGCCGAGCAGAGTGACCGAGACCTGCACGGGGTCGCCGAGATGGATTTCCCTTAAGTAGCGCACGTGGCATTCGGCGGTGAAGGTCGAGCAGTGCCGCTCCTTCATGTAGGCCGGGCCGATGCCGATCTGCAGCCACATTTCGTCGACGGCGCGGTCGAACATCACATTGTAGTAGGCCATGTTGAGATGGCCGTTATAGTCGATCCATTGCGGATCGATCTGCATCACCGAGGATTTGAATGGGGCGGGCGGAAGTGGCATCTCCCGGGCAGCAGTCACTGACGTCATGATCCATCCCTGTCTGTTTGGTGCGGTTTGAGCATGAGCTATTCTGAAAGGCCGGCGCCCGTTTTTTCAAGTCATGCTCTCTTGACCCCTTATAGAAGCTTTGCCACGGTCCTCTCAAAGCCGGAGGAAACTTGACGTGGCGACAACGATTTCGAGCAATCTGACGCGACCCGAGCCGCAAGCCCTGAAGGGTGTCATCGATGCGCTGGCGGCGCGGTTCGGCAACCGGCTCGTGACATCGCAGGCCGTGCGCGAGCAGCACGGCCATACCACCACATGGCTGCCGACCCAGGCGCCGGATGCGGTGGTGATGGCCCAGGAAACCGCCGATATCCAGGACGTGGTGCGGATTTGTGCCAAACACGGCGTGCCGGTGATCGCTTTCGGCACCGGAACCTCGCTGGAGGGGCAGGTCAACGCCCCGGCCGGCGGCGTCTGCATCGATCTGCGCGACATGAACCAGGTGCTGGAAGTCCACGCCGACGATCTCGACTGCGTGATCCAGCCCGGCGTGACCCGGAAGGCACTGAACGAGCATCTGCGCGACCAGGGCCTGTTCTTCCCGATCGATCCCGGTGCTGACGCCTCGCTCGGCGGCATGGCCTCGACCCGCGCCTCGGGCACCAACGCCGTGCGCTACGGCACCATGCGCGAGAACGTGCTGGCGCTCAAAGTCGTGCGCGGCGACGGCGAGATCATCACCACGGGCACGCGGGCCAAGAAATCCTCCGCCGGCTACGACCTGACGCATCTGTTTGTCGGCGCCGAAGGCACGCTCGGCATCATCTCCGAACTCACCATCAAGCTGCGTGGCATCCCCGAGACGATCGCGGCGGCGGCTTGTTCATTCGAGACGGTGCGCGGCGCCTGCCAGGCGACGATCCTGGCCATTCAAACCGGCATCCCGGTCGCGCGGATCGAACTGCTCAACGCCGAGCAGGTGAGGGCGTGCAATGCCTATTCGAAATTGACGCTGCCGGAGACGCCGCTGCTGCTGCTGGAGTTTCACGGCAGCGAGGTCGAGGTCGCCGAGCAGTCGAAGAATTTCAGGGACATTGCGGCCGAATGCGGCGGCGGCGACTTCACGTGGACCACCAAGCCGGAAGACCGCACCAAGCTGTGGCAGGCGCGGCACGACGCCTATTGGTCGGTGAAAGCGCTACGCCCCGGCGACCGCATTGGCGTGGTCGCGACCGACGTCTGCGTGCCGATCTCGCGGCTCGCCGACTGCGTCACCGAGACCGAGGACGATCTGAAACGGCTCAATCTGCTGTCGCCGATCGTCGGCCATGTCGGCGACGGCAATTTCCACTGCTCGCTGGTTTGCGACATCGACAACAAGGATGAGATGGCGCGCGGCGAGGATTTCATGCATCGGCTCGTCGAACGCGCGCAGGCGATGGGCGGCACCTGCACCGGTGAGCACGGCATCGGCCAGGGCAAGCAGAAATATTTGAAGGCCGAACTCGGCTCCGAGGCACTCGACGCAATGCGGGCGCTGAAGCGCGCTCTCGATCCGCAGAATATTTTCAATCCCGGAAAGATCGTCCCGGCGGTCTAGTTCATCTGCGATCTTCCGGCCACAGGATGTGGCGATGTTGTGGTTCAGCAAGGCCAAGCGCGTCGAGGTCTGGGACGAACCCGTTGCCGAACAACTCGGCGACATCGAGGCTGCGCAGAGGATTCGCGCGATCTGCCGCGCGGCCGCCGATTGCGCCGAGAAGATCGGCACATCAGACGGCCGCGCGCCGCAGAAACTTCAGCCCGAACGCGAACGCTACGAGCGCGCCGCCAAGGCCGCGATGGCGATCGCGATGAAAATTTCAGACGAACTGGTGCGCGACGCCGCGGTACGCGAGATCGTCGGCCTCTGCATGAAGGCTCACAACATGAAGACGGCGCGGGCGCTGTTCCGCGCGATTCACGCGAGCTCGATCAAGGCCGAGGTGCTGAAGGAGCATCCGACGCTGGAGGGCGAGCAGGGGTGAATTGCTCCGGCCAGGGCGTGTACCCGTGAATTGGTTGCGTCGGTTTTAGCTTCGCGGTCGCAGCATCGATATCATCGGCAAACTCTGGAGGAAATTGTCATGACCACGCGTCGTCATTTTCTGAGGGCGGGCGGGGCTGCTGCCGCCACCGGCATCGTCTTTTGCGGCTGCGGTCTCTCGCATGGGGCGCACGCCCAGCAGCCGACACGGCAGAAATTACCCGTCATGGTCAGCGGCAAACGGGTCAAAACGATCGACGTGCACGCCCATTGCCAGTTCCGCGAAGCCGGTGCACTGCTCGGCGCCAGCACTGCCTCGCTGGTTGACGGACGACCATTCGCCGAGGTCGCGGCCGTGGCCTTCATCGAGATCGACAAGCGGCTCGCCGCGATGGACACGCAGGCCGTCGACATGGAAGTGCTGTCGATCAATCCATTTTGGTATGGCAGCGAGCGCGATCTTGCCGCACAGATCGTGAAATTGCAGAACGAAAAGCTGGCTGAACTCTGCGCCTCCAAACCCGACCGGTTTGCGGCCTTCGCCTCGCTCACTTTGCAGGCGCCCGATCTCGCCGTGCAGGAACTCGAAACCGCGGTCAGCAAACAGGGGCTTAAGGGAGCCGCGATCGGCGGCGCCGTCAACGGCGACGCATTTTCCGATCCGAAATTTCATCCGGTGTGGGCCAAGGCGGAAGAACTCGGCGTGCCCCTGTTCATTCATCCGACGGGCATCCCCGAGCTTGCGAAGAGATTGGCCGGCAACGGTTGGCTCACCAACACGATCGGCTATCCCTTGGAAACAACGATCGCGCTCTCGCACCTCATCTTCGAGGGAACGTTCGATCGATTTCCAAAGCTCAAAGTGATCGCTGCCCATGGTGGCGGCTACCTGCCGTCCTACGCCGATCGATCGGACCATGCCTGTCTGGTCAGTCCGAAAAGCTGCAATCCGAACATCCAGCTCAAGAAGGCGCCGACGGAATATCTCAAGCAGATCTATTTCGATTCGGTGATCTTCACGCCTGAGGCGATCCGGCATCTGGTCGCCCAGGTCGGCGCCGCTCAGGTCGTGCTGGGCAGCGACTATCCCTATCCATTCCAGTTGCAACCGGTCGACCATATTTTCGCATCGGACTCGCTTTCCGACGACCACAGGGCCGACATCCTCGGCCGCACCGCGGCACGACTGTTGAATTTCACTGCCTAAACGTCTGTCATCTCCGCGTTCGGTAATGCGATGAGACACATTGTCTAGCCTGCCCACCGAGCGCGCGCATGGAGGGGGAGCCGAAGTGAATTGCTCCGGCCAGGGCGTGTACTCGTGAATTCGTCACGTCGGTTTTATCCTCGAAGGCGCACGTCGTATCCGACATGGAAGCATGCCGGCCTTGGGCCCCCGCGTGGTGATGCCTCGCTGCGAGCAACGCTATAACATTACGTATTTCAATTTGAGTTGTGGGGCACTTTGGCGCGCTGGCCCTGGCAACTATTTTCATGATGGAATCGATTATCGAGAGAACTCAAACAACCGAAGGGAACATCGCGAATGGCCACATGTACCGAGAAGCACCACGACAACCACTCCCATAGGCATGGTCCGGGTTGCGGGCACACGGCGATCCGCCATGATGGCCATCTGGACTATCTTCATGACGGCCATCTCCATCATATGCACGAGAATCACGTGGATGAGCACGCTATCGCGGTCAATGCCACAAATCCCGTGAAGTGCACACCTGACGTCCATTGCTCGCATGTACACGGTCCACATTGCGGACACGAAGCGGTGCCGCATGGCGATCACGTAGACTATCTCGTAGACGGCCGGCTGCACCATCCGCACGGTGATCATTGCGATGATCATGGGCCCGTGCAGTTAGCCTGAGAGCTTCCAGGAGGTTCGTCGAACCGCCTGACCTTGCCCGTTTCCGGATTGGGTCATAAGCCAGAAAATCCCGGACCGGAGCATAGGACGTCGGCTGTGTTCCCGAGAGCCGACGTTATGAGGATACGCTCTAAGCCTGCGCGCCGAGCGCGTGCACGGCTTCGTCGACGCTGCGGAAGACGCGATCTTGCGGCAGAACGTCGTAGAGCTTGAAGCGCTCGAACGCAGCCTGCGCGCGCGCCGATTCGAGCCGCGCGACGGCGACCGTCACCCCATCCTCGCGGCACTCGCGGAATAGGTCGTGCAGGGCTTGCGCCGCGGTGAAATCGATCTCGACCACGCCACTGGCCTCGATCACCAATAGCTTCGGTGACGCTGCTGATATCACCTTGAGCACAGCGCCGTGAAAGGCTTCCGCGTTGAGGAACGACAGCGGGGCCTGCAAGCCGACGACGGCGATTCCGGGCTTGTGTTCGCCGGTGACATGCGGGCCCGACGGCCACCAGATCGTGGTGCCGGGGACATGGACGAATTCGACCAGCCGGCCACGCGTCGTGGTCCAGATGCCGTGGAGCAGCGACAGCGCGATGCCGACGGCGACGCCCTGTTCGATCGGCAGCACGATGATCGCGGCCGATGTCGCCACCACCAGCAGGAATTCATAGAACGACTGTCTGAAGATCGTGACGATCTGCGTCACGCGGATGATGCGCAGCGCGACGAACAGCAGCACGCCGCCAAGCGCCGCGTCCGGCACGTGCTGCAGCAGCGTCGCGCCGAACGCCAGCAGTGCCAGCACGATCGCCGCGGCAACCAGCCCGCCAAGCTGGGTCCGGCCGCCGGTCTCCGACACGATGCCGGTCCGCGGCGGGCTGGCATCGACCGGGAATGCGCCGAACAGTCCCGCGAGGACGCTGCCGGCGCCGGCGCCGAGGAAGTCGCGGTCGACGTCGGCCGGCTTGTCGGGATCTGATAGAAACGAGCGCGTCGTCGCCGCCGTCTGCACCATGACGACGATTGCGATCAGCAGCGCCAGCGACAACAGCTTGACCCATCGCTCAGGCGCAATGTCAGGAAACGAGGGCTTCGGTAATGTCCCGGGCACCGTGCCGACCACATTGACGCCCTTGCTTTCGAGATGGCCGACGATCACGGCGATGGTCGCCGCGACGAGACCAATCAGCGCGCCGGGGATGCGCGCGCTGATTTTCTCCGCACCCGCGACCAGCGCCAGCACGCCGAGACCGGTCACCAGCGTGTAGGGGTTGGTCTTGTCGATCTCGCCGGCGAGAACGCCGAGCTTGTAAAGCGTCGGTCCGTCCGGCGAGGCAAGGCCGAGCACGCCGGGCAGTTGCGAGACGAGGATGTGGACGGAGATGCCGGCGAGGAAGCCGACCGTCACCGGCGTCGACAGCAAATTGGCTATACCGCCGAGCTTGAACAGGCCGGCGGCGATCATGATCGCACCGACCAGCAGCGCCAGCGCCATCGCGAGCGCCTGATAGTCCGGCGAGCCGGCTGTTGCCATCAGCGCCAGTCCGCCGGCGAAGATCGGCGTGATCGTGGAGTCAGCGCCGCAGGACAGGAAGCGGTTGGCGCCGAACATCGCAAAGCCGAGCGATCCCGCCATGAAGGCGAAGAAGCCGATCTGCGGCGAGAAGCCGCCGAGCCGCGCGGTCGCCATCTGCTCGGGGATCGCAATCGCGGCCAGCGTCAACCCGGCGATCAGGTCGCCCGGCAGATCGCTTGGACGGAAGGCTTTGAGCGAACGGAAGATCGGCCAGTTGGCGCGTGGTGAATGATCCTGGGCCATCGCTCCGGTCTCTCTCCTGGCGGCTGCTGCTGTGCTGTAGCGAGATGAATTTTGGTCGAGTCGGTTTGCGGCTTCGGTTCACCTCTCCCCGGTGGGGAGAGGTCGGCGCGAAGCGCCGGGTGAGGGCTCTTGCTTTCTCGATAGACCGTAACCCCTCACCCGATTTGCTGCGCAAATCGACCTCTCCCAAGGGAGAGGTGAACCTTCGACGCCGTTCCGACTCGATCTTAGCTCATCTCTAGGGAATTATTCCGACATCGCGCAGCCAAAAGCCAGCGGCGTCGTGCCGTGTGCAGCCGCGAAGGACCGCCGCTATCGGGGGCGCGTTTCGGTGATCGCCCTGCGGATCGCCGCCAGCGGTGCGGCGTCGTCAAAGGCGATGGTGTCGCCCTGTATCTTGAGTCCGAGATCGCGCCACAGCGCGGCGAGATCAGGGGTCACGGGCTTCGGTCCCATCTCGTCGTGCAGGCGCGTCAACACGTCGACGCCGACCGCCTTGTCGGCGGTCGAAAGCACGCGCCCGATCGACCAGTCCTTCTCGTGATTGCCGCCGGCGGCCAGCACGCCGCGCATCGCATCCTGCAGTCCGAGCCGGTTACCGGTGCGCTTGCGGATCTCGACATCCGCGAGCAGGCAGAACATCGCGCCGCCCCAATATTTGCGGCCCCAGGTGTCGGTGTTGTCGAGCCCCTCGTCACCGGCCTGCGGCAAGCCCTTCGGCATGTCGCGCATCATCGCTTGCCAGATCTCGCGTGCGGTGAGATCGCCGGCCTGCGTGCGGGCGATCGGCTCGATGTAGACCGCAAGGCCTTCGGAGAGCCAGGCGTAGCGGTCGTCGATGTCGGGCAGGGCGGTGTGCACCATCTCGTGCACCAACACCCAGTCGTGCTTGAGGTCGTCCTCGCTCGAATCGCGGCCCAGCATCACGCGGATCGCGGCGCCGCGATAGCCCCAGGTGGTGCCGCCGCGAACGCGCGGCCCGTCGACCGGCACCAGCAGTAGCCGCAGCGAATCCACGGGAAACCGTCCGTAATAGGTGGATACGGCTTTGGCCGAGGTCTTCACCCAGTCGAGGATTTTTTCCTTCGGCAGCGCAATCTCGCCGGGCGCGAACCCGACATGGATGGTCGCGCCGGAGACCTCGAGGTCGGTCTTGGGCAGCTTGTCGAAGGCGTCGTATGGCATGCGGTCGCCGCGCATGAACTCGGACTGCGCCTCGACGTGCCAGGACGCCACGCCGATCAGCAGCGACGCAGCCAGCATGGCTGCGGCGATCACCCGATATGTCGGGATGCTCTTCATCGCGACACGCTCCGTGGCTTCGGTGCCTTGCGCTCGCCCAGCGCCGCGGCCACCTGCTCATGGAGATCGTCGAGCAGCGCATGCAGCAAGACCTCGCCCTTGGCGCGGGTCGCCAGCGTCGGATCGCCGTAGCTGCCGGACCGGCTGTAGTTCGGCGAGCTTGCATCCGATGGCGTCAGGCGGCCGGGCACCTCTTGCGTGATGGCCGGGCTTGCCTCGGCGCGCGCCATGTCGACGATATCAGGGGCGATGGTCAGCATCAGGGATGTCTCGATTTCGTCGGCGTGGCTGCCGTGGCTCTGTTGGCTCAACGCCTCCGTGGCGCGGCCAAAGCGGGGGCCGTCGTAGATGCGCAAATGGTGGACCTTGCCGGTGTCGAGCCGGGCCAGCGCCCGCTCGGTCGGAGCCAGCGTGCTGATGCCAGTATTGAGCACGAACAGGGTCTCGCAGCCGCTTTCAAGAATTTCGGCGGCGATCTCGTGGATCATGGCCTCGAAGGTCGAGCACGACAGGCTGGCGCTGCCGGCATATTCGACGAAGGCGGGATAGTATCCGTAGGTGACGGTCGGCCAGATCAGCGCGTCGATGCGCTCGGCCAGTCGTGCCGCAAACCATTCGGCCTGCACGAGATCGGTGTTGAGCGGCAAATGAAAGCCGTGTTCTTTCGCGGCGGCGCCGATCGGCAGGATGGCCGGGCTATCAGCCGCAATCCGGCGCGCCACCTGGTCCCAGGTGAGGCGCTCGATGAAGTGACTGATGGTGTCGGCGCCCATGCCAGGCCCTTTATGTGCGGACGGATGCTGCCGTCAGGAGTCCTGCCGTGATCCAGCCGTGCAGATAGCCGGCGCCGCGCGCGGCCGCGCCGTCGGGATCGTCATAGGTCGCCAGCATTTCGCAGAGCACGCCGAACGGAATGCCGTTGGTTGCCTCGTCCCACATCATGGCTTCCTCGGTCGGAAGCTCGCGGAACATCGGCGTGGTGTCCTGGCGCCAGATCAGCAGGCGAGACGGCTCGGCGAGCGTTTCAGCGTCCGGCGGCGTTTCGTCGTTCTTCAGCGCCATCCAGACCGCGGCGGCATTGGTCGCCAGATCAATTCGGCTGGCGCTCGGATGCGGCGCGAACACGAGGTCGTTCCACACTTCGGGCGCGAAGCCGGCCATCGCTTCCAGCCCCAGCACGGCGTCTTCCCGGGCATCGAAGGCGTCGTTCAACGCCTTTTCCAGCGCGGCGAGGTCGGCCAGCACGGGATGGTTACTGTAAGGCTCGTTGGAGCGCAGGAAGTCCGGCAGCGCTTGCGAGAACCAGCGCAAATTCGGATGCTGCGATGGCCGCGCCTTGACATAGGCATGGCCCATCTCGTCAAACGTCTCGTCGCCGAGATAGAGATGCAGCAGCTCGTGGTCGTTGCGCATCACCTCGACCAGGCGCGAGCCGTAGGCATAGCGATAGACGCCGAACAGGGTCTCGCGCTTCTCTTGCGGGCTGTCCAGGATTTCGGCCAGGATCGTGTCGTCGCCGGTCAGGATGCCGCGCTGGAATTCGCTCTGCTGGCGCGCGAAGTCGCTCATCGCGCAGGCGCGCCGGGTCGCGCCGGCGCGACCCGGGGCAGTACCTTCTCCGCGATGTCGCGCGTCCGGTTGACTTCCACCAGCAATTCGTCGAGCGGCGGGATGTTGTCGTCGCGCTCGATCATGGTCGAGACCCGGCCAAACCGCTTCAGCGCCGCGACGTAGAGATCCCAGACGTCCTCGCACACCGGATGATCGTGGGTGTCGATGATGTGGGTGCCCATATGGCTGTGGCCGGCCATGTGGAATTGCACCACGCGGTCCGCCGGAATGCCGTTGAGGAAGGTCAGCGGGTCATAGCCGTGGTTGAAGGCGCTGACATAGACGTTGTTGATGTCGAACAGCAGCCAGCAGCCCGAGCGGCGCGACAGCTCTGAGAGGAATTCCCATTCCGTCATCTCGGAATTGTTGAACTGCACATAGGTCGAGACGTTCTCGAGCACGATGGCGCGGCCGAGGAAATCCTGCACCAGCTGCACGCGGCTCACGACATGATCGAGCGCTTCCTGCGTGTAGGGGATCGGCAGCAAATCGTGCAAATTCTCGCCGTGCACGCCAGTCCAGCACAGATGGTCCGACATCCATTTCGGCTGCACGCGCTTGGCGAGGTCCTTCAGGCCCTGCAGATAATCAAAATTTGGCGGCGCGGTGGAGGCGATCGACAGCGAGACGCCGTGCATCACCACCGGATAGCGCTCGCAGATCTGGTCGAGGATGCGCAGCGGCTGGCCGCCCGGCAGCATGTAGTTCTCGCTGATCACCTCGAACCAGTCGATCGGCGGATTGCCGCTCAGGATCTCGTCGTAGTGCTGCGCGCGCAGGCCGAGGCCGAAACCGAGAAACGGCGGCTTGGCTGATTGCATCGGACGTCCGGGGTGCGCGGTCGATGGATCAGGCAATCGGCTTGCGACGTTCATGGCGTCTCCGCGCTGCTGGCGCCACGACCGCGGCGCCCGACTTGCAGAATGATGGTTGGCAAAACTAGCATGGAAACGGGGCCCGGCCTACACCAGGCCCCGCTTGATCTGATGCGCTTAGGCGGGCTCGAACTTGCCCTTGGCGGCTTCGCACTTGTCCTTGGTCATGGCCGAGAAGCCCTGACCCTTGCAGGCGTTCAGACCCTTGCAGGCATGATTGCCGCCCTTGCAGGCGCTCTGTCCCTTGCAGGCATTGGCGCCGACACAGTGGCCTTCACCGGCGGCGTAGGCTGTCGTCGACATCGTAGCACCGGCCAGGAACAAAGTGGCTGCAGCGGCGGCGATAGCGGCACCGGACTTGGAAGTAACCTTCATGCGCGTCTCCTCGAAAGTTTGAAGGTGCGCCGCCGACAAACCGCGTGGTGGCTGAGGGCTGCACCCAGGGAAAATTACGTCTGTGATCGGATTTGGTTACGGGGTCGCTTAAGTTTTTTACAGCCGAGATTTTGTGGATCGGCCGAGCGCCCCGAATGAAGAGGGCCCGGCATCGACACCGGACCCTCTTGTGTCAGATCGGGATGCTCAGCTCTTGACGTAGGCTCCGCCGGCCGCGGCGCACTTCTTCTCGGAGGTCATCGAGAAGCCGGTGCCCTTGCAGGCGTTCTGACCCTTGCAGGCATTGGCGCCGCCCTTACAGGCGCTCTGGCCCTTGCAGGCGTTGCCGGCCATGCACTTGCCCATGGCGGCGTTCGCGGGCGCCGAAGTGGTCGAGACCACCGCGCCGGCGAGGAACAGGGTGGCGGCAGCGGCCGCGAGCGTCGCACCAGACTTGGAATTCAATTTCATGACGATCTCCTCGATAATTGTTTGAATACTAAGTGTGACGCTGTGGGCTTCCGACGATCGTTCGACCCCAGACCGCACAACGACTGGACATTCGGACAACAATCAGATCGCAGCGGCGGCCGGAGGACGGTGCTTCCGCGGTCTGAATGCTGTTCCAAGGGCAGCTACGGGGCATCGGATGATTTGGTTACAGAGTTTCAAAAGAAAATTTTGTTTTGGCGCGTTGGACAGCCCGTTCGTGTTGAACCCCGCGGTGTCAGGAGTATTTCATTGCGTGTGGCCGCAGTCTTCGCTGCATCGCACAAATTCGATGTAATTCAGTTGAGTGCTGCCCGCGCCGGTTTCAGCTTCGCCATCTGCGCCACGTTCGTCTGCAATTCTTCTGCGCTGAAGGCGGGGAATGAGCAGATGCGGTTGCTGCAGGCGAAGGCCGCGGGCTCGCCGAGGTCGGGATACTCGACATCAGGATTGGGCAGCTTGCCCTCGCGTACGTCGAACCAATCGAGCCGCTTGTAGCGCGCGGGCAAGGCGCGGGCGATGGCATGCAGCGCCTGCGCGCGACTGTCGTCCTTGTGTCCGACGATCGTCATGTGGGTCGGCTCGACCGCGAGCTCCTCGTCGGCGAGCAGCACGCCGGGCATTGGACGCTGCATCTCGGCCGCCGCCGCGCTGAGGTAGCGCATCGCGTGTTCGGCCTGTTGGCGGTAGCTCTCGGTGCCGTAGTAGCGATTGAGCATGTTCATGAAGCGCGCGACCTGAATCTGGTCGTCGATCAGCTTGGCCGGCTTTGCGAACACGCCGGCTTTGCCTTCCGATGTCTTCGAGGTGAAGAAGCCGCCGGCCTCGTCGCTGAACGTCGCGACGAAATCGCCGGCCTTGGCCGCCGATGTCAGCCAGTCGCGGTTGCCGGTCGCGGCATAGAGATCGAGGAACGCCTGGCCCATCGCGACGCTGTCGCCGAGAAACGGCCCGCCGCGATCCTTCTCGCCATGGCGGAAGCCGCCATCGGGCAGCGCGCGATTGGCGAGCACCCATTTGGCCGACCGCTCGGCGATCGCCAAAACCTTCGGGTCGTTGGTGACGTCGTAATAGGCCGTGAGCCCCGAGATCGCCCAGCCGTTCTCGCGGGCATAGAGGTTGGTGTCGATGCGCGGCAGGCCGAGCTTGCGGCGTTCGGCGTCGGACAACGCATAGTATGTGTGGCCATCGACATCGTGGTTGAGATCGGCATCCTGGCTGACATAGAAGGCACCGTCAGGGCTCAGCAGAAAGCTTGTGAGATAGCGTTCGACATCGTGTGCGGCCGCGAGATATTTCGGATCCTTCCACAGCGCATAGGCCTGGCTGTATTGCCGCAGATATTGCGACTGGAATGACATGATCTTCTCGAAATGCGGATGGCTCCAGGTGCCGGCCTCCGAGTACTGGAACACGCCGCCCCACTCCGCATCGATCAGCGTCACTGCGGCATCGAGCGTCTGCCGTGTGCGCTTGCCAGCAACCGCATCGCCCGCCTCGGCGCGCGTGAGCGAAAGGTCGAAACTGTCGGCGTCGATATATTTCTGGTTCTCGCCCCAGCCGCCGAGCTTGTTGTCCCAGGATTCGTCAAAGTTCTTGGTCAGCTCGGCGCGCTGCTCCTTGGTCAGGAACGCCGATGTCGTCGGCTTAACCTCGAAGGCCTCGCCGACCGACGGGCCCGGCGAGGGATCGTCGATGATCGCCTTGAGCAGCGCCTGCATCCGCTCCGGCTCGATATAGCCCCTGATCTTGGCGATCTCGGTACCATCGGGCGCGAACACGATGGTTGCGGGCCAGCCCCAGTCGCCATAGCGGCTCGACAGGTCCGGATTGGCGTCCTGGTCGACGCGGACGGGGAGATACTTTGCCGACAGCAGGTCCTGCACCTTCGGATCGGCGTAGGTCGTCTTCTCCATCACGTGGCACCAATGGCACCACACGGCCTCGAGATCGAGGATGACGAAGCGCTTTTCGGCCGTGGCATGCGCGAACAGATCGTTGTTCCAGTCACCCCATGCCGGCCCGTCGGCGGCGAGCGACGGGGACGAGATCAGCGCCGCGAGAACGGCAACGGCACGGGTGAGTTTCATGGCAGTTCCCTCAGTCGCGTGGTTGGAGGAGCTACGCGCCCGCCCGGATCGAGGCTCGCGATGTCACGTGAATGTGAGCCGCCGCCTCAGGTCGATTCCTTCGGATGTCCCGCGGCATTCACCAGCAGGCGGTCCAGCGAGGCGTCGCCGGGGCCCGCGATCGCAAGCCACATGAAGGCGGCAAAGTAGGTCATCTCCTCGAAGCCGAGCAGCGTCTCCAGCGAATCGACGTCGCCCCATTTCGCCGACTTGATCGCGACTAGCATCACCACCGCGAGCATCGCGGCCGGGATGCGGGTGAACAGGCCGAGGATCAGCATGATGCCGCCGAAGCATTCGACGCCGGATACGAAGGGCGTGAGGATATGCGGGAAGGGGATGCCCCACTCGACGAAGTTCTGAGTGACCTGCGTGAGGTTGGTGAGCTTGCCCCAGCCGGCCAGCATGAAGGTGTAGCCGACGATGATCCGCATGAGCAGCGGCCCGGCCCAGGAGAAATAGGACGCGATCCGCGCCGGCAGCAAAATCAGCAGGTTGACGATGAAAGTCATGCGAAACCCTCCCGTGCATCTCGTCACGCGGCTGCGCCGTCGTTCTGGGCGAGGCCTGTGTCAAACGGCTCGCGCCAGCAGCTACGGCCGCGTCATGGGAGGAGTTTCGCTCGGGTGAGCCGCTTGTTACTGCGGCCTAACCGATATTTTGCAGCGCCGGGAAGGTTTCCAGCAGCCAGACGCTGACGGTCGACACGCTGCCGGTCAGGAAGGCGATGCCAGTGATCACCATCAGCACGCCCATCGCGCGCTCGACATTGTGGAGCTGCCGCTTCATCCGCGCGAACAGCGAGGAGAACTGCTTGACCATGAGGGCCGCCAGCAGGAAGGGGATGCCGAGCCCGGCCGAATAGACCGCGAGCAGGCCGGCGCCCCGGGTCACGGTAGATTCCGCCGCGGCGATCGAGAGGATCGCCGCGAGGATCGGTCCGATGCACGGCGTCCAGCCGAACGCGAAGGCAAGACCCATCACATAGGCGCCCCACAGCCCGACCGGCTTGGGCGCGGTCAGCCGCCCTTCGCGCATCAAAAGTCCGATCCGGGTCACGCCGAGGAAGTGCAGGCCCATGATGATGATGACGCCGCCGGCCAGGATTGACAGTTCGGCCGACCAGGCCCGGATCAGGCCGCCGACAAAGGACGCGCTGGCGCCGAGCGCGATGAACACGGTGGAGAAGCCGAGCACGAACAGCAGCGCTGCCGTCATCACCGCGCGCTTGGAGGCGGCCGTCGCGCCGTCCTGATTGACCTGCTCGATGGTCGCGCCGGTCAGGTAAATCAGATAGGGCGGCACCAGCGGCAGCACGCAGGGCGACAGGAAGCTGACAAGGCCGGCAATCAAGGCGGCCGGAATCGAGACGTCGTGCATCGATGAACCTTCGAGGGGTAACTGTCCTGTCTTGGCGTGTACGCGGCCAACAATCCAGAAGTTTCGTTATTGGCAAGTTCAACTATGGTCACAGGCCCGTGTCCGGGCGCCAGACCGTATCCCCGCTGGCGAAACAAACGCGGATATGTTCCGTAATGCGGTAAAGAAACCGCCAATCCGGACTTCCCAATGCGCATCGGCATCCGCAGTGCCATCTCCGCCCTCGTGCTGACCTCGATCGTGGTCAGCGCCGTCGGCGTGCACCTGCTGTGGTGGCGCACTGCACAAGGCGTCAGCCAGACGCTAGGCGACACCATCAACGACCAGATCGTCTCCGCCGTCGGCGACGAGCTGCAGTCGATCACAACCGAGGCGCGCTCGTCGATGCTGGCCGTTCGCACGCTGCTGGCGGGAAAGGTGTTCGACGTACGTGACGCCGAAAAGCGCGAGTTCGTGTTCAAATCGCAGTTGCTCTCTCAATCGACCATCTCCTGGGTGGCATTCGGCTGGCCGGACGGATCGTTCTTTGCCGGACACAAGCTCGGCGACGCCGTGATCGAAATGATCGAGATCGCACCCGACGGCAAGATGCGGCGCGACCGCTACGAATTCGTCGGTAACGATTTGCGGCTTGCACGCAGCCGGACCGAGGACACCAAATATCGGGTCGCCGATCAGGAATGGTTTCGCGTGCCCATGGAAACCAACGACGAGCACTGGTCGACGCTGACGACGCTTCCCAGCGGCGAGCGGTTGGCCGCGTCCTTTGCGGCACCGATCGAGGTCGATCAGAAGCCGGCCGGCGTTCTGGCGATCATCATCGAACTCACCCGGGTTTCGAATTTCCTGTCGCAGCTCACGGTCGGAAAATCGGCCGGCGCCTTCATTCTGGAGCGGGACGGCAGTGCCGTGGCGTCTCCCGATCCGGACGCCAATGAAATCAACGCGCTGAAGACCAATCATCCGCTGTTTCCCGTCGCGGTCGATGCGATGCGGCAGGCAGGAAGCGCCTACAACCCCGACGAAGGGCAACCGTTGCACACCCAGGTGACGCGGGACGGCAAGGCCTACCAGGCCGTGCTGACGCCGATCTCCTTCCCGGGCTGGTCGCTGGTGACGGTGGTCCCGGAGTCGGAGTTTCTCGGTCCCGTAGAACTGACGATTCGGAAATTGCTGATCGGCCTGGCGGTCCTGATCGTCTTCGCCGGGCTGGTGTCGGCATGGCTTGCCCAGCGCCTGATCGCTGCGCCCCTGATCAAGGTGATGGGCGAGATCAGGCACGTCGAGCGCTTCGATCTGGACAAGGTGGAGCGGCATCCCTCGCGGCTGACCGAAATCGAAAACCTGTCGGGAGCGATCGGTGACATGGCGCAAGGGCTCGCCGCGTTCCGCAAATACATCCCGGCCGATCTGGTCCGGCGGCTGGTCAGCGACGGCAACGCTGCGCGGCTCGGCGGCGCGGTGCGGCCGATGAGCGTAATGTTCATCGATCTCGCCGGCTTCACCGGCATGTCGGAACGATCGGGCGACCGCATCATCCCCTTGCTCTCGCGCTATTTCGACGCCGTCTCAACGGAGATACAGAACGAGGGCGGCACCATCGACAAGTTCATCGGTGACGCCGTCATGGCGTTCTGGGGCGCGCCTTCAGCCAATCCCGATCATGCCGCCGATTGCTGTCGCGCGGCGCTCGCCTGCCAGCGCGCGGTCGCGCAGGCCGGCCTCGCCGACGACAAGGGTGAGGCGATCAGGATCCGCATCGGCATCAATTCCGGCGACATGCTGGTCGGCAATATCGGCTCCGAGGTGCGGCTGAACTACACGGTGATCGGAGATGCCGTGAACATTGCAAGCCGCCTCGAAAGCACCAACAAGGTCTATGGTTCGACCATCATCATCGGTCCGGAGACACGGCGCCTCGTGGGCAATCGCATCGTCGTCCGCGAACTCGACCGGCTCGCCGTCTACGGTCGCGCCGGCGGGCTCGAGATCTATGAGCTGGTCGGAATGGCCGACGATGGCGCGCTCGCGCGCGACTGGATCACACCCTATCAGGCCGGGCTCGCAGCCTGGCGCGCCGGTGATTTCAAGGCGGCGACCGCCGCGTTCGAGATGGCGCTCGAATTGCGCGGCGAGGATGCGGCCTCGTCGCTGATGATCGAGCGGTGCAACCACCGGCTTGCCAATCCCGTCGGCGAAGACTGGGACGGCACCACGGTGGCGCTGAAGAAGTAGCTGCGATTAACTGGGGCGTAGGGTGGGTTACGCCTTCGGCTAACCCACCCTACGAGCTACTGCTTCAACGCCAGGCTGGAGCAATAAAACGAGATTTCACCGCTTCTCCAGCCGCCCTTCAGCCCATTTTCAGCGCATTCGTTGTAGGTCTTGAAAGGGACCCCGCCGGGTCCAATGTTTCTGCACCCCGTATACGCATACGCCCCGGCAGACCCGGAGCATCCGAGCCAGGGATGCTCGCCTGACGGAAGGCTTGATCCGGGAGTTATAGCTACGCGAGCGGACCCGGTGCTGTTGGCAGCCGCGTAGTGTTTCGGCTTGTGTTGCGCGGTGACGTGCTTCGGTGCTTCGACCAGGATGTCAGGAAGCGAGGTTGTGGTGGGTTGCGACCATGCTGTGCTGGATCCGCACAACAGGGGTACGACCGATAAGATGGCGACTGCGAGATTCGTGGAGAAGAGTGACGAGGCTTTCATAGCTATGTCCTCCCAATGCCGGGACGGGAATGCCATCCCCGGTAGTAAGGTAACACGCACATCCCGAACATTAAATCTGGAACGCGCTCGCATTCATGTCCGGTCCGTTTCTGGACCGCCGACGCAGCCACTCACCTCTGATCATGCCACATACCCGCCGTCGATCGTCAGGCTTGAGCCGGTGATAAAGCCGGCTTTGGCGCTGGCGAGGTAGGCGACCAGGCCTGCAATTTCTTCTGGCTCACCCATGCGCCCGAGCGGGATGAGGGGCTTCACCATCTCGGCGTGCTTGGCGGCCATGTCGGTCGCCGCCGGACCGGGCTGAACGTTGTTGACCGTGATCGCACGGGATGCGAGATCGATCGCCACACCACGGACCATCGAAGCGATGGCCCCCTTGGTCATCGAGTACACGCTTGCGCCGGGGAAGGCGGTCCTGATGGCAGTGTTACTGCCGATCGTGATGATCCGTCCGCCATCGGCGAGATGAGGCACCGATGCCTGAATGGCGACAAAGACGCCGCGCACATTGGTGGCCAGCATCCGATCGAAGTCATCAAGGCTGAATTCGTCCACGGTGCCGCGTATCAGGAGACCGGCATTGACCACCAGAATATCGAGCCGGCCGAAGCGCGCGACCGCCTCCGCCACGGCATCCTTCACTGCCTCCGGATCGGCGCTGTCCGCCCTGATCGCCATCGCCGGCCCGCCGTGGATCTCCGCCGCACGCGCGGTCTCGGCGGCCTTGTCCGGCGAACTGACATACGTGAAGGCGACAGCTGCACCATCGGCTGCGAGCTGCCGTACGATCGCGGCACCGATACCCCGCGAGCCGCCGAAAACCAGTGCGACCTTATTTGCAAGCTCAAGTCCATTGTTCATCGTATCGTCCTTTATTGACACATCAGTCCAGAATTGCGCATGCGACGACGAGAAGCTGCCTCGTCATCAGTCTAACGGTTCCTTAAGCCCGCAACGGCAAAACCAGCCGCCTTGCGCAGAGCCTGGATGCTTTCTCCCGCTCTCGCCGCAACTTGTAGCCCGAGCATCGTCATCGCGACGAACCGGGCAGCATCTTCGATGTCGACGGATCGTCCGATCTCGCCCGCATCCTGGGCGGCTCGCAGCCGTTCGATCAGCGGCTTGTGCAGCAGGCGGCTGCTGCGGGTGCGAAGCTTGACCAGATCGAGATCGGTGTTGCCGAACTCGCTGACCGAGTTGACGCCCATGCATCCCATTTTGCGCGTGGTCTCGTCCGGGGAGACCAGGCCGACGAGCAGAGCCTCGATCCCGGCCAAAGGTGATGCGCCCGAACGGAGCCGCTCGATGTGCCCGGCAACGCTCTCGCGCTGGTATCGCTCAAGCGTTTCGACGTAGAGACGCTTCTTGTCGCCGAAGGTGTCGTACAGACTCTGCCGCCCGATCTTCATGGCTTGCAGCAGGTCGTCCGTCGACGTCGCGGCGTAGCCCTTCGACCAGAACACCGACATCGCCCGTTCCACCGCGACATCGCGATCGAATTCTTTTGGTCTTGCCATTGGGCTACACTCCATGTTCTGGACTAATTAGTCAAGAACAAAAAGCGAGCTTTCGGACTGGTCTTATGCGCCCTCTACGAAGAGAGAAGGCGGAACGAGAAGCAAAACTCGGGCAAATCATGTCGCGAGAATGTGGATGTATGACTCGTGATCGCGCAACAATCTCAATGTCGTCCCGGCGAAGGCCGGGACCCATTACCCCAAATGCGAATTGTTCCGCGACGCTGGGGCCACAACTCGCTTCAAACAACACGAGCCTGTGGTTATAGGTCCCGGCCTTCGCCGGGACGACGATGGGGTGAGAGCCGTGGATTCGTCGCGGCCACCGTCATCGCTTCGCTTGCTGCGCCGATTTCTCGAATTCGCGGCCGCGTATTCGGACGAGGTCGTCGGCGGAATGCGCCAGCAACACGATCGTGGCGTCGCGCGCGGCCTCAGCGTCTCCGGCCGCAATCGCGTCCAGCACAGCCCGATGCTCGACCAGTGCGCGCGAACGATGCGAACCTGTCGCGGCGATCGTAAAGCTCTGGCGCAGGGTGATCTCGAACATCTGGGCGATCGGCCAGAAGAACTCGTTGCGGGTTGCGAAATAGATCGCCTGGTGGAAGGCGATGTCGGCGACGACGAACTCCTCGTTCAGGTTCGCCGCGTCCATGCCGTCGCAGCCGGAACGGATGCGCGCGATGTCCTCTTCGCTGGCATGGATCGCGGCGAGCGCTGCCGCACCCGGCTCGACGGCGGAGCGCAACTGAAACAGTTTTGCCAGATAGCGATCCATGTCGGATGTCTCGAGGTGCCAGCGCAGCACATCGGGATCGAGTTGATTCCACTGCTCGGGCGGACGGACGCGGGTGCCGCTCTTCGGCCGCGACTCGATCAGGCCCTTGCCGGTAAGGGTGCGGATCGCCTCGCGCACCACGGTGCGGCTGACGTCCATCATCTCGCACATTTGCATTTCCGGCGGCAGCGTTTCGCCGATGCCGATCTCGCCGCGCACGATGCTGCCGCCGACCCGGTCGGTGACCTGGCTGTGCACGTTCCGGCGCAACGCGTTGGATGTCTGGAACATCGGAGAGCCTCGCTGCGATTGACGCGCGTGCCATCAGGCAGGCGCCTTGCACAACCCGGTTGCGCCCTTGCGTAACCGACTTTGTTTTGTCATACATTATGACAAATAAGCTGCCAAGCTCCGCAGTGGTCTCGCCGCGGCGTCAAAAAAATCGGGAGAAGCGCATGGGATCGAAGAACTTGAGGGCTAAATCCGTCAGCCGTCGTCTCGTCCTGCAATCGTCGGTGGCCGCGACCGCCTGGCTTGCCGTTGCACCCGCGCTCATCGGGCGCGCCGAGGCCGCGACCATGAAGATGCGGTGCTCGTCATCGCTCCCCAACGATCCCAAATACGCCAACGGCCGCGTCTACTATGACAACCTCGTCAAGCAGATCAAAGCCAACGGGCTCGGCGAGCAGATCGACGTCACCTTTTTCCCCGACAATCAACTCGGCCAGGAAATCGACGTCATCAATTCGGTGAAGCTCGGCGTGATCGACCTGATGGTGTCGGGCTCGTCGATCTCTGCGAACCTGGTGCCGCTGGTCGGCACCTTCGACCTCGGGTATCTCTTCAACAGCTTCCCGCAGCAGACCAAGGCGTTCGACGCCGGTGCTGCGAAGCCGATTGAGGATGCGCTGCTCAAGGGCGGCAATATCCACATCATCGCCTGGGCCTATAATTTCGGCGCGCGCAGCGTGCTGTCGAAGAAGCCGGTGAAGACGCCGGAGGACCTCACCGGATTGAAGATCCGCACGTTGCCCAATCCGATCATCACCGAATGCCTGCGCCTGATGGGCGCGGCAGCGACGCCGCTGGCGTTCGGCGAGATCTATACGGCGCTGCAGGCCGGCGTGCTTGACGGGCTCGAGCACGATCCGCCGACCATCCTCGCCAGCAAGTTCTACGAGACCGCGAAATATTACGCGCTGACCCAGCACATCTTCTCGCCGCTCGCCGTCTATTTCAGCGACACCACATTCAATCGGATGGACCCGAAGCTGCGCGAAGGTTTTCTCGATGCCGCGAAGAAGGCCGCTGCCGATACCCGCACCCATGGCCTCGCGGTCGAGAAGGAGGCGCAGACGGCGCTGGCGAACAAGGGCGTCACCGTCGTCGAGTGCGACAAGGAGGCGTTCCGCAAGCGCGTGCTGCCGCAGACCGACAATTTCATCAAGGCGCGGCCCGAGGCAAAGGCCGTCGTCGACATGATCCGCGCCACCCAGGCCTGAGGCCGGCGTGATGTCAGTCACCGCAGTCGCGCCCAGCAGCAGCTATCGGATCACGGCGCCGCTGCTTGGCTTGAGCGATGCAATCGCTGCGATCCTGCTCGCCGCCGACCTCGTGGTGGTCTGCGTCTCCGTGCTCGCGCGCTATCTGTTCAATGCGCCCGTGGAATGGTCCGACGACGTCGCGCGCGGCCTGATGGTCGGGTCGAGCTTCTTCGGTGCGGCGAGCGCGCTGGCGCGCAGCGAGAACCTCGGCGTCGCCTTCTTCGTCAATATGTTGCCTTCAGGCCCGCGGCGCGTCGTCGATGCGGTCGGCGCGCTGCTGGTCACGATCGTCGCCGGTTATGTCGCGTTCAACGCCCTCAAGATGGGCTGGCTGACCACCGGCCAGACCTCGGGCTCCGGTCTGCCGCTGGAATGGACGTTCTATCCGATGGGCGTCGGCGCGTTGTTGATGACGATCTTTGCGTTCGAACTATTCTGCGGCCGGCGGCTGGGTGACATGATCGCGGGCGTCATCGCGATCGGGATCATCGCTGGCCTGTATCTAGCGTGGGATGGGCTGGCGCCGTCGTCGGTACCGTCGTCGCAAACGCTGATGCTGGTCGGCTTCTTCCTCACACTGGTCGGAGGATTGCCGATCGGATTTGCGCTGGCGCTGGCGGCGCTGATCTTCCTCTGGGTGGAGGGCACGCTACCCGGCGTGATCTTCGCCCAGCAGATGGCGCGCGGCATCGACAATTTCGTGCTGCTGGCGATCCCGTTCTTCATCCTGGTCGGCTACCTGATGGAAGCCAACGGCATGTCGGTGCGGCTGATCGAGCTGTTGCAGCGCGCGGCCGGGCACATGCGCGGCGGGCTCAACGTCGTGATGGTGATGTCGATGGTGCTGTTCTCGGGCATCTCGGGCTCGAAGATGGCCGACGTCGCGGCCGTTGGCTCGGTGCTGATCCCGGCGGCGCGCCGCTCGCGGCAGAATCCGGGCGGCGCGGTGGCGCTGCTGGCCGCCTCAGCGGTGATGGCAGAGACGATTCCGCCCTGCATCAATTTGATCATCCTCGGCTTCGTCGCCAATCTCTCGATCGGCGGCTTGTTCGTCGCCGGCATGCTGCCGGCCGCGCTGATGGCAGTGGCGCTGATCGCGGTGTCGATCATCTTCGGCAAACGCCCGGCAGCGAGCAGTGACGTCGAACCTCGCGCGGCGGTGTCCGGCCTGTGGACCGGGGCGATCGCGTCGTTCGGGCTGATCTTCATGATCTTCTTCGGCTTCAAGAGCGGCTTTGCCACCGCGACCGAGATCTCGGCCTTTGCCGTGGTCTACGCGATCACCGTCGGCAGCCTGGTGTTCCGCGAGCTTGGACTGAAGAGCCTGGCGCATTGTTTCGTGCAAGCGGCGACGCGCTCCGGCCTGGTCCTGTTCATCGTCGCGGCGGCGCAATCGCTCGCCTTCATCCTGACGCTGCAGCAGGTGCCGCATGCGGTCGGCGAGTTCATGCTGGCGATCTCCGCCAGCCACGGCGTCTGGCTGTTCCTGCTGTTGTCGATCGCGGTGCTGGTGGTGATGGGCTCGGTGCTGGAAGGCGCCGCGGCGCTGATCATCTTCGGCCCGTTACTGTTGCCGGTTGCCGTCAAGCTCGGTATCGATCCGCTGCATTTCGGCGTTGTGTTGGTCATCGCGATGGGGCTCGGCCTCTTTGCACCACCACTCGGCCTTGGGCTCTACGGCGCCTGCCTGATCGGCAATGTTCCGATCGAGCAGACCATCAAGCCGATCATTGGTTATCTCGGCCTGCTGCTGCTGTGCCTCCTGGTGATCGCCTTCGTGCCCGCCATCAGCACCGCGCTGCCGCACGCGCTGGGTTACTAGGAGAATGCGCTCGTGAAAGTGCTGCTCGCCCATACCCCGCAGATGCGGCGTGACTATTACGGCGAGCGTAGCTTGAACGGCCTGCGCGCATTGACCGACGTCAAGCTGCACGAGGGCGAGGTGGCGCTCGACGCGGCGGCTCTGGTAGAGGCGGCCGGTGATGTCGACATCATCGTCGCCGACCGGATGACGCCGGGCCCCGGCGAGATCTTTCCGCTGCTACCAAAGCTGCGGGCCTTCGTGCGCTGCGCGGTCGATATCCGCAATATCGATGTCGAAGCCGCGTCCGCCGCCGGCGTGCTGGTAACGCAGGCAAGCCCCGGCTTCATCCATTCGGTCGCCGAGCTCGCGGTCGGATTCATGGTCGATCTGTCGCGCGGCGTCTCGCGCGCCACCTCCGACTACCACGCCGGCAGGGTGCCTGACGTCATGATGGGCCGGCAGCTTGCCGGCAGCACGATCGGCATCATCGGTTATGGCGCCATCGGCCGCTATCTTGCCGGCATTGCCAAGGTGCTCGGCATGAACGTGCTGGTCGCCGACCCCTTCGCCACGCCAGATGACGCCGCGATCCGGCACGCGCCGCTCGATGATCTCCTGGCGCAGGCGGACTACGTCGTCTGTCTTGCGATCGCCAACGCGCAGACCGAGAACCTGATCGGGCAGGCGGCGCTGGCGCGGATGCAACCGCACGCGTTCTTCGTCAACCTGTCGCGCGGCAATCTCGTCGACGAGGTGGCGCTTGCCGCGGCGCTGCACGAGGATCGCATTGCGGGCGCGGCGATGGACGTCGGCCGCGCGCCCGACCAGATGCCGACACCCGAGCTTGCGAAGCTTCCAAACGTGATCGCGACCCCGCATGTCGGCGGCTTGACTCCGCAGGCAATCGAGCATCAATCGTCGGAAACGGTGCGCCAGGTCGCGAAGATTATTGCCGGTGAAATTCCTGTCGGTGCCGTCAACGCCGATCGCTGGACGCGACGGCCAGGAGCGTGAACGGAGCATCGACACCGCGATTCAACTCTGCCACAAGATGACCATGCGACCTCCTTTCTTCTACGGCTGGGTTATCGTTGCGGTGACCTTCATCACCATGGCGATCGGCGTCAACGCACGCACCGCGTTCTCGCTGTTCTATCCGCCGATCCTTAGTGAATTCGGCTGGGAGCGCGGCGTCACCGCCGGTGCGTTCTCGTTCGGCTTCGTGGCGTCGAGCATTGCGAGCCCGCTGATCGGCCGCTTGATGGACCGCCGCGGGCCGCGCGCGGTGATGGAAATCGGCGTCCTGCTGATGGGAGCCGGGTTGTTGCTGGCGCCGCTGACCTCGCAGCCCTGGCATCTCTATCTCACCATCGGCGTGCTGGTCGGTGCCGGCAGCGTTTGCCTCGGCTATTCCGGCCAGTCGCTGTTCCTGCCGAACTGGTTCATCCGGCGTCGCGGGCTGGCGATCGGGCTGGCCTTCGCCGGCGTCGGCATCGGCTCGGTGACGTTGTTGCCATGGGTGCAGCACATGATCGAGCAGACCGGCTGGCGGACCGCCTGCACGGCGATGGGGATCGTGGTGCTGGTCGTGCTGGTGCCGATCAACCTCCTGCTGCACAAGCGGCCCGAGGATATCGGACTGCAACCCGACGGCGATGCCGCACCGACGGCCACATCGGTCAGACCGGCCACCAACATCGTGGATCCCGCCTGGGCCAGCATCGACTGGACGCTGTCGCGCGCGCTGCGCACCGCGCGGTTCTGGTGGATTTCGGTCGGCTATTTCTGCGCGCTATACATCTGGTACGCGGTGCAGGTGCACCAGACCAAGTTCCTGCTCGACATCGGCTTCAGCTCCAGCGTGAGCGTCTGGGCGCTCGGCGTCGTCAGCTCGCTCGGCATTCCCGGCCAGATCTGGCTCGGGCATCTGTCCGATCGCATCGGCCGTGAATGGGTCTGGGCAATCGCCTGCTTTGGCTTCGCGATCTGCTTTGCTGCGCTCGTTGCCCTGAAATACTGGCCGGCCATGCCGCTGATCTATCTGATGGTGTTCACGCAGGGCGCGCTCGGCTATGGCCTCACCTCCGTGATGGGTCCGGTGGTGCTGGAGATTTTCCAGGGCAAGCATTACGGCAGCATTTTCGGCACCATCATGCTCGCCGCACTGGCCGGCGGCGCCGCGGGACCGTGGGTGACCGGCCAATTGTACGATCTGTCGGGTAGCTACACGGCGGCGTTCATGGTTGGGATCGCCGTGAGCCTGCTGTCGGCATTCGCGATCTGGCAGGCCGCGCCCCGCGGGGTCCGCGCCGTCGCGGGACAGATGCACAAGATCGCGAGCGCGGCTTGAGCAGGATCAGGAGGGCGAGACTCCGATGGCCCGCTGCAGATCGGTGATCGCGCGCAGGAAGCTGTCCGATGGCGTGGTCTCCGGATCGATCAGGCGATGCAGCCGGAAACCGTCTTCCAGCGCCAGCACGATCGCGCCGGTCCATTCCGGGTTGAGTGCGCCGTTCTTGCCGGAGTTCTTCAGCGTCGTCGTGACGATGTCGGTGATCAGCTTGCGGCGCGCGCGCAGGCGCTTGGCGAGTTCAGGCCGGCGCTTCTCGGCACGCGCCACGAACAGGATCATCTCCATATGCAGCAGAGGCGAGCGGCCGAGCGGGTCCTGCCGGCTGCGATCCATGGTCCTGAGCGCCTCGAGGAAATCTGGAAGGTTCTTGTGCTTATCGAGCAGGTCGAGACACCGCCGGATCGATTGCTCGACGTGGTCCTCGAGCATCGCGATGATCAACTCATCCTTGCTCTTGAAGTTCGAGTAGAAGGCGCCGCGTGTGAAACCGGCCGCGGCCGCGATCGCCTCGATGCTGGCGCTGCTAATTCCCTGGTCCTCGAACACCCGCGCCGCTGCCTCGAACAGCTTCTCGCAGGTGTCGTCCCGTGTCGGTCTGGTTCTAACCCTTGACATCCGCGCATTTTAGGGCAGAATGCAACTCGATACAAGAGTGTATCGAGTTGCATCTAATCGAACCAAAACAGCCGGGCCTTTGCGGTCCGGTCCCGAGGATGACACCAAGGCGCGCCAGCGTGCAGGCACCGGCGCAGCGATCGAAGGAGGTCACCATGAACGAGCATGTTCAGTCGACGAACAGTGAACCGCTTTTCAACCCACTGGCGCCCGAATTCATTCGCAACCCCTATCCGCATTACGAGCGGTTGCGCGCCGGGGATCCGATGCACGTCAACGCGCACGGCGCCTTTGTCGCCAGCCGCCACGCCGAGGTGAGCCTGGTGTTGCGCGACAAGCGCTTCGGCAAGGACTATGTCGACCGCACCGTCCGCCGCTACGGCCCCAAGATCATGGATGAGCCGGTGTTCCGCAGCATGAGCCACTGGATGCTGCAGCAGGATCCGCCCGATCACACCCGCCTGCGCGGCCTCGTCGTGAAGGCCTTCACCGCGCGCCGGGTCGAGGACATGCGCCCGCGCATCCAGCACATCGTCGACCAAACGCTCGACCGCATCATCCCGCAGGGGAAGATGGACCTGATCGAGGATTTCGCCTTCCGCCTGCCGGTGACGATCATCTGCGACATGCTCGGCATCCCCGAGGAGCATCGCGAGGCCTTCTATAGCGGCTCGCGCGATGGCGGACGCCTGCTCGACCCGGTGCCGATGTCGCCCGAGGAGATCAAGCAGGGCAATGCCGGCAACGCGATGATGGCGATGTACTTCCATCGGCTGTTCGAACTGCGGCGCAAGCAGCCCGGCGACGACCTCACCACGCAACTGGTGCAGGCCGAGGAGGACGGCGAGAAGCTGACCAACGAAGAGCTCACCGCCAACATCATCCTGTTGTTCGGCGCCGGCCATGAGACGACGGTGAACCTGATCGGCAACGGCCTCTTGGCGCTCCATCGCAACCCGGATCAGCTCGCCCTGCTGAAGGCCAATCCCGCCCTGATCACCAACGCGATCGAGGAGTTCCTGCGTTACGACTCCTCGGTGCAGCTGACCGGCCGCGTTGCGCTGGAGGACATCGAGGATCTCGGCGGCAAGCGCATTCCGAAGGGCGAGAGCGTGCTGTGCCTGCTCGGCTCGGCCAATCACGACCCGGCGGTCTATCCCGACCACCCTGAAAGGCTCGATATCACGCGGCCGAACGTGAGGCCGCTGTCGTTCGGCGGCGGCATCCATTTCTGCCTCGGCGCCCAGCTGGCACGGATCGAGGCCGAAATCGCGATCTCGACCCTGCTGCGCCGGCTTCCGGACCTGCGGCTCGATGACGCGGAGAATCCGGAGTGGCGGCCGACCTTCGTGCTGCGCGGGCTGAAGAGGCTGCCCGCGAGCTGGTGATCGCTCGGTTTCTCGGGCGCGTCGCGATCCCGCCGCGCACGCGCTGTTGAGCGGAAAACACCGTCCTGCCTGAAGTCACAGCAGCAAAGCCGCTGTGACTTCGCCATACTTGTCTCTATATATTGAGCTGCTCCGGTTCAGGCTCGGCGTGGGCGGGCTGCCGCGGAGCCGGCTCAAAGGGAGACACCGTGCAGACGACGCTGCTCGGCCTGGCAATCGCTTTCATCCTTGCGCTGGTGGCCGCGCTGGTCGGTCCGTATTTCGTCGACTGGAACCAGTTCAGGCCGCAGTTCGAGGCGGAGGCGAGCAAGATCATCGGTGCGCCGGTCCGCGTTGCCGGCGACCTCGACGCGCGCCTGCTGCCGGCTCCCTCGCTGCGGCTGAAGACCGTCACCGTCGGCGGCGCCAATCACCTCGGCAAGGTCCGCGCCGCCAAGCTCGACGTCGAATTCAGCCTGAGCTCGCTGATGCGCGGCGAGTGGCGCGCCACCGAACTCACGATCAATGGCGTGTCGCTCGATCTCGGGCTCGATTCCAAAGGGCGGATCGACTGGCCCACCTCCAGCGGCACCTTCAATCTGGCGTCGCTCGCGATCGACCGGTTCAATCTCACCGGCCGCGTCGCGCTGCACGACGCAGCTAGCCGCGGCACGCTCGAGCTGAGCGACATCGCCTTCAGCGGCGATGTCCGCTCGCTTGCGGGTGCGGTCCGCGGCGATGGCAATTTCCTGTTCGACGGCAATCGCTACCCGTTTCGGGTCTCGTCGGGGCTCGGACCCGACGGCAACGGCACGCGCCTGCATCTCAGCATCGATCCCGGCCAGCGCCCGATCTCGGCCGATCTCGACGGCATCCTGACCTTCGAGGCGCGCGCGCCGCGGTTCGATGGGGCGGTGACGCTGGCGGGCACGCCGGGCCAGCGCGGCGGCGATCAGCCGGCATGGCGGATCGCCGCCAGGATCAAGACCGATTATTCGGCCGCGCGCCTCGACCAGATTGAGGCGAGCTATGGTGCCGAGGACCGCTCGCTGAAGCTCGCAGGCAGCGGCGATATCCGTTTTGGCGCCGCGCCGCTGTTGCGCGCCTCGCTCTCGGCACGCCAGCTCGACGCCGACAAATTTGCCGCGGCCGACGGCAAGGACGGAAATGCCGAGCCGGCGCGGGTATTGCCGGCGCTGCGCGCGTTGGTCTCGGGCCTTCCGCAGAGCCCGATCCCGGCGCAGCTCGAACTGGCCACCGAGCAGATCATGCTCGGCGGCCGTCCGCTGCAGGACATCTCGGCCGAGCTGTACTCGGACGCGAAATCCTGGATGGTGCGCCGGCTGGAGTTTCGTGCGCCGGGCTCCACGCTGATATCGATGAGCGGCGCCGGCGCGCAGGCGGGCGCGTCCGGCAGCTTCAAGACCGCGCTCGATATCGAATCGTCGGAGCCGGATGCATTGATGAGCTGGCTGCAGGGGCGTGGTGACATCGCCTATCGCAGCCAGAAGCCGCTGCGGCTGCGCGGCGATGTCACGGTGTCGCCGGCGGGCTTTGCGATCGATGCCATGAAGGCAGAGATCGAGGGCGGCGCGGTCGAAGGCCGTGTCGCGTTCTTGCACCGCGACGTAGCCAACGGATCGAAGGTCGAGGCGCAGTTGAAGGCTGACAGGCTCGATCTCGACGCAACCGCAGCCTTCATCCGTTCGCTGGCCGGCCCGCAGGCCGAATGGCCTGATGAGGCGCAACTCTCGCTCGACATCGGGCGCGCGCTGTCTGCGGGCCAGGAATTGCGGCCGCTGGTGGCGAAGCTCGCTTATGGCCCAAAGGACATCGTGCTCGAGCGCGTGCAGATCGGTCAACCCGACAACGTCACGCTGGACGGCAGCGGCAATTTCGACCGGATCAATTCGACCGGCAAACTGGCGATCGATGCGACCGCTGCGTCGTTCGGACGTCTTGCCGCGATCGTTCAGCCGTTCGCACCATCGCTCGCAACGCGGCTCGGCGCGCTCCGGCCAGATGCCGGTCCTGTCCGCGCGAAGCTTGCGCTCGACCTCAGCAAAGGCAAGGGGCAGGCTGCCGATCGGGCCACCGCGCGGGCGACGCTCGATCTCGATGGGCCGCAGGTCAAGGGGCACACGATGATGTCGGCTGCCCCTTCGGTTGCCGCGATCCGCGCGCTGGATCTTGACGCGCTTGGCCGCGGCGACATTGCAGCGGAGGCCAATTTCTCGGCCAGCGAGGGCAATGCCCTGCTGGCGCTGCTTGGACTTGACCATACGATCGCGGCCGGTGCGGGCCCGGCGCAGTTCGAGGGCACCGTGAACGGCGCATGGCGTGCGCCGTTGCGGCTCAAAGCCAGACTCTGGGGCGCCGGGCTTGATGTGGATGCCGAGGGCACCGCCGAGCCTTGGGCGAAGGACGCCAAATCGAGCGTCAGTCTGCGTGTCCGCAGCGCCGACATCGGTCCCCTGCTGGAGATGAAACCATCGGATCAAGCCGGAAACATCCGCCTGTCGTCGCGGGTGACGCTGGCGGGAGACAGACTGACCTTCGATGATCTTGACAGCATTGTCGCCGGCTCGCGGCTGCGCGGGCGGCTGGCGCTGACGCTCGCCGACGAGAAAAGCGTCGAAGGCGAAGTCGGCCTCGATCAGATCGCGCTGGCGCCGATCTTTGCGACCGTGATCGGGGCCACAAATCATGATGCCACGGAGCCGCTCGGCGCGGGGCTGACCAAGGGATGGCGCGGCAAGGTCACATTCGAGGCGCTGCGCGGCCTGCTGCCGGGCGGCGCCGAACTGCAACCGGTCAGCGGCACCATCAAGTCCGACGGACAGTCGCTGACCTTCGATGCCATCAAGGGCAAGATCGGGGGCGGCGAGGTCGCGGCCACCGTCGACGCGCGGCAGGGTCCGAACGGACTGGCACTGAATGCGAGCGTTCAGCTCATGGGCGTCGACGGTTCGGCACTGCGTTATCGCAGTCTCGCGATGCCCAAGGGCCGTGCGTCGATGCAGATGACGTTGTTGAGTCAGGGCCGCAGCGCCTCCGCATTGACGGGGGCGCTCTCCGGCAGCGGCACCGTCACGCTGGACGGGGTCACGCTCGCAGGCCTCGATCCGCGGGCGTTCGACGTCGCGATCCGCGCCAGCGACAGCGGACAGGCGACCGACGACATCAAGCTGAAGCAGATCGTCGAGCCGGTGCTCGCCGCCGGCACGCTGTCGATCGCGTCAGCCCAAATTCCCTTCAACATCCGCGACGGCCGCATCCGCGTCGGCGCGACCACGCTACCGGCCAACGGCGCCAACGCCATCGTGTCCGGCGGCTACGACATTCCGGCCGACCAGGCCGACATCCGCGCCGCGATGGCGTCGACCCAGGTTGGCACGGCTAACAATCACCCCGAGATCCAGTTGCTTGCGGTCGGCACGCCCGACGGACTGTCGCGCAGCGTCGACATCGCGGCGTTGTCGTCGTGGCTTGCGGTGCGTGCGATCGATCGCGAGACGAAGCGGCTTGACGCGATCGAGCGCGGCGAGCCGCCGCCACCACAGGAGCCGATGCCGGCGGCGATTCCGCAGCCCGGCGCGCCCGGACCCGAGACGCCGAACGCCAATTCGGCGGCGTTGCCGTCTGCGGACGTGCCGTTGCCGCGCCGAGCGCCGCCGAAGCCGAAGATCGTGGCGCCGCGTCCGCCAGTGGCCGCAGTGCCTGCCGTTGCTCCGCCGGCGCCGATCGCAAGCCAGCCGCAGGTTGCACCTTTGCCGCCGCCGATCGAGATCAAGCCGGTGCCGGGCGCGGTCAAGCCGCGACCGCGGCCGCCGCTGTCGTTGATGCCGCAGGTCGCCAATCCGCCGCCGCGGCCGGCGTTACAGAATTAGCTTACGGCTGGTGCTGGAGAATATTGACCAGTCTGCCGAAGGGATCGCGGACGAAGAAGCGCCGCACGCCCCATGGCTCATTCGCCGGTCCATATTCGATCGCAATGCGCGCCGCCGTCACGCGACGAAGCGCTTCGTCGAGATCGTCGACCTCGATCGAGAGATCAGGCACCGGTCTGCCCGAGCCGCCTTCCGATGCGAAGCTGATTTGAACCTGCATCATTTCGGACGAGCCGTAGGTCGCAACCCATCCGAAATCCATCAGCGGCGTCAGTCCGAGGATGTCCTGATAGAATCCCTTCGCTGCCGCCACGTCGGTGGCGGCAATGTCGGCGACGATGCGTTTGACTTTCATGCTGATGTCCACGCAACAATACGATCGCCTGCTCCATAGCATGCCGACGATGGCATGCTGGCGATCGCGCGCGGGAAGCCGTCAGGCCTGCTGACGCGTATCGACCTGCGGAAGCCTTGCCTCCGGCACGGCCGGCGTGGCGCGCGAGCGGAAATAGTCCAGCACGAAAAGGCGGATCGCGGAGGACAGATTGCCCTGCTGGCGATTGCCGTCGATCTCGCCGACCAGCTCCGACAGCGTCATGTTTCGCAGACCGGAAATCTCTTTCATGCCGTTCCAGAACGCCTCTTCAAGGCTGACGCTGGTCTTGTGTCCGGCGACGACGATCGAACGTTTGACGACGGGAGATTTCATGATGCGTCTCCGCCATCCATGCGATGCTGCTCGAGCTGATAAGCGCTGCGCTCGGCAACTAGTTCATCGCGCACGCGTTCGGACTTGGTGCGACCAAATAGCGCGCGATTGGCTTCGCCTTGCTTCGCCGCTTGTTCGCGCTCGCCCCGCTTCTTGAATCGTTTCAGATTGACCACGTCGCCCATGCTCGTCCCTCATCGTCCCCTTGTGCGAATTGGTGATGCATCGTGACGAAAGCAAGGGTGGTCGCGCTGCGCTCCTGGCTCGATATCCATCCAGAATCCCCGTTTGATGCTTCGTGATAGCATCAAAGAATCCGTTTCGCTCTGCGAAAACTTGACATCTGTCTTGCTGTAACATGCGCCAACGCAGAGCCGATAGATGACCTGCCTTAGTCTTTAGGCGTTATGATCTATAATTATATCAGCCGCGCCGACGGCAATTGTCCGGACTTTCTTTCGTTCACTCAGCCCGGGTGTGTCATTTTGTCCGGCTGCACCAGACGATCAAATTCGTCGGCGGATACAAAGCCGAGCCGCACGGCTTCTTCCTTCAGCGTCGTTCCGCGCGCATGCGCCGTCTTGGCAACCTTGGCCGCGTTGTCGTAGCCGATCTTCGGCGCGAGCGCCGTCACCAGCATCAGCGAGCGCTGCATCAACTCGCTGATGCGCTTTTCGTCGGCGCGTATGCCGACAGCGCAATGCTCAGTAAATGAGCGGACAACGTCCGACAGCAATTGAATGGAATTGATCATACAATATGCCAACACGGGTTTATACACGTTCAGCTCGAAATGCCCCTGGCTGCCGGCGATCGTGATCGTGGTCTGATTGCCGAACACCTGGCAGCAGACCATCGTCATCGCCTCGCATTGAGTCGGATTGACCTTGCCCGGCATGATCGACGAGCCCGGCTCATTCTCTGGCAGAATCAGTTCGCCGAGGCCCGAGCGCGGGCCCGATCCGAGGAAGCGGATGTCGTTGGCGATCTTGAACAGGCCGGTCGCCACCGAATTGATCGCGCCGTGCACCAGCACATAGGCATCGTTCGAGGCCAACGCCTCGAATTTGTTCTCGGCGCTGGTGAACGGCAGCTTGGTGATCTCGGCGACATGTCTGGCGAAGGTCTCGGCGAATTCCGGCTTGGAGTTGAGGCCGGTGCCGACCGCGGTGCCGCCCTGCGCCAGCGGAAACAGCTCCTTCACCGCCACACGCAGCCGCGCGATGCCGCTCCCGACCATCGCGGCGTAGCCCGAGAATTCCTGGCCGAGCGTCAGCGGCGTCGCATCCTGGGTATGCGTGCGGCCGATCTTCACGATCTTGGCAAACGCCTCCTGCTTCTTGTGCAGCTCCTGATGCAGCTCGGTGAGCGCCGGAATCAGGTCGGCGATGATCCGGCTCGCCGCCGCGATATGCATCGCGGTCGGGAAGGAATCGTTCGACGACTGACTCATGTTGACGTGATCGTTCGGATGGATCGGCTGCTTAGCGCCGAGCTCGCCGCCGAGCATCTGGTTGGCACGGTTGGCGATCACCTCATTGACGTTCATGTTGGTCTGGGTGCCCGAGCCGGTCTGATAGACCACCAGCGGAAAATGATCGTCGAGCTTGCCTTCGATCACTTCCTTCGCTGCGCTGATGATGGCGTCGGCGCGGCGCTCGTCGAGCTGGCCGAGCTCGCGGTTGGTTTCGGCCGCCGCAAGCTTGACGATTCCGAGCGCATGGATGATCGCGATCGGCATCCGGTCGTGGCCAATCTTGAAATTCTGCCGCGAGCGTTCGGTCTGCGCGCCCCAGTAGCGGTCGGCGGGCACGTCGATTGGACCGAAGCTGTCGGTCTCGCTGCGGGTCGCTGCTTTGGCAGCCGTCTTGGCAGGTGTAGTTTTGGAGGGTGTCGTTGATTGAGCCATGATGGTTTCCGTTGCCTCACGAGAACATGGTCCGGAGATGGGCACCGGCTCCCCGCGCGTCAAACGCGACGCGTTTGCGCTGGGCCGCGCTCATGCAGAAGATAGTCCGGGATGACGATCTGTCATCCCGATCTTCGCAAGTACCCTACAAGGTCGAGGTTTGATCTGCGCTTGGATTATTTCTTACGGAAGCGATCGAGCCGCACCACCTCGGCGCCTTCGCTGGGCTTCGCCGGCTCCTCGTTGGTCTCGGCGGCCCTGGTTTCGGCCGCGGGCCGGGCCGTCGGTGCGGGCAGGGGGGTGGCCGGCGATGCAGCCGGCATTCCCGCCGAAGGTTCCTCCGCCACGACGTCCGAAGCATCGAACAGCAGGTCGAACGGGGCGGACGGATCGAGGAAGCGCGTGACAGAGGCAAACGGCACGGTCAGCCGCTCGGGAATTCCGCCGAACGACAGGCCGACCTCGAACCGGTCCTCCGTCACCACCAGGTCCCAGAACTGGTGCTGCAGGATGATGGTCATCTCCTCCGGATATTGCGCCAGCAGCCGCGGCGAGATCTTTACGCCGTCGGCGGTTGACAGGAACGTGATGTAGAAATGGTGTTCGCCCGGCAGGCCGTGTTCGGCAGCGTCGGTCAGAACCCGGCGCAGCACCCCGCGCAGCGCATCCCGCGCCAGCACGTCATATCGGATGTGATCGGTCGCCATGGTGATCCTGTCGCGTTCGAAATAATGGCCGGCTTGGCGGCGGCGCCGGACCGTCCGACTCGCCCCTTTTAGGCCATGCTACCCCGCCGGGCGCCGGAAATCAGCAGGGGAAGCACCGGAAATGCGCCGAAAGCGTCCGGTCTGGAATGAAGTGGAGGCTTCTGTTGCCAGGTGCCTCCGAACCCCGCCTAACGGAGCTTAACCCGTTAGGACTTTAAGTATGGTCTTTCAAACTGCGTTACGCAGCCTGAGCAACCGGAGCAAAGTTGTCGTTGGCAACTATTGCATTAGCCCGATAACGGCGGAACCATACCGAGAAAAAACACGCCCTTTACGCCCTCGTCGATCCTATTTCGCCCCCGCCGAAAGCCACCTCGAAGGATGGGTTTTGGTGGAGGCGCCGGGTACCGCCCCCGGGTCCGAATGGTTTATTGCGACGGCCATTTATTTCCATAGCCGGCGAACCGGCACCCCCAATATAGGCGGCAACGCTTGAGAAAAATAGAGCCGATTCCGGGCTCTTCGGGTGTGAAAACACGCCGATTTGGGTTGGTCCGTGTCGCGCGGCCGTTCTAGATTTTGTCCATGCCTCCGGAATCCCAGCCGACTGCCGTCCCGGCACCGGACATCCCCCCGTCATCGCCACCCAGCCAGCCCGGCCTGTCCGAGCTGTTTTTTGCCTTTGCCAAGATGTCGCTGGCCGGCTTCGGCGGGGTGCTGGTCTGGGCCCGGCGCGGCATTGTCGAGCAGCACCGCTGGATGACGGCGGAGGAGTTCAACGAGACCTTCGCGCTCTGCCACTTCCTGCCGGGTCCGAACATCGTCAACCTGTCCGTGGTGTTCGGCTCCCGCTTTCGCGGCATCGCCGGTGGTCTTGCGGCCTTCGCTGGCCTGGTCGGCCCGCCGATGGTGATCGCCACCATCCTCGCCGCGCTCTACGTGCGCTACGGCGAGATCGATGCCCTGCGCCGCACGCTCGCCGGCGTGTCCTGCGCGGCCGTGGGGCTTCTGATCGCCGTCGTATTCAAGATGATGGCGCCGCTGCTCAAGCGGGGTGATGTCACAGGCCTCGTCGCCCTGGTCCTGGTCTTCGTCGCGATCGGGTTGATGCGATGGCCGCTGCAGATCGTGCTGCTGGTCGCGATCCCGCTCAGCCTCGCGATCACGGTTCTGACACGGCGCAAGGTGAAGCCATGAGCACGGAGTCCAACCCGATCGCCATGCTGGTCTGGACCTTCGGCTTGATGTCGCTGTTTGCGGTCGGCGGCGCCAATTCGGCGATCCCCGAAATGCACCGTGCCGCGGTCGATGTGCATCACTGGTTGACCGACAAGCAGTTCGCCGACGTCTTCGCGATCGCGCAGCTCTCGCCGGGACCGAATGTGCTGATCGTGACGCTGATAGGCTATTCTGTCGCAGGCGTCGCCGGCGCATTGGCGGCAACACTTGCGATGTGTGGTCCGACCGCACTGCTTGCCTATTATGTGAGCCGTTTCCTCGAACGCTCGCGTCATGCGCGCTGGCCCGCGCTCGTTCAGGCCGCACTGGTTCCGCTGTCGATCGGCCTGATGGCGGCGAGCGGGCTGATCCTGGCGCAGGCATCAGACCAAAGTTGGATCGCAGCGCTGATCACGATTGTCGCAGCCGCGCTTGCCTTCGCAACGCGAGTCAATCCTTTCTGGCTGCTGCTTGCTGGCGGCATTTTTGGTTTTGCTGGCGTTGTCTGACGAAAATCGCTAGCAAGTCATCGGGCCAGCATCACAAGCCATCCAATCAGAACGGGCGGGCAAGCCTGCCATGGGGGAGTGACATCATGAGTGACACGCCGAGCGAGGCGCCGGTCAGATCCATCCTGCCAAAATGGATCCGCGGTCCGCAGGACTTTGTCGGCGGCGTTGCGTTGATGGCGATCGCCCTGTTCGCGCTGTGGGCCTCCAGCGATCTGCAGGGCATGCACGGATTTTCGTTCGGCGCCGGCACCGCGCCGCGCATGTTCGCCGTGCTGCTGTTGCTGCTTGGCGCCGCGATCGCATTGACGGGTGTCCTCAAGGACGGCCCGCACATCGCCACCTATGCCTGGCGCGGGCCGCTTTTCGTGATGCTGTCGATCCTGTTCTTTGCGCTGGCGATCCGGCCGCTCGGGCTCGTCGTCTCCGCCTTCTCGAGCTTCCTGATCGCGTCACTCGGCTCGCACGAGACGAAATGGCTCGAGGCGATCATCGTCGGCGCCTGCCTGACGCTCGGCTGCGCGCTACTCTTTCCCTACGTGCTGGGACTGCCGATGCCGATGTTCCCGCGTTTCCTGATCCAGTGAGGGCGTGATGGAACTCTTTGCCAATCTCGCGCACGGTTTCGCCGTCGCCCTCTCGCCGATCAACCTTCTGATGTGCCTGATCGGTGCGCTGGTCGGCACGCTGGTCGGCGTGCTGCCCGGCATCGGCACCATTGCGACCGTCGCCATGCTGCTGCCGATCACCTTCGGCCTGCCGCCGGTCGGTGCGCTGATCATGCTCGCCGGCATTTATTACGGTGCCCAATATGGTGGCTCGACCACGTCGATCCTGGTCAACATCCCAGGCGAAGCGACATCCGTCGTTACCGCGCTGGACGGTTTCCAGATGGCCAAGCAAGGCCGCGCCGGCCCAGCCCTTGCGATCGCCGCGATCGGCTCGTTCTTCGCCGGCTGCGTCGCCACCGTGCTGATCGCTGTGCTCGGCGCGCCCTTGACGAAGCTCGCGCTGGCGTTTGGGCCGGCCGAATATTTCTCGCTGATGGTGCTCGGCCTGATCTTCGCGGTGGTGCTCGCGAAGGGATCGGTGCTGAAGGCGATTGCGATGATCGTGTTTGGCCTCCTGCTCTCGATGGTCGGCTCCGACATCGAAACCGGGGCCTCGCGCATGGCCTTCAACATTCCCGAGCTTGCCGATGGCCTCGGCTTCGCGACGGTGGCGATGGGTGTGTTCGGCTTCGCCGAGATCATCCGCAACCTCGACGCCGGCTCCGAAATGAACCGCGACCTGGTGCAGCAGAAGATCACCGGGCTGATGCCGACCAAGAAGGATCTGAAGGATTCTTTCCCTGCGATCGTGCGCGGCACGATCCTGGGATCGATTCTCGGTATTCTTCCGGGCGGCGGTGCCGTGATCGCGTCGTTCGCGGCCTACACACTCGAGAAGAAGATCGCAAAGGATCCGTCGCGGTTCGGCCGCGGTGCGATCGAGGGCGTGGCGTCACCGGAAAGCGCCAACAACGCCGCGGCGCAGACCTCGTTCATCCCGCTGCTCACGCTCGGCATCCCGCCGAACGCGGTGATGGCGCTGATGGTCGGCGCGATGACCATTCACGGTATCGTGCCGGGTCCGCAGGTGATGGTGAAGCAGCCGGATCTGGTCTGGGGCATGATCGCCTCGATGTGGATCGGCAATCTGATGCTGATCGTCATCAACCTGCCGCTGGTCGGCATCTGGGTTCGCCTGTTGCGCGTGCCGTACCGTCTGATGTTCCCTTCGATCGTGATCTTCTGCGCGATCGGCATCTACTCGGTGAACAATGCGCCGGTCGACGTCATTCTGGCGGGCGTGTTCGGTCTGGTCGGATACTGGCTGATCAAGCACGATTTCGAACCGGCGCCGCTGTTGCTCGGCATGGTGCTGGGCCCGCTGATGGAGGAGAATTTGCGCCGCGCGCTGCTGATCTCGCGCGGCGACTGGAGCGTCTTTGTGTCGCGTCCATTATCGGCCGTGCTGCTCGCAATCGCAGGCGGCCTGCTGGTGCTCGCGATCTTGCCGGCGCTGCGCGCCAAGCGCGACGAGGTGTTCGTGGAGTCGGAGAGCTGATCGTATTGCCGGCAACTTAAGCCAATCCGATCAAGCGGATAGGGGAGGGACGGAACACCGGTTCCGCCCCTTGTCGTTTGTGCACGGGATGATCATTTTTCCGGGTATAATCGGTGCAATCAGCCGAATCGGCGTGTCGATCGGCGGCCCTGGCCGCTAAATTCGCGCTCCCCGACAACCCCCGAAGCCCGCGCCATGAACCAGTATCACGACCTGCTCGAACGCATCCTCGCCGATGGCGCCGAGAAGCACGACCGCACCGGCACCGGCACGCTGTCGATTTTCGGCCACCAGATGCGCTTCAACCTGTCGGCCGGCTTCCCGATGCTGACCACCAAGCGGCTGCCGCTGAAGGCGATCGTGCACGAGCTGTTGTGGTTCCTCGCCGGCGACACCAACATCAAATATCTCAACGACAACGGCGTCACCATCTGGGACGAGTGGGCCGACGCCAATGGCGATCTCGGCCCGGTCTACGGCTCGCAATGGCGATCGTGGCCCGCGCCCGATGGCCGCAGCATCGACCAGATCGCCAATTTGATCGAGATGATCAAGCGCAACCCGGATTCGCGGCGGCTGATCGTCAGCGCCTGGAATCCGGCCGAGGTCGACAAGATGGCACTGCCGCCGTGCCACTGCCTGTTCCAGTTCTATGTCGCGAACGGCAAACTGTCCTGCCAGCTCTATCAGCGCTCCGGCGACGTGTTCCTCGGCGTGCCCTTCAACATCGCCTCCTATGCGTTGCTGACCATGATGGTGGCGCAGGTGACGGGGCTGAAGCCTGGTGACTTCGTGCACTCGCTCGGCGATGCGCATCTCTATTCCAACCATCTCGAGCAGGCGCGGCTGCAACTGACGCGGCCGACGCGACCGCTGCCGACGATGACGATCAATCCTGATGTGAAGGATATCTTCGCGTTCCGCTACGAGGACTTCAAACTCGAAGGCTACGACCCGCATCCGCACATCAAGGCCCAGGTGGCTGTATGAGTGGCTGTATGAATAGCGGTGTGAGCGATTGATGTCTCTCACCATCCGCCGTGCGCGGCCCGATGAAGCCGGACTGGTGTTCTCGCTGGTCCGCGAGCTCGCCGAGTACGAAAAGCTGCTCCACGAGGTTCACGCCAGCGAGGCCGATATCGCCGAGGCGCTGTTCGGTCCGAATCCGCGGCTGTTCTGCGACATCGCGGAGTGGAACGGCGAGCCCGCCGGCTTCGCGGTCTGGTTCGTCAACTTCTCCACCTTCGCAGGCAGGCACGGCATCTATCTCGAGGATCTCTTCGTGCGCCCGGCGCTGCGCGGCAAGGGCATCGGCAAGGCGTTGCTCGTGCATCTGGCGAAGCATTGTCTCGCCAATGGCTGGTCGCGCCTGCAATGGGCGGTGCTCGACTGGAACGCGCCGTCGATCGCGTTCTACAAATCGCTCGGCGCTGAGCTGATGGACGAATGGACGATCTGCCGCGTCTTTGGTCCGGCGCTCACGGCGCTGGCGGAAGGAGCGCGCTGATGGAGATCGTGCTCATTGTCGCGGCCGCCGAAAATGGCGTGATCGGTCGCGACAACACGATTCCGTGGCGCTTGAAAGCCGACCAGCAGCGTCTCAAGGCGATGACCTTGAACAAGCCCGTGGTGATGGGACGAAAGACCTTTGAATCCCTGCGCAGGCCGCTGCCGGGACGGACCAATGTCGTCGTGACGCGCGACGCCAACTACAGGGCGCGCGGCGCCGTCGTCACGACGTCGTTCGCGAACGCCCACGCGATTGCGCGTGGCGACGCGCTGCGACGTTTCGCCACCGAGATCGCGGTGATCGGCGGCGCGGAGATCTATGCGCAGTGGATGGATGTGGCCGACCGGCTTGAAATCACCGAAGTCCATGCCCGTCCTGACGGCGACACGCGCTTTGCCACAATTGATGCGAAGGATTGGGAAGAGATCGCGCGCGTGAGAAATCCGGCCGGCGAGGGCGACAGTGCCGACTTCTCCTATGTGACATATCGTCGGCGCGTCCAACGTTAACCAATGTTTGCATTGACAATTATGGCCCTGCGCTTAGCTCGTGCCGCCAGAAGCTTGCGTTGTAAGGGCCCCGACGGTCCCCTATAACCGGGCCGGACATTCGAGCCTGGACCGTTCCGGTCCGGGCTTGCCCAGGAGATGTTTGATGCCGTGGAAGAATCAAGGCGGAGGGCCGTGGGGCTCGGGTCCGAAAGGACCATGGGGCAACGGTCCGCAATCGGTCGGCCCCAGGCCGCCGGATCTTGAGGACCTTCTGCGCCGCGGTCAGGACCGGCTGCAGCAATGGCTGCCCGGCGGACATTTCAGCGGCATGGGTATCGCGCTGGTGCTGGTTGCCGCGCTGGTGATCTGGTTTGCGACCGGCATCTTCCGTGTTCAGTCGGAAGAGCTCGGCGTCGTCCTGCGCTTCGGCAAGTATGTGCGCGATGCGGAGCCGGGCCTAAGATATCACCTGCCGTATCCGATCGAAACCGTGCTGCTGCCGAAGGCGCTGCGCGTGAACACGCTATCGATCGGCATGACGCTGATCGACGATCCGGCCCGGCGTGGCCGCACTGTGCGCGACGTGCCGGAGGAAAGCCTGATGCTGACCGGGGACGAGAACATCGTCGACGTCGATTTCACCGTGCTGTGGCGCATCAAGCCGGGCGGAGCCGGCGCATTCCTGTTCAACATCCAGAATCCCGAAGGCACCGTGAAGGCGGTTGCCGAAAGCGCGATGCGCGAGGTGATCGGCCGCTCCGAGATTCAGCCGATCCTCACCGGCGCGCGGACCCAGACCGAAACGACCGTGCAGGAGCTGATGCAGAAGACGCTCGACGGCTACGGCGCCGGCATCCAGATTGCGCAGGTCCAGATGCAGAAGGTCGACCCGCCGGCCCAGGTCATCGATTCGTTCCGCGACGTGCAGGCGGCGCGCTCCGACCTCGAGCGCGCGCAGAACGAGGCGCAGACCTACGCCAACCGCGTCGTGCCCGAGGCGCACGGTCGTGCCGCGCAGATCCTGCAGGCCGCCGAAGGTTACAAGGAACAGGCAGTCGCCGAGGCCCGGGGCCAGAGCGCCCGCTTCCTGAAAGTCTATGATGAGTACAAGAAGGCTCCCGAAGTGACGCGTGAACGGATCTATCTGGAGACCATGGAGCGCGTGCTCGGTGGCTCCGAGAAGCTCGTCTACGACGGCGGACCGGGCCAGAACATCGTGCCTTATCTTCCGCTCGGTGAATTGACGCCGCGGCGTCCGGCAGCACCGGCCACAACCGGCCAGCCGCAGGGAGGCACGCGATGAGATCCCCCGTCGCGGGCATTGCGGCCCTCATCGTCCTGTTCGTCCTGGCCATCGTCGCCTACAGCTCGATGTTCACCGTGCAGCAGACCGAGCAGGCCCTCGTGGTCCGGTTCGGTAAACCGGTCGACGTCGTCACCGAGCCGGGCCTGAACTTCAAGGTCCCGTTCACCGACAGCGTCATCCTGATCGACAAGCGCATCCTCGACCTCGAAAACCCCTCGCAGGAAGTAATCGCATCCGACCAGAAGCGGCTCGTCGTCGACGCGTTCGCGCGTTACCGCATCAAGGACGCGTTGCGTTTCTACACCAGCGTCGGCTCGATCCAGGCTGCCAATCTTCAGCTCACCACGCTGTTGAACGCCTCGCTGCGCCGCGTGCTCGGCGAAGTCTCCTTCATCACGGTGGTCCGCGACGAGCGCGAGAAGCTGATGGGGCGGATCCGCGATCAGCTCGACAAGGAGGCCGGTGGCTACGGCATCCAGGTCGTCGACGTGCGTATCCGCCGTGCCGATCTGCCGGAGCAGAACAGCCAGGCGGTCTATCAGCGCATGCAGACGGAACGCCAGCGTGAGGCCGCCGAGTTCCGTGCCCAGGGCGCCCAGAAGGGGCAGGAGATCCGGTCGAGGGCAGACCGCGATGCAACCGTGATCGTCGCCGAGGCCAACTCGACGGCGGAACAGACACGCGGCGCCGGCGATGCCGAGCGCAACCGCCTGTTCGCCGAAGCCTACAACCAGGACAAGGATTTCTTCGCCTTCTATCGCTCGATGTCGGCGTACGAAAACGGCCTGAAGGCGGGCGACACGCGCTTCCTGTTGCGGCCGGACTCCGAATTCTTCAAATATTTCGGCAGTTCGAGCGGCAAGCCGGCTGAAGCGGCTGCCGCGCCGAAACAGTAGCGCCGAGAGCAGTAACTTTAAGAACCTCAACTTCCAGAAATGGCGGCGACGTGGTCAACGCGTCGCCGCAGTTCAAGAAAAACAAACATCAAAGCGGGAGGCTCTCATCCGATGAGGTCCATAGCGTTCGGCGACTTCCTCATCGGTTTGGGAATTCTGTTCGTGCTCGAAGGCATCATGTTCGCGGCAAGTCCGGCCTGGATGCGCCGGGCGATGAAGAGCGCGCTGGCGACGCCCGACAATATCCTGCGTATCGTCGGCATCGGCTCGGCGGTTGGCGGGCTGGTCCTGATCTGGCTGGTGCGGCGCTGATCGTTCCATGTTCCAGCACTGAAAACGTGCTGGAAAGAACGCAATCGTGAGCCTTTTGCGGCCGGTTTTTCGTCGAAATGGCCGGCTCAGATGCTTGCGCCGAAAGCCCGTTCGGGCGCACTGTGCGACCAAACGACATTCACCCGTTTGCCTGGAGAGAAGCTGACATGACCGCTGCCAGACCAGCCCTGAGCCGTCGCCTCCGTTTGATGGGAGCTGCGATCTCGATCGGTGCTGCGAGCATGCTGAGCGCAGTGCCGGCCTTCGCCCGCGGCCCCGAAGGCATCGCCGACGTCGCCGAGAAGGTGATCGACGCCGTCGTCAACATCTCGACGTCGCAGACGATCGAGGCCAAGGGCGGCGGCGCGATGCCGCAACTGCCGCCGGGCTCGCCGTTCGAGGAGTTCTTCGACGACTTCTTCAAGAACCGCCGCGGCCCGGGCGGCGGCAAGGGTGGCGACAAGAGCGGCGAGTTCGCGCCGCGCAAGACCAACTCGCTCGGCTCGGGCTTTATCGTCGACACGTCAGGCATCGTCGTCACCAACAACCATGTCATCGCCGACGCCGACGAGATCAACGTCATCCTCAACGACGGCACCAAGATCAAGGCCGATATCGTCGGCGTCGACAAGAAGACCGACCTTGCGGTGCTGAAGTTCAAGCCGCCGAAGCCGCTCGTCGCGGTCAAGTTCGGCGACAGCGACAAGATTCGTCTCGGCGACTGGGTGGTCGCGATCGGCAACCCGTTCAGCCTCGGCGGCACGGTGACCGCGGGCATCGTCTCGGCCAAGAACCGCGACATCAGCCAGGGGCCGTATGACAGCTACATCCAGACCGATGCCGCCATCAACCGCGGCAATTCCGGCGGACCGCTATTCAACCTCGACGGCGAAGTGATCGGGGTCAACACGCTGATCATCTCGCCGACCGGCGGTTCGATTGGTCTCGGCTTTGCCGTGCCGTCGAAGACGGTGGCCGGTGTCGTCGACCAGTTGCAGAAGTTCGGCGAATTGCGCCGCGGCTGGCTCGGCGTCCGCATCCAGCAGGTCACTGACGAGATCGCGGAAAGCCTCAACATCAAGCCGGCGCGTGGTGCGCTGGTCGCTGGTATCGACGACAAGGGCCCGGCCAAGCCGGCCGGCATCGAACCCGGTGACGTCGTGGTGAAGTTCGACGGCAAGGACGTGAAGGATCCGAAGGACCTTTCGCGCATCGTTGCCGACACCGCGGTCGGCAAGGAAGTCGACGTCGTCATCATCCGCAAGGGCAATGAAGAGACCCACAAGGTCACCCTCGGCCGCCTCGAGGACACCGACAAGGTTCAGCAGGCCAATGCCAAGCCGAACGAGCCCGCCGAGAAGCCGGTGACGCAGAAGGCGCTGGGCCTCGACCTGGCGTCGCTGAGCAAGGATCTGCGTACCAAGTACAAGATCAAGGACAGCGTGAAGGGCGTCATCATCACCGGTGTCGAGGGCGCCTCCGACGCCGCCGAGAAGCGCCTGTCGGCCGGCGACGTCATCGTCGAAGTCGCGCAGGAGGCAGTCTCCAGCGCCGCCGACATCAAGAACCGTGTCGAGAAGCTGAAGACCGACGGCAAGAAGTCGGTGCTGCTGCTCGTCTCCAACGGCGACGGTGAACTGCGGTTTGTGGCGCTCGGCGTGCAGTAGGGATGGAGCAAGGGGCGAGTTATTCCGGGGCGATGCGAAGCGTCGAACCCTCCCGATTGCCGGGCTTATCAGTGGAATGACGTCAGCTTCGGCTCGCTATACAGGAGACGTTGGCGACCGAGCTAGATTAGGATGGCGTCAGGCCGAGGAACTCTTAAGCCGCTTCGAGACGCTTGATTTCCGTCTCGAACTCGAACCGCAGCTGCGCGCCTTCCTCGTCTGGAAGCCAATTCGTCATCTGTGGGAAGATTGTCCGGTAAAGGAGGACGGTCTTCGGTTCCAGCTTTCGAGCTGCGCGAGCTTCGGCTAGAATCTTGTACAATTCGGTGCGAACGGCATCAGGATCAGCACGGTATTCGGGCGTTGGTGCCTCGTCGTCGAACAGGTCGGATTGTTCTTCGGGCTGGAAGAGGTCTCGTTGCCGGGAAGAGGCCATGTGTCACGCGATGGTTGTCGAATCACTTCGACTTTGCGCGATCCTACGGCCCGGCGCGAGCCATTCGGTGGACTTGTCCCCGTACCTCACGTATCCCTAAGTTGGCTCTTGCTTTTGGACTTTGGCTTTGGGGCGCCCAGTTCGGGGCTTACAAACGCTCCGGAAGTCCGGAGTTCCTCCGCACTTCGCAACGGCCCAGCACAAATGCGGTTCAGCAAGTCGGCTTGTTTCGGTTCCAGTGCGATCACCCGCCCGAGAACGTGCAGCAAATCGAGAAGGTCGGTCGTATATTCCGGCAACCATCCCTCCGGCTGGATGGCATCGAGCGGCGATGGCGGGCGGCGATCGCCGATGATTGGGCGGCTGCGATCACGTCGACGGTAGCTGAACCATTGCCAAAGTATCTGCTTGCCTGACACCTGATACGCCCACATTTCGGGCGTAACATTCTCAATGTATCCCTTACCGATCTTCAACCGTCGCGTTGTCGGATCATAATCCATCGTATCGGGCAGAGGCTCAGGTGCGGATGGAATCGTACCGCCGACGGGAATTGTAGGCGCACTTTCTTTTGGTAAGCGAGGCGCCTGTTTTGGGCGGTTCGTAGTTTGGTCCACGAAGCGCTCGCCATAGCAATGTAGCCAAATCACTTCGTTGCCGAGGGCGATGGCTTCGCCGAACAACTTCGCATCCGCCGTGATGGGAAGGCGAAGACCCGGTTGGACGAAATCAGACTGAAATCGAGCTGTGAATGCCGGGTGTGCCACTACCGCAGCGATATAGGCCATAACGTCCTCGGCCTTGACGGGGTGACCGTAGATTTTAGCGAGGTAAATTACCAGCGCTGGCTTGATGTTCGAAAGCAACGTGGCCCGGTCTTGCCAAAGTGGATAAACGCGACCTCCCCTGCCGTTGTAGTGGTGAAGGTCGGGGATGAGATCGGTGAAAGTGAGTGCCGGCCCGAACGAGGGAGAACGATCTTCCGGGGCAGTCAAGAAAATCTGGCGCGAAGAGTATCCGTTCCAAAGAGACGGATTCGGCCGATTGATCAACCGCGCATCGGGAATGATCCATTGACGGTCGAAGGATCTGAGGGCAAGGCGCGAGGGCACAATTGACTCGCCCTTATCGTTGCCTACAGATTCCGGGCGATGCTCGTGCCCAGCCAAGCCGGCCTTCGATCCTTTAGACAAAGTCTTGTCGCCTCCTTCGTGGGGGTGAAAGAGGATTTCCTTTTTTGCTTCGTCCTTTTCATGCGTAAGATGCGTCCAACGCGCGCGGAGAGAATCTGCGTCGGGCGCAATAATCCACGTGCGCCCGGGCATGACTCCAGAACCATCATATTGAAAGAGCTCACTTAAGGCAGGCAAAGTTGCCCACAGACCGGTCGCAGATGGCAGAAATGGCGCGCGCCAACTCGAAGGGCAATCGGCCCAACTGTTACTATTAAGAGACAGCTCTGCAAGTGCCAGGAATTTTTCTTCCCGCGCCCCCTTCGGTAAAGCGTGAAAGTGCACCTTGGCCGATTCCTCGACGCTCTTACCAAGTTTGCGAGCGGCAAGCACGATACAGACTGGCTGCTGTACTCCTTGAAATATGCGCGTTGCTACTTCAGGCTGGTGTCCGTCGGGAGAGCAGTCAACGATCCAAATTTCCGAACAAGTGCGTCGGAGATCGTCTCGCATTTTCTCAAAGCCGGGACCGTTCAGAAAGCCCGCCACTGTAATGAAGCAAATTATCCCCTCTTCGTCTCTATCTGGAAATCCAGTCGCCGCGTAGTTGCCGGAGCCGAAAACTTTCCAAGTCGCCCATCGCCAAAAATAGATGTAGAGATTCTTGAGATGCTTGACGTGCGAGCCTATGCCCCACTCCGGCGGCGGCCTCCAACGGTCGAGCGGAGCGACGAGTTTTCCTCCTGAGCCTGCCTCGATCCATCCACCGCGTCCTTCCGCTTTCTCCTTGTAAGGAGGGTTGCCAATTACGACGGTGATCGGCTTGGTTTTCTTAATCGCGTTTGCTTCGCGACGCGACTTCGCGATTGGTTCATAAATTTGGCCAAGTGCCTCCTCTTCAATGAAGGGGTTAGCAAGCGTGTCTGTGATAAATAGCAGCAAGTCGGGAACTGAGGGTATCAACTGCGAAGTACTCATCAGCGCTTGCATTTCCGCGGCGAGCCGAAGTTGCGCTACAGCGAACGGCCCGAACTGAAGCTCGAAACCGATTAAGCGCTTTGCCGCAGCCTTGATCGCGCCTTGGACAGCTCCCGGACCTTGATCTTGCGCAACAGTCGACGCGACCCGACGCAGCACCCCAAGAAGGAACGTGCCAGTTCCTGCTGCCGGGTCGGCTACGACGACATCGGAGCGGCGAAGCCGGCGGTACGTTCAAAGAGAGGGCCACGCAAAGCTTCGTCGATCAGATTGACCATCCCGGAGACGACTTCTGGAGGTGTATAGTAAGAGCCCGTCCGTTTGCGCAACTTGTTGTCGTAGACTTCCAAGAAATCTTCGTAGAAATACAACCAGGCTTCCGGTTTATCCTTGCTGATCGTGTGCCAATTGACTTCGTCCAGAACGCGCGTGAGGGTTGCGAGCGAAGTTTTCAGGGCTTCCTGATTTGTGGCATCGTCAGTCAGCAGCCTGAGTGCGGTCGCGATCAGGGAGTTAGACTTTCGAAGCCCTTGCGCCGCATGGTCGATGCCGCCAGACAACGAGATGTCCCGGGAGCGCGCGACCAGCAGGCCAAATGTTACCGCTTGCGCGTAACCATCGGCGAATTGCGTGTCGTCTGCCTGGGGAAAAAGGAGCTTGCGCCAGTCCTCTGCAAGCGCGGTGAGACCCAAATTGCCGACGGCCATCTGCTCGATTACCTCGTCGCGCAGCAGGCGGCAGAGGCGAGCGCAGACGTCGGCGAGCTTCTTGGCGGTCTTCGGCGGAATGGGTTTCCATCGAAGGAAATCGTCGATGATCGGAGCGAGCGTCGTCGGCGCTGCCAGCTTTGCCCCGGATGATTCAATATCACCGTCCAGATGAGCGACCTTGCCGACCAATTCGCTATCTCGCCAAAGGCTGAAGGCGTTGCCGTCGGTGTAAAGAAGATTTGGAAGTGATTTCAGCTTGTTCCACTGATCCTTGTCATGTGGATCGGTGAATTTGCGAGGATCAGCGCCCTTGCCCGGCGCCTTAACCTCGATGAAGCCTACGAGAGCATTGGTGACGGTGACGGCGTAGTCCGGTCGCGTCTTGAGATGCGCTAGCGTCGTCTCGCCAACGAGGTTCATGGCCTTGGCTGGCAAGCCTCCGATCTCGGCAAGGTCGTGCAGGAGAACTTCAAGAGGTCCGCGCAACTGGTCTTCCGGCGCGCCGCTGATCGCGGGATTGCTCAGCTTTGCCTTGGCGCTTGCGCCGAAGACCGAAATTGCGTTTGCAAGTGTCTTCACCGCCAATTCGTCCCCGTAAAGTCTCAGAATCGATTCGTTTAGACAATCGCTACTGGAAAGCCTTCCGAGCTACAACTATCTCTTTTGGCCAAGGACTGAATCGTTATTTTCACCCTGCGACCCGCGGTGAGGAAGAGACTTAGGTGGTGCCGCGTTAGCGACGACGCGAAGGGGCGTCCTATCGACGAAGCGGCGTGGGTTCGTAGCCCAGTGTCAGAGGTCCGTAGCCACGCTTTCGGTCCTCCTGTAATTTCGGATTTGGCGAATTTTAATTGACTCCCACCCCAACTCACCGCTATACCCGCGCCCGTCTCACCCGATGAGAGGGGCGTGCGCACGTCACGAACGCGCGGTGGGATGCGGTGGACGCCGAGGGTGCGACTGACGAGGGCGCCCGAGGCGGACGGTGAAGTCGTGTGGTTTTGACGCCCCAAGGCCGGCGTCAAGTTCGTGAGAGGCCAACGCCGATCACGGACGACGGTGACCAAAACGCCTGGGCACCGGGAAGAGCACGAAGTAAGCCGTAAACCATCGCGCAGGGAAAGCCGGGATGCCTCCGCTGGACCTGTATGCTCGTGTGCACACTCTCCTTTCTACTTTGCACGCGAGACCGCGGGTGCAGCGCGCACCCGGCTTTCCCTGCGCCCTCCCTTCGATGAGGGCGAACAAGCAAAGTCCGGGCGATTTACGCCGCGGAACAGCAAAACTGTGTCCGGTGACAATGACGGCTTTGGCAATGACGACCATATCTCGCTGCGAACCGACAGCGCGTGTCGCGCGATGCCACTCACCCCCCCACAAACTCGTCGCGCCGATAGCCCTGCGCATAAAGCAGCGCGGTGAGGTCGCCGTAATCGATCCGTCCTGCGGCGGCCGCCGCGACCGCCGGTTTGGCGTGATAGGCGACGCCGAGGCCCGCGGCCTGGATCATGCTCAGATCATTGGCGCCGTCGCCTGTGACCAGCGTGTCGATGTCGTCGAGGTCGAAGGATTCCATCAGCTCGACCAGGGTCGCGAGCTTGGTGGCGCGGCCGAGGATCGGTTCGACCACCTCGCCGGTCAGCTTGCCGTCCTCGACCTGCAACTGGTTGGCCCGGTTCTCCTGGAAGCCGATCTTCGCCGCGACCACGTTGGTGAACAGCGTGAAGCCGCCCGAGATCAGGCAGGTATAGGCGCCGTGGGCGCGCATGGTCATGACAACAGCGCGGCCGCCCGGGGTCAGCGTGATGCGCTTTTCCAGCACCTCGTCGACCACGCTGACCGGCAGGCCCTTGAGCAGCGCGACCCGCTCGCGCAAGGCCTTCTCGAACTCGATCTCGCCGCGCATCGCGCGCTCGGTGATGCCTGCGACATGGGCCTTGAGCCCGGCAAAATCGGCGAGTTCGTCGATGCATTCCTGGCCGATCATGGTCGAATCCATGTCGGCCAAAAAAAGCTTCTTGCGCCTGGCGATCCGAGGTTGCACGACAATGTCGATCGGCAGGTCACCGCGCGCCAGGCGCAGGCGCGCTTCGATCGCCTTGATGTCGTCCTGGCTTGGGTTCTCGATCTCGAAGGGAATGTCGACCGCGACTTCGTTGAACAGCCATTGCGCCGGGCCGGGCGAGGGCAGCACAGCGCACGCGCCGTCGACGATGGTGGAGTCGAGCGCGGGGCTCGCGGGATTGCAAATGAGCGTGGCGACGAGGGACATGCAGGCGCATTCGGGATTGTTGGACAAGGCAGTGCTTATCGCAGGGCCCACCGCCAGCGGCAAGTCGGCGCTGGCGCTCGAGCTTGCGCAACGAACCGGCGGGGTCGTGATCAACACCGATTCCATGCAGGTCTATCGCGACCTCCGGGTCGTCACCGCACGGCCGACCGAGGACGAGGAGGCGCTGGTTCCGCACCGGCTCTACGGCCATGTCGATGCCGGCGTGAATTTCTCGGCCGGCGCCTGGGTCGTCGATGCCGCAAAGGCGCTCGGCGAGGCGCGCACGCAAGGCCGCCGGCCGATCCTCATCGGCGGCTCAGGCCTCTATTTCAAGGCGCTGACGCGCGGGCTCTCAGCGGTGCCGCCGATCCCTGCCGAGGTGCGTGACAGCGTGCGTGCCCGTCTGGAGCAGCACGACGTCGAGGCGCTGCATGCCGAGCTCGCGCAGCGCGATCCCGTGTCCGCCGCGCGCCTGAAGCCGCGCGACCGCACCCGGATCGCGCGCGCGCTCGAGGTCGTCGAGGCGACGGGGCGTCCACTGCCCGAATGGCATCGCGACGGCCTTCCGCCCCTGCTCCCGCCGGGTGAATTTTCCGCTGTCTTCCTCGCGCCGGAGCGTGGCCAGCTCTACGCGCGGATCGATGCGCGGTTCGAGGCGATGCTCCGCGCCGGCGCGCTGGATGAGGTCGCGGCGCTGGCGGACCGCCGGCTCGACCCGCTGCTGCCGGCCATGAAGGCCCATGGCGTGCCCGCGTTGATCCGGCATCTGAATGGCGAGATCAGCCGCGAAGAGGCCGCCGAGATCGGCCGCGCCGACACCCGCCATTACGCCAAGCGTCAGTTCACCTGGTTCCGCCACCAGCTGCCGGAATTTGAATGGGTGGCGCCGGAGAAGGCACGGGAGTGGTTAGAGGGTCACGCTTCGTAGCGCCGCGCCCGTCTGCCATGCGCGTGCAGCCGCGCAAAAACACTCGCCGAACGGCCGGAACCCCGTTAGAGTACGGAAATCGCGAAAGTCGTTGCCTCGCCTTGACATTCGGGCTTTGGCCGCTATGTTCGCGCAACCTTTGGGAAGCCTGAGCAGCCACGTGCGCAACATTATTACCAAACTCCTTATTGTAGTCGTACCCAGGCACACCGCCGGGGATGGCTAGCGGCCATCCAAATTCGGGCGGTGTGCATGGGGCCTCTGGGGCCCTTTTTTATTGCCCGAGCCAGAACTGCAAGAAACCGACAGAAGAAACCAACAGAAGCCGCGCAAACCAAGCGCATCCGGAGCGAACCATGAACGACAAGAGCCACGACCCCAATCAGATGACCGGCGCCGCGATGATCGTGCGCGCGCTCATCGATCACGGCGTGCAGCATGTTTTCGGCTATCCCGGCGGTGCGGTGCTTCCGATCTACGACGAGATCTTCCAGCAGAGCGAGGTCGAGCACATCCTGGTCCGCCACGAGCAGGGCGCCGGCCACGCCGCCGAAGGCTATGCGCGCTCGACCGGCAAACCGGGCGTGGTGCTGGTGACCTCGGGTCCCGGCGCCACCAACATGGTGACGCCGCTGACCGATGCGCTGATGGACTCGATTCCGCTGGTCTGCATCACCGGCCAGGTGCCGACGCACCTGATCGGCAACGACGCCTTCCAGGAATGCGACACGGTCGGCATTACGCGGCCCTGCACCAAGCACAACTGGCTGGTGCGTGACGTCAATGACCTGGCAAAAGTGCTGCATGAAGCCTTCTACGTCGCGAGCACCGGCCGTCCGGGGCCGGTGCTGGTCGATGTGCCAAAGGACGTGCAGTTTGCGACCGGCACCTATCATCCGCCGCGCAAGTCGGACGTGCACATCTCCTACACGCCGCGCGTGAAGGGCGATGCGACGCAAATCCGCAAGGCCGTGGCGCTGCTCGCGGCCGCGAAGCGCCCGGTGATCTACAGCGGTGGCGGCGTTATCAATTCCGGTCCGGAGGCGTCGAAAACGCTGCGCGCGCTGGTCGAGGCGACCGGCGTCCCGATCACCTCGACCCTGATGGGGCTGGGGGCCTATCCGGCTTCCGGCCCGAACTGGCTCGGCATGCTCGGCATGCACGGCACCTACGAAGCCAACATGTCCATGCATGATTGCGACGTCATGCTGTGCGTCGGCGCGCGCTTCGACGACCGTATCACCGGGCGCGTCGATGCGTTCTCGCCGGGCTCGAAGAAGATCCACATCGACATCGATCCGTCCTCGATCAACAAGAACATCCGCGTCGACGTGCCGATCATCGGCGACGCCGGCAACGTGCTGGGCGACCTGCTGCAGGTGTTCAAGGCGGAGGCGAAGAAACCCGACATCAAGGCGTGGTGGCAGCAGATCGCGCAATGGCGCGCGCGCAACTCGCTGTCCTACCGGAAGAACAACGATATCATCCTGCCGCAATACGCGATCCAGCGCCTGTTCGAGCTGACGCGCGGCAAGGACACCTACATCACGACCGAGGTCGGCCAGCACCAGATGTGGGCCGCGCAGTTCTTCGGCTTCGAGGAGCCGCACCGCTGGATGACCTCGGGCGGTCTCGGCACCATGGGCTATGGCTTGCCTGCCGCGGTCGGCGTGCAGGTGGCGCATCGCGACAGCCTAGTGATCGACATTGCCGGCGACGCCTCGGTGCAGATGACGATCCAGGAGATGTCGACGGCGGTCCAGCACGATCTGCCGATCAAGATCTTCATCCTGAACAACCAGTACATGGGCATGGTGCGGCAGTGGCAGCAACTGCTTCACGGCAACCGCCTGTCGCACTCCTACTCGGAGGCGCTGCCGGACTTCGTCAAGCTCGCCGACGCCTATGGCTGCGTCGGCCTGCAGGCGATCAAGCCCGCCGACCTCGATGGCGCGATCAAGGAGATGATCTCGGTCAAGCGCCCGGTGCTGTTCGACTGCCGCGTCGCGGCGCTGGAGAACTGCTTCCCGATGATCCCGTCGGGCAAGGCGCATAACGAGATGCTGCTGCCGGAAGAGGCAACCGATGAAGCCACCGCAACCGCCTTCGCCGGCGGCAAGGCGCTGGTGTGATGATGGCTGGCACACATTCCACTGTCATCGCCCGGCTTGACCGGGCGATCCAGTACGCCGCGGCGTCTCGATTGCACTCAGGCGTCTCTGGAATACTGGATCCCCGCTTTCGCGGGGATGACAGGAGAGAGCGAGAATCCAGGATTGGCCAACATGTTTGACCTCAACGAACTCGAACGCGCGCACGCCATCGTCGGCACCGCGGTGCCGCCGACACCGGCGTATGCGTGGCCGCTGCTGGCCGAGCGGCTTGGCACGCGGGTCGTGGTCAAGCATGAGAACCACACGCCGATCGGCGCCTTCAAGGTCCGTGGCGGCCTGGTCTATCTCGAACGGCTGAAGCGCGAGCGGCCAAATGTGCCCGGCATCATTTCGGCGACGCGCGGCAATCACGGCCAGAGCCTGGCCTTCGCTGCCAGCCGCCACGGCGTGCCGGCGGTGATCTATGTGCCATCAGGCAATTCGGTCGAGAAGAACCGCGCGATGCGGGCCTTCGGCGCCGAGCTGGTCGAGCATGGCGAGGATTTCCAGGCCGCGCGCGAAGAAGCCGAGCGCCGCGCCCAGTTCGCCGGGCTGCACATGGTGCCGTCGTTCCATCCGGATCTGGTCGTGGGCGTCGCGACCTACGCGCTCGAACTGTTCCGGACCGCGCCGGATATCGACATCCTCTATGTGCCGATCGGGCAGGGCTCCGGCATCTCCGGCTGCATCATGGCGCGCGACCTGCTCGGTCTGAAGACGGAGATCGTCGGCGTGCAGTCGACCGAAGCGCCGTCCTACGCGCTGTCGCTGGCGGCCGGAAAGATCGTGACCACCGAGACCAGCAACACGCGCGCCGACGGCATGGCGACGCGGATTCCCGATCCCGAAGCGTTCGCGCTGATCCGCAAGGGCGTGTCCCGCATCGTGCAGGTCACCGACGACGAAATCGGGCACGCGATCCGCGCCTACTGGACCGACACGCACAACCTTGCCGAAGGCGCCGGCGCCGCGCCGCTCGCCGCCGCGCTGCAGGAGAAGGGCAGGCTCGCCGGCAAGCGGGTCGGCCTGATTCTGAGCGGCGGCAATATCGATTTCGATCTGTTCCGCACCTGGGTCGGAACGGATGCCAAAACGGATGCCAAGCCGGCCGCCGGGCAGGCGGTGGCGTGATGATGAGCCTGTAAGGGGACGACCATGAACCAGCCCGCATCCGCCTACTTCCTCGAAGAGCGCCACGATCCCAAGGAGACGCACACGCTGTCCGTGCTCGTGCAGAACGAGCCTGGCGTGCTCGCCCGCGTGATCGGCCTGTTCTCCGGCCGCGGCTACAACATCGAAAGTCTCACCGTCTCGGAGACCGAGAGCCAGAAACACCTCTCGCGCATCACCATCGTCACCACGGGCACGCCGATGGTGATCCAGCAGATCAAGCACCAGCTCGACCGCATGATCCCGGTCTATCGCGTCGTCGACATGACGGTGACCGGACAGGCGATCGAGCGGGAGCTTGCGATGGTCAAGGTGAGGGGCGGTGGCGACCACCGCGTCGAGGCGCTGCGGCTGGCGGACGCGTTTCGAGCGCGGGTGATCGACGCCACGACCGAGAGCTTCGTGTTCGAGATCACGGGCAATTCGGCCAAGATCAATCAATTCATCGACCTGATGCGCCCGCTGGGCCTGGTCGAGGTGTCACGAACCGGGGTGGCCGCGATCACGCGCGGGCCGGAAGGGATGTGAATCATGTTGGCGCGCGACTGGTACTACACGCAACGGCGGCAGGTCGGTCTCGATACCGCGGTCGCCTCGATCTATGACCGCCACGATGACAGCGATGGCCGCGCCCGTCAGGCGCTGACCACGCTCGGCGTCAAGCCGGGCTGGCGGGTCGCCGACATCGGCTGCGGCAACGGCGTGCTGGCGACCGAAGCTGCGCTGCTGGGGGCCGAGGTCGACGCCATCGACATCTCGCCGGCGATGCTCGGGCTTGCCGAAATCTACGCCCGTGACCGCAAAGCGCCGATCCGGACCCAGCCGGCCGGCCTGCTTTCTTTCGCCTATCAGCCGAATTCCTATGACCTGATCGTCAGCGAGTTCACGCTGCACCATCTGCCGGACTTCTGGAAAGCCGTGGCAATGTCACGGATTTTCAACGCGCTGAAGCCCGGCGCCAACTTCTATCTGCGCGACATGGTGTTCGTCAGCATGCCCGACGGCGTCGACCGCGACGTCGAGGGCTGGGCCGATTTCTCGATCAAAAACCACGATTTCGAGCGCGACAGCGTGGTGACCCACATGCGCGACGAATACTCCACGTTCGGCTGGGTGATGGAGCGCATGCTGACCGAGACCGGTTTCACGCTTGTTACCGCCGATTATCACGCGCCGCTGCATGGCACCTATCTGCTGCGCAAACCGAAGCCGGACGAGCAGATCTAGACGCCAAATCGAATTGACCGAAACGGAACCAAAAGAAGAAAGACAATGAAGCCGGCTGATGTTGGCATCGCCGTCATGGTCGCGGTGATCTGGGGGCTTGCGTTCGTCGCAAGCCGGGTCGCCCTCGACGAGCTGCCGCCTGAATTGATGACTGCGCTACGCTTCGGCATCGCCGCCGTGCCGTGCCTGTTCCTGCGCAAGCCGAGACAGGTATCGTGGCCGCTTCTGATCGGAATCAGCCTCACTTTGTTCCTCGGCCAGTTTCTCGCGCAGTCCATTGCAATTGCCCGTGGCGTGCCGGTCGGGCTCACTAGTGTGATCGTGCAGAGCCAGGCTCTGTTCACCATCGGCTTTGCCGCCGTCTTGTTCGGCGAATTGCCCTCGCGGATGCAGGCGGTCGGCATCGCCATCGCGGCGATCGGTCTGCTGATGATCTGCGGCACCGTGGGGCACGACTTCAGCATCGCGGCCTTCGCCATCCTGATGATCTCGCCGATCTCGTTCGCGATCGGGAACCTGCTGCTGCGGCCGGCGCAGGGCGCGCGCATGTTCGACCTGTTCGCTTGGCTCTGTCTGTGCGCGGCGGTACCTTTGTTTATCCTGTCGCTCGTGACCCTCGGGGCCGGGCTGACGTGGCATGCGCTGTCGCATCTGTCGCCAGCCGGCATCGTCTCGATGCTGTTCGTCGGCGCTATCTCGACCAGCATTGCCTATTGGCTGTGGGGCCGGCTGTTGCGGGACTATCCCGCTGCGCAGGTGGTGCCGTTTGCGCTGCTGGTGCCGTTCGTCGGCTCGGCGGCCTCCAGCATCGTGTTCGGCGAGAAATTCGGACCGCTGCGGCTGGCAGGCATGATCACCGTCGTCGGGGGCATCGCCGCAATGTTACTGTCGAAGCGGCCCAAGGCTTTGCCACAAAAGGCTCTGCCGAAAGTCGTGTGAGGGGACCATGTCGCATTCATTGATGCTGGCTTACGTCGCGTTTGCTGTCGTGATGTACTTCACGCCGGGTCCGAACAACATCATGTTGCTGGCCTCGGGGCTGACGTACGGCTTGCGCCGTACGGTGCCGCATATCGCCGGCATCACAGTCGGCTTCGCCTTCATGGTGGGCGCGGTCGGCGTCGGGCTCGGCGCCATCTTCATTGCCTACCCGGTGCTGCAGACGATCCTCAAATATGCCGGCGTGGCCTATCTGGTCTATCTCGCCGTCGTCATCGCCGTGGCCGAGCCGCCGTCGGCCGACCCGGAGGATGCAAAGCCCGGCCGCGGCCCGATGACCTTCTGGGGCGCGGCCATGTTCCAGTGGATCAATGCCAAGGGTTGGGTGATGGTGATCGGCACCATCACGGCCTATGCGGCGATCGCCGCTTTCCCCTGGAACATCGCGATCCAGGTTGGTTTCAGCCTGATCTTGGGAGTCGTTTCCTGCACCGCCTGGGCCATGTTCGGCACTGCGCTGCGGCCGGTCCTGACCTCGCGCCGGGCGATCCGTGTCTTCAACGTGGTGATGGCCATCCTGTTGCTGGCCTCGCTCTACCCCGTCTTCATGGACGCATGATGCCGCACCGCGCCATGCGAGATGGGGGTTTCCCCTGACGGGGAAAATGCTCTAGACAACGCCGGAAATTCGCGGGCGCCCGGCGGTTTCGTCCTTCCGAAAGCCTGACCATCGGCCGATTTTGGCCCCCTTTAAAACGAGGAAAACACGATGCGAGTTTACTACGATCGCGATGCCGACCTGAACCTGATCAAGGGCAAGAAGGTCGTCATCGTCGGCTATGGCAGCCAGGGCCACGCCCATGCACTCAACCTGAAGGATTCCGGCGTCAAGGACGTCGCCATCGCGCTGCGCAAGGATTCGGCTTCGGCCAAGAAGGCCGAGAACGCCGGCTTCAAGGTGATGGAAGTCGCCGAGGCCGCCAAATGGGGCGACCTCGTGATGATGCTGACCCCGGACGAATTGCAGGGCGACATCTATCGCGAGCACCTGCACGACAACATGAAGAAGGGCGCGGCGCTCGTCTTTGCGCACGGCCTCAACGTCCACTTCAACCTGCTCGATCCGCGCGCCGACCTCGACGTGCTGATGATCGCGCCGAAGGGCCCCGGCCACACCGTGCGCTCCGAATATCAGCGCGGCGGCGGCGTGCCCTGCCTGATCGCGATCGCCAAGGACTCCTCGGGCAATGCCCATGATCTCGGCCTCAGCTACGCCTCGGCGATCGGCGGCGGCCGCGCCGGCATCATCGAAACCACCTTCAAGGAAGAGTGCGAGACCGACCTGTTCGGCGAGCAGGTGGTGCTCTGCGGCGGGCTGGTCGAGCTGATCAAGGGCGGCTACGAGACGCTGGTCGAGGCCGGCTACGCGCCGGAGATGGCCTATTTCGAGTGCTTGCACGAAGTGAAGCTGATCGTCGACCTGATCTATGAAGGCGGCATCGCCAACATGAACTACTCGATCTCCAACACCGCCGAATACGGCGAATACGTCACCGGTCCGCGCATCGTCACGGCGGAGACCAAGGCCGAGATGAAGCGCGTTCTCGCCGACATCCAGGGCGGCAAGTTCGCCCGCGACTGGATGCTGGAGAACAAGGTCAACCAGACCTCGTTCAAGGCGACCCGCGCCAAGCTCGCGCAGCATCCGATCGAGGAAGTCGGCGCCAAGCTCCGCGACATGATGCCGTGGATCAAGAAGGGCGCGCTGGTCGACAAGACCAAGAACTGAGTTCGTACGCCGAACTCGTAGGGTGGGCAAAGGCGCTCCTGCGCCGTGCCCACCATTCCTTGCGCGGTTCGTGGTGGTGGGCACGCTTCGCTTTGCTCACCCTACACAGTCAAAATACCGAAGGGTGAGCATGGCTTTTGCGCCTGGCTCACCCTTTCGTTTGTAGCGTCATGAAAATGCGGCGCCGGCTACCCGGCAGCCATCGGCTGCTTCTCGAGCCTGTTGTGCAATTGCCAGAAGCGCACGGTACGCTGTGCGGTTTCCAGCGACAGCCGCCGGTAGTCGCGCTCCGCGATCTTGAGCGTCACTTCGTCGACCGGGTGCGACATCGGCCGGTTGCGCAGGACGGATTCGACCGTCGGCCAGTTCAGGCGGGCGGAGCGGCAGGGGATCAGGATGAGATCGGAACGGGGGCCGAGCATCAGCCGCTCGATCATCTCGATCGGCATGTCGTTGAGGACGGCGAGCGCGACCGTGACCTCGTCAAACTTGCCGGCTTCGGCGAATTTGTAGACCGCCGCGTCGTCGAGCTCGCTCAATTGCTTCATCAGCTTGACCAGCTCTTCGGCGACGCCGTAATTGCGGCGCGGTGCGGCGCCGCCCTCCTGGGCGATGTCGTTCAGCACGTTCTGGATCTCGTTGCGCACCGCGGGCGGCGCGAGCGCAAGCAGGCGGGCGCGCACCGCATCCTTGGCGCGGCGCAACAGCTCGCGCAACAGCTTGGCTGGCAGATCGATGCGCAACCCGAGGATTTCCACCAGCTCGTCGTCGCCCTCGGCGCGGGCGACAATGTTGGAATAGCCGTCGTCGGAGAACTGCGCGCTCGCGTTCTTGGCCAGACGCCGGATCACCTTGTCTTCGCCGCGGTCGACGATCACGTCGGTGACGGCCTCTGGCAGGTTGTCGCGGGCCGAGATCGCGAACAGATGCTCTTGTCCCTTGGTGCTGGCGATCTCGCGCAGCGCCTCGGTCGAGAGGCGGCTGGAATGGGTGAGCACGTCGCCGGCGACGCTGATGTCGTCGTCCCAGGCGAGAGACTGGATCACCTCGAACGGCGCGTAGTCGAGTGGCGCGAGGCGCTTGCTGAGCTCCGCCCGCGCTCGCGTTTCGACACGCGCGATCAGGAGACAGAGCACGTCGTCGAACACCTTGACCTGTTCGTCGTTGAGGCGGTCGCCGTCGTTCAGGAACAGGTCGGTGACCCGCCGCAGCGTTTGCACGCGCTTGGCGGTCGTCCCGTCCCGGACTGCATCTTCAAGTTCGGCAATGATCGATTGTGCCGGCTGTTGCGCCATTGATGGGCGGCCTGTTGTTGTTGGATGACACCTGCGTGGAACATGCCGCGCCTGGTCTTACACCTGCGTTAAGCTGGAACCCGATGCCAATACGGGTGCATCGCATCCTTAACGGGCGGCGACCGGATAGGATTCAATTCGCGCTTTTGCGCGCGGCCGGGCTTCTTAAGAGTTTGTTTAGGACGAGGCTTGTCGGTGCGTCGAGGCTGCCGGGTGTCGGGAGACAGCAAACACCTCGATCGGCGCGGAGCGTCCGCGGAGCTGCGTCGAACCGAGCGCCTCGATGGCAAGGCGCCGGTCCGCCGCGAGCAGGCGCTGCAACTCGCCTGATACCAACAGCGGCCGACCCGCCTCCTTGCAATGCCCCTGCAGCCGCGCGGTGACATTCACGGTGTCGCCGAAATAGGCGATTTGCCGCCGCGAATTCCCGCATTCACTGACGACAACCGGACCGGCATGGATCCCGGCACGGAACGCAGGTACGACGCCGAATTCCTTGCGATAGTAGTCGGCACGGTGAGCAAGGCGCTCCTCGATCGCGAACACACAGTCGAGACAGCGCGGCGATGGCTGGCCGGCAAGGACCGGCCACGTCACGATGACCTCGTCGCCGACATAGGCGTGGACCTCGCCGCCATGCGACACGATCGCCTCATCGATATCGGAGAAGAAGCGCGTCAGGAGCTCTTGCACGCGTAGCTCGCCCATCTTCTCCGCGAGCGTGGTCGAGCCGACGAGGTCGAGAAACAGCAACACGCGTTGCTCGCGAACCGGGCGTCGATAGCGGCCAAGCATGACATTGAGCAGCGTCCGGCCGCCGATCATCCGGATCAGCTCGTAGATCATCGTGATCGGGATCGACAGCGAGAGTGTGATGCCGATGATCTTTGGAAAGCTCTCGCCGATCCATTTCGCCTCGATGCCATGGCCGTAAAGAATAACCTCCAGCGCCATCGTCGCGACCGCAACGACCATGGCCATGATGACGGATCGGGCGATCAGCTCGACGATGAGCGGCTGTCGTCGCAACCAGCCGCCGCCGCGGGCGGTCAAAAAGACATGCGTGCCCCAGACGATCATGGTGAGAGCGGCGCCTTCCAGGGCGCTGCGCACATAGTTTGTGGCGGATGCTTCGCTGGCTTCGTCGAAGACATAACGAAACAGCCCGCCGATGAGCAGGCCGAAGATGGCCAGAACGATCGCAGGCCTCACCGTGTGCCGCATGATCCCTCCATGCCCCTGAGATATCCTGCGCGGATCAGGAAGGCCAGCGGTCGCCCGCCATGGTCAGGAAGTGAACGGAGACCGCCGCCGTTGCACTAATGTGGGGTTGGGCCACATGCGCTACCTACCAGAGCAAGGCGAGGCGACATGAGATCTGCTGTTATCATGAGGATCTTTACCGGCATCGGCCAGCTTACCACAAAACGGCTGGCCGCCGCCGCCTTCATTGCGGTCCTCGCCTCGTCGGCGCAGGCCGGCGACGACAGGGATCCCGAACAATCCTGCGACGGCAGCACATTTCAGATGGTCGAGTGCCTGAAGGCCAAGACCGCGCAGTGGGACAAGCGGATGAATATCGCCTATCAGCAGGCGATCAAGGATGCCGGCGAGAAGCAGGGCGAACAGTTGCGTGCCGCGCAACGGTTATGGGTCCAGTATCGTGACGCCAATTGCCTCTATTACGGGCTGGGCGAGGGCACCATCGCCCGCATCGATGCGGGCGAATGCATGCGCAACATGACGGAAGCGCGCGCCAAGGAGCTGGAAAATCTCGGCCATCAGTGAGCCATCTTCCGATGTCACGCCAATGGTGATGACCGACGGAAAGAGCCTGGACGAACTGACCCGCCTTGCGGACGATGCGTTGCGCGCCCATCCCGGATGCGAGACGGCGCGCGTGGCGATGGTTGCCGCGCTGCCGCATGCGGGAAGCGGCCGCAACTGGGAAATCCCGAACGTTGTGCTGGGCGACAGCCTGATCAGCGACGTCGACCGTGCCGTCATGTCGATACATCGCCAGCTTGGCCGCAAATTTCATCTGATCTAGCGCCGGATGCATCCCCGCTTGCGGGCCTAGCCCGCCTGCGCCGGACGCGGTGCGGGCCGCGCGGCCATGCTGACCATCCGCAGCGCGAACACAAGGGCGAGCGGGATCAGGAACAGTGCGTAGAGCGGCATCTCGGGAATCCGCCTGCCGAACGACACCGTGAACTGCAGCAGCAGATAGTAGCCGCCGGTCAGATGCAGCGCGCGCCAGGCACGTGGGCCGAGCATCGCCGCGGTGCGGTCGAACGAGGTTGCGGTTAGCGTGACAATGAAGGCGTAGCCGATGCTGCCGAAGATGTAGGACGCAGCCGAGGTCGCGCCCGCGAAGCCCTGCGGATCGATTTTTGCGAACCAGACGATCGCGACCGCGTGGATCGCATGCGAGGCGGCGAAGGTGACCCCAAGGTAGCGGCGGTTGCGGCGCTGCCATCGGGTCCAGGCGTTCGGCCATAGCCGGGCCAGCGCCGCCCCCGAAAAGGCGAGGCAGAAGAACAGCAGCGAGGTTCGCGCCGTGAAGCGGATCATCATCCGCACCCCCTCGACCTCGAACTGCCGCATCCCGGCGATCCAGATCGAAAGCGCAATCAGGGTGAGCGTGAGCAGGGCGAACAGCCGCCAGCCCTCGAACCAGTTTCGACGCATCGGCATGTCCATCTCCCGCGCCAATGTAATCATCAGTTACATGACGCAGTGACGCGCGGTCAATCCGTGTAATCAGCGCTTACATTCACAAGCGGGTGATGCTAGATGTCCCGGATGCGCCGCCCCGCCACGCGTTCACCGTCCGGATCCCGAAAGGCCAAGCGCCCGGCTGCCGGGCACGTGCCGGCGGCGAAGCCCTATCATCACGGCGACCTCCGGCGCGTCCTGATCGACGCCGCCATGCAACTGGTCGGCGAGGGCGGGCCGGAGGCCGTCAGCGTCCGCGAGGCTGCCCGCCGCGCCGGGGTCTCGCCAGGGGCGCCGTTCCGGCATTTTCCGAGCCGGGACGCCCTCATGAACGCGGTGGCGGAGGAGGCGCAGCGCCGTTTCCGCGCGGAGATCGAGGCGGTGCTCGCAGACGCGCCGCTGGACGATCCCCTGGCCCGCTTCCGCAGGCTCGGGATGGCCTATCTGCGCTGGGCGATGAACAACCCAACCCATTTCGAAATCATCTCCAACCGCCGTTACTTCGAGCATGAGCGGTCGGCCGCTGTGACCAGCGACAATGCCGAACTGATCGCCCTGACCGAGCGCCTGCTGGCGGAAGCATTTTCGGCCGGCCAGCTCCGCGCCGGCGACTTGAAGCAGGTCCAGATCGCCGGCCGCGCGCTGGTCTATGGCTTCGCGCGGATGCATATCGACGGCCATTTGCCGCGCTGGGGCGTCACGGATGCGGAGGTCGAGCCGACGGCCGCAGGGATCATCGATCTCTTCATCGCGGGCATTGCAAATCGCGCGGCCTCTGCTGCGAAAGTTTAACGCGCGTAGCGCCGGGCGGCCGCGTGGTTCATTGCGCGTTCATGACAATTCCACTACGGTTTTGTGACGCGGCGCAGGCTCCGGCTGCGCCGTGCGTCTCCTGGCCGCTGCCAGCCAAGGCCTTAGTATTGCGCCGGGTCGTATTGCGTCTCACCCATGGCGCCCGCGCCACAGCCAAATTCATCCGTTGCCGCGCTAGCCGGCGGCCTCGTCGCCATCGGCATCTGGCGTCTGATGGCGGTCGCCGCGCCGCATTTCGGTGCGCTGATCCTGATGCTGCGGACCGAGACCGATTTCGGCTCGCGGCTCTGTTTCCTGTTCACCTGGGGAATCCTGAACTTCCTGTTCATCGCGCTGTTCCGCAGGCCGGCGCTGTCGGGCGCGCTGTCGCTAACGATGGTCGTGGTCCTGGTGCTGCTGTCGCGGTTCAAGCACGACGTGGTGCAGATGACCGCGAACTTCGTCGACCTGATGGTCATCGACCGCGACACCGCGGCCTTCCTGCTCACGATCTTCCCGAACCTGCGCTGGTCGATCATTAGCGCCGGCTTCGTCACGCTGCCGCTGATGTACGCGCTGTGGTGGCTTGATCCGTTTCGCATCCGCCGCCTGCCGGCCGCCGCGGCCTTCCTTGCCTGCACCGCGGCGCTCTCGGCCTATGCCGTCGCCTGGCCGGATGAGGCCTGGCGCGGCTACTATGACGACGGCTATCTCTCGAAGTTCGCGCGCTCCGGCGTCACCGCCGTGTCCGATTTCGTCAGCTACGGCTTCATGGAGTCGGATGCGAGCGTGAATGAGCGACTGAAGGTACCGCTGGTCGATGCCTGCCATCCTGCCGGCCGGCGGCCGAACATCATCATGATCCATGATGAGTCGAGCTTCGACATTCGCGCCGCCGATGGCGTCAAGGTGCCGCCGGGCTATGGCGGCCAGTTCAAGTCGTATGACGGCGTGGAGCGGAGATTCCTCGCCGAGAGCAATGGCGGCCCGAGCTGGTTCACCGAGTACAACGTGCTGGCTGGATTGTCGTCGCGTTCGTTCGGTCGTTTTTCCTATTTCGTGACCCGCATTGCCTCAGGCCGCGTCGAGCGCGGCCTGCCGTTGGCGCTGCGCCGCTGCGGCTACGATACGCTTTCGCTGTATCCGGCATTCGGCGCCTTCATGAGCGCGGGCAGCTTCCAGGCCACCACCGGCATCCAGCATTTCTATGATGCGCACGACCTGCACGCCAAGGACGTCGAGCCAGACAGCTTCTTCTACGACAAGGCTGTGAGCCTGATGACTGAGCAGAACACGCCGGGCACGCCGCTGTTCACCTTCGTCTATCTCGCGGCCAACCATTTCCCGTGGGAGACGAAATTTCGGCCCGACCTGTTGCCGTCATGGAAGCGGCCGGGTAACGCGCCTGCGATCGACGAATATCTGCGCCGGCAAACCATGAGCGCCAACGACTATGCCGGCTTCATCGCGGCGCTGAAGAAGAAGTTTCCGGCGCAACCGTTTCTGATCGTGCGCTACGGCGATCATCAGCCGGAATTCTCGCCGCAATTGCTGGATCCTGAACTCGACGAGGCCGGCATCGGCAAGAAGCTCATGGCATATGACCCGCGCTACTACGCGACTTACTACGCGATCGACGCCGTCAACTTCGAGCCGGTGAAGAGCCCGGCCGTGATGGACACGATCGACGCCGCTTACTTGCCGCTGGTGATCCAGGAAGCCGCCGGCATTCCGCTCGATCCGTCGTTCGAGGAGCAGAAGGCTATCATGCTCCGCTGCAACGGCAGTTTCTATTCCTGCATGGACGGCGCCGAAGCCCGCCGCTTCAATCGGCTGTTGATCGATGCCGGCATGATCAAGGGACTTTAGACGCGGTCGTTGCGATGATCCGTAGGGTGGGCAGAGGCGCTCTTGCGCCGTGCCTACCATTCACGACGTGCTCTTGAGGGTGGGCACGCTTCGCTTTGCCCGTCCTACGGCAGCCGAGCTACTTCCCGCCGATCTTCTCCCACAACCAGCGCGCCACGGCGTCGGACGATGAGGACGCATCGTTGCCCGACGCCCGCAGATTGGCCTCGCGCATGTCGGCGATGTCGATCTTGCCGAGCAGCGGCTGCAGCGCCGTCTTCAGCGCCTGATCGTCGCGGTGCCGCGGCGACAGCAGCATAATCGCGTCATAGGGCGGGATCGCGTGCTTGCTGTCCTCGAGCGCAACCAGGTCGTACTTCGCGATCAGCCCGTCGCTGGTGTAGCCCGCGATGACGTCGACCTCACCGGAAGCGACCGCGGCGTACATGAAATCCGGCTGCATCTGCCGCTGGGCGCGGAACGACAGCCCATAGGCCTTCTGGATGCCCGCCCATTCCGGCCGCGAGAAGAATTCGTAATCACCGGCGATCGCCATGCTTGGCGTTCGCGACGCGAGGTCGGCGATCGAGTGGATTCCGAGCTGGTCGGCGCGCTTGCGCGGCATCACCAGCGCATAGGCATTTTCGAAGCCGAGCTCGCCGAGCAGGGTGATGTTCTGCTTCGCCAGCGTGGCCTTCAGCTCGCCCAGCAACTCGGCACGCGGCCTGATATCAGTGTGGTGGAATTGATTGGCCCACAGCGTGCCGGAATAATCGACATAGACGTCGATGTCGCCGGTGGCGAGTGCATCGAAGATCACGTTGGAGCCGAGGCCTGCGCGCGTCGTGGCGGATAGTCCAGCCGATTGCAGCCGCTGGGCGACCAGCGCCGACAATACATATTGCTCTGTGAAGGTCTTGGCGCCGACGACGTAGCTTGCATGTGGGCGCGCGTTCGCCTGCCACAGCGTGGCCGCGATCAGGGCGGCGATGCCGAGGCCGCCAAGCCCGGCCCGCGTGCGGCTGCGGTTGCGCAGGCCGTTCTCGATCAGCGCCAGCAACTGGTCGACGACCAGTGCGAGCACGGCCGCGGAGAGGCAGCCGAACAGCACGAATACCCAATTCTGGGTCTGCAATCCCGCGAAGATGTAATTGCCGAGGCTGGTCTGGCCGATCGGCGTCGACAGCGTAGCGGTGCCGATCACCCACACCGCCGCGGTGCGGATGCCCGCCATCATCACCGGCAGCGCCAGCGGCAGCTCGACCGTGAACAACGACTGCCGCGGTGTCATGCCGACACCCTCGGCGGCCTCCAGGATCGCGGGATCGACGCCAGAAAGTCCCGTGATGGTGTTGCGCAACACCGGCAGCATCGAATAGAGCGCCAGCGCCAGCACCGCCGGCAGGAAGCCGAATGCCGAAAAGCTGAAACCGAACCATGCGCCAGTCAGTGCCGCGAGCGCCAGCAGCAGCGGATAGAACAGCGCCAGCAGTGCGAGGCCCGGCACCGTCTGCACGACGCTGGCAAGCCCAAGCAGCGCGCCGCGCAGCAGCGGCCGGTTGCGGGCGACGATCGCCAGCGGCAGGCTGACGGCGAGCCCGAGTGCCAGCGCGGCGAGGCTGACGCGGACATGATTGCCGAGATAATCTGGCAAATGTCCAAGTGCCTCGCTCCAGCGGGTATCGGCGAACAGGCTCATGCCGCATCGTCTCGCGGGAGCAGCGCGCCCAGCCGCTCGGCCTGCCGCCGCGGCGTGCGCATGAGTTCGCCGACGTAAGGCTCGGTGCTGGCCAAAAGCTCCGCCGGCGTCCCCTGCGCGAGCAGCTTGCCGGCGCGCATCACGGCGACACGATCGGCCAGCAGGATCGCCTCCGTCATGTCATGGGTGATCATCACAGTGGTCAGGCCAAGCTCGTGATGCAGCGAGCGATAGTCGTCGCCGAGCGCGTCGCGGGTGAGGGGGTCGAGGGCGCCGAACGGTTCGTCCATCAGCACGATCCGCGGCCTGGCTGCCAGCGCGCGGGCCACGCCGACGCGCTGGCGCTGGCCGCCGGAGAGCTCATGCGGCAGCCGGTCGCGATACAGCGCGCGGTCGAGCCGCACGAGGTCGAGCAACTCGTCGACCCGCGCCGATATCTCCGGCTGCGGCCAGCCCAGAAGCCTTGGCGTGATGCCGATATTGCTCGCGACGGACAGGTGCGGAAATAACCCGCCGCTCTGGAAGACATAGCCGATGCGGCGCCGCAGCAGGATCGGGTCGATGCCGCTGACATCCTCACCCTCGACCGCGATCTGGCCGCGGTCGGCTTCGATCAGCCGGTTGGCAAGTCTGAGCAGCGTGGTCTTGCCCGAGCCCGAGCCGCCAACGATCGCCAGGAACTCTCCCTCGGCCACGTCGAGCGAGACATCGTCGACCGCCAGCACGCGGCCGCCATCAAAACTCTTGCCGACATGCACATAGGCGATCAGCGGCGTTGCGGGCATTGCGGAGCGGCCTCAAGGTTCACCATCATCAACGACAGTGATAACCCATAAAAGCCGCTTTGACTCGAGCCGAAGGCGCCGTCCCGCGGTCGCGCAGTTGCTGATCCGGTCAGATGCTTGTCAGGACGGCGGCCCGTACCGGCCCGCCTGTGAGCACATCACACATCGTTCTTGGGCACGTATTTGCCCATGATGCACTTGTAGCTCTGCAGTCGCCATTCGTGATACGGCCCGTTCGCCAGCCAGTCGGCGATGCCGATTTGCGCATTGACGGCGCAGGCACTCATGGTGATGCCGGATTGATCGCTGGTGGTGACGACTTTCTCCATGCAGAGCTGGGAATTGCAGAGAATCGCGACGAGCGTAACGAGCATGACGGCCCTTATCGATAGGAATAACCCGGTCTGATTCGATTTATGCAGGGTTCATGCCATTATCAGCCCACGGCCTCGTCGTGAGTCGTTCCGGGAAAATACTGCTTGGCCTGGATTATGGCTACCGGCTGCGCGTAGCCGCACGGCTGCGGATGCGCTATAGTCCGTGCCCAACTACGACGTGAGATCGGGACCAGCGAGGAACGTTGCGCTGTCGGGGCTGCATCGATGATGACGTTACCTGAATTGGCGGCAACCGCCTTGGAGAAGTTTCTCGCCACGCATGTGAGCCGCACGTTCGGGGCGTCGCAAGCACGCTTTGGCGAATTGCTGCCGGCCGCCGCCCGCATTGCCCTGGAATGCATCGGCAACAGCGATGCGCTCTACCACAATGTCGAACATACGATGCTGGTCACGCTCGCCGGGCATGACATCATGTGCGGCCGCGCGTTGCGTACCCACGTCACCGCAGAGGACTACACGCATACGATCATCGCCTGCCTGACCCACGACATCGGCTATGTTCGCGGCCTTTTGAAGGGCGACGGTCCCGACGGTTACGTCATCGACGCCGCCGGCAAGAAGGTGGCGTTGCCGCGCGGTTCGTCGGACGCAGGGCTGATGCTCTATCATGTCGACCGGTCCAAGCTCTACGTTTTGGACCGGCTGCAGGCCGTGATTCCACTCGACCGCGAGCGGGTCGCGCGCAACATCGAGGGCACGAGGTTTCCGGCGTCGGAAGGCCAGCAATATGACGATGAAGCGGCGATTGTCCGCGCCGCCGATTTCATCGGCCAGCTCGGCGATCCCAATTACATCAGGAAAGCCAACGCGCTCTATCACGAGTTCGAGGAGGTCGGCGTCAACCGCCAACTCGGCTACGAATCGCCGGCCGACATCGTCGATCGCTATCCCCAGTTCTACTGGAACATGGTGGCGCCGCACATTCACGGCGCGATCAGCGACCTCAATATGACGGCGAGCGGACGGCAGTGGATCGCCAATCTCTACAGCAACGTGTTTCGCGCGGAACGCGAGATCGGATTGTCCGGTCCGCAGAGCTGATATTTGGCTGTCTCACCGGGTTGCGCGGTCGATGCAAATCGGCGACCTTGGGCCATGCGCCTGCCTCTTGATTGCAATCGCCGTCGTGCCGGTATGACATCCCGTTTCGCGTGGCTGATTGCGGTCGCGATCGGCTGCTGGCCTGCACTCGCCCTGTCCGGGCCGGTCTACGATGTCGATTTGTATGCGCTGGCGAAGCTACACCTGCAAGGCAGTCGCCTACTTCCACAATTTGCGCGGCCGTTCGGAATTTACCGTCGTGCTCGACGACCCCGCCGACAACAGCCACATCGTCTCGTTCTCCGGTGAGAGCGCCGAGCGGACCCAGGACAATCTGTTCGAGGCTTCGGTCGACCGCATGCTGCTCAAGTCGCGCGACCGGCCGAGGGTCGATGGCCTGCCGGTGCCGCAGGTCGAGATGTCGACCGGCTCGTGCCGCCAGATCGGAAGCTTCGTGACGCGGCAAGTGTCCAGCATCACCTGCGCCGCCACCGACCGGAACGGCAAGAAGTACGAATTGAGCTTCGAGTCGGATGGCTCGCCCATCAGGCTGCGCCGGCTGTGACAGGCCTCGTTGCCGAGCGACCGGCAGCGGGCACGCCAGATCGCGCAGATCGAATGCCGCCTCAAGGCCCGCAAGTGCTGCCGCGGGACACCATCGCCTTCATCATCCGTTGCCTCGGAGAAGACGAAGACAGGCCGGCGACGGGCGATCAGCAGTAGCGCGACGGCTATGACTTGACCGCGCGCATCCGCATCTCGCCGCTTTGATCAGCCGGCCTGTTGACTAATTCCGGCCGTTGGAGGAAACGGTCCGAACAACGGAGAATCCGATGCGCTGGAAACTTTATGCGATCGCGGCCCTTGGCGTGTCATTCGCCGGACCCGCCGGTGCGCAAGCCTACGATCCGAACTATCCGGTATGCATGCACTATTATGGCGGTTCGTTCGGCGGAAACTACATCGATTGCAGTTTCACCTCGATACCGCAATGCCAGGCGACGGCGTCGGGCCGTCCAGCGATGTGTTCGGTCAACCCCTATTACGCAGGTCCGCCGCCGCGACGCCGGACGCGTCGTCACCGCTGACACCCCTCAATTTCGCCGATGCGGACCCGGACGCGTTGCGTCCGGTGCGGCGGCGTAGGGTGCGAAGCGTGAAACCGTTTCGTCGACATTGAGTGGGCGTCCGATCGGCGGGAAGGCGCGTTGCGGGCATTCCCGCCGCTGACAGACTTTGCAGCTCACCCCGATCGGCGTCGCGCTCTCGGGGCTCGCAAGGTCGAGCCCGCGCGAATAGACGATCTGCTCGGCGTGCCTGAGATCGCAGCCCAGCGCCACCGCGAACGTCTTGCCCGAGGAGCCGTAGCCGCCGGGACTGTGCGTGACGGTTCGCGCGATCCACAGATAAACGCGGTCGTCGGGCATGCGCGCAATCTGGGTCAGGATCTTGCCTGGGCTTGCAAACGCCTCGTACACATTCCAGAGCGGACAGGTGCCTCCGATGCGCGAGAAGTGGAAATCGGTCGCCGACTGGCGCTTGGAGATGTTGCCGGCGCGATCGACCCGAATGAAGAAGAAGGGAATGCCGCGCGCCGCAGGCCGCTGCAGCGTGCTGAGCCGGTGGCATGCGGTCTCGAAGCCGACGCCGTACTCCTCGCCCAACAGCCCAATGTCGTAGCGAAGCCGCTCAGCCGACGCCAGGAACCGTCGGTACGGCATGATCAGCGCGCCGGCGAAGTAGTTGGCGAGACCGATTCTCGCCAGGCTTTCTGCCTCCTGGCTGCTGAATCGCGACGCCTTCACGAGCTCGGTCACGTCGCGATCGAAGGTCAGCATCGCCACCTGGGTCGCGAGCTGGAAGGCCAACTGTCCCGGCTGCAGCCGCTGCGAGACATGCAGAATATTGGCGCTGCGGTCGAAGCGGCGCTGCGTGCCGGTGGCGTCGGGATCGATGACGATGGACACCTTGTGCTCGCGCGCGAGATAGGTCGTCAGACCGTTGGCCATGGCGCCCGGTGCGAGCGCGAGTTCGGACGACAGGGCCTCCGACGCCTCATCCAGCCGGGGGATGTAATTGTTGTTCGCATAGAAGAAATCTCGGACCTCCTCGTAGGGGGTCGACGGTAGCAGGACGGTTTCGGCTTGGCGGTCTTCGCCGAGTTGTGCGGCCAGCGTCGCGGCCTGTTCGGCCGCCTGGCGATGGCGGCGGTGCAGGCCGATCAGGGCGCGGCCGACCGCCGGCATGTTGATCGCAAGTTCGCGCAACTCCGCGGTCGAGATGGTCTCGCCCAGTGCGGGATCGGCGAGGACGTCACGCAGGTCGGCTATCAGCCGCGCTTCATCGTCCTCGGAGAATGACTGCACGTCGAGGCCAAAGGCGCTGTTCAACGCGAGCAGCACCGGCAGCGTCAGCGGCCGCTGGTTGTTCTCGAGCTGGTTGAGGTAGCTGAGCGAGATGTTGAGTTTGGCTGCGAGGGCGGCCTGGGTCAGGTGCCGCTCCTCTCTCAGTCGCCTCAGGCGGACACCCATGAATGTCTTCTTCATTGGCTCGTCCTCGACTTTGCAAACTTTGCAAAAAGGTTTGAATTCTTACACAAAATTCCACAATTTCAGCCATTTTCAACTGGCCGGCGAGGTGGATATTGCGAAGTTATGGCCGAATGGCAAGGGTCCGGAGCCGAACAGAATGAATTTATCCGCTGTGCGCGACGACCCGGGGCCGGCTGGCGAGACACGCTTAATGGATGTTGTCTTTCCGGATCGCGCCAACCACTACGGGACGCTGTTCGGCGGCAATGCGCTGAGCCTGATGGGCCGGGCTGCCTTCATCGCTGCGGTGCGCCGGGCCCGCCGCAATGTCGTGATGGCGACCTCCAACAAGATCGAATTCGCCGAACCGATCGCGGTCGGCGAGCTTGTCGAGGTGATTGCGCGCGTCGAGCGTGAGGGCCGCAGCTCGATGACGGTCGCCGTCGAGATAATCCGGGAAAATCCGATCAGCGGGCAACGGCGGTCGGTCGTTCGCGGTAGTTTCGAGATGGTGGCGGTCGACGATGCCGGCCGCCCGACCGCGATGGGCGACGTGGCCGATCCGCCGCAGCCTGCCTTTCAATTGACTTGAGCGCAAGGAAGCTTTCGTGAAGCAGCATACCGTTCGCACCTACAAATCCGCCGAGAAGCTCGCGCGGGCCGACCAACTCGCCTGGAAGATCGCGGAAGTGGCCGCCGACCCGGTCGCCGTCGTGCCTGCCGTGGTCGAGATGATCGGCAACCGCATCATCGACAATGCGGCGGTCGCAGCCGCTTCGATCGCGCGCCGGCCGGTGCGAAGTGCGCGCGCCCAGGCGCAGGCCCATCCGTTCCAGCCCGGAGCGACCGTGTTTGGTCTCGCGCCGTCGATGCGCATCTCGCCGGAATGGGCGGCCTGGGCTAACGGCGTCGCGGTCCGCGAGCTCGATTTCCACGACACGTTTCTGGCCGCCGACTATTCGCATCCTGGCGACAACATTCCGCCGGTTCTCGCGGTTGCGCAGCATTGCCGCTTCGACGGTGCGGCGTTGGTCCGGGGACTTGCGACCGGTTACGAGATCCAGGTCGACCTCGTGAAGGGGATCTGCCTGCACGAGCACAAGATCGACCACATCGCCCATCTCGGGCCCTCCGCGGCGGCCGGCATCGGCACGTTGCTCAACCTGCCGACTGAGACGATCTATCAGGCGGTGCAGCAGGCGCTTCACGTCACCACGACGACCCGGCAGTCGCGCAAGGGTGAAATCTCGAGCTGGAAGGCCTACGCACCCGCCTTCGCCGGCAAGATGGCGATCGAGGCCGTCGACCGCGTCATGCGCGGCGAGGGCGCGCCGTCGCCGGCATGGGAAGGCGAAGACGGCTTCATCGCCTGGCTGTTGTCCGGACCGAAGGCCGAATATACCGTGCCGCTGCCGGAGAAGGGCGAGGTCAAGCGCGCCATTCTCGACACCTACACCAAGGAACACTCAGCGGAATATCAGAGCCAGGCGCTGATCGATCTCGCGCGCAGACTTGGACCCAAGATCGGCGATCTCTCCAAAATCGAGAGCATCGTGATCCACACCAGCCACCACACCCATTATGTGATCGGCACCGGCGCCAACGATCCGCAGAAGATGGACCCGAGGGCTAGCCGCGAAACGCTCGACCACTCCATCATGTACATCTTCGCCGTCGCGCTGGAGGACGGCGGCTGGCACCACCAGGCGTCCTACGCACCGGAGCGCGCCGGGCGTCCCGAGACCGTCGCGCTGTGGCACAAGATCTCGACGCTTGAGGATCCCGAGTGGACCCGGCGCTATCACAGCATCGATCCGCGCCAGAAGGCATTCGGCGGCCGTGTCGTCGTCACGCTCAAGGGCGGCTCGATCATCAGCGACGAGATCGCGGTGGCGGATGCCCATCCGCTCGGCGCGCGGCCGTTCGCACGGCCGCAATACGTCGCCAAGTTCCGCAGCCTTGCCGACGGCGTCATCGCGGCTGCCGAGCAGGATCGCTTTCTGGCCACCGTCGAACGCCTGCCATCACTCAGCGCAGGCGAGTTGAGCGGGTTGACCTTCAGCGTTGCGCCAGACCGTCTCGGCGGCGCGCAACCGTCCGGCATCTTCGATTGGAAAAAATAGCAGCCGCGCCGCGGCGGCCGAGCAGGAGGATATGATGGCTGACGAGACCAAGACGGCCGTGAAGCCGGCACCGAAGAAATCCGTCGCGCTGTCCGGCATCGTCGCCGGCAACACAGCGCTCTGCACGGTCGGCCGCACCGGCAACGATCTGCACTACCGCGGTTACGACATTCTCGACGTCGCTGAGAGCTGCGAATTCGAGGAGATCGCCCATCTGCTGGTGCACGGCACGCTGCCGACGCCTGCGGAGCTGTCCGCCTACAAGGCCAAGCTGAAGGGCCTGCGCGGTCTGCCGGGTGCGGTCCGCGCGTCGCTCGAGGCGCTGCCGGCCGCGGCGCATCCGATGGACGTGATGCGGAGCGGCGTCTCGACGCTCGGCTGCGTCTTGCCGGAGGCTCACGATCACAATCATCCGGGCGCCCGCGACATCGCCGACCGGCTGATGGCGTCGCTGGGGTCGATGCTGCTCTATTGGTACCACTTCGCCCATCACGGCCGCCGCATCGAGGTGGAAACCGACGACGATTCGATCGGCAGCCATTTCCTGCACCTGCTGCACGGCGAGGAGCCGTCGGCCTCGCACGAACGGGCGATGCACACTTCGCTGATTCTTTACGCCGAGCACGAGTTCAACGCCTCGACCTTCACCGCGCGGTCGATCGCCGGTACCGGCTCCGACATCTATTCCGCGATCGCGGGCGGGATCGGGGCGCTGCGCGGTCCCAAGCACGGTGGCGCCAACGAGGTCGCATTCGAGATCCAGAAGCGTTACGCCGACGCCGACGAGGCGGAGGCCGATATTCGCCGCCGCCTCGAGGCCAAGGAGGTCGTGATCGGCTTCGGCCATCCCGTCTACACGATTGCTGATCCTCGCAACAAAGTGATCAAGGAAGTCGCACGCCGGCTGTCGCGCGAGAACGGGTCGATGAAGATGTTCGAGATCGCCGACCGGATCGAGACGGTGATGGGCCAGGCGAGGAAGATGTTCGCGAACCTCGACTGGTTCAGCGCGGTGTCCTATCATGCGATGGGCGTGCCGACGGCGATGTTCACGCCGCTGTTCGTGATCTCGCGGACCTCGGGCTGGGCCGCTCACGTCATCGAGCAACGGATCGACAACAAGATCATCCGCCCCTCGGCGAATTACGTCGGCCCGGAGAACCTGACCTTTATCCCGCTCGGGGAGCGCGGCAAGTCGCCGTCTCCGGTGCGGGCCGCATAGGAGCCGTCATGCCGTATCTTGTCGCCGCCGATCTTCCCTCCGAGAGTGCCGGGCGCAGGTTTCGTGCTCTACTACGCGAACCCGGCATCCTGCAGCTACCGGGCGCACACAACGGCATGGCGGCGCTGCAGGCCAAGGCGGCGGGCTTCAAGGGGCTCTATCTGTCCGGCGCGGCGATGACGGCGTCGATGGGCCTGCCCGATCTCGGGGTGATCACGGTCGACGAAGTCGCGTTCTTCGTGCGTCAGGTTGTGCGTGCATCCGGCCTGCCGGTCCTCGTCGACGGCGATACCGGTTATGGCGAGGCCTTGAATGTGATGCACATGGTTCGCGTCTTCGAGGAAGCGGGCGCCGGCGCGGTCCATCTGGAGGACCAGTTGCTTCCCAAGAAATGTGGTCACCTGAACGACAAGAAGCTTGCGGATGCCCACGACATGGCGGCCAAGGTGCATGCTGCGGCGAAGGCGCGCCGTGATCTCGTGGTGATCGCGCGCACCGATGCCGCCGCGAGCGAAGGCCTCGATGGCGCGGTGGCGCGCGCCAAGCTCTACATGGAAGCCGGCGCGGACGCGATCTTTCCCGAGGCGCTCAACACGGCCGAGATGTTTCGCGCCTTCGCCGAGCGGATGCCGGGCACGCCGTTGCTGGCCAACATGACCGAGTTCGGCAAGACGCCGTTCTTCACCGCCGCCGAGTTCGAGGCGATGGGCTACGCGATGGTGATCTGGCCGGTGTCGTCGCTGCGGGTGGCGAACAAGGCGCAGGAGTTGCTTTACACGGCGCTCGCGCGCGACGGCAGCCCCCACAAGATGATCGACCGGATGCAGACCCGCGCCGAGCTCTACGCGATGATCAGGCTGCACGACTACGAGGCGCTGGATGCCTCGATCGTCGAAACCGTCATCCCCGAAGGCATGCCGCAGCGCTGACACGGCTTGGAGTGAAACCAAAGAGGCCGCCAACGCGGGCGGCCTCGCAATGGGCATTTATCGTTCTGAGCTAATTCGCTACGCCCTCGGTGATGAAAGACGTGGATTTGATCGCCTTGTCTCGCAATGGGCGAAGTGCCGTCCAGGCTGCCGAGCTGCGCGAAGCCTGGGCCTTTTCGAGGCTATCATAGACCACAATGGTCACACGTTTTGGCGCCGTGCCTTCGAGCGCGACAATCTTCCCGCCTCGAGCCAGAAATGTTCCGCCAGTCGACTTGATCACCTCACCGACTTTCGGGAGAAACGCACTTTGCGCTTCCTGATTGATGACCTCGATCTCCGTGACGACATAGGCCTTCGGCGACGACTGCGCGTGAAGGCCCTGGATGGCGACGGCGCCAACCGCGATGCCGGCAAGCATGGACAAGGCAACGGTGTATTCTGTTTTCATGTGATACTCCCTATGATCTTTGGCTTATGTCGATGCGCGCCACAGGTGAGTGCGCGCATTCGCTGACCGTTAAATTCCTGAGTCGAAAACAATGATTGCCGATGGATCAGGCTGCAACGCTCGCAAGCGGAGAATTCGGCGTGTCTCCGTTTTATCTGCAGCTCTCGGCCAGCAAAAACGCTTGGCCGCGCCGGGAGGCTACACCGTCAATGGATCAGTGCCTACGTCTGTTTGGGCCCGGATAAGGCGAAATGCCGGCTGCTCGTGAGAGGCCTTGCAGCCCGGCTTGACCCGCTCAGGGCTTGTTGTCTCCAACCAGCTTGATGGCGTCGAGCATCGCCTGACCATATTGATCGGCGAAAATCCGAATCGCGGCCCGTACGCTTTCGATCGAAAATCCATGTCTCCAACGAGACGGATCTTCAACGATCTGCTTCTTCCAGAACAGGAATTTCTGATCGATCAACGCCTGGCTGTTATCGGCGGACATGTCGATGACGAGAACCAGCTTGTCTGGCTCGCCTCTGGCATTGGAAGGGGACCAGCCAACCAAATAGGGCCCCTCGCCATCGAAGTTGGCGTGTTGAAGCTGCGCATCGCGGATGGCGGCCTCCGAGGCGTTGAGATCATAGTGAGCGACCGCGAAGTCGCAGTCGTCGTCCCTGGCTTGCTGGGCGTCCGGATTATCGAGCGGCCAGATCGTGATCATCTGATCTTTCAGCGGAGCGCTGGCGGTTTCCTGACGAGGAAAGAACGCGACGAAGGAATTGCAGACCATCGTCAGCTTGGATCGATTCGCTGAGGTGGCTTTCGAATGGAAAACGACGAGGCCGTATGCGCCGGCTCCGACCGGAGGAATCTCCTTCGCGCGCACATACGCGCGGACCGGCTCGAGGGGCGTGGTAACAGAGCCGCTATCGCCGGCGGTGGTCGCAGCACGGCCGGGGCGGACGGCAGCTCGATGCGGGGTGAACCCGCCACCGCCGCCGCCGGAGTCTTCGACGGCGCCCCCGGTGTCGTGGCCGGCGTGCTCGACAGCTGGGTGTTCGACAGCCGGCCCGGCCTCGTGGCCCGCGCCCTCCACGGCAGGCCTGGCGTCGTGACTTTTCTCGATTGCATGCCCGGCGTTGTGGCCGGCATCCTGGTGGGCCTTCTCGGCGGCTCTTGCGGCCTCTTCCAGCGCCCTGCACGCGGGGGGATCAAGTCGACACTCGGCGTGAGCACTGCCGGAAAAAATAATCGCAATCAGCAAGACGAATAAAAATCTAGCTCGTGTCATCGTGGCCACCTGCTGCAGGGGCTTTGAGAAACAACTTGCCCACAAATGTTATCACGACGCTTGCAATGAAACAGAAAACCGTACTTGCGACCACGATAAATATCGTTCCGGCGCTGGTGTCGGGCCGAACCCACCAAACCATCGCAATCCCCAGGAACAGTCCTATGGCGGTGGCGAATCCGTAGCTCTTCAATGTTGGGCCCATTGGCTGCCGCGCATTGATCAGGCCGCTCAATTTATGAGTGAGTTTGCCTTAGATTGCATCCGAATTGCAACACGCAAGTTGTGCAAGCCATTGTGGTTTGGCGAGGCTCGGATGAGCGTTTCGGGTCAAAAGGCACAGTTCCAGCGCGTCCCGGCACAGATCGGCGCCAGCCTCAAAAGCGGACGTCTCGCGTTGTATGAGTACGCGCCTTACGCGGGCGCACCCATCACATAGGGCTTCAATACCGCGTAGAGCATGCTGTGCGTCGGCGTCGGCACGCCGAGCTTGCGGCCGAGCTCGACCACCTTGCCGCTCAGCCAGGGCAATTCGAGCCGGTTGCCGCGCTCGAGATCGAGCGCCATCGAGGCCTTCATGGCCGGCGGCGCATGTCCGATGAAATCGAGCACCTTCGCAAGTGCGTCCGGAGGCAGCTTGATGCCGCTGGCGTGGCCGACCGCGATGGTTTCCTGGCAGGCCGACACGAACAGCGGACGCAGATCGGGATCATCGCGCAGTTTGCCCATCGGTTGCCTTGTGACTGATGTCATGCCGGCATTGGTGGCGAGCCCGACGAACTTCATCCAGAGCTCGGTGACGATCTGCTCGCTCAGCGTCGCATCGAAGCCGGCCTTCAGGCAGAGCGCCAGGAAATCCCTGCCGCGCGGTGTATTGCTTCCGTCGAGTTCGCCGAAGATCATGCGCATGAAGGTGCCGACCTGGTTGATCACGCCGGGCTTGATGATCGACGCGCTGATCTGCGCGACGCCGCCCATCACGGCGTTCGGTCCCAGAATCGGGATCAGCCGTTCCGGCGCGTCGATCCCGTTCTGCAACGGGATCACCGCGGTGTCGGGACCGACCATCGGCTTGATATGCTGACCGGCGCTCTCGACGTCCCAGAGCTTGACGCAAAACAGCACCACGTCGACCGGGCCGACGCTGGCCGGATCGTCGGTCGCCTGGGTCGGCACCAGATGGGTTTCGCCTCGGCCGCCCTGAATCTTGAGCCCTTCGCTGCGCATGGCCGCGAGATGGGCGCCGCGCGCGATGAAGGTGACATCGGCTCCGGCATGCGCCAGCGCCGCACCAAAGCCTCCACCCACGCCTCCAGCGCCAACGACTGCAATCCGCATGATCTGTCTCCTGGCCCGGCTCGCCGAATGGCCCGGGGACCGGGCGCGCTGCCGTAGTGATCGCAGCAGCCTTAACGATGTCCGGCCAATTCTCAACCGGCTATCCCTAAAAACTGCGTGAAGCGATCGTTTTCCGGCCCGGAGCAGCCGCCGCCTGCGCCATCTTCCTGCGTTGAACTTGCCCGCTCGAATCGCTAAGCCATCCCCGAAAGTTCGGGAGGCAGACGCGGTGGAGATAACAGGGCCGACGGCGGTCGCGCTTGACGACGCGACGGTGGCGTTCCGGTTGGCGGATGGACGGGTCTATACCGCGGTCGAGAAGGCAAATCTTTCGGTCGCCCATGGCGAGTTCGTGGCCATCGTCGGGCCGACGGGTTGCGGAAAGTCGACGCTGCTGAACGTTGCGGCCGGACTCCTGAGGCCGGCGGCGGGCGCCGTGCGGATCTTCGACAAGCAACTGGCGGGTCTCAATCGCGATGCCGGCTATCTGTTTCAGGCCGACGCGCTGTTCCCGTGGAAGACTGCGATCGACAATGTCGCAATTGGCCTCGAGATCACGGGTACGCCGCGGTCGGAGGCGCTGGCGCGCGCGCAAAAATGGCTCGCCTCGGTCGGGCTCGGCGCCTTCGCGGGCCGCTATCCGCACATGCTGTCCGGCGGCCAGCGCAAGCGCGTTGCCCTCGCGCAGGTGCTGATCCGCGATCCAAAAATCCTCCTGATGGACGAGCCGTTCGGCCCGCTCGACGCGCAGACCCGGCAGATCATGGGCAATCTGCTGCTGGAATTGTGGACCGCCGACCGCAAGGCGGTGCTGTTCGTCACCCACGATCTCGAGGAGGCGATCGCGCTCGCCGACCGCGTCGTGATCATGTCGGCGGGTCCCGGCGCCCGCATCATCGGCGACTGGCGTATCACGCTGCCGCGGCCGCGCGATATTGCCGAGATCCGCATGGAGAAGGACTTTCACGCCCTGCACCGCGAGATATGGAGCGTGCTGAAGGACGAGGTGATGAAGGGCTACGTCCAGTCCTCGCAGGCGGGGGCGGCCTGATGTCGCGTGTGACACTGTTGTTGCTGCAAATTCTGGTCGCCGTCGTCGCGCTGGCGCTGTGGCAAGTCTTCACCACGGTGCCGCTGTTCGGCAAGATCCTGCTGCCGCCGTTCTTCTTCTCGAACCCGCTCGACGTGATCAGCCAGATCGTCAAATGGTTCGCCACCGGGGTGATCTGGAAGCATCTCGCGATCACCTTGTGGGAATCGATCCTCGCCTTCGTGATCGGCTCTGCCGCCGGCATCCTGGTCGGCTTCTGGTTCGCGCGGCAGCCGCGCGTCGCCGACGTGTTCGATCCCTATGTGAAGATGGCCAATGCGCTGCCGCGCGTGGTGCTGGCGCCGATCTTTGCGCTGTGGTTCGGCCTCGGCGTCTGGTCCAAGGTCGCGCTCGGCGTCACGCTGGTGTTCTTCATCGTGTTCTTCAACGTCTACCAGGGCGTCAAGGAAGTCCCGACGACGGTGCTCGACAACGGCCGCATGCTCGGCATGAGCGAGCGGCAATTGATGCGCCACGTCTACTGGCCCTCGGCATTGTCCTGGATGTTCTCCTCGCTGCATACCTCCGTCGGCTTCGCGGTGGTCGGCGCCGTCGTCGGCGAATATCTCGGCTCGGCGGCCGGCCTCGGCTATTTGATCCAGCAGGCCGAAGGCGTGTTCGACGTCGCCGGCGTGTTCGCCGGCATGTTCGTGCTGTCGGCGTTTGTCATCCTGATCGACATGGTCGTGACCGCGGTGGAGAAGCGGCTGCTGGTCTGGCGGCCGACGGCGGCGCCGCGAGACTAGGACGGGCGAGGCGAGGTTGATCGCCACGGGCAATGACATAAATGGAGCGATGCCCGACGTGGCCGCCACCGAGGCTCCCGTCATAGCACCGCTCAAACCAAAGAGAGTCTGCCTATGCGTCCCCACATCATCTGCCATATGGGCACGTCCATCGACGGCCGCCTTCATCCAAGCCGCTTCACCTCGGTGGCCGCAGACATCTCGGCCAGTGCCTTGCGCGGACACTATGAGAAGATCCACGACGGTTTCGACGCCGATGGATGGATCATCGGCCGCAAGACCATGAGCGAAATGGCCAAGGGCTCCGAGCGGTACGTCGCCAATGCGCCGAAGGTCCCGCGCGAGGCTCACGTCGCCAATCGCAACGGCCGCAAGCTCGCGGTCGGCATCGATCCTTCGGGCCGCGTCCATTATGGCAAGGACAATGTCGGCGGCGATCACGCCGTTGCGGTGCTCGGCGAGCAAGTCTCCGACGCCTATCTCGCGGAGCTGCGCGAGGACGGCGTGTCCTACATCTTCGCCGGCGCGAAGGGCGACGATCTGCCTCGCGCGATGGAGCAGCTTGCCTCGGTGTTCGCCGTGAAGACAATGCTTCTTGAAGGCGGCGGCGGGATCAACGGCGCATTCCTCAAGCACGGGCTGATCGACGAATTCAGCACGCTGATCCATCCAGCCGTCGACGGCGTGGCTGGAACACAAAGCATTGTCGACTATCACGGCCCGGAAGGTGATCGCCCCGGTGCCGGTCAGGCGCTTCGGCTGACCCACTGCGAGACGCTTGAAGGCGGAATGGTCTGGCTGCGCCACGCTGTGGAGCGCGCACCCGGTTCAGCCGCCTCCTGACCGGACGCGATTGCAGCGTCTCCGTCACGCTTCAGTCGCGGCGGGGGCGGCGCAGCGTGAAGGTTTCGAATGGGGCCAACTGACCGTCTGGTCCCACGACGTCGTAATAGACGACCTTGATCGAGGTGGTGCCTCCGCGCGCCGGACCCGGATCGAGCGTGAACGCCGCAAAGCCGTAGGCATGCGCGGCATTTCGCACCGCCGACCAGGGCGCCGGCTCCTTGATATAGACAGGCGGACGCTTTCCGGTCTTCGGGTCGGGTTCGCCGACCGCGGTGATCACGCGGCACGCCGGTGGGTTGAAGAACAGCTGGTTCGAGGGGACGGACGTTCCGCCGCCGCCGATCACCATGTGGACCGTTCCCTGGGTCGTATCGATCACGTCGGTTGCGCGCGCAGCCGGCACCGGCGTCAGCGTCGCATTGGACTCCCGGCCGCGGATCGGGTGCGAGCGCTCGTAATGGTGCTCGTGCCCGCACACTACGAGGTCGACGCCATACTTGTCGAACAGCGGCACCCATTCCTCGCGGATCCCGAGATCCGCGCCGTTGAACATGTCCGCCGTCGAGATTGCGACCTGGTGCATGCACACGACGACCCAGTCGATATCATGATCGTCGCGGGCCGCGGCCAGCTCCCTTTCCAGCCAGGTCTTTTGCGCGCCTTGTGAATAGCCGCGGACGTAGGAGTTGCCGCCGTCCTGGTAACAGATGTCGTCGTTGGCGATGCTGATCACGCGCATCGAGCCGGCGGTGAAGGCGTACCAAAGTCCACGCGTGACCTCGGTCTGGCCGGCGGCTTCCGGCACCGCGAAAAAGGTCTGATAGGCCTGATACCCGATCGGTCCATTGCCGAGTTCGTTTTCGTGGTTGCCGGGCGAGGGCATCCAGGGGCGTTTGCGCGCGCTGCGGCTGTTGTTGTCCCAGAAATCCCACCAGGTCCGCACCCGGTCCTCGGCAAGATTGGCGTAGCAGAGGTCGCCGTTGAACAGGTGAAACAGCGGTCTTAGCCGTTCGACGCCGAGCGTGGTATCGCCCGCCGCGGGCGAGCCGAGATTGTCGTTCACAAAGGGGGGATTGGGGATCGTCACGCCTTCAGGCGGCACGAACTTCTTGCCGAGCGTCGGCGTGCCCTGATCGCCGAAGCTCGTGAACGTGAACGGCGCGCGGCCACGCGGCGCGGTGCGGAAAGTCGCGAACTCCGGCTCGGCGCCGTCATGCATGGCGCCATAGAGATAGGCCAGGTCAGCCTGCAGTCCGCTGAGCTTCGCATGATAGGCATAGACGTGCTGGCCGGACTTGCCATCGGTGTAACTCGTCGCCTGGGCCGCGACCGTTTGCTCGAGCTTGCCGTCGAGATGTCCGAGGATGACGCGGGGATTTTGAACGGGCTGAAGCGTGTGCCAGGACACCACCATTTCAGACGACGAATCCGTGCCGAACTGCAGGTGTAATCCTGCGACCGGAGGTGTCGCCACCGGATCGGACGCTTCGCGCGAGAGGGGGGCGGCCTGCGCGCTTCCGCTTCCGACGAGGGAGGCCGCCACGACAGCCGCGCCGCCGATGCCTGCCGCCGCGAGCAGCCTGCGGCGACTGAGATCGAGGTCGAATGTTTCGCTGTCGGATGCAGTCATGGCGGGGGATACCATATTGGCTGAAAGAGCTTTATCGGAACTTGACGACAGTTCGGCGAACGGGCCTGCGACGGATCTGGTGGTTGCGCCTCAGCGCCTGCAAAGCCCCACACCTGGATCAGCGCGACCGCGAGATCACATCCGTTCGCGCGCCGGTGTCGACTCCATCAGCCCGCGGATCCTCTCCACCACATCAGGGTCCGTCGGATTGTAGACCACCATGGCGAGATCCGGCCGGCCATCGATTGCGAATGCGGAATATTCGAAGGAGACGGGACCGAGGATCGGATGGCTGAGGTGCTTGATACCCTCGCCATGGCTGCGGACGTCGTTGTCGCGCCACATCGCCGCGAATTCGGGGCTCAGCCGAGACAGTTCATCGACAAGCGGTTGCACCTCCGCCGCTGCACCTGCACGCGCCGCATCCACCCTGAACGCACCCAGCACGAAGCGCGCCACGCTTTCCCAGTCGGCTTGCGCAGCTCGGACACGCGGATCGAGAAAGATGAAGCGCAGGACGTTGCGCTCGTGCGGTGGCAGCGCACCATAGTCGGTCAGCATGACGGTCGCGGCTCGATTCCAACCCGCGATGTCCCATATCGCGGTCCTGATGATCGCGGGGCACGGCTCCAGCGCGTCGAGCACGCGCTGCAGCCGTGGCGTGATGCCCTCGTTCTTCTGGTAGCGCACCTCGGGCGAGCGGCCGAGGCCGAGCAGAAAGAGATGCTCGCGCTCGACGTCCGTCAGCATCAGTGCACGTGCGATGCGGTCGAGCACGTCAGCCGAAGGCGCGCCGCCGCGGCCCTGCTCGAGCCAAGTGTACCAGGTCGGGCTGATATTGGCGCGCTGGGCCACTTCCTCGCGGCGGAGGCCAGGCGTGCGCCGGCGTTCCGAAGGAAAGCCAAGCGCATCGGGATCGAGCTTGGCGCGGCGGCCCTTCAGATAGGTCCCGAGAAGATTCTCGTGAGTGAGGTGCTCGCTCATCCGGTTAGCTATTATACCATGATAAAGTCACTACTTTACCATCATAGCCTAACAGCCGAGATATGTCTCCAACGAAACAAGGAGACTTCCTCATGTGTGTTTTCGTCACCGGTGCGAGCGGATTTATCGGCATTCCCGTCGTCAGGGAGCTGATCGCCTCCGGACATAAAGTCCTCGGTATGGTCCGTTCGGACGAAGGAGCCAAATCCGTCACCGCCACTGGCGCGGACGTTCTCCGCGGTTCGCTTGAAGATATTGATAGTCTGCGCAAGGGGGCAACCGCTTCGGATGCGGTCATTCATCTGGGCTTCGTGCACGACTGGTCGAACTTCGCAAAGAGTTGCGAGACCGACCGCCGTGCCATCGAGACTTTGGGTGCCGTGCTTGCGGGATCCGACCGGCCGCTGATCGTGACAGGCGGATTGGCGGGATTGGCCGGGCCCGGCCAGATCGCGACCGAGGACAACGTGATATCGCCGGATTTCCCGTTCCCCCGCGTGTCGGAACAGACGGCCCTGGCGCTGAAGGGCGTCCGCGCGGCGGCCATGCGTCTTCCCCAAGTCCATGACCCGGTCAAGCAGGGCCTCATCACGCCCCTGATCGAGGTGTACCGCGAGAAGGGCGTGTGCGCCTATGTCGGCGACGGAAGCAACCGCTGGCCGGCGGCGCATGTTCTCGACGTCGCGCGTCTCTACCGGCTGGCGATCGAAAAGACAGAGCCGAACGCGAGATATCACGCCGTCGCGGAAGAGGGGGTCCCGATCCGCGATATTGCTGAAACGATTGGGCGGCGCCTGAAGCTGCCGGTCAAATCCATCACCCCGGAGGAGGCCCAGGCCTTCTTTGGCTGGCTGGGCACGTTCGTGGCATTCGACATGCTGGCCTCCAGCGAGCAGACGCGCAAGAAGCTCGGTTGGACTCCGACCGGGCCGGGGGTGCTCGCGGATCTCGAGCAGTTGCGCACCTAGGACAGCTGAAGCTCGCTCTTCAGAAACGCAACGGAGGCGCTGCGACGAAAGCGCCTCCGCCGTCGCAATCGATCAAGCAAGGATTTTTCGCATGCGCGTGTTTGTCACTGGCGCCACCGGCTGGGTCGGCTCGGCCGTCACCAGGGATCTGATCGCCGCCGGCCATCAGGTGCTCGGCATGACCCGCTCAGACAAGGGGGCGGAGGCGCTGGCCGCCGATGGCGCCGACGTTCACTACGGAACGCTCGAAGACCTGGATAGCCTCAAGAGCGGCGCGGCGCAGTCGGATGCGGTGATCCACTGCGCCTTCAATCACGATTTTTCCAGGTTCGCCAGGAATTGCGAGGATGACCGCCGTGCCATCGAGGTGCTCGGCGCTGTGCTCGAAGGATCGAAGCGCCCGCTGATCACCACGTCGGGCGTGGCGCGGGTGGCACAGGGCCGCGTCGCGACCGAGGACGATCCGCCGATTCCGGTCTCGTCTGCCTATCCGCGTGCGTCCGAAGCGACGACGATGGCGGTGGCGGCGCGTGGCGTGCGCGCCACGGTGGTTCGGCTTCCGCCCTCGGTGCATGGTCATGGCGATCACGGCTTCGTGCCGCGTCTCGTCGGCTTTGCGCGCGAGAAGGGCGTCTCCGCCTATATCGGAGAAGGGCTGAACCGCTGGCCGGGGGTGCATCGCCTCGATGCGGCGCGCGTCTATCGCCTTGCGCTCGAGCGCGGCGCCGAAGGCGGGCCGTTCCATGCTGTGGCCGACGAAGGCGTGTCGTTCAAGGCGATCGCCGAGGTGATCGCCTGGCGCCTCAACATTCCCTTGGTGTCGAAGTCGCAGGAAGAAGCGATGGAGCATTTCGGCTTCTTCGGCAGGTTCGTGAGCTTCGACGTGCCGACTTCGAGCGCGCGCACCGGGTCGCTGCTCGACTGGCAGCCGCAGCAGCCCGGGTTGATCGCCGATATCGATCATCCGGCTTATTTCGCGCAGTAGGGAGAGCGAACCATGAACGGTGGCACTATGTCGCTCGATGGCAAGCGTGTGATCGCAATCGGGGGATCGTCGGGGATTGGCTTCGCCGTTGCTGCGCTCGCGCAGGGGCGCGGCGCGGAAGTGGTAATTGCGTCCAGCAACGCGGCCAATGTCGATGCGGCGGTCACGCGCCTGCCTGGATCTTCGGGCATCACCGTCGATCTGCGCGACGAAGCCAGCGTATCGCGCTTCTTCGATCAGGTCGGCGCGTTTGATCATCTTGCGATCACGGCCGGCGATTGGAACAACTCAAGATTTGCCGCGACGCGCGATCTCGATCTCGTCGCCGCGCGCGACGGTATGGCCGTCCGCTTCTGGGGCTCGCTCGCGGCGGTCAAGCATGGCTGCCGCGTGATCGCTCCTGATGGTTCGATCACGCTGACCGGCGGCATGCTGGCGCATCGTCCGCGAAAGGGGATGCCGTTCGTGACCGCATCCGGCGGAGCGATGGAGGGCCTGGCCCGTGGGCTTGCCGTCGATCTCGCGCCGGTGCGTGTCAACGCGGTCTGCCCCGGCCTCATTCTCACCGAGCCCGTCAAGAAGATGCCCGAGGAGATGGTGCGCGGCTACGTGGCGGGCTTGCCGCTGCCCCGCGCCGCGTCACCGGGCGAGGCGGCCATGGCCTATGTCTATCTGATGCTGAACGGCTACGTCACCGGGCAGACGCTTCCGGTGGATGGCGGTGGTCTGCTGGTGTGAGACGCACAGCGCTGCACGGCTTTGCCACCCTGCGCAACTGATTCAGAGAGGGAAGCACCGCATATAGGCGGCGAACAAACCTTCGTCGCTGGGACTGACGAGCTGTGAGTCGATTGCATCGGCCAGTTCAAGGTCGCGGTTCTGCACGCGTAACCATGCCTGGGTGTCCGCCGTGATGCGCAAGGCCGCATCTCCCACATGACGTCCGGGCGTCACCTTGAGGTCCTTTCCCTTGATCGCGACAGTCAACTCAAGCGCGGTTGCGCCGGTGAAGCTCAGATGCGTCACGAGATCCAGACCTCTCGCCCTGCCGCGCTGAAATCCGAGCGAGAGCGAAAAAATGTAGGCCTGGATGCTGCCGGTGTGGCGGCCCGACGCGACATGCTGAATCTTCTTGTGCGGAAAGCGCCGCGTCACCGTATCCTCGGCGTCGGTATCCGGGATCACGTAGACCAACTCGTCCTTGTCGATCAGCGGCTTGACCACGTCTGCGAAATGCGTGTCGCGATCTTGCAGAAACGGTCCGATCACATCTTCGCCGGCCGGACAGGCCGAGATGCAATAGGCCGCCTTGTAGCCCGGCTTGAACGAGAGCGATTGCCAGATGTTCAACGTTTCGGTGCGGGGAACGCGGGCGCGGTAGTCCTTTGCGTCTTTTGAATCCGCGACCTTTTCGACCCATTGTGCGAAGTTGCCGAGAAAGTCGTGATAATTGTGGGTGTGGCAGGACAGGAAATCAAACCCGCCGTCCGGCTTGATCGCTCCGACCGGGCAGGCGGCGACGCATAATTTGCACTCCAGGCAGGGATTGTAGTCGATCGGCTGGTCATAGGCGTCCACCTCGCGTCCAAGCAAGATGGTGCCGAGCAGGACGAAACTTCCGAATTTCGGATGGATGACGCTGCGATGGATGCCCATGCGCCCCAAACCCGCTTCCACGGCGATCGGCTTGTGCTGGACCATCATGATCCGGGGCAGGTCCATTTCCATCGGGAAGGCGGCGACGGCATTGCAGGACGGGATGCCGTGCTGTTCGAGCGCGCGAACGATGGCGCGTCCGGTTTCGTTCACGTGATCGTAGGTGCCGTGGAACTCCTCGTTGGCGACGGAGCGCGCGGGAGAGCGCACCGGTTCCCGGTTCATGTGGCAGGCGATCGCGAGCAGGGAACGGGTCCGGCCGTAGACCTTTCGAATATAGTCCCGCTGCGGCGCGATCGCCGCCCGGTCGAACTCGATGATGCCGACATCATCGGCTCCGCACGCCAGCGCGATCTTTTTCAAGAGTTCCGCAGAAACCGGGGCGTCGTCGACCTCCCGGCTGTTGCGAGCGCGCACAGCCCTGACCGTGGGGTGATCGTCCAAGCTCATGGCGGTTGCCCTACATAGAATGTCATGCGTCATATTATGAGACGACCCAGTTCGGGGCAAGTCAATTATATGTCGAGTATCATTTAACGGAATGGTCGGGGCGACGCGGGAGGGGCGGGGAAAATCGTAGGGTGGGCAAAGCGCAAGCGTGCCCACCCTCGCGAGCACGGTGTGAATGGTGGGCACGGCGCAAGGGCGCCTTTGCCCACCCTACACGTCACGAACGAGCCGGGACTCAATCCAGCAGCTTCGTATCGTCAGGCGCCTGCGGTGGGGTCTTGATCGCGATCGCCTTGATCGGGCGGCCGTTCGGCTTGGTGCCGCCATGTGGCGTGCCCTTCGGGATCACGATCAGATCGCCCGGTTTCACCGTGATCTCCTTGTCGCCGAACCAGACCGTGCCGGTGCCTTCGAGGATATATTGCAGCTCGTTGGTGTTGGGATGCATGTGCTTCGGCACATTGCCGTCCTGGATCGAGACGGTGGCGCCGTCGGCGGAGACGAACATCTTTGAGCGGAAACCGATCTTGTTGGCATCGCCGAGCTTGTCGCCCTCCATCTCGCCGGTGTGGATCACCTGCGCGGTGATGGCATCGGCGGCGAGCGCCGGCCGCAGCAGATGGGTGACGCCGCAACCGGCGGCAAAGGCTGCGGCAAGCGACAGCGTCGTGGCAATGCGATTCATTGAGAGGCCTCCCCAAGTGTTTCAAGTGTTTTTTGTGGGGCGGATGCTATGCCGCGGATGCAGGCTTGACCAGCTATCGGAAAGTCGCCTTCTCAAGCCCGCCGTGCTGCACTATCGTGCCGCCGAATTTCGAAGCGGAGGACGTCATGAGGACGATGTTTGGCAAGGTCGCGGGCGCATTGATGGCGCTTGCCATGAGCACAGGCCTTGCCGCGGCGCAAACGAAAATCACCATCGCGGTCGGCGGCGGCGCCTGCCTGTGCTATCTGCCGACGGTGCTGGCCAAGCAGCTCGGCGAATACGACAAGGCTGGGCTCGCGGTCGAACTGGTCGACCTCAAGGGCGGCTCGGACGCGCTGCGAGCGGTGCTCGGCGGCAGTGCCGATGTCGTCTCCGGCTACTTCGACCATTGCGTCAACCTCGCGGCCAAGAAGCAGGAGCTGCAGTCCTTCGTGGTCTATGACCGCTATCCCGGCCTCGTGCTGGTGGTCTCGCCGAAACACACCGCCGAGATCAACTCGGTCAAGGATCTCGCCGGCAAGAAGGTCGGCGTCAGCGCACCGGGCTCGTCGACCGATTTCTTCCTGAAATACATGCTGAAGAAGAACGGCCTCGATCCGATGGGCACCTCCGTGATCGGCGTCGGTCTCGGCGCGACTGCGATCGCGGCGATGGAGCAGGGCCAGATCGACGCCGCCGTGATGCTCGATCCGTCCGTGACCGTGCTGCAGGGCAGTCACGCCGACCTCAAGATCCTCAGCGACACCCGCACCCAGCACGATACGCTCGCGGTGTTCGGCGGCGAATATCCGGGCGGCGCGCTCTATTCCACCACGGTCTGGGTCAACGGCCACGAGAAGGAAGTGCAGGCGCTGACCAATGCGATCATGGCGACACTGTCCTGGATCCACTCGCATTCGGCCGAGGATATCATGGCGAAGATGCCGGACGAGATCGTCGGCAAGAACAAGGAGCTTTATCTCGCCGCGCTGAAGAACACGATCCCGATGTTCTCGGAGACCGGCAAGATGGATCCGAAGGGCGCCGACGCGGTGCTCGCGGTGTTCAGCGAGGGATCGCCGGAGGTGGCGAAGGCCGGCATCGACGTGACCAAGACCTACACTAATAAATATGTCGAGCAGGTCAAGAAGACCACCGGGATGAATGCCAAGTAAGCATGATCCGGAAAAGTGTGCAGCGGTTTTCCGATAAGATCATGCTCAAACAAAGGGCCCGGTGAACTGCATGCAGTCTCCGCTGATTCATCGCGTGACGACACTTGAGCTGGCGTTGCAGCGACGGCCCTGGCCGTTCGCGGACCAGCGCCGCGCCGAGATCGACGCGCACTTCGCCGCCCAGCAGCGCGCCAATCCGAGCCTGTGGAACGGCCGCGTGCTGCTCGGCCGGGATCCGGTGTTCGCGGGCGATCGGCTCAGCGCCAATTATTTCGAGACCGATTTCGCAAGCTTCCTCGCCTGGCGCGACTGGGGCTTTCCAGACAGGGAGGTCTTCAACGGCTTCGGCATGGGCGCGCTGCTGGCGAGCGACGGCGCCTTTGTGCTCGGCGAGATGGGCCAGCACACCTCGAATCCCGGGCGGATCTACTTTCCATCGGGTACGCCCGATCTCAACGACATCAGGGGCGATACCGTCGATATCGCCGGCAGCGTGCTGCGGGAACTCGAGGAGGAGACCGGGCTGACGCCGGCGGATTGTCGCGCGGATGCCGACTGGCACTGCGTCTATACCGGGCCGGCGCTGGCGATGATGCAAATCCTGCGCATCGACATCTCAGGCGAGGCGCTGCGCGCGCGGCTCGAGGCCAATATCGCGCGGCAGGACGATCCCGAACTCGCCGCGATCCATCTGGTGCGCAGCCGCGCCGATCTCAACGCCGCGATGCCGCGCTTCGTCACGGCGTTCATCGAGACGCAGCTTTCAGCGTAGCGCCGCTGTTCTGCAACCATGTGATGACCCGCTGGTCGGTGCTGCGCCGCGCCGATGCAGCCATTGCGCTTGACATCCTCGGTCGCTCCCCCTGTGATAGGCCGCATCAAGAACAAAAACGCAGTGCACAATCTCCGAGGAGGATTTCATGTGGCCGAGGAGCCAGATGCAGCGCGAGATCGTGCTGCCGCTGCCGGCCGGCACGACCTCCAGCAACACGTAAGTCGCGCGCGAAAGGGACCGCCGTGCTCGCCGTCGAAGGCCTGGTCAAGCGGTTTGGCGGCTTTCGCGCCGTCAACAATGTGTCGTTTCGCGTCGAGCAGGGCGAGATCCTCGGCCTGATCGGCCCGAACGGCTCGGGCAAGAGCACGATCTTCAATTTGCTCTCGGGCACGCTGCCGCCCACCTCAGGCTCGATCCTGTTCGACGGCCGCGAGATCGCAGGGCTCGCGCCGCACCGGATCATCAATAGCGGCGTCGGGCGCACCTTCCAGATCCCGCGTCCGTTCCATCGCCTCAGCATTTTCGAGAACGTCACGCTCGCCGGCTTCTACGGCCAGGGCCGCCATAGCCGCAGCAAAGCCGAGCAGGCGGCCGAACGCGCGCTCGCGATGGTCGGCCTGCCGACCGATCGCCACGCTAGCGTCGAGGGTCTTGGTGCTGCGGGGTTAAAAAAGCTCGAACTGGCGAAAGCGCTCGCTACCGGGCCAAAGCTTCTGCTCGCCGATGAAAGCCTCGGCGGGCTCGACGAAAAGGAGATGGACCAGGCCGCCGACATGCTGCGCCGGATCCGCGACGAACTCGGCATCACCATCATTTGGGTCGAGCACATCATGGGCGTGTTGATGCGCGTGGTCGATCGCGTGATGGTGCTCGATCACGGCGAGAAGATCGCCGAAGGGCTGCCGGCCGACGTCGCCGGCGACGCCAAGGTGATCGAGGTCTATCTCGGCACCGACGCCGATGCGTCTCTTGCGGCCGCCGTTGCCGAGCAGGCGCGCCGCACGGTCGGGGTGTGACCGGCATGCTCGAGCTCAGATCGATCAACGCGGGCTATGGCAGCTTCCAGGCGCTGTTCGACGTCAGCCTCGACGTCAGGGCCGGCGAGGCGGTCGGCGTGATCGGCCCGAACGGGGCCGGCAAGACCACGCTGATGCGCGTGATCTCGGGCCTGATCCGGCCCATCAAGGGCGCCATCGCGATGCAGGGCGCCGACGTCGTGGCGACGCCGGCGCATCGCATCGTCAGCCTCGGCATTGCGCATGTGCCGGAGAACCGCCGGCTGTTTCCGCGGCTCACCGTCGACGACAATCTGAAGATGGGCGCCTATATGCCGAGCGCGCGCGCCCGTTACGCCGAGCGGCTCGCCTTCGTGTTCGAGCTATTCCCGCGCCTGATGGAGCGCCGTCATCAGATGGCCGGCACCATGTCGGGCGGCGAGCAGCAGATGTGCGCAATAGGCCGCGCGCTGATGTCGAATCCAAAGCTGCTGCTGCTTGACGAGCCCTCGGCGGGGCTCGCGCCGGTCGTGGTGCAGCAGGTGTTCGAGCTGGTGAAACGCATCCGCGACAGCGGACTGACCGTGCTGATCGTCGAGCAGAACGTACAGCAGGTGCTGCGCGTGGTCGACCGCGCCTATCTGTTGGAGGCCGGCAGCATCCGCGCGACCGGCACCGCCGCCGAGCTCGCGGCGAGCGACACCATCAAGCAGGCGTATCTGGGGGTGTGAGCATGCTGGGATCGACACGAGCGGTGTTCTTCTCCCTCTCCCGCAAGCGAGGGCTTTGCGCAATCGCCTCTGCGGGAGTGAGGGCCTGTATCAGGGATTTTTTTGCTTGCTCTTGGACGGCGCGCGAGGATGTACGGCCTCGTTTGCCCAGCCGATCGACAGTATTGCGGAGCGGCGGTCATGCCGGAACTCCGATTGGGCGCAATATTGCCCATCGTTTGAGGTTCATGGCCAGGCAGAGAAGGCGCAGATGAGTGTGGTTGCGTGCCAGGCCCAGATAGCGAGCGCGGGCCCAGCCGTAGACGCCCTTGAGGCGCGCGAAGACTTGCTCGACCGGCGCGCGGCGCCGTCCCACGGCATCGTTGAAGCGCTTCTGTCGCTCGGTCAGGGCATGATGCTTGTTGGGCCGGAACATCAGCCGCGGCTTGATGCCCCGGGCCGCGAGCCCGGCGCGGCGCTCGTGCTTGTCATAGGCTTGGTCGGCGTAGACCGCCTTCTCGTCACCGCTGATCAACTCGTCGGCCGGCACCGTGTCGTTGACCGCGGCGTCGGTCAGCTTGCTGCGACGGATGATCGCCGAGCTCTGGTCGACGCCGACATGCGCCTTGTAGCCGAAGTACCGCTTGCCACCCTTCTTGGTCCATCGCGCATCCGCATCGCGCTCGCTGTTGACCAGCTTGCTCGGCGCGCGCCCGTCCGGGCCGGGCGGCAGTGGCTCCTTCGGTGGCTTCGGCGGCTTCACCGCCGACGGGATCAGGCTGGCATCGATCAATGTGCCTCGGCGCAGCACCAGCCCGCGCGCGTCGATCTGGCGCAGGATCTCGGAGAACAGCGTCTCGTCCAGACTGGCCTGCTGCAAAGCTTCGCGGAAGCGCCAGATCGTCGTGTGGTCGGGCGTCTCGTCACCGAGCACAAAGCCGCAGAATTCTCGGAACGAGGTCCGGTCATCGAGCGCTTCTTCCAGCTCCGGATCGGACAGCCCGTACCATTGCTGCAACAGCAGCGCCTTAAACATCACCAGCCGCGGATAGGGCGGCGCGCCACGCTCCGGTTCCGGGAGGCCGCGCAGCACGCGCTCGATAGCCGCCCAATCGACCAGCTCGCAAATCCGCCTCAGCACCGCACCCCCTTTCCCCCGCCGCGACGCCAGCGCATCTGCGAAGCTCGCTTGCCCAACCTGCCGATACGCCATCCCCAGCTCCATGTTCAGCTCGGTCTTAGAGAATCGCAGATTCGCCTTTACGCAAAGCCCTCGCAAGCGGGGGAGGGCCGGGGTGGGGGTGTCTCCACGAGTCGTATTGTGGAAAGAGCCCCCACCCGGATCCCATCTGGCGATGCGATCCGACCTCCCTCGCAAGCGGGAGAAGTAAGCAAGAGGCCGCCATGCAATCCTTCCTCGATATCTTCGACATCTACCTGCTGGAGGCCGTCATCAACGGCATCCTGCTTGGCGGCGTGCTGGCGCTGCTCGCGCTCGGGCTGAATTTGATTTTCGGCGTCATCGACGTCACCTGGATCTGCTACGCCGAGCTGGTAATGATCGGCATGTACGGCATGTACTATCTGGTGCAGGTGTTCCATCTGCCGTACTGGGCCGCGGCGCCGCTGGTCATCCTGCTGGTCGCGCTGCTCGGCGCCGCGCTGCACTTCCTCGTCATCGCGCCGTTGCTGACCGCGCCGCCGATCAACCAGCTGCTCGCCACCGGCGGCGTGCTGTTCATCCTGCAGAGCTTCGCCACCGTTGCTTTCGGCATCGACTTCAAAAATCTCGGCATCCGCCTGCCGGTGCTGGCGCTCGGCGAGATGAATTTCAGCTACGCGCGCCTTCTGTCGTTTGCGGCGGCGCTGGTCGGCATGATCGGCGTCTATCTGTTCCTGACCCGGACCTTCACGGGCACCGCGATCCGTGCCATCGCCCAGGATCGCCAGATCATGCCGCTGATGGGCGTCGACGCGAAGCGGCTCTATCTTATCACCTCGGCGATTGGCGGCGGGCTCGCCGGCCTCGCCGCGTGCCTTCTGGTGCTGCAATACGACGTTCATCCGTTCGTCGGCCTGTCGTTCGGCCCGATCACCTTCCTGATCTGCGTGCTTGGCGGCCTCGGCAATTTCATCGGCGGCTTCATCGCCGCGTTTTTGTTTGCCGAGATCATCTCGCTCGGCGGCCTGTTCTCCGATCTCGAATGGGGCTACGTGCTGGCCTTTGTCTTCTTCATCGTGATGATGTTCATTCGCCCCGCGGGCCTGCTCGCGAGGCGACGCGCGTGAACAGCAAGCTCGCCGGCTGGATCGTCGCGCTGATCGCGCTCGTCGCGCTGCCCTTCGTGCATAGTGATCCCTATCATCTGCACCTCCTGGTACTGATCCTGATCTGGTCGTTCGCCTACACCTCGTGGTCGATCATGGGCCGCTTCGGCCTGGTCTCGCTCGGTCATGGCGGCTTCATGGGCATCGGCGCCTATGTCACAGCATTGTTGTGGAATCATCTCGGCGTCTCGCCCTGGATCGGCATTCCCCTGGGCATGGTGACCGCGGGCGTGCTGGCCCTGGTTGTCGCCTATCCCTGCTTTCGCTTCCGCATCACCGGCCACTATTTCGTGCTGGTGACCTTGGCGCTGTCGGGCATCGTGCTGCAGGTCATCACCGCGACCCGTGACTATACTGGCGGCTCGCTCGGCTATACGCCGAATCGCGCCGGCGGCAGCAGCATCGTCGCGCTGCAGTTCGACGACAAGGCGATTTGGTATCTGATCGCGCTCGCGGTCTGGCTATCAGGCCTTGTGATCTGGCGCTGGATCGACCGCAGCATGATCAGGCACGCCATGGAGGCGATCTCGGAGGACGAGGATGCGGCTGCCGCAGCCGGCGTCAACGTCACGGCCGAAAAGCTCAAGATCACCCTGATCAGCGCGATGATGACCGCGCTGGCGGGTGCACTGTATTGCCAGTACCAAATGTTCATCTCGCCCGACACAGTCAGCGGCATCGCGCTCTCCTTGCAGATGGTGTTCGCGGCCATCGTCGGCGGCGTTTATGTCGCGCTGGGACCTACGGTCGGCGCCATCATCACGATCGTGCTCGCCGAGAGCTTGCGTATCGGCTTCGGGACCAGGGCGGTGGGATGGGACAATCTGGTCTATGGCGTGCTGCTGGTGCTCTTCATCATCTTCCTGCCCAAGGGCATTCTTGGTAGCCTTATCGACCGCATCAAATCGCCCCGCAAGCCACCGAGAGGCCATGAGCAAGAAACCGTCCCAATCGCTCACCGATGAACTGAAGCCGTTCGTCGCGCCGTTCCGCTTCGACGGCTCGAGTGAATTCCACCTGAAATCCTACCCGACCGCCGAGAAGGGCGGCCTCGACAAGGATGCAGGCAGCAAGATCATCGAGGCCAACCGCAAGCGCCTGTCCGATTTACAGGAGAAGCTCTATGCCGAGGACCGCTGGTCGCTGCTGCTGATCTTCCAGGGCATGGACGCCGCCGGCAAGGATAGCGCGATCAAGAGCGTGTTCGACGGCATCAATCCGCAGGGCTGCGAGGTCTCCTCTTTCAAGCAGCCGTCGACCAAAGAGCTCGACCACGACTACATGTGGCGCGCCATGATCGCGCTGCCGGAGCGCGGCCGCATCGGCATCTTCAACCGCTCCTATTACGAGGAATGCCTGATCGTGCGCGTGCACCCAGAGGTGCTCGAGAAGCAGAAGATACCGAAGCGCCTGGTGACGAAGGACATCTGGCGCGAGCGCTTCGAGGATATCTCGGCGATCGAGCGCTATCTCGCGCGCAACGGCACCATGATCCTGAAATTCTTCCTCAACGTCTCCAAGGATGAGCAGCGCCAGCGCTTCCTCGACCGCTTGGACGAGCCGGCCAAGAACTGGAAGTTCTCGATGGCCGACATCTCCGAACGCGCACTTTGGCCGAAATACCAGGCTGCCTACCAGGACATGATCCACCACACGTCGACGAAGGAAGCGCCGTGGCACATCGTGCCCGCCGACCACAAATGGTTCGCCCGCGTCGTGATCGGCTCGGCCATCGTCAGCGCGCTCGACAGCCTCGACCTGAAATTCCCCGACGTCGACAAGGCCGATTTGGACGAATTCAAGCGCATCCGCGAGGCGCTGGAGGCGGAAGGGAAGGGCGAGGTGGTGGAGAAGGTGGCGGCGGCGCCGAAGAAGTAGAGCCTCGCGCAGTGAGGCGAGCACGCCGGTCAGGCTCCCTCCCCCCTTGCGGGGGAGGGTCGGGGAGAGGGGTGGCCCCGGGCGAGACGATTGATGGGATCGTCGCTCTCGCAACTCTATCGTGTGTCGTCGAACAGATTGAGAGAGCACGCCGTGCGGTACCCCTCTCCCTAACCCTCCCCCGCAAGGGGGGAGGGAACCCGTCCGCCGGTGCGTCCCTTGCGTGAGCGTAGGTCGCGAAGCGTTAGGTCAACTCCCCTGTCCCTCTTTCCCCATTGCGGCCGCCCGCCTTTCTCGTCTAGAAAATTTAAGACTTTCTCATCCCGGATCATGGTGGCGCATTCTGCCTCATTTACCAATGAGTTAGAGATGGTCTGTTTTCTCACACCGGCTCTTGCTGGATCAGGCTGGAGGGCATATTGTGGGTACAGAAGTGGGTACACACGGAGCCTTTTCCCATGGGGAATCTCAGCCCGGCCGACATCACCAAAGCCATTGCCAGCGGCGCGGATCAGACGCTTAGCGATGGTGCCAGCCTCTCGTTAAAAATCCGGGGCGGGTCCGCGCTCTGGGTCTACAAATTCCGGGACGGCATTAGCTTCCGCTCGACCAGCCTCGGCAGCTATCACCACGGGATGAGCCTGAGCGCCGCGCGCAACGCACGCAACGCGTTCGCGGCGAAGCGGTATGAACAGCGCATCCCGCGCCGGGGCCTTGCCGTGCTCAACTCCGCCGCGCCAGCGACCGAACCAAAGAGCGATGCGCCCAAGCGCATGCGGTTCGCGGATGTTGTCGAGAGCTTCATTTCATTGAGGGCCACGGAGTGGAAGGTAAAGAGCAACGAACCGCGCAACTACCGTCTCCTGAAGACCGGCGCGCTCGGCAGGCTATGGGCGGATGAGATCACGCACACGGATGTTGAGACCGAATTGCGAACTCGCTGGAGCGATGCGCTCGCCAACTCCGACAAGATGCGCGTCCGGATCGGGCTCGTGATCTCTCACGCCGTGGCAAAGAAGGCCCGGGCGGACGGTCCCAACCCGGCCCGCAAAGAGATCATCGGGCAACTAATCCAGAGCGCGCCCAAGAGCACACCCCGGCCTGCGATGCATCGTGATGGCGTGCCCGCGTTCTATCGTGAGCTTGTCGCCGATGGTTCGGCCGCTGCCCGTGCCCTCGCCTTCACGATTTTGACCGTCGCTCGCAACGCGGAAGCTCGCTTGGCTGACTGGCGCGAGATCGTAGGGGACGCATGGATCATCCCCGGCGGCCGGGAAGAGAGATCGATGAAACAAGGCGAGGAGCATGCCGTCCCGTTAAGCCGCGAAGCCCTCGCTCTACTCGGCACGCGCAAGGCGTCTGGCTTGATCTTTGGTGGGATGCACAAGTCGGCCTTGAATGACGTGCTCGCCGCGTTACGCCCTAATGCCTCTGTGACGGTGCACGGGATGCGCACCGCTTTCACCTCGTGGGCCAAGGCTAACGGCTACCCGAAAGACCTTCGCGAGCTTGCCAAGGCGCACGCGGCCGGGCGCACCGCGACCGAGGCCGCATATGAACGATATGACAGGGACGACCAATTGAAGGCGTTGCGCCCGATGCTTCAAGCGTGGTCGGACTACTGCACCAGCCCCTAGGAAGCCATTACGGGGCGCAGCGAGGGGCCGCTCGGTGTCCCGGTCTATCCGGTCGGCCGTCCAGCGCCAGCGCACAGGCACCCCGGGCTGAGGGCGGCGGGCTGAGGCGACCTCACTCTTTCGGAGGTCTGTCACGCACTAACTCAGTGTAGCGATCTGTCTGGCTGGCGATGTTCCGCCAATTGCGCACCAAGAGGTTAAGCACCGTCGTTTCGGCCGGGCTCTCCGCCAATGACAGCAGAGCCTTGCATTCATCCATTTGTGCGCGACACAGTTCGGAACTGTACATGGCTTGCGCCTCTATGATGGGGTGAGACTTACGTTTGTTGCTCAGCGACTTCATGAAAGCAAATTAGTGGGTCTAGGCCGTGTCTACACCCTTTGTTCAGGGTTCGCGCCGCAATGTTCGTCGGGTGGGGTTCGTTGGACGAGCTTCGAATCCACTTAGAGCCGCCGCTGCCGTTCTCCAATCCGGCAGCGGCGGCTCTTTCGTTTGGTCTCCCGCTAATGCTGGATAAAGGCGACCCGTGCCGTGCGATGCGCCGGGCTCCAGCACAGGGCGCAGTTGCTGCACGATTCCGTTTTGTCGGTTTCCTGTGGGCAGACCGTGGCGTCCGGCGGGAGCTGTTTCGGGTGCTCGATCGAAATCGTAGCTGCGACGCCGAGCGACGGCGGCGCATTGGAGAAGCGCATAGCGAACCGTTCCGGCTGATCTTGTGCCAGCTCCACCAGCGCAGCCGCGATCGGATCGCTAGTCACGTCGATCCGAGCGGTATAGCCCCAGATGTGCAGCTCGGGATGGTGGTCCAGCAACTGGCGCCAGACCGCGACATATCCGGGCGAGTAGAAGTCGCCGAGCACGTGCAGCCGGATCGCGAAGCCATTGGTGTGCTCGGCCGCGAGCTGCGCGACTTCGAGTCGCAAGCGTTGTTCCAGGTCCTCGCCATGAGGCATGCGGTGCGCAAGGTGCATCCGATTGCCGAAACAGGATCGCCAGTGCTTGCAGGATACCGGACATGTGGCGCGCTCCTCCAGCGTGAGTGAGAACACCGGGAATCCGCGCCAGTCGCCTTTGAGGATTTCTCCGCCGAGCTTCCACTGATAGTTGCCCGGCTTGAGCACGGCGGAGTCCATCTGCACCGTTGTCGGATAAATCGTGCGCGCCTCTTCGACGGCCGGATGATCGTAAGGCAGCAACGAGGCAGAGCGACCCTTGCGCGTCAATGCGGGCCAGTCGCTCTTCGTCTTGCGGCTGCCACCTTCCTCCCGGCGCTTGCGGGCACGCTTCCTGTATCGGCTTTTTTCAACACGTTGAATTCGCTCCGCCCGGGTGGTCGGCCACGGGCTGGCTTGCGTGGTCATGTCCCATCGCGCGAGCGCGTTGACCCAGCCGAGCGACTTCCCGGCCACCTGTGCGACCTTGGTCTGTGTCAGGCCGTGGTCGGTGAGGAGACACTGCACGGCCTTGGCGACGCGCACGCGGCTGCGCGAGCCCTTGATGCGCTTCACCAGCTCGGCCTTTGTCGGCTGACTCCTCATGCGCGGCGCCGCTGCTTCGTAGGCACGCCGAGCGGCTTGTGCTGGCGCCGCAGCTTCGCGCGTAGCGCTCGGATCGCCTTCTCTTCGTCGGCCTCCAGCGACGCCAGCTCGGCGAAGCTCTCCAGCATGGCTCGCATGCTGCTCAGTGTGTTGGCGTCGCCGCTGTTGAGGAGCGCGGCGATATCCGCCGACAGTTCTTCGGGTGTTTTCTGGGCCATGATCGCCTCTCGGTTGCGGGGCGATCATGCTGGAGAGTCATTGCAGGCCGCTGAATCGGTCGGCTCAAATTGGCGCTGCGCATCAACCCGGCGGAAACCATCTGGTCCCGGCAACGAAAAAGCCCGGCGCTAGGCCGGGCTCTTCGATCACGTCCGTCTTTGGGCTTCAGCGGAAGTACTTCTCAATCTCCCGCACGTCCGTCATCCTTGGCCGTTTCCCGCTCAAGTGATCGGCGATGATGCGCCGAGCGGTGACGGCGGTGGCCGTGTCGTCCAGCGACTTCGCTGCGGCCAGCACGGTCCAAGCTTCGCTGATGATGGTTGTGCGCTCCTCGCTGCTGTCGTGCATGCCGCGCCTCCCGTCAATCGACAGTGACCGCAGCGCCGTCGATCGACGCCGCGCATTCGCCGATGAAGTTTCCATTGATGCTGACTCCGTGACGTTGCCTGTATTCGATGAGGCCGGACTGAACCGCGCGGATGAAGTCGTGCGCCGACAGCCTTACCGGGCCGCCGGACGCCGCTGCATCGCGCAGGCGTTGGATGAAGGCGTGATCCATGTCAGGCGCCTCCCAGGTACGCGGCGATGCTCGCGAAGCTGCGGCCCAACGTGCTGCTGAGCGAAGCAATGATCGCGACCAGAGCACACGCCACGAGCGTCGCGAGGAGGCTATATTCAATGGAATTGCTCCCGCGCTCATCGCGCACGAACTGAAGAACCGTCGCGGAGGGCCGCGTGTGGCCGTAGGGCAGGCGCTGCCGGGCTCGGTGGCGTGCGAAAGCCATTGCCTCCGCCGACAGGTGCGGCACCGGGTCGGGACGCTTCAGCGGGAACGGGATCACGTTGCGGGCGAGGCGCATGCGATCGATGGCGGCCAGCTCGATCAGCTCCTCGCGCGCGATCTCGATCTCGGCGAGAGCCCCGTCGATCAGCTTGTGCGTCTTTGCCGCAAGCTGGCGTGCTTCCTCTGGTGTGAGCGGCTTCATGGTGCGGCCCTCACGATGCGTTCAATGAATTCGACCAGCGCGGCTTGGACCTCGGAGTCCAGATAGACGATGCTGTCGCCATCCTCACGCGGTGCGCGGAGCTGGATTTGATAGCCGTCGAATGAGGCGTACACCCCGTCTCCGAGATACTGCTCTTTCGGTGGGAGGGTCATGCTGCCACCTCTTGGATGCGCAGGACCGCGTCCGGCCGGTCGATCCGGATCGACCGCAAGAGCTGTTCGGCCTTGGCGATCCTCCGGGTTGGCTTGCCGATGTTCAGCCACGCGCGGCCGATCACGGCGTTGCGGGCGCCGGGCTGGTAGTCAGGCTTGGTTAGGAGTTGGGCTCTATAAAGCATCTGTCATTGCCTCCGGGCGCTGGGTGCGCCTGACTGCCAACATAGCAGCATGTTGCTGCTTAGTTAGCGTCGGAGAGCTGTCAGGTTGCTGTGTTCTTAAGGTTTGGTTAAGACGATTCCGCCATGCCCAAAAAGCCCGTCGAAGAGGTCCGTTCTGCCGCCTTTCACATGAAGGTCCGGCCGCCCATCAAGGCGTTGGCCGAGCAGATGGCGCGAGACGATCGGCGCAGCGTCGCCTCTTGGGTCGAGCTTCTGATCGAGGCGGAAGCCGAGCGGCGGGGCGAGAAGCGGGGCGAGTAGGGCCGGACGGCGCCCTGCAAAAGGCGCCTAGTATTTCGGTTTATAAGCCATCTGGCCTACGTTTCCGGCCCGCGACCTCGAAAACACGAAAACGCGCGGAAATTTCAAAATGGAAAGCTCTTTAAAATCAATGGGTTATTTTTCGACGATTGAACTATTTTTCAGCCAATAAAACGAAACACGGTCGAAAAAGCTCAATGAAATCAATGGCAGGTAGTTTTTCGATTTTTCTCGTTTTCGAGGGGTGTTTTTGTGTTCTTTGCCCGGGGTCAAGGGGCTGGAGGTGCCAAAACAGCGCCCCATTTTCCGGAATTCCGGAATATCCGCCTCGGTTTTGGGGTGCAATCTCTCTTTCTATTTTCCGAAATATGGGCTCTCCAGTCGAAGAGAGCGCTTAAGCTAGGGGCCATCAGCATCTGGCGTTTGCCGGATTGGTATAATGGTACCCCATAGCTCATCGGTGCTACCGTACCGGTCCCACGCGGCCCGGCGGCCCCGGGGCTCACCTGTTGTTAACCACGAGTCGCGATGTTGTTCTGTTATTCAGCATGATCGTTGCACGTGCAACCATTCCGAAATTGGATGTTATGGCATATCTCATAAGCAATTGATATTGCTTGCGTTTTCAAACGCAAGCGACAACTGAATAGATGGTTAGCAAAGGGTTAATTTCGGAATATCAGCAGCACGCCAGCGCGTGAGATCGCTAAAATGCAAGGCTTTCGGAAGGCCAGAAGCCATCTCACGCGGTATGCGCCGGGCGCACGTCAAGGGGATTCGCTCGACGTGGTTAACGCCCGGCAGGGCCGAGCTGTTGTTAACGCTACTTAGTAACGTTAACGCTACCACAGGCGCGGTCTTCGCAACAAAGTGTCGTCTCGGCGGGCTCGAACGACAGAAAGTGTCGTTTATGACGCCGAAAACGAACGAAAATGTCGTTTTAGGCTTTATTAACCTTAATAAGAAAGGTTAACGGCCCCGATTTTGGCCGATCTGGCAATAAACCGAAATAGAGGCCGGTCCAGTTCGTCTGAAAAGCCATCTATCAGGCCAATAAAACGAAATACCGGCGTGCCTACGTGTGCCTACCACGTGCCTACATCATGCAGGCACGCTTAAGCCATTGAATTATCGTGTTATTGTGGCCTGTGCCTGCTGTGCCTACTTCTTTTTATAGATTGATATATAAATCTAGAGAGGGGAGCACAGCGTACAGCAGTGCAGCGCCGCTGTAGCGGAGTGAAAAGATTGCAGGCACGCAGGCACGCAGGCACACCGTGCCCGGCGCCCGGCCGCTCTCCACGGACACCGGCTCCGCCCCTTGACGACTCCGGCCGCACCAGTTCGCCCTTTTTAATAGCTGGCCAAAACGTCCCCCTTTATCCCCCGCAACCACCGCGCAACCCTTTAGAGGCTCGCGGGCGTCCGTCGCCTGACAACGAACCCGGCCCCGCCCCTTGAACGACTACGGCCGCGCCGGACGCCAGCGCCCCTGACAAATGGCTCGGCCGCGCCCGCCCGCCGCGCGACGCAACATCCCGGCCGCGCCCGCGCCGATACGAAAGAGATCGCCCGGCTCGATCTCGACGATAGCGGCTCCTGAGTCATCTCTCTCTCTCTCTCTCTCTCTCTCCACGCTCCGCCCCCTGACAACCGGGCTACGGCCGCGCCAGCATCCGGCGATGGTGACGGCGCCAGCATCCGTTGGCGACGGCCGCGCCGAGATCGCCCCACCTCGATCCTCTCGATTTTCAACACGTTGAAAATCAGCGCGCAGTGAAGCGGCGCCACCGGATGCCCGGCGATCTCTTTGTAGACGCGCGGCGCGGTCCGATCGGTCGTCTCCGTAGATGGCTTAGCAAGATCATCGAAGCTCATGAGCTGCAAACGCCTTGTTTCATAGGCTTTGCGTGACTCTCGCTGCGCTCGATCGAGACTCGATCGGGACTCGATCGAGACGCGATCACGAGCGCTGCGCTCGTTCGTTAATTGCCAGTTGTTCGGAGATTCTGTCGGACATATTATAGACCATGGCGCTTACGCCTTGCACTGAGCGCCGCAATCGCTGCGCGACAGTGCGCAGATAGCAAAGCATCGGACCATGTCAGAAACAGTCGAGCCCATCGCGCTCTCACAAGTGAGCGCGGCGAAAGCCCTTGGCATTTCGCGCAACAAAGTCAATGCGGCCGTCCGCTCTGGCGAGCTGACCGCGCGGCGCCACGGCGTCTATGTCGTGATCGAGCGCACGGAGCTTCAGCGCTGGGTCGATACGTGGCCGATTGTCGAGCGCAAAATCTAGGGGAGCCCCACATGGCATATCGCGACGCTAAACTCGAAATGGAAAAGCTGCTGTCGGCCGATGAGTTCGCCGACATCTTCACCACGGCAAAGGACGATGCAATCGCGACGTTCGCGCCGACCTTCAAGGCGCACGGCGACAGCCTCGTGAACGCCGAGGGTGTTTCGATTGAGGAGTGGACCAAGAACCTGCGCGAGAGCAAGCCGCATTTCTTTCCGCCTGACACTGGCGATCTCATCGACCGAGCCAAAGCGGGCAACCTTACGGCGGTGAGTGCGCTGTACAAACAGCTCGGCAAGCAGCGCTTCGAGGAAGTGATGCGGCAACACGGCTTCAGCAATCCCTACGATCCGCGCAGCGCTCCCAAGCCCGGTGCGACCGGCAAGAAGCCATTCGATCCGGAGCGCGCCAAAAATCCGTGGAGCGCAGCGGGCTGGAACATCACCCGGCAGGGCGCCTGTGTCCGGTCGATGGGTTTAGCTCGGGCGCAGTCGATCGCAAAATCCTGCGGCTGCGTCGTCGGTTCCACCAAACCAAATCCAGCTTTCAACTAGGAGGGCCACCATGAGATCAATCGGCAGAGACGGCCGGAGGCCGAAGAACTTCACCACGGCGCCCGCGCCGGTTCATGACGGCATGGCGCACAGCGTAGTGTTGCGCGACGGAAGCACCGTCACCGCGCGGAAGCTGAGCCGCACTCAATCGGCCGCAGTGCTCGACGGCGGTAACGCTCCGTTGGTGACGCGGCGGCCGACGATCGAGAAGCAGCTCGCGCCCGTGCCCACTAATCCCGGATGCAGGGACAGGCGCGGCGACTCGTTGAATGGGTGCTAGGCCCATGGCACGTTCTTCTCGCAACCTTCCGGCTCAGGGTACGCGCCTATCTCGCGCGGCGCAGCCGGGCGGCCTGAGCGCATTCCCAGCGCCGGGCTCGACTGGCCCAGGTCCCACACCCAGCGATCCGAGCGGCCCGCAACCGGGCGTACAACGCTATCGCCCGCAAGCTGGAGACCCCGGCTACGGAGCGGCGATGATTGCCCTACAGCTCGGCACGCATCCGAAGTCACGTCCTGTGCCGGTTCATCCTTCTACGCCATCGCGCCGTCATCGCGGCCAACATAATCCAGCGGCGGGCCAGCGCGTCGCGCAGGACTTGCTCGACGATGGCGCGGCGGTCGGGCTCGACAGCGCGGAGTAGATGGCATGTTGGGCAGCGTTGTGAACATCGCCACCCACTGCCCGCCGGGCAAGCTCTGGGGCCTGATCGTCAGCGACGAAGACGCGGGCAAAGGGCGCCGAGTATCGCCGGAAGAGCGAGTGATTTTTGATCAGGATTCGCTCGCAAGAGGCATCATCCCGGTAGAGATCGAGCGCGGCCTCCGCGTCTCCTTCGAGATCGAACGGGTAGCGGGAAAGCGACGGGCGACTGAAGTCAAACCGCTGCCGTTCCTCACCGGTCTGATAACGACCATCCGAGTCAATGCAATCGGGATGAACTATGGCTTCGTGAGGTCGGATGAGACGGGGGACTACTTGTACTTCGACGGCCGCGACACTCGCAACATGGCTCAAATCCGGATCGGTCATCGGGTCGAGTATCAGCCCTCGATCGATCCCTTCAATTGGAAGTCCCGCGCACGAACTGTGAAGAGGCGATGAGATGAGCACGACCAAGACCAAGACCAAACAGACATCACCGGCAGTGACTCCGAAAACCGCACCGGGATTTTTCAATCCGCCAGTGAAGCGCGGCGCCGCGCTTCAGGCGGCGATGTACACCATCCGCAAGAAAAACCGGGCGCTTCGATCGCCCGCGTGGAAGTGAGGGAACGACCATGAAACCCGTGAAGCCAATCGAACATCTCGCTGGGCAGCCGCTCGGCACCAATCAAGGCGCGCTGCCGTCCAGTTTACTGCCCGGTCAGGCGTCTCCGAAGAATCCGCTCGCGCCGAACGATGACGTGCGCGAGTATCTAAAGGGCAATGGCTTCAGTGATCAGGAGCGAAAAATCTCCAGTGAGCAAGCCGACCCGACCACTCATGGCATGCGCAACCGCTCGACCGCCGACCCGGTGGCGCGCATTCCCGCCGGGCTCACGCACCGCCGCCGGTAGCTCCCCACGAATCGGCGCGGCTTTTGGTCATGAGCCTCGTCGGTCCAGCGGGATGCGTGCTTTTGGGGGCATGCATCCCGCACCTCAACAACAATCGAAAGGCCATCACATGGAATTGTTTGATCATTACGGCCGCCTAAGGACGGACTTCCAAGATTCCGAAATTACCGCGCTGACCGAAGAGCAAAGGGGCTGCTTTGCCGAGCTGATTTCGGCCGGGCTGAAAAATCAGGAAGATGAAGACGAGCTTGTGGCAGCGCGCAAGGCGCTACCGGTCGCGCTTCGAGCGCTCGACGCCGCGCAAAAAGCCGATCGCCTCGCGCAGCCTCAGGTCACGTTCACGGATGCACTCTACGCTGTTCTGGCAGCACAGAGGAAATCTGCTGGGCTACCCCCAATCTGAAACCGGAGGCGTGATGCCTCCGTCCCCGGCCCCGCCAATGTCCAGACGCGCCGATCACGCGGCTGACGGTGCAATCCGGGAGAACGAGTGACGAGGCCGGGAGTGCTTTTAATCCTCAAAGCGTAGATGGCTCTCGGCCTCCGATCTCAACACCGATAAAAAGGAATTAGAAAATGAGCCTTAACGCTGCACTTCTTAAGCTCTCGGACGCCGACGATTCGCATTGGACTGACGACGGCGCTCCGCGTCTCGACGTGCTCAAGCGGTTCGGCGCGGGGACGGTGACGCGCCAGCAAGTCGCGGGCACCGGTCGCATTCGCCGCACCATCACGGCGGAGGCGGACAAGCCATCAACTTCCGCCACAGCCGCCGAAACTGCGGCGGAAGTCGAGAAGAATCTCTACGCTGTCGCAGCGGCGCGAGATCGACTCCGCGACGCTGAAGCAGCGGTCAAGGTATCGCGCGGCGCCGTCGCCGACGCTCTGAGGAAATGGCTTCTCGCGAATCCACGGCCCGATGCAATGCAGGTCGCCCGGGACCATGCAGCTCGCGATCGTGCCCGGCTACAGGACGAAGCGCTCGGCTTGGTCGAGCCCCCTGAACCGCTCCGCCTATTTGCATGCGACGCCGCTCGCGCCATCAAGCGCAGGTAAAGAGACGTCCATGGTGCTCGTCATCGGTAGAGGCCTGTCGCTGACACCAGCGAAATACAATCTCTCGGCGAAGGAAGCCGCTGAAGAGGCGGCCGCTGCGCGGCGTCGCGCGCAGTTCGGCAAAAATTTTCCGAGGCATCGGAGCGTCTACGAGAGCGAGCGCAGCCGTGCTGCCGCGTCGCACCTCACCAACTTAATTCGTCGAGCCACAGGGTTGCCAGAGAAATGACTAAGCGCAGCGTTGAGAATCTAACTGCCGTCGCGGATTTTCTGATGGTGAACCCGTCTCTGAGCGCGGCTTCCCTGCATGTCGGAGTAGCTAACAGCACATTTTTCGCGTGGCTCAGCGCCAGCCAGAAGGCAGAGGCCGGTGACGCGGATTGGTCGATCGATTTTATGGGGAGCCGCGTGCTTTTCCACGAAGCGGTCGCCATGGCGCGCAAGGCCGCTGTGGCCGAGATCGAAGCGCTGTTCACCCGGCGGTCTCTGATCGGGACCACAGAAAAAGTGTACTATAAAGGTTTACCATCTTGGGTTGAAGACGAGTCGCTAGTCGGCGTCGATGACGAGACGCTGGCGATCCTTGGACTTCGCGATCGATACAAGCGCGATGAGCACGGCAACCGAATTCAGCACACCATCGTGCACGCTCCACCCGTGGCCGGAGTGCTTGCGTTGCTCGCGGCGCACCATCCCAAGGTCTGGGGCTCACACTCCAACGTTTCGATCGAGAATAAGACAAGCGGGGTCCAAATTGTGCGCCACCAGTATGAGCGCCCCGCACCACCGCCGATCCCTGTGCAGGAGGTGCCTTTGATCACGCGGCACATACCGACGCTTGAAGAGGAGCTGGGCCTTGACAGCGATGATGCGATCGAGGCCGCACCAATCGAAGAGGTGGCTTCAGCGCCCGCGCCAGAACCTGCACCAAAGCCATCCGCTCCGTTGCCGATGACTCCCTTACTGGCTGACTTGTTGCAGCGCTGGAAGGAAAAACAAGCCGCGCTTGCGCAGGGTGCTGCACCGCCGGTCGTGCGGCCAGCTCCGCAGTCGAGCCGATATGACGATCCCGTGGAAGGCATCGGTGATGAGCCGCGCCCCGGAGGAGTGAGAGTAAAATGATCGACTTCCACAGCCTCATGTCACGAGCCGATGACGTTGGCATCGGGCAGCAACATGCTGAGCCGAATTTTGGACTCGTGCTGAGCGAGCCCGCGCCGTCGTCTGAATTCATGCTGACCGAGCAACGCGCGTATCTGGACATCCCGGACGCGCTGCGGATGCCGGTCTTTGTCGAGCAAGACCTGGAGACCGGCGCCGAGACGTTCCTGAACGAAAGACACTTCCGCGATCTCGTCGGAAGTCTCACGCCGCTGACCGTTTACGAAGCGCTGGCGCTGACGACCGCTGCGGCGGAGCTTGCCTTCGAGAAGCACGCGGATGCGATCGCCAAAGCTTACGCGAAAGCGACCAACCGATGAGCAACGCAGTGCAGTCGATGTACACTCGCGCCGCGATTTTGGAATCCGTAGGCCAATTCGAACGAGCGCAGCTCCTCCGAGAGCGCGCAACCGCGATGGAAACAGCGAGCGCGGGCGCAGGATTCGATATTTCCGATAGCGCGGCCTCACACGCCGGGCGAAAGACAGGCCCCTCCCGGGGCTCCGTAGGCCATCGTCGGGTCGTCCCCACCCCGGCGCGTGGTCGTATCAGCCCAGAGAGGGGACCACCGCATGACGACGCGAGACATCGAACGAAAATATGATCGCAATATCCAGGAACATTATGCTTCCGAGCTGACAGCCCTCTTCCACAAACGCGATGCGATGTTGCGCGAGATCGGCGTCGATGCGCTGTCGGCGAGCTGGGAGCAATGGCGCGCCGCGACGGCGCGCATCGGTCCGGCGCGTGATGCGCTGGCCCTAAAATTTTTCGGCCTAACTAGGTTTCGCGCATCGGAAAATGATGCTTGGTGCGCGACAGAAGATCGTCGGAAGTCCCCACCGAGGATGATTGTGCGTGAGCCAGTCGAGATAATCGAAGGCGAAAAGCAAGCGAGAGAGGCGGAAAACCGGCTTCTCTCGCTTGCAGAATCCGCGACCGACGAAGAGGTTTCCGAGGCCGCCGCCGATTGGCTGCTGACGCGCTTTTCTGCGCCTGCGCCTTACTGCCTCACAGTGCCGCATGCGATCTACGACAAGCGATCGACGGCGTTGCACGCGGGGCATCCACTTCTCGCGGTAGACTATTATGGGAAGTCGTGGATCGGCCTATCGACGCGAGATCGCGACCGCGCGCGGCGTTGGATCATCTGCGCCATGATGCTGGATTATACCGTAACGATTTGCGTCGATCGTCGCGACCGGGACGGCTACACGCCGGGCAGCGTTTCCTCGATCCGGCGCAATGCTGCGCAGCGACGCCGCATTTTCGAGAGGGCCTGAAACACGAAACCCGGCCGCGAAGGCCGGGTCTGTGAGCTACGGCGCTGAACCGCCGAAACTGGAGCAATAACGATGAGTAAAGTAGCACCGAAGCCACCAAAAATCAAGGGCCTTACGAAGGCCCAGTCGCTCGCGCTTGCGCTGAGCTATACTGCGATGAATCCCCGGCGGCGTCTCCTTCCCGTGAAGCCCGGCGCGAAATTCCCTCCGCTGATTAAAAACTATCTCGTCACCGCGTCGGCCGACGAGAAGCAACTTCGCACGTGGGCCAATCTCTATCCCGGCTGCAATTGGGGACTCGCCTTGAAGGGCGATCAGCTCATCGTTGTAGACGTGGACACGAAGGAGGGCAAGAGTGGCGAGGCGACCTACGCCGATCTCGATCTCGAATATGGCTGGCCCGAACCGACCGAGGAAGTCCGCACACCAAGCGGGGGTCGTCATCAATACTACGAAGGCGAGCATGTCTTCGCACTGGGCGAGCACGGCTTCGGCCTTAACATCGACTCGCCCAACTACGTCCTGATCGCCGGGTGTCAGTTCGCGAATGGCACATGCTATGAGTCGGTGCGCGAGAGCCCAGTCGCCAAGGCGCCGAGCTGGTTCTACGATGTGTTGAGCGCAGCGAAAGCGAAGCACGGCCTCAGCGACGCAGGCGAGATGGCGATCGAAACCGACAAGCCTGCCAACGTCGATTGGGCCATCGCGTTCCTGAAGGAAGACGCCGAACCTGCGATCGAGGGCAAGGGCGGCGAGTTTCAAACACTCAAGATCGCGATGGGCGTCCGCGACAAAGGTATTTCGCCGGAGCTGTGCCTCGCGCTGATGCTCGAATACTATAGCCCTCGCTGTATCCCGCCATGGGACGCGGAGGGTCTGGAAATTAAAGTCAAAAATGCCTACAGCTACGCGAGTCAATCGCGTGGTGGCGACCGCACCGCCGAGCTGGATTTCGAGGAGGATCGCGACTTCGACTCGTCCGCGATCGTGCCGTTCGGTGATCCGAAGGACATCGCGAAGCAGAAGCGCGCTCGCACTAAGGCCCGCAAGGCGGAAGCCGAGAAACCCGAAGGGCAGAAGGCTCAGACCGATTGGAGCAAGGCTAAGTTCATCGAACAGTTCGTCTATGTCGGCGGCGACTTTGATCGCTTCCTCAAGAAGGCCGATCCGCGCATCCGTTGGAAGCGCGGCGTGATCGACGCCCACTTCAAGTTTCTGTTCAGCAAGGGCAAGGTCTCCGACAACATGCTGTCCAACAAGACGGGCACCGTGGCGCGCTATGAATGTGTCGGGTACAAGCCGGGCGCCGGGCAGGACCTTGAAGGCGGACGAATGTTCAATCTCTATCGACCGTCCAGCGTGATCCCGAAAGAGGGTGACATCAGTTGGTGGCAGGATCATCTGGCCTTCTTGTTCCCCGACGAGCTGGACCGGCGCATGCTCACGAATTGGCTTGCGTGGTTCGTCCAGAATCTCGACAAGAAACCGAAACACGCGCTGCTCATCCAAGGTCGTATCCAAGGCACGGGCAAAAGCTTCATCTCCAATATGCTCACCAAGATCATCGGCGAGCATAATCAGTCGGTGGTATCGCAAGGCGCGTTGCGCGGCGACTTCAATGGCTACGCGATGCGCGCCAAGCTCCTCGTGATCGAGGAGCTGCGCGCCGTCGAGCGCAACGAGGTCAAGACTGCCTTGCACGACATCATCACCGAGGAGCGGATCACGATCAACGAGAAGGGCATCCCACGGTTCAACATGGAGAACTTTTTCGGCCTGATCGCGATGACGAACGAAGACGCCGCGATCTCGCTCGATCTCTCTGACCGGCGCTACCTCGTGCTGCGCACCGACGCGATGAAGAGGACTCCGGAATATTATGATGCGCTGTACGCGAAGCTCCGGGACCCTGAAGCCATTGCTGCGGTCGCTCATCACCTGATGACGCACGATTGCGGCAACTACAGCGGCGCGGCGGCGGCCCCTGTGACCGAAGCGAAAGGCGACATGATCCTAGCGGGCGCTGGCGATCACGCGCGGTATATCGAAGAGAACATCGGCACGTGGCCGTCTGTCATGACACTGCCGGAAATCCGCGAACTTCTCCAGCGAGCCAACATAAAGGTTGGCGATCGAGCGATCGGAAAAGCTCTCGAAATTCTCGACGCCGTCAAATGGGGAAAGAAGAGAGGCAGCGATTCGATTAGACCGTTTGGACGTAACGGCAGAAAGCTATATCCGTGGTTGCTCGGTGAGGCGGCAGCGAAAGCGAAGGCAGGCAAAAAGTTCACCGAAAGCGAGGTGATCGGGATGTATCTCGCGAGCCATTCCGTCACCGGGGAAACGAAGCACACGGCGGCGGGGATCGTGGCGGACAACGATGACGATCTCGCCGACCTTCTCGGCGCCGACGCGCCATCGACGCGTCGGCCGACCCTGAATTAGGTCCCGATTTTCAACACCGTTTTTGAGCGAATTTCGGTGTTGAAAATCGGCAGTCGCCCGTCACGGCGAAGACCAGCCGGTGCGCTGAATAAACTCCGCCTTGCTCATCGGCTCCGGTGACGGCCCCGGATCAGACTCGTCCAGCCAGAGGAGCGCGCCTCTTACGAGATCGTTCTCCCCGTGCGGGCAACCCTCACAGATGTAGCCGCCAAAGATCGTTAGAAGGGCCTGCTGAAGTTCAAGCTTCAGCGCCGGATCAACGGCGACATCCGCGAGGAACACATCGACGAATGGCTTAACATGGTCATGGGGAGATGTCATTTGGAGCGCCTTGCGTTGGCAAGTGCAATCGCCTCATTGTCCATCTGGTCATCTCCTCTAAAGAATTGGCCGTCCGGACATTTGATGTAGCTCCTATCGTCGATGACTCCAAAACACGCTCCGATCGGCATGGGACTGCCGGTCAACGTTCCCTTCTCACTGAGATCGAGATCGATCACCCACGCGATGATTGGTGTCAGCGAAAATTCGTCGGCCTCATAGTCTGTGTTGGCCTCTATGAAGCTCGCGATGAAATAACCCGGTAGGGCGGGAATTATGGTTCGGCTCATGACCGGCGCCCTCCCTTCGTCGCGGGTTTGCGGCGGTGCAGAGACCGGGGAGAGTTTGGAATCGAATTGCCCGCCGCGTAGTCCGGCAAGCTCGCGTAATACGCGCGGACCGATTTGCCATCGATCAACGTCCGCGTGCCGTGCCGCTTGCCCGCGATGGTGCCAGCGGCTAACAGGCGGTAGATAGTTGGCTTGCTGAGGGAGAGATATTCGGCGGCCCCTTGCGGGGACAGAGACAGAGGCTCGGACATGGTTGTGCCTTGGCGGCCGGTTCAACGGCACTCCAAGGGGACCATATGGCCTGTATCCCTCTGCCCAAGGCGATCACGTCTATCCCACGGAGGGGCGCTTTCGACCTCACGACAGGCCTCACCTATTCCTCGCGCCCTTGACAGTCAATGGGGTTAGGATAGATCAGTGCGGATCAGGGCAACGCACTAAATCTCTGTGGGTACAGTCGTTGGTACAACGACAAAAACAATAGCGATTTCAGTGCGAAAATTCTTCTCGTCTAGAAACACCCCTGCGCGGGCCTCCGGCAACCAACCGTCAACGGTTTTGACCGAGGATTTGCGCTCAAAAGGGTCTGGCAATGGTGATTCGCGGCCAAATTGATGGGATTTCGGAGGAGGTGGCTCTGGCCGCCGCCACGGTCCCGGCCGCGCTGCCCACCCTGCTTATTGGCGGCCTTCTTCTTACCTGCCCCTGAGGGCCGGCTGGGCTTTTGTGCCTGGGCGCTCAGGGGTTGGTTGGAGATCACCGGACCCAGAAGCGCTCCCAGAGCATGACGAGCGCAAAAGCTCAAAGGAATTTCTGAAATGACCACCGCCACCAAGTCCGATAAGGACCGCGTCATCATTTTCGACACCACGTTGCGCGACGGCGAGCAGTGCCCCGGCGCCACCATGACCTTCGAGGAGAAGCTCGAGATCGCCGAAATGCTCGACGATATGGGCGTCGACGTCATTGAGGCCGGCTTCCCGATCACCTCGGAAGGCGACTTTCAGGCCGTCAGCGAGATCGCCCGCCGCTCGAAGAATTCGGTGATCGCGGGCTTGTCCCGTGCGCATCCTGCCGATATCGACCGCTGCGCCGAAGCCGTGAAGTTTGCAAAACGCGGCCGCGTCCACACCGTGATCGCGACCTCGCCGTTGCACATGCGGGTGAAATTGAACAAGACGCCCGAGGAGGTGATCGCGATCTCGGTCGCCATGGTCGCTCGTGCCCGCAACCAGATCGACGACGTCGAATGGTCGGCCGAGGACGGCACCCGCAGCGAAATGGACTATCTCTGCCGCATCGTCGAAGCAGTCATCAAGGCCGGCGCCACCACGGTGAACATCCCCGACACCGTCGGCTACACCACGCCTGACGAGTACACGCACTTCATGAAGACGCTGATCGAGCGGGTGCCGAACTCCGACAAGGCGGTGTTCTCGGTCCATTGCCACAACGATCTCGGCATGGCTGTTGCGAACTCGCTGGCCGGCATCGTCGGCGGCGCCCGTCAGGTCGAATGCACCGTTAACGGCATCGGCGAGCGCGCCGGCAATGCCGCACTGGAAGAGATCGTGATGGCGATCAACGTGCGGAATGACAAGTTTCCGTACTGGAACAAGATCGACACCACGCAGCTCACCCGTGCCTCGAAGGTGGTCTCGGCCGCGACCTCGTTTCCCGTCCAGTACAACAAGGCGATCGTCGGCCGCAATGCGTTCGCCCATGAGAGCGGCATCCATCAGGATGGCGTGCTGAAGGATGCCTCGACCTACGAGATCATGCGGCCAGAGATGGTCGGCCTGAAGCAGTCGTCGCTGGTGCTCGGCAAGCACTCCGGCCGTCATGCATTTGTTCATAAGCTGGAGGAGATGGGCTACAAGCTCGGCGCCAACCAGCTGGAGGACGCCTTCACGCGGATGAAGGCGCTCGCCGACCGCAAGAAGGACATCTACGACGAGGACATCGAGGCACTGGTCGATCAGGAAATGGCGGCCGCCCACGACCGCATCAAGCTGGCCTCGCTGACCGTGATCGCCGGCACCCATGGTCCGCAGCGCGCGACCATGAAGCTCGACGTCGACGGCCAGATCAAGATCGAGGAAGCCGAGGGCAACGGCCCGGTCGACGCCGTCTTCAACTGCATCAAGCGCCTGGTGCCGCACGAGGCCAAGCTCGAACTGTACCAGGTGCACGCGGTGACCGAAGGCACCGACGCGCAGGCGGAAGTCTCGGTGCGTCTCGCCCATGAGGGCCGCTCGATGACCGCGCGTGCCGCCGATCCGGACACGCTGGTGGCCTCGGCCAAGGCGTATCTCGGCGCGCTCAACAAGATCGTGATGAAGCGCCAGCGCGACGCGGCTCCGGCAAAAGCCGCTGGCTGACGTCGTCGTACGATCGCATAGGGCATAGGGCATAGGAAAACGCGGCGCTTTGGCGCCGCGTTTTTTGTTTGCTCAGTTCGTAGGGTGGGCAAAGCGAAGCGTGCCCACCATCGCGAGCAGAGTGGTGAAGGTGGGCACGGCGCAAGCGCGCCTTTGCCCACCCGACGAAATCGCTCTCCCTCCGCTTCTGTGATCCCGGCGCACATCGCGTGTATGTGAACCGGTCGCGCACCGTGTGTAAGCCTGTTCACATCCGGTCCGGAGATCGAGTGCTACAAGCGCGTCAGGTTGCGAAGATATTATGACATAACGTTAGGTCGATTGCTGGATCGCAACCGCATTGCATCGAGTCATTTTCACTCTCGGTACTCGCCCGCCCGCGAGTGTCCCTCAACGGGAGAATGCGTCATGGAAAATCCTCTCAGCTCGCAGCAAGTGAAGTCCGCGCTCAAGTCGCATCCGGCATCGAAACCGGCCGACGTCAAAATTTCCTTCGAACGGCAGCTCGTGCCGCCGAAGCCCGGCGTTCGGGTGTTTCCGGATCCGATCAAGGGCACGATCCTGCAACGTCCCGCCAAATCCGACGCTGCCGCCGCCGATATCGAGAAGAAGCTCGTGGGCTTCGTGCCCGATCACCTGGCGTTCAATCCGCATGTGCCCGCGCTCGAACAGCGGTTTCAGCACAAGGCGTTCTTCGATCCTGCCGCGGTGCTGAAGAAGGGGCAATACATGGCGACGACGGTGTTTCAGCCGGATCAGCGCCGCGTGTTCTCCGACACCTCGTTCCCCTGGTGCACGGTGGGGCGGGTCGACGTCACCGGTGGCACCGGGAGCGGTGTGCTGATCGGGCCGCGGCACCTGTTGTGCGCATCGCACATGATGACCTGGAATCCGGACAACACGGTCAACCAAGTGACCTTCACCCCGTCCTATTTCGACGGCAACGCGCCGTTCGGAAATTCGGGCATCATCCATTGGTATGCGTTCCGCAAGGTGGTCGGCCCGAATCTGAACGTCGACGATACCCAGCAGGATTACGTCGTGCTGGTGCTCAACAACCGCCTCGGCGATGTCTGCGGCTGGATGGGAACGCGAGGCTATTCCGACTCCTGGAACGGCCTGACGGCATGGAGCCACATCGGCTATCCCGGAGATCTCACTGGCGCTGCGCGGCCGACCTTCCAGGGCAACATCGCGATCAACGGCACGGAAGGCAGTGACGACCCGACCGACGAAGGCCTGCTGCAGAAGGCGGACGTCTGGCCCGGGCAGTCCGGCGGCCCGTTCTTCGGCTGGTGGTCCGGCGAGCCCTGGCCGCGCGTGACGGGCGTGCAAAGCGGCCAGAATGCGATCACCAATACCGCCGGCGGCGGCAACGATATTCCGATTCTGGTGAACCAGGCGCGGAGTGATTTTCCGTAGGTGAGCCTCGCTGGCGGCCTGCTTGATCAATGAATAAAAACGCGGCCCCTCGGCGCCGCGTTTTTGTTCGGGTAAAATCGGAATGAGCAGGGTAGGGCGGGTTGGCGCAGCGTAATCCGCCGAATTCCCCGCTAACCCGCCCTACGATCTTTCCCGCTACCAATGGTGTTGCCGGTTGGACACGACGGGCAAATCAGTAAAAGCTGTCCAGCCCCTGGCGCAAAAATATTTCGCTTTATCAGAAGCGTAACTCGGTGTATGAATCCGTCCGTCTCACCCGATTGAGGGGCGCGTCGCGATCGTCACGAGTGTTGCGGTGAGATGCGGTGGACGCCGATGTCACGATGGACGATCGTGGCAGATGGCGGACGGCGAAGTCGTGCAGGCCTGACGCCCTAGAGCGGTTCATGGCTAGAGCATTTTCACAATTGGTGGAATCGGAGGATTCCCAGCGCGGTTGCTCCATGATTCAGTTTCCGCATTGATTCGAGGCGGAGGCTTTGATGGGAGCACCTTATTCTCAAGATTTGCGTGAACGGGTCATTTCCGTCGTCGACGGCGGAATGGGAGCGTATCAGGCAGCGCCGCTGCTGCGGGTCAGCGTTTCCTACATTTACAAGGCGCTGGGGCGTTGGCGGGCGACTGGCGAGACGACGGCTCGCCCGTCGGGCCGCGGGCCGGCTCCGAAACTTGCTGCTCACGATGAAGCGCTGCGCCAGCGGATCGTGCACAAGCCAGACGCCACGCTGGAGGAGATCCGGGCGTGGCTGCTGGCCACGCACGACGTGAAGGTCAGTATCGGCTGCTTGTGGAAGCGCCTGCGCCAGCTCGGCCTGACGCTCAAAAAAAGTCACTGAGAGCTGCGGAGCAAGATCGGGCCGATGTCGCCGAGGCGCGTGTGGAATGGCGCGCCGGTCAGGCGGAATTGAGCCCGGAGCGCCTGGTCTTCATCGACGAGAGCGGCGCGTCCACCAAAATGACCCGGCTTTACGGCCGCTGCGCGCGCGGCAAGAGGCTCGTTTGCACAGTCCCGCACGGCCATTGGAAAACAACCACCTTCGTCGGAGCTTTGCGCCAGGACGGCATGACCGCGCCGTGCGTCTTCGACGGCCCGATGAACGGCGAGACATTCCTCGCCTGGGTCGAGCAGTTCCTCGTTCCGACGCTGCGGTCGGGCGACATTGTCGTGATGGACAATCTGTCGAGCCACAAGGTCAGGGGCGTCCGCGAAGCCATTGAGGCGGCCGGTGCGATGTTGCGCTATCTGCCGCCATACAGCCCGGACCTCAATCCGATCGAGCAGTTCTTCGCCAAATTAAAGTCCCTGCTGCGCAAGGCAGGCGCACGAACTCTCGAAGCCCTCGACAACGCAATCGCCGACGCCCTTACCCGCTTCTCGCCAACAGAATGCCTGAACTTTCTCGCCGATGCCGGTTATCGTCACCAACCATGAAAACGCTCTAGGATGAATCGGGAGGGATTCCCCTGAGGGGCGGTTTGTGATTCAAGATGCTGGCTGGGCTGGGGGCCAGCATCTGATGGGCCGACCTCTTTCCAATGACCTGCGAGAGCGCGTGGTGGCAGCGGTGGCAACTGGCGAGAGCTGCCGTATAGTGGCGGCACGGTTTGGTGTTGCAGTGTCCTCTGTAGTGAAGTGGTCGCAGCGCTACCGGGCGACCGGCTCAGTGGCGCCGGGCAAAATGGGCGGGCACCGGAAGCCGGTGCTGGAACCGCACCGCGCGTTCATCAAAGAGCGGATTCGCCAGACACCGCATCTGACGCTGCACAAGTTGAAGGACGAACTCGCTGCGCGCGGGGTCAAGGTCTCTCACAATGCGGTCTGGACATTCCTGCGGCGCGAAGGGCTGCGATTCAAAAAAAACGCTGTTCGCCCTCGAGCAAGCCCGCGCTGACGTTGCGCGTCGGAGGCGACGCTGGCGGTCATGGCAGGCCAGCCTGGATCCCCAGCGCCTGGTTTTCATCGATGAGACCTGGATCAAAACCAGCATGGCCCCGCTGCGCGGATGGGGACCGAAGGGCGAGCGAGTGGGAGGTTTTGCCCCGCACGGCCACTGGCGAACGCTGACCTTTCTCGGCGCTCTGCGTTGCGATGGCCTCACGGCCCCTTGCGTCTTCGATGGGCCAATCAACGGCGAGTGCTTCCGAGCTTACGTCGAACAGCAGCTCATCCCCGTTCTCAAGCCGGGCGACATCGTCATCATGGACAATCTCGGCAGCCATAAGTCGGCCGCTCTGCGCCGCGCCATCCGCGGCGCCGGCGCCAGGCTCTGGTATCTGCCGCCTTACTCACCAGACCTCAATCCGATCGAGCAGGCCTTTGCTAAAATCAAGCATTGGATGCGCATCGCCCAGAAGCGCACCCTCGAAGACACTTGGCGTCACATCGGCGACCTTGTTGCAACTATCCAGCCCCGCGAATGCAGCAACTATTTCGCCAACGCAGGTTATGCTTCCGCCAAATCGTGAAACGCTCTAGTGGCAGGTGTCTCATCAGCGAGGGACTAACGTCCCTGCTGATGGCGGTGACAAAAGAGCCCAGTCTCGCCGGGGAGAGCACGTATAAGCCGTAACCCATCGCGCAGGGAAAGCCGGGTTGTTTCCGGTTACACCTGTGGTCCTACCCCGGTGCTTTCTGTTGCACCGGGCCCATGGGTGCAATCGGCACCCGGCTTTCCCTGCGCCCTCTGCATGATAAGAGGGCGAAACGAAAAGCAAAGCTCGGGCAATTCATGTCGCGAGAACGCGAAGCTGCATCCCATCCACTTTGTCATCGCCCGGCCTTTGCGCAATTGCGCACTGGGACCGGGCGACCCAGTACGCCGCGGCCCATCGGCTCAATCACAACCGTCTCTGGAATACTGGATCGCCCGGTCCCGTCTACGCCAAGGCTTCGACGAGGCTCACACTGCCAGGCGCGCCGAAGCTTTAGCGGAGGCGGCAAGCCGGGCGATGACACCGAAAATGTGGACCCTGCAAGTGAGCACCACGTCCGTTTTGCAGTGCAGCAATCAGGCAAATTAGACCCTGCCAAAGGGGCAATGGCATTCGCCGCCGCTTCTCTGTATTGGTGCGGCCGGATGTCCCGGGGCCGGTGGTTCGTGCTCCGCAATTACGCGGGAGGAAACATGCGTAAGTTCATTTTGGCCGCGGCGTCGATCGCGGCACTGACTTTTGTCGGGCCGGCGTCGGCGCAGTCGCCGATCGTCATCAAATTCAGCCACGTCGTGGCCGCGGACACGCCGAAGGGCAAGGCGGCCGACAAGTTCAAGGAACTCGCCGAGAAATACACCAACGGCAAGGTGAAGGTCGAGGTCTACCCGAACTCGACGCTCTACAAGGACAAGGAAGAACTCGAGGCGCTGCAGCTCGGCGCGGTGCAGATGCTGGCGCCGTCGAACTCGAAGTTCGGCCCGATCGGCATCAGGGAATTCGAAGTTTTCGATCTGCCCTACATCCTCCCCGACCTGAAGGCGCTGCGCAAGGTCACCGACGGCCCGCTCGGCGCCAGGCTGCTCAAGCTGCTGGATTCGAAGGGCATGACCGGTCTGGCCTATTGGGACAACGGCTTCAAGCAGATGAGCGCCAACAAAAAGCTCGTCGCGCCCTCTGATTACAAGGGCCTCAAATTCCGCATCCAGTCGTCCAAGGTGCTGGAAGCCCAATTCCGCGCGCTCGGCGCGATCCCGCAGGTGATGGCGTTCTCGGATGTCTATCAGGCGTTGCAGACCGGCGTCGTCGATGGCCAGGAGAACACCTGGTCGAACATCTACACCCAGAAAATGCATGAGGTGCAGAAATACGCCACCGTCACCAACCACGGCTATATCGGCTACGTCGTGGTCGTAAACAAGAAGTTCTGGGACGGCCTGCCGGCCGATATCCGCGACGACCTGAACAAGGCGATGAAGGAAGCGACCGAGTTCGGCAACAACCAGTCGGCCAAGGAGAACGAGGACGCGCTCGCCGAGATCAAGAAGGCGGGCAAGACCGAGATCATCGCGCTGACGCCCGAGCAGGACGAGGCGATGCGCAAGGCGATGATGCCGGTATACAAGGACGTCGCCTCCCGCGTCGGTCAGCCGCTGATCGACGAATTCCTCAAGGAAACCGGCCGCGGCCCGATGAACTAGGGACGATGGCAGCCGCCAAGGAGGCGGTGTGCTCCCTCTCCCGCTTGCGAGGGCTTTGCGTAAAGGCGAATCTGCGATTCTCTAAGACCGAGCTGAACATGGAGCTGGGGATGGCGTATCGGCAGGTTGGGCAAGCGAGCTTCGCAGATGCGCTGGCGTCGCGGCGGGGGAAAGGGGGTGCGGTGCTGAGGCGGATTTGCGAGCTGGTCGATTGGGCGGCGATCGAGCGCGTGCTGCGCGGCCTCCCGGAACCGGAGCGTGGCGCGCCGCCCTATCCGCGGCTGGTGATGTTTAAGGCGCTGCTGTTGCAGCAATGGTACGGGCTGTCCGATCCGGAGCTGGAAGAAGCGCTCGATGACCGGACCTCGTTCCGAGAATTCTGCGGCTTTGTGCTCGGTGACGAGACGCCCGACCACACGACGATCTGGCGCTTCCGCGAAGCTTTGCAGCAGGCCAGTCTGGACGAGACGCTGTTCTCCGAGATCCTGCGCCAGATCGACGCGCGCGGGCTGGTGCTGCGCCGAGGCACATTGATCGATGCCAGCCTGATCCCGTCGGCGGTGAAGCCGCCGAAGCCACCGAAGGAGCCACTGCCGCCCGGCCCGGACGGGCGCGCGCCGAGCAAGCTGGTCAACAGCGAGCGCGATGCGGATGCGCGATGGACCAAGAAGGGTGGCAAGCGGTACTTCGGCTACAAGGCGCATGTCGGCGTCGACCAGAGCTCGGCGATCATCCGTCGCAGCAAGCTGACCGACGCCGCGGTCAACGACACGGTGCCGGCCGACGAGTTGATCAGCGGTGACGAGAAGGCGGTCTACGCCGACCAAGCCTATGACAAGCACGAGCGCCGCGCCGGGCTCGCGGCCCGGGGCATCAAGCCGCGGCTGATGTTCCGGCCCAACAAGCATCATGCCCTGACCGAGCGACAGAAGCGCTTCAACGATGCCGTGGGACGGCGCCGCGCGCCGGTCGAGCAAGTCTTCGCGCGCCTCAAGGGCGTCTACGGCTGGGCCCGCGCTCGCTATCTGGGCCTGGCACGCAACCACACTCATCTGCGCCTTCTCTGCCTGGCCATGAACCTCAAACGATGGGCAATATTGCGCCCAATCGGAGTTCCGGCATGACCGCCGCTCCGCAATACTGTCGATCGGCTGGGCAAACGAGGCCGTACATCCTCGCGCGCCGTCCAAGAGCAAGCAAAAAAATCCCTGATACAGGCCCTCACTCCCGCAGAGGCGATTGCGCAAAGCCCTCGCTTGCGGGGGAGGGTTGGGGTGGGGGCTCTCTCCGCGAGTCGAGTTGTGGATAGAGCCCCCACCCGCATTGCATCTTCGATGCAATGCGACCTCCCCGCGCAAGCGGGAGAGGTGCAGGGAGTTCGCGGATGGGCCTTCTCAATCGAGATCGTCGCGCAAACCAATAAACGCCGCGGCCGCGTGAGGTCGCGGGCAGGGGCATGGCCGGATCGCCGCATCGGGCCATGACGGGGGAGATCGATGCTGCTGAAAATTCTCGACAGGCTTGAGGAAATCATCATCGCGAGCCTAATGGGCGCTGCGACGCTGCTCACCTTCATCACCGTCGTGCACCGCTTCCTGGTGGACGTTCCCGTGCTCTATCCGTACCTGTTCGGCATCAATCTGGCCTGGTCGCAGGAACTCTGCATCTACATGTTCATCTGGATGGCGAAATTCGGCGCCGCCTATGGCGTGCGTACCGGCATTCATGTCGGCGTCGACGTCCTGATCAACCGCCTCAACGACCGCTGGCGCAAGGTCGTCATCATGTTCGGCCTGCTCGGCGGCGCGCTGTTCACCGCGATCGTCGGCACCATGGGCGCCAAGTTCGTGTTCGAGCTGATGCATACCGATCAGGTCTCGCCCGACCTCGAGATCCCGAGCTGGATCGTCTATGGCTGCATTCCGCTCGGCTCCTACCTGATGTGCTTCCGCTTCCTGCAGGTGTGCTGGAACTACTGGTGGACAAGCGATCTGCCGCACCATGACGCCTCCCATGTCGACGGCGTCGAGACCAGCAAGAATGCGCCGATCGCGCTTGGAGAAGCGTGATGAGCGCCGCCCTTATCTTCGGACTGCTGTTTGCCCTGATGCTCACGGGCATGCCGATCTCGATTTCGCTCGGCCTGACCGTGCTCACCTTCCTGTTCACCATGACGGAGGTGCCGATCGAGAGCGTCGGCCTGAAGCTGTTTTCGGGTCTCGACAATTTCGGCATCATGGCGATCCCGTTCTTCATCCTTGCCGGCACCTTCCTGACCCGGGGAGGCGTCGCGCGGCGGATGATCGCATTCACGACCTCGCTGGTCGGCCATCTGCCCGGCGGCCTCGGGCTCGCCGGCGTCGCCGCCTGCGCGATGTTCGCGGCGATCTCGGGTTCGAGCGTCGCCACGGTGGTCGCAATCGGCTCGATCATGATGCCGGCGATGGTCGATCACGGCTATCCCAAGCGCTTCGGCGTCGGCGTGATCTCGACATCGGGCGCGCTCGGCATCCTGGTGCCGCCGTCGATCATCCTGGTGCTGTACGGCGTCTCCACCAACACCTCGATCGGCGCGCTGTTCATGGCCGGCATCGTGCCGGGCATCCTGCTCGCGCTGATGCTGGCCGCGGTGACCTTCTTCGTCGCGAAGCGCAACGGTTACCCGAAGATGCCGAAGGCAACCATCGCCCAGCAGTTCACGGCGTTCCGCGAGAGTATCTGGGGCCTGCTGCTAATCGTGATCGTGCTCGGCGGCATCTATGGCGGCATCTTCACGCCGACCGAGGCGGCCGCTGTCGCCGCCACCTACGCCTTCTTCATCACGGTGTTCGTCTACAAGGAGCTCAAGCTCTCCGAGGTGCCGAAGGTGCTACTGCAGGCCGCGAGCATGAGTTCGATGCTACTCTACATCATCACCAACGCGGTGCTGTTCTCGTTCCTGATGACGCATGAGCAGATCCCGCAGGAGATGGCGGCCTGGATCATCGACAAGAATTTCTCGGTCTGGATGTTCCTCCTGGTCGTCAACGTCATCCTGCTGCTCGCCGGCAATGTGATGGACCCGTCGTCGATCCTGCTGATCATGGCGCCGATCCTGTTTCCGCTGGCGACCAAGCTCGGCGTCAATCCGGTGCACTTGGGCATCCTGATGATCGTCAACACCGAGGTCGGATTGTGCCATCCGCCGGTCGGGCTCAATCTCTATATCGCGAGCAGCATCGCCAAGATGGGGATCAGCGAGATCACCATCTCGGTGCTGCCATGGCTGTGCGCGATGCTGGTGTTCCTCGGCCTGATCACCTATGTGCCGGAGATCTCGCTGTGGCTGCCGCGATTGGTGGGAATGATTCCATGAGCATGATCCGGAATATTTCTGACGGGCAACGAAGCGGGATTACATCTTGGTAAGAGACGTCTCTCTGTCCAATCCGTAAGTTGAAGGCCGACTGCTGTGGCCTCATCTTCAAGCAACCTTCAAAGGAGGTTCGTATGAAGAAAGTTCTGCTTGCCGGTATCGCGGCGCTCGCGATTGCCGGTTCGACTGTGGTCTATGCCCAGCAACGTCCATGGTCGCACGATCACGTGCGGATGAGCCCTGAGGACAGGGCCGCCTTCCTCGACGCGCGCATCGCCGCCGTCCATGCCGGGCTGAAGCTGACGGCGGATCAGGAGAAGTTGTGGCCGCCGGTCGAAGCCGCGGTACGCGACTTCGCCAAGATGCGGATGGATCGCGCCAATGCGCGGATGACCGCGGACAAGAACGACGCCGACAAGGCCGAGAAGCCCGATGATCCCGTCGCGCGCCTGCGCGAGCGCGCCGACAACATGGGGGCGACCGCGACCGGGCTGAAGAAGATCGCCGATGCCGCCGATCCGCTCTACAAGACGCTCGACGACAACCAGAAACGGCGGCTGACCATCCTGACCCACATGGAACATCGTTTCGGGGCCGAGGGCTGGCGGCGCCACCGCGAGGGCGGCGGGGACCGCTGGGACCGCGGCGACGACCGTGGTCGCGACCATTTCGACCGCGACAGCGGGCCGGATCAGGAGCGCTCGGGCCGGCTCTGAGAGCCGGCTGCGGCATCCTTACTAACCCTTGGAAAAGCCGCCGGAATCCGACGGCTTTTGATTTGTCGGGGGCGCTGCCAAAAGACGGGAAAACTTGCTCCGGTTTGCTGGACATCCCGGGATCGCTTTGCTAAACGACGGCCCTCTTGCAAGGGTCACTTCCGGACAAGTTCCGGGCGCATAGCTCAGTTGGTAGAGCAGCTGACTCTTAATCAGCGGGTCCCAGGTTCGAGCCCTGGTGCGCCCACCACCCTCAAGAGGTTGGCCCTGCGGGGCTTTTTTCATTTTCACTGATAGAACAAAGTGTGGTCGTGCGACGTTTTTCGTGGTCGTACGTCGCACGCCGTGCGACGAGTTGACGATGCTCCCGTTCTCACCCGGAATCAGGCACGCGGGAACCGTCGATAGCCGGAAGGATTGTAGGAATATCGTCCCTAAAAGGAAGCGGAGCGCCGGGCGTAGATTGTGCTTGACTAGGTGTTGGCGCTGATGGGGGGCGCTACAGCGCCCCTGCGAATCAGGCTGCGTTGCGAGACGTTCGTGGCGCTTGGCACGGCGATCGACGGGATGCCTTCGCCATGCCAGCAATCCCGAATATTACTACGCTAAGCATCACGGCATCGTGCATGGCTACAAGCCGGCGCCGAAATGAGATTCAACCGCTCTGCGATCAGCCCTTCATACCTTCCTTGCGCACCTGCAATTGGAGCCGGTCGATGCCGGAATCGGCGCGATCCACATTGCGGGCGCGGTAGTGCTTCACGATGGTCTGCGCGCTTCGGTACGAGTGCCCGGTGATGTCGCAGATCGTCAACAGGTCGCAGCCGGCGCGATCGAGCAGCATAACGCACGTATCGCGCAGGTCTTGGTCGTGCTTCTGGTCTAGTTTGCCGGCGCCGTTGACGAACATCAGCGCAGGGCACGGCTTCAGGCGCCATGCCGTCTCATCGCCATTGCCGTCGCGCGTCGCTTGCGCATTCAGCCATTCCGCCAACACCCGCTTGCGCTGATCGACCGCGCGGGCACGCTGCGCCTTGTTCTCTCCATCAAGCGAAAAGGCCGCGAACAGCTTGTCGACGTTTCCGATCAGTTCGGTGCTCAGCTGCTCTGCGCGAACGATTGCCTGGCGAACGGTATCGCGTGCGAGAAAGCCGAACACGGCGACAGCGCGCGCGGTCGAGACCCAATGGCGATAGGTGTTCTCGTCATAAGGCTCACCATTGTCTTCGTTGACGACGAGTTCGAGCGGCACCTTCTCGAGCTGAAGGCGCAATTTGAGCCCCTTTATTCGCACGCGCGAGGCGTTTAGCCGTGCGCTGAGCTGTGGCGCCTCTTTGATGTCGACGAGTTCGCCAGTCTTGCTCTGTCGGAACGCGTGCCTTCCCTCGATGCCGCTCTCGTTACGCATAATCAGACGGTCGGTCTGGCGCTGCCCGGTGAACAGCGCGAGATAGAAGCTGTCGCCGATCGAGGCCCGTTGGATTGCATCGGCCGCGGCGACCCAAGCGGAAAATTCGGACATCGCGACCAGCACGATGCGACCGTCCGGATGATCGAACTCCATGTCTTCTCGCGGGTTGGGTCCCAGGCGCCACAGGATGCTTTCCTGCCCCCAGGTGAATGCGGCGGAGAGCGTCGCGATCATCGCCAGCGCCATATGATGACCACGTACCGATTTTGCATAGTTATAGAACGCTCGGAGCTCCGGCTTGCCGATTGACGTTGGCGTGGCAGTCGCGATCGCCTCGACTTCGCGAGCGGGCTCTGCCACTCCGAGTAGCTTCGCAGCGCGGATTTCAGCACGCATCTTCGCAGCGGCATCGCGCGTCTGCGGCCGATAGAGGATAGCGGAGATGCACTTTCGATAGGAGGACTGCGACGCGGCCGACAGCACCTTGAACTCGGCCGATTTGCTCCAATCGTCCAGAAGATCTTCGATCGTGGCGCGCTTCCGAACCGTAATCTTTGTCGGCAATTTACCAGCGCGGCGCGCCGCTTCGATTTCCGACTCTCGTTTGTCGGAAAAATCCGAGGCCTCTTGAACATCGAACCACGCGCCTACCGGGCGGCCTTTTTCATCATAGGGCGGATGGCGCAAGTCGGCATCGACAAAGCCGAGTGCCCTGGCATAAGCGCCATGCGATGAGCGTGGACGGCCGTCACGCCACTTCACATAGGGAAATTTTGGATCGGCCATGGAAAGCCTTGGTGCCAGTAAGAGATCGCACCCATTGGAATCTAGCACGATCTCGTCTGTCAAGCGCCGCGGTGTCCGTAGGCCGTCTTTAACCGCTCGCGATGTTCGTCGTCGCTTGCTGCTGGCGGTGGCGCGAACGTGTCATTAGCGATCGTCTTCGGGCGCATGGGATGATGTCGTGTAAGCCAGGCGTCGAAGCCGGTGCGTTCCCATTTAAGCGGCCCGCGCTCGCTGATCGGCGGCGGCAAGCCGTCGCGCTCGTGCCGGAGGCGGCGCGTGCGATAGAATGTATCTAGTGAAACACCTATCGCCGTCGCGACCTCGGTCGAGGAATAGGGCGGCACCATCCGCTGTGTGCCAATCGACGGACGAAAATGCATAAGTCCGCGACGCCTCGCCACTTTCTGCTCCCTTGATCGAAGTCGATGGGACATAGGAGCAGAGAAGAACGAAGGCGAAAAGCGCTCGCATTAAATGTAGGGAATTCGGCTAGTTAAGAGTGCAAATAGGATGCGAGCCGCCGATCACGTTGTGGATTCGGGCGCCGTGTTTACCGGACAGAGCTGAACCTGAAAGAAGCCTGTTGTGAGCGGCGGGATAGCCGATCTGCCTGCGGGTAAACAGGTCGGCGGACGCCGTGTCCGAACCGGAACGATTTTCTGGTTTGTGCTGTCGGCGGCCCTAGATATTCGCAAGCTCACAAAGGTTTAGGTTCGAAACAGCGGCCTCGCTGGCTCGATTAAGCGAACGGGCCCAGCGGTCCCACACGTGTCCGTCTCCTTTCGGGTTCCGAATAAGGGCAGAGAATAGTTACGCGCTTCGCGACCGAGCGGGTCCCAACTGTCAGCCGCGACGGAGCAAGAACTCTCCTCTTGGTCTGGCCCTGCCGAAGCGAGGCGTTGCCCGACTTGGGCTAGCAGCATCAGGGCGGCAGACAACCTCACCGCGCGGGCCTTCGCGTCAATTTGCGGATTCATACCCTTGGATAGCTTGGATATGCCTCGCCATTGTCATAAAACCTTCATAACCCATCTCCGATGGAGATCTCATTGAACGCGCGGCCGCCAGTCGTGAACGATTCCGGCGCCGCCATTGCCGTACGGCCGGGTGAGCACGCCGAAATCGAACTCAAGCTGCTTGCACCGCAAGGATCCCTCGAAAACTGCGGAGCTGCCCGTTATTGTGCAGCATGCACGCAACCGGGGCGCGTTTCACCGGCTGGAAACGGTGTATTACGACACGCCGGAGCGGCTGCTCTTCCAACATGGCATGTCGCTGCGCGTGCGACGCAGCGGCAAACACTTCATCCAGACGCTAAAGCTCTCACCCAACGGCGCGCAACTTCTGATGCGACGGCAGTCGGAAGCGCCGGTCGCCGGCGTCGGCCCTGATCTGGCGCAGCTCCCCATCGACGAGATCGGCGATCCAATGACGATGGTGACCAACGACGCGCTGGTGCCGGTTTTTGCAACGAAGGTTCACCGGCACGCGCGGCAGCTCGACCTGCCCGGCGCGTCGGTTGAAATCGTCTTCGACGAGGGGACGATCGAGGCCGGTGCGCGCCAGGAAGCCATGTCCGAAATCGAACTCGAATTGAAGAGCAGCAATGCCGGCGTCCTGTTCGATCTCGGAACGCAGCTGCTCGACGCCACGCCGCTCAAGGTCGGCACGCGCAGCAAGGCGGAACGTGGCTATGCGCTCGCATTCGACGTTGTGCAGCCCGCGGCCAAAGCCGAATTGTCCGGCATGACCGCCGAGCGTGTGACCGACGACGTCATTGCACTCCTGGTGCGGTCCTGCTGGCGTCATCTTCTGAAGAATCACGTGGTGGCGGAGGCGGGATCGGACCCGGAAGGCGTCCACCAGATGCGCGTCGCCTTGCGCCGTTTGCGGACGATCTGTGCGCTATTCCGGCGCGATATTCCCTCCCCGGCATACCAGGTGCTCAACAGCGAAGCGCGGTGGCTGATGCAGCAGCTCGGCCCGGCTCGGGAATGGGATGTTTTCGCAAAGACGACCATCGCTCGGCTGGCTGTGGCGGCTCCGGATGTCGAGCTCGGCGGTCTGCGCGAGGCGGTCGAACGGCGGCGCAAGTCGAGCTACGGCACCTTGCAGACCGTTCTTGCCGATCCCTGGTGCAGCCGTTTCCTGCTCTCGCTGGGGCGCCTGGTAGAACGCCGCGGCTGGCGCAACGAGATCGACAGCGAAGCGCTGGCCGTCCTGTCGCAACCGATGCAGGCACTCGCCGATAGAATTCTGACACGATTGCATCGCAAGGCGCTCAAGCGTGGCGCGCATTTTCGGCAGCTCAACATCGGTGCGCAACACAATCTCAGAATCGACCTCAAGAAGTTGCGCTATGCGGCGGAGTTCTCCCTGCCGATTTATGCCACCCATGCTCCCGCGAAACGCTACGTGAGGCGGCTCGCCAAACTCCAGGCCGTTCTCGGACACGCGCGCGACATCGCAAGCACCCGCGTCCTGCTCGATACGATCCAGCAGGAAGACCAGCCTGCGCTTAGTCTCGCCATCGGCGCGGTGGCCGGCTGGCAAGCCCGCGATCAGATTGCGGTGGCGAAAACGCTGCGCAGGAGATGGCGGCGGTTCAAGGCGACATCGGCATTCTGGAGCCGGTGAGTTCGTCATTTACGCCATGTAACGGGGCATCCACGACTTTTCTGGCCGAGGCAGCGCGCCCCTGTATTTCCGCATCCAAAGCCGGCCAAAATCTGAAGGACTGAACATGGCCGGACATCGATTACAACCGGAGCGAAATCGAGCGCATGCGCGTCCACGCCGGACGCTAGATTCCTTAAGCGGCGCGCTATGCGACCGCTGCCAGGCGTTGCCAAACAACGACAGCGATTGCGTTATGGGCTTTAATCGCTCCAAAGATGCCCTGTGTTCTTGGGAACCTTCATCGTCCCGGTAAAATAACGGTCAGTATTATTGTCCTTATGTAATCCCTTTAATGGCGATTTTCGGCCGAGAATCTTGCTCTCTTTTAGAAAATTCTCCTGCATAGCCTCTTGAATAGTTCCCTTTCGTTCCCAAATTGTTCGCCACCTAGTGGGGATCACTCGAACGAGACTCTCCGACTTTTCAAGCTGACGCCGACCGCCTCACAAGGCGGCCGAACGCGGGGGTGTGCCTTGCCTTACGAGATCGATTTTCTTCGTGCTGGCGACAGCAACGGCGACGCCATCATCCTTCGCTGGGGCGTCACCAAGGACAGTCCGTTTTCTATCAACATCGTCGACGGCGGCTTCGCCGATACGGGCGACCAGATTATCGACCATGTCGAACGCTACTACGCGAGGCCGGCGAATATCGCCAACGTCACGCTCTCGCATGCCGACAACGATCATGCCGCCGGCTTGATTCAAGTGCTCGAGCATCCACGTTTCACCATCTCGACGCTCTGGATGAACCGGCCCTGGGACTACGTCGACGAGGTCATCGGCAGCTTCCATGGCGCCTATACGCGCGACGGTCTCATCAAGCGAATGCGCGAGATGCACCCCTATCTGGTCGAGATGGAGGAGATCGCGCTACGGCGCGGCATCGCGATCCGGGCGCCGCTGCAGGGCGCTGTGATCGGCCCGTTCACCGTGTTGGCGCCGAGCCGCGCCCGCTACGTGCAGCTGATCCCCGATCTCGACAAGACACCACCTTCCTATGCCGCAGACGGGGCCAAGGGTTTTGGCGGGATCTTGCGCAGGATCGCTGATGTGGCGGAGAAGGTGCTGGAACGCATCGATTTCGAGACCCTCGACAATAACCCGCCGGCGACATCTGCATCGAATGAGACCTCGGTCGTGCAATGGGCATTGATCGACGGCAAGCATATTTTGCTTACCGCCGATGCCGGGCCCGAAGGTCTCGCCGAAGCGGCCGAGTATGCCGAAAAAACCAGTCTGCTGATCCAGCCCGATCTGGTTCAGATTCCCCACCATGGCAGCCGGCGGAATGTCACGCCAGCCGTTTTGAACCGCTGGCTGGGCACCTATCCGGCGGCCGATCGGGGTTACGCCGTCGCCTCGATCGGCAAGAACGCGGACATCTATCCTCGCAGGAAGGTCGCCAACGCCTTCACACGACGCGGTTACAAGATCCACGCCACCCGTCTCTCCTGGATCAATTTCGTCAACGGGTATGACCGGCGCGCCGGCGTCGTCGATGCCCACGTCATTCCTTTCAACCCGGATGTTGAGGATGATTAGGATAATGCCCAAGTTCGACAAGTACACGTTGTTTGCGCGCTTGTTCCCCGCCGTCATCGCCGCTGCTCCAGCGCTGGCGTTGGCCTGGGTGGTGGTGACGTCGGGTACCGAGATCAGGCTGGTACATGGTATCGCCGGGACCGCGCTCGCCGTGCTGCTGCTGGCCTTCGCGGACGCTGCCCGGCGGCGCGGCAAGGCCATTGAGCCCAGACTGATCGAGGCGATGGGCGGGTTACCAAGCATCACCATGCTGCGCCATCGCGATGCCGCTTTCGACGCGGCGACAAAGCTCCGGATGCATGCGTTTCTCGCGGCCAAGATTTCCGAGGCCGCGCCGACCCCAGCGCAGGAAGCTCAGGATCCGGAAGCCGCCGACGCGTTCTACAAGCGAGCCGGAGACTGGCTTCGCGAGAATACGCGAAATCAGAAGAAATTCGACATCCTGTTCAACGAGAACATCAGTTACGGCTACCGGCGCAACCTCTACGCCCTGAAATGGATCGCGCTGGTCGTGAACGTGCTGATCGTGGCCGGTTGCATCGGCCAATATGTCTTTCACTGGCCGGCGAAAGCCGATCCTGAGCTCACGCCTGTGTTCGTGATCGCGTTTTTGCACGCCTGCTATCTGCTGGTGTTCTCGACGAGAGCGGCTGTTACCGAGGCTGCCTGCACTTATGCCCGGCAACTCCTGCTTTGCTTTGAATCGCCTTACCTCCGAAAGCAGCCCGCACCAGCCAAGCCGCGCGCCAAACGCGTACAAGCCTCTTAAGACATTCATTCGAGACGAGCGGAGGGATAAATTGGCCCATATCAAGAGCTTCGCCGTCGGGAATGGCGATACCTATTACATCAGACACAACACCGATAACTTCACGATCATCGACTGCGATCTGAATGATGAAAATGCGGACGCGATCATCGCTGAGCTTAAGGAGCAATCGGCAGACAAGAGCATTACGCGGTTCATCTCTACCCATCCGGACGACGATCATTTCGGCGGTATCGAACGGCTTGACGCCGAAATGCCGATCAGGAACTTCTACGTCGTCAAAAACGAGGTCATCAAGGATGATGAAACCGAATCGTTCAAGCATTATTGCAAGCTGCGTGACGACACTGAAAAGGCTTTCTACATCTACAAGGACTGTTCCCGGCGCTGGATGAACCAGAGCAATGACGAACGCAAAGCTGCCGGGATCAGCATCTTGTGGCCCGACACGTCCAACCAGCATTTCAAGGACGCGCTCGCGGACGGCGAAGCGGGCCTGAGCTTCAACAATATGTCTGCGATCATACGCTACTCAATGGTCGGCGGCGCGAGCTTCCTCTGGCTCGGCGATCTCGAGACCGAATTTATGGACAAGATCACCGATGACATCGATCTCACCAAGACGACGGTGGTGTTCGCGGCTCATCACGGCCGCAAGTCAGGAAAGATACCTGATGCCTGGCTCGAAAAACTCGACCCGCAGATCATTGTGATCGGCGAGGCGGCATCCCGGCATCTGCACTACTACACTGGCTACAAGGTCATCACCCAGAACAAGGCCGGCGACATCACCTTCGGTCTCAATGGTGACAAGGTCCACATCTATTCGTCAAATCCCGACTATTCGCACAAGGCACTGAAGGACGAGCAGCAGAGCAAGTTTCCGGGCTATGTCGGGAGCATCACAGTCGAAACCGAATATACGCTGGAGGCTGCGAAATAACCTCGCGGCCTTCGGCCGTATCTGGGGTCGCCGTCCGACGTTCGTGATGATGCCGACTTGTCAACGACTCGCCCGACGCAAGCGAAACGGCTGCTGTCTTGGTCACTCCTTACCCAAGCAAAGAGGAAAAGAAGATGAGCAGGAATGAGTTCTTTATCGAGCAACGGTCCGATGGTCGCTACAATGTGCTGCGACCCAATGCAGATCGCGCGAGCGCAACAGCCGATACACAGGCCGAAGCGATTGATAGAGCCAGGGTCATTGATCATGACGCCACGATCCACGTTGAACGCGTGCGGGACATCGGACCAGGCAGGGACAAGTGGCGCAAACTTTAGACGCGCGTATGTCTCGTGAAGCTGGCGCGTCCGTGAGGAGCGGGCTCTATGAGCGCGCTCACCAAGCCTTTATCTCGGTCCTTCGGGTAACGATCCCTCGCGCAAGAGAGCATTGAATGTCTCGCCGGGGGCACTCGGGCCCGGGGCCGCCTGCAAGTGCCGGCGCCGCTATCACTGCCCTCGGACCGGAGTGCCCATCGACATCGTGAGCGCCAGCGCGTCAGCGTGGAACGACAGCACGACCTCGGCAAATGAGGAACCTGAGGAGAAAATATCGGTCGGCACGCCTGAGGTGGCAAGCGCATCGCCCGGTGCCCCAAGCCGGCATGCCGGCTGGCCTCTCTGTGCGGCCTTTTCCGCTTTTGTCGCCACGCCGGGTCTTCGCAATTTTAGAGCCGACGAATTGTTGTTTCTCTGCAGTCAGAACGCCTCCGGTAAGCGTACGGACTAAACGACTACCCGGATCAGAGTATGTGGGCGAAAATTGCGCCGACCGCCGCCATTCTCGATAGCTTGCGAGCTGATATCGGAGTGCTAACCCGCCCTTCCTCGACGCTCTGGCGAAGCGCCGCAACATCGCTTTGCAGGAAGGTTGGTGTTATCAGTACGTCCAGACAAATATCGTGGCGATCGACCAATCTGCTGAAGCGGCCATGGGTAACCGGCAATATTTTTAGAATCCTCCCCATTCAATTGGTGGTAGTAGGAAGGTCGGCGACGTGCCTTGACCGACCGGAGATCCTTGTTGACCGAGAAAGTGCCCGACTGGGCGGAAACATACGCTGTTGGCCGTGATGAAATTTGGGAGAAAGACCCGCACTACAAGGGATTTCTCGCCGCTCTCGAAGAGCTGAATGGGGAGACCGACCGCGGCGTGGCGCTGGTCGCAACGTCCTTTCTGGATAAGCTACTCACAGACGCGCTTGCAGCCTTCATGCTGAGGAACGAAAGCAACGACAAGCTCCTCAGCGGATTCAACGCTCCATTCGGAACGCTGAGCACTCGAATTACCGGCTGCCACGCGCTCGGGCTAATTACTGACGCGGAGGCAAAGCAGTGCGACACCTTACGCAAGGTGAGAAATAAATTTGCCCATCGAGTTGAAGTCGCGTTCAAGACCGACAGGGTGAGAGACCTCTGCGGCAACCTGGTCGTTCCTGCGCGCGATAAAGATGCTGATGCCCGAAGAAAGTTTATGTCGGGCACGATGCTGCTACTGATTTCGCTGCTTAACCGGCCACATGACGCTGCCAAGAAGAGGCTGACGCCAGGAGAGTGGAAGTCGTCGATAGACGCAAAGTGAAGTGGATAGGGCGGCGGCAAACATGTCGCAAGCAGACTTCGCCCATCGCTTCTAGTGGCTCTGCACAGTGATTTTGACGGGTTGGGTCGGCGGTCAGATTAGCTCCGGCAGGTGGTTGGGATCAACGAGGACTTCGATACTACGAGGTGTCCTGGGCTGCCTTTTGATGAGGCCGCCTCGCTCGAGCGAGAGCACCATTTGGTGAACCGAAGGCGGGGTGACGCGAAAATACTCTCGCATGTCGGTTTCCGCCGGGGGTCTGCGGTGCAGACGCGTATAGAGGTGGATGAAGGCGAGGTACTGCCCCTGTTTGGGCGTGAAGGCTTTTGCCGAAGGACTCACGCCGGCCATCCGATTCAGTTGTTCGTGCGTGCCTCGATCAAGGAGGCAGGCATGAATGTACGCTATCGGGTCGAACTCAGCCAAGTCGAGCGGACCGAACTCAAGGCGCTGCTTAGCGGCGGCAAGCATGCGTCCCGCAAGCTCAAGCGAGCACAGATTTTGCTGGCTGCCGATGCCGCGGCCGGCGACGAGGAGATCGCCAGGAGCGTTGGCGTGAGCGGCTCGACCGTGTACCGGACCAAGCGACGCTTCGTGGAAGGCAATCTGGAGCGGGCGCTGAGCGAAGAGCCGCGTCCCGGAGCGGAGCGCAAACTCACGGGCAAGGAAGAAGCCTTGCTGGTGGCGACCGCCTGTGCCAGCCCCCCAAAGGGCCGTGCCCGCTGGACGCTCAAGCTGCTGGCAGGTGCGATAGTCAATCTCACCGAACACGACAGCCTGTCGCACGAGACGCAGGCCAGCGGCTCGCACCACCTCTTTCACCTTCCTGCTGATGTGAGTGAAGTTCGGCATGCCGGGCTTCGGCCATGTTGGCCAGCGAGCCTGTGATTGGCTACACGGCCTTACCCCGCCAGGAGCGCCCTGATGGGGCGCAGTTGGTATCCAGCGTTGCGCCCGCCGCTATCAGCCCACCCAAAATTTTGGTTTGACCGGTCCTGCTTCTCCCATTGCGAGGCAAGCGCCACGCGGCTGCGCTTCATCCGCAGGCCGCGCAGCGGGAAAGTTTAGGTTGCGTCGCCGACGAATATCGCGTTATGCTACCCCAATCACCATTGCAATTTATTCGCTAATGATTGAAGGCATACCACGTTGCGTGGTGTGAACCTATTGATGCGCCACGCGGACAAGCCGGACGACGCCCCGGCCACGACCGGCGATCGCAAAGCCTTCAAAGAGCCCAGAGCTCGCTTCCTGGATTCCAACGTCGTTGGGTTTGCCGTCATATCGCGTCGCCACGGCGGCGCGCGTTCATGGCCGCAGCTCGGGCCCAAGATTCTGACCTCTCTCGAAGCCGATCGACATCGCCATCAGCGCCTCAGCCTGGGTGCACATTGGATCAGCCAGGGTACGGGCTGCACAATGGCAAAGAACCGCTTGAGCGGGGCCGCCGGATTGACGATCCGGAACTGGGCAGGTGCCGTGCTCGCGACCCTTTGCCTGCAGACGCATCGTGACCAACTGCACCTCATTCAAGGGTAAATGAATGTTTTTGTTTTGGTATTTTCTTGCTGGCGGCGTGATCGGCTGGACGATTTCGAAGGTGATCCGTTTGGTTCGATCGGCTTCCGCGCAGCCAAATCAGAGGCGGCTAAGTCCCAACGCCCAATTCGCGCTCGCAGTTGTGTTCTTGGTGCTCGTAGTTGCGCTCGCGATCCTCGTCGTGATCGTCGCGTCTGCGACCGATCGCGCAGCCGTCTTCACGTACCTGCTCAGCCTCAAGGCGTTCTTCACGGGAGTGCGTGTTCAGTGTGTTCTGCTTGCCGGCATCGTTGGCTTTTTCGTTGAACAGCAGCGTGAAAACATCGACAAGGCAATCCGTGGTCTCGGCCGCGCCGTGGTTGGCGAAAGCGAAAAGTCGGCCTGGGCGCTCCAGGGCGCCGTCGCAATCGGTATTCTTGCCGCAATTGCCCTGATCCTGAGGCCAGATCTGCTACAATATCTGAAATCTTTGAAACTAGGCGAGTTCGAAGCCACCTTTGCGGATCGTGCTCCGACCGCATCTTTGCGCGAAGCGCATCTGAATTTAAAGGATTTCCGCGAACAGGTTGCGTTTCATCAGTATGAGAAGTTTGAACAGAAGTTCTTGTTTGCGAACAACTCGCGCGGATGGGCTCGTGCACTGCTTCAGAGCCCGGTTCAAAAGCAGACGAGCGCTATCACGGAACGTTTGGCACCTTACGTGGAGCCGGTGATTGCCGCGCTTCTCTGTCTGAACAAAGCTCACGCCATCCGTACCGCCACAAAGGATTGGGAACTGACAGCGTATGCGGTGGTGTGGGAGGACTTTTTCCTCAAACTTCATGCCGATACCAAGGCTGCGGCCGAGGACAAATTGCAGGTGTTTCTTGCGCAGTTGAGTCTGCACGCAAACGAGTTTGTCGGACATGTGAACTCTCTTGCGCAGGAGTGTTCGGCTCAAGCCATCAATCCGTCTCGCGTCGAGACGGACGCCAAGGTCATCGCGAGTAATTACGATGCCGCACTACCCATCATGAAAAAGCAGCAGCGTGACAAGCCCGCTGTTCTTGCCGTCGTGGTGTTTGATTCCTACTTCACGGGCGCTGTTTCGGATCTTATTGCCCTCATATCAGGCGACCGGGAAAAGACCGACTTCCTGATCAAGATGACCAAGGATTTTCCTCGTTCGGCAGAATTGATCTCGCCCGGGATCATCAATCTGTTTTATCAAACCACGGACGCGTGGCTGAACACGGCGGGACCGATTGCCGTCGCGGATGCGCGAACCGACATCGAATTCGCAACAACCGGCGCCAATTTGATGATGTCGCTTAGCGCTGCCCGAATTCCTGAATCCGAGAAGGAGAAGACGGACGCGCCCGGTGATTGCAACGCCGTGGACGACAAGCCCCTGGATCATCCGGATAAGATGCGTGGAGTTTACGATACTTTCCTGCGCAACTTGTTTGCGACCCTGACCGCAGAGGCCGACATCTTTGTGCAGGCTTCGCTAAACGGGGGAGAAATCTCCGAGGCTGAGCGCGAGAACTGGATTGACGCAGTCAGTCATCTTGCCGCAATGCTGCAAACAAGGCTTCATGCTCCCGCTATGGCATTGGACAACGTCCCGGTGACCTCTCTCGATGCGCTGATGGTCAAGCGACTGACGAAGGAAAAGACCTTCCTTTGCCCCCAAGAAGATGAGGCGCCTTCGGCGGAGGCCAAGGATGCAAAGACCAACAGCAAGCCGGAGCAGCATGCCTTAATCGACGCCGACTTTATGCTCCAGGCAAACCTGGCCGTCGCGCTCTCGGCCGTGTTGTTCTCAGGGGAAGACAGGCCATCGACAATGTCGTGCAATACAGCGCTTTTCTATACCAACAGCGCTGTCAAATACATCGAGGACACAAAGACCGACAATGAACTCGATGACGCTCAGCAGCGACGGCTTGAACAACTCATTGCAGCAGTGCGAGCTGAAATCGGTCAGCGCTGCAGCTGGAAACCTGCGGAGGTCAAATCGGCTTCGCCATAGCCACACTGGCGAAAAGTGTCGACAACAGCAGGGCGTAGAAAGCGAGCTTCATCTTCATCGGAATTCTCCTCAACCGGAACATACGCGCTGCGGTCTCAATTTCAAGATGCAGGCTGGCCTTTTTCTCAACATTTAGAGCGTGATACCGCTTGTTCCCTTCTGCCCCTAGCAACGCCCCTGTCAAGTACTCTTCGCCGTCCGGGTCACCACCACGGCAACGACCAATCCGGTTGTCGCCTTGCCATCCCGCAGCGCCAGATTTCTGTGACAGCCGCATCGTGCGATGTCGACCCGCAGGAGGAGCTCAGAGCGCTCGATCGACGTCCCAGGACCTCGGAAACATGAAATGTTACAAGTGCTTACGTCTTATTGCTAGTCGGTTGGGGGCGGGAGCGGTTCGGGCAGAAGTTCCCGGCCGGCGCATGCGGCCCAACCACTGATGCGAAGGCGGGTTAGTTGCGTCAGGGGGATGCGCGATGAACTCAGACGATCCCACCGGAGGCGGCGGGAGGCCGGATGAGCGGATGAGCTCCAAGTCTTCGAAAAGCTCAGGCTACGCTTGACGCCCGATGTTCCGAGCCGTGAGGGTAGCTTCGGTCCCTTGCGAGGCGCCGACTGGATCAGACCATGCGTTGAAGCAGCATACGCTGCGGCAGATCTAGGTGTGTGGGTGGAGGAGGGGCATGATGTGGGCCGACGATCCAGAAACCAGCAAATCATGGCTTGGGCCGCGGTCGCATCTCGACCCCCAGCCACCAGGGTGGAATTCCTGTTCGATCGAGCGTATCGGCGGCCTTTGCCAAGCGGAACACTTGCTGGAAATACGCACTGATGCCGGACGTCACATCGGCCAACAGCCTATCCCTCGTTCCCGGCCCGGACATAGGCTCCACCGTAGGTTTCAAACGGAGGGACGTCGCTGACGTCGATGAGGCAATATTTCGACCCGGATTGCTTCAGGAGCGACAGCAAGGGCGCACTGAAAACGTATAATTTCGGCGTTCGGTCGTAGAAATCCGCTTCTTCGCGCGTCCAATAGTCCCGAACATCGAATTGGACCTGATGAGGGCTGAGCCTGCGGCTGAGGTCCGTGACGAACTGGTTCGCGGTCGGTCCCACGTCGATCACGATACAAAGTCTCCTGACGTTGTGTTCACGAATGAACGTGATCAAGCCGTCGGTGCTGACGTCGACCCTGCGTTGTGCAATGCGCAGTTCGTCTGCAATCTTCTTGCGATGCAGCAGAACCCAGCGCAGCCAGAGCGAAGTGAACGGAATCCTCTCAACCCGTCCGCCGGCCGCGTCGCAAACTTTCCCAATCAAATCTTCGCCGGCAATGAACAATTCGATCTGGATCCTTCCCCAAAGGAGGCGACCAGCGCGCCTTCGGCGACTTCGTCGGTTGCAGCCCAGTGCTCCTGTCGAAGCAGCGCGTTCGACACGTGCTGCCTGTCTTTGTGATGATGGATGAGGAAGCGCCCCAGGTGGAAGGCAAGACAGTAGGTGTTCAGAAAAATCGGATAGTGAAACACCCATTGGCCGGCATACGGCTCCAGCGCATCCCAGCACTTTCGGATATTCAAAAGGGCCAAAGGAATTCAAGTGGGGCAAGCTCGATCAATGAATGGACACGTAATGCGGGTTTTATATGACAAATACAATCATAAATAACCTCTTGTTGCAAGAGTTGCCCGGTCGCTTCGGAAGCGAAATTGGTCCAAGGGCCCACATCGGGCCAATCCGGCTAGCTCTGACCCAGACTTTTTGCTGCCCGCGGCGCCTTCTGACGCCACATGCGAGATAACTCGCGCAACGCCACTACCATTCGCACGAGCTTCGTCTCCCAACGCAATTTTCCGATTCAGGCCTGCCTCACGCCGCCCTGGCAGTGCTTAATGGGGCCTATGGCGGCGACCATTTCTCCATCTTGCCCAGAACGCCCCATGCGGCCGTCGCAAGGAAAATGGGCAAGGCGGCCTGCCCGAGTTCCTTGAACGAGCCGACCACCGGCACGGTGGTCGTGAGTTCCGATCCAGCGGCCTGCAGGACAGCGGTTACCATCGATCCGACAATGCCGATGGCGCTCTTCTTTCCATCAAGCATTCTTCCGATCGTTTGACCGAGCGCGCCGTTGACGGGTCCCAATTGACGGGCGCTGGCGCCGCCGGCCAGCGCAGTCATCAGGTCGCAGAACTGATCGACCTGCTTTTCAAGTGCTGTGGGCTGTGCCGCATTCGAGGGAACCGAACCGCTCCGTTGCTGCACCTCCATAATGGCGAGGGCGTGCTGGGCAAGGGCGGGAAGCGGCGCCTGTCCTGCCGGCAACATGGGCGCAGACGGCGGAGGCGCGGCGATGGCAGCAATCAACGGGCCAGCGCTGCTGATCGAATGGGCCAATGCCAGATAAGTCTGGAAGTTCTCGCCGTAGTACTTGCCGTCGTCGTCCTGATAACCCTGCTTCGGACCCCCACCAACACGCACATGCCCGCTGTTGTAGGCGATGGCCACATACATCATCTCGCCGTCGTTGAGGGAGGTCTTGTGAGATCCGTACGCGGTCACCAAAGCCTGCTTGAGCTCTTCCGTCAGCTTTGCAGCGCACTGGTCGAAATCGTACCATCCTTGCTTGAGGAAGAAATCCCTGCCGGAGGCCTCCTCGAAATGCTGGATGTCGTACTGGAAAATACCAAAGCCGTGACAGAACTTGTCCGGATTCCTCGCCGCAGCCGCGTAATCATTGTTGTATTTGGCAATATCCTCCAGGGCCTGCCGCGCGATCCCGAACATCTCTTCTCCGGCCGCGGTCTGGCACAGATTCGCCTTGTCTTTCGGAAAGGCGCTCGCGCCGCGCTTTGGGTAGTCAAGCGTGTCGCCAACGCAGAGCTGCAGGACGGTGCCGACCGGCATCGTTTGATAGACGCGGCCCCAGCAATCCGAGAACGTCTCCTGCATCGCAATCGCGGCCGCCATGTCCGTGCTAAACGGTGTTCCTTGGAAAGCCTTCGAAACGCTTGTCGAGAACTGCACCTTGAACCAGCGAATGGCATCTGCCGCAGTCGTATTCATGCTTGCGATCCTCGCGTTTTGAAAAAGAGCGCCCGAACAAAGTAAAAGCCGCTAGCCGACCCAGAATGGTTCAGAGCTGCGATCGCAGAAAGGCAACAACCAAGTCCGCCATGGTTGGAAGAATGATCCCGATGGGAGTTGGTCAGTCCGGAAGCGCCGGATTACGGTCGCAAGGACACGCGTGAATCGACGGTGTAGCGATGCTGCCGACCGCAATCGTCGTTCCGTTACAGACAATTCTTTTTTGAGCGCGCGGTGAATCCGCGCCGATTAGGCCGATGGATGTCTTGATAAAAAGGCTCTGATCATCAAGACGACTATGCCACAGGCTGTGCCGGCTTCAAGTCAGAGTTCGGGTTAGCCACAAGGTTGTATTGCCATCACCGTGCATCGCTCGGTTAAGATGAGGGTCTTGGAAACTTATAGAAACGCAATTCACCTCGCATTGAGGAAATAGTCAAATTATCGCTTCGGTTGTGCTTTGCGACCTTAAGGGAAGGTTTGGGACGCGCGGCGGCCGGTCCGACCAAGTGTTTGAGTGAGGCTGCCGCGGCCGGCGGGGCCCGTACGCGCCTCAGACGAAAACTGCAAATTGAAGCTGCCCGGGATGAACGATATCAGGCGGACATAGAAGGACTTCGCATATTTAAACGTGAGCTGATCGATGTTTATGGTCATCCTGGCGTTCGCTGCGATCGGGTTTGTGCTTTGCCTCTTTCCAGCGCCCCGCAGCTATCTCGCCCGCGTCGGGCGCGCCGTGTGGGTTTGCCGCGTCAGCGCCATCAGTGTGAGCCTCGGGCTCCTGCTGTTTGCCCGCGTTACGCCGGCGCGCGATCTGTTTGTTGAGATCAACGCCGGGCTGCTCTATTGGCTGGTGTTCTTCGTGCTCGCGCTGGCTTGGGCTTTGTGCGTGCACTACGGCGCGAGGAAAGCGCTCGAGCAGCAGGCCTGGGCCGCCGGAAATCATTCCCTTCCGCTGCCACCGAACATTGCCCACCCGCTGCAGCAGCAGTTCGCCTTCATCGGAACTTGGTTGCCAAGGCTGCTCGGGCTCGCCTGCTTCGGCGCGATTGCCTGGGGCGTTGTCGGTGCCGCGAAGACATCGGCTCTGATGGATACCGGCGGCGACGGGATGAGCTCATACTTCCATGGTCTTTTGGCCGCGACCATGGGAACGGCATTGCTGTTTCTGTTGATCGTGATCTTTCGCCGGCTGTACAGCACGTCCCTTGAGAAGCTGGTCTGGGGGGACCCAAAAGCCGTCATCGCAGAGCCAAGCCCGATCTGGTTCCTGAAATTTCTGCTGTCCCGCCGACAGCGTGTGGCGCGCGCGGCGCACTACGGCGGGATCAAGGCAGACTGGATCGCGATTCTGATCGTGATCGTGGTCCTGGTTTGCTTTGCGGCCTCCATGATCGTGCCGCTTCTGTTCGGCTATCTGGTGCCCCGCGCCTGGTTCGTGCCAGTCATGCTGGGATTGCCCGTATTCCCACTATCTATCCTTACCGCGTTCTCTCACAGGCTACGCTTTCCGATCTTCTTCCTGCTCGTGCTTCTGTTTGGCCTTCTCTCCATTCTCGCGCCGTCGTACCACGATATCAGGTACTTCAAGGCCGACGAGGCCGGATCGAGCCAACGGCAGATCGGGTTGGAGGATGCGCTCAAGCAATGGGAGAAGCTCAACTGCGGCGCCAGTCAGCCTGACAACAACAGGGGCTGCGGCCAGCATCCGGTCATCGTGGCGCTCGCCGGAGGCGCCAGCCGCGCGTCCTACCTTGCCGTTACGGTGCTCGGCGACATTCTTGACCTGACCCAGGAAGACCCCGCCTTTCATGATTTTGGTGGGCAGATGTTTGCGATCTCCGGCGTGTCCGGTGGCGCGGTCGCGGCGGCAATGATGCGCTCCGCGCTGACGGCCGCTGGACCCAACGGTCGTGCGCCGTGCAAGAGCACCGATGCTCTCTGGTATGGTTTTGAGGGGCGTGGCCTGTTCAGCGCATTTTCCCTTCAGCCGGTGCAACAGACGTCGTGGAAGGCGTGCCTTCAAAGCATCGCGGCAGGTGACTTCCTGTCGCCGGCAATTCTTGGGTTGGCATTCCGTGATCCATGGAGCGGCTTCGGCCTGGCAAAGAGGATTGGCAGCGAGGACCGAGCGGTCTTGCTCGAGCGGTCGTTTGAAATCCGGTACGCGACCTTGTTGGCGGATCCGACGAGCTTCTTCTCTCGAGCCGGCCAAATGATTGGCTCGGATCCGTACTTTTCGAACGGCAGCGGGCTTGCGACGCCGCTGGGACATCTCACCGCAGGGCCTCACTGGGCGCCGCTGCTCCTGCTGAACGCAACCTCGGTCGATACCGGCCGCCGGGTGATCGCTTCCGAGCTTGCGCCGAGCTATTCCGACGCCAGCAAGCGGCAACGGCGCGTCTTCCCCGAAGCGTACGACCTGTTCGAAGAGTTCCCGGACCACGATGTTCCACTATCGACCGCAGCAACCCTCAGTGCCCGCTTCCCCATCGTTTCTCCCTATGGCGCGGTCCCGACCGCTGATCCTCGAAAGGCGTCGGAACGGGCCGTGGACGGCGGATACTTCGAGAACGACGGCGTCACCACCGCGCTCGAGGTCGCGCGCGCGATCAGGGAGCTTCGACCAGGAATTGAGCCCGTTATCATCCACATCACCAACGATCCGGTGCAGCGTGCCGACGACAATGTATCCCCCGGTGGCATGCCTGCCTCGAAGGCGCCCAAGATGCCGAGCCCTCGAACCTCGCAATGGTTCGAGAGCCTGACGAATCCCGTCGCAGCGCTGGTCGGGACGCGCGGCGGCCATGCCGCCCAGGCGGTCGAGGCCGCGCGCGCGGCCGATCACATCAAATATGTCCGTTTCCAGGTGTTCAACCAAACCCCGCCGACGCCGTCCGGGGCGCGCTCGGGATGCCATCTGCGAGACCCACCGCCACCGGAGTCGGATAAGGTTGCGCCGATCGATGATGTGTCAATGAGCTGGTGGCTTTCAGGCGCGGTTCAGGAATATCTCGATCGACAGCTTTGCCATCACTCAAACAAGGAAGCCTGGGCTGTTGTCGGCTTGGCTGAAGGCCTCGCGGTGAGCTCCGCGCGAGCTCATTGGAATCGACGGCATCGAATCTCGATCGGCGACGTCAAGAACCTTGCGGAGGGAGCGGCGACAAGCTGCTCGTCACCGCTCGATGCCCCAATTGCCGTGTGGCTAGAATAGCTTGGGTGAGCGGAGCGCCGCCGACGCTCGCCTTGCCGGCGGAATCTGGTACCATCGTACAAGCATGCATTGCGACCGCACCGTCAAGTCTGGGTCAGTGAGACTCGTGCCTGCGATAAACCCGGTTCCTTTTCTGGTGAAGGTCGATACCTTCGCCAAAGTAATGTCCGAACGCGCCAACATCGCGCTGTGCACGGACACGATTCCGTTCCCGTTTATGCCTCCCATGATCCCTCAGCGTTATACGCCCGGAGCGGCACGATCGGCGCTGGTGTCGCACTTTGTCGACCGCGCGATCCTGCTGTCTGACTACGCGCACTTTCATAATCTCAACCGGGTGGTGCTCTCGATCTTCGATGATGCGCTCCGCGTCTGGCGCTCCCGGCCCGCCGTGAAGAGTTACAGGCTCGCGAATATGTTTTGGGGCCAACCGGCCTCATCAAGGACAATCCACTCCTCTATTTGGCGGCTTACGTCGGTCTTGAGCGCCCCGAGCGTTTTCCAAAGCCTGAAGACCTGCTCGACAAGCTGCGCGGGATGCCCTTCATGGCGGTACATGATGTGTGCTCGCACGGCGATCTGCATCTGAAAAACATCTTTGTCAGGCAGTCGGGCGAAGTCGTGCTGATCGACTTTCTGCGCAGTGGGATCGCGCCGGCGTCGCGAGATCCCGCCGAGCTGGAATGTGCGATCGCCTTCGATCCGGATGCCGGCCCCGGACTGGACCCTAACTCTGCAGGCGCTCTATACCGCACCGCTGCTGACCCCAAAGGCCATGCCGCGGTCCGACAATCGACGTGCCGATGCGGTCTGCCAGGTCAGACTTCAGATGGGCGGAATTGTCAGCGAGATCGAATATCAAATCGTGGTCGCTGCCCATCTCCTCTGGTGGGGGAAGAGAAATTCGGAGGCCTACTGGCTTCCGGCCGGGCTGATCCTCAGTGCTGAGGCTGCTCTATGTGGATCCTGAGAGCTTTCATCGCATGGCTCACAGCCCTGTGGCGCTGGCTGGTGCCGCTTGCGCCTGTGCCCGAGGAGCAACCTGCGCCAATGCACGCCGTCTCATATCGCGACACCGTTCCGTATGGATCGGTGCGTTGGGTCGAGTCCCAGGCCGAGGCCGCGCCGTGGCTCGCAGATGAAAACGCGATCGTCATCGTCAAGGGAACCACCGGTCCCAAATGGCTGATGATGAACTGTCCCGACCATTGCGGCGAGATCGGGCAAATCAGCCTGTCTCAAGCAACGCCCCCGACATGGAGATTCCGAATTGAAGAAGACGGTACGGTGTCGCTGTATCCGTCGGTCTGGCTGACATCCGGATGTGGCGTTCACTTCATCCTAAGACACAGCAAGGCCCTTGTTGTCTGAACGATCGGGGCGTCCGCTGCCTACAGCTTTGCGGCGAGACCGATCTTGAACTGTTTCATGTAATTGCCGGTCGCCTCGGAGTTGCCGACGCCAAAGCTTGCGCTCAAACCGAAGCTCGGTGCGTTGGGAAACTGCAGCCAGGGAGCGAACGTATAGCCGAGCGCGATCGACGACCAGCTGAACTCCCTGCCGGTATATTGGTCCCACGACTCGTGATTGGTCAGGGTCAGCGACAATCGCTGCAGCATGCTGGCCAGGTCACCCGGCGCGAGATTGCCCGGTTGACCGACGCCCGTCAGAAAATCGCTGACGTGGCTGTCAGGCGTCAAGATCAGTTGGAACTGGGGACCAATCCGCAAGGCCTGGTTGCGGGAGGCAAACAGCGAAGCCGTCTTCGGTCCGCTGTCGAACTGGTCGTGTTGCACCATCAGTTCGGGCGTAAACGTGTACATGATCGGTGCACTGCCCAACTGCGTGGGCAATGCGAGTTGAAGCTGATTCCCGAGCCGGTAGCTTGGGATCCATTCGCCGACGAAGCTATTCGATCTTGTCCCCGTGCTTGCGATGGCCTCACCGTCGCGTATGCGAAAATCATCCGAGCCGTAACCGAAAACTGGATTGACCAGCACGACCTCGGCAAAGCCGCCGGGCGTCAGTGTGTAGCCGTTGTACGCTTGCGTGCTCGTGGGCTGGAATTGATAGGTGTCGTCGCCCTGCGTATAGACGCCAATCGCGGCGGCCTTGAACAACGTCGCCGCCCTGTCGACATAACTGTACTCGAGCGCCACCAGACCGTCGGCGGCCGCCGAATTCTGACCGGTGAGAAGATTGTTTCCGTAAGAGAACGTCGCCCCCTGTGCGGCTACCTGGCTGTGCGTGCAGCTGAGCGGACCGAGGTCGTTGAAATCGCTGCGCAGCAGGATGTGAAATGGCGTCGTATAGGACCTTCCGCAGTCACCGCCGTCGTCCGCATAGGCAAGTTCGGCAGACAGTAGGACGCTCGCCGCCGATGCCGCCAGATAGAAAGCCGCGCGCTTCATGCCGCGTTTCTCCTTCTGGCTGCAAGCACATAGTGATAGATCAGCGAGAGCAACCAGCCGAAGGTTGCTGTCCTGTGATCTGCTGCGTGCTGCGCGTCGTACGCCTTGATCGCATCCAGCAGACGACCGCCGTCCAATGTGAATCTTGCCGCGTCGACGCCCCATGACGGATCGTTCTGAAAGTTCGATCGAAGGCGTTGGCAGCTAACATCCAAATTATTTGGATTGGTCGTAAACTCGCTGGGGACCGCCGCGTTCAATTGCGGATTGTTAACAACGGCGCTGAAGTCTGCCAGCAGAAATGTCGTCAGCCGCTCTTGCAGGCTGGCATAGGTCGGCGCTGAACGGATCAGATGATCGGCAAAGAGATCCGCGTAACTCGTCGAACTCGCAATCCTGTCGATTGCTTGCACGGCTCTTTTGTGAGACCGTTTTTTTGCGACAGCTTTTGGCGGAGCTCGTCGCTTGGCCGCCCCGCTCTTTTTCTTGGCGCCAGCTTTTCGCGTATTGCGCTTGGGTGCCTTTGCCCGCTTCTTGCCAGGCTGTTTCGTCATGGCGCAATGCTCCGCCCTACGCTTGCGATCAAGTCGAAGCGAATAATCCGTATCAAAAATGCCTGGAGAGCGCCGGCCGCGAGAATAACCGCGGTCCGAAATCCCCGATCCCCTGCATCAAAGGAGATCACAGTTGTGTGGGCCATGCAACCCACAGGCGAAAACTATCGCCTTGGGCGAAACATCTTGAAATCGAAGTGCCGGGCACGTTGCAGGCTGCTCAGGCGTACAGCAGAGTCTGCAGCGCCTCGGCCGCAACAGCGCGTTGCCAGCCAACTTGCCGGGAGTGGCCGCCCAGAGTGATCGCGATGCTACAACGGTCCCGGTGACACGAGGATGCTGAATGCGCTCGCACCGGCGTTGCGGCCGCCGCAGCAACTCGCCCTCGCGTCAACGCCTCGCGATAGCGCTCGGCGTGCATTGAAATGCGAAAGATCCGGACAGGTCCACCATCATGGATAGCTTCAGTGCTTGCCCGCGAATTTCTCCGGCGCGCCCCTCCAGCATCGCAGCCCATCGGTCACCTGCGTTTTGCAGCGAGCTCGATCGGCGCGCGGGCCGATCGATGGCGGGAAGCTTGAGTTCATCCCGCTCAACCGCTGGAAGAAATCCCCGCGCAACGCCCGCAAGACCCCGCATTCCGCCGAGGATGTCGCAGCGCTCGCCGCCAGCATCGCAGCCCACGGCATGCTGCAGCCGCGTCTCCAAGGACCGCATTCTCGACGCCGTGCGCGAGGGGGTTTCCAAGGAGGCCGCCGAAAACCTCGCCGGTCTCAAGACGCTTGCCGCCGCCGCCGCCGAGCGCCGTGCGGGCAAGGGTTGGCTGCCCGCACCGCTGCGCAACCCGATGGCCGCACGACCGGCATCTGAGCCCGAAGCCGCCTGACAGTTGGCCTTGCGCTCCGGCCGCGCGGTGCCATCCGCGCGGCCGCTTGTGCATCGCCAGGAACTGGTTACTTCAGGGCGTCGTTCAGCAGATTGGCCAAGCGGGCGCCCGCGAGCGCAATCTGCTTCGTTGCGATCGCCAGCGACCCGGTCTGATACGATCCCGTCAGCGCGAAGGGGTCGTCGCCGTTCCCGACAGGCGGATCCAGATAGACCTGGCTCTTTGCGAGCGCAAAGCTTTGCTGGATCCAATCCTTTTCGTCCGCTTGCGATGCCTGCTGAGCGTCGGCCGGTGGTAGTGCGCCTGCGGCATCGATGGCGTCCTGCACGGGCGCATTGTTCCGGCTTAGCAGGTCGTCCCAGAAGGCGTGCAGCTCCTTGGCGCTGTCGCAGGAAAGCGCACAGCTGATCTTGACGTCATTGCCGCCCGCATCCCCGTTGGGCTCGGCGCTGTTGAAGCGCGACGTTGCGTGCAGCTGCTGATGCAGATCACCGACCAGATGAAGCAACCAGGCAAGATCGTACGACCGGACCGAATCGGACGCACCGGTGTCGGCCAAAGTCTGACGAAACAGCGGGACCTGCGTCTGTGCGTTTGGCGCCACCGGTTGCTTCAAAGGCGTCCCGTCCGTCGAGAATGGTTCGTCGATGAAATGCCAGTATTTGTGGCGAAAGTGATCCTTGTAGCCGATATTCTGCGACGCCGCCGGTGTCTTTGGGGCGGTGCATCGTTCGAGTAACCCTTCAGCAATTTGATTTCATCCGGCCAGGTCGCCGCCTTCACGAATGCCACCTGATCGCGCTGGGCTGGCTGATACACCCCGGGTCCAGGTCTTGTATTGTGGGTTGAGCTTGAGAAGCCGGGTTGCCTCCGTCTTGGCGGCCGGCGTTAGCTTTGTCCAGGCAACGGCTGCGGTCTCCATGTGGCCAAAGCTGTTCCAGGCATGTGCCGGTGCTCCGGCCAGAAAAACACAGCCCGCGGCAATCAGAATTGAGTATCGCTTGGGAGACCTCGCTCGGCTCGCTCGGAAAATTCAGATGACGAAGCGCGTAAAAATATCAACAAAGAAGTAGCGTCCGCAATATTCGCCTGCGCCCGATTAGTTACAAACCGCGTTCTGGTGCGGCAATCGGTATTTGTCGCTGGGCTGCGCGAGGCTCAGCGCCGGCAGGCTCGCCGGCCCGAGATCGGGCTCAATCCGCAACGGCGGGCAGTCGGACGGGTGAAACGGCCGCGTTTGGTTCGGCGATGCCGCAACCTGATCGATATCGCCCATTCGCAACCCCCGTGCCATAGTCCGCTGATCCGGACCTTGAGGAGCTCGTCGGATGCGGATTCGGAAGCACAAAATTGCCGGCAATATCTATCTGCTGCAGTTCGAGACGCAATATGAGCTGACGGCGACGTTCTTACGCATTCAAGAGCACTACGAATCGCCCCAGTTTCATGGGCGCGTTTTCGGTCTCGAGCAGTACATGGACTGGTATGCCAAGCGGCACGGAAACTTTACATATTACCAGGATTGGACAGGCTTCAATGTGCCGTCGACGGCGCTGCGTCCATTCTATGATGGCAAGTTCGATCCGTTGAGCGAAAAGGAAAAGCGCTTGCTCGCGCTGTTCGCCAAGCTACGGAAGGCGTTCTACGTCATCGGCATCTACGGCCGTGGCGAGACCACCCTGCAGCACGAATTGGCTCACGCGCTCTATTTCGTCGATCACACCTACCGCGATCGCGTGCGCGAGGCGATCGCGCGCCACAATACAGCCAGGCTTGAGCACAAGATCGCCGAGGCCGGCTATGCCAAGCATGTCATTCCCGACGAGCTGCAGGCCTACCTGATCGGACCGTCCGCGAAGCTTGGTCGCGGCTTTCACGCCTTGGCTCCGCTGCGCAGACAGCTGCGCCGCATCTACTCGCAGCATGCGCGACCGTTGGCAGTACCCCGTCTCAGCTGAACTTGGCCGCGATATAGTCAACCGTCTTCTGCTGGCGGAAATAATTGCAGTGCCAAACGGTGTCCGACGTGCCGAAGTCACAAATGTCGGCCGACATCTTCAGGGCGAAGTCGGGATCACCGAGATCGGTCATCGATGCGGTATCCACCACTAGATCGTTTTCGCTCTCAAAGATCGCATCCGCCGCCAGATCACCAAGCCGCGCCACGCGAAAGTTTTTCCAGAATTGCCAACCCGGATTCGGCGTTTCAAAATTGGACCGAACTGCATAATAGTCCGGCTCCACGGCGCACGGGCCAAGGCGCAGACGATTGAGCTCGTAGTTGTTGGAAACAGCCGACTGACCGGACAACCCCGGCACCAGCGCGACGAGAGCATCGACGATCGGTGTCTTGGCAAGCGCCCCGGTGACCGAGACGATCACCTCGACCAGCTTGCCGCCAACCCAGAGGAACGGGTTGGCGGCCCCGGCGATCTTGAGGGTCGCCTCTGCAAAGGATCCGATGTTGGAGACTAGGCTCAGCGCGCTTTGCAGCTTGTCCGGGGCAGCGAGCGACGTTCCGTGCAGCGGAGAGCCGGCGAAGACCACGCGAACCGGCCTTTGCGGGTTGGGCGCAAGCGAGCTGCCAAACGCCTCCAGCCACCAGCGCACAATCAAGCCGCCCCGGCTATGCGCGACGACGTCAATCTGGCCGGACGAGCCGGCAAAACAGCGTCCGAGCTCGAGCGCATTGATGACCGGGCTCACGGCGAGGGTCGGATGCTCGAAGAACAGGACCTGGTCGTACTTGTGGTCCCCACTCACTGCGCCGTTGATGAATTGCTCGCCGGGCGTCGTTGCGAGAAATTCGTTGAGCATGTTCGTGGCATTGGAAAAGGTCCCGTGCACGAACAACAGCGTGCTGCCGCCGAACGGCCCCTTGATTTCACCAGGATCCAGCACGAAAGTCGCGATCGGGTCGCTGGTTTGACGCAACAGCCGCAGCCGCGAGCGCAACGAAACGTCCAATGATTGGTTGAGACGCCGGTCAATAGCAGCAACCGCCGTCACCACCTTGTTGGGGGCCAGCACCGGGAATTCCTTGGTGATGATGATCGTTCCGGGCGGACCGGCGAGTTCACCGCGAGACGCGCGGCGCCGGCGGGACGGCAGGCCGGGCGCCGGGATTCCGTCCCGCCAGTACAGCACCCCGTTCTCTTCGACCAGCGAGACCGTCTTGATCGGGTCATCGGGTGTATTCGCGGCGCGGCGCCGCCGGCGCCGCAGGCCCGCAATCGATTCGCTCTCGGCGTCGTAGGAAACATACAGATCCGCGAAGAGGTCGTCGCACGCCTCAGATGCGCTGATCTGCGACTGAAAGCGCGTGGGATCTTCGGAAAATTCCTGCGGCATGACGGTTCCGGCCTAATCGCTGATGATCGGAAGCGGCGTGACCGGCGGAACAGCGGTGCGCGCGAGCTGGATGTCGAGCAGACTGTCAAATTCCTTGAGGCTGCGCAGATTGGCGCGCCCTTCGTCGACCGCGGATTGATAGCTGTTCGCACCCGTCAGGAACGTCGCCTCGACCATGACGAGATCGCCCGACGTCACATAGGCCAAGATCTCCGCATAGTTCAGCCGGGTGAGGCGCCAGCCGTATTTGTCGATGTAAGGTAGCCCCGCCGTGCGCCCGATGCTATCGCCGACTTTTGGCACCGTGGGAGGCGTCTTGCCAACGACCACAAGTTCGTCGTGGGATGCGTCGGACCGCCAATAGCCGACGAAGGCATGCCCGGAGAGGAGAACGACGACCGGATAGATGCCAACATATTCGAAGCAGGCCGCAAGCAGAAGCGCGAGATCGATGCACGTGCCGCTGTTCGACTTCAAGACTTCCGTTGGCGTGCGCAGGCGTTGCGTCTGTTCGGAATAGGCGGGGGGTGGATTGATATATTGCAGCCGGTATTCGTTGACGATGGCCGTCCAGAGCGCCTGGACCTGCTTGTCGACGGCTGCAGCTTCTTCCTGGTAGCCGTCGAAGCCTGCGGCGGGATCGTCCGTGATGCCAATCAAATAGCGCCTTGCCGAGTGGACGATCTTGAGGATCGCGGGATCGCGCGGCAACACGAAGGAGGGCAGCCATGGATTGTTGTCGGTGTCATCAAGCCATTCATCGACCGGTATGAGCGTGACGCGCCGGGTTTCTTCGTATGCTGTTTGGCCTTCGCAGGCGACCTTCACATAGACCGTGGAGTGAACGCGCTCGTGCAGCGAGCGCGTCAGCACCGAGGTGAGGGGAATGGTCACCATGGACGACAGATGAAGCTGCAGTTCCGAAAGAACAGGGATGGTCTGCCGATACGGATAGTGCTCGGTGCCAACGAACAGCTCGACCTGAACCGTCACATCGGACACGGGCTCGGGCGTCAGCCGTGTCAGGGTGAATTTGTTCAGCAACGCGCGATTGTTGTGCAACAGCGAATAATTGATCGTGTCATCGACCTGAAGATCAACCTGGATCAGCTTGCCCGCGGGTGATGCGCTTTGCAGCCCGTCCTTGCCTTTCTTGATCACGGTCATCGGGCCGCTCTCCGTTTCGAAGCCGCACGTTGACGCGGCGGCTTTGCCGATGGGGCATCGGTCTCAAAGACACTTCGTCCCATCCAGATGACAATCGACGTGCCATGCAGGTTCTTTCCGCTGACCTTTCTCCAGGCACTGAGAAAGGCCTTGGGAATGGAAAGAATAGCGTCCTCGGGACGGCACCAGGACCAATAGAACTCCTGAAAGAAATTCTCGGCGACCTCGTCGTCGATCTCGTCGAGGAAACCGAGGGCGACGTGAGCACCTCTCCTGACTAGCTCGCGTCCAATCCGGGCGCCCGAGTAGTACAGGTTCAGGGTGACGATCCGGGCTGGCTTATCTCCCACCAGCGCTTGCCCGAGCTGATGAAACGAGACCGGCAGCTCGCTCCGGGTGCCCTCCCAAAGAATCATTCCATCGGTCAGGCGCCCATGCGCATCGATCACCGCCTTGAGTGTCTCGGGACTCTTAGCTTCGAGGTCCTCATAGAAGCCTTTGATGAACCATCCGGCCTGGTGGTTGTCGACGCCGGTGACGTGCACGGCCTCCCACGGGGCATTGCGCACCTCCGCACTGCGAATCTCACTTGTCAGCTGGCTGACAGAGGGCGTCTTGACCGTCTTCCAGGCGGGCGGCAGCGCTGTCCGCGTGTTGCCGACACCGACGGCGGCCGAGATCCGCTCTTCCTCCTCCTCAAAGGAATATTCATCCTTCAAACGGCCTGGTGCGCTTTCCACGAACAGGACGCTCTTGGGCGGGTGAGGCGTTACCGCGCCCAATCCGTTACGCAAAAGCCGCGTGATCAGGAGCGAGCGAAATCGGCCTTGGGCGCGCGTCGCGGCGCTGATCAGATACTCCCACGGCGCTTCCGACGCTGCCTCGTAGATATCCCCGTCCTCAAAGCCGCTTCCGTCGAGGTTGGCGAGTTCGACTTCGATGCTGTCGGCCGAGGCGAGGCGCTGAAGCTCGACCTCAGAAATGCCAAGCGAGCCAAGGTCCTTGACGGCGCGTTGGCCAAGTTGGTTACGAAGATCGGCGTCGCGCGCCCAGCGTGCGCGGACCCGCAAAATATAGTTCCATTCCTGTGCGACGCGTATCAGCCGCGCGGGCTTGCGGACCTCAGCCTCGAAAAGCTCTTCATTCAGCAAGGCTCGGACCACGACCATGGGCTTCGTGGGCTGACCAGAGGAGGGCGTCCCAAGTTGCGCTCGTTTTGCCATAACGACGGCCTTTTCGTGATTGACCAACGGAGCCCGCGGACAGCCCAACGGTGGCCGACAACGGCACCAAGCGTAAAATGCCAAGAGCGCCGCGCTCCCGGAGCGGGGGGCGCGCCAGAATTTCCATGAGACATCAAGTCGTGCCCGGCCAATCGTCCCAATTCTCGCCAGAGCAACGCAAATTCATCACATCAGCAATGCAATTTCATTGCCCAGATAGCACGGAATGTTCTCTCTACCTAGAGTCGATTACGTAGGAAGATCGATTTTTTTCTGCAAATGGTCGGAGCAGCAGACTCCAGGAGCTTATTCGGGTAGGCCCAACGATGGACCTTGCGCGACCGCGGGCTTGTGCGAATTCGCTTCTCCTACCTCCCTGGCCTTGTCAGCAGGTTATTCTGCAGGATGCCGAGCTGCGTGGTGATCCCACTGGTCAGTTGCTGCTGCAGGAACATATAGGCTCTGGCGTTCGTCGGTCGCTTCGCGGCCGTTGCGAAAATGCCCTTTCTCAGCTGAGCCAGTGTCGGCAGCAGCATGGGCTTGCCGAGGTTTGTGCCTCGGGCGAAAGCAAGCGTAATCTTGTCGGTATTGACCTGGGACAATCCGCCGAGACCTCCAGGCCCGTTAAAATTGACCAGCGCCCAGGTGGGGCCGACCGCGCTGAGGCTCTTCGTCACGATGAACTGGATTGTCCCACCGAACACGCCGTCGTCGGAAGACTTCTGCAAATCGAGCCCGTCGGATCGGGCCGCCATGGCGACGAAGTCGACAATCCCGAGCGTGCCGGCCAGGTTGGTGTTGGCTTCTGGACATTCGTGGGCGGTCAGACCCAGGGATGTCGGATCGAGACCGGCTTTCGCCGGAAGCTGGTAGGAATACCAATCGATATAGATCTGACGCACCGAGAACTGCAGGTTTTCTGTGAAGGTGTGGTCGCGGGACTCGCTCAGCGTTCCGCTGCCACTGAACGTGAACGATGTCGGTGGATTCATGTATGACAGCGTTGGCGTCAGGCCGCCAGAGTTGGTGACGTCGATCGACATCGAGATCAGCACGTCGAAGTCCTGGTTCAACAGAAATCCGCCGTAGATCTTTGACGGTGCGCTGCGATCAGCAATGTCGGAACGCACCAGATCCTTGAGTTCGCACTCGATGCGCTCGACGATCGTTTTGACCGTGGGATGGCCGACATTGGTGTAGGGCACATCGTAAAGCGGGACGGCACAGCCGCCCAAAATTGAAGCAAACGCGAACGACGAAATACAGGCAAACGCCTTCGACTGCCGCATGGCATGGCTCAATCGTTTAGTTTAAAACGACTACGACGCAATAGAAAAGAGAAGTGTGTCAGCTCAGGCGCACGATCCGGGATTCCATAGACCTGTTCCGCCGCGGGCGATGCCAAGACGGGTGCATTGCTGCTGGGTCACATTCGGTACCTGTTCCGAGTGATCGTCATAGATGATGGTGCAGCAACCGAGCGATCTATCGGCGTTGGTGGCCTTCTTTGCGGCCTTTTTCGTCTTTTTCTTTTTTGCGACGGCAACGTATGCCGGTGCTTTCTTGGCATAGGCTTTCGCCGCCGCCGTGGTCTTCTTTGCGCCCGCCTTCCGCTTTGCATTCTTCGCCATGGCTCACCCCCCGATATTGCGCGTGCCCCACACAAATGCTCTTAGTCAGAGCCGCTACACGTAAAAGTGCAAGATGAGTAAATTAGCAACTCGTGAAAAAGAACGACATGTTGCCGATTGGCAACTTTCGGTAGAGAAGGGACCTCTTGGAGTTGAGGTGGCAGACCTGATGAGACCTTCGGCACGCGGATCGTCGAGCTCGCTCGCGTACCCGCGGGTATGCTATTGGCGCGCGAGGAGGCGGCTTTCTCTTGTCGACTGAGCAGGGACGTCACCGCCCCAATCGTCGGGCCCGTAGGCTGAGCTACGTCTCATACGCTGGTGGCGCCGCAATTTCCAAGAATTTCCAAACGCCCCAAATCGGATTGCGTTCAGTCCAATGGTCGTTGTGGCCGCTCGTCTAACCAGAACACCTAGCACTCCGACCTTGCACCTCGTCGGCTGCCGCTCTTCCATGGTCTCGTCGCGCCGAGTGAGGCTGGGTCGTCGGGGTTCTCCGGCCTGCTTGGATCTTTTAGCTCGCTGAACAGCAATATTGGTCGCGATCCGCATGCACGTTGAGCGCAACAACCAAAGCGGTAGTTGTCACCGTTCTGCAACAGCGGTCGAAAAGTGACTCGCTCTGCTCAATCAAAGGTGGCAAGGCGAGGGGGCTGCTGTTAACTTGTCTTAACGCAAAAATTTAATTTTATTTTGATCAATTGAGCCTCAACAGCTCTGGTTGAGTGCGCGCAAGGGCGACAATGAGCGCGTTCGTAAAAGTTGTGGTCAGCGTTGGCGCGGCAGTGTTCCTGTCCGGTTGCGATCCGGTTACGGAACGCACCTATTTGAACGAAGGGGCAGGGGTCGACCTCTACACACCTGAGCGGGCCAAGCAGGCAGTTCTTCTCAACGATTATATCAACTTCGTCTGTCAGCAGGCGGGCTCGAGTTGCGGCAGCGACTGGGCGGTGTTCGTGCAAGCCGGCATGAACGACATCGATCTGCGCTGTGATGGCTTTCTGACCTGGATCGATGCTCAACGTCGTGATAAGGAGCCGGTTATAGCCGAGATCTCCGCGATCAATACGGCAGTTCACTCGATCATGACCGTTACGGGATCTAACCCCGAGGCCCTCAACATAGTGACAGCGGCGTTCGGCCTGGCGAGCGCAACCTATGCGAACTGGAACAGCCGGCTGCTTATTGCGGTCAATCAGTCGACCATCCAGGAAGTCGTTTACGGTACGCAAGGGGCGTACCGGGAGAAGATTAAAAATTGGCAGGTGACGAACCAGGCAACGGCGATCTATTTGTTGCGCAACTACTTGCGTCTCTGCATGCCTACGACAATTGAAGCAAACATCAACACGACGACCACCCTCGTGCATAGCGGAGCGACGGTGCCGCCAAAGAAGAGCCTGGTGGTCGACAATACGGCTCAGCCGAAAGTCACCAGGGCCGCTTTTTTCACGGATACTAATTCCACCGTGCTCGAGACTTATCTCGATCCCAACAATACCGGGACTTGGGACAACGACCGCGTGCAATCGCTCGCGCCCTATTTGGCAAAGCTGGGTTTGGCCATCAGGAAACTTCCGCTTGTTGTCCACGGGTCGGAGTATACGACCCAGCGGCAGCAGTTGGTCAAAGCACTGAAGGATGCAGGGAAACTATAGGTGCCAATTGGCTGGGAGAATCGATAAATGCCGGTCGAGATTGAAGCACTAGACGAAGTGCCGGAAGCCAATCTGAAGCAAATAATCAAGGAGTTTGCTTCGGTCCAGGCGAACACGATTACCGCAATCAATGACAACAAGGGAACGTTCACGGTTGAGGCAACGTTCATCGACGGCGATGTCGATTCTCTGGGGAGCATAACCCAGAGCGGCAAGATGTCGACGTTTGGTGGCCCACAGGATATGGGCGTCAGTCCTGATGAGGGATTGGCGTTGTATGACGACGCTCAGGCTCTGAACGCACCTGCGGGGCTTCTCTTGACTGCACAGCCGCCGGGCACGACAGGGTTGGCAAGACGCCTCAATCCGGCGTTCAACTATATGGCGTACCGATGGAATTATGCGGTTACGCCGCCTGATTTCTTGCGGGGAAAATCAGTTACCGTTTCCGCGAACGGAAAATCGATTATGGCGACCCCGGTCGATTGGGGTCCAAATATCGACACCGGACGCATCGCTGATCTCTCACCTGGCCTGGCGCATGCGCTCGGCTTAAACACTGACGCTAGCTGCACCGTCTCTGTTCCCATCCCGGACAATGTTGACATCGGCAAGTCGCCGGATCCACCGACCTTCACCGTCGACTTGAAGACGATTGACGCCAATACGTTTCCGACGGACATGACGCGCACGCTGGTCGTTTTGACCATCAGCGGCAAAAATGTGTATTGGCTCCTGAACCTGACCGGTCCGAATGAAGGCGGTCAGACGCTGATGCGCCAACTTGGCGATGCGCAGCCCGAGTTGCTCTACAGCGACACCGTGATCCTGCCGATCGAGCCGGGTGCTAGCGTGCCGGCTGCCGTTGCCGCGGAGTTGAGCAAAGCCCAACAACAAAAGCAGCCAAGCAAGGTTACGGCTCCAGCGGGACCGGCTCCTAAGGCTGACGACGACATCGGCCAAAGGATGTTTTTGACCGCTCAAGCGTTCGTAGGCCATGTGACAAGCAACGTTCCCGGTACGGACAACGGCATTTTGGCATGTGCATGGGCCGTAAACGAAGTCGCAAGGCTCGCGCTCGGCAAACCGATTTCGGGAACCGCGGAGCAAAATGGACTCAGTACGGATGATTTGTTCCGAGCTCTGCAAACACAGCATGTCAAGCTGGGTTCGAAGGATGACGCGAAACCCGGCGCTATTATCATAGCTCCAACAAAGGGAGCTCAGCATGGGCACGTTGGCATCGTCGGTGCGGCCGGCAACGGTACCGTCGATGCCACACCCGTCTTTTCGAACCAGTCGGTGCCTGGGGTCTTTCGTCAAAACTTCACGATCGGGTCGTTTCTGCAGTACTTCGAGGCGAAAGGGCTAACCGTCTTCTTTTTTGCTCTGAACCCAAATGCATTTATGGTTTCGTGAGCGTCCGGTTGTGGCCGGGGCACGCGGCAGCGGAATGAAATTCTCGATCTTTGACGCGGGATGCTTCATATTTTCAATGGGGAGCAACTGGAGCCTCGAGCCTTTCGGAACGATTGATCGCGCGGCTAATCACTTACACTGATGGCCCGTCGCGATACTTGCTGTTTGCGCAACGGCGACCGGTATCGGAGCGAAGCGGCATCGACGAAGATTTATGTCTAACGCCGCGCCATCGCGAAATCAGCCGGGGAGGTCTCTCCCACGCGGGGCAAAAAAGCTACGATGTAAGATCGGTGGTCCATCACTTTGGGGCACACCGGACGCCAATGGAAAATATTACGGGTACGGACACTACGTTAGGCATCCGCTGTATGCGACTGAGCCAGTGCACTATATTCGAGCCTTTCAATTGTTGCAAAAGGATGTGCTCGAACTGTTTAATTACGTGGAACCGACGGACAAGAACAATGATTGTTACTCGTATCGCATCCACGAGCTGCATACGCGTGCTTGCATAGAAGTCGAAGCGAACTGCAAAGCAATCTTGGCAGAAAACAACTACCCGGGTTCCGGCAGTTGGAGTATGAAGGACTATCGCAAGCTCGATCCGACTCATCACTTGTCGTCGGTTCAGGTACGGTTACCGATCTGGAAGGGAGCAGTAATCCTCGTACTCCCTTCGCCGCATGGAAGATCGGCGGTAGTCTGGCTTGGTGCCAAGCCTATAACAGCGCAAAACACTCGCGCCACGAAAACTTTGATCAGAGCAATTTTAACAATATGCTCGACGCGATGTGCGGCCTCGTCGCAATCCTCGCGTCGCAGTTTGTTACCATAGAGTTTGGTCCAGAAGGCTACACTGGTAACAGTAGCCCAGTCCCCGGATACGAGATGGCGATCGGTGGCTATTTCGAAATCAAACTACCGGACGATTGGTTGCCGCAAGAACAGTATTCCTTCGATTGGCGGCAGATCAGTGCGAACGGCGCGGATCCTTTTCAAACGCTGACGTTTCCTTGAGCTAATGAACGGTTACCTCTTGGTGATGAAGATCGCTTCGTGCGTCCCAGGCTTCAATTTCTTAGCGGCGCGTCGCAAGCACGCGCCACGTCCCGAGTGGCTTGATGCGGTCCACCGACGCGCACCTCAAGCACTTCGGCGTCCGGATCAGCTCGGGGCCAGGACCTTTATTCACTTCCCCGGAAATGCCCCCCAGCTCTGCCTGCACAGATGAAAATCGCGACCGAGGGCGTAGCGGCCCACAGCAAGCAACTGTTTGAGCTTCAAGGGCACAGCCTAGCGGGGCTACTTGCGATTGGAGCTCCTATGGCTTTGTTTTCTTCCCTTCGCGCCAGTCGATCCGAGAGTCCATGAGCGCCTCGGTTGCCGGAAAGTCGTATTCGCGTACATAGCGAGCGATGGCAGCCGTCACTGCTGGGGATACATAATCCAGTCCACCAGAAACAAGATCTAGCACGTAACTCATGTGAATATCGACTTCTTGGTACGTGAATAGTCCAGATTGGATCATATGTTGAAACTGTCCGAGCCTAAAAAAAAGCCAATCAAAATTATCTCGTACTACAGCTTCGTGCTCTGAAAACTCTTTGTCATCGTGCGTTCGAAGAGCTCGCGCGACGACGACCGATCGGCCGGTATTCAGGAATTCATCGCGCAGGTTACGCCGATTTGCCACTTCTGCGAGAACTCTGTCATCATGCAGCGTAAGCACTATCTCGTCGTCATCATCCGCGATGACGAGCTTTCTGATGTGCCAGTCGAGCATGTATACCGTCCGCTCGACACTCTCGTCGCTGAAGAAGTCCTTGACTTGATTAGCTAGAAATTCTGCCTTTTTCCAATTTTGTTGCTCAGCAGCTTGCACTGTCGCCCGCGTGGCTGTTTCTACCGAAAGAAAATAGTTATCTGAGGCGACCTTCGCTTGCCGCGCGGAGATCTGTAGCTGCTTGTATATGAACGCAAACCCTATGGCAGTAACGGCTGGGCCGAGCACCACTGACAGCCAGAGTCGGACGTGTTCGGAAAACGACGTGTCGGCAACAGCTTCAATCATGTCGCTACCCCATCGAGGCGGCAGAAAGAAGAACACAAATCGACTTCGAAATGGGATTGGGACAGACTTTCACGTTTAGATCGAAATGTCCATATGGTTCACGCAAGACTGGCGAATGCCTATTGAGGTATGGCCGTCGCAGGATATGGAGTCGGCCATACAAGCGGTCAAGGCGAACCCGTCGGGAGCAAAGGACTTCGTCAATTTGCTCAATCTGCACGGCTTCAGACCACGGCGATAGGCGAATTGTTCTCATCGAGGCGTTCCGAGGCAGTAACGCGAGACATATGCGCGCGCAGCAGCAGCCTCGGCTTCGGCTTCGGCATCGCGCCATGGCCCCTTTTTTTGGGTAGTTCTCAGGATTTTGCCAAGTGTCGTCGTAGCTTTGTTTGGTCACGTGATCATTCCTGCGTCTGCGGGTGTCACGAGAATAAGAAATGCGAAACGCCAGCGAGAGCATCGTCCGCTATCTCTCGCAACTCGAGACTGCCGATCTGCACGGCGATGCATCCCGCAAACCGTCGATATGAGCTGCAAGGTCTGGGAGTCGTCTTCAACAGGAGAACCCCGCTGTTGGTCCGCTCACGCTGATCTACAGCGATGCACTGTGGAGCGACAAACAGAATGAGAGCGCGTTCTCACCTTGATCGCCGCCGCCCATCCGTCGATCGGCACATCAAGCAACTGGTCGAGCAGGGAGCTCTGAAGAAGCTGTCAGGCGGCCTCTACGCCTGTTCGAAAGAAAGAGCGTTCGGCCCCGCACCCGCCTCTGACAAGGATGTCGTTGGCGCGTTCCTGAAGGATGACCGATTTCTGCTGGCCTCACCCAACGCGTACAACAGCCTGGGACTGGGAACGACGCAGCTCTATGACAAGACCGTCGTCTACAATCACAAGCGCCATGGCGACTTTCGACCGGGCAGCCGCACGTTTGCCTTCCGTGTGAAGCCGCACTTTCCGAGGAAACTGACGAAGGAGTTTCTTCTGGTCGATCTCGTCAACAATCTCGAGCAACTCGCCGAGGCGAAGGATCAGGTGCTTCGATATAGAGCATGTGGTCGGGTGCTGACGTGTGTCCGGCCTCGTGACGCGACTTCGACACGTCGCGGGCCCTTATGGAATACGTGGATTGGATCCAATTCGGCTAAGCGTGCTCGTTGGCACTCATCCACCTGTTGATTCTTCCAATCCCAGTCTCTGACCGATTGCCCATAATCCTCTCTTAGACCTTACCACATTCCCGACGTCTCGCGGCTTGTGGCTTTGCGACTTTGCGTTACGCTGGGCCAGACGCCGGAGCTTGGTACACGCCACCGCGGACCATTAAGGCCCACGCGATGCGCGCTAATTTGTTCGCCAAAGCGACCGCAATCAGCTTTGGGGGCTTCTTCGAAAGCATTCTCGCCAGCCATGATCCGACGGGCGATCCATATCGTCTTGCCCATCGCACCACGGCGGTCGCGCCAAGAATAAGGAGGCGTCGGAGATTTCGCTGGCCCATCCCGGAGATCTTGCCAAGCCTGTCTTTGCCTCCGGAGGAATTCTGTTTGGGCGTGAGACCGATCCAGGCCGCAAGATCGCGACCCTTGGAAAAGGTCTCCGCTGAGGGCACCAAGGCCTCTATCGCTGTGGCGCAGATTGCTCCGCCCCCGGAACGGTCATTAAACGTGAAGCGACCTCGTCCCGTCTGGCGCGCCTGCGTAGTCCTTTTTCCAGTTCTGCTATTTGCTCCGACAGGGCCTCCACATGCTTCAAGAGATTCTGGCAAAGGGTCCGGGCAGACGTCATATCCTGTCCCGGCCCCATAGCAGCCAACACAATGGGGTGCTTTCCGTGCCGCTCTCGGAAAGCACGCTTGGAGCGGAACGAACGCGATGGCGATCGTCGGTCCGCGCCGATCAGCTCCGGCCGTAAACTTCGGCACCGCCGCCGCGCGCGGGGCCGGCGGTAGGATCGACGCCTTCGGGAAGGTCGACGACGAGCGAATGGGTCGTCAGGATCAGCTTGGCCACCGACACCGCATTCTCGAGAGCGGCGCAGGTAACCTTGACGGGATCAATGACGCCGGCTTCGAACATGTCGGTAAATCTGCCGCTCCTGGCATCGAAGCCCGTGCCGGGCTGCTCGGCGACGACCCGTGTCACGATCATAGCGCCATCCTGTCCGGCATTGCCGGCGATGATCGCCAATGGACGCTTGATCGCGTCGCGGACCAGCATCGCACCGGCTCGTGCGCCATCAACCTCCTGATCCACCAACGGATCGAGCCGCGCTGCGACCTGCGCGAGGGCAGTACCGCCACCGGCCACCACACCTTCGCCACGGGCAGCCCGGGCTGCGTTAAGGCCATCTTCGAGGAGTTGCGCCGTGCGTTTTTGCTCGACCGGCGTGGCGCCGCCTGCGAGCAGGAGTGCGGTCCCGCGGGTAAGCTTTGCAAGGCGATCGGCCAGCTTGTCGCGCTCGATATTCTGCGGTGCCTCGTCCCACAGCTTCTGGACCAGTTGCCGCCGCCCGTCGATGGCCACCTTGTCGCCATTGCCGCCCACGATCACGGTCGCGGATGCGGATACCCTCGCGCGCGTCGCATTGCCCAGATCGGCGATCGTCACCTCCTCGATCCGGGCACCCAGGTCGCGCGCGATCACCCGGCCACCCGTCATGATCGCGAGATCCTCCATCATCGCCTTGCGCCAATGGCCGAATTCCGGCGGATTGATCGCGACGACGGTGCCACGTCCCTGAAGCCGAGCCTGCATCACCGCCGCGATGACCTCAGGCGCGATCTCGTCCGCTACCAGCAGCAGCTGACGCCCGCTTTCCTTGAGCTGGTCGAGGATACGCAGGATCGGCTCGGCCGATGGCACTTTGTGGTCGGTCAGCAGGATCGCCGGATTGTCGAGTTCGGCGGCCAGGCTTGAACTGTCGGTCGCCATATGGTGCGATACGAATCCGCGATCGAGCACGAGCCCTTCGTCGACCTCCAGCCGCGTCGGTGAGCCCGGCAACGCATATTCGACATGGACGACGCCTTCGATGCCGACCCGCTCGAGCGCTTCCGCTATAAGCTCTCCCAGTGACGTCTCGGTGGCCGCGACGCTTGCAACCATGCGCAATTCGCCCTGACGCAGCGGCCGAGAGCCCTCTCGCAGTGCTCTGATGACCAGATCGCGGGCGTGGTCCATGCCGGCGACAACGTCGACCGCCTTGTGCTCGTGCTCGACCAGTTTCACGCCATCCTGCACCAGCGCATTGGCGAGCGCTGTCGCGGTCGTGGTGCCGTCACCGGCGGTCTCATTGGTCTGGGCGGACACCTCGCGAACAACCTGCGCGCCCAGATTCTCGAACCGGCAGGGTAACTCGATCTCGGCCGCGATGCTGACACCATCGCGCGACACCAACGGCGTCCCGATCGGGCGATCCATGATGACGTTGGTTCCCTTGGGGCCGAGCGTACCGACTACAGCGCGGGCAAGCTGGTCCACGCCGCGCGCAAGCGCCGCCCTAGCTTCAGCATCGAAAAGCATGATCTTGGCCATCCATCGTCTCCTGTGTGCGCCGCCATCCGTTGGGCCGAGCCTTGTCATTCCGGTCTGGCTAGGGGGATCTGCACGCGCCGGTGGAGCGGCCACCGGCGCGCGATCGTGTCATTCGTATTGGAGCGCCTCGTCCATGTCCCCGAAGAGGATCACGGTGTTCTCGTCGATCATCACCATCCGGCCGTAATGGGTGGAGGTGGAAATCTCGAAGATGTGCGGTGTCATCTCGCGGCCGAGCGCCTCGCTGATCTCGGCCATGTCGAAGACGATCTTACCCTCGCCGTCAACGCGGATCATCGCCGGCAGGTAGGTAACCTTGATTCCGGGACGCTGTTCCATGATCTCGGCGATGCAGCGTGCCTCGACGCTGTCGTTCATCGTCACCCCGCATTGATGCGAGATGGTGCGTTCCTGGGTGATGTCCTTGAGCGGCGTGAAGAGCTGCTGCCCGGTGGTAACGGCCATGTTGTGGGTTCCTTTCGTGGCGCGACTATTCGACGGGCTCGGCGACCTGCAGCTCCGGCATCGGAATTTGCGTCGAGAAGACGCCGATCTCCGACACGATCGCCTGCAGGCGGTTGATCGCCGACGCATAAGATTCGGCGAACTGCGCGGATTTCACCCGCGGCTGTGACCAGATGGGTTGCAGATCGAGCGCCGCCTGGGTCGCGATCGGCGAATATTTGTCGAACCAGTCCTTCAGCAGGAGCCGATTGTCCTCACCATGCGCGGGATCGCGCACGAGGGTCGCAAACAGCTCGACCGTATTGGCAAGGTTGCGCTCGTAATCCGCTTCCGCCGCTGAGATGACGGCGGGCGACGAATAGTCGTTCTGTGCCGCCGCGACCTGCATGACGAAACCAGAGCGGAACAACTCGCCGACCAGTGGCTCGAATAGCACGTTGACGATGAAATACTGTTCCAGGAAATCCTCGGCGCCGCGTGCAGATTCCACGACTTCGCGAGCCTTCTGCCAGATCGAGTTCTCCAGCCAATTGCGCTTGCCGGCGTCGACGTCGAAGCCTTCGATGTCGAGCGCGATCTCGCCGATATAGAGTGTTAGATCCTGCGCCAGCCGCAGCTTGTAGGACGAGTTGGTCAGGATCGCGTTGTTGACCATTTGGGTATAGCCGTAGCGCTGCGCGCGCATCAGCGCGGTGCCCATGCCATATTCGGCATGCTTGAAGGCACCCAGATGATCTTGCAGTATTTTCACCCACGCCTTGTCGAAGCGCCTCGGTGCGCCGGCGCGCCGCGCGTTGTCGATTACGTTCTTGATCATGCCGCAGATGGTCGACTGGCGTTGATAGTGCGTCCGTTCCCATTCCTGGTCGGGCGCGCGATAGAGGTGCCAGTCGCTGCTCTTCAGCGCGGTCCACTCCTTCGAGTATGTCGGCGTGCCGTCCCCGAAGGAAATGATCCAGTTCTGGAGCAGGTAGCGTTCGGGGTCCGGCTGGACGTCAACGGTGACGTCCTCGTAATGCGTCGCCCGACGCCCCTTCGGCTCGAAATAATTATAGGCTCGGCTATCCGATCCCGGAAAGGTCTTGGCGCCCGCCGCTGCGGACCTCTGCTCCTGCTCCATCACTCGTCCAGACATCGTCTTCTCCCTCTCTCTCTTGGGCATTCGGCCTCATGCTTGGGTGGCGGGCGTGAACTTGTCGAAATACATCCTGGCCGGGTCGATATCGGCCATTTGCAGGGTCGGCAGTGCGGCATCGATCATCGGCGGTGGACCGCAGCTATAGGCGTCCGCTTCCTCGGTATTCTCCATGTCGAGCAGGTGGCGGCGCAGCACGTCGTGGATGAATCCAGTTTCGCCGTTCCACTCCGAATCCGCTTCGACATGTGACAAGGCGGGAATGAACTTGAAGTCGGGCATCCGCGCTTCAAGGTCGGCGAAGACGTCGAGCGCGAACAGATCCTGCGTTGTCCGGGCGCCGTAGAAGAAGCGAACCGGGCGCGTCTCGCCGCTTGCCGCCTGGTCGAGCAGGATCGACATCAACGGTGCCATGCCCGATCCGCTGCCGACCAGGATCATCGGCCCGTCGCGCTGCTCGCGACGGAAGCAAGAGCCATAAGGCCCCTTCACCGTGATCGGATCACCGATCTTCGCCTCGCCGATCGCGGTCGAGAAGGCACCGCCGGGATAACGCTTGATGATGAACTCCAGGCGATCGGGCTCACTCGGTGGATTGCCCATCGAATAGGAGCGCGTGATCTCCACGCCATGGAGCGTCAGGTCCGCAAACTGTCCGGCCCAGAACTTCATCGGCTCGTCTAGGTCGATCGCGATGCGAACGATGTCGTGTGTCAGCGGCTCGACGCTCGCCAGCTTTCCGTTGAACGCCTTGACTGCGATCGAGCGCGACAGCAGGTCCTCGTCATAGTTGAGCAGCTCGACCTCGATGTCGCTATAGACGAGCGTCCGGCACAGCAGGACCCGACCGCTCTCCTTCTCCGGGTCGGAGAGCGCGAAGGTCGAATATTTGAGCATCTCCACATCCCCTTCGTTGAGGATGCATTTGCACGCGGAGCACTGCCCTTCCTTGCAACCGTGCGGCAGGGCGACGCCCTGGCGGAAGGCTGCGTCGAGGACGGTCTCACCTTCCTCCACTTCCATCTCGACCCCTACCGGCTCGAGGCGCACCTTGTGCACCGCCGGCCTGCGCTGAGGCATTTCCTGTCCCATGATCATTCTCCGTGAGGCAGTCGCAGCGGATGCCGGGGGAGGCGGCGACACCACCTCCCCGGCGGCCGGCGGGGGTCAGATCCGGCGGATCTTGAAACCCTTGCGATAGTCCTCGACATGTTTGGCCCGCGCCTCGGGCTTCAGTTCGCGCAGCGCGAGCAGCGGGCTGCGGATGGTGTGGCCTCGGACATGGTCAAGCGTCCACATGTCCTTCTCCTCGAACGACATGTGCGGCTGAGCGATCAGCGTCTTGCCGTCAGGACGCACGAAGCCCATGTCAACGATGGCGTCGGCGAGATCCCAGCCGTCATAGACCTCTTCCCACTGTCGGCGGCCCGAGAAGCGGCCCATCGCCGGGGTCGGACGGCCCTGATATTCGGCGGCGAACGCTTCCTTGTGGGTCCAACGGTCGACCTCGCTGGCATAGGTGAACAGTTCGCCGTCCACCTCGTCGACGCAGAAGTCCTCGCGGACGACGCATGGCAGCAGGCTCGACCAGCAGCGATGCGGATAAACGTAGCCGGTGTCGGCGAAGGTGATGATCTCGCTGCCGGGTTTGGAAAGTTTCTCGTAATTCTCCCACCAGGCGCCGAACTCGTCGTACCAGCCCGGATACTTGGCCTCGAACCATTCGAAGTCGCGCTCGGTCTGCGCCTCGATCCGCCAGAAATTCGCCCACCAGCCGGCCGAGATGGACTGCGCGACCTTGTGGACATAGCCCTTCTTGACGATCGAATCGAACGCCTCATGGACGTCGTCGTGGTGGATCTTGATGCCGTATTTTTCGAGCGGCAGCATATAAGTGCGATAATAGTCCTCGAAGATCCAGCGGTGCCACAGCTCCGCGTAGCTCTCCTTATTCTTGTCGCGATTCTTGGTGCCATATTCGATGATCGTACCGATCATCGCGTCAACGAACATGTGGTTCTGCCAGAAGGAATAACGAATATCGCGTTCCAACAGCAGATGATTATCTGGCTCCTTCAGTACCGACATCAGCATCGAATGGCCGTTGCCGATATGGCGGCTTTCGTCGCTCTGGACCGAGAGGAACACGGTCGGCAACGCGTAGTCGCCGTTGCGTGCGGCCTCCGACGGCATCGCCACAAACAGCGTGTTGGTGAACGCCGTCTCGGCGGCGACTTGGAGATAGATATTCGATGCGGTGATCGCATCACCGGTCAGGAAGGCCTCGCCAAACTGCCGCCCGATCGTCGTCGCAGCGCATTTGCCGAACGCCTTCTCGGTGATGTCGAACCCGGCCGGATCGATATAATTCTCCATGTACCATTTCTTGAGGTTCATCTGGATGGTCGAGTGCCGGAACTCGTCCACCATCTGCATCGTGAAGCCGGTGCGCAGATGATCGCCGGGGGCGAGCTGCCCGAGCGTCGCCATTGATCGGGCGGCCGAGATCTCGGGGAAGGGGATGATCGCCAGGAACAGCTTCATCCATTCAATCCAGCGCGGCTCGACGTTGCGGAACATGTCGCCGCGCAAGGCTGCGTCGAGCGCGCCATAGACGCGATTGTCCTTCTCTTCCTGCATGGGGAAATAGGAACGCAGCACCTGCTTCATCGGGTCGCGCGGCGTCTTGCTGATCTTGTAGTCGGTCGGGAACGCCATCGCGTCCTGCACATAGGACGGGGTCCAGCCCAGATCGGCGATGAGGCGCGTCGCCTCCCCGATACTGATGCCCTTCTGGCTTGTGATCTTGTTGAGTGTGAGTGCCTCAGTCATCGCTAATCTCCTTTCCCTGGCGCGGCGGGGCTTTTTGCAGTTTGGCTGTGACGACATGACCCGATCATCAGGCACGGCCACCGCTTGAGTCCGCTCAGCAACATACGTGCCAAGTGGAGAAGTGCTGGATTTCCTGGAATAGGCGGAGCGGGGCGCATCATCGATGCGAGTCGCCCTATATCGCTACCGGTGGAAACTCATCTGGATCGGACTCATTCTTGGATTCCTCACCCTTGCCAAGCTAAGCCAGGGGCACGCGCAGTCGGTGCCGGCGTCCGCGCCATTGTCGGGCGCGCGGCTGTTTGGCCAGCAGTGCGCTGGCTGCCACTCGATGACGCGGGGCGAAATCCGATCGGTCCCTCCCTCGCCGGGATCGTCGGCAAGACCGCAGGCAAACAACCCGGTTTCGCCCTCGCTCAAGCGCAGCGCGATCAAATGGAACACGGTGAACCTCGATCGCTGGCTCAACGACTCCAACGCGATGTCGTCAGACAATTTGAGACTTATCGGGCTTTTCGAGAAGGGAGGCTCTGGCTCATCAGGGTTTAGAGTTTAAGCGGCTTGCAGCTGACGCTGCAAGCGGCGGTTTGCGATAGTGACAAGCTTGATGCGTTTGCGTTCTGCTAGGATCGCTTCCGCCCTGCCGAAGTAGACATCGGCAGGCGTGAGGTTGTCGATGCTCTCATGATAGCGGACATGATTGTAGTGTTCGACGAAGGCGCGTACCTGCCGTTCGAGATCGCCAGGCAGGTAGTAATTGTCGAGCAGAATGCGGTTCTTCGGAGTCTGATGCCAGCGCTCAATCTTTCCTTGGGTCTGGGGATGATACGGAGCACCGCAGCACATGCTGCATGCCCTTATGGTCGAGCCACCTGGCCAGATCGTCCGCGACGTAACTCGAGCCATGTCGCTGAGAAGCCTCGGCCGGTGCGCGACGGTGATATGGTCAAGGCCGGAGGCCGCGAGTGCCTGATCGAGCGTGGCCGTGACGTCGGAGGCACACATCGTGGGACCAAGCCTCCAAGCCACGATATAGCGCGAGAAGTCATCGAGCACGGTCGACAGGTAGTACCAGCCCCAGCCGGTGATCTTGAGGCAGGTAAAGTCGGTCTGCCAGAGCTGGTTGATGGCGGTGGTCTTGTCCTTGAACTCGTTCGCCGCCTTGATCACCACATAAGCCGGGCTGGTGATGAGGTCATGCGCCTTCAGCAGCCGATAGACCGACGCCTCGGAGACAAAATACTTCCGTTCGTCGGTGAACCGCACGGCCAGTTCGCGCGGCGACAACTCCGGAAGCTCCAGCGCCAAATCAATGATCTGGCCCCGCACGTCGTCGGGGATGCGATTCCAGACCCGGTCAGGTCGGGATCGATGATCGGCCAGCGCTTCAATGCCGCCCTCACTCACGGTAGCGATCATACCATCTATAAAACGTGGCGCGTGGGATCCCGAGCTTGTCCAGTGCGTATTTCGCAAAAACCGGACAGCGGTTTCGCTAACTAACGGACAGCAGTTTCGCTAAGTCGCGGACAGGGCTGCGGCGGCGGGCTTTCCGGTTGCCTGGCTGCGTTTATGTATTCGAGCCCACCACGTTCAGGCCAGCTGCTCCGCTGAAGGTCAGCGTATCGTGTGTGTTCAGCAGATTGTCCCAGCTGTTGCCGCCAGTTGTCACGCTCTGCGAGGCGTTCGTAAACGCGCCATCGGAAGACGAGGAAATCACGAGCCCGTTGAGGAGAGGATTCTGTTATTGCCGTACTCAACCGTCTGCCTGCCGCCCGCCGGTAGCGCCGCCGGGACAATCGGTCCGTACTGGTTCGGCTCCGAGCCAACACGCGTGATGAGCAACACCGTAAGCGTCAGCCTGCTTTGATTGATGAGTTTCTTGTAGGCCATCTGCGATCTCCTTCGTCTGACATGTCCGCGCATTGTGCGACCGATGCCGCTAGGATACCTAAGCTTGTTGAGTTAGCCACCTGCCAAACCTTTGTTTGTAGGGTTCCTAACGCAACCTGTCAGATAGGCGTCATCAGCCTGCTGCGCAGCAATCCCCTCAAGGCTGCCATCAAGAAAATCACGCTAAGATGCAGCGCCAATACTCGAAGGAATGAGGGGAGCCATTATTACTTCATTTGTCGGAACCTCTCGCGAAACTCGTTGGGAACGGCCGCCGGCACGGCGTCACATGCCGCGCATAAGACCTCGCCGACCTTGCGCCAACCACCCGACGGACTCGCACACGCCCACAAGATCGCGGGAGTTGTCATAGCTGGAGTGTCGATCAGCACCGAAGTTCCCCGCCCAGATCAACCTCAAGGCATTGATACTTCGCCACGAATTGCATTTGAGGTGGGGACCCCACCCCGCTGCTGGCTTCCTTAGCTGATTCAATAGGTTGGCGCGATTTCGGCAAGGGTCCCGCTTCGGAGCTTATTCACACAAGGCGGTCTTCATCGTAGGCGTACTTTTGGTGGACACCTCATGCATCAGAGCACTCAAAAGCAAAAGGTGCGGAGATATCGCGCTTACAGTCTTCCGCACCAATTCAGGCTAAACATCGTGCTCAACGGAACCGTGCATCGGGTGGCACCCGGCTCTGCAGCCAAAACACGATTCGCCACGCGAATCGCGTCGTTGGCGTCGCGTCGTCAATGCGCCGATTTTGGCACGAGAAAGCGCAGCGCGAACTCTTCAAATACCCGCGCAGATGTATATGCAGCGTACGCTTGATACTTATCGTTCTTCTTGCCGTCCCCGTAGTCGCAAACACTCTTCGCGACTATCGGAAGCGGTCGAGGCAGGGGTGCGGCTTGCGCGGCGAACATTATTGAGAAAGCCTCCATTTCGACAGCAATGAGGTCTTTGTGCTGATCAATGACTTTCTTCACGGCGCCACTGCTCTGAAGCACTGAGGCGCCTGATGCCATTGCTCCTGGCAATATTCGAGGAGGAGTTTTTGGCTTCGGAAGCTGTGTTTCGAGCCAAATCTTTTTCAGAAATGCATCATCTTTACTCAGCTCTTTGACTTGGCGCGAAATAGTTTCATCTAGCCGCCTCTGGTAAGGTGCCGGTACGAATTGTTCCTTACCTTTGATTGTCTTGATTTTACCGCTGCCCCAATCCCAAGATAGGTCGGCGAAAACAACGTCGCCTATCGCTGCACGTCCCTTAACACCTGCGGTGATCCCCGTCATGAAAAGGTAACGTGGCCAGAAGGACATTATCCCCTTGGTCGCCGCAATCGCAGCACCAGCCAGCCCCTTGTCTGACGCCGAAGCGGCGATCACATTGACGCGTTGACGATCTCTTACCAGCCTCCCGCTATAATACAAACTTGCATCATGAGAGACTTGTACGCGTTGAAAGTCAGCTTCCAGCGCCAGTATCGCGCTCAATTCTGGTTCAGCAAGAGCAGTCACAACAAACACATCAGTCTTGAATGAAGCGCCGTCCCCCATAAATGGCGGTCGGATTTGTTGCTCGATTGCCCAGATTGTCTCCCTAAGCTGTGATCGCCACGCGCCCTCATCGAGGTTAACGCTAATAACCTGCCAAATAAGATTGTTAAACTCCAACTTGGCCCGCTGAAACGATTCTTCAAACGACGTGAGTCCTATTACGTGAGATGGGCGATAGGATTGGCCTCTTGCTTTAAGCCAGCGCATCAGTTCCAACCCACCGTCGCTCTCTGGCGGAAGCGACGCTCGGCGCGGAAGATTTATGTCGAGCAACAATAGATCGAATCGACGCTCCTGTAATTGCTTCTTCGCGTCGACTACATTCATCTCAACTTTCAGCGTGTGATCAATTCCACACTCTTCGACTGTCGACGCAACAGCCGTAATCTTCGCTTGATTGTCCTCGACTAGAAGAATGGAAATCATTGGCTAATATCTCGAATTACATCGATAAGTTGGTCGCGCCACCCGGTGCGGGACTGTGAGTAGTAGATGGCGCCCTTGAAGTAGCCGGGAAATTCTTCAGCGCATTTTTGACTAAGCTGTTCCAGGGAGTATTGCTGAGAAGGCGAACCAAAGTGCTCAAGGGCTGTGAGGATGACCACTGCCGGTTGTCTTTCAGCCCGTCTGATCTTGCGAAGAATATCGTAACCACCAAGCGGCCGAGGCCTTCCATGGCGAACAGCAGGATCGGGATCGAACGTCGGCAAGCTAACATCCAGAATAACTAGGCGAATTTTGTCGTGTCTATCGAGAAACTTTAAGCCGCTCTGATAGGATCGGCAAACGTCGATCGAGGCCTGAGGAGCGACAGCCTTGACTACAGAGACGACACGCTCTGCCTTTTGGGAATCATCTTCAATGATAAGAACGTTCACGGACATATTCTCCCGGAACACTGAAGACTACACAAACAGAACGATCATCGGTGACATTTACCACGAGTTTTTTGTTCGATTGAAAATCATGTCGAATTATACGCTTAATCTTTCGAATTCCCGTTCGGCCCTCACCAGCGACTGCCGTGGGGTTGGCTCCGTCGTCTTCCTCGACAAGCCCCTCGATTTCGTTTCGGCAGTTCGTCAATTCTATCACTTCAGATAGTTCGCTTATTACCTCGAAGGCCAAGCCGCCGTCCACGTCGGGGTTCACGTTCACCTTCAGGGCCGGAGCTCTCGTATCAAAGCCCGAGTGTTCGGCAGCATTTTGAAAGCAGTTCGTTAGTAAGTCCACAAGCGGGTTCAATAGCTCCCCGTCAATCTCAACTGTCTCGGTTGCGTTTGTTGCAATATCCAGTGGATGTTGGGGATAGCAGTTATTGGTGATCCTTCCTGCCACCCGAATTGCAGTGCTCGCCAGAAAAGGCTCACGGGCCAATAAACCGGCGCGCGCAAACCAAGCGATGACTCGCTGCAAATCGAAGCCGAACGACGTTCGGCAGCGTGCGATCGCATCCAATACCTCCGCAGGCCTCGAACTAAATGCCGTGGAAGTTAGATTAGATTCTAAGGTGTCAAAGCAAGTCATGATCTGCTTGCGAAACCTCCCGGACAGTTCCAGCTTGACGTCACGCAGGCATGCATCAATGCTTTCCCAAAAATTCTGCATTAAGCGGTCTAAGAACTCTTCGTACGTAGTTGTGCCTGTCAGGCTTTGCTTTAGCCGGCTAAGAGAAGCATCAGACAGTTCCACCGCGAATAGCCCTTCCGGTAACTCCTTGGATAGAATCCGTATGCGTCTATCTTTCAATTCGGTAATAGCCTCAATCACGCCGTCTGAAAACTTAACGACGTATCTCGCCATCTCCAGAAGTTCGTGATCACGCAAGTACGAAAATTTATCTCGCCAGCGCTCAAGCGCCTCATGTTCTTTGTTTTTGCCGTCGACCGACACTAGGAGACCTTCGCTAACGAAGCTCGCACGCAGCTCACCTTCTAAAATTCCATGCAAAATCCTGGTGCTGAGATAAGTTTTAAAGCCGTGATTTGGATCAAGCACGAGGATTTGGTAAGCTCGCTGGATCATTGCGAAGAACAGAGAGTCTCGTTCAGTCGATGGAATGATCAGATAAGTTAGTTGTAAGTCTGATTCTTTCAGTAGCTTTCGGATTCGTTGCTCGATTTGATCGACCTGAGCGCCTACAACCGGATCTAAGATGAGTTGTCGATATCGAACGAATAGCGGTCTGATTTCCGTATCAAACGTTCTCTTGATGCCCTCTTCGTGTACATAAATTTTACTTCGCTCAAATTGAGCAGAAAGCCTTGCGACTTCCTGATCCTTTGTTATGGACGAAATTTCCGAGGTATAGACGGCTCTATTGGTGGCGTCATTTTGTACGAGCCACTGAAGTAGTAAAATTCGCTCGGCTTCTATTTCGTCAACTGAATCGAAGCGCGTTGTGTCTTCAAGGCGCTCTATATTGGCGACGAACCGAAGAATGTAGATAAGGCGTACGCGATCAGGAGATGCATCGATTAGGCCGCTAGGCGTACGAACACAAAAATAGTCTAACGTATCTTCCAGCGCATCGGACAAGTCTCCATCGTGTCGAGGCCAATAATAAGTGGAATATATGTGAAGCAAAATTGCTCGATCGGCGGCACACTTGTCCACGGCTGACTGAGATATAGCCCAGCTCGCAAACTCCGCCATTGAATAGAGCGAATGAGACAACGGATTCGCGAAATATGCTTCGACAAAATCGCTTAGCGCGACGTCCAGCCGGTTTTGTTGCCTATTAAGTGCGTATTGGAACGTCTGAGTTCGTGCGTTGGTCTTTGCAGGGTCGATCGAGCGATAATTGGCAAGATACTGCGCGGCTTCCTCGTAAAGATTTCGGTTATAAGCATTGTATGCAAGATATAGACTGGCGCGCTTTGCAGGTATGTGCAGCTTGCTCATTTTTAGTTCCGCATCAGGCATGTCGGAAACGGAAATGAGTCCTACGTTGTGAGCAGGCGAGGGCGAGCCTTTGAGGCTGCCTAAGAGTCGCTCGAATGCCTTCTCATTAATTCGTCTCAAGAAGCCATAGTTCGATGGCTGAACTAGCGGGGAGTTAAGACAACTCAGACCTTGGCTCGGCGATGCTGTTTCGGAGATCGGCGCGTCCAGCACTCTATCGAGCAAACCCGCAATCAGCCTGGCTGCAACCAGCTTGCGGGTCTGAAATCCAATCTTAATAAGCTTTCGGCGCACAGCTGATAAATCGCTTGAGACATCAAGGAATGCGCGCGTTTCGCAAATGATAGCGTCAGCGATCGTCAGAACCTTCCGGGTTCTTTGCAAGGCGCTGTCGTTCCGCGCGACCAGTTCATAGGCCCATGCTGCGCTAGGATTTACTTTGAGAATCGAGTCTAACGAGTTCGCTGCTAGGTCATGCTTGCCCAACGTGTATTGGTCGCAGGCCGTCAGGAAATCGGCTGCCTGAGTGGGGGGAATGCCATCGACGGACACCATAAACTGTAAATTGGCAATTCGTTGGTCGCTGATACTTTCAAGTAACGAAACTGCCTGCCTGATCTCGGCTTGACATTTTCCTCTCAAATAAAGGAGTGACATCATGTCTACTAACGTCTCGAATCGGTCTATTACTGGAGAGCTAGCCTCTAATGCTATTACGTCGTGGGGATGATCGATATCTTCGAGATCGAACGGGCTAACGTGATAGAGGAAATAGTCCCTAATGTTGGATGGGTCCGAAAATTCACGCCGCACATCGTTGAGCGTGACGTTTTCCTCGAGGCTGTAACTACAAGAGAACGCAATGTAAGCATACAGAGGATCAATGCCCGGAACTTTGACGATCTCATTGAGGGCTGCTTTTTGACCAGCAATCCCGGTCGTCACTTGCGCAATGGATAGGTGTGCATTGGTAGCCCACAACGATAAGCCAAATTTTTTCTCTACGTCGTCTAGAACTTTCGCCGCCGATTGAAAATTTGATCCGAGATAGAAGTCTGAATATCGTTCTTTCAAAAGAAGGTAATCATTTAGCTCCTCAGTATAGTGGGATAATATCGCGGCCGCCCAGACCACGTCGAATCCCTCGTTTACAGGCCGCAAGCCCTTGCCACTTCTCACTTTCGCATGAGCGCGAGGGAATGCGTCTGCCGCTAGCAGGTTTCGGTAGATTGGGTTGGCCATGAAAGCCTTGACGATCGTGTCAATTGCTTCGACTGCGATAACCTGTCGATTACGATTTAGTCCTGAGGCTAAATTGCCGGTTGCATGAACCAAGCGCCGAAAAGTTCGAACGTCGTAAACCAGGCCATGCGATGGGCCTGCCTCTAACTTCCGGTTTGATTTGCGAGCCATAGCCATCGTTTATCGGATTTGCACACCTATCTGTTCGTGTATCCAGAATCGGCAATCAATCACAGCTCAAAGTAAGGCCGATATCGGGATTTCAACCGGATCGTGCCGCGGAGAAGGCTTTCATCTGCTAAGCAGGGTCTCCACCTTTTTCTTTGCGAGCCACTCGTCGGCCCATTGTTCGAAAGACCGGGCGGCCGCCTGCCTGTGCTTGGCCAGCTGCTTCTCGATGCTCGGGTCTTTGCCTTCTTTGAGCTGGTCTTTGGCCTTGTCGCGCTTGCGCCGGGCATCGGCAAGCGAGAATGTGCCATCGCTACCATCGCCGTAAGGGCCGATGGAGTAGGTTTTCTGACGGTTCTGGAAGCGATAACCCATCCGCCAGAGTTTGGAAGCAGCGTTGCCGGGTCTGGCCACGTCCGGCGTGACGAATAGATAGAGGCCACCGCCGGTCACGTACGAAATCTTGGCCGGGCTCCACGCACCCCCGCTGAATTTCGGTCGGGCAGCGCGGCAGTCGACGTCGGTCCTGATCTGCTTTGTATTTGCATGCGCGCCGTCGTTCTTGCGGGCCATCTGCTCGATTCCTTAGTTGGGAATAACGGAAGTCGCCGTGAACGTCTGTTCTCCCGATACCAACAAAAATACCAACAAATCGAACGGCTGGGATCGGATGAGAACAAACGGTGACGAACTTCGAGTTATGCAGAAGTGCCTATTTTTCAAGGGTTTGAAGCGCTGCGCGGACGGCGGCGGGCGCTTACGAACGGGCGCGAACAGCCTAGTTGGTGCCCCTGGCCGGAATCGAACCAGCGGTGCCAGAAACAAACAAGCTGATGTTGTCGCGTGATTACGGTGGCCTGACGAACATCAACCCGGATCATCCGGCACCGATTTTCTCGATTTCAATTCGAGTCGAACAACTACTTCTTCCGCGGCTCGCGCTTTGCCACCGCCTCGATTGCCTTTGAGAATATCTCAGGTCCTTGCCAGAATGCGAGCGTGAGTCCGTAAATCGTGAGTGCGGGGTACCCCGCACCACCCAAGACAAGTGAGATGATTCCTGCAACGATGATGCGCGAACCCTTCACGGTCGCAAGCTGGTCGGCTATCCGCGAAAGAACCTTTAAGACCTTTTCGCCGGCGTCTTTCACTGCGGAAGGAGCATTCTCGTCTTCGATGGTTTCGAGGTCCGTAGAAATCTTTTGCAGGGAAGCGACGATGTCGCCGGCCGAATTTATCCGTAACGACAAAAGCGCATCCGCAGCTTCTTGTATGCGTGAAGCCAGCTCTTGACGTGCCTCACGCGGAGATTTCTTCTGTGCGGGGAGATTCGACCCAGGTGCAGCAGGCGTTCCGTCAGCATCTCTGATCGCTTCTATGAGCGCTTCGCGGGTTCGCTGCTCCACTTCGTCGTCAGTCGCACGGTAGGAGTAAACGACAAACCGAAAATCCTTATGGTCGAACGGAAGCGGGTGACCAGCTTGCGCCATCAAGATGGTGGGGAGGTTTGTGGCGTGCCTCACTCCCAACTCGTAAAATCCGTTGGAGGTTAGCTCCGTAAGGTCTGCTATCACCAAATCCGCTGTCAGAACCTCATCCAGGAGTCTATCGTTGATTGAACCGTGTATCCGTTCAGATTGATACCGAACTAGCTCAAAGTCCGGAAAATCGATCCGAAAGACTGGTGCGACAAGTGTGTTGTAGACGGCCTCGGCGGCATTGTGGGGCGGAGCGTTACCGGGGCCGAACGTCGAGATGTACAAGCAGCGCTTAGTGGCCATAAATCACCTAGTTAAAAGGCGCTCCGGAGTGGGCTTGTTCAGCGCGGAGGGGAGGAGGCGCTGAACTTCTGATTATGATTTCAACTTGAGGTTTTTGACAAGCGGCCGCCTAGTGGCGGCGTTGCCGCTTCTCGCTGTAGGAGAATGTTTGGAATTTGCGTCGGCTGACTCGCTCGATTCCGATTCGTTCCGTACCAACGTTTCGGAGTCGGAATGTAAACGCGCTTTCGTCATTCGCGAGCCGTCTACGAATGGATGGGCCAATGACCAAGCAAACCCACCGTGACGCATGGTGGCATGGACCGTTGGAGCGTTACTTGGGCCGCTGCCTGCACCTATGGGTATATGCACGGCTACTTCACTTGAGGCTTCACCACTTCTCTTTGTGGTTTTTGGCCGTAAGCATGGACTTCGCGTTTTTATGGAATTCCATCACCGTCTTCCCGTAGGGCAGCTTCATGCTCTCAGGAACGTTGGAATCGAGCGAAAGCAACTGGATAGTGTTCGGGTTCCTGGCGATTATGATCGAGGGAATGTCCTGCCAGCCTTCGGCTTGAAGGTTCCCCCTCAGTGCGCGCCGCGTCGCGTTCGTCAGAATATCGACGAGCTCTAGACCCGGCTCGGGGGCCGTTGAGAAGCGCAGGTTCTCCGACAGTACTAAGCCGAGGTTCATGGGCTTCGGGCCATCCGATTGTGGCTTCAACAAATTCTTCATGAAGTCGGAAATCTCGTCGAACTCGAAGCGCTTCATGTGCGAGTAACCGGGGCGTCCGTTGAGCCTTGTAAGACGCCGAGCCATTTTTTCTTGAGCGGTGCCGAATTTAAGGTGTGCCCCCGTCGTGCCCCGAATATTTCGGGGCACTCTCACGGGGAAGCGGTCTGCTAAGTTATTGGATTTATGTAGCTAATGGTGGACGCACAAGGGATCGAACCTTGGACCTCTCCCGTGTGAAGGGAACGCTCTCCCGCTGAGCTATGCGTCCGGGATTTGACGTGCGAAGGGCCGCTGGTCTGCGGCCGGTCGAAAGGCGCTTCGTCCGAGCCCGCGATTTACGAAGTGCCGGGTAGGGGTGTCAAGTCAAGACCGTCGGGATCAGGCCCCTTGCTGCCGGGCGCGGGAGGCGTGGGATTGCAGCGCCCGGATCCGCTCGGCCAGCGTGCCGCCACCCTCGGGCACGCCACTGGCCGGAGAAACCCCATTCGCGGGCTTTGCGGCCGCCTTGGCCGGCACGGTCGGCTCAGCCGCCAGCATCGCCTCGATCGCCGAATTCGGCCCTTCCAGCTGGATCGCGAGCTTGGCGACTTCGGCGGCGATATCGTTGATGCGCTCGCGCAGCAGCGCGTTTTCCATGCGCTCGGTCGCCCAGGAGCTTTCGGCCTGCTGCTGGATCGCGTTGATGTCACGCTGCAGCTTGGCGCGTTCGTCGCGCGCGATGCCGAGCTGCTCTTCGGCGGCGGCCTTCTCCTGGCGCAACTTCTCGAGCACCGGCGATTTGCCGCCGCTCGTCGCGGCGATCTCCTGGCGCAGCTCCTTCACGGTTCGCTCGGCGGTGTCGTTGGCCTGCTTGAGCTGGTTGTTCTCGTATTCACGCTCGGCCAGCAGCTTGCCCTGGGTGGCAAGCCGCGTTTCGAGGTCGTTGACGCGGTTGCCGAGCATCTCGGCTTCCTTGACCTGGACGATAAGCTGGCGGTCGAGATCGGTCACGCGCTGGCTCAGATTTTCGACTCGGCCGCGCGCATCGGTCAGGTCGCGCGTCGCGGTTTCCGACTGGCTGCGTTCCTGGGCGAGGCGGGCCTGGGTCGCCGCGAATTCCTTCTCGGCATCGCCGACCCGGCCCTTCAGCTCCTCGATCTGGGTCCGCACCGTGACGAGTTCGACCTGGCGGCTGTCGGCCGTCATGGAACGATCGTTGAGTTCGGCGTTGATCTTGCCAAGCTCGGTCCGCTTGTCGGCCAGCGCCTGCTCGGCGGTGCGCAACAGCTCAGTTTTGGCGGTGAACTCTTCCTCGGTGGCGCGAAGCTGCTCCTTGATCGCCTTCTCGCGCGCTTCCATCGCGAAGATCGCGGCGTTCTTCTCGCCCAGCTCGATCTTCATGCGGTTGATCGCATCGGTCTTCTTGCCGAGCTCGGCGAGCTGGCTCGTGGTCTTGCTCTTGAGCTGATCGACACTCATCTCGAGCCGTCGCGCCGACATGGCGAACTCGGCGCGGAGCTGGTCCTTGTCGGCCTGGATCTCGGCCATCGAGAGCGGGGTGGCCGCCTCCATGCGACGCGTCGTCAGCCGTACGGCGCGGTTATGCACCAGCGGGACGATCATCAGGCCGCACAGCATCGAGATCAGGAAACCGATCGCTGCGTACATGATCGGTTCGATCATGAAGGGTTACTCCGGAGGAAGAAGGAATTTGTTAATCACAATGCCACGGCGGGCCGGCCAAAGGCCAGCCCATTGCCGGGTTAACCTAAATCGCTAAATCGCGCTGTGTCGGCCGACGCAAATCACCGGCAAGGACGACGCCTAGAACGGGTTCCAGGTCGCGCGGGGGGTGTATTTGAGATAGCCGACATTGGCGCCGAGCCGCAAGCCGAGGCCGGAGCGGATCGGTACGAGCACGATGTTGTTCGCGGTCAGCGCCGTCATGCCGAAGCCGCCGACAATATAGGCAGAGCCGTCGATGCCGACGAAGCGCTGATAGATCGCATTGGTGGACGGCAGATTGTAGACCAGCGTCATGGTGCGCGCGCCGTCGCCGCCCCAGTCGAAGCCGACCGAAGGCCCCTGCCAATAGACCCTGAGGTCGCCGGCGTTCTTGGTGTAGAGCGTGCCTTCGCCGTAGCGCAGCCCAGCCACGAAGGCGCCGGAGCCCTCTTCGCCGAGCACATAGCCGTTGGGCAGACCCCATTGGCTGACGGCGCGTTCAATGACCGAAGCGAGGCCGCGCGAAACATTGCCGAAGAACCTGTGTCCGGCGTTGGCCAGCTCGTCAGGCCCATAGGTATTCGGGCCAGGTTCGCGCTGGGGCGGCGGATATTGCGGCGCCGGGGGCTGCTGTGCGGACGCCTGTGCGGTCCAGCACATCAGCGCGGCGAACGCGACCGCGGCAAGGCGTGATGCGAAAGTCATTAAGAACCCCTGCTATCGAAATCCGGGCGCCGCCCTTTAACCTGATGCCAACATGCACGGCTCTAGGTTGCGTCCGGTGTCCCCTCGACTCGAATGTTATCGGTTTCAACTATGACGGCACAGCGGCAGGAAAGATACGGTTGGTGCCGTGGAATGGCCTTTTTCGGCCTGTTGGCGGGCATTTTGGCGGCTAGCTGCCTGCCTCTCGCGGTCCAGGCTTCCACAACCGAGCGGGTGGTGACCAACCGCTATTCCGGCCTCGCGATCGAGGGTTTCGATCCCGTCGCCTATTTCACGGACGCCGCTGCGAGCCTCGGACGGCGGGAATTCGAAGCGGCCGAAGGCGGCGCAGTCTGGCGATTCCGCAACGAGGGTAACCGCGCGTCATTCGTCGCTCACCCGGATATCTATGGTCCGCAGTTCGGGGGCTACGATCCGACCGATCTGGTACGCGGGGTGACCTGTGCGGGCAATCCGCACTTCTTTGTGGTCGCCGGGAACCGGCTCTATCTCTTCAACCGGGAAAAGAGCCGCGACGCCTTTGCTGCCGATCCGGCGCGCTTCCTGAAGGAAGCGATGGCGCGCTGGCCAGAGCTGGAAGCAAATCTTGCGCAATAAATTGCAATAAATCAGGCCACCGCGGCCGGGTCGCCCCAGGCGATGAACTCCGGCACCAGAAAGTCCTCGCGGCCCAGCCCGAAATGCAGCGGGCGGCCGTGCGAATCCGTCACCTTGCCACCGGCCGCGACGACGACCGCATGACCGGCCGCGACATCCCATTCGGACGTCGGCGAGAGGCGGGGATAGATATCGACCTGTCCTTCGGCGACCCGGCCGAATTTGACCGCCGAGCCCAGCTCGGAGCGGATCGCGCCGATGCGGCCGGCAATGAAGGCTTCGGTACGCTCGTCGCCGTGCGAGCGGCTGACCGCAACCGTCCATTCCTCACCTCGCGGCGGACACCGGCGGGTCTTGATCGGTACCGCCTCGGCAACCACGCCGTCACGCAGCGTCAGCCGCTCGGCGCCCTGGCCGACGATGCCGCGCCAGATCAAGCCGAGCGCCGGCGCGCTGACAATGCCGAGCAGCGGCGCACCGTGAGTGACCAGCGCCACATTGACCGTGAACTCGTCGCGTCCGGCGACAAACTCCTTGGTGCCATCGAGCGGATCGATCAGGAAAAAACTGTCCTTGTAGGGCGGCTTTGCCAGATGAACGCGTTCCTCCGACAGGAGCGAAATTCGCGGCGCCAGCCGCGTGAGTCCTTCGACGATGATGTGGTCGGCGGCCAGATCCGCCTCCGTCACCGGCGAGCCGTCGCCCTTGCCGGTGACCCGCATCGCGGAGCGGTCGACCGCGAGGATCGCCTCGCCGGCCCGGATCACCAGTTCGGTCAACGATTCGAGCAGCGTAGCGGCGGCTTCGCAGCCGATCGCGGGCGATTGTGCCTCATTCATGAGCGAGTCTCATCTCCTTGTTTGAGCATGATCTTTTCGGAAAACCGGTTTCCACTTTTCTGGATCATGCTTTATCAGTCCCGCCGCAAGCTGGCAGCATGCGTCTGCGCGGTGTATCAAGCCGACAGGCATGCATGATTCGCACCCCTCAAGCGGCGTGCGGCTTTCCAGGAACAATCAATGTCTGGCACTTCGTCTCCCGGTTCCGCTCCCGATGCGCTCGATCTCGCAGCGCTGTTGTGCTCGAAGGTTTGTCACGATCTCATCAGTCCGGTTGGCGCGATCGTCAATGGGCTCGAGGTCCTTGACGACAATCCCAAGCCCGAAGATCGCGAGTTCGCGCTCGACCTGATCCGCAAGAGCGCCAAAACCGCCTCGGCGCGGCTGCAGTTCTGCCGCCTGGCTTTCGGAGCGGCCGGTTCCGCCGGCGCGCAGATCGATCTCGGCGATGCCCAGACCATGGCGAGGGGGCATATCGAGGACGGCAAGGTCACGCTGACATGGAATTTGCCGCGGCTCCTGCTGCCTAAGAATCGGGTCAAGCTGCTGTTGAACATGCTTGTCATCGCGCAGCAGACGATCCCGCGCGGTGGCACGCTCGTCGTCGATCCGGTCGGCGAGGGCGAAGCCATCAATTTCCGCATCACGGCCGCCGGTCTCAATGCCCGCGTGCCGCAGAACATCGTCGACCTCCTCAGCGCGACGTCATCCAGTTCGGTCGATGCGCATGCGGTGCAGCCGCACTACACGCGCCTGTTGGCGCAAGCCTGCGGCTTGCAAGTGACGCTGACGCTCGACGGCGAAAAGGTCATCATCGCCGCGGCCTGAGCGCTGTGGCGGGAACATCGTTAATCAAGCGTTACCACAGGCCGCGCGATCCGATCGCGCGGCCTTATCTCTTTGTTGATCCCGTTCTTTTCCATTTGCTCAACCAATATTAAACGGTTTGCAGAGAAGCTGGCGCGGTTCCGTCAGGCGCGACGATATCGCGCGCCACTGCGTTCGAGGCCAGTTTCATGGATGATTTGTTGCGGGAGTTCTTGACCGAGACCGGCGAGAGCCTCGACACGGTCGACAATCAGTTGGTGCGGTTCGAGCAGGACCCCAACAACGCGAAGATCCTGGATAACATCTTCCGCCTGGTCCACACCATCAAGGGGACCTGCGGCTTCCTCGGGCTGCCGCGGCTGGAAGCGCTGGCGCATGCCGGCGAGACCCTGATGGGCAAGTTCCGCGACGGCATGCCGGTCAAGGCAGAGGCGGTGACGCTGATCCTGTCCTCGATCGACCGCATCAAGGAGATCCTGGCCGGGCTCGAGGCCACCGAGGCCGAGCCCGAGGGCACCGACCGCGATCTGATCGATCAGCTGGAGGCCATGGTCGAGCGCGGTATGGCCGCGATGTCCGATTCGACGCAGTCGATATCGTCAGGCTCGACGCAGTCGATGCCGGCGGCTGGTGAGGCCGCTCCTGTTGACGAGATGCCTGAAGTGGCCGCACCTCCCGTGCAGCCGGCCATGACCGAGGGCACCCTGGTGGTGCAGACGCTGGAGCGTCCGTTGCGTCCGGGCGAGGTCTCGCTCGACGAACTCGAGCGCGCCTTCCGCGAGACCGCGCCTGAAGTGGCGCCGGCACCAGTCGCGAAGCCCGCCGCACCTGCGGTTGCCGCGGTCGAGCCGGCCGGGGCAAGGAAGCCGGCCCGCAAGGCGGCCGTCGCCGAGACCGACGTCCAGGAAGGCGACAAGATCGCCAACCAGTCGATCCGGGTCAATGTCGACACCCTCGAACACCTCATGACCATGGTCTCCGAGCTGGTCTTGACCCGCAACCAGCTGTTGGAGATCTCCCGCCGCAACGAGGACACCGAGTTCAAGGTGCCGCTGCAGCGTCTCTCGAACGTCACCGCCGAACTGCAGGAAGGCGTCATGAAGACGCGGATGCAGCCGATCGGCAACGCCTGGCAGAAGCTGCCCCGCATCGTCCGCGACCTCTCCGGCGAACTCAACAAGCAGATCGAACTCGAGATGCACGGCGCCGACACCGAGCTCGACCGCCAGGTGCTCGACCTGATCAAGGATCCGTTGACGCACATGGTGCGCAACTCCGCCGACCACGGCCTGGAGACCCCGGCCGAGCGGCAGGCCTCCGGCAAGCCCGAGCAGGGCACCATCCGGCTGTCCGCCTATCACGAGGGCGGCCACATCATCATCTGCATCGCCGACAATGGCCGCGGGCTCAACACCGAGCGGATCAAGGCCAAGGCGATCCAGAGCGGTCTCGTCACCGAGGCTGAACTGGAGAAGATGACCGAAGCCCAGATCCACAAGTTCATCTTCGCGCCGGGCTTCTCGACCGCTGCCGCCATCACCTCGGTCTCCGGCCGCGGCGTCGGCATGGACGTGGTGCGCACCAATATCGACCAGATCGGCGGCACCATCGACATCAAGAGCGTGGCCGGCGAGGGTGCCTCCGTCACCATCAAGATCCCGCTGACCCTGGCGATCGTCTCGGCTTTGATCGTGGAAGCCGGCGGCGACCGCTTTGCGATTCCCCAATTGTCCGTGGTCGAACTGGTGCGGGCCCGCGCCAACTCCGAGCACCGCATCGAGCGGATCAAGGACACCGCGGTCTTGCGGCTGCGCAACAAGCTGCTGCCGCTGATCCATCTGAAGAAGCTGCTGAAGATCGACGACGGCGCGACCTCCGATCCCGAGAACGGCTTTATCGTGGTGACGCAAGTCGGCAGCCAGACTTTTGGCATCGTGGTCGACGGCGTGTTCCACACCGAGGAGATCGTGGTCAAGCCGATGTCCACAAAACTACGCCACATCGACATGTTCTCCGGCAATACCATCCTGGGCGATGGCGCCGTCATCATGATCATCGACCCCAACGGCATCGCCAAGGCCTTGGGCGCTGCGGGCTCCTCAGCCCATGGCATGGCCGACGACAGCGCAGCCGCCCATGCCACCTCCGGCGAACAATTGACTTCGCTGTTGGTGTTCCGCGCCGGCACCTCGCAGCCCAAGGCGGTACCGCTCGGCCTCGTCACCCGGCTGGAGGAGATCGCCACCGACAAGATCGAGCTCTCCAACGGCCGCTACATGGTGCAGTACCGCGAGCAGCTGATGCCGCTGGTGCAAATGGTCGGCGTCAATGTGCAGACCCAGGGCGCCCAGCCGATCCTGGTGTTCTCCGACGACGGCCGCTCGATGGGGCTTGTGGTCGACGAGATCATCGACATCGTCGAGGAGCGGCTCCACATCGAGGTCGCCGGCTCCCAGGACGGCATCCTGGGTTCGGCGGTGATCAAGGGCCAGGCCACCGAGGTGATCGACGTCGGCCACTTCCTCCCGATGGCGTTTGCCGACTGGTTCTCGCGCAAGGAGATGCGCCCCTCGGCGAGCTCGCAGTCGGTGCTGCTGGTGGATGACTCAGCCTTCTTCCGCAACATGCTGGCGCCGGTGCTCAAAGCCGCCGGCTACAAGGTGCGGACCGCGCCGACCGCGCAGGAGGGGCTTGCCGTGCTGCGCTCGGGGCAGGCCTTCGACGTCGTGCTGACCGACATCGAGATGCCCGAGATGAACGGCTTCGAGTTCGCCGAGAGCATCCGTTCCGACAACAATCTGACCGGGCTGCCGATCATCGCGCTGTCGGCGATGGTGTCGCCGGCGGCGATCGAGCGCGGCCGGCAGGCCGGCTTCCACGACTATGTCGCCAAGTTCGACCGGCCCGGCCTGATCGCGGCGCTGAAGGAACAGACCGCTGAACTTCGCCGTGCGGCGTAGAGCATGATCCGGAAAAGTGGGGACCGGTTTTCCGATCAGATCATGCTCAAGGGATAAAACGGGGCTTGAAGGAACTGTAACGATGACCAGCAAGACCGAGACAAGCGAAGGCGCCATGGTCGAATACGTCACCGCCGTGATCGGTGGCCAGCTGTTCGGCCTGCCGATCTCGCGGGTGCAGGACGTGTTCATGCCGGAGCGGCTGACGCGGGTGCCGCTGTCATCAGCCGAAATCGCCGGCGTGCTCAATCTGCGCGGCCGCATCGTCACCGTGGTCGACATGCGCGCTCGCCTGGGCCTGCCGAAGGCCGGTGACGGCAAGGTCCCGATGGCGGTCGGCGTCGACCTGCGCGGCGAATCCTATGGCCTCCTGATCGACCAGATCGGCGAGGTGCTGCGGCTGCCCGACGACGGCCGCGAGGAAAACCCCGTCAACCTCGATCCCCGCATGGCCAAGCTCGCCGGCGGCGTCCACCGCCTCGACGGTCAGCTCATGGTCGTCCTCGATGTCGATCGCGTGCTGGAATTGATGCCCGACGCCAAAGCGGCGTGAGATCACGGCGAACAGAACTGATGAACCGAAACATCCCCTGGGGATGAGGAACTAGAGGTCGCAAATGAGAACGTGTCTTGTTGTCGATGACTCAAGCGTCATTCGCAAGGTCGCCCGCCGCATCCTGGAAGGTCTTGATTTCCAGATCGTGGAAGCCGAGGACGGTGAGAAAGCGCTTGAGGTTTGCAAGCGCGGGATGCCCGATGCGGTGCTGCTCGACTGGAACATGCCCGTCATGGACGGTTACGAGTTCCTCGGCAATCTGCGCCGCATGCCCGGCGGCGACGTGCCGAAGGTGGTGTTCTGCACCACCGAGAACGACGTCGCGCATATCGCGCGTGCGCTCCATGCCGGTGCCAACGAGTACATCATGAAGCCGTTCGACAGGGACATCGTCACCGCGAAGTTCCAGGAAGTCGGACTGATCTGAGTTTGCGTTCGATCCGGCGGCGGAAGCCTTCGGCTCAACGTTTGTAACCTGTGCCGTTGCGTCGCCGGTGAAGTCATGAGTGTTGCGTTGACAAGTGCGGCCCCGACATCGACCCGTACCGACAAGGTACGGGTGATGGTGGTCGACGATTCCGTGGTCATCCGCGGGATGATCTCGCGCTGGATCGGCGCCGAGCCCGACATGGAGGTCACGGCCTCCCTGCGCACCGGCCTTGATGCCGTCAACCAGCTCGAACGCATCAATCCGGACGTCGCGGTGCTCGATATCGAAATGCCCGAGCTTGACGGCATCTCGGCGCTGCCGCAATTACTGGCGAAGAAGCGCGACCTCGTCGTCATCATGGCGTCCACGCTGACCCGCCGCAACGCGGAGATCAGCTTCAAGGCGCTGTCGCTCGGCGCATCCGATTACATTCCGAAGCCGGAAAGCACGCGCGAAGCGACCGCCGCGGAAACCTTCCGCCACGACCTGATCCAGAAGATCCGTTATCTCGGCGCCAAGGCGCGCCGCAGCGCGCCGCACGCGACACCGGCGAGCCCGCCGCTCGCACCGAGCAATGACAAACCGCGCGCCGCGGCTCCTGCGCCGGCGCCAATCGCCCGCCGCGCGTTCGGCCTGCTGCCACCGAAGGTGCTGCTGATCGGCGCGTCGACCGGCGGCCCGCAGGCGCTGATGACGCTGGTCGCCGAGATCGGGCCGCTGATCGATCGTTTCCCGGTGCTGATCACCCAGCACATGCCGCCGACCTTCACCACCATTCTCGCCGAGCACCTTGCGCGCACCGGCAAGCACCCGGCGCACGAGGCCATCGACGGCGAGACCGTCAAGGCCGGCCAGATCTATCTTGCGCCCGGCGGTCGCCACATGCGCATCGTCCGTCATGGCATCGATGCCGTGATCGCGCTCGACGACGGGCCGCCGATCAACTTCTGCAAGCCCGCGGTCGATCCGATGTTCACGTCGGCGATCGACGTCTGGCAAGGCAGCATCATGTCGGTGATCCTGACCGGCATGGGCTCGGACGGCATGCGTGGCGGCAAGGACATCGTCGCGGCCGGCGGCAGCGTGATCGCCCAGGACGAGGCCTCGAGCGTGGTGTGGGGCATGCCCGGTGCGGCCGCCAACGCCGGAATCTGCGCCGCCGTGCTCCCGCTCAATCAGATCGCACCGAAACTTGTTCGTGTGTTTTCGGGAGACCGTTCGTGACCCCCCTGGACTACGAGTATCTGCGTAAGCTTTTGAAAGAGCGTTCCGGTCTCGATCTCTCCGCCGACAAGCAATATCTGGTGGAGAGCCGGCTGGCACCGCTGGCGCGCCGGTCGAACCTCGCCGGCATCCCCGAGCTGGTTCAGAAGATGAGGGGCGGCGCCGAGGCGCTGACGTCTGATGTGGTCGAGGCGATGACCACCAACGAGACCTTCTTCTTCCGCGACAAGATTCCGTTCGACCATTTGAAGGAAGCGGTGCTGCCGGCGCTCGCGCAAGCGCGCGCCGCGCGGCGCAGTCTGCGCATCTGGTGCGCGGCCTCGTCGAGCGGACAGGAGCCCTATTCGATCGCGATGTGCCTGAAGGAAGCGACCGCGCTGTTTTCAGGCTGGCGCATCGAGATCGTCGCGACCGATCTGTCGCAGGCGGTGCTGGAAAAGTCCAAGGCCGGCCTGTTCAGCCAGTTCGAGGTACAGCGCGGCCTGCCGATCCAGATGCTGGTGAAGTATTTCACGCAGAAGGGCGAGCTCTGGCAGCTCAACGCCGACATCCGCAGCATGGTCCAGCACCGCCGGCTCAATCTGCTGCAGGACCTCACCCATCTCGGCACCTTCGACGTGATCTTCTGCCGCAACGTGCTGATCTATTTCGACCAGGACACCAAGGCCAGCATCTTTGCCAAGATCGGCCGGATGCTTGAGCCCGACGGCGTGCTGGCGCTCGGCGCTGCCGAATCCGTAGTCGGCATCACCAGCGCGTTCAAGCCTTATCAGGACAGGCGCGGGCTCTATCAGCCGAACACCGCGCCGGTGGCGCGCGCCGGCGTTGCGCCGCATGTGTTGAAGGCAGTGGCCTCAGCCGCGCGCTGATGTGTCTCTTTCTCTGAGCGACCTTCAACTTTTTCTCCGTCATCGTGAGGAGCGCGCTCTTGCGCGCGTCTCGAAGGATCGACGGCCACCAGCCGGGCCGTTCGTCCTTCGAGACGCCGCTCCGCGGCTCCTCAGGATGATGGAGAAAAAGCGTTCAGCTCAGAAGACGACTTCACAAAATCGCGTGCGGCAGAAAGCGCGATGTATTGCCGGTGATCGGATTCTCGTCCTCGCGAACCGACAGGCCGCACGGCGTGTGATCGACCAGCCAGCTTCCGAGCACGGCATATTGCCCTGAAAAGTTCGGCAGCGGCGCCAGCGCCTGGCGGATGAAGCCTTCGGCGCCGTAGGGCCCTTCCTGCGCGGCGAGCGTGGTGCCGGCGCTGACCAGCTCGATATTGGCGCCCTCGCGCGAATAGATCGGCTTGCGCACGAAGGACGTGCCGAGCTGTGCGGCCTGCGGGTCGTCCTCGAAATAGGCGGGCAGCAAATTGGGATGGTTCGGAAACATCTCCCACAATAGCGGCAGGATGCCTTTGTTCGACAGGATCGCCTTCCACGGCGGCTCGATCCAGCGCGTTGGCGCCTTCGCGAGATCCTTGCCGAATGCATCGTGGAACATCCACTCCCAGGGGTAAAGCTTGAACGCGACCTCGATCTCGCGGTCGTCGAGATCGACGAACCGGCCGTCGTCGCGCAGCCCGATCGCCTCGATGTCGAGCAGCGTGGTTTTCAAGCCTGCCTGGGCCGCAGTGTCCGCGAGATAGGCGAGCGTGCCGGCGTCCTCGACATTTTCGGTCATGCCGGTGAGATGCAGCGGATGCGAACCGCCGAGCTTCTTCCAGGCCTCGATCAGATGCTCGTGGATCGAGTTGAACTGGTCGGCGCGCTTCGGGATGATGTTGCGCTCGATCGCCTGTTCGAGCCAAGTCCATTGAAACACCGCCGCCTCGAAGATCGAGGTCGGGGTGTCGGCGTTGTATTCGAGCAGTTTTGCCGGGCCGTTGCAGTCGAATTTGAGATCGAGCCGGCCGTAGAGGCTCATCTGATCGCGATGCCAGCTCTCCGAGATCAGGTCCCAGAAGGCTTCAGGAATCTTCAGCCGGCGCAGATCATTCTCGTCGTCGACCGCGCGGCCGACGAGCTCGAGGCACATTGCGTCGATTTCGCCGGTCGGCGCCTCGATGCCACGTTCGATCTCATCCAGCGTGAATGCGTAGTAGGCGCGCTCGTCCCAGTAGCGTTCGCCGTCGATGGTGTGGAAATCGAAGCCGGCGTTCTCCGCCGTGGTGCGCCAGTCGTCGCGCTCGGAGCATTCAATACGTTTCATGGGTCACAGCGTCTTCGAGCGAAGTGATGTCCGGTTTGCGTGACAAAACGCGCCAGGCAACGGTGCGTCAGCCGCCGCCATGCGCGTGACCGCCGTGGGGGTGGCCACCGAAGCCGCGCGGTCCGCCGCCGAAGCCGCCAAAGGCGGGCCGGCAATAGGGCCTGCCGTCCGGGCCGGGGACCACGACGTTGCCGGGCCCGCAATCGCCGCGGGGCACAAAGCCCATCGAGACTGCGCTGGCGGCTGCAGTCCCCATCATTGTCAGCACGACACGGCGTGAGCGTTTCATGGATTTGATCCTCTCCCCGGCAAGCAGCTTCGAGTGTCCATCACGTGAGCGCCTTGGGCAAGTGACGAAACATGAATATGCAGCAACGATATCAGCCGCCATGAAAGCCGAAGGCATGAGCGAACGAGCCGAAGCCGCCGCGGCTCACGGAGCTTGAGGACGCCCCTCCGTCCGACGAGGAGCTGCCGCCGAAAAAGCTATAGCGCGAGGAGCCGCCGTAGTAGCCATGGTCGCCGGATCCGGACGACGAACTGCGTGATGTGCATTCGGCGCCCGGTTGCGGCACCGCGGGCGTGGCCCCCGGTTGCGGGACCGCAGGTGCGGCCATGCCGGGCGAGGCCGGCTGGCAATTGTTGCGCGGCATCAGCGCATAGGCACCGCCGCCGACCGCGAGCGTGCCCATCATCAGCAGCGCAACATGGCTGGAGCGCTTGACCGGCGGACCGGGCGGCGGCGGCGTCGCCGGCCGGCGCTTGCCGAATTCCAGCTTCGGCTTGGCTGCCATGGTCAGTAGATCATGCAGGCGGCGTTCAACGCGCCTGCGGCCAGCGAGGACAGCCCAAGCCAGATCGCCGCCGCCATCTCGCCGGAGGCGATCCGCGCCGACAGGTTGGGCACCGGGATCTTGACGATGTAATAGACGATGATCTGCACGATCAGCGCGATCATGCTCCAGATCAGGCAGTCCACGACATTGGCGGAGTGCGCGATGGCGCTGACGACCGGCAGCACGAAGCCGAGCAGGCTCAAGCCCAGCGCGACCGCCGCCGCCGGATCGTTATCGCGGATCAGCTTGAATTCGTCGTGCGGCGTAACGCGCGTGTAGACAAAGAGGTAAGCGACGACGGCAATCAGCGCGGTGCAGAAATAGACCAGGAATGCCGGCAGGCCGGCGAGGGATTGCAGAATCATGTGGGGCCGCCCGAACTGCCGCGTGTCGGTTTTAGTATAGCCGATTGGTCGGTGTTCGCGAAGCGCGGGTTCAATCCGGGGCCGGCCGGCCGCGCTGCGGCGCGAGAAGAATTGCCACGCAAGGTTGTGATCCACTTCACAGCGCCTCCCGTAATAGTCGTCTAAATCGTTTGCAACCTCAAGTGAATGTCCCGAGTTGGATCGGTGATCGCATGACGACGAGCTATGGCCAAGACATCCTGCCGATGTTCCGACCGGGTGACATCGGATGCATGACGCCGAAAAATGTTCATCTCGGCGACGCCACCTGGATGTGCGACCCCACCGCCGATGATGACTTTGCGGACCACGCCAATGCCCGCCGCGTGTTCGCCGCGCTCTCGTCCGGATTCATGCCGCCCGGCCACAAATGGACGCAGGACTCGCTGGATACCTATTCGAGCTGGATGACTGACGGATTCCAACCCTGAACCCCTGATGGAGAGCAACGATGAGAAGATCGATCGGCACGGCGCTCGTCTGTGGACTGCTGATGCTTCCCGGCCTTCCGGCCGCGGCGCAATCGACGCCCAACCCTGCGATGAATTCACCGGATCAGCTGGCCTGGCAATTCTTCATCCAGGTGAACACCCGCGCCGGCGGCAGCAATGCGCTGTTCGAGACCTGGGCCAGCGACACCGACACGTTCAAGGTGGACCCGCAGTTTCCGACGACGCCGGCGCCGCTCGCACTTCATGAGCCTGCGGTGCCCGGCTTGGGCCGGTTGGCGCTGCAGCGGGCCGGCAAGCTGCTCCCGGCGATTCCGCCCGGCAAGGGCGCGCTGGAAGAGTCGCGGCGCAACAAGGAGTCGTTCGACTTCATCGTGCAGAACAACCTGTACAAGGTGACCGGCCTGCGCGCCGCGTTCGGCAAGACCATTTCATTTCCGGTCGGCGCAATGGAGATCAAGGCGAACTGGATGCTGGTGACGGATATTCCGGATTTCAGCCTCGGCAAGGTGACGCTCGCCGATGTGCCCAAGCTGTATCATGTCAACACCGGCGCTGACGGCAAGCAATATGCCTTCGTGTCCATGCACATCATCTCCAAGGCCGTTCCGAACTGGACGTGGGCGACGTTCGAGCACAAGTTCAATCCGTCGCGATGCGACATCATCGGATGCAGGGATTCCTTCGGCGCGCAGACCAGTGTGGTGAATCCGAATCCGCAACCGACCCAGGGCTATCCGGATTGCGTGAAGACGCCGGCGCTGGCAGCCATGATCGCATCCGCTGACTGGGATCCGGCGTTTGCCAATTATTGCCTGAAGGGATCGCAGACCGACTTCACAGACGCCACCGGCCTCGACGTCCGTCTCGGCAATTCGGTCACTGAGAACACCTTTGTCGATCAGTCCTCGTGCATGACCTGTCACGGCCGCGCCGCATGGGACAAAGACCGGCGCCATGACGTCAGGCGGCGGATTTGACGATAACGGCGCGCCGCTCGGCCCGATCCAGCCGAGCTGGTATTGGAGCTTCTCGAGCCAGCCGCCGATCTTCCAGGGCATGAGCGGCCTCGCGCAGGTCGCGACGTCGGCCGACTTCGTCTGGTCGGTCCCGTTCTGCGCCCTCGACGACACGCAGACCCCGCCAAAGGTCAATCGAAACTGCAAGGGAAAGTGAAGCGGCGGCGGCATCCGTGACCGGACAAAAGATACAACTCGCCGGCAGCTATCGCGCCGCTCCACCCGGTGCGACATATGTCGGCGAGGTCGAACCCGACGAACGCATCGTCGTGACGGTCTATCTGAAGCGGCGCACGCCCGACGCGTTTCAACCGGGCAGCGCCGGAGACCTCGCCCGGCTGTCGAAGCCGATCACGCGGAGCGCGCTCGCGGCGCAACGCCGCCGCACTCACGGCCGCGCCGCCGAGCGCATCAGGAAGCTGGCGGCGAAGTTTCATGTCACGGTGCGCGATGTTGACCTGTCGCAGCGCATCGTCACGCTGGAGGCTCCCGCGCGGTTGCTGACGGAGATCCTCGGCGCGACGCTGCGCATCTATCATGACGGCCAGTGTCGCTTCCGCGCGCGCGTCGGCACGTTAGTGGTGCCGAAGGAAATCGCGCCATGGACGCGCGCTATCCTCGGCTTCGACGACCGGCCGGTATTCAGGCCAGCACCGCGGTTACGCGCGCTCGCCGGTAATGGAGCGGGGAGCGGGCTCTGGCCGACCGAAGTAGCTGCGCTTTACGGGATTCCGCTCGACCGCGACGTTTCGAAAATCTGTGTCGGCATCATCGCGCTCGGTGGCGGCTACCTCAAAACCGATCTCGCCCAGGCGCTGGCCGCGACGGGACGGGCGGCGCCCGAGGTGATCGACCGAGCCGTCACGGTCAAGCCCGCCGTGCCCGGCGCCGCGCCGCCGCCGGGGGCCGGCAATCAATTCGGCGGCGGCACGGTGTCCGATGAGGAGATCGCGCTTGATCTGCAGGTCCTGGCAAGCCTGTTGCCGAAGGCGCGGATCGTCGTCTATTTCGCCGGCAACACCATTCAGAGCCTGGTCGGAGCGATCAACCAGGCGATCTTCGACAAAGTCAACCGGCCGCAGGTGCTGTCGGTCAGCTGGGGCAGTGCGGAGACATTCTGGAGCCCGTCGGCCCGCGATGCGATGCAGGGGGTGTTGGCCGACGCCAAGCGGCTGAACGTCACGGTGCTGTTTGCGGCCGGCGACGAACTGGCGACCGGCGGACTGAACGACGGCGCGGCGCATGTGTGGTTTCCTGCATCGAGCCCCTATGCGCTCAGCTGCGGCGGCACGCGGCCTGCCAGCGGCATTGCCGGCGCGGGGTCGAACGAGGAAACCGTCTGGAATGACGGCGCCGGTGGGACCGGAGGCGGGATCAGCGACGTCTTTCCGGTGCCGGCCTATCAAACCGGCCTGGCGCTGCCGCCGTCGGTCAACGATGGCGGCTCGCGGCGAGGCGTTCCCGACGTCGCCGCGGCTGCCGCCGGGACGCCGGGATACCGTATCGTTCTCAATGGCCAGGTGACGATCAAGGACGGCACCAGTGCGGTGGCCCCGCTGTGGGCCGGACTGATCGCGATCGCCAATGCGGGTCGCGACACGCCGCTCGGCTTCGTCAACTCCGCGCTGTATTCCAATCCAGCGCTGTTCAGACAGATCGACCACGGCGACAACCGCGTCGACGGGCTAGGTTACGACGCTGGTACCGGCTGGAACGCCTGCACAGGATTGGGCGTGCCGAAAGGCGCAGATCTCGTTGCGGCGCTGGTATCAATCCCGATCGCATAATCCCCAAACAAAAACCCCGCCGTTGAGGGCGGGGTCCAGGTCGGGAGGCGTGAACCGTGAGGTTCTACATGAAGCTCGTGAGGATCAGGCCGGGATGCGCTCTTCGGCCTCGTGCGGCTCGCGCAGCACGTAGCCGCGGCCCCACACGGTCTCGATGAAGTTGCGGCCTTCGGAGGCGTTGGCGAGCTTCTTGCGCAGCTTGCAGATGAAGACGTCGATGATCTTCAGCTCCGGCTCATCCATGCCGCCATAGAGGTGGTTGAGGAACATTTCCTTGGTGAGCGTGGTGCCCTTGCGGAGCGAGAGCAGCTCCAGCATCTGGTATTCCTTGCCCGTCAGATGCACGCGCTGGCCGCCGACCTCGACCGTCTTGGTGTCGAGATTGACCACGAGATCGCCGGTCTGGATGACCGACTGGGCGTGGCCCTTGGAGCGGCGCACGATCGCGTGGATGCGGGCGACCAGTTCATCCTTGTGGAAGGGCTTGGTCATGTAGTCGTCGGCGCCGACGCCGAGACCCTTGACCTTGTCCTCGATGCCGGCGAGGCCGGAGAGGATCAGAATCGGTGTCTTGATCTTCGACACCCGAAGCTGCTTCAGCACGTCATAGCCGGACATGTCGGGCAGGTTGAGGTCGAGCAGGATAATGTCGTAGTCGTAAAGCTTGCCGAGATCGACGCCTTCTTCCCCGAGGTCCGTCGTATAGACGTTGAAACTCTCGGACTTGAGCATCAGCTCGATCGACTGCGCGACGGCGCTGTCATCTTCAATCAGCAAAACGCGCATGCCAAGTTCCCCATCGTCGCCGCTCCGGGCGTCAGGTCGGCCGCATTCGCGGCACTTACAAAACGCCTTTGAACAACTGATTCGGATCCTGACGAGATATGGTTAACAAAAACTGATTCCGCTTCGCAAGCTCTAACCGTGCAATTTTTGTCGAATCGCCCTAAGATATTGCGTAGAAGAAGCTTTTGCTATCCGTTCTCGCTCAAGTTCCACATTAAGAGACGGGCCTAACCGACTCTCGCGACTCGCCCTTCTTCTGACGGGCAAGCGACCCCAGTCACCAAAGACAGTGACGCAATGATTAACGATGCGGGTAAACACGAAGTTAAGCGGCCGGGGCAAAATCGCGGAAACTTAAGGTTTTCGCAATGAAGGCGCTCGCGGAACAGATCGGTGACATCGACGGCGTCAATATTTATGGCCGTGTGGTCGGTGTTCGCGGGCTGATGGTCGAGATCGCGGGGCCGATCCACGCGATGTCGGTCGGTGCCCGCATCGTGATCGACGTCGGCGCCAACCGCTTCATCTCGGCCGAAGTGATCGGCTTCTCCGGCAGCAATGCCGTGGTGATGCCGTTCGGCGGGCTCGAAGGCGTCAGGCGCGGCTGCCGCGCCGTCATCGCCAATGCGGCGAGCCAAGTGCGGCCGTCCCCGGCCTGGCTCGGCCGCGTCATCAATGCGATGGGCGAGCCGATCGACGGCAAGGGCCCGCTGCAGCAAGGCGCCTCGCCGATGCCTTACCGCAATTCGCCGCCGCCGGCGCATTCGCGCAAGCGGGTCGGCGCGCCGCTCGACCTCGGGGTGCGCGGACTGAATACGTTCCTGACCTGCTGCCGCGGCCAGCGGCTCGGCATCTTCGCCGGGTCCGGCGTCGGCAAGTCGGTGCTGCTGTCGATGCTCGCGCGCAATGTCGATGCCGACATTTCCGTGATCGGGCTGATCGGCGAACGCGGCCGCGAGGTGCAGGAGTTCTTGCAGGAAGACCTCGGGGAAGAGGGCTTGGCGCGCTCGGTCGTGGTGGTCGCGACATCGGACGAGCCGGCGCTGATGCGGCGGCAGGCGGCCTATCTGACGCTCGCGGTCGCGGAGTATTTCCGCGACGAGGACAAGGACGTGCTCTGCCTGATGGACTCGGTGACGCGCTTTGCGATGTCGCAGCGAGAGATCGGCCTGTCCGCCGGCGAGCCGCCGACCGCCAAGGGCTATACGCCGACGGTGTTCACCGAACTGCCGAAGCTGCTGGAGCGGGCCGGGCCAGGCACCGGCGTCGGCACCATCACCGCGATCTTCACGGTGCTGGTCGACGGCGACGATCACAATGAACCGATCGCGGATGCGGTGCGCGGCATCCTCGACGGCCATATCGTGATGCAGCGGGCGATCGCCGAGCGTGGGCGCTATCCGGCGGTCAACATCCTCAAATCGGTCTCGCGCACCATGCCGCGGTCCGCCGACCCCGGCTTCCTGCCCTTCATCACCAAGGCGCGGCAGGTGATGGCGACCTATGCTGATATGGAGGAACTGATCCGGCTCGGCGCCTACCGGCCGGGTTCCAGCGCCGAGGTCGATGAGGCAATTCGGCTCCATGAGCCGCTGGAGGCATTCCTGCGCCAGGCCAAGGATGAGGCGACCAGCTTGGGCGACGGCTATCGCCAACTGGCTCAAATCCTCTCGGGTTTGGAAACGGAACGCTAACTTTGTCAGGCCATCATCCGCGGTGCACTAGTAGCGATGCCGGCGGGGTCCTGTGGGGAGCCGGCTTTGTCCCGCGTTCAAAATAGGGACTTCTGGGGAGTATGAGTCGATGAAGTCACGTGAAACGCTGATCCGCCTGAAGAAGTTTCAGGTCGATGAGAAGCGCCGCCGGGTTACCCAGATCGAAGGCATGATCGCCGACTTCCAGCGCATGTCGGTCGAACTCGAGCGCGAGATCCAGGTCGAGCAGGAGCGCGCCGGGATCAACGATCCCTCCCATTTCGCTTATCCGACCTACGCCAAGGCGGCGATCCAGCGTCGGGAAAACCTGACCCGCTCCGCGGACGAACTGCGCGCCCAGCTCGATGATGCCAAGGCGCTGTTGTCGGAAGCCTTCGAGGAACTGAAGAAGGTCGAGTTGCTCGACGAGCGCGATCAGGCGCGTGAGCGCGCCGAAGAGACCGCCCGCGAGCAGGCCGACATGGACTCGATCGGCCTGATGCGCGCCCGTCTCGGCGTCATCGCCTGACGCATTTCATCCACGTCGAAAGACGGAGCAACCCGGGCCTTCGGCCCGGGTTTTGTTTGATAATGTCCACAGCCGGCCCACTGGTGGACCGGGTGGCCAGAAACTATGCTACGACCGTCCCGGACACACGTGGCAACACGATTGACAAGCGAGACGACGGGCGACGACGCGATGGGGGAAGCGGGCTTTGGGGGCGCTGAATGCTGACGCCGGCTGAGCTGGTCTGGCTGATCGCTGCCGTCGCGAAGGGGGATGAAGCCGCCTTTGAGCGTCTTTACGCTGCCACACGCGCGAAACTCTTCGGTGTGGTGCTCCGTATCTTGCGGCGTCAGGACCTCGCAGAGGAGGTCATTCAGGAGGCTTACGTCAAGATCTGGAACAGCGCCGGACAATTCAACCCAGCCCTGTCCTCTCCGATCACTTGGATGGCATCGATTGCGCGGAACCGCGCCATTGATGTCGTGCGCAAGCGAACCGAGGTCTCGTTGGAAGACGAGCCCGCGGCGATGGAAGCCGCTGCCGATTCCCCCGATCCGCTGGCGCGCCGGGAAATGACGGAAGAGTTGAAGCGTTTGTTGGAGTGCATCGGTCGTCTGGAGCCGGATCGGCAGAAGCTCGTGCTGCTGGCCTATTACAATGGCTGGAGCCGCGAGCAGCTCGCCGCGAAGTTCGAGACACCGGTGAATACGGTGAAGACCTGGCTGCGCCGCAGCATGATCGATATCCGGGAGTGTCTTGGACTTTGAAGATCTTGGACTCTAACTGATGGCCTATAGCGAAGACCATATCGCGCTCGCCGCGGAATATGCGCTCGGTACACTCGATGCCGATGAGCGCGCCCAGGTCGATACCATGATGGCCGTCGACAAGGAATTCGCCGCTGTCGTGCAGGCGTGGGAGTTCAGGCTCGGGTCGCTGAATCAGATGGTGGGTTCGGTCGAGCCGCGCCCGATCGTCTGGGACAACATCAAGTTGGCGATCGGGCTCTCCACCGAGCCGCAAGCGCCGCTTGTCCTGCCTGAGCCGCCACCACCACCGGCGCCGCCGGTAGTCGAGCCGGCCGAGATGCGGCAGGTGCCCGTCGCCGACAACAGCAACGTCATCGATCTCGCAAGCCGCGTGAGGCGCTGGCGCAGCCTCGCGTCGGTCGCAAGCGCGATCGCGGCGGCGCTGCTCGTGATGTTCGGCTTGCAGATCTACCAGCCCGATGCCCTCCCGCAGGCGATCCGGCCGAAACCGCGCATCCAGACCGTCGAGGTGAAGGTGCCGGCGCCCGCGCTCGCGCCCTCAGCGCAGTATGTCGCTCTGCTCCAGGGCCAGGGCGGTGGTCCTGCCTTCATCATGACGATCGACGGCGCCACCAGGAACTTCACGGTCCGCAAGGTCGGCGCGACCCCTGAGGCCGGCAAGAGCTTCGAACTCTGGCTGATCTCCGACAAGCTGCCGCAACCGCGCTCGCTCGGAGTGATCGGCGTAGATGACTTTACGGCACGCCCCGTGCTGTCGTCCTATGCTCCCGACGTCATCGATGGAGCCACCTACGCGGTGACCGTCGAGCAGGCCGGTGGTTCACCCAACGGCCAGCCGACCTCCGCGCCGGTCTTCACCGGCAAGCTGATCGAGACGGTGCCGCCGCCACAGAATCCGGCGCCGCGCTGATTTCGATCATCGGCCGCGCCGAAGCCGAGCCTTGAGCGGTGGAATCCAGTCGGCAACCCGCAGGGCCATCTTGACGCGAAATCGCGACAGATCGCCTTGCGCATGGAAGCGTTCCATGTCCGCAAGCGAGGTTCGCACAGCATCGAATCCGTATGCGATCATTTCGCGCTCGTAGCCCGCCAGCGCTGGAATCAGCTCCTGCTCGCCACGGACGCAAGACGAAAGGGCTTTGCGGAGGACAGCCGCTCCGCGCAGGGCGGTGTTGGCGCCGATGCCGCGAAACGGCGTCATGTTGTGCAAGGCGTCGCCGAGCAGCGTCACATTCCGCGTCGTCCACGGGTCGATCGGAACCGACGTTTTCACCGCGAATGCCGAAACCGTGGATGGATCGGCCATTTCGACAAGGCGCCCCAGGGCGGGATGCCAGTCCTGCATCCTCGCACGGACGACGCCTTTCAATTCCTCGCCGCCAAGTTTGTTCAGATCGACCGACGCAAACACCTTGCGGCGCGCGGAAAAGCCCCACATCACGTATGGCTCCCGCTCGTCCGAAAAACGATCCGGATCCGATGGTGCATTGCCGCTGCAGTGAGGGTATTGGACCGCGTTCGCAAACAGAAAATCGCCATGCGGCCCCAGGACGGGTGTCGGGCCGCGCAAAATGGTCGGCGGGATTGCCGCGCGGTTATCGTCGTTCAGCGTAAATTTGCCGCTTATGGCGATGACGTCCGTTTCGACGCGCCGGGCATGCGGTAGCAGTTGCGCGCGGAAGCGGGAGGCAGCGCCATCCGCACCGATCAGAACGTCGCCCGTTGCGGTGCTCCCATCCTCAAAACGCGCAGTGACGGATCCGTCCGGTCCATCGGTAAATGCAGAGAATGTCTTGCCGAAGCGCGTGATGTCGTCGAGGCCTTCCTGCAAAATGCGACGAAGCGCCGTTCGCGCGATCGGCCGTTCCGCGTCGGGATCCTCGCGGTTGCGCTGCGGGAAGTCGATCGCAAGCAGACGGTTCAACCGGTGATCAACAAATGTGACGCCCTGGCTCGGCTCGGCGGAGTTCGCCACCAGTCTGTCGAACAGCTCCGCGGGCAGGCAGTCGCGAAGCGCAGCGCTACCGGTTGCGCTGATACTCAACCGGTAGCCTTGTTGACGATCGGTCGGCGAACGATCGCGTTCAAAGACCTCGACGTCGATACCGTCCGATTTCAGGCCATGCGCCAGGCAAAGCCCGCCCGTTCCAGCGCCGATGATGATCACCTTTTGCGGATGTTTCACGGGCGTCTCCTTCGGTCGGATGCCTTCGATCCGGCAAGTTTTGGCTCCGACAAGCCTTGGGTCCGGCAATTGCCAAAGCCGATGGCAAACCGTAATATCAGCCTCCTTATATATTATATCAGGTCCCTTATATGTCAAGCTCGCAAGGAATGCCGGCGCCGGTTTCGGGCGCGCTGGGTTACAGCATTAAGCTTGCGCAGCATGCGCTCAGACTTCAGGTCGACGACGCGATCCGGCCGCTCGGCATCACGGCTCCGCAGTTCGCGGTGTTGGTCGCGGTCGATCTCGACCCGGGCATTTCGAATGCCGCGCTGGCGCGCGCGGCTTTCGTCACCCCGCAGTCGATGCAGGGCATCGTTGCCAATCTCGAGCGCGGCGGGCTTATGCGGCGCAGCGCCGATCCCCAGCACGGCCGGATCCTGCGCAGCGAACTGACCCGCCACGGACGTGGCGTACTCGGACGCGCGCACGCCGTCGTCGCCGAGATCGAGACGCGGATGACCAAATCATTGAATCGAGCCGAGGTTGAACAGCTATCAATGCTGCTGCGGCGCTGCATCGACAATTTGCGGCAGCCGTGAAGGGCGCACAAAAAGAAAACGCCCGTGGGGAGCGGGCGTTTTCAACAGTCAACTTGGGGGTAGTTGGGGGTCTTAATATCCACGTAGCGACTTTGGGGGGCTGTAAAGAGCCACGTGAATTCCGTAAATTCTCCTTTAGCGGACGACCGAGGTGCCCGAGCTGGTGATTGCGACCGGCTTGCCGGCCTTCATCACCCGTGCCGTCTGGGTGTAACCTTCGTCCGACGAATTGTGCGCCGTGATACCGAAACCGGCGACCAGGATACCTGCCACCAAGGCAACGACCACGATCTTCAGATGGGTCGTACGATCTGCGCTGTAGATCGAGTGGTTCATGGAAGTCTCCTGCCGGCTTCCTGCATCTTGCGGATTTGTCGGTCCGGTCCGCCGCCCGGTTCAAACTCTCTCGCCCCGCTAACGTAGGATGTGCCGATTCCGTTCCCTAGAGGCGATCACAAGGCGGTGAAAAGACTTGAACGGCCGCGATTGGAAATCGCCGCTGGAACCAAGAAAATGAGATTATGTTAAGTATTGTCAATGCCTTGAATGCGAATTTCGGGTTCGTGGTCAAGAACCGGCCGTTTCGGCCCAATCCACACAAATCGGTTGCCTGTGACGCAAAAACACAGCGCGAACAGTGCTGATTTGCGCCCTGCTAGAGCTTGATCCGGAAAAGTGTGAAGCGGTTTTCCGAAAAGATCATGCTCAAACAGGAAGCTAAAGCGCGATGACGATTCAACCCAATCTCATCGCGCTTTAGACGCTGCCGACCGTCTTCAGCCTTGCCCGGGGATGGATTTCGGCTTGCGACAGCACGGTGGTCTGTGACCGGAACCGCTCGACAAGTGAGCGGACGAACGGCCGGATCGCAGCCGAGGTCACCAGCACAGGCGCCTCGCCTTCGCGGGCCGCCTGCTCGAAAGCGTTGCGAACGGCGGTCATGAACTCCGAGAGCTTGGAGGGCTGCATCGCAAGACTGCGCTCGTCGCCGGTGCCGACGATCGACTCGGCGAACGCCTGCTCCCACCGGGCCGACAGCGCGATCAGCGGCAGGTAGCCGTTCGGTGAGGTGTTCTGGGCGCAGATCTGCCGCGCCAGACGGGCGCGGACGTGCTCGACCATGGTGGTCGGATTGCGCGAGAACGCCAGCGCATCGGCGATGCCTTCGAGGATGGTCGAGAGATCGCGGATCGAAATGCGTTCGGCGAGCAGCAGCTGGAGCACGCGCTGGATGCCCGACACCGTGACCTGGCTCGGCACGATATCCTTGATCAGCTCGGCCTGCTCCTTCGGCAGGTCCTTGAGCAGCTTCTGCACCTCGCCGTAGGACAGCAAGTCCGACATGTTGGTCTTGAGCAGCTCGGTCAGATGCGTCGACAGCACGGTGGCCGCGTCGACCACGGTGTAACCCTTCAGCGCGGCCTCTTCCTTCAGGCCGGCATCGACCCAGGTCGCCGGCAGGCCGAAGGTCGGCTCGATGGTGTGGATGCCGGGCACCTGGACCTGGTTGCCGCCGGGGTCCATGACCATGAACTGGTTCGGCCAGATCTTGCCGGTGCCAGCGTCGACCTCCTTGATCTTGATGACATAGCTGTTGGCCTCGAGCTGCACGTTGTCGAGGATGCGCACCGCCGGCATCACAAACCCCATCTCGACGGCGAGCGAGCGGCGCAGCGCCTTGATCTGCTCGGTGAGGCGGTCGGTGCCGTCGGGGCCATTGACCAGCGGCAGCAGCGCGTAGCCAAGCTCGATCTTGAGGTCGTCGATCTTCAGCGCGGCGGAGATCGGCTCGTCCCCAGCAGCAGCGGCGGCAGCCGCGGCCGGGGCCGCAGCAGCGGCGGCTTCAGCGTCCGCCTCCACCTTCTTGCGCTTGCCCGCGCTCCAGGCCAGCGCTCCGGCGCCGGCGCCCAGCAGCATGAACGGAATCATCGGAATGCCGGGCAGCAGCGACAGCACCAGCATCACGCCGGCTGACATGCCGAGCGCCTGCGGATAGCCGGAGAGCTGCCGCATCAGCGCCTTGTCGGCGGCGCCGCTGATGCCGGCCTTGGAGACCAGAAGGCCCGCCGCGGTCGAGACGATCAAGGCGGGCACCTGGGTGACGAGGCCGTCGCCGACGGTCAGCACGGTGTAGGTGCGGGCGGCTTCACCGAAGCCCAGTCCCTGCTGCGCGACGCCGATGATGATGCCGCCGACGACGTTGATGGCGACGATCAGAAGACCCGCGATGGCGTCGCCGCGGACGAATTTCGAGGCACCGTCCATGGCGCCGAAGAAGCCGCTCTCGTCCTCCAGCGCCTTGCGGCGCGCCTTGGCGGCTTTCTCGTCGATCAGGCCGGCGTTCAGATCGGCGTCGATCGCCATCTGCTTGCCGGGCATCGAGTCCAGCTGGAAACGCGCCGCGACTTCGGCGATGCGGCCCGAACCCTTGGTGATGACCACGAAGTTCACGATCACGAGGATCGCGAACACGATGATGCCGATCACGAAGTTGCCGCCCATCACGAAGTTGCCGAACGCCTCGATGACGTGGCCGGCGGCGGCGGTGCCCTCATGGCCGTGGCTCAGGATCAGCCGGGTCGAGGCCATGTTCAGCGACAGCCGCATCATGGTCGAGATCAACAGGATGGTCGGAAACGACGAGAATTCCAGCGGCGCCTGGATGAAGAGCGAGGTCATCAGGATCAGGATCGAGATCGTGATCGAGACCGCCAGGAAGAGGTCGAGCACGATCGACGGCAGCGGCAGGATCAGCACCACCAGGATGGTGATGACGCCGAGCGCCAGCGCGAGGTCGCCGCGCCTCAGGGTATCGACGATCTCGCTGAAGCTCGGCAGTCCGCCTTTGCCTGCCGTACCCTGACCCGCTGTGACGTCGACCATGGTAGCCGCTCCCCCTCGCGATTGGCGGCCGCGGCTGCCAAACGTCTGCGCGACGGCCGCAGGGCCGCCGTTCCGAAAGTGAGGCACCGCACTGGCGTCCACGGGGATCTCCGCCCGTCATACGCGATCGACGACACTCGACTTCACTCGGCAATTCTTGCCGGGTGTATGGTTAGCAAAGCGTTAATGCAGGGTTCCAAGGTCGGGCATTCGGGGGCGTTTTCGGTCGCGACATGGTGTCAGCGCCGCCGCCCGGAGATGAATCGGCCTGCTTATGTGCGCGAACCCTTCTCAGGGCGCCGGCGTAGTTCGTACAAACGGTTGGACTGCTTGAACGTCTGGAACCCGAAAGGCGACGAAACGCAGAAGCGTCATCGTCATGAGCATCCAATGTCGAACGGAAGAGACCGCGCGGTGGTCATCGGTCTCGCCGCGGCCGCGATCATGTCTTCCGCACCGGCTTCGGCCGTAACCCTCCCCGACGACAGGGCTTGGTTGATCCGCATGCTGGCTTGCGAAGGCGAGGGTGCCAGGATGGAGGTCTATCTTCCGCAATCGGCCGTATTCGCAAAGGATGGCATGCGTGCGGGTCAGGCGACGACCGGCTACTACACGCTCGATCTGACTGACGCCAACAAGGGCAAATCGCTCGAGCCGGTGCGTGTTACGCTCAGCGCTGACAAGAAGACTGTGACGGTTGACCAATACACCCGCGGCCTGCCACCAACGCGGGTTCCGGTCGGAGGCGGCACGGTTGACTTCGACCAGCGGTTCGGAACGGGCGCCAAATGCAGTGCATTCCGGGCCCAGGATCCGAATTTCGGCAATTGATCTCCGGGCGGTGCGTCGAGACATGTCTCCCGTCGAGGAGAAATGACCCGTTGCTCCTGCATGCCTAATCTCTCAGCATTACGGCTTGACCCAGAGGCAAATGCCGACGAAGTTGCGCCTGCCGTGGAAATTTCTTCTCAATTCCCTCCTAAATCCGTTGCGTTCATTCCCGACTCCCGCCGAGCATGGCTGCGGCTTGCTGTTGCCGTGGTCATCGGCTCGTTAGGCAGCGTCGGCATGTGGTCGGTTGTCGTGGCGCTGCCGGAGGTGCAGGCCGACTTCGGCGCTACGCGTGGAACCGCCTCGCTCGCCTTCACCATGGTGATGCTCGGCTTCGGCCTCGGCCAGGTTGTGACCGGCAAGATCAGCGACCGCTGCGGCATCGTCGCGGCGATCGGCGCCGGGATCGGTATCCTCGGCCTCGGCTATATCTCCGCCGGTTACGCGCCGTCGATCTGGGCCTTCATCCTGCTCCATTTCGCGATCGGCCTGTCGTCGGCGGCGACCTTCGGCCCGCTGATGGCGGAGGCCTCGTATTGGTTCGAGCGCTATCGCGGGCTTGCGGTGGCGATCGCAGCGAGCGGCAACTATGTCGGCGGTACGGTCTGGCCGCCGCTGGTCAATTTCGGCATCCAGAGCTTCGGATGGCGGACCACCCACATCGCAATCGGTATCTTCACCGCGATCGCCATGGCGCTCGCGCTTACGGTGCTGCGCCTGTTGATGGGGACGGCCATCAGGCGCAACCATGTCAACGCGCCGCCGCCACGGGTCGATCTGCGGCTCTCAACCAATGCGCTGACCGCGATCCTGGCGCTGGCCTCGATCTCCTGCTGCGTGGCGATGTCGATGCCGCAGGTCCATATCGTCGCCTATTGCGGCGATCTCGGCTACGGCGTGGCGCGCGGTGCCGAGATGCTGTCCTTGATGCTCGGCTTCGGCATCATCAGCCGGATCGGCTCGGGCTTCCTCGCCGACAGGATCGGCGGCATCCGCACGCTGCTGATAGGCTCGATCGCGCAAGGGTCGGCGCTGCTGTTCTATCTGTTCTTCGACAGCCTGACCTCGCTCTACATCATCTCGGCGATGTTCGGCCTGTTTCAGGGCGGCATCGTGCCGAGCTACGCGATCATCGTGCGCGAGGCGATGCCGGCCTCCGAGGCCGCGACCCGCATCGGCATCGTGATCTTCGCCTCGGTGTTCGGCATGTCGTTCGGCGGTTGGGTCTCGGGCGTGATCTTCGACGCCACCGGCTCCTACGCCGCGGCCTTCGTCAATGGCCTCGCCTGGAACCTGCTCAACGTCACCATCATGCTGCTGCTCCTGATGCGCGCGCGGCAGCGGCTGGCGATGGCCTGAAGCGTCTTATGCAGGTCGCGCGGCGACCTCATACCGACTGGCCGGCCTTGAGCAGCGAACAGCCGGTTATCTTCAAGCTGCCGTCGGCTTGCCGCTCCAGCGTATAGAGCGCCTCCCACGCATCGCCATTGGCATCGATGATGTGGACCTGCTGTGCGATGCGGTCTCCGTCGGCGTGCGTCTCGCCGAATTCGAAGCTCTTGTGGCGATAGACCGGCCGGTACGCCTTCTGCACCATCGACATGAAGATGTCGGCCTGCGGAAAAATCGCCTGCACCCCGGGCGAGGCATAGGAATAGGCCGTAGTGGCGTTGTCCTGGCCGAACGCCTGTTCCTGGGCGCGGATCACGCCCTGCGCGGTAGCGGTGAGGTCGTCGGCCGCGGCCGGTGAGGCAAGGGCGACCAGAATGGCGGCGAGGAGAGCGATTGCGCGCATAAGGGGCTCCATATCGGATACCTGCTCTTACGCATGACATCCTAGGGCGGTTTCCGGCACGAGCAACCAAGTTTGCTGCTGGCATCGGTGCAGGATGCGTCGCTGCAGTCACTTTGACGTCAGTGCCGCATTCCACGCAGGTTCTGCTTCGCCTGGGGATTGCCTAACGCAGCCGACTTCTCGAACCATTCGCGTGCAACCTTGGTGTTGCGGGGAGCGCCGTCGCCCTCGTTGTAGATCACGCCAAGCCCGTTCATGCAGGCGGCGTTGTTGAGCGCGATGCAACTCTCGAACAGCCGGTGCGCCTCGGCATAATCGCGGCGGATACAGGTGCCGCGCAAATAGAGCAGGCCGAGATTATTCATGGCGTCGGGATTACCGGCCTGGACCGCGGCTTCGTTCAGCCGGATCGCTTCCGCGCAATCCTTGGCCACGCCTTCGCCGGCCTGATACAGCCAGGCCAGATCGACCATTGCGATCGGCTCGCCGAGCGCCACCGCCTTCTTGTACCAGCGCGCGGCCTCGGCGTTGCTCAGCGGCACGCCGTCGCCGCTTTCATACATCACGCCGATATTATGCAGTGCGAGCGGATAGCCCGCGGCGACGGCCTTGTCGAACATACGGCGCGCCTCTGCGTAGTCCTTTCGCGCCGAGGCCACGCGGCCGGCTTCGAAGGCAAAGCGTCCGACGTCGGGATAGGCTTGCATCGCCGCGTTGCAGGCCGCCGTCGCCTCCGGGATCTTGATCTTGTCGGTCTCGACGCCGGCCAGGCTCGGGTCGTGCCCGAGGTCGTTTGGCATGGCCGCAAGGCGATCGCAGTCGGTGATCAGATCGCGGCGCAGGGCCTCGTCCGACGGCCGTGCCGGTGACGCATCCGTCTCCGGCGTCAGCGCGGCCTGCACGGTTTGCGCCGCTGCCGGCTTGCCCGCGAAGTAAAAGCGGGTTGCGATCGGGGAGTATGCGACCCATGGCAATTGCTCGCCATGCGTCGCCTTCTCGACCGCCAGCCCGACCTCGTTGAAGGTCCTGAACAGGCCATAGCCCTGGTGCTGCATGGTGGCGGCAAGCGCGCGCGTGTAGGGGCTGTGGCCGTTGTCGCCGTCGAGCGCGACGCTGCGCGGCTGGGTCGCGAACGAGATCAGCGTGCCGGGCGGCGCCTGCATTTGTGCGAGCCCGCCGGTCGTGGAGTGCACGCCGCGGCCGCGAGAACGGGTTGTCGCGGCAGGCATCGAGCAGCACGAGGTTGATCTTGGTGCCGGACTTCTCCATCTGGTCGAGCACACCGGCCATGCCGACACCCTGCATGAAAACGTCGCCGTCGTCGGTGGGATTGGCGTCGACCGGCACGAGGTAGTTCAGGCCATGGGTTTCGACGCCGTGGCCGGCATAATAGAACAGCGCCACGTCGGCGCCGGTCAATTCACGGCCGAAGACCTGCAGCGCCTTGTCGAAGTCGGCCTTGTCGAGATCGGTCTGGGCGCCGCCGCCGACCACGAAGAAGCCGAGCGACAACAGCGTATCCGACATCAGCCTGGCATCGCCGGCCGGGTTCGGCAGCTTCGGCGCGGTCCGGTAGGCGGAATTGCCGATCACCAGGGCAACGCGCTTCTCGGCATGGGCTGATGTGCCGACGCACAGCACGAATGCCGCGACGATCAGGCGCGACAGGATGCCGTTTCGGCCGAACATGGCAATGCACTCCGCGAGGCGGGGGATTTGTGCTCTCGAAGATTAGTCTCGGCGGCATCGTGCAAGGTTCGAAGAAGGTTCGAAGCCAAAGGTTCGAAGCTGCGTGCGCGCGCCCGGTTCAAAACGTCGGCGGCGAGCAGGCCGAGATCACCTCGCAGGGCTTGGTGCCGATGCAGCGGAAGCGGTGGGGACGGCGGCTTTCGAAATAATAGGCGTCACCCGCGTTCAGCACGCGCCGCTCGTCATCGACCGTGACCTCGAGCCGGCCGGACACCACGATACCGCCTTCCTCGCCGTCATGCACCAGCGGCACCCGCCCGGTATCGCCACCGGGCTCGTAGCGCTCCTTCAGGATTTGCAGGCTTCGCCCGAACAAATTATCGCCGATCTGAAGATAGGAGATCGGCTTCTTGCCGATCTCGGTCAGTTCCTCGGCGCGGTAGAACGCCTTGCGGGGCCGCTCCGGCTCGATCGCGAAGAATTCCGCAAGCCCCATCGGGATGCCGTCGAGGATACGCTTGAGCGCGCCCACCGACGGGTTCATCTGGTTGGATTCGATCAGCGAGATCGTCGAATTGGTCACGCCGGAGCGCTTGGCCAGCTCGCGCTGCGACAGCTTGTGCCGCGCGCGGATGAATCGCAGCCGTCCACCGATATCCACGCTCATGGCCCAATCCCTGTTGCAGGTGTTGCGGATCGCGCAAATATGCGCAGACCACCCCAACGAGATCAATGGCTTGCGGCGCCGCAGAAAAGGACTTGTTGAGCGTCTGGAAGCGTGGTCGGAGTACTTTAGTCAGCAATGGAGCTTAGCCGTGACCGTTCATCAGATTCCGAACACGATCAAGACCGATTCGTTCTGGATGCCGTTCACGGCGAACCGGCAATTCAAGAAGGCGCCGCGGCTGTTTTCCTCCGCGAAGGGCATGTACTACACCTCCGTCGACGGTCGGCAGGTGATCGACGGCTCCGCCGGCCTCTGGTGCGTCAATGCGGGCCACGGACGCTCGCAGATCGCGAGCGCCGTCGAGCGCCAGCTCACCACGCTCGACTTCGCGCCCTCGTTCAACATGGGCCATCCGCTGGCGTTCGATTTCGCCGAGCGGCTCGCCGAGATCGCGCCGAAGGGCCTCGACCGTATCTTCTTCACCAATTCCGGCTCCGAGTCGGTCGACACCGCGCTGAAGATCGCGCTGGCCTATCATCGTGCCAACGGACAGGGCACCCGCACCCGCCTGATCGGCCGCGAGCGCGGCTATCACGGCGTCGGCTTCGGCGGCATGTCGGTCGGCGGCATGGTCGCCAACCGCCGCCAGTTCGCGACCCATCTGCCGGGTGTCGATCACATCCGCCACACCCATGATATGGCGCGCAATGCCTTCGCCAAGGATCAGCCGGACCATGGCGCCGAGTTCGCTGACGACGTCGAGCGGATGGTGGCGCTGCATGGCGCCGACACCATCGCCGCCGTGATCGTCGAGCCGGTGCCCGGTTCGACCGCCGTGCTGCCGCCGCCGAAGGGTTACCTGCAGCGCCTGCGCGAACTCTGCACCAAGCACGGCATCCTCCTGATTTTCGACGAGGTCATCACCGGTTTTGGCCGCCTCGGCACGCCGTTCGCCGCCAACTTCTTCGGCGTCACGCCCGACATGATGACGACCGCCAAGGGCATCACCAACGGCACCGTGCCCTGCGGCGCGGTGTTCGCCAGCCGCCAGGTCCATGACGGGCTGATGACCGGCCCGGACAACGCCATGGAACTGTTCCACGGCTACACCTATTCGGCACATCCGGTGGCCTGCGCGGCGGGCCTTGCCACGCTCGACATCTACAAGGACGAAGGGCTTTTGACCCGCGGCGCCTCGCTCGCGGACTATTTCCGCGACGGCCTGCATTCGCTGAAGGGCGTGCCGAACGTCGTCGACATCCGCAACATCGGCCTGATGGGTGCGGTCGAAGTTGCGCCACGCGACGGCGTTGCCGGTGCGCGTGGCTACGACATCATGGTGGATTGCTTCAATCGCGGCCTCTACTTCCGCATGAGCGGCGACTCGCTTGCGCTGTCGCCGCCGCTGATCGTCGAGAAGAATCACATCGACGACATCGTCTCGATCCTCGGCGACGCCATCAAGCGCGCGGCCTGATTATTGCTTCCCTGAAGCGTGCTGTCGCCGTTGCGAAGCAGATGTTTTCGCGGCGGCGATAGTCTTGCCGCTGCAGGATGTGAGGAAGTGTGAAAGTCCTTGTTCTCGGCAGCGGCGTCATCGGTGTGACGTCGGCCTATTATCTTGCGCGCGCCGGCCATGAGGTGACGGTCATCGACCGTCAACCCAAGCCCGCGCTCGAAACCTCCTTTGCCAATGCGGGCGAGGTATCGCCCGGCTACTCCTCGCCCTGGGCCGGGCCCGGCGTGCCGGTGAAGGCCGTCAAGTGGCTGTTGATGAAGCATGGCCCGCTGGTGATCCGCCCCAGGCTGGATCCGGTGATGTGGCTCTGGCTCGCGAAGATGCTGCGCAACTGCACCACGGCGCGTTACGCGGTCAACAAGAGCCGGATGATCCCGATCGCCGAATACAGCCGCGATTGTCTGCGCGCGTTGCGCGCCGAGATCGGCATCCGCTACGACGAACGTGACCGCGGCACGCTGCAGCTGTTCCGCGATCAGGCCCAGCTCGATCACACCGGCGGCGACATCGCCGTGCTCAAGCAATATGGCGTGCCGTTCGAGGTGCTGGATCGCGACGGCTGCGTCGCCGCCGAGCCGGCGCTGGCCTCCGTGAAGGAGAAATTCGCCGGCGGGCTTCGGTTGCCGCAGGACGAGACCGGCGATTGCCACATGTTCACCCAGGCATTGGCGCTGGAGGCTGAAAAGCTCGGCGTGCGTTTTCTCTTCAACGTCGGCATCGATGGACTGAACGCAGATGCCACGCGCATCACCGGCGTTGCGACCAGTGCCGGCGTGATCCAGGCGGACGCCTATGTGCTCGCGCTCGGCAGCTATTCGCCGCGACTGGTGCGGCCGCTCGGCATCCGGCTTCCGGTCTACCCGGTGAAGGGCTATTCGATCACCGTGCCGGTCGCGAACGCCGACGGCGCGCCGGTGTCGACCGTGATGGACGAGAGTTACAAGGTCGCGGTCACGCGGCTGGGCGACCGTATCCGCGTCGGCGGCACCGCGGAAATCTCGGGCTATTCGACCAAGCTCTATGATGCACGGCGCGCGACGCTGGATCATTCGCTGACCGATCTGTTCCCGCGCGGCGGCGATCTCGGCAAGGCAACGTTCTGGTCCGGCCTGCGCCCGATGACGCCGGATGGCCCGCCGGTGCTCGGCGCGACGCGTTACGCCAATTTGCACCTCAACACCGGGCACGGCACGCTCGGCTGGACCATGGCCTGCGGCTCGGGCCGCGTGCTGGCCGATCTGCTCTCGGGCAAGACGCCCGAGATCGACACCAAGGAATTGTCGATCAGCCGTTATGATCACCGGTTTGGCTGAGGGCGTTTGAAACGGGTGAATGCAGATACAGCAAATTCTCGCCGACTACGAGATATCTGCCCGCAAGGAAGCCCGACATCGACGCTCATGCGGCCGGCTCGCACATTAGGAACGCGCTCCGGCGGACCACGTTGCTCCTGATCCAATCAGGAAAGGACTTCACATGCAGAAGCTGGCAACGATCGGTTTGGCTGCGGCCATGATGTTATCCACCTCGCTTGCGTTCGCCGCGGGCGGCGGCGGCGGTGGTGGGGCCGGCGGTGCTGGTGGCGGAGCAGGCGGCGCTGCTGCAGGCGCGGGGACCGGCAGTTCAGGAGCAGGAACCGGGGCTGGGACGGGCACTTCGGGCGCTGGCGGAACCACCGGTATGGGAACCGGCTCACCTGGAACGAACTCATCCGGGATGAGCAATCCGCCCGGCAGCACCACCGGCAACCTCAACAACCCAAGCACCACGATGCCGAATAACAATTCCGCTACGGGGACCGGGACGTCGAACCTGCCCGGCAATAGCGGCACAACGACAAATCCTCAGTGATGGCGGGACGGTCTCGCGTGAGCGGGGCTAGTTCGTAGCCGGCGATGACGGCGTTGACCGACGTCGGCTTCAAGACAGACGAAAAGCCCGGCCGCGATGGCCGGGCTGATCGCGAGTATTTTCAACGCAGGTATTTTTTAGGCAAGTATCTTTTAGCCAGGCAATGCGGATGGTTTACCGGAATGTCCGTCACGCGGTCTGTGCACATTTGAACATTGGTCCGAATCTCGGCGGCTAGCGTGACCGCTTTCGAGTGGCCTTTTTCGCCGCAGTTTTTGCCGTTGTGGTTGCTCTGGCAGCCGGCCGCACGCGCAGCCCATCCACGAACACGTCCAGCAGCCGCAGTGCGGTCGCCTGCCAGCCGGGCTGGTCGTGCATGTAGCACATGCCGATCAGCGCGCGCAGCACGTCCTCGGCGCTGATGTCCGCGCGGATGGCGTTGGCCGCGACCGCGCGGCTCAGCAGCGCGCCGACGGCCCTGGTCAGGCGATCGAACGTATAGGCGTGCAGCTCGGTCGAGCCGTGCGCGACCAGCGCAAGCGCGGCGACCATGCCCTTCTTGGTCGCGACGAACTCGACATTGGCGCGCAGCCAGCGCCGCAGCGCATCCACCGGTTCGGGCGCGGTTTGCAATTGCTCCGCGAGCTCGCCGAGCTGCTCGACCTCGCGGCGATAGACGGCTTCATAAAGCGCTTCGCGCGTCGGGAAATGACGATACAGCGTGCCGATGCCGACACGAGCATGCCGCGCGACCGCTTCGAGACTGGCCTCGCTGCCGCCGGCCGAGAACACCGCCTTTGCCGCTTCCAGCACGCGCTCGCGGTTCCGCACCGCATCCGCGCGCGGCTTGCGGACAATTTCTGCCGCAATTTCTGTTGCAAATTTTGTTGAGCGACTGGCCATCCCTTTTTCTTTTTCCCCTCCCTTGTTAACCGGAGGATGCCTCCGTATATGGCGACCAGCACCCGGCCTGACAAGGCGTGCCGATGATGGATCGGCCGTCATTGGCTGGCGTTGTCCTCGATTCAACCGACCATACACGGATCGGAGCCCTGCATGAATCTCCCCATCAGCCTGACCATCAACGGCGTGCGCCGCGACATCGCGCTCGACGATCCCCGTGTCACCCTGCTCGATCTGCTGCGCGAGCGGCTCGACCTGACCGGAACCAAGAAGGGATGCGACCGCGGCCAGTGCGGCGCCTGCACCATCCTGGTCGACGGACGCCGGATCAATTCCTGCCTCGCGCTCGCCGTCAGCCATGACGGCGCCGAGATCACCACCATCGAGGGCGTCGCGCACGGCGATCAGCTGCATCCGGTGCAGGCCGCATTCATCGCGCATGACGGCTTCCAGTGCGGCTTCTGCACGCCGGGCCAGATCATGAGCGCGATCGGCCTGATCGAGGAGGGCCAGGCCGGCGGCGACCCGGAGCGCGTCCGCGAATGCATGAGCGGCAATCTCTGCCGCTGCGGCGCCTATGCCGGGATCACCGAGGCCGTGATCGAGGCACAGGCCGATATCAACGCTGGCAAACAGAGGCGCTCCGCATGATGAATTTCGATTACGTCAGGCCGGCCAACGTATCCGAGGCGATCGCGGCGGCATCGGAACAGGGATCGGCCTATCTCGCTTCCGGCACCAATCTGCTCGATCTGATGAAGGGTGGTATCAGCCGGCCGAGCCGCCTGGTCGACGTCACGCGCCTGCCGGGCCTCGATCGCATCGAACCACTGGCCGATGGCTCTCTGAGCATCGGCGCACTGGTGCGCAATGCCGACCTCGCGCATGACGACGCGTTCGCGCGCGCCTATCCTGCCGTCGCCGAGGCGCTGCTGTCCGGCGCGTCGGCGCAACTGCGCAACGCGGCGACCGTCGGCGGCAATCTCATGCAGCGGACGCGTTGCGCTTACTTCTACGACGCGGCGAGCTCCTGCAACCGCCGCTCACCAGGCGCCGGTTGCGACGCGCGCGAGGGCGAGAACCGCCTGCACGCGGTGCTCGGCTGGAGCGAGGGCTGCATCGCGACCCATCCGTCCGATTTCTGCGTGCCGCTGGTTGCGCTCGATGCCGTGGTCGAGATCGAGGGCAAGCGCGGACGCCGCGAATTGCCGCTCGAGGCGCTGCATCGTTTGCCCGGCGACACGCCGGAGCGCGAGACCGCGCTGGAGCCCGGCGATCTCATCGTCGCGTTGCGCCTGCCGGCCGAGGCGCAAGGCTTTGCCGCGCATGCGCGCTATATCAAGGTCCGCGAGCGCACGTCCTATGCCTTCGCAGTGGTGTCCGTGGCAGCCGGCCTTCGGATCGAGCAAGGCCGGATCCGCGAGGCACGGCTTGCGCTCGGCGGCGTCGCCGCAAAGCCGTGGCGGGCGCGTGAGGCCGAGCAGCTGCTCGCCGGCGCTGCGCCCGATGCGGCCAAGTATCGCGAGGCGGCACGCGCCGCACTCGCCGAGGCAAAACCGTCCGGCGATAATGCGTTCAAGATCGAACTGGCGCAACGCATCATCGTGCGTGCGCTGACGCTTGCCGCCGCCGGCACCCCGGCCCGGATTGCCGCGCTGCCCGGCTCTCCCTTCTCGTCCGTTTCAGGAGCGTAACGCATGGCGCCCGAGATCCATTTGACCCGCGACCCCGCCCATCTCAGGCACGGCTCGAATATCGGCCGGCCGCTGACCCGCACGGACGGTGTCCTGAAGGTGACCGGCAAGGCTCGTTATGCCGCCGACAATCATCCGCCCGGCATGCTCTATGCCGTGATCGCGACGAGCTGCATCGCGCGCGGTCGCGTCACCTCGCTCGATATCGCCGCGGCGAAACGCCATCCCGGCGTCGTCGACGTCATGACGCCGGCGCACAAGCCACAGCTTGCCGAAGACCCCGATGCCAAGGGTAATCCGTTTGCGTTCCGCATGGAGCTCCTGCAGAGCGACGAGGTGCGCTACGCCAACCAGGCGATCGCGGTCGTGATTGCCGAGACGCTGGAGGCCGCCACCGAAGGCGCGACGCAGTTGTCGCCGCGCTATCAGGTCGAGATTGCGCGCGTCGGCCTCGACGCCGGCGACAGCTACGTCCCGCCAGTGGTCGGAATCGGCAATCCGGCCGAAGTCTCGCACGGCGATATCGATGCGGGCCTTGCCGCGGCCTCGAAGCGGATTGACGCGACCTATGAGACGCCGGCGCAGTATCACAATGCGATGGAGCCGCACGCGATTGTCGCGGTGTGGGACGGTGACAAACTTTTCATCGACACGCCGAGCCAGGGCATGGCGATGGCGCAGATGCGGATCGGCGGGCTGTTCGGTATTCCGCCTGCTAATATCCACATCAACAGCCCGTTTCTCGGCGGTGGCTTCGGCTCCAAGGGCCTCGTCTCCGGGCCGCAGGTGCTCGGGGTCATGGCGGCAAAGCTCGTCGGGCGCCCGGTCAAGCTGGTGCTGCGCCGCAGCCAGATGTATGGCCCCGTCGGCCATCGCGCACCGACCCGGCAGCGGCTGCGCATCGGCGCCGACGATGATGGCATGCTCACGGCGATCGATCATCACGCCAAAATCACGACCTCCAGCTTCGATGATTTCTACGAGCCCGCAGCCGATGCCTCGCACACGCTGTATGCGAGCCCGGCGATCCGGACCGCGCATGAGGCGGTGCGCGTCGACACCGGTACGCCGCTGTTCATGCGCGCGCCGGGCGAGGCCACCGGATCGATCGCACTGGAGAGCGCGATCGACGAGGCGGCGTTTGCCTGCGGCATCGATCCGCTGGCGTTCCGCCTGAAGAATTATGCCGAGGTCGAGCCGACCACGGGCAAACCGTTCTCCTCGAAGGCGCTGCGCCAGTGTTACGCCAAAGGCGCCGAACGTTTCGGCTGGGCGCGGCGTCCGCTTCAACCGAAGCAGATGCGCGACGAGGCCGGCTTTCTGGTCGGTTGGGGCATGGGCACCGCGACGTTCCCGGCGCTGATGTTCCAGGGCAATGCGCGCGCGGTGCTCCGCGCCGACGGGCGTGGCGCGATGGAAACCGGCGCGCATGACATGGGGCAGGGCGCCTGGACGGCGCTGGCTCAGATCTCGGCCGACGCGCTCGGCCTCGATTTCGATCAGGTCGCGTTCAAATCCGGCACCTCGGATCTGCCGGATGCCGGCATCGCCGGCGGCTCGGCGCACACGGCAACCGTCGGTGCTGCGATCCACAACGCCGGCGCCGCCGTGATCGCCAGGCTCGCGGATCTCGCGATGTCGGACGAACGCTCGCCGCTGTTCGGCGCCGGCAATGCCGGTGTGGCCGCAAGGGCCGGGCGGCTGCATCGCCGCGACGACGAGACACGCAACGAAAGCTATGCCGATATCCTGACGCGCGCGGGTCTTGCCGAGATCGACGCCAGCGGCAGCGGCGCGGCTGACCCGGCGGCGCAGTCGCACTACGCGATGCACGCGCATGGCGCCGTGTTTGCCGAGGTCAAGGTCGATCCGGAGCTCGGCCAGATTCGCGTGACGCGGATGGTCGGCGCATTTGCCGCCGGCCGCATCATCAATCCGCTGATGGTGCAGAGCCAGCTCTATGGCGGCATGATCTGGGGCCTGTCGTTCGCGCTGCATGAGGAGGCGGTGACGGATCACAGATCGGGCCGCATCCTGAACGCGAACCTCGCCGAGTATCACGTGCCTGTAAATGCCGATGTGCCGCCGATGGACGTGATCACGGTCGACGAGCACGATCCGCATGTCAATGCGCTCGGCATCAAGGGCGTCGGCGAGATCGGCATCACCGGCAGCGCCGGCGCGGTCGCCAACGCCGTCTGGCACGCCACCGGCATCCGCGTCCGGCGGTTTCCGATCAGGATCGAGGAATTGGTGATGGGGTTATCGGCTTGACGCGATAGCGGAGCAGCGGTTCGTAGGGTGGGCAAAGGCGCGCTTGCGCCGCGCCCACCATCCGGCACCGTGCTCGCGAGGGTGGGCACGCTTCGCTTTGCCCACCCTACGAGGCTGTGAATCTTTTTATGCCATATGTCGGGCTGATGTGATTCTCTTGGCAGGTTGATTTGCTGGAGAGACTGATGGCTGACGACAAGCTGTTCGACGACTTGCCGGAGCAGTCGGCGCCACGGACCGAGGCGATGCCGCGCGGTGCACCTCGGCTGCGGGAGCCGGTGCGCGACCAAGTGGAACTGCGAGCGGTCGATATCGACAGCCTGATTGGGCAGGATCATCCAGCACGGGTGATCTGGGCTTATGTCGAAGGGCTCGACCTCAGTGCATTGGAAGACCGGGTCAAAGCGCGAGAGAACCGGCCGGGTCATCCGGCGCCATCACCCCGGCTGCTGCTGGCGCTGTGGCTGTACGCAACAAGTGACGGCGTTGGCAGCGCGCGGGCGCTGGACCGGCTCTGCAACAGCCACGACGTTTACCGCTGGCTCTGCGGCGGCGTCTCTTTGAACTATCACACGCTGTCGGACTTCCGGGTCGGTTGTGCTGACCTGCTCGACCGTTTGCTGGTCGAGCATCTGATGGCCCTGAGCAAGGTGGGGCTGGTTGATCTGGAGAAGCTGGCTCAGGACGGGGTGCGGATACGGGCGAGCGCAGGAACTGGCTCGTTCCGACGAGAGGCGACGCTAGATCGGCAGATGGCCCAGGCCCAGGCGGTGGTGGAGGACCTCAAGCGCGAGGTCGATGCGGATCCGGAAGCCAGCAATCGGCGGATCCGAGCCGCCAAGGAGCGCGCAGCACGCGAACGCAACGAACGGGTGCAAGCGGCGCAAGCGGCACTGGCCGAGATCAAGCGCAAGCGAAAGCAACTCGACGAAAAAGGCGGCAATGGCAAAAAGCCGAAGGAGCCTCGAGCTTCCACCACCGACCCGCAGGCACGGGTGATGAAGATGGCGGATGCCGGCTTCCGCCCGGCCTACAACGTGCAGGTCGCCAGTGCGGCGGGCGAACTGATCGTGGTCACGGTCGATGTCGACAACAATGGATCAGATCGCGGCCTGATGCGGCCGATGCTGGAACGAACCCACGCATTGCTGAAGCGCTTTCCTCGCCGCCACCTCGTCGACGGCGGGTTCTGCAGCGGCGAGGACATCGAATGGGCGCATGGCGAAGGTATCGAGGTCTACTGCCCTCCGCCTCAATCCAGGAGCGGTGTCGATCCTTTTTTACCCCGGAGCAGCGATGGTCCCGGAGTATCCGCCTGGCGGGCTCGCATGACCAGCGAAGCAGGCAAGGCACAGTACAAGGTCCGTACGATCTGCGAATGCATCCATGCCCGCTGGCGCAACTGGGACCTCAGGCAACTGACCGTGCGCGGTATCAACAAGGTCCGCGCCGTCGTGCTCTGGTACGCTCTCGCCAACAACGTCCTGCAAGGCCATCGCCTCGCCAAGGCATAGTCCCCGCAACCACAGCCGAGCAATCCGACCCGATTGCTCCTCTGCACGCAAGAACTAACGGCTCCTACTTCGGATGCCGCTACACAAACCCAATTGGTTCACAGGCTCTACGATTCACCCCGCCGCCGTCAAGCAATTCACCCACAGCACCACCGCCTTCGCCTCACTATCCGGGTTGGAAAACCGGTGCGGCCTGCGGCTGGCAAACCGGAAACTGTCGCCCTCTTTCAGCGTCCAGGTCTCGGCGTCGACGGTCAGAATCATCTCGCCCTGAAGCACGAGGCCGGCTTCCTCGCCGTCATGGGTGTAGAGCTCGTCGCCGGTGCTGCCGCCGGGCTCGAGATGCACCAGGAACAGATTGAGCCGGCTCTCGATGCCGGCAGGGCTCAGCAATTGCTTTGAGACGCCGGTGCGCCACAGCTTCAGCTCGGCACGCTGCACCTCGCGTGTGACGACGCCGTCTGACGCGCCGCCGTCGCCTGGCGTCGCGCCGAACAGCGCGGCGATGCCGACGCCGAGCACGTCGGCCAGCGTCGCGAGCGCGCGCAGCGAGGGCGACGACAGGCCGCGTTCGATCTGGCTGATGAAGCCGATCGAAAGGTCGGCGCGCGCGGCGACCGTCTCCAGCGACATCGCTCTCGCGCGGCGCAGATCGCGGATGCGGCGTCCGACCGCAAGATCCATCGCCGGCTCGGCCGGCTTCCGCGCCGCGCGGCGCGTGGTCGCTGGCTTCGTTGTTGCAGGCTTCGTTTTTGCAGACTTCGTTTTTGCAGACTTGGCTGCCGTCGCTTTGCGCATTCTCTTGCCGCCGCTCACGTCAGGCCGCTTCCTTCATGTGCATGAAAACCGCTTGCATTACCTGCCATTTCGTGACCACAATTTCATATTGGTGAAAATAGGCCGGAACGGCGTCGTCCGCAACCATAAGCTCGAAACGGGCGACGCGGCCACCGGTGTCAGCTTTGGGAGCACTTGCGATGTCCTTTCAGCGTCTCGTCACGGCCGCCGCCGCGGTCCTCGCCATGGCCTTGAGTTCGCCGTCTCAGGCACAGCAAACGCTGAAGGTCGGCTCGACGCCGACCGGCATCCCCTTCACCTTCCTCGACACCAAGACCAACACGATCCAGGGCATCATGGTCGATCTCGCCACCGAGGTCGGCAAGGACGCCGGCTTTGCCGTGCAGATCGAGCCGATGCAGTTCTCGGCGCTGATCCCCTCGCTGACATCAAACAAGATCGACATCATCGCGGCTGCGATGTTCGCGACCGCGGCGCGCAAGGAGGTGATCGACTTCTCCGATGCCGTCTACACCTATGGTGAGGGTCTGGTGGTGCCGAAGGCCGACACCAAGGCGTATGTCTCGCAGGAGGAGTTGAAGGGCACGGTCGTCGGCGCCCAGGTCGGGACCGCTTTCGTCGATGCGCTGAAAAAGACGGGACTGTTCAGCGAGGTCAAGGTCTACGACAACATTCCGGACATCCTGCGCGACGTCAATGCGGGCCGCCTCAAGGCCGGGTTCGCCGACTATCCGATCCTCGCCTACAATTTGCAGCAGGGCAATTTCGCCGACGTGCGTCTGGTCGACAGCTACAAGCCGGTCACCGTCGGCACGGTGGCGATCGGCGTCCGCAAGAGTGACGCGGAGCTACTTTCCAAGATCAACGCCTCGCTCGCCAAGCTCAAGGCCAACGGCACGGTTGCAAAAATCCTAGAGAAATGGGGCCAGAAGGCCAATGCGTCGTGATTGCGTGCGCTCACAGCTCTAACCACGTCATTGCGAGCGAAGCGAAGCAATCCATTGTGCTGCGCCCGCGGAAAGATGGATTGCTTCGTCGCTTTGCTCCTCGCAATGACGGGCTTGGATACATTTACGGGCTCTCGTGCGCGAACTGGTCAACCGTTTCCATGAAGCTCCGCGCTTGACCCGATGCAGAAATTCTACAGCGACGCCGTCGAGTTCGTGCCGATCCTGCTGCAGGGCGTCTGGCTGACCATCGTCGTCACGCTCGGCTCGCTGGTGCTGTCGACCGTGCTCGGGCTGCTGTGGGCGTTGATGCGGGTGTCCGGCATCCGCATCCTTGCTGGCTTCAGCGCCGCGTTGATCAATTTGATCCGCGGCATCCCGATCATCGTGCTCCTGTTCTACATCTACTTCGTGATGCCTGATTTCGGCATTGCGCTGACGGCGCTGCAGGCCGCGATCATCGGGCTCGGCATCGCCTACTCGGCCTACCAGGCCGAGAACTTCCGCGCCGGCATCGAGGCGATCGACAAGGGCCAGATCGAGGCCGCGCAGACCATCGGGATGGGATGGTGGCTCACCATGCGCCGCGTGGTGCTGCCGCAGGCGGTCAAGATCGCGCTGCCGCCCTATGGTAACGTCATGATCATGATGCTGAAGGATTCCTCGCAGGCATCGACCATCACGGTCGCCGAGCTGGCGCTGCAGGGCAAGCTGATCGCCTCGTCGACCTTCAAGAACACCAGCGTGTTCACGCTTGTCGCGCTGATGTACCTCACCATGAGCATTCCACTGATTCTGCTGGTTCGGCATTTCGAGAACAAGGCCAACCGCAAATGATCGAGCTCAAGGACGTCCACAAGAGCTTTGGCAAGGTCGAGGTGCTGAAGGGCATCACCGCCTCGGTCGCCAAGAGCGAGGTGGTCTGCATCATCGGCCCATCGGGCTCCGGCAAGTCGACCATCCTGCGCTGCATCGACGGGCTGGAGGGCTATGATGCCGGCGACATCAGCATCGAGGGCACGCGCGTTGATCGCAACGACCGCTCGATCGTCGCGGTGCGCACGCAGGTCTCGATGGTATTCCAGCGTTTCAATTTGTTCCCGCACCGCACGGCGCTCGAGAACGTCATCGAGGGGCCGCTCTATGTGAAGAAGGAGCCGCGCGATGCGGCGATCGCGCGCGGCCGGGCACTGCTCGCGCAGGTCGGGCTGGTCGAGAAGGCCGACGTGCACCCACCGCAACTGTCCGGCGGCCAGCAGCAGCGCGTTGCGATCGCGCGTGCGCTGGCGATGCAGCCGAAAGCGATCCTGTTCGATGAGCCGACCTCGGCGCTCGATCCTGAATTGGTCGGAGAGGTGCTCTCGGTGATGCGCAAACTGGCCGACGACGGCATGACCATGGTCGTCGTCACCCACGAGATGGGCTTCGCCCGCGACGTCGCCGATCGTGTGCTGTTCATCGATGGCGGCGTCATCGTCGAGCAGGGCGCCGCCAAATCCGTCCTCAACCAGCCGCAGCACCCGCGCACCCAGGACTTCCTGCGCCGCGTGCTGCATCCGTTGTGATTCACGCTGATGACGCCCAGTCGAGCCGCATCGACACTCCCCTCCCTCTCCCGCTTGCGGGGGGGGGGCTGGGGTGGGGGTCTCACCGCGAGTCGTATTGCGGAGAGAGCCCCCGCCCGCATTGCATCTTCGATGCAATGCGACCTCCCCCGCAAGGGCAGGGGAATCGCATGTGCGTGCCTGCAAGTAGTTGCCAAATCGGAAGAAAAGGATTCTGAGGATAGCTCCTGATCTTGAGGGAGCAGCCGATGCAGAGATTTGCGGAATGCTTTTCGGAGTTGCCCGACCCGCGGGCCGACAACGCGCTGCATGACCTGACCGAGATATTGTTCCTCGCGCTGATGGCGACGCTGTGCGGGGCGACGAGTTGCACCGACATGGCGCTGTTTGCCCGGATGAAGGCCTATCTTTGGCAGGATGTGCTGGAGCTTAAGAACGGTCTGCCGAGCCACGACACATTCAGTCGGGTGTTCCGGATGCTTGACCCGAAGGCGTTTGAGGTCGCGTTTCGGCGCTTCATGAAGGCCTTTGCGCAAGGCGCGAAGATCAAGCGGCCACGCGGGGTGATCGCGCTCGACGGCAAAGCGTTGCGGCGCGGCTACGAACGCGGCAAGAGCCACATGCCGCCGGTGATGGTGACCGCCTGGGCGGCGCAGACGCGCATGGCGCTCGCCAATGTGCTGGCGCCGAACAACAACGAAGCCGATGGCGCCCTGCAGTTGCTTGCGCTTCTGCAGCTCAAGGGCTGCGTGGTCACAGCCGACGCCCTGCATTGCCACCGCGCGATGGCCAAGGCGATCGTGGAACGGGGCGGCGACTACGTGCTGGCGGTGAAGGCGAACCAGCCTACTCTGTTGGAGGATGCCAAAGCCGCAATCCGCGCCGCCAAACGCAAGGGCAAGACCTCGCTCACCACCAAAGACGCTGAACATGGACGCAACGAAAAGCGTGTTGCTCTCGTTGCACCGGCTCCCGACATGGCCAGGAAGCACGACTTTCCAGGCCTCAAAGCTGTTGCCCGCATCACCAGCAAGCGGGGCCAGGACGACACGGTCGAGCGCTACTTCCTGATGAGCCGCCCCTATAGCCGCAAAGAGGTCCTGCGCATCGTCCGCGCTCATTGGGGCATCGAAAATAGCCTTCACTGGCCGCTCGACGTCACCCTCGACGAGGATCTTGCTCGCAATCGCAAAGACAACGGACCGGCCAATCTGGCCGTGCTTCGCCGCCTGGCCCTCAACGTCGCCCAGGCTCACCCAGACACCACAGTCTCCCTGCGCGGCAAGCTCAAACGCGCCGGATGGAACGATGCCTTCCTTTTTGAACTCCTCGGCCACATGCGATAGCCCTGCCCGCAAGCGGGAGAGGTGAGCGGAGTGCGCCGCCGCGCCGAGAGCCTCAACAACATCTGTTAGTTGGTATCCTTCGATGACCTCATCCATCCGCCTGCCGCTTCCGCCGAGCCTCTATGCCGACACCGCAGTGGAGGCGACGCCGACGCCGCCGTTGACCACGGACAAGAGCGTGCCTGTCGCGATCATCGGCGGCGGCTTCACCGGGCTCTCCACCGCGCTGCATCTTGCCGAACAGGGCGTGCCTGCGACGGTGCTGGAAGCGCAGGAGCCTGGCTGGGGTGCCTCCGGCAACAATGGCGGGCAGACAAATCCGGGGCTGAAGCACGACCCCGATCAGATCGAGGCGGACTTCGGTTCCGATCTCGGCCGCCGCATGATCGATTTCGCTTACGGCACCACCAATTTCACGCATGATCTGATCCGCCGCTACCAGATCCCCTGCGAGGCGCGGCAGAACGGCACGTTGCGCGCGGCCTACAATGAAGCCAGCGCCGCCGCGATCGCGACCACCGCAAGGCAATGCATCGCGCGCGGCATGCCGGTGAAGCTGCTCAATGCCACCGAGATGCGCGAGATGACCGGGAGTGACCGCTATCTCTGCGCCATGTCGGATGCGCGCGGTGGCGATTTGCACCCGCTCAGCTACGCGCGCGGACTGGCACGCGCCGCGATCGGCGCGGGCGTCGCCGTCCATGGCGAGACACCGGCCGTGTCGCTGCGCCGCGACGGCGGCCGCTGGCGAATCGAGACCCCGCGCGCGGTGGTGCATGCCGACAAGGTACTGCTCGCGACCAATGGTTTTACGGACGATCTCTGGCCTTCGCTCCGTCGCACCATCGTGCCGGTGTTCTCGTCGATCGCCTGTACGGCGCCGCTGCCCGACGAGGTTGCACGCGCGATCATGCCGAGCCGGCCGGTGCTCTATGAGAGCGGCCACATCACGGTCTATTACCGTATCGACCAGCGCAATCGCCTGCTGATGGGCGGCCGCGGCCCGATGCGCTGGATCAGCAAGCCGACTGACGTCGCCTATCTGATGCGTTACGCCGAGCGGCTGTGGCCGCAGCTCAAAGGCGTCGGCTGGACCCATGGTTGGAACAGCCGGCTCGCCATCACCGCCGATCACTATCCGCATGTCCACGAGCCCGCGGAAAATCTCGTGGTCTCGCTCGGCTGCAACGGTCGCGGCGTCGCGCTCTCGACCGCGATGGGCGCGCAACTCGCCCGCCGCCTGATCGGCGGCGACAGGTGCGAGATCGACATGCCCGTGACCGGCATCAAGCCGATCCCGATGCATCCGTTCTGGCGGGTCGGCGTCACCGCCGCGGTGCTGACAGGGCGGGTGAGGGACCGGCTGGGCGTGTAGATGTCTCCCGATGTAGAGGCTCGGAAACTACTTCCTTTCGAGAACGCGTAGCTCCGCCGTGGCTTTGGCCACTGTCACGCCCTGGATGTCGACCAGATCGGCCTCAACGATCATGTCGCGCTCGGTTCGCGAGACTATTCTTGCATGGGCCGTGATCGGGCCAACGCTCGCGGCCTTGAGGAAGCTTGTGTTCAGGCTCTTCGTCACCACCGTCTGGGTCGAAGGAAGCGCCGCCAGGGCACCAAGCCCCGTTGCTGAATCCAGCATGGCCGCGAGGAAGCCGCCCTGAATTGTTCCATGGCGGTTGGTGAATGACGGCTGCGCCTGGAAGCGGATCGAGGCTGTCTCGCCGTCAAAGCCCAGCCACTCCCGTCCGAGGAGTTGGGCGCCGGGCGGCATGTCCGCGTTTTGATCAGCCAAGTCGATCACCGCTGTGATATCTTCAGGTCGATGGTATCAGGCCGTTCACGTCCTACAACGTCCATCGGCAGGTCCGGCACGTCACCAGCGAAAAGCGGAATACACGAGCGGTGCGATGTCAGGGCTGTCCCGAACACCCCAAGCCTGTTGTATTGCGACGAGTTACGTTGGAGGCTTCGACCGGATAGGTTTTATACTCTGAGAAAATTTGTGACTAGAAACTTACTTAATCGATTAGGGAGAACCCAACATGCGCATTTCGCTTTTTGCAATTGGCATCGCAGGCGTGACAAGTCTTGGATTTCCTGGACCGGGTATCGCACAAGAGAACGCCGATCAGAAGCTTGGGATTGTTCACTTCGAAACGTCGTGCAACGAGACCGCGCAACGGCGTTTCGACCGTGCCATGCGGTATCAGCATTCGTTCTGGTACACGGCGTCGAGGGAAATTTATGAGGATGTGCTCAAGGCCGATCCGAAATGCGCTATCGCGTATTGGGGCATCGCGTTATCATACTTGAATAACCCGCACAGCCCGATTCCGGCGCCCAATCTCCCGCTCGGGCGTGCGGCTATCGAAAAGGCAAAGGAGGTCGGCGCCGCCACCCAGCGTGAACGCGACTACATCGATGCCTTGTCTGCGATGTATCTTGACTACGAGAAAGTCCCGCACCAAGCGCGGGTCCAGTCCTACCTCAAGGCGATGGAAGCTCTAGCCAGCCGCTATCCAGAGGATGACGAGGCACAGATATTCTATGCAATCGCACTTAACGTTACTGCGCTTCCTTCTGACAAGACCTACGCCAATCAGCTCAAGGGCGCGGCCATTCTCGAGCCGATCTTCGCGCGTCTACCGCAGCATCCGGGCGTCGCTCATTATCTGATCCATCTGTATGACTATCCATCGATCGCCGCGCGGGGGCTGCCCGCTGCGCTTCGTTACGCAAAGATTGCACCGAACGCGCCTCACGCGCAGCACATGCCGTCGCACATCTTTACCCGGGTCGGTTACTGGAAGGAATCGATCGGCGCAAACCTGGCGTCCGTTCGTGCTGCCAAGGAGGGAAAGGAAATCGGAGACCAACTGCACGGAGAGGATTATCTCGTCTACGCCTATCTGCAGCTCGGCCAGGACAAGGAAGCGCTCGCCGTCATCAATGACATCGAGGCTGCACAACCGGCTCCGGATGCTTTCGCGGCCGCGTTCTCGCAGGCTGCCGCACCGGCGCGCTATATGGTGGAACGTGGCAATTGGACGGGCGCGGCCAGCCTGGACGTCAAAACCAGCAAATTTCCCCAAGCCATGGCGATTACGCATTTTGCCCGGGCGATCGGCGCCGCTCGTTCCGGCAAGATCGATGCCGCCAAAAGCGATATTGCCAAGCTCGCCGAGCTCCGCGACAGTCTTCGCGAGACAAAGAACGATTATTGGGCCGGCCAGGTCGATGTCCAGGAACAGGCTGCCACCGCTTGGCTCCTCTACGTGACCGGCACGCGTGATGAAGCGCTGAAGGCAATGAGCTCCGCGGTCGATGCCGAGGATGCGACTGAAAAGGCGCCGGTCACACCTGGCCCGTTGGCGCCGGCGCGGGAGTTGTATGGGTTCATGCTGCTGGACTACGGCAAGGCAAAAGAGGCGCTCGCAGTATTCGAAGCCACGATGGCGAAGGAGCCAAATCGCTTCAACGGCTATGTCGGGGCGGCCACGGCAGCACAGGTCTCGGGTGACGCGGCCAAGGCGAAAGTGCTCTACGGCAAGCTGATCGAACTTGCGGCCGAATCCAATTCGGATCGGCCGTCCTTGGTGGCGGCCCGATCGTTTGTGGCAGGCAATTAAGAAAACGGTGACTCTGGCTGCGTCCGATGAGAAGAAGCATTCTCATAGCCGTCATCGCGGGCCTTTGCCTCGGAGGCTCAATTCCGCTCGTCTATGACGGATGGCGCTCAGTCGCAAACGACCGCAAGCTGGCAACTCCTCACCACCCCCTCTGGACGGAAGCAGAATGGCCATTTCCAATGGACGAATGGGGAAAGGGCAAGGCGTTCGAGTGCGCGGCTACCGACTGCGGCGTCGGGGTCAAACTCTATATCCGCGCGAAGCTCGGCTTCTGTAACTGTACCACAGGCGTTGCAGATGATGAGGAACTCGATCGCGTAGCCGATCTCAGATTCATCGGCGAACCGCGCCTCGCTTCACCCGCCGGAAGTGCCATTACCGTTGGCCGCATGAAAGGTCGAAGCCGAGTACACACGACTGCAAGGTCCCGAGGGTCGGCCGTGGCGATTGCGTTCAATGATCGATGCGACGTCGTCGTCGCAACGGCCCTCGTCGCGCACCCTGATGCAACAGCGCTTGAACCGACAGTGATCGCGTTCCTCAATAGTGAAACCATCGTTCACTGGGTTGAGATCACACTCGGTCTCTAAGACCTTAAATGCATCTCAGGCTGAGCACGGCGATCAGACGCAGCGATGCCCTGCGGGCCGCGATCCCCTCGGCGCCTACTCGGCGGGAACGGGCTGGATCACGGCACGGCGCTCGTTCCGCGTTCGCGCGAATGTCGCTGATACGATGATGCCGCCGAACAGCACCGATGAGACGGCCACGATACTGAACAAGGTCGGCAGTCCCGCGCCCCACACGGCGACCGCGAGCCAGCCGAAGCCGGCGGCCACGATCAGGCGCACGGCGCCGGCGAGCAGCGGGATCAACACGCGCCGGGCGCCTTGGCCTACGAAATACAGCGCCATGCCGGCGCCGACCACGCCGTAGAACGGCGCCACCGTGCGCAGATAGAGCGAGCCTTCCGCCAGCACCTGCGGCGCACTGGAGAACAGGCCGAGCCAGGCGGTCGGGAACAGCGCCGCGGCGAGCCCGATCGTCTCGGTAATGACGAACGCAATGCCCACGCCGGTCCAGGCGATGCGGGTCGCGCGCGCGGTCTGGCCGGCGCCGGTGGCGACGCCGACCATCGTGACCAGCCCGGTGCCGAGCCCGAACATCAGCGGGATCTGCAGATAATCGAGCCGCGATCCGAGTCCATAACCGGCGATCGCGTCGGCGCCGAAACGCCCGACCGCGGCGGTGACCAGCGCGACCGTGAGGTTGGCCATGATGGTGCCGATGGCCGACAGGAAACCGACCCCGAGGATGTCGCGGAACAGCCGGCCGCTGAGCGGCGTGATGCGCAGCCTGACCGGGCTGCGCGCCGATCGCATGAAGCCGACCAGCATCGCCAGGCCGATCAGATAATAGCTCACGATCGCGACACCGCCGCCGGCCACGCCGAGCCGCGGCATCGGGCCGATGCCGAAGATCAGCGCCGGTGACAGCGGCACGAGCAGGATCGCGCCCGTCAGCGTCACCATCGCGGGTACCCGAACATTGCCCGCACCGCGCAGTACCGCCGAGAGCAGGGCGACGATCCAGATCGGAATCGATCCCGCGAACACCGCGTTCGAATAGGTCAGCGCCGCGGTGAGCGTGTCATGCTGGCCGCCCATCGCGCGATAGAGCAGCGGGCCGCTGGCGATCGCAGCGATGCAAAACACCGCGCCGAGCGCTATGGCGATCACCACCGCATGCCACGCCAGCGCCTCGGCGTCGTCGCGGCGGCCGGCGCCGATCGCGCGCGCAACCGCCGAGGCGACGCCGCCACCGACGCCGCCATTCGACGTCATCTGCATCAGCATCAGCACTGGAAACACCAGCGCGGTGCCGGCAAGCGCGGCGGTGCCGAGAAAGCCGATGAAATAGGTTTCGAGAACACCAACCAGCGTATGCATCACCAGGACCACGATCGTCGGCAGTGCCAGGCGCAGCAGCGTAGGCACGATCGGGCCGTCGAGCATGTCGGCCGGCGCGCGCATGACGCCTGGTTGCGCGACCGCGCGGCGGGAAGGCGACGTCTGCGACATGATCAATATCTCCGTTCGTGGCGTCAGGCCGGAAGCTTTGCGTTGGCGAGGTCGAGCAGGCCGTTGAGCGCCAGCGTCGCTTCGGTGCCGAGCGCGCTCTCGACCTCGCGCTGCGCCTTGCGCCATTCCGGCGCGGCCTCGAGCAGGCGTTTGCGGCCTGCGTCGGTCAGCGCCACCGTGCGCACGCGGCGGTCCGTCTCGTCGCGCCCGTTGCGCACCAGCTTCGCATTGAGTAGCAGTTTGAGGTTTCGCGTCAGCGTGGTCGGGTCCATGCCGTGCAGGTCGGCGAGCGTGCCGATCGGAAGCGCGGTCTTGCCGTGCAGGCTCGCGCTGTGTAGCCGGGCCAGCAGCCCGTGCTGGCCCGACGTCAGGCCGACCGATGCAAGGTGACGGTCGTAGAGCTGGGTGACCCGGCGGCCGACGCGGCGCAACCGCATGCAGGTACAGGCCTCACGCATCTCGATCGTGGTGTCGCGGCTCATCGCAAGCTCCCCCAGGCTTCGAACAAAGTATGTATATACAGGTTAATATGGACGTCAACGCGTCGAAATAAACGGCAAATTTTGCCCAAAATGTGGGATATTGCGCTTCACGCGCGGCTGATCGCTTCAGCTTAATTTACATGCATTTACAGATAATGGGGGGAGGGCTGCTGCCCCATGGCACTGATTTGCCCGACGGGGCAAGACCTTGAGTGAAAAATATTCTGATTTTCGGAAGCGCAACTCAGTGCTATAGATGTGCCCGTCCCACCCGATTGAGGGGCGAGCGCACGTCACGAACGCGCGGTGGGATGCGGTGGACGCCGATTGCGCAACAGACGAGTGCGCATGAGGCGGACGGCGAAGTCGTGCAGGCCTGACGCCCTAGTGGCAGGTGTCTCATCAGCAGAGGGGAAATCTCTCTGCTGACGGCGGTGACAAGCAAGCCCAGTCTCACCGGGGAGAGCACGTATAAGCCGTAACCCATCGCGCAGGGAAAGCCGGAGTTCCCGGTTACACCTGTGGTCCTACCCCGGTGCTTTCTGTTGCACCGGGCCCATGGGTGCGATCGGCACCCGGCTTTCCCTGCGCCCTCTACACAATGAGAGGGCAAACGAAACGCAAAACTCGGGCAAATCATGTCGCGAGAACGCGGCTGTATGACTCAGGACACGCCACACATTCGCTGTCGTCCCTGCGAAAGCAGGGACCCATACGCCGAGGCCCGTGTTGTGAATGGGACTCGTCGTTTCAGCGTAACGCAACAACTGATAGCGGTGGTAATGGGTCCCCTGCTTTCGCAGGGATGACAGCGAGTCACCCCTCCGCCACTGCATCGCCCCAGGGCTGGAACGGCTCGGTGGCGCCGCTGTTGGTGGTGCCGTCGCGCAGCACGAGGCTCGGGCAGGCGAACTTCATTGGCAGGGTCTGGATGCGCGCTTCCACGAAGTCGAAACGGCCGCGTAACATATCGCGGGTGGCGGCCGGAAGCCGCACGTCGCCGATCACAACCGCGCCCTCGCTGGCGTCGATCCGCGGCTGATGGATCGCGGTGTCGAGGTCCATGCCGAAATCCATCACGAAAGACAGCAGTTGCGACACCGCGGGCAGGATGCGGCGGCCGCCGGATGCGCCGGCGGCGAGGCGGCGGCCATCGGCGGCCTGCGCCACCACGGGCGTGTAATTGGTCAGGCAACGCTTGCCACCGGCGAGCGAGTTCGAATTGCCCGGCGTCGGATCGAACCACATGATGCCGTTGTTCATGGTGAGGCCGGTGCTCGGCGTCACGAAGCGCGAGCCGAAATTCGACAGCAGCGTCTGCGTCACTGCGGCCATGTTGCCGTCACGATCGACCGCCGAGAAATGCGTCGTGCAGGCCGGCGCGATCGCCTCGGCACCGAGCGAACGGCGGCCGTCGACATCGCCCATGTCCTTCAGCCGCTCGCGATAGGCGGCCTGCAGTGTTTCAGCATACGCCGCATAGGCCGCCGCATCCGGGCCGCCGCGCGTGGGCTCGAAGGCCTTCTGCAAAAGACCGAGCGTGCGCGCCATGGTGGGACCCGCGGTCAGTTCCGGCGTCGCGTAGACCGTGCCGCCGCGATAGGGGATCGCCAGCGGCTCGCGCAGATGAGTACGGAACGTGGCGAGATCGCGCACCGACAGCGCGCCGCCGGCGGCCTGGATGTCGTCGGAAATACTGCGCGCCAGATCGCCCTCGTAGAAATCGCGCGGACCCGCCGCGGCAAGCTGCGCCATCGTCGCCTTCAGCCGGTCCTGTGGCATACGCACGACCGACTTGATGCCCCATGGCGCAGTCGGCGGCAGGCCGTCCTGCAAATACGCCGCGGCGCTGGCGGGATAGCGGCGGAGATCGGCGGCGGAGCTTGCGATCATCGCGGTGGTCCACCAATCCACCAGCAGGCCTTCGCCGGCAAGCTCGATGCTCGGCGCAACCAGATCTTTCCACGGCAGCCTGGCGTGGCGGCGATGCGCCTCCTCCATGCCCGCGACCACGCCGGGGACCGCAATCGAGCCGGGGCCGTGCAGATTGCGGTCGTCCTTGACCCGCGCCCAGGGAAAGATGTCGGAGGCGGTACCGCTGCCGGCCAGCGGATAATCCTCGAGGCGCAGGCTGTCGGGCGCGCGCATGCCGTAGTCGATCACTTCATAGCGGTTCTCACGGGCGCGATAGAGCACCATGGCGCCGCCGCCGCCGGCGCCGCTCATCCACGGCTCGAGCACGCCGAGTGCGAAGGTGGTTGCAATCACCGCGTCGACGCAATCGCCGCCACCAGCCAATACCTCCGCACCGACTTCGGCGGCCTTGCGCGACTGCGTGGCGACGATGCCGCCCTTGGATGCGACGGCGGGTTTGCGGATCACTTGCGAGTTGGAGAACTGATCGGACATGGCGCTGTTTTCGCTGTTGTTGTTGCTGATGGGGCGAGTTGGCGTAGCATGCCAAGCATGGCACAGTCAGCGCAAGAAGAAGCCATTCCACGGGAGAGGAAAATGACCATTGTGAAGCGCGAGCGGGACAGCAATGTCGGCATATTGACGCTGAACGACCCTACCAGCCTGAATGCGATGACGCCGGAACTGCTGGGCGATTTGGCGGCTGCGGTCGGCGAGATGACGGATGATGCCGGCATCCGTGCGCTGGTGCTGACCGGGGAAGGGCGCGGATTCTGCTCAGGCCAGAATCTCAAGGCGTTCCAGTCGCTCGGCAACGACATCGTCGCCGGCGTCATGACGCATTATTGGCCGGCAATGCGGTCCTTGCGCGAATGCCGCGTCCCGGTCGTCGTCGCCGTCAACGGCGTCGCGGCCGGGGGCGGCTTCAGCCTCGCGATGTCCGGTGACATCATCATCGCGACGCGCTCGGCGAGCTTCATCCAGGTGTTCAGCCGGATCGGCCTTGTGCCCGATCTCGGCTCGACCTGGCTGTTGCCGCGCCTGATCGGCCGACAGCGCGCGCTCGACCTGATGTTGTTGAACGAGCCGCTCTCGGCCGAGCGGGCCAAGGAGTGGGGCTGGTGCGCGAGATCGTCGACGACGGTAAATTGCTCGACGAGGCAATGACGCTCGCCCGCCGTCTCGGCGAGGGGCCGACCCGGGCGCTGGTCGCAACGCGGCAACTGCTCGAGGAGAGCGAGCACGCCAGCTACGAGGCGCAGTTCCGCCGCGAGATCGAGCTGCAGTCCGTGATCCGGCAGAGCGCGGATGCGCTGGAAGGCCGCAAGGCCTTCGTCGAGAAGCGCAAGGCGCAGTTCACGGGGCGCTAGGTCTTGACCTCAGTCACGCTCCCCGATGGCGATCGCCACTTTGCCGAAATGCGCTCCGCTCGCCATATGCGCGAACGCGTCCTTGACCTCGTCGAACGCGAACACCTTGTCGATCACCGGCTTGACGCCGTGCAGGCTGATGCCGTCGCAGAGCGCCTGCAGGTCCTCGACCGATCCCACCGTGACGCCCTGCAGCCGTTGCTGCTGCATCACCATCAGCGGCAGCCGCGTTTCAGAAGCAGCAGGCCCGGCGAGCACGCCGATGAAGGCGATGGTGCCGCCGATTCGTGTTGCGCGGATCGACTCGTTCAGTGTGCCGACGCCGCCAACCTCGACGACGAGATCGACACCGCGCCCGGTCAGTTCGCGTGCCTTCTTGCCCCAGTCGGGCGTGCTCTTGTAGTTGAGCGTGACGTCGGCGCCGAGCTCCCTCAGTCGCGCGATCTTGGCGTCGCTGGAGGAGGTCGCGATGACCCTCGCGCCGCACATCCTGGCGAACTGAAGTGCGAACAGCGAGACGCCGCCGGTGCCCTGCGTCAGCACCGTCTGTCCGGGCTTCAAATCGCCGAGTTTGACCACCGCGCTCCACGCCGTGAGGCCGGCGCATGGCAGCGCCGCTGCCTCGACATCGCTGAGATGAGCCGGCGTACGCACCAGCGCGTGCGCTGGAAACACCCGGTACTCGGTCAGCACGCCGTCGACGCTGCCGCCGAGCGCGGCGCGCATCCGCATCTCATTCGGCTCGCCGCCGAGCCAGTTTTCGAAGAAGCTGCCGATGACGCGGTCGCCCGGTGCGAAATGTTTGACGCCTGCCCCGACCGCCTCGACGACACCCGCGCCGTCGGAGACCGGCACCAGCGGAAACTTCTGGCGCGAGCCGTAGCCGCCCTTGACCGTGAGCAAATCGCGATAGTTCAGCGTCGCCGCCTTCAATCGCACCAGCACCTCGCCGGGGCCGGCTTGCGGAACCGGCTTGTCGACCAGCGCGAGCGCGTCAACGCCATCAGGACCTTGCAGCTCATAGCATTTCAAGGGACGTCTCCTGCAAACCATGTGTTGCGGGACGAGCATATGTCAGGCTGGCTACGGGTGGCCATAGTGCGCGCGGAGCGTGGCCTGCATGTCCGAGCCGGTTGGCGGGGCTGCGAAATACGGGCAATCTGCGCCGATGACAACCGATATCGCGAAGCGGGAGGGGATCATGGCAGCCTTACGTGAATCGGGACGGAGCCTCATCGCTATCCTCGCGGCAGCCTTGATCTGCTGGAGCCACGCGGCCGCTGCGGCCGACGACAATCTCTACCACGCGCAAGCCGTCGTCACCGGCCAGCTTGAGCCCAATCGCCTGCTCGGCTTCGGCGCATGCCTCGAGGATGTCCTGATCAAGGTCTCCGGTCAGCCCGATCTCGCGGGCGATGACCGGCTGCCGCCCTACAAGGCGAAGGCGAAGGAGTTCGTCAGCAGCTTCAGCTATCACGACCAGTTCGCCGGCAAGCCGCATCGCGACGAGCAGGGCACCCGCGACCGGCCCTACGATCTGACGGTGAATTTCGACGCCAAGCAGGTCGACGGCATCCTCGGTGAACTCAAGCTCAAGCCGTGGCTGTCGCACCGGCCGGTGCTCGGCGTCTTCGTCGAGATGCAGCAGGGGGCGAAGGATTTCATCGTCACGTCAGACGGGACGAAGTCGGATTTGCAGCGCGATGCGCTCGCCACGGCGGCCGGCAAGCGCGGCATGCAGGTCGTGCTGCCGGCCGCCGCGGCACTGGCGGCAGCGAACGCAAGGGAAATCGAACTGTTGACAATGCCGCCTGCGACATTGGCATCGATCGCATCGGCGCTCGGCGGCGAGGCCGTGCTGGTGGGGCGGCTGGTCTGGGATGACAATGATCTCGGTTGGACCACGCGCTACCAGATGTCCTGGCGGGGCAAGGACTATAGCTGGCAGTTCCGCGGCGTGACCTTCGATGAAGCCTTCGTCCGCGGTATCGGCGGCGCCGCCCAGATATTGTCTGGCAACGGCGATCCGACGCACGCCAAATGAGTGCGCAGGCAAGCTTGCCGGATGCGTGGCGATCACAGTGGATTGCGATCCATCTCGACGAGCGCCTGCCGCACGGATTCCACCAGGTCCAGAGCCACGGGGGATGGGCTGCGTTGCGCAGGAAAGACCGCCGCAAACTCGAAATCGATCCGTGGCACGAAGCGACGCACGACGACCCCGCGCGTTGCGAACTCCTGCGCCGTGAAGGGATCGCAGATTGCGACGCCGAGGCCGGACGACACCATTCCGCACATGATCTCCGAAAGATGGGTCTCGACCCTCAACACGCGGCGGACATCGTCGCGGTTGAAGGCCTGGTCGATCAGGTGCCGGCCGGTCGTTCCGGCCGACAGCGACACGAACGTCTCGCCCTCGAAATCGCGCGGCTCGAGAACTTGCTTTGCCGCAAGGCGGTGTCCGTCCGGCAGCACCGCGACGCGCGCCGGTGCCGGCAATCGCAGGCTCGGCAGACCGGAATGCGCGATCGGCACTTCGGCGAAGCCGAGGTCGCACTGATTGTTCAGCACCCAATCGACCACGATCGGCGAAATCACGCCGAAGAAGGCAAGGTTGAGGTTGGGCCGTTCTTTCAGGAAGTGCCCGGCGAGCCGCGGCAGATAGCCGTTCGAGAGCGCCGGCAGCGCCGCGATCCGCAAGGTGCCGGTGCGGCGGCCGCGGATTTCTTCGGCCGCCGCCGTAATGCGATCGAGACCGACAAAGGAGCGCTCGACCTCGGTATAGAGCGCCATTGCGGCGGCGCTCGGCACCAGTCCGGCGCCTCGCCGCTCGAACAGTTCCATCTTCAAAAGCGCCTGGAAGTCGCGCAGCAACCGGCTGACCGCCGGCTGGGTCACGGCCATCAGTTTTGCCGCCTCGGTCACGCTCCCGGTCTGCATCATGGCCCGGAAGGCTTCCACCTGCCGCGGGTTGATCCGCGCCATCCCACATCCATTCATAACATTTCGGCATGCAGAGGGTGCCATTATTCATTGGACGATGGAAGCGTGCGCTGCGATCTTTTTCATCAGCGCTGGAGACAGCCCGTTTTTGCGGCACATAGGGGGCATGGGCTCCCTTTGGTTGGAGATTGGTCCACATGAAGCGTTTCAGCCTTCTGACGGCGATCAGCATCGCGGCGCTGGCCGCCCTTCCGTCTGATGCCTCGGCCCAGCAGAAGACCCTCTACGTCGCCGGTTATGGCGGCTCGTTCGAGAAGACGATCCGCGATGAGGTGATCCCGGCGTTCGAGCAGGCGAACGGCGTGAAGGTCGAATATGTCGCCGGCAACTCGACGGACACGCTGGCCAAGCTGCAGGCGCAGAAAGGCAACCAGCAGATCGATGTCATCATCGTCGACGACGGTCCGATGTACCAGGCGATCCAGCTGGGCTTCTGCGGCAAGGTCGAGGGTGTGCCGGCCGGTCTCTATGACGCGGCTCGTTTCAAGGACGATCGCGCGGTTGCGATCGGTCTGGTCGCGACCGGCCTGATGTACAACACCAAGGTCTTTGCCGAGAAAGGCTGGGCGCCGCCGACTTCCTGGAACGATCTCAAGGATCCGAAGTACCAAAACAAGCTGGTGATTCCGCCGATCAACAACACCTACGGCCTGAACGCCTTGTTGATGCTCGCCAGGATGAACGGCGGCAGCGAAGCCAATGTCGATGCCGGCTTCAAGATCTTCAAGGACGACATCAATCCCAACGTGCTGGCCTATGAGCCTTCGCCGGGAAAGATGACCGAGCTGTTCCAATCCGGCCAGGCATTGCTGGCGGTCTGGGGCTCGGGCCGTGTGCAGAGCTTCGCCAATAGCGGCTTTCCCGTCGATTTCGTCTATCCCAAGGAAGGCGCGGTCACGCTGTTGACCACCGCCTGTCCGATCGCCAAGGCCAATGCGTCGCCGCTCGCATCCAGCTTCATCCAGAAACTGCTCGAGCCAAAAATTCAGCTCGTGATGCTGAAGGATTACGGCTATGGCCCGGTGCTGAAATCGCTGGTGGTGGCACCCGAACTCGGGAAGATGGCGCCGATCGGCGAGCGCGCCGCCAAGCTCTACACACCCGACTGGAGCATCATGAACGACAGGCGCGAGGAGTGGACCAAGCGCTGGAATCGCGAGGTCGAGCGCTGAGCTGATCGCAGCACCGGAACAAGAGCCATGGCCTTTCTCGAGCTCGATCGCCTCTGCAAGCAGTTCGGCGCGCAGACCGTCGTGGATGACTTCAGCCTTGTGGTCGGCAAGGGGGAGTTCATCTCCTTCCTCGGCCCCTCCGGCTGCGGCAAGACCACGACCTTGCAGATGATCGCGGGCTTCCTCGATCCCTCGCGCGGCGCGATCCGGCTCGAGGGCAAAGACCTGACCGCGGTGCCTCCGGCCAAGCGTGGGCTCGGCATCGTGTTCCAGAGCTACGCGCTGTTTCCGCACATGACCGCGGCGGAGAACGTCGCCTTCGGCCTCGAGATGCGCCGGGTGTCACGCGCCGAGTGTGCCGAGCGCGTTCGTGCGGCGCTTGCGATGGTCGGCCTCGCCGGCTATGAGGAACGCTATCCGCGCCGCATGTCTGGCGGCCAGCAGCAGCGCGTGGCGCTCGCCCGCGCGCTGGTGATCCGGCCGAGCGTGCTGTTGCTCGACGAGCCGCTGTCGAACCTCGATGCCAAGCTGCGCGAAGGCATGCAGATCGAGCTGCGCCAGATCCAGCGGACGCTCGGCACCACCACGATCCTCGTCACCCATGACCAGAACGAGGCGATGTCGCTGTCGGACCGGATCGTCGTCATGAGCCAGGGCCGCATCGAGCAGATCGGCACGCCGCAGGAAACCTATGAGCGGCCGGCCTCGGCCTTCGTGTCGCAGTTCCTCGGCAAGACCAACGACTTCGCCGCGACGATCGATCGAACCGCTGCCCCGGCACGGCTGGTTGCCGGCTCGTGGCATGCGCCGGCGCCGGCCGGATTGACGGGCCCCGTGATGGTCAGCATCCGCCCGGAGCGGATCGGGTTCGCCGATGTTGGTCTGGCCGCGAAGATCGTCACGCGAATTTTCCAGGGCAACCATTGGCTGTTCCAGTGCGAGAGCGAATGCGGTCCTGCGATCGTGATCCGCCAGAACGACGGCCAGCCGCAGCCCGCCGAAGGCGACGCGGTGCGGCTTGCCTGGCGACAGGATGACATGAGCCTGCGCGCCGGAGGCGCCGCGTGAGCGCGGCCTCCGACACAGCTCCGGCAATCGTTGCAGCAGCTTCGGGTGAGCAGGCCAACCGCGCGCCCTGGGTGCTGACGGCGCCCGCGCTGATGCTGTTCGTCGGGGTGCTGCTGATTCCGCTCGCGATGACCGTGATACTGTCGTTTCACGATTGGGGCCAGTACAAGGGCATCGAGGCGGTCTTCATCCTGAAGAACTGGCGCGAGATCGCGACGGATCCCTATTACGCCGAGATGTTCCTGCGGACGTTCCGCATCGCATTGCTCACCACGCTGATCACCGCCGTGCTCGGTGCACCGGAGGCCTACATCCTCAATCGCATGAGCGGGCGCTGGAAGAGCTTCTTCCTGCTCGTGATCCTCGGGCCTCTGCTGATCTCGGTGGTGGCGCGCACGCTCGGCTGGGCGTTGCTGTTCGGCGGCAACAACGGCCTGGTCAACAAGCTCCTGATGTCGCTCGGGCTGATCGGCGCGCCGCTGCGCTTCATGTTCACCGAGACCGGCATGGTGGTCGCGCTCGCCCATGTCATGATGCCGTTCATGGTGCTGTCGGTGTGGGCTGCGCTGCAGCGGCTCGATCCACAGATTGAGAATGCCGCGCTCTCGCTCGGCGCCAGCGCGCCGACCGTCATTCGCCGCATCATCCTGCCGCAGATCGTGCCGGGCGTGCTGTCGGGCGCGATCATCGTGTTCTCGCTCTCGGCGAGCGCATTCGCCACTCCCGCGATCATCGGCGGCCGCAGGCTCAAGGTCGCGGCGACATTGGCCTATGACGAGTTTCTCAACACGCTGAATTGGCCGCTTGGCGCGGCGGTTGCCATCCTGCTGCTGGTCGCGCTGGTGCTGATCGTGGTCGGCAGCAACGCGCTGATCGAGCGGCGGTACGCCGAGGCGTTCCGATGAGACGGAACGGCCCGCTCGCGCTGATCTTCCACGCGTTGTTCGTCATCTTCATGCTGGCGCCGATCGTCGTGGTCTGTCTCGTCGCCTTCACGCCCGAGGGATATCTGTCGCTGCCGACCCACGGCTTCTCGCTGCGCTGGTTCAGGGAGATCGCGAACTATCCTGAATTCGTCCACGCCTTCTGGATCAGCCTCGGCCTCGGCGCGCTGTCCTCCTTCGTGGCGTTGCTGTTCGCGGTTCCGGCGGCGCTCGCGATCGCGCGCTACAGGTTTCGCGGTCGCGATGCGCTCGCGGCGCTGTTCCTGTCGCCGCTGATGATTCCTCACGTCGTGCTCGGCATCGCCTTCCTCCGCTTCTTCACCTCGATCGGAATGGGCGGCAGCTTTCCGGCGCTGATCATAGCGCATGTGATCGTGGTGTTTCCGTTCGCGCTGCGGCTGACGCTCGCGGCGGCCACCGGCATGGATCGTTCGGTCGAGATGGCGGCGATCTCGCTCGGGGCCGGCGGCTGGACCCTGTTCCGCCGTGTGACATTGCCGCTCATCCTTCCGGGAGTCATCTCGGGCTGGGCGCTCGCCTTCATCCAGTCCTTCGATGATTTGACCATGACTGTGTTCCTGGCCGCGCCGGGCACCGAGACGCTGCCGGTGCGCATGTTCCTCTATATCCAGGACAACATCGATCCGCTGGTGACGTCGGTTTCGGCCAGCGTGATCGCGGTCACCATGACAGCGCTGATTCTGCTCGACCGCTTCTACGGGCTCGACCGCGTCCTCGCCGGCAAGAGCGACACGGGGCGATAGGAGAACTCATGCACAGGGACTATGACGTCGCCATTGTCGGCGGCGGGCTGCTCGGCTCCGCGATCGCCTGGGGTCTCGGCCGGCTCGGCAAGACGGTTGCCGTCCTCGACGAGGGCGACATCGCCAAGCGCGCCTCGCGTGCCAACTTCGCGTTGGTGTGGGTGCAGAGCAAGGGATTGCGCATGCCGGCCTATACCGGCTGGACCGTGTGGGCGTCGGAGAGCTGGAGCAGGCTCGCGACCGAGTTGAAGGAGCAAACCGGCCTCGACGTTTGCCACCAGCGCAATGGCGGCTTCCATCTGACGCTCGGCGATGCCGAGTTCGAGCAGCGCAGCCAACTCGTCACTCGCATGCACAACCAGGTCGGCGCGGCCGACTATCGGATGGAGATGCTGCCGGCATCCGAGGTCAGGAAGATGCTGCCGCTGATCGGCCCGGAGGTCTCCGGCGGCAGCTTCTGTCCGCTCGATGGGCACGTGAATTCGCTGCGCACCTTCCGCGCGTTCCATACCGGCTTCACGCAGTTCGGCATCGACTATTTCCCGGAGCGGCCGGTTTCGGTGATCTCTCACGATCGCGGTGAATTCCGTCTGTCGACGCCGAAAGGCGAGATCCATGCCGGCAAGATCGTGCTTGCCGCCGGGAATGCCAATCAGACGCTGGCGCCGATGGTCGGCCTGTCGGCGCCGATGGGCCCGACCCGAGGGCAGATTGTGGTGACCGAGCGCACCATGCCGTTCCTGCCGCATCCGCTGACCACGATCCGCCAAACCGACGAGGGCACGGTGATGATCGGAGACAGCAAGGAAGACGAGCTCGACGATCGGGTGCTGAGACATCCGATCAGCGCTGCGATGGCCGATCGCGCCCAGCGGATGTTCCCGCATTTGGCTCGGCTCAATGTCGTCAGGAGCTGGGCCGGCATCCGCGTGATGCCGCAGGATGGCTTCCCGATCTATGACCAGTCGGAAAGTCATCCGGGAGCATTCGTGGCCTGCTGCCATTCCGGCGTGACGCTCGCCCCCAACCACGCCTTCGACGTCGCGCGCATGGTCGCAGCGGGGGCGCTCGAGCCGGAACTGGTCGGCGCGTTCTCGGCGCGTCGCTTCGCAGGCGACGGCGCGGCAATGATTGACAGCTGATAGAGGCCCGGAGGCATCTCAATGTTCAAGCGATCCGATCAGGATAACAGACCAGCCGTGCAGGTGTTCGTGGACGGCGCAGCCATTGCGGCGCACGAGGGCGACTCGGTTGCTGCGGCGCTGCTCGCATCAGGCCGCGACGTCCGCCGTGCGACGGCGGTGAGCGGCGCACCGCGACTGCCCTATTGCATGATGGGTGTTTGCTTCGACTGTCTCGTCACCATCGACGGCGTCGGCAACCGCCAGGGCTGCATGGTGCCGGTCGCCGAGGGCATGCAGATCGAGATCCAGAAGGGTAAGCGGGAGATCGGAAAATGACCACGACACCGAAGCGCGACAGCTATGACGTCGTGGTGATCGGGGCCGGGCCGGCCGGGCTCGCCGCGGCCACGACTGCGGCGGAGGCCGGATTATCGACGCTGCTGCTCGACGAGAATGCCGGACCCGGCGGCCAGGTCTGGCGCGCCATCGCGTCGACCCCGGTAGTGGAGCGCGACCGCCTCGGTGCCGACTATTGGGCGGGTGCGGAACTCGTTCAGGCATTGCGCGCGAGCGGTGCCGAGATCATCCAGCAAGCGACGGTCTGGAGCCTCGATCGTCATCTCGAGATCGCGATTTCTGCCGGCGGCGTCTCGGCCTTCGTCAAGGCTCGGCGTGTGATCCTCGCGACCGGTGCGCTGGAGCGGCCGTTTGCAATTCCGGGCTGGACGCTGCCCGGCGTGATGACCGCGGGCGCTGCGCAGACCATGCTGAAATCATCGGCGCTGGTGCCGGACGCGCGCACGGTGATCGCTGGGCAGGGGCCGCTGCTGTGGCTGCTTGCGGCGCAGATTCTGCGCCTTGGTGGCCGCGTCGATCGCATCCTCGATACCACCGAGCGCCGCAATTATCTCGCCGCGCTGCCTCACGCCTTCGCCTTTCTGACCTCACCCTATTTCGCCAAGGGCCTTGCCCTGATGCGGGAGGTGAAGGCGAAGGTCCCTGTTATCTCCCGGGTCACGGAACTCGCCGCAGCCGGCGAAGGCCAGATCGCATCCGTGAGTTATGCGGCTGGTAACCGGCGCGAGACGATCGCCGCGGATCTGCTGTTGCTGCATCAGGGCGTCGTGCCCAACGTCAATCTCGCGATGGCGGCTGGTATCGACCATCGCTGGGATGAGCGGCAATTGTGCTGGTCGCCGGTGCTTGATCAGGACGGCAATTCGTCGATCGATGGTATCGCAATCGCAGGCGATGGCGCCGGGATCGCAGGCGCAGGAGCTGCTGTGTGTCGCGGCCGCATCGCGGCGCGCGCCGCGGTGGAGGCGCTCGCGCCTATGGCTGCCGCGAAGCTCACGGCCATGGCGACGTTGCGGACGGCCTTGGCGCAGTCGGAGCGTGGCCGCGCGTTTCTCGACACGCTGTTCCGTCCGGCGCCGCAGTTTCGCATCCCCTCGGGCGATACAGTCGTCTGCCGCTGCGAGGAGGTGACGGCGAAGGATATTCTCGACGCGGTTGCGATCGGCGCGACCGGGCCGAACCAGCTCAAGGCCTATCGCCGCACCGGCATGGGTCCGTGCCAGGGGCGGCTCTGCGGTCTCACCGTCACCGAGTTGATGGCACAGGCCCGCGGCAAGAGTCCGCAGGAGATCGGTTACTATCGGCTGCGCGCACCGGTGAAGCCGATCACGCTGGCGGAGCTTGCCTCGGTTCCGAAGACGGAGGCCGACATCAAGTCGGTGGCGCGCCAATGACCAGGCTCGTGGATGCGATCGTCGTCGGTGGCGGCATCCACGGATGCTCGACAGCGCTTCATTTGTGCCTCGCGGGCATGAAGCCCGTGCTGATCGAGAAGGACTACGCCGGCCGGCATGCGTCCGGCGTCAATGCGGGCGGCGTCCGTCAGCTGGCGCGGCACGTCCCGGAGATTCCGCTTTCGATCCGCTCGATGGAAATCTGGGAGCGGATCGCCGAGCTGCTCGACGACGACTGCAGCTTCGAAAGCCGCGGCCAGGTTCTGGTCGCGGAGAATGACGCCGAAATGGCGACATGCCGTGCCCGCGTCGCGGAGCTGAACGCGCTTGGCTTCACCCATGAAGAGCTGATTGACGGAGCTGAGTTGCGGCGGCTGGTGCCTGCGGTGGCCGACAGCTGCCCTGGTGGCGTGGTGTCGCGGCGCGATGGCGCGGCCAATCCCGCCCAGACGACGACAGCGTTTCGGCGCAAGGCGGCGTTGCTGGGCGCTACGGTCTGCGAAGGCGTGGCTGCGAGCAATATCCGGCACCGCGACGGGCTGTGGCAGGTCGATGTTGGCGCGGACAGCTATGCCGCGCCGGTGCTCGTCAATGCCGCCGGCGCGTGGGCCGGACGGATCGCCGCCGACCTCGGCGAGCCGGTCCCGGTCGAGACCGTGGCGCCGATGCTGATGATCACATCACGCGTGCCGCACTTCCTCGATCCCGTCGTGATCCTGCGCGGCCGCAAGCTGTCCTTCAAGCAATTCGCCAACGGCACCGTGCTGATCGGCGGCGGCCATCTGGCGACGCCGGACCAGGACCGCAACGAGACCGTGCTGGATTGGCGCGGCCTCGCCGTGAGCGCCCGCACCGTGTTCGAGCTGTTTCCGGTCATGCGCGGCGCGACCATCGTTCGGGCCTGGGCCGGCATCGAGGCCAAGACACAAGATGATCTGCCGGTGCTGGGACCCAGTGTCCGTCACAAAGGGCTTTATCACCAGTTCGGCTTCTCGCTGCACGGCTTCCAGCTCGGCCCCGGTGCCGGCGCCGTCATGGCGGAGCTGATCGTCAACGGCGGCACGCAGACCCGGATCGGCGAGCTCGGCATCGACCGTTTCCATCCTTCCACATCTTAGAGCCAGTACGAGGACATCATGAGCGTCACCCGCAGCATCCGCACCCCGATCATGCACCGCGCAGTCGAAGCCAACGGCTTCGTCTTCGTCGGCGGCACGATCGCCGACGACACCAGCGTCTCGATGGGCGAGCAGACCCGCAACATCCTTGGCAAGATCGCCGGTTATCTGAAAGAGGCGGGAACCGATCCGTCGCGCGTGGTCAGCGCGTCGATCTTCGTCACCGATCTCTCAGGGAAGAAGGAGATGGATGCGGTCTGGACCGAGTTCTTCGGCGACAATCTGCCTGCGCGTGCGACCGTCGGCGTTGCCGATCTCGGCGGCAGCGCTCTCATTGAAGTGGTGGTGACTGCGCTCAAGGGCTGAAGCAGCGCTGCCGCTCATGCGGTTGCGATTTCAACCGGCCGGCGGATCGGCTTGGTGCAGCGTGGTCACCCAGATGACGCGCGCGACCTGCTGTGTCGGATTGTCGAACATGTGCGGCACGATGCTCGGGAAGCGGAAGCTATCGCCCGCCTCGAGCACATGCGCCTGATGGTCGAGCCACAGACGCAGGCTGCCGGACAGGATGTAGCCGGCCTTCTCACCGGTGTGCTGGAAGAAATCGGTGCCCGAAGAGCCGCCCGGATTGAGCGTGAGTTCGTAGAGTTCGAGCTCGCCTTTGCCTGCCGGCGTGAGCGCTTCCTTGACGACGCCGCTGGCGGTGAGCCGAAGCAGCCGTCGATTGCCCTTTCGCACGATGTAGCGCTGAGGTTCGCCGGCATCGCTGGCTTCGAAGAAATAGGAAATCGGCACGTCGAGGGCGATGCTGAGCAGGCGCAGCGTGCGCACGGATGGCATGGCGCGCGCGCGTTCGAGCTGGCTGATCATGCCGGTGGACAGGCCGGTGCGGGTGGCGACGTCCTGAATCGAGAACCCTGCACGCTGGCGGAGGAGTCGCACGGTCTCGCCGAGACGCTGGTCGCCCGCCTCGTCGCGTTCGATCGTTTGGGCGTCCTTGGGAGCGGTCGCGCTGCTGCCGTCACTCATGTCGTTCTCCTGTGCCGTCGTCGCTCAACTGCTCGCCCGCCAGACACCCGGGCAAGTTAGCCTGATTGAACAAATCGACGCGGTCCATCAATAGCATTGACACAAATATTTAGCTGTGATGAAATTTTGATAAGAATATTCATGCTGCCTAAAGCTTGATCACTCGTCCCGCACCTCGCTTGCGAGGTTCGGGCCGCGAAAGCCGATGGCGTGCAGGTACGGAGGCGGGTCATGGCAGACGAAACCGGCAAGTTCGGCGTCCCGGCGCCGAAAATACCCTTCGGCAGTCCTAACCGGCGCCAGTTCATCCAGCTTGGCACGAGCGCTGCGGCGGCATGGACCCTAGCGGGGTCCGCATTTGCGCAGACCGAGCGTCCGGCCAATCCACCAGGCAAGCCGCGTGGGCAGGTGATTGCGGCTCTGTCACAGGAGCCCACGGTCTTTCATCCCCTGATGCCCGGCATCGAGGTCGATCAGGGCGTCTGGTGGCAGGTGTTCTCGCCGCTTTGGTTCATCGACAGCGAGGGCAACTTCGTTCCCGATCTCGCCCGCGAAGTCCCGACCATCGAGAATGGCGGATTGTCGGCCGATGGGTTGACCTGGAAGATCAAGCTGCGCAGCGACGTAAAGTGGCACGACGGCACAGCGTTTACGGCTGATGACGTCAAGTTTTCCCTCGGACTGATCAACAACCCGGACTTCCGCGTGCGCAATCGCGTCGGTCACAGCCTGGTCAAGGACATCGAGGTCGTTGCCCCCGACGAGATCCATTGGCGAATGGAGGCACCCTATTCGCCTTATATGTCGATCCTGTCTCTGACGTTCATCGTGCCCAGGCATATCCTGGAGAAGGTGTCCGACCCGAACAGCTCGCCGTTCAACAATGCGCCGGTCGGGACCGGACCATTTCGCTGGGGCGAGCGCGTGCCCGGCGACCACATTCAGTTGAATGCCAATAGCGCCTACCACGGCAAGGGGCCTTATCTGGAGCGCCTGATCTTCAAATACATCCCCGATCTGACCGTTCTCTACACGCAATTCCGCACCGGTCAGGTCGACTACACCGGCCTGCAAGGCATCCTGCCGAACTTTGTGCAGGAGGCGAAAACGTTGCGCGGCCACAAGATCATCGTCTCCTCGATGGCCTCGGTGGAGCATATCGCACCGAACCTCGAATTCGGCCCTTTCGCCGACCGCGCGGTACGCGAGGCGCTCTATTTCGCGATCAACAAGAAAGCGATCATCGATGCGCTGAACTACGGCCTGCCGGTGCAGACCGAGAGCTTCGTGCCCCAAGAGGCATGGTCGTTCCAGCAAGGGCTGCCGCAGCACGTCTATGATCCTGCAAAAGCCAACGCGCTGCTCGACGCCGCGGGATGGGTCCGGGGCGCCGGCGGCGTCCGCGAGAAAGCCGGCGTCAAGCTCGAATTCACCAACTCGACGACATCCGGCAATGCCGTGCGCGAACAAACACAGCAATTGTTGGTCCAGGATTGGCGTGCGATCGGCGCTGCGATGCGGGTCAACAACATGCCAGCGGCGGTGATTTGGGGAGACTTCTGGCAGCAGTCGAAGTTCAATTCGGTCCTGGTGTCCGTGAACTTCATGCTGGGCAGTGACCCGGACGTGACGCCGCGCTTCGGGTCCGGCGCCATTCCTGCCAAGGGCGGCCGTGGTTACAACACCTATCAATACCAGAGCCCGGAGGCCGACCGGCTGCTCGCCGAGGGCGCCAGGCAGTTTGACCTTGCGCAACGCAAGGTGATCTACGGCGACCTTCAGAAGCTCGTCCGTAACGACCTCGCTATCCTGCCGCTGTTCCAGGGCTTTGTCGCGGAGGGCGTGAAGGAGGGGTTGCAGGGTTTCCGCCCCAACATCAACACCTCGTCCAACTGCTGGAACGTGCGCGAATGGTACTGGGCCTGATGCGTCCGCTCCGCGGGATTAGCTGAAATGGCCCGTTACGTCGCCAATCGCCTGGCGCAGGCGATGATGTTGCTGGTGATCGTTTCCGCGATCGGTTTTGCGATCCTGCATCTGGCGCCTGGCGGTCCACTTTCGCAATACGCGGTCTCGTCGCAAATGTCGCAGGAGGACCTCGATCGCGTCTCCAGGCAGTTGGGCCTCGATCGTCCGCTTCCGATTCAGTATCTCGACTGGTTCGGCCGCATGATTCGAGGTGACTGGGGCCACTCCTACCGGGATGGTGGAGGCGTGCTGTCCGTGATCGGTTCGCATCTCGGTGCCACGTTCGAATTGATGGCGACCGCGACCATCATTGCGGTGCTGCTCGGCTCGTGGATTGGTGTGCTTGGCGCCCTGCGCCGCTATTCGCTGTTCGACACGCTTGCGACCGTTGGCGCCATGATCGCGCTATCCATTCCGACCTTCTGGTTCGGGCTCGTCGCGATCTATGTGTTTTCGGTGAAGCTCGACTGGTTGCCGTCCGGCAACCGGTCGACGATTGGCGACGGCTCGCTGCTCGACCTTCTGTATCATCTGATCGCGCCGGCCTTGGTACTGGCGCTGGTCGAGACCGCGATGTGGGGGCGCTTCATGCGCTCCTCCATGCTCGAGGTCATCAATCAGGATTACATCCGCACGGCGCGGGCCAAGGGGATTCCGGAATGGCGCATCCTGACACGGCATGCATTGCGTAACGCGCTGCTGCCGATGATCACCGTTGCGGGCCTTCAGTTTCCAACGCTGCTCGGCGGCGCGCTGGTCACGGAGACCGTGTTCACCTGGCCCGGCATGGGCCGCTTGTTTCTCGATTCCATCGGTTATCGTGACTATCCGGTGGTGATGGGCATTCTGATGTTCTCGGCGACGATGGTGCTGCTCGGTTCGCTCCTCGCCGACATCCTCTATGCCGTCGTCGATCCACGTATCCGGGTGGGATAGGCGATGAGCACGGCGGTCCTAGCACTCGTCCAGCCCACGCCCGGTCAGGCCGCCTGGCGGCGCTTCCGCCGTCATCGGCTCGCGCTGGCGGGGGCTGTGATCATTCTGGTCCTCGTCCTGGGCTCGACGTTCGGACCTTATCTGCTGCCGTTCGACGATACTTACATCGACGTCATGAAGCGGTTCGCGCCGCCTTTGTCCGGAGCCCATCTCCTCGGCACGGACGAGCTCGGCCGCGACGTGCTGGCGCGGCTGATGATGGGAGGTCGTATCTCGCTCGCAATCGGCATCGTTGCAATGGTGATTGCGATGGCCGTCGGTATCGTCGTCGGCGCGTTCGCCGGATTCTATGGCGGTGTTCCCGGCGCGGTACTGATGCGGCTTGTGGACGCGGTACTGTGCTTTCCGGCGATCTTTCTGCTGCTGGCGCTCGCGGCGCTGACCGAGCCTGGTCTGGTCACGACCACCGTGCTGATCGCGGCCACCGCATGGATGGGCGTCGCCCGTGTGGTAGAGGCTCAGGTCCGCTCGCTTCGGGAGCGCGATTTCGCGGTCGCCGCCATAGCTTTCGGCTCTTCGAACCTGCGGATCATGTTCCGCGAACTGGTGCCCAATGCGATGGCGCCGATCGTGGTGGCGGCCACGCTCAACGTCGCCAAGGCCATCCTGCTCGAATCCTATGTCAGCTACCTCGGCTATGGCATCCAGCCGCCGGCCGCGAGCTGGGGCAACATGCTCAACAATGCCCAGATCTATCTGACCAGTGCGCCCTGGCTCGCGATCGCGCCGGGTGTTGCCATCACGCTTGCGGTGACCAGTTTCAACTTCCTCGGCGACGGGCTGCGCGACGCACTCGATCCGCGGATGAACATCCCATGAAGCGCCAACAGGCTTCGATCAGACTGATTGTCAGGAGAGCATCATGTCCCCCCCGCTCAACCGTATAACCAGCGACGAGCGCTTGCCTGCGCAGGTGGACGTCGTCGTCATCGGCGGCGGCGTCATCGGCGTCTCGGCGGCCTATCATCTGGCGAAGAAGGGGCATTCCGTTGCCCTGGTCGAGAAAGGGCATGTCGGCGCCGAGCAGTCGAGCCGCAACTGGGGCTGGTGCCGCCAGCAGGGCCGTGCGCGCGCCGAGATTCCGCTGGCCCGCGAGGCCCTGCGTCTGTGGGACGACATGCAGAACGATGCCGGTGTCGATGCCGGCTTTCGGCGCACCGGCGTCCTGTTCCTGACCAAGAATCCGCAGGAGCTGGCCGGCTGGGAGAAGTGGGCCGAGACCGCGCGCGAACTGCAGGTTCACTCGTCGATCCTGTCGCCTGCCGAGATCGCCGAGCGCATGCCTGGCAACGCCGAGGCCTGGATCGGTGGCCTGTACACGCCGAGCGACGGGCGCGCCGAACCGTCGATGGCGGTGCCTGCGCTCGCAGCGGCCGCGCGCAAGCACGGCGTGACGATCCATCAGGGCTGCGCCGCGCGCGGGCTCGAGACGCAGGGCGGCCAGGTCAGCGCTGTTGTCACCGAGAAGGGGACCATTCGCGCGCAATCCGTGCTGCTTGCGGGAGGGGCGTGGTCGTCGCTGTTCTGTCGGCGCCACGGCATCGAGCTCCCGATCGGTCTGGTCAACGCAACCGCATGCCGCACCACACCGGGGCCGGAGATCACGTCCGGTGCCCTCGGCACCGACTTCTATTGCATTCGCCGCCGCCTCGACGGCGGCTTCACGCTGGCGCTCCGCAACCGCGGCACGGTGGAGCTGTCGCCGGATCTCTTTCGTTACGCGCGGACCTTCTGGCCGACCTACAAGCATCGCCGCAACGGGCTGAAGCTGTCGTTCGGGAAGTCGTTCTTCGATCAGGTCATGCGTGGCACGAGCTGGAGCTTCGACACGCCGTCGCCGTTCGAAGCGGAGCGCGTGCGCGATCCGGCGCCGGACATGTCGCTGGTCAATTCGGCATTGGCCGCGCTGATCAAGTCAAATCCCGAGCTGAAGGACATCGAAGTCGCGGAAGCCTGGGGCGGCACCATCGATTGCACACCCGATACCATTCCGGTGATCTCGTCCGTCGATGCGCTGCCGGGCTTCTTCCTTGCGACCGGCTTCAGCGACCACGGATTCGGCATCGGTCCGGCGGCCGGCAAGCTTGCCGCCGACATCGCGACGGGCGCTGCGCCGCTGGTCGATCCGGCAGCTTACAGCCATATGCGTCTCATCGATGGCCGGCCGCTCGCGCCGGTCAGCCCGTTCTGAACGCGTTGGATGCGGGCGGCGGCATGACGTTCCTTTACAAGGCAAATGCGGTTCGTGGCGCGGAATGGGCCAGCTTCTTTGCCGAGCGCGCACCCGACCTGCCGTTCCGGCTCTGGCCCGATATCGGCGACCCCGCGCAAGTGCACTATCTCGCAACGTGGGTGCCACCGGACGATATCGCGGCGACCTTCCCTAATCTCAAGCTGATCTTCTCGGTCGGCGCGGGGGTCGACCAGTTCGACGCCTCGAAGGTGCCGGCGTATATCCCGATCGTCCGCATGCTGGAGCCCGGCATCACGGAGAGCATGCTTGACTACGTCACTATGGCGGTGCTCGCACTGCACCGTGATCTCGTGGAGTTCATCGCGCAGCAGCGCGAGCAAATTTGGTGCGAAATCCGGATCACACCGGCCGCGAAACGGCGCGTCGGCGTGATGGGACTGGGTCTGCTTGGCCAGGCCGTGCTGGCGCGTCTCAAAACGTTCGGCTTTCCGCTCGCGGGCTGGAACCGCTCGCCGCGCACCATCGGGGGCGTCACCTGCTATTCGGGCGCGGACGCGCTCGCAGACTTTCTCGCGCAGACCGATATCCTGATCTGCCTGCTGCCTCTGACGGGCGAGACGCGCGGCATTCTGAACGCCGACCTTTTCGAGCGTCTGCCGCGTGGTGCCCGGCTTCTTAACGTCGGGCGAGGCGGTCATCTGGTCGAAGCTGATCTCATCGCGGCTCTCGATCACGGCGCGCTGTCGGCTGCCGTTCTCGACGTCGCCGAACCCGAGCCGCTGCCCGCTGGCCATCCTTTCTGGAGCCATCCGCGGGTTCTCCTGACACCGCACAATGCGAGCATGACGACGCCGGAAACCGCGGTTGAATTCGTGCTCGACACCATCGCTCGCCATCGCCGCGGCGAAGCATTGCCAGGTCGCGTCGATCGTGAACGCGGCTACTGAAACCATGCATTGAAGGCTTCAGGATGAGTATTGGCTCTCGTGGACCTGACCAACCCGCTGCCGCCGCGAAGCCGGCCGGCGAGCCGAGCTCACCTGGCGCACGGCAGAGCCCGGTGCTGTCGATCTCAGGTCTGATCACCTCGTTCATGCGCGATGGGCAATGGGTACCAGTGGTCAGGAACGTGTCGTTCGACGTTGCCGCCAAGGAAACCGTAGCCATTGTCGGGGAGTCGGGCTCGGGCAAGAGCGTTACTGCCCTTTCCATCATGCGGCTTATTTCGCAGGAGAGCGGGCGCATCCAGGGCAGCATCGAGCTGGTCGGCCGCGATCTCCTGACGTTGCCAGAGCTGCGGATGAAGGAGGTGCGTGGCAACGAAGTCGCCATGATCTTCCAGGAGCCGATGACAAGCCTCAATCCGGTGCTGACCATCGGTTTGCAGATCGCCGAAGCGCTGATCTGCCATCGCGGCATGTCGCGCTCGGCAGCCGAGGCCGAGACCGTTCGCCTGCTCGAGCGTGTGCGCATCCCCGCCGCGAAATCGCGTTTCCACGAACATCCCCATCGGTTCTCCGGCGGCATGCGCCAGCGCGTGATGATCGCGATGGCGCTGGCCTGCAAGCCGAAGCTGCTGATCGCAGATGAGCCGACGACCGCGCTCGACGTCACGATTCAGGCGCAGATCCTGGAGCTCCTCAAGGTCCTGCAGGAGGAAGAGGGGATGTCGATCCTCTTCATCACGCACGACATGGGAGTGGTGGCCGAAATCGCCGATCGCACCGTGGTGATGTATGATGGTCAGGCCGTGGAGATCGACACGACGGCGCGGATCTTCGCTGCCCCGGCGCACCCCTATACCCGCGCGTTGCTCGCGGCCGTGCCGCGTCTCGGCTCCATGGAAGGACGGCCGCGGCCGATGCGTTTTCCTGTCGTCGACAAGGTGACCGGGACGTCGGACGAGCCGACGGAGACGCCGGATACAGTCGATGCCGTGGGGCGCCCGGTACTCGAGGTCACCAACCTGACCACGCGCTTTGCGATCCGGTCGGGACTGTTTGGAAGGGTTTCGGGCCGCGTTCACGCGGTCGAGAACGTCTCCTTCAGTCTGCGTGCGGGGGAAACGCTGGCGCTGGTCGGCGAGTCCGGTTGCGGAAAGTCGACCGCAGGCCGATCGATTCTCAAGCTGGTTCAGCCCGACAGCGGCGCCATTCTGGTCGATGGCCAGGATGTTCTCGGCATGAACGCGAGCAGGTTGCGCGCGTTTCGCAAGCACATGCAGTTGGTGTTTCAGGATCCCTTCGCAAGCCTCAATCCCCGCATGTCGGTCGGTTCGGCGATTGCCGCGCCGCTGCATGCCAACGGGCTCGCGTCGTCGTCGCAAGCGCGCGACATCGTTGCCGATCTGCTCGTTCGCGTGGGGCTGACCCCCGACATGGCCTCGCGCTTCCCGCACGAGTTCTCCGGTGGCCAGCGCCAGCGCATCTGCATCGCCCGCGCGCTGACGCTTGGCCCCAAGCTGATTATTGCCGACGAGGCGGTCTCGGCTCTCGATGTCTCAGTCAAGGCCCAGGTCGTCAACCTGATGCTCGACCTGCAGGCGAGCATGGGTCTGGCTTATCTCTTCATCTCCCATGACATCGCGGTCGTGGAACGGATGAGCCATCGCGTCGCGGTGATGTATCTCGGCGAAATTGTCGAGATCGGTCCTCGCGCGGCGGTTTTCGGGAATCCGCAACATCCCTATACGAAAAAGCTGATGAAAGCCGCGCCGATTCCTGATCCTGCGCGCCGTACTGCGAGACGTGGCGTGTCGAACGACGAGATCAGAAGTCCCGTGCGCGCCCCCGACTATCATCCGCCCGCGCGGCAGTACCGCGAGGTCACGCCGGGCCATGTCGTCCAGCTCTGGGGTGACGAATGGCAGAGCTGATCCAGGAAATGCCGCCCTCTGCGCTTTAAGAAATCGATCCGATTCGCCTTATCTGGGCGGTCTCAGTTCGCCGTCGCACCAGCGCAACGCTTCAGAACTGATTGGATCCGCGGCGGCCTGTGCTTGATGCACCAGCCCGCACCTGGTGCACCTCAAGGTCCAATGCTCGAAGCCGGGTCGTCCCGACGCGACATGCAGGATCTCCATATCGCTGGGGCACAACGGACAACGGGGGCGCGCTGTTTCGCGAACCGAAAGCTTGTTTGTGAGTTGCGCGTCGGGCAACGCAAATCTCCCTGTTTGCGGTGGGAGAAAAAATCTGGGTTACCGATGGATATCAAAAGGCCGGGCGATAGTGCGGGAGACCTTACACCCAAAACGCGTTGGCGAATGTTAAATAGTGTACAGAGAGGAAGCGCTATCTCTGTTTCGGGAAATCGATGCTGCGCAAGATGATCCCCGGCGGCGTGCCCTCGAGTTCGGTTGCCCGGTATTTGCCGTCGGCGCAGGCTTCGATGCGCTCACGCAGCCGCATGAACTGTTCCTCGCGCTGTTCTGCTTTCGCTCGAACGGAACCTTCCAGGTCGTCCATCGCAGAAGTCGAGATCGCGCAAGGAACCTCCCTGACGCCATCGAGCATCGAGAACCGGACGACCATCCTGTCGTATTCATATCCGATCAAACGACCAGGCATCAGCGTCATGTGTCCCATTCCTTTCAAAGCGACGTAGCGACCAATACCTCAGCCCTGCTCGGTGAGCCGGGCAAAATCATCAAGGATGGCCGTGACGAGCGCGTGATGCTTGGTATCTTCCTGCGGCAGTCCCGCGGCATATAGCTTCAGGACATAGCGCGCCTTGACGGCCGCCTCCGCCCATGACGTGGCCGGGGACGACAGCAAATGATGTTCGATCTCGGCTCGGCGCTCCCGCAGCTCCCTTGCATGGGTTTCGACCTCAGCCAGCGCACGGCGGAGATCGGTCGCTTTCTTTGCCGCCATGCCGCGATGCTTGTCGAGATCGAGCGGTTCGTCAGACATCGGAAGCGCTCGCGTCAATGCGTTGCGCGTCAGCGATGCCCCTGATGCGGCAGGGGTGCCTGAAGGTAACGACCTCACGTTGGGAGCGGTTGGTCACGCGCCTGCCTTTTCGCGAACGACTACGCCAGCGGTGCCGATGTGGCAGCATGCGCCCCTTCGGCCGCAATAGCCATCGCTATCTTGAAGCGCTTCCCTGCGGCGCGCAGCGTGATTCCGCCGCGGCCGTCGCCGGGCGCTTTAGCGCTCGCTATTGTCGGGATGCCGGCGTACGATCCGAGATCACCGCATTCCTACGGCATTCACCGGTGATTGAGCGTTGCGTGCATATTTCGGCCGCGGCGCGGCGACCGGTGCGCTCGGTAAAGTCAGACGACTTCGGCAGCAAGGCTACTTGCAAGGCCACATGGACGTGAGGATCTGCACCCCGCGCGGGCAAGCCTTATCGTCCGACGAATTCCATTGTTTCGAAGCGCAGGAGAAGACTGAGATGACTAGTAAAGGCGAGCGGCGAGGCGGTCGGGAAGCTAAGAAGCCCAAGAAGGAAAAGATCAAGGTCATTGCTGCGGCACCCAGCCAGAAGGCGGCGAACTGGCAGCCGGGCTCTACCCAAGGCCAGAAGAAATAGCGCTGGTCGCCGGTCAGCGATCGGGCCGGCTGCTACGAGCGGCGCCCATCAACAATGTAGTGCCGCTCGTAGTTGCGCAGCCCTAGCGCTGGTGTCCGAGGCCGATCCCGAGTTGAAGCGCTTTTTGGCGTAGCGCACCGACGGTCCGCTTGGTCGTCTTGGCTATTTTGACGACGGGAGTCCGTGCCTTCGAGTGTGCCTTGAGTTCTTTGATGTCGCTCTTGGTCCACTCGCGCCGCTTAACGCGTTTCTTGGTCGCCTTCTTCACGATCGGTGCTCCTTTGGGTCAGAGCAGGTTTGTTAGCACAGCTTTCCCGTAGTGACGACCGTCGAAAAACAGAGACGATCACAGGAATTCGCGCAGCCGGGCCAATTCAATGACGTGCTCATGCGACAAAACGTCAGTCACCAAAGGCGGCTGCGGCGTGCAGTGGATTTCGTACAGATGTCGCGCCGATGCCGGCTTTGACATGAACGCGCGTATGCAGTCATCGAGCGTACCATCAACGACCACATAGGCACCCGAACCGGGGCGGCGCTCGTTGTTGAGCGATGGCCATTTGCGAAGACTCGCTGACGCCTGGAAATTGATCTGAAGTTCGTCATTCTTCATGCTGGCATGCCCCCGAACTGATACCGGCTCAGTCTAATCCAGTTAGTTGACGTCAACCAGTCGCTGGCTGGTCCGGGCCCTGCTCGCGCTTCCGATGACATCATTGAACGTTCAGTAAAGCCATTTGCTAAACATACGGCTACAGCCAATCGTCTGATTTTCCTGCTGTTTGGATCGGCTGAGTCACTCTCGCCGAGCAGGTCGGCGGTCGTTGGTGCGCGAAATCATCATGTATAATGCTGCATTGCGAACGTCGCGCTTGCGCACGCGAGCGCAGCGAACTTTTCACCCGGCTTGCGGGAAACCGGCTTGACGGCCTCCAAAATTTAGTAATACGTTTAGTTCTACAATAAAAACTAAACATCGCGCATCGAGCCGATGTGGGGAAGGAGCCCATCCTGTCCGGACATGTTTCCGGAAAGGGACCGTCTCGTTCTCCCTCATCGCTCATCAACTCGGATTCAGGTCTCGGCGCCGTCCCTTTCAGGACGCGCCGAACGGGTTTGGTGCTTCAACGATAGGGAGGAAACGGATATGCGAAGATTGAATTGGTTAGGAAATGCAGCAGCGTCGGCGATCCTTGCAGTCGCTGCGTTGGGAATGCTCGGCAGTGGCCAAGCCGCAGCGGAAGGCAAGCAGCTCACCCTGTGCTGGGCGGCATGGGATCCGGCCAACGCCCTGGTCGAACTGGGCAAGGACTTCACCAAGCAATCCGGCATCGAGATGAAATACGAGTTCGTCCCCTGGACGAGCTATGCCGATCGCTTCCTCAACGAGCTCAACTCCCACGGCAAGCTCTGCGACCTGATCATCGGCGACAGCCAGTGGATCGGCGGCGCCGCCGAGAACAAGTGGTACGTCAAGCTCAACGATTTCTTCGACAAGGAGAAGATATCGATGGACGACTTCGTCCCAGCGACGGTCGTCGGCTATTCGCAGTGGCCGAAGAACACGCCGAACTACTGGGCATTGCCGGCCATGGCCGATGCGGTGGGTTGGACCTATCGCAAGGACTGGTTCTCGCGGCCTGACATTCAATCTGCGTTCAAGGCCAAGTACGGCCGCGATCTCGCGCCGCCGAAAACCTATGACGAGTTGAAGCAGATCGGCGAGTTCTTCCAGGGCCGCGAGATAGACGGCAAGAAGGTCTATGGCGCCTACATCTTCACCGAGCGCGGCTCGGAAGGCATCACCATGGGCGTGACCAACGTGCTCTACAATTACGGCTTCAACTATGAAAATCCGAAGAAGCCGTATCAGATGCAGGGTATCGTCAATTCGCCGGAGGCGGCCAAGGGCCTTGAGTTCTACAAGGAACTCTACAAGTGCTGCACCGCGCCCGGCATGACCAACGCCTACATGCAGGAAGGGCTCGATGCCTTCAAGTCGGGTCAGGTGGCGATGCAGATGAACTGGTTCGCCTTCTTCCCCGGTCTCTACAAGGATCCGAATGTTGGCGGCGACAAGATCGGCTTCTTCGTCAATCCGGCGGGTCCCAAGGGACACTTCACCCAGCTCGGCGGCCAAGGCATCTCGGTCGTAGCAACCTCGGACCACAAGGACGACGCGCTCGCCTACATCAAATGGTTCGCGCAGCCCGCCGTGCAGCAGAAGTGGTGGCAGCTTGGCGGCTACTCGGCCCTGAAGGCGGTGGTCGATGCGCCCGATTTCCCGAAGAGCGCAGCGTTCGCACCGCAATTCCTGGAGTCGATGGGAATCGTCAAGGACTTCTGGGCCGAGCCGTCCTACGCGCAACTGCTGCTCGACATGCAGAAGCGGGTGCATGACTACGTCGTCGCCGACAAGGGCACGGCGCAACAGGCGCTCGATCTCCTGGTCAAGGACTGGACCAAGGTCTTCAAGGAGCAAGGCAAGGAAGTCGCGTCGCAATAGACGCGGCAATCCTCCAACCGAACTGCTTCCCCGGGGCGGTGCCTCGGGGAAGCCCCAGCCAGCCAGTCGATGGACCAGATGACGACGATCCTTCAACCTGATCATGCCGCGATGGCTGATGTCAGCGAGCCCGCCAGATCTCGGGCCTCGCGTCGCGCGCGCGGCCTTTCCGACCGAACCATCGCCTGGCTGTTCGTTGCCCCGACGATTCTCCTGTTGCTTGCGATCAACATCTTTCCGCTGGTGTGGATGATCCGGCTGTCCTTCACCAACCTCAATCTCAGCATGTCCTATCTGCCGCTGCGGTTCGTCGGGCTCGACAATTTCAGCGACATCCTGACCGATGAGGACGTCTGGCTCCGGCTGCAGACGACGGCGCAATTCGTGATCTGCTCGGTTGCGCTGCAGGTGTTCATCGGCTTTGGCCTGGCGCTCCTGATCAACCGCCAGTTTCGTGGTCATAGTTTCTGGACCACGATCATCCTGCTGCCGATGATGCTGTCGCCGGCGGTGGTCGGCAATTTCTGGACACTGCTGTTGCAGCCGCAGATCGGGCCGTTCAACTCTCTGATCAGCCTGTTCACCGGTGTGCCGCCGAGCTCGTTCAGCATGACCGGGCAGGTCGCGCTCGCGCCCTGGACCATCGTCCTCGTCGACACCTGGATGTGGGCTCCCTACGTCATGCTGATCTGCCTCGCCGGGCTCCGATCGATTCCCGACTACATCTATGAGGCGGCCGAGGTCGATCGCGCCTCACCCTTGCGGCAATTCTGGTCGATCACGCTGCCGATGGCGGTACCGTTTCTGATGCTTGCGGTGCTGTTCCGTGCGATCGAGAACTTCAAGATGTTCGACATGGTCAATCTCCTGACGTCGGGAGGACCTGGCTCGACCACCGAACTGGTGTCGATCACGCTGAAGCGCGCGGCGTTCGAGAAGTGGCGCACCGGCTATTCCTCCGCGCTCGCCATCATCCTGTTCGTGACCGTGTTCGGTGCCGCCAACATCTACGTCAAAGCGCTCAACAAGGTGAAGCAACGATGACCGCTGCCGTCGCCAAACCCGTCGTGGCCAGGTCCACCGCTCACTCCATCGTCGAAGCCACGCCGCGTGGCAAGGCCGTGGCCGGTGGTCTCGTGATTCTCTACGCCGTGATCACGATCCTGCCGATGCTCTGGATCGTCGCCACCGCGTTCAAGTCGCAGAGCGATGCCATTGCCTATCCGCCCAAGGTGCTGTTCGAGCCGACCCTCGAAGGCTACGTGAACCTGTTTACCGTGCGCACCCGCCAGACGCCTGATTTCATCACCAAGCTGCCGCCGCCGCAGACCTGGTATGACAAGCTCGTGCGCCAGCATGACATGGTCATCGCTGGACCGTCGAAGGTGGTGCCGCGCTTCGTCAACTCGCTGATCATCGGGTTCGGGTCGACGTTCCTGGCGGTGTTTCTCGGCACGCTCGCGGCCTACGCGTTCTCGCGGTTCCGCATTCCTCTCGCCGACGATTTGTTGTTCTTCATCCTCTCGACGCGAATGATGCCGCCGATCGCGGTCGCGATCCCGATCTATCTGATGTACCGAGAGCTCAACCTGACCGACACGCGGCTCGGCATGATCCTGCTCTATACCGCTGTGAACGTCTCGCTCGCGGTCTGGCTGCTCAAGGGGTTCATCGACGAGATCCCGCGCGAGTATGAGGAGGCCGCCCTCGTCGACGGCTATACGCGGCTGCAGGCCCTGCGCAAGGTGGTGTTGCCGCAAGCCGTCACCGGAATCGCGGCAACCGCGATCTTCTGCCTGATCTTCTCGTGGAACGAATATGCCTTCGCGGTTCTCCTGACGAGCGGCGAGGCCCAGACCATGCCTCCATTCATTCCCTTCATCATCGGCGAGGGCGGGCAGGATTGGCCGGCCGTTGCGGCCGCGACCACGCTGTTCGTCCTGCCGATCGTCCTGTTCACCGTGTTGTTGCGCAAGCATTTGTTGCGCGGCATTACCTTCGGAGCTGTGCGCAAATGAGCGATTCTGCGGTTGCCAAAGGCGGGATCGCTCGCTGGTTCCGTCGCGGGCCCTGGGAGGCTGGGGCGATGAGCTTGATCGGGGGCGGCATCTTCATGCTGGTGCAGCCCTGGTCGATCGATCTGTACAGCTATTCGTTCATAACCATCCTAGTCGGTACGATCGGCTTCATGATCGTAAGTCATTTTCCGGAATAGGGCGGCAGACATGGCTCAGATCCGCGTCGAGAGTTTGCGCAAATCGTTCGATCAGTTCACGGCCGTGCAAGGCTCGAACTTCACCATCGACGACGGCACCTTCTTTGCGATGCTGGGGCCGTCCGGCTGCGGCAAGACCACCACGCTGCGCATGATTGCGGGGCTGGAACTGCCGACCGAAGGCAGCATTCTGCTGGATGGCGAGGACGTGACGTTCCGCCGTGCGGCGGCGCGCGACATCGCGTTCGTCTTCCAGCTCTTCGCGCTCTACCCACATATGAATGTCGCGCAAAACATCGGCTTTCCCCTGAAATGCCAGGGCATGGGTCGACGTGAGATTCACGAGCAAGTGCAGGAGACCGCGCGGCTGTTGCGGATCGAACATCTGCTGTCGAGCAAGACGTCGAAACTGTCGGGCGGGGATCGGCAGCGGGTCGCGCTCGGGCGCGCCATGGTCAGGCGGCCGAAGGCTTTTTTGATGGACGAGCCGCTGGGCGCGCTTGACGCCGAGTTTCGTCATCTGATGTGCGGTGAGCTTCGTGATTTGCACGACCGCATTGGTGCGACCACGGTCTACGTGACGCACGACCAGCTCGAGGCGATGTCGATGGCGGATCAGATCGCCGTCATGAACAAGGGACACGTCGAGCAGATCGGCTCGCCGCAGGAGATCTATGACCGGCCCGCGAGCATGTTCGTGGCCGACTTCATCGGCTCGCCGCCCATGAACTTTCTGCGCTTTGAGGGCGGCCTGCACTCCGGTGATCGGGCGATCAGGTTCCATGACACGCGGATCGCGGTCCCGGAGATCCGCGAGGACCGCGCGAGCGGCGAACTCGCGCTCGGGATCCGTCCGGAGCATATCCGCTTCGCCGACGCGGCGCCCGTCCGCGGCGAGGTGTTCGGCGCTGAATATCTCGGCACCACGCAGATTGTCACCGTCGACACGGCGCATGGACGCGTCGCGGCGCGGCTGCCGTCGAGCGCGTCGGTGCAGATCGGCGAGACGGTCGGTCTTGAATTCCGTTCCGAGAGGGTCGCGCTGTTCGACGTCGGCAGCGGCCTCGCCATTCGGACCGCCAACGAGGAGCGCGCACGACATGGCTGACGTCGTCCTGCGCAACATCAGCAAGCGCTTCGGCACGGTGGAGGCGGTGCGCGAGCTCTCGCTGACGATCAACGACGGAGAATTCATGGTCCTGCTGGGCCCAAGCGGCGCCGGCAAGACGACGACGCTGCGGCTCATCACCGGGCTTGAGAGTCCCGACACCGGCTCGATCATGATCAACGGGCGCGACATGACGCATGAACCGCCAGGGTCTCGGGATATCGCGTTTGTGTTCCAGCAATATTCGCTGTATCCGCATCTCACGGTCTACGACAATTTGGCGTTTCCGATGCGCTCGCCCGCGCGGCGGGTGCCGGAGCCAATGATTCGCAAGCGCGTTGAGCAGACGGCGGAGCTGTTGCATATCGAAAGCAAGCTGAACAACCGTGCAACGCGCCTGTCCGGTGGCGAAATGCAGCGGGTGGCCATCGGCCGCGCGCTGGTGCGCGATCCCGCGATCTACCTGATGGACGAGCCGCTCTCGTCGCTGGATGCGAAGCTCCGCGCGGAGCTCCGTCTCGAGCTGAAGCGGATCCAGCGCGAGCTTGGCGCAACCATTCTCTACGTGACCCACGATCAGGTCGAGGCCATGACGATGGCCTCCCGGATCGGCGTGATCAGGGATGGCCAGTTGCTTCAGCTCGGCACGCCGCGGGAGATCTATGAAAATCCCTCCAGCCTCTATGTGGCCTCGCGGCTCGGCACGCCCCAGATCAACGTCCTACCGGCTCGTCTGTTGTCCGAGATGCCGATACCGCCGGGAACGGAGACTGTCGGCATCCGCACCGAGCATCTGCAGATCGGGGCGCGCAACGGTGGCCAGATGATCGGTCGCGTACACCGCGTCGAGCACCTCGGCGAACAGAATCACGTTCACCTGGACTATAAGGGGCAGATGCTGGTGACTCTTGCGGATCCGCATCAGCCGCTGCAGGCCGGCCAGGAGGTCGAGTTGCATCTTGTGCATCCGCTCTGTTTCGATCACGCGGGGCAACGTATCCCTGCGATGGTTCACTAGAGGATCAAGTCGATGTCACTGCAACCTGAGACGTTCAAATCGCTGGTCAAGGTGGCCGCGGAGCAGGTCATCGCCAGCGCGCCGGAGCTGACGACCCTGGATCAGGCGATTGGCGACGGCGATCACGGAACGAACATGAAGCGCGGATGCGAAGCTGTGCTCGGCAAGCTCGACGCGATCTCCGCACAGCCGCTCGATGAAGCGCTGAAGATGATCGGCAAGACCCTGGTGATGACGGTCGGCGGCGCCTCCGGGCCGCTTTACGGCAGCTTTTTTCTCGCCGCGGGCGAAGCACTCTCGCATGACAAGCATTTGCCTGACGATCTCGCTGACGTCTTTGGCAACGCCGTGAACGCGGTCAGCGCGCGCGGCCGCTCGCACGTCGGCGAAAAGACGATGCTGGATGTGCTTGTTCCCGTGCTGGAGACATTGAAGAGCGCGGCTGGTCAGCCTGATCTGATCGCGCGGGTCCGGACCACGGCAGCCGATGCGCTTGAGCGGACCGCGCCGATGCAGGCGACCAAGGGACGGGCGTCGTTCCTCGGAGCGCGCAGCATCGGACACGTCGATCCCGGCGCACGTTCGAGCTACCTGCTCGTGCAGGCAGTCTGCGCGAGCCTGGAGGAGAAGCCATGACCGAAACCGTGAGTATCGTGATCGTCTCGCACTCCCAGGACATCGCCAAGGGTACTGCCGACATGGTGCGGCAGATGGTCGGCACCGAGGTCAAGGTGGCTTTCTGCGGCGGTGATCCCGACGGCGGATTGGGTACCAGCGTTCCCCTGATCATCGACGCCATCAACAATGCGTGGTCGGCGAAGGGCGTTGCTGTCCTCGTCGACCTTGGCGGCGCCGAGACCAACAGCGAGATGGCGGTTGAAATGCTGGAACCCGCGCGCCGCGATCTCGTCGTCGTATGTAACGCGCCGATCGTCGAGGGCGCTGTGATGGCGGCAACCGAGGCAGCGGGCGGCAGCTCACTGGCCCAGGTGAAGGCCGTGGCCGAGGAACTCTCTGCCGACTGACCTGTCGGCGAAGCGATGATGGAATATGAGCATGCTGGACAAAGCGGACGGACAGATATTCACCGGCAATGTACGGCTGGTGCACGCGGTGGGCATGCATGCGCGCCCGGCGGTCAAGTTGACCAAGCTTGCCAAGAAGTTCCAGGCCCAGATTTCCGTCCGGGTCGCCGGCGCGGCCGATTGGATCAATGCCAAGAGCGTGGCCAAGATCATGGCGATGCGCGCAGCACACGGCAGCACGATCGAGATCGAGGCGTCGGGCAGTGACGCGGAGGCCGCCGTTGCGGCGCTGGTCGACCTGATCGAAACCGATTTTCCCGACGGGGCTTCCTAGCATGCAGGGCGGTGCTGCAGGATTGGCCTATCGCGGCAGGACCGCCTCGATCGGCTTTGCCCGTGGTCCATTCGTGCGGATCGATGCCGGCACGAAAGGCGAGCGTGTCGCGGGCAATTTGGCTGAGGAAGCGCTTGCGCTTCGTGCTGCGATCGACACGGCAAGCGGGCAGATCGCGGATTTGGCCGGAATCGCCGGCGGCGAAGCCGCGCAGATTCTCGAATTCCAGGTCGCGCTGCTGGAGGATGAGGACCTCGTCGAGGCGATCTTCGCGTCGATCGGCGACGGCGATCCGGCCGACGTCGCGTGGCGTTCGGCGCTCGACGCGCAGATCGCAGATTACAATTCGGCGCCGGATGAATATTTAAAGGCACGCTCCTCGGATCTTGCGGACCTGCGCGACCGCGTCATCAACATTCTGCGGGGAGGCGTGGGCCACGCTCCGACCATTCCGAGCGGTGCCATCGTCTGCGCCGAGGATCTGCCGCCCTCGCGATTCCTGGAGATCGACTGGTCCGGCGGCGGCCTGGCGCTGTTGGGCGGCAGCCCCACGAGCCATGTCGCGATGCTGGCACGCGCGCGCGGCATCCCCATGGTCGTGCAACTCGGCACAATTCCGGATGCCGGGACAACGGCACTCCTCGACGGCGAGGGGGCGACGCTCGAACTCGATCCCAGCGCGGAGCAGGTCCGCCTGTTCGAGAAGCGGCACGAGAGCCATCGCAAGAGCAGGGCATCTGCGCGCGCGATCCTGCGACGGCCGACGGCATCGTGGCGCGGCGAGCGGATCAAGCTGCTCATCAACATCCAGCGCGTCGGCGATCTCGATCACGCAGATGCGCAATATGCCGACGGCATCGGCCTGATGCGCACCGAGTTCCTGCTGACCGAGCGTGGCGGTCTGCCCGACGAGGAGACGCAATTCCAGGCCTACGATGCGGTGTTGCGTTGGGCCGACCGGCGCCCGGTCACCATCCGGACGTTTGACGCGGGCGGCGACAAGCCGGTGGCCGGCTTTACTCCGGATGGCGAGGCCAATCCCTTCCTCGGGGTTCGCGGCTTGCGGCTTTGCCTGGCCCGGCCCGAGATATTTGCCGTTCAGCTCCGCGCACTGGCGCGGGCCGCGGTGCATGGAAACCTCAAGGTCATGTTTCCGATGGTTACGTCGGCGGACGAGCTGGAGGCGGGGCGGAAGCTGTTCGCCGGCGTCGTGCAGCGCTTGCAGGCGGACGGTGTTGCCGCGATGCTTCCCGACTTGGGAATCATGGTCGAAGTCCCGGCGGCGGCCCTCGCAATCAAGAGCTTCAAGGCCGCGTTCTTCTCGATCGGCTCGAACGATCTTGCGCAATATGTGCTTGCCTGCGATCGCTCCAATGGAGCTCTCGCGTCCCTGATGGATCCGCTGCATCCGGCCGTGCTGGAACTGATTGCGAGGACTGCGGAGCACGGGCGGCGCACAGGGACCAGCGTCAGCCTGTGCGGCGACATGGCCGGCGATCCGGACTGTCTTCCGGCATTGCTGAATTGTGGCCTGCGCGAGCTTTCCGTGAACGCATCGGCGCTCGCGCAGATCAAGCAGACGATCGACCGGCTGAGCAGCGGAGGCAGCCTTGGCTGACACGGCGACCGATGAACCCGCCGAAGCCGGCGCTGTTGCGGTCTACAAGCGCATCTTCAAGGAGGTGCTGGAGAGCCGTCCGTCAGGCATGCGACTTCGTCTTGCGCACGCCATGGGCAAGAACCGCAGCTTTGTCAGCCAGATCAGCAATCCCGCCTATCCGGTGCCGATACCTGTGCAGCATCTCAATACGATCTTCGATGTCTGCCACTTCCCGCCGCAGGCGAAGAGCGCCTTCCTGCGTGCCTATGCCCGCGCGCATCCGCGCCGGATCGGCCGGCTGAGCGAAGGATCGCACGAGCGGACCTTGACGCTGCACTTGCCCGATCTCGGCAGCGCGAAGCGGAACAACGAACTCGATGCGCTGCTCCAGGAATTCACACGACGCTTGATCGCCATCATGCGAGAAAAGTAAGCGTGAGGTCAGAAAAAGAGGATCGGGAGGAAACAATGAAGAAGTTCATCAATTCGGTCGACGGCGTGCTCGCAGAGAGCCTCGACGGCTTTGCAGCCGCGCATGCCGATCTCGTCACGCTCGGCGCGGAGCGGAAATTCGTGCGGCGCCGTGAGCTGAGTCCGAAGAAGGTCGCGCTCATATCGGGCGGCGGCAGCGGGCATGAGCCGCTGCATGCCGGCTTCGTTGGCTATGGCATGCTCGACGCCGCCTGTCCCGGACAGGTGTTCACCTCGCCGACGCCGGATCAGATCGTCGAGGCGGCGCAGGCGGTCGCGGGCGAGGCCGGCGTCCTGTTCATCGTGAAGAACTATGCGGGAGACCGCATGAACTTCGAAATGGCGACGGAGATCGCTGAGGGCCGTACCGCCACCATCATGACCGATGATGACGTCGCGGTCGAAAACTCGAGCTATACCATCGGGCGCCGCGGCGTGGCCGGGACCTTGATCGTCGAGAAGATCGTCGGAGCAGCAGCCGAGAACGGCGCCGATCTCGCGGCCTGCGTTGCGCTCGGCGAGCGCGTCAACGCGCGAACACGCTCGATGGGGGTAGCGCTGACGAGTTGCACGGTCCCGGCGGCAGGCACGCCGACCTTTGTGCTCGCCGAGGACGAGATGGAGATGGGGGTCGGCATCCACGGCGAGCCGGGACGTCGTCGGGTCAAGCTGGAGCGGGCCGATGCGATCGCCTCCGAGATGACGACGGCCATCGCTGATGATCTCGACGCACGGGCCGGAACCGAGGCTCTGCTACTCGTCAACGGATTTGGTGGGACGCCGATGATCGAGCTCTATCTGATGTACAATGCGGCGCGCCGGATGCTGGAGAAGCGCGGCTTACGCATCGCCCGCTCGCTGGTCGGCAGCTTCGTCACGTCGCTGGATATGGCCGGCTGCTCGCTCACCGTCAGCCTGCTCGACACCGAGACGACTTCGCTCTGGGATGCCCCCGTGCGCACGGCCGCCTTGAAGTGGTGATCGCGGTCGTGAGCTGCGAGTGCGGGCGGCCTCCGTCCTGACGCAAGATCGCCCAGGGAGTCGGCTCAGGCGCGTTCGGCGGGCCGCCAAGCGCTCGGTGCCGGAGCCAGCTCATTGACCGGCTGCGTCATCGAGGTATTCTCACGGGAGCGGCCGGGCTCTTCGGTAATACGCTGAGGATCCGTCCCCCGCTTTGTTTCACCAAGGACCATGCGGACATCTTCGTCGCCGCTTGCGACGAAGTCCTGCGCGAGGTTTGTCCGGCCTGATCATCGTCCAGCCCAAAGAGACCCGCAGCCCATGGATTCGAGAAGCGTAAAAACTGCCGCAGATGCCCGCTCGCTGGTCGAGGCGCGTGGCCTGTCCCACGTCAAGCTCGGGGTGGTGGACCTCGACGGAGTCATTCGCGGAAAATACCTGGTGCGCGATAAATTCTTCAACGCGCTGGAGCAGGGTTTCAAATTCTGCGACGTCATCTTTGGCTGGGATTCCGCCGACCAGCTCTACGACAAGTCCGCGTTCACCGGCTGGCACACCGCATTTCCCGATGCGACCGCACGCATTGATCCGGCGACCTGCCGCGATCTTCCGGACGAAGACAATATGCTGTTCTTCCTCGGCGAGTTCGAGGGCACCGCCGCCGATCTGTGTCCGCGGCGCCTGCTCGGCCGCGTCATCGAGCGTGCTGCCGCGATGGGGCTTGCCGCGACCGTCGCGGCCGAGTTCGAATTCTTCGTGTTCGACGAAACGCCGCACAGTATCAGGGAAAAGGGCTATCGCGACCTGAAGAACCTGACGCCGGGCTGGTTCGGCTATTCGATGCTGCGGGCCTCGGTCGAGTCGGAATTTTACAAGTCGCTGCTCAAGCTTTGCGACGACATGGATATACCGATTGAGGGGCTTCATACCGAAACCGGACCGGGCGTTCTGGAGGCGGCGATCCATTATACGGATGCGCTCGCCGCCGCCGACCGCGCGGTGCTGTTCAAGACGTTCGCCAAGGTCTGGGCGCAGCGCCGCGGCAAGATGATGACTTTCATGGCCAAGTGGTCGAATGCCTATCCGGGGCAGTCCGGCCATCTGCACTTTTCGCTGCGCGATGCCGAAGGCAAGCCGGTGTTTCACCAGGATGGACGGCCGGGCAACATGTCGGACACCATGCGCTGGTTCGTCGGCGGCCAGCAGGCCCTGATGCCCGAATTGCTGGCGATGGTGGCCTCCACCGTGAACAGCTACTCGCGCCTAATCCCGGGCTTCTGGGCACCGACCGACGCCACCTGGGGAATCGAAAACCGGACCTGCGCGCTGCGTGTCATTCCAGGTTCCCCGTCGAGCCAGCGCGTCGAGTACCGGATCGCTGCCGCCGACATCAATCCGTATGTTGCAATCGCTGCGGCGCTTGGTTCTGGCCTATGGGGGATCGAGAACAGGATCGAACCCAGCGAGCCCATCACGGGGAATGCCTATGACGTGACGCATCCGGCTGCGCGCGCTCTGCCGCGCACGCTGGCAGAAGCCGCCGACCGGCTGGTCGGGTCGTCGGCCGCCCGCAATCTGTTCGGCGATGTCTTCGTCGATCACTATGCCATGACCCGGCACTGGGAGGAGCGCGAATTCCGCAAAGCGATCACCGACTGGGAACTCGCGCGCTATTTCGAGATCATCTGAAGCAGGCCTTGGCCTCAAATCGTTTCACCTTCGCATCGAACACTGAGAGCACGATATGGCAGTTCAAATCACCGGGGCCTGGAATTTTCCGACACGTATCGTCACGGGCCCCGGGCGCATTGCCGACCTTCCCGACGCGTGCCGGGCCAACGGCATCGCGAGGCCGTTGCTGGTGACTGACCGGGGCCTTGCGGAGAACGATCTGATCGCCGGCATTGTCCGGCGCGTTCGCGATGCCGGAATTCCGATCAGCGTCTTCTCGGACGTGAAGGGTAATCCCACCGAATCGAACTTGAACGCCGGTGTTGCCGCCTTCAAGGCCGGCGGCCATGACGGTGTTATCGCGGTGGGTGGCGGATCGGCGCTGGATGTCGGCAAGTGCGTGGCATTCATGGTGGCGCAGTCCCGCCCGGTGTGGGATTTCGAGGACGTCGGCGATTGGTGGACCCGGGCCAACACTGACGGTATCGCCCCGATCATCGCGGTGCCGACCACCGCCGGGACCGGCTCGGAAGTCGGCCGGGCGGGTGTGATCACCCGCGAAGATACCCACGAGAAGAAAATCATCTTTCACCCCCTGATGATGCCAAGGATTGCCATCGAGGATCCTGAACTTGCCGTCGGCCTTCCGCCGTTCCTGACGATGGCGACCGGAATGGACGCGCTCGCCCACTGCTTCGAGGCGTATTGTGTACAGGCGTTTCATCCGCTCGCCGACGGTATCGCGCTAGAGGGACTCAGGATTATCGACACCTACCTGCCGCGTGCCGTCGAGAATGGCCGGGATCTCGAAGCCCGCGCCTACATGTTTGCGGCGGCTTCGATGGGGGCCACGGCGTTTCAGAAGGGGCTGGGCGCGATCCATTCGGTCTCCCATCCGGTCGGTGCGCGTTACGATACCCATCACGGCCTCACCAACGGCGTGGTCTTTCCGTATGTTCTGGTCTGCAACAGGACGGCGATCGCCGACAAGATTCCACACGTCGCCCGCGCGCTCGATCTGCCGGGCCGCGATTTCGATGCGGTCCTCAATTGGATACTTGCGTTTCGGAAAAGGCTCGGCGTGCCGCATACGCTCGCGGGGCTCGGCGTCAAGGAAGCCAATGCGAAGGCGATCGCGGCCGACGCGGTGAAGGATCCGACCGCAGGCTCCAATCCGCGGCAACTGACCGAAGCGGAGTTCGAGCAGCTGACGCTTGCGGCTATCCGCGGCGACCTCGGAGGCTAGCCTCACCGCATCGTCGCGAGCTGCACCGCAAGCGCACACGCCCGGTCGTACTCGTCCAGATTGATCCACTCGTCGATCGTGTGCACGTCGTTCTGCCCTGCGCCGAAGGTGACGGTCGGAACACCGTGACGGACCATCCAGTTGGCGTCGAGCCCGCCATTCGCGGAGCGGATGATTGGCGTTCCTCCAATGCCGGACACCGCCGCGACCGCGCGCTTGACCGCGGGCAGGCTGTCCTTCATGCGGAACGGATAGTAGTCGGTCTCGGCCTTGAACTTGACGCGGCCTGATTTGCCATCGCTGTTCTTGACGCGCTTTGCAGCCTTCGCGAACGCCGCCTTGTAGGCCCTGGTGATCTCTCGGAAGAAGGTCCGGTCGTGGCTGCGGCTTTCGCCATGCACCTTCACATAATCGGTAACGACGTTGGTGGCATCTCCGGCCGGCCGGCCGTCGCCGCCGGTGACGGGGCCGACATTGCTGGTACCCTTTCGCTTGCCTTTGACGACCTTGCCGAACCAGCCACCAGCCCTCACGTCGGCGAGCGCAAGCGCGAGGATCATGGTCGAGCTGATCCCGCGCTCCGGCGCGACGCCGGCATGCGAGGCACGGCCAAAAATCTCGACCTGCCAGCGATCCGCGCCGACGGCGCCGATGGTGACGTTGGAGGCTGAGCCGCCGTCGTAGTTGAAGGCCATGACCGGGGAGCCAAGCTCCGCGGTCTTGACGTGGCGCGCGCCCCATAGCCCGCTTTCCTCCCGCACGCAGAACAACAGCGTGATTGGCGGATGATCGAGCTTCTGCTTCGCAAGCTCGGCGGCCAGTGTGACGAGAACGCCGCAGCCGGCGCGGTTGTCGCCGCCGAGCGCGGTCTTCGCATCGTTGACGATCTTCCGGCCGGCAAGCTTCGGCTTGGCTCCGGCACACAGCGGGACGGTGTCCATGTGGGTCATGAACATGATGCGCGGCTGGTTGTGCATCGCGCCACGGCCGGGCAGATCGATAATGAGGTTGCCGGTTTCGGTCGGCACAGGAATCCGCGTGTTCGCGTCGTCGAGGCGGATCGCGGCCGCCGGCACGCCGCTTTCTTTCAGCGCCTCGGTGAGCTCGCGCCCTATCGCTGCCTCCTTTCCAGTCACACCCTCGACAGCGAGGAAGCGCATGAGGCGGTCAGTGGCGGCCTGGGTGTCGACGGACATGACGATCCTTTTGATGAGCGAGGCGCGCGAGCATCCCTTGCGACGCCTATCCGACACGAGTCCGCCGTCTTTCAGGGCGGCTATTCCTTGTGTAGAATAGTGCCACCGACGACGGATAGCGAGGATGTCCCATGAGCCTGCCGCAAGCCTCGCCTGAGGATCTTGCCGCCGTCAAGGTCTGGTTTGGCGAACTCGCAGAGCATGTGCGCTCGGTCGATTTTGCCGCGGCACGCCATCTCTTTGCCGAGGATTTTGTCGCCTTCGGCACCTTCACCGACTTCATGATCGGGCGCGAGCTCGCCGAAAGCAATCAATGGCGCAACGTCTGGCCCACCATCGACGGTTTCGTCTGGCGGCTCGACGATGCAAAGGCGCTGGTCTCGCCGGACAGGCTGTTTGCGGTCGGGCTCGCGGTATGGGATTCGACCGGTTATCATCCTGACGGCAAACCCTTCGACCGCAAGGGTCGCGCCACCGTTGCCTTCACCCGCGCCAAGGTCGGCGATCCCTGGGCCGCGACGCACACGCATATGTCACTGTTCCGCGGCACGCCCGACGTCTCGCACGGGAAGATACCGTCGAAGAGTTGATATGGGCAAAGGGCCGGCCTTGCCCTGAGCGAAATGGCTCTCTTCATTATCACGTGGCTGATAGAAACCGCGCATGGTAGCTCTCGCGAGAGCGAACTCAGCAACAACGAAGGCGAATCTCGACGATGTTATCTCTTCCCAAAACCAAGATACGCGTCCTGCTGCTGGAGGGCGTGAACGATTCCGCAGTACGGATGTTCCAAGCCAATGGCTATACCGAGCTGCAACGCCTGCCCAAGGCGCTGGCACCTGGAGAGCTCAAAGAGGCGCTTTCCGGCGTCCATATGCTGGGAATCCGCTCGCGGACACAGTTGACTGCGGAGATCTTGGAGGCCGCTGACCGGCTGATGGTGGTTGGCTGCTTTTCCGTCGGTACCAACCAGGTCGATCTTGATGCCGCGCGACGCCTCGGAATTCCGGTGTTCAACGCGCCATACTCCAACACCCGCAGCGTGGCCGAACTGACCATCGCCGAGATAGTGATGCTGTTTCGCCGGATATTCCCACGTTCGACCTCGGCTCATGCTGGCGGCTGGGACAAGTCCGCCGAGGGCAGCCGCGAGGTGCGCGGCAAGACGTTGGGCATCGTCGGCTACGGCAACATCGGTTCGCAATTATCGAATCTCGCGGAAGCCATGGGCATGCGCGTGATCTATTTCGATCAGACCGACAAATTGCGTCACGGCAATACCGAGCCGGTCGAGACGCTGGATGAGTTGCTCGCAGTCAGCGATGTCGTTTCACTGCATGTGCCGGAGACGCCGGCCACCGCCAACATGATTGGCGCGGCCCAGATTCTGCTGATGAAGCCGGAGGCCTATCTGATCAATAATTCACGCGGCACGGTGGTCGATCTCGATGCGCTGGCAGGCGCCTTGCGTGAGGGCCGGCTGGCAGGTGCTGCGGTCGACGTATTTCCGGTCGAACCAACGTCGAACGATGATCGCTTTGTCTCGCCGTTGCAAGGCTTGTCCAACGTAATCCTCACGCCGCATGTCGGTGGTTCGACGGAAGAAGCGCAAGATCGCATCGGAGGCGAGGTCGCCCGCAAGCTGATCGATTATTCCGATGTCGGCTCGACCTTCGGCACGGTCAATTTCCCGCAGGTGCAGTTGCCGGCGCGGCCGACCGGCACCCGTTTCATCCATGTCCACCGCAACGTTCCCGGCGTGATGCGCCAGGTCAACGACGCGGTCTCCCGGCACGGGATCAATATCGTGGCGCAATATCTGCAGACCGATCCGGAAGTCGGCTATGTCGTGCTCGAGACCGACGTTGTCGGCGGCGAGGGCGAGGACCTGCTGGCCGAGCTGAGGGCGGTTCACGGCACTATCCGCGTGCGGGTGCTGTATGACCAGAACCGGCCGCAGACGTGACGAGAGAGATATCAGAACCCCCAACCCATCGAGCTGGCCCAATTCTGCATGAATTGTTCGGTCTCGCGCCCGGCGTCGGCAAGCCACGCGGTGAAGTCGACGATGACGGACGAGCTTTCGTTCTCGGCCTGGTAGAATGAACGGTACTCGCGCTTGCGCAGGCCGAGATCGCCAAATGGCAGGCATAGCTGCCCGGCCATCAGCTCGTCGATCACGAGGAACAGCGGGAACAGGCCGATGCCCATGCGTTCCTGCGTTGCCTGCAGGGCGAAGAACATCTGTTCGAAACGCAGCGTCTCCTGCTCGGCGGCCATCTCGTGGCCGGTCTGGTCGAGCCATTGGCTCCAGCCGTAAGGTTCGGTGAGGTAGGTGATCAGGGTGTGTTGTCGCAGATCCTCTGGTATCTTCAGCTTGCCGCGCGACAGCAGGTCGACATGGCAGACCGGCGCGATCAGTTCAGTCATGAAGTATTGCGAAGTCCAGCCCAGTGGCTCGCCGACATTGCCGCGGATTGCCACATCGAAACTCGTGTCGTGGACGTTGAGCGGGCCGATCGAGGTGGTCAACCGCAGTTCGACGTTGGCGCGGATGCGTTGGAACGTCGAGATGCGCGGGATCAGCCAGCGCATGGTGAAGGTCGGCGGTGCGCTGATCCGCAGCACGGACGGTGCGCCGTACTGCTTCATGTCCATGGAGGCCAACGCCAACCGGTCCAGGATGGCTGTGACCTCGCGGTAGTAGATTTTCCCGGCGGCGGTGAGGGTGAGCTGGGACGGCGCGCGGCGGAACAGCTTCACGCCGAACCAGTCTTCCAGCAGCGCGACCTGGCGACTGACGGCGCCGTGGGTGACATGGAGTTCATCCGCCGCCTTGGTGAAGCTGACGTGGCGCGCGGCGGCCTCGAACGTTCTCACCGCGTTGAGCGGTGGCAGTTTTCTCATGCGTAGGCGATCTCCTCAGCTCAGAAGGATAGCTTGACCGCATCAGGGTTGTCGAGGATGTGGGCAAGCTGCCGGCTGTCCAGTTCGCCCTCCCATTTGGAGATCACCACCGTCGCGACGGCCGTGCCGATGAAGTTGGTGAGCGCCCGCGCTTCGGACATGAAGCGGTCGATGCCAAGCAGGAGCGCGATGCTGGCGACCGGCACATGGCCGATCGAGTCGAGTGTCGCGGCCAGCACGATGAAGCCGCTGCCCGGGATCGCGGCGGCGCCCTTCGACGTCAGCAGACAGACCACGACCAGCACGATCTGGTGGGCGACCGTTAACGGCGTATCAGTTGCCTGCGCGAGAAACACCGCCGCCATGGTGAGATAGATGCAGGTGCCGTCCAGATTGAAAGTATAGCCGGTTGGTATCACGAGGCCGACGGTGGATTCCGAGCAACCCGCCAAAGTCATCTTGGTCATGAAACGGGGCATGACCGATTCCGAGCCGGAGAGGCCGAACACAAGCAGCAATTCTTCACGCAGATAGCGGATCAGCTTGAGGATACTGAAACCGGCCAGCCGTGCCACGACGCCGAGCCCGATGAATATGAACAACAGGCAGGTCACATAAAAGGTGAGCATGAAGTGTGACAGCGACACGATCGTGCCGGCGCCGTATTTGCCGATCGTGAATGCGATCGCGCCGAACGCACCGATCGGTGCTACCTGCATGATCATCCCGATCAGGATGAAGAAGATCTTCGAGAGCTGCTCGATCAGGTCGAGCACCGGTTTTCCCCTCTCGCCGAAACGCTGCAGCGCGATACCGAACAGAATTGCGAAGAACAGCACCTGCAGCGTGTCCCCGCTGGTGAACGCGCCGCCGACGGTCGAGGGAATGATGTTCATCAGGAAGCCGACGACTGACTGGTCGTGCGACTGGGTGACATAGCTGGCGACGAGCTTGGAATCGAGCGAGGCGAGAGAGACATGCATTCCGACGCCCGGCTGCGTCAGGTTGATCACGATCAATCCGAGGATGAGCGCGATGGTCGTGGTCGCCTCGAAGTAGATCAGCGCCTTGAGGCCGATGCGGCCGGCCTTGCGCATGTCGCCGAGGCTGGCGATGCCGTGGACCACTGTCAGGAAAATGATGGGAGCGATCGCCATCTTGATCATCTTGATCAGCGCATCGCCCAGCGGTTTGAGCGCCGTGCCGACATCCGGCCAGAGGTATCCGATCAATGAGCCGAGGGCGATGCCGAGCAGCACCTGGACATAGAGCCGGCCAAACCACGGCACCGTGGGGCTTGATGTGCCGATCGCGCTGTGGTTCGCAATGACGGTCATGATGCTTCCGTCTCCTCCCAGCCGATAGCCATCCGATCTTGCACCTGCCGGAAGGCGAAGGCGGCCGCACGGATTTGCCAGGGAGAGTGGAGTGCGATAGCCGCAAGCGCAAACGACTAAAGCTCGGGGAGCGTGAACTGAACTCACAGGCGGTGACCGCCAGAACTGACGCCGTCGGTCATCCTGTCAGGATATCTCACATCCCGTCAGCATTACTCGTTTGCGGCGACCAGCCGCTCTTGGCAACAAATGCCAGAGGTTGGCCGAAACCGGCGCTGGAGCGACGAGGTGTGACAATGAGCAAACTTTCGGTGGCTGTGATCGGGGCCGGCATGGGTGGCCTTGCGACTGCCGCGGCGCTCACCCGCGCCGGCGTGGATGTGCAGGTCTATGAACAGGCGACGCGATTTGCCCGGCTCGGCGCCGGCATCCAGATCGGGTGTAACGCGATGACGGTGATGCGTGCGTGGGGGCTAGAGCCAGTCCTGCGGCGCGAAGCGTTCTATCCCCGCTCGTGGAACAACAAGGAGTTCGATACCGGCGCGGTGCGCTTCGACATGGTGTTCGGCCCGTCTGCCGAAGACCGCTACGGCGCGCCGTATCTTCTCGGCCACCGCGGTGATCTACATTCTGCGCTCGCCAGCGCCGTGCCTGCGGACATCGTCCACCTCGATCACAAGCTTGTAGGTATCGCGCAGCGCGCGGATCGCGGCGTCGACCTGACGTTTGCGAACGGCAGCAAGACCTCGGTGGACGCGGTGGTGGCGTCGGACGGCGTCCATTCCTTCGTCAAGGACGCAATGTTCGGCCACGTTGAGCCGAATGTCACCGGCCGCATCGCCTACCGCACGGTGTTTCCGGCCTCTCTTCTCAATGGCTATGAGATCGACGACTGCACCAAATGGTGGGGACCGGATCGTCACATCGTGATCTACTATGTCAAGCCGGATCGCAGCGAGGTCTACTTCGTCACCAGCCAGCCGGAGCCGGGTTTCACGGTGGAATCCTGGTCGGCGATGGGCGACGTGCGCGAACTGCGCGCGGCGTTCGCAAATTTCCATCCGCAGGTGCGCCGGCTGCTGGAGGCCTGTCCGTCGGTGCACAAATGGGCCCTGGTCGATCGCGATCCGTTGCCGTGCTGGAGCGAGGGCAACGTCACGTTGCTCGGCGATGCCTGCCATCCCATGACGCCCTACATGGCGCAGGGCGCCGCGATGGCGATCGAGGACGCGGCCGTGCTCTCGCGTTGCCTGACGAGTGTCGATCGCGACGGCGTGGCCGACGCGTTCCGCCGCTTCGAGGCGACGCGCAAGCCGCGTACCTCGCGCGTCCAGCTCAGCTCGCGCACCAACACATGGTTGAAGAACCGCACCGATCCGGATTGGGTCTATGGCTACGACGCCTGGAACGAACCGCTGGCCGAAATGCAGCCGGCATAAGGCGCGTGGAAAAAGGAGACGATGACAATGAGCGAGACGAGACCACGGGGCGAGAAGTTCGAGCGCGGCCTGAAGACGCGCCGCCCGCGCCCTATGCCATGGACGATCTGGTGGCGGACAACATCGCAGTTCTCGATGCGCTCGCGGTTTCGCGGGCGCATTTCGTCGGGGTGTCTCAGGGAGGCATGACCGGATTTGGTCTCGCGGGGCGGCATGCTGATCGTCTACTGAGCCTGTGCATCATCGCCGCCCGGGCCGACGCGCCGGCGCCGTTCGCAGCCGCCTGGGACGACCGGATCGCGCTGGTAAGCGGTGAGGGCGTTGCGCCGCTGGTGCGGCCGACCGCCGAGCGCTGGTTCGGCCGCACCTTGCTTCGCCCCGGGGGTTGGAGACCAGTGTTCTCGGGAACAGGCTCATTCCCTTAAACCCGGGGGCGGCGAGACATCCGGTTCGGCTTTTGGATATGGCAGCTTGCGAATGGAGATCTTGGCAGGTCGATTTTTGCCAATCAGCCGGTTGTGCAAATGATAGGTCAGCGAGTGGGACCGACGTTCTCACTGCTTGCGATGAGCCTCGTCATCTCGGTCACAATCGCCATTCCGGTAGGAGTGGTCGCAGCTTGGCACAGAGGACACGCCATCGACCGGGTGATAATTTCGTTTTCCCGCGCACAGGATCTTCAATCCCTCGCGCCCGATAATGTGTCGCTCGCCGGAGGCACTCGTCCGCGGTCCCCGCCGTCATTGCATGCCGGCGTCGCCATCACTGTCCCGCGTTCGGGTGCCCCGTCATTTTTGGCTCCCGTTTGGGAGGTCCGGCACTTTCTCCAGGCTGTACTAATGAGGGCGAGGCACGATTGTGACGCCTCAGCTGGAATTCGCAATGTGATCAGCCGCTAGGCGTCCAACGCGTCCGCGCTGGAGCTGACTCTGCGAACTGTCACTGCAGCGTCCAAATAGAGACTCTGCGGTACGAGGTCGCGAAGCGCGCATCGGTTTTTTGAAATGCAAACTCTAGAAGGGATGCGATGATGACGGTACATTGCAAAACTCCCGCCGTCGCAGACGCCCGAACGGAAATGCGGGAACATGAGGAACGGCCCGAAGCCATCTTCGTCATCGCAGCTGGGGCGGTATTCGGGGCCGTGGTTGGATTTCTTTTGTCCGGAAAGGTCTCTCTTGCGGCTGCAACCATATGCGCGATGACGCTCGGCATTGGTATCGGTTGGTGGACGAGAGGAATCGGCGATGCCGTCGATGATTAACTCTTGTCATCGACGGTCGAAGGCAGGGCGTGATCCAATGACATCATCGGCACGTCGCATTCACGTATGTCGACTGTCGGCGGTGCCGACCCCGTTCCCTCGAAGTGACGCCATGTGCTTGGCCAGCTCGACGTGTCCACGATCTTTCGTGATCAAACGTCACAAACACTTGTCGGCCGAGATGGGATGCTAAACGCAATGCCAAGCAAAGAGTTCAAGCCTGTCTTGATCTGGGGCATTGGCGCGGGGTCTGGTGCGCTCATCGGTCTCCTGGCGGGGGGAGCAATCCTCTGCGCTGCGGGAATTTATGGAGGATTGATCCTGGGCCTTACGATCGGTTGGTGGGTGAGGGCGCGGATGAAGCAGCAAGGTTCGCCTGGCGCGCAGTTCTGAGATCGTAATCCACTCGCGCGTGGCAATTTGTCAGACGGTGGCCGTTCTTCTTGGCGCAGTGAGCAGCCATTGGAAAAGCCGCAAGGCAATGTGACACACGAAATCGTTGCCGGCTCTCGTCGCTGGATAGCAATCAGACATGGCCGCTGAAGATGAGGCCGAGGCGAGGTCGGCGGCGCTATCATAGCGCTGCGGAAACGGCCCCATCGAGCAAGTCTGCCAGCGAGTCATGATGTCGAGCGATGCAATGCTGCAATCCCGAATACAGGCTCACCAGGGCGATGGAACACGCGCTCATGTAGCGAGCGAGCAAGATGCACAGATCTGACTGTTTGACGGTCTGGGTCTTCCTAAAAATTACTTTGAGCCGCTGGCGCGCGTGCCCGTGGGTGATTCCAACTTGCTTGGAAGCGACGGCCAAATCGCACGTCATGACCATTGCCCTGCACAGGCGCTCTTCGGTCGGCGTTAACTCGTACAACGCGGTGAATGCGCTTAAGTCGACCTCCATGCCCATCCCGCAGACTCGCAGATCCCGCATCGCAATCAGGACTTTCGGCTCCCTGAACACGAGATCCGCAACCTGAAGAGACGGAAGCCGGCCAAAGGTTATTACCCAGTGATGGTCGCCGTCGACGTGGCAACACCGCTCGCCCGAACAACCAGCTATTGTAGCTGCGACCGCGCGTGCAACCTTGCCAGCCAGTTGCGCATCTCTGAAAACAACGCGCCCGTGGCGGCGCGCGCACAACGTATCGAACAGCTTGGCATTGGCCGCATCGTTGGCATCGAGCAATCGCATGTTTTGGTCAACGACAAACGCGAGGCAATCATTCAAACCTGCCAACGCCGCTGCGGCTGCGACTTTGCCAAGGAGTTGTTCGATATGGAGACTGCTCTCGATCGGTTCGGCCGGCTCGACGGCCTCAATTCGCTCCCGCGTGTCCACGGCCTGCACATCGATAGGCACGACATTCTCCTCATTTGCGCGGAGATCCGCGACTATCTGAAGTTACTCAGCAGCGACGCTCCACTGACCCAATTGATCCATATGGACCCACGCACGAGAAACCGCGCACGAGAAACCGCGCAATGGGCAAGACAGGAGGTTTGAAGTGAAATCAGAGCCGGCACCACCTGATATGGCCGATATTGCGACGCAGCAAGTACAATAATTCGAATGACGCGTTGCACTATTGGCAAGGCACAACCGGGTTGCCGCGAGGGCGGGGTGAACCGGAGCCGATGAGGCACTCTCCAAAATCAAGCTGGTTTTGGTCTCGGCCTAACGACCGGGAACACGATGCCGGTTGCATTATCCCGCCCACGCAATGGCTCCCTCTGCCATCTCTGTCAGCAGCAGGTCAAGGAAAGCTCGCGCCGCCGCCGGCAAGGTTCGGCCCCTCAGGGTCACGACACGCACGGTATTGTCGATCAAACCGGGGTCGACGACCGGGACGGCCGCGAAATCGGTGGTCCCGATAGGACCGCGCTTGCTGTGCGCGCTGGTTAATTGAATACAGCCCTCAGCCGCCGCGAATCTGCGCAGCACCGCCACGGAATTGGTCGACAGCACCGGCTCGAGTACGAGCCCCTGCGAGTTGCAGCAGGCGTAGATCAAGTTGCGCTGGGTGCTGGGTTCAGGCAGCGCGACCGGAAATGGCACGATGTCCGCCATGGAGACGCTCCGCCGCTTGGCCAGAGGATGGCCGCTCGGCATCACCGCGTACATGGAGCGATGGGTCATTCTCTCGACGGTCAAGCCGCGCAGCGGCGAATGGCTCAGTGTTACGCCGACATCTGCCGTACCCTCTTGGATCAGCCGGTTGGTTACGGTCGAGACCGTCACACGCAGATCGAAAGTCACGCCTGGAAAGCTGTGTCGAAACCGCGCGATCATATCGGGCAGAACATCGACGGCGAAGCCTTCGCGTCCTAATGATTGCGGAACCGCAGACGGTGAACTTCAACTCGCCCAAGGCTTCGCCGACCGGCTGGGTATATCAAGTATGCTATCGACCGGCTCGTCGCAATTCCTGTCCGAGCGGCACACGTGGTCTTTACGGAGGGTTTCGCTTTGAATTGCAGCCTGGCGATCTTCTAAAGATTCGGTTGGTCAACGAGCTGCCAAGCATTTCATCCGATCTCGAACGCAAATACGATGATCCGCTTCTTGCCCTAAATCCGACGAACATCCATACCCACGGGCTGCTTGTGGATGCAAATCCCAATTCGATCGTTCCACCTGAAACTCCGGTCTACGGCGACTTCATCTTCGTTTCAGTGTTCAACCCTAAGAATCACCTAAAAACGAATATCGAGCCCGGAACGTACAGCCTTCTGCACGCTCATGGGGACGTCGTATCGACCGGCGTCGTAGACTATCGCATTCAGCTCCCGACTAACCATCCGTCCGGCCAATTTTGGATCCATCCTCACCTGCACGGCATCGCACTCAACCAGATAACGGCGGGACTCGCCGGTATCATCACCGTCGGGAATGTGGGCGTATATGCTTGCGGTGAAAGCGGCGACAACAAACCTTGCAAGTCAACCGTTCCGGCTCCGCATCACCTTATCCTCAAAGACATGCAAGTGATGAAAGATGGTAATCCGCTATTACAGGAAGATACGTCATTCTGTTCCTCCAACGGCAATTCCTTCGTGATTCATGAGGGCTTTTGCAGGGGTACAGATTTTACGGACCCCAGCGGAACGCAACATAAAAACAGCGGAGGGAATTGGTATTTCACCGTGAATGGACAACAATTCCCAACCGAGAATTTCCGCGACGGCAATGGAGAAGTATGGCGTATTCAAAACGCGTCTGGCAGCGCAACGTACGATCTTCAGTTGATACAATACGATCCAAGTAAGAGGGACCAAAAAGGCGATCCAGCTGGGAAGCCGACCAAGATGCTGATGCAATTGCTTGCAGTTGACGGAATCAATATTCATATCCCCGCTGGAGCCACCGCCGACGAACTTACGATGGTTGGTGGGGCACGATTTAGAATGGCACCGTGCCCGCTAAATGGAAGAACGCCAGCGATCGTGCTAGATTCAACGCCTGTGTGTGTAACAGATCTGGTCATGATGCCGAGCTCCCGGGTGGAGGTCTATGTGACGTGGCGGGATGCGTCAGGGCTTGCCACAACGGCACCGCCAGCGATGGGCGCGATATTAAGAACGGTTGGCTGCAGGACTGACGACAATACAGTGCAGAATGACGATGTAATCTGCAACATGGGGCCGTCAGGGGACCTGTGGCCAGCGGTCAACTTGGCTAAGATAAATTTTTCATCGGACCGCAATCCAATATTCAATCCGAATGCGCTTGAATTGCTGCAGTCCGGATATATGGCGACGATCAGCGAGCTTATGGTTGCGCAGCCAAAGTCGGTCAATGCGGGACCTCCCGTTCGTAATTCGATAGGTTGTGCCCCTCTTCCAGAGGGCCAGCGAAGACGACTTTATTTTGGGAATCCGGTTGGATTTGGAAATGCGAAGCCAATTGATCCAAATGGCGCAGACAATGCAGGAAACGATCAAGATGGCAATCCAATATTCGGAATCGGTTATGAGGAGATTAGAAAGAACGGCAACGACTGGGAGTCGGTGGAGGGAACGTTCATCAATTTGACTAGATTTGATCCAGCTCAAATAGTCTGCGTTACGAAAGGAGTCACAGAAACGTGGGAAATCGTCAACCTCACCCTAGAAATGTATAACTTTCACATTCATCAAGGTCGATTTCTGGTGGGCGATCCTGACGACCCCAAAATGGCTCTTTCTAATGTCGCCGCGAATAAGAGCGCCGGAATTGTGGAAGATAATGTGCCGCTGCCCTTTATCTCCTTAACCCCAGATGGAAAATACAAAGATCATCCGCCGCGCGGAAATTCGTGTCCGATAGATGAGACGAACCTTAAAGCGAAAAATACGCCGAGTTGCATTGTAACGCCGGTGGTAATTCAAATTCCCTTCGATAAGGTTGGGGAGTTTGTCTTTCATTGTCATATTCTCGAACACGAGGACGGCGGCATGATGCATGTGGTTCGGGTCGTTCCGGCGAACTCCAACTGACAGTTTATCGGAACTGCGAAGGACCTAAGCCAAGTAGCACGGAATCGCGACATGCTTTCTGATCTCGTTCTCTGGATTTGTTTGCTCTCCACCACGGCATGCAACTTGATCGACCGAAGCCCGAAGGTCGAGGATGTTCAGTCTGCGTATGAGCGGGAGGCTCTCGTCAATTTCACCACTCATCGTCAGGACTTGAAGGTTCGCGGCCTACAGTGCGAGCGAATATCGTTGGACAGGTTCTTTTGTCAGGTTGGCTATACTGTGACGGACCAGGCGGATGGCCGCGTATATATCGACGCGGCGTTAGTGCATCGTTTGGCTTCGGGGAAGTGGGCGCTGGAGAGTGGGCTGTGCCTGCGAACGCTTTAATGAATTCGGACAAGCTGCTGACGCCCGGCGGCGACGTGTCTGGCTTCTTCAACATTCCCACGACATTCTACGAGTTCGATCCAGCGCGACCGCGTTCGGGGCTGGTGGCTCTAACCCATCAGCCAGACGTGAACGGTGGCTTCACTTGGACCTCACGCCTTTTGCTTTTGCCGAATGGGCAGGTCCTTTGCAGCACGAATGGTACGACCTTTGCTCTCTATCGGCCGAGCACCGCTGAGCTTAAGCCTGCCGTATCGCGTCCCTCGATCAGCAACTTCGGCTCGGCACAGCTCCCCATGGTGCTCAAGGCGGGTCAGACCTACACTCTGAGTGGGACCCATTTCAACGGCTTTTCACAGGCTAACAGCTATGGCGACGACGCCCAAATGGCTACCAACTATCCAATTGTACAGCTCACCGGCGTCGAATCGCGGAGGGTACAATATCTGCGCAGTTTTAATTTCTCCTCACTCGGAATCGCGGTCCCTGGCTCGGTTTCTTGCGATGTGGAAGTGCCGCTCGGAATGTCCCCCGGGGCGTGGGACCTCGTCGTCATCGCCAACGGTATCGCTTCGGCGGCAGTGAGGATATATATCGATGCACTTGCTAACATAGTCTAGCGCTAACCCCCGCAGACGCTCCACTTATCGAAGCGGAATGTTTGTTCAAACAACCGCAGGTGGGCCTTGCGTGCCTCGTCCAAACTGCCGTCCCAAGACGTGATCGATGGATCGCGGCACGCTCACACCCGCCTGACCCAAGAGCAAGCGCGCACCCCACAATTAGGCTGTGAACTCCAATTGGCTAACTAGGGCGCAGAAGGTGAGGGGAACGGGTGATCTTGGCCCGGTAGCTGCCGCTTGGGTAGCCGAAAGCCCCCAGGGTCAGGAAAGGGCTACGTCTTCTCCCGAGCCTCTGCGTAACCGTCTGGCGCCGCCAGGGCGCTACGTACCGGACGTTGCTTCGCAAGCAGGCGGCTGGTCTGGGTGCCCGACGCAAGTTCGCGGCGCTCTTGCGACATGATTCACACATCTGCTACACAATGACCATGTTGCTGCGAGTTATGCAGCGTTTGCAGTCATTTTTGGCGTTTCGGTTTAGGGGTGAGTACCCTCCCGCCCCAGCCATCCAGTCGCGGCACCGGAGAAACTACCCTCGGGATTGGCAAAAAGGCCCACAATTGGCAGGCTTTTGCAAGTTGGCGGACTGTCTCCAAGCTTCCGAATTTGCCAAATCCAAGGCCAATATGCGAAAGTCTCCGGCTGCCATCGCGAATATTCCCGTTTTCGGGAGACTGACGCCGGAGACTACGTTCGGTCACCACTGCGCGGCGGTGGCCGGAGTCAATCTTGGGAGTTTTCGGACCCGAACCTGACAAGATCGGATATTCCGTTCAGTGACTGCGACCCGCAGGGCGCGGTCGTATTCGGCCGTATCTCCGGTAGGGATTTGAGGAAACTGGGAATCTCACGGTCGACTGCCACGCCCAGCGCGTGGCAGCGGGACAGGGTTCGATCTCCACGGCGTGGACCGAAAGGCAGTCCTGACAGATCCGTGCTGCCGGTTCGAATCCCTCTCTCTCCGTCACGTTATCCAGATAAGTACTTGTTATATATATAAATAAATTATTTCGACATGCCTCTCGGTCCCCAACAGCTGGCAAAAAATCTGTCAAAATGTTGCGGGCGGCGATGGACTCAATCTACGATCGAAAATAATTTCCCTGGCCGGGGGGCTTGGCAATGAAACTTGGAATTCTGCGCGTTGGTCGAATCGCTTCAGCCATCGTCATCTCATGTGCCATTCCATCGGCCGCTTCGGCCGCGACCGTTAAGAGCGTCGCGACAAAGGATGGCAAGACGATTATTCTTTTGAGCGGCGAAATCGTCGAAGGTGATTCCGAGACGCTCGAAGCATCGATAAAAACCGCGAACGATGCTGGAAAGCTGGTATCCGGAATTCGCTTAAATTCCCCGGGCGGAAATCTTCTTGAGGGACTTAAGCTCGCGGATGCAGTGCGATTTGCAAAGGTCGCGACGAATGTTGCTGGAAATGCAACTTGCGCCTCGGCATGTTTCCTTGTCTACGCGGCCGGCGCTACGAAGTTTGCCAATTACACCGCTCAAGTCGGCATCCATGGTGCGTCCGATAAACAGGGCGAGGAAACGGTCGAATCGGGCGCAGCTACGGTGTCCATGGCACGGGCCGCGAAAAAACTCGGCGTACCTGCAGCGATTATTGGCCGTATGGTGGTAACGCCACCGAATGAGATGGTCTGGCTTTCCCCTCAGGATTTGCAGTCGATGGGAACGACGATGGTTGGGAAACCATCTCAGACGCCCATTTCGCCAACTGCCACGGCCACAGCTGATCCTTCGATTGTGCCGAAGCAGACGCAACCGGGCGACCCCACGCAGTTGCAGCCGCAGACGAAAAGTGCAGCGCCGCCATCATGGAGTGAGTTCCTGGATAGGGTCATCAAACGGTCTGCCGCTCAGAACAATGGCAAACCGAACTACACCCGCGGCTGCCAGCCAGAATTCAAGACATGCTACGATGCAATTACGGTCGTCGGCGATGATGGCAAACTATCTACGGTGAAAGTGACAAAGGATATGAACGATAAGATTCTTCGTCGAGAAATCTGCTCGTTTAATGATTCGGTCGATATTCGAAAGTGTTTCGATTGGGATGAGGGGACTGCACATCGCGATATGAAAGATTCCAATGGCAACTGGTACAAAATTGCGGACGAATAGTATTGATGCAGGGATCTGAAATTCCCGCAGAAGGCTGACGTTGTGTCGGAAGAAGCTTGGTTCTATGTGGATTCTGGGCTGAGAATAGGCCCTATCAGTCTTCAGGGTCTGAAGAAAACGCTCATTACGTTGCCGGATGCTGAAAACGTGCTGGTGTGGTGCAAAGGATTCCCTGATTGGAAAATAGCTGGGGACGTCGAAAAATTGCGAGCGATGACGCCTCCGCCTCCGCCTGTGCCGAAAACGCAATTGGCATCACTTATGCCCACTTGGCGGGTCAGATGGTGGTGGTATCCCGTCGCACTATTTTTCTTTGGATCGATTGGAAACAGATACGGCTACAAAGCAATGGCTTGGGTAGCTGCTGAACGTCGAGCGGCTCGGATGATAAAGCGAAAACGGCGTCAGCACGAACTAAACTGACGGAGAGTGTCGGCCTTGGCTGACTGTACTCAAACGGCATCAATGAAGCGGGCTGCCTGCGGTGATGCTGCTTCCCGACTCATGCACCGCAACAGAATGGTGCGGCCAATAACGTAAGCGTGTAGCCGAAGCCGTTCAGGCTCTGAAGTTCCACGGCATGAGGGCATCGATCTGAGTGATCGGCCACCGGTTCGCGATGCGCTCGAGCGTTTGCGTGAGCCAGGCGAGTGGATCGACGTCGTTCATTTTGGCGGTCTGCAGAAGCGTAGCGATGGTCGCCCAGGAGCGGCCGCCACCAGGGCTACCCGCGAAGAGCGCATTTTTTCTTGTGATTGCCTGGGGTCTGATGGTCCGCTCGACGATATTGGAGTCGATCTCGATACGACCGTCGCTCAGAAAGCGCTCGAGTGCGGCGCGTCTGGATGTGGCATAGCGGATCGCCTCGGCGAGCTTGGATTTGCCGGACAGACGCGGCAGCTCCTTCTCCCACAGATCGAACAGCGCCGCAACGATGGGGGCGGACCTTTGCTGGCGCGCATTCAGCCGCGTCTCAGGATCCTGGCCGCGGATATCGGCCTCGATCTCCCACAGCTCGACCATGGTGGTGACGGTCTGTGTCGCCAGGCGCGAGCTCTCGTTGACGTGAAGCTCGTAGAACCGTCTCCTGACGTGGGCAAAGCACGCTGCAAGCCGCACTCCCTCGTTGGCGCCCGCCGACCTGGCGAGCCGATTATAGGCGGCATAGCCATCGACCTGGAGGATGCCAGCAAAGCCTGCCAGATGGCGCTCGACGCATTCGCCGCCACGGCTGTCCTCGAAGCGATAAGCGACCATCGGTGGACCGATGCCGCCAAACGGCCGGTCGTCACGGGCATAAGCCCACAGCCAGGCCTTTTGCGTCTTGCCGGATCCGGGAGCGAGCGTTGGCAGGGTCGTCTCATCGGCGAAGATCCGTTCGCCTTGCTTGACCTTTTCCAGCACATAGTCGGCCAGCGGCTGCAATTCGAAGCCGACCTTGCCCATCCACTGCGCCATCAACGAGCGGTCCAGCTCGACCCGATCGCGGGCGTAGATCGCTTCCTGCCGGTAAAGCGGCAGCCCGTCCGCATATTTGGAGACGGCAATCTGGGCCAGAAGCGCTTCAGTCGGAAGGCCGCTCTCGATCAAATGGGCAGGCGCTGGCGCCTGTACCACGCCGTCGCGGTTGCGATAGGCGTATTTCGGGCGGCGCGTGACGATCACGCGGAACTTCGCCGGCGTCACATCCAGCCGCTTCGACACGTCCTCGCCGATCAGCACCTTCTCCAGCCCCTCGCACCCGGCAGGAACCTCCGGCTCGATGACGATCTCCACCCGCTCCAGATGCGCCCCGAACTCCTTGCGCGGCCGCGGCACGCGTTTCGGCATGTCCTTGCCGCCAGCCTTGGCCAGTTCGGCTTCAACCGCCGACACGCCGGTCTCAATCTCCTCGAACACGAAGGCGATCTGCTCCGTGCTCAGCTTGTCGCTGCGCAAGCGTTCCGACCGCGTGCCGTAAAGCGTGCGCTCCAGCATTTTGACGATCGCCGTCAGCTCCACGATCCGCGCATCGGCGGCCTTGTTGATCGCCGTAAGATCGGTGTTTGCAGCGGCAATGCGGCTGTTCTCGGCCTCGATCGCCGCCCGCTCTTCCGCCAAGGCGACGATCAGCGCGTGGGCTTCGGCAAGCGTCGTCGGGAGCTCTGTAACGGGCGTCGTCATCGTCGCCATCACAGCAGAGTCGCCGCCACTCTTCCAAACTTTTCAGCACCCTGATTCAATTCGCCGCAGCTTGTCAGCCTACCGTTTCTGGGCGCTTCACAACCACCGGACGCACCTTCGTCCAGTCCAGCCCGTCAATCAGCGCGAGCAACTGCGCATGGTTCAGCTGCACCCGGGTCGGCGCAATCCTCGGCCAGCAGAACTTTGACTCCTCGAGAGTCTTGGCAAACAGGCATACCCCGCTGCCGTCCCACCAAACCGCCTTGATCCGATCCGCCCTTTTCGAACGGAACACGTACAGTGCTCCGCTGAAGGGGTCGGCCCCACCATCTCGAACCAGCGCCATCAAACCCGTGGCTCCCTTGCGGAAGTCGACCGGCGTGCTGGCCACGTAAACCTGAACACCCGCCGGGATCATGCCTGCCGAACCGCCCGGATCACAGCAGCAAGCCGCCCCGCCTCCACATCTCCACCAACGCGCACCACGACATCGCCGATGACGATTTCCACCATCTCCCCCGCCATGGTCTCAAAGCGCGCGAACTTAACCGCTCGGTCTCGCGCCCCAGAGAGCGGCGCCACCATTCCCGAGGCCAGCGCCTTGCGTCGCCACGCAAACAACTGCGATGGATCGATCCCATGACAGCGCGCTATCGCCGACACGTTCGCCCCCGGCGCAAACGTTTCCCCGACGATGCGATCCTTCTCCTCCCGCGACCAGGTGCGGTAGCTCCGCCCGGGACTCACCGAAAGCCGCTCGGCCGCCGCTGTGATAACTTCGAAATTCTTGGTATCAGACATATGTTCGCTCTCATGAACTCCTGGGACAAATCACCAGGAGATTCTCTGACAATCGAACATCATCCGCTACGTGGGATGACCTACACGCTTACCCAATAACGGCGCAGGGGCGTTTTTCAGTGACAGACCTATGGTACTACGCCGAAGGCGAGAAGACCCGCGGACCATTATCGATCGACGAGCTAATCCCGCTGCTCTTACGAATTTTCCGACCCCCGACGCACTATGATATGGCGTCATGGCTTCGATGATTGGAAGCCGGTTGAAGAAGTGCGCGAGGTCGCACAGCAGGTGTTCCGGCCGCCGCCCCTGAGGCCAGGGCCGCCTCCGATACCCCCCGCGTCGGCTCCGCTTGTGCGCGAGCCGGTGGTTGACGCTGAGGACGCAGCCCATTTCAAAGACGTAAAGCCGAAGCTCACAGGGCTCGGCGGCTGGCTGGCGCTCATCGGGTTCGGGCAACTTGCCGGAATCCTGCGCTTTCTAGTTGCCATCGGCGAGTACTATAGCAGTATGGATGGACAGCTTTTCGAGAAATTTCCGACTACCATGTGGGGTGAAGCGGTGATGAACGGGGCGCAATTTTGCCTCTACGCTTACACGGCGGCGCTGTTTTTCCGGCGGTCTCGCAGTTTCCCGCGATTCTTTATTCTTCAGTTCGTAGCGACGATTTGTATGCCAATTGTCGCTTTGCTGTGGGCTGCGTTCACGATTGCGTTCGCTACTGGTAGGACATTCGTCGAGTTCTTGAGCTTCGATGCGAAAGATACGGGGCAGTTGATTGCCACCTCGATCGCCGCACTTGTTTGGATTCCATACATTCTGAAATCCCGGCGGGTGGCCAACACCTTCACCCAATGAGGCTTAAGATCAGTATGCACTTCGTTGACGACAACAAAAATTGTCAGCTGATGCTCAAGGGGCGAGCAGCGCACATTCCCAACATTTAATCAACGCCACTTGGTGCCTCCTATCACCCTATTCACTGATCGCAATGTGCCGATCTTCCTTGCGGCAATCACAACTTCACGCCGATAGAAAACGAGGATCACCTTTAGCCCACCCAAAATGAAGGGTTCGCCCGTCAGGCAGCCCCTTGCTAAGCAGTTGCCCAGGTTCTGCCGCTAGGCCAAGGAGCCCAAGGAACGCCCTGTAGGCATCAAACTCTTTATTATCGGGCGAGAACGAATGGACGATCATCGCCGCATCGTCGGTGTTGAAGCGCTCGGCTTCGAGAACGGCCGAGGCAGTGCGGTGAAACAGTTGATAGTGGATATCATCCGGAGGTGGACAGTTAACGCCGATCAGATCACAGAGAAACGCGAGCCGCTGCTGCTTTCCGGGAGACGGGTCTGCGTACCAATCCTTTATCGTGGGTCCGAAGGATTCGTTGACCTTGCCCTCGACTGCGACGGCGATGGTGCGATTATTTGACTTGACCAGAGCGAAAACGTCCGTCTGGCTTTCTCGTGCTGCGTCGCCCAGTGACACCTTGTGCTCAGGGATCGCAATGAGCAGTTCGCTGCCCAGCCCGAATAGCTTGGCGATCTCTGGCGGCAATCCGTCTGCGGCCTCCCAGCAATGCGCCAGGGTTCGAGCAGAAAATTTGGTTTTCCAATGCTTGTCGGGATCAGCAAGGAGCGCTTGCCAGCTCTCCGGGCCTTTTGATGGAACATAAATCTTTCGCATTCAGGTTTCTCACGCGTGAAGTTCACTGGGGATAGCCTGGGATCACTACTGCGGCTTGATCGTGTGTAATGATGCGTTGAAAGCAGGAAGTCCGCTCGTCTAACAATGCGTCTTCGCCGCAAACGATTACGGTTGTCCAATCGCTATGCGGATTGATCGTTGGTCGCGCCGAATAGGTTCGGGCAAAACATTCAGCACGCAATAGATAAGCCTCGGGCTGCCCAAATCCAAACGCCTCGCCTGCATGCTTGAATTCGACGTGTACAGCTAGGACCTTCTTCGAGGAATTACGAAGGAAGAATATCGCATCGGATTCCAGGCCTTTGCTGCCATCGATCCTACAAGTGCAACGAGAGTCTTTCCCACACCAATAATTTGCCCAGAACGGTTGCTTCGTTGGACGTTGTTGCCAACGGACGTTGCGTTGCTCTTCAAAAAGTGCGCTAGAGCCGACATACTCGGCCTCGACCGACGTCCCCTTGATCAGCCAATCTCTGACCTTCTGTGAGGAAAAGACACCGTTGGCAATCGCATCCAAGTAGGGTTGTGCCTTTGACGAATATGCGGGCAAAGTTTTCGTCCTAGAAAAAATCTCTAATGGTGGCTAGCGCCGCCGGCCCGCAGAGAGAAAGAAATTCGTATCTCTTAATGACGCCATTGTTCCGCAACTTGCACGCGTGCGCAAGCGGTCCTGTTTAGCAACAAGCCGTCCGTACAAATACGGGGTTGGAAATCGGCTAGTTCGCGCTCTGCCTTGATCTGTGACTGTCAGGGGTGAGCGCGCGCAACGCATCTGTCACTCCCGCCTCTGCTGCTCGCGCCACGCGCGGTCATGGGCGCAAAGTTTCTCAGCGTGCGCGCCTGGTTTCGGTATCGGCGGAGGGGCGATCAGCCGCGAATTTCATGGCTACCATTCAACCACTTCTTGCGAGATCAAGTCCGTGGAGGCGAAAGGCACTAGTGAGTAATTCAACGTATCGCCCGTCTGGCTGGGCCGAGATCAATTCAATAATCTCGGCTCCGACTGAACTGAAGCTAGTGCCAGCGCCCAACGCCGCGCGCTCACCATTGTCCGATATGATCGGCAACGGTGATGGAAATCCCGATATTGAGTAGGGCACTCCGGCGATCTTTATGTAGGCCGTTCCCACCGCGACGGTGGCGCGAGCTTCATAGGCCCAACCAGTATCGACCATTATTCCGGCGGGACCAAAGACCTCTTGTTGAACGGGCTCAATAAGCGTCTGTAGTTGACGGTTGATCTGCGTAAGAGCCGCACCGGAGGACTCGGTCAGATTCCGTTTGACATATTGATCAAGATGGTCAGCCACTGTCAGCCAAATAGCTGTCGTCATTTCACTAGTGGTTGCAAAGGGTGCGAGCCTTGAGAGCGCCTCTGCCTCGTTACGCGCCAACATGCTCAGCGTGTAGAGCGTCCGAAAACTATATGAGCCTTTCCCCGAGCCTTGTCGCACGAGGATGCGCGCCCAAATTGATCTGAAATCTTCGTTGCTTACGTTCTCTGCAAATGACCAGAAGCGATCCAGCCAATCAGGATCAAACGGTTGTCCTTTTGACTTGCTCAAATTCTCTCCATCTGCCCGAATCTCGTCAACTGCGCAGATGGCAATAGCTTCGCGGTTTAGCTGATGTCTTTGGTCGTCCGCCATTATACGAATGGCTGCGCGATCATTGAGAGAGAGTTCAGCAGCGCTGATGGATAGTCCTCGTTCCTCCAATGCGTCGGACCATAGCCGAACTGCTCCGACGTCCGCCTCAGCTTGTCTTCTTGTCAGTGACGGCCGAGCCCAAGCGCCCACGCCTCGGACAATACCCTCAGCAATAATTTTGACGGCGCCCTGAGAAACCAAAAAGGTCCTTTATTTGTATAAGTGCAGACGAACGATCTTCGCCTTTGCCATCATCTGACACAGCAAACTCCTCCTCAACAGCCGATCACTCCATAGCGTTATAAGCAAATGCCGCTCCCACGTCTGCAAAATCCCATTCACCGCATCTCAGAAGCGGCGGACCGGCCGTCCGCGACCTGCGTAAGCAACGCCGGCTCATGCAGCCGCCTTGTCCTCCTTGTCCGGTCCTCTCATAACGATCTTCAATGCGTCGTCCGGCAACGGTCTAGCGCCTTGGCCTCATCCCGAGGCGCGCGCATCCAAACGTCGTGCTCCTCGTCGGTGGTCAGGATCACCGGCATGGACTTAGGATGTATCTGCTCAACAACCACGTTGGGCGTGGACGTCAGAAAACTCCCAGATTGACTTCGAACGGTGAGCCAGTTGCCAATCCATTGGAGCGCAATTTAAGGAAGAATGCTAGGAGGATGAGAAGCAAGTTCCAGGAGGTAACTGCATGTCTGTAAAGTGGCTAACCTACCGCCAGCGCATGGACGCTGATCTAGACGATGCATTCCGACAGCCCGGAGCCGAAGAATTCTTCAGTGAAGATTACATCCGTCGGCTTTCGGAGCCCATCAAGCAACTCGACGATTCGCTTATCAAACTGAGCGTAATTCAATTTGCTATTCTCGGATTTTTGGCCGTTGAATTCGTTTCCAGCGACGCGACCTTCTCATTATTTGGCCTGTCCGTGAAAAATGCTCCCGGCCTCAAGGAGTTTCTATTGGCGTTTTCGGCTACCGTCGCAATAGCAATCGGAGCGATTACCGGTACGCGTGACACGACAGTGAACATGATACAGGGCATTTCTCAGAGAACAGCCAACGCGCGGTTTGGACAATATGCTGCGTACGCGCTGCCAATTGGCTTTAATCTTAGGCTCTACTTGCCTCTTGAGCGTAAGCGCGGGCAGTTCTCAACGGGACCAGCGAAGCTGGTGACTGTTGTTATAGCGCTGCTTGTGGTGTTCGTGTTTCTGTCCACACTTGTTGCCTCCGCCGCAATACATTGGATGATCCTCAAGGATATTTGGACGCATCCTACGTTGGGACCCTGGTCCTATTTTGCCCTAACTTACGTCGTTGCGTCTTACCTTCTCAACTTGTTGATCCTGCTGAAGCGCTTGCTTCCGTTTCCGTACGACGACAAGAGCGAGCTAAAAAGACGAGTTAGAGGACCATGGAGTGGGAAGAAATGATGTTATCGCGGTCGCTTCCTGCATCGAAGCGCTTGTCCGCGAGGCGACCAGCACTCGCGCGCATCAGGATCATCTTCCGCTCGTCGTCGGAGTTGCGGATCACGGGCGCGAGGTAGTCGGGAAATACGCAAGGCATCTGCGGGAGGCTGCCGACGTGGCGATTGACGACGCGGAATAGATTTAGGATTGCGGTTTGGTTGGTCGCGATTACTCCTCAAGAGGAGGTGCTCAGCTATGGAAATCAGGTCGGACTCGCGTCCTCGTTGTGCCTTTTGGTGCGACCGCGGTCGTAATCCAATCCTTTAGACATGGCCGAGGGTAACGCCGTCTCACCCGAGACGGCTACCTCTTGTTCGCTTCGGCCATTCACGTAGCTCGCGAAGTCTCTGACAACTAGTAGGTGCTCGCCAGCGCTTCGGCATCAACACCGACGCCCCTGTAGGCTTGGATGGCCAAGTTGTATCATTTAGATAGTCTCTTATATGCCAGTATTCAGGAGTTGAGACAAAACCGGCGCACGAATTCCCCGCCTTTAGATGGGTCTCGAGCATTGCAACAGCGTCAGTGAATTTCTTGTGTGAAGCAAGTGTATCTCGATCCATCTCAGTCTTTGAGAAGAAGTCCATCGCAGCCCGCTTGCGCGCAATTTCACGTTGACTGCTTATGGACGTTACAGCGGCAATCAACGCCCCACCGGCAATAAGGGCCGTAAGCCACTGCGGAGCCGTTCCCCATTCAAACATATTACCCTCGGATGGCATGTACAAAAATGGCAACCCAACGAACAGCCACGCGGCGAATACAGACAAGGCCGCGAAGACGACCTTGTCTTCAGAGTTCATTGGCATGGGCGACCCGCGCGATCCTCACCTGTTCTCAGAATATCTCCAATCTGCGATACATCCACCCCGATGGCAAGCTCAGGTTGTGCACAACGGAAGGCGGGCCTCGCTGTTAATCGACTACGAATGGGAATAGCCTCTTGAGCGCAAGGTTGGGTTAAGGTTAGGCCACGAAGGCGCGTAGACAAAAAATTGGGAGGGCTCCATGAAATACCTGGCCGCTATAATGCTGCTTGCACTTTCTGCGTTAGGTGCAAAAGCTGAGATCCAACTCATGGAATGTAGCCCGGGGAAGTCAGTGACGCGCATTATCCTGATTGACACAGTTAAGAAGGAAGCGACTCATTGGGCGAAGCTATCACCCACGGTCACCAATGGCCCATTTGGCCCAGAGAAAGCCGATATCAGCAACGAGAGGGTAGCTTGGATAAACGTAAAGACGACGGGAAAGTTGATGAGCACGACGCGGTATGTGATCGACCGGATTAACAAGTCGATGACTATCGACATAAGCTATAATTACGATCAAGACCCCTGGCACGAGGACGCCGTCTGCAAATAATCCTGGCTGCAACAAGCGTGGAGGGGGCTTTCCCCTGGGGGTCGTGGAGCTTAGTACACCAATCTAGTGCCTCACGAGGCGTCGTAAAGGCCGTGAAGCCCTTTGGGAGGCATGCCCCAACGCATTAGTGCCATCTCACGTTCGGTGTCGGTGTTGCGAATCACCGGGGCGGGATAATCCGGAAAGACGCCGGGGATCGATGGGAGGTTGCCGACGTAGCGATTGACCGCGCGGATCGCTTCGCATGCAGCCGCATATGCGGATGCGCCTTTCGACTCCATGATATGTCTAATTTCGGAAAAGAGAGCTTGGTCCGCCTTGAAGAGTGCGTTCGTGACCAGTGCCGGTCCCCTACGGGGCTTTCGCCGTCCGAATGTGTTGATCGCTTCCGGGTGAGGAGACGTTGCCGCTTGGAAAGCTTTTCGCTTAAAATCGCTGGCAAACGCAATTCGCCGCTTCCCCTCTTCTCCGGTCGCAAGTACCAACGCGGCCCGACACAACATGGGTTCCGCTTCTTGTAATTCTTTTCCCGAACGATCTGATGTATTGCGTGGGATATGCACGAAGTCGTCCCAGCGGACGGGTGCGCCTCTCGCGCCGTCGATGCTGACGATGTCGGCCGCGAGCCCATGGCCGTAAGCTTGATGCGTCCGTCAGCGGTTAATTCGGGAACTCAATTTGTACGAGGCTTGAGCCAACACGGCCGGCAGGTTGCTCCCGGCTTGGCTATTAGCAAACTCGCAATCAATCCCGTGCACGATGAAGCGAATTGCCTTGCTCAGTCGACGGACCCGAAATGATAGTCCTTTCCGACAGGCGGAAGACCACGCGACGTAAAGTGCTCGATACGGCGCTGATCAGGTTCGGCGACCTTTCAATGAGCTGCGTTCTGCGAGACGTCTCCGACACTGGAGCGGCCGTGCAGGTTGCTGCCCAATCGGAAGTGCCGGACGAATTCAGGTTGATAGTGCCGCGCAGTACGACGTTTCTCTGTCGCGTGATATGGCGCCAGGGCGCTTTGATTGGCGTCTCATTCGTCCAGCTGCAAGATCGTGTTTGACTTAAGATGACCAGAGAACAGGCACGACGGCTGGAAAAAGGCGCTCACGTTCGTTGGATCGACGACGACGAGGCAAGGGGGCTTGTGACCGAAATCAACCGCTTCGGAGTGGAGATTAGATGGTCGGATGGTCGTACCACGCGACCGTTCTTCAACGACATGAAGCAGACGAGTTAATCGGTCAGGACAACAAAGCGCTCGTCTGATAGGGAGCGGCGTGGGCAATCGAGCTAGTCACCCTCGAAGAATGGACGCCACCGCCAGAACACAACGCAGCGGCGACGCCCATCTCAGGCGTTAGAACGAAGCACCCGTACATTAGAAGGCTTTAGTGAACGGAACGTTTATTGGAAAAGTTCGCGTAGGTGCTTGATTGATCCGCGCCCGAGATTTTGCAGGCTTAGAAGATTTGCGTCTGAAGTCTGACGTACTTCACCGACCGTCTTGAAGCCCGCCCCTTTGAGGGCGTTGCGAACACGCGTCGATAACGGCATAAGTTCGAGCGGGGTTTCGTCTGACAGGGGCAAGGGCGGACCATGCAAGCTGAGGAGCTGAGGCGCAGACGGCGGTCGATACGAGGTTTTGGCTAAGGCTCGATAACGCCACGCTCAAGGGCTTCGATGCGAGCGCTAACAGCCAAGTAAACTCTATCAGCTCCTCCAGCGTCATGTCGACTCCGCGGGAGGCTGGCAAATCGGTGGTAACAGATCGATTGCCCTCAATACCGCTCTTCCAGCCCCATAGCAACGGGATTGCCCTGCGTCCGCAATATGCCTGCCCGACTTCAAAACCGCTACGGATGTTAGTTGTTGCTGCGCTGCATCCAAGCAAAATTCCATAACGTCGCATACGCGAGCGCCGATCGCGTGGTCCGTCGGGGAAGCCGCCCGCGGTTAGCCCCAATGGCGTCCGCAGCAAAGTCCAGCGCATGGCGCGCGGCCATTACCCCTGTGGCTTTGCAGGCGCAGGGAGTGGTCGAAGCGCGCCGCGGTCATCGCTCGGCATGAACATCGCAAACGGTTCCCTAACGCGGGCCGCAGGCGTTGTGTCAGTGGGGGGAGCAGAAGCCGCCTCCACAGTGGGGCGGAATTCGACTGCGTCAGGCCACCGATGCGCAAGGACAGCGCCAGCCGAAGGCACTGAGGCGCCGCCCTCTCCAAAGCAGGCATCGTAGAGGTACAAACAGGCGAGGAATCCCGCGAGGACGGAAAGGAGAACCCTGGAAACTGGCATCGTGTTTGCGCCTTCTTGATTGAGGCGATAATGCCATCTGACGGTATACCTCTCGTTTAGCCGGGCGGGTGATCGGCTGGTACGGTTCCCACTTCATAAACGTGATGCCGTAAAGCTTTGACTCACCAATACCCTCAAGATCGCGGCAACCAGCTTTCCTCATCGGCCGGCAACGACTCTCTGGCATCCATAGACAACAGAAAAGCGAAGAGAGGCACTAATGTTCGTCGCCATCCGGATCATGATCTTGATCGCCAGCGCGTATGCCGGCTCTGCGTTCGCGGAGATGCAGTTTGCACCATTGCCGAATCCGGCTTTGTCATCTCAGCCATAAGATGCGCAGTACGATCTATCTTCAGTGGCGTCGGCAAAAGCGGCACCAAGCGGATCGCCTGACGTCGCAATAACCTGTTGAGAACGTAAGCTCTCCTCCGAGCATTGCGGCCTCTGCCACGATTCCGCCGCTGAGCGACCGGCTAATCCTTCGTGTTGTGCAGCGATTCGCGCGAGGCATGGGTGCCTGACTTGACGCTCTGGAATGCGCTTACGCGCCGCGAACAGCGAATTCTGGTCAAGCTGTTCGGCGGTGGTTCGACGCGTGGCGATAGTCCGACCGAAATGGCCAACCTCATCCAGCTCGGGCTCGTCGGCGAGGACGGCTTGACCGCCGCCGGTCTCAAGGTGTTCATCGCCGCGTTTAAAGCGCAACGAGAAACGCGCCGAATAGACTTGGTGGCGTAGATCTAACGTGTGGTCTGCGGCGTGCAGGACCGCGTGGCGTCGAGATCAGCTAAACGCGGTTCGAAAACCTGTTCATCGCGCTCATGATTTGAGTTCTTGGATCGACGTCCTGGAGATAAATGGTCTTTCTCAAAAAATCGATCTCTGCGGCTTGATGAATCAACGAAGCAACGGCGCGATTGATGATCGCGATATTCGAGCCAGCCGCGCGCAATCGCAAACTGCAGGCCGGCCCAGTATTCCCCCCGCCGTTGCCTTATCCCCTGCGCTCTTGCTCCCCTGCGCGTAGGCTCGGGCTGCCGCTCTATTCTCTGCCATAGTCACGCGCTATGAGAGCGAGGCCGCCGCCAAGATGTAAATTATCAATCCCTTTCGCCTCGGAACGGCAGCGAGCTACTGCGCGTCGTGGGTGTGGATACCTGCGTTGTTCTGAACACAGCTTGCACCGCATGTACCGCTCCAGCGCATGGACCGGCGTTGACTTCGGCCGGCGCACAACGTCGAGCGCTACGGTCTGATGAGTGTCGCAACCTAGGCACTTCACTTCGAGGTAACGATAGCCCGCATTGAGTGCGTCGCCTAGGGCAGCGGACGGCTGCGCCGGCCGTTGGAAGGCTAGCATGCGGGCGGTCCATGCTTCGCACGCAAGCCGATCGGCGGCCTTGCGCGCGTCCGCCGCGCGTTCGGCTTTAGCCCGAACGGCGCCACCGTAAATGCTCTCTCGCGATTTGCTGCCCATGGCGTTGCCGAATTGTGCCGGTGAACAATGAGGCCAGCAAGCCGCTACAGTTTGCGCAAGGTTCGCCCCGAGCACACCACGGGCCGGTCAAGGCCCGGCAATCCAACGATGCACGGCGCCACGGAACTGCTAACCGAAAGCATTCGTTGCGCGGTTAGAACGCCGAGAGACACGGAAAAGGAAACCTTCTGACGAGCTCAAGATCAACGTAGCCGCTACCACCGATCCACTCGTGCGGACAGTAGGCGATCGAGGCAGCGTCCAAAACAAGCCCGTCCCGAGTTATTGCCTCTCGCGTACCCATACGTCCGATCCACTCTTGCTCGCCGGACTTAGGATCAAGGCGGACGGCGTCATAAACGACGGTGTCATTGGTCACAGTAATCCCCAAGGTGCTAAAATCGACGTTTCGCAATGCCACGAGATTACGCGCTCGGCTGCATTGGGCAACAAACTTCGTTGTTGCGGTTGCGAACGAGAGTTTCGTGATCGGCACGGCATCTGCATGTGGAGGGGGACCAAAAACCAAAGGGTGCCCTTCAATGGAACTCGCAACGCTTCCAGCCACAGCCTTCAAATCGCCGGCCATCAGCCTGACCGGGGTGGTCGACTACACCATGTATACGAACTTCAGATCGCAGTTCGACAACGCATCCGAAAAGGACCTTGTCGTCATCGAAATGTCGACGCTTGGCGGCGATCCAGAGGTCGCCAGATGGGCGAGGATGTTCGTTTCGCGAGCGAGATGGAACCGCAACGGCGGTTCGTCTTTCTCGGAAAGGCCGTCATCTATTCTGCCGGCGTTACGTTCATGAGCTTCTTCGCCCGGCCGAACCGCTATCTTCCGCGTGGCACTCGGCTGATGATCCACGAGCGGAAGCTCTCGAAGAGCCTCGTGATCGACGACCCGCTAACGACCTGCATCGCCGTCGTGAGGGCGACGCTCAATGAGATCGAATGCTCAATCGCAATGCAGAACGAAGGCTTTCAAAATCTCATTCTTGGATCGAACGTGACGCTCGAAGAGGTCATGCAGAAGGGACCGTCGAACTGGTTTCTTGAGGCGCAGGAAGCAAAAAATCTGGGTCTGATCGAGGCGGTTCTGTAGTCCTCTCGACGTGGAGGCAACTGCGACGATGGTAGCCATCGCCTCGGTTGCTAGACGGCGTTAGATGGCCTGGAACGATCCCAAGGAAACGAGTGTCGCGGACACATTCCACTGCTTCAGCAGCGCCTGCACGGGCCGGCCTAACTGGCCCGTCGCATCGACCACACCAACACGGCCATTTTCGAGTTGCTCAGGCTTGGTAATGTCACTCCTGGCCATCACGAATACTCCATCGTGAAGCTCAGTCGGCGTGAGAATCAGAACGGGATCCTCCCCGCGCAATACGCCTTGAACAACGGGAAGGTCGCCGGTATGGCAAAACTCCCAGTCGCCGCGCACCAGGCCAGCAACGGCTTGAGGACCGCCAGCTTCGAGAGTGGAGAACGTGACGTCGATGCCTTGCCGCTAGAATATTCCAGCCTCCGCGCCGATCCACGCCACGCTTTGGAACGCAGCACGCAGCGCGATCGCTACACGGGCTTGCGTGGCGTCAAATCCCGCTGCCCGAAGCGGGCCTACCGCCGGCCAGACGTTGAGTGTGATGGCAGCCGTCGCGGCAATTCCGAATCGTCTCCGCGAAATGAGGTCACTCATTCGTCCGAATAACTGATGAGGGAATATGGATCAGTAGAGCCCTTTTCGATACATCGCACAATCGTGGTTTCTGCGACACCCGCGAACGCCGACTATTGGCCCTTCTGAGACATTCCGACCGGCGCTAAAGAGGTCCGCTCGTTAGGGCTGACCGGACGTTATAACCGGAGGGCCAAACCGGCGCGATTGACCGTGCGCCCCGAGGGCGCGAACTACCAGTGAGGGAGGAACTCACCCGGATAATTGTCGATTGGTCCGGAAGCTGGCAGGCGGCTCGGCCGGGTAACTGGCTGGGTCGGAGCCCTGCGACGAAGGCAGCCGTGGGCTGCTGAGCGATCTGATGGGCCGTAACAAAAGTGAAGCCCGAGCAGGCCTCGAAAGTTCTAATGCGGATGCCGACCCTCCGGTCATTTGGGGAAGGCCGCACGTGTGGGGAAGCAATCGACACGCGCACCCACGCGATCCGCCGGGGTAGTGGGCACGGCACGTCGGAAGGGTAGTTCGCAGTTACAGGGGGAGACCCGTCGCGGACGAGGGTAGCGGCCTCAGCATCGCATCAGGCGGTGGTCACGGCGGGAGTCGGACGGGGCCATAGGAGCGTTGATGCCGGGTAATGCCGGTGGAGCAAAGGGCCCCGACTTCTGGTGCGCTTTTGAAGATGGTGAGGTGAAGGTGATTGGTGATGAGCCTGACAACGCCTGATAAGATCCGGAGCCTTCAGAGAAAGCTCTACTGCAAAGCGAAGGCGGAGCCCACCTTCCGCTTCTATCTGCTCTACGACAAGATCTGTCGCGAGGACATCCTAGACCACGCCTATCGGCTTGCCCGCGTTAATGCGGGTGCACCAGGTGTGGACGGGATGACGTTTGCTCAGATCGAGAAGCAGGGCCTGGAAGCATGGTTGGCGGGCTTGCGCGCGGAACTGGTCTCGAAGACGTACCGACCTGATCCGGTGCGGCGGGTGATGATCCCGAAAGCGAATGGTGGCGAGCGTCCGCTCGGCATTCCGACCATTCGTGATCGTGTGATTCAGACTGCCGCCAAGATCGTGATCGAACCGATCTTCGAGGCTGACTTCGAGGACAATGCCTACGGCTACCGGCCCGCTCGCGGGGCGGTGGACGCGGTCAAGGAAGTGCACCGGCATTTATGCCGGGGCTATGCCGACGTAGTTGATGCTGATTTGTCCAAGTACTTCGATACGATACCGCATTCCGAGCTGATGAAGTCAGTAGCCCGGCGTGTGGTGGATCGAAACGTCCTGTGCCTCATCAAGATGTGGCTGAGGGCGCCGATCGAGGAACGGGACGCGGACGGAGCCCGGAGTATGAGTGGCGGCAAGCGAAACACGCGTGGCACGCCGCAAGGCGGTGTCGCAAGTCCACTGCTGGCCAACATCTACATGAACCGGTTCCTGAAGCATTGGCGTTTGACTGGCTGCGGCGAGAGCTTCCAGGCTCACGTCGTCTCCTATGCCGACGACTTCGTTATCCTCAGCCGCGGTCGTGCGGCGGAGGCACTAGCGTGGACGAAGGTGGTGATGACCAAGCTCGGGTTGACGATCAACGAGGCGAAAACTTCGTTGAGAAACGCCCGACAGGAACGCTTCGACTTCCTCGGCTACTCGTTCGGCGCGCATCGGTTTGAGGCGAACGGGAATTGGTATCTGGGTGCAAGCCCGTCCAAGAAGAGTGTGCAACGGCTCAAGACAAGAATCGGCGACCTTCTGGTGCCGAGCAATATCGATCCATGGCCGGAAGTATGTGACAAGCTGAACAGGTCTCTGCGAGGCTGGTCCAACTACTTTGGCTACGGCTCGCTGAGCAAGGCATACCGCAGCGTCGACCAATACGTCTTTGAACGATTGCGCAGGTTCCTCGCGCGAAGGCACAAGGTGCAAGGGCGCGGCAATCGCCGATTCACATTCGATGTTATTCATCGAGAACTCGGCGTTCTGTGCCTCCAACGCCTGCCCCGAGCGGTCCCGTCGCGTGCCTTGCGGTGAAGCTGGTCGGAAAGCCGGATGCCGGAAATCGGCCCGTCCGGTTTGATGAGCGGGGATGGGAAACGGGGCGTTGGCCATAGGCCCCAAGCTACCGCGCCCATCCTCGACTCTACCGACCCGGACATTTAAGGGCCTTGCGTCCGGTGACTCTGTCCGCCTCAATTGCCTTGGCTAGAGAGGCCTGAATGAGTGGAGGGTAGAGGAATATGCGGACGTTTTAATATCAGAGCCGCGCAGCGGCACATGAGACATTGGGCCGGATATTAGAACCGCCTTCCCAAGAGCGTGAAATCTGCTAGGTTTTGCGCAGGGCCCTCGCGTAACCAGACGTGCCGAAATCCTCGTTAGAGGGAAGGGCAGCGACGCGATCATACTGTCGGCAAGTGTCTCTTTCTTCAACCTGCGCGCTGAAATTTCTTGCGCCAAATATGACGGTTTGCATACGGCTTTTCGCTACGTTGATACGGGTGTGCAAATTTCGCTGAAGCAGCTTTTGATACTCGAAATATCCGTCAATTCATACTTTCAGAGATTGGGGCATGCTCATGATTCGTATTGGATCGGTAGCGCTCGTGATCGGCGTGGTATTGACCAGCCCGGCCAGCGCACAATCGGACTTGGTCAAGCGGGGTGATTATTTGGTCAATGGCATCCTGACCTGCGGCAACTGCCACACGCCGAAGGGTCCTTCCGGGGAAATTACAGACAAGGCATTTTCCGGCGGCGCGTCATGGGATGAGCCACCCTTCAAGGTCACCGCATCGAACATCACGCAGGACAAGGAAACCGGCATCGGCAATTATACCGACGCCGAGCTCAAACAACTGCTGCGCAAGGGCGTCAAGCGCAACGGCATGCGGGTCGCCATGGTCATGCCGAGCGGCTTCTATGAAATCATGAGCGACCGCGATCTCGATGCGGTGATCGCTTATCTGCATACGATCAAGCCAATCAACAATGTGGCGCCGGCCCCAGTCTACAAGATGAAGCAGGGACACCCGATCCCCCCGGGCGGCGAAAGTCCGTTCGCCGAGACGATGTTGGGTGACAGGGTGCAGCAAGGTTTCTACCTCGCCACGATCGCGCACTGCATGGAGTGCCACACACCGATGGGACCGCAGGGGCGAGAATTTGCAACCAAGCTGGGCGCTGGCGGCGGCAAGTTTCCGGGACCTTGGGGCGTCTCGGTTTCCAGGAACATCACCTCCAGCAAGACAAACGGCATCGGCGGCTGGACGGATGACGAGATCAAGCGCGCAATCACCCAAGGCGTGAGCAAGGATGGCAGCAAGCTCAATCCGCCCATGGGTTTTCATTACTACGCAACCGTGTCAGCGGCCGATCTCGACGCCATCGTCGCATATTTGCGCACGGTGCCGCCAAAAGAGTAGTCCGAAAGTTTACGCCGTGGTTGCGGGGGCAGTCTGATGTTGGTCCGAAGACAAGCTTCCCTGCATCGCGAGCTTCGATAATTCTGCGTGAGCATTGATCCACAAAGTCATTTTCAGGAGGCGAAGAGATGAGCAAAGTCCTGATTTGCGGCGGTGGAGTGATCGGATTGTGCGCAGCGACCATGCTCGGTCGCGACGGCCATCGTGTCACAGTCATGGAAGCTGACCCTGCCGACCAGCCTATGACCCATGTCGAGGGGTGGGACTCGTGGGAACGCCCGGGAGTTGCCCAATTCAGGCAACCTCACAATCTCACGTCACGGTTTCGGATGATCAGCGAGCAGGAACTGCCAGGGCTGACGGATGACCTGCTTCGAGCTGGCGGCGTTTGGGTGGACTATCTCGACAGTCTTCCTCCAACAATAACGGATAGGACACCACGTGCCGGTGATGAGGCCATACGTTACGTCACCGGTCGAAGGCCGATCATTGAGTCGGCTGTGGCTGCAATGGCGCAAGCCGCCCCCAACGTGACGATCCGTCGAGGGACGAAGGTTCGCGAATTGACCACGGGTGCCTCGGCCGTCTTTGGTGTGCCTCACGTTGCCGGAGTACGCACCACATCTGGCGAAGAGATTCGCGCTGATCTGGTCATCGACGCCATGGGACGGCGAAGCCCGGCCTGCGAATGGATCGTCAACGCCGGTGGCCGCAACCCGATTGAGGAAGCCGAAGACAGCAACTTCGCCTATTTTACCCGATATTTCTCCGGCTCTCAACGGCCTCGCAGGATGGGACGCGCGCTCACGCCGATGGGCCTATTCTCGATCCTGACCCTGGACGGGGACAACGACACGTGGTCGATCACCTTGTATACCTCGTCGAAGAACAAGGCGATGCGAGCCTTGCGTGATACAACCACATTCCATCGTGTCGTCTCGGCATGCTCGCGGCAGGCTCATTGGCTCGACGGCGAGCCAATAACGCCTGTCCTTCTAATGGCGGGGGTTATCGACCGGTACCGGCGGTTTATCGTCGACGGTCAGCCCATCATCACAGGCTTCGCCGCTGTCGGTGATGCATGGGCGTGTACCAACCCGTCCGCCGGACGGGGCCTGAGCGTCGGTCTTCTACACGCGCAGGTGCTCCGCAATGTTGTTCGCCGACACATCAACGATCCCGGAACGTTCGCCCGAGAGTACGACGTGGAGACAGAACGGCAGGTCGGCCCGTTTTATCGAAACCAGATCGCCGCGGACCGCGTGCGGGTCGCCGAGATGAACGCTCTGGAAGAGGACTTGCCGATGCCGGCGCCAAACCCGGTCATGGCCAAGCTTCTCGTTGCCGCATCCCAGGACGCCGACGTGCTGCGTGGCATGATCGAAATCGCAATGTGTGTTGCGCTACCACAGGAGGTCATTGCTCGACCGCACGTCGTAGCCAAACTCGCCGAATTGAACGGCCATCCGTTACCGTCGGACCCCAACATCATCGATCGACATAGGATGGCAGCGCTGCTGGACGGCTGATCTATACTAAGCAAGACCGTCCGATCCGTGGTTATTGCGAGCGAGTCGCTGATAAGCGCGCCATCCTGGTCAACTCTTGGCCCATCGCATCAGCTGGTGCAGTGCAGCGGCATGTCTGAAGTTAGGGGTAGACCGGACGCGACTCGCCAACGGCAAGAATGTCGAGATTGACCCGAAGCCGACCATGGGATGTCCCTCTGACATTATTGAGGGCAAAACCGAGGAGATTTGAACCTTCGCGCGCCTACCTCGACCTACATCTGAGATAACCCGTGCCCGATACGAAGGCCGTGGTCCGAGAAAGTCGAAATGGAACCCTGTCGTATCGATCGGGGGACGCATGCGCTTCTAGAAAGCTCGTCGTTGGTTCTCGGAAATTTTGCGATCGAAGCGACGTCGATTGTAACCTGGTTCACTACGGCCTGCTTGATCCGAGCCTAAAGTCGTCTGGCACTTCCCAGTTCCTCTCAATTCCTGTTCGGTCCTTGCGCGTGCATGGTCCGCCCTGCTTCGAATTCGCAGCGAGGAGTACGAAGATGAAGACGTTTCCCGCAATGACCCAAGTATTGTTTGCGATTGCAGGCGCAGCTATCGCTGGAACGGCGCATGCTGATGTTATTATGGACTGGAATGCTAAAGCCGATGCAATTGCGGCGCAAATGCAGGTTTTGCCTGCACAGCAGAGCCGCGCAATGTCGACATTGCCATGTTCGAAGCGGTGAACGCGATAGAACGGAGATACACGCCGTACAAGCTGATGCTGTCCGCGGACCGCTCCACTTCCAAGGAAGCGGCAGCGGCTACGGCTGCCTACGACGTTCTTTTTACGATCTATCCAGATCAGAAATCCGTCCTTGACACCGCGCTTGCAGCTTCGCTTTCCAGCATTCCGGAAACAGAAGGAAAGTTGAACGGAATTGAACTCGGGAAAAAAGCCGCAGAGGGCGTGATCGCGTTTCGTGCCAGCGACGGCAGTGACGCAAGGGAAAATTACCGCCCATATGCGAAGCCGGGCGCCTATGTGCCGACCATCGTGCCGCTCTTTTCCACAATTGGAGCGACAACCCCTTGGGTCATGACCTCCGGCGCGCAATTCCGTCCGGGGCCGCCCCCTGCGCTCGATTCCGAGACGTGGACCAGAGACCTCAACGAAATCCGTGAGATTGGCGCTCGCAACAGCACCGTTCGGACGGCAGAGCAGACGACGATCGGGCGGTTTTGGTTCCTGGTGGGGCCTCGCACCTACAATCCAATCGTCCGGCAAGCTGCAATGGCCAAAAATATGGACGTTGTGGATTGCGCTCGCCTGTTCGCCCTTACCTCGATCGCCGGCAATGATGCTCTTGTCGCGGTGTTCGATGCGAAATATCAGTACAACCTCTGGCGACCGATTACGGCAATACGGAACGCGGATATCACTCAGAATCCGGCGACCCCGCGCGAAGAGTCATGGCTGCCGTTAGGTGATACTCCCATGCATCCAGAGTATCCGTGCGCACACTGCATCACTTCCGCCGCGATCTCCGCCGTTCTTCGGAATATCGTTGGCGAAGAGTTCGGTGAATTTTCGCTGACCAGTCCCACCGCGCCTGGCGTAACGCGCAAGTGGACCCGGCTCCAAGACTACAGCGACGAAGTTGCCAATGCGCGTATCTATGCCGGGTTTCATTACCGCTTCTCGACAGAGGTAGGTAAGGACATGGGTCGGAAGATCGGCGAGTTGACGGTTTCGACACAGCTCCGAGGCTCGGAAGCACTGGCCGATCCCAAGCGCTGAAGACGCCTCGCGCATCTCGGAGCGATGCCTCACTGCGCTTCGAGGTGCTGTGTTCGCGGCCTGGCATTAGTGTACCGAAATCCTGCGAACAGGGAATTTGCGGCTCGTGCGAATTGGGCGTGTTGAAGGGAGAGGTGGATCACAGGGACAGCATTCTTTCGCCGTCCGAGAGGCAGGCCAATTCAACCATGATGGTCTGCGTATCGCGCGCGAAGGGAAGCACAGATATTTAAGCGGTTGGCTCGACGGCCGTTTGTGTCCGCTATAAATCTCAGTCCATGTCCGTTCGTGGGCCCGTCTGCGACGTCCAGATCGGCTCGCGGTGGTCTGGTTTTGGAGGTAGACCGGAAGCGACCGGGCGGCCGCCGAAACGGCGCAAATGACCCTGGCTGTGTGAAAACGCTGCACTGCTATGATTCCCGCACTGATTCGGCGGGGACTGGGCATGAGGCGCTTCGTTCAAGGGGCTGATCGCGGGCAATCGGCTTTGTTGCCGGAATGCCTGGATGACTGGGTTGCAGATGACAATCCGGTTCGCGTGATTGACGCCTTCGTTGCGGCCCTCGATCTGGCTGAACTTGGGTTCGGTGGCGTTGAGCCTGCCGGGACAGGTAGGCCGTCGTATCATCCGGCCGCGCTCTTAAGGCTCTATATTTACGGGTATCTCAACCGCGTGCATTCGAGCCGCCGGCTCGAGCGTGAAGCTTCCATAAGTGATGGCAGAGATGTCGCGTACTTCCTCGATCGGCTTGATCGGACTCGATGATATCATCATAGATCACCCCAACTGAAGAATAATTCGGCCCGAGACCGATCGATTCTGGATCGCAACCATCGCCTCGGCCGCTCGCTCCAACGGCAGCACGCGATCGATACGGGGGCGCAGCTTCCCGTCACCAACCCATTGCAATATCTTGTCGGCAGCGCGTGTGCTTTCATCCGGACTGCGGTCCGCCCAGGCGCCGGTAAAAACGCCGACGATGGAATAGTTCTTCAGAAGCGGGAGATTCATAGGCAGCGACGGCACCTCTCCGCCGGCAAAGCCGATCGGCGCCAGCCGCCCGTTCCACCTCATCAGTCGCGCCAACGTCCCGAACAAGGCGCCACCCACGTTGTCGACGCAGACGTCAACGCCTTCGCCGGCGGTCAACGCCTTGACTCGGTCGCGCACGTCCTCGCTGGAATAATCGATGACCGCCTCGGCCCCATAGTCGCGGACGATCGCAGCTTTGGCGGGGCTACCGACAGCACCGATAACGCGGGCACCGAGCAGGCGGGCCACCTCGACACAGGCCAGCCCCACGCCGCCCGCCGCGCCCGTCACCAAGACAGTTTCGCCCGGTTCAACCCGGACCCGGTCCACCAGCGTGTAGTAAGCCGTCAGATAGATATGCAACACGGTCGACCCCGCATTGAAATCGACGTTGTCGGGTAGTCGACTAGTTCTGGAGGCCTTCGCGGTCATTTGCTCCGCGAAGCCGCCATGCCATCCGCCGCACGTCACGCGATCGCCCGGGCGAAATCGATCGACCTGACCGCCGACAGCCACGACGACTCCCGCAGCATCCGTTCCTGGCACGTAGGGGAGCGGTGGCTTCATCTGGTAGCCGCCGGAGACCATTAAATAATCCATGTAGCTTACCGAGGCGGCGTGCACGTCGATCAGCACCTCGTCAGGCGCTGGGCGCGGCTCCGCGATCTCGCCCATGTTCAGGGACTTGATCCCATCGAATGCTGTGCACAGGACCGCGCGCATTCATGCCTCCCGAAAAAGGAACCCAGTCACCTCGTCCTATGTGTATGTCGCTGGAAGGCGTTATCCGTTCAGAGAACATGTCCGATTAGGGTCTTGGTAGTGTAAAAACGCTGTTGCATGACGCTGACCGGCGCGGTTGAACTCAGGCTATCGCAGTCCGATCAATTTGGGCACATTTTACGGCCACTCGACTGGAATTCATCCTGACGCAACGTCGGGGCTCTTTCACGTGCCCTATGAACCGCACCGGCGCGCGGCAACGCCCGTATCAGGCCCTCACCGCCGCCAGCAGCGGTTTCACCCCGACGATGTTCAGCACGCGTGTCAGATTGTAGCCGAGCACGCACAGCGCCATCTCGGTCGCAACTTTCGGCAGCGTCACGCACAAGAAGTGCGTTGCGCCCATGCGCATCTTCAGTGTGCCGAACGGATGCTCGACGGTCTCGCGGCGTGTGCGCATGGCGTTTGGATTCTTGTCGAGCCGCGCCTGCGCGCGTTCGAGAACGTCCTCGTGCACCCATCGCTTGATACGGCGTTGCGGGCTCGGCGTGCACTTCGATTTGAGTGGACAGGTTTTGCAGGCGCTCGTCCAATAGTTGCGCAGCTTCTGGCCGTCTTCCTCGTTGGTATAGTAATATTTGAGTTTCTCGCCGGCCGGGCAGCGATAAACATCCTCGTCCGGCAGATAAGCAAAGTCCTGCTTGCCGAAGCGCCCCGAAGCCTTCGCACCCGACGTCATCGGCTTTGGCAACGTCACCGTGATGCCAGATTGCTCGCACGCCAGGATTTCTTCGCCCTTGAAGTAGCCGCGATCGGCGACAACACCGAGCGTGTCGGCCTCAAGAACGGCCTTGGCTTGCCGGGCCATATTCGCAAGTTGCGACCGGTCTGAGCCGCTTGTTGTCACCTCGTGCGCGACGATCAGATGGTTTTCTGTATCAACCGCCGTCTGCACGTTGTAGCCGACGACGCCGGAGCCACGACCGCTCGTGGCCATCGAACGGCTGTCGGGATCGGTGAACGATACCTGCTGATCGGGCGACGCCAGGACCTGTTGTTCAATGGCTGCGAGTTTCGCCATTTCAACAGTCAGATTTTCCAGCCGTTCTTTGATCCGCGTCTTTTTTAATTCCAGCGTTTCCGACGGCTCCTGCCGGTCGGCGGTATCGAGCTGAGCGAGATAGCGCGCAACACTCTCCTCCAATTGCGTGCGCCGCCGCTCGACTTTGCCGCGCGTGAAGTTCTTATCGCGATTATTGACGGCTTTGAATTTACTGCCGTCGATGGCGACGCTGGCCGTCGCGAGCAATCCCATCTTGCGGCACATCTCGACGAAGCGCGCGCAGACTTTTTTGATGCCGGGACCATTGTCCTTGCGGAAATCGGCAATCGTTTTGTGATCGGGCGCAAGCCGGGCGAGCAGCCACATCACTTCGACGTTGCGGCCAGCTTCACGCTCGAGCCGGCGGCTCGAATGCACACGGTTGAGATATCCGTAAATGTAGAGCCTTAAGAGCGCGGCCGGATGATACGACGGCCTACCTGTCCCGGCAGGCTCAACGCCACCGAACCCAAGGTCAGCCAGATCGAGCGCCGCAACGAAGGCGTCGATCACGCGAACCGGATTGTCATCTGCAACCCAGTCATCCAGGCATTCCGGCAACAGAGCCGATTGCCCCCGATCAGCCCGTTGCACGAAGCGCGTCATGCCCAGCCCCGCCGACTCAATGCGGGAATCATAGCGGCACAGCGTTTTCACACAGCCAGGGTCAAAAGCGGGCGAACCAACGCGCGCAGCCCTAAGTCCGATCTACCCCTAACAGCGGACTCATCCACACCCACGACGACCAGTAGCTCGCTACGGACCAATGCCCAACGTATTGACAATTTGCGCCGCCGCCAACGACGCGCTTTCATCATGCAGGCATGGGTGCCAAATCACGAGAGACCATCTACGGCGGCACGGTCCAGGCATCAGCCGAGCGGGCCACTGAGGCGCGCAAGGTGGCGGACCGCTTGGAATTCCCGAGCGTGGTCGAAGCCGTCCAATGCGCGGTCGAGGTCCAACGCGCGATGCAGGATCGCAATACGGACGTGCCGGCGGACAATCGCATCGAGTTCCGCGTCGGCATCAACCTCGGCGAAATCCCGTCGACGACGACCTTAATGCGTCCGCGCACCACGCTCCTTGGCGTAACGTTCGCCAGCAGCCTCCACAGCCTTGGCATGCAGACCAGCGAGTTCAGGCCGCGCGGCGCGGGCCCGCTCGGCGGAATCAAGCGTCGACTGGGCCTGTCCCTGGAAGTGGGGCATGACGTGGCGGGCGATCAGCTCGAAGCTCTTGGCCGTCGTCTGCGGATTCGCCCAATTGTGGCCGAGCAGCAGATAGCAACCGAAGCCGCCGTTTGATTGCTTGACGAGCCGGTCGATCTGCGCGGCGCACTCTTCCGGCGTTCCGATCACGCCGAGCCCGGATTTGTTGATGAAGTCGATCATTTCAGCGGCGCTGTCGCCGAGCACGGCCATTTGCGGGAAGGCCGCAACTGCCTGAAAGTAACGGAACCAATGCTCGATGCCGTACTGTACGTCGGCGATCGCTTGCTCCTTGGTTTCCGCACAGTGCATCGGGCCGACGAGGCGCCAATTCGAGCGGTCGACCGTCTTGCCGTGCACCCGCGCTTCCTCGCCCAGCACATCCCAATGCAGTGCCAGGGCATCGAAGCCGGCCGCTGTCGTCGCGCCGACCGAGAGGAGCCCGATGCCATGCCGTCCTGCGAGCTTGGCCCCCGTGGGCGACGCCACGGCCGCCACCGCCACGTCGAAAAGCGGATTGGAATAAGGCCGAAGATGCAGCCGTGCGTCTCGGAGATCCCAACGATGGTTCTTGAATGTCACCGGCTCATCTCCTGCCAGCAGCCTCATGATGACGTCAAGGCTTTGCTCGAGGAGCTCACGCGTCTCGGACTGAGACACCCCAATCATGATGCCGTCCGTCGGCAGCGAGCCTGGCCCGGCACCGAACATCGCGCGCCCGCGGGTCAGGTGATCGAGCAGCACGATGCGTTCCGCGACCCACAGCGGATTGTGGTAGGAAAGGCTGACGACGCCCGTGCCAAGCTTAATGTGACGCGTGCGCTCGGCCGCAACCGCGATCATGATTTCGGGCGACGCGCTGATCTCCGTACCGGCGGAATGGTGCTCACCAAACCACGCTTCATCGTAACCGAGGCGGTCGAGCCAAGCGACCAGATCCAGATCGTTCTGTAGGGCTAACGTCGGATTAATGCCGGGCTTATGGAAGGGCGCGAGAAAAACGCCGAAACGCAGGCGGGATGTCATGGCATGTCCTCCATCGAATATTGGCGGCGGCGTCTCCCAAAAGGAAACGCGACCGTCTCTTCAAAGTGACCAGCCCAGCAGCCACACACACACCTTACGCGAGCGCGGTGTTATAGTCTATTGGCGCGGTGCACAGTCACCAATCCGTCTACGGCGCCGTAGTTGTGGTCACGCGAGTGCTTCCTTGACTCTTTCCCTCGCCGGATGACTTCGGTTCTTCACCTTGATCTACTTGGGAACAGCCGGCCCGCTCGCCGGGCTTTTCGATGGGCGCGCCAAAGGGTCAGCACGCCGAGGGGGCAGCCGTGGCGGATTGCACTTCTACAATTCGCCCCGCGACCCTCTCGAAGCCAACAGAGTCAGAGATCACGAACCCACATCCGCCTGCCGACAAAAGGCGCTGAGGAATTTCAGCGCCTCAGTGCGTAAACCAACGCCGCCCGGCCAACATATTCGGCTGGTGCGGCGTTGTGGGTTACGGCTCGCCGATAAGCTGGTCGAGGTCAGCCCAATCGCAAAATCTGCGCCGAATTTGCTGCGGCGCCATATTTCGGCTCCTGGCCCTCAGCGAGGTGGCGGCACGCCTCGTCGAGGCCTGCTCAGTGCGGCATAGCGGACTAGCTTTACTCACGTTGAATTCTTCGCGTTTTGACCCAAGGCGGAATCGGTCGAATTTCCTTCTGCCGCTCGAAATCGCGGACCCAAAGTCTGTAGCCCAAGACCCTGTAGATGTGCCAATCTGCTTTTGGAGCGGATGGGGAACTGAGGGCATGAGCGATCTGCGCGACTGGTTGCGTGGAAATAGTCTGGAGCAATATGCCGATGCGTTCGAGGCGAATGACATTGACCTCGATATCCTGCCCGACCTTGACGACCATGATCTCGCGCAACTAGGTCTGTCGCTGGGCAATCGCCGCCGGCTTTTGAGGGCGATCGGGGAGCGCAAGACCCTGGCGGGCCCCCCCGACAGGTTTTCTGCGCCCGACAAATTTTTGTCCACGGCGGAGCGGCTCGGCTCCGGCGATGCTGAACGACGCCAAGTGACCGTGATGTTCGCCGATATGGTCGGTTCCACCGCACTGTCGGCGAAGCTTGATCCAGAGCTGTTGGGCGGCCTGATCCGACGATACCAGGATGCGGTGGCAGGTGCGATCGGACGTTACGGTGGGTTCGTCGCCAAGTTCATGGGCGACGGCGTGCTGGCTTATTTCGGCTTTCCCCATGCCTTCGAAGATGCGGCGGAACGCGCCGTCCGCGCCGCCATTGGAATTCTGTCGGAGATCGGCGCCATCGAAGGGCCTGATGGCACGCACGTGCAGGCGCGGATCGGCATCGCTACGGGCCTCGTCGTGGTCGGCGAAATCATCGGTACCGGGGTGGCGCAGGAGCGGATGATCGTCGGCGAAACGCCTAACCTCGCCGCAAGGCTGCAGGCGCTCGCGGAGACAAACTGCATCCTCATCAGCGAGTCGACCCAAAAATTGTTGGGCGGCCTCTTCGAACTCACCCACAGCGGCGAGCACGAGCTCAAGGGCTTTGCCGGCGCGGTGCCGGCCTGGCGAGTGTGTGGCGAAGCCTCGGTCGAATCCCGCTTTGCCGCGATCCGCACCGGGCGCCTGCCACTGATCGGCCGCGCGCATGAAATGGGATTGATGCGCGAACGCTGGCATCTCGCGCGGCAAGGCGAGGGCCAGATCGTGACCGTGATCGGTGAGGCCGGCATCGGTAAATCGCGCACGATCGAAGCGCTGCAGGAAGAACTCGCAGGCGAAGCGCATGCTCGCATCAATCTGCAGTGCTCGCCTTATCATAGCGATAGCGCGCTTTATCCCGTGATCCACTATCTCAACCGAGCTGCAGGTTTTGTGCCGGCCGATCCACCGGACTCGCGCGCCGATAAGCTTCGCGCGTTCCTAACTGGACGACCCATCGCAAATCCCTTTGCGCTGCCGCTCTTGGCCGAGCTGTTGTCGATTCCGCTGGCCGAGGCGCCCCCGACGCCGTCATCCCCAGCGCAACGCAAGGCAGCCACGCTCGCGCTGGTCATCGAGATCCTGATGCGGGCGGGCGATGACGTGGTATTGGTCGTATTGGAAGACGCGCACTGGATCGACGCGACCACGCTCGAGATGATGACGCGGTTGACCGACAGCATCGGCCGAGCACGGCTGCTTGCTGTGGTGTCGGCGCGGTCGGATTTCGTGCCGCCATGGCTGGCAAGACCGCACGCAACCCAGTTGACGCTCGGACGCCTGGGCCGCTCCGAGTGCACGCAAGTGGTCACCGGCGTGGCCGCGGCGCATGGTCTGTCGGCGGACACAGTCGCCGCGATTGTCGCCAAGACCGACGGCGTGCCCCTGTTCGTCGAGGAACTAACTCGAAGCGTGATGGAATCGGCGGGTGAGGCTTCCGCAGTGCCGGCGACGCTGAAGGACTCGCTGATGGCCCGCCTCGATCGTCTTGGCGGCGCCCGCGAAGTTGCCCAGATCGCCTCGGTGATCGGCCGTCAATTCACCTTCGCCTTGCTGGGGGCGACTTCCAATAAGGACGCTAGTGAACTTGAAGGCATGGTGGCAAAGCTAGTAGCCGCCGGAATTGTGTTTCCCGAGGAGCGCGGCCTCGAGCGGAGCTTTGTCTTCAAGCACGCGCTGGTGCGTGACGCCGCCTACGAAAGCCTGTTGCTGACGCGCCGTCGCGAATGGCATGGGCGCGTTGCCCAGGCGCTAGAGCAGCGTTTTGGCGATGTGGCCGCGCGCGAACCGGAATTGCTGGCCTACCACTTCGGCGAAGCGAAAATCTATTCTCTCGCTTGCGACTACCGCATGCGGGCCGGCGACCAGGCCGTCAGCCGCTCGGCCTATGCGGAAGCGATTTCGCATTTCCGTGCGGGTCTCGAGCTGGCCAAGGCTCTGCCGCCACAGAATGTCCTCCGGCGACAACTGGACTTCTGGCTAAAGCTTGGTTCGGCCTCGGTGGTCGCGCACGGGCTTCAGAGTAGTCAGGCCGAAACGGCCTATACCGAAGCTGCAGAGATCGGCGAGCAACTCGGCGATGGTCCCGCGTCCTTCCAAGCCAAATGGGGCCTTTGGATCAATGCCAATCTGAGCCGCAAGACAGCATTGGCGCGCGACCGCGCCAGCGAATTGGTGTCGCTCGCGCAACAGTCCGGCGATCGCGAGCTGCTGCTCGAGGCTTATCATTGTCAGCTTTCAACGGCGCATTTTCGTGGCGATGTCCGCGGCGCATTGGAGGGCTGCCAACACGCTATTGCGCTGTATGATATGAAGCAGCACCGTCACCTTGCGCATGCGTTTGGTGGCCACGATCCTGGCGTCTGCGCGCATGCGCAATGCGGCAATTCTTGGCAGCTATCGGGACAAGAGCTGCATGCAAGACAGCATTTTGCACAGGCCATTGCTCTAGCCGAAATGCTCGAGCATCCAAACAGCCTCGCGCACGGTCTGCATAACACCGGTATTGGTCATCAGCTTGGAGGAGACCGCGAAGCTACGTGCACGGCGGCACATCGAGCGGCCACGCTGGCCGACAAGTTCGACCTGCCGCCGTGGCGCGCCAGCAGCCTCATCTTGGTCGGATGGGCGACGGCGACTGGCGCGGCCAGCGCGGACGCCGTGCGGCTGATCGATACCGAAATCGCTAACGCCACCGCTGTCGGTCCGCTGCCGCAATATTATCTCGGCGTCGCAGCGGAAGTGCTGCTGGCCGCCGGCAGGCCTGCGGACGCGCTCGGCCATCTCGATCGCGCGATCGCCGGCATCGACGAAGCAGGCGTCGGCATCTATCTGCCCGAGATTTATCGCTTACGTGGTGCCTGCCTTTTGGCGCTCGATCGTCGCAACAAGGCCGAGGCGCGATCGGCTTTTACGACTGCGGCCGATATCGCGAGGCGCCAGGGGGCTGTCATCTTCGAGCGCCGCGCCGAAGCTTCATTGTCCGAGTTGACGACATAGCGGTCGCCGGATGGTCTCCGAATCAAGCCGGGGGTGTCGGTTGTTGGCCCTTCTCGGACTTCGCGCAGTGTCCGCTTCTTCCGCGTCAAAGCGCGCAGTAAAGGCCGACCGCATGACCCGGCCTCCCTCCCCCAAAAGTTGCGCTGATCCCGTCTATGTCTCGAGAGGACTCGTCCGACCGTTTACGACATGCTTAGTCTAACAGGCGAAGCTATGCCCACTCCCGGATCTTAACCGCCGTTTACGAGAGCCACAAGAATAGCTGCAGGTCGGATAGACCGGACCCGTCCAGGCCGCGGCCCCGCTGGCACGTAGGTTGCTCAACTAGGCGCTAACCGACGCCGGCTAGATCAACCTGTGCACCTGTAGGACACATCATGAGCCAGCTGCCCCAAATCGAGACCATCCGCAACTCGCGCGAAGCAGCCTTCCTTCGCAAGCTAATAGCAGACCTCGACAGAACGATTGCAATCATCAAGGCCGACATCGAGACAGAAGAGGCACAGCACCGCTTTCGTGACCGCACCGGTGCAAAGTACCCGCTATTGGCCCATCACCTGCGTGTGCGTCACGATAACCTCGAAACAACCGTACGAAATCTGACGGCGCGGCTCAGCTCAGATTACGAAGCGGTGGTCGCCTAAGCGTCCTAGACGGAGGCGCGAAACGGCGCACACCTCTTCAGGGAATAAATTTTGGTACGCCTCAGTGTCGACGACGGCCTGCGGCAACGAATTGATGCGCCAACCGAGGCGGCCACGCAGGCACCACCCTGTTTGCGGTCGCGCGCCGACGCCGTGACAGCAACATGGCAACTGGGAACGCTACATTCAGCGCGAGCCATCAAAATGCATGACCAAACTCGGCCTAGATCGCGATCAGGCCGGAGAGGAGCGCTATGCCTATGCCCGCGATGACTGGCCCGGCCAACGCGGTTACGCCGATGACCCAAATCTCATGCTTGGTGAGATTGTCCATTAGACCTCTCCCTCGGCAGCCCCTGAAAAAACGGGGCTGAAGCGGCAAGGTTCCCAAGCGCAACATGCCAGCTTGACCTGTTACGGACTGTCTGTAACATAGCAACGGCCATCGACGAGCTCTCGCGTTGTACCGCCGTTTTCCTTGCTGACAATCGGCAGATTGCGGATGTCTCCGCGCAGAGTAATGGTGTCGGTATTGCCGGCCACCACATTGTCGAAAAAGTTCAAAGTGCCGATCTGGTCGTAGATGTGTCCGTCCCCCAACCGGATTTTGATTACTACCGGCGTCTCAGCAGCGCGACGACTCAGTGATATCGCTTTTTGCGAGGAGACGGCGAATGCGACATGCATGGGGTCTTGACTGACAATCGTCGCAAGTATGCCTGAACTCGGGCTGACGTAGTTGCCCGCCGTTACAGTTGTACGACCGATCTTCCTGTCGATTGGTGCGCGAATTTTGCTTTCGGTACACTTGCGACACTTTCCGGAAAGGCCGTGAGGTGGCAAGCCAAACCAATAGGTTTCAATCGATACAGCCTTGAAGTCACGGCTGACGACGAAGCAGCGTCGGGCGGCCGGAAGTAAAGTTTTCAGCACAATAGCGGTCAGTATTGGCAGCCTAAATGACCAGCTATTCGCGGCTGATGGGGGCGCGCACCTTTTCACGGGTCTCAGCGCTGATGACCTAAGCCCAACCCGAGTTGCGAAGCCTTTACGCGCAGCGCGCCGATAGTGCGCTTCATCGTCTTCGAGACTTTCTCTATGGGTGTGCGTGCCTTCGAATGCTTCTTGAGGTCTCTCAAATCCGCCGCAGTCCACTCACGACGGGCAGTTTTCTTCTTGGTATTGGCAGCTTTCAACGTCTCAACTCCTCGGTGTTTGGAGAGCAATCGTTGTTAGCAACGGCTCGCCAAATTCTCAACTAACGATCTGGAAATAATCTTACGCTGACTGTTTGAATACGAAAAGGCTCGCGTCCGAAGCGTCCCGATGGCGCTCCAGCGCCAGTCCACGGTTCGAGTTCTCGATCGCCACCTACGCTTTGTGCCGTGCGCAATCCTGAATCTAGGCGGTTATCGCGGGTTGCGCTAGTCGTGCGTTGCCTCGGCATGCGCCGGAGAGTGTCACGGTAACGAGGACCGAGCCTGGCACAAGTAGGTTTAATCCGTTAAATTGATCTGTTCCAGCTGAACAATGCTAGGCTTCACCAGCTAATGGTCGCGACGATCGTCGGGGGACGCCTCATGTATAAAAAGGTCCTTCTTGCCTATGATGGCTCAATCGAAGGGAGGCGTGCGTTGCGGGAGGGGGCGAAGCTCGCGCAGCTCTGCCGCGCCGAGGTTTTCCTGCTGGCCGTTGTTGAGCTACCCTCCATCATGACCCCAGAGGCTGGCCTTAGCCTTTCGATGGGGGAGCAAAATGCAAATTACAAAGCCGTTCTGGCCGAAGGGGTGGAGCGCCTTAAAGCATTGGGTTTTTCTCCCACCTCAAGATTGGAGATGGGAGACCCCGGGCAGAAAATCGCAGAAGTAGCCGAACTGATTGAAGCAAACCTTGTGGTCGTCGGCCATCGTCCGCAAGGCCCGTTGGCACGATGGTGGTTCGGGTCTGTCGGTAGCTATCTAGTGAAGCGTCTTCGATGCAGCGTCTTGGTAGCCCAGACGGAGATAAGCGATGAGGAAATTGAGCAACTGAAGCCACAGCTTGAAAAGCCTGGTTCAGGTCAAGCAAATTCCGACTGACGATTGTCCCGGACCGCGTGAATGTGCATTTTAATCACTACGAGGGCGTGCCGATGTTCGCGATCATTAAGCTGTACCACTTTGCCGGTTCATTCGCCCTTGGAGCGCATGTTGGGCTCGAGTATCCGCCAACCCGCGGCGTGCTTCCAGCGCCGATATCGCAGTGCTAGGTTTGAGGGCGGCAGGGAGTATCTGCTCCCTGTTTCATACCGAACGGGAGGACGACATGCCTGAGAGCGTCTATAAGATCATTGAACTGATCGGTACCAGCAGCGAATCCTGGGAAAAAGCCGCCGCTAACGCGGTCGAACAAGCCGCAAAATCTCTCCGGGATCTTCGTGTCGCAGAAGTCGTCAAACTCGATATCCAACTGGACGCCAAGGGCAAGGTCGAGGCCTATCGCGCCAAGCTTAACGTGTCATTCAAGTTCGAAGGCACCTGAACTTGATCGACCTCGCCCCGCTAACGGGGCGAGGTCGGCTTTGCGCGCACCCCCGGAAATCGGAGGAGGGATCCTTCTTGGTCCGGCCGCTGCCGCTCCAATGCCTCTCGCCACAGGATCGCCATCCCGCCGCCTAGCCGAGTACGAGGCGCGCGCTTGCTTCGCTTAAGGCGACCGGCTGTTGGGCCAAAACGGCTTGGTTGCAACCAAAGCCAGTTCGCTACTGATAAAGAAATACGCAAAAGCTTATCAGTTGTGCTTGGCCGACGACCGATAACCTGCCCCGATCTCCGACCCTTCGATGCTAGTCCAGCAGTAACAGGAATGAAAAAGAATTCGTAACGCCCGCTCTTTGCTGGTGAGCTGATCCATCCTTCCGTTATTGCGGCTTCATATTTGGTTCGCCTCGAAATTCCGAAACGAACACGATCGCGCACGGTGACCGCCTGGTCAGCACTCGCGGAATCTCACGCTGCGGCGAAAAAATGGAAAGGTTCTTGCGCATTGAGCTTGCGGGCAGCTGGATTTGCAATGCTACCGGGCGATGTTTTGGGGAGCTTCCGATGCTGCGTGATGCCGACATTCTAGAATGATGCCACTTATGGTTTTGGCACATCGGCCGCACTGTGCGGCGCAGTGCAGCGACGCATAGACGCGGCTCATGCGAGGACGTTGCGGGCTATTCGCGATAACGGACCGAACCTGAGCGTCGCTGAAGACATTGCAGCAGCAGACGATCATCACGACCTCCGTCGCGTGCGGAAAACGGGGTCAATGAAACAATCGGATGCCAGGTGGGGCCACATCGGTCGTCTTCTCCTCTGGCGCTCATTTGCACCGATCATTGGAGCCGACGATAGAATTGATCCGCACCCGACGTTTGACCGGATGGGACAAGCAGCTTTACTTTTCGGGACAATCGCCGATTTACACTGGACCGCCATGCGCGTCGGCCCGCGCCGGTCGATCGGCACGCCATTCCGATACGCTGCAGCCGAACTGGTTCCTAAACCAGCGCGAAAAAGCGCTGAGTGCCGAAAAACCCAGCAGTTCCGCCACCGATGCCAATGGCCGATCACGATTTTCGATGTAACGTGTGACGAGTTCGGCGCGGACCGCGTCCATGATCGACGAGAAGGTCTTATCTTCATGGGCAAGATGGCGGTGGACGGTGCGGCGATCGACGCCGAGCCGTGCCGCGACCGAATCAGCCGAGCACAGCCCAGACGGCAGCATCGTATAGATGCATTCGCGCACGCTCGCGCTCATGCTTGAGTTCCGGCGCGCTGCCAGCGTATCGAGATATTGCTGCACGTAGCGCGCCATCCTGGTGTCAACCGCCGGCACGGCGGCATCGATGTCTCGTGCGGCGCAGATGATGCCGTTGAAATCCTGGTTGAACCGCACGTCGGTGCCAAAGAACTTGCGGTAGGCGTCCTTTTTCGCGGGCGCTGAATGAGCGAAGCAGATCGATTCCGGCTTCCAGCGTTCGCGAAACAATTGCTGAAAACTGCGATGCAGGAAACCGATCCCAAGCTCGATGCCCTGCCGGATCGGCACTGGACGCTCAACCTCGATCGTAAGGCTCAGGATCACGTCACCATTCTGCTCGCGCATGTTCAGCGACAGCGACTCGCTGTGCAGGAACATGTAGCCGACCAGCACATCGAGCGCCTTACGGATGGTCGGCTGTTCCCGCACCAGCAGCGCCAGGGCGCCGAGGTTGGCGACAGTCCGCTGATCTGCAAGCCGCAAACCGAAGTCGAGCTTGCCCGACCGCGCCGCTGACTCCTCGAGCAGGCGGCCGACTGCGGCTGCCGAGACCTTCACCTCCGGGTCCGTGAGACTTGCCGGCGGCAGATGGAATTCGGCGGTCATGCGGTACGGGTCGAGGCCGGCCGCACGGGCCACTTCGATGTAATTGCTCAACACCGCGCTGCGGATCAGATTTGGCATCTGCCGTCCCCGGCTCTCCGCGGGCAAGCGCGAACGCTCGCAACTCGCCCGATGTCCCCGAATGTTAAATCGCCCGTCCCAATCGGTCAAACATGGCCGAGCCTTCTCGCCTAGTTTCGGATCGTCGCAAGCAGAGCCGGTTGCACGGCCGCGATGCAGCAAACTCAACAATGGAGGATCAGCCCATGGCCATCGCCGCTCAATCAATCTTGACGTGGCCTCGCGCGATCCGGCGTTGATGCAGGACATCCGTGCACTGCTGTTGCCGTACATTGCCGAACGCGTTCTGGGACAGCCGCGCGACCCAGCACTGTACCCCGCCCCGTCATGGCAAGATCGAGCGCGCTGGCATCAAGGGCGACGCCCCGTTCTAAACTGCACTTCAACCCATACCACCTAGCGAAAGGAAACGATCATGAACTTCCTCGACGGCGCACTTCATCCCCTGAACCAGGACAAGCTGGTAATCACTGCGGCTCCCTACGGCCCGGAATGGCTGCCTTCGGATTTCCCCGAGGACATTGCGGTCTCGATGGACGACCAGGTGCAGAAGGCGGTCGATTGTTACAATGCCGGCGCCACAGTGCTGCACACCCATGTCCGCGAGATTGACGGCAAGGGCTCGAAGCGGCTCTCGAAGTTCAACGAACTACTGGCGCGGCTGCGCGTCGCGGTGCCCGACATGGTGCTCCAGGTCGGCGGCTCGATCTCGTTCGCTCCGGAAAGCGAAGGCGACAGGGCGAAGTGGCTCTCGGACGACACCCGCCACATGCTGGCCGAGCTAACGCCGACGCCGGATCAGGTGACAGTTACCGTCAACACGGCGCAGATGAACATCTTCGAGCAGATGGATCCGCGCGACTATGCCGGCACGTCGCTCGGCGAACCCGCGCTGCACGAAGCGTTCCGCGAGATGATCGTTCCGGCCGGTCCGACCTGGGCGGAAGAGCACATCAAGCGCCTCAGCGCGAAGGGTATCCAGAGCGCATTCCAGTTCTACAACATCAACTCCTTCGAGACCGTGGAGCGGATGATCCGGCGCGGCGTCTACAAGGGGCCGCTGGTGGCGAACTGGGTCGCGATCGGCGGTGGCATGGACGCCCCGACCATCTACAACCTCGCCAACTTCCTGCGCGCAATGCCCGAACGTGTCGCGCTGACGTTGGAGAGCTCCATGCTCAACACGCTGCCGGTCAACATGATGGCGATCGCCATGGGCCTGCATGTACGCTGCGGCATCGAGGACAACATCTGGAGCCAGGATCGCAAGAGCAAGATGGGCACCGTCAAGCAGATCGAGCAGCTTGTGCGGATCTCGCGTGAATTCGGCCGTGACGTGGCAAACGGCAAGGAAGCGAAGAAGATCCTGCAGATCGGCACCTTCTACGACAGCATCGAAGAGACGCTGGCGAAGACCGGCTTCGCGCCGAACCGCGTAGGTGTCCAATCTCTCCAGCAGGCTGCGGAGTAGGGCGATGACACGCGAGGCCACAGTTCTGATCGTACCAGGCTTGCGGGACGATGTGCCGCAGCATTGGCAGACTCTGCTGGCCTCGCGGCTGCCGCGGGGGCGCGCGGTGACACCAATGGGGCGCGACGACCTCAATTGTCTCGCCCGCGTCGAAGCGATCGAGAAGGCCGCGGCCGAGATCGATGGACCGATCATTCTGGTCGCGCATTCCGGTGGCGTGATCTCAGTGCTGCACTGGGTGCAGCAGACTCGGCGGGTCGTTCGCGGCGCGCTGCTGGCAACGCCAGCGGATTTCGATCAGCCGTTACCGATAGGCTATCCGTCGATGGAATCCCTGGAAGACGGAGGCTGGCTGCCGGTGCCGCGCAACCTGCTGCCGTTTCGCTCCATCGTCGCAGCCAGTCGCAACGATCCTCTTGCCTCATACGGTCGCGTCGCAACGTTGGCGCGATTATGGGGCAGCAAGCTGGTCGACCTCGGCGAGGTCGGCCACCTCAATCCATCATCCGGCTTCGGCGAATGGCCGCAGGCCGAAGCCCTGATCAACGAACTCGATGCAACCGTTTCGCATTGCTGGCTGAAGCAACGCCTCAGCGCCTAGGGAAGTATTGTAATGGCCCACGCCGTTTGTCTCGACCGTCCGTCAGTGCTTCGTTTCGAGCAGGTCGAGGTCGGTGATTCAGGCCCCGGTGAAGCTCGGGTGGGCCACGCCTATGTCGTAGTCAAAAGCGCGCAAGACCACCGGCGCACCGTGCTCGTCCCCTAAGCACATTCACCAAGGAAGCGAGATTGTCATGAATGTCCACGGATTCGAGGGGAAGCAGGGCGCCCCGGATGGCTACCTGATCGGGCCTGGCGCAGCCTGGTTCGCCTTTGTCATGACTTGCGGCCTGATGCTGTTCGACTACATCGACCGCCAAGTGATCGTGTCGCTCTTTCCCCATTTGAAGGAAGAATGGAGCCTCTCGGACAAGCAACTGGGGGCCCTGGCCTCGATCGTATCGCTGACGGTGGCGCTGGCCGGCATTCCGGTGGCGCTGATCGCCGATCGCTTCAGCCGCGTGAAAAGCATCGTCGTCATGGCGTTAGCCTGGAGCCTGGCGTCGATCTCCTGCATGTTCGCCGGCAGCTACGGCCAGTTGATGACCGCGCGCGCCGTTGTCGGGCTGGGCGAGGCCGGCTATGGCTCGGTCGGCGCGGTGTTGATCGCCAGCCACTTTCCATCGCGCATGCGCGGCACTCTGATGGCGGCCTTCATAGCCTGCGCTTCCGTCGGCTCGGTGCTGGGCGTGATGCTCGGCGGCATCATGGCGACGCACTGGGGCTGGCGCGCCGCGTTCGGTGTGGTCGGTGTCCCGGGGTTGGTGCTGGCGGTACTGTATATGAAAGTGCGGGACTACCGCACCGTGTCGCTCACGCCCCGGAATCCGGCCGCGCTCCCCAGTCTCGGTACGGCCCGCTTCATCGTCCGGCAGTTGCTCGATTCGCGCACCTTGCTGTGGTTGTGCCTGGCGGCGCCCGCGCAGGTCATCTTGGTGTCCTCGGTCTGGACCTGGCTGCCGAGCTACCTGCATCGCGTACATGGCCTCGCGACCGACCAGGCCGCTATCCGCGCGGCGCTGGTAGTGCTGTGCGGCGCCGCGGGCAGCGTGGTCTGGGGTGCCGTGGCCGACCGCGCCGCCCGCTCGCGACCGCGCGTCAAGCTGCAAGTCGTGGGGGTGCTGTGCGCCGTCTCAGCTGTGATGCTGAGCTTCGCCTTCGGCGCCCCGCGCCTCGGGGTCGCGTTGGACACGCAGACGCAGTTCGGGTTGATCGCGTTTGGCGGCTTCTTCATGGCCTGCATCTCCGGCGTGGTCACGGCGGTGGTGATCGACGTGGTGCATCCCGGCGTCCGGTCTACCGCCGCCTCCGTGCTGTCGTTGTTCCAGAACCTGCTCGGCCTGGCCGGAGGGCCCTTCATCGCGGGCTGGGTGTCGGATGCATGGTCGCTCGAGACGGCGCTGGCGGTGATGCCTGCCTTCGGCCTGCTGGCGGCGGGCTTCTTCATGGTCACCTCGCGTCACTATGAGGCCGACTTGAAGCGGGTCGACACCTACCTGGTGGACGGAAATCCTGAACTGGCGCTGGCTTGAGGAGACGGACATGACCGAAATCCGGCAACGCGCGCGCACGCGGGATGTCGGTGGGCTGCGTTTCCCTTGCGGCATTGTGCTTCGGCTTGGAACAAGTTGGACGCCGACCGGGGGTCCCGGTCCAGCGCCGATTGACAGGCGACGCACTTCCTCACTAAAACGCTACCAAAAGTAGCCGCCGAGAAGGCGCTCTCGGTCTTGGCTTATAATCTAGCGCGGGTCAGAACATCGTCGGGATCAAGACGCTGATAGCTGCGCATCTTGCCGAACGGATGCTCGACGGTCTCTCGACCGTGACGCACCTCCTGCGGGTCAGAATCAAGGCGTTGGCACAGCCTCTGCCCTTTGCGGAACGTCGCGATGGACGGCGCTGACGGTCTGCTTCTGAGATCAATGCGGTCGTTGCGCATCTGTATCCACGTGGTGCCGCTCGACGACACGCTTGTTCGCTCAAAGGCTGAATTCTTCCACAGCACCCAATGTGCGAATTGGATTGGCTATAGGTCACTGCTCAAAAAACATAATCAGAGCGATGTGGGATCAGCCGACGGACTGTTGATGCGTTCGCCAAGGAAGTAAGTCAGCATCATACCCTTGCCCTTTAGGGGCACTTGCCCGCGCAACTCACAATGAAATGCATCCCTGAGCTTTTGATAGGTCGTCTCAGAGATCTGAATGCGACCTGGTATTCCGGAGGACTCCAAACGGCTTGCCGTATTCACGGTATCGCCCCAGACGTCGTAGATTGATCGATGCTGGCCGATGAGGCCAGCCACCACCTCCCCAGAATGGATACCGATCCGCACCTCGAGCGATTCGCCGAACTGTTTGCCGGTCTTCAGTACCGCATCGATCATACCGAGCGCCATATCGGCAATGGCATGCGCGTGACCTGAACTTTCTTCTGGAATTCCACCCGCGACCATGTAGGCGTCGCCGATCGTTTTGATCTTTTCCAGTTTGAGCTCCTTCGCCAGCGCATCAAAAGCCGAAAACAGGGTATTCAGGAGGTCAACGATGCGCGCTGGTGAACCTTTTCCGGCCAAGTGGGTAAAATCCACCAGATCAGCGAACAGGATGGTCGCATCCGAAAAATTGTCGGCAATAACAACGTCTCCGTCGCGGATCCGGCTTACTATCGTTGCCGGCAGAATGTTCAGCAACAGCGCTTCCGTCTTGCTTTTCTCGACCCGCAACTCTTCGATGAAAGCCAGTTCGCGATCGCGCAGCCGCTTTCGTTCCAGGGATGCCCCAATACGCGCGCCGAGCAGCACGGGATCAAAAGGCTTTTGAATGTAATCATCGGCCCCGGCCTCGATGCAACGAACGATGCTGTCGATCTCATCCAGCGCCGAGATCATCATGACTGGAATATGTTGGTCTACTGGATGGGCCTTAAGCTGGTTCAACACTTCCAACCCGTTTATGTCCGGCATCATCAGATCGAGCAGAACGAGGTCAAATTGAGATTTGGCCACGGCCTCGAGGGCCGATCTGCCGCTTTCGGCCGTGGCAACGGTATGCCCTTGGCGCCGGAGCCTGCGTGAAAGCAGATCGCGATTAGCCTCTGTGTCGTCGACCACGAGGATACGGCCTGACAGCATGTGGGGCTTGTGATTGGGCGTGATCGGCTGGATTGACCGCATGATGTCACCGGCCAAATCGCGCGATATCCCGGCAACTGAAGGTGTACTCGAAGGCTCATGATCGCTTGCACCGGCGGAGCCAAACAGATCATCGATCTGCCCGAGCAATTGGTCGGCAGCCGCCATAATCTTTGCGAGATCGGCAACCAGATCCTCACTGCCGCTTTCGCGCGCATCCTCCATGATCAATTCGCCATAACCTTTGACGGCGTTGAGCGGGGTCCGCAAATCATGCCGCAGTGTGGCGCTGAGAGCCGCAGAACCCTCTCTGGTGTCCGGCGAACCCAGCGTAGCCAGACTAACCAGTCGGCCGAGATGTTCTTGGAGCATGAGGCCAGCCGAATGGATGCGTTCAAGGTCCGAGACTAGCGGTTTGTCCTCGCTGCCGCGGGCGTCCTCGATCAGGATTTCAGTCAGTTCCAGAATGGTGGAGATCGGAGCCGCGAACTCCTGGCGCACGAAGGCCGTGCGCGCACGTTGGAGTCGCTGGTCCGGATCTGTCATGCTAATTGGAACCTACATGATCGTCTCAATGGCGTGCCAGGAGCGTATCGATCTTTTCGAGCAGTCGCGACATTTCAATCGGCTTCGTATCGTAGTCGTCGCATCCCGCGCCAAGCGCCCGCTCGCGATCACCCGACATGGCATGTGCAGTGAGCGCGATGATTGGAATACGGGAAGATACTTCGGTTGCCTTAACGCGACGTGTCGCCTCCCATCCGTCAATAACCGGCAGACTCATGTCCATCAAAATCAAATCCGGGTTCTCACTTTGAGCCATGGCGACCGCTTGTTCGCCATCGACCGCCATCACGACTTCATGTCCCTTGCGGAGCAGGCGGCGCGAGAGCATATCGCGATTCATTTCGTTATCTTCGACCAATAAAATCTTTGCCATTAGATCACCATCTCATCATCGCCTTGACGACTACATATCAATATCTGCGCGGACTGGACGCCGGCCTACTACTTTGGCAATCGCTGCGGCAATATCTTTGTCAATCGAACCGCCTTTTTCGATGACGGTGCTCACGGCCAGAAGGCCTCGCTCGGCCACGGTTAACTGCTTGGCCGTTATGACCACCACCGGCACATGACGCCATTCCGCGCGACTGTTAAAAGTATCAAGAAACTCGAAGCCATCCATTTCTGGCATCATCAAGTCGAGCAGGATCAGTGCGGGTGCGGGATTTTCCGCGAGCCATGAAAGGGCGAGCCGTCCATTGGTGACCTCCGCAACGGTCAAGCCCATCTTCTCAATTGTGCCACGCACCGTATCACGGGTTGCTAGGTCATCCTCGACAAGAAGGATAGGACCGTCGCGAGACAGGAGATGGCGCAGCAGCGAGGTTAGTTCTGCCCGGTCAACCGGCTTGGTCATCACTTCAGCTGCGCCCAGCGATAGACCAATACCTCGATCCGGCGCCACCGTGACCATTATAACCGGAATGTCGCAGAGTTCGGGATTGGCTTTGAGAGCGCCGAGAACGGCCCAACCATCCGTTTTCGGCATTAAGACATCCAGTGTGATCACGTCTGGCCGTACCTTGAGGGCAAGCTCGAGCGCCTCATCGCCGCCGCGCGCCTGGACGGCGCGGTACCCCTCACGCCTGAGGCTTGTCGTCAGCAAATCCCTCGAAGCAGCATCATCGTCGACGACAAGCACTGTGACCGACCCGCTTTCGTACTGCGAGCCGATTATTGGCTCCTCAGATGGCTCGCTCGTCGCTTCCGGCGGCTTTGGCCCGGCCGTTTGATCGGGAATGACGATGGTAAAGGTCGAGCCTTCCCCGACCTTGCTCGCGACCGTGATATCGCCGCCAAGCAGCCGACAGAAGTGTCGCGTAATGGCCAGGCCAAGACCGGTTCCGCCGAACTTTTTCGTGGTCGAAGCATCGGCTTGGCTGAACGCTTCAAATAGTCGGCCAAGTTGCTCTGTACTCATACCGATGCCGCTATCCGAGATCGTCATGCGGACCGTGGCTCGATCCGCCCGCCCAATTTCGAGCTTCAGCTTCCCGTTCTGGGTAAATTTGCTTGCATTGCTGAGGACGTTGAGGAGGCATTGCTTCACCTTAGTGCGATCGGTGCGCATGCTGCCGATGTTTTCTGACACACTCAGCTCAAGCGTGTTGCCGCCTTTAGTCACCAAAGGTCTTATGATCTCTCCTACCTCTTCGATAAGCGACAGAAGGTCCACTTCCTCTATAAACACTTCCATCTTGCCGGCCTCAACCTTTGAAAGGTCGAGGATATCGTTGATCAGTCCCAACAGATGCCGCCCGGCGCCCTCGATTCGCTTTAGGTCGGGCACGAGCTGCTTCTGGCCGCCATCGGCCGCGTCTTCTTGAAGGATCTCGCTGTAACCAATAATGGCGTTGAGCGGTGTCCGCAATTCGTGGCTCATATTTGCCAGGAACTGGCTCTTGGTTCGGTTGGCGACTTCCGATAGCTCGCGCGCCTCCTCGAGTTCAAGGTTGTGTTGCCGGAGTTCAGTTATGTCGGAATAAACCGCAACAGTCCCACCACCCTGAATACGACGCTCGCTGATGCGGACGTAGCGGCCACCATACCTGTATTCGGCAAAGCCTCCTGAATGCTCGCGCCTTGCCCAGCGCTCGGCCATCCAGTCCTGTGCACTTTGATTTCCAAGATCGACCAGTGCACGCGAAACCACCGCCTCAAGCACTTCCCCGAAAGTCGTTCCCGGCTTGATGATGTCGGAAAGGCCCGGGTAAATGGCGCGAAATTGTTCATTGAACAAAACGATCCGATCGCCTGAATCGTACAGTACAAAGCCTTCCGAGATAGTGGCGATCGCAGCAGCTATGGTCTTTCGCTGCGCTTCAGCCTCGGCGGCGAAGCGGTTGCGCTCCTTGAGGCTGTCGCGAAATAGGGCGAGGGTGCGTGCCATGACGCCGATCTCGTCAGACCCTGCGGCGGGAATTGATACTGACAAATCGCCGGCGCTGAGGCCGTCGATCGCGCCCACAAGACGACGAAGCGGGACCGCGATCGAACGGAGAATGATGAATGTCAGCACAAAACCCAAAGCTAGGATGAAAACATCGGCGATGAGTGTTCTGTTTGTCGTCGCAGCCACGTCATTGACTATCCCGTCACGCTCGGCCGCTAGGTCGCCTCTTAACTCATTGATGAGCGACGTCAGCAATTCGTCGACCTTGACACTGTGTTGACGAGCCTGCGCCAGCAGCGAATTTCCAATGACGCGCCTGTCGTTGGTGTATTGATCCACGGCCTCGTTTGCTGACTTCTCGAACTCGTCGCGCTCGCTGCGAATCTCCGCCACCAGCTTCGGCTTTTGAAGCGCGAGTCGGTCAAGATAGCCGTTCATACGGCCGCGCGCTGCGTCGGCGCTGCGCTCTGAAGGAGTAAGTAGGCTGACCGCCAGGTCGGTGAGCCAATAGCGCATTTCGCCGAACGCTATGCGCGCGCCGTTCGCCGACTCGATGATGCTGCTAAGCTCAGTCTCGGTCGCAACGGCGGTCGAGTTTTTTGCAAGCGTGCGCAGCAAATACAGATTTGTTGCGATCAGTATGCACAGTAACACGCTCGACAAAATAGCGAGTCTCGCGCGAATGGTGAGATGTGACATCACTCGCGAGTCCTCACGGCGGGCGCCTTAACACGCCTTCGTTCCCTATCGGGAGAGTGGCCTCCGACACATGATCGGGGAAACCGCCACATATTTGGCTACTGCTTGAAGAGCGTAACACTGATGACCGCACCGAGATCACCTTCTTTGCCTCCCTCCTTGGGATAGCCAGTGATGTCGGTTTCGCCTTTCGGCGACCCGTGACAACTTAGGCATGAGGACGCATAATATTCCGGCATCATCATCCGGTATGCCGTCCGCCCTTTAGTGTCGACATCCGCGGCATAGGCTTGGCCACGCGGCCAATCCTCTCGAAGTAGCTTGCTGCGAATAACTTCACTTTCCCACTCATCGGGTCGCGACTTCCGGTTTCTTACGAGTTGTTCCGGAGCCGTTACCTTGATCTGCGCCTCGTTCCGGGCGTGGCTCTCAAATGATTCATTGACCAGCCGAGCAAAGACCGCTGGAATGAAGGCTTTGAACCCGACACCCTTGGCGTTGATAGTTGCCTGATTAGCGTCGGTAGTCTCGACGATTGCATCCATCTGCGCCTGCATGAGTTTGCCGAAGCGCGACTTCGAATCGATACTTGCTGGATCCGTTCCCGTCGTCTTCTTGAAGATCTCAACAGCTTGCTGCAAGACGACTCGGCCGGTCAGCCCCTTGTCACCAAGATTTGGATCGTTGATGCGGGCTTGGTTACTCGAAATAACTTGACGTGCTGCGCGGAGCATTTCCGCCAAGTTCTTCGCGATGCTCGCATCGTCGGTCGGCTCGGCTCGCATGGGCGCAATAAATGAAAACAAGCAGCCGATAAGCAACGCGCCGAAGAAAAGCCGATTAAAAGAGCAGGCCGGGATAATCCGTTCGCTCATATCAAATCTCCCCAACTCAAACTATAATTCGTAACACCAATTGATATAATACAAAATGGTCTGTCACGACAGCCAGGATAATATCTTGAGAAATAGCATAATTGATGCCTATTGAGCCGGTTATGCTCCTTACCTCAAACGCCGATGGGGCCTGAACCGGGCGGATCGGCAAATGGGCAAGCGGGCTGGCAAGAAGGTCTCCGCATGCAAGTCGCGTGCTAGGAACGTTGGGTCGGGTGTCGGTGGAGCAGATCAAGAGCACCTCAACAAATTGGAGGCGAAATCGCCAAGGTATTTGGAGCTAAAATCTCTGAATTGCGAGATATTGCTCAGGATTATCGTTCTCACTTGGAAGCCAATACCAAAACTATGAACAATGCCGTTGCCATGCTCAACAGCCGCGCTCCGAATGATCCCGACAGCGGCACTCTCCGCTCGCCCTTATCAAGAATGAGCGAAGAGGGAGCGCGGCCCATAGACCATCGCTCCCTGAAGGCACCCCGATAGTCATTTTGATCGATTCTCGCGATAGGCGCCGCGGGTGTTCGGCAACGAAAATGTCCAAATTGGTTTGGTTCGCGGTCGATGACTTGTGCGCGTCGATCCCGATCTGGCGATGAAGTTTCCGGACGTCGGCTTCGGTGACGTCCGTGGCGCGCTTGCCGCCGACAGGTGTTGCAATTGTCCGTGGAGGCGACGATAGCCTCAAGAGCGCGGCGTGCAATCGAAGTCGCTGGTTAAGCTTGATGCGCCCGTCAGCGGTTGATTCGGGAACTCAATTTGTACGAGGCTTGAGCTACGCGGCCGGCATGGTGCTCCCCGCTTAGCTATTAGCAAACTCGCAATCATTCCCGTGTACGATGAAGCGAATTGCCTTGCTCAGTTGACGGACCCGAAATGATAGTCCTCTCCGACAGGCGGAAGACCCTGCGACGTAAAGTGCTCGATACGGCGCTGATAAGGTTCGGCGACCTTTCAATGAGCTGCGTTCTGCGAGACGTCTCCGACACTGGAGCGGCCGTGCAGGTAGCCGCCCAATCGGAAGTGCCTGACGAATTCAGGTTGATAGTGCCGCGCAGTGCGACGTTTCTCTGTCGCGTGATATGGCGCGGGGGCGCTTGGATTGGCGTCTCATTCGTTCAGCCGGGAGATGGTGTTTGACTTTAAGATGACCAGAGAGCAGGCACGACGGCTGGAAAAAGGCGATCGCGTTCGTTGGATCGGGGACGATGAAGCAACGGGGCTTGTGACCGAGATCAATCGCTTCGGAGTGGAGATTAGTTGGTCGGATGGTGTTACCACGCGACCGCTTTTCAACGACATGACGCGGATTGAGCTGATCGCTCAGGACAACAGCGCGGTCGTCTGCTAGGGAGCCGCGTGACCAATCGGGCCATTCCGAGAATGGACGCCACCGCCAGAACACAACGCAGCAGCGACGCCTATCTCAGCAGTTCAAACGAAGCACCCATACATTAGAAGGCTTTGGTGAACGGAACGTTTATTTGAAAAGCTCTCGCAGGTGCTTGATCGATCCGCGCCCAAGATTTTGCAGGCTTAGAAGATTTGCGTCTGAGGTCTGACGCACTTCACCGACCGTCTTGAAGCCCGCCTCCCTGAGCGCGTTGCGAACACGCGTCGATAGCGGCACAAGTTCGAGCGGGCTTTCGTCTGACAAGGGCAAGGGCGGACCATGCAAGCTGAGGCGTAGCCGGTCGATATGAGGTTTTTGGCTAATCGATCCTTCGGGTCACGGCTTTGTAGCAGACAGAGGCACGGCGTTCATTGGCGCGCCCTCAGGCGCCGGCGGCGCTTTACCCATCGCGGCGGCGATGTCGCCGCCGATACGTTCCGAAGCCTGCGCCTCTGCGATCAGACGATATCGACCTCCGGCTCGAGCTCGAGCGCGGTGAGCTGTACGCAGACAGGCAGTGTCCCCTGGGGAACGTTCCTGTTTGAGATGAAGTCGCCTTAGCGCGACCATCACGCCGCAGATGAAACCAAATGCCGCCAGCGCAATTGCGGATTTGTTCATATTACGCCTCGAAAAGCGGCATCCTTCCGCAACCGGGGCGCGTGGGCAAGGGGCAATGAGGCAATCGCCTCACACTATTTTGCAAAGCGCTTCAGTTGATCCGCATTTCGGAAACCCCGATGGCACACGGGTTGCTCAATCGGCCCTATGAGCCGCCCAGCGAAACCAACCTGTGTATCCATGGGACGAAACATGAGCTAGTTGCCCCAAATTGAAATTCTGAGACGCGCGCGCGAAGCAGCGACCCTTTGCAAACTGATCTCCGACCTCGACCGCACGATCGCGGTCATCAAGGCTGACATCGATGCAGAAGAGAGCCAGCACCGGCATCGCTATGTCACCGATGCCAAATATCCGTTATTGGCTCGTCACCTCCGGACCCGTCGCGACAATCTCGAAGCCACCGTTCGCGATCTGACCGCCAGGCTGGGGCGAATTGGGCCGGATCCTCGCGCGGCGGTGGCTTAGCCGCAGCAACGAGCTCCCTGCTGGCCGAAATCAGCGAGGAGGCCTGGTCTCTGCCGAGCCGGCTACCGAGGTCTTGCCGGGGCTAGATTTCATCCCGTTTCGATTTTCATTTCTGAAAACCGGCAAGGGCCACAGCGTGAGGTGGCCCCTTTCGATTCTAGCGCCACTCCGCTTTGCGAAACAGGCCATCAATTAAAAGCCCCCGTCCGGGGGCTAGAGCGGACGGGGGCCGGTAAGAGATGAAAGTCTCTAACCAATAAGGCGCTCGCGGATGGCGGTGCAGGGGCAAGCGCCGAGTGGAACAGTAAACACTCAAATCGGTTGGCGAGAAGCGAAATCGGCCTGTGCAGCACAGCAAAACAACGCCGCCAAGCCTTCTCAACCGTAAGCGTGTAGGTCATCCCACGTAGCGGATGATGTTCGATTGTCAGAGAATCTCCTGGTGATTTGTCCCAGGAGTTCATGAGAGCGAACATATGTCTGATACCAAGAATTTCGAAGTTATCACAGCGGCGGCCGAGCGGCTTTCGGTGAGTCCCGGGCGGAGCTACCGCACCTGGTCGCGGGAGGAGAAGGATCGCATCGTCGGGGAAACGTTTGCGCCGGGGGCGAACGTGTCGGCGATAGCGCGCTGTCATGGGATCGATCCATCGCAGTTGTTTGCGTGGCGACGCAAGGCGCTGGCCTCGGGAATGGTGGCGCCGCTCTCTGGGGCGCGAGACCGAGCGGTTAAGTTCGCGCGCTTTGAGACCATGGCGGGGGAGATGGTGGAAATCGTCATCGGCGATGTCGTGGTGCGCGTTGGTGGAGATGTGGAGGCGGGGCGGCTTGCTGCTGTGATCCGGGCGGTTCGGCAGGCATGATCCCGGCGGGTGTTCAGGTTTACGTGGCCAGCACGCCGGTCGACTTCCGCAAGGGAGTTGGCGCCGGACTTCAAGACCATCGCGGATTTCCGCAAGGATACTATTTGCGAAAACTTCTCCGCCAGTTCGTGCGGATCGCGGGCCGGACATCTTGTCAGCGCCCGCGGTTCTGCTTAAGTACGCGTGGGCCGTGCGCACGAAGGCGCGGCGGGAGTTCGGCGCGGAGGGTATCGACGCTGTCGTATCGATGCGTGTCGGCGCTCCAGCCCAGATGGCGCGTCCGGTAGAGCACCTCCTTGACACCCATCTTCAGGATGACGTTGGGATGCGCGCTCACCCATGGGCCTTGCGCCGCGATCTCGCGCAGCAGTGGATCGAGCGCCACGCGCGTCTTTCCCTGATGGATCGGGTCGACCCAGACAAGGACGCCATTCACTGTTTGCAGTTGGTCCCGAACCGCGTCGGCGAAGCTCTCGTCGTAGACGACGGGAATCGCCTCGATGCCAGAAGCGGCGAGCGCTTCAAATACACGGACGAACCGGTTGTTTTGCGGAGTCGCCTCCCGGCGCGCGGCGCCGTCGCCGCGCCAGAGGATCGCGACTTTGGAACGATGAGATGTCTGTTGTTCGGTGTCCATGCGCAAGCTCCACGACAGGTCGGGTGTCGCGCAGAGCTTGGACCGAGGTCTCACGGGGAGTCTGCCTTATCCCCTCATGAACAACTCTACGCGAGATCGTGCCCGCGTTTCAAGACGGTGGTTGCTCTCCAGAGCCCGTTCGCCGCGAATTGATGGGCGGCGAGGGCGCATATGGAGCAGGTAGCCAAGCGGCGGTGCGCCGGCCATCTGGAAATAGCGCCGCTTTACCCGGATTAGACAACGCTGCCAGTGGCCGACGGATCAAGTTGTCTGACCTCGATGGTCAGGTGCGAAAGCGACCGGAACCGCGCTATCTTCGCGCGATAATAAGCCTCGCCCCGCTGTGAAGACGTGATCACCGACACGATGGCGCCGAGATGACCTGGCCCCAATCGCCAGAGGTGGAGGTCGGCGAGTTGGTCGCCCTCGTCCTCGATCGAGCGGCGGAGGTTCTCGGCCATACGTCGGTCCGGGGTCATATCGAGCAGGATTGCTCCCGTATCGCGGATCAACCCGAATGACCAACTGCCGATAACAAATGCACCGATGATACCGGCCAGCGGGTCCATCCAGAGCCAGCCAAAGGCACGCGCAAGCAACAGGCCAACGATGACCAGCACCGACACGGCTGCGTCGGCGATGACGTGGATGACGGCGGCGCGCATGTTGTTGTCGCGGGCCGTCGCCCCATGGGCATGTTCATGTTCTTCGAAAATTATAGAGTAAGCTTGTTCACCTATTTTGAGTTTGGCGCTGAAGGCGTGGGGCTCGGGAATTTCATCGACCGTTTCCAGGTAGTCGCCGCGATCGGCGAGGTCGAACAGTTGCCGTGCACCGTCCGGTCTCACGGTTTCGATCGAGACAGCGGAAGCAAGCGGCAGAGGGCCGGAGTCGGAGCGAAGCCGGAAGCGCGGCGGAACTCCGTCCTCGAACACCTCTAGAACCAGGTCGCCGCCTGCGGTCTCGATCGGGTGCGTGTCATCGTGATCGTGCCCCGCATCAGTTGGTCCGTGGCTGCGACCATGGCCATGGTCATGATGGCCGCCGCCGCTCAGCAGCCACTTCAGCGAGGCCAGATTCACGGCGGTCGCCATCACGTCCGTGAACTGCGTCATCAGACCCCGCATGGCTTGCTCGAACTCGATCGCGTTCGCCGCCACTTCCGTTCGCCGGCTAGTACAATCAATGAGACGCATCCCTTCCAAGTCGCGCACGAGCTGCGACAGCGCCGGCTGGCTTATGCCGAGACGATCAGCCGCCCGCGGAAAGCTGCCCAGCTCTGTGACCGCCAAGAAGGCTTGTATCTGTCGAAGCGTCACGTTCACGGCGCGTATCTCTCCATGTCGCCGAGACATCCGTCCATATCGGCAACGGCCGAGACATCGCGATGCGGCTGCCGTCCCAGCTAAGGCGGTGCGGCTTCTGCCCATGTCTCAATTCTGGAACCGAGCGTTCCAGTCGTGGAGCTGGACAGAGAATCTGGAAGTCCCTTCACCTTCCGTCATGAGATTTGTGCGGAGGCAGCAGGGTGACGAACGTAGCAGAAGCAAATTCGCGGGCGGGCGCCAGCCAGGGAAGCGGCTCCAGCTCCGTCGATAGCAAGATCCTTGGGAGTTCGTCCGCCGATCGTTCGTCGACATTGCCTTGGGTCGCGATCACGCTGTGCTTCTTCGCGGTGCTCCTCGATGGACTGGATACGAGTTCGATTGGCGTGGCGGCTCCAGCTATCGCGGCCAACTTCATGGTTTCGCCGGCGTCGCTCACCCCTGCCTTCGTGTTGACGAGCGTAGGAGCGGTTCTCTGATATCTGGCGTCTGGGCCGCTGGTCAGCCGCTGGCAGGCACGGCGTGTCTTGGTTGCCAGCGCGTTGGCATTTGGCGTTCTTTCGCTGGCAACGCCGCTCGCGAGTTCGGTGGGGCAGCTTGCGGCGCTGCGTCTGGTCACGGCAATCGGGCTCGGTGCGGCATTGCCGTCGGCCATTGCCATTGCGACTTCCCAATGCCCGCCAAGTCTCAGGGAGACGGCTGCGGTCATTGTCGGTACCGGGTTGGCCGCGGGAGGCATTCTGGGGGGCGTTCTCGGCGCAGTCCTGACAGCGCAATTTGGCTGGCAGTCCATTTTCTACATTGGGGGAGCCCTTCCGCTCGCCCTCTCAGTCGCTCTCCTGCTTTGGCTGCCCCGGCCGATCACCGAACAAAGACTGGCGCTGAAGAATGGGCGCGAAGAGCGCCGAGGTGGCCTCAAGTTGATCGGAGATCTGCTGGCAGCGGGCCTCGCGATCAAGACCATCAGTCTCTGGATTTTCGCCTTTCTCATCTTTGCCGATGGGTACGCGCTGGTCTTCTGGCTTCCATCGCTACTCTTCAAGCTCGGGTTCTCCCCCGAATACTCACAATTGGGCATCAGCTTTTTCAGCGCCGGCGGGTTGATGGCGAATGTCGTCGTGATGGTCCTCGCGAGCCGATTTCCGGTTGCGCGTATCCTGTTGTTGGCCGTCGTGATCGGGGTGGTCTCTGCGGCAGGGCTTGCGGCGCACGACATGCTTCCGGTCGGTGTCTGGCTGTTGATCGCCGGAACAGGCGCAGGTCTGATCTCGTGTAGTGTCGGTCAGTCGGCCCTTGCTGTGTCCATTTATCCCGAAACGCTTCGAACCCACGGTGTCGGCTTCTCAGCCGCCGCCGGCCGTATTGGATCCATCGTGGGGCCCGCCGTCGTCGGTTTTCTGGTTTCGATGGGCATTGGCCCGAAAGCGATCGTGCTCGCGGCCACGCTTCCCACGCTGCTCGCAATCTTCGCACTCCTCCCGCACTTGCGGCGAGAGGGTAAATAATCGCCGACGCCATGGCTGGTGAGGGACGGCGGCACAAAACCTAGCATGGCATGATTCAGCGTTTCAAATCTGGAACGCTAGTCGCCATTTTCGGGCGCTAGATGAGCCTGGCCGAAGCACCTAGCGTTGGGCCGCAGAGTGCCTTGTTGGAGACAGGAATGACTGGTGTCGAGCACGTTGAGTTGGAAACGCCGTTCGGTCGATTGCGCGGCGTGAGATCGGAGGGAGTGACCGCGTTTCGGAGAATTCCTTATGCGGAAGCCCCGGTTGGGCGGCTGCGCTTCGAGATGCCGTCATCAGCTCCGCGATGGCGAGGCGTTCGCGACGCAATCGCGCCTGGGCCGATTCCTCCCCAGAATCCATCCCGCCTTGATGCAGTGATGGGGACCTACGATGTGGAGCAGAGTGAGGACTGTCTCCACCTGGACATCTGGACCAGCCATGCGGAGGGGCACCGTGCGCCTGTCCTGGTATTCATTCACGGCGGCGCCTTCATGACCGGAGGAGGTTCGTTGCCTTGCTACGATGGGGGCATCCTCGCGAAAGAGAACGGCCTCTTGGTCGTGAACATTAGCTATCGGCTCGGCATATTTGGCTTCTTTTCCCACCCCGGCCTTGGGGGATTGAACCTTGGTCTTCACGATCAAGTCGCGGCGCTTCGTTGGATCGCGCAAGCCATCAGCGCTTTCGGCGGGGATCCGCAACGGATTACGATCATTGGCCAATCGGCCGGTGCTTTCAGCATCGCGGCCCTTGCTGCCACCGAAGATGGCTCCAGGCTCTTCAATCGGGCGATCATGATGAGCGCGCCCGTCGGCATCAAGCTACGTACCGTTGAACAGGCGCGACCGGTCGCCGATGCGATCCTCGATGTTCTCGGAGCAGGCTCGAACGATGTCGATAAGCTCCGGACGATGCCGGTCGACCGGGTCTTCGAGGGGTTGCGAATCCTGCAAAGGAAGCCTCCAGCGAGTCCTGGAGATATCACGCCGCCATTCATGCCGGTTCTGGATGACGCCCTTGTTCAACGCGATCCTAGCGAGTCCATTCAGATGGGCAGAGCGCATTGGTGCGATATGATGATCGGGGTGACGCGAGAAGAGTATGCCGCTTTCTCCATCTCGAATCCCTCGCTTGACCAACTGTCCGACGACGCACTTGAGGACTTGATTCGATCCCAAGGTGAAGACGACGCACGCACAACCGTGTCAAACCTGCGTTCCGCGCGTGCGCCTGCAACACCTCGCATGATCCTGGGTGACTTTTACAGTGACCGGATATTCACGAAGCAGAGCCTGCAGATCGCAACGACGCAGTCCCGGCTTGGTCGAAAAGCGTTCACCTATTCATTCGATTGGCAGTCGTCCATTCCGGGATTGGGAGCGTGCCATTGCATCGATCTTCCATTCCTGTTTGGCAACATCGATGTTTGGCAGGCCGCTCCGATGGTCAAAGGCGCGGACAGGCGAGAAGTACAGGACCTGAGCCGGCTTTTCAGAGGCTCGATTGCAGCGTTTGCGGAAGCGGGAGATCCCAACGGTAGCGGCCTGCCTAAATGGCCCGCCTTTGCGGCGGAGCAGACGGTCCTGCACTTTGATCGTCGCGTTGCGGCATCGCGTTACGTTACTTGACCAGCAAGTTGGTGTGGCGAGTCGCTGGTTCGCGAGACGGAAACGATTTTTCCTTTGCGCGAAGGTGTCGAGAGTTGGCTTCAGGAGTGCGGTCTTGATCGTTCGTTAGAGGAATGTCTTTTCGTTGGCCGCATCGGACGTGGTGGTTCGGTCAACGGATTCCCGACCTGGGCCATGAAACGAGATTCATGGTCCAGGGCGTATTGGCGTAGCCGCGCGATCGCCATTTGGTCGAGATCTCGTCGACCGTTCACTTTCGCGTCTGACGACATGCGCGCTGGCACGTCCCGGGGCTATCAACTCTTGGTCGATCTCCCTCTGCGCTTTTTCGAAGCGCGTTGGGATTTTGGTTTCACGGCGGGGGGCGAACGCGATTGGACGCGACCGTCCGACGTGAGCAGCCTATTCTGGAGGAATTTCGCGAGACCGGTCAGAAACAACCTGCCGGCGACCGTCAGGGATCGGCGCGAAGGATAAAGCGCGTAGAACGTCACCGGTGGCGGCGACCAGTCGGGGAGAGGTAGAACGAGTCTTCCATCCAGCAGATCTGCCTCGCACATCGGGATTGGTAGTCGCGCCAGACCGAGACCACGTATCGAGGCTTGACGAATGATGTTGAGATTGTTTGCGGAGAACTTGAGTCTGACGTTGATCTCCATCGTCTCATCGCTGAGGCCGAGGAGCCGCCAACGCGTCATCAGGCCATCCGCGCCCCATCCGATCCCTGGATGGCCCTCAAGGTCTGCAGGGCTCGAGCAAGGGCCGAGGCGCTCCATCAGGTCAGGCGCAGCGACCAACCGGTAAGGCGTCGTGGTGAGTTTCTGGCATATCAATTCAGAGTCCGCGAGATCCTCTCGGGCGGGATGGATTGCCAGGTCATAGTGATCGATCTTCGGATCGAACGTTCCCTTTGTGTTGTCCAGGGTCAGGCGCACGTCCGGATAGGTCTCGGCAAACTGTATCGCGAAATCCGTGACCAGAATCTCGGAGAGAACAGCTGGGCAGGAAATGCGCAACATTCCGGAGGGACGGTTGGTGCTGTCCTCCGCAAGAGCCTTGATGGCGACCAGCTCTTCCCGGATCTTCTGACCTCGCTCATAGATCGAGAGACCTATCTCAGTCGGCGAGAAGTTTCGCGGGCCGCGATGAACGAGATGCACGCCAAGCTGGCTCTCGAGGTCGCCGATCCTGCGGCTCAGGCTTGACTTGGGAATGCCAGTTTTGCGGCTTGCCGCCGACAGACTCCCTGCCTCGATGATTTCGACGAGCAGTGTCAGGTCATCGACTGTTCCCATAGGCACCCTCTGCAGACGCTTCAGACACAACTGTCCAGCTTCGACGAAAAAATCCAAGCGCTCTTCCTGGACATCTCGTCGCATGATCAGCAGCGGCGCTTCAGCCGGCGCATCATCGTTCCAATCTTGGAACGTGACTGTACCGATTGCCGGACTATTTGTCCCGCGTCCACTGCCTATGCTGCTTCATCGAACTTGACCGGGCGGTTCGAGGGGAAACGCGCCGGATCACGACAGCGTCGAGATTTTTCGACCGAGCATAGAGAACATTGGAGGGGCAAGTGAAGCGTCATATTCAGCCAATACTCATGGCACTGGCCTTTGTATCGTTAGGAAGCACGGCGGGCCGGGCGGGAGACTTGCCGATCAAGGCTGTGCCTGCGCCGTCCGATCAGCCATTCTTTTCGCTGATCGATGATCGTGTGAGCATTTCGTGGGCGCCCAAAGCGACGGATCCCGGTGTGTTTTCGAGAAATCCGAACGGAACGCTCAATAGTACGACTGCCTTGCAGGTCTACTCGTTCACTCACTTCGACATCTGGCGATACGGTACCAATTTCCTCAACGTCTCAATGTCCAAGGCCGATCACAACGATCCAGCGAGCCCTTGCACCAACGCGGGAAATGTCACCAATCCGGGTACTGGCATTACAACGCCCGCCAATTGTGCGGGTGCGCAATATGTCACCGGGCAACTTCGTTCGACATTCGGTTGGAACGAAATATTCAACACCAAGGCCTTTACGTATGGCCCGCTCCGGAACGTCTCTTTCGAAGTCGGTCTGGACGCGGCCACGACGGATTATTTTCGAGCCGCCGCGGCCCAGGTCGTGTCGGCCGGCCTGCAGTTCCAGTTCGATCTTCCCTATAGGGGCTACATTAACGTCGCGCCCATGGCGACCTGGGTTTACGTTGCTCACTTGGGCTTCTTGCAGTGCGGCGGTGGATTTGCCCCGCCGGTGCCCGGCGTGAGTTGCATTGATGACGCCAACAGACAATACAAGCCGACCTGGTCGATCGAGACCAATTACTACATGGATCTTGGCTTCTTGCCGGAAAGCATGCGCTATTTCTCCATCAGTGGTCGCGCGCAGTTGATTGGCACCATGGGCCCCGAGAATGGTCAACTTCCTGCCAATCCGTTGCCGGTTGCTTCACCTACCAATTCGCTCACGGCCGTTTCCCTCAACTCGGAGCCGTTCCGCCTGACCTTCGATGCCTCGAAGGCGGTGTGGGGTCCCAAGTGGTCGCACTACGTCGACGTCTGGGTTGCCTATCGCTATTGGCAAAACAAATACGGCCTGGATCACAACGTCAGCAGGCTGTGCACCATCTCGCCAGGTGTGAGCAACAACACTTGCACCGAGTCGAGCCTGTATACCGGCATTACGATGAAGTTCTAGCTTCGTTTGCTTCCCCGAAGCCAACTGATGCCGCGTGACCCGCGGCATCATTTTTCGGATGGCATCGAGCGTGGTGCGGCAAGACAAATTGAAACGTCGAGAGCGAAAGAGGGTGGTGATGACTGGAAACCGGCTGGCATATCGGTGGAGCTTGTTGGGTCTCCTGGTCAGCTTGATCGGCTCACCCGCCGGCGCCGAGCAGACGACGGCCGACACGATCTACGTCAATGGCAAGGTCTTCACCGCAGACGCCAGGGACAATCTCACAGAGGCGTTCGCGGTGACGGGCGATCGGTTCATCGCCGTCGGCAGCAATGCGGATGTGCGCAAGCTTGCCGGCGCCAGCACACGGGTGATCGACCTGAAAGGGCATTTCGTCACCCCCGGCCTTGCCGACGGTCATTTCCACAATGAGGGTGGGGGCAGCGGCATCGACCTGTCTCACGTGCGCAGCACGGCGGAGCTGATGGTGACCGTCGCCAATGCCGCGACAAGGGCCGAGCCTGGAGCGCTGCTTGTCTCGAACCAGGACTGGCACGAAGCCCAGCTGAAGGAGCAGCGTCTGCCGACTGCGCGCGAGCTGGACCAGGCCGCGCCGAACAATCCGATCGTGCTGGTGCGCGGCGGCCATTCCTACATCCTCAATGCGGTCGCGCTGGCGAAATTCAACATCACAAAGGACACGCCGGTCCCGGCCGGCGGACAGATCAGCCGCGAGGCCAATGGCGAGCTGTCGGGAGAGCTGTTCGACACCGCCAAGGCATTGGTGCCGTTGCCCAAGCCAAGGCCGCTCGCGATGGACGACATCCTTGCGACGCAGAAGGCGCTCAATCCCTACGGCCTCACTGCGGTACGGATTCCGGGTGCGTACAAGGGAGGAGATGTGCTCCCGGCGTTGAAGCTGATGCGACAGGCCGACGCCGAGCACGCCCTGACCCTGCGCTACACGGTCTACATGCCGGGCTTCGGCTTTCGCACGGCCCAGCAGGTCGGCGATGCGATCGCTAAATGGGAGGTCAAGCAGGACGAGGGTGACGATTTCGTTCGAATCGGCGGCATCAAGCTCGCCGTGGATGGCGGATTCGAAGGCGGCCATCTCACGCGCAACTATCAGGAGCCATACGGGAAGGGCGGGACCTATTCGGGCCTGACGGTGTCACCTCCCGATGCGTACAATTCCGTCGTGCGCGAGGTCAATCGGCTGGGCTGGCGCGCCGCCACGCATGCCGTCGGGGATGCCGCGGTGGACGAGGTGCTGACCGGCTATGAACTCGCCAACAAGGACAAGCCGCTGATCGGCAAGCGGTGGACCATCGAGCATGCGTTCATCGCTCGGCCGGATCTGGTGAAGCGAATGCAGGATCTGAAATTGATGGTATCGGCGCAGGATCATCTCTATCTCGCCGCGCCGGTCTTGAAACGATATTGGGGCTCAGACCTTGCGAGCGAGGTGACCCCGCTCAAAACCTATCTCGACGCAGGACTGCTGGTGGCCGGCGGAACCGACTCTCCCGTCATCCCCTTCAATCCGTTCTGGGAGCTCTATCACTTTGCCAGCCGCGACACGATTTCCGACGGCATCTACGGCGATAGTCAGAAGGTCGCCTCGCGTGCGCAACTCCTGAGACTCGTCACCATCAACTATGCCCTGATGATCGGCGAAGAGGATCACCGTGGTTCGATCGAACCCGGCAAGCTCGCCGACTTTGCCGTGCTGACGGATGATTTTTTGTCCGTGCCGGTCGAAGCCATTCCCAATATGAAGGCGCTTTCGACCTGTGTCGGCGGCAAGGAAGTTTACCGCGACCCGGGCTATCGTGACAATTAGGCGCTCGCATCGTCTCCGAAGGGAGCGCTTGCGAAGCTGCCCGTCCTCATTTCGGTTGCGGGGCATCACCCATGCTACCCTGTCCGACCGGCTTGAGCATTTGAACGAGAATGAACTGATCGTGCGGCGCCAGACTGGGCCGGACCGCAACGAATACGTCCTCACGCGAAAGGGGTGGAACGTCGTCGATGATCCACGATGGATCCCATGAAAAAGTTTGGAGGCGAAAAGCCAGTTTTCGGCCGTAGCGCGATTGGTGGGTTTTGGCCCAAGAAGGCCAAAAATTCTTTATCTTTCAATGAGGATTGACTGACACTCTCTCCGCCAGATACACGATTTTGTACGCCAAGCTACGATCTTCTACGATCCTGAACACCGCGTCAGACACCCTCCTGGAGGCCGGTCGCCAAGCTTTGCGCGATCAAACCGCCAGCAACGGCGCGGGAAGGTCCAGTGGGCATCTGAATTCGACTAGAGCTGCATGGGTGAGTGAAGGCGTCATTGCCAACATCGAAAGATCACGCTCGCGTTGACGCCCCCGAAACCGAATCCATTGGAAATCGCATGCTCTATGGACATACGCCTTGCCTCGTGGGCCACGATGTCGACGCCTTGGGCTGCCGTGTCGCCATTGTCGAGATTGAGAGTGGGCGGTGCCACCTGGTCCCGTAGCGCGAGGATAGTGAAGATTGCTTCGGCTCCGCCGGCTGCGCCGAGCAGATGACCAGTCGCCGATTTGGTGGCGCTCACGGCAATTTTTCCGTCGCGGCCGAACACGGCTTTGATCGCTTCCAACTCGGAAAGGTCTCCAACCGGCGTCGAGGTGGAATGGGCATTAAGATGCTGGATGTCACCGGGCCTGAGGCTGGCCTGCCGCAATGCACCTTCCATGGCACGGCGGGCGCCGTCGCCGTCCTCGGGTCCTGACGTGATGTGGTAGGCATCGGCGGTCGTGCCATAGCCGACGATTTCGGCGAGCGGTTTGGCGCCGCGGCGGATGGCATGTTCCAGCTCTTCAATGACGAGGATACCGGCACCTTCGCCCATGACGAAGCCATCGCGGTCGCGATCGAAGGGACGCGACGCTCGCGCCGGCGTTTCGTTGAAGCCGGTCGAAAGGGCCCGGGCGGCGGCGAAGCCGCCGAGGCTCACCAGATCGATGCAGGCTTCCGAGCCGCCGCAAATTGCAACGTCAGCTTCTCCGGCCCGGATGAGGCGTGCGGCATCGCCGATGGCTTGCACGCTTGCGGCGCAGGCGGTGACCGGTGTACCGATCGGCCCCTTGAAGCCGTAGCGGATCGAGATATGGCCGGCCGCGAGATTTGCGAGGAAGGACGGCACGGTGAAGGGCAAGAGGCGCCTCACGCCGCGCTGATCGGTGGTGCGAACCGCCTCGACGATTGCTGGAAAGCCTCCGATGCCCGATGCGATCACAGTTGCCGTGCGCACCATTGAATGCGCATCTGAAGGGATCCAGGCTGCCTGTGCTATGGCCTCAGATGCGGCGACGAGGGCGAACAGGATGAAGCGATCCATCCTCCGCTGATCCTTGGGAGGAACGACCAGATCCGGATCGAAGCCGCCATCTGCGTCGTTGCACTTCGCCGGAACGATTCCGGCGACTCGCGCGGGAAGGACAGCCGCCCATTCCGGGAGCGCGGCAAGTCCTGAGCAGGCCGAGAGCAGCCGCGACCATGCCAGCTCACTACCGCAGCCCAGCGGTGATACGAGCCCCAGTCCCGTAACGACGATACGACGCATGATCACATGGCTTTCGAGGTCGGCTTGGCTGACAATGGGGAAATTGGTATCTCAGGAGCGTCGGCGTTCACGATTGCAATTGATGGACACGGCCCTCGGACCCAACCAGCGTTGCTTGGGACTGGATCCGAAGACCTTCAACTTCGCGCTCGAGCTTGGCAACACGGTCTTCCAGCCTTAACACGTACCCTCCGCGGCGATCGTCCATGTCCAGGACGTCTGCCCAATAGTTCAATCTTTCCCAAAAGCGCTTGAACATCGTTGCACACTCCTGTGTTCGATCGTTGCGGTCATTCAGTCGCCAATATCACACGAGCCAACTCCGACGGACTCTCGACGGCTGAAAAGTGACCGGTATTTTTCAGCATCACCATCTGCGAAGCAGGGATCAGCGAGCGTGTGCGTTCACGCTCATTTGGCCGAGACCAATCGCTATCGCCATAAATGAGCGTCACGGGCGCCGAGATGTGCCGATAGTAATCGCGTGCCTTGCTCCAGGATCGCCATCCTGCCAGCACCTTGCGTGCGATCCGCTTGTATCCCGGGCGGTGGGCGACTTCATCGAACTCGGCGAGCAGGTCGGCCGGCAGCTTCCGCGGGTCGTGATATCCGCCGCCCATGATCTTGCCGAGGATCAGCTTGTTTTCGAGCGATGCATTCACCGCGCCGAGCAGCGGGATCTGCAAGCTCCCGATGATGAAGTTCGCGAGCCCGTTGCCGCGCCGAATGCCGTCCCAATAGCGGGTCTCGTAGTCGTAGGGATTGATCGCATAGACCCGCTTCACCCGGTGTGGAAGCGCCGCCGCCACCGTTAGGGCCAATGCCCCGCCGATCGACTCGCCAACGATTGTGACTGCCGAGAGGTTCAGCTCCTCGATGAAGTGAATGATGGCCTGCCTGAAGTAGGGTTCGTCGAAGCTCGCGCTTGCATCTATTGGTGAGTGTCCGTGGCCCGGGAGGTCAATGGCGTACACCGTGTGCGATGTCGCCAGGAGGGGCGCAAGGCTGCGGAAATATTCGAGCTGCGTCCGGATCGTATGTATGAGGAGCAGCGGAGGTCCGCTCCCGGTCTTTTGAAAACGTACACTTAGCGTGTCCGATATCTTGAGCAAACTTGATTTGACTTCAGTCACGCTAAGCATTCGATCTCTCGCTGCTTTGAGGGGCGATCTTTCAAACTGCAGCGGCTTCGCGAACGTGTTCGACGGTCGCATTCAGAAAAGCCTGAGCGAGATCGGGGTCGTTGACGGCGCGCGATAGCGTCAGGGCGCCGACCATCGTCGACAGAACGACCATGGCCCTACCATTGGTATCCTCGCCGTCTGTCTCGGGAAGCAAGGGGCCGAGGACTGCGAGATACGCCTTGATCCCCTCTTCGAACGCCGCTTTCACGCTGGCCCCTTGCCTGGCGGCATCCGAGCCGAGCGCCACGACGGGGCAGCCGTCCAGTTTTTCTTCGCGATGGCCCGCACTCAGGTAGAACGCGATCACCGCGCCAAGCGGATCATCAGGGTTCTCCGCGATCGCGGCCGACCAGCGTTGCGAGGCGCTCTCCAATGCGCGTCTGGACGCCAGTGCCGCCAAGTCCTCCTTGGACTCGAACTGCTTGTAGAAGGCGCCCTGGGTTAGCCCGGCCCCCTCCATCAGATCCTTGAGCCCGATGCCATCAAAGCCGCGCTCCCTGAAGAGACGACTCGCCACATTGATCACGGTCTCGCGGTTCTCCGCGGCTTGAATGCGACTCACGCGCATCGTGGACCTCCATTTGGATTTCGTTCGAACTCTATATTCGAGATAGAGGTTAATCGCAATCTATCAAGTGGCGTCGCCGGATTTGGCGTCGCGGGAGGTCGAAATGGCCGGTTTCCGGGGATCACACTCTCGTTAGCGCTCGAAATTAGATTGCGATCGACTTCTAACTGCATTATAGAGTTCGAGCGAAATCTAAGCTGGAATGGAGATGGCGATGAAAACGAGCAGACTTGTGGCCTTGGCAGGTATCCTGATCGCGGCGTCCGGGGCGGTCGCACTAGCAACTTTTGTCATTCCCGCTCACCAAGCCTCCGCGGCGCGCGACCCGAGGCAGGAACTACCGATCGTCAGCCTGGTGACGGCCGCGCGGGTGAGCGGATCCGAACGCGGGTTCACGGGGACCATAGGGGCGAGGGTCCAGAGCAATCTCGGCTTTCGCGTCGCCGGTAAGATCGTGGAACGGCTCGTGAATGTCGGTGAGCAGGTCAAAGCCGGACAGCCGCTGATGCGGATCGACGAAACCGACCTTCGCCTTGCGCTCACCGCGAAGCGCAACGCCGTTGCCGCAGCGCGTGCATCTCTCGTTCAGGCCGACGCGGATGAGCAGCGATACGCCAAGCTGGTGAGCGACGGATGGGCTTCTCGACAGCGCTACGAGCAGGCGAAGGCGGCTTCGGACACGGCGAAGGCGCAAGTCGCCTCCGCCGTAGCCGACGCATTGGTCGCCGAGAACCAAGCCACCTATTCCGTCCTGCTTGCGGACGCGGACGGAACGGTCGTCGAAACGCTCGGCGAGCCGGGACAGGTCGTCTCTGCCGGACAGACCGTCGTTCGACTTGCTCAGGCGGGGCCCCGCGAAGCAGTCGTCGCGCTTCCCGAAACGATCCGGCCTGCGATCGGCTCCGTGGCCGAGGCCAGCGTGTATGGGGCGGCCGATGGGCGGCGCTATACGGCGCATCTGCGGCAGTTGTCGGATTCCGCCGATGTCCAGACCCGTACCTACGAGGCCCGCTATGTGCTCGACGGAGAGGCCGCGGCGGCACCTCTTGGCGCGACGGTCACCATTCGGCTTGCAAGCCAAGAGACTCTGCCGGAGGTCCAGGTGCCGCTGGGAGCCGTGCTCGATGACGGCAGAATGACAGGCGTCTGGGTGTTCGACAGCGGCACCTCGGCCGTACACTTTCAGCCCATCAAGCTTGTGCGTGTGACCAGCGAAACGGCCGTTATCTCCGGCCTGAGCTCGGCTGATCGGGTTGTTTCGCTGGGCGCTCACCTGCTGCAGGAGGGCGCACGCGTCAGGACTGCCGCTGAAAGCAGGAGCAACTGATGAGCTTCAATCTTTCCGCGGTCGCCGTTCGCGAACGGGCCGTCACCCTGTTCTTCATCGTGCTGCTGGCGGCCGCGGGCGCCTACGCTTTCCTCAAGCTCGGGCGGGCGGAGGACCCCTCGTTCACGATCAAGACCCTGACGGTGACGACGGTATGGCCGGGCGCGACTGCGCGCGAGATGCAGGACCAGGTCGCGGAACCGTTGGAGAAGCGGATTCAGGAACTAACCTGGTACGACCGGGTGGAGACCACCACACGGCCGGGTTATGCGTACATGACGGTGACGCTGAAGGACAGCACGCCGCCTTCGAGCGTGCAGGAGGAATTCTACCAGGCCCGCAAGAAGCTCGGCGATGAAGCGCGCAAGCTGCCGTCCGGCGTGCTCGGCCCCTTCGTCAACGACGAATATTCGGACGTGAGCTTCGCGCTTTATGCCCTCAAGGCCAAGGGCATGCCGATGCGCGAACTCGCCAGGCAGGCCGAGACCATTCGCCAGGACCTGCTGCACGTGCCGGGCGTCAAGAAGATCAACATCCTCGGTGAACGTCCCGAACAGATATTCGTCGAGTTTTCCTACGCCAAACTGACAACCCTCGGCGTGTCGGCACAGGATATCGTTGCCGCCTTGCAGCGGCAGAACACCGTCACACCGGCAGGCTCGATCGACACCAAGGGGCCGCAGGTCTTTATCCGGGTCGATGGCGCTTATGATAGCGTCCAGGCGATCGCTGACACGCCGATCGTCGCTGCGGGACGGACGCTGAAACTCTCCGACATCGCCGAAGTCCGCCGCGGTTACGAGGATCCTCCCACCTACCTCATCCGACACCAGGGTGAGCCCACGATCATGCTCGCGGCCGTGATGCAGGAGGGCTGGAATGGCCTCGCGCTCGGCGAGGCACTGGAGGAGAGGTCCGCAGCGATCTCCCGGACGCTGCCACTCGGGATGTCTCTGGTCAAGGTCAGCGACCAGGCCGTCAACATCACCTCGGCGGTTGACGAGTTCATGATGAAGTTCGCAATGGCGCTCGGCGTGGTGCTGCTGGTGAGCCTGCTCAGCCTCGGCTGGCGCGTCGGCATCGTCGTGGCGGCCGCCGTTCCTTTGACGCTTGCCGTCGTGTTCCTCATCATGCTGGAGACCGGCCGCTTCTTCGACCGCATCACACTCGGCGCCCTCATCCTGGCGCTTGGTCTTCTCGTGGACGACGCCATCATCGCCATCGAGGTGATGGTGGTGAAAATGGAAGAGGGCATGGACCGCATCAAGGCGGCGGCCTATGCGTGGAGCCATACTGCGGCGCCGATGCTGTCCGGTACACTCGTGACGATCGCCGGCTTCCTGCCGGTCGGCTTTGCGCGCTCGACGGCCGGCGAATACGCCGGCAACATCTTCTGGGTCGTGGGGTTTGCCCTCATCGTCTCCTGGATCGTCGCGGTCGTCTTCACGCCCTATCTGGGCGTCAAGATGCTGCCCGCCATCAAACCGATCGAAGGCGGTCACCACGCGATTTACGGTACGCCAAACTATCGGCGCCTGCGCACGCTCATCACCTTTGCAGTGCGCCACAAGTTCGTAACCAGTGGCATCGTCGCCGTCGCTTTCGCGCTGTCGGTCGTCGGCATGGGCGGCGTCAAACAGCAGTTCTTCCCGACCTCTGACCGCCCCGAAGTGCTAGTGGAGGTTCGTCTGCCGGAAGGCACCAGCATCGAGACGACCACCGCCGCAGCCGAGAAGCTCGAGCGGTGGCTGCACGATCAGCCCGAGGCCAAGATCGTCACGAGCTATGTCGGTCAGGGCGCGCCGCGCTTCTTCTTCGCGATGGCGCCGGAACTGCCCGATCCGGCCTTCGCCAAGATCGTCGTGCTGACGCCGGACGCGGAGGCGCGCGAAGATCTGAAGCTCCGGCTTCGGCAGGCGGTGTCACAGGGGCTTGCACCTGAAGCCAATGTGCGCGTCACGCAGCTCGTGTTCGGACCCTACACGCCGTTCCCGGTCGAGTTTCGGATCATGGGGCCTGATCCGGCGCAATTGTACGCCATCTCTGAAAAAGCGCTCGGTATCATGCGTGGCGTTCCCGATGTGCGCCAGGCGAACCGCGATTGGGGTGATCGCACACCCGTGCTCCGCTTCATCCCGGATCAGGATCGACTGAACCTCATCGGCCTTTCGCCAGCGGAGGTGGGCCGGCAACTCCAGTTCCTCCTTACCGGCATCGCCGTTACGCAGGTCCGCGAGGACATTCGCAATGTCCCCATCGTGGCACGCAGTGCCGGCAGAGAACGGCTGGATCCGACGCGTCTGGCGGATTTCTCATTGATGAGCAGGGACGGCCGCCCGGTTCCGCTCGACCAGGTCGGTCATTCGGAAGTCCGACTGGAAGAGCCCATCATGAAGCGCCGCGATCGCACCCCCGTCGTCACGATCAGGTCGGACATCAATGAGGCGACCCAGCCTCCGGAGGTCTCGAAGGAGATCAAGACGGCTCTTCAGCCGCTGATCGCGTCCCTGCCGGCTGGCTATCGGATCGAATTGGGCGGATCGATCGAGGAGGCAACGAAGGCCAACGACGCATTGGCGACGATCTTTCCCGCCATGATCGCCGCCATGCTGATCGTCATTATGCTGCAGGTCCGATCGTTCTCGACGATGGCCATGGTCGTGCTGACGGGACCGCTTGGCCTCGTCGGCGTCGTGCCGATTTTGCTGACCTTTCACCAGCCCTTCGGGTTCAACGCCATTCTGGGGCTGATAGGACTGGCCGGCATCTTGATGCGCAACACTCTGATCCTGACCGAACAGATCAAGGAGAACCTTGCTGCCGGCCTCGATGACTATCACGCCGTCATCGAAGCCACGGTGCAACGCACGAGGCCCGTGATCCTGACCGCACTTGCCGCCGTGCTGGCCTTCATCCCCCTCACGCACTCCGTCTTCTGGGGATCGATGGCCTATACCTTGATCGGCGGCACGGCGGTCGGCACCGTGCTGATTCTGCTCTTTCTCCCTGCCCTCTATGCCGCATGGTTCCGGATCAAGCCGACTGCGGATGAGACCCATGAGGATTCGACGGAGGAACCGGAATTGCGAACAGCAATGGCTGCCGAGTAGGGCTGTTGAATCCATGAATCGTCCGGTCCGAACGGGAACTGATCCCGACGAGACGCGCGCGCGCATCCTGGAGGTGGCGGAGGAGCACTTTCGCCGCATCGGTTACCAAAAGACGTCGGTGACGGACATCGCCTCCGAACTCGGCATGAGCCCGGCGAACGTCTACCGTTTCTTTCCCTCCAGGGACTCGATCAACGAGTCCATCTGCGGGCGTGTTATGAACGAGGTTGCTGACATGGCCTTTGCGATCGCCCGCACCAATGCGCCGGCCATGGAAAAACTCGAGCGGCTCCTGACCGCTGTTCACCACCACGCCAAGATGATGCTGGTCGAGGCAAGGCCCATACATGAATTAATCGTTGCCGCCACACAGGAGAACTGGCCGATCATCCAGACGCATATCGAGCGGATGGTGACGATCTTCGAGGCGATCATACGCGAGGGCGTCGAGGCGGGCGAGTTCGACGTCGAAGATGCCGCGGAAGCCGCGCGAGCGGTCAGATCGGCGTTCATGCCATTCTTCCATCCGATTCTGATTGAGCACTGCGTTCAGCACGGCGAAGACACCGAAGCAGGCCTGCGCGACCAGATCCGCTTTATTCAGAAAGCGCTCGGCGCGAAGGGCGCTCGCAAATTGCTCTCCTAGCCTTGGGTGAGAAATATCCCGCGCCTAGTCGTTGAAGGCGATCCCTTTTGTCGCTTCGCCGGGCGGACCGGGTTCTGCGATGCCGGCACAATTGCTCTGCGGCTTTCGTCCAGTCAGCGCGTCGCGGAAGAAGGCCAGCGCATCCGGGAAGGCCGCGTGCAAGCCGCCATTGTGCGTGGCGCCGGGATAGGTCTTCCAAATGACGGCGTTCCCAACCGCACATAGGGCTGCGACCTCCGCATACTGGCGTGTCGGCACCAGCGTCGAATCGGCAAGGCCGGTGCCGAGGAGCACCGGCACATTGAACTTCTTGGCTCGCATGTCCGTGATGGGAGTCAGCCGCGCCATGATCTGGGCGATCGGCTCGACATAGATGTTGTCTTCGGTAACGCCTTCCCGGCGCGCGACTTCGCGCATCTCCGGTGTGCAGCTCTCACGCCCGGCCTTCAGGATCAGCTTGCCCTTCTCGGAGATGAGTTCGTCAGCCGTTGGTACGCCATCAGGCAGAGAACCGCCGAGCAGCATCAGCGTAGTATAGATCGGCGAACTGATCGTGGTCGGCTGTGGCGGCTTGTAGGGACCGTCCCGGAAGGTCGAGACAAGCCCCGTGGCCACGGTCGCAAGCAGCGGTACATCGGCTGCGTAGCTTGCCGCAATCATGGTTGCGCCGATCGCAGCACCCGAGCCTTGCGACTGACCGGTGATGAAGACCTTTCGCGCGAGTTTGTCCCCATACGCGGACAGTGCTGCTTTCACGCTGTCGAGTACGGAGCGGCCTTCCGCCTCCCAGATCAGGTAAGGATGCGGGCCTGGTCCGCCGAGCCCTTGATAGTCCGTGGCCACGACCGCGAAGCCGCTTTCGAGCCAGCGCTGGATGTAAGTGGCATCACGCGGCTTGTGCCCGGTCCAAGACGGCGCGCAGGCATCGGATACGCCGAGCGTGCCATGTGCCCAGGCGACCAGGGGCCATCCCCCCGGCGGCGGCTCGCCCTTGGGCAGATAAACTGTCCCGCTCACCGGAACGATGCCGGCATGCCAGCGCCAATCGGTGGACGTGTAGAGAATCCGCTGGGCGAGACCTGCACTCGTGATTTCGGGCTGCGCCCGCATCGGCTCCTGGCGCAGCATTGCACCGGGCTGCTCCGGCTGCGTTTGGGACCAGCGATAGAAGGGAGACAGGTCGAGGTCGCCCGCCTTCGCTCCCACTGGCAGCAAGGACTCCGTGTGTCCCGTCGAGATACCAGGACCCATCAAGACGACGAGCGCCAGCAGCGAGATTGACAGTAGATTTCCGCGCATAAGCTTCTCCGTCGCTTGTAACGTTCGACCTTAGACGGCCCGATTGCTCTTCCAATCCGAGCTTCACCTCGATTGTGAAGGGCCCTGTGTGGCCGTCAATTTCCTTTTTGATATTGATCGATGCCGAAATTAAAAAGATTTCGGATCACTGCGACATCTCGATCTTGCGTGCTGCGGGATCAGTAGCGTCTCCCTGGCTTGTGTTTGACGCCCCAGGCAAGCGGGGGTGCGTTCGCGCGGCCTCGCGTGCTGCGGAATTCTCGTCGTTATCCACAACCGCGGATCGCCGGACCTGGTGGAATTTCGACCGGCTTCCCAGAGCCATGTCAGACAGCGGTAGTAGTCTTCGGCGATGCGGCCCTGATACTGCTCGCGTTGTACTGCGCGGGCGATCGGATCTTCCTCATGATACATGTCCCACAACGCCCGGGGTTCGAGCTGAACTCGTGATGTCCGTAGGACGCGATCGTGCTCGAACAGCTGAAAATGCCAGCACCACGTCGCCATTTGCGGTCTTGAGCAGGTTTGCGAGATGGACGGCGCCTTCGATTGCCATGCCAGCTCATTGAGCGAGCGACTGGAGCATTGCGTGGGCAGAATCGCCCAGCAAGGTCACGCGGCCCTTTGACCATCGCTTGATGGGGTTCCGGTCGGCGACCGTTTCGAGCAGCAATTTGAGATGGTTGCAGGTCAGGATTTGAACCCGGTTGGTAGATGAAAACCCCATTCTTTGGCCGTAGTTCAAATGGTGGGTTTTGGCCTCGGAAGATCGAAGATGCTTTGTCTTTCAATGGGGATTGACTGACACTCTCTCCGCCATTTGAAGATTTTGTACGCCCGACCACGATTTTGTGCGATCTCGTACGCTCGATCGTCCCGCCACTGGTGTACGGCGAAAGCTGAGGTTGGAGCAGCGAAGCGCTGGCAGAGGTGCGGCCAGCCTGGACTCCACGAGGGCCGGACACCTCTACTAGGCGCACGCGCTAGTGCGCTCGGCATTTGCTCAATGGTCACGCGCAGCTCCGCCTGTTGCACCATCCCGAGGATGCCGGTTCTCGATGGATCGACCCTTATTGGCTCGATTCCAGTTTAGCAGCAAAGCTTCGGCCGTCGACGGTGGTCAGCCGGATCGTGGCATCCTGCGAAGCAGGGGGAAGCTCGGATTCCAGCGGCAGCCGGATCACGGCCTTGGCCCCCATGCGCGCGACAAGCCCATGCGGTCCTGGAACGATCTGGTTGTAGGCATACTTGTTCTCGATGTGGTCCGGCGGCAGGGCGGCGAGAGCTGCCGCGTCCCACTGCGCCAGAACCTTGCCCGAGCCATCCTCCAGCGCAGCTGCCACGATGTATGCCGGCGCTTCGGGCGTGCCGGCATCAAGATAAGCGCGGACGTCTACCGCGTTCCCGTCGATGTGGGCTCCGTCCAGGCTGAAATGCGTTACGGACGGGCTCACCGGGCCTGCGTGGAAAGGCGTCAGCACGGCTCCCCGATAATGGCTGTAAAGCCCCACGATGAAGTCGGTGGCGATCAGGAACAGGGCGAGAGCCAGCCTGTGGAATCCGCGTTCCGAGAGCGGCAGCGGCAGGCTTCCGCCGATCCACCTAAACCATCCGCGTTCGGCAAGTTGCGGACGGCGCCTGAGCAGCAGATTGTCGAGCGAATAGACGCCGCTGCGGTTGAGCATGAGAGCGCAAGACATCGCTATGTTGCAAGCCGCCATCGTCCACCCCTCGAGGCAGATGGCTCCTACCCAACCGAACATCACCATCAACAGGACCGAGAAGCCCGGCGCGCCGACAGCGGCGATGCGCGTCATGAAACCGGCAATAAGCATGATGCCGACAAGCAGCTCACCGACACTGAACACGATGATCGCCGGATAGAGAATATTGAAATGGGTTAGCACGAAGGAGATGACGTGATCGGTGCCGAAAAGTGCGCCGGGCATCGCGTCGTGCAGCTTGTTGGCCATCCACTCGTGGCCGCTGGGGTCGAGCTTCTCGGGGGCATAAATGAAACGGCGTGATCCCCCACCCCAGTAGATGAAGCCCTCGACGACCCGCACCGTCAGCAGGCCGAGAGTGGCTCCCCGCCAGTTGGCCTCGTCCAAAGCACCGATGGGAACGCCGTGGCGCGTCGGGCGTTCCGTCACCGCCGCCATGCTTGCGCTGGTCGTCATCGCGCTTCTCCCCATGCGATCTTCTCGCTCACATCCTAATGGATAATCTGCCTTCCTTCATGTCAGCGTGGACCGCGGTCGCGGGCACCTGCCGCCTCAGTGGCGCTTGCCCGAAGGGTCTGGAGCGACTTCCTTGCGATATTCACCCGGCGACAAGCCGTATCGGCGCTTGAACGCCTTTCCGAAGGCCGAGAGATCGGAATATCCGCAATCGAATGCGATCAGGCCGACCGGCCGCCTGGCGTGTGTTTCGATGAGTGTGTGCGCGCGAGTGAGCCGGATGTCCCGCAACAGGGCTCCGACATGCGTGGACCGATCGGCGAATAATCGGTAGAGATGCGCTCTTGAACATCCTATCGCTGCCGCTATCTTGGCTGCAGTCAGTTCGTGGTGCGAAGCATGTGCTTCGATATAGCGTCTTGCTGCCGCGAAGAAATATTCGCCGAGTTCATTCTGCTCGTGGACGCTCCGCGCAACAGACGACAGCACGGCAACCGCCAGCGAGGTCGTTGCGTGCATCGCCGCCGCGGCCTCCGTCGCGTCCAGGCCGGTGCAATACCGTGACATGGTCTCGAACTGGGCAAGCAGAATCGGTGTCAGGCCGTTCTTGGGTAACTCGACAACGGCCCCGTCAAGCAGCGTGGAACTGCGACCGAGCAAGCTCATGACGAGCGGGCGGGGAAGAGCGACCAGGGCGAGTTCGTATCTGGTGGAGGACACCACGAGGCGGCGGTCGCAGTCGAACAGGATCAACCCGGTGTTGCTGTCCAGATCTGTCGTGCGCCCGTCATGGCTGGCGCTGAAGGAGCCTGAGCGAACGTGTCCCACAAGCACAAGGCCGCTTTTGCGCCTGCCAAAGCTGCAAACGATCGGATCGCCCCTGACATGGAAGAACGCGACACCATCGCGATCCCTGCAGCATAACAATTCGCCGCAGAAATCGCTCCCGCCGCTTGTCTCCGGACGGGAGATGTCACAGCAAACAAGCAGGTCACGCCAATAATCCAGCCGATCGGCGACCGGTACCGAAGATGTGGTGAGCCTGGCGAGCGATGTGGGACGACGGCTACCGATCGCCGTGAATCGTAGCTCATCGCTCCCTGCGCCCGACTGCATTCCAACCGCTCAACTTCCAAATTCTGGATGCTGCGGGCGACGTTTGACCGCAGCACGAGCTTGGATGGCTAGCAAAGCGCGAGAACCCGCGCTGTGCCCAACGTCTCAATTGCGGGTTCCACGCATATTTTTTTGTTGTTCGAAGCGGCACGCCGCGAATCGAACAACAAGTTGGCAACGACCATCGCGCATTCGGTTTCGTAGTTTGCCCAAACAGGCGACGATCTTGAGCCCGTTCTGCAAGATGCCGGCAGTAACGCAAGCGCAAGGCTGCACCCTCACGTTACCGGCGCCACTACCTGTGTCAGCGACGTGCGAATCTGTGCAGCGCACCGACCAAGGCATTTGAGCGGGCACCCTCCCTTAACCATGCTTGCGATTTCCCGCGCAGCTCTCCCGGCGTCAGTCCGAACTTGCGGCGGAACGCCCGCACAAAAGTGGAGTCGCTGCTGAAATGAAGATCGATCGCGAGGTCGAGTAACCGCGTTTTCTGTCCGTCGGGTTGAGCCAATCGCCTCATGGCGAGATTTAACCGTTGATCCTGGACGTAACCCGCAAGGCCTCCTTCCGGCTTGAACATCCGATAAAGGCTGGCGCGCGAAATGCCGAAGCGATCATAAAGGTCTTCGACAGCCAGCGGCTTACTCTCGAGATGGGTTTCGATATAGCGCTTGATCATCGCGAGGAATAGCCGGCGGTCCGTCCGTTCGACATCACCCTCAGTATCCGCAACGCTTCCTACCGCGTCAGCGATAAGATCGCCGATTGCGTCAATCAAAAAGGCGGGATCACCTTCTTCGTTCTCAGCCCATCTCCAAATGTCGGCATACTGACGAGCCAGAGGCGACATTGTGCGCCGATCGTTTCGATAGAGCAACCCCGTCGCGGAATCCGGGTGGGCAAGGCGCTGCGACAATACCGATCGAGGTACGACCAAAGCCCGCACGCGGCAGCGACGATTGGTACCCTCGACCAGAATGGTCCGGCTCGATTGCGCCATATCGACCAGGAAAATGTCGCCAGGCCGCAACGTCAATTCGAGGCGGCTCGAGCTGAAAACCATTTCTCCTTCGGTACATTCGGCGATTTGATAGACGTTCACGCTACCGAGGGCGACATGCGCAGCCGTGCGCTCGTACCGCACCCCGGTTGTAGCGGAGTCGCTCAGCAACGCGCCCCCGGCTGCCATCGGCAGCCAGATCGATCGCGCAGATATCTCGAAATCGCCTTCGGAGGTGAGCGGGATGATCTCGGAAATGCCCCTCGTTCGCGCGCGCAATTGCTCCAACACGTCCGCACCGCGCCCTTGAAGCATCGACCGCATTTCATCGAACCCGAATTCAACCTGTGCCTGTAGCTTCCGGTAAATGCGCTTGCAAGCGGTCTTTGAGTGAGCGGGATCACAATGCGAAGAGCAGTTGGAAACTCGAATCCTGACGCGAGAGGCCGCTCTCGGTTGCCGTTGTATCGTGACCGCAACAGAAAGGACGCCGCGCAGATTGCCACCGGAATGGGGACTAACGCAGCAGTCAGCAATGACTTAACGAAAACATCTCTAGTTGTTGCCATTTTTTGGCGAAATTCAAGTACTGAGCTTTCCGGTTCCTAAACCATCGTCAACGATTGCAAGCCGAACTGCGGAGCGGAGACGAAATGCCCAAATTTCGGAGACGGATGAACTAACGGGTGCCCGTCATGCCGTGAAAGTCTCCCGACCATGACCCGCGTCGGGAGAGAAGACATGCTTGGATTGAGTGGTTATGACCTCGTCTATGCCGTCAGCCAGAGAACGATAAACAATCAGCTGGAGTTGCTGTCGGCTCTCTCCGTTCTGCCGACCTCGTGGACGGCTGCCGATCCAGAAGGGTTCTGGGCTATCGACCTTAAAGTTGGGGCGCCGGCCGTCAACGCGGTAACCGGCAATGCCGGTGCAAGAGCGCTCAACGTCACCTTTCCCTTCACCGGGGGGACGATGACCTATTCGAGCCTCGGGCGCGATGGGAGCGGCAAGCCCTCGGTCGTCAAGAATACGATCCCGATGGCAGGGTGGGGGCTCAGGGTCTCGGTCAATATGAGTCTTGCCGAGATCGCCCAGGCGGACATCGCGGCACACAAGCTCATTCCCGACGCCGTGAAGCGGCAGCTGACTGCTTTCACGGTCGACATGTACGACATCAGGCACCTGTTCCTCGACTTCGAGGACGCGGATCTGATCCTCGATAGCTACGAGTTCGTTCCGGCCGCGGGGGTAAAGATTGCCGATCTCGTCTCGCCGAATGTGATCACGCAGCTCCGGGCGGTCGTACAAGGTGTGATCGAGACCCTGCGCGGATCAAACAACCCGTTCATCCTTGGATACACGGCGACAAACAAGAAAGTGCCGGCGGTGGACGCGATGTTCATACCGACCGGATCCAGCTATTCCATCTATGCGGACGGCTCGGATCCTGGCCGGAGCAGTCTTAACTTCCTGTCGGAAACGAAAGGTCGTCCGGTTCCAACCGATGCCAAGTCGGGTCTCTTCGACGCCAATTGGCTCAACTCGGATCAGGTCCAAGGCGCCTATGTGATTGCCCAGCGCCTTGTGATGGGGCTCCTGGTACCGCCTGTGGCGAAGCTCTTCGGGTTTCAGGCGCAGGATTTCAAACAGTCCGGCAATAGTGTCACCGCATCGGGGCCGGACCAATCCGGCAGATTCACCACCGTCACCTTTGAGCCGATCGCAGGTGAGCCGAGATATTCCTGCCAGATCCGCGTGGCATGGCGGGTCGATGCCGACGACATGGCCGGTAGCAATGTCGGATATGCCGACGTCCAGATGTTCTGGAACGCCGATTTCGCTTTTGACTTTGACCCCGCAAACAACCTGACCCTCAACGTCCGGAACAGCACGACAAGCCACCAGATTCAGGAGCATCCCAACGCACTTGGGGAATTTGAGGGTGTACTCGCCATTATCGCTGATGCGGCGTTGTCGGCGATTTCAGACAACTCCGTAAACGGCATTTTTGAGCAGATGGCTAATCAGGCCTGGCCCAAAATCATTTCGGCGCCGCTCGAAGCCAGCGGGATGAACCTGAAGTCACGCATCGTTCTCGCGGCCGGTTCCGAATTCATCTTCAAGGACATCGCCACGACGGAACAAGGCCATCTCAAGATGACGACAACGATCCGAAACTGAGCCCGGCTGGCAACACGCGCCTGAGGCGATCCCGAAAACCTTCAATACTCCAATCTCTGCAGGAGAGACCGATGATCAACGTCAGCCTCCGTTCAGAAATCATGAAAGACTACATACCGGGAAGCGAGATTTCCGGTGACCGGGACATTGCCGCGGCGATGCAGAAGGACGGCACGCTCCTGCTGTTTTCTGTCGGTGTTAACGAGCACGTCTACATGCTCGCCAAGGCGCCGGGATCAAGCACGGGGTGGGAACGAACCGACCTCAGTGCGGATCTGCCGGCGGGGGTCCGCACGCTGCATCTGTGCGCGGCGCAGGCGGTTGACGGTTCGCCGATCCTGGCGATCGCGACCGCACCGCAATCGGGCGACCAGCGGACAGTCTATGTCGCTACGGACTTCACGCCCACGCCGAGGCCGAAGCGCTGGAGTCCGCGAGGCTCGCGCAGCGGCGTCGAGATCACCGCAATGACAACCGGCTCCACTGCCGACGGCCGGCCGGTCGTGGCGGTGGCGGCCGTCGACGGGCAACGACGGATGTCGACCTTCTTCCTCCATCCCGACCCGAAGGGAGGGGACACCATTTGGAAGGAGGTCCCTTTGCCGCTCAACGGCAGCGGTGTTGTGGATATGGCGATCGGCCACAACTCCAAGCTCGAGGCCGGCATACCGGGGCTCGAGGGCCTGATCTACACGCTGCTTCGCATTGACGATGCCACGACGCGCGTGATCGTGACGTCTTTCCCCGATTTCAGCATCTACAATCATGCCGTGCCGGTCACCATCAGTCCGACCGCCCTTGCAGCCATCGGCCTGCCCTCGGGCGATACACAATTGTTTCTCGGCACCGACAGCCTCTACGGGCTCAGCCCGGACCAGCAGATGACGCAGGATGCTGCGGACGTGTCGGAGGCGTCCACCAGGATCGTGTCCATGGGACCGGATGCCTCGGCGCTTGCGATGGCGGCCGGACGCCATCCCGACGGCCGACTGGAAGTCTGGTGGTTGAACGACAACGGCGTCCTGTCCTTTGTCGAGGAAAAGCCTGCCGGCGGCTGGAGGCATCCGATCGCACTGCAAAAGCAGATCGGGGAAATGACGGCATGGCGCAATCCGGTGAGTGGCGAGATCGATCTGTTCACCGTCGATGAGGACCATTCCCTGACTCACCTCGCGCAGGACAAGACGACGACGCTATGGTCGGCGCGATCGATCCTGTTGCCGGTCGATGCGCACGATCTGAACAAGACCGTGGAGTGCGATGCCTATACCACCCAAATCGTGCTGAGCGATGCCGATGGCGTCCCGCTTGCCAATCAGACCGTCGAGATATCCGCTTCATCGCTATGCCTCGTCTCCATCGACGGGTCGCACTTCTTCGTCGACCAGTCCGGCCAAGCCGCCACGGTCGAGACAAACGCTCTCGGCATGCTCAGCGTCGCGACGGTGGCCGAGGGGCTCGCGACCCCCAGGATCCGGATCGCCGGCGATTTCATGAAGGAGGCGATCGACTTCGACCCCAAGGCGGTGGTGGCAAACCGGCTGAAATCCATCAGTGCCGACGATTTGAAGGCGGCAACCATCACGCGGGACAAAAAGAAGATACCGCTGATTCCCGCGCATCAATCGGGCAAGCTTGGCGACGCAGCCAAGTCCCTGCAGCAACTCGTCAAGGTTCAAACCCGCCTGTCGCAGCCCGGCAAAGCCGATGACGTCACTGTCGACGTCGGCGATGCTGGCCCGGAGTCATATGACATCAAGCCACTCACCAGCGCCGTGGCGACCCCTCTCGACGTTTCGCATCTGCAAGACGGGAATGTTCTGACGCTTCGGACAGCCGCCGCCGCGCCGGCCCGCCTCGGCGCTCCGGAGGGTATTTTCGACACGATTGATCACGCTTTCGGCGATGCATGGCAAGCCGTGACAAACGGCCTGTTCGAAGTCGAGATGATCGTGATCGAGAAGGTCGATGACGGACTGCGGATCGTCATCCACGGGTTGAAGAGCGCGTACTCGGCCGTGGTGAAATTCGCGGAGCAGGTCTGGAGCGTGATCGAATGGGTGTTTCACGAGATCGGCGCCCTGATCGATGAACTGATCCTGTGGCTGAGCTTCCTGTTCGACTGGGACGACATCCTCAACACCCATGAGGTGATGCGGACAATGACGCAGCTCAGTCTCAAGCAGATGGAGGTTTCCGCCTCCACGGCTGCCAAGGAGGTCGCCACCGCGCTGGATGTCCTTAAAGCGAAAGTCGTTGGCCAGAAACTCAATCTGCCGGCGGGCGGCGTGTCTCATATGACCATCGTGGCCGTGGCCAAGGCCGGCAATGGTGGAGATATCACACGGGATCCGAAAACGAGCTGGATCATCGGCAAGCTGAACCGGCACACGCTCGGCCGGGCGAGCGCAAGTTATTCCGACCTGCCGCCGGACTCGATCGCGGGTTTGCTCAAGGCCGTCGGCGAAGACGATATCAAGGCCATCCAGGCGGCGTTCGAGGACGTCGCCAGCGATATTGTCAAAAACATCAGGAATTTCAATCTGGAAGAAATCTTCCAGCGCATGGTCGCCGCTTTCACGGGCGCGGTAATCGAGACGGCGAAGAACATTGTCGTCGCCATCTGCGACGTCACCGCGATCGCGGTCAAGGCGGTCTCTGCCATCCTAAACGCCCATATCGATATTCCGGTCATCACCTGGATTTACGAGAATATCGTCGCGCCGGGGAGCAAGTTGACGATCCTGGATGCGAGTTGCCTGATCGCGGCGATTCCCGCGACGGTGGCCTGCAAGCTTTCGCCGCTCCAAAGAGCCCCGTTTTCTAGCGCACAGGCGGACGCACTCTCCCAGGCCGGGTCACTGGATGCCTTCGAGGCGACCCTCCGGGTTCAGTTCGAGTCTGCTCCCCATGCTTCGTTTGGTCTACAGGCGCAAGTATCCAGCCCTGACTCTCTGCCGTGGCAAGCCACAACAAGCTTGTCGTATGTCGCAGCAGCAGGTCGGCTTTTAACGGGCGTGTTGACTGGCATTTCGCCGTTTGCGGGGGGCTTCAGCAAATTCGTGAAACTTTTCTTAGCCGGCCTGAAACTGTTTACCTGTGCCATCTCCTTTGTGACCACCCTGACCGCTCTTGCAAAAAATGAAATCGTCAGCGTCATAGAGCGTCTGGTGCTCGTGGATATTATGTGTCTGGCTTTTCTTTCTCTGCAGTCAGCTCTTGCTTCAGCCGAGCAGCAGGATGGACTAAGTGTTGTGGCATCTGTGCTTGGAGAGATTGGTATCGTGGCGGTTTCGGTCAACTTCATCATCGCGACCGTCCTTGAAAAGGACGTGGGTGAAACGGACCGTGGACTCAAGTTTGGGATGATGTTCTCAAGTTTTTTCGCCACTCGTGTGGCGCCACTGCCTTCCTTCAAGGAGAATTCGCCGATGCTACAGGCATATTTTTACATCGCAAAGACGGTGCAAGTCTTTCTCTTGTTGTCTTCCGCTGCCCTCAATCTAACGCGATCGCTTCTCTCAACAAAAGCCAAGGTTCCGTATGTCGATATATGAGGTTAGGCTGTCCGTGTTACGGATAGGTCCAGCCTCTAACGGAGCCTCTTATGAAAATTCAGAATTGTCGCGTGCAACCGAAGCATGCGCCGGGTTTTCGGTCTCACATCAAATCGGCCGTGGCCGCGTTTGCCCTCGCATTGCTCGCGCTCTCTCCCGCCTTGGCCGATGAGAGGGAAGGTAATGGTGGCCTCAAGATCGACATCCCAGCGAACATCAAGGAAGCGAAGATCGTCCTGAATATCAGCCATCCCGCCTTTGAGGGCGATGAGCCGGCCGCGCTCTCTTTTCTGCGCGTCATGACCGCCCGCTTCCAAAAGGACGGCGTCAAGGCCCATATCGTCGCGGTCTTCCACGGTGCCTCCGGCTATATGGTTCTCAACGACGCCGTCTATGGTCGCGTGCGAAATTGGCCGGACGGCAATCCCTACAAGAAGCAAATCGCCGAACTTCAGGGCCTCGGCGTGCAATTCGAGGAATGCGGAAAGACCATGACGGATAATCACTGGGTGAACGGCAACATGCTGCCAGGCGTGAAGATCAACGCCGGGGCGAACTTTCGTGTCGTCGAACTGGTTCAGCAGGGTTACGTGCAGTTGCAGCCCTAGCGTGAGCTCAAGAGCACCCTCGCGACTGCGTCCGCGCAGTATCCGCGTTGCCTATGGCCCTCGCTCGACAAAGCATCCAAAGCGTGGACTTGGTCTCCGAGAGGCGCTTCGGTAGAGCTAGATTTCTCAACTTGCCGCTGCTTGCTCTGAACTTGCTCAAATAGGCCCATGATGGACTGGACCGACTAAGCGAAAAAACGAAAGTACAATCAGCACTTAAGCAGGGTCGTCAGGTGTCATGCTGTACCAAATGCTGTACTGATCGATTTTGATAAGGCACAGGCGAGCAATTTCGCGTTCTCGCGTTTTTTCGGCCGCCGCGGCGTATTCTAGCGCGCACTGCGATCGACTCCAGATCCAGCAGGAAAACGTATCGATGAGAATTGTCGTCATCATCTTCGCCGTTTTGGGGTGGTTCGGCGCCGCTGAGGCCCAGGAGCGCGCCATCACAGTCGCCTCTACGACGTCGACAGAGCAGTCGGGTCTCTTCGGCTACCTGCTGCCGCAGTTCTCTAAAGCGCAGGGTATCAATGTGAAGGTTGTCGCCGTAGGCACCGGCCAGGCACTCGACATGGGCCGGCGGGGCGACGCGGACGTCGTCTTCGTCCATGACCGGCCTGCCGAGGACAAGTTCATGGCCGACGGGCAGGGCGTGAAGCGCTTCGACGTCATGTACAACGACTTCGTCATCGTCGGACCGAAGAGCGATCCCGCGCATATCGGCGGCGACAAGGACGTGGTCGACGCTCTGCGCAAGATCGCGGCGGCGAAGGCGCCGTTCATCTCGCGGGGCGATCATTCTGGCACGCATGAAGCCGAACTTCGGCTGTGGAAGGAAGCCGGCATCGACGTCGGGGCTGCGAAAGGCGGCTGGTATCGCGAGATCGGCCAGGGCATGGGGTCGGCGCTCAACATGGCATCGTCGTCGAACGCCTACCTGCTGTCAGACCGCGGCACCTGGCTGTCGTTCAAGAACCGAGGCGATCTGGCCATCCTGACCGAAGGCGACAAGCGGCTGTTCAACCAGTACGGCGTCATGCTGGTGAATCCGGCGAAACATCCGAATGTGAGGGCGCGGGACGGGCAGGCGTTCATCGACTGGCTCATCTCGCCGAAGGGGCAGGAGACCATCGCTGGCTATCAGGTCGGCGGTGAGCGGTTATTTTTCCCCAACGCGTCCCACCAGCAGGAAGGCGACGGTAGAGACCGCTAAGCTGAGCGCCAGCAGGATCAGTCCGAGCCCAAGCGCCAGCGGCAGGTCTCCCTTGCTGGTTTCCAGCGCGATCGCCGTCGTCATCGTCCGCGTGAATCCGCGGATGTTGCCGCCGACGATGATGATGGCGCCGACCTCCGCGATGGCCCGCCCGAAGGCGGCGAGAAAGGCGGTCAGCAGTGATGCCCGGCCCAGAGCGAACAGCAGCGCGATGCTGCGCACGGCCGACAGACCGTCGGTGCGCGCGAGATCGCCGTACTCCGCCCAGAGCAGCGTGGATGGCCGGTGCACCAGCGCGACCACGATCGGGGCGGCGAGCATCGTCTGCGCTATCACCATGGCGGTTGGCGTGAACAGCAGTCCCGCCGACCCGAGGGGCCCCGACCGCGAAAGCAAGAGGTAGAGCACGAGACCCACCACGACCGGCGGGAGGCCGAGAAGCGCGTTGGTCAGCACGATGATCACCTGACGTCCGCGGAAACGGGTGATGGCAAGCCAGACTCCGATGGGTGCGCCGATCAACAACGCGACGATGCTCGCCGTCAGGGTGACGCGCAGCGACAGAGCGACGATGCCGAGAAGCTCGGGGTCGGCTTCGCCAATCAGCGATAAGGCGGCGCCGACGGATCGCGCGAAGTCATTCATCCGCCTTTGCGCTTCAGCGTCTGGCAGAACTCCTTCACGTCGGTGAAAACGGTGACTCCGGCGAATTTCAGCGACTCAATCGAGCGTTGGGCCCCCTCGGCATGGCCGCTGCCGCAGGCGTCCTCTACGATGACGGGAACGATGCCGAGGTCGGCGGCGTGCCTGGCGGTCGGCTCGATGCCGATTTCCATCGCGACACCGACGAGCGCCATCGATGTGATACCGCAGTCGCGCGACGCGATCGACAGGGGTGTGCCCTCCAGGGCGGGCATGGTGAGCTTGTCGAAGATCGCCTCGCTCTGGCGCGGAGCCAGTTCCGGCGTGATCTCGAAGCCCGGCGAGTCCCGTAGGAACCAGGGATTGACCTTCTCCGGATCGTCGGTGCGCTGCCAAGCCATCGTCATGCGGTGGCAGAACGCGCCCATCAACTCCTTCGGCAGCGACATGTGCCGCATGAAGAAAGTCCGGACGCGGGCTGCGCGGGCAGCGTCAAGCACGCGAGAGACCTTGGCTACGATCGCCTCCGGGTTCTTTATCTGCTTCAGGATCCCGATCTGCATGTCGTAGACGACCAGTGCCATCCGGTTCGGATCGCAGATTTCTTCGAGGGTTTGCGGGATGTCGAGGCCTTGGGCGCGCTTCATAAACTGGTACCTGCGAGGAATGAGGGTGGCGGAGAAGGAGCGGCCCGGTCGCGTTCTGTAAGTACGCGCCGGGCCTGACCGACCGCGGGGTCAGTGCTCCGCGCGGCCAACTCCTGACAGCATACCCACGGATTGGAAACCCATTGACAGGCACTCTTCATTTCAATAATCGTTGAAATATGGAAAAGATAGCTGCGGTGGCGGCGCTTTCCGCCCTCGCCCAGGATAATCGCCTCGACGTGTTTCGTCTGCTGGTCCAGGCCGGCCCCGACGGCATGACTGCCGGCGCGATCGCGGAAGCGCTGGATCTGCCGCCCAACACGCTGACGTTCCACTTCGACCGGCTCCGGATGGCTGGTCTCGCCACGGTCCGGCGCGCCGGGCGCTCGATGATCTATGCTGCGCAGTTCGAGACGATGAACGCGTTGCTCGGCTTCATGACCGAATATTGCTGTGGCGGCGCGTCATGCCTCCCGGCCGCGGCGTGCAAACCCGCGCGGAAGCGCGCCAACGTGCCAGCCTGAAAGGACACGCCATGAAGCGCTTGCACGTCCACGTCTCCGTCGAGGATATCCCGCAGTCCATCGGCTTCTATTCGGCGTTGTTCGCCGCCGAACCAACGGTCGTGAAATCCGACTACGCGAAGTGGATGCTCGAGGATCCACGCGTCAACTTCGCGATCTCGACGCGGGGGCGCAAGCCCGGCCTCGACCATCTAGGCATCCAGGTCGAGGGCACAGAAGAACTGCAGAAAGTCTACGTCCGCCTGCGCCAGGCGGGCGGCAACGTCATCGAGCAGGGCCAGACGACTTGCTGCTACGCCAAATCCGAAAAATCCTGGATCGACGATTCCGCCGGTATCGCCTGGGAAACGTTCCACACGACCGGTGAGAGCACCGTCTACGGCGACGGCTTCGGCGAGAACCAGGCGCGGGTCGCCCGTGAGAAGCAGTCCGCCTGCTGCGCGCCCGAGGCGACGCCGAAACAATCTTCGGCCTGCTGCTGAGGTCGAGGGCCTGCGCGATGGACGCGATCATCTACCACAATCCGGTCTGCGGCACGTCGCGCAACACGCTCGCCATGATCCGGGGCGCCGGCATCGAGCCGCACGTGATCGAGTACCTGAAGACGTCACCGTCGCGGGCGCTGCTGCTGCAGCTTTGTCGTGCGGATGGGAATCTCCGTTCGCGACCCGCTTCGCGAAAATGGCACCCCTTACCAGGAACTCGGGCTGGGCGATGAAGCCCTGACCGACGACCAGCTTCTCGACGCGATGATGGCGCATCCAATCCTGATCAACAGGCCGATCGTGGTAACGCCGCAAGGCGTGAAACTCTGCCGCCCCTCCGAACTGGTCCCAGACCTGCTGCCGGCGCAGCACGGCGAGTTCGTCAAGGAAGACGGCGAGCGCGTTCCCCTCGATCGCAGCGCCTGATGCCGAACCTCGCTCAACGCGCCTTCGCCGAGTAGTTCGGGACGGCCCTTCTTCTTGCTGCCGTCGTAGGCTCCGAAATCATGGCGCAGAGGCTCGCCGGCGGGAATGTAGCGCTGGCGCTCCGCGCAACACGATCCCCACTGGTGCCATCCTCGTCGTGTTGATCCTGATGTTCGGTCCAGTGTCCGGAGGCCATTTCAATCCGGCGGTCACGGTGGCGTTTGTCTTTCGCGGCGGAGTGACCTGGACGGAGGCGGCGATCTATGTCGTGGCACAATTCGCCGGCGCGGTCGTTGGCGTTTGGATCGCGCATCTGATGTTTGAGCTTCCATCTGGCAGTCTTCTCTCACGGAGCGCGCCGGGACGACCGGGCAGTGGATCGCCGAGACGGTGGCGACATTCGGTCTGCTGTCGACAATCTTCGGGGTCGCTGCTCGCACGCCGACCGCCGTTCCTTACGCTGTCGGCCTCTACATCACGTCGGCCTACTGGTTCACGGCGTCGACGTCGTTCGCCAATCCCGCCGTGACCATCGCCCGGTCGCTGTCCAATACGTTAGCCGGCATCGCTCCGCACGCAATGGCGGCGTTCGTCGCGGCTCAGCTTGCCGGGGCGGCTCTCGCGATCCCGCTCGCGCGCTGGCTGTGGCCGCGGCAGGCCTAGATTCTCCGGGCCGGATGCGTCATCGTCGTTTTCCGTTCCTGCTTCAGGCCGCCATGCTCGCTGTTTTCTTCGGCGTTATCTCGCTCCTCTATGCGACCGTAGGCCAGGCGGGCGGGACCGCATTTTTGGCATTAATGGCGTTCGCCGCCTTTCCTCCGTCGGAGATGCCGACGGCGCTTGCGCTCAACATCGTGGCCGCCACGTACTCGACCTGGGTCTTCAACCGCGAAAAAGTCGTCGATTGGCGGAAGCTGCGGCCGCTTCTGCTTTCGTCGCTGCCGACAGCGTTCGCCGGCGGCTTCATCGTTCTCGATGAACACGTCTACAAGACCACGACGGGCGCCGTACTGCTTCTCGCTGGCGCCGCGATGATCTTGCGGCGCGAACCTGCTGCTGATCGGGATCGAGAGACCCCGCTCTGGGGCGGGTTGGGCGTTGGTGCTGTCGTCGGACTGGTCTCGGGCCTTACCGGCGTCGGGGGAGGCGTTTTCCTAGCACCCACGCTCATTGCGTTGCGCTGGGCGGCTCCGAAGCAGACCGCCGCACTATCGGCTCCGTTCATTCTGGCGAACTCCGCTGTCGGGCTAGTCGCTGTTCTCTTGGCCGGGCAGTTTCCGTCGTCTTACTTCGGCCTTTACGCAGTGGCCGCGCTCGGTGGCGCGGTCGTCGGGACGATGATCGGCTTGAGATGGCTGTCCCAGGTCACTACGCGATATATTTTAGGCGTCATTCTGATTGCCGCCGGAACGCAATTACTCTGCTTTTAGGCATAGTGGGTCCCCCTATGGGCGACGGAGGCCGGGATTGAATGATCGGCCCGTTCGACGCCCCAGGACCACGCCGTTCCAAACGGTGCGTTGCCCGTCTTTCGTGTTAGCCCCGAATATTTTCGATACCCATGGCCTCCAGCCGTTTCGCCATTTCCATGGCGTAACAGTGTGTGCACCCCGCGGTGATTATCGAACACCCTGCGACAGGATTCCAGGTGGAGTCAGTCCACTCAATCTGAGTTTCAGCCATCTCGTCCTCCCGACCATTCCGTGCCCCGCCGCTGCATCAGATCGCTCCGCGTATTGGATTGACGACCTTGAGTCCGACGAAGTCCTTTTCGTTATCAGTCACCACAACACATTCGTTCGCGCCAGCGACTGCGGCGATGATCATGTCGAGCCCGCTTCGCGGCTTGCCGGCCGTTTTGCCTTCAGCCATCAGGCGCGCCCAGATCAGCCCAGCCTTGTCGTCGAACGATAATATGCGCCCTGCAAAGAGCGCTTGGGGTCCTTCAGGCCCGGAGAACCACTGGTCGAGTGCGTCGCGCTTCTTGCCGCGCGGCTTCTCCAAAATCCCGCGACGTATTTCTGCAACGGTCAGCGAAGCGATGAACAAATCCTCGTCGCGTTGCGTCGACATCCAGGAGAGGAGAGATTCCGACGGCTGGGGTTTGACCACGTTGCTTATGATATTGGTGTCGAGGAGATAGCGCGTCACAGGTCGACCTTCCGCCCCTTTTCACGCGGTCGGGAAAGATCGAGATCGGCGCCTACAAGCGGCGAACGACGTAATGCAGCAAGAATCCCGCCTGGTTTGGGCGGCTCGCCAGCGATCGACTTGGTCATGGTGGCGCGAAGCTCAGACGCCTCGGGCGTATCCTCCGAAAGGCGTCTTGCGACCGATCGGATAAGATCGCGGTCGGCATCCCGGCCGAGCACCTCGAAGCGTGCCAGGCCGCGCTCGCCGAGGCGGGATCGATAATTCTGGATGGCGCGCTTCTGTGAACTTCCCATAGTGACCTCTGGCATATTTCCAGTAATATAGCCAGAGATTGAAATTTCCACAAGGTGGTTGGAGCGACAATTAGGCCTTCGCGGCAACCAGCGACCTTAGGTATGCGCGCTGCTCTTTACCGCCGACGCCGGGAGATCGCTGAATTTGGCGCGGGTAGCACGGTGGAGGCCTCGATGGAAGATGACGGCGCGGCGCCAGGAGAGCGACCGGATTTGGAACGACTGGATTTTGCCGGACTGACCGAGCGGGACGCGAACGAGGTCAGAAACGCGATTGCGCGCGGGGAAAACTTCCACGGCTACATCCCGGCGGAGAGCCTCGGCTTCATCATCCGCAACTATCGGATGGTCGCCCCAATGGGAGCTCTCGGGGCGGCATGGTTGGACGCCTACGTGCACTCATTTCATTTTTGCGAGCACGGCTTATCGGTGGTCAAATCCGTATTCGATGCGTGCAATCGGGATCGTCTCTGCATGCTCAAGCCGTTGGGCCAGGCGCTAACTTTTGAAAAGGAGGGCCGGCTCACGTTGTTCCGGGGGTGCGCAGGACCGGCGCACAGTATGGGCATGTCGTGCGCCACCGCTCGATAGAGCGATCTGGTACGCAGCACATCACGTTGAGTACTATGATCTCGCGAATCCGGCGGTCTATGTCGCGACCGTGCCTTTGGCGGAGATTTACTGCCGCCTAAACCATTATGATGATGACTTCATCGTGCATCCTCGCAATGCTTGGCGTGTCGACGTGCCGGTCGACGAATTCCGCCTTGATCGACCGCGCTGACGGTACTTTGCAGACGGTGATCGAACACTGCGCCGGCCGCTTCGAAGTGCTACAATCGACCGAATGATGCCGATAGCTGGCGAAACCACAAAAATATTTTTGTGATGATTTTCCCTTTGGAATCAAAAGCGTAACTTTTTCGCGGACCCATCGTCGGAATATGTTTGGCCGCAGAAAAAATTGCGGAGGAATTTCAATATGCTATGTGCGATTTGAACAATCGAGTGGGAATAGGGCACTCGGCGGTTATCGGGTAGATTGGCGTAGGTTCATTCGTGTAGCTCTGGCCTGTTGTACACTCCGCTTAACTCGGTGGAAGCGGATATCCAACAGGCGGTTCGCCGGCGGGTTAGTGCAGCGTACCTGAGCGCGCGAAAAGGCGAGATCCGGACGTCTGCTAAGCCCGGGACCGAGCGCGCGCCGCGTAAGATCTGGCGGAAGCGGTGCTGTCGCGCTATTTGGAAGAATCTACATTGAGCAGGGGTTGGAAGAATGAGGAAAGCCGTGACGGCAAATCAAATCAGAAAAAACTGGAAGAAAGGCGCCAAGAAGCGCGCGATGAAAGGGCTTGCTGAGAAGCGAGCGATTGCGAAGAGAGCCCGCGCTGCGAATGAAGCAGAATCTAAAAAGCCCCGTAGTTAAGGGCTCTGTTGGGTGCCGAGGGGTGGGGAGTCGGCCGCTAGGAGGAGTAGGAGCCACTGATGCCCGGGTAACCTACGGTGCGACATCCACGTTCGTGGTCGCGAGCAATGCGGAACCTCTATCGTTCGATTCGTGGTAATCTGCTTGAAGAATTCCTCCACGCCTTCAGATCTGCTTTGGAATCTGAATTTGCGTTGCGACTGCGGAACGTTGCCCCTGCTGTCCTCGGCGCTGCATTGCCCGTTCCGATGAGCCGCCAGCCGGCAGAGAGCCTCGTGGCGTGACGGACGCCTCACCGAGATCGTCTCGTTCGATTCATAATGGCTGCCGGATCGCGTCGCGCAACCGGAACGCCCGGTTTCTAGGAACGCCACAGCAGTCGCGACGAAATTCCTTCTTGCAGGAGCGATGGACAACGCGAAGCCTCGCTTTTCCGGGGGCATCATGCTGGCGCCGGAGCCGGTGGCCGTCGGCGCGTAGATGGCGGCGCGTGCGTAGGACAGGAGGCCAGCGCGACGGCGAACGTGCGGAAGCCTACTACCTTCTTCGTCCCCCGGGCGATTAAGGGGCTGGAGCCGGTTGGTGCATATGCGCCCCGCCTCCTCAAGCACAGAGAGAGCGACTTCAACGCCGATTTCGCTGTTTCCGACCGCAGCCATCGACGCTTCAAAGCCGAGCACTCGCTCAAGAAGGAAACGATAGTCCTCGATCGGAGGTACGAAACTCTTCACTGGGCTCCTCCACCGGCAAACTCAAGCAGGGCTTTGCGCAACACCTTTCCGGTGGGATTTTTCGGGATGCTTTCGATCGCGATGACGCGCCTGGGGTGCTTGTACCGGGCGAGCACCGGATTGAGGTGGCCCCGAACGTCCTCAAGCGTGAGCGCATGTCCCGCGCGCAGCACGACGAACGCGCACACGAGCTGTCCCCATTTTTCGTCAGGCAATCCGACCACCGAAAGCTCAGCAATCGCGGGGTGACTAGAGAGTGGAAGTTCGACTTCCGAGGGGTAGACGTTCTCGCCGCCGGTGATGATCATGTCGCGCGTGCGATCAACGATTGTTAAATAGCCGCGCTCGTCCAGTACGCCAGCGTCGCCGGTGTGGTAGGCGTCCCCGATCAGCACTTCCTTGGTTGCCGCTGCGTTTCGCCAGTAGCCGCTATACACCGACGGACCGCGGATAACGACTTCACCCACCGTGCTCGCGGCGCACATATCCCCATGCTCGTCGACGATCGTGATCTCGTAGCCGGGCATCGTGCGCCCCGCTGACGCCCAGAGGTGGTCTCCGCCGCGATGATCTTCGTTGGAAAGTATAGTTCCAGCACCGGTCGTTTCAGTGCTGGCATAGACCTGGTGTAGGCGCGCATTGTCGAACACGCGGAGGACGCGCTCCATTACCTTGGGTTGGATGCACGACCCTGCATAAATAAGGTCATTGAGACGCGGCGGCTCACCCTCACGGAAGAAGCCGGGCTCCGATATCATCGCAAGCACAGTAGGAACGAGCGTGACCGATTGGACATTGCCGCTCGTCAGAGCATCGCGCACCGTGTCGGGATCAAACTCGCGCAGCAACCAGACCGTCGCGCCCTGCACCAAAGCGTAGAGGATGAAATTCGTGCCGATCGTATGAAACACCGGCAGCGCGACCAGCACCGTGTCTCCCACCGCGTAGGGGCCGAAGCCAGAGGCCGTCCATGCACGATAGGCCGAGAGGTGCATGCGATGCGTTTGGGGAACGCCTTTGGGAAGCCCGGTGGTGCCGCTCGTATATAGTTGAACAAAAGGCTCATCATCCGACGCGTCATCCAGAACAGCGACTTCTCTTTCCACAGTCGAAAGTGCGGGTAAGGCCGCCACATTATGCCCCCCGGTGACAAACACGTCGCATCCGGCGGTCACTTTTGCTTCTGTGAACAAAGACACGAACTCCTTGCTCGCGACGAGAAGCTCAGCTTCACTATCCGCGATGATGATGTTCATCTCCGCCGGCGAAAGCCGCCAGTTTACGACCACAAGAACAATGTTGGTTGCAGCACAAGCCAGCAGCAGCGCGGCATAGTCGACGGTCGATTTTCCGACATAGGCGATGCGGCTGCCTGAGCTTAGCTCCCGCTTGAGCAGTCCGCTGGCAAGACGGAGCGCTCGGGTGTGGAGCGCGCCATAACTGACGCGCTCCCCCTGTCCGATGATAGCCGGTGCCTCAGGATGGGCTTTTACCCGATCCGCGAAGACTTCGAAGATCGTGTCCTGCGGCATCGGCGTCAATCCACCCAGAAGTCCAGCGCGGCCTCGCGACGCTTGCGGATCGCGCTGTTCGGATCCTTACTTTTGTAATCATGCCAACCATGCTTGCCGTCGGCATCAGGCACCTCCCAGCCGCCCAGGACAGTACCCGTCAACGCGGCACCAAGAGCCTCGAAGCCTTGAGCCGTATAGAGATCGGTCTCCACATTCTTGTTGATCATGAACTTGAGCTGCCGCACGCCCTGCTGGTTCTTCATCAGCAAGAGATCGACCAGCTTCGCAGTCTCTTCATCGAGAGCGTCGTTATCGACGATCCGACTAAAGAGGCCAAGCTCGACGCCGCGACGAGCGGGGTGAAGCGCACCGAGCAGGTTGATTTCCTTCGTCTTGCGGCGCCCGATCAAACGCGCCATTCGCGTGGTGCCACCCCAGCCAGGCGTGATGCCCCAATCGACCTCAGGCATGCCCCAGCGCGCACGTTCCGTGCAGATCACGAAGTCGCACGCCATGGTAATCTCCAGGCCGCCACCCACGCAGTAACCGTCGACCGCACAAATCGTGACTTTGTCGAGTTCCTCCAGCGTATTGGCCATATGCTGATAAAAACGCACGCGGCGCATGACCTGATTGCCATTGCCCCATGCGCCTGATCCCATCTCGGTCAGATCATCGCCGGCGCAGAAGTTTCCGCCCGCGCCCTTGATTACGACGACGTTGAACGCTTCGCTGTCGCGCAGATATTCAACCGCCTTGGTCAGGTCGTTCGAAAGTTGGATCGAGAGCGCGTTTGTGACGTCAGGGCGATTGAGCGTGATGTAGGCGACGCGATCGCGCGCCTCGAACAAAAGCTGCTGGAACTCGGGGAGCTTGGGTTCCGGCGGCGAAATGGTGTGGAACAGTCCCATACTGGTCTCTCCTTCAATATCATCGGTTCAACTGATGCTGCCGCTCTCAACCGACGGTGCGGCAGAGTCAGGTCTTCGGCAGTTTTTGGGAGATTGGGGTCCACACGCATGGGCTGTGCTAACAGCCGTCTCCCGTGGCTCCTTCTCCAGGCCCGGCTTCGCGTCGGGCTTACCATTTCACTAGTCAGTTCAACTACTGGAGTCAATAGCGAAACTTACGGAATTCTCGGCCTTGCTGTGACGTTTCCGCGGTGCCGGCACCGACAGTAAATTACGAGCCGGGCTCGAGGGGACGCCCCCAGGCTGGCCGCGCATGCGATCGACGCGACGACGGCGGACCTCGCTTGCGAACATCGGCCCGAACCTGTTCCACCAGAACCTGTCCGTCGAATGGCTAAGGTCGATCCCTCGCTCGAAGGGCAGATCCCCGACATTCCGCAGCGACAACGGAAACCGGATGTACATCAGCACGACGAGGCGGATTACCTCGGGCGACGAATTGAAATATCGAAATTGGCTCTCGGATCTGGCTTTATAGCGGCTTATGGCCGCCCGCTAGCAGCGCCTCTAAGCCCGATGCAAATTGCTCTGACAATACTCGTTTGGCAGCCTGCCTTATTCTGAGACGGTCCGGCAAAGAGGGTGTTCCGCTACAGTCATTGCCGGTTCGTAGGGGCGGCGCCTTCAACGCGCGGCTCAAGCTCAGCTACAACAAGCTGACCACCAATGTGCCGGCGGAAAACCAGCAGATGGTGCAATGCCCGACGGTGGTGTCGCACGTCGGCGCGGGTACGCTCGATTGCAGCATCAACGATACGGTGGTCCGCTCGAACCTCGGGCCCAATTTCGCCAACGTCGATCGGCACGACGGCAACGGCGTGCCCTATCTGATCCAGAAGCAGCTGCTCGCCAGCCTGGAGATGGACTATGACATCTCGGATACGATCCAGCTCGCGTCGAACACCGGCTATTATTATGCCGACACGGCGTACGTCGATACGACCAACGGCGCAATCAATCCCGCGCAACTGCTCGCCAACTACCAGGCGCTCCGCGATCGCGAATTCTCTCAGGAATTCCGCGTCGTCACCGATTTCGCCGGTCCGCTGAAGCTCGTTGCCGGCGCTTATTACCAGCACGTCAATCTCTACGACGTGTTCATCGCGGCGTATAACGCGAACGCGCCTATCACCCTGTTCAACAACGCGGGAGAAGCATCTGATACGTCATGCTTCGCACGTCGCACCGACGCAGAAGTCAGACACTTATTCCGCATTTGCGCAGGCCAATTACACGCTTTTTGATACGCTCGAGCTGTCGGTCGGCGGCCGGTATTCGAGCGAGATAAAGAGCCTGTATCCCGAGAATTTCTACGTGCCGATCACGACGGCCGTGCCGCGGCGCAAGTTCAACGACTTCTCGCCCGAAGCCACGCTGACGTGGCGCCCGAGCGAAGATTTCACGTTATTCGGAGAGCACAAAGCCTTACGCTCTGGCCGCATATTTGATGGCGGTGGTACATGGCATGGCGGTTCAGGCCAAAGCCGGGTTCAGCCGTGAGAAGCTTGAAGCTGTGGCCGAGCAGGCACTCTCGACGTGGCCTGCTGGCAAGACGAAGCGATCGCGGAAATCGGCTTGAGGTCTATCGGGCAATCATGCCGCCGCGACCGGCCGTGTCCGCGAGAGAGCTGCGCGACGTCAGTTCGCAGATGTGGCTGACAGTGCGGCCTGATCGCCGCGCATCGACGGCCGCGGTCTAGGATCGTTGGAGAGAATGGGGAAGAACAAGTAGTGCCGGATATAGCCTTCGACCTGCGCTACCTGAAATACGCTATCCTCGCGGCGGAGACTGGTAGTTTCCGGAGAACCGCAGAGGTCCTTGGCATTTCGCAGTCGACGTTGAGCCGCCGCGTCCAGTTGCTTGTGCCCGGCTGCTCCCACGATGCCCTCACCTGCGTGGATGGCAAAAGTACAAGTCTGACAGCCTCGCCCTAGTCATGGCGCACCTGCGATCATCGATCCGCCATCCACGACTATGCTTTGCCCTGTGACAAACGACCCCGCCCTGGACGCCAAGAAGACTGCGGCTCCCGCGATATCTGACGGTTCGCCTATGCGGCCTAGCGGCGTTGATTCTTGAAGTGCTGCCTCGTACGCAGGGTTTTCCCATAGCGCACGCGCAAAGTCGGTGCGAACTACGCCGGGGGCGATAGCATTGACCCGGATATTATGAGGGCCAAGTTCTCGCGCGAGGTTTCGCACGAGCTGGAAATCGGCGGCCTTGGAGATGTTGTAGGCGCCGATCGTCGTCGATCCGAGATAACCGCCGATGGAAGAGACGATGATGATCGAGCCGTTTCCCCGTGAGGCCATATCGGGAGCTACCATGCTCGTCAGCCAATGATTGGCAAGCCATTATTCTCAAAAACCTTGCGAAACTGATCGTCAGTGATGCCGGAGAGCGGACCATAATATGGATTTGAGGCGGCGTTGCAGACGAGGATGTCGATTTTGCCAAAGCGCTCGCGGGTTTTCGCAACCAAGGTTTCCAAACCGGCCTTGTCGGAAATGCTTGCGGCAATCGGCAGTGCGCGGTCCTGCCCGTGCGATTCGTTAATCGCATTGGCAACCTCGTCGCACGCATGCTGCTTGCGGCTTGAGATGACGACTTGCGCGCCGGCGTCAACGAGCGCTTCGGCGATTGCCCGGCCGATCCCGCGAGATGAGCCCGTAATGATAGCGACCTTGCCGCTGAGATCGAAGATATCCAATTCGCTTCTCCTATTTAGCTGTGGCGCCGGCTTTGCGTGCCTCTGTCCACGCGATCTGAGCGAGCGGGACGATGCGCTTTTCTAACTGAGGGGCGTCTTCGCTAGAGGCGTTACCTTCAGCGACACGCTTCTTGATGCCCTGCAGAATGCCGACGAGGCGGAAGAGGTTGTAGGCGAAATACCAATGGAGGTCGGGTAAACCGTCGCGGCCCGTGGCTGCACAGTAACGCTCGACAATTTCGTCGAGTGTCGGAATGCCCTCGTCGTGTAATTCGACGCCGCCGAGGCCTGATCTGCCGTCCTGTGGCATCAACCAGTGCATAGCGAAATAGGTGAAGTCCGCCAGGGGATCGCCAATCGTCGCGAGTTCCCAGTCGATCACCGCCTGAACGGCGGGGCGGTCGTTATAGAATATGAGATTGTCTAGTCGGAAGTCGCCATGGATGATTGAACGCTGCGTATGGGCTGGCACCGTTTTTGGCAGCCAATCTATCAGCAGTTCGATTTCGCGGATGTGATCGGTCTGGGCTGCCCTGTATTGGATTGTCCATCGTTCAACCTGTCTGGCGAAATAGTTGCCGGCTTGACCAAAATCCGAGAGCCCGAGCGCTTCATGATCGATGGCGTGGAGCTCAGCCAGCGTGTCGACCATCGCTTCGTAGATCGGACGTCGAAGAGAGGGCGATACATGCGGCAGCGTGCCATTGACGAAGTTTCGGCCGTCGGCCAGCTCCATCAGATAGAAGGGCGCGCCGAGCACGTCTCTGTCTTCGCAGAGGGCTATGGGACGAGGTACAGGAAATCCAGTTGGATGAAGAGCAGCGAGGATGCGATACTCCCGCTCGATTGCGTGCGCTGAGGGAAGCAGCGTACCGAAAGGCTTTCGGCGCAGGACGAATGGTCCCCCACCAGTCTCTAGTTGATATGTCGGATTCGACTGGCCTCCAGCGAACTTCTCGACACTATTGACAGTCGGGGAGCCTGTCAGCGAGGTGTTCATCCAACGCGAGAGTGCGTCCGTGTTGAGATCGGTCATCGCACGAGCTCCCGGTATCGGTTTAATTCGGCGCGAGCGATGGATCGGACATGCACCTCGTCAGGGCCATCGGCGATACGAAGTGTGCGGATGTGAGCCCAGTCGGAGGCTAACAACAGATCGTCCGAGACGCCGGCCCCGCCGTGTGCCTGTACGGCGTCGTCGATGATCTTCAGCGCCATCATCGGCGCCTGAACTTTGACCATCGCGATCTCGCTTTGTGCGGCGTTGTTGCCGGCTCGATCCATCATATCGGCGGCTTTCAGACAAAGGAGGCGGGTCATCTCGATGTCGATCCGCGCTCGCGCGATGCGGTCCTCCCATATTGAATATTCTGAAATCCGCCGGCCGAATGCGGTTCTGGTGAGGAGACGACGGGTCATCGCCTCCAGTGCTTCCTCGGCGGCTCCGATCGTACGCATGCAGTGATGTATCCGCCCTGGACCAAGCCGCCCTTGCGCGATCTCGAAGCCGCGCCCTTCGCCAAGCAGGATGCTTTCCGCCGGCACCCGGACGTCAGTGAGTTGGATTTCCGCGTGCCCGTGGGGGGCATGGTCGTAACCAAAGACGGGGAGAGTGCGTTCGATCGTGACACCGGGGGATGTCATGTCGAGCAGGAGCATCGACTGTTGGCGATGCGTTTCGCGTCGGGATTGGTCTTCCCCATGACGATCGCCAGTTTGCATCGTGGATCGGCTGCGCCCGAGGACCACCATTTACGACCTTTGATGATGTAGTGATCGCCCTCTCGTCGAATGGAGGTGCGGATATTCGTCGCGTCGGACGACGCCACGTCCGGCTCGGTCATCAAGAACGCCGAACGGATGCGGCCATCCATCAAAGGTGTCAGCCAGGCGTCTTTCTGCGGCGTCGTGCCGTAGCGATGGAGCACCTCCATGTTCCCGGTGTCGGGGGCCGAGCGATTGAAGACTTCTGATGCCCAGGCGACGCGGCCCATCTCTTCGGCGCAAAGCGCATATTCGACGTTGCTCAGGCGCTCGCCAATGAACGTAAAGGCGGCATCTCGCTCCGGGCCGGCAGGGGCTGGCGGCATGAAGAGCTTCCAGAGACTTGCGAGCTTTGCCTTAGCTTTCAGATCTTCGATGACGTCCAGGGGCCGCCAGCGATCACCACTTAGCTGCTCCTGTAGATAGGCAGTGCGTTGCGGTCGCACCTCTTCATCCATGAAGTGCCGAATGCGGCCACTGAAATCTCGGTCACGCGGGGAAAGCGTGAAATCCATGCATCCCCTCCCAACCAATCTGACAGGCTACTTTTCGAGTCAGTTCAATTATTGGTCCTATTGGCCGGGATGTCCAGAAAAATCACGGATCGGGCGGAATTGAACGATGGCGGGGCACGACACGGAAGCACAGAGAATGGAATGATGGGGCGGCACGAGTTCATCGATCGATGCGCGGATGCGCGTCCCGATGGAACGACGCGGGAAGAGGCGCGCGCTTCTTACGGGTGGGCCAGTGTGGTTCGGTGAACTGAATGACGGTGCCGGCTGCCGTCAGCCCGTGGCGCGTTTATCGGCGGTGTCTTCCGGTCTCGCCAGCTCCTCGACCTCAACGTCATGTGCGTCGATGGCGCCGGCACAGCAACTGCAGACGATCGTCGGCTCGAACAGATGACCGCAGGTGTTGTGTTGCAGGAGCAGTGGGCGCCCTTTGTCCTCGGACGTCCAGCGATCTCCCCATGCCATGAGCGCGGTGCTGATCCCATAGAGGTCGTAGCCCATCTTGGTGAGGCGGTATTCGTATCGCGCGGGGCGGTCTTGATATGCGACCCGCTTCAAAACTCTGTTTTCCACGAACAGGCGCAAACGACTGGTGAGCGTGGTCGTTGGCAGGTTAGTGCGCGCCTGAAATTCGTCGAAGCGCCGGGCTCCCGACAGAGCCTCGCGGAGGGTAAGCGCTGCCCACCGATTGCCAATGACGCTCAAGGTGCGTGCTACGGAGCACGCACGCCCCCTGCAGTAAACATCTTTGTCGCTCGGCCGTCGGAGACGTTCTGTCGGCTGGGACTCAATTTCAGCCATTCCGGGGCCTGCCTGCGGAGTCACATCACGCGGGGAGATTTCCTCACCACAATGCGAGCAAATGACTTTCCCTATCAACTCGGATCCGCAGGGTTTGTGGATCAGCCGCCTGGGCGGGCCGTCGGTCTGAAGCCAACGGTCGCCCCAGTTCATCATAAGAACGATAGCCGGGTAGAGATCGTGGCTCATCGGCGTGAGCCGGTATTCGAAGCGCTCAGGGCGCTCCTGATAGCGCACCTTTTTGAGCAACCCGTTGCGCACCAGTCGATCGAGCCTGTCCGCCAAGACGGCACGGGGTGCTTGAGTATGCCGAAGGATCTGGTCGAACCGCCTTACGGAGAAGAACGCCTCGCGCAGAACGAGGAAGGCCCACCCGTCCCCCAGTATGTCGATGGCGCGCATTGCCGAGCAAGGTCGTTCGCGCCCGGAGAGTCCGGTGCGCAGTGGAGCAGCGCCCCGAATCTTAGCTCCTGATTGCATCGATAGCCTTGCCTTCCTGCCGCGTTGATAGTCGCTTTCGCAAGGAGATGCACCGCCGTTCAATACCAGAAGCGCGATATGCGGCATGTCGGTTCGTATATTGTCGCTAATATATGAACTTACTAATCCTGCTACAAGCTCGCAGAGTCGAGCAGAAGGAGGGCAAGGCTGGATCTGATGGAGATGGCGCTTCAGCCGTCAACATCGCCGGGACCATCTAGGCATGTTCCCGTCTCGGTCTCCCATTTCGTCGGAGCGCATCTGCCCGCCAAAATTGAGGGAGGATGGAATGAAAGTGATGTTTGCGACGGCGGCGCTCGCGTTGGCCTCGACAGAATGCGCAGCGCAGGTTGTGAGCGGCGCGACCCCCGAACAGGATGCGTCTCAAGGTACAGAGGACATCATCGTTACCGCGCAGCGTCGCGATCAACGATTGCAGGACGTGCCGGTCGCCGTAAGCGCGATGGACGTTGCTAGCCTAAGCGCTGCGAATATCGATACGCTGGAGGACCTGACAGCCGGTATTCCCGGCTTCGTGTCGACCACAGCAACAGGTCATGGCCAGGCTCCGCTTTCTATTCGCGGCGTTGGGGGCGCGAACGTTTTCGCAGACGAGCCGGTGGCCGCACGCGCCCACGGCCGACTGTGCCCGCTACGACAGCCTGAGGAGGACAAAAGACGCTCAAGGCCGCATGCAGGCGTAAACTAACTTGCCTCCGGAAATTGACGGTATCGGGAAAAGCACAGCAGTCGGAAATCGAGCGAAGGCCGCACACCACACAGGCGCATATATCGTGGACTGCCCGATCGACTTCGATAGTCGCTGGAACGACAGCTTGTTTGGGGTGCCCAAATTTTCCTGTGAATTCAAGACCGGAAAGTTAGGGCGGACGTACCGTCGGAATTTGTCCGTCAGTCTTGGGACATTGTGCTGGCAGGTCAACGCGATAGTGTGCTCCTAAATGATTGAGTGGGAGTGAGGGGGAGATAATTACTTCCCGTGTTTAGCTCGACGACTAACCCCACGCATCTCAGTCTGATTCACAAGCCCATCGCTCAATCCCTATCACTACCATCTGAACCGAGACATGACGAAAGGGAAGCACAATATGTCTGTGAGAGAGCTGCAGCGCAGCCCAGCGTAGAAATCGGCGGGTTTGTTGTCTGTGCTCTTGGTAGTCCCAAGCTCTTCAGGGCACGGCGTCAAGCGAGCTGAGGAGGTAGTGGATGAGGCCGATAGGGTTCTTCGAGGCGGTCGACCTCTTCGCTTGAAAGCTCGACGGAAACGGCGGTGACAGCGTCGTCAAGATGATTGAGCTTGGTCGCGCCGACAACCGGCGCGGCGATTGCTGGATTGCGAAGCATCCATGCCAGCGCGATCTGCGAAGCCGGCAATTCGCGCTGTTGGGCGACCTCGATCAAACGGTCCACAATCGGCTTGTCGATCGCTGCCGTGCTTTCGAATAAGCTTTTCCCAAAGGCGTCAGTTTTTGCACGGTCGGTTGTCGGCTCGTCGGACCAAGGGCGCGTCAGGCGCCCGCGCGCAAGCGGCGACCAAGGATTGGCTCCCACCCCTTCGGACAAACAGAGCTGCAGCATCTCGCGCTCTTCTTCGCGATTGAGAAGGTTGTAGAGGTTCTGAATCGATATGAAGGTCGGCCACCCATTCGCGCGTTGAAGTCCGATCGCCTTCATCAACTGCCAAGCATGGAAATTTGCTGCGCCGAGATAGCGGACCTTGCCGGCGCGGACCACGTCATTGAGCGCGGCGAGCGTCTCCTCGAGCGGTGTTTGCGTGTCGAACACATGGATCTGGTAGAGATCGATGTAGTCCGTGCAGAGCCGCTGCAAGCTCTTGTCGACTTCGGACAGGATCGCCTTCCGTGAAAGGCCTCGGCCGTTGGGTCCTGGCCGAACTGGCGCAGCCACTTTCGTAGCGAGGACGACCTCGTCGCGGAGGCCAAAATCGCGGATGGCGCGCCCCAGCACCGCTTCGCTCTCGCCGTCCTGATAGTTATTGGCCGTGTCGAAGAAATTGATGCCCAGATCGAGGGCGCGCTTGATGAAGCTCCGGCCATCCTGCTCGCTCAAGGCCCACGCATGAGAATACCCGGTTGTTGCTTGTCCGTAGCTCATGCAGCCCAGGCACAGGCGGGACACCTTTAGGCCCGACGCCCCAAGTCTTACGTAATCCATGACAATCCTCCGTGCGTTTCGATTTCCTTCCCCAAGATCGGCTGTTAGGATTGCGCCGATAAGTGATACAGACCGGCATGTCCGGGTGCGGAAAGCGCGATAATGCGTGAATCGGCCCTAGTGGAATTGGATGCCGTGGTAGCCGTGTCGAAGCGGGGAAGCTTTCGCGCGGCCGCCGTCGACCTGGAAATGTCACCGACGGCGCTAAGCCGTGCAGTGAATGGTCTGGAGGCGCGCTTAGGCGTGCGCCTGTTCAACCGGACCACGCGCAGCGTGTCTCTATCGGAAGCCGGCGAGCAGTTCGTTGCCCGGATCAGCCCGGCGCTTTCCGAAATCCGGAGCGCGATTGAGGGCGTCAACGACTTCCGCGACAAGCCGGCCGGCACGTTGCGAATCAATGCGACTGTCACCGCGGCGCGGCGCATTCTGGTTTCCGTCGTGCTCGAATATTCGCGCCGCTATCCGGACGTGAAGGTCGAAATCGTCACCGAAGGTCGCCTCACCGACATAGTCGCCGGCGGCTTCGACGCCGGTATTCGCCCGCGGAATATGGTGCCGGGCGATATGATCGCGGTCCCGTTTGGCGCTGACCTGCGTTACGCAGTCGTGGGATCGTCGGCCTATTTCGAGGAGAATCTGCCGCCTAGGACGCCCGCCGATCTGACACGACACCGCTGCCTCCGCGCCCGCCTGCCCAGCGGCCGCATCTATCGCTGGGAGTTTGAACAACGCTCGGAGGCGCTCAATATCGATGTTCCCGGCGTGCTCACGCTCGACGAACCGACACTGGTGCGGGAAGCGGCGCTGGCCGGGGCCGGGCTCGCCTACATGCGTGAGGCGTGGATCGCGGAAGATGTCGCTGCCGGTCGTCTGGTTAGCGTGCTCGACAAATGGCTGCCTTCAGAGCCCGGCCTATGCCTCTATTACCCCGGTCGGCGGAATGTTCCAGCCAGCTTGCGGGCCTTCATCGACGTCCTTCGGGAGATTAAACCGCCCGCAGATGATGTGATCGCCAGACCGGCCACAGATGATGGCGTCAGCCCCGAATGAGGGGCGGTGAAATAGATCGTGCTATTGTCGCTGACGGTCTTTTTTCCGAGCGGACTGCGTATGCAATCTGGTCGCCGAGTTCAAAAAAATCGACCAATAGCCGCCGATAGTCGCTGAGACCACGCAGATTCTAAATGAGCGAAATTCCCCTTTGGAAATCAAGAGCGCAAATTTTTGACGGATCGAAGAGACGGTTCTTCGTCGTGTGCAGAAAAAACTTTCGCTTATAAATCAATGGGTTATTATCGCTCAGGACAATAGAGTGGGAATGGGGCCGCCGGCGGCTATCGCGCGCTTTGGCGTAGTTTTGTGAGGGTGTTCGTTCTCACTTCCTCTCAGATGCGAGAGTTGATCTAAGATATGTCCGCCACTTAACCCTGATCGAAGTATGAAATCCACGTTCCTCTGCGATCAGAGTACTGTGGCGCATTACAGCGCACAGAAGGGCAGGAGCCCGCAAGGCAAAGCCTCAGATGAGGCATCGGCAACAATTCGCGCGAAGTAGACCAATTTCTTTCCGCTTTGATCGTTGGGGCGGGAGCTAGCCCAAAATGGGTCTCGTGATGGATTGGACTGACTGAGCCGAAAAAACAAAATACGATCAGCACTTAAGCCTGATCGCCAGTGAGCATGCTGGACGAAATGCTGCACCCACCCCGTTGACGAGGGAGTCTTGCGTAAGATCTCGGGTTTCTAGGTTCGTTCGACGGACGCGGCGTGTAACGGCGTATTACCATAAGGGCACGCGCACCCACTTGTCATTGAACATAGACGCGCCGATGTCACGCGCCGCCGAGACAGCTGGACGTATTATCTGCCATCCGATCCTGGGCGGACTGCACCATCAATATGGCCGGATTTGATTTACGATAAGGACAAGCCACCCGATCGATGTCGTCGCCCGCCTGACCGGATTTGCCGGCCGTAATCGGATGCGGCGCGCATTCCTTCGGGCATTCGGACAGCCGCCCCAGGTTATTCGGCGTAACGCTCGATTTCCCGCACCCGACGATGCAGAAGCCGAACTAGCTCAATAGCGATTTGCGTTCGCGGTCTGACGGCTAAAAGTTCGTGGTCAGCTTTCAGCCCACCAAGATCGCAAAGAGCCGACAACGGCCAAGCAGGAGCGGCCGTTGCCGGTATGCCTGGCCGCTGCGCAGGAACGAGCGCTATGTTCCGGAAGATATGTGAGCCCGCTGCGCCAAACCGTGCCCGAACGAGATGTTCTCGCCAGGTAATTCATAAAGCAGGATGTTGAGGTCATCGGGCGCAATGCCAACCGCCTCGACAATCCGGGCGTTAAGCTCCTTCAGCAACGCCAATCGGGTCTCCTTCGGACGTCCGGCGATAAACGTCACCTCCAAGAGGATGAAGTCCTTGGTGTACTTTTCTCCGAGAAAGGCCGGGGTATGTACGAACCTCTTATCCGGCAGGACGTGAAAGATCCGAAAGTAATCCTCGGAGGGAATCTTTAGAACGGCCTCCAACGCTGCCTGAATTGCCTCTCCTAGCTTGGCCAGTCTCTGATCGTCGTAGGTTCCCTCGTGGACGTGGATTTTGGCTGTAGGCATTGTTATTTTGCTCCTTGCTCTATGGCCGCGCGGCCGCCTCAGATGGTGTCCAGTCCGACGCCCAGTCTCCGTCGCGAAGGATCTCGGTGCCGGGATGTGGCGTGAACTCCACAAGAACCATCTTGGGCGGGATATCGAGCGCTGAAGCGCAGAGGTCGACGATCCGACGGCCCAGCGCCAGACGAGCCTCATCCGGACGACCGCGTCGAAACTCGACCATCACCATCGCGACCGGTTCGAGACCGTCGGGACCGAGGTGGAAGAGGTTGTCCTCCCCGAGTTCCGCAATGCCAACATTGGGGCGCCAACGCTGAGTTTGCATGATTTCGGCATAGGCCTCGCAAAGCTGCGCCGCGAGCCGCCGTTTGGTTTCGCCGGGATACCGCCCCGGAAGGTCAAGTCGAAGGTAAGGCATAGTGAGACTCCCACGTGAATACGTTTGGTTAGTTCAGCTCAAAAAATACTTCCGACGGACGGCAATCATGGCGCATGCCTCGCAAGATGTCTTCAATCTGCCGTCCAACCGCCGTCGATCACCACCGAAGAACCGGTCACCAATCCCGAAGCATCGCTCGCCAGATAGACGACGGCGCCGGTTACATCGCGCTGAACTCATGATAATCCCTTTTCTAGCTCTGATAGATGTGAGACGCTCGTCGTTTCAGCCTTTTGGTGTCCGTCAAATCTGTGCTATTCCACCGTCGACGAAAAATTCGCTTCCAGTTACGAAGCTGCTTTCGTCCGACGCAAGAAACGTAACGAGCTTTGCAACCTCGTCATCCCTTCCAACGCGGCCGAGCGGCGTGATTGTCGCCGCATAAGCGAAGAACTCTTCCACGTCCGAGCTTGGAACGCCGGTGTTGTCATGGCCAGGCGTTGCGATGATCCCGGGGCTAACGGCGTTGATGCGAATGTCCCGCCCCTTGAGGTCGGATGACCACGTGCGTGCGAACGATCGAACTGCCGCCTTTGTTGCGCTGTAGATGCTCCAGTCTCCCCAACCTTTGCTCGCGACGATCGAAGCGTTCAGGATGATGGAGCCGCCGCGGCCCATCAACGGAAGTGCTTTCTGCACAGTCCAGATCACGCCCTTGAAATTGATGTCGAGGAGCGCGTCGACATGATCCTCCGTCACCTTGGGAAGTGCCGCCACTCGGGCAATTCCGGCGTTAGCAAACACGATGTCGATATGCCCCACTTCCTCGCGCACCAAGCTATAGAGCCGATCAAGATCCGCCGGTTTCGAGACATCGCCGTTTACGGCGACGGCATTGCGACCGAGTGTTGCCACAGCAGCATCTAGTTCGGTCTGGCGACGCCCCGTGATGTACACTCGGGCGCCCTCGGCAACAAAGGTTTTGGCTGTCGCCAGTCCAATACCAGAATTTCCGCCTGTGATGACGGCGATCTTTCCATCAAGTCTCATATGTCCAGTTCCAGCTCGGTTTTCTTGGTCCCAACACCTTTGGTGTGTGAATGACAGTCCGCAGGTGCAGACTGCAATCTAGTTCGACTCGTTTGACTTCTTCGTGCTTACGCCACCGCGTAACGAGCGGCGGGCTTTCCGGTCTGGGAGGCATCGAATAGTTCAGCCCGAGCAGCGTCAAATTTTTCCCAAAGCTTCTCGTCCCCGACGGATGGCCAGGTGATGATCTCGCCCTTGGCGTAGCCGGCAAGTGCGGAGTCCACGAGGTTCTCCGCACTCATGACCTTGTTCACATCTAGCGAGGAGAGCGGTAGTCCGGCGCTGTCCCAGATATCGGTCGCGGTGGCGGCGGGCAGAACAATCTGAACCTTCACCTTCGTTTGCGCCAGTTCGGCCTGCAGACCACGGCTGAAACTCAATACGTATGCCTTCGTACCGCTATAGACCGAGCTAATCGGTAGCGATTGGATGCCGAGGGCGGACGCGATGTTGACGATCACGCCCTGATTTCTTGCGATGAGGCCCGGGAGAACCGCGTGCGTAAGCCGGGTCAAAGCTGTAATGTTGAGCGCGATCTGCGTGAGGGAGTCATTGACCGGCGCCGTTGCCACGGATCCAAGGCGAGCCATGCCCGCATTGTTCACCAGCACCCGAATGTGTGGATTCGAGGAGAGCACCGCCTCGACGCGGACGAGGTCTTCCTCCTTCTGAAGGTCGGCTGCGAGCACATCAACCTTGCGACCATGAACGGCAGTAATTTTCTCGGCCAGCGCCTGAAGGCGATCGGCACGACGCGCCACGAGGATTAGGTCATATCCACGTTTGGCGAGCCGATCGGCGTAGACGGAACCGATGCCCGACGACGCGCCGGTAACAACGGCAACCTTATGCGAATTTGGGTCTGACACTGTGAATCTCCCAATTAATTGAGTACTCAAGTATTTGCGCGATCACCGGGCGCAGACAATTGAGTGCTCAAACGATAAACACTCAAGGGGCTCTTTTCAATGCTACAGTGCTCAACTATTTGATGAACATGGCAAGAAAAGATGATTCGGGTTCCGATCAGGGCCAAGCCGCGGTCGACGCATTGGAGGATCTCGCGTGTACGCACGCGGCACTGCGGCGGGCTGCGCGCCAATTAGGCAATCTTTACGACGAGGCCCTGTCGTCGACGGAACTCAAGGCAACCCAGGTCGCATTGCTGCGGCAGATCGACAAATGGGGCGGTCAGAAGGGCTCAACGCTTCAAGCCCTGGCAGAAGAAATGGCTATTTCCATTTCTGCCCTTACCTATGCACTCCGCCCGCTCGTGCGGGATGATCTCGTGCAGCTACGCGGCGACGAGCACGACAAACGGACCAAGCATGCCGTGCTGACCAAAACGGGTCGAAAGCGCCTTCGTGAGGGGCGGCTGCTCTGGGCGGCGGCGAACGGTCGGGTCGAGACCGTTCTAGGTTCAAAGTCTGCCGGCATGCTGCGTGCGCTAGCGGATCGGGTTTCTTCGAAAGAATTTCTCGATGCATACAAAGCGAGCCGCTCCCTATAAGCGAGCGTTGCGCAGCCAGCTACTTTGCGGAAACTGCGCCTTGCGAGACGTCTACGCCTCAAGCGAGCGCAGCTGTAGAACCTTCAGAGGGTGTTTGGCCCAAGGTCCCCGAACGCCAAACACCGGTCTAACCCAAGATCGAAAAAACAACGCACAAGATTCGCTCTTCCATTGTCGGCGAACATAAGGGGCCGGCTGCGTTCCCGTTCGATTGCTCACTCGCAAAGATTCCGGAGGACGCGTCGCAGTTCACTGCCGCATTGCGTACGGTGAGTTTCGATGCGCCGCGCGGAAAGATCCGGTTCAATGCGTCTGGTAGCGCGTTGCTTGAAAAAGAATACTTCGTTGAGCTCGTGCGTGGGGCAGATGGGAACACACCACATCGCCCGCGCGCTTAACAACATCGACAAGCTGCGCACCGAGCGGATGCAGGTCGCTGTTAACAAAAAGTTTCCCAAGCTTGCCGCTTGGAAAGCTGACGACGGCGCCAAATCCATTTTAGTGCTGGAGCAAAACGACGTTCACCTCACCAACGCCTCGACTGTGGCTGACATCTACCTGCCACTGGCAAAGGCAAGGCCGGACAGGCCCAATGAGACCCATCTGGTTGCATCATGCTGTCAGCCGATTGATTGAACGACTGGATTCGGTGATCAATTTTCCCAAGGCTCCCCTCCGTGTTGTGCAGAGAGTGAGCTGTCGACCCGATGGCACCAACACGTTCGGGGGGCCGCGTGGCTCAAGCATTACAGATGTATTTGCCTTCGTCGGTTGCGGCGTGCATCGTCTGCGGTGGGTCGTACGGTAGGGCTCGGCTTGGCTTAGATTAGACAGGCACTGACTCAGCCACGTCCGTCCTTCAATGAACCTGTCATCCGATGCTGACTAACATCGTATTCGGGATAGCGCGCCATTCGGGATGGATTTCGGCGCTGGGGCGGGATAGGGCTATCGAATTTTATTGGATGGGGTTTGGGAAATGCTTGGGAACGACAGGTTTACTCTAGACCAACTGTTCGGCATGTGTGCCGCCGACGGCGAGTTTCGTTTGGCGGCGCGTCATTGGACGGGTGGCTTGCGGTTGTCGAGCTCTAGCGGCGTCATTGGATTTGGACTCGTCGATGGACAGCTGCGCGCCGGCGTGCCAGATGCGGGTGCGCCAGGTGTAATTGCGCTCGATGCCCCGGATGGCGTCTGGGTCGAGCTGCTCGCAGCGCAGCCAAAGCGGTTCTACAATGACATTTCACCTTTGATCGGCATGGGGCAGATCACGAGGCAGGCAGACGCTGTGGTTTTTGCTCAGTACTATCCGGCCGTGATGCGTGCCATAGAGCTCCTGCGACCGCGGGACGTCAGTGGTCCCGCGCGTGAACCACCGCGAAACCCTGGGCAATTTGACAGCCCCATCGGCCGCTACATCCATCTCGATCTACTGGGCCAAGATTACCGCATTTATTTCGAAGAGGGCGGATCAGGAATTCCGCTTCTGCTTCAGCACACTGCTGGCTGCCACGGTTCGCAATGGCGCCATCTGTTCGAACGTTGGGAGATCACCGACCATTTTCGGCTGGTTGCGTATGATCTGCCATTTCACGGCAAATCGCTGCCCCCGGTCGGGCCCAAGTGGTGGTCGGAAGAATACCTTCTCACAAAGGAGTTTCTGCGAGCTGTGCCGATCAGTTTGGCCAAAGCGCTCGGTTGTGAACGCTCTGTCTTTATGGGATGCTCGGTGGGTGGCATGCTCGCGCTAGACCTCGCACGTCACCATTCCGATCAGTTTGCGGCAGTGATTTCGCTGGAAGGCGGGTTGAAGATCGATACGCCCTGGAGCGCACTTGAGGAGCTTTGGCATCCCCAGGTCAGCAATGAATACAAGGCGCGGTTGATGAACGGCCTGATGAGTCCTACCTCGCCCGAGGCGTTTCGGAAGGAGACGAGCGCAGTTTACGCCTCCGGGTGGCCTCCTGGCTTCCGCGGCGATCTCTACTACTATGTGGTCGACTACGATTTGCGCGAAGAGGCTCGCAAGATCGACACGCGCCGCACACCGGTTCATATCCTTACAGGCGAATATGACTGCAGCAGTACGCTTGAGCATGGCCAAGCCGCTCACCAGGCGGTTCCCGGCTCGACCTGGCAAGCTATGCAAAACGTCGGTCACTTCCCGATGTCCGAAAATCCCGATGCTTTCCTGGAATATCTGTTGCCTGTGCTTGATGCGGTCCGAGCGGCTTGGCACGGTGCCGGCTCGCCATCTGCTATCCAAACGCCAGCTTAGCCCTCGGAACGTGCTGGCGGCGATCTCATCTGTAATTTCGAAGCCTCGCCTGTATTGAGGCGTTGCCTCACTTTCGGATTGGTCGCACGTTCGCGCCATGATGCGACCTATTCCGCTTTACGGCGGTAGCCATCTCGCTCTCGCGATGACCGGCCCATCCGGTGAGAGCGCCTACCGATGCGCAGCTCCGCGCGCGAGGCCGGATGGAGTGAGACGAGTTGGCCCAAGACAGATCCTACTTCACCGAAGAGCGCCTGATGATGCAGGAGCTGGCCCGGAACTTTACCCGGGAGGAGGTGACCCCGCTCGCCAACCGGCTTGACCCGGAAAGGGGCGTCATCCCGCGTGAGCTCATCCACAAGATGGGAGACCTCGGCTTTTTCGGCATCTTGATTCCGGAAGAGTACGGCGGCCTGGGACTCGGTGCCTTCGAATACTGCATGGTCGCTGAAGAGTTGGCCCGAGGCTGGATGAGTGTCGCCAGCATCATTGCCCGAGGCAACAGCTTCTATCGCGCAATCGGAGCGGAAGGCGAAACCCGTCGCGCAAAGATCGAAGCTATGGCGCGTGGACGCTACCTGGGCGCCGCGGCGCTGTCAGAACCGCAGACAGGGTCAGACCTGTCGAATGTGGCGTGCCTCGCCCGGCGCGAAGGCGATGAATGGGTCATCACCGGCAACAAGTATTGGTGCACATTCGCCGACGGTGCGGACTTCATCAACGTGCTGTGTCGCATCCATGATCCATCAGCGCCTGATGGTCGTTCGGGCACGGTCTCGGTTGTTGTCGAGAAGCCCGCGGGGGAACTGCCGAAAGGAGTGACGGGATCTCCAATCCCGAAGATCGGCTATTTTGGCTGGAAGACCTGGGAACTGCATTTCGACGGGGTCCGCTGCCCGGCGCGGTCTACGGAGCCGGCGAATATAGGTCGAGCGTTCCAGGCTACAGCTCACGGCCTTGAACTCGCCAGGGCGCATACCGCAGCGCGTTCGATCGGATTGGCGCAGGCAGCGCTTGATCATGCGACTGGATATGCCAAGGAGCGCGAGCAGTTCGGGCGTCCAATCTCCGACTTCCAGGCGATTCGCTTCAAGCTTGCGACTATGGCGACCGAAATCGAGGCGGCTCGGCAGCTCATGTACTTCACCTGCACCGAGATTGATGCAGGTCGGCCCGCGCGCAAGGAAACCTCAATGGTGAAATACTTCGCAGCGGAGATGGCGGAGCGGGCCACCAGCGAGGCGCTACAGGTTCTCGGCGGCGCAGGCTACACGACTCTTCATCCGATCGAGCGATACTGGCGCGATGCGCGGCTTACAAAAATCTTCGAGGGCACGTCGGAGATTCAGCAGCGGATCATCTCCGAGGTGATGCTGGGCAAACCGACGCGTTCATAACAACTTGCCGACGATCCGCCTCAGCTTGCCGACGACCCGCCTCAGAATGTGAACTCGCCGCCATTCAAGTGGAGGGCCTGACCATTGACGAAACTGCCCGTCGTGCAAAGGTAGAGACAGGCATAGGCGAGGTCGTCGACATGTCCCCAACGACGGACCGGGATCCTCTTTGCCACGTCGTCACGGGTCGCGTTCGGGTACTGGCTCCAGTCGCGCTCTGTGTCGATTGCGCCAGGCACGACGGTGTTGGCGGTAATGCCGAAGGGTGCGAGCTCGTGAGCCAGCGCCTTGGAAAATCCGTGCATGCCGGCCTTGGCGGCAATGTTGTAGGCGCGATTTACCAGATGCCCGGTGAAGCCATCGTATCCCGAGACGTGGATCACCCGACCCCAGCCACGAGCTCTCATCGACGGTACCACCTCGTGTGCGAGGTAAAAGCAGGATGAAAGATTGGTGCGGATTGCCCAGTCCCAGTCTTCGACCGTGATGGTCTCGAACGGCTTGTGCAGTCGCCGGCCAACGTTCGAAATTGCGATGTCGACGGGGCCAAGAGCGGACGTCGCTTCCTGCACCAGGCGCGCGACATCCTTTGGATCCGATACATCGGCCAGGATCCCGATGGCCTTTCCTCCCGAGTCCTGAATCTCGCCGACAGTGCGATCGATGTGTTTCTGGGAGCTGTGGCCGTTGACCACCACGGCCGCACCGGCCTCTGCCAGTCGTCGGGCGATCGCTGCGCCGATGTTCTGACCAGAACCGGTGACGATGGCGACCCGACCTTGGAGACTTGTTTCGTGAATGTTTGGCATCTGCGTTCCCACTTGCCTCGAATGGCGTACACGAGGCGCCGGAAGGGCGCCGACCGGGACTATACACAGGCATCCGCCTGCAACTCCGGAGACCAGACAATCATTCCGTCTGTAATATCGATCGCGTTGAGATAAAGCGCGGTTGCTTTCCCCATCATCGTTCGGCCTTCCTTTCGCTTCGTCTTGGAGAGAAAAACATGGATACCTTGCGCGCCCGTCGCAGCGCACTCTACATGCCGGCTGCAAACGTTCGGGCAATCGAGAAGGCGAGAAGCCTGCCCTGCGACGTGGTGATCCTCGATCTTGAGGACGCCGTGGACCCGGACATGAAGGTCACCGCCCGCGGCCAAGCTGTTGCCGCGTTGAAGGCGGGCGGCTTCGGACGTCGCGAGCTGGTTGTGCGTATCAACGGTTTCGACACTCCTTGGGGTCGGGACGATCTGGTCGCCGTCGCGGAAATCTGCCCGGATGCGGTCTTGGCGCCCAAGGTGTCGGCAGCTGCCGATGTCATGGCATACGATGCGGCGCTGTCCGGACGCACCAAGCTTTGGGTCATGGTCGAAACATGTCGGGCGCTGTTCCACCTGGAAGAGATCGCAGCTACGGCACGCCAGACGCGGCTGGCAGCACTGGTATCGGGAACCAACGATCTTGCGAAAGAGATGCGCTGTCGGCCTGATGTGACGCGCACGCCACTGCTCGCACCGCTCAGCCTCACCGTCGCGGCCGCCCGTGCACATCGTCTTATTGTTCTTGATGGCGTCTTCAACGCAATTGAGGACGAGGCCGGCTTCCGCCGCCAGTGCCAGCAGGGTGTGGAGCTTGGCTTCGACGGCAAGACGCTGATCCATCCTTCGCAAGTCGCAACCGCCAACTCTGCGTTCGCACCAAGTCAGGAGGAGGTGGCGTGGGCTCGCGTCGTCGTTGCCGCCTTCGCCGCCCCGGAGGCAACCGGACAAGGTGTGCTCCGAGTGGAAGGTCGCATGGTGGAGCGCCTGCATCTCGACCAGGCGCGGCAGGTTCTTGCCATCACCGATACCATAGTCGCCGCGGCGACCGTCTAGCGTGCCATTTCGTATGTAATGACTTGCGGTCAAGCCAATGTCGAGATTGCAGGACCATCCTCAACATCGGACAAGAGTGGAGAGGAGAAATTTATGGCAAACGATCCGAGAGAGCGTGCGACGCTTTGGCCGAAGGGGAGACTCTTCGAAGATTTTCATGTCGGGCAGACGTTCGATCACCATTGGGGTCGCACGATCTTCGAGGCGGATACCGTGTTGTTTTCGACTCTGACGTTGTCCTTCAATCCGCTCTATTTCAATCGCGCCTACGCGAAGGCGCACGGGCATCCGGACATCGTCGTCAATCCGCAACTGGTCTTCAACGTGGTGCTTGGCCTGAGCGTCGAAGACTGTAGCGAGATCGGCGGGCCGTTTCTCGGCGTGTTCGAGCTGACCTACGACCGTTCCGTGTATCCCGGGAGCACGATTGTCGCCCGCACCACCACCACTGAAACCCGTCGATCCGACAGCAGGCCCGGAAGCGGCATCGTGAGCTGGCTCACGGAGGGCTTCGACGAGGCCGGCAAGCGTGTGGTTGGATTCCGGCGATCCAATCTAGTGCGCTTGCGCAACCCCAAGGTGGAGGCTGCGTGATGGGTGAACTCGCCAAGCTGACCGGCAAGAATAATTACTTCGAGGACTTCAAGGTGGGGACGGTGATCCGGCATGCCCGCGGCAAGACCGTCACGCCGCTCGAGAACGTCCTGATCACCAACCTGGTGATGAACACTGCCGCCGGACATTTCAACGAGCACCTGATGCAGGGATCTCCGGTCGGTGGAGTAGTCTCCTACGGAGGCGTGAACTTCTCCTTGGTTCTGGGACTGGCCTCCCAGGATTGCTGCGAGAACGCCTTGGCGGAGGTCGGCCTCGACGGCATTCGCCTGACCAAGCCGGTGGGGCACGGGGACACGCTATATGCCTGCAGCGAAGTTCTTGAGACGCAAGACTCCGAGCAGGAGGATGCAGGCATCGTGATCTTTCGCCATTACGGTTACAATCAGCGTGACGAGCAGGTCGCCCAAATCGACCGCAAGGTTCTCCTCAAGCGCAAGAGCCATTGGGCGGACCAGTGAGCGAGACGAGTGCTTTCGGATCTCTTTCGGATCTGCGGATTATCGATCTGACGCAGATGCTCGCCGGGCCGTTCGGCTCCATGCTGCTGGCTGATCACGGAGCGGAGGTCATCAAGGTCGAGCCGATCGAGGGTGACATGACCCGTCGTGGCGGGTCGTTCCGTCCCGATGACCAAGTGCGAGCCCTCAATGGCTATTTCCAGAGCGTCAATCGCAACAAGCAGAGCGTCAGCCTTGACCTAAAGGCGCCGGAGGGCCGTGCTGCCTTTCTTGCACTTGTTCGCGGCGCAGATGCCGTGGTGGAGAACTTCCGCGCCGGCGTCATGGAGCGGTTCGGGCTCGGCTATGAAGTGCTGAAGGAAGTCAACCCACGCCTCGTCTATGGCGCGCTCCGCGGCTTCGGCGATGAGAGGACCGGCGCATCTCCTTACTCTGCGTGGCCCGCTTACGACGTCGTCGCTCAGGCAATGGGCGGTATCATGGCGATCACTGGGCCGGATGCGCACACCCCGACCAAGGTAGGCCCCGGCGTCGGCGATGTCGTCCCGGGCATGATGCTGGCGTTTGGAGTTCTCGCCGCCATTCACAACGCGCGGCGTACCGGCTTGGGCCAGTTCGTCGATGTGTCCATGGTAGACGCTATATTGTCGGTCTGCGAACGACCGGTCTGGCAACATTCAATAGATCGCGCAATCCCGGGGCCGGAGGGCAACCACCATCCGTTCCTCACTCCTTTCGGCATGTTTCCGGCAAGCGACGGCTTCATAACCATCGCGGCACACCAACAGCAGTTCTTCGCGGTGCTCTGCCGAGCGATCGATGCGGAGGCGGTTCTGCAGGACTCCCGATTCTGCGACGAGCGATCCCGCAGGACTCACCGCAAAGAGCTCAATCAAGAACTCGGCGAATTCACGCAACGATTCACCAAGGCTGAACTCATGGCTCGGCTTGGCGGCAAGATCCCGTTCGGGCCGGTGCTGAACATTGCCGAGATTGACGCCGATCCGCATTTCGCCGCACGTAAGATGATCGTCGAGGTCGAGCAACCAGGCTCCGTTCCGCTCCGGGTTGCCGGCGTGCCGATCAAGATGACTGTGACGCCAGGCGCGGTTCGCAGCCGCGCGCCGCTCCTCGGCGAGCAGACCCGAACCCAGTTGCGCCGCGCCGGCCTGTCTGACGAAGCCGTTCAGGCGCTCGTCGACGCCCGAACGGCGATTGCTCACGATTACTGAAGAGGATCCATCGATGTCGAACCGTCCCCGCCGCGCCCGCCGCTCGCAACTCTCCGTACCCGGTAGCAGCGAGAAGATGCTTCAGAAGGCTGTCGAGTCAGCCGCCGATCACGTCTTTTGTGACCTGGAGGACGCCGTCGCACCCAGCGCAAAGATCGAAGCCCGCCAGAAGATTGGCTGGGCCCTCAATAATCTCGACTGGGGCCGCAAGGTCCGCTGTGTTCGGATCAACGACATCACGACCGAATGGTGCCATGACGACATCATCTCGATTGTCGAGCAGGCCGGTGCCAACCTCGACACGATAATGCTGACCAAGCCTTACACGGCCGCGGACGTGCTGTTCTTGGACCGTATGCTGGGCCAACTTGAGAAGAAACTGAAGCTCGAGCGCCGGATCGGCCTTGAGGTCCTGATTGAGGAGGTCCAGGCGTTGCAGAACGTCGAAGAGATCGCGGGCTGCACGGACCGAATGGAATGTCTCATCTTCGGCATGGGGGATTATTCTGCGTCCCAGGGCATCGATACCCGCGACATCGGCGGCTCGGCAGGCACCTATCCCGGCGACATCTTCCACTACGCGCGCTTCCGCATCGCCATGGCGGCCCGCGCCCTCGGCCTCGACGCTGTGGATGGCCCATTCGGAAACTTTAAGGATGAAGCAGGCTACCGCATTGAGGCGGCGCGTGCCCGCTCGCTCGGTATGGTCGGGAAGTGGGCCATCCATCCATCTCAGATTGCCCCCGCACTTGACGTATTTTCGCCGAGCGCAAAGGACATCGCCCGCGCCCGCCGGCTCGAGGCAGCCTACCGCGAAGGTGAGGCCAAGGGCCTCGGCGCGGTGCAGGTCGATGGTGTCATGATTGACGTGGTGATCCTGCGCATGGTCAGGAACACACTAGAGAAGGCGGAGCTCTTCGGGCTTTAGGACTGCCATTCGTTCACGCGACTGGCCTTTCGTGCTCCGTGCGACTTGGGAATCCACGGTCAGGTCAGAAACTTCGAATGACACGTCGGCAATGAGCACTTTAAGGATGAAGCAGGCTACTTCATTGAGGCGGCGCGTGCCCGCTCGCTCGGTATGGTCGGGACGTGGGCCATCCAGTCGCAATTCGCCCCAGCACTAGAATTGTTTCGCCGACCGCAAAGGATATCGCCCGCGCTCGCCGGCTTGAGGCAGCCTATCGCGAGAGCGAAGCCAAGGGGCTCGGCGCCGTCCAGGTCGACGGGGTGATGATCGACGGGGTGATATCCTGGAATGGTCAGGAACACACGAGAGAAGGCCGAGCTCTTCGGGCTTTGAGTTTGCCGATCGTTCACGCGGCCGACGCCAGGCGGGGGGTGGCGCTTTTGGCCCTAACCGCCCGCCGATGTGGTGATCGTGTCGCGGTGGCCGCGACCGGCGGTCGCCCGAACCTGCTGGCGAACTCGTTCAACGCGGATAATACGGCGTCCTTTTTGGAGTGAATCTTCGCGGTCGGACCGCCGACTCCCACCGCAAGAGGTGTGCCGCCCATCGGTGAGGCGATAGCGACGGCGAATGCGCTCTGCGTCGGTACGGAATCGCCGTTCGTCTCTGCGTAGCCCAAGGTCCGCGCCCTATGCATCATCGCGATGAAATCATCTTCCCGGACGCGCAAGCGTTCCTCGGTCGCCTCGGCGTTGCAGCGACGGACCCACGACCGAACCTCGGCGTGGGGCAACAGGCTGAGAAACGCGCGACCCATCGCTGAACAGGTGAGGGACCGATACATGCCTGAGGAGACGTGGAGCCGATCGGGCTCATCAGAGCCTTGTGCCAGAACGTATTGCGCTTCAGCACCGTTCTGGATGCCGATGAAGGCGGTGAACCCGACTTTGCGATGAAGTTCGTTAAGGTGTGCGCCAATCGCGCCGGCATCGCCAAATCGGCGGTCTATCCAGCTGCCGAGCAAAGCCACCCGGATGCTCGGTGTGAAGGTCCGATTATGGGCGTCGTATTCCAGGTAGCCAAGTGACACAAGATTCCGCAGCAACATGCTGACGCTGGGCTGTGGAATACCCAACCCCTTGGCTATGCGGCCCACTGTGAAGGGTTGCTGCTCGCGCGAAAACAGCTCAAAAAGGGCGAGCGTCCGCTCGGCAGACTTGATCTTCCGTGGCGTCGATGCTGCCATGACGTCCTCCCATTGCATCTGTGTTTTGCGACATTACCACTCGGCTTCCTGCTGTTTCAATTACATATGTAATGGATTGGTTACGGCGCTGCCAGGGCGACCGTTAGGAGAGCCTTACTGTTACGAGCGCTTTTCCCACCAAACATCAAAGCGCGCGTCCGGTTCGTAGGTCCGCAAGCCACCATCACAATCGTAATCACTGTCCTGGCCCCCTTCCATACGTTGGCCATGCGGGGGAATACTTGCCGCCAATGAGTATCGAGGGGCGGAAACGGATGGGACGACATCAGTGGGACCATTTCATCGACGGCAAGGTCTTGCCACCTGCTTCCGGCCAGTATCTGCCGTCATTCGATCCGAGGACAGGTGCGCAAGCTGCGGCAGTGGCGGCGGGAGCGAGCGCTGACGTTGAGGCTGCGGTGCGCGCCGCCGCAGTAGCGGCGGCAAACTGGCGCGCCCGTCGGCCCATTGAGCGCGGCCGGATTCTACTAGCGATCGCCCAAAAGATCCGAGAAAAATCTGCGCACCTTTCAGAGATCGAGCGCTTGGAAACCGGCAAGCCGGCTTGGCAGGCGCCCGCCGAGATTGAGATGGCGGCGCAGTACTTCGAGTTCTACGGCGGGCTCGTCAATCTCTTCCAGGGCGAGAAGATCGACCTCGGCGCCAGTTACCATTGCTACACCTCGCGTGAACCCTTTGGAGTCGTGGGGGTGATCACCCCTTGGAACGCCCCCCCTCAACCAGGCGGCTCGGGCCGTTGCACCGGCGCTTGCCGCGGGAAATGCTGTCGTACTTAAGCCCTCGGAGTTTACCTCTGGCACCAGCGCCGAGCTAGGCCGCCTGGCCGCGGAGTGCGGCTTGCCGCCGGGTATCTTGAATGTCGTGCTGGGCGCTGGATCGGAATGCGGCGCGGCTATCGTCTCAAATCCTCTGGTGCGCAAGGTCGCCTTCACCCGTAGCGTTCGGGCCGGCCGCGAGATCGGGCGCGTCGCGGCCGATCGGATCATTCCACTCACTCTCGAACTCGGCGGCAAGTCCCCCAACATCATCTTTGAGGACGCCGACCTCAGCTTGGCCATTCCCGGAGCCGTGCGGGCCTTCGTGGTCAAGGCCGGACAGGTCTGTCTGGCGGGCACTCGGCTGCTGGTCGAGCGCTCGGTGCGCGATCAAGTGGTCGAGGGCCTGGTCGCGGCGGTCAAGGCGCTGAAGGTCGGTCCACAAGCCGATGCCATGGTGGGACCCTTGACTACCAAGGCGCAATACGAGCGCGTGAAGACTTGGTTCGACGTTGCTCGGGGGGAGGGTGCCCGTGCGGTTGTGGGAGGCGAACTCGTCGCGGATCCCGCGTGGGGAGAGGGGTGGTTTGTGCCGCTTACTATCTACGCCCACGTTCGCAACGACATGCGTCTGGCTCGCGAGGAGATCTTCGGGCCGGTACTGTCGGTGATTCCGTTCGATGATGAAGCGGAGGCCATCCGGATCGCCAACGACACCGAGTATGGCCTCGCCGCCGGGATATGGACCCAGAATCTCTCGCGAGCCCATCGCGTCGCCGCGGCCATCGACGCTGGTCAGATCTACGTGAACGAGTATCAGGCCGGCGGTGTTGAGACGCCGCTCGGCGGTTTCAAGAAGAGCGGGTATGGCCGTGAGAAGGGCATCGAAGCCCTTCATCACTATACGCAACTCAAGTGCGTGACGATCAAGCTTTGAGGTGTGGCGAGATGGAGCTGAAGGGGACCCGAGCGGTCGTCACGGGCGGCGCTTCTGGCATGGTCGCGCTTTGGCCAAGGAACTCCTGGCCCGCGGCGTGACGGTCATGATCGCCGATATCGATGGAGAGCGCGCGCGCGCGGTCGCCGCCGAGCTTGGCAAAGCAGTCGTATCCGGTCAGTGCGATGTCGCCGACCACAAGTCTGTTGAAGCTCTGGCAGAAGCTGCTGAGCGCGACCTTGGGCCTGTGGACATGGTTTTCGCCAATGCCGGAGTGAGCCTCTCCGGGCCACTCGTCGCGGCCATACCTGAGGAATTCGACTGGGTCTTCGGAGTGAATGTCCGCGGGGCGTGGAGCACGGTCACGACCTTCGCCAGTCGAATGATCGCCGCGGGGCGTCCGGGGCGTTTTTGCATCACAGCCTCGGAACACGCCCTCGGCCTGCAGCACCCCGGCGCCGGCTTGTACACCGCCAGCAAGCACGCAGTGCTGGGACTGGCGGAGGTGCTCCGCGCCGAGTTGCCGCCAACGTTGAAGATGAGCGTCCTCTGCCCGGGGCTCGTCGCGACGGAGATCCACCTTTCACGCCGCCACAGCCGGCTACCCCAGTCTGATCCAGCTCAATTGGCCATCGGTGAGGCCATCGTCCGTCGCGGCATGCCGGCGTCTGCTGTGGCCGTCGCCGCCGTGGATGGCGTCATCCGCAGTGATTTCCTCATCGTAACTCATCCGGTCTCCTCCCAGCTGCAGAAGCCCGGAGCCGGGAAGTGGCGGCCGCCTTCGCGGCCCAGGCACCCTGGGTCGACGGGGCAGAACGGTATGACGTCAAAAAGGTTCTGGCCGCTGTGCTCGCTGAGATTAACGAACGGGGATCGAGATGATCACGCTCTACCAGTTTGCCACTTCACCTTTCACGGAGAAGGTTCGCCGCGCGCTCAACTACAAAGGGCTTGCCTTCGACGTCCACGAGGTAGACCGCGCTGCGGTGGCCGGTGGCAAGTACAGCCATGTCAGCGGCAGCGGAAAATTTCCTGCGCTGGAGCATGACGGACAGACCGTGCTGGATTCCACAGATATCCTCGAATATCTCGACCGCACCTTTCTCGAGCGCCCATTATTGCCTACAGATCCGCGCGAGCGTGCGATGGCACATGTCATCGAGGATTGGGCTGACGAGAGCCTGTACTTTTACGAAATGACAATGCGGCTGGCATGGCCACACAATCTGGAGGCGGCGCTCGATGAATTCGCACGAGGCATGCCAGGAATTCCGCGCGATCAGCTCAAGACCCGAATCCTCGAGGGGGTGGGCGCGTTGACTCGCGCGCAGGGCCTGGGTCGCAAGCCGCGCGAGCAGGTGGTGGCGGACGCCGACCGGCACTTCAAGTCGCTCGACAGCCTGCTGGAGGGCCGCGAGTGGTTGGTGGGTGACCGTGTCTCGTCTGCAGACCTCGCGGTCATCGCGCAGGTCGATGCGCTGCTCTATGCCGAGGAGGGCCGCGCCGCTCTCGATCGCACCCGCAACGTTCGGCCCTGGCTCGCCCGGGTCGACGCGATTGCACCGAAAACCAGCCCGGAGTTAGCCGCCTGATGTCAACTGCCCTCGACACCAATCTTGCCGACGCTGATCTCATCCCTGGCCGGTGCGGTTCGCCCTATGATCTCTTCGCGGCTTGGCGACGCATGGATCCTGTCCATTGGAATCCGGCCCCGGATCCGGCTGCCTACCGCGTTGTCTTGCCAGGCGCGGCCATGCGCGAGGGTTTCTGGGTTCTGACGAAATATCGAGATGTCTTCGACGTCTCGCGCGACCAGTCATTGTTCTCGTCCCATACGGGCGGTCCTATCATCTGGGATTTTGTAGATCCGGTGCGCTTGGCCCATCAGCAGGGGGGGCTGATGGGTATGCGGCCGGAGCTCCACGCCAAGGTCAAGCGCCTCGTTCTGCTGCCCTTTGCGAACCAAGCGTTGGCCGCATTCGAGCCTGATGTCGCCCGCGCAGCGCGGGAGATCGTAGACGCTGTCGCTTCCCGAGGGTCTTGCGAGTTCGTTTTTGATGTGGCTTCACGGCTGCCCGTCTACACTTTCTGCACATTGATGGGCATCGCGGAAGAGGACCGTGAGCAAATCTTCCGACTGGGCAATGCCGCGGCGGACGTGGAGTCCGAGAAACCCGTTGGAGAGAATCCTCTGCCCCAATTGTTCGCTTTTTCGGCGAAGCTTGCTCAGGAGAAGCGGCGCAAGCCCGACCATTCGATGATGAGCGCGTACGTCAATGGAGAGGTGGATGGCGACAAGCTCACCGAGGAGCAAATTGCTACGTTCTTCGTGACCATGTCAATCGCCGGGCATGAGACGACCCGCGGGACGGCCGCACATTTCGTGCGACTGATGAATGAACATCCAGACCAGTATGCCCTTCTGCGCAGCGATCCCGACAAGTATCTGCCAAATGCCATCGAGGAGGTTCTGCGCTTTGCGCCGCCAGTGATTCAGTTCCGCCGCACGGCGACCGCCAACACCACGGTCGGCGAGCAACCGATCACGGCAGGTGAAAAGATCTACTTGTCATATGCTGCGGCGAACCGGGATCCCGAGGTGTTCGTCGATCCCGATCGGTTCGACATCACGCGAGAGAACGCTGCCAAACACTTGTCCTTCGGCACCGGCCCACATGTCTGCATCGGTGCCCGGCTCGCCCGGACGCAACTCAGGCTACTCCTGAAAGAACTGGTGGCCCAGATTCCGGATATCCGACCCGTGGGGAAGCCTCGGTTCCTGCGCTCGATCTGGTTCAACGCTATTATTGACATGCCGGTCGAGTTCACGCCCGTATACCGCGCGTGAAGACTTCGCCTTCGCGCATAAGGAGCCACGAGTGATCTGCTGCCGCGCGCGACCAACTGGGCCGCCGGATGTGGGCCACTCCCGGTTGGATCCGATAGTACCGACATCTGACGTGCCTATTGATGAGCGCGTAACCCAGCGACTAACGACGCAAGGACTAGGCCCGTGACAATCGCGACCCGTATCACCGAGCTTTTCGGTATTGAGCATCCCATTCTTCAAGGTGGTATGCACATGGTGGGCTATGCTGAGATGGCGGCCGCTGTGTCGAATGCCGGCGGGTTGGGAATCATTACAGGCCTGACTGCACGCCCGAGAACCTGAGAAAAGAGATCGCGCGCTGCCGTGAACAGACCGACAAGCCGTTCGGTGTCAATCTGACTTTCCTGCCGGCGGTCAAGCCGCCGGATTATCCTGGCTACGTGAGGGCGATTATCGACGGCGGCGTGAAGATCGTCGAGACCGCCGGCAACGATCCGGCCAAGTGGCTACCGGAACTCCGGGAAAATGGGATCAAGGTGATCCACAAGTGCACCTCTGTCCGTCATTCGCTGAAGGCCGAGCAGATCGGCTGTGACGCGGTAAGCGTCGATCAAGTATGTCAGCAAATTGTCCGCCTAGAGCTCGATTGTTCTCCGGGGACGGGATCGCCGCAGTTTCGCCCAACTCGAGAAATGAGCGACGCATATGCAGCTGAAAGGCTCACGCAGGAGTTGGCAGCAAGTCAAAGTTTAATCTCCCTTTGTATTTCCGATCGCGTCATCGATCAGTTCATCCATCAACTTCCACTTTTGGCCGTCGAACTTTTTCAACCGCATCTGTTCGATCGGACAGTAATCGTCAAGGGCGGTGTTGACGGTGATGCCATCCAAAAGCATTCCGATCTTGACTGCCCTGAGATTGCTCGCCTGTTTCATAACGTTCTCGCGGGTAAGATCGTCACCGCATCGCCGCAGAACCTCGGCCATCAACCCCGCCGAAACGTATCCGTAAACCACTGTACTGTTAGATCTGTCTATCTGCGGCGCATATTTGTCCATGAAGGCGTAATATTGCTGGACGTCGGGGAGGGCTTTCATTTCGGGATCTGTTGGATCCTTCAAGTAACCGGCCGAGATGATCCCAATTGAGTTCTCAAAGCCGGCCGGTTGAAGAACGCTCCCGATCGAATTCGATGTGCTGCTCAGGTAAAATACAGGCTTCCAGCGCAGTTCGGCAATCTTACGGATCGCTTGTGCAGCAGCCTTTTGTATACCCCAGTAGACGAAAATATCGGCGCCGGAATCTTTCAACCTGGCGATTTGTGAGTCGATGCTGGGCTCAGACACCTCAAAAGACGCGTCAGCAACTATCATCCCGGCTTTGTCGCCCAGTCCATCCCGCAACCCCTTGACCTGATCTCGGCCGGAGTCGTCGTTCTGCCACAACGTGGCGATCTTAGCGGTTGGGTGGTGCTGGAGAATGTGTTTCGCGTAGATGCGGCCTTCACTCTGGTAGTTCGGTTGAAAGCCCATTGTCCACGGAAAGTGCTTTGGATCGCCCCACCGCGTGGCGCCGGTGGCAACGAAGAGTTGAGGGACCTTCTTGGCATTCAGATACTTTTGTATCGCTAGATTGGATGCGGTGCCCAAGGGCGAGAAAATGAGCAGTACTTCATCGTTCTCAACGAGTTTCCGTGCCTGCTCAACTGCTTTCGGAGGGCTGTAGGCATCGTCATACGATTGAAAAACGATCTTTCGGCCATTAATACCGCCCTCGTCGTTGATTTTGTCGAAATAGGCTCGCTGCGTCCGACCGATCAGAGCGTAGGATGACGCGGGCCCACTGTAGGGCATGATGTTGCCTACTCTGATTTCGCTATCATTTGCTCCGGGATCATATTTCTTTTGGGCGAGCGTTTCCGTGGTCCAGCAGGCTGTAGCCCAGCCCAACGCCACGCAAGCAATCATAAGCGACTTGCACAGCATGTCTCCTCCCTTGTCGTTTGTTGTCTCGGGGTGACGATTTTCGTTTTTTGTCTCGAGGTGACGATGCTGACAAAGTTGCGCGGCGCGGATGCCCTTGGCAAGGAAGTTAGCTCTGTTACCAGCAAGAACACATATGTGATATTCCTGCCCCCTGAAACGGATTGCTATGACGCTTTAGGTGCTCGACCGTCAGATATCCTCATAATGCACACGTCCGGCGTTGCGCCTGCTTTCCTGGTGCTTTGCAGTTTGTTCTCAATTTTCGTATCTGACCGCTGTCGAAGCAGTGGCCCTTCGATGCTCCGGACCTCTCCACTATCGGGTTGACAGGCGCGAACCACCGCCGGGTTCAGCGGACTGACGCACGTTGGGCGTTCCCAAACGCTGCGGCGAAGTCGTCCGAGATCAGGAAATGCAGCACCTCACGCAGCGCCTTGGACTCGGCGCGGCCCAAGGCGGCCTCGAAGCCCCGCTGAGCCTTCGCCCACAAGACATCGGTTTCGGCGAGCTTCGCCCGGCCGCGCCGGGTCAGCGTTATCAGCCGATTTCGCCGATCGCCCGGGTCGACTGCGACCTCGACGAGACTGTCGCGCTCCAGCGGCTTTAGTGTGTGGGCGAGCGCGCCGGAGTCCATCACCAGCGCCCCCGCGAGTTCGCCAACCGTGGTCGGCTCCGACCGTCCGATCTGAGCGAGGATCGCGTGCTGCGTCGTCTTCAGGCCGCTCGGGGCAAGAGCCGTGTCGTAGAGCTGCGAGATGCGGCGTGTGGCTTTGCGCAATGTGGTGCAACTGCACCCCTTGCCATTGCCGGGTCTCGCGACCTGATCTTTCCCGCCTGCCATCTCACTCACCTCTTCGTGTTCAGTTCTTGACGGAAGTTATCAGCACATGCAGTTGTTGTGCACCGAAATGATAGCATATGCAGATAATGCGCTTCTCGCCGGATCATTTCGGGTCGGTTCGATCATTGGACCGATTGGTGAGGCGAGCGGCAAGGCCGAGCGCGCTGGGCCTATTATTAAACCAGAATCACCGCCAGGAGCCAGAATGCGAACCCTGACAAACCGAGCCAAACTGATCGCCGCCGGCGCCATCGGTGCCACATCCCTTGCGATTCTTGCTGGGATGGCGCCCGCGCTCGCGGTGCAGGAACCCTCCGGCCGCCCCAGCCTGGCAGCCTTGATCGCCAATGCCGAGAGCGCCGGACCCGACGGCATTTCGAAAGCCTCCACCGTCGTTGACTGGCCGACGAAGATGGGCGGCGAGATGCCCATTCTGCGCAAGGGCACCAATGGCTGGACGTGCATGCCTGATCGACCCGACACCCCGGCGAACGATCCGATGTGCATGGACGACGTCTGGATGGAATGGATGCACGCGGGCATGGAGGGCCGGCAGGCGAAGATCGACCGCGTCGGCCTGGCCTACATGCTCCAGGGCGGTTGGGCGGCAGACCAGGCCGATCCCTCACACACGAAGTCGCCGCCCGGCAAGAGCCCCTACGTTGTCGGCCCGCACGTGATGTTCATTGAACCTAACCCGGACATGCTGAAAGGCGTCAGCCGAGACCCCCATAACGGCGGGCCTTTCGTGGAAGCACTCGAAAGAGACCATCCGATCATCCTGATGCCGGTTTCGGCTCCAAAAACCACGATCCAATCGCATCCCGGCAGCAGCGTCGGGTTCGCCAAGTAACGATTGCTTCGGTGTGGCGGGGCTGCCCCGCCACATCACAGCCACATCTCACCGGTTCTAGCGCATGCTCGCCGGGCGAAATGGTCAACTTTCGCGCGGCCCGCGACGGCCTTCGCGGTCGCCAGCGCGCCGGAATCTGCCACCGGTCGAATTTCCGGACCGCCGGCTCGACGTTATTCCGAGGCCGGTAAGCATTTCCTCGCTCATGGCTGGGATAACTGTCGGTTCTGGTAGACGGAGAGATGTGTGAGCACGGCATCAAGAAGCGGGGTGTCGACTCCCGCTCGACGCGCTCGGGCCACCAGGTCGCCAATAATTTGATCGACTTCTACCGGTCTTCCCTTCTGAAGATCCCGGAACATGGACGAGGTTTGGGTCGAACCCTTCTGCACAAGTTGCGCCTTGGCGGCTGTGACGAATGGCTCGCTCGGAGTGCGGCCCACCGCGCTGACAACCGTGACTGTTTCATCAAGGAAGCGAAGTGTGATGTCCGAGCCGCCTCCGGCGGCCTCGATCTCGCCGAGATTGCCTCGCATCAGGCAGGGGGCGCCGCCCACGGTCGCGAGCAGGACCCATTTTTCCCACATCTCGAGCTCGATATCGGCGGACAGACGGGCGTCGAAGCCAGCGTTGCGCATGATTGCGTCGAGTTCGGCGATCCGGGCTGAAGCTCTGCGGTCCATCTCGCCATAGGCAAGATCCTGCAAGTTGGTCAGCTGAACGATCCGGCCTTGATCGTCTAGGATCGTCGCAACTTTGCACACGCATCCTACCAAAACTTCGCGGCCAAAGCGCTCCGCCGGCAGGTCGACGTGCCGCATCCCATTCTGGACAGGCAAGATCATCGTCTTGGGACCGACAGCCGGCGCGAGGTCGGTGAGCGCGGCGTCGAGCGAGAAGCCCTTCGCCGTGAGCAGAACGACATCAAACTGAGCCGACAGCGTCTCTGCCGTCACGAGCTTCGGCGTCAACGTGACGTCGCCATCGGGGCTGATGATCTGAAGCCCATTCTGTCTAAGAAACTCGGCGCGCGCCGGACGAACAAGGAACGTCACATCGCGTCCCGCCTGAGCAAGCCGTCCCCCGAAATATCCGCCGATCGAGCCTGCGCCGACGACTAGAATGCGCATGGTTGTTTTCCTTCCAGATTGGTAGGCCGTTGCGGGGGCCAATTGCGGCCAGGTGCAGAAATCTTCTCGTCCGAGTGATGCAGCCGACAAAGGCTCAAGCGGGCCTTGCCCTGTCCTCTGTGCCGAGCTAAAAACTGGCATATGCACTTATCTCAACTATGTGCATATGCAATCACTAAATGGGGGCTCCGTGCCGAGGCCGATGCGACCGGGAAAGAGACCAACGGGGATCGTGCCCGTAGGGGAGGGGGCACGGCTCCAAATCGCTGACCTAGGGCGCTGCAATAGCACCGCCTTGCGCAAGGCGACGCGGCGCGTTTCTCAACTCTACGACGTAGCCCTAGCGCCGTGTGGACTGCGTTCAACGCAACGTTCCATTCTCATCCATATCGCAAGGGCCGGTGCCCCGAGCGTGGGCGAACTCGCCGTCGCTTTGGTTCTCGACCGCTCCGCGCTGGCACACAACTTAAAACCCTTAGAGAGAGATGGATTCGTCGCGATCTACGTCGGCGCTGCTGACAAACGGAGCCGGACTATCCGGCTCACCAAGCGGGGGGAAGCCAAGCTCCGGGAATCCACCAAGCTGTGGCAAACAGCGCAAGATCAATTCGAGCAGGCGTTCGGAGCTGACAGGGCGGCAGTCCTACGCGAAACCCTGGCGCTCGTCGCATCTATCGACTTCGAAGAGACCCCAAGCGCCGTTGGCAAGCGATCGCGCAAGCCGCGCTCCCGAACGACCACCTAGAGCACAACCCTTCGCCCAATCTTCAGGATCGCCCGCTCGGTGGCAAAACGTAGGTGCAGATCAGCACCAAAAGCGCCTGTCGCTGCGGCGAGGTGACGGCTTTTTCATGAAGGATCTACGTTTCAGAAGGAGGACTGCGGTTCGATGGGGCGCTTCAAGGACAGATCCTGCATTGGCTCATCAGGTATCCGCGATGCATCACCGTTTTAGCGGCCTTCATAAATCGGCGTCCGACCTTCAGCGTGCGAACGCAAGCCTTCCTGAAAATCTTGGGTTCGGTAAAGACTGGACCGTTGAGCGTTCAAAGCAAGAAGCGCTTTGTCTTCGCCCTTGTCGATTGCGAAATGTGCCGATGCGAGTGTCGTCTTGATCGAGAGCGGGGCGCAGGCCGCGATCTTGGTCGCAATGTCTATCCCAAGTTCCAGCGCTGAAGCCTGGTCGGGAGCGACTTCCTGGATTACACCCATCCGCTTGGCTTCCTCCGCTCCCCAGGAATCACCTGTCAAGATATGTTGCATAGCGTGGCCCCAACCGGCGTCGCGTACGAACCTGACGGTGGCGCCGCTGCCCGGCATACGGGCTTGGGTACACTCCATCTGAGCAAATTGAGTATCGACCGAGGCGACGCGGATGTCCGCCGCCAGACAGAGTTCGTGGCCAATATTCCAAGTGTCGCCGTGGGCGACGGCCACGATCGGCTTCGATAGCCGCGGCAGCGTCTTTCCGAACGGATCAATCGTGTCCGGCTGGCTCGTCGGAGCACTAGGCCCGGCGATCCGCGTTTCGAACGCAGTCACGTCGATGCCCTTGCAAAAATGGTCTCCATGACCGAACAGCACTGCGGCCCTTAGATCGTGATCGTGCTCGTAGAGGAAATAGGCCTGCCCCAACAGTTGATAGGTTACAGGGTCGAGGCGGTTCTGCATGGCCGGACGGTTGATGCCGATCAGCAGCACCTGACCGTGGCGCTCCAGGGTAACCGTCAGATTCACCCCATCGGTTGCGCCATCGTCGCTAGGATCCGGAGGTCGCTGATCGCCGGCCGACGCACTGTTTGCGACCGCCATTCCCGCTGCCGCGAGCGCCATGGCCTGTAATATGCCGCCACGGGTGGAGAAGCGGCCGGAGCTCAACGTATCCATATGACCCTTTTGCTAACGCAACCACCGCTCGACCTGATCGTCAGCCCACGGCGCTCCTGTGACATCGCCCAATGCATGCATATGCCAATAGTTATCAAGCGTCATGTCCTGAGAGAGGCGTGGCAGGTATGAATAAGAGAGCGAAGTCGGAAGCGGGAAAAACGGCGAACAAACCGCACGCGGCATCGGAGGCCGAAGCGAGCCGTCGCAATAGTGTCACGCTCGGGCAAGCCAAGGGGCGGGAAGCAACTGGTCTCGTCCGGCAATCACAAGCTGTTGCAATCGAAGTCCGTGTGGCAGCGGGGGCGGAGAGTCGCGACCCGTGCGACGGAGCGCAGCGCTTGGTGATCACCCGATAGTGATCCCCAACAGTTGCTCCGAGGCCTGCGTTTGCCTGCAATCGCCTGTTTCGCGCGTCGCCACGACCTTTCCGATTGCGGCTATCGCTATAGCCGCAGCTTGACCGATATCAGCATATGCACTTATATCGATGTTGGCATATGCACGCTTTGTCGCGCTATCCCAAGACCCGACAGGAGAGGGAAACACCCTGTACGCATCTCGATCTCGGTCGGTGGCGGGCCGGCGCGAACTGAATCCGCGGCGGCCGATCATCGGCGAGAAGTCCTATTAGTCACGGGTCCGTGTGACCCTTTTGGAGCCATTCGCGTGGAACGAGAACCGAATTTCTCCCGCCGCAGCTTGATGAAGAGCACCGCGGCTGCTGCTGCTCTGCTTCCCTTAACTACCATACCGGTTGCCGCTGCCGCCGCCGATCAGCCCGACGCCGCGCCGGCGACGACGTTGGCCGAAGTCGCGTTTGCTCCGAAGGCGAAGCTGACGATCGAGCGGCGGGGTCAGGTCGCGTTGTTTGGCATCAATCGGTCCTATATCCAGAACCGTATCGATCCGGAGACGTTCCAGGCGCTAGCCAAGGCGTATTACGACTACGATCACGATCCATCGCTCCGTGCCGCAATCCTGTTCGGCCATGGCGAGAATTTCTCGCAAGGCATCGATGTCGAGGGATTTAAGGTTCTCGTGAGCTCCGGCAAACGGCTGCTCAGCGGTGATGGGATGATCGACCCGCTTGCGAAGAGCAAGCCGGCGATGACGAAGCCATTAATCGCAGCCGTGCACGGCGACACCTGGAATATGGCGCACGAGCTCTTTCTTACGGCCGATATCCGTGTTGCTGCAGCCAACACGAGGTTTGGCCAGGACGAGAACACGCACGGCCGCTTTCCGGGCGGTGGCGGGACCGTGCGCTTTGTGCGCGAGGCGGGATGGGGCAATGCCATGCGCTACATTCTGACCGGCGACCATTGGAGCGCTCAGGAGGCCTACCGAATGGGCATGGTGCAGGAGATCGCCGACACACCGCAGGCGACGCTCGACCGTGCGGTCCAGATCGCAAACAAGGTTGCCGCTTGTGGCCCCCTTGGCATCAAGACATCGCTAGCATCGGCGCACCTTGTAATTGATCCTGCGGAGGCAATGGCTCTGTCGAAGCTCGATGCGCAATATGGCGCACTGTACCACACACAGGACTTCCTAGAAGGCCGCGCGGCGGAAGCCGAAGGCCGGCCTCCAGTCTATCACGGCAACTGATACGACCGGGCGGAAGCAGAGGTAACCATGCAGAGCAGATCATGCGAACCAAAGTTAGGACTGGCCCTTCGAACGGCACTTTCAATTTGCTTGATCCTCCTTCTGCCGGTCAGTACGGCGAGTGCGGACGAGGGCGTCAGGAAGCACGCGTTTCCATGGTCGGACAGTTTCATCACTCGTCTTGAAGCGCTCGCTCTGCTGAAGACCTTGAACGCAGACCTGCCGGTGTGCACCCACCGGAGACCGCAAAATTTAGAGAGACGGACGCACGTCGCGGCGATGTCACCAGAATGGAGTTTGTCATGACCTATAAAATCAAGGTAAATGGAATTGACCGCGAGGTCGATGTCGACGGTGACACGCCGCTGCTGTGGGTACTGCGCGATGTGCTCGCCATGACCGGCACTAAATTCGGTTGCGGTGCGGCCTTGTGCGGCGCGTGCACCGTTCATGTCGCCGGGCAAGCCGTTCGCTCCTGCGTCACAACGATCGACAGTATCGGCGACAGCGCCGTCACCACGATCGAGGCCATCGGCGCGACGCAGCACGGCAAGGCTCTGCAGCAGGCGTGGCTCGATCTCGAAGTCGTGCAATGCGGCTATTGCCAGTCCGGTCAACTGATGTCGGCCACAGCGCTGCTCGCGAGCACCCCAAAACCGACTGATGCCGATATCGACGCCGCCATGTCCGGTAACGTCTGCCGGTGCGGCACCTATCAACGCATCCGTGCCGCGATCCATCGCGCCACGGCCTGAGGAGAGGATTGATCATGCTCGATACTTCGCTGACCTCCCGGTTCGACCGCCGCGGTTTTCTCAAGGTGGGTGCGGCCCTCGGCGGTGGCCTTGCGTTGACCGTCGCTCTGCCGCCTGTGCTCCGTCCCGCCATGGCAGCGGACCACACCAGCGCATTTGCGCCGAACGCCTTCATCCGCATCGACCGACAAGGCGTGGTGACGATGGTGATGCCGATGGTCGAAGTGGGGCAGGGCATCTACACCGCGCAAGCCATGTTGCTGGCCGAGGAGCTGGAGGTCGGCCTCGATCAGGTCCGGGTCGAACATGCGCCGCCGGATGATGCGCTCTACGGCAACTCCCTGACCGGAGGCCAAATCACCGGCGGTTCGACCTCGGTCCGCGCCTTCTGGAAACCGTTGCGCCAGGCGGGGGCAGTCGCCCGCACATTGTTGATCGCCGCCGCGGCGAAGCAATGGGGCATCGATCCCGCCACCTGCCGCGCGCAGCGCGGCGTCGTCTCGGATGCCACGGGCTCGCGCCATCTCGGTTATGGCGCGCTCGCCGATGCCGCGGTCACTCTGCCCGTGCCCGCGCCCGACAGCCTGGCCCTCAAAGATCCCAAGGATTTTGTTCTGATCGGTACGCCGGCAAAGCGGATCGATACGCCGGACAAGGTCGTCGGCAAGGCTGAGTTCGGCATTGACGTGAAGCTGCCGGGTATGAAATTTGCGGCGATCGCAATCTCACCGGTGTTCGGTGGCAAGCCGAAATCGCTAAACGAAGCTGCCGCGCTTGCGGTCAAGGGCGTGCGCCAGGTGGTCAAGACCGACGAAGCCGTGGCCGTCGTAGCTGATCATATGGGCGCCGCGAAAAAAGGGCTCGCGGCCACTGCTATCCAGTGGGATGATGGACCGAATGCCACGCTCAGCAGTGCCGACATCGTCCGTCAACTCGACGAGGCGTCAAAGAAACCGGGCGCCGTAGCCCGCAACGAAGGCGATGTCCCGAAAGCGCTGGCCGGCGCAGCAGAGCGCATCGAGGCGATCTATCAGCTGCCATTTCTCGCGCATGCGGCAATGGAGCCGATGAACTGCACGGTGCATGTGCGGAAGGATGCTTGCGACATCTGGGTCGGAACGCAAGTGCCGACCAGGGCCCAGGCCGTGGCCGCGCAAATCACAGGACTGCCTAAGGAAAAGGTCAAGCTCCATAACCACCTTATCGGCGGTGGCTTCGGGCGCCGGCTGGAGCCCGACGGCGTCGCCCACGCCGTCAAAGTGGCGCAGCAAGTGGATGGACCGGTCAAGGTGATCTGGAGCCGCGAGGAGGACATCCAGCACGACATGTACCGGCCCTATTACTATGACCGGCTGTCGGCCGGGCTTGACGCGTCCGGCAAGCCGGTGGCCTGGACCCATCGGGTGTCCGGCTCCTCGATTCTGGCGCGTTTCTTCCCGCCCGCCTTCAAAGACGGGATCGATTCCGACGCCGTGGAGGCCGCGGCCGAGCCGCCCTATGCTCTCCCCAATATCCATGTTGACTATGTCCGCGTCGAGCCGCCTGGCATCCCGACCTCCTGGTGGCGTGGCGTCGGCCCAACCCACAATGTCTTCGTGGTTGAAAGCTTCATCGACGAACTCGCCGCCGCGGCCAAGACCGATCCGGTCGCCTATCGCAAGGCGCTGCTCGCCCATAATCCGCGTGCCCTCGGTGTGTTAACCCTGGCTGCGGACAAGGCCGGCTGGGGCCAGGCGCTCCCGGCTGGCCGCGGCCGCGGCGTTTCGGTTCAGTTCGCCTTCGGCAGTTACGTCTCGATGGTGGCTGAAGTCGAGATCGCCAAAGATGGCGGGGTCAAGGTCCATCGCCTGGTCTGTGCCGTCGACTGCGGCCTGCAGGTCAATCCCGACACCATTGCGGCGCAGGTCGAAGGCGGTGCGATCGTCGGCCTTACCGCCGTGCTGCACGGAGCCATTACGCTGAAGAACGGACGGGTCGAGCAAGCCAATTTCGACACCTATCTGCCCATGCGCATCGATGAGGTGCCGGTGGTTGAGACCCATCTGGTCAAGAGCGCAGAAGCCCCTGGCGGCATCGGCGAGACCGCGACAGCCGCAGTGGGCCCGGCCGTGGCCAACGCGGTCTTCGCCGCCACCGGCCAGCGCATTCGGACGCTGCCCATCAATACGGAGCTGCTGAAATCCTCGACTTGACTTAGCCGAGGTGCTGATCAGCTTTCAGCAACGCAAGGCCAGAGCCGCGATCACATCGAATCTCGCGGTGATTTCGACTAAGGCCGGCGCGGGTAGGCGCCGGTTCGACAAGCAGCGGCAGCCCATGTCTTCCAGTGATTTCGTTTTGGCTTTACGGACGCGCGGTCAGCATTCTCGGCGCGTCGAACGGCTCGGCGTTCGCGGCCCTATCCCCGGTCATGACGACACTCTTGGCTATCCCGATCCTCGGCGAACGGCCAGCAACAAGCGACTGGATTGCAATGCTTCTGATTTCGGGCGGTGTCTACATTGCAAGTGGAGGCCATGGGGTTCGCAACCGCCATTCTGACAACGAGAAATCCTGTAATGATCTCAAAGGGGCCAAAACACCGAAAATGTCAGAACGGCCTTTGAAAGTGCTATAGTTTTTTGCGACTTTCAAGCTGAATACACCTCGGCTGATTTATCAAATGGCTACCAATCAGCGAATGTCAGCATCGCTGGTTGCGAATCCCAACGGCTTGCGCGCTTGAGAACTTGTGCCGATCAGTTGTGGCGACCGGTTTTCAGTAGGCATCAATTTCTGATTCATCAAATCGTACGCGTTATTGAACACGTGACGGCTTTGAGGAGCGAGCGATTGAGGTCGATAGATGCCGATATCGAACGATTGCGCAGCTGAAGAAATATTGCCCGGCGCAATTAATCGCACAGAAGGGCGGGGCGTCTAAAGCTCCAGTTTTCGAGAAACGGCAGGGTTTGGCGCAAGATGGACAGTTGCCAGCTGATGGATATTTGTTGGCTGTTTCTCAACCCACTAAACCAAGCTGAGGGAGAAGCGGTGGCCTGATGGGCAGAGCCTGTCTTGTCAATCGAACCGGCGCCGACTCAAACGGAATCGGCACCGCTGAGAAATGGCTCGTCGTTCAGCCCTCGGCGACAGCTACCGCCTTAATCTCGATAATAAGACCGGGGCGAGCAAGACCAGCTATGTCGAGGATTGTCCACGTGGGAAACGGCTCGGGGACATACTGACTTTTGACTTTGGCGAACTCCGCCAGATGCGTGCTGAGCCCCACATGATAGGAGACGAGTTCAACGAGGTCGGTCATCTCGCTGCCGGTTTCCTCAAGCACCAGCTTCAGACGCTCGAACGCATTGATAAACTGTTGCTCCGGCTTCTCCGGGATAGTCCCGTCAGCGTTGAGACCGATCTGTCCCGCCACAAAGACCAGGCCGCCTGCTTTCACTGCGGACGAATACTGGAACTTGTCGAAGATCGTCCCGCCGGCGGCAGCGAACATCGGATTCTTTGAAGCATATGTTGCCGCGAAGCGATGGCGACTTTGGTGCGGCTCAGTCCGCGCTCCTCAGGAGTGAGCACGCCGGCCTGACCGATGCGCTCCACGTCGATCAATTCGGCAGGATAACGCTGGATTTGGTAAGCCATACCTCAATCGCTCGGCGCCCCAAAAATGAGACACGTGGTCGTGCTGTGGGCGAGCAAGTGTCCTTCGCTGTCGGTGAACCGTTCTTCTACCTTGGCGAGCCCCTCAGCATCGACTCCGGACGGAGCCGGGTTACGGCGTAGCCGACGACTGCCAATCACGCTTTCGGCCACAGGACCAATTGCGTGTTGCGAAAGTAAGCGATTGCGACGCCATCGGCATCGCGGCGCACTTCGGCGTCCCACACTTGCGTGGTACGTCCTTTATGTATCGGACGCGCCGTACAGACCAAGATGCCCTCGCGTGCCGTTCCGATTAGGTTGCTCTTGAGCTCCACGGTGGTGAAACCACTGGCGCCGGCCGGAAGGCCGCGCATAGTCCCGTAACCACAGCAAGTGTCAGCGAGTGACGTCACGGTGCCGGCGTGCAGATAGCCATGCCAGGCGAGGACGGCGCGGCTTACCTCAAGCGTCGCGACAACTTCATCAGCCTCTACTTTACGAAAGCGCATCCCAAGGAGACCGGGGAGATAATCGGCGCCGGCTGCGTTCCAGGCGTCCAGTGTTTCGGGGATCTTGATATCCATTGATCTGCTCTCCTGAAATGTGCGCGGCAAGCAACGAGAGCCGTGCACCGAAAAATGTCCTCGATTCCTATGTAGGCCGTTCGAGGATATTATCGCTCCGAAATACTGGCGCGTTGGGTGCGTAATCCGGACCGCTTCGCCGAGGTTTCTGGCGCTGACGCAGTGGGGCGAAGAACATGTCACCGGCAGAGACGCGCCGGTCGAAATCATTGATCGTCAAGGAAGCCTCTGGGTGCAACCGTACTATTGACCGCCGCCTAGACTGAGGAAGCCGAAGCGATAGGCATTCCCACGCTGGCCGCAGCAACGCGGAAGACGCGTCGTAGCATCCTGTTCTCCCGCACGAAGCGACGGAGCGGAACGACGGTGGACTCGGACGACAGGCGTCGCCGCATCGTTTGCCGCGATCACACCTGTTCGTCGCGATAGCGGCTTCCGAGACGACCGATCGGCTCGGTCTCGCGTGGCGACGCCACACCCGGGCGGCGTTCAACGAGCAAGGTCAGAATTCCATACCCCTCCGACAACGCCGTTAAATCCATACTCTCTCGCAACTTCACTCATGGTTAGGAAGGAACGCACCATGTCGGCTCATCTCCTCATTATCTATCCTATCCCCAAAGACGCCGTGGCGTTTGAGCGCGCCTATCATGACGAGCATCTTTCCTACGCCGGCTCGAGACTCATCAGCGCGACAGGTGTCGCCACCAAGCGCGTGGTCGGGCCGGCGTTTGCGCCACCGCCCTACCATTTGATGTCCGATGTAAGCTTTCCGACGATCGATGCACTGAAAAGCTGTGCAACGTCCAAGGGCGGCAAGGAAGCCCTGGAGCACGCCGCGTCGATCAGTTCCGGCGGCGCGCCGACGATCATCGTCGTCACCGACGAGACTTAATACTCGTCGCGACACAACCATTAGCCGGATTCAATCGGAGGGTGGGCACCTGGGCCATGCTTGCACCCTTCTGAACTTGCCACGCTCTCGCATCTTGACAGGTGCGATTGTGGCGCGGGGGTACGGATTCCGGACCTGTGCAACTCGGCCATACATGGTAGTCTGCCGCGATGGCCGGTTATGGACAGTTTTGCTCGATTGCGCGCGCCCATGAAGTCTTGGGTGGACGCTGGACGCTGCTTGTGGTGCGGGAACTGCTCTGCGGGAGCCGACGCTTCAACGACATTCGCCGAGGCATTCCTCGCATCTCCAAAACCATGTTGTCGGAGAGGCTCCAGGAACTGATCGCTATCGGCGCAGTCGAGCGCCACGATGGAAACTCGGGGCCGGAATATGAACTCACTGCGTCCGGGAAGGAGATCAGCTCCGTCGTCATGGCCTTGGGCACATGGGGTCAGCGCTTCCTGCCGCGTCAGCCCGAGAAGGAAAATCTTGACGCAGAGCCGCTGTTCGTCGATATGCAGCGGCGCGTGCGGAGCGATGCGCTCCCCTTTCGACCGATCGTCGTTCGGTTCGAGATCGACGGTATGAGGCCACGCTTTCTGCTGCTCAAAGCATCCGAAATATCTTTTTGTCTGGTGAACCCCGGGTTCCCCGAGCCGTTGCTCGTGCGCGCGAAGCTACCAGTTCTAGTTGCGTGGTGGCGGGGGGACGCCAGCTTCATCGAAGCGAAACGGCTGGGGCTCGAGCTTTCTGGAAAGCGCGATCTGGCCCGCGCGTTTCCGACATGGTTTGATCGGTATCTTTTCGCGGATGTATTGCCGGTCGACGCCAGTTCTCAGCCGCGACGAGCGGCAGCATTTTGAGCGAGGGCAGGTCAAGAACGGTGCCGATGAGCCAGTCGAGGAGTGGCGAATGTCCAACGCCACGACTGAGCGTCATGGGCCGTTCGCTATGCGGGCAGCAGCACGCTGGAGAACTTATCCGTTTCCTATTAGAAGCGATTGGTGACGGTACTTTTCAGAGAGAGGTTGAACACGGCGCCGTCCGCGTTGAGTCGCTAGAATCGACCGAATGTCGCCGATAGCTGGCGAAACCACAAAAATATTTTTGCGATGATTTTCCCTTTGAAATCAAAAGCGTAACTTTTTGACGCACCCATAGCCGGAATATTTTTGGTCGCAGAAACAATTTCGGTGGAATTTCAATACGCTATGCGCGCTTTAAACAATCGAGTGGGCGTAGTGCAGTCGGATGCTATCGCGTAGTTTGGCGTAGCTGGTGAAGTCGTTTCGCGTGCAGGGTTAGCTAAGCAAAGCCGCGAGCCTCGGCTTATCCTGAACAAGGTCTGTATTCTACCTGATTGTTACTAGCGGAGTATTGCTGCGGATTTCATCGCGCAAATGGCGTGAGGCTCACTGAGAGGGATCGAGCAGTGCCTTAAGGGGCAGGGCATTCTTCACAATGGGTGATTTCAAAACAATATAGCTGAAGTACTTTTCAATCCCGACGTTTCGTTCGAGCAGGTTCTCCATCCGCTCTTGATAATGGGTGATGTTGCGGCACACGAAACGGAGAAGGTAATCGTAACCACCGCTGACAAGATGACACTCCATCAGCTCGTCGACGTTGCGCATATTGGCCTCGAATTTTACGAAATCTTCCCTGCGGTGATCGATCAGGGTGACTTCTGTGAATACCGTTATGCTCTCGGTGAGTTTCGCAAGGTTGATCTGCGCGCCGTAACCCGTGATGTAGCCGGCCGATTCCAAGCGTTTAACGCGCTGCAGGCAAGGACTCGCCGAAAGGCCAACGGCGTCTGCAAGATTTGCATTGGTCATCCTGCCGTCCTTCTGTAACTGGACCAAGATATTCAAGTCGATCCGGTCGAGCTTCGGCGAGCCATTCAATCAAACGTCTCCTTGCTGCTGGCTAATCTGTCGTGCGGGCCGCTTTGTTAGGATTGGCTATACGGCTTCAGAAATCTACGAGCGACGCGAGCGAACCGCCTCGTGCCCACCGTGTCTCCATGGCACAGCGACCAGATGGCTTCGAACGCCGACGTTTGGGTCATTATAGCGTGGCCTGCGTGCGCCGTGAGAGAGCCGAACACTTAAGTGTCCGGCTCTTTCAGGACAGAGTTCGACCTAGGCAACCGCCTTCACGCTTTCTGCCGAGAGTGAGACGTCGATGATCCCGAGAGCTTTGTCGAGATCCTCGTCCGATACGACGAGAGGAGCCAGAAACCGGATGACGTTGCGGTGAACGCCGCACTTGATCACCAGTAGCCCCCGCGCACGGGCATTGTCGATCACACGCTGGGCGCGATCCGGATCCGGCGTCTTGGTCTTCCGGTCGGTGACCAGTTCGATCGCCTGCATGAAGCCCAGGCCGCGCACGTTGCCGTTGACCGAGTGCTTCTTGGCTACTTCGCAGAGTCCGGCCTGAAGTCGCTGACCGAGCTTTTCGGCACGATCGAGCAGACCATCCTTCTCAAAGGCCTCGAGGACGGCGAGCGCTGCGGCGCAACTGACGGCATTGCCGCCGTATGTGCCGCCGAGACCGCCGGGCAGGGGAGCATCCATGATGTCTGCTCGGCCGACAACGCCGGAGAGCGGAAAGCCGCCGGCGAGGCTCTTGGCGACCGTCACCAGATCGGGCTGGATCCCGGAGTGTTCGAACCCGAATAGCTTGCCGGTACGGCCAAAGCCGGTCTGGATCTCGTCGGCGATGAGGACGATTCCGTGCCGTTTGGTGATCTCGCGCAGCGCTTTAAGGAAGGGTGCCGGAGCCGGCAAGAAGCCACCGTCGCCCTGCACTGGCTCGATGATGATCGCGGCGACGCGATCCGGAGCGATCTGGGTCGCGAACACTTCGTCGAGAGCCTCAAGCGCCCGCTCGGTAGTCATGTCGTGATAGGCGTCCGGGAACGGAGTGTGGAAGATCTCGGAGGCGAACGGTCCGAAGTTTTGCTTGTAAGGCTGGCTCATGCCGGTGAGGCTGATGCCCAGCATGGTACGGCCATGAAAGCCGCCCCTGAACGCGATGACGGCGGAGCGGTTGGTGTAGGCGCGGGCGATCTTGACGGCGTTCTCGACGGCCTCGGCTCCGGACGTCAGGAAAATGGTCTTGTGGGCTTCGCCCTTACCGACCAGGCGATTGAGCTTTTCGGCGAGCTCGAGGTACGGCCGGTACGCGGCAACCTGAAACGCCATGTGCGTGACGTCCTTGAGCTGCTTCTTGACCGCGGCCACGACGCGCGGATGATTGTGCCCCACGTTGAGCACGCCAATCCCGGCGACGAAATCGAGATACTTTTTACCTTGGACGTCCCAGACGTGCGCACCTTCGGCGCGGGCGACCATGATCGGGTGGGCGGTTAGAACACCGCGTGGAACGTTGGCGCTGCGCAGTGCGGCGAGTTCTCCGGCGGTAGATTGAGCGGCTGACATGGCGTGATCCCTTGCTGGTGCATCGGCCTGGCGACCGGCGCCGGCCTTGTCTGGATCCTAAGCACCTCGCATCGATCAATTTGCCGAAGACGGCGGCCAGACAGCATGCTCTGTCGTCATTGACCGCCAAACCGCAAGCCGTGCTGTCGTCCTAGAAGATCTGTTCTCCGACCGCGACATCGCTGCGGGGGCTCAGCACGATCACATTGCCCTCGGCATCCTTCGCGCCGAGGATAAGGAGCTCGGACGTGAAACCGGCGATATTCTTGGGACCGAGGTTGCAGACGCAGACGACGCGCGTGTCGATCAGCGTCTCAGGCGTGTAGTTCGTGATCTGTGCGCTCGACCACATGATCCGCTCCGCTCCTACGTCGACGCCGACCTTGTAGGAAGGATTGCGCGCTCTGGGGAAGGGTTGGACTTCCACGACCTTGCCTATCCGGATGTCGAGCCGTGCGAAGTCGTCGTAAGTGGCGAGAGGCTTGAGGTCGGTCATGGTCTCACTCCGTCGATCCCGGCGGCTCGCCCTGAAAGCTCATTAGATCACTTGGGCGCAGCAGGACATTTCGTAAGAGGGGCGGAGACGGCAATATCGGCGTGTCGGTGAGGATTCATCGGCAGAGCCTGCGAGCGCGAGGATGCGATGCTGAAGGCCTCAATTCGGGAGGTCTCCATGTCGCTAGGCGAGCGTTTGAAGGATTCAGGTCTGTTTCGTGAGCAGGCTTTCGCGGGCGGTGCCTGGGTCGATGCCGCCGCGGGCGCCACACTCGCGGTTGTTGATCCGGCCACCGGCGCCGAGATCGGTAAGGTGCCGGCCTTGGGCGCACAAGAAACCCGACAGGCCATCAAGGCGGCAGAAGAGGCCTGGCCAGCCTGGCGCGCTCTTCCCAGCAGCGAGCGGGGACTGCTGCTCGAAGAGTGGAGCCGCCTGATGCTCGAAAACATCGACGATCTCTCGCTGATCATGACAATGGAACAAGGCAAGCCGCTGGCGGAATCGGGCGGGGAGATCCGATACGGAGCCGGATTCATCAAATGGTTCGCAGAAGAGGCGCGACGCCTCTACGGCGACACCATTCCGGCGCCGACGTCCGATCGCCGGATTCTTGTCCTCAGGGAGCCGGTGGGAGTATCTGCCGCGATCACTCCCTGGAACTTTCCGAACGCGATGATCACCCGAAAGGCCGGTCCGGCTCTCGCCGCCGGTTGTCCAATCGTCGCCAAGCCCTCCGAACTGACGCCGTTCTCCGCGCTAGCGCTGGCCGTGCTCGCGGAGCGCGCCGGCATTCCGAAGGGCGTGTTCTCGGTGGTGACCGGAATGCCTCAGGCGATTGGCGGCGAGCTCACGTCGAACCCTTTGGTCCGCAAGCTCTCTTTCACGGGATCCACGCGCGTCGGGCAACTCCTGATGCAGCAGTCGGCCTCCACGGTCAAACGTGTCAGTTTCGAACTGGGCGGCAACGCCCCCTTCATCGTGTTCGACGATGCCGATGTCAATCTCGCCGTTTCGGGATTGATGGCAAGCAAGTTCCGAAACGGCGGCCAGACTTGCGTCTGCGCGAACCGCGTCCTCGTTCAGGAGGGAATCTACGACAAATTCGCCGACCGTCTGTTGGCCGCGACGTTGAAGCTGGTGGTCGGCAGCGGATTGCGCGAAGGGGTCACTATCGGGCCGCTGATCAACCGCGCCGCGGTCGACAAGGTCCGTCGGCACATCGATGACGCGCTCTCCAACGGCGCCAACTTGATGCTCGGCGGAAAGACCGGATCGAAGGACCAGTTCGTCGAACCGACCGTGCTCTCGAACGCGACGGTAAGCATGCAGTTGGCGAACGAGGAGACTTTCGGACCCGTCGCTCCCCTGTTCCGCTTCAAGCACGAGGACGAAGCCATTCAGATCGCCAATGCCACTCCGTATGGGTTGGCCTCATACTTCTACACCTCGGACATCAATCGTTCCTGGCGCGTCGCCGAACGGCTGGAATTCGGCATGGTCGGTCTGAACACCGGATCTGTTTCGCTCGAAGTGGCGCCGTTCGGCGGCATCAAGCAATCGGGCATCGGTCGCGAAGGATCCAGGTTCGGCATCGACGAATATCTGGAGATCAAGGCCTTCCACATCGGCGGTCTGACTGCGCGATGAGCAAGCGGAGCCCGACGGCGTCAGCCGGTGAGAAGTCTCTGCACCAGGTCCGGCGTGTTCGTGACGCTGTATTTGCGCAGCAGCCTGGTCTTGTAGATGTCGACCGTCCTCGGACTTATTCCGAGGGAGAGCGCGGCCTCCTTGCCGGTCTTTCCTTCAATCAGGAGCGCAGCGATGTCGCGCTCGCGCGGCGTCAGCGAGCCGCGGATCGTGAGGTTCTTCGGCTGCCGGTTCGACAGCTCCGTGAAGACCCACAGGGTGTTCCGGTGCGGGTCCTTGGGCGTGTACGTGAACCCGCGCACGTGGACCCAGAACAATTCGCCGTCGAGGCGGCGCATCACGCGATCGTCCGAAAACACCTTGTCCGTCGCCAGCAGCGGGCCGACGCGCACGCCGGCGCTTTCGAAATGCGTGTGGCTTGGATAGAGCCGCTCGAACGTCGTCCCTGTGAACTCGTTCGGCTTGCCGCCGAATATCTCGGCGAACGCCTTGTTGCAGGCGGTGATCACGCGGTTGCTGGCGATGGCTTGGCCGACGGGTGCGTCCTGAAACGCGCGGCGGAAGTCGATGTCGGCGGGCGCGTTTCTCATGTTTCTTCCCCGGCCTTCGGTTCCGGCCGGACACTTAAGTGTCCGACACCTATAGCACTAAGTGTATAGGTACAGGTAACCTAACCGAATAGGTGATGGGTGGAAACAGTTAAATAGAAATGCCGGGAAAAATCCGGCGGGTGCGGCGCAAAGGCGAACTGAACCCTTCATCCGTCCGGTGGAACGTCACGAGGTGTACCGATGACGACGACAGCGTCGTTGCTCGAGGTGAACGATATCAGGGCGAGTTTCGGCGGCGTCCGCGCGCTCGACGGCGCGAGTTTTTCCGTCGAAGCGGGCACCATCACCGGTCTGATCGGCCCCAACGGCGCCGGCAAGACTACCATCTTCAATTGCATCTCCGGTCTCGTCGACCGCTTCTCGGGCGCCGTGCGCTTCAACGGCGCCGATATCGCCCGTGCGCGTCCCGAAGTCGTTTCCCGATCCGGTTTGGTGCGCTCGTTTCAGCTCGCGCGCGGGTGCCCGCTCATGACGGTGTTCGAGCATCTCATGCTGTACGGGCCGCGGCAGGCGGGCGAGGGCGTGTTCCGGGCTCTGGCGAGCCCCGGAGCCGTCCGCCGGCGGGAGGAAGAGTTGCGCGAGCGCTCATATGCGGTCGCCAAGCGGCTAAGGCTCGACCACGTGCTCGACAACCTCGTTACCGACTTGTCCGGAGGGCAGAAGAAGCTGCTCGAAATCGGCCGGGTGCTGCTCGCGGAGCCCATGATGGTCCTGCTCGATGAGCCGATGGCCGGCGTCAATCCCACCCTCGTCGGCGAGATCGCCGAGCAGCTTGCCGTGCTCGGAGAGTCGGGCGTCACCATCCTGCTGATCGAGCATGAGATGGAGCTCATCGAGCGGCTCTGCGACGACGTCATCGTCATGGCTGAAGGAAAGTTCTTGACGAGGGGCAGCTTCGACGAGGTGACGGCCGATCGTCGCGTGCAGGAATGCTATCTCGGAGTGCAACTGCAATGACGACGCTGAATGCGAGCGCTGTTTGCGGCGGATACGCGACCGCCGATTTCATCGTGAAGGGTGTGGATATCACGGTGGCGCCCAGGGATCTTGCCGTCATCATCGGCCCCAACGGCGCCGGCAAGTCGACGTTCCTGAAGCTGCTCGCTGGCCTTCTGCCGAAGCGGACCGGCGAAGTCTCGATCGACGGGACTGCTCTTCCCGCCGGCGACGCTCATGCTGCCTGCGAGCGCGGCGTCAGCTTCGTGCTGCAGGAGCGAAACGTATTCGGCAGCCTTTCGGTCCAGGAGAACCTGGAGATGGGCGGTTATCTGCTGCGGTCCGGGCTGAAGAGCCGGATCGAAGAGCAGTTGAGCCGCTTTCCGATGCTTCGCGGGCGGCTCCGCGACAAGGCCGGCAATCTCTCCGGTGGTCAGCGCCAGGTGCTGGCGGTGGCGGTCGCCCTGATGACCAACCCAAGCGTCCTGCTTCTGGACGAGCCGACGGCGGGTCTCTCGCCAGCAGCCGCGAAAGATATCTTCGTGTTGATCCGCGATCTCGCCGCAAGCGGTCTGGCGATCCTCATGGTCGAGCAGAACGCGCTTTTGGCGCTGGAGTACGGAACGCGCGGCATCGTGCTCGTCGCAGGCAAGAAGGTCCTCGACGATGCTTCTGCCTCCGTGATCCAGGACGACGAGATCAGGCATCTGTTCCTGGGGCGGGCCGCTCCGGCGGTCGCGCACCGACATTGAATGATTGCAGCTGACGAACGATGAGGAGTTGAACATGTCGAATTTGGATAGACGTACTTTCCTGCAGGCCGGCATAGGCGTCGGTGGACTCATGCTCTCGTCGAGCCTCTCCCGCTCATGGGCGCAGCAGGGCGATCCGATCAAGATCGGCCTGATCATCCCGCTCACGGGGGCGACCAGCCAGTTCGGCGCCACCATGGGCCAGGTGGCCAAGATCGCGGAGGGCGAAATAAATGGCGCGGGCGGCGTACGCGGTCGTCCGATTCAGGTCGTCATCGAGGATGACCAGAGCAATCCCGAGGCCGCGGTGCGTGCCGCACACAAGCTGATCGACGTCGACAGGGTCGTGTCGATCGGAGGTTCGTACGCGTCGGCCGTGACGTCGGCCATCGCGCCGCTGTGCTGGGAAGGAAAGACCGTCTTGCTGACTTCATCGGGTGCCGACAGCATTACCAAGCTACCGCATCAAGGCTACATCTTCCGGACTTCACCTACCGTCACCCTTCAAGGCACCAGCGTCGGCAAATATGCGGTCGAGCTCGGCGGCAAGAAGATGTTCTTCCTTGGTCCGCAGACCCCGTTTGCGCAGACCTACATCGATATTATCTCCGGAATCTTCAAGGCCGCCGGCGGATCGGGCAGCGGTCTGATCTACGAAGACAAGAAGTCGAGCTACAGGTCCGAGGTAGACCAGGCGCTCAAGGAATCCCCGGACGTCATCGTGCTTGGCGGCTATGTTCCCGACACGTCGGTCGTCCTCAAGGATCTCTACCGTGCTGGCTATACGGGTAAAAAGATCGGCTTCTCCTTCGGTATCAACGACGCTCTGACGAAGGCCGTTCCCGCCGAGGTCTCCGAAGGGGCCTATTCGCTCATTCCATCCGCCGCGGAAAACTCGGAAGCCTATAAGCGCCTCGTTGCCAAGATCAAGCGGCCGTCTCTCGATAGCTACTCCTGCCAGATTTACGATCACGTCGTCCTGACATCGCTGGCGCTTGCGCGCGCGACGTCCGGACAGGCGAGCGGAACCGTGGTCCGCGACAATCTGCGCGCGATCTCCGAGGGGGAAGGCAAGCGGACTGACGACGCGGTCGAGGCTCTGAAGACGGTCACCGGCGGTGGACAGGTGAACTACGACGGTCCGAGCGGCCCGCTCGAATTCGCCGACAACGGCGACGTGAAGGGCGTGTTCTTCCGTTATGAGCAGGTGCAGGACGGCAAGCTCGTCGTTCGTAAGGTCGGTTGACGAAGCGAACGAGAGCGGACGCCATGTTGACCGACCTGCTGCAGTATTTGGTGAACGGACTGATTGTCGGCGCGCTCATCGCGTTGCCGGCGCTCGGTCTGACGTTGATCTTCAGCGTGCTGGGTTTCGTCAACTTCAGCATCGCTGCGCAACTCACGGCCGGCGCATACGCCGGCTGGCTGGCGAATACGACGCTCCATCTGCCGCTTGCGCCGGTTCTGATCATCGCCTTCCTTGTCGCCGGGGCCCTGGGCGTCGTGACGGACCGCATAGCGCTCGCTCCGATACGGCGCAAACCGAGCGCCCAGACGCCGTTGATGGTGGCGGTCGTCTCGATCGCCCTGAACATGGCGTTGGAGAACGCCTATCGCTTCTTCTTCGGTAGCGACCTGAACAGCTTCGACATGCCGATCGCCCGCGACATGAAGGTCGGCGGCATCCGCATCGGGCTTCAGCAGTTGCACAACCTCGAGATCGCGATCGGGCTTGCCGTTCTTCTCGCGCTGTTCTTCTCGCTCACCAAACTGGGCAAGGCCATGCGCGCCGTCGCCGACAACGTCGATCTCGCGCGGCTCAAGGGTATCGAACCGGTCCGTCTCGCCAACCTCGCCACGTTCATCGGCATGGGACTGGCTGGCGTCGGTGGCGCACTCCTCGCGATCGACACCAGCGTCGATCCCTCGACGGGATCCCGGCTGATCCTCTTGATCTTCGCCGGCAGCGTCGTCGGCGGTCTGACGAGCCTTCCGGGAGCGGTCGCCGGCGCACTTCTGATGGGCGTCATCGGCGAATTGGGTCTTCTGGTCCTCCCGCCGGTCTATCAGTCGCTGACAGCCTTCGTCGCGATCCTGATCACCTTGCTCGCGCGTCCGGGCGGCATCTTCTCTGGCGTCTCGGGAGTACGAAAATGATCTCCTATCTCGTATTCGCTGGCACGATCGCCGGGTTCTACGCTCTGCTCTCCCTCGGCTTGGTCACGGCATGGGGGCAGGGCGGGCTGGTGAACCTTGGCCTCGTTGGGTTCGTAGGCTTGGGTGCCTATACGTCGGCGCTGCTCTCCGGCGCGGGGTATCCGATTTGGATCGACTGGATGGCGGCCGCTGCCGTTTCAGCCACGGTGGGCGTGGCTCTGTGCTTCGTCGTCCGCAATCTGCGCGGCGACTATCTCGCGATCGTGACCCTCGGGTTTGCCGAGATCCTGCGTTTGGCGGAAACGAACGAGAAATGGCTGACGAAGGGCAGCGACGGGATCTCAGGTATCGTGGCGCCGCTCAAGAGCCATCTCGGGGATACCTTTCCCGTCTTCTATCTCATTTTGACCTGGGCTCTCGTCGGTATCGTCGCGTTGCTGCTCAGCTGGCTCCTTCGGAGCCCCTTCGGGCGGGCGTTGCGCGCAGTACGCGACGACGAGCAGGTCGCGGCAGTGGCCGGAAAGTCGGTGCTCCGGCTCAAGCTCCAGGCGTTCGGAATCGGGGCGGCACTCTCCGGGCTCGGTGGCGCGCTCTATGCGCACTTCACCAGCTACATCGCGCCCGACGTTTTCATAACCCAACTGACAATCTACATCTTCCTTGCTGTCACCGTCGGCGGCTACACCCGCCTTGCGGGTGCCGTGGTCGGCTCGTTGGCCCTGGTGGCTTTGCTCGAAGCGACCCGCTTCATCGCAGCCGTGCTCCCGGGACTGGATGCTGTGCAGATCGCATCGCTTCGCGAGTTCGCGATCGCCGTCACTCTGATCCTTGTCATGCAGTTGCGACCCGACGGCGCGTTCCGGATGACCAACGAACGGTCTGGCCTGAGCTCGTCGCGCTCCGCTCTGGACGCCTGCTACGGTAAGAAGGCGATACTCGATGACGCGACCTGACACCGATGGCGTCGGCGAAGAATTCGCCAGGATGTTTGCGGCGGCCGGCCTGCCTCAGGTCGAGGCTGCAACGGCCCGCACCCGAGGGCGCGGCCCGTTCAAACGACTGGTGCTGCGTGGAGCTTCGATCATCGACGGTACCGGTGCCCCGCCATGGGGGCCTGCCGACGTGGTCGTCGAGAATGGCCGGATCACGGTGCTGAAGAAGGTCGGCACGCCGAGGCTGCCGATCAATCCGGACCGACGTCCCGCTGCAGGCGACTTCGAGATCGATTGCACCGGCAAATTTCTGACACCCGGCCTGGTGGATGCCCATGCCCACATCGGTGCGCCATTCCACGCCGAGAACGGGCCCATGCCGAGCGCTGACTATGTCTACAAACTATGGCTGGCGCACGGGGTCACGACCGTCCGCGAGACTGGTTGCTTCAACGGTCTAAAGTGGACGCTCGAGCAGAAGCAGGCAGCGGCTGACCACCGAATCGACGCTCCTCGCATCATGGCCTACGCGCCGTTCCCCGGCACGAACGACTACGTGAAGACGATTCACACTCCCGACGAAGCACGCAGGTGGCTCCAAGCCGTGAAGGACCGGGGGGCGGACGGCATCAAGTTCTTCGGAGCTCCGCCAGCAATGATGAAGGCAGCGCTGGAACAATGCGCGAGTCTGGGCCTACGTTCTTGTTGTCATCACGCGCAACTCGCAGTTGGTCGTATGAACTCGCTGCGAACCGCGCAATGGGGATTGACGAGCACGGAGCATTCATACGGAATTCCCGAGGCGCTGCTGGACGGTCAGACGTTGCAATCCTTCCCGCCCGAGTACGACTACAACGACGAATACCTCCGCTTCTCGACCGCCGGTCAGACATTCCTCCAGGCGGCGCAGCCCGGCTCGCAGAAGTGGAACGAGGTACTCCAGGCGTTTCTCGTGGCCGGCCACACCTTCGTTCCCACCTTCAACGTCTATGACGGCAATCGCGATCTGATGCGCACCCGCCGTGCGGATTGGCACGATCGCTTCACCGACCCGACACTGTGGGCCTACTTCCAGCCGCAGCGAGGCGGGCACGGCGCCTATTGGTACCGCTGGTCGACCACCAACGAGGTCGAGTGGCGCGAAACGTTTCGGCTGTGGATGAGGTTCGTCAACGACTACAAGAATCTCGGAGGGCGCGTCTGCGTCGGCTCGGATTCCGGATTCATGTTTCAGACGTACGGCTTCGGCCTGGTCCGCGAACTCGAACTGCTGCAGGAGGCCGGCTTTACGCCCCTAGAGGTATTGCGGGCCGCGACCACATGGGGCGCTGAGCTTCTCGGCGTCCAGGACGACGTCGGAACGCTTGAGGTCGGAAAATTCGCCGACATCCTGGTGCACGACGAGAATCCGCTCAACGATTTCAAGCTTCTCTATGGAACTGGCGCCATGCGACTGGACGACCCGACCGCGTCGGTAGCGTGGAAGCGCAGCATCTCCAGCGTCATCAAGGAAGGCTCGATCTTCGACCCAGCCGAGCTTCTTGCCGACGTCGAGGAGATGGTCGAAGCGCGCCGGAGGGCGGCTTGAGAACCGGCTTGCATGACCGGCCCACGACGCCGGAGTTCGTCCTGCTGACCGGCAGCCTCGGTAGCGGCAAGACGTCGTTGCTTTGCGACTATCTTTCCCTGCCTGATTCCGCAGACACCGGTGTGATCGTGAACGAGGCCGGCGAGATCAATGTCGACGGGGCCGTTGTCGCCTCCGGACGGCGCGATCTTCCGATGGCGTTGCTTGGGAACGGTTGCGTCTGCTGTTCGTTCGGCGACGATCTTCATTCGGCGATCGACGAATTGCTCGTCACTCGTCGCCAAGCCGGCGCTGGCGAGTTTCGCCGTATCATCCTGGAGACGAGCGGACTGGCGATGCCAGGCCCCATACTGCGCTCGCTGATGCGCTACGACCGGGCTGAATACCGACTGCGTATCGTCTCGACGCTCGACGCCGTCGATCCGGAAGCGGCCGACGTGCTGTTCCCGATCCGGTCGGCGCAGCTTACGGCCGCCAGGTCCATCGTCGTTACGAAGCTCGACCGGGTCTCTGCCGGCGGCATCGCCGCTGCCGAGCGCGTTGCCAGAAAGTTCAATCCAGCGGCTGCTCTGGTCACGACGGGGGACAGGCAGGATCGCGCCCGTGCCGCGTTTGCGCCGAGCGAGGTCGAAGCAAAGTCCGTTTTTGGTCGATTTCAGGCGATCGCTGCCACCGATCACTCACGGCTCGGCGTCTTCCTCGCGCAATGGCCGGGCCCCGTTCCGTGGGGCGATTTAGGCGATTGGCTCGAAGATCTCGCTGGGCTTTGCGGCGATAGGCTGCTGCGCGTCAAAGGGCTGGTGTCGGTGGGGGGCGTGTCAAGACCGATCCTGATCGACGGCGTCGGCACGACGTTCGCGGAGCCTCGCTGGGCGGAAGCCGATCTCGCGGCGGGACGAGGAATCGTCATTATCGCTCGCGATGTCGACCTGGATGAACTGACCACCATGTCGGCCGCCTACTCGGCGGAAGTCAGACCAGCCCTGAAGATCACATCCAGGCGCGCCGCCTGAGCGGCGCCGGAGGACCACCGATGTCGCTCGGACGAGAGGCACCGAACATCATCTCAGCGGAAGCTGCCGTGCTCGAACGGGCTGACTACCGCGCCGGAGTTCAGAAGGTCCGATGGGTCGAAGGCGGTCTTGATCCGGCGCATCGCGGCGATTCGGCCCGCATCGCCGTACTTCTCCAGGAGATGTTTCTTGAACCGACCGACGCCGTGTTCCGCGCTGAAGGTGCCGCCGAGGGAAGCGGCGGTGTCGTAGAGCTGCAGCGACAAGCTGCTCTCGATCTCGAGGGTGAACTTGAGCCGGTCGGCGTCCGGAGGGACCAGCACGTTGAAATGCAGATTGCCGTCGCCGACGTGGCCGTAGACGGACAGTTCGAGATCGGCGTCATAGGCGCGCACCTGCGAACCGGCCAGGTTCAGGAAGCGCTGAATGGCCGAGAGCGGCACGGAGATGTCGTGCTTCACCGATCCGTTGCGGCGCTTCTCGCCCTCCGGAATCGTCTCGCGTACCTCCCACATCGTGGCCCGCTGGGATCCGCTTTGGGCAAGATAGGCATCATCGACCCAGCCGGATTCGACTGCCTCGCCGAGGATGGCCTCCATCAGTCCGTCGAGATCGAGGTGATCGGAGGAAGAGGCGAGCTCGACGAGCACGGCACCGCCTGGGCCGGCCCCGACGGATGGCGGATTGGACATCGCGTCGGTCGCGAGCGCGATCGATCTGGCCGTCATGAATTCGAACGTGGTGAGGAGGTCGGCCGACTGGCGCCGGACCAACGAGAGGAGCTCGGCCAGCGGGGCGCCCGCGGTGAGCATCAGCCAGGCGGTCGCGCGGCGAGCCGGCAAGGGCGCGAGACGCAGCACCGCGCCCGTGATGATACCGAGGGTCCCCTCGCTTCCGACGAAGCACTGCTTGACGTCGTAACCGGTATTGTTCTTCCGCAGCTTGCGCATGTCGGAGACCACGGTGCCGTCCGACAGGACCGCCTCGATGCCGAGGAGCAGGTCGCGCGTCATTCCGTATTTGACGACGGACAGGCCGCCGGCGTTCGTGCCGATATTGCCGCCGATCCGGCAGCTTCCTTCAGCGCCGAGGCTGAGCGGCAAAAGGAGCCCGGCGGCTGCGGCTGCGTCTTGGACGTTCTTCAGGATGGCGCCGGCATCAACCGAGGCGCTCATGGAGAGGGGGTCGATTTCGCGGATCCTGTCCATCCGCTCGAGACTGACGATGATCTGCCGTCCGGAAGCGTCCGGCGTCGCGCCGCCGCAGTAGCTGGTGTTGCCACCCTGCGGAACGATACCGATGCCCAGACGGGCCGCCAGCTTCACGATGCCGGCGACCTGCTTCGTGGTCGCAGGCTTGAGCACTGCGAAGGTCGAGCCGGTGAAGAGCTGGCGTTGATCCGTGGTGTAGGTGGCGATCCGCTCCGAATCTTCTACGACGCCTGTCTGGTCCAGAATCTCGCGAAACGCGTGAATTTGTATCGAGTAGGACATGCTGCGGCTCCCGATTGGCGTCGGGTCACCATCGCGCATTCGCGCGGCAGCGCTTGCCGTTCGGCTGCAATTTCGAAGAAGGCTCTGCCGAAATGGCGCGATGTTCGGCAGTTGTCACTCCTGGAGCTTTGTGTTGATCCCCTCCGATACGGAGTTGCTCCGGTTCCCGAGCGGATAATCGATGCTACGCCGGCGGTAGATTGTGCTGCGCCGAGGTTGAAATCCGATCGGTTCTGCGGGTCAGCCCGTTTGGACGCGGCGCTACTGCCATCCGTCTTGTCTACACTGCCAAAATCAAAGAGGAGACATCATCATGTTGCTTTCGGATTTCGACGCTCTGACCTTTGACTGTTACGGCACCTTGATCGATTGGGAGAGCGGGATGGTCGAGGCTCTGAGAAGCCTCACGGATCGTGTGACGCGTCCACTGACGCGCGACCAGATTCTCGAAGCGCACGCGCGGCATGAGTCGAGCCAACAGAAATACACTCCGGCGAAGCGGTATCGGGAGCTGCTTCCGATCGTCTACAAGCGCCTTGCCGAAGAGTGGGGGATGCACGTCACCCACGAAGATTGCGTCGAATACGGCCGGTCCGTCGGGAATTGGCCGGCGTTCGAGGATTCGCCGGGAGCGCTTCAGTATCTCAAGAAGTATTTCAGGCTGGTGATCCTCTCCAACGTGGACAACGAGAGCTTCCAGGCAAGCAATCGACGGCTGCAAGTGGAGTTTGACGCGATCTACACCGCGGAAGACATCGGATCCTACAAGCCGTCACCCCGAAATTTCGACTATATGATCGAGAAGTTGGGAGAGATCGGCGTGAAGAAAGAGAAGATCCTTCACACGGCCGAGAGCATGTTCCACGACCACAAGCCGGCGAACGAGCACGGCTTGAAGTCGTGCTGGATCTACCGTCGTCACGCCCAGCAGGGTTTCGGAGCCACAATGAATCCGGGCGAGATGCCACGCGTCGACTTCCAGTTCACCAGCATGCATGATCTCGTGAAGGCTCATCAGGAGCAACTACGCATCAAGTAATCTGACGGCTGGGTGCTCGGGTGCATCAGCTCAAGAAGCGCTTTCGAAAGTTTGATCAAGATCGCGAGCGCTTCATTGAGATCGGGGAGCATGGGGCCTGATACAATGATGTAGGCGAGCTCGGATGAACGCCTCGGCGCTCTCGTTGTTCGCTCTCGTTGTTCAACAGGCCAAGCAAAAGCCCCTCCAAGCCGCTCCCGCAAAGCCGAAGTATCAGAAGGCCGATTACTCGTGGGTCGGGCAGGGACACGCAACCGGCGTGGGTGAAAGCAGCGGCGGCATGCTGGAAGAACTGGCCGCTTGAATCTGGCGATCCGAATAGCCATATCTTAACTGACCAGTTCTTGCTGGGTCATGTACATCAAAGCCTTCATCTCGGCCTCGTGGACGGCTGCCGTTGGGCTCTTCGCATCTGTTGTTTGGTTCAACCTCTCAGGGATGATGGAGATTCACATGGTGCTACACGTGGAAATTCTGGGACTGCTCACGGCGCTGCGGGGAGCCCTTCTTGGCCAGCCGTCCAAGTAGCCGATTTGAAGTGATGAACATGAGCCGGTTTGAAAGACCGTGAGTGGGGTTTAAAGCCCCATCCCCGCACCAATTAAAGAGGGCGCCTGCGTGGCGCCCTTTTTCGTGGGCCGATGGGTCACAGCCTCAAGCACAGCGTTGGTTGTCGCCCCGTGTCTTTCAGCAAGGTCAGAATCGGACCCAGCCATCGGGTGGGTTGGGCTTGTTGAAAGGTCCGCAGGATGGGCAAAGAGAAAAAAACCCCGTCACCGAAGTGACGGGGCTTCCCTTACTTCTTCAACACTTTCAAGATCCGCTGGTGAAAGGACTCCAGGTTGCGGCGTTCAATCTCTTGCCTCAACCATTCGCCGTTCTTTGCGTACCAGAGGAGTGCCGCTTCGCCCTTAGTCATGGGCTGTACTCCTTTGCGCGGGATTGCGCGTCGATTAATTTGCACACGGATGGCGCAAATGGAATTTTCTATTTGAGGGGTTTTTAGGCCTCGACAGTAGATTCTATCTTCGGCTTAAGTAGGCCACCTAGAAGGATTTTCTATTTTTGCCGAAAATGAGGGGTTTCCGCGACTTGCGCATCGGAATCCGGGGCTCGCCTCTTAGTTCTCTTTTTGTTCTCATGAGCCATTGGTGCTGGCCCCTTTCCATCCCCACCAAACATCAGTGCTCCCTTTTGATTTTTGGAGTGTCCCAATTGGTTGAGCGGGCGGACTCGGTATGGATACGGAGGAGCTTTGCGGATGGTCGCTCGGCGATTTCGCACCGCGAAATCTATCGCCCCATAAACGTTCCGCACCGTTACGTGCATAGACGTAGGTAGAATTTAAGAATCGCGTGGCTACGTTTGGGTCATGCCATTCGATAGACGAGCAGGAATCGAGACCAGGCTCGCGCGATACCGCCTCATAGAGCAGCGGCTCGTCACGGAACCGGACTCTGACCATGAGCTGAAGAGGCTGCGCCGGGTCATCGCCGATCTGGAGCAACAGCTTATTGAGCTAGACCAAAAGTAAGGCCGGGTGCTGGTCTAATTTGATTTTTTGCCTATGTCGTTAACCGGACACAGGGCTACACTGCTATGGTGGTTTCCGGGATGATCCCGTGCACGGGGGACCGAGGCCGCGCTAGGACTCCGGCGCTTCGGCGCTTGAGTTTCCGGAACCCCAAAGCCACCTAATAGTTTTTGGTATCGGAGCCGTAGAAGGCCGGCTCAAGCGACGGAGGGTGGCATGACAGGGTCATTTGAGCACCGAAACATCGCAATATTTCGCCGACAAATACGCCGTGATGGGCTGCTTTTTGCGCTCCCCATTGCCGGATTTTTCCTCGCGCTCAGCGCCGCGATCTTTTTGATCTTCGGGCAGTAAGAAGGCCGCCAACTGAGGCGGCCCTCGATTAACAAATGTTAGATTCCAAGAAACCAGATGGGCTTTCTAGCGTTGGACATTGATGAATGATGCCGTACTGAAAGCCCGCAGTGAACAAGCCCTTGTCGTTGTGACCTTAAGCACGGCAACAGTGATCGCGTGCGTTGCCCTGTTGGTAACTTCTGTGATGTAAGGCCGCCTCAGTTGGCGGCCTCTTTCATTGTAGCAGCGCCAAAATCTCTTTGTATTTTACAAGCATCTGTTCAAGCTTCTCCAACCCGGCCGCATCCACGTCGGCCGTGATTTGCAGCCGGTAGTTAGCGGTAAGAAGGACGCTGATCTCGTTGCCATCACCCTCTGCGGCCGCCAATGCGGTCGCGACCTTGGCAACCCCGATCGGAGACGGGGCCGGAGCTGTTGCCGCTGTTAGCTCACTCATATCGATACCCGTTTGGCTGCCGTGAACGAAGGCATGCCGACCCTCAATGCTCGTGATCTTGCGCGGAGACTTGAATTGATCAACTCCGCCCGAGGTCCATTGCACGTAGTCGCCAACCTGAGGGGCGTATCGGACGCGAGCTTGTGGATCAGCGTGTTTCCCGCCGCAAGCGCAGGAGCGATCTTCGCGCACGAGAGCGCGAGAGGAAAATTGAACGGCGTGATCGCCGCCACCACCCCGAGAGGCTCGCGCCGGGTCAGGAGGCGGATGTCGTGTTCGTAGGAGCCACGATAGCCGCCGTTCATCGCCGACATCGCGAGCCCCCCGAAGAAGCGGAACAGCCCCGAGCAGTGCGGCATGATGGTCTCGCGGAAATCCCGGTACGGCATGCCCATGTCCATGGCCTCGCGGATCGCGAAGTCGTCGGCGCGCGCGTCCATCAAGTCGGCCATGCGAAACAGGATCTTGGCCCGCTCTTCCTGATGCATGCGGCTCCAGGGACCGTCCTCGAAAGCCGCGTAGGCGGCGTCTACCGCCTCGTCGGTGTCCTTGACCGTCGCCTTGGCGACGGTCGTGATGGCGGCCTCCGTCGTCGGATCGACGGTCGTCATGATCTCGCCGCTCGACGAGGCGCGCCACGCCCCATTGATCAGCAATTGACCTGAAGGGATGGGCTTGCGCGCAGGCTTTGCGGGTTGCGGGGTCATTGCGTTCACGATTTCGATCTCCCGTCTCGGTTCGACGTCAGGCACGATTGAGGGCGAGCGACAGGCGGACACCCATGCCGAGGCCATAGGCGAGGCGGACCAGCAACATGGCTGCCGGCTCGACAAACCGAGCATTCACCAGCGGACCAGCGTCGACCACGTCGGCCGGGAGGGCTTCCAGGAGCACACGAACAGCGGCCTTGGCGTCATCGTCGTCGCCGCACAGGAAGGTGCCTGCCGGTCTACCGCCAACGGTTGGATCGTCGCTGTGGAGCAGTTCGGCGAATGGTGGAATGCCTTTCACGACCCTGGCGCCCGCTGCGAGCGCGGCGATGATCTCGGCGCCGGACGTGTCGGTGCCGACCTCGAGACCGCTCAAGTCCGGCTTGAGCGCATTGGTGCAGTCCCAGATGATCTTGCCAGTGAGCGGACCTGCCAGGGCGATCGCCTCCTTCACGGCGCCCCAGGGGACCGTCAGCGCCACCACGTCGGCGAAGGCGACGGCCTGTCGCGGTGTTCCTGACGTCGCCCCCAATGCCTTGGCGTCGGCGTCGAGCTTGACCATGTCTCGGCTGAAGCTCAGCATGACCTCGTGGCCCTGCGGCACGAGGCGCTTCGCCAGGGCGGTCCCGACGTTTCCGGCGCCGATCACTCCGATTTTCATCTGCGGCCTCGTTTTAAATGGACGGTGTTCGGGCACATCAGTAGCAGCGACGCGGACAACCGAACAAATCGAATGTTTCAATGGGGTCGATCGGAATGACTGATCTTCGTCGCTTCGACCTGAACCTGCTGCTCGTCTTTGAGGCGTTAATGCGCGAGCGAAGCGTGACCAACGCGGCCGCCCAGCTTGGTGTCGGACAGCCCGCCATGAGCTATTCGCTCTCCCAGCTTCGCGCCCAGCTCAGTGATGAGCTGTTTGTCCGTGTGGGATCGGGAATGCAGCCGACTCCCCGTGCCCTCGAACTCGCCGAACCGATCGCGCGGATCCTTGCGGATATTCGAAGCTCAGTCCTCAGCCAGCGGGTATTCGACCCGGAGGTGGAAAACAGGACATTCAGGATTGCCGCATCGGATCAGACACAGACAGTACTCATCCCGGAGCTTCTTACTGATCTGCGGACCGGCGCTCCCGGGATTCAACTCGTCTTCCGAACCGTTGATCGCGATGGCGTCGGAGCTCTGCTGGAATCCGGGATGATCGATGTCGCGATCGGAAATTTCGGCGAACCGACGGCCATGCAGCGGAGCGAGCTGCTTTTTCGAGAGGAACTCGTGTGCCTGTTCGATCCGGCGGCGTGCGGCAAGACCTCGCCGCTATCGCTGGATGACTACTGCGAGCTGCCGCACCTGATCATGTCTCTGCGCGGCGAACCATCCGGTCAAGTGGACGAGAAACTGGCTGCACTCGGGCGGGAACGGTTCGTGGTCATCGCCTCCTCCAATTTCCTGGTCCTTCCCTACGTGCTCCACGGCGTAGCGGCAGTCGCGGCGGTGCCGCGGCTCGTGGCGCAATATTGCGCGGACGCGGTCGGTCTGGCTGTGTCGCCCTTGCCGGTCGAGGTCAGCGCCTATGATGTTACGATGCTATGGCACCTCCGTACCGACCGAGATCCGGCGCACCGGTGGCTCCGCGATCGGTTGAGGGGTGCCTCAGGCAGCAAACGGTGACCGGCGTTGGCCCTCGTTGTTGGACGGTAGGACCGACTTGGGTGCCAATCGTCATTCCGACAAAGAGAAATTCCGTAACGATCTCAATCGCCCAAAAAGCTGAGAAATGTCACAATGGTTTTTGATAACATTGGAAAATGCGGCGACTTCCAAGCTGAATACGAGGGTTCGATTCCCTTCACCCGCTCCAGCCTTTTCAAAGACTGAGCGCGACGGTCGGATTTCATTCTGACAAATGGGCTGCTCTACACGTTCTGATGCTCGCTTTCCGATCGACTGCTTCGTGTGTCTCTTGATGGGTTGTCGTATTCCTCCGCACTGATCGAGACCGGTTGAGGTGCGAGCTCATCAAGACCGAATATCTTGGTTTGGAGAGGAGGTAGTGAACGCGCGTGCGGAAATCGGCGACCATGGCGTAAAAATAGGACAGGTCCAAAGCAGAGGCTTTCGATCACGGGCCGTTTGGTTTGGGGTACGGTATGGCGGCGCTGGAACGGACGGCGTTGGTCCTACAAAACGTTCACCGATTATTCGGATGGTTAAGCTGGAGCATGATCCGGAAAAGTGGAGACCGGTTGAAAATTGCGCCTAGTGAAACGGAAGGAATATTGGAACGAGCAGAACGCTCACGATTGCAACAACGACAGTGAACGGCGCACCTACCTTCACGAAATCGCCGAAACTATATTGTCCGGGTCCCACGACCAGCGTGTTCACCGGCGAGGAGATGGGCGTCATGAAAGCCGTGGACGCGGCCAGCGCGACGATCATCGCGAACGGATAGGGCGAGGCTCCGAGCTCCTTGGCGATGGCGAGCGCCACGGGCGCCATCAGTACGGCCGTGGCCGTATTGGAGATGAACAAGCCCAGCCCTGCCGTGATCACGAACAAGGTCACCAACACGAGACGCGGCGCTGTGCCTCCGACCAGGCCGACCACGGCATCGGCGGCGAGGTCGACCCCTCCTGTCCGCTGCAAGGCCAGTGAGAACGGCAACATGCCGACTATCAGGATGAGGGTCTTCCAATTGATGGAGCGATAGGCGCTGTTGAAATCGACGCAGCCTAAAAGCCCCATCAGCAGGCAGCCAATCAGCGCGGCCTGGGCGTTCGGCACCAAACCGCTGATCATCAGCGCGACAACCAGACCGAGTACTGCGAGCGCATGCGGCGCCCGCCGTGCTGCGGGAAGAACTTCCTCCAGTTCTACCGGCATGTTCAGTACGACCACGTCGTCCATGTGGGACTGGAGATCTTGAATGTCGGACCAGAAGCCGATCAAAAGCAGAATATCTCCAATCTTCAGCCTTTCCTCCAGAAGGTCGTGCATGACCACTTTGTTGCCGTGCCGCAACCCGATGACGGTGAGGCCGTATTCGGAGCGAATCCGGGCGTCGAGCACGGCCTGACCGATTAGCTTGGATTCGGCCGGCAGGATGACCTCCGCTGCGCCGATCTCCTGAGAGCGGTCGACAAAGTAGTTTCCGATCTCGCTGAGCGGCAGCGGCTTGAGCTTCAGGGACTGCCACAGCTCGTTGACGCCGTCGTTTGAGGTGTGCACGTCGGCGAGCAGTACATCGTCTGCCTGCAGTTCCGTCTGCGCTGTTGGACGGAGCACCTTGGCCGCAAACCCCGCCCCGCGCTCGATGGCAAGAATGTTCACGCCCGCGGAGCGGAGCGACAGTTCGTCGAGGCGCTTTCCGACAAGCGACGAGTCAGCGCTTATAAGGCCGCGCTTTTCGCGATCAGCGAGGCCGTATTGCGCGATCCACCGCTGAAGGCTGTGGCGGCGGTCCGCCGCGGCCGGCAGGCTGGTCTTGGAGACCAACAGGCCGCGCGCGAAAAGCATGTAAACGATGCCGAGTGCGAGCAGCGGCAGCCCGAACGGAGTAAAGCTGAAAAAACTGAATCCCTGCGCGCCCTGCCGGATCAGTTCGGCGTTCACCACCAGATTGGGCGCCGTCGCCACCAGTGTCAGCATTCCGCTGATCAGCGCGGCGAAACTCAGAGGCATCATAAGCCGGCTTGGCGCCGTGTTGCGATTTTGCGAGATGCGGAGCACGACCGGGATAAAAATGGCGACCACCGCGGTTGAGCTCATCAAGGAGCCGAGGCCACCTACGGCTGCCATCAGCAGGATCAACAAGCGGCTCTCGCTGCTGCCGGCCGTTGCGTCGAGCCAATCGCCGAGCCGTCGTGCAACCCCGGTCATCACGAGACCTTCACCGATCACGAATAACGCGGCGATCAATATGATCGACGGATCGGCAAACCCTGCCAGCGCTTCGTTCATGGTAATAATACCGGTAAACGGCATCACCGCCATCACGAGCAGCGCGACCGCGTCCATGCGGGGCCGGTTGATGACGAACATCACAATGGCGGCCGCGAGCATCATCAGGACGAGGGCGAGATCGAGGTTCATCATATACCTCTAATAGGACGACCGAACAGTAAATCCAGAAGTTGACTCCCGCGGTGTACCAGGAGGACTGTCTTGCCCTCGGTAAATTGAGCCCGTTGGGTATGGATTAAATTAACCCCGGTCAGGTGAGGCTCGCATGGCGAAGATCAGTATCGTGCATACGACTGAATACATCTACCGCAATCCGGTGGGCCTGCTGCGCCATAAGCTCATGGTGCGGCCGGACGAAAGCCATGATCTCCGCCTGCACAGTGCGACGCTAAAGGTCGAACCTGAGCCGACCGGCGTGTACTGGAAGCATGACGTCTTCAACAATTCCATCTGCTTCCTTGAATGGCCCGAAGCGCTCAGGACCAAGCGGCTCAGCATCGTATCGACGCTCGATATGACGCATCACCCCGACGGCCAGCCGCTTCCCGTCTACAGCCTCGACGCAGCTGCCGAACAGTTTCCGTTTTCCTACGCCGCCCACGAGATTCCCGATCTCGCGCGCCTTGCCGAACGCCAGATGCCGGACCCCGACCGAAAGGTCGACGCCTGGGCCCGCCGTGTCGTGTCCGACGCAACCAGCAAGCAGACCTTGAAGGTGCTGGAAGCGATGACACACGCGATCAAGCAGGAGTTCCGTTATCGCGCACGCTACGAGGAGGGCACGCAGACAGCCGCCCAGACACTGGCGCTCAATTCCGGCACCTGTCGCGACTTTGCGGTGCTGATGATGGAAGCGCTGCGCAGCTTTGGCCTCGCCGCCCGTTTTGTCACGGGTTATCTGTACGACGATTCCTCGGGCACGACCCGTGGCGGTGGCAGCACGCATGCCTGGTGCAGCGTCTATCTACCCGGCGCAGGTTGGGTCGAATATGACCCGACAAACGGTCTGGTTGCCGGAGCGAATCTGATTCGCGTGGGCGTGACCAGGGAGGCGGGGCAGGCGCTCCCGATATCGGGCGGCTTTATCGGCAATGCGGACGATCCAACCGGGTTGCAAGTGGATGTCTCGGTCCGTGCTGTTCCGATACAATGAGCCAGTAGCACTAGCCGTGACTTCAGAAGGGAATTTTCGCCCTTGAACTTCGGAAGAAGCCCGGCCCGCGCCAGCGCTGATTTCACTGAGCCCGAGCCGAATGCTTTGCGACCATGGGGCTCGCAACCGCGATTCTGACAACGAGAAATTCTGTAATGATCTCAATGGGCCAAAACCAGCGAAAATGTCAGAACGACCGTTGAAAACGCTACCGTATTTCGAGACTTCCAAGCTGAATACGAGGGTTCGATTCCCTTCACCCGCTCCAACATCTATTTCAATGAATTAGCGAGAAGTCCTAGAGTTTTTTTGTAACGCCATTCTGACACGTCTGTATGCGTCGCGGCTGAAGGTTAATTGAATTTTGCGAGTGTTTTCAGTCTCTACTTTAGGTAGTTCGCATCTGCGGTGCCGCCTCCACAAAGGTCAGATAACCTCTATCGGTTAACTGCTACGTATTCTTGTAGCCGAGCCGCTGCTGCAGTCGCGGAATCGAAAAGTCCAGGAAGGCGCGCAACTTCAATGGCACTTGGCGCTGGCTCGGATAGATCAAGCTGATCGGAATGGGAGGAGGCTCGTAGGCTTCCAACAGCTTCACCAGTGATCGCGATTTCACCAGGTCATCGATGAGGTACGACAAGACGCGCGCAATTCCGGCCCCGGCGACCGCAGCGGCAACTGCCGCCTCGCCCAGGTTCACCGCGAGGTGCGACGGGACCTGGATCGTCTGCGCGGTCTCTTCGGTAAAGAACCCCCAATTGTACGAAGTCGCATGACCCTCGTGTATCACACAGTCATGGGCCGCGAGATCAACAGGCTGTTTCGGCGTGCCTCGCTTCTTCAGGTAGGCGGGGCTGGCGCACAGGACCAGACGAATAGCCCCAACCCGCATTGCGATCGTGCTGCCGTCCGGCAGTTCCCCGATGCGCACGGCGAGGTCGACGTGCTCTTCTACCAGGTTAGCGTGTCGATCGGTGAGCTGTAGCCGCATCCGGATATCCGGAAAGGCGCGCAGAAATTCCACGACAATCGGCAGAAGATGGCTGCGGCCCAATACCGCGGGCGCGGTGATGATCAGCTCACCCTGCGGCGCCCGATATTCGCCCGACGCCGCACGCTCGATTTCCGCAATCTCCTCCTTGATCCGACGGCATGCGGCGACATAGCTCCGCCCAATGTCGGTCAAAACAAGCTTGCGATTGCCCCGGTGGAGCAGGCGGACATTCAAGTGCTCCTCCAGCTCCGAAACCCGTCGGCTGACCGTCGCGAGAGGGATGCGGAGGTGGCGGCTGGCAGCGGAGAGGCTCCCGGTGTCCACCGCAGCCACCAGGATAGTCATTGCCTCAAGGCGATCCATAGCCTTCCACCAATGAAAGGGTTGTTCCCGAATTTATCTGCTACTGCCAGAATTTGGAAGGCATAAATCGTCCTTCAACGCGACGCCGCAGCCACTCAGCAGTGAGCAATATGATGAAAGCCATCCAGTATCAGTCCTACGGCGATTACAGCGAAAACCGCCTCGTTGAACTGCCGCAGCCCCGACTTCGCGACGGCGAGGTTCTCGTCGAGATGCATACGGTCGGCATCAACCCGTTGGACAATACGTTTCGTTCGGGTCACTACTACGCGGCAACGCCTCAAAACCTGCCCCGCATTGGTGGTCAGACGGGCGCGGGCGCGGTCGTCGAGACAAAGAGCGAAGCTTTCAGTGTCAGCGATCGCGTTTTCGTTAGGGGACCGGGCTTCGGCCTTTCGGCCGATGGCACCTGGCGCGAGTTCGTCGTTGCATCGGCGGCGGGTCTTTCACATATCCCTGACGGGACCGATGACGATCACGCCGCAGCCTACCTCGCGGGCGCAGGATACCTGACGGGGTATCTGGCTCTGACGGAGTTCGCGAAGTTCAGGCCCGGACAGTCCGTGCTCGCGCCCGCCATTGGCGGCGCGGTCGGGATGGAAACCGTGCAGGTCGCGCGCCGCCTTGGCGCCTCATTGGCGATCTCCACCGCGGGCAATACCAAGAAAGCCGAACGCGCTCGCGCGGCCGGATATGAGCATGTCATCGACCTCTCCAAGGAGAGCCTCAAGGACGGCGTTCTGCGTATCACCGAAGGCAAGGGCGTAGATGTCATCGTGGATGGCGTCAGCGGAAGGCTGACCGGTCAAGCGCTGTCTTCACTCGCCTTCGGCGGTACATTTGTGATCGCCGGCTATGCCGGAGGACGCGAAGCGGACGTCAACGTTACCGACATCATCTGGAAGGCTGCGACAATCCGTGGGTTCACCTTCAGACTCTTCACCCCGCAAACGGTGGCGGCAGCCAATGCAGCGCTCCTGGCGTACCTCAAGGAAGGGACGCTGCAGCCCACGATCGGCAAGGTCTTCCCCTTATCCGAGGCTGTCGAAGCCGTTCGCTATCTGATCGAGGATCGTCCCTTCGGACGCGTGCTCATGCATGCTCGGCACTAGAGCTATTTCCGTTCCGATGGAATCGGAACGGCGCTCTAGATTCTTGTTTCGACGCGTTTTCTTCACGCGAACCGGCATCCACTTCGCTCGAAAACGCTCTAGTTGGTCAAATGGAGAAAGCGATGCAAATGAAGTCGAAAGCGCCGGCACGATCCTGGCGCTTCATGGTCAGAAAATCGAAGCTCGATGACTGCAGGGTCGTCGATGCACCGGGCGCTGACCCGGTCGATCTCGCCGACGGCGCGATCCTGATCAAGGTCGATCGCATTTCCCTGACCGCCAACAATATTCTCTACGCGGTTCTCGGCGAGCAATTCCACTACTGGGATCTGTTTCCGGCTCCCGACGGTTTTGGCGTAATCCCGGCGTGGGGATTCGGGGATGTTATCGCCTCGCGGCATCCAGGGATCGCCGTCGGCGAACGGCTCTTTGGCTACTTCCCCATGGCCTCTCACGCGACGCTCGAGCCCGCTGACGTGGCTCAAGGCCGTTTTCGCGATGGCGCGCCGCATCGCGCCGTCGCGGCGGCTCCCTACAACGAATACCAGCGGATCAGCGGCGACCCTGCATTCGAGGGCCGTCAAGGCGACTATCTCATCCTGCTTCGCCCGCTGTTCCTGGTATCGTGGCTGGCCTCAATTTACTTCTCCGAGAACGCCTTCTTCGGTGCCCGGAATGTCATCATCACGAGCGCCTCAAGCAAGACGGCTATTGCCCTGGCATATCTGCTGCACAAGTCTGGCGCTTTGATCGAGGTGATCGGGCTTACGTCAAGCCGAAATGTGCCATTCGTAAAAAAACTCGATTATTATGATCGGGTCGTGAGCTACGACAACTTGGACGAATTGGAACCAGGTCGGACTAGCGTCTTGTTCGACATCGCAGGTGACGGAGAGTTGAGAGCCAGGATTCACACGCTCTACGGCAACAACCTGCGACACAGCGCGCAAGTCGGGCTCGCCCATTGGGACGCGCCTGCGCAGACCGAACCACTTTCTGGTCCTGCACCGACCCGATTCTTCGGTCCTGACCACATGGGTCCCCTCAGGGAAAAGTGGGGGGTGGTTGAGTTCGAGCAACGTCGCAGGGCCGCCGCATTGGACTTCATCAATTCATTCGCCTCGCTATTGTCGGTTCGAGAGAAGCTAGCGCCGGACAACATTACAGACACGTACCTCGAGGTTCTAAACGGGCGCGCGCCTCCCGAGGTCGGCTACATCCTCGTCATGTCTTAGGCCCTCGGTCTGAGGGGCCGGAAATGGAAAAGCTACAGCCAAAATCCTACTGAACTGAACGTTGTAGCCCGCGGCATCGAAGCGTCGCGCAAGTTACAATGTGGACAAGCACCGAAGTGGGACCCCGCCCTGATCAGCCTCAATGCATTGATACTTCGCGAGGAATTTCCTTTGAGATGGGGTCCCGATCGGCGCCGATCGGGACCCCATCACGCTGCTGGCTTCCTTAGCTGATTCAATTGGTTGGCGCGGTTTCGGCAGGGGTCCCGCTTCGGAGCTTATTCACAGCCCAGGGTGCGGCGGTAACGGCGAACGTTCTCGCGGCTGGCCTCGACGGGTACCGGATCGCCGGCGGCGTGATCGGTGCAGTGCATAGCGAGCAAGCCACGGCTGTTGTACAGATGACCGACGCTCGCGCAGATTTCGCGGGAACACGCGACGGCAAGATCGACGGAGCGAACGATCCGAAGCCTCGTCTCGTCCGAGACCTTGCCGACCCAATCGAAGCGAAGCGACCGATTCCGAATTTTTGCTTTATACGGACCCAATGGAATGTCTCATGCTCCCGTAGAGGGGCTTCGATGCGGAGGCAGAGTCGCTCCAGCACTTCGCGCCAACCTTCTTCGAACAGCGTTGGCCGGGTGCATGCCGTGTCTCATAGGTAGCGGTCTCGAAGAGGCAAGCATGCGCCCGCATGAACTCGGCTCGCCAATCTTGGGCATGAGCCATCATTCCTCCTTGGCCCCAAGGAGAGCCAGGATCGGCGTCGACAAAGGAGGAGGTCGCCACCAGTGCCTTCTGCGGATGAAAGAGGTCCGGGAAGGCTTCGGCCGTCATAGCCCGCCAGTTCAAACCGAAGCGCGTCATTATACACCTCAACAGTACCAAGACGCCCGGAACGAGAACAAAACACGAGCTATTTAGCTATCTGAATTAATCGTTGTTTTGAGAGAGTAGGGCGGGAATTGCGATTCGGTGGGCGAACGCCACGTCGGTAGCGAGGTGCGCGAATGGTCGGCAAGGACCTCGACTGGTTAGAGACGTTCGTGGCTGACACGCCCGTCGCATTCTATGGGCGGCTTCCCCTTCGAAGTGGATTGGACCTTCGAACGTGGATGGAATGTCGACTAGCTAGCCGGTTTTGCGGCCGTCGCCAGCCTTGCCGATCTTCTCCTCAAGAATGCGCGCTTGCGCAACGCCCGACTGAACAAGAATATCAAGGCATTTGAAAAGTTGGTCCGCCCGCTCAGTCAGAGCGTCATGCACCGTGGAATCTTTCGCCAAAGCTGCATCGAACCAGGTGCAAATGCGGCTGCCAATATTCTTCTCTGCCCAGAAATTCCGGTCAACGCCGTAGGCCGAGCACCAAGCCTCCATCGCCTGGATCACGAACGGGATAAGAATTTTATCGTGCGAAGATTCAACCAAGTTCAGAAATAGGCCCGCGACATAACCAGACGACGGCACGCCGACAACAACATCGGTCAACGTTGCAATGGTTACCTGTAAGCCTGACCAATTGACGGGGATCGTTGGGCGTTCGCTATTTGCCCAACGCGAGGCCTGATAGAACATCGCATGCAGTGCATCGCCCGCGTGAGTTTCGCTGCTGAACCCTTTTTCACGTCCAAGCCGCCTATAATTCCAGCCGCGTTTGAGGCGGTCAGCAAGTAGAGCGCGGACTGCGCCGGGATTTTCGGGCTCCCGGGTATCTGTTGCTATTGTTGCTCGGTCATAGCCGCGAAGGAACGATGCCATTACATCATGGAACGCCTCGTCATTGAATGTCACGATGCGATTCAAGAACAAATCGACGACCTCCGAATGCGGCAGCGCGACGCTCAAAATCCCGACAAAATCGAAAAAGTTGATATTCCAAGTGTCCGGCCGATGGTCGCGCTCACGCACGTCTTTGCCATGCGGACCATTTGCTTCGTCGGTCCACGCCATGAAGTGAACGGCCAGATCCTTCACCCAGACTGGTGGGTCGCCGATCGCAAAGCGGATGAGGTGGTGAACAAGTGTACCTGTCGCTCTCTCGTCGACAATATGGCTCGGCAGCTCATCTTCCAGATCATCGTCTTCGATATACTCGTCGTCTCCGAGGCGAATACCGCGCCGAAGTCTTGTTCGCCAGGACGCTAACGCGGGCCATGCCGGCTCACCACCTTCTCCGTCGAGCCAGTGCAGTTCGGTGTCGATGGCGGCGTCGACCATCTCGCGATGACGACGGTCATTTTCTTTTTGTTGCTCGACACTCAAGCCCCGGCGAGGATAGACAGCACGGATCAAGATGACACGTGCAATCGATCGCGGAAGCCGATCGTCGATCTGGCCGAGACGTTGCAGATTTTGGCCGAGTGCTTCCAGCACAGCGGGGTGGTCGTGTCCCGCAGCGCGCAGGACATGACCCCGCGTTGTTTTATCTTCGTCCCTCAGAAAAATGGATACGAATCCCAGCGTTGCGATCGCCGTCGTATTGTATTCGATTTGATTGCCATGGTATTCTCTGGCCCGTTGAGTTGATGCGGTCAGCAAGATGGGTACTGCCCAGCTCATCACATCGGCACGATCTGCGGCCTCATAATCACGTGCGACGAGTGCCGCAGCCATCACCACGGCTCTCCGGTCCCATTCGGCGTCGTAGTTGTCGTCCTCATCTTCTGACGTCGATTGAGGTTCCGAGGGCCGGTCTTTTGCCCAATCATGCGCTGCTCCCACCAGTTCCGGAGTTGATTGACCGGGTTCAAGAAGAGCGGACTGTATGCGAAGCCGGATATTCATACGCTGAAGACCGGCGCTTGCGCGTGTAGCCTGGTCTTCCCGTTCCTGCTGTTCTTCAGGAGCTTCCTTGAACTGATAGGCATCAACCTGCGTACCGTCCTGCAAGGTGCGCGTCACAGATTCCCAGTTCGCCGCATCCGTCATCCGAATGGCGCGGGCAGCCGTCGCGCGCAACTCGCCGACTTGATTTTGGTTGTCCTTGACCTCGTTGTTAAGTTCGTCTCGAGCTTGTTCGAGAGTGGCTCGAAGACGTGTGAGTGTCGCAGTGTCCTCACCGAAAACATAGCGCCCGATCCCGTCTAACAAGCGTGTGCGACGAGAAGGCCGCGCGTTGAGATCCACGCGAATAGTGGACGTATTTTGCTGGCTTATCGCTCGCGCGGGACGATTGATGCCGGCGATGTCGTGCCTGAAGCGGTCTTCATCAAACTGCAGCAGTCGTGGACTGGCCACCAGAGGCCAAGCCGCGTCAGCGGCAGCCGACCAATGCGACAGGGCGAGGTCAATCGCCACGGAGAGAAATGCAACACTTGAGCCGCTGGGACCAAAAACATCTTGCAGCACATCGTCGAATGAACGCCCTGCTTCAATCTGAAGATGGCCCCAGGCTTCAATTGCTCTCAACGCCGTGGCTGTGATCAAAGAGGGACCCGTGGCACGCGCCCAGCGATAGACCGTCAGATCGCCCTCGAAGGTCTTCTCATCGCCAGGAAATGAAATCTTGACCTGCGGAAACAGTACTCGCTGTTGCTGGTATTGCTCACGGCGCCAGTTCGTCGCGTGCTCGACGAGCTCTCGCACGAGCCGCAATCCGTCAGCGCGAGAGCTGTTCAGGACAGTGAGAAACGGGCCACCATCGGGTGGCATATCCAGAAAAACATGCTCATGTACTTCGAACGGCCCGTAGTCACGGCGCCGCGAATGATAACTGTCCGGATGATCCTTCTCAATCAACGCTGCCAGCACAAAGTCTGCGTACGGCCCTGGCGCCGCCTCGGACAGCGTTCCGGGTGATTTGAGAAGAGTTTGCTGATCATGATAGCGGATCGCTTCTGAATTTATGTGGGAGAGATAGCGTTCCGCCGCAGCCCGATTCAGGTTGGCGTAAGTGAACACGATCATCCGGATTTCGCCGCGCACATCATCCAGATGATCAATATTGAGACTTGGCGGAACCTCGCTGATGTCCCTGTAGACGCGGTGCGTCAGATGGGACTCGACCAGCGCGAGCCAATCAAAGAGATTTTCGGCAATCTGAGCGTTGATTTGATAATTATGGCCTTGCGTCGTCATCAACCAGGCCTGGAAAACTTTGACGGCGTCCGGAATGAGTTCGGTCGGCAGAGACTTGGCCGAGATCGTCAGCCAGACCACGAGCGAAATCCAACCGGGGCCTTTCGGCGCGATAAGGTCGCCAGCGCCGGCCGGGATAGGAATATCCGGCCTGATGCGTGCGATTAGAGCAGCGAGAGGTTCGGACTCGACCGCGATCATCAGCCGGATAATTTCGCGCAGACGGCGCCCACCTGCATCAAGTAGGATCGGTGCCAAGGCGACATAATATGTCAAGGCATCTTCTGAGCGCGGAAGTGCGAGCAAGATCGGCCGCTTCCAGCTTCCATGACTGCCTTCGCGCTCCGCGATGGCAAGGAGCGCCAGCCAGCGCTGTCCTGTCGGATCATCGGCCAACGCCAGCCGTGCCGCGATCTCCAGGCCTCGGGCTAGGACAGCTGGCAATGGCCGTTCCATCGGTTGTGCTGCAAGGAGGCTCGTGTCTTCGTGCACCTGAAATCCAATCGTCCAGTCACGAAGAACATCGTGTCGAAAGGTTACGCTTGCGCCCTTGATCTCTTCGCGCAGGCTTTCAAGGCGCAGCAATTCAACCGCGGTCGCAGAATCGAGACTGTCGACATTGAAAGTCGCCTGAGACGGGTTCGAGATCACATGCGCGCCGAGCGTGCGGAGAAGCTTCAAGCGCGCAAATCGCCGGTCGTCCTCGGAGCGTCCACCTCCGTAACGCCACCACAAACGCGCGAGATCAAGTTCGGTTGCAATGCTGGCGTCCTGCCCGACGCCGAGTTCGACCATGCGCGAGAGATAGAAAAGGTTTTCGGCGATGCCCTTGGCCGGATGGCCGTCGGCCAAGATCAGGGCCAGTGCTGTGTTCTGCGACGATAGCTCGGCTTTTTCCTCATCCGACAAGGCCTCGACCGCCAAACTGCCGATACCGGCAGCTCTTACGCGTGCAGGAAGTTTCGTTTTCCAGTCATCGCTTTCGACACCGCACGTTGCGACGACACGCCAGCCCTGACTCCGGCTTGCTTGCGACAGCAGATCGGTTACTGTGGTCCATTCGCCATGATCGTCGATCTGGTCGATATTGTCGACGAATAGGATCGCCCCGCCACCGGTCCCAAGCTCATTGAACAGGTCCGCCTGAGAGCCGGACCAGCCGATCGTGTGAGCCATCACTGACCAGCCGCCTGGAATAATCCTGCCGCGGCGCAGAACCAGGATGCAACTCTCCGGTTGCAGACGAGCCGCTAGGTGTTTCATGACGGCGGATTTGCCGACGCCGGGCCGGCCTTCGATCAGCATCACCCGATGCTGTTGGAGGAGATTGTGCGCTTCATCGATCAGCCCATTGCGCGCAAGACGGGCACCGCCAACGGTTTCATCTATTTCATCGAGCGCCTGCTCGGCAGCTTCCGCTAGACGTTCATAGGCCGGACGCACATAGCCATGCGGCGTGCAGCGAACTCCATGCTGCTGCTCAAGCATCTTAACGACCGTGGCCCGATCCATTGAGCCAGCCGCGCGGGCGGTTGCACCCACTTGATCGATGATTATCAACCAGAGCTCGTTGGTGCGGTCTGCCTGATCGGGAGGAAGAATCCAGCGCAAATGCTCGCGGGCTCGATGGTCGTAGTCGGAGCCCGCTGACTCGAAATCAAAGACCAGAATCTGAAGTCGGCGAAGCAGGCGCCAAACCGTTTGGTCATCCGTCGGCGCGCCGACCAATGCAAGATTGGCGCGGAAGACAGCGACGAAGCTACGCATCCCTTTCGATGCGAATGTGGGTCTGCCGATACGCGTCGCAAAGGTTATGCTATCGGGGAGCTGGCGCGACCAGTGCAGGACTTCCTGGCACTCGTGCTCGATGCGAGTGGTCGTACGCGCGATCGCTACCGCAAGCTCGTAACGGCTCGTCTCGAAGTCATGCTTCTTCGCCGCTTCCCAGATTTGTCCGACCACCTCGCGGAATTCCGTATCCGAGGCAGTGAAGGTGAGGGTGCGTTTGACCTGAATCTCGAGCGTTGCTGACGAACCATCGCGATTGACTGCCTTGATGACCACATCGTCGAGAGGATGTTCGGCGACCCGCTGCTGAAAGGCGACATTGCGCACGATCGCGCCCGGCAGGCCACGCGGCTCGCCGCCGGAAAGCAGAGCCAGAACATAGAATGCACCAACCTTGGCCTCGAACTGAGCCCCGGCATTGCCCGTCGCCGACGGAGCTGCGATTTGGGCTGGTTCATATGATTCCTGAGTCATATAGCATTTTGTTCCGTATTTGTTCGAGAAGCAATATTTGCTCAGGCGGCGTCAACAGGTCCAAAGAACTGGTTTACATTTGTCTATAAAACTAAACTGTGAATTGATTTTATTGGATATTTTCAAACTGGCGGCTGGTTTCCAAATATGCTATATTAATAAATTATGAATAGAGAAAGAGGAGGACTTTTAAACCAGCTCGCCAACAAGCTTCCCGAGGGAATGCTTGTGGATGCTGCATGGCTTACAGCTCAGGGCTACTCGCCGCAGCTCCAACATCTGTACGTGAAATCAGGCTGGCTTGAGCAACCCGCCCGCAGTGTGTTTCGTCGGCCCCGCGGGACCTTGAGCTGGCAACAAGTCGTGATCTCGCTCCAGACCATCCTCAATTACTCACCGCTTGTTGTAGGCGGTCGTACGGCGCTCGAACTGCAGGGCTACGCTCACTACCTCGCGCAGTCGTCGGCCACGACTGTCCATTTGTATGGCCCAAAGGCTCCGCCGAGCTGGGTCGCGAAGCTGCCGCTCAAGGTCCGCTTCGTCTATCACAATGACCAACGGCTCTTCAAAAACGAGCCGGTGACCAAGGGGCTGGGTAGCCTCAGATGGAACGTCGAAAAAGGCGAGGCCCGCGACGAGACGAGCTTTCGTGGCGGCGAGGTCACAGAGCTTGCCTGGGGTCAGTGGGATTGGCCCTTAACACTATCAACGCCCGAGCGTGCGGTTCTTGAGTTGCTCGACGAACTGCCACGTCACGAGAACTTCGATCAGGTTGATGCCTTGTTTGGCGGCCTCAGCAATCTGCGGCCAAAACGCTTGCAGAAATTATTGAATGACTGCACCAGCGTTAAGGTGAAGCGATTATTTTTCTTCTTCGCCGATCGGCATAAGCATCCGTGGCTCAAGCACGTCAAGAAAGAGAATGTCGATCTTGGCAGCGGCAAGCGTATGCTTGTCAAAGGCGGTGTTCTCGATCCCACCTACCAAATAACAGTGCCTGAGGATTTGAATGGCGTTCGCTGATATCTACAAGAGGCAAGTCGCCCTGCTCATTCGCGTGCTTCCCTTCGTTACGGACGAAGCTTGTTTCGCTCTCAAAGGCGGCACCGCGATCAACTTGTTCGTCCGAGATCTGCCGCGTCTGTCCGTCGATATCGACCTCACCTACTTGCCCGTAGCACCGCGTCCGGAATCATTAGCCGATATCAACGCCGCCATGAAACGCATCGTCGGTAACATCAAAACCAAAATTCCAGATGCGCAGGTTACCGAAAGCAAGATCGAAAATACTGTGGTCAAATTGATCGTTCGCTCACAAGGCGTACAGATCAAGATTGAAGTGACGCCTGTCCTACGTGGCTGTGTCTTCGAGCCAGCAATCATTCAGGTTAAGCCAACTGTTGAAGAGGAGTTTGGGTTTGCTGAGGCACGAACCGTGTCCTTCGAAGATCTCTATGGCGGCAAGATTGTTGCAGCCCTCGACCGTCAGCACCCGCGCGACCTTTTTGATGTGCGCGATCTCATTGCAAACGAAGGCATCAGCGACGCCTTACGCAAGGCGTTCATCGTCTACCTGCTCAGCCATGACCGGCCGATGTCGGAAGTGCTGGCGCCAACGCTCAAGAATATCGAGGATGCGTTCAAGCATGGCTTTGCGGGCATGGCCCGCGATCCCGTCGAACTCGCCGATCTGCTCGCTGCGAGAGCGACGCTAATAAAATCCATCGTCGGCGATATGCCCGACGATCACCGTAAATTTCTCATCTCCTTTGAAAAAGGTCAGCCCGACTGGGACTTGCTAGGCGTGCCTGGCGCCGCAGACCTACCTGCCGTGCGTTGGCGTCAGCAGAATCTGGATAAGCTGTCCGCGAACAAGCGAGCCATTCTCGTCGCTAGGCTTGAAGAGGTCTTATCAGAAAAGGTGTAGCGCTTTGGCTCCACCAGGCGAGGTCGCGGCGTCGATATTTCCTTCGATCTTGGATTACCGGAGATTTGGAGATCGATGTATCGGCCACTCATTCTGTGTCGTCTTGGCTGGGCTCCGTCAGGCTAAACCGGACTTCTGGTAACGGATCGTTTTTCGCTTCATCAATCCAAGCCTGCAATGATCCGTCGTCCGCAACGCGCTCCTTTAACGCCGCGGCTAATTTCACGCACTCTGCGCGCACAAGGGACGCGGAGACAGCCTCCATAGTATTGAGTGCGATATCCTCGTAACGCACGCCGCGAATTTCTGAGATCGTTTCCATCAGGCGCTTAATGTCATCTTTTCCAAGGAACTCAAGGTTCAGGAGCTTGAGCGCCGCAGCGAGCATAGCTGTGAGGCCAATCGAACGACGTACCTCGATCGTTGCTACAAGCCGTTCGACCAGAGCTTGCGGCAACTGAGGAAGTGCGCCGCTGCGGACCAATTCGGCCCAGCCGACGATGGCCTCGGCTGCGTTCCCCACTTGCTGGGAATCTGGACCCAACAATCCCGCACGAACGACGGAAATCACATCAGTCGTAAGCTCTGCCGCAGACGGAAGAAAGTGCGGTAACGCCTGCATGCTGCTCCAAGACTGCGCGCGTCGAATGAAAGCGATAAGGGCTTCCGCCCGCGCGACTGTCCGTTGGTCGGCGCGCATGGCGGGCACTACGGCAACGGTCAACAAATTGCCCGCCGCTAGCCGAATGGTATCGTTGAAACTCTTGGCAAATGATATGGCGAACGGATCTCTGTTGTCCTTTACCTGCTGGAGCTCCCAAGCAACGATCTCGTCAAACATTTCCGCCGCCTGATCGGAGGGTATGACGAGGCCGAACTGTACGGCATTAGCGATTGACGCAAAATGATTAGTCTTCTGGCTCAATTCGCGGGTGTCAATCTGCGCTGACAGCCGCATGACTTCGCGCAAATTCGTGTCAAGCAGCCGAGCCGACACCCTCGCTTGTCTATCAATACCTTCCATCGCAGGTAGCCGCAGAAACGCACCGGGATTCAAGACCGTATTTGCGGGAAGGCCAGCCTCTTGCGCATCGAGATCTGACCAAAGGGCGTTTCCAAACGCTGTCGTTTCGTCAGGCCTGAGTGCCCCTCTGACGGCGAGATAGGCGAGCTGCGAAATGGCTTGCTCCCTGTCGCTGCTGCCCTTCTGTGCGAGAGCCAAGAGTTGGTCCAAACGACGATCCCAACGGGTATCGCTAGCCTCCCGAGTTGGCGGTACATTCCAAATGTCAAAAACAACCTGCGGCCAGCGATGGTTCTGACCAACACCTTTCTCCGAAGGCAGCGGAAACTCGAGCACGGTCAATGCGAAGGCGCCTCGCTGTGCAGGAGGGATAGCTTTAACGGCGTACTTCGCCAATTCTCCGATGGCCTCAACCAGCCAGGGGTGCGTGACGAGAGGCTCTTTCGCCAGTTCGATCGCTTTACGCAATGCTTGAGCTGCCTGATCCGGGGTCATCCGAACCGTCAGGCGCGATAGGATCATCAGCATCAGGCGTAGCGCATCGATCGCGTAGTCAAGATCGTTCCGAAGCTCGGGGCTACGCGCTTCCTTGACCCGGAAAGTCCACAACGTGACGGCAGCGTCGACGGTCGAAAGAAGCGTTGAGACTGTTGCAACGGGTATTCGTGCTGTCGCGATCCGACTGAAATGCCGCTCGAATGATTTGTCGGAATGAGACTGCAACGCGCGGAAAAGCCAGACGTACCATTCCGGATCGACTTGAGGCGCAGCCTCAACGACAGAACGTGCTACCGACGCACAAAGATCAACTCGATTGATCCGGAGAGGTAGGCCGGTATGTTCAATGAGCTGGTCGAGCTCATAGAGCAATTCGACACCCGGGTCCGAACCCATGTGTATCGTCGCGGATCCCTCGCGATAATGGCCGGGCTCAAATGCCGGCTGAACTGCCACGGCGTCTTCGCCGCGCTTCTTCACGATCTCGGCAGCCTGATTTTCGATATGCTCAATCTCTCTCCGAGGGTCAATGTCGAGTTGCTTGAAGTTTCTAGGGAGAGGTGGACGGTCGGCCCGACCGATGGTATCCCACATATCGCACGCCCTGTTGATCCAACTTGCCCAGGCCAAATGCGATTTGACTACCAATGAATTGCGATCGAGCCTGTGGCGGCGTTCAAGTTCCGCCGTTGCATCTTTGATCAGCTTTGTAGCTTTTGCGTACTCGCCGAGCTCGGTATGCAAGGCGGCGCGGCGCAACTTCCAAATCGGGTCTTCTGGCGTCAACTTAACAAGGCGCGTAGCCAGCGTGGTGAAATCCATCCGATCACGCGCGCGCAAGCACCATTGATACTCTGCCTCTTGCCGTACAGTCGCGTCGGCAGCAGCGCTGGATTCAATGACCGCTGCCCACCGCGTCAAGCCAGCCTCATCGCGCGACACGCGTGCGTCACGCATAAGCGCCAAGGCGAACTGCAGGCACAGATTGGGGTCGATCTCTGCCGATTCATTGTCGACAATTTCAGCGAGCGCATCGGCAAGGCGTATGTCTAAAGGAGCAAACGCAACGGTACGGCGCCACAGAATCTCAAATAGAGCTTCGGCGCGAAACTTGGGCTCCAAGAGATCGAGCACCGGCTTCCGCACCAACCAATTTGTTTCACCTGCGTGAGCTATCGATCGGCGGTGTCGAATTGGACAAACTAGCCATCCCGGATAGTTTTCTCGGTCAGCCCTAAGTAACGGGATTGTCTCTTTCAAAAGGCCGGCAGCAAATTCGTTATCTTTGTGAACACGTTGATGAGCATCGCCGCCTGCTTTCATGAATGGGAACTGACTGTTGGGGGTCAACTTCCACTCATTCTGTAGAGGCGGTTTCGCTTTGCTGAGCTCGTCGATAAAAATCCGAGTTGCAGCGGCATGCTGAAGATCCGGCGCCAGCTTTTCCACGAGAGGCGCAAAATCGATCGGAGCAATGTTATGAGCTTCCAAGTATTTTCTGGTCGCTCGTTCCAAACGCAGGTTGCCCGCGAGATAAATGCGACGTGCGCTGCCTCCAAGATGATCGCGTACCCAGCCGGCCCATTGTAGGAAGTTTGGATCGTCGCCGGAGAACCCAACCAAGCATAGTTCGTTCTCGATAAAGATTTGGCGCGCGAGATTGACAAACGCCGCATGTTTCACGGGATATGTCCGATAATCCTCTTCTGCAAAGATCAGCGGGCCAGGATCGCCGATCGTTCCGTGCAATTTCACGATGCGCGGCGATCGGGCGTACGTGAGATCGGCTTCCGTTCGTACGACTTCATAGGATTGGTCGCTGGCGTGTTCGGCACGTTCGAGGAGCGTGTCCCAGTTGGTCGTGAGTACGTCGCCCCACGGCAAGCTCAGCAGAGCGCCATGTAGCAGTCCCGGGATCCACGACTTGTCCGGGAACCGTGTCCGCAGAAAGTCGTCGAGTCCTGCCTGACCAAAATAGGTTCGATATTCCTCGGCAATGCGCAGAGGGTTACTCGGAGTCTTCTTCTTATCATGCGGATAAAGCCGTTCGACCATTTCCGTCATTAGTTCGGACCACAACGGCGGTTCTGGCGTATCTTCGCCAGGCCGTTCCGCATTCTTGCTGAGCCCCGCGCCAACCAAGACTGAGGCGCCGCGAACAGAGCCGTTGCGCCACAACGCACGAGCCAGCTGTTGGAAGGCAAGATAATCGGGAAGTTCGGCAATATTGTAAGTTTGTACAACCATGGTGGCCTAAAATACAATTTCAACGGTTAATTTCATGCCGGCGCTCCGTTTGCAAGTGTTTCGCTAAGCGCCTAGTCGGTCAGTTCGACCAGGCCAGAAACGGTCAATACGCCTGCGCAAAGTCGGGAGTGAGCACAACGCACCTGCGCCATTCAGCCGAGAGCGGTGCACAAAGCGCGGAGAAGGACATACACGCGCACCGGCCAGGAATAGAAAGATGGTGATTTGGACGGCGCGTCCACGACCGCGGACCGGGTTCTACAGGCCGTGCTTGTCGAGTCTGTGCCTCGACCCATCCGGGTCACGATCCATCGCGCAAGATCTGATGTGTTTCTCGCCGGGGACACTCGGGAAAGGGGCTCGCCTTGCGACCGCTATCACTGCCCGTTCCCGGGTGCCGCATTTAACCGGTCTCGCCGCTGCCTCGTCCCGCGTGTCCTTTGGGGTCGCTATGCCCACGCTGCCCGGTTGTCATCTTTAGGGGAGCGATGCGCTTAGGCGTACGCCGTTCTTCCATTTCCACGGAGAGGCGCCCGGCTGCCGGATGGATTTCAGTGCAGCCGATTCGAAGCCGCAAGAGGCTCTTGCTCCCTGCTGAGAAGCGTCGCATGGCCGAAGGCCGGCCGAGTCGAGAAGGCACGCCCGCTGGTTCATCACTGGCTCGACGCGCTGGCCTGCTGGTCCCTTGAGAACCTCTATCAAAGGGCCACGACCCTGCAATAGGTGATCGTCGCCACGGAGGCGACCGCCAGAGCCGCAACCTTCCTTTCTATGACGGCCTTGAGGATGCGGCGCAACGCATCGACGTCCGCGTGCTTCCACCCGCCTTCAAGAACACGCGTAACGAGCTCATTCATGATGGCCGGCTTATCGAGACGCGCTTTCTTGGACCTGACAAACTCGCTTGCGCCGACGTCCTCAACTGGCTAGATGAGCATGCACAGTCGCAGTCTCCTTCGAGCATTCGGATGAACACTTGCGGATCTGGCGAACCGACTGCCTCATCATCGTCAAATCGTTGTGGTGCGCGAACCTGCGCATGAAAGAAAGGTGCACGTATCTGGTGCGGTCGCCGCGGCAGGGGCAGCGAGAAGCCAGTAAGGCCAGCCCTAGCCATTGAAGCCGCGTGAGGAGGGAGGGCTTTCGTTCCACCAGTCCAGACATATGTGGAGCTGCGTCCAGCCTGGGTGGCAGCAGTCCAAACTTTAATGGCGTCCAACACGTTGTGGTGGCAGTTCACGCAATAGACCAGCGCCGTCTTGAATTGCTGGCCGGACGCGCCGGCAGCCTCCCGGTTGACGGGACCGGTCCAATACCAGAAGAACGAAGCGGGGCTTGCCGCACCAGGGCATGCCCGATTAATTCCGCGACCGTCGGGCGACGTACAAATTTTCAATCCCGTGAGGTCTGGAACGGTCGCTATGGGGCGCTCTCGATCTTGATCTTTCGATGGGGATCTCCAGTGGCTCGCTGCAGCCACATCGGAATGACGTGCTCGCGCGAGCGGGCAGACTTGCCGACCGCCGTGCCGCAGAAGACCCGATTCGACCGGTCCGGATCTCCGGCTGTGGTGCTACGCCGACCGGCGCGTTTCTGAAAACACCCCTCTCTTTTTTCGCGCCCAGAATCAGTGTGGAAAAAATCCAGGCGGATTTGACGAATCAAATCAACAGTTTACGAAATCGAGTCACTCTTATTCGGGAATCGAGTCACTCTTTCGTAGTCCGCACAGTCGTCGTCGCGATCAATGCGTCCGAACGGGAATTCGAGCCTGAAATCAGACGGTTATGTACAGTCAATTCTAACCATTGAAGCTGCGGAACGGAGACGACGATCAGAGGTATGATACTTCCACCTTGTACGTGAGAGCGGGACCGAGAGTCAGCTAGCGCGAATCGGAGTCAGGTCCGCTGCGAACCGATAGCTATTGATCTCATTGGTGGGCCCGGCAGGACTCGAACCTGCAACCAGACCGTTATGAGCGGCCGGCTCTAACCATTGAGCTACAGGCCCCGCCGCGGGCGGCCGCGGATGGCGGCCGGCAACGGTGCCGGGATCGTTTACAGGGTGACCGGCGTTCGGGCAATGCTGCCGCAGCATCACGCAGCGGAAAAAATTCCGCCTCAGCCGTTGCTGCGATCGATCAAAATCATTCGGCCAAACTTGTTTCAAATCCACCAAGCCTGATTCAATCCACCGATACCCCCGCGAACTCCACCACCTTCCGCCATTTCTCGGTCTCGTCGGTAACCAGTCTGCCGAATTCGGCCGGCGTCATCGGCTTCGCAATGCCGCCGACCTCGGCGAGGCGGGCCACGAGCTTCGGGTCCTTCAGCGCCTCGCCGACCGCCTTGTTGAGGATGTCGACGATGTCAGGCGGCGTGCCTTTCGGGGCGGAGATGCCGTAGAAGCCGACCGACTCAAAGCCCGGCACCGTCTCGGCGATCGCGGGCACGTCGGGCAATGTGGGCCAGCGCTGCGGCGACGTGACGCCGAGCGCGCGGACGCTGCCGCCGCGTGACTGCTCCAGCGCCGAGGGCAGGTTGTCGAAGATCAGCTGCACCTTGTTGGAGATGATGTCGGGGAAGGCGATGGCCGAGCCCCGGTATGGCACGTGCTGCATGTCGCACTTGGTCATCGCCTTGAACAGTTCGGCCGACATGTGCACCGAGGTGCCGTTGCCGGACGAGGCGTAGGCGATCTTGCCCGGATTGGCCTTGCAGTAGTCGATGAACTCCTGGACGGTCTTCACCGGCATCGCGTTGGCGACCACCAGCATGTTGGTGAGCTGCATGATGCTCGCAACCGGTGTGGTGTCGCGCAGGAAATCGTACGGCAGCCTCTTGTAGAGCGAGGCCGAGATCGCGTTGTTGGGCGCGACGAACAACAGCGTGTAGCCGTCTGCCGGCGAGTTGATCGCAGCGGCGGCTGCGATATTGCCGCCGGAGCCTGCGCGGTTCTCGACCACGAATTGCTGGCCGAGACGATCCGACAGCCACTGGCTCATGATGCGCGCGACGATGTCGACCGGGCCGCCGGCGGCAAAGCCGATCAGCCAGCGCACCGGGCGGTTCGGGTAGTCCGCCGCGGACGAGGTGGTGACGGAGGCGACGCAGCAGACCAGACCAAGCAGCGCAGCACGGACCAACCGGATCATCATCTCCCCCGTCATTTTCTTGTGAGCGTTGCGCGGCATGGTTTCACAAAACGACGCCTTTGCCTACGACCCCGCCCGTGCGACGATAGTCTGCCCTGCATGGATGCGGCTTGAGGCTCGAGATGAAATTCGCTGTTATGATTTGCACTGTTGCGTTGCTGTTGGCGAGCAGTGCGGTGGCGCAAGAGGGGGGCAACGCTTTGTCGAAGACCACGATCAGTTTCGCCACGGCGACGCCGGGCGGCGGCTTCCCGCTCTATGGCAACGCCTTCGCCGAGGTCATGAACGCAGCCGATCCGACGCTGTCGATCGAGCCGCGCAACACCAAGGGCTCCAACGAGAACATCCCGCTGCTCGAGGCTGATAGCGTCGATATCGCAACCGTTGCCGGCGAGCCGTCCTACGAGGCCTTCATGGGCATCGGCCGGCCACCGGCGACGAAGCTGAAGATCCTCACCGCGATGTATTCGAACCCGGGGATGTTCGTGGTCCGCGCCGACAGCCCGTACAAGACGATTCATGATCTGGTCGGCCATCCGATAGCCTTCGGCGCCAAGGGCTCGGGCCTGCCGATCCTGTCGCGCTACATCCTCGATGGCATCGGGCTGAAGCAGGACGAGGATTTCAAGTCGATCTATCTCGATCACGCCGGCGATGGTCCGGCGATGGTGCAGGATGGCCGCGTCGCAGCGTTGTGGGGCGCCGGCAGCGGCTGGCCCGGCTTCACCAGGATAGCCGAGAGCTCGACCGGTGCGCGCTTCATCGCACCGACCGCGGACGAAATCGCGCAGATCCGCGCCAAGCATACGTTCCTCAAGCCACTGACGATCGCCGCGAGCAGCTATCCGAAGCAGACCGAGGCGATCTCCTCGGTTGGCTCCTGGAGCTACATCCTGGTGCGCGACAGCCTGCCCGACGACGTCGCCTACCGGCTGGCGAAAACGCTTCACGGGTCGGAGGCGACCTTCTGCAAGAAGCTCGCGCAGGCCTGCGAAACGACGGCGGCGAACACCGTCGCCGCGGCGCCTGAGATCAACCTGATCCACCCCGGCGTGCTCAGATTTTTCCGTGAGATCGGGGTAGCGAAATGAAGCAGGCGAATAGGGAGTAGCTAATCGCGAATAATTGTTTCCGCTCGTCACTCGTCGCCCGCTATTCGCCACTTACTATTCGCCATTCGCTTACTTCTTGACCATCGCGCAGGCCGGGTCCGGCGGGCCGAACGCGTCCTCGCCCGAAATCTTGGCCAGGATCTTGTAATAGTCCCACGGATATTTCGACTCGGCCGGCGTCTTGACCTGCACCAGCCAGAGGTCGTGCACCATCAGATTGTCCTCGCGCAGTCTGCCGTTGCGGGCGAAGAAATCCTCGACCGGCGTCTCGCGCATCTTGGCCGCGACCTTTAGCGGCTCGTCGGTGCCGGTCGCCTTGATCGCGGTGAGGTACGCCATCACGGAGGAGTAGACACCCGCCTGCCACATCGTCGGCATCCGGTTCATCTTGGCGAAATAGCGCTTCGACCATTCGCGGGTCTTGTCATCCATATCCCAGTAGAACGAGGTGGTGAGCAGAAGGCCCTGCGCGGCCGACAGACCGATCGAGTGCACGTCGGTGATCAGCGCGAGCAGCGCCGCCATCTGCTGGCCGCCCGACATGACGCCGAATTCGCCGGCGGTCTTGATCTCGTTGGTGTTGTTGGGCGGGCCGCCGGCAATCCCGATGACCTTCGCCTTCGAGGCCTGCGCCTGCAGGATGAAGGACGACAGATCTGGCGTCGCAAACGGCGGCCGCACCGCGCCCAGCACCTTTCCGCCGTTCTTCGTCACCACGGCGGAAGCATCCTTTTCCAGCGAGTGGCCGAACGCATAATCGTCGGTGATGAAGAACCAGCTGTCGCCGCCGCGCTTCACCACTTCCTGCGCGGTGCCGACGGCGAGCGCCCTGGTGTCGAACACCCAATGTATCGCGTAGGGCGAGCAGAACTTGCCATGGAAATCGGTCGCGCCGGTCGAGTGCGTGATGAACAGCTTCTTCTTTTCGTTGGCGATGTTCTGCACCGCGAGCCCGACCGCGGACACCGGCACATCGACGATGAGATCGACCTGTTCGACATCATACCAGCGTCGCGCGATGCCGGCGCCGATATCGGGCTTGAGCTGATGGTCGCCGACGATCACCGTGACGGGCTTGCCCAGCACCGTGCCGCCAAAGTCGTCGACCGCCATCTGTGCAGCGGTGACGGAGCCCTGTCCGGTCGGCGTCGAAGCCGGACCGTTCATGTCGGTCAGCACGCCGATCTTGACCACGTCGTCGGAGACCTGCGCTGATACGGCCGAGGAGGCCAGCAGCGTTGCTGCGAGCGTCCCGAACATGGCTAGTCGTCTGGCGATCATCCTGTTTCCCTCCCTGGATTGGCGCATTGGCCGATTATTGCTTGCTCCCGGGCCCTTGGAGGCCCGGCCATATTGGTTTCTTTTGCAACCATTTGGGGAGCCGCGTCAACGCGCCTTCGGTCTAATGGCGCCGCCTCCCGGCCCGATCCCCGGTGTCATCGCCCGGCCTGACCGGGCGACCCAGTATTCCAGAGGCGGTCGTGCTTGAACCGATGGGCCGCGGCGTACTGGATCGCCCGCTGGAGCCTGTCATCGGGCGCGCATTCGCGCGACCCGGTGGCGGGCGATGACAGCTTTGGATGTGGCTTCGCATTCTCGCGACATGATCTGTCCGAGTTTTGCATTTAGTTTGCCCTCTTACTTTGTAGAGGGCGCAGGGAAAGCCGGGTGCCGATCGCACCCATGGGCCCGGTGCAACAGAAAGCACCGGGGTAGGACCACAGGTGTAACCGGGAACTCCGGCTTTCCCTGCGCGATGGTGTTACGGTTTCCTTCGTGCTCTCCCCGGTGAGCGCTTTGTTGCCACCGTCGCCCCTGAGAAGCGTCAGCTTCTCACGGACTTTCCGCCTGCATTGCAGCGTCAGGACCACACGACTTCGCCGTCCGCGTCATGCGCACTCGTCTGTTGCGCAATCGGCGTCCACCGCATCCCACCGCGCGTTCGTGACGTGCGCTCGCCCCTCAATCGGGTGGGACGGGTAAATCTATAGCACTGAGCTGCCATTACGATAAACCGAAATATTTTTCAAAGAAGGGATTGACAGGTTTTGCCGAGTTGCCCGTCGGGTCCGTTTCGGAGGCAATCCTGGCATGCTGCCTAGAAAATTCTCGATCGCAAGGGAGGGCTTCGGTCGACGGGCGAAAAATGGGCATCACGCCTCATCGGCGAGCATCGCGCCAGATTTCGAGTTTTGATTAAATCCAGAACCGACGCTGGATTCTTGTTTTGATGTATTTTCTTCCCGCCTATTTGCCGATTTACACATCTAAACAATTTCGAGCCAGACTTTCGCCTTCGACGTCGTAGATCGTGCGCTGGCTGAGCTCAACGCGACGACGATCGCGTCGCCGGCGAACGTAACTGTAGAAATTTTGCGACATGAAGCAGACAGCGTTGCGGTATCGGGTTTCGCGTCGTATTCGCAGCCTGCCCGGGCGCGCGATTGCATGTTGTGGCAATCGAACCTGCCTCTGCTCGCCCGAATCGTGCCATCCGCGCCGCTCTGAGGACGCCGCATCCCGACGCCTCGCGCTGTCGGGCAAATCAGTGATTGCCCTTAGACCGCCGCCGGGCGCACCTAGCCGGCAGCGGCGGGATGACGGGCCCGGGTTGATCGACGTGACGACCGTGCCGTGCGGCGCAAGGACCTACAAATCAATCAAGCCGCCATCGATGAACAGTTCGGCGCCGGTGGTGTAGGTGGCGTCAGCGGCGAGGTAGAGGGCTGCTGCGGCAACCTCGGCGACGGTGCCGGTGCGGCCGAGCGGAATGCGGGTCTTGGCGCCCTCGATGAAGCCATCCTTCTGGGCCGGTGTCAGGCCGCCCTTGTCGAGGATCGGCGTGATGATCGGGCCGGGGCTGATCGTATTGACCCGGATGCCGCGCGGGGTCAGTTCCTTGGCGATGGTGCGGCCGAACGAGCGCAGCGCGGCCTTCGTCGAACCATAGACCGTGGCGCCGCCCAGGCCGCCATTCGCGCCGGCGACCGAAGCCGTCAGGATGATCGCGCCACCGTCCGGAATGACTGGAATGGCGTGCTTGATCAGAAAGAACGCGCCCTTGACGTTGATATTGAACTGGCTGTCGTAAAGGGCCTCATCGACCTGTGCGATCGGCGCGAACTTGGCGATGCCGGCGTTGACGAACAGGACGTCGATGCGGCCGTGTTTGGCCTTGACCTGGTCGACGAGGACCTTGGTGGCGGCGACGTTACCGGCGTCCGACAGCAATACTTCTATTCCGGGCAGCGTCGCCTTGGCGGCTTCCACCGAGCGGTCGCTGGAGCCGGTCACGACGACCGTGGCGCCTTCGGATTGGAAGAGCTTGGCGGTCTCCGCACCGATACCGGTGGTGCCTCCGCTGATGAGAGCGATCTTGCCGTCGAGCTTGGCCATGAAGATATCCTGCCATGAGTGGGTTGCGGTGCGAGAGAGATGGCGACTTCCGTGACGCAAGCAATGGCGCCGGTGGCCGACTTTCGGCGGGCGGTTTGGCATAGCCCCAAAGGATGATGTCAATCATTCAATTTACCGAGAGGTCATGGTTTATCACTTGCAAAGTGCAAGTCACTTGTCTTAGCTCGACCATAGAGGCGCCGACGCAAAGTCGTTGTGTCGCAAAAAAGGGAGGTAAGTCGTGTCCGAGGATGCTCTGATCGTGCGCGAGCAGCGCGGCGGTATTTCCGTTCTGACGATGATGTACCGGCCTTACAATTTGCTGGGACCGAAACTGATCAATGCGATCGTCGACAGCATCGATGAAGCCCAGAAAGCCGGCAGCCGCGCAATTGTGCTGCGTAGCGGTCTTCGTCATTTCTCCGCCGGCGCGGATCTCGACATTTTTGACAAGCGCGTCGAGCAGGGCAGTGGCGATCCGAGCGGGGAAAACCGCCGCTTGAACGGCGTCGAGTTTCTGCGTTTCATGGAATTGCTGCCGATCCCGCTGATCGCGAGTGTGCATGGTGTCTGCCTTGGCGGCGGGCTCGAACTGGCGCTCGCTTGCGACTACATCATCGCGGCGACGTCGGCCAAGATCGGTTCGGTGGAGGCGACGCTTGGATTGCACCCGCTGCTGGGCGGCATCCAGCGGCAGGTCCAGCGTATCGGCGCGCTCCGCGCCAAGGAAATGTCCATGCTGGCGCGCCGGTATGATGCGTCGACGCTGGAGAATTGGGGTCTGATCAATCGGGCCGTCCCGGAAGAATCGCTGGAGAAAGCCACGATGGCGATCGCCGAGGAATTCGCGCAAGGTCCAACGCTTGCCCACGCAGCGACCAAGAAGCTGGTTCATATTGCCGTCAATGAAGGTGTGGGTGCTGCCGACGAAGCGATGGCGAGTGTGCAGGTGCCGATCTGGGCATCGGAAGATCTGAAGGCCGGCCTTGCCTCGTTCCGCAAGAATGGCCCCGGTCTTGCCAAGTTCGCGGGGCGCTGATCATGAGTGGTCCTCTCAGCGGAATTCGTGTCGTCGATTTTTCCCGCGTCCTTGCTGGCCCGTTGTGCGCGCGCACCTTGCAGGATCTCGGTGCCGAAGTCATCAAGGTCGAGCCGCCGAGCCCGGATGTCTCGCGCTTCGCGTTTCCGTCGACCGACGGAATGTCGGGCTACTATGCACAGCAGAACGCCGGCAAGCGCAATGTCAGCATCAACCTGAACGTTTCCGGTGCCCGGGAACTGGCGTTGAAGCTCTGCGATACCGCCGACGTCGTGGTTGAGAATTTTCGTGCCGGGACGCTTGGCTTCTTCGGCCTCGACTACGAAACTCTCTCGAAGCGCAATCCGAAGCTGATCTACGCATCGATCACCGGTTACGGCCAGGGCGGACCCTGGCGCAGCCGGATGGCGTATGCGCCGACGGTGCAGGCAGAGGCCGGTTTTACCGAAAACAGCATGCGCCATTATGGCGAGGCGTTGAAAGAACCGCGCACGGACAGCCTGTCGCACGCCGATGTTTATGCCGGCCTGCAGGCGGCTCTGGCCATTCTCGCGGCGCTGAATAGCCGGCAAAGGACCGGGCAGGGACAATACATCGACGTCGCCATGGCGGCGACGCTTCTGGCCGTCAATGAGCGAGCCCATGTCGATCTGTCCGACGATGACATTGGTGCCGAGCCTGCAATCCTCGGTGCCACCGATTGCTCTTTCTTTACCGGCCCCGAGGGGGAGTTCTTCACCGTCGCCACCAGCATCGTCGGAAGCCGAACCTTTCCCTCCTGGCTTCGCGCGATGAGACGCGTCGATCTCCTGGAAGATCATCGGTTTTCGAGCGCAGCGGCAAGGCGGCTGAACTTTGGCGCGCTGCACGAAATCATCCAGTCCTGGATCATGACATTCCCTGATATGGCCGCGCTCGACGCGCAGTTCGATGAAGCGAAGATCGCGATGGGCGAGATACGCTCGCTCAAGGAACTGGCGAAATCCGAGTGGAGCGATTATTGGGGGGCCGTCCAGCTTGTTTCCGATCGAAGCGGCGGCGAATACAGTCTGCCGGGCCGCCCGTGGCGCTTCTCCCGGGATGAACTGACGCCGATCGGAACGCCGGCGTTCCAGGGCGAACACAACAAGGAAGTGTTTCGCGAACTGGGCTTGAGCGAGGCGGATCTGCAAAGGTTGACTGAGGCTGGCGCGCTGGTGGCGCATCGCCGGGCGCAGGAGACCGCCGCCGCAGTCAAGCCGGAGGCGCCGGATCAGGCAGCTTGACCGCAAGGACCGTGCAGGTGAGGGATACTTCCGCCAAAAGGATGAGAGCCGTGAATGGCGCGTGACGTGCGAAATGCGAAAGTGAGGCGTCAGCGTTCCTCGAACAAGGAATGCTCGATCGCACGTGCCATGGAAGTGGTCGGCGACCGTTGGTCGATCCTGCTGCTTCGGGAGGCCTATTACGGCACTCATCGCTTTGACGAGTTTCAATACTATCTTGGCGTCGCCTCGAACATTCTCAGCGCGCGTTTGAAGAAGTTCGTGGATCTCGGAATGATGACCAGGGTGCCGCTTCCGGAACATGCCGGACGCTATGAGTATGTCTTGACTGAAAAGGGAAGAGACTTTTTCCCCACGTACCTTGCGCTGAAAAGATGGGGTGATGACTGGCTCGCCGAGCCTGATGGAGCACAGGTGGTCTTCAGGGATCGGGGCAGCGGCCGACAGATCGAATATCCTGCCGTGTTGTCGGCCGCCGGCAAGCCATTGCAAATTGAAGACATCGAAGTTGTTGCGGGCCCCGGTGCCGTACCGTTCAACCGAAAACGGTTCAGCGGACAATCCGCGCCCGATGCACCGAGAAAGCCAAGGCGGCTCAGCTTCAACGACGAGAGATGAGGGTCTATTCCTCCAAGTCGGCTGCATTACTCGGAAAGACGGGAAAGCGCTTGATCGCCTAAACGCCAGAGGTTTCGGGAGGTCTTTGTGGGTCAATCAAGTCAATTTGTCCGCTCCGTCGGAGGCGACCTTGTATCATCGGCCATCACCGACACCAGGTCGATGCGGCTCGAGGTGTTGCGGAGGGAAACAAAGGGACGGATGCATTGGCACTTCCGTCAGCCTGAGCCGTCGCTCTTCTTGTTTTCCAAAGGGGCCGCGAGGTTGCAGGCGACGGTGGATGGACGAAAGGTCGATCGTCCGTTCAATGGCAAGTCCAGGCTCGCGATCTTTCCGGCATCGACGGAGATCGTCGGCGAATGGGACGTCGGTCGCACCCTCGACTATACCGTCGTGTTCCTCAATCCCGCCCTTTGCAGTGATCGCCTCGGTGCGGAGATATCAGAGCCCATCATCGGGTTCGGACACGATACGTTGGCGCGAGGATTGACCGAACTCGCACGCGAAGCCATGACCCCGGACGATGTGTTCGAAATGATGGCCGAGGGATGGACGATCCAGGCGCTCGCGCATATCGCACGCCTCCGCGGCAAACATTCGGATCAACCACGCGCCGGTGCAAGAGGCGGGCTGCCGGATTCCAGCCTTCGCCGTTTGAAAGATTTCGTCAGGGCCAACCTTTCGAAGTCGATCTGTCTTGACGAGCTTTCGGGTATAACGGGTCTGAGCAAACGGCACTTTTTGCGTGCGTTCCAGGAAAGCGCGGGCGCATCGCCCTACAAATACGTCCTCGCCCTGCGCATCGAGGAGGCGAAGCAGCGGCTTTCCCGGTCTGCCGACAGCATCACCGACATCGCGTTTGCCACCGGTTTCGGGCACGCGCAGCACTTCTCGACAAGCTTCCGCAAGGCTACCGGCGAAACGCCGTCCGCATTCCGGCAGCGCGTCCGGTCTTGATCACGAAGAATCCACTGCGAACGCCGGATTGCCAGCAACTATTTCGGCGCTTTTACGAAGATATGGCGCGATGTCGGAAGCGGGCTTTCCCGGTCCGTCCTATCGAGATCGGCTAACAACGGCCCGACGATCGAGAAGTTCGATCTGCGCGGTCTACAGCTCGACCAAGGGGTCGTGGCGATCGAGGGAGGAATGCATGGCCGAAGCGACCATACGCGTCGCACGCATTGCCCGTGTGCCTGTCATCACGGCCGTCGCTGCCACCAGCACCGATATACAGATTCCACCCAAGACCGGCCTCAGCGTCTAGCCGGGATCGGATCCATCCCAAGAACCGCGCCAAGAACCGCGCTAAGCACCACGCTAAGCACCACGGCAAGACCATCAGCATTCCAGGAAAGGAAGAACCCATGTCAGGTCCACTCCAAGGCGTCCGTGTCGTCGATCTGACTGCCGTCGTGTCGGGTCCGTTCGCGACCATGTTTTTGGCCGATCAGGGCGCCGACGTCATCAAGATCGAGCCGATCACGGGAGACAGCGCCCGCCGTAGCCGCGCCGCCATCGACAAGGCTGGAGAGTTCTCCGCCATGTTCATCTCGTCGAATCGTGGCAAGCGATCGTTATCGATCGACGTGAAGAGCGATGCCGGCCGGGAAGTGCTGGCTAAGCTGGTCGGGCAAGCCGACGTACTGGTGCAGAATTTTCGTCCAGGCACGATGGAGCGACTTGGTCTGGGAGCCGAGGAGCTCCGAAAGCGTCATCCCCGCCTCATCTACGTGTCGATCAGCGGCGTCGGCGATACCGGACCCTATGTCAAGAAGCGGGTTTACGACCCCATCATCCAGGGCCTGTCCGGGTTTGCCGATATCCAGTCGCAGCCGGTCACCAACCGGCCCCAGATGATCCGCACCATCGTTTGCGACAAGACGACGTCGGTCTACACGGCGCAGGCCGTGGCGGCCGCACTCTATGCCCGTGAGAAAACCGGTCAGGGCGACCACATCCAGGTCGCGATGCTCGACGTGATGGTTTCGTATCTCTGGCCGGAGGGCATGATGCAATACACGGTCGTCGGCCGGGAGGCGGCGGCTGCCGACCCGAACGACCGGCCGGATCTCGTGTTCAAGACCAGCGACGGCTACATCACCGCCGGCACCATTTCGGACTCCGAATGGCAGGGCTTCTGCCGGGCTTCCGGCGACCCTGAATTGGTCAAGGATCCCCGTTTCGCAACGCCCGCCGCGCGTTCGGTGAATGCCACCGCGCGCATCCACAGGATGGCCGAATATATCGCGCAGCACACGACGGCCGAATGGCTCGAGCGGCTGGATGCGGCGGATGTTCCCTGCGCTCCGATCCTGCGTCGAAGCGAGATCGTCCAGAACGAGCAAGTCGTCGCTCGCGGCATCATCGCTGAATTCGAGCAGCCTTCCGTCGGCCGCGTCCGGCAACCGAAGCCGGCAGCCCGATTCGAGCTGAATGAAGCCGTTATCGGCGGACCGGCGCCCCGCGTGGGACAGCATTCGAAGGATATTTTGCGCGAGCTCGGCTACAGCGACGCCGACATCGAAACGATGATCGGCGATCGAAGCGTCCGCGTCGCGACCTAGAATCAAAAGCAAAGGCGAGGAACAAGTCCATGACAGAAGCAGCCAAGGTCGCACTGCTGGTCGGTGCCGGAGACGCCATCGGCGCCGCCGTCGCAAGACGCTTCGCCCACGGCGGATACGCCGTCTGCATCGCGCGGCGCGAAGCCGCCAAGTCGCAAGCGGTGGTCGATGAGATCAACGCCTCGGGCGGCAAGGCGCGGGCGTTTTCGGTCGATGCGCGCAAGGAGGACGACGTCAAGGCGCTGTTCGCCGAGGTCGAAAAGGAAGTCGGACCGATCGAAGTGTGCCTGTTCAACGCTGGCTCGAATGTCAGCAAACCGCTGTTGGAGACGACGGAGAAGCTGTTCTTCAAGGCTTGGGAGCTGGCCTGTTACGCGGGATTTCTGGTCGGCCGCGAAGCCGCAAGTTACATGGTGCCCCGAGGCCGCGGCACGATGCTTTTCACCGGGGCCACCGCCAGCGTGAAGGGCCGCACCGGATTTGCCGCATTTTCCTCGGCCAAATTCGGCTTGCGCGCGGTCGCGCAGTCGATGGCGCGTGAGCTCGGCCCGAAGAATATCCATGTCGTTCACCTCCTGATCGATGCCGGCGTCGACAGCGAGGCGATCCATCAGCGGATGAAGGCGGCAAAGGGTATTTCCGCGTCCGACATTCCGCCGGATAGCCTGACCAAGACCTCCTCGATCGCCGAAGCCTATTGGTTCTCGCACCTGCAGAGCCGGGATGGCTGGACGCACGAGCTCGACTTGCGCCCGTCAGTGGAGACATGGTGATGGATCACAAACTGGTTCTCTGGGGTGTCGGCACCTCGCGCACCATCCGCGCTCATTGGGCGCTGCATGAACTCGATTTGCCATACGAATCGCGGCCGATCCTGCCGCGCTCGGGCGAGACCAAGACGCCTGAATATACCGCGCTGAACGCCAGGCAGAAGATTCCGTTGCTGATGGATGGCGATTTCCGGATTGGCGAGAGTGCGGCGATCGTCGCCTACCTTGCCGAAACCTATTCGACGCCGGATCACGTGCTGATACCCCGCGAGAAATCATCGCAGGCTAAATGGCTGGAGTGGTGTTTCTTCGTCGTCGCCGAACTGGATTCGACAAGCCTCTACGTGATGCGTCGGCACGGCACCAATAACGGGCTGGCGCATATCTACGGTGAGGCGCCCGCTGTCGTGAGCAAGGCGGCCGAATATTTCCGCGAGCAGTTGCGGCACGTTGACGTCGCGCTCACGGATGGCCGGACCTACCTGATGGGAGATCAGTTCACGACCGCTGACATCATCCTGACGACGTGTCTGACCTGGGCCATCGACTACGGTGTCGGAATCTGCGACAGCGCGCTGCCGTATCTCGAACGCACCAGAGCGAGGCCGGCCTACCAGCGCGCCGCGGCCGCCAACACGCCGAAGAAACCCGCAGCAACGTGCTGATTACTTAAAAAGGAGGACCTTTTTCCTGGTCGGGCTTGACGGCGAGCCGGGCAGGGTCGATTTGCCTGTTATCGGGCAACTCATGCCGCGACGCGGTTGACGACGTCGCCCGGAGACACGACATATCCCGTACCGTCGATCCAGGTGACGGCCCAGGAGCAGGATATGAACGCGCCGCCAAACATCGATCCCGTCGCCGCGGACGACGACGTCATCCATTGGCTGACCAACGAGACGCGCGACCAGCGCTTTATCGACAATATTTTCGCCGAGCTGTGTCTCCGGCTGCAGCGCGCGGGGATTCCCATCAAGCGGGCGTCGCTTCATCTCCTGATCCATCACCCGCAATGGCTCGGCGCCCGGGTCCTGTGGGTTGACGGGATGCAGGAGGCCACGATTACGCGGGTCGACTACGATGTCAGCAAGCGATCCGAATATATCGGCAGTCCCGTGGAGGAAATCCAGGGCGGCGTCGTCGAGATACGCGAGAATCTCGAACGCGATGCTTCGCTCGGCCGCAAGCATGGCGTCTTTGAGGAGTTACGGTCGGCGGGCCTGACCGACTATGTGGCGTGGCCGATGTACCATACGCTCGGAAAGCGGCACGTCGTGGCCTTTTCGACCGACCGGCCCGGCGGTTTCGACGATGCGCATATCGCGAGCCTGTCGAAACTGCTGCCGATCCTGGCGCTGGTCAGTGAAATCCGCATGAAGAACCGGCTGGCGCGCACGCTGCTGGAGACCTATGTCGGCTCGCATGCCGGCGAAATGATCCTGGCCGGCGCCACCAGGCGCGGCAGCGGGACGACGGTGCGCGCCGCCATCATGATCTGCGATCTGCGCGAGTTCACCAAGATCTCCGATAACTGGCCGCGCGATGACGTCATTGATCTCCTGAACGATTATTTCGATGCGATGTCGGAGCCGATCGTGCGACATGGCGGCGAGATCCTGAAATTCATGGGCGACGGCCTGCTCGCGATTTTTCCGCTCGACCAGCCGTCGGCCTGCGCCAATCTGCTGCATGCCGTGACCGAGGCGCGCCACGCCATGACCACGCTGAACGAGAAGAATCGCGAGACCGGAGGCGCGCCGTTGCACTATGGCATCGGCGTCCACGTCGGGGACGTCATGTACGGCAATATCGGCTCGCGCTCCAGGCTCGACTTCACCGTCATCGGCCCCGCCGTCAACATGGCCTCGCGCCTGGAGACTCTCACCAAGCAACTGGGCAGGCAGGTGCTGCTGTCCCGCGCCTTCGCCGACCTGGTCGCGAGCAAATTCGACCTCGAGCACGTCGGCGAACACGCGGTGCGCGGATTCAGTGAGCCGATCGAGCTGTTCGCGTATCACGGCTGAAGGACGCAGAAGATTCTCGTCCTGAACCTGGCGCTGGACCATCGGCAATGATGCCGGCGGTCCCGGCCAAAATCTCGGGCATCGCACTCAGTGCGCCTTGGTCACGTACGGGCAGCCGCCTTCATCGAGCGGACGGAATGCCTGGTCACCCGGCACGGTCGCGACATACTCATAGAGATCCCATTTGCTCTTCGACTCTTCCGGCTTCTTGATGCGCATCAGGTACATGTCATGCACCATGCGGCCGTCCTCGCGGACGACGCCGTTCTGGGCAAAGAAATCATTGACCGGCGTCTTGCGCATCTGCGCGATCACCGTTTCTGAATCCACCGAGTTGGTCGCGGCGACCGCCTTGAAGTAGTGCCGCAGCGCCGAGTTCACGCCGGCCTGGTACGCCGTCGGCATGGCGCCGTGTCGCTTGAAGAACTCCTGCAAGAACGCGCGCGTCTCGGGCGTGCGGTCCCAGTAGAAGGAGTCGGTGAAGAGCAAATCATGCGCGTGCGCCAGGCCGAGCGCCGGCACGTCGGTGAGCGTCACCTGCAGCGCGACGATCTGCATTGTCGAGCGGATGTTGAACTCGTCGGCCTGGGACACGGCGTTGCGGAAGTCCGAGCCGGCATTGGCGAGCGCGAGGATCTTGGCGCCGGAGGCCTGAGCCTGCAGCAGGAACGACGAAAAATCGGCGGTGTCGAAGGGATGACGGACCGCCCCCAGCACCTTGCCGCCCGCGGATGTCACGGCCTTGCTCGCATCGCGCTCCAGCGCCTGGCCGAAGGCATAGTCCGCCGTCAGGAAGAACCAGGGCGTGCCGCCGCGCGCCACCACCGCCTTCGCGGTCGCGTTCGATGAGGCATAGGTGTCGTAGGTCCACTGCACGCTGGTCGGCGAACATTGCTTGCCGGTGAGGTCGGACGAGCCGGAGCCCGAGATCAGGAACAGTTTCTTGCGGTCGCGCGTCACGGTCTGGATCGCGAGCGCCACCGCCGAGTTGACGCCTTCGGCGATGACGTCGACACCTTTGGTGTCGATCCAGTTGCGCACGATGCCGGTCGCCACATCGGGCTTGTTCTGGTGATCGGCGGAAATGATCTCGATCTTGCGGCCGGCGACCGTGCCGCCGATTTCCTCCGCCGCCATCTGCGCGGCGATAACAGATCCGGGGCCATTGCCGTCGGAATACTGCCCGCTCATGTCGGTGATGATGCCGACCTTGAGAACGCCATCCTCTGCACGTGCAGCATTTGCGGTGAACAGCAGAGAGGCGACGGCGGTTGCGATCAGGGCATGGACAGACGAGCTTTTTGTCTTGGACATTTCATTCCCAAAGGTTCGGATTTTTCCAATGATCACCTGCAGGAATCGCGCATCGCGGGCAACCCCTTCGGCCGGCATGGCGCCCTGCGAATCTGACTGCGTTCCGATTGCCGGAACGCTCGTGCAAATCCCGCCATCGTCTGCTGTACAAGGGAATTCCGCGAGGAAGAATGACCTGATGTCGCTCACCACGACAACGGCGCCAGCCCCTATGGAGCTTGCTCGCGATAGAACTGCAGCAGGCGAGCGCCTTCGGCCGAGAGCCAGTCTGCCGCCCCGGTCATGTAGCCCTCGACATGCTGGTCTGCTCCGACCAGATAGGTGACGGGCATGCCGACAAGGCTGAAGACAGCAGTGGAAGAATTGGTTGGCGCGGTAATGACTGCGTAAGCGTCAACGTAGCATGCGAGGTCGGGCGCATTCACGCCGTCGAGAAATTTGTGGATCTTTCTGACGTCCCGCGTGTCGGTGCAGATGGCGTAGACGTCGAGCGCATCACGCCGCTGCCGCGCGAGGCTCGCCATGGTGGTCAAATCCAGCCGGCAGGCGGAGCACCAGGTTGCCCAGAAGTTGATCAGGGTTATTCGTCCCGGTCTGGGCGCCAGCAGCACGTCCTTGCCGCGCAGGTCCTGAAGCCGTAACGGCGGCACTGGCGCCCGAGGCCTCACAACGGTGAATTGGTTGCGGCCGGTCTCGAATATTGGAGGCCAGTCCGCGTCGTTGGGACGCGCAGCACTGGCATGGAGCGAGGCGAGGCCGAACGCGGGCGCCGCCAGCAGCAGCGAGCGCCGGGACAGGGCCCCGCCGCCTCGGTTGATCCCATCACGCATGGATGTAAGCCCAACCCTTCAGCTGCAGGTCGACCACGCGCCCGATGCCGAAAGGCACGAGTACAGCGCCATCGATCAACGGAATGACGACGTGCTCATTAGCCTCGGCGATCGCCTTCGAGGATGCGCACATGCTGTAGGTGAGATTCGGCAGCGATTGTCGCAGCACTGCCAAGGGCCCGGCGAGCGCGGTCTTGTCCGCCCGAAACACGTCGATGCCTTTTCCGTTCGCGACCACCTCGATCTGCAGTTTGGCGCCTCTCCCGGCAAAATACTTCGCCAGATTAGCTGAGTAGCTGATCGCGTGCCCCATCGCATAAGGCTCGTTGTTGCTGATAAGGATCACGACGCCGTCGACGAGACGATCCTCCTTCGCCGCCATCGCGGGAGACCCGGCCGCGGTGAGGATCGATGCTCCGGCGAGCAGTCCCCTGCGAGACCATGCTGATGGAATGGAGATCATCTTGATTGCTGGCCTGCTGCCTTGGACAAGGGCGGTCCGTCAAAACCGGCGCGGAGCGATCGGCGCGGTGCGGCCGCGTCCCCACAGCACAAACAGGGCGAGCGCCAACAGGACGAAGTTGAGAGGGGTGACAGCAGCCTCACCGCGGGAGACGTGGAAGATGATCGCGAAGACCTGCAACACCGAGCAGCCGAGCGCCGCCAGCACGGTCAGCTTTGGCAGGATTCTGGTGAGCGCCGGCAGCAGGATGCCGATTCCGCCGGCGAGATCGATCGCGCCGATGACGCGGACGAAGAGTTCGGAATGCTCGCCAGTCCAGGGCATCATGGCCGCGAGCTACGGAATCGGCGTCAACAGTTTCACCAGTCCGGCCGCGACGAAGGTGAGGAAGATGAGGGTCTGGGCAACCCAGAGGCTGATCCGGAGGGCGCGTCCAATTGGGGCCGTTTCAGTCATGGTCGACATGGGGATCTCCTGAACATTGCGGTCGCCGCCATTTGATAGTTTCTGTATCATTGATCATCATGCGGTGTGGGATTGGTTCATTTCTTAGATGTTGATGATCTGATGGATACGCTGACCAGTATGAGGGTGTTTTGCCAGGTAGCTGAGCTGAGGAGCTTTGTGGCCGCGGCGGACCGCTTGAACATCTCCCCCGCCATGGCGAGCAAGCATGTGATGCAGCTTGAGCAGCGGCTCGGCACGCGGCTTCTGAATCGGACCAGACGCCGCGTCAGCCTCAGTGAGAGCGGCGCCATCTATTTCGAGCAAACGCGCCAGATGCTCGATTCACTCGACGAAGTCGAAACCGCGGTCAGCAAGGCGACCGTTGTCCCACGCGGGATGTTGCGGCTGACGGCACCGGTCTGGATGGCCAATCCGATGTTTGCGAGGATTTTGGCGGACTACCAGGTCCAATATCCAGACGTGAGGTTGGACGTCGACCTGAGCGGACGGTTGGTCAATCTGGTCGAGGAGGGCTTTGATCTTGCCCTGCGCGCGACGGGAACACCCGACCCGGCGCTGATCGCGCGGCTGATTACGAAAGTCGCGTTTCGCATGGTCGCCGCGCCCGCTTATCTCGATCGCGTCGGACGGCCGACAAAGCTGGCCGAACTGTCCGGCCAGGCCCTCTTGCACTATGCGCTGTATTCGCCGGGCGAGACCCTCACCTTCCAGGGAGACCGCGGTATCGAAACGGTCAAGTTCAATCCGGTCTTGCGGAGCGGCAACGAAACGCTGCTCCATTTGGCCGCGCTGGAAGGCATGGGCGTCGCCGTTCTTCCGCAATGGCTTGTTGCCGAAGACATCGCTGCCGGGCGCCTCGAGCACATCCTGCCCGAGCAGGTCATCTTCGATGGTCGATTGTTCGCGGTCTATCCGAGCCGCAAATATCTCTCTGCCAAGGTCCGGACGTTCATCGATTTCGTCGCGGCAGACAAGCGGATGAAGTAGCCGGATCGAGGCTGAACTGTTGCCCCCGCGGCGCCGGACAATCTCGTCTTGTCGGCCGTAGCGGACCCGCGCAGCGCCGATCGGAGAGCAGCCGCATCACGCGGACACATGCCGACACACTCTGCCCGGAGAACGCCACTCGGCACATGAGGAAGATTGTTCTCAACTAATCTTGAGTGGGCCCCCAGCTTCACATCACCGAATTTTGTCAGCCATCAGAAGCGTTCTTGATGGGTTTGGCGGCAACACCGGCTGCGGATTGGGCCTCGCCGTCCTACATGCGTCTTGATCTGAGGGTGCCGAGCCGCGCGCCTGATGCCTTTGACGAACTCTCGGTGCGTCAGCCGTGTCGCGCGGTACTCGAAGCAGTCTCCAATAAGGAATTCGTGGGAAACGCGCAGGCGGGGCTGTCCCGAAGTCTTTAGCACGCGAACGCCTGACCATGTCCGGAAGCAACCTGATCCTGATTGCATCTCCTTTTGCATGCGAGCGCGGAATATTGCGGCGGATTATGCCGTCGGTACATCCCTGGAATAGGTGAGGACGGGCCATGGGTATCGTTCGTTTTGCGCTGCGCTTTCCGCACACTTTCTACGTCGTCGCCGCCCTGATCCTGTTTCTGGGTTCGGTCGCCTGCATCAAGACGCCGACGGATATCTTCCCCGAGATCAATATTCCCGTGGTGACGGTGATCTGGAGCTATACGGGCTTGAGCACGCCCGAGATGGAGCAGCGCGTCACCACCTACAGCCAGTACTCGATCAGCGCCAACGTCAACGGCATCAAGAACATCGAAGCGCAGACCATGGCTGGTCTCTCGGTGCAGAAGATCTACTTCCAGCCCGACGTCAATCTCGACCTCGCGATTGCACAGATCGTGTCGGCAACCAATGCGATCCGCGCGCTGATGCCGGCTGGAATCCAGCCGCCGGTCGTGGTGCAGTTCAATGCCTCCAGCGTACCTGTGCTGCAGATCAGCCTGAGCTCCGACACGCTGAGCGAACAGCAGCTCTATGATTACGGCATCTACCGCATCCGCCAGCAGCTCGCGCCGATACCCGGCATCACCCTGCCGACGCCTGCGGGCGGCAAGTACCGCCAGATCATGGTCGATATCGATCCGGCAAAACTGCTGGCAAAGGGCCTGACGCCGCTCGATGTCGTCAATGCGGTCAACACGCAGAACCTGACGCTTCCGGCAGGCACGGCGAAGTTCGGCAATAAGCAATATGTCGTCCGCACCAACGCCACGCCGCCGTCGATCGACGACCTCAACAACATCCCGATCAAGGTCGTGAACGGGGCGACCGTCTTCGTCAGGGACGTCGGCCAGGTTCATGATGGCTGGCTGGTCCAGCAGAATGTGGTGCGCGACAACGGCCGCCGTTCGGTGCTGCTCTCGATCATCAAGAACGGCAACGCCTCGACGGTTGCCGTGGTTAATGCCGTGCACCAGGCGCTGCAGGCGGCGCGTGCCGCGGCGCCGCCCGGCATGCAGATCACCGAACTGTTCGACCAGTCCGTGTTCGTCAAGCAATCGGTGGTCGGCGTGCTGCGCGAGGGTGCGATCGCGGCTGCACTGACCGCGCTGATGATCCTGTTGTTCCTGGGATCGTGGCGGTCGACCGTCGTCGTCATGATCTCGATACCGCTGTCGATTCTGACCTCGCTCGTGGTGCTCTATTTCCTCGGTGAGACCTTGAACACCATGACGCTGGGTGGGCTCGCGCTCGCGGTCGGCATCCTGGTCGACGACTCGACCGTGACCATCGAGAATACCCATCGTCTGCTCACCGAAGAGGGACTGCCCTTGCCGCAGGCGACGCTGCACGGCGCCGCTGGCATCGCCGTGCCGACGCTGGTCTCGACGCTTGCGATATCTTGCGTGTTCACTTCGGTGGTGTTCCTCGATGGGCCGGCGAAATATTTGTTCACGCCGCTTGGGCTTGCGGTGGTGTTCGCGATGCTGGCGTCCTACGGCCTGTCGCGGACGCTGACGCCGATCGTCATCGGCCTGTTGCTCAAGGGGGAACATCACGGCCCGTCCAGCGATGCGCCGCGTGGCGTGTTCGCGCGCTTTCATGCTGGCTTTGAGCGTGGCTTCGAGACGATGCGTCATTCCTATTCACGTTCGCTGACCGAATTGCTCAGGCACCGCTTCATTATTCCAATCGGCATGGTCTTGATGGGCGGGCTTGGCGTCGTGCTGTTTCCACTTGTCGGCCGCGATTTCTTCCCCGTCATCGACGGTGGACAGATCCAGCTTCATGTCCGCGCGCCCGCCGGCACCCGCATTGAGGCGACGGAGCGGATTTTCCAGGAAGTGGAGAACAAGATCCGCGCAGTCATTCCCGATCGCGACCGCGACCTGATCGTGGACAATATCGGGCTGCCGGCACGCTCCTACAATCTCGCCTTTACTGATGGCTCGACCATCGGCGTGAACGACGGCGTGATCCTGGTGTCGCTCAAGGAAGGCCATCGGCCGACCGCCGAATATGTACACAAGCTGCGCCAGGTGCTGCCGGCGTCCTTCCCCGAGGATACCTTTTATTTCCAGGCGGCGGACATCGTCACGCAAATTCTCAATTTCGGACTGCCGGCGCAGATTGACGTTCGTACGGTTGGTTATGACCGGGAGAACAATCTGCGCGTGGCCAGGGAGCTGCGTCAGCGCATTGCCGCGATCAGAGGCATTGCCGATGCCCATCTGCAGCAGGAGGTCGACGCGCCGGCGTTCTATGCCGACATCGATCGCGCGCGGGCGGTACAGCTTGGGCTGAACGCGAACACGATCGCGACCAACCTCAATGTCAGCCTGAGCTCCTCGGAGCAGGTGACGCCGAATTTCTGGACCGATCCGAAATCGGGCATCCCGTATTATTTCGCCGTGCAAACGCCGGAGAACCAGATTTCTTCCCTCAACGATCTCGCCAACACGCCGGTTTCCACGTCGCTCGCGTCGACCCAGACCGACACCCAGATCCCGGGCCTGCTTGGCAACGTGGCGACGTTCAAGCGCACCAGCATTCCGACCAATGCCAACCAGGCGAATATCCAACCCGTCTACGAGGTCTACGCCAGTGTCCAGGGGCGTGATCTCGGCGGCGTGGCCAGCGAGATCAGCACGATCGTGGCACAGTTGCAGAAGGAGCTGAAGCCCGGCAACAGCATCCAGCTCATCGGCCAGATCCAGAGCATGAACGGCGCGTTCATCAATCTCGGCATCGGTCTGCTGTTTGCCGCCGTGTTCGTCTACCTCCTGATGGTCGTGAACTACCAGAATTTCGGCGATCCTTTCGTTGTCATCCTGGCGCTGCCGGCGACCTTGTGCGGCATTCTGACCATGCTGTTCATCACCGGCACGACGCTCAATGTGCCGTCGCTGATGGGAGCGATCATGGCGGTCGGCGTGGCGTCCGCAAACTCGATCCTGCTCGTGACCTTTGCACGCGAGCAGCAGCTTGCCGGCAAGACCGCCTTCGAGGCGGCCATCGAGGCCGGGCATACCAGGATCAGGCCGGTTCTGATGACGGCCGCGGCGATGATCGTCGGCATGATCCCGATGGCGATCGGCGGAGCCGGTGAAGAGCAGAACGCCGCGCTGGCGCGTGCGGTCATCGGTGGACTTCTGTTCGCGACACCGACGACGCTGCTGGTCGTCCCCTATCTGTTTGCCATGCTGCGCAAGGGCAATGACGGCAAGACACATCACGGCGTATTTGAAGAGGTGCTGGAATGAACTTTAACGGGCCGTTCAAGGACGAAACCGACCGGGCGGTGGAGCTGCCGACGGAACGGAAGCGCGGACGGCGAGGGCGCCTGATGGTGCTCGGCGTGGTGATCGTGCTGGCGGGCGCGCTCACCTCCGGTGCCTGGACCCATTTGACCCAGTATCGCCTGAGCGCGGACGCAGCCGAGCAGGAGCGCGATTTCGTGCCGCAGGTTCGCGTCGAGGGCGTCGAACCCAGCGGCGATGTCGAGGTGGTAAAACTGCCCGCAACGACCGCCGCCTTTGCCGCCGCCAACATCTTCGCACGTGCAAGCGGCTACATCGCCAAGCGCGAGGTCGATATCGGCGACAAGGTCAAGCAGGGGCAATTGCTGGCCGAGATCGTCGCGCCGGAGCTCGATCACCAGATCTCGCAAGCGGAGGCCACGCTCGCCCAGCTCAAATGGTCGCTGCAGCAGGCGCAAGCCAATCTCGAACTTGCGAAGGTCACCTGGGATCGCGACAGGCCGCTGGTGCAAAAGGGATGGGTGACGGCGCAGCAGGGTACGATCGACGAGCAGACGCAGAAGGCCCAGGAGGCCGCTGTTTCGGTCGCTCAGGCCAACATCTCCGCCGAGGAAGCCCAGCTTCAGGTGTTGCATCAGCAGAAGGCCTATCAGCGCGTGGTCGCACCGTTCGACGGCGTCATCACCCAGCGCAATGTCGATGTCGGTAGCCTCGTGCAGGCCGATGCGACATCGGGCACCTTCATGTTCAACCTGATGCAGGGCAACGTGATTCGTACCCAGGTGTTCGTGCCGCAGGACCAGGCGTTTGGATTGCGCCCGGGCATAGATGCCGCGGTCCACGTCGCCGAAATCCCGGACCGCACGTTTCACGGTACCGTGACGCGGATTGCGGACGCGATCGATCCCGGCTCGCGCACGCTGCTCACCGAGATCGATATTCCGAATCCGGATGGCGCGCTGACGCCGGGCATCTACTGCACCATCGAGCTGCATGTCCCGCGCAAGACGCCGAGCTTCACGGTGTCCGCGGATGCGATCATTTTCAACCAGGCAGGCGTGCAGGTCGCGGTCGTCGAGCAGGGCGTGGTGCACTTGCGCAAGGTCGGCGTGGTCCGCGACCTCGGGCGTCAGGTCCTCGTCAACAGCGGCGTCAAGCGCGGCGATCAGGTGATCCTCAATCCGGCGGTCGATCTCAGTGACGGTGCCAAGGTGAGAACCAGGCAAGGGCCGACGCGGACGTCCTGACCGACGCCAGCGGGGCCGAGGTTCGCGGCAAAAATGGTCCAGGCGTCACCATTCAAAGGCCGGCGTCAGGAAATCCGGGATGCCGCCGCAGCTCTCGCACAATCGCAGCAGTTGCTGCTCGGGCAGGTCGCGATGAATGCCGGTTCGCACCAGAAGCGTTGACAGCCCTAACGGCCGGGCGCCGGCAACATCATGCTCCGGGCTGTCACCGATCATGACGGCGCGCGCATCGGGCGCCAACGCTGCGGTCGCAACCGCGTGCGCGAAGATCAGCAGGCGAGGCTTGCCGATATACTCGACCGCGCCACCGAGATCTTCGTAGAGCCGCGCGATCGCGCCGGGGGCAGGCACGAGCTCGCCATCGCGGATCATCGTGATGTCAGGGTTGATGCAGATCGCGGGTACGCCCGCTTTCGCCGAACCTGCGAGGTCGCGGTGATAGGCTTGCAGCGGCGTCCGGGGCGCGTCCGATCCGGCGAAGACCAGGAAGTCGGCGTCTTGCGGCCGGTCGACCAGTTCGAAGTCATCAGACGAGAAGGCATAGCGATCGTCGCGGCGGCCGATCACGCAGGCTTTCGCGCCGGCGGTGAACGGCGGCCCCAATATGCCGTTCTTGACGCATTGCAAGGCCACGTCGCCGGAGCTGACGACGGCATCTAGATGGCAGTCGGCAAAGCCGAGCGCACGGAGGCGGGCTAGGTTTGCTGCCGCGCCCTTTCCGGAATTGGTCAGGAGGATGATCTTTCGCCCGCATGCCGCAATCCTGGCCAGTCCGTCGATCGTGCCACGACAGGGCGCGATGCCGTCATGCAGGACGCCGTATTGGTCCACCAGGAAGAGATCAAACTGATCGGCGATCTCGCGCAATCCGGCGATGCGTTTCATGGCTACATCGTTTCATCTTGGGTGTTACGTCGTTGCTGCTTCCCTGACTGGCGGATCCTGCACGCCGTAGCTGCCGAACGCGGCGGCGGTCTCGCTGATTTCGGCATCGCTCAGCAGTACCGGTCCACCGATCGCGAGCGAGAGATAGTACTGCCGGGCAATCGTCTCGAGTTCGACCGCAAGCCACATCGCCTTGTCGAGCGAAGCCCCGGTGGCGATCATTCCGTGATTGGCAAGCAGGCAGGCGGTCCGATCCTCGAGCGCCTTGAGCGCATGCTCGGACAACTCTCTGGTGCCGAACCTGGCGTAACCGGCAACTCGGACGTTCATACCGCCGAACGCTGCCATCATGTAGTGACACGCAGGAATTTCCTTGCGCGCGATCGCCAGCACGGTGGAATAGGTTGAGTGGGTATGGACGATGCCTCCGACGTCGGGGCGCGCCTTCATGATGTCGAGATGAAAGCGCCATTCGGTGGAGGGTTTGAGCGGGCCCCTCCACGATCCGTAGTCGCCTTCGATCGGCATTGCGGCGATCATGTCGGGCGTGAGCGAATCGTAAGGCGTGGCCGACGGCGAAATCAGCATGGTGTTGCCGTGACGCGCGGAGATGTTCCCGGAGGTCCCTTGGTTCAGCCCTGTGGCATTCATCCAGCGGCACTTCGCGATGATCGTCTCGCGCAGCTGAAGTTCGGTGTCGGTCATGGTCGGCTCCTTGAGATCAGCGCGAACGGCGCTCAATATTTCTGTCGGGTCGGCGTGATGCAGATTTCCTGCACCAGCGCGTTTTGCGGGAGGTTGTAGGCGTCGAGGATCAGGTCGGCGACGTGCTCGGCTCCGATGCCGCCGCCGATCGCCGCCTTGTTTGCTTTGTAGTTGGCGAGCGTCACCGGATCCTTCACGCCGTACAGCACCTCGGTCTCGATGATGCCGGGGGAAATGATGATGACGCGGACGTCATACTCGGACAGATACTCGCGAAGGCTGTCGGACACGCCGTGGACAAAATATTTGGTGCCGCAATAGACCGTGTGATCGGGATAGACCTTGCGTCCCGCGATCGAGCTCATCATGACCAGCGTGCCGTGGCGGCGCTCCATCATGCCGGACATCACGGCGTGGACGCTGTTCATGACGCCATTGACGTTGATGGCGATCATTTCGTCCCAGTCGGCCGGGTCCTGCTTGCCGATGTCACCCAGCCTGGCGACGCCGGCATTGGCAAACATCATGTCGACCGGGCCGAATCTGGTTTCGGCGTCGCGCACCGCTGCGGTCAGCACGGCGCGGTCGCGCACGTCGACCTGGCGGCAGATCGAATTCGGCAGCCGCATCGCCTCCAGCCGGTCGATACGGCGGGCCATCAGCAGCACCGGATGACCGGCCGCGGAAAAGGCGCGCGCCGTCGCCTCTCCGATTCCCGAACTCGCACCCGTCACGGCAACAAGCGGTTGTGCGGTCATGTCGCGGCCCTCCCATGAATGTTCGTTTTCAATGTTCTTGTTGCGCAAATGCCTCCAGCGTTCCGGCATCTGCGGCTATGTCGAGGAATGAAAAGCGGTTGCGCATTTCGCGGCAATGAATGATGGCCTCGTGATAGAGATCGACGGGCACGCCGAGTTCGGCGGCGGTCGTGGCGCCGCCCGCAGCCGACAGCAGCCGTTTCATCTCGCCGACCGGGATCGTGAAGGCGGCAAGCTCACGCCGAAGCTCCGGCCAGGTATCCTGGAGCTTGCGGTTGAATGCGATCGCGCCATCGCTGTCGAAGGCCTTCTGTTTCAGCTCGGCCAGGCACTGCAAGGCGACCTCTTCGCCAAAGCGTCGCGTCATGCCGGCGACATCGATCTGGGTGGCGTGAACGGACAGCGGCCGGTCGGCGGCGAGCATGTGCTGCTGCAGCCGTGCCATGCTGAGCGAGGCGATGCCGACCTGCTGGCCGTGCAGGCTGCCCGGATGCCGCGCTCCCCCAAAGCAATCGATGTAATGGGAGATCTGGTGCTCGCCCATCGAGCCATGGTGCGAGATTCCGGTGAAGGAAATGCCCAGTCCGCACAATGTCAGCACGCGATAGAGATATCCCATCGCCTCGATGTCGCCCTTCGGCAGATTCCCGGCCCGCTTGTTGAGCTCGATCTCGTCGGCTGCCTGGATCGTGTAGGGCTCCTGGAAATAAGCCGTTCCCAGCAATCGGTGCGACATCCACCAGTCGGTCTGCGCGACCGATCGGGCGAGGCAGTCGGCGAAACCGGAGGCGGCGAGATAGGGCGGCGCCACGGCGGACACCTTGAGATCGACAAAGAAGCCGGCCGGCGTGTGCGAGGGCAGCGACACCTTCAGGCCGCTGTCGAGCGTGAGCGAAGCGGTTGACGAGGTATATCCATTCATCGAAGCCGCGGTTGCGAAGACGCAATAACGCCTTCCGTCCAGGCCGGTGACGTATTTGCTGAGGTCGTTGACGGTGCCGGAGCCGACGGCAACGACGGAATCGAATCCGCGCAGCTTCTCGGTGAGACTGCGAACCTCGGCCATGTCGGCATGGGGACGATCGAGAACAATGGCCTCGATCGGGCCGAGTTCGCGCAAGGCCTTCGCGACGCGCGCGCCCATCGCGTCATAGGTCGCCTGGTCGGCGACCAGAGCAAGGCGGTGCCCCAGCTTCAACGATGCAACGAGTTCTGCCTCGCGGCCTTCGAGGCTGTCCTCGATCACGATGGAGTCGTAGGGCACCTTGACCTGGGCGCCGGTCACCGGGTTGGTCCAGCGGCCAGCCACCATATCGTCGATCAGTGCGGTCCAGTTCTGCTTCGACATCGGCAAGACGCAGCCCCGATCGTGACAATAGTCAACGCTGGTTGGCAATTAAGCGAGACGATTGACAATTGTCAACCCGATGTGCATTTTGTGAACCGTCATACTCGGGCCGGATCGTTGATGACCAAGACGCTGCAACGCAACGTGACGCCGTCGCGGATCAAGCGCCGCGCGCGGTCGATTCCGGCAGAATTCGACAGTGATCCTGTCGTGTGGGCGGCGTGGCTCTATTACGAAGAAGGCATGACGCAGGAGGAGGTCGCCGATCAGCTCGGGGTCTCGCGCGCCTCGGTCGTGAATTTCCTGCAGGAGGCCCGCGACCGCAACATCGTCACGATTGCCGTCTCCTCGCGGCACCTGCAGACCATCAGTCTTGCACGCGAGGTGGCTGACGCTTACGGGCTCACCAACTGTCTCGTCGTGCCCGACGACGGAGGCCGATTGCCGGTCCACGAACGGATCGGCCGGGCCAGTGCGCGGCTGCTGATCGAACGGTTGCAGCCCGACGATGTGCTCGGCGTGTCTTGGGGCCGGACGGTGCAGGCGCTGTCGGCAGCACTGCCCGAGATGAAGCTGCCGGGCGTAACCGTTGCGCAGATTACCGGCTGTTCGATCGGGACGACGGAATTTTCGCCGGAATTGTGCACGTCCAATATCGCCAACCGGCTTGGCGCGCGCTGCGTCAATTTGCATGCCCCCGGCATCGTCTCGACCGCGCAGATCAAGCGCCTGTTCATGCAGGAGCCGGCGCTGGTCGAGACCTTCAAGATCATCCACTCGAGCAACAAGGTGCTGTTCGGCGTCGGCAGCGTCGACGACGCAGGCACCGCGATGCGCAGCGGCTACATGTCATCAGAGAATATCGGGCCGTATCTCGCGCGCGGCGCGGTCGGCGTCGTGAGCGGGCGTTTCATCGGCCGCGACGGCGAGCCGATCCTGGGCGCGCTCGACAATCAGATGATCGGATTAACGCTCGACGAGATCGCCAAGGTGCCGGAACGTATCTGCATCGCCGGCGGCAGCGACAAGATCGACGCGGTCTATGCCGCGCTCAACAAAAATTACGCAACGATTCTGGTCACGGACGTGGCAACGGCGAAAGCGCTGGTGCCGCGTGCGGCCCGATCTGCCCGAACCGGAGTGTCCCGCCGGCCCTGAAACAAGACTGCGAACTGGGCCAAAGAGCCCGGCGCCGAGAAGAAGCGAATGCGCGAGGAAACGTCAATGGTTTCGCACTATGCGCCACGTCCGGGTGCGCAAAGTCTGGATGCACAGCGTCTGGATGCGCAAAGTCTGGCTGTCGACGTGCCGGTATCGGGCACGCCGCGCCGCCGGGCCTGGCCGCGATTTCTGACCTCGGAACACCCGTTCCCCTGGCTGGCGCCGATTACCGCGCTGATCCTGGCGTTTGGCGTCTATCCGCTGCTGTATGCGCTGTGGCTCTCGCTCTTCAAGCGCAACCCGATCACCCGCCTGAACGTCTTCAACCCGACCTGGAATTGGGGGAAGTTGTTCGCCGATGACCGGGTATGGGGTGCGATCGGCCACACCTATCTCTACACGATCGCTGCCCTCGTGATCGAACTATGCCTTGGGCTTGCCATCGCGCTGCTGCTCGACAGTGATCGCAAGGGCTACGGATTGCTGCGTGCGCTGATGACGCTGCCGCTGGTGGTGCCGCCCGCGGTCACCGGCATGATGTTCCTGCTGATGCTGGATGGATCCTTCGGCGTGCTGAGCACGGGGCTGGTGTCGCTCGGGCTGTGGCCGGCGCAGCATCCGATTCTCGCCTCCGGCAATTCAGCACTGGCCGGCGTTCTGCTGGCCGACATCTGGCAGTGGACGCCGTTCATGGTGCTGATCATGCTCGCAGGCCTCCGCGCTCTTCCGAAGGAGCCGTTCGAGGCCGCGGCGATCGACGGAGCGACGGCGAGCCAGGCTTTCTTCCGCCTGACCTTGCCGATGCTCTCCAAGATCATCGCGCTCGCCGTGCTGATCCGCGGTGTCGATCTGTTCCGAATCTATGACTACGTGAAGGTGATGACGGACAGCGGGCCTGGCACCGCGACCGAGACGCTGACGTCCTATGCCGGCACCATCTATTTCAAGAACGCCGACTTCCCCTATGCCTCGACGATTTCGCTGTTCACGCTGCTCCTGGTGATCGTCACCTCGAGCATCTTCATCAAGCTGTTCAAGGTGCGGTTCTGATGCAGGAAACGTTTTGGCAGAAGCGATTGCGTGACGTGGCTGCGGTGTTCGTGGTCGGCCTGTTCATGTTTCCGCTGTTCTGGTGGGCATTGACGTCGTTCAAGCCGACGTCCGCGATCTTCGACAAGGACGGCATCGTCTGGTTCAATTTCAAGCCGACGCTGGTGAACTACGCCGTGACCATGTTCGGCAAGTCGCGGGCCGAGCTCGCGATCGAATCCGGCAACACATTCGGCGTCGGCGGCGCGAGTTCCTATGACAGCCGCCAGACCATCACCGACTCGCTGGTCGTTGCAATGGGCTCGACCGCACTGACGGTGCTGCTGGCGGTGATGGCGGCCTATGCGCTGTCGCGGATGCGCTTCTTCGGACGGCAGGCCTATCTGAACTGGATCCTGTCGCAGCGCTTCATGCCGCCGATCGCGATCATTGTGCCTGTCGTCTTCATGTTCCACTACATGTCGCTGCTCGACACCAGGCTCGGGCTGGTCATTGTGGATACGCTGATCAACCTGCCGATCGCCGTGCTCTTGATGAAGTCGTTCTACGACGACGTCCCGGTCGACGTCGACGAGGCTGCCATGATCGATGGCGCCACGCGATTGCAGATTTTCTGGCGCGTCGTGCTGCCGATGGTGAAGGGCGGTGTCGCGGCCACGGCGGTGCTCTGCTTCATCTTCTCGTGGACCGAATTCCTGCTGTCGTTGTTCCTGACCAATTCGATACGAACGTTGCCGGTCAAGATCACGACCTTCGTCACCTCGACGGGCTCGGAATGGGGCTTCATCGCGGCGCTCGGCACCACCGCGGTGATCCCGAGCTTCATCTTCATCTTGCTCGTCCAGAAGCAGCTTGTCCGTGGCCTGACCCTCGGATCCATCAAGGAGTAGGCGCACGTACGGAGACCAGAAAGTCAACAAGAACATTGGGAGGAGTATCTATGAGCTTCAAGAAATTCGACCAGCAGACATTCATCGTCGATAGCGCGAACGCCTATACGAACAAGCAGATATCCAAGCGCGAATTCCTGCGTCGGATGGGATTGGCAGGTGTCGGGTTCTCGGCCTTCGGCGCCGGAATGCTCGGCAATCCGCGCGGCTTGCGCAACGGGAACATGCTCGGCACCGCGGCCTATGCCGACGGCCTGCCGGACAATCAGGCCAAATGGCTGAAGGATGTCGGCAGCAAGTTCAAGGGCGCCAAGATTCGCTACTCGACCGAATCGACGCCGCCGTCGGTGATCCTCAACCAGATCAAGAAGGAGTTCACCGACCCGACCGGCATCGAGGTCGAGGTCGAGATCGTGCCGCTGGAGCAGGTGCTCGCCAAGGCGGCGCAGGACGTGCAGGGCCAACTCGGTTCCTACGATCTCTACTATCTCGATCAATCCTGGATCTCGATGTTCCAGCCCGATTGCGTCGATCCGATCGCCTACTACAAGGACAAGCCGGAACTGGCGATGCCCGATTTCGATTGGGACGACTTCTCCAAGCCGCTGGTCCAGAATATCGCCCAGGTCGAGGGAAAATGGATGGGCATTCCCTTCGACATCCCGATCTTCACGATGATGTACCGCAAGGACATCCTCGAGAAGCACAAGATCGCAGTGCCGACCACCTACGAAGACTTCCTCGCCGCCGCCAAGCAGATCACCGAGGCCGAGAAGGCCAACGGTGTGTTCGGAACCGGCCTTCAGGCCAAGTCCGGGCACTATTCGCTGGAATGCGACTGGAGCCAGGCGGTGTGGGGCCATGGCGGCTCGATCTTCAACAAGGACAAGAGATTCTCCGGCAATGACGAGCAGGGCATTGCCGGCCTGAAATGGTACCAGGAGCTGCTGAAGGTCTCGCCGCCGAATTCGACGGCATCGACCTGGGACGGCCAGTTCGAGATGATGCATTCCGGACAGATCGCGATGGCGCAGAGCTGGGATGAGTTCTTCCCGGGCCTTGATGCCGACGACTCCAAGGTCAAGGGCCTGTGGGAGCCTGCCCATCCGCTGACGGCCAAGAAGTTGCGCCCGGCTTCCGAGGCCGGCTTCAACGAGCAGCCGAACCTCGGCCATCAGGGCGGCTCGTGCATCTCGCTCTCGAAATACTCCAAGAACAAGGAAGCAGCGTGGATATTTATGCAGTGGGGCTGCTGCAAGGAGATCATGACACGCTGCACGCTGCTCGGCGGTTTCGCGCCGATGCGTAACTCCTCGTTCGCTGATCCGCGCGTCAAGGCCAAGGCCAAGGTCGGCCCGGGCACCACGCGGCATCTGGAGACCGTGAAATGGGTCATCGACAACGCGATGGCCACCGAGCCGCACATGCAGTTGTGGGCGGGCCTGTCGACCAATGAAATCCCCACCGAACTCGGCAAGCTGCTCACGGGACAGGCCTATGATGGCGACGCGAAGAAGTGCATGGACGCCCTGGCAAAGGACATCGACGCCAAGGTGAAGGATGCCGGCCTGCTCTAGGGCTTGCATTGCAAGAGTTCGCGAAGGCGGCGCCCGTCGCCTTCGCTTCTTTTGAAACGAGACGGCATGACCAAAGATCTGGTGATCGGTATCGACAGCTCGACCTCGGCGACCAAGGCGATCGCCTGGGACCGCAGCGGCCGTGCCGTGGCCGAAGGACGCAAGGCCATCGGCCTTGCCAATCCGCAGCCGGGATACTTCGAACAGAACCCGGACGAGTGGTGGGATTCGACGGCGGCCGCCTTGCGCGGCATCACCGATCAGGTCGCCTCGGAGCGCATCGCTGCGGTCGCGATTTCCAATCAGCGCGAGACCTTCAGTGCGTTTACCGAGGATGGGACCGCCATCAGGCCCGGCATGACCTGGCTCGATGAGCGGGCGCGACCTCAGGTCGTGCGCTTCGGCAAATCGTTCGGGGCCGAGCGCGTTCATGCGATCTCCGGCAAGCCGCTGGATGTTTTGCCCTGTCTTTACCGCATGATCTGGATGGCGGAGCAGGAGCCGGAGATCTTTGCGCGTGCCGCGCGCTTTGCCGAAGTTCACGGCTATCTGACGCACTGCCTGACCGGCCGATGGCGGACCTCGACGGCCTCGGCCGATCCAACCGGGCTGCTCGATATGACTGGGAACGTCTGGTCGGCCGAGATCCTCGATGCCGCAGGCATCGCTATCGAAAAATTACCGGCGCTGTTGCCTCCTGGGGCGCGAATGGGCGAGGTCACGCACGCGGCGGCCGCGTTCACCGGCCTGTCCGCCGGGACACCGGTCGTTGCCGGAGGCGGCGACGGCCAGTGCGCCAGCACCGGCGCCGGCGTCACCTCTCCGGGCAGCGCTTACATCAATTTGGGGACGGCAGTGGTCTCCGGCAGTTATGGTCTCAACTATGCTTATGACCGCGCCTTTCGCACCGAGAAGGCGGTGTGCGACGACGGCTACATCTACGAGCAGTGCGTTCGCACCGGAACCTTCCTGCTCGACTGGATGGCCCGCGAGATGTTCGGGATCGATGCGGCTGCACAACGGAACGTCTTCCAGGCACTCGAAGCGGAAGCGGCGACCTGCCCAATCGGGGCAGGCGGCGTCGTGGTGCTGCCGTATTGGCTCGGCTGCATGACGCCCTATTGGGATCCCTATGCGCGCGGTGTCATCGCCGGACTGTCCGGCTCGACCCGGCGCGGCGCCATCTATCGGGCCTTGCTGGAAGGCATCGCGCTCGAAATTGCCGCTCAAGCCGAGAAGATCGCGGCGGCAACTGGCGGCGAGATCGGACAATTTTCGGCGATCGGCGGCGGTTCGGACAGCGATCTCTGGCTGCAGATCCTGGCCGACACGTCGGGCCGCCCGGTGTCCCGCTCGACGGCGCGGGAAGCATCGTCACTTGGCGCTGCGATCGCCGCGGCCAAGGGCGCCGGCTGGTACGGGACGATCGCTGAAGCCACCGCGGCGATGACGAGACCTCCAGCACGAACATTCCAGCCTGAATCCGCCAATGTGGCGCGCTACGCCGAGCTGCGGACCATCCACGCCGACCTCTGGCCCAAGCTGTGCGATTGGAACGCCCGCCTTGCGTCGTTTGCCGATGGCGCGCCGTCATGAAGCCGATGGCCAGTTTTCCGGCGGAAACCGCGCGCCGCATCGTCTGTATCCTGACCGATATCGACGATACGCTGACCACCGACGGGCAGCTTCCGGCGGCGTCCTATGCCGCGCTGGAAAGGCTGCGCAGCGCAGGCCTTGCCGTGGTTCCCGTCACCGGCCGGCCGGCGGGCTGGTGCGACATGATTGCGCGGTTCTGGCCGGTCGACGGCGTGATCGGCGAGAACGGCGCGTTTTATTTCCGGCACGATCCGGTGGCGCGGAAGATGATCCGCAAATTCATCGCAACCGAGGCCGAGCGCGCCGCGAACCGTAGCAGATTGACGGCGCTCAGCGAGCGAATTCTGTCCGAGGTGCCGGGTGCAGCGATCTCGGCCGACCAACTCTACCGCGAAGCCGACCTTGCGATCGACTTCTGCGAGGACGTGCCGCCCCTGCCGCGCGCCGCCGTCGACAAGATCGTCTGGCTGTTTGAAAGTGCGGGCGGCATCGCCAAGGTGTCTTCCATCCACGTCAACGGATGGTTCGGCCGTTACGACAAGCTGGCCATGACCCGGATCTTCCTGCGCGAAAGGCTGGGTCTCGATCTCGACGAGGCGAGGGACCGCATCGTGTTCTGCGGCGATAGCCCGAACGATGCACCGATGTTCGGATTCTTCCCCTACGCCTGCGGCGTCGCGAACGTACGGGATTTCGAAGGGGTCATGTCCGCAACTCCAGCCTTCGTTGCCAGCAAGCGCGGCGGCGAAGGCTTCGTTGAGATTGCGGAGCGAATATTGGCGGCGAGAGCATGATCCGGAAAAGTGGAGACCGGTTTTCCCTCGCGACAAACGCGAAACTCGTTTGCGCGGAGATCATGCTCAATCAAACAGACGAGCCCATGATGCGATTCCTCGCATCATGGGCGAGGGCGGGCGCGTAGCGGGAAGGGTTCAGTCATGGCATCGGTCACCATCAGCAATGTGCGCAAGTCCTATGGCGGGCTCGAGGTGCTGCACGGCATCGATCTCGCCGTCGCCAATGGCGAGTTCGTCGTGCTTCTGGGACCCTCCGGCTGCGGCAAGTCGACATTGCTGCGGATGGTGGCCGGGCTCGAAGCGATCAATTCGGGCCAGATCAGCATCGGCAACGTCGTGGTCAACGATCTGCATCCGAAGGATCGCAACATCGCGATGGTGTTCCAGAACTACGCGCTCTACGCGCATTTGAGCGTGTTCGACAACATGGCGTTCTCGATGCAGCTCAAGAAGCTTCCGAAGGACGAGATCCGGCGCAAGGTGGAATGGGCGGCCTCGATCCTCAACCTCACGCCCTATCTCGACCGCCAGCCCAGGCAATTGTCGGGTGGCCAGCGCCAACGCGTTGCGATGGGGCGCGCCATCGTGCGCGATCCCTCTGTATTCCTGTTCGACGAGCCATTGTCGAATCTCGACGCCAAGCTGCGCGTGCAGATGCGAACCGAGATCAAGGAACTGCATCACAAGCTGTCGACCACAATCATCTATGTCACCCACGACCAGATCGAAGCCATGACGATGGCCGACACGATCGTGGTGTTACGCGACGGCAATATCGAGCAGATCGGCAAGCCGCTCGAGATCTACGACCGTCCGGCAAATCTGTTCGTCGCGGAGTTCATCGGATCGCCCTCGATGAACTTCCTGTCCGGTGAGGTCGCCGCAGAAGAGGGCCGTCCGGTCGTCCGCGCCAACGGCGTCACGCTGCCCTTGCCGCCGGATGCGAAGGTCACCGCCGGGCAGATCGTGAAGTATGGAATCCGGCCCGAACATCTGCGGCCCGGCACCGGCAGCGAGGGCATTCCCGCCAAGGTGTCCGTCGTCGAGCCGACCGGTCCCGAAATTCACATCTATGCCGATGTCGGCGGACAGGAGGTCTGTTCCATCACGCAGGATCGCCTTGACCTGTCGCCGGACGATCCGATCAGGCTGGTGCCCGCGCTCGACAGGATCAGGCTCTTCGAGCCGGCGACCGGCAAGGTCATCAATGGGTCGGACGAAACCAGGCCGCGGACGCTGCTGCGGGCCTAATTCGGGTAGGCGGACGTCAAGCCTCGCGGGAGTGACGAGGTGCCACCGCGCGATGGTTGGGCGTTGGCCGCTTCCGGCAACCGGCGACCATCGACGGATAAGAAGACGGAGGAAAAAATGGTGGACTACGTCATCGTGGGCGCTGGCTCGGCCGGGTGCGTGCTGGCAAATCGTTTGTCAGCGTCGCCCGGAAACGAAGTCATTCTGCTTGAGGCCGGTGGCAAGGACACCAATCCATTCATCCACATGCCGGCGGGATATCTCGCCCTGATGAAATCCGGCAGCGTCGATTGGCATTACCACACCGACCCGCAGCCGCATCTGGACAACCGGGTCCTGTTCTGGCCGCGCGGCAAGGTGCTCGGAGGATCGAGCGCCATCAATGGCATGGTCTATATCCGCGGCCATGCGTCCGACTATGATCTATGGGCGCAACTCGGCAATCGTGGCTGGTCCTACGCCGACTGCCTGCCATACTTCATTCGGTCGGAAGGGCGCGAAGCGGGTGCCGACGATTTTCACGGTGGTGACGGTCCATTGCGGACCAGCCGGCTGCCGGAGATAACCCATCCGTTGACCAAGGCCTGGTTCGAAGCCGGCAAGCAGGCCGGATATCGTGCGACGGATGATTTCAACGGCGCCGAACTGGAAGGGTTCGGTCCGGTCGACAGCACGATTGCCGACAACCAGCGCGCCAGCGCGGCGCGCTGCTATCTGCACCCGGTCCGGAGCCGGCCCAATCTCAAGGTGATCACGAAGGCGCTCGCCTCACGCGTGCTGATCGAAGGCGGGCGCGCCGCCGGCGTCGAGTACGTCAGGAATGGTCAAGTCCATACGTTGCGGGCCGAGCGTGAGGTGATCCTGTCAGGCGGCGCTATCAACTCGCCGCAATTGCTGCAATTGTCTGGAATCGGCGACGGAGACCATCTGCGATCGCTCGGCATCAAGGTGGTCCAAGAATTGAAGGGCGTCGGGCAGAATCTGCAGGATCATCTCGCGTGTGGCGTGAAGCAGCGGTGCAGCCAGCCGATCTCGTTCCTCAAGCACACCAAGCCGCTGGGCGCCACCAAGGCCTTCATCCAGTACGTCCTGACCAAGACCGGTCCCGCGACGTCGCACGGCCTGGAAGCAATGGCGTTCCTCAAATCGCAGCCTGATCTGGTTGCACCGGATCTTCAGTTCTTTTTCGTTCTGCTGATGTACAGCGATCACGGCCGCAAGATCGAGAACGAACACGGCTTCATGGCCTACTTCAACATCGCGCGCCCGGACAGTCGCGGCAGCATCATGATCAAGTCGGCCGATCCGCTGCAGCATCCTTCAATCCGCCCGAACTATCTGGAGGCGCGCGAGGATGTCCGCAACATGCGCGACGGCATCCGGATCGGCCGCGAGATCATCGCCCAGAAGGGTTTTGATCGCTATCGCGGAGACGAATACGCCCCGGGGTCCCGCGCAAAGTCGGACGCGGATATCGACAGCTACGTTCGTCGGACCTGCGAAACCATCTATCACCCGGTCGGCACCTGCAAGATGGGCTCGGATCCGCTTGCCGTTGTCGATGACCGCCTCCGCGTTCACGGCATCGACGGGCTCCGGGTGATCGACGCGTCCATCATGCCGCGACTGGTTTCGGGAAATACCAACGCGCCGACGATCATGATTGCGGAGAAGGGCGCCGATTTCATCCTTGACCGGTAGCCGCTCGCCGCAGCAACGAGGCCTGCCGGAGCAAGGCAGCAAGCGAGCCTATAGCGCGCCGGCTCATCGATCGTCACAGCGCTGGTTGTCCATGGGCGATACTGGCGCCACGGCTACAGGAGTAGGGTGCAGGCCGGCGAGGCGCATTCCCGCAAGTGCATGGCCCTGACGTCAGCGTTGATTGCCAACAGCCATCAATAGGGCGCGACTAGCAAATTGAGCAGATCGTGGACCCGATCCTTACGCGGTAGGCGCGGGCAGTGCTGTTCAGAAGACGGAAGACCGCCCTGGACATGCGGCTGCGTCCTGAGCAGCTTTCGTCCATAATGCGGGCTTGGCGACCGGAACGCTGTCGGACTACGATGCGGCCGAATTTATCGCTCCAGGGAACGAGCCGCGAAGGATGCCGGCGTCACTGCTTGCCAATTTGATGGAGCGGCCGTCGTCCGGCCGCATCCTGATGCGGATACTGGTTCTGATCGCCTATATCATTATTTTCGCGCCGGTCTCGATGATCGTCGCAACCAGCTTCTTCTCCCAGGAGATCGTCAGCTTTCCGCCGCCGGCGCTGACCTGGCACTGGTACGCCAATGCCTGGGACAAGCCGGAATTCCTGCGCGGCCTCATCACAAGCCTCCAGGTCGCCCTGCTAGCCGCCGCCGTCGGTGTGCCGATCGGCACCGCGGCCGCGCTCGCCATCGTACGCGGTGACTTTCCCGGCAAGCAGGTCATCAGCGCGCTGCTGCTGGCGCCGCTCGCCGTCCCCGGAGTCGTGGCCGGCTCCGGGCTCTATATGTTCTATGTGCTCGCGGAAAATACACTCGATCGCGATATCAAGGCGACGACCGAAGGGTTGGTCGCCGCCCATGTGATGCTTACGATTCCCTGGACCGTGCGACTCGTGGTTGCGAGCCTGCAGGGGCTCGACCGCGCGGCCGAGGAGGCCGCGGCCAATCTCGGCGCCGGCCCGTTCACGGTGTTTCGCCGCATTACGCTTCCGATGATGCGGCCCGGCATCGTGGCGGCCGCGATGTTCTCGTTCATCCAGAGTTTCGAGAATCTCGACCTGTCGCTGCTCCTGGTCGGTCCCGGCCGGACCACGCTGCCGGTTGCGATGCTCAACTATCTCGAATTCCGGATCGATCCGACGCTGGCCGCGGTCGCAACCGTGCAGATCGTGATCGTCGGGGGACTGATGGTGGTTACCGATCGCTTCGTCAAATTGTCACGGGTCGTCTGATGGCGAGCCTGTCGATCGAAGGTCTCACCAAGCGGTTCGGCTCGTCGGTCGCCGTGGACGGCCTCGATCTTGCGGTGCAGGAAGGCGAACTGGTCGCGCTGCTCGGTCCCTCCGGCTGCGGCAAGACCACGACCTTGCGCATGGTCGCAGGATTTCTTCCGCCGACCAGCGGGCGCGTGCTGTTCGACAGCGAGGATGTCACCCATCTGCCCGCGCACAAGCGCGCAACGGGAATGGTGTTTCAGTCCTATGCGCTGTTTCCGCACATGACCGCGGCGCAGAATGTCGGTTTTGGGCTGGAGATGCGCAGCGTCGGCGGCGCCGAGCGTCAGGCCAGGGTCGAGGAGGCGCTAAAGCTGGTGCGGCTGTCGCATCTGGCCGGTCGCCTGCCTCGCGAAATGTCTGGCGGGCAGCAGCAGCGGGTCGCGCTTGCTCGGGCGTTGGTGATCAATCCGAAACTCTTTTTGCTCGATGAACCCTTGTCCAACCTCGACGCCAAGCTGCGCGCCGAGGTCCGGATCGAGATCAGGGCGCTGCAGCAGCGGCTTGGCCTGACCACGCTCCTGGTCACGCATGACCGCGAGGAGGCGCTGACCATGGCCGATCGTCTGGTCGTGATGGAAGGCGGCCGGGTGCGGCAGGTCGGCCCGCCGCGCGAACTCTATGACGAGCCCCAGGACGCGTTCGTGGCTGACTTCGTTGGCCGCTGCAACATCCTGCTGGGCCGGCGAGAGAACGAGGCCCAGTTCCGCACCGAGAGCGGGCTCATTTTACCAGTCGACATCGCGCCGAACGAGAGCAAGAATGCCGACGCCTTTGCGCTGCGGCCGGAACGGATTTCGATCCGCCCGGGTGCCGAGGGCGATCTCCACGGGCCGCTGCAGGCCGCGACCTATCTTGGGCCGCAGACCGAATACCATGTGCGCGTCGGCGAGGAGGTGTTCGTGGTGGTGCAGCAGACCCCGGGCGCGGACGAGCCGCTGGCTTCGGTCAAGCCGCAAGATCAGGTTTCGCTGCGCTGGGATGGCAAGGCCCCGCGGCTGGTCCCGCAGAAATCCTCTTGAGGGAGATGGTCATGATATTGCGACGTCATTTGTTGTCCGCCGGCGCCGGGGCTGCGGCCATGTTCGCGTCAGGCGCGCCGATCGCGCGCGCGGAACCGGGGCAGATCATTGTCGGCACCTGGGGCGGCGATTACGGGCAACTGCTCAGTGATCTCATCGACAAGCCGATTCTGGCACCGAAGGGCATCGAGGTGCTGCAGGATGTCGCCAACGCCGATCCGCGGAAGACGAAGCTGCTGGCGGAGCGGCAAAGCCGGCGCGGATCGATGGACGTGGCCTGTCTCTCGGACACCGACCATTATGTCGTCGCCACGACCAACGTGTTTGAGGTGGTCGATGCTGCGAAAGTCTCGCGGCTCGACAAGGTATTTCCCGAGCTTCGCACCGACACCGCCATTCCGCATATCTACTCGGCGCTGGTGATCCTCTACAACGAAAACCAGGTCAAGGTCCCGCCGACCTCCTGGGCCGACCTTTGGGATCCAAAATGGCGCGGCCGGGTCGGTCTTGCCGATATCCTTTATGCATGGAACACGCTCGCGGCGGCGTTGGCGAACGGCGGCGGCGTCAGCAATCTCGATCCGGCGGAACAGAAGCTGCTGGAGCTGCGCTCGCTGGATGCAAAGATCTATCCGTCCAACGAGGCACTCGCAGCCGGGCTCAAATCCGAGGAGGTCTGGCTTACGGCAATGTGGCTTGCGCGCGGCTTCATGTGGAAGAAGGCCGGCATTCCGCTCTCGCATGTCGTGCCGAAGGAGGGCGCGGCATCGATCGTGTTCGAAGCCAGCGTGCCGCGCAATGCGCGCAACAAGGACGGCGGGTTCGCCTATCTCGACGCGATGCTCGATCCCAAGGCTCAAATCGCCTTCGCCGACAAGATGGGATATGTGCCGACCGTGTCGGACGCCGTGCTGCCGGAAGATCTTGCGAAGCAGGTCAGCCTGAGCGAGGCCGACCGCGCCAGGCTCTTGAAACCCGACTACAAATATCAATCCGAGCGCTCACAACGCACGCTTGATTTCTGGAACAAGCAGTTCAAGGCGTGATGCTGGAGCTTCGGACTTGACGTTCGTTGACACGCACCGCGACACGAGGGAGACGAACGTCAAATCGGCTGCACCGGGGATGGCGCTGCTGGTGCTGCCGGCCGGCCTGCTGGTGCTTGGGCTCCTGATCGGGCCGATGCTGCTGATGTTCCGGATCTCGCTCAATCGGTTCAGCCCGACGGAGCTGATGATCGAGGCGTTCTCGTTCGAGAATTACGCGCGCGCAACGGCGGATCCTTATTATCAGGAGGTCATCCTGACGACGCTGGGCATGGCGCTCCTCTGCACGGCGCTGACGCTGGTCATTGCCTTTCCGGCGGCATACTGGGTCGGACGTCTCCAAAGCCGCTGGAAAAGCCTGGTCGTGATCGCGACGCTGTTTCCGCTGGTGGTCGGCAATGTCGTCCGCTCAGCCGGCTGGATGGCACTCTTTACGCGCGACGGACTGATCAACACGGTTCTCATCAAGGTTCATGCGATTAGCGAGCCGCTGACGCTGATGTATACGCCAAAGGCGGTCGTGTTCGGCATCATCGCAGTGGTGCTGCCCTACATGATCCTGACCATTGCCTCGGTGATCGAGAGCATTCCCCGGGACCTGGAGGATGCCGCCGCCAATCTCGGCGCCTCTCCCCTGCAAACATTCTGGCGTGTGATCCTGCCACTGTCGGCGCCGGGCATCGCTGCCGGGTCGATCCTGGTCTTCGTTTTGTGCATGAACACCTATGCAACTGCGGTGCTTCTCGGCGGGCCGCGTTTCAAGATGATGGCACCGGCGATCTTCGACCAATTTGTGCGCGGCAACAACTGGCCGATGGGTGCCGCGCTGGCCTTCATGCTGCTCGCGGTGACCATGAGCTTTACGATTTTCGGCAGCATCGCGTTTGCGCGGCGCTATCGGGTGAGATAACCGCGGAACGTTCACAGCGACCGCTGGACAGGAAGGAAACGATCGATGTCCGATCAGGCGAAAACGGAAGTTCTTCCGGGCGATGAGCTCGCGCGCATCCGCAACAAGGGCGAGGCCCCGATCGTCGCAAAGGCGACGTCGCGCGATCGCGGCATCGGGCCGTTCAAGCGGCTCGCGCTGCGCAGCGCCACGGTGATCGACGGTACCGGCGCGCCCCCGATTGGCCCGGTCGATATCATCGTAGAGAATGGCCGCATCGTCAGCCTGAAGAAGGTCACAGGCTATGGCGCCGATCCAGGTGAGCCCGCCGATCACGAGATCGATTGCCGCGGAAAATGGGTGACGCCGGGCTTTGTCGATTGCCACGCCCATGCCGGCGTCGCCTATCATTCCGCGAACGGCTGGGTGCCGCCGGTCGACTATGTCTACAAGCTCTGGCTCGCCCATGGCGTCACCACCGTGCGCGAAATGGGCTCGATGAATGGTCTCGGCTGGGTCATCGACCAGCGGCAGCGCTCGGCGGACAATACCATCGCGGCGCCCCGGCTGCTCGCCTATGCCTATTTTCCGGCGGTCAACGACATGATCAAGACCATCTACACGCCGGAGCAGGGCAGGGAGTGGCTGCGCAAGGTCAAGGATCGCGGCGCCGACGGCATCAAGTTCTTCGGCGCGCCGCCGGCGATCATGGAAGCGGCGCTCGACGAGTGCCAGAAGCTCGGCCTGCGCTCCGGCTGCCATCATGCGCAGATGGCGGTGACGCGGATGAACGCACTCACCACCGCGCGCTGGGGCCTGACCAGCGCCGAGCATTATTACGGTCTGCCCGAAGCGCTGTACGATGACCGCATCGTGCAGAACTTCCCGCTCGACTATAACTACACCGACGAATATTTCCGTTTCTCGGTCTCGGGCCAGATGTTCGGGCAGGCCGCCAAGCCCGGCTCGCGCAAATGGGAAGAGACGCTGGAGAAATTCCTCGAGATCGGCTTCACCTTCGTTCCGACCTTCACCATCTACGACGCCAATCGCGACCTGATGCGCGCACGCCAGGCTTATTGGCACAAGGACTACACCTGGAAATCGATGTGGGACTATTTCACCCCGCAGCGCGGCGGTCACGGTTCCTACTGGTATCGCTGGTCCACCCAGAACGAGGTCGAGTGGAAGGAGAACTACCGACTGTGGATGGCGTTCATCAATGAATACAAGAATCGGGGCGGGCGCGTCTGCACCGGCAGCGATTCCGGCTTCATCTACCAGATCTTCGGCTTCGGCTATGTGCGTGAGCTGGAGCTGTTGCAGGAGGCCGGCTTCCATCCGCTGGAAGTGATCCGCGCCGCGACCTCGCAAGGTGCTGCGCTGTGCGGAATCGAGGACGAGGTCGGCACCATCGATGTCGGCATGCGCGGCGACATGCTGGTGCACGACCACAATCCGCTCACCGACTTCAAGCTGCTCTATGGCACCGGTGCGATGCGGTTCAACGATGCGACCAACGCGGTCGAATGGCATCGCGGCCTGAGATTCACCATCAAGGACGGCATCATCTACGATACCGAGGAATTGCTCGCCGACGTCCGCGAACTCGTGAAGGCGAGCTGGGAGAGCGACGTTCCGGAAAAATTCGTCGCGCGGGCTGCGGCGGAATGAACGGCGAGCCGCTCGATTTCTTCGTGTTAACGGGATTTCTGGGCTCGGGCAAGACCACGCTGCTGCGTGATTTTCTCGCGTGTCCCGAGGCGGCCGATACGGCTGTCATCGTCAACGAGGTCGGAGAGATCGCGCTCGACGGCGTCGTGCTCCGCGAGGGCGGCAGCGATCTGCCGATTGCGATGCTGTCCAACGGCTGCGTCTGCTGCCAGATCGGCAGCGATCTCGCCTTCACCATCGACCGGCTGATCATGACGCCACGGCCGCCCGGGGCCGGCCCGCTGCGCCGGATCATCCTGGAGACCAGCGGGCTTTCGATGCCCGGGCCGGTGCTGCGGACGCTCGCAACCTTGGCCGAACACCGAATGCGGGTGGCCGTGATCGGCACCTTCGATCTCCAGCACGGCGGCGACGCGGCGGCGTATGAGGAGGCGGTGGCGCAATGGACCGCCGCGCATCGCATTGTCGCAACCAAGGCCGACCTCGTCACCGCCGTGGACCTGGCCGCCGCGCCATCTGCTATCGCGGATGTCAATCCGCTCGCCGAAGTGGTTGCGACCGCGGATCGTGCCAGCTCGGTGCTTTTGGCGTTTGCGCCGTTGACGGCGCCGCCGCGCTTCGACATCGCCGTTGCTCCGGGAAGCGCGCATCCGCGGATCGCCCTCTGCCTTGCTAAACCCGCCGGAGAGGTCGCCTATTCCGATCTCGCGGCCTGGCTCGACAATCTCGCCGGCGCACTCGGCGAACGCCTGTTGCGGATCAAGGGACTGGTTCAGGTCGTCGAAAGCAGACAACCGCTATTGATCGAGTGCGTCGGCACGACGTTCTCGCTGCCGCGCCCGTTTCAGATCGACGGTGCGCAATTGTCCGGCCTCGTCATCATCGCCCGCGATGTGGAAGGGGCTGAACTCGATACCGTGGCGCCGATGGGCCTCGTTGAAGTGTCCTCCTGGAAGACGCCCGACCCGGAAGGCCGCGCCGGTCGCCGTCCCATCAAGGCCGATTGGGTGCTGTGATCGATGAGCGAGGGCGCAAATCTCGGCCTTCCCTCGCGGCGACAGCTTGCAAGGAGAAGTTGGAATGACCGACGGAATGATCAACGGCGAGAAAGTGGTGCAGCCGATGCTGTTCCAGCCGCTCGCCATTCGAGGGCTCACGCTGAAGAATCGCCTCGTTGTGCCGCCGATGGTCCATTACCGCTGCGACCCCGGACACACCTGCGGTACATTTCATGTCGTTCATCTCGGCCGCTACGCGTTAGGCGGCTTCGGACTCGTCTTTGTCGAGGCGACCGCGGTTGACGAAGTCGGACTTATCAACGAAAATGACCTCGGCATCTGGAACGACGCGCAAGGCGAAAGCTTCAAGCCGCTGATCGCCTTCATGAAGCGCCAGGGCACTGCGATAGGCATTCAGCTTGCCCATGGCGGGCGCAAGTCTTCGTCGCAAACGGCCATGCAGGGCATGGGACCGCTCACCGAGGAAAATCTGAAAGCCGGCGCCAAGGTCTGGCAGCCGGTGGGACCGACCGCCGAGCCTGTCGCCGATGGCTGGCTCACGCCGCGTCAACTGACCACGGCCGAATGCAAGACGATGGTCGACACCTGGACGGCAGCCGCGCGACGGGCAGTTGATGCCGGGTTCGACACCATCGAGATCCACACCGCGCATGGCTATCTGCTGGCCTCTTTTCTGTCGCCGGTTTCCAATACGCGCAACGACGAGTATGGCGGCGACCGGGCGGGGCGCATGCGTCTGCCGCTCGAAATTGTCGAGGCCGTGCGCCGCGAAATGCCCGCATCGATGCCGCTCTTCGTGCGCGTCTCGTCCGTCGACGGCACCGTGGAGGGGTGGAATATGGATGACACGGTGGCTTATGCGTGTGAGCTGAAGGCGCGCGGCGTCGACGTCATCGACTGCTCCTCGGGCGGTATCTCCGGCGCGGCGACCGCGGCCCAGGTCACGCGCAGCCTTGGATTTCAGGTGCCCTTTGCGGAGCGGGTCCGCAAGGAAGCTGATATCACTACCATGGCGGTCGGCATCATTCTCGAGGCAGAACAGGCCGAGGCCATCCTTCAGAACGGGCAGGCCGACCTGATCGCCGTCGGGCGGCAGTCGCAGTTCAATCCGAACGTGGCTCACCATTGGGCCCACGAGCTCGGCATCAACAAGCGTTTCGAGGACTGGTCACCCGAGTTTGGCTGGTGGCTCGAGAAGCGGATCAGAACCCTTCAGGGTTTTGCGACACCGACCGGCGTCGTCACGCAGCGCCCCTGAGCCACGGCCGGCCGCCACGTATTCGATGATGCCCCCTCATTCGCCCGGCACCAGGCTTCCGATCGGTTGCCGTGCAAGGCGGCGGTGCCTGCGGCGCGACAGATAGAGCAGCAAGCCCGTCACCGTAAACAGCGGCATCAGCGCCGCCGCCAGCATGAAGGCGAGCTTGCCCGGCCATCCAAGGATGGCACCGCGGTGAATGTCGAGCACACTGGCGAGGATGCGCTCGCCAAATGACTTGTCCGCGTAGAGATTCGACGAGATCAGACGGCCGGTGATGGCGTCGATACGGAGTTCGTCGCGCGCGGTGTCGAGCGAGCTGCCGCGCGGCCACGACCTGACACGCACAACCGTGCCCGCACCGGCTGGCAGCGTCATGAGTGCCCTGACGTAACGGTTACCTTGTTCTTTCAGGAACGTAGCCCAGACGAGATCGAAGGTGAGGGGTTTTGTTTCGGCCGCTGCTTCGGCCTTCGCAGCAACCATGCCTCGGGGCGCTTTCGGCGGCATCGCTGCGGCCGTTGCCGCAGGTCGCTCGAGCAGCCATTTCGCACCGTCCTTGTACCATTCGAACGAATAGGTCAGGCCGGTGAGCGTCATCACCAAATAGATCGGCAGCACCCAGGTGCCGATGACGGCGTGCAGCGACCGGTGCAGGCCGCGGCCGCGGAGCGCCAGATTCGGCTTCAGCCACATCTTCACGCTGCGGGCGCGGTGCGGCCAGCGCAGCACGAGGCCGGTGATCAACATCACGATCAGGCAGATCGCGGCGGTGCCGGTGATCTTGCGGCCGTAGCCGTTGCCGTCGCCGGGCAACAGCAGCCAGCGATGCAGCTTGCGGACGGTGGCGAAGAACTCCTCGCCGCGCGGCGCGCCGAGCACGTGCCCGTCAGAGGGATCGACATAGACCGAGGGCGGCCGCGCGCCGCCTTCGCTGCGGGCAAAGCGGATGCGCACCGCGGCCGTCGGATCGCTCGACATCGTCACGGCCGACGCCTTGCCGAAGTCGCCGACCGCCTGCAGCCGCGCGACCAGTTCGTCCGGCGTCAGCGGCCGCGTCGCGCTGGCATCGACGCGCATGATGCCGGCATTCAGGCTTGCCGCGATCTCATCCTCGAACGCCATCGTCGCGCCGGTGATCCCGACCACGGCCCACAGCAGCGCGAGCACGAGGCCGATGCAGGAATGGACCTGCAGCAGGACGGCCTTGGTGGCGCGCCAGGCTTCATTCATCGAGGCCGGCCTTCCTGATTAGCGAGATCGTAGCCGGCTGATGCGCGGCGATCTGGTCGATCGGCAACGCGTCGACCGGGAACGATCCGATCCCGTCGAGGATCGGGTGCCGCTTCGCCGTTGCCAGCACGGGATATTCGAGCTCGGCGGCCGCAAAGATGGTCTGCGCGGCCGGCGTGAGCAGGAATTCGATGAAGCGACGCGCCGCCGCCGGGTGGGGCGCGTGTTTTGCGATCGCCGCGCCGGTCAGGTTGACGTGGGTTCCGCCGCCCGTGAATGTCGTCGGCACCGCCTTCACGGCCTCTGCCGACCTGCGCCAGCCGTTGCCGTCGCGTCCGTCGCGGAGCTGCGCCAATGCGACAGTGTTGCCGATACCGATCTCGCATCGTCCTTCCGCGATCTCGCGGATCACGTCATTGTCCTTGCTGGCCGGCGTGCGCGCGAGATTGGCCTTCAGGCCGTTGAGCCAGGCCTCGGTCGCATCACGACCGTGATGGGCGAGATAGGCCGCGACCAACGCGACATTGTTCTGATGCAGGGCGGGGCGCATGCACAATTTGCCTCGCCATTTCGGATCGGCGAGATCCTCATAGCCGATGGTGGTGAGGGGGCTGTCTTTTCGCACCATCACGACGCGCGGGCGTATCGCGAGCGCGATCCATTGCGACGTGTCGCCGCGCAGGTTTGCCGGCACTGCCTGGTCGAGTTGTGGAGATTCAAGCGGCTGCGTCAGCCCGTGCACGGAAAGCTCGGTGGTCTTGTCGAGGCCGATCGTCAGCACAACATCCGCCGGCGAGCCGTCGCCTTCGGAGGTCAGGCGCTTGAGCATGCCGTCCGCGACGAAGACGTTCTTGACTCTGGTGCCGCTCGCTTCCGTGAAGGCCGCGATGACAGGTTCGAGCAGGCCGGCTTCCCGGGTCGAATAGAGGGTGATCTCGTCGGCGAGCGCCGCCGTGCAGGCGACAGAGATCGACGCCAGCGCGGTCAGCAATCCGATCGCTGTCCGCCTTGCGCCCATCGCTAGAACTTCACCGTTGCCGAGAGCGAGAAGCGCCGCGCGTCGCCCATCGCAACGGTGAGGTTGCTGACGGCGGAGGGGTAGTAGACGGTGTCGAACAGGTTCTTGACGTTGAACTGGTAGATGACGGGCAGCGTCTCGTATTTCGTCTCGTAGGTCGCAAAGACGTCCGCGACCGTGTAGGACGGCAGCACGAAGCTGTTGTTGGCGTCACCGGGCCGGTCGCCGACATAGCGCGCGCCGCCGCCGAGACGGAGCCGGCCGGGCAGGGCCGTGCCGAAATCGTAGACCAGATAGAGCGAGGCGGTGTTGAGCGCGACGTTCTGCAGCGCCTTGCCGGCCAGCGTCGGATCCTCGATCACGCGTGCGTCGGTGTAGCCGTAGCTGCCGATCATGCTCCAATTGTCCGTCAGCCTGCCGGTGACGTCGAGCTCGACGCCGTGCGAGCGGACCTTGCCGGCGGTGCGGTATTCGACGATGTTTGTTATTTGGTTGAGCTGCCCGACCAGCACGTTCTTCTTGTCGATGTCGTAGACCGCGAGCGTGCCGGAGAGGCGCTTGTTGAAGTCGAACTTGACGCCGGTCTCGTACTGGGTGCCCTCTTCGGGGGCGATGTTGGAGCTGATCACGACGCCGCCGGTAAGCGGCGCGATGGTCGAGCTCGGCTTCAGCGACTGCGTATAGCTTATGCCTGCATCAGGTCGGAGGTTCCCCACATGTTGTTGAAGGGCTCGTCGAGCCGGCGCATCGCCGGGATCGCCAGCGGTGCCTTGGTGACGGGATCGAAGGCGGTGCCGCGATCGAAGGGCGTGATGAACTCGCGATGCTCGTAGTTGAGCTGAACGGTCGTGGTCTCGCCGTACCAGGCCAGCGACGGCGCGACCAGCATTTCGCGGTGGCGCCCGAAATTGCGCCAATAGTCCTCGCTCACGCCGTAGCCGATGAAGCGATAGGCGAGGCCGTTGTTGCCGATCGGGCCTGTGACGTCGACCGTGCCGTCCGCACCGGTCCTGGGACCGGCGAAACTCGAGCCGAGCAGGTTGACCGAGCCGTGCTGATAGAGCTCGGGGCGCTTGCTGATGGTGTTGACGATGCCGCCGGGATCCATGATGCCGTAGAGCAGCGACGCCGGGCCCTTCAGCACCTCGACACTTTCGACGGCCGGATTGAGGCTGCGCCCCTGCACCAACGGCATGCCGTTGCGCATGATTGAGCCGTCGCGATTGTCGCCGAAGCCGCGGCGGATGACGGCGTCCAGGGTGCCGGCCAGCGTGTTGGTCTGGGTGATGCCGCTGATATTGATCAGCGCGTCGTCGAGGTTGCGCGGCAGCTGATCCTTCAGCACCTGCTCGGGCACGACGTTGACCGATCGCGAGGTATCGAGCGGCGAGGCGCCGCTGCGCAGCGTCGTCGAGCTCGGCATCGCGCGATAGCCGAGCTTGGCCTCGTTCAGCACGGCGGCTGCCGCGGCGGCGCGCTCCGATGGTGTCGGTTGCGCCGGCTGGGCATTCCGGTTGCGCTGGCGGGCCGTGGCAGCCGCTTGCGTCCGTCGCTCCGATCTGGCCGCGGCGCTCGCGGGCTGGCGCTTTTTCGTCGGCGATTCCACCGTGACGGGCGGCAGTGCGACGCTCGATTGCGCGCTCGCGCTCGTCACCGAAGAGACATCGGCGAACAGGATTGCCGCGCCGATCAGCAGATGGGTGCGGCTCTTGTCGGCGGGGTTGCGATGGTTTCCGACCGGCCGGTCATCAGCATTTACAGTCACGTCTTGCGTCCACTCAGCGAGTTCATTCACCACGCGGCCTCTAGCAGCCGCCGCTGACGAAAAGAACCGCAGTGGACTTGAATCTCTCTAAGACGCGACGCGCCATGCTGCGCCGTCCGAGTCCCCATCGTCGCGACGCATGCGCGGACGGTACTTAGTGCCGGTTGACAGCACCACGATGGTGGTCACGGCTTTCGATGACGCGTCGGCGCGGCAAACGGTCGCAGATCGCGATCGCTCAGAGCGCGCCGGCCTTGCCGGCCCACGCGCGCGTCAATTGGCGGCCAGCACGACGGTCGCCGAGTCGATCGTCCCCGTGCTCACGCCCTCGCGCGCCATCTCTTCGATCGTGATCCAGTTCTCGCGAAAAATCTTCGCGGCCTCATTGGCGCTATCCGCCTGGATCGTGAGACTGCACGCGCGTCTGGTGCCATTGCTGGCAAATTGGAAATAGAAAACATATCCAGACGGCTCCGCGCTCCCCGCGCCCAACGGTTCCTGCTGCATGAAGACTTTCCCCAATACTGTGTGTTCGCGACCCACCCACACGCAGGATTGAACCGTGATGCGGCACAGTCGTGATTCCGGATGCCGCAATCTGTCTCGTCGCGCATTTTGTCGGATGGTGTTGCCGGGATTCAACACATGATGGAACTTGGTGAGATTGGGCGGCCACGTCATGGCGCCTCATCCTGATGAGGGCGCGCTCGCCGTACAGGCGCTTTCCCGATCTTTGGCTCGTCGGGCCACAAATAGCCTTGCAGAGCCAACCACCGCCCGTTATAATTCGAACGGTCGGTCGGATTATTATTCAGTTCGCTTCCCGAAGGAGCGCCGGACAAGGCGGCCCCGGGGAGACCGGCGAGCCGTGGGAGGTCAAGCGATGAACGTCGTGCCGCGTATGTCGCAATGGAATGAACTGATCCGGCCCGACCGGGTGCACGGCTCGCTCTACACCGATCCCGCGATCTTCGAGGCTGAACTCAAGAGCATCTGGTACCGGACTTGGGTCTATGTCGGGCACGAGAGCGAGGTGCCCAACGCCAACGATTACGTCGTCAAGTCGATCGGGCCGCAATCCATCATCATGACGCGTGACGAGCAGGGCAAGGTCAATTTGCTGCTCAACCGCTGCTCGCATCGCGGCAACCAAGTCTGCTCCTACGAGCGCGGCAATGCACGCTCCTTCACCTGTCCGTTCCACTCCTGGACGTTTGCCAATGACGGCCGCCTGGTCGGCTATGCCTTCCCCGATGGCTATGAGGGGCAGGATAGATCCAAGCTCGCGCTCGGGCGGGTGACGCGTGTCGAAACCTATCGCGGCTTCGTGTTCGGTTCGTTCGCAGCCGACGGGCCGACGCTGAAGGAGCATCTCGGCGGCGCCGCCGAGACCATCGATCGGCTGGTGCGCAGCTCGCCGGAAGGCGAGGTCGAGGTTACCGCGGGCTTCCTCAAGCATCGCGTCAAGGCGAACTGGAAGTTTATCCTGGAGAACGAGTGCGACGGCTACCATCCGGCCTTCGTGCACACCTCGATCTTCGGCGTCGCCGACAGCATGATCGGCAAGCTCTATGGCGGCGCCTCGACCGCGCTGACCCGCGACTATGGCAACGGCCATACCGAGATCGACCTGCGTCCCGAATTCCGCAAGCGCAACGCGCCGATGAGCTGGTTCGGCACCAGTGAGGAGCGCCTGCCGGATTACACGGCGCGGATGAGGGCGGCCTATGGCGACACGGCGGCGCGCGAAATCATGATCGACGGCACGCCGCATGTGATGATCTTCCCGAACCTGTTCATCGCCGAGATCCAGATGTTCGTGATCCAGCCGCTCGGCGTGGACGACAGCGTGCAGCATGTCACCGCGCTGCAATTCAAGGGCGCGCCGGACCTGAACCGGCGCTTGCGCCAGCAGACCATGGGCTCGGTCGGCCCGGCCGGCTTCCTGCTTGCCGACGATTCCGAGATGTATGAGCGCTGCCACCGAGGCGTGCAGGCGCGCAATCCCGAATGGATATTCCTCGGGCGCGGCGAGAAGCGCGAGCGCCGGGACGAACTCGGCTTCACGATCGGCCATGTCACTGATGAGGTGCCGTCGCGCGGCATCTGGCGCCATTACCGCAAGCTGATGGGGCCAGCCTGATGCTGTCGCGCGAAAGCAGCGCCACGTTGATGAGCGCCGTCACCGCCTTCCTCTATCGCGAGGCGCGGCTGCAGGACGAGCATCAGTACGAGGCCTGGGAAAAGCTCTGGACCGACGACGGCGTCTACTGGGTGCCGGCCAATGGCGCGGACATCGACCCGGAGCGGCAGATGTCGATTATCTATGACAACCGCTCGCGGATCGCGCTGCGCGTCCGGCAACTCCTGACCGGCAAGCACTTCACCCAGACGCCGCAATCGAACCTGCGCCGGCTCGTCTCCAACATCGAATTGATGGACCAGCAGCCTGATGACGGCGACATCGTGGTCGCCAGCAACAGCCTGATCTTCGAATCGAGCCTTCGCGACGACACGCTGTGGGCCGCGCGCAACAAATACCGGTTGCGCCATGTCGATGGCGAATTGCGGATCGCCTACAAGAAGGTCGTCCTCGTCAACAACGACAAGGCGATCTACACGCTATCATTCCTGGTTTAGGAAAGGTCTCGCCATGATCGACAAGAGACCCGTTCTGCTCGACATCGCCGATGGCATCGCGCAGTTGCGGCTGAACCGGCCGGATGCGGCCAACGGCATGAGCGCCGAGCTGTTGAGTGCGCTGTGCGACGCCATCATGGTCTGCCACGGCCATCCCGACTTGCGCGTAGTGCTGCTGAGCGGCGAGGGCGCCAACTTCTGCGCCGGCGGCGACGTCCGCGCTTTCGCGTCCAAGGGCGAGAAGCTGCCGGACTATATTCGCCAGGCGACCGCTTACCTGCAGAACGCGGTGACGGGCCTGATGCGGCTGGAGGCGCCCGTGATTACGTCGGTGCAGGGCTTTGCCGCTGGCGGCGGCGGGTTCGGCCTCGTCTGTGCCTCCGATATCGTGATCGCCGCGGAGTCGGCGAAATTCCTTGCAGGTGCAACGCGGGTCGCGATGGCGCCGGATGCCGGGGTCTCCGTCACGCTGTCGCGGCTGGTCGGCTTGCGGCGCGCCATGTCGATCCTGCTGACCAATCCGGTCATTCTGGCCGCCGAGGCGCTGCAGATGGGCATCGTGACCAAGGTCGTGCCGGACAACGAACTCGCCGACGCCTCGCTGGCGCTGGCGCGTGAACTGGCGGCCGGTGCGCCGAAGGCGCTGGCGGCGACCAAGCGGCTGGTCTGGGCCGGTACCGGCACCAGCATCGAGCAATGCCTGTCGGAGGAGGCGCGCACGGTGTCCGAATTGTCAGGCACGGCTGACGCCCGCGAGGGCCTCGCCGCTGTGATCGAGCGGCGTAAACCGATCTTCACGGGACGCTGAGGCGTGGCCGGCGCCTTGCCATTCGGGCGTCTCGATGGCCGCCGTGCCTTCGTCTCCGGCGGCGCGCGCGGCATTGGGGCGGCGATTGCGCGAAGTTTTACGGGCGCTGGCGCCAAGGTCGTGATCGCCGATCTCGACGTTGCGGCAGCCTCGGAACTCGCCCAAGAGATCAACGCCGGCATCGCAGGACTTGATGTCAGCGACGTCAAGGCAGTGCAGGCCGTCATCGCGCAGGACGGCCCGTTCGACATCCTCGTCAACAACGCCGGAATCGACCAGCACGCTTTCTTCACCGACACCACCGCGCATGATTGGGCGCGGCTGATCGCGGTCAATCTCACCTCGGTGCTGGCATGCACCCAGGCCGTTCTGCCGGCGATGCAGGCGGCGCGGTTCGGCCGCATCATCAACATCACCTCAGAAGCGGCGCGGCTTGGTTCGAAGGGCGGTTCGGTCTATTCTGCGGCCAAGGGCGGCGTGATCGCCTTCACGAAAAGCATCGCGCGCGAGAATGCGCGCTTCGGCATCACCGCGAACGCGATCGCGCCGGGGCCGATCCGCACCCCGATGCTGGAGCAGGCGGTGGCGAAAGGTGGCGACAAGATCCTGCGCGCGATGACGGATGCGACGCTGCTCGGCCGCCTCGGCGAGCCCGAGGAAGTGGCGGCTGCCGCGCGATTCCTGGCATCCGACCAGGCCGCCTATATCACCGGCGAGACGCTCGGTGTCTCCGGCGGCATGGGGATTGGCGGCTGAGATGAACGATTCTGCCAACGACCCGCGCCAGTTGATCGAAGCCGAATTCCATTTCTCGGAGCAGCCCAACCTGCCTGAGGAACTGCGCATACTGCGCGAGCAGGTCCGCCGCTTCGTCGAGAAGGAAGTGGTGCCGCATGGCGAAGCGTGGGAACGCGAGGGCAAGATACCGCGCGACATTTTTCGCCGCATGGGCGCGCTGGGTCTGCTCGGCATGCGCCATGCCGCCGAATATGGCGGCACCGACATGGGGCCGCTGGCCTCGATGCTGTTCGCCGAGGAACTGGGCCGGTCGAGCTTCGGTGGCTTCACCTCGTCGATCCTCGTGCATACCGATATGTCGGCGGTACACATCACGCTACGCGGCACACCGGAGCAGAAGCGGAAATATTTGCCGGCGATCATTCGTGGCGAGACCGTCTGCTCGATCGCGGTGACCGAGCCTGACGCGGGTTCCGATGTTGCAGGCCTGAGGACGCGCGCGACGCGCGATGGCGATAGCTGGGTGATCAACGGCGCAAAAATGTTCATCACCAACGCTGTCTATGGTGACCTTCTGATCGTCGCCGCGCGCACCGATCCGCATGCCAAGGGCAGCCGCGGCATTTCGCTGTTCATCGTCGAGCGCAACACGCCCGGCATCGCGGTCACAAAACTCGACAAGCATGGCTGGCTCTGCTCCGACACCGCCGAGATCGCCTTCCAGGACGTGCGCGTGCCGGCCGAGAACCTGCTTGGCGAGGAGAACAAGGGTTTCTATGGCATCATGGAAACCTTCCAGAACGAGCGCATCGTCATCGGCGGCATCTGCGCCGGCGAGTGCGCCAAGGCGATCGAGCTGACGACGAATTATGTCAAGACGCGGCAGGCCTTCGGAGGTCCGCTCTGGAACCAGCAGGCGGTGCGGCTGAAGCTCGCCCAGCTTGCCGCGAAGGCGGCAGCGGCGCGGCAACTCGCCTATCACGCCGCCGAACTGGCAGAAGCCGGACAGGAGTGCCTGCGCGAGGTCTCGATGGTGAAGGCGCTGTCGCCGGAGGTGCTACACGAGGTCGTGCATGGCTGCCTGCAACTGCATGGCGGCAGCGGCTTCATGCGCGGCACCCCGATCGAGCGCATGGTGCGCGACGCACGCGTGCTGACCATCGGCGGCGGCGCCACCGAGGTCATGCTGGAGGAGGTGGCGAAGCGGATGTGAGGGGCATCGCAGGCGGGCTTTCGCGTGCGCGCGGCATGCCCTAGTGTGATCCGATCCACCCCCTGGATCAGAGATCATGAGTCGCTTCTGGAGTTCGGTCGTTCACAATCTGTCGCCCTACGTGCCTGGCGAGCAGCCAAAGCGCGATGGCATCGTCAAGCTCAATACCAACGAGAATCCCTACGCCCCGTCGCCGCGCGTGCTGGCTGCGATCGCTGCCGCGACGGACCGTCTGCGGCTCTATCCAGATCCGCACGCGTCGAGCCTGCGGGAGGCGATTGCGGACCGCTACGATGTCGCGCCTGAGGAGGTGTTCGTCGGCAATGGCTCCGACGAGGTTCTAGCCCATACCTTCCAGGCTCTGCTGAAGCATGATGCCCCGCTGCTATTCCCCGACATCACCTACAGCTTCTATCCCGTCTATTGCGGCCTGTATGGCGTCAGCTATGAGGAGGTGCCGCTTGACGCGGCGATGCGGGTGCAGATCGCCGACTTCCGGCGGCCCTGCGGAGCTATCATTCTGCCCAATCCGAACGCCCCGACCGGGATCGCGCTTTCCCGCGATTCGATCGAAGCGCTGCTGACCGAACATCCTGATCAAGTGGTGGTGATCGACGAGGCTTATGTCGATTTTGGTGCCGAGAGCGCCGTATCGCTGGTTGCACGCCACGACAACCTGCTGGTCATCCAGACACTGTCGAAGTCGCGGGCCCTGGCCGGGCTGCGCGTTGGCTTCGCCATCGGCCAGCGACCCCTTATCGAGGCGCTGGAACGAGTAAAGGACAGCTTCAATTCGTATCCGCTTGGTTGCCTTGCCATCGCCGGCGCGATCGCCGCCATCAACGACAATGAATGGTTTCAGGAGACGCGCCGACGCGTCATGACGACGCGCGAATCGCTCACCCGTGACCTCACTGAATTGGACTTCGAAGTGCTTCCATCCGCCGCGAACTTTGTCTTCGCACGCCATCGCAGCCATAGTGGCGGCGATCTTGCCACCCGACTTCGCGAACTCGGCGTGCTGGTGCGGCATTTCAACAAGTCACGGATCGCAGATTTCCTACGCATCACCGTCGGTACCGACGACGAGTGCGGCCGTCTGGTCGCGCTGCTGCGGGAGATGATTTGAACGCGCCTGCCCTCGATGAGATCAGGTTGAGCTGGCGCGGCTTAGGTGGTTCACCTCTTCCCAACGGGGAGAGGTGGCCGAAGCCGTTGGAACTCGCTTCGCTAGTTCACCGGCCTGAAGCTCGGCGTCGCCGCGTCAGCCTGCATGATCTGCAGCTTCTGGTTCGAGAAGCGGACGCCCGGACCGAAGCTGATCGGTGCCATCACGCCGGTCTCGACGTTCCCGGTCTTCTCCAGCTCGGAGATGGTGCAGGCCCAGGTCGGTTCTTTACCGCAGCGCCCGATCGCGGCGATCAATACCTTCGCTGCGGCATAGCCGGTCATGGTGTAGCGGTTGATGCCCTTGAACTCGGCCTCCGACAGCAGCGGCTTGGCTTTTTCGAGGAACGCCTTGCCGGCGGCGCTCGCGAACGGCTCGACATAGTCGACGGCGTAAATGCCGTCACCCGCCGGGCCCATCAGCTTCAGCACCGGCTCGATGCGGCCCGGCCAGAAGATGCCGGTCACCGGCTTGACGCCGAGCTTCTCGATCTCCTTCATCATCGCGATGTTCTCGGCGATGATGCCGCCTGCGAGAAATACCTCGGCGCCGGACTCCTTGAGCTGCAGCATGTCGGACGAGAAATCCTGCTGGCCCTTTTTGTAATTGCCGCTGTAGACGACGTTCAGCTTCTTCGCCTTGACCACGGTATCGAAACCGTCGCGGACGGTGATGCCATAGTCGTCGTCCTGGGTGATCAGGCCCCATTTCTTGCCGGGGTTCTTGTCGGCGAGATATTCGACGAGATGGATGATGCCTTCCTCGTAGGATTGCCCGACCACGAACACGTTCTTGCGCGGCGGCTCCCAGAGGAACTTGACCGGCGCGACGTCGATCACGGTGGGAATCCCCGCCTTCTCCAGCACCGGCATCACCGCGATCGACTGGCCCGAGCCTGAGATGCCGAGCATGGCGAAGACCTTGTCGACGTCGATCACCTTCTTGACGCCCTGAATGGTCCGCGCGGTGATGTATCCGTCGTCTTCGAGCACATATTTGATCTTGCGGCCGTTGATGCCGCCGGCGGCATTGGCCTCCGCGATGGCGATTCTGTGACCGAGCGAGGCGGCGACGCCGAGCAACGCCGGCGGTCCAGTCAAGGGCTCGACGTCGCCGATCAGGATCTCGGTGTCGGTGATCGCTGGATCCGCGGCTCTCGCCGGACCGATGCCGAGACAGATAGCGGAAATCAATAGCGAGGCTGCCGCAAAGTGTTTGATCATGGTTTCCTCCTCTTAATGTGCTTTTTCGTTAGTAGCGCAGCGGCCAGTGCACCCAGGTCCGCTTGATGTCGTGCCATGCGCCGACCAGCCCGCGTGGCTGGAAGCGCAGGAAAAGGATAATGACGAGGCCGTAGAGCATGCTCTTCAGCTCCTGCGCGCCGGTCGTGAAGACCGCGTCCATCTGGGCGCTGAACAGGCCGAGGACGAGCCTGACAGCCTCCGGCAACAGCACGATCAGCACGGTGCCGAGAAGGGCCCCGAGCGCAGAGCCGAGACCGCCGACGATCAGGATTGCCAGCGCCTCGATCGAGAGCAGGAACGGAAAGCCTTCGACGCTGACAAACGACAAATAGATGCCGTAGAGCGCGCCGGCGATGCCGGTGATGAAGGCGCACGTCGCGAAGGCGAACAGCTTGTAGGCGTGCAGATTGATGCCCATGACACGGGCCGCGGTGTCGTTGTCTCGGATGGCGACGAAGGCGCGGCCGACCCGGCTGCGGCGGATGTTGAGGGTGGCCAACAGCGTCAGCACGGCCACGCCGAGGCAGAGATAAATGAAGGCGGCGTCGCTATCGAAGCTGATGCCAAAAATCTCCGGCCGCGCCACCTGCAGGCCGCGGGCACCATTGGTGAGCCAGCGCATCTCCAGGATCAAATTGTTGATGATGAACGAGAACGCCAGCGTCGTGATGGCGAGATAAAGCCCCTTGAGCCGCAGCGACGGCGCGCCGACGATCAGGCTGGCGAGCGCCGGCACCACCCCGGCGCCCAGGAAGCCGATCAACGGATGCATGTGGTATTTGGACACCAGGATCGCATAGGCATAGGCCCCCGTGACGAGGAAGCCGACATGACCGAGCGAAATGAGCCCGGTGTAGCCGGTCAGGATGTTGAGGCCGAGCGCACCGGTCGCCGTGATCAGGATGATGGTCAGGAACGACAATGCGTAGGAGTTCAACAGATGCGGCGCTGCGATCAGCGCCAGCACCAGTACAGCCGACCACAGCCAGACCGGCGGTGAATCGACCAGCGCGACCAGTTCGCCATAGGTCTGCTTGTAATCGCCGGTGCGCATCAGACCCTCTCGATGTCACGTTCGCCGAAAATGCCGAACGGGCGGATCATCAACACGACGATGATCATGACGAAGCCCGCGACCTCCTTCATGCCGGAGCCGAGATAGCCGCCGGCGAGGTTCTCGGTGATGCCGATCAGGAGGCCGCCAAGGCCGGAGCCGAGCACGGCGTCGAGGCCGCCGAGGATCGTCGCAGGAAACGCCTTCAGCCCGAGCTGGAACATGGCCGGCGACAAATCATAGGACAGCGCGAAGAATACACCGCCGATGCCGGCGATGACGGAGGACGCAGCCCACGCCAGTGCATGGACCCTGGTGGCGCTGATGCCCATCAACAGCGCGGTGCGGTCGTCGGCCGCGACAGCGCGCATCGCCACACCCATCTTGCTGTAGCGGAAGAACGCCCAGATCGCCGCCAGCAGCGCCAGCAGTGTCGCGATGACACCGATCTGGGCGGTGCGCACGCTGATTCCGCCGAGATGGACGATGCCGCCGCCGATGCCGATATCGAGACCGTGCGGATAGGCGTCCCAGATGAAGTTGATCGCGGAGCGCAGGATCACCGCGAGCCCGATCGTGACCATCACGGTCGCAAACACCGGCTCACCCAGCATCGGCCGCATCACGACACGCTCGATGATAAGACCGAGCAGGATTGCGGCCAGGATCGCGCCGATCGCGACCACAAATACGTTGCCGCTGACCATCGTCGAGATGGTCCAGGCGATATAGGCGGTGATCATGGTCATCTCGCCTTGCGCGAAATTGACCAGCCCGGTCGACTTGTAGATCACGGCAAAACCCATCGCGATCAGGCCGTAGATGGCGCCGATCGCCAGGCCCGAGATCAGGAGCTGCAGGAGATATTGCATTCAGCCCTCCCGGTAGATGATGGCGAGTTCGCGCGCGAACTTCTTCTCGATCATGGCGCGGCGGACCTTCTGCGTGGCGGTCAGTTCGCCGTCGTCGTGGTCGAGCTCCTTTTCGAGAATGGCGAAGCGCCTGATGTTCTCCACCCGCGCGAAGCGCGTGTTGGTTTCGTCGACGATGCGCTGGACCAGCTCATGCACGTCGGGAAGCTGCGACAGCGACTTGTAGTTGGTGTAGGCCAGTGCGCGGTCGCGGGCCCAGCGGCCGACATTGTCGTAGTCGACCTGGATGATGGCGCCGAGATATTTCTTGGCTTCGCCGACCACGATCGCTTCCTTGATGAATTCGGAATCCTTCAGCGCGTTCTCGATCTCCGAAGGTGCGATGTTCTTGCCGCCGGCGGTGATGATGATCGCCTTCTTGCGGTCGACCACGGCGATCTCGCCATTATCTGATACCTCGATGATATCGCCGGTGCGCAGCCAGCCGCCAGGTTCGAGCGAAGCGGTCGAGGCGGTCTGGTCGAGGAAGTAGCCCTTGAAGATGCCGGGATTGCGCAACAGGATCTCGCCGTCGGCATCGCACTTCCATTCGGTCTGCGGCAGCGGCAGCCCGCAGCAGCCGATCCGGTGATGGCTCCCGGTCTGAATGAAGGCGACGCCGCCGCTCTCGGTCAGACCATAGCCCTGCGACACCGGGCGGCCGATGATGTCGAAGAAGCGCAACGTCTCCGGCGAGATCGACGCGCCGGCGCAGAGGCGATGCCGGCTGTAGGCGAAGCCGAGATGGCGCTGCAAATTGCGGAACATCAGGAGATAGAGCAGTCCGTAGGCCGCGCGATCGAGCCAGTGGTCGTTGCCCGCTTGCCGGCGGTCGGACAATTTGCGGCCCCAGGCGAGGCAGGCCTTTGTAAAACTCTGTCGCAGCCTGCCGCTTTCGCCGAGCTTGAACAGAAAGCCCTGCTGCAGCTTCTCGTAGATGCGGGGCACGCCGACGAAGAAGCTCGGCGCGATCTCGCGGATGTTGAGCGCGACGGTGTCGATCGATTCGGCAAAGCTCACGGTGCCGCCCAGCACGAGGTGCGTCACCATGCCGTAGCAGCGTTCGGCGACGTGGCACGACGGCAGGTAACTCACCGCCTCGAATGGCTTGTCGGCAATGCCGACGGTTTTGGCGTAGACATAGGCCGCATAGACCAGGTTGCGGTGGGTCAGCATCGCGCCCTTCGGCGGGCCTGTCGTGCCGGAGGTGTAGACGAGGATGCAGACGTCGTCGGGCGCGCTTTGGCTGATCAAGCGGTCCAGCGCCGCGTTCGCCTCCGGATTCTCTTGCGCGTAGACCTTGCCGCGCTCGCACAGCGCCTCGAATGACATCAGTTGCGACTGGCGATAGTGCCGCAGTCCCTTCATGTCGATGCAGACGATGGCCTCGAGATCCGGGAGGCCGCCATTGTTGGCCATTGCGTCCAGCACCTTGTCGGTCTGCTCCTGGTCGCCGGTGACGACGATTCGGGCGCCCGAATGCTTGACGATATATTGCAGCTCGACCCAGGGATTGGTCGGATAGATGCCGACCGCCACCGCGCCGATCATCTGGATGCCGAGATCGGCGTAAAACCACTCCGGCGTGTTCTCGCCTGCGATGGCGACGCGGTCGCCCGGCTTGATGCCGAGCGACAGCAGGCCCAGCGCAACCGCGCGCGCGGTCTCGTAGTAGTGGCGCCAGGAATACGGATTCCAGATGCCGTACTCCTTCTCGCGCAGCGCCGGGGCGTCACCATGCATCGCGGCGCGCCGCTGCAGCAATTGCGGAATGGTGATGGCGGCGTCCTGTAGGGCGGTCTGGAACGCAGCCGTATCGGTCGCTGGTGCGTTGCGTGCGGCGTTCGCTTGTAGCGGCGGATGCGCTGTTCGCAGGCTGTCGAGCGTCGACATCAGGCGCCTGCCTTCGCTGCAGCCTCGGCGCGGTGCCCGCCGAGATAGGCCTCCGCGACGGCGGGATCGCGCCTGATTTCCTCAGGCGTGCCCTCTGCGATCTTGCGGCCGAAATTCAGCACATGGATGCGGTCGGAGATGTCCATCACGATGCGCATCTCGTGCTCGATCATCAGCACGGTGATGCCGAGCTCGTCGCGGATGTCGAGCACGAAGCGCGCGATATCCTCGGTCTCCTCCTGGTTCATGCCGGAGACCATCTCGTCGAGCAGCAGCAATTTCGGTTCGCAAGCGAGCGCGCGCGCGAGCTCGACGCGCTTCTGCTGCCCGTAAGAGAGCGTGCCGACCACGGCGTCCCTGACATGCTCGATCTCGAGGAACTCGATGATGTGCTCGACGCGCTGTCGTGCCGCAATTTCCTCGCGGCGGGTGCGGCCGAAGAACACCACGGCATCGAGCACGGTGGAGCGCAAATGGGTGTGGCGGCCGGTCAGGATGTTTTCGACCACGGTGCCGTGCTTGAACAGCGCAAGATTCTGGAAGGTCCGTCCGATGCCGATCGCGGCAAATCGCCATGGCGAGATGGTCGCAAGATCGATGCCGTCGAACACGATACGGCCGCCGCTTGGCCGCAGCACGCCGGACATCATATTGAACAGGGTGGTCTTGCCGGCGCCGTTCGGCCCGATCACGCTGCAGATCTCGCCCCGCGTGACGTTGAGGCTGACGTCGGCGACCGCCTGCAGGCCGCCGAAGCGCTTACTGAGGTTCTCGACGGTGAGGAGAGCGGTCACGACAGCCACCGCTTGCGGCGCTTGTAATGCTTGACGTCGCGCAGGTTCTTGTGCCCCGCGCGGGAGACACCGAGATAGAATTCCTGGACGTCCTCATTGGCGGTGAGCTTGTTCGACGGACCGTCGAGCACCACGCGGCCGATCTCCAGGATGTAGCCGTAGTCGGCGATGTCGAGCGCGCGCTGCGCGTTCTGCTCGACCAGCAGCACCGTCATCTTCAGCTCGTCGCGCAGACGAGCGATCACCTCATAGATGCGGTCGATGATCAGCGGCGCCAACCCGAGCGACGGCTCGTCGAGCGCGAGCAGAGTGGGGTCGGTCATCAGAGCGCGCCCAATCGCGAGCATCTGCTGCTCGCCGCCGGACATGTAGCCGGCGATCTGGTCGCGCCGCTCGTGGAGCCGCGGAAATAGCGCAAACACCTTGTCGCGGCGTTGGCGTGCGTCCGCATTGGTCCTGGTGTACCCGCCCATCTGCAGGTTCTCGTCGATGGTCAGCGCGGCGAACACGCGCCGACCCTCCGGCACCTGGACGATACCGCGGCGGACCAGCTCTTCCGGCGCCAGGTGGTGCACGTCGTCGCCACGGAAGCGGATGCTGCCGTTCTCGATCACGCCTTCCTCGGTATAGAGGATGCCGGACATCGCCTTCAGCAGCGTCGACTTGCCGGCACCGTTGGAGCCGAGCAGGGCGACGATGCCGCCCTTGGGGACAGCGATCGAGACGTCGCGGATCGCCTCGATCGCATTGTCGTAGACGATTCGGATGTTGCGGAATTCGAGCAGACTGTCCGCCGCCGGCGCCGCCTGTGGCGCGCCGGTAGATCTCTCGGTCGGGATCGTCGTCGGCATCTCGCTCAGACCCGGCCGGCCTGCGGCATGCGCGGGCGAGCGGCGAAGATCGCATCGGTGACGATCTTCGCGGTCTCGGCGCAGGCCTGCGTGCCGCCATTGCCATATTGCTTGACGGCGTCGCCGACGCACCAGAGGCCTTCGATGCCGGTTTCCCGCGGCAGATCGTAGCCGGCGCAGCTCCGTTGCGCCGGCCAGTCGTCGCGCATCACGCGGATCGACAGGATTTTGGCCTGGTCGAAATTCTTGAACTGGTCGCGCAAGTCGGCAAGCGCGAGTTCGACCTCGGCCTCCGAATCGAAGTCACCAAGCGCGGGGACCGGCACGGCATAGGCGACATAGAGATGCCAGCCCGATGGAGCGAGCTCCGGACAGGTCGCGGTGAGGTTCGCCATGTTGCAGAGCCGGCGCGTTTTGCCGAAAGTCACGATGCCGGGATGGTTGATCAGCGGCTCGCGGCTCGCGACATTGATGACGATGTTGGCGGCGGGGCGCAGCTCGTTCCGGACCCGGGCGACGTATTCAGCCGGAAAAGCCGCTTCGCCGGCGAGCGCAAGGGTGGCCTTCGGGCCGGCATTGCTGATGACGAGATCGGTGTCGATCCGCACCCGCTCCCCATTCCTGATGACGGTGACGCCTTCGACACGTCCGCCCGTGGTATGGATCGTTGCGGCCGGCGTGACGAGCCAGATGTCGCCATTGCGGCGAATCGCGCTCCCAAGGCTGTTCCAGACGCCGATCGTGCCCTGCGGGCAGAAGCCGAATTTCTTGAAGGCGCCCTTGCTGGTGAAATAGGTGAGGAAGGCGCGGGCGGGCAGCTCGGCGGCGTTGCAGGCGAAGATCGCGGCGCAGAGATTGCGGAACAGCGCGTGCACGGTGGCGTTGCTGGTGTAGCCCTTCAGCCAGTCTTCGGTCGATTGCCGTCCATCCGGCAGATTGCCGGAGCGCGCGTCGGCGAATTTCTCCAGGATGCGCGAGGCCTGCTTGGTCAGCTGTCCCAGCAGCAACGACCAGCCGCCGCGGCCAACGTCGATCAGCTTGCCGTCGATGAAGAAGGAGCTCGCAGGCTCCGGGGCGCGGATATCGAGCGGGGCGCCCACGGTGTGGAACGTCTCCTCGAACACGCCGCCGAACTCGATCGCGATCGCGCCGATATTGACCTTGAAGCCGTCGATCTCTTCGGTCGAGGCACGCCCGCCGAGCCGGTCCTTGTCGTCGACCACGAGCGTGTGCAGGCCGCCATGGGCGAGGCGCGCTGCCGCGCACAGCCCGCCGGCGCCGGCTCCGATTACGAAAGCATCGACCTTCTGAACATCCACGAGACAACCTCCCTCGATGCCGCCGGTTGGTCCCGGCGTGCGCGCATCTGCTTGCTTGACGGCCGCTACCCTAATATAATCCGAACGGCCGTTCAAATTATTTTTTGCTGCAGGCCCGAGGTGCGACAGAACGTTCGAGAGAAGGTTCGAGAGAAGGTTCGAGAGAAGGTTCGAGAGAAGGTTCGAGAGAAGGTTCGGTCAGGGGCGTGGCTGTGTTGCATGAGGTTCTGGTGGATGGCACCGCAAAGCGCGGGAGTGCGAGGGGCGGCGGTAGTATAGAGACACGGGAGTCGCCCGATCGCGGCGACGCCGATGGTGGACAAGAGAGACGGTGATGGCGCGGACGCGCTCGGAAAATTACGACGACATTCAGCGCGGCATTCTCGCCTCGGCCTGCGGCCTGTTCGCCCGGCAGGGCTACATGCGTGCGTCGATCTCGGACCTCGCCGACGCCTGCAAGCTCTCACGCGGCGCGCTGTACCACTATTTCGAATCCAAGGAGGCGATCCTGTTCGCGATCCTCGATGCGCATATCCGCGAGATGATCGCGGACGTCGAGGCCGCGATGGCCAGCAAGACGACGACGCTGGAGCAGTTCCGCGCCGCGATCCATGCCATCGTCGAACTCAACGCGCGCTCCAGCGACGAGCAGCGCGTGATCCTGAACGATTTGTCGTTCCTCGGTGAGACCGAGCAGGACGCCATCAAGGCGCTGGAGCGCCAATTGGTCGACGTGGTTGCCGACCTCCTGATCCGGCTCGACAAGGAAGGCAAGATCGTCAAGCGGACCAGGAAGATCTACAGCATGATGCTGTTCGGCATCCTGAACTTCAGCCACACTTGGTATGACCCGAAGGGCGGAGTCGATCCCAAGGAATTCGCCGACATGGTGGTGGATCTGTTCCTGTACGGCTTCACCATGCCGCTGCCGGCCAAGGACGCCGCGAAGGGGCAGCGCCAGCGCGCCTGAGCCGACGCGGCGTTCAGCCGACCGCATTCGTCACTTCGTCCCCACGTCATCGTGAACCGGGCGACCGTGTCTCGCCCGTAACGACGGCGCGGCGCGCTGCGTAGACCTGTTCGAATCCGGCCGCACGTCGGCTCAGGCCAATCGCAATCAGGAAAAACATCCGCATGAAAATGTCGTTCAACGTCGCCGAAGAGGGCGGGGGATCCTATCGCATGCTCGCAATCCTGCGATGGGTCATGGTCGTTATCTTCGTCTCGTTCGGCATGCAGAAATTCACGTTGCAGTCGGCGCAGGGCATCGTCCAGTTCATCAGTAACAGTCCGTTCATCTCGTGGCTGTCGGTGTTCGGCCTCAGAGGCGAGGCCTATGTCCTCGGTGTGGTCGAGTTCACCATCGCCGCGCTGCTCGCGGCCGGCGCGTTCGGCCCGATTCTGTCGGCGGTCGGCTCGTTGATGGGCGTGGTGACCTTCGCAATCACGTGGTCGTTCTTCTTTACGACACCCGGTGTCGTGAAATGGAGCCTGTCGACCGATCCGATGGCCTGGAACCTGGCCGGCGAGTTCGTCTTCAAGGATATCGTGCTGCTTTGCGTCTGCGTCGTGCTGCTGCTGGCATCGCTGCCGCAGTCGGTTGCTCGATTGCGCACCGCGTAGCGGCCCCGCATGGGGTGCAGGTAATCTTATATGCGGCCTGGACGGCGAGGCAGGTTGTCGCGCCGCTCGCGACGTTTCACTGAGCTGGTGATCGGTTAACCCGCGCTGATTGAAGGCCAAACGTCGTGGCTTGATGCGGGAACCAGAGATTGTGGAACCCGGTAACGCGACGGTTTTCGGTCGAATCCCGGAGACCGCCGCAACCTTCGATTGACGAACTGTTGCTAGTCAGAAATCTTCCTGACTGTCTCGATCCGCGGCAGATTCGCAAGCCGCCGTTCGAGACCGGAGCGCCGTTTTCGCCGATGCGGATACGGAGTTCCAGCACCGTGGCTGGTGATCACCGGAACAGTGGTTGCGCCGCCTCTTTCCGCGCATGTGTTCGCCCCGGCATGTGTTCGAAATGGCGCGGTGCGCGCAATCGTGAGATCGGATGCACCGGTTGTGCGGTAACATCAAACCCGCCGGGGCGTGCGTAAGGCTCCCCGCACGCGTCTCTTTGAATCTGCACGACGGCTTCCATGAAATTGCTGTTCTGGGTTCTGATCGTGCCTCTCCTTGTTGTGGCTCCGGGCGCGCTGGGTGATTCCGACATGGATGCGCACATCAGGGACATCGTGAACGCCGACCTCGCGCCGACCGCGACTGCGGCCGATCCGGGCGGCCTTGCTGCAGCCGTCTATGCCGGCGGCCGCCTCGCATTCTTTAATTACGGCTTCGCCGACGCTGCCGCCAAACGGCCGGTGACGCCGGACACGCTGTTCAACCTCGCATCACTGCGGAAGATATTCGAAGCCACGCTGGTCGCACTCGGCGCGGGCCGCGGCGAATTGCGGCTGGATGATCCCGTCAGCAAATATCTGCCCGAACTGCGTGGCGACTACATCAGCCGCGTCACCATCGGCGATCTCGTCACGCATACATCGGGGTTGCTGCTGCCGCCCGATCATCCGCCCTGGCCGAGCGAAACTTTTGACCGTGACCAGTTCATCGCGATGCTCAATGCATGGACCCCGCATGCCGGAGAAGAGCCCGGCAAGCAGCGCATCTACACCCACGCCGGCTACGTGCTGTTGCAGTTCGTGCTGGAGCGGCGCTACGGCATGGCGATCGGCGCGCTGATCGAAAGCCGCATCCTCAAGCCGCTCGGCATGGCGTCGACGTACATTCCGGATCGCGGCGAGGACAATCGCGCGGTGATGACGCCCGCGCTAATGCAGCTTGTGGCTCAGGGCTATTCCGATCAGGGCGTGCCGATCGGTCCGCCGGGCAACCAGCAGAGCTACTACGACTTCGCAGGCACCGGCCAGATGTTCTCCTCGGCCCGCGATCTCGGCATTTTCCTCCGCGCCTGTCTCGACGGCGCGGTGATCGATCCGGATCTGCGCGCGGCGTTGGAGATGACCGAGCGCGAGAGCTTCCGCGTCGACAACAGGTTCGGGCAGGGCATGGCGTGGGAGACTGTGCGCCTCGACGGCGTCACCGTCGTCGACAAGCCCGGTGGTCTCAACAACGCGTCAGCCTATGTCGGTCTGGTGCCGGCGCGGAAGCTCGGCATCGTGCTGCTCGCCAATCGCGGCGAGTATCCGCACGAGATAGCGCGCTACAAGATCCTTCCGACGCTCGCGCGACTATAACCGCAATGCATGCCAATGCGATGACACCGGCTGCGCAAACGCGGGAGGTGGGATGCGAAAAATTGTGATGGCGCGGCATCCTGATCGGCTGTATAAGCCCGTAGCTTCTTCTCCGATTTGAAGAGGCTGACATGACTGACTTACTGCCGTCCGATTTGCATACGTGGCTTTCGCAACAGCACCACGGGCTGCGGACCTTCAAAACCTTCCAGCAAAAACTTGAGAGCTTGAGCAGCGACGACCCCGAACAGCGGGCCGTGTGCCGGCTGCTGAGCGGTCTCGTCGGCAGCTACATCGAGGTTTTCGATGAAGCTCCGCTGCCGGTCGCGGTCGCCGACCGCGCTTATGGCCGTCTGCTCGATCTCGTCGCCAGTCTCGATCTGCGCGGAACTACCGACCGGCGGCTGGCCGACATCAACCGCGTCGCGGCCTGCGATCTGCTGCACTGATCGCGCGTTACCGGCGCGTCGCGATGAGTTCGCGATAGAGGGCCGCATATTGGCCGGCACGATTATGCCAGGACACGTCGGTTGCCATGCCGGCCTGCCGCAGCCGGCGCCAGGTCACCTGGTCGTTGAACAACAGGTTCGCCTTGCGCAGCGCATGGGCGAGCGCATCCGAGGTGACGGGTGCGAACTTGACGCCGGTCGCCTCCCCGCCCGCGACCGCGGCTTCGCCAACATCGCGCACCGTGTCGGCAAGGCCGCCGACATTGGCGACGATCGGGACCGCGCCATAGCGCAGCGCGCAGAGCTGGGTGAGGCCGCAGGGCTCGAAGCGCGACGGCACGGCGAGCGCATCGGAGCCTGCCTGGATCAGATGGGCCAACGCCTCGTCATAGCCGATCACAACCGAGATCCGTCCGGGATTGGCATTAGCCAGCGCCTGATAGCGGTCTTGAAGTTCGCGATCGCCGCTTCCGAGCAGCGCCAACTGGATGCCTTCGCTCAGCAGCGTCGGGGCATTGTCGAGCAGGAGATCGAGGCCCTTTTGCCATGACAGCCGGCTGATCACGCCGAGCAAGAGTGCGTCCGGCGCGGGATCGAGGCCGAAGCGCTGTTGCAACGCCGCCTTGTTGGCCGCGCGTGCCGCCGGCTGGTCCGCGCTGAAATGCGCGGCAATGCTCGGATCGGTGGCTGGATTCCACACCGCTATATCGATGCCGTTGAGGATGCCGCTCTGCACATCGGCGCGTTCGCGCAGCAGGCCGCCGAGACCCATGCCGCCTTCGTCGCTCTGAATCTCCTGCGCATAGGTCGGGGACACCGTGGTGATGCGGTCGGCGAATTGCAGGCCGGCCTTCAAGAAGCTGATCGTGCCGTAATATTCGACGCCGCCAACCGCGTAAGATTCTCCGGGCAGTCCGAAGCTCGCGAGCATGTCAGGCGAAAATTGTCCCTGATAGGCGAGGTTGTGCACCGTCATCACAGTGCCGGGCCGCGGCCGATTGCTGTAATGCAGATGGGCCGGCACCAGCCCGGCCTGCCAGTCGTGCGCATGCACGATGTCGGGCACGAAGGAGGGGATCGCACCCTGGCCGATCTCGGCCGCCATGCGCGAGAGCGCGGCAAAGCGGATGCCGTTGTCCGGCCAGTCCCGGCCGTCGGGGCCGACATAGGGGTTGCCCGGGCGCGCGAACAGATGCGGCGCGTCGAGCGCGTAGAGATCGAGGCCGTCATGCGAACCGCCGAGCACGCGGATCGGGCCGCCGTAAAATTCAGGCACATCCAGCAGCGTTTCGGCCGATGGAAGCGCCTTGAGGACGTCGGGATATCCCGGCACCAGCGTCCGCGTCGCGACGTCGTGCTCCTGCAGTGCTGCCGGCAGAGCGCCGGCCACGTCGGCGAGGCCTCCGGTCTTGACGATCGGATAGATCTCGGAGGCGACCGCAAGGACGCTGATGGGTGTCATGCACCGAGCCTGTCGATCATCTGCTCCGTGATCAGCGTGACTCCCTGCGCGGTGGTGCGGAATCGCTTGGCATCGAATTCGGGATCCTCTCCGACCACGAGGCCCTCCGGAATCTTCACGCCGCGATCGATCACGACATTCTTGAGCCGTGCGCCCCGGCCGACATTGACGTAGGGCATGATCACCGCATTCTCGACATAGGCGTATGAATTGACGTGGACGCCTGTGAACAGCAGCGAGCGGCGCAGCGCCGCGCCGGAGATGATGCAGCCGCCCGAGACCAGCGACGTCACCGCCTGGCCGCGCCGCCCGTCCTCGTCATGGACGAATTTGGCGGGTGGCGTGATCTCGGCATAGGTCCAGATCGGCCAGGAGCGGTCGTAGAGGTCGAGCTCCGGCACGACGTCGGTGAGATCGAGATTGGCGCCCCAATAGGCGTCGACGGTGCCGGCATCCCGCCAATAGGCGCGGGGATCGTCGCCCGAGCGGACGCAGGAATCGTTGAATTGATGCGCGATCGCGCGGCCGTGCTTCACGATGTAGGGAATGATGTCCTTGCCGAAATCGTGCGCCGAGTTCGGGTCGGAGGCATCGCGGCGCAATTCGTCGAACAAGAAGTCCGAATTGAAGACATAGATACCCATGCTGGCGAGCGACTTGTCCGGTTTGCCCGGCATCGGCGGCGGATCAGCCGGCTTCTCCAGGAAGGACTGTATGAGGCCGCTCTCGTCGATATGCATGATGCCGAAGCCGCTGGATTCCGCCCGCGGCATTTCCAGGCAGCCGACGGTGACGTCGGCGCCACTCTCGACATGCTGCTTCAGCATGATCTCATAGTCCATCTTGTAGACGTGGTCGCCGGCGAGCACCAGGATGTACTTGGTGCCGTGCGCCTCGATGATGTCGATGTTCTGATAGACCGCATCCGCCGTGCCGACATACCACATCGTCTCCGAGACGCGCTGGCTCGCGGGCAGGATATCAAAACTCTCGTTCCGCTCCGGGCGGAAGAAATTCCAGCCGCCTTGCAGATGCCGGATCAGGCTGTGGGCCTTGTATTGGGTCGCCACCGCGATGCGGCGGATGCCCGAATTCACCGCGTTGGAGAGCGCGAAATCGATGATCCGGGATTTGCCGCCGAAATAGACCGCAGGCTTGGCGCGCCGGTCGGTCAGCTCTTGCAGCCTGCTGCCGCGTCCGCCGGCCAGCACGAAGGCGAGGGCGTGGCGCGACAGCGGTTCGTTTACGACTGTTCTCATGGTCTTCCTCCCGGGCTTCACGCATGGCCCCGCTGCCTTCTCTTGTCCGGAAGGCTTGATCGGGCACAACGGGGCCGCCTGCACGGTAGCAAGCGGCCCCGATTGAGCAAAGCGGTACGGCGCGTTTCGTTCCGTGATTCCGAAGGGCATGGACCTGCATGCAGCGCAGGGGCCGAGGCGGCGGCTCGCGGGCCATTGACGGGACGCGGTTTCGGTATAGAGGAGGCCCGTCGTTTCCGCCAAGGTCTGAATTCCGTGACGATTTCAACCGTGACACCCCAGGACATCCGCTCGGCGCTGCTGCTGCGCCAGGAGATCTCGCTGCTTGATCTCAGGCATGAGGCTGATTTCGCCACCGGCCATCCGCTGTTTGCCGTCAACATGGCCGCCGGCAGGATTGCGCTCGAGGCCGATCTGCGGCTGCCGCGCAGGGATGCGCCGATCGTTCTCTATGATGATGGTGAAGGGCTGGTTGACGCCGCAAGGCACCAATTGCAGGCACTGGGCTACAGCAACATCCGCGCACTGGCCGGCGGCCTGCAGGCCTGGCGGTCGGCCGGCTACGAGGTGTTCCAGGACGTCAATTCCTACGCCAAGGCGTTTGGCGAACTGGTGGAGGCGCGGCGTCACACGCCGTCCCTCAGCGCCGACGAGGTCGCCTCGCTGGTCGCGGAGAAGGCCAATATCGCGATCCTCGACGTTCGCCGCTTCGACGAATATGCCACCATGAACATCCCGGGTTCGGTCAGCGTGCCCGGCGCCGAGCTGGTGCTGCGCGCGGGCCGCGCGGCACCCGACCCTGACACTACCATCATCGTCAACTGCGCCGGCCGCACCCGCTCGATCATCGGGACCCAATCGCTGATCAATGCGGGGCTGCCAACAAGGTGCGGGCGTTGCGCAACGGCACGATCGGCTGGACGCTGGCCAAACACGGTCTCGAGCACGGCGCCGGCAGGCGCGGCGACATCGGACCATTCGATGGGGCAGAGGACAACGCGCGCGACGTCGCCTATCGCGCCGGTGTCCGGCACATCGGCACCAGCGAGCTCGCTTTGCTGGAGAAGGAGACGCATCGCACGCTCTACCGCTTCGATGTGCGCGATGCGGACGAGTATGCGTCCGGACATCTTGCCGGCTTCCGCCATTACGCCGGTGGCCAGCTCGTCCAGGAGATCGACATGGCGGCTCCGGTGCGCGGGGCCCGTATCGTGCTGACCGACGACAGGAACATCCGCGCCGACATGACGGGCTCCTGGCTCGCGCAGATGGGGTGGGACGTTTACGTGCTGGATGGCGGTTATTACGGCCCGCTGGACGTCGGACCGCCGCAAGTCCTGCCCAAACCCGATCCCGCGCACCGCTACCGGCGCCCCTATGAGGGCACCGAGGTCGCGGAGGCGGCGATGCAGGCCTATCTCGACTGGGAGTATGGCCTCGTCGAACAATTGCGGCGCGACGGGACGCATGGATTTTACGTGATCTGACGGGTCGAGACCCGAACGGATTGTTCACCCGCCTGCCTTGTCACGGTCGATATATACGATAGCATATAGCGCGTGGAAAGCAGCCGACAGCGAAAGGGTCGCGTCATGGAACGTGAGTTGGCTCCGCAGCACCAATGCTCGTGCTGCGGCGGCGTCATCGATGGTCTTGTCGACGGCGCGGGGATCGGCTTCGACGCGAGGGTCGGCCTGTTCACGGACGAATGCGCCTATGTCTGTAACGACTGCACGGCGAGCCTGATCGAGGCCGCGGCGCGGCGCAGGCGGGAGATGGTCCACCGCAAGTGGCCAACGCGCGAGCGTCGCGCCTAACGCGCGATGAGATGAGGTCGAATTACAACCGCGAGGAAACTGCGCTCCCGCTCCCGCTTGCGGGGGAGGGCTGGGGTGGGGCTCTCTCCTCAGCGAGTCACGCTGAGGAGAGAGCCCCCACCCGCCACGCTGCGCGCGGCGACCTCCCCCGCAAGCGAGGGCTTTGCGTAAAGGCGAATCTGCGATTCTCTAAGACCGAGCTGAACATGGAGCTGGGGATGGCGTATCGGCAGGTTGGGCAAGCGAGCTTCGCAGATGCGCTGGCGTCGCGGCGGGGGAAAGGGGGTGCGGTGCTGAGGCGGATTTGCGAGCTGGTCGATTGGGCGGCTATCGAGCGCGTGCTGCGCGGCCTCCCGGAACCGGAGCGTGGCGCGCCGCCCTATCCGCGGCTGGTGATGTTCAAGGCGCTGCTGTTGCAGCAATGGTACGGGCTGTCCGATCCGGAGCTGGAAGAAGCGCTCGATGACCGGACCTCGTTCCGAGAATTCTGCGGCTTTGTGCTCGGTGACGAGACGCCCGACCACACGACGATCTGGCGCTTCCGCGAAGCTTTGCAGCAGGCCAGTCTGGACGAGACGCTGTTCTCCGAGATCCTGCGCCAGATCGACGCGCGCGGGCTGGTGCTGCGCCGAGGCACATTGATCGATGCCAGCCTGATCCCGTCGGCGGTGAAGCCGCCGAAGCCACCGAAGGAGCCACTGCCGCCCGGCCCGGACGGGCGCGCGCCGAGCAAGCTGGTCAACAGCGAGCGCGATGCGGATGCGCGATGGACCAAGAAGGGTGGCAAGCGGTACTTCGGCTACAAGGCGCATGTCGGCGTCGACCAGAGCTCGGCGATCATCCGTCGCAGCAAGCTGACCGACGCCGCGGTCAACGACACGGTGCCGGCCGACGAGTTGATCAGCGGTGACGAGAAGGCGGTCTACGCCGACCAAGCCTATGACAAGCACGAGCGCCGCGCCGGGCTCGCGGCCCGGGGCATCAAGCCGCGGCTGATGTTCCGGCCCAACAAGCATCATGCCCTGACCGAGCGACAGAAGCGCTTCAACGATGCCGTGGGACGGCGCCGCGCGCCGGTCGAGCAAGTCTTCGCGCGCCTCAAGGGCGTCTACGGCTGGGCCCGCGCTCGCTATCTGGGCCTGGCACGCAACCACACTCATCTGCGCCTTCTCTGCCTGGCCATGAACCTCAAACGATGGGCAATATTGCGCCCAATCGGAGTTCCGGCATGACCGCCGCTCCGCAATACTGTCGATCGGCTGGGCAAACGAGGCCGTACATCCTCGCGCGCCGTCCAAGAGCAAGCAAAAAAATCCCTGATACAGGCCCTCACTCCCGCAGAGGCGATTGCGCAAAGCTCTCGCAAGCGGGAGAGGTGCAGCGAGTCCGCCGCTCGACCGATTCAACTTGGCTTCATCCCGCCCTAGTCAGGCTCGAACGCGTCGTAGACCAGCTTCCTGAACGCCGGCGTAATACGCTGGCGCTCGCTCTGGGTCTGCTCCAGCAAGATGTAGATCATGTCGAGCTTCGGATCGACGCCGAAATAGGTGCCGCTGCCGCTGTCCCATTTCAGCTCGCCGATCGAGCCCGGCGGCGGCGGCTTGGCGATGCCGGGATCGGTGCGCACGGCGATGCCGTAGCCATAACCGAATCCGTCGCCGGGAAAATACCAGTAGTCGCGGCCGACGCCGGAGCCCGGCCCGATATGGTCCGTCGTCATGTCCTTGAAGGCGGCGGGGCTGATGTAGCGCTTGCCGTCAAGCTCGCCGCCGTTGAGGAGCATTTGGGCAAAGCGTGCATAGTCGGGCACCGTCGACAGCAATCCGCCGCCACCGGATTGCCACTCGGGGTGCGCGCGGCGGTCGCGCTCGCCGTCGATCAGGATGGTGTCCGACGGCAGCGGCTCGGCGAGCCGCGTCCGTTCGGTGTCCGGATCGAGCACGAACCTGGTGTCCTTCAGCTTCATCGGATCGAAGATGCGCTCCTTCTCGAACTGATAGAGCGTCTTGCCCGTGATGACCTCGATCACCCGGCCGAGCACGTCGGTGGAGTGACCATAGCGCCAGAGCGTGCCGGGCTGCCGCGACAGTGGCAGTTTCGCCAGCCGCGCGACGAATTCCCTGTTGTCGAAGTGGCCGTCGAACAGATGTCCTTCGTGGTAGAGCTTCTGGATCCAATCGGCGCCGATATATTCGTAGGTGATGCCCGACGTGTGCCGCATGATGTCCTGGATCGTCACCGGGCGAATTGGCGGCACCAATTCGAGCTTGCTCAGATCGTTTCCATTATCCGGCTCGATCCCGACCTTCACGTCGGCGAACGCCGGAATGTATTTGGACAGCGGGTCCTGCGGCGACAATTTGCCCTCGTCGACCAGCATCATCGCGGCGACGCTGGTGATCGGCTTGGTCATCGAATGCAGCGCGAAGATCGTGTCCGGCATCATCGGCGCCCTGGTCGTGACGTCGCGATAGCCGAAGCTCTTCAAATAGACCGGCTTGCCGTGCTGCTGGATCAGGATGACGGCGCCCGGAATCCGTCCGCTTCCGACCTCGTTGTTGAAGAACGCCGTGATGCGCTCGAGCTTTTCCGGCGACGGGGCAGGGATGTCGGACCCGCGCGCGGAGCGGATTGTGACCGGCGCAAGACACACGATCGCTATCGTCGCCGCGCGAAAGGCTCGCGTGGCAACATGGACGGCCCGATCAAAGCTGCATGACATTAATACTGCGCCCTGCCTCATGCCTCGAATGCCGCAGTTCTAGCGTGGGCATCACATGTAACATAGTATTTTCCAGCGGTAATATTCCGGCGATGATCGTCGAAATTTACACAATTTGCGTTGCGCCGACCGGCGTGAGGACCGCGCCCGACAACATCTGCAGCGCCTTGCTCAATTCGGCGCGGTTGCGCGCGGCGCCGAGCGAGACGCGCAGGCCGCGCGGCGCGGCGCCTCCCACCGCAAAGGCATCTTCGCCGACGACCGCCAGTCCGTTGCGCATCAGATGCGACAACAGGTCGGTGCCGTCGAAATGTTTTGGCAGCGGCATCCAGAGATGATGGCTGGCCGGCCGTGCCGCATAGGCGACACCTCTGAGGAAACGTGACGCGAGCTGCTGGCGCGCGGCCGCCTCGTTGCGGATGGCACGGATGATCTCGGCGGCAACCCCGGAGCGCAGCCATTGCGTAACCAGCCCGACCATCAGCGACGGCGGCATCTGCATGGTGGCCTGCAACCCGGCGCGCATCCGCTGCTCGGCGGCCTGATCGGGCGCCAATAAATAGGCGACGCGCAGCGCCGGCGCGATGCATTTTGCGATGCTCGCGGCGTAGTAGGTGCGTTCCGGGATCAAGGTCGCGATCGGCGCGACCTGTGGTTCGAGCGGGCCGTAGACGTCGTCCTCAATCAACACGCAGCCGCGTTTGCGGATGATATCGGCGATCGCCTTGCGCCGGCCGGCGCTCATCGTGGCGGTGGTCGGGTTCTGCTGTGTCGGCACCAGATAGACCACCTTCGGCTTGTGCTTGCGGCAGGCCTCGTCAAGTGCATCGGGACTGATACCTTCCGCATCCATCGCGACGCCGACAAGGCGGATGTCGAGTCGCGCCGCCGCGGCCTTCACGCCGGGAAAGGTCAAAGCTTCCGTCAACGCCACATCGCCTGGCGATGTCAGCGCGAGCAGGGCGTTGAAGATGATCGCCTGCGATCCCGGATAGATCACGATGCGGTCGGGCGATGCCTCCGGCACGCGCGGCCGCAGCCAGTTTGCCGCAACTTCGCGTTCGTCCGCGCTGCCGCCGGGACGCGCGTAACCGAGATAGGCGGAAAAGCCGGCGTCGGCACGCAGCGTCGCCAACCCTTGCGCGATGCGCAGATCGAGATTGGCCTCGACCGGCTGCGGCGGCAGGTTCATCGACAGGTCGATGTTAACAGGCGCCGGCAGATCGGATGCGGCGCGCGCGGTGGTCTCGGAGACGAAAGTGCCCTGGCCGACGCGGGCATCCAGCAGCCCGCGGCGCCGTGCCTCGCCATAGGCGCGCGTCACCGTGGTGAGATCGATGTCCAGCGCCGACGCCAGCGCGCGATGGGTCGGCAGCCGCTCGCCGCGCACCAGCCGGCCGCTGGCGATATCGGCCGCGAGTGCGTCGACGATGCGCTGGAACATCGGGCCGTGCCATTCGGAAACTGTAGGGATCCAATCCATGCAATCCGGCGAATTGTCTTTGATTGTAGGTCTCGCAATGCATATTGTATGGAGCATCAGATCAGGTCAAGGACGACGGCCATGACGGAAACGGTCTCACTGCCAAAAGCGATGTTGCGTGGCTTCACGATGAAGTGCCCGAACTGCGGACGCGGCCATTTGTTCGGCCGTTTCCTGAAGGTCGCCGACCATTGCGAAATCTGCGGCGAAGATTTCACCCCGCAGCGCGCCGACGATTTTCCGGCCTATCTCGTCATCGTCGTGGTCGGTCACATCGTGGTGCCGGCGCTGCTCTGGATGGAAATGACCTACGCGCCGCCGGCGTGGCTGCAACTGGCGATCTGGCTGCCCTTCACGCTGTTCAGCGCGCTAGGCTTGCTGCAGCCGACCAAGGGCGCGATCGTCGGCCTGCAATGGCAACTCGGGATGGAGGGATTCGCCACGTCGCGGCGGCGTATGGCTCCGGCGCGAGCACGGAGCAGTGTGGGGCGGACGAAGGAAGCCTGACGCGTCCCAAGAATTGCAGCCTGGATAAGCGATATCGGGGAGCATGCCTGCGGCCCCGGATATCGCTGTGCGATGACGATGAGCCAGAGCAGTCACCTGGCTTGAATTGGCTGGATTGAGTTTGCGTCTCCGGCAGTTGCCGGTATGTTTCTCAAAGCACTTGAGCTTCAAACCATGGTGGGGGCATGAAGACCTCCGTTGGGATCATTGCGGCGGTCCTGCTCGCGGCCGCCGTCGCGCAGGCAAACAAGGTGTTTGCCCCTGTTGCGCTCGCAATCTTCATCATCGCGATCGTGTGGCCGTTGCAGAACCGGCTGCAGGCGCGGATGCCGAAGCTCGTGGCGCTGGCGATCACGATCGTTGTAACGATCACAGTATGCCTCGCTTTCGGCTCGATGGTGGTCTGGGGCTTCGGCCGGGTAGGCCGTTCGCTCATCGCGGATGCGCCACGATACCAAACGCTTTATGTTGACTTGATAACATGGCTCGACGGCCACGGCGTATCGGTCGCCGGTCTGTGGGCCGAGCATTTCAACGTTGCGTGGTTGTTGCGTGCGACACAGCAGGTCGCGGGCCGCGTCAACACCACGCTCAGCTTCTGGTTGATTGCACTGGTCTATGTCATCCTGGGTTTGCTGGAAGTCGACGATATCAGGCGGAAGATCGAAGGACTCGACAACCGCGAGGCAGCGCGCGTGCTTCTCGACGGCAGCGCTGCGACCGCGGAGAAGTTCAGGAAATACCTGCTGGTGCGGACGCAGATGAGCATCATGACCGGCCTGCTCGTCGGGGCGTTCGCCTGGATCATCGGGCTGCCGTTCGCGGTTGAATGGGGGGTGATCGCCTTCGTGCTCAACTATATCCCGTTCATCGGTCCTTTTATTGCTACGCTGTTTCCGACTTTACTGGCGATGACGCGGTTCGACACCTGGCAAGCGGTTCTTGGCGTCTTCGCCTGCCTCAATGTCATCCAGTTCGTCGTCGGCAGCTATATCGAGCCGCGCGTATCAGGCAACGTGCTCTCGATCTCTCCCTTGGTCGTCCTGTTCGCGATCTTCTTCTTTACCTTTCTGTGGGGCTTGTTCGGGACTTTCATCGGCGTGCCGATCGCCCTCGCTATTCTCAGCTTCTGCGGCCAGCATCCGTCGAGCCGGTGGCTCGCCGACCTGCTCGGCGGACCGCTACGGACGAAAATCAACCAGATCAACTAGTCAGCGGATCGAAGCTCGATCCCCGCGATCTCGATGCGCTCGGGCGCAAGTAGATAAAGCGGCCCGTCGGGACCGGCAGCGAGCGTGTGAATGTAGAAATGGGTGGATGCGTCATCTGTCGACTTCATCACCGGCGACGGGGCGGAGACGATCCTTACCGAACCGCAGGTGCCGATCCAGTCGATATGGCGGTGACCGTGCATGACCACGATGCGCGGCCCGAACGGCCGGAGCTTGCGCACAAACCAGCTGCCGTTGACGAGCGCCGTACCGATGCGCTCGGAAAACGCCGTGACCGGCATCGGATATTCGATCAAGTGGTGATGCAAGGCGATCAACCAGCACGCCTTCGGAAACCTGCTGATCGCAGTCGTGAGGCGGCGGGTTTCTTCGGCGGAGACAAATCCGAGTGCGTTGGTGAAGGAGAAATGCGTTTCCGCGTTGGAATTGAGGATAGCGACGCCAAAACCGTCCTCCGTATCGGGCGGCAGGATCATCGGGAACTGATCGTCGAAGACGCGCCCGAGCCCGGCGGCGCGGCGCAGGCCGCCGCTCTCCGCGAAAGCCGCGATGCGCAGGCGATACGGCGCCAGCGCCTCATTGAGCGTCGGCGCAGGTTTGCCGGCGCCGTCTACCCGTGCGCAATCGCCCTGCAACGCAGCCATCGCTGACAGCGTCCGCATCTGCCGCAGCCGTTTGGCCGGGCTAAACGGCAAGTCGAGCCGCGCTGGATTGGCGCGATCGACGATGTTCAGGTCGTGGTTGCCGGGCAACACCATCATGCGTGCGGCGAGAGCGGGATGCCGCGTCACCGCGTCGAAGAACTCCGCCCATTCCGTCGCGCGGCCGGCATCGGTCATGTCGCCGGTGACCAGCACAAGATCGAGCGGCTGCGAGATATGGATGGCCTCGAGGCGAGCCATAACGCGGTCGAGACGTTCGTTGCCGCACGGACCGCCGCGTCCGCTTTCAATGCGAAAACCATATCGCTCACCAACGACATGAAGGTCCGAAAGATGCGCGACGCGCCATGTGCGGCTACCGGCTGGCGCGGTATCGAATGCAGCAAGATCGAACGGCTGGTCCATGCTGGCATCCGCAAAGCCCCAGACCAGCGCCGCGAGCGTGAGATAACACGACACCAGGACGATGGCGTTGCAGAGGGTCGGCACGATCAAGTGATGCGGTACCGTGAGGTCAGACGCGGTGCCGATCCAGCGCGAACCCGGCCAAACAAGAATCGCGATGAACGCTGCGCATCCGCACACGGTGATGCCGGCGACGGCGGAACTCGTCGCGCGCATCCGCGCTCGCCCGGCCGGGGTAAAATGCCGGGCGAACGTCCGCTCCGCCAGATGGCGCAGCGCCTCACGGCAAAATACATAGGCCGGCTGCACGGCCAGCGCGTTGAGCGACCAGAAGTTGGTCTCGGCGACCCGAAACAACGGCCGCCATCCGATCCATCCCAGCACCGCGAGGACGGCCAGTACCAGTGCGGCGCCGACTTCCGTTAGCGCAAGAATATGCCCCGAAACCGTGGCGAGCCATGCGGTTGCCACCAGCGGCGTGAGGCCGAGCAGTACTGCCGGCAACACCAGCGAAACCGTCCAGGCGAACAGCAACTTCGGCAGGCTGATTTCGACCAGCAGACTTCCGGCGATCGCGAGCAACGACCTTTGTCCGGGACTCGCAGCGTCGTCCTCGACATCGCCCTGACGCGGATCGATAAGGAAAAACGCATCGCTTTTTATGTTTGTTGAATCACGACCCGCAACAGACTGCGTCATGAACCCACATTTCTACATTCGTGACGGGGCTGGTTTCTCCCGTGGGACCGACACTATCAGTCTCCAGGCGTAATATCAGCGACAGAGTACTGCGGAAGCGGCAATCCGAGCGGTCGGCACCTCCGGCGGAACGGGCGAAGGCATCGTCCGCTGTCGGGACCGTAGAAAACCTGACGCCGGGCAGCTAACCTTTCGTTCGGACGCGTAAGGGTCACATGACATCCGCTTGGGCGAGGTCCTGAAGCGCGCCGGTTCGCGACAAGCAAGGAATTCAAAAATGGTCAGTGCAGGATCACCGGTCGAAACCTTCGATGCTCTGGTGCTCGGTAGCGGAGAAGCCGGCAAATACCTCTCTTGGTCGCTCGGCGCCGAGGGCAAACGTGTTGCGCTCGTCGAGCGGCGCTACGTCGGCGGGTCGTGTCCCAATATCGCCTGTCTGCCGAGCAAGAACGTGGTGCATTCCGCCAAAGTAGCCTGGTACGCGCGGAGACTGCAGGACTTCGGACTTAACGCCCCGGCACCCGGCATCGACATGACCGTGGTCCGCGACCGCAAACGCGCGATGGTGAATGGCTTGGTTGAGATTCACAATAAGCGCTTCGCTGCCAACCACGTCGAGTTCATCCACGGTCGGGGCGTGTTCACCGGTCCCCGCAACTTATCCGTTGAGCTGGAGCACGGCGGTGCCCGGTCACTGAGCGCCGACACGGTGATCGTGAGTACGGGATCGCGCGCGATCATTCCCGAAATCGCCGGTCTGCGCGAGGCGCAGCCGATGACGCATGTCGAAGAGCTCGAACTCGATACCTTGCCCGGACATCTGCTGATCCTCGGCGGCGGCTATGTCGGGCTGGAATTCGCGCAGGCCATGGCGCGCTTCGGCTCAGCGGTGACGGTGATCGACCGGAGCGGGCGGCTGCTGCCGCGCGAGGATGAAGATGTCGCGGCCGAACTCGGCAGACTGCTTGCCGCGGAGGGCATCCGGTTCCTGCTGGGCGCCACGGTCGAGTCTGTGGAGGGACGCTCCGGAGATGGGGTCGTCGTCAAGATAAGCACCGCGGCCGGCGAGGAGACCATCAGGGCCACCCACATTCTCGCAGCCGTCGGCCGGGCGCCCAACACGGACGGGATCGGACTGGAAAAGGCCGGCATCAAACTCACCGCGACCGGGCATATCGAGGTGAACGAGGTGCTGCGGACGACCGCCGACAACGTCTATGCGGTGGGCGATTGCGCCGGCAGCCCCCACTTCACGCATATCGCTTTCGACGACTACCGTATCGTGCAGCGAACGCTCCGAGGCGAAAGGCGTACGACCATCGGCCGCCAGGTGCCCTACGCGCTGTTCACCGATCCCGAGCTTGCGCACATCGGTCTGCGCGAGACCGATGCCAGGCAGCAGGGCCTCGGCTATCGGTTGGCGAAGCTTCCCACGGCGGCCGTGCTCAGAGCGCAGACGCTCGGTGAGACCCACGGCTTTCTGAAGGCGCTGATCGGCGACGACGATCGAATTCTCGGGTTCACCGCTCTCGGCGTCAACGCCGGCGAACTGCTGGCACCGGTCCAGTTGATGATGAGCGCGGGGCTGCCCTACACGACCCTGCGCGATCTCATCGTCACGCACCCGACCATGACGGAGGGGCTGGTCTATCTGTTTTCGTCGGTGCCCGGAAAGTAGTCATCAAATCGGATGATGGTGCGGTCGGAACATGCGGCCCTTTTCCGTCACCAGCACTACCGCCAGTGCGGCCAGCGTGCAGAGGAAGAAGCCGGTCGCGAACGGTACGAGCGTGCCGTCATAGTTCTGGCCGATGGTGGTGCCGATGCCGATCCCGAGCAGGGTGGTGATGGTGCCGTAGAGCGAGGAGGCGGTGCCGGCGATCTTGCCCTGCGGCTCCATCGCGAGCGCGGTGAAGTTCGCCATCATCAGGCCGAACGCGAACATCATCAGCGCCGCCAGCGCCATGAACAGCGGCAGCGACAGCATATCGGTCTTCACCGCGACGAACAGCACCGCGGCGACGACGGCAAAGCCTGATATCGCGGCGTGCGAGATCACGCGCATGCCGATGCGGCCGACGATGCGGGAGTTGAGGAAGCCGGCGATCGCGACGCCGACCGCACACGCCGCGAAGGCGACCGGAAAGAAATGGCCGAGCTTGAAGATCTCGGTGAAGACCTGCTGCGACGAGAATACGAAGGCAAACAGCGCGCCCTGCACGGCGCCGGCGGCGAGCGCGTAGCCGAGTGTCTGGCGGTTGGTGATGGTCTGGCGGAACGCGGAGAGCACGTCCGGGATCGCCAGCGACTTGCGATTGTCCGGTGCCAGCGTCTCCGGCATGCGCAGCGCGCTCCAGGCCAGCGCAATCACGCCATAGACCATCAGGATGACGAAGATGCCGCGCCAATGCGTCAGCAGCATCACGGCCTGGCCGAATGACGGCGCGATCACGGGGACCGCGATGAACACCATCATCGCCAGCGACATCACGCTCGCCATCCGCCGTCCGGCGTAGCAGTCGCGCACGATCGAGGTCGCGATCACGCGGGTTGCCGCGGTGCCGAGGCCTTGCAGCGCGCGCGCCAGCAGCAGCGTCTCGAGGGAAGGCGCCATGATCGCGAGCAGGCCGGCGATGCAGTAGACCGTCATGCCGCCGAGCAGCACGGGGCGGCGGCCGAACCGGTCCGACAGCGGGCCCATGATGAACTGGCCGACGCCGAAGCCGACCAGGAAGATCGACAGCACCATCTGCGGACGGTTGGCGTCGACGATGCCAAATGCGGAGCGGATGTTGGGCAGCGCCGGCAGCATCATGTCCATCGCCAGCGGGTTCAACGCCATGATGGAAGCGATAACGACAACGAATTCGGGAAAGCCCATCGGGCGGTGGCCTGAGGAGACCCAGGCATCGGCATTGATTTCAGACACTTATCCACCTCTTGGGAACTCCGAACCATAGCCATCTTGCTGCGGTGCACAACGGGCGTTTTGGGATGGGTGCCCGTCAATCGCGGGTGAGGTAGCCCGGTCAGGAGCCGGGCGTCGCCATCCCCATAACCGTTGCGTGTGCAACTATTTCGCTCGTGCCCTGCGCGAAGTTCTGCTATCCCGGCAACAGAAACCATGCGGGCATGGCGCCGCGGCAGATCGAGCGCCCCCGCACGGACAAGAACCAGGTCAGGGGAGGCCACATGTCTATCGAACAGTCGGCGCGCACGCGCGGCGCTGAACTGTCGGATGAGGAACGCAAGGTTCTCACCGCGACGCTCGTCGGCACCACGATCGAATGGTACGACTTCTTCGTCTACGCGCAGGCAGCGGGTCTGGTGTTCGGCGCGCTGTTCTTCGCGCCGATGAACCAGCACAATCCGCTGCTGGCGCAGATCGTGTCGTTTGCGACGCTCGGCCTGTCGTTCCTGTTCCGTCCGCTCGGCGCCATCGTCTGCGGCCACCTCGGCGACCGGTTCGGGCGCAAGAACATGCTCGTCGTCACGCTGCTCCTGATGGGGGCTGCGACCGCGCTGGTCGGCATGCTGCCGACCTACGCGCAGATCGGCGCCTGGGCGCCGGCGCTCCTGATCCTGCTGCGCATCCTGCAGGATTCTCGGCCGGCGGTGAATGGGGCGGGGCTGCGCTGATGTCGGTGGAGTCGGCGCCTCGCGACCGGCGCAGCTTCTTCGGCTCGTTCCCGCAGATCGGCACGCCGCTCGGCATGATTTTGGCGACCGGCGTGCTGTGGGTGCTCACCACGACGCTTGGCAAGCAGGCGATGATCGAATGGGGCTGGCGCATCCCGTTCCTGCTGTCGATCCTCTTGATCGTGGTCGGCATCGTGATCCGCCGTACCGTCGAGGAATCTCCGGTGTTCCAGGCGATGCAGCGACGGCGCAAGGAATCGGCCGCGCCGATCAAGGAGCTGTTCCGCAACCACAGCAAGGAGATCCTGCGCACCGCATTGATCTTCATGGCCAACAACGCGGCCGGCTACATCCTGATCGCCTTCATCATCAGCTACGGCGCCAACACGCTGAAGATGCCGTCGGAGCAGCTCCTGCTCGGCGGAACGCTGGCTGCCGTGAGTTGGTTCATCTTCACGCTGGTGGGCGGCATCCTCGGCGACAAGATCGGGCGCGTCAGGTGCTTCCAGATCGGCTACGGGCTGATGGTGCTGTGGGCGGTGCCGATGTGGTTCCTGATCGACACCAAGAACCTGCTGCTGTTCTTCATCGGCGCGGTCGGCCTCACCGTCGCGCTCGGCCTGTCCTACGGGCCGCAGGCGGCGCTCTACGCCGAGCTGTTCCCGGCCAAGGTGCGTTATTCCGGCGTCTCGATCGGCTACGCGCTCGGCGCCATTCTCGGCGGCGCCTTCGCGCCGATGATCGCGCAATGGATCATCGGGACCTACGGCGAATCCTGGCGTGTCGGCGTCTATATCGCGGTACTGTCGCTGATCTCTCTGGTCACGGTGTCCACAATCAAGGATCCGCAGGGCGTCGATCTGAACGTCCACGATGCGGTTGCCGATGGCGGATAGTGGCCCATAGCTCACCAGCAGTTTACGTCGCGCCTGCGACAGCTTTTTGACTAAAGTCGAAGATCGGCGAGCACAACGTCGTGCGGTGGTGGACCCGCCCTCAAGAGGGAATGGGAAGCATCGCCATTCCAAATCATAGTCCTCCGGCGCAAAATCAGCTATACGGCTGCGAGCCCGTGGTGTTCAATCCTTGGGATTGCTGGCCTCCTGCCTGAGTGCAGGCAGCTTGGCAGCGTCAACCGGAGGCTCGCGGTCTATCTAGCCTCGCGGCAGGTACGGCGGAAACGGAACATGGTGGCGTCATGAGTAGCCTGCCGAGTGCGGATCAGGCGAGCGGACTTCAGTGGACGCGGTCGCCGGCGAACGTCGAGAGCGAGGCTCCGCATGCCGAGCGCCGGCAGCTTACCGTGGCATTTATCGACATCGTCGGCTCGACACCCCTGAGTGAGCGCATCGATCCCGAAGAATTCTTTGCGATTATCAAAACCTACCGCGATATCTGCGACGAGGAGCTTCACCGCTACGGCGGTCACATCGCGAGATTGATCGGCGACGGATTGTTGGCATATTTTGGCGTGCCACAAGCCCATGAAAATGATCCCGAACGCGCGGTGCGCGCTTCGCTCGCGGTCGCCGCGGCGATCAAGGAACATCAGTTTCCGCTGTCGGATGGCAGCTTCGTCCGCCTTGGTGTGCGGATCGGGGTGAACACGGGGGTGGTCGTCGTGGGCAGCGTGCCCGGCGAGCCCCCCGAGCGGCGGGAAGTGTTCGGCAGCTCCGCACATGTTGCTGCCCGCCTGCAGGGCCTCGCTAATGAGAATGGTGTCGTGGTCGGCGCGAGCACTTACGAGCTGACCCGCGGAACGTTCAGCTACGCGCCGCTTGGCAGACGACCGCTCAAGGGCGTGGAGGAGCCGGTCGACGCCTGGAGCGCGGAAGCGCTCGCCTCCAGCGAGAGCAGGTTCGACAGGGCGCAGAGGTTGCCTCTTGCTCCGATGATCAACCGAGCCAGCGAAAGCGCATTGCTTGCCGAGATGTGGCAGCAGACGGTAGCGGGCTCAGGACAGGTCGGCGTCATTTCCGGCGAACCTGGCATCGGCAAGTCACGGCTGATCCGCCAGTTCCGCAGCTCCCTCGATGCCTCTCGGCGGAGCGTTGTGTCGCTGCAATGCTCGCCGTTCCACGTTAACACGCCGCTTGCCCCGGAAATCGAGCGGCTCAGGCGCGTGACCGGCATCCAGCAGGCCGACGATGCGGAACTCGCATTGGCAAAATTGCGCTCGTTTTTGGCAAGAGAAGCCCCCAAAGTCGCAGACGCACTCAGCTACTACGGGGCTGTCCTGTCGATACCCGCCTGCCCGGAATACGAACCCGCGGATCTCGGCTCTCCCTTTGAGCGTGACCGGGCTTTCGAGGTGTTCATCGATGTTCTCATCGCGGCCTCGAGCAAGCGGCCGATCCTGATCGTCGCGGAGGACGTCCAGTGGATCGACCCGACCACCATCGAACTGGTGGAACGCATCGCGGAGCGCTGTTCCGGCGAGCGGGTGATGATCTTGATCACACATCGCGATGACTACAAGGCAGACTGGTTGTCGGATCCGGCAGTTCGACGGATTGCTCTGCAGAAGCTGGCACCGCGCGAATGCGAGCAAATGGTGGCAGCCGTTGCCGGCAGCGATATCGTCCCGCGCCGGATCGCCAGCCAGATCGTTGCGAGAACGGATGGCGTGCCGCTTTTCATCGAGGAGTTTACGCGGGCCGTGATCGATGCCCGCACGGTCGAGTTCGCCGCTGACGGCGTGGCGCTGAGCAAGAAATTGCCCGAACCGCTGGTGCCGTCGAGCATTCAGGACTCGCTGATGGAGCGCCTTGATCGCCTCGGTCCGGCCAAGCGTGTCGCCCAGATCGCCTCCGTCTTCGGCAGGCAATTCGATTATGAAGGTGTCTTCAACGTGCTTCCGGGTAACGACCAAACGCTGAAACACGCGTTGCGGGCACTGGAGAGCGCCGAGATTGTGTATCGCGTTGAGAAATCCAAAGGCACCACCTTCGCGTTCAAGCACGCGATGATCCAGGAAGTCGCCTACTCCTCGCTACTCAAGGAGGAGCGGCGCGAGCTGCATGCGCGTGTTGCATCATCGCTGCTTCAGGAGGCTGCGATCCGGGAGAGCAGTCAGCCCGCCGTGCTCGGGTATCACTATGCGCGCGCCGGCAATATTCCGGAAGCGATCGAGGCCTGGCTTCAGGCGGGCAAATCGGCGCTCAGCCGATCAGCCACCAAGGAGGCCGTGGCCCATCTGCGCGAGGGGCTCTCGCTGATTCCGAAGCTGCCCGCTTCGCAACAGCGCTTCGAGTCCGAAATCGCGCTGCAATCCAGCCTGGCGATGGCCTACACCGCAAACGCAGGGTGGTCCGATCCGCACGTCTATGGATCCTACAGTCGCGCACTCAAGCTTTGTGCGAGCCATGGCACCACTCGCGAGAAGGCGACGGTGCTGTGGGGAAGTACCATAGCGAAGCTCGTCAACTGCGAACTCACCAAGGGCCTCGAGCATGCGCAGGATTTCGTCCGGAGGGCCGAGGAGTGGCGCGACGACGAAGCTGCCCTCATGGCGTACACCGCTGCCCTGATCGCCAATTTCTTTCTCGGTCGTCTGGAGCAGGCGAGCGAACTCGCCGCTCTGATCAGCGCCCGTTACAATCCTCGTGACCACGGCAAGCTGGTCCAGATCTATCAGCATGATCCATTGATCGTGTCGCTGGTCTATTCCGGACACATCGAATGGCTGCTGGGCCGGCCCGGCCGGGCCAGAGAGTGCTGTGAGACGGCGCGGCAGCTCGCGAATGAGATCGGGCATCCTTTCATGCTGGCATTTGCCTCCATTCTTGGCGTGTCCGATCACTGGTATGAAGGCGATCTTGCGGCCAACCTTGACAGCGTCGAACGCGGCCTGAAGGTCGCTGACGAGTATGGCTATCCGATGTACCGGGTCATCGGTCCTTTGTGGGCGACCTCTGCGTTGGCGGCACGAGGTTCCGCGCCGGAGGTGCTCGAACAACTGTGCGGCCTGCTCGAAAAACTACCCGTCGAGGATCGGTGCATTCAGATTCCGCTCTATCGAATTCTGCTCGCCACGGAATTCGGACGGATCGGGCAGATAGAAAGGGCTCGCCGCTTCGCCGCTTCGGCCGAGTCCCTGGTGAAGCAAACCGGCGAGCGCTGGGCTGCTGCCGAGATCTATCGGATCCACGGCACACTGTTGTGTCAGGAACCAATGCGAGACGACCGGGCCGCCATGCGCTTGTTCAAACGCTCGCTTGCCTCTGCCAGGAAGGTCGGGGCAGTCGGTTGGGAATTGCGCACGGCGATCAGCATCGCGCGCCTGGTCAGCGCCGGCGAGAGCGCGTCCAAGCGCGCCGACGCACGAGACCTGCTGATATCGACCCGGGCGAAGTTTGCATCCGCGGAAACTTCCCGCGATCTGCGTGAGGCCGATGATTTGGTGAGAGTGCTGAGCTAGAGCGGGATGGAGTTGGGTTGAATCGGTTTGCGCAGCAAATCGGGTGAGGGGCCGCAGCTCAGGCGCCAACGGCTCACGTCGTCAACGATCCCAGGAAGCGGATCGCCCTGAGGCTCGGCAGGAACGCATAGGCGCCGCCCCGCGTCTGGACAAATCGCGGCAACCCCCGCAGCCGGATCGTGCTACCGGATTTGAGCGGCAGGTCGAACCAGCTGTTGTTGGGATCGTTGGCGCCCGTGATTGCATCGTTGGATCCGGTGAGGCGCGGGTCCTGGAGGCCGAGATTCAGCCAATCGCAGGACATGGCTTCGAACTGGGCGCCAAGGTTCGCCCCGATGAAGTTGCCCAAGAGGCCTCGTTCCGGCTCGGGTCCGTTCGGATTACGGGGCAGCGTCCGGTCATAGGCTGGTCCATAAGGTACGCCTCGCCGGACGAGGCGCCGGCCGTTGTTCGCAATACGTTGCACGATCTGTCCGCCCCGCGGGTTGCTCCGGCGGATATGGGCTCCGTAGGGGCAACCGGACGCGCCGACGTAGTCGAACTTCTTCTTGATCAGGTCGGGATCAGGCAGGTCCGCCGAGAGGGCCAGCGGCGTGCCATCGCGCCATCGGCCGCACAGGTTGGCGGCGACGATCTCGCGCAAGGCACCATGAGGCGTCGGGTCTTTGATCGAGAGGATTTCGCCGATTTTCGCTTCGGCGCCGCGCGGCAGCAATTCCTCGACCTGCTTGTGCTTGAGCAAATCGGAGGCGGCCTGATCGAGATATTCCTCGAAGCCAACCACGTCCTGCTGCAACACGCGAAAGGCGTTGAAGGTGCCGTTGTGTCCCAACTCTTCAGGCTGAGGAACCCGCCACCTCAAACCTTCCAGGTTGGTCCGATGTCCCAGCAACACGGTGCCGAGCGGGGCCTTGGGTTGTCCGTCGTCATAGCGATCCGAGTCATGAATGCCCTCGAACCTTGGTTGCATGATGTTGTCGCGGTAGCCGAAGTGAACGCGGTCCTCGGGAAAGCTGTAGCCCTCGCGGGTACCGACCAGTGTGAGGGCGCTCGTATCGGCGAGGGCGCGGGTCTGGACGTCGTCCAACTGCTCGATCGTCTCGGCGTAGATCGTCGCGATGAGATGGATCCGCCTGGGCTCGTTGAAGGGAGCTGGCCAGTTTTCCGGCGCGCTCGGCCCGACATCCCCGAGCTTCAAGGCGCGGGCGGTCATGCCTTCGATGAACTCGTTCGGGAACATCGCAAGCGAAGCGCTCGGCGTGCCGAGGGCGCCCAATCCCTCATAGGTCAGGCCAATGTTGAAGCAGGTGTTTGGCCTGTTTGTCCCCCAGTCCCCGCGCGTGATCTGCGGAACATCGTCACGGTGGCCGGATACCGAGGCTGTGAGCCAATGCCGGGCTGCGGTGCGATTGGCGACTTCCAGGATGAGGTAGCGCACGTACGGCTTCCTGGTATAGCCGCGCAAGATATTGCCCTGCAGATCAGCGAGGTCGACCATGGCGCTCACCAGCCTAACCCGAGTTGTTTGCGGACCTGAGCCACCGAAAATCCGGGATAAGCCCGGTAGCCGTTGCCGAGCGAGACGTTCGGATTGGCGCGCAGCTGCAGGACTAATTTGCGCGGAAGCAGGGTCAGATCGTCATTGCCGGACACGGCCGTGTCTCCATTCAAGGCTTCCTGGTCTCTCAGAAAATCGGTGGCGGTGTCCGGCACCTGGTACAGGTCGCGCTCGTGCACCCACTGGATGAACGCATCGACATGCTCCTCGCAAGGGATCACGTCATCTCCGCCTTCGACGAGTTCGACCACAGCATTGAACACCTGGCCGATCGTGGCGATGAAATCTCGAATGTAATTGGTGAAATCCCCGTCATAGACGGAGAGCATGCAAATGTTGTCGCCGACGATGACGAAGCGCGCGAAATGCACCGTGCCGACGTTGTTCAATCCGGCATAGATCGCATCCTTGTTTTGCGCGATCGCCAGCGCGGCTTCCGCTCGTCCGATCGGCGACTTGACCTTGAGCGGCATGATCAGATTCATCATGCACTGGACATTGTCACCATACTGGAACGACGGATGGGGACCGCCGGGGAGAGGTTTCACCGGCGTTTTTCGCGCCCATATCGGCACCAGGATCCATGACGCCGCGCGCTTGAAGAAGAGGGTGGTGGGCAGCCAGTCCACAAAGCGATCGAGCAAGCCTCCGTCACTTGGCATGGTCCGGCCTCCACTTGAAGGGACACCCGCCGCGCATTTCACGCGAGGCTTCGTAGGCGCCCAGGCGGGCCTCGAGGATCGGATCCATGGAGACGTCGATGCCTGGTGCGAGACGGTTCGGATTGAAACTGATGCGTTCGCCAGCCTTTTCCTGATCTTCGGCTACCTTGTTCAGCGTAAGGGTCCCCATCGCGATCCGGATTCGTGTCCCCGGCCAAGGCTTGGTGGGATCGTCGAGCGCATCGCCCGCCTCGCCGATCGTCATCATCAGCATGAACCGGGCCGGCCACCGTCGCAGGCGGTCTCGCAGCTCCGCGCGCAGATAGTCATCGCGCGGCACGGCCTCCGGATCGGTGTTGCAAACGCCTGCGACCGGCTGCCAGGAAAAGCGAACGGGGCGGCGAACGCCATCGGGAGCTGTTACCCAGAAGGTGTGGACCGCGAAATAGGCCGCGCGGGCATAGCTCACCGGTGCGCCGATCGCAGCCACCTGAAATACGCCCAGCTGGGCAAAGCGATGCAGGTCGGCATAATGGAGCGCTCCAGCATCGACGTTCTCGGTTTCGCCCGGGTACGGGTTGCGCGGCGGCACCTTGAGCTTCAAGAGGTCGCAAAACTTCCGCCACCAGTGTTCTCTTCGATACGGCGCAAGCGTCGCGATCTTCGAGAATTCGAAGAAGTCATCGACGTTGCGGACGAAGAACTCGCCGAGCGTCGTGGCGATCAGGTCGCTTCCCAGCCCCTCCGACAGGTGAAAACGCACCGCCATTCCCCGGACGTCGGACCATCCATCATGCCGGTCCGGCCCCCCCAATCCGTTGGAGAATCTCACCGACACGTCGACGGGCTGTCCCTGGAAGTGCTCTGCGATGCAATAGGTGCGCGCCACATCCGACGCCACGAATTTGGCCTCCACGCCGATGCCGAGCGTGTGAACCGGCCGCTGCCCGGGGACAGGTTTCGGCAAATTGTCAATGATGGCCTGGACAAGCTGCTTTGCCACTGATGGATCGACCATGCCCCGCTCCGTTGGACGGACCCCTGAGGGTGTGCCGTTGGTGCGCTCGGTGCTTTAGCGTCTTCCATCGAATTCAGCCTGCGCCCCTCGGCGGGATGTTACCTTCAATTGCCGGTCGGATATGTGATGTGGTTCACATAATTTGCCGGACGGAACGATTTTAGGACTCCTTAACCGACCCCGAGCATCGTCCTCAGTTTCGTCACCGCGCTGTCGGGCGTCGTCAGCACCGGCTTGCCGGTCGCCTCGGCGACGCGCTCGGCCGCCGGCGCCATGCTGTACTGGGCGAGCGCGATCATGTCGCAGTCGCGCAGGTCTCTCGACGCTTCAACCACGAGCCGATCGTGCTCGGCGCGGTCGCCACGGTCGAGCGCGGCCAATGCGCCCTCGGCAAGCTTTGGCACGAGCTGGACCGAGGAGGGAAACTCCGGCGGCATCGAGACCAGCGTTGGCGGGAAGGTCGAGAGCAGGCCGATCTTTTTTCCTTTCGCGACGGCTTGTTCAATCATCGCCTCGTTCGGCTTCAGCACCGGCATCGGCGCGTGTTCGCGGGCGACCGCCTCGATGCAGAGCCCGAACGCGGAGCAGGTGAAGAGAATGCCGTCGGCGCCGGTAGAGGCCGCATAGCGGCCCATGGTCAGGAAGCGCTCGGTCATGCGTTCGGTGAGCTTGCCGTCCTGCGCGAGATCGGCCGACAGGCTGTCGTCGAGCAGATTCATCAGCCGCGCCTGCGGCCACAATCGTGCGAACGACGTTTCGATCGGCACGATCGAGTGCTTCAGGGCGTGAATGAGCGTGATGCGCATGGTCGCTGCTTCTTCTCCCTCTCCCCGTTCTTCACGGGGTCGAGACGAGCGAAGCTCGCTCTTAGAGGGTTGGGGTGAGGGGCTCTATCGTCATAATAGCTGAGAGGAAGGTACGCGGAGCCTCCCCCTCACCCGGATCGCATCTTCGATGCTATCCGACCTCTCCCCGCAAGCGGGGCGAGGTGAAGACTATTACTTAAACGGAATGGCGTACATCATGCCGCCCTTGGTCCAGCTGGCGTTGAGGCCGCGTTCGAGCTTGAGCGGGCTCGCCTTGCCGACATTGCGCTCAAAAATCTCGCCGTAATTGCCGCCGGCCTTGATCGCCGCGACCAGCCATCTGTTGTCGAGGCCGAGCCGCGAGCCGAGATCGCCTGATGCGCCGACCAGGCGCTGGATCGCAGGCACCTGTGACGTCGTCATTCCGTCGACATTGGCTTGCGTGATGCCGAGCTCTTCAGCCTCGACCAGGCCGTAATGCAGCCAGGTGATGATGTCGCTCCAGACCTCGTCGCCGTTGCGGGTGAACGGGCCGAGCGGCTCCTTGCTGATGGTCTGCGGCAGCACGACATAATCGTCCGCCTTCGGCGCTGCGGTCGCGACCGCGCCGGCGAGCGCAGAGGCATCTTGCGTCATGGCATCGCAACGGCCGCCGAAGAAGGTCTGGTACATGGTGTCGACCCGGTCGAACACCAAAGGCTTCCAGTCGATGCCGTTGGCGCGGCCGTAATCGCCGAGCGTCACCTCATGCGTAGTGCCTTGCGCAACGCAAATGGTGGCGCCGTTCAGACCCTTGAGGTCCTTTACGCCGGTGTCCTTCTTCACCACAAAACCCTGGCCGTCGTAGAAATTGACCGGGCCCTGGCGCAGGCCAAGCGTGGTGCCGCGCAGATAGGTTTGTGTCGAGTTGCGGTAGAGCACGTCGATCTCGCCGGACTGCAGCGCCGTGAAGCGGTTCTGCGCGGTCAGTGCGACATAGCGCACCTTGTTGGGATCGCCGAGCACGCCGGCGGCGAGCGCGCGGCAATAGTCGACGTCGAGGCCCTTGTAATTGCCTTGCGAGTCCGGGGCCGAGAAACCGGCGAAGCCGGCGCTGACGCCGCACACCAGCGTGCCGCGCTGCTTGACGGTGTCGAGTGTCGCTGCCGTTGCGCTTGAAACGCCTGCGACAAGCAATGCTGCAATGGTAATGCCCCTGTACATTTTACTCCCCTCGTGTTTGAGCATGATGCTGTCGGAAAACCGGTACCCACTTTTCCGGATCATGCTCCCTGACCAATATCCTTCAACGCGCTGTCGACCGCAGCGCCTAGCCTTTCGACGATCATGTCGATGTCGCCTGATGTCGCGATGTAGGGCGGGGCGAGCAGCACATGGTCGCCGCTCTGGCCGTCGGCCGTGCCGCCCGAGGGGTAGCAGGCGAGCCCGCCTGCGAAGGCGGCCGACTTGATCCGCGCGTGCAGTTTCAGCTTGGGATCGAACGGCTGGCGCGTAGCTCGATCGGCGACCAGCTCGATTCCCCAGAACAGGCCGCGGCCCCTGATGTCGCCGACGTGGCGGTGATTGCCGAAGCGCTCGGTGAGCCGCTGCTCGAGCTGCTTGCCGCGCTCCTTGACCTGGTCGAGCAGTTTTTCGTCGCTGATGATCTTTTGCACCTCGAGCGCGGCGGCGCAGGCCAGCGGATGCGCCAGATAGGTATGGCCGTGCTGGAACGCGCCGGAGCCGTTGCGCACGGTGTCGACGATGGCGTTGCTGGCGAGCATCGCACCGATCGGCTGATAGCCGCCACCGAGCCCCTTGGCGATCGCCTGGATGTCGGGCGAAATCCCTTCCTGCTCCCAAGCATGCAGCGTGCCGGTGCGGCCCATGCCGCACATGACCTCGTCGAGGATCAGCAGCGCGCCGTGGCGATTGCAGATTTCGCGCACCGCCTTGAAGTATCCCTCCGGCGGCGGCACGCAGCCGGCAGTGGCGCCGCCCACGGGCTCGGCGATGAAGGCCGCAACAGTGTCGGGGCCGAGCCGCTGGAATTCGGCCTCGAGATCGGCCGCGAGGCGGCTGACGAAGTCGCTCTCGGATTCATGGTCGTGCTTCTCGTGATAGGCGAAGGCCGGCGTGACATGGCTGAACGCGGGCGACAGCAGCGGCGCATAGGGCTCGCGGCGCCAGGCGTTGCCGCCGGCCGACAGCGCGCCCAGCGTGTTGCCGTGATAGCTCTGGCGGCGTGCGATGAAGCGTGCGCGCTTCGGTTCGCCACACTCGATGAAATATTGCCGCGCCAGCTTGATCGAGGCCTCGATCGCCTCCGAGCCGCCGCTGACGAAGTAGACGTAGCCCAATCCGCCGGGCTCGTGTCCGACCAACCGCTCGGCGAGTTCTTCGGCGGGCTCGGACGAGAAGAAACCGGTATGGGCATAAGCGAGCGTCGAGGCCTGCTTCGCAATGGCGGCAAGCACGCGCGGATGCTGGTGGCCGAGACAGGAGACCGCGGCACCGCCCGAGGAATCGAGGATGCGGCGGCCATCCTCCGCGATCAGCCAAACGCCGTCGCCGCCGATCGCTTTTGGCGGGGTCTCGCGCAGGCTTCGATGCATCACGCGGCTCTTGGGGGCTGCCAAGGGGGCTGCCAAGGGGACTGCCATGACACTCATCCTTTCTCGACAAAATATTGCGACATCTCGGCCAACCGGCCCTCGGTCTCTTCCAGCTTGCGTTTGGCGCTCGCGCCGCCCAGCGTGAAGGTGACGGCGGCCAGCGACTGCGCGATGGCGATCGCGCCGGTCAGGCTCGGAAAGAAGCCGGGGGAGGTCGCGGCTTCGAACAGCAGCAGGTGGTCGGCGCCCTCGGCCATCGGCGCGCTGATCGTATCGGCGATCGCGATCAGCGTGGCGCGGGCCTCGTGCGCCGCGCGCGCGGTCTCGATGCTGGCGGTCGAGTAGGGCGCAAAGCCGAGCACGACGACGGCGTCACCGGGTCGGAACGCACCGTGGTCGAGGTCGAACGGCCCGGAGCCGCCGACCAGCTGCACCGCGCCGGGACGGAACAGGCGGAGCTGGTAGGTCAGGAGCTCCGCGACGCTGCGGCAGCTGCGAAACCCCGTGATCCAGATTCTATCAGCGCTGTGCAACGCACGGGCAGCGTCCGCGATCGCGCTCGACGAGATGCGCGCAAGGCCTGCGGCTTCGGCCTCCAGTTTCTCGTTGACCAGCGTGACATCGGCATTCGGCCCGGCGCGGCGCTTGGCGCGGCCGGAGAACGGCGACACCTGCGCGGGCCGGCGCGCCTCGGTCAGCGCGGCGCGCAACTCATCCCAGCCGGAATAGCCGAGCGCCTTGGCGAGGCGGGTAAAGGAAGCGGGATCGGCACCGGCGACAGAGGCGAGGTCGCGCATCGAGCGCGTCGTGGCGTCGTAGTCATTAGCCGCGACAAAACGACCAACCTCCTGCAACCGCATCGGCAGCGAGGGCAGCGCGCTGCACAATTCGTTGAGGGGCGATGGTTTCGGCTGAGCCTGGGCCATGAAACATATGTTGCACAGATCACGATTTGGTGCAACATATGAAGTGCGCCCCCGGCGCATGGCAGAAGATCGCTTCTCACGAGGATCCTTGTGCTGTGACGACATCGACGCCGAAACGCCCTCCTGCGCGCCCCTGGCGCCTGTCGCTGAGCGATCCGCGCGTCGCCGGGCTGTTCTGGCAGATCGTGGTGGTCGGCATCGCGATCGCTGTTGTCGCCTGGCTGTGGTCGAACGCCGTCCATAATCTCTCGGCGCGCCGCATCTCGACCGGCTTCGCCTTCCTCGGCCGTGAGGCCGGCATGCCGATCGCCGATAGCTGGATCGACTACAGCCCCAAGAACACCTACCTGCGCGCCTTCCTCGTCGGTATCGTCAATACGCTGCGGGTCGCCGTCATCGGCATCGTGCTGGCGACCATCATCGGCACGCTCATCGGTATCGCGCGGCTGTCGTCGAACTGGCTGCTGTCGCGGCTCGCCGCCGTCTATGTCGAGGTGCTGCGCGACCTGCCGGTCCTGTTGCAGCTGCTGTTCTGGTACGTGCTGATGCAGGGGTTGCCGGCGGCGCGGCAGGCATGGAAGCCGGTCGAGGGCGTATTCCTGTCGAATCGTGGCCTCGTGATCCCATCGGTCCCGCTGCACGAATCCAATTGGTGGACGATCCTCGCGTTGATCGTCGGGCTGATCGTACTGCACCTCGTCAGGCGTCGCCTGATCGCGCAGCAGATGCTGGACGGCAAGAGGCGGCCGGCCTGGTCCTATGCGCTTGGCCTCGTTGTCGTGCTGCCGGTGCTGGTGTCGTATCTCGCGGGTGCGGACTGGGGCATCACGCTGCCTGAGCTGCGCGGCTTCAATTTCGTCGGCGGGGCGACACTGGCGCCGGAATATTTTGCGCTCTTGATCGCGCTCGTCACCTACACCTCCGCCTTCATCGCCGAGATCGTGCGCAGCGGCATTCAGTCCGTGCCGCGCGGGCAATCGGATGCCGCCAAGGCGCTCGGGCTGAAACGCGGTTTCGTCCTGCAGCACATCGTGCTGCCGCAGGCGCTGCGCGTCATCATCCCCCCGATGACGAGCCAGTATTTGAACCTGACCAAGAACTCCTCGCTTGCGGTCGCGGTCGGCTACCAGGACATCGTCTCGATCGCCAACACGACGCTGAACCAGACCGGGCAGGCGATCGAATCGATCGCGCTGATCATGATGGTGTTCCTCACCATCAGCCTCGGCATCAGCTTCTTCATGAACTGGTACAATGCGCGGATCGCGCTGGTGGAGCGCTGAGATGAGCTCAGTCGCAGATGTCCCGCAGGATCCGCTTCCGGTCATCAGGTCGCGCGCGCCGCGGACGCTCGGTGGCCAGGTTACTGCGTGGCTGCGCGCCAATCTGTTCCCGTCGATCCCGTCCAGCATCGTGACATTGCTGATGCTGGCCGTGCTCGGCAAGGCCTGCATCAGCCTCTGGCAATGGGGCATCGCCAACGCGGTCTGGACCATGCCCGGCAGCGACACCAGCGCGTGCCGCGCGGTGCACGGTCTCGGCGCCTGCTGGGCGGTGATCCCCGAAAAGTACCGCTTCATCCTGTTCGGTACCTATCCATTCGACGAGCAATGGCGGCCGGCGCTGGCGGTCGCGATCTTCATCGCGCTGTTCGTGGTCTCGAGCCGGCGCAGCTTCTGGCGCAAGGAGCTGATCCTGCTCTGGGGCGCCGCGCTGGTCGTGATCGGGCTTGTGATGTGGGGCGGCCTGTTCGGCATGTCCTTTGTCTCGCAGGATCGTTGGGGCGGCCTGCCGGTGACGCTGATCCTGGCGACCTTCGGGCTCGCCTTCGGCTTCCCGCTTGGAATCCTGGTCGCGCTCGGGCGGCGTTCAAAACTGCCGGCGATCCGTTCGCTCTGCGTGCTCTATGTCGAGTTGATCCGCGGCGTCCCGCTGGTCAGCCTGCTGTTCATGGCGAGCGTGATGTTCCCGCTATTCCTGCCCAACGGCGTCAACATCGACAAATTGCTGCGCGCGCAGATCGCCTTCATCCTCTACGCGGGCGCCTATCTCGCGGAAGTCGTACGCGGCGGCCTGCAGGCCGTGCCGCGCGGGCAATATGAGGCCGCGGATGCGATCGGGCTGTCCTACTGGCAGAAGAACGCGCTGATCGTGCTGCCGCAGGCGATCCGCCACGTGATCCCGCCGCTGGTCAACACCTTCATCGCCTTCTTCAAGGACACCAGCCTGGTCCTGATCATCGGCATCTTCGATTTGCTGACGACGGCGAAGACCGCGATCGTCGATCCGGCCTGGCAATCCTTCAGCGTGGAAGTCTACGTCTTCGTCGGCGCGATCTACTTCGTGTTCTGTTTTGCGATGTCGCGCTACAGCCGCAGCCTAGAAGCGCAGCGCACACAAGGCTAGGGCGGATGAGATTAGGTCGAATAGCAACCGCGAAGGAACTCGGCTCCCTCTCCCGCTTGTGGGTCCCCGCAAGGGGGGAGGGAACCCTTCCGCCGGTACGTCCCTCACACGCCGATCACTGATTTGCCCGACGGCGCAAGGTGTCGCGTTAAAAATATTTCTATTTATCAGAAGCGAAACTCGGTGTATGAATGGCCCGTCCCACCCGATTGAGGGGCGAGCGCACGTCACGAACGCGCGGTGGGATGCGGTGGACGCCGATTGCGCAACAGACGAGTGCGCATGAAGCGGACGGCGAAGTCGTGCAGGCCTGACGCCCTAGTGGCAGGTGTCCTGTCAGCGAGAGACTGATGTCTCTTGCTGACGGCGGTGACAAGCAAGCCCAGTCTCACCGGGGAGAGCACGTATAAGTCGTAACCCATCGCGCAGGGAAAGCCGGGTTGTTTCCGGTTACACCTGTGGTCCTACCCCGGTGCTTTCTGTTGCACCGGGCCCATGGGTGCGATCGGCACCCGGCTTTCCCTGCGCCCTCTACCTAAAGAGGGCGAAAAACCAAGAGCAAAGCTCGGGCAAATCATGTCGCGAGATGGCGAACGTATGACGTTCAGACCGCGCAACAACTCCGCGTCGCCCTGGCGAAAGCCAGGACCCATTACCCCAAATGCCAGTTATTGTGGCGCGGGGGCCGCACTCCCTTCTACAACCAACATCAGTGGCTACGGGTCCTGGCTTTCGCCAGGACTACGCTGGTGGCGGGTGATGACACCGCGTTGTTTGGCATCTTGAATCGAGTGTATCCTGCATTGGAGACGTCGCGGTGACGACCGAATCCATCACGTTCACATCCAAAGAGGCGAAATGACCACCACCATCGAGGCTCCCGACAGCGGCTATCGTTTCATGCCCGGCGTCAGCCAGTATTCCTGCGGCGTCAGTGCGCTTCCGGGCTTCGCCATCGAGCGCGTCAGGTTCTTTGAACCGGTGCCGTTGAAGGCGGGCTTTGCCCGGATCGCTGACATCCTCAAGGCCTCGGGGCGTCCGCTCACGGCCTTTGGCGCCTGCGAATTGCGCTCGCCGGCGCCGTTCACCGAGCAAGGTTTCAAGGCGTTCAACGAAATCTACATCAAGACACTGATCGAGTGGGGCGTGATGCGCGACGGCGTCAATCCGGTGGCACGCAGCAATGTCTGTCCGAAGATCGATCCGCCGAACGAGCCGAGCTTCCACGCCTTCTCATATACGGTGCCGGCCGCCAAGGACGCGCCCGCGAGCTTCGTCGTGGCCGGCAGCGGGGAATCGGTCGAAGGCAAGGCCAATTATCGCGACCACATCGTCGCGCTCGGCGACACCAGCCCGGCCGGCATGCTGGCCAAGGCGAAATCGGTGCTGAACGAGATGGAGCGACGGATGAGCGCGTTCGGCGGCTCCTGGAAGGACACCACCGCAGTGCAACTCTACACCGTGCACGACGCGTATCCGGTCCTCGAAAGCGAACTCGGCCGCCGCGGCGTGTTCCGCAACGGCCTGACCTGGCATTTCGACCGGCCGCCGGTGGTAGGCCTCGACTACGAGATGGATTGCCGGCGCGTGCATCTCGAGCGCGTGGTCTGATGCATCAAAAGCGCGTGTGGGTGCGCGCGGAAGCCTGCGGCCTTTCTTGACAGCGGTCGCGTCAACCGTTTCCCTCTCCATACGATGAATAAGGCTGGGTGAACGCCGGTGCAGAACGGACCTGTGATCAAGCGGCGAGACCTGCTCGCGCTGATCGGTACCATCGCCGGGAGCTCGGCGATGTATCATGCAATGACGAGCCTCGGCGTTGCGTCCGAGTCCGCCTACAAGGGTCCGCTCGAGCTTCCCGGCGATCCGAAAGGCGCCTCCGTGCTGATCCTCGGCGCAGGGCTGGCGGGCATGACGGCGGCGCTGGAGCTGCGCAAGGCCGGCTACAAGGTCCAGATCCTCGAATTCAACAGCCGCGCCGGCGGCCGCAACTGGACGATCCGCGGCGGCGACAGTTTTGTCGAGCTCGGCGGCTTCAGGCAGAGTTGCGAGTTCGAGCAGGGGCTCTACATCAATCCCGGCCCGTGGCGGATTCCGTACCACCATCGCGCGCTGCTCGATTATTGCCGGCGGCTCAACGTCGCGCTCGAACCCTTCATCCAGATCAACCACAACGCCTATCTGCATGCGGCACGCGCATTCGACGGCAAACCGCAGCGTCTGCGCAGCATCAAGGCGGATTTCCAGGGCCAGGTATCGGAGCTGCTCGCCAAGGTCACCCAACAAGGCAAGCTCGACGAGACGGTCACAAAGGAAGACCAGGAGATCCTGCTGCAATCGCTGCGCGCCTGGGGCGCGCTCGACCGCGACTACAAGTACAATTCCAATCTCGGCTCCGCCGAGTTCCGGGGATATACCCGCGATCCCGGTGGCGGGCTGACCGCCGATCCGCTGCTGAGCGATCCGATCGCACTGTCGGAGATTCTGCGCTCGCGGCTATGGCGCTATCTGCAGGCGTTTTCGCGCTACAATTTCCAGACCACGATGTTTCAGCCGGTCGGCGGAATGGACATGATCGGAAAGGCCTTCGCGCGCGAGGTCGGCGATCTCATCCGCTATAACGCCAAGGTGACGCAAATCCAGCAGAACGGCTCCGGCGTCACCGTCAGCTATGTCGATGCGACAAATCCATCCGTCGTGCAGCAGGCAACCGCCGATTGGTGCGTCTGCACTATTCCGCTGTCGATCCTGAGCCAGTTGCCGGTCGATGTCAGCGCGCCCATGAAGAACGCGATCGATGCGGTGCCCTATGCCGACTCGGTGAAGATCGGGCTGCAATTCAAGCGCCGGTTCTGGGAGGAGGACGAGGCGATCTATGGCGGCATCAGCTTCACCGACCTGCCGATCCGGCAGATCGCCTATCCGAACTACGGCTTTAACCGCACTGGGCGCGGCATCCTGCTCGGCGCCTATCTATACGAGGGCGCTAATGCCTACGAGTTCACCGCGATGACGCCCGCTGAACGCGTCGCCAGCGCCGTCGAGTTCGGCGCCATGATCCATCCGCAGTACAAAAGCGAGTTCGAAACCGGCGTCGCGGTGGCCTGGCATCGCGTGCCCTTCACGCTTGGCTGCAGCGGTGAATGGAGCGATGCCGGGCGCGCGCAGCATTACCGCAATCTCTGCCAGATCGACGGCCGCATCGTGCTGGCGGGCGAGCATGCCTCCGATCTGCCGGCGTGGCAGGAGGGCGCGATCCTGTCCTCGCTCGACGCGATCGCGCGGCTGCATGAACGCGTGGTGAAGACATGATGATGCGAGTCAGCATATCGGCGGTCGCCGCACTGACGCTGCTGTCGGCCACCTCGGCCATCGGGCAGGACAGCGCGGCGAGCCGGCGCACCTTCAGTTCCGGCTATCGCTTCGTTGAGATGACCGGCGAGGAATTGTTCGCCAATGTCTGCCAGGGCTGCCACATGCCTGATGCGACCGGGGCTGTCGGGGCAGGGACCTATCCGTCGCTCGCCGGCAACAAGAACCTCGAAGCTGGCAGTTACCCGATCTTCCTCATCGTCAACGGCCGCCGCGGCATGCCGGCGTTCGGCGACATGATGACCGATGGCCAGGTTGCCGCCGTTGTGAATTATGTGCGGACGCATTTCGGCAACGACTTTCCGGACGCGGTGACGGCCAGGGACGTCCAGGACGCGCGCCATTAGAGCATGATCCGGAAAAGTGTGAAGCGGTTTTCCGAAAGATCATGCTCAAACACATCGAGGGGGACTCATGAAGCTTGCAACCATCGTGCTGGGCGCCGCGCTGTCGGCCGCGGCGACTACTGCCTCTGCAGACGTGATCCGGCATCCGATCCCCAACTCGACGTTCCCGATCGCGCAGGCCGTCACCGTCACCGGCAATGCCACGACGGTTTATATCAGCGGCCAGGTGCCGCCCGTGATCAACAAGGACGCCGATCCGTCGAGCCCGCAGGCCTATGGCGACATCAGGACCCAGACCATCGGCGCGCTCAACCGCATCAAGGGCGTCCTGGAAGGGCTCGGGCTTAGCATGGGCGACGTCGTCAAGATGCAGGTGTTCCTGGTGCACAGCACGTCGGCGCCGATGGACTTCAAGGCCTTCATGGAGGGCTACACGCAGTTCTTCGGCGGCAGCCAGCCGAACCTGCCGGCGCGCTCCGTGGTCGGGGTCGCCGCGCTCGCCAATCCGGGTTTCCTGGTCGAGATCGAGGTGGTCGCGGCCAAAGACAGGAGCAAGGATCCGAATAAGGATGCCAAATAATGTGAGCAAAAGTGCGGGGCATGCGCGCGCAAATGAAACGGCTCGCCCGCTTGCCAAAACACGTGCCGCCTGTCTGAATCCGGCCCGGTGAGGCGGTGGGATTCCGGGAGAGCGCGATGTCGCACAAAATCAGAAAAATAGGTCGATCGCTGCTGCTATCGGCCGTCCTCGGTCCGCTGTGGCTTGCAACGGGCGCCGCGGCTGACGGGTTGACCGAGCAGCAGCAATTTGCCCGCAGCATCTACCAGGAGCTGGTCGAGATCAACACGACCACCGCAACCGGCGATACGCAGAAGGCGGCCGACGCGATGGGCGCACGGCTGCGCGCGGCGGGCTTTTCCGACGACGACGTCCACGTGTTCTCGCCGGCGCCGCACAAGGGCAATCTGGTGGCGCGGCTGCACGGCTCGGGCGCGCGCAAGCCGATCCTGCTGGTCGCCCATCTCGACGTCGTCCCCGCCAACCGCGAGGACTGGTCATTCGATCCGTTCAAGCTCACCGAGCAGGACGGCTATTTCTACGGGCGCGGCAGCAGCGACGACAAATACATGGCGGCCTCCTTCATCACCAATCTGATCCGCTACAAGAAGGAGGGCTACAAGCCCGACCGCGACATCATCGTGGCGCTGGAGACCGACGAGGAGATCGGCGATAGCAACGGCCTCGGCATCCAGTGGCTGATCAAGAACCACCGCGACCTGATCGACGCCGAGTTCGCGCTGAACGAAGGCGGTGGCGTCGGCCTAAAGAACGGCAAGGCGATCCGCAACAGCGTGCAGACCAGCGAGAAAATCTCGACCGGCTATCAGCTCACGGTGACGGACCGCGGCGGCCACTCATCGCTGCCGCGCAAGGACAACGCGATCTATCGCCTCGCCGCAGGCCTGGTTCGCCTCTCCAACTACGATTTCCCGATGAATCTCAATGAGACGACGCGGATCTATTTCGCCAAGACCGCCGAGACCGAGAGCAAGCAGAACGCCGACGATATCCGCGCCATCCTGGCGCCGCAGCCGGACCCGGCGGCGCTGGCGCGGCTGTCCGGGATCCCCGGATACAATGCGCAGCTCCGCACCACCTGCGTCGCCACTCTGTTGAAAGGCGGCCACGCCATCAACGCGCTGCCGCAGCTTGCGACCGCAGGGGTCAATTGCCGGGTGCTGCCCGGCGAGCCGATCGAAGGCGTCCAGGCCCAGATCGAGCGCGCGCTCGATGACAAGCAGATCGAGGTGAAGGGCGGCAAGGCCGTGCTGAGCCCGCCGTCGCCGCTCGACGAGGAGATCATGGGATCGATCGAGAAGCTGTCGAAGGAATTCTGGCCGGATGCCGCGATCGTCCCGGTCATGAGCGCCGGTGCGACCGACGGCCTGTTTCTGCGCAATGCGGGAATTCCGACCTATGGCCATTCCGGGCTTGCTGCCGACGTCGATGACAACCGGAATCATGGCAAGGACGAGCGCGTGCTCGTGAAATCGCTCTACGATGGCGAGGAATATCTCTATCGCCTTGTCAAGATGCTGGCCGGCGGGAAGTGATGGGAGAGCGAGGGACAAAGACGCGTGTCGCAGTCGCCGGGCTCGGCGCGATCGGTGCTGATATCGTCAAGGCGCTCGATCAGGGCATCGAGGGCCTGACGCTCGTGGCCGTGTCGGCGAACAGCCCCGACAAGCATCGCGGCTGGCTCGCAGGCCTCAAGAGCGCGCCGAAGCTGGTGCCGATCGAAGAACTCGCCGAAATCGCCGACATCGTGGTCGAATGCGCGCCGAGCAAGGTGGTCCGCTCGATCGTGGCGCCAGTGGTCGAGCGCGGCAAGACCGCGGTCGTGCTCAGCGTCGGCGCGCTGTTGCAGAACGCGGACCTGATCGATCTCGCCAAGGCGCATGGCGGCCAGATCATCGTGCCGACCGGCGCCTTGATCGGGCTCGACGCCGTCACCGCTGCCGCGGTCGGGACCATCCATTCGGCGACGCTTGTGACGCGCAAGCCCATCGCGGGGCTGCTCGGCGCACCGCATCTGGTCGAGAACAACATCCAGATCGAAGGCATCACCGAACCGTTGCGCATCTTCGAAGGCAGCGCGCGCGACGCCGCAAAGGGCTTTCCGGCCAATCTCAACGTCGCGGTGGCACTGTCGCTCGCCGGCATCGGCCCCGATCGCACCCGGGTCGAGATCTGGGCCGACCCGACGGTGACCCGCAACACCCACCGCATCGAGGTCGATTCCGATTCCGCGCGGTTCTCGATGATGATCGAGAATATTCCCTCGGAGAACCCGAAGACGGGCCGCATCACCGCGCTGTCGGTGATCGCCTGTTTGCGCAAGCTGCGCGCTCCGCTCCGGATCGGAACGTGAGCGCGATGAAGATCCAGCCTGATGACGTTTTGCTCATCATCGACGTGCAGAACGACTTCTGTCCGGGCGGGGCGCTGGCCGTCGCGGATGGCGACGCGGTGGTGCCCGTCGTCAACCGGCTGGCGGAGCGGTTCGACCATGTCGTGCTGACCCAGGATTGGCACCCGACGGGACACCGTTCGTTTGCGACCTCGCATCCGGGAGCCGCGCCGTTTTCCTCCATCACGATGCCGTATGGCCCGCAGACATTATGGCCCGATCATTGCATCCAGGGCACTCCGGGGGCGGCGTTTCATCCGCAATTGGCCACCGACAAGGCCGAACTCGTCATCCGCAAGGGATTTCGTCCGGCGATCAATTCCTACTCGGCGTTCTTCGAGAATGACCTGAAGACGCCGACCGGGCTCGTGGGCTATCTGCGCGAGCGCGGCCTGAAGCGCATTGTCATGGCAGGACTGGCGACCGATTACTGCGTGCAGTATTCGGCGCTCGATGCGCGGCGTCTCGGCTTCAAGACCGCGGTCGTGTTGTCGGGCTGCCGCGCCATCGATCTCGCGGGCTCGCTCGTGTCAGCCACCGCGGCCATGACGGAGGCCGGCGTTGAATTGGTCGAGGACATCGTTTGAGTGCTGTCTAGCGCGGGCAAAAACCATTGTTTTGACAGGCCTTTTGTTCTAATGCCCGCTGTTGACGTCTAATTGCGGCGGAGATTCCGTGTCGGGACAGGCTTTACGGATTGGCACGCGCAAAAGCGCGATGGCGTTGGCGCAGACCGACGAGGTCGCGCGGCTGCTGCGCGCCTCGGCGCCGGACCTTGCCGTCGAAGTCGTCAAGTTCGAGACCCGCGGCGACCAGGACCAGACCAGCAAGCTGCTGCGGCACGGTGGCAAGGGCGGTGCCTTCGTCGCCGAGATCCGCGAGGCGATGCGATCCGGCACGCTGCAGGCGGCGATGCATTCGCTGAAGGACGTGCCGGGCAATGAAGAGACACCCGGTCTCGTTATCGCGGCGATGCTCGCGCGCGACGCTGCCAACGATTCGCTCGTGCTGAGGTCCGGCCTGTCGCTGGAGACCTTCCGCGCCTCCCGCGGCAAGGGCTTCATGATCGGGACCAATGCGGTTCGCCGCGCCGCCTATCTGCGCCGGCTGTTTCCCGAAGCTGCCGTGATTCAGTATCGCGGCGCTGCCGACACGCGGATCGCAAAGCTCGATCGCGGCGACAAGCAGCGGTTGCCTGACGGAGGCGAGGTCGGACCGGCGGATGCACTGGTGATGGCGCGCTCCGGCCTCGAGCGCATCGGCATGACCGCGCGCATCGCGCATGATTTTACCGTCGATGAAATGCTGCCGGCGGTTGGCCAAGGCATCGTCGCGGTCGAATGCGTCGAGACTGACTGGACGACGCGTGCGCACCTCGCGGGAATCGACAACGCACAGGCGCGGCTCAGCGCCGAGGCCGAACGCGAGGTGCTGTGGGTCCTCAACGGCCACTGCAATTCGCCGATTGCCGGCCACGCCATGATCGCGGGCCACGAGATGACGCTGCGCGCATCCGTGCTCGACGTATCCGGGGATCGCTTCGTCGAGGTGGTCAGGCACGGTGCCGCGGATCGCCCGCGCGAACTCGGCCGTGCGGTGGGACTGGAACTGCTCGACGAGGGCGCCGCTGAGATCATCGCCCGCACCCGGCCGGACGAGTAGCGCGCCGTTATGAACGCAGCGGCCAGCTTCCGATGATCCGGAAGCGCGACGCGGCGTCGTCCTGCCTGAACAGCGCGATGCGGTTGATTGCGAGCGTCGTGAGGCCCGTCGTCGCGAACCGCTCCCGCAGCCACGCCACGGTCGGACCGCGCCGCTCGTCGTTCAGCCGCCCGGTCAGTGTCATGTGGAAGCGGAATTCCTCCATCACGTAAGGATAGCCCCAGCGATCCAGATAGTCGCGCTGCCGCGCGGTGAGTTTCGCAGGGTTGCGCCGCGCGCGATCTTCCGGAGAGAGCGGTGCGCGGAATGCGTCGAACTCTGTGACGCAGTCCGCGGCGAACTGCTGGAGTTCGTCCGAACGAACAGCCGGAATCACGGCGATGAAGCCGCTGATGGCATCGACCACTGGCTCGATCACCGGAATGTGCCGCGCACGCCGCGCGAAGGTGGCGCAGGCGTCTCGGAGATCGGCCTCGCGCTTGCCGTCAGCGAGCGAAATCGGCGCCTTCAGCGTGGCGTGGAAGCCGTATTTGCGCGGGTCCTGCGTCAGTTCGCGCCAGTCGGACGCGACACCATCGGGGAAGGGCAGGTCGCCGCCATCAGCGGCGTCGTAGCCAAGCAGCGTCGAACCGAAGCGGTGCAGCACGCTGTCGGACGACGGCGCGTAGTAGATCGCGTAGCGCGGATGATTTGCCATGATCGCCAGAATAAGGCCGCTTTACGCCGCCGCAACCGTCTTGCGCGGCGCGGGCGAATGGACGAGCCGGCCGGCATCCGTCAGATGCACCAGCCGCCCGGCGGCAATGACCGCCACGATGCGTGGCCGCAGCGGCACCTTGTCATCGACGACGACGATGTCGGCGCGGTGGCCTGCCGCAAGCGCGCCGCGATCCTTGAGCCCGGCAGCGCGCGCCGGAGCCGACGAGATCAGATCCCAGGCCTTGGCGAGCGGCAGGATGCCGTCGGCGGCAAGGCGAAACGCCGCGAGCAGCTGCGCCGGATAGTAATAGTCAGATGCCAATATCGAGCAGAGGCCCTCGGCGATCATGTCGGAGGCCTTGGTCCAGCCAGTGTGGCTGCCGCCGCGTACCACATTGGGCGCGCCGAACACGATGAAGTCACCGGCCGCGGCGGCGTCGCGTGCGGTCTCTTCGTTGATGGGGAATTCGGCGATCGTGACGCCCAGCGTGCGAAACTCCTGGCGCATGGCAGGGCTGTTGTCGTCATGCGAGAGCATGCGCACATTGGCCGCGCGCGCGGCGGCCGCCAGGCTTGCGATCGAGGCGGGCACGTCGGGGCGGCGGGCGACGACCTGGTCGAGCAGTTCGCCGACGGCCTCGTGCGAAAGACCGGTGCGCTCGGCCAGCTGGCCGCGCTTCTTCGGCTTGACGTTGCTGTGGTCGTTGAAGGCGAACAAATCGATGCGGCCTTCGGTGAGCCATTGAATGATCTCGGCTTCGGCTTCGAGATTGTGGGTCTCGTGGCGCAGATGGAAGCGGGTGTCGGCGGCAAGCTGCGGCCGCAGCGCCTCGATCGCCTCAAGCAGCTTCCGCGCATTCTCGGCGCTGCGCAGACCGGGCTCCCACGACCAGGTCGTGCCATGGAAGACAGTGGTGATGCCGTTGGCGATGACCTGCCGGTCGCTGTCAACAAGCGCGACGTCGGTCGGGAAGTCGACGCCGGGACGCGGCATCATCTGGCGCTCGAAGGCGTCGCCGTGCAGGTCGACGATGCCCGGCAAGACCAGCAACCCGCCGGCATTGATATGGAGCGCGGTGCGGCCTTGCTCGCCGTCAAGCGCGCCGATATCGCGGCCCGACGTCCGCAGCGAAGTCTCGACGAACACGCCGTCCACCAGCGTGCGGCCGCCCTCGATGAAAATATCAGTCACGATGCGGCACTCCGTGGTTCGCTGTGTGATTGGGCCGCACCCTCGGCCTCGTACTTGTCGAGGAAGTCTTCCACCGAAAGCTTGCGAAAATTGGGCAGGGCGCGGCGAAGTGTCTCATGATCCCACTCCCACCACGCCAGCGCGGTGAGACGATCGGCGACCGCTTCCGAAAAGCGCCGTTTGATCGGTCGTGCCGGATTGCCGCCGACAATAGTATAGGCGGGCACGTCCTTGGTCACGATCGCCCCGGCGGCAACGACCGCTCCGGTGCCGATGTTGCGTCCCGGCAGCACCACGGCGCCGTGACCGACCCAGACGTCATGGCCGATATGCACGTGGTGCGCACGTCGCCAGCTGAAGAAGTCAGTGTCGTCGTTCTCGCCCGAAAAGTAGGCGCTGGCACGATAGGTGAAATGCGCCTGTGTTGCGCGATGCATCGGATGATTGCCGGGATTGATCCGGGTCATCGCCGCGATCGAACAGAACTTGCCGATCGTAGTGTAGGTGATCTGGCTGTCGTTCACGACATAAGAGTAGTCGTCCATGCTGACTTCGACCAGGATGGTGCGGGCGCCGACCTCGGTATAGGTGCCGAGCTTGCTCTCGCGGACCGATGCTGTGGGATCGATTGTCGGTACGACCGAGAGTGCTTTTCCGGCCATCATTGCCTCCACATTCATCACGACTTCCAACGAGGAGGGCCTCTCATCAAGGTGCTTGATGACAACAGCATGACATCGCGATGACTGCAACCATGGTGGTGTGTACGATCGCCGCACCGCAGCAGCCGCGTCACATAACTGTTAAACACCGGGGATAGCGATGGCCCCAACGCGGCGCGGTTGGAGCATTGCATGCTGGTGGTGGATGGTTTGACGTGCCGTTTCGGCACAAAAGCCGCGGTCGACAACGCGTCCTTTTCGATTGCGCCGGGCAGCTTCGTCGGCGTGATCGGCCGCTCCGGCGCCGGCAAGTCGACATTGCTGCGGATGATCAACCGTCTCGCCGATCCGACCTCCGGCCGCATCCTGTTCGAAGGCACCGACGTCACAGCGCTGCACGGCAAGGCGCTGCGGCAGTGGCGCGCGCGCTCCGCGATGATCTTCCAGCAGTTCAATCTGGTCGGCCGGCTCGACGTGTTGACCAATGTGCTGATGGGCCGTTTGGCGCAGATTCCGTCGTGGCGGTCGCTGGCGCAGATGTGGCCGGAGCACGACAGAGCGCTGGCGATGTCCGCGCTCGAGCAGTTCGACATCGCGCAGCTCGCGGCGCAGCGCGCCGACCAGCTCTCCGGCGGCCAGCAGCAGCGCGTCGCGATCGCGCGCGCGCTGGTGCAGGAGCCCGACATCATCCTTGCCGACGAGCCGATCGCCTCGCTCGATCCGCGCAACACCAAGATCGTGATGGATGCGCTACTGCGCATCAACAAGCACTTCGGCATCACGGTACTCTGCAATCTGCACTCGCTCGATCTGGCGCGGAGCTACTGCGACCGCCTGATCGGCATGGCGGCAGGGCGCGTCGTGTTCGACGGCGCACCGGCGACGCTGACCGACCACATCGCCCGAGAACTCTACGACCTCGAGGCCAATGATGTCATGGGCGGGGCGCCGTTGCCCGCGCCCGATGGCGCAACTGTTCCGGCGCTCGGCTCCGTCGCCGCCGCCTGAACGTCGCAACTTATGGAGGGGTTACCATGATCACTCGTCGCATCGTGCTGGCCGGCGCTGCCGCGCTGGCGTTCGCCGGCTCGGCTTCGGCCGAAGACTGGAAGACCAAATATCCGGAGATCACCTTCGCGGTGGTCCCGGCCGAGAACGCCTCCGGCGTCTCCGACCGCTTCGCCCCGTTCGTGAGCTATCTATCAAAGGAGCTCGGCGTCAAGGTGGTCCTGCGCGTCGCCAACGACTACGCTGCCGTCATCGAAGGTCAGCGCGCCGGCAACATCCAGATCGGCTATTACGGCCCGGCGTCGTTCGCCCGCGCCCGCGTCACCGGCGTCAAGACCGACGCCTTCGTGATCGACGTCAATTCCGACGGCTCGAAGGGCTACTACTCGGTGTTCTATGTGCTGGCCAAGAGCCCGTACCACAAGATCGAGGACCTCAAGGGCAAGAACCTCGGCCTGGTCGACCCCAACTCGACCTCGGGCAACAACATGCCGCGCTTCAAGCTGAACGCGATGGGCATCGATCCCGACGCCTATTTCTCCAAGGTGGTCTTCACCGGCAGCCACGAGAACGCTGTGCTGGCGCTGGCGCAGGGCACCGTCGACGTCGCCGCCAATTGGTGGAACGCCGACGACGATTCGAACCTCACCCGCATGCTCAACAAGAACATGGTGAAGTCGAGCGACGGCACGCCGCTGAAGAAGGAAGACTTCCGCATCATCGTGAAGTCCGACCTCATCATCAACTCGCCCTACGCCTATCTCGAGAGCCTGCCTGACGATATGAAGGCCGCGATCAAAAAGGCCTTCCTCGAGGCCGACAAGAAGGATCCGGAAGCTTTCAAGAAGCTCTCCGACGGCAAGAACCAGCCGTGGGCCCCGATCACCAACGCCGACTACGACAAGACCATCGACCTGATCAAGTTCGTGGACAATCTGCGCAAGAAGGCGTCCTGATCGCGCAAGGCCAGTGAATTGGGCCGGGTTGGACGACCCGGCCCTTTTTCGCTCGTCCCTTAACCAGATTGGTCCGTAATGGCGACGGCTGTATCCATCCTTCCAGCCCCGCAGCTTGCGGTGCTCAACGACGCCTACCGCAAGGCCGTGGCGCGCAAGCGGCTGAAGATGACGCTTGCCGCCGCGGTGTTCTGCGCGGCGTTGCTGATCGCCGCAGTGGGCGCGGAAGTGGACCTGCGCACGCTGTTCACCTATTTCGGCAATTTCCTCAGCTATTTCGATCGTATCCTGACGCTGGATTCCGGCGCGCGGGTCTGGACCAATCCGGTCGAGTGGTTCTGGGGCCTGAAGAAGTGGCTGCGGCTGCTCGGTGAGACGATCCTGATCAGCTATGTCGGCACGCTGATCGGTGCGGTCTTCGCCTTTGCGCTGAATTTCTTCGCCGCGCACAACACCTCGCCATCGCCCTGGCTGCGCTTCACGGTACGCCGCCTTCTGGAATTTGCCCGCACCGTGCCCGGCATCGTGTTCGCGTTGATCTTCGTGATCGCCTTCGGGCTCGGGCCGATGGCCGGCGTGCTCGCGATCGCGATCCATTCGACTGGCGCGCTCGGCAAGCTGTTCGCCGAGATCGTCGAGAATGCCGACATGAAGCTGGTCGAGGGTATTCGCTCCACCGGGGCAAGCTGGCTGTCCTGCATGCGTTTCGCGGTGCTGCCGCAGGTCGTGACCGGCTATGCCAGCTATGCGCTACTGCGTTTCGAGATCAACGTCCGTGAAGCCTCTGTGATGGGCTTCGTTGGCGCTGGCGGCATCGGCCAGGAGTTCATGGTCGCGATCCGCAAGTTCTACTATTCCGACGTTAGCGCCATCCTTGTCACCATCATCGTCACCGTCTTCATCATCGACATCTCGACGGGGTGGTTGCGCGCCCAGTTGTTCGGCAAGGAGACGCGCCGATGAGTCAGTTGCCGAAGCCGGACACCGCCGAGCTGCGCGCGAAATATCCTGATGTGTTCCAGCGGCCCGCCTCGGCGCGGCTGGCGACGCCGGCGATGATCGTGGCCGCGCTCGCGATCTTCGCGTTCGGGCTGGTCGACCTTGACTTCTCGCCATCGAAGCTGATCTCGGGCGTCAGCCAGCTCGGCTGGATCACCATGATGATGATCCCGCCGAACCCGGGCTCGTCGTTTCCGCTCTACATGCAGGCGATGGGTGAAACGCTGTCGATCGCGCTGCTCGGCACCACGCTGGCCGCCGTCCTGGCGCTGCCGGTCAGCCTGTTGGCGGCGCGCAACATCATCCCTTCGAACCTGATCCGCTTTCCGGTGCGCCGCTTCCTGGATTCGATCCGCGGCGTCGACACGCTGATCTGGGCGCTGGTCTGGATTAACGTGGTCGGCCTCGGCCCGTTCGCCGGTGTGCTGGCGATCATGGTTTCGGATTTCGGCGCGTTCGGAAAGCTGTTCTCGGAAGCGATCGAGGCCGCCGACCGCAAGCAGGTCGAGGGCATCAAGGCCTCCGGCGGCAACGCGCTGCATGAAATTCGCTTCGGCCTGCTGCCGCAGGTACTGCCTGTCATCGCCGGCCAGGTGCTTTACTACATCGAGTCGAACACGCGCTCGGCCACCATCATCGGCATCGTAGGCGCCGGCGGCATCGGCCTGCAGCTCGCCGAGCAGATCCGGGTGCTGGAATGGCAGAAGGTGTCGTTCCTGATCCTGATGATCCTGATCGCGGTCGCCGTGATCGACTTCATCTCGAGCAAGCTGCGCTTTGCGATTATTGGACAGCGCGCAGTTGCGTAGTTCGTAGGGTGGGCAAAGGCGCGGATGCGCCGTGCCACCATTCACGGCGTGTTTGCGATGGTGGGCACGCTTCGCTCTGTCCACCCTACGAATACTCAACTATTCTCCACCAGAAACTCCACCCGCTCCGCTGCGAAGCGCGAGCGCTTGGTGACCAGCGGCTTGTCCGCGGTGTCGACGTCGGTCGAATCGACAACCAGCACAGGACGGCCCAGCGCGAGATCGAGCCGCGCGGCGTCGGTGGCGTCCGCAATCGCAGCGGTGATCCGGGTCGAGGAGCGCCGGTAATCCTTGATGCCGTAATGCGCCAGCAATTTGGTCATCGAGTGGACGTCGGCGAATACGCTGCCGGCGTCGGGAAACTGTTCGGCCGACAGCCAGGTCGTGGAGACGCAGATCGGCGTGCGGTCGGCGAGCCGCACCGACTCGATCCGGATCAGGGGGGCGCCGGTTTTCAAACCGAGTTCACGCGCGATCTCACGGGTGGCGACGTCACTGCCGGCGTCGATCAGCTCGCCACGAGGCTCGTGGCCGCCGGCGCCGACGATCTCGGAGAACCGTGTTCGCGACCGCAACGGATAGGCCAATCGCTGCGCTTCGACATAGGTTCCGCTGCCGCGTTCGGCGCGCACCAGGCCGCGTTCCGCGAGCGCCGCGAGCGCGCGCCGCACGGTGTGGCGGTTGACGCGATAGGTCTCAGCGATTTCGACCTCGCCCGGCAGCTTTTCGCCCGCGGCAAAACGGCCGTCGGCGATGCCGCGCTCAATACCGTCGGCGACCTGCCGCCACAAGGCGACGCCGGAACTTTCCTGCATGCTCATGGCGCGGTGATAACCAGAAATCGTCGATTTGTCACGAAACAGTCATGGCGTTTCGCTATCAAGTTGTCTATTATCATAGACAACTTGATTCAGGCAAGGTTGCTCATGAACTCGATGGTGCGGAACGGCAAAGAAGCGCAGCGCAAGGCCGCGATGGCGGTGCTGGCGCAGTCCGGCGCTGCGGAGATCGCGGGAAGGCTAGCTGATATCGCGGTGCCGGCACATGAAAACCTCCGCGAGCCGGAGAACGGCCTCGTGATGGTGCGCGGGCGGATCGGCGGCGACGGGGCGCCGTTCAATCTGGGCGAGGCGACGGTGTCGCGCGCGGCGGTGCGGCTTGCGACCGGCGATGTCGGATTCGGCTACACGCTCGGCCGCGACAGCCAGAAGGCGCAGATGATCGCGTTGTGCGACGCCATGGTGCAGTCGGCGGAATTGTCGGGCGAGGTGGAGGCGAAGGTGATCGCGCCGCTGCGCGCAAGCCTGGACGCCGAACGCGGCCGCAAGGCTGCGGAAACCGCGGCGACGCGGGTCGATTTCTACACGATGGTGCGCGGTGAAGGATGATGCGATGACGACGGTTGCCGAATTGCCCACAGGCTTTGCCGACAAGGTGTTGTCGGCGCAGTCGACCTTCCGCTCTGTCATGGACGCAATGGCGCGCCCGGGCAACGTCCAGCGCATCACGGCCCAAGCGGGAACGCCCGCCGGCATGATGCGCGGCTCGTCTGCGATCGCGCTGACGCTGTTCGACCACGACACGCCGATCTGGCTCGATGCCGCGATGTCGGCGACACCGGATATCGCGAGGTGGCTCAAGTTCCACACCAGCGCGCCGGTGCTTGCGGATTCCTCGATCGCCAGCTTCGCGCTGATCGGCGATGCCGGCAATCTTGCGGCGCTCGATCGCTTCGCGTTCGGCACCAACGAATATCCGGATCGTTCGACCACGCTGATCCTGCAGGTCGACAGCGTGACGCAAGGGCCGGCGTTCGAGCTGAAGGGTCCCGGCATCGACGGCACCGCGCTGTTGCAGGCAATGATCCAGCCGCGCGACCTGTTCGAGCGGCTCACCATCAACGAAACCCTGTTCCCGCGCGGCATCGATGTCGTGCTGGTCCATGACGATGCCATTGTCGCGATCCCCCGCACCACGCGGCTGGTCGCAAGCGGAGTGTAAGCGATGTATGTAGCCGTCAAGGGAGGCGAACGCGCCATCGAGAACGCTCATCGCCTGCTCGCGCATGAGCGGCGCGGCGACCGCGATGTGCCCGATGTGTCGCTGGCGCAGATCGCCGAACAGCTCTCGCTCGGCGTCGACCGCGTCATGACCGAAGGCTCGCTCTACGACCGCGAGCTCGCGGCGCTCGCCATCAAGCAGGCCCGCGGCGACATGATCGAGGCGATCTTTTTGGTCCGCGCCTTCCGCGCCACGCTGCCGCGCTTCGGCGCCACCGAGCCGGTCAACACCGGCGAAATGCAGGTGCGGCGTCGCGTCTCATCGACCTTCAAGGACATTCCAGGCGGCCAGATCCTGGGACCGACTTTCGACTACACCCATCGCCTGCTCGATCCGCAACTTGCCGAGGGCTTCGTGCCGGAGCAGCCGTTGACGGCGGAAGCGTCTCAGGCGGCGACGCCGCGCGTGACCGACATCCTCGGCCGCGACGGCCTGATCGAAACGTCGCCGCAGGCGGATGCCGACGCACCCGTCGGCGATCTCACGCGCGAGCCGCTGAACTTCCCGGCCGATCGTGACCTGCGGCTGCAAAACCTCGCGCGCGCCGACGAGGGTTTTCTGCTCGCGCTCGGTTATTCCACGCAGCGCGGCTATGGCCGCAACCATCCCTTCGCCGGCGAAATCCGCTTCGGCGAGGTCGAGGTCGAGTTCTTCGCCGAGGATGCCGGGTTTGCCGTGCCGCTCGGCGCGATCGCGCTGACCGAGTGCCAGATGGTCAACCAGTTCAAGGGCTCGGCCACCGAAGCGCCGTGCTTCACCCGCGGTTACGGCCTTGCCTTCGGGCAGAGCGAGCGCAAGACCATGTCGATGGCGCTGGTCGACCGTTCCTTGCGGGCGCGCGAGCTGGATGAGGAGGTCACGGCGCCGGCGCAGGACGAGGAGTTCGTGATGTCGCACTCCGACAATGTGCAGGCGACAGGCTTCGTGGAGCATCTGAAGCTGCCGCATTATGTCGACTTCCAGTCCGAGCTTGGCCTGCTGCGCAAGCTGCGCCAGGAATTCGCCGAGGCGAATGAGGCTCCCGAAATGCAGGAGGCCGCGGAATGAACGCGCCAACATACAACTTCGCCTATCTCGACGAACAGACCAAGCGGATGATCCGCCGCGCGATCCTGAAGGCGATCGCGATCCCCGGCTATCAGGTGCCGTTCGCCAGTCGCGAAATGCCGATGCCTTATGGCTGGGGCACCGGTGGCGTGCAGGTGACGGCGGCGATCCTCGGTCCCGACGATGTGCTGAAGGTGATCGACCAGGGTTCCGACGACACCACCAACGCGATTTCGATCCGAAAATTCTTCGGCAAGACCGCAGGCGTCGCGACCACGACCGCAACGCCGGATGCAACCGTGATCCAGACCCGGCATCGCATTCCCGAGGCGCCGCTGCATGCCGGGCAGGTGCTGGTCTATCAGGTGCCGATTCCTGAACCTCTGCGCTTCCTCGAGCCGCGCGAGACCGAGACGCGGCGCATGCACGCGCTCGCCGAGTATGGCCTGATGCACGTCAAGCTCTACGAGGACATCGCCCGTTTCGGCCATATCGCGACGGCCTACGCCTATCCGGTGAAGGTGAATGCGCGCTATGTGATGGATCCGTCGCCGACGCCGAAATTCGACAATCCGAAGATGGACAATTGCCCGGCACTGCAGCTGTTCGGCGCTGGCCGTGAGAAGCGGATCTATGCGATCCCGCCGCATACCACGGTGGTCTCGCTGGATTTCGAGGATCACCCGTTCACGCGCTACCGTTTCGATGCGCCGTGCGCGCTGTGCGGCGCCGATAATTCCTATCTCGACGAGATCCTCACCGATGACAAAGGCGGGCGGATGTTCGTCTGCTCCGACACCGATTTCTGCGAACAGCGCCAGGCGGCCGGTCACCACGGCACCGAGAGCGCGGCGCCACACAAGGAGAAGGCCCATGTCTGAGCCTTTCAGCCTCGACGACGCCGAGCCGCTGCTGGTCGCGGAGGGGCTTGCCAAGAATTACGGCCAGCTCGCGGCGTGCCGCGACGTCTCGTTCTTGCTCTATCCCGGTGAGGTGCTGGCGATCGTCGGCGAATCCGGTTCGGGCAAGTCGACCTTGCTGCAGCTTCTGTCGGCGCAGCTCGCGCCGAGCGCGGGGCGCGTGTCGTACCGGATGCGTGACGGTGTCCTGCGCGACCTCGCCGAACTCGGAGAAGCCGAGCGGCGCTTCCTGTTCCGTACCGACTGGGGCTATGTGCACCAGGATCCGGCGCAGGGGCTGCGCATGGCGGTCTCGGCCGGCGCCAATGTCGGCGAGCGGCTGATGGCGGTCGGCTGGAATCATTACGGCCGGATCCGCGACACCGCCTCGAACTGGCTCGATCGGGTCGAGATCGATGTCGGCCGTATCGACGATGCGCCCAAGACCTACTCCGGCGGCATGCGGCAGCGGCTGCAGATCGCGCGCAACCTCGTCACCGAGCCGCGGCTGGTGTTCATGGACGAGGCGACCGGCGGCCTCGACGTCTCGGTGCAGGCGCGCCTGCTCGATCTGATGCGCAACCTCGTCAGCGAGCTCGGGCTTGCCGCCATCGTCGTGACCCACGATCTCGCGGTTGCGCGCTTGCTCTCACACCGCGTGATGGTGATGAAGGGGGGCCGTGTCATCGAGACCGGTCTGACCGATCAAGTGCTCGACGATCCCCACGAGCCCTATACACAACTGCTCGTCTCCTCAATTCTTCCGGCATGAGTGTGCCAATGACCGCGATGATCGAACTTGCCAACGCTGAAAAGACCTTCACCATGCATCTGCAGGGCGGCATCGAGCTGCCCGTGGTGCGCGGCGTCTCGTTCCACGTCGAGCCGGGCGAATGCGTGGTATTGTCGGGCCCGTCGGGCGCCGGAAAATCCTCGATCCTGAAGATGATCTTCGGCAATTACCGCTGCGACGGCGGCCGGATCGGCATCCGCCACCATGGTACGCTGATCGACCTCGCGACCGCCGAACCCCGCCAGGTGCTGAGCGTGCGCCGCTCGACCATCGGCTATGTCAGCCAGTTCCTGCGCGCGGTGCCGCGGGTGGCGACGATCGACGTCGTCGCCGAGCCGCTGTTCGTCAACGGCGTGGCGCGCGAGGAGGCCCGCGGCCACGCTGGCCGATTGCTGCGCCGGCTCAATATCCCGGAGCGGCTGTGGGCGCTGCCGCCCTCGACCTTCTCCGGTGGCGAGCAGCAGCGTGTCAACATCGCGCGGGGGTTCATCTCGGACCTGCCGATCCTGCTGCTGGACGAGCCGACCGCCTCGCTCGATGCCGCCAACCGCGCCGTGGTGGTCGAACTGATCGCCGAGAAGAAGACCAGGGGCGTCGCGATGGTCGCGATCGTCCATGACGACGAGATCCGCCATCTGATCGCCGACCGCATTGTGGATGTGACCTCGTTTGCCGCTTCTGCCTGAAGGACCGTTTGAAATGACTGGCAAGCAAGACACCATCATCGGCAACGCCCGTGTCGTCCTCGCCGACCGCGTGATCGAGCAGGGTTGGGTCGCCATGTCAGACGGCAAGGTCGTTGAATTCGGCGAGGGCAGGGCACCCGGGGCGGCCGAGGATGCCGGCGGCGACCTGATCATGCCGGGGCTGATCGAGCTGCACACCGATCATCTTGAGATGCACTATGTGCCGCGGCCCAAGGTGTACTGGAATCCGGTCGCTGCCGTGATCTCCTATGACGGTCAGCTCGCAACGTCAGGGATCACCACGGTGCTGGATTCGCTGCGGGTCTGGCGCGAGGACGGCGCCGAGGATGTCGACGGCCGCGCCGGTGTGCTGGCGGCGGCAATTTCAGCTGCGCGCGAGGAGGACCTGCTGCGCGCCGATCACTTCCTACATCTGCGCTGCGAAATTCCGATGCCGGATGTGGTTGCCGAGGCCAAGGAGCTGATCGACCGGCCCGATGTGCGGCTGATGTCGCTGATGGACCACACGCCGGGCCAGCGCCAGTTCCGCGACGAGGTGAAGCTGCGCGACTATTATCGCGGCAAGGGCGGCGGCATGACCGATGCCCAGCTCGACGTGCTGTTTGCACGCCGCTTCGACTATCAGAAGCAATATGCCGCGACCAATATGCGCGCGATCGTCGCGCTGGCGCATGAGTACAGGATTCCGCTGGCCAGTCACGACGACACCACCGAAGAGAACGTGACGGACGCGATCAACGACAAGGTCGCGGTTGCAGAATTCCCGACCACGATGGAGGCCGCGCGCGGGCTGCACGCGGCCGGCATCGATGTGTTGATGGGAGCACCCAACGTTGTGCGCGGCGGCTCGCATTCCGGCAACATCGCGGCCGTCGACCTCGCTCGCGAGGGGATGCTCGACATCCTGTCGTCGGACTACATCCCGTCGAGCCTGCTGATGGCGGCGTTGCAGCTGCCGCAGCACGTGCCGGCGATTGATCTCGCCTCCGCCGTCCGCACCGTGACCAAGACGCCGGCCGAGGCGGTTGGGCTTGCCGATCGTGGCGAGATCGCGGTCGGCAGGCGCGCTGACTTGATCCGCGTGCATGTCGCGCGCGACCTGCCGGTGGTGCGCAGCGTCTGGCGCGAAGGAGGCAGGGTCGCATGACCGAGGCCCCCGTCATCGCCGAGCAACGCGTCACCGCAATTGGCCCCGGCCGCCTCGTCCTGGTGGTCGGTCCGAGCGGCGCCGGCAAGGACACGCTGCTGGGGTTAGCGAAAGCAGCCTGCGCCGACGACCGCAACATTGTGTTCCCGCGTCGCCTGATCACCCGCGAGGCCTCGGCGTCAGAAGACAATGAGGAAGTCAGCGCCGATACCTTCCAGCGCGCGGTTGCCGGCGGTGATTACGCCATGCACTGGGAAGCGCATGGGCATCGCTACGCGTTGTCGCGGACGATCGATGACGACATCCGCGCCGGCCGCACGGTGATCGCGAACGTCTCGCGCACGGTGATATCCGCGGCGCGCGGCAACTATGCCAGCGCCGTTGTGGTCGCGATCACCGCGCCGCCCGATGTGCTCGCCGCGCGGCTCGCGGCGCGGGCGCGCGCCAGCGACGGCCGGCTCGAGCAGCGGCTCGCCCGCACCGTCGACGAGACCACGGCGGATTTCACCATCGTCAATTCCGGCACGGCCGACTATCACGCGCGTCAGCTGGTTCGCATCATCAAAGGCGAGCGCTGGGACGGTTAGCAGCAACGAGAGGATGTGAATGTCAGTGATTGAATCGATCGAGCAGCTTGAGGCGATCTACGGTTTTCCGAACGACGCCTCGACCGTGAAGGTGGCGGATCGCGTAACGCCGCTCTACCGCGTGCTCATCGAAAAATCGCCCTTCGTGTCGCTGGCGACCTCCGGACCCGAGGGGCTCGACTGTTCGCCACGCGGCGACTTGCCCGGCTTCGTCCGCATCCACGACGACAAGACGCTGATGATGCCGGACCGTCGCGGCAACAACCGCTGCGATTCGTTGCGCAACATCGTGCGCGATCCCCGCATTGCGCTGCTGTTCCTGATCCCGGGCTCCGGCAGCACGCTGCGCGTCAATGGCCGCGGCCTTGTGTCCGCCGAGCCGGAACTGCTCGCGTCCTTCAAGATGGATGGCAAGGCGCCGCGCACGGTGATCGTGATGACGGTCGAGGAAATGTACTTCCAGTGCGCGCGTGCGATCGTGCGCTCCGATCTCTGGAACCCAGACAAGCAGGTTGACCCGAGGACCTTGCCGACGCCGGGCCAGATCCTCGCCGAGATGAGCGAGCATACGGTCGGTGGCGAAAAATACGATCGGGAATGGCCCGAGCGCGCGGGGCAGACGATGTGGTGATTTTCCGGGAAAGCGCACGCGGCAAGATGCCGCGTGCCTCGTTCATGACATTTCGGAAAGGTCAGGCTGCAATGTCCAGCAGCAATTGCGAGGAGCCACGGACCAGCACCTTGCGGCCCGCAGGCGTCAACACAAACGAATCGCCCCGCATCGCAACATAGCCGAGCGTAATGAGGCTTTCGACGGCAAACCGGCTCAGTTTTGAAGGGTTCTCTGCGGGAGTCCGCAATGCTTTCAACGCATCCCACTGATCTGGTCGCAGTTCGAGGTCGAGTTCTTCGTTCATGGTTCAGGCACTTTCCGTAGCGGTTTCCGGCGAACCGGTAACCAATCCGCTGGAGAAAACGCGTCAGACAACGCGCTTCCATTCATGGGTGCCAGATACCCAGCGCAGATGAAGTTCGTGCGACCACAACGAGTCAGGATTTCGATTTATGTGGACACGCCGTCACATCGTCGTGTCATTGGAATGTTTCAATTTTCTCGAATCGTGCAGTGCATTGATGCGTGACGTCGTCACAGAAGTTAATCGCTTGAGAATTTATAACTTGGGTTAACCGCGCCGCACGCTTGCGCCGCCATCGACCGGCAACGTGACACCGGTGATGAAGTTGGCTTCGTCGGATGCGAGGAACAGCGCCGCGTTCGCGACATCCCAGCCGGTGCCCATCTTGTGGCGCAGCGGCACCTTGCTGTCGCGCTCGGCCTCGACCTCGGCGCGGCTCTTCTTGAATTCGCGGGCGCGGGTGTCGACAGCCATCGGCGTGTTCATCAGTCCGGGCAGGATCACATTGGCGCGAATGCCGTATTGCGCATTCTGGTAGGCGAGCTGCTCGGTAAAAGCGATCATCGCCGATTTCGTCGCCTTGTAGGCGACGTAGGGGTAGGTCGTGATCGCCGCGATCGACGAGATGTTGATGATGGAGCCGCGCTGCTGCTGCCGCATGATCGGGATCACATGCTTGGCGGCAAGGACGCAGCTCTTCAAGTTGATCGCCACGCAACGTTCGAATGCCTCCTCGGTGATGTCGAGCAGCTCGGCGTCGCCGCCGGACAGGCTGACGCCGACATTGTTGTGCAGGATATCGACGCTGCCCCAGCGCCCATGCGCGTCGGTGACCATCGCCTTGAGGTCTGCATTTTTCGTGACGTCGGCCCTGAAGGCGACTGCGGCGCCGCCCTTGGCCGTGATCAAATCGACAGTTTCCTGCGCCGAGTCCAGATTGTGATCGACGCACAGCACCTTGGCGCCCTCCCGCGCGAAGGTCAGCGCGGTGGCACGGCCGTTGCCGATGCCTTCGCCAGGGCTCTGTCCAGCGCCGACGACGATGGCGACACGATTCTGCAAGCGCATCTCACTTCACTCCCGGTATCGGGTACTGCTGCAGTACCTCTTTGTAAGTGGGTTCGTTGTCGATCTTCATCGTGGCGAGCACGCGGACCACGGCGCAGTAGAACGCGATGGTCAGCACCAGATCGGTCATATGCTCGTCGGAGAGGTGCATCTTGATCTCCGCGAAGGTCGCATCCGACATCGCGAGTTCGCGGACCATCTCGCGGGCGCCCTTGAGGATCGCCTTGGCGAGCGGCTCGAGCTTCGACGGCTTGCCTTCGGTTTCCGCGATCAGGCCCTGAATGTCCTCGTCGGTGACGCCGAACTCTTTGCCGATCTTCACATGGTGGGTGAATTCGTACTCTGATTTCTCGAGCCAACCAACCTGCAGGATCGCGAGCTCGCGCAAGCGCGGATCGAGCTTACTCTTGAAGCGGATATAGCCACCGATGCCATTGAAGGCGCGCGCCATGTCAGGTGAGTTGACCAGGAGCTTGTGCAGATTGGTATTGCGCTTGAGCATGTCGCGATACTCAGGAGCGACCTGATCGGCTTCGAGATAGGGCAGGCGGGCCATTGTTGTTGTCCTTGGTTCGGCGGCGTGCGGGAACGCGCGGCTGCTGGTTCAGCCGTAAAGCGCTTTGTACTCGCTGTCATAATGGGCGTAGGACTGCTTCATGCTGGCGCCGTTGAGCAGCATGGTCGCGACCACTGCGTTATCGGCATCGAACACGGTCGTGCGCACCCACATGCTTTCGGTGCGCTTGCTGCCGGAGAGTGCGACGACCTCGCGCTCGGCCCAATAGGTCTCGCCCGGAAATAGCGGACCACGCAGCAGGCGGATTTCCTGATCGGCGAACAGTCCGACAGCTGGGCCGCGGACGGGCAGCCGGTCTTCGCGCGCGCGGTACTGGAACAGCACGCTCAGCATTTCCATCGGGATGATGGCGCGGCCCCAGGGATTGTGCTCCAGCGAATAATAGTCTGATGGTTCGGTGATCACCTTCAGCTTGTCGGCCAGCGAAAACGGATAGAGATCGCCCATCTTCTGGTCGAAATCCATCTTGATTGCCTGACGCGGCGTCTTCATGCCGACCTTGATGTCGGCGAGGATGACCGGGTCGGTCAGCGGCTTCAATTCGCCGAGCCGGTGGCTGAGCGCTGTTTCTGTACCGTCGCCGTCGATGGAAGCGGTGCCGCGCAAAATCTCGGTCCCGTCGCGCTTGATCATCCCGATCGCGCAAACGGTCTGGCCCGGTTTCGGCTTCTCGATCTGGGCTTGCACCTCTTCGCCTTCGAAGACGGGGTTGCGGTAGTGCGCGGACAAGCATCCGGTCATGAACCAGGCCCGGCCCCAGATCCGCTCGCACAGGGGCGCGAACTGGCTGAAGTGCGTGGGTCCCTCGATCGTGCCGCCCCGGAAGCCGAGCTTTTGCGCGGTTGCGTCGTCATGAATCGAAGCGTGGGCGTCGTAGATTTGGGCCTGAAGCATCTGTTTCGGGCTGCGCCAGGGACCCACCAGCAGGTTGCCGTTCTCCAGTATTTCCGTCGTGAACGCGGTTTCGACTGTAATCATCCTGGTCTCTCCCTTTGACTGCCAATTTTTCAAAGAAGGTCCGGTTCGGCAAGGGCATGCGGGCGCAACCTCGAGATATGTGCTGCGGCCATGGAACAAGGCTGTTCATGCATAGCAAAATCAGTGCATGCTGATGCATGATCCTGTGCAGATAATGAGACCGGTTCGGACCGGCACGGCACAAACGGGAGCCTGGCTGATGGCGTTGATGGAAGTTGGACTGGACGACAAGTACCGGTTGGACGTGAAACGAATCTTCCTCTCCGGTACCCAGGCTCTGGTCCGATTGCCCATGTTGCAGCGCGAACGCGACCGCGCGCAAGGGCTGAACACCGCAGGTTTCATCTCCGGTTACCGCGGTTCGCCGCTCGGCATGTACGACCACGCGCTGTGGCGCGCTAAATCCTTCCTGAAAGAGCACGATATAGCCTTCGTGCCGGGCCTCAATGAGGATCTGGCCGCGACCGCGGTGTGGGGCAGCCAGCAGGTCGGCATGTTCCCGGGCGCCAAGGTCGATGGCGTGTTCGGCATCTGGTATGGCAAGGGCCCCGGCGTCGACCGCTCGCTCGACGCACTCAAGCACGCCAATTCCGCCGGCACTTCGCCGAACGGCGGCGTGATCGCGCTGGCCGGTGACGATCATGGCTGCCAGTCCTCGACGCTGGCCCATCAGAGCGAGCAGGTGTTCGCCTCGGCGCTGATGCCGGTGGTCAATCCGGCCACGCTGCAGGACTATCTCGATCTCGGCATCCTCGGTTTTGCGTTGTCGCGTTATTCCGGCTGTTGGGTCGGCTTCAAGGCGATCTCGGAGACCGTCGAGAGCTCGGCCTCGATCGTCAGCGATCCCGATCGCATCAAGATCATCATGCCCGACGATTTCGAGATGCCGCCCGGCGGCCTTTCGATCCGCTGGCCAGATCCGTCGCTCGAGGCCGAACGGCGCCTGCACGGTCCGAAGATGGACGCGGTCGCCGCCTTCACCCGCGTCAATCGCTTCGACCGTATCGTGCTGGATTCGAAGCCCGCGCGGCTCGGCATCATGGCGACCGGCAAGGCCTATCTCGACCTGCGCCAAGCGCTCGCCGATCTCGGCATTACGGATGCCGACGCGCAGGCGCTAGGCCTGCGCATCTACAAGGTGGCGCTGACCTGGCCGCTCGAAGAGCGCGGCGCGCGCGCGTTCGCTGATGGCCTGCAAGACGTCCTCGTGGTCGAGGAGAAGCGTGGCTTCATCGAGGATCAGCTCGTCCGTATCCTCTACAACATGGACGCTGCGAGACGCCCTTCGGTGGTCGGCAAGCGCGACGAGAGCGGTGCGCCACTGTTACCAAGTGAAGGCGAGCTGACACCGACCATGGTGGCGGCCGCCGTGGTCGCGCGGCTGCGCAAGCTCGGCCATCGCAGCCCGATGCTGGAGCAGCGCCTTGCCAAGCTCGAGGCGTTCGATCGTCCGGCCGAGGGCACGGGTGCCGTCAAGCTGGCGCGCACGCCGTATTTTTGTTCCGGCTGCCCGCACAACACCTCGACCAAGATCCCCGAGGGCAGCCGCGCCATGGCCGGCATCGGCTGTCACGGCATGGCGTTGTCGGTGCCGAATCGCCGCACCGCGACGATCTCGCATATGGGCGCGGAGGGCGTGAACTGGATCGGACAGGCGCCGTTCACCGACGAACAGCACGTGTTCCAGAATCTCGGCGACGGCACCTACACCCATTCCGGTCTGCTGGCGCTGCGTGCCGCGGGCGCCGCGGGCGTCAACATCACCTACAAGATCCTCTACAACGACGCGGTGGCGATGACCGGCGGCCAGCCCGCCGAGGGTGGTTTTTCGGTGTCGCAGATCGCGCACCAGGTCGCGGCCGAAGGGACCAAACGGCTCGCGATTGTCTCTGACGAGCCGGACAAATATCCAGCGAACTATTTCCCCGATGGCGCCACCGTGCATCACCGCAGCGAGCTCGATGCCGTGCAGCGCGAACTGCGCGACATCAAGGGCCTGACGGTCCTGATCTACGACCAGACCTGCGCCGCCGAGAAGCGCCGCCGCCGCAAGCGTGGGCTCTACCCCGATCCGCCGAAGCGCGTCTTCATCAATGAGCGCGTCTGCGAAGGCTGCGGCGACTGCTCGGTCGCGTCGAACTGCGTCTCGGTGCAGCCACTGGAGACCGAGTTCGGCCGTAAGCGCCGCATCGACCAGTCGAACTGCAACAAGGATTTCTCCTGCATCGAAGGTTTCTGCCCGAGCTTCGTGATGGTGCAGGATCCAAAGCTGCGCAAGGCCGATCGCACCGCCGTCGATCCAAAGGCGCTGTTCGCGGATCTGCCGACGCCGCCGGCTACCGCGCTCGCCGCTCCCTACAACATCCTGATCACCGGCATCGGCGGCACTGGCGTCATCACCATCGGCGCGCTGCTCGGCATGGCCGCGCACGTCCAGGGCCTGGCCTGCTCCACACTCGACTTCACCGGCCTGTCGCAGAAGAACGGCGCGGTCATGAGCCATGTCCGTCTCGCGCCGGCGACCGACATGCTCACCACCGTCCGCATCGCGCCCGGCAATGCCAATCTGATCCTCGGCTGCGACCTCGTCGTCGCCACCAGCGTCCCGGCGCTGAGCCGGGCCGAGCGCGGCGTCACCCGCGCCGTCGTCAACGCCGACCTGTTGCCGACCGCAAGCTTCGTGATCGACCCGGACATCGATTTCGAAGCCGGTGCGATGCGCGACGCGCTGAACGGCGCGGTGACATCAAATGATCTCGACATCCTCGATGCCACGGGCCTCGCCACCGCGCTGATGGGCGACAGCATCGCGACCAACGCCTTCATGCTCGGTTTCGCGTTCCAGCGCGGCGCGATCCCGCTGTCGCTTGATGCCATCCTGAAGGCGATCGAACTCAACGGCGCCGCGATCGAGATGAACAAGATGGCGTTCTCGTGGGGCCGGCTGGCGGCGCACGATTTGCCGCGCGTCGTCAGCGCGGCCCGCTTCAAGAGCGCCGGCGCGGCGCCCGTGAAGCGGACGCTCGACGAGGCGATCGCGCTGCGCGCCAAGACCCTCGCCGACTATCAGGACGACGCCTATTCCAGGCGCTACCTTGACGACGTTGCGCGCGTGCGCGCGGCTGAGACCGCGGCGGCGCCGGGCTCGCAGGAACTGACCGAGGCGTTCGCAAAGGGCCTGTTCAAGCTGATGGCCTACAAGGACGAGTACGAGGTCGCCCGGCTCTATTCCGACGGCGAGTTCGCCCGGGCGCTGACGGAGCAGTTCGAGGGAGATTCCGGGGTCAAGGTGCTGCTGGCGCCCCCGCTGCTGGCGCGCCGTGATCCCGTCACCGGGCATCTACAGAAGCGTGAGTTCGGCCCATGGGTGTTCAAGGCGTTCGGACTGCTGGCGCGGCTGAAGGGCCTGCGTGGCACCGCGCTGGACATTTTCGGCTACACCGCCGAGCGCAAGATGGAACGTGCGTTACCGGTCGACTATGCGGCGATGATCTTGCGTCATCTCGACGGCAAGAGGCCGCTCGACCTGCCGCGTCTGGTGGCGCTGGCAAAGGCCGCGGACCTGGTGCGCGGGTATGGCCACATCAAGGAAGCCAACGTCGCCCGCTACCGCGCCGAATGTACGCGGCTGGAAAGCGCGATCGGCCCGCCGGTGGCGCAGGCGGCCGAGTAGAGCGGGCGGCCGGCCGCGGGAACTTTCCGCGGCCGCCATGGTTGACTGGTAACTCTGCCCGCAGCATCGGCTGGATTTGCGCGGCCGGGTTCCTACATCAACCCTGTTCCGTTTTGAGTGATTTCAGGAGGCCGCGTCATGGTCCTGAAAAGCGTTTTTGTTGCAGCTGTTTGTACCGCGTGCCTGGCGTTGGGCGGCGTGGCTTTCGCTGACGAGTACCGCCCGAGCGAGTATTTCGGTCTCAATCTCTCGACGGCCGTGCTGTCGCCCAAGCGGCTCGGTCCGCCGGCGCAGTTCGAGCCGGTGCCGGTCGAGGCGAATGGCGATCGCGGCAATGACACGCAGGCGAGTACCGAGCCGAGGGTCGAACAGCCGAAGGTCGAGCCGCAGAAGCCGGTGCGTACGACCAGGGTGACAGCGCCGGCGCAGCGGCCGCACAAGGTCGCGCGCGTTCCGGCGCGCGCCAAGCTGGCGCGGCGGCATACCAACCCGCTCGACGCGGAGGCGCGCGATATCCGGATCCAGACCTGGCCGTGCCGCTCCGGCGGGATCTGCAACTGGCATCGGTGAGAAGGCCCCTTGAGAGTCGTCCCGCTGTCGTAAAACCGTAAGCCGCGAGTCAAGCAGCGCAGGCAAAACCGTCGTCGCGATTCGACGAAGGTTTTCCGATGGCGATAGCGATTCCCGCGAGGAGGCGAGGCGTCACGCGGCGTCAGCTTCTAGTACGCTCCGCCTCCACGGCGGCGCTCGCCGGATTGGGCTCGCTCGCACGACCTTATCTCAGCCGCGCCGCGGACCGCCCGCAGATCGCCGGCATTCAGTCCGGCGACGTTGCAAGCGACTCCGGCGTGATCTGGGCGCGGGCCGACCGCGCGGCGCGGATGCAGGTCGAATGCTCCACGGTCGAAAGCTTCGCGACCATTTTGCGCACGGCATCCACCGACGCGCTGCCCGAGCGCGACTTCACCGCAAAGCTGCTGCTCGATGGCCTGCCGCCGGGACAGGGCATCTTCTACCGCCTACGCTTCGACGATCGCGACGGAGTTGTCGGTGAGAGCCGCGTCGGACACTTTCGCACTGCGCCGGTCGATCGGCGTTCGGTCTCGTTCGTCTGGTCCGGCGACGTTGCAGGGCAGGGCTGGGGCATCGATGCCGCGCGGGGCGGCATGCGCAGCTACCGCACCATGCTGAACGACCGCCCCGACTTCTTCATCCATTCCGGCGATCACATCTATGCCGACTGCACGGTGCCGTCTGAGCTAGAGCTCCCGAACGGCGAGGTCTGGCGCAACATCGTCACGCAAGAAAAATCCGTCGTTGCACACAGCCTCGACGAGTTCCGCGGCAACTACAAATACAACTGGCTCGACGACAATTTCGGCGCCTTCCATGCTGATGTCCCGATGTTCGCGCAATGGGACGATCACGAGGTGGCCGACGACTGGTCGCCGATCGGCACTACTGACGCGACCGGCTACGACGCCGATGGCACCTCGCTTCTGGTGGCGCGGGCGCGCCGCGCCTTCCACGAGTTCATGCCGATGCGGCTGATGCCGGAGCGCGATGGCCGGGTCTATCGCAAGATCGCCTATGGGCCGCTGCTCGATGTCTTCATCATCGACATGCGCTCCTACTGCGATTCGACCTGGAATAAAGAGGGCGATCCGGACAAGACTTTCATCCTCGGCCAAAGCCAGCTCGCTTGGTTGAAGCGCGAACTGGTGGCGTCGGATGCGACCTGGAAGGTGATCGCGGCGGATCTGCCGATCGGCCTGATCAGCCTGGATGCCGTCGCGCTCGGCGACGGGCCGCCCGAGCGGCGTGAGCATGAGATCGCAGATTTGTTGTCCTTCATGAAGCGCGCCGGCGTGCGCAATACGGTGTGGCTCACCGCCGACATGCACTACACCGCCGCGCATCACTACGATCCGAACCGCGCGGTGTTCCAGGAGTTCGAGCCGTTCTGGGAGTTCGTCTCCGGTCCGTTGCATGCCGGCACTTGGTCGCCAGGCGAGCTCGACAACACCTTCGGTCCCAAAGCGATGTATCAGAAGGGCTGCAACGCGGAGCAGGGCGACAACCTCGCGCCATGCTTCGGCCTGCAATTCTTCGGCCGCGTCGACATCGACGGCAAAACCTCCGTGATGACGGTGACGCTGAAGGACGTTGACAACCACGACCTCTGGTCGGTCGATATCGCGCCGCGGCCGGATGCGCGGCCCGGCCAGATCATGGCGCAGCACATCTGAACGGCTGAGACGGTCGCCGCATCTCGACAAAGAAAATGGCTCCGGGAAGAGCCATTTTCCGTTGTGTCGGCGTTGTGTGTCGGTCTTGGTGGCGATGCCTTAGTGGCGATGCCGCATGCGGTCGTGATGATGGTGCCGGTCACCGTGCCAGCCGCGATCATGGCGCATTTCGGCACGGGCATCCCAGGCGCGATCCCTGTGATGGTACCCGCCGTGTTTGATCACGACGGTCTCGGCGCTGGCAATCGACGGTACCGCAACGGCAAGCGCGCCAATCGCTGCAAAAACCAAACCAAACTTCTTCATCTCTCGTCCTCCTCACTTGAGCGAGAATGAAACAGCGCAGCGATGGAAACGTTCCGGAGGAATCGGAGGAGTTTTCTGAACGGTTGTTCAGGAACGGTATTCTGTTGTCGCATGCGCGACGCAACCGTCATTGCGGGCGGAGCTTGCGGCAGGCAGACCGCTAACCACGCTTCTCCACATTGCTGCTTCGCGTCGGCACGCCAAACTCCTTGCGGCACACCTCGGCGAGGACGGCGACGCCCTCTCGAATCTGCTGATGTGAAGGGCTCGCGAAGCACAGCCGCAGCCGGCTGCCGGAATGGGCCTTGCTGGTCGACCATTCCGGTCCCGGGTTGATCGAGACGCCGGCGGCGAGCGCCGCCTGATACAGTTTGAGCGTGTCGACAGTGTCGGGCAGTTTGACCCATAGGAAGATGCCGCCCTTCGGCGCCGTGAATTCGGCCGCGGTGCCGAACTGCTCGTTCAGCGCCTCCATCAGCGTGTCGAGTTTTGCGCGCAGGCCGCGTGTCAGCCGCGGCACGTGGGTCGCGAAATGCGGGGCGCAATATTCGGCGAGCACCATCTGCTCCAGCGCGCCGGAGCCGGCGTCGGTCTTCAGCGCCAGCATCCGAGACATCATCTCCCAGGGCGCGACGATGAAGCCGACGCGCAGCGCCGGCGCGATCGACTTGGAGAACGAGCCGATATGGATCACGCCGCCATGCGTGCTCATGGCGTAGATCGCCGGCGGCCGCTCGCCGCTCCAGATCAAATCGGCATAGCAATCGTCCTCGAAGATCGGCACGCCATATTCCTGCGAGAGCTTCAGCATCTCGGCGCGGCGGCTCTCGGGAAGGATGCTTCCAGTCGGATTCTGCACCGTCGGGATGGTGTAGATATATTTCGGCGTGATGCCGCGCCGCTTGTGGTCGGCGAGCGCGGAGGCGAGCGCGTCGATCCGGATGCCTTCGCTATCAAGCGGAATGCCGACCGCGTTGACGCCGAGCCGGGTCAATCGGTTCAGCGAGCCCTGATAGGTCTCCTGCTCGATCAGCACGGTATCGCCCTTGGCAAGCAGCGTCTGATTGACCAGGTCGAGAGCCTGCAGCGAGCCGGAGACGATCATGACCTCCTCCGGCGTACAGGCGATCCGGGCGTCGCGCTTCAGCTTCTCGGTCAGGAATTGGCGCAGCGGCAAATAGCCTTGCGGCCCGTGCGCGAGGTTGTAGGTCGCGAGATTGCGGCCGTCGCGCTTCAGCACGGCGCTGACCGCCTCCAGCAGCCCGTCGACCGGGACCTGCTCGGGATCGTTGTTGCCGCCGACGAAGCTGTACTTCGCAAGTCCGGTCCACCGCGCGGCCGGCGCGGGCAGGCCGGCCGGGAGCAGCGGTGCAAAGTCGAACTGGGGTGAGGTGGACATGGATGTTTCGCTCCGTCTTGTTTTTTTGTTGAAAAGGCCTGTCGCGGCCGTCCCTGAGTTAGTTCTTGCGTTAGTTCTTGCCGACCAGCTTGATCGACCGGCCCTGGCTGATGAAGGCATAGTGTCCGGCGCCGACGCCGCCGACCATCAGCGCCTCCGCCACCGGTTCGGCGATTTCGCTCGTTGCCGCCCAATCGACCACGAAATTGGCGCCGGTGCCGCCCCTGACATCCGTGGTGGCGATGAAGACCTCCACGGTCGAGAACGGTTTTAGCGCGATCGGGGATTTGAGGTAGCTCTCCACCATCTTGCCTGATGTGTCGAAATAGGCGATCCGCTTCAGCACCAGAGGCCTGGTCTCGGAGGCGTTGTGCACGCTCAGCGTCACCGAGAAATCGGCCCTGAGCTTGCCTTGGCTCATCGCCACGCTGGAATAGACCGGCACATAGAACGCTCCTGACACGGTGAGAGCTTCCGACGGCACGGGGGTCAGTGAATTCGCAAAATTTTGTTCAATGGTTCCGGCAGATTGTGCGAGGGCACCGTCCGTGTACGCGGTGAGCAGGCAGGTGAGAATAGCCAGAAAAAAGCCGCCTGCGCGGATGTGACACATTGCCTGCTTGATCCCCACGCTCTTCCCCCTTGGTCGCGGCCACAGGAAGTCTTGACGCATGCACGAACTCATTGGCGATATCACGCTCTGTATTCTGTTTGCCTGGGGGCTCGGGCTGTTGGCCCATTTCTCCCGGCAGCCGCTGATCCTCGCCTACCTTATCGCCGGCTTTTTCATTGGTCCATTCGGCATGGGATGGGTCAAGTCCCAGGAGTCGATCAGCGTCATCTCCGAGCTTGGCCTGATCTTCATGCTGTTCATGATCGGGCTGGAGATCGACCTGAAGAAGATCGTTCGTGCCGGCAAGGTGATCCTGTTCGCCGGCGCCGGCCAGCTTTTGGGCGGCTGTCTCGCCGGCATCCTGTTCTTTGCGGGAATCGGGCTTGCGATCGGCGGCGGCAAGTTCGATGCACTCTATCTCTGCATCGCCTGCGCGCTGTCCTCGACCGTCATCATCGTCAAGGTGCTCTACGAGAAGCGTGAGCTGGATACGCTGCCGGGCCGGATCACGCTCGGCGTGCTGGTATTGCAGGACATCTTCGCGATCCTGTTCCTCGCGGTGCAGCCGAGCCTCGACAATCTGCAGATCAGCGTCGTGCTGCTGTCGATCGGCCGCGTCGCCGTGCTGGTCGCGACGGCACTGGTGTTGAGCCGCTATGTGCTGCCAAAACTGTTCCACCAGATCGCGCGCCGGCCCGAGCTGGTACTGCTCGGCGCGCTCGCCTGGTGTTTCCTGATCGGCGAGATCGCCGAACGGCTGCATTTGTCGCGCGAGATGGGCTCGCTGGTCGCCGGCGTCTCGCTGTCGACCTTCCCCTATGCGCTCGACGTCACCGCGAAGGTCACGACGCTCAGGGATTTCTTCATCACCCTCTTCTTCGTCGCGCTCGGCATGACGATCCCGATTCCCGGCCTCTCGGTGATCGGGCTAGCGCTTGTCATCGCGGCGTTCACGGTGGCGAGCCGCCTGGTGACGACGTTCGCGCCACTCTATCTGATGAAGCAGGGCCTGCGCGCCAGCCTGCTGCCGGCGATCAATTTGGCACAAATCTCCGAATTCTCGCTGGTGGTGATCCAGACCGGGATCGCGGCCAACCACATCGCGACTGAGACGGCGAATGCGGCTTCGTTCGCCTTCGTGGTGCTGGCGGTGCTCTCGACCTTCGTGATGGGCCGCAGCGATCAGGTCGTCCGCGGCCTGATCGGTCCCCTAAAGCGGATCGGGCTGCGCGATCTCGACCATGCCCAGGACGGCGAGGGTGCGGAAGAGGGCGGCCACGGCGAGATCAGGCGCATCCCGACAATCAAAAGCTGGTGCGCCGTGTCCGCAATTTGAACCCGTCCGCGAAGATCGTCGCGACCGCGGACCTGTTGGCCGATGTCGACGATCTCTACACCGCCGGCGCCAACTGCGTGACGGTGACCCGGATCAGCGACGCCGGCGAACTCTATGCCGTGATCGAGGCCGCCGACGCCGGCCTGCTCGACGACAAGCGCGCCGAGATGGACGTCCAGCTCGGCGACCGGCGCGAAGTGCTGCCGTAGGCCGTCGGTGGCCTTCTGGTATGCCTGCCCAACGCATGGCGGGTTGCATAATGATACTGGCGCGGGGTTCGGAACCCGGCTAATCCACTGCCTGCAATTCAACGAGATGTCAGGACAATGGCCGATACGATCCAGGAAGTGCTGCAAGCCTTTGCAATGGGCGAACTCGTTGTCGTCACCGACGATGACGACCGGGAAGGCGAGGGCGACCTGATCGTCGCGGCGTCGTTCTGTACGGCGGAGAAGATGGCCTTCATCATCCGCCACACCTCCGGCATCGTCTGTGCGCCGATCACGACCGAGGACGCGCGGCGGCTGCGGCTCGATCCGATGGTGGCGCATAACGAGTCCAACCACACCACGGCCTTCACCGTCTCGATCGACTACAAGCCCGACGGCGGCACCGGCATTTCGGCCGAGGAGCGCGCCTCCTGTTGCCGCGCGCTGGCCAATCCCAACGCCGGCGCCAACGATTTTGCGCGCCCGGGCCACATCTTCCCGCTGATCGCGCGCGACGGTGGCGTGCTGTTGCGCTCGGGCCATACCGAGGCTGCGGTCGACCTGTGCAGGCTCTCCGGCCTGCCGCCGGTCGGCGTCATCAGCGAGCTGATGAACGACGACGGCACCGTGATGAAGGGCGAGCAGGTCGCGAAATTCGCCGCCGCCCACAAGCTCAAGCACGTCACGATCGCTGACATGATCGCCTATCGCCAGGCCCGCGAGAAGCTGATCGAGCGCGTCGCGACCTTCACCACCGAAAGCCCGATCGGGCCGCTGCAGGGTTATGCCTACCGCTCACCGTTCGACGAGATCATGCACGCAGCTTTCGTCTACAACGGCATCGGCGACGGCAAGAGCGTGCTGACGCGGCTGCACAAGCCCAACATCGTGAAGGACCTGTTCACCGGCCCGGCGCGGATGGAAGCCGTGTTGCGGCAGTTCAAGCTCGCAGGGCGTGGCGTGCTGGTGTATTTGCGCGATGGCGCCGCCGGTGTTCCGGTCCAGCCGGTCGGCGAACAAAAGAGCGCGGAAGCCGACCGCAACAAGCAATGGCGCGAAGTCGGCGTCGGCGCGCAGATCCTCAGGGATCTCGGCGTCACCTCGATCCGCCATCTGACTTCGTCGGTGCACGACTACAAAGGTCTGTCCGGTTTCGGCATCGAGATCGTGTGTAACGAGAAATTCGACGGCTGACGCACGTCATTCCGGGGCGATGCGTGGCATCGAACCTCAGGGGCGCGATTGCGCCCCGGGGAATCTCGAGATTCCGGGTTCGCGCTATCGCACGCCCCGGAATGACGATGATCCCAATTCAATTGCGCTTCGCAGCCTAGCGCTTTAACTTATCCGCCAATTTCCGAGACACGATGCGAAAGGAAGTTTCATGAGCGTGCGCCCCCAGGCCAAGGACAAACCGGTTGCGGCCAGCTTCCAGTGGGATGATCCGTTCCTGCTTGACGATCAGTTGACCGAAGACGAGCGCCTGATCCGCGACACCGCGCGGGCCTATGCGCAGGACAAGCTGTTGCCGCGGGTCACCAAGGCCTATCTCGACGAGAAGACCGACCGCGAGATCTTCAACGAGATGGGCGAACTCGGCCTGATCGGCGTCACGCTGCCTGAGGAATATGGCTGCGCCCATGCGAGCTACGTGGCCTATGGCCTCGTGGCGCGCGAGATCGAGCGCGTCGATAGTGGCTATCGCTCGATGAACTCGGTGCAGACCTCGCTGGTGATGTATCCGATCTACGCCTATGGCGACGAGACGCAGCGCAAGACATACCTGCCCAAGCTTGCGACCGGCGAGTGGGTCGGTTGCTTCGGCCTGACCGAGCCGGATGCCGGTTCCGATCCAGGCGGCATGAAGACCCGCGCCGAGAAGGTGGCCGACGGCTACAGGCTCAACGGCAGCAAGATGTGGATCTCGAATGCGCCGATCGCCGACGTCTTCGTGGTCTGGGCCAAATCGGCGGCGCATGACAACCAGATCCGCGGCTTCATCCTCGAGAAGGGCGTGAAGGGCCTGTCGGCCCCGAAGATCGACGGCAAGCTCTCGCTCCGAGCCTCGATCACCGGCGAGATTGTGATGGACAATGTGGTGGTGCCGGAAAGCGCACTGCTGCCCAACGTCTCCGGTCTCAAGGGTCCGTTCGGCTGCCTCAACCGCGCCCGCTACGGCATCTCCTGGGGCGCGCTGGGCGCCGCTGAAGACTGCATGCACCGCGCGCGGCAATACACGCTCGACCGCAAGCAGTTCAACCGGCCGCTCGCCGCCACCCAACTGGTGCAGAAGAAGCTCGCCGACATGGAGACCGAGATCGCGCTCGGCCTGCAAGCTTCACTCCGCGTCGGCCGCCTGATGGACGAGGGCAAGATGGCCCCGGAGATGATCTCGATCGTCAAACGCAACAATTGCGGCAAGGCGCTCGACATCGCCCGCATGGCGCGCGATATGCACGGCGGCAACGGCATCCAGATTGAGTATCACGTGATGCGCCACGCCGCGAACCTGGAAACCGTGAACACCTACGAGGGTACCCACGACGTCCACGCCCTGATCCTCGGCCGCGCCATCACCGGCATCCAGGCGTTTTCGTAAACATTCACCGTCATTCCGGGGCGATGCGCCAGCATCGAACTATGGTGCGCAATTGCGCATCTGAGAATCTCGAGATTCCGGGTTCAGCCCTGGCGGGCTGCCCCGGAATGACGTCGGAGTAACAATTCAAATGGTCGACAACGACGACATCCCGTTCAACCGCGATTTCCCGCTCAAGCCCGGCGTGGTCGAGGAAGTGCGCCCCGGCGTGCGCCGCGTCCTCTGCAACAATCCGAGCCCGTTCACCTTCACCGGCACGGTCAGCTATATCGTAGGCCAGGGCAAGGTCGCGATCATCGATCCCGGTCCGGACGACGAGGCGCACGCAAAGGCGCTGCTCGACGCGGTCAGGGGCGAGACCGTGACGCATATCCTGGTCACCCACACCCATCGCGACCATTCGCCGAACACGCCGCGGATCAAGGCTGCGACCGGCGCGCCTGTTTATGCCGAGGGACCGCACCGTGCCTCGCGTCCGCGCTTCGAGAGCGAGAAGCACAATCCGGAATCCGGTGCCGATCGCGACTTCCGTCCCGATGTGCAGGTCAAGCACGGCGACATCATCCAGGGCGCAGGCTTCGCGCTGGAGGCGGTCGCTACCCCCGGCCACACCGCCAATCATCTGGCGTTCGCCTGGGGCGAGCGCAGCATCAATTTCGTCGGCGACCATGTGATGGGCTGGTCGACCTCGATCGTGGCGCCGCCCGACGGCTCGATGATCGACTACATGGCCTCGCTGGAACGGCTGGAGGGGCGGCCCGAGCAACTATACTTCTCGGGCCATGGTCCGGAGATTCCGGAAGGCCCGCGCTATGTCCGCTTCCTAACGCGTCATCGCCGGGCGCGCGAAGCCTCGATCCTGCATCGGCTGGCCAAGGGCGAGGCCGACATCCCGACCATGGTGCGCGCGATCTATATCGGGCTCGATCCGCGGCTCGCCAATGCCGCCGGCTATTCCGTGCTGGCGCATCTGGAGGATCTGGTTGCGCGCGGGGTCGTGGCGACGGACAGCGATCCGGTGATCGGCGGGACCTATCGGCTGGCGAATGGCGAATAGGGAGTAGCGAATGGGAGAGGGGACGAGGCTCTCTTCCCTACTCGCTATTCGCCAATCACCATTCGCTATTTCTTTACCGTCTTCGCCGCCGCCTTCGGGGCGGCCGGCGGTTTCTTCGGCGCAGGCTTGGCGTCGCCATTGTCGATCGCGGTGTTGATATCGTCGATCAGTCTCTTCACGCGTGCGGCATTGCTGCCGAGATCGGCGTCGAAGTAACGCGAGGCGGAGCGGATATCGACCCGCGAGTCTTCGCCATCGGCGGTGACCCGTATGGAAACGTCCTCGCGGAAACCCATGATCGGCGTGCGCGCCACCGCCTCGATCCGGCCGATGCTGCGTGGCGGCTGTGGCGCGCGCTCGTCGATGACCAGCCATTTGCGGCGGTTGACCAGCCGCAGCGTCACCTCGAATGCGCGGTTGACCGGAGCTTCGAGCTCGACGGTCTCGATATCAGGGTAGGCGAGGCGCTGCTGCTCGGCCGAATAGAGGCCGGCATAGGCCGCCGGATTGGTGCCTTCCCCGGTGCGCAACCGCGCCAGCGCCTCGAACCTCGGCGGGTCGATCGGATCGGTCGTGATGTCGTAGATCCGCGGCAGCTTGCGGTACTGATAGGTGAGGTAGGCAGGGTAGGCGAGCACGGAGGCGTCGATCAGGAAGGCGAGCAGGATCCGGCCCATGCCGCGGGTGCCGTTCTGCCAGATCGCGGCAAAGGCGGCGAGGCCGACCAGGATCGACAGGCCGGCGCAACCCAGCGCGCCGAAGAACGTCATCACCGCCGGCTTCACCTCGAGGAAGCCGAACCGGACGATGATGATCGAGACCAGCACCGCGACGACGGAGAAGATGGCGAGATTGCGCGACCAGGTGGCGAGACCGGACACGGGCTCCTGCTGGTAGGGAGCGGAAAACCTGCGCGCCATCGTCGGGAAGTCTGCCGGTTGCTGTTCCGCCGGGCGGACCGGCTCCAAAGGCCGTGTGAGACCACGGACCTGCGGCAAATTCAAGGGATTTGGGAGCTATGCGCTTGGGCCTCCTCCCTTCTCCCCTTGTGGGAGAAGGTGGCCAAAGGCGGCCTCTGGCCGCCGTTTCTTCGAAGAGACGCCGACGCGTTGCGTCGGCTATGCGCAGTCCGCGACGGATGAGGGGTCCCTATCCGCGGAGAGAACCCCTCACCCGCCTCGCTTCGCTCGTAACCCTCTTCCACAAGAGGAGAGGGTTACAACTACGCCGCGGCGGGCGGGAAGCTGTAGTCCTTGAACTGGTCGCGCAGCGCGGTCTTGAGGATCTTGCCGGTTGCGGTGTGTGGAATGCCGTCGACGAAGGCGACGTCGTCGGGCATCCACCATTTCGCGATCTTGCCGTCCATGTACTTCAGGATGTCCTCGCGCGAGGCGCTCTCGCCCTGCTTGAGCTGCACGATCAAGAGCGGCCGCTCATCCCATTTGGGATGATGGACGCCGATCACGGCGGCTTCCGCGACCGCCGGATGGCCGACCGCAAGGTTCTCAAGATCGATCGAGGAGATCCACTCGCCGCCTGACTTGATCACGTCTTTGGAGCGGTCGGTGATCCGCATATAGCCGTGCTCGTCCATCGTCGAGACGTCGCCGGTGTCGAAAAAGCCTTCCTCGTCGAGGATGTTGGCATCGACCCGGAAATAGGCTTTTGCGATCGCCGGCCCGGAGACCTTCAGCCGCCCGAAGGTCTTGCCGTCCCATGGCAGCTCCTTGCCGGCATCGTCGGTGATCTTCATCTCCACGCCGTAGGGCGGATAGCCCTGGGTCTGCAGGATGTCGAGCCGTTCCTCGCCGGCGCGTTGGTCGAACGGCGGCTTCAGCGTGGCCAGCGTGCCGAGCGGGCTCATCTCGGTCATGCCCCACGCGTGGCGCACCTGGCTGCCCATGTCGAGGAACGCCTTGATCATCGAACGCGGCATCGCCGAGCCGCCGCATATCACCATCTGCAGAGCCGGCAGCTTGAGATTGTTGGCGGCCATGTATTGCAGCAGCATCAGCCAGACCGTCGGCACCCCCGCGGTGTGGGTGACCTTCTCGGTCGACAGCAGCTCGTAGACCGAGGCGCCATCGAGCTTCGGGCCGGGCATCACGAGCTTGGTGCCCATCGACGGCGCCGAGAAGGCGATGCCCCAGCTGTTGGCATGGAACAACGGCACCACCGGAAGCATTGTATCGGCGGCGGAGGTGCCGAGCGCATCCTTCGAGTTCGCCATCAGCGCGTGCAACACGTTGGATCGGTGCGAATAGAGCACCCCCTTGGGGTCGCCCGTCGTGCCTGACGTGTAGCACATCGCCGCCGCCGTGTTCTCGTCGAAGGTCTCCCACTGGAATTTGCCGTCGGATGCCGCGATCCAGTCCTCATAGGCGACCGCGTTCTTCAGCGTCGTCTCCGGCATATGCGCCTTGTCGGTCAGCACCACGTAGCGTTCGACGCTCGGCAACTGGCCTGCGATCTTCTCCAGCACCGGAACAAACGTGAGGTCGGTGATGACAATGCGATCCTGGGCGTGGTTGACGATCCAGGCGATCTGTTCCGGGAACAGGCGCGGATTGACGGTATGGCAGATCGCACCGATCCCCATGACGCCGTACCAGACCTCGAGGTGGCGCCAGGTATTCCAGGCGACGGTGGCGACGCGGTCGCCTAGCTTGATGCCGTCGCGTTCCAGACTCTGCGAGACTTTCAGTGCACGGGCATGGATTTCGGCGTAGTTGGTGCGATGAATCGGACCTTCGACCGACCGCGTCACGACCTCCTGCGTGCCGTGATATTTCGCTGCATGCTCAATAATCTTGTGACACAGCAACGGCCAGTCTTGCATCAAGCCAAGCATACGCACATCCCTCCTCGATCCTCGCGCATGATCCACCGGCGTCTTGGGCGGCCGGCAGTGAAATCATGGAATTGACATGAACTGTAGCGCGGAGAAAGCAAGCCGAAAATGGGCTGATGACGCGTTTCGCTGCGGGGGCACCGCAATGGTTACCGCTGCCGTGGCGCTGCTCTGGCTTGGCATGCAAGCCGGGCCGGCGGAGGCGGCGCGACGGCCGGTCAGCTTCCCCTGGGATGACCTGTTCGGCGGCGGGCGGCCCAGGCCGCGCGCGATCGCGCGCCGCGCAGCGGTGCCGCTACCCAAGCCGCGCCCACCCGAGGCGCCGGCGGCGGAGCCCCAACAGCCCGCGGCCGGGCAGCAGCCTCCAGCAGCGCCGGCCGAGGCGGCCAGGCCTGCCGTCGAGGCACCCAGGCCTGCCGTCGAGGCACCCAGGCCTGCCGCCGAGGCACCCAAGCCGGCCGAATCCGCGGCGCCTGCCGCACCTCAGCTCTCGGCCTGCCGGCAGGCGCTGACCGAGGAGATCGCGATCGCGCCCAGCATTCCCGACATCCATGGCCCCGGCGGCTGCGGCGGTGAGGATTTGGTGCGGCTGGAAGCGATCGTGCTGCCGGGCAGGCAGAAGGTCGCCGTGAAGCCCGCGGCGATCCTCCGCTGCAAGATGGCGACCGCGATCGCCGACTGGGTCCGTACCGACATCGCCCCGCTTGCGCAGAGCCTCGGCGGCGGGATCAGCACTCTCGACAATTTCGACTCTTTCGAATGCCGCGGCCGCAACCGTGTCACCGGCGCGCCGCTCTCCGAGCATGGCCGCGCCAATGCGCTCGACGTGCGCGCCATCGGCCTTGCCAACGGCAAGTCGATCTCATTGACCGACCGCAATGTGCCGCGCGATCTGCGCGAGACCGTGCTGCATTCGGTCTGCGCGCGGTTCTCCACCGTGCTCGGCCCGGGCTCGGACTGGTACCACGAGGACCACATCCATCTCGACCTGATGGAACGGCGCAACAATTACCGGATCTGCCAGTGGAACGTGTACGACCCGCTGCCGCAGGTCGCGCCGCTGTTGCCGGCCGAACGCCCGGAAGAGGCGCCGCCGCGCGAGGTCGCCGACAAATCCGACGCGGCCAAGCCCAATGAAGGCAAGCCCGATGCGGCCAAGGTTGAGGAGCCCGCGCCTGACGCTGCGACGCAGACCACGCCGCCGCCAACAAAAAAGCGCCGGCAAAGCCGGCGCCTTTGATCTCATTCAGATCTCTTGGCGGATCAGTAGGTCGTGGCGCTGCCGCCGGTGTTGGCGCCGCCGCCCTGCAATGCCATCTGCGAATTGTACGGCGAGTCGCCGTGCTTCGGCTCCAGCACCACGACGACGGTACCGATCTTGACGCGGTTATAGAGGTCGATGGCATCCACGTTAGTCATCCGGATGCAGCCCGAGGAGATCGACGCGCCGATATATTCCGGCTGGTTGGTGCCGTGGATGCGGAACAGGGTGTCCTTGCCGTTCGCGTACAAGTACATTGCGCGCGAGCCCATCGGGTTATCCGGGCCGGGTGCCACAAAGGTCGGTACGCCGAGGCGGGAGATTTCGCCGGCGGTCGGATGCCAGGCCGGCCACTCGGTCATGCTGCCGACCTTGGCGATGCCGGACCAAGCCATGGCTTCCTCGCCGACGGTGATGCCGTAGCGGATCGCCTTGCCGTCATTCAGCACGTAATAGAGATAGTGGTTGTCCGAATCGACCACGATCGATCCCGGGGCTTCCTTGCGGTGATAGTCTACGATGGCGCGACGAAACGGCTCGGCAACCGGCGTCTGGACGAAGCTGGCCTTGGCGAGCAACTCCTTGTCGTGCGGCTTGAAGTTCGAGGTGTTGGTTGCCTCATAGGTCGTGGCCTGCATGCAGCCCGACAACATCAGGCCGGCGGCCAGGATCCCCAAGGTAATTTTGAGCGACATGATACGGTCCAATCGAAAATCCGCGCCTCAAAGCGCCATTATTGCGCCCCAAACGCCACGATTCCATTAATGCCATTATCGCCGAAACCTCCCATCATTCCCAGCGTTTAGATGCCCCTCCCGCGTTGCGAGACGTCGTCTGTGGCTTTTTTGCCGCAAGTTTTCTGGCGCGGGGCGGATTTTTGTGCAAACAGGCAACGGTTGTCGAATCCACGCCACGTCGCCGCCGCCTGGCCGCCACAAATATGGACGCCCGGTTAATGCACCGGTCATGAAGCGCTTGCCAGAATCGGGCTAAGCCCCAAAGGCCCGTCTCCCCGCCTTCCCGCCGTTTCCCGGAGTTCCTTATGCTGTCGGTGTTCGTCCCCTCCGATGTCTCACTCAAGAAGGCCGCCACGGCCGATTTGGCGGCGCTGCCCGAGAGCGCGGTCTGGGTCGATCTGGTGAAACCGACCATGGAGGAGGACCATGCGGTCGAGAAGCTGGCAGGGATTGCGGTTCCGACCCGGGAGGACATGCAGGAGATCGAGATTTCCAGCCGCCTCTATCTCGAGAACGGCGCGCGCTACATGACGGCTACGCTGATGTGTCAATCCGACACCGACATGCCACGCACCACCGCCGTCACCTTCATCCTGTCGGGGCATCGCCTGGTGACGGTGCGCTACGACCTGCCCAAGCCTTTCGCGCTGGTCGAGAACAAGCTGGCACGCGCCTGCGCGCCCGGCATCACCGGCGAGATGGTGCTGATGGAATTGCTGGATGCGGTGATCGACCGTTGCGCCGACATTCTGGAGCGCTGCGGCGCCGATATCGACCAGGTTTCTCATGACATCTTCGAGCCCGAGAGCGAACGCCACGGCAACGCCAAGCGCTATTCGCAGATCCTGATCTCGATCGGACGCAAGGGCGACCTGACCTCGAAGGTTCGCGAAAGCCTGGTGTCGATCGGCCGCGTCGTCACCTTTCTTTCCGCGGTGGTGGAGGGCGTCAAATGGTCAAAGGACATGCGTGAGCAGCTCAAGACCATGCAGCGCGACGTCGCCTCGCTGACCGACCACGCCTCCTATCTCTCCAGCAAGATCACCTTCGTGCTCGATGCCATGCTCGGCGTCGTCAATCTCGAGCAGAACAACATCATCAAGCTGTTCTCGGTAATGGCTGTGGTGTTGATGCCGCCGACGCTGATCGCCTCGATCTACGGCATGAACTTCAAGGTGATGCCGGAACTCGAATGGGCGCACGGCTATCCGCTGGCGCTGGTCATGATGCTGGCTGCGGCGATCGTGCCGTACTGGATCTTCAAGTGGAAGAAATGGCTGTAGATAGCGTTTTCGAGCGAAGTGGATGCCGGTTCGCGCGAATAAAACGCGGCAAACAAGAATCCGGGGCTCTGGACTGATTTGATCGGAACGGCGCGCGCGTCGCGTTTTGGGACGCGCCTTCTGCCTTATTTCCTCTGCTAAAATTTGAGCGTTGCGCTGAACGTTTGGGCGAAACTTGTCTGCGATAACGCCCGCCTCGAAGCCGGAGGACAGCAATGGTTGAGAAAATCATAACGCCACGGCGTAACGTCATTGACTTTGCGCGCTATCAACAGGACCGCGCGGGGGGCAGGGTGCAGGCGATCTCGCCGGGGCTCTGTCGCTACTGTGGCGCTGCGTTGCTCGATGGTGAGAACGAAGACGAATGCTCCAGCGCGTTGAACGACATCGCGCTGCAGCCGCTTGAGAAGAAGCCCCGCAGGTTCTACGCGGACTAGAGGCAGAAGCCTGGTTGCCTCATTGCATCCGCAATCGAAGCAATCTCCTGAATTGCGGCCGCGGCGGCGGCCGGCAACTCCCTTCCCAGAAATGACCAGCCCATCCAGCGCCTAGACGTGCTGACCACCGTTAATGTGGATTTCCGCACCGTTCACGTAAGAGCTGGTTTCCGTACACAGAACGTAGATGATCTTCGCAACTTCGTCCGGCGTGCCGAGGCGATGCATCGGGATCTGCTGCTCGACGATCTTCTCAGTGCCGGGCGACAGGATCGCGGTATCTATCTCGCCCGGCGCGATCGAATTGACGCGGACGCCGACGCGGCCGAAGTCGGATGCCATTTCCCGCGTGAGGGAAGCAAGTGCCGCCTTCGAGGTCGCATAAGCAACGCCGGCGAACGGATGCACGCGCGAGCCCGCGATCGAGGTGACGTTCACCACCGCGCCCTTGGCGTGCTTGAGCTCATCGATCAGCCCGCGGGCCAGCATGATCGGCGCGAAGAAGTTGACGCGGAACACATGCAGCCAGGTGTCGATATCGGTGTCCATGGTGCCGAGCCGCGCGCCGCCTTGGCCCTTCGGCGAGATCGCCGCGTTGTTGACGAGCGCATGCAGCTCGTCGTTCACCAGCCGCTTGCGGATTTCGGCGATCGCGCGAACCGTGTCGTCATGGTCGCCGAAATCGACCTCGATATGATCTTCCGGTCCCGCGCCCCACGGGCAGATTTCCGGAAAGGCATGCCGCGAGCAGGTGATGACGCGCCAGCCGGCGGATGAAAACCGGATCGCGGTGGCGTGACCGATGCCGCGGCTGGCGCCGGTGAGCAGCAAGGTACGGCGCGGCGCGTTGGAAGGAGGGGACATCGGCGGTTGCTTTCGTTCGTCGTCATGCCCGGCCTTGTGCCGGGCATCCACGTCTTCGACGCACTGAAGATCAAGACGTGGATGGCCGGGTCAAGCCCGGCCATGAAATCAGTTTTAGGGATAGAGCCGCACCTTGGACCAGTCCTGGCCGGTGCGGTCGCGGCGGAATTCGATGCGGTCGTGCAGGCGGTAGGGGCGATCGTGCCAGAACTCGAAGCGCGAGGGGGTGATGCGCCAGCCGCTCCAGCCCGGCGGGCGCGGCACCTCGCCGATGATGTGTTTCGCCGTGACCTTGGCGATCGCCTGCTCGAAGGCAAACCGGCTTTCGAGCGGCTGCGACTGCTTGCTGGCCCAGGCGCCGATCTGCGCCTGTTTCGGCCGGGTGGCGAAATAGTTGTCGGCCTCGGCCTCAGTCACCGGTGTGACGGCGCCGCGGATACGGACCTGCCGGCGCAGCGATTTCCAGTGAAACAGTAAAGCCGCCTTAGGATTTGCGGCCAATTCGCGGCCCTTGGCGCTCGCAATGTGGCTGTAGAAGACGAAGCCGTCGCCGTCGTAGCCCTTCATCAGCACCATCCGAACGTCGGGCAGGCCGTCGGCATCGACGGTGGCGAGCGCCATCGCATTCGGATCGTTCGGTTCGGACTTGACCGCCTCCGCAAACCATTCACCGAACAGCGCAAACGGCTCCGCTGCGGCGGTAAAATCACCCGATGTTAACGGTGCCGGGTGTTTGATGGAGGTCGTGTCGGTCATGTCAGGGGTCCCGATTTGCATCTGCCCGCGTCCCAGAACGCGTTATCAGCCCTATATAGGACATGGGGGCGCGTTGGCCTATCGGCGATCCGCCCCGCGGGCGCGGCGGTGACATTGATTCTAATTGGCGTGGGTGCAAGCGGCTGCAGCCTGTCGCGCAGCGATGCTTTCGCCAGGATGGACGACAAGGATGTGACGGGCTCGATCAGCCCGACCATGGTGAACGCACAGATGCCGACCGAGGGCGATCTCGCCTTCGCCCGCAACGCCGCCTCCGACGTTCTCACCAAGGGTGACAAGGATGCGAGCCAGCCCTGGGAGAACCCCGAGACCGGTGCGCGCGGCTCGGTGACGCCGCTGGCCGAAGCCTATTCGGGCGAGGACGGCCAGTCCTGCCGGGACTTCCTTGCCAGCTACGTCAATGGAACCACCGAGACCTGGCTGCAGGGCGCCGCTTGCAAGGGTGGACGGGGACGGTGGGAAATTCGTAGTTTGACGCCGTGGAGAAAATCCTGAGCGGCCGGCACCGGCGTTTGCGAGCGATTTGCGACGCCGGGACCAGTTGCAAAAATGCCACTGAGCCCCCACATAAAGGCGAACTGGGGCCATGTGGGTTCCGAGTTCAGGACTGTTTTTCCCTAAAGGAGACGTGACGGATGCGCGACCCCTATGAGGTCTTGGGGGTGCAGCGGAGCGCCAGCGCTGCGACGATCAAGAGCGCCTATCGCAAGCTCGCCAAGAAGCATCATCCCGACGCCAACAACAACGACCCGAAAGCGGCTGCCCGCTTTGCGGAGCTCAATACCGCCAACGAGATCATCGGCGACGAGGACAAGCGCAAGCAGTTCGACCGCGGCGAGATCGATGGCGATGGCAAGCCGCGCTTCCAGGGTTTCCCCGGCGGCGGCACGGCTGGCCGGGCTGGTCCTGGTGGATTCGAGACCCACACGTTCCGCACCGGTCCGGGCGGCGCCATGGGTGGCGGCGGCTTCGAGGACATTCTCAACAGCATGTTCGGCAACGCCGGCCGTGGGGGTGCCCGTGCGGGACGAGCCAGCCCGTTCGAATTCGACGGCGGCGGGGTCGGGGTCGACCTCGACCTTTCCGTCGCCATGACGGTTACGCTGGAGGAGTCGGTCAGCGGCGGCGAGAAGCGCGTCCGGCTGCCGACGGGGCGCGAACTCAACGTCAAGATTCCGGCAGGCGTCACCGCCGGCCAGCAGATCCGGCTGAAGGGACAGGGCGAAACCGCGCCCGGTCATTCACCGGGCGATCTCCTGATCACGATCTCGATCGCGCCGCATCCGTTCTTCAAGGTCGACGGCAACGATCTCAGGATCGATCTGCCCGTGACGCTCTATGAGGCCGTGCTCGGCGGCAAGGTCCGTGTGCCGACGCTTGGCAGCGCAGTCGAGCTGTCGATCCCGAAAAACACCTCGAGCGGCCGCACCTTTCGCCTCAAGGGCAAGGGTCTGCCGAAGGCAGGCGTTTCAGGCGATCTCTACGTGACCACCCGCATCATCCTTCCCGATGGGAACGATGCCGACCTTGAGGCATTGATGCAAACGTGGCGCGATAAACACCCCTACAATCCGCGCAGCGACCTCGGTTAACCGCCGACGACGCGCATCAGATGCGAAACTGACCTGCCCCGGAGTCTGCCGGGGTAGACAGCGGGCATTGAGAGCGCGTCAAAGGATGACAGGCGGCCCGGTTCGATTCTGCGGCGAGCAATCGGCCCGACGGAAGAAGAAGTGCGGCCTCGAGAGGGGGACCAGCGCGGTACCAAACCCCAATCGAGGCCGCGTGCGCCGATCGGCGGATCGGGCGCTAATCATCTTCGCGTGAGCATCCGGTGCGATATTGAGACGCGCCAATGACGCGATTCGAAGTTTTCAATGTCGGAATTGGGACGTTGAGTGAGGCTGGATTCACTCACCGCAATTGCGTGCGTCCGCGAGGGGTGAACTTCCGTAGAATTACGGGCATCATCCGCCGCTCTTCTCCATCTGGTCGTAGACCGCCTGCGCGACCTGCGTCAGTCGTCCGCGGTCGCTGCCGCCTGAGACCACATAGGCGACGCCGCGGTCGGCCCAGAACAGCGCGCCATCGCCGCCCTGGAGCGAGTAGCGCATCTGGGTGGCCTCGGTCTTGGCCTTCGCGGTGTAGACCGTGAAGCGTTCGCCGGACGTGCTCTCATACATCAGGAACGATGCCGGCCCGCTCGGTCCGGGCAGCAGGCGGCCGCCGACCAGCTTCAGCCCGGCCAGCTCCGGCGCCCGGACATCCCAGCCGCAGCGCTTGGTCAGCCATTGTTGCAGATGGTCACGTTCGCTGCCGGGCACTTCCACGGGATGGCGGACCTCGACCACGTAGAGACGATGCGCATCGAGCGCATCGAGCGTGAAGCTCTGGAAGGTCGACGGCGTAGCGGCCGCGCCGCGGGCGACCCAGCCGACACCGCCGCCGGCGATAAAGGCGGCGAGCGTTGCCGCGATCGCGCCGTAGACCCAGCGCCGCGGCTGGCGCATCAGCCGCTCAAGCTCGAGCCGCTTCGGCACGGCCTCGTCGAGCACCGAGTCGTAGCGCTCGTGCAGCGCATCCGCCATCGCGCGCCACGACTGCACCCGTGCCGCGTCGTCGGGATGCGCCGCAAGCCACGCCTCGACGTCGCCGCGGCGTTCGGCCGGCAGCTCGTTGTCGACAAAGGCATGAAGCTCGTCTTCGGTGACGGGGATGTTGGGGTTGGTCATTTCAGTCGTCTCTGCCAAATCCTGTTCAGATATCGTTCATGCATAACGCTCGCCACGCACCTTATCGTTTCGTCATTTCACCCGCCTGAGCGCCGGACGCTCGCCGTCCAGCGACGCCCTGACATGGGCGCGGGCGCGGGCGAGGCGCGACATCACGGTGCCGATCGGCACGCCCTGGATGTCGGCGACCTCGCGGTAGCTCATGCCCTCCAGCATCACCAGCAGCAGCACCGAACGCTGCTCCTCCACCAGCGTCGACAGCGCGCGCGCGATATCGCGCCCCTCCGCCTCCGTGCCGCTGGCATCGGCATTGTTGTCGAGCAGCGGCATCAATGGTGGCCGCCGCGCGAGCGAACGCCGGCGGTTCTTGTTCAAATTGGTCAGGATCGTATAGAGCCAGCTCCTGACGTCGCCGCCGAGAAACAGCCGCTCCGAGCGCAGCGCGCGCACCAGCGTATCCTGCACCAGATCGTCGGCGATGTCGGCGTCGCGCGTGAGCGCGCGGGCGTAGCGACGGAGCGCCGGGATCATGGCTTCGACACTTTGACGAAACGCGGTCATGCATACCCGTCTTCGATGGTCTCGGCGACAACCGCCTTGCCCAACATAACACCCAAATTGCGTGACTATTCCGGCTGCGCGGACTTGCGCACCCGGAGTTATCAGCGGCCAATTTAGGCTGTACCCGGCCAAAGTGCTGGTGTACCTCCAGACCGGAAAAATTCGAAGCGTGATGGGAAACCCATGTCGCAGATTTCAGGGCTGATGCAGGGCAAGCGCGGCGTGATCCTGGGCGTCGCCAACAACCGTTCGATCGCCTGGGGCATCGCCAAGGCATGCCACGCGGCCGGCGCCGAGGTCGCCCTGACCTGGCAGGGCGATGCGCTGAGGAAGCGGGTCGAGCCGCTGGCCAAGGAGATCGACGCGCTCCTGCTCGGCCATTGCGACGTCACCGATGCCGCGACCATCGATGCCGCGTTCGACGCCCTGAAGGCGCAATGGGGCAAGATCGACTTCGTCGTGCACGCGATCGCCTTCTCCGACAAGGACGAGCTCGACGGCCGCTATATCGACACCTCGGAGCCGAATTTCTCGAAGAGCATGCTGATCTCCTGCTATTCGCTGACCGCGATCGCCCAGCGCGCCGAGCGACTGATGACCGACGGCGGCTCGATCCTGACGCTGACCTATTACGGCGCCGAGAAGTGGATGCCGCATTACAACGTGATGGGCGTGGCGAAGGCGGCACTCGAGGCCAGCGTGCGCTATCTCGCCGCCGATCTCGGCGAGAAGAACATCCGCGTCAACGCGATCTCCGCCGGACCGATCAAGACGCTGGCATTTGCCGGCATCGCCGACTCCCGCTACCTGCTGAAATGGACCGAGCTGCACGCGCCGATGCGCCGCAACGTGACCATCGAGGAGGTCGGCGACAGCGGAATGTACTTCCTCTCTGATCTGTCGCGTGGCGTCACCGGCGAGGTACATCACGTCGATTCCGGCTACCACGTCGTCGGCATGAAACGGCTCGACGCGCCGGATGTCACGCTCGCAAAGGACTAGCCCGCCAGAGCCATGCCGGTGCCGACAATCTATTACATCCGCCACGGCGAGACATCGTGGAACGCAGAAGGCAGGCTTCAGGGCGCGCAGGACATTGCCCTGAACGATCTCGGCCGCCGGCAGGCGGCCGATGCCGGGCGCATCCTCGCCGATCTGCTCGCGCGCGACGGCCGCGATACCGCTGCACTGCCGTTCGTCGCAAGCCCGCTGATTCGGGCGCGTGCGACCATGGAGCTGGTGCGCGCCGAGCTCGGCCTGCCGCTGGGCGACTATGCGCTCGATAGTCGGCTGCGCGAGATCGGCTACGGCGTGTGGGAGGGCTCGACGCTGAAGGAAGCGCAAGCCGCCGACCCCGCGCTCTATGCGCGGCGCCAGGTCGAGAAATGGACGGTGTCGGCGCCCGGCGGCGAGAGCTATGTCGACGTTCAGGCGCGGATGACCGACTGGTACGGCTCGGTGACCTCAGCCACGGTCACGGTTGCCCATGGCGGCACCGCGCGGGCGCTGATGGTGGCACTCGGCTTCGAGACCCCCGCCAGCGCCGCGGACCTCTTCATCGAGCAAGGAGCGGTCTACGTGTTCGCTGAGGGCGGCTTGCGGAAGTATAGTTAAGAGGCGCGCAGCTCTCACCACGTCATGGCCGGCTTGACCCGGCCATCCACGCGCCGCACACGGCAAGAAAGCCGTGGATGCCCGGGGCATAGGCGAGCGGAAGCGACGCCGTCCTTCGGACGGCTATGCCCAGGCATGACGAACCTGTTTGACGCTACCGATCCTGCGAGATACCACACACCATGTCCTTCAACACCTTCGGCCACATGTTCCGCGTCACGACCTTCGGCGAGAGCCACGGGGTTGCGATCGGCTGCGTGGTCGATGGCTGCCCGCCGCTGATCCCGCTCAGCGTGGAGGAGATCCAGCGCGATCTCGATCGCCGCCGTCCCGGCCAGTCGCGCTTCACCACCCAGCGCCAGGAGGCGGATGAGGTGAAGATCCTGTCCGGCGTGATGGCGCATCCGGAGACCGGCGTTCAGGTGACGACGGGCACACCGATCGCGCTGTTGATCGAGAACACAGATCAACGCTCCAAGGACTATTCCGAGATCAAGGACAAGTTCCGCCCCGGCCACGCCGACTTCACCTATGAGGCGAAATACGGCCTGCGCGACTATCGCGGCGGCGGCCGTTCCTCGGCGCGCGAAACCGCGACCCGCGTCGCCGCCGGCGCGATCGCGCGCAAGGTCCTGCCCGACGTGAAGGTGCGCGGCGCGCTGGTGCAGATCGGACCGCACAAGATCGACCGCGCGAAGTGGGACTGGAATGAGATCGCGAACAATCCGTTCTTCTGCCCCGACAAGGACAAGGCGGCGTTCTTCGAAACCTATCTCGACGGCATCAGGAAGAGCGGCTCCTCGATCGGGGCTGTCATCGAGGTCGTCGCCGAGGGCGTGCCGGCCGGGCTCGGGGCGCCGATCTATGCCAAGCTCGACGGCGACCTCGCCGCGGCGATGATGAGCATCAATGCGGTGAAGGGCGTCGAGATCGGCGCGGGATTCGGCGCCGCCGAACTCTCGGGCGAAGAGAATGCCGACGAAATGAGGACCGGCAATGACGGCACGCGGTTTCTGTCCAACAACGCCGGCGGCGTTCTCGGCGGCATCTCGACCGGCCAACCGGTGGTGGTGCGGTTCGCGGTCAAGCCGACATCCTCGATCCTGACCTCGCAACGCACGGTGGACCGCAAGGGCGCCGACACCGACATCCTGACCAAGGGCCGCCACGACCCCTGCGTCGGCATCCGGGCGGTGCCGGTCGGCGAGGCCATGATGGCCTGCGTGCTGGCCGATCATTTTCTGCGCGATCGCGGGCAGACCGGGCGCTGATCGCCTATATACTGATCGCGAGATCAGGTGCTCGCCAGCGGAGCTGCCATGAACGCGTCGGAGCTACGGGACATCATCGCGTGGATGATCGACGGCGCGCGGTCGGCCCCGACCCCGCCGCAGATGATGGCGGAGTGCTGCGAACGGCTGGCGCGGGCCGGCCTGCCGCTGTGGCGCGTCGGCGTCTTCGTCCGCACGCTGCATCCCGAGATCTTCGGTCGGCATTTCCTCTGGAAGCCCGGCGCCGAGGTCGAGGTCGGTACTGTCGATCACAACATTCAGGACTCCCCGGAGTTTGCCGCCAGCCCATTGTCGATCGTGTTCAAGCAGGGGCTCGAGGTAAGGGCGCGGCTCGACGATCCCGCCAGCGCACGGTTTCCCATCATCGAGGATCTGCGCGCCGAAGGCGTCACCGACTATATCGCGCTGCCGCTGGTCTACACCGACGGCTTCGTCAACGCTTCGAGCTGGACCACCAGGCAGCCCGGCGGCTTTACCGAGGAGCAGTTGAACGCGATCCGGTCGATCACCGTTCCGCTGGCGCGCTACATCGAGATCGTTACGCTTCGCCGCACCGCGACGCTATTGCTCGACACCTATGTGGGCAACCGCGCCGGCGAAAAGATTCTCGGCGGCCAGATCAGGCGCGGCCATGCCGATACGATGGATGCCGCGATCTGGCTGTCGGACCTGCGCGGCTTCACCGCCTTGTCAGACCGCCTTCCGTCCGAGACCGTGGTGGAGATCCTCAACCTCTATTTCGACTGTCAGGTGCAGGCGATCCGCGCTAATGGCGGCGAGGTGCTGAAATTCATGGGCGACGGCCTGCTCGCGGTGTTTCCGGTCGACGAGTATGTCGGTGACGAGGCGCAGGTCTGCTCCCGCGTGCTGGAGGCTGCGCGCGAATCCCGTGCCGGTGTCGCAGCATTGCAGTTTCCCAATGGCGATGACGTCGAGCGCTTCCGCTTCGGCGTCGCGCTGCATCTCGGCCGCGTGCTCTACGGAAATATCGGTGGCGGCAACCGGCTCGACTTCACCTGCATCGGGCCCGCGGTCAATCTCGCCGCGCGGCTGGAGAAGATCGCGAGCCGCCTCGGCCGCACCGTCGTCGCCTCCGAACGTTTCGCCGGCATTTGCGACGGCGGCTGGAGCGATCTCGGCGAGTTCCCGGTCGCCGGCTTCTCGAAGGCCGCGCGGGTCTATGGCCTGCACGACGATGCGCCGCACGCGGCTTCTACCTAGAGCAAACAAAAAGGCGGCGTGACGTGTCCGACATCGCCGCCCAGCATCGCGCCGGTGTTGCACTGATCGTTGCGGCGGCAGTGGCATGGAGCACCGCGGCGTTCTTCACCCGGCTGCTTCACTTCGATTCCTGGACCATCCTGTTCTGGCGCGGGCTGTTCGGCGGCGGCGCGATCGCGTTGGTCCTGGTCGTCATGCAAGGCGGCTGCGGCGTACGCGATCTCGTCGCGATGCGCCCCAGCGGATGGCTGGTGGCCGGCCTTTCGACCGTCGGCATGGTGACGTTCATTCCGGCCTTGCAACTCACCAGTGTCGCCAATGTCGCGATCATCATCGCCGTCCAGCCGTTTGCTGCTGCCGCGATCGCCTGGATATGGCTTCGGGAGGCGGTGCAGCGGAGGACGCTGTTGGCCAGCGTTGCGGCGTTCACAGGCGTAGTCGTCACCGTCAGCGGCGCCGGCGGCATCGCTGACTACAGGGGCATCGGTCTTGCCTGCGTGATGATGCTGGCGCTTTCGGTCATGACGGTCGCCATTCGCAGGCACAGGGACACCTCGATGGTCGCGGCAGCGGCACTATCGAATTTTCTGGGCAGCGCGGTCAGCATTCCCTTTGCGCAGGGGCTCGGCTCGGTCACGGCGCCAGACCTCGGCGTGCTCGCCATGTTCGGGTTCTGCCAGGTTGGATTGGGCCTCACGCTGTTTACGCTGGGCTCCCGGTTGTTGCCATCAGGACAGGCGTCGCTCGTCGCCACCCTCGAAACACCACTGATGCCCTTCTGGGTGTGGTTGGCGTTTGCCGAGGTGCCGTCGGTCCGCGCGCTCGTCGGAGGCGCGCTGGTGATGGGAGCCGTTGTCGCCGACATCGCGGCGGAGCGGCGCGCTCAACTTGCGCAGCCGGCGGAACGGTAATCGCCGGCTACTCCTCCGGCTCGGTGGTGAACAGCAGCGGATATCCCTTGGCGCGGCCGGCGTCGGTCGCGCGCGTCGCCTTGGTCTCGGCGATGTCCCTGGCGAACACGGCGACCACGCAGACGCCGCGCTGGTGCGCGACCAGCATCACCTTGTAGGCCTGATCGTCGGTCATGCGAAATTCCGCCTTCAGCACGGTGACGACGAATTCGCGCGGCGTGTAGTCGTCGTTGACGAGGATCACCTTGTGCAGGCGCGGTCGCTCGACCTTGGTCTTCGTCCTGGTTTTCGGCTTGACGACGGTATCGGGCATCGCCCGGCACCTCCCTCATGGTTGCACGCGTAAAGATAATACCTTCCGGCCTTCGTTGGAACCGGCCGATTTGCACGGGCTCATTGCGGCGACGGCACGGCGTGCGACGCGATTGTCGCCCAAATCAAGGCGTGCCGTGCCTGAAGCCCGTTCCGATGGAATCGGAACAGGCTCCAGATTCTCTTCTTTTGACGCGTTTTCTTTACGCGAACCGGTGCCCACTTCGCTCGAAAACGCTCTGAACTGAATGTGAAGAGCAAACGATGTTCGTGCTTTTCGCCGCCTGATTTGCGTGTCACGATGACATTCGTACGACGGGAGGGCCGCGATGCGCTGGTATGTCTCGATCGGAGCGGTGCTTGTCGCGGGCATACTTGCCGGCGGCGATGTGGCCGGTGCTGCCGCGCCCGCGCCGGCAACACAGCCCGGCCAACGGCTGGTTGAAAAGGAGTCCACCCCGAGCGTCGATATCGAGTTGATCCTTGCGGTCGACGTCTCCTATTCGATGGACATGGACGAACTCGCGATCCAGCGCGAAGGCTACGCGCAGGCGATCGTCTCCAAGGAGTTCTTGCAGGCGCTGAAGGCCGGCCCGAACGGCAAGATCGCGATCACCTATTTCGAATGGGCCGCCTCCAACGATCAGAAGGTCATCATCCCCTGGCGGGTGATCGACGGCCCTGAATCCGCGGATGCCGTCTCGGCCGAGATCATGAAGACGCCGGTCCGCCGTGCCTCGCGTACCTCGATCTCGGGCGCGATCTATTTCGCGATGCCGCTGTTCGACGAGAATCCGTATCGCGGCCTGCGGCGCGTGATCGATATTTCCGGCGACGGGCCCAACAACAACGGGACACCGATCACGCCGGCGCGCGAAGCAGCGCTCGGGAAGGGCATCATCATCAACGGTCTTCCGATCATGGTGAAGGAGCCGTCCTACTCCACGATGGATATCGAAAATCTCGATTGGTACTACGAGGACTGCGTGATCGGCGGTCCGGGCTCTTTCGTCGTGACAATCAAGGACCGCGAGAAGTTCAAGGAGGCGATCCGCACCAAACTCCTGCTCGAAGTCGCCGGCCGCACCCCGGAACGGCCCGTCGTGCGGACCGCCGAGAAGGAGCCACGGGTCAATTGCTTGATCGGCGAGAAGATCTGGCAGGACAGGTGGGGAAGGTAATGGTGTCGTAGGATGGGTGGAGCGTAGCGATACCCATCAAACCGCGCCATGTGAAGCATGACCGATTACCGTCGCAACTTCATCGCGGGTGGCAGCTTCTTCTTCACCGTCAATCTGGCGAACCGACGGCAGCGGCTGTTGACGGATCACATCGATGAATTGCGGACCGCATTTCGGGAGACGCGGCGGGATCATCCGTTCACGATCGAGGCGATGGTCGTCCTGCCCGATCATCTGCATACGGTCTGGACAATGCCCGAGGCTGATCCGGATTTCTCCACGCGGTGGCGATTGGTCAAAACGGCATTCTCGCGCAGCTTGCCGGCCAGCGAACGAATCTCCGAGAGCCGCGCCGGCAAAGGCGAACGTGGGATCTGGCAACGACGCTACTGGGAGCACACGATTCGGGACCAGAGCGATTTCGCCCGTCACGTCGATTACATCCACATCAACCCGGTCAAACATGGCTACGTGACGCGGGTGGTGGATTGGCCGTATTCATCTTTTCACCGGATGGTGAAACTGGCGATTTATCCCGAGGACTGGGCCGGCGATCTCTCTGATCTCGGTGATGTGTTCGGCGAGCGTTCGCAGGGAAGCACAGCGAAGTGATGGGTATCGCTTCGCTCCACCATCCTACGGATCTCAGCATGTAGGATGGGTGGAGCGCAGCGATACCCATCAAACCGTGCCGCTGCGACGGCAATCGGCTTGTTGAGCTCTCATGCATCCCGCCTGCTCAGCGCGAAAACCGCGCCACCAGCTCGACATGCGCGGTGTGGCGGAACTGGTCGACCGGGGTGACGCCCTCGATTCGATAGCCGCCATCGATCAGGATCCGCGCGTCGCGCGCGAAGGTCGCGGCGTTGCAGGACACTGCGACGACGGTCGGCACCTTGCTGGCGGCGAGCTGCGTGACGACCGCTTGCGCGCCCTGCCGCGGCGGATCGAACACGATCGTGTCGTAGTCGCGCAATTCCTGCGGCATCAGCGGGCGGCGGAACAGGTCGCGTGCCTCCGCCTTGAGCGGCTTCAGGCCCTTGGTCGTGATCGCAGCCTTCTGCAGCGCCATGACGGCGGCGGCATCGCTGTCGAAAGCGGTCACGCGTGTGCGCGCGGCGAGCCGCAGCGCGAACGGCCCGACGCCGCAGAACAGGTCGGCGATGTGTCTGGCGCGCTTGCAGCGATCCTGCACCAGCGCGGCCAGGGTCTCTTCGCCGGCCGCGGTCGCTTGCAGGAACGAGCCGGGTGGCAGCGCAACCTGCGCAGCGCCGATGGTGACGATCGGAGGGGTGCGCATCAGCACGAGCTCGCCATGGCGCGTCAGCCGCGCCAGACGGTGCTGCTCGGCAATACGCGAGAGCGCCGTGATGACGGCGGTCGGCACCGGGCCGGAGCCGCGGACGTCCACGTCGAGGCCGCTGCCGGTCGCGGTGATCTGGATGTCGAGCGGCTTGTTGGTGGGTTTCAACGCCTCGGCAACCGCGCGCGCGGCGTCGAGCGCGCCGCGCAATCCCGGATCGAGGATCGGGCAATCCGCGATCGCAACGATCGCGTGGCTGCCTGCGGCGGCGAAGCCGATGCGCAGCTCGCCGTCGGTGCCGCGGCGGGCGTGAAGGGTGATGCGCCTGCGGCCGGCGCCATGTGCGTCGACGATGTCGGCGACCTCGCAAGCGATGCCGGCTTGCGCCAGCGTGTCGACCACGATCCGGCGCTTCCAGGCGCGATAGGCATCCGCCTGCCAGTGCTGGATCGCGCAGCCGCCGCACTGTCCGAAATAATCGCAGAACGGCGCGATCCGCTCCGGGCTCGCCTTGATGACACGGGCCAGCCGCAGCCGGTCGGGATCGTTATCGGCCGCCTCGACCTCGACGATCTCGCCGCCGAGCGTATAGGGTACGTAGACGCTGCGCCCGTTCACAACCGCAACGCCGTCGCCGCGGTGGCCGACATGATCGATGGTGACGGTTTCAGCCACGGCGCGCGCCGATGAAGAACTCGATATTGCCGTCGCCGCCCGATATCGAGGACGGGAACACCTGGATGTCGGTGCAGCCGAGCGAGGCGGCGAACGCGGCGATGTCGTCGCAGATCTCCTGATGCACCATCGCGTTGCGGATGATGCCGCGCTTGGAGTGTTTTCGTTGCGCCTCGAACTGCGGCTTGATCAGCGCGAGCAGTTGCATCGGCGCCGCCGCGAGCGACAGCGCCACCGGCAACACCGCCTTCAGCGAGATGAAGCTGACGTCGACCACGACGACATCGGGCCGCGCTGGCAGGCGCTTGCCTTCGAAGCTCCTGATGTCGGTCTCCTCCATCGAGACGATCTTCGCATGTCCCTGCAGCGAGGGATGCAACTGGCCGTGGCCGACATCGATCGAAAACACCAGGCTGGCGCCGTTGGCGAGCAGCACCTCGGTGAAGCCGCCGGTGGACGCGCCGACGTCGAGGCAGACATGGTCCTCGATCTCGATCGGATAGTGCTCGAGCGCACCGGCGAGCTTGACGCCGCCGCGTGAGACCCAAGGGTGCGCGGGCTCGGCGGAAAGCTGCGCGTTCACCGCGATGATCTCGGAGGCTTTCGCGACCTGTTTGCCGTCGGCGATCACGAGCCCGGCGTCGATCGCCGCGCGCGCCCGTGCCCGGCTCTCGAACAGGCCGCGTTCGACCAGCAGCACGTCGATGCGCTTGCCACCCGGCCCATCGCTGTCGTCATTGGCGGTCAATGGAAGCCCGACTGGTTTCGCGCGCGCTCAGCCGCAAGCCGGACGCAGGCCTCGAAGGGCGCGAGATCGTGCCAGATGTCCTCGGGCGCCTCTCTCGGCGTCACCAGCGGGGCGCCGTGCAATTCGAGCGCGTGTATCATCATCAGATTGTCCGGCAGTCCAAACTCTTCCACTGTCAGCCCGTCGGCGTCGATCAGGCGGCCGTCGGGTGCCGCCGTCACCCGATGCAGCCGCGCCACCCGATTGGCGTAGGACCCGGGATCGTTCGAGTAGGCAAGGCACAGCTTGCCGCATCCCGCCATGTAGCCGAGTTCATAGACCGTGCCTGCGTCGGCACTGGGGCCGCGAAACGGCGTCAAATTGGCGATGATGGCGTCGGCAGACTCCATCATCGCCTCGTTGCTCTTGAAGATGGTCAGTGACGCGCCGGCGGCGGCAGGTTGGACGGCATTATCGAGCGGATAAAGCCCGGTCAGGCCATGCAGCGCGCAGATCTCCGCCTTGCGGCGGCCGATCTCCACGGCATCCGGCAGGAACACGTCAGGACCTGCCAGATAGACGATCATGGACTTGCCGGCGCATCCGCGCCGCCCGGAAGGATTACGCGAGCTTGACGGTCTCGGTCTTATAATCCTTGCCGAGGGTTTCGAACACCTTGGCAACGATGCTCTTGGCGTCGAGACCCGCGCGGGCGTACATCGCCGCCGGCGTGTCATGGTCGAGGAACACGTCGGGCAGGATCATCGCGCGCATCCGCATGCCGCCATCCAGCATGCCGTTGTCGGAGAGCAGCTGCATGACGTGGGAACCGAAGCCGCCGATCGAGCCTTCCTCGATGGTGATCAGGATCTCGTGCTCGCGCGCGAGCTTTAGGATCATGTCTTCGTCGAGCGGCTTCATGAAGCGCGCGTCAGCGATGGTGGCGGACAGGCCGTGGGCGGCGAGCTCGTCGGCTGCCTTCTCGCACTCGGCAAGGCGGGTGCCGAGCGACAGCAGCGCGACCTTCTTGCCCTCGCGGACGATGCGGCCCTTGCCGATCGGAAGCGGCACGCCGACTTCCGGCATCTCGACGCCGCGGCCTTCGCCGCGCGGATAGCGCAGCGCGCTCGGGCGGTCGTTGATCGCAACCTGGGTTGCCACCATGTGAACCATCTCGGCCTCGTCGGAGGCGGCCATGATCACGAAGTTCGGCAGGCAGCCGAGATAGGCATTGTCGAACGAACCGGCATGGGTCGCGCCGTCGGCGCCGACCAGGCCGGCGCGGTCGATCGCGAAGCGGACCGGCAGGCTCTGGATCGCGACGTCATGGACCACCTGGTCATAGCCGCGCTGCAGGAAGGTCGAATAGATCGCGCAGAACGGCTTGTAGCCCTCTGTCGCGAGACCGGCGGCGAACGTCACGGCATGCTGCTCGGCGATGCCGACGTCGAAGGTGCGCTGCGGGAACGCCTTGTTGAAAATGTCGACGCCGGTGCCGGACGGCATCGCCGCGGTGATGGCGACGATCTTGTCGTCCTTCTCGGCTTCCTTGACCAGGCTCTGGCCGAACACGTTCTGGTAGGCCGGCGCATTCGGTTTTGCTTTCGCCTGGGTGCCGGTGGCGACGTCGAACTTGACCACCGCGTGGTATTTGTCGGCGGAGGCTTCCGCCGGGCCGTAGCCCTTGCCCTTCTGCGTGACGACATGAACCAGGATCGGCCCGGTCTCCATGTCGCGGACGTTCTTCAGGACCGGCAGCAGGTGATCGAGATTGTGGCCGTCGATCGGGCCGACATAATAGAAGCCGAGCTCCTCGAACAGCGTGCCGCCGTCCATCATGAAGCCGCGGGAATATTCCTCGACGCGGTTGGCGCGGTTGGCGAGGATCTTCGGCAGGCGCTTGTTGATCTGCTTGGCCGCCTCGCGCAGCGTGCGATAGGTCTTGCCGGAATAGAGCCGCGACAGATAGGCGCTCATCGCTCCGACCGGCGGCGCGATCGACATGTCGTTGTCGTTGAGGATCACGATCAGGCGCGAGTTCATGGCGCCGGCATTGTTCATGGCCTCATAGGCCATGCCCGCCGACATCGCGCCGTCACCGATCACGGCGATAACGTTGTTCTTGCCGCCGGCGAGGTCGCGGGCGACCGCCATGCCGAGGCCGGCCGAGATCGAGGTCGAGGAGTGCGCGGCGCCGAACGGGTCGTAGTCGCTCTCGGTGCGCTTGGTGAAGCCGGAAAGGCCGCCGCCGGTGCGCAGGGTGCGGATGCGGTCGCGGCGCCCGGTCAGGATCTTGTGCGGATAGGCCTGGTGGCCGACGTCCCAGATCAGGCGGTCGCGCGGGGTGTCGAAGATGTAGTGGATGGCGGTGGTGAGTTCGACCACGCCGAGGCCGGCGCCGAAATGCCCACCGGTCACCGACACGGCGTCGATGGTTTCCTGCCGCAGTTCGTCGGCAACCTGCTGCACCTGCTCGACCTTGAGCTTGCGCAGATCTTCCGGCGTGTGAATGGTGTCAAGAAGCGGCGTTTTACTAAATGTGGTCACAGCGATATTCCAATTTTGCCTATCGGGACGAACGGCCCGACGCGAGGTGGGTTGCGCGCTCACCGCGCAGCGAAAAGCCAGACACTCGGTACCGCCCCGGCAGGCCGGTGCCTGGTCTGTAGCCTAGATGCACTCCGGATTGGACCACGTGATATCCCGCACGTTGGTCGGCTCTTCACCCGTCCCGGTTCAGTTTTCCGAACCATTTGAAGCGCTTGCCGCCGGAATGATCCGGCCGCCCGCCGCCCCCAAATGCCCATAGAACTGGAAGCATTACACTAAAGCGACGGTCAAAGCCAACCCACTAGCCGCGCTGGGTTCCAATGCCCGGCCTTGAAAAATCTAGATTTTTCAATGGTTGCGCCGTCCTTCGGGTTCCATCTCGCCTATTTCGGCGGCAGCCGGCCGCTCGGCCAGCTGATTCGATCCGCGCCTTGGCGCTACTGGATGTCCAGTGGTTCGGTGCCGGTCACCTGGCCTGCGGCGTCGGTGGTGATCTTGTCGACGCGGGCCTCCGCCTGGCGCAGCAGCTCCTCGCAGCGCCGCTTCAGTGCCTCGCCACGCTCGTAGATCGTGACCGACTCCTCGAGCGGGACCTTGCCGTCCTCGAGCCGCTTGACGATCGATTCCAGTTCCTCGATGGCGCGCTCGAAGGAGAGCTTCTTGACGTCCATCTGGGTATTTTCGGCCATACACTGTTCCCGACTGCGCCGTTTGCGGTGGCGCAGAATCAATCGAATTTATGCGGAGGTATTGTGGCGGGGATTCAGGCGCCCATCAATGCGGTGACGTGGGATGCCACCGACTCTTTGAGGCCCTGCAGATCGTAGCCGCCCTCCAGCACCGAGACCACGCGGCCCTCGGCGCTTTTGTCGGCGACATCCATCAGCTTGCGCGTCACCCAGCCGAAATCGTCGGCTTTCAGGTTGATCGAGGCCAGGGGATCGCGGTGGTGCGCGTCGAAGCCGGCCGAGATGATGATGAGCTCGGGCGAGAACCGCTGTAGCTGCGGCAGGATCAGGTTCTCGAAGGCTGCCCGGAACTTGGCGCTGCCGTCTTCGGGCGCCAGCGGTGCGTTGACGATGGTGTCATGCTCGCCGCGTTCGCTCATCGCGCCGGTGCCGGGAAACAACGGCATCTGGTGGGTCGAGCAGTACATCACGGTCGGATCGGCCCAGAAGATGTCCTGCGTGCCGTTGCCGTGATGGACGTCGAAATCGACCACCGCGGCGCGCGTGATGCCGAATTTGCGCTGCGCATGGCGCGCGGCGATCGCGGCGTTGTCGAAGAAGCAGAACCCCATCGGCGTCGATTTCTCGGCGTGATGGCCCGGCGGGCGCACCGCGACGAAGGCGTTTCGATGCTGGCCTGCCATCACCGCATCGGCTGCGGCAACCGCGCCGCCGACGCCGCGCATCACCGCTTCCCAGGTCCCCGGCGACATCGAGGTGTCGCCGTCGACATAAATCATGCCCGAGCTCGGCGCGATGTGGCGGAGCTCACCGACATAATGCTCGCCATGGCAGAGCATCACGGAGTCGAGATCGCCCTCCGGCGCCAGATCACGCACCAGCGCCTTGAAGCGGTCTTCCGCCAGTACCTCGTCGACGGCGCGCAGCCGGTCGGGGCGTTCGGGATGTCCGGGAGGGGTCAAATGGTCGAGACAGGCGGAATGCGTCAGAAGCAGTGTCATGCGAATTCCCGGCGCAAATGCTGCGCGTATGACGAAGGCCTAATCTAGGCGCTTAACCGCTCCCCGGAAAGGGCTGCATTCGATCTGCCCGCATGGCGAGAGGGCGAAGGGGCTCTGTTCCGGCTCAATTCACCCGCGCGATGCGGCCGCCCGCCGCCGGGCCGACCGGGCTGTTGGTCTTGAAATAGGCGTACAGCGCGTCGACGTCGTAGGCGCCGAACTGCTGCGCGGCGCCGTCCTTGAACACCGTGAAACCGTCGCCGCCTTCGGCCAGATAATTGTTCACGGTCACGCGGTAGCTCGCCTTGGGGTCGATCGGCTTGCCGTCGAGCGACATCCGCTCGGCGATGATGCGCGCGCCATCCGGCTTGGTCGCATCCCACGCATAGGCGAAGCCCTTGGAGACCTGCAACGGACGCGGCCGTTTCGGGTCGGCCCATTGCTGCTCCAGCACGTCCTTGAGCTGCTGCCCGGTCAGCGTCATCGTCACGAGCTGGTTGCGGAACGGCTGGCTTGCGAAGATATCCGCATAGGTGACCGCACCATCATCGTGCTTGACGATGTCGGTGCGCACGCCGCCGGGATTGGTGAAGGCGATCACCGCGCCGCCATTCGGTTCCGAACTGGTGGCAAGGAGCTGCGCGTCGGCGACGATGTCGCCGAGCACGCTTTCCCCGGTCTCGATCGGCGTGCGCGACAGCGTTTCGGTCACCGCGCCCGCGGGGCGATTGGCGATCGGCGCGGCCAGCCGGTCGTAGGATTCCAGCAGCGCGGTCTGCTCGGGATCGCGGTGATAGCTGCCGATCCGCACGATGGTGTTGTCGGCCTTGGCGCTGATCACGTCATGGGTCTTCGGATCGAGCTGAAGGTCGATCGCGGTGACCAGCGTGCCGTATTTGTCGCCCGAGGTGACGAGCCGTCCGTCGATCTCGCAGACATAGGCCTGGTGAGTGTGGCCGGAGATCACGACGTCGACCGCCTTGTCGAATTTCTTGACGATGTCGGCGATCGGCCCCGAGATGCCGGGGCATTCATTGTAGTCGCCTGTCGGAAAGCCGCCCTGGTGGATCAGCACCACGATTGCCTCGACACCGCGCGCCTTCAATTCGGGGACCAGCGCGTTGACGGTCTCGGCCTCGTCGCGGAACTCGAGCGTCGCGACGCCGGCTGGCGACACCAGGTTCGGCGTGTCCTTCAGCGTCAGCCCGATGAAGGCCACTGGAATGCCATCGAACTCCCTGATCTCGTAAGGCGGAAACACGCTCTTGCCGGTGGCCCTGTCGAACGTGCTGGCGGCGAGATAGTGGAACCTTGCCCCGGTGAACGGATGCGGCCCCTGGCAATTGTCGACCGGGTGGCAGCCGCCGTTCTGCATCCGCAGCAACTCGTCCTTGCCCTCGTCGAACTCGTGATTGCCGACGGAGGAGATCGCAAGGCCCATCATCGACAGCGACTCGATGGTCGGCTCGTCGTGGAACATCGCCGACAGGAAGGGGCTGGCGCCGATCAGGTCGCCGGCCGCGACGAAGATGTTGTTCTTGTGCCCCTCGCGCAGCTTCTTGACGGCGGTCGCCATCCGCTCGGCGCCGCCGGCGGGCACCATGATCTTCTTGGTCGGATCGGCGGGATCGGTGATGCGGATGCCGCCGGGCGGCGGCCGCAGATAGCCGTGAAAATCGTTGATGGCGAGAATGCGCAGGTCCACCGGCGCCGCGCTCTGCGCCAGGCAGGGACTGGCCATGGAAACTGCGAACGCGATTGCGAGCGCGCAGAGCGTGGCGGCGAGGGACGAACGATTGAAGCGGTTCATGACCTGTCCATGGAGCACACGACCATGGGGCATCGCCACTACATTTTTGCGACGCTGGCGTTCAATCCTTCGTGCGCGCCATGAACGCCCTGAAGGCGGCGATCGCTTCCTTGGAGCGCATGCGCTCGGCGAACAAATGGTTCTCCTGGTCGATCCGGCGCGTGACGTCTTCGGGCGGCAGCCGGATCAGCCGCCGCGAGATCGCCACCGCCTCCGCCGGCAGCGCGCAGATCTCGCGCGCCACCTTGTGGGCCTCGACCTCGGCATGTCCCGGCGCCACCACCGTGTTGACGAAACCGGCGACGCGGGCGTCGTCGGCCGTCATGGTGCGTCCCATCACCAGCATCGCGAAGGCGCGCTGATGACCTATGCAGCGCGGCATCAGCAGGCTGGAGGCGCCCTCCGGCACCAGGCCGAAATTGCTGAACGGGGTGGAGAACCGCGCGGTCGTGCTGGCGAGCACGTAGTCGCAATGGAACAGCATGGTGGTGCCGATGCCCATCGCGACGCCGTCGACGGCCGCGATGATCGGCTTGACGTTGTGCGCCAGCGAATAGAGGAACTTGATCTGGTTGGAGGCGTGCGGCGGATCGGCCTCCGAGGCGCCCTCGCTCAGGAGGTCCTCGATATCATTGCCTGCGGTGAAGACACCGGAACCGCCGGTGACGATCAGGCAACGGATCTTCGGATTGTTCTGCGCCTTGTCGATTGCGTCGCCCATCGCGCGATACATCTCGTGGGTGATCGCGTTCTTCTTCTCGGGCCGGCGCAGCTTGATCACGCGAGTGGCGGCTTCGTCGGTCACGATCACATGCGCGGTCATCAAGCGGTCCCTTGCATCGGCGGCCGGCGTCGTCGCTGCCGGCCCAGTCCAGCTCATCGCGGCTATCCTTACATGAACCTTACACCAACCTTACATGATCCGCTGCAAGCCCCAAGTGTTCCCGGGCGTTTTCCCCTACGCGGGTATGAGAGCTGCGCAATGCAGTTAACTAGGCGATGCAGGTCGACGGTCGCGCCGAGCCTGGGATCTGTGAGCCCCATCGATAAGTATTTGCAGGTTTTTGCACCTAATTCCCGGCCGCTGCGGGCCTAAAGTTGCTCGCGGTTCGCAAATTGAAACAGCAAATTGAAACACTTGGCGGACCCGCAAGTTGAGGCAGTGCAACACGACCATGGAGCGCGGCATGCCGGAACGCTGCGGTTTGGAGCTTTCGCGGCGCCATCTTTTGATCGCCGGCGCCGGCTCGCTGGCCGTGCCGGTCTTTGCGACGGCGCCCTCACGGCTGGCGGCGGCGCAGGGATCGGCAGTCTCAACTGGAGCCCCAGCGATGATGAAAGTCTCCTTCAAGGTCAACGGCGGGGTGCACGAGCTCGAACTCGACACCCGCACCACGCTGCTCGACGCGCTCCGCGAAAATTTGCAGCTGACCGGCAGCAAGAAGGGCTGCGATCACGGTCAATGCGGCGCCTGCACGGTCATCGTCAACGGCCGGCGAATCAATTCATGCCTGTCGCTCGCGGTGATGCACGAGGGCGACAGCGTCACGACCATCGAGGGGCTGGGCACGCCCGACAGGATGCACCCGATGCAGGCCGCCTTCGTTCAGCACGGCGGCTATCAGTGCGGCTATTGCACGCCGGGGCAGATCTGCTCGGCGGTCGCCGTGCTCAGCGAAGTCAAGTCGGGCATTCCGAGCCATGTCAGCGCCGACCTCAATGCGCAACCTCAGCTGACCAATGCAGAGCTGCGCGAGCGAATGAGCGGCAACATCTGCCGCTGCGGCGCCTATTCCAACATTGCGGAGGCGATCACCGAGGTCGCCGGGAGGGACGCATGAGAGCTTTTACCTACGAGCGCGCGCACTCACCGCGCGAGGCGGCGGCCGCGGCTGCGCGCACCAGCGAGGCCAAATTCATCGCCGGCGGCACCAATCTGCTCGACCTGATGAAGCTCGAGATCGAGACGCCGGCCCATCTGGTCGACGTCAACGGGCTTTCGCTGGACAAAATCGAGGCGACGCAGGAGGGCGGCCTGCGGATCGGTGCGCTGGTGCGCAACACCGATCTCGCCGCGGACGCAAGGGTGCGGCGCGACTACGGTCTGCTGTCGCGGGCGCTGCTCGCCGGCGCGTCCGGCCAGCTGCGCAACAAGGCGACCACCGCCGGAAATCTGCTCCAGCGTACGCGCTGTCCTTATTTTTACGACACCAACCAGCCCTGCAACAAGCGCGAGCCCGGCAGCGGCTGCGCTGCGATCGGCGGCTTCAGCCGGCAGCACGCGGTGATCGGATCGAGCGATGCGTGCATCGCCACCCATCCGAGCGACATGGCGATCGCGATGCGCGCGCTCGACGCCACGGTCGAGACGGTGAAGCCGGACGGTGCGACGCGCAGCATTCCGATCGCGGACTTGTATCGCCTGCCCGGTGATACGCCACAGTTCGAGACAAACCTGTCTACGGGTGAATTGATCACCGCCGTTGTTCTGCCCAAGCCCGTCGGCGGCAAGCAGATTTACCGCAAGGTTCGCGACCGCGCCTCCTACGCCTTCGCGCTGGTGTCGGTCGGTGCCATCGTGCAGCGCGACGGCACCGGGCGTGTGGCACTCGGCGGCGTTGCGCACAAGCCGTGGCGCGTCGAGGCGGCCGAGGCGGAGATGCCGCGGGGCGCCCGGGCCGTGACTGCGAAGCTGCTGGCCGGTGCCAAACCGACCCAGCAGAATTCATTCAAGCTGGCTTTGGCCGAGCGCACGCTCGACGCCATGCTGGCGGAAGCGAAAGGCTGAGATATGCTATTCGATACGCCCGCCACTGAAAATCCGATCGACCAGCTCAAGGTCATCGGCAAGCCTATGAGCCGTATCGACGGTCCGCTCAAGACCACGGGCACCGCGCCTTACGCCTATGAGCGCCACGACGTCGCGCCGAACGCGGCCTACGGCTATGTGATCGGGTCGGCCATCGCAAAGGGCCGCATCCGGGTGATGGACCTGGCCGCCGCCAAGGCCGCCCCCGGTGTGTTGGCGATCGTTACCGCCGAGACCGCCGGCAAGCTAGGCAAAGGCGAAAACAATGTCGCCAATTTGCTCGGCGGCCCCGAGATCCAGCATTATCACCAGGCCATCGCGGTCGTCGTCGCCGAGACCTTCGAACAGGCGCGCTCGGCGGCGCAACTTGTGCATGTCGATTATGCGCGCGCCGATGGCGCCTTCGATCTCAGCGCCGTAGCTGACACCGGTAAGCCAGTGCCCGGTGTCGGCGGTCCGCCCGACACCGCAACCGGCGATTTCGCCGGCGCCTTCGCGAAGGCGCCCGTCAAGCTCGATGCGACCTACACCACGCCGGACGAGGCGCACGCGATGATGGAGCCGCATGCATCGATCGCCGCGTGGGACGGCGACAAGCTCACGCTCTGGACGTCCAACCAGATGATCGCCTGGAATCAGGCCGACATGGCCAAGACGCTCGGCCTGCCCAAGGAGAACGTCCGCCTGGATTCACCCTTTATCGGTGGCGGCTTCGGCGGAAAACTGTTTTCGCGCGCGGATTCCCTGATGGCGGCGCTCGGCGCTCGGCGCCCGCGCGGCCGACCGGCCGGTGAAGGTCGCGTTGCAGCGCCCGCTGATCTTCAACAACACGACCCATCGCCCCGCCACCATTCAGCGCATACGCATCGGCACGACTGACGACGGCAAGATCACCGCGATCGGCCATGAGAGCTGGTCGGGTAACTTGCCGGGCGGACAGCCCGAGACGGCGGTCAACCAGACGCGCCTGCTCTATGCCGGTGCCGACCGCATGACGGCGACGCGGACGGCACTGCTCGATCTGCCGGAAGGTAACGCAATGCGCGCGCCGGGCGAGGCGCCCGGCATGATGGCGCTCGAGATCGCGGTCGACGAACTGGCAGAGAAGCTTGGCATCGATCCCATCGAGCTTCGCATCCTCAACGACACCCAGGTCGATCCAGAAAAGCCTGAGCGTCGTTTCTCGAAGCGGGCGTTGACCGAATGTCTGCGCCTGGGTGCGGAGCGGTTCGGCTGGAGCGAACGCAAGCCGCAGCCGGGCCGGGTCCGCGACGGCGGCTGGCTGATCGGGATCGGCGTCGCGGCTGCGTTCCGCAACAACCTTCTGATGAAGTCGGCCGCGCGCGTCAAACTCGACAAAGCGGGCGTTGTAACGGTCGAAACCGACATGACCGACATCGGCACCGGCAGCTACACCATCATTGCGCAAACCGCGGCCGAGATGATGGGCATTCCGATCGAGCGCGTGAAGGTTCGGCTCGGCGATTCCAGTTTTCCGGTGTCGTCCGGCTCGGGCGGGCAGTTCGGCGCCAACAATTCGACGTCGGGCGTTTACGCTGCTTGTGTCAAGCTGCGCGACGCGGTGACGCAGAAGCTCGGCTTCAATTCGGCCGAAGCCGTCTTTGCCGACGGTCAGGTCAAATCGGGCAATCGCAACGTGCCGCTCGCGGATGCGGCAGGCGAGGGCGGTCTATCCGCCGAGGACGGCATCGAATATGGCGACCTCGACAAGAAGTATCAGGAATCGACCTTCGGCGCGCATTTCGTTGAGGTCGGCGTCGATATCGCGACCGCGGAAATCCGGGTGCGGCGGATGCTGGCGGTCTGCGCGGCCGGCCGCATCCTTAATCCGAAGACGGCGCGTAGCCAGGTGATCGGCGCAATGACTATGGGCGTTGGCGCTGCGTTGATGGAAGAACTGGTGATCGACAAGCGCCGTGGCTTCTTCGTCAACCACGACCTCGCCGGCTACGAGGTGCCCGTTCATGCCGATATCCCGCATCAGGAAGTGATTTTCCTCGACGAGACCGATCCGATCTCCTCGCCGATGAAGGCCAAGGGCGTCGGCGAGCTGGGCATCTGCGGCGTCGCCGCGGCGGTCGCCAACGCGATCTACAATGCGACCGGCGTGCGCGTCCGCGATTACCGATCACGCTCGACAAGCTGCTCGAGCGGATGCCGGACGTCGGCTGAGATCCTCGATGCATCCGAGCAGGGCGGTCAGGCCGGATCGAGCGCACTGATGGTGACGTAGTATCCGTCAGGATCCCGCAGCGAAAACTCCCGAGTGCCGGTATTCGGATTCACATGCGGCTGTTCTTCCAGCCGGCTGACGAGGGGACGTGCCCTTGCCAATGCTGCGTCATGATTGTCGACCCGGAAGAACAACAGGAGGCCGTTGCCAGGCTTGGCGTGGGCGGGACTTGTCAATGTGGGATGCTCGTGGGCGCCCCAAGCGTGGAGACAGAGTAACACCGTCCCATCCGGGTCGACGATTTGCCCGAAATAGTCATGGGCTGGCGCCGTTTCCGGCAGGCCAAGGAGCGACTGATACCACCTGTAGCTACGGAGCACGTCGGCCACGCCAATGATAGTCCAGATGCGTGTCATGGGTTCGTCCTCCTGACCCTTCCGGCATCTTCAGGCCAGTCCCGCGGTCGTGCAAATCCGTGATCCGGCGTGATCGCCTGTTGCCTTCATTTGGGCACCTATGGGAAGACTACTGCGCTCGGGAAGGATACCAAGGCGGCCATCGCAGGGGGGTGCCTGCAGTTGACGGATCGATCCCACGAGACTTCGCAAGACGTAGATTTGCGTAACTTCGCCCGCGTCGTTTCAGCCTGCACTTTGGGGCTGTGGGCGTTTGCGGCGGGGCTCTTGATTGGCACCTTTTTGTTCTCGTGATCGAAGTGCCGTTGCGGACATCGCCTCTTCAAGAGTTCAATCAGTCGCCCCACACGGTGGCTTCCGTCCAACCGAGCTCCGCGAACTCATTGGCCCTGAGCGGCGCTTCTCCGGCTGCGAAGAACTCGTCGAGTTGTGGCGGCTTGACGGCCGTTGCCGAGAGCATGGCGTGGGCCTGGCCGCGATGATGGATATCGTGTTGGAAGAGATGCATCAGCAGGCGGTCGCGCCGTTCGGTTTGCACCCTGGTGTCGCGATTGATCCGCACGACATCGCCGAGCAGGTCAGGCGTCAGCGCATCGCAGACCGCGATCAGGCGCTGGTCGATCGCACGTTGCGCCGGTTGTAGTTCGGCGACCGACGGGCAGGGCACTTCGTTCGCCCACGCCTTCGGCCCGAGCCATCCGCCTTCCAGCGCGTCGACATAGAACAGGTCGATGACATAGATGTGGTTCAGGGTCTGCTGCAGGCTCGGGAAAAATCCGGTCCGCGCGGCGGCAAACTCCGCCTGACTGAGACGGGCGCATGCCCTGAGCAGGCGATGGTTGGCCCATGCGTTGTTGTAGGCAAACGCGCGGTAGGTCTGAACGAGGTCAGCTTGCATGTCTGTCCTCACACGATGGATGCGTGACGCTGCTTTCGTACGCGGATAGAGAATGCGCGCCAAGCACTGATTTGCCCGACGAGGCAAGTCCTTCGAATAAAAATATTTCGGTTTATTGGAAGTGCGACTTAGTGTATGACTCTTCCCGTCCCACCCGATCGAGGGGCGAGCGCACGTCACGAACGCGCGGTGGGATGCGGTGGACGCCGATTGCGCAACAGACGAGTGCGCATGAGGCGGACGGCGAAGTCGTGCAGGCCTGACGCCCTAGTGGCAGGTGTCTCGTCAGAGAGGGCAATGTCTCTCGCTGGTGACGGTGACAAAAGAGCCCAGTCTCACCGGGGAGAGCACGTATAAGCCGTAACCCATCGCGCAGGGAAAGCCGGGTTGTTCCCGGTTACACCTGTGGTCCTACCCCGGTGCTTTTTGTTGCACCGGGCCCATGGGTGCGATCGGCACCCGGCTTTCCCTGCGCCCTCTACCAAGAGAGAGGGCAAACGAAATGCAAAGCTCGGACAAATCGTGTCGCGAGACCGAGAAGCTGCGTCCTCAACCACCGTTGTCATCGCCCGGCCTTGTGCGCAATTGCGCACTGGGACCGGGCGACCCAGTACGCCGCGGCCCATCGGCTCAAGCACAACCGTCTCTGGAATACTGGATCACCCGCATGCGCATGCGCGGATGATGACACCGCAAGTGAGCTATTTCGACGGAGTATCGAAAATCAGGTCTGCATCGTCCGGCACGACGCGTGCTGGGAGCTTACCCCAACAACACCGCATCCGCGCCGTTCACCGCTTCCGCGCCGTCGGTCACCGTCTTCTCCAGCGACGGCGCCTGCACGGCGAGGTTCTCGGCGAAGAAGCGCGCCAGCGCGACGTAGCGCTGCGGCTCGGCTTCGCCGTTGGCTTTCGCGGCCAGCGCTTCGCCGGCGAGCATGCAGCCGCCGAGGGTGGCGCCGAACAACCGCAGATAGGGTGTCGCGCCGGCGAGCGCATCGTTCGGCGCGGCGGCAAGCCGCTCGAGCAGCCACTTGCTGGTGCGATCGAGGGCTGCGAGCGCGTCGCGCAGCTTGGCGCCGGTGGTGCCGAAGGCCGGATCGTTGGAGGCTTCGACCTGCTTGACCGTCGCGGAGAGTTCGTCGAGCAGCGCCCACACCGAGGCGCCGCCATTGGCGCCGAGCTTGCGGGTGACGAGGTCGATCGACTGGATGCCGTTAGTGCCTTCATAGATCGAGGTGATGCGGGCATCGCGATAATGCTGCGCGGCGCCGGTCTCCTCGATGAAGCCCATGCCGCCATGGATCTGGACGCCGAGATAGGCGACCTCGTTGCCGATGTCGGTGGAGAATGCCTTCGCGATCGGCGTCAGCAGCGCGCCGCGCGCGGCGGCCTCGCTGCGCACCTTGGCGTCCTTGGCCCGCACCGAGACGTCGAGCGCAACCGCCGTGGCGTAGCAGATCGAGCGTGCCGCCGCCGTCATCGTGCGCATCTGCATCAGCATGCGCTTGACGTCGGGATGCACGATGATCGGATCCATGCCGTCGACCTTGCGGCCCACGGCCTTTCCCTGGCGGCGCTCCTGCGCGTAGGCGAGCGCCTGCTGATAGGCGCGGTCGGCGATGCCGACGCCTTCGAGGCCGACGCCGAGGCGGGCCTGGTTCATCATCGTGAACATGCAGCGCATGCCTTGATTCTCTTCGCCGATCAGATAGCCGATCGCGCCGCCTTTATCGCCCATCGTCATGGTGCAGGTCGGCGAAGCATGCATGCCGAGCTTGTGCTCAACACCAGAGGCATGGATGTCGTTGCGGTCGCCGAGCGAGCCATCAGCGTTGACCAGGAATTTCGGAACCAGGAAGAGCGAGATGCCCTTGGTGCCGGCGGGCGCATCGGGCAGTCGTGCGAGCACGAAATGCACGATGTTGTCGGTCATGTCGTGCTCACCGTAGGTGATGAAGATCTTGGTGCCCTTGATGCGATAGGTGCCGTCGGGCTGCTTTTCGGCGCGGGTGCGCAGCGCGCCGACATCGGAGCCGGCATTGGGCTCGGTGAGCTGCATCGTGCCGGTCCATTCGCCGGTGACCAGCTTCTCCAGATAGATGGTCTTGAGCTCCTCGCTGCCGTGGGCATCGAGCGCCTCGATCGCGGACAGCGTCAGCAGCGGGCAGAGGCCGAACGCGACGTTGGACGCGCTCCAGATTTCGGTGCAGGCGGCGTTGATCGCGAGCGGCAGACCCTGGCCGCCGAAGGCTTCCGGTCCCGATACCCCGTTCCACCCCGCAGCCGTCCAGCGCTGATAGGCGTCGGGCCAGCCGGGCGCCGTCGTCACCTTGCCGTTGTCGAGCTTGATGCCGTGCTCGTCACCGACCTTGTTCAACGGCGCCAGCACGTCGCCGGCGAACTTGCCGGCCTCTTCCAGCACGGCGGCGGTGATGTCGCCGTCGAAATCGCCGTAATGGCCGGCCTTGACGGCAGCGGCGAGCCCCGCGCCGTGATTGAGGGACAACAGGATATCGTTGATCGGCGCGCGGTAGGTCATGGCGTTACTCCCGACAAGGCGTTTGGCAACCGTCTTCCCACGAAACCCGCCGCCTCTCAACTCTTCGAACGGACGCTGCGCGGTCCGTTTCGGCCACCGCGGCGACACTTTATGTTAGGGGTACTGCGCCCGGCCGCTCGCTTTCGCGGGATTTCGCGCCTCGCCCTGTTGAAATCGGAGGCCTCACTCTATAGACCGGCGTTGCCCTCGATCGGCACGTTGGGGCGTAGCCAAGCGGTAAGGCAGCGGATTTTGATTCCGCCATTCGGAGGTTCGATCCCTCCCGCCCCAGCCATATTCAAGATTTTGAATTCGTTAGGTAAATTCTATTTGCCGTGCCGAAGATTTCGGCGCGTTTGGAAATTCGATTCAGCCCGCATTTGGAAATTCTGTGCTGGGTTCGTTTTCGGATGAATCGGGCTGCCGAAATCGTCAATGAAATTGAGCGTTGCTCATTCACTGCTGTAGGGGATTTGAGTTTTCGGCAGCTGGGGATTATCCCGTCGCGGGATGCCGGCGCCGGCGAAAATGCCACCGGCCTTTGAAGCGTTGAACGAAGCTCGAAGTCTATCTTTGCGAGCCGGTGCTGGTCTTGGTCGCTAGCGTTTCATCTCGAGGCGATGCTGCATCCTCAGCAACCTGCTGTTGATCGATCTCCTTTTGCGCAAGGAGATGCGCGTGTCGTTTCCGGGTCGCAGCTAACGCTCGCGCCATCGTTTCCTTGGCGTAACCGCGATAGGCCTGTGCGGTCTTGTGTCCGGAAAGCGCACGTCCCTGGCCGTCCGTCAGTTCGGCTTCCTCAAGCTCGGTCATGCCGCCGTGTCGACAGGCATCGAGCGTGAATAGCTTCGACACGCCGTCGATCTTCTTTCGCATCTGCTGTACGACCTTTTCCATGCCGGGATAGGACCATACTTTGGCGTCGCCCTTGCGCTCACCTCTTTCGACCCGACGCATGATCATTGGGACGCCAAGCTTGGGAAGATGGCTCAAAACGTCCTCAGCTTCGGCATAAAACTTGACGGTTTCTCCTTCGAGGGTCTCTTCGAGCGGGTGCCAGACCAGCGCCTTGTTCTTGTGGTGCTCGATACGCACGGCATGCGGCCAGTTCTTGCTGCGGTAGTCAGGCCAAGTCAAAAACCCGGCCACCACGTTCTCCGGCCGTTGCAGCCATTCAAAGCAGATCACCGCGACAGCCGCGGGTTCAGGCCGGCCTTCCTTGATGCAGCCCCACGCGAACTTTTAGACCTCCTCACGGGTGACCGCGTGTTTCTTGGTCCTGGTACGGCTCTTTAGGGTGAAATCATCCCAGGGGTTCGGGTGTTTCCTATCGAACAGCTCCGGGTGCAGACGACGCATGATCCGCCATACCTTCCGGCAGAGTCCGACCACCTTTTCTCCCTGCCGCAGTCTGATGCCGTTCGGGCCGTTGATGATTTTGTCGTAGATCTTATCAGCGGCTCTTGGCGTAACTTCCAGTATCTGCCGTTCACCGATCCGGCGGCCGCTCTTGCCGACAGTGTCGCAGATCAATTGCATGATCCGTTCGTAGTCGGGGCGCGACCGAGGTGAAACCTTCTCAGTGTATGCCTTCTCCGTCTTGTACTGCCGGAATAGCCAATCGACGGTGCCGTAGCGCGCGATTTTTCCCTGCTCGCCCGGCTGCCCTCTGCGCTGGCTATTCCATTCATCGAACAAGGCATTGAGCGTGGCGGCGCGTCCGCCTCTGCCGTCAGTGCCGCATGCGGCTTCGTAGCTCGTCCCAAGTGGCTCATTCGCCATTTCGCAGCCGAGGTTGCGGTAATGGGTCGGGATCCGGAAGTAGAATGCGGCCGAACCGTGCGCAAGCCGACGCACCTCCACGAAGCGTGGAAGCGGGCGCTCCAACGTCACAAATCCTCGGCGAGGTCGCCCGGCACGATGCCCGGGGCAATGGCTCGGTCCAGATCGTCTCTCAACCACAACTGACGCCTCCCTTCTTTCACGCGTGGTTGAGGATACTCCGTGCCGACTCGTTTTAGAAATGCTTCGACGGTCTGCTCTCCGCAATATCCCGCTGCGATTGCAGCGGGCATACGACGCGGCCAGGAACCCATTGGAATTATGGCAAAGCGTGGCATCGGAACCGCGAGCTGCCGAAGTCGGCCCTTAAATGCGTCACGTCATCTTCCGGCAGCATGACGATACGCACTCCGCTGAAGGCCATACGCTTGAATAGTCCAGCGATATCCTCCTGATTGAGGCTCAGGCGATCCATCGCCTCTGCGAGCACGACGGCGAATATGCCGCGCATCGCGTCGCTGCCCAGCTCTTGAATGAGGAGTGACGCGCCGGAGATCGCGCGATCGGTATAGCTGTCGACGACGGTCCAGCCTTGCTTCTCGGCATGGAGGCGGCAGAGCCGCAACTGATCCTCAATCGAGGCGTCTCGCTGATTGTCCGATGTGTACCGAGCATAGAGCGCAACTCTCACGAGGCGACCTCCTTACTCCGGGAGCCGGTCTCGCACCGGCTGTTTGTTTCGGCCTGAACGCAGCCCCGCGCCTGTCGCGCCAGCAGCCGGACCAGATTGATGAGACGTGGCGGCCTTCGACGGCGCAGGCCCAGCCGGTTCGCGGGCCGCCTTGGGACCACGCGAAGCCTTTCGGCTGTTGTACGTCTCCGTCGCGCCACGATCGCGTCCTTGACCTCGCGCGGTATGCCCCGCTTCGCGACAATGACGCCAAGTGACGGAGCATTGGCAAGGTGAAAATTTGTTGCAAATCAATGTCTTGCGGCGCATCACGGCGAATGCTGGCGATGGGCAGCGTAGTGGCGGGGGACGGGTCGACCATCGTCGTGGCAATAAAATTTTTGCGATCGCCCCCTTGGAAGGAGGGTGTCTTGTCACGGTGGCAACCCCCCGGTATCCAAAAATGCCTTAGAGAAGCCGCCTTCATTGGCCGGGACCGATAGCAATTCCACCGACCTTGCGCTCTAAGGAAATACGGCTATATATCTGGATATAGTACGGAGCACGCGATGAGCAACACTGCGCAGAAGAGAGCCCTCGAGAATTATCGGTCCCGACTGACGGAGCGTGGCATCGCGCGATTCGAGATCCAGGCGCTCGACGCCGACCGCGATCTGCTTCGATCTCTTGCCCGGAAATTGACTGAGGGCGGCCCGGAAGCCGGGCAGCTCCGCCGGACCATACAGCAGGCAGTGACGGGCGAGCCTCCGAAAGCGGGCGGTATTCTCGCCGCGCTGCGTCGCTCACCTATGGTCGGCGCGGATATGGACTTCAGCCGTCCGCGAGATGAGGGGCGTAAGGTCGATCTGTGACGCGCTACCTCCTTGATACCAATATCATCAGCAACGTCATAAAGCCGGAGCCGTCGGACTCGCTGTTGGCGTGGATGGGTGCTCAGAAAGACGACGACCTCTTCATCGCTTCGCTTACCGTCGCCGAAATCCGCCGGGGCATCTTAGAGAAACCGAAGGGCAAGAAGCGCAGCAGCCTTGAAACATGGTTCGCAGGCCCCGAAGGCCCGCAAGCGCTGTTCGCTGGCCGCGTCCTATCGTTCGACGAGAAAGCTGGCCTCGTGTGGGCGCGGCTGATGACCAACGGTAAAGCCAAAGGCCGTTCGCGAAGCGCGCTAGACACAATTATTGCCGCTGTAGCCGAAGCCAACGAGTGCGTCGTCGTGAGCGACAATGAAAAGGACTTCGAGGACGTTCAGATCATTGACCCGCTCCGTAGCTCTGGAAGCCGGGAGGTAGGAAGGTGACGATCGCTGGAACGGTCCGGCCGATTTGACGCTGCTTGTCGCACAACTCTTGTCCTGTCGAGCTTTTGTGCGAATAGGAGGGCCACGTGAGATACAATCGACGAGCGAAAGCTGGCGGACAACAGTCACAAGTCAGTCTATCCGCTCCGAAAGCCGCAGAACCGAGCACGATGCCATTCGCTCAGCGGCTCACCTGCACGATTTACGACTGGGCGTATCGTCACGACAACGATCGGACGTCGGCGACTAGGTAGTGGTCCGCTCACTTCTAGCGCTGCTTGACACCGAACTAATGTTGGGTTCGCGCACCAACAAGAGCGAGCCCTTCACCTCGTCTATTCGCGCCGTCAGGCGTCATCCTCAGTTGGGACAATCGACAGTTTCGAGAGCACGTTCCCGCAAGCGAGGCCTGCCCACCAGCCGTCGTATCCTCTGATGAGAAAGACGGTGCTGCCGGTTGCGTTCTTTCGTGTAACGGCGCGCCACGTGTTCAGATCGATTGACGAAGGCGTAGGGAAACTTTCGGGGTGGGTATGCCACTCGCCCACAAACGTAAGGATGCGCCCACTCTGCTGCGAAGATGCAACGTACGGATGCCAAAATCAACAAGCTCTTGTGCATTATTCTTAGAAATGGCGCAGGTTCAGACCGAGGATATTTTGGAGTTTGAGGAGCCCTGGTCGACGACGTCGAGGAGCGGCTTAACCCATGTTGTTCAACTTAAGCCTCGCCCTAAGCAAACTTAGCGTCGCTCGTTTCTCCCCGATGCAGGTTCCCTTGAAATCGCCGAAAGCATGTAAATTGTTGAGGAACAGCCGCGTGCGCGGAGTCTCCCTTAGGGCCGAACCGACGAGATCTGCTCCATCGTCGACGTACTCGCGGTCGATCGTCCGGACGGGGTGCGTTCTCGGATTTGGTCAGGCCTGTAGCGACCCTTTGCCTAAAAGGTCAATGATCCGCTCGGCGATGGCCTCCTCTTCGATCTTGATTCCGGTCTTTATCATGGCCGTGGTGAGATCAGCATCCCATGAAGCGATGACGGGCCGTCCGCTGAGCGGTATTGCGAGCTGAGGAGCGCTTTTGGCGGCGGCGACGTAGTCTGCCGCTGAGAAATGCCACGTTACGGCGCCGTATTTCGCAATCACATAGTTGGCGATCGAAATTCCTGGCCAATCGTAGTCGCCATGGTATCGCAGGTCTGCCCCCGATTCTTTGAGCTGTTTGAGAATAATCCGCTGATGTCAATCGGCGTTGGACTGGGACCCCCGATCGGCGTCCAAAGGGGACCCCTTTGATCGGCGAGTCTTGATGGTAGCGCTCGCGGCGTCGGAGCTGGCCGGGGTTGCGGAGACGGCGCGAGCGCGGGTTGTTTGATCGTCGTCGCGGCTTTTAAAGCGCCAGCTGTCGTTACCGGTCTCGACGATGTCGCAGTGATGAGTCAAACGATCGAGCAGCGCGGTTGTCATCTTGGCGTCGCCGAACACGCTCGGCCACTCGCCGAATGCCAGATTGGTGGTGACGAGGACGGAGGCGCGCTCATAAAGGCGGCTGACGAGGTGGAAGAGAAGCTGACCGCCGGACTGGGCAAAGGGCAAATATCCGAGCTCGTCCAGGACAATGAAGTCCATGCGGGTTAGGTGCTCGGCAAGCCGGCCCTGTCGCCCGTTGCGGGTCTCGGTCTCAAGGCGGTTGACGAGGTCGACCACGTTATAGAAGCGGCCACGGGCGCCGGATCGGATGCAGCTTCGCGCGATAGCAATGGCCAGATGGGTCTTGCCGGTGCCCGTTCCGCCGACCAGGACGACGTTGCGTTGCTGGGCGATGAAGCCGCCGCCGGCGAGATCATTGACAAGCGTCTGGTTGATCGGCGTGCCGTCGAACTGGAAGTCTGCGATGTCCTTGGCAAGCGGCAACTTGGCGATGGTGAGCTGGTATTTGATCGAGCGGGCCTGCTTCTCGTTGATCTCGGCGGAGAGCAGATCGCCGACGATGCGCTGGGGTTCGTGCTGGCGTTTGACGGCGGTCGCCATGATCTCGTCGAAGGCGGCCTTCATACCGTAGAGCTTAAGCTCGCCCATGAGATCGAAGATTTGGGTTCGTTCCATCAGTTTGTCCTCCGGAGGTTGTCGTAGCGGGCACAATCGGCGATCGGCGCATAGCGAAGCGTCAAGGCGGCCGGCGTCATGATGTTGGCCGGTGGGGCAGGTTCACGTTGACGAGCCAGGATGTTGAGCACGACATCAGCGGAATGAACGCCATGAGCGACCGCCTCGGCGCAGGCGGCTTCCACCGCGGGCAATCCGTCTGTCAGCACCGCATTGAGGATATCGACCATCTGTCGATTGCCATCATCGGCACCGGCGAGCTTGCGCCGTACACGCTCAATCGCTGCGGGCAGCACCCAGTCCTTGAAGGGAGCGCCATTACGCAAGGCACCGGGCTTGCGCACCAGCACGGGCACATAGTGCCAGGGGTCGTAGACCGTTTCGCCGCGACCGAATGATCGCGGATGTTCGGCAACGACCCGGCCGTCCTGGCGGATCACGATGCGGTCAGCATAGGCCTGGACCTCAATGGGCCGCCCGACCGCGCTTGCCGCAACCGAGTACTTGTTGTTGTCGAAGCGCACCAGACAGGTCTTGGAGACCGAGGCCGGGACGGCATGGAAGCCATCGAACCGACCTGCATACGGCACGAGATTGGGTCGCTCGGCCTCGAAGATCTCCCAGACAGTCCGGTCGGCGAACTCTGGATGCCGATGAGCCTTGGCGTAGGCGATACATTTATCGAGCAGCCAGGCGTTCAGCTCATCCAATGTCTTGAAGCGCAGCCGCGGGGTGAAGAAGCGTTCGCGGACCAACCCGACCTGGTTCTCGACCTGTCCCTTCTCCCAGCCCGACGCTGGCGTGCAGGCAACCGGATCGACCAGATAATGGCTGCACATCTGCAGGAAGCGCCGATTGTAGAGGCGGCCTTTGCCGACAAAGATCGTCTCCACCGCCGTCTTCATGTTGTCGTAGATGCCGCGCCGGCAAGTCCCCTTGAACAGTGCGAACGCCCGGTTGTGGGCGTCAAACACCATCTCCTGCGTCTCGCGCGGATAGGCCCGAACAAACAGCATCCGACTGTGGCAAAGCCGGACATGCGCCGCCTTCACCACCACCGTGGTCCCGCTCAACAGGACGACTTCGTGGCTCCAGTCAAACTGGTAGGCTTCGCCGGGCGCAAAGCTCAACGGCACATAAGCTGAGGTCGTCGAGGCGCCACGCTCTCGGCTCCACCGCCGCGCATAGCGACGAACCGCGTCGTAGCCGCCGGCATATCCGAGGCCGCGAAGCTCTTCGAACAAGCGGATCAGCGTCAGCCGTTCGCGCGTCGTCTTGCTCTCGTTCGCCGCCAGCAACCGGTCAAGCTCGGCACTCCACGGGCCCATCTTCGGAAGCGGCTGCGTCTCTCGCTCGTACCGGAACTCCGTCGCCTCCGAACGGATGACCTTGCGGACCACCTTGCGCGATACGCCAAGCTCCCGGCAGATCGCCTTGATGGGCTGACCATGAACAAAATAGGCGCGACGGATCTTCGCAATCGTCTCCACCACCAGCATCCCAACCTCGGCTTCCATGACTTGATGGAAGCCACTGTGGACCCTTGTCCCGGGGTCCCGATTGGATGCCGATTACCCCGAATACGGGGTCCTTATTCCATGCCGAAACACACACCAGCAGGCGGCGAGCGGAAAAGGGGGGCCAAGGATCAGGCGCTGGGGCGTTCCCGAGGTGGACTGACCACCAAGATCTACATGCTGGTCGATGCGCTCGGCCGTCCGCTCCGCCTCATCGGCAGTCGCCATCAGTCCCTCAAACCGTCCTCGCCGGTCGGCTTGAGTTTCCGAAGGGTGTCGCGAAGGTCGTTGGTGGTATGGCTGCTCATCCGTCGGCAATCAATCTTCAAATGCTTCCTTGGTCCGCCGCGAGTCCGCGAGGCCGTCTTCGGCGTGTTTTCGCAATCCGTTGTAAAGTTCGTAGGCGGGTGAGAACCTTGGCAGCGATTGCAGGATTTTCTCGCTCTCATCCTTCAGAGAAACATCTCGCTGCATCGGCTCTCCTGGCGTTCCGATGCGAATGCCGCTAATGGCCGAGCCAAAGAGCGCGCCGATAGCCCGCTTTACGGCGTCCAGGCTTACCTGCTTGGTCTTTTCGAGGTACCGCTCAACGAACGGTCGATGAGTAAATACAAAGGATGGATCGGCTTCGCCGAGAATATCGGCAATCAAGCGCAGGTCGTGTTCATCGGAGGTGGCAATCCACTCTTCAAGAAAGGTGACAGTCTCTCCATCGAATGGCCCGAAGCAGGTTTCGAAGAGCTCTTTGGCGCGATAACCAAACAGAAACGGCTTATTCTTTCCCGTTCTCATCCACTCCGCGACCGCCCTTAGGAGTTCACCATGGATCGGAGAATCCCGAAAGCGCAGCGGGACGTGACCATAAGGCCCGTTGTTGATCGGGCGGTAATGCCAATCCTCGCTCTCGCCGGCGCGCTCGACGCGATGCATGAAGAAGGCCATGGTTTCTTTCGGAAAAGCTTCCGAAGCTTGGGCGAGAAATTCCTCGATCCAATGACCGTCGAGTTGAGCGACCGCCATCAGCTTTTCAAGGAGGACGCTCGCATCTTCAGCAGTCAGGCTTTTGAACAATTGGTGGAATGTAAAAACGGTCAGAAGTTCGTCCGCTAACACGTGGGAGTCGCCGATGTTCGCCGCATGCGTAAGCTCAATGACGAGGTCACCCTTCTCCTGCGGCAAGCTGCTTAAGTTCATCATCGCATTTTTTGCCACCCATTCGACCGGATCGGCGAGTAGCGCTTTCAGGACGGTAATATCCACGTCGTTGTAGAGGCCGCTGCTCAGAATCCTAGAATAGGATTGAGCAACCGAGACGCGCAGCGTCTCATGCCCAGTCGCCAGCAACCTCGAGATAACAGCACGTGCTTCCTCGCGGTCGTGGTCCCACAAGGCGGTAAGCGCGCGAAACACGAACCGGACCGTCTCGGACTTGGGATCGGCCAAGGCGTTGTCGAGTGTCGCCCTGCAGAACTCGATCGATGCCCGGATCATGGCTTCGTACAAAGGATAGGGCGCCGGCGATGACCGCGTGTAGTTTTTGGTGATACGACCGAGCAGGCCCGCTATGAAGGCGCGACGATCTTCCGCATCGGAATATACGGCCGTCAAATCGTCGACCAAGGCGGCGATATGAGCCGCCCATTTCCTCTCATAATTGGCCCGATCCACTCGTCTCAGTTCGCCGCCGTGGCCGTCGATAAGAACCGTTAGGGTTCGGAACTCAAGCGTGTTAGGTAGGAGGGCCTTAAGCTTGCGCGCGGCAACAGCCGCGTCGTCGTTGCCGAACAACGCGTGCCATGAGACGGCCTTCCATACCGAAAATAGAACGAGACCTTCCGCGGCCCGCGCCTTGAGGGCGCTCTCTATTGCCTGAAACCCTTCGACAAAAATGTCGGTCCATTTATTACGCGTCTCCGCGGCGGGCGCGCTGTTGAACATACCCATGGGATATCTGAAGGCGTTAGCCAACGCTTCGGCCGCCAACACCCCGATCCGGGCATCCGGGTTGAACAGGAGGTGAATGATCGCATGCAAGACCTTGTTTCGCAGCGGCGCAATCGCTTTGACGTTCACGAAATGCGGCTTGAACGCAAGGGAGAAGTTGCGCGACTCGGTGATGTGCCCTTCGGTGTGAAAGATGGGGGTCAGCACATCCAGAGGCGTGTAGGCATGTTGCCAGGAGTCGGGCCGCTCAAGTAGTTTGAGCCCGAAGTCAACGATTACCTCGTTGTAAATGAGCGGCTTACTAGGTTGGATTTCGCACAATTCCGCCAGAAGGCGGATGGGGTGCTCGGGGTTTTGACCAAGCGGGCGGGCATCACCCTTACCGAGTTCCCACAGCGCCTCGCAGGCGCGAGCCGCATGTTCGAAATTGAATGCGGCGTTGCGAAGAATTTCGGGAAGTTGCCGAAGAAACCTTCCTTCGCGGATCAATCGCTCAACAAATTCGATGGCTTTGACGGGTTGGTAGTAGGCAACCGCAGCAACGGCCTTGATATGTGGATCACCGTAATCCATCTCGGGCTTGAGTCTGCTCCAAACGCCGTCAACCAATTTGCTGTTGCTGGGATCGCCATTCGAGCGCTGCCAGTCGAGCCTGCTAAGGTTGATGAGGAGATACTCGACCTGGTTTTCATTAGCGACATCGAAAACCTTTTCGGCATATCCCGAGGAGGCACCCAAGGGACCGACGCAATGTTCTTCAATGATGTAATCGGCCAATACGTCAGGCGAGAGCCTGAACTGTAAGCCGCGCTTAAACAGGACGCCTGCATCGGTCAGCGATCGCATGATACGACTGGCATCGTGCGGTTCGATGTCCTCAATCTGCTCGATGACCCGAAGCAACGCCTGGTCTTCGGGATGGATGGGCTGCAACAACGCTAATACCCGCAAGAGTCTCTTGGTTGTCTCGGCTTCGCCCTTGTTCCCGATCTGGCCGGCGATGATGTCTTGGAACCGGGAGAAGAGCACGGTCCGGAACGTGTCCTCTTGTTGAGCCAGATTAAACTGACGCTTTTCCTTGGCCACGACCTGAGCACCAACAACGGTAGCCAGGGGGCAGTCGCGAGTCAGGCGGGCAATGTCTTTCGCCGTCGATAGCTCCCCGCCATGCTTTGCCAGAACTTGCGTGGCGAGTTGTTCACTCTCTTCAGGGGTTAAGCGCTTAAGCGCAATTTGCCTGAGAGCCTCGCCGACCAGGGAGAACGTGCTGGCCTGGGCCTTGATGTGGTCTAGTCCGTAGGGACGGAACGAGAGAACCAGCTTGGTTTTGTTGGAAGGGTCGGCTGCATATTGGAAGAGAATTTGCAGATCGCTCTGGTCATGAGCGTCATCAACGACAAGCAATTTTTGCCTGTCGCCCAAATCCTCCAAGCTCTTCTTGGTGAGCTCCGCGTTGCGCGACAGATAGCGGACGACAACGCCTTTGTTGTCCGCTTCGAACGTCTCGACTGCTTGCTTGAGAACGCGCGATTTTCCCGACCCACCGGTACCCATCAGCAGCACGGCAGTTCCGGTCGGATCCTTGAGGGCCTGCACCAACGCGTCGAGATCGCCTTGACGACCGACGAGATTCCAGACGTGGTTGAACACACCGTCGGCATTATTAAAGGCGGCAAAAAACTCTTCGCTCGTCTCCCAGGGGCCAGCTTCGGTAACTCCGAGAAGGGCAAAGCGCTGACCACGGAAAAAGATGTCGACGAGTCTCACCTGATCATCGATAGAGAGCTGCCGGATTTTGTAGGAGATGTCCTCTTTGTCCCAAATTTCCCAGTCGGGATAATCCTTGATGGCCGCGCGAGTTTGCGGACTCGCAATCTTCGTCAGTAACAAAATCTTCTTCGTGGCGGCGACCGTGTGCTTGGCAATGGCGGCATGGACTTTCTGCGGCCCGAATTCGTCGACGCGCTTGCACTGAAAGCTGAACGTTGGGCCGTCAGGAAAGGTGGCGGTAACGTCGAGGCCGTCTTGCGTGTGGCCGTGTCCGCCGGCGTGTTCGACGCGTGCGGTGGGGTAGGTGGCCTGCAAGAAATGTCGGCAAAAACGTTCGAAGCTGTCGGGTGTGAGGCCATCGATCGGGAAGGGCTGATCAAAACTCACCACCGCCGTCTTGCGGGTAAGTCCGGCAGCGGCGAGGAGGTCTGCCAGGTCCACCCTGAGGACGGCGGCAACCAATGGCATCTGCTTGTCCCTGGGGCGCGTTTGCCCCGATTCCCATCGACTTACCGTCTGTTGAGTACTTCTAACCAGCTTGGCAAACTCGGCTTGGCTGCCAATGCCCGCTTGGTGGCGGAGTTCGACCAGCAATCTCCCGAGTATTTCGTACGGCGGGCGGTCCATTTTATTACTCATTTATGGAGTATTACTCATTTCGTACGTGGTACTCTTAAAATGGGTAATAGAAATTCGCTTGTCAAGTCGGCGCACGCTAATCCAACTTTACGGACTTGACGAACTTATCGAAGTGACCCATTTCCCGACTGGTAGTCGCATTGTGCCCGCCACCGCTGTCTAGGGTCACGACGGAACTGATCTAGCTAACCGCGAGCACTTTTATTGATTGGAGCCACGCCGATGGCAAATCCCAAGAAGGCGGTACCGCGAAAGTCGGCCGCGCGAGTTCGCAAGAAGAAGTCGCTATCGAAAATATCCTTCATGACTCATTTGAAGGGAGTAGTGGCTAAGCGCCTCCGGAATATCCAGACCAAGGGATATAAAACCGCTGTCCAAGCCATGGCGGTCGAACCAGAAAACGTAGGTCTGTTGATCGAGCAATACGTCGAAGTTGTCGAAAAAAGCGCCAAGGAAAAGCGTCCCATCAGCTTTCGGGTCAACGTTGATTCTCGTGGCGGTGCTGTCTCGACGTTTATCGAGCAACCAACTTCTCCGGCAGCAGGCGAAGCAGCAGAAAATGAAAGGGGCGATTCCAAGCTTGAAAGAGCCTTAGCAGCGGCTCGCGAACGAGGTCAGATCAGGGCGGCCGAGATTCTTTCGGGCAAAGACATGGTCAATGCTGACGACTTTGCGAAACTGCTTCGCACAACGCGCGTGACGATTAACTCAAAGCGGCAAAGCGGACTTGTTCTCGGCCTGGACGGAGCCAAACGCGGGTTTCGCTTTCCGCTCTGGCAGCTCAATCGAGATGGAAAACCGTATCCAGAGTTGCCGGTTCTTCGAGAGCGGCTGGGTGGCCCTTGGGCGGTCTTCCGTTTTCTGGTGCAGCCTCACGAGGAACTCGATGGCCTGACGGGGCGACAAGCCTTGGAGCAGGGGCGGGAGGAAGCTTTGCTCGCGGCAGCCGAGAGCATCGGACGAGGAGATTTTCGCTAGGTGGCCGGCAAGGAGCCACCGGCGAAGTTTGCCGGGTCGCGCCTTGAGCTCCACACCGTGGCCACGGGTGAGCAGTTCGGACGAATTTATCTTGAGCGTTATCCAGACCCGCTCGGATACGGCAAATCTCCCAGTCGATTCAGCGACCCGCGGCGAAGGATCGATGCCAATCGTTTTGGGGTGTTGTACCTTGGCGACAGCCTCAAGGTTTGCTTCCTTGAGGCTGTCCTGCGCGATCGACGCGACGGCACAGACGGCTCGCTGCTCATGGGCGAAGGGGAGCTCCACGAAAAAAACTATGCACAGATCGAAGTCACCTCGGCTCTGACGTTGGTAGACTTGCGCAAGGACGGCGCCATTCGCATGGGGGTTCCGACCGACGTTGCTCGTGCGTCGTCCCAGCGACTCGCCAGACAGTGGTCGGTCGCGTTCCACGAACATCCCAGCCACCCCGACGGCATCATTTACGCGTCCCGGCTGAACGGCCAAACCAACCTTGCCGTGTATCATCGCGCAGTATCAAAATTGCGGGCGACGGACGTCCGACTGCTGATCCGCGCTCCTGGTCTCGCTGGAGTGCTCGACGACTTGCGGGTGGAAATTGCTCCGCCTGATCCTGCTTGAGAGCCGGCACCGCGATTTCCACCCTGATGAGTGGAAGGGTCTCCGGGTCGATTGCGGCTCATCCACTCCTGCGGTAGTTCGGTCAGTTCGCCGGTTTATGATACGATAGCGAAGTGCATCCGAGCCGTAGCCGGTTCCTAAAAGCCGCCTGAGCGCGGTCAGTTCGTCCCAACGTTCAACTTCCCGATGTGCGTCCCGAAGGAATCGACTCCAATGAGCATGCAATGGCTACTGGCCAATGCGCCGGGATTTAGCAACCTCGCGGTAGAGGAACGACAAGCCATCGTCGATTTCTCGCTGTTGTGGAGCTTGTTCGAGGCACGAATACTCAACAATAGTGGCAATGCCAGAACCGTACGAGACACCGTGCATCGCTGGCACGAGAACGGAGCTCTGCGGGCGGACGCCTATGACGCAGAGTTGGCCTACTTCAAACAACGCTACTTTGCGAATAACGAGTTCACCTATCAATTTGCGCATCTTCATTTGCGTCCCGGAGATCAGATGCCGCTCGTCCGATCGGTCATCGGTGGTGGCAACAATGACGAAGTTGCGAGGGTGGCAACGGTCTTGATCATCATTCTTCGCTACAGGAACAATCTCTTTCACGGAATGAAATGGGCATATGAACTCGCTGATCAGCTGGAAAATTTCACCAATGCTAATAGCGCTCTTATGACCGCGTTAGACCATCACGGTGAACTGAACGCCTGATCACGGAATTGCACCTGGCCGTCTTACGATCGCTTTCGTCACCTAGGTGGCTATTTTAACGATTCCGCCGTGGGTCGGCGCGCCTGCCGCCTAACATGTGGCCGCTTTGTCGGTATCGTAGTGTTGATTGTGAGGGCAGAAGGAATCGCATAAAACTCGCTCGGGAGCTGGCTGTCTCGACTCGAAGAAGGAGATTCGGGGATGGAGAAGCTTGTAGCCGTGCGAGACACGCCATCAGATGTGGCCGACGCTTGGAGTGATACGGTACGCAATGTTCGTAGGCGGTCCCCTCAAAATCAAAAACAATCAATGTTGGTCCAGCTGCTCGGCAGGGCACTGTCCCAGGCTGTGCGCTATACGTTTGGGACCGCCGGGTTTATCGCGATCGCGTTCGCTGCAGCCTGGATTCTTCCGGGACTACTGAATTCTGCAGAACAACGCATGCTGCACCGTGAGCCGGTGCATGTGGATCACACCACGTTCAAGACCCATGTCGCCCGCGCCTTCGTGACACCCAAGACGCTGATCTATCGAGATCGCGATGGCTCTCTCCAGCGGGTGCTCGTCGAGCAGACCGATCTCGATCGCTTCATTAACGAAACACTCGACTATCTTGAAACCGGACGCGCCCGGCTCAAGGCCGAAGTGCAGGTCGGGATAGATGCGGTCCTCGCCAACGCATTTTCTGACGGCCAGGAGTGCATCACGCATTATGCAGACTGGTATTACGAGTGGGGTCGGTCCTACCTTCTTCTCAAGGAAGGAACTGTCGGAGGCCTGAATGGCATTGGCGTCAATAACGTCCAAGGATTTGTGGAAGGAGCCCGCAACCAGGTTGAAGCTTACCTCATCAGAAACTACGAGCGGATCGTCCTCAAACCTGAGCTGCGCGATCCGTCCATTCAAGCCGGCATTTCTCAAGTATTTGCCGAGGCGCATCAACGTTATCTTGAGACACTCACAACGATCGACGACCGGGTGCAACGTTTCTTAGGCCAATATACGCAGCATCTGGAGGTCGTCGATCCGCTCAAACAGGCTGATCTAACGATTGATTGGGATGCCCAGAAATGGAAGGCGCCCCGCTACTCGACAGACGACGAGGCCTCTCGGGCCATTATCCAAGGAATGGGCGACCTTGTCGTCACTGGACTGATCGCAAAATCGGTCGGTCCAACAATCAACCGTGCTCTCGCCCGCAGTTTTCTGGGTATCGCCAGCCGGGCCGTCGCAAGTATGCAGCCTGAAATCTACGGTACCGTAGCCGGTTCGGTTGTTGACCCAGGGCTTGGGACGTTCGCCGGCTGGATTTTGGGAGCCAGCGGCGGGCTATTGTTAGATTACGTCTCCAACCGAGCAAGCGAGCGTCTTGGTCGCGCGGATCTTGAACAAGCCAGCAACGAAGCGTTGAAGACAACCATTGGAGAATTGTCGCGCGCTTTGCAACGAGACTTGTCGCAGTCGGTCGACGTATGGTTCGATGATACGCGCGCCATTGTGGCGGAACAGAAGCTCGGTAGAAAATAAACCTGCGACCGTGAGGTCGCCTTGAGTTTTGGCGTGCGATTGCCCATCAATTTGCGCTGGCACGCGCGACGGCAACAAGGCCTTCCTCAAACAGGCCGGACACGTTCTAGGCCATCAAAAACGTACGCGCCGGCTCCCAAAAGTGGCTCAAGGAAAACGCGGCGAAGTAACGCGAGTAGCCAAGTTGAAAAAAGCCGCTCTGATTAGATCGGGGCGGCTTATTGTGGTTGCGGGAGCGACCCGACCCGCTCCACGGGTGCCTACGCCCGCTTCACAGCTTTGCGCTGTGGCTCCGCAGGCGGCCGGAATACGATCACGACGCGTCGACATCCGCAGCGTGGGCACATCAGCGGGCTCTCCAGCCGGGCGAGCGGAAAGTTTCTCCCACGGGTTCAGACAACGTGTGTAGGTCCAACTCTTCTTGGTAGACGCATCGCCGCGTCTGCGTGCGATCGTCCACGACACCGCCGCTGCAACGGGCCGTGATCCGCTAACTATGGGTAAGGGCGCCGCCCGGGTCTCAACTTCCATATTGAACAAAAATAGAACATTGGTCCTTGAGTCCCTTGAATATTGGAACCGTATCTCTACGTTGAGGTCCTCCGCTGGCGATGACCTGGCGACATCGGGCGTTTCGTATGCATGTACGTGGCGTTCGGTTCGGACAACTGGTGCGACGTGCGAAGCATGACGTATCAGATGCTTCTCGGTTGACGACTCCAAGTTATTGGGTCGCGGGTAGCTGGCGGTGGACTATGGAGATTGCCGCATGCGCAAATTTTTAGCACGTGTGGCGACCCTTACCCGCAAGATCGCGGAATGGTTGATACCGGTTCTGCCCGTCGTCAAGCTTCTGATCGAAATTGTGGGTAAGGTCGCCAACTGCCATGATCGTCAATTACAAGTTCAAATATCCCTCGCGCGGTAAGTGGTTCTTTGTCCCTAATGACAAATGTGAGCGTCGCGGCCGGCGCATGCTTGCCTATTTCAAACGGCGCGTCACGTTTCCCGACTACATGTACCATTTCAAAAAGGGCGGCCATGTTGCGGCTCTACATGCTCACTTGAATAATCATTTCTTCTTCAAAATCGACATCCAGAACTTCTACTACTCGATCGCGCGAATGCGGGTGACGCGGGCGTTGCGCCAGTGGGGTTATCCGGGAGCCAATACTTTCGCTATGTGGTCCTGCGTGCGTAATCCGTTGCCGGGACCGAAGCACGCCCTTCCTATTGGCTTCGTGCAATCCCCGTTGCTTGCAAGCCTAGCGCTGATGAAGTCGGAGGTTGCTGATGCCATAGAGCGCGCGAGGGAGAAGGGAGTATGTATCTCCGTCTATCTCGACGACTTCATTGGCTCGCATGACGATGAGGCACTGCTGACGGCGGTGTATGAGGACATACGGGATACGTGCGTTGCTGCCGGCTTTGTTCCAAATCCAGGCAAGCTAGTGCCGCCGCAAACGGCGATAACGGCCTTTAACTGCGATCTGACGAACTCGTCGGCAGAAGGTAAGCGTGTAGCCGAAGCCGTTCAGGCTCTGAAGTTCCACGGCATGAGGGCATCGATCTGAGTGATCGGCCACCGGTTCGCGATGCGCTCGAGCGTTTGCGTGAGCCAGGCGAGTGGATCGACGTCGTTCATTTTGGCGGTCTGCAGAAGCGTAGCGATGGTCGCCCAGGAGCGGCCGCCACCAGGGCTACCCGCGAAGAGCGCATTTTTTCTTGTGATTGCCTGGGGTCTGATGGTCCGCTCGACGATATTGGAGTCGATCTCGATACGACCGTCGCTCAGAAAGCGCTCGAGTGCGGCGCGTCTGGATGTGGCATAGCGGATCGCCTCGGCGAGCTTGGATTTGCCGGACAGACGCGGCAGCTCCTTCTCCCACAGATCGAACAGCGCCGCAACGATGGGGGCGGACCTTTGCTGGCGCGCATTCAGCCGCGTCTCAGGATCCTGGCCGCGGATATCGGCCTCGATCTCCCACAGCTCGACCATGGTGGTGACGGTCTGTGTCGCCAGGCGCGAGCTCTCGTTGACGTGAAGCTCGTAGAACCGTCTCCTGACGTGGGCAAAGCACGCTGCAAGCCGCACTCCCTCGTTGGCGCCCGCCGACCTGGCGAGCCGATTATAGGCGGCATAGCCATCGACCTGGAGGATGCCAGCAAAGCCTGCCAGATGGCGCTCGACGCATTCGCCGCCACGGCTGTCCTCGAAGCGATAAGCGACCATCGGTGGACCGATGCCGCCAAACGGCCGGTCGTCACGGGCATAAGCCCACAGCCAGGCCTTTTGCGTCTTGCCGGATCCGGGAGCGAGCGTTGGCAGGGTCGTCTCATCGGCGAAGATCCGTTCGCCTTGCTTGACCTTTTCCAGCACATAGTCGGCCAGCGGCTGCAATTCGAAGCCGACCTTGCCCATCCACTGCGCCATCAACGAGCGGTCCAGCTCGACCCGATCGCGGGCGTAGATCGCTTCCTGCCGGTAAAGCGGCAGCCCGTCCGCATATTTGGAGACGGCAATCTGGGCCAGAAGCGCTTCAGTCGGAAGGCCGCTCTCGATCAAATGGGCAGGCGCTGGCGCCTGTACCACGCCGTCGCGGTTGCGATAGGCGTATTTCGGGCGGCGCGTGACGATCACGCGGAACTTCGCCGGCGTCACATCCAGCCGCTTCGACACGTCCTCGCCGATCAGCACCTTCTCCAGCCCCTCGCACCCGGCAGGAACCTCCGGCTCGATGACGATCTCCACCCGCTCCAGATGCGCCCCGAACTCCTTGCGCGGCCGCGGCACGCGTTTCGGCATGTCCTTGCCGCCAGCCTTGGCCAGTTCGGCTTCAACCGCCGACACGCCGGTCTCAATCTCCTCGAACACGAAGGCGATCTGCTCCGTGCTCAGCTTGTCGCTGCGCAAGCGTTCCGACCGCGTGCCGTAAAGCGTGCGCTCCAGCATTTTGACGATCGCCGTCAGCTCCACGATCCGCGCATCGGCGGCCTTGTTGATCGCCGTAAGATCGGTGTTTGCAGCGGCAATGCGGCTGTTCTCGGCCTCGATCGCCGCCCGCTCTTCCGCCAAGGCGACGATCAGCGCGTGGGCTTCGGCAAGCGTCGTCGGGAGCTCTGTAACGGGCGTCGTCATCGTCGCCATCACAGCAGAGTCGCCGCCACTCTTCCAAACTTTTCAGCACCCTGATTCAATTCGCCGCAGCTTGTCAGCCTACCGTTTCTGGGCGCTTCACAACCACCGGACGCACCTTCGTCCAGTCCAGCCCGTCAATCAGCGCGAGCAACTGCGCATGGTTCAGCTGCACCCGGGTCGGCGCAATCCTCGGCCAGCAGAACTTTGACTCCTCGAGAGTCTTGGCAAACAGGCATACCCCGCTGCCGTCCCACCAAACCGCCTTGATCCGATCCGCCCTTTTCGAACGGAACACGTACAGTGCTCCGCTGAAGGGGTCGGCCCCACCATCTCGAACCAGCGCCATCAAACCCGTGGCTCCCTTGCGGAAGTCGACCGGCGTGCTGGCCACGTAAACCTGAACACCCGCCGGGATCATGCCTGCCGAACCGCCCGGATCACAGCAGCAAGCCGCCCCGCCTCCACATCTCCACCAACGCGCACCACGACATCGCCGATGACGATTTCCACCATCTCCCCCGCCATGGTCTCAAAGCGCGCGAACTTAACCGCTCGGTCTCGCGCCCCAGAGAGCGGCGCCACCATTCCCGAGGCCAGCGCCTTGCGTCGCCACGCAAACAACTGCGATGGATCGATCCCATGACAGCGCGCTATCGCCGACACGTTCGCCCCCGGCGCAAACGTTTCCCCGACGATGCGATCCTTCTCCTCCCGCGACCAGGTGCGGTAGCTCCGCCCGGGACTCACCGAAAGCCGCTCGGCCGCCGCTGTGATAACTTCGAAATTCTTCGTATCAGACATATGTTCGCTCTCATGAACTCCTGGGACAAATCACCAGGAGATTCTCTGACAATCGAACATCATCCGCTACGTGGGATGACCTACACGCTTACGGCAGAAGTTACCGCGGCACGGATCGCAAAGTACTTCGCCAGGCCCGACCGTACAGCTCTCTCGGACGCTGGTTTCGACGAGTACCGGGATCTCGTGCGGTCAAAGAACGTGCCCTAAAAAGGAAAGGACGCTCCGTTTCCAGAGCGTCCCGTCCATTCAGAACAACCTGGTCAACAAAGCTATCATCGAAGCCAGATGCAGATTGCATCCGAAACCAAGACGATATGTCTTGCCGTTCGGTTGGCTGGCTTCGAGAGTGAGTAACACCGTCATGGTGTCCTCCCATCCCTGCGCGGGGTCCTAACTTAGCCGACATCGCGCGTTGAGCCAGCGGGTTGGGGATTTTTGGACGTTTACCGCCTACCGGTGTCCCCTACACGCTTCGGCCAGCTCTTGTCGTGAACACAAATATTGGGGGCTGCGCCTTACAGCAATGGTCAATCTAAAAACTTATCTGGGGGAGAAGGCTGCCCAGCGCTTGACCAATCGCGAATCGGTCCGGGGCGCAGAGTATAAATTTCGTGACCGGTCAGCCGTGAGCAAGGGCACGACCAAGCGACGCCCTCGATAAGAGGACTAACGAACTCTTCGAAATTCCTCTCCCGTAAGGCCGTTTCTGAAGATGTCGTGATCATTCTGATCACGGATCATGGTGTCACCGTCGAGATACCAGTCGATTTGTGCTGGAGATCTATGGCCGTCTCCTCTGTGGATCAAAAAGGTCGTGTGCTCGGTTACGGTCTCCTGAGACCCGTCTTTCCGCTCAACTTGAAACCTAGCCGTTAGCTTCGTCTCTGTTGGCGTCATTGGGCAGTTCTCCAAGAAAGCAGGCAACGATAACATTTCACGACGCATGCGCCCAGTGATTTTGCCAGCTCTTCCTGCGATGTCGCACGACACAGATTTTTCAAAGTTGCTTCGACTAAAAGATGCCGCACTTGCTTTGGGATTCGACCTTGTCCTTGGCTACGAACGGTGCCGTGACATGAGCATCCCGAGCTTTGGCTTTATCCCGCTCTGCCTTCGCCTGTTCACAAGTGTCGAATGGTCCCACCACGACCCATCGACCGGGCGGCGCCGGTATGATCTGCCGAAAGCAGAAGAAATACTTCATCTCATTCGCCCGTTCTTCGCTCATTCGTAGTCCTCCGTCTGCGCAACGCGGCTTGTCCGTGTAGAGGGCGATAGCCGGCGGCGACCGCGACTACATGGAAATCGCGCTCGGCTTCGAGCCACTGATTAGACGTAGTGGACAACCTTTTGCTCGATGCCGTCCTGCGCGACCCTGAGGATCAGGTTCACAATTGCGTCTACCAAGTCGTCATGTTTCTCTGAGCCAAACCCAAGAAGCTGGAAATCAATGCCTCGCAACCCTTTCGAGGGAATTTGACCGTGCCATTCTTGATGTATTGAGCGGCGACACGGAGAACGCGCGCTTGTCCTTGATGGGGTGAATAGCAGTGACGGCCAACCAGCGGCGTCGGCGGTGAAGAAAGCGGTCAAGAAGGTCGGCAACATGCGCAAGCGCATGTAGAAGGGCTCGGTCGCTAAAAGGACTTCCTCGCCGGCCCGAGCCCCTCCGGCGCCTGTCTATCTAGTGGTTCATCACAGTGATTTTGACGTTTTGATACCGAGCCATTCGAGGATCGGCAAGTTTTCGGGTGGCAGGAGAATCTCGATGCTTCGGGGAACGCCGGGCTGACGGCGAATGAAACCGTTTCGTTCGAGGGTGACGATCATTTGGTGGACTGACGGCGGGCTGACGCGGAAATGGCGCTGAATGTCGGCTTCGGCGGGCGGCTGTCCGAACATGTACGAATAGGTATGGATGAAAGCGAGGTAGTGACCCTGCTTCTCGGTTAAGCGCGCGCCTGATTTTTGACTCATGGATCGATTCGTCCCGGCCTCCGACAAGGAGGCAAAGCATGAATGTACGTTATCGGGTCGAATTGAGCCAAGCCGAGCGCGACGAACTGACGGCGATGCTCGGCGGCGGCAAGCACGCCGCCCGCAAGCTCAAGCGGGCGCAGATTTTGCTGGCGGCCGAGAGGGGCCGCAGCGACGAGGAGATTGCCCGGACCGTGAGTGTCAGCCTTTCCACCGTCAGCCGGACCAAGCGCCGCTTCGTGGAAGGCAATCTGGAGCGGGCCTTGAGTGAGGAGCCGCGTCCGGGCGCAGAGCGCAAGCTGACCGGAAAGGAGGAGGCCCTGCTGGTGGCGACGGCATGCGCCAAGCCGCCTGCCGGCCGCAAACGCTGGACGCTGACGCTGCTGGCCGACACGATGGTCAAGCTCACCGATCACGACAGCCTGTCGGGCGAGACCGTGCGTCGCCGGCTGGCCGAGAACGACCTCAAACCATGGCGCAGGGACATGTGGTGCATTCCCCATGTCGACGGCGAATACGTCGCCCGCATGGAGGACGTGCTCGATCTCTACGCCGAGACGCCGGATCCCGCCCGGCCGCTGGTCTGCTTCGACGAGACCCCCGTCCAGCTGATCGGCGAGGTGCGCCAGCCGGTTCCGGCCCAACCGGGACAGCGCGAGCGCTACGATTACGAGTATCGCCGCAACGGCACCGTCAATCTCTTCGTCACCTTCGATCCGTATCGGGGCTGGCGCAACGTCAAGCTCACCGACCGCCGCGCCGCCGTGGACTACGCCCACTGCATGCGTGAGCTCGTCGACGTCCATTATCCCGACGCCGCCTGCATCCGTGTCGTGCAGGACAATTTGTCGATCCATAAGCCTGGGGCGCTGTATGAGGCCTTCGCGCCCGCCGAGGCCCGACGCATCCTGTGCCGCCTCGAATTCCACTACACCCCGAAGCACGCCAGTTGGCTCAACATGGTTGAGTGCGAGATCAGCGTGCTTCAGCGCCAGTGTCTCGGCCGCCGCATCGACGACCCCAAAAGGCTCCGAAATGAGATCACAGCATGGCAACGGCGGCGAAATAAAACCCGAGCCCGAATCAAATGGATGTTCACAACCGACAAAGCCCGCGCCAAACTCGGCCGCGCCTATCCAGCCACCGCCAAAGAGTCAAAATCACTGTGGTAGACCACTAGGTCTCGGGCGGGCACTCGGGGCAGGTGTCGCCGATCGAATCCAGCACTTCATCGATTGCGAGGGCAGCGGCGTCGGCTGACACGCCCGGCGGCGGATCCTGGCGAGCGTCAATGAAGACGCGCTCGCGGGCGTGCGGATCAGCACGGTCCTGCATCCAGCCGTGCTCGTCGCACTCGCGGATGGCGCCGGCCTCCTGCAGCACGAGACCGCCCAGCCACGCAGAGTGCGGATCGCCGGTCGTCGCTCTTTCGTCATCAGCATCGAAACCGCTCCTTCGCTAGGAATCTCTGTGGGGGCCGTTAGTTCCAGGCGGCGATGTCTGGCCCGTGCAGGGCGACTCAGTCTAATCAATCCCCGTCAGACTATTTCGAAGGAATAAAATGGTGGTAGCCGTTGGTGAGCTTCCTGCTTCGGGTTATGCGCTCGAAGTGGACGGCCGATTCAAAGCCGAATTTACGACCAGAGACGGGGCTTGGTCAGGAGCGGAAGAATTGAAGAGGCGCTTTCCCATGCTTCAGGTGCGGATTTACGACGCTCTGACAAAGGGTCGAGAGGAAGTCCAGCTTCCGCGAGCATGAGTTTCCTGCAGACTTGGTTTTCTGCGCGTGCGGCTGATGCCGCATCGCGCTCTCGTAAACCGAGCCGCGCAGCGTCTCGGCCCTCAGGCTTCGATCCCTCGCGCACATAATGTGTCGCTCGCCGGAGGCACTCGCTCGCGGGCCCCGCCGTCATTGCATGCCGGCGTCGCTATCACTGTCCCGCGGTCGGGTGCCTTCTTAACCGGTCTCGCGACTGCACTCGGTCCCGGGTCCCGCCGCTTGCGCGTCGGCGCTATGCTGACCCTCCTGCGGGTGCCGTTTTTCTCTGGCTCCGCTCCGCTTCGCTTCGGCGCTCCGCGGAACCCCTGTTCAGAGATGACCTTCGTTCTCCGGTGGAGTCTCGCGTCAGCGCGCCTTGAGATTGAGAGTGCCGGCCGGGTTCGCCGTGACGGGTTGAGGGTTGGGAGAGAGGCTCCCGGCGCCCGTCGCGGAGAACCGCGATGCTTAGCCAGAAATCACACGCGCGCACCGGTCAGGGTCGGGCAAGCCTTTACACCGAAATCACCGACAAGATCATCGCCGAACTGGAGGCCGGCCGCATTCCTTGGGTGCAGCCATGGGGGACGGCGGCGATCAAGGCGCCACTCGGCATGCCGCGGAATGCCTCGACGCAGCGGGGCTATTCCGGAATCAATGTGCTGATCCTGTGGGGTACCGTTATTGAACGTGGCTTCTCCGGCCAGAGCTGGCTGACCTTTCGCCAGGCGCTTGGGCTCGGCGGCCACGTCAGGAAGGGCGAGCAGGGTACGACCGTCGTATTCGCCGATCGTTTCGTGCCGGAGGGCGAACGTCAGCGTGCCGCGGAAACCGGCGAAGAGCCAGGCGCGATTCCGTTCCTCAAGCGCTTTACCGTTTTTAACACCAACCAGTGCGACGGCCTGCCAGAGGGCGTCGGCGGCCCAGTTGTCCCGCCCCTCCCGGACCGGATTGAGCCGCAGGCAAGTGCCTTGATCGCGGCCACTGGCGCTGACTTCCGGATCGGTGGCGCGCGCGCCTACTACAACACGACTGGCGATTTCGTTCAGGTTCCACCACCGGCGGCGTATTTCGAGTCGATCAACTGGCATCGGACGGCGTTCCACGAACTTTCGCATAATGCCGCGATCCAGATTATGCCGCATGGCCTGCGCTGGAGGCCGGATAGCCCGGCATTGGCCATGCGGCTGTTCGGCATAATCAGAGCCCTTCCAGGAACGCGAGGAGTTGATCGTCAGGCCGGAACCGGCCCGGCGGCGTCGCTGGGGCGGCGACGCGCGCGAGCGCCTTTTCCTTCATCCGCATGTCGGCATGGATGTAGATCTGGGTGGTCTCGACGTTCTCGTGACCAAGCCAGAGCGCGATCACCGCTTGATCGACGCCGTGGTGGAGCAGGTCCATCGCCGTGCTGTGGCGCAGCGTATGTGGCGTGACCCGCTTGGTGCCGATGCTCGGGCACACGCGCGACGCCGTGAGGCAGTGCTTGCGGACCAGATGCTCAAGAGCGTCACGGCTCAGCCGTTCGCCCCGGATCGACGGGAACAGCGGCTTGCCTTCATCCTTGTCGGTGCCGATCCACGTCGCCAGCAGCTTGGCTGTCTCGCGGCGAAGCGGGGTGGCGCGCTCCTTCCGGCCCTTGCCCGTGCAACGGATGTGCGCGCCGGTCCCCAGCACGACATCGCCCCGCGTGAGGCCAACCAGTTCGGAAGCCCGCAGGCCTGTCTGGACCGCAAGCAGCAGCAGAGCATGATCGCGCCGCCCCGCCCATGTTGTACGATCTGGAGCCGCCAACAGCGCCGCCATTTCCTCAGCATCGAGGAACGTGACCGCACGCTTCACATAGCGCTTATTGGGCATGGCGAGGATGCGCTGGCAGTGCAGCAGCCGGGTCGGATCGGTCATCGCGACGAAGCGGAAGAACGATCGGATCGCGGCGAGCCGGGTATTACGGCTGCGAGCGCTATTACCCCGCGCGGCCTCGGTGTGGGCGAGGAAGTCCGCGACCAGATCGGCGTCGATGTCTTCGACCGTCAGGTTGACCGGCGGCTTTTTGCGGCGAGCGCTCGCATATCTGAGCAGCAGCCGGAACGTATCGCGATAGCCGGCGACCGTATGTCGGCTCGCCTCCAGTTGCGTGCAAAGCCGGTCGGTGAAGAAGCGCTGGATCAGCGCAGGCAAGGTGATAGCGTTCATTGTGCCGTCTCCCCGCCGCTCGCGGTGGCGCGGGCCATCGCCAGATCGAGCAGTTCCGGGACCGCCTCCAGATACCAGTATGTTCCGGAGGGGCTGCTATGACCCAGATAGGTCGTCAGCCGGATCATCTCGCGCGCTGGGTCCTTGCCGGTCCGGTACCAGTCGATCATCGTGCGCACGGCGAAGGTGTGGCGCAGGTCGTGGATGCGTGGCCCCCGGCCATGCCGATGGTATTGCTGCTCGGGTCGCAAGCCGATCTGCTGGCATACCTGCGCGAAGTTGTAGCGGGCCGTACAGTCGGTTAGCCGGGTCGCCTTGTCGGTTACGAACAGCGGCATTGCCGGACGACCGATCAACCGGTCGCGTTTGACGCGATAGTCGAGCAGTCGCTCGACGGTGCTGGGGTCGAGCGGCAGCAACCGTTCCTTGCCGTTCTTGCCCTGTCGGACGCGCAGCACACCATTATCGGCGTTAAGGTCGTCCCCATCGAGCGCGAGCGCCTCGCTGACGCGCAAGCCCGTGATGGCGATGAGTGCGAACAGCGTCGAGCAGGTCAGCCCGCGCAACCCGCAGATCGACGGCAGCGCCTTTGCGGCCGCGATAATCGAAGCGACCTCGGCATCGCTGTAGATATGCGGACGCGAGCGCATGACAGTGTCCGGCAACAGGCCCCATGGCGGGGGTTCATGCGCCGGATCGAAGCTGCTCAGCCACTGCGCGAAGAGGCGCACGGCGGTAAGCCGCGCCGATCGCGTCATGCTGTTGGCCTCGCCGAGCGTAGCGTGCCAGCGCAGGAACAGCGCCGTGTCGATATGCGTCGCGCGCTCGCGGTCGGCGAACCGCGTGAAGCGGCGAAGGATGCGCTCGCTGGTGCTCAGGTCGTAGCCGAGGAGGCGCCGCACAGCCAGATAGCGGTCGAGCTGGGAGGTGAGGCTCATTGCGCGCGCCCCGCCACGGGCCAGGGCATTGCCACCGACCGCAGCCCGTCGATGTCGAGACGGGCATATATCATGGTCGATGTGCGTGAGCGGTGCCGCAGCACATCGCCCACCTCGTCGAGCGATGCACCCGAGTTCACCAACTGGGTGGCAAGGCTATGACGCAGCAGGTGCGATCCCACATAGGGCGTTACCGGCTTCTGGCCAGTCGCCTTCAGCGCATCCTTGAGGACGGCGTTGACGATCTGGCTGTCCTTGAACGGACGGTGCGGCGCGCGATGGGTGACGAACATCGTGCGGCAGGATGCGGGTCCGCGTTCCTCGCGCAGATAGCGGCTGAGCGCCTCGCCAACCTCCGCGCTGATCGGCACGCGATCGTGGAGCTTCCCCTTGCCACGCACCAAGAGTTCGCCCGCGCGCCAGTCGATATCGTCCAGCTGGATCGCGATGACCTCGGCAGCACGCAAGCCGAGCCGGGCCATGATGAGCAGCATCGCATAGTCCCGAGCGCCGTGCCGGGGGTTGTCGCGCACGCAGGCGAGCACCGCCTCGACGCCCTCGGGCGATAGATGGCGCGGCAGTCGTGCGCCCCAGCGCTTCGCCGCCCTGGGCACGCTCAGCGCCAGATTGGTCGCTGTCGCGCCGCTGCCGAACAGATATTGCAGGAAGATACGAACGTGCGTCGCCACCGTTTTGTCGCGACGCGCGCCTGCCAACACATGCTCGACGAAGCTGATCACGTCGGCAGGCCGCAACCGCCCAGGATCAACCATCTCATCACCGAAGCGATGATCGAGGAACCGGTTGGCGAACCGTAGCGTGTGATAGATCGTCCGCGGGCTCAGGCCGCGATGCTTGACCAGATAGGTCTCGAAGTCCGCCAGCAGGGTCGCGCGCGCCTGCTGCGCCTCCGTCAACGGCACCGGCTGCGTCACGCCGATATCGAGCAGATGCTGCGCGAACCGGCGGCCCAACCTGTACGGCCATATCGTGCCGGTCTTCTTGCGCGGCACCTTCCGTCCCAGATGCTCGGCCATGTCGAGCGTCAACGCCGAGGGGCTGATGCCCTCGACATCCATCGCGTGACCCACCTTCCGCAGGATCGATTGGTAGGTCTTCACCGTGCCGGCGGTGTAATTCTCCGCCGCAAAACTCTCGGCGAACGAGTCCAGATACGGCTCGATGCAGGTCTGCATATATTGAGGCATGATCGTCGTGCTCCATGTTGTTGGAGCGACGAAGATTATGCCGAATGGGATTGGCGCGATCATACCGCCAACCGCGCCCCGTCGAGCAGATGCGGCATAATCCGGATCGCGGCATTATGGCCATTATGCCGATATCGGCATAATGGCCATTGGACTGGCGCTGGTTCCCGGCTCGGCCGGGATCTCTCGGGCTCGTTCGGCTCCAAATCCTACGCACGCGAGGAGTTGGTCGCGGAGATGGCCGGCGCGTTCGTCTGCGCCTCGCTTGGCATCGTGCCGACCGTGCGCCATGCCGACTACATCGGCTCGTGGCTGGAGGTGCTGCGCGAGGACAACCGCGCCGTCGTGCGCGCGGCGAGCGCGGCATCGAAGGCCGCCGATTTCCTGCTTGCCTTTCTACCGCACGTGATCGCGGTTGACGGCGAGGGAAATGAGGAGGCCGCGTGATGTATCTTCGGCCGTCTCGGCTTGCGCTCGCGGCGATGCATCGAAGAGTGAGAGAACGGCCGTGATTTTCGTGACGGGTTGGAGGTCGAGAGAGAGTCTTTCGACCGCCCGTCGCGGAGAATCCGACATGGTAAGCGCCGTTCAGAAGATCAAGCTCAGTCCGTCCAGGGACATCCCCTTCAACAAGCTGGTCTTGAGCCAGTCCAACGTTCGTCGCGTCAAGGCCGGCGTTTCGATCGAGCAATTGGCCGAGAGCATCGCGCAGCGCACGCTACTGCAAAGCCTCAGCGTCCGCGCCGTCGTCGATTCAGACGGCGCGGAGACCGGCATGTTCGAGGTTCCGGCCGGCGGTCGACGGTATCGTGCCCTTGAGCTTTTGGTGAAGCAGAAGCGGATGGCGAAGACGCAACCGGTCCCCTGTGTGATAAGAGACAGCGGTATTGCCGAGGACGACTCGCTCGCCGAAAACGATGAGCGGATCGGCCTGCACCCGCTCGATCAATTCCGCGCATTCCAGATCCTCCGTAAGGGTGGTATGAGCGAAGAGGACATCGCGGCGCGGCATTTCACGACGCCGGCGATCGTCAAGCAGCGGCTGCGTCTGGCTTCCGTGTCGCCGAAGCTTCACGACGTCTATGCCGACGACGGCATGACGCTGGAGCAGCTGATGGCTTTTTCCGTCACCGGCGACCAGGCGCGTCAGGAGCAGGTCTGGGACCATGTGAACCGGTCTCACCTCGATGAACCCTACCAGATCCGTCGGATGCTCACGGAAAATACCGTGCGAGCCTCGGACCGCCGCGTCCAATTCATCGGGCTCGATACCTATGAGCAGGCCGGCGGTCCGGTACTGCGTGACCTCTTCGAACATGACGATGGTGGTTGGCTGCAGGATGTCCCGTTGCTCGATCGTTTGGTGACCGAAAGGCTCAAGACCGAGGCCGAGACGATCGCAGCCGAGGGCTGGAAGTGGATCGCGGTTGCCGTAGACTTTCCCTACGGTCACACCAGCGGTCTGCGAGAACTCGACGGTCAGCCGGCCGAATTGACGGAGGAGGAGCGGGCGCGCGCCGGTCACCACGGCTCTCGATCCGCATGACGGCGCGAACGACCGTCCGGCTCGCGTGTCAGCTTCGTCAGCCACTGCACATCGTCAGGATCGCCAAGCGGGATAAGAAGTCGTCCCGACTGAGCTAGTTGAGCCTTGAGAGCCGGGGGTATCTGTGCGCTCGCGGCCGACACCAGGATCACGTCGAACTCGCCGCCGTCCGGCCATCCTGCGGTCCCGTCGGCCTGACGTAGATCCACGTTTCGGCAACCGAGATGCCGAAGACGCGATCGGGCGCGCTGCACCAATGCTTGATGGCGCTCGATCGCGCAAACCTCCCGCCCGAGCTTGGTGGCGAGTGCCGCCAGATAACCCGAACCCGCGCCGATCTCCAGCACCCGGTCTAACTTAGCGATCGCGGCAGCCTCAAGCATCTTGGCGACAATGTAGGGCTGAGAGATGGTTTGCCCTTTCCGGATCGGTACGGCGCTGTCCTCGTACGCGGCCTCCGCGAACCGCCGATCAAGGAAAATTTCGCGGGGCACCTGCCGCATCGCCAACAGGACCCGCCTGCTGCGAATGCCGCGGCTGGCGATCTGCACGTCGACCATCGCGTCGCGGAGGAAGCGGGACCTCTTGGACCGTTTGCTCTCCTTGACCGCCCGCATGACCTCTCCGAGCATGAATGATTTCACTCTAACGGATGGAAAACTCGGAGGCCCGCGACTTGCTCCTTGACGAGAGGGTTGGGGAGCGGTCGCCGGCGAGACCGAATTCGCTGCCGACGAGCGAATCGCGGGGCTGCAGTCAGGAACGTGCTCGCAGGAGGAACGACCGCCTCCGCATCGAATTGATCTCGCGGAAACTGAACCCGGAGAAAGCTCATGAAATGGATCTTCACCGCGGTATGCGTGGCTATGGCGCTGACTTCGACCTCTGGCGCGGACGCGAATGGCTGCATCAAGGGCGCCATCGTCGGCGGCGTCGCCGGCCACGTGGCGGGACACGCCAAGCTCGGCGCTGCCGCCGGCTGCGTGATCGGCCATCATGAGGCGAACAAGAACCCGAACAATTCGAATGCTCAGGCGCCGTCGGGCCAGAAGTGACCTTCTGGATCAGGTCTCCATGAGTGCTGGAGGAGGCGCGATGAAATCGACAGTATCAGCGGTCGTCCTTGGACTTGTCACTTTGACCGCCGCGGCCTTTGCGCAACCGGTGAGGTGGACGACCTATTCCATCCCGCAGACCGGTACCTCTGTCGATTTCCCGGCGTCGATCTTTACCGACGAAGCGGGCCGGCCTGACGGCTACGGACAGCGATTTCGGACGGCCGACGGCCGAGCCGACCTTACGATACAGGCCGCCCCCAACGTCTCGAACGATTCACCCGCTGCATTTCTCGCAAAGAAGCATCCGCCCGCGCGCATTCAGTACAAGCGAACGACGCCTCGGTTTTTCGCGGTGTCCAGCTATAAGGGCGAGAAGGTCTGGTACGACCGGTGCAACTTCTCGGGTGGATTGATTCACTGCGTCCTGATCAACTACCCGGCGAGCGAAGAGCGCGAGTGGGACGATATCGTAACGCGGATCAGCCTCTCGCTGCGCGGCAGGTAAGTCGGGTGCGGGATGGGTCTCGCGAGCGCGCCGGGGAGGCGGCGCGTGACTCCGCGAGGATAAGGGGGTCCAGTCGGCGCGCAGAAAAAGACGGTAAATTCTGAGAGGCCGCAGCCTTTGGCTATCCTCGCGAGCGCTAGTTCTGAATAGCGAGTCGTAAAACCTTTGGTTATCCGCGACAGGCGCCGTAGTTCAACGGCGGGCGACGGTCCCTGCAGTTCAATGGGGCAGCACGATTACGAAGCCCCCTGACTCGGCGATCCGCTGGGCTGGCTGATCTGTGCTTACGCGGTAGCCGCCGCCCGCCCGACGTCGGTGATGCGGTATTCGATCTCTCCCGATGGAAGCGGTTCGGTTTCCACGAGACCCAGCTCCACGAGCCGCGCTACGATTTCATGGTCGAACGTCGGCGGACTAACCCAGGATTCGCCAAGGAGCTTCCTCAGAAATTCGCGTTCCAGATCGGTTAGCTCCATCCTCGGCCTCCGCTTGTCAACTTGTTCCGGCAGGCATTGCCGCCGCGTCATCCGGTCCGGCCGTTCGATGTCTGGAAGACCAACATTTTGCCGCGGACTCTGCCGGGAACGGAGACATCGTGGTCCCGTTTACTTCCCAAGACAACCTCCAGGAGGTCAACATGGCCATGGAAGATCGCGAGACGTTCAGCCTGATCGGCAGCGACAAGGTGGAGGGCACGAACGTGTACGGGGCCAATGGGGAAAAGGTCGGCTACATCGAGCGCGTCATGATCGACAAGGTCAGCGGCAAGGTGTCGTACGCAGTGCTCAGCTTCGGCGGTCTGCTCGGCATCGGTGACGACCACTATCCGCTGCCCTGGCAGACGCTGAAATACGACACCAACCTCGGCGGCTACGTCACCGGCATCACGCAGGACCAACTCCGCGGCGCCCCCAAATACGCCGACGAGAGCAGTTGGAATTGGAGCGATCCCGCGACCACCCGGTCCGTGAACGCCTATTACGATGTGCCGGTGGCTTGAGGCGGCTCGACACTTTGGCGGCTGGCTGCCGACGGCGAAGCTCGCTCCTCTGCCCGACCGCGGGCCGACGCACCGCCGCCCGCCCTAGCTCGATCGCGGAGGAGACTTGAAGTGAGTGATGCCGTTCGTGTTCTGGTCGCGGAGGATGAAGATCTCATCGCCAGGTTCGTCGAGGACGCTTTGTCCGACGGCGGTTTCGAGGCCTGCTCGGTCCATTCGGGGGAGGTGGCCCTGTCCACGTTTCGCGGGGGCCGCGAGGGATGTCGGGTCCTGCTGACCGACGTCAACCCGGGCGGTGGCATAAGCGGCTGGGAACTGGCGCAGCAGATCAGGGAAATCTCGCCTGGCTTTCCTGTAATCTATATGACGAGCGCCAGCGCGCCGGACTGGAAATCGCAGGGCGTCGACGGCAGCGTCCTGATCCAGAAGCCCTTCGCGCCGGCGCAATTGGCTGCCGCGGTCTCGCAGCTGCTAGATACCGGGGCCTCACCGGCTTGAACCGCACTCGAGACCTTTCCGGGCTCCGGAGTGCCTTGGATTTCATATCCGCGGCAGAGAAACCTTTCCATACCGACCCGACCGGCGTCTTGAAGAACTGCGTCTCGTCGGCGGGGAGGGCGATCTCAGTGCATCTGCTCGTCATGCAAGTAGGCGGCGTCGAACTGCCCGACCACCACCAAACCGGCCTGGTCCAATATCGTGAGCATGCCGCCATGCACCTCCATCAGGCCCATCTCGCGCAGCTCCTTCAGTACGCGGTTGACGTGCACGACCGAGATTCCAAGGGCCTCGCCCATCTGGTGCTGCACGATCGGCCACCGAAACGAACCGCCATCGACCATGCCGACGGCATCGAGCCGTCGTTGCATCTCGAGTACGAAGTGGGCGAGGCGCCCGAGAGATTCCCGCTGTCCGAGATTGACCATCCACTCCCTGAAAATCGCGGAGTCGATCAGGGTGTCCCTCCAGAGCACTTCCGCGACGTTCGCCCGGCTGCGCACCAATCGCCGCAGGGCGGCGTGCGGGACAAAGCCGGCTGTGCACGGCGTCATCGCGATGAGGTCGTGGTCCATGAGGCGAAGGTGAAGGCTCTGCAGGTCGGGCATATCGCCGGGAATGTGCACCGAAAGGATCTGGCGGTCGCCATCCGAGGTGTTCTTCGCGCGATAGATGAATCCTTCGATGCAGAGACAGCAGGAGGTCGCGAGTTCGCCTTCGCTTGCGATCGTTTCGCCGCTCGACAATTGTTTGACCGCGATAGGAAGGGACCGGATCCCGCTGATGTCCTCGACGTCGAGCTTCGCGCCGATCCCGAGCTTTCTGACGAGTGCGCTGGTGATATCCATGGTTCGTCTCCGGACGGAGGAGCGAACGCGACGACTCCTCGCTGCAGGCGGGAGCGTAAAGCACTCTCAGCCACCGGCGCCTTTTGCCGAGCCAGTGATGGCGCCAGTGTAGGACCACGTGCGGCCGATACCCAGTCTTTCCTCGCTCCAGGTCTAGCTACTTTCGGAGTTGTTCCGGGCACGGCGACAGCCGATCACCTTCCGGCACCGGATGGAGCGAGCGTGCCGGCCATTGTTCCACGGGCGGCTGAAAAAAACCCGGAACCACGCGGGCCATGTGGAGGGAACGCCTGCCGCAGCCGGTCCATTGACCCTGAGAGCTCTATCCGCTCTTGTTCGAATCAGGTTTCCGCCGCCGATACGCTACCTTCTGGCGGCTTCGATCCGCGTGGGATCTTCTCGAATTTGAGGCTTATCGTCTCGTCTGGTGCCGCGGCGGCAGCTCTAGAACGGCCGAAGACCGCGTCGTTCCATTTGGTGTTCGCAGATGCCCGACAGGTTGCCGGGGAAAGCGGGGAAAACGTCGGCGCGACGCTAGTCCGGGAGCTTCATCGGCCTCATCCTGCATCGCTGAAAATTTGAGCAGCCCAGTTCGCCCTTTGAATTTCGAGCATTCCGATGAAAACACTCGACGAGCGCACATCGGCCAACCTGAACGTCGTCTTGGACGACGCGTGCAGGACGCTGCCGAACTCCGGTGGGGACCACGAGAGTAGGAAGTTCGTTGCTGGGAAGCTGCTGCGCGCCGCCCGACGCGGAAAGCGGACGCTGGGGGCGCTCCAGGTGGTTGCACGCGATGCGATGCAAGCGCTCTTGCGCGGACGCGCGGCCTAGCGATTCCTTGCAGCTGTTGTCCTCCGGCCACCATCCGGTCGATGCATCTGAGCTACGCTCGCTGGTGGGGGTCTTAGTAAAATGTATGACGTCTACTTGAGCGGCGGCGACCTGCTGGTCGTTTCGCGCGGAAATTCTATCCCTTCGGGCATCACCGGAAGCTGGCGCAAGAAGAAGCGCGTCGCCCGGTCGGTAAGCGCCGACATTCGTGATGACGTCCTGCTTCGGGGCTACCATCGCCGGACGCTGGCGAAGAAGCCGACCGCTTCGAGCGCTGCGAAGCCACGGCAGTCCGGATTCGGCCATCCCGTCGCGACGCGGCTGAACCAAGTTTAACTGAGCCGGCTCGGCTGGCAGTCACGGGGGCTTCTTGCGCCGATTGCGCCACAAACGCCCAAGCCCGCACGCGATAATTACCTAAAAGGCGGGTGGTCTGGATCGTTGCGGCTCATTCGCGTCTTGCATCGGAGTCCGTTGACACGGCGGTTAGGCAGACCGCAACGACGACCTCGGCCGTAAAACGGTTTTGACCGCGAAGTTGAACGAGGAACAGAGGGGCAGGCCGCCCGTTTGCATGAGTGTCTTTCCTGGAAACGTGGACTTGCAGGCATGAAGCCTTACCCCGCGACGTGCCTCTTTATCGGATTCATGATTGCATCTGCGACAGGCTCTGCGCTCGGCGCCGAGTTCAACGTGTCCGCGATCAATTCCTCCGTTCCATCGAAGAAGACGTTATCCAACGAGAAGCCGACGCCGGCAGGCGTCCGGCTGCAAGTCCTCCTCGATAGGGCCCACTTCTCGCCGGGCGAGATCGACGGCAAGTTTGGAGACAACGCCAAGAAGGCGCTGCGTGCTTACGAAAAAGCGCACGGCCTGCCGGAATCGGACGAGGTCACTGACGACGTCTGGAAGATACTCGCTACGGATGACCGGCCGGTAACCGCGAGTTACACCGTTGAACAAAAGGACGTCGCGGGCCCATTCCTTCGCAAGCTGCCGACCAAGATGGAGAACATGAAGGATATCCCGAAGCTGGCCTACACCAGCCCGCGAGAAGGCTTGGCCGAGAAATTCCATATAAGCGAGGATCTACTGGCCGCCTTGAATCCCGGCGGGCATATTGCGCGGCCTGGAGACACCGTCGTCGTGGTCGACACCGGCACTGACCAGAACCAGGAAAAGGCGGACAGGGTCGAAGTCGACAAAACCCGGCAGACGGTGAAGCTTTTCGACAAGTCAAGCGCAATGATCGGTTTCTTTCCGGCGACTGTCGGCAGTGAGGAGAAGCCGTCGCCTTCCGGCTTGCTGAAAATAACCGAAATCGACCGCAATCCGGTTTACCATTACAACCCGGCCTATCACTTCAAGGGCGTCCATACCCGCAAGCCGTTCACCATCAGGCCTGGTCCAAACAATCCTGTGGGCACTGTTTGGATCAATCTCTCAGGCGAGGGATACGGCATCCATGGCACCCCCTCGCCCGGGAAGGTTTCCAAATCGGAGTCGCACGGCTGCGTCCGGCTCACGAACTGGGATGCCGAACGCGTCGCCGAACGGGTATCAAAAGGCACGCCGGTCTCGTTTGTCGATGATTGAAGTTCTTGCGCGCGTGCCACCGAAGACATGTCGATCGCCAGGAGCGGTCCGGCTCATGCGCTTCGGCTTCGCCTTCTTAGCCGGATACAGGACGCTTGCGGCTTGCGCTTGATATGAGCGCCAGCAGTACGGTCAGCACCATGAAGACAACAGAGGCGCCGAACACCCTATGCGGCATGTGCTGTTCCATGAACCAGCCGAACAGCAGCGGGCTGACGATACCGCCGAAATTGAAGCGGGTGAGACGATGCAGAAGGCGCGGCCCGTGGCCCAGATCGGCTATCGACAAAGACCTGACGGCGCGAGGGACCCCCGTTAGCTGCAGGTCACAGCGGCACTGCTTGTCAGATCTCTTTGCGAGAACGGTGTGCAGCGGTATTAGCGCTGCGGAGGGCTTCACGTGCTCAATGCGGCTTCCTCGGATGCAGGGTTCGGGGATGCCGGTCGTGCAGCAGGCGCGCGAGTTCCTCACGCTCTGTGTCGAGCCCCTTCATTGCCGTCTCGAACAGCGCTTCCTGGATGTCGCGCGGCAGTCGCCCCACAGGTCCATCGCCGCCCCCCCAGCAGGGTGGCGAAGTGTTCTTGCCCATCCGTCATTTGGTCCTCCGAATGCTGTCAAGCACGAGAACGGCGACCAAGGGGAAGGCGTTCCATTCCGCTCTTGCGACACGATACGTCTAATACTGACCTCATCGGCCCAGCCACAAGTCGACGACCGAATTCGCAATACGGTGCCCGGGCAACCGCGCTCAACGCGAGGGCCTAGAGCGTGACCCGATGCCGCTGGTCCCATTGGCCCGTACGACGCCACCACCGTCCCGAGTTGCGGTTGTCTCCGAGGTTATTCCGCTCTGCACCGAGCGCCAGCTTCGGCGTACGTACCAGCCCGTCACCGCCACCAGCATCCATGCTGCCGACGCACCGATAAAGGCGCTCGTGATGCTGGCCTTCACCGTAAGCGAAAACACGATCGCGAAGGCCAGCAGTCCGAGTGCACCCAACGCGGCGCCGGCGGCATCGAGCGCAGCCGCCTCCTTACCGCGTCGTTTACCGGGAACGCCGGCCTCCCTCTTGCGGCGGATTTGATGCGCCTCGATCAACGTGGCGCTGGCGCAAAAGATGGCCGGAACGGCCAGGAAGAGGCCCCCGATGGAGGTTCCGAAACGGCTGCTGATGAGCCCCGTGACCACCGTCGCGACGCCGCCGAGCACGAAGCGGATCAGGTATTCGTACCAGCGGCCTTCCCGCAGCGAAGACGGGGAAAAGTGGAACGGGGTCATGTCTGGACCCCGGTGAGGTTCAGAAGGCCCACCGCCACGATCAGCCAGACCACCAGCGAGAGCAACGTCGCGCTCGTGGCTCCCAGTCGTGTGCGAATGAGCAGATGGCAGACGGCGACGCTGTACACGGCGAGCGCAATCGCCCCCGCCATCATCCCTCGGCTCTGCACGGCCGCATAATCGACGCCGTGCCGGTACAAGGCGATACCGAGGGTAGCGAGCGCGACAGAGGGCGCCGCTCCGAACAGCCCCGCGAAGCTCTTGGGACGTAGAATGTCGCCGATCATCGCGAAAGCCGACACCACGAACCCTCCTAGCAAAAAGCGGATGACATATTCCGTCATTTCGCTTTCTTCCGGAGTTGGGATACGTGACTGCCGGTGCCGTGTGTCCCAGGTATCTGCTTGCCCCCCAAGCCTTTGGTGCGCTCGGCCCGCTCCGAAGCTTCGGCGGGATAGCCGGTCTGCAGCCTGAGCGCCCGCTCCAGGATCGCTCCCAGCGCAAAACCGGCGACGACATCGCTCGCCCAATGCGCCAGCACCAGGATTCGCGTCAGCGAGAGGCCGACCGCGAGGGCCCGCACCGCTCGTCGTGGGCCCGTCGGCAATGCACCGGCCGCAGATGCAAGCGCGCCCATGTGCAGCGCGTGACCGGAAGGAAAGGCGTCCTGGCGCTTGCCCGACAGTTCGATTCCATGGAGGTGCCCAACCACGGTCCGGCGGTCCGGACGGGTCTGGTTGAAGAAAAGCTTCAATCCATGCGGGAGCAATGACGCAGCGACCGTGACCAGCAGAGCGTGACTGCCGGCTCGCCGCAGCGGCTCGCTGCGTCCGCGCGAGGCGATCCAGCCAGCAGCGGCCAGAAGCAGCAGGATTTTCTCGTCCGCGCCCCAAGTCAGGACGCGGGCGATCTCCTCCGATGCAGGCGCCGTATCGCGGGCGATCGCATCCGCGATTGCGACATCAACTTCCGTCGGCCTAACCGTTATCGGAAGGGGAATGCTTGTTGCCCGGCGCCCGAGGCCGAGGGCTTGAATTGCAGTTTCCGTTTGCATCGCACCGGGTTTCGGAACCTAAGTAGGTTTGCAACGCGCCACTCGCCCGAGGGTTCATTGTTATGTCATAAAATTGTCATCTCGGCTTCGCGCAGTGACCTTCCGTGGGCGCATAACGGATCGAACCTGGACCTCTCCCGTACAATTGGATGAAGCGTAAACCGAAATCACGCGCCTGAAGAAGTGCGTCGTCAAGCGAGATCACCGAACCGTGTCCGCGCCGAGAGATCGCTCGCCTGAAGAGCAAGCAGAGCTGGATAATTAGTTCGCAACGCGACAATGCGCGCCCAAGACAAACAGTGGCGGCTGAACGGCGAAGAGCATGTTCGCAAGAGGTAAGTCACGCTTGAGCAGCTGCCTGGCTCTGTCGAAGAACGGCGTATCAAGCAGATCGTGCGCCAGACTGGCCATAGCAGGAAGCTCGTACGGCAGGTGATCCGTGGCGAACGGAACGATGTCTTCCGGACCCGGCAAAGTTCGCTGGACTTGCATTTACCATGGCTCGACGATCAGTGGGCGTCGGACTGTCGAAACGGGGCTGAACTTTGGCGCCGCTTGACGGCGCGTGGCTTCCGAGACTCGCTTCGCGTCATCAGCGAATGGACGACCCGCAGACGAATGGACGACCCGCAGACGACGGGCTGAAAGGGCCGACGCACAAAACCTTCAGCGGATTCCGTCGGCCAGAACGATTACGCGCCTCATGACCATCGGGCGGGATTTGCTTACGAAGGCTGAGACCGTCACGGTCGCGGCGATCGAAGCTGGCGTACCAAACCTGGTCGAGGCGCGCGAGATCATCGCCGAATTCCACGTGATGATCCGGCGCAAGGGACTCACCCCATGGATCGAGCGCGCCCGCGCCAGTCTCGTGGCTTCGTTCGCCAACGGCGTCGCCAAGGATGAGGCGGCAGTGCGGGCGGCGATCACTTCGCCGTGGTCCAACGGGCAGACTGAAGGTCAGATCACGCGCCTCACACTCGTCAGACGTCAAATGTACGGTCGCGGGAAAATCGATCTGCTTCAAGCCAGACTAATCGGCGCAGAATAATCGGAGCAGCGTCAGAGCCAATATTGTGCGCCGATTAACAGCATGTAACCGTGTTCGACAAATCGGCACGCAAGGACCGCACCTTTGAGCGCGTCGACCCAGTTCGGTCCAAATTCTGCTGCGGCTGATCCGTTTTTCATTTGGAAATGGCTTACAACCTATTGAGATTATTGGAGCGCGTTTCGGTCATTATTTCCAAATGCGCGTTGAAATACTTGAATAATCAAAACGGATTTATATTCTGCGAGACGCCGCGCATGCTATCGACGGCACACCAAAGGCCAAGTTAGCGTGGGATCGCTTTCCGACTGAGACCCCCTCAGAGCCCACGTTGCATCGCACCCAGTTCACGTCGGGCGCTAGAATGTGATTGCAAAGTGAAAATTTCCGGCTCTAAATATGGGAGTTGGAATTTGCTCTCAGACGTGCACCACCATGTCCGAAACGCAGTCAACGCCATCCGTCCTTCCGCCTCGGGCGATGCAGCATCCCCGCTGCCTTAGATGCCAAGTCCGCATGACCGTACTGCACGTGGTCGAGGCCAGGCCCGGCTTCGAGCACTGGACATTGCGCTGCACCAAGTGCGGAAACGTCCAAGACGTTCAGGTGCAGGCCGACCCGCTTAGCTCCGAGGCGATGTGATGGATCGGCAGCGCCGAATTCGTCCCACCGAAGTGATTGTTCAGGAGGTCGATCATGGCGATTGCAGAAAGGTTTGACAGTCGGACCTTTGCCAACATGGATGTCGCACTGGAAAGGGCCTGTCAGCATTTGCCGAAGGGCACCGATAATCATGCGGCGCGCCGTTACATCGCGCGCAGGATTATCAAACGCGCGGCGAGTGGAGATCGAGCTTTGGGGGGCCTGACCGAAGCCGGGCGATTGGCGGCATGGGAGCTTATGTCAAGCAAGGCTGCCTAAGATGGCCGCCGGGACGTGGGGATCAGATGCCGTACGAAATGTCCCACGCTAACTTGGCCTTTGGTACGCCGTCGATCGCCTATAACGTGGCGTCTCCACGGAATAAAGCTGCCGCCAGCTCCCCGACGAGACAGTGTTCGGACGCTTCGAGACTGATGTGAACCCGAACCGAAAATAATTCGCAATCAACCGCGCCATTCGCTGCCGCGAGAACGTAAAAATTAGTTCTGAGTCATAATCATGATAACTCCGATGCAAAAACAAAAAATAAGGTGGGAAAACGACGGGAGGATCGCATGGAAACCGCACGCCGCTTGCGCGCGATGGCGTCGCTGTGCCGACAGAGTGCCGCATACAATTCTGACAGAAGCTGGAAGCTGCTCGCGGAGGCAGAGTACTGGGATCACCTGGCGGCTGCTGCACTCTCAGAACACTTCAAGGAATGCACTGCCACCAGCGCGAACAACCTCGCGCAGCTCGCCAACGCGAATGATACGGGAGGGGAACCGATTGCAGTCGCGTGAGTACTCTCACCCGAGCGACTTGGCGACTGCGCTTTTAGTTCCAAGCGGGTTGGCATGAGATGCAGCGGCGGCCTCACCGAAGCTGCAATTCCTTGATCGCCAAGGCCGAAATCTGTGCAGGGTCCATGATGCCGGTTTGCGCGATCTTGATTATCTTCTTCGCGATCATTTCCGTTAAGGGATCAAAGGCATCAACAAATCACGCGCCGCGACATCGCAATGCGCAATGAATGTCTCAACTGCTTCCTCACTGGTGCAGATCAACATTGCCAGCTCGCGCGCCTGACGGCAATCGTCGCCTGCAGACCGAGTGGCATCATCATCCAAGAGCATCCGCTCAGCAGGCCGACCAGCGCAGCGAAGCACTTACCCGACACGCAGCCCTCGTCACCACGGGACTCGTAAATCACGACCGTTCGGCCATATTGGTTGACCGTCTGCTCAGCACCACAAGCGGCGCGAGAGCGGACACCTGCTGACCAACGCGATGGGCCAGTAGGTGACAGCAACAGGTGGCGCGGGTCGCGGACTGAGGCGGTCCTTACTTTTAGGGCTGAGCGCCTCTCAGTGCTTCTTTCCACCCGGAATGATAACCAGCTCTACCCAGTTCGCATCACGCACAGTCACTTCACGCCCCGTGCTTTCTGCGATCCGTCGCGCGACCTCAAAAGCTTTTTCTTCATCGACAATTTCCAGAACGACGAACGAGCGCGCAGATACGCCAGTGCCAGTAAGTATCAGGGACACATTGGGTCTCCTTCCGTTCCGCAGCCATGCCCCACGGTCTACCGTCGCTTGGTCACCGAACTTCCGGTTCCTTGATCGCCTGAGCCGAAATCTCTGCGGGGTCTTCGACACCCGTTTGAGCGACCTTGATAATCGTCTTCGCGATCATTTCCGTGAGCGGGTCGTCACGGTCCTTGACGCAGAGCGTATGCAGCGCTTGCTCGTAAGCCGTCATGATGCGGCTAGAGATCTTCGGCTCAAACGGGCGGTCTCTTAATAGTCGATCGATAATCATTCTCACCGTCCCAAGTCGGGCTCGAATGTCGCGATCATGCGACCTGATCGCCATAGCTCGATGGCTTTGGTCGTCAGGGGATCAAGGGAGCCCTCGACTTCTATTTAGCCTAGCAGCGGCCTTACCCTTCTGATCGGTCAGCAAGTTTTAGATGGCTTAGGAGGCTGCAGCCCGGGCGATGTCAACCATTCGCTGATGTGAGCGGCGGTGCCGGCTTGTCGGGCTCGCCGCAGAAGCAGTTCGCGGGCTGTGCCGGGAGGAAGCTGATCTGCTGCCTCTTTGAAGCGTTGAGCCTCTTCTGCTAGCCGTTGTTCAAAGGTCTGCTCGTGTTCGATCCGTCTGCGCTGTTGAACCATTGGGTCCTCTCCAGCCCTTACTACCTTGCCCGCGGGCAATTAAAGACCCTTTGGGGTCGGGCGTCTGTCCGGTGGCCGACAAAGATCGGGCTGCTGCAGCGGATTGTGGGTTTCGTCAAGACCCCGCCGCTCGAGCCGCGGCGACTTCATACAGCTCGCTCCGCTCAGTTGGTCAGAGTGGCCTCATATTCGACGAGCGTCCGATAGCATTCACAGGACATCCGCTCGAGCGCGCCGCGGTCCAATATCTTAATGACGCCTCGCGCGTAGGTGATTATGCCTTGATCCTGTACCTTGATGGCGACCTCTGTCACCGACGTCCTTCGCACTCCGAGCATATCGGCAAGGAGCTCTTGCGTCAGCATGACGGTATCGCTTGCCGCGCGGTCGGCCGACTGCAATAGCCAACGGCAAAAGCGTTGGTCGATTGGATGCAGTGCATTGCAGGCTGCCGTAATGCGAGCTTGGGTTAAGAGGACCTCGTTATAGCCTATGCAGAGGTCTCGTATCGCTTGGCTTGAGGTGACTGACCTCCTGAAAGCTGCTGAGGGTATCCTGCTGGCTGTCATTGGTAGTTGAACGTTCACTCGGACAAGGGATTTGTAGAGACCCAATCCAGCCATTGCACCAACTACGCCTTCGCGGCCGACGGTCGCGGTCTCGATGGCCTTGCCGTCGCGCATTACGGCGAGCAACGAAAACATGCCGTTGTGAGGGAAATAGACCTGTTCGACCTCGCCGCCTGCTTCGTAGACGGAATGGCCTTGCGGCAACACAACTGTTATTAGGTGGGTGGCGAGCACGTCAAACTCGCGGCGCGGCAGTGATGCGAGCAGCTTGTTGTCCAGCGGAGTGGTTGAAGGCGCGTGCACCTGCGGTATCCTTGCCCGATCGGTCGGGCGATTTACCGCAAGGGGTAGGGTGCGAGCTCCGAGGGGACGCGCCGCGCGGGAAAAGAATACGTTATGACGACCGGCGGCCGTTGTCCGTCCGGTTTCCGTCTCAAGACCAAGCTTCGGCCGAGTGGCGTTCAGGTGCCTGCCTATAAGGACACCGGTGCTTTCTGTCGGACAAACGTGGTCGTCAGAGCCCTCATCTGTCGGAAGTCCGACATTGTCATTGGGCAGACGCGCCTGTTTCTGACGCAGCTTTGGTACTTCTTCCCTTGTATCGGGCGCTTCCAGGAACAAATAGTCAACAAGCGAATTGCCACACCAACACCGCCTATGTCCGATTTCCGACATTAGGAATTGGGTGAAGCGCACCTGCGGCAGAAACGCGGGTCTCAAAGCGCCAATTGCCATCATTCTACAATCAGTAGGGTCCGATGCAGCAATTAGCTGGCCGTCGCCCGGTCGTGCTCGTCGTCGAGGACGAGGCACTTTTGCGATGGCATGCCGTAGCGATGATCGAGGATGCCGGGTTCGACGTGATCGAGGCGGCAAACGCGGCCGAGGCCATTCTCGTGCTCGAAGCACGAACAGATATTCGCGTGATCTTCACCGACATTCAGATGCCAGGTTCGATAGACGGCCTGCGGTTAGCCCATCTGGTCAGAAACCGCTGGCCACCGATCAAGATCATCGCGACCTCAGGTCGACTCAGGCTTTGTGACTATGAGCTCCCCGAGGGCGGACGGTTTTTGCCCAAGCCCTACACCGTGGCGGAGATCACGGGGACACTGCGCGAGCTAACGGGAGGATAGGCGTGCGGTGTGATTCGGCGCCATCCAATGACCCCCGCGCACACCAATGATGTCAGTGCCTTAACGTGCCGATCGGCGTCCGGACCCCACGCCGATTCACAATTAGCGATCGAACCGTCGAGAACGGAAAGCGTCAAAGAGCCAAATCGTGCCGGCGGCCCAGCAGCGAGGCCCGTCTTGCTCTGTCGTTGTTGCTTGTGCCAATGACCACCGGTTTCAGGATCCTGGTGAATCCCCGATCAGAAGGGACAGCCGATCTCAAATATCCAGTTGCTCGAGCCTTACGGGTAGTTTTCGAAGCCGCTGACCCGTCGCGTGGAAAATCGCGTTGCAGACTGCGGCATTGGTGCCGACATTGCCGAGCTCGCCGATCCCTTTCACGCCCGCCGGATTGATGTGATCGTCCTGCTCCGGCAGCATGATCACTTCGACACTCGCAACGTCGGCGTTTACCGGAAGCAGGTAGTCGGCCAGATTGTCGTTGACGTAGCGGGCATAGCGTTCGTCCATCTCGGTTGCCTCGTGGAGTGCCGATGACATTCCCCAAATGAGGCCACCCATCAGTTGGCTGCGGGCGGTGCGAGGGTTCATGACGTGACCCGCTGCGAAGGCACCAAGCAGCCGTGGCACTCTAATCTCGTGGGTCCACCTGTTGATCCGAACCTCGACGAATTCTGCCCCGAACGCGTAGGCGATCTTGTCCTTCATCTCCGGACCGCCGACCATCCTCATTTGACCCTTGTTCATGGCGCGAAACGCGTCCATCGGTGCCCCATCCGGCTTCCACTCGCCGTATTCCTCGATCACGCTGACCCCGAGCGCATCGAACGCGCGTTCATAGTCGATCGGGCGATCGCCTTTCGCTGCGCGGGTGACCGGAGTTTGCCCCGCGCCCACCGTTTCCTTCGCGTTATCGATCAGGGTCTCGTTCGGCATCGTCGCCTTGAACAGCTTATGCCGGATCTGCTCGCAAACCATGATGACGGTCGAGCAGGTGCTCGCCGTCGAGTTCGAGCCGCCTGCCACCGGTGCCGGCGGGAGATCGCTGTCGCCGATGAAAACCGACACCTTCTCGACTGGAACGCCAAGCTTTTCGGCGGCGGCCTGACCGATCACAGTGTAGGCGCCGTTGCCGATCTCATGGCCGGCGATCTGCACTCTCACCTTACCGTCGCGCTGCAGGCGCACGCGGGCGGCAGCCGGCGCCATCTGCGTCGGGTAGGAACTGGTCGCACAGCCGTATCCGACCAGCCAATCTCGGTCAGCCATCGACTTCGGCTCTGCCTTCCGCTGCGACCATCCGAAAGCTTTCGCGCCCTCGTCGAAGCACGCCATGAGAGACCGAGACGTGAAGGAGTTGCCCTTGATCGGCTCTTTCATGGTGTCGTTGACGCGCCGAAGCTCGATTGGGTCCATTTTCAGTTCATAAGCGAGCTCGTCCATCGCGCTTTCCAACGCGAACATGTAGGGTACTTCAGGTGGTGCTCGCATGAAACCGGGCGTGTTGCGATCGGCCCGCACGATCGACACCAGGCTGTCGACGTTGGGGCAGGCGTACATGCGTGTCGTTGTTTTGGTACCGCCGACGGCGTAGGGGTCCGGTCGGGACGAGATCTCCCAGCCTTCGTGGCGGAGCGAAGTCAGCTTGCCATCGCGGCTGGCCCCAAGCTTGATCCGGTGACGAGTCTCGGCGCGGAACGTGGCGATGGTGAAGCCTTGGTCTCGGGTGGCGACCAGCTTGACAGGGCGCCCGAGCCGCCGGGCGATCGAGGCGATGATCGCCGTCCGAGGCGTCATGGATCCCTTCGAGCCGAAAGCGCCGCCGACGTATGAGTTGATGATTCTGACCTTGTCGGCATCGATATCGAGTTGTTCGGCGACGCCGTTCTTGAGCCCGTGGACGTACTGCGTCGGCTCGTAGATCGTCAGATTGTCGCCGTTCCAGGCGCAGGTAGTGGCGAACAATTCCATCGGATTGTGATGCTGCGGCGGCGTTTCATACTCGGCGGTGATCTTGACCTCGGCCGCCTCGAACGCTTTGGCGAAGTCGCCAACCTTGGGGTCTTCCTTGAATTGGGCCAACTGACCTTTCGCGGGGGCGGTTGTGGTGCCCGGCGAGCCGAATGTCGTCGTCGGAATGGCGGCGGTATAATTGACAGTCACAGCGTACGCCGCTTGTCGGGCGGCCTCGAAGGTCTCGGCCAGCACGACGGCGACGATCTGGCCTGCCTGCGCGATGTCTGGCGACTTCAGCGGCTGAATGGTGCTGGACGAATAGCCGCCGTTGCTGAACAGCTTTGCTTCCTTCAACTTCTCGGCATTCTCATGGGTGACGATGTCGACCACGCCGCGAACCTGCTTGGCGGCAGACAGATCGAACCCCTCGATGCGTCCTTTCGCGATCGAACTAGTAATGAGATAGGCATAGACGGGGTTCATCAGCGCCACATCTGCGCCGTACTGCGCCTTGCCGGTCACCTTGGCGACGGCGTCGTAGCGCGGAATGGGCTGGCCCATGTTGGCCTTCGGCTCGGGCGCGGCGACCGACATCTCAGACCTCCATCGTAGCGGCTTGGTGCAGCGCGCGTGACACGACGCGCTTGCCGAGGGCGATTTTGAAGGCGTTGTGTTTGCGGCCGGTGGCGCTCTTGAAGGCCGCTTCGGCAGCCCGCATAGCGATCGCTTCGTCGAATTTCTGGCCCTTAAGCAACGCCTCTGCCTCGCGAGCCCGCCATGGGATGGTGGCGACGCCTCCGAGTGCTACCCGCGCGTCGCGGACCGCGCCGTCCTGGATATCGAGCGCGATCGCGGCTGAAGACAGGGCGAATTCGTAGGACTGGCGGTCGCGGACCTTGAGATAGGTCGATCGCGGCCAGCGTCCTTGGATCGAGAAGGCCGAGATTAGTTCGCCCGGCATCAAGGAGGTCTCGACTTGCGGTGAAGTTCCCGGCGCTTTGTGCAGTTCGCCGAATGGCAGGTTGCGCACGCCAGACTCGCCCGTGATCTCCACGACGGCGTCCAGGGCGATGAGCGCCTGCGCGAAGTCGCCCGGGTAAGTCGCGATGCACTGTTCGCTTGTGCCAAGAATCGCGTGCGTCCTGTTGAAGCCGTCCATCGCGGCGCATCCGGATCCCGGATGGCGTTTGTTGCAGTTGTCATAACTGACATCGCGGAAGTACGTGCAGCGGGTTCGCTGCAGAACATTGCCACCGAGCGACGCCATGTTCCGCAACTGCGGGCTGGCGGCAAGCTTGAGCGTGTCCGCTATCACCGGATAGTTGCGCTGGATGTCGAGGTTCGCGGCGACGTCCGACATGCGTGCCAAGGCGCCAAGCTTCAGATTTCCGCCGTCGAGGCTGATCGCAGACCAAATGTTCGAGAGCGGATTGATGTCGACGAGAACGCGCGGCCGCATCACGTCGAGCTTCATCAGATCGAGCAGGGTGGTCCCGCCCGCGAGCGGCTGGATGCCGGCATCGGTGACGACAGGATTGTTGGCAGGCGCTATAGCGATCAGTGCCCGTATGGCGGATGGCCCGTCGGTCGCTCGTTGGTAGATGATGGGACGCATGCGCTCAGCCCTTCTGTTCGTCCGACATCGCCGGCGCCGCCTGTTTGACCGCGGCGACGATGTTCGGGTAGGCGCCGCAGCGGCAGATGTTGCCGCTCATGTATTCGCGGATGTCGCCATCGCTGCCGGCATGGCCTTCCTTGACGCAAGCGATCGCCGAGACGATCTGTCCGGGCGTGCAGTAGCCACACTGGAAAGCGTCCTGATCGATGAAGGCCTGCTGCATCGGATGCAGCTCGTCGCCCTGTGATAGTCCCTCGATCGTGGTGATCGGCTGGTCTTGGGCGGCCAACGCCAAGGTGAGGCACGAAAGCACCCGTCGGCCCTCGACCATCACGGTGCAAGCGCCGCACTGGCCGTGATCGCAGCCTTTTTTGGAACCCGTGAGACCGACATGCTCTCGGAGTGCATCAAGCAGAGTTGTGCGGGCATCGATATCGAGAGACCGAGCCGTGCCGTTGACTTGAAGGGTCACGTTGACTGGCAACCTGGGATCGACTGCCGCAAAGGCACCTTGCCCATCTCCGGCAGCTTTCACCGCTAAGGGCAGAGTTGCGGCGCCGACCGCCCCGCCAATGAACGCGCGTCTGTTAAAACCACGCGCGGGCTCTTTGTTGTCCAGTTCGGTCATGATGGCCTCCGCCGTTTTGCCGGCCGAGGCATGTCGACCAACATGTGCACCTCAGCAAGACCGGCGCCGACGTCACGGGACCGAGCCAAGCAAGTCTAGTTTCGTCCCTCGTGCTGCCAATGCGCCCGAACGGACAGAGCTCTTTGTCATCTACCGGACGGCCGCAGGCGTGGATCTTGTCGGGCCCGTCGAGATGGTCGACTTTGCCTACGGTCTTCCGATCGGACGAAATGACGTCCATGTGTTCTTTGATCTGCGATGCGTGTGACATCTGTAAATCTCCGGCTACCTACAAACGCAAACGCTGCCTAGGCTGAAAAGTTGCAAGCGATGGAGTACACCCGCGCGACCCACGCCGACGGCGAACCTGAGATCCTGGAACATTGGAACATCTACGGCACCGGCACGCCTGGTCGGGAGGAAATGCGGCCGGATCCTATATTGATCCGGAAGGCCACGGGGCGAAGGAAATGCGCGTTCCTTTCTCGAGCATCCGAAGCACCGCACTAGTCCTTCGATGTCTGGCTCTAGTAGGAGTTTGCATTTCTCGGCCAAGCGACCGCGCGCTTCGCCGCTTCGAATGCCGGTTAGGAACACGAGCTTCAATGAGGGATGTCGCAGGCGTGCTGTCCGCTCGCCAGAAACGTTCCGTAAACCCGCTCGACCTACTTCGTCTTCCCGAGATTTTGCGCCATCTCGAGATGATGCTGGAGCGTGGGAAGGGTTTTGGCGGCCCAGTCCTTGAGCTTTGGGTCGTCGCCGCCCTTGGCGTAGCGCTCGAACAACGACACGGCGTCCTTGTGCGCACTGACCTGCATGGCGTCGAAATCGGAGGAAAAGTCGTCCGGCTTGGCGTTTTTGAGCTTATCAATCTTGTCTTGCGAGGAGCTGTCGAGCGTCTCTGGCAACACCGTCTTCGCATTGCCGGGGGCCATTGTCCTGAGTTCCCCGGACGTCTCCGTGTGATCCGTGATCATCTGCCTGGCGAACGTCTTCTCTGCGGCGTTGCCACGCTGTTGCGCCAGCTTGGAGGCCTCTATTTCGGTCATGTCGCTCATCGCGGCTTCCTTGACGAAATCCGCCGTCGTCGGGCTGACACCGAGTGTAGAATTCACACCGGTTTTCTCGCCGACCGACTGCGCAAATGCCGATGTCGAGATCAGGAGTGCGAATGCAGTTGCCGCCAGTGTTGTCGACTTCATGTCGCTTGCCCTTACCGTTAGCGTCACGCGAGTTCGTTTACACAACTCTCACGTTGCAACCCAAGCACGGCACGCGAGTTCCAAAGTCGCCATCTTCGCCTCTCGGAAGTCTTATCGTGACTGCCCCGGGAAGGTGCAGCCAGGTGCCGATAAGGTGCTCGAGGGCGTCTGCCGAAATCAAGGCTAAGGAACTGATGATATCTTAAGTCTCCAGCTAGAGAGCAGTGACCTCCGCCAGCGTCTCTTCCGCGGCGCGCACAACAGCTTCGGCATTGATGTCGAATTTTTGGTAGACGTCGGCGATCTTTCCGGATGTTCCGAATGAGTGCATCCCGACGAACCGCCCTTCGAGGCCGAGGTACCGCTCCCATCCGAGTTCGACGGCGGCTTCAACCGCGACGCGCGCTCGGGTCTTGCCAAGCACCGCGTTCTTGTAGGCGGCATCCTGCTGTTCAAACAGCAAACGGCATGGCATGGAGACGACGGCGGTCGGGATCCCTCGCTTTTGAAGAATGTCCCGCGCCTGGACCGCTAGATGCAGTTCTGAACCCGTGCTCAAGATGGTGAGCTTGCGCTCGCCGCCTTCCGCTTCCTGCAGCACGTATCCGCCTTTGGCCGACTTGTTCTGGCTGCCGGGCTCACGGCGGAGCAGCGGCATAGGTTGACGAGAGAGAGCGAGGATGGCGGCCTCACGGGGCGTGTTCAGGATTGCTTCCCAGCACTCGGCGGTCTCGACGGGGTCGCCAGGGCGGTAGACCGCGAGATGCGGGATCGCCCGCAGCGCCGCAAGTTGCTCGGCTGATGGGTTGGACCGTCTTCGCCAAGGCCAATGGAATCGTGAGTCATGACGAAGATCGTCCGGACCTGCATCATGGCCGCCAGGCGGATCGACGGGCGGCAGTAGTCCGAGAAGCAGAGGAAGGTTCCGCCGTAGGGGATCAAACCGCCGTGCAGCGCGATGCCATTCATGGCGGCGGCCATACCGTGCTCCCTGACGCCATAGTGCATGTAGGAGCCGCCGTATTCTCCTGGCTTAATCTCGATCATGCCCTTGGCCTTGGTGTTGTTCGAGGTGGTCAGGTCTGCGGAGCCTCCCAGCAGTTCGGGAATGGCCGCAGCCAGATGGTTGAGGACGGTGCCGCTGGCAGCTCGCGTCGCCACTTCCTTGCCGCTGGCGATGAATTCGGCACGGGCTGCCGCAATAGCCTTCTGCCAGTCGATCGGCAACTTGCCGTCGTTGCGACGTTCGAATTCCGAGCGCAAGTCGGGCGACGTGGCCGCCACTCGATCCGCCCACGCCATTCGGGCCGCGCGGCCCTTCGTGCCGATCTCACGCCACTCGCGCAGCAGCGGTTCGGGGATCACGAACGGCGGCGAATCCCAGCCAAGGATCCTGCGGGCACCGGCGATCTCGTCCTCACCGGGTGCGTCGCTGTGAGCCTTCTCGGTGCCGGCTTTGGTCGGGAAGCCAAACCCGATAATCGTTTTGCAAGCGATCATTGACGGCCTATCGACGACCGCACGGGCGGTCGCGATGGCGTCGCGGATAGCATCGGTGTCGTGTCCGTCGATCTCCTGGACGTGCCAGCCGGAGGCACGAAAGCGCTGGGTTTCGGCGTCGGAAACCGCCAAGCGGGTAGGGCCATCGATCGTGATTGAATTGTTGTCCCAGAACGCGATCAGATGCCCGAACTTGTAGTGGCCCGCCATCGAAATCGCTTCCTCGCTGATGCCCTCCATAAGGCAACCGTCGCCCATGAAGACGTAAGTAAAGTGGTCGCACAGGTCGTCACCGAACTTGGCGTTCAGAATGCGTTCGGCGAGCGCGAAGCCCACCGCATCGGCGATGCCTTGGCCGAGCGGGCCGGTGGTCGTCTCGATACCGTCGGCGTGCTTGTACTCGGGATGGCCGGCCGTCTTGCTGTCGATCTGACGGAACCGCTTCAGTTCGTCCAAGGTCATGTCCTTGAATCCGGTCAGATACAGCAGGCTATAGAGCAGCATTGAGGCGTGACCGTTCGAAAGCACGAAGCGGTCGCGGTCGAACCAATGCGGATCCGCCGCGTCGAATTTCATGAAATCCCTGAAAAGGACGGTCGCGATGTCGGCCATTCCCATCGGTGCACCTGGATGCCCGCTTTTGGCGTGCTGTACTGCGTCCATCGACAGGAAGCGGATGCAGTCTGCCATGTCCCGCAAGTGCTGCTCACGGGGTTTTGGAACCGCCTTGACAGGCGGAATCGGCGCGGAATCAGCCATGATGTTGGCTCCTGCCTTAGTGCGGAGATCGAAGAATGTTTCGCAGTCGCGAGATCGGTAATAAGAGCGCGTGGCGCGGCTTCGTTCCTGCGGGTATTGCATTCGGAAGCGGCCGCCGTTTACGACGCCGTCCTCTGGGCTCTCCGGCACTTGCCGAGTCGCGGCCCTGCACAGGCAAGCGTGGAGGACTTCGAAAATCTCGACGCGGGCCGGCCTTTCAAGAGGCGAGCCGATCAGCGCCGCGCTCGCATCCCGGGTTCAAGCCCACCATGGCGCGCCATCGAGGCGCCGTCGTCAATGACAGCGGCGTCGTTACTCGGGCCACCCCCCTCGCTAGGTAAGGGCGATGCCGTAATAGTCGTCGATGGACTTGGCTTTGGCGCGATCTGACCAATTCCACGCATCGTCGCCGGCGTATCTTGGAGCGCCCCTTAGTTTGTCCTCGGTTAGGCCGGTGACGTATCCTTCGAGACGCTGATCATACTTCAGCGACTGCCAAGGTAGCGGGTAGAAATCATCGCCGATGCCGAGAAAGCCGCCAAAGCTAAGGACGGCATAGGCGACCTTGCCGCTTGCTTTGTCCAACATGACGCGTTTGACCGAGCCGATCTTCTTGTCTCCCGCTCCGTAAACGGCAGTACCTTCGACTTTATCGCTACCGATCAGATTTCCGGTCTCACGATCTTCGATTGCCATACGAACCTCCCGAAATGTAGTTTTGAAGGCAACATGGCCGCTTATCGGAACGTTCCTATTAGACCCCTTGGCGCGTTGGCCACGGAAGCTGGGCCGCTCGTGGCGAGCCGACACAAAAGCGGAAGCCGTGAGATCGAGACGCGCAAGCATCGAGTTGGTTGGAACTTGTCCTGATTCGGTCGATTGAGCCATGATCTCAAGTAGGTGGGGGAAAGTCATGATGAAGCTCGCCGCCGCCCTGATACTCCTGCTCTCGACAGCATCGTTTGCGCAAGACAAGGCTGCCGACCCTGCAGCACTGAAAGACTGTCCTCCGATCGGCCAAAGTGCCAAGGGCGAGTTGATCTACGGCATGGACTGCAAGGCGCTCAAGCCTGAAAACCGAATCGAAGTCCTGTCAAGTATGCCCGCGACGAATATGAAGGGCACGGTCATACCGAAGTCCGGCGGTATCCAGAATCCCGACACCACGCCGACCAAAGGCGAGACGAGGTAAGAACAGATTCGCGTAAGGAGCGGGACAGTCGACAGCAACGGCGGCTTGCAACGGCGTTTCATCGTGGCCTGCGCCCGTCGGCCCTCGGAGTAGGGCAACCACTCTGACCTCTGCAATGCCAAGATTCCGAATTCCGAGAGCGAAAACTTGCGCTAAGTAAGATCGGGCTTTCCCTCATGGGGGCATTTCGTGTTCCATACCTGCGCCACCGCGCTTTTGCGCGGACGAAATCTGCGAGAGCGCTTCGCGCCGCGAGATCGGAACCCGCACCCATGTCGCCTTAAGATTCTGGAATCCGCGAGAAGCGGGGAGGCGTCGGGAGGGGCTCAAGCAGGTCGGCGCCAAGCTCTCTCGCAGGCGCCGACCACGTGGCGTTGAGCGGCCGAAGGGGACGGAGGTGAATTTTCAGATCACGGTGCTGAAGATCCTGATCAGCTACCCGGATGGATTTGCCGGGATGGCTGACCTCAAGCGCGACATGGCGATCCTGGCGACCAGCGGCCCGGACTGGGCCGACCGCACCCGGCGACTGGCTGCGCGCGTGCCGGACCTCGACATCTTTTCGCAAGGTCTCGTCGCGCGCGAAAACGGTGGCTGGAAGATAACCGCCAGGGGCCGAGTCGTCCTCGAATTCATGGAGGCGCGCCCCGGCGTCGAGCAGGCGATACAGACGGTCCCGGCCGAGAAAGTAGATGCGGCGGTACCCGCGCTGCCGCAGCCCGCCGAGCGGGCGAGGCGGCGACGCGAACGTCGCGAGCGTCGGCGCAAGGGGCGTGAACGCGCGCGGTCGAACGCTTCCTAGACTGCGTGCTGAGCGTTCAGAAGACGGCGAGATCCAGGCCGTAGCTCATGGCTGCAAGCACGAAGATCAGTTCAGTAGTCCCAGACCGCAGAAGATAGCTTTCGTCTTGAACTCTTCGACGTCGGCAGCGGAGCGGGCTGGCTCGCGAGCCGCCAATGTCTCACCTGCATTATCCGCTCCACACTCAAAGCCAGTTTCGCTGGCGCAGCATGGTAGTCGAGAAAGTATGCTAGAGACCGGCACGCTCATCAGGCCGGTCAAGATATATATCGATCGACAACATCATGATCGGGCGGGCCGCCGAACTTTTCGAAGGCCCTGCCGCAATCAGGACTCGTTCGCTTGGACGCGCCGAGCGCCTTTCATAGTTCTCGACCAGCGCCTCGTTCTCAAATCGATCAACAGCGGCAATGGCCTTTGCATCGTCGGTTTGGCGATCAGCATGCCGAGTCCAGGATCATCCTAGATGCCTTTTATCGAATCGAAAAGCACGAAGGAATGGTGGACTACGCGCTGCGCTTTTTGATTGGGGTGTGGTCGTTTCCCTCTTTGCGGTGATAGGCGACCTGCTGCGTCCCAAGAGCTTCGCGGGATTGTTTGGCGCCGCGCCTTCGGTTGCGCTCGCGACGCTGGGCCTTGCCTTCTGGAAACATGGCGGCGAGTACGTTGCGATCGAAGGCCGTTCGATGATTTTCGGGCTTACAGTCTCGTTGTCTGTCAGTTGTTGATGCGGGCCAACTGGTCCGCACCGAAGGCGACCCTCGTCGCTTTCGCGCTCTGGCTTGCAGTGGCGGCAGGCCTCAAGCAGGTTCTGATTGGGTGATGGTCATGATAGTCCATTTCAAACTTTCCGCGCTTAAGCAGGGACGGCCTTACGAATATGTGGTGCGTTTTGCATTGGGCGGATTGACGACCGTTGCGGCGGGCCTTCTGGCCGACTGAGCCGGGCCGGTGGCCGGTGGGCTAATGTTGGCCTTTCCAGCGATCTTCTGCGCGAGTGCTACCTTGATCGAAAAGCCTGAGCGTGAGCGCAAGCAACAAAAGGGCCTGCGTGGCGAAGAGCGCGGCAGGGGTGCGGCGGCCCTTGATGCCGCCGGGACCGGCTGGGGAAGCGTGGGCCTTGCTTGTTTCGCGGTCGTGATCTGGTGGCAGGCTCCCGACTCGCAGCCAGCCCTTTGCCTCGCCGCAGCTTCGCTGATCTGGTTCGCGGTCGCCGTCTCCCTGTGGCGCCTGCGGCGCGAATTGCGCTAAGCGGCCCTCTCTTCACTCGGTGAAGGTGCCGGATTTCTCATCAGGATTAAGCGCGGGGTCTGGTCGTTCTAGCTCACGCTCAGCTTCGAACCAGAACTGGTTCTGCCGTCCCTCGGGTTTGCCGGCGGCCTCCCAGAACTCGTGGGCGCGCTGGCGTATCTGCTCGTCCGTCGGCTTTTCCATGCTGTCCTGCCACGATGCGCAAGCGCCCCGCAATTCGAGATGGGTTTTCATTCGCGGGTGGGTTGACGATCTGCCCGTCGCCTGGACCTCCGCCGGCCTCTCCGCTACGACCTGGCGCCTCAAACCTGGCGCAACCTATGCGTCTTCAGGCAGCGCGCCGCTTTCTGGTCCGCGCCGCCTTCTTGGCCGATCGCGACCGATCCGCAGCGGGCCGCTTCGCGGACGCCGCGCCGCCCAGACGACCGCCCTTCCGCGACGGAGAATGGTCTTCTTCCGTCCCGCGACCGGAGCCGCTCTTCTTACCGCCGTGGGTCTCCTTGTTCACGGTCGCCCAGGCGCGCCGTTCGGCCTCCTTCTCCGGAACGCCGCGGTGCTCGTAGCCCTCCTCGATATGCTCGGCCTGGCGCTTTTGCTTCTCAGTGTAACTGGACTTGTCGCCGCGGGGCATGGGATCCTCCATCGATTGAAATATTAGGTTCAAGACCGGGAAAGCCTGTCGGTTCCAGTCCTCTCCAAATCGCCGAAATAACGAGTTGGGGCGCCGTAGCTGCTGAAGGTCGGACGCGCTCTTTCGTCGGAAGAATTAGGCGAAACTGGCGGCGCCGCCTCGAAAGGGGCGAGGCGACGTCATTTACTCACTTCTCTGGGTGACCGCTGCCGGGCGAAGTGGTCTTTGGCGCCTTTCTTGGCGTTCGCCACCGGAATCCGTGTCCTTGCTTGAATGCGTCGGGAGACAGTTTGCTCCTTCAATTTTGATACGGTTCGGGTCGGATCGGGGCAGGCATTGGTCCAGAAATTATAGCCACGCAGTCTCAGTCAGAAGAATCTTACGCCCGGCGACGGGAACCTTTCCGGGACGGCGTCTTTGCAATTGACAATGAGTGTCGAAACCGAATTGAAGTTCCGAGCTTCGCCCCGTGGGCTATCGGCCATGACGAAGGGCGGGGTCGCCGGCGTGCGGCGCGACGAATGGTCCAAGCAAGATCTTGTTTCGACGTATTTTGATACGAATAAGCGCAAGCTCAAGCGGAGTGACCTCTCGCTGAGGGTGCGCGAGGTCGACAAAAAATTTGTGCAGACGATAAAGTCCACTGCTTCAGGAAACCTCACGCGTGGCGAATGGGAGGCCGAAGTCGATCGCCTCAAGCCAGACATTGCCAAAGCGAAAGATACGCCGCTCTTTGCTCTCAACGCCAAGAAGTTATCCCGGAAGCTGAAGCCTATCTTTCGTACATCGGTTCGTCGTGCCGTCCAGACGATTCGAACCCGCCGCAGCGAGATTGAGCTCGCGGTGGATCGCGGCAAGATCTCGGCCGGCGGCCGCTCGCGATCGATTGCCGAATTTGAGCTTGAACTAAAATCCGGACGTCCGGCAGATTTGTTTTCATTGGCGCGAAAGTTCGGCCGCAAGACCGGCGCCGAGCTCGATTTGCGATCGAAATCCGAGAAGGGCTATCGGCTCTTTGAAGATGACGGCGAAAGAGCGATGCATGCAGCACCTACTCAGCTTGATCGTGAATTATCGCCAAACGAAGCCTTCCGCATGATTGCTTTTGCGACGCTCCAGCATTTCGCATGCAATGCGGATGCCGTGCGTGCGCTTGATTCGGAGGCGATTCATCAGATGCGGGTAGGCTTGCGGCGAACGCGCGCTGCCATCTCGCTCTTCAACAATGTTCTTCCGCGAACGAATACCGCGCAGATCAAGGCTGAGCTCGAATGGCTCACTCGTGAGCTCGCGCCGGCTCGTGAGATCGACGTATTCTTGAAAGATAGCGTTCATCCCGTTGCGCATGAGAACGTGCCAAAACGCGGCTCTCGCGCTATCGAGAGGAAGTTTGCCGCCCAACGGCTCGCAGCCTTCAAACGCGCTGAGCGCGCGGTCGCGTCGGTCCGGTTTCGTCGTCTTTTGCTCGATGTGCTCGAATGGATCGAGACAAACAGGGCGCCAACCCATGACGAGCGATTGATTGGTCCCTATGCGGCAGCGTTGCTCGACCGGCGGATCAGGAAGGCACGCAAGCAAGGCAAACGCTTGCACGAACTCGATCCGACGCAACGGCACAAACTTCGCATCAGAATAAAGAAAATCCGTTACGGCATCGAATTCTTCAAGAGCCTGTACGCCCATAGCGATCACAAGGAGCTTGCGGGGCTTTCCGACCGGCTCAAGAGAATTCAATCGGCCCTTGGCTCATTGAACGATTTTATGGCGCACCGCGAGTTGGGCATGAAAGCTGCACTGAATGCCCCCCGCGCCAATCGGAGAGCTCAGGCATTCGTGTCCGGATTTGTGGTTGGTCGGGAGCACGAGGCGGCAGGGGATTTGATGAAGGCGGCGTCGAAAGAAATTGGTCGGTTGCGCCGTTTGCGCGGTGAGCCTTGCTAGGCACGATCGCGTGGTGTCGGGCGCCTCTGCAAGCGCGCGGAGAATGAAATCCGCGTGCCCATCAAGCACGGATCCCTTCGGTTTGCCCTGTTTGGCAGGGCGAACTTCCCCCGTTGCCGCAAACCGCTCCGCCGCCTGGCGCGTCGAGACCCCGCCTTTAACTACCCGCTCGCGCAAATCCATGCTGTACGGCTTGCCCATCAGATCCCCCCGACTCAGTCGCAAAGATGGAATCAGCATTCGCCCGTCTAGAGAATCCCCTCCGATTCACTTTTTTGGAGAATGCGCTCTAGTGCGACCGGCGGATGGATTTGACTCACGGCCCGGCGGGTTTCTTTATCCGACCTTTTCCGAGACATCGTGTGCATTTCGGGGGAAAGATCTTGTGACCCGGTTGCGTTGGCTGATTGACCTTCTGAAGCCCCGTGCCATCGCAGGCAGGGCAAACTACCTCCCTCAAAACTTCGAGCGGTCTTTTCATCGCGATCAATCATTAAAACAAAAGAGTTCGTTTTGCGGGACAATAACGGCCAGTGGCCACAGCACAACGAAACTCGCACGTTAACCTAACTGATCAACGTTACCGCCTCAGTGTGCGAAAGACACCACGAACGCGTTGATCTAACCCTCCGCCGATGTGGCTTTGAGCGCACAGCTGACTAAGCGGCTCTTCGGCAGTTTCGGCAGCTGCCAGGATTAGATGGCGGCGCTAGGCCGCTTGGCCTCAGCACAGGCGATTGCTATTTGCACTATGCTGGGCTCGAAGGCCCGGGACCTCTCTCGGATTGGTGCCAACCGCAGTGTTCAAGACTGCCGAAACGCCACCGCAGCGGATTTTTTCATCTCGGTTAGATGCTGGCGGGCGGCGTTGCTGATTGCGCGGATGACTTGCCAAGCCTCGGTGGCTTCCAGCCAAGCCTTGGCTTCGCGGAATATTGTATACGCCCAGACAAAGGCTGGAATTTTCATCAGTTTGTCCCGGGTAAGGCTGAATAGGCGCTCGACTAGCACAAGCTTGAGAAGTTCGCCAACGATCAATGTCACTACGCTGCTGAGCAGCTGGCCGGTAGCCGCAAGATAAGCCGCCACCGGTTTGACCGGTTCCAGCATGATCACCGGTACCGAGAACAGCGCCAGCGACGGGTAGGGCCGCAACGATCTGATCCAGGCGCTCAATCGCCTCAGCGCGACATGCCTGGCAAGCCAGTCCGAGATCGGCTTGGCGATGGCCATAAAAGCCGCGTCCAACAAGAAATACAGGGCGGCCAGGACATAAGTGACCGGTTTCAGGATTCGCTTCACCGCCAATTCTCCTGGCAAATCCAACCCCCGAGAGTTCGAAATGGTTTCACTTGCCAGTGCGACGCCGGGTCTTATTTCACGGAACGGGTCAGCTCCTGTGACCCACATTATCCCTATTTTTTCCGGTCACGGACTCGCTGGTTCGCTTTCTCCGCGAAGCCGCCACATCGATCCCGTGCGCCCTCAGCGACTCTCCAGAGTCCGGCAGATGGCCCCCTTCACACTCGGCACCGTTCGGCACGACGAGGTGATACCCAGTCCATCCCAACAGAGCAGGGGTACCCCCGCAATGAGAACCATCGCGAAACGCTTCTATCGGGCTCCAGCGCTTCGACCTCGTAGGAACTCAGGGTCATACCCGTTTTTGTCCGCGAAGGCCTTGAGACCGGCCGTGTGAGTTGCGTGTTCGGGCGTGGCTTCTGCCGTCGCATTTGCCGCACGGTATCGCGAGCATGCGAGTCAATCGAACCATCCGCAATAAACGAGAGTTCGCCTTTTTGAATGGCGCCAGTGAGCATGGCGTAGGTCATTGACAGTTCCTCGCGTCCCCCAACTTACGCTCGGTCTAACCCCTGCCGATAACTGCGCGGCTTCCAAGAGCGTGACCTGTTCCCTGTGCCGCCACATCTCAAAGTCGGGTGTTGGGGTTGCTAAGTGGTTGGTCTGGGGTGCCGCTAGGGGAAGTCCCGATGGTGCGACGCTTTGTCGCTTCGCGTGATCGCGATACATGTCAGCTTGGGCTTGAATGACACCGCAAACGAATAGGATGGGGGCCAGCATCAAGATGCCGATCAAGAAGCCACCGGTCGCAGAGTACACGGCGCCGCCCAGTATCCACGAGCCGATGAAAACAGCAGTCGCCAGGATGGCCTTGGTGGTGTCCCATCCTACACGATGAAGCGTGTTACCCCACGCACGGTTGAACACGTCGTGCCAATAGTGTTCGGGTAATTTGTCCTCGCCCGCCATGTGTTTCGTCCCCCGCACGTTGCATCTTATGCGGGGCTCGCTCACTTGGGAACAGGTGCGAACGAGCATGCAGTCCGGCGTACATCCGCAACTGATTCAGCGCGCGAAAGTGCGAAAGTGCAGCGTTCACCCGCCTTCTTTGCTTTGATAATCGGCAGGACGTTCGCTGCGTGTCGGTCGGCCTCAGCTTTTGCCGCGACGGATGCGCTCTCGCGGGCTAAGTGCAGCTTGGAACTCCCTAGGACGAGCCCCGAGCCTTGGCCGCCGCAAGTGCCTGAAGTGCCTGACGGGTCGGCGAGGAGATACGGGCGTTACCGGTAGGTTATAAACCTAAGGCTAACGGCCGCTCAGAGGCGACCTCTGGTCGACCGTGCGAGTTCGGGGGTGTGCTAGCTAAAGCGGGCTGGCACCAACGAGGAGTGTTTTCGGTGCAGAAGTCCGGTGCGGAATTGGGCCGCTGGTCACGCCGTTTCGTACGCGGATTTTGGCACCTTTGTTCGTAGCTTGATTCCGATCGTCATCCGCTGCTGACCAGGGTTTAGGTGCCGATAGTCATTTTTGATGCCGTAGCCAGAAGCGACTTTGTAAAGTCGGTCGAGATTGAGGGACCCATCCGTGTTTTTCACCTGTGCATCGAGCCAAAGATTGAACGGGCTCCCCGCCGTCTTTTCAATCCACGCACGACGCTGTTCTTGAGTAATTTTCATTGCACGATCGCGGTTGCTAGATGGCTCTTTGTATCTGGTTGCGGTGGTGAACATGCTTTCCCGCGTGATGCGTAATCCTGACCGGTCGAGTTCGAATCTCATCGCTTCCATGATCTGCCGAGCCATGTGCCCGATCATCTGCTTGAGCCGATCCTCGGCGATCTCCGAACGGGTCAACAGCTCCTGCCATCATTGGCAACTCACTACTTGCAGCCACGGCAGATCGTAAGCTTGCCTTTCAACGCCTCATCTTCTTGATCAGCCGATTGCTGCCCCGCGACGCTATTCGTCCCCGAATTGGGCCTGACGCCTTTTGCCGCGCGTGACCTCGTGGATCGTCCGGCCTCGCCTGACCTGTCACTGTCGTCGATGGGGCCGACGCTAAAGCCATCATAGTCGACGGCTGGATTAAGCGGCGGCCGAGGCCCGCCGATCAATGGTGTAGGCGAAGCCTTGTCGGACGCCGCTTGCGAGAACGCATCCTTCGAAGCAGATGACGCCCCGCTATTGAGCTTTGCCAGGTGCTTGGAATTCTTGGCGGTCGCTCGCGGCTGCGCCGCTTTGGGGGCCCCCGTAGGCGGCCAAGCGTTGTTGGTCGTGGTGGCCGGAGGCGCCGCAAGCTGCTCCGTTGACGGCGGAGCAAGCGAGAGCGGCGGAGCGACTGAGGACTGGCCTCTCGCGCTGCCGTGCAACCAAACGCCAGCAGATAGGAAGCCAAAGACAAGAAGCGTCGCGAATTTCATCGGCGTCCTTGAATCGACTTTGGTTGACCAATTGACCACATAACTCTCCGAGCCACGCTGCGTTGAAAAAGAATCCGGCATTCACATTGCGATCAAAGCTGACGTAAATGGGGATGCGATTGGAGTCGATTTTTGCACTATTGAAATCCAGAACCAAGCCAAGCGACCAACAACATCAATCTATCCTGTCGCAGCTTTTTTGAAAACTACGCGCTGGTTGTTGGCGGTGGCACCGATATTAAATCTCTCAGTCGTTGATTCTGCAGACGATTCCTCGTTTTCGGACGCGGCGTGGCTGCGTTCAAGCGTCGGAGGTTTCAGTAGGACAACTAAATCTTCAATTGGTGGTTTTCTTCGAGATGGTCAAGAATTTGGTCCAATGCCTTGACGATGTGAAGTTGATTGGCACCAAACGAATAATGGCCAGTCACTGCAACATCGGCGGATATCTTCACGGCCTCGTTGGCAAGGTGAACCTGGACGCGGTAGCCGTCGAACTTGATCTCATGAATCCAGCGCTCTCCGCTCGACACCTTCTCGATCGGCGTGGCGAGTGCGGGCGCCACGAAGCCCAGAAAGAGCGCCTTGGTGCCGATCGCCAGGGGCTTCTTGCGCTGAAACGGCACGGCTAGACCAGCCGCAGCGTGAGCTGCTGCCGGTCGCGGGCGGCATGGCGATCGACAAAGGCCTGCAGGTGCGAGGGGACATCGGTCAGTTGCAGGTCGCAGCGGTGCTGCAGCTCGCGGGCGATATCTTCGGAGACGTCCTCCGCCCAGTGCTCGGCGGTATTGAAGGCGACGATCCTGATCGGGTTGGAATACTCGCCGGCGAGCAAATCCTGGATGACGGTTTCGAGGTCGGCGGTCTCCAGATCAGCCTCGCGCCAGGCGCGTCCGATCGGACCAAAATCGTCGGCGACAAGGTAGACAGTTTGGGCATCGCCGGGGACGATCGACGGCGTCCAATTGGACCGACGCATAAAGTAACTCCACGCCACAGAACCCGGATTCAATCGAGACCAAATTGATTCGTTCCGGAGCCCGTGGAACATCCGCTAGCGCTGGCGCTTCTTCCATGAGGAGGTTCCACATGAGCAAAGAGACGCCAAAAGACGATCCGCGACAGCAGACGGATTCCGGATCGCACAAACAGACCGACAAGCCATGGAAGGGCAATCCTGAAAAGGAACAGCAGAACGGCGAGGCCGATCTCGATCTGGAGAAATGGCATCGCACCAGCACTCATTGAGGAGCACGAGATGGGACTCGCGTCCTACGAAATCATTGGCAGCGGCGGCAGGTGGCAGGTCAGTCATGACGGCAGAGCCGAGAATGTCTACGAAACGATAGAGGCGGCATTCGAGGCTGCCGTTACTGCGGCCTCGCTCGCACTTCGCCAGGGCCACGAGGTGCGTATCACAGCTCCTGGTCGTGTCACGGCAACAGGCGCGGCGAACGCCGGGTAGCAGCTTCAGTGGCAGTCAACAAGCCGCTCGGCGACAACGCGCGCAAAGGTGCAGTCAAGAAACGCTCTCAGACCAGGACGACGCTCGGCGGCGCGTCCGCATGGGCGAAGCGCGATCGGTCATCCGGCGAGTTCATGGCGCTGAAGCGGCCCAAAAAGAAGAAGGCCGCCAAGAAGTTCAAGGGCGCCCGGATTGAGAAAAAGGTCGCCAAAAAGAAGGCCGAGAAGGCCCGCGCGCGATAGGGATTTTCAATGGTTCGGGCAAAATCGATGAGAGCGACACCCTGAGAAGCGATTTGCCGCTGCCGTCTGCGATGATGAATGCGTCCGGGAGCCGCTCTTTACCGAACCTGATTGCTTCGATCAGGAGGTCGCGCATCCCGCCTTCTGCTTCGTGCTCGGCTTCGGAGAGGTTCGAGAGTTCGATCGCGTCTTCCGTGATTGAAAGCTCGTTGCCAAATTGCAGATGAAAGAAATACAGGGGCATGGGGGCTCTCCGCTTGATCAGGCGGGAGCATCTGGCTCTCTGTCACCGATGAATGCCGACGGCCGTGCGGTGATGATCGTCAACGAACGCGCCTTCCCTGTCGTTCCTCGCTATGTTCGGTTCCGCACATAAAGATAAGACATTACCTTTCGGGGGCGCGGCCTCCTAATAGGGTAGGTCCTGTCCCGGCGTGGTGAGCAGCTGTTCAATCTGGACTGCTCGCTCGGCTTCGCGCGCTTTCTTGAGCAGCAGTTCGCGATCTCTGCCTGGCGGTAGTTCGCTGGCTTTCGCCTTGGCGGCTATTGCAAGCTGGAAAAGCCTGGAGCTTAGCGACGTTGCCTGTTTGATGCGCTTGCGCTTGTTCATGTCGGCTCTCATGATCGGGTAGATTCACAGACGACATTCAGAACGCGGCACCGCAAAAGGTCAGTAACGTAGGATAAACGGAGCGGTAAATTTGATGGCGGCATGGAACAGGTTGGAGCCTCCGCTGAGATCGCCAGCCATGCAGCGAAAATGGACTGCGGAGGAAGAGAAGCGCCTTCAAGGGGGGACTTTTCTTGGTGTGAAGGCCTTCTTGTCGACCAACCTATCGAAAGCACCGTTAATACGCCGCAGGCCGTAGGAATACGGCCTCTGTCCGACCTGATGTCGGCCCAACTGCAGGCCGAGGTCGATCGCCGGCTGGCCGCCGCTGAGGCCGCGGATACCGAAGACGACAGACTGCGCGGCAACAAACGTGGCGACGAGTTGCCCGACTGGGTCGCCGACAAGCAGCAGCGGATCGCCAGGATCGCCGAGGCCAAGCTTTCGCCACGTCAATCGGGTGGACGGTTATATTGGCCGCGATCCTGCTCTCCATGATTTTCGGCCCCGGCTGAACGATGTTGGCCGATCCGATTATCTGATGCGATGCGTGTGACCTTGCGGCGAGAATCCAAGAGGGTCGGCAACGGAGGCATCTTCGGATGTGCTTCCAAGCCCGGCTTGCTTACCGGATCGTTGTCAGTTTCCGTGGACTTCCTCCGGCGGATCGTAAGCCCAATGCAGCCCACAATCACCAGCAGTGCACCGGCCAACATCAGCCAATGCGGCAATTCCAATGAGCGCAAGAGATCCCTCGTCATTAAATCGTTCCCTGGCATCGCAGCCTGATTTTGCGAGGAGTTAGGACATACGAAAAGTCAGGCGGCAAAAGCCACCGCACGATCGCTAACTTCAGTTTTCAGCGGGTCGATGGCGTCGCACCAGACGCATTTGAGCTCAGTTCGCCGTTCGGGGTCGGTACCGGCACCGAACGCTTACCGCATGTCAACAACGCGTTAGATCCGTTTCGCGTCTTCCCTTGCAGTTCCGATTCCAACGCCAATTGGAACTTTGGTTCCGCTGCGCCACGGGAGGTAATTGCAATGGAAGCTGCATCGACCGATTTGATGTAGGCTTACGGCTTGATGGTCAATCAATCTGACGTCCGAAGAGGAGCGTTCTGCGCGAAAGCGGTCTCACTGTTTCTCGCCGATAAGACGGGTGACGAACATTAACTTGCGGTCGAAGGGCTTCGCTATCATGGGCACGGCAGCAGGTCTGAGGCTGCTTCCGGGAAGCCGCGCAGAACGACCGATGCGCTCGTCCCGATCAACAAGGTTGACCAATATCACTGTCAAAAAAGCATTTCCCATGCGTGCTAGCACGGGCGGCTCTCAGCTGTTTCATCCGCCAGGTCCTTTGCGGACGACCTGCCGAAGGCGCGTCGCTCGGAAGCCCGGAAGCGGGAACCCCACGACGCCCCGGGCCGTTGTCTCAAATGACGGATGCACCAAAAGTCGTCGCCTCCTCCGAAGCGAGGAAGCGATGAAACCACCCCACTGGCCGATGATCAGTGCGACTATGATCGTGGAGGCGCGGCCGCCATAGTGTTCGGACCGATCGCAACCGCGATCTGCGGCAATTACCGCCGATCGTCATCAGCCAGCCAAGTACCGTGACGATGACGCGCCAGTCTGCGCACCACGTATTGTGCAGGTTGACAATCGCGAGGCCGCGAGCAGGGACAGCAGGCCGGACAGATAGAACAGAATGTCGGTATGGAGCGCTTCTACGATCATGCTCTTGTACCTGCCGAGGCAATCAGTATACCGAGCGTGATCGCAATGAATGTCGGACCTGTGAGCCGGGCGAGAAATAAACGAGCGATCCATGATGCTTCTGCGCCGCGTGGACTGCCCGAGACCAGCTCACCGTCGAGCCTAAGGGTTCTTGGAGTCGAGGACGGGCCAGAAGGCGGTAAGGATCGGGCCAACGGTCCAGAACACCAAGCGCTCCTGAACCTTGTCGGCACCCTGATCGACGGCTGATGACTGGCAGGGGGACCTTCTTCGCATCAACGAAACGATCAAGCTGCTAGTTCGCGTCGTGCTTCATCGTAAGGCGCTCGGCTACGTCGGCGGCGGCAGCCGGATCCTCGGCGTTTGCGATGGGCGTGCCATCCTGCACTAACAAATGAGACCATTGGACCGATCAGGATGCCAAGACGATTGGAACCAACGGGTTCGTCAGGCGTCGAATCCCTGCCTCTGGCACTCTCACCCCAAAAGCCCAAGCCGGAGGAAAACCTAGGTGGCTGCCGTGGTGCGCTCTCCGTTGAGCGCTCGACCGCTTGCGCCCGAGGAGGGGTAGTAAATGAGCAATCAGATTTCCGAGCGGAGGATTCCCACCGCGGCCGAACGTGACGCTCGCAAGGCCTTCAAGAAGGCGGTCGCCAAAGTCGCGATGTCCGAGTATGAGCGCGCCCAACAGGCGTTTCATGCAAACCGCGAGCGATTGAAGGCGGAGCGATTGGCTCGCGAGGCCGAGTTGAATCACGAAGTGGGACGGAGGCCCAAAACCTGACATGCGGCCTGCGAGACCGGAATCCTGCGGTGTCGTCGGTCCCATGAATGTTTGTTGATGGCGAGACCCGAAAGTTATCCGCATTAAGAGCTGATGGTCGCAGCGGTCGTCCTAATGTGATGAGCGCATCCAAATGATGAGATCATGATGAGATCATATTGATTTTGGGCGCATTCGGGTTGTGGGAAGGACCCCCGTCGGGCACTCTCCTGAGCATCCCGATTAGCCGTGCGCATGGTGGAGAGAAGAGGGTGTACCAGAACAAGATCGTTTTCCACGCCGAGCTGTTTGTCTACCCGACCATTGTCGGTGGATCGTTGGTCTATGATCTCGACCGCAGCGGCTTTGCCTTGCACTTGCGTTGGTGGTTCGCTGCTGTGTCTGGAATGATGCTGTGGACGCTTGCCGAATATCTAGTGCATCGTTTCGTCTACCATAAGGTACCTATCGTTAGGGACCTCCATGGGATGCACCACTCGCGTCCTCGCGACCTAATTGGAGCGCCGATTTGGGTAAGCATCGTCAGCTTCCCTTCTTTCTTTTTCCTTCTCGCGCTCCTTTGCGACGACGTCGAGATTGCTAGCGGAACGACGAGCGGCCTAATCGTCGGATATGTGTTGTATCTCTTGATCCACAATGCCGTACATCGTTGGCAACTTGATGAGAAGTCGTGGATCCACAGCCATAGGCTCCGGCATCTTCGCCATCATTACCACCCAGTGCCAGGCAACTTTGGAGTGACGACGGGCATTTGGGATCTCGTATTTGGTACTGCGATTGCACCAGAACGGACGCACACGGGCCGAGCGGACTTCTCAGGCCCACGCAGATAGTTCTCGAATTTGGCGATCAGTTCCTATGGGCGCCCGGACCCCCGTCGTCAGAGATGTCCGATTTCGTGGCCAAGCGGAAATGTCAAACGGCTGGAGCGGCGAGATCGTCTTTCCATGGAACCGGGCAACGTTGGCACGCAGGGTTCGCGACGTATCTAACCCCGGACCTCGCTCAGGATAAGGTCACGGAGGCGTTGGCAATCAAGTAGCCGTCCGTCCTGCGTATGGAGAAGAGAGGCGACGTCGAGGTGTGATGGCTGTTGATCGGCACGGGGTCCTGACGCCGATCGACATATGGCACGGGGGTCATATACTTCGACGCCGAAACACACCCTGGCGGCGCGCCAACGAAATCCACCCACCGGGGGCATGACAGGCCCGGGGGTCTCGCGCGCGCGAACACCTCTGCCGCGCAGATAGGGCCGACCAAAAGTAAATCGTTAACAAGATATTAACGCGGGATGGGTGCAAAACCGCTTTCCAGGCGTTGTACGTCCCGCAGTGCGCAGTTAGGCGGAGATGCAGCATGAAGAAGCCTAGCAAGACCGCAGCTGAGCTTGAGGCCGCGATCAAGGTGGAAATGGAGGACATTTGCGATGAGCCGACCGATATGTCGTTTTCAGTGCAGCCTGACGGTGACAGTTGGAAGGTCCAAGTACTGCAAGAGGGAAACGTCGACGATGCGGAGCGTCGCGAGATGCTCGAACGGATCGCCGCCCGCCTCAAGGCTGAATATGATTTGCAAGGCTAGCCCAGGGCGCGCGGGTCCCAAAGTAACGTTGGACAGACGACCTTCAGTCTCCGAAGCGCCGTTCGCCTAGATGCCAGACTTCAGCCCACGTGGGTTTGCAGCTCCTGCCTCAGCATCTGCAGACTTTCTCGGTTGGCGGCGCGCATTTCGCCCTCCCGAAAGCCACGCCAATGAGATCGTTGTCTCGCCAAATCAGGCGGCAGTTGCGGACCGTTCGGAAATTGTCGAAGGACAAATCAAAGTTTATGGGAATGACGTGGGGGCCGTCCAAGCGGATACCTGCGCCTTCATTCGTGACATCACGCACGCAGCACGAGAAGACGCGAGTTTCTCCGGAAAACAACAGCCGCGCGTTGCGATTGATGCGCGTTCGGCCGATCGCCCGCCTCTCGACTGTGGGTGCATGAAGTATTTGCTGCATGGTCGTCATGGCTAAACCGCACCGCGCCGTTTTAAACAAAGCCGCCGAGCGGAGTAGGATCACTCGACGGCTTTTGCCGGGGTAGTACCGGACGATGGGCAATGTCCGGCGGGATCACGCTACCTCGTCGGCGCGACCTCGCAACGAAACTCGTTTGTTAAGCTTGATGCTGCGGTTGCAGGTTAATTCGGGAACCAAGGCTGGGAGGTCACCCGCACAGAGGCAGCTAGACAATTGGTCGGGGCTGAACGTACTCTTCCGCTCCATTTTATGATTTCAGCGTCGCGAGCGTGGCGTGAGTTTTCAATTGACGATTTTGAAGGTGGCCGTTTCCCAGCTTCTCAACACCAGCGACGCGTCCACCTAGCTAACACAGAGCCCGGTCCAAGATCAAAAAAGAGCGGCCTCGTGGATCTTATTCAGAGGTTCTTCATCATCATTGTCGTTCTGTTTGAGTCTGTTTTTGTCCCGTTGTCGCGCGCACGTGGTGGCATGACTACGCGACTACAGAACGCTGATGTCAATGCGAGGCGCTAATCCTCCGCGAACTTGATGGTTGAGACCGGCCACCTTCCATCATGACCTTTGATCGAAATACGAAGCCCGTGCAACTCATCCAGCCAAACATGCTCGACCGTGCCTGCCTTTCCGTCGGTAAGGGCGATGGCTTTGCCGACCAATTCGGATTGCGCTTCAGCGTATTCAGTCAAGATTTTTGAGGCACGGAGTTTCACCGATGGCATTTACTCCTCCGCGCTCGACCAGTTATCGCTAAGACCGCTCTTGTCCCAGCGCACGACCGAGCGTCTACCCTCACATAGCTCTCCTTTGCGAGCATCATGGCTGGTGGTCCTCCCTGAAAATGGAGACCGCCGCTTTTGGCTATCTGCGCGAGCGCTTAATTCTAAAACAGCGGGCCCTTTGCAGGAAGGACCTTTGGCTATCCGCGACATTGCGCCGCTTGGTTTGACGGCGAGCGGCGGTCTCATGCTTCCAAGTCGTTTGAGGGACTTTCGTTCCCAGCTTCTGCCGTCACGGGGATGGTTCCTTGGAACCCGAGAAAGAGTTTTTGGACCGGTGGACGCATGCCCGGCGGTCCCCGCGGGGCGGAAGTGATCTTCGACTTATCCCTAGAATCAAGCATTGTCCTAATCACTGATTTCTGCATCTCTTGCAAAATAGCGGTTAATTCGCGGAATCGCGAAGTCTTCAAAGCTGGTAGCGGCAAAGCGCGGAAAGGTTCTTCTGGTGCGACGCAGGCGCGACCAACTTTGGATGTTTCCTGGTGGACGGAAGCGCGAGCGTGAGAGCGAAAAGGACTGCCTTCGACGAGAGATCAAGGAAGAACTTCCGAAGCTCAAACTGGGGCGGGTCCGGCTATGGAAGGAAGTGAAGGCAAAAACCCCCGGTCTGGCCGGAAAATGAGCGACGCGATCTTTGTTGCCGAAAAGACCTCTGGTCCTTTGAAAATCGGCGACAAAGGAGAGATCGACAAGGCGGTGTGGGCGCAAGCCGCGTGGCATTCGGCTGACGCCCACCTCGCGCTATGTGAGGGACAAGCTCTTTCCTGACCGATAGGGCCGGATCGACATCGGCGACGAATTTCATTCAGCGTTCTCCCGGCCACACAACCGAAGGCGGGTTCACGGAGCTACATCAGCGTACGACGGGGGCCGTGTGTGGCGTCGCGAAAGTGGCGAAGGGCGATCAGGCTGCCCATGCCCCTTGTCGCACTTCCGCGGCAAGGCCATTTCCCATTAGGATTTCAAACCGGCCAAAACGGGCAGACCTCCATGGACATCACACGATCTACTGAAGCGCTGCCCTCCTAAAATCAATTTGCGGGCGCACTGCCGCCGCAACTAAGCGTTAGCGCACCCGTATCTGCGGGGCTTTTGCCGTACGGAGAAGGAAAGGTACTTGGATTCAATGGCAATACCGCTTCATCAGCGGTTCAGCGAAGTGATCACAACCGAATCGGATTTGCGGAAAATCGTCGGGCCAGCCAACAGGTGGTTCACCAGCAAGATTCTCAACAAACTCGACGGTCGATGCCGGAACTTTGTCGCCGCGTCGCCATTCGTCGTTGTGGGTTCGGTCGATTCGTTCGGCTTCGTTGATCTGTCGCCAAAGGGAGACAGCGCGGGATTCGTAAGGTGTGTCGACGACGCGACCCTTGCTATACCGGACCGTCGTGGCAACCGCCGCGTCGATACCTTCCACAACGTGCTAGGGAATTCTAGAGTCGGCTTGATCTTCTTTGTTCCGGGCCAACGCGAAACGCTTCGCGTGACCGGTCAGGCCATCATTGTCCGGGATCAGAATATCAGGAACATGATGGTCGACGATGGCCGGGTCCCTGATCTCGCGATGATCGTCGCTGTCGAAAAGGCGTTTTTCCATTGCGGCAAGTGCATCATGCGTTCGGGTCTTTGGAATTACGAAAGGCATCGGGCGCAAGCCGCGGTATAGTCCGACGGCGGAACGACTTTACGCATTCACCTTGCCGCGGACTGCTGGTTTTGATGACCAGAGCCGTTCAATGAGCGCTTTTTGACGACCATGGGCAGCCCGTTCGCCGGGCGCAATGTCACCTGCAGGACAGGCCACACCACGTGCCCCGGCTTCGGTTGAAAGGTGAAATGCTTTGCGAGCATGGCAAGTACGAGCGTAGCTTCTTGAAGCGAGAAGGCGGAGCCGATGCATTTCCGCGGACCGACGCCGAATGGAAGGTAGGCAAAGCGATCTATCCTTTCGCGGGCGTTGCCAAGAAAGCGGCGAGGGTCGAACACATCGGCGCGATTCCACAGCAAACGATGCCTGTGCAGCACATAGGGCGAGATGACGATCAGCGACCCCGGGCTTACCGGCTCGCCTTTCAGGTCATCGCGACCAAGGGCAACGCGACTGATTGCTGCAATTGGGGGATATAAGCGCATTGCTTCTTCGATGACGGCCCGGGTTTCTATGAGACGATCCGCAATTCCTGCGATCGGGCCGGCCAGCTCGCGATCGGCTTCGGCGGCGACCCGCTCGCGCCATCGTGGTGATTGAGAGAGCAGGAAAATTGCCCAGCTCAGGGCGTTCGCCGTCGTCTCGTGACCAGCGGCTATAAAGGTTAGAATGTTCGATCGCACCTCGGATTCCGTCATGCCGTCGTCGGACTCGGTATCGGCGGCCTCAAGCAGACGCGTTAGCAGATCGTCGGGCACTGCATCCGGCTGCTGCTCAGCTAGAACTCGACGGCGGGCGGATATGACGTTGTCGACCGCGGACTCGAACAATTTGAGCGTTGGGCGCACGCGGAGCCGGCTGAGCCGCGGAATGAAGTCGGGTGCACCAATAAGATCGAGCGGACTGATCCTCCCAATCGTTTTGAAATACGTTGCCATGGCGGTCCGTATGCGCTCTCCGTCGGACCCGAACCCGTCTGAGAAGATGGTCCGTTCGAGAACATTGAGCGTAAGGCGTGCCATCTCCGCTGCGGCATCAATCGTTATCTGGTCGCCGAGATCACGCCACCGCTCGACCAGGGCCTCGGCAGCCTCCATCATTGCGGACGTGAAATCCATGACCGCTTTGCGCGCAAAGATCGGGGCGAGAACACGTCTTTGGAGACGCCATTGCTCGCCCTCGGCACTCAACAGGCCCTCGCTCAATCCTGCCGACAACACTCGGCGTTGCAGATGGTCCTTCCGATAGTTGCCGGCGTTATCGAGCAGGACGCGGCGGATGGCGGCAGGTTCGTGCACGAGCAGCACGTGCCCAACGGGCAACCCGCCCGCAACAATCGGTTGTTCGAAGTGCTGAGCCGCCCAGCATTCGAGCGGGTTGCGCTTTAAGGCCCGAATAAGGGCTATCGGCTTCAATGGCCGCGACAGTGGCTTTGGCGCAGGCGGACAGTACGCCTTTTCCAGAAATACCTGTTCGCTGCACTCGCGAGCGTGGCGCATGCCGTCACCTGGATGAGGCCAAAGGCAAGAAACGCTCATCTGATCGCTGAGGTTCCAAGCGCAGGCTAGCGCGGGCATCACCAAGTCCGCTATTCTGCAGGTTTTTGGACACAGGCCCACGGCATGATGGTCAATCTGACATCGGAAGAGGAGCGTTCTGCGCGAGAGCGGATCTCACCTTGGACGCGTCGGGTCGTCGGGCGCGTCCCTCAGCCGTCATGCGGTGCGACAGTTTCCTGCCAATAACACCGGTGACAAACATCAGCTTCCGGTCGAAGGACTTCGCTGTCTAAGGATAACGTCTGAGGCTGCTTCCGGGGAAGCCGCGCCGAAGGGCCGATGCGCTCGTCCCGATCGGCAGCGCAAGGCTGACCAATATCACTGTCAAAAAAACGTTTCCCATGCGTGCTAGCACGCGCGGCTCAGTTGTTCCATCGGCCGCCAAGTCCTTTCGCCCATCATCTTGGTGAACAGCTGAGTATGCTTGCGCAAGACCCATCGATGCGGAGATACCGGAAGCCGAGGGCGTGTCGCCCGGCACGCTGGAAGCGGGAACCCACGACGCCCGAGCCGTTGTCTCGGATGACGGATGTACTCAAAAGGCCGTTGCCCCTCGGAAGCGTGGAGGCGGATTGTTGCAGCGTGATCTTGAAAGAGGAGATGGCCGAAGACGACGCCTTCACAGGCAGGGGGGCCTGATCGTCAGCTATGTTCTGCCAGGTGCGCATCAGCCGCGAGCCGAGTTCCAATCCGCATACAAGGCACTAGCACAGGAACGTCACCTGCCTTGGAACGTTAAGCGCAACGGGCAATAACTCAGGAGGAACCTCTTATGCGACGTCTGTTACTAGCTAGCGTATTGGCGGTTGCTGGTTTCGCTATCACCACGCCGATCTCGGTTGCACCTGCGTCAGCCCAGGTTTCCGTTGATACGCCGGTCGGCGGCGTGACCGTGGGCCCAGAGCGGCACTATTACCGCGATTACGATCGACCCGCCTATCGGGCCTACGGATACGATCGACCCGCTTATCGCGCCTATGATTATGATCGCGGATGCCGCACCGTCACGATTGAGCGTGACGACGGCTCGGTCCGCAGGGTCCGCCGCTGTGACTAGACACAATTGACCCCGGCGCTCCCAAGAGCGTCGGGGTCTTGTTTGAGACGGCTTGGGTAGCACCTACGTTCTAGCTTTCTTCTATGTAGGCATTCACCCCTTGGGCGAAGGAGCGCCGGTCCCCACCACGGCGTTCGCCCTGCACGATCACATCTGTTGGGTCAGACGAAAGCCGCTTTTCCGGGATCCCTGTGAATCGGCGTGGGGTCCCGAGCGCCGAACTGCAGGGTTCGCCAAAGACGACAAGAATCCCTTCACTCCAACGGTTCGTCGCGTGCAGCTCGGAGTACTTCGGAGCGCTATCAGTGTGGAAGAATTGACCGTAATCAAATCGATCATCCTCCAACCAAGCGCGTCAGCACGTCAGCGAGCGTGAGTGCAAACAGGGCGGTCAGGAAAACGGCGCCCGACACCGCAGCGAGCTGGATCAAGGGCTTTGACTTCGCCAGTTCCATAAACAGCAGAACGACGAGTCCAGCTTTGACAAATGCAATCACAATGCCGGCGGTTAGAGTGAAAACGCCCATCGGCACATAAGCCAAAGCAAGGCTGAGTATCAGCAGGAGCAACAGCGAAATCCAGATGATGCCGTTTCTGCGCCACAGGCGCCAAGCGCTGACGCGCCGGCTTGCGTTATCCGGGCTCATGATGCTCGCCCCGGCAGATAGATCAGGGGATAGAGAAATATCCAGATGACATCGACCAGATGCCAGTACAGTCCCGTGACCTCGATCTCGGGGCTATTCTCGAGTTGCAGGTCTCTCAGGCTGCCGAGGAGGGCGAGCCGGCTCACCAGAAAGATGCCAATCGTCAAGTGGATGGCGTGCACGCCGGTAATGAGCCAGTACAAGCCGTAGAACAACTGGGCGCCGGCTTGCTTAAGCGCGAAGTGCGAACCCGGTACGAGATGTTTGTCGATATCCTCTTTGTATTCAAATCCCTTGACCACCAAAAAGACGAGGCCCAGCGCCGCCGTCGCCGTCAGGCACCACAAGACGAGCCGGCGAAATGCCGCGTGGGAGGTTGCGGCCTGCGAGGCGACCGCCATGGTGAGGCTGCTGGTCAGAAGGACGGCAGTATTTATTGTGCCATACCAGATGTTGGTTTCGCGTCCCGCCGCTGCGAACGCGTCGACATGATCGACACGGCAGACCGTGTAGGTCAGGACAAGCGCGCCAAAGAACAGCACTTCGCTGGACAAAAACACCCAAATTCCGAGTTTGCCGGCTCCACGCTGACGCTCGAACGAATCCCACGGCTCCCTGAGCAGCTCCGTTGCTTCGCTCATTGCACGTCTCGCGCGTTCTGGACCTCAGGTGGATCGAGCCCGGCCGATTGTCCCTCGGCGTGATAGTCATAGGGATCGCGATCGATGCGTGGCTGACGATCGAAGTTCTTCGGTGGCGGTGGCGACGTCGTGGTCCACTCCAATCCCGTAGCGTCCCAGGGATTCTTGCCGGCGCGTTCTCCATAAAGCAGCGACCATGCGAAGTAGCCGAGCGGCAACAAATAGGCGGCGGCCAGCACGGCTGCGCCTGAAGAGGACATCACATTGTAGATCTGAAATTCCGCCGGATAGGTATGGTAGCGCCGAGGCATCCCGAGATAGCCTGCGAAGAATTGCGGCAGGAACGTCATGTTGAAGCCGAAGTACATGAGAATGGCGGCAAACCTCGCCCAGGTTTCGGGATACATCTTGCCGGTGATCTTCGGCCACCAGAAATGCAATCCGCCGAAAAAAGCGGACACCGATCCTCCCACCATGATGTAATGAAAATGCGCCACCACGAAATAGGTGTCGGTGACATGCACATCCACCGGGATCGAGGCGAGGAACAGTCCTGACAAGCCGCCGGTCGTGAACAGCCCGACGAAACCGAGGCCATAGAGCATCGGGGATTCGAAACTGATCTGGCCGCGGTAAAGCGAAGCCGTCCAGTTGAAGACCTTGATCGCGGAGGGCACGGCAATGATGAAGGACAGGAACGAGAAGATCAGGTTCGCATAGGGCGACTGCCCCGAGACGAACATGTGATGTCCCCACACGAAAAAACCGATGCCGGCGATCGCGATCATGGCGTAGACCATGAAATCGTAACCGAAGATGCGGCGGCGTGCGAAGCAGGGAATGATCTCCGAGACCACGCCCATCGCCGGCAGCACCATGATGTAGACGGCCGGGTGGGAGTAGAACCAGAACAGGTGCTGGAACAGGATCGGATCGCCACCTTGTGCCGGATTGAAAATAGGCAGTCCCAGCCATCGCTCGGCGATCAACAGCAACAGTGAAATCGCCAGTACCGGCGTCGCCAGCACCATGATGATGGAGGTGGCGTAGATCGCCCACACGAACAGCGGCAGCCGGAACCAGGTCATCCCCGGCGCGCGCAGCATGTGGGTTGTGGCGATGAAGTTGACTCCGGTTGCGATGCTCGCGAAGCCGACGACGAACACGCCTGCGGCTGCCGCGAAGACGTGACTATTCGAAAACATCGTCGAGTAGGGCGTGTAGAAGGTCCAGCCGGTATCGACGCCGCCCGCGACCAGCGCATACACGGTGAAGGCGCCGGCGGCGATCGTCAGATACCAGCTGAACAGGTTGAGCCGTGGAAACGCCACGTCGGGAGCACCGATCATCAGGGGCAACAGGAAATTGCCGAGCGTGTTCGGAATCGACGGCACCAGGAAGAACCAGACCATGACAATGCCATGGAACGAGAACAGCCTGTTGTAGGTCTCCGACGTCATCAGTCCGCCGTTCGGCGCCAGCAGTTCAAGACGAACCGCGGTGATGGCCGCGCCGCCCATGAAAAAGAAGACGGTTATCGTGATGGCGTAGAGGATCGCGATCCGCTTGTGGTCGGTGGTGGTGAGCCACGACGCCAGCGAGGTTCCGTGTTCGAGGTAATCGGGACGCGGCGGAAGCGGCAGGTCGCCGGCCAGCAAAGCGTCAGTCATTGTTGTTCTCCTGCGTCAAGGAGCGGATGTAAGCGGACAACTCCTGGATTTCGCCGTCGTCCAGGAGCCCGGCGAAGCTCGGCATGATGGGCTGATAGCCGGCCACGATGTCGCGCTTGGGCTGGAGGATCGAATCGCGGATGTATGCATCGTCCGCCGTGACCTGACGTCCGTCGGAAAGCTGCACGGTTCGTCCGTAGAGGCCGGCAAGCTTCGGCGCGTGGACGCTGGACGCCTCTGCGTGACAACCGGAGCAGCCTTGCGCTACGAACAGCTTCGCGCCCAGATGGGCAAGGTCGTCGCCCTCGGGCTGTTCTGCCAGCCATTTCGCGTACTCTTCCTGCCGCATCACCACGATGTGGCCGCGCATCCTGGAATGGTCGGTCCCGCAATATTCGGCGCACAGCAGCGGAAATACCCCGGTCTTGGTCGCCTTGAACCAGATCTCCGTGTCCTGCCCGGGCAGCACGTCCTGTTTGATGCGGAAGGCCGGAACAAAGAACGAATGAATGACGTCCTGCGACGTCATGACCAGCCTGACCGGCTGGTCGAGCGGAACGTGCAGCGCATCGATCTCGCGGGCGCCGTTGGGGTGCTGGGCCTTCCACATCCACTGCTTGGCGACGACGTGAAGTTCGAGCGCGTTGGCGGGCGCCGAAAGGCTGCCGAGATCGGCGGAGGCGGCCCACCAGAACAGGAATATGAACAGGAACGCGGTGGCCGCCGTCCAGCCGATCTCGAATTCCCGGCTGACAATCTCGGGCAGCGGCCCGCGTTTCGCGCTGGACCCGCGGCGGTAGCGGACCGCCAGGACGATGATGAGCGCGAATACCAGGATCATCACGAGTCCTGAAAGGATCAGCAGAACGAAGAAAATGTGATCGACCCGGACAGCGTGGGTTGAAGCCTCGGGAAGCGCGACAATCGGGTTCATGCCGACGCGCTCCGCTTTCCGGTTCGCCACAGCATCAGGCCAAGTGCTGCGATCAGGATCGCGACCGTGAGACCACCGCCGATCCGCAGCAGCGTTGCGATCTGTCGGGTGTAAATGCCATGCGTCGCGTCGAAGCCGTAACAGAGCAACGCGATCCGTCCGCTCAGGCCTCCAATCTTGCCGCCGCCGGCCTCGATCAGCGCGAGGCGGAGATCGGTCGGTTGCAAGGCGAGGCTGGAGAGCACGCGTGAAACCCGGCCATCGGCTGTGAGAGCCACATAGGCTGCCGGATGGGCGATGGCATTGTTGGCCGCATCGCGCCGGAAACGGTAACCGATCGCATCCATCAGTGAATCGATTGAACTCTCGGTGCCGCTGAGCACGGACACGCCGGTGCCGCCGACCTGGCCCGAGGTGAAGCGGCGCGCATCGCCGAGATCGTCCCTGGAGTCGATGCCGACCACGACGAGGCTGTAGTCGTCGCCCGCCCGGAGGCCGGTTTGGCCGAGCGCGCTCGCTGCAATGGACAGCGCCGGCCCGCAAATCTGCGTGCATGTGAAGTCGGCTGGAAGCAGCAAGGTGGGACGGCCGCCGACCGCTTCGCCAAGCGTTTCGCTGCGGCCTTGAAGATCTTTGAACCGAAGCGACATCGGCACTCTTGCGCCCGGCGGCGGCGACAACGTCACTTGTGCAATCTGCTGCTCGGTGAGCCCCGCGAACGCCATGGTGGGCCACAGGGCCAGAACAACTCCCAGTGCCGCGCGTCTCATGGCTGGGCTCCATTCGGAGTGGGGGCGCTTGGCGTGCTCGCGGAGGATTCGATCGGATCGTAGGCATGATCGCCACGGGCAGCGACAATACGCATGGCCTCATCGATCGGAATCTGTACCAAATCCTTCGAACGATCGACCCAGCGGTAGCGTGAAAGCGCTGCGCGCTGCTCGCGTTCAAACTGCTTCAGATCGTCTTGCGGAGCGGTCTGAAGCGTGGGCTCCGGAAATGGTCGTTCGACCGCCTTTCTCAAGGCGGTGGGCGCGCCAGCCTTGAGAAAGAAGAACAGGCCGATCAATGTTAGAGCAACGAAGCCCAGGAAGCCTGTAACCGTGATGATCACGATGCGGGTCGCGACGTCCGGGGGCTGCGGCACGACACGGCCGCCCATTTCCTCATTCGGCATGGCGAGCCTCCGCCAGTGATGCAAGCGCCGGTCCGATCAGAAGCGAAACCGCCGCCAGCACGACCAGACTCGCGCATGCGCCGGCGATAACGCCGGTTTGATCGTCGAACGCCGGCACCAGCAGCCACGAAATGTGCAACGCGCTGCCGAACAGGATCAAGGTTCCTGCCAGGCGCAAGGCGCGGCGGCTGAAGCGGTTCGCCCGCTTCAGCAACATTGCGAATGGTATCGCGGCGCCGATCGTGATCGCCAACACCAGGATGATGATCCATCCGGTGGTGCCTCGCTTCAGGAACCAGTCGGCCTTCTCGGCGAGGTTGCCGTACCACGCGATCGCAAAGGTCATGTACTCGAGATAGACGACGCCGAGCAGCGCCGCGATCATGAGGCCGCCGACGTCGCCGGCAACCTGATCCTTTAAGTCCGGCGGTGCCATCACCGCCAGCAGGGCGAGGGCCGCGAGCAGTTGCTGGATGGCGATCATCGCCGCGAACGCGGTGGCTTCATAATGCGGCTCGACCGAGAGATACCAGTCGACGGCAACCAGGCTGATGGTCAGACCGAAAAAGGCCAGCCCAAGTCCGGCCTGAAGCCGGCTGCCCATGCCCGCAGCAAAGACGATGCCGAGAAAGGACCAGCCACCGAGTGCGGCCACTGCGCGAATCCAGAACGATGGCGCGTTGAGGTACCACCGCGCGACGTCGGCCGGGACGACTGACGGGTCGGCGGCCCAGGGATAGATTTCAGGCAGCGCGACCAGGATCGGCAGGAAGGCAAGGGCTGCCACCGCCGTCATGGCGGCGGCCGGGCGCAACACCGGCGCTGCGGCTACACCCCATTCGCCGCCGGTCAGCCGGTGGATGAGCAACAGCGTCATGCTGCCGATGGGAATGGTGCTCCAGATCGCAAAGCCGACAAGCCAGCCGCGCAGCAGTCCCCGCATCGGAATCAGCAATCCCAGCAAGAGCAGAATCGCTTCCGCTCCGAGCAACAAGGCGACCCCGGCCGCGAGCGGCCGGCTGGCGAGGTTGACGAACTCCGGTTTCTCGAGCGCGAGCCTCATGGCAGCTTGCTCCACGATTGCGGCGCGTCCGCGAGCCTTGTGTAGCGGGATTGCTGCAGTGCCCGAAGGTAGGCGACGATCGCCCAGCGATCTCGTGGCTCCACCCGTGATGCGTAGGAGTACATCACGCCGTATCCATCGGCGATGACGTCGAAGAAATGCTGCGCAGGAGCCTCGCGCAGTCGTGCGATATGGTACGACGGCGGCGCCGGGAAGCCGCGCCGGACGATCATGCCGTCGCCGTCTCCGGAGAGGCCGTGGCAGGGCGAGCAATAGATGTCATAGCGCTCGTGGCCGCGCACCAGAAGCTGCGCATCGACCGGCGGTGCCTTTGCGGCCTGATCCGCGCGCGCAAGGTCGCCTAGCGCGACAACGCCCGGCGGTGGTGCTTGTGCTTCGGTCCCGTCAGGAAACAGCGCGGCCCTTGTATAGGTGCCATAGCGGTTTTGGCGCGTCATGGAATCGTCGTGACAGCCTGCAAGCAGCAGCGCGGCCGGAAAGCAGAACAGGATACGGCGCCTCATGGGTGACGGACCTCCGTCACCACGACAGCGCCTGCGGCCTCGAGCAGCCGGCGCAGATCGCGCGCGGCCTCGTCGTCATCTTCCGCAGCGGCGAGCAGGAAGAAGCGATCCTGCGTGGCGCGTTCGAAACCGGGGACCTCGAACAGCGGATGATGCAGGCGCGGCAAGCCGCAGGACCACAGCAGCGCGACCACGCCGCACAGCGCCGCCGCAAAGATGCCGACCTCGAAAGGCACCAGCAGAAACACCTGCCAGGAATTAAGCGGCCGTCCGCCGCTGTTGATGGGATAATCGACAACGGCGCTGTACCACTGCAGCCCAAAGGCGAAAGCCGCGGCGGAAAGGCCGCCTGCCAGCATGGCATTGCGAATGCGGGAGGGCGGGATCGCGAGCTCCGCGTCGAGGCCTTCCAGCGGGTAGGGCGTGAATGCATCGAGCGCAAGATGACGGCCCTGCTTGACCTGGCTCAGCGCGACCCTCAGCGTCTCGGGATCGCGAAACTCGGCAAGCAGGGGGCCGGTCATGCCGCACCCTCCCGATGTGCGAGATCGCGCATGTCGAACATCGACACCGCCGGCACCACGCGAACAAAGATCAGGAACAGGAATGCGAAAAGGCCCAGAGGCGCGATCAGGAACGACCAATCCCAGAAGGTGAAGTGGAATGTGCGCCACAACGCGGGCATGTAGTCGTGAGACAGCGTGTTCCAGATGATCAGGATTCGCTCGAGCCACATGCCGATGTTGATCGCGATGGCGATCGTGAAGAGCGCCGGCAGCGACCAACGCACGCCGGGAAACCACAGCGCCTGCGGCAGAACGACGTTGCAGGCGAGCAGCGCCCAGAACAGCGGCGCATAGGTCCCGGTGAATTCGAAGGCGACAAGGCCGCGGTCGCTATGCTTGCCGCCGTACCAGCCGAAAAACCATTCGCTCGCATAGGAATAGCCCATCACGATCGACGCCATCAGCAGGATGCGGCCCATGACTTCGAAATGCGCCGGCGTGATGATCGCCTGCAGGTTGAGGCCCCAGCGTATGGCCAGCGCCAGCACGATCACCATCGCGAAGCCGGAGTACATCGCGCCGACCACGAAATAGGGAGGGAAAATGCTTTCCTGCCAACCCGGCATCAGGCTCGCGGCGAAATCGAGGCCCACGATCGAATGCACCGAACAGACCAGGGGAACGCCGAGCGCGGCCATCGTGGTATGCAGTGTCTGCAGCCCGTGCCAATGGCGCGCCGATCCGCGCCAGCCCAGCGCGAATGCGCCATAGAGCAACTGACCCGCGCGCGTGCGCGAGCGGTCCCGCATGGTCGCGAGATCGGGAATGAGGCTGACGTACCAGAACAGAATCGAGAACAGCAGATAGCTGACGATGGCCCAGAAATCCCACACCAGCGCGCTGCGCCATTGTGGCCACAGCGCCATCGTGTTCGGATAGGGCGCCAGCCAGTAGGCATAGAGCGGCCGCCCGAGATGGACGATTGGCATCAGGCCGGCGATCGTCACCGCAAACAGCGTCATGGCCTCGGCGAAGCGGTTGATCGAGCTGCGCCATTTCTGCCGCGTCAGCAGCAGCATCGCCGAAATCAACGTGCCGGCATTACCGACGCCGATCCACCAGACGTAGTTCGCGATGGCGACGCCCCAGACGACGGTGGAGTTGATGCCCCAGATGCCAATGCCCCGGTAGAACAGCCAGACGATCGATCCGATCAGCCAGAGCACGAAAGGCAGGCTCGCGAGCATGGCGATCCACCACGCTTTTCCGGCCGGATCGAACACCGGGTCGGCGACGGCCTGCGTAATACCGACGTCGCTGGTGCGCTCTGCGGCGATCCAGCGATGGGCTGTGGGAAGGCCTTGCTCGAGCAGTGGCGGGGTCATGTTGCGTCCTCGTCCAGGCCCGGTGCGGGATTGCGGATGTCGGCGAGGTAAGTGGTGCGTGGCCGCGTCCCGAGATGCGCCAGCAGCGCGTAATGGCGTGGGTCGGTCTTTTGCTGGTTGATCGCAGCATCCCTGGAGTGGAGATCGCCAAATGTGATGGCTCTGGTCGGGCAGGCGCTCTGGCAGGCCGTCCTTACCTCGTCCGCGCCGATCGGCCGATCCTCGCGCTCGGCGGTTCGTCGGGCCGCGCTAATGCGCTGAACACAATACGTGCACTTCTCCATCACCCCGCGCGAACGCACCGTGACCTCCGGGTTCTTTTGCGCCCGGTAAGACTCGAGGCCAAGATTGGCGTATTCTTCGCCGTCAGCGTAGCCGAAGAAGTTGAAGCGACGCACTTTGTAAGGACAATTCGCCTCGCAGAAGCGGGTGCCGACGCAACGATTGTAGACCTGCACGTTCAGTCCTTCGCCGTCGTGCACTGAAGCCGCCACCGGGCAAACAGGTTCGCAGGGCGCCTGCTCGCAATGCATGCAGGGGACCGGCTGAAAGCCGGGCTTCGGCTTGTCCGGCGAACCATGGTCGTAGACGTCGACCCGCAGCCAATGCATGTCGCGGCCGCGGGCCACTTCTTCCGGGCCGACCACCGGTACGTTGTTCTCCGCCTGGCAAGCAACGACGCAGGCATTGCAGCCGATGCATATTGCGGCGTCGATCACCATAGCCCAGGCATGGCCATCATCCGGCCTGGGTCTCTCCGGCAGCAGGCTCGGCTCCGGCTTCGACACCGATTTGTCCAGCGTCTTGCCCGCTTCGGAAAGCGCAAGCAGCGGATAGAGTTCGCGCACGTCTTCAAGGTCGCGGACAATGTTCTGCGTGGTCAGGATCTCGTCGCGGCGGCCGGTCCGATTTATCGTCGCATCGCTCACGATCCAGGGATTGGCGGTCGCGCGCAGGAGATAGGCGTTGGTGCCCACGCCGCTTCCGATCTCGCCCGCCTGGCGACGTCCGAGCCCGAGCGTAAGACAGGCAACACCATCCGCGATGCCGGGCTGGATGATAGCGGGGGCCTCGACCGATCGCCCCCCCGCCGCGATGACGGCGACGTCGCCGGATTCGAGGCCAAGCCGTTTGGCGGCCAGCGGATTGAGTGCCAGAGCGTTGCCCCAGACTTGCTTGGTCAGCGGTTTGGGGCATTCCTGCAGCCACGCGTTATTGGCGAATGAACCGTCCCACAAACAGGGGTCGGGGTGCAGCAGCACGGTCAGGTCGCTGCTGTCCGGGGAAGGCGCCGCGATATCCGGCAGCCTGGGTTCTCCGCTCGGCGCTGGCGCCGGCGCGGTCCCGGCGATCATGCCATCTTGCAATGCGCGCGACCACCATGCCTCGAAGTCGCCGTCCGCGTGCGTCTGCCAGGTCTCGCGCACGAGTTCGTAGGGGGTGGCATCGGCGCGATTCGTCAGAAGTGCCAGCAATTCGTGGGCCGTCGAACTCTTGAACAGGGGTCGTATGAGCGGCTGGACCAGGCTCGCCGTGCCGTCGCTTGAACGCAGATCGGACCAGGCCTCAAGCTCGTGGGTTTGCGGAATGTGCCAGTTCGAAAGTGCCGCCGTCTCATCCACATAGCATCCGAGATGCAGCCGAAACCGGGCCTTTGCCGAATGGCGGGCAAACTCCAGTTCGGCAGGCGCGTCATAGACCGGATTTACGCCGACCATCACGAGCTGGCGGACGACGCCTGATGTGAGATCCTGGACCAGGTCGGCGATCGCGGCCGGTTCATGCCCGGCAGGGGTCTTGCCGGCCTCGATAAGGTCGACGGGTGCTTGCAAGCGAGCGTTGATCCAGTGCACCAGCGCATGGGTCTCGGGCGGAAGCGCACGGCCGGCTAGAACGAGAGCGCTGCCGTGATGGACCGATAGATCGGCCACCATCTGCTTCACGAGGCGCATGGTATCGTCGGGAAGTGCGGCTTGCCGAAGACTGGCGCCCATCGCATGAGCGATCCCAATCGCGACTTCGCCGATCAATCGCGGGTGCAGGCTGATACGATGATCAGACTTCGCGCCGGTCAGCGTCGGCACGGCCTCGATGCTGTAAATCCGCGAAAAGTTGTCCGCATGTGGCTTGCGGCGGGCGGCGAATCCGCGGGCGTTGCGCATTTGATCGGGACCGTGACCGAGCGGGTCCGCATCGAGCACGACGACAATCCGAGCCTCTTCCAGTCTCGGCACCGTCCGCAGAGGCCGCCCGTAAGCCTGGGTTGCGCCGGTGCTGGCGTTGGTTTCGTCGATCGGGTCATAGGCGTGCCACGCCGCTTTCGGAAACAGCTGCAGCAGAGTATCGATCTGCCGCAAAAGTGTCGGCGACGTGACATTGCCGGTGAGCAGACGGAGGCCCTCGCCGCCGCGTTGTCGCAACTCGCGGAGTTCGGCTTGCAACGCCTGCCGAAATGCCTGTGCTGACGCGATCGATCCGTTATTGAGAGCAGTCCTGGAGCGATCGGGATCGTAGAGCGACAACACCACGGCTTCTGCAAAAACATCGGTTGCGCCCAGACTGGCGGGATGACGCGGGTTGCCCTCGATCTTGATCGGCCGGCCGTCGATGGATGTAACGATGGCTCCCCGCCCAAAGCCGGAAAGCGCCAGGGTGGTTGCGAACTTCAACGGCTCGCCGGGGACCACACGTTCGGGCATGCTGACGTAGGGAATGATCGCCTCGGCAGGCTTGCTGCAGGCCGCGAGACCCGAGGTAATTCCACTCGCGAGCAGGCCGAGCGCCTGGCGCCGGTTGAGCGCAACTGCGCCGCGCCGGCGAAACTGCGATCCCCTTACGGGAAGCTCGTCTAGCGGTGGCATATCGAGCAGTCCGTGAGGTGGTCGGTGCGGATGTGATAGGCAGCCATCATCTCGCGTGCGAGGCGATCGTGGTCGGCTGGCGGCTGCCATTCGGTATTGAAGATGGCGTCGCGCGGACGTAACGCCTTGGCGGGATCGCGGTGGCAGTCGAGGCACCAACTCATGGTAAGAGGTGCGGCTTGACGAGTGAGCTTCATCTGATCGACCGGGCCGTGGCAGGTCGAACAGCCGACGCCCTTGGCGACATGGATCGAATGATCGAAGTAGACGTAATCCGGCAGCCTGTTCACGCGCTGCCAGACAATCGGTCTATGATCGGCGAGGCTTGTTCGTACCGGCGCCAGCATCGGGGCGTTGGTCCACAGCTGGGAATGGCAGGTCATGCAGGTCTCGGTCGGCGGCAGCCCTGCGAAGCTCGCCGTCTCGACCGAGGTGTGGCAATAGCGGCAGTCCAGACCGAGACCGGCGACATGATGTTCATGGCTGAAGGGCACCGGCTGGTCGCGAGTCACATTTTGAGCCGTGACGTAGGGTGACCCCGCGAGTTGGTACGCAAGGCCGACGGAGAGTATCGGGATGACACCGAGTGAGGCGAGGACCATCGTCGCGATCGTGTCGGCGCCGGGCCTGAAGATCTGCATAGACCGGTCTCTTCAGCTCACTCTTGGTGGCGGCATTGCTGCCGTCTAGGCGCGAATCTTGACGGGGACCGACTTCGTGGCTGGTGTCTTGGATTGCTCGTCATGATGCGAAAGCGGAACCAGCGGGTTCATTTCCGGGTAGTAGGACGCCACGCAGCCATCCGGCAACTGGTACGGCGTGACCTTCAGCGGGCCGACCTCCCGGTGAACGCCGTCCTCGGCGTCGCTGACGAGTGACACCATCTGTCCGGCTCGAAGTCCCGCGCGCTCAATCTCCGCCGGATTGATGAGCAGAACCTGGCGCGTGCCCTCGATGCCGCGAAGCCGGTCGCTGAAGCCATAGATGGTCGTGTTGAACTGGTCATTGCTGCGCATGGTAAGCAGGCGATAGCGGTCGGGCGCATCTCCGAAGCCTGTCGAGGTGAGGATTTCCGGAACGGTGAATTCCGCCTTGCCGCTCTTTGTTTTCCAGATCCGCTCCCGCGCGGGATTGCCGCGGTAGAAGCCGCCGGGGGTAAACATGCGCGCGTTGAAGTCGTGGAATTCGTCCGGATAGGTTTCAGCGATGAGATCGCGAACCAGACCGTAGTCGCCGACCCATTCGTTCCATCTTACCTTGGGATTGGGAGGCAGCGTCGCCGTCGCGATCCCCGCCACGATCGCAACTTCCGATTTCAGGTGAACGCTGGCCGGTTTCCGCAAACCGATCGAGCCTTGAATGCAGCTGAAAGTATCTTCCATGGTGACGGCCTGCGGACCGCTCGCCTGAACGTCCAACTCGGTGCGCCCGCGGCACGGCAGAAGATATGCGGATTTGCCGTTCACCAGATGGCTATGATTGAGCTTGGTCGCGATCTGAACCGTAAGCTCCATGTTCGTCCAGGCCTTTTCCATCGCCGCGCGTTCGGGGATGGCGCGGACGAAATTGCCGCCCAGGCCGAAGAATGCCTTCACCTTGCCGGCCAAGATGCCTTCGCAGGCCTCGACCGTGTTCATGCCCTTTTCACGCGGTGGTTCGAAGCCGAACTGCTTCGCGAGCTTGTCGAGCGGCACCAGTTCGGGTTTTTCGGAAATGCCCACGGTCCGCTGGCCCTGCACATTCGAGTGGCCGCGCACCGGCGAAATGCCGGTGCCGTCCCGGCCGATGTTGCCCTTGAGCAGCAGCATGTTGACCAACATCGCGACGTTCTCGAAGCCATGAACGTGCTGAGTCAGGCCCATGCCGTAAATGCCGATGACGCGATCGGCTTCGACGTAAACCTGCGCGGCGCTCTCGATCGCGGCGCGGGTCAAGCCGGAAGCAGCTTCGATGTCTTTCCACCGGGTACCGCGAACCTTGGCCTCGAATTCCTCGAAGCCGTGTGTGTGCTGCTCGATGAAGGGGACGTCGAGCACCCGTTTGCCCTTTGCCTTGGCATCATCGTCGGCGGCGAACACGTGCTTGCAGATGCCAAGAATGACCGCGATATCGCCGCCGATCTTGACCTGGTGATATTGGCTGCTGATGCGTGTTTCCCTGCCGGTCAGCATCTCGGTTGGATTTTGCGGATTGATGAAGGTCTCGAGACCCTTTTCCCGCACCGGATTGAAGGTGATGATCTGTACGCCGCGTTTCGCCGCATCTTGCAGCGGATGCAGAAATCGCGGGCTATTCGATCCAGTGTTCTGGCCGAAGAAGAACATGGCGTCGCAGTTGCTCAGATCGTCGAACACGACGGTGCCGACACCGACGCCGATCAACTTCTTCAGCGCGACCGACGTCGTCTCGTGACACATGTTCGAGCTGTCGGGCAGGTTGTTGCAGCCGTATAGCCGCGCAAACAGGGCGTAGAGATAGGAAGTCTCGAGACTGGCGCGCCCCGAGGAATAGAAGATGAGCGATTTCGGATCGAGCAGTTTGAGCTGTGAACCGATCGCAGCAAATGCCTCGTCCCAGGTGCACGGCACGTAGTGATCGGTGGCGGCGTCATAACGCATCGGATGGGTCAACCGACCTTGCTGCTCGAGGTCATAATCGTCCCAGCCCTGCAACTCGGTGACGGTGTGCTTGGCAAAGAAATCAGGGGTGCAGCGGCGGGAAGTCAGTTCCCACAACGTCGCCTTGGCGCCGTTCTCGCAGAATTCGAACGTGTGGTAGTCGGCCGGTTTGGCCCACGAGCAGGACACGCACATGAACCCCTTCGGCTTGTTCTGCCGCCTCAGGGTGTCGAGCGCAGTGGGACTGTCCCATTCCTTTCCGAATATCTGGACGATGCCCTTGAGCGATCCCCACCCGCCCGCGGGCCCATCGTATTCGACGGTGGCGTTGTGTTGGTCTTTTCGGTCTTGGTCTTTTCGTTCGGCCGGTGCATCGGTTTCGGACATGGCGCGTTCCTGCAAAGCCCGCCTGCTGCTCTGCAAATAAACCGGCACCTCCAGCCTCGGTTCCAATTCGGGGCGAAAACCGGTCGATACCTTCGTCGAGGACGGCCGTCCTTTAGTTGCAGTTCGGATAAGGCCATTGGTCCGGACGTCCTGCGCGTCATCCGATTGGCTTCCGAGCGTCGGGACGAAAGTTAAAACGAACTCATGATGCAACGTTCGTTCGCAAGCCACGTTTGGAAACTGTCAGGCCCATCTAATCCGGCCAAAACTAATCCGGCCCAAGGCTTCCCCAAAGGCTTCATCTCGGAACGCGCACATGAACATCAGCGAATTCGTTTGGCATCGACTGTCAGAGTGGGGATTGAAACGGGTCTACGGTTATCCCGGCGATGGTGTGGGCGGCCTCGACGTCGCGCTGGAACGGGCCAAGGACAAGATGGAGTACGTCCAGGTCCGCCACGAGGAGATGGCGGCATTTATGGCGTCGGCTCATGCGAAGTTCACCGGCCAGGTCGGGTTGTGCTATGCGACCTCCGGTCCCGGGGCGATCCATCTTCTGAACGGGCTCTACGACGCGAAGATGGATCACGTTCCGGTTGTTGCACTTGTCGGCCAGCAGGCAAGGAGCGGGCTCGGGGCCAGCTATCAGCAGGAGGTCGACCTCCAGGACCTGTTCAAGGATGTGGCGGAATATGTCGGGCTTGCGAGCGTCCCGGTACAGGTCCGTCACCTGATCGACCGCGCCGTGCGTATCGCGGACAACAGGCGCGGCGTCTCCTGCGTGATATTGCCGAACGATCTCCAGGAACTCCGATACGAAGATCCGCCGCTCGCGCACGGCGCGACCCACACGGGGATCGGTTATGCTGGTCCCGCCAAATTGCCCGAGGACAGCTTGCTTTCAGCGGCCGCCGATGTCCTCAACAGCGGCAAAAAGGTCGCGATGCTGGTTGGCGCCGGCGCCCTCGATGCAACCAACGAGGTCATTGCGGTCGCGGAACGGCTGCAGGCCGGCGTTGCCAAAGCACTGCTCGGCAAGGCGGCGGTGCCGGACGATCTTCCGTTCGTCACCGGCTCGATCGGACTGCTCGGAACCAAGCCGAGCTGGGACCTGATGAAAAACTGCGACACCCTTCTGATGGTCGGATCCTGCTTCCCCTACAGCGAATTCCTACCCAAACCCGGCGCGGCGCGCGGGGTTCAGATCGACATCGACGGCACGAGGCTGAGCCTGCGCTATCCGATGGAGGTCAATATGGTCGGCGACAGTGCGACGACCTTGCGTGCGCTGCTGCCGATGCTGACCCAGAAGGAGGAATCCGCGTGGCGGCGCGGTGTCGAGGATGGCCTCAAGGATTGGTGGCAGACGCTCAAAGCGCGCGCGATGGACAGCGCCGAGCCGCTCAATCCGCAACGGGTATTCTGGGAATTGTCGCCGCGGCTGCCGGAAAACGCGATCATCACCGCCGATTCCGGGTCCGTCGCGAACTGGTACGCGCGTGACCTGAAGATGCGCCGTGGCATGAAGGCGTCACTGTCCGGCGGCCTAGCCTCGCTCGGCGCTGGAACACCCTACGCGCTCGCTGGAAAGATGGCCTATCCCGATCGCACGGTGATCGCCTGCATGGGCGACGGCGCGATGCAGATGAACGGCCTCAATGTGATGATCACGATCTCCAAATACTGGAAACAATGGTCGAATCCGCGGCTGATCGTGCTCGTGCTCAACAACCGCGATCTCAACCAGGTGACCTGGGAGGAGCGGATTCAGCTCGGCGCAGGCAAGACCGAATCCACCCAGAGCATTCCGGACTTTCCCTATCACAAGTACGCCGAACTGATCGGCCTGAAGGGCATTTTTGTCGACAACCCCGATCTGGTTGGACGGGCGTGGGACGAGGCGCTGTCGGCGGACCGCCCGGTGATTTTAGAGGCCTACACTGATCCGAACGTGCCGCCCTTGCCGCCGCATATCACGCTCAAGGATGCCAAGAACTTCGTCAGCATGATCCCCTCGGAGCCCGAACTCGGAAGCGTGCTGAAAAACAGCGCCAAGGAATTGCTTACGAGCGTTCTGCCCGGGAAAGGCTGACCATGAAGCCGGACGTCTCGATCGAAAGTGTACGTGCGCAGGCGTTCGAGGTTCCGACCGACCGGCCCGAGGCCGATGGGACGATCAGCTGGGATTCGACGACGCTGGTCATCGTCGAAATTGCAGGTGGCGGCCAGACCGGCATCGGCTATACGTATTCAAGTGCTGCGATCGTCAGGCTGATCTGCAACAAGCTCGCTTCGACCATCAAGGGTTGCGATGTCCTGAATCCGCAAGGCGCGTGGCTTTCGATGCATCGCGAGGCCCGAAATCTGGGACGGGAAGGACTGGCGGCGACTGCCATTTCCGCTGTCGACGCTGCACTGTATGATCTCAAGGCACGGATTCTCGATGTCCCACTCTTCCTGTTGCTGGGCAGCTACCGCAACTCCGTGCCGATCTATGGAAGCGGCGGCTTCACCACCTATTCGGACAATGAGCTTCAAGAACAGCTTGGCGGGTGGGTCGGCGAGCAGGGCTGTTCGTTTGTCAAGATGAAGGTCGGTTCGCACCCCGAGGAGGACCCTCATCGCGTGCAGATGGCAAAGCGGGCGATCGGTGACCGAGCTGTATTGTTCGTCGACGCCAACGGGGCCTATCGAGTGCAGCAGGCGCTCGAACTCGGGCATGAGTTCGCCGAGCAGGGGGTCGGTTGGTTCGAGGAGCCGGTCTCCTCCGACGACCTCGAGGGGTTGCGCGAGATGCGCAGGCGCGTGCCGGCCGGAATGGAGATCGCTGCCGGCGAGTATGCGTATACGGTCGATTATGTGCGTCGGATGTTGCAGGCAAACGCGGTCGATGTGCAGCAAGCCGACGTGACCCGTTGCGGTGGCATCACCGCGTTTCTGCAAATCGCCGCGTTGTGCGAGGCCTTTCACACCGACCTTTCGGGGCACTGCGCGCCGGCCCAGCATCTGCATGTCGCTTGCGCCTCGTCACGGTTGCGGCACCTGGAATGGTTTCACGATCATGTCCGGATTGAACGCCTGCTGTTCGACGGCGCGCCGGTGCCTCGCGACGGCGCGATAAGTCCCGACCGGTCGCGTCCCGGCAACGGACTGTCCTTCAAACGTCAGGATGCCGCGCGTTATGCGGTCGAATGCCCATGAGCCGAACAAACGATCCTAACTTTCCTGTCTATGTGGGACTTGCTCTTGCGGGAGTGGCGCTTGGATCGGCACTCGCGCGGCCAGTGGCCGCCGCGAACGGTCGGAGCCGAAACGGGCGCGACGTCATGCTTAAGCCCGCGCAAAGGAGAAAAACACAGAGCACCGTGCTCGCGGCACGGCGACTTAATCGCGCGGCCGGAACGCTGGCGGCGTCTGTGCTCGCCGACAGCGGCATCGAGCACTATCGAGGCTCCTTCAAGAACAGGGCGATGTTCACGCCGCTGATCGTGTCGGCGCTGACGCTCGCCACCAGCATCCACGGCACATCGGATATTCGGCCGTTTGCCCATCGGGCGCGCGACACCGTCTATCTGTTGGCGGCGGCCACCGGTCTCGCCGGATCCGGTTTCCATCTTTACAACGTCGGGAAGAAGCTTGGCGGCTTCAGCTGGCAGAATCTGTTTTACGCTGCCCCGCTGGGAGCGCCGATGGCCATCCTGCTGTCCGGCCTGGTCGGCTACTGCTCGGAGCGCGTGCGCGAAAGTGAACCGGGAGCCCGACCGGAAATTTTTGATCTGCCGGCCGGGCGTACCACGGCCGCAGTGGTGAGCGCGGGTTTGCTGGGGACGACAGGCGAAGCGGGCCTGCTGCATTTCCGGGGCGCGTATCACAATCCGTTCATGCTGCTTCCGGTGACGCTGCCGCCGATCGGCGCCGTGCTGCTCGCATCCACGGTGGCGGGCGGCCGTGGACGGCGGCATGCATTTACACGCTGGTGGATGCGGCTGCTGGCCGTCATGGGATTCGCCGGCGCGGGCTTTCACGCTTACGGCGTGTCCCGCAACATGGGCGGATGGCGGAACTGGTCCCAGAACATCCTGAACGGGCCTCCGATACCGGCGCCGCCGAGTTTCGCAGGTCTCGCGCTTGCCGGCCTCGCCGCGCTTGGGCTGATGGAGGATCATGCCGATGCTTGACCGGCCCTCAGACCGTCAGAACCGCTATCCTGGATACGATGTGCTGTCCAAGCGTATGGGCCCATCCTGGAATGAACAGACCCGCCGCGTCGTTACGCGCCGGCTGGCCATCGAACGCGAGCCACGATTCTTTACCGCGCAAGAGTTCGAGACGGTCAATGCGCTCGCGGCGCGCATCGTGCCGCAGCCGGCAACGCGGGCGCCGATACCGGTGGCCGCGTCGATCGATCACAAGCTTTACAGCGGCGCGTCCGACGGCTATCGCGTGGGGGGAATGCCGAGAGAAGGTGAGGCTTGGCGGCTCGGCCTCAGGGCGATCGATGCCGAAGCCGCATCGGCCTATGGGGAGAGCTTCCGCAGCCTGGCGGAGGGGCTGCAGGTCTCGCTGCTTGAACGCATGCAGCGCGGCGAATTGCACGCGCCGGAGTGGGGCGAGTTGCGGCCAAAGGACTTTTTCGAGAAGCGCATGGCACGCGACATCGTGCTTGCCTACTACGCGTATCCGGCGGCGTGGAGCGAAATCGGCTGGGGAGGGCCGGCGAGCCCACGCGGCTACGTCCGTCTCGATTTTGGCGATCGCGATCCCTGGGAGGCCGCCGAAGCCAGGGATACCGAGGAAGCATCTGTGCTCCGGATCAATCGCCATGTTCGATGATCCCTTCGATGATCCCTTGCACACCCCGCGCGCGCGTCGCGGCCGCGCCCCCGACGTGTTTCGTCCAGGCGGATGGGTCCCGATGCGCGAATACAATGAGGATGAGACGGTCGATTTCGCGATCGTCGGCACCGGCGCGGGCGGCGGCACGCTCGCTTGCAAGCTGGCCGAATACGGCTTTTCGGTCGTAGCGTTCGACGCTGGCCCCTACTTCCGTCCGCTCGAGGACTTTGCTTCCGACGAATCAGAACAGACAAAACTCTACTGGACCGACGATCGTATCGTCGACGGCGCCAATCCGCTGCGGATGGGCAGCAACAACAGCGGCAAGGCAGTGGGGGGCTCGACCGTGCATTTCGCAATGGTCTCCCTTCGCTTCCGGCCCGAATGGTTCAAGTCCCGCAGCTTGCTTGGCTACGGCGCGGATTGGCCGCTCGACTGGCGCGAGATGTGGAGCTACTACACGAAGGTCGAGCAGGCGCTGAAGATTGCCGGCCCCGTGACTTATCCGTGGGGACCGCATCGTCCGCGCTATCCGTATCGTGCGCATCCACTGAATGCCGCCGCCCGCGTGTTGGCCAGGGGATGCGAAGCGCTGGGCGTCAAGTGGACGGAAACGCCGCTTGCGACCTTGTCGGCACCGCGCGGGCTGGCACATCCTTGCGTCTATCGCGGCTTCTGCGTGACCGGTTGTTCGACCAATGCCAAGCAAAGCGCGCTGGTGACCTGGATTCCGCGCGCCCTCGCGGCTGGCGCGGAGATCCGCGATCTCGCGATGGTCGGTCAAGTGGAAACGGACGATCATGGGCTGGCAACCGGTGTGCATTATCATCGCGAGGACGCCTGGCACTTCCAGCGGGCGCGTAACGTCATCGTCGCCGGCTACGCGATCGAAACGCCGCGGTTGCTTCTGAACTCGGCCAACGGAAAGTTTCCCGACGGCTTGGCGAACCGTTCGGGGCTGGTCGGGAAATACCTGATGGCGCAGTCCAACCAGGCCGTTTGGGGCCTGATGGATCAAGAGGTTCGCTCCTACAAGGGACCGCCATCGCTGGCGATTACCGAACATTGGAACTACGAGGATAGCGGCAAGGACTTCTTCGGCGGCTACAGCTACATGAGCCAGGGTCCGCTGCCGCAGTTATGGGCCAATACCCTGATGAGCGCGCACGGACTGTGGGGAGGGCGCCTGATCGAGGAGATGAAGAACTACAACCACGTGGTCGGGTTGAAGATCGTCGGCGAGATGCTGCCGCAGAAGACCAATCGGGTCACGCTTGCCGATGAGGTCGACCAGTACGGGCTTCGCATCCCGCGCGTCACCTATTCCTGGTGCGACAACGACAAGCGACTGATCGATCATTCGTTGAAATTCATGACGCGAGCCCTGCAGGCCGTCGACGCCAAGAATATCTGGACTCAGGAAGATGACACCTGTCATCTCAACGGAACCGCCCGGATGGGCGACGACCGCGAAACCAGCGTTGTCGATGCTGATTGCCGCAGCTGGGATGTGCCCAATCTCTGGATCTGCGACGGTTCGGTGTTCCCGACCGTGGGAGGCGTCAACCCGTCGCTCACGATCCAGGCCATCGCGTGCCGGACCGCGGATCGAATCCGCAATCTTGCCCGGCGCGGCGACTTGAACGTCAACCGCCGGGAAGACCGACGCGTTGCATAAAGGTTGTCGACGACGAGACTTGCGTTGATACGAATGGAAAGATGACGCCCGAGGATATGCCCAAGTGGGTCTTCGCCTGGTTGGCGCGGAACGGCTACGTGGATACTCGGCCGGGCGGTTGCCGGAGTGCTTCAATGACGACAGTTCATGCATCGTCTCCCGAGGTTGTGGTGATCACCGGCGCCTCCGCCGGCGTAGGACGGGCGATCGCGCATCGCTTTGCTTCTGCCGGCTGGCGCATCGGCTTGATCGCGCGGGACGCCACGGCTCTCGAAGAAGTCAAGCGCGAGATCGAAACGCTTGGCGGCAGCGCCGTGGTTGCTGCAGGCGATGTATCCGACGCCGAGGCGATCTTCGCGGCTGCGGACGAAGTCAAAACGGCCTTCGGCGCCATCGATGTCTGGATCAACGATGCCATGGTCACGGTGTTCGCGCCGGTCTGGCAGATGACGCCGGATGAATTCCGTCGCGTCACCGAAGTGACTTATCTTGGCGTCGTCCATGGAACGATGGCGGCGCTACGGCACATGCGTCGCGTCAATCGTGGCAAGATCATTCAAATCGGCTCCTCGCTTGCCTACCGCGGAATTCCACTGCAGTCTGCGTATTGCGGTTCAAAGCATGCGATCCGCGGCTTCACCAACTCGCTTCGAACCGAGCTGATCCATGAAGGCAGCCGGATCGCCCTGACAATCATGGAACTGCCCGCGGTCAACACCCCGCAATTCGACTGGGCACGGACGCACATGCCCCGGCAGCCTCGCCCGGTCGCACCCGTGTTTGAGCCGGAAGTCATTGCTGGAGCAGTGTTCAACGCGGTTCGGCATCCGCGACGGGAATACTGGATCGGATTGAGCACGCTCGAAGTCATCCTTGGAAACATGGTTCTACCGGCTTTTCTCGATCGCTACCTCGCAAAATTTGCCTTTCAGGGCCAGGAGACCACGCAGCCGGTTTCTCCGGAACGGAAAGATAATCTGGTCTCGCCTGTTCCCTCTTTGCATCGGACCCATGGCCGCTTTGGAAGCGAGGCAAGGAACGACGCTGTCATAACGAGTGGCACACTTTCGCGGGTGATGCCGTTGCTGGTCGGCGGTCTGCTGATATTTGCAGCCGGAATGCTGACGACGGCCTCGGTCGCGGAACCACGGCTTCGACGCGATCAGCGGGCAAGGTTGAGGCGCCATGCCGGCTCGCATTGAGGACTACGCCGCCATCGGCAATTGCGAGTCCATGGCCCTGGTCGGCCGGGACGGATCAATCGACTGGCTTAGCTTTCCGCGCTTCGACAGCGCAGCGTGCTTCTCGGCGCTGCTGGGAGAGCCGAAACACGGCCGCTGGCTGATCGCGCCGCTTGCCGAGCCCGTGTGCGTGACACGCCGCTATCGCGGCGACACGATGATTCTTGAAACGACTATCGAAACGGAAACCGGCGCGATCTGCCTGATCGATTTCATGTCGCGCCGCGAGGGTGTTGCCGATCTCGTCAGGATCGTGAGGGGCCAGCGCGGCACCGTCACGATGCATACAGAGTTGATCGTTCGCTTCGAATTCGGTTCCATCGTGCCCTGGGTGTCGAGACGCGACGATGGCCGCCGTGAAATCACGGCCGGTCCCGACATGCTAATCCTCGCAGCTGACGTACCGTTGCGCGGCGAGGGACTGACTACCGTCGGAAAATTCGACATCACGGCCGGCGAGCAAGTGAGCTTTATACTCAGTTGGTCACGCTCCTACGATCCGGCACCTGCGCCGCATCAGCCCGGTGAAGCGTTGGCTCAGGTCGAGGGGTTCTGGGCCAACTGGTCGAACCGCTTTACGAAGGAGGGCAAATGGTCAGAGGCGGTCATGCGTTCGCTGTTGACATTGAAGGCGCTGTCGCATCGCGAGACCGGCGGCATTGTTGCCGCCGGAACGACTTCGCTGCCCGAGAAAGTCGGCGGCAGTCGCAATTGGGACTATCGTTTCTGCTGGCTCCGCGATGCCACCTTTACGCTATATGCCCTGCTCGGCGCCGGGTTCGTCGAGGAGGCGAGGGCATGGCGAGAATGGCTGCTGCGCGCAATTGCCGGCAGTCCTGGCGATTTGCAGATCATGTACGGCGTGGCTGGCGAACGCCACCAACAGGAACGTGAGCTCGCGTGGTTGCCTGGTTATGCAGGGTCTTCGCCAGTACGCGTCGGTAACGCCGCGGCGAAGCAGCTTCAACTCGACGTCTACGGAGAACTCCTCGACGCCCTTTACGTGGCGCGAAAGGCAGGCCTTCCGTCGGACCGCGCGAGCTGGAGCCTGGAACGCAGGTTGCTCGATCATCTCGAAGCCGTCTGGAACCAGCCCGACAGCGGAATCTGGGAGGTTCGCGGCGACCGCAGGCACTTCACGCATTCCAAGATCATGGCCTGGGTCGCATTCGATCGAGCGGTGCGTTCGGTCGAGGAACTTGGTCTGGACGGACCGGTCGCGCATTGGCGCAGCATTCGGGATGTCATTCACCGCGAGGTCTGCGTGCAAGGTTACGACCCGGTTCAGAACAGCTTTGTGCAATCCTATGGTTCGACGGAGCTTGACGCCAGTCTTCTGCTGACCGCGATGGTCGGCTTTCTGCCGCCCTCCGATATCCGAATCCGTAACACGATAGCTGCCATTGAGAAGGACCTGATGCGCGATGGCCTGGTGCAGCGCTACCGTACAGAGAAAGGAGACGACGGACTGCCGGCAGGCGAGGGCACCTTTCTCGCCTGCACGTTCTGGCTAGCGGACAATTATGTCCTGCAGGGCCGATGCCATGATGCGCGCAGGCTACTCGAACGGCTGCTGTCATTACGTAACGACGTCGGTCTTCTGGCTGAGGAATATGATCCCGTCGCGCGACGGCAGTTGGGAAACTTTCCGCAGGCCTTATCGCATCTAGCCCTGATCAACACTGTCCATAACCTGACGAGAGCCGTCGGGACGGTGCATCAGCGCGCGGCCGCGACCGGAAAGAACGGATGACCCGTTGCGAGCTTCGCTGGATCTGCGTTCCCGTCCGGATATTGCATCCGATTTCAGACCGCCAGTTCAAGCGTCCTCTACACGGCCGTCGGCCGCGGACGTGCATTTCCGACCCGTCGCCGATAAAGGGCATTTCTGTCGCAAGGTGCTTCAACCTGCACGCTATTGGTCTTGATGCAGATATTCGGGTTGAAACTCGGCAACGGCCTCCAGACCCCTCCGGTTGAGCAATGTTACCGTCCGTCCTTGCCACTTGATGAGGCCGCGATGCCTCAGCTCTTGCAAGCTCCGGTTGACATGCACATTCGATAGACCGCAGGCGTCCGGCATGTTGGCTTGGGTGAAGGGAGGTTCGAATACGTTATCCTTCAACAACCCAACGATTTCCAGCCGGGCTGCGAGTTCACAAACGACGTGAGCGATTCTGCCGATCGCATTGCGCGCCCCGACGTTAGCCACCCATTCCCGGTATATCGCGGCATCAACCAGGGTCTCACGCCAGAAGGCATCGGTAAGGGAGTAGGAGCTGCGTAGCATAGTCCTGATGTTGGCATGCGAGATGAACGCGGCCGTTGCCGGCCCTGCGCTTGTAAGATCGTGGTCCATGACCGGAAGATGTAGCGCGTGAAGGTCAGGCGCATCGCCCGGGACGTAGAATGCGAGTATCCGATTGTAGCCGGCCACGACTTTCTGTCGGATTGCAAAACCTTCGATCAGGAGAACGCACCGCGTCGGGCTTTCGCCCAGACGTACGATGGGCTCCCGATCCGCGAACGAGCGGATCGTTTTAGGCACCTTGCTCAGAAGATCTTGATCGTGTTCGGAGAGACCAACGGCAATCTGCAAGCGATCAGTCAGTTTTCGGCGGGGCATCGGACTGTCACTTTGTTTTGGTGGGCGCAAGAATGGGCAGTCGCAAGCAACGCCCCGCTTGATCGGCAATTTCCAGTCGATCCGACCCCGGATAGGAGCAGCCGTCTTGCGCCGCTTGCGCCTGTTCCGAGAAATCGTCTGTTTCTCGATCAGGGTCCTGTTCTCAGCCCCGAAGAAGCGCTGGCGCGCGCAAATTTCGCGCACCAGGGCGCGGCGCTGCACGTGGAACGAGAGTTGCGCGAGACGCGGGATCGACTGCAATCCATGATCGAGGAATACGAAACCGCGCTGGAAGAACTGAAATCCTCCAACGAGGAGTTGGTTTCGGTCAATGAGGAAATGCAATCCACCAACGAGGAGCTCGAGGCGTCAAAAGAAGAGCTTCAGTCCGTCAACGAGGAACTGCACACCGTCAACGCCGAGCTGAGCAACAAGGTCGATGCGCTCGACCGCGCCAATAGCGACCCGCAGAACCTGTTCGAGAGCACGGATGTCGCGACGGTGTTTCTGGACCGGGGCCTGACGATCCGTAGTTATACGCCGACGGTCGCCAGAATATTCAATATTCTGCCCGGAGACCGCGGCCGTCCCATCACGGATCTGTCCAGCAGGCTCAACCTTGCCGGCCTGGCCGGGGAAATCCGGCTGGTTCTCGACCAGGGCGGAACTGTCGAACGGCGGGTGCGGACGGAGGACGGCGCCACGCATTATCTGGTTCGGCTGTCGCCTTATCGCGGCGGCAATCAGAAGATCGAAGGTGTCGTAATTGCGTTCGTCGATATTACCACGATCACGGTTGCCGAGAGCCGGCAGAACGTACTTATCTCGGAGCTCCAACACCGCACGCGCAATCTGTTGACGGTGGTTCAATCGATTTCGCGCAGAACGATCGGCAAGGGCGAGAAGCTTGATGTGTTGTCCGCCAGACTCGCCGCTCTTGGCCGCGTGCAAAGTCTCGTGAGCGGCGGACCGATCGACAAGGTTGACCTCGGGGATCTGATCCGTTTTGAAATCGAGGCCGTCGGTGCGACCGAAGGCGAGAAGGTTCAGATAAGCGGCCCGCCGATTGCGTTAAACTTCGAACTCCTGCAGACGCTCGGTCTAGCCCTGCATGAGTTGAGCACCAATGCGCTGAAGTACGGGGCGCTTAAACATTCCGGCGGCACGCTCGCGATCTCCTGGGACCTTCGGCAAGCGACGGCAAGGCGCCAATACTGGCACTCGACCGGATGGAGGCTGGGGTTCCGACCGCCGCGGCGCCGGCCAGAAAGGGCTTCGGCCGCGAACTCATCGAGCGGGCTCTGGTCGCATCGTTGAAAGCCAAGAGCGAAATGATCTTTGGAGCTGAGGGGCTATCTTGCCACATCGAAGTCCCTCTCGGTTCGCCTATAGGCGAGGATACTGCCGGCCTGGGTCAGCTGGAATAAGGTTGTTGCTGACCCCGATGTGATGGCTGGTCGACAAACGGCTCGACCGCGGCAGCCTACGCGTCAGGGCTGGCCCGATCCGCCCGCCGCCCCGTAGACCTGACCTGTCGCATAGCTGGCGTCCGCCGCCGCGAGCTGGACATAGATCGAGGCGAGTTCTGCTGGCTGGCCCGGACGGCCGAGCGGTGTCTGGCCGCCGAACTTCTCGAGCTTTTCCATCGAGGCTCCCCCGGAGACCTGCAACGGTGTCCAGATTGGACCGGGCGCTACGGCGTTTACCCGGATGCCTTTCGGGCCGAGCTGCTTCGCCAGCGATTTCACGTAGTTCATGGTCGCAGCCTTGGTCTGTGCGTAATCATAGATTTCTGGCGAGGGATCGTAGGCCTGTTCGGACGCGGTCCCGATGATGCATGAACCCGGCTTCAGATGCGGTAGCGCTGCCTTGATGATCCAGAACGGCGCATAGATGTTGGTTTTCATCGTCGCATCGAAATCGTCCGAGGACACGTCAAGGATGGAGTCACGCGATTGCTGTCGGGCCGCATTGCTGACAACGATGTCGAGGCCGCCAAGGCCTTCGACCGCCCGCGCGACCAGGTCCCGGCAGAATGCCTCATTCTTGAGGTCGCCCGGAATGGCAAGCCCGATACGCCCCTCTGCCTTGATCAAGGCGATGACGTCTTGGGCGTCCGGCTCTTCCGTCGGAAAATAATTGATCGCAACGTCGGCGCCCTCCCGGGCGAAAGCAATCGCCGCCGCGCGGCCCATGCCGGAATCACCGCCGGTGATCAGCGCCTTTCGGCCCGCCAGGCGGCCCGATCCCTTGTAGCTGGTCTCACCGTGATCAGGGCGAGGGTCCATCGCGTTTGCCAGACCGGGCCACGGCTGAGACTGCTTCTTGAAAGGAGGCTTCGGATATCGGCCGGTCGGATTGGTCAATCCTTCGTTTCTCATCTGCTGGGTTCCCTGGACACTGTGGGAGGTGAGCGAGGCTGTCGGCGATAACCCCATAGCGCCGCCCGACGCTCACGCGGACCAACATGCAAAAATCCGGATTGTTGCTATCGCTCCCTGGCGATTCTCTCGATCGAAGGGCTGCCGGTTCCGCGGCACGCGCGTAGCTTAGGAACTTTGGCTTGCTGACCAGATTGTCACGGCAGCAAAGGAGACCATGATGGCAACGTTATTGATCATGGATCACACCGGAGACTCCCGCCATTATTTCGATCCCGAGGACAGTGCGCAGTTGGCCTGGGCGGAAGCGCGTTTCAAGCAGCTGACATCAGACGGCTACACTGCCGCGACACGGAAAGCGCACGGGGAGGCGGCGCTCATCCGTTCGCTGGATCCCACCGCGGAAGAGACGCTGTTTTATCCAAGACTGGTCGGCGGTTGACGCCATGATCGTCCGCTTCGACTTTGGAGCGCTCGTGGCACTCCGCCGCGCGGCCGGAACGGTGCGCGCAACGCTGTCGGCGATACGGGCCCGGTGGCGCGCTTACGAGAGGATCGAGGCCCGCGGAATTGCGCTTCTGTCCGATTGGCTTTCGCCGGAGCAATTGTCGCAATTCGAAAAACACAAGCGTTTCGACGTCATCGGCTCCGATTCCGGCAAGCGATACCGCATTTGTTACGGGACTTCGACAAACGTCTACGAAATGGATTCCAAGGGGCGCGTCGTTATGGGCTGGTGCTTTCGACCGGTCGGCTCACTTGCCGCAGGCGACGTGATGCTCGCCCAGAAGATTGAGTTGGAGAATAACGAGCGTGCGGCTCTCATGGTCGCCAAGCCATTCCCGAGTTCCCTGCCGCCTCGTTCGGATATGGTTCGGACCGGTTAAGCTACCGTCCCCCGGGAATATTCCCGCCCGCCACGGGCGGCTAATGGACGGCCAACCTATTTGCCGTTCGTTGTCGTCAGTTCGAAGGACATGATGACAAAGCGTTCCTCGAGTAACCGCAGGAGATCGACCGGCGGACGAGCGTCCTCGGGACGTCGCCAGGACACTTCGAACACGTAATCGGTGTTGGTAGATCCGTTGTTACGTCGCTGCTCCTGGAACCGGGCCTTGTGATGCAATGGTTCGATCAACTTCGGGATAGCCTCGATCACGCCTGGATCGGCTTCGCAATGAACCGTCAGCGCCGCGCGATGACGCCGTGGTATCTTGACGTCGATCCGTTTGAGGACCGCGAGCGTGGCAAAGCCGATGATCGTAGCCACGGAGCCAAGCGCGAGCTGGCCGCCGCCGAGACAAAGGCCAATCACGGTTACAAGCCAGAGCGTCGCTGCCGTCGTCACACCGGTGACGAGGTCGCCTTTCTTGACGATTGTACCGCACCAATGAACCGCTCCACCGTCAATACACCGAGCGGGAGCCGCATCAGATCCTCTCGATGAAGGAGGTCGAGCCCTTTCCTTCGACGGTCAGAAGCAGATTGACCTGGATCATCGACAGCGAGGCGGCAAGTCCGACCAGGATAGTGGTTCTCAGGCCGGCCACATGCACGCGCGCGCCACGGTCAAAGCCGATGACGGCGCCAGCCCAGAATCGTCAGTGCAAGGCGGATGGCGATCTCGGTCCAGGTCGGATGAAGCGGCATGTCTCGCTCCGCGCCTAGGTTACGCCAGGATAGGCTGCTGCCTTTGGGCGAGATAGGCCGCGCTCGACACCGTCTTGTCGTAGGGCTTATCGATATCCTTGTAGTCGGTCGACCCCATCGCTTTGCCGACCCAGTAGGTGGCGCCGCCAGCCGGAACGGTGAAGCCGACGTCGTTCAGCGCCTGGAATAACTCGGCATGGCAGTGATGGGCGCCATCTTCATTACCGGCGACGGGACGATCGCGACTTTGCCGAACGACGGCATGCGCTTGTTGTCGTCGGTCTCCTCCAGGAATGCGTCCATCCGCCCAGCACGCGTTTGGCGACGCTGGAGGGTTGGCCTAGCCAGATGGAACCAGAATGGGTGCGAGACCCGTTGCAGGAACGCATCTCGGCCGTAATGGTGGCCACGGCCTGTGTGATGATGGTGCCCAAGGTCGTCATGCGCTCCGCCAGCCAAGGAGGCACGCGTCCGCCATGGAGCGGGAGATCGGCGCTGCTGGTGCGTCGGGCCATCGAGTTTCCCAAGGATCACTTAGATTCCGAAAAATTGCTCAGATCTGGAATCGGCACGCAATCTATCAGGGAACGCTGGAGTTCGCCTGCCTTGCCAGGAAGGATCGTCTCCAACACTTGGCACACGGCGCCGCGGGCGGACACCGACTCCGCCGCGAATCGCCTTCCATCCGCGTCGTCCCAATGGCCGTGCTCTTGCCGGCTACTTACGGTTCTTGTCCATGTCCTCGGCCATCGCGAGATGGTGTTGCAGCGTGGGCAGGGTCTTGCCAGCCCAATCCTTGAGCTTCGAATTGTCGCCGCCCTTGGCGTAGCGTTCGAACAGCGAGACCGCGTCCTTGTGCGCACTGACCTGCATCGGGTCGTAGTCGCTGGCGAAATCCTCCGGCTTGGCGTCGCGGAGCTTGTCGAGCTTTTTTTGCGAGCTGTCATCCAAGCTGGTTGGCAGTGCGGAACTCATCTCGCCACTGACCATCTGCTTTAATTCCGTGGTCGTCTTGGTGTGATCGGTGATCATCTGATCGGCGAATTTCTTCTCGGTCGCGTTGCCCTTTTGCTGGGCAATCTTGGCCGCTTCGATCTCCAGCATGTCGCTCATGGCGGCTTCCTTGATGAAATCCTCCGTCTTCGGTGCGACGCCGAGAATGGAGTTGACGCCGGTCTTTTCGCCCACCGATTGGGCAAGCGCGGGGGACAGGGCGCTCGAGGTGAACGCGCCCGCGATGGCAACGGCCAGAATTAATCGCTTCATCGGATATCTCCTTCAGGCGGCTTCGGCATTGATGGCGCTGATCGCAAGCTTGCTGAGCGTATCGTCGGTCTTCTTTTCCTCGGCTAGCGTCTGGTCGAGGAGCTTGACCGCGTCCTTCATGCCCAGCTTGGACGCCCAGGCCTTCAAGGTGCCATAGCGGGAGATCTCATAATGTTCGACCGCCTGCGCCGCGGCTAGAAGGCCCGGATCGAGCGCCAGCGTATCGGCGTATTCCTCCATGATCTCCTTGCCCTCGTCGATAATGCCCTCGATCGCGTCGCACTTCTTGCCACGTGCTGGCTTGCCCATGATCTTAAAGATTTGCTCAAGCCGCTCGATGTGTCCTTCCGTCTCGTTATGATGTTTCTCGAACGCGGCGCGTAGGTCATCGGAGGCCGCAGCCTTGGCCATGCGCGGCAATGCCTTGTAGATCTGCTTTTCCGCGTAATAGATGTCCTCGAGGGTATCGAGGAAGAGGGCGTTGAGGTCTTTCTCCGGCATGGGTTCGCTCCGTGGTGCGGGTTGATTTGTGCACCCAACACCGGCGCCACAGGCAGGTTCCTAATTGTCTGTCAGCCCCAGACAAGGCGCTTCATGCGGCGGAGTGAGATCGCGCGATCATGCGCCTGAGATTCCACAGCTAGAGAGCGGCCACCTCGGCCAATGTCTCATGCGCGGCACGCACGACCGCGTCGGCTTTGATGTCGAATTTCTTGTAGACGCCGGCAATCTTTGCTGACGCTCCGAGGGAGTGCATCCCGACGAAGCGGCCTTCGAGACCGACGTAGCGTTCCCAGCCGAGCTCGACCGCGGCTTCCACCGCGACGCGCGCACGAGTTCTTCGGAGGACTGCCTTCTTGTAAGCGGCGTCCTGCCGCTCGAACACCAGGCGGCAAGGCATGGAGACGACGGCCGTCAGAATACCTTGCTTCTGAAGAATATCCCGCGCTTGCACGGCAAGATGCAGTTCCGAACCCGTGCTGCGGACGGTGAGCTTGCGCTCGCCACCCTCGGCTTCCTGCAGCACATAGCCACCCTTGGCCGACTTGTTCTCGCTGCCGGGCTCGCGGCGGAGCAAAGGCATCGGCTGGCGGGAGAGGGCGAGGAGTGCGGCTTGGCGAGGGGTATTGAGGATGGCTTCCCAGCATTCGGCGGTCTCGACCGCATCACCCGGGCGATAGACCGCAAGATGCGGGATCGCACGCAGCGCCGCGAGCTGCTCCACCGGCTGACGGGTCGGACCGTCTTCGCCGAGGCCAATTGAATCGTGTGTCACGACGAATACGCCTACAGCGAAGCGGAGGGCGATCCGGATGGAATGTTGCCACCCGGCACGCGTTGGGCGGACATTCCGGATGATTGGGTATGTCCATCATGTGGAGCGGCAAAAATCCGATTTCGATATGGTCGAAAACTGGTTTTGCCGCCCAATGGGACGCTAACGCTCGAAGTGCCCGGAATCTTTCGAGTTCGCGGTTTTATTCCGAATGGTGGCAATCTGGCGCGCCCGACACGATTCGAACAATGTGCCTTCGGAGGGCAAAACGGCAGCTTCCGACCCTAAGGTGAGCCAAGCGAGTCAAGCAACCGCTTTTTGAGAATCTAAAGCAAGGAGCCACAGAGCAGGTGCCGGGAGTGCTCCTGGAGGGAGCGCTCGTTTCGGCGAACAGCAGTCGCCGGAGCCCAGCGAGCGGCTAGCAATATGGAACTGGAGACCGCCGCTTTTGGCTATCTGCGCGAGCGCTTGTTACTTAGAACAGCGGGTCCTTGCAGGAAGGACCTTTGGCTATCCGCGACATGCGCCGTGTCGTTAACGGCGAGCGGCGATCTCACTCTCCCAAGTCGCGGCGAGGACTTTCGTTCCCAATCTCTTGCCCTCGCGGCAGGGGAGGTTCGGTCGCTGCGGAAGCGCGCGATGCCAAGAAGGCTGCTGCCCTTGCAACCAATGCCGACTTCGATCTCGCGACCACAAGCAAAGCTGCGCCTATGTCTCAGTCTACGTGGTCTGCTACGGGCACTAGTGGTCTACCACAGTGATTTTGACTCTTTGGCGGTGGCTGGATAGGCGCGGCCGAGTTTGGCGCGGGCTTTGTCGGTTGTGAACATCCATTTGATTCGGGCTCGGGTTTTATTTCGCCGCCGTTGCCATGCTGTGATCTCATTTCGGAGCCTTTTGGGGTCGTCGATGCGGCGGCCGAGACACTGGCGCTGAAGCACGCTGATCTCGCACTCAACCATGTTGAGCCAACTGGCGTGCTTCGGGGTGTAGTGGAATTCGAGGCGGCACAGGATGCGTCGGGCCTCGGCGGGCGCGAAGGCCTCATACAGCGCCCCAGGCTTATGGATCGACAAATTGTCCTGCACGACACGGATGCAGGCGGCGTCGGGATAATGGACGTCGACGAGCTCACGCATGCAGTGGGCGTAGTCCACGGCGGCGCGGCGGTCGGTGAGCTTGACGTTGCGCCAGCCCCGATACGGATCGAAGGTGACGAAGAGATTGACGGTGCCGTTGCGGCGATACTCGTAATCGTAGCGCTCGCGCTGTCCCGGTTGGGCCGGAACCGGCTGGCGCACCTCGCCGATCAGCTGGACGGGGGTCTCGTCGAAGCAGACCAGCGGCCGGGCGGGATCCGGCGTCTCGGCGTAGAGATCGAGCACGTCCTCCATGCGGGCGACGTATTCGCCGTCGACATGGGGAATGCACCACATGTCCCTGCGCCATGGTTTGAGGTCGTTCTCGGCCAGCCGGCGACGCACGGTCTCGCCCGACAGGCTGTCGTGATCGGTGAGCTTGACCATCGTGTCGGCCAGCAGCGTCAGCGTCCAGCGTTTGCGGCCGGCAGGCGGCTTGGCGCATGCCGTCGCCACCAGCAGGGCCTCCTCCTTTCCGGTCAGCTTGCGCTCTGCGCCCGGACGCGGCTCCTCACTCAAGGCCCGCTCCAGATTGCCTTCCACGAAGCGGCGCTTGGTCCGGCTGAGGGTGGAAAGGCTGACACTCACGGTCCGGGCAATCTCCTCGTCGCTGCGGCCCCTATCGGCCGCCAGCAAAATCTGCGCCCGCTTGAGCTTGCGGGCGGCGTGCTTGCCGCCGCCGAGCATCGCCGTCAGTTCGTCGCGCTCGGCTTGGCTCAATTCGACCCGATAACGTACATTCATGCTTTGCCTCCTTGTCGGAGGCCGGGACGAATCGATCCATGAGTCAAAAATCAGGCGCGCGCTTAACCGAGAAGCAGGGTCACTACCTCGCTTTCATCCATACCTATTCGTACATGTTCGGACAGCCGCCCGCCGAAGCCGACATTCAGCGCCATTTCCGCGTCAGCCCGCCGTCAGTCCACCAAATGATCGTCACCCTCGAACGAAACGGTTTCATTCGCCGTCAGCCCGGCGTTCCCCGAAGCATCGAGATTCTCCTGCCACCCGAAAACTTGCCGATCCTCGAATGGCTCGGTATCAAAACGTCAAAATCACTGTGATGAACCACTAGATGACATCGGAATCGAGCGCGGCACCGGCTGCTAAGGATCAAAACCGCCGTTGGAACGGCCGACTTGGCGTTTCCGGTCTACCCCGACAAGCATACCTGGCAAGCGCTTCGCGCTCAGAATCAAGGAGCTGACCTCGGCCGAAACAGCGGGATGACCTCGCCATCCGCGGCGGGGACCACCACCCCCGCCATCTCCATCGGGTCGAACCCGAGATCGGCGACCGCTTCGGCCACGCCCTGGCGATCCAGCTCATGGACGATCGCCCCGGTCACCTTTATCAGCCTGGCTATCTCGGCGGTGCTATCGGTCGTGGTGATGGCCTCGGTTATGCCGAGAGCATATCCTCGTCACGGCGGGTAGCGAGCGCTTCGCGCTCCCAGACAGCAGGAACTCGGCCCGCGGTCCGACGTAGTAACCGGAACTCGCAAGTAGCGTGAGCCGGAGGATCCAGTGGACGCCTTCGATCTGTATTGGCAGTGGGCGAACAAGCATCCCGAAAGTCGTCTCATGCTGGATGGCCGCGGCTGTCCGAAGCGGAACGACAGGATCGCGCCAAGGTCAACGAAGCCGTCGTCAACTACGTTTGGCCCACGGACGGAGATCGGCGGGCACGGTAGCAAGCACGCGGAAGTTAGGAACGATTTGTTCGAGCAGGAATCAACTCTGTAGCCCCGGACCGCACCCCAAATCCCGGGGTCATGTCCCCCACAGGACAGGCCCCAGTGCCCAACCACTGGGGCCACTTTGAGGGACTTAGCTTGGCGAGCCCCTCGCGCGCATCACCCCTTCGGACAGTGCGAAATACCCTACTGCCACGCGCTGTGGCACTGGCCGAAATAGGCCCCTCGTCGAAACAGGCCACCAATTAAAAGCCCCCGTCCGGGGGCTAGAGCTGACGGGGGCGGTAAGAGATGAAAGTCTCTAACTAATAGAGCGCTTGGCCACGACCGCAGGCGGTGCATCGCGGATGGCGGCAGGTGGCAAGCGCCGAGTGGAACAGTAAACACTCAATCAGCTGGCGAGAAGCGAAATGTACGCGTGCGGCGAGGCTGCGGTCGCGAGGTATGTTGCGGCATCCGCCCGTCGATGCCCTCCAGCAGGTAGCCAAGCTGAGCGGCGGCCTTTACTTTTCATCTAGCTCGACAAGTTGCTGTTCCAAATCGGCAATAATCCGGCGCAGTCTCTTCAATTCGGCGTTCGAGGCGGCGTCAGGTTCCGCAGCAAGCCGCTGCTCCACGAGGCGGTACCGCGATAGCCTGGTCTCGATTCCTGTTCGTCTATCGAATGGCATGCCTTCAACGTAGCCACGCGACCGTTAAATTCAAATTAGCCGAGCGGCAAAGCGCGGCCCGGGCTGACCGCTCCACGAGACATGACGAAAGAGGCCGCTATCTGCGGCGCCTTTCATGCCGCTAGCTTGACATCCATCGTGCGCTCGATCTCCTCAGCCAGCGCCGGTTGGATGCGCGGCGAGCTTTGCGAACAGTTCTTTCTTGGTCGCGTTGGTCGCGAGCTTGCTGATCAATTCGAACTCCTCAGCTTCGACCGAAGCTTCACCAAATGCGCCTTCATGTCCTGCATCATTGGAACCGCCCCATGGCGGACCAGACGGCCGAATGGAACTTGCGACCTATAACCTAGGATAACTGTGAAAGTTGTTCTCGCCCCATAAATGCACAATCCATGTCGGTGTCCTACTGAGACATCGGCCCAACCGATTGAGGCCACTGCCAAAGTCAAATTACGCCGCTAGGGAAAACAAGCACAAAGCCCGCGAAGAAGGGCGAAGGGCTTCGGAGGGCAGAAAGAAATGCTGATGCCGATCGAAGGCAAGAAGGCGACGAAGGAAATGGCCACCAAGAAGTCGTCTCCGAAGGCGCAGCGCAAGTCGGCGCGAGCGGCGGCAGGCGCTTTCCGCCCCCGCGTGCACGAGGGCAGAACGCTGGCCGCCTACTTCGGGGTTGCCTTACATACCGTGGCTTTCATACACCTTCCGGCACGCCGAGCTTAGTTCGGAGCGGTTCTGCTGCAAGCACTGCTGAACCGCTCCCTCGTCTCCAAGCTGCTTGCGGCAAAAACGTGAAGCGTCGCGAGAGCATGCTTGTTGCTCCTGCGGAGTGCCAGGATGACCACTCTGCGCTACCGAAAGAGAGACACCTGCCAGTAAGAACAAACCAACAAGCACGATGCTAATCATCTCGACTCCCTCCGGCCTCCATCGCTGGGATATCGATGGCGACCTAGACTCGGCGCTTTGTATGCGTCACACATAATCAAAATAATGAACGATAAGGCGTGTTGTTCCCGATGAAGATCGCGTTGGCATCTGCTTTCTTGCCATCCTGAGGAAACACTTCAAGCACTCCGCGGGGATTGAAGTCGCATCGCAGCATGACATTGTAGTCGGCTTCGGCCGCGCCATGAGAGGGCCCATGCCATTGGCGATCAAGCGTCATTGAAATGCCTGCTTTCCATCAAATTCTGACGATCTCGTAAGACGCTTGTGTCGGCTGTATCGCAGGAGAATATCGTGCGTACCCGCATCATCCATCTCATCAATCCGAAGACCGATTCGCTCACCACCCGTCCGATCTACCTGAACCGGGCGCTGTATTCTCCGTTGGCCGGCTTACTCGCGGTCGCTGCGTCGATCCCGCGGGACCGCTACGAGGTGGTGCTCACCGACGAAAACATAGAGTCCATCGACTTTGACCTCAAGGCGGACCTTGTCGGGATTTCGGCGATGACGAGTTACGTCAATCGCGGCTATGAAATCGCCGACCGGTTCCGTGCCAAGGGTATTCCCGTCGCGATGGGCGGTGTGCACCCGAGCTTTATGCCGCGCGAAGCGCTGACGCACTGCGATGCGGTCGTCATCGGCGAGGTGGAGCTTGTGATCGACAGACTATTGACCGATCTCGAACAGGGGACGATGCGCGGACCTTACAAGTCAGATGCGCTGCATCCGATGGTTGGGATGCCGATGCCCCGCTACGATCTCCTGAAGAAGAATCGCTATGTGAACCGCACCTTCGTTCAGACATCGCGCGGCTGCCATCAGGGCTGCACCTTCTGTGCGGAGCCCCTTATGAATGGCCTCAAGTTCCGCTACCGACCGGTCGATGAGGTGATTCATGAGATCGAGAATTGCGGTTCAAGCACCATCTCGATAAACGATGCCGATTTCTTTGGCACGCCGGAGCGTCCCAAGGAGGTGATGCGCGCCTTGAGGGGGCGTGGCATCCAATGGCAGGCCGGCGTCACTTCCAAGCTTGCGCAGGACGACCGCATGCTGGAGCTTGCTGCCGCAAGCGGCTGCACAATGCTAAGTATCGGCTTTGAGTCGATCTCGCGCGACACGCTCACCAGCGTGCACAAGCACGTCAATCGCCCGGAGACCTTCGCGACCCTCGTGGAGAAGGTGCATACCTACGGGATCATGGTGTTCGGCCTGTTCATGTTCGGGTTCGACGGAGACGACAGTTCGGTTTTCGAGCGAACCGTAGATTTCAACATCGCGTCCAAATACGACGCCTGCGCCTATTCGGTGCTGACGCCCTACCCCGGAACGCTCACATGGTATGAGCTCAAGAAGGCGAATCGCATCGTGTCTTATGATTGGACAATGTATGACCAGGGTCGTGTGGTTTATCGCCCGGCGCAGATGTCCGCCGACGAGCTCCGCATCGGCCAGGGGAGTGCCTATGAAGGCTTTTATTCGAAATCTTCGATCGCCAGTCGTTTTCCGATGCGCGGCAAGCGACATCGTGCGCAATGGCTGATTTACAATCTCTTCATGCGCAAAGCCTCGCAGACTGAGAACATCGTTTCGATCGCTGAGCCCACTGCGGAACCCGATCTTGCTCCGATGCCGCCCATCCTGCCAGTCAAGCGCGAATGGCGGGCGGCGGTGCTAGAAGCAGCGGGCGGACCGGGGCCGCACCTTAGCTGACGCGTCTCGGATGCCGCCTTGCGGCAGCGAGCGCTGCGCAGCGGCCTCTAGGTGACCGTTCGTGATCATCCCGATGTCTCAAACTCCGTCCCGCTTGATCTTCTTATAGCACGGCAGATCACGAGATTCTTCCGATCCCATGCCTCTAGCTCGGCGAGCGGATAGAGGACAGCCTTGCCAATATGATCTCGATGATGCGACCGACGACGTCTGTCGAATGACCGTAACGCCAAAGCGTCCCGGGCTGCCGCGCCAGCGGCAATTTGGCGATGCGGTTCGCAAACACCTGATTGGTATAATGCCCGTCGAAAAGGCTCGATTCCGAATAGGCCTTCATGACCAGTTTGCCGCCGATATAATCGTAGGTGATGCCTGACGTATGGCGCAGCAGGTCCATAATGGTTATCGGCCGATCTACTAGTAGGGCAAGCTTTAGAATGTGCTTTCCGTCAGGCGTGTCAGAATAACTGACGCCGACCTTCACAGGAAAATCCCGGAATGAATTAGCCCGGGTCCGTTAGCGAGAGCTTGCCTGCGTCGATCAGCATCATCGCAGCGACGCTGGTAATCGGCTTTGTCATCGAATGGAGTGCGAAGATCGTATCGGGAGTCATCGGAACGTTGGTCGCGACGTCCTGGACACCGAAACACTTCAGATAGACCGGCTTGCCATGTTGCTGGATCAAATATGACGGCACCCGGCAGCTTCCCCGTGGCAACCTCATTGTTGAAAAATTCGGTGATGCGCTCGAGTTTGGCCGCCGACGGGGCGCGACCCTCGGCCGCTCGGCCGGCCTCGACCGTGGTCCAGATAGCAATTATTGAGACGACCGAAATCGCGGAGCCTCTTTCATCCGGAATTCGGCAGCATCTTCTGGAGTATTGCCTCGACCGAGTGCGGCGTAATCCCAAGTTCAACAAATCCAGGGACCTCCGGCGATGACACGGTGTCAATTTGCATCAGTTCCACTTGATTGCGCGTGAGGAGCGGACTCGGGAGTATTTCGGAGGCCCAAGCGAGTGCATGCCAAACGGCAAACGGGATTGGAATCAGTCGAGGCGCAAGTCCAGCTTGGTGCGCCACCGCTCTAAGAAACTCCTCGTAAGAGTAGACACGAGGGCCGCCTAACTCGAAGATCGTTGAAGGCGCCTCCGCTCCCTGCATGGTCTGACCAATCGCCTCCGCAACATCCTCCACATAGGCCGGCTGCAATCTGGTCACGCCGCGGCCGAACATCGGATTGACTGGAAGCCGGCGGAGGAGTGTGAGGATGGTATTGAGAAACGCGTCGTCCGGTCCGAACATCACCGCCGGGCGGATGAAAAGTGCCTCGACGAACGCGGCCCGGACTGCCAGTTCGCCTTCGCCGCGCTTTCGGATGTAGCGGGATGGCGAGGCGGCGTCGGCGCCGATTCCTGAAACATGAATGAGCCGATCGATTCCGGCACGGTGTGCTTGAGCCGCTACCCGTTGGGCAGACTCGACGTGAACGGAATGAAAAGTCTCCTGTCCGTGCTCGACGTAAAGGCTAACCGCATTTACAACGCCGTAGGCGCCGGCAAGCGCATCCGCGACTGACCGCTCGTCTTGAATATCCGACTGGACGGATTGAAGCTGCGGATCATCAGGGCCAAACTGTCTGTGCCCCCGATCCGGGTGCCTTGACGCGATCCGAACGGGAAATCCGCGAGAGCGCAGATGCCGAACGATGCGGCGGCCGAGAAAGCCGGTTCCGCCGAATACGGTGACCGTGCGACCGTTCGTTGCCACCATGACTTAAATTCGCCAGTTCATATCGTAGCTTCTCACTGCTTGAAGTCGAGGGACCTATCCGAGGCGATCAAGTAACCACTCGCCATGATGCTTCACAGGCAGTCCCTTGAGTTTATCGGTGCTCAGAGAGACAGTGGGATAACCCCAGCTGAAGCGGATCTCAGGGTGATGGCTGTCGGTCTCGGCAAGCTCAGTAACTTCCTGAACAAAGTCGAGCGCTTCCTGGAAATGTGGATTCGAGCGGTCCTCTGATGCGGCGGTCCGCCCGCCGTAGCTATTGATTGTTTGCTGGTGCACCCGGAAGCACGGCTGCCACACCTTCCGGATTGATGTTGAACGCCAAGAACGTCAACGGCTCGTCGCCTGGGTTTCCCCATTGATGCACGACGGCGTAGGGTTCGTAGATCAAGGAACCCGGTCCCCTTGCTTCTGTCTTGCCGTCTACCGTGTTCGCCCCGGTGCCGGAAATGATAAAGTACAAAGCCGCTCCTGACCGATGGTGTGGCGGGTTGGAGGGCATCTGCGCCGGAAACGTGACTCGCGTGAGATTGAGATCATAACCGCCTGGCTTCAGGTCGGGGATCGGATTCGCTGTGCGATATAATTCTCTCACGGCGGCGGGTGCGGTTTCGACAGGCCGACCCAGGTCCACAGCGGAAGCAACAAAGAAGTGGAGGAAAATAGATGGCCCTCCGCTGCCCGCCGTAAGCGCCGCAGTCCTTCCGCCGGAGACGAACAGCCCCTCGCCGGCGTTGAGCGTTTTGGTCTTGCCATCGAACACGACCTCGGTCGAACCCGACATCTGGTAAAGGATGCCGTTGGCCGCCGAGACGGCGCTCTTCTCGTCTGGCTGAAGAGTGACGCTCACCGCTTTGAAATGGAGCGGCACGTCCGTGACGGTCGGCAGTTTGGTTGCAGCGACGACTGTTCGTGTAATTGTCGGTGAAGCGGGGGTAGTTTGTGCGATCCCTGAGGCGGGAAGCGCCAACGCGCCGAGCAGCAGTAGTCCGGTTGTCCTGAACTGCATGATTGCCTCCCAGGTTCAGCGGATAATGAGGCGCACCATACGCTCTCCCAGCGTCTCTTGGAATGGCAGACCGCTTCGAGATGCTATGGGACGGCAACTGGGAGCAAAGGCCGAGCGAAACTGAGTTCGTGGCCGTCGGGTGTGGATCGGCGCCATCGAGTGGCTCTGACGCAAATTCGATGATGCGCCGCTTCGCATCAGGGTGATTCACTGAGTCATTCCATCAACATAAGCATGCTCTGTCCGAGAAGCGCGGTTAGCTCATGGTCGCACCTCTGTGGCCAGAAGCATTGATGAAAAATCGAGAGTCTTTTCAACGAGATCGATCGGTGAATTTGGTGATCGGCGCGCTTCTTCATCATCGAAAGTGAGTCAGAGCCATCGAGTGACCCCGCTCACACCAACGATGTCAGCGGCTTAACACGCATATCGGCGCCCGGACCCCACGCCGATTCACATGCAGGAATCATCATCAAAGGACAAGGCCGGATTAATCCGGCAAGCCCAACTTTCGGAGATTCTCTGCCATGCGGTCGAGAGCCACGTTTGAAAACACCATTGCCTGTTTAAATTTTGAAACAGTCAGATCTGGGTAACTGAGCAGCATCTTCGCAAAGGCCTCCTTAGCTTCTTCGATCCGGCCAGCACCCGACAAGGTCGATGCCAGATTGCGATATAACCAATGGGCGTTGGGCTGCTCTTCCAGCGCGCGCCGATACAGCGACGCGGCTTTGTCGTAGTCTTGCGAAATTTCATGCGCCGAGCCGATGCCCGCATGGTTGTTGAAATTCATCGGATCAATCGGGCTGAGGCGCAATGCGCGTTCGAACTTCTCGATGGCCTCGTTCGGGTGGTCAGAATAATTGTCGATCCATCCAAGTCTACTCCAAGCCCATGCGCAGTTAGGGTCAAGAGCAAGGGCGCGCTCAAGTAGCACGCGAGCGGTCCCATGATTACGTACAAACGTATGCACAGCGCCGAGCACTGCCAAGACAAGCGGGTCGTCTCCGCTTAGGTTCGCGGCCCGCTCGGCAAGCGACCGCGCCATTGCCTGGCTCTCCACGATATCATCCGCCCAATTGTAGACGGCGCGTTGGGCGTGGCACCAGCCGGCAAGCGCCAGCGCCAAGGGGTATTCGGGATCAATTATCAGCGCGTTATCGAGGAGTTTAATCGCCTTGGCGCTTTCGTCCTTCTCTAGTGCCCAGACGTGGGGCATGGCCCTCATGGTATAGTCGTAGCTGCCCAGGTCCTGGGGCCGTTTACGTCGTGACCGCTCAACTTCGGCAATGCGAATGGAAGGCTGCAGTGCACCTGCCACTTGCTGCGTTATTCGATCTTCGAGATCAAAGAATTCGTCAATCGTGCCGTCGTAGCGCGAGCTCCAGACGTGTGCACCTCCCTCGGTCTCAATAAGTTGGACGGTGATACGGAGACGGCTGCCGGCTTTCTGCACGCTGCCCTCAAGCAAATAAGCGACGCCAAGCTCTTTGCCGATGTCGCGGGCACTAGTTGCCCGGCCTTTATAGGTGAATGCCGAACTCCGTGCGATGACGAAAAAGGAACGAACGCAGGAAAGCGTTGCCGTTATCGCTTCTACGATTCCATCTGCGAGGAAGTCTTGCCCGGCTTCGGCAGACATGTTGTCGAACGGCAGAACGACGATAGACGGCTTGTCGGGTAAGGGGAGAGCTTGAGATCGTTTTACCGGAGGCGCACTCGATTGGTCCACGAGCGCATCCTCGCCAATAGGACGTGTTCGCCATACTCGCATCGGTTCGGCAATGTTTTTTAAAGTCTGCTCTCCGATGCTTTCGAAAGAAATATCGACCTTTCCGCGAATTTGCCGGTGCGCATCATCGGAAATACAGACACCGCCAGGTTCGGCGATCCCTTCTAGGCGGGCTGCTATGTTGACACCATCGCCGAAGATATCGTTGTCGTCGATTATGATGTCGCCGACGTGAATTCCGATACGAAATTCAATCCTGAAGTCCGGCGGCAGGGCGGCGTTCTGTTTGGCCATGGCTTGCTGGGTATCCACTGCACAGCGCGCGGCATCGACGGCACTGGCGAACTCGACCAGCATGCCGTCGCCGGTGGTCTTGACGATGCGACCGCGGTACTCAGCGATAGTCGGATCAACGAGGGTCTTTCGCAGTGCCTTTAGCTGCGCGAGTGTGCGCTCCTCGTCGCGGCCCATCAAGCGGCTATAGCCGGCGACATCCGCCGCCAGCACCGCCGCCAGTCGACGCTCCACGCGCTCGCCGGGCACAACAGCCTCCTGGATCGAAAATGCTGAATCTATCAGAGCATAGGCCCGGGCACTTGCGCTAGATGCAAAATCCGACAGGCAAAATCATTCGGGCGATTGAACTTTGCGCGTCGAACGGAGACGTAAATACAAAAGGATCGGCGGACCTGAGGCCCAGAGCGATCGCAGAAACAGCTGCTTCACTTTGGCTGAGTGACAAGGCAACGGGCCGCACCGGCGCTGAATCCACACGCAAAATTTGGTGAGGGCAGCATGGGGCGGAAATACGAAAATATCAACGAGACGATCGGTAACACGCCAGTGGTGAGGATCAACCGCTTGGCCCCGCAGGGCGTGAACCTGTTCGTCAAGATAGAGGCCTTCAACCCCCTCGGCTCGGTCAAGGACCGATTGGCCCTCGGGGTAATCGAGGCAGCCGAGAGGTCAGGAGAGCTCAAACCTGGTCAGACGGTCATCGAAGCGACCAGTGGAAACACGGGAATTGGTCTTGCCATGGTTTGCGCGGGCAAAGGATATCCGCTTGTGATCACAATGGCAGAGCCGTTTAGCGTCGAGCGCCGTAAGCTTATGCGGTTCCTGGGAGCGAAGGTTATCGTAACTCCTGCCGCCGAGCGCGCCGTCGGCATGATCAACAAGCCATCGAGCTTGCCAAGGCACATCGTGGGTACATGACCCGGCAGTTCGAGAATGAAGCCAATCCAGATATCCATTCCCGCACAACCGCGCGCGAGATACTCGACGATTTCCGTGGGGAAACATTGGACTATTGGGTCACGGGTTACGGAACCGGCGGCACATTAAATGGCGTCGGCCGGGTGCTCGCGAAGGAGAGCCCCAAAACCAAGATTGTTGTTTGCGAACCAACCGATGCCCAACTACTGGGCAGCGGTATCAAGCAGGACCGCAATCCGGACGGAGCACCGGCAGCACCGCATCCCACGTTCAAGCCGCATCCGATGCAGGGCTGGACGCCGGATTTCATTCCGAAGATCACCGACGCCGCCGTCGCGATGCAATTCATCGATCGCGTTATTCCAACCCCCGGGCCCGACGCCGTTCATTGGAGCAAGGAGCTCGCTGCGAAGGAGGGAATTTTTGCCGGCATTACGTCGGGCGCGACGTTCGCCGGCGCGCTGAAGGTTGCTGCGGAAGCCGATAAAGGGACAAACATTCTTTGCATGCTTCCAGACACCGGCGAACGTTATCTGAGCACACCTCTTTTTGCGGATGTATCAGCGGACATGAACGAGGAAGAGCTTTCGATATCACGCTCTACGCCTGGCGCACAGCTTAAGATTTGAGTACGCACTCAGGTCCGCTTGGGGTCAAAACGCGAAAAACTCAGCGTGAGCAAATGCCGTCAGCGATGCTCCGCTAAGCGGACCACCATGAGGGGTGTCGGCAGTGCGCCCTTGGGCCATAAGCGGTCATTCGGGCACGCCGGCTCTTCGCCAACCTTCGCTCAATTTCTCGACGTCTTCGTGTCGGCGAAATGGCGCGGTTTTAATGCTCGAAACCCGCAAGGCGGGGTCGGCTTGCAGAACTGCGTCGCGAGCGCGGCGGGCCTCGTCAACGCGCCCAGCCATCGCCAGGCTCGACATTCGCATTCGCTGAGCGCCCGGAAAATTCGGTTGGCGCTGAATGGCGCTCGTGGCCCAAAGCAAACTTTCTTCATACCGCCCGGCAAAGAAATGAGCGAAGGCCATCCCGGTTTGCGGCACGAACAAGTGGGGATCGATCGGGCTCAAACGAATGGCTGCCGAAAATTGCTCGATCGCTGCGTCGTGATTGCCGAGATAAACCTGTGCCCAGCCAGCCCAAAGGCGCGCCAATGCAAGATTGGGATCGAGTGCGATGGCCCTCTCGGCAAACGCTGAACCGGTCTCCGGCTCTTCGAGCAAGTAGGAATACACTTGCGCCGCGTGCGCAAGAACCAAAGGATCGTCCTGGTCGAGCTGCACTGCGCGTTCGGCCAACCGTCGGCCTTCAGCCCGTTCCTTGGCCACGTCCTCGATCCATCCGAACCCTTTCTTCTGACCGAAAATGTTGGCTCCAGAAGCGCAGGCGACGGCAAATGCAGGATCGATCGAGATGGCAAGCTTAGTCATCCTGAGAGCTTCGTCACTGCCCTCTCGAGTCCACTGGTAGATACTGAACTTGGAGCGCAGATAATAGTCATAGGCTTCGAGGCTTTCGGTCGGTTTGCGCCGTGCGCGCTCTATCTCGGCCCGCTCAAGCTGCGGTGACATCGCACCTATCACGCTGCTCGTCAGGCGATCCTGCACATCGAAGAGGTCTTCGAGTTCGCTCTCGAACTTGTCCGCCCAGATGTGCGCGCCGGTGGTTGCGTCGATCAGCTGTCCGGTCACACGAACCTTTTTTCCTACCTTGCGTACGCTGCCTTCCAGTACATAGCGAACGCCAAGCTCACGGCTGACCCGCTTGATATCAACCGCTTTTGCTCTGTAGGTGAAACTTGAATTTCGCGAGATCACGAACAGCAGTTTCGAGCGCGACAATCCCGTGATGATATCCTCAACCATGCCGTCGGCGAAATAGTCCTGATCCGGATCGTCGCTGAGATTCTGGAAGGGCAGCACGGCAATGGAAGGTTTGTCGGGAAGCGCAAGGAGGGGTTTTGAGGGTTCGATCCGACCGTCGTCGGCGACCGGCACACCAGGAAGTCCATGCTCCTGCTGGACTGGTCCGACGAAACGGAAGCCTCTTCGCGGCAGAGTCTTGATCAAGCGCTGTTCGCCGCCGGAATCCCCGATCGCGCTGCGCGCGGCATTCAGGCGAGTTGTCAGCGCAGCATCGGACACGCTACGCCCGTTCCAGATGGCATTGATGAGGTCGTCCTTGCTGACGACGCGCTCCCGGTTGCGGATCAGAAACTCGAGCAGGTCGAATACTTGTGGCGCGAGGGCGACAACATCCGAGCCGCGATGCAACTCGCGCCGGTCCGTATCGAATACGAAGCTCTCGAACAAAAAGCGCAAGCTGCCATTCCCTCGGCTGGCCTCCGATCGTCGAGGCAGCACCGGTTGCAACTGCAAGAATAAGCTGCCGATAAGAAAAAAGTAAGCCGCTGGTTAAGCGTGCCCGTCCATGCGCTGAGACGTTCGCCTGGCCCAAAACGTCGTCCTGAAGCGGCTGCGAACCAGGAGCAAGTCATGACCGAATCGATTCAGGCAGCGCCCCCGTCCCTTCCACCGCATGTCCAGCTGATACAAATGGGGACAGCCGGAGCTGTCGCCAATGTCGTGCACATCGCCGCAAGGCTCGGGTTGGCGGATAGACTTGCTGATGGCCCAAAGAGCGCGACTGAACTGGCCGACCCACTGGCTCTCCATGCGCCGTCCCTGCACAGATTGATGAGGACGATGGCCGGTCTTGGACTCCTTTCCGAAGGCGAAGGGCAACATTTCTCGCTAACGAAGCTCGGCGAGGCATTGAAGACAGGCGCTCCAGGATCAGCCAGATCAACCTTGCTCATGACAGGCAGCAGTTGGGTTGGAAGCGGCTTTGCCAACCTTCTCCATTCCTTGCAGACGGGTCGCACGGGGTTTGAAAAAGCACAGGGAATGCCGTTCTTCGACTATCTTGCTAAACATCCCGAAGCCGCATCGGTGTTTAGTGGAGCAATGGTCGGGCTTCATGGGGCCGAGCCTCCGGCGGTCGCGGCAGCCTATGATTTTTCAACATTCAAGACGGTCGTCGATGTCGGAGGAGCGTCCGGCAATATGCTCGCCGCGATCCTTGCGCGACACCCGGAACCGCGGGGCGTGTTGTTCGATCGGCCGCACGTCGTGGTCGACGCGGAGAAGTTGCTCAAAGCGAACGGTGTTTCCGATCGCGTGAGCGTGGAGGCTGGAGATTTTTTCCGGGCAGTGCCGTCACGGGCCGATGCCTACATCCTGTCGCACATCCTGCACGACTGGAACGACGACCGGTGCCTGACAATTCTCGGCCATTGCCGCAAAGCCATGAAGCCCGATGGCCGGCTGTTGATCGTCGAGATGGTCCTGCCTCCCGGCGACGCTCCACATCCGGGGAAAATACTGGACATGGTGATGCTGGTGCTGATCGGCGGCCAGGAACGCACGGAAGCCGAGTATTCCCGTCTGCTGGACAAGGCTGGTTTCCGCCTCAGTCGCGTCGTGGCGACACAATCGCCGGTGAGCGTGGTCGAAGCCGTCCTGGCCTAAGGGCCGCAAGGTCGGCTTTGGGTCATTCGCGTCGGTTTGCCAGCGCGCCGATTACTTCCGCTCTACTCTGGTGACCAGACAATTTCAGAGCCCGATCGGACTTCGCATTTGGGCCAACAACGGACTCATGCACTGCAGCAAGATGCTCTTGTTTTCGGCTTCGCTTTAGGTGCGGACATTTCTGCGCGTCACCGAAAATTCTAAAACATGAAGATAAAAGCGCCGGCGCAATCTATTGCGGTACACCTTCCGCTGCGTAGACACGGAACGTTGCATATTTGTTGCCGATGGCATCAGCATCCTTACGACCCTGTGAATTCCACCATGCCTGTGCCTTGTCGATGCTATCGAACTGAAACACCACTACGCGCGGCGCCGGTGGCTCACCTTCAAAAGAGATATTTTTTCCTCCCTGCACGATGTATTTGCCGCCCGCCTCTCGGATTGCCTTGGTAGCCGGCGGGACGAATTCTGCCTTGTATTTTTCCGGGTCCTTAACGGTGACTTCGGCGATAACGTAGCCGGCTGCCGTTGCCTGCGCGTGCAAGCCTTCGATGGCAGCGGCACCGACTGCAAAGCCTCCAACCATCGCGAGGGCAACAGTGAATTTGGCTTTCATGATCTGCTCCTCCTGTGACCAAATGGAATGGGCACGCACGGCCTGGCATGCGTGACTAATAAAAAAGTTTGAGGTTTGTCGGACCAGCCAATGGCATGATGGCTACAGATCGCTGGACTTCGGCCAATCCCGTTGGCAGCTCCGCGAATGAGATTACCTGAATAATTTAACTATGGACAGCGAGATCAACCGTCGTTCTTAGGTCAGCAATGTTGATCGATGACGTCTGAGGAGGGTCCAGGCTGTGTGAAAACCCAGTCGATGCTATGATTCTCTTGCTGAATCGGCGGGGGAAGAGATGCAGGGTTTCGTTCAAGGGGCGGATCGCCAGCAGACGACGCTGTTGCCGGGATGCCTCGATGATTGGGTCGACGAGGGCAATTCTATTCGGGCGGTCGATGTGTTCGTGGATGCGTTGGAACTGCGCGACCTCGGGTTCGATGGTGTTGATCCTGCAGCGACCGGCCGGCCGGCGTATCATCCTTCGCCGATGCTCAAGCTCTACATTTACGGCTACCTCAACCGGATCCAATCGAGCCGGCGGCTGGAGCGCGAGGCTGGCCGCAATATCGAGGTGATGTGGTTGACCGGACGGCTCGCGCCGGATCACAAAACGATCGCGGACTTCCGCAAGGACAATGGCCCAGCGATCAGGAAAGTTTGCGCGCAATTCGTTGCGTTGTGCCGCAAGATGGGCTTGCTGACGAAGGCCAGCGTTGCCATCGACGGCAGCAAGTTCAAGGCCGTGAACAGTCGCGACAACAACTTCACGCAGGGCAAGATCCAGCGCCGCCAGAAGCAGATCGAAGAGAGCGTGGCGCGCTACATGAACCAACTCGACACCGCCGACCGTCAGACTGCCGCAGGAGAAGAGCCGTCGGAAACGGTGCTTCTGACCAAGACGCGGCTTAAGGAAAAGCTGGCGAAGCTAGAAGAAGAGGTAAAACGGCTGGCCGCGATTGAGAAGGCATTGCTCGCCTCGCCCGACAAGCAGATATCGCTGACCGATCCCGATTGCCGCTCGATGGCAACGAGCGGACGCGGCTCAGGCATGGTCGCCTACAACGTACAAAGTGCGGTCGACACCACGAACCATCTGATTGTCGCGCACGAGGTCACCAACGTCGGCACCGATAGATCGCAACTGGCGACGATGGCGCAGGCGGCGAAAGCCGCGCTGTGCAGCGGTAACTTGGACGTCGTGGCGGATCGGGGCTACTTTAAAGGTGAAGAAATCCTGGCCTGCGAACGGGCCGGGGTCGCGGTCACTCTGCCCAAGCCGCAGACCTCGGGCGCCAAGTCGGCAGGCCGTTTTGGGAAATCTGATTTTGTTTATTTGGCCGAGGACGATGTCTACCGCTGCCCGGCCGGCGAGAAGCTGGCGCACCACTTCACCGCTGATGAAGATGGCCAGAAAATGCGGATTTACTTGACGAAGGCGTGCCGCATCTGCCCGTTCAAGGATCAATGCACAACGTCCAACGAGCGCCGCATCAAGCGCTGGGAACATGAACATGTCGTCGAGGCCGCGCAGACGCGGCTCGATCAGAACCCGCAAGCCATGCGTGTGCGCCGCGAAACCGTCGAGCACCCGTTCGCCACACTGAAGATGCGGATGGGTGCGACGCACTTTCTGATGAAGCGGTTGCCCAATGTAGCGACCGAAATGGCGCTGAACGTACTCGCCTACAACCTCACGCGCGTAATGAACATCGTCGGCATCAAGCCACTCCTGATGGCAATCCGGGCGTGAAGAGTTCGTGTTGTTATGCGTATCGTGTGACCGTTCAGGTAGCCAGCGTAGCCCGGGCTTGCGGCCGGGTTGACTCTGGACCCGACAAAGCAAAAATATGCTCAGACCGTCGTGTCTGACACGGATAGTCCCCGGTTGCGTGCAGTTTTTGGGGGAGGAAAGACGTTTTTACACAGCCTGGGTCATAAGCGGAAGTATCTATGCTATCAGCGATGCCTCGATCAAATGAGCGGAGGAGGCGACCTCCGTGATCCGGTCGAGTTGCAGCCCGGCAGCGCGAAGCAGCGCAGCGAATTGTCCCGCGCTACGTTCCCGGCCCGGCAAAAGGACGAGCATATTTAGGTCAGAGAGGGCTGCCGGGCCTGATTGTCCATCCTCAGGCATCACACACTCTACGAGAGCAACACGGCCCTGCGGGCGCAGGGCGCGAGCACAGTTACCGAGGATTTTGACGCTTTGCTCGTCGTCCCAGTCATGAATGATTTTTTTGAGGACAAGGAGGTCTGCTGTGGGCACGCTTTCGAAAAAATCGCCCGCGATAATCTGGCAGCGTGAGGATAATCCACTCTCGGCGAGCGCGGCCCTTGCACGTGGCACGACATCCGCGCGCTCGAGTATCGTGCCGCGGAGTTCGGCATTCTTCTTAAGGAGTGCCGCAATCAGCGTGCCGGAAGCCCCGCCAACATCGACGACGTGGTTTGCCCCTGTGGTGTCGAGCGCGGACGCAACCTCGTCGGCAATTGAGGCGGAATGGCGGGCCATGGTGCCGGTGAACGCGTCGCCCTCGGATGGATTCACCGCGTAGTAGTCGAAGAGCTCTTGACCGAGAGCAGCCACCGCTTGGTGCTCGCCGCGCCGCACGGCCTCCGTCAGGCGGCCCCACGGAAGCCAGTGACCCGGGGCGGTCAACGCAATCGCCGAATCGCGCATCGAGCCGGACACGTTCGATCGCAGTAGTTCGCCGAGTGGCGTGAGGCTGAAACGGCGGTCGGGTAAGGCCGCGGCCAGCCCCACATGAGCGGATGCGCGGAGCAGCCGATAGGTGGCCTGCGGCTCGCACCCGATGGTTTCGGCGAGAACGTTGCAGTCGAGCGGCCCATCCGACAGGCAATCCGGTATCCCGAGCCGAGCCAGTGCGCCGACGATCTGGCTGACCCGATAACCCTCGATCATTTGCGACAGGTGCGCCGCGCTCATGGCATCCACCATGTTAATCCGGTCGGCGTACCAGTGGACATTCACTCTCAGATAACGGCCGAAAGGCTTCGTCCCCCGGGATCGTCTTGAGGATTTTTACCAGATCCCAGGGACCGGCCGATTCCGCCGGCGTCTTGATCTGGGTGAGGTACATGTCGTGCACCATCCGGCCATCCTGGCGGATATATCCGCCACTCGCAAACATGTCATTGATCGGCGTCGCGCGCATTTTGGCGACAACGCCAAGCGGCTCGTCAGTGTCGATATCCTTCACCGCCTGCAAATAGTGGCGCACACTCGAATAGGTACCGGCCTGGATCGCCGTCGGCATTGCGTGCATACGTTCGAAGAAGCGCTGCGACCACGCCTTGGCTTCCGATGATCGCTCGTGGTGGAAGGCCATGAGAGCGTAGTTGCCCTGTCCCAGGTCGAGACCGATCGCCTTGACCTCGTCGATCATGAGCTGCATCGGGATCACGCGGATTCTTGGTCTCGCCAAGCCAAACTCCGCCGCCTGCTTCATCAGATTCACCGTGTCAGCGCCAGCGGTAGCGAAGGCGATCACGGACGCTTTGCTCCGCTGTGCCTGGAGCAGGAAAGAGCTGAAGTCCGGGGTTCCGAAGGGAGGCCGCACTTGTCCGAGCACAGTCCCCCCGAGCTTGGCGACGGCAGCCGCCCCGTCGCGCTCGAGGGCATGCCCAAACGCGAAGTCCGATGTGATGAAGAACCATGTTTCGGCGCCGGGACCGAAAATTGCCTTCACGGTCCCAGTCGAGGCCCCGTAGGTGTCCCACGTCCATTGGATGCTGGTCGGCGCGCAGGCCTTGCCGGTAAAATCCGACGATCCGGCTCCGATCAGGACAATCTTGTTGCGTGGCCGCGCCACCTCCACGATAGCAAATCCGACAGCGGAGTTTGCTATGTCGGCAACGGCGTCCACGTGCTCGACATCGAACCATCGGCGAACAATGGCTGAACCGATGTCTGGCTTGTTTTGATGATCCGCTGACACGATTTCGATGGGGCGGCCGTTGATCGAGAAGCCGAACTCCTCCGCAGCCATCCGCGCCGCCTCAACCGACCCGCTGCCGGTGGCGCTGGCCAATGGGCCTGTCATGTCGGTAATCACCCCAATTTTGATAACGTCATCGGATATCTGCGCGTGGCCGGAATCTGCGATTCCGGCCACAATGAACAAAATCAGACAGAGCGTTTGCAGAGCCTTGGAGTTGGGCATGGCGCTTCCTCTCGCCGGTTTAGCCGGCGTTACTGTGGTCGCCGGATCCGCGCCGAAGAGGCTAGTCCGATCGATCGTAATCGGGTAATTCTATCTTTTGGGCATTGCCATATTCATTTGGATATGACCCTTGGCCAAGCAGTGGTCTGATCGCATCGGGCGACGTCTCAAGCTCCGCGACCTCCACATCCTGCTCTCGGTCGCGCGAGCTGGCAGCATGGGAAAGGCGGCGTCTGAGCTGGCTGTGTCGCAGCCCGCCGTTTCGAAGGCGATTGCCGATCTCGAAGAGGCACTCGGTGTCCATTTGCTCGATCGCAGCCCGCTGGGGATCGAACCGACCATCTTCGGTCGCGCGTTGCTCAAGTGCGGCGTCGCTGTGTTCGACGACCTTCGACAGGGCGTCAAAGAGATCGAATTCCTGACCGATCCGTCGGCCGGAGAGCTGACGATCGGATGCTCGGAGCCGCTGGCTGGGGGCTTCGTAGCGGTGGTGATCGAGCACCTGTCTACACGACATCCGAAGGCCGCGTTCAATGTCTTCGCAGCCGATCCGACGACGCTTTACGATCGCGCTCTCCGTCAACGCAGCATCGAACTCGCGGTGATCCCGATGACCGGATTGCGACTGGAGCAGGATACGAACGCGGAGATCATATTTGACGATCGGCACGTCGTCCTGGCTGGCACACAAAGCAAATGGACCCGCCGGCGCGAGATTTCCCTGGCTGATTTGACGGGCGAGCCCTGGGTTCTACCGCCATGGGAGACGGCGGTCGGGTCGTATATCGCAGGAGCGTTCCGTGCCGCCGGACTGGAGCCGCCACGCGCCCAAGTGCTGTCGCTTTCGATTCCGTTGCATCAACATCTGCTGGCAACGGGGCGTTTCCTCACCACGCTACCACTATCGATGCTGGTTCACAGTCAGCACATGTCGTTCAAGCGTGTACCGGTCGAATTCCCTGCGCACCCGCGACCGATCGGGATCGTAACTTTGAGAAACCGAACCCTAAGTCCCTTGGCACGTCTTTTTATTGACGGCGCGCGCGAGGTCGGCAGATCTCTGGAAAAGCGCCGGTAGTGTGATCGGTTTCACGCGCTACCATGTCCGCCCGGGGCATGCGTCTCGAACTAGCCGCCCGTCGGATGTGTCTGGTCTGCCTGCCACAGCGGCCATCTGAGAGAATGCTGCTTTTGTCGCGACGGGCCAGGAGCAGAGATCGCGCACCAAGCACCGATGGCGGGGTCCGTCCGTTCGTCTTGTGTTAGTGCCAACAAGCGCAAATACTCAACACCGCTGCAACATCATCGATGAAGTGGAGTTGCGCCGGAATAAAAGGGGAATATCGTGAAAGGGCTTTGCACTGCAATTGCGTCAACGCTGGGCATGGCGATAGCCCTGTTGCCCATCGCCAGCGCGCAGGCTGCTGAGCTCAAGATTCTGGCCGGGGGCGCCATGACGGAGGTTTGGGCAGAGCTCAAGCCTAAATTCGAGCAGGCTTCCGGCCACAAGCTCGTTATCTTTTTCGGAACCACACCCAATCTGATCAAGGAGGCGGCCTCGGGCAAGCCATTCGATGTCGGTATCGTGCCCGTCGACGTGATGCAGGATTCCACCGCGCGGGCAAGGTTCGCAGCCGGACCGACGCTCGATATCGCCCGTGTCGGCTTGGGCGTCGCAGTGCGAACCGGGGCGCCAAAGCCCGATATCAGCACGCCCGAAGCGCTGAAGGTGACTTTGCTCAGGGCGCAGTCCATCGCCTCGATACCGGAGAGCGCTACTGGCTATTCGATCGCGAAGGTATTTGAGCGCCTTGGCATCGTTGAGCCGATGAAAGCCAGAATGAAGGCGCAGCCTAATCCCGCACAGGTCGTCGCAGTGGTCGCCAAAGGCGAGGTCGAGCTTGGCATATTTCTCATTAACGTGCTTACCGCGCCGGGTCTCGACGTGGTCGGTCCGTTTCCCGCCGAGTTGCAGCAGGACGTCGTATTCACGGCGGCGCGCTCAGCGGACGCCAAAGAGGCGGTGGGCGCGACGGCGTTGATCACCTATCTCAAGTCACCAGAAGCCGTTGCCATCATCAAGGCCAAGGGGATGACGCCATAAGGCGGCCAGTTGTGTGAGATCGAGTTCGCACCGGCATCTGAAGCATCGGCCGACACAACTGCGATAGGTCTGCTCCGGGTCACGAGCCGTAATACTCTTGGTCAGCAAATCACGTCGGCTATTCCTTTCGAAGGGGACCTTTGCGAAGCATGCAAACTTCGTCGCGATGGGCCGGAGCGGTCATCACGTCCATTTCAAACGCCCACGCGAACTGATACCCTCTTTGATGAGATGCCAGAGGCGTATTCGCATGATTTCGGAGGGGGCACCATGAAAGCAGCCTTCGTTGCTGGCCTTATCGTAGCGCTCGTTGTTGGGGCTGCGGCCTCGCAAGAGGTGCCCTCGCCAAAAGACGCTCTCATCGCGCGCGCAAAATCCTTCGAACTCGATACCCCTTATGTGCCGCCGCCCGGCGACCCACTGGAGCATCACACGGCCGGATTTGCGAAGATCATGTGCTCTGCGGTGTACATGACGGGGCTTTCGCCTGAGTTTGCGGCCGAGAACGTCGGATATTTTACGAGTCCCTATAGCGAGCGTGCGAAAGTCGGCAAACCGGTCATCGACCGCGTGAACCAGTCCGTCCATATCACCTTGCCGAACGGCGTCACGCTCACCGCAAAATACCTTGGCAGCCAAGGCTGCGTGACCCTCCCAGTTGGAAAGAACTCGGTACTTTTTACTCCGCTCGCGGTCAAAAGTTCATTGCCAGATGCATCAACCCAGCCTTGGCCAATGGGGGACGTGCTGCCGACGCAACCGCTTCCGAAGGAGATCGACGAAACGAAGCTCAAGCAAGCCGTCAACGCTGCATTCGAGACGGCGGATTCGTTGACGGCTGCGTTCGTGGTGACCTGGCGCGGTCGGCTCATAGCCGAGCGCTACGGCGAGGGCTTGAACGAGCGCACGCCACTTGAAGGCTGGTCCATGGGCAAGAGCCTCACCGCTACGCTGTTGGGTATTCTGATCAAGGAGGGTGTGTACGATCTCTGGCAGCCGGCGCCAATTCCGGAGTGGCAATCCGCCAACGACCCACGTGCGAAAATTCGGATCGCAGACATACTTCACATGTCGAGCGGCCTGCGGATCAAGGCGCCACAGGACCCTGACTACGACCCTGCCGGCACCTATCCAGATCACCTCTATCTCTACACTGGTGGTATAAATTCCTACCACTATGCCGCGACGCGTCCGCAGCAGTGGCCGCCGAACACGATCGGCCGCTACCGCAACACCGATCCGGTATTGACAAGCTACCTCCTGCGGCTTGGCGTCGAGAAACGAGGCGAGGAATATCTGTCATTCCCGCAGCGGGCGCTGTTTGACAAGCTCGGCATACGTACCATGGTGATCGAAACGGACCCATTCGGGAATTTTCTGGGTCAAGGCTACGAAGTTGGGTCGGGTCGCGACTGGGCGCGTCTTGGCAACCTCTATTTGCAGGACGGCATCTGGAACGGCGAGCGCATTCTCCCCGAAGGGTATGCCAAGTTCGTGAGTACTCTGGCGCCTGCCTGGGAAGCCGATAACCGCCCAATCTACGGCGCCGGCTTTTGGATTAATGGCACTGGCACGTTTCCGGTGCCGAGGGACGCCTATTACATGGCGGGCGCCGGCGGTCAGACAACGCTGATCATCCCGTCGCACGATCTCGTCGTCGTGCGCATGGGACACTATAAAGGCGATGGGCCTGGCGGCGTGGGTTTCAGAAATGCGCTCGCGCTTCTGATGGAAGCGGTGCCGGCGAATAAGTGAATTGACTGGCGTTGCGGGCATCCGTCGCTCGGCACTGGCACGTGGTGGTCCCATGCGGCGAGGTCCTTTCATTTGAAGTCGCCTCAAGAGTTGTACGAGGCGAAGGGTTCTCGCCACCTTGCGTTTTGATCATCAGAGTGAGGACCGCTCCGGGTCAAACTCGGAAGTCGCGCTCGGTCACTGCGGCGTCCGCTGTACCCCCGAACAACGGACGTCGAGAGGCCACAGCAATGGCGCTCCGATGAAGCTCCAAAGTCGCCAATAGGTACCCTTGGGAGATTTGAGGGGCCAACGGGACCGAGTTAACGCGCGGTCCGATCAGCAGAGGGACGCGTGAACCGGCGCAACGCTGGGCGATCAGGTCTTTGCCTTGTCAGTGCTTACCACCGCGCGGAGCGCCGCTGGCTTATTTGCTTCGGGGCTCGGCGCATCGACAACCAAACTATCAAACTCCATTCCGGGAGAAGATTTGATCACAGGCTCCTTCGGTAAGCTGTCGGCAGGCTCGTACCACGGGGCTTTCTCAATCGCTCCGCCCTCAAGGGCTTGAGCCATCAACTTTCCAATTTCTGTCCCAGTCAGCGGCCACAAGGCTGCCGTCCTCGTTCTTGTAAAGCTGCGGACAAAAATAGACCGCGTGTATTCGTGGATCATATCCATCTATGACCAGAAAATGCTCCGGCTTGCCGAACAGCCTACGCCTTTTGACCAGCTTTCGCTCCTGAGTGGTCAGAGCTACCCGAAGCTTGTCACGTTGGTGGCCAACAATGGTGGCCGCTTCCAGTAGAACCAGCCAATCTCTTGTACTGGCGTTGTCCGCATGGATGGGAACTAACGTGCCGCGATGTCTGTCAAAGATGCTCATGAACACAAACCTACCAAGTCAGGCCGGATTTATTTCCAGCCCGCTTCTTGCGTCCCGAAATATGGTTTCGTGCGCGGCTCAGTCGCTCGGGCGACGGGGCTGAGTACAAGAATCGAAAGGGGGCCACTCACGCTGTGGCCCCTGCCGGTTGAGAATCATTAAAATAAATCCGAGATAAAAATATCTAGCCTCGGCAAGATTTCATTAGCTTTTTCCACGGGGAAAATGGATTCCGGAAAACCACGGTGTTCCGCGCTGGAACCCATCGTGAACGCGTTCAGGCTTATGGGCCCATAAATGTTCCGCACGTTAACGTGCATAAATCCGGGATCCAACGGCTACCAGCCGATCCATTTGATTGTTTGGGTTTGAGCGCTCTCCGCTTCATTGTCGCGGTTCGCTACGTCCGTCCGCCGCCGTGAGCTTGCCGTCCGCCAGGGTCAAGGACGCCGCGTCAGCGCTATGGAACGGGCTATCCATGCGCAATGCCTGGGCAAGTTCGTCGAGCGCGCTCTCCAGACCGAACATGTACGTTTGCTCGGAGCGCGCATGAAGCCGGGCGTCGCTCCCTCCCGGCAGGGAGCGGTCCGAACAACACTCATGAGGTTCATGCGGCCTCATGCTTCGAGCTGATCGTGGCATAGCGACCTTTACCACCGATCTTCAGCACGCGGTCGCTGCCTCGCGGCCTGATCGTTACTTGCAGCGATGTCGCTCCAGGGAAGCAAATTGCGGCTCCCCCACGGCTTGCCCTACATCGTGCAGGCGTTCAACGCCGGCAAGGGCGGACATCTGAAGCCGGACTCTCCGATAGTCTGCAACACGGAAAGTGCCACGCTCCGAACGGCGGAGCGCCTCGCGTTGAGCAAGCTTGCTGTCGTTGCGTTCTCGTCGAGCGGCGATCTCTCACAGAGCGCCGATCGCCAGGGGGATGCGGTACCGGAGGCCAAGACCCGCCCGGCTTAACGAGAAGATTGCGACGTTGCGTCAGGAGATTGACCGCTTGAACAGCCTGAACGCCCAGATGATGCAGACCGAAGACAAGCAGGTCTCGCTGACTGATCCAGATGCTCGCTCGATGGCCACAAGTGGCCGAGGCAGCGGGATGGTTGGTTATAATGTGCAAAGTGCCGTCGACACCAAGTATCATCTCATTGTTGCGCATGAGGTTACCAACGTTGGGTCCGAACGGGCGCGGGCAGCAATTGGTTCGGAGGCCATCGAGGCGGTCGCCGATCGTGGATACTACAGCGGCGAGCAGAATTGTGGCCTGTGAGGAAGCCGGCGTCACGGTCTATCTACGGAAGCCGATCACCTCGGGCATCAACGCCAAAGGTCGTTTTGGCAAACAGGACTTCGTTTAATGTCGCTGCGGAGGACGTCTATCTTTGTCCCGCAGGTCAGAAGCTGCCCTATCGCTACTCCTCGGTAACAGTGCCTATGGTTCTTCCGACATGCTGGGCTGGCTGGTCGATGAACACGGCATCGAGCCGCATGTAACCGTGTTCGACAAATCGGCACGCAAGGACGGCACCTTTGAGCGCGTCGACCCAGTTCGGTCCAAATTCTGCTGCGGCTGATCCGTTTTTCATTTGGAAATGGCTTACAACCTATTGAGATTATTGGAGCGCGTTTCGGTCATTTTTTCCAAATGCGCGTTGAAATACTTGAATAATCAAACGGATTTTGATTCCGCCATTCGGAGGTTCGATCCCTCCCGCCCCAGCCAATTGATATTGCTATGGAAATCCGACTTTTTTGCGAGTGCATTTGGAAATTCGGAGTCCGCTGTCCATTGAAGACGACCGCCACTTCTTGGCGGCCGCGCCGGGAGACCGGTCCCGAGACTGACTTGGAACGCCTCAAAACCGGTCACGGAAAGTCGCGGCTCCTTGTCGCCGTCGGAGATCGTGTCGGAAATATCGAATGAAGCGCCTTCGGCCTGCTGGTCCTGATGTTACGAGAAACCGCCAGAGTTTGGATTGTCCGAGGGCGCAGTCGTCCAGGATTGGGCCTACTCCGCCCTCGATCGCGGCCCCGAGCATCTCCACCTTCCTTGAGAGCGTCGTCGTCGCGTATGCGGCTGGCAGCATCGCCTCGGGCGCGAATTGTCGGATCGCACACTTGGCATCCTCGGCCTCGGGCGGATCGGCGGGGCCGTCGCGCGGATCGGCTCGGCGTTCGGCATGAAGGTGATCGCCTGGAGCCAGAACCTAACCGCACAGCACGCAGCCGAGGCCGGCGCCACGGCGGTCAGCAAGGAGGAGCTATTCACGCGAGCGGACATCCTCACGATTCATACATTGCTTAGCCGGCGCACCCGACGGCTGGTGGACGAGGCGATGATCGCACGGATGAAGAGCGACGCTTGGCTGATAAAAACCTCGCGCGGACCGATCGTGGATGAGGGGGCGCTGATCGAAACACTCGGCGCGCAACGGATCGGCGGGTACGCGGTGCACGTCTTCGCCGAAGAACCTCTCCCGCTCGCCCACCCGTTCCGCACACTGCCTAATGTGCTGGCGACACCGCACATCGGCTATGTCGCCGAAGACCTTTACCGCACCTTTTACGGCGACAGTGCCCGCGCGATCGCCGGGTGGCTCGGCCAGACCTGACGTGCATGGAAAGATGATCCCGCTATCGAACGCTCGTCGCGAGCAACCCCTCCGCCATCATGCGGAACGCGGCGATCGCCTTCGGTAATCTTGCCCGTGGCTCGGGTCCGGCGGCGACCCACAGCGCTGCATTGAAGGCAGCGCCGCTCAACAATCGCGTGGCGGCGTCGGCGTCGACGGTCCTGACGACCCCGTCCGCGATCAGCGCAGAAAGCCGTGCCCTTATGGAGGCGAGGCAGGCGCTGGTGCTTGGCCATTCCGATGGGTCGCCCAGATAGGCCGGGCCGTCGAGCAGGATGATCCGCTGGATCTCCGGCTCGAGCGCCATCTCGATATGCGCGCTGGCCTCCGCCAGCAGGCTCTCCCAAGCGCCTCTCATTAGCCATAGCCCGCTATTGTCTTGGGTGACTGCGCTCGGCACGCGCGGTGAGAGCCGGGTCATAAGGGCCGCAGAACTGACCTTCGGCGTCCTTCTCGCCACCGGGAAACGCCGATCCCGGGTCCGCCGCCTGCTCACGCGCCCACTTGCGCAGAGTGCATCGAGCCAGTTCGGTCCAAATTCTGCTGCGGACGATGCGCTTTCATTTGGAAATGGCCGGCAACCTATTGAGATCACTGGAGCGCGTTTCGGCCATTTTTTCCAAATGCGCACTGAAATCGTTAGATTCGCGACCTTCCCGACGGGATCCAAACCGAATATCGCCGGCAGGGGAGGAAAGAGCTTGTGAGCTTGCGGACGAAACGGGCGAGCGCATCGCGCTCGGCATCGCCTGTGGGCTTACCATCGCGGATGTTCATCAACTCGTCAGGCTTCAGTCCTGCGAGCTTGCCGAGCAGACTATGCGCGGCCACACAGTAGTCGCAGCCAGCGGCACCGCTAATGATCAGTTTGATGGTTTCCTGATCGCGCTCGCTGAGCGATCCGGACGCGAGCACGGTATCGGCGGCGAGGACGGACTTGGGCGCGGCTGGACCGTGGGCCGCGATGGCCGCAAAGGTGTTCGGCACGCTGCCGATCGCCTTCTTAATCTGCGCGTAAACTTGGCCAGACGGGCCGGCATCGGATTCGAGATTGGGACCGGAAAGACGGGAAATGATGCACTCCTTTGTTGGTGAACAATTGCGGAGTGACAATATGAGCGGCATGTGAGACTTGTAATGTCGATTTTGCTCAACTATGTGCTCTATCGTCTCAAGTTGGGTTCGTGAGGAAAATCGCCATGGACTGGCTCAGCAGGCTGTTCGAGTTGATGCCGGTGCGCGGTCGTCTGGACTTGCGCTGCTCCTATGGCGCGCCGTGGCGGATCGATCAGGGACCGGGCGAGGCGAACGAGATTCCCTATCATGCGGTCGTCGGGGGCTCGGCCGTCTTGGAAGAACCCGCCGGCGGCAAGCCGCTGCGGCTGCAGACCGGCGACATCCTGCTGCTGCCAGGCAATCCGCGCCATGTCATGCATGACGGCAGCGGCGCGCGGCCGAAGCCGGCGCGAAATCGCCAAGAGCTCAATCTCGTCATCAGCGAGAACGCCGGCACGGGGGAGCGGCTGGACCTGTTGTGCGGACATTTCGCGATCGCGCCCCCGCACGACCGCCTTGTGCGCAGCTATCTGCCGCCTCGTCTGGTCGTGCATGCCCGCGGTCACGACGGAAGAGAGAATGCCACGCAACTCGCCGGCCTGGTCGCCCTGATGCGCGGCGAGTCGGCTGACGATCATCTCGGCGGTCGCGCGATGCTGAATGCGCTGTCGACCGCAATGTTCGCATTGGTACTGCGGTTTGCAAGCGAGGCCGAAGGCGCACCGCGCGGTCTCCTCGCGCTTGCTGGTCATCCGCGCCTAGCGCCGGCCGTAGCCGCTCTCTTCAACGAGCCTGCGCGCGCATGGTCGCTGCCTGACCTCGCGCGCCTGTGCAATATGTCGCGCGCTACGCTTGCCCGCCAGTTCCAGGAGAAGCTCGGACGATCGGCCTCCGATCTCCTGACCGACATCCGGATGACGCTGGCTGCGAACGAGTTGAGGAAGTCGTCTCTTTCGACGGGTGCCGTGGCGGAGGCGGTGGGATATCAATCTGAAGCCGCCTTCCAGCGCGCCTTCAAGAGCCACATGGGCGTCACGCCGGCGCAGTGGCGCAAGATGCAGGAGCCAGGGGGGCGGGACATCTTCGCAAGGCCGGCGGCTCCCGTCGATGCGGACCCGGCGAAGATCGCCGGGGCTGATATGGTCGATGGACGCAGGTAAGCCAAGGACGGGGATGCGCCCTCGTTGGCCTAGTGATGACGCGAGCAGCGGTCATGCCGCTGCCGCCGATTGCCGGGTAGTTCGTGGATCCTTTGTCTTCTGCCTCTTCACGCCATGCGATACATCGCGTAGGTCAATCGGTACAGGTCGATCTACATGTTCGTCGTAGAATAGGATATTAAGGCGAGCAGAACCGGATCATTTGATTTACCCGTCGCCGCAGTGTACCGCTTGCTGCAGAACCGGAACCGGATAGTTCGGGTCGAGGTCCGATGCGAGCCACAGTGACTGTTCTTCCAGACTATCTCGTGCCTTCGTACGAAAGAGTGGCTCACCGCTCTTTGATGTAGTTGGTGGGGAGGATTGGCGATCCGGTAAGCGGTCGCAGCACTATCAATCATTCTATCGAGGAATATCGAGATCTGCCAAAGAAGCGCATCCAGATATCGCTACGCGAGGGGGGTGCAGTACGTTACGAGCAACTTCCATCCCCGTAAGGTGATCGCTCGCCCATGAGCCCATCAGAGTTTTCACACGATCCTCTCCCGGCTGTAACCGAGGCAGACGCGCCTCCTAGGATCCGAAAAGTCTTCTCCGATATACGCGAGACCCTCGAAGTTGGCGTCGTAAATCTAGTTTGGCGGCATCTCGCAACGATGCCTGGGGTGCTGGAGTGGGTATGGACAACCGTAAGGCCGCTATATCTGGAGCACGCACCCGCTCGAACCGATCAAGTGTTCCAGCAATTGGCCCTGCCGAAAATTCCGTCCCTCTCAACAGACGTGATGACAAACTCCGGTCTTAATGAGGATGCGTCATCCGGCATTCGGGCCATACTTGACAGTTATCACCATACAAATGTGTTGGCGCTTCTTTGCCTCTCGGCCTTTTGTGTTCGATTTGCAGAACGAGGTGGCGAGGGTGCGTACACAGTCCCCGCGGCGACGCTGAGTTTTCCGAGGGCTGCGGTTCGTGAGCGAAAAGAGGTGCTTCCTCCACTTCCTGCGCTCGAGAAGATTGCCCCGGACGTTCGTCGTCTCATTAGCGAACTGAACACGTTTGGAGAGGATTCCGACACGGAGCTGATCGCGAGTATGTATCGACACCTTTCGTACTGGCCGCCGTATCTTGCGCTCGCTCGCACGCTATTGGTCCCGCTTCACGCGAGCGGAGAATTGTGTGCGCTGACACGCGCCGTACGACGGCAAGCCGAAATACATGGCCGCGAGCTAGCTCAGTTTCTCCCTGCGAGCGCACCGGACGTGGATGTGGGCCCAGTGGTGGCTGCGGTGACGCGCTTTGTTCAGCACCCAATTGCTCGTATGACAGCTATCTGTGCCGTACTGCGCGAGGTCACTCCCTGACGATCGGTCAACGGCGTGGCACCCGTCGTTCCCCTGGCTGAGGGGTTGGAGATCGCGGGCAACCTCCGCGGTCGGTCGCAGTGGAGAGGATCGGCATGATCTGACTTCTGTCTTCGGGCAGTCGCATTCTAATCAGCCCTTGAAGCGAAACGTGCGTCGGGAGGTTGCCCTTTACGCCGTAGCGGCGCCAGAGGCTGGGACAGCACTTATCGGTCAAAGCGTAAGGATCGTAAGCGGTCAGCCAAAAAGTCAATGCACAGTCGTACCTTTGCGGGCGTCAGTCTGTTGTGGGGAAAAACAGCGTGGATCGGAGCCGCAGGCATCTTGAGGTCTGGAAGAACCTGCTCAAGTTGACCAGATCTCAGGTCATCGTGAACGTCCCAAATTGATTTCAGAATGAGCCCTGCTCCTCGCAGCGCCCACCGGTGGGCAAGCTCGCCATTGTTTGAACTGAGCTTCCCGCTAACCGTGATGCTTCGTCCGTCAGCAAACGTCCAATGATTATTCGGCGGATCCCCGAATACGATCACGTTATGGCTGAGCAGATCCTCTATCGTCCGGGGATATCCATGTCGTTGAAGATAGGATGGCGCACCGCAAATCACGCGCCTGTTGGGTGCCAATTGCTTCGCGATGAGGCTGGAATCAGCGAGCGCGCCGAATCGAACAGCAAGATCGTACCCTCCCTCGACAATGTTCGTGACAGCGTCCCGCGTGTCGAGATGGACGTGGAGCGCAGGATGTCTATCCTGAAATTCTTGGAGCAATGGTGCGAGCAGTTGGCTACCGAAGGCGAAAGTTGACGTCACGCGCAGCAACCCGACAGCGGTATCCAGGCCATTGGTTACTTCTGCCTCAGCATCGTTAACCTCTGCCAGGATTCGGACACAGCGCTCGTAGAAACGAGCGCCCTCCTCAGTCAGCGTCAACGATCGCGTCGTCCTGTTGAGAAGGCGAACGCCCAATCTCTCCTCGAGCCGTCCCAACTTTCGACTGACCACCGTCAGTGAGACGTGCAGTTCGCGAGCCGCAGCCGATAAGCTGCCGGCCTGAACAACCTGTACGAAGACAAGCATATCGAGGAGGTTGTCGCTCACATTCTTGCTGATACCGCAAGAGACCTTGGCCTGCAATCGCTATTCTGGCCGATACGCCTAGTCGCTACTTTCCCGCCAGCGAGCAGGACAGCTCGATGTCTTGGCGAAACTGAAAGGATCGGCAGATGGCGTCCCTCAACGACCAACGTGTTCTCGTCGTCGGCGGCAGTTCGGGTATCGGCCTTGCGGTCGCGGGGCAAGCAGCTGCGGCCGGTGCGAAAGTTACGATCGCATCGCGATCCGCTGACAAGTTGGCCGACGCTGTTAAGGAGCTGCACGGCAATGTCGATTCGGTATCGCTCGATACGGGGGACGAAGCCGGCATCAACGCCTTCTTTGCGTCCCGCGATCCCTGGGACCATGTCGTTGTATCAGCGGCCCAGACTCCCGGTGGTCCGATTCGGAAGCTTTCATTGGAGGACGCCAAGAGCGCTATGGAAAGCAAGTTCTGGGGAGCCTACCGAATTGCTCGCGCAGCCAGGTTTACGGAGCGCGGCACCCTGACGTTCATATCGGGCTTTCTGAGTGAGCGGCCGTCGGCAACCTCAGTCCTTCAGGGCGCCATCAATGCTGCGCTTGAAGGGCTGGGGCGCGGATTGGCCCTTGAGCTCTCGCCGGTGAGGGTAAACACCGTTTCCCCCGGTGTAATCAACACTCCGCTTTGGTCGAAGATGGACGCGGAGAGCCGTGAAGCGATGTTCAAGCGCGTCGCCGCTTCGCTGCCGGCGAAGACCATAGGGCAGCCCTCGGACGTCGCTAATGCTGTCTTGTTTGCACTGACAACACCGTTTGCGACCGGTTCGACGATCCGGGTCGATGGTGGCGGCATCATCGGGTAGCGGTCATGGAGATCGACCACGTAACGCTGCGGACGAGTGATATCGAGGGAACCCGCCGTTTCCTCGAAGGTCTACTTGACCTTGAAGTCGGTTACCGCCCCGATTTTCCGTTTCCAGGGTACTGGCTCTATCGCGGCAGTCGTCCAATTGTTCATCTCATTCCCGGCGGCGGACGCAATGTCGGTCGCGATGCGGAAACAATCGATCACGTTGGCTTCAAGCTGGAGGGATACGGAGCTTTCCGCGGAAAGTTGGATCGGCAAGCTCTGCCTTATTCGACGATGGATCTACCGGAGTTGAACGAACGGCGGCTATTTGTACGCACGCCGAACGGCATTCTGGTCGAACTCGTCTTCCGCGAAGAGCCAATGGCTACGCACTGAACCGGCGCCTGCCGACCCCGAAGAACGGGCGACATCAACTAGAACGCCGAGTGCGCCTGCAACTCTCTTATCAGTCCAATCTACCGAGGATGGTTGTCATGCCAATGATATCGGAACGAAGCTTTCAGTTGAACGAACCGTCCGAAGATTTTGACCAAGCAGCTCTGGACGAGCTCGCTGCAAGCGGCCGGAACGGACGCGTCGGTCAGGTGCTGTTGTCCGAAACAGACCGCGTCCGCGTTTGGCTCATTAACCTGCAACCTGGCGAGCGGTTACCGTTTCATCGACATGTGCTCGACTACTTCTGGACGGCTGTCACTCCGGGCGCGGTCGATCCAGATACGGTGACGGCAAGGTTTGCGAGTTTGAGTACGCGCGCGGAGAGACGCGTCACCTGAAGGCAGGAACGGATGGGTCCATCACCCATGATCTGACGAATATCGGCGAGGGTCCACTTTCATTCGTCACCGTCGAATTCACCGACGGTCCCAATACGCCGCTACCCATCTGAAGCAAGAAGACGGCCAACAAGGTCGCGAGAACAACGGCCGCAGGGAGGATGCCATGACTAAAAAGACGATTGTACTACTCGGGTGCTTCGACACCAAGGGCGAAGCCTATGGATGGTTGCGGGATCGTATCAGCTCGGAGGGGATAGAGACGCTGATGATCGACATCAGCGTTGCCGCCGAGCCGACCATCGAGCCGGATATTCCCGCAAGGGAGATTGCAATTGCGGCGGGGACCACGCTGGAAGCTTTGAGAGAGGCGGGCGATCGTGGCCGCGCGATTGCGGCAATGGCCGACGGGGGGCGTAGCGTGGTCCGGCGACTTTACGATGAGGGCAGATTTGACGCCATCATCGGACTCGGTGGCTCGGGAGGCACATCGGCGATCACTGAGGTGATGAAGGGCCTTCCGATCGGCGTGCCGAAGCTGATGGTGTCGACGCTCGCGAGCGGAAATACCCGGCCCTATGTCGGGGGAACCGACATCGCGATGATGTACCCCCTTGCGGACATAGCAGGGATAAATGCTCTTCTGGTGCGAATTCTCGAGAATGCTGCCGCGGCGATCGTCGGAATGGCGAAGGTTGAGCGAACTACGTTCAGAGCAGGCGGCCGAGGTGTCATAGGTGCAACGCAGTTCGGCGTGACGACCCCATGTGTGGATGCCGCGCGCAAGGTTCTTGAACAAGAGGGATTCGACGTAGTGGCGTTTCATGCCGCCGGCGCGGGCGGCCAATCCTTCGAGTCGCTTGCGGCGGACGGGACGTTTGTAGGCGTCCTCGATGTGAGTACGACCGAACTGGTCGATGAGCTCGTCGGCGGGATTCACAGTGCAGGGTCCAATCGACTTGAAGCGGCAGGGCAAGCTGGACTCCCGCAGGTCGTAAGTGTTGGAGCGCTCGACATATGCGACTTCGGTCCACCCGCGACAGTTCCACCGGAACATAGCGAGCGGGTGTTCGTAAGGCACAACCCGCACGTAACAATCATGAGAACCTCGATTGAGGAAAGCCGGCTGCTCGGAGAGCACCTGGCGAAAAAACTGAACAAGGCAAAGGGGCCCGTTCACCTGTTTCTGCCCCTGCGCGGAATCTCATCAATCGACGTGCCGGGCAAGCCATTCTATGACCCCGAAGCCGATGCGGCTCTGTTTCGGGCGATCAAGCTGCATATCGAACCGTCTGTTGTCGAAGTCGTCGAAATGGACACGCATATCAACGATCCTGAGTTTGCAGTTGCCATGGCAAGGCGGTTGATCACGGTCATTGACGAGGCCAAGGGCCGCGCTTGAGAAAAGGAGAGCATGATGGACCGCCAATCGATCTTGGACAAACTCAAAGCCGAGGTGGCGTCGGGCCGCTATATCATGGCTGCAGGTTGCGGAACCGGGCTTTCGGCAAAGTGCTGCGAGGCGGGAGGATGCGATCTGATCTTCATTTACAATACAGCACGGTATCGCATGGCTGGAGCGAGCTCGCTCGCTGGAATGCTCGCCTATGGTGACGCTAACGCTCTAACCTTGGAGATGGCGCGGGAGATCGTTCCCGTGGTCAAGAGGGCACCGGTGATCGGTGGAATCAATGGCACGGATCCATTCCGGTATTGGCCGCATTACCTGAACGAACTCCGGAGCCACGGCGTGAGCGGCGTTCTCAACTGGCCATCGGTCGGACTGATCGATGGAGTCTTCCGAGAAAACCTCGAAGGATCCGGTCTGTCGCTCGATCGGGAGGTCGAGGTCGTCAACTTGGCACACAAGATGGGCCTGCTAACCGCCCCTTGGGGCTATGATCCGGCGACAACAAGGCAGATGGCTGAGGCCGGTGCGGATGTCATCGTGACGCATATGGGGTTGACCGTCTCCGGCTCGGTAGGTGCGGCAAAGGCGCGTACGCTCGATCAAGCCGTTAGCGATGTCCAGGCGATTGCGGATGCAGCCAAGGCAGTGAACCCGGAGATATTGGTTTTCGCGCATGGAGGACCGATTTCGACCGCGCGAGAGGCTGAGTATGTACTTCACCGGACGACCGGGGTTGAGGGCTTCCTGGGCGGGTCCGCCATGGAGCGCATTCCGAACGAGGCTGCTCAGACGGCGGCCGTCAGAGAGTTCAAGTCGATAGCGCCTCTTGCCCGGCCAAGGAATGCGTAAATGAAAATTCAGAGTGTGAACATCGAGTACAGCCATGAGGCGACCGGCGTGGCGGTGGTCATTGATGTCCTGCGGGCCTTCACAACGGCAGCATACGCTTTCGACCGCGGAGCTCAAGACATCGTGCTCGCCGCAAAAGTCGACGATGCGCTCGCCTTGAAGAAGAAGTTCGCCGGTTCACTCATTATGGGTGAGGTCGCGACGCTCGCTGTTCCCGAGTTTGATTTCAGCAATTCGACGGCCGAAATCGCCGGGCAGAATCTCGCGGGCCGTCGGTTAATTCATCGCACCAGCAACGGGACGCAAGGTGTGCATCGATCCGTGAATGCCATGCACCTCGTTGCGACGGGCTTTCCAACGGCGCGCGCGACCGCAGACTATGTCGGGTCCCTCGAGCCGAGTTCGGTGACCTTCATCATCACCGGCATTACGAATGATAGAGATGGCGACGAGGATCAAGCCTGTGCTGACTACATAGCGGCGTTGCTAAATGGGGATCAGCCTGATCCCAAACCATACATCGATCGCGTGATAAAGTCGGACGTCGGCAGGTGGTTCACCGATCCTGCCAAGCCGGAGTATCCATTAAGGGATCTGGAGCTGGCCACGGCTGTGAACATGTTCGGCTTTGCGATGCCCGTCTCGCGGCAAGCGGATCTCCTCATCATGCGCAAGAGCGAAGGGGTGTAAGGGCCGTCGATTTGCACGTGTTTGCAAGATACAAGGCGCCAAGCATGGCTCGTTCGGACATGCTGGCGCCAATGCCGCCGATATGACGCGCACTTACTGGTAGTGGGATGCGGGGGAAACTGCATGTGGTCCCGCTGACATGGCAAGATGCCAGGACCGATATAGTCCTGTCATCCGTCGATGACGCCGGCCTTTTTCTCCGGCCAAGCACGGCGGAGGACTCCGCTCGATATTCTCAATAGCTCTGTCAGGCGGGTGCAGCATTAACTCCGCGGATACCAATCCTCTCCCCGGGCTCCTTCGGGTGCTCGTAGCTGCACGTGGTACTGATCTGGCAGTGCTCTTCGATAATGCGGAGCGGAGCGCCTTTCACAAAACGGTCCATGAGTAGAACGAGCATACATTCGATCCTCGCGGGCATTTACCGCTCGTGTGCATGCACTAGCTTGATACGCGGGAGGAGTTCCTCACTTCGGGCCTCCCCCTGGCCGAGTGAAATGGCTCGCCTCATGTATGGAGAACTCAAATGACCAAGGCAAAGTTTCTCACCATTGCACTGCTCACCGCAGCCTCGTTCGCCGCTCCGGCGCTCGCCGCGGGGAATCACACCGCATTCCGACACGTCAGGGTCGGGGCGCATGCCAGCGCCGCATCGGTCGAACATCAGGGAGCGTGTATTCGGGCGCCGCGTGTAGGTGCATTTGCTACAGCGCCTTGGACGAATCCTCCTTGCGAACCAAACACAGCCTACTGATCGCGCTGCGTATCGGCAGGAAGTGTTCGATATTGTCCGGTTGGAAGCGCGAGCTGGCAGGGAACATCCGGTGAGCTCGACTTTCAGAGCTGGTGGGCCTGAAGCTCGATGGCATGCCAAGGCTCGGCAAGAACACAGCCGCGTAAGCGTGTTGGTCCGCAGCCAATTGCGAAGCGTCGGTCGGCATGTAGCCTCGGCATTTCCTTGAAGGATGAGGGCGATCTCAGCTTCCACTTCGATCGAAACATCCTTCTTTTGCGCCGTCAAACGCGTTGGAAGTCCGGACACGCAGAGAATTAGCGCATCGGGCGCTGCAGCGTCGAAATCTGTCTCTGGAAACGCAGGTGGACGTCGCCATGTGCTGGCAGCACGACGAGACGAAAGGAGCAGAGGATGAGCGACGCCACTCCATGCAGACCGAGGGCCGCGGAAGTTCGCGATCTATTTGTCTTGCTGATGAGACTTCTGGAAACTGCCTTGCAGCTACCTCCTGGACCGGAGCGGGGAAATGCCTTGGAACAGATCGGTCGCTTCCAGGAGCGCCTGGCACGTTTCGCTCAGAGGCTCTCGGATCGTGAACAGCAGAGGTAGCTGCATATAGTGTGCTGGCGGGATGGTGCCTTCCACACGCAACAGAAAGACTTGGGCTTTCGTTGTCTGGTGGCGTGGAGGAGGCGCCCTGTCCGCCGTGACCTACGCGAATTGGGCAGCTCTCTGGGCATCTAAGCGGTTGTTACAAGGAGAGAGCGATGAGAACCCACGAACATCCGGCCACGATGTCGGTCCGGAAAACCTGCGCAGGCATGAGCCGTAGATCCGAGCGAACCCCATTGCCCTCCAGGCCAAGCAAACCCTGAGCGGAACAGCCAGGGCGCCTTTCGCCTATGCGATAATGGGCAGGGCGATCGCTAGCCTCGCCATCATCGCAGCGCCACATCTGAAGATGCTGCTGCGGTGCGCCTTCTATGGCCGAGGTGAACACCGCTTCCCCCTGTAGCATGTTCCATAGTTGACAGGGCTTCGTCAGGAGATTGATGCGGGCAAATTACGACAAGCGAAGGAGGATGTCTCAAATGAAGCAATCGACCGAACGGCTGACAGTGCCGGCCTCCCGGAGCCGCGCGTTGGATCGCGCCAATCTTCCGGGGCAAGTTGTGCTTGTGCTGCAGGGCGGCGGCGCATTAGGATCCTATCAGGCCGGCGTCTACCAGGCGCTGCAAGAAGCTGGCGTCGAGCCGGACTGGATCGTTGGCACGTCGATCGGAGCGATCAATGCCAGCTTGATCGCAGGAAACGCGCCGCAGGACCGGCTGCCGCGCCTCATCGAATTCTGGGGCAGGGTGCAGCGTGGCTCGCAGTTGGACTTTCGCGGTGTCTTGCGGGGATTTAGTGATAAGTGGTCCTACTGGACGACCTTGACGAGTGGCATACCCGGCTTCTTCACGCCCAATCCGTTCGCCCATGCCGGTGACTTTTTTCCCTTGGGCGCAGACCGCGCCGGCTATTACTCGACGGCACCGCTTGAGGCTACTCTCGCCGAGCTCGTCGACTTCGATCTGATCAGCAAAGTAAGCCCTCGCCTCACAGTCGGGGCGGCGCACGTTCGCACGAGCCAGATGACGTATTTCGACAGCCGCCGCTGCAAGCTGGACGTGAAACACATCATTGCGTCCGGCGCGCTCCCGCCGGCGTTTCCTGCGGTGCGCGTCGATGGCGAACTGTATTGGGACGGCGGCATCCTCTCCAATACGCCCACTGAGGTGGTGCTGGACGACGACCCCCGCAGGGATTCGCTCATCTTCACGGTCCACCTCTGGAATCCGGTAGGCGCTGAGCCGAGCACGATGGCGGAAGTCCTTAACCGCCACAAGGACGTCCAATATTCAAGCCGGATGGCCAGTCAGATTACGCGACACCAGCAGGCGCACCGGTTGCGCCATGTCATCAACGAACTCGCGGCGCGATTGCCCGAGGCTGAGCACGAAAGGCCGGAGATGCGTGAGCTGATGAGTTACGGCTGCCAGACCCGGATGCATGTCGTGCAGCTGCTTGCTCCGCAACTCGATCACGAGGACCACACCAAGGATGTTGATTTCAGCTACGCCGGCATCAAACAGCGTTGGGACGCTGGCTACGCCCACACTAAGTCAGTGCTCGCGCGTGAGCCCTGGGTCGGCCAGTTCGACCCGCTCTCCGGGGTGATCCTGCACGAAGCCGAGGAACTCACGGCGCTCGCTGCCGAGTGAGGTGGTGCATCACTGAGGTTCGCGCGGCCATGGTGATCCAGCCGCTAAGCGATCATCTCAAGGGCCAGCGCGATTCCCTGGCCGCCACCGATACACATCGTAACGACACCCCTCCTGAGTCCGTCTCGACGCATTGAGTGGAGCAGTCGGGTTGTTAGGACAGCCCCTGTCGCCCCGATCGGATGACCGTGTGCGATGGCGCCACCCTCGACATTGACAATGTCGGATGGCAGCTCGAGCTCTTGCATGACCGCGAGCGTTATGACGGCGAAGGCCTCGTTGATTTCAATACGCTCGACGTCGCCGTTGCTCCAGCCGGCGCGTGCAAGCGTTTGTTTGACGGCAGGTATCGGACCGAGGCCAAACAGACCCGGCTCGACCGCAGCGATGCCATACGCCGCGAGCCGCAACGGGCGCTAGACCACGTCTATCTGCCCAAGCCTCGCTCGCCAGCACCATCGCCGCGGCGGCCGTGTTCAGCCCAGGGGCATTGCCGGCTGTGATCGTGCCGTCATCGCGGAACTGGCTTCAGCCTGCTCAGCGCCTCGATTGTCGCATCCGGCTGGTTATGCTCGTCCGCTTTGAACGCGCTCGGTCCCTTCCGCCCAGGAACTTCAACGGGTGCGATTTCGTCAGCGAAGTTTCCGGCTGCCTGCGCTGCCGTGAAACGCCGGTGTGACCGCACCGCCTATTCGTCCTGGGCTGCGCGGCTGATCTCAAACTTCGTCACCAGATCTTCCGTATGCCAACCCGAGTGTGCATCCGAAAACGCGTCGTTGAGCCCGTCGCGCAGGACGCTGTCGTAGAGGACCACGTCGCCCATGCGGTGACCCCATCGGCCACGGGCAACCAGGTACGGGGCTGCGTCCATGTTCTCCATACCGCCAGCGATGGCCGTATCCACCGAACCCATCAGGATTTCGTGCGCGGCGGAAACGATGGCTTCCGCGCCAGAGCCGCAGACCCGATTCACAGTCATCGCAGGCACTTGGACCGGCAATCCACCATGGATCGTCGCCTGCCGCGCGGGTTCAACTTGTTACCGGCTTGCACTGTATTTCCCATGACTACCGTGCCGATCTCATCGGCCTGCAAGCCGGATCGCTGAAGAGCGGCATTGATGGCCGTCGCTCCCAGCTCAACGGCCGGAACATCTTTCAACGTGACGCCGAACCTCCCGATCGCCGTACGAACCGGTTCGGCAATCACTTACGGAGGGCTTCGATGTCATGGAATGATCTCCGCCGGGTGAGGCGATCAAAAATTGCGATCAGACCTACATGTCGCGACTTCGACAGGTCGACCTCCGCAATAACGCTTATTCCTGTACGGAATGCCAGAGTGGAAGCACTTGCGCTGCGGCATCTTTCTTCCTAGCGGAAGACGCTGTGCAGATTCCAAACTTGTCGACCTCACGTCATCGTCCTATGATGTACTTCCTTGTTCCCAAGGCGATTGCGGTTCATAGCGGAGGTGCTGCCGCGGCTGAGTGGAGGCGGTGTTGGCAACCGGCCCATCAGACCAAGCACGCACGATAGAAAGCGCGCGGGTTCGGCGCCAAAAAGGCACTTCATGAGCCCACTTCGCGAAGATATCCGCGGTGCTCATCAGGAACGCGGAACGCTTGTATGAATGGTCGTAGTAATTCCCAGCCAAGGGACGTGTTTTCCTTCGGTCCGTTCACGCTGTTTGTGGCCGGCAGGCTACTTAAGCGGGCTGGCGAGCGGATACTGCTTGGCGGACGCGCGCTGGACGTCCTGATCGCCCTGGTAGAGCGGGCCGGCGAGGTCGTCAGCTACAAGGAGCTGATCTCGCTTGCGTGGCCAAATGTGACGGTGGATGAAACCAATCTCCGCGTTCAGATTACCGCCCTGCGCAAGGCGCTAGGCGACGGAGACAACGGCGCCCGTTATATATCGAACGTTGCCGGTCGCGGTTATTGTTTTGTCGCGACAGTCTCAGACCCGGCAGGGTCGTCCATTACAGCCGAAGGAACTGCCGACGGCGGACGAATCAGGAAGCTGCCGCCTCGATTGGCACGGATGGTCGGTCGAGATGAAGCGGTCCGGGCCGTGTCGCAGGAACTCATCACCGGACGCTTCGTGAGTATCGTCGGCCCAGGCGGCATAGGCAAGACGACTGTGGCCGTTTCCGTTGCGCATGCGCTACTTGGCGGTTTCAGCGGCGCGGTCTCATTTGTCGATCTCAGCGCCTTGACGAATCCTCACTTCGTCCCAACGGCGGTCGCCTCGTCGCTCGGGTTTATGACTCAGAGCCAAGACCCGTTCGGCAGCCTTGTGGCGTTTCTCGGCGATAAAAAAATCCTCCTCATTCTCGACAATTGCGAGCATGTGATCGGCTCGGCGGCGCTGTTGGCCGAACGGATCGTCAGCGAGGCGCCTCAAGCGCATATTCTGGCGACCAGCCGCGAAGCGCTCCGTGTCGAAGGTGAACGCGTTCATTTGTTGCATTCACTTGATTGCCCACCCCGCGATGCCAATCCGACTGCCGCGAAAGTATTGGGATATCCGGCTGCTCAGCTATTTATGGAGCGGGCGACGGCTGGCGGTTATACCGCAGCGTTAAGCGACGCGGATGCGCCAATCGTCGCCGCGATCTGCCGCCGGCTCGATGGAATTGCGCTTGCCATCGAACTTGCCGCCAGTCGCGCCGGCACTCTTGGGATTGGTGGAATTGCGGAGCTACTCGACAATCGCTTCAGCTTGCTCTGGCACGGACGCCGAACCGCGCTGCCCCGGCACCAGACCCTCAACGCGATGCTCGATTGGAGTTATAACCTCCTTCCCGGGGACGAAAGGACTGTTCTTGAACGGCTATCGGTATTTGTGGGGGACTTCACCCTGGAGGCGGCTTGTTCTGTTGCGTCCGAGACGGAAACGGACGAGGCAAGATCTACAGAGGCTCTCGACAGCCTATTGGCGAAATCGCTGATATCGACTACCCAGCTACACAGATCCACACATTATCGGCTGTTGGATACAACGCGCGCCTATGCGAGAGCAAAGCTCGTCGAGCGAGGCGAAGCGAATCGCGTCGCTCGGCGGCACGCTAGTTTCTTTTGCAGCTTTCTCCAGCATGACGAGATCGTTCAATCGAGGTTCGGTGAGCGTGACCTTTCGGGATACACCTCGTACATTGGCAATGTGCGGGCGGCGCTAGAATGGGCATTCTCTGACGATGGCGATGCCGCGGTCGGCGTGGAGCTCGCTACCTGGGCAGCGCCCTTGTTTGTCGGATTGTCGCTGCTTGAGGAGTGCGACCGGTGGTGCGAACGGGCGCTTGCGTGGCTCCCGGAGGCGGCCCGTGGCACAAGACGGGAGATGATCCTCCAGGAGGCCCTTGCGCTATCCTCGATGTACACTCGGGGGAACGCCGACCAGGTCCGTACCGCGATCGCGCGCGGACTTGCTCTGGAAAATTCGTTCGGTGACCGGCGTCACCAACTGGAGCTTCTTTACGGCTTGTATCGGCTTCTCATGCGCCTTGGCGACTTCCGTGGCGCGCTCGCGGCCGCGAAGCAGAGCGCAACCATGGCCGAAGACCCGGCGAGCCTTATTGTCGCGGATTTCATGCTTGGTACATGTCACCACTTCATGGGAGACCAGGCCGCCGCCCAATTTTACGGCGAGCGGGGCATGGCTCGCGCAGCGGAGCCTGACGCGGTCGTCCCGAACTTTTTCGGGTTTGATCATCGCATCTACGCCCCCATTAGCCTCGCCCGAACGTTGTGGCTGCGCGGCTTTTCCGACCAGGCGCGCGTTATCGCGGAAAGGGCCGTCGACGGAGCGGTGAGCCGAGATGACCCGCTTACGACCTGCGTTGCGCTGACCTACTGTTCACCGGTCTTTCTTTGGAACGGAGACTATCGGACTGCCGGCCACTACGTCGAACGGCTCATCGAATACGCAAGACGACACTCGCTCGAGCCCTACCGCGCCGCCGGCCTCGGACTGAAGGGAGCCCTTGCCCTTGTCCGCGGCGAAGTGGGGCCGGGTCTCGATTTGCTGCGGAGCGCGCTGGAGACCCTGTCTGTCAAAAAGCTGAACATCCTGCTCACGCTATTTGCGGGAGCGCTGGCCGACGGCCTGCGCATGACCGGGCAGTTGGACGAAGCTCTTCTCACGGTCAATGGCGCAATTGCGCGCGCGCAGGATTGCGGATCGACCTACGACATGCCCGAACTTCTGCGGATCAAGGCGCAGATCCTCGCGGCCATGCCGCGGCAGGGCCGGGCGGCGGCCATGAGCTGCCTTAGCGAAGCGATCGAAGTCGCGCGCATCCAATCAGCGGTCGCCTTGGAACTTCGGTCGACGATGGCTTTGGCGCGTCTGCTCTCCGAAGGCGGACAGAGGGATCAGTCATGTCGTGAGCTTGCTCTTGTTCTCGACCGCTTCACGGAAGGCTTTCAAACCGAGGACCTCAAGCAGGCGCGCGCGCTCCTTGAGAGCTTGCAAGTACGGTCGTAAGCAGCACCTGACCATGCCGACGCAGCGCGTGCGCTTCTTGAAACTTGTAACCACGATCGTACGCCGCACCGAGGATTTTTCGATCTGCCTTTGCCGGATGTGCCAGAAGCCGCTTACGGCCCCCTGGAGCTCAGCAAGTCGGCGCGAAACGGCCCGATTTACAAGTTTTTACATCATACAATGACCTAAGGCCCACCAACTGGGGCATGTTGTTGAGAATGCTGTTGATCCCGACGGTTGTGGATTACATGCCAAGCCCCGGTTCTTCATTCAAGGCGCCAATAACGCTCCCTCCTCTGGTTGCTGCCTTCGTCGAGGCGACGAACCGCTTTGACTTGGAGCGGCTCATGGCCACGTTTGCTGACGATGCGCTTGTCAACGATCAGCTACGGGACTACTGGGGCACAGCGGCGATCAGGGCTTGGGCAGAACGGGACATCATCGGCGAAGGACTGACAATCGCAGTTACAAAAGTCGTGAAGCACTACGACAATTCTATTATTACCGCCGATATTGACGGCAATTTTGACAAGCGCGGTCTGCCAGACCCACTCGTCCTGGCCTTTTATTTCACGCCTCACAATGATCGCATCGTCCAATTGATCATCTTGCGCAATCGCCGTGATATTTGACGACGACGCAACTCACCGTGGTTTCGCAATCTGCAGGCGCTTCGCTTGGGACGCCCGCCGCATTTAACAACTCCTTAGAACGTTTAACTCGCCTACGGGGACAAACGGCGCGACGGTTGCGCCTCCAACTAGGTTCTTCGGGCTTGTCCATCTGCAGGAGAACGCACACGCGGGAGATGAGGGGCCATGTCGAGGCAGCGGAGCGCAATGAGAACTTCTGCGCTCCCCGAGATGATCGCTCCCGCGCAACGGGCCGGCGGTCACTTAAGCCAAGGGGCCCCATGCCCTCTCGGAATGAATGATATCGCCAGATCGCGTCTGCCGCGGCGCCGGGGAATGGGCGATGGTGCGCCCATCGTTCCAGAAGGGAGAAGACAAATGATCAACGGATTCACGCTTCACGAGACGACCACCGCGCCGGCAGCCTCTGCCGAGTTCCTCAACGGAATCCAGAAGGGTTGGGGTTTTGTGCCCAACCTGCACCGCATCCTCGCCGAAAGTCCGGCGGCGCTCGAGGCCTACAGCACACTGTGGGGCATTGCCGAGAAGACGGATTTCACGCCGCAGGAGCGCAACATCGTTTATCTCGCCATCATTTACGAGAACGAGTGCACCTATTGCATGGCGGGGCACACCAACCTTTCGCGCATGGCGAAGATTGACAATGCGGTGATCGAAGCCGTCCGCGAAGGGCGCCCCATTCCCGACGCGAAGCTCGAAGCGCTGCGCCAGTTCGCCGAGAAGGTCACCCGCCAGCGAGGCGTGGTGAGCCAGGCCGACGTCGCTGCCTTCAAGTTCGCAGGCTACGACAATCGTGCAGTGCTCGACGTGCTGGTTCTCGCCGCGACCAAGCTGATCTCGAACTATACCAACCACCTCGCCGAGACGCCGAACGATTCGTTCATGAAAGGCGCCGAGTGGACGCCGCCCGGCAAGCTCAAACCCGCCGCCTGACCCGGCATCGAGGCTGCCCTTGCTTTGCGGCGACGGTCCGACACTGAAATCGACTTCCCGCGGTCGCGCGGAGCGACTGCATGTCGACGCTCGACACATGGAGTTACGACAATGAACGCGATTCTCAACACGGCAATCAGTCCTTTCGTCCTGATCCTAAGGCGGTCCGGCCTGCTCACCGAGGATCTCGACTACCATCTGGTCCGCGCATCGATGGTAATCATGTTTTTCTTCTTCGGTTACCAGAAGTGGTGGCCGTATGAATTCGAAAGATTGGTCCCGTTCATCAGCAACGGGCCGCTGATCTTTTGGCTCTATCCCGTATTCGGCCACGCTGGCGCCAGCTATTTCCTGGGCGTCTCGGAATGGGCATTCGGGACCTTGTTGTTCGCCGGCTTCTGGGACAAGCGGCTCGGCATCCTCGGTGCCCTCGGCTCGACCGGTACCTTCATCGCAACGGTCACGATCATTCCCTTCATGCCGGAAGGTTGGGACGTTGCTGCGGGAGGTTTCCCCGCGATGACAGGCAATGTCCCCTTCCTGATGAAGGACGTCGTGCTGCTCGCCGTCTCGTTCTATCTCCTGAAGCAGGACGTGGTACGCGTCGCCCAGCATGACCGCGCCGCGCGACGCTCGAAAACCGGGGTGCTCGTGCATTCCGGACCGGAATAAACGATATCGCTCTGAGGCGACTTTCCCGGCGCCGGCGGATACGCAAGTTTGTCACCGCCAAATCATTCGAAGGAGACGAGAAGTGATCAACGGTTTCACGCTTCACGACACGGCCAGCGCACCTGCGGCATCGATCGAAATTTTGGATGGCGTTCAGAACGCCTGGGGGCTCGTTCCAAATCTGCACCGCGTGCTAGCCGAGAGTCCCGCAGCGCTCGAGGCCTATGCCACCCTCTGGGGCATCGCCGAGAAGACGGCGTTCACGCCACAGGAGCGCAACATCGCCTACATCGCAATCATCTACGAGAACGAATGCACGTACTGCATGGCAGGCCACACGAACCTGTCCCGTGTAGCCAAGGTCGAGCCGGAGGCGATCTCTGCCGTCCGTGAAGGGCGGCCGATCGCCGATTCCAAGCTCGAAGCCCTGCGCCAGTTCGCAGCCAAGGTGACGCGCACCCGCGGTGTGGTTAGCGAAGCCGATGTATCCGCCTTCAAGGCGGCGGGCTACGGCAATCGCGCGATACTAGACGTGCTCGTCCTCGCCGCGACCAAGCTGATCTCGAACTACACCAACCACCTCGCGCAGACGCCACTTGATGCATTCATGAAGGCTGCCGAGTGGAGCGCGCCTGGCAAGCTGAAGCCCGCCGGCTGACGCACGAGCAAGGCCGCTCCTTGCTTCCGCGCGGCGGAGACATTGGAGGCGCGTTGCATCGGGCGCACAAGGAGACTGAAGATGATTGAGCTCTATTACTGGCCGACGCCGAACGGCCACAAGATCACAATGTTCCTGGAGGAAGCCGGACTGGACTACACGATCCACCCGGTCGACATCAGCACCGGCGATCAGTTCAAGCCCGATTTCCTCGCGATCTCGCCGAACAACCGCATGCCAGCGATGATTGATAGCGCACCCGCTGACGGCGGCGAATCGATTAGCGTGTTCGAGTCGGGCGCCATCCTTTTGTATCTCGCCGAAAAGACCGACCGCTTCCTGCCGAAGGATGTACGCGGCCGCAAGACGGCGGCGGAGTGGCTGTTCTGGCAGGCCGGCGGCCTGGGGCCGATGGCTGGACAGAACCACCATTTCGGGCTCTACGCGCCGAGCAAAATCCCTTACGCGGTTGATCGCTATGTCAAGGAGACAAACCGCCTCTACGGCGTGCTCGATCGTCATCTCGAAAACCGCAAATTCATCCTTGGCGACGGCTACAGCATCGCCGATATGGCTTCCTATCCCTGGGTCGTTCCCTGGAAGCGCCAGCAGCAAAATCTGGACGATTTCCCGAACCTGCGGCGCTGGTTCGACACGGTGCGAGGACGTCCCGCGACGCAGCGGGCTTATGCGAGGGGCGAGCCGTACTCGAACCGCCCGGCAGTTACGGAAGAAGGGAAGAAGATCCTGTTCGGACAAACAGCGCGCAGGGCTTAGGTGGGCTGACGAACGAGGCGAACACGTCTTAATGGCGGAGGAGAATTGCGATGAAATCGTCATCCGAACAACTGCAGGCGCCCGAGCGCCGGTCCATCGATCAGAGCAAGATTGCATATCAGAAGCCCCAGCCGACTGGCATGGTGCCGGATGTGTTCGTCGGCTCCGCGATCGATCTTGACGCCGAGAAGTGGCTCGAGGCTAACGCAACGTCCGCTTAGCCACGTTCACGTGTAGCGCTCCTCATCACACAACGAGGTTTGGAATCATGAGCACGACCAATCAAAGCAAGATCGTTCCGAAGAAAGTGCTGGTCACAGGTGCAAGCGGACTACTGGGGGTCGCCGCGATCGAGAAGTTTCTCGCCGCCGGCTGGGAGGTGGTTGGCGTTTCACGCCGCAAGCCGGCGCTGCCCAGCGGCCGCAATATTGACTTTCTGTCGGTCGACTTGCGGGACGAGGAAAAAAGCCGCGCCGCGTTCGAGCCGCTGACCGACGTCACGCACATCGCCTATACGGCTCTGCACGAGAAGCCTGAACTGGTCGCCGGCTGGTCGAGCAAGGAGCAGATCGACACCAACAATGCCATGCTGCGCAACGTGGTGGAGCCGATCGTGCGGAGCGCCTCCAATTTCCAGCACGTCAGCATCCTGCAGGGAACGAAGGTATACGGGGTGCACTTGCACCCGATCCCGATCCCGGCCCGCGAACGTGACGCCCGCAAGGATCACCCGAACTTCTTCTTCGACCAGGAAGCCTATGTGGGTGAGACGGGCGCCACGCACGGCTTCAACTATACGGCTCTACGGCCGCAGCTCGTCACCGGTCCCACCCCGGGCGCGTTGAACGTTATCCCCGCTATCGGCGTCTACGCGGCCATCCGCCGCGAGAAGGGTGAGCCGTTTGGATTCCCCGGCGGTCCGTCGTTTGTCTGGGAGGCCGCCGATGCAGACCTAGTCGCGGACGTGATGGTCTGGGCTGCGCAGTCGCCCCAGGCGGCGAACGAGGCTTTCAACATCACCAACGGCGACGTGTTCGAGTGGCGCAATGTGTGGCCCGGCATCGCCGAAACACTGGGCGCCAAGACCGGACCGGACACGCCGACGAGCGTGACGGCCTACATCGCTGAAAACGCCGGCGTCTGGGACAAAATCGTCGCAAAACATGGTCTTCACTCGCGGGACCTGCGGGGACTGGTTGGCCAAGGGGACCAGCATGCGGATTTCGCGTTCGCTTACGGTGCCCCGGCGGGACCTCGGGCCTTCGTGAGCACCGTTAAGCTGCGCCAGGCCGGGTTCACAAAGACAATGGATACCGAGGTCTCGTTCCGCAACGCACTACAGTCGCTGATCGACCACAAGCTCCTGCCGCCAGCCGCGAAGTAGTCCGGATGGCGTCGATATCTTAGTCGGAAGGGAGAGAATGATGCAAAGTTTGCAGAACAAAGTCGCTGTCATAACTGGCGGCAGCAGCGGCCTCGGGCTCGCGACGGCCCAGCGGTTTGTGAAAGAAGGTGCTTTTGTCTACATCGCTGGCCGCCGCCAGAGTGAACTCGATATGGCGGCCGCTCTTATTGGAGATGGTGTAGGGACCATTCGAGGGGACGTGCAGAATTTCCAAGATCTCGATCGGCTCTATGAGCGAATCAAGAGAGAGAAGGGAAAGATCGACATTCTGGTTGCAAACGCGGGGTTCATTGATCCAGAACCGCTGGTCGACGCGACGGAAGAAAATTTCGACAAGACCTTCGGCATCAATGTGCGCGGGCTTCTCTTCACAGTCCAGAAGGCACTGCCTCTCTTCCGGGACGGCGGCGCCATTATCCTGATTTCGTCCATTGCCGCGTTCAAGGGCATTCCCCGCTACACTGCTTACAGCGCAACCAAGGCCAGCGTTCGCTCGTTTGTGCGCACGTGGACGGCCGAACTCAAGGACCGTGGCATCCGGGTCAATGCGATCAGCCCCGGGGCGATCGACACGCCCATTATCGACGCGCAGGCGGCAACGAAGGAAGGCGCTGACGCGATACGGGCGAGCTTTACTGCTGCCACTCCGCTCAACCGCCTTGGTCGCCCCGAGGAGATTGCTGCCGCAGCGCTGTTCCTGGCTTCCGACGAGAGCAGCTACATTGCCGGCGCCGATCTCGTCGTCGATGGCGGCCTAAGCGCGCTTTGAGCGTGCCAACGAAGTTTAAGTTGTAAGCGGGAGGCTCGATATGACGGACAGCGGCACTCACCGCGTAGCCCTCGTCGCGGGCGGCAGCGGCATTGTCGGCCACTCGGTGGCGATGGAATTGAAACGACAAGGCTGGATCGTGCGTGCGCTTGCGCGCCGGCCGATTGCCGAGATCGAGACGATCACTGTCGATCTCACCAATGGGGATGCGATCGCGGCCGCGGTCAGGCCCGCCAATGACACAACGCATCTGTTTTACGCGGCTCTGAATCCAGACCCCAACCTGTCCGTTGAAGCCGAGCGGAATGGGCAGATGCTTGGAAACCTATTGGATGGCCTCACCACAGTGGGGGCGCCGCTAAGGCGGGTCGTCAGCTACGAGGGGTTCAAGATCTACGGCATACATCTTGGCGCCAACGTTCGGACGCCGGCCAGAGAAAGCGATCCGCCACATATGCCGCCCAATATCTACCTTTCGCAGCGGACACAGCTCAGGACGCGTGCATCGAGCGCCGACTGGGACAATGTTGCGCTCATTCCGGATGTCGTGGTGGGAGATATCTTCGGCAATCCGATGAATATCGCGTTGGTGGTCGGTGTCTTTGCCGAGTTGTCGCGCGAACTGGGTATCCCGCTGCGATTTCCGGGTACTGATACGGCCTACCAGCAACTTGTTCAGTTCACGGATGCGGGCCTGCTTGCGAGGGCAAGCGTGTGGGCGGCCACGGAGGAGAAGGCCTCGGGTGAAGCCTTCAATGTCACTAACGGTGACGTCTTTCGCTGGGAACGGATGTGGGAGGACATCGCCCGGCATCTCGGTCTCGACGTGGCAGCGCCAGTTCCCTTAAAGCTTGCGCAGCATATGGCTGACAAGGGGTCGGTCTGGAAGCGCATCGCTGAACGGCACGATTTGGTGCAGCCGGATCTATCAAAGCTTGTCGGATGGCCATTTGGCGATTTCATCTTCCATACCGAGACGGACGTCATCTCGGACGTCAACAAGATCAACGAGTTCGGATTTACCGAGCGGATGGACTCGGCAAAGTCGCTGATCGCGGCTGTCGATAGCCTGAAGCGTCAAAGGGTCTTGCCTTGAGGATGTATCGAGACTGACCATGCCACTCTTCGTCACAATTGCAACCGGTGCGAACGGGGCAGGTTACGGAAAGGTTCTTGCCTTTGCCGACGACGGCAAGCCGATCGGCGTCTTCGGCGACGATTCAGATATCGCCGATCCTCGTGGGCTCGGGCTCTATCGGGTTGACAAGTTGCTCTTCGTCAACAGCGGTTCAAACCGAATTGTCGCGCTCGACCGCGCCGGAGTGGTCGTGCGGGCGAGCAAAGCCGTCGACGGACTAAATCCCGGCGGCGGCAATTTTGGGCCGGACGGTCGCTATTATGTCGGTTTGCGCGGCGAGCGCACCATCATGGCGTTTACGCGCGAGCTCAACAGCGCGGGCGAATACGTCCTGCCGCCGCACATCGTTCCGTTTCCGCGCGGTTTTGCTTTCGGGCATGATGGCCGGCTTTTTCTCGCCTCCGGCGTCGGACCGGGCGGCGCGACAACACCATTCTGGCGTTCGAGTCCGATCGCCTGATGCTAACGTCGTGGAAGGTTAAAGATCCAGAGCTCAGCCCGCTCGACCTCGCGATCGCACCAAACGGCAATATTGTGGTAAGCAGCGAGCATCCGTTCGGCGCAACGAATGCGGTGACTACGGTTCGCGAATATGACCACGCTGACGGGCGTCTCGTGCGGGTCTTTGTGCCAAATCATAGTGTGCGGTTTCAGAAGCCGCGGGGCCTACGCTTTGGGCCGAACACCCGACTGTATTGTGTGGCTCAGGACGAAGTCGTCGCTTTCGACTTCGAGACAGGAGATTGCCTCGGCGCCGTTGCCAGGCTGCCCGGCCTGAACGGCCAGGCCGTGATCTTCTTTCCATGAGCTTAGCCGTTCGCAAGGAGGAGAGCCTAATGAAGCTCGATGGTGCAAGCAAGGCCGCGTTGCCTGGGCAGTTTGTGCATAACGAATGGCCGTACGAGCCAAGATTCAGGCGAGTCAATGGCTGGCGCATGCACTACATCGATGAGGGAGCCGGCGACCCCGTGGTTCTCTTGCACGGCAACCCCGCGTGGGGGTTCCTCTACCGGAAATTCGTGAAGCCGCTTACGGCTGCTGGCCGGCGCGTGATCGTCCCGGACATGGTTGGATTTGGCCTCTCGGAAAAGCCCGTCCGCGAACAGGCGCACAGTCTTGACGGTCACATCGCAAACCTGACCGGCTTGCTCCGGCAACTCGACGTTCGCAACGCGACCGTGGTTTGTCACGATTGGGGCGGGTCCGACCGGTCTTGGCTTTGCACTTTCAAATTCCAACCGCGTCCGTGCGCTCGTGATCATGAGCACCTGGGCGTAGCCGCTTCCCGCGGCCCAGTTCCACAAGCGGATATTTCCGTGGCGCATGATGCACGCGCCCCTCGTCGGCCCATACCTTCTTGGCCGGCACAAGCTACCTAAAACGACGAATTTCGAGCCAGCCCAACATGAGACGCCAGCGGTACACGAAGTGCAGCGCGCCCATATCGCTGGAGAACCAAATCCCGTTCCATTTGTAGAGGGGCATATCGAACCAACGCGCGATGTCGGTGAAGCCGCTCGCGCTTGTTCTTGGTCTTCCGCACCAGGATCGTGCGCTCCTTGTAGCGCAAGGCTTCTATCCCGGCGGCGATCTCTGCCGCATTGAAATGCAAATTCAGGGATGAGTGTCACCACAAACCAGGCGCGGCTAGCCGTGCGCGCTCGCATCGAGGGCGCAACGCGCTGGCTGGCCGTGGAATGTATCTGTCGCTGGTTGACAGGAAGAGATTTCGCGATGAGGCGCAGAATGTTTACGAGGGCATTCTGCCCGATCCGGGATCTCGCCTTCTCACATGGACCTGGCCGCGCTGGATCCCGCTTGACGACACTGCACGTGGTCTCGAGCGGTTTCAATGGCTCGAACGTGAGTTAAAGGAGTCCAAATTCCCCTCGCTGCTGGTTTGGGGACGGGAAGATGAGGTCTTTGACCACAAGACATTCGCGGCGCGCTTCAAGGAGCTGTTGCCGCACGCGGAGGGCCCTGAGCTGGTCACCGGCCGTCACTTCCTTCAAGAGGATTCGGGGGCCGAGATCGCGCGAAAGATCAACGACTTCCTCGATCGCATTGACAGGAGCAAGCCATGACCGAAGTCGAAGTCATCGAGAAGCCCAGCCACGTAGGAAAGAGGACGGCCCTCGTACTCGCGGAAGATCGCGTCGGCCATTGCCCGGAATTTCGGGAATTTTTCATTCGGCGCTTCTCGCTCGATACCGGTGGCCCGTCGCGGCCGGGCTATGTCCGCGCGCCTTCCGGGATGATCTACCTGCTTGTGTTCGTTGGTCGCAGCGGAGAACTTTTTCCCGACGGAATCGAAATTTACGCGCTCGCCGACGCATTGGAGCCCTTGAGCGACGAAGATGTCGATACCGATCTCTGGGCGTTCCTGAACTGGATGATCCAGGGCGTTGGCGGCGAATGGAAGGTTGAGGACCTAGATGCAACTGGCCGATTGTATCAGCTCCCGTTCGTGTCCCGAGGCTGACAGATCTGCGGACTGCTTGCTCATCCCCTCCCGTGGAAGATGCAGCGCACCAACACTTCCAGATGCGGCGCGGCGAGCACCATCAGCGTTGCAAAGGCGCTGCCTGTCACAGCGTAGGCATAGAGCGCATCCGCAATGGTCAGGTTGAGCGTCCGTACCGCTCCGGCGATAAGCCTTTTCGTGCGCGGTCTGGAGCGGAAAGCAGCTGACGGGGCCTCACGGCCGTCGGCGTGGGATTGTCTGTAGTGCGTCATCAGTCGTCTCCATCCTCGCCCAGGCACCGCTTGGGTCGCGAGAAGACATGGCCAATTTTCCGCTGCCGTGGCAGACAGGACCGGGCAATATCGCTCATTCCCAGGAAGAATAGGGGAGAACAAGGATGGATCGCCTAGCTTCGATGGAGACTTTCATCCGGGTGGTTGAGACGGGATCCTTCTCGGGTGCCGCGCGGCAGCTTCGCGTCGGGCAGCCGGCGGTCTCGAAGACGGTCGCGCAACTCGAAAACCATCTGGGCGTCAAGCTGCTCACGCGCTCGACGCGCGGACTGACGCCGACCGAAGCGGGGCTCGGCTATTTCGAACGCGCCAAGCGCGCGATCGAGGAGGCCGACGAAGCGGAACTCGCCGCGCGCGGCGCCGGCACCGGGCTGAAGGGACGGCTGCGCATCTGCGCCGCCGTCACATTTGCTCGCATTCACCTCATTCCCCTGTTGCCGCAATTCCTCACACAACACCCGGACCTCAATCTGGAGGTCGTGCTCGACGACCGCCAGATCGACCTTGTGCAGGAGGGTATCGATCTGGCGCTGCGAATGGGAAAAATGGTGGACTCGGCGCTGACGGTCCGTCGCATTGGTCGATGCAAGCGACTGGTGTTGGGTACCCCTGGCTACTTCGAGGGCGCCGGCACCCCCGCAACGCCTGCCGATCTCAGCAAGCATCAGGCTGTCGTGTATCTGCAGGGCGAAGGCAGCGTATGGTCGTTTCGGCGTGATAGTTCTGAAGCGACGGTCAAGGTTCAAAGTCGATTGAAGGTGACCGCGGCCGAAGGAGTTAGAGCCGCAGTGCTTGCCCATGCTGGGCTTACCATTTCATCCGAATGGATGTTCACCCCGGAACTCCGCTCGGGCGCGGTGCGCGCGGTGTTGTCGGAATGGACTCTTCCGCCTCTTGATCTGTGGGCGGTATTTCCGAGCGGGCGTGGCGCGACGGCGAAAGCACGGGCCTTTGTCGATTTCTTCGAACGCAGCTTCAACCCGTGACAAAGAGTTAATGAGGCGGCGGCTTCTGCGGCACATGAGACAAACGAGCATCTATTCGATCCCGCCCGGCATTCAGCGTCTTGGCGCGGTCAGTCAGGGTGACACCACAAGCGGAGCTGCTCATCTCGAGCCCGCGAGAAGGAGTGTCACACCATGTCCAACTCGAACAAGAATCATCCGGCGAACGTTGCCGTAGCACTTGTTGCCGGCATTGCCCTGTTCGGTCTGCTCTCGCCTGCTGCGGCGTTCGATCAAAACAACCCAGCCGTTCTGACCTCGCATTCGCCTTGGCTTGCGCCGACCGGTCATCGGCAGCCGACCAGAGCCGAGGTTCCCGTTCCCCAATACGAGCTCCTGTCGGCATGGGAGCGCCAGCAACAGGATCTCGATGTCGAACTCGATCGCAAGCTGGTCATCTGCCGTGGCTGCTGAAGTCTTTATTCCAGAGCGGAATAGGGTCTAGTCCAACGGCCTCGCTACCCTCCATGTCGGTCTCCTTTAGGTTCTTCCGCGTAAGTCCGATCCATCAGCCCCCGCGAAACCAAGGGAGACCTGCCCATGTCACTGCAAGCCAAACTCGATGCCTTCAAAGCTGATTTCGAAGCCGGCAAGCCGCCTTACAACGTTCCTCACTCCGTGATCGAGACCATGCATCGCGCCACTGCCGAGTTGATCGCCTCCGGCGCCGCCAAGCGCGCCAAGAAAGCCGGCGACGTGGCTCCGACCTTCTCGCTGAAGGATCCCGAAGGTAACATCGTCAGTTCAGATGAGCTTTTGAAGAAAAGCCCGCTCGTTGTCAGCTTCTATCGCGGCGTGTGGTGCCCGTACTGTAACATGGAGCTGCAGGCACTGGAGGCCGCCAAGGCGGAGTTCAACAGGTATGGCGCCTCGCTGCTTGCGATCTCGCCGCAGACCGCGCCGAACAGCCGCAAGTCGGTGCGTCAGAACAAGCTCTCTTTCCCAATTCTGTCGGATGCGAAGGGTAAGGTCGGCGCCGCGTTTGGCCTGCGCTTCGAGTTGCCCGACTATCTGATCGAGCTCTACAAGAGCCTCAAGAACGATCTGCCGACGTTCAACGACGATCCGAGCTGGACCCTGCCGATGCCGGGCCGCTACGTGATCGGCCAGGACGGCACGATCCTCTATTCCGAAGTGAACCCCGATTACACGCGTCGGCCTGAGCCGGAAGACATGATCCCGGTGCTGCAGCGGGCTGCCGCCATCAAGGCCTGACAGCGGCAAGAAAGCAGGAAGCGCGACTGCGATCCCGTCGCACTTCCCGAGAGACGGCCGATGGGGCGCCACATCCAGCGACCATCGGCCGGTCGTCGTCAACCCTGAAGGAGATAACCATGAGCAAGCTGTTCTCATCGATCAAGATTGGTCCCTACCAACTCTCCCACCGTGTCGTGATGGCGCCGCTGACGCGTATGCGGTCCGATCCGGGCGACATTCCAAGCGACCTGATGATCGAGTATTATTCCCAACGCGCATCGAAGGGCGGCCTGATCGTTTCCGAAGCGACCCCGGTCTCGATCCGCGGTTACGGTTATGCCGGCGCGCCGGGCATCTATTCGGATCGTCAGATCGAAGGATGGCGCCGCGTCACCGATGCTGTTCATGCCAGGGGCGGCCGGATCTTCCTGCAACTGTGGCATGTCGGTCGGCAGTCGCATAGCGATCTGCAGCCGAACGGCGAGCCGCCGGTCGCGCCGTCCGCAATCGCAGCAGAGGGCCATGCCTACACCCAAAACGGCGAAGTCCCGTTCTCTATGCCGCGCGCGCTCGCGCTGGAGGAGATTCCAGGGATTATCGAGGAATTTCGTTCCGCCGCCGAGCGCGCGCTGCGCGCCGGTTTTGATGGCGTCGAAATTCACGGCGCGAACGGCTACCTGCCCGATCAATTCCTCCAGGACGGCACCAACAAGCGCACGGACGAATATGGCGGCCCCATCGAAAACCGCGCGCGCTTTCTCCTGGAAATTGCGCAGGCCGCGATCTCCGTCTGGGGAGCCGATCGCGTCGGCGTGCGCCTCGCACCGAGCGGCACTTACGGCTCGATGTCGGACAGCGATCCGGTCACAACGTTCGGTTATGTGGTAGGGAGGCTCGATCGCCTCGGCATCGCCTACCTGCACGTGGTCGAACCGCGGATCAAGGGCATCGAAGAGATCGCCAAAGGCCAGGCTCCGATCGCCGCTCAGCATCTGCGGCAAAAATTCAGCCGCGCCTTGATCGCGGCCGGCGGATTCACCGGCGAGAGCGCAGCGGCCATTGTCGCGGCGGGCGACGCGGATCTCGTCGCGTTCGGGCGCCACTTCATCTCCAACCCTGATCTGCCCGAACGGCTCCGGCGCAATTTGCCTTTGGCCCGCTACGACCGCTCGACGTTCTACGGTGGCGACGGGCGAGGCTACATCGACTATCCGACCCACACCCAAACGGCGCCGGCAGCAGTCTGAGGCCGGACAAGAGCTGTGGCGTGCCAGCCTCTGGCGCGCCACACCAGTCGCGCACTGTCTCATCGTTGAAGAGAGATAAGCGCTGCGGTGCGCTGCTGGTGAGATATCAGGCTCGCTACTTCGGATGATGGATCGCGAGTGATAGGTCTTATTCCTAACTGGAATGGAGACTTTTCTCCGAAGCGGACTAATGTTGCGCTCGACCGTTCATCAGGCAGAGGCCAACAAATGAGACTGAAAGATAAAGTTGCAATCGTCACAGGCGGCAATCAGGGCATCGGCCGTGCTGTCGTCGAACTGTTCGTCAAGGAAGGGGCAAAAGTCGTGGTGGGCGATTTGGGTGAGCCGAAAGAAAAGTTCGGGCCCAACGTTGAAGGTATGCGGCTTGATGTCACCAAGGAAGACGAGTGGAAGAAGCTCGTAGAGGCGACGGTTGCGAAATACGGTCGCATCGACGTCCTCGTCAACAATGCGGGTATTCTGACATATGAGCCGATCCAAGAATGCTCGCTCGAGTCGTGGAATCGGACGATTGCCGTCAACCAGACCGGCCCGTTCCTCGGCATGAAGTCCGTCGTCCCAACCATGCGAAAGCAGAAAAAGGGATCTATCGTCAACATCTCTTCTATCTGGGGCACAATCGGCGCGCCAGGCGCTGCTGCTTACCATGCTTCGAAGGGAGCCGTGCGCACCATGACCAAGAATGCCGCGCTGACCTATGTTGATGATGGTATCCGTTGTAACTCAATTCATCCCGGTATCACCGAGACGCCTATGGTTGCGGCCCAAAGTCGGGAGCTCAATGATCTGGTCGTGTCGGGCACCCCGATGAAGCGCATGGGCAAGCCCATCGAACTCGCCTACGCCATCCTATATCTCGCAAGCGACGAAGCCAGCTACACGACCGGCGCTGAACTTTATGTCGACGGCGGGTTCCTCGCGATCTGATCTTCTTTCAGGTCAACGACAGCAGCGTTGAGCGGGTGCGCTCAGCGAGCGCGAAGTGTCTGCAAAGGAGACCCACCTTGGCAATTGTCGTGAGAGAGGACTGGCTGTCCCATACGCGGGAGGAAATCGTCGAGCCGTCACGCCGCGTCATCGACCCGCACCAGCATTTCTTCAGCCAGAATCCAGCCTTTCCCCGCTACGACCTAAGGGACCTGTGGCGGGACACAAACGGACATCGGATACAGAAAACCGTCTTCCTGCAATGCTGGGAGGGTTATCGGACGGACGGCGCAGATGAACTCAAGCCGGTTGGCGAGACCTACTGGGCGGATGGGATAGCGCGGGAGTCGCACAAGGATCCAATGAAGGCCCAGGTTTCTGGAATCGTGGGAACAGCCGAGCTGCGCCTGGGCGCCAGGGTTAGGGAAGTGCTTGAGGCGCATAGGGCTGCCAGCCGGCTATTCAGGGGAATCAGGCAGATGGCGCCCTGGGACGCCTCGCCCGAGGTGATGTCCCTCGACGATGTTGAGGAAGGCAGAATTTTCCTGAACCCGAAGTTCAGAGAAGGCGTTGCCGTCCTCCAGGATATGGATCTCGTTTACGAGACGTGGATCTACCATCCGCATATCGAGCATTTGATCTCTCTGGCTCGCGCCCAGCCAAAAGTCAAAATCGTTCTCGACCACATGGGGTCACCGCTCGGGGTCGGCCCCTACGCAGGCCGCCGTGCCGAAGTGTTTCAGGAGTGGTCGAGGGACATCAGCGAGCTGGCGGGATGCAGCAACGTGACATTGAAGCTCGGCGGCCTCCTGATGCCCTGGCAAGGCTTCGGTTTCGAGGGGCGCCCGCGACCACCCACGTCGGACGAGATCGTCAAAGAGCAGCGTCACTATTACGAGCACGCGATCGAGGCCTTTGGCTCCAAGCGCTGCATGTTTCAAAGCAACTTCCCGGTAGAAAAAAACGCGGTCTCGTACGACGTGCTTTGGAATGCCTTCAAGAAGATCGCCACAGGCTGTTCGGAAAGTGAGAAAGACGACCTGTTTTTCAGTACCGCGGCGACCGTCTATCAGCTTTAGCGGCCGATCCTCCGGCCCCGCAGTAGCTCAGGAGACACGTCTCCTTCATCACAACCGATCAACCGCAATTGAAGTGGGGAGATTCATGGCAAACAGAAGAATGTCAGGCGCTGCATCGAATGTCGACTTTGATGTCATTGTTGTGGGCGCCGGCTTTGCCGGCCTCTACCAACTGCACAAGCTGCGCAAGCTCGGATTGTCGGTGCGTGTGATCGACGCGGGCGCCGACATCGGCGGCATATGGCATTGGAATTGCTACCCTGGAGCCCGCGTCGACACTCACGTGCCAATCTACGAATATTCGGATCCGGAGCTTTGGCGTGACTGGAACTGGACACAGCAATATCCTGACTGGCAGGAGTTGCGGCGGTATTTCGACTACGTCGATACGAAATGGGATCTAAAAAAAGATGTCCAGTTGAACAGTTGGGTGCGGGCGGCGACCTACGTCGAGAACGACAACATTTGGGAGCTGCGGATCAACGACGACCAGATCATGACGGCCCGCTTTGTTATTCTCGCAACCGGCACCAGCTCGCCACCGTACACCCCTGAGATTGAAGGCGCCGAAACTTTCAAAGGCCAGATGCACCATACCGCGCTCTGGCCGCAAGGAGGACTGAGTTTCAAGGGCAAGCGTGTCGCCGTGGTCGGGACCGGCGCAACGGGCGTGCAGGTGGCGCAAGAGGCGGCAAAAGTCGCGAGGCAGCTAACCGTCTTCCAGCGAACGCCAAACACCTGTCTGCCGATGGATCAACTTCAGTTCACCGACGAAATTCAAGCGGAGCGGAAGAAGGACTATCCGGCCAGATTTGAGCGGCGCGCGCATACTTTCGGCGGTTTCGATTTCGGTCTTATTGAGACGGCTGGCGCTGATGCGACGCCGGAGGAGCGCCAGGCTACCTGGGAGCGCCTTTGGAGCACTGAGGGCTTCACATTCTGGCTGGGGAACTACCACGACATCTTCTCCGACGAGAAGATCAATGCTGAAGCCTACAGCTTTTGGCGGGACAAGGTACGCGCGCGAATCCGAGATCCAAAAATTGCGGAGATGCTCGCGCCGACCGTTCCGGTTCATCCATTCGGCGTGAAGCGGTGTTCGCTTGAAAACGGCTTCTTCGAAATTTTCAATCAGGACAACGTCACGCTCGTTGACCTTCGCCGGACCCCGATCACGAGGATTACGCCGAATAGCATCGTCACGGCCGAGGGCGAATTTGAAGTCGACATCATCGCAATTGCAACCGGGTTCGATGCGGTCTCTGGCGCGATCAGGCAGATGAAGATCTCTGGCGTCGGGGGGCTGACGATGAACGAATACTGGAAAGACGGGATTCGTACCCAGCTTGGTCTGTCGGCATCAGGCTTTCCCAACTTCTTCTGGCTCTATGGCCCTCAAAGCCCAGCGGGCTTTTGGAACGGACCAAGTTCAGCTGAATATCAGGGTGAGATACTGCTGGCACTCTTCGAGCACATTCTCGACAATGGCTATGCAAAATGTGAATCGACGAGGGAGTCCGACGCCGCCTGGGCGCAGTTCGTCGACGATACCGTCCAACAGAGTCTGATACCGAAGGCCGACTCCTGGTACATGGGCGCCAACATTCCCGGCAAGCGTCGAGAGAGTCTTAACTTCACAGGTGGCGTTCCGTTGTATTTGGAGAAGTGCAAGGAGGCCGCTGATGGCGGCTACGCCGGCTTCGTTTTCTTGTAGCCGGTTTTGGTCTCGGAGCTATTGCTTGCTGGCTGGGGGCGTGGGCGATCAGGCGCCGCCAGACCTGGGCGAGACCGAAAGGCCACTCGCGGCTCTTGGAACGATCACGAAATGTGATTGCTGCCCATCCGGGGCAGTGAGCGGGATGCCCCGACGGGCACCCGTAAGGCTCATCTTGCTCAACAGGGAGGGAATCTATGCCAAAGCAACTGCAAGGCCGAAACATCATCGTCACGGGTGCCGGTAACGCAACTGGCATTGGGGCCGGACTAGCCAATGGGCTGGCCGAACGGGGAGCAAACGTCACCGTTGCCGACATCAACGAAGAGGCGGCAAGGAAAACCGCCGGCGACATTGCGGCAAAACATGGTGTCAAGACCATCGCCGTCAAGGTCGATGTCGTGAACCGCGCAGAAGTGCAGGCAATGATCAAAAGGACGGTTGACGCGTTCGGTCAACTCGACGCTATGTTCAACAATGCCGGCATCATCGAACATGCGACCTTTCTGGAGATGACCGAGAAGAGCTGGCGGAAACTGATGGACGTCAACGGCATGGGCGTCATGATCGGTATCCAGGAAGCCGCCAAGCAGATGATTGCGCAGGGCAAGGGTGGCAAGATCATCAATACGAGCTCGATCGCGTCGAAGCAGAGCTACCCAGCCTTTGCCCACTATTGCGCATCAAAGTGGGCTGTGGCCGCACTCAGTCAGGCGGCTGCGCGACAATTCGCGGAACACAAGATCAACGTCAATTGCATGGGGCCTGGCGTCGTTAAAACGACGATGTGGGATCAGCTCGACCGGGAATTCATTGACAAGGGTCTGACCAAGGAGCCGGATCAAGCGATCACCGAATTCAGTGTCGGTATCCCGCTCGGTCGATACTCGATCCCCAGAGATATCGTCGGCATCGCGGCATTTTTGGCGTCTCCAGACTCCGACTACATGACAGGTCAGAACATCCTATGCGATGGCGGCATGGTGATGATGTGAAGGGCAGGCGAATTAGGCTGGTACTCAAGCCGAACGGCCAGCCGCCGGTCTTGCCGTCAGCGATCGCGGCAGAAGGCCATGCCTATACCCAAGACGGAGAAGTCCCGCTCTCGATGCCGCGCGCACTTGCGCTGGAGGAGATTCCAGGGATTATCGAGGAATTTCGCGCCGCCGCCAGGCGCGGACTGCGCGCCGGCTTTGATGGCGTCGAAATCCACGGCGCGAACGGCTACCTGCCCGATCAATTCCTCGAGGACGGCACCAACAAGCGCACGGATGAATATGGCGGCCCGGTTGAAAATCGCGCACGCTTCCTCCTGGAAGTCACTCAGGCCGCGATCTCCGTCTGGGGAGCCGATCGCGTCGGCGTGCGCCTCTCGCCAAGCGGCACCTATGGCTCGATGTCGGACAGCGATCCGGTCGCGACCTTCGGGTATGTGGCAGGTAAGCTCGGTCGCCTCGGCATCGCCTATCTGCACGTGGTCGAACCGCGCATCAAGGGCATAGAAGAGATCGCCAAGCGTCAGGCTCCGATCGCCGCCTAGCATCTGCGGCAAAGATTCAGCCGTACACTGATCGCGGCGGGCGGTTTCACCGGTGAGAGCGCCGGGCCATTGTCGCGGCGGGCGACGCGGACCTCGTCGCCTTCGGAGCTGTGGCGCGCCAGGGGAGGGCGCGTCAACCCGGTGGCGCACTATCCACCAGCTGAAAGAGAGATCGGCGGCCTGCGGGTGTGCTGCTGCATTAGGCTCGCCTCTTGGAATCTCAGAGAGTGATAAGCCTTATTCCTAAGCGGAATGGAGACCTTTTCACCGAAGGGCGTTAGTCTCGCGATCGTTCGTCAGGAAAAAGCAAATTCGAGTTTTCAAACGTGGGCGTTATGGAGCCTCACTTCGATGAGCCATGACTTGAACGCGGAGATGTCCAGCAGCTTACTTTGCTGCACCACACGGAGAGACAATGATGGCTGACCGGCATAGTGCAAAGCACATTGAATACGACATGAAACGACTGCCTGTGCTTGATGCCGAGATGGCCTATGTCGACGTCGGACAAGGAGACCCAATAGTTTTCCTTCACGGCAACCCGACGTCCTCCTACATGTGGCGCAACGTTATTCCGTACGCGCTTCCATTTGGTCGCGTGCTGGCGCCCGATCTGATCGGTATGGGCCAATCCAGCAAGTCACCGCGCGCTGCCTATCGATACTTCGACCATGTCGCCTACCTCGACGAGTGGTTCGACAAGCTGGGCTTGACCAGCAATATTGTGCTCGTGATCCAGGATTGGGGTGCAGCGCTCGGCTTCGACCGTGCCTCGCGTTATCCCGACAGCGTGATTGGGGTTGTCTACATGGAGGCGATGGTCCGCCCTCGACTGTGGACCGACATGCCGCCAGAGCGTCAGCGAATATTCCGCTCCCTGCGCGGACCCGAGGGAGAGACGATGGTGTTGCGCGACAATTACTTCGTCGAGAAGATGTTGTTCGAATACGGTGTCATTAGGAAGCTGACCGACGAAGAAAAAGCGGTGTACGCGGAGCCGTTCGCGACGCGTGAGTCGAGGCTGCCGACCCTCGTCTTTCCCCGTGAGATTCCATTCGACGGCGAACCCGCCGACATGTTCGATCGGGTCAAGTGTTACAGCGAATGGATGGGCGCCAGCAAGAATCTTCCCAAGCTCTTCATCAACGCCGCGCAGGGTCACGGAACGGCCGGCGCCGCTCGCGAGCATTGCCGCCAATGGCCAAACCAGACCGAGGTCACGGTCGAGGCCAAGCACTATGTGCCAGAGGATTGTCCGCATGAGATCGGAGCGGCGCTGGTCGAGTTTCTGAGACGGATTCGAGGCGGCGCATGAACCAGAATTGGAAACCTCTTCAGGAGGCGCTGGGTAACGCGCTCGGTGCGGCAGTCCGTTTCGACACCGCGCATAGGGCGGTCTATGCGTCCGACGCCTCCAATTACCGACAGGTGCCGATCGGGGTTGTCGTGCCGCGCTCCATGGACGACTTCCTGAAGGGGGTGGCCATCTGTCACGAAAATCGGGTGCCGTTGCTCGTCCGTGGCGCCGGCACGTCGATGAGCGGCCAGACTGTCAACATGGCCGTGGTTTTCGATCTGTCGGCGTTCTGCAACCGCATTCTAGAACTCGATCCGATTACAAAGAGCGCAACAGTCGAACCGGGAGTCGTCTGCGACTCGCTACGCGCGGCGGCCGAGCGCCATGGCCTAACTTTCGCGCCTGATCCCTCGACCCATAGTCGCTGCACGCTCGGAGGAATGATCGGCAACAATTCTTGCGGCGCCCACTCGGTAATGGCCGGCAAGACGCTTGAGAACGTCCGCGCTCTCGAGATCATGACCTACGATGGAGAGCGATTTTGGGTCGGGCCGACGACCGAAGAGGAAATCGAAGCGATCATATTGGCTGGGGGACGCAAAGGTGAGATTTATCGGGATCTTAAAGAGCTGCGGGACCGTTATGCCGACCTGATCAGGAAGCGGTTTCCGCCGATCAAGCGGCGCGTATCCGGCTTGAATCTAGATCAGCTTCTTCCGGAAAACGGGTTCAATCTGGCTCGCGCGCTCGTCGGGACCGAAGGCACCTGCGCACTAATCCTCAAGGCAGCCGTAGATCTTGTCGTCAGTCCTCCCCACCGAGTTCTGCTCGTTCTCGGCTTCGATGATATCTACGTCGCCGCAGATGCGGTTCCGGATTACGAGCGCTTTCGTCCGATCGCCGTCGAAGGTCTCGACCGGATGATCATTCGGGGCCTCCAGGCGCGCGGTCTCGCCCAGGCCGAAATCGATCTATTGCCGTCCGGGGATGCCTGGGTCGTCCTCGAATTCGGAGCGGATACGGAAGGCGCGGCGGTCGAACAGGCGGAGAGAGCCGCCGCTTACTTCCATACCAGGCCGCACGGTCCACGGCCGAGCACGAAAATTGTGACGGAGCGGGCCATGCAACAACGGATCTGGTCGATCCGGGAAAACGGCGCTTCGGCTACGCAGTTGTCGATCGATCCGGCAATTCCGGACCCGCAGGTAGGGTGGGAGGACGCGGCGGTCGATCCGCATCGATTGGGAGACTACCTCCGCGCTTTCGATGCGCTCGTGAGGCGGTACGGATACCGGACCTCTCTATTCGGCCATTTCGGCGACGGTTGTGTTCACGCGCGCATCACGTTCGATCTTCGGTCGAAGCAAGGTGTCGAGAAATACAGAAATTTCGTGCGGGAAGCTTCCGAGCTCGTCGTCGCTTTCGGCGGATCGCTTTCGGGCGAGCACGGGGATGGTCAAGCAAAGGGCGAATTCCTCCCGATCATGTTCGGCGACGAACTGCTCGAGGCGATGCGCCGGTTCAAGCGTATTTGGAATCCCGATGGCCTCCTGAATCCCGGCAAGGTCGTCGACGCCTACCGCGTCGACGAGAACCTTCGCGCCGGCCCTGATTACAAGGTCGTCCCGATCTCGACGCACATGACGTTCCGGAGCCAAGAAGGCGACGGATTTCAGCGCGCGGTCGAGCGGTGCGTCGGCATGGGAAAGTGCCGGGCGACGAAAGGCGGGACGATGTGCCCGAGCTTCCGAGCTACAGGTGAAGAGCGCTATTCGACCCGCGGCAGGGCCAGGCTGCTGTGGGAGATGCTGCAGGGGAACGTGGTCCGGGACGGCTGGACAAGCGAGGCCGTAAAGGAAGCGCTGGACACGTGTCTCAGTTGCAAGGGCTGTCGCAGCGACTGCCCGACGCATACCGACATGGCGTCTTACAAGGCGGAGTTCCTGTCCCGCTACTACGAACGTAGATCGCGTCCCCGTCAGGCATGGTCAATGGGACGCATCGGCGACTGGGCTCCACTGGCCGCAGCGATGCCCCGTCTCACGAACTTCATGACGAATGCGCCGCTACTTTCGTCCGTCTCGAAATGGGTCGCCGGCGTCGCGAACGATCGGAATCTTCCGAAATTCGCCAAAACCGGTTTTCGCCGCTCGTTCGTCGCGGATCGGCCGGCCGACGTCCACGGCAAACCGACGGTGATCCTCTGGCTGGACACGTTCTGCGACAACTTCCAGCCGGAGATCGCCGAAGCCGCCGTTGCCGTCCTTCGGGATGCCGGCTTCGAGCCAATCCTGCCAAAGCGGCATCTGTGCTGCGGGCGTCCGTTGTACGATTTCGGCTATCTTGAGCTCGCGAAGGCCAGGCTGCGGGAGATCGTTGACGTTCTGTCGCCGATGTTGGAGGTAGACCAGGAGCGGCCAGTCGGCATCGTGGGTCTCGAGCCCGGATGCCTGTCCGTGTTCAAGGACGAATTGCCCAAGTTGTTTCCCGACGATCCTCGGGCCCAGCGCATCTCGCAGAGCGTCGTGCTATTGGGGGATTTTCTCCTCGCGCACGACTACGAGCCACCGCCGCTGGACGTCGAAGTGCTCGTTCACACGCACTGCCACCAGAACTCGCTGTTCGGCAGTAGGGGCGACCGCGCGATGCTCGAGAGAGCCGGCGCCCGGACGACTTGGCTCGATAGCGGCTGCTGCGGAATGGCCGGTTCGTTCGGCTTCAATCCCGACCATGCCGAACTCTCTCGAGACGTCGCCGAATTGGTTCTGGCGCCCGAGGTGCGCAAGCAGCCTGCCGACACCGTGATCCTCACAAACGGTTTCAGTTGCCGCGAACAGGTCAAACACATGACCGGGCGTACCGCCGTGCACTTGGCTCAGATCCTGGCCATGGGACTCCCGCGAAGCGATGCCGCGATCGAACGTCCGCAGGCAAGCGAGAGTTCAGCGGCGAGCACCGTCGAAAATGTGGTCTGAACGAGGGAGGAGGAAGACGTGTCGAGACGAAGAAACAGAATAACCGGCGTTCTTGCGCCGGTGCTCACTCCCTTCGATCACGATCGCGAGCCTGATTTTGCGGCTTTCCTGGCCCACTCTCGGTGGCTGCTCGTCAATGGCGCCGGCCTGGCGATCTTCGGGACGAATTCCGAGGCCGCTTCACTCAGCACCGACGAGCGGATCGGTCTGACCGACGAACTGCTCGAGGCCGGCATCCCGGCGGACAAACTGATGCCCGGAACGGGTGCCTGCTCTGTGAAGGATGCCGTTCGCCTGACAAGGCATGCGGTGAAGAACGGCGCAGCAGGGATGCTGATGCTGCCGCCCTTTTACTTCAGGAATGTCTCAGAGGAGGGCGTCTTCTCGTATTACGCGGAAGTCATCGACGCCGTCGCGGAACCAAACTTCGCTATCTATTTGTACCACATTCCGCAAATCACCCACGTGCCGATCACGCTGTCGCTGATCGAGCGGCTTCTCAAACGGTATCCTCGCGTGATCGCCGGCGCGAAGGATTCCTCCGGCGATTGGGCCAATTCGAAGGCGATGATCGAGAACTTCGCTAAGGACGGGTTCGACGTATTTCCCGCGAGCGAGGTCTTCCTGTCGGACTCGCTGCCGATCGGCGGCGCGGGCTGCATTAGCGCGACCGTGAACGTCAACCCCGCCGCGATCAGCCGCCTGTTCCGCGCGTTGGATGGAGATGGGCCGAGCCACGAAACGCGAGCTTTGCAGGCGCGAGTAGACGAACTGCGGCGGACGTTCCAGTCGTTCGAACTTATTCCAGCCATGAAGGCCGCCTTGGCGCATTTCTCCGGCCGCGAGGCCTGGAAGATCGTGCGGCCGCCGCTCGTGCCGCTAGGCCAGTCGGCCGAGACCGATCTTCTGAGGAAGTTGGCGTCGCTGAAGTTCGAGATGCCGGCCGAACAATAAAAAACCGAAAACATAAAAATCTGGAGGAACGAAACGATGATGACGAACGAAGCCTTATCTCCACCGATGGTGGAGTCCGACGCGAGATCGTCGAGCATGCGCCAGGCGGTCGGCCTGGTTCTGCTGCTGGGCGTCTCGTACATGTTCAACGCGATGGACCGTCAGGTCTTTCCGGCGCTGCTCGGCAGCATCCGCGCGGAATTCGGCCTCACGCTTCCGGAAGCCGGCTTCGTGAGTACTGTCTTCACGGTTAACGTGGCGATTTTCGCAGCCCTGAGCGGCTGGTTCATGGCCAAATTGGGACGCCGTCACGTCCTTTTGGGCGGCCTCGTCTGCTACTCGCTTTTCACTCTGCTGACGCCGTTCGCCACCGGCTTCGTCAGCTTGACCGTTTTGCGGGCGCTTACGGGCGTCGGGGAAGCGCTGCAAGTAGGCGCCGTCTTCGCCTGCATGGGGGCCTATTTCGGTGCGCGGCGCGGCGCGGCCATGGGCGCGATGCAGACCTTTTTCGGTTTGGGCGCGTTCCTCGGGCCCGTTCTCGGGACGCGGCTCGAAAGCTGGGCGAATTCCTGGTCGGTTTCGTTCTATGCCTACGGAGTGGCCGGGATCGTCGTGGCCATCGTCGCTGCAGTCGTGCTTCCGCTAGAGTTCACCGACGCCGGCCCAACCCCGTCACTCGCACGGGACGCCGAGAAACCTACCGCATCGATCTGGACGCGCAATCTCATGCTCAGCGCAGTGTCCTTCGCCGGCGTTGGGTTCTCGTTCTTCTCGTACTCGGCGCTCTACGCGAACTACGCCCATACCGTGCTCGGATTCTCGGTGATCGATGCCGGCGCGGCGCTCGGCATGTACGGCATCGGGGCCATGCTCGGCGTCTTCGGCGGTTGGCTGGGCGACAAGATGAGCAACAGGAGCATCGTCGGTGGCCTGCTTCTGATGGCCACCGCCGGATACATCCTGTTCGACGGCCTCCCGCAATTCAGACTTCACTTGCTGCTGTCGCTGGTCTTTGGCCTGACGATGAGCGGGTTCCTGTTCACGCGGTTCATGTCCGTCGTTCAGCGGAGCGTGGATCCGAGCCTGATCGGCTACGCCGGAGCCGTCGCTCTGGCGGCATTCTATATCCCGGGGCCATTCGCCGGCTGGCTCTTCGGCAAGCTGGTGGAAACCGCCGGATGGTCGACCGCTTCGCTTCTGGTGGTCGTCGGACCACCGTTGCTCGGGGTCGTTCTGATGAGCCTGTACGATTTCTCCAAGATGCGGAAAGAATAAGGGAGCTTCACGATGACAAGGACAAGCGGTTCTTCATCTCCGCGCCGCGCGATCGTGATCGGCGGCTCCATGTCGGGTCTATTCGCCGCCTCGCTGCTGCGCAAGGCCGGCTGGGAGACGGACATCTACGAGCGCAGCGACGTCGAGCTTCGGGGACGTGGCGCAGGGATCGTGACCCATCCCGATCTCATCCAATCGCTGGAACGGAGCGGCGCGCAACTGACTGACCTCGGCGTCACGGTGCACGAGCGCGTCGCTCTGGATTCGGAGGGCAACGTGATCGAACGGCTGCCGTACGAGCAGATCGTCACCTCGTGGGACCGATTGCATCAGATCGTGCGCGCCACGATCCCGCACGGTACGCACCATCTGGGCTACAATCTCAAAACCATCGAGCAGACGGCTGATTCCGTTACGGCGATCTTCGAGAACGGCGAGCGTGTGACCGGAGACATCCTCGTTGGTGCCGACGGCTTCCGCTCGGTCGTGCGGAACATGTTCGCTCCGGAAATCCAGCCGACCTACGCGGGCTACGTGGTTTGGCGCGGTCTCGCCGACGAAGGGCTGATTTCGAAGGGGGCGCACGAGGCGATCTTCGACAAGTTCGCGTTCTTCCTGCCGCCCCACAACAAGAATATCGGCTATCCGATCGCCGGACCGGACAACGACCTCCGTCCCGGTCATCGCCGATGGAATTGGGTCTGGTACCGGGCCGTAGCCCAGGCCGAATTGAATGAAATGCTGGTGGACGAGGACGGCGTCCATCACGCCGTCTCGATCCCGCCGCCGAAGGTTCGAGGCGACGTCATCGCGCGCCTCAAAGAGGACGCTCGGAATTTCCTTCCTCCTCCAATGTGGGAAATTCTCTCGCGGGTCTCCAAACCGTTCTTCACGCCCATCTACGACCTTCTCGTCGATCGGATGGTCTACGGCCGCGTCGCGCTGATCGGCGATGCGGCTGCGGTAGCCCGACCTCACGTGGGCATGGGTATTGCCAAGGCCGGTACCGACGCCGAGGTATTGGCTGATGCGCTCTCAATCAGTCCAGATTTGTTCGAAGGCCTTGCCCAATTCGAACGCGAACGTCTGCCCATTGCCGGCAAAGCCGTGGCGCAAGGCCGAAGCCTCGGAGAATACATGTTGGAGCAGGGATCTCCTGGAGAGGGCGCAAAGAGCGAGCATTGGCGCGAGTTCCACAGCATCCCTGGCATACTCAAGCATACCGCGTCGTCCGCATTCCTTTACTCGGCATAGGAGCTTCGGTAGGAACATGAGAAGTCAAGATATTCCGGTTGCCGAGCTGGCGCGCAACATGCGGGTGATCGGGCATACCGATCAAGGCGGTCGTCCGGACGGCGTCCAGCTTATGGTCCATCGCGGATTCGCGTACATCGGCCACATGTTCTCAAAGGGCTTCAGCGTCATCGACGTAAGGGACCCCGCGCTGCCGAAGCCGGTGCAGTACGTGCCTGCGGCTCAGAACACCTGGAACATCCACCTCCAGACGCACGAGGATCTCCTTCTTGTAATCAACGCCAAGGACATGTTCGCGGCGGCGGAGTTTCAAGACGAGAAGGCGTACTACAAGGGCGAGATCGGGCGGAAAGTCGGTACGGCCGACGTCGGGAAGCGGGCGCGCGATTGGCGGGCGGGACTTGCCGTTTACGACATCTCGCGCAGCGAGGCGCCGCGCGAGATCGGCTTCATGCCGATCGACGGCGGCGGTATCCACCGGCTTTGGTACACGGGCGGGCGCTGGGCCTACGCGTCGGCTTTGATAGACGGCTTTAGCGACTACATCTTCATCACGATCGATATGAACGATCCCACCCGCCCGAAGGAGGCAGGACGCTATTGGTTGCCCGGCATGAACGTCGGAGCGGGGGAAGCCGGGGGAGCGGATCCCACGCGGCGGCAGGGCCTGCATCATCCAATCGTTCACGACGACACGGCCTATCTAGCCTGGCGCGATGCCGGACTGGTCATCCTGGACGTCAAGAATCGCGCTGAACCCAAGCTGATCGCGCACAAGAATTGGTCGCCTCCGTTCGGCGGGGGAACCCACAACTGCCTGCCTTTGCCAGACCGCCATCTGCTCGTGGTGCTCGACGAAGCTGTGCTTGATCATCAAGAGGACGGTGAGAAGCTCATCTGGTTGTTTGACATCCGCAAGCCGTCCAATCCGGTGAGCATCTCGACCTTCAAGTCGCCCGCGGACGTCGACTATAAGGCGAAGCTGGGACATTTTGGTCCTCACAACCTTCATGAGAACCGACCGGGAAGCTTCGTGAGCTCCGAACTCGTCTTCACGACTTATCAGAACGCCGGGGTACGGGTGTTCGACATCCGCGACCGGTACGCGCCTCGAGAAGTCGGCGCCTTGGTCCCGCCGGCGCCGGTCAGTCTGGTCGATACCCGTCCAGGTAGGCCGAAAGTCATCCAGTCTGCGGACATTTTCGTCGATGCTTCGGGCATTATCTACAGCACCGACTACAACGGCGGGCTGTACGTGATGGAGTTCAACGGATGACGTCGTGGACGAAGCGAACAAATGGCCCGAAACATGCGGCGATCGTGGGACTTGGCTGGTGGGGTCAGCACATACTGCGGCAAACGACCGGCTCCGAGATCGTTCGCGTGGTGCGGGCGGTGGGAAGCCGAGACGAGCATCGGGCGCGGGCGGAAAAGTATGGGGTAACCTTCACGACGGACTTCGCTGGTGTGCTCGCGGATCGTTCTATCGACCTGGTGATCCTCGCCACGCCGCATGCGGAGCACGCCCGACAGATCGAAATGGCGGCCCGAGCGGGCAAGCACGTCTTCTGCGAGAAGCCGGTCGGACTTTCCGTGGAGGAAGTACGTCGTTCGATGAACGCGTGTCGCGCCGCAGGAATCCGCCTCGGCGTCGGGCATGAACGACGTTTCGAGCCCGCGATGGAAGAACTGCGGAAGTTGGTGGTCGACGGATCTTTCGGTACAATCATGCACGTCGAAGCGGAGTTTCATCATGACAAACTGCGCGGTATCGCCGGCAATAATTGGCGGGTGAGCGAGCAGGGTGGCGTACCGCTTGCGATGACGGCGACGGGCATTCACTTGACTGACCTCTTTATCGATCTGATCGGTCCGATCGAGACGGTGACGGCGTTCCCGGCAACCCGCATGGCGAGCACAGGCTATGACGATACGCTATCGGTGCATGTCGGTTTCGCCTCGAAAGCGACGGGGTACTTCAGCACCGTGCTCGCCACGCCATTCTATTCGCGCTTAACGATCTTCGGGAGCGAAGCCTGGGCGGAAGTCCGCGACGGATCCCATCCGGACGAAGCCCGTCCGAGCACGCTTGCGGTTCATCACCGCGACTCGGCCCCGATCGTCACAACGTTGCCGGGCAGGGATGCCGTTCGCGCCAACCTCGAGCAGTTCGCGCTTTCGATCGATGGCGAGGCGCCCTACCCGTTCACCGAAGAGCAGATCGCAGGCAACATTGCAGTCATGGCGGCCGTTTCGCGATCCATGGAGACCGCCCGAACCGTATCCCTATCCGAGATGCTGTAGGATGCGGTCCGGCGTGCGGGCCTGTGTATCGGCGTGGGGGCCGGCTGCGATCGGCGCTGGGGTCCCATTATTCCAACTTAGAGAAATCAATGGCCTACGGGGGTCACAATGATGCCGGTCGGGGTCAATTTTCGATCAGCATTCACAGGCTGGAAGCGCGTTGGGCAGAATTACCAGCATTTGGTTCTAATCAGCGCTAACCCTCCGAATTCGAAAGGCCCCGAACGAGTTCGGGGCCTTCCTTGCGTTGCAGGGGTACATCCGCCCTACGCAGCAGAAGCTTTTTTGTTTAGGCCCTTCCGTGTCGCCAACGTATTCAGCTTGGTGTTGGCCGCCTTCTCCTCGTTCAAGTTCGTGGTCAAAAGGCGCACGACGTCATCGTGACCCAGTTCCTCGGCCCAAGCGATGAGCGTGCCGTAGCGCGACATCTCGTAGTGTTCGACGGCCTGGGAACTAGCGACGATAGCCGCATCCAAGACAGACTTGTCCTCGACTTCGCCCGCGGTCGCGTTGGCCTCCTTGATCAGTCCGTCGATTGCGGGACAGTCGGTGCCTTTGGGTTGCTGACCGAGCTTGGCGAAGACCTTGTCGAGACGCTCAATCTGGTTCTGCGTATCGATCGCGTGCGACTTGAGACCGGCCTTGAGGTCGGCGTTTGTCGCCATTTCCGCCATTTTCGGAATGGCCTTCGTGAGTTGCTGTTCCGCGTAGTAGATGTCCTCCAACTGATGCAGGAACAGTTCGTCCATTGTCTTGATGTCTTTTGTGAAGATACCCATCGTTTCGCTCCTCAATGATTCGACTCCAAAAACCGTAAAACCGCGTGATGGTTCCGAATCCTTGAAGTGGCTGACAACATCGACCTTCAAAGCCTGCCTAAAGCGGCCAAGGCGCAGAGCAGCAAGGAACGATCCGTGCTCCGAACGGTTCACCCTGCACTGCAACATTTGTCGGTGCCCGACATTTCGGGCAGGCGCCCCAGGTGTGAGCATGACCCCAATGAAACGACTAAGGCGGCTTCCGACATCCGTCAGATGGGACCGTAACGCTGCAGCCGGGCATTCGTACGCGGTGGCCGCGATCGTAGCAGCAGGGGCGCTGGCTGCGACCGCGCTTCTGAACCGTCATCTGGCGAAGAAGGCAGAGCACGACAATCCGCCGGCCGGCCAGTTTCTTGAGGTGGACGGTGTCCGCCTGCACTACACGGAGCGAGGCTCTGGCGAGCCGCTGGTGCTTCTGCATGGAAACGGCAGCATGATCGAGGATTTTGTATCCAGTGGCCTGGTCGATTTGGCCGCCAGGAACTACAGGGTTATCATTATCGACCGCCCCGGTTTCGGCCACAGCAGTCGACCGCGGAACGTCATCTGGACGCCCGTAGCCCAAGCCCAATTGATCCAGCGCGCGCTTCAGCGGCTCGGGGTTTCACAGGCGATCGTGCTGGGACACTCCTGGGGCGCATCCGTCGCGGTGGCTCTTGGACTCAACTTCCCCGACATGGTGCGCGGCCTGGTTCTCGCCTCGGGTTACTACTATCCAACGCTGCGTCCGGACGTCGTGGCCATGTCGGCTCCGGCCGTCCCAGTTGTAGGTGATATTCTGGGCCACACGCTGTCGCCCATCGTCAGCAGGCTGATGTGGCCGCTCATCACGGCCAAGATCTTCGGACCCAAGTCGCCGCCTGCCAAGTTCGAGCAGTTCCCGAAGGAGATGGCGCTTCGCCCTTCCCAGATTCGCGCTTCGGCCGCCGAGTCGGCGCTCATGATTCCGGATGCCAGCCATTTCGAGAATAAGTACGCGGACCTCAAAATGCCGGTCGTCATCATCGCTGGAGAAGAGGACCGGCTAATCGATAGTGACACGCAATCGGCTAGATTGCATTCAGACGTTTCGCAGAGCGCGTTTCACCGCGTTCCAAAGAACGGCCACATGGTGCATCAGACGGCGACGGGCGAGGTGATGGCGGCGATAAACGAAGTTGCAGGCAACGGTCCTTAGGCCGCAATCAACTCTCGAAGTGTTTTCATGACTTCATCTGGGGCTGTAGGGCTTTCGCAAACCCGGCCGCCCTGCGGCAAATCGCCGGGATCGAGTTTGAGGTGGCCGTTCAAGGCTGCATCCAGCGCGAAGGCGAGGTGTCAGCTAACGGCTACCTACTTCAGCATTAAGCTTTGATTGGTTATTGGCGAAGCTTAAGAGGCATGCAATCGTCCTGTGTGAGGCACTGCCGATGCTCAAACATAGAAGGACCAAATCGGGACCGCTCCATTGCGCTGCGACTTGAGCTACTCAGCAGCCGGCTCTGCCTCAAAGGCCGTCTGTTCAATGACTTCAGGCATTTTAGCTACAGACATCAGCGAACGCGCGACCTGATTGAGCAATTGATCCGCGTTTTCTTCCTCCGCCAGTGACTTCGAAAGCAATGCTACGACAGCCGAATGGCGCAACTGCTGTGCTAGGTTACGGGCGGTGGAGTAACCCGAGATCTCGTAGTGCTCCACCCGTTGCGCCGCGCCGATCAGTGCAAGATCAGAGGCCGCGTCATCCTTTTTGGCATTTTCTTCTACTACTTCTTGCCCCTCCTCGACGAGTCCCAGCATGCCTTTGCAGACTTTGGCCCGAGGGCTTTTTCCGAGCAACTCAAAGCATTCATTGAGACGCCCGACCTGCAATTCGGTCTCGGCCAAATGGATTTCGAATAGCTCCCGTAGTTGGTCGTAACGAGCAGCCTCCGCCATCTTGGGAAGTGCTTTTGTCAGTTGCTTTTCGGCGTGCAGGATGTCCCGCAACTGGTCAATCAACAGTTCGTCAAAGCTCATCGGGGCTTCTGGCGGCGAACTCTCGGCGACGACGGATGACACTTCGTTCGCATCCTTCTCTTGGAGAGCCGGCGAAGCCGTGAAAACCCAGTCATTACCTTCGTTCCAGGGACCCCGAGTGTCGATATCTCCGTAATCGCCCGTGCCGGTGGAATCATTGATGAACTGGTTCACAAGACCCGGAGTAGGGGCGACGCGGCCGATACTGAAGGCAGGCTTGCCCATACTTTCGAGCGCGAGGGAGAAAGCCTTCATGTGAGTGATTTCGCGCGTCATCAAAAACTGCAAAGCGTCTTTGGTGCCGACATCATCGCAGAAATTGATCAGACGCTCATAAACGATTTTGGCTCGAGCTTCGGCAGCGATATTGCTGCGCAGATCGACGTCGAGCTCGCCGGTGATCTTAAGATAGTCTGCGGTCCATGCATTGCCTTGCGAATTAAAAAGATTGACCCCGCCGCCGCCGGCAATGGCTATCAAGGGGTCAGCTTCGGCTGCCTCACGATCGAACTTCGAGGGCTTAAGGTGCAAGCGTGCTAGACAGCCGACAACCTCAAGATGGCTGAGCTCTTCTGTGCCGATGTCCATCAAGAGATCCTTTCGGTCCGGATCTTCGCAGTTCAGCCCTTGAATTGAATATTGCATGGCCGCGGCGAGTTCCCCATTCGCCCCACCAAACTGCTCGAGCAGCATATTGCCAAACCGCGGATCGGGCTCATCGACGCGGACAGTGAACATGAGCTTCTTGACGTGATGATACATCGTGGACCTACCTTCATTGGGTGTGGAAGCGAACAGGTCGCTGGTTGATTCGTTCCGAGGGAGCTAACCTGCGGCAGGTTTCGGCCGGGCAGGTCTTGCGAGGCTACTTTCGGTCCATTTGACCACGTCGGTCTTCATGGGATCGATATCGTCGCACTTCAGGCAGATCAGCTTCGTGCGACCCGTCCGGTCGGTCATCGCCATCAACCGTCTCGTGCACTTCGGGCATCGACTTGAATCCATCGGAAAGTCCTGAAGCAAATACGTTTCCGGTTCGCTGTGTCTTACTCGCCGTGGTCTCGCGACGAACGAAAAGGACGACAACCGGTACCGAAGAGGCTATATCTTCCGCAGGGCAGGCAACGTATCACCTGATACGACTTCTTCGCCTTTTTGGAGGTCTGTTGTCTGAAGCGAATTCGATACTTATCAGAAAGCTCGCTGAGCATTCCCGCCTAAGTCAGGAAGATCGCGAAGCGGTCCATTCCTTGAATTGCGTTGTGCGAGTGCTCAAGGCAAATGAGGATCTGATCCGTCAGGGCGATGATCCCGGCGTTTCGGCGCTTGTCACGTCCGGAATGCTTGCCCGCTATCATCTACTTGAAAGCGGAAAGCGACAGTATCTTTCTTATCATCTGGCAGGTGACATGCCGGATTCTCAGGCGCTGTTCATCGACCAGATGGATCACGCCGTATGTGCGATAGGGTCCGCATCCGTCGCGCTGATACCGCACAAGGATCTTCTCGCGACTTTCAAGCGGCGGCCTTCTGTTTGCTTTGCAATATGGCGGGAGACGCTGATCGACGCCGCCATCTTTCGAGAGGCCATAACTAACAACAGCGCAAGGACCGGGAATGCGCGGATGGCGCATTTGTTTTGCGAATTGTTTTACCGGGCGAGAGCGTCCAGCCTAACCCGAAATGAAACATTTGAGGTGCCGATCAGCCTCGTGCAACTAGGAGAAACCCTTGGGCTATCGATTGCGACGGTAAACCGGACACTGCGCGATCTTCGAAAGTCGCGAACAATGGATTTTCATAGGGGCATTCTGCACGTCAAAAATTGGGAACGATTGCGGAAAATCGCTCAGTTTAATCCGAGCTATCTGCATCTGAAGAAACCACCGTTTTGACTTCAAGCAGTCGTCCTCAACGACAAGTACGACGTGTTGGTGCGCGAACTTGCCGGCTGAAAATTCTCTGACACAGACGAATGGATTCAGTGCCTATCAAGCGGCCGCCGCGCAAAAGCCCGCGCGAGATACAATGACGTCCTGCTGTTTGACGAGGCGACGATTTGTTCGGGAGTTCCGGAAGCAACGACCCCGCCGCCTTCGTCCCCGGCGCCCGGACCTATATCGATGATCCAGTCGCTGCCCGCGATCACGTCCAAATCGTGTTCGACGACGATGACGGTATTGCCCGATGCCACCAGTCCATTTAGTTGCCTCATCAGCTTGTCGACGTCGAATGGATGGAGGCCTGTCGTCGGCTCGTCGAGGATGTACATCGTCGCGCCCCGCTGCGCCCTCTGCAGTTCCGTTGCCAGCTTGACGCGCTGCGCCTCGCCGCCCGACAGTTCGGTAGCCGATTGACCGAGGCGGATGTAGCCGAGACCGACTTCGCGTATCACGCGGAGCGATCGCTGGAGCGGCGGATTATCCGCAAAGAACTCAAAGGCGGCATCCACCGTCATGGCCAAGACGTCTGCGATGGATTTGTCACGGATCTTGATCTCGAGCGTCTTGGCGTTGTAGCGCGCGCCCTTGCAGGTCGGGCAGGGCGCATAGACGCTGGGAAGAAACAGCAGTTCGACGCAGACGAAGCCTTCGCCTTGGCAGGTCTCGCAGCGGCCCTTGGGGACGTTGAAGGAGAACCTGCCGGCGTCGTAGCGCCGGGCTCGAGCCTGCTTCGTGGCTGCGAACAGCTTGCGGACGTGGTCGAACAGCCCGGTATAGGTTGCGAGATTCGAGCGCGGGGTCCGGCCGATCGGCTTTTGGTCGACGACTAGCAGCCGCTTGATGCCTTCATATCCCGTGACTTCGCCGGCCAAGGTCTCGATGCCTGCGTCCAGCGCATCACTATCTTCCTCGACGGCTTCGCTGTGCTGACCGAGTTTGTCGGCGACAGCCTCGACCAGAAACTGGCTGACCAGGCTGGACTTGCCGGATCCGGATACGCCGGTAACGCTGGTGAGCACGCCGAGAGGAATATCGACGTCGAGCCGGTCTAAGTTGTTGCGCGTGACGCCGCGGAGCTTGAGCCAACCGTGCGCCGGACGGCGCTCTCTCGCGTTTCCGCCGCTGCGGTCGAACAGGTATCGCCGCGTCAGCGACGCCGGAATGTGGGCGAGACCGGCAAGCGGACCGCTATAGAGCACTTCTCCGCCGTGCTCGCCGGCACCGGGACCGACGTCGACGATCCAGTCGGCATGCCTGACGACATCAGGCTCATGCTCGACCACGAAAAGCGAGTTTCCGGCCGCCTTCAACCGGTCGAGCGCCCGCAATAGCGCTTCCGTATCCGCTGGGTGCAGTCCGGCCGACGGCTCGTCCAACACATACACCACCCCGAACAGGTTGGAGCGCACTTGCGTTGCCAGGCGCAGGCGTTGCAGTTCACCCGGCGAAAGTGTCGGTGTGCTGCGTTCGAGGGTCAGGTAGCCAAGCCCGAGATCCAATAACACCGCCAGCCGGGCCTGCAGATCCTCGACGATGCGATGGATCACCATCGCCTTTTCCGGGTGTGTCGCCGAGGTCTTGTTCTTCCCGCCGAGAAATGGCTGCAACAGCGCGTCCATCCGCTTCAGGGGCAGCCTTGAAAATTCTGCGATATCGAGTCCGGCGAACTTCACGGACAACGGCTCTGGTCGAAGGCGCTTGCCGTGACACGCCGGGCAGTCGCTGCTGGTGAGGAACTGCGCCACCCGACGCTTCATCATCGCGCTCTGGGTGGTGGCGAAGGTCTGCAGCACGTATTTCCGGGCGCCGGTAAAAGTGCCTTGGTAGCTGGGCTCTTCCTTGCGACGCAATGCGCGTTTGACCTCCGCTGCGTCATAGCCGGCGTAGACAGGAGCCGTCGGCTGCTCGTTCGTGAACAGGATCCAGTCGCGATCCTTCTTGGGCAGCTTGCGCCAGGGCGTATCGACGTCGTAGCCGAGTGTTATAAGAATATCGCGCAAATTTTGGCCTTGCCAGGCGGTCGGCCATGCCGCAATCGCCCGCTCGCGAATGGTGAGGCTGTCGTCCGGAACAAGCGAACGTTCCTTAACTTCGTGGACGCGGCCGATTCCGTGGCAGTTCGGACACGCGCCTTCGGGCGTGTTTGGCGAGAATGATTCCGCATAGAGCAGTTGCTGCCCGCGGGGGTAGTCACCGGCGCGGGAGTACAGCATGCGCAGCAGATTGGACAACGTCGTGACGCTGCCCACCGAAGAACGCGTGGTCGGCGATCCGCGCTGTTGTTGTAGTGCTACAGCAGGAGGCAAACCCTCAATCTCATCGACTTCGGGCACCGCCATCTGGTGAAACAGACGGCGTGCGTACGGCGAGACGGATTCCAGATAGCGGCGTTGCGCCTCGGCATAGAGTGTCCCGAACGCCAGGGAGGATTTGCCGGAACCAGAGACGCCGGTGAACACGACGAGGGCGTTGCGCGGGATATCGAGCGAAATATTCTTGAGATTGTGCTCGCGGGCTCCGCGCACGCGGACGAATTCCGAACTGGATAACGGGTTAATCTTGCCCTCAGGGCCGCCTTCAGGGCCGACCGGCTTATCCATTTCGACCTCCTCGGCGAACGAAGAAGCTCGCGGCGATGCCCATAAGAAAAGTCTCCGCGGATCAGCCGGTTCCACCTTCGGCTCTTCTCTCGCCGTTGTGGGTGAGCGTCGCGGCTGGCCTCAAAGGTCTCAGCTATGGAACTTGCGTCTTTGCCTTTTGTTCAGTCCTCACCCACGGACGAGGCACGCCGCAATGACCAATCGAGCGCATCAGATCTACAAACCGGAGTTTCGTTTCGGACTTGGCGGCGTATCCCTCGGCAACGAATTCAACAAGCATACCGACAAGGATGCCGAGGCGACTCTCGAAGCTGCGTGGGCAGTGGGCGTGCGATATTTCGACGTGGCGCCTTGGTATGGGTTTGGACTTTCCGAGCGCCGCTTCGGCCACTTTTTGCACAACCAGAAGCGCGAAGACTATCTGCTCTCCTCCAAGGTCGGAAAGCTCTTCAAGGCTTCCAAGAACAACAAGCATGCAGAGATTTATCCGTTTTCTGATTCTCCAAACGATATCGTGTTCGATTATACCGCCGACGGCGTTCGCCGCTCGATCGAGGATAGCCTCCAGCGTCTCGGCGTCGACAGCCTGGACGTGGCGTTCGTGCACGACATTTCACCTGACTTTGCATTCTTTCCGAACGGCTGGGAGGAGCAGTACGAAATCGCCCGCAAAGGTGCATTTCCGGCTCTCTCGAAAATGCGCGACGAAGGCATCATCCGGGCTTGGGGCATCGGCGTGAATACGCCGCTGCCCATCCTTAAGGTCATGGAGGATGCTGATCCTGACGTCTGTCTGTGCGCCCGGCAATATTCGTTGGTCGATCACGCCAGCGCGGTAAACGAGCTATTCCCGGTCGTGCGCAAAAAGAACGTTTCGCTCGTCATCGGCTCCTCGCTCAATGCCGGGTTCATTTCCGGCAGTCCGCGCTACAACTACGGCAAGGAGAACTTCAATATCCCTGGCGCCGTGATCGACAAGAGGGAGAAGCTCAAGGCGATAGCCGCCCGGTACGGCGTCGATTTGCGCACCGCTGCGCTTCAGTTCTCGTCGGCAGCGGACGTCGCTGTCGCTCTGGTCGTGGGCGCGCGAAGCGCTCAGCAGATTCAGGAGGACTATAATTCGCTGCAGGCCAAGATTCCTTCCGATTTCTGGGCCGAACTCAAGCAACAGGGGCTGATCGAGAAGAACGCGTCGCTTCCCGCCAATCCGGAGTTGTGAAAATGAAGGTCGGTGATTTTGTTGTCGAACGGCTACATGCTTGGGGAGTTCGCCGCATCTACGGTTATCCCGGGGACGGCATCAACGGCGTGATCGGCGCGCTGCAGCGGGCTGGCAACATCGAATTCATCCAGGTCCGGCACGAAGAAATGGCCGCCTTCATGGCAGTCGCGCACGCCAAATTCAGCGGCGAACTGGGAGTATGCCTGTCGACCGGCGGTCCCGGGGCGACCCACCTGATCACCGGCCTTTACGACGGCAAGCTCGATCACGCTCCGGTTCTAGCAATTTGCGGCCAGGCCGAAGCGACGGTCCGCGGTGCCAGCTACCAGCAAGAACTCAACCTTGACCGCATGTTCGCGGACGTTGCTGGATTCGTCCAGGAGGCGTCCTCGCCGGCCCAGGTACGGCACCTTCTGGACCGATGTATCAGAGTCGCAAAAGCCAACAATGCGCCGACGGTCATCATCCTACCGAAAGACATCCAGGACGAGGACTACGTCGAGCCGGCCGTGGCGCACGGCTTCACGCGGTCGGGCGTCGGTTACTCCAGACCCAAGATCATTCCCGAAGATGTCGACCTATCAAAAGCGGCTGAGATCCTGAACGCCGGCAAGAGAGTAGCGATGCTCGTCGGCGCTGGCGCCCGAGGGACGGCGCCGCTACTGATCGAGATGGCCACCCTTCTTGGGGCCGGCGTTGCGAAGGCGCTGCTGGGCAAGGACGTGTTACCGGACGACCTGCCGTTCGTCACCGGCGCGATCGGCCTGCTCGGCACCGAGCCTAGCTGGGACCTGATGCAAGGGTACGACACGCTCCTGATGGTTGGAACAGGTTTTCCGTGGTCGGAATTCCTGCCCAAGGACGGGGCCGCTCGCGCCGTTCAAATCGACATCGAGGCCTCGATGCTCTCGCTGCGCTATCCGGCCGATGTCAACCTGCATGGCGACGCCGCCGCCACTTTGAAAGCGCTGCTCCCATTGATTCGACGCCAGGACGATCGGGAATGGTCGAAGACGATCGAGGCCAACATTGCTGCATGGTGGAAGAAGCTGGAAGGGCGCGCGAAGACGGAGGCCAAACCCGTCAATCCGCAGCGCGTTGTCTGGGAAATGTCGCCCTTGCTGCCGGCGAACGCCATCGTCACCAGCGATAGCGGATCCTGTGCCAACTGGTTTGCCCGTGACTACCGGGTGCAGCAGGGCCAGTCCGCATCGTTGTCCGGAGGCTTGGCGTCCATGGGGGTGGCGGTACCATACGCCATCGGCGCCAAGTCCGCGCATCCGGACCGCCCCGTGATTGCGCTCGTCGGCGACGGCGCCATGCAGATGAACAACATGGCGGAACTGATCACGGTGCAGAAATATTGGAAGCGCTGGGCGGATCCGCGCTGGATCGTATGCGTGTTCAACAATCAGGACCTCAACGAAGTTACCTGGGAACAGCGTGTCATGGAGGGCAATCCAAGGTTCGACGCCTCGCAGGACATTCCCGATTTCGCCTACGCAAAGTTCGGAGAGATGCTTGGCTTCAAGGGAATCTTCGTGGATTCACCGGACAGATTGGCATCTGCGTGGCAGGAAGCCCTCTCCAGCGATCGGCCGGTGGTGCTCGAAGTGAAAATCGATCCCGATGTCGCGCCGCTCCCTCCGCACCTCACACTGAAGGAGGCCGAGGCTTCATGTCGGCCATGGCCAAGGGCGACGGTGCCACCGGCGGCATCATCAGCGAGACAGCAAAGCAGGTCGTCGACGGCATCTTCGGCAAGAAAGAATGAGATCCAAGCTGCTAACGCCGCCGGAGGCCTTCGCATGGGTATCAGGTCGGGGAGGGCGATGAGCCGGCCAGTCGAAGGCGTCCGGCGCGGGCTCCCCGGCGGCGTCTTAGCGGCAATTCCGACCCCGGCGGCGGGAGCCGGCGGCTTTTTGCCAGCCAAATCGCGCTCCCAACCGAATACCGATCAATACGCCAAGGCGGGTGAGGCCACGCCTCGACCGCGATGAAGAACGCCAGCAATGGACACTCGGCGGTGGGCTCAAGAGATCTCCAGTCCCTTTTGTGACAGAAAAATGAAACTCGAAACCTTGTGGTGCGTTGGAAGGCCCCACAAGACAGTTGGCTTTTTCCGATGCCCCTCGCACCAAGATCCCGGCAAGTCCGCCCGCGTTTAGGATCGCGGTTTCCCGTTGAAGTTCGACCCACGAAGGCGGATATCTCGGTCGCTCGTACGATCGCCCGGAACACCGGCCCCGCTCCTGAAAAACTGGCGCGGGCCTTAACATGGGGCGCAGACGAGAAGGTCCTGCTAATCCTTGCCGCTGCAGGTTGGCTGGCGACTAGACGTGCCGGCGAACCTTTGCGATGCGCCGGCAATCATGCCTTGCTGGTTGCCGCAGCCGCGTCGCTGCTGCCTCACGGAATGAAGCGTCTAGTCGACCAAACGCGCCCGGACCGCAAGACCGTCGTCGGGCATATTCGCGGCATCTCTTTTTCCGGTAAGCGGGAGGACGCTTTTCCGTCTGGCCACGCTTTGCACATGGGTGCGCTGGCGTCGGCAGCGGCCGGATTGCCGGCTGGACCTCGTTGGGCGGTCCGCACGCTGGCGGTCGGCTTGTCGCTGACCCGCGTGCTGGTCCTGGCGCACTGGGCGAGCGACGTGGTCGCGGGATTCGCGATTGGAGCCGCCCTGGAGAGGTTTCTTCGTCTTCTGACCGGCTTTTCGACAAAGCCGTCACAGGATGACGGTTATGCCGGTTCTTGAGTATCAGATCGGTCACCGGGCCGGTGTTGCGAGCGGCGGCCCGTCCAAGAGCAAAGTCAGATGATGGAGTACGTCGTCCGCTTTCTTATCGGCGGCATCGTGGTGTCGGCGTTTGCCATGCTTGGGGACATGCTGCGTCCCAAGAGCTTTGCAGGACTGTTCGCGGCCGCTCCCTCGGTTGCCCTGGCTACGCTTGGCATAGCGATTTACCAGCACGGAGTAGGGTACGCCGCCCAGCAGACCTGGTCGATGATGGCCGGCGCCATTGCGCTGGCTGTCTATGGCATCGTTGTCTGCCAACTCCTGATGCGGGCGCGGTTGAGGGCAGCGCCGGCGACGCTGATCGCCGTTGTCGCCTGGCTGATCGTCGCCTTCGGTTTATTGGTGGTCGCCGGGGGCCGGACATGAGCGCGATCGGCTTTTCGCCTTCCTCACTCAAAGAGGGCCGGTGGTACGAATACCTGGTGAGGTTCGCATTGGGTGGGGCCGCCACCGTCTTCACCGGGCTCGTCAGCAGTCGGTATGGCGCATCGATCGGGGGCCTGTTTCTGGCCCTCCCGGCCATCTTCTGCGCGAGCGCGACCCTGATCGAAAAGCACGAAATCAGGCGCAAACGGGAGGCGGGACTCGACGGCCGGCGACGCGGTGAAGAGGCCGCCGCCCTCGATGCCGCGGGGGCCGTTCTCGGTGCTCTTGGCATGCTGGCGTTCGCGATCGTCTTTTCGCTGACGGTGGAACGCGGGGTAGCGGCGGCTTTCATCGGCGCATCGCTCGGCTGGCTGGTCGCTTCGACGGCGGGATGGTGTGCTCGCCGAAAGATGAGACTGGTACGAAGGGCTGGTGTCCCAAGGCGAGCGTCTAAGTCACCTTGATCGGAAGGCCGAGGGCGAAACTTTTCGGGCCGTCCGCCGTCTTAAGATGAGTAATCGGAGGTCACCGTGGCCAAGGATCCAGACATCGCTCAGCTTCGTGCCAAGGCCGATAAATACCGCATGCTCGCCCGCTGGATCTCGGACCGGGAGACCATCGCGCGCGTCATAGAATTTAGCCTCGAATTGGAAGATCAGGCTCTGGCCAAGGAAAGCCCGGCCGAAGACGAGATCCGGAAGCGTGCCCATCAGTTCTGGGAGCGGAGTGACCGACCGGTGGGGAGGACAGCGAGTTCTGGTACCGAGCCGAACGCGAATTGCGGCAGGCCATGAGGGACTATGAAGCCGGATGTCGAATGGTGGCCGAAAACGACTAGCGAGCTTCGCTCGAGCAATTCATCCGGAGGCCAACCCGCACCGGCGACCACGGCTGCATGGGGGCGACCTGAGGGTTGCAGTCAGGAAGGAGGGGGGCGATCTCGGAGGCAAGTTGATCCTGGGTATAGGGCTTACCCAGGCGCGAGACATCGAGGCTGTCGCCGTCTTCCGATCCGGCATATCCCGTCGCAAGCAGGATCGGCACGCGAGGGCGCTGCCTTGGTGGAAGGACGGCTCGCCGGACCTCAGCCGGCACAAGGCGAAAAACACGCCCTATTCGCTTGATACGCAAAGATCGGGCGGGAACCGCCCGGAGGAGCTTGAATGCCGAAAGCCGCGATTTTCGACCTCGACGGTACACTACTAGACTCCGTCGATCTCCATGCCATCGCGTGGCACGAGGCCATGGTGATGTTCGGTCACGACGTCAGTTTCGAACAAGCCCGCGGCCAGATCGGCAAGGGTGGCGACAAGCTGATTCCCGTCTTCCTGTCCGCGTACGACCAGCACGACCACGGCAAGGAATTGGAAGAGTGGCGCTGCAAGCGGTTCAAGAGCAAGTACCTGCCGCTCATTCGTCCGTTCTCGGCGGTCCCAGACCTGCTGCGTCGCGTGCGCGATGCGGGGCTTCGCGTCGCCATCGCATCGTCGGCCAAGAAGGCCGAACTCGAGGAGTATTTGAAGATCGCGGACATCACCGACTTGGTCGAGGTCTCGACATCGGCCGAAGACGCCGAAGAATCCAAGCCCGCGCCAGACGTGTTTGAGATCGTCCTGAAGAAACTGAAGATCGAAGGCGCGGACGCGGTCGCGATCGGCGACACGCCCTATGACGCCGAGGCGGCCAGGAAGGCCGGCATCGAGACGATCGGCGTCCTCTGCGGTGGCTTTACGGAAGGCTCACTCCGAAAGGGCGGTTGCGTCGAGGTGTACCCGGGACCAGCCACGCTGTTCGCCGTGTTCGAAGCTTCCCGGCTCGCGCGGTAGACGCTGGGGATTCCGTCGGGAAAGCCGCGTCGGGCACATATATTGCCACCTAGGCCACGGGGACACCGAGATGACGGACGGCCTCCGCTTGTCCAAGGCTAAATCGAGCGCCGGCATCCTGGCGTATCGTCGCGGGCGCGATGGCCTTGAAGTTCTGCTCGTCCACCCCGGTGGACCGTTCTGGAGAAACAAGGACAACGGAGCGTGGTCTATCGCAAAGGGCGAAATCGAAGCAACGGAAGATCCGGAGGCGGCGGCACGTCGGGAATTCGCCGAGGAGCTCGGCTCGGCGGCATCCATCGGACAGTTACGGCCGCTGGGCGAGATTCGGCAACGTGGCGGTAAGCGCGTGGTCGCTTTCTACGGAGAAGGTGAATTCGATCCGGCAAGGCTCGTCAGCAATTCGTTCGAAATCGAGTGGCCGCCCCGCAGCGGACGCCTTCAGACATTTCCGGAAATCGACCGCGCGGAGTGGTTTGATCTCGACACCGCGAAGACGAAGATACTGTCCGGCCAGGTCGAACTGATCGACCGGCTGGCCAAGCTCGGAGTTTGATGGTTGGATCGATGAAGGCGCCTCTTTCGAGAAGCCGCAGTCCGCGGGGGATTGGTTCCCTCGCCTCGACGCAATGGCCACGCGCCCGGGCGAGACGCGGCGCCACCCGAAAGCCGATGCTGGGCACCTCGACCAATGACCTACAGGATCGGCATCAACTCCGACACGCATGGTCTACTGAGGCCGGAGGCAGAGCGTCTCCTGAGCGACGTCGACCACATCTTTCATGGCGGGGACATCGGGGATCCCGACATCATCAAAGCGCTTTGCTGCCTTGCCCCGGTCACTGCAATCCGAGGAAACGTGGATACTGGCGACTGGGCAGCCGCGTACGCGGAGACCAAACTTGTTCGCCTGGCGGAGAGGTCGATCTACGTGCTGCACGATCTGAAAACCTTGCAGATCGATCCGGTCGCGCGCGGCATCGACGTCGTCGTGTCCGGCCACTCCCATGTGCCGAAGATCGAGACTGTGGACGGCGTGCTCTACCTGAATCCGGGAAGCGCGGGCCGGCGACGCTTCAAGCTGCCCACAACGCTTGCGACGATCGACATCACGACGGTCGGCCTGCGACCCGTCATCCACGATCTTCACGCCGGGTGATTGACCACGGCCGACCTGATCAAAGCGGTGGAAGGGTCAGGTGGGGAGGTGGAGGCAGGACCGCGCGGATCGAGTCCCCCGGCGAGACTTCGCCTCCGTCCGATACGACGGCCATGACGCCGGCCCTGAAACGCGGTCCGAGCAAGCCGCCTCGGAGCTCATCCTTCAATCCGGCCTCGAAGCGATCGATCAGTATGCACGGCGTGCGCAAGCCGGTCAGCCGGACGATCGCCGAGGCACCAAGGCGAAGCCTGGTGCCCAGAGGATGGCATTCGAGATCGAGACCCAGCGTTGTGATGTTCTCGCCGAGATTTCCCGGACGGACTTCGAAGCCGCGCGTCCGCAGCGCATCGAACAGTTCGCTCGGGATGAGATGGACCTGACGGAGGTTAGCCGCGGTAGGAGCGCGGCGCGCGAGATAGCGGTGTCAATAGGCGTGGGGTCCGGACGCCGATCGGCGCCGGGGTCACCGTTCCCACATCAATAAAATCAAGAGTTTAGATCTGCGCGTGCGATGATTGAGGGGGGTCAAAGTTCGATCAGCATTCACAGCGGACTCTCCAGATTTGGGGAGGTTAGGCCATGGGTCGACGCTTTGTGGAGTTGGATGAGGTGGAACGAGCTGAGTTGACGCGTCACGTCCGAGCACGGCACAGGCGTCCACTTCGCTCGAAAATGCTCTAAGACGAATTCACCTTACCCTTGGCTGTCTGAGCGGCATCCGTGCCCGCCTGCTTCACTCGATCCATGGCCTCGGCTCCGGTATCGCTCACCTCGGCGATAACAGTATCAGCGGCTTCGCGCAGCGCCTTTGATACCTGGGTCCCACGCTTGCTCAATTCGCCCATCACATCGTCGCTGATCCCGCCGATGTACTGGTCCTCGATGTCTGACGTCCGAAACGCGCCCGCCACAGCAGCACCGATCGCCAAGCCAACCGCGCCCAAAACAAGCGGTTGCCTCTCGAGCATATCGCCAAGCGAAGACTGGGCCTTCGTCAAGGTCTCCTTTACCGGCAACGGTTTATCCAGCTTGCCGAATTGTTCGCGAGCGAAGGCGACACCCTCGTCGAAACGGTCGCGGACATTCTCCCCTGCTTCCGACATGGAGTCGGCTGCGGCACCGGTGGCCGCGCGCAGGGTCCCGCGCGCTCCACCTCCTCCACGATCCGTCTCCGCCCCCATCGGAGGTGCTGCGGTTCGCCGTAATTCGGATGCGGCCGTCGCCAAACTGCTCGTGCCGCTGTCGACAACATCGGTCGCTGCAGTGACGGCGGAACGCGCAGCGCCTTTCAGCCTCTCGTCACCGACCAGAAGCCACAATGCGCCGCCTCCGATCAGGGCGGCGGATAGCGGGTTAACCCGCGCCGCGGCGATCAGACTGTCGAAAAAGCCGGTTTGCCTGTCGCTCATCGCATCATTCCCTTCACAGTATCCTTGTCCTTTTCGAGCTGCCGGATGGTCTCTCGGGGCGCCAACTTGCGCGCGTCCAGCCGGTTGATGCCGACGGCGAATAAAGCGCCCGAGATGACGGCGGCGACGATCGCCGAGGTCAGGTACGACAAAGGTTGCGACCACCCTGCAGCGATCAATGCTGATGACAAGGCCAGCAGCCCCATAGTTATGGCCGGGATGACGAGGACGGCGCCCCCAACAAGAAGTCCTACTGCTCCGCCTAGCTTTTGAACTTTTTCACTAAGTTCGGCCTTGGCCAGATCGACCTCGGTCTGGAAAAGCTTGGCGAACTGGGCGATGGCATCGCTGACCAAGCCGGAAACGTGCCGCAGATCATTCTGCCCAGTTTTGATATCCTGGTCGATGGTCATGACGCGCTGCCGCTTTGCGAGGATGTATTTTTTTGCTGTCCAGGCTCAGAGCCCGAAGAAGTTTGCGCCGAGAATCCGTCCTCGCTCGCATAAGCGGTCCCCGCGCGGGACGAGCTCGACCCACCTCCTGGCGAAGATGAGGCGTTTCCGCCGGAAGCCTTCAGAAAACGCACCGCTGCGAACCCGGCCAGCACCGATATGCCGAGAAACGCCGCCGGTTGCCGCTTCGCGAAGTCCGTGGCTCCGTCGACCAGATCGCGGAAGCTGCCGTCGCGAATCTTCGCGGCGGCTTCCTCGACATAGTCTGCCGCCGAACTAATGCCACGGGCGGCAAATGGCACGTCACTTTCGCAGGCGCCGGCAGCTTGTCGAAAGTTTCCCGCTAGGCGCTCGACGAAATCGGCTCCCGTCCGTTGCTGCTCCCGTGCGCGGCTCTGAATCTGATCCACGGCGCCACTCGCGACTTCCGTGGCGGCATCCGTCGCTTCATGGAACTTATCACGTGCCGCGTCCGCCGACGCCTGCAAGGCCCCTCCGGCGCGCTGCTTAATCTGGGCCCCCGCATCGCCGATCTGTTCCTTTAGACCGCTCGTGGAGCTCTTGTTCTGGGCGAAATTAGCCGGCTTGATCACGTCTGGATCGCTCATGATACTTCTCTCTCAAGTGTTGGAATTCTGGGAAGGGCTCAATGCTGCGTCTACAACCTCACCAGCCGCGTCCTTGAGGGTGTCGGCCATATTTCGGGTCATGCGGCTCGCGTGCCTGCCGAGATCGGCTTCGCCGACGCTTCTCGTCGCAGCATCGGCAGCCGACAACGTCGCATCCTTGGCTGCCTCCAGCCCGGATTGAGCCGCTTCGCCCGCAGCATGTTTCAGGTTATCGCTTGCTTGGCCCATGGTTTGGGATTCGATCTTCGTTTCCGGAAGAGCGGCCGCGATGATTGCTCCGATGGCGATACCTAGCCCGCCGATCAGCGCGGCATTATCGCCGATGATCTGACGCGCCTGTTCAGGAGCGGCGGCAGCCGAACCCTGGATGGCATCCATGCCGCCGGTGATCTTGTCGCCGACCTTACCTGCCGCCTCGGTTGCTCGCGTCCTGAGATCGTCGGCCGCGCTCATGACCGCCTCTTTGACACCGTTGGCCGCACCGGCGGCGCGCTCCTGTGACGCGGAGAACTGCTCCTGCGCTCCACTCCTTACCGCCTCAGCGCTTACGGCGGCCTGGTCGATCAGTTCCCCGGCCCTTTCCATAACCGGCGCGGCCGCGTCGGCAGCACGATCGCGCACAGTCTTTGAGGTCAAAGCTAGACCCGCTGCGACCATGAGAAGCGGCAGGGGCACACCCCGCGCCAATCTCAGCAGCGGAACGGCCACCGCTGTTCCCGCGGCCACCGCGCGCATCGGATTATCCATCGCTTGCCGCTTGAGGCTTTCGATCCAGCCTTGAGCCTTGTCGCTCACGTAACCGGAGACTTCGGATTTGATGTGCTGGGGCGAGACCATTTGCCGGAGGTCCTGGGTGGTGTCCGTTATTCCCTGCTTCAATCGTTCGACCGTCGCGGCCAATTCCGCTCGGTTGCGCTCGGACTCCCGCCTAAGGTCCTCCATGGATCGCGTCATATTCAATCCCCTTGGTTTTGCTTTTTGATTGCGCTTCGGAGCGAACTCACCGTTTGTTTAATCGTTCCTAGTTCGAGGCTAAGGCGCCACGTCTTTCATCGCCGTCTCGAACAGCGCTTCGCTTCCTGGATGTCCCTTTGGTATGTCGCACTGTAGCGCAACTTCGGTACAGCAATGTCATTTCGGACCCTTAGGAACGAACGCTGACAGCGGGAATCGACTCAGTGCACGCCGGCCCGTCAAGACCAGAACCACGGGAGGTCGCGAATACGGCGCCTCGCGCAGCTTTGACGGCTTTCTCGACATCAGGCTTTCAACCCCCGGCTCCGGGCGTATCGGCGCCAATCCGGAGCAACTCTTTGCAGCCGCCTGGTCGGCCAGCCTCGAAAGCGCCATCGCGCTTGCGGCCTGCCAACGGACGGTCGCTCTCCCAACTGGCTTGGCCATCGAGGCCGAAGTCGATCTCTGCCTGGCTGACGGCGCCTACTTCCTCCGATCTCGCCTTAACGTCAGCCTGCCGGGTGTGGAGCGGGCAGTCGCTCAGGCCCTGGTGGATGAAGCACATCAGACGTGCGCGTACTCCAAAGCAACACGCGGCCATATCGACGTCGTGATTAATTTGGTTTGAGCCCGACCCAACGGCTTCCAGGCCGGGCAAAGTAACTCAGCGAAGCAGCCAGTAATCATCGAGCTACGCTAGAATGGAAGATTGAGGAGGAATCGCAACAATTCTGGAGTGGTGGGCGCACCCGACATGGTTCGAACGTGTGATCTTTGCCCTTGGATGGGCAAGCCCTTTCGGAGACCGCGCACGATGCTCGAGTGCCGCAAAGCATAGGGAATCACCTGCGGCATACCGGCGCGCTCGCGAATGGCCCCTTCCAGGGACGTGCAAGTTCGCCTCTTTTCCACGGACCGCGTTCAGACTTCTTCCACGCGATACCCCTCGGCTCCTGTTCATGGATCCACCGCTCGAAAAGAGGTGCATCGCTTGGCCGCCCGGCGATTGCGGGCCAACGCTCATCCGTGATCGGTCCTTAAGGGCGAGGCACCAATCACGCCACGGATAGCCTGATTGTCAAATTTGACGCGGCAATGGGCACGAACAGGAAACCATCACGACAATCGGTTCCCAACTATTTTGCAGTGGAGACACGCGGCTTTTACCCGCGACGCGCCCTTAGCAGGAACTCGCCGCGCGCGTGTGGCGTTGGCCCAAGTCAAATCCATTGCCGTGGAGGCCGTCAAACATACTCGAGTAACTGACGCCGGCCTGAACGGTCGAAGTTTGTCCAGGACCGTCAAATTGCGATTTCGATTCTTGAGGTGTCGTGATGGCGTGCCCGCAGGTTGTCAGGAGCACCGATGAGTGATGTGGATGGCGCCGAGAATACGCGCAGTACAATCACCGCAGCCCAATGGCGCCAAATTGTCAACGGAGCAACCGACACGGCCATTATCAGCACGGATGATCAGGGTCGAGTGACCGGTTGGAATACTGGCGCGAGCCGCATTCTAGGCTGGAGCGAATCGGAAATGCTTGACCAATCCCTCAGCCGCATTTTCCCCGATGACGGGCAGGAGTTTTTGCGCCAGGAGATCGAGGACGCCACGGTGCACGGTAAAGGCGGCGGCGAGGAAGGCTGGCGCGTGCGCAAGGACGGCAGCCATTTCTGGGCGGTAGGCGAGTTAAGTCCGATTCGCGAAGGCGGGGCGATTATCGGATTCGTCAAGATCCTGCGAGATCGCACGAACCAGCGTCAGATCGAGGAAATCTTGCAGGAAGAGCGCCGCGCGCTGGAGGTTCTTAACCGCGCTGGCTCTGCCCTTGCTGTTCAGACCGATCTAGAGCGGCTGGTTCAAATCGTTACCGACGCCGGTGTCGAGCTGAGCGGTGCGGAATTTGGCGCTTTCTTCTATAACATCACCAACGAAGCTGGTGAAAGCTACATGCTCTACACGCTTTCGGGCGCTCCGATCGAGGCATTCTCGAAGTTTCCCATGCCCCGAAATACGGAAGTGTTCGCGCCGACCTTCAGCGGTGAGGGGATCGTGCGTTCGGACGATATCACGCAGGATCCCCGTTACGGCAAGAACGCGCCCCGCAGGGGAATGCCTGAGGGCCATCTGCCTGTTCGCAGCTATCTAGCGGTCCCGGTGATGTCTCGCACGGGCGAGGTGCTGGGCGGGCTCTTCTTCGGTCACGCCAGACCTGGCATGTTTTCGGAGCGGTCGGAGCGCGGTCTGTCGGGATTGGCGGCGGAAGCAGCGGTTGCGATCGACAATGCGAATCTTTCGCAGGCGATGAGGCGCGAGATCGCTGAACGCAAACGTACCCAGGAGGCGCTTACCCAACTCAATGCCACGCTTGAAAAACAGGTAGTGGAGCGTACCGAGCAACTCAGGCGCAACGAAGAGGCGTTACGCCAGTCCCAGAAAATGGAAGCCGTTGGTCAGTTGACTGGTGGAGTCGCCCACGATTTCAACAATCTTTTGCAAGTGATCATCGGCAATATCGAGACCTTGCAGCGGAATCTGCCTACCGATTCGCCGCGTCTGCAACGCGCCATGCGGCACGCGATAAACGGCGCGCAGCGGGCGGCCGCGCTGACCCAACGCCTGCTCGCGTTTTCGCGCCGGCAGCCGCTCGATCCTAAGCCCGTCGATGTCAACGCCCTCATCAATGGTCTTTCCGACATGGTTCACCGTACGCTCGGCGAGACGATCGCGGTAGAGACCGTGCTTGGTGCCGGCTTGTGGCGGATCGAGGTTGATCCCAACGAGCTCGAGGCGGCGATCCTCAATCTTGCCGTCAACGCGCGTGACGCAATGCCGGAAGGCGGCCGGTTGACCCTTGAAACAGTCAATGCCCATATTGACGAAGCCTATGCCGCTGCTCACGCCGAAGTCCTGGCGGGGCAGTATGCCCTGATCTCGGTCACCGATACCGGCGCTGGCATGGACCCGCAAACGGTGGCACAGGCTTTCGAGCCGTTTTTCACCACGAAGCCGGTCGGCAAGGGTACGGGACTCGGTCTCAGCCAAGTCTATGGCTTCGTCAAACAGTCGAGCGGCCACGTCAAGATCTACTCCGAGCCAGGTCAGGGTACGACCGTCAAGCTTTACCTGCCACGCCTCGCCGGTGATGCGGTCCCCGAACCGGAGCTCGACCAACCCCTCAATCCGGAGGCAGATCAGGAAGAGACGTTGCTCGTCGTCGAGGACGACGACGACGTCAGGGCATATTCCGTCGACAGCTTGCGGGAGCTTGGCTATCGCGTCTTGGAGACTCGCGATGGGCCTTCGGCCCTGCGGCTTCTCGACCAGGAGTTCCGCGTCGATCTTCTGTTCACCGATGTCGTCCTGCCGAACGGGATGACCGGCGCTCAGCTCGCTGCCCAAGCCAAGACCATCCGGCCCTCCCTAAAAGTCCTGTTCACGACCGGTTATGCGCGCAATGCGATAGTTCATCACGGCCGGCTCGACAATGGCGTGCACCTCATCGTCAAACCGTTCAGCTTCAACGACCTGGCCGCCAAGGTGCGCGACGTGCTGGATAAGACCGACGACTAACGATCGGGGATGGAAATTGGCGGCATGACGACACGCGTAGTCTGGACGGCTCTCTTCCCGACCAGCGCCGGCGGCAGCCCCTACGTCGACCCGGAACATGGCGATGGAGGTATTTCTCGCATGTGCTGGTGAGGCGGCGCCCTGTTTCGGATTTCCGTAAGCGGTGTTCCGCGGTCACCTTCCTGATGATGTCCTGATCTGCGAGTCTGGTGGTTCTCAAAACCGTTAGGCTTAGAACGGACACAGTTGATAATGCTATCATTAAGCCGGTTCATCGGCTCGAGGTATTCACCGGTGCGGGCCGTCGGCGAACGTGGAGCGGGACAAGGCGCGGACGTCGCTGAGATCGCAGCGAGCGGGGCATCTGTCTCTCCTGTAGCCCGACGGCACGGCCTGGCGCCGCAACAGCTATTTGGCTGGCGCCGGCAATTGCAATCATCCCCGGTTGGGCTTTTGCATGCTGAAGAACAGCCGTTCGTTCCAGCAGTCCTGGATGTAGCGACGTCTTCTCCGTCCGTCCGTCGGGCAACCTGCCGTGAAGGCAGACGATGCGGAGATCCGGAGCAGCCGCCTGAACCCGCGCCAACATCGGGTCCAAATTCTGAATACGCGGGCAGATCAGGAAACTCTGTCCCTGACGCCTCTGCTCGCGCAGCACTGCCGCGATGATGACGGCGTCGGACAGCGGCGTGACCCTGGTCACGACTGGAAACCGATGAACCAGCGGTGTCGCGATGAGACGCCAAGATCCCTGAAACCTGCAAGACCCGCCGCCAAGGTCCGCGGTATCGGCGTGGCGCTCATCCAAAACGTATGCCCTCCCTTGGCCATCCAAAAAACGGACCGCTTGCTGCTTTGCCGCGGTTCCGTCGTTCCAAATGAGAACATCGGAAAGCCAATCACAACAGCCTGCGGCGCATGGACTACCGAAGGACTATGGTGAATGCGAAGGTTCCACTCAGAATTGCGTGTGTGAACAAAACGGCGGGTTGCGCGTCAACTCGACGGTCTGGAAATGGAAGAGGTAGAAGCGTGAGAATCGTGTCTCACTCCGAAAGCCACATTGTCGAACTCGACGATGGGTCGCGCTGGCAAATATTCCCGGGTGATCTGGACATCACGTTGAGTTGGACGCCAGAGACCATTCTGAAGCTTATTCCGATGGAGGGCGACGTTAGCGAGTACGCTTTGATCTGCGATGACGATGTGGGCCGCGTCCGCGTTCTCGAGGAAGACCACGACTGGCCGAAGCAACAAGTGCGATCCAAACTTCAATCCACAAAGCGTAGCCGGCGGCAGACGAGGGATTGAGTAGGAGCCCATTGCTGGCTCGCGGCACTCCGCAATTCGAGGTGTGCAAGCGCTGGTCATCCAAGAGGCCGCGTGCATGCAGCCGCATTGGTTTCACTGAATGGCCACATCAGAATCAGACACTGGCCAAATTTCGGGAGTAGGAACCGTTCTAGCTAGTCCTTCTAACTGAAAAGGGAAAAGGAGTGAGTATGCGCATCGTTACGGCCTCTATCATAATTGCGGCCCTGTCCCTAGGGACGCCGGCCTTCGTGCAAGCACAAGGAGCTCCCTCTCAGTCTGAGGCACAGGCACCGGCAGCTCGGTCCGGTACTGTCATACGGAGCATACAGGTCGTCGACGTCAAGGAGCTGCAGCCGGCTGTGCGCTCGAAAGTCGATGAGCTCGTGGCGCACACGAGCGAGGACGATATTCAGTCACTTCGGAAGTCTATTGACGCGACACCGGAGGCGGCATCCGCGCTCAAGGCCAAGGGCCTTAGCTCGTCGCAAGTTGTCGCGATCAACATCGTCGACGGCGTCCTGACGTTGTTCACCAAGACAGCTTGAGATTAGGGTTGTTTGCTCGAGATTGGAGCCCGCCGCTTTACGCCCGGCGGCCTTTATCACGTTTCTCAAGCATCAACGGTCTCGGATCAACTCGCTGATGGCCGGCGTGGCGGGCGCTTTGTCGCTGGTATGCCCCACTCTCTTGCCTGTGCTTGCGTTCAGGCTGCACGCCGAATTCTGTCTTGTTCCTCGACCAGAGCGCCTGGGGTCGCCTGAAGCTCGCCGGTTACACGCCGGCTTGCCCCGCCGCCAGATCGCCATCACCAGGGCGTCAGTGACGAGCTGTGCCGTCATGGCGGTCTGCATCGACCAGCCAACCACACGGCGGGAGAAGAGATCGACGACAGCGGCGACGTAGAGCCAGCCCTCCGCTGTCCACACATACGTGAAGTCAGCGATCCATTTGCGGTTGGGAGCGGGGGCTTCGGTGGCCGCGAGGTAACATGCGGCTTCACAGGCACGTACGGCGACGGAACGGCAACGGTCGACGGAACGGCGCTTGTCGGCAAGAAGAGCGTTCCGTTTCGCGCCACGCTTGATCTTAAGGCCGCGCTTGGCTGAGCGCGTTGGCGTCCAGCCGTCGGCGAGCAGGGCGCAGCCCGAAAGCTAGTCGGCCTCGCTCACAGCATAGTGGTCGACGAACAGGTGCTCGGTTGCGCCGATCGCTCGCACGGCAATCGTCTCGCCTGATGGTGCTTCGGACGAAACGACGACCGGAGTTCCCTTCGCCATCATCTTGCAGCGGCCTGACGCAAGCAGGCTCGATAGATATTCACGAAATGACGGCCGCTCGGTCGAGCGGACGAAGTGAATGATGTTCTCCGCATCGCCCTTGCGTTTGCAAGCTGCAACGTCGTTGTTGACGCGCCCGGCATCGTCCGGTTTCGCGGACGTGCTTATCGTCGCGCACGCGACCAGTGCGAACAGCGCTGTCCTCTAGAGCAGTTTGCGATGACAATGCAGCATGATGCTGCGGCGTTCGATTTTCTGTGAACCGCTTCGCCTAATCGTAGACTTACATAGGGGTCCATCAAATCGATTAGTCACCCTCACTGTCATGATGGCGTCCCAAGAACAGCGTCTAGCTGATTAACGAATTTCCGTAAGAGCGGCGAGCTTCGTCGTCTTTGTATATTGCGTGGCCTCGTTGGTTGCCGGTTCGACTTTTCGATTTCCTACCTGAATAAACAACGGTCGCGCGAGCCCCCGGGGGCCGCGCTCCTTTCGTTCATCACCCATCGCCCTGAGGAGCAGTACAATGAATTCCAAGCAGCGGGTACTCTCACGCGCAATCGGCGCTCTCGTTACTTTGGTGGCCGGCCCGGCTTTTGCGGATTGCTCCGCGCTACCGGACTTTTCGCAACTTCGTTCCGCGCTTGTCGGCGCCATCACACCGGCTGCTGGAGCAAATGGCGGCCTCGGCTTCCACATGTGGGGGACGCTTGTCGCCAATGACGGCACAGTCTGCGCAGTCGCCTTCTCGGGCAGCCAAGGCACCTCGCAATGGCTGGGCAGCCGCGCTATTTCGGCCCAGAAGGCCAACACCGCGAATGACTTCAGTGTCGGTCACGGCGCTACACCCGCCGGCAGTCTATTTCCGACCGGCCTTGCCTTGTCGACAGCCAACCTGTTCACCGCCGTTCAGCCAGGCGGCAGCCTTTACGGGCTGCAGCACAGCAACCCCGTCGACACAGCAGTCGCTTATGGCAACCGTCCCTCATTTCCCGGTAATAGCATCAGCACAGCGAACTTTAGCCCTAGCCCATCCTCCGGTTCATCGTTTGGCACGCCAAACGATCCGATGGTCGGCCAGCGCGTCGGCGGCGTGAATGTTTTCGGAGGCGGCCTCGCTCTCTATCGAAACGGCGTCAAAGTCGGCGGAGTTGGCGTCAGCGGGGACACCTCCTGCACCGATCACATGGTGGCTTGGCGGGTTCGAAATGCTCTCGGCCTCGATCAGTTGCAGGGCGTCAAGGGCGTTGCGGATGCGACCCATCCCGACAACATCATCTTTGACATTACGCCGAACGCTGACGGCACTGGCGGAACCGGCCAAGCGCCCAACGGGCAAGGCGGCGTCGGCCACAGCGCCGGCGGTTTTGGCCATCCGAAATGCCTGAACAATCCATCGGATGCGGCCGTGGCCGGTCTTCCGCCCGTGAAGTGAAGTCGGCGTTCGCGCGGGAAACAATGTAATTCCCGCGCTTGACGCTGAACTTCTCTTCGTCGTGCCACGCCAGCCATTGCTGCGCGAAGCCGATCGTTATCGTGGTTACAGTGTCGATGGCGATGGCGCAGGGCCCGGCGTCGGTCTGCGCCAGTCTCGCCCGGACGTTCCGCGTGCCGATCATTTCCAGTCGTCACCAAGGCAGCCACGACTTCGTCTGCTTGTCGGTGAACTGCATGTAGGGGCCAAAAGCTTTCAGTTGGCGATCTTGGATGGTACTCTGCCACCTCGCAATCGGTCCTATTTCGCTTGTAGCCTGAATCTCGAATTCTGAAATCCGCCCGCAGGCTGAGACCCTGATCCTTTCTGCAGATACGCATGAAGGATCATCATGACTGTTCGAAGAGTCCTGCGATCGATCGCAGATGCGCTAGTTTGGCTAGATTGCGCCGTGGTCAGGTGCGCTCGTTGCCTTAAGCAGGACTGTCTCCACGGCCTTGCCGCATACGCCCTGGCATGGCACGGCCTTCCCCCTGACTGGAGCCGGTTGGGTGGCAGTGGTGAGCCAACAGAAGACCAGATCGCGCCGCCGGATCAACGGATCGATATCGTGGTCATGGGGCAGCCCTCACGGCAGAGCCCTCAGAGGCGAGATACCTCTGTGGTTTCCCTGGCAGACTTGCGACGTCCTGTGCAGCCAAACCTCAGAAAACCGAGTCGACGTCAGCGAGATTGAAATTCACAACAAGATCGTAGTCGACGCCGGGCAGGTCAAGATGCCTATGACGTGCGACACCGTCGGCCGCCGGTCGAACGGGCCGGAGCGCTTTCCGTGAACAGTTCACTTGGGAGGAGATGCACTTGGCGGAGGTTCGGAAGGCGCGGTTGTTTTCGAGCGAGATATCGATGTCGGACGTAAGGTTCAGCATGGGCGTCTCCTTCAACGCCATGGCTTGCCACAAGCACGATCTGGCACTGTGGGCGCTTGCCGAAATTGTGCTCGTGATCGGCGGAGACCGCTACGACGGTACCTTCAAGGGTTGGCGCGGTCTCCGAGAGTATGCCCCCGAGCGCGGTCAAGTTTTCTCTGAAAGTTTGCATCACATTCCGGACGCGGTTGGCCGCCGCGAGATGTGCCGCGCTGTGGTATTTACGAAATAGCCTGGCGGCTTCTAGCTAGGTATTGCTCTCCGGCATGTGTCTTCGACCTTCATTACTCCCGAGAGGATAGCCGCTTGATTGCTTTGATGGCATGGGCAGGCCCGCGCCAGGCCAAGAATTCGATCTCCTTGTCTTCGAGCGCGTTCGTAGCCCGAAAGAACTGCTCCAGTTCTTCGCGGGCGCGAGATGATAGGCGGCGGATGTCCACCAGATCGGTCTCGAGGGGGGAACGGTCCGGTACCGCGAAGACGCGGTCGTTTCTCTCCTTCGCCTTGTTCTTCTTTTTCTGTTCGACCTCCAGGATCCCGACAGGCCTGCATCGAAGGACGACGCCTGGATATGTCTGGGCGTCGTGGATCACAAATACGTCAAGCGGATCGCCGTCTTCCGCCTTCGTCGACGGAATGAAGCCCCAGTGTAGGGGTAGGCGAGACCGGCCATCAGGGGCTTCGCGAGCGTGAACGCCCGCAGTTCGGGATCGAAGTCCAGCTTGCAGGTGCTGCCGCGAGGGGTCTCGACCACGGCATCGATATGTTCCTTGTCGGCCCAGGCCGGGAGCTTGAGAAGATTGGTCATGTCACCTTCCTTGCGGCGCCCCGACGGTATCTGCCATACGCGCGCCTCGTACTCCCATCGGCTTTGATAAGCCGGTCGTGTTGTCCTGAGTCGTCTGATGCTCCATCTCGGCGTCGATCTCGGCTCCAAGCAGGATGACGATCGCGGAAATCCACAGCCAAGTCATGAAGCCGACGACGGCACCTAGCGAGCCGTACGTCGCGTTGAAATTGCCGAAGTTTGCTGCGTACCAGGAAAACCCTCCAGAGACGATCAGCCAGAGCAGGGCCGCGATCGAGCTACCCCATGTGATCCAGCGCCACCGCGGTGCTTTGCGGCTCGCGCCGTAGCGATAAATGATGGCCAACGCGAAAGTCAGGACCAGGAACATCGCTGGCCACCGGCCGGCTCGCACGAGGATGTCGCCCCAGCCTGAAAATCCCACGTAGTCTAGAATGACGGGAACGACGACGATGGACCGTGCGCCCCGAGGGCGCGAACTACCAGTGAGGGAGGAACTCACCCGGATAATTGTCGATTGGTCCGGAAGCTGGCAGGCGGCTCGGCCGGGTAACTGGCTGGGTCGGAGCCCTGCGACGAAGGCAGCCGTGGGCTGCTGAGCGATCTGATGGGCCGTAACAAAAGTGAAGCCCGAGCAGGCCTCGAAAGTTCTAATGCGGATGCCGACCCTCCGGTCATTTGGGGAAGGCCGCACGTGTGGGGAAGCAATCGACACGCGCACCCACGCGATCCGCCGGGGTAGTGGGCACGGCACGTCGGAAGGGTAGTTCGCAGTTACAGGGGGAGACCCGTCGCGGACGAGGGTAGCGGCCTCAGCATCGCATCAGGCGGTGGTCACGGCGGGAGTCGGACGGGGCAGTAGGAGCGTTGATGCCGGGTAATGCCGGTGGAGCAAAGGGCCCCGACTTCTGGTGCGCTTTTGAAGATGGTGAGGTGAAGGTGATTGGTGATGAGCCTGACAACGCCTGATAAGATCCGGAGCCTTCAGAGAAAGCTCTACTGCAAAGCGAAGGCGGAGCCCACCTTCCGCTTCTATCTGCTCTACGACAAGATCTGTCGCGAGGACATCCTAGACCACGCCTATCGGCTCGCCCGCGTTAATGCGGGTGCACCGGGTGTGGATGGGATGACGTTTGCTCGCATCGAGGAGCAGGGCCCGGAAGCATGGTTGGCGGGCTTGCGCGCGGAACTGGTCTCGAAGACGTACCGACCTGATCCGGTGCGGCGGGTGATGATCCCCAAAGCGAATGGTGGCGAGCGTCCGCTCGGCATTCCGACCATTCGTGATCGTGTGATTCAGACTGCCGCCAAGATCGTGATCGAACCCATCTTCGAGGCTGACTTCGAGGACAATGCCTACGGCTACCGGCCCGCTCGCGGGGCGGTGGACGCGGTCAAGGAAGTGCACCGGCATTTATGCCGGGGCTATGCCGACGTAGTTGATGCTGATTTGTCCAAGTACTTCGATACGATACCGCATTCCGAGCTGATGAAGTCAGTAGCCCGGCGTGTGGTGGATCGAAACGTCCTGTGCCTCATCAAGATGTGGCTGAGGGCGCCGATCGAGGAACGGGACGCGGACGGAGCCCGGAGTATGAGTGGCGGCAAGCGAAACACGCGTGGCACGCCGCAAGGCGGTGTCGCAAGTCCACTGCTGGCCAACATCTACATGAACCGGTTCCTGAAGCATTGGCGTTTGACTGGCTGCGGCGAGAGCTTCCAGGCTCACGTCGTCTCCTATGCCGACGACTTCGTTATCCTCAGCCGCGGTCGTGCGGCGGAGGCACTAGCGTGGACGAAGGTGGTGATGACCAAGCTCGGGTTGACGATCAACGAGGCGAAAACTTCGTTGAGAAACGCCCGACAGGAACGCTTCGACTTCCTCGGCTACTCGTTCGGCGCGCATCGGTTTGAGGCGAACGGGAATTGGTATCTGGGTGCAAGCCCGTCCAAGAAGAGTGTGCAACGGTTCAAGACAAGAATTGGCGATCTTCTGGTGCCGAGCAATATCGATCCATGGCCGGAAGTATGTGACAAGCTGAACAGGTCTCTGCGAGGCTGGTCCAACTACTTTGGCTACGGCTCGCGGAGCAAGGCATACCGCAGCGTCGACCAATACGTCTTTGAACGATTGCGCAGGTTCCTCGCGCGAAGGCACAAGGTGCAAGGGCGCGGCAATCGCCGATTCACATTCGATGTTATTCATCGAGAACTCGGCGTTCTGTGCCTCCAACGCCTGCCCCGAGCGGTCCCGTCGCGTGCCTTGCGGTGAAGCTGGTCGGAAAGCCGGATGCCGGAAATCGGCCCGTCCGGTTTGATGAGCGGGGATGGGAAACGGGGCGTTGGCCATTGGCCCCAAGCTACCGCGCCCATCCTCGACTCTACCTAGCGCGGCGATGATGAATAGAATCCCGCCCACAGTGAATAAGAGCGATATCGCGTTAAGCTTGACGAAGCCGCGTTGCTCCTCTTCGTCATGGACGATGTTCAGCGTGTCGAACAACGACTTCATCGCGGCGTTCGAGCTCCATAGCGAAACGCCGAGGCCCACCAAAAATGTGAGCCCGAGCGTCTGCGATCCCTTCGAGGCCACCCTTGTAAGCTGTTCGCGCGCGACCTCGATGGCCCCGTCGGGCAGAAAGCCGGCAAGTTGATCGAGGTGCCGCGCTATCGTCGAAGGATCGGAGAACAGTCCATAGACCGCGACCAGAGCCGCAGTGGCCGGAAAGATGGCCAATATGCTATAGTAGGTCATGCCCGCCGCAAGGGATAGGAGACGATGCTTCGAGATATTTAAATACACGCGCAGCACGATGTCCTTCCAGCCACGAGCCGGGATTTCCGAAGGCGTCGTTGCTCGACGGCTACGTCCGTGCGCCTCGGCGGCGGCCTGCCGGACACGGTGGGAAGCAAGCGGTGGCGACTCTGCCGCAGGGTCCGGAAATAAATATTCCAAGGCAAGCGCGATGCCCAACAATGCCAAGAGCGAGGCAAAAGCCCAGCCGGGTGACGACGGTTGGGATGCTTCGGATCGAACGTGCCTATTGACCATCGCCTCGTCGATGCCTCTCTTTCCGACTACAACCTGCAAATCCTCAAGATCGTTCCGGCGGCGGCTGCCGCAGAGGTGGGGCGTCAGCCAGAATCGCGGATTTTGCAGCCGAGAACTATGGCCGCGAGCGCCGTGCCGACGACGTTGGCGGACACGATCACCCAATCACCACGAAGGGCGCCGTAGATGACCCAGAGGGACAGCCCAAGCGTAAGTGCAGCCAGCGTGCCGAGAGACAGATCCCTGGTGGATCCGCGGGCCACGCCCCTCGCACCTCGGGGGACATAAGACACGGAGGCCAAGAACGCCGCAACGGCGCCGTCGTAAGACGTGAATGCACATCAAACTTGGCGCCGGGAGCTGGATGGCATTCCTGAATCGTCGGACCGCGAAGCTTCGCTCACGCTTTTCATGCTACGCTCCGGCTTGACTGGGGCTGCTGCAAGCGACCACGGTGAGTCAAACTTCCTCCGCAATCTGGAACAATCACGTCTCCGCGGCATTCGAGCCTGAGACCTCCGAACCCTAGAGCGGTCTTGATTAGGAGTGTTAACGGAATTGGAATGAGCAGAAAAGAAATCTTAGCTGTGGCTGCAGGGCGCACATTTGCCGCGTTAATTGTCTGGTGCGCGTTCTATCTCATCATGGCGCCATCGGATTTCTTGTCCAACTAGATCCGGTGCTGTATTTTTGAACTCACCTTAATCGGAAGGTTGGCCATCGAGCTTGGCTGCATCAAGCGGCGCTCCGACTCAACTAACGGCGGCTGCGGCAAGAGCCCTCTTCAATCAGTGCCTCAAACTTCCCGCCAATGATCGGGTTTCTTCTTGTCATTCAGATGCCGTACTCGCGCGACATGAGGTGTATGGCCGTTCTGCTTTGCCCACTCGATCGCCTCGCGCTGAGTTTTATAGGCTGCCAAGATGCTGTCGGCTTGATCCTCAACGACGTAATCCTCGATCGGCGCTCCGTCATGCCGCCCTTTGGGCCGGGGCTCGATATAGGCCTTTGACACCGGGTTTCCTCCATTCCTTCGCGGGCTGTTCCACACGACCCGATGTTGAAGGCAAGCGGCGCCGCTTATGCGCGACTGCCGCCTTGGACCGCGGGCTTAACTTAGAAAGGAACGCCATAGTAGTCGTTCACCGATCGGCCGACCGCCGGATCGCTCCAATTCCAGCCCGATTCGTCCCGGTACTTCGGCGCGCCCTTAAGCTGACTTTCTGTGATCCCCGCGACGTAGCCGCCCAGGTTGGTATCGTACTTCAGAGATTGCCAGGGCAGGGGATAGTGGTCATCACCCATGCCTAGGAAGCCGCCGAAGCTGAGGACGGCGTATGAAACTTTACCGCTCGTCTTGTCGATCATCACCCGTTCGATGCTGCCGATCTTGTTGCTGTCGGCTCCGTAAACGGCGGTGCCTTCGACCTTGTCGCTTCCAATCAGATTGCCGGTCTCTTTTGTATCCAAAGCCATGATGTCCTCCTTGAATAGCTTTGGAAGCCAATCACCGTGCTTGTTGAACGTTCCTATGGTTTGATGCGCCATTGCCAGTCGAGCCCGCGTACGCGCAATCGCGGCGATGCTAGCGGGGCCGGTTTGATCGGCCGCGCGGTCAATGAACACCCGAGATGGCGCGCTGGCACTGAAATTGCTTGGTATGTTAGATGCCGCTCTTTCACTTTAAGCTCGTCGATAGCCGCTTTGTGTCGGATCACGGAGTCCACGACTTACCGGATGAGACCATTGCGCAGGTTGAAGCCATAAAGCTCGCGCGCTCGCTGCGCGTCTCACGGCCAGAACTTCTTGCCGAGAATTGTTCGATTTCAGTGACCGATGAGAGCGGGGCCAGTGTCTGCAGCATCCCGCTAGCGATCGCCTGAGGAGCCGAAGGGCCTTCGTGGATCATGCCGCTATTTTGATCGCGATTTTTCCCCGAACGCCGCTACTATTGAGCTGGGGCTCAGCAACTTTAGGAGCGCTATCGCATGGCTGTCCAAATCGTGATGGACCATACCGGCGACACCCGGCATTCGTTCAATTTAGATGATACGGAGGCTCTCCAGAGAGCCGAGGAGCGGTTCAAGATGCTGAAGGGCCGCGGCTTTACGGCAGCTGTCCGTGATCCCAGTGGCGCGGTCACCGTGACCCGCTCGTTCGATCCAAGCGCGGAAGAAACGCTATTCTATCCGCGCCTCGTTGGCGGCTAATTGTCAAAACGATGCTCTGGCGTCCGATGACTGATACCGGCCAAACCATGGAGCGGATTTGGTCGGAATTTTTGCGCAGACTGCACAGCCTGCGCGAGCGATACCGAATTTGGACTGGCGAAGGCGTGAGCGAGGCGCGTGGCGTTCTGCTTTTGCGGGAGTGGCTTTCGTCAGAGCAGCGCGCCCAGTTCGACACCAAAGGTTGTTTCGACGTGATCGGCTGCCAGAGTGGCAAGCGTTTTCGTATCCATCGCGGGACAGCGACAAATGTCTACGAGATCGACGACGAAGGCCGCGCGACCGTGGGTTGGTGCTTCGTGCCGTCGGGCCAACTCGTAGCGGGGGACGTCATGCTGGCCCAGAAGATAGCCCTGGAGACAAATGAGCTTGTAGCCCTGGCAGTGGCTAATAGATTTCCCGTGCAGATCCCTGATCGGCGTCGCGTATCTGTGGTCCCGCCCTAGCGAGCCAAGCGGGCTAATCAAAGAAAATCTCGGAGTTTGGCGAGTTCCACAACGTGCTCCGGAGACAGTATTGGCGTCACAATCGATGCCTGAGATTTCGTACGGATTTCGTAGAGGTGCCGGGCTTTCTCCGGTTTGGCCATGAGCGACCGGATGCACGCATCAAGGGTGCCTTCCAAGATCGAATAAGGCTCCCGATCTTCTCGGCGCGCATTTGCTAGAGATGGCCATTTGTAAAGGCCAGCGGGAGCGCTGAAGTCTACCTGCGGAGCATCGCTGGACATTTAATTGAATCTCACGTGGCTTCAGCTGTTGGTCTTGCCACCGAACGGGCGAGTATTCGTTCCGCGGGCGTCGAAAATTCACTCAAGTTGAAGAGCCACCGCACCGTTCACAACTCGGTAGCGGCAGCTTTGTTTTGTTAAGCCGGCGGCCCGCCGCATATGCCCCCAGGGGAATCGCATGTGCGTGCCTGCAAGTAGTTGCCAAATCGGAAGAAAAGGATTCTGAGGATAGCTCCTGATCTTGAGGGAGCAGCCGATGCAGAGATTTGCGGAATGCTTTTCGGAGTTGCCCGACCCGCGGGCCGACAACGCGCTGCATGACCTGACCGAGATATTGTTCCTCGCGCTGATGGCGACGCTGTGCGGGGCGACGAGTTGCACCGACATGGCGCTGTTTGCCCGGATGAAGGCCTATCTTTGGCAGGATGTGCTGGAGCTTAAGAACGGTCTGCCGAGCCACGACACATTCAGTCGGGTGTTCCGGATGCTTGACCCGAAGGCGTTTGAGGTCGCGTTTCGGCGCTTCATGAAGGCCTTTGCGCAAGGCGCGAAGATCAAGCGGCCACGCGGGGTGATCGCGCTCGACGGCAAAGCGTTGCGGCGCGGCTACGAACGCGGCAAGAGCCACATGCCGCCGGTGATGGTGACCGCCTGGGCGGCGCAGACGCGCATGGCGCTCGCCAATGTGCTGGCGCCGAACAACAACGAAGCCGATGGCGCCCTGCAGTTGCTTGCGCTTCTGCAGCTCAAGGGCTGCGTGGTCACAGCCGACGCCCTGCATTGCCACCGCGCGATGGCCAAGGCGATCGTGGAACGGGGCGGCGACTACGTGCTGGCGGTGAAGGCGAACCAGCCTACTCTGTTGGAGGATGCCAAAGCCGCAATCCGCGCCGCCAAACGCAAGGGCAAGACCTCGCTCACCACCAAAGACGCTGAACATGGACGCAACGAAAAGCGTGTTGCTCTCGTTGCACCGGCTCCCGACATGGCCAGGAAGCACGACTTTCCAGGCCTCAAAGCTGTTGCCCGCATCACCAGCAAGCGGGGCCAGGACGACACGGTCGAGCGCTACTTCCTGATGAGCCGCCCCTATAGCCGCAAAGAGGTCCTGCGCATCGTCCGCGCTCATTGGGGCATCGAAAATAGCCTTCACTGGCCGCTCGACGTCACCCTCGACGAGGATCTTGCTCGCAATCGCAAAGACAACGGACCGGCCAATCTGGCCGTGCTTCGCCGCCTGGCCCTCAACGTCGCCCAGGCTCACCCAGACACCACAGTCTCCCTGCGCGGCAAGCTCAAACGCGCCGGATGGAACGATGCCTTCCTTTTTGAACTCCTCGGCCACATGCGATAGCCCTGCATATGCCCCGGGGGTCTGTTATGAGAAGAACAGCCACCGGGCGAGACTGAAGGCTGCCCAGAAAATCGCGATGGTCCAGCCAATCATGGCCACCGTACAAATGGCTATAAAGGCGAACTTCACGACACGACGCCGATTGACACGACTGAACGTTTTTGCGCGGGTTGCGCTTCGCTCTGGGTGAACACGCTTATGACGCGGTTGACGAGCGGCGTCTGTTTCGATGAACCGAAGCATCCGGTTGGAACATCAACGTGCGACCCTGGCTTTTGGTTCGCGACGCTGCTTGGCCTTTCACCTGTGTGGATCGCAGCCGCGCTTCTGATGATAAAGCGGTGACGTCGTCCGATCGTCCATGCCAACAGATCCGCGCCGGCGGGGCGTTCGAATATCCGGGACAGCTTTCTGCAATGAGGGTCACCCGATCCAGTCGTTTTCATCCGCTCATCATATCGTTCAGGGCCACGAGCACGGCAAACACGAGCGTCGTAACTCCTACAAAGACGATAGCCAGATAAATGCGTTGCATGGCCCAACCTGTTGTCTCCGCCTGCTTAACCGCTACGTTCGGTGTGCCAAATTCAACGGCTGGCGAGTATCGTGGTTGGATGGACGACCCATCCGAAATTGAGGCCTGAGAGGCGGAACGGCCGCCTCTCAGGAGATGGTTCAGCGGTGCTTCTCCTTCGTGTCGTTCATGATCGCACCAGGATTTACGGAGCGCCCGCTGCTGCTAACTCCCTGACCGTTGGTGATCGCTGGTCAGTTACCGCCGCCGCCTCCAGCGCCCGCGCCGCCTGCACCTCCGCCAGCGCCCCCGCCGCCGCCGGCGCCTTGCGCGGTCGCTGCCGCAATTGATCCGAAGATGAATGCTGCTGCTAAAGCTATGTTTGCTACTTTGTCCGTTTGTTGAAGAGTGCGAGCAACAGACACAGAGAACGGTTGTTCCTAATCCAAAGCCGTTAGCCGCGGGCTGGGCGCGTCGCGGGCGAGGGGGATCGACAACGTAGGGGCCGAGTCTTGCTGCGCAATGTCGGTGCAGCTTTTGTCGTGCCACACCCTTAGGAACGAACGCCGTCAGCTGGAATCAACTCAGTGCACGCCGGCCTCGTCTCCTCATGCCCGCGGCCGGCGGCGGGCGGTCCTGGTACGTTGAGTTTTGCCCGGGCCGCTTCGCATGCGGCAGCGTTGGATCGCCAGATGTCCTCTGACCAGGAGTTTCTGCTTTATCCGATCGACACAGGCGAGGATCCGGCGTGTCTTGGCTGCAGCAGGCTGATGCTTTTCGCCAACTACGAGGCTCGCGAAGGCGAGCCCGACTTCATCAACTTCCGCTGCGAGAATTGCGGCCGGTCCGAGAAATTCATTTGCGAGCAATGACTCTCGGCAGGGCTGGCGAAGGCCGTCCAATTGAGAGGGAACGACTCGCGCGGACGCGGCGTTGTTTTCGCGGCGACGGAATCTCTGCGGGGAGCGGGACAGTGCCAACAGCGGCCCTGCGGCGTAGCGTCCCCGATGGCCGTTGTCTTGTCGGGCTCCGCGAGCATTCGCCGGACATTTTCGCATGACCAACTTCCAGTCCTGGGAGGAACGATGCTATCGGCCGCCCGTGGGCCGCCATGGACCGCTTTTTTCTCGCGCTTCTCGTCTCGGCTATACTGCTGCTGGCGGTCGCTGCGCTTTTGTCTGTCGACGTCGAGGTAAGGGGCAGAGCCAAGAATGTCTACGAAACGATAGAGGCGGCATTTGGGGCTGCCGTTACTGCGGCCTCGCTGGCTCTCCGCCAGGGCCATGAGGTGCGTATCACGGCTCCGGAGCACGCCATGGCAACAGGCGCGGCGAACGCCGGGTAGGAGGGGTCAGTGGCAGTCAACAAGCCGATCGGCGACAACGCGCGCAAAGGTGCAGTCAAGAAATGCTCTCAGACCAGGACAACACTCGGCGCGCGTCCGCATGGGCGAAGCGCGACCGGTCATCCGGCGAGTTCATGGCACTGAAGCGGCCCAAAAAGAAGAAGGCTGCCAAGAAGTTTAAGGGCGTGCGGATCGAGAAAAAGGCCACGATAAAGAAGGCCAGGAAGGCCCGCTCGTGATCAGTTGAAAGCGGTTTGGGATTCCGACGGGCGAAGCCACCTTGAGCGCACAGCTCCGGTTTCAGACAGATCGCGACAATGCAATCAATCGTGCCGCCGGCGAACGTTATCGAGCCGGCCTTCAGTGTTCGACGTCTGGCACTGCGACGTTTTTCTTCTATCTTGGAAACGCGCGCGAGGTTAATCGATCAGCGAACCGATCAATTGAAAGAGTGCTTGCTGCTCCGGTCCCATTTTGCCGGGGGAGGAAGTCTGCAATCTCAATTTTTGCTGAAGAACCGCCGGAAGAAAGGTTGGCTTGGTGCAACACAAACACCCGTCCGTCGTCGTCGCGGCAGAGCGACCAGCGATCACCGTTCGAACTGTGATAGAGTTCTCGTTGGGCCGGCATGATCGTTTGCGTCCTACCAAGCGCCTAGAAATCATTCCATCATCGGTCGATGTTTGATCGGTCGACGCTACAGACGGTTCGAACGCTATCGAACATCATGTTTGACCAAGCTTCCCCGGCGGCGGGCTACTGCGCGTCGTGGGTGTGGAAAAGCCGCCGGTGATATCGGCCGCATCAGTAGAAACCCGCACTTATTCCGAGACCCAGATCCGGGCTGCAGATCGCGAGGCACAAGGAGACGAGTAATCCAATGGCGGACAACAACGCCACCGTCACGAAAGCGTTGTCGTCCTTGACGTCGGCCCCGTCATGAACAGCCGATTTGGTTTCGACGATGAGCGCGGTCAAGGTTGCAATGATAAGGCAGCCGATCCTGATCGCCAGTCGCGAGAAGCCAAGTTCATAGTGCCCTATGAATCCACGGCCAAACGCTGCGATGGCCGCGAATCCGATCTTCGCGACGCGGTACGTGAACAGGTCGTGATTGTCCTACATCCGATCGCCCGAGCTGAATATGATGCTTGGCGGCGTTCGTTTGGTCGCCGGGCGCTCAAATCCCCGGGTCAGTTGCGTCTATCCTGTCCGGATAAAGGTTCAAAGACGAGGCCGCGGGCCGCTCAGTTCGGTCGGAGAGAGGACGCTTAAAGCAACGAAGTGGGATCCACTTCATCCAGATTCACCAGAAAGACCACGGAGCGATCTCGTGCTGCATTGCGCGCGTCGAAGTAGCGCACTCTTTCGTCTGCATGAGCCAGGCGGATGCGAAGAATCGAGTAATCATCGCAAAGAGGTTTGCCGCTAGAATGAAGGGATTTGAGTTTGGCTTGAACCCTCTCGTCCATAAAAAAGGCCTCGGCTTCGAGATATTTTTTGGCAGCAATGGCTACGATCGGCACACGGTCAGCCTCGACGACAAAAACCGAAGTTGAAAAAGTCTCGCTCACTTCTTCGCCTTCAACCCGATCTCGACTAGCCGGCGGATCGCTTCGGAGCGCGCTGGCATGTCTGCCTGAGCGCTGGCCCATTTGTCGACTGCGGCTCCCACCTCCGGGGGCAAGCGCACGGCTGAAACAGGATGAACCCCGCCAACCTTCCTAGGTCGTCCGCGCGATTTTTTGTTTACAGAAATTGATTTCTTCATATTTTCAGTTTACAAAAATTCGAGACGAGTCGGAAGGTGCAACTTCCCCTCAGCTCTAACCCGAGCCACAAAGGAGTGGATATCTGCCGACCAAGGCGCCGAGTATGTGATCGCCCAGGACCTGGAATTTCTCGCGGCCCATCCGACACGCCGAAAGCGTGAGGAGTGCTTAGCGTGAAGCGCCGCCGACGGCACCGGAAGCGTATCCGGCAGCGCTAATTTAGCCGGCGCTGCGGATATGTAGCTCGCACCGCGACATCTATGAGCCCGTCGGACTTTTTACCCCGACGGGCTTTTTGCATTTTGCAACATGCGGTCGAAGGCTTTAGGGCGGCGTTTCTCGCTTCGGCGAAGTCGCTGCACCGCGGTACGTCGCTGCGAATACGGCCGCGTCTTGCGCTGTTCTGAGGTCACGCGCATCCGACTTGCCGATCAGCCGGAGGATTGAGGAAGCACGCTTGGCTAACGAGTTTCGGGCCCAGCCGATCGCGGACAGCTGGCTCTAGGAAGGGCCCACATCGTGACCACGTCACGCGCGTATACCGCCTGCCCTGCGAACATGCCGGGGTTCATTAAGCCCCAGCTCGCGACCCTGCGGAGCAACGCTCCCTCGGGGGCGCAGTGGATTCATGAGATCAAGTACGACGGTTACCGAGTCCGGCTCCATCTCGATCGCGGGAAAGCCAAAGCCTTCACCCGCAACGGCTTGAACTGGGTAAAACGGTTCTCCGTTATTGCCGGCGCCTTCGACGTTCCCGGGCAAGCCATCATTGATGGAGAGGTTGTCGTGGTCCATGAGGGCCGCACCAACTTCTCCGAGCTACAGGCCGAACTAGCCAGAGCGGACCAGGACCGTTTGCTGTACTATGCCTTCGATCTTCTATGGTTGGATGGTCAAGACCTACGCAAAAGACCGCAGGTTGAGCGCAAGGCCATCCTGCAAGGCCTGTTCGATACCTACAAGCTCGAACAACCTGTTCTCGTCAGCGAGCACATCCAAGGTGACGGGCAGGAGTTATTCGAGCATGCCAGCCGACTGAATTATGAGGGCATTGTTTCAAAGCGCGCCGATGCGCCGTACCGCTCCGATAGGAATGAAGGATGGCTGAAGGTGAAGACGGTCCAGCGCGGGCACTTTCCAATCGTCGGATTTGTCAAAGACCCTACGGGCATAGCCGCGCTCTATCTCGGAAAGCGGGAGGGCAAAGACCTGGTCTACATGGGGAAGTGGGCACGGGCTGGAATCGAACTACGTCGGCGAAGATTCGCAAAGCGCTCGAGACCGCAATCAGTCCTACGAGTAAATTGAGTAAGCCACTCAAAAAGCCCAAAGCGATACGGGTCGAGCCGAAGTTTTCGGCAGACGTTGAATAGAGGGGCTACTACGGGCCAGCTCGTTCAAGGGCCTTAGGTAGCAGACTATCAGCCCTTTTTACTGCGCCCGTTTTCATCGGATCGACGGCATCGCAACGGAGACATCGAAAGTCCGTTCTTCCAGATTCCGTGAGGACGGCCTTCATGCGCTTCTCGCACTTCGGGCACCGATCAATATCCATGGCAGGCTCCCCGTTTTGCCCTCAACATAGGAACCTGCGATTTGTTCCCGCGTTCATGTCGCTTTGGTGTCGAGACGAATATGACCGTGAAACGAAATCGAAGCCGTCCGAGCAGTTCCTTGGAAGAGCGTCTTGCTCAAGCTGCCAACGAGGCGAGATCAAAGGCGGCGCAATTAGAACCCGGCCCTGAAAGGGACAGACTACTTGCGAAGGCTCGTCAGTTTGAGACTCAGATCGGGGTGGCCGAGGTTCTAAAGGCCTGAGGGTATCGCCTTGCCGCGTTGATCTACGCAACACTGGACTGGCACTTCAGAGATAGGCGTAAAAATCGCGTCGCCGAACAAATCGTACCGGACCGATACCATCACGACCAGACATGAATGACGCCCAAAGTAGCCGCCGTCAATGATCCGACGCTAGGGGGCGACTGACATGCCATCGGCAACATTCGAACCTCTGAGAGAACGGTGGCGTGCGCAGTCCCGCAACTACGGCTTGCCCATCGAGGAAGTCGCTATGGCTCTTGGAGTCGCGCCCTCCGAGCTTTGGCCCCGAGTCTGGAGCCTTCATCAACGAGCTTGCGACATATCGGGTTAATTCGTTGCTGAGTGCCATCGTTGCCAAACTGCCGCCTCCGCCTTCTTGCGATATTCTTCGGCTTTGAATGATGACATGGGCGTTCTTAAAGCTAGCCCCGAGGAACCAAAGCGCTTTTGTTCACGTCGGCGACTGTAGGCCGTGTGAGGTCAGCCAATCCGCCATATGCGCAGCGGCTTCATTCTGGCGCGCGCGCCGAATTAGGGCGTCGCGCTCGACGCAGGGCGGCATGTTCTTAGCCCGCTCTCGTTGCTCTTGGGCTTCAATCGCCAGCTTCTCTTCAAGCGAAAGATCGTGCTTCAAGCGGCGTCGCTCCATCGTCTCTCCCCTCTTGTTCCATGCCCGGAACGGGGAATACAATTTTCAGATAGGCGTTAGGTTCCCTCCAGTTTTGGGCTCATGCGGGAAACCTTCTTGGAACCCTGCGGCGACGACGAAAGTTCTATTTCGCCGCATGTCGCGGCGAGGAGAGACCGATGAAAAAGATGCTTCTGATTTCCGCGGCCGCGACCCTGCTGTCGACCGGCGCCTTTGCCCAGTCTACCGTTGTCGAGACAACGGGCAGGGCCCATGCGGGGGCCGTGCAAATCGAGCCGGAGTACCGCACGCGCATCCACAGCTATGTCACCGAGCACAGGATACGGCCTGTCGAGACCCGCGAAAGAATCGTGGTGGGTACACCGGTGCCGCGCGAGGTCGAACTTGAAGCGGTTCCCCAGGAATGGGGCCCGTCGCTCACCCGATACCGCTACGTGTATTCGGGCGAGCATGTCATGTTGGTGGATCCCGAGAGCCGCACGGTGGTCCAAGAAGTAGAGTGAGGTCGTCGCGGCGGGCCGCGAGGCGGCGGCCCGCCGCGTCGGACAGAACGACGATTTTTTCGAGTGTCCTCGAAGACGATACGCGCGACGCACCCTACTGGCGGTCTCCATCTTTCGATCAACGTCAGACTAGACTTTTCGTCCTTTTTTGTTCTCTTGGTGCATCTGGCCTGTTTCCGACCTCCAGTGGCCTAGTTTGGAAATCGCAGTGGCCTGTTTTGACTTGGAGCAAGATTAACAAATGTTAGATTCCAAGAAACCAGAATGGGCTATCTAGCGTTGGACATCGATGGATGATGCCGCACTGAAAGCCCGCAGTGAACAAGCCCTTGTCGTTGTGACCTTAAGCACGGCAACAGTGATCGCGTGCGTTGCCCTGTTGGTGACTTCTGTGACGTAAGGCCGCCTCAGTTGGCGGCCTCTTTCATTTCAATACGGGGGCGGCGGCGGCGGCAAGCCGCGCTGCCGGAGCGATTTCAGTTGTGGTACGTCTCGTGCACACGTGCAGGGGATACGAAGTCCAAGCAGACGGCGAAAGCCGAGATCACGGCGGAGCTGATTATTGTTCGGCTGCGCCGCGTCGAGGAGTGGCTAAGGGCTGGGTTACAGCGGGTGTTGGAAGGCGCGGATATCGGCCGCGCGACGCGAGTCCGCGCGGCGCGGCTCTATCTGGAAGTTGCGGTCCGTCGGCAAGCCATAACGCGGTATCATCCCGTAAGCCAAGAATGAAAAGATCGGAGCACGCATGAGCGTTAGCTCGCCGTCACCGCTCGGAGATGCATTTCAATTTCGGCACGGCTGTAAGGCTTGGGAATGAACCGGCCGCCAGCCGGGAGTTTATCCCCCACACCCACGGCCCCCGACGTGGCAATAATCCCGATGGGCGGCCAACGGTCGCGCACGGCTGCAGCGAGCTTCAAGCCATCCATGGAACCGGGCATCTCGATATCAGTGAAGATTACCCGGACATCGTCTCGTGCCTCAAGGATGGCGATGGCGTGGTCGGCGTTCTCCGCCATGAGAGCATGAAACCCCGCCTGCTCGACCATGTCGGCCGCCTGCATGCGGATCAGAACTTCGTCTTCGACGATCAGTACAACAAAGCGCGTCATTTCGGGTGCCCGGCCACAGGCAAGGATCGGAAATCAATCCGGCCCGGCGGCCCATGTTCCTGTCAGCGCCGGGGTAATTGTCGGGAAACTGAAACGGCACGGCAGCTCTTTAACGCAAGTCGAGTTTCGAGGCCTCGCGGGATCGATACGCAACCCGCTCGCGTAGCGTCGCTACGGCCCGGCAAGAAATCGTTAGCGGTCACGGAGGAGCTTGCGCTTTTCCCTCGTGGCGGTTCACCGGCCGCGCAGCGCTGGATTGGCCTCACAGCCTTCCGCTTCCTCGGTGATGTGGACCAAAGCGGACCGCAGGCGATTAGCATATGGCTGCTTTCACACTTGTATGCCAAAGTATCTTCACGGTAGAAAATACGCCTTTGGTCGATTGTCCAACAGACGCATGGCACCTTCCGGGAACAACGATAGCTTTCCTTACGGCGGCGGCGAGATGGGCGCGCTCATCCGTCTTCGCGACTGGACCGACACTGGCTTGGGGCCGATCTCCGGGTGGCCACAAAGCCTGAAGACCACGGTTGGAATACTGCTACGCTCGCCAGTCCCCATCGTGCTCCTGTGGGGGCCGGACGGCATCATGATCTACAACGATGCCTACTCGGTCTTCGCTGGAGGACGTCATCCCGTCCTGTTCGGATCGAAAGTGCGAGAGGGTTGGCCCGAGGTCGCCGACTTCAACGACAACGTGATGAAGGTAGGCTTGGGTGGAGGCACGCTCTCGTACCGCGACCAGGAACTAACGCTTCACCGTAAAGGCTTTCCCGAGCAGGTCTGGATGAACCTCGATTACAGCCCCGTGATGGGCGAGAATGGCCGTCCCACGGGCGTACTTGCCATTGTCGTGGAGACGACCCAGCGGGTTTTGATGGAGCGGGCATTAGCGAAAACCGAGGAGCGGTTGCGTCAAGCCCTGAACGCTTCTGGAATGGTAGGCACATTTGACTGGCATGTGCAGTCCGACACTTTCTACTCGGATGCTCGATTTGCAGAAATGTTCTCGGTCGATCCCGCCAAAGGGGACAAGGGCGCACCGTTGGCGGATTACCTTGCGGGCATCCATCCCGAGGACGCAGAGCGGATCGCCAACGCGGTCAAACACGCCGTCGCGACCGGAGAAAAATATGTTCAGGAATACCGGCTGCTGCGAAAGGACGGGAGTATTCGCTGGGTCGAGGCGCGGGGCGAATGCTTGCCGGGCGAGCACGGTAAGATCGCTCGCTTCGTCGGCGTGGTGGTTGACATAACAAGCCAGAAGAACGCGCAAGAGCGCCAACGATTGCTGGCCCGGGAGGCGGATCATCGAGTCAAAAACATCTTCGCCAATTTTCACTCCCTGATCAGTCTGAGTGCCCGGTCTGCCCGTACTCCGCGGGAGATGGCCCAAGCTCTTCGTGGAAGGCTGGATGCGTTATTGCGGGCCAAGGACTTGGTCCGTCCTGGCATTATGGGCACAGAACACGCAAGCAAGCAGACGACGGTGGATGCATTGGTGCGCACAGTCTTGCAGCCCTATGAAGACGGCTCGCCCGACCGCATTGTCTTAAACGGACCCGATGTGCCTGTGGGGGCGAAGGCCGTAACGGGGCTTGCCCTCGCGTTGCATGAGAGCGCGACGAATGCGGTTAAGTACGGGGCACTTTCCCAACCGAATGGTTCGATCCACGTCACATGGGACGCGACCGGTGATGACTTCCATCTTGATTGGGACGAAACCGGTGGCCCCGAGATCGATGTGACACCGCAAGCGCGCGGCTTTGGTAGCATTCTTGCGGAGCGCAGCGTGACCGATGAGCTGGGCGGCAAGATCGAACACGACTGGCGACGAAATGGCCTTCGGCTAAAGTTGAGCGTTCCGTTGGAACGCCTCGCGTATTGAAGATGCATAGGCTCGATCCAGCTACATCAGTAAGCAAGCACTAAAGCAGGCCCCTATGCGCTCGCAGTAAGATACCGAAGAGCGACGTCAGCGCTAACGCCGACCGCGGCAGTTATCCCTGTTGCAACCAGAACGCGCCACGGTTCTACGGGACCGCGAAGACTTTTGTTTTGGTGATCGGTCACCCGGGGTCTTTTTGTACGCTTGCCGCGGTTGGATTCGACCCAGTTCACTGACCCATGGAGCTTCATAGGGCTGGGCGCCGCTTCCGAACGTCGTGAACGGCGGGTTGGGCTCCATGATGGCGAATTTAGCTTGCTTGGCCCCGCTCGGATTGAACGGCTGCATAAACCAATCGCGCATCGTAGATGCCATGAAGGCAGCGCCGCAGAAGGTCGCCACCGTCTTGAATTCCTCGGCGGATCCCCACCGGTTTCGCGCGCGCCGGTGCCTTGGCAGCGCAGTCCATGGTTCGATCTCCTCGAGAAGGCAGGGACGACGGCCACCTTAGCGGACGGTCGAGCCGGCGCGTGTGATTTGGCTCTCATAAGCATCCATCGAATTCGCCGGCGCGAGCGTTTCGGGAAAAAGTAGAAACTTTCGTCTCCGGGCTGCGTTGCCGATCCGACGATATTGCCGAGCCCGGAGCTCGAAATGGCACAAGACACTGCGATCAGGATGGCGGTCGATACGGCCTGGACGGTGTATTGCGCGACGCATGAAGGCGTCGGCGCGGCGGATGGCCGACGCTGCCTGCTCGAGCGTCATCTGAATGGGAGAGCGGAAGCGCGCGAAGGCGACGTCGAAGAGCTCGCAAGCTTCAGACTAGCCTACTTGGCACGACTTCCCGAAGAAGAATGCTGAGGCGGATGGAGGCGCTGCTCGGGCGAATCCTTGCCGGAAGCTCCCGACCAGAATGGACGCTGCTCGTCTTTTCGTACCTTTTTTCTGCGGTCGCCGTACTGGTGATGCGTTCAGTGTTCGGAGGAGGTCAGTAGGACCATGCGCATTGCCCAGATCGCCCCCCTGGCCGAAAGCGTTCCGCCGAAACTTTACGGAGGCACGGAGCGGGTGGTCGCCTGGCTGGTGGACGAGCTCGTTGATCTAGGCCACGAGGTCACCCTGTTCGCGAGCGGCGATTCCCGTACCCGAGGGAAACTTCACTCTGTGTGGCCACGCGCGCTGCGGCTTGGGCGGAAAGGGATCGACTCAAATTCCGCCATCTCCGTGCTCCTGGAAGCAATCGCCGACCGCGCGACCGACTTCGACGTCATTCATTCCCATATCGACTGGTTGCCGCTTCCGCTCCTCGGCCGGCTTGGCGTGCCGTTCCTGACCACCATGCACGGCCGGCTGGACTTGCCCGGACTGCCAGACGTCATTCGCGCCTTTCCCGATGCGCCTTTCGTCTCGATTTCCGGCAATCAGCGGATCCCTCTGCCAGAAACGAAATGGATCGGCACGATCCACCACGGACTGCCTTCAAACCAGCTTCGCCCGTGCTACGAACCGGGATCCTATTTGGCATTCTTGGGCCGCTTGACGGCGGAAAAGGGACCGGAGGTCGCCATTCGCATCGCCCGCGCCGCCGGGATGCCGCTGCACATCGCCGCCAAAATACCGAGGGCGGAGACCGGCTATTTCAAGAAGATCATCGAGCCGCACGTCGACGCTAAGGCGGTTCGGCTCATCGGCGAAGTGGACGAGGCGAGGAAGCAGCCTTTCCTCGGCGAGGCGGCTGCTCTTCTGTTTCCGATCGATTGGCCGGAGCCTTTCGGTCTCGTGATGATCGAGGCGATGGCGTGCGGGACGCCCGTGATCGCTTATCGCTCCGGATCCGTTCCCGAGGTGGTCGAGCACGGCGTAACCGGCTTCATCGTCGGGAACGAGGAGGAGGCCGTCCGTGCCGTCGGCGAGCTGCCGCGCCTCGACAGACGAGCGATCCGTGCGCGGTTTGAAGAGCGCTTTTCCGCGACGAGAATGGCGAGAGAATACGAAGCTCAATACCAGAAGCTGGTGGCCGCCTCATCCGAGGCGCAAGGCGGTCGGAAACCCTCAGCTACGCGGGAGGACACGGAATGTGGTTCGCGAGAGCAAAGCCGATCTGTGCTGCCCTGATCGCTGTCGCGATCGCGGGTCCGGCGTTGAGCGCGGAGATGACGTCCGACGCAATCAATTCGGCCGAACCGTCGAAGAAGACCCTGTCGACGGAGAAGGCGACGCCGGCGGGCGTCAGACTGCAAGTTCTGCTCGACCGTGCGCACTTCTCGCCCGGCGAGATCGACGGCAAGTTCGGCGAGAATGCCAAGAAGGCTCTGCGGGCCTACGCCGAAGCGCGTCAACTGCCGGGCTCGGATGAGCTGACGGCAGACGCCTGGCAAGCGCTCCGCACGGACGACCGACCCGTGATCGCCAACTACACCATCACCGAAAAGGACGTCGCCGGGCCGTTTCTGAGCAAGATGCCGTCCAAGATGGAAGACATGAAGGATCTTCCCAAGCTCGGCTTCACGAGCCCGCGGGAGGGTCTTGCCGAGAAATACCACATGAGCCAGCAGCTGTTGGCTGCCATGAACCCCGGGCAGCGTTTCGATCGCGCCGGCGATACGATCATCGTCGTGGATACCGGAGAGAACGGTGCCGGCGCGCCCGCCAAAGCGGACCGGGTCGAGGTCGACAAGGCCAGGCAGACGGTGACGCTCTTCGACAAGTCGAACGCCTTGATCGGCTTCTATCCTGCGACGGTCGGAAGCAAAGAGAAGCCGTCGCCGACCGGCACGCTGAAAGTGACCGAGGTCAGCCGCAATCCTACCTACCGCTACAACCCCGACTATCATTTCAAGGGCGTCCATTCCGGCAAGCCGTTCACCATCAAGCCAGGCCCGAACAATCCGGTCGGCACGGTCTGGATCAACTTGTCCGCCGATGGATATGGAATCCACGGTACGTCTGAGCCGGGGAAGGTCTCGAAGGCCGAGTCTCACGGCTGCGTTCGCCTCGCGAACTGGGATGCCGAGCGCGTGGCGGAGAGCGTGACGAAGGGGACCGCGGTAGCGTTCGTCGATGGTGAACGGTGAGGTGACTCAAGGCGTGCGCCACGGGACAAATACGCCGAGGCGCCGAGCGCCAATTCGAACGACTGCCCCGCAATTGTGACGACAAAGGATCCGGGGGTAGCGTCTGGAACGGCGCGCCAATCGAGCGCGCGGAATCGAAATCGTGCGCCGAGGCGGCGCCACCGCGCTAGGTCAGTATCGGGTTCTGCCGGGAGGCTCGTCGTTCCAGATGCGATCGATCATCTGTTTCAGCACGGGTTTCGTCAGTACGGGCACGTCCTGAAACTGTTCAGGCACGCCCGCGACTCCATAGCCGCTGCGGAAAAAGAACGGAAATCCTCGGGACGCTACCATTTCGGCGACCGGCTGAATGCTTTCGCCGTTGACGTTGATGTCGAGTATCGCGAGATCGAACACGGTGACCTCAGCAGGGGATTTGCCTTGCGCGACTGATCCGCTTCGGCGACGACGCGATGCCCGAGCTCTTCGATCATCTCGACCAGCATCATGGGGATCAAAGCTTCGTCTTCGACTAGCAGCACGGCGGCCTCAGTCATCTGGTTCTTCCGGGCTCGCTTTTGGTGCGGCAGCGTTCAGCAATTGAGAAATAGCTATCACGAGTTGAGCCGGGGCAAATGGCTTCTGAAGAAGGATGCTGTTCGGCACTCCGTTTGCTCGCCGCCTGTCGTCGACGCGATCACCGCTGTGGCAGATACTTCGGCCGCCACCGACGGCAAGCTTGCCCTTTGCAGCGCGGCCTCCTTCCTGATCGCGGCGAGGGAGTTTCCGATGCGCCCGACGATCACGGCCAGCTCGGTGTCAGACAGCCTCAGGCGCTTTCTGATGAGACGCACTTGGGTACGGTCGGTCAGGTCAAGCTTGTTACGGATCGGGTGGGGCTTCGAGCGGCGCATGATGACTACTTCCTCTCTATCGTCGTAACCACCGCTTGATGATTCCGTTCCCGACACAATGCAAAGCGGTCAGCCCGAGGCAATTGCGTCCAGCGCCGGGCTATCGGCATCCCCGCGGAATCGTGAGCACGCCGAACCTGTGCTTTGCTTGAGGGCCGGCTCCCGACGTAATGGACCGCGCCGCTTCTGCGCGAACGACCCGACCTGCGGCGGCAAACGTTCCTTCCCTCAATGAGGAACGACAGGCGGCGGGTAGACTTGACCTACACTATTCCTTGTTTTTGGAGAGCAATCATGAAAGTAATTCTGGCCGCGGCGTGTGTTCTCGCACTTGCTTCGATTTCCTCGGCGGAAGCCAAAGGCTGCATCAAGGGCGCCATCGTCGGCGGTGTCGCCGGCCACATGGCCGGACACGGCAAGCTTGGCGCGGCGGCGGGATGTGCCATCGGCCACCACGAGGCCAATAAACAGAATCCGAACAACTCGAACGTCCAGGCGCCGGCACCTCAGAAGTAGCCCCCGCGGCAAGCTGTCCGCGCCGCATCGCAACCATTTCGGACTCCGCCTGTTGTCGACCGACACAATCAACGCCGGAGAAGGAAATAATGGCGCGATCAATTGCGATTCTAACCGCTCTCATGCTGATGGGATCGGCTCACGTCAATGCTCAGACTCAGCCTGCGCAGGGCGGGCCGGGCAACAACGCCGTAAACAGCTCGGACCAGAAGAACTCCAACGCTGCGGTGGCGGGCCGCAACAGCTTCACGGAGGGGCAAGCCAAGTCGAGGATCGAGGCCGCCGGCTATTCCAATGTGTCGGGTCTTCAGAAAGACAGCCATGGTGTCTGGCGCGGCAAGGCCGACAAAGCGGGGACCAAAACCGACGTGAGCATCGACTTCCAGGGCAACGTAAACCCCTCCAAGTGAGCAGGAGCCTCCCATCATGACCACCACTATTTCTCGCCTGTACGACAACTATTCCAATGCCCAGCGGGCCGTCACTCGTCTGGAGGCGGACGGCGTCCCGCACTCGGACATCAGCATCGTCGCCAACAATTCCGACAACTGGTACAGCCGCGGTGGCAAGGTGGACCGCGATCGCGACAGGGTTGACGATCGAGCCGAAGGCGCCGGCAAGGGCGCCGGCATCGGTGCAGGACTTGGCGGCGCAGCCGGCCTTTTGGCCGGCCTTGGATTGCTGGCGATTCCGGGTCTGGGCCCTGTGGTCGCTGCAGGGTGGCTTGCCTCGACCGCCGTCGGCGCTGCGGCCGGCGCCGCGACGGGCGGCATCATCGGCGCGCTGACCGAAGCGGGAATATCGAAAGAAGATGCCTCGCGATACGCCGAAGGCATCCGCCGCGGAGGGACGTTGGTTTCGGCCCGCGTCTCCGAACAGGACCGCTCGCGATTGGACGCCGTTCTTCACGAGTCGTCTGTAAATCTTCAGGAACGGAGCGCAGCCTGGCAGAAGTCGGGATGGACCGGGTTCGATGCGGCCAGTCCGCCGCTCGCGGTGGACGATATCCGTCGTGAGCGAGAACTCTACGGAGCAGGCGTCAGAAGGTAAGGCCCCACAACGACGATTCGAGAATCGCGCCCCGGTGCTGGATGATGCAGCCAGCGGCGGGGCGCTTGCGTTCGCCGGCAATCAGCACCCAGCATTTTTACTTGACCAACAGGGCGAAGCAAGACGTAGCCTTCGTCTGCCACGGCAGGGGCTTGATGGGTACGGTCTAGCTTCACCTCTGTGGGAGCGAATGCTCGAGGAAGAAGCGCAGCATTTCTCTCGTCGCGTCCGGTCCGTCCGGATCGGTGTAGGACCCGGCGGGGCTGCCTCCGGACCATGCGTGTCCAGCTCCGTGGATGCCCCAGTGCTCGAGGATTGCGCGCCCGCCGGCGTCAGTATGGACCGTCCGGGTGTACGCATGCCCTCCCGGAACCCGCCCGCGATGTACTTTTTTCTTCGTGTTCGTCCCGCCGATGGACTGGCGGACGACTCGGCCGCCGTTATCGGGATGCACGGTCGCGTCGCGATCGCCATGGAAGACGATCGTTGGAATAGTCTGGCCGTCGCCCGACATTGCTTCGGGCCCGCCGCCTTGCCGCATCGCGACCAGGGCGGAGGGAAGGTCGGTGGCGGCCCCGCAGGCTAGTCCGGAATGTATGCCGATCGCCGCGTATAGATCGCCGTATCTCGCACCCATGACCGCGGCGGACGCGGCGCCGGCCGACAGTCCGCCGACGTAGACCCGGCGTGGATCGACCGAATGGTCGCGCATGACCTGGCGGGTGATGCCGGCGATGAGCGAGGGTTCGCCTCCGCCGCGTTTTTGGTCGCCAGGACGAAACCAATTCCAGCATTTCGCCTGGTTCGCTTCGGCGCGCTGCGCGGGATAGGCGACGAAGCAGATCTGTTCTTCCGCAATGAAGTTCATCCGCGTGCCGGCGGCGAAGTCCTCCGGCGACTGCGTGCAGCCGTGCAGCATGACCACTAAGGGAATGGCCTGTCCATGGTAGCCGCTGGGAATGAAGAGCCGATAGGCGCGGCTTCCCGCGGCATTGGCGTAGTTGCCTTCGACGAATCTGGCGCCGTCCGGAACGATATCCGCCGCGGACGGGGCGCGCCGTAGCGGCCCTCCGAGTCCGAACCCGGGAAGATTCTTGGGGAGATCCGCCGGGGTGCGGAGCACGCGCCGCGGGGGCCTCGTTCCTGCGGGGTTTGCCTTGGCTTCGATCGCGGGCGGCTCTCTTCCCGCAGGGGCGGGCCGGATGGGGGCGGGCGCGGTAGCGTATGGCACGTTCTCGCCGCGAAGCATGCGCTGGAGGAGTGCGGTGGCTTCGACGAGCTGGCCGGCGCGTGTGAGGCGTGTGGCTTCTCGAACAATGTCCTGTTTCAGCATCGCCTCACCTCGTCCTGTCGGCGAGAGCGGACTTGACCGCCGGATTGGCGTGCAAGGCTCCAAGTACGGTGATCGAGGCAATCGTGGCGCGAGCGAGCTCGGGCGTAACGTCCTGGGCGATGGTGGCGAGGCCTAGCACATTGATGTCCAGCATCTCACCGGCGCGCTGGGCCGCCTCGAGGTCTTCGCGACTGTAGTTCCGCAGCCCGAGGTCCAGACTCTTTCGGGCGGCGGACTGCTTGACCACGTCCGCGTGACGTTCGAGCTGGTTGCGGATCGCCGTTCGAATGAAATCTGTGCGGTTGGAATAGAACCCCTCCTGGACCATCAAATCGACCTGACCAAGATCGACATAACCAAGATTGATCGTGATTTTCTCCGTATCAGGGAGCTTTGGTCGAAGTTCGCGGACGTTGCCGGTCATAGATTCCATCCTTGATACCATCTATGTGGATGGTAATTGGATGGTGTCACAGCGCGGGTCAAGGGGTCCGAGCCGGAAAGCGGCGGCATTTAATCCAACGCCTGATGGTTCAACCGGCCAGTTTCAGGCAGGCACGATGGCAAGGCGCTCGGCGGCAAGGATCGCTGGATTTACCCTTGGAGGGCGGGAGCCTGACTCTGGGTGCGGACGACCGCGATGCCGACCAGGTGCTGTTCGGCGCCGACTTGACCGCTCCGGCTTTCAAGCGCGGCATGTTCAGCGGCAACATGTTGGTCGCTCAGTAGCCGGCATCCAGCGGCGGCGTTCCAGTCGTTCCCGGACACTCCGGACGCGTGTCGCCGATATCTAACGCGCGCTCGCGAGCATGCGGGGTCCGTGAGGTCCTGAATCCAGCCGTGCTCCTCGAGTTCGCGAATGACGCCGACTTCGTGCAGCACGGACACTTGAACGAAACCTCGGCGATGACGGAAGCCCCCGGGCTAATGAGCGATCAGAACGGACCGAGAATCCACCCGCGGAGGCGGCGGAGAGAGAAGGCAAGACATTCCGTGGAAGTTTTGGCTCAGCGACTGCGCGAGGCGACCGTGCAGGTGGGAATTTGGGGCGCACGACGGCGCTAGGAGAACCGCGCTACGCAACCTTCATGCCGAGGATGTTCAGACCTTCCAGACCTCGCTGGGCTTATTCGATCTCGTAATCGCCGCGCCGCTATGCGGCAGCCCGGGCCAAGAGCACGTTCAAAACGTGCAATTTGATCGCGGCAGCGTCCCGCTCTCCCTGCGAGGCAAGCCAAAGAATTCTTCGGCCACTTCAACAGCAGTTGCGACATGTCGCGTGGGTTCGTTGCTGAGTGCCACCGTTGACAAAGATGCGTTCGGCCAGCTCGCATTCGGTCTGACCCGGGTTCGATCTAAGTTCGCGCAGGATGTCGTCTGCCACGCTCATGGGGCGGCGCCTTGGTTCAAACTACGCTCCTATGAACTGAGGCCGCCCCTTACTCTGACAGCTTCTTTTCGATCTTGGCGTTCATCGTTTCAGCGAACGAACGCCGGTCTCCGAGAACAGCGCGGGCTTGGACCATAACATCTGCCTGTTTCAATCGGAGCCCACTTTTCCAGCCGCCCGGGAGGGTGGCTTCCCAGTATTCCTTGATGGCTCGTTCGGCGAGCGGATGGCTGGCCGGGTCGCCCTTCGCGATCAGTCGCCGCAGGATGCCTAGGTAGTCTTCCCAAGCGTGGCATGGGTCCACAGTATGCCGATTCGAGATCGGGCACTATCCGCCTTAATCTTGGTTCTCGGCGTTGATGTGCAGCACAAATAGGCTGTTCGACCGGGCTTAAGACGCCCGTCGATACACTGCAACATCTGTCCGGCCGTGACCGTCGCCTCTTTCCATGCGGCGTACTTATCGGGCAATTCTTCGCCGTCAGGGTCGGGCCCTGCATCTTCCTAGAAGATGTGAAAGTAATAACGCGGCATTGCAATCCAACACTGGCTTTGGTTCCTGAGCTTTACTCAGGCGGCTGCAGGCCCGGCGATGTAAGCCAATCCGACATGTGCGCTGCAGCTTCATTCTGCCGCGCGCGCCGGATCAGTGCCTCGCGCTCGACGCAGGGCGGCATGTTCTTGGCCCGGTCGCGCAGTTCTCCAGCTTCAATCATTAGCCGTTCTTCCAATGAAATATCGTGCTTCACACGCCGCCGTTCCATGGTCGTCTTTCCCCTTTCGGTTCCCGGTCCGGAACATCAGCATTTTAAGCTTCGTGGGGTCGCAAAGTTCCTCGGTCCCTAATTGCTGGCCTACGCCGGAACAAACCAAGATGACGCGCGTCAACAGTTTTGACTCCTCATCCAAAGGCCTCGACGCATCCGGCCCTGCGTCGGGGCCTTTGCGTTTCGGACGGGAATACCGGGATTTTTCCGGAGTCCACTTTGCCTGCGGAAAACGTTAATGAGTTCTTGCCGGGGCTAGATTTGATCTGGTGTGAATTTTCATTTGTGAAAACCGGCAAGGGGCCGCGCGTGAGCGGCCTCTTCTCATCTCAGGATGGCACCGCAGGGCTGGCTTTTCGTAGAGCGCGGAACCTTCGACCAGCAAGAACACCCGCGCAGTTGCGCCAAGACGCGGCCGTCACCGTGATGTCAGCTCCTGCGAGTAGAGGTGGCTACCGGGCAGCGTTCTCAGAATGACGTTCCGAGAAGAATGAGGGAGGCGTGTCTTGGACGAACGTAAGATTGCAAAATTGGGTGCGCACGAGAACAACATCAAACACTATCAGGGGCTGCTGCGCGGTAAGCTCAGTGAGGTGGAGAAGCGCTTCCTTGAACGGCGTTTATCCGAAGAGCGCTTTGCAATTGAAATGTTGATTTATGGGACGAGAAGCTCGCGAGGGGGAGCGGGCTGCGATGGAATGAGCGGTGAAGCCTACCTTGGAGCATCGGCTAGAGAGAACTGCAGCCTAATCATGTTCCGCCCCCCGCTTGACATGAACGAGGCCGCCAACTGAGGCGGACTCGTAAGGATTGATTAGGATATCGCACCTAGCGTCTTGCCGTCAGGACCCTGCCCGGGTGCTGACCTTGTGATGCTTTGGAATGCAGCCCCGTCACGTTCTCGCATGGCGGGGTGTTTTCTGTGTGCGGCCCAACAGTCATGAACGGATATGGGATGAAAGAGGTCGCCTCAGTTGGCGGCTTTACTGTTTTTGCTCGGGGTGAATCGCGGCCTTCTGGGCCGCCAACTCGGCAACCAGCTTGTCGATTCCATCAAGCATTTGCTGGTCAAGGATGCGGGAGGCCAGTCCCCTGAGGTGATTAATCCTTCTGTCGATCTCGACGCACTTGTCACACATGGCTGGGTCTTCGCATTCTCGCGAGAGGCAGCCGATATTGGTTGCCCCCTAGAAGACGGCCAAGCCAAGAATTTGTTTCAGCATTTCAATTCAGGCCACTGCCAAAATCAAACTGGGGCCACCAGGGGTTAAAGCAGGCCAGCACCCAGCGGCACATGAGAAAAGATCGAAAACAAAGAACCTTTCCCGAGCTCACCGCGACGCCTGCCTCTGCCTATATGCCTCGATCATCGCCGCTGTCACGTCAGGTGGATACGGGCGACGTCGGGGCGATCTTGCTCGGCCGGCTTGATCGTTTTTTTGAAGGTCAGCCCCTCGGCGTGAACAAAAGTCCACACTGTCCGCACGTCTGTCTCAATGCCGCGCGCCGCCAGTTCCCTCGTCAGCTTGCGCAGGGTGAACGGCCCCGAGCGAACGCGTTTGCGCAGCCAGTCGGCGTTGGCGCCGGACAGAACCGGCCTCTTGTGACCACCAATCTTGCCGGGCGACAGGCCTCCGGTCTCCCGCCTCAGATACTTCCACTTTGTCACACAGGAGGGACTGATCTGAAGTGCTTCGGCAATCGAACGAACCGTCTCGCCGGTGTCAGCCCGCGCCAGAGCGCGTTCGCGAATATCTTCCGAGTAGGGTCGTGTCATCCATGCTGGCCTACGTTCCCCAGCATGGAGCTTGAATCAGAAATTCTCCCAGCTGGGAATCCCGATCCCGGTAAAAAACAACATGCTCTAAGAAAGCACCCGCCAAGAAGCGCAAGGCTGGTTGATCGGTGTTGCAGGAGCCAAGGCGGGCGTCTTCGCCGCGTCGGAGAGCAGCGGGGGAGAACTCAATTCAGGAGCGGTGCGAACTTTCCAATTTTCCGGGCACCATCCCAAAGCTCCACCGGCTGGTCGCCGGTCGCTAGATATTGGGCTTGTTCTCGCGCGTCGTCGTCGTTGCCGCAGAACAGGTCAACACGCCACAAGATGCGGTCGTCGGGGCGGAGGACGTATGCCGTATATCCGTGCATCAAAAGCGTCCGATTGCGCCTGCCACCACCAAAGAACGTAATCCTCGGAACGTTGTTCGCACCGCGGGGCGGGGACGGGCGTCTAGCTCGGTCATCGGAATGGGTAGGAGCTGGCCTACGCCGGGAGCCGTGGGCTTGTCAGCGGCCTGGTCCGCGCGAGCTGCAGTCCAATCTTCCTTGTCAGGCCCTCTCATGACTATCTTGGGCGTCCTGTCCGGCAACGGCCGCTGCAGCGCCTTCGCCTCGTCCCATGGCGCGCGCAACCATACATCGCGCTCCTCGTCGGTCGTCAGGATCACCGGCATGGCCCTTGGGGTGAATGGGCTCAACGACTGCAGTGGGCGACCTGATCAGAAACCAGTCGATATTGATACGGTCCGGACCCTTGGCTTTGTGACGGGGGCCGGGTTGCGTTCGGCCCGTAGTTCTCCGACCGTGAACGACAGATGCAACCATAGAATTTGATGCATTCATAAAATCTGAGGGTCCATAAATTTTGATGGTCCCTGCCGCAAATTTACAACTTCGTCACGAATTGGTGCCAGCCTTTCGCGATTGCAACTAGGTCACGAAACGCGATAGCGAATTTCTAAATGCTTTAACCGACCAGCCCGGTTGGCGGTCTCTCTTTGAGGCCCACCATGATCAAGAATTTAGCGATTGCAGCTCTCTTGCTATTTGGCGCATCGCAGCTCGATGAGTATCTCACGCACGGACAATATACCGATGCTGCCATGGCTATGCTGAGACAGATCAGGCACTCGTTTGGGATTTGAGTGGTTCACAAAGCTGTATGAGCCTCGGAAGGGCTGGCGGATGGTCGAGACACGAATTGCGCCACGTCACTGGGTCAAGAAGGCAGCGGAGATCGACCACGGAGGCGACAAATTTCCCTGTGTGATCCGCGATATATCGACGACGGGAGCGGCGCTAGAGTTCGCCTATTCGACTAGGTGATCCCCGCAGCATTCAGGTTGCTCGTTCCCGAGGACCGTCTAAACCGGCAGTGTCGTGTGGTCTGGCGGAACGATTTTCGCGTCGCTTCGTGATGAGAGTTCAGTGGAAGTCGTTATCCGTAAAAGGACGGACGGCCTCGGCAACGTCAGACGATCATGCGATCGCCTGAATGGAGTGGGAATAGATGCTCGCCGGACGGTCCAAGCCGCAGTGGTCGCGCAGCGTCGTACCCATATAGTCGTGACGGAACAGGCCGCGCTTGCGCAGGATCGGCACGACCCGGTCGGCGAAGATATCGAACCCGCCGGGCAGCCAGGGCGGCATGACGTTGAAGCCGTCGGCGGCGCCGCTCTCGAACCAGGTCTGGATGTTGTCGGCGATCTTTTCCGGCGGACCGGCAATCACCCAATGGCCGCGCGCGCCCGGCGAGGCGCTGCACGAGCTGACGAATTGTCGGCTTCTCGCGATCCGACGATGTCGACCACCAGCTTGAATCGGCTGGCGACCCCGCGCGCGCTGTCGGTGTCGGCCAGATGGCGGGGAAAAGGGCCGTCGAGGTCGAAGCCGGAGAGGTCGAGACCGATCATCTGGCGGAGCTGGGTCAGCGAATATTCCGGCTGGATCAGCTCGTTGAACTCGTTCTGCAGCCGGTCAGCCTCGGCTTGCGTGCTGGCGATGAACGGGCTGATGCCAGGCAGGATCTTGACCTGATCGGGACTGCGGTCGAAGCCGCGGGCCTGACGCTTGATGTCAGCGTAGAATTCCTGGGCGCTTGCCAGTGTCTGATGCGCGGTGAAGATCGCCTCGGCAAAGCGTGCCGCAAAGGCCCGCCCGTCGTCCGACGAGCCGGCCTGGACATAGACCGGTCGTCCCTGCGGTGCCCGCGAGATGTTGAGTGGTCCGCGGACCCGAAAGTGCTTTTCCGACGTGATCGATCGGATGGATCTTGCTTGTCTCGGCGAAAACGCCGGAGACGGGATCGTTGATCAGCGCGTCGTCTTCCCAGCTGTCCCACAGCCGGGTGATGACATGGAGATATTCGCGCGCCCGTTCGTAGCGTTCGTGGTGCGGCGGATGCTCGGTCACCAATGCGCTGAAGTACGGGCGCTTAAACATCCCGGCGGCACGCTCGCGATCTCCTGGGACCTTCGGCAAGCGACGGCAAGGCGCCAATACTGGCACTCGACTGGATGGAGGCTGGGGTTCCGACCGCCGCGGCGCCGGCCAGAAAGGGCTTCGGCCGCGAACTCATCGAGCGGGCTCTGGTCGCATCGTTGAAAGCCAAGAGCGAAATGATCTTTGGAGCTGAGGGGCTATCTTGCCACATCGAAGTCCCTCTCGGTTCGCCTATAGGCGAGGATACTGCCGGCCTGGGTCAGCTGGAATAAGGTTGTTGCTGACCCCGATGTGATGGCTGGTCGACAAACGGCTCGACCGCGGCAGCCGTCCTCGCCGAGTTTGCGCAGGCGATTGCCGCCGCAGCAATCACAAGCCGTCGGCGGGTCGATCACCACTCGCTCGCGCGGCAGATGTTCAGGGAATGTCTGACGTTCGCCGCGCTTACGCGTAAATCCACGCACCGTCGTCGTCTCAGCCACAGCGCGCTCTGCCGCCAGTTCGTCTTCAGTGGCGTCACTTTCCAGCTCTTCGAACGTCAACGCCAACTGCTCGATCAGCCGCGACGAACGCTCCGACCGCTGCCCGTAGATCTGACGCTCAAGCTTGGCGATCCGAAGCTTCTGTTGGACGATCAGCGCACTGTCTTCCGACGCCTTCGCGCGGGCAGCCGCAATCTCGAGAGCCTTGGCGCGCTCGACCGCCAAGGCCTCCTTCAGGACAGCAACGTCATCAGGGCCAGCGTTGCGATCAGCATCCATACGACGCAGTGAATCACAGATCGGATGCGTTGTGACTCCTCAAAAAGCTGAGGCCGCAGATTTATTTGCTCAACCTGCGCTTTGCGGACGCCAGCTGAGTTGCGGGTTCCTCCAGTCGATGCCCTCGAGCATATAAGCCATCTGCGCCGCCGATATCGACACCGCACCACCCGACGCCGATGCGAAGCGGCGCACATCGAATTTGCGTCAGAGCCAATATTGTGCGCCGATTAACAGCATTGTCAGCAAGCGGCGGGCGAGAACGCTCTGCAAGGTTCGATTCAATCACGGTGTTCAGCGCGATTCAATTGAACGCAAAGGAAGCGTGGGCAGTCATAAGATGGCGGAAAGAATCGAAGAATGGAGATCGGCAAGCCTGGTCGAAGTGGAGGATAGCGATCATTTTCGCTTGAACGGCGCACTAGCATCTTGGATACACCGGTTCGATGAAGACCCTGACGCTGAGCACCAAGGCCAAGTTCACCCTATCCGAGAAGGATAACGAAAAGCCCCCCGACTACGGCGATGCGTTTCGTGGGGTCCTCCATCTGGCGGACCAATGCAGCAAATGATTGTGCGTCACGGGCGCGCCCGGAATGTGGGGGATCGAGCGAGCAGCTTACTCCAGCCCGTAGTGACGATGGCAGGCGGCGCAGATACTGTCGAGGTGATCGCTCACGTCGGCGACGGTTTTTAAGTCGTGCATCTCCGCGGCCTGGTAGGCCCTGTCGGCCGCATCGGCAAGTTTTTTCACGTAAGTGTTCCACTCCGAATCGATCGCGCGCTGTGGGATCATCAGTGCGTTGGTCGCTTCCGCAAGCGTCGCGGCGCCACTTGTGATGTTTTCCCAGTCGTCGTCGGTCTTGGGCGAGAGGTCGTGCTCACCGCTGGCGTCGATCACCGAGCCGTTGACTCTCCAGATCAAGTTCGCGGCCGGCGTCAGCACGTAGTCCATAAAGGTTTTCATGTCGACATGCGTATGGAATGGCGGCATCGCTGGCGTTGTATCGGACATTGATGGGGAGGCGGCGAGGCCAACCGAGACGAGCCCGGCGGCAAGGCTGGCATGTACAAGGGATCTTTTCGGCATCAGAGCAGCTGCATTGTGAAGCCGATCCAGCGCCCGCAGGCCACGATCGCGATCCAGAGCAGGATCGATAGCGCGCCGGCAGCTCGAGCCCGCAGCGGCGGTGTTTTTTGCTTCTCCCATTGCGGCAGATCCTTCGCGCCAATCGCGTGGAAGACGATCAGTTCAACCCGGCCGTGCAGATAAGGATGATCTTGGCGTCGAAGTAGCCATTCGCCAGATATTTGGTGGCGTTGGAGATGAACAGCAGGAAGCCGGAACTCGCCGCGATCGCGAACGCGCCCCAGGTCACCGGCAGGATTGCACGCGTCAACCGGCCGACGGGCCGGTTCATCGAGGCGAGCCCAAGGAGCCGCAAGTCCAGCACGAGAATCGAGCCGACCACAAGGCAGATCGCAATAACGTGGATCGATTCGATCGTGGGAAACAGCGTGTCGTTCTCACGGATACTGTCCGCAATGCTGCTGTCCTCGAAGAATACGATCAAGTCTTGGATGTACGACATCATCCGGCCTGCGTGTAAGCGATCCAGCGTCCGGCGAACAGGATGCCGCACCAAACCAGGATCGACACCGTTGCCAGCGCCCGGCCTGCCATTTGCCGGCTGCGATCCTCAAAGACGTCTGGCGACGCCAGTACCATCCGTTGCAAGGTGGCCGTCAGCAGGATGGCCACGAGCAGCAGCGCCATCTTGAGATAAAAGGTGGTGTTGACCAGCGAGCGTCTGGGCTCGCCGATGATCAGCAGGCTTCCGGTCAGGAGCAGGATGAGCAGGACCGGCCAGATCGGGGTCAGAAAGCGCCGCGTGACCTCGCGCAGCGGCTCATCGCGCTCGAACACCCGAAAGATCCGCAAATCGACCAGCACCGCGGAGGAGAACGCGATCGCCACGCAAAGAATGTGGATCGTCTGGAGCGTCGGGATGATCCAGGTGACTGTCTGGATGGTGTGACTGAGCGACGTCGCCGCCAGCCACTTCGAAAACCCGGTCAGCGCTAACATGTGAACTTACTGCTCGTCCGGCGTCAGGCTGTAGGTCAGTTCCTTGCCATCCTGTAAAGTTACCTTGCGCAGGAAGCCACCGGGCTTGCCGTCGCGTAGCGGCAGATAGCCGAATACGGCGTGATCGCCAGGCTGTAGCGAGCGCTTTGTCCAGCCGGATCGCGTGAGCACGCCAGGGCTCGACACCTCGAACGTCCAGGTGCCGGCCTGCGGTCCTTCCTTGACGTCGGTCTCGACAATGAAGGTGATATGCGGGTTGGTCCAGTTGACCTGTTTGACGGTGCCTTGCACGGTCTGCGGATGGTCGCTGTCATAGGCAGCATTGGAATGGTGCGCGGCTGCAACGTCGACAAAGCCCAGCGTGAGGCAAGCAGCAAGAAACATGGCCTTCAGCGACATCTCGGTCGTTCCTCATTTTCCGGTATGGACCGTTCCAAACGCGCCTTGCGCGTTAGGGACGAATATGTCGTTGCCGTGCTCGTCTTTGCCCGGCACGAGATCTTCCTGCGCGCACTCGCCCTCGGTGACTTCATAATGGCGCTCGGGGTAGCGGCGAAAAATTCGCGTCGTCCTCCAGGTCGTGGTGAGAACGTTCGGCGCCGTGACCTCCAGATCGTCGTGCATGACATTCGGTTCTGCGAGATGAATATGCTCGACGATGTGCATGTCGCCGTTGTTCGGAATGCCGACAGCTTCGCTGATCGCGATATAGGCCTGCGGCACGATCGACGTGGTGTCGATCACCAGCGTGTCGCCATCCCAATGGCCAATCGAATAGCCGTGCAGCGAGAGGTCGGGATCTTCCGGCGGCTTGCGACCATCCATGTAGATGCGCCGCATCCGGTTGCCGTCGACCTCGCCAAGCATGGTGATGCGGCCAGGCGTGACCAGCAGCTCGAATGCATTGTGCGTCATCAGCATCCAGCTCGGCATGCCGTGTGGCAGGCAGTAGCTCAGGACGAGGAACGGCCGTCCTGCTTTTTCCTCGGCAACGAGGTGCCGAACCTGCTCGAGGATATTTGGCTTCCAAGGCGGCATGTTCGCCGTCTCCTGGTGTTTTTGATCCCTGATGTCGGGAAGCCAGACGCCGCTGAGATCAGGCTCGGCACGCGCGCTTGGCAGAACAGCGATCTGCTGTATGACAAAAAAACTACTGACGATCGCAAACGCCTTAACGAGTTGCCCGATAACCATGCGACCTTCCAACCGATGCTGCGCCAACGATACGTGGCACGGGGGCGAAAGGAAAGCTGGTCGGCTGTCCAAACGCTTCAAGATTGCGGGAGGTCGCGCTCGTGCGATGATTCTCAAGTCTGCCGCGCGAGGGACTCCGAAGAAATCAGATCGAAGAGAATGTGATGCTTATTCTGTCACGAGTTGCCGAAATTTTTTCCAGCCACGCGACATGGCGATGCATGTCGAGGCCGCTCGCTAGTGTAGCAGATCACTTGGGCGTGCGGCTGTCGCCGCAGCGGGCTTTCGTAAGCCGAGCCGCGCTCGCCTGAGGCTCTCGCGCGAGGGGCCGGCCGTCATTGTATGCCGGCGCCGCTATCACTGCCCATCGCGCGGGTGCCTCGTTGTCATCGTAGCGATCGAGGCTCGAACGAGGTGAGCACCATCGTTTAGAGCCAAGGTCGGCTCTTAGTTGGCGGGCCGAGCGAGCTTGACGAAGAACGCCCATTCATCGACGCGCGCACAAACCTGTGGTCCGTCGGCGGCGTGACCAATGCGATCGGGTTCGGACAGTTACTAGTCGATGGCGAAATCGGCAATTTCAAGAAGGGGCCGCGGGCCGTAGAGCAGACGGCTCGACTGCTGGCGCCTAAGGGCTGACATCCGTGGCCGATATACGCTGCTGCGTGACTCGGACCCGCGACTAGACCGTTATGAGTGGCCCGAGGACCTCACGGAAATGAGGCGGGGTCGCATCGCGGGCGACTACCTCTGTTTGAACCAGGACCGAAAAGCACCTTTGAGCGCGAAGTGCACTAGCAACTTCAACTATCCAGGTGAAATCCCGGCAAACGCGAACGCCCTCCGAGCTCACCATAAACCCACGTTCAGTTGTGCCGGTGGGCTCAGCCCAGTCGATGGGCCGGACCCAACAGCGTCTGGTGATTGCGGCCACGCACTGGCGCTGATGAACGCGAAGTAGATCGTTGCGGCAATGCGTCTTTGGAAGTCGCCATCAAGATTCGCATTCGTGGCGTTTCGCGCGGCGGCGCGCCTTCCATAATCAGGTGCAACGGATTCACGCCTGACTGGCGACCTCAAGGCACCACCCCCCGTCGAATATACGGGGTGGCATCCATCTCACCTTGCCACGGATAGACCAAATGTATCCAATCGCTCCGTTTCGGCTCGCACTTTCCAAAATGATGCCACGTGGGGGTGATTGCGAGCGTTGCGATCGTCTCGATATAAGTAACTGAAAATAATATTATATCGTCGATATGGTGACCGCTATTCTTTGCGCGAGATATGCTGTCACCTAACCATTTGGATACCGACATTGACTTTTGGATACATCTTGTCCAGTTTCCCCTCCGGAATAAAAACCAACCTCGGGAGGACCCGGTGACCGGCAGTTCGGGAGCGCGCGGGCCGAAATTAACGCAGACAACGGCCGTGCTGGCGATGTGCGCGGTCTTGATCGTCGTTTTCTCGATCTTCCTGAGGGGCTTCCTGACGCTCGGCAATCTGTTCGCGCTGGCGCGTAACATTTCGATACTCGGCATTCTCGCGCTCGGCATGGCGGTTGTCGTGATCGGGCGTGGACTCGATCTGTCGCAAGTCGCTTCCTTCGCTGCCTCCACGGCGATCGCGATCATTCTGATGAATTCGGGTTTTGCGACGCCAGTCGCGCTGGTCATCGGATTCGTGATGGCGATCGCCATCGGTGTCCTGAACGGGTTTCTCATTTCGGTAATCGAGATGCCGCCGCTGCTGACGACGCTAGCATCGAGCCTCGCGGTATTGGGGGTCGTACGCACCACTGCTGTGCAGCACTATGTCGTGTATCTTTCGAAGGGGCACGACGAGTTCTTGCGGCTCGGCGGAAACATCTGGGGGGGTGTCCCGATCTCGATCCTGATCTTCGCGGCCACTGCGGTCGTCGTGCATCTCTTTTTGTCGCGCACCGTAATCGGGCGCTTCGTCTATGCCCATGGCGACAACCCCGACGCCGCGCGCCAGACCGGTCTGCCGACCCGTCCGCTGACCATGATCGAGTACGCGCTGTGTGCAGCGATCGGTTACGTTGGTGGTGTCGTGATGATCGCGCAAACGGCGCTGATGCATCTCCAGGTCGCGGAATCGACGATCATCTTCGATGTCATCATGGTTGTGGTGCTCGGCGGCGTGAGCCTCGTCGGCGGCCGCGGCAATGTGATGAGTGTCGTCGCCGGAACGCTGCTGATCGGCGTGCTGCTGAACGGCATGACCATCATGGACATGGACGTGCAGACCCAGAACATCGTCAAGGGAGTCGTGCTGCTGATCGCGATCTTGCTCGATTCCCGGCTGCATCCGCGTGACGAGGAGACGTCGAAGCAGGGCGATTGAAGCTCTGCATCCATCAACGGGCCGCAACAATCGGCCGACATAGAGGGGGAGGAAGAAACATGACGAAAGCAGTGCATCGGAAGACGCTTGCCGGCATCGGGCTGGCGGCGCTGGTGGCGACCGCCGCGCTGGTGGCGGCGCCATCTCAGGCGGCCGGGCCGCGCGACCAGTTGCGCGACAAGTTCGACAAGGCACTCAAAGGCAAGACGGTGGCATGGTCGCCAGTCTGGATGGGTGTTCTAGAATCCGAATGGACGCGTGTGATGAAGGATCGTTTCGACGATTACGGCATCAAGCTCGTCACCCGTGACGCCAACATGAAGTCCGACATCCAGCTTCAGACCGTTAGCGACTACATCAACGAAAAACCTGACGTGCTCGTGGTCCAAAATCCGAACGTCACGCTGCTCGCCAAGGAACTGAAGCGTGCCATGGACGCGGGTATCTATGTCGTGCAGGTCAACATGGCATCGAATACCCTGACCGACGCCTATGTCGGCGTCGATGCCAAGGATCTCGGCACCAAGATCGCGCGGGAGGTGATCAACCAATGCGGCGACGGCAAGGGCTCGGGGGAGGTCGCGATCCTCGAGGGCGAGGCGACCGCAGCCTATTCGCTCGACATGAAGAACGGCGCCATGGAGGTATTCAAGACCGATCCGTCGATCAAGGTCGTATCGTCGCAGCCGACAAGCTGGGACGCCAACAAGGCCGGCGATATCACGACCATCGTGTTGCAGCAGCATCCCAAGTTGTGCGGGATCCTCAGCGTTTGGGGACCGCAAACGGCGGGCGCGGCGCAGGCGATCAAGGCTGCCAACATGGGCGACAAGGTGAAGGTGTTCGTCGCCAGCGACGGCCAGCCCGCGGATTGCGATCTTCTGGAGCAGGGCGCGTTCTCCGCGAACCTGTCGTATCGTGCCGATGTGCAGGGGCAGACCATCGCCGACGCGGTGATCGCGCTTTTGCAGAGTGGCGACAAGCCGGGCTCGAAGAACACCGCCTATTACACGACCCCCGCCTGGGTGAAGTCGAAGGATGATCGCATGTACTGCTTCAGCATCCCGAAAGGCGCGAAGTAGTCGATCCGGCGCCCGCGCCGTCGGCGGCGCGGGCAGGCTGGAGTTGCCCATTCCCATTTTCTGCGTCGCCCCGCCGTTCGGCCGCGTCCGCGCCGAACCCGCCGGAGTCTGTTGATGAAGAGCCTGCAACGAGCCTGGCACCGCCATTCGCCCCAGTTGTTCCTGGGCGAACTGCTTGAGAAGCGGTGGATGGAGCCGATCATTCCATTCACGCTGACCATCGCGGTGTTCCTGGCTTTCGCGGTGATGATCCCGCGTTACCTGACGGCGGCCAGCCTTCAGGAGCTGATGCGGAATTTCGCGGAGCAGGGGATGGTCGCCGTCGCGATGGCTTTCTCCGTGCTATCGGGCGGCATCGATCTATCGGTCGGCGCGGTGTTCGCGATGTCGAACTTCCTTGCGCTCTATCTGTATCTCATTGTCGGGCTGCCGCTGCCGGTGACGATCTTGCTGGTCATCCTGTTCGGCGCGGCGATGGGCGCGATCAACGGGGGCCTGATTGCCTACGGCAAGACCCGGCCGTTCCTCACGACCCTGGTCATCCTCATCATCGTTCGCGCCGCCTACAATAAGGTGACCGTCGCGTTCACGAACGAACTCGCAAGCATCGATAGCGGGTCCAGTACGTGGGATTTCATGGGATCGGGCAGAGTACTCGGTATTCCCTTCAACATGCTGGTGTTGATCCTGCTTGCCGCCGGAACGCACTTCTTTCTTACCCGCATCAAGCCCGGCGTCCACATCATGGCGGTCGGGTCGAGCCGCAAGGCGGCCCGTCACGCCGGCGTCAACGTCAGGCGCGTGCTGTTCTCGGCTTATGTGATGTCAGGGTCAATCGCGGCACTGGCGGGCATCCTTTATGCAGCACGGCAGAGCAGTTCGGGCACCGACACCGGCGTCGGCTGGGAGATCAATGCGCTGGCCGCGGTGGTTCTTGGCGGCATCAGCCTTGCCGGCGGCCGCGGCACCATTGCGCGCGCCGTCATGGGCGCGGCGATCATCTTCATGCTCACCAGCGGCATGGTGCGGCTGGGCATCTCCGGCAACCTGACGACTGCCATCATCGGCATCATCCTGCTGCTCGCGGTCGGCTTCAATGTGAAGTGGGTCAAGAACAAGGGCAAGGTGCTGCAAAAGGTCTATGTCACCCCAAGCTGGGTCGATTTCGAGCCGCCGTCGTCGGTCGAGCGCGGCAGCGGCACGCCTTTCGCGGAGAACGACCGCCTGAAGAACGCCGAAGCCATCGCGCTCAATATGATCGAAGGCCCGGAAGACATCATCCTCGACCGCAAGGACAACCTCTACACCGTCAATCGCAACGGCTCGATCATCCGCTTTCTCGCGCCGGACTATACTGTCCGCGAGGAGTTCGCGCGCATTGGTGGCCGGCCGCTCGGGCTGGCGTTCGATCGGGATCAGAACCTCCTTGTCTGCATCGCCGGGATGGGGGTCTATGGCGTGAAGCCCGATCGCTCGGTCTTCAAAGTCACGGACCGCACCACGCGTACCCGCACACGTCTCAAGGACGATTCGCGGCTCTATCTCGCCGACGATCTCGACGTCGCGCCCGACGGCAAGATCTATTTCAGCGAGGCCTCGACCCGCTACGAACTGACCGATTGGGCGCTTGACGGCTTTGAGGGGCGCGGCAACGGCCGGCTGATCTGCCACGATCCGAAAACCGGCGTCACCAAGACAGTCCTCAAGAACCTGACGTTCCCCAACGGCATCTGCATTTCGCATGACGGCCGGTCGGTGCTGTGGGCGAGCACCTGGCTGTGTCAGATCAACCGTTACTGGATCGCCGGCCCGAAGGCGGGCACCAGCGAAATCCTGATCGACAACCTTCCAGGCTATTGCGACAACATCAACCGCGCCTCGGATGGCAAATACTGGCTCGCCTTCGTCGGCCTGCGCACGCCGGTCTATGACCTTGCCATGCGCAATCCCGTTTTTCGCACTCGCATGGTCAAGCAGATCCCGCCGGATGAGTGGCTCTGCCCGGGGATCAATTACGGCTGCGTGGCCAAGTTCGACGACAACGGCGTCGTGACCGAATCGCTCTGGGATCCGGGCGGGCTTTCGCATCCGACCATCACGTCGGTTCGCGAACACAAGGGCCATCTCTATATCGGCGGTCTCGAGAACAACCGCATCGGCCGTATCCGCCTGCAGGACGCTGACCCGACCTGGGAAGCGTACAAGTCCTATTGGGGAGGGGTCTAAGCCATGTCTCTGCCTGGCGATATCGTCGATCGCGTGTTGTTTCCGAACCGAGAGCTTCATGGCATTCCGGTGCTCGACGGCGCGTTCTCCCCGAACCTGCGGCTCGATCACGCCTGCCAACTCGGCGACCAGATCGAGCGGCCGGACGATATGGCGCTCGGGCAGGACGGCGCGCTGTACGTCTCGACAGGCAACAGCATCCTGCGTTGCTCGGGGGATGATTTCAACACACGCGCGGTGTTCGCGACCCTGGACGGGCCGGTCGGCGGACTTGCCAGCGCGCCGGATGGGAGACTGCTCGCTTGCGTCTCTGGGGTTGGATTGATGGCGCTTTCGCCAGTCGGCAAGATCGTCGGCAGGCTCGAAAGCGTCGGTAGTGAAAGGATAGCCTGTCCGTTGTCGGTGACGGTCGCGCCGGATGGCGCGATCTACCTAACCGACGGCTCGCGAAACAACCTGCCCGAACTCTGGCTGACCGACCTGATGCAGAACCGCACCCCGTCGGGCCGACTCGTCGTTTGCGATGCCTCGCTCGGTGGCGCGAGCGTGCTCGCGGACAAGCTCGCATGGCCGCTTGGCGTGGTCGTTTCCAGTGACGGCAATGAGGTGTGGGTCGCCGAATCCTGGGCTCATCGCCTGACCGCTTTTCCACGCGCCGGCGGCGACAGGCGCGTGATCGTCAAGAACTATACAGGCTATCCGGCGCGTCTCGGCCGCGGTGCGGACAGAGAGGTTTGGATGGCCTTCCTCGCGCTTCGCACGCAGCTGACCGAATTCGTCCTGCGCGAACGGGCATTCTGCGAAGAAATGATGCGGACGGTACCATCGGAGCTTTGGATCGGGCCGGCGCTGGATGGTCGCCTCAATCCGCGCGAGCCGACCCAGATCGGCCGCATCAAGAAGCTCGGCATTCAGAAGCCGTGGGCGCCGCCGCGCTCGTATGGCCTCGTTGCGCGGCTGGACGCCAAGGGCATGGCGGTGGAGACGTTGCACAGCCGAGTCGATGGTCGGGTCCATGGAATAACCGCCGTCCGCCCGATTGGCTCTCGCGTGCTGGCGGTGTCCAAGGGACGCGATTGCCTGGTTGAACTGCCGCGTGGTCGCGGCGCGCAGGAAGGATGAGCGCCATGCCGGCGGAACAACAGGCAGGCACCCCGCTGCTGCAGGTCGTCAATGGCAGCAAGGTCTATGGCGGCCTGCATGCGATCGACGGTGTCAATTTCGATCTGCGGCCGGGCGAAATTCACGCGCTGCTGGGCGAGAACGGTGCGGGAAAGTCGACACTGTGCAAGGCGATCGCAGGCGCAATCGTCCTGACCTCCGGGGACTATATGATCCGCGGACGCAAGGTCTCGTTTGCCTCGCCAAAGGAGGCGCTCGAGGGCGGCGTCGCGATGGTCTACCAGGAGTCCAGTCTGGTGCCGTCGATGACGGTCGCGCAGAATCTCGAACTCGGCATGGAGAAGTGGGTTACTGTCTACAGCAAGATCAATATTGCGGCGACGCAGTCGTTGCAATCGATGAACTTCAATGTTGATCCGCTGGTGCTGGTCGAGAATCTCGGAACTGCCAAGCGGCAGATGGTCGAGATAGTGCGTGCTGTGCGCCACGATGCACAGGTCTTCATCTTCGATGAACCGACTGCGTCGCTTACGCCCGAAGAAACGCAGCATCTGTTCCATCTTCTCAACACCCTGAAAGAGAAAGGCGCCGGGATCATCTTTATCTCGCACGCGCTGGAAGAGGCACTCAACATCGCCGATCGCATCACCGTACTCCGGGACGGCAAGCTTGTCGCCACGGTGCCGGCAAAGGACGTCACCCGCGACTCGCTCGTGCGGATGATGGTTGGCCGCGAGGAAACGGCAGCTCAATACGCGACCCACGGCGCTGATCCAGACGCGCCAAAGCCGCAATCGGCGCGCGGAGAGAAGGTGCTTTCGGTCGAGAATGTGACGATGGGCAGCATCGTCAAGAATATGTCCTTCTCGGTCTTCAACGGGGAAGTCGTCGGCATTTTCGGACTGGTCGGCGCGGGACGTTCCGAGATCGCGCAGATCGTCAGCGGCGCGCGCAAGCGCAACTTCCTGCGCGGCGGGATGATCTATCTGCGGGACAAGCCGGTCCGCTACCGGGTGCCGCGGCAGGCGGTGCGCGACGGAATCGCCTATATCACCGAGGATCGGAAAGTCGACGGTTTCTTCGAGACGATGACGGTGGATCAGAATATCTATCTTGGCTATCTGTCGTCGCCGCGCATCAGGCGATTCTTCTACTCCGCGCGCGAGATGAAGCGGATTGCCGATCGATGGATTTCGGCGCTCTCCATCTCGGCGCTGAAGCGAACGCTGAAGATTGTGGAATATTCCGGCGGCAATCAGCAGAAGGTCGTGGTGGGGAAGTCTCTGGCGCAGGAACCGACAGTGGTCATCTTCGACGAGCCGACGCGAGGGGTCGACGTCAGCGCCATTCCGCAGATCCACCAGGCAATTCGCAGGCTGGCGGGCGAGAACAAGGCGGTCGTCGTTATTTCTTCCTATCTGCCGGAGATCCTGGCGATCTCGGATCGGATACTGGTCGCGCGTGGCGGGCGTATCGTCGAGGAAATGACGCGGGCCGATGCGACCGAAGACAAGATCATGTACGCGGCCATTCATTGATAAGCAGGGCCTTTCATGAGTGCCTATCAGCGGCCTCCCCATTGGAACGACACGGCGCGCGACGCCAATGAAGACGATCCGGATGGCGGTCGGCTGATGAGCGAGCGGATCGCAAGCGAGATCCGCAGCGCGGTGTTGAGCGGGGAGATGCGACCGGGTACGCGGATCCGGCAGGAGCTTCTCGCGACGCATTTCGGAGCGAGTCGCATTCCCGTGCGCGAGGCACTGAAGCAGCTCGAGAACGAGGGGCTGGTCGTGATGGCGCCGAACCGTGGCGCCTGGATTGCGGACGTCAATTCGGAAGAATCGATCGAGATCTACAAGATTCGTGAAGCGGTCGAGCCGCTCGCCATCGGTGAAAGCGTTCCAAATCTGACCGACGACGACATCGAGACGCTTGACCGCATTGTGCGCGAACTTGAGCACGTAACCACGCTCGAGGAGTACATCCAGCTTGATCGGGAGTTTCATCTGCGCACCTATTCGCGCGCGCGGATGCCGCAACTGCTGGCGATGGTCGAACGCTTCTGGAACAGCACGCAGCACTTCCGACGGCAGTTTGTGAGCGAAACCTACGCCAGGGACGGCTTTCCGTTCTCTGATCCCCAGCACGTCCTGATCATGGACGCGATCCGGGCGCGCGACGTCGACGCCGCGCAGGCATTGGTGCGCCTTCACATCCGGCGGACGCGCGTTGTCATTCAGGCGAAAGAGAGTGGGGCGGCTCAACCGCCCATTGTGAGCCGGGACATATTGCCACACGTGCGTCTCGGCTCGGTCTATCGAGGAAAGCGTACCAATGAGTAGTTTCGAGAGAATCGGCGTTGTCGGCGCAGGGATGATGGGTTCGGAGATCGCCCTGATGTTCGCGGTGGCGGGGTATCCGACGCTGCTCAGCGACGCGTCCCGGGAAGCGGCCGAGCGGGCCGTGGCGCGCCTCCACGACGTCCTCGATCGCGGTCTGCCGCGTGGCTTCTGGACGGCGGAGGCGGTTGCGACGGCGCGCCGCCAGCTATCGGTCGCTGACAGCCTCGACGCCTATGCCGATCGCGATTTCGTCATCGAGGCGGTGTTCGAGGACGAGACGCTGAAGCGTGATGTGTTCAAGAAGCTGGATGCGATTTTGACGCCGGAAGCTGGGCTGGCGTCCAACACATCGTCGATCTCGATCACGACGCTGAGCGCGGCAGTTGCTGAGCCGCGGCGCGCGCAGTTCATTGGCACCCATTTCTTCTCACCTGTATCGCGCATGAAGCTGGTCGAGGTCATCTCAGCTGCCGATACAGATATGGCGTTTGTTGATGCTGTCATGAAAGTGATGGTCGCGATCGGCAAGACGCCGATCCGCGTCAAGGACGTGGTCGGCTTCGCAGTTAATCGCCTGTTGCATGCGCTCGTCCTCGAATCGATCCGCCTCGTTGAGGAAGGCATCTGTTCGCCGGCAGACATTGACGTCGCCTGCAAGCTTGGCCTCGGACATCCGATCGGTCCATTCGAGCTCATGGACAACACGCAGAATTCCTTATCGCTCAGCGTGCACGAGATCCTCTATCAGGCTTACGGCGAGCGATTCCTGCCGCGCCCACTGCTGCGCCAGATGGTGGCCGCGGGCTATAATGGTCGCAAGGCTGGAAGCGGTTGGCATCGCTACGACAGCAGTGGCAAGAAGCAATGACCTCGGACCCGGATTCCGAGTCGCGTGCGCGCGCCTATGAGGACGCCGCAGGCCGGCAGCGAGCGCGGCTCGGAGAAACGTCTGTCGCTCCTCCCGACCCGGGAGAACTGACGGCGCTCGATCTGTTTCGTGCCGCGCCGCGCGAGGCGCCAGCCGTGTTCTATTTCGACGCGACGCAGAGCTACGCCGATATTGATCGGTTGAGTGACCGGGTCGCTGGCTGGCTTGGGGATAGAGGGGTCGGGCGCGGCGATCGGGTTGCTGTCATCCTTCAGAATGTACCCCAGTTCGTTGTCGTCAGCGTGGCGGCCTGGAAGCTCGGAGCGATCGTTGTCAGCCTCAACCCGATGTACCGCACGCCGGAGCTTCGGAAGCTATTCAAGGACTGCGAACCGAAGGCGGTGATCTGTCACGATGACCAATGGGACAACGTTTTCCCGGCCGCTAATTCGGTCGATCCTGAACTGGTGGTCTGGACGGGCGCCCGTGAATTTCAGATGCGAAACGATGTCCGCGTGCTGCCGGAGCCGGGGGCGGCGCCGCAGGCCCATGCGCTGGCGACGGTTTTCGCCGAAGATGCCCCCGCACCGCCGGCACCCGTTCTGACCCCGGATGATATCAGCCTTCTGCTATACACGTCCGGGACCACGGGCGCTCCCAAGGGCGCCATGCTCACGCATCGCAATCTGGCAGCGACCGCGCTGGTCTGTCGCGATCATTTCGAACTGAACGGCCTGTCGCGCATCTTCGGGGTCGCGCCGCTGTTCCACATCACCGGCTTCGAGATCCAGATGGTTGCGGCCTTTGCCGCGAGTGCGGCGATGGTGCTGACCTATCGTTTCCAGCCGCAGGTCGCGCTCGATGCCTTCCTTGAATGGCGGCCGACATTCATCGTCGGCGCCATCACCGCATACATCGCGCTGATGAACCAGGCTGACGCGACGAGCCGCCATTTTGAAAGCTTCGTACATATCTATTCCGGCGGCGCGCCGATTGCCCCATCGGTCATCGGTGCTTTTGCGGAACAGTTCGGGCGAGCGATCCGTAGTTCGTATGGAATGACCGAACTGACGTCTGCAAGCCACCTTGCGCCCAACGAGGGGCAAATTCCTGTCGATCCCGAGTCTGGTGCGCTGTCTATCGGCAGGCCGACGCCGGGCGTGGATGCGATCGTTGTTGACGACGATCGCCGCCCGCTCGGGCCGGGCGAGCATGGCGAAGTGGTTGTGCGAGGCTCGGGCGTAATGGCTGGCTACTGGCGAAAGCCGGTAGAGACCAATGAAGTGCTGACGAATGGCTGGCTGCATAGTGGTGACGTCGGCTTCTTCGATGAGGACGGATGGTTCTATCTCGTCGACCGCAAGAAGGACATGATCTCCGCCTCCGGCTTCAAGGTCTGGCCGCGCGAAGTAGAGGACGTGATTTACGGCTTTCCGGGGGTGCGCGAGGCAGCTGTCGTCGGCGCTGCCGATCCCTATCGCGGAGAGACGGTGGTAGCCTTCGTGTCCGCCCAACCTGGCGCCGTGATCGACGTCGCCGCGCTCTCGCGCTTTTGCCGTGAGCGACTGGCAGCCTACAAGTGCCCCGTCGACATTCGCGTGTTGGAGGATCTGCCGAAGACAGAATCCGGGAAAATCACCCGAAACACACTGAGGGATGGCCTACGCAGCCGGTAAGGAGAACGTACGTGGATATCAGCCAAAGCGAACGCAGCCAGGAACTGGCCGCGCGTGTCGAGCGCTTCATGATGGAGCACATCTACCCGAATGAGCGCCGATACTATCAGGAGGCCGAGAGGCTTGGACCCTGGGCCGTACACCCGGTTGTCGAGGAACTGAAGCCGCTCGCGCAACAGGCCGGCTTGTGGAACTTGTTTCTGCCTGCTCACGAAGAGGGGCTGACGAATCTCGAATATGCGCCGCTGTGCGAGATCATGGGACGTTCGCACCTTGCCCCCGAGGTCTTCAATTGTAGTGCGCCGGACACCGGCAATATGGAGACAATCTTGCGCTACGGTACGCAGGCGCAGAAAGAACGCTGGCTGAAGCCGTTGCTGGCGGGCGAGATTCGTTCTTCCTTCGCGATGACAGAGCCCGACGTTGCCTCATCCGACGCTACCAATGTGGCCAGCTTGATCGCGCGTGATGGCGACGACTACGTGATCAACGGTCGCAAGTGGTACACGACAGGTGCCACCGATCCGCGATGCAAGATCATTATCTTCATGGGCCAGACCGATCCGAACAATCCGGACCGTCACAAGCGTCAATCGATGATCCTCGTGCCGAAGGATACGCCCGGAGTGCATGTCGTCCGTTCGCTACCGGTGCTCGGATTCTACGGCGTACCGGATCGCGCATCCGAAGTGATGTTTACCAATGTGCGCGTGCCGACCGCCAACACGTTGCTTGGCGAGGGGCGCGGGTTCGAGATCGCGCAAGGACGCTTGGGACCTGGACGCATCCATCATTGCATGCGCTTGATCGGCCTTTCCGAGCGCGTGCTTGAGCGGATGTGCCGGAGAGCGCTGAAACGTGTCGCTTTCGGCAAGCCTCTCGCCGAGCAAACAGTGACGCTCGAACGCGTGGCCGAAGCACGCATGAAGATCGAGCAGGCGCGACTGCTGACTCTCAAGGCGGCCTACATGATGGACACGGTGGGCAACAAGGCAGCGCGGCAGGAAATCGCGATGATCAAGGTTGTCGCGCCGAACATGGCGCAGACAGTTGTTGACTGGGCGATACAGGCTTTCGGCGGAGGTGGAACCAGTAACGACCATTTCCTTTCGGTAGCGCTCGCTACGACCCGCTTGCTGCGACTGGCCGATGGTCCTGATGAAGTCCACCGCAACCAGATTGGCAAGCTCGAGCTGCGCCGTTCGCTCGATACCGATCCCGCGCGAACTGGCGGTGGTGCCGATCCGATGACGCCCGACGAATCTGAATCCTGGTCCGAAGGAGGCTTGTGGCCACGTTCGAAACGTCTGTCATAGATGACGCACCTGCGACAGCAACCGCTTCGCAGTATGGGACGTCGTCCGATCGCGTAAAGGAGGCAGCTCTTGACGAACGATCAAAGGGCTGCCGAGCCAGCCACACGGGGCCGCGAACTTGGACTGCGTAAATTGAATCAGCACGTCAGCGGACATAGCTTCGGGTCTTGTCGAGCGCGGAACGTGGAACCCGTCCCATGGGCGCGAGAAAAGAGACCAGCCCGAACGTCACGGTGGGTTAAAGTCGAGCGCCGCTACGGCGCTTCGCTCAAGAGCTCCGCGAGCGCGCCTTCGACCATCAAAGATTTTCGATGCTTGGGAAGCATTACGAGATTTTGCCCGAAGCGAAAGGGGCTTCAACGTATATGGCGCGGAAGTCGAGAAGGTTATCTTGTCTCACCGCGCGGGTCGCGATTGTGCCGTCAACGGCGTTCCGGATTCCAAATGGGGGAGGCAATCAAAGGCATTGTTGAACTCAAAGAGGGGCAGAACGCTCCGTCCGAAGAAATCGAGAGCGAGATTATGGAATTAGTTAAGGGTCGGCTGGGTGGTGTGCGTACGCCAAAATCCGTAGAATTCTGGCCGGAACTTCCTCGTAGTCTAAATGGGAAAGTGTTGAAGCGTGAGATCCGCGCGGCGTTTCGGGTCAACGAGGCACGCGAAGTCGGCTAGGCGTGGACTCATTAGCACGCAGCCCAATGCGGATTAATGCGAGTTTGATGACCGCCAGATAGTTGGCCGCGAGTTTGTCGTATCGGGGTCGCGACACGCCGACATTGTTTGATCTTATTGAAGAATCGATCGATGTCGCGCGCGCAAGTCGCGAGTAACAAACTTACGGCGTGTTCCGAGGCCGCAGCGTAGGCCAAAGCGCTTTTGACGATCCGTGCGCTGAATGAGAAGGTCGTGCTGTTGTGAGCGGCCAATGCATTGGCGGCCGTGATCCCTGGTGTCCATCATCCCCCTTTTCGGCGGTGCAGTCCCGGGAGTGGCAGCCATGCAGAACATCGTCGCCGGACTTCTCGTGGTTGCTTTGATTGCGATCACCGTAACGGTCTACACGCAGGACCACCATGAGTGCCTGCGCGGGCACATATTCAAGACGCTGCAGCCGTGCGGGGCCGACGCCCCTGAAGTGTAGCAGAATCCAAGGTGCCATCTGCTGAGCGCCGAGTTTCGCCGCGGCTTGCCCATGATATCAGTGTAGTGATCGGGTATCGCGCTAAGTGGGCGGCGATGCTCCATGCTCCGATTTTTACTCGGTCGAGATGGTTCACGGATGACCGGCTAACGCAGCCCCGCCAATTCTTTCCGATACCCGTATTTCTACCGGGCTCAGGAGCCGCCGACTAAAGTCGCCTTACTTTGTGTCCAGCTCAATAAGTTGCTGTTCTAGATCGACAATAATCCGCTGTAGCCTCTTCAATTCAGAGTTAGAGGCAGCGCCGGGCTCCGCAGCGAGCCGCTGCTCTACGAGGCGGTATCGCGCGAGCCTAGTCTCGATTCCTGCTCGTCTATCGAATGGCATGCTTCTAACGTAGCCACTCGACCGTTAAATTTAAACTAGGTGGGTGCGGGGAGGGGATCTTGGGGCAAATTCACGCAGGCGGCGGCTCTTGATCGAACGAGGCAAGCGGCCAGTTTCGCTTCAGGACCGGCTCGCTGCTTTTGCGAAGCTCAACCGCGAGGCTGCCGAGAAGCTACCTCCCGGCCCGGAAAGAGATGCACTCTTCGAGAAGGCTCGCAAGGCCGACCAGGCCGCAGATCTCGACAGTTCAACGAAGCGACGGCGCGATTGATGATCGCGATATTCGAGCCAGCCGCGCGCAATCGCGAACTGCAGGCGCCTCAAACGATCATGGCTTTAAGGCCCGTGGATCGCTTTCTTGCGCGTCCCTATTGCGTCATACCAGGCGCTAACGCAGCTTCAGCAAGACGGGATGTCGTTACAACAAACGCGGTCTTGCTGCATTTCCATTCCTGCGCGCGGAACTGGTCTCGAAGACATACAGACCTGATCCGGTGCGGCGGGTGATGATCCCGAAAGCGAATGGTGGCGAGCGTCGCTCAACTCGCCCAGCCATTTCAGCCTTTGCAATCGTGGCAGTTGACCTGCAAGCCATCGCGAACCCGGTTGGCTCTTTCCCTAAATACACGCGTGCAAGCCGGGCAACGAATTTTGACCTTGGTGTCCATAGAAAGCCCTTCGTCAAAAAGGGTAACGTGGCAGTGCCGACTTACGAAAGCCTGAAAGGGACCGTTCGATAGCGATGTATCCGAACCGCACTAGCGACCTCGCCAAAGGCATGGTGGACCGGTTTAGCGCGGGGCCGCGGACGTCCGAATTTTGATCGGAACTTCTTGCCGCTTACATGCCGATCGCGACGTCGATGCCGTACCGCGCGAAGGCAAGAGAGATCGCGAGCCCGACGAGGCTGAACAGGGTCACAATGGCGAAGGTAGAGACCGGACGATCGGTAGCGGGTTTTGAAAGTGAGATCATCTGAAATCTCCCAGGGACAGCAATGGGTGAGACGATAGGGGTCCGGCATTACCGGCCGATTTCGTAACCTGTTTCAATTTGATTTCTTCTGGGCGCTCGCGACGAGCCTCAAAAAACTTGCGCAGCCAGAGGCCCATGTCGGCCGATCGGCGAAGATGAGCGTTGTGCAAGACTTGATCGAGATCCTGGAATTGAATGCCCTTGTGTTCCTGCATGGCTTTGCTCCCGCGTCGGGTAAGAACCGCCACCCCGGTCAGAACTGTACTCGTGACCGGGTATCCTTTCGCGCGGACAATGGTTTAGTGCGACAGCTCGAGCTTCCGCATTTCCTGCAGGCGAGCCAGGCAATAGTCGCGATACAAGGCGTTGATGAAATCCCACATGACCTAGTCCCCTCTAGTCCAATCACCGAACGCTAGGCCGGTTTCGTTTCAGGCCTGCTTCGTGCGAGAGCGTCGTGATAATCTGATCGCAACTATCGCAACGCTGGAAGCTCAGCTTAGGGAGGTCGATCCTTTGGCGCTCGCTGCCCTGAAGAGGATGGATGGCGCACCGGCTGGAAATGCAGTTTGTGCGAACCACGGCTTGAGGCCCAGGCCAGCGTTATATTGAAGGGGTAAGATGATGCTTTTGGGCAAAGCTAAGTGAGCCGATCACAATCCAAGCGACTACAACGAGTCCGGCAACGATGTTCTTCGCCATGGGTGCCACTCCCGAGACCGCACCGTCCCGGGCGGGATGATGGACAGCTTGGATCACGGCTCGTCAGATGCGCTCTGCGGCCACGAGCGTCGGGCCAGCGCCCTGCTTTTGCGCAAAAGCGCGGTGAGTCATCGTCGACTGCCCATCCTGGGCGAGGCGCTTATCCTCCCGTGACCCCGATGGCGACCATCGAAAAACCCGCCGCCATATGTTGAGTCCCAAGTCGGAGCGCTTGCATAGGCGAGAGCCGCTTGGTCACGCTGAAGCCTAAGACGCTCGTCCTCGATTTGCTGCTTTTCAATCGCGCGCTGCTTTTCAAGCTGCATTCTCTCGAAGGCGCGCTCGTTTCGTGCACGCAGCTCAGCATCGTCGAGGATCTCACCGCCGGGCCCGTATATATGCTCGATGTCTCCCGTGATTACCCGCACCTGCTGGGCAACCGAGGGCGACGCTATAACAAGACAAGTCACAATGAAGATTGCTCGCAGCATTGCGAAATCTCCCAAGCTGACGCAACTAGATTTAAGTTCGACTTGGCGCCGTTTCAACGTAGGGGCGTCTCACGTTTCCGTTCAGCGCTTGACGAAGACTGTTATTGGTCTCTCTTCAGCTTGTGGTGGTCCTCACGATCGGGATTGAACACCCGAACCTCGTTCCGATGGATGGCCCGGATGGACGGCGGCGCGCCCCGACACAACCCCCTGACTCACCGCGATCGGTGTCGAAAGCTGTGGTGTTGAGCAACGCCAAGCATTGCCCCATAAGCCCTATTGGGCCCAAACGAGGGAGCCGCTCCGCCAGGTAATTCCAGGCCCATTCTGCCTGCTGGCGTTAACTCGCAGTCGTTCAACACACTGCTATCGGGGTATTGCGAATCAAATAGAGCGGGATTTGATGTCGCCCATGTCGGGCATTGTGCGCTTGCAGAGCTTATCACGCCAATCGACATAATCGCTGCAATAATGGCAGTCCTGAATCCAATCATAGTCGTACTCCGAACGATTCTTGTTTCGTGCGGAGCATTGGCGCTGGCTAGAATCGGCTGCTCTGTTGAAGCGTTTCCCTTCGGATTTTTTTTGGACAATACCTATGTAGGTAGGCGTATGAGGAACGACACCCGGTGAAAAATCACGGCTGCGCGAACGGAAAATCGGTATGCGCACCATTGCGTGACAAGCATGGTCGAACGTTAGTCGTCAGGCTCTTCGCGTATCGGTTTCTCGGCGGCTAGGATTGCCTCAACAAATTCCAGAACAGCCTTCCGCTTGTCCGGATCTCTGAGTTTCGAGAACGCCCGCAATAACCGGAGTGCCTCGAGGTCTTCACGTTTCACCACCGCCCGCTTCATGCAGGAAGCATACACGGCTCGGTGCCAGCGCCCTTATCGTCTCTCGACTTAACGTTAAAAACGCGAGCCGTGGATTTACGGACTGGCGCCTAGCTGGCGGATGCGACATTCGGCGCTCGGGCGAGCGGTTTTCATCGTTCGTCCCGTCTGTCGAACATGTTGCGAAACCCGCGAGGCAGCCGAGGTATCTCACCCTCCAGCTTATTGCAGGCCGGGCAAGGCGCACCCGCGCCGCCGCCAGGTGCAGGCATGCGGTCCGGTCCATGGCTGGTCCTGATGGTTCTCGCTGACCCAGCCGGTGTCATCGCAATGGATGCACCGTACGGTCATGGCAGCGATCTCAGCTGATTGAACAGCTCTTTGACTCTTTGACCTCGCTCAGTTGCAGCTTGTCGCCGCTGGGCATGTGATCCAGCAGCCTACCACCGGTAATAGCGATACGGTGGTTCGAAAACGAATGTCGAGCCGAAACGGTACGGCAGCGGATCGTAGCCGATCAAGTATGCCGCTCTCACTCGGTATTGCCTATATCGGACGATGCGCGCGGCCCTGTGCGATGAACTGCACGCGCACCGCTGACGAGAGCTGAAGTCGGAAGCTGAACTTATTTGCTGCGGCTTTAGCTGATCTGCGGATGCTGCGTCTGGAAGGGCGCAGAGAGTGCAAAAAGCGAGAAGTGCCAGCAGCCGAGTCATATGATTAAAACCCAATCGCAAAAAGGAACGCGCGTCCGGACAACTATCCAGAAGCAGGCAAGTTCCAAGGCATTCCTCACCGTCACATCAGGCGAACAGGTCTTTGCCTGCCTGCGTCATCCGCGTGAAGGTGCGAGCCGGCCGCTGTGGTGGCAGTTCACCCAATAGACGAGGACCGACTTGAACGGCTTGCCCGATGCGCCGACGGCGTCACGGTCGACGGGGACCGGACCAGTGGCGGAGAAATTGAGCGGGCTTTCGGCGCCAGGGCATGCGCAAATGATCGCGCCGATGCAGCGTTTGGTGAAGCCGCTAGGGCTCGATCACCTTGCGGTCTCGATTACCATCAATTGGTCAAGCCTGCGCGGCGCGCCCGCTGGCGTATAGAAGGAACGGCTCCCGGCGTCCCGTTTCTCCATCGGAGTTCCCATATTGGCACGTTAAGCCGCGAGCACAGCTCGTGCAGATCATCCAGCCTGTCCCGCGGTTCCTCATCGGTACCACGGGGAGTTTCTTCAAACTTTTCACCAACCACGACGGCCTTTAAAACTCAGGAAGCTCGTTTCATCGGAGGGCCCGGCAGGACTGGACCCTACGGTCAGACTATTATGAGCGGTAGAACATCGATCGGTTTCGTTGGTTCTCCTGCGCTTTCGTTTTGTTTCGTTCACGGTTGTTGCGTTTCGATCGGGTTGTTTCTGGTGCGAACGAACCTGGTGCGGCGGTTCTCGGAGTTTTGCGGATCAGTTACGGTAACCTTCTGCTGATGAGTGTCCTCGCTGCGCCGCAGCGCTATGGCGCTGCCTACGCGTGATGTCGCGAACGACGAGCATCACCTATCCAGGTCGCCGGCCTTGTGACACTCGAGGATTCCGCCAGGCGTGTCTCCGGGCGATCTGTTGACGCGCGTGCCGCGTTTGACGGCCGATCCCGACGACGTCGGTCGATTGACATTTCCCCACCCCGGGATTTATGTATAGACATATAGCCTGAGGAGATCGTGGTATGCCGCCAATTTACATCGCCTACCTCAACCGGCTCGACATCGAAGAGCTCAAGATTACCGATGACGAGATTCTCGCTGCCATCGAAACCAGCCTGGCCGCGCAGGGAAGGGGCGATACGGTCATCGAACCGCGGGTCCATCTCGAGCCTGGCGCCGCCAACGGCCATTTCAACGTGCTGCGCGGGGCGATCAAGCCCCCGATCGACAGGGCGGGCGTCAAGATCGTCGGCGACTTCGTCGACAACTACAAGCTTGGCCTTCATTCGGAGCTCGGCATCCTGGCCCTGTTCGATCCCCGCACCGGCGCGCCGAAGGCGATCATGGACGCAAGCGGCATCACCGACATGCGGACCGGAGCGGTCACCGCGATCGGTGCAAAGTACCTTGCGCGCAAGAACTCCAAGGTGCTCGGTCATATCGGCGCGCGGGGGACCGCCTATTGGAACGTCCGCCTGCTTGATCACCTGTTCAATTTCGACGAGATCCGCGTGCACTCGCGCCGCGAGGAGAGCCGCAACAGCTTTGCCGATCGGCTGAGCCGCGATCTCGGCAAGAAGGTGGTGGCGACGGAAGACTGGAAATCCTGCGTCGAGGGCGCCGACATCGTGGTCGAGGCTTCCCGGCTCGACAAGCCGAAGCCGATGCTGAAGACCGAATGGATCAAGAAGGGCGCGTTCGTCGTTCCCTATGGCACCATGAGCGCGATCGAGCTGTCTCTGACCGATCTCATGTCCAAGCTGGTGGTCGATGACTGGGGCCAATGCAAAGGCGGCAAGTTCGGCAGCCTTCGCGCCCATGTCGAAGCGGGCAAGCTATCCGAGAAGACGCTCCATGCCGAACTTGGGAAGATCGTCGCCGGCCTCAAGCCGGGTCGCGAAAGCGATGCCGAGACCAATCTGCTCTGGCATCGCGGGCTTTCGCTGTCCGATATCGCGTTGGGACATGCGATGCTGGAGAAAGCCGAGCGGATCGGCGTAGGCCAGCGCCTGCGCTTCGCCTGACCGGAGATCAAGGCGTCCGCACATGCGCTACGTCGCCAATGCACGGATGTACTCGGTCAATCCGCAGGCGGCCGCCGCCTGGAAGGAGCTGTTCGGTTGGCTTGCGCAAGCAAGCGGTATCGATCTCGAGATCCTTGATCACGCCTTTCCGCTGCCTCTCGCGGATCTGTGGTCGCGCACCGATCTTGCCTGCGCCCTCATGTGCGGCTTTCCGTTCATGCTGGCGACACGGCGGCCGCGGCCGGTCGCGGCGCCCGTGCCGGCCAAGGCGCCGATCGCCGGCCGTCCCGTCTATGCCACCTGTCTTGTCGTCCGAGCGGACTCAAATTTCAATACTATCGAGGATACGTTCGGCGGGCGTCTTGGCTACACCGTCGCGGATTCTCATTCCGGCTACAACGCGTTGCGGCATCATCTTCTGCCGTATTTTCAACAGCACGGGGCCAAGCTCTATCGCGAGAGCATCGGACCGCTGACGACGCCGCGGCACGTTGTCGAGGCTGTGCTGGCCGGCAATATCGACGTCGGCCCGCTCGACGGCTACGCGCTGGACCTGATGCTGCACCACCAGCCCGAGCTCGGATCGCAAATTCGGGTGGTCGCCGTCACTGATCCGGCCCCGATCCCGTTCCTGGTCGCCTCATCCGGTTGCCCGAACGAGATCATCTCCCGCCTGCAGGCAACCCTTGCGACCTTTGCGACCGCACCGGCGTGTGCAAGTCTTCGCGAGCGGCTTTGCCTCGATGCCTTCGCTCCCGTCGCGCTTGAGGACTATGACCTGATGTTGCGGTGGGACGCCGAGGCGAGAGCGGCTGGATATCCTCAGCCAGCCTGAGAGCGGCATTCGCGCAGCAGCACGACATAGCAGTCCGCCGGCGGCTTTGGTGCGATCAAGATTGCGGCGTCGCCCGCGCACGACAGCACCGCGGCATCGCCTGCGGTCAGGGTCACGCTGTCCTTGAGAAAGGTCAGTTCGAGTGTACCGGAGCAGGCCACCGCGAGCGCCATGTCGCTGTCACCAAATTCGCAATGGTGCGGTTCTCGAACGCGGAACAGCCGATGCGCGAACCGGCCGCGTCTGGTCATGACATTCAGGTCGGTGATTGCGCCGGCCGCAAGCCGCGCCGATGTCGGCATGTCACCAGCAAAGCTGATCGGATCCGAGTCCTGATCGAGTGTGATCGGCGCTGCATCCCCGATACTGAGTAACAATCCGCCCCCGGTGACGACCGCAAGCGTGCGATCTATGCCGGCAAATTCGGAGAAGGGTCCATCGGAGGCGACGCGCGCCATACTGACGCGCCAGTCGAAATGATCGAGCGAGGCGCCTGATGGCCCGACGGCGATCTCCGTGGTCGAGCCGCCGCCGTTCTTCCAGGCCGTGGTCCGGCAGTCGCTGGCGCGAATGATCCTCACGGCAGACTATAGTCCATCGAGGCTCGGCAGGTCGAGGTTGTTGGCCCGGGCGGATTCGATCGCGAGCTCATAACCGGCGTCGGCATGCCGCATCACGCCGCTCGCCGGATCGTTCCACAGCACCCGCTCGATGCGCCGCGCCGCTTCTGCAGTGCCGTCGCAGACGATAACCATGCCGGCGTGCTGCGAGTATCCGATGCCGACACCACCGCCATGGTGCAGCGACACCCAGGTGGCGCCGCCGGCGCAATTCAACAGCGCGTTCAGCATCGGCCAGTCCGAGACCGCATCCGATCCGTCGCGCATCGCTTCGGTCTCGCGGTTGGGGGAGGCGACCGATCCGGAATCGAGATGATCGCGACCGATCACGACCGGCGCCTTCAATTCACCGCTGGCGACCATGTCGTTAAAGGCCAGGCCGAGCCGATGACGGTCGCCGAGGCCAACCCAGCAGATCCGGGCCGGCAGGCCCTGGAAGGCGATGCGCTGCCGCGCCATGTCGAGCCAGTGATGCAGCGAGGCATCATTTGGCATCAATTCCTTCACCTTGGCGTCGGTGCGATAGATGTCTTCGGGGTCGCCGGATAGCGCGGCCCAGCGGAACGGGCCGACGCCGCGGCAGAACAACGGCCTGATATAGGCCGGCACAAAGCCGGGGAAATCAAAGGCGTCCTTGACGCCTTCCTCGAGCGCCATCTGGCGGATGTTGTTGCCGTAGTCGACCACCGGAATCCCCATGCGGTGGAAGTCGAGCATGGCGCGGACATGTTCGGCCATCGAGGCGCGCGCAGCGCGGTCGACGCTCTTCGGATCGCTCTCGCGGCGCAACTGCCAATCGTTGATGGACCAGCCCTTGGGCAGGTAGCCGTTGATCGGATCATGCGCGGACGTCTGGTCGGTCACGGCATCGGGCTTGACCCCGCGCCGGACAAGTTCGGGGAAGATGTCGGCCGCGTTGCCGAGCAGGCCGACCGAGACCGGCTTGCCGGTCTTTCCGGCTTGCTCGATAATCGCAAGCGCCTCGTCGAGATCCTTGGCCTGGCGATCGAGATAGCGCGTGCGCATCCGCATCTCGATGCGTGACGGCTGGCATTCGACGGCAAGGCAGGAGGCTCCCGCCATCACGGCAGCGAGCGGTTGCGCGCCGCCCATGCCGCCCAGTCCCGCCGTGAGAATCCATTTGCCGGCGAGGCTGCCGCCATAGTGACGGCGTCCGAGCTCGGCGAAGGTTTCGTAAGTCCCTTGCACGATGCCCTGGCTGCCGATGTAGATCCAGGAACCGGCCGTCATCTGGCCGTACATCATCAGGCCCTTGCGATCGAGCAGGTTGAAGTGCTCCCACGTCGCCCAGTGCGGCACCAGGTTGGAGTTGGCGATCAGCACGCGGGGTGCATCGGCATGGGTACGGAAGACGCCGACCGGCTTGCCGGACTGCACCGCGAGCGTTTGATCGCCTTCGAGGCGGCGCAGCGTCGAGACAATCCGGTCGAAGCTCTCCCAGTCGCGCGCCGCGCGTCCGATGCCGCCATAGACGACGAGTTCTCCGGGCTTCTCGGCAACGTCGGGGTCGAGGTTGTTCATCAGCATGCGCAACGGCGCTTCCGTCAGCCAGCTCTTCGCGGAAAGCTCCGGGCCACGGGGCGCGCGAACGACGCGCGCATTGTCGATACGGGTCATGGGAACAGGTCCAGTGATGAGGAGAGCGTGGAGGTCATGTGGTCTGGCCTCGCCAGACGCGTGCGTGCAGTGGATTGAAGCCGATCCGATACACCAGTTCGGCGGGGCGTTCGATTTCCCAGATGGCGAGGTCGCAGCTTTTGCCGGCCTCGAGGCTTCCGATTTCGCCGAACAGGCCCAGCGCGCGAGCGGCCTCGCGCGTCACGGCCGCGAGACATTCGTTGACGGTGAGGCGGAACAGCGTTGCACCCATATTCATGGTGAGCAGCAGCGAGGTCAGTGGCAACGAGCCCGGATTGCTGTCGGTAGCGAGCGCGATCGGAACATGGTGCTTGCGTATCAATTCGATGGGCGGAGCCTGCTTTTCGCGCAAGAAATAGTAAGCGCCCGGCAGCACCACCGCGACGGTGCCCGCATCCGCCATCGCCGAGATGCCGGTCTCGTCGGCATATTCGAGATGGTCGGCCGACAAGGCGCCGAACCGCGCTGCGAGCGCCGCGCCGCCGAGATTCGAAAGCTGATCGGCATGGAGCTTGACGGGAAGATTGTAGTCGCGGGCGCGCGTGAACACCCGCGCGGTTTCGTCCACGGAGAAGGCGATCGTCTCGCAGAACGCGTCGACGGCATCGACGAGACCCTCGGCGGCAAGGCGCGGGATCATGTCGCAGACATCGGCGATGTAGGCCGTGGAATCGCCGGCACGTTCGGGAGGCAGTGCGTGGGCGCCGAGGAACGACGTCCGCACCGTGATCGGGTTGTCGCGCGCAAGCTGCCGCGCGGCGCGAAGCTGGCGCCGCTCGGTGGCAAGCGCGAGCCCATATCCGGACTTGATCTCAACCGATGTCACGCCTTCGGCGATCAGCGCCTCGAGACGTCGTTGCGCGCCGGACACGAGTTCGTCTTCGCTGGCCGCGCGAGTCGCCCTGACCGTGGAGACGATCCCGCCACCGTGCCGCGCGATTTCCTCGTAGCTCGCGCCGGCCAGCCGCAGTTCAAATTCCTCGGCGCGATTGCCGCCATAGACGAGATGGGTGTGGCAGTCGACCAGGCCTGGTGTAATCCATCGGCCGTCGCAATCGGTCGACCAAGCTGCGTCGAGGCCCGCAGGGGCATCTGTCTTCGGGCCGGCATAAACGATCACGCCGTCCTTCGCCGCGATCAGGCCGTCCTCGATAATGCCGATGCCCTCACGCCGTGGGGAAAGGGTAGCGAGCCGACAGCGATGCCAGACGTGATCGGCGACACTCATGACGATGGAAATCCGCTATCCTTTGCATGGCGCTTGGCATGGATGTGCTATTTGTCTATACATATTACATTGCTGACACGTGCTGTCCAGCTTCTCGTCCACGCCGGAGACCAGATTGCCCGAGCTGCATTTCAAGCGAGCCCTGCTGCCTGACGGATGGGCACGCAACGTGCGTTTGTCGATCGCTGGCGGGTGGATCTCGAGCGTTCAGACCGGCGTCGCGGCGACCAACGCAGATGAATGTCACGCGATCGGAGTTCCAGGCCTGTCCAATCTTCACAGCCACGGCTTTCAGCGCGGAATGGCCGGCCTGACCGAGAGACGAGGTGCCTCGTCCGACAGCTTCTGGACCTGGCGCGATCTGATGTACCGCTTCGTCGCCCGCATGACCCCCGAGGACATCGAGTCGATCACGGCGCAGGCCTATGTCGATATGCTCGAGGCCGGGTTCACGCGGGTCGGCGAATTCCACTACATTCATCATGACGCCGCGGGTGCACCGTATGCCGACCTCGCGGAGCTGGCGGGACGCGTGGTCGCCGCCGCTCAAGCCAGTGGCATCGGCCTGACGCTGCTGCCGGTGTTCTACGCCCATGCAGGTTTCGGCGGCCGAGCGCCCGATGACGGTCAACGGCGCTTTGTCAACGACGTCGACCGGTTCGCCCGATTGATGGACGCGTCGCGGCGCATGGTAGCTGGATGTGAAAGTGGACTGGTCGGTATCGCGCCCCATTCGCTGCGTGCCGTGACACCAGAACAACTCGCGGCGATCTTGCCGCTCGCCGAGGGCGGTCCCATTCATATCCATGTCGCCGAGCAGACCAAGGAAGTCGAGGATTGCCTCGCCTGGAGCGGCCAGCGGCCGGTGCATTGGCTGCTCGATCACGCGGCAGTCGATCGCCGCTGGTGTCTGATCCATGCCACCCACATGACCGATGACGAGACCCGCGCGATGGCCGCGACCGGTGCGGTCGCGGGACTCTGTCCGGTGACGGAGGCCAATCTCGGCGACGGCACCTTCAATGCGCCGGTGTTCCGCGGCGCCGGCGGTCAATTCGGCGTCGGCACGGATTCCAACGTGCTGATCGGGGTCGAGGACGAACTGCGTCAGCTCGAATATTCACAGCGCCTCACGCTGCGGGCGCGCAATGTCATGACGTCGGCGCGGAGCCCCTCGACCGGACGCGCTCTGTTCGAGGCCGCACTCGCTGGCGGAGCCCAGGCCCTCGGTGTCGCCGGAGGTCTCGCTGCGGGCCTTGCGGCTGATATCGTCAGCCTCGATGCCGACAGTGTGGCGCTGGCCGGCCGGTCCGACGATGCGCTGCTCGACGGCTGGATTTTCGCCTCCGCCCGCTCTCCCGTGGACTGCGTCTGGACATTGGGGCGCAGGGTTGTGACAAACGGCAGACACCATCATGGAGAGTCGGTCGCTGCCGGCTTCCGCCGCACGTTGCAGGGACTGCTCGCCGGATGAAGGCTACATCGAAACGGGACGGCGGCGGCGTCGCGCTCTATCGGCGGATCCGCAGCGACATCGAGGGCCGGATCGTGTCGGGCCAGTGGCCGCCGGGCCATCGCCTGCCGTTCGAACACGAGCTGATGGACACCTATTCCTGCGCGCGCATGACGGTGAACAAGGTGCTGTCGGGGCTCGCGGCCGCCGGTTTGGTCGAGCGACGGCGGCGTGCCGGAAGCTTCGTGTCACGGCCCAAGGTCCATTCGGCGGTGCTGCAAATTCCCGACCTGAAGGCGGAAGTCGAGAACCGGGGTGAACGCTACAGTTACACGCTGCTGCAGCAGCACAAGCGTGCCGCAACGCGCGACGACAAGGCACGGCTCGATCTCACGCTGCTTACGCCTGTGCTCGCGCTGCGCTGCCGTCATGATGCCGCCAAGCAACCCTTTGCGCTCGAAGACCGCATCCTCAATCTGGATGCGGTGCCCGAAGCGGACAACCAGGACTTCTCGATCGTTCCGCCCAGCGCTTGGCTGATCGATCACGTGCCATGGACGGAGGCGGAACATCGCATCTCGGCCGGCAATGCCGACAGCACGATCGCAGCTGAACTCAACATCGAGGAGGGAGCCGCCTGCCTGATCATCGAACGCCGCACCTGGCGAAACGGTGAGCCGATCACCGCCGTCCGCCTCATTCATCCGGGCCCGCTCTACGATTTGATCGCGCGCTTCACGCCGAGCAGCTAGATCATTTGGCCTTGGCGGCATCGACGAACTGGTTCGTCCACAGGTCGTTCTCGGACGCCTTGGCGTCAAATTCCTTGCCGAAATTGGTGCCGGCCTCCTTGGCGAAGGTCAGCGCGTTCTGCATGCTCTCGACGTCGATCTTGCCACCCTCGGCGACACCGCTGTTCATCGTCTTGAGCGCGGCCGCAATCGCCTGCGGGTCCGCCTTGGCGAAGAATTGCTTCTGGATCGCTGCGGCAGTGTCGTCGGGCTTGCCGATCGTGGCGGCGCTTGCTTGCTGCATGGCCTTTGCCGTCTTGGTGATGAGGTCAGCTGTCGTCCGGCTGATCGGCTTCTTGGCGACCAGGACGAGATAAGGCTGCTTTGCGAGCAAGGGGAAGTCGTCGCCGAGCGAGACCAGTACAGTACCGGTGCCGGCCTTTTCGGCCAGATATCCTTCCGGCGGTGACAGCACGAAGGCATCGATCCGCTTGACCTCGAGGGCCGCCTGGATGGCGGTGGGACTGCCGACTTGCGCCACTTTGAGGTCGTGCTTCGGATCGAGGCCGCCCTTGCCGGCGAGCCAGCGCGCCGCAATTTCCTGCGCGCCGGCAAGTGCGGTGGCGCCGACCAGCGTGCCTTTCATCGCGGCGAGGCGCTTCTCGAGCGGATCGCTTGCCTTCACGCCGGTGCGTTCCAGCATCGCCGGCGAAACGACGAGTTGTAGCGTGACCTTCGACATCAGCGAGTAGACGATCTCGAACGGCTGACCCTTCGCCGCCGCGCGCAGCATCGAATCGGGACCGACTGCCGCAAGATCGATATCACCGGCGTCAAGCGCGGCCAGCGCGGAAGGATCGCCGCCGGGCAGCGCGACCACGTTCGCCGTCAATCCCTGCGCCTTGAACGTATCCAGCGCCCGAGCCGACCAGATCGGCAGGAAGCTCAGGGTCGGCGCGCCAAGCCCGATCCGCACCGTTTGCTGCGCCTTGGTCACATTCGGCAGCAGCGCAAGCGCAGCTCCGACGACAACGATCCTTGCCAGCCCCATCACTGCGCGCATGACTGTCTCCGTATGTTCAGATGTCGATGGGGCCGGCGCCCGAGAGCGAGCGCCAGCGCAACAGCCGGCGCTCGAGCCGCCCGGCGAGAAGATTGGCCACGCCGACGAAGGCGAGCAAAATGACGATACCCGCGAAGACGCCGGCAGGGTCATAGGTGGACGACGCCTCATGAATGAACAGGCCGAGCCCCTGCGCGGACGAGGTGAATTCGCCGACGATCACGCCGATCACGCTGTAGGGAATGGCAAGGCGCATGCCCAGCATCACGAACGGAGCGGCCGCCGGCAAGTAAACATGATAGGTGAGCTGACGCTGGTTTGCGCCCATCACCCGCGTCAGATTGACGAGTTCGCGATCGACGCTGCGCACACCGGCAAACACGTTGTAGAACACCAGGAAGAACACCATGATTGAGGCGAGCGCGATCTTGGATCCAATCCCGATCCCGAACCAGATGATGAAGAGCGGCGCGAGGGCGATCTTCGGGATGCCATAGAACGCCATCACATAAGGCTCGAAAATCCGCGCAAGCTGCGGCGAGCGGCCGAGCGCGTAGCCGCCCAACACGCCGCCCGCGACGCCAATCACATAGCCGAGCACCAGCTCCTGGCCGGTTGTCCACAGATGCGGATAGATTTCGCCTGACGCAAACAGCTCGTAGAGCCGCGCCGCAACCGCAGTGGGTTTGCTGACATAGATTTCCTTGATCAGCCGGCCGGAAGCCCATTGCCAGAACAAGAGCAGGGCGACCCCGGGGAGTAGCTTCAACAGCCATTGCAGCGGCCTGGCTACGCGAGCGGCGAGGGAACGACGCGACGCTGCGCTCTCCTTGGCGGCGCCATAGGTCATTTCGGTCATCGGCTTGCTTTCGGTCAATGAACGCGCCCGATATCGATCTGCGAGCGGAACTCGGTCCAGACCGCATCATAGGCCACCTCGAAGCCCGGATTGCGGAACGGCTCGAACATGTTGCGTGGCCGCGGTAGATCGATCGGAATATTGGCGAGCAGCCGCGACGGCCGTTGGCTCAGCACCACGACATGGTCGGCGAGCAGCACGGCCTCCGTGATGTCGTGGGTGACGAAGACGACGGTGGCACCTGCTTCCATCGACAGGGTCTGCAGATCGCTCTGCATCACCATGCGGGTTTGCGCGTCGAGGGCACCGAACGGCTCATCCATCAGGATGATGTCGGGCCGGTAAACCAGCGTGCGCGCGATCGAGCCGCGCTTCTGCATGCCGCCGGATAACTGGTTCGGGAAATGCTGCTCAAAACCCTTCAGGCCGACGGCATCGAGCGCGTTTGCGACCCGCTGTTTCCGTTCTTCGGCCGCGACGCCGCGCAGCAGGAGCGGAAGCTCGACATTCTCGACCAGGGTCTTCCACGGAAACAGCTGAGCCTGCTGTGGCACGAAGCCGACTTCGGTGTTGATGGTCGTAACCCTGCGTCCGCGATGATGGACCCCGCCGCGGGTCGGCATCAACAGACCCGCAGCCATGTGCAGCAGGGTGCTCTTGCCGCATCCGCTTGGACCGATCACCGCGACAAACTTGCCGCGGCCGACATCGAAGCTGATGCCGTCAAGCACACGGATATTGGCCTTCGTGCCCGGCGCAGGAAAGTCCTGTCCGATCCCGTCGAAGGCAAGTAGGCGGTCGTTCATGCCGGCTATCCTCGTCCGAACATGTCTATACATAATCGAAGCCGCCGGAACGGGCAAGCCGGGATCGGTGCAGAGATTTTAGCCGTTGTTGCCCAAGGCCTGACCATGCCTTCGCGTGGCGAGGGCCCGGCCGTTCGGCGCAATCGGCGAAAAGCCATTTGGTTTTTCCTATTGGCAGCTTCGGCCGATCCGGGTTGGGCGCGCCCGCGAGCTTCGTCTAACGTTGCCTCACATCACAGTAGCGTCGCGGCAATGACCGCAGACAACCAATGAAGAGAATCAATGGCTGACTCGGTTTTTGCAGGTACGATTGTTCTTTCCGACCGCGTGATCGACAATGGCTACGTCCTGGTTGGCGACGGCAAGGTTCAGGCGGTTGGCTCCGGTAGCGCGCCTGCCGGCGAAAAGCACGGCGGTGCCGGCTTTCTTGTGCTGCCCGGCGCTATCGATGCACAGGTGCACAGCCGCAGCCAGCTCGGCCAGGAGGACTTCATCTGGTCGACGCGCAGCGCTGCGGCCGGCGGCGTTACCACCGTTGTCGACATGCCCTATGACGACAATTGCTTGATCGCGACCGCAGAGCGGTTTCGTACCAAGGTGAAGGAGGCAGGCGCACAGGCGCGCGTCGACTTCGCACTCTATGCGACGGTCGATCCGACCGAGGGCGCCGCGCGGGTCGACGAGCTCGTCGACGCCGGCGCGGCGGCCTTCAAGTTCTCGACGTTCGGCACTCATCCGACGCGCTTCCCCCGGATTTCGCCGCAGTTGCTGTACGCCTGCTTCGGCGCCGTCGGAAGGCGCGGCCTGATCGCCGGCATCCACAACGAGAACGACGAGATGGTCCGCGCCTTCATGGCAGAGGTCGAAGCCAGCGGGATCACAGACTACACCGCGCACGGCCTGTCGCGGCCTCCAGTGACGGAGGCGCTTGCGACCGCGGAGGTCTACGAGCTCGGCGCCGCGGCTGGCTGTCCGGTGCACATTGTGCACTGCTCGATCGGGCGCGGCTACGAGCTCGCCGCGGCCTATCGGGCGCAGGGACACGGCGCGACGATTGAGGCCTGCGTGCACTATCTAACGCTCGACGAAGAGAACGACGTCCGTCGTCTCGGCGGCAAGGCCAAGATCAACCCGCCGCTGCGTTCCCGCAAGGAGGTCGAAGCGCTTTGGCATCATCTGGCGGCCGGCAACGTCACGATCGTCTCGACTGACCATGTCAGCTGGTCGGAAGATCGCAAGACCGATCCGAACATGCTGAAGAACGCGTCGGGAATTCCCGGGCTCGAAGCGCTCTACGGCCTGCTCCTGAAGGGCCTCGACCAGCGCGGCCTGCCGCTGACCCATGCCGCGCGTCTGCTCGCGCTCAATCCCGCGGCATTGTTCCGGATCACGCATGTCAAGGGTGCGCTCGAGATCGGCCGCGATGCCGACATCGTGCTGATGCGGCGCGATCCTCATCGCTACAACGCAGGGGCCAGCGGCAATAATTTCGTGTCGTGGAGTCCCTATGAGGGGATCGAGCTGCCGTTCCGGGTCATCGAGACCTATGTTCGCGGCGAATGTGTCGCGGCGAACGGGGAGGTGCTTGCCAAGCCTGGCAACGGCCGCTTCATCAGTCCATTGCGTGCGCACTGACAGGCAGGTCCGTGACGAAATCCAATCTTCCGCTCGACGCCGGCCGCCTGTGGTCGGACATCATGGCGCTGGCGGAGATCACCGATCCGGCACGCCCCTTTACGCGCCGCTCGTTCACTCAGCGGTTCCTGGACGGCCGCGGCTGGCTCGCGCAACGTTTTGCCGAGGCCGGCTTGATGACCCGGCTCGATACCGCCGGCAATCTGATCGGGCGGATTGAGGGTCGCAATCCCGCGCTCGGCGTGATCGCGGTCGGATCGCACAGCGACACCGTCCCGTCGGGCGGCCGCTTCGACGGCATTGCGGGCGTGGCGACCGGGGTGGAAATCGCCCGCGCGCTGAGCGAGTCCGGCACGCGGCTGGATCACTCGCTTGAGATCATCGATTTCCTGGCCGAGGAGCCCAGTGAATACGGCCTGTCGTGCGTCGGCAGCCGCGGCATGACGGGCTCGCTTGACGACAGGATGCTCGATCTGGTCGAGCCTGATGGCGAGAAGCTGCGGGATGCGTTGCGGCGGGTCGGTGGCGACCCGGAACGGTTGCCCGAGGCCCGGCGCGACGACATCCGCGCCTTCCTCGAACTGCATATCGAACAGGGCATCGTGCTCGAGTCTCAATCGCTCGACGTCGGCGTGGTGTCGTCGATCGTCGGCATCCGCCGCCTCGAGCTCATCTTCGAAGGCGAGGCGGATCACGCCGGAACGACGCCGCTTCACTTGCGCCATGACGCGCTGGTGGCGGCGGCCAACACGGTCGGCGCCGTGCGCCGGATCGCAGAGCAGCTCGACGGCGAAGGCTCGGATTACTTCGTCGCCACAGTCGGCATTCTCGCAGTCGAGCCATCGGCATCGAACATCGTGCCGGGCCGCTGCAGCATGGTGGTCGATGCGCGCACCACCAATCCGGCGTTGACGGCCCGCTTTGTCGCGGCGCTCGATCGCGAGACCGAAGCGGCCGCTGCAGCAGCGCGGGTTCGGCGTAGCGTGTTCGGCACGCTCTCGGATGGGCCGCCGGTCGCCTGCGATCCGGCCTTGCAGGCGTTGCTGCGCGAGGCCGCACAAGACCTTGGCCTCGCTCAGACGAGCCTGCCGAGCGGTGCGGGGCATGATGCGGCCTTCATGAGCCGCATCTGTCGCTCGGCGATGGTATTCGCGCCGTGCCGGGCCGGGAAAAGCCATGCGCCAGAGGAGTGGGCGGACCAGGACGCGGTCGCAGCCGGCGCTGCGGTAATCCTTCAGGCGGTGAAGGCGCTCGATCAGTCACTCCAGCAGGGCCGTTAGAGCTGGGGAACGCAAGGCACGCGGCCTAATCGATGCCACGGGACTCCGACAGTCTTCGTCGCAGGATGTTGACGAGGCCGCGCTCTGGCTCGCTCAACGTCCGCTCGCCGGAATAGATGACGTAAAGACGCCGCGCGATCGCGGGCTCGATGATCGGATGCGCGACGAGATCGCCGCCCTCGATCTCCCGTGCCACCGCCGAGGCGGGAAGCACGGTGCAGACAGGCAGGTGCGCCAACAGCGACACGACCATCGGCAGTGCGTCGATCTCCATGATGGGCAGGATCTTCAGGTCGCGCTCGGAGGCCGCGTTCTCCAGCAGCTGGCGCAAACCAAAGCGGTTGGTCGGCAATGCGAGCTTGAGCTGGACCAGATCGGCAAGGCGGACGGGGCCGCTGGGCAGCAACCGGTGCGATCGGTGCGAGATCGCGGCAAGGCCTTCCGACGAGCCGAGCGGCAACCGCGGCATGTGCGGCAGCGTCGTCTCGACAATCGCTACTCCAACCAGCCCACGGATCACCCAATCCTGCAAGGTGCCGTTGGGAGCCTCCTGAAACACCAGCTTCAAGGCCGGATAGCGCGCGCAGATTTCGATGGTGGCATCGGCGATCCGATTGACCAGGAAGCCATGCTGGTTGACCGACGGAAGGATGCCGACCACGATTCGCCGGCCCTGCGATAGCGTCGCGCCGTCGTCGTTTGTCGAGAGGCGGCGAAAGCCGGCTTCGATCAGCGTCGCGAAGCGTGCGAAGCGATTGCCCTTGACGGTGGGGACGACGCCGTCGTCCTTGCGCTCGAACAGCGCGCCGCCGAGCGAGTTCTCGAGCTTGTGCAGCTGCTCGCTGAGCGCAGGCTGGCTGATATTGGCGCCCCGCGCGGCGGCGGACACGCGGCGGACTCGGTGGATCAGATTGAAATAATGCATCTGGCGAAGACTGACGACCGGCCGCTCGGGGCGTCCCGGCCGCTCAGTGGCGAGCGCGCCCTTGAGATGTCGGGCGAACAGGTTTGTCGTGGCGTTCGGCTCGGCCGACCGCGCCACCAGTTCCATGGTCAAACCGTGCTCCGGATTGACCAGAACCACGTTGGAGAGCCCGAGCCGGGGTGACATCAGGCTGCGCGGCACGAAGATGGCGGCATCCGCGTAGTCGTCGAGAGTACGCGGCAGGTCACCTGGGTGATCGTTGAGAAAGCGCACGCCGGTCATCTTGTGCCGGCTGAAATAGCGGTCCGCCTGCTCGACCAGCGCGGCGGCGAGCATCGGCACGATGATCCGGCCGGAGAGCAATTCGGCGGCCTCGGGAGGTTTGAGGGTGCTTGCCGGCAGGCGGAGTGCAAAGACCCAGGGGTCGGACAGCAGCACCGTTTCATGCTTTGGTTTGCGATGACCGGCCTCGCTCAGGCCTATCGTGACCTGGCTCCGGTCGAGTCCGCTCCAGTCGTCGGCGAGCGTCGTGACGTGCGGAAAATCCCGCTCATCCTTCCATCGCGCGTCGACGAAGACGTCCGGCCGATCGACCGCCATCTTGTCGATGGCCAGACGGAGAGCCCTGCTGATTCCGCCGATCGTGAAGGTCAGATTGATTTCGACGACAAGATGCCGCAGCCTGGTTTCGGCCGACGTTGCGACGTGACGGCGTGCGAACATTTCGGCGACCAGCAGCGGCTCGGCCGCGCGCATCAGCGCCCGTGCCGCCTCGGTCGGGTAGAGCGTGTTGCTGGAACGTCTGAACAAGGCAACGCCGAGATCCTCGCCAAGCGCCTTCAACGTCGTGCTCAGCGTCGACACGGCGATATCGAGTTCCTCGGCCGCGCGCGCGAAGCTGGCGGCCCTGCAGGCCGTCACGAAATAGGCGAGGGTGCGCAGTTCAACCATCGGACCTCGGGCATGTCGCAGCAGCATAGCCGCTCGACCGGCCGGCGTCACCCAGCTTTCGCTTTTCCCTATGTGCTGGTTTAATCGATAGACCGATGGACCCCGCGATGCCGACCGATATGATCGATGCCGAGATGTCGTCCAATGTGGATGTGGGAGCGATATGGATTTGCCCGCGCAGGACACCGCGAAGCCTGAGGGAGCCGCTTCCAGGCAGTCCATGCGCGCGTTTTTGTCCGTGCTCGCGGATTCCGGCGGCCTCGTGAGCATACCGGACGCGATCGATCTCGATTACGACGTCGCCGCATGCCTCGCTGAGGCTGATGTCGGTCCGGCCCTGCGGTTTCCAAATGTCAAAGGCTCCGGCGCAGCGACGCTACCGATCGTCGGCAATCTGCTCAATTCGCTGCCACGCTTTGCCCTTGCAATGGGCAGCACGACGCAGGACATGCAGGCTGTGCTGGTCGCCGCGATCGAGAAGCCGCTGCCGCATCGGATCGTTGCTTCGGCTCCTTGCCAGGAGTGGACCATCTCCATCCCGTCATTGCTGGACGAATTGCCGGTTCCGCGTTTCTTCGAGAAGGAAGGTGGACCTTATGTCACCGCCGGCGCGATCGTTGCCAAGGATCGCGCGAGCGGGCAGGCCAATCTGTCGATCGCGCGGTTGATGCCACTCGGAGCTAATCGCGCATTCGTCGGCATCGCGCCCAATCATCACCTCGCAATCCTGGCCCGTGCGGCGCATGCGCGCGGCGAGAAGCTCGATATTGCGGTGTGCATCGGCAATCATCCGGCCGTGCTGATCGCTGCGTGCCTTTACCTTGGTCTTGGTGACGACGAGCTTCCGATCGCAGGCGCCTTGCTCGGTGAGCCGCTCGACGTCGTCAGCTGCATGCAGTCCGATCTTCTGGTGCCTGCGCATTGCGAATGCGTTCTCGAAGGAACGCTGGATGCCGGCGAGCCCTTTGTGGAGGGCGCCGTCAGCGAATTTCATGGCATGTACGAGAACTATGGCGCCGGCATCGTCGCGACGTTTACGCAACTGACGCGCCGCCGCGACGCTATCTTTCAGGTCATCCTGCCGGGCTATCACCCGGAACACTGCCTTCTCGGCGGGGTCGCGATCGCGGCTGGCCTGCGCCGCGTGGTGCGCAATGCGGTGCCGTCAGTACGCGAGGTCGCGGTCGGTATCGGTGGCGCCGGCAGGCTGCATGCCGTGGTATCGCTGAGCGCGCCGCGCCCGGGCGAGGCCCGCAAGGCCATGTTCGCGGTCTGGGCGGCGGTCAATCTGATCAAGCAAGTGATCGTCGTCGATGACGACATCGATCCCTGGAATCCGCTTGATGTCGAGCGGGCCTGCGCGATGCGTTCGCAGCCGGATCGCGATCATGTGGTGATACCAGGCGTTCGCGCCGACCGTTCCGAGCCGCTTGAACTGGGCGGCACCATTACCAAGCTCGGCATCGAAGCAACCCGCCGGGCAGACGACCGTGAGGACTGGGATATCGCGCGGCCTCCGGCGGCGGCGCTTGCACGTGCCCGGGACATCCTCCGCAAGCACAAACTCATCTAGGGATGACAACGATCAACTCACTTCGCGGAGAAAGCCATGTTGAAACTGAACCTGGGGACGTCGGCGCCCGGTGCAAAACGCCTGTCACACCTTATCTGCCTGATCTTCCTCGCCACTGTCGCCGCGGCACCAGCCGCCCACGCCGACATCAAGATCGGATTCCAGGTGCCCTTGACCGGACCTGCCGCGACCGACGGCAAATCGGCCCAGATCGCCGCCGAGATGGCGGTCGAGGATATTAACGCCGCTGGCGGCGTACTCGGACAGAAGGTTCAGCTTGTCACCTATGACGACCAGGCCAAATCGGACCAGGCCATCTTCACCGCGAACAAGCTGATCGGCGAAGACGGCGTCAAGCTGGTGGTGAACGGCAGCTATTCCGCATCGGGCCGCGCGGCAGCGCCCGTGTTCCAGAAAGCCGGCGTCGTGATGATATCAGCCTATGGCGTTCACCCCGATATCACACGGGCGGGCGACTATATGTTCCGCCTAGTGCATCTCGGGCCGCCGCAAGGCGCCGCCACCGCGCTCTATATCGGCAAGACGCTGGGGCTGAAGAAGATCTCCACCATCACCATGGACAACGATTATGGCCAGGCGACGATGGATGGATTCCTTGAGTCGGCCCCGAAATACGGTGTCGAAGTGGTCAACAAATACAGCTACTCGTTGAAGGACCGCCAGTTCGGTTCGATCGTGGCGAGCGTGAAGCGCGACAACCCCGACGGTGTCTACGCCACCGGCTATTTCTTCACCGGCGGCCCGCTGGTGGCCCAACTGCGCGCCGCCGGCATTACCGTTCCGATCGTCGGCTCGCAGGCCTTCGATTCCGAGAAATTCATCGAGATCGCAGGACCCGCGGCGGAAGGCACCTACATCATCGATAGCTTCGATCGCGACCGCAACGACGAGGCGTTGCAGAAATTTTTCGCAGGATTCAAGCAGCGTGCCGGTTACGCGCCGGAGGGCGTCGCCGCCATTACCTACTCGGCAGTGAAGCTGATGGCGGACGGCATCAAACGCGCCAACAGCACCGAGCCCGACAAGGTTCGTGACGCGCTGGCTGCGACCAAGGACTTTCCGCTGATCGAAGGCAACATGAACGGCTTCAACAGCCTGCACGAGATGATCATGCCGATCCAGGTCAACGAGATCAAGGACGGCAAGTTCAAGCCGGCCGGCAGCATCACCGATCTGAACGCGTTCGCGCCACCCGAGAAGTGATGGTGGCGGGGAGCGCGGGCCACGGGTGGTTCGCGCTCCTGCCAGGAGGACTAACACAGTGTATTACATCGATCTGGCGGTGACGGGCGTCAGCTTCGGCTGCATGTACGCCATGATGTCGGTCGGCCTGACCCTGGTTTACGGACTGCTGCGCATTCTGCATGTGGCGCATGCGGCGGTGTTTGCGTTGGGCGCCTACATCACCGTCCTCGTCGCCAACACGACCGGCAGCATCGCGCTCGGTTTTGCCGCCGCTGTCCTCCTCACGCCGTTGTTCGGAATCGCAATCTATCGTCTGCTGTACGAGCCACTACTGAAATATCGGCCGGATGTGCCGATGATCGCCTCGGTGGGGCTCCTGGTGCTGATGCAGGACGCATTTCGCATCCTGTTCGGAGAGCAGGGCGTGACCTTTCGCCGGAACGCGCTCTCCTTCACTACGTTCAATATCCACGGCGTCACCATCAGCGCGGTGCAGATTGCGCTCATCGTGACCGCTACGGTCGTCTTTGTCGGGTTGCACGTCTTCACCACCCGGACCCGGGTCGGCCTCGGATGGCGCGCGACGGTATCGAAGCCGAAGATCGCGGCGAGCTTCGGCGTTGATCCGATCAAGGTCCGCTATCTCAATTTCGCGATCGGTTCGGCGCTTGCCGCCGTCGCCGGCGGACTGGTCGCGCTACTCAATAATTTCGTCGATCCGGCGATTGGTTTCGTTGTCAGCTACAAGGCGCTCGCCATCATCGTGCTGGGAGGATTAGGCAGTGTGCGTGGTACGCTATTGGCAAGCCTTATGCTCGGTCTCGTCGAGTCCTACGGCACCATTTTCATCGGCGCATGGCTCGACCGGGACGCCATCGCGTTCCTGGCGCTCATCATCCTGCTGATGATCCGCCCGCAGGGCTTCACGGGGGCGCGTGTGGCATGAGCGCCTACACGATCAGCATCGTCTCGATCATCGGCATCAACGTGATCCTGGCCGTCAGCCTCAACATGATCTCCGGCTTTTGTGGCCAGATCAGCCTTGGTCACGGCGCATTCTTCGGCGTCGGCGCCTACGCCGCGGGGCTCGTAATGGTCGCAACCGCAAGCGTTCCGCTGGCGCTGCTTGCGGGGGTGATTGCAGGCAGCCTGCTCGGCATCCTTGTCGGCTTTGCCTCGCTGCGGGTGAGCAGCGACTTTCTCGCGGTCTCGACGATCGGCGTCAATTTTCTCTTCGTCGGCTTCGTGCGCAAGCAGTCCTGGCTCGGGGGTGAGATGGGCATCAGTGGCATCCCCGCGACCGGGCTCGGCGCGTCCGGCAACATGGTCATGATCCTGCTGCTGGCTTGCGCCACCGTCGCGTTCAGCCTGTATGTCAGCCGCTCCTGGATGGGGTTTGCGTTCCGCGCCGTCGGCGAGGACGAGCATGCGGCTGCGACGCTCGGGATCAGCGCCGGCGCCTACAAGCTTGCGGCGTTCGGGATCGGGACGGCGCTGGCGGGTCTCGCGGGCGCACTCTACGCGTTCTTCACCCAGTTCATCACTGTCGATGCGTTCGACTTCATCCTGTCGGTCATGCTCATGGCGATGGTCGTGATCGGGGGCATCGGTTCGACCTGGGGTGTCGTCGCAGCCGCGATCGGGCTGACGCTGCTGCCGGAGGCCATCCGCTTCGTCAACGACTACCGGCTGCTCGTGTTCGGCGGGATGCTCGTACTGGTGATCCGCCTGGCGCCCGGCGGTCTCGCCGCGCTGGTCCACAATCTGTTCACGCGGGTGAGGAAGGCATGAGCGCGGTCCTCGAGCTCGAAGATGTGGCGATCCGGTTCGGCGGCGTGCAGGCCGTTGGCGGGGTGACGCGCGCTGTGGAGGCCGGCGATTTCGTCGGTCTGATCGGACCAAATGGCGCCGGCAAGACGACGCTCATCCGCATCATCGCCGGGCTGTTGCGGCCGGATCGCGGCAAGGTGATGCTTGCCGGTTCGGACGTGACAAATGACCCGACGTCGTCGCGGGTTCGCGCCGGTCTGGCGCTGACCCACCAGATCGTCCGCCCGTTCCGCGAAATGACCGTGCTCGACAACGTCATCCTGGCCGCTGGGATCGGCTATACGTCGGGGCCTTTACGCGCGATGCTGCATGTCGGCCGGCAACGCGAGGCCGAACGTGCCTCAGAGATTCTCGGCGCGGTCGGATTGGCCGGCACCGAGCGCAGGCTGGCCGGCGAGCTTCCGCTCGGTCAGCTCAAGCGGCTCGAACTGGCGCGTGCGCTTGCCGTCGACCCGAAGGTGGTGCTGCTCGACGAGCCGCTTGCCGGCCTAAACCATATGGAGGCATCGAAGCAGGTCGAGACCATATCCGAGGTGCATCGGCGCGGCATTACCGTGGTCCTCGTCGAGCACAATCTCGAGGAAGTCATGCGCGTCTGCCGCCGCCTCATCGTGCTGAACAATGGCGTGGTGATCGGCGACGGTGAGCCGCGCGAAGTGATGGCCGATCCGGCGGTGCAGGACGCCTATGTCGGAGGCGGAATGGTGACGCATGCTGAAGCTTGATCACCTGAGCTGCGGCTACGGCGCCGTGGAAGCGGTGCGGGACGTCAGTCTCGACGTACCCGCCGGTTCGATCTTCGCCCTGCTCGGACCGAATGGCGCGGGCAAGAGCTCGACGATCATGGCGATCATGGGCCATGTCGATATTCACGCCGGCCGGATCCTGTTTGACGGCAAGGACATCACCCGTCGCCGCGCCGTCGACCGGGTCGATCTCGGCATCGCCGTGGTGCCCGAGGGGCGGCAATTGTTCTCGGACCTGACGGTCGACGAGAATCTGACGGTCGGGGGCTATGCGCATCCCTATGCGCGCGATGCGGCCAAGCGCGAGCGCGTGTTCTCTTATTTCCCGCGGCTGGCCGAACGGCGCTCGCAATTGTCGGGATCGCTGTCCGGTGGCGAACAGCAAATGCTCGCAATCGGCCGGGCCTTGATGGCCGAGCCGCGTCTGCTGTTGGTCGACGAGCTCTCGCTCGGTCTGATGCCGAAGATGGTCGATCTCTGCCTCGGCGCGCTGACGCAGCTCAAGCGGGATGGCATGACCGTCGTGCTGGTCGAGCAGAATACCGCACGTGCGCTCGATATCGCCGACAAAGTCTGCGTGATGTCGTCGGGCGTGCAAATCTATCAACGCACGGGGGCTGAAGCGAAGGCAGCCGGTTCGCTGTTTGCGACGTTCCTCGGCATGAAAGAGCCCACCCAATCGTAGGCCAACAACGCGAAACAAGAAGGAAGCGACATGGCACGAATGCTGACAGCAGATGATGTGGAGGCGGGGCTCATCGGTGGGTTGTTCCTGTCGGCGGGCGGCAGCGGTCGCAATGCCATTGCCAAGAATCGCGGCCTCGGCCAGATGGCGCTCGATTACGGCGGTGTGCGGCTGGTCGGCATCGACGAGCTGGATCCGGATGCGCCTGTGATCACGGCGACCGCGGTCGGCGCGCCGGGCTTTGCCAATTGGGCGATCCGGCCGCGCGACAGCATCAACGCGGCCCGGCGCCTGATCGAGCGGTTTGAACGGCCGCCGGTGGGCGTGATCTGCGGTCATGTGCCGGGGTTCAACGCCTGGCTCGTCGCAGCCGCACTCGGCCTCGATTATATCGACGCCGCCTCGAATGGGCGTGGTCATCCGACGGTGAAAATGGGCGGCATGGGGCTGGCGTCTCGGCTGGATCTGTCGATCACGCAGGTCGGCTGCAGCGGCAGCAAGCCTGAGAACAACGAGTTCGCCGTCGTCGTCGACGGCGACATCGTCCGTACCTCTACTATGATGCGGCAGGCTGCAGTCATCAACGGCGGGCTGATCTACGCCGCGCGCGGTCCGCTGAGTGCCGGCTACATCAAGGAGAACGGTGCGCCAGGCGCGATCACGTTCCAGCTCGATCTCGGCCGCGCCATGCTGGCGGCCAACGGCGCCGATCGCATCCGTGCCACGGTCGAATTCCTCAGTGGCGAACTGCTGGTCGAAGGCGAGGTCACCGAGAACACGGTTGCCTATGGCGGCGGTTTCGATCTCGGCCAGATGAAGGTGCGCGGCAGTGGCGGCGAAGCCGTGCTCGGCGTCTATAACGAATTCATGACCGCCGATTTCGGCGGCAAGCGTGTCGCGACCTTCCCGGACATGATCGGAACGCTCGATCCGAAGACCGGCGAGGTCGTTTCGATCTCGGAATCGAAGCCGGGCGCGCATGTCGCCGTCATCGTCGCCCACCGTTCCAAATTCCCGGTCGGCAAGGGCGCGCTCGATCCCGCGGTGTTCCCGGAGGTCGAGAAGGCCATGGGCGTCGATATGCGCTCATTTCTCTGAACAGGAGAACGATCATGCTGCGTCTTTACGACAGCCGGCTGTCGGGAAATGCCTGGAAGGTCCGCATCCTGCTCACGCAGCTCGGTATTTCGTTCGAGCGCGTCACGCTCGATCTCGCCAAGGGCGCGACCGCCGATCCGGCGTTCCGTGCCAGGAGCCGCTTTGCGCGCGTGCCGGTGCTCGAGCTCGAGGACGGCCGGACCATCGTCGAGTCGGCCGCTATCATGCTGTATCTCGCGGAAGGAACGCGGTTCTTGCCGGATGATCGCTTTCTGCGCGCGGAGGTCGTGAGCTGGCTGACCTTCGAGCAGGCGGACCTTTTGCGCGCGCTGGCCTTGCCGCGCTTCTATCGCATGCGCGGCGTCGCCGACCAGATGGCGAGCCGCATCGCTGACTTTCAGGAAGGTGCCTATCCGGCGCTGGCAAAGGCCGATGCGTGGCTCTCCACTCACGACTGGCTGGTGGACGACCGCTACACCATCGCGGACATTGGCCTGTTCGGTTACGTCTCGATGGCGCATCAGGGCGGCTACGACATGGAGCGATTCCCGGCGATCGCTGCATGGCTCGCGAGCGTCAAGGCACAGCCCGGCTGGGTCCCGTTGGTGGAGGAGACAGACGCATGAACATTCCTGTACGCCGTGGCAAGGACGTTAAGGCCGGGCGCGGCACCGAGTTGCGCTGCAAAGGTTGGCGGCAGGAGGCGATCCTGCGCATGCTGGAGAACAATCTGGAGAACGGCGAGGCTCCTGACGATCTCGTGATCTACATGTCGGTGGCGCGCGCGGCGCGCGATTGGAAAAGTTTTGATCGAATCGTCGCGACGCTTTCGACCATGCGTGAGGATCAGACGCTCGTCATGCAATCGGGCAAGCCGATCGGTGTGTTTCCGGGGCAGGCGACGACGCCGCTCGTGATCATGGCGAACGGCACCCTTGTCGGCGGATGGAGCGACGAGGATCACGTGCGCAAGTTCCACGACATGGGACTGACCATCTACCCGGGCATGACAGCCGCGGCCTGGCAGTACATCGGCAGCCAGGGCATCTTGCAGGGCACCTACGAGACTTTCATGGCAGTGGCCCGCCAGCACTTCGGCGGCACGTTGGCCGGCCGGCTGTTGCTGACATCGGGCTGCGGTGGAATGAGTGGCGCCCAACCACTGGCGGGAAAGCTCGCCGGCGCGTCCACGCTGGTGGTCGAGGTCGACCAGGCGCGGATCGACCGGCGTATCGCCAGCGGCTATTGCGATGCGACCACTGACAATCTCGACGAAGCGATCGCGCGCTGGCTGGCGGCGCGCGACGCGCAGCAACCAATGGCATTGGCGCTCTGCGCGAACTCGGCCGTCGTGCTGCCGGAATTGGCCCGGCGCGGCATCGTGCCCGACATCGTGACCGACCAGACCTATCCGGATCCTTTGAAAGGATACGTGCCCGCGGAATTGTCGGTCGAGCAGGCACGGGCGATGCGGCAGGACGATCCTCCAAAACTGATGGCGCTGGCGCGGCAGTCAGTCGCCATCCACCTTCGCGCGATCCTCGGCTTCATGGATCGGGGCGCGATCGCGTTTGAATACGGCAACAGCCTGCGCGCCGAGGCCCAGTCGGCCGGCGTTGAAGATGCGTTCCGGATGGGATCTTTCGTCGACCTCTATATCCGGCCGTTGTTTTGCCAGGGAATGGGGCCGTTCCGCTGGATCGCGCTGTCGGGTGACCCGCAAGACATCTATACAATCGACGAGATGATCCTCGAAACATTCTCGTCGAACCATCCAATCTCATCCTGGATCAGGCTGGCGCGTGAGCACGTCAAATTCACCGGGCTACCCGCGCGCATCGGCTGGCTCGGCTATGGTGAGCGCAGCCGACTTGCGATGCTGGTCAACGACGCTGTTGCCAGCGGCAAGATCTCGGCGCCGATTGCGTTCACGCGCGACCACCTCGATTCCGGCTCGGCGGCGCTGCCGTACCGTGAGACCGAGAATATGAAGGATGGCTCGGATGCGATCGCGGATTGGCCCATTCTCAACGCACTGTTGAATTGCTCCAATGGTGCCGACCTGGTTGCCATCCACGGGCTCGGTGGGCGCGGCGTCAGCGCCGGCGTCACGATCGTCGCCGATGGAAACCCGGCCACGGCGGAGAGGTTGAAACGCGTGCTCGACGGCGACCCCGGCATCGGCGTGTTACGTCATGCGGATGCCGGCTATGAGATCGCGATCGAGCAGGCCGAGCGGTTCGGCCTCTCGGCGACCGTGCCGCCGGGCTTGCCGGAGTAAACGAGGGTCACGCGATGAATGCAGCGACGCAGCGACGGTTGATCGTTGGTATTTCCGGTGCGTCGGGCGTCGTCTATGGGCTGCGCACGTTGCAACTGCTTCGCAATGCCGGGATCGAAACCCATCTGGTGATGTCGAAGACCGCCGAGGTGACCTTTGCGCACGAAACCTCGGTCAAGATCGCCGACGTCAGGGCCGCCGCCCACACCGTTTATCGGATCGACGACATGGCTGCGGCAATCGCCAGCGGCGGGTTTCGCACGGCCGGCATGATCGTCGCGCCATGCTCGATCCGGTCGATGTCGGAGATCGCGACCGGCGTGACCTCGACCTTGCTGACACGCGCAGCCGATGTCACGCTCAAGGAACGGCGGCGGCTGGTGCTGATGGTCCGGGAAACACCGCTGCACGCCGGCCACCTCCGGACGATGGCGGCGTTGTCGGACATGGGCGCGATCGTAGCACCGCCGGTGCCGGCATTCTATGCTAGGCCGCGATCGATCGAGGAGATGGTGGACCAGACGGTGGGTCGGATGCTGGACCTGTTCGATATCGATATCGGCGTCGTACACCGATGGGGCGAAGACCGGAATTCGTAAGCCAATGGATCGCTTCAACCTCGGTAGCCATTCACGAAAAATATCGACGGCGTCGTCAGACGCGCAGCGCTGGTTCGACATCGGACTGAATTGGTGCTTCGCCTTCAACAAGGCGGAGGGTGTGAAGTGTTTCAGGAGGGCGCTCGAGTTCGATCCCGATTGCGTCATGGCACATTGGGGCGTCGCTTACGGCAGCGGACCGTTCTACAATCTGACCTGGCGCGACCTCGGAGAGCCGGAAGCGATTGCCGCCACCGGCAAGGCTTTTGCCCATATCCAAAGGGCCCGCGAGCTGGTGTATGGCGCAACCGAGCTCGAGAATCGCTTGGTTGAGGCGCAGGCGAGCCGCGTGCAACGGCCACATCCGGTTCCGCCGCGGCGGAGATGCGCAGCATCTATCGGCAGCACTCCGACGACGGCGACGTCGTCGCATTGTACGTCGAGGCCTTGATCACGCGCACGCCGCGACGGCTGTGGGACGTCCGTACCGGCAAACCGGCAGCGAAATCGGACGTCGTGGAAGCGCTCGATGCCTGCGAGCGTGGTATCGAACGTGCTCCAAAGCATCCCGCGCTGCTGCACCTGCATATCCACATCCTGGAAATGTCTGACGAACCCGAGCGGGCGTTACCATCGGCAGAGGCGCTCGGCCCGCTATGCCCGGACGCCGGTCATCTCAATCACATGCCGGCGCATGTCTACATGCTCGTTGGTGACTATGAGAGAGCGAGGCTCACCAGCGTGAAGGCGATCGCGGCCAATGACCAGTTCCTGGCCTATGCGGGACCGCTGACACCATATACGACAGGATGTGCGCACGATCTCCTTCTCATGATGCACGCCTGCATGTTGATGGGCCGGTATCGCGACGCGAGCGCCGCCGCCGGCAAGTTGCGCGGCATGATCACGAGGGACGTTCTGAGCGTTGCCGGCCGACCGAAGTTTTCGACGAGCCTCGAGGGCTATTACTCGATGGCAATTCACGTGATGGTGCGGTTCGGGCGCTGGCAGGACATCATCGACGCGCCGCCGCCCGATAGTCCAGATCTCTATCCCGTTTCGACGGGCATGCATCACTACGCAAAGGCTGTCGCTCATGCGACGCTGAAGGAGTTTCCGGAAGCCGAGGCTGAACGTACGTCTTTTCATCAGTCGCTCTCGCGCATCCCGCTGCAGCGAAAGGTCTTCAACAACAACGCCCGCAGCATCCTGGGGGTCGCCGAGAAGATGCTGGATGGCGAATTGAACTATCATCGGGGACATTACACGCTGGCATTTGCCGATCTCCGGGAAGCCGTCGATCGCGACGACAATCTCGAATATGTCGAGCCGTGGGCATGGATGCATCCGCCCCGGCACGCGCTTGCGGCTCTGTTAGCCGAGCAAGGCAATTTCGCCGAAGCCGAGCAGGTCTATCGTGACGATTTGGGGCTGAGTGGTAGAATTCAGCGCTGCGCGCAGCACCCCGACAATGTATGGGCTCTCCGCGGCTTGGCCGAATGCCTCGAACACCGCAACGAGACTGTCGAATTCGCGTCAGTTTCAGCGAAACTGCGAGCCGCGACGGCGCTTGCAGACGTCCCGATCGATTCATCCTGTTTATGCCGAACGACGGTCAAGCCGCTCAAGACAGGCCATTGCTGCCAATGAGTGCCGTTACGACGAGATCGCCGGCAGCGGAACCGCCGCGCTGGCCGCAATCGTGCCGTCGCGCACCAGCGTGATTGCCCGCTGCAAGTCCGGATAGAAGTGCCGGTCGTCGTCGAGATGAGGGACGTCCTTGCGGACTACGGCCCGCACCCGTTCGAGGGCCGGGCTGGATGTGAGTGGTGCATGGAAATCGCAGCCTTGGGCCGCCGCCAGCAACTCGATTGCGACCACCGCGACTGCGTTCTCCACCATCGGCAGAAGGCGCCGCGCGCCGTGCGCGGCCATCGAGACGTGATCTTCCTGATTGGCAGAGGTCGGAATCGAATCGACGCTGGCCGGGGTAGGCGCGTTGCTTGTTCTCCGAGACAAGCGCTGCGGCTGCATCGGCAGTTCGATTCGGAAAGCAACGCACCACGTTGCTCCAAAATTCACAGCCTTATTGACCACTACGGTGGCTCGAAAGGCGTGATTGACGGGCAGGATGCAAAATCAGGAGCCGTACGATCCTCACGCCTCGCGCCGTTATAGCAGCCGGAGAGCTGCGGGTGAGGGCGAGTGATCTGGTCACCCGGGGAGCTCGGGCCGGAGAGCGAGCTCGAAAATCGCGCGCAAGCTCGAGCAAGAGGTCGGCGCGGAGCGCTTCCTGGAAGACATCGAGTACTTCAAAAAGCATCCTCGTGGCGAGGTCCTCTGATCAATTTCCGCTCGGAGGTGATCACGAACTGCGAGTTCATACAAAATTCGGTCACTGAACGCTCGCCGTGTAGAGACCAGCAAATGATAGAGTTGACCATCAACGACGTAAGGCATGAGTTGGATCTGGCCCAGACATGCCACCGCTTTGGTATCTGAGGGAGAGCCTCTCTATGGTCGACCTCGAGAGAGCAGTGAAATTTGTCGGCGGAAACGGGCAAGGGCGAGGGAAAGGCTCTCCGTATACTCGTACCCCAAGGCCTCAGGCACCCTGGATGTGTATCGGCGTGGTCCGGCTGCGATCGGCGCTGGGGTCCCATTATTCCAACTTAGAGAAATCAATGGCCTACGGGGGTCACAATGATGCCGGTGGGGGTCAATTTTCGATCAGCATTCACAATCAAGATCGGCCGCAGCCGTGTTCGTGCCGCCTCCATCGCGGCCTCGACCGGATTGGATCCTGCTTCTTCGGATTGTTTGTCAAACTCCACGATCAGGATCGCGTTCTTCGCCGCTATGCTGATTCCGATGATCTCGCCCGGGTGTACCGATTTGATCTCGCCCAGGATTCCGAGATGATCTCGCCCACTATTCCAATTTGATGTCGCCCGGGGCGCGAGGCGTTCTGGCTGTCTGGTTTCTGGCATCGGCGAAGCCGCGAGGTCAACCTTGAATCACGGCTTGAAGTCTTCGTTGTCTGTTGCTGCATCTGCTGTGGGCATGTGGGCAACGCACTTCGCGTTGTCCAAGCGCAGCGGCATGTCCACAGCGCCACGGGTTCAGGCCTTCCGGCCGGGTTTGCGGGTTCGCCGCATGCTCTCGCCGTTGAGGTCGATGCGGTGGGCGTTGTGGACCAGGCGGTCGAGGACGGCGTCGGCGTAAGTGGGGTCGCCGATCAGCGCGTGCCATTGATAGTTCTCTCAGCGTGAATGTTATTTGCGGGAGGCGTCGAGCAGGCTCCATCGAACGCAAGCCCCGCCGTCGCCGACCGCAGATACGGAATGTTGGTCCGCCCTGGAAACCGCTTCATCGGCGCCGAGCAGAGCTTTGCCGATGTTGCGTTTGCCGCGACGCTCCAGGTGCAGGGCGAATTGCCGCTCGATCTGGTCAATCGCTGGAATGCGACGCGTCGTTTCGCGCGGCTGCAACTCAGCCATCCGTTTCTGGTCTTCAGCCTCGACGTCTCGGTCGCAGGCGGCGTGGCGCCGGACAATTTGCGGGCGCAAATCGAAATCTGGGATCGGCTGGTTCAGGATCTGATCACCTATTTGCGCGAGGAGTTGCCCAAGCTCGCCAGGAATGGCGCGTCGACGCCCGCCCCGCGATCGATCACCGGCGCGGACGAGCCGGCGCGCGACGATGCCGGCGAACCGATTGCGTCCGCCACGATCCAGTGAGCCGTCGTGACCAACGGGAGCGATTGCGATAGATGACCAAGGGCGTCACCAAGGCCGGTAGAAATCGTGCAGGGCGGTGGAAGCCGTTGGTCCGATGGCTCGGCGCCGTGACGGGATTGCTTGGTGCCGGGCTCGGAAATGCAACACCCACCGCGGCGCAAAGCAGCGACTACCAGCCCGCCGCTGCGGCGCCTGCGGCATGGCAGGCGTTTGCCCGGCAGTTGCAGGATCGTTTTCAGCAGCGGCTTGCCGCCGACGGTGACACCGCGCGGCAGTTTCGCGACGAGATGGCGAAACGCGGCGGCAGCGCGAAGGCTACTCCCGCCACGCTGACAATACGGACCTGGATCCTGCCCAGTGGCAAGGTCGAACGCGTCGAATTCGATGGGCTTGATCAGGACATCGCCGTCTATTTGCGCGCGGTGCTGATCCGCGACGATGTCGGAGCGCCACCGCCCGACATGCTGCAACCGCTGCACCTGCGCCTCACGCTTCGTCCAAAAGAGCCGGAACGGGGCGGATAGATGGCGATGACCGAGCGCCAATCGCAACCATTATCGTTCCGCGCCGGGTGCAGCTTGCTCGCGGTTGCCCTCGGTCTCGGCTTGGTGGTGTCAGCGTTTCTGCCAAAGCGGGCGTTCGCCGAGACGGCGGCGCCTGCAATGCCGTTCGCAGCCCAACTTTACCGGCGTTGAATCGGCCGAACCGGGCAACGATGCCGCAGCGAAGCCGCCTTCCGACCCGCCCAAGGATATTGCCAAGGATGCAACGAAGGATGCAACGAAGGATACCATCACAGATAGGGTGAAGGATGTCGGCGGCGGAATTCTGCGGAATGAAGTGCCCACAGCGCGCAGCCTCGACACGCGCTCACGCTATCGCGCCCTGATCGAGAAGGAAGCGGCTGGTACCGGGCTTGCGCCGGAGATCGCGGAAGCGGTGATGGGCGTCGAGAGCGGTTACAATCCCGGGGTGATCGGCGGGGTCGGAGAGATCGGGTTGATGCAGATACTGCCGTCGACGGCGCGAATGTTGGGCTTCACCGGTACACTGGCGGATCTCGCGGTACCGGAGACCAACATCCATTACGGCGTGAGCTATCTCGCGCAGGCGTGGCGCCTCGCGGGCGGCGATCTGTGCACCGCGGTCATGAAATATCGTGCCGGTCACGGCGAAACGCGATTTTCCTTCCTTTCGGTGAACTACTGCCTCGCGGTGCGCACCAAGCTGACGGCTCGCGGCTTCCGCGTGACCGGCAGCGTTCCCGTTGCGACCTTCGGCGAGCCGGGCCGCGGTGGTGGCGGCTGTGGCCGCAGGTGCTTCGGCGGATCGCGGGTCGGACAGGTGAATCTCGCCGCGCTCAACACACAACTCACGGCGCTGGTGGTGCAGGTCCGGAAAGGACGATAGGAACTCTATCGATATCGGTGGTGTTATCATTATATCCCTTTAGTCAGGCCTCCCGAGCTTTGCCTATGAAAGCGATCATCCTTGCGATAGCCGTCCCGATGCTCGTCAGCTTGCCCGTCCACGCGCAGGAACGAAGGACCTTGCCGGAGATCGTTGTCGGTACGCCGCCGCCAAGCGCTCCCCAGATCGGAGGCGCTGCGCAGGCATCCGGCGATCCGCGTGGGTCCGGCACCCACCAGCGGTGTGTCGACGTCACGATCGGCCATGACAGCTCGTACAGCTGCATCAATGAGAAGCTCAAGCGGGAGGTCGATCGCGTCAATCCGCCGGTCGCCAACATCCCGCCGATCGATGCCAGATCGTCGGACCTCAAGGTTGGTGTCGCTAACGTTCCCGGAGTTCAGCAACAGTACGGCCGCAACTTTGGCGTCTCGGTCTATCCGTATCGGCCGCCGGCGCCGGTTTATCTCCCGCCTACCGGGCGCCGGTAACAGCCGCGCTCCCGGTTGGTGCGAGTTGCGACACACCTGAAATCCCTTACAGACCATAGGGTTTATTTCGTCTCGGAAAAGAGCCGAAGCTCGAGCCGCCGATGGCCTTCTTGGGTGCGCGACCCCGACGACAACCATAGAGGCAGCGTCTGAGACCCGCTACGAGCGCTCTCCGCCGCGCGCAATTAGCGATCGCGCTAAACCGCCGATTTTATTGACGCGTCCGACACGATTCGAACCTGTGACGTTAGCCTAGGTACGAATCTGGGAATTTACTGTTCAACCTACGGCGACGTGTTGTAGTGACAAAAGTCGGAAGGCCGGATCGTGGAACGTATCTCGCGGAGTGGCCGGGCGGTATCATAGGTTTAGAGATCCATGACAGACTGGTTGCGATCTGCCCTCGACTACATCCCCGTGTGGGTCGATTTTCAAAGGGAATTATCCGGTCAGCCGGGCGTCTCCCTGGCGGTCGCTCACAAAGGTCAGGTGCTGGTCGAGCACGCGAGCGGCGTGGCCGATCTGGCAACTTGCGAGCCGCTCACCTCCCGGCACCGCTTTCGCGTCGCCTCGCATTCGAAGACATTCACGGCGGCCGGGATCATGCTGCTGCGCGAGCGCGACCAGATCCGGCTCGACGACCGGCTCGGCGCCTATGTCGCTGATCTCACGCCGGAAGTTTCCAACGTCACTATTTCGCAACTGCTCTCGCATGCGGCCGGCCTGACCCGCGACGGGCCTGACGGCGGTCAGTTTTCGGACCGACGTCCATTCCTGAGCGAGGCTGAGTTTCGCGCCGATCTATCCGCGCCGCAGCCTGTCGCGGCCGGCGTCACGTTCAAATACTCCAATCACGGCTTCGCGTTGCTCGGCAAAGTGATCGAGAAGGTGACTGGCAAGCCTTATGCCCAGTGGATACACGATCATGTGGTCGCGCCCGCCGGCCTCTTGGAGACGACGCCAGACTTCGATCCGACGGTCTGTCGCCCATTCGCCCGCGGCCACTCGACCAGCCAACCGTATGGCCGGCGTTTCGTTATCCCGGGCGACAATGCGACCAACGATATGGCCTCGGCGACCGGCTTTACAGCCACCGCGGCCGACCTCGCCCGCTTCATCGGCCAACTCTCGCCCGGCGCCGAAACAAGCATTCTCACGGCGGCAAGCCGCCGCGAGATGACGCGCCGCCATTGGCGCGACGCCCACTCCCAACTGGAGCGCTATTACGGTCTTGGCACGATTTCCGGCCCGCCAGGCCCCTGGAGTTGGGTCGGTCATGCCGGCGGCTTCCAGGGAACGTTGACACGCACGGTGGTTCTGCCGGAGCAGGATATCGCGATCAGCATTCTCACCAACGCCGTCGACGGCCTCGCGAACGTCTGGTTCGAGAGCGTGATCCACATCCTGAAGACCATTCACGATCTGGCGTTCCCGGATCAGCAACCGCCGACTGGCGCGGCCGCTGGTGGACGCTGTGGGGCCCATTGGATTTGGTGCCCGGCAAAGATAAGGCGCTGGTTGCGGCGCCCGGACAGTTGTTGCCTTTCTTCGACGCAACCGAACTTCAACCGACCGGTATCGACGAGGCCATCGTTTCGAAGGCGCAGGCATTCGGTGATCTCGGCGAGGCCTGCCGTCTTGTCCGCGACGCCGCCGGCGGCGTCGAACGCGTCCAGATCGGCGGCAAGCATCTGGTGACCGAAGACATGATCAAGTCCGAAGTCCGGCACAGATACCAGCCGAGTTCAGAGGTAACTTAGGCCGAAGAGCCCACATGCGCTCACGTCCTTGCTAGTTCCTGATCCAAACCGTCATGCCCGGCTCAAGGCTCGCCGGTTCTCCCTGCGGGTCGAGGCGCAAGCGAAGCGTATTGCGGTCATGATCGCCGATCACGCGCTCAGCCTGCCACGTGGCAAAGATTCCGAGCGGTTGCAATTCGGTGACGAGGGCCTTGGTCGCACCATTGGCAACGTTCCGCACCACGCTCACGGTCGCTCCGACCGCAAGACCATCGAGACGGTCTTCCCGCACGTTGAACGAGAGCCATTGCTTGCCCGCTGCCTCGACCATCAGGATCGGCTGACCCGCACGAACGTTCTCGCCAACTTCGGCGGCGATCACGCTGACCACGCCGTCGGCCGGCGCTCGCAAGACCATCTTGTCGAGACGCCGATCGAGCACCGCGACCGCGGCCGCAGCAGCCCCGACCTGCGCGTCGGCGATGGTGCGTTCCTCCCGGGTCGGACCTGCGACCGCCGCATCATAATTCGCCTGCGCTTCTTCCACATCGCCGCGCGCGCTTGCGACGTCGTTTTCGGCCTGGTCGAGCGTCTGCTGGGATTCAAAGCTCTGACGAGCCAACGTGCTAGTCCTGGTGAGCTGAGCCTGGACGTAGTCGAGGCGAGAGCTCGCCTTGGCGATTGCGGACTTCAGGGAGTCGATCTGCTCACGACGAACGCCGGCATAGACGTTGTTTCGGTTCGCGGTTGCCGACGCGAGCGCTGCGCGCGCCTGGTCCGCCTGTGCCGTCAACTCGATGGCGGAGAGCTTGGCCAGGACATCGCCCGCGCGCACCTGCGCACCCTTCGCGACCGCAATCGACACCAGCTGGCCGTTCACTTCCGGCTCGACCCTGACCTCGGTCGCCCGCACGACGCCGACGATCGGGACCGGCGATTCCGAACGGCGCTCGAAATAGATCAGGGCGACCGCGACGAGTACGAGCGGGATCCCAATCATGGCGGCCCGGCTAGCCTTGCGCATGTCGCTGTCCCCTCTTGACCGCAATCGCCGAGATCGCGGCGAGCGCAAAATAGATCAGTGCAAGGCACCACAGCCCGAGCCAGTCATGCGCGACCTCCCAGATGCCGGCGCCCAGCTGGTTGATGCGCACCAGTCCATCAATCGCCGCGTCGGCCGGGAACAGCCGACCCAGCGCGAGGGCTGCGTCGGGAATGGCTTCGCGCGGCCACGCAAAACCGGCCGTGAAGAACTGAGGCAGGCTGGTGGCAAGGAGCAGGATGGTCGCGTTTTCCGGACGCGTGAACCAGGCTCCGATGGCTTGCCCCATGAAGCTCGTCGCCAGCAGAAAGACGGTCGCGAGCGCGAACAATTGTGGGAGATGGCCGAGCGTCGAGAAGCCGTAGATATGCGGCAGCACGATGAGATAAAGCGCGAGCGCCGGAAGGTAGATGGTCAGGTGTGCGATGCCGCGACCGAACACGCCGGACACCGCTCCGCCGGAACTCGCCAGAGAAGTGCGGGTCAGCATCGCCGCTCCGATCAGCAGGGTTTGTTGCAGGATCAACACGAACGCCGCCGGGACGACGTAGCTGGCGTAGCCGCCGACCGGGTTGAAGATCGGCTGCAACAGGACGTCCGCCGGGCTCAAGCTCGCCAGTTTCGCCTTGACGAGGCTTCCGTCCGAGCGGGCGCCTCGCGAAACCAGGTCGGAGGTCAATGCTCCGACCGCCGTGGCAACGCCGCTTGCAGTCGATCTGAAGATGAAAAGGTAGGTGGCGTCGGCGTAGACCGGGATGTGAGCGGTGGTACCCTTGAGCACGTCGCGCTCGGTGCCTGGCGGGATATCGACGACGGCAAATGCCTCTCCACGATCGACTGCGGCGTGCGCTTCCGCGAGGGTGCGGGCGCGAACCGTAACGCTCAGTGCGCCGCTCGCATCCAGCGTCTGGACGATCTGGCGGCTGAGGTCGCTCAAATCGTTATCGACCACCGCAATAGGAAGCTTGCGAAGGATCTGATTGAGATAAGGTTGAGGATAGTAGACACCGTAAATCAGTGGAGCCAGGAACAGCAGGCTGAAGGCGCTTCTTGTTCCGAGCACGCGCCGCCACTCGGCTTTGAAGGCACCGCCGATGCCGCGCGGTGTCCGATCGCTGGCGGTTGGCTCGACCGGCCGGGCCGCCTCGAACCAGCCCTTGCGCTGGAGGCTCGCCATGCGCCACAGCGCGAGACCGGCAAACAGCACCGTGAGGCCCGCGAGCGCGGCGAATGGAACGGCGGATTCCGAGACCGGCAATCCGCGCGCCGCCTGTCCCAGCAAGACAGACATGTACCAGCGCAGTGGCAGGATCGCGCCCCAGGTTTGCGCAAACGCACTCATGCCGACGGAGGGAAAGCCGACACCCGCATAACCGAAGGCAGGAGAGGCAATGAGGCCTGCAAGTCCCAGCCCCGTCGCGAGGTCGCCGACCAGCAGCTGCAGCAGGGCACCCAGCGACAGATAGGCAATAATGAGCAGCGAGCCGGCGGCGAGCATCAACGGCAAATCTCCCTTGAAGGGGATTTGCAGCACGCCCTCCAGGAGAAGCGGCACGGTCAACATGATCAGGAAGAAGATGCCGAATAGCGGCGCGAGCTTTCCGACCAGAGCGACGACCGGATCGCCACCGGCACTTTCGAGCCAGGCCCGGGCGTCGCGGCGGCGGAATTCGGAACCGACGGAATAGCCCGCGGCGAGCGTCATCACCACATGGATGATCGTCGGCAGCAGCGCACGCAACAGGAACTGCGCGTAGTTCTTCTGCGGGTTGACCAGCGCGATCGTCTCCGCCGTCATCGTTCCCAAGGACGCCGGCGCGGGTGCAGCGTGTGTGGCGGGAGCGGCCACGGCCGCCGCGGCAGACAGAGCATCGCTCAGCCCCGAGGATGCAATGCCGGCTGCTGTCAGGAACTGCTGGTTATAGAAGCCGACCACCTGCGGTCGGCGTGCGGCCTTCAGGTCGCGCTCGAAATCCGGCGGGATATAGACTGCCGAGATCGCCTTCCCGGACCGTATGTCCTGCACGGCCGTTGACAGCGTTCCGGAGCGGTCGACGATTTTCAGGCTTGGAGACGCCGCGACGTATTGTATCAGGGCCCGCGACGCGTCCGACTTGTCCTCGTCGACCACAGTCACGCCGAGCCCCCGGATGACCGGGTGGCTGAACACCGTTGTGAGAACCACGAATGCAAAGAGCGGCACGCCGAAGATCAGGAGCAACGCCACACGATCGTGAAACAGCCATCGGCACTCGCGGCGCGCGACCGATAGAAATCCCGGTTTCGACGCCGCGCTCATTTCCGTGACTGCCAGTCGAGATAGGCGCTCATTCCTGGTCGCAGCTCGGGCACCGGCTGGACCGGGTAGGCGCGGATCGAAAACGTCCGCAGGTCGAAATCGCCCGTCGCGCGCGTCGCTCGCCAACTCGCATACTCGCCCTTGGTCGCAATGAGCTTGACCTCGACCGTCACGCGACGATCATCGAGAGCCGGAATATGGACATCGAAGCGATCGCCGACCTTCAGGCTCTTGACGAGATCCTCGCGGAGATCGAAGTGGATCCAGACATCGGCCAAGTCGATCAGGGTAACGAGTGGCACGCCCGGCGAGACATATTCGCCCGGCTCCACATTGCGCTGATAGATCTGCGTCGCAACGGGAGCGTAGACCACGAGCTGATCGATGATCGATTGGACGCTCTGGATGTCGGCGTTGGCCTTTTCGACATTGGTTTTCGCGATCGCGCGTTCTTCCTTCGTATAACCGTTGACCGCCTGCTCGTAGGCCGATTGGGCCTGATCGACCCCGCGTTCGCTTTCGTGCAGTGCATCGGTCGCCTGATCGAGGCGGGCCTGCGGCGCATTGCCTTGTTCGGTCAAAGTGTGGGTTCGGTCGAAGGTCTTCTGCGACAGCACCACGGCCGCTTGCGCGCGCTCCAGCTCCGCCTTCCGCGCTGCAATGGTTTCGGCCCGCGTTCCGACGAGCACGTTGGCGAGTTGCGCCTCGGCAACAGCCATCGCCGCTTTCGTTTGTTCGAGCTTGGCAATAGTCTCCGGATTGTCGATTCTTACGAGCACTGCATTCGCAGCAACGTTCTGACCGCGTTCGACGGGTATTTCCTTGACCCGTCCATCGACACGCGCGGCGATATCGAACCGCGTCGCATCGGCCTCGCCCTGCACGAGCAGCGGTACCGGCCGCAGCAGATAGAAGAGGGAAAGCCCGACGATGATCGCCGCAACGACACCGACAATAATGGTCGGTGTGCGCGTCGCAGCGCTGGTATCCTTCTGCGGTCCATCATTCGGCACGTCGGACATGTTTTGACCTTGCTTATCCGGCGTCCCGTCCATGTCCCGCCTCCACCCAGCTCCCGGACCGCGATAGTTGACGATTATGCATCGATTGTCGAATCGCGTGCAATCTCGATGCGCTGTTTTGGTCGAGTTAATTCCTCGAGCAGGAAGGCGAATGATTGGCAGGGACGCCTCGGCTTCCTGTAGCCTCGCCGTGGTGACTTCGGTTTTATGCTACGACTCTCTCCTTCGAACCAACGCAGGCATTGGAAGTAACCCGACGTGATTGAACACGAATACGACACGATCGTCATCGGCGGGGGTTCCGCCGGAGCGACGCTGGCCGCGCGCCTCAGCGAAGACCCGGCGCATCGCGTGCTGCTGCTCGAGGCCGGGCCAGATCTGCGCACCGCGACCACGCCGGAACACATCCGCATCCCGAACCCGATGCGCGCCATCGGCGATGACGACTTCCGCTGGCCGAAGCTGTTGGCGCGGCGCACTGAGCGGCAGCAGCCGCTGCTGCTCTGGCGCGGTCGCGCCATGGGTGGCAACTCCACGATCAACGGCCAGATCGCGATCCGCGCCGTGCCCGACGACATCGACCGCTGGGCCGCCGCTGGCTGCACGGGCTGGTCGTGGGACGAGATGCTGCCCTATTTCTGCAAGCTCGAGACCGACAAGAATTTCCCCGATGCGCCCTATCACGGCGATCGCGGCCCGATCCCGGTGTATCGAGCGCCGATCCCGGATTGGGGCAATGTCGACCGGGCGTTACGCTCGTCGGCGCTCGCCCTGGGCTATGGCTGGTGTGAGGATCACAACGCGCCGAGCGGCACCGGCGTCTCGCCCTACGCCATCAATAGCGAGGCCGGACTGCGGATCTCCACCAATGACGGCTATCTGGAGCCGGCGCGCGGCCGCGCCAACCTCGACATCGTCGGCGATGCCCTGGTCGACACCATCGCCTTCGAAGGCAACCGGCTGCACGCCAGCGGCGTCCGGGTCCGCGTGAACGGCCAATCCTACATGCCCCGCGCGACGCAAGAGGTGATCCTCTGCGCCGGCGCCATCCATTCGCCGGCCATCCTGCAGCGCTCCGGCGTCGGGCCCGTCGCCCTGCTTGAGACGCTCGGCATCCCGATCCGCGCAGACTTGCCGGTCGGCGACAACCTGCTCGACCATCCGATCGTGAACGCACTGCTGCATCTGCGCGAAGGCAGTCAGGTCAGCACGCTGATGCACCGGCACACCAATTGTTGCCTGCGCTACTCGTCCGGCCTCGCAGGGACCGGCGACAATGACATGATCATGATCGCCGGCAACCTCGCCCGCTCGCGGCAATCGATGGCTGATGTCACGCTGGGACGCATCGCGGTCTCCGTCTATCAGGCCTTCAGCCAGGGCCACGTCCGCATCACCACGACCGACCCCGAGGTCGATCCGTCGGTCGAGGAGCGCATGCTGTCCGACCCCGGGGATTTGGTGCGCCTGCGCGACGGCGTGCGTCGCCTGCGCGATATCTGCCTGCAGCCTGGAGTGACCGATATCGCCCACCGCGTCGATTACGGTGCAAGCGGGCGCTCGATGAACGAGCCGTTCAGCGACGCAGAGCTGGATGACTGGCTGTTCGCCGAGTGCAGCGACGCGCAGCATGCGAGCGGCACCTGCCGCATGGGCGCGCCGGACGATGCGCGCTCGGTCGTCGATCGCGAATGCCGGGTGATCGGATGCACAGGGTTGCGCGTGATCGACGCCTCGATCATGCCGGAGGTCCCGCGCGCCAACACCCATTTGACCACGGTTGCTATCGCTGAGCGCATGGCGGATCGGTTGAAGGGCGCGACGTGAGAGGCAATGCCGCCGACCACCGATTGACCACTGAAATCCCGCCAACAAGCGGCGACAAGGTGATCAATCGCGAGCAGACTTCATTGTTTTTGTTGAGCTTTCGATAGCTGTTGACACTTGGGGCGTCGCCGACGCGACCGACATCATTTGTTGGGATCGCGCAATCTGCTGCAACCGGTGGTCGCAGAAAAAAGCGAGCGCTTGCTCGAAAAAAATCCGGTTCCCCCTTTTCCCGCGGGCGAACCCTGCGCTAAGACTAAGACAACGGGAGCATCAGCCCGAACCCGGACGACAACAAGCGTCCGGAAAAAGAATTGGGAGGCGACGTGGACCTCGCGCGACAAGCGCCGTGGCCGAACGCGTTCTCGACGGAAGTGCTTTGCGCACGCATCCTCGAGCGCCATCGGGATTCCGTCCGCGTCCGGAAAACCCGCCTCGCGGTCGCGAACCTCGCACGCATCATCAGCGCCACATTGGCCCTTTCCAACAAGCAGGGCTTTCACGCCACCACCCTGCGGCAGCTCGCCGAAGCCTCCGGCCTCAGCATGGGAGGCCTCTACACCTATTTCGACAGCAAGCCGACACTGCTCTCGATGATCCTTGGCGAAGTCGCGGCCACTGCGGTCGAAATCCTCACCGCGCCGCCCGACGAGGTGAAGACGGACGCCCGCAAGCATCTCGATTGGGTGATCGCGACCCATGTCCGGATGAGCGAGGCGATGCAGCCCTGGTTTGTCTTCGCGTTCATGGAGGCGAAATCGTTTCCGCCGGCGGAGCGACAGCGCGCGGTCGATATGGAAGTGATGACCGAAAAGATCATCGCCGACGTCATCAAGCAGGGCGTTGCGAGCGGCAGCTTTGCGACCGACGAAATCACGCTCAGCGCGTCGCTGATCAAGCCGCTGCTGCAGGACTGGTACGTCAAACGCGCCAAGTACCGCAGGCGCGGCACGTCGATCGACAGTTACATCGATGCGGTCGGGGCATTTGTTGGCGCCGCTCTGTCGAACCAGGTGCGCCCGGGAGGCGGTGCGGCGAACGGCGCCCGGTCAAGGTCAAGACAAGCGGGGCGGGAACGGCCCGGAAGAAGGACAACGTAATGAAGCGCTTTCGATTCAGCCAGCAGGAGGTCGTCTTCGCGGTCTTTGCCGTCCTGTTCCTGGCATTCTCGATCTTCCTGCGCGGCTTCCTGACGGCGGACAACATGCTCACCCTGCTGCAGAACGTGGCGGTGCTCGGCATTCTCGGCCTTGCCATGGCGATCGTCGTGATCGGCCGCGGCATCGATATCTCGCTGATCGCGGCGCTTGCCGTTCCGCCGGGTCTCGTGCTGCAACTGGTGCAGAACGGGTACTCGCTGCCGACGTCGCTGATCGCGGCGCTGTTGCTTGCGATCGCCTTCGGCCTCGTCAACGGCTGGCTCATTGCCTATGCCGAAGTGCCGTCGCTGTTCGCGACGCTCGCCACCGGATTGCTGCTGGCCGGGCTCGGCCAGGCCGCGCTGTTCCAGCTCGACGTCGTGCAATGGAGCCCCGGCATGGCGGGCTTCGAGCGGCTCGGACAGGGCACCATTCTCGGGATTCCGACCCCGATCATCATGTTCGCCATCGCCTGCGTCGTCGTCGCGTTTCTGCTGCGCCAGACACGATGGGGCGCCTACATCTACGCCATCGGCGATAATCCCTACGCCGCGCGCGCCACCGGAATTCCTTCGCGCCCCATCGTGGTGCTGCAATATGTCGTGACGGCGCTGATCGGCTGCTTCGCCGGCCTGGTGATGGCGGCGTCGGTCAATTCGATGCCGACCCGCATCTTCAACTCGACGCTGATCTACGACGTCATCCTCGTCGTCGTGCTCGGAGGCATCGGGCTATCCGGCGGCCGCGGCGGCGTCCTCAACGTCGTCATAGGCACGCTGCTGATCGGCACCATGCTCAACGGCATGACGATCCTCGACATCTCGTATGCCGGGCAAAATCTAATCAAGGGCGTGGTCCTGCTGCTCGCCGTGATTACGGACTCAGTCCTGAATCCGCGCAACGAGGAAACGGCACAGCAGGGCGACATCTAAAATCGAAGCGATAACAAACCACGACCAAGGAGGAAGCAATGAAGCGTGTTGTCAGGACTGCAAAGGTGATCATCGTGACGCTAGGGCTCGCGGCCGTCGCCGCACCGGCGCTGGCCCAACAAGGCCTGGACGAGCCGTTCCAGAAATCGTTCAAGGAGTCCCTCGCGGGAAAGACGGTGGCCTATGTGCCGGTCGCCATGAATTTCGACCTCACCGAGGGCTGGTACGCCGGCTTGAAGAAGGAACTCGAGCCGCTTGGCGTGAAGTTCGAGATCCGCGACCCCAACTGGAATACCAATGCGGGCGCGCAGGCGGTAACCTCGCTCATCTCGGAAAAGCCGGCCGTGATGGTGATCCATAACCCGGACGTGCAGACCTATGCCAAACTGCTGCAACGCGCCGAAAACGAAGGCATCTATGTCATCCAGATCAACATGGGATCGGCCTATCGCAGCTCAGGCTTCGTCGGCGCCAACTGGATCGAGATCGGCGAGAAGAACGCCGAGGCGGTGGTGAAGGCGTGCCAGGGCAAGTCCAACAAGATCGCGATTATTCAGGGCGCGCTGTCGGCGGCCACCAGTGCCTACACGCTCAAGGGCGTCGAGAACGTTCTCGCCAAGCATCCGGAGATCAAGGTGGTGTCGAGCCAGGCCGCCGATTGGGATGCGGCGAAGGCCAAGGCGATCACGCAGACCGTGCTGAAACAGAATCCGGATCTCTGCGGCATCGTGGGCTTCTGGGACGGCATGGACATCGGCACGGCAGCCGCAGTGAAGGAAGCTGGCCTGACCGGGAAGGTGTTCCTGGCGACCTCTGGCGGCGGCGAACGCAAGGGCGCCTGCGAGTTGGTGAAGTCCGGCGCCTTCGACCTCAACCTGAGCTACGACGTGCCGACGCAGGCGGCGCAGATGGCCGGCACGATCAAGTGGTTGCTGTCGTCAGGCGTGAAGGCCGGTTCGGTCAAGGGCTCGGAATACACCACGCTGATTCCGATCACCAAGGAAAATGCCGATAGCCAAACCGCGTGCTGGAATCTCAGCGATATGAAGAAATAGCCGCGACGAGACGTCCCGGGCTGCTTTGCGCCCGGGACGTCATGCCCCGAAATTCGAAGACCGATGGAATGCCGATGCGCGACACCCTGACGAGCCTGCGCTACCGCTACTGGCCCGATCACCTTCTCGGCGAGATCCTGTCCAAGCGGTGGACGGAGACCGCAATCCCGGTCATCCTGCTGCTGCTCATCGGCTTCGCGCTCAGTCGATCCATCGATCACTTCCTGTCGCCGGCGAGCCTGGCTGATACCGCGCGCCAGGCCGGAGAGATCGGCTTCATCGGGCTCGGGATGGCGCTGGTCGTCATCGTCGGCGGCATCGATCTGTCGGTTGGCTCGACGTTTGCACTCACCGACTTCTGTGCCCTGTATCTTCTCGACGTGCTGGGCTGGCCGGTTCCGGCGGTGGTCGCGGCCACGCTCGTCTTCGGAGCGTTGCTCGGTGCCGTCAACGGCGTCCTGATCGGCTATCTCAGGCTGCGTGCCTTCATCACCACGCTGATTACGCTGATCATCTATCGCTCGGCATTCGATCTTCTGATTCAACGCTATTCCAACGACATCGCCGCGGCATTTCCCGATATTCCGTCATGGAATTTCATCGGCGGCGGCGACGTCTTCGGCGTCCCCAGCGTCGCGATCGTCTACATCGTGATCGTGATCTTCGGCCATATCTTCATGACGCGGCTGCGTCCCGGCTGGCACATCACCGCGATCGGCGGCTCGCGCCGCTCGGCCTACAATTCCGGCATCCCGGTCCGCCGCACGATCGCACTCTGCTATGTCGCCAGCGGCGTACTGACCAGCATCGGCGCGCTGTTCTTTGCGGCTCGGCTCGGCACGGTCGGCGGCGACATCGGTGTCGGCCTCGAGGTCATCGTGCTGACCGCAACCGTGCTCGGCGGCATCACGCTCGGCGGCGGCAAGGGGTCGGTCGCGAAGTCACTGGTTGGCGTGCTGATCGTCCTGCTGATCACAAACGGCCTGACGACGATGAACGCGCGGGGCGGCATCAACCGCATGGCGCTCGCCGGCATCCTGCTGATTGCCGCGATGGTCGATATCCGCTGGCAGAAGAACCGCACCCGCATCATCAGCAAGGTCTACGTCGCGCCGACCTATCACGCGTTGCCGCCGCCGCCGGCAACCGAGATCGGCGCGGGCGGACCGTTCGAACAGAACGACAAGCTGCGCGACGTGACCCTGATCGGGCTCGGGCGGATCGAGGCGCCGGAAGACGTCATCCTCGACCGCCACGACAATCTCTATGCCGGTTCGCGGCATGGCGACATCATGCGCTTTCTCGCCCCGGACTATGAGAAGATGGAAGTGTTTGCCCATATCGGCGGCCAGCCGCTCGGCATGGCCTTCGATCGCGAAGACAATCTCTATGTCTGCATCGGTGGGATGGGACTGTACCGGATCAAGCCTGACGGGACGGTCGAGAAGGCGACCGACGAGACCAACCGCAGCATGCATTCGGTCAACGACGACTCTAGGCTTCGGCTCGCCGACGACCTCGACATCACCGACGACGGGCTGATCTTCTTCTCCGAGGCGACCGTGCGCTACGAGATGGACGAGTGGCCGATCGACGGCCTTGAAGCGCGCGGCAACGGCCGCATCATCTGCTATGACACAAAGACGCGCAGCACGCATACCGCATTACGCGGGCTCAAATTTCCCAACGGCATCTGCGTCGCCAGCGACGGGCAGTCGATCCTGTTCGCCGAGACGTTCGGCTGCTCGATCAAGCGCTACTGGTTCGAAGGCGCCAGGAAGGGGACGGTCGAGGTCGTAATGGATAATCTGCCGGGCTATCCCGATAACATCAACCTCGCGTCCGACGGGAACTATTGGCTCGCCCTGGTCGGCATGCGCAGCCCCTCGCTTGATCTCGCCTGGAAGATGCCGGGCTTCCGCCGCCGCATGGCCAAGCGCGTGCCGGTCGACGAGTGGCTGTTCCCGAACATCAATACCGGCTGCGTCGTCAAGTTCAACGAGCAGGGCAAGATCCTCGAATCGTTCTGGGACCTGCGCGGCGCCAATCATCCGATGATCACCTCGATGCGCGAGCACCGTGGCTATCTCTATCTCGGCGGCATCGCCAATAATCGCATCGGCCGCTACAAGCTCGACGGCGCCGATCCAAACTTCGTGCAGTATGACAAGCGATGGGGGAAGCTGTCTTGATCGCCGCTGTCAGGGAGTTCGCCAACCGCTTTCTCGGCCGCGGCGAAGCGACCATCACCGTGCCGTCGTTCGACGGGGCACTGAAGCCGAACCAGAAGCTGGAAGCCGCCGAGACGCTGTTTTCGTGCGACGCGCCGGAAGATCTCGCAAGCGCCGGCGGACGGCTGTATCTCGCCGACGGAAGGCGTCTGCTGCGTCTCGACGAGAGCACCGCAACCGAGCTGCGCACCTTCGACCAGCCGATCTCGGCGCTCTGTGCGCTGCCCGATGGTGGGCTTGCGGTCGCGCTTGCGGGCCGCGAGGTGCGTCTCTATTCCGATCCAGCTTCTGGCGAGGCGACCGCGACCTTTGCTGATCCCGCTTTCAACGCCATCAATGCGCTGGCGCTTGCGCCCGACGGCACGCTGATCGCAACGGACGGTTCGGCGAGTTGTGGCGTCGACGACTGGGCGCGCGACCTGATGGAGCTGAACCGTAGCGGCCGGGTCTACCGGCTCGATCCCAAAAGCAGATCCGTGACCCAGGTCGCCGGACGGCTCGGCTATGCCTTTGGCGCCTGCGCCGCGAGCGACGGCGTCTTCGTCAGCGAGAGCTGGCGGCACCGGTTGATGCTGATCGCGCCGGATGGATCGAGCCGGGTCGTGCTCGGCCATCTGCCGGTCTATCCGTCGCGGCTTTCCAGGGCTTCGGGGGGCGGCTATTGGCTGACGGCGTTCACAGCGCGCACCCAACTCGTCGAATTCGTCCTGCGCGAGCCGGCTTTTCGCCGCCGTATGATGGCGGAGATTGATCCCAGCTATTGGGTGGCGCCGCGGGTGCGCTCCGGTCAGTCGTTCAAGGAACCGATGCAGGGCGCGCACATCAAGACGATGGGCGTCATCAAGCCGTGGGCGCCGCCGCGCTCCTATGGCCTTGTCATCCGCCTCAGCGAAGAGGGCGTGCCGCTGTATTCGCTGCACAGCCGCGTCGACGGCGTCAATCACGGCATCGTCGCGGCGATCGAATCCGGCACCGATTTGGTGATCATCGCCAAGGGGCCTGGGCGGGTCCTGAGATTGCCGCTAGCTGCGCTCACGGAGGAATTCGGCGCATGAGCGACATTGTGCTGTCCCTGAGCAAGGCGACCAAGCTCTATGCGGGCGTCCCTGCCATCGAGCAGGTCGATTTCGACCTCCGCCGCGGCGAAATCCATGCGCTGGTCGGCGAGAACGGCGCCGGCAAGTCGACGCTGACCAAAATCATGGCGGGTGTCGTGACGCTGACATCGGGAACGATGAGGGTCGACGGCACCGAGTTCGCGCCGAAGACCCCGCTGGAGGCGCGCAATCTCGGTATCGCCATGGTGTTCCAGGAGAACAGTCTGGTGCCCACCATGACCGTGGCGCAGAACCTGTTTCTGGGGCAGGAGAAATTCTACAACCGCCTGCGCGGGATTTATATCTCCGCGCAGCAGTTCCTGCAGTCGCTCAATTTCGACGTGACGCCGACGGCGACCGTCGGCGCGCTTGGCGCAGCCAAGAAACAGATGGTGGAGATCGCGCGAGCGGTCCTGCACCGCGCCAAGGTCATCATCTTCGACGAACCGACAGCATCGCTCACGCCGGAAGAGAAGAAATACTTCTTCGACCTGGTTCGCGATCTGAAGAAGCGCGGCGTCTCGATCATCTTCATTTCGCATGCGCTCGAGGAAGCGCTGCTGCTCGCCGACCGGATCACGGTGCTGCGCGACGGCAAGCATGTCGTGACTGATGACGCGGCCAAATTCGACCGGGCGGCAATCGTCCAGGCGATGGTCGGGCGCGATCTCTCCAACACGCTCTACGGCGCACGCAAGGATCGCGTCCGCGCGCCCGGTGCGCGCGTTCTGACGGTGCAGAACCTGAAGATGGCGCCGATGGTGAAGAACAATTCGCTGTCGGTGTTTGCCGGGCAGATCACCGGTGTGTTCGGCCTCGTCGGGGCGGGCCGCACCGAAACTTTCAAGGTCGTCGCCGGCGTGTTGAAGCGGGATTTCTTTCACGGTGGCGAAATCCTGCTGCATGACAGGCCCGTGCGGTATCGGGTCCCGGCGCCGGCGGTCAAGGCCGGCATCGCCTACGTCACTGAGGACCGAAAGGTCGAGGGCTTCTTCGAGACCGCCTCGATCGCGCGGAACATCTATCTCGGCCTGCTAGCCAAGTTTCCGAACGGCCGCATGCTGGTGTCCTCGCGCGAGGCCAATGCGGTCGGCAAGACCTGGATCGAGCGTCTCAACGTGCGCGCGATTGGTGACGAGGTGAAAGTGGTCGAGCTCTCCGGCGGCAACCAGCAGAAGGTCGTGATTGCCAAATCGCTGGTGCAGGAGCCCGAACTGATCATCTTCGACGAGCCCACACGCGGCGTCGACGTCGGCGCGATCGTCGAGATTCATGAATTGATCAACCGGCTTGCCGACGAAGGCAAGGCCGTCGTGGTCATATCATCCTACCTGCCGGAGATATTGGCCTTGTCGGACCGCATTCTCGTCTCGCGCCAGGGCAAGGTGGTGGAGGAGTTCTCTGCGCTCGAAGCCACCGAGGAAAAGATCATGTATGCGGCGATCCACTGATGCGGGCGCACCAGTGAACCGCCGGGGTTTTACTTTTCACGACGCGAGCATCTCGCGCACCATCGGCACCACCTTGCGGCCATAGAGCTCGATGCTCGTCATCAGCTTCTCATGCGGCAGGGGTCCGGCCGAGTATTTCAGCTGGAAACGCGCCAGCCCGAGCGCCTTCACGGTGGTGGCGATCTTCCGCGCGACGGTCTCGGGCGAGCCGACATAGAGCGATCCGTGATCGGCTTCCTGCACGAATTCATCGCGCCCCATCGGCGGCCAGCCGCGCTCCTTGCCGATGCGGTCGCGCATGACCTTGTGGTCGGGCCACAGCTCTTCCCTGGCCTGGGTGTCGGTCTCGGCAACGTAGCCCGGCGAATGCACGCCGATCGGCTGCGGCGCGCGGCCGAGCTGCTGATAGGCGCGCTGGTGCAGGTCGACATAGGGCGCAAAGCGCTTGGGGTCGCCGCCGATGATGGCGAGCATCAGCGGCAAATCGTATTGCGCCGCGCGCACCACCGATTCAGGGCTGCCGCCGACGCCGATCCAGGTCTTCAGCCTGCCGTGCTCGACCGGTGGATAGACCGACTGGTTGTTCAGCGGCGGGCGCAGCTTGCCCTGCCAGGTCACCGGCTCCTGCTTCAGCAGCTCGGTGAAGAGGTCGAGCTTCTCCTCGAACAGCTCGTGGTACTGACGCAGGTCGAAGCCGAACAACGGAAACGACTCGGTGAAGGAGCCGCGGCCGAGGATCACCTCGGCGCGGCCGTTCGAGACTGCGTCCACGGTGGCGAAGCGCTGGAACACCCGGATCGGATCGTCGGAGCTCAGCACGGTGACGGCAGAGCCGAGGCGGATGTTCCGGGTCCGCGCGGCGATCGCGGCCAATACGATCTCGGGAGCGGAGATCGCGAAGTCGGCGCGGTGGTGCTCGCCGAGCCCGATGAAATCGATCCCGAGTTCATCGGCCAGCATTGCCTCGTCGACCACGTTGCGGATCACTTGCGCATGCGGCAGCGGCGCGCCGACGGCGTCTCTCGTGACGTCGCCGAACGTATCGAGCCCAAATTCGAGAGAGGTGGTCATCGCTCAATCCAGTTGTCGGTGTGGCGCAATCTACGCCATGCGCCTCCAATCTGCGCGGATCACGGGGGCGACGCCTGCGAGGCGACGTCCGCAAGCCTGCGCAGTCGAGGCTTCGGTTGGGATCACCCGAAACTAATGGCTGACCACGGCCGGACAAGGATACGCCGTGAAACGCTGGGTTTCCGTGTCTGGCAGACTGGTCAGCCCGCTCGGAGGCGGTCCGGATCGACCACAAATCGGCGTCGCGGCGTCAGAATGACTCCGCCCATGGGCGCAGATCGAGCTCCAGCGTCCACGCGCTGCGATGCTGGTGATGCAGCACCCAATAGGCATCCGCGATGGCGGCGATATTGAGCAGCCCATCCGGCCCGCGGTCGTCCTTCAATTGCGGGCGCAGGCTGAGAAGCCGATCGCCCTCGATGCCGCCATCGACCACGACATGGCCGACGTGAATGCCCTGCGGCCCGAATTCGCGCGCAACGCTCTGCGCCAGCGCGCGCAACGCAGCCTTGGCCGAGGCGAATGGCGAATAGTTGGCCTTGCCGCGCAACGAGCCGCTGGCACCGGTGAATACCAGTGTGCCGCCGCCGCGCTTGAGCAGCGCCGGGATCGCGGCCTGTGCCAGATGGAAACCACCGAGCGCATGCTCGCGCCAATGTTCCTCGAAGCGCTGCTCGCTGACTTTCAGGAACGGCGCCGGCCGGTTGGAGCCTGCATTGTGCACGGCCATCGCCAGCGGCGCGAGCCTCTCGGCAAATTCGACGAAGCGGGCCGTGTCGGCCGCCGTGGAGGCATCGCCGACGATTTGCGCGATCGTCGCGCCGGTCGCGGCAAGTTCGGCCGCGGTGGCTGTAAGCTTCTCGGCGTTGCGACCTGCAATCGCGACGGGATAGCCGCCCGCGGCAAAGCGGCGCGCGATCGCGGCGCCGAGGCCATTCGATGCGCCGACACCTGCGATCAACACGCTTCCCTGCACGGCGTTTGGCTCAAGGCCAGATCGATCGTTCATGGCTCACTCCGTCAACTTGGCGTCAATTTGACCCGCATTGTGGGCAAAATCATTGATCCGACGCCATCGCGATAATGCCGTCCCGGACGGTACGCAGCACGGCATCGGACCGCCTCTGGTCGGTGATGACCCGCGAGATCGCGAGCGCGCCGATCATCGCGCTGACCGCCATGATCGCCTGTTCATCGTCTTCATCGCCGAGTACGCGCGCGACCTTGGCGATGAATGCCTCGATATACGGTTCCATCACGGCGCGACACGGCTCATCCGCGCGCCCGACGTCCGAGATCAGCGCGGCCATCGCGCAGCCGGACTTGCGGGAGTCGCGATGCGTGCGGCTGAGGTAGCTCCGGGCCATCGTATTCAGACTGACCGGCTTATCGGGGTCGCGCGACGCGTGCGCAGCGGCTTCGCCGGCGGCCAGCGCCTGCTCGAGCGCTTCCGCGATCAGGTCCGAACGCGACCCAAAGTGCCCGTAGAAGCCGCCATGGGTGAGATTCACCCGTTGCATCAGGCTGCCGATGCTCAGCGCATCGAGGCCCTTGTCGCGAATCTCAGTCGCGGCCTCGTTCAGAATGCGCTCGCGGCTCCTGGCCTTGTCGGCCTGGGAATGACCCATCTCGCGTAACCTCGGCAGTTTGACTCTGGATTAGCATTATGACCATCATGCATATGGATGACAAGTATCATCCAGAATTCAACCAGTCACAAACGTGGGAGGAACCGATGTCAGGCAGCGCAAGCGAGGGGCGGGTCCGTCATGAACGGCATGACCACATCCTGAAGATCGTCATCGACAATCCCGCCAAGAAGAACGCGTTCAGCCCGGAGATGATGGCGGAACTGTCCGACGCGCTGACGCTGCTCGACGGCGACGACGGCCTCTGGGTCGGTGTGCTCTGCGCCGCCGGAGACAATTTCACCGCCGGTCTCGACATGCCGAAATTCTTCGGCCCGACCGCGACGCGCAAGCCGTTGCCGGACGGTAATATCGATCCGTTCGGATTAGCGAAGCGGTGCCGGAAGCCAATCATCACCGCGGTGCAGGGCATCGTGTTCACTGTTGGCATCGAGATGATGCTGGCCGGCGACATCGTCGTCGCCGCAGACGACTGCCGTTTCTGCCAGATGGAGGCGAAGCGCGGCATCGCGCCGCTGGCGGGCGCGCATTTCCGCTACATCAGCCGTGCCGGATGGGGCGACGCGATGTATCATCTGCTGCTGTGCGACGAGTTCTCGGCGGCTGAGGCGCATCGCATTGGTCTGGTGCAGGAGGTCGTGCCGGCGGGACAACAGGTCGAGCGTGCGATGGCGCTGGCCGAAATCATCGCGCGTAACGCGCCGCTCGGCATCCAGGTCACCAAGGAGGCGGGCCGCAAGTTCATCGAAGCGGGTGAGCAGGCGGCGATTGCGGTCATCCCGCAGATCCGCGAACGCGTGCTCAACACCGCGGATGCGGCCGAGGGCATCAAGTCGTTCGTGGAACGCCGCGCGGCCGTGTTCCAGGGGCGCTAGATTCCAGCTTTGGGGTTGTTCACGATACGTGCACTGGTTGTGGTTGTGACAATGATGTCGCAGCCCATATTTCGATCATGACGATGTTGCAACGACTCTTGTCGAGATTCGTCGAATCAGCGAGAATTTGATTCGCTACCGAATTCAATTTCGTCCTGCTTTGGCTCAAGCGTCCGGTCTGGAAACGCATGACAAGCGCACGTGTAATTGTCGTAGGAAACAACAAGGGCGGCTCCGGCAAATCGACAGTTGCCATGCATGTCGCCATTGCACTGATCAAGGCGGGTCAGCGCGTTGCCACCCTCGATCTCGACAACAAGCAGAAGACGCTCACCCATTACGTCGACAACCGGCGGGATTGGGCGCGCGAAGCCTCGCTCGAACTTGGCGTCCCGACGCATATGTGCTTCGAGACCGTGAGTGGCAGGACCAGCGAGGTTGAGACGCTCGGGCGTAGCGCGCTGGCCGAGATCGTCGAACGGCTCAGCCGTTCACACGATTTCGTCGTCATCGACGGTCCCGGTCACGACACCTACCTGACCTCATTTGCCCACTCGCTGGCGGATACGCTGATCACGCCGTTGAACGACAGCTTTCTCGATTTCGACGTGCTCGGCACCGTCGATGCCGAGTCCTTCAAGGTCACAGGCATCAGCCATTACGCGAAGATGGTGGAGCAGGCGCGGCGCCAGCGCAGCGCCCACGACCAGCCGGCATTCGATTGGGTGGTGCTGCGCAACCGGCTGTCCACGCTCGGCTCGCGCAACAAGCGCCTCGTTGGAGAAGCCCTGAGCGAACTGTCGAAGACGCTGAATTTCCGCGTGGTCGATGGATTGGCCGAAAGGGTGATCTTCCGCGAGTTCTATCCGCGCGGATTGACGGCGATCGACGACGCAAGTCAATTGGCGCGTGGCGCGCGGCCGACAATGTCGCACGTCACCGCCTGGCTCGAGATGGAGCGGCTGATGACGGCGATCATGCTCGGTCACTTGGTGGCGCGCTCACCTGACACGTCGGACGCCGGCCGCGACGCCGCATAGGATATCGACCACTACCGGCAATTGGCGTTCTCAGCCTTGGCAACGGTCAGGAAGCTGATCGTTGCCGGTGCGACCGTGATCGTCCCGGCCGCGGTTGCTTCACCTTTGAGAGCCGGGAATTGATCCGCAGGCCCGAGCGCCAGTGTGGTTCGGTTGAGCTGGACCGAGCCATCGGCGAGATTTTTGTTCGACAAGGTGTAGCGTTGCGATGTGGCCGGGATAGCCAGCTCGTGCGGCTTTTCCCGATCAATGTTAATAACGAGCAAGGCGACGCCGCCCGGAATATCGCGCGCGCAATGCGCGTAGATGTGAAGACCGGGTCGTGGCGCAATCCCGGCATCCAGAACGGTCGTGCCCATCAGCCGACGCCACAGCAGCGCGCCCCAATAGTTCGGCCGCGGCAGGTGGGTCCGCTCGTCGAGCAGGCCATAGTCGCTTGCGGCGATGGTGTTGTGCATCACCACCTGAACGCCTGCCCTGGCAAGCCGCCCGAGTTGATCGACGTAGCGGAATGTGTCGATGAAAGTTGCGGCCCAGCGATCGCCGCCGCACGCGGTCTCGGCGGTCTCGGTCAGCCAGATCGGCTTGTCCGGCGCGAAGCGATCCCGCAGTGCGCGATAGAAGGTCAATGTGTCGTCGGTTCGCGCCAGCCAGTCGTCCGACAGTGCGGCCTCCGGCGTGCGATCACCGCCGCACCGTGCCGAGAGAGCACCATAGTGATGATAGGAGACCGCATCAACGTCTGGTGCGGTGGCGGCAAAGAGACCCTTTACATCGGCGCCGCCGCCGACGGTGCCTGGGCCAAGCACCATCACATCAGGCGCGGCCTGTTTCATGAAGTTGTGGAACGCGGTGAAGTCTCGGCCGTAGGCGGCAACGTCGTATCCCTCGGGCGCGCCGCCGATGGCGAGGAGATCCGGTTCGTTCATGAACTCGGCGGCGGCGATATGTCCGCCGATGGAACGAGTGAAGGCGAGAAGGCGCTGCGCCCGGTCCGGTGTCCAGTGGCCGTTCGCGTCCCGCGTCCCGGCGCTGATCGCAAATGACGTGACGATCGATGCATCGACCGCGCGCGAGAAATCGATCACGCTTTGCCATTGCTGTCGCGTCAGGATGCTCTTGAAGCCCGCCGGCGGCACCGACGGTGGTGTGTCGGAATCCGCAAAGAAGGTGCTATTGGCCCAGGTTCCGCTGACGCGGAGATAGGCGGGAGACAGGGCCGCAGCGAGCTTGCGCAGCCTGATGTCGTGGAGATCGAGCGGGGAGCGTTCCGCGAACCGATCGACTTTCTCGTCGGCAAGCGCGCCCGTTGCTGCGTAGGGCTTCCAGAACCGGCCACCGGTCACCTCGACCATCTCGATGTTGTAGGACTGGAAACGCGGGTCGACGACGGCAATGCGCGGCATGTTCGCCACGTCCAGCGACAGCTCCGCCGCGCACGCTTTCGCGCCAACGAAGCCAACCAGGATCAAGGCAACGCCGCACGCGAAGCGTCGGAACGGATCAGTGCAGCCATGATCGTGCACGGGTCTTCGCAACGTCCGGACTCCGGTTCGTTTCAGCATGCCGCCGCGGTCTCCTGGAATCAACGCAGGAGTAAATGGCGCTGCGAGCGACCGGACTGCAGCCCGCTGGCGCTGGCGCTGGAGCGGCGAGCGTCGCGCCGATCTCGGCTTCGAACTGGTGCTGCGCGACAGCGATTAGCTCTCGTCGGGCCGCCGCCAACGGTCGATGGCCGCGAACATCGCGGCGAGCAGGCACCCTGTAACGATACCGAACGTCAGGTCCTTGAACACGGTCAGGGCAAAGGCCGGAATCAACCCCGCTGCCCCGCGCCAGCCGACGATCAGCTGCAGGAATGCTTCCTTCTCCGCCATGTACCAGCACACCACAACCAGGACGCCGGCGAGCGCCGAGAGCGGGATATAGCTCGCGAGCGGCGCGGCCAGGACCATGAACGCGAGCAGGAACGCGGAATGCATCATGCCGGAGAGAGGGCTGCGTGCGCCGGCGCGGACGTTGGTTGCCGTGCGTGCGATCGTGCCAGTGACACTGATCCCGCCGAACAGCGCCGAGGCGATGTTGGCAATCCCCTGCGCCACCAGTTCCATGTTGGAGCGGTGCTTGCGTCCGGTCATGCCGTCGGCGACCTTTGCCGAGAGCAGGCTTTCGACGCCGCCGAGGAGCGTGAAGGAGAGCGCGGCCGGAAGGATCTTTAGCAACAGGCCTGACGAGATACCAGGCAAATGCGGCACCGGCAGGCCGCGCGGAATCTCGCCGAAGCGGCTGCCGATCGTCGCGATCGGCAGATGCAGCAGTAGCGTGGCGATCGAAGCCAGCACGACGGCGATCAGCATCGCCGGCCATGCCGGCCGCCACGCGCGCAGTACAAAAATCAGCGCAGCCGAACCGGCGCCGACCGCCAGCGCCGACCAGTTCAAGGTCGGAAGCGCGTGGGCAAGGGCTGCGAGCTTCTCCAGAAACGGTCCGGGCTCGGTGCCGGCGAAGGTCAGCCCGCCAAGATCCCGCAACTGGCTCGCCAGGATAGTGACAGCGATACCGCAGGTGAACCCGACGGTGACCGGATGCGGGATGTAGCGGATCAGCGATCCGAGTCCCACCGCACCGATCAGCGTGAGCATCAGGCCGGAGACCAGGACGGTAAGCAGCAGCCCTTCAACCCCGAACTGTGCGACGGTCGCCGCGACCAGGACGATGAAGGCGCCGGCCGGTCCGCCGATCTGAAACCGGCTGCCGCCGAGCGCCGAGACAAGGAAGCCGCCGACGATCGCCGTAAACAGCCCGCGTTCCGGCGTCACGCCGGAGGCGACCGCAATCGCCATCGACAGCGGCAGCGCTACCACCGCAACCGTCAACCCGGCCATCACGTCGTGGTGGAAAGCAGCCAGCCCATAACCCTCGGTCAGCGTGGTGACGAGCTTGGGCCGATAGAGATGCGCCGTGGAAGAGCCGTCAGGCATGGTGATAACCGAGCGAAAGGGGTTTCGGAAACACTATGGCAGAGTAGCCGCACATGAGAATCGTACCGGGGATCGCCGATGCGGATCGCGAGGGCAGGCGCGGCAAACGAGCGGATGGATTCATCCGGCAATCTTCCGATAGACGACCGTGGCCCGGCGCAGCAGTTGGCTCCTGCGCTTCCGATCCAGCGTCTTCTCATGCCCGGCCTGGCGGTTCATGACCTTCTGCTGATCCGTCGTGCTCGCGGCGAGCGTGCGGCGGACCTCGGCGTCATTCAGTTCACCGAGGATCTGCTGCGCCTTGCGCAGATGTTTCAGAATGAGCCGCCACGACGCATAGTCCTCGGCCCCCAACCCGCCTTCCGAGAACTCGATCGCGTAGCGCAGCCGCTTGCTGGCAAGCCGCACGCGATGCCGCTTGTTCTTGCCCATGCCCGGCAAGCCGCGGCTCTTGCGCGTCAGCTTCTTGTGCCATCGCGCAAGTCGGCGTGCATGAAAGACCGATACCGGAACGGCCCGCCGCTGCGCGGCGGTGCGATCTTGCCTTGTGGTCCACGGGCCGCTGCCGATCCAGTCCCACATGCCCTCCAGCCATTGCTGGTAACGCTCGCTTTGCAGCGCGTCCTTGAGCCGCTCGAAGGCCTCGGCCCGCGCGGCCTTGAACGAACGCTCTTCAGGCTGGCCCTTGCTGTTCTCGATCGCGACGTCGAGGTCGCGGGTCGCGCCGAGATACGCGCTCAGCCATTTCAGCTCGAATCTCAACCTCGTCCATTCCGTGTCCGCCACCATTCGTCCGTAGAAAGCGATCGCGGCTTTCAACCGTGTCAGCGCAATGCGGGTGCGGTGGAGTGCCGAAGGATCGCCGGTACAGACCGCTTCGTGGTTGGTCGAGACCTCTTCGAGGCATTCCGACAGGATCAGGCGGAATGCGGTCTCGCAACGCATCGCGTGGCTGAGGTGGCGCGGCCGTTTCGGGCGGACAGCACGCTCCTTGGCCGGACTTGCCGAAAACGTCATGACTCTCTCGCGACCCCGTCGGAGCCGCAGCGCCACTGGCGGCATCCTTGGGGGCAGACCTTTCCGGTTTGATGGACCTCTATCAAGGGTTTTCTGAAGCACGGCTCGCATGAGGATGTTGCAAGGCGACAAAAATGTCGCGTTCCGCGCAACCGGGGCGGGTGATCCGGGCAGGAGATCGTCGCTGCGGGAGCCCATGCCCTATCGTCAGCGGAATGTCTTCCGCTTCAACCCAGGCAATTTCACGAGAATTTGCTTGATATTTCCGCGGGCCGCGCCGTGCCTGGCGTCATCGCTCGCCGTTACTTCGGCGGTCGATCAATGATCGTCTCCGCCGTCGCCACGCCGCCCTTGCGGCGCGGCAGCGCAGCGGCGATGTTGCGCTCGGTCAAATCGATCAGCCGGTGCATGGCGGCGCGCGCACCGGCCGGGTTGCGCGCCCAGATCTCATCGAGCACGGCACGGTGGTAGGGCAGGCCGCGTCGCGGGGCGTCCGGATTGCGCATCGATAATTCAAGCGAAACCCGGATGCCCGCTTCCATTGTGGCGGCGAAAGCCATCAGGAAGTCGTTGCCGGTCGCCATCAGAATGGCTCGATGGAAGCGAAGGTCGGGCTCCGCATAGGCCGCCCGGTCCATGCCGGCGGCATCCATGTCGCGATAGGCCCGCTCGATGCGGGCGAGATCGGAATCGGTGGCGCGCGCCGCTGATATTGCGGATGCTTCGGGTTCGACGATACTGCGCACCTGCATCAACTGCCGGGCAAACTCCTCGCGCGGCCGGTCCGCCCAGGTCCATTCCAGCAGTTCGGCGTCCATCATGTTCCAGTTGATGCGCTCGCGCACATGCGTGCCGGCCTTCTGGCGTGCCGCGATCAATCCCTTGGCTTTCAGGATCGATAGCGATTCCCGGATCGAGGTGCGGCTGACGTCGAATTGCGCGGCGAGTTCGATCTCCCGCGGCAGCGTCGAGCCCTCTTGCCAGGTACCGGTCACGATGAGCCGCGCGATCTCGCGGGCGATATGGGTGTTTGATTGACGGGCTGTGGCCGCTTTGGGCAAATCGGATCCTCAGGCTTCGGAATAATATTGTCTGCTTTATTGCGCTGCGATGTCAATTATCCTTCGTATTTCGCCGTCCTGACGACACTCTCGTCATTTTGACAGGCCATTTTATGTCGGTCATATTATCGAAAAACCAGCGGGAGGGTGCCCAGCATGACCGGTCAAAAATCGCATTACGGGTCGAGTGTCAGCCGCCGGACGCTGCTGCAGGCCGGCGCTGCGGCGCTCGGCGCAGCCGCATTCCCGGCACCCTCGATCGCACAGGCGAAGCCGTTTGCCGGAGTCACGCTGCATGGCGCCTCGTTCCAGCACCATTTCTTCACCCTGCTGCAAAACTACATTCCGGAATTCGAGCAACAGACCGGCATGAAGGTCGACCTCGAGCTCTCGGCTTTCCCGGTCTACAACCAGCAAGCCAATCTCGAATTGTCGTCGGGCGGCTCGGCCTACGATTTCGTCAACGTCACTTTCATCCTTGCCGCGCGCTGGGTCGCCGCAGGGCTGCTTTCCAATCTCGACGAGTTCACTGATGATCCGAACCTGACGCCCGCGGAATGGAATCCGAAGGATTTCGTCGATGGTGCGCAGGTCCCGTATCGCGATGCCAAGGGCGGAACCTACGGCTATTCCTGGGAAGGCGGCGCCATGCTGATGGGCCTGTCGCGCATGGACCTGATGGAAAAGAAGGGGCTGAAGATTCCGGCAACTTTCGCCGAGTTGCAGCAGGTTGTCAGCGAGATCAACGGCACCGATGGCGTCAACGGCATCGTTTCGTTCCAGCTCCACCACTGGTGCCTGCCGCCCTACATCCAGGGCTTCGGCGGCAACATCTTCAAGAATCCGCCCTCGGACATCATGCCGACGCTGAACACGCCGGAGACGATCCAGGGTATCGAATACTACGCCGGCCTGTTGAAGAGCGCGCCGCGCGGCGTGCTGACCTATACGGAGGATCAGGCACGGCAGTCGCTGCTCACCGGCCGCTCCAACGTCTTTATCCATTCCAGTTCCTGGGTGACGCCGATCCTGCTGTCGGAGGAGAGCAAGGTGAAGGACACCTCGCGCATCGTGCGGATGCCCGCCGGTCCCGTGCACGACCATCCGGCCTCGAACAGCCAGGGGCTCGGCATCCCCAAGAACGCCAAGAACAAGAAGGCGGCGTGGGAGTTCATCAAATGGGCGCTCGGCCCGGATATCTCGATGCGCATGGTCAAGGAGCATGGCCACTCGTCGATCTGCCGCCGGTCGATCATCACCAGCGACACCTATCGCAAGCTCAACACGGTCAATGGCCAGGATCTCGGCGCGCTATATCTCGATGTGCTGGAACTGCCGGCCAAGGGTGACAATTACATGGCCTATCGCACGGTGAAGGAGTTCCCGATCGTCGGCGACGTTCTCAACAAGGCATTCGAGCAGGTCGCGACCGGACAGCTTCCCGTGCGTGACGCCATGAATGCGGCGCAGGACCAGGCGGTTGCCAACATGCGCCGCGCCGGAAGTACGCTTTGAGCGACACTGGAATCGATGCCGAGCGCCGCAGCTTTCGGCGCTGGGCCCTGACGCCAAGCTTGATCGTGCTGTTCGCGGTGGCGGTGCTGCCGGCACTCTATTTGGTGGTGACGAGTTTGACGCCCTTCCAGCTCGTCAACCCCGGCTCGGCCAGCGACTTCAGCGCGCCGTTCCGCAACTACGGCCTGCTGCCCGGCGATCCCCGGTTCGTCAATTCGCTGTGGGTCCAGGCCAAGCTGTCGTTCTGGAGCGTGCTGTTCCAGGTTCTGCTCGGCATGGGGCTGGCGCTTCTTTTGCACACGCAGTCGCGCATCGTTGAGTTTGCACGCACGTTCTTTCTGATTCCGATGGTGCTGCCGCCGATCGTGGTCGCGGTGATCTGGAAGCTGATCTACACGCCCGACATCAGCCCGCTCTATTACGCGGCAAGCCTGTTGAACGTTACGCTGCCGGCGCTGACCTCCAGCGTCCAGTTCGCGCTGGTATCGATCATCATCGCCGATACCTGGGAATGGATGCCCTTCACCTTCCTGATGGTGCTGGCGGCGTTGCAGACGATCCCTGAAGAATATTCCGAAGCCGCGCTGGTCGATGGCGCCAACCGGCTGCAGATCTTCTGGTACGTCACGCTGCCCTTCATTGTGCCGATCCTGGTGATCTCGGGCATGTTCCGCCTGATCGACAGCGTGAAGGCGTTTCCGCTGATTTTCCTCCTCACCGGCGGCGGACCCGGCACCGTCACCGAAGTGACCAACTACTACGCCTACCTGCTGGCGTTCGACACCAACGAGATCGGCTATTCCAGCGCCGTCACGGTCGTCATGCTCCTGCTCGTTGCTTGCATCAGCCTCGGCCTCGTCTGGATGGGCCGTCGCCGGGAGGTGATGGCATGAGCGTCGGATCCGGACGCAAGGCGAGCCCGGGCAGGCTGATCGCGATCGGCGTGACGCTCCTGGTGCTGCTGTCGCCGTTCCTCTGGCTGCTGCAGATGAGCTTCAAATCCAACGACCAGATCCTGCGATTTCCACCGCCGCTGATCTTTATGCCAACGCTTGCGAACTACACCGCGCTCTGGCACAGCGCGTTCTCGGCATCGTTCATCAACAGCCTGCTCAGCGCCTCGTTCTCGACCGCGTTGGCGCTCCTGCTCGGCGTGCCGGCGGCTTACGCGTTGTCGCGCTGGGCGGGAAAGGGCAAGCACGCGCTGTCCTTTGCGATCCTGATGACGCGCATGGCGCCGCCGATCGCATTCACCATTCCGTTCTTTCTGTTCTATCGCTGGATCGGCTTGCTCGACACCGTGACAGGTCTCGTCCTGGTCTATACCAGCTTCAACCTTCCGCTGGTGATCTGGATGATGCAGCCGTTCTTCGACACCGTGCCATCCTCACTGGAGGAGGCCGCATTGGTGGACGGCGCGCGGACGCGCACCGTCTTCACCCAGATCGTGTTGCCGATGGTTGCACCTGGCATCGCGGCGACCGCGATCCTCTGCTTCCTCTATGCGTGGAACGATTTCTTCTTCGCGCTGATCCTGACGCGGACCAGTGCACGAACCGCGCCGGTCGCCGTGGTCAACTTCATGAACTATGAGGGCTGGGAGTGGGGCAAGATCGCCGCCGGCGGCTCGCTGGTGATGGCACCGGTCCTAATCTTCTCGCTTGCCGTGCGCCGCTATCTCGTCAGCGGGCTGACGGCCGGCGCCGTGAAGGGCTGACCGAACGTGGACCGCGCTGCGGGAGCGCATGTCTCCCATTTTCACATTTCGGATCGATTTGATCGGGGCAACCTCAGAAGATTCCGCTTGATATTTCGCGTGCGAAATATATATCGAGATGAGCATGAAGGCAGAGCACCGGCTGATCTTTCTTCTGAACGTGGCCTATCGACGGCTGCAGCGCGCAATCGAGCAGGAAACAGCAGCGCACGACCTGACGTCGGCTCAGGCAGGTGTGCTGTTCTATCTCGGGCGCAATGACGGCGCGTTGATCGGCGACGTCTCGCAGGCGCTCGACATCGTGCCGTCGGCGATGACCGGGCTTGCCGACCGGATGGAACGTAACGGCCTCGTCAAGCGCAAGCGTGATGGCGCTGATGGCCGTAGTCAGCGGCTCACTCTGACCGCGGCGGGACAGGAACTCGGCAAGCGTGCCGCGATGCGGACCAGGGTGATCAACAGCAGGCTGATGGATGGCTTTTCAGAAGCGGAGATCGACGTGGTGTCGCGCTGGCTGACCAGCCTGCAAGTGAAGTTTCCGAAAGACAAAGACGGTTAGCAAGGCAACAGGAGTGAGACATGGGTGAACTGGTCGACGTAGCACTGGAAGCAGGGGTCCTCACGGTCACCATGGCGCGTCCGGACAAGAAGAATGCAATCACCAACGCCATGTACGGCGCGATGGCCGATGCGCTGCAACGTGCGGAGGCCGATGCTGCGATCCGCGCGGTGCTGTTCCAGGGCGATGGCGACAGTTTTACCGCAGGCAATGATCTCGCCGATTTCGCGGCAGTCTCGCAAGGCGCGCGGGGCGAGCGCCATGTGACGCGCTTCCTTGACCGGCTCACCACCGCGACGCGGCCGCTGGTTGCCGCCGTGCACGGCAATGCTGTCGGTATCGGCACCACCATGCTCTGCATTGCGACCTCGTCTATCTCGCGCCGAATGCCAAGCTGATCACGCCGTTCGTCAACCTTGCGCTGGTGCCGGAGGCTGCCTCGACCTATCTCCTGCCGCAGCGTGTCGGCTACGCGCGGGCTTATGCAATGTTCGCGCTTGGCGAGCCGGTTGAGGCGGAGACCGCCGTTTCCATCGGGCTTGCGAATGCGGTCGTTCCGCTCGGCGATCTTCGCGCCAAGGCGAGGGCCGCGGCCGAGGCGCTGGCGAAGCGGCCGTTCGGCTCGCTCCAGCACACCAAGGCGCTGATGCGCGACACCGCCAGGATCAGCGCGCAAATGACCCGCGAGGGCGAAATCTTCCAGGAGCGGCTGATGAGCGCGGAGGCGCGCGAGGCCTTCGCCGCCTTTGCCGAACGCCGTCAGCCCGATTTCTCCAAGATTGCCGGATAGTTTAGATACGCGCGGCTAATGAAATTGATCGCGGCATGCGTCGACAGGCTTGACGCCGCCGCCGCGATCAAACATTTGCTTGTCCGGTAGACCGCATTTCGGTGAGGCCAGGCATGAGCGACAGTCACACGCTGCGCGGCGACAAGATCGCCGCGACCATTCAGGCACAGGGCGCTGAACTGAGCTCGCTAAGGAATGGCGCGGGTACGGAACTGCTCTGGCAGGCCGGCCCACAATGGCCGCGCCACGCACCATTGTTGTTCCCGATCGTCGGCAAACTGAAGAACGACACGCTGCGCCACAACGGCAAGACCTATCCGATGACGCAGCACGGGTTCGCGCGGGACCGGCGGTTTGAATGGCTGGAGCAGGGGCCGCGGTCCTGCAAGCTCGCGCTGGTCGACGACGCCGAGACCCGCGCGCGTTATCCCTTCGCGTTCCGGCTCGAAGTCACCTACACGATTGACGGCGCCGATCTCGACGTCACCTTCGACGTCATCAATACCGGCGGCGATCTGCTGCCTGCCTCGCTCGGCGGGCATCCCGCGTTCAACTGGCCGCTGCTGCCGGAATTGCCGAAGGATGCCTACTCGCTGACCTTCGCCAACGACGAGCCTGCGCCGATCCGACGGTTGAAGGACGGGCTGATGCGTCCGCAACCGGAACCCAGTCCGGTCGAGGGCCGCACGCTCGTGCTGTCCGAGCGTCTATTCGATGACGACGCCATCATCTTCGATCGGGTCGCGAGCACATCGGTCCGGTTCGCCGCAGCGCAAGGCCCGGCAATCGAGGTCTCCTGGATTAGGTTTCGCGAACTCGGCATCTGGTCGAAGCCCGGTGGCGCACCGTTCCTTTGCATTGAACCGTGGCGCGGCTTTGCCAGCCCTGCCGAGTTCGACGGCGAGTTTGCCGACAAGCCCGGCCTGATGCACATCGCGCCGGGGGCGCGCCAGTCGCTGAGCTACCGCATCCGCGTCAGTTGATAGCGGCGCGGCCGCGGTCAAGTCGTCAATGCGCCGCCCGTGTGGCGAAGGCGCCCGTAATCCCGCTGACCGATGGCGGGTTCTCACGCGCCCAAGCCTCGTGCGCGGCCAGATCCCGGTAGTGGTCAGCCATGCGCAGCAGCCGTTCGCGGATGCCCTGGTCTTCTTCGGTCTTGGCCTGATCAGCTAATTGTGAAGCGCGTTCGAGAAGCGTTTTCGGATCGATCACGACAAGCTCCAAACCCGGTTTCGCTCGACAGTCAACGCCCCCAGGCAAGCACAGTTCCTGCCATGATTTGATGACAGCGCCAGAGTGGAACGCCCTGGGCTGATGGTTCGATCGCGCCGGATCAGGCCGCGTCAGTTGAACGCCATCCCGCCGCTCATCGCGATCGTCTGGCCGGTCATGTAGGGATTGTTGACCAGCAGCATCACGGCCTTAGCGACCTCTTCCGACGTGCCGAAACGTCCCATCGGAATGCGGTTGAGCAGTCCGGTCTGCCCCCGCATCATGTCGGTCTCGATCAGGGACGGCGCGACGGCATTGACGGTGATGCCCTCCTTGACGAGGCGCGCAGCATAGCCGCGGGTCAGCCCTTCGACGCCGGCCTTGGATGCGTTGTAGTGCGGCCCGATCGCGCCGGCGCCGCGCGCGGCCCCGGACGAGATATTGACGATGCGGCCCCATTGCTTGGTGCGCATCATCGGCAGCACGGCCTGCGTGCAATGAAATACCGATTTCAGGTTGACAGTGATGGTGCGGTCGAAATCCTCTTCGGTGAGATCGTCGAGGCCTTTAACGATCGCAATCCCCGCATTGTTGACGAGGATGTCGATCGGGCCGAGTTCGGATTTGGCGTGCTCGACCATGCCGGCGACGGCGGCGGCTTCCGACACATCTGCGGCGATTGCGACGGCCCGGCCGCCGGCCGCGGTGATGCCCTTTGCGAGCGTCTCCGCTTCAGCTGCGCGCTCCCGATAGTTGATCGCGACGGCGGCGCCTGCCTCCGCCAGCATCTTGACGATGGCGGCGCCGATGCCGCGCGACCCTCCCGTCACAAGCGCAACGTGTCCGTGCAGACTGCCGGTGGTCATCGGGATCTCCTTCCTGATTTCGCTCAGGCTCGCAAAAGCGGAAAAGGGGTGCAATGCGTATCCGGCGTCCGGCCTGCTCACATCTCCGTTGGGGCTCGCACCAGGACGAAAAACCGGCAGAAATGGCCGGAATTGGCCTTGCGTCCCGGGTGGGCCGGCGGCAATGGTGAGGACGTCACACCTCCCAAAAGCTAGCTATGAGAGATCGATGAGCAAACTGATTGTCCGCGCCGGCGAGTTCACCTTTGACGCCCGTTTCGAGGAGCAGCTCGCGCCGAAGACGGTCGCCGCCTTCCGCAAGGCATTGCCGTTCGAGAGCCAGGCGATCCATGTGCGCTGGAGCGGCGAGGGCGTCTGGATGCCGCTCGGCGATCTCGATTTCGGCGTCTCCTACGAGAACCACACCAGCTATCCGGCGCCGGGCCAGATCATCCTCTATCCCGGCGGCATCAGCGAGACCGAGATCCTGCTCGCCTATGGCGGGGTGCATTTTGCCAGCAAGATGGGCCAGCTCGCAGGCAATCATTTCATCACCCTGACCTCGGGGCTCGAGAACCTCACTGCCTTCGGCAAGGCGGTGTTGTGGAAAGGCGCGCAGAAGATCCGCTTCGAGGAAGTCTGATGTGACCGAGCCCCGCTACCCGCGCGATCTCCGCGGCTACGGCCGCAATCCGCCCGATCCGAAATGGCCTGACGGTGCACGCGTCGCCGTGCAGTTCGTAGTCAATTTCGAGGAGGGTGGCGAGAACAACATCCTGCACGGCGATCGCGCCTCGGAAGCGTTCCTGTCTGATGTGCTGGGCGCGCAGCCCTGGGTCGGCCAGCGCCACGCCAATATCGAATCGATGTTCGAATATGGCTCGCGCGCGGGCTTCTGGCGGCTGTGGCGGATGTTCACCGAGCGCAGGATCCCCGCCACCGTGTTCGGCGTCGCGATGGCGCTGAAGCGCAATCCGGACGTTGTCGCCGCGATGCAGGAAGCGGGCTGGGACATCGCGAGCCACAGCCTGCGCTGGGTCGAGCACAAGGAGATGTCGGAGGTCGAGGAGCGCGATGAGATCGCCAGGGCGATCGACGTTCACATCCAGGCGACCGGCGCGCGGCCGCTCGGCTGGTACACCGGCCGTTCCTCGATCAACACCCTGCGGCTGCTGATGGAAGCCGGCAGCCTGCGCTATCTTTGCGACTCCTATGCCGACGATCTGCCGTACTGGATCAAGGCGGCGGGAACGGAGCCGCATCTTGTCATTCCCTACACCCTCGATGCCAACGACATGCGCTTCGTCAACCCGCAAGGCTTTGGCGGCGGCGACGAGTTCTTCACCTACCTGAAGGACAGTTTTGACGTGCTTTATGCCGAGGGCGCGACGCGACCCAAGATGATGTCGATCGGCCTGCACTGCCGGGTGGTCGGCCGCCCCGGCCGCGCCGCCGCGCTGATGCGGTTCCTCGATTATATCCAGATGCACGAACGCGTCTGGGTTCCGACCCGGCTTCAAATCGCCGAGCACTGGCACGCCAATCTGAAGCATCTCGCCGCGGACGCATTCGAGATCGGATAGGCTTTTGCGCCGAGTGCGAGGACTCTTCCTTCACCTCGCCCCGCTTGCGGGGAGAGGTCGGAACGCATCGTCAGATGCGTTCCGGGTGAGGGGGAGTCTCCGCGAGTCCAGTCTCACCATCGATGCGGAGGCAGCCCCTCACCCCAACGCTCTAAGAGCGAGCTCCCCTCGTCTCGACCCCGTAAGAACGGGGCGAGGGGGCAAAGTTCCGTTGCGGCTGCGGTTTTCTTCAGATTTGAGGCGGCCTCAGTGTCCCGCCATATGCCGGCCGATCTCGGTCAGGTCGGCCTCGCTGGCGCGCGCCTCGTGGACGAGTTCGCCATGGAACATCACGACGAGGCGATCGGATAATTCCAGCAATTCGTCGAGATCCTCGCTGACCAGCAGCACCGCCGCGCCGCGATTGCGTGCTGCCATGATCTCGGCGTGAATCTGCGCCACCGCGGCGAAGTCGAGCCCGAAGCAGGGGTTGGCCGCGATCAGCACCTCGACGTTATCAGAGAGCTCGCGCGCCAGCACCGCGCGCTGCACATTGCCGCCCGACAACGCCGCGATCGGGGTATCCGGCGTGCGGGTCTTGATCTTGTAGAGGCCGATCTTGCGCTCCGCGTCTTTCCGGAACGCTGCGCGATTCAGCCACCAGCCGCCGCTCGCAAACGGCGCGCGGTCGAATTCTCTGAAAGCGATGTTGTCGGCGACGCTCATGCCGCCGACGCAGGCGTTCTTCAGCGGCTCTTCGGGCAATAGCGACATCTTGTGGCGGCGCATCTCCTCGCGGCGCGCCGAATAGGCGTCGCCCTGGACTCGGATCACGCCGCTTTCGGCCTCACGCTGGCCGGCCAGCACCTCGACGAGCTGCCGCTGGCCGTTGCCGGAAACACCGGCGATGCCGACGATCTCGCCGCTCTTCACTGTCAGCGAAACGCCATGCACGGCGACCGCGCCGGCATCGTCGAGCGCGGTAAGTTTCTCGAGCTCGAGCCGCGGCGCGCCGGCATCTCCGGTACGCGCCGGCTGCACCGTCAACTGCTCGGCGCCAATCATGGTGCGCGCCATCTCGTCGGGTGTGAGATCGGCAACCTTGCCGCTGCCGGCAAGCTTGCCGCGGCGCAGGATCGTCACCTCGTCGGCGAAGGCCATCACCTCGCGGAATTTGTGGGTGATCATCAGGATGGTCAACTCGCCGGCAACCACCATGGCGCGCAGCATGCCCAGCACTTCGTCGGCTTCGCCTGGTGTCAGCACCGACGTCGGCTCGTCCAGGATCAGGAAGCGGCGCTTCAGATAGAGCTGCTTGAGGATCTCGCATTTCTGCCGTTCGCCGGCCGAGATGTCGGAGACTTTTGCGTTGAGCGGCACCTTGAACGGCATCCGCGCCAGGAACGCCTCGAGCTCCTTCTTTTCCTTGCCCCAATCGACCACGGCCGGCACGTCGTCGCGCGCCAGCACGAGATTTTCGGCAACCGTCATTGCCGGCACCAGGGTAAAATGCTGGTAGACCATGCCGAGGCCCAGCGCGTGGGCGTCCTTCGGGTTGGCGATGGTCTGTTGGCGGTCACCGACGATGATCTCGCCCTCGGTGGCGTGGTAGTAGCCCATGATACATTTCACGAGCGTGCTCTTGCCGGCGCCGTTCTCGCCGAGCAGGGCGTGGAACGAGCCGGGCCGCACCTTCAGTTCGACATTGTCGAGCGCGAGGAAATCGCCGAACCGCATCGTCATGGCGATAGCATCGACGCCGAACGCGCCTGATGGTGCGGGCGGTTCGCCGATGATCACGACAGCACCCCGATCAGATCGGCCGAGGTCGCCACCGCCCCGAACACACCGCCCTGCATCTTGATCATCTTCAGCGCGTGGTCGTGGTTGCTCCTGTCGGTCGCGCCGCAGCAATCCTCGATCAGCACGCATTCGAAACCGCGATCGTTGGCTTCGCGCATCGTGGTGTGAACGCAGACGTCGGTGGTGATGCCGGTCAGCACGAGGTTCTCGATGCCGCGCAGCCGCAGCATCAGTTCGAGGTCGGTGGCGCAGAACGAGCCCTTGCCGGGCTTGTCGATCACAGGTTCGCCCGGCAGCGGCGCCAGCTCGGGAATGATGTCCCAGCCCGGCTCGCCGCGCACCAGGATACGGCCGCACGGACCGGGATCGCCGATGCCCGCTCCAATCTGGCGCGAGCGCCAGCGCTTGTTGGCGGGCAGGTCCGTCAGATCGGGCCGGTGGCCCTCGCGGGTGTGGATGATGTGAAAGCCTTTCGCGCGCATCACCGCGAGCAGCTTCTTGATCGGTTCGATCGGGGCGCGGGTGAGCGACAGATCGTAACCCATCTTGTCGACATAACCGCCGACGCCGCAGAAATCGGTCTGCATGTCGATGATGATGAGCGCGGTATTCTCGGGGCGAAGATCGCCATTATAGGGCCACGCATAAGGTTCGGACTTGATGGTGCGCTCGGGCATCGGAAGACCTCGCGGGAAGCTATCGGGTGATGGACAGTTCGGCCGGCGCGCCGGTCAGTGTGCGCTTCGGCGAGCAGGTGATGATCATGATCGCCAGCGTCAGGATGTAGGGCGCCGCATTGAAGAGGTGATAGCCGGAGGTGACGCCGACCGATTGCAGCGCGGGTCCGAGCGCGGCGGCGCCGCCGAAGGCGAGCGAGGCCCACAGGCACAGCATCGGATCCCAGCGCGCGAAGATCACCAGCGCGACCGCGGTGATGCCCTGGCCGGAGGAGAGGCCTTCGTTCCAGCTTCCGGGATAGAACAGCGACAGGAATGAGCCACCGATGCCGGCGAGAAATCCGCCGACCATGGTGGCGCGTAGCCGGATCAGCAGCACCGAATGACCCATGGCGCGCGCGGCGTCGGCGCTTTCGCCGGCGGTGCGGATCAACAGGCCCCAGCGCGTGGTCTTGAACGCCCAGTAGAGCAGCGGTGCGATCGCGACGCCGACCAGGAACAGCACGTTGATGCGGAGTGCTGCGCGCAGCTGCGGCAGGTCACTCCACCAGCCGAAATCGATGGCCGGCAGTCTTGCGGCGGTGGGTTCGATCAGGGGCTTGCCGAGGAAGAAGGCGAGCCCGGTGCCGAACAGCATCAGCGCGATGCCGACCGCGATGTCGTTGACCCGTGGCAGCGAGCAGATGCCGGCGTGCAGCGCGCCGAGCAGGGCGCCGGTGATGCCGGCCGCAAGCACGCCGAGCCACGGCGAGCCGGAGAGATAGGAGATGCCGTACGCGCTCATCGCCCCCATCACCAGCGTGCCTTCGAGGCCGAGATTGATGCGGCCGGATCGCTCGGTGATGCATTCGCCAAGACTAACGAACAGGAACGGCGTCGAGACGCGAATGGCGCCGCCGAACACGGCGAGTGGGACGGTCCAGAGCCCGATCGAAGCGTCCGCCATGTCAGGACTTTCCCTTCAGGAAGCCGATGCGCCCGTAGAGCGCGTCGCTTGCGAGCACGAACACGAAGATGATGCCCTGCAGCACCAGCACCGATGCGTCGGGCAGTCCAAGCCGCCGCTGCAGCAGGCCGCCGGAGGCGCTGATGCCGCCAAGCAGGATCGCCACCGGAATGATCGCGAGCGGATTCTGCCGCGCCAGGAATGCGACCAGGATGCCGGTGAAGCCGTAGCCCGCCGCAAGGTTGGCGTTGGCGCGGCCCTGCACCGCCGCGACCTCGATCATGCCGGCAAGCCCAGCGCAGCCGCCGGCAAGGAAGCAGATGGTCAGGATCAGCCGGCCGACGCTCAGGCCGACGATCTTCGCCGCACGGATGTTGCCGCCAGCGACGCGCGCCGCGAAGCCGAAGGTGGTGTGATAGATCAGGATGTAGGCCGCGACCGCGGCGACGAGACCGAACACAAGGCCCCAATGCACGTCGGTGCCGGGAATGCTGCCGATCATGTTGGCGGCGCCGATCTCGCGCGTTGACGGCTTGTTGAGGCTCGCCGGATCGCGCATCGGGCCCTCGACCAGGTGGTTGAGGATGGCAAGCGCAATATAGACCAGCAGCAGGCTCGAGATCGTTTCGTTGACGCCGCGATATTGCCGCAACGCCCCTGACAGCATGATCCAGAGGCCGCCGCCGATCACGCCTCCGATCACCATCGCGACCTGCACGATGAACGGCGAAGCGCCCTGCACGGCAAGTGCGGCCGCGGTCGCCGACAATGCGCCGATCAGGAGCGCGCCTTCAGCGCCGATGATCACCATGCCGAGCTGCGCCGGCAGTGCCGTGCATAGCGCGGTCAGGATCAACGGGGCCGCGCGCGTCAATGTGTTCTGCCAGGAGAACCAGGTGCCGAACGCGCCGTAGTACATGTAGAAATAGAGATCGAGCGGGTTCTTGCCGTAGAGTGCGACAAAGGCGCCGAACACCGCGAGCGCGCCGATCAACGCCGCGCCCGGGATCAGGATGTATTCGATGCTCGCGCCGTAGCGCTGGAGGAATCCTGGATCGGCGGCCGGCGCAACGCCGACCGCATCCCCTGATTCCACCGTATCGGTCGTCACGCAGTCGCTCCGATCACGCCTTCGACCAGATAGTCCATCTTCTCCAACTCGGGGTCCTGCTGGCCGCGGTCAGTGCCGCCAGCAATCACAGTCTTGCCCTTGTTATCTGCGATCGGCCCCTTGAAGATGGTGTACTCGCCGGCCATGAACTTGGCCTTGACGTCGTCGGCATGCTTGCGGGCTTCGGCCGAGACCATATCGCCATAGGGCGAGACCTTGACGATCTCTTCCTTGAGGCCGCCGCGGTAGAAGTTCGGGATCGATTCACCCGCGGTGATCATCTTGACGAACTTCGGATAGAGCGCCTCCCAATTCCATTCCGCGCCGGTGAGATAGGCCTTTGGCGCGAGCGGCGACTGGTTGACGTGATAGCCGCAGACCATGGCACCGCGGCGCGCCGCGTTTTCAACCATGGTCTTCGGGCCGTCGACGTGACAGGTGAGGACATCGACGCCCTGGTCGATCAGGCTGTTGGTGGCCTCGGCTTCCTTGACCGGCATCGACCAGTCGCCGGTGAAGATCACCTGCGTGGTCGCTTTCGGGTTGGCGAGGCGGGCGCCGAGCGTGAAGGCGTTGATGTTGCGCAACACCTGCGGGATCGGCTTGGCCGCAACGAAGCCGAGCTTGCCGCTCTTGGTCGAATAGCCCGCGATGATGCCGGAGATGTATTGCGCCTCGTCGATATAGCCGAAATAGCTGCCGGCGTTCTTCGGGTCCTTGTCGGTCCACAGGCCGCCGCAGTGCTCGAAGTGGATCTTGGGAAACTTGCTCGCCATCTTGACGACGTGCGGGTTGTAGTAGCCGAACGAGGTCGGAAACAGCAGCGTGGCACCGTCGAGATTGATCATGGACTCGATGGTCTTTTCGACGGCGTCGGTCTCCGGAACCTTCTCTTCCTCGACCACCTTGATGCCGGGCAGCTTCTTCACGGCGGCGGCGCCCTGCGCGTGCGCCTGGTTGTAGCCGTAGTCGTCGCGCGACCCGACATAGATGAAGCCGACCGTGGTCTCTGCCGCGGCGGCGCTCCGCGCGCCGAGCGTGCTGCCCAGCGCCAGTGCCGCGCTTCCCTGCAATAAATGCCGTCGTGAAATCCTGCTAAAATCCATTGCCTGCTCCCCTTCGGCGGTCCGCCCGCCGTTCGTTTTCGCAAGCCCCCCTAACGGCGGAGCTCAGAAGGGATGTCGCAAGCTTCGTGCCAGAGCATGTTTACTGGTCATGCCGGAACAAACGATTGAATTTACACGATAATAATTGACGACGTGGGTATGCTCAGAGTTCGAGCAAGAATGAAATGCATATATTTTGGGCGCTATACTTGTATTGTATGCAATGCCGTTAAGCAGTCATTAGCCGGCGACGCCGGTGAGGTTACCTCGGCGGGAGGCACGCAAATCCTGCAATTTGCCGGCTGGTGAATTGAACCGGGACTGCTACGAAGTGAGCGGCTTGGTGGTCACCGAGGGCGACTGCACTGGAAAAGCATGAGCGAGATGGAAACAGCAGCAGGAACCAGGCGGTCATCGCTCGGCGGTGAGATTGTGGCGCGGATCGGCCAGCTCGGTGCGATCTCGGAGACGCCCGAGCATCTGGCGCGGATTTTCCTCACCCTCGAGCACCGCCAGGCCGCCGATCTTATCCTGTCCTGGATGCGAGAGGCTGGCATGAGCGCGCATCTCGATGCCATCGGTAATGTCTGTGGCCGCTACGAAGGCGAACGGCCGGGTCTGCCGTGCCTGATGCTCGGCTCGCATTACGACACCGTTCGCGATGCCGGCAGTTGGGATGGCCCGCTCGGTGTCATCACGGCGATCGCCTGCGTGGCCGATCTGAACCGGCGCGGCACGCGGCTGCCATTCGCGGTCGAGATCGTCGGTTTTGCGGACGAAGAGGGCGTGCGCTTCGCCTCGACCCTGCTCGGCAGCCGCGCGGTTGCCGGCACATTCGACGAGAGCGTGCTTGCCAGCCGCGATCGCGCCGGTGTCTCGATGCGCGAAGCGCTGATCCGGTTCGGGCTCGACCCCGACCATATCGGCAAGGCGGCGCGCACCCGCCGCGAGCTGCTCGGCTACGTCGAGCTGCACATCGAGCAGGGGCCGGTGCTGGAAGAAAAGGGATTGCCGGTCGGCGTCGTCACCGCGATCGCAGGCGCGACCCGGCTTGCCGCCAATCTCACCGGCGTCGCCGGCCATGCCGGCACCGTGCCGATGGCGCTGCGGCGCGATGCGCTGTCAGGCGCCGCAGAATGCATCGTCGCGATCGAGGAGTTCTGCAAGACCGACGAGGGCGGCCTCGTCGGCACCGTCGGCTACATCACCGCGATGCCCGGCGCCACCAACGTGATCCCGGGAAAAGTCTCTTTCACGATGGACATCCGCGCGCCCGGCGACATGCATCGCAAGCGCGCGGTGGCCGACATCGTGCGGCGGATCGAGGCGATCGCAAAACGCCGCGAACTGTCGCTGCAGATCGACGTCACCCACGAGAACCGCAGCGTGCCGTGCGCGCCATGGCTGCAGTCGCAGATCGCGGGCGCCGTCGCGGCCGAAGGCTTTGCCGTGTTCGAGCTGCCGAGCGGGGCAGGGCATGATGGCATGGCGATGGTCGATATCGCCGATATCGGCATGATCTTTGTGCGCTGCCGCGGTGGGGTCAGCCACAATCCGGCCGAGCATGTCGAACCGGCCGATGCCGATACGGGCGCGCGGGTGCTGCTGCGTTTCATCGAGAATTTCAGGTCACCGGCTGCGGTGACCCCGAGTACCTGACCGGTACCGGGACAGCGAAGCCGGTTCTCAGGCGTCCCGGCCGGTCATGCCGCCAGAACAATTGCCATCACAGGTGCGGGCCGGACAGCCGGCGTCCGTCGCGTCCGGTCGTGGAAAGGACTGCCCCGCAGGCACCACGGTTAGGGGCTATTGTGATCGGTTGTGACCGGCTAACATGCCCGGGCAGGGAGAGGCGACATGAAGCCGTCCGTTGTTCAGGACATTCAGTTCCCGAAGCAACCGGCGCTGCAGTTGATCTACGACACGGCGCCGATCGGTCTTGCGTATCTCTCTCCCGACTGCCGCTATCTGCAGATCAACCAGCGGCTCACCGAGATTTGCGGGATTTCGGTCGAGGGTCATCTCGGACATACGGTGCGCGATTGCGTGCCTGCGCTGGCCCCTGCGGTCGAGGGGATCGTGCGTTCGATCATGGAGACCGGGGAGCCCGTCACCAACATCGAGGTCTACGGCCAGCGCCCCGGCCATAATGACGAACGCTGCTGGATAACCCACTGGCATCCGCAGCGCGGGCCGAACGGGAATATCGTCGGCGTCAACGTTGCGGCCGAAGAGATCACCGACCGCAAGCGCAGCGAACGCGAGATTCGCGCTGCCCGGGATGCGGCCGAGAGGGCCCTGCAGCACTTGCAGGAGACCCAGGCGTCGCTGATCGAGGCGGAAAAGCTCGCGGCGTTGGGCCGGTTGGTCGCCGGCGTTGCGCACGAGATCAACAGCCCGGTCGGTACGAGTCTGACGGTCGCCTCGGTTCTGGAGCGCAAATGCGCCGACTTTGCTGCCGAAGCCGCACGGGGCAAGTTGAAGCGCTCCAGCCTGAATGATTTCCTGGAGGTCGTCGAAAGTGCGTCATCACTGCTCGTCAGCAACCTCAACCGCGCGGCGGAACTGGTGCAGTCGTTCAAGCAGGTTGCCGTCGACCGCAGCTATTCCGATCGGCGCCAGTTCGATCTCGTGGAATTGACCGAGCAGGTTCTCTTGAACCTCCGCCCGGCACTGCCGAAGAACAATTTGACTCTCGAGTTCGACGGCGAACCCGGTCTTGTGATGAACAGCTATCCTGGCCCTTATGGCCAGGTGCTGACAAACCTGTTTCTCAATTCGGTCGCGCACGCATTTCCGGACGGCAAGGGCGGCTTGATCGCAATCAGGCTGCGCGCGTCAGGCATCGGCGATGCGGACATCCTGTTCGCCGACGACGGCTGCGGCATGAGCCTTGACGTGCGGCGGCAGGCGTTCGATCCGTTCTTCACCACGAGCCGCGACAACGGCCGTATCGGGCTCGGTCTGCACATTGTCCATAATATCGTGACCGGCCGGCTGGGCGGAGAACTGCATCTCGATAGCGCGCTGGGCAAGGGGACCCGCGTGCGGATCACGCTGCCGCGGGTGGCGCCACAGCGCGGGACCGATAGTTGATGTCCAACTGGAGCGTCGAGAAGAAAATACTCCTCGGCTTTCGCGCCACAAAACTTCCTTCCAAGTAGCTGCCGCAAAAGGCACTGCGCCGCCCTTGCGTTGGCGCCGGAAGTGGTGACATTTATGGCATTCCTGATGGTGGCGACGATGAGCCAATCCGCATTCGATCCCTTCGGCGAGCCGGTCCCTGCGGTCGACAATTCGATCGGGCATGAGCATGCGTCGAAATGGCTGAAGACAGCGGGCACCAGCGTGTTCTGGGTGCTGGTGGTCGGCATCGTGCTGGCGCGCGCCGTCTATTTCGATCCTGACGTGTTCAACTTCCAGCACGCCGCGGCCTGGGCGCAGGGTCTGTTCGCCGCGCTCTAGCCGCCCCCTTGCGCGGACCGGCGTGCGCGCCGCGCGTCTCCCTGACGATCCCGTCGAACGCTGTCGCCGCCGGCACCTCGAGCCGGCCCGGCGATCTCAACTGCCACAGCATACGCTCGATGTGGACACCCGTGATCGGGATCACCTTCAGCTTCCCAAGCCGGACCTGATCGTCGATCGTTGCCGTCGAGACAATGGCGACCCCGACGCCTGCGGCCACTGCCTGCTTGATCGCCTCGGTGCTGCCAATTTCCAGCGTCCGTTGCGGTTCGATGCGGTGGGCGGCCAGCGCCTGCGCGACCACCTCGCGCGTCCCCGAACCCGGTTCGCGCACGATCAGGATCTCGTTCTCCAGCAGGCGAAAGTCGATCGGCCCCTGGGCTGCTACGAAGCTGTGATCGGGACCCGCGATCAGGCCCATGACGTCGGGGCGCCAAGCTTCGCTGATCAGGTTCTCGTCCTCCACCGGTCCCTCGACCAGAGCGATCTCGATTTCATGCGCCAGCATGAGTGCGGCAATATCGCTGGTGTTGGCGCTGACCAGGTGAAGATCGATGCCGGGAAAGGCGCGGTGAAAGATGCCGAGATATTCCGGGATCATGTAGGTCGCGATCGTCGTGCTGGCGCCGATGCGCAGCGATCCGCTGTCGAGGTTGCGCAGCGCCTGCAGCTCGTCTTCCGCGGCGCGCTCGGCCGCGAACAACGTCTCCGCATGCCGCGCCAGCGCGGCGCCTTCCCGGGTCGGGCGCACCCCCTTCGGTGTGCGGTCGAGCAGCCGGCAGCCGACCTGCAACTCGAAATCGCGCACACCCTTGGAGATCGCCGGCTGGCTGATGTGCAGGAGGTCGGCGGCGCGGGAGAAGCTTCCGGTCCTCGCCACGGCGGTGAACAGGCGGAGCAGATGCAGGTTGAGGGACATAACTTCTCTCTATCGGGGAAGTCCGAAAATATATTAGCCAATCGGTGGGGTCTGGCGCATAAAATTTTGTCCGAAAAGGAGATTTCCATGCCGGTGCCATCGCAAGAATCTGGCCGTGACGGGCAAAAGCAAGGCGCGTTCAAGCGCGCGCTCCTGCTCGTTCCCGGCATTCTGCTCTGCAGTGTGGTCACGTTGATCTCGCTGGGTGTCCAGGCCGTCGAGGAACGCGTCTTCGACCACCCTTATATCGAGGCCCTTGTCGTTGCGATCCTGCTCGGGATGGCGGTGCGCACCGCATGGCAGCCGTCAGAGCGCTGGCGCTCCGGCATCGCGTTCAGCGCCAAGCAACTGCTCGAGGTCGCCGTGATGCTGCTCGGCGCCTCTATCAGCTTTGCCGCCATCCTGGCGTCAGGCTATCTCCTGATCGGGGCGATCGCGGCAACCGTCCTGATCATGATCGCGGTGAGCTTCGGCCTGAGCCGGATGCTCGGGCTCAAGACAAAACTCTCGATCCTGATCGCCTGCGGCAACTCGATCTGCGGCAATTCGGCGATCGCAGCCGTTGCACCCGTCATCGAGGCCGACGGCGACGACATCGTATCGTCGATTTCATTCACCGCCATTCTGGGCGTGCTGATGGTGCTGGGCCTCCCGCTCTTGATCCCGCTGTTGAAGCTGTCCGCCACGCAATACGGCATCCTGGCTGGCCTCACTGTCTATGCCGTGCCGCAGGTGCTGGCGGCGACCGTACCCGCCGGCATCGTCTCTACGCAGATCGGCACGCTGGTGAAGCTGGTGCGGGTCTTGATGCTCGGGCCGATCGTGCTCGGCCTCTCGCTGTTCGCCGCCCGCCGCAAGCGCCTGGCCGGTCACGCCAAAACGGTCTCGATCAGCCCGTTCAAGCTGGTGCCCTGGTTCATCATCGGCTTTCTGGTGCTGGCCGCACTACGTTCGTTCCAATTCGTGCCTGATATCGCGATCGTGCCGGTGACGAAGATCGCAGGCGTGCTCACCGTGGTCTCGATGGCGGCGCTCGGGCTCGGCGTCGACGTGCGTGTACTCTCGACCGTCGGCGGCCGGGTGACGGCGGCGGTGACGCTGTCGCTGCTGTTGCTGCTGGGCTTAAGCATCGGGCTTGTCCATTTCTTCAAATAGCGATGCCGGCACCGCACGGTTTGCGCTTAGCAAATGAGCAACTGCACGTCGCAACAGCGACGCCTGGCGAACGAGCAACGCTCCGCCGAATATCCAACAAATTGAAATCGTGATGGATTCGGTTCCGGCTGTACGCAGGATGGCATTGTACACAATGGCATGCACCTTGCTTGAGCCTTCTCAGGAGTTCTCTCGTTCGGGGCGTGCGTCATGACGAACTCAAGCGGCACCATCGCGGCCGAGCCGGAGCCTCTCAAGCTCGACTGGACCAAGACGGCGCTCGTCATCATCGACATGCAGCGCGACTTCATGGAGCCCGGCGGCTTCGGCGAGACGCTCGGCAACGACGTCGGCCAGCTGGCGCGAGCCGTGAAGCCGATTGCGTCCGTGCTGGCGGCAGCCCGCGCCAGCGGGATGCTCGTCGTGCACACCCGCGAAGGCCATCTGCCTGATCTCTCCGATGCGCCGCCGGCAAAGGTCGAGCGCGGCGCGCCATCCTTGCGCATCGGCGATCCCGGGCCGATGGGGCGGATCCTGATCCGCGGCGAGGCCGGTCACGACATTATTCCCGAGCTCTATCCGCTCGACAGCGAGATCGTGATCGACAAGCCGGGCAAGGGCGCGTTCTACGCCACCGAATTCGGCGATGTCCTGCAGAACTACGGCATCGAGAACTTGCTGGTGTGCGGCGTCACCACCGAAGTGTGCGTCAACACCACGGTCCGCGAGGGCAACGACCGCGGCTATCGCTGCGTCGTGATCGGCGATGGCTGCGCGTCCTACTTTCCTGAATTTCACGAGATGGGCCTCAAGATGATCAAGGCCCAGGGCGGAATCTTCGGCTGGGTCACCAACTCGGCCGCGGTGCTGGAAGCAATGGAGACGTCAAAAACATTGGCCTAGGGGATCATTTATCATGAGCACGAGCATTACAGGGACGGCCGGCAAGTCCGAATTCAAGTCCGAATTCAAGCCGGTACTGTGGACACAAGGCGACTGGAACGCGTTCTTCGGCTTCGGCACCAACATCCTCGTCAACATGCTGGTGCTGACCGGTCTGTTGCGCTTCGTGCTGAAGATGCCCGACAGCCTGGTGTTCGGCCGCATTCTGCCGGCGCTCGGCCTGATGATGTGCCTCTCCACTTTCTACTACGCGTTCCTCGCCTATCGCCTGGCGCAGAAGACCGGCCGCAGCGACGTCTGCGCGCTGCCGTCGGGCGTCAGCGTGCCGCACATGTTCATCGTCACCTTCGTGATCATGCTGCCGGTCACGATCAAGACCGGCGATCCCATGAAGGGCTGGTCCGCCGGCCTGGTCTGGGTGTTCTTCCAGAGCTTCATCCTGATGATCGGCGGCTTCATCGCGCCCTTCATCCGGAAAATCACGCCGCGCGCGGCGCTGCTCGGCACGCTCGCCGGCGTATCGGTGACGTTCATCTCGATGCGGCCCGCGCTGGAAATGTACATGACGCCGCAGATCGGGCTGGTGTGCTTTGCCATCATCCTGGTGAGCTGGTTCGGCGGCGTGAAATATCCAAAGAACATCCCCGCAGGCCTCGTTGCCATCGCGGTCGGCATGATCATCGCGTGGGGCTCGAACTTGTTCGGCCTCGGGCTCGGCGGCCTCAGCGTCAAGGGCGTCGGTGACGCTTTTGCGAGCTTCGGCTTCTCCGTGCCTATTCCGGCTGTCGGGCAGGTATTTTCCGGGTTCGAATACCTCGGCGTCATTCTGGTCACGGCGATCCCGTTCGGCATCTACGATCTCGTCGAAGCCATGGACAATGTCGAGAGCGCGGAAGCGGCCGGCGACGAATACCCGACCACCCGCGTGCTGACGGCCGACGGCGTGGTCAGCCTGATCGGCTGCCTGATGGGCAATCCCTTCATCAACGCGGTCTATATCGGCCATCCCGGCTGGAAGGCGATGGGCGGCCGGATCGGCTATTCGGCCGCGACCGGACTCATGGTGGTGGCGCTGTCCTGGTTCGGCATCATCTCGGTGCTGCTGGCGCTGGTACCTGTGGTCGCGATCTCGCCGATCCTGCTCTATATCGGCATGCTAATCGGTGCGCAGGCGTTCCAGACCACGCCGATCAAGCATGCGCCCGCGATCGTGCTGGCGCTGACGCCGCATCTTGCGGCGTGGGCAAAACTACAGATCGACACCATGCTGGGCTTGACCTTGAACGCTGCCCAGGCCGTCGGCGGCCTTGCCGCCGACAAGGTCGGCGAGGTCAAGACCGCGGCCATCGCAGCGTTACCGCAACAGGGCGTGCTCTACCATGGCCTCGAAGTGTTGGGCGGCGGCTCGATCCTCGCCGGCTTGATCCTGGGCGCGATCGGCGTGTTCGTGATCGAACGCGATTTCATGAAGGCCTCGGCCTTCGCGCTCGCCGGCGCCGTCCTGACCTATTTTGGATTTATGCACGGCGAAGCCGTCGGCATCGGCGGTGGGCTCGGCGTGACGCCCAGCGTGGCGGTCGCCTATCTCGCGATGGCTGCCGGCTTCTATGCGCTCGATAAGTCGGCGGGGAGTGCGGCTTACAGCTCGCATCCGGAAATGCCGGCTGCGGCGCCGGCGGAGTGATCATGACGTCATAGCGCGGCGATTCTTGTTTCGACGCGTTTTCTTCACGCGAACCGGCGTCCACTTCGCTAAACGCTCTAAGCCACGATGCCGCGCTCATTGGCGAAGGCATCGTAGGCTCGGTCCGTCATGATACGGCGGATACGGTGGATGGCTTCCTCGATGTCCTGATAGGATGTGTAGAGCGCAACAGGCGCCAGACGGATGATATTCGGCTCGCGATAGTCCGGAATGACGCCAGCCGTCTTCATCGCCTTGACGATCCGCGCCGCGTCATTGTGCTGGACACTGACGTGGCCGCCTCTGCGGTGATGTTCTCTTGGCGTGACCACCGTGAAATCAAACGGCCGCAGTTCGAGATCAATCTGTCGCATCATGTAGTCGGTTAACCGAAGCGATCTGGCTCGAATATGCTCAATGCCGACCGCTTCCATGATCTCCAGGGATCCAAACAACGGGGCGCTGCTGAAAAGGTGCGGAGTGCCGATCTGATAAGCCCCCGCATCTGCCGCGGGGGTGAAATGATGATCCATCGCAAATTGTTTACTCTTGTCCGAGCCAAACCAGCCCGCCAGTCCGGGCGGGCTTCCGAAACGGCGCTCGTGCACAAAGAGGCCGCCGACGGCTCCGGGGCCGCCGTTCATGTATTTGTAGTTGCACCACACGGCAAAATCGACGCCCCAATCATGCAGGCGATGCGGCATACATCCGACAGAGTGAGCCAGGTCGAGGCCAACCAGGATGCCGCGCCGATGCGCTTCATCGGTCAGTCTGGCAATATCGAGCAATTGACCACTGCGATACATCACCGTTGGCAGCCACAATATCGCAACCCGATCGCTCATATTGGCGATGATGTCGTCTTCGTCGAGCAGATGGCCATCACGCGACGTCGTGCAAAGGAGGTGCTCTGCAATGTCGAGATTGTGGAGACGCAGCTGACTTTGCAGCGCGTAAAGATCGGTCGGAAAGTTGAGGCTATCAGCCAGAATCAGGCTGCGTTGCGGCGTCGGCTTGTAGAAACTCGACAACAATTGATGAATATTGACGGTTATTGATCCCGTCGCAACGACCTCGCCCGGCTTGGCGCCAATAAAGGGCGCAAGGCGTGCCCCCAGAGCCTCGGCATTGTAAAGCCATGGTCGCTGCCCATGGCTCCAGCCATCGATCGCGTGGGTTTTCCATTCATCGAACGCTTCAAGCAGGACCCGCTCGGCGGCTTTTGATGCGAGGCCAAGGGAATTGCCGTCCAGATAGATCGCATCTCGGGGCAAATAGAATTGCTCGCGGACATGCGCAAAGGAATCGGATTGATCCAATTCCAGTGCACTGCTGGAATCCGATGACATCGTATCTCCCTGACGTGGCGCCTGATCGCGGCGCGTTGCCGTAAAAGCCAGTTCTCAGTTGGAACGGACCGAAGGACGGCGTTCTGCAAAAGACCAAGTGCGACGCATATCCCTTTGCCTCCCACTACATGTCGGTACGCACACTCCACAGTTCGGGAAACAAGACCACCTCCAACATCTTGCGCAGATAGGATATACCGCCTGTGCCGCCGGTTCCCCGCTTGAAACCGATGACCCTCTCAACCGTGGTGACGTGGTTGAAACGCCAGCGGCGAAAATAGTCCTCGAAGTCTACGAGTTTTTCGCCGAGTTCATAAAGGTCCCAATACTCTTTCGGATTGGAATAAACGATCTTCCATGCTGCACGAACGTGGTCGTTTGCGGCGCGCGACAGGCGGCAATCCACGCGTTCTGCGTCAGGCCCGATATCGAGACCACGCCGCGCCAGCACCTGCAGGACCTCGTCGTACAGGCTTGGGGCCGCCAGAATTTCCTCCAACGCCGCCAAATAGTCCTCGCGATGCGCGTGAGGAGACAACAAAGCCAGATTTCGGTTCCCAACGATAAACTCGATCATGCGATACTGCACGGACTGGAAACCCGACGACTGTCCGAGGCTCCCGCGAAACTCGGTGTATTCTGACGGGGTCATCGTGCGCAAAACGTCCCACGCATTGTTCAGCTGCTCGAAGATACGAGCCACGCGCGAGAGCATCTTGGCGGCTGGCTGCAATTCATCCCGGCGAATGCATTTCATCGCCGAACGCAGTTCGTGGATGGCGAGCTTCATCCACAACTCTGAAGTCTGATGCTGAATAATGAAAAGCAGCTCGTCATGTGCGGCGGATAATGGCCGCTGCGAACCCAGGAGCGCGTCGAGTTGCAGATAGTCGCTATAGGACATGAGGTCCTCAAAGCGCGTTTGAGCACCGTCAGGAATTGAGTCGTGAGACTGTTCCATCGAACCTCAAATTTAAACTCGCCTGTCGATCATGCTCGCGCCACTTAAGCTGCGACAAATAAAGCGGGACGTCAATTGCTTTAATTATAAAGTATTATATCCTTTCGTTCGGCGATCTTCGCCGGCCGTATTCGGCGTGAGGGAGGAGATGGGATGCCGCTTCATAGGATTGAAGATTGGGACGACGCCTATCGAAACGGCGCTCACATTCCTGGAGGAGCGGATTATCCGGACAGATGGTTGCGCTCCGCGTCCGCCTTTCGCGAGCGAGCCATCGCGGAAGGGCGTGCACGATTGGATATCGCCTATGGCCCGCACGAGCGGCAACGTCTTGATTTGTTTCTTCCGAAACGAACGGCAAAGGGTCTCGTCGTTTTCGTTCATGGCGGTTTCTGGATGGCGTTCGACAAGAGCTCCTGGTCCCATTTCGCCGGCGGTGCTGTCGAGCTGGGCTATGGCGTTGCTCTACCGAGTTATCGATTGGCGCCGGAAGCGCGCATCGGCGAAATGACGTCAGACATCGCGGCAAGCATCAACCACGCCGCCGGCGAGGTCGACGGTCCCATCACTTTGAGTGGTCATTCGGCGGGTGGTCATCTCGTAGCGCGACAGATGTGCACGACGTCCACATTGCAGGAAAGCGTCGCTCAACGTATCAAGCATGTCGTATCAATATCCGGCCTGCACGACTTGAGACCGCTGATGCGAACCGACATGAATCGCGTGCTGCGGATAGATGCGTCGGAGGCCGCGCGGGAGAGCCCGGCACTGCTGGATCCCCGAGACGGCTTTGCTCTCACTTGCTATGTGGGCGGGGCGGAGCGGAGTGAATTCCTGCGGCAGAACAGCCTGCTGGAAAATATCTGGAGTGGATTTGGCGTCGGCACTCGGGCCATCGTCGCACCTGACCGGCATCATTTTAACGTTCTCGACGGGATGACCGATCCCGAACACATTCTGTCGCGATTGCTTGTCGACACTAATCCGCTTCTGTGAGCGGATCAGACCCGATCGACGCTAGAGCGAGATGAGTTTTGGTCGAATTGGTTCGCAGCGGTTTCGGTTCACCTCTCCCCGCCGGGGAGAGGTCGGCGCGTAGCGCCGGGTGAGGGCTCTTGCTTCTCGATAGACCGTAACCCCTCACCCGATTTGCTGCGCAAATCGACCTCTCCCAAGGGAGAGGTGAACCTTCGGCACCGGTCCAACTCGACCTTATCTCATTATGCTCTAGATGATGCCGGTCTCCCGATAGGGCGTGCCGTCCGGTACGCGCTGCCATCCAAGGCGGCTGAGATCGATGGTCTGATAGCTGCCGTCGAGGATCAATTCCGCCATCGCTCGCCCGCAGCCCGGCGCATGCATCAGGCCGTGTCCCGAAAAGCCGGCGAGCATGTAGAAATTCTCCAGGCCGCCGGTCCACGGTCCGATGATCACATTGCCGTCGAGCTCGTTCTGGTCGTACAGCCCGGCCATCACGTTCTTCTCTTTGGTTCGCTCGAACGCCGGGAAGCGATGGGCGAGCGCGGGCCACACCACCGTCTCGAAATAGTCGTGCTGAACCTCGAAGTTGAAGCCCCGCGGCTCATTTGTATCGGGGACGCCGCCGGTATAGCCCTTGCCTTCAGGACGGAACGCCAATCGCTGCGTGTCCTTGAGGTAGGGTAGCGGCTCGATTGCCGCTTCGCATTCGAAATAGTGCTCGTATCGCCGCATCGGCTCAATCGGCACCCGCATGCCGACCATCGCGCTGATCTCTTTGGCCCAGGCGCCCGCTGCGTTTACCACATGATCCGTCGTGATGACTGCGCCCGATTTGAGCGTCACGTTCCTGACGCGTCCGCGCTCGGCCTCGATCGCGACGACCTCGTCGTCAATGAATGTCGCGCCCGTTGATGTCGCCTTTCTGCGCAACCCGCGCAGCACGCTGTAGGGATCGAGCCAGCCATCATCCGGCGAATACACCGCGGCCGCGAGATCGGCGACGTTCATCGACGGAAACTTGCGCTTCAATCCATCCCGGTCCAGCCACACGACATTGACGCCGTTGTCCTGCTGTACCCGAAAGTTTGTCTCGAGCGCCCCGACGTCAGCGGCGGCGACGATGAAGAGATAGCCGTTCTTCCTGAAGTCGATTCGGGCCGGCTCGCCGTCGATGGCCATCTCGGTCTCGAACCGTTGGTAGAACGGGATGCTGAAGTTGGACAACGCGATGTTCTCCGGCAGCGCAAACAGCCGGCGGACGCCGCCCGATGCGCGCGGCGTCGAAGCCTGCTGATAGGTCTTGTCGCGCTCGACGACCGCCACCGAGCACGCCTTCGGATGGCGCCCCAGGAAATAGGCGACGCTCGCGCCGATCGCTCCCCCACCGATGACGACGACGTCGTAATGCACGCGATGTCCTCGGTGATGGCAGCTATGCCTTGACGAAGGCCAGGAGTGTGCCGTTGGCGGTGGCGGGCGGCACGCAGAGGCTGCTGCCGCTGCTCACGCCGGTCTCGCCCAGCGCCCTTTCGGTGGCCGCAAGATCGGCCGCGATCACAAGGCCCGCGCCGCCGCGATCGGACAAGCCGTTTAGCGACACGCCGGGATAGCGTTTGCCGAGCTGGTCCTTGGTCAGGAACACGAAGTCGGCGCGGTCTCCGCCTGATGGCACCGCGACGGCGCCATCAGCTTCACTTCTCACCGCGATGTCGATCATCTTCGAGAGATGCGCGGCATCGATGGCCGGCTCCGGCGAGACGATCAGCACCTGCTTGAGCCGTTTTGCCCCATTAGCATGCGTCATCAGCTCGGGAATCCACACCGTTTCGCGCGTCTTGTGCTGGCAGGCGAAGATGCGAACGCCGCCGGGGGCCTCCGCGGTCGGCCACTGGAAGGTGCGGAATTTCGCCGCCGAGATGGTGCCGTCGGGCATCGTCACCGGCCGCTCGAAATCGGTCGGGCCGACCGGCGTGTAGCCATGCGCGCGGATCTCCTCGGCACCGGCGGCTGAATCCACCGCGGTGAATGCGATCCGCTCGATGCCTTCGCCGTGCTTGTCCAGGAAGGCGCGCGCCGGAGCATTATGCTCTGTCGGCGTCAGCACGCCGAGCAATTCCATGTAGTCGGGGTCGAACATGATGGTGTAATTGCCCGATCCCATATGCGCGCTGTGGGTGCCGCGCGGCGATACGGTGAAGCCGAGCCGTTTGTAGTTCTCGGCGGCCTTGTCGAGGTCCTTCACCATGACCACCGCGTGGTCGATTCCGATGACGTTTTTGAGTGCCACTTCTTGTCTTTCCCCGGCTGGAATGGAGGATTAAAGCTAACCAGAACGACCGGGCGCCCGCAAGAAAGGATCATGATGAGCAGCAATGCCGTACGCTGGCCCAATTCGCTCTGGGCCGCGGCGACGCCGCCCGGCCCTGAGTGTCCCGAACTGACCGGTGCTCAGCAGGCTGACATCGTCATCATCGGCGGCGGCTTCACCGGCCTGTCGACCGCGCTGCATCTGCGGGAAGCCAATATCGATGTCGCCATCGTCGAGGCTGCCGAGCCCGGCTGGGGCGCATCGGGCCGCAATAACGGGCAGGTGATCCCGACGCTGTCGCGGCCGGATCCCGAGGACATCGTCGCCAAACATGGTGCGGCCGGCGAACGTTTTGTCGCGATGCTGCGCGACAGCGCCTCCACCCTGTTCGACATCGTCAGGCGATACAACATCGAGGCCGAGCAGGAGCAGGCTGGCTGGGTGCAACCGGTGCACTCGCCGGGCCGCATCAAGATCGCGGAGCGGCGGGTACGGCAATGGTCGAAATTCGGCGCGCCGGTCGAAATGCTGTCCCGCGACCGGGCCAGGGACATGCTCGGCTCGGATGCGTGGTTCGGCGGCTTCTGGAACAAGACCGGCGGCCACATCAATCCGCTGGCGCTGGCGCGGGGCCTTGCGCGTACCGTGCTCGGCCTCGGCGCACGGATCTACGCCCGTTCGCCCGCGGTGAGCTTCGAGCGCTGTGGCGACAAATGGGTCGTGAAAACTGAGAAGGGCGAAATCTCCGGCCGCGCGCTGGTGGTCGCGACCAATGCCTATAGCGGTGAGTTCTCGAAATCGCTGGTGCCGCAGATTGCGCATGAGGTGATGCCGGTGCTGTCCTGGCAGATGGCGACGCAGCCGCTGTCCGACAATGTCCGCAAGACCATTATTCCGAGCCGGCAGGCGATGTCGGATACCCATGGCGAGCTCTATTTCGCCCGCTACGACGCCCGCAATCGCCTCGTCACCGGTGGCGCCGTGATCGGCCCCGGCGACAAGCCCGCGCGGCTGAAAGCGCGGGTGACCGAGCGGCTGCAGCGACTCTGGCCGCAGATCGGCGACGTTCAGTTCGATTATGTCTGGAACGGCTATGTCGGCATGACCACCGACTTCCTGCCACGGATCCACAAGCTCGGGCCCAATGCCTTCGGCTGGACCGGCTGCAACGGCCGTGCGGTGGCACTGACGATGCCGCTTGGGCGGGAGCTGGCGAAAGCCGTGCAAGGCGTGCCGGAGGGCGACCTCGCGCTGCCCTTCACCGAGTCGGTCGCAATTCCTGCGCACGGCCTGCTGCGCAAGCTCGCGCCGTTGATGCTGCTGATCTATCGCCGTCGCGATGCGCGGGAGATTGCCTAAAGCGGGATGAGATTAGGTTGAGTAGCAGTCGCGAAGGCAGTGCGCTCCCTCTCCCGCTTGCGGGGGAGGGCTGGGGTGGGGGCTCTTTCCGCGAGTCACATTGCGGAGAGAGCCCCCACCCGCATCGCATCTTCGATGCGATGCGATGCGACCTAAGAGCGAGCTTCGCTCGTCTCGACCCCGCAAGCGGGAGAGGTGTAGCCAGTCTGCGGCAAGACCGATTCAACCTGACTTTATCATGCCTAGACCATCGCCGCATCGCGCTTGCGGGTGAAATCGCCGCCGGGGATCGCTGATAGCAGCGCCTGTGTGTAGGGGTGCTGCGGGTTGCCGAACACCTCAGCGGTCGGCCCTTGCTCGACTACGACGCCATCCTTCATGACAGCCACGAGATCGCAGATCTGCGCGGCCACGCGGAGATCGTGTGTGATGAAGATGATGGAGAGGCCAAGCTGCTGGCGCAGGTCAGCGAGGAGTTTCAGCACCTGCGCCTGCACCGAGACGTCGAGCGCCGAGACCGGCTCATCGGCGACCAGTACGTCCGGCTTCAGCGCGAGCGCGCGTGCGAGCCCGATGCGCTGGCGCTGACCGCCGGAGAACTCGTGCGGGAAGCGATCGCCGGCAGACGGTTCAAGCCCAACCAGTTCGAACAGTTTTCGTGCCTCCGCGATCGCAACACCACGATCGGTACCATGCACGATCGGCCCTTGCGCCACCAGTTCCGCAGCCTTGCGGCGCGGGTTGAGTGAGGCGAAGGGATCCTGGAATACCATCTGGATATGGCGCGTCTCGCGGCGAACCTGTTCGCGCGTGAGCTTTGCCCAGTCCTTGCCGTCGAGCAGGATCGCACCGGCATCAGGGTCGATCAGCCGCACGATGCAGCGCGCGAGCGTCGATTTGCCGGAGCCGGACTCGCCGACGATCCCGAGCGTCGCGCCGCGCGGCAAATGCAGCGAGACGTCCTTCACCGCCTCGGTGACCCGCGCGCCGCGGCCGAGGAAGCCGCCGGTGCGGTAGGTCTTGGAGACGTTGTCGATGGTCAGGATGTTCTTGTCTGAAATGATGCGTGGCGGCGGCGCCTTCAGCGGCGGCACGGCTGATATCAGCTGCCTCGTATAGGCATGTTGTGGATCGTTCAGCACCTTCTCGGTCGTGCCTTGTTCCACGATCACGCCGTGCTGCATCACCACCACGCGGTCGGCGATGTCGGCAACAACGCCGAAATCATGGGTGATAAACAGCACCGCCGTCTTCTTGCGCCGCTGCAGGTCGCGGATCAGTTTCAGGATCTGCGACTGCGTCGTGACGTCGAGCGCGGTGGTCGGCTCGTCCGCGATCAGGAGTTTCGGGTCGAGCGCGAGCGCCATTGCGATCATGGCGCGCTGGCGCTGCCCGCCGGAAAGCTCGTGCGGATAGGCCTTCGCCGCGGCCTTCGGATCGGGGATCCGGACATCCTCGAGCAGCGCCAGTACCCGCGCCGCGATCTCGGCTTTCGACAGTTTGGTGTGGATCGAAAACATCTCACCGATCTGGTCGCCGATGCTGCGCAGCGGATTGAGCGCCGTCATCGGCTCCTGGAAGATCATCGCGATCCCGGCGCCGCGCACCTGGCGCATCTCGGCGGCATCAGCCGTGCAAAGATCGCGGCCATTGAACAGCATCCGGCCGTGCTCGATCGTCACCTCGTTCGGCAACAGCTGCATGATGGCGTTGGCCATCATCGATTTGCCCGAGCCGGATTCGCCGACCACGCAGAGAATCTCGTTCGAGGCGATTGACAGCGAAACGTCGGATAACGCGTGCGGACGGTCCGCCCCTTTGGGCAGGCGGACCGTCAGCCCATCGAGGGAAAGAACAGATTCGCTCATCGGCTCTTCAGCCGCGGATTGAGCGCGTCGTTCAACCCCTGGCCGACCAGTGAGACCGCGAGCACGGTGACGAGGATCGCAATGCCGGGGATTGCCGAGACATACCACTGCACCCGCAGCACGTCGCGGCCGAGCCCGATCAGATTGCCCCAGGAGGCGACGTTCGGATCCGACAACCTCAGGAAAGCCAGCGCGCTTTCGAGCAGGATCGCCACCGCCATCACCACGCTGGCATAGACGATGACCGGCGGCAGCGCGTTGGGCAGGATTTCGCCGAGGATGAGCTGGATGTCCCTCATCCCGAGCGTCCTGCCGGCCTGCACGAATTCACGATTGCGCAACGACAGGAATTCGGCGCGGGTGAGCCGCGCCGGCGCTGGCCACGACACCACGCCGACGGCGATCGTCACCGTGGTCAGGGTCGAACCGAACACGGCGACCAGCACCAGCAGCAGCACGAAATTCGGCAGCGTCTGGAACGCCTCCGTGATCCGCATAAGCACATTATCGACCCAGCCGCCGTAATAGCCCGCGAACGCCCCGACCAGGATGCCGATCAGGATCGCGATCACGGTGGCGACGCCGCCGATCAGCAGTGATATCCGCGCGCCGTAGAAGATTTGCGCGGCGATATCGCGCCCCGAATTGTCGGTGCCGAGCAGGAAGCGCGGGTTGGTGAACGGCCAGACCAGCGGCCGCCCGGCGAGCGCCAGCGGATCGCGCGGATAGAGGAAGCCCGCGCTAACAGCCATCGCGATCACAAGCAACAGCAGGACCAGGCCGATCACGGCCGCCGGGCTGCGGAAATAGCGTTTCACGGCGTCCATCGTCAGCGCTCCGCCGCGATGCGCGGGTCGAGCCGCGCGTAGAGCAGGTCGACGACGAAGTTCACGACGATCACGAGCAGGGCGGAGACGAACACGATGCCGAGAAGGGTGTTGAGATCGCGCTGCACGACCGACTCATAGGCGAGGCGTCCGAGCCCCGGCAGCGAGAATACGCTTTCCACCACGACCGAGCCGCCAAGCATGGTGCCTGCCTGCAGGCCGATCAGCGTCACCATCGGCAGCAGCGCGTTGCGCAGCACGTGACGGGTGATGACGCGGGTTTCGTCGAGCCCCTTGGCGCGCGCGGTGCGGACGAAATCGAGGTTCAGCACCTCCAGCATCGAGGCGCGCATGATCCGCAGATAAATCGCAAGGAAGATCAGCCCGAGCGTCAGCGTCGGCAGCAGGAGGTGGGCCGCGATGTCGAAGACGTGCCAGATGCCGGTCCGCACGGTGCCGATGTCCTCGAAGCCGCCAGGCGGCAGCCATTGCAGATAGACCGAGAACACCACGATCGCCATCAGCCCGAACCAGAACGAGGGCGTGGCGTAGAAGACGAGGCCGAGCGTCGAGATCAGCGTATCAGGCCAGCGGTTGACGCCGCGCGCGGCGATCACACCGAACAGGAGCCCGAAGAAGAACGCAAATGACAGCGATGCGGTCATCAGAAGGATGGTCGGCGGCAGCCGCTCCAGGATCACGGTCGCGACCGGCTTGCCGTAGATCGAGGAGAAACCGAGATCGAGCCGCACCAGCCGCCACAAATAGTTCGCGAGCTGCGCCGGGATCGAGAGGTCGAGCCCATAGAACTGGCGCAGCTCTTTTGCGGTTGCCGCATCGCCGCCGCCCATCTGCGCCATCAAGGCGTCGACGGTGTCGCCCGGCGCGAGCTGCAGCAGCAGGAACACGCCGATCAGGATCAGGAACAGGGTTGGGATCGAGGCGGCGAGCCGCCGCCCCGCAAGGCTCAGGATGCGCATCGGCTATCTATAGCGTTTTCGAGCGAAGTGGACATCGGTTCGTGTCGAGAAGCGCGTCAAAGTGAAAGCTGAAGCGTGATGACTTCGAGTTGAACTGGCGCCGGCCTCTCGGTTACCTCGCCCCGCTTGCGGGGAGAGGTCGGATCGCATCGCAAGATGCGATCCGGGTGAGGGGGTACAGGTCTATCGATAGAATCAATGTCGCGGAGAGAGCCCCTCACCCCAACCCTCTAAGAGCGAGCTTCGCTCGTCTCGACCCCGCAAGAGCGGGGCGAGGGAGAAGTGGAGTCTCACGCCGAAAGCCAAAGATCGTGCCAGCTCGTCGAGCCCCAGCGCGGGGTGTTGGAATGGTTGCGCGCCTTCGCTGTGATCACGGTAACGAAGATCTGCTCGATCGGCATCCAGACCGGCAGCTCGGTGTTCACCTCCTTGACAAACTCGGCATAGAGCGCCTTGCGCTTGACCGGGTCGACTTCGGTGGCGGCGTCGTCGATCGTCTTGTCGACGGTCTTGTCTTCCCAGCCCCACTGGTTGGTCCACGGCGCGCCCTTGGGCTGGCCGGAGCGGTACCACACCGTTGTCGAGACCGCGGGGTCGTTGCGGTACTGGTGCCAGCCGGTGGCGAGATCGAAGGCGTGGTCGTCATAGACCTGCTTGAGGAAGCCGCCGCCGTCATTGCGCACGATATCGACCTGGATGCCGACTTCCGACAACGACTGCTGGATGAAGGTCGACCACAGCGAGATGTCCTCGCCCCACGGCGCCGGCAGCAGCTTCAGCGAGAAACGGCTGCCGGAGCTCGCCTTGAAGCCGGCTTCGTCGAGCAGCGCGATCGCCTTGGCCTTGTCGTAAGGGTATTGCGGCGTATTCGACCCGGGATAGAAGTCGGCCGAGGTCGACGGGATCGGCCCGGTGCCGAGTTTGGCAAAATCGCCGAGGAAGTTGTCGATGAAGAACGGCACGTTGATCGCGTGCGCGATGGCGCGGCGGACGCGGATATCAGCCAGTTCCTTACGGCGGAAGTTGAATTCGATGGTGTTGGTGCGGGCGTTGCCTTCATTGCCCTTGGTCGTGACGATGAAGCGCTTGTCCTTGGCCAGTCGTCCCATGTCGGAGATGGTGAGCGAGGAGAACGGGCTGTATTGCAGTTCGCCGGCCTCCATCTGCGTCGCTGCTGCGGCGCGATCGGTGATCACCTTCCAGACGATGCGGTCGAGATAGGGCGCATTCGGCCGCCAATAATCCGGATTGCGGTCGGCGATGACATATTGGCCGCGCTCGTATTTGACGAATTTGAACGGACCGGTGCCGACCGGCGCCAGATTGGTCGGGTTCTGCCTGATGTCGCCGCTCTCGTAGAGATGCTTTGCCGAGATGTAGCCGAGATCGGGCAGGGCACGGAGCAAGAGGTTCAGCGGCATCGGCCGCTCATAACGAAAGATCGCGGTCTGCGGGTCCGGCGTGTCGACTGCGGTGAGGAAGAGCTGCAGCGTCGATCCGTAATTGAGGATCTTCTTCCACATGTTCATGGCGGTGAAGGCGACGTCATCGGAGGTGAACGGCTTGCCGTCATGCCAGGTGACGCCCTTGCGCAGCTTGAAGGTGACGGTCTTGCCGTCGGGCGTTGCCTCCCAGCTCTCGGCGAGCACACCGACCGGCTGGCCGTTGGCGTCGAGGTCGACCAGATTCTCCTGGATCTTGCCGCCGATGATGTAGACGCCGGTCGAGGCCTGGATGCTCGGGTTGAGCTGGCGCTGCTCGGCGGGGTATTGCACGTTGAACACGCCGCCCTTGCGCGGGGTTTCCTGCGCGAACGCCCGCATCGGATTGATGACGTTGGCCGCGATGGCAGCCGAGGTCAAAAGGGCCGTGCGGCGGTTGATCTCGAGGCGGGTCAAATCCATACGCGGGGTCTCCAAAGCTTACATCAGATGGTCCGCCATTGGGTCATGGCCGGCTTTGGCCGATGTTACGATGGAAAGGGAATCTGAGTCATTTTCTAATGCCTCGGCCTTTTGGAGGATCATTTCCAAAACCAGAAGTCGCGCCGCAGACCTTCGCAACTCGAATCCGGACTGGCGTTGTCGTGCCTCGCGGCGACGTGAGGTGCGTGCAGTGATTCGCTCCGGAGCCCGCTTTTCGCAGGCAAGGACGCGCGCAAACCCTGTTATTTCAGGGCTCCGAGGCATCTTGACTTGGAAAAACCCCGGAAAATTCGCTGATTCGGGCACTATCCACAGCGATATTGCTGTGGGGAGTGCAGAAAAGCCTGTTTTTTTCGGCGTTTTTCGCCATATCGTTGCCGCTCCAGAATCAATGGAGCAACCATGGCTACCCAATTGTCGAAGTCGCAAGTGATCGAGAAGATCGCGACCACCACCGAACTTTCCAAGCGCGACGTCAAGAACGTGTTGGACACGCTCACTGACGTTGGCCACAAGGAGCTGAAGAAGGCCGGGGTGTTCCTCGTCCCCGGCTTCGCCAAGTTCGTCGTGGTCAAGAAGCCTGCGACCAAGGCGCGCAAGGGCACCAACCCCTTCACGGGCGAGGAAATGATGTTCAAGGCCAAGCCGGCCAGGAAGATCGTCCGCGCACGGCCGGTCAAGGCCGCCAAGGACGCGGTTTAAGAAGTTAAAGGCCTCCGGTGACGGAGGCCTTTTGCTTTTGAGCCTGCTGTTCCTGACTTAGGTTGCCAGCGTTCTAGAGCGTTTCACGATTTGGCGGAAGCATAACCTGCGTTGGCGAAATAGTTGCTGCATTCGCGGGGCTGGATAGTTGCAACAAGGTCGCCGATGTGACGCCAAGTGTCTTCGAGGGTGCGCTTCTGGGCGATGCGCATCCAATGCTTGATTTTAGCAAAGGCCTGCTCGATCGGATTGAGGTCTGGTGAGTAAGGCGGCAGATACCAGAGCTTGGCGCCGGCGCCGCGGATGGCGCGGCGCAGAGCGGCCGACTTATGGCTGCCGAGATTGTCCATGATGACGATGTCGCCCGGCTTGAGAACGGGGATGAGCTGCTGTTCGACGTAAGCTCGGAAGCACTCGCCGTTGATTGGCCCATCGAAGACGCAAGGGGCCGTGAGGCCATCGCAACGCAGAGCGCCGAGAAAGGTCAGCGTTCGCCAGTGGCCGTGCGGGGCAAAACCTCCCACTCGCTCGCCCTTCGGTCCCCATCCGCGCAGCGGGGCCATGCTGGTTTTGATCCAGGTCTCATCGATGAAAACCAGGCGCTGGGGATCCAGGCTGGCCTGCCATGACCGCCAGCGTCGCCTCCGACGCGCAACGTCAGCGCGGGCTTGCTCGAGGGCGAACAGCGTTTTTTTTGAATCGCAGCCCTTCGCGCCGCAGGAATGTCCAGACCGCATTGTGAGAGACCTTGACCCCGCGCGCAGCGAGTTCGTCCTTCAACTTGTGCAGCGTCAGATGCGGTGTCTGGCGAATCCGCTCTTTGATGAACGCGCGGTGCGGTTCCAGCACCGGCTTCCGGTGCCCGCCCATTTTGCCCGGCGCCACTGAGCCGGTCGCCCGGTAGCGCTGCGACCACTTCACTACAGAGGACACTGCAACACCAAACCGTGCCGCCACTATACGGCAGCTCTCGCCAGTTGCCACCGCTGCCACCACGCGCTCTCGCAGGTCATTGGAAAGAGGTCGGCCCATCAGATGCTGGCCCCCAGCCCAGCCAGCATCTTGAATCACAAACCGCCCCTCAGGGGAATCCCTCCCGATTCATCCTAGCCATGAACCGCTCTAAACCACCGGCGATCGGCCGCCATCGACATTGATGGCGGTGCCGGTGATGTAGGAGCCTTGGTCGGAGGCGAGGAAGCAGGCGAGGTTGGCAAACTCCTCCGCCGTGCCGATGCGGCCGAGCGGCGTTCCCTTGGCAAGGCCCTTGGCGAACTCGTCGAAATCCATGTTGGGCGATTGCGTCGCGTGGCGCTTGACCCACTGATCGCTCATGATCAGGCCGACCAACAGCGCATTCACCAGGATGTTGTGCTCGCCGCCTTCATTGGCCATCACCTTGGTCAGCGCCATGCCGGCGGCGCGCGACACCGAGGTCGGCGCGGAATGGCCGGCCGGCGCCTTCGCAAAGGTGTTGAGCACGTTGATGATGCGGCCCCATTTGCGCTGCTTCATCCCACCCCAGACCAGCCGGCTGAAGCGGATCGCGGCGAACAGCTTCAGGTCGAGGTCTTCCTGCCAGTCCTCGTCGCTGATGTTTTCGAAGGCCAGCGTGCGCGCCGTTCCCGCGTTGTTGACCAGCACGTCGATCCCGCCGAGATCGGCGACGATCCTGTCGTGGGTTTTCGTGATGTCGGCAGCCTTCGACACATCGCAGACGTAATCGCGGACCGCGAGCCCATCTTTCGCCAGCGCCTCGCGCGCGGCCGCGAGGTCGGCTGCGCCGCGGGCCAGGATCGCCACCTTGGCACCTGACTCGGCAAACCGCCGCGCCACCGCGATCCCGATGCCCTTGCTGCCGCCGGTGACCACGGCGACGCGGTCTTTCATGGATAGGTTCATTGTTGTTCTCCCTGGGCACGATCCCCGGGGAGAAGCGTATCAAACCGAGAGCGCGACCAACAAGGTCATGCAGAGCAGGTGTGCTGCGACGATAAGTACGAGATGGAGCGGGCTGGACATTGGGGGCGTCTCCGGAGTGCGGTGAGGCGGGCACCGTTCTCTGGCTCCTCACCCTGAATGGGGGAGGGCGGGGTGGGGGTTGCTCTCCACGAACGCTGGCGCTTGAGGAGGCAGGATCCCCACCCGGTCTGCGCTGACGCGCAGCCCGACCTCCCCTTTTCAAGGGGAGGTAAACGACCCGCTAGTTCAGGCTTGCGTTCGCCGTAAAGCTGCGGTCGACGGCTTCGCCGACATCGAGCGTCTTCGACAGGATGCCGTACCGCGTCGCGCGATCGGAAGCCGCCTGCACCTCTTTCACCACGGCCTCGTCGATCGCGATCGGTGAGGTCTTTTGCGCGGTGTAGGCGGCGAGCAGCACGTCCTCCGGCAGCTTTGTCAGTTCGGCGGTGCTCTTCGCATACTCGGCGAGATGGTCGAGCGACCACAGCCGCGCTCTGTTCAGCCGTTGCACGAGATCCTGCACCGCGGCACGCTTGGTCTCGATCGCGTTGTCGGAGGCGACGATGAAGGTGATGGTCGGCGTCAGGCCCTCGCCATCGGCGATAACCCGCGCTTTGTCCTTTAGCGTCGCGTAGGAGACGTAGGGCTCCCAGATCGCCCAGCCGTCGATCGAATGGGCGAGCAGCGCGATTTTGGCGTCGACCGGACCGAGCGGCGCGAAGGTCGCGTCCTCGATCTTGCTGCCGCTCTTCTCCAGCGTCGCGTCGATCAGGAATTGGCCCCAGCCGCCGCGCGTGCCGGCGAGCCGCTTGCCCTTCAAATCAGCCGCGGACTTGATCGGTGAGTCTGCGCGAACCAGGATCGCCTGGGTCTTCGGGTCGGCGCGTGTCCCGCCGATCGCCTTGATCGGCGCGCCCGCGGCGTACACCGAAAGGAAGGCGAGATCGCCCGTATAGCCGACATCGAGCGCGCCGGCATTGAGCGCTTCGAGGATCGGCGCGGCCGCCGGAAATTCCGCCCACTCGATCTTGTAGGGCAGGTCTTTTGCGAGGCCGGAAATCTCCAGCAGCGAACGATTGCCGCCCTTCTGGTCGCCGACGCGCAGCACGATGGTGTCGGCGGCGAAGGCTGCGACCGATGTCGACAACGTGATCGCAGCTGCGATCAGCGCGGTCGCCGTGCGGCGGGTGAGCGAATGGGGCGAGCCCGGGCGGGTCAGTTTGCGCATATCCATTTCTTTCCGATTCATTGGCTGCTGCAAGGAAGCGCATCAGCGTTCGATCAGGTTGATAGGCAACCTGTTCGCCGTCAACGAAACGGAAAACTGAATTCCTGCGCTGCGCAGCAAGGATGATCTCGTCGAGCATGGCCTGAGTAGAAGAGGTTACGCGCCTGATTGAAAAATGCTCAATTGCAATGCGATCCGCGCCGGCGCGCGGCGCATCTGTGCTCCAATTGGGCTGAAATCCTTTCATCGTCGCGCGATGCGTTCGTGGAGATAATCGCTGCCACCCCGGCAACATTAGAAATTCCATTTCATTGACGATGACGACATCGCACCGCATCATTTGCGTGTTGCTTTGATGGCGATGGCGCCGGAGAGACCAGCTTTTCTACAACACGAGCTTCGATCGAGAGACGCGCAAACGGACAAGTTTGAGCGCGGGCGGAGCTGTGCCGGAATGCGAAATGCAGGAGTGAAGATGTCGACGGATAACAACAAGACGGTGATGGATCGCCGCACATTGCTGCGCGCGGGAGCCGCCGCGGCGTTTGCGGCGCCCATCGGGGCGTTTGGCGCGCAGGCCTTCTCGGCGCGAGGTCCGGTGCCGGCGATCGACTTCTCGGAATTCCCGGTCTGCAAGACGGCGTCCGATGCGCCGCCGCTATCAGGCAGCCCGCGCAAGCTGAAGCTGTCATGGAATGCGGGCGCGGTCTGCCTGGCGCCGCTGCCGGTCGCGATCGACTACGGCTTCTTCCAGAAGCAGAATCTCGAGGTCGAGCTCGTCAATTATTCGGGTTCGACGGACCAACTGCTGGAGGCGATCGCCACCGGCAAGAGCGACGCCGGCCTCGGCATGGCGCTGCGCTGGCTCAAGCCGCTGGAGCAGGGCTTTGATGTCAAGATCGCCGCCGGCACCCATGGCGGCTGCATGCGGGTGCTGACGCGCGGCAATTCCGGCGTCGACAAGCTCGCCGATCTCAAGGGCAAGGCTGTCGCGGTCGGCGATCTCGCGGGGCCCGACAAGAATTTCTTCTCGATCCAGTTGTCCAAGCTCGGCATCGACCCGGTCAAGGACGTCGACTGGCGCGCCTATCCCGGCAACCTGCTCAACCTCGCCGTCGAGAAGGGCGAGGTGCAGGCATTCCTGTCGTCGGATCCACTGGCCTATCTCTGGCTGAAGGACCCGCAGTACAAGGAGGTCGCCTCCAACCTCGACGGCGAATACAAGGACAAGAGCTGCTGCATCGTCGGCCTGCGTGGCAGCCTGGTGCGGGAGGAGCCGCAGGTTGCGCGCGCCATCACCCAGGCGTTGTTGGATTCTGCAATGTTCACCTCGCAGAATCCAGACAAGGCGGCGAAGTCGTTCCAGCCCTATGCGCCGAAGGCCGCGAGCCTCGCCGATCTCGAGGCGATGGCGCGCTACCACACTCATCACCATCATCCGGTGGGAGAAGTACTCAAGCGCGAGCTGAAGGGCTATGCCGACGACTTGAAATCGGTCTCGGTGTTCAAGCCGAGCACCGATACAGCCAAATTCGCGGAGCGGATCTATGTCGACGTACTCGGTGTCTGACGCGGCGGCGCCCCGCGCCGCAACGACATGGGTAACTCTGCGCAGCGGTGGCTATGGTGTAGGCCTCGCGGCGAGCCTCGCATGGCTCGCCTTCGGGCTGGCATGCCTGTACTGGCCGGATCTTGGCGACTGGTCACGCACGGACTCACTCGGCATCGGCGCCATCGTGGTCGCCGCCTTCGTGCTGTTCGGCACCTTCGGCGCCGACTATCTCGGCAATGCAGGTGAGGCATTGCGCAAGCGTACGCTGTGGCTTGTCGCGCTCGGCGCGTTCCTGACGCTGTGGGAGGTGGCGACCGCCAAGTTCGCCTGGCTGCCGCTGCCGTTCTTCCCGCCGCCGCAGGCAATCCTCGAGGTCTATACCGACGATCTGCCAAAGCTGCTCGACAGCGTGTTCGCCTCGGTCAAGCTGCAACTCGGTGGCTACATCATCGGCGCGACGGTCGGCTTCCTGACCGGCGTCTCGATCGGCTGGTCGCAAAAGATCGGCTATTGGGTGCATCCGGTGCTGCGCTTCATCGGCCCGCTGCCGGCCACCGCCTGGCTGCCGATCGCCTTCTTCTCCTTTCCGTCGAGCTGGAGCGCCTCGACCTTCCTGATCGCGCTCGCCACCGGTTTTCCGGTGACGGTGCTGACCTGGTCGGGCGTCGCTGGTGTCAACAGCGCCTATTACGACGTTGCCCGCACGCTCGGTGCCAAGCCGTCGTTCCTGGTGCTGAAGGTCGCGATCCCGGCGGCGCTGCCGCATGTGTTCGTCGGCCTGTTCATGGGTCTCGGCTCGTCCTTTGCCGTGCTCGTCGTTGCCGAAATGATCGGCGTCAAGGCGGGTCTCGGCTGGTACCTGCAATGGGCGCAGGGCTGGGCGGCCTACTCCAACATGTATGCGGCGTTGATCGTGATGTCGCTGCTGTGCTCCGGCGCGATCACGCTGTTGTTCCGCACCCGCGATCGCCTGCTGGTCTGGCAGAAAGGTGTCGTCAAATGGTAGCGCAAGCCGCCGAGGCCATCACCTATCCCGCGGTCGGCGCTGCGCTCGACATTGAAGGTGTCAGCCATGCCTTCGACATCGATGGCGCCACGCTTCCGGTTCTCGACAATGTGAGTTTGTCGATCGCGCCCGGCGAATTCGTCGCACTGCTCGGCCCATCCGGCTGTGGCAAGTCGACCCTGCTGCGGCTGGTTGCCGGGCTGGAGAAGCCGCGCGCCGGCGCGCTGCGGGAGGATGAAATCCGCATCACCGGGCCACATCCGTCCCGCGTCGTCGTGTTCCAGGATCCGACGCTGTTTCCGTGGCGCTCGGTCTGGGACAATGTGGCGCTCGGGCTGGAAGCGCAGGGCATCCTGAAGACGCAGCGGCACCGGGTCGACGCGGTGATCGAATTGGTCGGGCTGTCGTCGTTCCGCAATGCCTATCCGCATCAGCTCTCCGGTGGCATGGCGCAGCGCGTGGCGCTGGCGCGTGCGCTGGTCAACGATCCAAAAATCCTCGTGCTCGATGAGCCGCTCGGCAAGCTCGACTCGCTGACGCGGATCGCGATGCAGTCCGAGATCGTGGCGCTGTGGCAGCGCAAGGGCTTTACCACGCTGCTCGTTACCCACGACGTGGAAGAGGCGCTGGTGCTCGCCAACCGGGTCGTCGTGCTCAGCGATCGCCCGGCGCGGATCACGGCCGATATCGCCGTGGAGCGGCCTTATCCGCGTCATCGCGGCGATCCTTATCTTGCCGAGCTGCGCAAACAGATCCTCGGCCTGCTCGGATTGGAGGCGACATGGTGACGATAGCTGCCAGGGAGCTGTCGTCCACCGGCGAGCCCGACTACGTCGTGCGCGCGTTGCAGCTCGCCGATGTATTTGCCGCGCGTGCCCCCTCCCATGACCGCGATGCCAGCTTCCCTTTCGAGAATTTCGCTGACCTGTCGCGCGAAGGACTGCTGGCGCTGACCGTGCCGGCAGCGCTCGGAGGAGTGGGGGCAGGCGCGTGCGATACCGCGCGCATCCTCGGCATCATCGCCAAGGCCGATCCGTCGACCGCCCTTGTCCTTTCGATGCACTACATCCAGCATCTGGTGATGGCGCGCAGCACGCGCTGGCCCGGTCGTCTCTCGCGCAAGCTCGCCAGGGAAACGGTCGAGGGCGTGGCACTGATCAACGCATTGCGGGTCGAGCCCGAACTAGGCTCGCCTGCACGCGGCGGCCTGCCGGCGACATCAGCGCGGCGCACCGAAACCGGCTGGCGGCTGAGCGGCAGGAAGATCTATTCGACCGGCGCGCCGATCCTGAAATGGTACGCGGTCTGGGCCAAGACCGACGAGACCGAGACGCGGGTCGGGCTGTTTCTGGTTCCGGCCGGGTTGCCGGGAACACGGATCGAGCAGACCTGGGATCACCTCGGCCTGCGCGCCAGCGGCAGCCACACCGTGATCTTTGACGATGTCGTGTTTCCGCTGGATTCCGAGATCGACGTCCGCAAGCCTGACGAGTGGAGGGTTCCCGATTTCACGCACAGCGTCGTGCATGCCATCTTCGTGGCCGCGATCTACGACGGCGTCGCGCGCGCGGCCCGCGACTGGCTCGTCACCTTCTTGAGGGAGCGGGTGCCCGCCAATCTCGGGGCGCCGCTGGCGACGTTGCCGCGCATGCAAGAGGTGGTTGGCCGCATCGAGGCGCGGCTCGCCGTCAATACGCGCCTGATCGAGAGCTTTGCCGCCGATTTCGATAACGGCTTCCCGCTCACCGCGATCGAGTCTAACATCGTCAAGCTGACGGTGACCAACAACGCCGTCAAAGCGGTGGAGGATGCCTTGTCGCTGACCAGCAATCACGGTCTGTCGCGAACCAATCCGCTCGAGCGTCATTACCGCGACGTGCTGTGCGGCCGCGTCCATACCCCGCAAGACGATGCCACCCGTATCTCCGCCGGACGCCTTGCGCTGGGCGTTTGAAAACAACAGTCAACGAAACCGGAGTTGCTGCCATGTCCGTCGAGTTCATCGGCTTCATCACCAACAACAATTCTTCCGAGACCGTCGTCCGTTCCGGCCCGGTGCTCGATCCGCCCTATATCGAGACGGTCGCGAAGGCGCATGAGCTCGCGGGCTTCGACCGCGCGCTGCTGGCGTTCCATTCGACCACGCCCGATGCGTTGCAGGTCGCCCAGCATGTTCTGACCATCACCAAATCGCTGAAGGTGATGATCGCGCAGCGGCCGGGCTTCACCGCGCCGACGCTTTTGGCGCGGCAGCTCGCGACGCTGGACCAGTTCTATGGCGGCCGCGTCTCGCTCCACGTCATCACCGGCGGCAACGCCATCGAGTTGCGCCAGGACGGCAACACGCTCGACGACAAGGACGAGCGCTACGCCCGCACTAACGAGTTTCTCGATGTCGTGCGGCTGGAATGGACCAGCGAGAAGCCGTTCAACTACACCGGCAAATACTACAACGTCGAGGACGGTTTTTCGACGGTGAAGCCGCTGCAGAAGGGTGGCGTCTACACCTTCGTCGGCGGCGGATCGGACGCTGCGATCGAGGTCGCGGGCAAGCACGCGGATACGTTCGCGCTATGGGGCGAATCCTATGCGCAGGTCCGCGACGTCACCGCGCGGGTGCGCGCTGCCGCGGCAAAATACGGCCGGCCAACGCCGCGCTTCAGTCTGTCGGTGCGGCCGATCCTGGCCGATACCGAGGAGAAGGCTTGGGCGAAGGCCGATGAGATTCTGGAACGGGCCACCGCGTTGCAAGACAAGACCGGCTACCGCCGGCCCAACCACGCGACCGATGGCGCCAAGCGGCTGCTGGCGCTGGCCGATCAGGGGGCGCGCATCGACAAGCGGCTGTGGACCGAGATGGCAAAACTCACCGGCGCGAACAGCAACACCACGGCGCTGGTTGGCACGCCCGAGCAGGTCGCCGAGGTGTTCGGCGACTATTACGACCTCGGCGTCAGCCACTTCCTGATCCGCGGCTTTGATCCGCTGGTCGACGCCATCGAGTATGGCCGCGAACTGATCCCGCAGACGCGCAGGCTGATCGCCGCGCGCGACGAGCAGCGGGGGATTGCCGCGGAATGATCCGGTTTGTTGTCGCGGCAGCGATTGCGCTCGCCGCCATCGACGTTGCCGCCGCACAGACCGTGCTGCGTGTCGGCGACCAGAAGGGCAATTCGCAGGCCGTGATGGAGGCGGCCGGCGTGCTCAAGGACGTACCCTACAAGATCGAATGGAAGGAGTTCGCCGCGGCAGCGCCGTTGCTGGAGGCGCTGGGCGCAGGCGCGATCGACACCGGGTTGGTCGGGGATGCGCCGTTTACCTTTGCCGCCGCCGCCAACGTCCCGGTGAAGGCGATCGCTGCCGTGCGGCAGTCGCGCGAGGGGCTCGCGATCGTGGTGCCGGAGAAGTCCGCGATCAAGAGTTTTGACGATCTGCGCGGCAAGAAGATCGCAACCGGCCGCGGCTCGATCGGCCATCAGTTGATCCTGGCCGCGCTGGAGCAGCGGAGATGGCAGGCCAGCGACGTGCAGATCGTGTATCTGGCGCCGTCGGATGCGAAGGTCGCCTACACGCAAGGCTCGGTCGATGCATGGTCGACGTGGGAGCCTTATGTCAGCCAGGAGGAGGTGCTGTTCAAGTCACGCGGCGTGATTACGGCGGAGGGCATCACGCCCGGCATCGGCTTCCAGGTCGCGACGCCCGATGCGATCAAGGACAAGCGTGCGGAGCTCGAGGATTTCGTGCGCCGGCTGACCGCCGCGCGCGCCTGGTCGCAGGGCAATGTCGAGAGCTACGCCGCCACCTGGGGCAGGCTGATGAACATTCCGTCCGCCGTGGCGCGGAACTGGCTGGCGCGGGCCAAGATCCGGATCGTTCCGATCGATGACGGCGTGGTGGCCGACGAGCAGAAGACCATTGATCTCTACGACCGCTGGGGCCTGATCCGGCAGAAGGTCAATGCCGCCGATATCGTCGATCGGTCGTTTATCGGAGCTGTCGAGAAGAGCACCGGGCTTTAGTTTTGCTCGCATAGGCGGTGCGCTCCTTCTCCCGCTTGCGAGGCGCATGTTGAGAGAGCATGCCGCGTGGCACCCCTCTCCCTAACCTCGAGAGCGAGCTTCGCTCGCCTCGGACCCCGCAAGGGGGGAGGGAACCCTTTCGACCGTGCCTCCCTCACATCGGCGCAGGTAGCCTGGCATGGGTCGGCCGAAGCGATTGGGATTGCTTTGGTCAACCGATCAACGTGTGATGAGCACATCGGTAGGGCTCCCTCCCCCCTTGCGGGCAGGGCTATCGCATGTGGCCGAGGAGTTCAAAAAGGAAGGCATCGTTCCATCCGGCGCGTTTGAGCTTGCCGCGCAGGGAGACTGTGGTGTCTGGGTGAGCCTGGGCGACGTTGAGGGCCAGGCGGCGAAGCACGGCCAGATTGGCCGGTCCGTTGTCTTTGCGATTGCGAGCAAGATCCTCGTCGAGGGTGACGTCGAGCGGCCAGTGAAGGCTATTTTCGATGCCCCAATGAGCGCGGACGATGCGCAGGACCTCTTTGCGGCTATAGGGGCGGCTCATCAGGAAGTAGCGCTCGACCGTGTCGTCCTGGCCCCGCTTGCTGGTGATGCGGGCAACAGCTTTGAGGCCTGGAAAGTCGTGCTTCCTGGCCATGTCGGGAGCCGGTGCAACGAGAGCAACACGCTTTTCGTTGCGTCCATGTTCAGCGTCTTTGGTGGTGAGCGAGGTCTTGCCCTTGCGTTTGGCGGCGCGGATTGCGGCTTTGGCATCCTCCAACAGAGTAGGCTGGTTCGCCTTCACCGCCAGCACGTAGTCGCCGCCCCGTTCCACGATCGCCTTGGCCATCGCGCGGTGGCAATGCAGGGCGTCGGCTGTGACCACGCAGCCCTTGAGCTGCAGAAGCGCAAGCAACTGCAGGGCGCCATCGGCTTCGTTGTTGTTCGGCGCCAGCACATTGGCGAGCGCCATGCGCGTCTGCGCCGCCCAGGCGGTCACCATCACCGGCGGCATGTGGCTCTTGCCGCGTTCGTAGCCGCGCCGCAACGCTTTGCCGTCGAGCGCGATCACCCCGCGTGGCCGCTTGATCTTCGCGCCTTGCGCAAAGGCCTTCATGAAGCGCCGAAACGCGACCTCAAACGCCTTCGGGTCAAGCATCCGGAACACCCGACTGAATGTGTCGTGGCTCGGCAGACCGTTCTTAAGCTCCAGCACATCCTGCCAAAGATAGGCCTTCATCCGGGCAAACAGCGCCATGTCGGTGCAACTCGTCGCCCCGCACAGCGTCGCCATCAGCGCGAGGAACAATATCTCGGTCAGGTCATGCAGCGCGTTGTCGGCCCGCGGGTCGGGCAACTCCGAAAAGCATTCCGCAAATCTCTGCATCGGCTGCTCCCTCAAGATCAGGAGCTATCCTCAGAATCCTTTTCTTCCGATTTGGCAACTACTTGCAGGCACGCACATGCGATTCCCCTGCCCTTGCGGGGGAGGGCGGGGAGAGGGGTAAGCCGCGAGTCGGTCCGTTCGTGTGACCGCGAAATAACCATCCACGCGATGCCGACGACAACGGAAGGATTTTCCTCGTTCCTTACCGGAGAGAATAGGAACGTCGCTATTTTCGCTGCGGCCTTGCCGGCCCCTCCCGCACCGCCAAAATGAGACAACACGAACAATCGAGTCCGGGAGATCACCATGGGCCTTCAAGAAACTCGCATCGAGTCGCTGCCGTTTGTTACCGCTGAACTCAACTATCTCGCACCGACGCCGGGCAAGCCCCGGACCTACGCCTTCGATCCTCCGCCCGGCGAACCCAAATCGACCGCACTGCCCGAACCCCACAACGTTCCGATCTTCGACGGGCGCCTCATCGCCAACAATTTCTCGCTCGATCGCGAAGGATTTGCGCTGGTCAAGCACCCGACGGCCGTCAAGGATTTTTACGAGGACAACCAAGTTCGGAACGTCTACTACCCGGCCGTCGAAGCCTTCCTGAAGGCGACGCTGAAGGCCGACCGCGTCCTCATCTTCGACCACACCGTGCGCAAGCGCATCGACGGTGCCGCTGATGTCAGAGGCGGCAGCCCGCGCCAGCCTGCGACCCGTGTCCATGTCGATCAGACCGACATCTCCGGTCGCAACCGCGTGTTCGAGCATCTGCCTGACGAGGCCGAGGAGCTCGTGAAGGGCCGCGTCCAGGTGATCAATCTGTGGCGTCCGATCCGTGGCCCGTTGCGCGATTCGCCGCTCGCGATGGCCGACGGCACCACGATTGCGCCGGGCGATCTCGTCGCCTCCGACCTGATCTATCCGAACCGCAGCGGCGAGACCTATTCGGTGAAGTACAATCCGAACCATCGCTGGTTCTACATCCCCGAGATGACGCCCGACGAGGCGATCCTGCTCAAGTGCTACGACTCGGCGACCGATGGTCGTACGCGGTTCGGGCCGCACACCGCCTTCGTCGATCCGACGACACCAGCGGATGCGGCACCGCGCGAAAGCATCGAGCTGCGGACGCTGGTGTTCCATAAGCCTTGAAGTCACCTCGCCCCGCTTGCGGGGAGAGGTCGGATCGCCGCGAAGAGGCGATCCGGGTGAGGGGGTACAGGACTATCCGGTAACCACCATCTCAGCGGTGAGAGCCCCTCACCCAGCCCTCTCCCCGCGAAGAACGGGGAGAGGGCTAACCAGATTGCCGCCATCGTCCCAATAGTGTTACGCCCTTCCCAAAGCGCTCGGGGAAGAGACGATTCGTGGACGGCGTAACGACGACTGACGATGCGGGGATCGATCTCCGCACACTGATTTTTGCGCTTCTGGCGTTGGCCTGCGGCCACATGCTGTCGACGTTGCTGCGGACGATACCGGCGATCAGCCTCGACCTGATGGCGTCCGATTTCGGCACTTCGCCACAGGCGCTCGCGAGCCTCACCTCGATCTATCATTTCTCCTTTGCCGCTGCGCAAGTTCCAGTCGGCGCCGCGATGGATCGCTTCGGTGTGCGGCCGGTGTCATTGTGTCTTTTGGCCGGGACCGTGGTCGGGACGCTGGTCTCGGGGCTTGCGGTCGGGCCGGCGAGCTTCGTGCTCGGCCAGCTTCTGCTCGGCGTCGCCACCTCGGGCATGCTGATGTGCCCGATGACGCTCGCGGCCAAGCAAATGTCGGCCGCGAAGTTTGGCCTGTGGTCCGGGATGATCCTGTCGATCGGCAATATCGGCATGCTGCTGTCCTCAAGCCCGCTCGCCTTCGTCGTCGACCAGTTCGGCTGGCGGGCCGGCTTCTGGATCGCGGCCGGATTTGGCGTTGCCGTGCTGATCGCCGTGTTCGCGCTGGTGCCGCGGCAGCCCGCCGCCCATGCCGATGATTCCTCACCGCTGCAGCAGATGACCGAGGTGCTGCGGCTCGGCCTGTCGCGTGGCCTGCGCGGGCTGATCGCGCTGTCGCTGGTGTCGCTCGGCGCTTCGCTGGCGTTGCGCGGACTGTGGGGTGGCCCGTGGCTGATGAATGTGAAGGGCCTCAGCCGCATCGAGGCCGGCAATTTGCTCGGCCTGTTCACGCTGGCGATGATCATAGGTCCGATCTGCATCGGCGCCTTCGATCGCAAGTTCGGGCATCGCCGCGCCATGGTGGCGGCCGCTCACGCGTTGGCCGCGCTGCTGCTCGCGCTGATGGCGGCAGGCGCGCCGCATCTTCCGGTCTCCAACCTGTTCGGCGTCGCCGTGATGCCGTCGCAATATGACCTCGTGCTGCTGATCCTGATCGGGCTGACGACCTCGGCGCAGCCGCTGATCTTCGGCATGACGCGGCAGCTCGTCGACGCCCAGAACACCGGCAAGGCGTTATCGGCGGTCAACCTCGCCTTCTTCCTCGGCGCCGCGCTGATGCAGTCGAGCACCGCCGGCATCGCGGCGCTGTTCGGATTGCCGGCGGTGCTGTTGTTCATGGCGGTCGCGCTGCTGATCGGGACAGTACTGTTCCTGGTCTATACGCGCGCTTGAGGCAAAATAGGTTTACCTCTCCCTTGGGAGAGGTCGGCGCGCAGCGCCGGGTGAGGGGTTACGGTCTCTCGTTAGAGCTGCGGCCCCTCACCCGATTTGCTACGCAAATCGACCTCTCCCCGACGGGAGAGGTGAAACCGAACCCGAGGCAAGATCGATTAAACCTGACTTCATCCGGCTTTAGATCGTCCGCGCCTGCTTTCGAATCTCGTTGGCAAGCGGTCTCAGCGTTTCGACGGTGCGTGGCCCCACGAGGCTATAGCCCAGTCCATCGTCAGCCCAGGTGAAGCCGGCGACGCCGTCGCCCGACAGCGGGACCATCGGCGCGTTCTGATCTGCTATCATCGGGCGCGTCAGCACGACAAGCCGGTCACCATGGTCATCGTCGTACATGAACATCGCCGCAGGACCGTGCGCGGTCGGCACCACGCGTCCGCCCATCGAGCGATATCCTGACGTCGTCAGGTCAGGCAGTTTGACCGGTTGATGCAGTCGGCTGGAGACCCAATCGACGAGCTCCGTGCTGTCACGCAGCTCGACCGGCCGGGTGCGATCGGAGGCGTAGACGTTGTAGGAAGCGCTTGCCTCCTGGGCGAGCGCGGCAATTCCGCCCGCCGGCGCCAGCGTCGCGCCGCGCATCACCCATCCGCCGAGACCGCCGATGCACAGCATCAGCATGGCTGCGATCGCCCAGCGGAATGACGAGGGACGGCGGCGGCTCTCGATCATCCGGGCAAGATTGAGCTGCGGCGGCAGCGGCTCTTCCGCAATCGGTGCCAGAGCCGCGCGCAACAGGCTGCGCTGGTCCGAAAAGCCAGCGACACGCTTTGCCACATCCGGATGACTCTCCAGATAGGCGGTGACCTCGGCTTCGCGTTCCGGCTGGAGGGCACGGTCGACATAGGCGTGCAGATCGTCTTCCGTGATGGGGCGATTGCTCATGGGTTGCTCCGCAACTGCACGACGTTCCCTGATGGGCGGTCCGCGGGCCTCTCGATTTCCTGCTGCAACCGCTCGCGGGCGCGCGACAGGCGCGACATGACAGTGCCGACGGGAATGTTGAGGACTTTGGCAGCCTCTGCATAGGTCAGGTCTTCGACGGCGATCAGCAGCAGCACGGCGCGTTGCTCGTCGGGAAGTCTGGCGAGTTTCGCGAGCGCTTCTTGGTAGATCATTGTCTGTTCCTGCACCGCGTTCTGCCCGACCTCTTGTTCGTGCACCTCATCGATGGTGACGTGTTGGCCGCGCGTCGCCGCGCGGCGAAACTGGTTGACGGCCAGGTTATGCAGGATCGCGAATAGCCATGACCGTGGATTGCCGTCTTCGCGGCGCTGGTCCCAGTGACTGACGGCGCGCTCCAAGCAGTCCTGCACCAGATCGTCGGCCGTCGCGTGGTTGCGGACCAGCGCGCGCGCATAGCGGCGCAACGCTGGAATGAGCGGCTCGATCTGGTGCAGCATGTCGCTCAAGGTATCTGGACCTGCACGGCTGCGCCGAGCTTTGACGGCTCGCCAGCAGAAATGACGAGGTAGCGCCGTTCGGCCTTGGCCGAGCTTTGCACGATCTGGCGGATTGGGCCAGCCGCGTCGACGATCGCGGAGCCAGCAGGATTGGTCATGAAAGCTGCCAACGGCTGCACCATGCCTGTCCCATCCGCCTTCTCGGCCAGCGCAAGGACATAGTGCTGCTTCGGCTCGAGCCCGGTGACGGACGCTTGCAGAACCTGGATCAAGCCTTGATCGAACAGGGAAACGCTGGTCGGCGGCTTGTCGCCCTTGGCCTCTTTCTTCGGAGCTAGCGTGAGGTGAGCGACCTGGCCGGCGACGCCGAGGCTCTGGAGATTCTCGCGGTCGTCCGGATTGGGGGCGGCTTCCGGCACATAGGCGATCGCCTGCGGTGCCTGGCCGATCGGGATGTTTGATATCACCTTGTTGGTCGCGGTGTCGATCGCGGTGAGCGCGTCGCCATTCTCCAGGCCGACATAGATCCGCGAGCCATCGCCGGATGGCCAGATGCCATGCGGGAGGTTGCCCACGGGAATGGTGGCGACCTCTGAGAAGTCGTCAGTCCGAAATACCTTCACCTCATTGAGGCCGCCGATGGTTACGTAGGCGAAGGTCCCCTTGGGAGTCCTGGCGAAATTGACGTGATTGGTGATCGGACCGGTGTCGATCGTCTTGATCGGGTTGAATGGTGGCTTGGCGTTGAACACCTGGGTCTTGCCGATATCCTTCAGCGTGAACCAAACCTGCTCGCCATCGGGCGTGGCCGCGATGTTAGGGCAGAACGGGCTCTCCTGCTTAACCTTTGCAACGATCTGATGGTCGGCGACCGAGACCACGTCGGTCTCCGGATTGAAGGATGAGCAGATGTAGCCGTATTTCCCGTCGGGCGAAAAGATTTGCATGCCCGGACCGGGCGGCACTTCGATGCGCATCGTTTCCTTGAAAGTCGCCGCGTCGATTACTGAGATGTAATTCTCGCCCCGCACGGTGACCCAGACCTCCTTGCCCTCAGGCGTGAAGAAGGCTTCGTGCGGCGATCGCCCGACATAGGTGATGTGCTTGACCGCGTTTGTCGTCGTATCGATGAAGGTCACTGAATTGGAGCCGATCGAGACCACGGCAAGGGTGTGATGATCGGGCGAATAACCCATGCCGTGGACCAGCACCTGGCCCTTGTAGAGCGGGCTGAAATTGCCGGGCTGCGGATCGCCCAGCCTGATGACGCCGAGCAGCTTGTTGTCGACGGGATCGGTGACCGAAACCGTGTTTGAGAACTGCTCTGCCGCATAGACGCGGTCGTGATGACTGATCGGAATATCGGGCGAGGCTGCAGCACCCGGCGCCTGCCCGGCGAAGGCAGAAGTCGACATCGCGATCACGGTGGTGGCCAGCAGGCCCTTCAGGACTTGGCGATTCATCACTTGATCTCCTGCTTCTTCATGTCGTGGGACATGTTCATGTGATCGTGAGCGGCCGCAGTCGCCGGACCGGGTTGCGTCGGGGCCGGCGCAGAGTCTGTAACCTGTTCGCCGATCGCAAGCTTCATGGCCGCAATCTCCTGCATCTGGTCGACGATAATCTCCTGCGCGATGCGGCGCAGTTGCTCGTTCTTGCCGTAGCGGAGCTCGATCACGGCCATGTCGATCGCGCCCTGGTGATGCGGCGTCATCATCGCGACGAAGTCGCGGTCGATGTCGCCGCTCGGCTTGGCGGCCATGTCGTTCATCATCTTGGTCATCGCGATGTCGTTGTCCGCGAGGAACGCCTTTTCATCGCCCGTCGGAGCAGCCTGGGCCGGCTGATGCGCGTCTTGCGCTGATGCCACCGGAGGGACGGCAAGGACAAACAGGACACGCATGCCGAGCAGTGCGGCGCGGATGCCGGGTCTGAAAAGTCGTGGGATCATCACGTTCACCCTGGAGATTGACGGGGAGGCCCGCGCGAGCCGTTTGCCTGAAGCAATCGGCTTGCAGGGGTGTGACGCGGAGCGCGGAGTTCTATTCCGAGGTGCGCAGATTTTTGCCGATCACGACTTGCTGATCGGTGAACCTTGCGGCCCGAGGCGCCGGTTTGCGATCCGGAAGCCTCTGGGTATAAAGAGGGAATTCCGGTTTCGATCGGCCGGTTCCTCGACCTCCATTCGCGCATCCCATGCGCCAACAAGGCAAAGATGTCCGCCAAGATCGATCCGATCACCCGCTCCGTCGTCCAGCACCGCCTCTCGTCGATCGTGAAGGAAATGGGCGAAGCCATGCTTCGCACCTCCTATTCGCAGATCCTCAATTCCAGCCGGGATTTCTCGCTGGCGATCTGCGACACCAGCGGCCGGCTGATCGCGCAGGCCGACCATATCCCGGTCCATGTCGGCGCACTGCCCTGGGCTACGCTCGCGGTGGAAGAACGGTTCAAGGATATCGCGCCCGGCGACGTCATCCTGCTCAACGATCCCTATCAGGGTGGTGGCAGCCATCTGCCCGATCTGACCGCCTTCGTGCCGGTGTTCGACGGCGGCAAGCGGCTGCTCTGGACCATCGTGCGCGCGCACCAGAGCGACATCGGTGGTGCCACCCACGGCGCCTACAATCCGGCCGCCACGGAAATCTATCAGGAAGGCATTCGGATCCCGCCCATCAAACTCTACGAGGCCGGCAAGCCGCGCGAGGATCTGCTCGATCTGCTGGCGCTGAACATCCGTAACCCCCGTGAATTCCGCGGTGACCTCGCGGCGATGCTGGGCGCCGCGCATCTCGGCGAGCGGCGGGTGGCAAAACTGTTCAACGAGTTTGGTGCCGAGGTCGTTGAGGCCGCGATCGAGGCCATTCTCGACGCCACCGAGCAGCAGACCCGTGCCGTGGTCTCGACCTGGAAGGACGGCGTGTTCCACGGCGAGGCCTTGCTCGACGACGACGGCCACGGCCGTACCGACATCAAGATCGCCGCGAAAGTGACCAAGAAGGGCAGCGACATCGAGGTCGATCTCTCCGGCTCCGACCCGCAATCGACCAGCTTCGTCAATTCGTCGCATGCCAACATGCAGGCCGCGGTCGCGATGGCCTTTGCCTACTTGATCGACGCCGATATCCCCAAAAACACCGGCGCGCTGCGGCCGCTGAAGGTGGTGGCCAGGCAAGGCACCATCGTCTGGGCCGATCCCGGCCGTCCCGTTACCTTGTGCACCAGCCATCCCTCGAACGAGATCGTCGAGGCCATCATCAAGGCGATGTCGGCATCGTGTCCGGACCGTGTGATGGGCGGCTGGGGCCGCAGATTCCGCATCGCGATCCAGGGCGAGGATCCGCGCAACGGACGCAGCTTCATCTGGCACATGTTCCAGGCGCGGCCCGGCGGCGGTGCCTCGCCCGGCGGCGACGGCTATTCGTCGATCGGCGAGTGGCACTCGGTCGGCGGCCTCAAATTCGGCAGCCTCGAGGTCGCCGAGGTGCGCTTCCCCCTGCATTTCCGCCGGCACGAATTCCGTCCGGATTCCGGCGGCGACGGCCAGCATCGCGGCGGCCTCGGTGTCGCGCTCGACATGGTGCTGGAAATCGCGAAGCCGGCCAAGGGCAACACCGCCGGCGACGGTGCGCGTCATGGCCCGTGCGGCATGCTCGGCGGCGAAGATGGCGAGCCGCATCACTATCGCCTGCTGTCGGAAGGCCGCGAGCCACGGGTGCTGAAGACCAAGGAGGTCGGCATCGAGCTCCGTCCCGGCGATTGCCTTGAAATTCGCTCCTCCGGCGGCGGTGGTTGGGGACCGCCCCAGAAGCGGACGGCAGAGGCGCGTGCGCGCGATGTTGCGCAGGGTTTGATTTCGAAGGCGGTGTAGGGAAGCGATGTTTACAATCGGAATAGACGTCGGCGGCACCTACACCGACCTGGTTGCCACGGATGAAACCGGGCGCACCGTTTTCGCAAAATCGCCGTCGACGCCGGCCGACCAATCGATCGGCGTGATGGCCGGCCTCGACGAACTCGCGCGCCGCCTGGGCGTGACGCGGACGGCAATGCTGACTGATACCGATCGGCTGGTGCATGGCACGACGGTCGCGACCAACGCGCTGCTGGAGCGCAAGGGCGCCAAGGTCGCGCTCTTGACGACCGCGGGCCATCGCGACGTCGTCGAGATGCGCGAAGGGCTGAAGCCCGACCGCTACGATCTGCGCACGCCGCCGCCCGAGCCGCTGGTGCCGCGCGAGCGTCGTTTTGGCGTCCGGGAGCGCATGAAGGCCGATGGCAGCGCGGCCATCCCGCTCGATGCCGGCTCGCTCAGCGCTGTCATCGCCGATGTCAAAAAATCCGGCGCGACCTCGGTCGCGGTCTGCTTCCTGCACGCCTATCTCAACCCCGCGCATGAGCTCGCTGCGGTCGAACGGCTCGCGAAGGAGCTTCCCGACATCAGCGTGTCGCGCTCGAGCGACGTGTTGCCGCAGATCAAGGAATATGAGCGCGTCTCGACCACCATCGTGAACGCCTATGTTCAGCCTACGGTGCAGCGCTATCTCACCAATCTCGAACAGCGCCTGCATGAGGCCGGCTTCAAGGGCTCGCTCTTCGTCGTGCTCTCCCATGGCGGCATGGCGCCGGTGGAGGAGGCCTCGCGGCTCGCCGCCGGCACGGTGCTGTCGGGGCCGGCCGGTGGCATCTCGGGCAGCCGCCGCTGCGCAGGCATGCTCGGGATTCCTGATCTGGTGCCGTTCGACATGGGCGGCACCTCGACCGACATCTCGCTGATATCAGGTGGCCAGGCGTCGCTCTCCGCCGACGGCATGCTCGCCGGCCAGCGCATCGCGCTGCGCAGCCTCGATATCGCGAGCATCGCGGCCGGCGGCGGTTCGATCGCGAGCGTCGATGGCGGCCGCACCTTGCGGGTGGGGCCGGAGAGCGCGGGCTCGGTGCCGGGGCCGGCCTGTTACGGCAATGGCGGCCTTGCTGCCACCGTCACCGATGCCAATGTGGTGCTCGGCTATCTCGATGCCGCAGCCTTCATGGGCGGCGCGCGGCCGCTCGATCGCACAGCCTCGGAGGCCGCGGTCGATCGCATCGCCGCTGCGCTGGATCTATCGCGGCTCGACGCCGCCGCCGGCATCGCCAAGATGATCAATCTGAAGATGGCCGACGGCATCCGCCTGATGACGCTGCGCCGCGGCGTCGATCCTCGCAAATTCGCGCTACTGAGCTTCGGCGGCGCTGCCGGCATGCACGCTGCGGAAGTCGCGCGCGAACTCGAGATCAAGCGCATCATCGTGCCGACGGTCGCCTCCGTCCTCTCGGCCTGGGGCATGCTGACCAGCGATCTCCGCTACGAGGTCAGCCGCACCCACTACGGCACCGGCCGGATTTCCGCCGGCGAGATCCGGGCTCTGTTCGCCGAACTGGAAGACCAGGCAGTGGGCCGGTTGCGCACCTGGTTCAAGGGCGACATCGCCATCGAGCGTTCGGCCGAGATGCGCTATGGCGAGCAGGTGTTCGAGATCGACGTGCCGTTCGGCGACCTCGATCTCGGCACTGCCGATCTGGTCGCTGACATCGAGGACCGTTTCCACCGGCGCCACGAAGAGCTCTACACCTATGCCTCGCGCGGGCAGGAGGTGGTGTTCGTCAACGCCCGCGTCGCTGCCGTGGGCAAGGTCGCGCAGCGTGGCAGCGATGTCGGCGCAGTGTCGTCGTCTGCGTCATGCGCGCCCCGAACCAGGCGGCAGGCCTGGTTCGGCGCCTGGCGCGAGGTGCCGGTCTATGCGCTCGACGATCTCAAGCCCGGACAATCGCTCACCGGCCCCGCCATCATCGAGGCCGAGACCACGACTGTCCTGGTCGACACCGGTGACCGCGTCGCGGTCAATCCGCTGGGTTGGCTCGATATAACATTGCGCTGATCGCCGCGAGCGAAGCTGCACTCCCTCTTCCGCTTGCGGGGGAGGGCCGGGGTGGGGTCTCACCATGAGCAGGACCGTCATTATCTGGAGATAGCCCCCACCCGGATCGCATCTTTCGATGCGATCCGAGCTCCCCCGCAAGCGAGGGCTTTGCGTAAAGGCGAATCTGCGATTCTCTAAGACCGAGCTGAACATGGAGCTGGGGATGGCGTATCGGCAGGTTGGGCAAGCGAGCTTCGCAGATGCGCTGGCGTCGCGGCGGGGGAAAGGGGGTGCGGTGCTGAGGCGGATTTGCGAGCTGGTCGATTGGGCGGCGATCGAGCGCGTGCTGCGCGGCCTCCCGGAACCGGAGCGTGGCGCGCCGCCCTATCCGCGGCTGGTGATGTTTAAGGCGCTGCTGTTGCAGCAATGGTACGGGCTGTCCGATCCGGAGCTGGAAGAAGCGCTCGATGACCGGACCTCGTTCCGAGAATTCTGCGGCTTTGTGCTCGGTGACGAGACGCCCGACCACACGACGATCTGGCGCTTCCGCGAAGCTTTGCAGCAGGCCAGTCTGGACGAGACGCTGTTCTCCGAGATCCTGCGCCAGATCGACGCGCGCGGGCTGGTGCTGCGCCGAGGCACATTGATCGATGCCAGCCTGATCCCGTCGGCGGTGAAGCCGCCGAAGCCACCGAAGGAGCCACTGCCGCCCGGCCCGGACGGGCGCGCGCCGAGCAAGCTGGTCAACAGCGAGCGCGATGCGGATGCGCGATGGACCAAGAAGGGTGGCAAGCGGTACTTCGGCTACAAGGCGCATGTCGGCGTCGACCAGAGCTCGGCGATCATCCGTCGCAGCAAGCTGACCGACGCCGCGGTCAACGACACGGTGCCGGCCGACGAGTTGATCAGCGGTGACGAGAAGGCGGTCTACGCCGACCAAGCCTATGACAAGCACGAGCGCCGCGCCGGGCTCGCGGCCCGGGGCATCAAGCCGCGGCTGATGTTCCGGCCCAACAAGCATCATGCCCTGACCGAGCGACAGAAGCGCTTCAACGATGCCGTGGGACGGCGCCGCGCGCCGGTCGAGCAAGTCTTCGCGCGCCTCAAGGGCGTCTACGGCTGGGCCCGCGCTCGCTATCTGGGCCTGGCACGCAACCACACTCATCTGCGCCTTCTCTGCCTGGCCATGAACCTCAAACGATGGGCAATATTGCGCCCAATCGGAGTTCCGGCATGACCGCCGCTCCGCAATACTGTCGATCGGCTGGGCAAACGAGGCCGTACATCCTCGCGCGCCGTCCAAGAGCAAGCAAAAAAATCCCTGATACAGGCCCTCACTCCCGCAGAGGCGATTGCGCAAAGCCCTCGCAAGCGGGAGAGGTGAAGGTAGCCCGGCTTTGCCATCAACATTTCATTTTCAGGGCGTTGCATAGGACGATAAGGTCGGGGCGCTCGGGAGGGAGCGTCGGCGTCGTTGCCGGCGTTTATGGCGATGTTGATGCAAACAAGAACACAAACCGCACTTTCGATAACTCTTGCGATATTCCTTGTCCTGACCGCGTTGCTTGCCGGCACGCCGTCGCGCGCGCAGCAGGCGCCGGTGGCTGCCGCCGACAGCGAGATCCGCATCGGCAACATCATGCCCTACACCGGCCCGCTCGCGGCATTCGCCTCCATCGGAAGGGCAGAGGCGGCCTATTTCGACATGATCAATGATCATGGTGGCATCAACGGCCACAAGATCAGGTTCTTCTCGGTCGATGACAGTTCCAATCCGATGACCGCGCTCGAACAAACCCGTGATCTCGTCGAGAAGCAGAACGTGCTCATGATGTTCGGTTCGTTCGGCACACCGGACAATCTGGCGGTACGGACCTATCTCAACGAGAAAAAAGTTCCGCAGCTTTTCGTCGCCTCGGGCAACGAGGAGTGGGCGCATCCGACGGCCTATCCCTGGACCATGGGCTGGCAGCCGACCTTCCGCGCCGAGGGGCGGATCTATGCCAATTACATCCAGGCGGCCTATCCCGACCGCAAGATCGCCGTGCTCTGGCAGAACGACGAGTTCGGCCGCGATCTGTTCCGGGGATTGCAGGAGGGGCTCGGCGACACCGCGGGCATGATCGTCGCCGATCTCGCCTTCGATGCATCCGAGACCAGGATCGAGAACCAACTCGGAATCCTGAAGGACTCAGGCGCCGAGATCCTGGTGTTCGACGGCGCACCCGCGATTGCCGCGCGCGCGATCCGCAGCGCTGCCGAACTCGACTGGCACCCGGTATTCATCCTCGACAATGCGTCGGCCTCGATCGCCAGCGCGCTGCGCCCGGCCGGCTTGCAGAATTCGCTCGGTGTGATCTCGACGTCGTTCCTGAAGGACGCCGGCGATTCGTCCTGGAAGGAGGATCCGCACATCAAGGCGTGGCTCGCCTTCATGGACAAATATTTCCCTGACGGTGACAAGGATGATCTCTACGCCGTGTTCGGTTACGCCGCAGCGGACACGCTGGTGCAAGTGTTGCGCCAGTGCGGCGATGACGTCTCACGCGAGAACATCATGCGGCAGGCGGAGTCGCTGAAGAACTACCAGACCCCGACCGCGCTGCCGGGGATCGCCATCAACACCGGACCCAAGGATTTCCGCCCGATCAAGCAGATGCGGCTGGTGCAGTTCGACGGCACCACCTGGCAGCCGATCGGCGACGTGGTCGACACCGCGTTCACGTCGGTCAGGGAAGATAATTAGTCCCGTCGTCCCGGCGAAGGCCGGGACCCATACGCCGCGGCCACAGGAAGAGGCACAAGCGGCGTCGGCTTTTCTCACTCGCTCAATTCGGTGGTAATGGGTCCCGGCCTTCGCCGGGACGACAGGGAACTACTTCTTCAGCCCATAATTCAACAGCCCGCCCTTGTTCTTCGGCGGATGCGCGCGCAAGGCTTCTTCGTTCGGCTCGGTGCCCCAGCCGGGGCGATCGGGGATCACGAGGTGGCCGTCGACATAGTCGGGCAGATGCGTGAACAGTTCGTGGTCCCACGCCAGGCGATCGATGTCGGTCTCCATGATCCGCAAGTTCGGCACCGCCGCGCAGAAATGCGCGTTCATCATGGTGCAGAGGTGGCCGTAGAAATTATGCGGCGCGACGTTGACCTCGAAATGCTCGGCGGCGGCGGCGATCTTCATCGACTGCCACACACCGTTCCAGGGCGTGTCGATGATCGCAACGTCCATCGCCTGTTCGGTGAAATAGGGCAGGAATTCGCGCAGGCCCAAGAGTGTTTCGCAGGATGAGATCGGGTGCGGGCTCTGGCGGCGGATATAGCCCAGCGCCTGCGGGTTGAAGCTGTCGATCTCGACCCAGAACATGTCCATGTCAGCGATGGCGCGCAGGATCTTCAGATAGCCCTCGGTCTTGGCGTTGAAATTGAGGTCGAGCAGCAGATCGACATCCGGCCCGGCGCCATCGCGGATCGCCTCCAGGTGCATGCAGAGATTGCGCAGCACGTTGCGGTCGACATTGATTTCCGGCTCAAACGGAGAGCCAAAGCCGGGTCGCCAGCCCTGCGGCTTGCCGTCGGTGTAGACGAAGATGTTGGTCTTCATCGCCGAGAACTTCTTCTCCCGCACCTCACGGCCGATCGCCTTGACGCCGTCGAGGTCGGTGATGGCCGGCTTGTACCAGTCGGGATGATTGATCCGCCAGGTCGCGCAATGCGACCAATAGACCCTGACGCGGTCGCGGATCTTGCCGCCGAGTAAATCGTAGCAGGGCACGCCGAGCGCCTTGGCCTTGACGTCGAGCAGCGCGTTCTCGATTGCGCCGAGTGCCAGCGCCACGACGCCGCCGGCGGCCGGACGCGTGGCGGCAAACAGTTCGGCGTAGATCCGCTCATGCTGGAACGCGTTCTTGTCGACCACCCGCGCCGACAACCGCTCGATCGCCGCGGTCACGCCCGGTGCGCCAAAGCCCTCGTCGAATTCGCTCCAGCCGACCAGCCCATCGGCGGTCGTCACCTTGACGAAGTGATAATTCCGCCAACCGGCATCGCAGGCCAGGGTTTCGACGCTTTTGACAATGGTGGCTTTGGTCATGTTTCCTGCCTTCGCATTTTTCTTGTCGACAGCCGCGACTGCACCTGTTGTACCGCAGCTTGAACAGACTGTGCGACCGGATTTCGGAGCATCGATATCCGCTTCGCGCATGCAGCACTGCGTCCAGCGATTCTGCAGCAATTGCAGCCGTTCTGTCATGAATTCCGTCAAGCGGAACAAAATTCCACTTGCATCGACGCGCCTGCGCGGCTTCAAGTTCAGACAACAAGAAAACTGAATCAGTGATCGTTCGTCGCTGATTATTCGTGAGGAAGCGTGATGGGCGCGTTGTCGCATCTGCGGATTGTCGAAATCGGAAGTGCCGCTGCGACGAGCTATTGCGCGCGGCTGTTCGCCGATTTTGGCGCCGACGTGCAGAAAATTGAACCGCCGCAGGGCGACCCGCTGCGCCGCACCGCGCCGTTGACACTGAGCGGGCAGAGCGCGTGGTTCGCGTTTCTCAATTTCAACAAGTCGAGCGTCGCGCTTGATCGAAACGATCCGGACGCGGCATCCCGCCTGCGCGACTTGATCGTGGCTTGCGACATCTTGCTCGACGGCCGCGGTCTCGACGCGGCGGATTGTCCCGCGATCGATCTCGATGTGATCAAGCAGGTCAATCCCGGCCTGATCCATCTCGACGTGAGCTGGTTCGGCGATCGCGGTCCTTACGCCCATTTTGCAGCGACCGATTCCACGATCCGTGCGTTGACCGGGCTCGTGAAGCTGGTAGGTCCGGAGGATGGTCCGCCGATGCACGCGCCGGATTTCCAGACCGGAATCCTCGGCGGTCTCTGGGGGTTCATCCCAGCAAGCTCCTCAGTGATAGGCCGCATGCAGGACGGACGCGGGCGCGCCAGCCATCTGAGCATCTTCGAGGCGAGCATCGCCGTCACCGAATACATCATGTTCGAGGCGTTCCAGCGCGGCGACATCATGCGCCGGATCGGCGTCAACCGCTTCTGGCCGACCTTTCCGGTCGGCATCTACGAGACCAAGCAGGGCTGGCTCGGCGTTACCACGGTGACGCCGGCGCAGTGGCGCGCATTTTGTGAGATGCTCGGGCTCACCGATCTGCGCGACGATCCGGCGCTGGTCATGGGCGTCGACCGCCTCCAACATGTCGGAATGATCGAAGCCAAGATCCTGCCAAGGCTGAAGCAGCGCACTGCGCAGGAATGGTTCGCAGAGGGTCTGCGGCGCAAGATTCCGATCGTGCCAGTGCCCGAGATCCCGGATCTCATCGCCGATGAAGAAAAATGCGCCCGCGGTGCCATCGTGCCGATCGCCGTTGGCGATGAGACCGGCTTCACCGCTGGTACGATGCAGCGGCTGATGGGAACGCCGCCGCTGCGGGGCGGCAGGGTGCCTGGCATCGGCGAGCAGCAGGCGCCACGTGACGCCGCCCCGCACGCGCCCGTGCCAAAACCAGCGGCGGCCAATCGGCTGCCGCTCGAAGGCATCCGCGTGATCGATTTCTCGATGGGCTGGGCCGGGCCGATCTGCACCCGCACGCTCGCCGATCTCGGCGCCGACGTTATCAAGATCGAGGCGATCCAGTATCCGGACTGGTGGCGCGGCGTCGACCGCCGGCCGGCCTATGTGCTGGAGCAGATGTACGAGAAGTCGGTGCGCTACTGCATCATGAACCGTAACAAGCGCGGCATCACGCTCGATCTGACCCGGCCGAAGGGGCTTGAGCTGGCCAAACGCCTGCTCGCGGATGCTGACCTCGTCGTCGATAATTATTCGGTCGAGGTGCTGCCGAAGCTCGGCCTCGGCTATGACGTGCTGAGCAGGATCAATCCAAAACTCGTGATGATGTCGATGTCGGCGTTCGGCGCCGGCAGCAGCAATCGCGACTGCCGTGCCTATGGCTCGACCTTGGAGCAGGGCTCGGGCCTGCCGAGCGTGATCGGCGATGCCGGGGGGCCGCCTGTGATGAGCCACACCGCGTTTGGCGATGCGGTCGGCGGCCTCAACGGCTGCGCCGCGGTGCTGACCGCGCTGATCCACGCCAAACTCACCGGGCAGGGGCAGTTCATCGATCTCGCCCAGATCGAATGCATGATGCCGTTCGCAGCACCTTGGATCGTCGCGCATTCGATCGATGGCAAGGAGCCGGTCAAATACGGCAACCGCCATCCGGATTTCGTCCCGCATGGCTGCTTCCGCTGCCAAGGCGAGGACAACTGGATCGTCGTCGCAGTGTCCGATGACGCGATGTGGCCGAAGCTTGCACGGCTGATCGGCCGCGCGGACTGGGCCAGCGACGAAAAATTCAATTGCGCTGCCGGCCGCCGCGCGATCGAGGCCGAGATCGAGAGCGCGATCACGGCCTGGACCTCGACGCGCGATCCGGAAGCCGCGATGGCTGCCCTGCAGGCCTCCGGTGTCGCGTCCGGCGTCGCGCGGCTGCCGATTGATCTGCTGAGGGATCCACAGCTCCACGCCCGCGGCTTCATCCAGGAAATCGATCGCGCCTTCATCGGAAAACATCCGCAGCCGTCGATGCCGTTTCGCGAAGGCACGGAGCCGTTTGCGATCCGGTCCGTTCCGCCAACGCTTGGCGAGCATAATCGCGAGATCCTTGGAGGCATGCTGGGCCTTTCCGATATCGAGCTTGAGGAGCTCGCGCGCGAGGGCATCATCGGCACCGAGATGCTGATGGAGGAGCAACTGGTGAAAGAGAAGAAGCGGGCGGCGGGTTGATGCAGGCAAACCAGCCGGCAGAGCGCGTATCGGACGTTGCGCGTGAGGGCGCGCGGCCGCTGTTGCAGGTGCGCGGGCTCGGCATCCGCTTCAAGACTGCGCAGGGCCTCTGGCAGGCGACGCGCAAAATCGACTTCGATATCGCGCCTGGCGAGCGGGTCGGCATCGTCGGCGAGAGCGGCTGCGGCAAGACCATTACCGGGCTGTCGATCCTGCGGCTGTTGCCGGGCAATTCTGCCGGGCTTGACGGCAATATCCTGTTCGACGGGATCGATCTCGCCTCGTGCAGCACACGGCGGATGCGCGCCATCCGGGGCAAGCGCATCGCGATGATCTTCCAGGAGCCGATGAGCGCGCTCGATCCGGTGTTCACCGTTGGCCACCAGATCGCGGAGACGCTGCGGGTCCATACCAGGATCGGCTATGAGGAAGCGCGGGCGAAGACGCTGGAGATGCTGCGTCGCGTCGGCATCGCCTCGCCCGAGCGCCGCATCGACGACTATCCGCACCAGCTTTCCGGCGGCATGCGCCAGCGCGTGATGATCGCAGCGGCGCTGATCTGCGGACCGCAGCTCCTGATCGCGGACGAGCCGACCACCGCACTCGACGTCACCGTGCAGGCGCAAATCCTCGAACTGTTGCGCGACATCAGCGAAACCTCGCACACCGCGCTGATGCTGATCACCCATGACCTCGGCGTCGTCGCCGAGACCTGCACGCGCATGATCACGATGTATGCCGGCGAGGTGATCGAGGACGCCGCGGTCGACGAGGCGCTGGTGCGGCCGCTGCATCCCTACACATCGGGCCTGTTGCGCTCGCTGCCGCATTTGAGCCCGCGCCACGGCCGGCTGCCGTCGATCCCCGGCCGGGTGCCGTCGATATCGGACATGCCGAACGGCTGCCGCTTTCGCGCCCGATGCGCGCATGCCGCGGATGGCTGCGAGGCCGAGCAGGCGTTACAGGATGCCGGCGGCGGCCGCAAGGTGCGCTGCTGGCGTTTTGCCGAGCTCAATCTGCCGGGCGCGCTGCATCCGCCTGATCCGTCGCCCGCAGCGATGGTGGCGCGACAATGACCGCACGCGCCATTGACCCCATCGTCTCGGTGCGCGACCTTCAGGTGCGCTTCCAGACCACGGACCGTCGCGCCACCGTGAAGGCCGTCGACGGCGTCAATTTCGACGTTCGCCGCGGCGAGACGTTCGGCATCATCGGGGAATCCGGCTCGGGCAAGACCACGATCGGCCGCGCGCTGGTATTTTTGCTGAAGCCCAGCGCCGGCGCCATCCTGCATGACGGTATCGATCCGTTGGCGCTGCCGCGCGGAGAGTTTCAGAGTCACCGGCGCGACTACCAGATCATCTTCCAGGATCCGAATGCCGCACTGAACCCGCGCATGACCATTCTGTCCTCGGTGCTGGAGCCGCTGGAGCTGGCCCGCGTCGGTACCCGCGCCGAGCGCGAGCGGCAGGCGAGGCAGGCGCTGGAGCGCGTCGGCCTGCCGCAGGAGTTCGGCGAACGCTATCCGCATCAGCTCTCCGGCGGCCAGAAGCAGCGCGTCGTGATTGCGCGAGCACTGACGTTGAAGCCGAAACTGATCGTCTGCGACGAGGTGGTGGCCGCGCTCGACATGTCGATCCGTGGCGACGTGCTCAATCTGTTCGCGGACCTGCAGCGCGATCTCGGCCTGACCTACGTCTTCATCACCCACGATCTCGCCGTGGTCTCGCATATCAGCGAGCGCGTTGCAGTGATGTATCTCGGGCAGTTCGTCGAACTCGGCCCGACCGAGGAGGTGTCCGAGCGGCCGCTGCATCCCTATACGCAGGCGCTGCTCTCGGCCGAGCCGCGGCCATTGCCGTCATCGATGCGGCAGGTCGAGCGGATCGTGCTGCAGGGCGAGGTCCCGAGCCCGATCGATCCACCGTCGGGCTGCCGTTTCCACACCCGCTGCCCGCACGCGCTGCCGCTCTGCGCGGAGCGGGCGCCGGACTGGCGCGAACTGAAACCCGATCACTGGGTGGCATGCCATTTCGCCGACCGCCCGAACTTTTCGCCGAACTGAGAGCACGATGAGATCAGATCGAATAGCACCCGCGAAGGAGCTGCGCTCCCTCCCCCGCTTGCGGGCAGGGCTATCGCATGTGGCCGAGGAGTTCAAAAAGGAAGGCATCGTTCCATCCGGCGCGTTTGAGCTTGCCGCGCAGGGAGACTGTGGTGTCTGGGTGAGCCTGGGCGACGTTGAGGGCCAGGCGGCGAAGCACGGCCAGATTGGCCGGTCCGTTGTCTTTGCGATTGCGAGCAAGATCCTCGTCGAGGGTGACGTCGAGCGGCCAGTGAAGGCTATTTTCGATGCCCCAATGAGCGCGGACGATGCGCAGGACCTCTTTGCGGCTATAGGGGCGGCTCATCAGGAAGTAGCGCTCGACCGTGTCGTCCTGGCCCCGCTTGCTGGTGATGCGGGCAACAGCTTTGAGGCCTGGAAAGTCGTGCTTCCTGGCCATGTCGGGAGCCGGTGCAACGAGAGCAACACGCTTTTCGTTGCGTCCATGTTCAGCGTCTTTGGTGGTGAGCGAGGTCTTGCCCTTGCGTTTGGCGGCGCGGATTGCGGCTTTGGCATCCTCCAACAGAGTAGGCTGGTTCGCCTTCACCGCCAGCACGTAGTCGCCGCCCCGTTCCACGATCGCCTTGGCCATCGCGCGGTGGCAATGCAGGGCGTCGGCTGTGACCACGCAGCCCTTGAGCTGCAGAAGCGCAAGCAACTGCAGGGCGCCATCGGCTTCGTTGTTGTTCGGCGCCAGCACATTGGCGAGCGCCATGCGCGTCTGCGCCGCCCAGGCGGTCACCATCACCGGCGGCATGTGGCTCTTGCCGCGTTCGTAGCCGCGCCGCAACGCTTTGCCGTCGAGCGCGATCACCCCGCGTGGCCGCTTGATCTTCGCGCCTTGCGCAAAGGCCTTCATGAAGCGCCGAAACGCGACCTCAAACGCCTTCGGGTCAAGCATCCGGAACACCCGACTGAATGTGTCGTGGCTCGGCAGACCGTTCTTAAGCTCCAGCACATCCTGCCAAAGATAGGCCTTCATCCGGGCAAACAGCGCCATGTCGGTGCAACTCGTCGCCCCGCACAGCGTCGCCATCAGCGCGAGGAACAATATCTCGGTCAGGTCATGCAGCGCGTTGTCGGCCCGCGGGTCGGGCAACTCCGAAAAGCATTCCGCAAATCTCTGCATCGGCTGCTCCCTCAAGATCAGGAGCTATCCTCAGAATCCTTTTCTTCCGATTTGGCAACTACTTGCAGGCACGCACATGCGATTCCCCTGCGCTTGCGGGGGAGGTACAGCCAGCCTGCCGCTGGACTGATGCAATCCAACTTTATCCCGATCGCGAGCACTGGAGTAATGTCATGACAACGACGACGCGACGCGAGGCCATGGCGCTGATCTCCGGCGCGCTGGCCAGCACAACACTCGGCGTCCCTGTATTCGCGCAAGGCACGCCGAAGAAGGGCGGTACCTTACGCATCTCCGCGCCGGCGAATCCGTCGAGCCTTGATCCTGCCACCGGCGGCGCTGGCTCCGACCACGCGTTCCTGTTCACGATGTACGACACGCTGACCGAATGGGAGTTCGAGACGCTGAAGCCGAAGCCGGGGCTGGCCGAAAGCTGGAAGTTCACCGATCCCAACACGCTCGTGCTGAACATCCGCCCCAGTGTCACCTTCCACGACGGCACGCCGCTCGATGCCGAGGCCGTCAAGTTCAACCTCGAGCGCAACAAGAGCGATCCGAAGTCCAACATCAAGGCCGACCTCGCCTCGGTGGCCGCCGTTGAGGTGAGCGGCCCGCTGCAGGTCACGCTGAAGCTGAGCACACCCGATACTGCCTTGCCCGGCATTCTCTCCGATCGCGCCGGCATGATGGTGTCGCCATCAGCGCTGAAGGCGGCCGAAGGCGGCACGGTCACGCGCAAGCCGGTCGGCGCCGGCGCCTACAGCTTCGTGAGCTGGGCCGACGGCGAGAAGATCGTGGTCAAGCGCAACGACAAATACTGGAAGCCGAACCGGCCCTATCCTGACGGCATCGAGCTCTCGATCATCCCGGAACTCACCACCGGCGCCCGCTCGGTCACCGCGGGCCAGAACGACCTGATCTACCAGCTTCCGCCGCGGCAGAAGATGATCATGGACCGCGTCAGCAGCGTCAAGGTGGTGCACGGCCCGACGCTCTATGTCTTCCAGATTTTCCTGAACTGGGGCAAGCCGCCGTTCGACAACCTCAAGGTCCGGCAGGCCTTCAACTTCGCAATCGATCGCGAGTCCTTCGTCAAGGCCGCGCTCGCCGGCCTCGCTGAGCCCGCCTACATGAACCTGCCGAAGGCGCATTGGGCCTATGACGCCGGGGTCGCAAAGCTTTATCCCTACGATCCCGACAAGGCGCGCAAGCTGCTCGCCGAAGCCGGCTTCAAGGAAGGCACGCAGATCGATCTCGTCGGCTATTCCGATCAGGATTCGGTGCAGCGCCAGGAAATCCTGATCGAGCAATTCCGCAAGGCCGGCATGAATGTGCGCTTCGCCAACGCGCCGATCGCGGAAGCCTCCGCTGCGTTCTTCGGCTCCGAAAAACGCGGCTCCGGCATCCTCGCGGCGTGGACCGGGCGGCCGGACCCGAGCCTGACCTATTCGCTAATGTTCACCAAGGACGCCTATTACAATGGCGGCCGCGCGCCGGTGCCGCCGGAACTGGAAGCCGCGATCAGGGAATCGCGGGCATCGGAGGATATCGATGTCAGACGCAAGGCTTTTGCCACCGTGCAGCGGCTGGTGATGGAGAACGGCTTCGTCGCGCCGCTGGCGTTCCAGTTCGAGCTGGTCGCGATGAACAAGAAGGTGCAGGGCTACAGGCCGAACCTCTTGGGCAAGCCGAAATACGACGACGTCTGGCTGGAGAGCTGAGCATGATCCGGAAAAGTGTGCAGCGGTTTTCCGAAACGATCATGCTGAAAACAAGGAGCTAACGATGGCGCGACGGTCACCGGTCCGGGTCATCGGCAGCCGCCTGTTACAGGCGCTGCCGGTGATCCTGCTCGCGACCTTCATGGTGTTCGCGCTGCTCAAGCTGGTGCCCGGCGACATCGCGGTGACCTTGGCGGGCGACAATGCCACCGACACCCGCATTGCCGAGATCAGAAAGATCTACGGCCTCGATCGTCCGTTCCTGGTGCAATACGGCGCCTGGCTCGGCAAGGTCGCCCAAGGCGACCTCTCGCAATCGCTGCTGACCGGCGAGAACGTCGCGACCTCGATCGGGCGGGCGTTCCCGAACACGCTTCTCATCGTCGTCATCGCACTGGCGCTGGCCCTCGTCACCGGCATTCCGATGGGGGTGATCGCGGCGATCAAGCCAAACGGCTGGATCGACAAGCTCGTCAGCCTCATCGCCTCGCTTGGCGTCGCGATTCCCGGCTTCTGGCTCGCGATGATCCTGGTCGCTGAAGTCTCGCTGAAGCTGAACTGGTTGCCGGCCACCGGCGCGACGTCCTTCATCGCGTCGCCGATCGAGGCCATCCGGCACGCACTGTTGCCGGGAATTGCAATCGCCGCCTACGGCATGGCCGAGGTCGCGCGCCAGCTCCGCGGCTCGCTGCTCGAGGTATTGTCGTCGCAATATGTCCGCACGCTGCATGCCAAGGGCCTCTCGATGTCGCGCATCCTCTGGCAGCACGGGCTGAAGAATGTCGGCGTCAACCTGCTCACGATCATCAGCCTCTTGGTGAACCGCATGCTGGCGGCAACCGTCGTGATCGAGGCCGTGTTCGCCATTCCCGGTCTCGGCAGCCTGATCGTGCGCGGCGCGATCCAGCGCGATTTTCCGATCGTGCAGGGCGTCGTCTTCACCATGGTGGTGGTGGTCATCGTGGTGAATTTGGTTACCGATTTGCTCTGTGCCGCCATCGATCCGAGGATCGAGCAATGACGGACACAGCGCTTGCCCCGCTCAAGACCCCCGCGCGGCCGACCCTGCTGTGGCGTTTGCTGCGCTGGCTTGCCGGCGATCTCCGCGCCGCGCTCTCGATCCTCGTGCTGCTGGTGCTCGTGATCGTCGCGATCGGCGCACCCTGGATCGCGCCCTATGCGCCGACCGCGCAGGACGTCAACAACATGCTGGCGCCACCGGGGCCATTGCATCTGCTCGGCACCGACGACCTCGGCCGCGACATCTTCTCGCGCCTGATCTATGGCGCGCCGGCGACCGTCTATGCCAGCCTGCTTGCGGTCAGCGTCGCGGTTGCGATCGGGCTGCCGGTCGGGCTTATCGCCGGCTATTTCGCCGGCTGGACCGACGACATCATCAGCCGCATCATCGATACCTTCCTGTCGTTTCCCGCGATCGTGCTGGCGATCGCCGTCACCGGCGCGCTCGGCATCGGGCTCACCAACGGCATGATTGCGGTCGGCATCACGATGTTCCCGGCGCTGGCGCGGATCGTTCGCGCTCGCACGCTGATCGTCCGGCAGGAGCTTTATGTCGATGCGTCCCGCGGCTTCGGCGCGCCGACCTGGCATATCCTGTGGCGCCACGTGCTGCCGAACACGCTGCAGCCGGTCATCGTGCAGGTGACGCTGCTGCTCGCCGCGGCGCTGCTCGCCGAAGCCAGTCTCTCGTTTCTCGGCCTCGGCATCCAGCCGCCGAACCCGAGCTGGGGCGCCATGCTGGCGCGCGCCTATCAATACATGGAGATTGCGCCTGAGCAGATGTACGCGCCGGGCCTCGCCATCCTCGTCGTCTCCCTGGCGTTCAACGCGCTCGGAGAGTCCCTGCGTATCGTGCTCGATCCGACCATGAAGGATCGTTGAGTTGTTGTCACCTCTCCCCGCTTGCGGGGAGAGGTCGAAATTTGCAGCGCAAATTTCGGGTGAGGGGGACTCTCCGCAAGCGAGCCCGTGGAGAGTCCCCCTCACCCGAAGCCTACGCTTCGCTCCGGCTTCGACCTCTCCCCGCAAGCGGGGCGAGGTGAAGAGTCCAGTCGCCTGAACGTTCAACGGAACCGCCCCATGTCCTTCAAGAAATTGCTGATCGCCAACCGCGGTGAAATCGCCATCCGCATTGCGCGTGCCGCCGCCGAGAGCGGGCTTGCCACGGTTGCGATCTATCCCGCCGACGACGCAGCCTCGCTGCATGTCCGTTCAGCGGACGAGAGCCGCGAGATCGCAGGCCGCGGCGCGCGTGCCTATCTCGATATCGAGGCGGTCGTCGCTGCGGCCAACGCCGCGGGCTGTGACGCGCTGCATCCCGGCTATGGCTTCCTCAGCGAGAACGCGGCGCTTGCACGGCGTTGCATGCAAGAAAATATCACCTTCGTCGGCCCGTCGCCGGAGGCGCTCGATCTGTTCGGCGACAAGGCCAAGGCGAAGGCGCTGGCGACGAAATGCGGGGTGCCGATCATTCCCGGCACGTCAGGCACGACGACGCTCGACGAGGCCAAGGCGTTCTTCGCCTCGCTTGGCACGGGCGCGGCGGTCATGATCAAGGCGATCGCCGGCGGCGGTGGACGCGGCATGCGGGTGGTCGACGATGCCGCCAAGCTCGAGGAGGCCTATGCGCGCTGCCAGTCGGAGGCGAAGGCCGCGTTCGGCAGCGACGGCGTCTATGTCGAGCGGCTGATCCGCAAGGCTCGCCACATCGAGGTCCAGATCATCGGCGACCGCCATGGTGCGATCAGCCATCTCTGGGAGCGCGAATGTACGATCCAGCGCCGCAACCAGAAGCTCATCGAGGTGGCGCCGAGCCCGTCGCTGAGCGATGGCTTGCGCGCGCGCATCATCGAGGCGGCGAAGCAGCTTGCGACCGCCGCGCACTACGACAGTCTCGGCACCTTCGAATTCCTGGTCGACGACGACGCGACATCGGAGCAGGGCGCCTTCGCCTTCATCGAGGCCAATCCGCGGCTCCAGGTCGAGCACACCGTCACCGAGGAGGTGCTCGGTGTCGATCTGGTGCGGTCGCAGCTCGCGGTCGCGGCCGGTGCGACACTGGCCTCGCTCGGTCTCGCGCAAGCCGCGGTCCCATCGCCGCGCGGTTATGCCATGCAGCTCCGCGTCAACATGGAGGTGATGGACGCCAAGGGCGTGACTAAGCCGACCGGCGGCACGCTTGCCGTCTTCGACCTGCCGTCCGGCCCCGGCGTCCGCGTCGATACCTTCGGCTATTCGGGCTACAGGACGAGCGCGGCCTTCGACTCACTGCTGGCCAAGGTGATCGTGCATTCGCCGAGCCCGAAATGGGCCGACGTGGTGCACAAGGCGGCGCGTGCCTTGCGCGAATTCCGGATCGGCGGCGTCGCCACCAACATCCCGTTCCTCGGCGCCGTGCTCGCGCATCGCGAGTTCGTCCGGAATCACATCAGCACCGGCTTCATCGACAGCCATGTCGCGGCGCTGGTCGGCGCGGCCAAGGATCTCGCGGAGCCGTTGGTTGAGGTGAGCGAAGCGGCGGTCGCAAAGCCTGTCGTCGCTGAAGTCGCGCCGGAAGGGTCAGTCCCGGTGCCTGCGCCGCTGCAAGGCACGATCGTTGCGATCGAGGTCGCGGAGGGCGATCTCGTTCGTCCCGGCCAGCAGATCGCGGTGCTGGAATCGATGAAGATGGAGCATCTCGTCGCCGCGCCGCATGGCGGCCGCGTCACCAGGATCGCGGGCGGCCCCGGCGTGACGCTGATGCATGGCGAGCCGATCCTGTTCCTCGAACCCGCCGACGTCGACGGCCACCATGCCGAGGAAGAGGCGGCGATCGATCTCGATCACATCCGGCCTGACCTTGCCGAGCTGGTTGCGCGCAAGGCGATCACGCTGGACGAGAACCGCCCGGCGTCGGTGGAGCGCCGCCGCAAGACCAACCAGCGCACCGCGCGCGAGAACGTCGCGCAGCTGGTCGATGAGGGCTCGTTCGTCGAATACGGCTCGCTCGCGATCGCGGCGCAACGCCGCCGCCGCAAGGTCGAGGACCTGATCAAGAACACGCCCGCCGACGGCCTGATCGCCGGCGTCGCCACCCTCAACGCCAAGGACTTTGGCGCTGATGGCGCGCGCTGCATGGTGATCTCCTACGACTACACCGTGCTGGCGGGCACGCAGGGCCATATGAACCACAAGAAGATCGATCGCATGCTGGGCCTCGCCGAGCAGTGGCGCATGCCGCTGGTGTTCTACGCCGAAGGCGGCGGCGGCCGTCCCGGCGACACCGACCGGCTCGGCATGACCGGGCTCGACGGCCCATCCTTTGTGCAGTTCGCAAAGCTCTCCGGCCTGGTGCCGGTGATCGGCATCGTCTCCGGCTATTGCTTCGCCGGCAACGCCGCGATGCTCGGCGTCTGCGACGTCATTATCGCGACGAAAAATGCGTCGATCGGCATGGGCGGTCCCGCGATGATCGAGGGCGGCGGGCTCGGTGTCTATCATCCGGCCGAGGTCGGCCCGGTGTCGGTCCAGTCGCCGAACGGCGTTGTCGATATTCTGGTCGAGGACGAAGCCGAGGCAACGACGACGGCGCAAAAATATCTGTCCTACTTCCAGGGCGCGGTCGCCGACTGGCGAGCGCCGGACCAGCGGCTGTTGCGCCGTGCGATCCCGGAAAACCGCCTTCGGGTCTATGACATCCGCACCGTCATCGATCTGCTTGCGGATGAAGGCTCGGTGCTGGAGATCCGCCGCGATTTCGGTGCCGGCATGATCACGGCCTTCATCCGCATCGAAGGCAAGCCGTTCGGCCTGATCGCCAACAATCCAAAACATCTCGGCGGCGCGATCGATGCGCCGGCCGGCGACAAGGCCGCGCGTTTCATGCAGCTTTGCGACGCCTTCGACATTCCGCTGATCTCGCTGTGCGATACGCCAGGCTTCATGGTCGGTCCCGAAGCCGAGAAGACTGCGATCGTCCGTCACGTCGCGCGGATGTTCGTCACCGGCGCCAGCCTCACCGTGCCGCTGTTCGGCATCGTGCTGCGCAAGGGCTATGGCCTCGGCGCACAATCGATGATCGGCGGCGGTTTCCATGCCTCGTTCTTCACGGTGGCATGGCCGACCGGCGAATTCGGCGGCATGGGGCTGGAAGGCTATGTCCGGCTCGGCTTCCGCAAGGAGATGGAGGCGATCGAGGACCCGATCGAACGCGAAAAGTATTTCCAGACCAAGGTCGCCGAGCTCTATGCCAACGGCAAGGCGGTCTCGATCGCTTCCGTGCTCGAGATCGACGAAGTGATCGATCCCGCCGACACTCGCCACTGGATCATGGCGGGCCTGCGCTCGGTGCCGAAGGCCGAGCCGCGGACGACGCGCAAGCGCCCATGCATCGATGCGTGGTAGGCAGTGACGGCGTTCGCTTCGCTCTCTCATCGTACGTGAGGCGAGCACGCTGGTACGGCCCCCTCTCCCCTTGCGGGAGAGGGCGGGGAGAGGGGTAGCCCCGGGCGAGCTGATCGATGGGTGCATCAGTCTCGCAATCTTTTATCGTGTCGAAACGCATGTTGTGAGAGCACGCCGTGTGGTACCCCTCTCCCTATCCCTCCCCCGCAAGGCGGAGGGAACCCTTCCATCGGTGCCTCCTTCACGCGTCAATCACCGATTTGCCTGACGGCGCAAGGCGTCACGTTAAATATGTTTCGATTTATCAGAAGCGTAACTCGGTGTGTGAATTGCCGTCCCACCCGATTTGAGAGGCGAGCGCACGCCACGAGCGCGCGGTGGGATGCGGTGACGCTGATTGCGCAACAGACGAGTGCACATGAGGCGGACGGTGAAGTCGTGCAGGCCTGACGCCCTAGAGTCGTTCCGAAATTCGGATGCATGACTCACAACCCGAGCAACACCTTCGCCGGGACGACGCGTGGGGAGAGTCAGGCCAACCTCAGCTCCTCATACCCCTTCGCCGCGACTGCGTCGCAGCGTTCGCGGTAGGCGGGGGCGCTTCCGCTGTAGCGGGCGACGATGCGGGTCTGCTTGCCTTCGACGTTGGAGTTGATGCCGGTCATCCACGAGTTGACCTCGTTGGAGAGCAGTCCGACGCCGAGCGCCTTGACATGATCGGTCCAGCCGGCGGTGCCCGCGGGCGTTGCGTCGAGCAAGGTCAATTCTCTCTCCTGCGCAAACCGCAGCAGGCCGGTGACCCAGTCGACGCTGTATTCGATGCTGCGCGGGATGTTGCCGAGCGCGGTGTGCGGACCCATCAGCATCAGCATGTTGGGGAAGCCGTCGACCATCAACCCGAGATAGGTCTCGGGGCCGTGCTTCCACTTCTCGGTCAGGCGCGCGCCGCCGCTGCCGCGAAAATCGATCTTGTCGAAACTGCCGGTGATGGCGTCGAAGCCGGTCGCGTAGATGATGATGTCGAACGCATAATCCTTGTCGCTGGTCCGGATGCCCTCGGGCGTGATCCGCTCGATCGGCGTCTCGTTCAGGTCGACCAAACAGACGTTATCGCGATTGTAGACCTCGTAATAAAACGTCTCGAGCGGCAGGCGCCGGGTGCCGAAACCGTGGTTCTTCGGGACCAGCTTCTCCGCAACCTTCGGATCCCTGACGCGCTGGCGAATTTTTCGCGCCACGAAATCGCTGATCGTCGCATTCGCCTTGCGGTCGATCAGGATATCCCTGAAATTGCCCTGCCAGATCCCAAAGCCGCGCTCGCCATAGAGCTTTTCATAAAACGCCTCGCGCTCCGTGTCGCTCACCTCGAACGCGCCGCGCGGGTCGGGCGTGTGGACGAAGCAGGCGAAGGTCTCCTGGCAGCGCCGGAAAATCTCGGGATAACCGGCCTTGATCCTGCCTTGGGTCTCGGCGTCGATCTTGCCGTTGTGCAGCGGCGCGGCCCAGTTGGCGGTGCGCTGGAACACGGTGAGGTGCCCGACCTCACCGGCGATGGTCTGGATGGTCTGAATGCCGGTGGCGCCCGTGCCGATCACCGCGACGCGCTTGCCCGCAAAATCAACCGGTTGCTTCGGCCAGCGCGCGGTGTGGAAGGATTGCCCCTTGAAACTATCGCGGCCCTCGATCCGCGGCAGCGTCGGTGTCGACAGCGGGCCGATCGCGGTGATCAGGAAGCGGCATGTTACGCGCGCGCCACCTTCGAGCGTGACCGCCCAGCTCCGCGTGCCGTCCTGGTAGATTGCAGAGGTAACTCGGCTCTCGAACTGGATGTCGCGGCGCAAATCGAATTTGTCGGCGACGTGGTTGCAGTAGCGCAGCGTCTCCGGCTGGCCGGCGAAATGCTCGGACCATTCCCATTCCTGCAACAGCTCCTTGGAGAAGGAATAACCGTAGGAGTAGCTCTCGGAATCGAAGCGTGCGCCGGGATAGCGGTTCCAGTACCACGTGCCGCCGACGCCGGTACCGGTCTCGAACACGCGCGCGGTGAGGCCGAGTTCGCGCAGCCGGTAGAGCTGGTACATGCCGGACAGGCCGGCGCCGATGATGATGACGTCATAGTCGAGCGCAGCCGTCTCCGGCGACATCTGATCCTGGCGCGGCGCGGCCACCTGATATTGCTCCCCGATATGTTGCTTGTAGGCAAGGCTAGCCGGTCTTGCCGTGGCCGACAAACGTCGGGAAGCGGGTCAGGTATCGCGATTTGCGGGGTGCGCAGGCCCGCCCGTGGCATTCCACGCCGCGGATTGCGGTCTCTGCGGCTTTACTCCACCGCGGGATTCACCCTATCGTCGCTGCCACGACACGATCGCCCGCCAAGCGGCGACGGAACCAGCGGGAGTGAACCGATGGGAGAAGCGCTGCAACGCACGCCGATTTCGATCGACGTCAGCGATCCCGGGCTGTACCAGGACGACACTTGGCGTCCGGTGTTCGCGCAGCTTCGCAGCGACGATCCCGTGCATTATTGCGCGGCCTCAGTCTACGGCCCGTACTGGTCGGTGACCCGCTACGACGACATCTTCGCGGTCGAGCTGGATCACCAGAATTATTCCTCGGCCTCCGATCTCGGCGGCATTCAGGTGGCCGATCAGCCCAAAGGGCAGGAGCGGCCGAGCTTCATCCGGATGGATCCGCCCGGCCACACCGCGCAGCGTCGCACGGTGGCGCCGATCGTCGCGCCGTCCAATCTCGCCAATTTCGAGCCGTTGATCCGCGAGCGCACCGCCGCCGTGCTCGACGCGCTGCCGCGCCATGAGACCTTCGACTGGGCCGAGCTGGTCTCGGTCGATCTCACCAACATGATGCTGGCAACGCTGTTCGATTTCCCCTGGGAGGATCGAACCAGGCTGACCTGGTGGTCCGACGTCGCGATTGCCAATGTCGCTTCGCCGGATGCTGTCGTGCATTCGGAAGCCGAGCGCATGGCCGAAATGGTCAAGATGGGGGAATATTTCCGCAAGCTGTGGGATGCGCGGATCAGCGCGCCGCCGGCCTTCGACCTGGTCTCGATGCTGGCGCATTCGCCGGCGACGCAGAATCTGGAGCCGCGCGAATTCATCGGCACGATCGGCCTCCTGATCGTGGGCGGCAACGACACCACCCGCAATTCGATGACCGGCGGGCTGCTGGCGCTGTGCGAGAATCCGGAGCAGTTCGAGCTGGTCCGCGCGCGGCGCGAGCTGATCCCCAACCTCGTGTCCGAGATCATCCGCTACCAGACGCCGGTGCTGCATATGCGCCGTACCGCGCGCAATGATGTCGAGCTCGCCGGCCGCCGGATCAGGAGGGGCGACAAGGTGGTGATGTGGTACATCTCCGGCAATCGCGACGAGGCGAGAATCGAGCGCGCCGACGAATTCATCATCGACCGCGCCAAGCCACGCCAGCATCTGGCGTTCGGCGCCGGCGTCCACCGCTGTGTCGGCGACCGCCTTGCCGAGCAGCAATTGCGCATCCTCTGGGAGGAGATCCTGCAGCGCGACCTGCGCTTTGAGATCATGGGCCCACCACAAAGGCTCTACTCCAATTTCATCCGCGGTATACGAAGCTTGCCGGTGAGAATCGTCAGTTGAGCCCGTCAGCCCCCGTCATTGCGAGCGAAGCGAAGCAATCCATGCTTCCACAAGGCGAAATAATGGATTGCTTCGTCGCTCCAGCGCAAAATTGCTTTGCAATTTTGTCGCGAGCTCCTCGCAATGACGAAGTCACCAGGAAATAATAATGAAGAACGATCCCGTTGACGTCCTGATCATCGGCGCCGGCGCTTCCGGGGCTGCGGTGGCCTGGAGCCTTGCCGACACCAAGATGCACATCCTCTGCCTCGACCAGGGCGGCTGGATGAATCCTGCAGAATATCCCAGCACCGGCCGCGACTGGGAGGCGAAATTCTTCGGCGAGTGGTCGTCCAGCCCGAACATTCGCAAGCGGCCCGAAGACTACCCGATCAACGACGACAATTCGCCGATCAAGGTGGTCAACTACAACGCGGTCGGCGGCTCGACCGTGATGTATACCGCGCACTGGCCGCGGCTGCATCCCTCCGACTTCAAGGTGAAGACGCTCGATGGCGTCGCCGATGACTGGCCGATCGACTATGACGCGCTGACCCCGTTCTTCGAGGAGAACGACCGGATGATGGGCGTCTCGGGCCTGTCGGGCGATCCGCTGTCGCCGCTGTCGCATCCGCCGATGCCGCCGCAGCCGCTCGGGCTCTCCGGTCCGCTGATCGGCAAGGCCATGAACAAGCTCGGCTGGCATTGGTGGCCATCGGATACCACGGTCGCGACGATGGATTACGAGGGCAGGGCGCGCTGCATCAATCTCGGCCATTGCACGCCGGCCTGTGCGCAGGGCGCCAAGGCGTCGACCGACATCACCTATTGGCCGCACGCGGTCCGCGCCGGCGTCGAGCTGAAGACGCATTGCCGGGTGCGCGAAATCCTGATCAACGAGCACGGCATGGCGTCGGGCGTCGTCTATTACGACAAGGACGGCGTCGAGCAGTTTCAGCCGGCCGAGGTCGTGATCATCGCCTGCAACGGCGTCGGCACGCCGCGGCTGTTGCTCAACTCGGTGTCCGGCAAATTTCCGAACGGGCTCGCCAATTCATCCGGCCTGGTCGGCAAGAACCTGATGTTCCACCCCTATGCGCAGATCTACGGCTATGTCGAGCAGCCGACCGATTCGAACCGCGCCCCGCCGACCTGCCTGTGGAGCAAGGAGTGGTACGACACGGACCTGTCGCGCGGTTTCGTTCGCGGTTACGGCGTCCAGTTCGTGCGCGGTGCAGGACCGGTGTTCGAGGCTGTCACCAGCGAGCAGAAGGGCATTCTGCCGTGGGGCTCGGATCATCATTGTGTGTTCCGCAAGCTCAACGGCCATCGGCTCGGATTCTCCGCGATCTGTGAGGATCTCCCCGAGGAGCACAACCGCGTCACGCTCGATCCCGTGCTGAAGGACAGCCACGGCATTCCGGCACCGAAGATCGACTACACGATCAGCGAGAACAGCCGGAAGATGATGGAGCATGGTTTGGCGCGCGGCCGGGAAGTTCTTGAAGCTGCGGGCGCGACCGACATCTGCATCAATGCACCGATCCCCTGGGGCGGCTGGCACCTGCTCGGCACCGCGCGGATGGGCACCGACCCGTCGCGCTCGGTGGTCAACGAATGGGGCCGGTCGCATGACGTGAAGAACCTCTTCATCGTCGACGGCAGCATCTTCGTCACCTCGGGCGGCGTGAACCCGACCTCCACCATCCAGGCCCTTGCGCTCTACATCGCCGATCAGATGAAGCAGCGTCTCGCCAATCTGTTCGATTGAGATCGCCATGTCCGATGCCAATGAACTGACCTCCGCCCAACGCGACGATCTCCGCAACCTCGCCGCGATGATCGTCCCCGCCAGCGACGAGTACAAAGTGCCCGGCGCGGATGATCCCGCTGTTCAGGCCGATATGCTGGCAACCCTTGGTCGCGACACCGCGCAGGTCGCGAAGGCGCTCGATCATCTGGCAAAGCTGGCCGGCGGGCCGCTCGCCGCGCTCGACAATGCCAGGCGTGACGCGGTGGCGCAGGAGTTTCGCGCCAGCGGCGGCGTCGCCGCGACCACGCTCGTCCGCGTCGTCCTGCAATGCTACTACCGCGACGACCGCGTGCTGCGCTCGCTCGGGCTTGAGCTGCGCGCGCCGTTTCCGAAGGGCTATGTGTTGGCCGAAGGCGACTGGTCGTTGCTTGATCTGGTCAGGGCGCGGGGCGGCACGTTAAGACGGGCACCGTAGGGTAGCCCTGCGCCCCGGGCGTGCCCACTTGCGGCGGCGGCAGCCGGTCACCATTTGGTAAGACCGAAGGAACCTCGCCATGTTGGATTTTACCTCAGAAATCGCCGATGACAGGCCGTCATCGCGAGCGGCTGAACCTGCCCGCGATAACGACCGGGTTTTGCTCGATGCCTATTCCACTGCCGTGATCGACGTCACCGAACGCGTCGGCCCCGCCGTCGTGCGCGTCGAGACCGGCCCGAAAGTCCGCAATGCCCGCGAGCGCGGCGGGCTCGGCTCGGGCATCGTGATCTCGCCCGACGGGCTTGTGCTGACCAACAGCCACGTGGTCGGATCGTCGAAGGAGATCCGACTGCGCGACACCGAGGGCTTCGTCACCGATGCGCATGTGCTCGGCGTCGATCCCGACACCGACCTCGCTTTGTTGCGGGCCGATGGGGCGCGCGATCTACCCTATGCTTCGCTCGGCAACTCCAAGACCTTGCGGCGCGGCCAGCTCGTCGTAGCGATCGGCAATCCGCTGGGCTTCGAATCGACGGTGACGGCCGGCGTGGTGTCGGCGCTCGGACGCTCGATCCGCTCGGTGAGCGGACGGACCATCGAGGACGTGATTCAGACCGATGCAGCGCTCAATCCCGGCAATTCCGGCGGCCCGCTGGTATCGTCGAATGCGGAGGTGATCGGCATCAACACGGCGATCATCAACGGCGCGCAGGGCATCTGCTTTGCGGTCGCCAGCAACACCGCGCAGTTCGTGCTGTCGGAGATCATCCGCCACGGCTATGTCCGCCGCGCCTATATCGGCGTCGCCGGCCAGACCGCGCCGGTCCCACGACGCCATGCGGTGGTTGCCGGCGTCGAGAACAAGATGGGCGCGCTGCTCGCGCAGATCGAACCGGACAGCCCGGCCGCGAAGGCAGGGCTGCTCCCCGGCGACGTCGTGATCAGGCTCGACGGCATCGAAGTCCACGGCGTCGACGATCTGATCCGCGCACTTGACCGCGACCGCATCGACCGGACCTTGTCGATGGACCTGCTCCGCCTCGGCCGCCTGCGCGCGATCGAGATCCACCCGATCGAAAGGAAGCCCGCGAAGCAGTGAGGGATGACGGCGCCGCGCGTGAGATGAACCCTTTCCCCTTGTGGGAGATGGTGGCGAAATCGAACGGAGCGAGATGAAACCGGGTGAGGGGTTTGTCGCCGCGGATAGAGACCCCTCATCCGTCGCGGATTGCATCCGCGCCACCTTCTCCCACAAGGGGAGAAGGGAAGGAACACCGTTACTGCAGCGCCGCTAGCAGTTCGTCTGGCTGCTCGACTATCATCATGTGGCCGCAGCACGAGAGTGCGGCTGTTCGGCGTCGCGGCGGCAAGCGCCTTGCCGGCCCTGGCTGGCGTCATCATCTCGCGCTCGTCGAGGATGAAGGTTGCGGGCACCTTGACCGCAGCATCGTCCGCCAAACTGCGCGGTCGCCGTTCCGACGCGTGACGCTAGCAGTCGCGTGGAAGTTGTTTACGGCCACCTGCGTGGTCGTCCTTGTAAACGTTTTTGGCTACGCGATCCACGTCGACCCGGTATTATGGCGCAAACGCCACAAGCAATTTGAACGGTGCGGCTTAGGTCTCCGGCAAGGAGGCTATTATGCGGAGAGCCGAGATGCTTTCAAAACAAGCCCTGCATACGCTGAAGCTGCTTCACGCCGAGCTGGCCGGCAAGGCGCTCGCCAATAAGGCTGAGGCCGTCCGCCTGCGATCATCCATGGATCCGGGTCGAGGCCGTCATGAAGATGCTGGACCCGGCTTTCAACGTAAGCGTGTAGGTCATCCCACGTAGCGGATGATGTTCGATTGTCAGAGAATCTCCTGGTGATTTGTCCCAGGAGTTCATGAGAGCGAACATATGTCTGATACCAAGAATTTCGAAGTTATCACAGCGGCGGCCGAGCGGCTTTCGGTGAGTCCCGGGCGGAGCTACCGCACCTGGTCGCGGGAGGAGAAGGATCGCATCGTCGGGGAAACGTTTGCGCCGGGGGCGAACGTGTCGGCGATAGCGCGCTGTCATGGGATCGATCCATCGCAGTTGTTTGCGTGGCGACGCAAGGCGCTGGCCTCGGGAATGGTGGCGCCGCTCTCTGGGGCGCGAGACCGATCGGTTAAGTTCGCGCGCTTTGAGACCATGGCGGGGGAGATGGTGGAAATCGTCATCGGCGATGTCGTGGTGCGCGTTGGTGGAGATGTGGAGGCGGGGCGGCTTGCTGCTGTGATCCGGGCGGTTCGGCAGGCATGATCCCGGCGGGTGTTCAGGTTTACGTGGCCAGCACGCCGGTCGACTTCCGCAAGGGAGCCACGGGTTTGATGGCGCTGGTTCGAGATGGTGGGGCCGACCCCTTCAGCGGAGCACTGTACGTGTTCCGTTCGAAAAGGGCGGATCGGATCAAGGCGGTTTGGTGGGACGGCAGCGGGGTATGCCTGTTTGCCAAGACTCTCGAGGAGTCAAAGTTCTGCTGGCCGAGGATTGCGCCGACCCGGGTGCAGCTGAACCATGCGCAGTTGCTCGCGCTGATTGACGGGCTGGACTGGACGAAGGTGCGTCCGGTGGTTGTGAAGCGCCCAGAAACGGTAGGCTGACAAGCTGCGGCGAATTGAATCAGGGTGCTGAAAAGTTTGGAAGAGTGGCGGCGACTCTGCTGTGATGGCGACGATGACGACGCCCGTTACAGAGCTCCCGACGACGCTTGCCGAAGCCCACGCGCTGATCGTCGCCTTGGCGGAAGAGCGGGCGGCGATCGAGGCCGAGAACAGCCGCATTGCCGCTGCAAACACCGATCTTACGGCGATCAACAAGGCCGCCGATGCGCGGATCGTGGAGCTGACGGCGATCGTCAAAATGCTGGAGCGCACGCTTTACGGCACGCGGTCGGAACGCTTGCGCAGCGACAAGCTGAGCACGGAGCAGATCGCCTTCGTGTTCGAGGAGATTGAGACCGGCGTGTCGGCGGTTGAAGCCGAACTGGCCAAGGCTGGCGGCAAGGACATGCCGAAACGCGTGCCGCGGCCGCGCAAGGAGTTCGGGGCGCATCTGGAGCGGGTGGAGATCGTCATCGAGCCGGAGGTTCCTGCCGGGTGCGAGGGGCTGGAGAAGGTGCTGATCGGCGAGGACGTGTCGAAGCGGCTGGATGTGACGCCGGCGAAGTTCCGCGTGATCGTCACGCGCCGCCCGAAATACGCCTATCGCAACCGCGACGGCGTGGTACAGGCGCCAGCGCCTGCCCATTTGATCGAGAGCGGCCTTCCGACTGAAGCGCTTCTGGCCCAGATTGCCGTCTCCAAATATGCGGACGGGCTGCCGCTTTACCGGCAGGAAGCGATCTACGCCCGCGATCGGGTCGAGCTGGACCGCTCGTTGATGGCGCAGTGGATGGGCAAGGTCGGCTTCGAATTGCAGCCGCTGGCCGACTATGTGCTGGAAAAGGTCAAGCAAGGCGAACGGATCTTCGCCGATGAGACGACCCTGCCAACGCTCGCTCCCGGATCCGGCAAGACGCAAAAGGCCTGGCTGTGGGCTTATGCCCGTGACGACCGGCCGTTTGGCGGCATCGGTCCACCGATGGTCGCTTATCGCTTCGAGGACAGCCGTGGCGGCGAATGCGTCGAGCGCCATCTGGCAGGCTTTGCTGGCATCCTCCAGGTCGATGGCTATGCCGCCTATAATCGGCTCGCCAGGTCGGCGGGCGCCAACGAGGGAGTGCGGCTTGCAGCGTGCTTTGCCCACGTCAGGAGACGGTTCTACGAGCTTCACGTCAACGAGAGCTCGCGCCTGGCGACACAGACCGTCACCACCATGGTCGAGCTGTGGGAGATCGAGGCCGATATCCGCGGCCAGGATCCTGAGACGCGGCTGAATGCGCGCCAGCAAAGGTCCGCCCCCATCGTTGCGGCGCTGTTCGATCTGTGGGAGAAGGAGCTGCCGCGTCTGTCCGGCAAATCCAAGCTCGCCGAGGCGATCCGCTATGCCACATCCAGACGCGCCGCACTCGAGCGCTTTCTGAGCGACGGTCGTATCGAGATCGACTCCAATATCGTCGAGCGGACCATCAGACCCCAGGCAATCACAAGAAAAAATGCGCTCTTCGCGGGTAGCCATGGTGGCGGCCGCTCCTGGGCGACCATCGCTACGCTTCTGCAGACCGCCAAAATGAACGACGTCGATCCACTCGCCTGGCTCACGCAAACGCTCGAGCGCATCGCGAACCGGTGGCCGATCACTCAGATCGATGCCCTCATGCCGTGGAACTTCAGAGCCTGAACGGCTTCGGCTACACGCTTACCTTTCAACGCCCGCGCCATCTCGGTCAAGCGACGGAACCAGAGCAATCCGTGGTTCAAGCGCGGGACGCTCTACCGGGCCGCGGTGGACACACTGCGGCGCGCTGAGGCCCCGATGACGGCGGACGATATCTGCAAGGCGCTATTGGCCACACGGCGCCCAGCCGCCACTCAGAAGCAGAAGAACAACCTGCAAGCCGCCATCCGTGCGGCCTTGCGGAAGCAGAAGAGCGGCGCGGTGATTGGCGATGGCAATCCGGCGCGGTGGAAACTCGCGAATTCATAAAGGGTTAATAGTCCCTTTCGCGGTCCCTTGAGACTTCGTGATGAGCTACCAAATAATGCCGATCCGGCATGCGCCGGATGCAGATCGGCCCGAAAGACGGTTGCACGTCTTCCGGGCCGATAACCCCACGAGCAGCGGGATTGGTGTGATCACATGGCAACTAAATGTACACTCTTTGCTAGTTGTCAAGTAACACGTTGGTATCGCTGCTCGTGTCATTCTAGAAAGAACGAGCAAAACTTTGAGACCACTAATCCGCAGGGTCTCCTCGCGGCGTTCAAGAAGGCTATTGATGACAAGCATATTGTCACTTGGTCATACGATAGCGATGGCGACTTCACGCATACTCCCGAGAAGATGCCGATCGCGATTTACAGCGTTTATCACGGCCGGTTCATCGAATCTATGATTACGCATTGCCGCAATCTCTTCAGCAACGGCTCTGCAACTTCGAGGCCGACCAACTGCGATACTGCTAACGTCGCTTGACCCTGCGACATAATTGAGACGAGAAAAGCCTCTTCGCTGTGAAGCGAATGGCTTTTTTTATGAAGAGAGGTATTGGGATTTTTGAGTCTCGGATAGCGCATCTATGTTGATGCACTCCACTTCCTCTCCATCGACGATTTTTATAATGACGCGACTATCGCGACATCCGTCTGTGGGTGTTGGTTTGCGTCTTCGATCTTCAAGACGAATTATATCAGCCATGACTACTCCCCCAAATGACGCTGCCAATAACCGGTAAAGTCCACTGATTTACGTCGATTTAAAGCCCGTGCGGCAATTCGACTCACCTGATCGCCGTTCGAGACGCGGCGGTTGTCCTCCCGCAATGACGATTCCCGAGCGTAGCGGAGTAGATACGCGCCAGCAATGTGATGGTGGATGCTGGATCTCGCCACGGCGCAGGCGGCTGAAATACTCTTCAGCGTGGTTGGTGCGGGCACCGTCAAGGCTATAGGCCTCTTGATGGTTGATGCGCTTCATCTCGAAACGCTCATGCAGGCCGTCCCAAGAGGCGGCTTCGTCAGCGTTCACCACGGTCCCCTTGGCGATACGGGCCTTGATGAAGGCCGCAGCTTGGGGGGATTACGGTGACAGTGCACTTAATTGCAAAGTTGCGCCCTGATGGGAGCACTGCCACGCAATCGTGCAGCTCAAACAATTGAGTGCACTGTCACCGTAATGCCGTAATGCAAAGCATCTGACATCGAAATACATCCCGAAGCATGGGATCGCTTTGAGCGCGCCGTTGGCGCGGTTGCGAAGTCGCCGCCACAGCGTCGGACTGCCAGGAAGAAAAAGAAGCCCACCAAAAACACGAACCCCGCCGAAGCGGGGTTGATCGATTAAGTGGCCTCCAACTCTTTTAGCTGCTCCGGGTGCTTATCAAGCATTCGAAGAAAATTGCTCATACCCTTGCTAAGGAGTCCGTCCCCGCTTTCGTATTTTTGAAAAGCGTTTGGGCCGCCTCCGATCAGATCTCCTGCCTCGCGTTGCGTAAGCCCGAGCTTATTCCTGATGCGTTTAATCTCTTCAGGAGGCAGCAGGTTTTCGACCTTTATTTTGAGATTTCTCAAAGCGGCATCGGAAACCTTCATGTCATCGTCGGTATGAACGCTTTCGTCGGACGCAGAGCAATACCATCCCGGCATTTGGACCGTGACTGACTCGCTCTTGTATTTAAGCTCCAACGCCCGCGTGTCGCGTACCATGGGTTTTTCCGTAACGGGAGAAAGAGGCGCTTCAGTCATTTGTGTTCTCCTTGAACGACAGGAGGGTGAACTCAGTCATCAAACCGTTGTCGGTGAACTTGACGTAGAGGTCTCCCAACGTGGCGTCAGGTACGTGGTACACATCCTGCCAAACCCTGGCGTTGTAATTCGACGTCATGGACTTATAGAAGTGGCCTTTTCCGATCGTCTGAATGACGGCCACAATCTCTGCCTTTCCACAGCCCAGACTTGCCGCATCCCGAATTGCTACGCCGGTAAAGTTCCCCCTACCCGTTGAAAAGGCTTGCTTAATAGCCTCCAGATCGTGATGTGGCGTTCGCTTCTCGGTCATCGTAGATACACCATAATGGTGGATTGTCAAGATGGTTCCATAGCCGTACGTACTTGCACTTAAAGCTGCGTGATCAGTATAACGCAACCTATGTCGCTCGGGGGTGTTCACAAGATTTCGGAATAATAGAAGATATCGCTGATTTGCCCGACACGTCAAGTTGCTTGTCCGAGTGCCGGCGGCCGCAGTGCTACTTTGCATGGGGTTGTTTTCGATATTTTGGGGGCGCCCACGTTCGGCGGCAGAGCGCTGCTATCGCAGCGCCGCCAGCAGTTCGTCGGGCTGCTCGACCATCATCATGTGGCCGGCGCCTGCGAGCACCACAATGCGGGCATCCGGCGTCGCGGCGGCGAGCGTCTTGCCGGCCTTCGCAGGGGTCATCATGTCGCGCTCGCCGAGGATGAAGGTCGCGGGCACCTTGACTGCGGCTGCGGCGGCGAGCGCGTTCTGGTAGGCGTTGCAGGCGTTGAGGTCGTTGTATAGCACGCCCGGCCGCATCTCCTGCAGCACGCGCTGCGCGCCCTGGTGCATCCATAGTCCGGGCGCGAGGCTGCCGCCGAGTTCGGCCTTGAAGCCGAGGCCCCAGATCGAGACCATGTCGATCGCAGCGGGATCGTTGGCTTCGGCGGCCTTCAGGAGATCGGGGCCCACCGTCATGGTCGCGGCGGTGCCGATCAGCGCGAGACCCGACACCTTGTCGGGATGCCGCGCGGAGGTCTCGATCGCGATCAGCGAGCCCATGGAGTGGCCGATCAGCCTCGCCTTCGGCGCGCCGGCGGCCGTGATCAGCCCCGCGATCCAGTCGGCCATCTCGCCGATGGTCGGCAGCAGCTTGCCCGAGGAGCGGCCATGCCCCGGCAGGTCGGGCGCCAGCACGGAAAAGCCGTGATGGGCGAACCAGCGGCTGTGCAGCGCCCAGGTCGAGGAATCGAAGCCGGCGCCGTGGATCATCACCACCGCCGGGAGCGACGGATCGAACGGCCTGCCGCCGGTGGCGATGAAGGTGTCCGACCCATTGACGGAAAGCTGCATGGCTCAGGTCCTTTGCGAGGCGCGCAGCGCCTGGCCGAGATCGTCGATGATGTCAGCCACGGCTTCGATGCCGACCGACAGCCGCACCAGCTCCTCGCCGATGCCAGCGGCCTTGAGCTGCTCGGCGTCCATTTGCTGATGGGTGGTGCTGGCCGGATGGATCACCAGCGTCTTGGCATCGCCGACATTGGCGAGATGGCTGATCAGCTTGAGCTGTTCGATGAACTTCTTGCCGGCGGCGCGGCCGCCCTTGATGCCGAAGCTTATGATCGAGCCGGCGCCGCGCGGCAGCAGTTTCTTGGCCAGCGCGTGATCCTGATGGCTCTCCAGCGCTGGATGCAGCACCCAGTCGACCGCCTTGTTCGCGGCGAGGGCGTCCAGCACGGCGTGCGTGTTGCTCATGTGACGATCCATCCGAACGCCGAGCGTCTCGATGCCCTGCAGCAGCTGGAACGCGTTGGTCGGCGACAGGCAGGCGCCGAAATCGCGCAGGCCTTCGGTGCGGGCGCGCATGATGAACGCGGCCTTGCCGAACTGCTCGTCGAAGACGATGCCGTGATAGCCCGCATACGGCTCGGTCAGTTGCGGGAATTTGCCGGAGGCGCGCCAGTCGAACCGGCCGCCGTCGACGATGACGCCGCCGATCGCGATGCCGTGGCCGCCCATCCATTTGGTCGCCGAGTTCATCACGAGGTCGGCGCCGAGCTCGATTGGCTGGCTCAGATAGGGCGTCGCGAAGGTGTTGTCGATCAAAAGCGGAATCTTCGCGTCATGCGCGATCTGCGCGACAGCGGGGATATCCAGCACCTCGAGGCCGGGATTGCCGATGGTCTCGCCGATCACCAGCCTTGTGTTCGGTTTGATCGCAGCGCGGAAATCATCGAGCGCGCGCGGCTTCACGAAGGTGGTGGTGATACCGAAACGCGGCAGCGTGTGCGCGAGCAGGTTGATTGTGCCGCCATAGAGCGAGGCGGAGGCGACGATGTGGTCGCCGGCATTGAGCAGCGTGGCGATGGCGAGATGCAATGCGGCCATGCCGCTTGAGGTGCAGATCGCGCCGACGCCGCATTCGAGCGCGGCGATGCGCTCTTCCAGCACTGATGTCGTCGGATTGGAGATGCGCGTGTAGATGTGCCCGGCCCGCTCCAGGTTGAACAGCGCAGCCGCGTGGTCGGCGTCCTGGAAGACGTAGGACGTGGTCTGATAGATCGGAACCGCGCGCGCACCGGTCGCGGGATCGGGACGCTGGCCGGCGTGCAGGCTCAGGGTTTCGAAGGCAGGCGGCTTGGGTGCGGGCATGCGAAACTCGTCAGCTCAATCGATGGGAATGGTTCGTACGCGGTTTAGACGTGGACTGCGGTGCGAACGCGGCCGGCATTGCCGAACACGCGCAAATAGCGGTCGACTTCGGTGGTGATGCCGGTGGCCTTCTCCGGATTGTCCGACAGCTTCACCGCAGGCCGGCCGTCGACCGACGTCACCTTGCAGACGATCGAGATCGGATCGAGTGCGGCGGTGCCGTCAGGCGCGCAGCCGACGAAATCGTTGGTGAGGTTGGTGCCCCAGCCGAAGCTGACGCGGACGCGGCCCCTGAAGTGGCGGAACGTCTCCTCGATCGAACCGACATCCATGGCGTCGGAGAACACCAAAAGCTTTTCCCTGGGATCGCGGCCCTTCTGCTTCCACCACTTGATGATGTCCTCGCCCGCCGTGATCGGCGGGGCGCTGTCGGGACGAAAGCCGGTCCAGTCCGCGACCCAGTCCGGCGCGTCGCGCAGGAACGGCTTGGTGCCGAAGGCGTCGGGCAGGGCGATCAGGAGGTTGCCGCCATAGGTGTGACGCCACTGGTCGAGAACCTGGTAGGGCGCCCAGCGCAGCTCCTCGTCGGAATTGGCGAGCGCGGCGGCAACCATCGGCAGCTCGTGCGCATTGGTGCCGATCGCTTCGAGGTCGTTGTCCATCGCCAGCAGCACGTTCGATGTGCCGGTAAAGCACGGGCCGAGCCCTTCCTTGACGGCCTCAACGCACCAGCGCTGCCAGAGAAAACCGTGGCGGCGGCGTGTGCCGAAATCGGACAGCCGCAGGCCGTCCAGCTTGCGCAAGCGCTCGACCTTGGACCACAGCTTTGCTTTCGCGCGGGCGTAGAGCACGTCCAATGCGAAGCGGCCGTAGTCCTTGGTGGCCGCGCGCGAGCGCAATTCGTTAAGGATCGCGAGTGCCGGGATCTCCCACATCGTGGTGTGGGTCCACGGCCCGTGGAAATGCAATTCATACTGGCCGTCGACCTTGTGCAGCTCGTATTCGGGCAGGCGAAAGTTCGAGAGCCAGTTGATGAAATCCGGCGAGAACATCTGAGTTTTGCCGTAGAACGTGTTGCCGGCGAGCCAGATCAGCTCCTTCTTGGCGAAGCGGATGGTGCGGGCGTGGTCGAGCTGGGCGCGCAGTTCGCCCTCGTCGATAACCTCAGCCAGCTTGATATGCGTGGAGCGGTTGATCACCGAAAAGGTCGTGCGCGTGTCCGGATAGCATTCCCGGATCATCTGCTGCATCAACAGCTTGTAGAAATCGGTGTCGAGCAGGCTGCGCACGATCGGGTCGAGCCGCCAGCCGTGATTGTAGGTCCGGGTTGCAATATCTGTGACCGTCATGCGGGAACTCTATCGCGCCGAAAGCCGTCCGCCCAGTGGGTTTTGCCGGAACATGGCAGGTCAGCGCGCTGTGTTCTGCCGGATACGGCCGACCGTGGCGGCGACGTCGGCCCAGGCCGGTTTGTCGGGGGCAAATTGCCGCCTGAGGTAGGAGACCAACTCGGCAAGCTGGCGGTCGGTCATGCTGTCCTTGAAGGCCGGCATATAGCCGAGGTCGGTCACGGCCGATTTGGCGATGCCGTGCAGGATCACCTGGATCAGATTGTCAGGCACGTCGCTGTGCAGATTGCTGTTCAGTGCCAGCGAGGGACGGCTGCCGAACAGAGGGGGCCCGCCGACCTCGTGGCAGACCGCGCAGGCGCCTTGATAGATTCGGGCGCCGGCCGAGGCGGCGGTGGTCGCGGCAGTGCTGGTTTCGAGCCGGGCGGCGAGGGCTTCCCGGGCGGGTTGATCGCTCGCGGGCTCGTTGAAGGAGGCGAGGTAGACCGCCATCGCGCGGATATCCTGGTCGGGCAGCGCGGCGAGCTCCTTCACCACCGGCGCCATCGGGCCTGCGGCAACGCCGTGGAAGCGGGATTCGCCGGTGCGCAAATAGGCGTACAGCTCGTCCTCGCTCCAGGGGATCGGCGCCTTCGACTGCGACGTCAGCGCCGGCGCCTCCCAACCGTCGGCAAACCCGCCGGCGAGATAGGTGGTCTGTCGCTCCGCGCCGAGCGCGTTGCGCGGCGAATGGCAGGCGCTGCAATGGCCGAGACCTTCGATCAGATAGGCGCCGCGATTCCACGTCTCGGATTTCGCAGGGGCGGGCTGGAAGGTCCTGGGTTGGTGGAACAACGCATTCCACCCCGCCAGCAGCGGGCGCAGGTTGAACGGGAACGCGAGCTTATTCTGGGGTGTCGTGGCGCGCACCGGCGCCTGCGCCATCAGGTAGGCGTAGAGCGCCTGCAGGTCGGCGTCATCGGTCCTGGCAAAATGCGTGTAGGGAAATGCGGGATAGAGATGGCGGCCGTCGCGGTGGATGCCCTCGCGCATCGCGCGCTCGAAGGCGGGGTAGGACCAGGCGCCGATGCCGGTGTCGACGTCGGGCGTAATGTTGGTTGTATAGATCGTGCCGAACGGCGTCTCCAGCGGCCGGCCGCCGGCGTTCGGGATGCCATGATCGGAGGTATGGCAGACCGCGCAAGCGCCGAGCGCGGCGAACTCCTGGCCGCGGGCGATCGTCGCGGCGGAATAGACCGACGCATCCGGCCGCGTGATCGGCGCGATCACGCGCCATGGCTGGATTGCCGCACCGATGCTGATGGCCGCGGCGCACACCGCCGCGATGCCGGCGAGAACGCCGCCGCGCTTTACGAAGGGATTCTGCCACGTGTCGACTGGCGGTGCCGATGCGGGCGCGGGAAGCGGAGCGGGCGTCGCAGGCTGCTCACCACGCAGTCCCTTCAAAATGCGTTCCGGTGTGAACGGCAATTCACGGAAGCGCACGCCGGTCGCGTCATAGATCGCATTGGCAATCGCGGCGGCGCTCGGAACCGAGGCGGATTCGCCGACGCCGAGCGGCGGCTGATCCTGCCGCGGCAGCATCAACACGTCGATCTTGGGCAGGTCGGGGAATTTGATGATGGGATAGGCGCCCCATTCCCGCGCCGTCACCACGCCGCGCTCGAAGGAGACCTCCTCCATCAGGGCGCGGCTGGTCGACTGGATGACATTGCCCTCGATCTGATGCCGCACGCCATCCGGATTGATCATCAATCCAGAATCCTGGCCGGCGACGACGCGGGTTACGCTGACGTCGCCGGTTACCTTGTTGACGGCGACATCGGCGATCCAGGCCGACCATGCCGCGCCGTAACCCGGAAACTGGCTGTGCACATATAGCGCATAGGCAAAGCCGCGGCCGCGCACGATGTCGCCCTCGGCTTCCGGCTCCCGCCGGACCGGGCGCGGCGCCCAGCCGGCGCGCTCGGCGACAGCGTTGACGAGGTCGATCGCGCGCTTGTCCTTCAGATAGCGCAGCCGATATTCGACCGGATCGACCTCGGCCTCGGCCGCAAGCTCGTCGATGTAGGATTCATGCGCAAACGTGTTCGGCAGCGCCGAGACGCCGCGCAGCCACGAGGCGCGCACGATCGGCGGCATGTCATTGGCGACCACGCGCAGGTTCTCGTAGTCGTAAGGCGGGATCGCGGTGCGGTCGCCCATCTCGAACGCTGCCGCTTCAGGCGCGATCCGCCTGGTGAGCAGCAGCGCCAGCGTCGGCGCGCCATTGGAAGGATAGCGCGTCGAGAAATCGTAACCGGCGACGCTGCCGTCGGCGTTGAGCCCGCCATTGACGTCCATCAGTTGTGCGGTGCCCTTCGGCTCCCACGCGTTCTCCTGCTCGCGGGTGAGCTGGACGCGCACGGGACGGCCGACCGCGCGCGACAATAGCAGCGCATCGGCGGACACGTCATCGGCGCAGTTGCGGCCATAGCAGCCGGCGGCCTCCATCCTCACGACATCGATCTCGGTCTCGGGACGCTCGATCAGGAGCGCGAGATCGCTGCGCAGGATGTGCGGGTTCTGCGTTCCGGACCAGACGCGGACCGCGCCGTCGCTGTAATCGGCGACCGCGCAGGACGGACCGATCGAGCCGTGCATCTGGTAAGGCCAGACATAAGTCCGCTGAATCGGTTTGGCGGCGGCCTTGATCGCGGCATCGACGTCGCCTTTGTCGATCAATGTGCGCGGCGTCGATGGATGGGCGCGCAGCGCCTTCTCGATGTCGCCGAGATCGGTCAGCGCCGGCCCCGGCTTCCAGGTGACCTTGAGCTGCGCGGCGGCCTTGATCGCGTTCTCCTCGCGCTCGGCGACCACGCCGACGAAATCGCCGATCTGCACCACGGCGACGAAACCCGGGATGTCGCGTACCGAGGCCTCGTCGACCGCGATCAGGCTGGTGCCGACGAACGGACCGGTGTCGACGCCGGCATAGGGCGGCCGGACAACGCGTCCGTGCAGCATGCCTGATACTCGCACGTCGTGGACGTAGACGAGCTCGCCGGTGGCTTTCGCCAGCAGGTCGACGCGCGGCACGGATTTGCCGACGACGGAATAGGCGCTCACCGCCTTGACCGGAACGTCGTCGGCCAGTTCGAGCCGGATGGTCTCGTCCGCAATCAGCTCGCCATAGCTGACGCTGCGATTGTCATGACCACGAATAAGACCGTCTTCGACCGTGAGATCACTGACCGGCAGTTGGAGCCGCGCGGCTGCGCGCGACACCAGGAAATGTCGTGCTTGCGCTGCGGCCTTGCGCAGGGGGACAGCGGTGATCTGGATCGTTTCGCTGGCGATCGTCGGGCCTTGGTTCGGCACCACGGCAGTGTCGCCAAGCACCACGACGACGCGGGCAAAAGACACGTCGAGCTCTTCGGCAACGATCTGCCCCAGCGCGGTGCGGATGCCGGTGCCGAGATCGACATGGCCGTTGTAGGCACTGACGGAGCCGTCGGCGCTGATCGTGATGAATGTCTCGAACGCGCCTTCCGCGCCCAGCACCGCGGGACGGACGACCGACAACGAGCCGCGCAGGCGTTGCTCCGGACCGCTCATCAATCACGCGCCTCGAGCGGATGTCCGGCAGCGCGCATGGCGGCTCTGACAATCTCGATATGCGCGCCGCAGCGGCAGAGATTATAGCGCAGCGCTTCCAGCACCTCGTGCTCGGACGGGCTCGGATTGCGCGTGAGCAGCGCCTTGGTGGTGATGATCATGCCGTTGAGGCAGTAGCCACATTGCGCGGCCTGCTCGCGGATGAAGGAATCCTGCACGGGGTCGGGATGTTCGCGGGTGCCGAGGCCTTCGAGCGTCACGATGTTGCGGCCCTCACAGCCCTCGATCGGAATCACGCAGGCGCGCGCGGCGACGCCGTCGATCAGCACGGCACAGGCACCGCATTCGCCGAGGCCGCAGCCATATTTCGGTCCGTTCAGTTCAAGATCGTTGCGCAGCACGTAAAGCAATGCGGTGTCGGGAGCGGCGTCGACATCATGGTTCCTGCCGTTCACGGTCAGGCGCATCGCCCTGGTTCTCCCTCGCGCTTGCGCTGCAACGACAGCGCCAAATCGCAGATGAGGATAACGTTTGTATACAAACGTGCAAGCGGCGGCGTGCCGCGCTGCAGCGTGTGCCCGCTTTATAAACAGGGAGTCTAGGCAATTGGGTTATTATTCGGCAGCGGCAGCTTTTGATTGCAAAGGCCGCTTGACAGGTTTCGGGTCCGCGCGCAGGATCATTCGTATACGAACGATATGGGCAGGCGGCCGGACACAGGTTGATCTGCCGCCGTTACAAGTCCAGGCTAGGTCACGATGGCTGACACAATGACCGTCGCCGCCGCCGGCGACAAGATCCGCTGCGATGCCTGCCCGGTGATGTGTTACATCAAGCCGGGTGCAGCCGGCGCGTGCGACCGCTACGCCAATCACGACGGCACGCTGGTGCGCGTCGATCCGCACGTCGTGCTGGAGCGCACCGTCGAACACGGCGGCAAGCTGGTTCCGTTCCAGGTGAGCGGCGACTGGGACGGCAAGATCGTCCGCCAGCCCGATCTCTTTGTTACCGCGATCGGGGCCGGTACCACCTATCCAGACTACAAGCCCGCGCCTTTCATCGTGTCGTCGGAAGTCGACGGCGTCGACATGATCACGGTCGTGACCGAGGGCATCTTTTCGTATTGCGGCGTCAAGGTGAAGATCGACACCGACCGCTATCTCGGTCCTGAGACGGCAACCGTCCGCGCAGAAGGCGAAGCGGTCGGCCACGTCACGACCAGCGAATATGGCTCGCAGATGCTCTCGCTCGGCGGCGTGCATCATTTGACCGGCGGCTCGAAGAAGGAGGGTCGTGTCACCTGCGACACGCTGATGGACCTCTCCAATTGCAAGGCGGTTGAACTGACCATCGACGGCGGTGCCACGGTGGTTGTGCAGGCCGGCCAGCCGCCGATCGTTAACGGCATGGCGGAAGAGCGCATGCGGGTCGGCTGCGGCTCGGCGACCATCGGCATGTTCGCCAAGCAGTGGCACGGCAAGGTCGATGAGGTCGTGGTGGTCGATGACCACATCACCGGCGTGCTCAGTGAGCATCAGGCCGGCAAGCTGCTCGACATCGCCGATACCGGCATCAAGATGAAGGGCCGGCGCTCGACGCCCGGCCGCTACTTCCAGGTCGCCGATCCCGGCACGGGATGGGGCGGCACCAATATTTCCGATCCGCTATCGATCCTCGGACCCTTCAATCCGAAGGAGGCGCGGCCCGGGCTGACCATGCTGATGGTCTCGACGACGGGCGAGCACGCATCCTATTACGTACTCGATGAGGTGCTGAATCCGGTTGAGACCGAGATGCCTCCCGACCTGAAGTTTTCAGTCGAGCGCATCCAGGAAAATTGTGAGCCGGCGCTGTGCACCGTGCTGTTCATGGGCGGCGCCGGCGGATCGCTGCGCGCCGGCGTCACCGACAATCCGGTGCGGCTGACACGCTCGGTCAAGGACGCGCTGACGCGAGTGACCAGCGGCGGCGCGCCGGTCTATGTCTGGCCGGGCGGCGGCATCACCTTCATGGTCGATGTCACGCAGATGCCGGCCGGCGCCTTCGGCTTTGTGCCGACACCCGCGTTGGTGGCGCCGATCGAGTTCATGATGAAATCGACCGACTACGCGGCGCTTGGTGGTCACATGGATTTCGTCCAGCCGCTATCCTCTCTGCGGGAGAGCGCCGAGGTTCGCCCGATGCCCCGTATTCCCGGACGTCGCGCATGACCCGGCTCCCGCAAATCGCGCTTCTTCCTGACGGCAAGCGGCTGCATTTGCAGGACGGTCCGATTGATCTGATTGTTGAGGCCAAGGGCAGGGACGCCGACGTTCGCGCGGCCTTTCAGGCTGCGGCGCACCGCTTCACCGGTTTGCTTGATGAGCTCTGTGCGGAGTTGAGCTTGTTGCGCGCCGCTGCCGATCTCCGGCACTGTGCGCTTCAAGGCGTGGTCGCTCGGCGCATGCATGCAGCGGTCGCGCCGTTTGCCGCCGACTGTTTCATCACACCGATGGCGGCCGTGGCGGGTTCGGTCGCTGAAGAAATTCTAGGTGCGATGCTGCGGGCGGCGCCGCTCGATCGCGCCTATGTCAACAATGGTGGCGATATCGCGCTGCATCTCACCGGTGGTGAGAAGTTCACCGTCGGGCTGATGGATCGGCCGGACCGTCACGGCGTGATCCGCTCGATGACCGTCGATGCCGACATGCCGGTTCGTGGTATCGCGACCAGTGGCCGCCATGGCCGCAGCTTCTCGCTTGGCATTGCGGACGCGGTCACCGTGCTGGCACGCACCGCGTCGCAGGCGGATGCCGCCGCGACCGTCATTGCGAATGCGGTCGATCTGCCCGGGCATCCCGCGATCCTGCGCGTCCCGGCCTGCGAGGTGCAGCCGGACAGCGATCTCGGTGCACGGCTGGTGACTCGCGATGTCGGCGTATTGTCGGAGATCAAGGTCAGGCAGGCGCTCGAGGCCGGCGCCATCCGGGCGCGCGACCTCCTGATGTCGGGGTTGATCGAGGGCGCAGCGCTGCGTCTACTGGGCGAAACGGTGGTCGTCGGTGCAACCGGGGCCGTGGCGCCGAAATCGCAGGCGTTTCGTGAAACAACGATAACAAGCATGATGCAGGCATGACCGGGAGCGAGGCTGACACAATGAGCGCCGTCATTCGCAAGATCGTCACCGTGGTAGAGGAAACCCATCTGGAGATGGGCAAGACTATCGCCCCGCCGACCCGGCGGGCTGCGGCGATCGCCGTGATCGAAAATCCCTTTGCCGGACGCTATGTCGAGGATCTGTCGCCGCTGATCGCAATTGGCGAGGAACTCGGCGAGTTGCTGTCGAGGCGGGCGGTGGCCGCGCTCGGTATCCAGGGATCGAAAGCGCATTCCTATGGCAAGGCCGCCGCCGTCGGCGAAAATGGCGAGCTGGAGCATGCGGCGGCGATCTTGCATCCGAAGATGGGCGCGCCGGTGCGGAAGGTGCTGAGCAAGGGCGCGGCATTGATACCCTCGTCGAAGAAGCGCTCCGGTCCGGGCACGACGCTGGACATTCCGCTCGGCCACAAGGACGCGGCCTTCGTGCGCAGTCATTTCGACGGCATGGAGGTCCAGATCAACGACGCGCCACGCGCCAACGAGATCATGGTCGCGGTCGCGGTGACCGACAGCGGACGGCCGCTGCCGCGGGTCGGCGGACTGACGGTTACAGAGGTCAAGGGCGAAGACGGATTGCGATAATCACTTTGAAAGAAAGCTGGAGGTACGGGATGCGTAGTTATGTCGTGGGGGCGGGATTGGCGATTGCGGTTGCGTCCATGGCGGGTAATGCCATGGCACAAAGCGGCGAGATCAAGATCGGCGAGATCAACAGCTACTCGCTGTTGCCGGCGTTCACCGAGCCCTATCGCAAGGGCTGGCAGCTTGCTGTCGAGGAGGTCAATGCCGCCGGCGGCATCAACGGCAAGAAGCTCGTCGTCATCTCGAAGGATGATGGCGGCAAGCCGGCGGATGCGCAGACCGCGGCGAACGAACTGGTCTCGAGCGAGAACGTCGCGATGCTCACCGGAACCTTCCTCTCCAATATCGGTCTTGCCGTCAGCGACTTTGCCAACCAGAAGAAAGTATTCTTTCTCGCCGCCGAGCCTTTGACCGACGCCATCACCTGGTCGAAGGGCAACCGCTACACCTTCCGCCTGCGGCCCTCCAACTACATGCAGGCTGCGATGCTGGTGGAGGAGGCGGCGAAATTGCCCGCCAAGCGCTGGGCGACGATCGCGCCGAACTATGAATACGGCCAGTCGGCGGTCGCGGTGTTCAAGAAGCTGATGTCGGAGAAACGGCCCGATATCCAGTGGGTCGACGAGCAATGGCCGCCGCAGGGCAAGATCGATGCTGGCCCCGTGGTGCAGGCGGTTGCCGCCGCCAATCCGGAAGCAATCCTCAACGTCACCTTTGGCGCCGACCTCGTGAAGCTTGTGCGCGAAGGCAACACCCGCGGTCTGTTTAGGGATCGCAAGGTGGTGAGCTTCCTGACCGGCGAACCGGAATATCTCGATCCGCTGAAGGACGAGACGCCTGAGGGGTGGATCGTCACGGGTTACCCCTGGTACTCGATCAAGACGCCCGAGCACGATGCGTTCCTGAAGGCCTACCAGGCGAAATACAACGACTATCCGCGGCTCGGCTCGATCGTCGGCTATGAGACCATCAAGTCCGCAGCGGCGATTTTGGCGAAGGCCAACTCGACCGATCCGGAGAAGCTGATCGCCGCGGCCGAAGGGATCGCGGTGCCGTCGCCGTTCGGCGAAATCACATTCCGCAAGATCGACCACCAGTCGACGTTAGGAGCCTTCGTCGGCAAGACCGCGCTGAAGGACGGCAAGGGCATCATGGTGGATGCGGCCTATCGCAAGGGTTCGGACTACCTGCCCAGCGACACTGAAGTCGAGAAGATGCGGCCGAAGGATTGATGCTGTTTTCTCCCTCGCCCCGCTCTTGCGGGGTCGAGACGAGCGAAGCTCGCTCTTAGAGGGTTGGGGTGAGGGGTCTCTCCGCGAGTTGTGCGCGCGGAGAGACCCCTCACCCGAATTCAGGCTAGCGCCTGAATTCGACCTCTCCCCGCAAGCGGGGCGAGGTGAAGGAAGCCGACGCGGCGATCTCGATCGGCGCAACCACTCCAACGCGGATCGCCCATGGCCTTCTATGTCGTCCAGTTCCTGACCGGTCTTGCCAGCGCGGCGGCGCTGTTTCTGGTCGCTTCGGGCCTGTCGATCATCTTCGGCGTGACGCGGATCGTGAATTTCGCGCATGGCGCGTTTTACATGCTGGGCGCCTATGTCGCCTTCACCCTGACCGAGCGCCTCGAAGGTACGCTGGGCTTCTGGGGCGGCATCGTCGTGGCCGCCTTTGTCGTTGCCGCCATCGGCGTGCTGGTCGAGATGGTGCTGCTGCGCAGGATCTATCATTCGCCCGAGCTCTTTCAGTTGCTCGCGACCTTCGGCCTCACGCTGATGGTCGAGGACCTCGTCGTGCTGATCTGGGGCCCGGACGATCTGGTCGGGCGCCGGGCGCCGGGTTTCAGGGGCGCGATCGATTTCTTCGGCCAGAACATTCCGAGCTACGATCTGTTCCTGATCGTGCTTGGGCCGGTCGTGCTCGGTATCCTCTGGCTTCTGTTCCAGCGCACCCGCTGGGGTATCCTGGTCCGCGCGGCGACGCAGGACCGCGACATGGTCGCGGCCCTCGGCGTCAATCAGAAATGGCTGTTCACCAGCGTGTTCGCGCTCGGCGTCTTTCTCGCCGCCCTTGGCGGTGCGTTGCAGATTCCGCGCGATGCCGTGAATCACGCGATGGATCTGCGTGTCATCGTCGAGGTCTTTGTCGTGGTCGTGATCGGCGGCCTCGGCAGCATCATCGGCGCCTTCGTCGCGGCTGTGCTGGTGTCGGAGCTCAACGCGTTCGGCATCCTGATCTTTCCGAAAATCTCCATCATCCTGGTATTCCTGGTGATGGCGGTGGTGCTGATCGTCCGCCCGTGGGGCTTGTTCGGCAAGCCCGAGGCAGCGGTGCGACGCACGCCGGGGCTGACAGTCAATCCGTGGCGGCCGTTGACGTCGAACGAACGCTTCGCCGCGATCGCCGCGTTGATCGTCGCCGCCGCGCTGCCGTTCTTCGCCGGTAATTACGCGCTGACCGTCGGCTCCGAGATCGCGATCTTTGTGATTTTCGCGGTCAGCCTGCACTTCCTGATGTCGGTCGGTGGGCTCGCGTCGTTCGGCCATGCGGCCTATTTCGGGCTCGGTGCCTATGGCGTGGCGTTGCTCGCCAAGATGGCCGGTCTGCCGATGATCGCGTGCCTGCTGCTCGGCCCGCTGCTGGGGCTACTTGGCGCCGCCGTGTTCGGCTTCTTCGCCGTCCAGCTATCCGGCGTCTATTTCGCGATGCTGACGCTGGCCTTTGCCCAGATCGTCTGGTCGATTGCGTTTCAGTGGGTGTCGGTCACCGGTGGCGACAATGGCATTCTCGGTGTCTGGCCTTCGAGCTGGGCGGCGAGCGCGTCGCATTTCTACTGGCTGTCGCTCGGCGTCGCCGCGCTCGCGGTCGTGATCCTGCGGATCATCGTGTTCTCGCCGTTCGGCTTCGCGCTGCGCGCGACGCGAGACTCTCCTCTGCGCAGTGAAGCCATCGGTATCAACGGGAAGCGCATCCAGTGGACCGCCTTCGTGATCGCGGGCACCGTGGCCGGCCTCGCCGGTGCGCTGTTTGCCTATCTCAAGGGTAGCGTCTTCCCGGACAATATGGGCATCTCGCTCTCGGTCGACGCACTCGTCATGGTGCTGCTCGGCGGCGTCGAGACGGTGTCGGGCGCGGTGGTCGGGGCGATCGTCTACAAGGCGCTCAACATCTGGCTGGTCAGCCAGACCGATCTCTCCAAGCTCGTGCTCGGCGCCTTCGTGGTGCTGATTGTGGTTGCCTTCCCGAAGGGCATCGTCGGCACGCTTGAGACGATCCTGTACCGCCGTCGAAAATCCACCTCATCGACATCACCACTTATTACCTCGCGCATCGAGACCGCCGAATGAGCATGGTTCCTGTATTGCTGTCGGTCGAAGGCCTGACCAAATCCTATGGCGGTGTGCATGCCGTGCGCGGCGTCTCGTTCGAGCTGCGCGCCGGCGAGATCCTGGCGCTGATCGGACCGAACGGCGCGGGCAAGAGCACCTGCTTCAACGTCCTCAACGGCCAGATCATTCCGGACTCCGGGCGCGTGCGGGTGCTGGGCGATGACACTACGGCCAAGAAGCCGCGCGCGATCTGGCGGATGGGCGTCGGGCGCACCTTCCAGATCACCGCGACGTTCCCGACCATGACGGTGCGCGAGAACGTGCAGGTCGCGCTGGTGTCGCATGGCCGGCAATTGTTCAATCTGTGGACCACGACGGCGGGCTACGCGCGCGACGAGGCCGGGCGCCTGCTCGATCTGGTCGGCATGGGCGCCTACGCCGAGCGGCCCTGCGGCGAACTCGCTTATGGCGATCTCAAGCGGCTGGAGCTTGCGATCGCACTCGCCAACCAGCCGAAGCTGCTATTGATGGACGAGCCGACCGCCGGCATGGCGCCGCGCGAACGCATCGAACTGATGCGGCTGACCGCGCGCATCGCGCGCGAGCAGTCGATCGGCGTACTCTTTACCGAGCACGACATGGACGTGGTGTTCGAGCACTCTGACCGCATTCTCGTGCTCAACCGCGGCACCTTGATTGCCGAAGGCTCGCCACAAGAGGTTCGCGGAAATGCCCAGGTCAGGGCGATCTATCTTGGCGATGGCCTGCTCTACGACGCGCGTCACCGCGAGGGAGCGCCCGTATGAAGCTCTCCGTGAACGACCTCAACAGCTTCTACGGCCCGGCGCATATCCTGTTCGACATCGCGCTCGAGGTGGGGGAGGGCGAGGTGGTCGCGCTGCTCGGGCGTAACGGCGCCGGAAAATCCACGACGTTCCGCTCCATCGTCGGCCTGGTCGAGAACCGCTCCGGCCGCATCGTGTTCGAGGGCAAGGATGTGTCGCGCGAGCCGACGCATGCGATCGTTCGCGGTGGCCTCGGCTACGTGCCGGAGGAGCGGCGCATCTTCACCGAGCTGACGGTTGAAGAAAATCTCGAGGTCGGGCGCCAGCCGAAGCGGGCAGGCGCGCCGCAATGGGATCGCGACAAGCTGTTCAAGCTGTTCCCGAACCTCGGCGAGATGCGCGGGCGCCCCGGCGGCCGCATGAGCGGCGGCGAGCAGCAGATGCTGACGATCGCGCGCACCTTGATGGGCAACCCGTCGCTGGTGCTGCTCGACGAACCATCGGAAGGTCTGTCGCCGAAGATCGTCGAGCAGATGGTCGATGCGATCCTCGCGATGAAGAAAGAGGGCGTCAGCATCGTCGTGTCGGAGCAAAATCTGCACTTCGCGCGCCTGATCTCGGATCGCGCCTACATCATCGAGCGCGGCCGGATCTGTTTCGGCGGCACGATGTCTGAACTTGACGCGCGTCCGGATATCCGCGACGCGCATTTGTCGCTGTAAGGGGCAGGGCAAGACAATGGCCAGAACAACTGCCCAGAAGCGAAGCGTGAAGCCGGCGAAGCCATCCTACGTGCTCGACGAGCAGATCGGCTTCATCCTGCGCCAGGTATCGCAGCGCCACGCCATGATCTTTGCGCGCGAGATCGGCATCAATTTGACGCCGACGCAGTGGGCGGCGCTGTCGAAGCTTTCGGAAATCGGGCCTTGCTCGCAGAACCAGCTCGGGCGCCTGACTTCGATGGATGTTGCGACCATCAAGGGCGTGATCGACCGTCTTACCGCACGCGGCCTGACCGAGACCTCATCAGATCCCGATGACGGCCGCCGCCTGATGGTCAGTCTTACGCGTGCCGGCCAGCAAACAGCCGAAAAAGCCGCGACGAATGCGCTGACGATCTCGAAGGAAACGCTGGCCCCGCTCGACGCCAAGGAGCGCGACACGCTGGTGGCGCTGCTGAGCAGGTTGCGGTGATCGCCCTGCCGGCATCGACGGGATCTATCCTTTCGTCATTGCGAGCGTAGCGAAGCAATCCACCCCTCCGCTTGTTGCGGCGTGGATTGCTTCGTCGCTTCGCTCCTCGCAATGACGTCTTTGGTCTATTTCCCCACGATCTCCGGCACCCTCCCAGCGGGCGGGGTGTTGCGGCTGCGCTGGGTGCGGACGATGCCGTCGATGATGGTCATTCCGATGCCGGGGAGGTCGCCGAGCTGCACGCTGTGCAGGATGTTCTTGCCCGGCGAATGCTGCGCCATGTCCATCAGCACGAAATCCGCCGAGCGGCCAACTTCGATCAGCCCGCAATCGAGTTCGCGCATCCGCGCGGTGTTGCCGGTCGCAAGGCAGAACGCCAGTTCGGCGGGGAGATCGCCGAGCGAGGACAGCAGCGAGACCATCCGCAAAATGCCGAGCGGCTGCACGCCGGAGCCGGCCGGCGCGTCGGTGCCGAGGATGACGCGGTGCAGGTCACCCATTTCACGCGCGGTGCGCAGCGTGAACAGCGCTGAGCGTTCATTGCCGTTGTGAACCAGCTCCAGCCCGCGCTTGCAGCCCTCGCAGATGCAGCGGATCTGGTCGTCCGGGAGGGCCGTGTGGCCGCCATTGATGTGACCGACCACATCGGTGTCGGCCTCCAGCACCACGTCCTTGTCGATCAGGCCGGAGCCGGGGATCGACGGCCCGCCGGTGTGGATCGTGCTCTGGATACCGTATTTGCGCGCCCAGCCGACCATCTTGCGCGCGGTCGGGCCGTCCTTGACGCCGCCGAGCCCGACCTCGCCGAGCAGTTTCACACCGGCGGCTGCGAGTTCCTTGAAATCGTCCTCGACCATCTCGCACTCGATCACGGGCGCGCCAGCATGCACCTTCACGCCGCCGGGCCGCAGCGTCCAGAACGCGCGCTGCGCGAAAATTGCCATCGCCTTCAGCCCGACGATGTCGCGCGGCCGGCCGGGCATGTGCACCTCTCCAGCTGAGATCATGGTGGTGACGCCGCCATGCAGATAGCTGTCGATCCAACTGGTCTGGTTCTGCCGCGGTGTCCAATCGCCGGCGACGGGGTGGACGTGGCTGTCGATCAGGCCCGGTGCGACCGTCGTCCCATTGGCGTCGACCACAGTCGTAGCGCCTTCGGTATCGACATCCTTGAAGCGGCCGATCGCTGATATCTTGCCGTTCTCGGCTGTGATCGTATCGGCATCCAGGATCGGCTTCTCCAGGGCCCCCGACAACAGTAGCCCGATATTGCGGATCACCAGCTTGCTGGGACCGGTGGCCTGGGGCGCGTCGTGAGCCATGGAGAGGTTCCTTCCGTTCACTGAAATTGCTGGTGAATTTGAGCCCGGCTTGACTTTTCGATCAAGCCGGATTATTCGTTTGTATACGAATGATCGTATACAAACGATCGAGCCGGTCAACGGCTTCAGGTCCTTCCCGCTTCAGCAAAATCAGGGATTGGTGCGATGAGCAATTTCAACCAGGAAAGCGTCCTCAGCGTTCACCACTGGACCGACACGCTGTTCTCCTTCAAGACCACCCGCAATCCCACGTTCCGTTTCCGCAACGGCGAATTCACCATGATCGGGCTCAAGGTCGGCGAGAAGCCGCTGCTGCGGGCCTACAGCGTCGCCAGCGCGAACTACGAGGACACGCTCGAATTCTTCTCGATCAAGGTGCCGGACGGCCCGCTGACCTCGCGCCTCCAGCATCTCAAGGAAGGCGATGAGATCATCGTCAGCCGCAAGGCCACCGGCACGCTCGTGATCGACAACCTCGAGGACGGCCGCAACCTCTATCTGATCGGTACCGGCACGGGCCTCGCGCCGTTCCTCAGCGTGATCAAGGACCCCGAGACCTACGATCGCTTCGAGAAGGTCGTGCTGCTGCATGGCTGCCGCAAGGTCAAGGAGCTCGCCTATGGCGAGATGATCACCGAGAAGCTGCCGAACGACGAGCTGATCGGCGAACTCGTACGCGACCAACTGATCTACTATCCGACCGTGACTCGCGATCCCTTCCGCAACCGCGGACGCATCACCGACCTCATCACCTCGGGTAAGCTGTTCACCGATATCGGCCTGCCAGCGCTCGATGCCGCGCACGACCGGGTCATGATCTGCGGCTCGCCGGCGCTGGTCGCCGACACCCGCGCGCTGCTCAACGGCTGCGGCCTCGTCGAGGGCAATCACGGCGAACCCGCGCAGTTCGTGGTCGAGAAGGCGTTCGCAGAGCGCTAAGGCCTGACCGCGGGCGTCTCGATCTTCATCCCTCGCGCCCGCGTCATCAGATAGAGCTCAAGCTCGACCAATTCAGTCGAGCCGTAGTCATAGGGCTGCGCCCGGATGCCGGTGATGCAGGCGCGCAGCCGGCGCTGCAATGATCCCAGCGACTGCCATTCCAGCCGGTAGAGCGGATAGCCGGTTGGTTGTCCTTGCGTGATTGGGGAACCGGCAAGCTTCTTGTCCCAGTTATCATCATGGCAATTGGCGCAGCCGAGATTGAGCTGGCCCTGCCGCTGCATGAACAGTTCGCGTCCCTTCGCGACGAATGGCGCGAGTTGGGGATCATCGCCGGTCTCGATCGGCATGCCTCGTGACTGCTCCGCGACATAGGCCGTCAATGCCAGCAGCTCGCGGCTTTCATGGGTGAGCGGTGGCGCCTGCTGGTGATTGCTGCGGCAGAGATTGATGCGCTGTTCCAGATCGATCGGCTTACCAAGGGCCTTCTCGAACGCTGGATAGCGCGCAGCGACGCCCTTCATGCTGACGTGCGCATCGTTGTGGCAGTCGGCGCAGGCTTTGCCCGCGCTGCCCGCATCGCGCTTCCACAGCGCTTCGCCGTCAAGCACCCAGAGCATGCCGGGATTGGCAGTGTCCTCGTCCTGCATCGCTCTGGTGTCCGGGCCCATGAAGCTAGTGCCGGAACGGCGTTCGGCCTGCGGGATTTCGGCTGCGAGCGCCGCGCCGTTGATCACTGTTAGAATCGCAAGGCAGCCGACAATCCTCATTCGACCGTGATCGAAGCCGATGCGGTCTCCGAAAATCCCTTGTCGCCGATCCACTCGAATTCGAACTTGCCGCTCTCGGTCACCGTCGTGCAGAAGGTGATGAACGGATTGGCGGCAATCGCCGGAAACAGATCGGCGCGGAAGATCTCTGCGCCGTTGTAGCGGCAGGTGAAGCTCGTGATGATGTCGCGCGGGACCACCTCGCCGGAGGCGGTGTGGCGATAGCCGGTTTCCATGATGTGCGACATCAGCGTCTTGATCTCGATGATATCGCCGCGCTTCGCTTTGGCCGGCACATTGATGAGGGCGGAGGGCATCAGATCGCCTCCTCGGTGCAGGCGGCGAGCGTCACCACGATATCGACGGTTGCCGACCAGAACGTGTCATCGGAAAGCCGCGCGATGGCCGTGACCTTCTGGCTGTCGGCGAGGCGGATGCGGGTCGACACCTGGGCGCGTCCGGCGCGCGGCCCGAGATAGAAATTGCCGATGTTGGGCTGCGGATTCTTCTCGTTGAAGACGTGGATGCTCTTCACGTGCTCGTCAGCCGTCATCGGGCTGACGACGCTGATCGTCATCGGCACGGTATTGCCGTTCTCGACCAGTGGCGGAATGTCGAGCTTGACCTTGCCGGTCCGCACATTGGCTTCGCCGATAACGTTGCGGATCGCAGCCGACAGCATGGCAGGGGTCGCGCCGGCTGGTCGCACGGTCACGATCGGAACCGTGCTCAGCACGGCGGCGCCGCCCGTGAGGCCCAGGAATGTTCGGCGCGTGGTCTGATCCGAATTCGGCATCGTCCTTCCCTAGTCGCGCAACGTCGCCAGATAGGCCACGATGTCCTCGATCTGCTCCGCCGAAAGGATCGGCTTGCCGCGCCAGGAGGCACCGACGCGATTGAGCCCGTCGACACGATAGTAGGACGGCATGATCGTCGCGGCATTGAGGCGCGAAGCGTCCACCAATCGCAACCGCAACTGCCCTTCCGTCCAGCGTTTGCCGCTGCCGGACAGGTTCGGCGCCAGGTCACCCTGGAACGCTTGCTCCGGAAATGGGCCGCTATGGCAGAGGATGCAAGTGCTGGAGCGTTCAACGATCAGCGCGCGGCCGCGCGTCGCGTCGCCCTTGGTTCCGCCCAGCGGATCTGGAACCGCATCTCCGACGATGGCGTAGGGACGCAAACCCTGTGCTCCCGCCGGCCAGCAGGTCACGAGTGAGGCGGCTGCGAACAACGCTATGATAGCTGGTCTAACCAAAGGCATCCACCGTGATGGTCTTGAACCACTCCAGCGCCTGCGCGGCCTCGCGCTGCCGTGCCTCGCGCGATGCCTCGACCGGGCTCGTGGTCACCTCGGTCTCGGCATACTGGTCCTGTTTCGGCTGGTAGATGCCTCTCAACGAGAACGCATATCCGGGTGCCACGGTGTTGTAGCACGCCCCATCGAGCCGGGGCGCATCGGGCGTCCTTCCGGCAAGCGAATTCACGATCGCGGCCGCGCAAGCCTTGCCTTGCGCGCTCGCGGCGGATGCGGATTTCGGAATGCCGCCGGCGATGCAGGCGTCGCCAATGATATGGACATCGGGTACGAGCTTCGAGGCGAAGCTGACAGGATCGATCGGGCACCAGCCGGTGTGGTCGGCGGCGCCGGCGATCTCGGCGATACGGCCGGCCTTCTGTGGTGGGATCACATTGACGACGGCGGCGGTGTAATTGCCAAAGTCGGTGACGATGGCGTTGGTCGCAGGATCGACCGACGTTACGCGTCCGCCTTGCGAAAGCCCGATCCGCTCGATCATGCCGGGATAAAGCTCCTTCCAGGAATTCTCGAACAGCTTTTGCTGCGAATAGCTATCCTTGGCGTCGAGAACCAGGACCTTTGAGCGCGGCTTCCGCGTTTTCAGATAATGCGCGATCAGGCTGGCGCGCTCGTAAGGTGCGGGCGGGCAGCGCAGCGGCGCGGCGGGTACTGCGATCACGACGAGGCCGCCATCATCCATCGCCTCGAGCTGTTTGCGCAACAGCAGCGTCTGCTCGCCGGCCTTCCAGGCATGCGGCATCCTCGTGGACGCCGCCTCGTCATAGCCGGGCAGGGCGTCGAACCGCATCTCGATGCCCGGTGCGAGGACAAGCCGGTCATAGGGCAGTTTGGTGCCGTCGGCGAGGCTGACCGTGCGCGCCCGTGCGTCGACTTTCGTGGCCGCTTGGGCGGCAATCGCAATGCCATCGGCCGCGATCCTGTCGTAGCCGAATTGCTGCGCGGCGAGGTCGCGCAAGCCCGCGATCACCTCGTTGCTGAACGGGCAAGCGGTGAAAGTCCTGTTCGGCTCGATCAGCGTGACCTGAAGCCTCGCATCGAGCCGCCGCAGCGTCCGCGCGCAAGCCGCGCCGCCGAAGCCGCCGCCGATCACGACGACACGTGGTGAGCCTTGCGCAAATGACGGACATGCCAGCGCCGCCGCTGCGATAACGGCGGCTCCGCGGACGACATCCCTGCGCGTCGGACGACGCGTGACGGCCATGCGTGATAATCCGAAAAAGGGAGCGGCGGCCGGTCGGGCCGCCGCTCGTTGTTGGTTCAGGCGAAGGTGATGTTCTGGTTACGCAGCGGGAACGTCCTGATCCGCTTGCCCGTCGCCGCGAAATAGGCGTTGAGCACGGCTGGCGCCGCAACGCCGATCGTCGGCTCTCCGACGCCGCCCCAGAACCCGCCGCTCGGCACCATCACCGCTTCCACTTTCGGCATTTCGTTGATCCGCATCGAGTTGTAGGTGTCGAAATTGGTCTGCTCGATGCGGCCGTCCTTCACGGTGCAGCCGCCGTAGAACAGCGCGCTCAGGCCGAAGACGAACGAGCCTGCGATCTGCCGTTCGACCTGCGCCGGATTGACGATGTAGCCGGGATCGGTGGAGGCGACGATGCGATGCACCTTGATCTTGCTGCCGTCGGTCACCGAGATTTCGGCGGCGCCGGCGACATAGCTGCCATAGCCCATCACCTGCGCGATGCCGCGATACACCCCCTGCGGCGCCGGCGTGCCCCAGCCGATCTTTTCGGCCACGGCATTGAGCACGGCGAGGTGCTTGGGGTGCTTGCCCATCAACTTGCGACGGAATTCGAGCGGCTCCTGGCCTGCGGCCTGGGCCATCTCGTCCATGAAGCATTCGAGATAGATCGCGTTGTGATTGACGTTGACGCCGCGCCAGAAGCCCGGCGGGACGTGCGGATTGCGCATCGCATGCTCGACCAGCAAATTCGGTACCGAATAGCCTATCGCGGCTTCGCCTGATTGCGCGACGCCCTGGAATGCAGCGGGGTCCATGCCGTTCTGCAGCGCTTCAGGGCGCACCGAGAACAGGATGGACTGTCCCGACAGCCGGTAGTGCAGCGCGACCAGGTTGTTATCCGCATCGAACGCGCCGGTCAGCTTGCATTGCGTGATCGGATGATACTTGCCGTGCTGCATGTCCTCTTCGCGTGACCACAACAGCTTGATCGGCGTGCCCGGCATCGCCTTGGCGATCGCGACCGCCTGGCGGACATAGTCGGTCATGCCCCGCCGGCCGAAGCCGCCGCCGAGCATCAGCTTGTGCACGTCGACTTTCTCCGCCGGTAGGCCGGAGGCCTCCAGCGCCGCCGCGTAGGCCGCCTCGCCATTCTGCGTTCCGCACCACACCTCGCACTTGTCAGGCGTGTAGATCGCGGTGGCGTTCATCGGCTCCATCGTGGCATGGTTCTGGTAGGGGTAGCTGTAGACGGCCTCGACCTTCTTGGCCGCGCCCGCAATCGCCACTTTCACGTCGCCGTTCTGTTGGCCGACAAAGGCCGGTTGTGCATTGTCGAGGCCTTCGGCGAGCCATTTCGCAATCGTTTCGCTGGAGACCTTGGCGTTGGGGCCCTCGTCCCAGACGATCGGCAGCGCGTCGAGCGCGGTCTTGGCGTGCCACCAGGTGTCGGCAACGACAGCGACGGCGCTATCGCCGACTTGCACCACCTTCTTGACGCCCTTCATGCTGGTGATCTTGGATTCGTCAAAACTCTTCACCTTGCCGCCGAACACCGGACAATCCTTGATCGCGGCGTTCAACATGCCCGGCAGCTTGACGTCGATGCCGTAGATCATTTTGCCGTTGGTCTTGTCGACGGTATCGAGTCGCTTCAGGCCCTTGCCGGCGATGGTCCAGTCCTTGGGATCCTTCAGCTTGATGTCGGTTGGCGGTTCGAGCTTGCCGGCCGCTTCCGCGACCTTGCCGTAGGTCGTGGTCCTGCCGGAGGGCGTATGCGTGATGACGCTGTTGGACGCCTTGCATTCCGAGGCCGGCACCTTCCAGTCATTGGCCGCCGCCTGGACCAGCATCATGCGGGCGGCCGCGCCACCCTTGCGCACGTAGTCCTGCGAGGTACGGATGCCGCGGCTGCCGCCGGTCGAGAAGTCGCCCCAGACGCGCTTGCGCGCGACGCTCTGGCCGGGCGTCGGGAATTCGGTCGTGACCTTCGACCAGTCGCATTCCAGCTCCTCGGCGACAAGCTGGGCGAGGCCGGTGAGTGTGCCCTGTCCCATTTCGGAGCGGGCGATACGGATCACCACCGTGTCGTCGGGCCGGATCACGACCCAGGCGTTGACCTCGGGCGAGCCGTCGGCGGCGCGCACCGCGCTGAGTCCGCCGAAGGGAAGATCGAGGCCGAGCGCGAGACCGGCGCCGGCGGTGGTTGCGCCGACGACGAAGGCGCGGCGATTGAGCTTTGGCATGACGTGCTGATTCATGGCTGCCCCCTCACGCGCTTGCGGCAGCATGGATCGCCTCGCGCACCTGCTGGAAGGTGCCGCAGCGGCAGATATTGGTGATGGCGTCGTTGATGTCGTCGTCTGATGGCTTCGGGTTCTCCTTCAACAGTGCTGCCACTGCCATGATCATACCGCTCTGGCAGTAGCCGCATTGCGGAACGTCATTGGCGATCCAGGCCTGCTGCACCTTGTGCAGCACACCGTTGACCGCGAGCCCTTCGATGGTGGTGATCTGCTTGCCGGTGGCTTCGCTGACCGTGACGCCACACGAGCGCATCGCGACGCCGTCGAGATGCACGGTGCAGGCGCCGCACTGCGCGATGCCGCAACCGTATTTGGTCCCCGTCAGTCCGACATTCTCTCTGATAGCCCACAGCAGCGGTGTGTCGTCCTCGACGTCCACATTGATTGTCTTGCCGTTGATATTGAGGTTTGCCATCGCTATCCCCTGATTGGTCCAATCCTCCGATTGAACTTCGCGGCGATGGTGGCCTTGAAACTGGAACCGTTCAAATCAAGAAAATGCGTTTGCAGGGCGGGAAGAAAATTGAAGGGCCGGTGTTGGGCCGCCCGCGCTTGCGCACATGGCTGTCATGCCTTTTGCGGTGAGGCAACCACCAGCCGCAGGAAGCTCATGACGCTGCCAAGCGCGGCAAAGCCGGCGCCGAGCGCGAGCGCGACGGTTGCGCCCTCGCGGTCAGCCAGCGCGAAGCACAGCGCGGCGAGCGCGGCGCCGGTGGTCTGCCCCATCAGCCGTGCGGTTGCGACGATGCCGCTGGCGCTGCCGCTGCGGTGAGGCGGCGCGCTCGACATGATCGCTCTCATGTTCGGCGTCTGGAAGAAGCCGAACCCGACGCCGCAGACCATCGTGCGCCAGACGATGTTGGCAACGCTCGGCTCGGGGGGCAGGGTCGCCAGCAGCACCATGCCAAAGCACAGCAGCAGCATGCCGATGCCGGCAAGAATGCCCGCGGGATAGCGGTCCGAGAGGCGCCCTCCGATCGGCGCCATGATGCCGACGACCAGCGGCCACGGCGTCATGAAGAAGCCGGTCTCGACCTGCGACCGATGCAATATGTCCTCGAAGTAGAACGGCAAGGACACGAAGGCGAGGCCTTGCACAGCGAATGAGCAGACCGCGGTGGCTGCGGAGAGCGCGAAGACCGGCCGCCTGAACAGGTCGATCGGCAGCATCGGCGCGGGATGTTCGGCGTGTCGCCGGGTCAGGATCCAGCCGAACACCAGGGCGCAAATGATTTCGGCAGTCACAAGCGCCGGCTGCGCCTTGTGGGCGGCGCTTCCGATCCCGATGATGAACAGGCCGAGACAGGCACAGGCCAGTGCCGCGCCCGTGAAATCGAAGCTGTGCGTGGCGCGCGGCGTCGCCGGCAGCGTCTTCAGTCCGATCACAATTGCAATCAGCCCGAACGGAATGTTGACGGCGAACAGCCAGGGCCACGGGCCGAAGGCCAGGATGCCCGACGCGATCGTCGGCCCCAGCGTGAAGGCGGTCGCGACGACAAGCGCGTTGTGGCCGAAGCCGCGGCCGAGCATCCGGTTCGGATAGACGAAGCGCACCAGCGCGGTGTTCACGCTCATCAGGCCGCTGGCGCCCAGTCCCTGCAGGGCGCGCGCCACGAGCAGACTAGGCAGCGACCACGCCAGGGCGCAGCCGAGTGACGCCAACGTGAACAGCAGCAGGCCGGCGAGATAGATGCGCTGATGGCCGACGATTTCGCCGAGTGCGCCGAGCGGCAGCAGCGTCGCGACCAGGGCGATCTGGTAGACGTTGACGACCCACACGACCTCGGCGGGGCTGACATGGAGATCGTTGGCGATCGCGGGCAGTGCGATGTTGGCGATCGCCGTGTCGAGCGAGGCCATCGCCAGCGCGGTGAAGATCGCCGCGATTGCCCAGCGCCGGGTCTCCCAGGGCAGTCCATCGGTGACGGGCGCCGAAGCTGCGCCTGATGTCGGGGTCTTTTCGAGCATGCCTCAGATATCTCCAACTCGCCATGTACTACGCCGGCCCCCCGTTCTACAGCCGTTCTGCTGCATGATGCGTATGCGATGCGGCCTTCGAAGCCGTGCACGTCGGGTCATGGCCCATGCAGATATCCCTCGATGGCGCGCAGGATCCGGCGGCCGGCGGCGGGGCCCGGTGCGTCATACAATCGCGCCAAGGCGACTTTCGGATAGCTTGCGTCACCGGAGCATTCGACTACCCTTGGTATACAAGGCGGCTGCAATTTCAGAATGGGCCGCAGAGGGGAAGCGCATTGCACGGACAGGCGGACCGGCGCAGCGAGATGACGCGTGGCGCCGGCGAGGGCGCCCGTCAGCGTGCGCTCACCGGTCTCTGGGTCGCAGCCCTGTTGGCGATCCTGGCCTTCCTGGTCATCTATCCCGTCTTCATGCTGCTGCTCGGCGCGCTGACCGACACCAATCCGGTGGTCGACGGTATCAGCCTGAGCCATTTGTCGGTCGCCAATTTCCTCACCGTGCTCGCCAATCCGAATGTCGGGGAGGCGCTGCTCAACACATTGATCGCCTGCGGCGGCGGCACGGGAGTAGCGGTCGCGATCGGCCTGTTTTTCTCCTGGATTGTGGTGCGCACCAACACGCCATTCAAGGGCTTCATTGCCGCCGCCAGCATCCTGCCGTTGTTCGCGCCCCCGCTGGTGGCCGGCGTGGCCTGGGCGATCCTCGGTTCGCCGAAGACCGGGCTGATCAATACGATGTTGAAGTCGATGGGGTCCGACCTGCGCGTCGATTTCTATTCGATGTGGGGCCTGGTATTCGTGTTCGGCATCTATTACGCGCCTTACGTCTACATGTTCACCGCCTCGGCGCTGCGCAACATGGATCCGAGCCTGGAGGAGGCCGCCGAAATCTCCGGTGCCAGCGCGTTCGCAACCCTGTTCACGGTGACGTTTCCGCTGATCATGCCGGCGATCGTCTCGGGCATGCTGCTGTCGTTCATCGTGATGCTCGGTATCTACGGCATCCCCGCGGTGCTGGGCGCGCCGACCAATCTCAGCGTGCTCACCACCTACATCTTCAAGCTCACCAACTGGTCGCCGCCGCTCTATAACACCGCGGCCGCCGTCGCGATCATCCTGATGGTGGTGACGGGTGGCCTGGTCTACCTCCAGCAGAGGGTGCTGAGCGGACGCAGCTACACGACCGTCGCCGGCAAGGCATTCCGGCCGCGCAGTCTCGACCTCGGCCCGTGGCGGTGGCTCACTTTGGCGCTTGCGATCGTCTATCTTCTCATCGTCGTGGTGCTGCCGTTGCTGGCGCTGATCGTTGCCGCCTTCCGCAAGTTCATGTTCATCCGCGACGCCGCCAGCTTGTTCGACATGCGGCAATATTCGCTGATGCATTTCCAGAGCATCTTCGACAATCCGCTGACGCTGAACTCGATCTACAACGCGGTCGAGGTCGGCGTCATCACCGCGATCGCCGGCGGAGCGCTGGCCTTTGCGATCGGCTACACCATCCATCGCACGCGGGTCACCGGACGGCGCGCGATCGACCTGATCTCGACGCTGCCGGTTGCGATCCCCGGCCTGGTGGTCGGCGTCGCCTATCTCTGGGCCTGGATCGGCGTGCCCGGCGGGCTGTACGGCACGATCTGGATTCTGGCGCTCGCCTTCATTGCTCGCTTCATGCCCGACACCGTGAAGGCGCTGTCGACCTCGTTCCTGCAGATCCACCGCGAGCTCGAGGAAGCGGCCTGGGTCTGCGGCAGGGGGACGCTGAGCACGATCAGGACCATCGTGCTGCCGCTGGCGCGGCCGGGCGTGCTGGCGGCCATGACGCTGCTGTTCGTGCTGGCGATCCGCGAGCTCGGCTCGTCGCTGTTTCTCTACACCAGCAACACGATGGTGATGTCGGTGCTGCTGCTCGACTACTACGAGGGCGGCAACATCGGAAAGACGGCGGCCTTCAGTCTGGTGCAGACGGTGCTGCTCGGCGTCTTGATCGGCGGCGCCAACTGGCTGTCGCGCGGGGTGACGCAGGCCAATGTGGGCCGGACCGGATAACAACAAGCAAGCGGAGGATTGGCGATGGATCGACGGACCTTCACCACACTGGCCTTGACCGGTGTCGCGACGTTCGCGCTGACACCGATTGCGCAGGCGCAGGAGTTCGGCTCGTCGGAACTGATCGCAGCCGCAAAGGCCGAAGGCAAGCTCGTCTTTTACACGGCGAACTTTGCCGAGATCGAGCAGGAGGTGATCAAGGCCTTCAACAAGCGTTTTCCCGAGATCAAGGTCGAGATGGTCCGCGCGCCCGGCGGCCAGCTCATCACCCGCGTCAAGACCGAGGCCGCCGCCGGCAAGCTGATCGCCGACGTGGTCGATCACTCCGACCGCGCATTGATGCAGCCGCTCGAGGATCTGTTCCAGGACTACGCGCCGCCGAATGCCGCGGAGTATGATCCGGCTGCGCTGATCTCGCCAAAACTCTGGCCACGCGCGACGATCGCGTGGTCGATTGCCTACAACACCGAGCTGGTGAAGGATCCGTCGAAATCCTGGATGGACCTGACCAAGCCGCAATATGACAAGATGACGGGGCAGGTGTTCGCGCAGTCCGGCGGCACGACCTGGACGCGGATCATGTTCGAACGCCAGGTGCTCGGCGAGGACTATTGGGCGAGGCAGGCGGCGACCCATCCGATTCTCTATCCCTCCGGGGCGCCGATGGCCGATGCGCTGGTGCGCGGCGAGATCGCGATGGGACCGCTGCTCTATAACATCATCTATCAGAAGAAGAAGGACGGCGCGCCGATCGAAATCTTCTTCGCGCCCGAGGGCGCGCCGGTCAACCCCTACGCCACCGGCATTCCGAAGACGGCCGCTCATCCGAACGCCGCCAAGCTGTTCCTGAACTGGTGCATGTCGAAAGAGGGACAGACCTTCATGATCAAGGAACTCGGTAACCTCACCTCGCTGAAGGTGCCGCCGGCATTCCCTGAGGGGTTCGATTCCAAGGTGGTCAAGCTCTGGTATCCGAAATTCGACGAGTATGTGAAGCTGCACGCCGCATGGGTGGCGGACTGGGACAAGACGTTCGGCTACCGGCAATAAGCGACGGATGCAGAGATGACGGCGACGCTCGAAGTCACCGAGCTCAGAAAACAGTTCGCGATCGGCCGCCCGGCGATCGACGGCGTTAGCTTCACCGTGCCTGCCGGCGAGATCGTAGTGCTGCTCGGGCCGTCGGGCTGCGGCAAGACCACGACCTTGCGCTGTGTCGCCGGGCTCGAGCATCCGACCGATGGCGAGATCAGCATTGCGGGACGCGTGGTATCGTCGCCCGCGCGCGGAATCCAGGTGCCGCCGCGATCGCGTGAACTCGGCATGGTGTTCCAGTCCTATGCGGTCTGGCCGCATATGACGGTGCGGCAGAACGTGGTCTATCCGCTGAAACACCGCAAGATCGGGCGCGCTGACGCCAACCGCAAGGTGGACGAAGCACTGGCGCTGGTTGGCCTGTCCGAATATGCCGATAGGCCGGTGGTCGCGCTCTCGGGCGGGCAGATGCAGCGCGTGGCGCTGGCGCGCAGCATGGTGTACCGACCGCAATTGCTGCTGCTCGACGAGCCGCTGTCGAACCTCGACGCCAAATTGCGCCTGCGGCTGCGCGATGATCTCCGCATCATCCTCAAGCAGACCGGCATGACCGCGCTCTACGTCACCCACGACCAGGCCGAAGCCGTCGTGCTCGGCGACCGCATCGGCGTGATGCGGGACGGCAAGCTCTTGCAGATGGATACGCCCGATCGGATCTATAATCGTCCGGCCGATCTGTTCGTCGCGAATTTCACCGGCGCCACCAACGAACTCGCGGGCACGCTGGTCGCGTGCAACGGCAAATACGGCGTGGTCGATTTCGGTGACGGCAGGCTCGGCGAGGTGGCCCTGTTTCACGCGCTTGCACCTGACGAGAAGGTGCGCGTCGCGCTGCGGCCGGAGAACATCGCGATCGGGCGTCCGGACGGCGGCAACACCTTCCAGGCCAAGGTGGTCGACCGCCGCTATCAAGGCACCCAGACCGCCTACGGTCTCGAGCTGTTCGGCAAGCGGCTGGAGGCGATCGAACTCGGCACCGCCGCGCGGCACCAGGTCGGCGTCGAGGCGCAGGTCGCACTGCCGCGCGACTGCCTGTGGGCCTATCGCGACAGCGGGCCGTCGTCGTATGAATAGCTCGTCTGGGCTTTGCTCGATATCCTTAAATCCTAAGCGTGTGGCGCCAGCCCCAGGCTCGCGTAAATCCGCCGCGCATAGGCGCCGAACGCATCCGTCGTCTTGATCGGCAGGTCGCGCGGCAAGGGCAGGTCGATCGGGAAATATTCGGCCATCCGCGCCGGGCCGGCCGTCAGCACGGCGCAGTGTGAGGCCAGGAACACGGCTTCCTGGATCGAGTGGGTGACGAAGATGATGGTCTTGCCGCTCTCGCGCCAGATCCGCAGCATTTCGAGGTTCATCTGCTCGCGGGTCAGCGCGTCCAGCGCGCCGAACGGCTCGTCCATCAGGATCAGTTTTGGATCGTGGACGAAGGCGCGTGCGATTGCGGTGCGCTGCTGCATGCCGCCGGAGAGCTGCTGCGGATATTTGTCCTCGTAGCCGGCCAACCCGACCAGCTTGAGCAGATCGCGGGCGCGCTCGCGCGCCGCCTTGATCGGGAGGCCGACGATCTCCGCCGGCAGCAGCACATTGTCGAGGATGGTGCGCCATTTCAGCAGCAGCGCCTGCTGGAACACCATGCCGATATCGCGCGCCGGATCGAACGGCGTCGTCGCGTTGCCGATTCTGACCGTGCCGCCGTCGGCAGCGTGCAGGCCGGCCAGGATCTTCAGGACGGTGGTCTTGCCGCAACCGGATGGGCCGACCAGCGACACCAGCTCACCTTCCTGCACGTCCATGGTGACGTCCGATACCGCGAGGAATTCGGTGCGCTTGGAACGATAGACCTTCCGGACGTTGCGCAGGCTGATGAAGGGCTCCGCCGTCATGCCAGCCATTTCTGCAGGTTTGCGGCGACGAACGCATCATCGGAGAGATCGGCGTGCTCACGGCAGACGCGGTCGATCTCTTCCATCTGGCCCGGGCTCAAGCCTTCATTCGGATCGAGGCACCAGATGCCGGCCAGCAGCCCCTGGCGCCGCAGGATTTCGTGGCAGCCGGCGATGCAGCCGTGGAAATTGTTGGCGACGTCGAAGAAGGCGCTGTTGCAATCGGTGACGCGGGCGTCGAGCGCCAGCAGGTCGGCCGGCACGGTCTCCTGGTGGCGTGCCGCCTTGCAGGTCTCGAACTGCCTGATGGCGCTTGCGGTCCAGACCGACCAGTGGCCGAGCAGGCCGCCCTTGAAATAAGTCCGCGTTGTGATGCCCCGGTCGCGCAGGTCGAACGGCAATGTGAGATCGAGCAGGATATGGTCGTCATTGCCGGTATAGAGCGCGACGCGGTCTAGCGCGCCGGCCGCCAGCACGCCGCGCAGCACGTCGAGCGTGCGATAGCGGTTGAACGGCGCGATCTTGATCGCGATGACGTTGTCGATCGCGGCAAACCGCCGCCAGAAATTGGCACCGAGGATGACGCCGCCGACCGCCGGCTGCAGATAGAAGCCGACCAGCGGGATTTCCTTCGCGACTGCCGCGCAATGGGCGATGATCTCGTCCTCGGAGGCCGATTTCATCGCGGCGAGGCTCAGAAGTCCGGCGTGATAGCCGATGCCGCGCGCGACTTTGGCCTCCGCAGTTGCCTGGTTGGTCGGACCGGCAAGACCGGCGACCATCGCGAGCGGCCGCTTGCTCCAGCTTGCTGCGGTCTCGGCGGCAAGTTCCAGCACCGGCTCGTAGAGGCCGACGTCGCGGATCGCGAATTGCGTGGTGTGGACGCCGACCGCGAGCCCGCCCGCACCGGCATCGATATAATAGCGCGTCAGCGCGCGCTGATGCCTGACGTCGAGCTGGCGGTTGGCATCGAGCGCGAGCGGGTGCGCCGGAATCACCGTGCCGTCGGCGATCAGCTTGCGTATGTCCGGCTTGATCTCACTGTGATGCATGGCGTGTCCTATCCAAATTCCGGGCCGGCGACGGCAAAGGGCAGCGCGGCAGCCTCTGCGGTTCGTGGGCCGAATCGCATCCGCTGGAATGGCCGCTCGATGGTCCAGCCGGCGACGGTAAGACCCTTCAGGAAATCGAGTTGCGAATGCACGGCGTCGATGATCAGCGGCCGCGCCTCGGAGTGCGCGATGGTGTCGACCAGCGCGACGGCGCTTGCGATATCGTCCGCGAATAGCGGCCCGATATGGCGGGCGACGCGCCCGCTGCGGACGAGGGCGATCGCCTTTTCATCGGAGACGAGGCGTGAGCCGGGGCGGTCGCAAAACGCCCGGAGCAGCGATTCGCGATCAAATCCGATCGCTTGCCGGTCGCGCGCGATTAGTTCGTCCGGATTTCCGGCCGAGAGCGCGCGCACGCTCGTGATTTGCGCAGGGGTGATCAGGCGTAGCCGCCGCAGTTCAAACGCCGGCGTGAATCCAAGCGGCCCGTAGATCGAGGCGCCTGCGGGTGTCGCGTCCAGCCATGTGGTCAGCTTCCGCGTTCTCGCCGCGTCGAGGCAGGCATCGACCAGCCGTGTCGCGATACCGCGGCGCTGCCAGCTTGCAGTCACGAGCACCATGCTGATCCAGGCGTTGCCGCCGGAATAGGGCAACAGCGCTGCGCTGGCGATCAACTGACCGCGGTCGCGGACGCCGAATACGATACCGTGGGTGAGAAAGAACCGCCAGTCGGCCTCGTTCTGGTTCCAGTGCGCTTCCGTCGATAACGTCAATCCCGCCGGCGCGTCGTCGACGCCGAGCTCGACGATCGCGAGCTCCTCAGTAGCGGCCATCGCGGACCTCGTATTTGGTGGGCTTGCCGAGGTTCGGCATCGACCGCGCAACCCAGTCGGCGGTCCATGCGACGAGCTGATCGGTATCGACAACCGGCAGGCCGAACAGTTTGACAGCCTGCGCGGTGTTGGTGAGCCAGGCGGTAGGCTCCTCCTTGCCCACGATGACAGGCGTGCGGCCGAAGCGCTGGCCGAATTTGGCGGCGAGATCGCGCACCGCGAGGATCTCATGGCCGCTGACATTGATCGGCGAGGTCGGCGTGTCGCAATGAGCCAGGCAGCGCAGCGCCTGCGCCGCCGCGTCACCCTGCCAGATGAAATTGACATGGCCGAGGCTGACGTCGATCGGCTTGCCCGTCAGGACCTTGGTCGCGATGTCGTGCAGCACGCCGTAGCGCATATCGATCGCGTAGTTGAGGCGGAACAGCCGGCCGGGCGTGGCGAATTGGCGCGAGAAGTATTCGAACATGCGCTCGCGGCCGACGCAGGATTGCGCGTATTCGCCGGGCGGGTTCGGCGCCATCTCTTCATCCGAGCCCTTGCCGTCGACCGGCACGAAGGGATAGACGCAGCCGGTCGAGAACGCGACGATCCGCGACCTCGCGAAGGCCTGTGCGACCAGCGCCGGCACATGCGCATTCATCGCCCAGGTCAGCGAGAGATCGCCCTCGGCGCCGAACTTGCGGCCGGCCATGAAGATCACGTTCGGGCTTTTCGGCAGCGCCCCGATCGCGGCCTCGTCGAGCAAGTCACAATTGATGGTCGCGACGCCGCGGGACTGCAGCCAATCCTGCACGCTTCGATCGCTGAAGCGCGCAACACCGATGACGTGGCGATCGGGCGCCGCGCGCTTGGCAAGTGCTGCCAGCGTCGGGCCCATCTTGCCGGCGACGCCGAGGATCATGATGTCGCCGTCGACCTTGCCGAGATCGTCGATCAACGCCTGGCTCGGCCGGCACAACAGATCGTCGAGCTCTGCGATGTCGGGGATGGTATCGGGCAGGGTGTCGCGGGTCAGCAGCATGTTTCGTCCTGTCATTGCAGCCTGATGTCGCGGACCACGAACAACCGTTCGAAGCCGAGCACGAGACCGTAGAGGGCGACCCCGAGCAGGGTCAGCAGCACCACGGCCATCACCATGGCAGGCGTATCGAGCGACGACTGCACCTGGATCATGAGGTAGCCAAGCCCGCGCTCGGAGGCGATGAACTCGCCGACGACCGCGCCGGCAACCGCGAGGATGGCGCCGACCTTCATCCCCGAGAACACGTAAGGCAGCGAGCCCGGCAGCTGGATCTTGCGGAACAGCGTCCAGCGTGAGCCGCGCAGCGATTTGACGAGATCGAGCAGATCGGGCTCGACCTCGCTGAGGCCCCGCGCGGTGGTGAGCAGGATCGGGAAGAAGCAGATCGAAAACGCGATCAGGATGTTCGGGATGATGCCGTAGCTGAACCAGACGATGAACAGCGGCCCGAGCGCGACCTTCGGGATCATGTTGAGGGTCACGAACAGCGGCAGCAGCACCAGGCTGACCAGCGGCGACCAGCTGAACACCACGGCGAGCGCGACGCCGACCAGGGCCCCGAGGCAGAAGCCGCCGAGGATTTCAGCCGCGGTGACCAGAAGATTCGGCAGCCAGGCATATTTGGCGCCGCCAAGCGTCGCGAGTGTCGCCAACGGCGAGGGCAGGATGAATTTCGGGATGTGGAATGCGTCGACCGCGACCTGCCAGAGCACGATCACGGCCAGATGCACGATCAGGATGATCGCGATCGTCCGCGTCGATCGTCCTCCGTCGTTGAACACCTGGATACTCCGTTGGCTGGGTCCGTGCGCCGGGCCCGTGCGGGCAGCCTACCGCGACTTCCAGCATCTTTCAACTATCTGGTTGATTAGATTTCGCCAGGACGACATCGAGGATGGTTCTCGATTCACGATCAACGATCGCGGTGTCATCACCCGCGCATGCGGTTGATCCAGTATTCCAGAGATGGTTGTGCTTGAGCCGATGGGCCGCTGCGTACTGGGTCGCCCGGTCCCAGTGCGCAATTGCGCACAAGGCCGGGCGATGACAGGTTTAGATGAGGACGCAGCTTCGCCTTCTCGCGACATGATTTGTCCGAGCTTTGCATTTCGTTTGCCCTCTCTCTTGGTAGAGGGCGCAGGGAAAGCCGGGTGCCGATCGCACCCATGGGCCCGGTGCAACAAAAAGCACCGGGGTAGGACCACAGGTGTAACCGGGAACTCCGGCTTTCCCTGCGCGATGGGTTACGGCTTATACGTGCTCTCCCCGGTGAGACTGGGCTCTTTTGTCACCGCCGTCAGCAAGAGACCTCAGTCTCTTGTGACAGGACACCTGCCACTAGGGCGTCAGGCCTGCACGATTTCGCCGTCCGCTATCTGCCACGCTCGTCAGTCGTGACAGCAGCGTCCACCGCATCCCACCGCGCGTTCGTGACGATCGCGAGCGTCCCTCAATCGGGTGAGACGGGGACATCTATATCACTGAGTTGCGCTTCCGAAAATCAGAATATTTTTATTGTGAGGGCTTGCGCCGTCGGGCAAATCAGTGATTAGGGGGATGAAGCGCCCTACGGCCGCAGCGACTGCATCACGAGATCAACCACATGCTTGCGCCGCGCGCGTTTCTCCGTCGTGCTGGACAGGTCCTTGCCGAAGATCGCCGACAGCGTCGGCGTGTTGGAGAAGAAGAAATAGCTCAGCCCCGCGATCGAAATATAGAGATGCACCGGGTTGACGCCCTTGCGGAAGGTGCCGGCGCGAACGCCTTCAGCGAGGATCTTCGAGACCATGCTGACCAGCGGCGAGTGCATGGCCTCGAGTTTCCGCGAACCGCGCACATGCCGGGCGCCGCCGCGGTTCTCGTCGTTCAGCAGCACGATGAAATCCGGGTGGGCGGCGAGATGGTCGAACGAGGCCTCGATCAGCGCCTTGATCGCCTGATCGGGCGGCAGGCCTTCGAGATTGAGCTTGCGCTCCTGGGCGCGGATTTCCTCATAGACCCACTCGAGCACCGCGAGGTAGAGCGCGTCCTTGTCGCCGAAATAGTGGTAGACGAGCTGCTTGTTGACGCCGGCGCGGGCCGCGATCTCGTCGACCCGGGCGCCGGCGAGGCCATTTTGCGCAAATTCGCGCCGCGCGGCGGTCAATAGTTTCTTCCTTGTGGCGACGGGGTCACGCCGCTGCGGCTTTGTGTCGTCCGATCGTCTCTTGAGCATTTCCAACCAAACAGTTGACAACTCGTCTTGTCCTCTGCTGCATTGGTAGCGTCAGGGGCGCGCAACGACAAGGCCGGCCTTGTGGCCTGAGGAGAGTGCGATGAGGGGTTTGAGAGCGGCGGCTGTGGCAATGGCGCTCGCGATGCCGACGGTGCCGTGCTTCGCGGGCGAGCCGGTCAATTTGACCCTGAACTGGACGCCGACCGCGGATCATTCGCCGTTCTATTATGCCAAGTCGCAGGGCTGGTACGAGAAGGCCGGCATCGATCTCACCATCGAGGTCGGCAAGGGCTCCGGCGTCTCGGCGCTGAAGGTCGGTTCCGGCGGTTCGCCGTTCGGCATCGCCGATCTCGCGACCATGCTGGTGGCGAAGGGCAAGGGCGCCGACGTGGTGGCGCTGATGAGCATCTATGCCAACACCGGCCAGACCTTCTACTGGCTGAAGAGCTACGGCGTGAACGGGCCGAAGGATTTTCCCGGCCACAAGATCGGCAACCCGCCCGGCGACGCCTCGCGCGTGATGTGGCCGGCGTTCGCCAAGGCCGCAGGCATTACGCCCGACTCCGTGACCTTTGTGAATGTCGGCCCGACCGCGAAGATCGCTGCGCTGAAGAGCCATAGCGTCGATATCATCAGCGACTTCTACAATGAGCACGACCTGAAGGTGATCGAGTTCGGCAGCGACCTCGGTTACATCAACTGGAAGGACATCGGGCTCAACCCGTATGGCAATTCGCTCATCGTCAACGGCGCCTACATGGCGAAGAACCCGAAGCTGGTGGAAGCGTTCGTGCGGGTCACCCAGAAGGCCTATGCGGCCTGCGTCGCCGACGTCGCGCCCTGCCTGAAAGCGCTGCTCGACCAAGCCTCCGGCCTCGACAAGGAGAACCAGCAGCGGCAGTGGGAACGCATCAAATATCTGATGACGGACGAATTCACCACGACGAAGGCGCTGGGCTGGATCGACGGCGAGCGGATGAAGAAGGACTACGAGCTGGTCCAGACCTATCTTGGGATGGAGAAGCCGTTCGACGTCAACACCGCGTTCACGACCAGGATGCTCGATGAGAGCATCAAGATGGACGCGAGCAAGGTGAAGAAGTGACCGGCTAACCCTCCGCGACCAGTGCGCGGATGCTGCGGGCGAGGCCGAGGATGCGCGGGCCGCATTCGCGCTCGATCTGCTCGGCGCTGAAGCGGAATGAGGGAACGCCGCAATTGACTGCCAGGCATTCGCCTGTCGGCGTGCGGTAGAGCGGCGCGGCGACGCCGAAGATTTCACGCCGCCACTCACCGAGCGAAACAGCGAAGCCGCGCTCCTTGCATAATTCGATGTCGGGCAGCGTGCGCCTCTCGACGTAATCGAACTCGTCCGGACGGTCGGCTTTGACGCGCGCCACGTAGCCGTCGAGCTCATCGCCTGTGAACAGCGACAACAGCGCGCGGCCGACCGCGGTCGGCGCCAGCGTGCTGACGAAGCCGACATCGGGCACATGCGGCGCCGCGTCGGTGGTGCGCAGCGTCTCGACATAGATGAAGTCGAGCCCGAACGGCATCGCGATCGACACCGTGCCGCCGGCATAGGTCGCGAAGACGCGCATCAGCGGCCGCGCGAGCTGGCGGACCTTCAGGGACGACAACACCGGATAGGCGGCGGCGAGCGCGCCGAGCCCGAGCACGAAGCGCCCCTTAGGGTCGCGCCGGAGGTAGCCGAGCTGCTCCAGCGTGTAGGTCAGCCGCGACACCGTCGGCCGCGACAGGCCGGTATGCTGGGCGAGTTCGGCGTTCGACAGGGCGCCGGTGTGCTTGCGAAATGCCGCCAGCACGTCGAGCCCATGCGCCAGGGTGGTCGCAAAGGACGGATCGGTCTGCGGCTCGGCTGCAATCAGTGACGTCATACGAAATAGTGGTCTCATATTGGAATTTTGTCAACATATCGGAATGAATTTGCCAATCATGTCGATATAGGTTTATCTGTGAGCGAAATCCCGCTGAGTTCCCTGAATCAAGGCGCTTTCAGATGACGATGACGGACCAGCCCCGCGACCTGAAACCCGCTGCCATCGACAAGGAGCGGCTGCGCCAAAAGTATCTGGAGGAGTGCAACAAGCGGCTGCGTGCTGACGGCAACGAGCAGTATCTGCAGATCAAGGGACAACTGGCGCACTACCTCGTCGATCCCTACACACCGGTCACCCCGCGCGCGCCGAAGACCGACCACGTCACCTTCGCTTTCGTCGGCGGCGGCTTTGCCGGGCTCGCCACGGCGGCGCGGCTCACCGAGGCCGGCATCAAGGATGTCCGCATCATCGAGAAGGGCGGCGATTTCGGCGGCACCTGGTACTGGAACCGCTATCCCGGCGCACAATGCGACACGGCGTCGATGGTTTACATGCCGCTGCTGGAAGAGACCGGCCACATGCCGTCGGAGAAATACGCGCACGCGCCTGAAATCCTCGCGCACTGCCAGCGGATCGGCAAACATTTCGGCCTGTACGACAACGCGCTGTTTCACACCGAGGTGGTGAGCCTGGACTGGAACGAGGCGCAGTCGCGCTGGACCATCCGTACCACCAGGGGCGATATCTTCACCGCGCAATATGTCGGCATCGGCACCGGCCCGCTGCACGTGCCGAAACTTCCCGGCATTCCCGGCATCGAGAATTTCAGGGGGCACTCGTTCCACACCAGCCGCTGGGACTATGACTACACCGGCGGCGATCCCTTGGGCGCGCTGATGGACAAGCTTGCCGACAAGCGCGTCGGCATCATCGGGACGGGTGCGACCTCCGTGCAGTGCGTGCCGTATCTCGCGCGCGCCTGCAAGGAATTGTACGTGTTCCAGCGCACGCCGTCGTCGGTCGACGTGCGCGGCAATGTCCCGATCGATCCCGACTGGTTCGCCGGAATCGCCACGCCCGGCTGGCAACTGCGCTGGCTGGAGAATTTCACGGCCAACCAGGCCGGCGGCTCGGCCGAAGAAGATCTGGTGCAGGATGGCTGGACCGATCTGTCGAAGCGGATCCGCGCCAAGGTCATGCTGCTGCCGCGCGAACAAAGGACCGTCGAAAACATGCGGGCCGCCTTTGAGGATTCCGACTTCGAAAAGATGGAAGAAATCCGCAACCGGATCGACAGCATCGTCGGCGATCGCGACACGGCGAAAAACCTCAAAGCCTGGTACGGCCAGCTCTGCAAGCGGCCCTGCTTCCATGACTCCTATCTTCAAGCGTTCAATACGTCAGGCACGCATCTGGTCGATACCGACGGAAAGGGCGTCGAGCACATCACCGGAAACGGGATCGTCGTCGCGGGCAGGGAATACAAGCTTGATTGCATCATCTATGCCTCCGGATTCGAAGTCGGCACCGAGTACAAGCGCCGGGCCGGCTTCGACCTGACCGGCCGCGACGGCATCAAGCTGTCGGACCATTGGGCGCAGGGCATGCGCACCAAGCACGGCATCCACGTCCACGGCTTTCCAAACGCGTTCTTCGTGCAGCCGACGCAAGGCGCCAATCTCATTTCCAACGTACCGCACAATCTGACCGAGGCCGCACGGACGATTGCGCAGATGGTCCAGCATGCGCAATCAAACGGCTTTGGGCAGATCGAGGTCAGCAAGGAGGCTGAAGATCGCTGGGTCGAACTGCTGCTGACCGGCGTCGGCCGGATGATCGGCGGTCCCGATTGCACGCCCGGCTACTACAACAATGAGGGACATGCGCCGAGTCCGGCGGCCAAGCTCAGTGTCGGCCATCCGGCCGGCGCGATGGCCTATTTCAAATATATCGACGAGTGGCGCCGCAGCGGCCAGTTCGAAGGTGTGCGGTTTCGCTGAGCAAGCGCAATCAAACTTGGTACGAGGGAGTAAACGACCATGACGACAGAAGGCGACACGTCACAGAAAGCCGCATCTCCGTCCGTCATCGCGCAGCATGAGGCGACGCTGAAGGCGTTGCCGTTCTCGGATATCAGCGATTTCGACGACGCTGCGCGCGGCTTCCTCGGCACCATCGAAAACGCGAAGATCACCTCGGCGCAGGGCCGGACGGTCTGGAGCCTCGAACCCTATGGCTTCCTCTCCGAGGAGAAGGCGCCGCCATCCGTCGATCCCAGCCTGTGGCGGCAGTCGCGGCTCAACATGCACCATGGCCTGTTCGAGGTGGTGCCGGGCGTCTACCAGGTGCGCGGATTAGACATCGCCAACATGACGCTGATCGAGGGCGACAAGGGCGTGATCGTGGTCGACACGTTGACCTCGATCGAAGGCGCACGCGCGGCGATGGAGCTCTATTTTCAGCATCGCGGCAAGCGGCCGGTCGCCGCCGTCATATTCAGCCACACCCACACCGACCATTGGGGCGGCGCGCGTGGCGTGATCGATGACGAGATGCTGGCGGCCGGCGTGCCGATTATCGCGCCTGATCTTTTCATGGAGCACGCGGTCTCCGAAAACATCATCGCGGGGCCGGCGATGCTGCGTCGCGCGCAATACCAGTTCGGGCCGTTCCTCGCCAAGGGTGTGCGCGGCCAGGTCGATTGCGGCCTCGGCAAGACCATGGCGGCCGGCGCCGTGGCTCTGCTGCGGCCAACCGACCTGATCATCTCGACCGGCGACATCAGGATCATCGACGGCGTCGAATTCGAATTCCAGATGGCGCCGAACAGCGAGGCGCCGGCGGAGATGCATTTCTTCCTGCCGCGCTACAAGCTTCTCAACCTCGCGGAGAATTGCACGCACAATTTCCACAATCTGCTGCCGTTCCGCGGCGCCGATGTCCGCGATGCGCTGGCCTGGTCGAAATATCTCGGCGAAGCGTTGCAGATGTGGGGCGGCAAGGCGGAGGCGATGTGCGGCCAGCATCACTGGCCGGTCTGGGGACAGGAGCGGATCGACACCATGATCCGCCAGCAGCGCGATCTCTACAAATATGCCCACGACCAGACCATCCGGCTGATGAACCACGGGCTCAACGCGGCCGAGATTGCGGAAACCATCCGCCTGCCGCAGAGCCTCGAAGGCGCCTGGCACGGCCGCGGCTACTACGGCCACATCAGGCACAATGTGAAGGCGATCTACCAAAAATATCTCGGCTGGTACGACGCCAATCCGGTCAATCTCGATCCGCTGCCGCCGGTGCAATCAGGCAAGAAATACGTCGAGTATATGGGCGGTGCGGATGCGATCCTGAAACGCGCCGCGGCGGATTTCGCCAAAGGTGAATTCCGCTTCGTGGCGCAGGCGGTCGGTCACCTCGTGTTTGCCGAACCGGACAATCAGGGGGCGCGTGCGATGCTGGCCGACACGTTCGAGCAGCTTGGCTACGCCGCCGAAAGCTCGACCTGGCGCAACGCCTATCTGTTCGGCGCCCAGGAGTTGCGGCAGGGCATGCCGAAGACGCCGCCGCGCGCTCCGATGCCGCGCGAAACGCTGGCCGCGCTGCGCACCGGGCAGCTCTTCGACGTGCTCGGCATCCGCCTCAACGGTCCCAAGGCTGAAGGCAAGCGCATCGTGCTGAACTGGAATTTCACCGATACCGGCGAGAGCTTCATCCTCAATCTGGAGAATGCGGCGCTGACCTATGTGAAGGGCGCGCAGGCGCCCGACGCGCACGCCAGCTTCACGCTGGCGCGCGGCACGCTCGATGAGATCATCGCCAAGCTGACCACGTTCCCGGAGGCCGTCAGCGCCGGCAAGATCAAGGCAGCGGGCGACCCGATGCGGCTCGGCGAGTTGATGGCGCTGATGGACGAATTCCCGCGGATGTTCGAAATCGTCGAGCCGAAGCGGACGGTGGTAAATTAGATGAATCCTCGCCGTCATTGCGAGCGTAGCGAAGCAATCCATATTGCCGCTTGCTGAGGCATGGATTGCTTCGTCGCTTCGCTCCTCGCAATGACGGAGGAGGCAGCGTCTCAAATCCCGAGATACGCCGCCTGCACCTGCTTGTTGTTGGCAAGCTCGGTGCTGGTGCCGTGTATGATCAATTTGCCGCTTTCGAGCACATAAGCGCGCTGCACTAGCGACAGCGCGCGGCTGACATTCTGCTCGACCAGCAGGATCGCGGTGCCCATCTTGTGGATCTCGCCGATCTTCTCGAAGGTCACGTCGGTCATCACGGGTGCCAGGCCCAGCGAGGGTTCGTCGAGCATCAGGAGGCGAGGCTTGAGCATCAGTCCGCGCCCGACCGCGAGCATCTGCTGCTCGCCGCCGCTCATGGTGCCGGCGAGCTGCTTCTTGCGATCAGCGAGGCGCGGGAAGATGTTGTAGACGAGCTCCATCGTGCGGGCGCGGTCGGCCTTGGCCTTTGGCACATAGGCGCCGATCTCGAGGTTCTCCTGCACGGTCATTTCGGGAAAGACCTGGCGGCCCTCCGGGACATGCGCGATGCCAAGCTCGGGAATGCGGTAGGGCGGCAGCCTGGCGAGGTCGACGCCGTCGAACGTGACCTTGCCGGCGAACAGTTTGACCATGCCGGAGACGGCGCGCAGCGTCGTGCTCTTGCCGGCGCCGTTGGCGCCAAGCAGGCCCACGGCTTCGCCCTCGCCAATGGAGATGCTGACATCGGTGATGGCCGGAACCGAGCCATAGCTGGCGCTGACGCCGGTAAGCTCAAGCATGGGCGTCTCCCGGCGGATGCACATAGGAGCCGAGATAGGCGCGGATCACTTCGGGATTCTCGACGATCTCCTTCGGCGCGCCCTCGGCGATCTTCTGGCCGTGGTCGAGCACCACGATGTGACGCGCCACCGCCATGATCGCGCGCATCACATGCTCGACGATCACGATGGTCAGGCCGGCGGTCGCGAGCTTCTTGATCAACGCTACGGCCTGGTCGATCTCGGACGGATTGAGCCCGGCCATCACCTCGTCGAGCAGCAGGATCTTCGGCTGCGTCGCCAGCGCGCGGGCCATTTCCAGCCGGCGCTGGTCGATGGTGGTGAGGTCCTTGGCCGCGGTCTGTTCCCTGGCGCCGAGCCCGACGAAGTCGATTGCCTCGAGCGCGGTCTTGCGTGCGGCGGCGACGTGGCGGTCGCGCAGGAAGGCGCCCGTCATCACGTTGGCGAGCACCGTCATCGCGCCAAACGGCTTTGCCACCTGGAACGTACGGGCCATCCCGAGCGCGCAGACGTCATGCGGCCTTAAGCCCACGACCTCCTTGCCGAAGGCGAGCACCGAGCCGGAGTCGGGCCGATGGAAACCGGTGATCAGATGAAAGCTCGTGGTCTTGCCGGCGCCGTTCGGACCGATCAGTGCCACCGTCTCGTTTTCCTGCACCGAGAAGCTGACATCCTGCACGGCGCGCAGGCCGCCGAAGCGTTTGCTGAGACCCTTGATGACCAGTGCGTCCGCCATCGCCGGCCCTCAGGCCCGCGCCGGCTTGCGCCGGACGTAGCGTTGGTAGATGTCCCTGATGACGCCCATCAGTCCGGTGGGGCGCCACAGGATCACCGCGATCAGGATCAGGCTGTAGACCGTGAGCTGGATGCCGCCGACCGAGCTGCCGAGCCAGCTCTGCAGCAGCGCCGATGTGGTTTCCAGCAACACGGTGCCGATGACGGGTCCCCACAGCGTGCCGATGCCGCCGACGATCGACACCAGCGCCGCCTCGATCGAGATATTGAAGCTGAAGGCGGTCGCGGGATCGATGAAGTAGATGTATTGCGTGTAGAAGGTGCCGGCGAGCGCGGTCAGGAAAGCGCTTATCAGGTAGATGTCGCGCTTGATCTTCGGCGCGTTGACGCCGATCGCTTCCGCTGCGTCTTCATCCTCGCCGATCGCGACGAGATAATAGCCCATCCATGACCTCTCGATCAGATGGGTGATCCACAGGCCGACGACGAGAAGTCCGAGGATCACGTAATAATAGGACGACTTGTCTTCGAACTGCATCATCAAGGGCGCGCTGCCGAGGTTTGGGATCGTGGTGCCTTCGGCGCCCCAGGCGAAGTCGCGGAATTTCAGGAAGATCAGCATCAGCACCTGTGCGGTCGCGATGGTGGCGATGGTGAAATAGGGGCCGCGCAGGCGGAAGCAGAGCCAGCCGATCGGCAGGCTCGCCAGCATCGCCACCACACCGCCCGCGACCATCCCGATCCAGGGCGAGATGCCATAGTTCACCTGCATGATGGTCGAGGTGTAGGCGCCGAGCCCGAAATAGGCGGCGTGCCCGAGCGACAGTTGCTTGGCGTAGCCGCCCATCAGATTCCAGGCGACGCCGATGAACGAGAACAGAAGGATGCGGATCAAGATGTCGACCGCAAACGACGAGGTGACGAGCTGGGGCAGGGCGATCAGGACCACGGCGGCCAGCGCCAGCCACAGCCATTTCATTTTTCCGGACGCCGACATCAGCGGCCCCACCTGGCGCCAAGGCCCGTTGGCTTGAAGGCGAGCGTCAGCAGCAGCATGGCGAACACCACGATCAAGCCTGAATCTGCGCCGACGAACTGGATGCCGAGCGATTCGGCGACTCCCATCATCAGGCTCGCGACCAGCGCGCCGATCACGTTGCCGAGCGTACCCAGCACGACCGCGACGAATGCCATCAGCACGAAGGTCTGGCCGACGAACGGATAGGCCGAATAGAACGGCATCAGGAGCGAACCAGCGGCACCGGCCAGCGCCAGCGCCGCGCCGAACGCGACCGCGAACACGCGGTTGGGATTGATCCCCATCAGCATCGCGACGTCGCGGTTCTGCGACGCCGCACGCATCGCGCGGCCGAGGTCGGTAGTGTGCAGGAACACCCAGAGCAGGCCGCTCAGCGCCATCGCGACACCGAAAGCGATCAGCTTGGCCACGGGAATGTAGAGCCCGCCGAAATGCAGCGCTTCGTCGGAATAGGAGGTGTGGACGGTCCGGTAATTTGCGGTGAAGAGCATCAGCGCCAGGTTCAGCAGCAGCAGCGACAGCGCGAAGGTCAGGAAGATCTGCGGCATGTCGTTCGGCCCCAGCACCCGCCGGATCAGGAAGTGCTGGATCAGCACGCCGGCGACAAACAGCACCGGCATCGAGACGACCAGCGAAACCAGCGGATCTATGCCGAATTGGGTCGCGAGGAAGAACGAGATGTACATCCCGATCATCACGAATTCGCCCTGGGCGAAATTGACGATCTTGACCACGCCGAAGATCAGCGTGACGCCGATGCTGACGAGTGCGTAGATGCCGCCGATGAGCAGGCCGTTGATCACGGCCTGGGCCAGAGTCTCCCACATGCGGTGCGACCGATGTTCAGGTTTTCATCAGCGGAGCGCGGGCGTCTTCCTTCGGGAAGACGCTGACGAGATCGGTGTTTTGCCACTGCACGCCGACCGGGCGGCCATAGATGTTCTTGCCGTCGGGCCCGAACTTTACCTTGCCGCCGGGCGCCATCGCTGCATAGCCGGACGAGACATCGAGCGTCGAGAGCGCGTCCCTCACCTTCCTGGGATCGGCTGAGCCGGCCCGCTCCAGCGCGTCGGCGAGCATGAATGTCTGCGCGACCAGGCCACCGGCATATTCGAACGCGAAATCCCCGGTCCGCTTCTTGAATTCGACGTTGACCTTCTGGGCCTCGTCGCTGACGTCGTGATTCCAGTGCGCAACGCCCTGCAGGCCTTCGGCGGCCTTGCCGACATTCTTGTAGAAATCCGGCATCACGAAGCCGCCGGAGCCTCCGTTGATCGCGACGCTCAGCCCGACCTGCTTCACGGTGCGGACGATCAGGATGAGGTCGTTGAGATAGGAGATCGCGAACAGCGTATTGGCGCCGGAGGCCTTGACCTTGTTGATCAGCGGACTTGCATCGGTGAAGCCGGCGGAGTAGGGCTCGAACATCACGATCTCGACGCCTTCGCCGGGCGCCAGTTCCTTCAGGCCGTTCGAGGTCGAGGTGCCGAATGCAGTGTTCTCGAAGATGACCGCGACCTTGGCCTGCTCGCTGGCGAGCTTGGCCATTTGCAATTGTGTCTTGGCGAACTGCGAAGCGCGCGCGAACGGCGTGAATGTGTAGGTGCGTCCCTTGTTGAGCTGGTCCGAGCTGGAGCCGGTGATGATCGGGACCTTGGCGCGCTCACAGACTTCGCTTGCGATCAGCGTCAATGCGCTGGCATAGCAGCCGTGGATCGCCGAGAGCTTGTTGCCTGATATCAGGCGGTCGGTCTCGGTGCGCGTCACCGTGGTGTCGCTCTGCACGTCGGACATGATGAGGTTGAGCCTGGCGCCGCCGAGCGATTTGATGCCGCCGGCCTCGTTGACCATCTCGACCGCGAGTTTCGCAGCTGCGACGCAGCCGCCGCCGATCTGCGCCATGCTGCCGGTGGTCGGATACAATGCGCCGATATTGACGGGATCGGCGGCCCAGCCCCGCAGCGGGACGGCGCCGAACGCGCCGGCGGCGAGCACACCGCCGGTCCTGACGAGAAACTGGCGACGGCTTTGTCGCTTCGACAAATTCGCTTTCGGCTCACTTCTGTCATCGACAGAAGTCGCGTTGCCAACAGAAGCCTTGCGAACTTTTTTCACGCCGTTTCCCCCTGTGGCACCGGTACAGCTGGCTGTCCACCGGTTTTTCGCGATCGTAGCCTTTCCCAAAATTGTTTACAATATAGTTTTCAATATTATCATGATTGTATACGCCGTCGTGTGACGCCGATGGGTTGCGCCTGGCAGGACGCGGCTGCCAAACCGGGGAGATTATGGTCGGAAAACCATCCAAGCGCGCGAGAGTTGGAGCCGCCAAGTCCCGTCAGATAGCGGCATCGCCTGTGCGCGAGCCGGCGGCGGTTGTGATCGCAAAGCGGCTCGAGGAGGACATCGTGCTGGGGCGGCGTCAGCCGAAGGAACGTCTGGTCGAACAGGACCTCTGCGACTTGTTCCAGACCCATCGCGGTGACGTGAGACTGGCTTTGTTCGAGCTCGAGAAAAAGGGCCTGGTCGAGCGCATTCCAAATCGCGGCGCGCTGGTGCGTGGATTGACCCCGCTGGAAGTCAAGGAAATCTACGCGGTCCGCGAAGAACTGGAAGTGATGGCGGTCTGCATCATTCCGTTCCCTGTCAGCCGCAAGGATATCGAGCGGCTGGAGGAATTGCAGCGCAAGCACGCCGCGGCCATTGTCGCAGGTGATCTCCTGACTGTCTTTTACAGCAATCTCAGTTTTCATCAGGCCCTGTTCGGCCTGTGCGGCAATGCCTGCCTGATCGAAACCATCGATTGGCTCGCTCAGAAGGTCTACGGGATCCGTTCTTACGCAAATGCCTTTCCACAATCGCTCGACGGCGCGCGCCGCGATCACCTTGATATGATCAAAGCGCTCCGCGGCTCGCGTCGCGACGATCTGGTGGCGTTGACCCGGCGCCACCTGAAGCCGTCGCCGGAAGCCTATATCAAGGCTTATGAACGCCGCTTCGGCAAGGCCGAGCTAACTCCCGTGCCCTGAACGGAGCCGGTAACCAAGCCAAGCTACTCGGCGCTCGCCACCAGTTTGAAGCGCGGCTTGGCTTCCATCAGGCCGCGATAGGCGGCGAGATAGTCGAGCGCCATGCGGCGTGCGGTAAAGCGGGTCTCGAACTGCTTGCGGATCGCATTGCGATCGAGGGTGGCGAGACGGCCGACCGCCGCGACGGCGCTGAGCTCGTCCTCGACGATGAAGCCGGTGAGGCCGTCGTCGATCACCTCAGGCACCGAGCCGCGGTTATAGGCGATGACGGGCGTGCCGCAGGCCATCGACTCGATCATCACAAGACCGAACGGCTCCGGCCAGTCGATCGGAACCAGCAGGCCGATTGCACCGCTCAGGAAGTCCGGCTTCTCGCGGTCGCTGATCTCGCCGATGAAATCGATCAGCGGATTGTCCGTGATCAGCGGCTTGATCAGCTCGTCGTAATAGTCCTGGTCGGCGCGATCGACCTTTGCCGCAATCTTCAGGGGGATGCCGCAGCGGGTCGCGATCTTGATTGCGCGATCGACGCCTTTCTCCGGCGCGATGCGTCCGAGCACGGCGAGATAGGATTGCCTGGCGGGCTGCGGTGTCAGCAGGTTCTCGGGCAGGCCATGGTGAATCGTACGCACCCAGTGCGCCTGCGGAACGGGCCGGCGCTGCGCATTGGAGATCGAGATGACCGGAATCTTCGAGAATGTATTGAAGACAGGTTGGTGCTCGGGAAGGTCAAGCCGACCGTGCAACGTGGTCAAGAAGGGCGTCGGCTGCCGGTGGAACAGCGACCACGGATAGTAGTCGAGATGGAAGTGCAGGAAGTCAAACTCGTCGTCGTCGGCCTTCTGCCTGACGCGCTCCAGCATCACCATGTGCAGCGCGTTTGGATCGCGCACGGAACCGTCAAGGCGCAGGGCCTTCGGCCAGGTCGCATCGAGCTTCCCTGACGTCTGAGAATCGCCGCTGGCGAACAACGTGACATCATGGCCGAGCGCCACGAGTTCCTCCGTCAACCAATGCACGACCCGTTCGGTCCCGCCGTATAGCTTGGGGGGAACTGCCTCCGTCAGCGGGGCCACCTGCGCGATGCGCATTTCTTCATCTCCTGTGTGTGATGTGAATGAAACAACCCTAGCCCTTTGATGGCACCGGCATGCCGAGACGGGAACGTTCTCGCACGTGCGAGGTTCCTTAGGTGTGTGACATCTGCCGCTCCTTCCTTCCTTCACACTGTGGTCTTGCTGATGCCATCTCGCTCCAACAGCTTTTGTCGACGGCACCGTTGCAAAATTGTTGCGCAGTGATGGCTGCAACAAGGAATCGACTCGCCGCTCTTCACGTCATCGTGCACGGGAAACTTAACTAAAAAAGATCTCGTTCACCCTCAACAGGTTTGCAGGACGTCATGGATCATCTCTCAGGATATGCGCATCGGCCGTTTCCGTTTGTGGTGCGCTATCTGCGCCAGCGTCCCACCTCGCATGTTGTCATCTTGTCGGCTGTCGTTGCGGCAGTTGCCTGCTCCGTGGGCACGCAATACGGCGTCAAGAGCCTGGTCGATACCCTCTCCGCAGGTCCGTCATCCGCGGGGGGCGTATGGCTGGCATTCGCTTTGCTCATGTCGCTGATCGCGGCCGACAACTTCCTGTGGCGGATTGCAAGCTGGACGGCGAGTTACACCTTTGTCGGCGTCACCGGTGACCTGCGACGCGACATGTTCCGCCATCTCACCGGCCACGCGCCGAGCTATTTCTCGGACCGGTTGCCAGGCATGCTGACCAGCCGGATCACCGCGACCTCGAACGCGGTGTTCACGGTCGAGAATATGTTCGTATGGAACGTGTTGCCGCCGTGCATAGCGACCTTCTCGGCAATCGCACTGATTGGAACCGTAAGCCTAACGATGTCGGCCGTGCTCGTGCTTGTTGCGGGAACCATGGTGCTGGCGATGTTCCATCTGGCTGCCGCCGGCAAGCCGCTGCACGACGATTTCGCCAGCAAGGCCGCGGCGGTCGACGGCGAAATGGTCGACGTCATCAACAATTTGCCGTTGGTGCGTGCGTTCTGTGGCCTGCGCTACGAGCACGGTCGCTTTGATGCAACGGTGAACCGGGAAGTCGTCGCGCGGGGCCGTTCGCTGCGTTATCTGGAGAAACTCCGCCTCGCTCACGCGGCCGTGACCGTCGTGCTGACGATCGCCATGCTGGCCTGGGCCATCAATCTCTGGCAGCAGGGCACGGCGACCACCGGCGACGTCGTGCTGGTTTGCACACTCGGCATCTCGATCCTCAGCGCCACCCGCGATCTCGCCGTCGCGCTGGTCGACGTCACCCAGCATGTCGCACGGTTGACCGAAGCGCTCGCGACCCTGTTGCAGCCGCACGAGCTGAACGACCACCCGGAAGCCGAGCCTCTGGTAAAGAGCGGCGCGGCGATCGCCTTCAACAATGTCACGTTCGGCTATCCCGGCGGCATGCAGGTGTTCGAGCGCTTCAGCCTGCGCATCCAGCCCGGCCAGCGGGTCGGCCTGGTCGGTCAGTCCGGCGGCGGCAAGTCCAGCCTGTTCACCCTGCTGCAGCGCTTCTACGACGTGGAGCAGGGCAGCATCACGATCGACGGCCAGGACATTTCCCGGGTGACTCAGCTCAGTCTCCGCGAGGCGATCTCGGTGGTGCCGCAGGACATCTCGCTGTTCCACCGCTCGATCATGGAGAACATCCGCTACGGCCGGCCGAACGCCTCTGACGACGAGGTGCTGCGGGCGGCGATCGCGGCGCGCTGCGACTTCATCGAGACCCTGCCGGAAGGCATGAACACCATCGTCGGCGATCGCGGCATCAAGGTCTCCGGCGGGCAGCGGCAGCGGATCGCCATCGCGCGCGCCTTCCTGAAGGATGCGCCGATCCTGCTGCTCGACGAAGCCACCGCGGCGCTCGACGCCGACTCAGAGGAGGCGATCCGCGAGGCGTTGTCGCGGCTGATGCGCGGGCGTACAGTGGTGGCGATCGCGCACCGCCTCGCGACGCTGCGAAACTTCGACCGCGTCGTGATGCTGCAGGGCGGCCGCATCGTCGAGGACGGTCCGCCGGACATCCTCGTGAAGGGCAAGGGGCCGTATCGCGACCTGGTCGCGCGCGAAATGGGCCGCCTCTCCACCAGCGCGGCCTGACGGCGCGCAATCAAGCGTCCTTGCGTTCCATTGCGTTCGTCGCAGCAATAAAAGTCGCCCGAGGTCCAGATGGCAGCCGACGTCGTTACGCAGATCAGCGCTCGCATCGCCGAGCAGATCATCGTGGAATCGCCGTTCTACATTCCGATGACCGGGCCGGCGGCGCGGCCGCGGCGTTCGCTTAAGCACGACGACACCTTCATCGTGCTCGATAGCCACGGCGACATCGGCGCTTCGGCCGGCGGCCCCGACGGGCTGTTCAACGCCGATACGCGCTACCTTGCGCGGCTCGAAATGGTGCTGGAGGAGGTGCAGCCGCTGCTGCTCGGCTCCAACATGCGGGACGACAATTCGGCGTTGTCGGTCGACCTTACCAATTCCGACGTCTATCGTAACGGCCGCCTGGTGCTGCAGAAGGATACGCTGCACATCGTGCGCTCGATCTTCCTGTGGCGCGGCACTGCCTATCAGCGCATCGGCCTGCAGAATCACGGCGACTGTCCGGCGAGCTTTGATCTCACGCTGCTGTTCGACAACGACTTTGCCGATCTGTTCGAGGTGCGTGGTGAGCGCCGCCCGCGGCGCGGCGCGGCGACAAGCAAGCTCCTGGGGCCAACCGACGTGGTGCTGGAATATTCCGGCCTCGACGATCAATCGCGGATCACGGCGCTGCATTTCGATCCGCGGCCGACCCGGCTGTCGGTGAATGCGGCGACCTATCATTTCGATCTCGCGCCGGCGCAGGCCACCTCGTTGTTCGTCGCGGTGTCCTGCAACAAGCCGATCATGCAGAAGCCGGTGCCGTTCTTCCGCGGGCTGCTCGCCCATCGCCGCGAGATGCGGCAATCGACGGCCGGTGCGGCCAGCATCGAGACCTCCAACAACATCTTCAACGAGGTGCTGTGCCAGGCGATGGCCGACCTCAATATGCTGATGACCGAGACACCACAGGGCCGCTACCCCTATGCCGGCATCCCCTGGTACTCGACGACGTTCGGCCGTGACGGCCTGATCACCGCGATGCAGATGCTGTGGGTCGATCCGCGGATCGCCCGAGGCGTGCTGAAGCGGCTGGCCTTCTTCCAGGCGAAGACCGTCGACCCGCTTGCGGATGCTGCGCCGGGCAAGATCCTGCACGAGATGCGCGGCGGCGAGATGGCGGCGCTGCGCGAAGTTCCGTTCGCGCAATATTACGGCAGCGTCGATTCGACGCCGCTGTTCGTGCTGCTGGCCGGGCTCTATCTCGAGCGCACCGGCGACGAGGAGACGCTGCGCGAGCTGTGGCCCGCGGTCGAAGCCGGATTGCAATGGATCGATGGACCGGGCGATCCCGACCGCGACGGCTTCGTCGAGTATCAGCGCGCCACCGAGCAGGGTCTTCAGAATCAAGGCTGGAAGGATTCCTTCGACGCCATTTTCCATGCCGACGGACGGTTGGCCGAAGGATACATCGCACTGTGCGAAGTGCAGGGCTATGTGTTTGCCGGCAAGCGGCTCGCCGCGCGTGCGGCTGGGCGGCTTGGCATGCCCGAGAAAGCCGAGAAGCTGGAGGGCGAGGCCGAACGTCTGCGCGAGCGCTTCGAGGCGGCGTTCTGGTGCGAGGAGCTCGGCACCTATGCGCTGGCGCTCGACGGCGCCAAGCAACAGTGCAAGGTGCGCACGTCCAATGCCGGCCAGCTGCTGTTTTCCGGTATCGTGCGCCAGGACCGCGCGCGATTGGTCGCCGTCGACCTGATGAGCCAGAAGTTCTTTTCGGGCTGGGGCATCCGCACCGTCGCGGTCGGCGAAGCGCGCTACAATCCGATGTCCTATCATGACGGCTCGATCTGGCCGCACGACAATGCGCTGATCGCACTTGGTCTCGCCCGCTACGGCCTGAAGCATTCGGTGGCACATCTGTTCAAGGGGCTGTTCGACGCAGCGAGCTATATGGAGCTGCGGCGGTTGCCCGAGTTGTTTTGCGGCTTCCGCCGCGAGCGCCGGCGCGGTCCGGTGCTTTATCCGGTGGCCTGCGCGCCACAGGCCTGGGCGAGTGCAACGCCCTTCACCCTGCTGGAGGCCGCACTCGGACTCGAATTCGACACCGCACGCGGCGAGATCCGCCTGCGTGATCCGCATTTGCCGGAATTCCTCAACGAGGTGGTGTTGCGCGACCTGCGGCTCGGCGCCTCCAGCGTCGACCTGCGGCTGCGCCGCCATAACGGCGAAGTGTCGCTCGAAGTATTGCGCACGCGCGGGCAGATCCAGGTCTCGATCGTGTTGACGCATTAAGAACAGTCGCGCGGTCGCCTCGCGTGAGGTCAGGAACATCGTGGGAGAGTTTTATGCGTTCGAGAATCTTGTTCACGCTCGCCGCGGTGGCGTTGCTGGCGTCTGCCGTCGTCCGCGCAGCCGATGATACAGCGCCTCCACCGGCAAACGCCGCACCGAAGGAACAGGCCAAGGAACCTGCCAAGGAACCTGCCAAGGAAACTGCGAAGCAACCAGCGCCGCCGCCGTCCGTTACCGTGATCGGGGCCCGCGACGCGCACGGCATTCTCGGGCGCGACGTGGTAAGTGCGGCCAATGAGGATATGGGCCGTATCGTCGACGTCATCGTCGACCGCGACGGCAAGGTTCGCGCCGCGGTGATCGACTTTGGCGGGTTTCTCGGCGTCGGCAGCCGCAAGATCGTCGTTGACTGGAAGGCACTGCGCTTTGCCTGGGTTTCCAACAAGAGCGACAGCATCTCCCTGGATTTGACCAAGCAGCAGGTTAGCGCGGCGCCCGAATACAAGGAAGACACACCGCTGATCGTGCTGGGCGCGGCCGGAAGCCTCCACCCGTGGGACGACGAACATTAGGGGAATGAAGCTGGTCGCGCGTCCGAACCCCTTCGAGACGGTTGGCGACGGTCGTGGCAAGCGATCAGCCGGCGACACCAATGTTGTGCCCCTAGTTCTAGATCAACCCAAGCCGGAGGAGCCGCGCACGCCGTCGCGCGAAAGCCAGCACGGGCTCGACTGGTTCATCTTCTTCCTGGCCGACGTTCAGACCGGCTTCGGTCCGTTCGTCGCGGTCTATCTGACGACGCAGAAATGGACCCAGGTCGAGATCGGCTTCGTGCTCTCGATCGGCGGCGTCATCGGCTTGCTCGGTCAAATGCCGGGCGGCGCGATCGTCGATGCGGCGCGCTCCGAGCGGGTCGTCGCGGGGTTTGCGGTGGCCACCATCGGCGTCAGCGCGCTGGCCTATGCGCTGTGGCCGATCTTCCCGGTGGTGGCGCTGGCCGCGACATTTCATGCGCTCGCAAGCTGCGTGCTTGGTCCGGCGATCGCGGCGATCAGCCTCGGCTTGGTCGGGCCGCTTGCGATCGGAGAGAGGTTGGGGCGCAATGCGCGTTTCGCCTCGCTCGGCAACGGCTCGGCCGCGGCGCTGATGGGCGCCTGCGGCTACCTGCTGTCGAGCCGCTCGGTGTTCCTCGTCACCTTCATCCTTGCGATCCCGACGCTGCTATCGCTGTCGCGGATCCGCGAACGCGAGATCGACATCGCACAGGCCCATGGCGAGGTGAAGCGCGAACAGCCCGACAAGAAAGCAACCAGCGTCTGGAGCCTTGTGTGCCAGCGGACGCTGCTGATCTTTGCCGGCAGCGTGATGCTGTTCCAGCTCGGCAACGCCGCGATGCTGCCGCTGATGGCCGGCGTGGTCACGACGCGGTCGAGCCAGTGGGCGCCGGTCCTGATCGCCGCCTGCATCATCGTGCCTCAGGCGATCGTAGCACTTGCCTCGCCCTCGGTCGGCCGCAAGGCGCAGGCCTGGGGAAGGCGGCCGCTGCTGCTGATCGCGTTCGCCTCGCTCGTGATCCGCGGCCTGCTGTTTGCGACGGTGACCGATCCCTATCTCTTGGTCGCAGTGCAAGTCTTCGACGGCATCACCGCGGCGGTGTTCAGCGTGATGGTGCCGCTGGTGGTGGCCGACGTCGCCTTCGGCAGCGGCCATTTCAATCTGGCGCAGGGCATCGTCGGCACGGCAGTCGGTATCGGCGCCTCGCTCAGCACGATCCTGGCCGGCTATGTCAGCGACAAGCTCGGCAGCAGCACAGCTTTCATGGGGCTCGCCGGGGTCGCCGCGCTTGGGCTTATGATGATCTGGCTGGTGATGCCGGAGACGCGGCGGACGGCGTGAGGCGAACCGGACGGCGCAAACGTCAAAGCGTCAACTTGTAGCCCAGGTGGCTATCGACGAATCCCAGCCGGTCATAGAAGCGGTGGGCATCAGCGCGTGTCTTGTCGGTCGTCAACTGGACGAGATTGCAGCCTCGCGCTCTGCACTGGTCGATCGCCCACTCGAACATCTGCTGCCCAACACCCGATCCCCGGTGCGTTTCCGCGATTCTGACCGCCTCGATCTGTCCGCGCCAGGCGCCCTTGCGTGCCAGTCCGGGAATGAACGTGAGTTGAAGGGCGCCGATCACCTCATCGCCTGAGGTCGCGACCATCTGCAACTGGTTGGGATCGGCAAGGATGGCCTGGAACGCGTCGACATAGTGCGGGTTCAGCGGAGAGCTGACGTCCTCTCGCTGCTGGCCCAGAATATCGTTCGCCAGCAGAGCAACGATCGCCGGAAGATCGGCCGCTTCAGCTCGGCGGAAAGCAATGTGCGTCATTGAGCAGATCCTCACGGAGACAAGACCGTAGGTGTGATACAGGTCCTTGGTCTGTCAGGACAAGTCTACGCCGCCCGCGGCACGATCAGCCTCTTGTAGAGCGCGCTGTAGCAGGTGGCCGACAAATCCCAGCTGTAGGATTTGGCCATCGCGCTGCGGCGCATGGTATCGAGGCGATCCTTGGCGCGGTAGGCGTCGAACGCCCGCCGGACGCCGCCAAGGAAGGACTCGGCCGAGGGCTGCGAGAACAGGAAGCCGGTCTCGCCGTCGGTGATGGTCTCGGCAAGGCCACCGGTCTGGTGGCCGATCGGCAGCGAACCGAAGCGCTGCGCATACATCTGGCTCAGCCCGCAGGGTTCGAAGCGCGACGGCGTCAGGGTGAAATCGCTGCCGGCAAAAATCCGGCGCGCCTGTGTCGTTGAAGCCGATCACGACGCCGATCGCGTCCGGCCGGCGCCGGTGCGCGGCCACCAGCGCATCCTCGATCGCGGGCTCGCCGCTGCCGGTAACGACGATCTGTCCGCCGTCCCCGATGATCGCGTCGGCCGCCGACAGCACGAGGTCGACGCCCTTCTGGTGCACGAGGCGGGCGACCAGGCCGAAGATCGGTCCGCGCGAGAGCGCGAGCCCGAACTGCCTGCGGACGTAGTCGGCGTTGGCCTGTTTGCCTTGCCAGTCGCCGGCGCCGAAGTGTTTTGAAAGCTGCGCGCAGAAGCGCGGATCCCAGCTCTCGTCGATGCCGTTCAGGATGCCGGTGAGCTGGTCGGCGTCGGAGCGGACGCGCAGCAGGCCTTCGAGCCCGCAGCCGAGCTCGGTGGTCGTGATCTCCCTCGCATAGGTCGCGCTGACCGTGGTCAAATGCGAAGCGTAGACGAGCCCGCCCTTGAGAAAGGAGAGCTTGTCGTAGAATTCGAGTCCGTCGATGTGGAAGGAGCTTTCCGGTGCGCCGATCCGCCGCAGCGAGTCCCTCGGAAACAGGCCCTGATAGGCGAGGTTGTGGATGGTCAGTATCGATGGAATCTGCAGCCCCCGCCAGGCGAGGTAAGCCGGTGTGAGCGCCGCCTGCCAGTCATTGGCATGGACGAGGTCCGCTGCCCAATTCTTGTCCAAGGTCCCGGCTGCAAGTTCGGCAGCGGCTGAGGCAAAACGGCCGAAGCGGATGTCGTTGTCCGGCCAGTCGCGGCCCAACTCGTCGCCGTACGGATTGCCCGGCCGGTCGTAGAGTTGCGGGCACAACAGCACATAGACCGGCAGCCCGTCCTTGGTCGATGCGCGCCCGAGCGTGCAGGCCGGCATCTCGGCAAGCGGGGCGCATTGCCCAACAATTTCAATATGAGTGAACTGCTCGACCACGTCCCGGTAACCGGGAAGCATGATCCTGACGTCGCTCCATGGGCGTAAGGCCCGGGGAAGAGCCGCGGAAACAGCGGCAAGCCCGCCCACGCGGACAAAATCGTCCATCTCCGTCGTAACGAATAAGACCTTCAACAAGCGCCCTCGTTCCAGCCCGTGAAGAACTATGCAAGATTAGGTCCAGTTTGGTGCTGATTAAAATGCAAGACGGCCGGCGGCCCGGTCTGGACGAGACGCTTTCCTGTCCGTGCAGCTCACTCTAGGGTCGCGCGACATCGAGCAATGAAGAACCGCGCGTGGAGGAAGCCTTGGATACGACAATAGCCGGCAACGATGAGGGGAGTTTGACACGGAGTTTCGGCGGCCTTCGCGTGCTCGATTTTTCGACCACGATCGCCGGCCCTCATTGCACCCGGATGCTTGCTGACATGGGCGCCGAGGTGATCAAGATCGAAACCACCGAGGGCGAGACGATGCGGACCCGCCCGCCGGTCAGGAATAATTGCTCGACGGCCTTCGGCCAGCTCAATATCGGCAAGAAGAGTGTCGTGCTCGACCTGAAGTCGCCTGAAGGCGTCGAGGCGGTGCGCCGGCTGATCGCGACCGCGGATGTGCTGGTCGAGAATTTCCGTCCCGGCGTGATGCGGCGGCTGAAGCTCGACCATGCCTCCGTCAGGGACATCAATCCGAAGCTGATCTATTGCTCGATCTCGGGTTACGGCCAGACCGGACCGTCGGCGGAATTGCCGGCCTATGCACCGGTGATCCATGCCGCCTCCGGCTACGAAATGGCGCATCTCGCCTACCAGCCGGGCCGCAGCCGGCCGGACTATTGCGGCATCTACCACGCCGACGTGCTGACCGGGGTTTACGCATTCGGCGCGATCTCGGCTGCGCTCTATCAGTGCAGCGCCGGTGGCAAGGGGCAGCACATCGACGTCTCGATGCTGGAATCGATGCTGAGCCTGACCTTGAACGAACTGCAGTGGTCGCAATTCGAGGTGAAGCCGGCGCAGCGTCCGATGTTCGGGCCGATCGAAACCACCGACGGCTACGTGATGGTGGCGATCGCCAGCGAGAAGACGTTCCAGAGCCTGATGCAGGTGATCGACCATCCCGAATGGGTGTCCGATCCGCGCTTTGCAAGATATTCCGATCGGCGGGACAATTGGGCGAGCCTGATGGAGGGCGTCGAGGTCTGGTCACGTGCGATCAGCACGCAAGCCTGCCTTGCGGCGCTCAACGAATATGGCGTGCCGTCGTCGGCCTACCGCACCGTGCGCGAAGCGCTGGCCGATCCACAAATAGCCCATCGCGGCGGGCTGGCCGAGGTCGAGGACGGCGGCGGCAGCTTCAAGGTGCTCAATCTGCCGTTCCGGATGTCCGGCGCGACGGTTGCTGCCGGCAAACGGATGTCGACGCTCGGCGAGCATACGCTGTCCTATCTGAAGGAGATCGGCCTCTCCGAGAATGAGATCGCAGGTTTTGCCGCGCAATCGCCGAAAACGGCGCGCAGCTAACCTGCGGCCTTTCATCCTTGTTACGGTCTTGCCGCGCGCGGCGATTCCGGACAATGTGCCTGACATCACACGACGATCCGGAACACCGGACGCTGAGGACCTCGGAGGGAGCATCGATGAAGCCGGTCATCCGCGCGCAAGCGCTTGCGCGTTTATTTCTTGTCGCGGGATTTGCTTCGGCGGCATTCGCGATGCCCGCTAGCGCGCAGAAGTCGGGCGGCGCGCTCACCGTCGGCCAGGAACTGGACATTCCGGGCTTCGATCCCCTCAAGGTCGGCGTCTACGACACATCGGCCAATACTGCGGCGGCGGCGATCTTCGACACGCTGACCACGCTCGACGACAAGGGCGAACCGCAGCCGAAACTCGCATTGTCGTGGGTGCATTCCGACGACTTCAAGACCTGGACCATCAAGCTTCGCCCGAACGTCAAATTCAGCGACGGCACGCCATTCAATGCGCAGGCCGTGAAGGAGAATTTCGACCGCCAGAAGGATCCCGCCAACAAGTGCCGCTGCGCGTTCTACATCACCGCCATCACCAGCGTGGAGGTGGTCGATGATTTGACGGTGATCTATCATTTCAGCGACCCGTCGGTGAACTTCCCGGCGACGCAGTCGATTCAAAGCTCCAACAACGTCATGCAGTCCCCGACCGCATGGAAGACCAAGGGCGACGACTATAATCGCAACCCGGTCGGCACCGGTCCCTACATCCTGAAATCCTGGAATGCCGGCGACCGCATGGTGCTGGAGAAGAACCCGGACTACTGGGACAAGGGCAAGCCCTACCTCGACCGCATCGTCCTGAAGCCGCTGCCGGACGCGCAGTCGCGCTTTGCCTCGCTGCAATCGGGTGAAGCCGACATCATCTGGGACGACGAATACGACGCCGACAACATCCTCCGGGCTCAGAAGGATCCGAGCCTCGCCGTGCACACCTATGCCGGTTCGGGCGCGCAGGTTTATGCCTTCAACACCAAGGCTCCGCCGTTCGACGACGTCCGCGTGCGCCAGGCGCTGGTGATGGCGCTCGACCGCAAGAAGATGTCACAGGCGGTCACCAACGGTCTCGCGCGGCCGGCCACCAATCCCTATGGCGATGGCTCCTGGGTCAAATGCAAGGACGACGGCGCGCTGCCGGAGGACGTCGCCAAGGCCAAGGCGCTGCTCAAGGATTACGGCAAACCGGTTGATTTCAAGATGATCGTGTCCGCGACGCCGCGCGGACGTACCATCGGCCAGGTGCTGCAGCAATTCTGGAAACGGATCGGCGCCAACATGGAGATCGATCAGGTCGATCAGGCCACCATCGTGCCGCGCGCCTTCATGCGCCAGTTCCAGCTGACGCCGTGGCGCATCGTCGATCTTGCCGATCCCGATCCGCAGATGTACGCCAATTTCCACACCGGCAGCCCGGTGGCACTGGCGAACTTCTCCGACCCGGAGCTCGACCACCTGCTCGAGCACGCGCGCACCACCGCTGACGTCGCCAAGCGCACTGAGGACTATTGCGCGGCGAGCCGCCTGATCAACAAGGAGGCGATCTGGTTCTGGACCTTCCAGAACACCTACTACGCCATCTCGAGCGCGAAAGTGAAGGGCGTGCCGAAGATGTTCAACGGGGTGCTCGACGTCTCCGACGCCTGGAAGGAATAATCCTTCATGCTGTTCTTCGTCGCGCGAAGGCTGCTGTATCTTATACCGGTGCTGATGGCCGTCTCGGTGCTGACCTTCGTGATCGCCTCGCTGCTGCCGGGTGATCTTGCCTACGTGATCCTCGGCGATCAGGCGACGCCTGAGAACGTCGCGGCCTTGCGTCACGACATGGGGCTCGATCAGCCGCTCTGGCTACGCTATTTCGGCTGGCTCTGGCACATCCTGCAGGGCGACTTCGGCCGCTCGTTCCGCACCGGGCAGACCGTGCTGCAAGCCGTCAGCGAGCGCATTCCGGTGTCGTTCGAGCTGATGATCTTCGCCGAGCTGATCGGGCTTGCGATCGGCGTGCCGCTCGCGATCGCCTGCGCGGCCAGGGCCGGCAGCGCATTCGATCGTTTCATGACCGGATCCGCCTTCGGCATGCTATCGGTGCCGACCTTCCTGTCCGCGATCCTGCTGATCTATCTGTTCGCGGTCGAGCTGCGCTGGCTGCCCGCGACCGGCTATGTGCCGTTCACCGAAGACCCGTTCGCCAATCTGCGCTTCATGGTGCTGCCGGCGCTGACGCTCGCACTGGCGGAGTGGCCGGGCATCATGCGCGTGCTGCGCTCCGATATGATCGCGGCGCTGCAGGAGGATTATATCGCGCTCGCCAAGGCGAAGGGCCTGAAGGCGTCGCGCATCCTGTTCGTGCATGCGCTGAAGCCCTCGTCGCTGACGCTCGTCACCATCACCGGCATCAATATCGGCCGCCTGATCGGGGGTACCGTGATCGTCGAAACGATCTTCGCATTGCCCGGGATCGGCCGCCTTCTGGTCGGCGCGATCTACACCCGCGACCTCATCATCCTGCAGGGCGTCGTGCTGCTCGTTGCCGCCGGTTTCGTGATCATGAACTTCATCGTCGATTTGCTCTATGCCGTGCTCGACCCGAGGATCCGACATGGCCACGCTTGAGCTCAGCCTCGACGAGCAGACCGGTGCGCGGCCGGCACGGCGCGGGCGCCGGCTCGGAATGCTGTTCTGGTTTGCCATCGGCTGGATGGCGCTGGTGTTTGCGGTTGCGATCTTTGCCGATTTGCTGCCGCTGCCGAGCCCGACCGACATGGACATGCTGGAGCGGCGGGCGCCGTTCTCGGTCGAGCATTGGCTCGGCACTGACGGGCTCGGCCGGGACGAGCTGTCGCGGCTGATCTATGGCGCGCGGATCTCGCTGATCGTCGGTCTTTGCGCGCCGGTGATCGGGGTGACCTTCGGCGGCGCGCTCGGCATGCTCGCGGGCTATTTCCGTGGCCGTTTCGAATCCTTGGTGGTCGGCAGCATGGACGTGCTACTGGCATTTCCGCCGTTGATCCTGGCGCTGGCGGTGACCGCCTTCCTCGGACAATCGATCTTCAACCTGACCTGTATCCTCGGCGTGCTCGGTATTCCCGCCTTCATGCGGGTGGCGCGGGCCTCGACGCTGACGCTGGCGCGGCGCGAGTTCGTCATCGCCGCGCAGGCGCTCGGTGCCTCGCACGCGCGCATCCTGCTGCGCGAGCTATTACCGAACGTGCTGCTGCCGCTGCTCGCCTTCTTCCTGCTCGGCGTCGCCGTCACCATCGTGGTCGAGGGCGCGCTGTCTTTCCTCGGCCTCGGCGTCCCGCCGCCGATCTCGAGCTGGGGCAGCATGATCGGGGAGGGGCGTGAGAGCCTCGACGTGGCGCCGCGGCTCGCCTTCATCCCGGCCATTGCGATGTTCCTGACCGTGCTCGCCTTCAACCTGATCGGCGATACCCTGCGTGCATTCACCGATCCAAGGCAGGGCGCGCTGTGAGCGGCGTTCTGCTCTCGGTCGAGGACGCGGTGGTCGACCTGCCGACGTCGCGCGGCAATCTGCGGGCGGTCGATCACGTCGATCTCGCCGTCGGCGCTGGCAGGACGCTTGGCATCGTCGGCGAGTCCGGTTGCGGCAAGACCATGCTGTCGCGGACGATCCTGCAGCTTTTGCCGAAAAAGGCCCGGCTGTCCGGCCGCGTGATGTTCGACGGCCAGGATCTCCTGAAACTGCCGCCGGAGAAATTGCGCAAGTTGCGCGGCCGCTCGCTCGCGGTGGTGTTTCAGGACCCGATGACGTCGCTCAATCCGGTGCTGACGATCGGCACCCAGTTGATCGAGACCATCCAGGAGCATCTCGAACTCGATCTGGCCAAGGCAAAATCTCGCAGCATCGAGCTGCTTGCGGCCGTCGGCATCCCCGCGCCCGAGCAGCGGCTGGCGCAATATCCGCATCAGCTCTCCGGCGGCATGCGCCAGCGCGTGGCGATCGCGATCGCATTATCCTGCGAACCGAAGCTCTTGATCGCGGACGAGCCGACCACCGCGCTCGACGTCACGATCCAGGCCCAGATCCTCGATCTGCTGGCGCGCGAACAGCAGCGCCGCCACATGGCGATGATCATCATCACCCATGATCTCGGCGTGGTGGCCGGCCGCGCCGATGAGGTCGCGGTGATGTATGCGGGCCGGGTGGTCGAGCGTGCCCCGACCCCGGCGTTGTTCAAGCAGATGCGGATGCCCTACACCGAGGCGTTGCTCGCCGCGCTGCCAAAGCTTGACGCCGCGCCGCATACGCCGCTGCCGGCGATTTCGGGGCGCCCGCCCGATCCGACCCGGCCGCTCAAGGGCTGCTCGTTCTCGCCGCGCTGCCGCTATGCCGCCGACCGTTGCAGCGCGGAGAAGCCGCCGCTCCGCGCGGCCGAGACGCCGGAGCATCTCTACGCCTGCTTCCATCCGATCGCGGCGGGTGTCGGCGCATGATGCAACAGATGTCATCCGATCCGCTGTTGAAGGTCGAAAGCCTCGTCGTCGAATATTCGGTGGGCGGCAAGACGGTCCACGCGGTCTCCGATGTCAGTCTCGAGATCGCGCGCGGCGAGACGCTGGGACTGGTCGGCGAATCCGGCTGCGGCAAATCCACCCTCGGCCGCGCCGTGCTGCAGTTGCGCCAGGCGGTATCGGGCAAGGTGCTGTTCGACGGCCACGATCTCACCACCATGCAGGGCGATGCGCTGCGCAAGATGCGCCGACGCGTGCAACTGATCTTCCAGGACCCGATCGCCTCGCTCAATCCGCGGCGGCGGATCGGCGATATCGTTGCCGAGCCGCTGGTGATCTCGGGCGTCAAGGATCCGGGCAGGCGCAAGCAGATTGTCTCCGACGTGCTGTCGGCGGTCGGCCTTGATCCGGCGCTGGTCAGCGGACGGTTGCCGCATGAATTCTCCGGCGGTCAATGCCAGCGCATCTGCATCGCCCGCGCGCTGGTGCTCAATCCGGAATTCATCATCTGCGACGAGCCGGTCTCCGCGCTCGACGTCTCGATCCGCGCGCAGATCCTCAATCTGCTCGAAGAGATGAAGGCGCGCTACGGCCTGACCCTGTTGTTCATCGCTCACGATCTCGCCGTCGTGAAGGCGGTCAGCGACCGTGTCGCGGTGATGTATCTCGGCCGGCTCTGCGAGGTCGGACCATCCGAGCAGCTCTTCGCGAGGCCGGCGCATCCCTATACCGCGCTGCTGATCGAGGCGATCCCGGTACCCGATCCGGATGTCCGCCCTAACAGCAGCGTGCCGGTCGGCGAGCCGCCGTCGCCGATCGCGCCGCCATCGGGTTGTCGTTTCCGCACCCGTTGTCCGCGGGCGGACGCGCGCTGCGCGGACGAGGTGCCGGAACTGCGCATGGTTGCGCCGGGCCAACTCGCGGCTTGCCATCACCCGCTGATCTGAATATCGGGTGACGTGGCCGTCTTCGAGTGATGTGCATACCGCCTCGCTCGAAATACGGGTCTTGAGCGTTTGTCCTGAGCGGACGGGCGTGGCAAGCTCGACCGCAAGAACAAGGTCTCCGGGAGAGCAGTGATGAAAAGTTTCCAGGTCGTCGATTTCCATGCCCCTCTGCAAGAGGTCGATCATCCGACGCCCCAACCGTCGGGCACGCAGGTGCTGATCAAGGTCAAGGCCGCCGGCGTCTGCCACAGCGACCTGCATATCTGGGAAGGCGGCTACGATCTCGGCCACGGCCGCAAGCCGCTGTCCCTGAAGGATCGCGGCGTCTCGCTGCCGCGCACGATGGGGCATGAGACGGTCGGCGAGGTCGCGGCGTTCGGGCCCGACGTCGCGGAAGCCGACAAGGGCGGTCTCACGATCGGCGATGTCGCGCTGGCCTATCCCTGGCTCGGCTGCGGCAAATGCCCGACCTGCCTCGGCGGCGACGAGAACATGTGCGCGGTCAAGCCGAATGCGCTCGGCGTCTATTGCGACGGCGGCTATGCCGATCACATGACCGTGCCGCATCCGAAATATCTGCTCAACCTCAAGGGGCTCGATCCGGTCACGGCCGCACCCTACGCCTGCTCCGGCGTCACGACCTACAGCGCGCTGAAGAAGGTCGAGAAGGATTTCGATACCCCGATCGTGATCTTTGGCGCCGGCGGCCTCGGCCTGATGGCGCTGTCGCTGCTGAAGGCGATGGGCGGCAAGGGCGCTGTCGTGGTCGATATCGATGCCAGGAAACGCGAGGCGGCTGAAGCCGCCGGTGCACTCGCCACTGTCGATGGCATGGCGCCGGATGCGCTGGAGCAACTGACGAAAAAGGCCGGCCAGCCGATCCGCGCCGCGATCGACTTGGTCGGCAATGCCCAGACCGCGCAGCTCGGCTTCGATTGCCTGACCAAGGGCGGCAAGCTCGTGATGGTGGGTCTGTTCGGCGGCGGCGCGCCCTGGGCGCTGCCGCTGATCCCGATCAAGGCCGTCACCATCCAGGGCAGCTATGTCGGCAATCTCCGCGAGACGCAGGAGCTGCTCGATCTGGTGCGTGCAAAGAAGATTCCTGCGATCCCGGTGACGCCAATGCCGCTCGCCAAGGTGAACGAGGCGCTGACGGATCTGCAGAAGGGTAAACTGGTCGGGCGTGCCGTGCTGACGCCTTAGGCTCCATCGTCGTCATTGCGAGGAGCGTAAGCGACGAAGCAATCCATCTTTCCCCGTGCTGAAATATGGATTGCTTCGCTTCGCTCGCAATGACGGCCATCTTTCTTTCGTTCATCCCAAGGGAATCCCATGTCTGCCAACAACGCACTTCATATCGCAGTCCTCGGCGGCGACGGCATCGGCCCGGAGGTGATGGCGCCGGCGCTCGAGGTGCTGCGCAAGATCGAGGCGCGAACGGATCTGAGATTCCGCCTCACCGAGGCGCCGGCCGGCGCCGTCAACTACCAGGAGACCGGCAAGTCGATGCCTGATACCACGGTGCGGCTCTGCGAGGAGGCGGACGCGATCCTGCTCGGCGCGTGCGGCCTGCCGTCGGTGCGCTATCCCGATAACACCGAGATCATGCCGCAGGTCGAGCTGCGCTTTCACTTCGACCTCTATGCCGGCGTGCGTCCGGCGCGTCTCATCCCCGGCGTGCCGAGCCCGATCGTCGGTGCCGACAAGAAGGGTATCGACCTCGTCGTTGTCAGGGAATCGACCGAAGGCCTGTTCGCTTCAATGGGCAAGGGTGTCGTCACCGACAGCGAGGCGCGCGAAACGCTGGTCATCACGCGCAAGACATCGGAGCGGCTGTTCGAATTCTCCTTCCGCCTCGCCGCGCGGCGCAAGGCGCGGGGCCGCGTGGGTGGCGGGCTGACCTGCGTCGACAAGGCGAATGTGTTCAAGGCGTTTGCGTTCTTCCGCGAGATGTTCGACGAGGCCGCCAAACGCCATCCGGATGTGAGAACCGATCGCCTCTACGTCGACGCCTGCTCGGCGCTCTTGGTGAAGCGTCCTTGGGATTTCGATGTCATGGTGATGGAGAACATGTTCGGCGACATCCTCTCGGACATGACGGCGGGGCTGATCGGCGGCATGGGCATGGCGCCGTCGGCCGACATCGGCGATCGTCACGCGGTGTTCCAGCCGTGCCACGGCACAGCGCCCGACATCATGGGCCAGGGCAAGGCCAATCCGACTGCGATGATCCTGTCGGTCGCGATGATGCTGGACTGGCTCGCCGACAAGCACGGCCTCGAGAGCGCGGCCGAAGCGGCTGAGAACATCGAGCGTGCCGTCGACAAGGTCTATGCCGACGGCATCAAGCCGTTCGAGTTCGGCGGCAGCAACGGCACTGCCGATGTCGCGAAGGCCGTGATCGCGGCACTGTAGAGAGATGAGGGGGCCGAAGCCCCCTCGCTGACTTCAGCGGCGGTGTCCACCTTGATGTCCGCCTTGATGTCCACCCTGGCGATATCCGCCGTGATGGCGCGGCCCGTGATGATGGTGGCGCTGGAATTGCGGACGATGATGCCAGCCGTGATGGCGCGGACCGTAGTAGCCGTAAGCGCTATACGCACCTGGACGCCAGTGGCAGCGGCCCCAGGAATCACAGACATAGCGCACCTGGTCGACATGGGACGTTTCGCCTGCGATGTGGCTGGCTTGCGGAAGCCCGTTCGGCATCGCCGACGCCGCGCCCGGCATCGAGGCTGCGCTTCCCAAAGCGGCCAGTCCAATAATAGCAAGCTTGATATTCATTGAGGTCTCCTTGGTTGAAGTCTGAAAACGTCCATGCGGCCGCTTGGTTGCTGCGACAAAAAGACGAGCCCGTGCACTTGGTCTTACGGATTTCAGTTCAACGAGGAGAACGCGGAGTTCTGACGTCGCTTCGCATGTCGGGCGACAATTGGCCGCGCGACAGAATGGCGAGGTGTCGCGCTTACTGTGCCAGATGCGCGGTCAGCGGATGTTCGGCGGCCTTGTTGAAGAAGGCCGTTTCCTCGGCCGTGGCTTCCAGCAGTTGCTGGTCCTGGTCGTAGATGTCGTTGCGGAACTGGACAGTCTGGTCCTTCGTCATCCAGGCCGTGAGATAGATCCAGGCGACCGGCACCTTCTTCAGCATACGGACGTCCTGGCGTTGCCCGGTGGCGATCGCCGCATCGATCGCGCTGCGAGTCCATTGCGGCTGGTCCTTGAGCAGCCACGCCGCGAGGTCACGGACGTTGTCGACACGCGAGCAGCCATGCGAATCGAAGCGATAGTCGTCGCTGAACAGGCTGTGCTGGTTGGTGTCGTGCATGTAGACCGAATAGGCGTTCGGCATGTCGATCTTGACCGCACCGAGCGCGTTCCACGTGCCGCTCTGTTGCCGCACCGTGACGTTCGGCGTATGGTTGCCGGACCAATCCACCGAATTCGGATCGACCGGGTTGTCGTGGGCGTCGAGCACTTCCATGTGCATGCGCGACAAATAGCTCGGGTCCTTGCGCATATGCGTCGAGATTTCCGTCTTCGTGATCGACGACGGCACCGTCCAGGTCGGATTGAGATTGACGCTGGTGATTTCGGCGGTGAGCGTCGGTGACGGCTTTTCAGTCTTGCCGACGATGACGCGATAGCGCCGCACGACCTTGTCGTCTTCGACGGCCTCGGCGAAGGCGGCGGGGATGTTGACGATCACGTAGCGCTGCACGAACTGGAAATCCATCTGGGTGAGACGCTCCAGCGACGCGTCGAGCTGCTTGATCCGCTTCTGCACGGGAACGTTGAGCGCAGCTAGCGTCCGCGGCGTCACCGTCCCGGTGGCGGCGAGGCCGTGGCGTGTCTGGAAGCGTTTCACCGCCTCGGCCAGCACCTCATCATAGGCGCCGGTGGCCTTGTCGGCGGCGAGGTCGCCGGTGACGATCAGGCGCTTGCGCAGCAGATCGTCATTGCTCCCCTGGACGCCGGTTGCGAATTTCGCGTCGGTCGGGATCGTCGGCCATCCGCCGCGGACGGCGAGATCGGAATAGCTGAGCGCCGCTTCGCGAATGCGTTGTGCGGTGCCCTGGTCGTAGGTCGGTTCGTGCGAGAGTGCGAGGGCGGCGGCTGATCGCGATTCGGGCGTGGCGGCGGCCATGGCCAGCTTTGGCTGGTTTGCTTGTGTGGCGACCGGCGCCGGAGCCGCCGCGGGCGCGGCATGGTGAGGCGGGGGTGCCGTGGCCGGACCGGGTGCGCCGGCGGTCTGGGCAAATGCCGGCAGAGCCGAAAGCATCGTGGCCATGGCAACGAGTGTCACTCTCTGCATATCGCGTTTCCCCGGAATGCGCGCGGCGCTGGAGTCAGATCGGCCCTCGGCCGGACGAAATGGCGGCACGTTCGTGCGGGCGTGATGATCTACCAAGAGCGTTGCGTCTTGATTAAATTTTGGTGGTGGCTGTTGCTGCGCCGTAACCTTCTCACCACGTTGGCGCCCGAATCGGTCTCTTGTTTCGCTCTATGTCGTGTTGACGGATAGTATGGTTCGCGACGTGCCAAGAAAAAAGGGCAGAGAGATTGCGATGGCACTGACACGCCGGGGTCTCCTTGCAGGAAGCGGCGCGCTGCTGCTGGCGGACCTGCCGGCGTTGGCGGTGGGCCTTTATCCGAATCACGCCATCAAGCTGATCGTGCCGTATCCGGCCGGCGGCACCACGGATCTGCTGGGCCGGCTGGTCGCCGATCAGTTGAAAGACGGGCTCGGTGCGAGCGTCATTGTCGAGAACAAGCCCGGCGTCGGGACCACGCTCGGCGCCGAGCTGGTGGCCAGATCCGATCCCGACGGCTACACGCTGTTGATGGCGACCTCGACGACGCTTGCCGTCAACAAGACGCTGTACAAGGAATTGCCTTACGATCCCGTCAAGGATTTCGCGCCGATCGCCCTGATCGTCGGCGTCCCCTTCGTGTTGATCGTCAATCCTGCGATTCCGGTGAAATCGCTGACTGAGTTCATCGCCTATGCCAGGTCGAAACCTGGACTGGCTTACGCATCGGCCGGCAACGGCAGTCCGCAGCATCTCGGTGCGGAGATGCTGAAGGCGGCATCAGGCATCGACATCCGCCACGTGCCTTATCGTGGCAGCCTGCCGGCACTGCTCGATGTCGTCGCGGGTCACATCCCCTTTATGATGGTCGACCTGCGTCCGGCACTGCAGCAGATCCGCGAGGGCAAGGTGAGGGCGCTCGGCGTCACCACGGCAAAGCGCATCGCAGCGGTGCCGGATCTTCCGACCCTTGCCGAGAGCGGGCTGCCGGGCTTCGACCTGTTGGCGTGGCAGGGCGTGGTTGGACCTGCAGGCACGCCGCGCAGCATTGTCGACCAGCTTGCGGGGGAGATCGGCCGGCTGACGGCCGATCCGGCCGCCCGAGCCAGGCTCACGTCGTTCGGGCTTGAGCCGTTCCCGGCATCGACGCCGGACGGTTTTGCCGCCTACATCAAGGCCGAGGTCGACCGCTGGGCTGTGATCGTACAGAAATCCGGTGTCCGGATCCGCTGAGCGTTTCTGTCCCGGACTTGATCCGGATGATGCATTCGCGTGAAGAAACGCGAAGCCAAAGAAAAAAGCGCCGCCATCCGCGATGGCAGCGCTTTGATATTCTTCCGCCCACAAGCGGCGCACCGCACCAACGACCGATCCGCTCGGTCCGTTGACCGCGTTCGCGGCGCGGCGATCCGACGTGTGACGCCGCTCAGGCTTCGTTGGCGGCAATCGATTCCATCAAGGACACCAGCTGACGCTGGACGGTCTGGTCCTTGATCTTGCTGTAGGCGCGCAGCAACCGCAGGCTGAAGGCGCTGTCGAGGAACAGGAGGCTTTCGACTTCGCGGGCCTTGCCGTCACCGTCGTAGAAGAAGGTGACCGGCACGTCGAGCGCGGATGCGATCTGCTGAAGGCGCGCGGCGCCAACGCGGTTGACACCCTTCTCGTACTTCTGAACCTGCTGAAAGCTGACGCCAAGCTTGTCGCCGAGCTCGGCCTGCGAGATCTTCTGCTCCACGCGTCGCAGGCGAATCCGCTTGCCCAACTCAATGTCCGGTTTGCCGGCACTGCGCTGCTTCATCTTCTTTGCTGCTGATCTGTTCATTCTGGTGACCGTCCTTCAATCAGGAATCCCTGGCCCGGATTAGGTCAGGGATTCGTCCATGATGTACCGCGTCAAGTTCGTGTGGATCGTAAGTTCGTCGTGAGAACTACGAAAACCCAAGAAGATCGCGGGATGATATCCAAGCGCACTGGCGCGGCGGAAGCATCCTGATACCGACGTGACTAACTACCTAAAGTCGATCACGCCAAGGTGCCTCTCGACACCCCGCCTTCCACATTTGGCAAAATATTGACCGAACCACAACTAGCGCGAGTTTGATCGTCACAGATTTTGCGCATGGTTACTGCTGCACCGACGCACTACCCGTATTTCTACGGGCCTCCCTATCTTACGGGCATCCGATTTCAGATGCAACCCCTGCTGGTGCAGCCAGAGGTCGCAGAGGCCGGAACGATGTGAGCCCGAGTTGGCGGGTCCCTGCGAAAGTTTGACGTAAGTGCAAGCCAGGCTTTCGGAATGTTGCTGGACAAGCGCCAAAAAGTTCTGAATCATCCGGCGTGCGCCCGACCACAAGCCGGCGAGCCCTTGCGGGAGAGGCCAATGAAGCGAAAGAGGGAAACGCCTCGACTCTACCTCGCGGCTTCGGGAGTGGAAGATATGCCGGTCGCAAGTACGGAAGAACGATTGCTGTCGCTTCTGGCGACCCTGGAGGAGTGCCAGGCATTTCTGCTCGACCGGGCAAGCGCGGAGACCGCGCGGCTGCTCTCCCTCGCCATCCTCGAGCTTCGGATGGAGCTGCACAAGGTGACCGATTCCGAGCTGAAAGCATTGTGCGACATGGTGGCATCGGACGTCGAGACGCAGCAGCCGGCCAGCCGGCTGCCGCCCTATTTGAAGCTCATCAAGTAGACTATTTTTCAATCGCCGGTTGAGTCACATTGATGTGTGCGCGATTTTGTCGCGCCTCCGCGGTACGCGCGGGGGCCATTTGTGTTGACCGGGCCTCAGCCTGCCGTCACATCCACCGTCTCGGCGCCATCAAGCACCCGGTGGGCCTGGTCACGGTCGAGATCGCCCTCCCATGCGGCGACAACAACGGTGGCGACGCAATTGCCGATCAGATTGCCGAGCGCGCGCGCCATGCCGATGAACCAGTCGACCGACAGTACGAGCACAAGGCCGATCGCGGGAATGCTCGGCACCGCATTGAGCGTCGCAGCCAGGATGACGATCGCGGAGCCCGGCACGCCATGCGCGCCTTTCGAGGTGATCAAGGACACACCGAGCACCAGCAGCAGGTCGCCGAATGACAGCGGCGTGTTGGTCGCCTGCGCGATGAACACGACCGCTAGCGTGAGGTAGATCGAGAAGGCGTCGAGGTTGAACGAATAGCCGGTCGGGATCACGAGGCCGACGACGGACTTCTTGACGCCGAGCGCTTCGAGTTTTCGCATGATCTGCGGCAGCACGGCGTCGGACGATGCCGTCGCCAGCACGATCATCAGTTCCTCGCGCAGGTAGCCGAGGAGCTTGAGGATGTTGATTCCCGCGAGCGCCAGCACGCCGCCGAGCACGCCCAGCACGAAAATCGCGAGTGAGAGATAGTACAGCGCGACCAGCGACAGCAATTGCTTGAGCGAACCGACACCGTATTTGCCGACCGTGTAGGCGACCGCACCGAGCACGCCGAGCGGGGCGACGCGTACGATCAGGCCCATCGCGCGAAACAGCACGGTCGAGACCGCATCGATGAAGGAGGTGATCTTTTCGCCCTTCTCGCCGCCGACCAGCGCCAGGCTGGTGCCGAAGATGATCGCGAAGAACAGCACCTGCAGCACGTCGTTACGTGACAGCGCGTCGAACGAGGTGGTCGGAATGATGTTCATCAGGAAGCTGCCGACACCTTCGCCCTTCAGCTTCTGCGCATTGCCGGCATAGCTGGAGAGCGCCTTGGGATCGAGCGTCGAGGTATCGATGTTCATCCCGTGACCGGGTCCGAACAGATAGGCCAGCAACAAGCCGACCACGAGCGCGACCGTCGTCATCGCCTCGAAATAGACCAGCGCCTTGACGCCGACGCGTCCGACCTTCTTGAGGTCGCCGGCGCCAGCGATGCCGTGCACCACCACGCAGAACACGATCGGCGCGACAATCATCGAGATCAGCTTCAGGAAGGCGTCGCTGAGGATTTTCAGCGTGATGGCGAAATCGGGCACGGCAACGCCGAGCACGACGCCGAGCACGAGCGCGGCCAGCACCTGAACGAACAGCGACGAGTAAAGCGGTTTGCGTGTCTCGGTGGCAACCACTGCGATGGTCGACATGAATTCCCCCTGATTTTAGCCGGCCCGAACCGGCCATGTCGTAGCAACTTGCATGCCAGAATGTCGTACGAAGCCTCGTGCCGAAGGATCCGTGGCGCTGTTTGCGCCCACCATGTTGTGGCCTGAGCAAGCCTTTCCAGTTGCAGCGGAATCTGTCCGGATTAGCCGTCGCTTTCGAGTGTGCAGGTCAGGGTATAGACGACGCCGCGGGGCAGGAAATCGACCGTGGCCTCGCCGCCGAGCTGATCGCGGGCGCTACGCTCGATCAGCCGCGAGCCGAAACCGCGCTGGATCGGAGCTGTCACAAGCGGGCCGCCGGCCTCCGTCCAGATCATCCTGAGCTTCCGGTCCGCGCCGTCCTCGCGGACCTCCCAGTCCAGCGTCACAGTGCCGGTCTCGTTCGACAGCGCGCCATACTTGGCGGCGTTGGTTGCGATCTCATGCACGATCATCGACAGCACCACGGCAAGCCGCGGCGACAATGGCGCACGCGGGCCGAACATCCTGACCCGCTCGGGAGTGTTGAGCACATAGGGCTGCAGCACCCGGCCGACCACGTCCTGGAGGTCGGAGCCCTGCCATTTTTCCGTGCTGAGCAAATTGTGCGCCTCGGCCAGTGCGCCGAGCCGTCCCTCGAATTTCTCGCGCTCGGCACGGCTGGCGCTGCGGAACGTCTGGGTGGCGATCGACTGCAGCAGCGCCAGCGTGTTCTTGACGCGGTGGTTGAGCTCCTCGATCAGGAGATCGTGCAGCATTTCGCCGCGCGCGATCGCGGTCGCCATCCGCAACGCAAAGCCGAGGCCGACCAGGAGCAGCACGCCGCCGATCACGCTCGTGATCGCGAGCGTGCGCCAGAGCGGCGCCACCAGCGAGCTTTCAGCGATTCCTGCGGCGACGGTCCATCCGGTAATCGCGGACCGTGCGACACTGGTGATCAGCGGCACCCCCTCGAGCGACACGGTCGGGAAGGTCGCCTCGTCGTGGCGGGACATCTCGGCCCGGAGCGAGGGCGAGGCGCGCTGGCCTACAGTGTCATGCGAACTCGGGACGCGCGCGAAGTTGACGCCTTCGCCGTCGAAAATGCTGAGGGTCCAATCTCGGCTCGGGCGCTGTTTCTCGAGGATGGTCTGGAAGATATCGATCGGCGGGCTGAAGCATATGTCATAGAGCACCTCGCCGTCGCGCATCACCGGCACCTCGACGGTGACGACCGGGCGCCGCTTCACCGCGCCGGTGAATAAATTGGAGTATTGCAGGTGCCCGGTCGAAAACACCTTCTCGATGATCGTGACGTTGTTGCGCAGCGGCAGGCTTGCGGTATCCGATGCGACCGAGGAAAACAGCTGGTGCCCCTGACGATCCGCGACGATCACGACGCCGTCCTTGCCGTACTGGTCGAGGAAGCCGCCGGCCATGCGACGGAAGTTGTTGAAGTCGCCGTTGCGCAGTGAATCGGTCAGCGCCAGCACCTCCACCCCGCCGGTCATGCGCTGCATCTCGGCGTCCAGCACCAGGCGGATGCTGCGGACGGTTTCGAGCACGCGCTGGGTGGCGTCCTTGCGGTCCTGTTCGTAATTGTGGAAGACGATTCCGACCGCGAAGACGATCAGCGGCAACATCGTTCCCGCGACCAGAAGCGCGAGACGGACTGGCAATGTCAGTTTCGGCACGAAGGTCCCGGCTCAAACGCCTGTTTGCCGTGAACTTAGGAGAAGTCGGGAAAATCCGCCAAGGAAATAGTCGGCGGTCGGGAAAGTTCCGCGGCGCCCGGTGTGCGCAGCGGAATCGCAGATGTCACAAATTGCTTTCGGTGATCGCCGCATAGACCATGGTACGCAGTTCGCGCCGCAGCGGGTAGGCGCTCGATGGCAGCACCTGGGTCATGAAGATCGTGATCAGCTCTTCGGCCGGATCGATGAAGAACGACGTCGTCGCGGCACCCCCCCAGTTGAATTCGCCCGGGCTGCCGGCAATCATGGTTTGGGCCGGGTTCATGGTGACGGCGAAGCCGAGGCCGAACCCGATGCCGTTATAGGCCGCCTCGCTGAACAGCGAGCGCGACATCGCCGGCAGGTCGACGCCGCCGGGCAGATGGTTCGAGGTCATCAGCTTCAGCGTCTTCGGGCCGAGCAGGCGAACGCCGCCGAGTTCGCCGCCATTGATCAGCGCCCGGCAGAAGGTGAGGTAGTCGGCCGCGGTCGAGCACAGCCCGCCGCCGCCCGAGATCAGCGAGGGCGGCGACAGGAACGAACTCGTGGCCGGATCGTCCTGCAGCGTCAGCGAGCCCTTGCGCTCGGTGGAATGGAAGGTCATGCCGCCCTGCGGGTCGGCGGAATAGCAGGCGGCAAAGCGGTGCGCCTTGTCGGCCGGCACGAAGAAGTCGGTGTCGTTCATGCCGAGCGGCTTGAAGATGCGCTCCTTGAGAAACTGCTCGAACGGCATGCCCGAAATCTTGCCGACGAGGTAGCCGAGCACGTCGGTGGCGACCGAATAGTTCCAGGCCTCGCCCGGCGAGAACTCCAGCGGAATGTTCGCAAGATCCTCGATCATGGCGTCGAGCGTGCCGGCCTTGATGACCTCGCCGATCTTCTTTTCGCGGTAGGCCGCATCGACATTGGACCGCTGCTGGAAGCCGTAAGTGAGACCCGAGGTGTGCCGCAACAGGTCGACGATCAGCATCGGCCGGCTCAGTGGACGGGTCAGGAAGGCTGGCGCATTGCCCGCGACGAAGACGCCGAGGTTCTTCCACTCCGGTATGTATTTGGCGACGGGTTCGTCGATCGCGACGCGGCCTTCCTCGACCAACATCATGAAGGCGACCGTGGTGATCGGCTTGGTCATCGAATAGATGCGGAAGATGGTGTCGTCCTTGACCGGCGCCTTGCGCTCGAGATCAGCAAAGCCCTGGACCGCCGAATGCACGATCTTGCCGCGGCGGTAGATCAGGAGCTGTGTGCCGGGAAAACGGCCGGAATCGATGTAGCGGGTCTTCAGATGCGCTTCGAGGCGGTTGAGCGCCGTGGTCGACATTCCCGCGGATTCGGGCGAGGCAGGGGTGGGGGCTAACATCGGGCTCTTCTCCGGCTGGCGAGGAAGGATTTGATAGCCGAAAAGTGTCCGTTGCAGCAACCGGCCGCCGCTTACCTGCCCTGCGGCGGTGGTGTAGGCTGCCGCCTGCAAGCGCGCCCCCCGAGCGACCTCAACTGACCTCAATGGAAACGCCAAGATGACTCAGTTCAATGACACCGAGCTCACCGCCGCCGTGATCCACAGCTTCGACCAAACGCCCAATCCGCGGGCCAAGTTCCTGCTGCAGGAGCTGGTGAAGTCGCTGCACGACTATGTGCGCAAGACCGATCTCACCTTCGAGGAGTGGGATTACGCGATCGATTTCCTGACCCGGACCGGCCACAAGTGCACCGATATTCGCCAGGAGTTCATTCTGCTCTCCGATGTGCTCGGCGTGTCGATGCTGGTCGACGCGGTCAACCACCAGGATCGCGACGGCGCCACCGAGACCACGGTGCTCGGCCCGTTCTATGTCGGCGAGCACAAGGTGGCGCCGCACGGCACCGACGTCTCGGCGAGCCTGCCTGGCGAGCGCATGTTCGTGCAGAGCCGCGTCACCGACCTCGACGGCAAGCCGCTGGCCAATGTCCCGGTCGACATCTGGCATGCCGATGACGACGGCTTCTACGATTCACAAAGACCCAATTACGCCACGCAGGGCCCGTCGTCGCGCGCGCGCTTCATCACCGATGCCGACGGCCGCTTCTATTTCCGCACCATCGTGCCGTGCAGCTATCCGATCCCGACCGACGGTCCGGTCGGGCAGATGATCACGCAGACCAACCGACACCCGATGCGGCCGGCGCATGTGCACTTCCTGGTCAACGCCGATGGCCACGAGCCGCTGATCACGCATGTCTTCATGGAGGGCGACAAGTACATCGACTCCGACGTCGTGTTCGGCGTGAAGGATGAGCTGATCGCCAAGGTCGAGAGGCGGACCGACCCGGTGATGCCTGATGGCAAGACGTCCGATGGTCCGTGGCATTTGATGAGCTATGAGTTCCGCGTGAAGCCCGGCGGCGGAATGGCGCCGGCGCCGCTCGGGACCAAGGTGGCCGAGCCCGCTTGAAGTCGGATCGGTGCCATCCGCCCCGGACGTCGGCCGGGGCGACGGCGAGAGATTGAGGGGCCTCGCCCTGTTCGGGCGTGGCCCCTTCGTTCTAGGCAGCCGCGATCAGGCCGCGGCGCGGGTCGGAGCCGTCTTGGACACCGCGCGCTTCGGCTGCGTCAGAACGTGGGTCGTGTAGAGCGTCAATCCGGTGAAGGCGAGGCCGCCGACCAGATTGCCCAGCACGGTCGGAATCTCGTTCCAGATGAAATAGTCCATGATCGAGAACTTGGCGTGGAGCATCAGCCCGGACGGAAACAGGAACATATTCACGACGGAATGCTCGAACACCATGTAGAAGAACACCAGGATCGGCATCCACATCGCGATGACCTTGCCGGGGACCGTGGTGGAGATCATGGCGCCGACGACTCCGGTGGAGACCATCCAGTTGCACAGCATGCCGCGGATGAACAGCGTCGCCATACCGGCGGCCCCATGCGCGGCGTAGCCGAGTGTGCGGCTTTCGCCGATGTTTCCGATCGCCGCGCCGACCTTGTCGGGGTCCTGCGTGAAGCCGAACGTCGTGACGAAGGCCATCATGAACGCGACCGTCAGCGCGCCGGCAAAATTGCCGACGAACACAAGGCCCCAATTGCGCAGAACGCCGCCAATCGTGACGCCCGGACGCTTGTCCAGCAGTGCGAGGGGAGACAGGACGAACACGCCGGTCAGCAGGTCGAAGCCCAGCAGATAGAGCATGCAGAATCCGACCGGAAACAACAGCGCTCCGACGATCGGCTGGCCGGTGTTGACGTTGATGGTCACGGCGAACCAGGCCGCCAATGCGAGGATCGCGCCGGCCATATAGGCGCGGATGACCGTATCCCTGGTGGACATGAAGATCTTGGACTCACCGGCGTCCACCATCTTGGTGACGAATTCGGAAGGTGCGAGATAGGACATTCTGTTTCCCCTTGCGTCTAATGAAAGAGAGCGCCGATTGCTCAGCACGGAGCAGCGCCGCGGATGACCGCGGGGTTCGGCGCAAAAGTGCGAATGCCCTGTGAAATGGCGTCACGACGACTGCGCCGAGATCTCTCGGCAAAGCGGCTTTGGAAGCCGCCGACAGCCTCGGCCAAGCGTTGGCCTCGACAATCCGGCTGACCCGTAGTCCTCGTTGACTGACCGGATTCAAAGCAACGCTTATGCCAACGAGCGCGCGCGCGAAGTTGTCGGAGTTTCCGGTTGTTTCTGCGCGTTGTTCGCATGGCGCGGGCCTCGCGCCCGCTCCGCGTTCAATGGCTTGCTTATTTCATGAGCGGCATGCTTGAGAATTGTGCGACGCACAACGATTGAGCGAATCGCCAGTTTTCAATGCGCGGTCTAATCCGCGCGCGATCCGTGCGATCGACGCAACACACTGTAGTTGTTCGTATTTCATCGCGCATGCGATTTGGCACGAAGCTTGAATCACCTCAGGCAGACGCCATCGCCGCCGTCCTTCGAAACCAATCATCCGAATTTTGACACCGCAAACGCTGGGGCCACCCCGGAGCGTGTCTCCGTGCGTCCAAACGACAGCGACCAGAAAGGAATTTGTAATGAGCAAGGAGAACCCGACCTGGATTTCCGATTGGAATCCCGAGGATGAGGCGTTCTGGAATTCCAAGGGCAAGGTCGTCGCCCGGCGCAACCTGATCTGGTCGATCGTGGCCGAGCATATCGGGTTTTCGGTCTGGCTGATCTGGAGCATCGTTGCGACCAAATTACCGGCGGCAGGCTTCCACTACACCACCGATCAGCTGTTCCAGCTCGTCGCCATTCCGGGCCTGATCGGCTCGTTGATGCGATTTCCCTACACCTTCGCCGTGACGATGTTCGGCGGCCGCAACTGGACGATCTTCAGTGCATCGGTGCTGTTCATTCCGACCTTCGGGCTCGCTTATTTCGTCAGCCAGCCCGATACGCCGTTCTGGCTGATGCTGTTGGTTGCCTCTACGGCGGGTCTCGGCGGCGGCAACTTCGCCTCGAGCATGACCAACATCTCGTTCTTCTATCCGGACCGGATGAAGGGCTGGGCGCTCGGCCTGAACGCGGCCGGCGGCAACATCGGCGTCAGCAGCGTGCAATTGCTCACGCCGATCCTGATGGGCATCGGCATTATCAACCTCTACCAGGCAACGCCGGTCTCCGGAGTCTATCTGCAGAATGCCGGGCTGATGTGGCTGATCCCGATTTGCATCGCGGTGTTCGGTGCGGTGTTCTTCATGAACAATCTCACGTCGGCCAAGTCCTCGTTCAAGGACCAGCTCGCGATCATCGGACGCAAGCATACCTGGATCATGGCCTTCATCTATGTCGGCACGTTCGGCTCCTTCATCGGCTACTCGGCGGCGTTCCCGCTGCTGATCAAGACGCAGTTTCCGGCCGTCACCATCGCCATCGCGTTCCTTGGACCGCTGGTCGGTTCGCTGGCGCGCCCGCTCGGCGGCTTGCTCGCCGACAAGGTCGGTGGCGCCATCGTGACGTTCTGGAATTTCATCGCGATGGGAGCGGCGACGATCGGTGTCCTCTACTTCGTCGGGATCAAGGATTTCACCGGCTTCCTCGTGATGTTCCTGATCCTGTTCGTCACCACCGGCGTCGGCAACGGATCGACTTACCGGATGATCCCGTCGATCTTCCGCGAGGAGAACCTGCAGAAGGCCAAGGGCAAGGGCGAAGCCGGCAAGGCGCTGGCGCTGAAGACGGCCAGCATCGAGAGCGGCGCCGCACTCGGCTTCATCGGCGCCATCGGAGCCTGCGGCGGCTATCTGATCCCGAGCGGCTTCGGCAAGTCGATCGCCGTGACCGGCGGCCCGCAGCTCGCGCTCGAAATCTATCTGGCGTTCTACGCGGTCTGCCTCGCGCTCACCTGGTTCTACTACCTGCGCCGGAGCCCTGCTTCATCAAGCGTGTCGAGCCTTGCCGGAGCGCGGATCTGACGCCGACTGCGCGGCACCTCGGGCCGCACACGCCAGCGACCTCTCCCCTGTTTGCAGGGGAGAGGAATCGCAAACCACAGGGAGGAAACGATGACACCCGATCAAGTGACGTTGGTACAGGAGTCCTTTTCCAAGGTGGCGCCGATTTCGGAACAGGCCGCGGTCATCTTCTATGATCGCCTGTTCGAGGTCGCGCCAGGCGTCCAGGCGATGTTTCCGTCAGACATGACCGAGCAGCGCAAGAAGCTGATGGCGACGCTAGCTGTCGTCGTCAACGGATTGAGCAATTTGCCGTCGGTGCTTCCCGCCGCAAGCGCGCTCGCCAAGCGCCACGTCGGCTACGGCGCTAGGCCCGAGCACTATCCGGTGGTCGGCGGCGCGCTGCTATGGACGCTGGAGAAGGGCCTCGGCGAGGCCTGGACGCCCGAGGTCGCCACCGCCTGGACCGAAGCCTATGGCACGCTGGCCGGCTACATGATTTCCGAAGCCTATGGCGCCTCGCAGGCGGCCGAGTAGGAGCTGCCATGAGCGAGCCGCTGGTGATCGTCGGCAATGGCATGGCGGCTGCGCGTCTGGTCGACGAATTGTCGAAGGTCGCTCTCGGCCGCTATGCCATCGCCGTGATCGGTGACGAGCCGCGGCTCGCTTACAACCGCGTGCTGCTGTCGTCGGTGCTGGCCGGCGAGGCCGCCTCGCACGAGATCGAGCTGAAGCCGGCATCGTGGTGGCGCGAGCGCGGCGTCACGCTGAAGTATAATTGCATGGCGACCGAGATCGATGTCGGCCGCCGCGAGATCAAGATCGCCAACGACGAGAGCATCGGCTTCTCCAAGCTGGTGCTGGCGACCGGATCGTCGGCCCTGCGGCTCAACGTATCAGGCGCCGATCTCGCCGGGGTCCACACCTTTCGCGACACCCGCGATGTCGACCTCTTGCTGACGTTGGCCGCGCTGAAGAAGCGCGTCGTCGTGGTCGGCGGCGGACTGCTGGGGTTAGAGGCGGCCTATGGTCTCGCCAAGGCAGGCGCCACGGTGACGCTGCTGCATCTGATGGACCGGCTGATGGAGCGCCAGCTCGACGGGCCGGCGGCGGCGCTGTTGAAGTCGCTGGTCGAGCGCAAGGGCATCGAGATCCTGCTCAATGCCAGCACAGCACGCATTCATGGCGAAGCCGGCGTGACCGGTGTCGAACTCGTCGACGGCAGGCAGATCGACGCCGACGCCGTGATCTTCGCCGCCGGCATCCGGCCGAACACGGCGCTCGCACGTGACGCCGGCATTGCCGTCAACCGCGGCGTCGTGGTCGACGACCATCTGCAGGCGGGCGTGCCCGGTGTGTTTGCGATCGGCGAATGCGCCGAGCACCGCGGCATCTGCTACGGCCTGGTCGAGCCGGCCTATGAGCAGGCGCGCGTCCTGGCAAGCCATCTCGCCGGCACCGACGCGGCCTATGCCGGCAGCGTCGTCGCGACCAATCTGAAGGTTTCAGGCGTCGGCGTATTTTCGGCCGGCGATTTCATGGGGGCTGGCGGCAGCGAGAGTTCTCGTGCTTCGCGACGTCAACCACGGCACCTACAAGAAGCTCGTCATTGCCGACGGCCGCCTGACCGGTGCGGTGCTGATCGGCGATACCGCCGATGCACTCTGGTATCTCGATCTGATCCGGAGCCGGAAACCGATCGCGCAGATCCGCGCCGACATGATCTTCGGCCGCTCGCTCGCGACGCAGTCGGAGGCCGCGTGAGATGACGATGATCGATCCCGCGCTCCGTGCCGTCAGGACGACTTGCGCCTATTGCGGTGTCGGCTGCGGCGTGCTGGCGACACCGGATGGCCGCGGCGGGGCAGCAATCTCGGGCGATCCCGAGCACCCCGCCAATTTCGGCCGGCTGTGCTCGAAGGGCTCCGCGCTCGGCGAAACGCTCGGACTCGGGAGCCGCTTGCTGCATCCGATGATCCGTTGCGGCGACGCGATGCAGCGCGTTGATTGGAGCGACGCGCTCGACCACGTCGCGCATCGCTTCCAGCACATCGTCAGGCGCGACGGTCCGGGCGCGGTCGCGTTCTATCTTTCCGGCCAGTTGCTGACCGAGGACTATTACGTCGCCAACAAGCTGATGAAGGGCTTCATCGGCAGCGCCAATGTCGACACCAATTCGCGGCTGTGCATGGCCTCGTCAGTCGCCGGCCATCGCCGGGCCTTCGGCGCCGACACGGTGCCCGGCTGCTACGAGGATCTCGACGAGGCGGACCTTTTGGTGTTCGTTGGCTCCAACGCTGCCTGGTGTCATCCGGTGCTGTTCCAGCGCATGCTCGCCAACAAGCAAAAGCGCGGGGCGGGCTTTGTCGTGATCGATCCGCGCCGCACCGACACGGCCGGAGACGCCGACCTCTTCCTTGGGTTGAAGCCCGGCACCGATAGCGCGCTGTTCAATGGTCTATTGGTGCATCTCGCTGACAATGACGCGCTCGACCCTGACTATATCGAGCGCCACACGGCCGGCTTCGACGACACGCTTGAGCGGGCGCGCCGGATGGTCGGCAGCATCGCCGCAACCGCGCTCGCGACCGGCCTTGCCGAGCAGGACGTCGCCGCGTTCTTTCGGATGTTCGCCAGTACGCCGCGGGTGGTGACGCTGTATTCGCAGGGCGTCAATCAATCTGCGCAGGGCACCGACAAGGTCAACGCCATCCTCAATTGCCATCTCGCCACCGGGCGGATCGGCAAGCTTGGCGCCTCACCGTTCTCGCTGACCGGTCAGCCCAATGCGATGGGCGGCCGCGAGGTCGGTGGGCTCGCCAACCAGCTCGCCGCCCATATGGGCTTTACGCCGCCCGACATCGATCGTGTCAGGCGGTTCTGGAAGGCGCCGCGGATTGCGACCCATGAAGGGTTGAAGGCGGTGCAGATGTTCGAGGCGATCGGCCGCGGCGAGATCAAGGCGCTGTGGGTGATGGGCACCAATCCGGCGGTGTCGTTGCCGGACGCCGACCGCGTGCGCGAGGCGCTGCAAAAGCTCGACCTGTTCGTGGTCTCCGAGAACGTCCTTTCCAACGACACCGTCGCGGCGGGCCCGCATGTGCTGCTGCCGGCGGAGGCCTGGGGCGAGAAGTCGGGCACGGTGACCAACTCCGAGCGGCGGATTTCGCGTCAGCGTGCGTTCCTGAAGGCGCCCGGCGAGGCCAAGCCGGACTGGTGGATCGTGAGCGAGGTCGCCAAACGCCTCGGCTTCGGCGCCGCTTTCGCTTTCAATTCGGCTGCGGATATCTTCCGCGAGCATGCCGCGCTCTCCGCGTTCGAGAACAATGGGGCGCGCGATTTCGACATCGGCGGGCTAAAGGCGGTTTCCGACGAAGGCTTCGACGCCATGGCGCCGGTGCAATGGCCTGTTAGGCTCAATGCGCAGCCGCAGGAACGATTCTTTGCCGAGGGTAGCTTCTACGCCAACGATCGCAAGGCGCGCTTCATCGCACCGGAGACGCCGGCGCTGCGCACCGAGACGACCGCGGCACGTCCGCTGCGGCTCAACACCGGCCGCATTCGCGACCAGTGGCACACCATGACGCGCACCGGCATGAGCCCGCGGCTCGGCCAGCACCTTCCCGAGCCGTTCGTCGAGGTGCATCCCGATGATGCGCTGAAATACGGCGTCGCCGACGGCAGCTTTGCGCGCGTCACCACCGACTATGGCCAGAGCACATTACGCGTCGTCGTCAGCGAGCGGCAGCAGCGCGGCATGCTGTTCGCGCCGATCCACTGGAGTGCCGAGACCGCGACCGGCGCGCGGGTCGGCTCGCTGGTGGCGCCATTCATCGATCCGTTCTCCGGCCAGCCCGAGAACAAGGCGACGCCGGCATCGATCGCGCCCTACGAATACGTGTTCCGCGGCTTCGCGCTCTCGCGTGTTCCGCTGGAACTGCCCGACCATGCCTGGGTTGCGCGCGTCGCCGTCAACGGCGGCTACGGCTACCTGTTCGCCGACAATGCCGATCTGAAGGGTTGGCAAGCCTGGATGAAAGCGAAGGCCGGCGACGATCTTGCCGAGTTCAACGATTTCGGCGGCGGCGTGTACCGCGCGGCGGCCTTCGACGGCAGCCGCATCGCGGCCTGCGTCTTCATCGGTCCGGCAGGGGACGCCGGCGACTGGAACGTGGTGAAGAGCCTGTTCGCAGCAGATGCGTTGAGCGACGTGCAGCGCCGCATGCTGCTCTCGGGCAAGTCGGCGGAGGGCGTGGCAAGCGCGGGCCCGGTAGTCTGCGCCTGCTTCGGCGTCGGCCGCGACACGATCTGCAATGCGATCGCGGCGGGGGCGAGATCGGCGGGCGACATCGGCGCCCAGCTGAAAGCCGGCACCAACTGCGGTTCCTGCATTCCGGAACTGAAGCGGTTGATTGCGCAGACGCCGTCTGACACCGGGCAACCCCTATTGGCCGCGGCGAATTAGGCACTGCGTCCGCCCCTGCGTATCGCAATGACGGGGAGAACGATTTATGGTCCACCCGTTCCGCGAATGGGTGAATCAAGAAAATGATGTATCTGGAAACGCCGCCGAGACTGATCCCGACCGAAATCTTCTCCGCCGTGCCAGCCGAATTTCGCCGCAAGGTGGCGACCGAATGGGCCGACGCCAACCGGCCGGGCGCCGTGACCGACTGCTTCATCGAGGGCCCATCATTCGATGCGTCAGGCAATCTCTATCTCGTCGATATTCCGTTCGGCCGCGTCTTCAGGATCGCGCCGGACAAGACATGGTCGCTGGTCGCGGAATATGACGGCTGGCCCAACGGGCTGAAGATCGATGCCAGGGGCCGCATCCTGATTGCTGATTACAGGCTTGGGCTGGTGGAGCTGGACGCCAAATCGGGCAAGGTCACGCCGCTTCTGCGCTCGCGCAATTCGGAATCATTCCGCGGCTGCAACGACCTGCATATCGCTGGTAACGGCGACATCTATTTCACCGACCAGGGCCAGACCGGCCTGCACGATCCGACCGGCCGTGTCTATCGCTTGCGGACCAATGGCCAGCTCGATTGCCTGATCGATACCGGCATCAGCCCCAACGGTCTTGTGCTCGATCCGCACGAAGCCGTGCTGTTCGTTGCGATGACGCGCGACAATGCGGTCTGGCGCGCGCCATTCATGAAGGATGGCAGCATCTCGAAGGTCGGGCGTTTCTGCACGCTGTTCGGGCCGAGCGGACCCGACGGCATGACGATGGATCAGAAAGGGCGGCTGTTCGTCGCGCACGCCTCGCTCGGCCATGTCTTCGTCTTTGCGCCGAACGGTGAATGCATCGCGCGGATCAAGTCCTGCGCCGGGCAGAGCTGCACCAACGTCGCGATCGGCGGCGCCAACCGCGACCGGCTGTACATCACGGAGTCGGTGACCGGCTCGGTGCTGGTGGCTGACATCAGCGGGCTGGATGGGTAGCGAAGCGGCCTCAAAAGTCACCTCGCCCCGCTTGCGGGGAGAGGTCAGATTGCATCGCTGGATGCGATCCGGGTGAGGGGGAGTTACCGCGAGTCCATTTGTTATCGAGTTTGTGGAGAAAGCCCCTCACCCCAACCCTCTCCCCGCAAAGGCGGGGCGAGGGAGCAGGAAGCATCATAGTAGGCTCTCTACCCCTTGCTGTTCCTCGCATTCACGGCGATCGCCGCTGCGGCGGTGCGGTTCTCGACGCCGAGTTTGGAATAGATCTGCTCCAGATGCTTGTCCACCGTGCGTGGGCTCAGCCCGAGGATCTGCGCGATGTCGCGGTTGGTCTTGCCCTTGGAGAGCCAGGACAGCACCTCGCCCTCGCGGGTGGTGAGGCCGAGCTCGCTGGAGAATTCGGCCGGCATGTCGCCTGAGGTGTCCTTGGCGAGCCGCAGCAGGAATTCATTGGGGCCGAGCTTGCCCATATATTGCAGGCGGAGTTGCTCGTTGCCGGGGAACGCCGCCATGGTCGCGGTCTTCGCGCCGGATTTGCCCTTCTGGGCCTGATCGAGCCATTGCAGCATCGGGTCCGGCAGCATGAAATCGTCGGCGTCGTCGGCCAATGTGTCCGACAGCAGTTTTTGTGCCTGCGGCGTCGCCCATAACAGCTTGCCGGCATTGTTGACCGCAAGCAGATAGCGGCCGGAGACGTCGAGGGCAGCCCGCGCGCTCTGGGTCATGCGCGCATTGGCGAGGTGGACGCGGATGCGTGCCAGCATCTCCTCGATCACGATCGGCTTGGTGACATAGTCGACGCCGCCGGCCTCCAGCCCGCGTACGATATGCTCGGTTTCGGCGAGCCCGGTCATGAAGATGATCGGCACGCCGTCCAATCCAGCATCGCGCTTCAGCCGCCTGCAGGTCTCGAACCCGTCCATGCCGGGCATCACGGCGTCGAGCAGCACGATGTCGGGCGTGATCTGGTCGATGATCCGCATCGCGGAGGCGCCGTCCAGCGCCACCATCACCGTCATGCCGGCGCCGTCGAGGGCGTCGGTCAGCAAGCGCAGCGTTTCGGGAGAGTCGTCGACGACGAGGGCGACGTCGCGCTTTTTTTGTTCAATGGTCATAGCTATGCAATGTCTTTAACGTCGCCATGTACTGGTCGAGATCGAAACGGTCGATCAGCGTGCGCATCTGCCCGACGAAGTCGGCATGCTCGGGCAGCTCATTGCCGATCTCGTCGAGCTTGAGCTGGATCGCCCTGATATAGCCGAGCTGGCCGAGGCCGATCAGCTCCTCGACATATTTCACCGGCGGACGCGTGCCGCTCTCGGGCTTCCATTGCGGGCCCACGACCTGCGCGGCCTCGTACTGCCATTCGATCTTGAGCACCTGGCGGATGGTTTCGAGCAGCCGCGGGATGTCGATCGGCTTCATCAGATAGCCGTCGTGGAAGGGCTGCGCCATCGGCGCGCCATGCGCTTCCAGCGCGCTCGCCGAGATCATCAGGATCCGCGCCTGGTGATGGCCGGCGGAGCGCAGGGTTTCGGCGACCGTCCAGCCGTCCATGCCGGCCATGGAAATGTCGAGCAGGAACAGGTCGGGCCGGCAATGCTGGGCGAGCGCGAGGCAGCCTGGCCCATCGGGGGCGCTGAGCAGAATGAAGCCGAGCGGGGCCAGCACCTCGCGCAAGAGGTCGCGATGGGTCGGGTCGTCGTCGGTGACCAGGATGGTCTTGCGCGGGCCGTGATAGCCGTAAACGGGAGCGTCGACCGGCGCATCGCGTCGCGGATTGGTGACTTCGGAGAGTAGCAGCTTGACGCGAAACGTGCTGCCGGCGCTGACCGTGCTTGAGACCTTGATGTCGCCGCCCATCACGCCGGCGAGCAGGCGGCTGATGGTCAGGCCAAGCCCGGTGCCGGTCTGCGGCTGCGAGACGCCGAGCGCGCCGCGCTCGAAGGGCGCGAAGATGCGCTCGAGATCGTCGGCCTGGATGCCTGGTCCGGTATCGGTGACCTCGAACTCGGCCACCGGGCTGCGATAATGGACGATGAAGCGCACGCTGCCGCGCTGGGTGAACTTGATGGCGTTCGAGAGCAGGTTGATCAGGATCTGCCGCAGCCGCTTCTCGTCGGCATAGACCACGACGGGAAGCACGTTCGGCCGCTTGAATACGAAGTCGACGCCCTTGGCGGCGGCCTGCAGGCGGAACATGCCGACGAGCTGGTCGAGGAAATCGGTCAGCCGCACCTCGTCGCGCGAGAGATAGAGCCGCCCCGCCTCGATCTTGGAGATATCGAGGATGCCGTCGATCAGCCCCGACAGATGATCGGCGCTGCGGCGGACCACACGCACCTGATCGCGCGGCCGCGTCTGCAGGCTGTTGTCCTGCTCCAGGAGCTGCGCGTAGCCGGAGATCGCGTTCAGCGGCGAACGCAGCTCATGGCTCAGGCCGACGACATAGCGGCTCTTGGCGAGGTTGGCGGACTCGGCCACCTCCTTGGCGCGCTGCAGCTCGGCATCGGTGCGCTTGTGGGCGTCGATTTCCTGGATCAGCAGCGTGGTCTGCCGCCGGGTTTCTTCCTCCGCGGCGCGGCGGCTCTGTTGCGCCAGCACGAACAGCCAGGCGACCACGCCGATGATCAGGATCAGCGCAAAGAACACCTTCAGGAGCACGTCGCCCAGGAACGGAGCGCCATGCACGGTCGCCGATGTCTGCAAATAGATCAGCCCGAGCACCAGTCCAACGAGTCCGGCGGAGACCAGAAACACGCCGAGATAATGCCCGAGCTGCGAGTTGATGCGGGCGTAGATCGGTTGCGGCAGCAATTTGCCCAATGTCTCCGACACCTGCGCCTGGACTCGCGCATGCGGCTTGCAGAGGTCATGGCAGCGCGCGTCGAGCGAGCAGCACAGCGAACAGATCGGCCCGGCATAGGCCGGGCAGGCGGCCATGTCCTCCGGCTCGAAGGAATGCTCGCAGATACAGCACTGGATCGCCTCGAGGTCCTGCCAGCTCCGCTTCGGCTTGCGCGCGATGTAGTATTTGCCGTCGGTCGCCCAGGCGATCAGCGGCGCCGCGATGAAGGCGACCGCGAGCGCGACGAATGCCGACAGCGCCTTCGCGGTCGGCCCGAACAGGCCGTAGAACGCGCTGATCGAGACGACAGTGGCGATCGTCATCGCGCCGACGCCGACCGGATTGACGTCGTAGAGATGTGCGCGCTTGAACTCGATGTGCTGCGGGCGCAGGCCGAGCGGCTTGTTGATGACGAGGTCGGCAACCAGCGCGCCGACCCAGGCGATCGCGACGTTGGAATAGAGCGCGAGCGTCTGCTCCAGCGCCTTGTAGACGCCGATCTCCATCAACAGCAGCGCGACCACGACGTTGAACACCAGCCACACCACGCGGCCGGGATGCGAGTGGGTGAGGCGGGAGAAGAAGTTCGACCAGGCGATCGAGCCGGCATAGGCGTTGGTGACGTTGATCTTGACCTGCGACAGAATGACGAAAGTACCGGTCAGCGCCAACGCTAGATCGGGCTGCGACAGCACGTATCGGAACGCCTCGAGATACATGTTCGCGGGCTCGGCGGCGTGCTCAGCGGAGACGCCGTGGCTGAGCGCGAAGAAGGCGAGGAACGAGCCGGCAAGCAGCTTCAGCGCGCCCAGCACGATCCAGCCGGGGCCGGCGCCGAGCAGCGCGATCCACCAGGCTTTTCGCGAGGTACGGCGGTCGCGCGGCAGGAAGCGCAGGAAGTCGACCTGCTCGCCGATCTGCGCCACCAGCGCGAACACGACCGAGGCCGCGGTGCCGAACAGCAGGAGGTCGAGATGGCCGGACGGGTCGCCGTGGTCGCCGGCGAACTTGCGCCACTCGGCGAAGGAATGCGGATTGGCCCAGGCGATCGCCGCGAACGGCATGATGTGGAGCACGATCCACAGCGGCTGGGTCCAGAGCTGGAAGCGGCTGATCAGTGTGATGCCGTAGATCACCAGCGGAATGATCACGACCGCGCTGATCAAATAGCCGATCGGTCGCGGAATGCCGAAGCACATGTCGAGCGCGCTCGCCAGGATCACCGCCTCGATCGCGAAGAAGATGAAGGTGAAGGAGGCGTAGATCAGCGAGGTGATGGTCGAGCCGATATAGCCGAAGCCGGCGCCGCGGGTCAGCAGGTCGATGTCGATGCCGCATTTGGCCGCGTGGTAGGCGATCGGCAGTCCGCACAGGAAGATGATCACGCTGACGACCAGGATCGCGGCGGAGGCGTTCATCGCGCCATAGTTCAGCGTGATGGTGCCGCCGATCGCTTCCAGCGCGAGGAAGGAGATCGCGCCGAGCGCGGTGTTGGCGACGCGGGCGGCCGACCACCGCCGCGCGCTCTTGGCGGTGAAGCGGAGCGCGTAGTCTTCCAGCGTCTGGTTTGCAACCCATTGGTTGTACTGGCGCCTGACGCGGTCAATCCGCTGCCGCCCTGCCACTTCGCCCCACTCCTGATCCGGAAAAAGCTCTCTGTCGCTGGCAATCCCGTACCAGAAACCTACGTCGCTATTTTGCGGTGCAGTATACGCGATCTTGCGTATCAGTGCGCTGCACAAAAATAAGCAATCCTTGCCCCACCAATAAGCGTTCTCGAACCAATGGGGTGCTCATGTCAGACGAGATTAAACGAGGCCTGAAGTCTCCACTTCGGCGCAAGCTCTTGATGGGGATGGCCGCGCTGCCGGCCATTTCGATGTTGCCGCGTCCCTCGTTCGCGGACGTTCCGGCGACTTCCGCGGTCAATACCACGGGTCTTGCCGTCACCGATAGCGAAGTCACCGTCGGCATCCTCCACTCCGTGACCGGCACCATGGCGATCTCCGAGACCGGGTCGGTCGAAGCCGAGAAGCTCGCGATCTCGCAGATCAATGAGACCGGCGGCGTGCTCGGCCGCAAGATCAAGTTTATCCAGGAAGACGGCGCGAGTGACTGGCCGACTTTCGCCGAGAAGGCCAAGAAGCTGCTGGTCAACGACAAATGCGCCGCCGTGATGGGCTGCTGGACCTCGGCCTCGCGCAAGGCGGTGCTGCCGGTATTCGAGCAGTACAACGGCATGCTGTACTACCCGACCTTCTATGAAGGCCTCGAGCAGTCCAAGAACGTCATCTACACCGGCCAGGAAGCCACCCAGCAGATCCTCGCCGGCCTCGACTGGGTCAACAAGACCAAGGGGTCCAAGAGCTTCTATCTGCTCGGCTCCGACTACATCTGGCCGCGTACCTCGAACAAGATCGCGCGCAAGCACATCGAGGGCCATCTGCAAGGTTGCAAGGTGGTCGGCGAGGAATACTTCCCGCTTGCCTCGACCCAGTTCAACTCGGTCATCAACAAGATCAAGCTGACCAAGCCCGACGTGATTTACGCGATCATCGTCGGCGGCTCCAACGTCGCCTTCTACAAGCAGCTCAAGGCGGCCGGCATCGACCTGTCGAAGCAGACGCTCCTGACCATCTCGGTGACCGAAGACGAGATCGACGGCATCGGCGGCGAGAACATCGCGGGCGCCTATGCCTGCATGAAGTACTTCCAGTCGCTCGACAATGCGAACAACAAGGCCTTCGTGCCCGCGTTCAAGAAGATGTGGGGCGAGAAGACCGTGATCGGAGACGTCACCCAGGCTGCCTATCTCGGCCCGTGGCTGTGGAAGTTAACCGCGGAGAAGGCCGGCTCCTTCGACATCGACAAGATCGCAGCGGCGTCGCCCGGCGTCGAGTTCAAAGGCGCACCGGAAGGCTATGTCCGTATCCACGAGAACCATCATTTGTGGTCGAAGACTAGGGTCGGACGCGCCAAGGCCGATGGCCAGTACGAGCTGATCTACGAAACCGCCGATCTCGTCGAGCCGAATCCGTTCCCGAAGGGCTACCAGTAAGGCCGCCGCAGAGGAAACTGTACGCCCTCTCCCGCTTGCGAGGGAGGGTTGGGGTGGGGGTGTCTCCGCGAGTCACGCTCTTCGTGAGGAAAGAGCCCCCACCCGCAACGCATCGTTCGATGCGCTGCGACCTCCCCCGCAAGCGGGAGAGGTGAAGCGAGGCGCGCCCTTGGACTAACGGAGAACCATCATGTTCGGTGACTATTCGATCGGCGATCTCGGCGCCATCCTCGCGATGCAGGGCTTTGCCGGGCTTATCCTGTTCTCCGTTTACGTGTTGATGGCGCTGGGGCTCGCCATCATCTTCGGCCAGATGGGCGTCATCAACATGGCCCATGGCGAGTTCATGATCCTGGGCGCCTACGTCACCTGGATGACGTCGAATGCGTTCCAGCAATATCTCCCGTCACTGTTTCCCGGATACTTCTTCGTCGCGATGATATTGGCGTTCGTGGCCTCGGGCGCGCTCGGCATGCTGGTCGAGTGGGCGTTGATACGCCATCTCTACAAGCGCCCGCTCGATACGCTACTCGCGACCTGGGGCCTCAGCCTGATCTTGCAGCAGGCCTATCGCTCGATCTTCGGCGCGCGCGAGGTCGGCGTCGATCTGCCCGAATGGATGATGGGTTCCTGGCAGGCCACCGACTCGATCCAGATCCCGATCAACGGCATGTTCGTGATGGCGCTGACCATGCTGATCACCCTCGCGGTCGCCTACGTGCTGTTCTGGTCGAAATGGGGCAAGCAGGTTCGTGCGGTGGTGCAAAACCGCGTCATGGCAGGCGCCGTCGGCATCAATACCGAGAAGGTCGACTGCTACACGTTTGGCCTCGGCTGCGGCATCGCCGGGATCGCGGGTTCAGCCTTCACCATGATCGGATCGACCGGACCGACCGCCGGCCAGCTCTACATCGTCGACACCTTCCTGGTCGTCGTGTTCGGCGGCGCCGCCAGCCTGCTCGGGACGATCGCCTCCGCCTTCTCGATCTCGCAGACCCAGTCGACGCTGGAGTTCTTCCTGTCGGGATCGATGGCCAAGGTCATCACGCTGCTGACGATCGTCGGGATCCTGATGGTGCGGCCGCAGGGACTCTTCGCGCTCAAGGTCCGCAAGTAAGAACAGGCAGGCGATAAAAGTCATGGTCATCAACTCGCGCTTTTTCAATCGCTCCGAACTCATCGGCTTCATCGCACTGGCGCTCGTGTTGTTCGTCATCCTGCCGCTGGCGCTGGATATCTTCCGCCTCAATCTGGTTGCCAAATATCTGACCTACGCCTTCGTCGGCATCGGCCTCGTGCTGTGCTGGGGGTATGGCGGCATCCTGAGCCTGGGGCAGGGCGTGTTCTTCGGCCTCGGCGGCTACTGCATGGCGATGTATCTGAAGCTCGAGGCCTCCAGCGTCGAGAACACCAAGATCCAGTCGACGCCGGGCATTCCCGACTTCATGGACTGGAACCAGATCACCGAATTGCCGACGTTCTGGAAGCCGTTTCACAGCTTTCCGCTCACGGTGCTCGCGATCCTCGTTGTGCCGGCGTTCTTTGCCTTCATCATCGGCGCCGCGATGTTCAAGCGCCGGGTCGGTGGCGTCTACTTTGCGATCATCACGCAGGCGATCGCGGCGATCCTCACCATCCTGATCGTGGGACAGCAGGGCTACACCGGCGGCATCAACGGCATCACCGACCTGCGTACGCTGCACGGCTGGGATATCCGTACCGACCACGCCAAGTTCATCCTGTACTTCGTCGAGGTGGTATTGCTGTTCGGCTGCATCATCGCCGCGCAATTCATCCGGTTGACAAAACTCGGGCGCATCCTGGTAGCGATGAGGGAGCAGGAGGACCGCGTGCGCTTCTCCGGGTACAGCGTCGCCAACTTCAAGATCTTCGCCTTCTGCGCCGCAGCGGTGTTCGCCGCGATCGGCGGCGCGATGTTCACGCTCGAGGTTGGCTTCATGTCGCCGTCCTTTGTCGGCATCGTGCCGTCGATCGAGATGGTGATCTACACCGCGGTCGGTGGCCGGATGTCGATCTTCGGCGCGGTGTGGGGCTCGCTGCTGGTCAACTTCGCCAAGACCAGCCTGTCGGAATCCTTTCCGCAGCTCTGGCTGTTCGGCCTCGGCGCGCTCTTCATCGCGGTCGTGCTGGCGTTCCCGAACGGCCTGTCCGGGATCTGGGCGGACTATGTCCAGCCGCGCATCGATCGCCTGCTGGCGTCACGCAAACCGAAATCGGCGGCCCTGATCGCCGACGGCGCACCGGCCGAGTGAGGAGGACCATCATGCTAGTCGGTCATCAGCCCAAGGACTTCCTGCTCGCCGTCTCCGGCCTCACCGTATCCTTCGACGGCTTCAAGGCGGTCAACGATCTCTCCTTTTACGTCGAAGAGAACGAAATCAGGGTCATCATCGGCCCGAACGGCGCCGGCAAGACCACGGTGCTCGACCTGATCTGCGGAAAGACCAGGGCGACTTCGGGCTCGATCCAATTCCGCGGCCAGGAGCTGACGAGGCTGCGCGAGAACGAGATCGTGCAGGCCGGCGTCGGACGCAAGTTCCAGACGCCGTCGGTGTTCGAGGACCTCACCGTGTTCGAGAACCTCGAAATCTCCTACCCGCGCGGGCGCACCGTGTTCGGCTCGCTGGCGTTCAAACGTGACGACGCCGTCAAGCAGCGGGTCGAGGAGGTTGCCGAAATGATCTTCCTGAAGGACCGGCTCAACACCTATGCCGACCAGCTCAGCCACGGCCAGAAGCAGTGGCTCGAGATCGGCATGCTGCTGATCCAGGATCCGGACCTGCTGATGCTCGACGAGCCGGTCGCCGGCATGAGCGTCTCCGAGCGTGCCAAGACCGCCGAGTTGCTCAACCGCATCATCAAGGACCGATCGGTGCTCGTGATCGAGCACGACATGAAGTTCGTCGAGGACATCGCCCACAAGGTCACCGTGCTGCACCAGGGACAGATCCTGTCCGAGGGGACCATGGAGCACGTCAAGAACGACCCGAAGGTGATCGAAGTCTATCTCGGACACTGACGGATGATCAACGCAGGTCGAGCCATAGCCGCGAACTCAGTTCACCTCTCCCCGATGGGGAGAGGTGAAGAACGTTAAGCCGTAGGAGAACCGCATGCTGGCAATCAACGATCTTCACGTCGCCTATGGCCAGAGCGAGGTGCTGCACGGCCTCAACGTCTCGGTCGCGTCCAACGAGATCGTCGCGATCATGGGGCGCAACGGCATGGGCAAGACCACGCTGATGAAATCGCTGATGGGCATCCTGCCGACCAAGAGCGGCTCGGTGACCATGGATGGCACCGAACTCGGCACCATGAAGAGCTATCAGCGGGTCGCCAAGGGCCTCGCTTATGTGCCGCAGGGCCGCATGATCTTCTCCACCATGACGGTGGAGGAGAATATCGAGACCGGGCTCGTGGTCTCCGGCGGTTCGGAAGTTCCCGGTGATATCTATGAACTTTTCCCGGTGCTGCTGGAGATGAAGGGGCGCCGCGGCGGCAATCTCTCCGGCGGGCAACAACAGCAATTGGCGATCGCCCGCGCGCTCGCGACCAAGCCGAAGTTGCTGCTGCTGGACGAGCCGACCGAGGGCATTCAGCCGTCGATCATCAAGGACATGGCGCGGACCTTGAAGCGCATCCGCGACGAGCGGGGACTGTCAATCGTCGTCTCCGAGCAGGTCTTGAGCTTTGCGCTCGACATCGCCGACCGCGTTCTCGTCATCGAGAACGGCGAGATCGTTCGTGACGATCCGCGCGCCAGCGTCGATGCGGCGCAGATCTCGAAATATCTGTCTGTGTAGCCACGGAGCGTGATCCGGAAAAGTGTGAAGCGGTTTTCCGACAAGATCACGCTCAAACTTTCAACCGTGTAAACCAAGGGGAGCATTGCGATGCCTGATACACTGATCAAGGTCGATCTCAACAAGTCGGCCTATGAAAACGACAAGATCCACAACCGCTGGCATCCGGAGGTTCCGATCGTCGAGTGGGTCAGCCCGGGCGACGACTTCATCATCGAGACCGTCGACTGGACCGGTGGTTTCATCAAGAACAACGACTCGGCCGACGACGTGCGCGACATCGATCTGTCGATCGTGCACTTCCTGTCAGGCCCGATCGGCGTCAAGGGCGCCGAGCCCGGCGATCTCCTGGTCGTCGACCTCCTCGACGTCGGCCCGCTGAAGGAGAGCCTCTGGGGCTTCAACGGCTTCTTCTCCAAGCAGAACGGCGGCGGGTTCCTCACCGATCACTTCCCGCTGGCGCAGAAGTCGATCTGGGACATCAAAGGCCTCTACACGTCGTCGCGTCACATCCCCGGTGTCAACTTCGCCGGCCTGATCCATCCTGGCCTGATCGGCTGTCTGCCCGATGCCAAGATGCTGGCGGCCTGGAACAAGCGTGAAGCCGAGCTGATCGCGACCGACCCGACCCGCGTCCCGGGTCTTGCCAATCCTCCGTTTGCGCCGACCGCGCATGCCGGTCAGGCCAAGGGCGACGCCAAGGCCAAGATCGGTCTCGAAGGCGCACGCACCGTGCCGCCGCGCGAACACGGCGGCAATTGCGACATCAAGGATCTCTCGCGCGGCTCGAAGATCTACTTCCCGGTCTATGTGCCCGGCGGTGGCCTCTCGATGGGCGACCTGCATTTCAGCCAGGGCGACGGCGAGATCACCTTCTGCGGCGCCATCGAGATGGCCGGCTGGCTGCACATCAAGGTCGACATCATCAAGGACGGCGTCTCGAAATACGGCATCAAGAACCCCGTGTTCAAGCCGTCGCCGATCACGCCGAACTACAAGGATTATCTGATCTTCGAGGGCATCTCGGTCGACGAGGCCGGCAAGCAGCATTATCTCGACGTTCACATCGCCTATCGCCAGGCCTGTCTGAACGCGATCGAGTATCTGAAGAAGTTCGGCTACTCCGGCGCCCAGGCCTATTCGATCCTCGGCACCGCGCCGTGCCAGGGCCATATCTCCGGCGTGGTCGACGTGCCCAATGCCTGCGCCACGCTGTGGCTGCCGACGGAGATCTTCGACTTCGACGTGATGCCGTCATCGGCCGGACCGATCAAGCACATCAAGGGCGACATCCAGATGCCGATCTCACCCGACAAGTGATCCCTGCGCGATGGATGCGGGACGGCCCGGCTAGTGGCCGCCCCGCATCCATCGCGAGAGATATCACACTCGATTGCGCAAGGATCAAAGATGCCCGTCTACGAATATCTCTGCAACGATTGCGGCCCGTTCACCGACATGCGGCCGATGGCCGAATGCGACCTGCCGCTGGACTGTCCGCAATGCGAAACGCAATCGCCGCGCGTGATCCTGACCGCGCCGGCCTTCTTCTGCATGCCCTCGGACAAGCGCAAGGCACATGCGACCAACGAGCAGAGCCGACACGCGCCGAAGACGCTCGATCAGTACAAGGCTTCGCACGGCCCGGGCTGCGGCTGCTGCTCGACGGGGAAGAAGAAGCCGGCGCGGCTGGTGACCAAGAGCAAAAGCGGTGCGAAGGGGTTCCCGACTGCGCGTCCCTGGATGATCAGCCACTAGGCGCGTTGGCGCCAAATCGTCGCGTTACCGGTACCGCGGCTCAGCTTGCCGACGGACGTCCCTGATCAACGATCCGAATACATCTTGTCGAGAAAATCCTTCACGCCGCTGACCGCGCCGGTGTTCGACGCGATATAGCCGGGAAGGGCGCCCACGGCCTTGTGAAACTCGCCGCTCTTCATGATGTCGAGCACGCGCTGCATCGGCTCGGTCTCCAGGAAGGCGCGCTTGCAGACGAAGAAATAATCCTCCGTGAGCAGCCGGATGAAGTCCAATCCGAACTGCCGCGCGGCGGCCTCGACGCCGAAACTCGCATCCGCCATGCCGCTCGCGACATAGGCCGCGACCGCGGCATGGGTGAATTCCATCTGCTGGGCGCCGTTGATCCGGCTCTCGGGAATCTTGTGCAGCGCCAGCAACTGGTCGAACAGCAGCCGCGTGCCGGAATCGTGATCGCGGTTGACGAAGCGGGCCTTGCGGTCGACCAGGTCCTTCAGCGAGGCGATCTTCAGCGGGTTGCCGCGCTTGACCATCAGTCCCATCTCGCGGGTCACGAAATTGATCACGCGGTCCTCGCGCGGATCGAGCCATTCCGCGCAGGCCTTGATGCCCTGCGCGCGCAATTCGCCGCGCGGCAGATGGACGCCGGAGAGATCGCAGGCGCCCTGCGCCAGCGACACCAGCGAGTTCTGGTTAGAGACGTAGCGCAGGTCGACGCCCATGCCGCTCTCGCGATCGAGGAATTCGCGCAGCTTCGAGACCGCAAAACCGTGGCTGGCATGGACGCGGATCACCTGCGGCCGCTGCTGCAGGAACGGCTTGATCTCGGTGACCAGCTCCTGGGCGAGATTTTCGAGCTGCAGCCCGAGCCGTGCCTGCATGCGCTGGCCGGCCCATACCAGCTTCTCGCCGAACGGCGTCAGCTTCGAGCCCTTGCCGCGCTGCGTCTCGACCAGCGGCACGCCGAAGAAGTCCGACCACTGCTCGATCAGGTTCCAGACATGGCGATAGGACAGATGCGCGTCGTTGGCGGCGCTGGTGATCTTCCCGGTCTTCCTGATTTCGTTGAGGATGCCGAGCATCACGACGATGGTCTGCCGACTGTCGTCTTTCCGAAAACGCCAGACGGTCTCGATCTCGATCTGCAGCATTTTGGTTCACCGCTTATGAAGTCTACTTCATATACTGGTATACCAATAGGTACAAGATATCATATTTACTGCTGAAGAATGTCTCCTAGGTTGAAGCAGAACACAGGGAGAAATATGATGTCAGTTGCATATGACCATGCTCAGGACCGCCGCCAGGCTCCGAGGGACGAACTGCTGCTGATCGACGGCGCACGAGTCCGTTCGCTGTCCGGACGCACCTTCAAATCGCTCAATCCCGCGACCGAGCAGGTGATCGCGACGGTTGCCGAAGGCAACGAGGCCGATGTCGACCGCGCCGTCGCCGCCGCCCGCCGCGCCTTCGAGGGGCCATGGCGCACCATGCGCGCCGCCGAGCGCGGCCACATCCTCTTGAAATGGGCCGAGCTTCTCAAGCAGCACGCCGACGAGATCGCGGCGCTCGAGAGTCTCGATGCCGGCAAGCCGATCTCGGCGGTGCTGCGCCAGGATCTCCCGGCCGCAATCGACACGCTGATCTATTACGCAGGCTGGGCCGACAAGATCAGCGGCGAGGTCGTGTCGACGCGCGACGACGCGCTGACCTATACGGTGCGCGAACCGGTCGGTGTCGTCGCTGCGATCGTGCCGTGGAATTTCCCGCTGATGATCGGGATGTGGAAGCTCGCGCCGGCGCTGGCCTGTGGTTGCACCGTCGTGATGAAGCCTGCCGAACTGACCTCGCTGTCGGCGCTGAGGATCGGCGAACTCGCGCTCGAAGCCGGCCTGCCGCGCGGCGTGCTCAACATCGTCACCGGTCCCGGCCGTGTGGTCGGCGACGCGCTGGTCAATCATCCCGATGTCGACAAGGTGACGTTTACGGGCTCGCCCGGCGTCGGCCGCGGCATCATGAAGGGCGCCGCCGGCAACTTCAAACGGGTATCGCTCGAACTCGGCGGCAAGTCCGCCAATGTGATCTTCGACGATGCCAATCTCGAAGCCGCGTCCAAGGCGGCGGCGGCCGGTATCTTCTTCAACGCCGGGCAGGTCTGTTCGGCAGGCTCGCGTGTGCTGGTGCAGGAGAAGGCGTATGACGAGGTGGTCGAACGCCTGGTCGCCCGCGCCGAGGCGCTGCGGATCGGCGATCCGGCCGACCGCGCCACCGTGCTCGGCCCCGTCATCTCCGAGAAGCAGATGCGCTCGATCCTCGACTATGTCGAGATCGGCAGACAAGAGGGCGCTGTGCTTGCGACCGGCGGCGAACGCGTCGGCAATCGCGGCTATTTCATCAGCCCCGCGGTGTTCGCCAATGTCGCGCACGAAATGCGGATCTCGCAGGAGGAGATTTTTGGCCCCGTCGTCAGCGTGATCAAGTTCAAGGACGAGGCGGATGCGCTGCGCATCGCCAACGGCACCGCCTACAGCCTCGCCGCCGGTGTCTGGAGCGCCGACATCGGCCGCGTGCAGCGATTTGCGAAGAGGGCGCGCGCCGGAACGGTGTGGATCAACACCTATGGCTATACCGATGTGCGGTTGCCGTGGGGCGGCGAGCGCGACTCCGGCCTCGGCCGCGAGCACGGCACCGCCGCGCTCGACAATTTCACCGAGCCGAAGGCCGTGTGGATGAATCTCAACGTTTGAGGTGGTAGAGAGGCGCCGTTGTGCGAGCGCGCGCCCGGGCTTGACCCGGGACCCATAACCACAAATGTGCGTGTTGCAGAACGCTGTGGCCACAGCGTTTCTCAACAACAACGCCCTGTGGTTATGGGTCCCTACTTTCGCAGGGACGACGGTGTGGAGACATTATCGCCCGTTTGCTCTATCGTCCTGCTCGCGGTTCCAAACATCACGGGAACGACGAGACGACCATGCAGACAAAAACATTCGGCAGCAACGGCCCGCGGGTTTCGGTGATCGGGCAGGGCACCTGGTATCTCGATCGCGGCGACCGCAAGTCGGCTGTCGCTGCGCTGAAGCGCGGCATCGACGCCGGTATGACCCATATCGATACCGCGGAGATGTATGGCGACGCCGAGCTCGTGATCGCGGACGCCACCGCAGGCCAGCGCGACAGACTGTTCCTGGTCTCAAAAGTGCTGCCGAGCAACGCGTCTCGGCGTGGCACCATCACCGCCTGCGAGCGTTCGCTGAAGCGGCTGAAGACCGATCGCCTCGACTGCTATCTGCTGCACTGGCGCGGGTCCTACCCGTTGGCGGACACGGTTGCGGCGTTCGATGAGTTGATCGCGGCCGGCAAGATCCGTTCCTGGGGCGTCAGCAATTTCGACACCGAGGATCTCGACGAATTGCTCGACGTCGCGGGCGAGGGCAAGATTGCCTGCAACCAGGTGCTCTATCATCTGCAGGAGCGCGCGCTCGAGCACGCGGTGATCCCGTGGTGCGAGCAACATGGCGTCGCTGTCGTTGCTTATTCGCCCTTCGGCCACAATGATTTTCCATCGCCATCGAGCAAGGGCGGCGCGGTGCTGCAATCGATCGCGGATGCGCACAAGGCGACCGCGCGCCAGGTGGCGCTCAGCTTCCTGACTCGCGCTCCATCCGTGCTTGCGATTCCGAAGGCATCGAGCGCGGATCATGCGGGGGAGAATGCGGCGGCTGGAGATCTCAAGCTCGGTGACAGCGAGATCACAGCGCTCGACAAGGCGTTTCCGCGCGGGCCGAAGCCGCGCTCGCTTCCGATGCTCTAGCGCCGCGCACACAGTTCTTAACGAACTGTTTCAATGACGGCTGCGCGCAGGCTGCGGCAGGCCGCCGCGCGCCCGGATGCATATCGGAGTCCCGTTTTCGGGCATTGTTCTCTGGGCGGAATTGGAGTTTTTGAGAGGCTCGCAGATTCGCTTTATTTTGCCATCGAGATTGCCGTGACTCCGCCCCCCGCCGCTGCCGCCAGTCTGGACGGCGCCTATTTGCCATTGCCTGCAAAGACGACCGCCGCTCGCAAAGCACCTGCGCGCACCGACCGGCCGTTCAAGGGCATCGCGCTGATCCTGCTGTCGACGGTGTTTCTGGGCACCTCCGACGTCACCGCAAAATATCTGTCGTCGACGTTGCCCTCGGTCGAGATCACCTGGATCCGCTTCGTGGTGTTCGCGCTGATCATGCTGCCTTCGATGTTGCCCGGCTCGCGGTTGTTTGCGTTGCAGAGCAACCGTCCGGGCCTGCATGTGCTGCGCGGTTCGGCGCTGCTCGGCTCGTCGCTGCTCTTCATCACCGGACTGAGCTTCCTGCCGATCGCGGAGGCTTCTGCTACCAGCTTCGTCTCGCCGCTGTTCGTCACCGCGCTGTCGATCGCGTTCCTCGGCGAGAAGGTCGGCCTGCGGCGCTGGATCGCGACCGCGGTCGGTCTGGTCGGTGTCTTCATCATCCTGCGGCCCGGCACCGCCGCGTTCCATCCTGCGGCGTTCTTCCCGATCGTGTCCGCGCTGGCCTGGGCGGGCACGCTGATCATGACGCGCATGATGAGCGGCGGCGAACGCCCCGTCACCATCATGGCCTATTCGTCGATCGTAGGCGTCGTCATTGTCTCCGCGCTGGTGCCGTTCGTCTGGGTCACACCGACCTGGCACGACATCCTGTTCGGCATCCTGATCGGGGTGGCGTCGACTGCGGGGCAGTGGATCGTGGTACTGGCGTTCCGCTATGGCGATGCCTCGGTGCTGGCGCCGTTTTCCTACACGCAGCTGGTGTGGGTCAGCATCCTCGGCTTCCTCGTCTTCGGCGAACTACCCGATAGCTGGACCATTGCCGGCGCCGCGTTCATCGTCGCGAGCGGCCTCTACACCGCCCACCGCGAGCGCATCCGCCGCTCGCAATTGCTGGCCGTAGCCGGCGAACCCTCGCCAAATGCCTGATTGACGGTCGAAATCGCGCGCTGGTTGCGACGCAGGGCGCTCTGAACGTTGCACGGGTACAACAGATCGGCCGAAAGTCTCTTCGGGACGATCGGTCCGGAAACAATCCGCAAAACTGCAGAAAACCGCATGGTAGGCTGAGGTAACCGGTGCCGCGCGCGCCGGAGCTTCCGGGCGTTGTCGTGTTTTTCATTTATTGGCTTTTGACTTGCCGGTTTAAGCAAGGTCCGCGACGAGCGGTCACCGCGCTTGTCGCCGCCGCAATTGCCGGCGCGCTGTGGGGCGGCACGGCGCAGGCGCAGAGCTTCACATCGACCGGTGCCACCGACGACTATCAAGCCGCAAGCAATTGGTCCCCAACCGCCGGCGCGCAGCCAACCGGCGGCCTGATCAACCTTGCGAACGACACTGGCCACGTCCCTGTCAAGACCATCACCATCAACGCCAACATCAACGACGGCATTACGCCTGGCGTGATGGTACAGCAGCTCGGCACCAGCGTGCTGGTACCAATGGCTATTCCGGCGGCACGCTGATCTCGGCCGGAACGGTGCAGGCGACGAATGCGTATTCGGTCGGCAGCGGCACCATCACGCTCAATGGCGGCACCTTCCAGATGCAAGCGCCGACGATCTCCAGCGTCGCTTTCTCCAACACCATCGCCGTCAATGCCGCGGGCGGCACGGTCGATGCGAACGGCGCCCAGGTCAATCTGCAGGGCGTAATCGCGGACGGTACCGGCGCCGGCAACCTGCACTTGAACAATACGGGCTCCAGCGGTGCCAACGTTCAGCTGTCGGGCATCAATACCTACTCCGGCGGTACGCTGGTGGATTTGACGACGGCGGTCGTGACCAACTCCCGTTCGGTCGGCACGGGCACGGTGACGCTGCAAAATGCAAAATTTCAGGCCGGCGGCGCCAGCAACCTGACCTTGGCCCTGACCACGGCCTCTGCCGAGATCAAATGACGCAACGGCTGGTCGGTCGCAGCGACCTTCGAAGGCGAGTTTTCCAACGTGACGCAATCCTGCGCCGGCAAGGGTGCCATGCGCTATTCGTTGTGATCCGCCGTGCTACTGTTCTGGAAACAGAGCAGGGGAGGAATTATGCGCGCAGCCATCTTCAGGGACGGCGAGATCGTCGCCGGCACCATGCCCGAGCCGAAGCCGGGCGCCGGCCAGGTGCTGGTCAAATCGCTGGCCTGCGGTATCTGTGGTTCCGATCTGCACGCGCGCAAGCACGCTCACCGCATGGCGGAATTGACCAAATTCTTTCCCGGCCGCAAGCCGATGGACCCGTCCCGCGACGTCGTGTTCGGCCATGAGTTCTGCTGCGAGATACTTGATTACGGTCCGGACACCGCGCGCAGGCTGAAGCCCGGCACAAAAGTGTGCTCGGTGCCGACGCTTGTGACGCCGCAGGGGCCGCAGGGCATCGGCTATTCCAACGACAATCTCGGTGCCTATGCCGAGCAGATGCTGCTCAGCGAGGCCCTGCTGCTGGAAGTGCCGAACGGACTTGCGGCCGAGCACGCTGCGTTGACCGAACCGCTCGCGGTCGGCGTGCATGCGGTGGCGATGGCCAATATCAGGGGTGGCGAGGTGCCGCTAGTGATCGGCTGCGGCCCGGTGGGCCTCGCGGTCATCGCCGCGCTGAAGATCAAAGGGCTCGGCCCGATCGTCGCCGCCGATTACTCGCCGGCGCGGCGCCGGCTCGCCGAGCAGATGGGCGCCGATGTCGTGATCGATCCCGCCAGGACGCAGCCCTATGCGAGCTGGGCCGAGCACGCGCAGATGACGGCGGAAGAGAAGGCCGCGAGACCACCTTTGCAAGCGATGTTGCCGGCCGTGAAGCCCGCGCTGATCTTCGAATGTGTCGGCGTTCCCGGCGTGTTGCAGCAGGTGTTCGAGGGGGCTCCGCGCCACGCCCGAATCGTCGTGGTCGGGGTCTGCATGGAGACCGATCATTCCGAGCCGATGCTCGGCATCGTCAAGGAGCTGAACGTCCAATACGTGCTCGGCTACACGCCGGAGGAATTTGCCTGGTCGCTGCGCCTGATCGCGGAAGGGCAGGTTGATGCCGCATCGCTGGTGACCGGCCGCGTCGGCATCGGCGGCGTGGCGCAGGCGTTTGCCGACCTCGCCAATCCCGAGGCGCACACCAAGATCGTCGTCGAGCCCTGGCGGTAATTTGGCGGTAATTTGGCGGTAGTTTTCTGGCGGTAGCCTTCGGCGCCCGGACAATCACGCCAAGCAACAAGATCATGATGCGATGTCCTGCCATCGCATCATGATCGCACCTGCCGGTCCTGATTCAGTCAGAACCGGTCATGGTCTAGGCGGAGAACGTCGCGGCGGTTCCGAGCTTTTGGGTGCACATGGTGCCGATATACGGGCCGCCGATCGGTCCGACCTGATACTCGCTGAGCATGTTGATGGCCCCTGGGTTGTTCAGATTCTGCACCAGGATCGGGGAATTGAAGTTGCCTCCGGCGACGTAGCCGGTCGCGATGACGGCCGTTCCCGCCTCGTTCAGGATCTCGGCATTGGTGGCGGTGTTACCTTCGACGAGTTCAAATGCGCCCCCCAAAGCGCGAACCAGCGCGAAGGGCGTAACCGTCCAGGTGCCGTCCGCGTTGTACACGACATTGAAGGTCGAATATCCCGGCGTTGCGTTGCAGAGCGCGGCGGTGGCCGATGACGACGTGAAGTTCATCACCGTGCCGGGCGTGTAGGTGCCGGTCTGGACGTAGAAGATGATGACCGGCTGACAGTCCAGATTGGTGTTCGGCTGGGCGGTCACGAAGTTCGACAGCGTGATGCCGCCGGTCAGCGTCTGCACGGCCGAGCCGGCGTTGTAATTGGTCAGCACCGGATTGAAGACCGGCGTGATGATGCGGAACGAGCCGGTCTGCGGCCCGGACGTGGAGACCGGTACCGAGAGGCCGAGCGACGGATTGACCGTCATGGTCGTCGTGTTGTTGGTCTGCGCGCCGCCGCTGGCCGGCGTCAGACCGATCGGTTGGCTGGCCGCCAATTGTCCGGACGGCTTGCCGATCACCGGCGGGCTCACCTGCTGTTGAACGCCCGCATAGAACTGCAGCACCACCGAAAACGTCAGGACGGCACCCGACGTCGCGTAAGGCAGCAGCGCCTGCGTGTACAGGCTGTTGGTGTAGACTTCCTGCCCGCCGGTGTAGACCGCCGGCTGCTGGAAGAAGAAGAAGTTCTGAAGGGTCGGGCTGTTGTTGCGCACGTTGATGGTAATCGGTGTGGGCATGACGATCCTCTTAAATTTCAAGCATGGGTTTCTGCGACCGTTGGTCGGAGCTTATGGGAGATTCAATCTTAGGATGTGTTATAACTATATTGTCGCGTTTTAGTTGCGCGGAGGGCAACGCGGCGAAATTGTCCTTGCGCCGCGGGCAAGGGGCGGAACAAGAGGCGGACAATCGCCGCGACCGCGCCCTAGCGCGGCACCATCGAGTCCATGAAATCGATCAGCAGCGACCTCGATTGCGTGCTCATGCTGGCTTCGAACTTCCTGAACGAGGACCACAGCCGCGCGTCCGCCGGCGGCAGCGCAGACGCGGTGCCGTTCCGGTCGATTGATCCGTGACCGGCAAGAAACCAGTCCAGCGACATATCTAGTGCCTGGCAGAGCGCGATTGCGCTCTCCAGCGACATCGGCCCGTTTTTGATCCAGCGCGTGACGGTGCTCTCGTTGACGCCGAGCGCGTGCGCCAGCGCATGCTGCTTGCGCATGCCACGCATCTCCATGGCCGCGATCAGCCGCTCCCCGCGGGTCGATATGGTTTTCGCGCCGTTCGCCGCCATGCCCCTGCTGCCGCTTCCCGCCCGCGCTCGAGCCCGGCCTCGGTGCGCGTCCCGGCTGAAAATGGTACTTTCGCAGCCGTTGTCAACTATAGGTTGCGCATGTGAATGGCGTATTGCGGCGCCCGGCGTCCGCGCGGGATTGTGATCCCGGTTTGCATTTCGTGACGCCGAACCTATAGTCCAAAATCCTCGGCAAGCAGCTCATCTCACGCGGTTCATGCGAGTTTCAATCATCACGGGAGGCGGCTCCGGCATCGGTGCTGCGGTTGTACGGCGGCTGGCCGGCCCCGATCAGTGCCTGATGCTGCACGGACGGGGCGCCGAAGCCGCCGGGCGCGAACGGCTGGCATCTGTTGCAGAAGCCTGCCGAAGCAAGGGCGCAAAAGTCGAATATCGCACCGGCGATCTGGCCGCGGCCGGCACCGGCGCCGAACTCGTCAATGCGGCGCGCGCCGCGTTCGGGCCGGTCGATACCATCGTGCACGCCGCGGGCTTTGCCGACCGGCGCGATTTTGCCAGCCTGCCGCGTGAAGGCCTGGAGCGCGCCTTTGCCGTGATGGCGGCAGCATTCCACGAGATGGCGGCCGCTGCGCTGCCTGATCTCACCCGTAACGCGCACGGGCGCGTGGTCGCGGTCTCGAGCTTCGGGCCGCATCGTTTCGTGCCCGGCGCCACCTATCCCGGATCGGCCGCGGCCAAGGCCGCGCTCGAAGTGCTGGTCAAGTCGTTGGCGATCGAGCTTGCGCCCTCAGGCGCCACCGCCAACGCCGTGATGCCGGGTTACACGCAGAAGGATCCCGGGCTGGTCGGCGCGCTGGATCCGCAGACCTGGGAGCGGGTGGCAAAAGCCAATCCGATGCAGCGACTGGCCCAGGCCGACGAGGTCGCCGCCGTGGTCGCGTTCCTGCTGTCGCCGGAAGCGGGCCATGTCACCGGCTCCATGCTGCCGGTCGATGGCGGGCTGACCTTGATGTGATCGCATCGGCGTTGGCGCAGACGTCGTCGCGCTGGGCGCCGTCGATCAGTCGTCATTCGATGCGCGCGCGGTTTCGCCGAGCCGCTATAGCGCGTGACTTCTGCCAGCCCGCCTGCGATGTTTGAACATCACATCGGCCGATGTAACCGAGAGGCAGGATGAACTACGTTTGGGATTTTGGGATCCTTGCCAAATACAGTCATCTGTTCTGGCTCGGGCTCGGCTGGACCATCGCCTACACGATCGGCACCATCATCCTGGGATCGCAGATCGGCCTGATCGTCGGCATGCTGCGCTTGCGGCGCATTCCCTTCATTGACTGGCTGCTGATCGCCTATATCGAATTGTTCCGCTGCACGCCGCTGTTGGTGCAGATCATCTGGTTCTACTACGCCTTCCCGGTGGTGATCGGCGTCAACATTCCGGCGCATGTCGCAGCCGTCAGCGTGCTCTCGCTCTATGGCGGTGCGTTCTACGCGGAGATCGTGCGCGGCAGTATCGAGAGTGTACCGGTCGGGCAATGGGATGCCGCCAAGGCGCTCGGCTTCCGCGGCTGGCGCTTGATGCGGCTCGTGATCCTGCCGCAGGCGCTGAAGCCGATGATGGCGCCCTATGTCAACCAGTCGGTGACGCAACTGAAGAACACCTCGCTGGTGTCGATCATCGCAGTCCCCGATCTGGTCTACAACGCGACGCTGATCAATGCGGACACCTACCGGCCGCTCGAGGTCTACACGGTCGTGGCGCTGATCTATTTCGCGATCCTGTTCCCGTCGACGCTGGTGGCGCGGCACCTGGAGCGCGGCCTGACCTACGACAAGGTGTGAGCTGATCGACGCTGCCGCCGCATCAAAAGTTCACCTCTCCCGCTTGCGGGCAGGGGAATCGCATGTGCGTGCCTGCAAGTAGTTGCCAAATCGGAAGAAAAGGATTCTGAGGATAGCTCCTGATCTTGAGGGAGCAGCCGATGCAGAGATTTGCGGAATGCTTTTCGGAGTTGCCCGACCCGCGGGCCGACAACGCGCTGCATGACCTGACCGAGATATTGTTCCTCGCGCTGATGGCGACGCTGTGCGGGGCGACGAGTTGCACCGACATGGCGCTGTTTGCCCGGATGAAGGCCTATCTTTGGCAGGATGTGCTGGAGCTTAAGAACGGTCTGCCGAGCCACGACACATTCAGTCGGGTGTTCCGGATGCTTGACCCGAAGGCGTTTGAGGTCGCGTTTCGGCGCTTCATGAAGGCCTTTGCGCAAGGCGCGAAGATCAAGCGGCCACGCGGGGTGATCGCGCTCGACGGCAAAGCGTTGCGGCGCGGCTACGAACGCGGCAAGAGCCACATGCCGCCGGTGATGGTGACCGCCTGGGCGGCGCAGACGCGCATGGCGCTCGCCAATGTGCTGGCGCCGAACAACAACGAAGCCGATGGCGCCCTGCAGTTGCTTGCGCTTCTGCAGCTCAAGGGCTGCGTGGTCACAGCCGACGCCCTGCATTGCCACCGCGCGATGGCCAAGGCGATCGTGGAACGGGGCGGCGACTACGTGCTGGCGGTGAAGGCGAACCAGCCTACTCTGTTGGAGGATGCCAAAGCCGCAATCCGCGCCGCCAAACGCAAGGGCAAGACCTCGCTCACCACCAAAGACGCTGAACATGGACGCAACGAAAAGCGTGTTGCTCTCGTTGCACCGGCTCCCGACATGGCCAGGAAGCACGACTTTCCAGGCCTCAAAGCTGTTGCCCGCATCACCAGCAAGCGGGGCCAGGACGACACGGTCGAGCGCTACTTCCTGATGAGCCGCCCCTATAGCCGCAAAGAGGTCCTGCGCATCGTCCGCGCTCATTGGGGCATCGAAAATAGCCTTCACTGGCCGCTCGACGTCACCCTCGACGAGGATCTTGCTCGCAATCGCAAAGACAACGGACCGGCCAATCTGGCCGTGCTTCGCCGCCTGGCCCTCAACGTCGCCCAGGCTCACCCAGACACCACAGTCTCCCTGCGCGGCAAGCTCAAACGCGCCGGATGGAACGATGCCTTCCTTTTTGAACTCCTCGGCCACATGCGATAGCCCTGCGCTTGCGGGGGAGGTCGCTGCGCGAAGCGCGGCGGGTGGGGGCTTTCTCCACTTGAAGATTCTGACTCGGGGCGGCACCCCCACCCCGGCCGTCCCCCGCAAGAGCGGGAGAGAGAGCAGGCTCTCACATCAAATATTCAACTCCACCGGCACGTCCTCGGGCTTGACGCCGCTGAGCGCCAGTCCCTTGACGAACCATTCGCGCATCTGGCCGATGCCGCGGTTGTAGTCGACCCACACCGACAGGAAATCGCGCCAGTGCTTGTCGGGCTCGCGGCGCACCGCCATGCCGCTCGCGATCGTCACCGACGGCGAGGTCAGGATCTTGTAGGTGCCGAGATTCGGGTTCTTGGCGATCGCGGTCAGGCCGAGCACCAGCGCGTTGACGACGACGTCGACGCGGCCCGACGACATCTCCAGCATCACCTCGTCGCGCGACTTCAGCGACTTGATGGTCGCGTTGGGCGCAAAGCGCCGGGCGACCGCCTCGTTGGCCGAGCCGACGTCGACCGCGATATTCACCTCGGGCTTGTTGATGTCGGCCCATGTCTTGATCTCTGAAGTCTTGGCCTCCAGGCCCTTCTTCAGCATCGCGCCGAATGGATGCGGGAACACCAGGTTGGTGAAGTCGACCACCAGCGCGCGCTGCGGGGTCGGGTTGAGCGCGAAGCCGAGATCGATCTTGTTGGCCTGCAGGTCGAGGATCGAGTTGCCGTAGGTGGACTCGACATATTCCAGCTTGACGTCGAGCAGTTTTGCCAAATCGTTGGCCATCTCGATCGAGAAGCCGGACCATGTGCCGGTGGCGAGATCCTTGTTGAAATAGGGCAGCTCGCCCGGCAGCACGGCGATGCGCAGCACCTTGTTGGCGCGGATGCGGTCGAGCGTGTTGTCGGCGGCCGTCTGCGCCGAGGCCGGAGTGGCCATCGCGGCGGCGAGCGCGGCGCCACCGCCGATCCCGAGCGCATAACGCAGCGCGTCGCGGCGGTCTTCTGAAATCTTCACATCGTCGGATTGAGTCACCAAGGCCTCCCTGCACCAAATCGGGGAAGCCTAGCGTCGGCGTCTGACGGCAGCAAGTGTACCAGCCTGCGCCATTAGTAGGCGAGGTGATGCTTATCTCGTCACCTCGCCCCGCTTGCGGGGAGAGGTCGAATTCGAGCAACGCTCGAATTCGGGTGAGGGGGACTCTCCGCGAGTACATCTCTCGCCGTGTTCGTGGAGGCAGCCCCTCACCCCAACCCTCTAAGAGCGAGCTTCGCTCGTCTCGACCCCGCGAAGAGCGGGGAGAGGGAGAAGATCAGAACTTCGTCGGCACGTACATGTCTGGCGGGACCGGGCCGCGGTGATAGTCCGGGTTGTGCACCCGCGCCGGCAGCGTGACCGACGCGTGCTCAACCTGTTGATAGGGGATCTGGTCCAGCAGATGCGAGATGCAGTTGAGCCGGGCGCGCTTCTTGTCGACGGCGTCGACGATCCACCACGGTGAATCAGGCAGATGCGTGTGCTCCAGCATCGTCTCCTTGGCCTTGGTGTACTGCTCCCAGCGGCTGCGCGCCTGGACGTCCATCGGGCTCAGCTTCCACTGCTTGAGCGGGTCTTGGATTCGCATGGTGAAGCGGAACTGCTGTTCCTCGTCGGTGATCGAGAACCAGTATTTCACCAGGATGGTGCCGGAGCGGATCAGCATGCGCTCGAATTCCGGCACCGACTTGAAGAACTCCTGATACTGCTCCTCGGTGCAGAACCCCATCACCTTCTCGACGCCGGCGCGGTTGTACCAGCTGCGGTCGAACAGCACGATCTCGCCGCCGGCCGGCAGATGCGCGACGTAGCGCTGGAAGTACCATTGCGTGCGTTCGCGCTCGCTTGGCGCCGGCAGCGCCGCGACACGGCAGATGCGCGGGTTGAGGCGCTGGGTGATGCGCTTGATGACGCCGCCCTTGCCGGCGGAATCGCGTCCCTCAAACAGCACGACGACCTTCTTCTTCTCGTGGTGCACCCAGTCCTGCAGCTTCACCAGTTCGCCCTGCAGCCGCAGCAGCTCGCGGAAATAAAGCTTGCGGTCGAGCGCCGGCCCCGTCTCATGGTCGAGGTCGTCGAGCCTGTTGTCGTCGAGCTCGAGTTCGAGTTCCTCGTCGAGGCTGTCGGCCATCTCCTGGTGGATGCGCGCGCGCAGGGCCTCGTCACGCAAGGCTTCGTCGCTTAAGGGTCTGTCGCCTAAGGCTTGGTCGCTCAAGGCTTCGTGGGTGGGGGCGGAGGCAGCCATGAATCCGTCTTTCCATGAAATTTGGATCGCGCCGGGAGCATTGACGGCCCGTGTTACCTTCGTGTGACATCGCGATGACGGCCGTTTCACAGGGCTGTCGGGACTGTGCTAACAAGCGCCGACAAGAGCAAAAGGGAGAAACCGATGATCACGCTCACGCCAAACGACGTACTGCCGGCAGATGGCACCGATGGCACGCTGGCCGGGCGGGTCTGGCTGCCACAGGCCGGCGGTCCGGCCGTGATGGCGGCGCGCCGTGATGGCCTGTTCGACGTGACCGCGCATTTCCCGACGGTCAGCGCGCTGTGCGAGGAGCCCGATCCGGCGGCCGCGCTGCGTGCAGCCAAAGGCGAGCGGATCGGCGACCTCGCTGACATCCTTGCCAACACGCCGCCCGACGGTCGCGACGCGACAAGGCCCTGGCTGCTGGCGCCGGTTGACCTGCAGGTGCTGAAAGCCGCCGGTGTCACCTTCGCCATCTCGATGCTGGAACGCGTGATCGAGGAGCGGGCGCGCGGCAATCCGTCCTCGGCCGAGGCGATCCGCAAGGAGGTTGTGCGCCTGGTCGGCGACGATTTCTCGAAGCTGAAGCCGGGCTCGGCGGAAGCGATCAAGCTGAAGCAGGTGTTGATCGAGCAGAACGCCTGGAGCCAGTATCTGGAAGTAGGCATCGGCCCGGACGCCGAAGTGTTCACCAAGGCGCCAACATTGTCTTCGGTCGGCACAGGCATGGACGCCGGGCTGCATCCGAAATCGACCTGGAACAATCCGGAGCCGGAGGTGGTGCTGGTGGTCTCGAGCACAGGCCAGATCGTCGGCGCCGCGCTCGGCAACGACGTCAATTTGCGCGACTTCGAGGGCCGCTCGGCGCTGCTGCTGTCGAAAGCCAAGGACAACAACGCCTCCTGCGCGATCGGCCCGCTGCTGCGGCTGTTCGACCAGACGTTTTCACTGGATGACGTGCGCAAGATGGATGTCGGCCTGACGGTGAAGGGCGCCGATGGATTCGTGCTCGAGGGCCATTCCTCGATCAGCAAGATCAGCCGCGACCCCACCGATCTCGTCGCCCAGACCATCGGGGCTGTGCATCAATATCCCGATGGTTTCGCGCTGTTCCTCGGCACCATGTTCGCGCCGGTCAAGGATCGCGACACAAAGGGCGAGGGCTTTACCCACAAGCCCGACGACATCGTCACCATCGCAGCCCCTCAGCTCGGCAAGCTCGTCAACCGGATGCGCAACAGTGACGAATGCGAACCCTGGACGTTCGGCCTCAGATTGCATCGTCATTGCGAGGAGCGAAGCGACGAAGCAATCCATCTATCAACGCGCGTGGACGGATGGATTGCTTCGCTTCGCTCGCAATGACGGTGTTACCCACCCTGCGCGTCACGCCTCACAGCCCCATCATCCGGAAGACCATGCGCGGGACATTGAGCCCGTAACGATGGTGCCGATGATGATGTGCGCGCGGCGCCTCGTCAGTATCAGTGGCCATCGCCGTCTTCGATCCGTTTTGTTCGGGACCAATCGCGTCGAACGCAGCCTTCTGCTCATCGGTCAGCGAGCCGTAGAACTTGTCGAGCGCAGGACGAACCGTCCCGATCGCCTGAAGCATGGAATCCAGCCGTGCTTCGGCGGCCGCAAGCCGCGCCGGTGGCGTGCGCGCGTCTGCCGGTGAGCAGGATGATTTCAGGATGTCCTGCGCCTTCGCTGCCGCGTCCTGAAGATCTTTCAGGCTTGCTTGCTGAGCCTCGGTCGGCTTCACCTTGCTCGCGATGATGTCGCCTGGCCACGGCGCGGTAGCTGTCGGTCCGGCGTTGCAGCTACCGGTATCAGCGACTTTCTGCTGCTCCGCGCCACCGTTCCGCGACCGCCGCTGATCGTCCACTAGCGCGGTGACTTTGGCCTTCTGCTCGTCGCTGAGCAGACCATAGAACTTGTCCATCGCCGGCTTCAGGGTATCGACGGCGTCCCGCATGGCCTGGACACGCTGTTGCATCGCGGCGAGGCGGCTCGGTGCGGTCAGTGCGATGTCCTTCGGACATGAGTTCAGAATGATTTCGGAAGCCTTCTGAGAGGCGTTCGCGAGGTCGTCGAGCGCGGCACTCTGCTCGGCATTGGGCTGGATGGTGCTGCGGAATTGCTCGATCGGGAAACCGGCGATGTCGCGGCTATCGCTGCCGCACATATCTGCGAGAGCTGTTGTTTGACCACCGCCGCTGGAGCCGCTCGGCTGCCGCGATCCGCCGCGGCCGGGCAGATAATCCGCATATCCGCTCAAGGCGTCGTAGCCATAGGGCGCGAACAGGCCGGCGTAGAGATCGCCGTAGCCGTAGTCCCAGAACAGCGGATCATAGTCCGAGCCCCACCAGGTGTAGTCGTAGAGATCATAATAGGCGTAGGGCCAGAACACCGGACCGACCCAGCCGTAGCCGCCATGGGGATGGCGTCCCCATCCGCCGCCATGGAAATGGCTCCACGCCGCTCCGGCAGCCGCGGTCGTGATGGCGGCACGCGCTATCGGGTTTCGCAGGCCGCCCGGCCGGTGCAGTGCGGTTCTGATCTGACGGGAGGACAAGGAGTGGCCGATGACGCTGGCGTTGTGCCGCATTACGGCGGCCGAGGGCGCATGATGGGCGGCGACAGCGCCGTGCGAGATGGCCGGAGCATGGACATTAGCGTGTGACGGGAATTGACGCGCACCGAAGCTGCGGCCCGTTCGCGGCGCAGCATGAATGGTGTGAAAGCCGCCGCCGTGGAAGCCGCCGGCACGAAGCCCGCCAGCATGAAAACCACCGCCATGGAAACCACCGCCGTGGAAGCCGCCACCACCGCCACGGAAACCGCCCGCGTGGAAGCCGCCGCCGCCATGGAAGCCGCCACCGCCGCCGCCATGGAAGCCGCCACCACCACCGCCATGAAAGCCACCGCCACCGCCGCCGTGGAAACCACCCCCGCCACGGGCCGCATGGGCTCCATTGACCGCGAGCGTTCCGGCGACAATCCCGACGAACGCCAGCATGGCCGATCTGCCGGCTGCCTTCAGCATCTTCGTCCTCTACCTACATCGAGTTCTGGGCACTAATGCTCAACACGATGGAGGGCCGGGAAGTTCCGGCGGTGACACGAACCGTAAACAATTGTTCGAGAGCACTCTCTCCCGTCCGGCGATGTCGCGCGTGCGCGGAATGGGAATTTGCGATGAGCGCTGCCGCGTTCGCACCTCGGTGCCGAGATCGGTCAGGCGCTCTCCACAGCTCGGCGTCTGTGGCAGATCGACAACTGTTCCAGAAAAACCGCTGGTGCGCCTATTCGTCACGGTAGCGGGCTGGTACTCAAGCTTGGAGTGTTTTGCATTTTTTACTTGAAACTTTAAGTGCACCAATGTCGCGTTTGATGGGCGGCGAAAGCGTTGCTCGGGACGGCGGATTTGCCAGCGGCGCCAATATCGCCAGGATCGGCGCGTGGATCGCCGGGCTTGTCCTGCTGCTGTCGCTGTTTTCTCCAACGCAGGCATTGGCGTTCAACTGGAATCAATGCGTCTCGCCGACCCCGTTGGCATTTTCGAGCGCCGCGGCCACCCCGGGGCTGATCTTGGTGGGCGGAGGTTTAAACACCGACAGTGACGGCAATACGTGCGACCTCTATGACTACGGCTTGCTGCCGAGCGCCGGAAGCACAGCAGATTTTTCGAGCTTTACCGTCACCGGCACCAGCGGCGCGACGTATACGTTCACTTATCTTCCTTGTAACTTTCAAACCGTCGCTCCAGGCGGTTGTAACGCGGGCAATCCTTCACTCAATACCTATTATACGGTGTCCGTGAGTTCGACGTCGGTGACGAGCGACTCGGTAACGGTCTACATCGACACCACGCCAGGGAACACGGGAGGCAATCAGGCGATCGTCATCCCCATTACGATCAGCCAGGCGCCTGCGACGACGACCACTGTCGCCAGCTCAGTCAATCCGGCGACCTTTCCCGAGACCGAGACGTTCACCGCAACGGTGACGAGCACCGGCACGGTCAACGAGGGGACCGTCGCATTCAAGAGCGACAGCAGCGTCATTTCGGGTTGCGGCGCACAAACCGTTTCGAACGGTCAGGCAACCTGCACGACCGCGCTTCCCGCCGGGAGCCATTCCATCGTGGCCGTTTTCAGCGGAAGCGCAAACTTTCAGACCAGCACCTCGTCGACGTTGCCCGAGGTCGTCAATGCACCGGTAACGGCGGCCCAGTCGATCGCTTCGGCAACGCTGACCCAGAACGTCACCGCGACCAGCTTCAAGCCGGTGACGGGCGGTAGCGGCACCGCGCCGCTCACCTATGGCATCTCGCCGCCGCTGCCGACCGGCCTCTCGTTCGACCCGAGCACGGGCGCGGTCAGCGGCACGCCGGCCGTGACCCATGCCACGAGCAGTTTCACGGTGACGGTAAGGGACGCCAACAGCCAGACCGCGAGCAACACCTTCTCGCTCACGGTTAACCCCGCGGTCGTCGCGACGCAGTCGATCGCGGTCATGGCCCTGACACAGAACCATGCGGCGACGAGCTTCACGCCGGTGACTGGCAGCGGCGGCACGGCGCCACTCGTTTACAGCATCTCGCCGACACTGCCGTCGGGTCTCTCGATCAATTCAAGCAGCGGCGCCATCACCGGCACGCCGGCGGTGACCCATGCCGCGAGCAGCTTCACGGTGACGGTGACTGACAGCAACGGCTCGACGGCCTCGAACAGCTTCACGCTCACGGTGAACCCTGCGGTGACGGCGGCGCAGTCGATCCCGTCCAGGACGCTGACGCAGAACCGGGCCGCAACGCCGTTTACGCCGGTGACTGGCGGTGGCGGCACCGGCAGCCTCACCTACAGCATCTCGCCGAGCCTGCCCGCGGGCCTCAGCCTCAGCCCCTCGACCGGCGCCATCACCGGCACGCCGACCGGGACGAGTGCGGCCACGAGCTATACGGTCACAGTGACGGACGTCAACAATGCGACCGCCAGCAACAGCTTTGCGCTCACTGTGAACTCCGCCGTGACGGCGACCCAATCGATCGCATCAACGATGCTGACCCAGAACCACGCCGCAACGTCCTTTACGCCGGTGACCGGCGCCGGCGGCAGCGGCAGCCTGACCTACGGCATCTCACCGAGCTTGCCCGCGGGCCTCAGCATCAGCACCTCGACCGGCGCCATCACCGGCACGCCGACCGGAACGAGTGCGGCCACGAGCTATACGGTCACGGTGACAGACATCAACGGCGCGACCGCCGCCAACAGCTTCACGCTCACTGTGAACCCGGCTGTGACGGCGACCCAGTCGATCGCATCAACGATGCTGACCCAGAACCACGCCGCAACGCCCTTCACTCCGGTGACCGGCGGCGGCGGCACCGGCAGCCTGACCTACAGCATCTCGCCGAGCCTCCCGCCGGGGCTCAATTTGAACAGCGCCACCGGCGCCATTTCCGGCACGCCTAGTGCGTCGGTCTCGACCACGAGCTATACCGTCACGGTGACCGACACCGACAGCGCAACCGCGTCCGCGGGCTTTAGTTTGACCGTCAATGGTGCTCTTTCGGCAACCACGGCGATCGCATCCACCTCGTTGACGCAGAACAAGGCGGCAACGTCCTTTACTCCGGTGACCGGAGGCGGCGGAACCGCACCGTTGACCTACCTCGTCTCGCCAAGCCTGCCTTCGGGCCTCAGCTTCAGCCCGTCGACCGGCGCCGTCACCGGCACGCCTTCCGCGGTGAGTGCGGCCACCAGCTATACCGTCACGGTGACCGACGCCAATGGCACCACGGCAACCGCGAATTTCAGCCTGACCGTCAACAGCGCGGTGACCGCGACCCAGGCGATAGCCTCGACGATGCTGACGCAGAACAGGGCCGCGACATCCTTCACGCCGGTGACCGGCGGCGGCGGTACCGGCAGCCTGACCTACAGCGTCTCGCCGATCCTGCCCGCGGGCCTCAGCCTGAACACGAGCACCGGCGCCGTCACCGGCACGCCCACCGCGACAAGTGCCGCCACGAGCTTCACCGTGACGGTGACCGATGCGAACGGCGCGACCGCGACGGCCAGCTTCAGCCTGACCGTCAATGGCGGGGTCACCGCGACCCAGGCGATCGCATCAACGACCCTGACGCAGAACAAGGCCGCGACCTCCTTCACGCCGGTGACGGGTGCGGGCGGGACCGCGCCGCTGACCTACAGCGTATCTCCGGCGTTGCCTGCGGGCGTCAGCTTCAGCTCATCCACCGGCGCGATCACCGGCACGCCCACGGCGACAAGCGCAGCGAGGGCCTACACAGTCACGGTGACGGACGCCCACGGCGCGACCGCCACCAACACGTTCAGCCTGGCGGTCAATGGCGCGGTGACGGCGACCCAGGCGGTCGCCTCCACGACGCTGACGGAGAACCGGCCCGCGACCAGCTTTACGCCCGTGACCGGCGGCGGCGGCACCGCGCCATTGTCCTACAGCGTCTCGCCAATCCTGCCCGCGGGCCTTAGCCTGAACATGAGCACCGGCGCGGTCACCGGCACGCCGACCGTCACGAGTGCAACCACGAGCTATACGGTGACGGTGACCGACGCCAACGGCGCGACTGCGACCGCGACCTTTGGCCTGATCATCAGCGGTCCCGTGACCGCGATCACGGCCGTCGCATCAACGCTGCTGCCGGTGAACCAGGCCGCCAGCTTCGTGCCGGTGACCGGCTCCGGTGGCACTGCGCCCTTGAGCTACGCCGTTTCGCCGACACTGCCCACGGGCCTCACGGTCAACGCCGCGAACGGGACGATCAGCGGCACCCCAACGGCGCCGGCCGCAGCGAGAAGCTACACCGTGACCGTCACCGACAGCCTCGGCTCGTCCGCAACGGCAAGCTTCACGCTTGGGGTCGGCGTCATTGCGACCACGGTCGGGATCACCTCGTCGCTGAATCCGAGCAGCTTTGGACAACCGGTCACGTTCACGGCGACCGTGAGCGCGGGCGGCGCAACGCCGGCCGGGAACGTGACGTTCAGCGATGGCGGCGCGTTGCTCGGGACCGCGGCTTTGTCCTCCGGCGCTGCCGCCTTCACCACGTCGACGCTGACGACGGGAAGCCACACGATCACCGCGCGCTATGCCGGCAACGCCACCTTCGGACCCAGCAGCTCGCCGGCACTCGCGCAGACGGTCAATATCCCCGTCGACAGCGTGAGGCTGCGCGCCCTGCAGCTCAACGTCACACGCATGGTGGCACAAAGCTCCGGACAGGCGATTTCCGGCGCGATCGACGATGCGATCTCGGACGCCTTCGGCAACGGGGGCGTGTTCGTCACGCCCTCGCAGTCGGGGGTGCGGTTCAATTTTGCGGCCGATCAGTTCGCGGCCAGCGAGGATGACCAGGGCGGCCAGACCAAAACAACGACCGCGCCGGGCTCGGGCAACAGCGGCGGGATTCTAGGCCCGGATGGCCGATCCGGCCGCGAGCGGAAGTCCTCACGGATCGACGATGCGTTTGCGGCGATCGATCAGCAGGCGGCGAAGAAAGCGCCGCCGAAGACGTTTCATGAAGAGAAGGATTGGCTGTTCTGGATCGACGTTCGCGGCGCCGGCGTCGACAGGTGGGCAGCAGCGGCGACACCGGCAGGTTCGCTCGTGTCCCAATCGACGCTGCACGGCCTGCAACTGAATACGATCATGGGACTGACCTACAAGCTGCGGCCCAACTTCGTGGTCGGCATGCTCGGCGGCTATGAGACGTTCAACTACACGGAGCAGGACATCAACGGCAAGCTGACCGGCGACGGCTGGACGGTTGGCGCCTATATGGGCTGGAAGATCCTGCCGACGCTGCTCTACGATCTGTCCGCAGCCTATTCCGGTATCGGCTATGACGGCACAGCCGGCACCGCGCAGGGCAATTTCAACGGCCAGCGCTGGATGGTTTCGACCGGCCTGACCGGCAATTACAAGACAGCAGGATTCTTCATCGAACCGTCGGCCAAGGTCTATGCGCTTTGGGAAAGAGAGAATGCCTATGTCGATTCGCTTGGCACGCAGCAGGCGGAACACGATTTCGGCACCGGCCGGGCATCGGGCGGCGTCAAGATGTCCTATCCGCTGAGCTGGGCGGATGAGGTTCTGCTCGTGCCCTATCTCGGGCTCTATGGCGACTACTACTTCACGCAGGATGATGCCGCCGACATTGCCGCGACGGGCGGTGTGCCGCTGGCCTCGACGCCGCTGCTGCAGGGTTGGTCGGCTCGCCTGACCGGCGGTCTCGGTGCAAAGCTTGGCAGCGGAGCGACCATCGCGGTAGGTGCCCAATATGGCGGGATCGGCAGCGACACCAGGACGTGGACCGCAACCGCCAAGGCACAAATACCATTCTGGTAAGCGCCGAGCTGCGCGCGATGTGGACGTCGCGACGTGACGACGGGCAACTCATCAAAACCTGTCAAGGCCTTCCTAGCGAAATATTCCGATTTTCAGAAGGGCAACTCAGTGCTATAGATTTGTCCGTCTCACCCGATTGAGGGACGCTCGCGATCGTCACGAACGCGCGGTGGGATGCGGTGGACGCCGATGTCGCGATGGACGATCGTGGCAGGTGGCGGACGGCGAAATCGTGCAGGCCTGCCGCCCTAGTGGCAGGTGTCCTGTCACAAGAGACTGAGGTCTCTTGCTGACGGCGGTGACAAGCAAGCCCAGTCTCACCGGGGAGAGCACGTATAAGCCGTAACCCATCGCGCAGGGAAAGCCGGGTTGTTTCCGGTTACACCTGTGGTCCTACCCCGGTGCTTTTTGTTGCACCGGGCCCACGGGTGCGATCGGCACCCGGCTTTCCCTGCGCCCTCTACAAGATGAGAGGGCAAACGAAATGCAAAGCTCGGACAAATCATATCGCGAGAATGCGGATGTATGGCTCATACGTGGGCCAAACATTCGGCGTCGTCCTGGCGAGCCAGGACCCATATGTGGACGGCCCCCGTGGCACAAGAGCTTTTTGAGCGGATCGGATCGCTTGCATCCATATGTCCGGCCTTTTGAGTGCGATCGGATGGATCGCTGGCCAAGATGGTTTGCGCGATGCGAGTTCCAAACAACCACGCGGCCTGTTGACGGCCGATGGGTCCTACGGACTGTCTCGCATCGTTGCTCGATCGATCGCTCCATCTGCTCCTGCAGCTCCGGGTCGGCTGACGAGCGAGCCCGCCAGCCGGCCAATCTGTTAGACGGCGACTGCCGCGGTGGCATTGATCCGTGCGGCGTCATAACTCTCGCCGGTCGCCATCAGCTTCCAGGCGATGCGGGCCACCTTGTTGGCGAGCGCCACGGCGGCAAGCTTCGGTGGCTTGCGCTTGATCAGGGCCAGCAGCCAGCGCGAGTGATGGCCGCGCCCGCGTCTGGCCTGCTGGATGACCGCCGTTGCCCCGATCACCAGCAGGCGGCGCAGGTCCTCGTCGCCCGCCCGCGTGATCTTGCCAAGCCTGGTTTTGCCGGCGGTGGAGTGATCCTGGGGGGTGAGGCCGAGCCAGGCTGCGAAGTGACGGCCGGAGCGGAAAGCATGGGGATCGGGTGTCTTCATCACGAGCGTCGTTGCAACGATCGGCCCGACAGAAGGGATCTGCGCCAGACGCCGGCCCACGGCGTCGGAGCGGTGCCAGGCCATCAATCTGGCTTCGATCTCCTGCAGCTCGCCCACGAGTTTGGTGTAGTCGCGGCCCAGCACCGTAAACAGCTCGCGTGCCAGGGCAGGAAGCGTCTCGTCCTGCGCAATCCGCGCCAGCAGCGGCTCGATCTTGTCGGTCCCTTGGGCCCCGATCAGGCCAAACTCCGCCGCATGGCCGCGGACCATATTGCCGAGCTGGGTGCGCCGGGCGATCAATCCAGCGCGGACACCCGTCAGCATCAGCGCGGCCTGCTGCTCGACCGTCTTGACCGGCACGAACCGCATGCTCGGCCGGCTCATCGCTTCACACAGCGCCTCCGCATCCCGACCGTCGTTCTTGTTCCGCGACACATAGGGCTTCACCAATTGCGGCGCCATCAACTTCACCTCGTGGCCCAGCTTGCGAAGCTCCCGTGCCCAATGGTGCGAGGCCCCACAGGCCTCCATCCCGATCACGGTCGGCGGCAACTTGGCGAAGAACTCCAGCACCTGCTTGCGCGCAAGCTTCTTGCGCAACACAGGCTGTTCCGCCGCATCAACCCCATGCAGCACAAAAATATACTTCGACGTATCCATTCCAATGCGGATAATCTCTCTCACGGACGGCTCCCTTGTCTGAGATTTGCAACAACCTCATTCTGGCACACTGATGCCGTAGGGGGCCGTCCACACCATCAACCCCAAATGCAAATTATTGCGCCAGGTTGGGGCCACGATCCCGTTCACAATCGAATTCGGTGGCTATGGCTTTCGCCAGGACGACAGCGAGAGAGATTGGTGCGAGCGAAGCCCTGAACAAGCAGCTCTACACCGGCAGCGCGGTGGAATACTTTACCTGGCTAAGCGCAAAGCTCGACTCGATCGAGGCGATGCCGTCGAGACGGGTCAGCTTGTTCTTCAGAAACGCTTCATAGGAGGAAAGGTCGGCGGCGACGACGCGCAACAAATAGTCGCGGTTGCCGGTCATCAGATAGCATTCGAGCACCTCGTCCCATTTGGAGATCGCGCGCGCGAAGCGGTTGAGGTCCTCCTCCTTCTGCCGCGCGAGCTTGATCGAGATGAAGACCGAGACATGCAGCCCGAGCGATTTCTGGTCGACGGTCGCGATATAGCGGCTGATCACGCCGCGCTCCTCGAGCAGCTTGACCCGGCGATGGCAGGGCGACACCGACAGCCCGACCTTGTCGGCGAGCTCCTGCATGGTCATGCGGCTGTCGGTCTGCAATAGGCTGAGGATCTTACGGTCGATGGCGTCGAGGGCAGGCATTGGGATGAACTCGTCGTTTGTGGCCGGATCGTGGGAAGTTATCCCAATTTTTCCGGTGCTGTCGCGAGGAATTGAGATTTTTGGCCGGCGCGGCGGCAGTAACATGGCCGATACATTTCTCCGGAGCATTGCCATGGGAATCGAACCGGCCCGCCTCGAACTGCTGTCCGCCCTGGCCCGCAAGGTGCTGTGGCTGTCGTCATGGACCATCCATCACGCCAACCATGTCAGGTCGAGCACCGACGGGCTGAAGGTCGGCGGCCATCAGGCCTCGTCGGCCTCGCTCGCCAACATCATGTCGGCGCTTTACCTCTCGGTGCTGCGCCCGCAAGACCGCGTCGCGGTGAAGCCGCACGCAAGCCCGGTGTTCCACGCGATCCAGTATCTGTTCGGGCACCAGACCCGCGACAAGCTGGAGAATTTCCGCGGCTACAAGGGCGCGCAATCCTATCCGTCGCGCACCAAGGACACCGACGACGTTGATTTCTCCACCGGCTCGGTCGGCCTCGGCGTGGCCCAGACGCTGTTCGCCTCGCTGGTGCAGGATTACGTCAAGGCGCATGGCTGGATGAAGGAGCGGTCCGAGGGGCGCATGATCGCGCTGGTCGGCGACGCCGAGATGGACGAGGGCAATATCTTCGAGGCGCTGCTCGAGGGTTGGAAGCACGGCCTGCGCAACACCTGGTGGGTGGTCGACTACAACAGGCAGTCGCTCGACGCTGTCGTGCGCGAAGGGCTGTGGGCCAAGTTCGAATCCATGTTCCGCAATTTCGGTTGGGACGTGGTGATCGTGAAATACGGCAAGCTGATGCAGGATGCCTTTGCCGAACCGGGCGGTGAGGCGCTCAAGCGCTGGATCGACAATTGCCCGAACCAGATGTACGCGGCGCTGTGCTTCCAGGGCGGAGCCGCGTTCCGCAAGCATCTGCAGGACGACATTGGCGACCAAGGACCCGTGTCGCAACTGATCGACCGCCGCAGCGACGAAGAATTACTGGCGTTGATGTCGAATCTCGGCGGCCACGACATGGCGAGCATGATCGAGGCGTTCGAAGCGATCGACCACGATCGCCCGGTCTGCTTCATCGCCTATACCATCAAGGGCGTCGGCCTGCCGATGCAGGGCCACAAGGACAACCACGCCGGCCTGATGACGGTGGCGCAGATGGAGAAGTGGCGCGCGAGCCAGAACATCCGCGTCGGCCATGAGTGGGACAAGTTCGAGGGCCTGCCGCAGGAGGCTGCCAGGCTCGAAGCATTTCTGGCGGAAGCGCCGTTCAACCGCGAGGGGCGCCGCCGCCTGTCGGCGCCTCGCATCGAGGTGCCGGAGCGGCTCGCGTTCAAGCCCTCGGCACAGATGTCGACGCAGCAGGGATTTGGCCTGCTGCTCCACGAGCTGGCGCGCGGCGACAGCGAATTGGCCTCGCGCATCGTGACCGTGTCGCCCGACGTGACCGTCTCGACCAATCTCGGCGCCTGGGTCAACCGCCGCGGCCTGTTCGCCAAGGCGGAGAACCACGATCTGTTTCGGCAGGAGAAGATTCCGTCGGCCTTTACCTGGGAATATTCCCCGAAGGGTCAGCATCTCGAGCTCGGCATCGCCGAGATGAACCTGTTCATCATGCTCTCGGCGCTCGGCCTGTCGCACCAGATCAATGGCGCGCGGTTGCTGCCGGTCGGCACGCTCTATGATCCCTTCATCGAGCGCGGTCTCGATGCGCTGAACTACGCCTGCTACCAGGACGCCCGCTTCATGGTCGCGGCGACGCCCTCGGGTGTGTCGCTGGCGCCGGAAGGCGGGGCGCACCAGTCGATCAAGACGCCGCTGATCGGCATCGGGCAGGATGGGCTCGCCTCGTTCGAGCCGGCCTTCGTTGATGAACTTGCCGTGATCATGGGCTGGGGCTTCGGCCACATGCAGTACGAGGGCGCCGAGGGCGGCTCGGTCTATCTGCGGCTGTCGACGCGCACGCTCGAGCAGCCGCAGCGGATCATGACACCGGATCTGCAACGCGACATCACCGATGGGGCCTATTGGTTGCGCAAGCCAGGTCCGAACTGCGACCTGGTGGTCGCCTATACCGGCACGGTGGCGCCGGAGGCGATCGAGGCGGTCGGCCTGATCGGCGAGAGCCATCGCGATGTCGGTTTGCTGGCGGTCACCTCCGCGGACCGGCTCTATGCCGGATGGTCCGCCGCGCGGAATTTGCGCCGCGACCGCCGCGGTGTGCAGCATTTGAGTCATATCGAGCGGTTGCTGGCGCCACTCGGCCGCGACTGCGGCATTGTGACCGTGATCGACGGCCATCCGGCCGCGCTGGGCTGGCTCGGCGGCGTCTGTGGTCATCGCGTCGAGGCGCTCGGGGTCGAGCATTTCGGCCAGACCGGCATGATCGGCGACCTCTACCGCCACCACGGCATCGACGCCAACGCCATCATCGACGCGGCGGAGGGGCTCACCTCAGGCGCCCCGGTGCGGCATCGCAAGATGGCGGTGTGATGTCGCGGGCAAGGGGGTGATAGCGGAAGCTGCGACAGGGGAAGCCTTGACAGCGGAAGCCTTGACAGCGGAAGCCTTGACAGCGGAAGCCTTGCCACCCCCGTGGCCCGGACCTTATATCCACCGTCTGTCGCACCGGCGACATCCGCATATGGCGGGTTCAATTCGTGGGGCTTTCGTGCAAGGATGCCTGCCGAACGCTTCCGTTCCCCCTATCCATACGCCCCCTACAAGAGGTTTCCGATGGTCAATCGCATGCAATTCTACATCGATGGCGCCTGGGTCGATCCGGTCGTCAAAGGCAAGTCCACCCCTGTCGTCAATCCGGCGACCGAAGATGCGATGTATGAGGTTGCGCTCGGCTCCAAGGCCGATGTCGACAAGGCAGTCGCGGCCGCCAAGCGCGCGTTCGAAACATTTTCCCAGACCAGCCGCGAGGAGCGCGTCGCGCTGCTCAGCAAGATCATCGAGGTCTACAAGGGCCGCATGAAGGAGATCGGCGCCGCCGTCTCCGACGAGATGGGCGCTCCGCTGCCGATGGCCGAGAAGCTGCAGGCCGGCGCCGGCCTCGGCCACCTCATGAACACCCTCGAAGTGCTCAAGAAGTACGAGTTCGAGGAGGCCATGGGTACCGCCGTGATCGTGCGCGAGCCGGTCGGCGTGATCGGCATGATCACCCCCTGGAACTGGCCGCTCAACCAGATCGCCTGCAAGGTCGCGCCCGCGCTCGCCGCCGGCTGCACCATGATCCTGAAGCCCTCCGAGTTCACCCCGACCTCGGCGCTGATCTTCGCTGAAATCCTCGATGAAGCCGGCGTCCCGAAGGGCGTGTTCAACCTCCTCAACGGCCTCGGCCCGGAGGTCGGGGCTGCGATGAGCGAGCACCCCGACATCGACATGATCTCGTTCACCGGCTCGACCCGCGCCGGCGTCGACGTCGCCAAGCGCGCGGCGCCCACGGTGAAGCGCGTCAGCCAGGAACTCGGCGGCAAGTCGCCGAACGTCATCCTTGACGGTGCCGACCTCGCCAAGGCGGTGACCGGCGGCGTGATGCACATGTTCAACAACTCCGGACAGTCCTGCAACGCACCGTCGCGCATGATCGTGCCGCTCTCCAAGATGAAGGAAGTGGCCGCGATCGCGAAGGGCGTCGCCGACAAGACCAAGGCGGGTGATCCGCGCGCCGATGGCACCACGATCGGTCCGGTCGTCAACCGTGGCCAGTGGGACAAGATCCAGGCGTTGATCCAGAAGGGCATCGACGAGGGCGCAACCCTCGTTGCCGGTGGTCCGGGCCTGCCCGAGGGCGTCAACAAGGGCTTCTATGTTCGCCCGACCATCTTCGCCGACGTCACCAACGACATGACGATCGCCCGTGAAGAGATCTTCGGGCCGGTGCTCACCATCCTCGGTGCCAAGGACGAAGCCGAGGCGGTGAAGATCGCCAACGACACGCCCTATGGTCTCGCCGGTTACGTCTCGGCCGACACCTTGGAAAGCGCGCGCCGCGTCGGCCGCCAGATCCGCGCCGGCAACGTCAACCTGCAGGGCGTGCCGAACGAGCGCTCCGCTCCGTTCGGTGGCTACAAGCAGTCCGGCAACGGCCGCGAATGGGGCCGCTATGGTCTGGAAGAGTATCTCGAAGCCAAGGCCGTCGCGGGCTACAACGCGGCGTAAGCCAGGCTGCGAGAGACACACGATTACTGACGCCGGGGCGGATCACCGCCCCGGCGTCAGACGTTTAGGGACGGCTCTTTGTCCCCTTTGAACAACTAACCGCCGAGCGCGCCTTGGGTGTTGACGTAAAGCGCATAGATCGACTGGCTCGCCGCCATGAACAGGCGGTTGCGTTTCGGTCCGCCGAAGCAGAGGTTGGCGCAGCGCTCCGGCAGCGCGATGCGGCCGATCAGGACGCCGTCGGGTGCGTACACGACGACGCCGTCGAGTTCGGGATCGCCCATGCCCCAGCCGCACCACAGATTGCCGTCGATGTCGCAGCGCATGCCGTCGGGCGTGTCGGGGCCGGCGTCGATGAACACGCGCTTGTTCGAAATCGTGGTGCCGTCTGGCGACAAATCATAAGCGAGGATCTTGCGGTTCGGCACCCCGCGGGATTCCACGACATAGAGGATTTTCTCGTCCGGCGAGAAGCACAGTCCGTTCGGCCCCAGCACGCCTTCGGCGACGATGGTGGCCTTGCCGGTTGCGCCGTCGAGCCGGTAGACGTTGGCGTCGATCTCGGGCTCGGCCTTGTAGCCCTCGTAATTGCCGAGCAGGCCGAAGGTGGGATCAGAGAACCAGACCGAGCCGTCGGATTTCACCACGACGTCATTCGGCGAGTTCAGCCGCTTGCCGTCGAAGGAGTCGATCAGCACTGTGATCGAACCGTCATATTCGGTGCGCACCACGCGGCGGCCGCCGTGCTCGCAGGTGACCAGCCGGCCCTGGCGGTCGCGGGTGTTGCCGTTGGCGAAGTTCGAGGGCTTGCGGAAGATGCTGACCGCGCCGGTCTCTTCCTCCCATTTGAGGATGCGCTGGTTCGGAATATCGCTGCAGAGCAAATAGCGTCCGTCGCCGAACCACACCGGACCTTCGGCCCAGCGCAAGCCGGTGGTGAGGCGCTCCACGGCGGAGAGCTTCAGCCAGTATTTCTCGAAGCGCGGATCGAACGCGTGGATCGCAGGATCGGGATAACAGGTCGCGGGACGCCAGCCGGCGGAATGGGCATCGGACATTTGCTGTTCTCGTTGTTGTGTTTCCTGAGCGCCTGGTTTGCTATCATTGTCAGCCTGCGACTGCAATTCGGCCCAATGATTGCTTTGGGCAAACAGCACAAGCGAGGGACGGAATGCCACGCATATTGATGACCGGCGCATCGGGGGGAATTGGCACGAGCCTGCGGAAACTGCTGCCGCCGATCTATCCGGACCTCGTCTTGAGCGACATCAGGCCGCCGGCCGATCTCGGCAAGGACGAGACCTTCAAGGCCGCCGATCTCGCCGACCTCGCGCAGGTCGAGGCGATCTGCGAGGGTGTCGACGGCATTCTGCATTTCGGCGGCTATTCGGTTGAAGGGCCCTGGGATTCCATCCTGCAGTCCAACATCATCGGGTGTTACAATCTGTTCGAGGCGGCGCGAAAGCAGGGCGTCAAGCGCGTGATCTTCGCCTCCTCGAACCACGCCGTCGGCTTCTACCCGCGCCATCACCGCATCGGCACCGACGTCACCGCACGGCCGGACAGCCGTTACGGTGTCAGCAAGGTGTTCGGCGAGGCGGTCGGCGCGCTCTATGCCGACAAGCACGGGCTCGAGGTTACCTGCATCCGGATCGGCAATTTCGGCGAGGCGCCGCTCGACCACCGCAGGCTGTCGATCTGGCTGAAGCCGGAAGACCTGGTCCAGCTCTGCCGCATCGGGCTCGAGCATCCCGACATCCATTTCGAGATCTTCTACGGCGCGTCCTACAACGAGCGTTCATGGTGGGACAACCACCGCGCCTACGATCTCGGTTATCGACCGACCGGCCGCGCCGAGGATTTTCCCGAGCAGGCCAAGCTGCCGCCAGATGCGGTCGGCGACTACTACCAGGGCGGCGCGTTCTGCGGCATGGAGTTCGATGGCGACAAGGATCGGATCATCGATTGGAAGACGTAATCAGTCGTCGCATTGCGGGAGTTGCTTCACGGCCTCGGTGTGCTGCTGCGGCTCCTTCGCGTCGTGCTCGGATCCCGCGGGTGCGCTTCCGGGCCCATCAAAGGTCTGGGCAAAATGCCTAAGCGGAAAGGAAAGGCTGATTGCCTGGCCAGTCAGGTTCTTGGCCTCCACGGCGATCGCTTGCGCATGCTTCAACCGCTCGATGAACTCGCCGTTGGCCTCGAGCGTGCCGCCGCAGCCCAGCGTGTAGCAATGCGTCCTGGCGATCTGGATCGGCTCGTCCTGATCGATCCGGAGGCTGATCGTGCCATCCAGCATGGTGCGCGTGCCGACATTCACCGTGAGAAGCGCACGCTTGCCGGTCTGCGGCGAGACGTTGATGGTGCCCCCCGACGGCGCACATTGTCCGCGTGCAGCGGCGCCGACGAAGCAGCTCGCCTGGGTCAGGCAGGTCTTGGTCCAGGGTTCGTAGGTCAGTTCTGTCGCACGTGGATCGGCCGCGGCACTGCTTCCAACAAGCGCAAGCTGCGCGGCGAGCGACCCGAGCAAGATAACAACATGGCGCATCGCCGCCTCCTTCACGATCGGGGCCGCGTATCGCGCGCTATTGCGGCTTTTTGTCGTTGGCGATGCGATCGAGATAATCCGCCTTGCTGTACTGCATGTGATCGACGCAGAGCTGCGCCAGCGCCCAGCTGTCGCGGCCCTTCAGCAGCTCGACCATCAATTCGTGCTGGCGGCGCGACAGCGCGAGGCCTTCGCGGTCGGCGAGATTTTTCGCGCGCATCGGCAAGGTCAGGCTCATGTAGTCCTGTAGCGAGCGGACCAGATAGGGATTGCCGCACGCCGAAAACAGCGCGATGTGGAACGCATCATTGGTCTCATGGATGCCGCGCATGTCCTGCGCGTCCGCCTTGGCGCAATACTGCCGCTGCAGCTCGCTCAGATGATCGATCAGGCTGGCCGGCGCTGGGAGGGCGATCATCAGCGCCGCCTGGCGCGTCAGCATCTCGCGCACCTCGTAGATTTGCCGTACCTCGTCCGCCGAATAGAACCGCACCGTGGCGCCGACATTCTTCTCGCGCAGCACGATGCCTTGCCGCTCGAGTTGGAACAGCGCCTGCCGAACAAAGTGCCGGCTGGCGCCATAGCGCTGCATCAGCGTGTCCTCGACCAGCCGCAAACCCGGGGAGAACCGGCCGAAGATGATGTCCTCCTCCAATCGGCGGATGACGGCGGCCTGCTCCTCCTCGCGCGAGGAGGGCTGGATGTCCGGGGATATCGGCTGGGCTTTCATGCTTATCCGATGTCAGCACGGCCCGGCGGATATTGTCAATAATGGGGGCCATTTTGGCTCAAGGAGGCGATCACTTAGGCTCGGATTATCTTGTATTGACAATAATTCCAGCCGCTCCTTAAGTGCCAGCGAACAACCACGGGACACAAGAAAATGGCTGATGGACTTCGCAAGGGACTGACGAGCTATGGTGACGCCGGCTTCTCGCTGTTCCTGCGCAAGGCCTTCATCAAGGCCATGGGCTATTCGGACGATGCGCTCAACCGCCCGATCGTCGGTATCACCAACACCTACAGCGACTACAATCCGTGCCACGGCAATGTGCCTGACATCATCGAGGCGGTGAAGCGCGGCGTGATGCTGTCGGGCGCGATGCCGTTCGTGTTTCCGACAATCTCGATCGCCGAGAGTTTTGCGCATCCGACCTCGATGTATTTGCGCAACCTGATGGCGATGGAAACCGAGGAGATGATCCGCGCCCAGCCAATGGATTCGGTGATCGTGATCGGCGGCTGCGACAAGACATTGCCGGCGCAGATCATGGCTGCCGTCAGCGCCGACCTGCCGACGGTCGTCATTCCGGTCGGGCCGATGGTGGTCGGCCATCACAAGGGCGAGGTGCTCGGCGCCTGCACGGACTGCCGGCGGCTGTGGGGCAAATATCGCGCGGGCGAGATCGACGACGTCGAGATCGAAGCGGTGAACGGCCGTCTCGCGCCGTCGGTCGGCACCTGCATGGTGATGGGCACAGCCTCCACGATGGCCTGCGTCACCGAGGCGCTCGGCCTGTCGCTGCCGATGAGCGCGACGATCCCGGCGCCCCATGCCGAACGTTTTCGCTTGGCCGAAGCAAGCGGCCGCGTCGCCGCTGCGATGGCGAAGTCCAAGGGGCCGAAGCCCAGCGAGATTTTGACCCCGGCCTCGTTCCGCAACGCCCAGATCGTCATGCAGGCGATCGGCGGCTCGACCAACGGGCTTATTCACCTGACGGCCATCGCCAACCGCACGCCGTACAAGATCGATCTCGACGCGTTCGACAAGCTCGGCCGCGAGGTGCCAGTGCTGATCGACCTGAAGCCGTCGGGCGAGCACTACATGGAGCATTTCCATCATGCCGGCGGCGTGCCGAAACTGATGGCGCAACTCGGCGGCCTGCTTGATCTCGACGCCAGGACGATCACAGGCCAGACCCTCCGCGACGTCGTTGCCGGCGCGGAGGAGGTGCCGGGACAAGAGGCCATCCGCTCCACGGCGAACCCGATCAAGTCCGAAGGTGCGATGGCTATTCTGCACGGCAATCTCGCGCCGCGCGGCGCCGTGATCAAGCAGTCGGCGGCGAGCGAGAGGCTGCTGCAGCATACCGGCCGCGCGGTGGTGTTTGATTCCGTCGAGGACATGACGCTGCGGGTCGACGATCCCGCGCTGGAAGTCACGGCCGACGACGTCCTCGTGCTGCGCAATGCCGGCCCGAAGGGTGCGCCGGGCATGCCGGAGGCCGGTTATCTGCCGATCCCGAAGAAGCTTGCGCGCACCGGCGTCAAGGATATGGTCCGGATATCGGATGCGCGGATGAGCGGCACCGCGTTTGGCACCATCGTGCTGCACATCACGCCGGAATCCGCCGTCGGCGGTCCGCTGGCGCTGGTACGAAACGGCGACATGATCCGGCTCGATGTCGCAAGGCGCAGCATCGATCTCCTGGTTGACGAGGCCGAGCTGCAGAAACGCCGTGCGGCGTTGGTGCCGGCAGGGGCGCCTGAATGGGCCAGGCGCGGCTATGCGCATCTCTTCAACGAAACGATCCTGCAGGCCGACGAAGGCTGCGATTTCGATTTCATGCGCGCCAAGGGCAAATAGTCGGCTTCGCTGCACGAGGCCGTCGAATTGTCGATAATCCCCGTTGCGCCGCGCCTCATCGGCGCCACGGCTGACCATATCCTCCTGTTTTATTGACAATCCCGCAGAACTGATGGGATGATCGCGACAATCAAAAACAGGGGGAACGTCGCGATGGGCTATCCAGCCAAAATCGTTGGGGTCGTCATGGCCGCGGCAGCGCTGCTGCTGTCCGCGAGTGCCGGGGCGCAGGAGGTCAAGCATTACCGCTTCGCCTACGATCAGCCGCGCAACACCGGCTATTCGATCGCAGGCGATCTGTTCGCCGACAAGCTCAAGGAATTGAGCAAGGGCACCATGATCATCGATCAATATCCCGGCGCGCAGCTTGGCCAGGAGCCGCAGCTTCTGCAGCTCGTCAAGTCCGGAGATATCGAGTTCGCGATCATCTCCTCGGCCAACACGGCGACGATTTCGCCGGAGGCCGGTGTGATGTCGCTGCACTTCCTGTTTCGCGACGAAAAGCACGTGATCAACGGACTTGCCGATCCAAGGGTATTCGAAGCGCTCAAGACCATGATCGACGAGACGACGCAGGGCCTGCATCTCATCGCGACCGGCTCCCAGGGCGTGCGGCACATGTACAGCAAGAAGGAGATCCACAACGTCAACGACGTCAAGGGACTGAAGGTCCGGGTGCAGGCGACCGCGACCGAGGACACGATGTTCCCGGCCTATGGTGCGCAAACCGTGCACATGCCCTTCGGCAGCGTCTACACTTCGCTGCAGACCGGTGTGGTCGACGTCGCCGAAAACAGCATCAACGTCTACCTCGTCAACAAGCACTACGAAGTTGCGCCGGTGCTGAACATCACCGAGCATGAAGCCAACAACGCGCTGGTGTTCGTCTCCGACAAGCTGTGGCAGAGCCTCTCCGCCGAGCAGAAGCAGTGGGTACAGACGGCCGCCAACGAGGTCAGCGCCAAGGAGCCGGCGAAAGCGTTCGACCTGGAACGGACCGCGCTGACCAAGCTGAAGTCGCTCGGCGTCAAGGTGGTCGATGACGTGGACAAGAGGAGCTTCACCGCGATCGCCGATCCCTATCTCGACAAGCTCGCCAAGCAGCTCGGCCCGCATGCGGAGAAGATCAAGAACCTGATCCGCTCGATCAACTGAGCTTCGCTTCACGCGTCGCCGGGACGGCCAACGAGGACGACGGAGCATTCGATGGCCATCGCCGACAAACTGGTGCTGCAGCGGCAGCGGCATCTGAAATGGCGGGCGCTGGATCGGCTCGAACTCGTCCTGATGATGCTGTGCGGCCTGCTGTGCTTCGGCTTTTCCCTCTCGGTTGCCGCCGACATCGTCACCCGCACCATCGGCCATCCCTGGCTGTGGCTGCAGGAGGTGACCTCGACGCTGTTCATCTATGCGATCTTCATCGGTGCGGCGACCGCGACGCGGCGCAACGATCATCTCTATCTCACCGCCATTTCGGAGGCGATGCACGGCACGCCGCGGCTGTTTGTCGAGATCGTCATTCGCCTCGTCGTGCTGGGCGTCGCGTTCTGCCTGATCTGGTATGGCTACCTGAATTACCTCCGTGGCTTCGGCAGTTTCCGGCTGCCGTCGGGTACGCCGATCGCATCGCTGTATGCGGTGATCCCGCTGTCCGGCATCCTGATCGGCCTGTTTACGATCGAGCAACTCGTCAACGGTATCCGCAACGGATTTGATCATCCGGAGCCGCCGGACGAGGACCTTGCGATCCCAGCGATCAACACCAGCACGCCGACGGGAGCGCGGCCGTGAGTGCGCCCGTCATCCTCGCGCTGATGTCGTTCTGCTTCCTGTTCTTCGGCTATCTCGGCGTCCCGGTGCCGTTCTCGTTGATGGCCGGCGTGTTTATCGGCGCGCTGCTGTCGGATGTCTCGCTGGCCGCGATCATCCAGAAGATCTTCGACGGCGTGGATTCCGAGGCGCTGCTCGCGATCCCGTTCTTCCTCCTGGTCGGCGAGCTCATGAGTTCGGCAAACGTCGTAGTGCGCATCGCCAACCTGTCGGTCTCGCTGGTCGGCCATATCAGGGGCGGGCTGTCGCAGGTCGTCGTGGTCTTCAGCATGTTCTTTTCGGAAATGTCGGGGTCGACCACTGCCGACGTCGCTGTGATGAGCCGGGCACTCGGCGGCCCGATGAAGCGGGAGGGCTACGAGCCGGCGTTCATCGCCGCGATCATCGCGTCCGCATCCACGATTGCGGCGCTGGTGCCTCCGAGCATCACCGCGGTGGTCTACGGCGCCGTCGGCAACGTCTCGATCGCAGGCCTGTTCATGGCGGGTGTGGTGCCCGGGCTGATGATCGGCTTCGGGCTGATGATCTACTGCTATTTCTTCGGCCCATCCGGCCTGCGCAAGCCGCGCGCGCCGCTGCGCCAGATCGCCTTCGCCGCCGGTGACGCAGCGCTGCCTCTGATGATCCCGGTGATCCTGCTCGGCGGCATCCTGACCGGCTGGTTCACGCCGACCGAGGCCGGCGTGGTCGCGGTCGCCTATATCATCATCGTCGTGATCCCGGCGGTGAATTGCGGGCACCTGAAGAAGATCCCTTACGATTTCTGCCTCGCCGGCCTGATCTTCTCGCTGCCGCTGATCACGATCGGCGCGGCGAATGCGTTCGGCTGGATGCTCGCCTACCTGCGTGGCGCGATCTACATCGCCGACTTGATCACCTCGATCGCCGGCAATGATCCGCACCTCATCATGCTGCTGATGGTGCTGCTGTTCACCGTGGTCGGTGATTTCATCGAGCCGGTGCCGACCATCATCATCTTCATGCCGTTGGTGAATGCGCTGACCGAGGCCGGCGACATCAATGGCGTCCATATGGGCGTGGTGCTGATCGCAACGCTCGCCTTTGGCCTGATCACGCCGCCCTACGGGCTGGTGCTGCTGATGGCCTCGAAATTCGTCGGCGTCAGCTTTGCAAAAGCGCTGCGTGCGGCGCTGCCGATCTATGTCGTGTTCCTGGTGACCATCTGCTTCACGATTTACTTCCCGAAGGTCGTGCTGTGGCTGCCCAAGCAGGTGATCCCGGAATCGGTCGGCTGCTTCAAATCGCCCAGCGGCCACGGGTACATCTGTCCGAATTAGCCGATCTCCTCCAGCGCCCAGGCGTCGCCGATCCGCGCGTAGCGGAACGGCGTGTCCTGGTGGTTTGCGAAGAAGCTGCCGCACAGCACTTCCGCTATCGCCTGCATGACGCCGTCGTGGCAGACGAACAGGATGTCCGCGCCCGGATGTCGATCCTGCCAGGTCGCCACGCAACGCAGCGCGCGTTCCGACACGGCAGCCCACGGCTCGCCATCGTCGGCAAGGATCGAGACGATGTCCTTCATCGCGGTGATGCCATGTCGCTGCATGGCCTCACGGATCGATTGGCCCTCGAGGCTGCCGAAATCGCACTCGATGATCCCGGCGTCGATGCGGACGTCCTTCACCAGCGCGGCCGCCACGATCTCAGCGGTCTGGATCGCGCGGCGGAGCGGGCTTGCGACGATGGCGCCAAGCGTTACGCGCTCGAGGCGCCGCGCGGCGGCGTGCGCCTGCGCGATGCCGTCGTCGTTCAGCGCGTTGTCGGTCAGGCCCTGAAAGAGGCCTTGCCGGTTCCAATCGGTCACACCGTGTCGGAGGCAGAGGAAGGAGCGTGACGGCAAGGCCAACGCGGTCACTTCGACTTGCTGGTAAACTTCTTCACCGCGACGCGAAACTCCTGAGTATTCATGCAGCCGATGATCGCGTCGCGCTCGGCATCGAGCTGCGCCTCGATTGGCGTGGTCGGCGCCTGATGGATCAGCGCCTTGGTGGCGGCGAGACCGGCGGGTGCGTTCTGCGCCAGCCGCAGCGCGAACTCGCGCGTCGCGGCCTTCAACTCGACCGCCGGCACGACCTTGGCGACGAGGCCCCATTGCTGGGCCTGCTGCGCGGTAAAACTGTCCTCGGCGAGAAAGATCTGCAGGGCGCGGCGCGGGCCGACGCTGGCGGCGAGGCCGACGGTGCCGCCGCCATCCGGCGAGACGCCGATCTTGGCGTAGGCCGGCGTGAAACGGGCGTCCTCGGCGGCGATGCAGAGATCGGCGACGAAGGCGAGCGACAGGCCGGCGCCCGCCGCCGAGCCATGCACGCTCGCCAGCACGAGCTTGGGCATTCGTCGCAGCGCGGTGATAAAGGTGTGGTAATGCCCGAGCATCTCGCCGACCACCGACGGGATGTTGTTGGCTTCGGCCGCGGCACCGATGGTCTGCAAATCGCCGCCGGCACAGAAGGCGCGGCCTTCGCCCTCGATGACCAGCACCCGAATGTCCTTGTTGGCTTCGACCTCGGCGCCGAGCTGTTCGAGCTTCCTGGCGATCGACATGTCGATCGCATTGAACGCGGCGGGACGGTTCAACGTAATGGTCGCGACCGGACCGTCGATCCGGAGCAGGGCCGGGTCAGCGGCGGGGGTGATGGCGGGTTCTGGCATATTGGAGACCTTGGGCTTGTTGTTTCCGGGCATTTAAGTCCCTGAGGGGAGGGGTGACAATCCCGTCCAACTCTGCAACATTTGGCACACTCCTGGATCGGGATGCTCTTGCATCCCGCAAATCTATGGGGCCAAATGGATCGCCCTTCGTTCGGGACGCGGACACGAGCGCCGCTCTCCAAACGTCGCGGCGAGCAAGCCAAAATCGGCTGTGAGGGGAGACGACATGGGTCATTCCTGTGCGCTCGTGGTCGGGCTATTCCGATGACGACGGGTGCGGTCATCATCGCCGGCGCGGGACACGCCGGCTTCCAGCTCTCGGCGTCGCTGCGCCAGAGCGGCTTCGCCGAGCGCATCGTGCTGCTCAACGACGAGGGGCATCTGCCGTACCAGCGGCCGCCTTTGTCCAAGGCCTATCTGAAGGGAACCGGCGGGCCCGACAGCCTGATGTTCCGGCCCAACAAATTCTACCAGGACAACCTGATTGAGCTGGTCACCGATCGCGCCCATGCGGTCGACCGCCACGCGCGGAAGGTCGCGCTCGCCTCCGGCTCTTCGCTCGACTACGGCCATCTGGTGCTTGCGACCGGGGCGCGGAACCGATTGCTCGACATTCCGAACGCGCAGCTCGACGCGGTGCGTTACCTGCGCACGCTCGACGAGAGCCAGGCGCTGCGTGAGCTGGTGGTGCCCGGCATGCGCGTCGCTGTGGTCGGCGCCGGCTTTATCGGGCTTGAATTCGCCGCGACCGCGCGCGGCAAGGGTCTGGAAGTCGACGTGGTCGAACTGGCTTCGCGCGTGATGGCGCGGGCCGTGACCGCCGAGATTTCCGAGTTCTCTCAGTCCCGGCATACCGCGGCGGGCATCCGCATCCATCTCGGCGTGCAGGTCACCGGGATCGAGGCCGATGGCGCCAAGGTCACCGGCGTCAGCCTGAGCAACGGCACCCATATCCCGGCTGATCTGGTCGTGGTCGGCGTCGGCGTGCTGCCGAATGTCGAGCTGGCTGCGGAGGCCGGGCTGCCGGTAGCCTCCGGCATCATCGTCGACGAGCATCTCTTGACCGCCGATCCTGATGTCTCCGCGATCGGCGATTGCGCGCTCTACACCAGCAAGCGCTTTGGCGGATCGCTGCGGCTGGAGTCGGTGCAGAACGCCACCGACCATGCGCGCTGCGTGGCGGCCCGGCTGACCGGCAAGACCGAGGTCTATGACGGCCTGCCGTGGTTCTGGAGCGACCAGGGCCCCGACAAGCTGCAGATGGTCGGCCTTACGACAGGCTACGACCGCGTCGTGGTGCGCGGCGACCGCGCGCAGGGGGCTTTCTCGGCGTTCTGCTACCGCGGCGACAGGCTGCTCGGCATCGAGTTGGTCAACCGCGCCGGAGATCACATGTTCGGCCGCAGGCTGCTTGGCGCCGGCGGCTCGATCACGCCGGAGCAGGCAGCCGATCCGGGGTTCGATCTCAAGGGTGCGCTGAGCTAGTTCGACCAGCGCGTAGGGTGGGCAAAGCGATAGCGAGCTCACCACTTCTTGCGTTGCTATCGATAGTGGGCACGGCGCTGTCGCGCCTTTGCCCACCCTACGCATCGAGCACATCCTCCACTTCCTTTGCCGTGGGCATCGACGGTGCGGCGCCCATCCGCTGCACGCAGATCGAGGCGGCGACGTTGGCGTAGGCGAGCGCATCGCGCAGCGGCTTGCCGCTGGCGAACTGTGAAGCCAGCGCTCCGACGAAGCAATCGCCGGCGCCTGTGGTGTCGACGGCCTTCACCTCGCGCCCCGCCACCAGCAGTGGCTCGCCCTCGACCAGTGCCAGCACGCCGCGTCTGCCGAGGGTGACGCAGACGATCTTGCCTTGCGCCAAATTTCGCGCCGCTTCGGCGAACCGCGCGGGCGCGTCGCTGTCGCTGAGCTCCGTGCCGGTCAGGAAGCCGAGCTCGGTCTCGTTGAGGATCAGGACGTCGACAAGATCGAGCAGCGCGGTATCGGCCTGTTTCGCCGGCGCCGGATTGAGGATCGTGGTGGCACCGGCGGCGCGGGCGCGCTTGAAGAAGGCCGCGATCGTCGGCAGCGGGATTTCGAACTGGCTGACAGCGACGTCGCCCTTGGCCAACGAAGGCCCGGCGACGTCGTCGGCGTCGACCTGCGCGTTGGCGCCCGGCACGACGACGATGGTGTTGTCGGCATCGGCGATGGTGATGATCGCGGTACCGGAATGCGTGCCGGCTGTATCCTTCACGAAAGTGAGGTCGACGCCCTGCGCGGCGAGGAACGTCCTCAGTTCCTGCCCGAAGGCGTCGCTGCCGAGACGCCCGACCAGTGTGGTGCGCGCGCCGAGCTTGGCTGAGGCCACCGCCTGGTTGGCGCCCTTGCCGCCGGGAAAGTAGAGCACGGCCTCGCCCGCGACGGTCTCGCCGATCCGGGGGTGGCGCTCGGCGGTCGCCACCACGTCCATGTTGATGCTGCCGGCGACGAAGACGCGTCCCATGGCTAGCCCCGCACGGCCAAGTATGCGGCTGAGTATTCAGGGACGTCAGACCGCGGCGGAAAACTCCTGCTTGACCGCCTCGATGTCGGCCAGCGTCGGCAGGCCGGCCTCGTTGCCGAGCTTCTGGATCTTGAAAGTCGATGCGGCGCGCGCGAACTCGAAATGCTCATGCCAGGCTTTGCTCGGGTTTGCGAGATAGGAATAGACATAGGCGCCGTGGAAGACGTCGCCGGCGCCGTTGGTGTCGATCACACGCTCGCGCGTGATCGGCAATGACGGCATCTGGCGCACCGCGCCCGCCTCGTCATACCAGAGCAGCCCCCGTTCGCCCATGGTGACGCCGCCGACCCGGCAACCGCGGCTCCTGAGATAGTCCAGCATCTGCTCCGGCGTCTTGTCCATCTGCTCGCACAGGCGCTCGGCGACGATCGCGACGTCGATGAACTCGAGCAGCTCATGGGTGTTGGTGCGCAGCCCGCCGCCGTCGAGCGAGGTCAGGATGCCATCCTCGCGGCAGAGTTTTGCATAGTGGATCGCGGCGTCCGGCTGGTGGCCGTCGATGTGCAGCGCGCGGCAGCCCTTCAAATTGAGCAGCGGAAACGGATGGATGTGTTCGTCGTCGCGGCAGCGCACGATGGCGCGCTTGCCGTCCTTCGGCATGATGAAGGACAGCGAGGAGGCGTTGACCTTGCGCGGGTGCACGGAAATTCCGTATTTCGCGCTCATGTCCCAGAACATCCGCCCCAGCCAGTCATTGGCGACGGTGGCAACCAGGTCGGGCACGATGCCGAGCTTGGCGCAGCAAAATGCCGCGGTCACGGCGTTGCCGCCGAAGGACACGGCATAGGCGTCCGCGACGTGTTTCTCGTCGCCAACGGGCATGTGGTCGGTGATGAAGGTGACGTCGATATAGGTCTGTCCGATGAAGAGAGCCTGCATTCGCTTCCCGTCGTGGCTTGGGGTGATCCGATCCCGGCCGGCGATCGCAGACTAGCACCGCTGATCCGCCGATATCGCTGAAAATATTCGCAATCCTGCTCGGTTTGCGGCTAGAAATCGAGGGGCGGACTGACGGCTGTTCTGGCAGTCGTTGAAACGGTCGCCCGTTGTCCGCGGTTCCTGATTGTACCCATGGGAGAGCACAATGACGGCAGATTCGGGGACGCGGCAGTCATGATCACCGGTCTCGATCACGTCGTCGTCCTGACCGGCGACATCGCTGCTGCCAGCACCGCTTATGAGACGTTGTTTGCGCGGGCGCCGGCCTGGCGCAACAGCGGCGACGGCGCCGACCGCGTGCTGTTCACGCTCGACAACACCACGCTGGAATTGATGGCGCCGCGCGGCGACGATGCCGCGGCCCAGCGCGTCCGTAGCGCGCTCGCGACGCAAGGCGAGGGGCTGGCGAGCCTCTGTTTCCGCACCAGCGACATCGCGACGACGCATCGCCGGCTCGAGCGGCTGACGCTGAAGCCCGAGCCGGTGGCCGAGGTCGAGAGCCGCGACGAGACCAGCGGCGCCACCCTGTCGTGGAAGCGCACCCGCGCCGCGACCGACGCGACGCGGGGCATCCGCATGTTTTTCCTGGAGCGGGAGAAAGAGCGGCCGCTCTCGGTGCGCACCACGCCCGCCGCGATCGCCGCGATGGACCACGTGGTGGTCTCGACGGCCGATCCGGAACGTGCCGCCGCGCTTTACGGCGCGCGGCTCGGGCTCGATATGGCGCTCGACCGGTCGCATCCGGACTGGGGCCGGTTGATGTTCTTCCGCTGCGGCGACCTGATCGTCGAGATCACGCATCGGCCGGGCAAGGATAAGAACAAGGTGGAGGCCGACGCGCCGGATCGCCTCCGCGGCCTCTGCTGGCGCGTCGCCGACATCGAGGCGACCCATGCGCGGCTCACTGCCGCCGGCGTCGACGTCTCCGAGATCAGAACCGGCCGCAAGCCGGGCACCCGCGTGATGACGGTGCGGAACGGCACCAGTGGCGTACCGACGCTGCTGGTGCAGCCTTCGGCGGAGAAGGGGGAGTAGGGGCAGGGGCTGTCATGCGTTGGATCTGTCGTCGCCCGGCTTGACCGGGCGATCCAGTATTCCAGAGGCAGTCATTGATGAACCGATGGGCCGCGGCGTACTGGATCGCCCGCATGCGCGGGCGATGACAGCGGGGCGTGTGGACGCAGCTTCGCATTCTCGCGACATGATTTGCCCGAGCTTTGCTTTTCGTCTCGTCCTCTTTGCGGGAACGCTTGCGCCGTCGGGCAAATCAGTGCCAAGAGCGCGACCCGGGCCGGGAGTGGGCGTCTGTCGCAGTTGCGAGAGCGCGCCATATCCGCCCGACCAACACGACAACATTCGTTCTCAAACGTTGCGCGTCGTGCTACATTACCCCCTCCAGCATCACGAGCAGTCGATTTGGCCAAGGGAAAGCGAATATTGAAGTGGCAGCGCGATCCCGAGGGCATGCGGCAGCGCATCCTCGAGGCGGCGAAGCAGGAATTTGCCGCCCATGGCCTCGCCGGAGCGCGTGTCGACCGCATCGCGGCCAACGCCGACGCCAACAAGCGGATGCTGTATTACCACGTCGGCAACAAGGAGGATCTCTATCTCGAGGTGCTGGAACGCGCGTATGAGAAGATCCGTGCTGAGGAGCGTACGCTCGACCTCGAACACCTCGATCCGCCCGAAGCGATCGCGTGCCTGATCGACTTCACCTGGAACTATTTTTTGCGCAACCCCGAGTTCCTGGCGCTGCTCAACACCGAAAACCTCGCCAGGGCAAAACACCTGAAGCGGTCGACCAAGGTGAAGTCGATGCACTCGCCGTTCGTCGAGATGATCCGCACGGTGGTGACACGGGGTGTCGAGAGCGGCGACTTCCGCGTCGCGGTCGATCCGGTGCAACTCTATATCTCGATCGCCGGGCTCTGCTTCTTCTATCTCTCGAACTGCGCCACGCTGAGCGTGATCTTCGGCCGCGACCTGCTGAAGAAGGACGCGCGCGACGAGCGCCTGAACCACATGATCGCGCTGGTGCTGGCGGCGCTGACCGGAAATTCCACGGCGGCGTTCGGCAAGGCGAAGATGCCGGCACTGCTGTCGGCGGAACAGCGGGTGGTGTAGGCGCAGCGTTGGCCCGGGACGACGGTCCCCTAGCCCGGATGAGCGAAGCGACATCCGGGATGGTCCATCCGTGGATTGAGCTGCCCCGAATGTCGCTGCGCTCATCCGCGCTACGACATCCAAAATTTCACCTGACGAAAGTCGAAGATTTCCGGCCGATTTGCCGCGTGTGAGGGGCTGGACAGTATTTATCCAACGGGTTAATTTCCCGTCCGAAGAGCTGAAATGCAAGGGAGCGTGACGTGGCGGAGGCGAAGAGCCCTTCAGGCGTGTCGAGGGTGCTGAACGCGGCATGGCTGCGCCCATTCCTGTTCCTGGTCGTCATCGTGGCCGGCTGGGATCTCTCGATCCGCTTGTTCCACATCCCGGCCTACCAGATCCCGGCGCCCGCGGACGTCGTCGCGGTGCTGTGGACCGACTGGCCGGAGCTGCTGCAGCAGTCATGGCCGACCACGTACGCGACGATCTGCGGTTTCCTGCTCTCGGCGCTGTTCGGCATTCCCGTGGCGATGCTGATAGCGGGCTCGAAGACAGTAGAGAGCTACGTCTATCCGCTGCTGGTGTTCTCGCAGTCGGTGCCGAAGATCGCGATCGCGCCGCTGTTCGTGGTGTGGTTCGGTTTCGGCATCATCCCGAAGGTGATCTCGGCGTTCCTGCTCGGCTTCTTCCCGGTGGTGGTCTCCGCGGTGCAGGGCTTCAAGTCCGTCGACCCCGACATGGTGGATCTGGCGCGCGCGATGCAGGGCAGCCGCTTCCAGGTGTTCCGCGCGGTGAACCTGCCACATGCGATGCCGGCGATCTTTTCCGGCCTGAAAGTGTCGGTGACGCTCGCCGTGGTCGGCGCCGTCGTCGGCGAGTTCGTGGGCTCCAATTCCGGCATCGGCTATGTGCTGCAGCGCTCGATCGGCACGTTCGATTTGCCGACGATGTTCGCCGCGCTGGTGATCCTGGCGCTGTTGGGGGTGATCCTGTTCTGGATCGTCGACCGCATCGAGCGGCTGGTGATCCCCTGGCACGTCAGCCAGCGCGAGGACATCATTTTTGCTTCGTAAGACAGCAGCTGAACAAGCGGTCCGTACAAGGGCCGCGGAGAACTTGCAGGGAGAACAACAATGATGCGTTTGATTGCGGTCGTTAGTGCCGCACTGGCCTGGACCGCGCTGGCGGTGGCGCCGGCTGCCGCGGCCGACAAGGTCGTGCTCATGCTGAACTGGTACGTCTATGGCGAGCACGCGCCGTTCTATTACGGCAAGGCCAAGGGCATTTATGCCGCCGAAGGCATCGACCTCGAGATCCAGGAAGGCCGCGGCTCGGCCGCGACCACGCAGGCCGTGACCGCCAAGACCGCCGATTTCGGCTATGTCGACATTCCCACCATGATGCGCGCGGCGGTGAAGGGCGCGCCCGTGATCGCCACCGGCGTGCTGCTGCAGACCAGTCCGATGTCGGCGATGAGCTTTGCCGATAAGAACATCCGGAAGCCCGAGGACATCAAGGGCAAGACGGTCGCGATCACGCCGGCGGATTCGATGACGCAGATCTGGCCGCTGTTCCTGAAGAAGACCGGCCTGAAGGAGAGCGACTTCCACACCGTCGCGGGTGATGGCCAGACCAAGCTCAATGCCGTGATCAACGGTCAGGCCGATCTGCTGCTCGGCTACGTCATGGACCAGTCGATGAAGATCAAGGACGCCACCGGCAAGGACGTCTATCCGATCAAGTTCGCCGACTACGGCATCAACATGGTGTCGTCGGGCATCATCGCGAACTCCGACTATGTAAAGGCCAATGCCGATCTGGTCCGCCGCTTCATGTCGGCGACCACCAAGGCGGTGGAAGCGGCCGAGAAGGACCCGAAGGCCGCGGCACAGTCGATCCTCGATGCCAACCCGAAGGGCGGCAAGATCGACACGCTGACGCAAGGCTTTGAGCTGACGATCCCGCTCTACCGGACGCCGGAAACCAAGAGCAAGCGGCCGTTCCAGGTCACCGACCAGAACATGACCGACTCGGTCAATCTGATGGTCGAATATGGCGGCCTCGATGCCAAGGCCAAGGACAATCCGAAGGCGTTTTATACCAACGACTATTTGCCGAAGGGCGACTCGTGAACCGCACTCCGCTGTCGTCCCTGCCGAGTGTGTTATTGCGCACGGAGCAGGGACCCATAACCACTGGCCCCGATCGTTGCGGAAGGTCTCTCCCCGCGTGCCCCGATGAAAGTGCACGGCGTATGGGTCCCTGCTTTCGCAGGGACGACGGGTGGAGAAAGCTGCGATGAACGCTGCGACGGAACCTGCCTATGCCGACCAGCCCGGCGCCCACCTGCGCCTGGTGTCGGACCGCGCGGCCGGCGCCACGCCGGGCATCAAACTGTCAGGCGTATCGAAGACCTACCGTTCCCGCGACGGCGACGTGCCATCGCTGCGGCCGCTGGACTTCACCATTAATGACGGCGAATTCTTCGTTGTGGTCGGCCCGTCCGGCTGCGGCAAGTCGACGCTGCTCAAGATGATCTCGGGGCTGTTGCCGCCGACGACCGGCGAGGTGCTGGTCGACGGCGAGCCGGTGACGAAACCGCACGGCAATGTCGGCATCGTGTTCCAGAACGCGCTGCTCTTGCCGTGGCGCAACATCCTCTCCAACGTGATGCTGCCGATCGACATGAAAGAGTTGCCGCGGGCCAAATATCTTGCCCGTGCCAAGGATTTGCTGAAGATGGTCGGGCTCGAAGGCTTCGAGAAGAAGCTGCCGTGGCAGCTTTCCGGCGGCATGCAGCAGCGCGCCTCGATCTGCCGCGCGCTGGTGCACGATCCCAAGATCATGCTGATGGACGAACCATTCGGTGCGCTCGACGCCATGACGCGCGAGCGCATGAATGTCGAACTGATGCGGATCCAGCGCGAGACCGGCAAGACGGTATTGCTGATCACGCACTCGATTCCGGAAGCCGTGTTCCTTGCCGACCGCGTGCTCGTCATGACCGAGCGGCCCGGCGCGATCGCCGCGATCTACGACGTGCCGCTGCCACGGCCCCGCTCGCTCGACTCGATGTCCGATCCCGTCTTCACCGAACTGGTGAAGCGGATCCGGAAGCATTTCTTCACGCAGGGTACGCTGGACTAGGCCAGACCTCCGATGCCGCTTCGCCTCGCTGTCAGGGATATCGCCTTCTTCGAGCGCCCGGTCGCCTTCGCCCGGCCGTTCCGCTTTGGCGCTGTTACGATGAGTGCGGCAACGCAGGTGTTCGTGCGGGTCGAGATCGAGGTGGAGGGCAAGGGCGGTGCGACCGGTGGCAGCGCCGAATTGTTGGCGCCCAAATGGTTCGACAAGCGGCCCGAGCTGACGCCTGAGGAGACGATCGACGAACTGCGCCGCTCGCTGCTGATCGCGCGCGAGCTCTATCTGGCGAACAGGGGATTTGACACCGCATTCGGCCTGCACGCCGCGTGCAGCCGGGCGCAAGTCGCGGCCTGCGCCAGGGAAGACATCCCGCCGCTCGCCGCGGCGCTTGGCCCGGCGGAGATCGACAAGGCGATCCTGGATGCGCTGTTGCGCGCGGCCGGCGTGAATGTCTTCGACGGCATGGCGCAGAATATCGCAGGGCTCGACGCACGGCTGACGCCCGATCTCGACGCCGCCGCCATTGCGCACTTCCTCGCGACCCGCAAGCGGCTCGATCGCGTTGCCATCAGGCATACGGTCGGCATGGACGACCGGATCGAAGGCAAGGGTGGTGTCGCCGATTCCGGGGAAAACGCCGGGGCGCGCTATTTCAAGCTGAAGCTGAACGGCGATCCCGCGCATGATGCGGCGCGGCTGGTGCGGATCGGCAATGAGCTTGCGAGGCTGCCTTACCCGACCAAGGTAACGCTCGACGCCAACGAACAATATGCCGATCTCGCGGCGCTCAACGCGCTGGTTGATCGGCTCGACCATGACTCCGCGCTCGCGACGATCGCCTCACACCTGCTCTATATCGAACAGCCGATGCCGCGCGACATCACCAAAACCTCGCCGCTCGGGCCGCTCGCCGCGCGTAACTTCATTATCGACGAGGCAGACGACTCCTACGACGCGTTCCCCGCGGCGCGCTCGCTCGGTTATCGCGGCATCTCCTCGAAATCCTGCAAGGGCCTCTACAAGTCGATCGTCAACGCGGCCCGTGCCGCGGCGTGGAGCGCGGATGGCGGCAAGTATTTCATCAGCGGTGAGGATCTGACCTGCCAGGCCGGGCTTGCCGTGCAGCAGGATCTCGCGCTCGGCGCGCTGATCGGTGTCACCCATGCCGAGCGCAACGGGCATCATTATGTCGACGGCTTTGCCGAGACGCCGGAGAGCGAGGCTGACGCTTTCCTCGCCGCACATCCCGATCTCTACACGCGCGCCGGCGGCAAGGTCCGCCTCGCGATCCATGACGGCGATCTCGTGACGGGATCGCTGATCGCGCCGGGCTTTGCCAGTTCCGTTCATCCGGACTGGTCCACCATGCAGCCGCTCAAGCGGCCACCACCATTTGTTTTGCAGGAGCAAGCACTATGACGACCAAACGCCTCGGCCTGATCATGAACGGCGTCACTGGCCGGATGGGGCTCAACCAGCATCTGGTCCGCTCGATCGTCGCGATCCGTGACCAGGGCGGCGTGCTGCTCGGGAACGGTGACCGCATCATGCCCGATCCGATCCTGGTCGGCCGCGATGCCGAGAAGGTCGCGAGCCTTGCCGAACGCTTCAACATCGAGCGCCACACCACCGACCTCGACCGGGCGCTGGCGGACAAGGGCGACACCGTGTTCTTTGATGCCGCGACCACGCAGGCGCGGCCCTCGCTCCTGACCAGGGCGATCAATGCCGGCAAGCACGTCTATTGCGAGAAGCCGATCGCGACCAATCTGGAAGAGGCGGTCGCAGTCGTAAAGCTCGCCAATTCAAAAGGTCTCAAGCATGGCACGGTGCAGGACAAGCTGTTCCTGCCCGGCCTGAAGAAGCTCGCCTTCCTGCGTGACTCCGGCTTCTTCGGCCGCATGCTCTCGGTGCGCGGCGAGTTCGGCTACTGGGTGTTCGAAGGCGGCTGGCAGGAGGCACAGCGGCCATCGTGGAACTACCGCACCGAGGACGGCGGCGGCATCATCCTGGACATGGTCTGCCACTGGCGCTACGTGCTCGACAATCTGTTCGGCGAGGTCGAGAGCGTGGTCTGCATCGGCAACACCGATATCCCCGAGCGTTATGACGAGCAGGGCAAGCCCTACACGGCGACGGCGGATGATTCCGCCTATGCGACCTTCAAGCTCAAGGGCGGCGTGATCGCGCATATCAACATGAGCTGGGTGACGCGGGTCTATCGCGACGACCTCGTCACCTTCCAGGTCGACGGTACCCACGGCTCGGCGGTTGCCGGGCTGACCGATTGCGTGATCCAGGCGCGCCAGGCGACGCCGCGTCCGGTGTGGAATCCGGACGAGAAACGGCTGCATGATTTCTATGGGGACTGGCAGAAAGTCCCAGAGAACGTCGTCTACGACAACGGCTTCAAGGAGCAGTGGGAGATGTTCATCCGCCATGTCTGCGAGGACGCGCCGTACAAGTATACGCTGCTCGAAGGCGCCAAAGGCGTGCAACTCGCCGAATGCGCGTTGAAGAGCTGGAAGGAGCGGCGCTGGATCGACGTCGCGCCGATCGTGGTCTGAGGAAGGGCGATCATCATGAACAAGCCGGTCCTGCCGATGTCATCTCTCTCGTTGAAGCTGCCGACAGCCGATGGGGGCCTCGAGACCTATCGCCTTGCGGCGTCGCGGATTTTTCCGGCGAAACTTGAAGGCACGCTGAATCGCGTCGCGTTTTCCGCGGCGCATGTGGTGGCCGATGTCAGCGCCGACGTCGATCCGTGGCTCACGGCTGCGATCGACTGGGACCGCACGATCGCATTCCGCGAGCATATCTGGGACCTCGGCCTCGGCGTCGCCGAAGCGATGGACACCGCGCAGCGCGGCATGGGGCTCGACTGGCCGACGTCGCTGGAGCTGATCCAGCGTTCGGTGAAGGCTGCGAAAGCGAAGGGCAAAGCGCTCGTGTTCTCCGGCGCGGGCACCGATCACCTCGCGGTGGAAGACGCCAAGTCGATCGACGACGTGATCCAGGCCTACGAGGAGCAGGTCGCCGCCGTCGAGAAGGCCGGTGGCCGCATCATCCTGATGGCGTCGCGGGCGCTGGCCAAGCTCGGGAAGAATGCGGAGGACTACGCCAGGGTCTATGACCGGGTGCTGGCGCAGGTCCGCGAGCCCGTGATCATCCACTGGCTTGGCGATATGTTCGATCCGGCGCTCAGGGGTTATTGGGGCACCGCCGATCTCGACAAGGCGATGGACACGGCCGTTGCGATCATCAACGCCAATGCGGCCAAGGTCGACGGCGTAAAAGTCTCGTTGCTCGACAAGCAGCGCGAGATCGACATGCGGCGGCGGCTCGACGCAGGCGTGAAAATGTACACCGGCGACGACTTCAACTATGCCGAACTGATCGCCGGCGACGACCGGGGATTTTCACACGCGCTGCTCGGCATTTTCGATGCAATCGCGCCCGCGGCATCCTACGCGCTGTCGCGGCTCGCGGCCGGCGACGAGACCGGTTTCCACGACGTGCTCGGCCCGACGGTGCCGCTGTCGCGCCACATCTTCAAGGCGCCGACGAGGTTCTACAAGACCGGCATCGTGTTCATGGCCTATCTCAATGGCCACCAGGATCACTTTACGATGGTCGGGGGCCAGGAAAGCGCGCGCTCAACGCTACATCTGGCCGAGTTGTTCCGTCTCGCCGACAAGGCCGGACTGCTCGCCAATCCGGAAGCCGCGACGCGCCGCATGACGACGATCCTTGCCACCCGCGGCGTCGAGGCCTAATGCGCGACTTTTCCAACGATCACGACTGGCTATCGCTGAACACGGCCACCATTCGCAAGCAGGGCGATCTCGTCCAAATCATCGAGGCCTGCGCCCGTCACGGCATCCGCGCCATCGATCCGTGGCGCGACCAGGTCGCTGCCGTTGGCCTCGAGCGCGCGGTCCGCGCGGTGAAGGACGCCGGGCTCGAACTGTCAGGCTATTGCCGCGGCGGCATGTTCACGGCCGATAGCGCCCATCGCAGCGAAGCGCGCGACGACAACCGCCGTGCGGTCGACGAGGCCAAGGCGCTCGGTGCGCCCTGCATCGTGCTCGTGGTCGGCGGCCTGCCGCAATATTCGCGGCCGGGCAGCGCTGTCACCAAGGACATCGCGGCGGCGCGGACGCAGGTGCATGACGGCATCGCCGAGATGCTGGAATATGCGACGCAGGCAAAATTGCCGCTCGCGATCGAGCCGCTGCATCCGGCCTATGCCGCGGACCGCGCCTGCGTCAACACGACCAAGCACGCGCTCGACATCTGCGACGCGCTCGACCCCGAAAGGACCGGCGCGATCGGCGTCGCGCTCGACGTCTATCACATCTGGTGGGATCCGGAGCTGAACGCCCAGATCGCGCGCGCGGCCGCGGATCGCCTGCTCGCGTTCCATGTCTGCGACTGGCTGGTGCCGACCAGGGACATCCTCAACGACCGCGGCATGATGGGCGACGGCGTCATCGACATCAAATCGGTGCGATCCGCCGTCGAGGCGCAGGGCTTTGCCGGCTATTCGGAGATCGAGATTTTTTCCAACGATTGGTGGGGCCGGTCGATGGATGACGTGTTGCGCACCTGCATCGAGCGGCACCGGACAGTGGTTTGAATACGCGCCACCATCACGAGAAATCCTGCTTCAACGCGGCGTCGATCCGCTCCAGCGCCCAGTCGACTTGATCGTGCGTAATCACCAGCGGCGGGGCGATGCGGATGGTGTGATCGTGGGTGTCCTTGGCAAGGATACCGCTCCCCCGCAGCGCCTCGCAGTAGCGGCGGGCGGGACCGGCCTCGGGGTGAAGCTCGACGGCGAGCATCAGCCCGCGTCCGCGCACCTCGCGGACCGTGTTTGCGCGGATGTTGCGCAGGCCCTCGAGGAAGCGCGCGCCTTCGGTGGCGGCGTTCTCGATCATCCCTTCGTCGACCAGCGCGCGCAGCGCCGCGCGTGCCACCGCGCAGGCGAGCGGATTGCCGCCGAAGGTCGAGCCGTGCTGGCCGGGTTTCAGCGTGCCGAGGACTTCGTTGTTCGAAAGCACCGCGGAGACCGGATAGAAGCCGCCGGACAGCGCCTTGCCAAGCAGCGTCACGTCGGCTTCGATGCCCTCATGCTGCTCCGCCAGCAGCTTGCCGGTGCGGCCAAGTCCGGTCTGGATCTCATCGAGGATCAGCATCACGTCATGGTTGGTGCAGAGCTCGCGGACTCGGGTGAAATAGCCCGACGGCGGAATGATGACGCCGGCTTCGCCCTGGATCGGCTCGACCAGAAACGCAACGGTGTTCGGCGTGATCGCGTCTTCCAGCGCCTTGGCGTCGCCGAACGGGATGATCCTGAAGCCCGGCGCGAACGGTCCGAAATCGGCGCGGCTCGCCGGATCGGTGCTGAAGCCGATAATCGCGAGCGTGCGTCCGTGGAAATTGTCGGCGCAGACGATGATCTCGGCCTCGCCGTCTGGCACGCCCTTGACCTCATAGCCCCATTTGCGCACCGACTTGATCGCGCTCTCCACCGCCTCGGCGCCGCTGTTCATCGGCAGCACCTTGTGGGAGCCAGTCAGCTCGGCGAGCTCCTCGTAGAATGGGGCGAGCTGGTCGTTGTGGAAGGCGCGCGAGGTTAGCGTCAGCCGGCCCGCCTGCGCCACCATGGCGGCGAGGATTTTTGGATGGCAGTGGCCCTGATTGACTGCCGAGTAGGCGGACAGGCAATCGAGATAGCGGTTGCCATCGGTATCCCAAACCCAGACGCCTTCGCCGCGCGACAGCACGACGCCGAGCGGCGCGTAGTTCTGGGCGCCGAACTGCGTTTCCCTTGCAATGAAATCGGTGACTGGCGGACGCATGTTTCGTCGCTCCAGTAGTTAGCGGGCCGGCACCAGTGGAGGCCTGATCGCACTCTATCTGATCTGGGGGCGGTCCACCGGACTTAAAGTGCGGGTGCCGGCAAAATTCGCTTGATCCTCGCGCGTCACTCCTGATCCCGATGCGCGATCTCCAGCGTGACCAGCCGCGCCAGCAGCGTCGCGGGATAGAGCTGACCGAAGATCGCCTCGAGATTGCACAGGCTGCGCGCAATCGGGTGCAGCGGCGCGACGTCGCCATAGCCGGTGGTCGTCATCGTGGCGAATGAGAAATAGATCAGCTGGCTTGCGAGCGTCGGGCTGTCCTGCACCTTCATGCCGGAAAAGGCTGTCGGCACCAGCGTGCCAATGAAGGTGTAGAGCGCCGCGAAGATCACCGCGACTGTGAGGTAGAGCAGGACGGCGCCGATCACGCGATGATAGGTGACGCGTCCGGGCGCGAACGTCGCGCGCGCCACCGTGACCGCCATGGTGACGCCGACGATCAGCCAGGAGCCGGCGAACAAATTGAGATCGAGGATCGATGGCGAACGCAGCCGCAGGACGGCGCCGACCACGATCATGACAAGCGCGACCAGCATCGCGCCGACGGCGAGCGCGCTGCCCGACATCAGGAACACGCCGCCGACCAGGAACAGCGCCAGCAACAGCTCGAAGATCTGGAACTCGAACAACCCGAGCGCCTGCAGCGGCGCCACCACGAACATCATGACCAGGATCAGCGCGGTCAGGACCGTCAGCAGCGAGTCACCCCAGCGCTCGCGGAGTTGCGCGATGCTCATCGGATCACGCGTCGCGCCGGCACGGTACGCTGAGGAAGCCGCGGAAGCGGACGCGGCCGCCGCGCACCGGCTCGCCATCGAGTACGTAGTTTGGCAAGCGTGCCAGGAAGCGCGAGATCGCGACCGCGCCTTCGAGCCGCGCCAGCGCCATGCCTGCGCATTGATGCGCGCCGGTGCCGAAGGCGAGATGGCGGTTCGGCGCGCGCGCAACGTCGAAATTCTCGGCATCGGGGAATTGCGCGGGATCGCGGTTGGCGGCGCCGATGCACAGCGTCACCAGCGTACCCGGCGGCAGCTTCACGCCGCCGAGTTCGAGATCATCGACTACCATGCGGTTGCCGAGCTGGTTCGAGCTCTCATAGCGCAGCATTTCCTCAACCGCGGTCTTGATCAGGTCGGGCTGCTCGATCAGGCGCGTCTTCTGCTCCGGATAGTTCAATAGCGTCACGAGCCCGTTGCCGATCAGATTGGTCGTGGTCTCGTGGCCGGCATTGAGCAGGAAGATGCAATTGTGCAGCAGCTCCTTTGCCGTCAGGCGTTCGCCATTCTCTTCGCCCTGGATCAGCCGCGTCAGGACATCGCGTTCGGGATTGCCCGGCCTGGCGCGGCGGCGTTCGACCAGTGTTTCGAGATAGGCGAGGAAGTCCTTTACGGCGGTGTTGCCGCGCTCGAACACCTCCTTGCCGATCACGGGCTCCAGCGCGCCGAGGATCGCCAGCGACCAGTCGCGCAACGGCTCGCGTTCGTCGTGCGGCACGTCGAGCAGGTTGCCGATCACCTCGACCGGGATGGCTGACGCGAAATCGCCGATCAGCTCGAAGCGGTCCTTGGCGGCGATGCGGTCGAGCAGGGAATCGACCAGCGCGATCAGATCCGGCTCCATGCCGGCGATCGCGCGCGGCGACAGCGCGCCCATGATCAGGCGCCGCACGCGGGTGTGCGCAGGCGGATCGTTGAAGACGAGGCTTGTGGTGTGGTGCTCGTAGAGCAGGGAGTTGCCGTATTTGGGCAGGAACTCCTTCTTCTTGTCCGAGCAGAACGCCTTGGTGTTCTTGTAGGCCGTGACCAGATCGTCGTAGCGGGTCAGGAAATAGCAGCCGTTCGGGAGGCGCTTGACCGGCGCGTTCTCTCGCAATGCACGATAGGTCGGGTAGGGGTTGGCGTAAAATTCCGGCATCAGATGTTCCAGATCGAACCCGTCAGCCAGCTCGCGCGCGTGCCCGTTCATGCCGGAGTTTCCAACCCTTATTAGTTTCACCTGCAACTATCGTAAGCCGCTTGCCGATGCCGCGCAACACAATTTGCGGTGCGTGCGCAAGCCTGCACTGCGGCGCGATGCGGTGAGGAAATCGCAGAGCCATATGCGGTTTTGCGCTTTGATGAAAAGCGCCGGCCCCTCTACAGTCGCGGCCAAACAATCTGTGACTGGAAACGCCGATGCATGCCCGCGCCGAAACTGCGGCCTCCTGGCCCGAGGAGATCTTTGCGATATTGCAGCGCTTCGACGTGCGCCAGGTTCCCTATGTGCCGGATGCCGGCCACTCGGAGCTGATCGAGCGCGTGCTGGGCTCGTCGTCGATGAGGGGCGTCTCGCTGACGACCGAGGAGGAGGGGGTTGCGCTGCTCGCGGGCGCCTGGGCCGGCGGCCAGCGCGGCGTGCTGCTGATGCAGTCGAGCGGGGTCGGCAATTGCATCAACATGCTGTCGCTGACGCAGATCTTCCGCTTGCCGTTCCTGACGCTGGTTACGATGCGCGGCGAATGGGGTGAGTTCAATCCCTGGCAGGTGCCGATGGGTTCGAGCACCCAGGCGGTGTTCGAATTGTCGGGAATCAAGGTGCTGCGTGCCTCGCACCCCGGCGAGGTCAGCGAGGTCGTCGAGGCCGGTGCGGCGCAAGCCTACAACGCCTGCACGCCGACCGCCGTTTTGCTGTCGCAGCGCCTGATCGGGGCAAAGGTCTTCACCAAATGAGCAAAGCCAACCTCCTCGACCGCCGCGCCGTCGTTGCGCAACTGCTTAGGGATCGCAACGGCGCCATCGCCGTCGGCGGCCTCGGCGCCTCGACCTACGACATCGCTGCCGCCGGCGACCACGACCGCAACTTCTATCTGTGGGGCGGCATGGGCGGCGCCGTGATGATCGGGCTCGGGCTTGCGCTGGCGCAGCCGACGCTGCCGGTGGTCGTGATCACCGGCGACGGCGAGATGCTGATGGGCATGGGTAGCCTTGCCACCGTCGGCCTGCAGAAGCCGGCCAATCTCTCGATCATCGTGCTCGACAACGAGGCCTATGGCGAAACCGGGGGTCAGGTCAGCCATACTGCTGCTTATGCCGACCTCGTGGGGGTTGCCAAAGCCTGCGGAATCAAGGACAGCAGGGCGATCAGCACGATGGCCGAGGTCGAGGCTTTTGCTTCGTTTTTGCAGGACGTTACGACGGGACCCCGGTTCGCCAGCGCGAAGATCGACGGAGCCAATCTGGAGCGGGTGCTGTCGAGCCGCGACGGGACCTACACCGTCAATCGGATCAGAGGGTCTCTCGGACACACTCCGATATAAAATGACTTTCGCGGTGCAGTAGAACCTTGACATCCGTTAAGGTGAGTGATTACTCACGATCCCAAATGTCAACCTTACGCATGACGAGTGACTTGCGGCGTCAGTTAATCCTGAGCGCCGCCAAGCGGTGTTTCGCCCGCAACGGCTTTGCCGGCACCACGACCAAGAGCGTGGCGGCCGCGGCTGCCATTTCGGAAGGGCTGTTGTTCAAGCACTTCCCGTCGAAGGCTGCGCTGTACGCCGAAATCCTCGCCGAAGAGTGCGAGGCGGATCCCGATCTCGCGCATCTGCTCGGCCAGGAGCCTTCCACCGCGACGCTGGTCGAGCTGGTGCAGGGCATGGTGGGTCACTTCATGCAGCTTCGCGACGCGCCGGATCAGGAAGAGGCGCAGCGGATGCGGCTGATGGTGACGAGCCATCTCGACGACGGCGAGTTTGCGCGGTTGCTCTACGACAAGGTCGGCAAGCTGATCGGGCCGGCCTTCGCTGCTTCGATCGAGCGCGCGGTCACAGCGGGCGACGCCTCGCAGATCGGTGAAGAGCCGCTCAATTTGTTCTGGTTCGCTCATCACACCGTGCTGATGGGGGCGCTGACGCAGCTCCCTGCGACACCGTGTCTCGCCTACGGCGATGCTGCCGCCGCCGAACGGCAGCTTTGCCAATTTATCCTGCGCGGTATCGGGTTGACCGACGCCGCCATCGCTACCCATTTGGGCCGCCAGCCGTCACCGAGTCAGGGACCGTCGGTAACTGCAGAAAGTGCATGACATGAATATTCAGACCGAAAGCCATATCGCAGGGCAACCGCTCAGGGAAAAGCAGGCCAAGCGCCCCGTCCGCATGGTGCGCTGGTTCATCATCGTGGCGCTGCTGCTGGCGGTGCTGGTCGGCGGGCTGGTCGGCTTCAATGCCTTCCGCAGCCATATGATCGCACAGTTCTTTGCCAACAATAAGCCGCCGCCGTCGAATGTGAGCGTGGCCACGGCAAAGTCCGAGGTGATTCCGAACCTGCTGACCGCGGTCGGCGATCTCGTCGCCGTGCATCAGGTCAACGTCACCACCGACGTGTCGGGCCGTATCACCGACATCCTGTTCATGGCCGGCAGCCATGTGAAGGCGGGAACGCCGCTCGTGCAGCTGTTCGATGCGCCGGAGCAAGGCGACCTCGCCAGCTTCAAGGCGCAGGCGATTGTCGGCGAGCAGCAGCTCGACCGCGCCAAGCAACTTGCGGCGCGCCAGTTCGGGCCGCAATCGACCGTCGACACCGCACAGGCGACTTACGATCAGGCCAAGGCGGGAATCGCCAAGACCGAAGCACTGATCTCGCAGAAGCTGGTGCGCGCGCCGTTCGAGGGTGACCTCGGCGTGCGTATGATCGAAGTCGGCCAGTACCTGACCGCCGGGACCCAGATTGTGTCGCTGACCGATCTGTCGGTGCTGTACGCGAACCTGACCGTGACCGAGAAGCAGAGTTCGCAGGTCAAGGCCGGCCAGATCGTGCGTATCGCGGTCGATGCCTATCCGGGCAAGACCTTCGAGGGCAAGATCACGACCATCGAGCCGCAGATCGCGACCGACACCCGCAACATTCGGGTGCAGGCGACGATCCAGAATCCCGACAGCATCCTCAAGCCCGGCATGTTCGCGACCGCCACGGTCGTGCTGCCCGAGAAGCCGGCGGTCGTCACCGTTCCGGAAACGGCTGTCGACTACACGCTGTACGGCGACTCGGTGTTCCTGATCACCGAGAAGAAGGGCGATGACGGCAAGACGACGCTGACCGCGGTGCGCACCTTCGTGAAGACGGGCAACCGTGTCGAAGGGCGTGTCGAGATCCTCAAGGGTCTGAAGCCCGGCGACCAGGTCGTCGCCGTCGGCCAGATCAAGCTGCAGTCGGGGATGCCGGTCGCGATCTCGACTGATCCGGCACCGCCGATTCCGGCCGAGCCGCCGCGCTACTGACGCGATCCGCTTAAGATCAGGAGGGCCGATTGCGGCCCTCCGCCATGCGCTGCCTTGAATGGCAGACAACAAAGAATAGAGTTGGCGATGTCCTTCACTGATCTTTTCATCAAGCGCCCGGTGCTGTCGGTCGTCGTCAGTCTGCTGATCCTCCTGATCGGCCTGCGCGCGGCGATGGTGCTGCCGATCCGGCAATATCCGAACCTGTCGAACACCGTCGTGACGATCACCACCTCGTATCCCGGCGCGTCGCCCGAACTGATCAATGGCTTCATCACCACGCCGATCGAGCAGGCCGTCGCCTCGGCCGAGGGCGTCGACTACATGACGTCGAACTCGGTGCTCGGCACCTCGACGATCCAGGTCTTCGTCAAGCTCAATCACGATCCGAACCAGGCGTTGACCGAGGTGCTCGCCAAGGTCAACTCGGTGAAATATTTGATCCCGAAGGAAGCGTTCGACCCGGTGGTCAGCAAGGCAACGGGTGACACCATCGCGGTGATGTATCTCGGCTTCTCCAGTGAAGAGCTGACCGGATCGGCGATCTCGGACTATCTGACCCGCGTCGTGCAGCCGGTGCTGTCGACCGTCGATGGCGTCGCCTCCGCCGACATCCTGGGCGGCCAGACCTTTGCGATGCGGGTCTGGCTCGATCCGACCCGGATGGCCGGGCGTGGCGTATCGCCCAACGACGTGGCGGCCGCGATCGCCGCCAACAACTTCCAGGCGGCCGCCGGCCAGACCAAGGGCTTCTTCATCGTCTCCAACGTCTCGGCCAACACCGACCTTCAGAATATCGATCAATTCAAGCGGATGATCGTGAAGTCGAAGGACGGCGGCTTCGTGCGCATCGAGGACATCGCGACCGTAGAGCTTGCCGCGCAGAGCACGGATGCCAGCGTCGCCTTCAACGGCGAGCATGCGATCTTCATCGGCATCAAGGCGACGCCGCAGGGCAACCCGTTGACCCTGGTGAAGGGTGTGCGCGAACTGTTCCCCAGCCTCGAGCGTAACCTGCCGCCGTCGATGAAGATGAAGGTGGCCTACGATTCCACCAAGTTCATTCAATCGTCGATCGACGAGGTCGAGAAGACACTCTCGGAAGCAGTCTTGATCGTCGTCGTCGTCATCTTCCTGTTCCTGGCGTCGTTCCGGTCAGTGATCATCCCCGTCGTCACCATTCCGCTGTCGCTGATCGGTGTCTGTATCCTGATGCTGGCCGCCGGCTTCAGCTTCAACCTGCTGACGCTGCTGGCGATGGTGCTGGCGATCGGCCTCGTGGTCGACGACGCCATCGTGGTGGTGGAGAACATCCATCGCCATCTCGAGGAGGGCCTGCCACCAGTACAGGCATCGCTGAAAGGCGCCCGCGAAATTGTCGGCCCCGTCGTCTCCATGACGATCACGCTCGCGGCGGTGTACGCACCGATCGGCTTCCTAGGCGGCGTGACCGGGACGCTGTTCCGCGAATTCGCCTTCACGTTGGCCGGCTCGGTGATCGTGTCGGGCGTGATCGCACTGACGCTGTCGCCGATGATGTGCTCGGTGTTCCTCAAGAATACGGAAGAGGGGCGTTTTGCCAAGCTGGTCAACCGCGTGTTCGGCGCGATCACGCGCGCCTATGGCCGCCAGCTCGACCGTTCGCTCGACTACCGCCCGATCACGGCCCTGTTCGCGCTGACCATTTTTGGCCTCGTGGGCTTTCTCTTCATGCACACCCAGAGCGAACTGGCGCCGCAGGAAGACCAGGGCATCGTGTTCGCGGTGACCAAGGCGCCGAAATACGCCAACATCGACTACATCGATTTCTACGGCGACAAGATGGACAAGGAGTTCCAGAAGTTTCCCGAGACCGACCTGCGGTTCATCCTGAATGGCATTACCGGTCCGCAGGGCGGCTTCGCGGGCATGCTGCTCAAGCCGTGGGATGAGCGCAAGCGTTCGGCGCAAGCGATACAGCCGCTGGTTCAGGCGGAACTGTCCAAGATCGAGGGCGTCAGCGCGTTCGCGTTCAGCCTGCCGCCGTTGCCCGGCGGACCCGGCGGTCTGCCGGTCCAGATGGTCATCAGCTCGACGGCCGGGTTCGAGCAAGTGTTCGACCAGATGAACAAGCTGAAGGATGCGGCGCGCAAGAGCGGCCTGTTCATTGTCACCGATAGCGATCTCGACTTCAACCAGCCGGTGGTCCGCGTCAAGGTCGACCGCTCCAAGGCGAGCGATCTCGGCATCACCATGCAGTCGGTCGGCGGCGCGCTGGCGACGCTGCTCGGCGGCAACTACGTCAACCGATTTAATCTGGAGGGACGCTCCTATCAGGTGATCCCGCAGGTGCCTCGCGTCAGCCGGCTCGCGCCGGAATCGTTCGACAACTACTACGTCCCGACCGCGACCGGAAAGCTGGTGCGGCTGTCGACGGTGGTTTCGGTCGAGACCGGCGTCGATCCGAACGCGCTGACCCATTACAATCAGCTCAATTCGTCGACCTTCCAGGCCGTCCCGATGCCGGGCGTCTCGATGGGGCAGGCCGTTGACTTCCTGACAGGCGAAGCCAAGAAGCTGCCGGCCGGCTTCACCTACGACTTCCTCGCTGATTCCCGGCAATATGTCCGCGAAGGCGGTCAGCTGCTTGTCACCGGTATATTCGCAGCGATTATCATCTTCCTGGTGCTGGCCGCGCAGTTCGAGAGTTTGCGTGACCCTTGCGTGATCATGATCAGTGTGCCGATGGCTATCGTTGGGGCGTTGATTCCGTTGTTCTTCGGTGTCGCGACCATGAACATCTACACCCAGGTAGGCCTGCTGACGCTGGTCGGACTGATCACCAAGCACGGCATTCTTATGGTGGAATTCGCCAACGAGCTGCAGCTCAACGAGGGACTGGACCGCCGTTCGGCGATCGAGATGGCTGCCCGCATCCGTCTGCGTCCGATCCTGATGACGACGGCGGCGATGGTGACCGGCCTGCTGCCGCTGCTGACGGCCTCGGGCGCCGGCGCCGCCAGCCGTTTCTCGATCGGTCTCGTTATCGTCGCCGGCATGACGATCGGCACGCTGTTTACGCTGTTCGTGCTGCCGGCGGTCTACATGACGATCGCGACCGACCACCAGGCGGCGGCCGGCTCCGAGCGGGCCAAGCAGATCGCCGATTTCGATCTCGGCGGCGGCGGTGGTCACGGCGCACTGAAACCGACCTGAGCCCTCCAAGCTCATGCTCGCAGCAAAGGCGGCAGTGGCGAAAGCCATTGCCGCCTTTTCTTTCTGCCATGATATCGTCGGCTCGCAAGATCTGGAGGAACAGACATGGTGAGCGACTTCGCGGCTGGCAATTACCGGTTCATTCCCGCCGTCTTCCAATATTCAAGCGGCGCGCAGGCGAGCCCCGGCTATGAGATCGAGCGGGTGCGGTTCGATCAGCTGATGCCGCTCGCCGAAGGCTTTGCGCGGATCGCGGCCATCATCCAGGGCGCCGGCCGACCGCTGACATCGTTCTGCGCCTGTGAATTGCGCTCGCCCGCCGCCTTCACCGAAGACGGCTTCCGCGCCTTCAACCAGCATTACGTCAAGACGCTCGCCGAATGGGGCCTGTTCGACGGCACCACCAATCCGGTGGCGCGCAGCAATGTCTGTCTCGAGATCGATCCACCGTCGGAGCCGTCGTTCTACGCGTTCTCGTTCACGCGGCCGAACGCGAACGCATCGCCGTCCTTCGTGATCGCGGGCGGCGCGGAGGCACGCGGCGGCGCCGGCAGCTATCCGGAGCGCATCGTGCGCTATCGCGACCTCAGCCCGGACGGATGGCGGGACAAGGTTCGCTTCACCACAGGCGAGATGGAGCGCCGCCTTGCCGAATTTGGCTTCACCTGGAAGGAGACGGCCAATGTGCAGGCCTACACTGTGCACGACATCCATCCCGTCATCGCCGACGAACTGGTCCGCCGCGGCTCCACGCGCTCAGGCCTGACCTGGCACTTCGCCCGCCCGCCGGTGGTCGACCTCGAATACGAGATGGATTGCCGCAGGGTGCTCCGGGAAGTGGTGATTTGATCTGTCGAGGCGGCCACTCTCCAATCCGTCATCCTGAGGTGCGAGCCTTGCGGTGCACTTGCACCGCTGGGCGAGCCTCGAAGGATCGACGGCCACCGGCGGGGCCGTGCATCCTTCGAGACGCTGTTTCGCAACTCCTCAGGATGACGGGGAGCGATAGGCGCTCGCGGTGAAAGTCTGCGTGCCTACCGCGCCTTCGGGTCCAGCGCGTCGCGCAGGCCGTCGCCGATCAGGTTGAACGACAGCACGACCAGGAAGATCGCGAGCCCCGGCCAGATCGCCATCCAGGGCGCGTTGGTGAGGAAGCGCTGCGCGGCGTTGAGCATGCTGCCCCAGGACGGCAATGGCGGCTGCTGGCCAAGGCCGAGGAAGGAGAGCGCGGCCTCGGCGATGATCGCAGCCGCGATCGAGAGCGTCGCCTGCACCAGGAGCGCCGGCATGATGTTCGGCAGGATGTGGAACAACGCGATGCGCCAGCGCGGATTGCCCATGGCGCGCGCCGCCTCGACATAGTCCTCGACCTTGACGGCCATCACCTGGCCGCGGGTCAGGCGGATGAAGACCGGCGTTGCGGAAATGCCGATCGCGATCATCGCATTGCCGAGGCTCGGGCCGAGGAAGGCCGCGAGCGCGATCGCGAGGATCAGGAACGGGCAAGCCAGCATCGCATCGGTGATGCGGCCGATCAGCGCGTCGATGAAGCCGCCGCGATAGCCCGCGAGCAGACCGAGCGGGACGCCGATTGTGAGAGCGATGCCGACCGAGATCAGGCCTGCAAGCAACGAGGCGCGGGCGCCGAACACGACGCGGGCCAGCACATCGCGGCCGAGATCGTCGGTGCCGAACCAGTGCTGCATCGACGGCGCCTTGCGTACCAGCGACCAGCTCGTTGCGATCGGATCGTAGGGCAGGATCAGCGGCGCCGAGATCGCCAGCAGGGCGAAGATCGCGATCACGATGAGACCCGCGACCGCGCCCTTGCGCTTCATCAGCCGCCGCCAGGCGCGCCGGGCCGGGCTCTCCAGCTCCTCTGTTGCGGCGAGGGCGATCGTGCCGAGGGCGGTGCCGGTCATGGTGTCAGCCCCTCAGCCGCGGGTTGACGAGGACGTAGGCGATGTCGGCAATCAGATTGAGCGCGATGTAGATCGTCGCCGTGGTCAGCACCACGCCCTGCACGACGGCGTAGTCGCGGTTGAACACGGCGTCGACGATCAGCTTGCCGAAGCCCGGGATCGAGAAGATCTGCTCGGTCAGCACCGCGCCCGACAACAGCGTGCCGAGTTCGAGCGCGCCGAGCGTGATGATCGGGGTCAGCGCATTGCGCATCGCGTGCTTGAGGATCACCGAGCGCTCGGACAGACCCTTGGCGCGCGCGGTGCGGACATAATCGCTTTCGAGCACCTGCAGCATGGCGCTGCGGGTATGCCGCATCAGGACCGCCGCGATCGCGTTGCCGAGCACGAAGGCCGGCATGATCGACGCGGCGAGGCTGGCGCGCCAATTCTCCGTCAGCGGCACGTAGCCGGAGGCCGGCAACCAGCCGAGTTCGATCGAGAACAGGAAGATCAGCATGATGCCGAGCCAGAAGTTCGGCGTCGAGATGCCCCACAGCGCGAACAGATTGGCGCCGTAGTCCCAGGCCGTGCCTTTCTTCACCGCCGAAATGATGCCGGCGGGGATGCCGATCAGGAACGCGATCACGATAGCCATGCCGGCGATCTGCATCGTCACCGGCAGCTTCTGCGCGATCAGGCTCAGCACCGGCATCTTGTTGCGCAAGGACTCGCCGAAGTCGCCCGACAGCACGCCCTTGATCCAGTAGACATATTGCACCGGTATCGGCTGATCGAGGTGATACTGATGACGGATTTGCTCGATCACCGCGGGGTCGCGTTCCTCACCGGCCATCACGAGCGCGGGATCGCCCGGCAGCAGATGCTGCAGCGAGAAGATCAGGACCGAGACGAAGAACAGCGTCGGGACGATCTGGACCAGCCGCTTGGCAAGAAAGTTCAGCATCGTCAGCCCCGCATGGCGTGCGTCAATGCAATCACTTCAGCTTCAGTCCGATAACGCGCACGATGCCATCAGGCATCTGCGCGTAGCCTTCGAGCTTCTTGGTGTGGGCGATCAGGATCTTGCGGTGCATGATGTAAATCAGCGGTTCGTCGTTCAGAACGATCTTGGTCAGCTTTTCATAGATCGCCTTGCGTTGCGCCGGATCGGTGACGAGGCGGGCGTCCTCCATCGCCTTGTCGGCCTCCGGATTGGAATAGCCGCCGTCGTTCTGCGGCGCCTTGCTGTGCAGGAAGACGTAGGAGTTGCCGTCGGGATCGATCCGTCCGCTCCACGGAATCTGGAAGACCTGGAACTCGCCTGCCTGGGCCTGCTTGAACGAGGTGGCAAACTCGATCACGCGGATCTTCAGGTCAAAGCCGGCTTCGGCTGCCATCGACTGGATGACTTGCGCGACCGCCTCGTTCTCGGCCCCCTTGGTCACCATGTAATCGACTGACACCGGCGGCGTGACGCCGACCTCCTTCAACAGCGCCTTGGCCTTGGCGACGTCGCGCGGCCGGATCGGGAATGCCGACTGGTAGTAGGGATGTTGCGGGCTGACCCACTGGTTGCCGGGCGTGAACTCGCCGTTGAACACGACCTCGTTGATCGCCTGCCGGTCGATCGAGAGATCGAGCGCCTGACGCACCTTCTCCGATTGGCTGAGCGGCCCCTTGGCCTTGTCGTTGGCGATGTTGATCGACAGGCCCCAGTACCCGAGCTCGAGTGCTGTCGACAATGTGAGATTGGAATCGGCGCGCACCGTCTTGATGTCGGTCGCCAGCACGCGCTCGATCAGGTCGAGTCCGCCGGATTTCAAATTGGCGAGCCGCACGGTGGCGTCGACGATCGGCAGGTAGACGATGCGGTCGATGAAGACGTTGTCCTTGTTCCAATAGTCGGCGAACTTCTCGAACACGATGCGGTCCTGCTGCACCCGTTCGACGAATTTGTACGGCCCGGCGCAGACCGGATGCAGGCCGAACTTGTCGCCTTCCTCCTTTGCCGCCTTCGGCGATACCATCATGCCGGCGCGGTCGGTGAGCTGTGAGATCAAGGGCGAGAACGGGGTCTTCAGCACCAGCTTGATGGTGAGCGGATCGACGACCTCGACGTGATCTACGCTGGCAAGCTCGGACTTGCGGAACGAGGTCGCCAGCGTCATGTGGCGCTCCAGCGAGAATTTCGCAGCTTCCGCGTCGAACGGCTCGCCATCCTGAAACTTGACGCCGGGGCGGAGCTTGATCGTCACTTCCTTGCCGTCGGCCGAGGTCTCGTGCGAGAGCGCGAGCTGCGGCACGATGTTGAGCTTCGCGTCGATGTCGAACAGCTTGTCGCAGAAGGCGGCGAACACGATGCGGCCGACATAGGTGCGGGCGACCGTCGGATCGAGTATATCGGGGTCCTCAGCAAGACCGATACGCAGAGTGGTCTGGGCCTGAGCTTGGCTTAGGACGCTGGCGCCGAGCGCCAGCACCACGGCGGTCACCACCTTCAGAAACATCTTCATCGCACTGCTCTCCCCAATTTCACGCGCCGGCCTATGTCCCGACTGTTCCAACCTCGGAACGTCCGGCCCCTTCCGCAGGCGCGCTGAAGGCCGCGACCAATTTTTCCAGCACCGGCGAGAAGCCGCCATCCGACGGAACGATCGTATCGGCCGGCGGCAGCTCCGCGGTCCGGTGACAGGCCGTTGCATGTCCGGTGCCATCTTGGTCGAGCTGCGGCACCTCGGCGCGGCAGCGCGCGATCGTATAGGGGCAACGGGTGTGGAAGCGGCAGCCGGAGGGCGGATCGAGCGCGCTCGGCATGTCTCCCTGCAGCACAATGCGGCTGCGTTTCGCCTTCGGTTTAGGCACCGGGATCGCCGACAGCAGCGCGCGGCTGTAAGGATGGCGCGGCGCGGCGAATAGCGCCTCGGCGTCTGCGGTCTCGACGATGGTGCCGAGGTTCATTACCGCGACGCGGTCGGCGATGTGTTTGACCACCGCAAGATCGTGCGAGACGAAGATGTAGGCGAGCTTTAGTCGATCCTGCAGGTCGCGCAGCAAATTGAGGATCTGCGAGCGGATCGAGACGTCGAGCGCCGACACCGGCTCGTCGCAGATGATCAGCTTCGGCTCGACCGCGAGCGCGCGGGCAATCGCGATGCGCTGGCGCTGGCCGCCGGAGAATTCGTGCGGGTAGCGCCGCGCAAAGCGCGGCTCGAGCCCGACCAGACGCAGTAGCTCCTCGACCCGTTCGCGGCGCCGTGCGGGCGGTACCAGTTCGTGCAGCGCCAGCGGCTCGGTCAGGATCTGGCTCACCGTCATGCGTGGATTGAGCGAGGCGTAGGGGTCCTGGAAGATGATCTGCGCATCGCGGCGGAAGGCGCGCAACTGCGCGGCATTGAGCGTGCCGAGATCGCGGCCGTCGAAGCTGATAGTACCGGCATCCGGCTCGATCAGCCGCAGCGCCAGCCGGCTGACGGTGGATTTGCCGCAGCCGGATTCGCCGACCAACGCCAGCGTCTTGCCGGCGTCCACCGTGAAGCTGACACCGTCGACCGCCTTCACGTGAGCGGTCGGCCGGCCGAACACCGAGCGCGCGGCGACGAAATGCTTGACCAGGCCGTCGACCTCGAGCAGCGCGGTCATGACACCAGCCGTTCCAGCGGCGCCCTGATGCAGCGGGAGGCGTGGGTTGCGCTCAGAATCGCCAGCGGCGGCGGCGCCTTCGTGCAGCTGTCTTCAACGAAGGGGCAGCGTGCGGCGAAGCGGCAGCCTGCGGGCGGGTTCGCCATGTTCGGCACCATGCCCTCGATGGTGGCAAGATGCGAGGTGCGGCGGTCGAGCCGCGGGATCGAGCCGAGCAGGCCGACCGTATAGGGATGCTGCGGATTGGCGAACAGCTCGTCCACGGCTGCGCGTTCGACGATCTCGCCGGCATACATCACCGCGACCTCGTCGCAGACTTCGGCGACGACGCCGAGGTCGTGGGTGATCAGGATGATCGCAGCATTGCTGGCGTCCTTCAGCTCGCGCATCAGATCGAGGATCTGCGCCTGCAGGGTGACGTCGAGCGCGGTGGTCGGTTCGTCCGCGATCAGAAGCTGCGGATCACAGGCCAGCGCCATCGCAATCATCACGCGCTGGCGCATGCCGCCGGACAGTCTGTGCGGATAGTCGTCGATGCGCTTGTCGGGCGAGGGGATGTGGACACGGCGGAGCAGCTCGATGGCGCGCTCGCGGGCGCTGCGCCGCGAGCCGCCGCGGTGACGCAAAATGGTTTCGACGATCTGGTCGCCGATCGTGAAGCTCGGATTGAGCGAGGTCATCGGTTCCTGAAAGATCATCGCCAGCCGATTGCCGCGCAAATCGCGCAGCGTCTGATCCGGCACGTCGAGCAGATCGAAGCCGTCGAAGCGGATCGCGCCGGAAACATCAGCGGATTGCTTCGGCAGCAGCCCCATGATCGCGAGCGAGGTCACGCTCTTGCCGCAGCCGGATTCGCCGACCAGACCGAGCGTTGCGCCCTTGGCGACGCTGAGGTCGACCTGGTCGACGGCATGCGTGGTGCGGCCATCGTCGCCGTGGAAGATGACGCGCAGGCCCTCGATCTCGATCAGCGGGCCCGCCGTCATCCTTGGCTCTTCGTTGCGGCGTCGATGGTGGCGTCAATGATCGCGCGGTCGGTGATCCCGGCGGGATTGTCGCGGGTCGGCATGAACTTGCGGAAATGCACCCAGCGCTCACGGCTGACCGCCTCCAGCCGCTCCAGTTCGCGCAAGGGATCCGTGTGGTCGTCGACGCGCAGATCGAGATCGGACCATTCCTCCGCGCCGTGGATCAAAAGCGCCGCCGATTGCTTGCCGCGCTTGTCGCCGCCGGCGGCCTCGCCGGCGAGCATCGCCTTGATCAGCCGTTGCGCGAACGGCAGCGTTTCACTGGCGGCATAAGCTTTTGCGGTGTCGTCGAGCACCGCGGGACCAACCAGCATGTTGCCGGCGATCGAAAAACCATCGCCCGAGATGTTGCCGAACCAGTCGACGCAGTCCTTGCCGGAATGTGCTGACATGCGGCCCTTGGTGTCCATGACATGCACCTGCCGGCTCTCGCGGCCGCTATCTGCGGCGAGCAGCGTGGCGATGACGTCATGTGGGCTGGTGCCGTCGCGCAGCAGTGCGATGCCGTCGATGCCGTAATAGGGATTGACCATCGCCTGGGTCGCGATCGCGCCGATGCCGGCCGCGATGTAGGGCACGCGCGCGCCGACCGCGAAGAACCGCGTCGCGACGGCGATGCCGAACTGGCCGGTAGCGCTGTCGCGGGCGATGATCGACCAGGTCATCTCACGTCTCTTCACCCTCTCCCCGCTCTTCGCGGGGAGAGGGTGGGGTGAGGGGCTGGTTCGGCGAAGACGATAAAAATCGAGTTCGCCGAGACTCCCCCTCACCCGGATCGCATCTTCGATGCGATCCGACCTCTCCCCGCAAGCGGGGCGAGGTGGAGTTTGCGGCTCGCTCTGAGGTTCGATGCGACGTCATCATGCCCTGGCGATCATCTCGTCTCTAGCGGCCCGCTGCGTAGCCCTGCATGCCGCGCGGGTTGGCGGCGGCGCGGCGGCGGGGGCCGACTTTCGAGGCCGCGGTGAGGCGGCCTTCGGACCAATCCGGGCCAATCTCCACGACATGGCCGCGACGTTTCAATTCGTCGATGGTCGATTTCGGCACGCGATTTTCCAGCACCAGCACGCGGGGTCGCGCGGTGCGCGGCCAGAACGAGATCGGGAAATGCTCGGAGTGCCAGGCCGGCGCGTCGATCGCCTCCTGCAGGTTCATCTTGGCGTGGACATGGCGCAGGAAGAATTGCGTGATCCACTGATCCTGCTGGTCGCCGCCGGGCGAGCCCCATGAAAGATACGGCTCGCCGTCGCGAAGCGCCATGGTCGGCGACAGCGTCGTACGCGGACGCTTGCCGGGCGCGAGCGCAGCGGGGTGGTTTTCCTCCAGCCAGAACATCTGCGCGCGGCTGCCGAGGCAGAAGCCGAGCTCTGGAATCACCGGCGAGGACTGCAGCCAGCCGCCGGACGGCGTCGCCGAGATCATGTTGCCGTCTTTGTCGATGATGTCGAAATGTACGGTGTCGCCGCGCACCTCGCCGAAGCGGCCGACCGTCGGCTCGCCGGCCCCCATGGCGCCGACCGCCTCGCGATGGCCTTCGGCGCGGCGCAGCTTGACGACGGCGCCGAAGCCCTGGACCGAGCCGGGAACGAAGTCGAGCGACGCCTTGTCCTTTGAGATCAGCTTGCGGCGCTCGTCATTATAGGCGTCCGACAGCAGCGTCTGGATCGGGATCTCGGTGAATTTGGGATCGCCGTAGAACGTCTCGCGGTCGGCATAGGCGAGCTTGGCGGCTTCGATCTGCAGATGGATGAAGTCGGGACCGACAGGGTCGAGCCCGTCGAGGTCAAAGCCTTTCAGCAGTGCGAGCTGCTGCAGCATCACCGGGCCCTGGCTCCAGACACCGGCTTTCTGCACGGTGTAGCGGCCGTAATCATAGGTGAGCGGCGCCTCGATGGTCGGCTGCCAGCGCGCCATGTCATCGGCGGTCAGCACGCCGCGATGCGGCGAGCCCGAGACGTCCATGACCTCCTGCGTGCGGCAGAATTTGTCGATCGCCTCGGCGACGAAACCCTTTGACCAGGACTGCCGCGCACGCTCGATCTGCGCGACGCGGTCGCCGCCGGCGCTTTCGGCCTCGTTGAGGATGCGGGTGTAGGTCTCGGCAAGTTTCTTGTTGGTGAAGATGGAGCCGGGCTTCGGTACCTCGCCATCAGGCAGATAGACATCAGCCGACGTGGTCCAGTATTTCCGGAATAACTGCTCGACGGTCTGGATGGTGGCGGCGGCGCGCTCGACCAGCGGATAGCCGTCGCGCGCATAGATGATCGCCGGTTCCAGTACGTCGCGCAGTCTCACAGTGCCGTAGTCGCGCAGCAGCAGCATCCAGGTCTCGAATGTGCCGGGCACGCAGGCGGCGAGCAGGCCGGTGCCGGGCACCATCTCGAGGCCTTCACTGCGGTAATGCGCGATGGTCGCCTTGGCCGGCGCCGGACCCTGGCCGCAGATCACCTCGGTCTTGCCGCGCTTGATATCGTGCACGATCACAGGAACATCGCCGCCGGGGCCGTTCAGATGCGGCTCGACCACCTGCAGCGTGAAGGCGGCCGCGACGCCGGCGTCGAAGGCGTTGCCGCCTTTCTCTAATATCCCCATGCCAACCGCGGTGGCGATCCAGTGCGTCGAGGTGACGACACCGAATGTGCCTTCGATTTCAGGCCGGGTGGTGAACGGATCGGGATTGATGTTGCTCATGACAGTCGATTATCCGGGCTTCCTAGCGCGCGCACTTGATCACAGGCGGGCTGGGATGCCAACCGTCTGGTGGACATGGCACCTCGCATCCGCGTGATCAGGCCGGAACGGATGCTGCCGTGTTGTTGACGGCGTGACAGGCCACGCCATCGATCAGGTCCGGCGCCCTCTCGCGGCACAAATCGAACGCCAGCGGGCAGCGCGGATTGAAAGCGCATCCCGGCGGCGGATCGATCGGGTTCGGAATTTCGCCCTTGACCGGAATGCGCTGGCGGCCGGACATCGCAAGATCGGGAACCGCGCCGAGCAGCATCTTCGTGTAGGGCATTTGCGGGTCGTCGAACAGCTTGCGGCCTTCGGCGATCTCGACGATGCGGCCGAGATACATCACGCCGATCCGGGTCGCCATATGGCGGACGACGGCCAGGTTGTGGCTGATGAAGAGATAGGTCAGGCCGAACTTGTCCTGCAGGTCGCGCATCAGATTGAGGATCTGCGCCTGCACCGAGACATCGAGCGCCGAAGTCGGCTCGTCGCAGACGATGAACTCGGCCTCGGAAGCCAGCGCGCGGGCGATCGCGATGCGCTGGCGCTGGCCGCCGGAAAATTCGTGCGGGAATTTCAGGCCGTCGTCGGGGTGCAATCCGACCAGCGAGAGCAATTCGCCGACGCGCGCTTTGATATCGCGCTCGCCCTGGATCAGCGCAAAGGCGCGGATCGGCTCGGCAACGATGGCGTCGACCCGGAAGCGCGGATTGAGGCTTGCATAGGGATCCTGGAAGATCATCTGGATGCGGCGGCGCAGGCGGCGGCGCGCCTGTGCCTGCCGCGGGTCGGTCATGGAGACGCCATCAATGACGACTTCGCCCGAACTTGGCGGCAGCAGCCCGACGACCATGCGCGCGACCGTGGTCTTGCCGGAGCCGGACTCGCCGACAAGCGCAAAGGTCTCGCCGCGTTTGACGTCGAAGGTGACACCGTCGACCGCCTTCAGGAATTCGAGATGACCGCCTTCGATCACGCGGTTGAGCCACGGCTTCGAGACGTCGAAGACGCGGCGCAGGTTCTTGACGTCGATCAGTGCCGCGCTCATGCCGCCGTTGCCTTCGCGGGTTCGAACAGATGACAGGCGACGGCTTGTGCGCCATGCCTGATCGGCTCGGGCCGTTCGACGCGGCAGCGGTCAAAGACAAAGGCGCAACGCGGATTGAACGGGCAACCCGGCGGGATCGCCGACAGCCGCGGCATCGATCCGGGAATCTGCACCAACCGCTTGTCGTCTCCCGCAAGCGTCGGGATCGCGCCCATCAGGCCCTTGGCGTAGGGATGCAGCGGATTGCGGACCACGTCCTGCACCGGGCCGATCTCGGCGATGCGGCCCGAATACATCACGGCGACGCGATCGCAGGTTTCGGCGATCACACCCATGTCATGGGTCACCAGCATCACGGCGGTGCCATGGTCGCGCCCGAGCCGCTTGATCAGCGCGATGATCTGCGCCTGCACCGAGACGTCGAGCGCGGTGGTCGGCTCGTCGGCGATGATCAGCTCGGGCTCGGCGCAGATCGCCAGCGCAATGACAACGCGTTGGCGCATGCCGCCGGAGAATTGGTGAGGGTAGCCGTCGATCCGCTTTTCCGGCGCGGAAATACCGACCTCGGCGAGCAGGTCGATGGCGCGCTTGCGCGCCGCGGTCTCGCCGAGATTGGTGTGGGTGCGGATGGTCTCAATGATCTGATCGCCGACCCGGTACAGCGGATTGAGGCTGGTCAGCGGATCCTGGAAGATCATGCCGATCCGCTTGCCCCGGATGCGGCGGATTTCTTCCGGCGGCAGATGGTCGATCCGCATGCCCGAGAGCTCGATCTGGCCGGCAGAGATACGGCCGGGAGGATCGATCAGCCCGATCACGGCAAGGCCCGTCACCGACTTGCCGGCGCCGGATTCTCCGACCACGCCGAGCACTTCGCCCTTGGCGATATCGAACGACACGCCGTTGATCGCGCGCAAGGTTGCGCGGCGGGTGACAAATTCCACCTCGAGGTCGCGGACGGAGAGGACGGGCTGGGTCATCGGAGCTTTGGATTGAGCGCGTCGCGCAGCCAGTCGCCCAGCAGGTTGATGGACAGGATCAGGCTCGCGAGCGCAATGCCCGGAAAGGCGACGATCCACCATTCGCCCGCGAACAGATAGTTGTTGCCGATCCGGATCAAGGTGCCGAGTGAGGGCATGGTGTCGGGCATCCCGGAACCGAGGAACGACAGCGTCGCCTCGGTGATGATCGCGAGCGCGAGGTTGATGGTGGCGATGACGAGGATCGGGCCGGTGGTGTTCGGCAGCACGTGCCGCAGCATGATGGTCGGCGCGGGCAGGCCGATCAACTGCGCTGCTGCCACATAGTCCTTGTTCTTCTCGACCATGACCGAGCCGCGCACGGTGCGGGCATACTGCACCCAGAAGCTGAGGCCGATCGCGACCACGAGCACGCCGAGCACACTGGTTTCGTCCAGCCGGTTGCCGAGCAGCGATTTGGCGATGCCGTTGACCAGAAGGGCGATCAGGATCGCGGGGAAGGTGAGCTGCACATCTGCGATGCGCATGATCACGCTGTCGATCGCGCCGCCGAAATAGCCGGCGACCAGGCCGAGCACGATGCCAAGTGCGCCGGAGACGATGACGCCGAGCACGCCGACGGCAAGCGAGATGCGCAGGCCGTAGAGGATCGCCGAGAGCACGTCGCGGCCTTGCTCGTCGGTGCCGAGCAGGAACGGGCTCGCGCCGTCGGCGGTCCACAGTGGCGGGATCCGCGAGTTCATCAGTTGCAGTTGCGCCGGATCGAACGGGTTCTGCACCGAGAGCCAGGACGCAAAGATCGCGAGCAGGAAAAACAGCAGCGTCGCAACGGCGGCTGCCATGGTCAGCTTGGAGCGGCGGAACGAATAGAAGATGTCGCTGTCGAGCGCTCGGCGCAACCTGCCGGCGCCGGGCCGGGCCGGTGCGTCCTCTTCGCCGTGGTGGGGAACGACCGCGTCAGACATGGTTCACCCTCTTGCCCTAGGACGCGCGGCTGACGGTCGCGCGCAGGCGCGGATCGACCACCGTGTAGAGCAAATCGACCACGAGATTGATGGTGACGAAGATCAGCGAGACCATCAACAGATACGCGGCCATGATCGGAATATCGACATTCTGCACCGCCTGCACGAAGAGAAGCCCCATGCCCGGCCACTGGAACACGGTTTCGGTGATGATCGAAAATGCAATAACCGAGCCAAACTGCAGCCCGGCGACCGTGATGACGGGAACCAGCGTGTTCTTCAGCGCGTGGCCGAAATGGATCGCGCGGGTGGTCAGCCCGCGGGCGCGGGCGAAGCGGATGTAGTCGGTGCGCAGCACTTCCAGCATCTCGGCGCGAACCAGCCGCATGATCAGGGTCATCTGGAACAATCCGAGCGTGATCGATGGCATGATCAGCGCTTTCAGGCCGGAGAGGGTGAGGAGCCCGGTGGTCCACCAGCCGAGTTTCACCACCTCGCCGCGGCCGAAGGAGGGCAGCCAGCCCAGCGTCACCGCAAACAGGTAGATCAGCAAGATGCCGATCAGGAAGGTCGGCAGCGAAATGCCGATCAGCGAAACGGCCTGGAATAATTTGGCCAGCATGGTGTCGCGTCTGAGCGCCGAATAGACCCCCATCAGGATGCCGGCCCCCATGGCGAACAGCGTCGCGCAGATCGCAAGCTCCAGCGTCGCCGGCATGCGCTCGGCCAGCAGCGAGGAGACCGGCAGGCGGAATTGATAGGACACGCCGAACTTGAACTGCGCCGCATTGATGAGGTAGTGGCCGAACTGCACGAGGACGGGATCGTCGAGGCCAAGCGATTGCCGGATCGAGGCGCGTTCCGCAGCCGAGGTGTCGATCGAGACCATCTGGTTCACCGGATCTCCGGCGAAGCGGAACATCGCGAACGCAATGACGCCGACGGCAAGCATCACGCCGATGGCCTGAAGCGCGCGACGAAGAGTGAAAGCGAGCATCTCTACCTTTCACTGCTTTTCAGACTTGTGTTCAGACCCGACGCGCGGCATTGCGCGGACGGAAAACGACAAGTCCCGGAAGCATGGGCTTCCGGGACCGAACTCGCTGGCGTCACTCACTCACCCTGTTTGGTCGCCCAGTAGAGCAGGACCTGGTTATCGGCGCGCTGGACCAGTTTGACCTTTTTCGATACGCCCCACACCAGCGGTTGCTGATGCAGCGGAATGTAACCGTAATCCTTGATGACGATTTCGTAGGCCTGCTTGATCAACTGGTCGCGCTTGGCAGTGTCGCTCTCGACCAGAATCTTGTCGGTGAGCGCGTCGACTTCCTTGTTGCAGTAGCCGCCGAGATTGGCCTCGCCTCTGGTCGAATCCTTTGGATCGTCTCGGCAGCCGAGGATGTCGTGCAGCACGTTATGCGAGTCAGACGTCGCGGGCGTCCAGCCCAGCATGAAGAACGAGGTCTGGTAGCCGCCGGGCTTCAGCACCTTGGCGAAATACTGCGCCTTCGGTTGCGCCAACAGGTTCACCTTGACGCCGATGCGGGCCAGCATGCCGACGGCCGCCTGGCAGATCGCGGCGTCGTTGACGTAGCGGTCGTTCGGGCAGTCCATGGTGACTTCGAAACCGTTGGGATAGCCGGCCTCGGCGAGCAGCTTCTTGGCGCCGTCGGGATCGGGCTTTGGCCGGGTGAAATCCTTCGATAGCGGATAGAGCTCGGGGGCGATCATCAGCGCCGAGGGCGTCGACATGCCGCGCATGACCCGGGTCTTGATCAGATCGACGTCGATCGCCTTGTAGAAGGCTTCGCGGACCTTGATGTCCTTGAACGGATTCTTGCCCTTGACGTTGGAATACAGCAGCTCGTCGCGCGCCATATCCATGCCGATGAAGATGGTCCGGATTTCGGGCCCGGTCATGACGGTGGCGACGCCGCTTGAATTGACGCGCTGGATGTCCTGGAGCGGAACCGGCTCGATGACGTCGACCTCGCCAGAAAGCAACGCGGCAACGCGGGTGGCGTCGGAGCCGATCGAGGTGAAGATAATCTCCTTGAGATTATGCTCGGGCTTGCGCCAATAGCCCGGAAACACCTTGAACACGGTCTTCACGCCGGGCTGATGGCTCTCGATCGTGAAGGGTCCGGTGCCGTTCTCATGCAGCGCCGCATAGCTCGGCGTCGTTGCGGAGGCCGGCGTCGGTGCGACTGCGTTGTTGTCCTCGCACCACTTCTTGTCCATGATGTACCAGCTATCCCATTGCGAAGTCAGGATGGGATTGGGCGAGTCCAGTGTCACGTCAACCGTGTAGTCGTCGACCTTGGTGAACTTGGCGTCGGCCGGGACGTTGCTGAGGAAGTTGGAGCCTTTGGCGCGGACGCGATCGGCGGAAAACAGCACGTCGTCGGCAGTAAAGGGATCGCCATTGTGGAATTTGACGCCCTTGCGCAGATGAAAGCGCCATTTGGTCGGGCTCAGATTCTCCCAGCTTTCCGCCAGCGCCGGGATGATCTTCAGGTCCTTGTCGCGCGCGGTCAGGCCTTCGTAGACATGAGCGTGGTGCGCAATCGTGGTGGTTTCCTTCAGCGTGTAGGGATCCAGCGATTTGAGCTCGCCCTGGTTGGCGTAGCGTAACGTCTGGGCTGATGCCGGCAGCGCCCATGCGACCAGCGCGACTGTTGTCGCTGCAAACACACTCCAACGTACCGACATCTGACCCCGTTCCCGTTATTGTCCGCCGGTTACACGCGTCCGGCCGGTATTATTGTCCATGTTGCCAGAGTTTGCCCGACGCGCAAGCGCGATTTCCCAAAGGGTTAACCGGTTTGCGTGGCCGCAGCGCAACGACTAGGATTTGAGGATACGCGGTCGGCGCAAGCGCGTGACATTCAACTTTCGGAGTGCCGGGGTCGGAATTCGGTCATCAGCAACATTGCCCGACGCTCGGACGGGTCACCGAACCGCGGGCCGGCGGAGCGGTTTGGTTGACCATAACGGATGATTGAGGCTGACTGGGTCGAGGGGCAGGTTGGTCGCTTGCATGACTCACCCTGTCGCGGTGATACTGACGCGGGTCAGGCGCATTTGAGGAGGCGGACATGAAGGTCAATGTCGAGATAGATTGTACGCCGCTCGAAGCGCGACAGTTCTTCGGTTTGCCGGACGTGGCGCCGATGCAAACCGCGGTCATGGACAGGCTGCAGCAGCAGATGATCTCGAACATCGACAAGGTCTCGCCCGAAGCCCTGATCCAGAGCTGGTTCACCTTCGACCCGAAGATCGCCGAACGCTTCCAGGACATGTTCGTGACGATGGCCGGCCTCGGTGGCATCGGCAAGAAGGACAAGAAATAGTGGCTGCCGCGGACGGGAGCGCCGAGGTGACCGAACGCCGGTTGCGCCCGCCGGGCCTGTTCCTGATGCTGGCTGAGGCGCGCAGTGTCTTCGAATTCAATACGAGCCTGCTGCTGTCGCCGCTGCTGATGCAGGCGCCCAAGGGCGACGGCCATCCGGTGCTCGCGCTGCCGGGCTTTCTGGCGAGTGACCTGTCGATGGCGCCGATGCGGCGCTATCTAAAAGAGCTCGGCTATGACGCCCATGCCTGGAACATGGGCCGCAATTTCGGCGGTGTCGCCTCCAGGCGGGCCGCGCTGCGCGATCTGCTGAGGCGAATCCACGATGGCAGCGGCCGCAAGGTCTCGATCATCGGCTGGAGCTTAGGTGGCGTCTATGCGCGCGATCTCGCGTTGCACACGCCGGAGCTGGTGCGCGGGGTCATTACGCTCGGCAGTCCGTTTGCCGGCGACATCCGCGCCACCAATGCGACGCGGCTCTACGAGCTCTTGTCCGGTGAAGTCGTGGACAACATTCCCGAGATCCGCGAGGCGATCGCCGGCGACATGCCGGTGCCCGCGACCTCGATCTATTCCCGCACCGACGGCGTCGTGAACTGGCGTACCACCCAGGTGCGGCCCTCGGCGACCGCGGAGAACATCGAGGTGCATTTCGCCAGCCATGTCGGGCTTGGCGTCAACCCGGCGGCGCTGTGGGCGATCGCCGACCGCCTGGCGCAGCCGGAGGGCGAGTTCCGGCATTTTGACCGGTCCGGCCCCTTTGCCATTGCCTATGGGCCTGCGGAACAGGCACTATCCTGACTGCAGGCACTATCGTGACTGCAGGCACTATCCTGACTGAATGACGAGAAGCGCCGCCAAGGCGCCCGCATCAGTCGATTCTCGGGAGGAAATCATGAGCGACGCCAAGAAGCTGTCCTCGCTGGACGCATCGTTTCTCTATCTGGAAACGCCGGAAATGCCGATGCATGTCGGCAGCATGGCGATCTTCCGTCTGCCCGAGGGCTACCAGGGCGATTTCTTCGAGGAGTTCAAGGCGATGATCGCGGCGCGGCTGCACGTTGCGCCGATCCTCAAAGCGCGCCTGCAGAAGGCGCCGCTCGACATCGACCATCCGTCCTGGGTCGAGGACGACCAGTTCGACATCGATCGCCACATCTTCCGCGCCAGCCTGCCTGCGCCGCGCGACCGCGCCACGCTGGAACGCATCGTCGGCTGGATGCATGCGAAATTGTTGAATCGCGCACGTCCGCTCTGGGAGTTCTACGTCTTCGAGGGCATGAAGGACAACGAGATCGGGCTCTATTCCAAGATGCACCATGCCTGCATCGACGGCGGCGCGGGCGCTGCGCTGACCAGCATGATCTACGACCTGACGCCGGTGCCGCGCGAGATCGATCCGCCGGCGGCGAAGAAGGTGGCGCCGGAGCCGCGCGACATCGCGGCCAATCTGATCGACGCCTATCAGCAGCTCTGGACCCAGCCGTTCGAGGCGGCTTCTGCCGCGCAGAAGAGCCTTGAGCTGCCGCGCTCGGGCAAAAGCGACCTCGGCTCGATCCTGTTCGACAACGCCATGTTCCAGATCGAGAGCGCGGTGAAATTCGCCGGCAGCATGCCGACCGTGTTGAAGAGCCTGTCCGACGTCGTCGCCAAGGTCGCCGATCCGAGGTCGCGCGAGAGCCTGCAGGCGATGTCCTCGCCGCCGACCATCCTCAACAAGGCGATCTCGTCGGAGCGCAGTTTTGCGGGGACCTCGATCTCGTTGTCGCGCGCCAAGGCGCTGGCGAAAGCGTCCGGCGGCAAGCTCAACGATGTCGTACTCGCGCTCGCCTCCGGCGTGGTGCGACGCTATCTGATCAGCCAGGGCGCGCTGCCGAACAAATCGCTCACGGCAGGCGTCCCGATCTCGCTGCGCGAGGAGGGCAACGCCGACTCCAACAACCAGGTGTTCGGCATGATCTGCTCGATCGCCACCGACATCGAAGACCCCAGAAAGCGGCTGGAAACCATTATCGCCCAATCCACCAAGTCCAAGGAGATGTCGCATCCCCTGCGCGCTTTGATGCCGCAGATCTCCAACATCTCGATGCTGGGCACGCCGATCCTGGTGCAGGTCATGGCGCTGCTGTACAGCCGCTCCGACCTGTCCAACGTGCTGCCGCCGGCGACCAACATCACGGTGTCGAACGTACCGGGGCCGCGGCAGACGCTGTATGCCGCCGGCGCCGAGTTGCTGCACATCTTCCCGGTCTCGATCTCGACCCACGGGATCGCACTCAACATCACCGTGCAGAGCTATCGCGACCAGCTCGATTTCGGCTTCATCGTGGGCGCCAACATCATTCCCCATGTGCAGGTTTTGTGCGACATGCTGCCACTTGAGTTCGATGTGCTCGAGGCGGCGTTCGCGCCCCCGCCTGCCGATATCAAGGGCGCGGCCGAATAGGGGTTCTGTCCATGATTGAAATGCCGCCGCTGCAATTCGCCGAGACGAACGGCATCCGTATGGGGTTCTACGAAGCCGGCCCCAAGACCGACACACCGCCGGTGGTGTTATGCCACGGCTGGCCGGAGATGGCGTTTTCCTGGCGTCACCAGCTCAAGGCGCTGGGCGAAGCCGGCATCCGCGTGATCGCACCGGATCAGCGCGGCTATGGCGCGACCGACCGGCCGGAGCCGGTCGAGGCCTACGACATGGAGCATCTGACCGGCGATCTCGTCGGCCTGCTTGACCACCTCAAGATCGACAAGGCGATCTTCGTCGGTCACGACTGGGGCGGTTTCGTCGTCTGGCAGATGCCGCTGCGGCACCCGTCGCGGGTCGCCGGCGTCGTCGGCGTCAACACGCCGCACTGGGATCGTGCGCCGGTAGACCCGATCGCGCTGTTCCGCCAGCGCTTCGGCGACCAGATGTACATCGTCCAGTTCCAGGATCCGGCGCGGGAGCCCGACCGCATCTTCGGCAGCCGCGTCGAGCAGACCTTCGATGCCTTCATGCGCAAGCCGGTCGCGCGTCCGCCAGGCACACCGGAGGAAACGCCGATCGCCGGCGTTGGTGCCTCTGCGCGGCTCAATCTGGCGTTCCCGCAGATGATCGCGAACTACGACGCCAAGCACGATCCGCGGACGCCGATCCTCTCAGTGGAGGAGAAGAAGGTGTTCGTCGACACCTTCACCAGGACGGGCTTCACCGGCGGCATCAACTGGTACCGCAACTTCACCCGCAACTGGGAACGCTCAGCGGGGCTGGACCATACCGTGCGGGTGCCGTCGCTGATGATCATGGCCGAGAACGACGCGGTACTGCCGCCGTCTGCCGCCGACGGGATGGAGAAGCTGGTGCCGGATCTCGAGAAGTACCTGGTCAAGGACAGCGGCCATTGGACGCAACAGGAAAAGCCCGAAGAAGTCAGCGCCAAGCTGATCGAGTGGCGTAGAAAGCGGTTTGGGTGACGACGAGACACTAACGCCGTCATTGCGAGCGAAGCGAAGCAATCCGTCGGCTCGCATACACGGTGAGATGGATTGCTTCGTCGCTTCGCTCCTCGCAATGACGGCTAGAGGGAAAAGACAGGGGCAATCCTACACATGGCGTCCGGCAACAGACTGAGTCCGATCCCGCAGCCGCCGACGAAGCCGGTTGTCGGCAACATGCTGTCGCTGGATTCGACCGCGCCGGTGCAGGATCTGGTGCGGCTTTCCAAGGAGCTCGGGCCGATCTTCTGGCTCGACATGATGGGTGCGCCGATCGTCATCGTCTCCGGCCATGACCTGGTCGAGGAGCTCTCCGACGAGAAGCGGTTCGACAAGGCGGTGCGCGGCTCGCTGCGTCGCGTGCGCGCGGTCGGTGGCGACGGCCTGTTCACCGCCGACACCAGGGAGCCGAACTGGAGCAAGGCGCATAACATTCTGATGCAGCCGTTCGGCAACCGCGCCATGCAGTCCTATCACCCGAGCATGGTCGATATCGCCGAGCAGCTGGTCAAGAAATGGGAGCGGCTGAACGCCGACGAGGAGATCGACGTCGTCCACGACATGACGGCGCTGACGCTGGACACCATCGGCCTCTGCGGTTTCGACTACCGCTTCAATTCGTTCTATCGCCGCGACTACCACCCGTTCGTGGAGTCGCTGGTGCGCTCGCTCGAAACCATCATGATGACCCGCGGCCTGCCGCTCGAAGGCCTGTGGATGCAGAAGCGGCGTAAGACGCTCACCGAAGACGTCGCCTTCATGAACAGGATGGTTGACGAGATCATCGCCGAGCGGCGCGGCAACACGGCTGCGAGCGACGACAAGAAGGACATGCTGGCCGCAATGATGACCGGCGTCGACCGCTCCACTGGGGAGCAACTCGACGACGTCAACATCCGCTATCAGATCAACACCTTTTTAATCGCCGGCCACGAGACCACTTCGGGCCTGCTGTCCTGCACGATCTATGCGCTGTTGAAGCACCCGGATATATTGAAGAAGGCCTATGAGGAGGTCGACCGCGTCCTCGGCCCCGACATCGACGCGCGGCCGACTTATCAGCAGGTGACGCAGCTCACCTACATCACGCAATGCCTCAAGGAGGCGCTGCGGCTGTGGCCGCCGGCGCCGGCCTATGGCATCGCGCCGTTGAACGACGAGACCATCGGCGGCAAGTACAAGCTCAGGAAGAACACCTTCATCACCATTTTGGTGATGGCGCTGCATCGCGACCCCAGCGTCTGGGGGCCGAAACCGGACGTGTTCGATCCGGAGAATTTCAGCCGCGAGGCTGAAGCAAAACGCCCTATCAATGCCTGGAAGCCGTTCGGCAACGGCCAGCGCGCCTGTATCGGCCGCGGCTTCGCCATGCATGAGGCGGCGCTGGCGGTCGGCATGATCCTGCAGCGCTTCAGGCTGATGGATATTCACCGCTACCAGATGCACCTGAAGGAGACGCTGACGGTCAAGCCCGACGGCTTCAAGATCAAGGTGCGGCCACGCGACGACAGGGATCGCGGCACGTTCGCCGGCAGCGCCGGTGTCGCCGCCGCCGCGCCAACGGCGCCGCGCGCGCCGGCCACGCGTCCGGGCCACAACACGCCAATGCTGGTGCTGTATGGCTCCAACCTCGGTTCGGCCGAGGAGCTGGCAACGCGCATGGCGGATCTCTCCGAGATCAATGGCTTTGCCACGCGGCTCGGTCCGCTCGACGATTATGTCGGCAAGCTGCCGGAGCAGGGCGGCGTCCTGATCATCTGCGCGTCGTACAATGGCGCACCGCCCGACAACGCGACGCAGTTCGTCAAATGGCTCGGCGACGATCTGGCGAAGGATGCCTTCGCCAAGGTGCGCTACGCGGTGTTCGGCTGTGGCAACAGCGATTGGGCCGCGACGTACCAATCGGTGCCGCGCTTCATCGACGAGCAACTGGCCGCCCATGGCGCGCACGCCGTCTATCCGCGCGGTGAGGGCGATGCGCGCAGCGACCTCGACGGCCAGTTCCAGAAATGGTTCCCGGAGGCCGCCAAGGTCGCGACCAGGGAGTTCGGCATCGACTGGAATTTCACCCGCACCGCCGAGGACGAACCGCTCTACGCGATCGAGCCGGTGGCGCAGGGCGCGGTCAACACCATCGTGACGCAGGGCGGCGCGGTGCCGATGAAGGTGCTGGTCAACAACGAGCTGCAGAACACGACAGGTGCGCATCCGTCGGAGCGGTCGACCCGGCACATCGAGGTCGAGCTGCCGGCAAATCTGACATATCGCGTCGGCGACCATCTCAGCGTGGTGCCACGCAACGATCCGACGCTGGTCGATTCCGTTGCGCGCCGTTTTGGCTTCCTGCCAGCCGACCAGATCAAGCTTCAGGTCAGCGAAGGCCGCCGCGCGCAATTGCCCGTCGGCAACGCGGTGTCGGTCGGACGCCTGCTCACCGAATTCGTCGATCTCCAGCAGGTTGCGACCCGCAAGCAGATCCAGATCATGGCCGAGCAGACCCGCTGCCCGGTGACCAAGCCGAAGCTGATGGCCTATGTCGGCGATGACGATGCCTCCGCCCAGCGCTACCGGGCCGAGGTGCTGGCAAAGCGCAAATCGGTGTTCGATCTGCTCGAGGAATATCCGGCGTGCGAGCTGCCGTTCCACCTTTACCTGGAGATGCTGTCGCTGCTCGCGCCGCGCTATTACTCGATCTCGTCGTCACCGGCCGGCGAGGCGCAGCGCTGCAGCGTCACCGTCGGCGTGGTCGAGGCGCCAGCAAGCTCCGGCCGCGGCGTCTACAAGGGGGTCTGCTCGAACTATTTGGCGCGCCGCCGTGCCGGCGACACCGTGCATGCCACTGTGAAGGAGACCAAGGCGGGCTTCCGCTTGCCCGACGACAATGCTGCACCGATTATCATGATCGGTCCGGGTACCGGCCTGGCGCCGTTCCGTGGCTTCCTCCAGGAGCGCGCGGCGCGAAGAGCGCAAGGCGCGACGCTTGGCCCTGCGATGCTGTTCTTCGGCTGCCGCCACCCCGAACAGGACTTCATCTATGCCGATGAGTTGAAGGCGTTCGCGGTCGACGGGGTCGCGGAGCTGCACACCGCGTTCTCGCGCGCCGACGGTCCCAAGACCTATGTGCAGCATCTCCTCGCCGCGCAGAAGGACCGGGTTTGGGACCTGATCCAGCACGGCGCGGTCATCTATGTCTGTGGCGACGGCGGCAAGATGGAACCCGACGTCAAGGCGACGCTGATGTCGATCTATCGCGAACGCACCCGCACTGATGCCGATGCTGCCGCGCGCTGGATCGAGGAGATGGGCGCCAGGAACCGCTACGTGCTCGACGTCTGGGCGGGCGGATAGGCTACGCAAAGGTGCTTTACGACCAGCGGTCATGCTAGAAGCCGTCGCATGATTCCGTGGGAAAAAATCGATACGGCGCGGATTCCTGGCAGCGAAGACGAATTGCGTCTGATGCGGCGGGGCCGCGAATTCTCGATCATGCTTGGCGCCAACGAGCTGATGAACAGCCGCCTGTCGGGTTCGGAAGCCGCGCTCGCGACGCTTGCCGCCAAGCAGATCGAAAAGGTCAAGAATCCGCGTTTTCTGATCGGCGGCCTCGGCATGGGTTTTACGCTGCGGGCTGCACTCTCAGCACTCGGACGCGAGGCGCGGATTGTGGTGGCCGAACTGGTGCCGGCAGTCGTCGCCTGGGCACGAGGCCCGATGGCGGAGATATTCGGCGACAGCCTGAACGATCCGCGCGTAAGCATCCAGGAGGTGGATGTTGCCGACGTGATCGAGCGGCATTCGCTCACCTTTGATGCCATCCTGCTCGATGTCGATAACGGTCCTGAAGGTCTGACCCGCAAGGCCAATAACGCGCTGTATGAAGTCGCCGGGATCAAAATCGCACACACCGCGTTGCGGCGCGGCGGCGTGCTCGCGGTCTGGTCATCAGGGCCGAATGTGAAGTTTCCGAAATCGCTTCGCCAGGCCGGGTTCGCTGTCAACGAAGTAGCCATCCGCGCCACCGGCAAAGGTGGCGGCGCACGCCATGTGATCTGGATTGCGACGAAGTCGTAGCCCGCTCTACTGTCAGAACATCGTGTTGTTATTCGCCGGATTCTCCGGGATCGGCTGCACCACGTCCCAGTGCTCGACGATCTTGCCGTTCTCCAGCTTGAAGATGTCGATGATCGCGTTGCCGCGGGTGCCGGGCTCGCGCACCGCATGGACGTGCAGGATGACGTAGTCGCCATCCACGAATGACTGCTTGATCTCGCTGTGCGAGTTCGGGAATTTCTCGCGCAGGAAGGCGATGAACTTGCGGAAGCCTTCCGGGCCGTCGGTGGCACCCGGATTGTGCTGCACATAGCGGTCGCCGACATAGGCGAGCGCGCCGTCGGCATCCTTCTGGTTCAGCCCCTTCTCGTAGAACGCCAGCACCGCCTTGCGGTTGGCTTCCTGCTGGGCCCCATTTGGTGCCGCGATGGCCGAGGTCGAGACGAACGCAACCAGCAAGGTGGCGGCGATGGCCGCTCGCGGCCGGTGAAGGATGTTCATTGAGGGGCTCCCGGTGATTTGATCCGCACGACCTCGCGCGCTGCGCTCTCTACAGCCTCCACCGACGGCCCGGAAGAGCGTACCTCGATCTCACAAGGTCACTTTCAGGAAACCTGCCTTAGGCCGCCTTCGCCGCGGCGCCGTGAGCATGGTTGTCGATGGCGTCGATGATCTGCGGCCACATCGGGATCGGCAGCGCATGACCCATGTGCTCGACCATCAGGAGTTTCGCCCCGGGGATCGAGGCCGCGGTGTCCTTGCCGCCGTCGGGATGGACCAGCGGATCGACGGTGCCGTGGATCACCAGCGTCGGCGCCTTGACGCTGTGCAAACGTTCCTTGCGACTGCCGGAGGCAAGGATGGCGCGGAGCTGGCGGCCGACGCCGGGCGGATTGAGGCCGCGCTCATAGGTGCGCCTGGCGCGCGCGGGATCAAGCGCTTCGTCCTCCGGAAACGAGCCGTTGCGCAACACCTTCCAAGTCTGCGCGAAGCGCGCAAAATATTCTTCCTTAGTCGCCGGCGGCGGTGCCATCAGCACCGCGCCCGCCTCGCGGGTCGGACCCGGTATTTTCGGGTTGCCGGTGGTGGACATGATCGAGGTCAGCGAGCGCACGCGTTCCGGAAACGTGATTGCGATCTCCTGCGCGATCATGCCGCCCATCGACGCGCCGACCAGATGCGCGGTCCTGATGCCGAGCGCATCCATCAGCCCGATTGCGTCGCGCGCCATGTCGATCAGTTTGTAGGGGGCCGCGACCGGGATCTTCAGGAAACGCAGCTTGAGCAGTTCGAGCGGGGTCAGCCGTTTGCCGCCGCTCAAATGCGAGGACTTGCCGATGTCCCTGTTGTCGAATCGGATGACGCGGAAACCGCGCGCGGCAAGCTGCCGGCAGAACTCGTCGTCCCAATGGATCATCTGGGCGCCGAGGCCCATGATCAGCAGCAGCGGCTCCGCACCCGCATCGCCAAATATCTCGTAGCAAATGTCGATGCCATTGGCGCGGATGATCTGCGGTGGCTGATGGGCGAGCGTGGTCACGGGCATCCCCTGCTGGTATCCGGTCAGGAAACTCTATGCCACGGTTTGACGCAGCGCAGAAGGCTTTCGATGTCGCTGTTGACGCCGCGCAGTTGACCGACCCACGCGAACGGTGTCGTATGGCACAAACAAGCGGAAGCGCGCCAAGCGCTCGGAATTGGTGTGGAGGACGCCGAATGGCCGACAAGGGCAACGACCCTGCCGTGATCTGGCAGACGATGATGGGCGAGATGGAGAAGGGTTTCAACTCCTTCGCTAACCAGGCGATGGCATCGCCGGAATTTTCACGCGTGATGAATCAGGCTGGCGGCGCTGCGGCGGGCGCGCAGAGGCAGCTTGGCGAGTTGATGGAGAAATATCTGCTGGCGATGAATCTGCCGAGCCGCGCGCAACTCGTCGGCATGGCCGAGCGCATCCAGTCGATCGAAGGCCAGCTCAACGAGATCAAGGCGCTGCTGCAGCAGGTGCACCACAACTCGCTGGCGCCGGAGGGCGGCTTTGGCGCCGCGCCGCGTCCGCCGCGCACCAAACAGCCACCGCCGGAGGGAGAGCGCAAATGAACGCTCCCACGGGCTTTGATATCGCCTCGATCTCGGAGCGGGTGCAGTCCGAGGTGCAGCGCGCGATCCAGCGCAGCATCAAAGGCGTCGAGTATTTCTCCAGCTCCGGCCCGTCGCTCGGTTCGACGCCGAAGGATGTGCTGCATTCGCGCGGCACCATGAACCTCTATCACTACCGGCCGATGGCGGGCGAAGTCTATCGCGTGCCGGTGCTGATCGTGATGGCGACCACCAATCGCGGCTACATCCTCGACCTGGTGCCGGGGCAGAGCTTCATCGAATTCCTGCTCAAGCACGGCTACGACGTCTACATGCTGGACTGGGCCGCGCCGAAGCCGGAGGAGAAATCGCTTCGGATGGAGGATTACGTCCTCGACTTCATCCCGGATTGCGTGCGCCGCGTGCAGCAGGATTCCGGCGAGACGGACATCTCGGTCATCGGCTATTGCTTCGGCGGCGTGCTGTCGCTGCTCTATGGCTCGATTTTCAACGATGGGCCGATGAAAAACCTGATCTGCTTCACCACGCCGGTCGATTTCCGCGAGATGAAGCTGTTCTCGAACTTCGCCGACCGCCGCTATTTCGACGTCGACGGCCTGATCGACAGCGTCGGCAACATGCCGCCCGAACTGATCCTGCAGTCGTTCGAGATGCTGCGGCCGGCCTCGCGAGCGGCAAGCCAGGTGCAGCTCTGGGACAACATCTGGAACGACGAGTTCGTCAAGTCGTACCGGATGTTCGACCGCTGGGCGACCGACACGCTGCCGCTGGCGGGCGAATATTTCCGCGCCATCACCAAGGACCTGATGTGGGACAACAAGCTCTACAACGACACCATGACGGTCGGCGGCCGCGAGGCGAAGCTTGCGGACATCAAGGTGCCGATGCTGCATGCGGTCGCCGAGCACGACCATATCGTGCCGTATGACGCGGCCAAGCACCTGATCACCAAGATCGGCTCCGAGGACAAGGAGGAGGTGGTGCTGAAAGGCGGTCATGTCAGCCTCGTCGCCGGCGCCAACGCGATCAAGCGGCTGTGGCCGAAACTGGACTCCTGGTTGAGCAAGAGATCGACATGACCGAACAACGTTCCTATCCGCGCCACGTCAAGACCGAGGCTGGCGACATCGAATTCCGCCTGATGACCCGCGCGGACGAGGCCGCGGTGCTGGCCTTTGCGCAGAAGCTGCCGACCCACGATCTGCTGTTCCTGCCGCGTAACATCGGCCAGCCGAAGGTGCTGTCGGCCTGGATCAACGAGATCGAGCGCGGCGACATCACAAGCCTGGTCGCGCTCAAGGACGGCAAGGTGGTCGGCTGCGGCACGCTGGTGCGCGATCCGCATTCCTGGTCTCCGCATGTCGGTGAAATCAGGATGGTGGTGTCGCTGGATGTCCGCGGGCAGGGGGTCGGCCGGGCGCTCTCGCAGGAGACCTTCGCCATCGCGCTGGGGGCCGGGCTGGAGAAGCTCTCGGTGCAGATGACAGTCGACCAGCGTGCGGCGATCGCGCTGTTCGAAAGCCTCGGCTTCAAGGCGGAGGCCCTGCTGCGCGACCACGTCCGCGACGTGGAGGGCAAGACGCATGACATCGTCGTGCTCGGGCACAATGTGGCGCAGGTCCGTGTCCAGATGGAGGCTTATGGGCTACCGGCCGCGGTTCAGCAGTAATTAGGCACCTCTTGTCGTCAGTTTCGCGGGCAGTCTGCCGGATATTTACGCTGCTCACATGCTCGTGATATTGCAATACAACATATATATTGCATCGCACCATTAACTGTGTCACAACACCTTTGCCCCGGGCCAAACCGGACGGGGTGAGCCCATAGCTCAAACCTGAGGATGGAGAGACCCCAATGACCACTGAAACCAATTCCGTGCTGAACAGCGTCAAGGAAGCCTTCGCGCCCGTCACCGAGGCGTTCACCAAGCTCCAGAACCTGGAAGTTCCGGAAGCCGCCCGTGAGTTCGTGAAGAAGCAGGCTGAGACCGCGAAGACCCGCGCTGCCGATGCGTATGCCGGCTCCGAGAAGGTGACCGCCGTGATCGAATCCGCCGTTGCCGGTTCGGTGACCGAGGCTGCCAAGATCAGCCGCAACATCCAGCAGGCGATCTATCAGGACGCCGAGGCGTTCTTCGCCGGCATCGACAAGCTCGCGTCCGCGAAGTCGTTCAGCGAAGCCGCCCAGATCCAGTCGGAGATGGTCCGTGCGCGTGGCGAAGTGTTCGTCTCGCGGGCGAAGGCCACGTCAGAATATCTCGGCAAGCTCGTCGCCGACGGTGCCAAGACCGCGCAGGACAATTTCTCCAAGGTCTACACCAAGACCGCCTGATCGCGCCGATCTGACCAACTACCCTTTTCGAAGGCCCGCTTAGGCGGGCCTTCTTTTTGTCCGGTGCTTTTCATACTTCGTTGAAGCCGCTCCTGCCGTCATTGCGAGGAGCGACAGCGACGAAGCAATCCACGTCTCCGCGCGCGGTGAAATGGATTGCTTCGCTTCGCTCGCAATGACGGCTAGCATTGGACCATGACCCTTCCCGCCGCCCTCAGCGCCATTCCCGTCGATGTCGAACGCGCGGCCGAGCTGCGTCGCGTGAAGTGGCTGGCGACGGGCGTGCTGGTCGCGACCTTCGTCGTCTTCATCGCGTCCAAGGCGCTGCTGCCGATGCATCCCGCCTTTGGCTTCATTGCAGCGTTTGCCGAGGCCGCAACGATCGGCGGGCTTGCCGACTGGTATGCGGTCGTGGCCCTGTTCAAGCGGCCGCTGGGACTGCCGATCCCGCACACCGCGATCATCCAGAGCAACCAGCACCGCATCGCCGAGAAGCTCGGCGAATTCATCGAGACGAATTTCCTCGACGCCGGGCCGGTCGACGCCAAGCTGCGCGAGATCGATTTCGGCAGCTTCATCGCCGACTGGCTGCGCGACCGCAAGCGCGCCGAGGATCTCGGGCGCTTCGTGTTGCGGATGCTGCCCGAGGCGTTGTCGGCGACCGAGTCATCGGGCCTGATGCAGTTCATCAGCCGCCGCATCACGACGCAGATCCTCTCGGTCGATCTCGCGCCGCTTGCGGCCGGCGCGCTGCGCGGCTTCGTGCAGGACGGCAGGCATGAGGGCCTGCTCGATGACATCTTGCGCGCGTTGCACCAGACCTTGACGCAGAAGGAGACGATGGCGCTGATCCGCGACAAGGTCCGCGGCGAGATGCCGACGCTCCTGAAGCTCTATCGCGCCGACAAGTTCGTGGTGAACCGGATCATCGCCTCGGCCACGAAGTTCTTCGAGGAGGTGCGCAACGACCCGAAGCATCCGTTCCGCGGCGAGTTCGACCGCATGTTGCTGTCCTTTGTCGACCGTCTTGGCAGCGACCAGGCGTTCGCCGATCGCATCGAGGGCCTGAAGCGCGATTTGATGGCGCGGCCGGAGCTTGCCAATCTCGGGCGCACGATCTGGGCCAACGTCAAGGACTTCATCGAGCGCAGTGCATCGGGCGAGTCGCAGGTGTTGCAGCATCAACTGGCAAGAATGTTCGTCGAGGCCGGCGACGCGCTGGCCGGTGACGCAGAGCTGCGCGGCGAGATCAACCAGGGACTCACGGCCATCCTGCGCACGGTCGTTGCCGAGCAGAAGAGCGGGGTCTCGACCTTCATCGCCGATCAGATGAAGAGCTGGGACATGGAGCAACTAATCTCCCTGATCGAGGTCAATGTCGGCAAGGACCTGCAATACATCCGCTTCAACGGCTCGCTGATCGGCGGCCTTGCCGGGCTGGCGCTCTACACGCTGGAATACCTGCTGCGGCTGCTGTGACCGGCATGGCACGGCGGCACTTTGAGTTGTGAAGTGTGAAATGGGTCGCTTGCGCTAAGCGGATCAGTTCCTTAGCTTTTGCACTGGATGGGTGAATTGTTGCATTGCGGAACGATTTCCCCGGATTTGCGTCAATCCCTTTGACCCTTCCTGTTGACCCATTGCCGGCTGCCGAGACGTCGAGGCCACGCCGGAAGAGGAGTTGAAATGTCGGTTGCTGCGCAGACGCTACGCCCGCCGTCCCGGACACTGATGTTTCTGGAAGGCCGTGCCATCCACGAACTCGGCGCCTTCCTCGGTGCACTGCCGCTGTTGAGCCTCACCCCGCGCGGTGACGGCCATCCGGTGCTGGTGCTGCCCGGGCTGATTGCGTCCGATACGTCGACCCGCCCGCTGCGCAGCTTTCTCGACAGCAAAGGCTACGCCGTCAGCGGCTGGCGCCAGGGCCGCAACCTCGGGCTTCGTCACGGTGTGCAGGATGCCATGGTCGATCTGCTGCAGGAGATGAACGACGCGAGCGGCCGGAAGGTCTCGCTGGTCGGCTGGAGCCTCGGCGGCCTCTATGCGCGCCAACTCGCCAAGATGATGCCGGATCGCGTGCGCCAGGTGATCACGCTCGGCAGCCCATTTGCCTCGAATCCGAAGGCGACCAACGCCTGGCGGGTCTACGAGATGGCGAGCGGCCGCCGCGCCGAGGACGAGGATGTCCGCTTCGGCGGTGCGCTAGCCGGTGCCCCGCCGGTGCCGACCACCGCGATCTTCAGCCGCACCGACGGCATCTGCGCCTGGCAGGGCTGCCGTGAGCAGACCTCCGCGATGTCAGAGAGCATCGAGGTCGAGAGCAGCCATTGCGGCATGGGCCATCATCCAGCCGTCGTCTACGCCGTCGCCGACCGCCTCGCGCAGAAGGACGGCGAATGGGCCCCGTTCGATCGCGGCGGCTGGCGCAGCATGGTTTATCCGGATCCGAACCGCTGACAACTTGCGAAGTCCCTCTTCACCTCGCCCCGCTTGCGGGGACAGGTCGGATTGCATGCAGCGAAGCGGAATGCAATCCGGGTGAGGGGGACTCTCGGCGCACTCCGATCTCTCGAATTTGCGGAAGCAGCCCCTCACCCCAACCCTCTCCCCGCAAGAGCGGGGCGAGGGAGAAGTGAACCACCTGCATTGTCGTGAATCGACAAAACGCGGTATGCGTTGAGGCATGCCGCAGCCGCTTGCCCGCATCATCGACCAGTTGAAGCGCGAGCCGTCGCGCACGGGCTCGATCATCATCACCGTGTTCGGCGACGCCATCGTGCCGCGCGGCGGCTCGGTGTGGCTCGGGACCTTGCTGGAATTCTTCCAATCGCTCGACATCGACGGCAATGTGGTGCGCACCGCGATGTCGCGGCTCGCCGCGGACGGCTGGCTCGAGCGCAACAAGGTCGGGCGCAACAGTTTCTATCGGCTGATCAAGAAGGGCCGGCAGACCTTCGATACCGCGACGAAGCACATCTACGACCCGCCGCCGTCGGACTGGACCGGCCGCTTCGAGCTGCTGCTGATCGGCAATGCCGAAGACCGCGACGCCTCGCGCGAGGCGCTGAAGAATGCGGGTTTCGGCAGTCCGCTGCCCGGCGTCTGGGTCGCACCGTCGGGTGCGCCGATCCCCGACGAGGCCGCGCGCGCGATCCGCCTCGAAGTCTCCGCGGAAGACGACAGCGGGCGGCGGCTGCTCAGCGAAAGCTGGCCGCTCGATCGCACCGCGGACGCCTATCTGAAGTTTATCAAGACGTTCGAGCCGCTGCGCGGCTGGATCGGTCGTGGCGAACAGCTCAGCGATGCCGATGCCTTCACCGCGCGGATACTGCTGATCCACCACTACCGCCGCGTCGTGCTGCGCGATCCGCTGCTGCCGTATCAGCTGTTGCCACAGGACTGGCCGGGCAGGGCGGCGCGAAAACTCTGCGGCGATATCTACCGGGGGGTGCTTTCGCCGTCGGAACAATGGCTTGACGACCACGCAACCAACGAGGACGGACCACTGCCGAGGCCGAACGGCGCCGTCGGGCGTCGCTTCGAGGGCAAGTAAACATGTTACAAAAAATTCTTGCATTATGAAATTTGTGTTATATATTGACCGCAATAGCACACCGGGAGGTCGGCCATGTATACGCAGGCGCTCAATTCATCCGACGGCGATGATCGCGGCATCGAGGATGCCACCCGCGCAGCGCAGTTCCAGGCGCGCATCGATGACGACGAGCGCATCGAGCCGAACGACTGGATGCCGGCGGCCTATCGCAAGACGCTGACCCGGCAGATTTCCCAGCACGCCCATTCCGAAATCGTCGGCATGCTGCCCGAGGGCAACTGGATCACCCGCGCGCCAACGCTGCGTCGCAAGGCCGCGCTGCTGGCAAAAGCGCAGGACGAATGTGGCCACGGCCTATATCTCTACGCCGCCGCCGAGACGCTCGGCACCTCGCGCGAAGAGCTTGTCGACCTGATGTTGTCAGGCAAGGCGAAATATTCCTCGATCTTCAATTACCCGACGCTGACCTGGGCCGACATTGGCGCCATCGGCTGGCTGGTCGACGGTGCCGCGATCATGAACCAGATTCCGCTGTGCCGCTGCTCCTACGGTCCCTATGCGCGCGCGATGATCCGCGTTTGCAAGGAAGAGTCGTTCCATCAGCGCCAGGGCTTTGAGATCATGGTGACGCTGTGCCGCGGCACCGAGGAGCAGAAGGCGATGGCGCAGAACGCGCTGGAGCGCTGGTGGTGGCCGGTACTGATGATGTTCGGCCCGCCCGACAAGGCGAGTCAGCACAGCGACGTCTCGACCAAGTGGAAGATCAAGCGCTTCTCCAACGACGAGCTGCGCCAGAAATTCGTCGATGCCACCGTGCCGCAGGCGCAGTATCTCGGGCTGACCATCCCCGATCCGGGCATGAAGCAGAACGAGAATGGCAATTGGGAATACAGCTCGATCGACTGGGAAGAGTTCAACCAGGTTCTCGCCGGCAACGGCCCCTGCAACCGCGACCGTCTGGCCGCGCGCCGCAAGGCACATGATGAGGGCGCCTGGGTGCGCGAAGCCGCGGTGGCCTATGCCGAGAAGCGCAAGGGCCGCCAGCTCGCGCAAGCCGCAGAATAAGGGAGCGCCGACATGGCCACGCCGAACACACCGCTCTGGGAAGTTTTCATCCGCAGCCGCAATGGGCTGGCGCACAAGCATGTCGGCTCGCTGCACGCGACCGATGCCACGCTCGCGCTGCAGGCCGCGCGCGACATCTACACCCGCCGCGGCGAGGGCCTCTCGATCTGGGTCGTGCCGTCGAATGCGATCACCGCGTCCGATCCGTCCGAGAAGGGCATGATGTTCGAGCCGGCGGAATCGAAGATCTACCGTCATCCGACGTTTTACGACGTGCCGGACGAAGTCGGGCATATGTGAATTCGCCTTCCCCTCGTCATTGCGAGCGAAGCGAAGCAATCCATCGGGCCGCAAAGCAAGTGTGGATTGCGTCGTCGCTCCGCTCCTCGCAATGACGGAAAAACCAGCGAGTTTGATCAAATGGCAACCGCCAACATCAAGGTCTCCGAAACGCCGCTGGTGCTCTACGCGCTGCGCCGTGCCGACGATGCGCTGATCCTCGGCCACCGGCTCTCCGAATGGTGCGGCCACGCGCCCGCGATGGAAGAGGACATGGCGCTCGCCAATATGGGCCTCGATCTGCTCGGCCAGGCACGCGAACTCTACGCCTATGCCGCCAAGGTCGAAGGCCGCGACAACGACGAAGACAAGTTCGCCTATCTGCGCGACGTCAGGCAGTACCGGAATCTCCTGCTGCTGGAGCAGCCGAACGGCGACTTCGCCCGCACCATCGTCCGGCAGTTCTTCTACGCGGCGTTTGCCGATCTCTACTGGCGCGCGATGATGGCATCGTCGGATCCGACGCTGGCCGCGATTGCGGCGAAGTCGGAGAAGGAGACGGCGTATCACCTCAGGCATTCCTCGGAATGGATCGTCCGGCTCGGCGACGGCACCGAGGAGAGCCATCGGCGCGCGCAGGACGCGATCGACGATCTCTGGGCCTATACCGGCGAAATGTTCGCGGTCGACGACAGCGAGCGCGGCTTGATCGACGCCGGCATCGCGATCGACCCTGCGGCGCTCCAGCCGCGATGGCTGAAGACGATCACCGGCGTGGTCAACGAGGCAACGTTGTCGCTGCCGAAGAGCAACTGGATGCAGCAGGGCGGCCGCAGCGGCCGGCACAGCGAGCATCTCGGCCATCTCCTCAGCGAGTTGCAGTCGCTGCAGCGGACGTTTCCGGGGGCAACATGGTGATGGTTACAATCAGCGATGCCGACCTGCGCCAGCGCGCCTGGGCTGCGGCCGCGCAGGTGGTCGATCCCGAGATCCCGGTGCTGACCATCGCCGATCTCGGCGTGCTGCGCGATGTCGCCGTGCACGACGGCCATGTCGAGGTCGCGATCACGCCGACCTATTCCGGCTGCCCGGCGATGAACATGATCGCGCTCGAGATCGAGCTCGCGCTGGAGCGCGAGGGTATTCGCGAGCCGAAAGTGCTCACCGTGCTGTCGCCGGCCTGGACCACCGACTGGATGAGCGAGGACGGCCGTCGCAAGCTCCGCGACTATGGCATCGCGCCGCCGCTGCCGGGTTCCTCCCGCCGCGCGCTGTTCGGCGAGCAGCAGGTAACGTGCCCGCAATGCGGCTCCGGTGATACCGAGCTGCTCTCCGAGTTTGGATCGACCTCCTGCAAGGCGCTATGGCGTTGCAAGAGCTGCCGTGAACCCTTCGACTACTTCAAGTGTCATTGACCATGTCGACACCCCGCTTTCACCGTCTGGCCGTCCACGATCTGCGCCGCGAGGCGTCGGATGCGGTGTCCATCACCTTCGCGATCCCAAGGGATTTGCAAGGCGACTACAGCTTCATGCCCGGCCAGTATCTGACGCTACGCACGACGATGGACGGCGAGGAGATTCGCCGCTCCTATTCGATCTGCTCCGGCCCCGATGACGGCGAGTTGCGCATTGCCGTGAAGAAGGTGGACGGCGGCGCGTTCTCGAACTGGGCGGCCGATGACCTGAAGGCCGGTGACGAGCTTGACGTGATGACGCCGACCGGCCGTTTCGGCATTACGCATGCGCCGGATCAGGCGCGGGTCTACGTTGGATTTGCGGCCGGCAGCGGCATCACGCCGATCCTCTCGATCGTCAAGGGCGTGCTGTCGCGTGAGCCGAACAGCCGCTTCTTCCTGTTCTACGGCAACCGCTCGACCGAGGGCATGCTGTTCCGCGAGGCGCTGGAGGAGCTGAAGGACCGCTTCATGCAGCGGCTCTCGGTATTCCACGTCATCTCGGGCGAGGAGCAGGACATCCCGATCCTGCAAGGCCGGCTCGACGGCGACAAGGTGCGGGTGCTGCTGCGCTCGTTGGTGCCGGCCGCAAGCGTCGATCACGTCTTCATCTGCGGTCCGACCGGAATGAGCGAGACGGTCGAGGCGACCTGCCGCGAGATCGGCATCGCGGGCGAGCGCATCCATGTCGAGCGCTTCGTCTCGGAGTTCGGCGGCAAGCCGCGGCCGAAGACTGTCGTGCCCGCCGGCGCGCCGCCGAAGGCTGTGGCCGGGCTGATCATCGACGGCAAACGCCGCGAGGTGCCGGTGGCCGATGGTGAATCGATCCTCGACGCCGCGCTGCGCGCCGGCATGGACTTGCCGTTCGCCTGCAAGGGCGGCATGTGCTCGACCTGCCGCGCCAAGCTGGTCGAGGGCGATGCCAGGATGGATCTGAATTATTCGCTGGAGCCGTGGGAGCTGAAGGCAGGGTTTATCCTGACCTGCCAGGCCAAGCCGTGCTCCGAGAAGGTCGTGGTCGACTACGATCATGTTTGATGTTCTGACCGTCATTCCGGGGCGCGAAGCGAACCGCAGGTGCGCAATTGCGCACCGGGGAATCTCGAGATTCCGGGTCTGGTCCTTTCGGACCATCCCGGAATGACGGAAACGGAAGTAGCGTTGACGTCTTGCGCGTCGCGCCCAACACTTGATGCTCAAGAGGCCCTCGCAAAGGGGCTCGCTGACAGGGAGTTCGATGTGAACGTCAAGGCCACGCTATCGCCCGAGGACATTGCGCGGGAAGATTTGGCCCGCGCCTGTGCGGAGGCGATGTGGAATGAGGACGACGCCAGCAAGGGCCTCGGCATGGAGATCGTCGAGATCAAGCCGGGGCTGGCTGTCATGGCGATGACGGTGCAGCCGCACATGGTCAACGGCCAGCGCATCGCTCATGGCGGCTTCATCTTCACGCTCGCCGATTCCGCCTTCGCCTTTGCCTGCAACAGCCACAATGAGCGCGCGGTAGCGGCGCAGGGCAACATCACCTTTATCCGGCCGGGCAAGCTCGGCGACCGCCTGGTCGCGGCCGCGCACGAGATCTCGCGCAGCGGCCGCTCGGGAATCTACGACGTGCAAGTCACTGCTGGTGACACCGTGATCGCCGAATTCCGCGGCCATTCGCGGGTGATACCTGGCACGTGGCTACCAGAAGCGAACATCAAAAGATAACGGCCTCGGGGGAGTGTGATGGCTACAGCAAAGCTGAAGGTCAAGGAGAGCGGTTACCGCGCCGAGCTCGACGATTCCGAGCGCGCCTCGCGCGACGAGATCATGGCGCTGCAGACCAGGCGCCTCGCCTGGTCGCTCAAGCATGCCTACGACAATGTCGCGCACTACAAGAAAGCGTTCGACGCGGCCGGCGTGCATCCATCCGATTTCAGGCAGCTCTCCGACCTCGCCAAATTTCCGTTCACGGTGAAGACCGACCTGCGCGACAATTACCCGTTCAACATGTTCGCGGTGCCGCGTGAGAAGCTGGTCCGGATCCATGGCTCGTCGGGCACTACGGGCAAGCCGATCGTGGTCGGCTACACCAAGGGCGACATCGACGTCTGGTCCGATGTGATGGCGCGCTCGATCCGCGCCGCCGGTGGCCGCACCGGCATGCTGATGCACAATGCCTATGGCTACGGTCTTTTCACCGGCGGTCTTGGCGCGCATTACGGCGCCGAGCGGCTCGGCTGCACGGTGGTGCCGATTTCAGGCGGCATGACCGAGCGGCAGGTGCAGCTCATCAACGACTTCCGGCCCGACATCATCACGGTGACGCCAAGCTACATGCTGGCGATATCAGACGAGTTCAAGAAGCAGGGGCTCGATCCGCGCAAATCGTCGCTGAAGTTCGGCATCTTCGGCGCCGAGCCCTGGACCAACGCCATGCGTGCCGAGATCGAGCATGCCTTTGATATGGACGCCACCGACATCTACGGCCTCTCCGAAGTGATGGGGCCCGGCGTCGCGCAGGAATGCGTGGAGACCAAGGACGGCCTGCACATCTGGGAGGATCATTTCTATCCGGAGGTGATCGACCCCGGCACCGGCGAGGTGTTGCCGGACGGCGAGAAGGGTGAACTGGTGTTCACCTCGCTCACCAAGGAAGGTTTTCCGATCATCCGCTACCGCACCCGCGACCTGACGCGGCTGTTGCCGGGCACGGCGCGGCCCGGCATGCGGCGGATGGAAAAGGTCACCGGGCGTTCCGATGACATGATCATCCTCCGCGGAGTCAACGTGTTCCCGACCCAGATCGAGGAGGCCTTGCTCGCGACCGAGTGGTGCGGCGGCCACTTCATCATCGAGCTGACCCGCGATGGCAGAATGGATGAGATGACGGTGCTTGCCGAAGCCCGGCCCGAGAGCTGGGACGGCGGCGGGCTCGTCGCCCACACCGACAAGGTCGCGGCCTTCATCAAGAACACGATCGGCATCAGCGCCCGCGTCCGCGCCGTCGCCCCCGAGACGCTGGAACGTTCGCTTGGCAAGGCGAAACGGGTTTACGACAAGCGGCCGAAGGCCTAGCTTCGCGCCCGCAATCCAAGAGGGCGCAGGGTTCGATGGCTAATTCCAGTGAAGTGACCGCCGCTGATATCGTGGCTGATATCCGCGAGAAGAAGGTGACGGCGGTCAGCGTCGTGCAGGCGGCGCTCGATCGCGCCGAACGGCTCAAGGACCTCAACGCATTCATCGTGCTGAACCGGGACGGCGCGCTCGCGGCGGCGCACCAAGTCGATTCCGGCGAGCGGACCGGGGCACTCGCAGGCTTGCCTATCGTCGTCAAAGACAATATCAATACCGCCGGTCTGCCGACGTCGGGCGGCACGCCGTCGCTGCAACATGCGCGGCCCGCGCGGAATGCGCCGTCGCTGCAGAAGCTGCTCGATGCCGGCGCTGTGGTCATCGGCAAGACCAATCTGCACGAACTGGCATTCGGCATCACCAGCACGAATTTCGCGGCCTTCGCGGGGACGGTGAAAAATCCGTATGACACGACCCGAATCCCCGGCGGGTCGTCGGGCGGAACGTCATCGGCGATCGCCGCCCGCATCGCCACTTGCGGACTGGGATCCGACACCGGCGGCTCGACCCGCGTGCCGGCGGCGCTGACCGGGACCGTCGGTTTGCGGCCGTCGGTCGGCAATGGCGGCGCCGAGCGGCGCTATCACGACGACCATCAGGTGGTTCCAATCAGCCATACCCGCGACACCGTGGGTCCGATGGGCCGCACGGTCGCGGATGTCGCGCTGCTCGACTCCGTGATCACGGGCACGCCGCTGGCATCGGCGCTTCCGTTGCGTGGCAAGCGCTTCGGCGTTCCCGCGGCGTTCTGGAGCGGATTGGATCGCGATGTCGAGGCCGTCTGCCGCGCGGCCTGCGCCCGGCTTGGCGAAGCCGGCGCGGTGCTGGTCGACGTCGACATGCCCGGTCTGTTCGAGCAGAACGACAAGGTCTCGTTCGTGGTCGCCCTGCATGAACCGATCGCCGATATTCCGGCCTATCTCGAAGCGTCCGGGCTGACGGGGATCACGCTCGCCGACATCGCTGCCAAGGTTGCCAGTCCCGACGTCGTCGGTGCGTTCGGAGCCATCACCGCAGACGCCTTCGGCACGGCCTATAACGACGCCATGCGGGTGCAACGGCCGGCCCTGCAGGCGATCTACGCGGCGTATTTCCGCGACAATGGTCTGGATGCCATCCTGTTTCCGACCACCGCTGCTCCCGCGCCGTTGATCGATGCCGTGAACGGGTCTGGCGAGATGTCGGTCAATGGCGGCGCGCCTGTGCCGACCTTCGGCACCATGATCCGCAACACCGATCCTGCCAGCAATGCCGGCCTTCCCGGTCTGTCCCTTTATGCCGGCATGACGCCCGATGGACTGCCGGTCGGGCTTGAGATCGATGGTCCGGTCGGGAGCGATGCCAGATTGCTTGGGCTGGGATTGTCGATCGAGGCGATCCTGGGCTCGGCGCCGCCGCCGAAACTGTAGCCGGCGTTGTCGCGGTGCGGCAGCCGCGGTTTGACGCAACAATCCCCTTGAATTGAACGGTCAGTCGATTAGTCATAACGCCAAGCCGCTTGGCGGCAACAATCCTCGCTGGCGTCGCGTCACGCCAAAACGACCAAAACTGGCAAAACGACCAAGACTGGAATGTCCATGCCGTCGGCTCTCCCTCATCGTCATCAGGTCGAAGCACGCTGCGTGCGCTTGTTGACGAAGGCGGAGAATACGTCGGCGATTTCGCCTGTTGTCGAGATGCACCCGCTGTCGGGCGGCGACGATGACCTCCTGATCGAAATGAAGGCCGCCGCGGTCAATCCGTCCGATGTGAAGGCCGCGACCGGGCTGATGCCCTATGCCGTGTTCCCGCGCACGTCAGGGCGCGACTATGCCGGTGTCGTGCTCGATGGTCCCTCGGGCTGGATCGGGCGCGAGGTGTTCGGCTCATCCGGCGACCTCGGCATCCGCCGCGACGGCACCCATGCCACGCATCTCGTCGTCGAGCGTGATGCGGTCGTCGAGAAGCCCGGCAGCATTTCGTGGGAGGAGGCGGCCGGGATCGGCGTGCCCTTCGTCACTGCGATGGAAGGCCTGCGTCGCGCTGGATTGCCGACAAAAGGCGACACCGTGCTGGTCATGGGCGTCAACGGCAAGGTCGGCCAGGCCGCGGCGCAGATCGCGAGCTGGCACGGCGCACGCGTGATCGGCGTGGTGCGCAGGAGCGAGCCTTACGAGGGGCACGCGAATTCACCGGTAGAGGTGATCGATGCCTCCGCAACGGATGTCGCGACGCGCGTGCGCGAGCTCACCGGCGGCAAGGGCGCCGACATCGTCTTCAACACGGTCGGCGATCCCTATTTCCAGGCCGCGCACCAATCGCTGGCGCTGCGCGGCCGGCAGATCCTGATCGCGGCGGTCGACCGCATCGTGCAATTCAACATCCTCGAATTCTATCGGGGCCAGCACACTTATGTCGGTATCGATACGCTCGGGCTGCCGTCGATTGCGACCGGCGCGGTACTGCGCGAGCTGGCGCCGGGATTCGCCAGCGGTCACCTGAAGCCGTTTCCGATCAAGCCGAGCGCGGTCTATCCGCTGGAGCAGGCCAGGGCGGCATTCATCGCGGTCGCCGGCTCGTCGCGCGACCGCGTGATCCTGCGACCGTAATTTCCACCGTCATTGCGAGGAGCAAAGCGACGAAGCAATCCATTCTCTCCCGCCGCGGTGATATGGATTGCTTCGCTTCGCTCGCAATGACGAGAACTCTCGAGGACTCCCATGGACTCCGCCACGATCGTTATCCTCTCTGCCCTGATCATCGGTCTTGTTTACGGCTCGGTCGGGCTCCTGAGCGGCTTCTGCATGATGAGCAGCCTGCGCGGATGGTGGGCGCAGGGCGATGGCCGGCTGGTGCGCACCTTTGCGCTGGCGATGGGCGTTGCGATCGCGGCCTCGCAGCTCCTTGCATCAGCGGGGCTCGTCGATCTCGGCAAATCGATCTATTTGCAGCCGTCGTTCTCGGCGCCGGTGATGTTCCTTGGCGGCCTGCTGTTCGGCTATGGCATGGTGCTGTCGAACGGTTGCGGCTCGCGCGCGCTGGTGCTGCTCGGCCGCGGCAATCTCCGGTCCTTCGTGGTCGTGCTCGTGCTCGGCATCTTTGCCGAGATGACGCTGAAGGGCCTGATCGCACCGGCGCGGATCGCGATGGTGCAGGTGTCGCAACTGACGCTAGCGACCAATTCAGCGCCTGCGCTGCTTGCGAGCCTCGGCCTCGGTGCCGCGCACGCGCGGATGGTGGCGGCTTCGGTGCTCGCCGCCGCGCTGATCATCTTCGCCCTTGCGCACGCGCCGTTCCGGCAATCGTTCGGCCAGATTTTGGCCGGCCTGATCGTCGGCCTGCTCGTGGCCGCCGGCTGGTACGCGACCGGGTTTCTCGGCGCCGATGATTTCAACCCGACGCCGGTGACTTCGTTGACCTTCGTCGCGCCGATCGCGGACTCGCTGCAATATGTGATGCTGTCGACGGGCTCGACGCTCAACTTCGGCATCGTCACCGTGTTCGGCGTATTCGCCGGCAGCCTGGCCACGGCGCTCGCCACCGGGCGTTTCCGCCTCGAGGGCTATCAATCGCCGCGCCACATGCTGCGTTCGGCCGGCGGCGCGGCGCTGATGGGCGTGGGCGGCGTGATGGCGTTCGGTTGCTCGATCGGCCAGGGGCTGACCGGCTTGTCGACCCTGTCGCTTGCCTCCTTCATCGCGGTCGCCGGCATCATGCTCGGCACCGCCGCCGGTCTGCGCGGCGCTCTCAGGGTCCGTCCGCTCGCGGCGGCTTGAATCAGAGCGTTTTTGAGCGAAGTGGACGCCGGTTCGCGTGAAGAAAACGCGTCAAAACAAGAATCTAGAGCTTCGGTTCTGATTCAATCAGAACCGAAAATGCTCTAGGCGCGCGACGGCGCGTCCGCGAGCGAACTCAGCGCGATCCCGCCGACGATCAAGGCCGCGGCAAGCGCCAGCGACAGATCGACCGGCTCGCCCAGCAGAAGGGCCGCGCTGGCGATGCCGACGAGCGGGGTCGCGGTCGTGCCGAGCGAGGTGGTCAGGGCGGGCAGGCTCTTGTTGACCATCGACATCGCCCAATACGCCAGTGCGGTCCCGATCGCGCCGGAGTAAAGGAACAGCAGCGCGAGGTGCGGGGACCAATTCACCTCGGGGATGCCGTCCGTGATCAGCGCCATTGCGGTCAGCACGACGGTTGCGACCAGCACCTGCCAGAGCAGCAGCTGCAGCGGCGTTGCGATCCAGCGGTGCGACCTGATGTAGATGATGTTCGCCGCCCAGGAGATCGCAGCGAGGATAATCATTCCTGCGCCGATCAGGATGTGCCAATTGCCCCAGTCCAGTGATGCCGGGTTGAGGATGACGCAGAGGCCGGCGAGCCCCGAGGCGACGCCGACAAGCTTGAGAGTGCCGAGCCGTTCGGTTCTTGCGGCACCGGCGGCAAGCGCGACCCAGAGCGGCGTGGTGTAGCCGAGCACGATGCCCTTGCTGGCGGGAAGATAGCGCAACCCGGCGGCGACCAGTGTCGAGAACAGCGTCATGTGCAACAGCGCCACGCTGAGCACGACCGGGACGTCGGCAACCTCAGGGACGATCAGGTTTCCGCTCGCGCGCAGGATCACGAGCAGGCCGATCAGGGCGATCCAGCTTCGGATCGCCGCGGTCCACAGCGGCGGGACGGCCTCCACCAGCGATTTGGTCACCGACCAGTTGATGCCCCATGCCAGCACCACGACGATGAACAGGGCGGCGGCTTTGGCGGGCGACAGGGATTCATTCACGGCAGTGTCCTTGCAGGCGATACCGACCGTGAGTAGGATCAGACTGGATCTTAATAAAGAGCCAGTCTGTAGAGAGAATGGGTGCCAGATTGATTCTCGCGGAATTGGTCGCGCTAAACCGGTCTGACGATGCAGGGCTGGTGGCCCAATTGACGCATCAGCTTCGCGAGCTGGTTTCGGACGGGCGCATCCGGAGCGGCGCCGTGCTGCCGTCGAGCTGTCATCTGGCCGCCGAACTCGACGTGTCGCGCAACACGGTCACGCACGCCTACGAGCAACTCGCGGCGGAAGGATATCTGCACATCGCCGAGCGGCGGCGCCCGGTCGTCGCTGCAGATATCGAGGAACGGTTCGCCAGGGCCGCGCCCGCGCCGAAGCGTAACGTCGTCCGCAAGCCGCAGCTTTCACCCTGGGCGATGCGGCTGAGGGATGTCGACTGGCCGCTGTCCTATCAAGCTGCATTCCGGCCGTTGCGTCCGGGGCTCGCGGATGCGCGTGAGTTTCCGCACGAGATCTGGGCGCGATGCCTGCGCCGCAGTGCGCTGCGCCGGCGCTGGAACGAGCAGACGCTGGTCAACCGGCCGAACCTCCAGCAGGCCTTGCGGGATTATCTCGAGGTCAGCCGCGGCGTTCGCGCCGAGGCGGATCAGATTCTGGTGCTGCCGACGGCCCAGGCGGCGCTGACGCTGATCGCGGCAACGACGATCGCGCCAGACGACACGGTCTGGACCGAGGACCCCGGCTATCCCGGCGCCGCGGCAGCGTTTCGCGCTGCTGGTGCCGATGTCGCCGGCATCAGGCTGGACGCGTCGGGCATGACACGCGTCCGCGGAGGGCGGGCGCCGAAACTGATCTTCGCCACGCCGTCGCACCAGCATCCGACCGGGCGGGTGATGCCGGTCGCACGTCGCGCCGAGCTGCTCGCCGCCGCCGAGCCTGGCAAGACCTGGATCGTCGAGGACGACTATGACGGCGAATTCCATTACGACAGCCGGCCGATGCCGGCGCTGCAGGGGCTCGATGCCCAGGGGCGCGTGCTCTATGTCGGCACCTTCTCCAAGGCGATGACCGCGGACGTGCGTATCGGCTATCTCGTGGTGCCGTCCTCGCTGGCACGCACGATGGAGATCGCGCAGCGGCATCTAGGATTGGTCGCCTCGGTCCATGTCCAGGAGGCGCTGTCCGACTTCATCTCCGATGGGCATTTCCTGGCTCATATCAGGCGGATGCGGCGCATCTACCGGTCGCGCCGGGATCATCTCGCCGCGGCACTCGAGCGGCAATTGGGCGAGGTGCTGGCGGCGGAGGTCCCGCCGGGTGGCATGCAGCTGGTCGCCCGGCTGAAGGAGGGCGCCGCCGACCGCGATACCGTGGCTCGGCTGCTCGCGGCCGGCGTCGAGGTGCGTGCACTGTCTAGCCTCGCGCTGGAGCGGCCGCGCGACAGCGGCCTGCTGCTCGGCTTCGCCGCGTGGCGCGAAAGCGAGATCGCTGCGGCGGTCCGGATCATGGCCAACTGCCTGACCGGCAAGCGTGCGGCGCGCGGCTAGAGCATGATGGTGTCAGGTTGAATCGGTTTTGCGGCAGGCTGGCTACACCTCTCCCGCTTGCGGGGTCATGACGACATCGGAACGTTAGCTGGAGAAGTCCGCAAGTGCCATATGCGACAGCCCGGGGGGCGAGGGGCGCTTGCGCGATTTCGGAATAATGGAATAATGCCACTGATTTGCCCGACGTGTCAATCGTCGTGTCAAACGCCGGCAGCCGCCGGCTACTTTGCATGGGGTTGTTTTCGGTATTTTGGCAGTGCGCCCTGCGATAGCCCTGCCCGCAAGCGGGAGAGGGAGAGGCAGCGCACTGCCTTCGCGACCTACTCAACCTGATCTCATCGCGCTTTAGGGGCTAATCCGCGGCCTTGGTCACGATCCGTATCTCCGACGTCAGGGTGCGATGCACCGGACATTTATCGGCGATCTCCATCAGACGCTTGTGCTGGTCGGCGTCGAGCGCGCCTTCGATCTTGATGACGCGGTCGAGCTGGTCGAGCATGCCCTCGCGAGTCTCGCACTCCTCGCAATCCTTCGCATAGATCTTGCTGTGCTGAAGCGTGACGGTGATGCGATCGACCGGCAGCGCCTTGCGGTCGGCATACATCCGCATGGTCATCGAGGTGCATGTGCCGAGCGCGGTGAGCAGGAAATCGTAGGGACCGGGTCCCGTATCCTGGCCGCCAACGGACACGGGTTCGTCGGCCAGCAGCCGATGTGGACCCGTGGTTACGATTTGCTGGAGTTTGCTCGCACGGGTCTCCTGCACCACGACGTTGCGCGGCACAGCGTCTGTGTCGGCCGCCGGTTGCGGCGCGGCGAGATCGACATAGCGTTCGACCCAGGCGCCGATCACGTCGGCGACGTAGGCGGCATCCTGCTTGCCGGTCAGGAGGTGATCGGAGCCGACAAGTGAGACGAAACTCTTCGGATGCTTGGCCGCCACGAAGATGTGCGTGGCGTTGTCGATGCCGACGGTGTCGTCGGTCGGCGAGTGCATGACCAGCAGGGCCTTGCGCAGCTTCGTCACCCGTTCCATCAGGTTCTGTTCGGCGACGTCGTCGAGGAGCTCTCGCTTGATGCGGAAGGGCCGGCCGGCGAGCTGTACCTCGACCTCGCCCTGGGCGCGGATGTCCTCGATCTTGTCCTTGAACAGATGCGTGACATGGGCGGGATCGGAGGGTGCTGCGATGGTGACGACGGCTTTTGCCTCGGCGATCTGCCCGGCGGCCGCGAGGATCGCAGCGCCGCCGAGGCTGTGGCCGATCAGGATCGCGGGTGCCTGCCGCGTCTCGCGCAAATGATCGGCGGCGCGGACCAGATCGGCGACATTCGACGAGAAGGTCGAATTGGCGAAGTCGCCCTCGCTGGAGCCGAGGCCGGTGAAGTCGAACCGCAGCGTGGCAATGCCCTTGGTCGCAAGCGCCACCGCGATGCGTTTTGCCGCCAGCACGTCCTTGCCGCAGGTGAAGCAGTGCGCGAACAGCGCGTAGGCCTTGATCGGGCCGTCAGGCGTATCGAGCGCTGCGGCAAGCTGCTGGCCTTCTGAGCCCGTGAATTGAAAGCGTTCATGCGACATCTTTGGCTCCTGGCTGGCTCCCACCTCTCCCGACGGGAGAGGTGAAGACGATCAGTCGGCAGAATAGCGCTGTTCGGCCCAGGGATCACCGCGATTGTGATAGCCGCGCACTTCCCAATAGCCGGGCGCATCCTCGGCCAAGAATTCGATGCTTTGCAGCCATTTGGCGCTCTTCCAGAAATACAGATGCGGCACCACGAGCCGCACCGGGCCGCCATGCTCCTGCTCCAGAGGTTGTCCCGACCAGTGATGGGCGAGCAGCGCATCCTCGGCGGCGAAATCCTCCAGCGGCAGGTTTGTCGTATAGCCGTCATGCGAATGCAACACGACGAAGCGGGCCTCCTCGCGCGGCTGGCAGGCGGCGAGCAGGTCGCGTGTGGCGAGACCGTCCCATTGATTGTCGTAGCGCGACCAGGTCGTGACACAGTGAATGTCGGAGACGAACCGCGTCTGTGGTTGCGCGAGGAATTGCTCGAACGTCCAGAAGATCGGATGCGCGACCGCGCCGTAGACGTCGAGCCGCCAGCGCGCCTGCGAGATGTTGGGCAGCAGCCCGAGGTCGAGGACCGGCCAGTCCCGCGTCAGATGCTGGCCCGGCGGCAGGCGCTGCTGCTCGGGCCGGGTGGTCTTGCCGGTGAGGAATTTGCCTTCGCGCGCCCAGCGCTGCTTGCTGCGCGTCAGCTTGCTCTCGGTGGGCGGTTGGTCGTCGTCGTTCATGCCGGTTTCACTCGTGGCGGTGCATTGCGGATTCGCGCTTGGTATCGCGCATGGTCGTGTAAATCAGCAGTGACAGGAAGATCATGCCGCTGAGGTAATATTAGAACCAGTCCTCGTGCCCGTTGCTCTTGAAAGCGAGCGCGACCGCCGGCGCGGTGCCGCCGAACACCGAAACAGTGATGGCGTAAGGTAACCCGACGCCAAGCGCGCGGACATTGGTCGGGAACAGCTCGGCCTTCACGATCGCGTTGATCGAGGTGTAGCCGGCGACGAAGATCCAGGCGGCGCAGATCAGCAGGAACGCGGTGAAGGGCGACTTGGTCTGCTTCAATGCGGTCAGGATTGGGATTGTCGCCAGCGTACCGACGACGCCGAAGAAGATCAGCAGCGGCTTGCGGCCGATGCGGTCGGAGAGCATGCCATAGAGCGGCTGCAGGATGGTCGCGAAGATCAGCGAGCCGAAGATCACGAAGGTGGTCTGATCCTCGGTGAGCCCGACCGAGAGCTTGACGAAGGTCTGCATGTAGGTGGTGAAGGTGTAGAACGCCGCGGTGCCGCCGGCGGTGAGGCCGACCACCAGCAGCAATTCGCGGGGATAGTTCAGGAGGCCGCGGATCGAGCCGGTCGGCTTGGAGACTTTCTTGGCCTCGATGAAGGCCTCGGTTTCGTGCAGACCGCGCCGCATCACCGCCGCGAAGACCGCGAGCATGGCGCCGATCACGAATGGAATCCGCCAGCCCCAGGCCTTCAGCTCGTCCGGTGTCAGGAACACCTTTTGCAGCAGCAACAGGACAATGATCGCGGTGAGCTGGCCGCCGATCAGCGTGACGTACTGGAAACTGGAATAGAACCCGCGATGGTTGGCGTCGGCGACCTCGCTGAGATAGGTGGCGCTCGCGCCATATTCGCCGCCGAGGCTGAGGCCCTCGATGATGCGGGCCAGCGCCAGGATCACGGGGGCGGCAATGCCGATCGTGGCATAGGTCGGCGTCGTCGCGATGATCAGCGAGCCGAAGCACATGCAGACCACCGAGTGGGTCAGCGACAAGCGCCGGCCATAGCGGTCGGCGATGAAGCCGAACAGCCAGCCGCCGAGGGGGCGCATCAGGAAGGTCGCCGCGAACAGCACGGCGACATTGAGCTGCTGCACCACCGGGTCGCTGTGCGGAAAGAACGCCGGCGCGAAATACAGCGCAAACGCCGTATAGGCGTAGAAATCATACCACTCGACAAGATTGCCGACCGAGCCGATGAAGATCGCCTTCACCCGCCGCTCGACGTCGTGGATGTCGAGACGGTCGCTCGCGGGCTGAGCGGTTTGATCGGTCATAGCGTGGTCTCCCGGACTCTTTTGTTTGATTCCGGGACCAAGCTACCTCATTTGGGTGGCGCGATGGTACTGCTCTCCGGCTCGTCAGGCGCTCTTGCCGAAGAGCATTGGCAGTTGACGTGGGCCGCGCACCGTGCCTTCCGACCAGGTGACCTTGCCGGCCGGATCGAGACCGAAATCCGGGATCCGCTTCAGCCACTCCTCGATCGCCACCGTCATCTCCATCCGTGCCAGATTGGAGCCGACGCAGCGGTGGATGCCGAGGCCGAAGGCGGCGTGGCGGTTCTCCTTGCGATCGATCACCACCTTGTCGGCATCGGGGAACATCGCGGGGTCGCGGTTGGCGGCCGGGAACGACAGCAGCACCATGTTGCCGGATCTCACCGGGCAGCCGCTGATGGTAGTTTCCTTCATGACCTCCCGCGCCATCGTCACCGGCGAATAGGCGCGCAAGAATTCCTCGATCGCGATCGGCATCAATTTGGGCTCCGCAAGCAGGCGCTCGCGATCGGCCGGTGTCCTGGCAAGGTGCCAAAGCGAGGAACCGATCGCGCTCCAGGTGGTGTCGATGCCGGCGATCAAGAGCAGCCGCAGCGAGCCCAGCACGTGGTCGTCGGACAGCGGCTGGCCGTCCGGTCGCTTCGCCTTCATCAGCGTCGAGATCAGGTCGTCGCCCGGCTGCTGCTTGCGCTGTTCGAGATGGGCCATGAAATAGCCCGTCATCTCGCGCACGCCGCTCATCAGCGCATTGTCGTCCTTGATGCCGAGCTCGAGGATCTGGTGAATCCACTTGATGAAGAGGTCGCCGTCCTTTTCAGGGATGCCGAGCATGTGGGCGATGGCGCGCACCGGGATATGCTTGGTGTAGCGCGCGGCAGCGTCGCAACGGCCCTCGGCGATGAATTCGTCGATCAGCTCGTTGCAGATCGCGCGCACCCGCGGTTCCAGTCTCTTCATCGCGTCGGGCGTGAACGGCGGCAGCAGCACCTGCTTGGCAGGCTTGTGCTCCGGCGGATCGGAGGTGATCGGCGGTGCGCGCGCGGTGATGTCGGGGCGGACGTCGCGCACGATCACGCGGCGCGAGGAGAAGTGCTCGGTGTCGTAGGCGATCTCCTTCACCGCCTGATAGGTGGTCGGCAGGTAGCAGCCGAGGAAGCGGTCGGTGTGTACGACCGGCGAGGCCGTGCGCAACTCCTGCCAGATCGGGAACGGATCTTCCGTCCAGGTCGGATCGGTGTGATCGAAATCGTTGACCCAGTCGGTGACCGGCGGGTGTTCAGGCAAGAAGCTTGCGGGCTCGGAATCGGACATCGGGTCGTTTCCTTCTCGTTCGTTCGAGAATTGACTGCAAGAATTGACTGAATGCGGTGCGGTTACTCTTCCGTGACCTCGATCGCGATTTCGGGACAGTTGGTCTGGGCGAGCCATGCCTTGTCCTCGAGGCCGTCAGGGACGGACCCGTCGCCGACCTCATGGGCGTTGCCGTAATCATCGAGTTCGAACAGTTCAGGGGCGAGTGATTTGCAGCGGGCATGACCCTGGCACTTGTCCTGGTCGACGCGAATCTTCAGCTTGGACATGCAAGCGCTCTCCCTCGGTGCTCGCGCGCAATCGGGCGCGCCGGGTTCCTCAATCTTCTTTATGCAAGTTCTAGCTTGCTTGGGCGGCCCGCCTCTTAACCGGATCGCCAAGTTATAGCATATTACATTATCGAAGCGCTTGCGCGTCAAGCGAAAATTCAGTGATGTCAGCCGCAATGGGACAAATCGTTCGTAAGCCGTTGAAAACCTACCATCATGGCGATCTGCGCGACGCCCTGATCCAGGCTGCCTTGCGGGAAGTTGAGCTCGGCGGGCCGGAGGCGGTCAGCATCAAGGCGCTGGCGAAGCAGCTCGGTGTTTCGCAGCCAGCGCCGTACCGGCACTTTGCCGACCGCGACGCGCTGCTGCAGGCGGTGACCGCGGAAGCGTTCCGGCAGTTCAACGTGATCATGCGCGAGGCCATCGACAAGCCGGCTCCGCAATCGAAACTGTCGCGCTTTGCGCAAGCCGCGCTCGCCTTCGGGCTGCAGCGCCACGGCATCTACCGGCTGATGTTTGCATCGCGTACCATGGCCTGTGCGCCAAAGGGCAGCGAACTGCATACCGCGGCAATGGAAACCCTGGCGCTGTTGATCGAGGCGTTCGAGGCCCCGGCCGTCGGCCTGCTGCGCGAACGCCAGGCGTTGAAGATCTGGGCCGGGCTGCACGGCATCGTGATGCTCGCGGAGCAGGGACTGCTCACCGGCGAGGTTGCCCATATCAGTCGCGAGGAGCTGATGGACGAGATCGTCGAACAGACGAAGCTCGCACTCACCGTCGCACTGAAGGCGGCGGAAGAGAAGGCATAAGCCGCCTTACTTCGGCGGCCGCGGGTCGATCGGCGTGGTGCCGCGCAGGCCCAGAATGTCTTCCAGCACCTTTGCTCCGGACAGAAGCTGCGCTTCGGCGCGGGGCTTGGCCACCATCTGCAAACCGACTGGAAGTCCCGACGCAGTGAAGCCGCAAGGCAGCGACAGCGCCGGGCAGCAGGCCAGCGTGATCGCGTAGACGATGCCGAGCCATTCGACGTAATTGTCGAACTTCCGGCCGTCGCATTCGGCAACGTAGCGGTTCTCGACCGGGAACGGCGGCACGATCGTCGCGGGCGCCAGCAACAGATCGTATGTGTCGAAGAAGGCGAGGGCGCGCTCGGTCATGGCCACGCGTTGTGCCTCGGCGCGCTCGAGCTTTTCGACGGTGAGCTTCAGCCCCTCTTCGATGTTCCAGATCACCTCCGGCTTAAGCAGGTCGCGCTTGGTGCGCAACAATTCGGCCTTGCTGATCGCGAAATCGAACGCGCGCAGCACGTGGAAGCATTCGTGGGCTTCACGCAGGTCGGGATGGGCCTCCTCGACGATGGCGCCTGCTTCGGCGAAGCGCTCCGCCGCTTTGCGGGTCACAGCCTTGACCTCGGGATCGACGGGCGTGATGCCGAGATCGGGCGAATAGGCGATCCGCTTCGGCTTGTTGCCCGAACGCGCCGCAGACAGAAACGACGTCGGCAACACCGGCAGCGACAGCGGATCGGCCGCATGCTCGCCGCTCATCGCATCGAGCAGCAGCGCGAGGTCCTCGACATTGCGCGCCATCGGTCCCTGCACACTGAGCGTGCGATTGACGCCGAATTTCGGCGTCTGCGCGACGCGGCCGATGCTCGGCCTCAGGCCGACGATGCCGCAGAAGCTCGCCGGGTTGCGCAGCGAACCGCCCATGTCGGAGCCTTGGGCAAGCCAAGCCGTGCCGCTGGCCAGTGCCGCTGCGGCCCCCCCGGACGAGCCGGCCGCCGAGCGCGACGTGTCCCACGGATTGCGGGTCGGACCGAACACCTCGTTGAAGGTGTTGGCGCCGGCGCCGAACTCCGGCGTGTTCGACTTGGCGTAGATCACGCCGCCATTGTGCTCGATGGTCTCGACCAGGATGTCGGATTTCGCCGGCACGTGATCCCTGAAGATCGGCGAGCCCAGCGTGGTCAGCACGCCCTGGACGTTGGTCAGATCCTTGATCGGAATGGGAAGTCCGGCGAGCAGGCCGCGCTCGGCCACGGGCTTCTCCATCAAGGCCTTGGCATGGCTCCGCGCGCGGTCGAAGCAGAGCGTCGGCAGCGCATTGACCTTGCCATCAACCTCGGCGATGCGCTTTTCCAGCACGTCGAGCAGGTCGAGCGGGGTGACGTCGCCGGCTTTCAGTTTATCGACGACGGCGCAGGCCGTTTCGCGTACCAAGCCCTGATCAGCCATGCACCGTTGCTCCTGTGTGTTCTCATTCTCTGTGCTGTAGAACATTTTCCGCCGTCGTGGCAAATGCGCGGCCGATGAGTTCGCCGTCATTGCGAGCGAAGCGAAGCAATCCATCGGCCCGCAAATGGGGAGCGATGGATTGCTTCGTCGCTGTCGCTCCTCGCAATGACGCCCGTGCCTAACCCCACCCCGACGTCAGCCCGCCATCGACCGTGTAGATCACGCCCGACGTATAGCCGGCGCGGTCGGAGGCCAGGAACGCCATCAGGTCGCCGATCTCCCGCGCATGCGCGGGGCGGCCGAGCGGCAGGCCCTTCTGGAATTCCTTGTAGCGGTTCTCGTCGCCGAACTGGTTCTTGGCGCGGGTCTTCAGCAGCGTGACATGGCGGTCGGTACCAACAGGGCCGGGATTGATGCCGACCACGCGGATGTTGTCGGCGAGGCTCTTTCCCCCGAGCGCTCGGGTGAAGGCCATCAACGCCGCGTTGCCGGCGCTGCCGCAGATATAGTTGGCGTCGAACTTCTCACCGGCCGCGCCGATGTCGTTGACGATGACGCCGCCGCCGCGCGCCTTCATCCGGTCGTAGATCGCGCGCGTCAGGTTGATGTAGCCGAACACCTTCAGCTCCCAGGCGTGGCGCCAGATGGCCTCGTCGATCTTGTCGATCGAGCCGCCCGGAATGTCGCCGGCATTGTTGACGAGGATGTCGACGTCGGCGGCCTCCTTGGCCAATCGCGCCAGGTCGTCGGACTTGCGCAGATCGACGATGCTGGTGGCAGCATCGATCTGGTGGGCCGAGCGCAGCCGTTCGGCGAGCGCCTTGAGCTGTTCGCCGTTGCGGGCCGCCAGCAGCAGATGGGCGCCTTCCTCGGCAAAGGCTTCGGCGGCGGCCGCGCCTATGCCCTTGGAGGCGCCGGTGATCAGGACACGCTTGCCGCGCAGATGCAGATCCATGGGGTGCTCGCTTGATAAGAGGAACGGATGTCGGCGAATTTGGTGGGTCAGGGCCGCGCCGCGGTCAACACTGCACTGCAGCGTTGCGCTCGTGCGAAGTTTGGTTCATTGCAAGGCGATCAGGATAGGCGGCTTTCCGGGCCGGGCAAATCACAAGGGTGTTCTCGATGAGCAGCACAAAGAAGCAGTATCGGATTGCGGTCATTCCGGGCGACGGCATCGGCAAGGAAGTGATGCCGGAGGGGCTGCGTGTCATCGAGGCGGCGGCGAAGAAGCACGGCGTCGCGGTGCAATTCGACCATTTCGACTTCGCGTCCTACGACTATTACGAGAAGCACGGCGAGATGATGCCGGCCGACTGGAAAGAGAAGATCGGCAAGCACGATGCGATCTACTTCGGTGCCGTCGGCTGGCCGGCCAAGATTCCCGATCACGTCTCGCTGTGGGGCTCCCTGATCAAGTTCCGCCGCGAGTTCGACCAGTACGTCAATCTGCGGCCGGTGCGGCTGATGCCTGGCGTGCCGTCGCCGCTGGCGAACCGCAAGCCGGGTGACATCGATTTCTGGGTGGTGCGCGAGAACACCGAGGGCGAGTACTCGTCCGTCGGCGGCCGCATGTTCCCGGACACCGACCGCGAATTCGTCACCCAGCAGACGGTGATGACCCGTATCGGCGTCGACCGCATCCTGAAATTCGCGTTCGACCTGGCGCAGTCGCGGCCGAAGAAGCATTTGACCTCGGCGACCAAGTCGAACGGCATCTCCATCACGATGCCCTATTGGGACGAGCGCGTGGAGGCGATGGCGAAGAACTATCCGAAGGTGAAGTGGGACAAGTACCACATCGACATCCTGACCGCGAACTTCGTGCTGCATCCGGACTGGTTCGACGTCGTGGTCGGCTCCAATTTGTTCGGGGACATCCTCTCCGACCTCGGCCCGGCCTGCACCGGCACGATCGGCATTGCGCCCGCGGCCAACATCAATCCGGAGGGCAACTTCCCGTCAGTGTTCGAGCCGGTGCACGGCTCGGCGCCTGACATCGCAGGGCAGGGCATCGCCAACCCGATCGGCATGATCTGGTCGGGTGCGATGATGCTGGAGCATCTCGGCGAGAAGCAGGCCGCGGATGCCATCGTCGGCGCGATCGAACGCACGCTCGGCGAACGCACGCTGCGGACGCGGGATCTTGGCGGCAATGCCGACACGACGGCGTGTGGCAAGGCGGTCGCTGAGATGGTGGATTGATCGCGCTGTGAACAAAGACGTCGTCCTGGCGAAAGCCAGGACCTATTACCCCGATAAGCAGTTGTGGCAATTGGCTGGGCCCACAACTTGGTCCAAAAGGCGCAGTGGTGGTTGATGGTGTGGACGGCCCCCTACGGCATCAGTGTGCCAGAATGAGGTTGTTGCAAATCTCAGACAAGGGAGCCGTCCGTGAGAGAGATTATCCGCATTGGAATGGATACGTCGAAGTATATTTTTGTGCTGCATGGGGTTGATGCGGCGGAACAGCCTGTGTTGCGCAAGAAGCTTGCGCGCAAGCAGGTGCTGGAGTTCTTCGCCAAGTTGCCGCCGACCGTGATCGGGATGGAGGCCTGTGGGGCCTCGCACCATTGGGCACGGGAGCTTCGCAAGCTGGGCCACGAGGTGAAGTTGATGGCGCCGCAATTGGTGAAGCCCTATGTGTCGCGGAACAAGAACGACGGTCGGGATGCGGAGGCGCTGTGTGAAGCGATGAGCCGGCCGAGCATGCGGTTCGTGCCGGTCAAGACGGTCGAGCAGCAGGCCGCGCTGATGCTGACGGGTGTCCGCGCTGGATTGATCGCCCGGCGCACCCAGCTCGGCAATATGATCCGCGGCCATGCGGCGGAGTTTGGCCTGATCGGGGCCCAAGGGACCGACAAGATCGAGCCGCTGCTGGCGCGGATTGCGCAGGACGAGACGCTTCCTGCCCTGGCACGCGAGCTGTTTACGGTGCTGGGCCGCGACTACACCAGACTCGTGGGCGAGCTGCAGGAGATCGAAGCCAGATTGATGGCCTGGCACCGCTCCGACGCCGTGGGCCGGCGTCTGGCGCAGATCCCTTCTGTCGGGCCGATCGTTGCAACGACGCTCGTGATGAAGACACCCGATCCCCATGCTTTCCGCTCCGGCCGTCACTTCGCAGCCTGGCTCGGCCTCACCCCCCAGGATCACTCCACCGCCGGCAAAACCAGGCTTGGCAGGATCACGCGGGCGGGCGACGAGGACCTGCGCCGCCTGCTGGTGATCGGGGCAACGGCGGTCATCCAGCAGGCCAGACGCGGGCGCGGCCATCACTCGCGCTGGCTGTTGGCACTGATCAAGCGCAAGCCACCGAAGCTTGCCGCCGTGGCGCTCGCCAACAAGGTGGCCCGCATCGCCTGGAAGCTGATGGCGACCGGCGAGAGTTATGACGCCGCACGGATCAATGCCACCGCGGCAGTCGCCGTCTAACAGATTGGCCGGCTGGCGGGCTCGCTCGTCAGCCGACCCGGAGCTGCAGGAGCAGATGGAGCGATCGATCGAGCAACGATGCGAGACAGTCCGTAGGACCCATCGGCCGTCAACAGGCCGCGTGGTTGTTTGGAACTCGCATCGCGCAAACCATCTTGGCCAGCGATCCATCCGATCGCACTCAAAAGGCCGGACATATGGATGCAAGCGATCCGATCCGCTCAAAAAGCTCTTGTGCCACGGGGGCCGTCCACATATGGGTCCTGGATCGCGCTTGCTGTGCTCACTTGTCCAGGACGACACTCTTTATTCTTTCACGATCCTTCGGCAATGTTCCCATGCCGCGTGGATCAGATTCTCGCTCGCCTCTGGCGTACGGAACGCCGAATGCGCTGACAGCGTCACATTCGGGATTGTCGTCAGCGGATGATCCTTCGGCAGGGGCTCGGTGTTGAAGACGTCGAGGCCGGCGTGGCGGATGTGGCCCGAAGCAAGCGCGTCGATCATCGCCTGCTCGTCCACGATCGCGGCGCGCGCGGTGTTGATCAGGATCACGCCCGGCTTCAGCTTCGCGATCTTGTCGCCGGTGATCATGCCGCGGGTCTCGTCGTTGAGCAGCAGATGAATCGAGACCACGTCGCTGGTCGCCATCACGGTGTCGAGATCGACGAACTCGACGCTGGGATAGGTCTTCGGCGACCGGTTCCAGGCGATCACCTTCATGCCGCTGCCGAGCGCGATGCGCGCGACTTCCGCGGCGATGCCGCCGAAGCCGACCAGTCCCAGCGTCTTGCCGGTGAGCTGCATGCCGTCCTCGCGCAGCCAGTTGCCGGCGCGCATCTCGCGGTCCATCTGCGCGATCACGCGGGCCGACGACCACATCAGCGCGATCGCAGACTCCGCCACGGCCGTGTCGCCATAGCCTTTGATCAGATGCACGGAGATCCCAAGCTCCGCGAGCTCCTCGGGATTCATGTAGCTCCGCGCGCCGGTGCCGAGGAACACGACGTGCTTCAATCCGGCGCATGCCTTCGCGACCTCGGTCGGTAGCGCGGTGTGATCGACGACCGCGATCTCGGCGCCGTCGAGGACCGCGGGGTAGTGCTCCGGCTTGATGTCGGCATCGCGGTTGATCCGCATCTTGGGATCACCGGGCTTCTCCAGCCGTTCCATGATCACGGCCAGCGATTCATTGGCGTCGACGAATACTCCGCGCACGAGGGCCTCCTGTATTGGCAAGATCAGGATGCGACGCCGGCGAGCGCCAGCACCGTGTGCAGCAACACGTTGGCGCCGGCGGCGCAATCGGCCTGCGTCGCGTCTTCCAGCTCGTTATGGCTGATGCCGTCCTTGCAGGGCACGAACACCATCGCCGTCGGCATCACCGTGTTGAGGTTGCAGGCGTCGTGGCCGGCGCCGGACGTAATGCGGCGGTGCGAATAGCCGAGCTGTTTTGCGGCGTTCTCGACCGCGTCGACCAGCTTCGGATCGAAGTGTGTCGGCGGCTTGCGCCAGACCAGGTCGAGCTTGACCTCGACCTTGCGCCGCGCCGCGATCTCAGCGATCGCGGTGCGCAGATCTTTATCCAGCGCGTCCATGATCGCGGCGTCGGCGCTGCGGCAGTCCATGGTGAAGGCGATCTCGCCCGGGATGACGTTGCGCGAGGGATTTGCGATCACGGCCTCGCCGATGGTGCCGACCGCCTTGGGGCCGTGCTTCTTCGCAATGCTTTCCATCGCCAGCACGATCTCCGACAGGGTCGCCAGCGCATCGCGCCGCAGCGGCATCGGGGTCGATCCCGCGTGACTCTCGAAGCCGGTGATCTTGCCGTCGTACCACAACACGCCCTGGCCGGAATCGACCACGCCGATGGTCTTGCTCTCGGCCTCCAGGATCGGCCCCTGTTCGATGTGCAGCTCGACGAAGCTCGAGAATTTCTGCCGCCCGACCGGGGCATCGCCGCGATAGCCGATGCTGTCGAGCGCCTGTGCCACCGTCACGCCCTCGGCGTCCTTGCGTGACAGGATGTCGTCGGTGGTGAAGTCGCCGACGTAAGCCGCCGAGGCCATCATCGCCGGTGCGAAGCGCGAGCCTTCCTCGTTGGTCCAGTTGCAGATACAGATCGGCAGCTCGGTCTCGATGCCGGCGCCATTGAGGGTGCGGACCAGCTCGAGCGCGGCAAGCGTGCCGAGGATGCCGTCATATTTGCCGCCGGTCGGCTGGGTGTCGAGATGCGAGCCGACCCCGATCGGCGGCTTCGACATATCCCTTCCTTTCCTCAACCCGAACATCGAGCCGAGTGCGTCGACATGGAATTCGAGGCCGGCCTCCTCGCAGGCTTTGCGAAACCAGTCGCGCACCTGCTTGTCCTCGGTGCTCAGCGTCAGCCGCCGCACGCCGCCCTTCGGTGTTGCGCCGAATTGCGCGGTTTCGTGGATGGTTCCCCAGAGGCGGGCGGAATCGATCTGCAGGTTGGATACGGCTCGGTTCATGCTGACATTCCATTTGCGCTTCGTCATTCCGGGTCTTCGCCAAGCGGGCCCCCGAACGACGGTCATTCTCCGGCAGTCGTTCAATGACGCGCCGTGTCCGCCGCGTCAACCGCGACGCTGTCTTGCGCGATTTGTCCCGCGAGATGGGCGACGCGCTCGATTGCGACTGCGTCAGGGGATGCGAGCCAACTCGCGCCGAAGGCGAGGGGCGGCAGTTTGAAGTCGGTGTCGAGTAGTTGCAGCCGCCCGTCGGCGAGTTCGTTTTCGACGATCGCAGTCGGGATCACGGCGATGCCGAGACCTTCATTGGCCATGTGGGTGACGGTTCCGAGCGAGGCGCTGGCATGTAAGCGGATCGGCGGCAGATCCGGCCGGTTGAACAGCGCGCGGACCGCCTCGTAGGGCTGGGTCTTGCGCGGAAAGGTGATGATCGGAAACCGCGCCAGATCCTGCCGCGCCACCGGGCCATTGCCGAGGCCGAGCGCGGGGCTGGCCAGAAAGCCGATCCGGTAGTCGCAGAGCGGGCGGTTTTGCACGCCGGAGCCCGAGAGTGGTCCGAGCACGAAGGCGAGCTCGATCTCCTGCGCAAACAGCCGCGCAGAGAGGTTGGGCGTGATGTCGACCTCGATCTCCAGCGACAGGTTCGGGTAGATCTCGTTGACGCTCTTGACGAGGCGCGGCAGCCACGTGTGCACGATCGTCTCGGCGACGCCGAGCCGCAGCACGCCGCGCATCGCTGAGCGGTCACCGATCTCCGCCATCATTTCCGACCGCAGGCCGATCAGTTTCTCGGCATAGACCATCATCTGACGGCCGCTCGATGTCGGCGAGGCCACGCGATGGTCGCGGTTCAGCAGCTTGACGCCCATCTCGCGCTCGAGCTGGGCGATGCGCTGCGAGATCGCCGGCTGGGTGGTGTTGAGCCGCTGGGCGGCGCCGCGGAAGCTGCCGAGCTTGACGACCCAGAGGAAGGTTTCGATCGAGCGGAAGTCCGTCATGGGGACCATTTCTCCAATCGATAATCCAAATTTATCGATTTTGATTAGAAAGGACGATTAGACATTATAGCATGCTTGGTGTTGGCTTGTCCTTGTCGAGATTATGGGCAGGGGGCCTTTATGACTGTTTTTGCGGCAGCGCAGCGATCTTCCGACGAACCGATACTTCCGAGCCTGGAGGCGCGCCTGGCCTGCCGCAACGGGATGGCCTCCAGCACGGCCGGGGTCGCCAACGGCTTCGTCCAGGGCAATCTCGCGATCCTGCCGGAGAAACTCGCCGGCGCCTTCCATCGGTTTTGCCAGCTCAACCCCAAGCCGTGTCCGATCATCGGCATGTCCGACGTCGGGGATTTCAGGATTCCCGCGCTCGGGCTCGACCTGGACATCCGCACCGACGTGCCGCGCTATCGGATCTGGCGTGACGGCGAGGTGGTCGAGGAGCCGACCGACATCAAGAAATACTGGCGCGACGATCTCGTCGCCTTCGTGCTCGGCTGCTCGTTCTCGTTTGAAGAGGCGCTGATGGACGACGGGCTGCCGATCCGCCACATCGAGCACAAGGTCCGCGTGCCAATGTACCGCACCAATATCGCGTGCAGCCCGTCGGGGCTGTTCGAGGGGCCGATGGTGGTGTCGATGCGTCCATTCAAGCCGGCGGATGCGATCCGCGCGGTGCAGATCACCACGCGCTTTCCGTCGGTGCATGGTGCGCCGGTGCATCTCGGCCACCCGCATTCGATCGGCATCAAGGACATCGCCAAGCCCGACTATGGCGATCCGGTGCCGGTTGCCGACGACGAGATTCCGGTGTTCTGGGCCTGCGGCGTGACGCCGCAGGCGGTGATCGCAAACGCGAAGCTGCCGTTCGCAATCACGCATGCGCCGGGGCTGATGCTCGTCACCGATCTCAGGAACAAGCAACTCGCCGTGCTCTGAAATAGGCAATTCGTGCAATTCATTGAGGCTTTACTGCGCGCTACAAGCGCTTCATCGATAAACGCAGACTGACCGCAGGGGTTTTGGAATGACGATCTCTCGCCGTAACGTGTTGCTCGGTGCCACTGCTGCCGCCGCGCTCGGTCCGATGGCCGCGCGCGCGCAGACCAGCGAAGTGGCGATCGGCGTGATCTATCCGCTGTCGGGATCCAGCGCGCAGATCGGCGTCGATGCGCAGCGCGCCTTCGAAACCGCGGTCGACATCATCAACAAGAATTACGACTTCGCGCTGCCGCTGGCGAAGGGGGAAGGTCTGCCCGGACTCGGCGGCGCCAAGGTCCGCCTCGTCTTCGCCGACCACCAGGCCGATCCGCAGAAGGGCCGCGCCGAAGCCGAGCGCCTGATCACGCAGGAGAAGGTCTGCGCGGTGATCGGCACCTATCAGAGCGCGGTCGCCGTGACCGTCAGCCAGATCTGCGATCGCTACCAGATCCCGTTCATCTCCGCCGACAACTCCTCGCCGAGCCTGCATCGCCGCGGCCTGAAATACTATTTCCGCGCAGCACCGCATGACGAGATGTTCTCGGCCGCGATGTTCGACTTCTTCGATGCGATGAAGAAGAAGGGCCAGAAGATCGAGACACTGGCGCTGTTCCACGAGGACACCATCTTCGGCACCGATTCGTCGAACGCGCAGCTCAAGCTCGCCGCCGAGCGCGGCTACAAGGTGGTTGCCGACATCAAATATCGCGCCAACTCGCCGTCGTTGACTGCCGAGGTGCAGCAGATCAAGGCCGCGAATGCCGACGTGCTGATGCCGTCGAGCTACACGACTGACGCGATCCTGCTGGTAAAGACCATGGCCGAGCTCGGCTACAAGCCGAAGAACATCGTCGCGCAGGATGCCGGTTTCTCTGAGAAGGCGACGTATGACGCGGTCGGCGACAAGCTCGAAGGCGTGATCTCACGCGGCAGCTTCTCGCTCGACCTTGCGCAGAAGCGGCCGATGGTTGGTCTCATCAACGAGATGTACCGCGCGAAGTCGGGCAAGGACTTCAACGACTATTCGTCGCGCCAGTTCATGGGCCTGATCGTGATGGCTGATGCGATCAACCGCGCCAAGTCGACCGACGGCGACAAGATCCGCGAAGCGCTGGTCGCGACCGACATGCCCGGCGAAGTGACCATCATGCCGTGGCGGCGCGTCAAGTTCGACGAGATGGGGCAGAATAATTTCGCCGATCCGGTGCTGCTGCAATACGCCGCGAAGAACTTCGTCACGATCTTCCCGGAACAGGCCGCCGTCTCCGAGGCGATCTGGCCGATGAACAGCTGACCGGTCGGACGCACAAGGGGGCATAGGGCGGTGACAGCCGAGACCATTATCCAGAGTTTGGCGAGCGGCCTCTTGATGGGGCTGCTCTACGGACTGATCGCCGCCGGCCTCGCATTGATCTTCGGATTGATGGACGTCGTGAATTTCGCGCACGGCGAATTCCTGATGATCGCGATGTACGCGACCTTCTTCCTGTTCGCGTTCTTCGCGATCGATCCCCTGCTGGCGGCGCCGCTGGTCGCCGCCGCGCTGTTCGTGTTCGGCGCGCTGGTCTATCTGCTGGTCGTCCGCTTCGCCGTGCGCGCCAAGGCCAATGCCGGCATGGTGCAGATCTTCTCGACCTTCGGCCTTGCGATCGTGATGCGCGGCCTCGCGCAGTTCTTCTTCACGCCGGACTACCGCAGCGTGACAACCTCCTGGCTCGGTGGCAAGACGATCTCGATCGCCGGCATCTATCTGCCCGAGCCGCAGCTGGTCGGCGCGATGGTCTCGATCGCGGCGTTCGTCGCGCTCTACTTCTTCATCAACCGCACCGATTTCGGCCGCGCGCTGGAGGCGACGCGCGAGGACGCCGGCGCAGTGGCGCTTGTCGGCATCGACAAGAACAGGGTGTTTGCGCTCGGCTGGGGCCTCGGCGCAGCACTGGTCGGGCTGGCCGGCGCCATCATGGCGATCTTCTTCTATGTCTATCCCGACGTCGGCGCGTCGTTTGCGCTGATCGCCTATGTCACCGTGGCGCTCGGCGGCTTTGGCAGCGTGTTCGGCGCCTTCGCCGGCGGCATCATCGTCGGCCTGGTGGAAGCGTCGACTGCGCTGATCCTGCCGCCGTCACTGAAGTCGGTCGGCATCTACGCCGTCTACCTCCTGGTCGTCTTCATCCGGCCGCGCGGCCTGTTCGGATCGATGTGATGGACACACATTTCGCCCAACGCCGCAGGCGCGACCTGATCATGGCCGGTTGTCTGGCCGTGGTCGCCGCGCTGGTGCCGCTGTTCGTCAAGGACGTTTACGTCCAGAACATCATGGTGCTGACCCTGATGTACGCGGCGCTGTCGCAGAGCTGGAACATACTATCAGGCTATTGCGGGCAGATCTCGCTCGGACACGCGCTGTATTTCGGCCTCGGCGCCTACACCACGGCGCTGCTGTTCACCAAATTCGGCGTGCTGCCGTGGTTCGGCATGCTGGCGGGCGGCGCGATCTCGGCTGTGATTGCGATGGCGCTCGGCTATCCCTGCTTCCGCCTGCGCGGACATTATTTCGTGATCGCGACCATCGTGATCGCCGAGATCGCGCTGTTGCTGATCCAGAACTGGGACTGGGCCGGCGCGGCCCTCGGCATCGACATTCCCGTCCGCAGTGACAGCTGGCTGAAATTCCAGTTCACCCGCTCCAAGCTGCCCTATTTCTATTTCGCGCTAGGGCTCGCCTGCGTCGCCTGGCTCGTCACCTGGTGGCTGGAAGATTCCAAATGGGGCTATTGGTGGCGCGCGGTAAAGGACAATCCGGACGCGGCCGAGAGCCTTGGCGTGGTGGTGTTCAATTCCAAGATGGGTGCGGCCGCGGTCTCCGCCTTCCTGGTCGCGGTCGGCGGCAGCTTCTACGCGCAGTTCGTCTCCTATATCGACCCCGAAAGCGTGATGGGCTTCCAGTTCTCGCTGCTGATGGCCTTACCCGCGGTGTTAGGGGGCATCGGCACGCTCTGGGGGCCGATGTTGGGGGCGGTGATCCTGATCCCGCTGACCGAGCTCACGCGGTCCTTCGTCGGCGGCTCCGGACGCGGCGTCGACCTGATCGTCTACGGCTCGCTGATCGTCGCGATTTCGCTGGCGCTCCCGAAGGGTCTGGTGAGCGTGTTCAGGGTGTTTTCCTGGCGCAAGGAGGCCGCGCGATGACGGCGCTGCTGGAAACCCCGCTCTTGGAGACCCGTGGCATCTGGCAACGCTTCGGCGGCCTCATCGCCAACAGCGACGTCTCGATCTCGGTCGGCCGCGGCGAGATCGTCGGCCTGATCGGCCCGAACGGCGCCGGCAAATCGACGCTGTTCAATCTGATCGCCGGTGTTTTGCCGCCGACGCAAGGCTCGATCATCTTCGATGGCGAGGACGTCACCAAGCTGCCGGCAGCCGAGCGCTGCCAGCGCGGCGTCGGGCGCACCTTCCAGGTCGTCAAAAGCTTCGAAACGATGACCGTGATCGACAACGTCATCGTCGGCGCGCTGATCCGCGACACGGCGATGCGCCTGGCGCGAAAGAAAGCCTATGAGGTGCTGGAGTTCTGCGGCCTCGCCGCGCGGGCCAATGTGCTCGCCAGCGACCTCGTCCCGTCGGAGAAGCGCCGGCTCGAAGTCGCCCGTGCACTTGCGACCGAGCCAAAGCTGCTGCTGCTCGACGAAGTCCTCACCGGGCTGACGCCGGTCGAGGCCCAGACCGGCGTCGAGCTGGTGCGCAAGGTGCGCGCCACCGGCGTCACCGTGCTGATGGTCGAGCACGTCATGGAGATCGTCATGCCGCTGGTCGACCGCGCCATCGTGCTCAATCTCGGCAAGGTGCTGGTCGAGGGCAAGCCCGCGGACGTCGTCCGCAATCCAGATGTCATTTCTGCCTATCTCGGGGATCGTCATGCTGTCGATGCGTGAAGTCACCACCGCTTATCAGGGCCTGGTCGCGATCTCCTCGGTTTCGATCGATGTCGCCAAGGGCGAGATCGTCTGCGTCGCCGGCGCCAATGGCGCGGGCAAGTCGACGCTGCTCAAGTCGATTGCCGGCGCCGAGCGGCCGCGCGCGGGGACCGTGACGTTCGACGGCAACCGCATCGACGGCAGGCCGCAGCATGTCATCACGTCAGGCGGCATCGCCTTCGTGCCGGAGAACCGCCGGTTGTTTCCGCGGCTCTCGGTGCACGACAATCTGAGGCTCGGCAGCTATCTCTATCGCAGCCAGGCCGACCGCGATGCGCCGCTCGACCTGGTGTTCAAGCTGTTCCCGCGGCTCGCCGAGCGGCTGGAGCAGCGCGCCGAAACCTTGTCCGGTGGCGAGCAGCAGATGCTCGCGATCGGCCGCGCGCTGATGACACGGCCGCGGCTGTTGATGCTGGACGAGCCGTCGCAGGGCATCATGCCCAAGCTGGTGGACGAGATATTCCAGGCGGTGAAGCGTATCCGCGACGCCGGCATGACCGTGCTGATCGTCGAGCAGCGCATGGCCGAGTGCCTGGAGATCGCCGACCGCGCCTACATCCTGCAAACCGGCCGCGTGCTGATGCAGGGCACCGCGGCCGAGATCAGCGGCAATCCCGACGTGCGCAAAGCGTATCTCGGGCTTTAGGTGCTGTGATGCCTCCTTTTCCACCGTCATTGCGAGCGCAGCGAAGCAATCCATATCTCCGCGTGCCGAGCCATGGATTGCTTCGTCGCTACGCTCCTCGCAATGACGGGGAGGGGCTAATGCCCATGCTCCGGCATCACCAGCCCAAACACCCTGGTCAAATCCGCAACCTGCTCCGGCGACAGATACCGCGGGTTCAGTCCGCGCAGCAGCAGATAGAGCTTGGCGGTCTCTTCCAACTCTTCGGTCGCGAACACGGCGGCTTCCAGCGTGTCGCCCGATACGACCGGGCCGTGATTGGCGAGCAGCACCGATGAGTATTTCCCGGCGAGCCCCTTGATCGCATCGGCGACGGCGGGATCGCCGGGACGATAATACGGCACCAGCGCAGTCTGGCCGCATTTCATCACGTAATAGGCGGTCATCGGCGGCAGCGCGGCGCGCGGGTCAATCTCTGATAGCATCGACAGCGCAACCGAATGAGTCGAATGCAGGTGTACGACCGCGCGAGCAGCCGAGCGGGTTTGATAGAGGGCGGAGTGCAGCGGCACTTCCTTGGTTGGCGCATCGCCGGAGATCAGCCGGCCGTCGGCATCGAGCCGCGACATCTTGCCGGGATCGAGGAAGCCGAGCGAGGCGTTGGTTGGCGTCACCAGCCAGCCGCCATCGTCGAGGCGGACGCTGATATTGCCCGACGAGCCCGGTGTCAGCCCACGCTCGAACAGCGAGCGGCCGAAACGGCAGATGTCCTCACGAAGCTTTGTTTCGCTCATGGTGTCGTCCGTAAAGCATCCGGTTTCCCTGCCTTGTCTCATGCTTTGGCAGCGCGGCCAAGCCGTGATAGGCAAGCGTAACACCGAAGAAGAATTCTAGAGGGATCATCGCATGTCCAGTTCCGCCAAACCGCGTATCGCCGTGATCGGGCTCGGCTCGATGGGGTTCGGCATGGCGACCTCCCTGAGGCGCGCCGGTTTTGAGGTTACCGGCTGCGATGTCTCGGCGGATGCCGTCGCGCGGTTTGTCTCCGAGGGCGGCAAGGGCGCGAAGACGCCGGCGGAGGCCGCCAAGGATGCCGACATCGTGGTCAGCGTCGTCGTCAACGCCACGCAGACCGAAACCATCCTGTTCGGCGCTGATGGCGTCGCCGAGGCAATGCCGAAAGACGCTGTTTTCGTCTCTTCCGCGACCATGGACCCCGACATCGCGCGTCGCCTGGCAAAACAGCTCGAGGCAGCCAGCCGCCACTATCTCGATGCACCGATCTCAGGCGGCGCGCAGCGCGCAGCACAGGGCGAGCTCACCATCCTCGCCTCCGGCAGCGCGGCGGCGTTTGCGAAAGCGCGGCCGGCGCTCGATGCGATGGCGGCCAAGCTCTACGAGCTCGGCGATGCCGCAGGGCAGGGTGCCGCGTTCAAGATGATCAATCAGTTGCTGGCCGGCGTACATATCGCCGCGGCCTCGGAAGCGATCGCCTTTGCCGCCAGGCAGGGCCTCGATATCCAGAAAGTCTATGAGGTGATCACAGCTTCGGCCGGCAATTCCTGGATGTTCGAGAACCGCATCCCGCATGTGCTCGACGGCGACTATGCGCCGCGCAGCGCGGTGGAGATTTTCGTCAAGGATCTCGGCATCATCCAGGACATGGCGCGCAATGCGCGCTTCCCGGTGCCGGTCTCGGCCGCGGCATTGCAGATGTTCCTGATGACCGCGGCCGCCGGCATGGGCCGCGACGACGATGCGTCGGTGGCGCGGATGTATGCGCAGGTCACCGGCACCAAACTTCCCGGCGCGAAATAACAGGATTTCACAATGCCCCGCTTTGCCGCCAACCTCTCGATGATGTTCACTGAAGTTCCGTTTCTCGACCGCTTCGAGGCGGCGGCGAACGCGGGCTTCACCGCGGTGGAATTCCTGTTTCCCTACGAATATCCCGCCGATGAGCTCGGCAAGCGGCTGAAGGCAGCCGGCTTGACGCAGGCGCTGTTCAATCTGCCGCCGGGCGACTGGAAGATCGGTGAGAGAGGTTTTGCGGCGCGGCCGGATCACTTTGCCGATCTCGAGCAGAGCCTGAAGACGGCGCTGCCCTATGCGCAGGCGACCGGCGTCGAGCGGCTGCATCTGATGGCAGGGATCGCCGATCGCAGCGATCCCAGGGCGGTCGCGGCGTTTCGCAAGTCCGTCGCCTATGCCGCCGAGTTCTTCGCGCCGCATGGCCTCGACGTCGTGATCGAGCCGATCAATCCGCGCAACGTGCCCGGCTATTTCCTCAACGACTTTCTGTTCGCCCGCGACCTGATCGACGAGCTGAAAATCCCGAACCTCAAGCTGCAGTTCGACATCTATCATTGCCAGATCATCCATGGCGACGTGACGATGCGGCTGCGCGAGATGATGCCGATCATCGGCCACATCCAGATCGCCTCGATCCCCTCGCGTAACGAGCCCGACGGGGAGGAGCTGAACTATCCGTTCCTGTTCGACGAGCTCGATCGGCTCGGCTATGACGGCTTCGTCGGCTGCGAATACAATCCGCGCGGCAAGACCACGGACGGCCTCGCGTGGTTCAAGCCCTATGCCGGAGCAAAGTCGTGACATCAAGCGGAACGCTGTCTCTTGGCTGCATCGCCGACGACTATACCGGCGCCTCCGACCTCGCCAATACGCTGACACGCGCCGGATTGCGCACGGTGCAGACCATCGGCGTGCCCTCAGACGATCTCGCGCTGCCCGAGGTCGATGCCGTCGTCGTCTCGCTGAAGAGCCGCTCGATCGAGGCCGGTCTCGCGGTGAGCCGCACGCGTGCCGCCGAGACATGGCTGCGCGGCCGCTTCTGTCAGCACATCCTGTTCAAGATCTGCTCGACCTTCGACTCCACCGATGCCGGCAATATCGGCCCGGTGATGGACGCGCTACGCGCCGATTCCGGCGACGCGATTGTGCTGGTGACACCGGCCTTTCCGGAAACCGGCCGCACCGTCTACCAAGGCAATCTGTTCGTCGGCGCCGTGCCGCTCAACGAGAGCCCGCTGAAGGACCATCCGCTCAACCCGATGCACGATTCCAACCTCGTGCGGGTGCTGGCGTGGCAAAGCAAGACCAAGGTCGGATTGGTCGATCTCGCGACGCTGAGCCGCGGCGTCGATGCCATCAGGGCAAAGCTCACCGATCTCGCCGCCAACGGCATCGGCGCTGCGATCGTTGACGCCGTGTTCGATCGCGATCTCGAAACCATCGGACAGGTGGCGCTGGATCACCGTGTCTCGGTCGGCGCCTCCGGCATTGGGCTTGGGCTGGCACGGGCGCTGGTCGCCTCCGGTCGGGTCAAATCGAACGCGCCGAATGCCATGCCTGACGCGGCGATCGGAGGGCCGGCCGCCTGTCTCGCCGGCAGTTGTTCGCAGGCAACGTTGCGGCAGATCGCCAGCGCGGAGAAAGTGATGTCCGTGCTGCATCTCGATCCCGAGCGGGTTGTCGCCGGCAAGGACGAAGCGCAGCGCGCGTTGGGCTGGGCGAAGGATCGAATCGGCGACGGGCCGACTCTGATCGCGAGCAGCTCTGTTCCTGCAGAGGTCGCAGCTCTGCAATCTCGTCATGGTCGTGATGCAGCCGGACATGCTATCGAGCAGGCGATGGCCGACATCGCCGAAGGTCTGGTGCAGTCGGGTGTACGAAGGCTGGTGGTCGCCGGTGGTGAAACTTCAGGCGCCGTGGTGGACCGACTGGGCATTCCCGGATTCCTCGTCGGTGCGGAGATCGCTGCAGGCGTGCCGGTTCTGCGCGCCGTCGGTGTCAAAAACGGCGAGATGCTGCTTGCCTTGAAATCAGGCAATTTCGGCGGCCCGGAGTTTTTCTCGGACGCGCTCGCACTGATGCGCTGAGGCGCTGCCACGCATCATGTCAGTGCGATGACGACCACTCCGTAGTTCAACGGTGTTCCAAGTTAACTCTCCCGCAGGAGCCGGCAGGCATTGCTGCGTGTGGCGTCTTGCCGCGCCTTGTCTCTTCAGCCGTCACGATCGGATGCTCACGATGCTCGCCAAATACTCGATCCGCGCCAAGCTCATTTCCGTGGTCGCGTTCCTGCTCCTCGTCGTCACGGGTATGGGCCTGCTGGCCGTCAGGGATATGCGGGCGATCAACGCCAACACCGTCGACATCACGACCAATTGGCTGCCGAGCGTGCGCATTCTTGGCGAATTGCGCGCCGGCATCATCACCTACCGCAACGTGATCCGCGAGCACATGCTAGCCGAAACGCTCGAGGAGAAGCTGGCGGCGGAAAAGACCCTGGCCAGCGTCGTCGAGGCCAATACGAAGATCCGCACCACCTACGAGAGCATGATCACCTCGCCGCAAGAGCGCGGACTGTACAATCAGTGGGTCGACACCTGGACGAAGTACAAGAAGGGTACCGAAGCGGTGATGGAGCTGTCGCGCAAGGAAGCCGGCAAGATTCCGCATGAGGCCCACGAGCTGAACAGCAAGACCGTGAACAAGATTGGTCTGGAGGCCGACGAGATCCTGCGCAAGGACATCGATCTCAACAATACCGGCGCCGACAAGGCAGCCCAGGACGCGGCCGACAACTATTCGTCCGCCTTCATGATGCTTGCCGTGCTGCTAGGTGCGGCCATTATCGTCGGCGTCGGCGTGAGCTTCTACCTCGTTCGCGACATCTCCACCGGCATCGGCTCGATCGTCACGCCGATGCAGTCGCTGGGCCGCGGCGACTTGACCGCGACCGTGCCCCATCAGGGCGAGAAAACCGAGATCGGCGCCATGGCCGACACGCTGCAGGTCTTCAAGGAAGCCCTGATCGCCAAGAAGGCGGCCGATGAAGCCGCCGCGGCGGACGCGGAGGCCAAGATCGAGCGCGGCCGCCGGGTCGATGCCATCACCCGCAATTTCGAGACCATGATCGGCGAGATCGTCCAGACCGTCTCGTCGGCCTCGACCCAGCTCGAAGCCTCGGCCGGCACGCTCTCGTCGACCGCCACGCGGTCGGAGGAACTGACCACCGCGGTTGCCGCCGCCTCCGAGGAGGCCTCCGCCAACGTGCAGTCGGTGGCGTCTGCGACCGAAGAGCTGTCATCGTCGGTGACCGAGATCAGCCGCCAGGTGCAGGAATCGGCGCGGATGGCCGGCGATGCCGTCGGCCAGGCACGCACCACCAACGATCGCGTCAGCGAGCTGTCAAAGGCGGCCGCGCGGATCGGCGACGTCGTCGAGCTCATCAACACCATCGCCGGCCAGACCAATCTGCTGGCGCTGAACGCCACCATCGAGGCGGCGCGCGCCGGCGAAGCCGGCCGCGGCTTCGCCGTCGTGGCGTCGGAAGTAAAGGCGCTGGCCGAGCAGACCGCGAAGGCGACCGGCGAGATCGGCCAGCAGATTTCCGGTATCCAGGCCGCGACGCAGGAGTCGGTCGGCGCGATCAGGGAAATCTCTTCGACCATCGAGCGGCTGTCGGAGATCTCCTCCACCATCGCTGCTGCCGTCGAGGAGCAGGGCGCGGCGACGCAGGAGATTTCGCGCAACGTGCAGCAGGCTGCGCAAGGCACCCAGCAGGTCTCCGCCAACATCACCGACGTGCAGCGCGGCGCCACCGAGACCGGCTCGGCCTCGAGCCAGGTGCTGTCGGCCGCGCAGTCGCTGTCAGGCGACAGCAATCGCCTCAAGCTCGAAGTCGGCAAGTTCCTGGAGTCGGTCCGCGCCGCCTGACGCGGCAAGGGCCACCGGCGAGGCTATCGCTCTGGCGCTGCTTCGAAGCACGTGGCGATCATCTAACCCAGGCGTGGTGAGTTGAGGCGCTCACCACGCTTTTGCATTTCTGCAGACCTGCGATGCATCGTCGCGCCGGCTCCCTTTCGGAGCAAGGTCCGCCGCTTTTGGGCCGATGCCTGAACGCGCACTGGCAGCGCCGCCACCGGCGGGACCAGCGGTCTCACGAGCTATGCCAAGGAAGTGAAGGCCCCCGGGGCTCCACGGGTTGGCGTTTCGCTTCGCATCGGGTAAATCGTGCTGGCGTGGAACGGCTTTTTTTGGAACGCCGATTCCCTTGCCTGGGCAGGCTTTTTCGGGAATTTTAGGAATCCCCTTTCTATGATCGCACTGGTCCGTATCGCGCTGAGCCGGCCATATACTTTCGTCGTGCTCGCGCTGCTGCTGTTGATCATTGGACCGCTGGCGGCGCTGCGCACGCCGACCGACATCTTTCCGGACATCCGCATTCCCGTGATCGGTGTGGTCTGGCAGTACACCGGCCTGCCGCCGGACCAGATGTCGGGGCGCATCACCACCCCGTTCCAGCGCGCGCTGACCACGACGGTCAACGACATCGAGCACATCACCGCCAATTCCTATAACGGCTTTGGCATCATCAAGATCTTCTTCCAGCCCAACGTCGATATCCGCACCGCCAATGCGCAGGTCACGGCGATCTCGCAGACCCTGCTCAAGCAGATGCCGCCGGGCGCGACGCCGCCGTTGATCCTCAACTACAGCGCGTCCACCGTGCCGATCATCCAGGTCGCGCTGTCGGGCGAAGGCCTGACCGAGCAGAACCTCGCCGATATCGGAATCAACCAGCTGCGCACGCCGCTGGTCACGGTGCCGGGTGCTGCGATCCCCTATCCGTTCGGTGGCAAGCAGCGTCAGATCCAGATCGATCTCAACTCGACGGCGCTGCAGGCGCGCGGCTTGTCGGGCCAGGACGTCGCCAACGCGCTCGCGGCCCAAAACCTGATCACGCCGGTCGGCACCCAGAAGATCGGCGGCTTCGAATACACCGTCAATCTCAACAACTCGCCGCTCAAGATCGAGGAGCTCGGCGACCTCCCGATCAAGACCGTCAACGGCGCGATGGTCTATGTGCGCGACGTCGCCAGCGTGCGCGACGGCAACCCGCCGCAGACCAACATCGTCCACGTCGACGGCAATCGTTCGGTGCTGATGATGGTGCTGAAGGCCGGCGCGACCTCGACGCTCGATATCATCTCCGGCATCAAGCAGAAGGTGATCGACGTCAAGGACCAGATGCCGGATGCGCTCAAGATCGGCTTCATCGGCGACCAGTCGGTGTTCGTCCGCGGCGCGATCAAGGGCGTCGCCTTCGAGGGCGTGATCGCAGCACTGCTCACCAGCGTCATGATCCTGCTGTTTCTCGGCAGCTGGCGCTCGACGGTCATCATCGCCGTGTCGATCCCGCTGTCGGTGCTCGGCGCCATCATCATGCTGTCGGCGATCGGCGAGACGCTGAACATCATGACGCTCGGCGGCCTTGCGCTCGCGGTCGGCATCCTGGTCGACGACGCCACGGTGACGATCGAGAACATCAATTATCACCTCGAGCAGGGCAAGCCGGTCGAGCAGTCGATCCTCGACGGCGCCAACCAGATCGTGACGCCGGCCTTTGTCTCGCTGCTCTGCATCTGCATCGTGTTCGTGCCGATGTTCTTCCTGACCGGCGTGGCGCGCTTCCTGTTCGTGCCGATGGCGGAAGCCGTGATGTTCGCGATGATCTGGTCGTTCATCCTGTCGCGCACCCTGGTGCCGACCATGGCGAACTATTTGTTGCAGGCGCATGTGGATCACGAGGGCGCGCCGCCGAAGTCGCGCAATCCTTTGGTCTGGGTCCAGCGCGGTTTCGAGGCGCGGTTCGAACGCATCCGCAGCGGCTATCGCGGCCTGCTGGCGATGGCGCTCGGCCACCGCGCGGTGTTCGTGACCGGCTTCCTTGCCGTCGTGGCTGCGTCGTTCCTGCTGGTTCCGTTCCTGGGACGCAACTTCTTCCCGTCGGTCGACGCCGGCAATATCCTGATGCATGTCCGCACCCAGGTCGGCACCCGCGTCGAGGAGAGCGCCAATCAGCTCGCCGACATCCAGAAAGCGATCCGCAAGCTGATCCCCGGCGAGATCGAGACCCTGACCGACAATATCGGCATGCCGATCTCCGGCATCAACATGACCTACAACAACACCGGCATCATCGGCTCGCAGGACGGCGACGTCCAGATCAAGCTGAAGGAAGGCCACCGGCCGACCGAGGAGCACGTGCGCACGCTGCGTGAGCAGTTGCCGCGGCTGTTCCCGGGTGTCAGCTTCGCGTTCCTGCCGGCCGACATCGTCAGCCAGATCCTGAACTTCGGCGCGCCGGCCCCGATCGACCTGCAGATCCGCGGCGCCAACATCGAAGCGAACTTCGCCTATGCCTCCAAGCTGCTCGGCAGGATCCGCCGGATTCCCGGAATCGCGGATGCGCGTATCCAGCAATCGCCGAACAGCCCGACATTCAACATCGATGTCGACCGCACCCGCGCGCAATATGTCGGCCTGACCGAGCGCGACGTCACCAACGCCCTCGTGGTCAATCTCGCCGGCTCCTCGCAGGTCGCGCCGACCTACTACCTCAACCCCGACAACGGCGTATCCTATTCGATCGTGATGCAGACGCCGCAGTACCAGATCGACTCCTTGAGCGCGCTGCAGACGCTGCCGATCACCGCGACCGGCAACACGCAGGCGCCGATCCTCGGCGGCATCGCCGACATCAAGCGGTCGACGTCGAGCGCGGTGGTGTCGCAATACGACATCCAGTCGCTGGTGCAGATCTACGCGACGACGCAGGGCCGCGACCTCGGCGCTGTCGCCACCGAGGTGCGGGCGCTGATATCAGAGACCGCCAAGGAGGTGCCGAAGGGCTCGTCCGTGGTGCTGCTCGGCCAGGTGCAGACCATGAACTCAGCCTTCACCGGCCTGATGTTCGGCCTGCTCGGCGCGGTGGTGCTGATCTATTTCCTGATCGTCGTGAACTTCCAGTCCTGGTCGGACCCGTTCGTGATCATCACGGCGCTGCCGGCCGCGCTGGCGGGCATCGTCTGGATGCTGTTCACGACCCAGACGACGCTGTCGGTGCCGGCGCTGACCGGCGCCATCATGTGCATGGGTGTGGCGACCGCCAACAGCGTGCTCGTGATCAGTTTCGCCCGCGAGCGCTATGAGGAACTCGGCGACCCCGTCGCGGCCGCGCTGGATGCCGGGTTCGTCCGGTTCCGCCCGGTGCTGATGACCGCGCTGGCCATGATCATCGGCATGGCGCCGATGGCGCTGGGGCTGGGCGAGGGCGGTGAGCAGAATGCTCCGCTCGGCCGCGCCGTGATCGGCGGCCTGATCTTTGCAACATTCGCAACGCTGATGTTCGTTCCCGTGGTATTCAGTATGGTACACAAGAAACTAGGCGCCAAAGCCACCGCCTCATCGGAGATCCCGCATGCCGCCCACTGAACAGCGCCCGCCGGTGTCGCGCCGGAAACTGGGCATATTCGGCGTGGTGGCGCTGATCGCCGCAGGCCTGATCGTCGGCACCGGCATTCGCGCCCGCGAGGAGCAGGGCACGCAGCTGAAGGATTGGACCGAGGATCAGGCCATTCCGACCGTTGCGGTGGCCTTCCCCAACGCCAAGGCATCAAGCCCCACGATCGATCTGCCGGGCCGGCTGGAAGCCTACTACCGCGCGCCGATCTTTGCGCGGGTGTCCGGATACCTCAAGAGCTGGAGCGTGGATATCGGCGCGAGGGTCAAGGCCGGTCAGGTGATTGCCGAAATCGAGGCCCCCGACCTCGACCAGCAATTGCTGCAGGCGCGCGCCGACCTGGCGAGCGCGCAGGCCAGCGCCAAGCTTTCGGAGGCTACGCTTAACCGGCGCAAGACGCTGGTGGCGTCGAACTTCGTCTCGGCGCAGGAGATCGACGAGCGCACCGCCGACCTCTCCAACAAGGTCGGCTCGGTCAATTCGGGCCAGGCCAATGTCGAGCGGCTGGAAGCACTCGCCGGCTACAAGAAGATCACGGTGCCCTTCGACGGCGTGGTGACGGCGCGCGACACCGACGTCGGCGCGCTGATCAACGCCGGCGGCACCGCCGGCCCCGCGATGTTTGTGGTCTCCGACATCAAGAAGCTGCGCGTCTATGTCAACGTGCCGCAGACCTACGTGCCGGCGATCAAGATCGGCGCCAAGGCCACCATCTCGATGCCGGAATATCCCAACCGGACGTTCCAGGCGACGGTGGAAGCCTCCTCGCAGGCCGTCGATGTGGCCTCCGGCACCACGCGGATGCAACTCGGCCTCGATAATCCCGCGGGCGAACTGATGCCGGGCGGCTATGCCAGCGTGAAGCTCAGCCTGCAGCGCGATTCCACGCCGCTGAGCATTCCCGCCAGCGCGCTGATCTTCAACAGCAGCGGATTGCGGGTCGCGACGGTGGGCCCGGACGACAAGGTGCTGTTCAAGACGGTGACGATCGGTCGCGATATGGGCAAGGAGATCGAGCTGGCGTCGGGCCTTGCGTCCGACGACCGCGTCATCACCGCGCCGCCGGATGGCCTGGCCGACGGCGACCATGTGCGCGTGACCGGTGTCGGCGCCAAGGGCAAGCCGACCACCGCCTCCGAAAAGCAGGACGTGAAGGGGTAGGGGCGAGGCTCGCTACCCGTCACCTCGCCCCGCTTGCGGGGAGAGGTCGGATCGCATCGCGAGATGCGATCCGGGTGAGGGGGAGTCTCCGCTTGCTCACGTCTTTCGAAATTTGCGGAGAGAGCCCCTCACCCCAACCCCCTAAGAGCGAGCTTCGCTCGTCTCGACCCCGCAAGGGCGGGGCGACGGAGTCATCCAACCCGCCATTCCAGCATGCCGTCACCGGCAGTGACGATGTCGCTGAGTGCGCCAACCGGCGTGCGGTCCATGTTCTGCAGATAGGCGAGCGTCGTCTTATCGCTCGCCGGAATCCGTCCCAGCGTCCGCTGGCCGTCTTCGGTGCGCAGCATCGTCACGCCGTGCTCGACCTCGCCATTGGCACGGTAGATCACGGTGAAAGCCTCGACCTTGCCCTTGCCTTGAGCGGAGGTCGTGAAATCAGGCACCTTCTGGCGATGGCGGTCGGCTTCCGTCTGCACGCTGATGTCCTGCTTGAGCGCTTCCATCGGCGCCGCGCGTGACAGCACGAGGCCATGATGCTTGGTGACGAAGCCGCCCTGGCCGTAGAGCAGGCCGAGCTTGCCGCCGTTTCTCAATTTCCGCACCATCGCGCAGGCCGCATGCGTCATGTAGGTGTTGAGCGGCGCGCCGAAGAACGTTAGTCCGCCGGTCACCGTTGGCTGCACGTCCGCGCCGAGACCGAGCGTCCGCCGCGCCATCTTCGGCACGCAGGGGAAGCAACTATAGAGCTCGATGGCGTCGAACTTCCGGCCGTCGCCCTCGACGAGGTCCATCACCGTTTTCAGCACGGCAGTCTGCGCGTGGCTCTCGACGAACTGGTCGCGGGTCAGGTAGTCGCGGGGCTCCTCGGCGGACGCGCCGCCGAGCGGATAGATCAGCTTCTCCTCCGGCACGCCGGCCGCGCGCGCTTTCGCGAGGCTGGTCAGGATCAGCGCGCCGCCCATGTTCACGGTCGGGTTCGCCACCATCAGTTTTGTATAGGGCCACGCGATCAGCCGGTTGTCCTGTGAAGGCGTCGTGATCTCGTCGCCGGTGAAGCGCTTCTTCAGCCAGGAGTTCGGATTGTCGGCCGCGACGCGCGCATAGGTCGACCACAGCTCCCCCGATTCCTTCAGCGCCTCGCGCGGCGTCTGGCCCCAATGCGCCGACGTAGCGGACTCGTAGAGCGGGTAGACCGTGATCGGCCTGAATACGCCGAGCGTCACCGCCATCGGCTTCTGGAACGCGGCGCCGCGCTTCGGCTCCTCGACGTCGTGCGCGAATGGCGTCCACGGCAACTCGATCCCGGCGCGCTGCGCTTTCGTCGCGGTCGACTGCGCTTCGGCTCCGCAGACCGCGGCGACGCTGCATTCGCCGCGCGCGATGCGCTGTGCCGCCTCGTGCAGATAGCGGATCGGGCTCTCGCCGCCGACCGGGCCGTAATAGAGATGCGCAGGTGTGATGCCGAGGCGCTGGGCGAGCTGCTTGTCGGGATCGCGGTAGCGCCAGCTCAGGAAGTTGACGATGTCGAGCGACTGGATGTCGCCGAGCAGCTTTGTGCCGCTGTCGGCCTCGGCGCGCTGCAGCGCCTGTTCCAGCAAGGTCAGCGGCTCGAGGCCGGCGGCGATGTCCGTTGGACGATCGATGATCTCGCCGACGCCGACGATGACGGGAATGCGGTCTTCGGGGAGAGGGGATTTTGTCATTTCTTCTTGCTTCGCTTGTTAGGTCTTTGCCACGCCGTCGCCCTTCGAGGCGCGCAAGGGCGCGCACCTCAGGGTGACGGCTACATGGACGTCGTCATCCTGGGGTGCGAGCCTTGCGGCGCACTTGCGCCGCTGGGCGAGCCTCGAAGGATGGGCCACATATGCTACTCCGCCACCAGCGCATTCATGTGCTCGACGGCCTCGATGAAATCCTCCTTGAACTCCTGCACCACGGCGCTGGCGGATTTCACGCTGTCGATCAGGCCGACGCCCTGGCCGACGAAGTAGCTGACGAGATCGCGGGCCTTGGCATTGCCACCTGCCGCCGCGCGGTCGATCGAGTTGAAGGCGTCGCGGCTGATGATGCTTTGCAGCGGCATCGGCAGCGCGCCGGGGCTCTCGGGCGAGCGGTCCCATGCATCGGTCCAGACCGAGCGGAGCTGGCGCGCCGGCTTGCCGGTGCGGCCCTTCGAGCGCACCGCGTCGCGCGAGGACGCCGCGATCATCTTCTCGCGGAAGATTTCCGACGTCTCCGATTCAACGGTGGCGAGCCACACCGAGCCGGTCCATGCGCCGGCCGCGCCCATCGCCATGCAGGCCGCCATCTGCCTGCCGGTCATGATGCCGCCGGCCGCCAGCACCGGGACGTCGCGGATCGGCTTGATCGCCTTGATCACCTCGGGCACCAGCACCATGGTCGAGACCTCGCCGCAATGGCCGCCGGCCTCGGTGCCCTGCACGACCAGGATGTCGACGCCGGCCGCGACCTGGCGCAGGGCATGTTCCTTGGCCCCGACGAGTGCGGCCACAGGCACGCCGTGTTTTTTGGCGCGATCGATCATCGCTTTCGGCGGCACGCCGAGCGCATTGGCGATCAGCTTGATCGGATGCCGGAACGAGACGTCGAGCAGCTCCAGCGCGGTCTCGGCATCGAACGGCTGCGGCCGGTTGTCGGCGACGTTCCTGGTCGTGAGCTCGATGTCGTATTTTTTCAGCAGATTGCGGGTGAAGTCGCGATGTTCCTGCGAGACCCGCTTCTCCAGGCTCTTCCAGGTGACGTTCTTCTCACCTGACGTCAAGATGTTCTCGGGGATCAGCACGTCGACGCCGTAGGGCTTGCCGTCGACATGCGCGTCGATCCATTTCAGCTCCTGCTCCAGCGTCTCCGGCGTATGCGCGGTGGCGCCGAACACGCCGAAGCCGCCGGCGCGGCTGACCGCCGCCACCACGTCGCGGCAATGGCTGAAGGCGAGCAGGGGGAATTCGATTCCCAGCATGTCGCAGATCGGTGATTTCATCGCTTCGTTCTCTCCCGCGAGCCGCTTCTTGGGCTTCTTTGTATCAGGCTCCGCGACGCTAGCGCATCATGGACAATCAAGCCAAGCGGGTTTCGCCCGCGGCGATCTTGCGCGCAGGCGCTGCCGCGTCCCTGCGATGCATTCCGCAGGAGAGAAAAAGCAGTTTCGTAGGGTGGGCAAAGCGAAGCGTGCCCACCATCTAGTGCGGAGTTGTAAACGGTGGGCACGGCGCTTCGCGCCTTTGCCCACCCTGCAAGGCCGCAATCAGGGAGCCATCCAAGTGACCGACGTACCGACATACGAGCCGCCGAAAGTCTGGACCTGGAACAAGGAGAGCGGCGGGCGCTTCGCCAGCATCAACCGGCCGATCGCCGGGCCCACGCACGAGAAGGAATTGCCGGTCGGACGTCATCCGCTGCAACTTTATTCCCTGGCGACGCCGAACGGAGTCAAGGTCACCGTGATGCTGGAGGAACTGCTGGCGGCGGGGCACAAGGGTGCGGAGTACGACGCCTGGCTGATCAAGATCGACGGCAACCAGTTCGGCAGCGGTTTTGTCGGCGTTAATCCGAATTCGAAGATCCCGGCGCTGATGGACCGCAGCGGGCCGGAGGCTATCCGGGTGTTTGAATCGGGCTCGATCCTGGTCTACCTCGCCGAAAAGTTCGGCGCCTTCCTGCCGACCGACGTCAAGACCCGTGCGGAGACCTTCTCCTGGTTGTTCTGGCAGATGGGCTCGGCGCCCTATCTCGGCGGCGGCTTCGGCCACTTCTACGCCTACGCGCCGACCAAGATCGAATACGCCATCGACCGTTTTGCGATGGAGGTGAAGCGCCAACTCGACGTGCTCGACCGCAGGCTCGCCGACAACGAATATCTCGCCGGCAATGTCTACACCATCGCCGACATCGCGGTATGGCCGTGGTACGGCGGCCTGGCGAAAGGCCTGCTCTACGGCGGCGGCGAATTCCTCTCGGTGCAGGACTACAAGAACGTGCAGCGCTGGACCGACGCGATCGCCGCTCGCCCCGCCGTGAAGCGCGGCCGCATGGTCAACCGCACTTGGGGCGAGCCGTCGAGCCAGCTCCACGAGCGCCACGACGCCAGCGATTTCGAGACCATGACGCAGGACAAGATCGGCGAGCCGGCTGCGACGTAGGACAGCGCAGGGCGGATTAGCGTTAGCGTAATCGGCCATGTCTGCGCAAAGAGGCGGGTTACGCTAACGCTAACGCGCCCCACGAACTACTTGCCCTTCGCGCTTTCGGCCGCCGGGAACACCACGCGGTCATCGGTGCGGCAGTAGCGGTCGGCGAACATGCGGCCGATCGGGTGATAGCGCTCCATGTGCACGCGCATGGCGTCGCGATCCCACAATTCGTCGCGGATGTAGAAGTTGATGCCTTCGCCCATGATGAGCTGGCGGTCGCCATTGACGTCGATCAGCTTCCAGGTCTTGCATTCCATCGCCCAGGGCGTGTCGGCGAGCCTGGGCACCGCGACCTTGCTCGATGGCGCAAGCTTCAGGCCGAGATAGGAGGGTTCGCCGATGTCAGGCGGAAAATCTCCGCTGCTCTCGTGCATCGCGCGCGCCAAGGGCTCATCGGCGAGATTGACCACGAACTCGCCCGTGCGGCGGATGTTGACCAGCGTGTCCTTCTCCTGGCCGTCGGGCCCGCGGTTGGCCGCGAACATGCAGAGCGGTGGGTCCTCGCAGAACACGTTGAAGAACGAGAACGGCGCGGCATTGACCACGCCGCCCTCGCCGATGCTCGTCACCCAGGCAATCGGTCGCGGCAGCACGAACGAGGTGAGTACCTTGTAGCGTTCGCGCTGGCTGAGGTCGCTAGCGGCGTATTCCATGCGAGATCCCTTCTTGCTTACCTCGCCCCGCTTGCGGGGAGAGGTCGTATCGCATCGCAGATGCGATACGGGTGAGGGGGAGTCTCCGCGAATCCGCTCTTCACCGTCTTTGTGGAATCAGCCCCTCACCCCAACCCTCTCCCCGCGAAGAGCGGGGCTAAGGGGAGGAAGACCTTACGGCATGCTCAGTTCGTGGCGGCCGACCACCATCCAGTGCACCTCGTCCGGACCGTCGGCGAAGCGGAGGTGGCGGACGTCCTGGTACATCTCGCCGAGCGGGCTCCATTGCGAAATACCGGTGGCTCCGTGCATCTGGATAGCCTGGTCGATGATCTTGCATGTGCGCTCCGGCACCATGGCTTTCACCATGCTGACCCAGATTCGCGCTTCCTTGTTGCCGAGCACGTCCATCGCCTTGGCAGCCTTAAGCACCATCAGCCGCATCGCCTCGATCTCGCAGCGGGCCTGCGCGATGATCTGCAGATTGCCGCCGAGATGGGCGATCTTCTTGCCGAACGCTTCGCGGGTCAGGCCGCGCGACACCATCAGGTCGAGCGCCTTCTCGGCTTTACCGATCGTTCGCATGCAGTGATGGATGCGGCCGGGTCCGAGGCGGACCTGCGAGATTTCAAAACCGCGGCCTTCGCCGAGCAGCATGTTCTCCTTCGGCACCCTGCAATTGTTGAAGCGCAGGTGCATGTGGCCGCGCGGCGCGTGGTCGTGGCCGAACACATGCATCGGCCCCAGGATTTCGACGCCGGGCGTGTCGATCGGCACCAGGATCTGCGATTGCTGCTTGCTCGGCGGCGCGTCGGGATTGGTCTTCACCATCACGATCATGATCTTGCAGCGCGGATCGCCGGCGCCGGAGATGTAATATTTCTCGCCGTTGATCACCCATTCGTCGCCGACCAGCTTCGCGCTGGTCGAGATGTTCTTGGCATCGGAGGAGGCGACATTCGGTTCGGTCATCGCATAGGCGGAGCGGATTTCCCCGGCGAGCAGCGGCTTCAGCCACTTTTCTTTCTGCGCCTTGGTACCGACGCGCTCCAGCACTTCCATGTTGCCGGTATCGGGCGCGGAGCAGTTCATCGTCTCGGACGCCAGCGGATTTTTCGCGAGCTCGACTGCGATATAGGCGTAGTCGAGGTTCTTCAGGCCCTGGCCGGTCTCATCGTCCGGCAGGAAGAAGTTCCACAGGCCTTCCTCCTTCGCCTTGTCCTTGGCCTTCTGCAGCACCGCAAGTTGCTCCGGCGTGAAGCTCCAACGGTCCTTCTTGCCGTCGCCGAGCCGCATGAACTCGACGGACATCGGGTCGACCGTCTCGCGGATGAATTTCTTGACGTGCTCGTAAAGCGGACGGACCTCGTCCGACATCCTGAGATCGTTCAGTTCTTCACCTGGATTGAGATTGTAGGTAGTCGTTCGCGGGATATAGGCGTGTTTCATTCTTGTTCCTCCCATCGGCGAAATGCGCGCTTCGCGACGTACAATAAACGTACGCGTTGCGAAGCGCGAGCCGATTTTCCGGATGATCGCTACCGCATCGCGGAATATGGCGACGGCGCTTAAAACAATGTTTGAACGCCGTCGTCACAACGCGGAATTCGACGAAGTCCCGGTTCAGCTCATCCGGTGCATGGCGCAGATTTTGTTGCCGTCGAGGTCACGAAGATAGGCGAGATAGAACTTGCCCGACGCGCTTTCGCGCACGCCGGGCGGCTCTTCACACGACTTGCCGCCATTGGCGACCCCCGCCGTGTGCCAGGCCTCGACCTGCTCGGGCGAACTGGAGGCAAAGCCGATCGTTCCGCCATTGGCGTGCGTCGCCGGTTCGCCGTTGATCGGTTGGGAGACCGAGAAAACACCTGTCTTGGTGATGTAGAAGATACGGTGACCGTCGACCCTGGCTGGCCGGACGTCGAGCGTGGCCAGCAGCGCGTCGTAGAATGTCTTGGCCTTGTCGAGGTCGTTGGTGCCGAGCATCACGTGCGAAAACATTCTGAAATCCTCCTCGTTACCTGTGGTTCGAACGCTAACAGCACTTTCCTTGCAACGGAAGCGGTCGTCGCGTCGCGCCGTACCCGGCTCTCCTGCTGTCGTCCCTGCGAGAGCAGGGACCCAACCACCGATGTCAATTATTGCGCGTCGCTGGAACGACGAGTCCCGTTCACCACACAAGCCGCGGCGTATGGGTCCCTGCTTTCGCAGGGACGACACCGGTGAGGGTGACAGGGCGAGCCCTAAAACGCCGTATACCCGCCGTCAATCACGAAGGTATCAGCCGTATGATACGATGACGCCTTGCTCATGATGTAGACCGCGATGCCGCCGAAATCGGAGGGCTCGCCGAAGCGTCGCACCGGGATGCGCGGCATGACGTTGGCCACGAATTTGTCGTTGGCCATGATGCCGGCGGTCATGTCGCTCCTGATCCAGCCGGGCAGGATCGCGTTCGCGGTGACACCGTAGCGTGCGAGCTCGACGGCGAGCGCGCGGCACAGCGCGTTCAGCGCCGCTTTCGTGCCGGCGTAATGCTCGTTGCGGGCGGTGCCGAACAGCGAGGCCAGGCTCGAGGTCGCGACCAGCCGGCCGAAACCGTCGCCGGCCTCGGCGCGCTCGGTCATGTGGCGCGCGGCGACCTGGAATACATGGAAGACGCCGTCGAGATTGGTCGCGAACATCTTTCGCCATTCTTCTTCGGTGCGGTCGATGAAGGCGCGGCGTCCGCCGCCGCCGATGCCGGCGTTGGCAAAGCAGCCGTCGACGCGGCCGAAGGTGTCCAGCGTCGCCTGCATCGCAGCCTTTACGGAGGCAGGATCGCTGACGTCGCAGACTTGGGTTGCAACCTTGCCGGGACCCGCCGCCATCGAGGCCGCGGCGCTCGCGTTCTTCTCGGCGTTGCGCCCCCAGATCGAGACGTTGCAGCCGGCAGCGTTCAGCGCCTGCGCGATACCGAGGCCGATGCCGCCATTGCCGCCGGTGATCACAGCGACGCGGCCGGTGAGGTCGAAGATGCCACTCATTGGGGTTTCCATTTGGTTTGGCGCGCGTTAATCGTGCGCTCAAGCGACGAGCTTGGCCGCAACCATGGACAAGCCCGGCACAAAAATCAAATATGGGTCGGAGCATCAAATTCGACCTACCGCGGTACCAACCGCCGAGACAACGAAAAGAGGAAACCATGCAGTTCAAGCACGTCACGCTGGACTTCGACGGATCGGTCGCGATCCTCAAGCTCGACCATCAGGAGGTCATGAACGCCGTGTCGATGGACATGCTGGGCGGCCTTGCCGAGGCGCTCGATGCGATCGACGACAAGCGTGACGAGGTACGCTGCCTGGTCATCACCGGCGCGGGCCGCGCGTTCTGCACCGGCGCCAATCTGCAGGGCCGCGCCGCGCAGCAGAAGCCGGGCAAGAGCAATGCCGGCGCTGCGCTCGAGACCGCCTTCCATCCATTCCTGCGCCGTTTGCGTAAGCTACACTGTCCGATCGTGACAGCGGTCAACGGCCCGGCCGCCGGCGCCGGCATGAGCTTCGCCTTGATGGGCGACCTGATCCTGTGTGCGCGCTCGTCCTATTTCCTGCAGGCATTCCGCCGCATCGGCCTGGTGCCGGACTGCGGGTCGACCTGGATGTTGCCGCGGCTGATCGGCAAGGCGCGCTCGGTCGAGCTGTCGCTGCTCGGCGAGCGGCTGCCGGCCGAGAAAGCGCTGGAATGGGGCCTCGTCAACCGCGTCTATGACGACGGCGCGCTGATGGAGGAGACGATGAAGCTCGCGCACGAACTCGCCAACGGTCCGACCGTCGCACTGTCGCTGATCCGCAAGCTGTACTGGGACAGCCCGGAGAATTCGTTCGAAGACCAGCTCAACCTCGAATTCGAGTCGCAGCGTATCGCCGGCGGCGCCGCAGACTTCAAGGAAGGCGTCACCGCGTTCCTCGAGAAGCGGCCGGCGAAGTTTACAGGCAAATGATCGAAGCCGAACTCGAGCGCTGCGCCGCCTCGTTCCTGTCAGGCGCGACCGGTGTCACGGGCGCGGCAAAGCTGTCCGGCGGCGCCAGCCAGGAAACGTGGACGTTCGACATCGTGCACCCGGCCGGCAATGTCGGCGCGATCCTGCGGCGTGCACCGCCGGGTTATGGCGCAGCGCCGGGCCGCGCCGCCGGCCTCGATGCGGAAGCTGTGCTGATGCAGCTTGCCCATGACGCGGGCTTGCCGTCGCCGAAGGTGATGCATGTCTTGACGCCGGAAGACGGCCTTGGCCGCGGCTTCATCATGGCGCGTATCGAAGGCGAGACCATCGCGCGCAAGATTTTGCGTGACGAGGAATTTGCCAGTGCGCGGCCGATCCTGGCGCGGCAACTCGGCCGCGTGATCGCGGGTATCCACGGCCTGCCGCAGGCCAAGCTGCCGGAACTGCGCAGCATGACGGCGACCAAGGAGATCGAAGCACTCACGCACGAATATCAGAGCTTCAACTGGCCGCGGCCCGTGTTCGAGCTGGCACTACGCTGGCTGCGCGATCACGATCCCGGCCCGTCGTCTAATGTCACGCTGGTGCATGGCGATTTCCGCCACGGCAATCTCATCATCGGCCCCGATGGGGTTCGCGCCGTGCTCGACTGGGAGCTGGCGCATCTCGGCGATCCGATGGAGGATCTGGGCTGGGTCTGCGTCAACTCATGGCGCTTCGGCGAGATCGACAAGCCGGTCGGCGGCTTCGGTTCGCGTGAGGAGCTGTTCGCCGGTTACGCGGAGGCCGGCCGCAAGGCCGATCCGGACAGGGTGATGTTCTGGGAGGTGATGGGCACGCTGCGCTGGGGCGTCATGTGCTGCGGCATGATGCAGCGCTTTCGTTCCGGCCCCGATCATTCGATGGAGCGCGCGATGATCGGGCGGCGCTCGTCCGAGACCGAGATCGATCTGCTCAGGCTCCTGGCTCCGCGCGTATGATCCCGAAAAGTGGTATCCGGTTTTCGGAATAGATCATGCGCAAACAGAGAGGGAAGTGACATGCAGGACGAACCGACACCCACCGAACTGATCAAGGCCGTCGCCGACTTCCTGCGCAACGAGATCACGCCCGTCATCAAGGGCCACAATGCGTTCAAGCTCCGCGTTAGCATCAACGCGCTCGATCTGGTGACGCGGCAGCTTGCGCTGGCAGACGAGGGCGACGCGGCCGAGGCTGCGCGGCTGAAGCACTTGCTCGGTAGCGACGGCTCGCTGGTCGAGCTCAACCGTGCGCTATCGGAGAAGATCGCGAGCGGCGAGGTGGATCTGAACACGCCGGGCCTGTCGGAGCATCTCTGGCAGACCACGATGGCCAAGCTCGCCGTCGATCAGCCGAACTACGCGTCGTACAAGAGGGAGCTGGACACGTAGGATGGGTGGAGCGAAGCGATACCCATCGCCTTCGTGCCGCCAATTGATGGGTATCGCTGCGCTCCACCCATCCTACGAAAGCGGTGGGGGAAGCGGTCACTTCCCCAGCCACTTCGGCGGACGCTTCTCCGCAAATGCCTTCGGGCCCTCGATGTAATCCTGCGAGGCCGCCATCGCCTTCACCGCCGGATACTCCCGCTGCTCGGCGATCGCCTGCTCCAGTGACACTTCGAGCCCGCGCTGGATCGCCTGCTTGGAGGCCCGGATCGACATCGGCGAGTTCTTGGCGATGGTCTCGGCCCAGCGCTCCGCAGCGGCCAAGGCCTCGCCCTGCGGCACCACCTCGTTGACGAAGCCAAGCTCCTGGCCTTCCTTGGCGCTGACATGGCGCGCGGTCAGGATCATGCCCATGGCGCGCTTCAGCCCGATCTGCCGCGGCAACCGGTGCACGCCGCCAGCGAGCGCGGCGAGGCCAACGCGCGGTTCGGGCAGTGCGAAAGTGGCGTTCTCTGCCGCGATGATCAGGTCGCAGGCGAGCGCGATCTCGAATCCGCCGCCCATCGCCACGCCGTTGACGGCGGCGATGATCGGCTTATCGCAGTCGAAGCGGGTGGTCAGCCCGGCGAAGCCGCCCTTGTCCCAGCCGCGTTTTCCCCCGGCCGCCTGCCACTTCAAATCGTTGCCGGCGCAGAACGCCTTGTCGCCGGCGCCGGTGACGATCGCGATCCATTGCTCGGGATCGGCGGAGAAGTCGTCGAACACCTTGTTGAGCTCGAAATGCGCGTCGATATGCAGCGCGTTGTAAACCTCGGGGCGCGACAGCGTCACGATGGTGATGGGACCCTTGCGCGTTACCTTGGAGAATTTCAGATCCATGTTGGCTCCCGTCGATTTTCTGTGGCGAAGAATATGCCTGGCATTCTAGCGCGTGCGCGCCGGCCGGTGCCATCCAAATACGCAAAGGCACCGCGCGTGCAAGCCTCAACCGCCTGCTTGACTTGGGTCCGCGCTTCTCAGCTTAATCGATCTGAAGGCGCAGGCGCGATAGCGCCTAAACGCAAAAGCAAGATCAACAACATTTTCCGGGAGAGACTGCCTTGGATTTCAATCTGCCGGCTGACCTGACAGCCTATCTCGCCGAACTCGATCACTTCATCGAGCGCGAGATCAAGCCGCTCGAAGCGGCCGACGACAACATCCGCTTCTTCGACCATCGCCGCGAATGGGCGCGCACCGATTTCGACAATGGCGGCCTGCCGCGGCATGAATGGGAGGCGCTGCTGCGCAAGGCCAAGAATCTGGCCGATGCCGCCGGCCATCTGCGCTTCGCTATCCCGAAGCGCTATGGCGGCAAGGACGGCTCCAACCTCTGGATGGCGGTGATCCGCGAGCATTTCGCCTCGAAGGGCCTTGGCCTGCACAACGATCTGCAGAACGAGCATTCGATTGTCGGCAATCTGCCCATCGTGACCATGATCGATCGCTACGGAACCGACGAGCAGAAGGCGATGATCGACGGTTCCATCACCGGCAAATACCGCATCACCTTTGGTCTCACCGAGCCGGAACATGGCTCCGATGCCACGCACATGGAAACCAGAGCGGTGCCGGGGACCCGTGACAATGTGAAGGGCTGGATCATCGACGGCGAGAAGATGTGGACGACCGGCATGCATGTCGCCACGCATTGTGCGCTGTTCGCGCGCACTAGCGGCAATGACGGCGACGCGCGCGGCATCACTTGCTTCCTGGTGCCCGCGAAATCCGAAGGCGTGAAGGTCGAGGAGTATATGTGGACCTTCAACATGCCGACCGATCACCCGCGCGTCTCTTTCACCGATGTGTTCGTGCCCGAAGATGCGCTGTTCGGTGAGGTCGGCCGCGGCCTGTCGCTGGCGCAGTGTTTTGTCCATGAGAACCGGATCCGCCAGGCGGCGAGTTCGCTGGGCGCAGCGGTTTATTGCATCAATGAGAGCGTGAAATATGCGCGCGAGCGAAAGCCGTTCGGCAAGGCGCTCGCCGAGAACCAGGCGATCCAGTGGCCGCTGGTCGAGCTTGCCACCCAGGCCGAGATGCTGCGGCTGTTGATCCGCAAGACCGCCTGGGAGATGGACCAGCTCACCCAGGCGCAGGTCGAGCACACGTTGTCGGACCGGGTCTCGATGTGCAACTTCTGGGCAAACCGTCTGTGCTGCGAGGCTGCCGACCGCGCGATGCAGGTGCATGGCGGCATGGGCTATTCGCGTCACAAACCGTTCGAGCACATCTACCGCCACCATCGCCGTTACCGCATCACCGAAGGCAGCGAGGAAATCCAGAAGCGCAAGGTGGCGGGCTTCCTGTTCGGTTACATGGGAGCGGGGAAGCATTGAGTCTGGAGGCGCGGCGTCGCCATACGTTCACTCGTCATACCCAGCGAAAGCGGGGTATCCAGTACGCCGCGGCCTATCGATTTGATCACTGCTGTCTCTGGGATACTGGATCACCCGCTTTCGCGAAAGCGGGTGATGACAGCGAGTGGAGTAGCAGCCGATCAATTCACCTGCCGGTCCTTCCCCACCCAGTACGGATCCCGCAGGTTCCGCCGCAAGATCTTGCCGGACGGATTGCGCGGCAGCGCCGGAATGAATTCGACCGATTTCGGCGTCTTGAAGCCCGCGATCCGCTCGCGGGTGAAGTTGATGATATCGATTGCACTGGCGCTCTTGCCCGGCTTCATCACCACCACCGCCTTCACCGCCTCGCCCCATTTGTCGTCGGGGATGCCGATCACGGCGGCTTCCGCCACATCCGGGTGGTCGCAGATCGCGCTCTCCACTTCCGCCGGATAGATATTCTCGCCGCCGGATATGATCATGTCCTTGATACGGTCGTGGATGTAGAGATAGCCGTCACCGTCCATGTAGCCGGCGTCGCCGGTCCGCAGCCAGCCGTCGCTGTCGATCGTCCGCGCCGTCGCTTCGGGCATATTCCAGTAGCCGGCCATGTTGGAGCCGGAGCGGGTGACGATCTCGCCGACTTCGCCTGGCGGCAGACGGTTGCCTTCTGCGTCGAGGATCGCAAGCTCGATGCCGGGCAGCGCCTTGCCGGCCGAGCGCATCCGGTCGAGCCCTTCGACATGGTCTTCTGGCGGAAGTGCTACGATCGTGCCCGTCGTCTCCGTCATGCCGTACATCTGCACGAAGCCGCATTTGAATACCTCGATGCACTCCTTCAGCAGTGCCGCCGGAATCGGCGAGGCGCCATAGAGCATGTATTTCAGGCGGGAGAAGTCGACCAGCCGCGCCCGCGGCTGCCGCACCACGAACTGCATCGCGGCCGGCACCATGAACAGTTTGGTGATGCCGGACTGCTCGAAGAAATCCAGCACCTTGGTCGGATCGAACTCGCGGGCGATCACGCCGCGCGCGCCGTGATAGAGGCCCATCACGCCCCAGCCGGAGCCGCCGATGTGGAAGATCGGCATCGCGACCAGCGAGACGTCATCGGTGGTCCATTTGTTCCAGTCCGGCTTCTCGGCTTCGTTGCCGCTTTGCACCAGGTTGAGGAAGTTGGCGTGCGACAGCATCGCGCCCTTTGGCTTCCCCGTGGTGCCCGAAGTGTAGAGTTGGATCGCGATGTCCTTCGGGTCGATCGCAACCTTCGGGTCATCGCCACTCTGCGCGTCACGCCAAGCGAGATAGCCGGGCCATTCCGGTGCGCCGCCTTCGGTGGTGATGATGGTGCGCACGCTTGGAATCTTGTCCCTGATATTTCGGACCTGTGTGATGAATTCAGGGCCCGTGAACAACACCGGCGCCTTGCAGTCGTCGACGATGAAGGCGATCTCGAGCCCTGCGAGCCGCCAGTTCACCGGCGCCATCACCACGCCGGCCTTCATTGCACCCATCAGCAGCTCGAAGTAGAAATCGCTGTTCTTGCCGAGATAGGCGATGCGCTCGCCCTTCCGGACGCCCATCGCGAGCAGCGCGTTGGCGACGCGGTTGGTCTTGATGTCGAACTCGGCGAAACTGGTCTGGCGGCCCTCGAACTCATAGACCAGCGCATCGCCGCGGCTCCTGGCGCGCTCGCGCACCATGTCGGCAAGGTTCGCCAGTTGCTGTGCAGCGGACATGTTTCCCCCGGGGTGTTTTGTTATTTTACCTCCACGATGATATTTGCTCGGAGCGCGCCACGCAATCGATCGTCATTGCGAGGAGCGAAGCGACGACGCAATCCATATCTCCGCCTCCAGCGCCATGGATTGCTTCGCTTCGCTCGCAATGACGGGGACAAATCACCCCCGCGCCGCACGGTCCTTCTCGTTCTGCGCCTTGATCGAGTCGCGGGCCTTGGTCCAGTCGTCGTCGCTCCAGTCGCGCAGCTGATAGAAATTGCCGCCCATCGCGAGCGCCTGCGCGCCGTCCATGGCGATGGTCTCGCCGTTGATCCAGTCGCAGCCGCCGGAGATCAGGAACACCGCGAGGTTCTGCAACTCCTCCATGGTGCCGACCCGTCCCATCGGGTTCATCGCCTTGGTCCGCGCGCCGGCCTCGTCGCCGGGCTTGATGCGCTTGCTCATGCCCTCGGTCGGGATTTCGCCGGGCGCGATGGTGTTGAGGCGGATGCCGTGCCGGCCCCATTCGATCGCAAGCGACATGGTCATGGCGTGGATCGCCGACTTGCTCATCGCCGACGGCACCACATAGGGCGAGCCGTTGCGCACCCAGGTCACGGTGATCGACACCACATTGCCGCGATGGCCGCCCGCGATCCAGCGGCGGCCGACCGCATGCGTCACGTAGAAGGTGCCGTGCATCACGATGTTGGCGACGGCATCGAAGCCGCGCGGCGACAGTTCTTCCGAGCGTGAGATGAAATTGCCGGCGGCGTTGTTGATCAGATCGGTGAGAGGACCGCTGGTCGTCCAGATCGCTTCGATCATCTCGTCGACCGCAAGCGAATTACGAATGTCGATGCCGTGGCTGACCACGCGGCCGCCATGCTCGCCCATCAGCTCGGTCGCCGTCTCGTCGCAGACGATCTTGCGACGGCCGCAGATGTGAACCTCGGCCCCGAGCTGCAGGAACCGTGCGGCCATCGACTTGCCGAGGCCGGTGCCGCCTCCGGTCACCAGAATGCGCCGTCCTGCGAGCAGTTGATCGCTGAACATCGTTTCCTCCCTCGGGGTTGTCTGTTAATTGGTCGATTGACTAAAACCGGACAACGGCCCTTCTGTAAAGCGCCAACAAGGAACAGCGGAGGAGATTTCAATGGAAGATCGCGTTTCGATATCGATTTCGGACGGTATCGCCGACGTGCGCCTGGTGCGGGCGGACAAGATGAACGCGCTCGATGCCGCGATGTTCGAGGCGCTGGTGGCGGCAACCGAGCGGTTGTCCAAAGAAAAAGGCGTGCGGGTGGTCGTATTGTCCGGCGAGGGCCGGGCGTTCTGCGCCGGCCTCGACATGGGGCGGTTCGCTGCCATGAAGGAGACGGGCGGTAACGGGGTGCCTGATGACGAAAGCCGCGACCTCACCATGCGCACCCATGGCAAGGCCAATTTCGCGCAGCAGGCGGTCTGGGGTTGGCGTCAGCTCCCGGTGCCGGTCATTGCAGCCATCCATGGCGTCGCCTTCGGCGGCGGCTTCCAGCTCGCGCTCGGCGCCGACATCCGCTTCCTGTCATCCGACGCACGGATGTCGATCATGGAGATCAAATGGGGCCTGGTGCCCGACATGGCGGGCACGCCGATCCTGGCGAGCCTGGTGCGCGACGACATCCTGCGCGAGCTGACCTACACGGGCCGTATCTTCTCGGCGCAGGAGGCGCAGGCTTACGGCCTCGCCACCCGCATCTGCGACGATCCGCGGGCAGCGGCGCTCGAGCTTGCGCGCGAGATCGCCGGCAAGAGCCCGGACGCGATCCGCGCGGCCAAGCGGATGCTGAACAATCTCTCGGTCGATCCCGCCGCCGCGCTGCTTGCGGAATCCGTCGAGCAGCAGAAGCTGCTCGGTAGCCCGAACCAGACTGAGGCCGTGCGAGCCAATTTGGAGAAGCGGCCGCCGCGGTTTGCGGATGTGGGATGATCTCCTCCGTCATTCCGGGGCGATGCGCAGCATCGAACCCGGAATCTCGAGATTCTCAGGTGCGCAAGTGCGCACCATAGTTCTCGCTGCGCGAGCCCCGGAATGACGACCTAACTTCAAACCCGACGACAGATCGGATCACGATAATGGAAACGTCCCAACCCTTCCTCGGCATCATCAGCGGCGAGCGCAAACGCGATCACGCCGCCGTCGCCGAGCGCGCCGACCGCATCGCCGGCGGCTTGCATCAGCTCGGCGTCAAGCCGGGCGACAGCGTCTGCATGCTGATGCGCAACGACATCACGTTCATGGAGGCGGCCTATGCGGCGATGCGGCTCGGTGCCTATGGCGTGCCGATCAACTGGCACTTCAAGCCGGAAGAGATCAATTACGTGCTGACCGATTCCGGCACGCGCGTCCTGATCGCGCATGCCGATATGCTGCATCCACTGCGCGATGCCATTCCAGCCGGTGTGACGGTGTTCAGCGTGCCGACGCCGCCGGAAATCCTCGCGAGTTACAAGATCGATCCCGATCATCTCGCGACACCGGATTTCGCGGTTGATCTCGAAACCTGGCTGGCCGGGCGTCCACGCTACGACGGGCCGGCGGTGCCGCAGCCGCAGAACATGATCTACACTTCGGGCACCACGGGCCACCCGAAGGGCGTGCGGCGGTTCGCGCCGACGCCGGCGCAGACCGCGAATGCCGAAGCGATGCGCGCGATGATCTACGGCTTGAAGCCCGGGGCACGCGCGATCCTGCCGGGCCCGCTCTATCATTCCGCGCCGAATTCCTTCGGGCTGCGCTCGGGGCGGCTCGGCGGCGTGCTGGTGCTGATGCCGCGGTTCGACGCGGAAGAATTCCTGGCGTTGATCGAACGCGAGAGCATCGCCACCATCTTCATGGTGCCGACCATGTTCATCCGCCTGATGAAGCTGCCGGAAGAGGTGCGCAAGAGATATAACATGTCGTCGCTGCGCCACATCATCCACGCCGCCGCGCCGTGCCCGGCGGACGTCAAGCGCGCGATGATCGAGTGGTGGGGACCGGTGATCTACGAGTTCTACGGCTCGACGGAATCAGGCGCGGTCACCTTCGCCACATCGGAGGATGCGCTGAAGAAGCCCGGCACGGTCGGGAAAATCTCGCCCGGCGCCGAGCTTCGCTTCATCGGCGATGACGGCAAGGAGGTTGTGCAGGGCGAGATCGGCGAGATCTATTCGCGGATCGCGGGCAATCCTGATTTCACCTATCACAACAAGTCGGAAAAGCGCGCCGAGATCGACCGGCAAGGATTCATCACCTCGGGCGATGTCGGTTATATCGACGAGGACGGCTACGTCTTCATCTGCGACCGCAAGCGCGACATGGTGATCTCGGGCGGGGTCAACATCTATCCGGCCGAGATCGAGGCCGTGCTCCACGCCGTCCCTGGCGTGCACGATTGCGCGGTGTTCGGCATCCCGGACGCGGAGTTCGGCGAGGCGCTGATGGCGGTGATCGAGCCGCAGCCCGGCGTGACGCTCGACATGGCCGCAATCCGCGCCGGGCTCAGGACCTGGCTTGCCGATTACAAGGTGCCCAAGCACATCGAGATCCAGAGCAACCTGCCGCGCGAGGATTCCGGCAAGATCTTCAAGCGCCGGCTGCGGGACCCGTATTGGGAGCGGGCCGGGCGGAGGATCTAGGGCCGGCGGAGGCCGCGAAGGCGGTGTGTGCACCGCCACCAAGTTCATCTTGCGTTGCGGCAAAAAACTTGCACACTCGGGGCATTGCCGGGCAGCTTCTGGAGTAGCCAGCCATGTCTTCCCAGATATTGTCTCCCCAGCCGATGCCTTCCGAGACCGATGTCCATGCCAAGCGCGCCGAGGAAGTGCAGGCACTGGAGGAGGATGCGCGACTCCGGAACGACATCCGCCTGCTGGGGCGCATTCTCGGCGATACCGTGCGCGACCAGGAGGGCGCCGACGTGTTCGACCTGGTCGAGCGCATCCGCCAGACCTCGGTCCGGTTCCACCGCGACGAGGACAAGCCGGCGCGGCGCGAGCTGGAGACCATCCTCGACAGCATGTCGATCGCCGAGACGGTGCGGATCGTCCGTGCCTTCAGCTATTTCTCCCATCTCGCCAACATCGCCGAGGACCAGAACAACATCCGCCAGATGCGCAGCCGGGGCCCGGGCGGGGCGCCGCGGCCGAGTACGCTGGAGCAGACGCTGATCCACGCCCGCCAGGCCGGCATCAGCCCGGCCGACCTGCGCAGCTTCTTTAAAGGCGCGCTGGTCAGCCCGGTGCTGACAGCGCATCCGACCGAGGTCCGCCGCAAGAGCACGATGGATCGCGAGATGGAGGTCGCGGACCTGCTCGATCGCCGCGAGCGGTTGCAGATGACGCCGGATGAGAGCGAGGCGAGCGACGAGCAGCTTCGCCGCGCCGTGGTCACGTTGTGGCAAACCAATCTGTTGCGCCGGACCAAGCTGACCGTACTCGACGAGGTCGCCAATGGCCTGTCGTTCTACGACTACACTTTCCTGCTGGAAGTCCCGCGTTTGCATTGTGCGCTGGAAGACCGCCTGAACAAGGAGGGCGGCGAAGCGGGTGAGCTGGCCTCGTTCCTGCGGATGGGAAGCTGGATCGGCGGCGACCGGGACGGCAACCCCTTCGTCACCGCGGACGTGATGCGCGGCACGCTGCGGCTGCAATCCAGCCGGGTGCTCAGCTTCTATCTCGAACAGCTGCACACGCTCGGCGCCGAGCTATCGCTGGCGGCGCATCTTGCCGACGTCTCGGACGAGCTGCGCACGCTTGCCGAGCGCTCGCCCGACACCTCACCACACCGCAGCGGTGAGCCTTACCGCCTTGCGGTGTCGGGTATCTATGCCAGGCTCGCGGCAGCGGCCACGAGGCTCGAGGTCGAGACCACAAGGCGGCCGGTCGGCAAGGCCGAGCCGTATCAGAGCGTCAAGGAATTCCAGGCCGATCTCGACGTGCTCAATCGCTCGCTGATCGCGAACAATTCCGGCGTCATCGCGCGCGGCCGGCTGCGGCAGTTGCGGCGCGCGGTGGATTGCTTCGGCTTCCACCTCGCGCGGCTCGACATCAGGCAGAATTCGGCGGTGCATGAGCGCACCATTGCCGAGCTGTTCGATGCCGCCAATCCCGGCACGTCCTATCTGGCGCTGAGCGAGGATGCCCGCGTCAGCCTGTTGCTTGGCGAGTTGCGCAGCGCGCGGCCGCTGGCCTCGCCCTTCGTCAAATATTCGGAGGAGACCTTAGGCGAGCTCGCCATATTCCGCGCCGCCGCGGAGGCGCACGCCAAATTCGGCCCCGAGGTGATCTCCCAATGCGTTATCTCGATGTGCCAGGGCATGTCCGACATGCTTGAGGTCGCGGTGCTGCTGAAGGAGGTCGCGCTGGTCAATCCGTCCGGCCGCAGCGCCATCAATATCGTGCCGCTGTTCGAGACTATCGAGGACCTGCAAGCCTCCAGCGGCATCATGGACCGCATGCTGGCGCTGCACGACTACCGCAAGCTGGTCGACAGCCTCGGCAGTGTGCAGGAGGTGATGCTGGGCTATTCCGACAGCAACAAGGATGGCGGCTTCGTCACCTCGGGCTGGGAACTCTACAAGGCCGAGATCGGCCTGGTCGATGTGTTCGAGCGCCACGGCGTCCGCCTGCGCCTGTTCCACGGCCGCGGCGGTTCGGTCGGGCGCGGCGGCGGGCCGAGCTATGATGCGATCATCGCGCAGCCCGGCGGTGCGGTGAACGGCCAGATCCGCATCACCGAGCAGGGCGAGATCATCTCGTCGAAATATTCCAACGCCGAGGTCGGCCGCAGCAACCTGGAAATTCTCGCCGCCGCGACACTGGAAACCAGCCTGTTGCAGCCGCGGCAGAGTGCACCGCGCCCCGAATATCTCAAGGCGATGGAGCAACTCTCCGCGCTCGCCTTCAAGGCCTATCGCGGCCTTGTTTACGAGACGGAGGGTTTTGCCGACTATTTCTGGGGCTCGACCGTCATCAACGAGATCGCGACCTTGAACATCGGCAGCCGCCCGGCGTCACGCAAGAAAACCCGCGAGATCGAGGATTTGCGCGCCATCCCCTGGGTGTTCTCCTGGGCGCAATGCCGGCTGATGCTGCCGGGCTGGTACGGCTTTGGCGCGGCGGTTGAAACCTGGATCGCGGAACATCCGGAGCAGGGCATGCCGTTCCTGCAGGAGCTCTACAAGGAATGGCCGTTCTTCCGCACGCTGCTGTCGAACATGGACATGGTGCTGGCGAAAAGCTCGATCGCGATCGCCTCGCGCTATGCCGAGCTGGTGCCCGACGTGGAGCTGCGTGAGAAGATATTCGGCCGCATCCGCAGGGAATGGCACCTCTCGATCGAGACGCTGCTCGACATCATGGGCCATGAGCGGCTGCTGCAGGGCAACCCGCTGCTGGAGCGCGGAATCCGCAACCGCTTCCCTTATCTCGACCCGCTCAACCACGTTCAGGTGGAGCTATTGAAGGAGCACCGGGCGCAGAACCCCGACGAGCAGGTGCTGCGCGGCATCCAGATCACGATCAACGGGATTTCGGCGGGCTTGAGGAACAGCGGGTGATGCTGGGCGAATAGCGAATGGGGAGTAGCGAATAGCGCGAACGACGAGTCATTTCCCAACGCGCCATTCGCGACTTACTACTCGCCTCCTTCAGATCGGATCCCAGCTAAACACGTCGGCTGAGCGATCGAGCTTGGGGAACGATCCCTTGAGGGCCGGCATGCCGTGCTCGGCAAGCGTCTGCGGCGTCCAGCCCTCGCTGCGATGCACCGAGCGGATCGGACGATGCTGGCCGAACAGGAAGATCTCGTTCATGCGCACGCCGAAAATCTGTCCGGTGACGTCCTTGGCGGCGTCCGAGAGCAGATAGGCGCAAACCGGCGCGATCTTCTCCGGGCCCATCTGCTTGATCTTCTCGACGCGCGCCTTCTCGGCATCGGTCTCGGTCGGGATGGTGCCGATCATGCGGGTCCAGGCGAACGGCGAAACGCAGTTCGAGCGCACGTTGAAGCGGCCCATGTCGAGCGCGATCGACTTCGACAGTCCGACGATGCCGAGCTTGGCGGCGGCGTAATTGGCCTGGCCGTAATTGCCGATCAGGCCCGAGGTCGAGGTGAAGTGCACGAAGGAGCCGCTCTCCTGTTCGCGGTACAGCCGTGCCGCGGCATGGCTGACATAGAAAGAGCCCATCAAATGCACCTTGATGACCGACTCGAATGCTTCCACGCTCATCTTGTGGAAGATCATGTCGCGCAGGATGCCTGCATTGTTGACGACGCCGTCGAGCCGGCCGAAATGGTCGGTCGCGGTCTTCACGATCTTGCTCGCCGGGATCGCCTCCGCCACGGACTCGAAATTGGCCACGGCCGTTCCGCCGCGCTTCTTGATCTCCTCGACCACTTCCTCGGCGGGCGCCGCGCTGTTGCCTGCACCGTCGGCGGCGCCGCCGGGATCGTTGACGACGACCTTGGCGCCTTCGGCGGCGCAGAGCAGCGCGATCTCACGGCCGATGCCGCGGCCCGCGCCGGTGACGATGATGACCTTGTCCTGCAGTGATTTTGCCATGTGGATTCTCCGATTTGATCCGGTGCTTCTTACCTCGCCCCGCTTGCGGGGAGAGGTCGGATCGCATCGCAGATGCGATCCGGGTGAGGGGGACTCTCCGTGAGTCCGAATGTGTGGAGGCGGCCCCTCACCCCAACCCTCTCCCCGCGAAGAGCGGGGCGAGGGAGAGGAAAGAGCGGCGCTTCTCTCAAGGACGGCTTACTTCTCGTTCGTAAAGATGATCGTGCCACTCGCCGCGAACATGCCGCCGACGCCGTGGCAGACCGAGATCTTCGCGTTCGGCACCTGCGCCGGTGCGATGCCGCGCATCTGCCGCACGCTCTCCTGCAAGGCGTACATGCCGTACATGCCGGAATGCATGTAGCTCAGGCCGCCGCCATTGGTGTTGAGCGGCAGCTTGCCGCCGGGACGTGTATGGCCGTCGGCGATGAACTTGCCGGCCTCCTCATGAGGCATGAAGCCGAGGTCGCCGAGGCCGTAGAGCGGCAGATGCGCGAACGCGTCGTAGATCATCAGATGATCGACGTCCTTGTGGGCGATGCCGGCTTCCTTGAAGGCGAGCGGGCCCGCCACCTTGAAGGCGCGCGACGAGTCAAACGTCTTCATCTGGCTGACCATTGGCGTTTCCACGCTCTCGCCGGTCCCGAGGATATAGACCGGCTTCCTCGGAAAATCCTTGGCGCGGTCGGCCGAGGTCAGGATCAGCGCGCCGCCGCCGTCGGTGACGAGGCAGCATTGCAGCAGGCGGAACGGATAGGCGATCATCCGCGAGTTCAGCACGTCGGCGACCGTGATCGGGTCCTTCATCGTGGCGCGCGGGTTCTTCGCCGCCCATTCGCGCTGCACGACGGCAACCATCGCGAGTTGCTCATGGGTGATGCCGTGGGTCTTCATGAAGCGCAGCACGGGAATCGGGAACATGCTCGGCGGACCGTAGACGCCGTAGGGCGACTCGAACTGGCCATTGAAGCTGTCGGGCGCCGTGGAGCGCGGCGCCTTGCCGATCATCGACTTGCCGCTCTCGGCGTGGGTGATCAGCACGGTCTTGCAGAGACCGGCCTCGATCGCCGCCGCGGCGTGGCGGACATGCAGCATGAACGAGCAGCCGCCGACCGAGGTGCCGTCAACCCAGGTCGGCGTGATGCCGAGATAGTGTGCGACCTGTTGTGGCGTCTCGACCGCGGTGGCGAAGCCGTCGATGTCGGAGAGTTTCAATCCGGCGTCCGCGATGGCGTTCAGCGCAGCATCTGCGTGCAACTGAAGCTGCGACATGTTCGGGATGACGCCGAGTTCGGTGGTTTCAGCCGCGCCGACGACGGCAACTGCATTTCTGCGCATGACGATTATCCCTTCGCCGGACGGAACAACGGAAGGGTGATCTTGTCGTCGAGCGCCTCGAAGGCGACCTCGAGCGGCATGTCGAGCTCAAGCGCCTCCGGCGTCTGCGGGCAGTCGATGATGTTGCTCATCATGCGCGGGCCCTCGTCGAGCTCGACCACGGCAATGGCGTAGGGCGGCGTGAAGCCGGGCGCGGCGGGGCGATGGTTGATGACATAGCTGTAGAGCTTGCCCTTGCCAGTCGCCTTGAAGACGGAGACCTTGCGCGAGGCGCAGGACGGGCAGAACGGCCGCGGCGGGAAGTAGACATTGGCGCAGGCATCGCAGCGCTGCAGGCGCAGTTCGCCGGCCCTGGTGCCGTCCCAGAAATGCTGGGTTTCCGGTGTCGGTTTTGGTTTTGCGCGTGCGGGTTCGGCCATGTCTGATACTTCCTCCCGAATTCGTTACGGTCTTGATGCGCCATTGGACCAATGGCCGTCAACGGTGTATCGGCGGCCTGCGCAGCAGCCTGTGTCCCGCGCATGCCGCATATTCCGTCCCTCGCACAATTGATGAGGCGGCCATGCTTGTGTCCCTCCGATCCCCCGCGTAGAAGGGCCGCGGAACAAGCATCCGGGAGGAATAACAATGCTGAAGATGACCGGCGCGGCACTCGCCGCCAGCCTTGCATTTGCGACGCAGGCCATGGCGGCGGATGCGCCCACCGAAATCAAGATCGGCACGCTCTACGCGTCCTCCGGGCGCTACGCCTCGATCTCGATGCCGGTCTACAGCTCGCTGAAATTCTGGGTCGAACAGAAGAACGCCGAAGGCGGCGTCTTTGTGAAGGCGTTCGACAAGAAGATCCCGATCAAGCTCGTCTCCTATGACGACCAGAGCAACACCGCGACCGCCTCGACGCTCTATAACCAGCTCATCACCCAGGACAAGGTCGACCTTGTGGTCGCCGATTCCGGATCGGTACTGACGGCGCCTGCGGTTGCGATCGCGCGCGACCACAAGATGTTCCTGTTCGACCAGACCGGCACCGGCGCGAGCTTCTTCTCCAAGGACAATCCCTACATCGCCTTGATGGCCGACCCGACGTCGACCGTCTGGCCGAAGCCGGTGGCCGATTTCATCAGCCATGACGGTCCCGGCCTCGGCATCAAGAAGGTCGCGATCCTCTATTCGACCAATGAGTTCACGGGAACGCAGGCCAACGCCTTCAGAAAGTTCGTCAAGGACTCCGGCGCGCCGATCGAGATCGTCTACGATCAGGGCGTCCCGACCGAGACCACGAACTACAACGTCATCATCAACAACATCAACAACACCAACCCGGACGCGGTGATCCATTTCGGCTACGCGCCGAACGACATCGCCTTCCTGCGCAACGTCCAGGACGTCGGCATCAAGTTCAAGATGCTGTTCGCGATCTATGCCGGCCTCGAAACCGAGCTGCTCGAGAAGAACGTCGGCGCCAAGGGTCTCGAGCACGTCTGGACCTATGTGCCGCCGTCCGAACTGGATTATCCCGTCAATTTCGGGATGAACATGAAGGATTTCCGTGCCGCCTGGGAGAAGAAGTACAACGACGGCAAGATGGAGTTCGGCTTTAATGCGGTGGCCGGCTATACCACCGCGCTAGTGATCGAAAAGACGCTGTCGGTTGCGACCAGCCTCGACCAGATGGAGCTGCGCCGCGCGGTGTTCTCGCTCAGCGGCCAGCTCAAGACGCTCGACGGCACCTTCGCGCTGGACGAGACCGGCGGGCAGATCGGCGAACTGACGCCGCTCGGGCAGCTCTCGGTCGACGAGCACGAACACGTCAAGTTCACCTCGATCTATCCGCACGAGACCGCGACCGGCAAGCCGGTCTATCCGGCGCCGTAATGCAGTCCAGGGCGGCAAACGAGACCTTCGGCGGCGGGCGCTAGCATGACGTATGCGCTCGTTGCCGGCGTGCTGTTCGGGCTGTATTTCAGCCTGGTCGGCATCGGCCTTAACCTCGTGTTCGGCGTCATGCGCGTCGTCAACCTCGCGCATGGCGACATGCTGATGCTGGGCGCCTTCATCGCGCTCGGCGTGGTCGGCATCTTCGGCATCGACCCGCTGTTTGCGGTGCCGCTGGCCTTCGTGGTCTTCGTGCTCGCGGGACTGCTGCTCTATTGGGTGCTCGTGCCGCGACTGCAGGGCTCGGCCAATCCGGAAATGTTGTCGATCATCCTGTTCTTCGGCCTGTCGCAGGTGATCGAGGCCGTCACCACGATCTTTGCGGGCACCAGCGAGCGGTCGATCCAGAGCCGGCTGCTCGGCACGGTGTTTACGACGATCAAAGTCAAATGGTTTGGCGGCAAGGCAGGCAGCGCAGGGCCGATCCAGATCTTCGGCCAGGGCTTTCCCGCGCCCTGGGTGATCGCGGCCATCACCAGCCTGATCGCGATCGGTTGCGTCTATCTCTACCTCTATCACACCCGGCTCGGCACGTTGACGCGTGCGGTGATGTCACGCCGCGACGAGGCGCTGGCGACCGGCATCGACGTCGACCGCGTCTCCGCGGCGGCGTTCGGGATCGGGCTCGGGCTCGCTTCCGTGGCCGGCGTGTTCGCGCCCTTCATGTTCGGTTCGGTGACGCCGGCTTTCGGCGCGGATGCCACGGTGACGTCGTTTGCCATCGTGGTGCTGGGCTCGCTCGGCAATCCCTTGGGCACCGCGCTCGGCGGTGTCGTCTATGGCGTCTTCTACATGCTGGTGCAGACCTATCTCAGCTCGTGGGCCGATTTGCTGCCCTATGTGCTCCTGATCCTGATCCTGTTGTTACGCCCGAGCGGCCTGCTCGGAAGGCGGGTGCGCGTTGCCTAGTGCTTCGAAACACCTGCTGTTCATCCTCGCGCCGCTGATCGTCGTGTTTGCGGTGCTGCCCGGCGTCTATCAAAATCATCTGTTGCTGTTCAACTTCGTGATCTTCCTGATCCTCGCCCAGGGCGTGAACATCATCTACGGCTTCACCGGCTATCTGCCGTTCGGCTATGTCGGCTTCTTCGGCGCCGGTGCTTACGGCTTTGCCATCATGGTGATGCACCTGCACACACCGGCCGCGCTCGCTGTGCTGGTCGGCGGCGTCGTCGCGGTCCTGCTCGGCCTGTTGCTGACGCCTCTGCTGCGGCTGTCGGGTGCATATTTTGCGATCGCGAACCTCGCGGCGTCGCTGGCGGTGCTGCACTTCGTCGCCAATCCGGCGCTGGAGGGGATCACGAAGGGACCCTACGGTGTGTCGCTCACCGGTACGTTCAATCCGGACAATGCCTACTACGCGGCGCTGGTCGTATTGGCGTTGACGCTCGCCGGTGTCGTCTATCTGAAGAACTCGCCGTTCGGCCTTGCCCTGCAGGCGGTCCGGGAAGATGCCGTGTCAGCCTCGATGGCCGGCGTCAACGTCATCAAGATGCGGGTGATCGCCTGGCTTGCTTCCGCGCTGGTGGCGGGTCTCGCCGGCGGCATCTACGCCTGGTACGTTTCGGTGTTCTACCCCGACAACGTCTTCTCCGGCGACTTCAGCATCTTCGCGATCGTGTTCGCGCTGTTCGGCGGCGTCGCCACCATCACCGGACCGATCGTCGGCGTGCTCATCCTCTACGGCATCTACAATCTGATCGGCTTCACGACGCCGCAATATTTCCAGCTGATCTATGGCCTGCTGATCATGGGACTCGTGCTGTTCCTGCCCGCAGGGCTGGTGTCGCTGGCAACGCGCAGGGGGTGGCATGTCCCCTGAGCAACCGCCCATCCTCAAGGTCTCCAGGCTGGTCAAGCGGTTCGGCGGCTTCCATGCGCTCGACGGCCTGAGCTTCCACGTCATGGCCGGCGAAATCCTCGGCCTCGTCGGTCCCAACGGCTCCGGCAAGACCACGGCGATCAACGTCATCTCCGGCCTCTATGCGCCCGACGGTGGCGAGGTGGTATTCGACGGCGTGGCGTCCGGCGGCGTCGCCTCGCATAAACTGGTTCACCGCGGTATCAACCGCACCTTCCAGGTTCCAAAGCCGTTCCTGTCACTGACGGTGCGCGAGAACATCCAGGTGGCGCTGGCTTACGGCCGCGCCACGGTTGCACCGCCGTCGATGGCGGAACTGCTCGACGAATACCGGCTGAAGGAGGTCGCCGACCTTCCGGCCGCCGATCTCAACAGCGCGCAGCAGAAGATGCTGGACCTCACCCGCGCGCTCGCCACGCGGCCGCGGCTGCTGCTGTTGGACGAACTCGCAGCCGGCCTCAATCCGGCGGAGCTCGACTGGATTGCCGGGCGCATCAAGGCGCTGGCCGCAACGGGCACGGCTGTTATCGTGGTCGAGCATCTGATGGGCTTCATCGAGCAGATCACCGACCGCGTCATTGTGCTCAATGCCGGCAAGGAGATTTTTGAGGGCACGCTCGCCACTGCGGTGCGCGAGCCGAAGGTGATCGAGGTATTCCTGGGAGGCGAGCATGCCGCCTGATGCAACGCCACTGCTGGACGCCAAGGGCGTCGATGCCGGCTACGGCACCATGCAGGTGCTGTGGGGCGTCGACCTCGACGTCCGCGCCGGCGAGACCGTGCTGCTGCTCGGCGCCAACGGCGCCGGCAAGACCACCTTCCTGAAATCGCTGGTCGGCCTGATCGAGGCGCGCAGCGGCCATATCAGGCTCGGCGGCGAGGACGTCACGCGGATGCGTTCGTCGGACCGCATGAAGCGCGGCATGACCTATATGTCGGAGCTTGCCGTGTTTCCCGATCTGTCGATCGAGGAGAACATCCGCGTCGGCGCGCAGGCGCTGGGCCACTCCAATCCGCGCGGTCGGGTCGACGAATTGTACGGTCTGTTCCCGGTGCTGCGCGACAAGCGCCGCGATCCGGCCTCCAGCCTCTCCGGTGGCCAGCGCAAGATGCTCGGCATCGCCAAGGCCCTCTCGGCCGAGCCAAAACTGCTGGTGATGGACGAGCCTTCGGCCGGGCTATCGCCGCTTTTCGTCAAGGAAGTCATCCGCATTCTCTCCAGCCTGCAGGGCCGCGGATTGGCACTCCTGATCGCCGAACAAAATATCGGTTTCCTTGACGTCGCAACGCGCGTGTTCGTGCTGGAAGGCGGACGTATCAGCTTCTCCGGCACGGTTGCCGAGATGAGCGGCAATGAAGAGCTGCACCGCGCCTATTTCGGGCTGAAGTGATGCGGACAATCAGGATCGGATCCGGCGCAGGTTATTCGGGCGACCGCATCGAGCCTGCGGTAGAACTCGCCGAAAAGGGCGCCCTCGATTATCTGGTGTTCGAATGCCTCGGCGAGCGCACCGTTGCGCTGGCCCAGCAGGCGCGGATGAAGGACCCCGACAGCGGTTATGATCCGCTGCTCGAGGAGCGGATGCGGGCGGTGCTGCCGCTCTGCGCCGCCAAGGGCATCAAGATCATCACCAATATGGGCGCAGCCAACCCGGAAGCCGCGGCGCGCAGGACCGCCGAGATCGCGAAATCGCTCGGCTTGCCGCAGCTCAAGATCGCGGCCGTGATCGGCGACGATGTGCTCGACGCCTGCAAGGCCGGCGATCTCCCGATCATGGAATTCGAGGGCACGATCAAGCAACTCGGCAACCGAATGCTGTCGGCCAATGCCTATCTCGGCGCCGAACCGATGGCCGACGCGCTCACCGCGGGGGCCGACATCGTGATCACCGGGCGCGCATCCGATCCGGCGCTGTTCCTGGCGCCGATGATCCATGCCTTCGGCTGGAAGATGGACGACTGGAATCTGCTGGGGCAGGGCACCGTCGCCGGCCATTTGCTGGAATGCGCGGGCCAGATCACCGGCGGCTACTTCGCCGATCCCGGATACAAGGATGTCGCCGGTCTGGCGCGGCTCGGCTTTCCGATCGGCGAGGTCGATGAAGACGGCTCGCTGGTCGTGACCAAGGTGGCGGGCAGTGGCGGGGCGGTGACCGCGCAGACCTGCAAGGAGCAACTGCTCTACGAGGTGCACGATCCCAAGAGCTATCTTCAGCCGGACGTGGTTGCGGATTTCTCCGAAGTCACCGTCGCGGAGATCGGCCCGGACCGGGTGCGGATCAGCGGCGGCCGCGGCACTGGGCGCACGGAGACGCTGAAGGTTTCGGTCGGCTATGTCGACAGCTATATCGGCGAAGGCCAGATGTCCTATGCCGGTCCCGGTGCGCTGGCGCGCGGACGATTGGCGCTCGAGATTGTCCGCGAACGGCTGAAGCTGATGGGCGTGGCTGCGAGCGAAATACGGTTCGACCTGATCGGCGTCGATGCCCTGCACGGCCCGGACCTGTCGGCCGGCGCTGGCGAGCCTTACGAGGTCCGCGTGCGCGTGACTGGACGCACCGAAAGTCTTCGTGAGGCAATCAGGATCGGCAACGAGGTCGAGACGCTTTATACCAACGGCCCGGCGGCAGGCGGCGGCGCCTGGAAATCGGCGCGTGACGTCGTCGCGGTCGCCTCGGTGCTGCTGCCGCGCGGGCTCGCGAAGCCGCAGATTCGTTTCGTGGAGGCTTGACGTGAAGCTGCGCGAGATCGCCCATTCCCGAACCGGCGACAAAGGCAACACCTCAAACATTTCCGTGATCGCCTATGACGCCAGGCATTACCCTTTGCTGCTTGCCCAGGTCACCTGCGCGCGGGTGAAGGCGCATTTTTCCGGCATTGTCGAGGGGGATGTCGTCCGCTATGAGCTTCCCAGGATTGCGGCGCTGAATTTCGTGATGACCGGGACGCTCGGTGGTGGAGTGACACGATCGCTCGCCCTCGATGCCCACGGCAAGTCGCTGAGTTCGGCGCTGCTTGATCTGGAAATCGACGACGATCCGGGCGACAATCAGCTGCAAGCCAGGAAGTGAAAGCCATGCCTGATAATCCGACGCTCGCCGCCCTGGCCGCCGATCTCGCCAGCGGCGCCACCTCCGCCCACAAGCTGGTCGAGCAATGCATCGCCAAGATTGCCGATCCCGCAGGCGAGGGCCAGCGCACCTTCATCCATGTCGACCGGGACGCGGCGCTGGAGGCGGCTGACGCCATGGACCGGCTGCGCAAGGCCAATGCCGCGCCATCGCCCTTTGCCGGCATCCCGGTCTCGATCAAGGACCTGTTCGACATCAAGGGCCAGGTCACGCGCGCCGGCTCCCGGGCGCTGGATGACTCCGCGCCGGCGGACGCCGATGCTCCCGTGGTGGCGCGGCTCAAGCGCGCCGGCTTCGTCGTGATCGGCCGCACCAACATGACCGAGTTCGCCTATTCCGGCATCGGCATCAATCCGCATTACGGCACGCCGAAGAGCGCCTGGAACCGGAGCGTCGGCCATGTGCCGGGTGGGTCGTCCTCGGGAGCTGCGGTCTCGATCGCCGACGGCATGGCGTTCGGCGCGCTCGGCACCGACACCGGCGGCTCCTGCCGGATCCCGGCGGCCTTCAACGGCATCGTCGGCTACAAGCCGACGCAAGCCCGCATTCCGCTCGCAGGCGGAGTGCCGCTCTCGTTTTCGCTCGACAGCTACGGACCGCTGGCCAATTCGGTGGCGTGCTGCGCGGCGCTCGATGCCGTGCTGGCGGACGAGAAGGTCGAGCCGTTGAGCGCGCGCTCCGTGAAGGGCATGCGGCTTGCGGTGCCGACCACGGTTGTGCTCGACGATCTCGATGACGCCGTCGCGAAAACCTTCGAGCGCGCGCTCGTGGCGTTGTCACGCGCCGGCGCGTTGATCGAACGGATCGAGGTGCCGGAATTCCTGGATGTCGGCGTGATGAACGCCAAAGGCGGTTTTGCCGCAGCGGAAAGCTATGCCTGGCACCGCTTCCTGATCGCCAGCAAGGGCGATGTGTACGATCCCCGCGTCTCCTCCCGCATCGTGCGCGGCGAGGGCTTCCCGGCGGCCGACTACATCGATCTGCTCAACGCGCGCCGCTCCTTCATCGCCCGCACCGGTAGGCGGATCGCACACTATGACGCGCTGGTGCTGCCGACCACGGCGAACACGCCGCCGGTGATCGCCGATCTCGCGGACGACAAGGCCTTTGCTGTGCAGAACCTGCGCGCGCTACGCAATTGCACGCTGATCAATGTGCTCGACGGCTGCGCGATTTCGCTGCCGGCGCATCGCGAGGGCGAGGTGCCGGTCGGCCTGATGCTCGCGGCGGCAGGCGGATCGGATCGCCGCATTTTCGAGCTTGCGGCCTGTATGGAGGCCGTCATCCGTGTTTGATCTCACCTTTAACGTCGACGACAAGGGTGTCGCCACGCCGCTCACGCTGGAAATCAGGCAGGCCGTCATTGCCGGCTGGACCGGCCGCGATCCGGTGGCGCGCGACAAGCATATCGCCGAGCTGGAAGCGATCGGCATCGCGCGTCCGGCGACGACGCCGATCTATTACCGCTGCTCGGCGCGCCGGCTCACCTTCGCCGATACGATCGAGGTCTGCGGCGAGGACTCCAGCGGCGAGGTCGAATTCGTGCTGATCGGCTGGCAGGGCCGCATTTTCGTCGGCTGCGGCTCCGACCACACCGACCGCAAGGTCGAGGCCTACAGCGTCACGGTATCGAAGCAGATGTGCGACAAGCCGATCGCATCCGAGCTTTGGGAGCTCGAGGACGTGATCGGCCACTGGGATCAGCTAGTCCTGCGCTCCTGGGCCGTCATCGGCGGCCAGCGCGTGCTCTACCAGGAAGGCACGCTCGACCATATGCTGCCGGTGAACGACCTAATTGCCCGCGGGTTCGGCGGGGGCGGATTGCCCGACGGCTGCGCCATGTTCGGCGGCACCTTCGCGGCCAAGGGCGGCATCCGCCCGGCCAGCCGCTTCGAATTCGAATTGGAAGATCCGGTGCTGAAGCGGAAGATTGCGCACGGCTATGACGTGATCACGTTGCCGGTGCGGGGCTGATCTCTTTCCACAAGTCTATCCACGGGTCGTCCCTGCGAAAGCAGGGACCCATAACCCCAGGACTTTGTGGCTGCCACGCTGCGGCCCCAGCCATCTCAACAATTAATGACGGTGGCTATGGGTCCCTGCTTTCGCAGGGACGACAGTGAGTTTGTGGCGCTGCGCCGGGCATTTTCCTGCCAGAAATCGGGTGGCGCCGACCACGATCCTGGGCAAAACTCCGGCTCATGAAAGCAACAGCCAAAGCCGCCGCCCACGCGGCACAATCGGACATCCCCGCCCGCGTCGATGCGCTGGATTGGGTCCGGATCACGGCCGATCTCGACGGGCAGGGCTGCGCCGTCCTCAACGGCCTGCTGACGCCGCAGGAATGCGATGGCATCACTGCGCTCTATCCTGACGACAGCCAGTTCCGCAGCAAGGTCGTGATGGGACGCCATGGTTTCGGTCGCGGCGAGTACAAGTATTTTTCCTATCCGCTGCCCGACCTGATCGCCGAACTGCGTCCGGCGCTCTACGCGCAGTTGACGGCCACGGCCAATCGCTGGAACCAGACGATGGGGATCGATATCAGCTACCCCGCATCGCATGCTGCGTTCCTGAAACGCTGCCACGACGCCGGGCAGACGCGACCGACCCCGCTGCTGCTGCAATATGGCGAGGGCGACTACAACTGCTTGCATCAGGACCTCTACGGCGAGCACGTATTTCCGATCCAGGTCGCGATCCTGCTGTCGCAGCCGGGGCGCGATTTCAGCGGCGGCGAGTTCGTGCTGACCGAGCAGCGGCCGCGGATGCAGTCGCGGCCCGAAGTGGTACCGCTCGCGCAGGGCGATGCGGTGGCGTTTGCCGTGCATCATCGTCCGGTGCAGGGGACACGCGGGTCCTATCGGGTTAATCTGCGTCACGGCGTCAGCCGTATCAGATCTGGCCATCGCCACACCGTTGGGGTGATCTTCCACGATGCGAAGTGAGTTCAGACAGGCGTGACGGCTGATTTGTTCGAGACCGTTGGCGACGCACGGGCTCCGCGCGAGACGATCGCGGAGGGCGCGGTGTTGCTGCGTGGTTTCGCAGGGACCTTCATGGCCGAATTGATCCCGGCGTTGCGGGACATCGTCAAGCAGGCGCCGTTCCGCCATCTGATCACGCCGGGCGGCCACCGGATGTCGGTTGCGATGACCAATTGCGGCAACGCCGGCTGGGTCTCCGATCCCAGCGGCTATCGCTATGACGGCATCGATCCGGACTCTGGAAAATCCTGGCCACCGATGCCGCCGGTATTATGCAGGCTCGCCGCCGAAGCCGCGGCCGAGGCCGGTTTCAACGGCTTCGCGCCGGAGGCCTGCCTGATCAACCGCTACGTGCCGGGCGCAAAACTGTCGCTGCATCAGGACAAGGACGAGCTCGATTACGCAGCACCAATCGTCTCGGTCTCGCTCGGGCTGCCGGCGACCTTCCTGTTTGGCGGCCTCAAGCGTAGCGACACGCCCCGCCGCTACCGGCTGGAGCATGGCGACGTCGCGGTCTGGGGCGGGCCATCGCGGCTGTTCTATCATGGCGTTGCGCCGCTCGCCGACGGTGAGCACGGCGTGCTCGGCCGCCAGCGCATCAATCTCACCTTCCGCAAGGTGCGTTGAGGCGCCGTCGGCCTCAGTTGTTCTTCGCCGGGTGGATGAACGCCCATGGGCTGACTTCGGAACCGGTCGGCACTTCCACCGAGATCACATAGGGGCCGCCGTCCGCCAGCGCCTTCTCCAGCGCGGGGCGGAAATGATCCGGCGAGGTAACGCGCGCCGCACCTGCGCCAAAGGATTCCGCGAGCTTGACGAAATCCGGGTTGACCAGGTCGGAGGCGACGATGCGGCCGTCGAAGCGTTCGCGCTGGTCGCGGCGGACATTGCCATAGGCGTTGTTGTTGAACACCAGCGTCACCACGCCGATCTTGAACTGCACGGCAGTGGCGAGTTCCTGCACGCCGAACATGAAGCCGCCATCGCCGGTGATCGCGACCACGGGCTTGTTCGGGTTGGCGACCTTGGCGCCGAGCGCGGTCGGGAAACCGGAGCCCAGCGTGCCCTGATAGCCCGAGGTGATGAAGGTCCGCGGCTCGTAGATCGGAAAGCCGTACCAGGAGGCGAAGCCGACCTGCGACAGCTCGTCGGTGACGATGGCATTGGCCGGCAGCACCTCGCGCAGGATCTTCAGATAAGCCATCTGCGGCTGGATGCGCTGGATCTCCTGCTCGGCGGCTGCCGTCGCCTCGCGGATCGCGGCGCGCCGGCCCGAGGTTTTGCTGTAGCCGACCTTGCGGACGGCGGCGGCGAGATCGGCGGTGCCGGCCCTGGAATCGGAGATCACAGCGACGTCTGCAGGGCTGCGCCGCATCTCGACGGGATCGATATCGATCCGCACGCATTTCAGCCCGTCCGGACGATAGGGCCAGCGCGACATCGTCGGCAGTTCCATGCGGCTGCCGATGCCGATCATCAGATCGGTCTTCGGCCAGAGCTTGTAGGCCGCGGCCATGGTGAGCCCGAGTTCGTGCGCGTTGGAGACGATGCCACGGCCGCTGCGGAAGGCGACCACGGGTGCGTCGATCATCTCGGCGAGCTCAAGAATCTCCTCGCGCGCTTCGATCGCGCCGCTGCCGACGAAGATCATCGGCGCCTTGCTGCCCGCGATCAAATCGGCGGCCGCCTTGATGTGGTCAGGATCGGGCTGCGGCGTCGGCAGCGGATCGAACGGTTTGACAGGCGTGACCTGGGCACGCTGGGTGAACACGTCCCATGGCATTTCCAGCGAGGCCGGGCCGCGGCGCCCCGACAGCATCTCCTGGAACGCGCGCGAGACCATCGCGGGCGCGTTGTCGGGGTATTCGATCCGGTCGGCCCATTTCACGAAGGTGCGCAAGGTCGCGAGTTGATCGGGCATCTCATGAAGGTGACCGCGACCCTTGCCCAGAAACTGCGTCGGCACCTGTCCGGTCAGGCACAGCACCGGCTCGTTGCAGCCGAACGCGGTGAGCAGCGCTGCGGAGGCGTTGAGCACGCCGGGGCCGGGCACCACGCTGAACACGCCGGGGCGGCCGCTGGAGCGTGCATAGCCGAACGCCATGTAGCCGCAGGCCTGCTCGTGCCGCGCGCCGATCACCTTGAGCTGGGCCTGGTGGAACGCATCGAACAGGCCGTAGATCTGCGCCCCGGGCAGCCCGAACACGGTGTCGACGCCGTGGGCGACGATACCGTTGACGATGGCTTCGCCGCCGGATGTTGAGGTCATGGCACTGTCCGTTCGTTGGTTAGCTGGCTTCGTCGACGACGCCGTTGCGCAAAACGCCGACGCCTTCGGCCTCGACCTCTACCACATCGCCGGGCTTCAGGTAGCGCGGCGGATCGAACCGCGCACCCGCACCGGTCGGCGTGCCCGTCACGATGATATCGCCGGCTATCAGCGTCGTGAAGGTCGAGATGTAGTTGATGAGGTAGCGGAAGCCGAAGATGAGCCGCGAGGTGCGGTCGTCCTGCCTGACCTCGCCGTTGACCCGGGTGGTCAGGCGGATATCGGCGATCTGCGCCTCGTTGGTGTAGGGCACGATCCACGGCCCGAGGCTGCCGGTGGAATCGAAATTCTTGCCCTGGGTGACGTTGAACTTGGCGTGACGCACCCAGTCGCGGATGGTGCCTTCATTGCACAAGGTCAGCGCCGCGATGTGGTCGAGAGCTGCGCTTTCCGGGATGTGCCGGCCGGTCTTGCCGACGACAAGCACCAGCTCGCCCTCGTAATCGAGCTGCGGCGAGGCGCGCGGGCGCACGACGGCTGCGTCGTGGCCGACAAAGGAGCGCGGCACGCGCAGGAACATGCTCGGATATTTCGGCGCATCCGAGCCGTCCTTGTACTCGGCATTGCGGTCCGGATAGTTGACGCCGATGCAGATGACCTTTTCCGGCGCCGGAATTGGCGGCTGCCAGACGACCGCGTCGAGCGCATGGTCGGGCGAACGCCTGGCGGCGTCTTCCGCGAGCTTGGTCAGCGCGCCGGCCGCGATCACTTCGCGCAGGGTCGGATAATCCTTGGCGAAGCGCGCGGAGAGATCGACGATGCCGGTGTCGGTCACGGCGCCGTAGCCGACGGCGCCGTTGATGGAATAGGTGGCGAAGCGGGGTGCTGACATATCAGATCCTCAGTCCGCAACCAGCACGTCGGCGACGAAACGCGGCTCGCGCACCGCCTGTCCCGCGAACGGCGAGCCCTCCTCGAACCACGAACGCGGCGCCGGCGCGCCCCACAGCGTCTGGCGGCGCGGATCGCGCAGCGACCAGCGCAGCGGCTCATGGTCGTGATCGCCGGTGAAATAGTCGCTGGTGTAGAGCTCGATGCGATGGCCGTCGGGATCGCGGACGTAGAGGAAGAACGCATTCGAGATGCCGTGCCGGCCGGGGCCGCGCTCGATGTTGGCGAGGAAACCGGAGGAGGCCATCACGTCGCAGAGATGCACGATGTTCATTGCGGTCGGCACCCAATAGGCGATGTGGTGCAGCCGCGGACCACGGCCGTTGGTGATGGCGAAGTCGTGGACGTTGCCCTTGCGATGCATCCAGGCGGCGGCGATGCGGCCGTTGGCGCCATCCTCCTCGGCGTATTCGGTGAGGCGGAAGCCGAGCCGGGCATAGAAGTCGACGGTGTCCTGCACCTCGGCGGCGAACACGTTGAAATGGTCGAGCCGCTGCGGATGACAGCCCTTGTAGAGGTCGTAGCGGCGCAGCAGATGCGGCCGCTTCTCCATCGTTGCATAAAGTTCGATCTGGAAGCCGAACGGATCGGTGAAGTGCAGCGTGCGGCCCTGGAACGGCTGGTCGACGAAGGCGTAAGCGATGCCGTTTTCGGAGAAGAAGGCCGCCGCCCTGTCGAGGTCGGCATCCGTGCCGACCTTGAAACCGAGCCGGTTGCAGGCCGCCTTCGGTGCCTTGCGCAGCACCACCGAGTGATGCTGGTGCTCCTCGCTGGCGCGCAGATAGACCGCCTTGTCGTCGCGGTCCTCAATGTGGAGACCGACGGTGTTCTCGTAGAACGCGGCGCTCTTGTTCAGATCCGTGACGTCGAGCACGGCGTGGCTGCAACGTATGATGTTGAAGGGCGGATCGAAGACGTGTTGCGGAGCGGGCATGCTGTTTCCTCAAATTTTTGTCCGTCATTCCGGGATGGTGCGCTAACACCAGACCCGGAATCTCGAGATTCCGGGTTCGCTGCGCCCAGAATGACGGTGGTTACATTCCCAGTTTCTGAATCTTGTGCGTCCCGCGGGCGAGCGAGACGTGCTTGGTTTCCATGTAGAAGTCGAACGAATAGTCACCGCCGTCGCGGCCGATGCCGGACGATTTCATGCCGCCGAACGGGGTCGGCAGATGGCGGACGTTTTCCGAGTTGAGCCAGATCATGCCGGCCTCCAGCGCGTCAGCGACGCGGAGCGCGCGGCCCATCTCGCCCGTCCAGACATAGCCGGTTAGGCCATACTGCACGCCGTTGGCGATCTCGATGGCGTCGTTCTCGTCCTTGAATGGGATCACGGTGAGGAACGGGCCGAACACCTCTTCCTGCGCGACGCGCATTTTTGCATTAGCGCCGATGACCAGCGTCGGCTGCACATAGTGGCCACCGCCGGGGCCGTCATGCGGCTTGCCGCCGACCGCAATGGTCGCGCCGTCCTTCCTGGCGACGTCGAAATAGCTGCAGACTTTTGCCAGATGCCGCTCATGGATCAGCGGCCCAATCTCGGTCGCGGGATCGAGGGGGTGGCCGACCTTGAGCGCCTTCACCCGCGCGGTCAGCTTCTCGATGAACGTGGCCGCGATGTTCTCCTGGACCAGCAGGCGGCTCGACGACGTGCAACGCTCGCCGTTGAGCGAGTAGATCATGAACACGACGGCATCGAGCGCGCGGTCGAGATCGGCGTCGTCGAACACGATCACTGGATTCTTGCCGCCGAGCTCGAAATGCACGCGCTTCAGGGTCGGCGCGCCCTGCGCCATGATCGCCGAGCCAGTGGAGCTCTCGCCGACGAAGCCGATCGCCTTGATGGCCGGATGCTCGGTCAGCGCCTTGCCCGCGTCTTCGCCGAAGCCGTGCACGGTATTGAACACCCCGTCGGGGATACCCGCCTGCTTGGCCAGTTTGACCAGCAGATCAGCGGTGACGGGCGACCACTCCGCTGGCTTGTGCACGACGGTGCAGCCGGCGGCGAGGGCAGGAGCGATCTTCCAGGTCGAGAGCATGAACGGCGTATTCCACGGCGTGATCACGCCGACCGGGCCGATCGGCACGCGGGTCGAGATATTCCAATGCTCGTCCGAGGGCGTGTTGAGACCGTCGCGCGCTTCGGCGGATTTGTCGGCGAAGAAGCGGAAGTTTTCCGCGGCGCGGATCGCGGCCTTGGCCATGAAGCGGTGCGCCTGGCCGGTGTCGATGCATTCGAGCACGGCGATGTCGTCGGCATGATCCACGATCGCATCCGCAACGCGATTCAAGAGCTTGCGGCGCATCGTAGCCGGCATGTCGCGCCAGGCCTTGAAGGCCTGCGCCGCCGCGGTCGCGGCCCGGTCGATATCTTCGGCGTTGCCACGTGCCACTGTCGCCAGCACCGAGCCGTCAACGGGCGATTTCGTCTCAAAGGTCTGGCCTGAAACTGACGGCACAATTTTGCCATCTATCATGTGGCCGATGCCTTCGGACTTCAACTTGGCGAGCAGGGGAGCTGCGCGGTCGCGGTTGGCCTGGAACACGTCGGATGATGTCGCTTTATCCATGGACCGTCTCCACTTTCTTCAGGGCGTCGTGGATGTTGTTGCGTTTCCAGCTCGTCTCCTTGTCGTTGATCTGCATGTCGAACGACAGAGCGAACTTGCTGTTGGCGAAGACCGGATCGAGATAGGCCGACAGCGCCTTGAAGATGTGCTCGCCGGCCTTCTTGCGGGCGGCGAGATCGCGGCCTTCGCCGAGCCGCAGCACCATGTCGAGGAAGCCGTAGTTTTTTCCGCCATCGGCGATCGCGTAATGCTCGCATTTGATAGCGCGAACACGAATGCCGCCGAGCGGGAAGATGCCGGTTTCGACCGCCGCCTTGCGCACCATCTCGACGACATCACCCATGTCGGCGAGGCCGTCGAGATTGGCGGAATATTCAAGCGTGAAATGCGGCATACCGGTCTCCTGCTGATACCAAAACGTCAGGCGAAGTAGCAGCTCACGGACCCGTAGGGTCCATAGTCGGCCTGAATCGTGTCGCCTTTGCGGGTTTCGATCGGGCGGATGAAGGAGCCTGCCAGCACCACCTGTCCGGCTTCCAGCGCCAGCCCGTTCGGCGCGATCTTGTTGGCGAGCCAGGCCACCGCGGTCGCCGGATGGTTGAGCACGCCGGCGGCAAGGCCGGTCTCCTCGATCTGGCCGTTGCGATAGCAAAGTGCGCCGATCCAGCGCAGGTCGGCGTCCAGTGGCCGGATCGGCCGGCCGCCGAGCACGATGCCGGCATTGGCGGCGTTGTCGGCAATGGTGTCGAAGATCTTGCGCGTCGCCTTGGTCTGCGGATCGACCCGCTCGACCCGTGTGTCGAGGATTTCCAGCGCCGGCACCACGAAGTCGGTGGCGTTGAGCACGTCGAACAGCGTGCAGTCCGGTCCCGCCAGGCGGTGTTTCATCACGAAGGCCAGTTCGGCCTCGACCCGCGTGGCGATGAAGCGATCGCTCGGCACCAGCCCGCCATCGGCAAAGAACATGTCGTCGAGCAGGATGCCGGAATCCGGCTCGTCGATATTGAGCGCGCTCTGCATCGCCTTCGAGGTCAGGCCGATCTTGTGGCCCTTGATAATCCGGCCCTGCGCCACCTTCATCTCGACCCAGGCCTTCTGAATCGCGTACGCATCGGCAAGAGTGATGCCGGGATATTCCAGCGAGAGCTGGCGGATCTGTTTGCGGGTCTTTTCCGCCTGGTCGAGCCGTCGGGCGGCCGCGCTGATATCGTCGTGGGAGAGGGCCATGCGTGCTACACAAAGTGGATGTGAGGAGATGATTAACATGTTAAGTGAATTTCCGCAAACCGATTTGATGCATGTTGCAGTGCAAAAGTTTGCCGCTCTGGATTGAACCGGTTCTGGATTGAACAATGGCGCGCAAGAAATCGCCAAACGAACCGCGTTCAAATCCGGCCGAGGGTGGCTCGTCCCGGCGGGCGCCGATGCGCGAATTCTCGCGTTCGCTGCCGATGTCGCTGCTGCGCGCGCGCGAAGCCGTGATGCGGCAGTTCCGTCCCTCGCTGCGCAATCACGGCTTGACCGAGCAGCAGTGGCGCATCCTGCGCGCGCTCACCTCAGTCGATGAGATCGAGGTTACCGAGCTCGCCCATGTGGCGTTCCTGCTCGGCCCAAGCCTGTCGCGTATCCTGCGCGATCTCGAAGCCCGCCAGTTGATCGAGCGCAAGGCCGCGCAGAACGACCTGCGGCGCGCAGTCGTCTCGATCTCCGCGAAGGGGGTGAAGCTGATCGAAGCGGTGGCGCCGACGTCCGAGGCAATTTACGCCGCAATCACCAAACGCTACGGCGCGCGCAGGCTTGCGGAATTGCAGGAGATGCTCGGCGCGCTCGAGGCGGGCCTCTCCGGAATGATATCCTCCGATGACGGCGGGATCGAAGGCGACGAGTAGTCAAGCGTTTGTACGACGATGTCTGGCATGCCGGCTAGACCATGTAAGGAACGCGCGAAATCGCGTTGATGGCGCGGAATTCGGCGATCCAGCCGGCAACTTTGGAGTGCGACCACTCGATATGGCGGCGCATTGTCGCCGCTGCAGCGTCACCGTCGCGAGCACGCAAGGCGTCAATGATCACCAGATGCTCATCCATGAAGGAATCAATTTGCGGCGCGGTCAGCGCCACCTGGATGTGCTTGCCGATCACGAAGGAGCAGTGGGTGCGCTTGAGGGCTTCGATCATCTCGCGATTGACGCCGTAGCCGAGGCACCGGATATGGAGGTCACCCTCGATCTCGTCGAGTTCACCGATGCCGACGCGGCTGCGGAATTGGATCCCCTCGCGAAGCCGATCGGCCATCCGCTCCAGAAACGCCACCGGAATCTTCGTGGTTGCGGATTTCAGCAGCAGCGGCTCGAGAGTTGCCCGCACCTCGAAGATGTCGCGGACGCGATCCTCGTCCAACGGCACCACATACCAATGGGCCTTGGCGCCTTTCTCCAGGATGCCGATCGCCTGCGCACGCAGCAGCAGGTTGCGGGCCACCGTGCGCCCCACCCGGAAATGCCGCGCCAGCGCGAGTTCGCTGACGCGGAAGCGTCCGAACAGCGATCGGTAAATGACTTCGCGTTCGAGTTCGTAATAGAGCGTGTCCCAGGCATCGCTTCTGACCGCCTCGACGGGCCCGTCGGTCAGCCCCAGCATTTCCGGCGTGATCGGAACGCGCCGGGGTTCGGCCTTGCGCTTGCCGGCGATGACGCCGCGGCCGTCGAACCGGCGCACCAGGCCGACATGCTCCAACTCCTCAAATGCCTGCCGCACCGGAGAGCGGCTCGAGCCGAACAAGGTCGCGATCGCTGATTCGGAGAGCACGGTTCCAGCCGGAACGTCACCGGTCCGGATGCGCTTTGCCAATGCACCCTTGATCAGCGCATAGGCCGGCTGTTTCCGTCTGGTCTGCGATTTCGCTCTTGGCGTCGACATGGATGGCTGCCCGCGGCCACACTATCACGTGCACACTATCAATTGATTGCGTCGAGTCGCTCGCGGCAGGCATTTACGCACCGCCCGCGCGACTTTTTGACTATTGCGTGCAATATACAATCATGGTTTGTTGCGCCATAGGCTTGGATTAATAATCGCCGTTGTGCGCCGCAGCGGCGCAAACGTTTGCTCGTCGTGCTGTGTGTGGCCGTGGACAGGGCAACAAGTCTGGGCATCTAGCTCGTTTCAATGCAGCCGACATGCAAGTTCGGCGTTTACAGGGAGGATTGAATGAAACTGACGAGGCGTGAGTTTTCCGCCGGCTTGGCGGCAGGTGTCGCTGCTCCCGCGCTGTTACGTAGTGCGCAGGCGCAAGGCGCGACCATCAAGATCGGCATGTGCGCGCCCGTCACCGGTCCTGCCGCGGAATCCGGCGGTTACGCCGTCAAGGGCGCCAAGCTCGCGCTCGATGCCGTCAACAAGGCCGGCGGCGTCCTCGGCAAACAGCTCGAGCTGATCGTCGAGGACGACCAGACCACCAACCCCGGCATTGTGCTGGCCTTCTCCAAGCTCGCCTCCCAATCCGACATCGTCGGCTTTCTCGGTTCGATCCGTTCGACCCAGGTCCACGCGATGGCGCCGGACGTGTTGAAGCTCGGCAAGCCCGTGATGATTGGCGGCACCGATCCGAATCTCACCCATATGGGCAACAAGTGGCTGTTCCGCTTCCGCCCCAATGACAGCTATTCCGGCCGCGTCATCGCCGACTACGGCGTCAACACGCTCGGCAAGAAGAAATGGGCCGTGCTGCACTCGACCGACGCGTTCGGCACCGCCGGCGGCAAGGCGCTGACGGAAGCGCTGGGCAAGCTCGGCGCTCCGCCGGTGCTCGACCAGGGCTATGCCAACCAGAGCCAGGACTTCACCCCCGTCGTGCTCGCGATCAAGCAGTCCGGCGCCGACATCCTCGGTTCCTATTTCACCTTCGAGAACGATCTCGGCATCTTTGCCCGCCAGTTGCGCCAACTCGGCGTCAACATTCCCTGGGTCGGCTCGCCCTCGATCGTCAACATCACCGCGCTCAAGCTCGCCGGTCCGGCGCTCTACGGCACCTTTGGTGTCGCGGATTACGCGGAAGACTCCAGCGATGCCTCGAAGGCGTTCGGCAAGCTCTATCGCGACGCGGTCAAGGTCGCGCCCGACAACCAGAGCTCTTGGCCCTATGACGCGGTCACCGTGCTGGCAGCGGCGATCAACAAGGCCGGCGCGACCGAGCCCGACAAGATCCGCGATGCGATCCTGGCGATCAAGAAGTTCCCGGGTGCCGAGGGCGAGTACAATTTCGACCAGAACGGCGACGGGCTTCACGGCTACAACATCGTGAAGAACGACAAGGGCAGCATCGTCTTCGACAAGCACATCGAGTCCAACGACTGATCTGAAAGGGTCAGGGAGGCACCAATGGATGGGTTCCCTCCCCCCTTGCGGGGGAGGGTTAGGGAGAGGGGTAAGCCGCACGAGCGGTGATCGTGGCTTACCCCTCTCACCAACTCTCCCCTGCAAGGGGGGAGAGCCCTACCACCTCCCGCATCGCCCTTAACGAGAGGCTGTGAAGACAACAACCACTCCGATCCGGCTGGTGCCGGGATATTCGCTTCTCCCTTCAACTGAAGCTTGCCATGGATCTGTTCCTTCAACTGTTGTTCACGGGCATCGGCATCGGCGCGGTCTACGCGCTGGTCGCGCTCGGCTTCGTGCTGATCTTCCGCGCCACCAACGTCGTGAACTTCGCGCAGGGCGAATTCTCGATGGTCGCCGCCTATCTGATGGTGGTGTTTGCTGTCGATCTCGGCTGGCCCTATTGGCTGTCGTTCCTGATCGCACTCGCCGGCATGGCGCTGCTCGGCGTCGTCTTCAATCTCGGTGTCTATTATCCGCTGCGCCACCGCAGCTATCTGCCAGTCATCATCGCCACCATCGGCGCCTCGATCCTGCTCGCCAACTCCGTGCTCGCGATCTACGGCCCACAGCCGCAGGTGCTGCCGGGCTGGTTCGAGACACCCGGCATTCAACTCGGCCCGGTCTATCTCGACAGCCAGTATCTCCTGATTATCGGCGTCACGGTCCTGCTGGTGATCTTCAATTTCTGGTTCTTCGAGAAGACGCTGCTCGGCAAGAAGCTGCAGGCGACCTCGCAGGACAAGGAGATGGCCTCGCTGCTTGGCATTTCCGTCTCCACCATGATCATGATCACCTTCATCTATTCGGCCATGCTCGGCGGTCTCGCCGGCATCCTGGTCGCCCCCGTCCTGTTCGTCTCGATTCAGATGGGCTCGACGATCGCGCTGAAGGCGTTTGCCGCCACCATCATCGGCGGCTTCGGCGACGTCGCCGGCGCCATTATCGGTGGCCTTGCGCTTGGCGTGATCGAGACGTTCGGCGCGGCCTACATCTCGGTGCCCTACAAGGACGGCTTTGCCTTCCTGGTGCTGATCGCGTTCCTGATCTTCCGGCCGCAGGGCATCTTCGGCGAACGTGTCGCGGAGAAGGCATGAGCGCCAGCGACAACATTCAGGTCACGGCGCCCGCGGTGCGCTCGAAGCCGTTATTGCTTCGGCACCTGCCGTATTTCATCGGCGTTGCCATCGTGGTGGCGTTGGCCGCCCGGATGCAGTTCGACGGCTACATCCTCAACATCCTGATGCAGGCGACGACATTCTCGATCGCGGTATTCGGGCTCTCGGTCGTGCTCGGCCTGTGCGGCCAGATCAATCTGGCGCAGGCCGCGTTCTTCGGCTTCGGCGCCTACGCGGTCGGCATCGGAACCACCGATCTGCACCTGAGCTTCTGGCTATGTCTCGTCGCAGGCAGCGTCATTGCGCTGCTGGCCGGCGCGTTCCTCGGCGCCTCGACGTTGCGGCTCGGCGGCCATTACCTTGCGATGGTCACGATCTCGTTCCAGCAGATTGTGACGCTGGTGATGATCAACGCCATCTGGCTGACGCATGGGCCGGACGGCGTCTCGAACATCGGCCGTCCCGCTTTGTTCCAGAGTTCGCAGAGCTATCTCGCCTTCTGCGTCGCGGCGCTCGGCATCGTCGGCTATCTGGTCTGGCACCTGCCGGACACCAGGCTTGGCCGCGCCATGCGCGCGGTGCGCGACAATGAGCTTGCGGCCGGCGTCAACGGCATCGACGTGTTCCGCACCAAGGTCTACGCCTTTGCGGTGTGCGCGGCGCTCGGCGGCCTCGCCGGCGGCCTGTTCGCCGGCGGGTTCGCCTATGTCAGTCCGGATCAGTTCTCGTTCGCGGAATCGATCGTGTTCCTGACGATGTCGCTGCTTGGCGGCGTGGCCTCGCCGATCGGCTCGGCGATTGGCACCGGACTTCTGATCCTGATCCCGGAATGGCTGCGCTTTCTCAAGAGCGTGCCGGGGCTTTATCTCGCGATCTACGGCCTGTTCGTGATCCTGATCATCCGCTTCATGCCCGACGGCATTTGGGGATTTGTGTCCGACGCCTTCACACGCTGGCGCGCGCGTGCCAAGGCGCCGCCCGCCAAGGCCGCGCTGCAGCTGAAACCGGCGACCACCGCCGGCGACATCGTGCTTGATGTGACCGGGCTGTCGAAGCACTTTGGCGGCCTCAAGGCGGTCGACGGCGTCGACATCGCAGTCAGGCGCGGCGGCGTGCATGCGCTGATCGGGCCCAACGGCTCCGGCAAGACGACGACGCTGAACGTGCTGTCCGGCCTCTACAAGGCAACATCCGGCAGGATCGTGCTCGACGGCACCGACATCACCAACATGGCGCCGCATCAGCGCACGGCCGCAGGCCTCGGGCGCACCTTCCAGAACATCCGCCTGTTCCGTTCGATGACGGCGCTGGAGAATGTCGAGATCGGTGCCGAGCGTCCCGGCAACACCATGATCGGGAAGGGCGACGACGCGCTGACCGAGCGGGCGATGGAGGCGTTGACCTTCGTCGGTCTCGGCAGCCGCGCCAACGAGTTGATCTCGAGCTTTTCCTACGGCCATCAGCGCCTGATCGAGATAGCCCGTGCGCTGGCGTCGAACCCGACGCTGCTGCTGCTCGACGAACCGGCCGCCGGCCTCAATTCGACCGAAAAGCTCGAGCTGCATGAGCTGCTCAAGCGTATCGCAGCGCAAGGCCTCACCATCCTGATCATCGATCACGACATGACGCTGGTCTCGGAAGCCGCCCAGCACATCACCGTGCTGAACTTCGGACGCCGGATCGCGGACGGCGAGTCGCTGGCGGTGCTGCGTCATCCCGACGTCGTCTCCGCCTATCTCGGGAGCGAATGATGCCGCTGCTCGAAATCCGCAACCTCGTGGTCCGCTACGGCGAGATCGAAGCGCTGCGCGGCATCACTATCGCCGTAGAGCAGGGGCAGGTGGTCACGCTGTTGGGGGCCAACGGCGCCGGCAAGTCGACCACGTTGCGCGCGATCAGCGGCCTCGCCAAGCCCGCCTCGGGCGACATCATCTTCGACGGCCATTCGATCGCGGGCCTCGGGCCGGAAGCGATCGTCCGGCTAGGCATCTCGCATGTGCCGGAGGGCCGGCGCGTGTTCCCGGGCCTCACCGTGAAAGAGAACATCATGCTCGGTGCGTCGAACCGGAAGGTTTCGACGTCGCAGATCTCGCGTGAGGCGGATGCGATGTTCGATTTGTTTCCAGATATCCGCGTTTTTTCAAATGCGCTTGGCTGGACGCTGTCCGGCGGCCAGTTGCAGATGGTCGCGGTCGCCCGTGGCCTGATGGCCAAGCCGCGGCTTCTCTTGCTGGACGAGCCGTCGCTTGGGCTTGCGCCCGTCATCGTCCAGGCGGTGTTCCGTATCATTTCGCAGATCAGGAAAGACACCACGGTCTTGCTCGTCGAGCAAAATGCGCGCATGGGACTTCTCAGTCGCCGATCATGGCTTTGTCCTGGAGACGGGGCGGATTGTGCTAGGCGGCAAGCCCGACGAATTGTGGGGCAATGAAGCCATCGCCGCGGCCTATCTCGGTGGTCACGCCAAAGCCCATGCCTAGAAGTCTCATGCTTAAAGTCCACGCCTAATCCAAGCGAGCTGTTCTTTCATGGTCACCATCAAGGTTGATAATCTCATCAACTTCGTTTCCGAGGTCTTCTCGCATTCGGAGTCCTCAACCGAGGAGGCGAGGCGCATCGCGACTTACCTGACGACCGCGAACCTCACCGGGCATGACAGCCACGGCGTGATCCGCGTTCCCGTCTATGTCAGGTGGAAGAAGATGGGCTCGGTGGTGCCGAACCAGACTGCGGAGATCGTGGTCGATACGCCGGCGCTCGCGGTGGTCGACGGCAAGTTCGGCTATGGCCAGACCGTCACGCCCGTCGCGGTCAGGCTCGGCATCGAGAAGTGCAAGAAGGCGGGGCTATCAGCGATCGCGCTGCGCAACGCCGGCCATATCGGCCGCGTCGGCGACTGGGCCGAGATGGCAACCGCCGAAGGCTTGGTGTCGGTGCACTTCGTCAACGCCGCCGGCTCGCTGCTGGTCGCGCCCTATGGCGGCGTTGAGAAGCGACTGTCGACCGCGCCATACTGCGTTGGCATTCCGCGCGACGGTCAGGATCCGATCGTGCTCGACTTCGCCACCTCCGTGGTTGCCGAGGGCAAGGTGCTGGTCGCAAGCCGCGGTGGCAAGAAGCTGCCGAAGGCCGCGCTGGTCGATGCGGACGGGACGCTCAGCGAAGACCCGCATGTGCTCTATGGACCGTTCACGCCGGACGGGCCGCGCGATCACACCAAAGGCACAGGTGCGATCCGCGCTTTTGGCGATCACAAGGGCTCGGGCCTCGCGTTCATCTGCGAACTGCTTGGCGGAGCGCTGACCGGCACCGGCGCGACCGCCCCGGACCGCCGTTTCGCCAACGGCATGCTGGCTTTCTACATCGATCCCAAGGTGATCGACACCAGCAATTTCTTCGATGGTGAGATCACGCGCTATACCGACTTCATCCGCGCCACCAAACCGATCGCGAACGTCGATTCCGTGCTGATTCCCGGCGATTCCGAGCGGAAAACCCGCGCCGAGCGCACCAAAAACGGCATCCCCTTGCCTGACGACACCTGGGCGGCGATAGTGAACACCGCGCGCGAAGTCGGCGTCAGCGAAGTCTCAATCCAGCGGGCGACGAGCTAAGGCAAGTCTAGGGCAAGTCCCCCAAGAAACCGCGAAGGGAAACGCGATCAATGGCAAACAAGGTCAAGCAAGTCTGGGCGTCGGGCAAGGCGGTCGTAAACGGCTGGCTCGCGATCCCCTCCGGGTTTTCGGCCGAAGTGATCGCGCAATGCGGTTTCGACAGTGTCACCGTCGACATGCAGCACGGCGTGCAGGACTATCTCTCGATGGTGCAGTGCTTCCAGTCGATGCATGGCCATCCGGTGACCCCGATGGTTCGCGTGCCCTGGAACGAGCCCGGCATCATCGGCAAGGTGCTCGACGGCGGCGCCTATGGCGTGATCTGCCCGATGGTTAACACCCCGGAGGAGGCCAAGAACCTCGTCTCCTATGCGAAGTATCCGCCGAAGGGCGTGCGCTCCAACGGTCCGATCCGCGCCGGCATGTATGGTTCGGCCGGCACCTATCAGCAGACCGCCAACGACGAGATCGTGCTGCTGCCGATGATGGAGACCAAGACCGCGATCGAGAACATGGAAGCGATCCTCGACGTCGAGGGCATCGACGGCGTCTATGTCGGCCCGTCCGACCTCGGCTTCTCCTATGGCCTGGTGCCGAAGCTCGATCGCGACGAGCCGGAGATACTCAAGATCTACGACAAGATCATCAAGGAATGCGGCAAGCGTGGCCTCAACCCGGGCATCCACTGCTCAGGCGCCGAAGGTGCGGTACGCGCCATCAACATGGGCTTCAAGCTCGTGACGCTGTCGAACGAGGTCGGCCTGATGCAGGTCTACGCCAAGATGCAGGTCAACCAGACCCGCAAGGATTCCGGCGGGAAAGCGTAACTCTATCCTCCCCCTCGCCCCGCTCTTGCGGGGAGAGGGCTGGGGTGAGGGGCCTCCATCCGGCGAGCATCGTGTTCGTGATCGCGCGCACGCCCTGCCCCTCACCCGAATTCTCGCTGCGCGAGAACTCGACCTCTCACCGTAAAGAACGGGGAGAGGTGAAGTAAGCGATGAAGGAGAGACCCCCATGGCCCCGACACACGTCATCCGCCTGCATCCTGACGACAGCGTCCTGATCGCGCGCGCGAGCCTGCCGCCGGGGCTGGTGGTGGAAGGCATCACTACGGTCGATCGCATTCCGGCCGGCCACAAGGTGGCGATCAAGCCGATCGCGACAGGCGAGCCGATCAAACGTTACGGCCAGATCATCGGCTTTGCGACTGCGCCGATCGCGCCGGGCCAGCACGTGCACACGCAGAATTGCGGCATGGGCGATTTCGCCAAGGACTATGCCTACGGCGTCGACGTCAAGCCGGTGCCGAATTTCGATCTGCCGGCGACCTTCGAGGGCATCCGCCGCGCCGACGGCCGGGTTGCGACGCGCAATTATATCGGCATCCTGACCTCGGTGAATTGCAGCGCCCATGTCGCGGGCATCGTCGCCGACATGTTCAAGAAGAATCCGTTCACCGGCGACAATCCGCTGGCCGACTTTCCGAACGTCGACGGTGTTGTCGCGTTGACCCACAAGACCGGCTGCGGCATGACCCAGGACGAGCCCTTGGCGCTGCTTCGCCGCACGCTCGGCGGTTACGCGCGGCATGTGAATTTCTCCAACGTGATCGTGCTCGGCCTCGGCTGCGAGGTGAACCAGATCGGCGGCCTGATGCAGGAACAAAAGCTCGCCGGGCGCTTGCGCGCGATGGACATCCAGGAAGTCGGCGGTACCCGCAAGACCGTGGAAGCCGGCGTCGCCTTCGTGAAGGAAGCGCTTGTTGACGCCAACAAGGTCAAGCGCGAGCCGGTACCGGCGAGCGAATTGACCGTGGCCCTGCAATGCGGCGGCTCCGACGGCTATTCCGGCGTGTCGGCCAATCCGGCGCTGGGCGCGGCGAGCGATCTCCTGGTCCGTCATGGCGGCACCGTCATCCTTTCAGAGACGCCGGAGACCTATGGCGCCGAGCATCTGCTGACGCGGCGGGCCGTCAGCCGCGAGGTCGGTGAGAAGCTGGTCGGTCTGATGCGCTGGTGGGAGGAATATACGAGCCGCGAAGGCGCCGAGATGAACGCCAATCCGAGCCCCGGCAACAAGGCCGGCGGCCTCACCACCATCTTGGAAAAATCACTCGGCGCGATGGCCAAGGCCGGCAGCACCAACCTCGTCGACGTCCTGCATTACGCCGAGCCGGTGACCAAGAAGGGCTTCGTGTTCATGGACACGCCCGGCTACGACCCGGTGGCGGCGACCGGGCAGGTCGCCGGTGGCGCCAATCTCGTCTGCTTCACCACCGGCCGCGGCAGCGTGTTCGGCTGCAAACCCGCGCCCTCGATCAAACTCGCCACCAACACGCCGATGTACAAGCGGATGCAAGACGACATGGACGTCAATTGCGGCACCATCCTCGACGGCCAGGAGAGCGTGCAGGATTGCGGCCAGCGCATCTTCGACCTCATCCTCAAGACCGCCTCGGGCCAGCCGACCAAGAGCGAGAGTTTTGATTTCGGCGGCGCCGAGTTCGCACCCTGGGTGCTGGGCGCGACGATGTGAGCGCGGCCGCGTAGCTATTAGCCTGCCCGATGGGCACGCCATGCCCGTTGTTAGTGCTTGATGTCGACCGGCAGCAGTGTTCTGCTCAAAAAAGCTGCTGGAGTCCCCCGTCCGTGTCGATATCAGTCGCACTGCATCACGTCACGCACTACAAATACGACCGGCCGATCGATCTTGGGCCCCAGACCATCCGGCTCCGCCCCGCGCCGCATACGCGCACGCCGATCCTGAGCTATTCGCTCAAGGTGACGCCGGCGGACCATTTCGTGAACTGGCTGCAGGATCCGCAGGGCAACTGGCTGGCGCGCTACGTGTTTCCGGAGAAGACGACCGAGTTCAAGATCGAGGTCGACTTCACGGCGCAGATGATCGTGATCAATCCGTTCGATTTCTTCGTCGAACCCTACGCCTTCAGCTTTCCATTCGAATACACCGCCGATCTCAAGACCGAGCTTGCGCCCTATCTGGAGACGACGGAGCCCGGTCCGCTGCTGTCTGCCTATCTGAAGGACATTCCGCGCAGCGCCGACAGCACGGTCGATTTCCTGGTCGAGCTGAACGCGCATTTGCAGAAGAAAATCGGTTACGTCATCCGGATGGAGCCCGGCATCCAGACGCCGGAGGAGACGCTCGCGGCCGGCTCCGGCTCGTGCCGCGACTCGGCGTGGCTCTTCATCCAGGCACTGCGCCATATCGGGCTCGCCGCGCGTTTCGTCTCCGGTTATTTGATTCAGCTCCGGCCCGACATCGATCCGCTCGAAGGGCCGCGCGAGGTCGAGAACGATTTCACCGATCTGCACGCCTGGGCCGAGGTCTATCTGCCGGGCGCGGGCTGGATCGGTTTCGACGTTACCTCGGGCATGTTGACCGGCGAGGGGCACATTCCGGTCTGTGCCACGCCGCATTATCGCTCGGCCGCGCCGGTGTCCGGCACCGCGGGCTTCGCCAACACCGATTTCGGCTTCGAGATGACCGTCAAGCGGATCCGCGAGGCGCCGCGGATCACGAGGCCATTCTCCGACGAGTCCTGGGCGCGGCTCGACAAGCTTGGCGAACGGATCGACGCCGATCTGAGCAGGGAGGACGTGCGGCTGACGATGGGCGGCGAGCCGACCTTCGTCTCGATCGACGATCTGGAAGCACCGGAATGGAACGTCGCCGCGGTCGGCCCGACCAAGCGCACGCTCGCCGATGAACTGATCCGCAAGCTGCACACGCGCTTCGCGCCGGGCGGCCTGCTGCATTACGGGCAGGGCAAATGGTATCCGGGCGAAACCCTGCCGCGCTGGGCGTTCGGGCTGTACTGGCGCAAGGACGGCAAACCGATCTGGAACAACGCCGAGTTGATCGCCTCGGTCGAAAATCCGCGCAAAGCCGAGATCGCGGATGCGGAGCGCTTCACGATCGGGATCGCGACAAGGCTCGGCCTGAAGGCGGACTACGTCATATCGGCTTACGAAGACACCGCGTTCTGGCTCCAGCGCGAGGGAGCGCTGCCGGCCAATGTCAGCCCGGGCAACTCGAAACTGGCGGATGCCGAAGAGCGCGCGCGGATTGCGCGGGTGTTCGACGAGGGACTGACGACGCCGAAGGGCTACGTGCTGCCGATCCAGCGCTGGTCTCCGCTTGCCGATCGCGTGCCGGCGCGCTGGCGCAGCGAGCACTGGAAAATTCGCCGCAGCCATCTGTTTTTGTTTCCCGGTGATTCCCCGCTCGGCCTGCGGCTTCCGATCGGCTCGCTCGAACATGTCGCGCCTGAGGATTTTCCCTACATCATCGAGCAGGATCCGATGGCGCCGCGCAATGCGCTGGGCGAGATCGATCCGGAGCTGAAGCAGGCGCTCAAGGACATTGAAGAGCCGCTCCCGATTCGAACCGCGTTGTCGATCGAGGTCCGCGATGGCGTGCTCTGCGCCTTCATGCCGCCGGTCGAGAAGGCCGACGACTATCTCGAACTGATCGCGGCGATCGAGGCGACCGCCGAAGAGTTCAAGCTGCAAGTCAATGTCGAGGGTTATGGGCCGCCTTACGATCCGCGCATCGAGGTCATCAAGGTGACGCCCGATCCCGGCGTAATCGAGATCAACGTCCAGCCGGCGCGAGACTGGCGCGAGGCGGTCGGCATCACGCTCGGTCTCTATGAAGACGCCGCGAAGACACGGTTAGGCGCCAACCGCTTCCTGATCGACGGCCGCCACACCGGCACCGGCGGCGGCAATCACATCGTGGTCGGCGGCTCGACGCCGCAGGATTCGCCGTTCCTGCGCCGGCCCGATCTCTTGAAGAGCCTCGTGCTGTACTGGCAGCGGCATCCCTCGCTGTCCTATCTGTTCTCCGGCATGTTCATCGGCCCGACCAGCCAGGCGCCGCGCATCGACGAGGCCCGGCATGACGGCCTCTATGAACTCGAGATCGCGCTCGCGCATGTGCCTCCATCAGGCATGGATGCGCCGCTGTGGCTGGTCGACCGGCTGTTCCGGCACATCCTGGTCGACATCACCGGCAACACCCACCGCGCCGAAATCTGCATCGACAAGCTCTATTCCCCCGACAGTCCGACCGGCCGGCTCGGCCTGGTTGAATTCCGCGCGCTCGAAATGCCGCCCGATCCACGGATGTCGCTGGCGCAGCAGCTTTTGATTCGCGCGCTGATCGCAAAGCTGTGGCGTGAGCCGCAGCAGGGCAAATTCGTGCGCTGGGGCACCGCGCTGCACGACCGCTTCATGCTGCCGCATTTCCTCTGGGAGGATTTTCTCGGTGTGCTCGCCGAGCTCAAGCAATCCGGCTACGACGTCGAGCCTGAATGGTATCAGGCGCAACTCGAATTCCGCTTCCCCGCCTTCGGCCGTATCCATCACGGCGGCGTCAGCCTCGAACTGCGGCAGGCGCTGGAGCCCTGGCATGTGCTGGGTGAGGAGGGCACGGCGGGCGGCACCGTGCGCTACGTCGATTCCTCGGTCGAGCGGTTGCAGGTCAAGGCGACCGGCTTCGTCGAGGGACGCCACGTCATCACCTGCAACGGCCGGCGGATGCCGATGACCGAGACCGGCCGCGCCGGCGAGGCGGTGGCCGGTGTCCGCTTCAAGGCCTGGCAGCCGGCCTCGGGCCTGCATCCGACTGTTCCCGTGCATGCGCCGCTGACGTTCGATCTCATCGACACCTGGAACGGCCGCTCGCTCGGCGGCTGCGTCTATCACGTCGCCCATCCCGGCGGCCGCAACTACGAGACCAAGCCGGTCAATTCCTACGAGGCTGAGGCGCGGCGGCTGGCGCGCTTCCAGGATCACGGCCACACCCCCGGCCCAATCGAGCCGCCGCCGGAGGAACGCACAATTGAGTTTCCGTTGACCCTCGACTTGCGAACGCCGCTCCTGCACTAATTGTGGTCAGGGGAAGTGCAATGACCGGATCGGGTGGGCAAGGCAGCAGTCAGGAGAGCAGGGCCCGTCCGGGTCAGCGCCGGACGGCGCAATGGACCCGCGATTACATCCGGCTTCCCGGCATTCCCGACGAATATATTACGCAGGACGGTGCGCCGCGCCCGGTCTGGACCCGCTTCTTCGATGCTTTTGCCGCGCTGTCGCCGGCCGATATCGAGCGGCGATTCGCTGCCGCCGACCGGCATCTGCGCGAGGCCGGCGTCACCTACCGCGCCCCCGGCGATACCGCCGACCGGATCTGGCCGCTGAGCCATTTGCCGCTGCTGATCGACGCCACCGACTGGCGGCAACTGGCAGCCGCGGTCGCGCAGCGCGCGCAACTCATGGAGATGGTGCTCGGCGATCTCTATGGCGAGGGCCGTCTGGTGGCGAGCGGCGCTATCCCTGCCGCAGTGATCGCCGGCAGCAGCGAATATCTCCGCGCGGTCAGCGGCATCAAGCCGGCGGGCGGCCGCTATCTGCATCTCTACGCCGCCGACGTCGGCCGCGGGCCGGACGGGCGCTGGTGGGTGCTCGGCGACCGCACGCAGGCGCCGTCGGGTGCAGGCTACGCGCTGGAAAACCGCCTGGTGCTGTCCCGCGCCTTCTCCAATCTTTACAAATCGATGAATGTCGAGCGTGTAGCGCCGTTCTTCGAACAGTTCCGCGATTCCTTGCGCGCCAGCGCCGATCGCGACGAGCCGCGAATCGGCCTGCTCACGCCCGGCGCGTTCAGTGAGACCTATTTCGAGCACGCCACGCTGGCGCGCTATCTGGGTTTCCTGCTGGTCGAAGGCGATGATCTCGCCGTCTCCGGTGACCGCATCCACATCCGCACGGTGGCGGGGCTGAAGCGGCTCGACGTGTTGCTGCGCCGGGTCGATTCCAACATGCTCGATCCGCTCGAGCTCGATTCATCCTCCTATCTCGGCGTGCCCGGCCTCGTCGAGGTGCTGCGCAAACAGGGCGTCGTGGTCGCCAATATGCCGGGCTCCGGCGTGCTCGAAGCGCGCGCGCTGCTCGGCTTCCTGCCCAATCTCTGCCGGCGCCTGCTCGGCGAAGATCTGGCGATGCCGCACATCGCGACCTGGTGGTGCGGCCAGAAAGCGGCCCGCGAGGAGGTGCTGTCGCGTCTCGACGAGTTCGCGATCGAGGGCGCCTATGGCCGAGGCGTTCCGGGCTTCCCCGGCGACGGCCCGGTGCTTCCGGGCCAATTGTCGGCAACCGACCGCGACCGGCTGAAGGATGCGATCGCCCATCGCGGCATCGATTATGTCGGGCAGGAGCTGGTGGGGCTATCGACCACGCCGGTCTGGGAAAACGGCCGCATCGCGCCGCGCCCTTTCGCGCTGCGGGTGTTCGCGGCCGCGACGCCGAACGGCTGGACCGTGTTGCCCGGCGGCTTCTGCCGGATCGCCGAACGGGCGGATGCGCGCGCGGTATCGATGGGCGATGGCGCCGTTTCGGCCGACGTCTGGGTGGTTTCCGACAAGGCGGTCGCGACCTCCACCTTGCTGCCCGCGGTCGACACCGTGCGCATTCGCCGCATCGCCGGCGTGCTGCCGAGCCGCGCCGCCGATAATCTGTTCTGGCTCGGCCGCTATCTCGAGCGCGCCGAGGCGACCATGCGGCTGATCCGTGCGCTGGGCGCGTCGTCGCGCGATCCCGCGCGCGGCAGTTCGACCGGCACCACACCGACACTGCATTCGGCCGAACGCATCCAGCGCATGCTGGTCGCCTGGGGCGCAAGCTCGCAGACTACACGGGCCAATCCCGCGAAGGTCGCGCTCGAAGCGTTGCAGAACGAGGAGAAATTCGGCTCGGCGCTGTCGCTGGTGCGATCGGCACAGCGCACCGCAACTTCGCTGCGTGAGCGGCTGTCGCCGGACGCCTGGCAGGTCATCACCGAAATGGCCGATCGTCTCGCCATCGAGGTTCATGATGACGACGGCGTGGTCAGTGCCGCCGAGCTGACCTTGCAGGAGCTGGCAAGCTTTGCCGGGCTCGCGCAGGAGAACATGAACCGCGCCGCCGGCTGGCGCTTCCTCGAGATGGGCCGCCGCGCCGAGCGCGCCGTCAACACCACGCGTTTCGCCCGCCAGTTCGCCTATGACGATGCCGGCGACGAGGACCTCGACGTCCTGCTGACGCTGGTCGACTGCCAGATCACCTACCGTTCGCGCTATCTGGTGCAGCCGCTGCTGGCGCCGGTGCGCGATCTCGCGGTGCTCGATCCCTACAATCCGCGATCGGTCGCGTTCCAGGTCGCCAGCCTCAACGAGCATATCGCGGCGCTGCCGAGCCTCAAGGAGCATGGCCTGATCGAGCGGCCGCAGCGGCTGGCGGTCGCGCTCGAGGCGATGTTGACGACGGCGGAGGCCACGGCCCTCGACGTCAAGGCGCTGTTCGCGCTGGAGCAGGACCTGCTCAGTCTCGCCGAGGCCATCGGGCTGCACTACTTTCCGCACGGACCGAATGCCAGCCGGCCGGAGAAGCTCACGGGGCTGGCGTGATCTACGACATCCGTCACGTCACCACCTACAGCTACGAGACCCAGGTGAGCTTCGCGCGCTGCTCGCTCCGGCTGGAGCCGCTCAACGGCGACGGCCAGCAGTTGATCTCGCACAGCGTCGAGATCAGGCCGAAGCCCGCGGAGCGCACGGCGAGGCGGGATTTTTTCGGCACGCTGACCGAGAGCGTCCTGATCGAGACGGCTCACCGCAGTCTTCGGATCGATTCGCGCTCGCGCGTCTCGGTCGAGCGGCAGGCGCTGCCCCGCGATGCGAATAGCCCGCCCTGGGAGACCGTGCGCGACATCGCCTTCGAGGCGTCGAGCCTCGCTGCGGATTCGCCGGTCGGCTACGTCTTCGCCAGCGCGCTGGTGCCGGTGCTGCGGCCGGTGACCGCCTATGCGGCTGCGAGCTTTCCGCCTGGCGGAGGCATCCTGCTCGGTGCCGCCGACCTGATGCGCCGCATCCGCACCGAGTTCAAATACGATCCCAAGGCGACCGTGATCTCGACACCGCTCCGGGAAGTGTTCGAGAAGCGCCACGGCGTCTGTCAGGATTTCGCCCATGTGATGATCGCAGGCCTGCGCGGGCTCGGCCTGCCGGCCGCCTATATCAGCGGCTATTTGCGCACCATTCCGCCGCCGGGTCAGGCGCGGCTACAGGGCGCGGATGCGACCCACGCCTGGGTCTCGGTCTGGTGCGGCGCTGAGCTCGGCTGGATCGGGTTCGATCCGACCAATGATCTCGTCGTCGCTAGCGACCACATCATCCTGGCGATCGGGCGCGACTTCTCCGACGTCTCGCCGGTCGACGGCGTCATCGTCGGTGCGCGCAAGCAGAAGCTCAACGTCGCGGTAGACGTGCTGCTGGTGGAATGAGGGTCCATCGAGGCGGACTAAGCCAAGAGAACCCTGGTCACGTCCTGGTTTGTTTCGACGTCAATCACCGTGAATGCCAATCCTCGCGCCCGCCACTCCCGTAGATCCGCCAACGTCACGTAGCGGCCGGCTTCTGAGTCATAAAGACGGGTGCGAGCGTAGCGCTTAATCGGTCTCGGCATGGCGTCACCGCAAAGCTTTTAGCAAAGGAGATTATATCACAAATCAGCCTGTGAACCGATAACAGGCGGACGGCCCGCCAGAGTCGCCTATGCCCCGATTGCAACCAAATTCTGCAGCGCAGCGAAATGACGCGATGGGCCAATAGTCGACGTTCGCGGGTGTCGCAGAAACCACGATTGTGCGATGTATCGAAAAGGGCTCTACTGATCCATATTCCCTCATCAGGTATTCGGACCAATGAGTGACCTCATTTCGCGGAGACGATTCGGCATTGCCGCGACGGCTACCGGCACACTCAACATCTGGCCGGCGGTAGGCCCGCTTCGGGCTGCGGGATTTGACGCCACGCAAGCCCGTGTAGCGATCGCGCTGCGTGCTGCGTTCCAAAGCGTGGCGTGGATTGGCGCGGAGGCTGGAATATTTAAGCGGCAAGGCATCGACGTCACGTTCTCCACTCTTGAAGCTGGCGGTCCTCAAGCCGTTGCTGGCCTGGTGCGCGGCGACTGGGAGTTTTGCCATACCGGCGACCTTCCCGTTGTTCAAGGCGTATTGCGCGGGGAGGATCCCGTTCTGATTCTCACGCCGACTGAGCTTCACGACGGAGTATTCGTGATGGCCAGGAGTGACATCACCAAACCTGAGCAACTCGAAAATGGCCGTGTTGGTGCGGTGGATGCGACGGGCCAGTTAGGCCGGGCCGTGCAGGCGCTGCTGAAACAGTGGAATGTGTCCGCGACACTCGTTTCCTTGGGATCGTTCCAGGCTATCTATGCGGCGCTCGCAGCGAAGCGGGTGGATGCCGGGTATCTTCCTGTCGATCTTCGATTCCTCGGCGAAAATGAGTTCGGCTGGAACGCGCTGCAGGGCATAAAAGCAGGCACCGGCGGCATAGTCACGACCCGACGATTGATCTCGGCCAATCGTGAACTTGTCTCTCAATTCGTCAAAGGCTTTGTCGAGGCGATCGCTCTATTCAAAACGCAGCCGGGTGTCGTCGTTCCTTTGCTCCAACGCTTTCTGCAGATCAGCGACCGCAAATCAATTGAGCAACTCCATGCCTTCTACGTCCCTCTGTTCAAGGTCGTTCCGCGACCGACATTCTTTTCCGAGATGCCGAAACTCAAAGATATCGTCTCTAGACAATACCCGACGGTAGCTAACCTTCGACCGCAGGACCTGTGTGATCCCTCGTTTGTCGATGAACTCGACGGATTAGGCTACATCCAATCGCTTTATTCTAAGCAAACGAAATGACCACGCGCGGTTTGGTGAATATATGTTTTGTGTCTCCAACATTCCGCGCGCGACATTCCCACGACTGCTCCTCAAGGAAGAATTTCCGCTTTGGGTCACGAGCGTCGTCCTTTCAAATGGTGGCTGCTCGACGACTTCCGCTATGCCCCGGTAGCGACCGAGATCGCGTCGCGGCGCAATATGTCGCGAAGGGCCAATAGGCGACATGCAATGCCTAGCGATCAGCAAGTCGGAACACCTTTTTGAACAACTCCTTGACTGACTTTTTGGCTTCTTGCGTAGCGACAGGATCGTAACCGGTGCGTGGGCCGTGAACCACGCAGGTGTCCTTGTAGGTGAATGGCTGCTTGGTGTCGGTGTTTATGAGAAGCCCGTCTGCCTCCTCGCCGATTTTGCAATTGCGAACGCTCTCGAATGTCGGCTGTACCTTTGCCGGCTGCGCCCCGAGCGGGTTGTCAAATGCGTGCGAGGCGTTCGGATATTCCGTCACTTCGACATCGCGGCCTGCGGCTCGCAGCCGTTCGACGTATGCTTTGCAGGCGGAGATCGGGTTGTAGTCATCCAGCGTGCCGCCGAAAATGCGGATCGGTTTGTCGACAACGTCGGTGTCGGACAGGAATGTCGTCATGCAATCCGGGTAGAATGGAACATAGGCCGCAAACTCCACGCCTGACTTGTTCCACAACTGATGGAACCGCTTGAGGCTCGCATAGAGGGTAGCCTGACCTCCACGCGAAAAGCCCATCAATGCGATGCGCGTCGGATCGACACGTGGATGCTTGGCGAGAACGTCGAGCGCACGATAGATGTCTAGAATAAGATTGGTTCGCCCGAGCGAGGCTTGACTATTATTTAGGTCCGTGAGGCCCCGTGCTGTGAAGCCATCAAGCGCAAACGTCGAGATGCCAAGCTCATTGAGTTCTCTTGACCAGACATCGATGCGAGCGTCGTATCCGCTCGATGCGTGCTGGAGCACAACGACTGGAAGGCGGCCCGAGCCCTGAGCAATCCGAAGCTGGCCGACAATTGTCACCTCAGTGCCAGCAGCATTTCCTGTCAGAAATTGCTGATCCGAGAGCGTCAGCGTGGGGATCTGATACAGTTCTGTTCTCTGGGCGATCTGCTTGAACGATGCGTCTTGTGCGGCTGCTTGGTGCGCAACCAGAGTGAGTGCCAGTGTGATTGCCGGGCTCAAACAGCGGTAGGCTCTCATGTCGGCCTCCTTGCTAAGGATGAGCATACTATCAGGTGAGCCCAATTGAGGTAGTCCATTCATGTCCGAGTTGGGTCATTCGCGATCGGGTCGAGCCAGTAGAAGTCCCGCCAAGTCCGCTATGCCGCCGAAAGCGGAAGCAAATTCAGGGCAGAGACATATAGTCGCCATACCATTTGGCTTCGTCGGGTGGCGGTGGCCCAGCAACCGGATCATGGAAGCGCCGACCGCCGCTGGGAGGATCAACCAAGCCGAGACGGCATGAGGACGACTGACTACGGTGCCAGTGCACTTAATTCACGGCGTGAGGATGCCGCCGACAGGTTGCTGCCTGCATCGGACCTGCACCTGCGCGGCCTGCCGGCCGCCGGGCCAGGCGCGGTTGCAAGGCGCGGATGCGACCCACGCCTGGGTCTCGGTCTGGTGCGGCGCCGAGCTCGGCTGGATCGGGTTCGACCCGACCAACGATCTCATCGTTGCCAGCGACCACATCATCCTGGCGATCGGGCGCGACTTCTCCGACGTCTCGCCGGTCGACGGCGTCATCGTCGGCGCGCGCAAGCAGAAGCTCAACGTCGCGGTGGATGTGCTGCTGGTGGAGTAAGCGGAGATGGGCCGGACGCGTCCGATGCGGCAACATCTCCTCGATCAGGCCGCGTGCCGTTTGCCCGATTTGTCCCATCCGATCGCACTGACCACGATGCGGTCGCGGCCGTCACTCTTGGCTTCGTAGAGGGCGAGGTCCGCGGCTCGGATCAGATCGCGCGACGTGCGCTCATCGTCGGGAACGAGGCAAGCCAATCCGATGCTGACGGTCGGCAGTTCATGCTGGGATTCGCGAGCGGCCGTCAGCCTCGCGCGAATCTGTTCGGCAACCTCCAGCGCGCCTGCCTTGCCGATGCCCGGCAGCAGCACCGAAAACTCCTCGCCGCCATAGCGCGCACCAAGGTCGGTTGCGCGCTTGGTGCTGGTTGCGATGCACCGCCCCACGGTGGCAAGCACCGCGTCGCCGGGCTGATGCCCGTATGTGTCGTTGAAGATCTTGAAATGGTCGACATCGATCATCAGGAGCGAGACCGGTGATTTTGCCCGCATGCCGCGACGCCATTCGACGTCCAGCGTATCGTCGAGACGGCGGCGGTTGGCGAGGCCGGTCAGTGCATCGGTGTTGGCGAGATGCGCCAGCCGGTCTTCGGCTGCGGCCCGCCGTTTGACGGCTGCCAGCAGATAGTACATCAGGACGATCGACAAGCCGCCGAGCGCGGCCACCACGGCGCCGATCAGCCAGAGCTGTTGCCACCAGTCGGCATAGATACCGTCGAGCGCGACACCCTCGGTGATGAGCAGGGGATGGTGTCCGACCTGCTGAAAAACGTAGAGCCGGCTGATGTGATCGACGACCGATTTCGTCATGTAGGAGCCGGATTGGCGCGCCGGAAACTGCCTGAAGGCTTGGGACCCCCTGATGCTTTGCCCGATCCTGTTGATGTCGAACGGTGCCCGCATCAGCATCGTGCCGTCGGTGCCGAACAGCGCCATGCTATCGCCGGGGCCAAAGTTCAGCTTTCGAAACAGATTGTGGAAATAGCTGAGCCGCATGCTGCCGGCGACCACGCCGGCGAAGGAACCGTCGCTGTTGCTGATGCGCCGGCTCAGGCTGATCAGATACTCTCCTTCCGGCGTGACCCAGGGCGCACTGATGAACAATCCCGCGTCCGGTCTCGTTTGATGGACCCGGAAGAAATCCTGTTCGGCGAAATTCGCCTGCCGCGGTGTCAACGTTCTGGAATCGAGTGTGACGTCGCCGGCCGGATTCAGGACGAGAATTGAACCGAGATCCTTGGCCGTGGCGGCCCGGTCGAACAGAACGACCTGCCGAAGCTCCGGGCTGATGCTGTTGATTTCGGGCAGCTTCACGCCGTCGGCGACGGCCTGCAGCGAGAGATCATAGAGTTCGATGTTGCGGTCGATCTCGCTTGCGATGCTGGCGACAAGGTTGGTGGAGGCTTCCTTCGCGTGCTGATAATCCTTCTGCGCCATCTCCCAGAGGATGGCGGCACAGACCGTGCAAAAGCAGAGGATAAGGCCGACGCCGAGTGCGAACAGCCGCTTGGCTGGCACCATTCTCGGTCGTGGCAAAGGCCCGTGCATCGCTCGCTTCCCCGGAGATCCCCGCACCCCCGTGCTTCGGCCGTTTTCATAGGGGCGTCGGATTGAGAAAGGCGGCGCAAACCGGACGCAATTTATTCGCGCAGGCTAGGGATCGATTAACTATGGGGCAGGCCCCGGAATGACGGCAGTGGCGAGGGCCGCGAGCCATGCACTGCCTGGATGGGCCAATCGACCTCGTAGGGACGATCACTGATTTGCCCGACGGGGCAAGCCCTCGCATTAAAAACATTTCTATTTATCAGAAGGACAACTCAGTGTATGAATCCCTCGTCCCACCCGATCGAGGGGCGAGCGCACGTCACGAACGCGCGGTCGGATGCGGTGGACGCCAAGGTGCATGAGACGAACGCACCGAAGCGGACGGCGAAGTCGTGTGGTCCTGATGCTGCAATGCAGGCGGAAAGCTCTCGAGAAGTTGACGCTTCTCAGGGGCGACGGTGGCAAAAAGCGCTCACCGGGGAGAGCACGAAGGAAACCGTAACACCATCGCGCAGGGAAAGCCGGAGTTCCCGGTTACACCTGTGGTCCTACCCCGGTGCTTTCTGTTGCACCGGGCCCATGGGTGCGATCGGCACCCGGCTTTCCCTGCGCCCTCTACCAAGTAAGAGGGCAAACGAAATGCAAAGCTCGGACAAATCATGTCGCGAGAACGCGGAGCTGTATCCCCCTTCACATCTGTCATCGCCCGGCTTGACCGGGCGACCCAGTATTCCAGAGACAGTCGTGATTGAGCTGATGTGCCGCGGCGTACTGGATCGCCCGGTCAAGTGTTTAGCCCGGACAGATCACTGACGGGTGATGACACCGAGATGTTTGATATTGAATCGAGGAACGATCCCCAACGTCGTGCCGGCGAAGGATGGCTGTTCCAGTTCGACGGGCGTTCCCACAGAACGGCGAGCAACCCTCGGTTCGAGTAAAACTTACACTAAATCTTCGTGGAAGATTCCTTAATACGCGAGTTCTTTGCCGCTGCAACTTTCGACGAAGTAAATCCAGTCGTTTGCCGCCGATACTCCGGTTCCATTCGAGCGTACAAAGGTAGAACGCGTGTCGCGCATCGCTTCGATAAATCGTCAACTCTTGATGTGTAAACGCGAATGGCATTGCCTTCGTAAAGATTCGTTACGTTAATGCCCTCCGCATTCCATAGGTCAGATTTGCCATGATCTATCGCCACACCATCAACTCCACCGCCTATGTCTTCCCGAACCTGCGCGACCTGCTCGCCAAGGCGACGCCGGCGCGTTCCGGCGACCGCCGGGCCGGCATCGCGGCCGACGGCACCGAGCAGATGATCGCGGCGCGGTTCGCGCTTGCCGACGTTCCGCTCAGGCAGTTTCTCAACGAGCCGGTGATCCCATACGAGGACGACGAGATCACCCGCCTGATCCTCGACAGCCACGATGTCGCAGGATTTGTGCCGATGTCGTCGCTCACCGTCGGCGGCTTCCGCGACTGGCTGCTGTCGGACGCCGCCACCGCCGATACCTTGAGGAAGATCTCGCGCGGCGTTACGCCGGAGATGGTCGCGGCGGTGTCGAAGCTGATGCGCAACCAGGATCTGATCGTGGTCGCAAGGAAGTGCGAGGTGATGACCAGCTTCCGCAACACCATCGGTCTGCCTGGGCGGATGAGCGCAAGGCTGCAGCCCAGTCACTCGCACGACGACGCGCGCGGCACCGCTGCTTCGATCCTCGACGGGCTCCTGCTCGGATCAGGCGACGCCTGCATCAGCATCAACCCGGCGAGCGACGATCCCCAGGTGGTCGGACCGCTGTTGCGAACGCTCGACGACGTCATCATGCGCCTGCAGATTCCGACGCAGGCTTGCGTGCTCACGCATGTCGCGACCACGCTCGGCCTGATCGAACAGGGGCTGCCTGTCGATCTCGTCTTCCAGTCGATCGCCGGCACCGAGGCGGCGAACCGCAGCTTCGGTGTCGACCTCTCGATCCTGACCGAGGCGCGGGAGGCGGCGCTGTCGCTCAGCCGCGGCACGGTGGGCGACAATGTGATGTATTTCGGCACCGGACAGGGCTCGGCGCTGCTGGCCAAAGCCCATCACCAGGTCGACCAGCAGACCTGCGAGGCGCGGGCCTATGCGGTGGCGCGCGCCTTCGATCCGCTGCTCGTCAACAGCGTCGTCGGTTTTATCGGTCCCGAATACCTCGCCGACGGCAAGGAGATCATTCGCGCCGGGCTCGAGGATCATTTCTGCGGCAAGTTGCTTGGCCTGCCGCTTGGTGTCGACGTCTGCTACAGCAGCCACGCCGAGGCCGATCGGGATGACATGGACAATCTTCTGACGTTGCTGGCGGCGGCCGGCGTCACCTTCATCATGGGAGTCCCGGGCGCCGACGACGTAACGCTGAACCACCAGTCGACCTCGTTTCGCGACGCGCTCTATATCCGTGACCTGTTCGGCCTGAAGCGGGCGCCTGAATTCGACGACTGGCTGACGCGCGCAGGTCTTACCGGGCAGGACTTGCGCCTTGCCGATGCAGGGCTATTGCCCGAATTTGCATCCCGGCTGCTGGCCTGAGGCGAGAAAGCAGCTTTGGGAGCAACTATCGCGGCGTTGTGACGTTGGCGCGTGCCACAATCTTGAAGAATTTCTGGCTCAGCATTCAATGCCGTGGTTAAATTCGGTGTTGCTTCGCTTGAGGATGTTTGATGAGGGCTGAGCGCGTTGAGACGGTACGTCGTATTCTCTGCGTCTTCCCGCGCTATACGTCGGCCTTTGGGACTTTCGAATACGCCTATCCCCTGACCGACGGCGTCAAGGCATTCATGCCGCCGCAGGGGCTGCTGCTGATCGCGGCCTATCTGCCCGAGAACTGGCCGGTCCGCTTTATCGACGAGAACTTGCGTCCGGCAACCGATGACGATTTCGAGTGGGCGGACGCCGTGTTCGTCAGCGGTATGCACATCCAGCGCCAGCAGATGAACGATATCTGCCACCGCGCGCATGACCATGACCTGCCGGTCGCGATCGGCGGTCCGTCGGTCAGCGCCTGCCCGGATTACTATCCCTCATTCGACTACCTCCATGTCGGCGAACTCGGCGACGCCACCAACGACCTGATCAAGCGTTTGGAACAGGACACCAGCCGTCCGGACGAGCAGGTGGTGCTGAAGACCCTCGATCGCCTGCCGATGACCGAGTTCCCGCTGCCGGCCTACGAGCTCGCCGAAATCAAGAAGTACTTCCTCGGCAGCATCCAGTTCTCCTCCGGCTGTCCCTACCAATGCGAGTTCTGCGACATCCCCGGCCTCTATGGCCGCAATCCGCGGCTGAAGTCGCCGCAGCAGATCATCGCCGAGCTCGACAAGCTGCGCGAATGCGGCATGACCGACTCGGTCTATTTCGTCGACGACAATTTCATCGGCAACCGCAAGGCCGCGTCCGATTTGCTGCCGCATCTGATCGAATGGCAGAAGAAGCATGGCTATGTGACGCGGCTCGCCTGCGAGGCGACGCTCAACATCGCCAAGCGCCCCGAGATCCTGGAGAAGATGCGCGAAGCTTTCTTCGTCACGATCTTCGTCGGCATCGAGACGCCGGATCCCGACGCGCTGAAGGCGATGCACAAGGACCAGAACAACATGGTCCCGATCCTGGAGGGCGTGCACACCATCAATTCCTACGGGATGGAGGTCGTCTCCGGCATCATCATGGGGCTCGACACCGACAAGCCCCAGACCGGCGAGGCGCTGATCTCTTTTGTCGACGAGTCCCGGATTCCGCTTTTGACCATCAACCTGCTGCAGGCGCTGCCGAAGACGCCGCTGTGGGATCGCCTTGAGAAGGCCGGGCGGCTGGTCGACGACGACGGCCGCGATTCCAACGTGAAGTTCCTGCTGCCCTATGATGACGTGGTCAGCTCCTGGCGCAAATGCATGGAAGCCGCCTATCAGCCCGAGAAGCTGTTCGAGCGCTACCAGTATCAATGCGACTTCACCTACGACAACCGCCTGAAGGTGCCGGTCAGCCCGGAGATGAAGACCTGGGCCAACATCCGGCGCGGCCTGATCATGCTGCGCAATATCTTCTGGAAGGTGGGCGTACTCGGCAGCTACAGGCGCGTGTTCTGGAAATTCGCGCTGGGCCGGCTCAAGCGCGGTGACATCGAGGGCCTGATCTCGGCGACGCTGGTCGCGCATCATCTGATCACATTTGCGCGCGCGGCTTCCAGCGGCCGGCAGAACGCGTCGAATTATTCGATGCGGCTGCGCGAGGCCTCCGTCCCTGCCGAATGACAGCATGCCGCCGCCTTGGCCGCCGTGCGGTTCGCCCGCCGATTGGCGTGAGCTGATGCCGGGGCTGATCGGTCGAAGTGTGACAAATCAGATACTTAGCTCCGGCTTTCGTCAGCTCCGCACCGATTTGGCATCGCGCTCGCGCTTGCGAGCAAAGAGGCGGCCCTGTAAAACCCCGCGTGTTTTCAAAGACTAGCGCCGATCAGATGTGCCGACGAGCCTCATTCGCGCCCGGAACCCAACCTAGATAGATTGCGCCGATTTCAGAACTGGACAGGGCATGCTCGAAAAGAACTCCGAAAGTCAGGTCCACGTCGAGAAGGTCGAGGAGCCCCGGTTGGGGACCAGCATCGCGTTCGGTATCGAGCGCCTCGGCCTGGTTCCGATGCGGGCGCCGATCCTGTCCTGCATCGTCCTCGTCCTCCTGGTGATCGGCGCCCTGTTCGGCATCCATCGGATCAAGATCGACGACTCGCTGTCGCAGCTGTTCCGCTCCAATTCCCAAGACTACAAGCAGTATGAGGCGGTCACCAAGCGCTTCCCCGCGACCGAGTTCGACGTCCTGATCGTGGTCGAGGGCAAGACGCTGCTTGCCCGCGAGAATCTCGAGAAGCTGCGGGACATGGTGACCGACGTACAGCTCGTCGACGGTGTTCGGGGCGTGGTGTCGCTGTTCTCGGCGCGCCAGGCGCCGGCGCCCGGCAAGCTGCCGGCGGCGCTGTTCCCGAATGAACTCCCGACCGGCGAGGCCTACGACAAGTTTACCGAGACCGTCAAAGCCAATGAGATCATCCGCGGCAAGCTGTTGTCGGAGGACGGCACGCTCGCGCTGATCGTGCTGTCGCTCGAACCCGAGGTGGTCGCCAGCAACAAGCTTACCAAGGCGGTCGGCGACATCAGGAAGATCATGGCCGACGACCTCGGCGGCAGCGGGCTCAGTGCCCAGCTCTCCGGTGTGCCGGTGATGCAGCTCGAGATCCGCAACGCGGTCGAGCGCGACGGGTTGACCTACAACATCCTCGGCATCCTCGCCGGATGCCTCATCGCCATCATCTTCTTCCGCAAGATCTCCTTCATGGTGGTGGCGGCGTTCCCGCCGATGATCGCGATCCTGCTCGCGCTCGGCGGCCTCGGCTGGGCCAATTTCAATCTCAACATGTTCCTCAACGTGATGACGCCGCTCATCATGGTGATCAGCTTCTCCGACTCGATGCAGCTGACCTTCGCGGCGCGCGACCGGCTGATTGCCGGGCAGGACAAGTTCACCGCATTCAAGAACGCGGTGCTGGTGGTCGGCCCGGCCTGCGTGCTCACCCACGGCACGGCCGGGATTTCGTTCATCGCGCTGCAATTCTCGGATTCCGACCTGATCCGCAAGTTCGGCGAGGCGGGGCTTGCGGCCACCATCATCGCGCTGGTCGCGGTGTTGTCGCTGGTGCCGGTGTTCGGCGTGCTGCTGGTGCGCAACGAGAAGGTTTTCGCGGTCAAGTTCCAGACCGCGGATGCCGGCGTGCAGGCGCTGCGCAATTTCTGCTACTGGATCGCCGTCCGGATGGTCGGGCGTCCCGGGCTGTTCAGCCTGATCGCACTGATCGTCGTCGGCAGCCTCGGCGGCGTCTATGCCAATCTGCAGCCGCGCTACCGGCTTGCCGATCAGGTTCCGGACAAGCGGCAGGCGGTGGAGGCCTCGAGCCGGCTCGATGCCAAGCTGACCGGCGCCAATCCGGTCGATGTGCTGATCGAATTCCCCAAGGGCGAATCGCTCTACTCGCCGGAGACCCTGAAGACCATCGCCGACGTCCACGCGATGGTCGAGGACACGGCCGGCGTCGGCAACGTCTGGTCGCTGGAAACCTTGCGGCGCTGGCTCGCCGAAAAGGCCGGCAGCAACGATGTCGCGACGCTAAAGGAATATGTCAGCGTGATTCCCGAACATCTGGTGCGCCGCTTCATCTCGGCGGACCAGGATGCGGTCGTGGTGTCGGGCCGGGTCCCGGATCTGGACTCGAGCCAGCTGCTTCCGGTGGTGAACAAGCTCGATCACTCGCTGGACAAGGTGCGCGCCGAGCATCCCGGCTACGAGATCGCGGTCACCGGCCTGTCGGTAATCGCCGCGCGTAACAGCGCCAACATGATCGAGAAGCTCAACCATGGCCTCACCATCGAGTTCCTGCTGGTCGCGATCTTCATCGGGCTCGCGTTCCGCTCTGTCGTGGTGATGTTCTCCTGCATCCTGCCCGGCATCTTCCCGGTGGTGCTGTCGGGCACTGTGTTGTACCTGCTCGGGGAGGGCCTGCAATTCGCCAGCGTCGTGGCGCTGACGGTGTCGTTCGGCCTCGGCCTCAGCGCCACTATCCACTTCCTCAACCGGTTGCGGCTGGAACGGAAGCCGGGCATCAGTGCCGATCTCGCGGTGGAGCGTGCGACCGTGCTGGTCGGCCCGGCGCTGATCCTGACCACGGTGGTGCTGGCCTGCGGCCTTGTCGTCACCGTGTTCTCCGACCTGCCGTCGCTACGCCTGTTCGGCTGGCTCAGTGCATTCTCGATGATCGCAGCCCTGGTCGCGGACCTCTTCATCCTGCGGCCGACGTCGATGTTCCTGATCAACCTGTCGGAGAAGATCCGCGGCACGGCTGGACAGCCGCAGCCGACAGAGAAATCCTGACGCCAAAAGGCCCGGCTCCGAACGAACGAAACCGGGCCTTTTGTGATTCTTGCGGAGATTGTCGGACGGAAAGGCGCGCCGGGCACCTCAGCTCTTCGTCATCGTGATCGTAACGCCGCGGATCTCGCCCTTGGAGTCGATCTGCACGACCTGCTTGGAGCCGTTGGTCCGCAGGTTCAAGTTCGCGGCGAAGCCAGAGGCTTCGACGAACACGTTGATCTGGCCGCCGCCCGCGGTGCCCTGCAGATTGCCGAAGATGTTGCGGCTCTTCTCGCTCCAGTTGCCGGAGATCCGATCGCCCTGGCTGGTCACGTCGCTGGTGAGGTCGAACTTGTAGCTGTCGCTTGCGCAATTCAGGCTCTGCTTGAGGCTCATGCCCGTTGCGGCGACCTTGTAGGCAGCCTTGCACCTGATGTGTTCGGTGGTCCCGTCGGACAACGAAACCGTGCCTGAGCCGCTCCATGAGCCGTCAAAGCCGGCGAAAGGCCCACTGGATTGCGCGTGGCCCGTGGAGACCGACAGCATGAGGACGGCGCCGACGCCGGCAGCCTTGAAGCACTGATCGGAAAGGCTGGAACCAAACAGCTTCATTTTGAATATTCCCGTTAAAATCAGAGCTTCCCTTGCAAGAAGCGCCTCGCCGCATCGAAGATTTAGTGTCACCGCTGTATGTTAGGTTCAAATGACGGCTTGGCCACCCGGGAGGCCATCGCGTCACCAGACAGAATCTGCCGCGGTCCGTCGGCTTTGTGCGGGCGTTGTCCACGATCGCCGCATGATGGCAAAAAGGGTGTCGGAATAGCTAATGAGAATCAATGGTTTATGCAAGGGTTTACAGCGTCGCAAATTTAGCCGCATTTAGCAGTGCTTGATGTCCATTCGTTGCTGCGTTAGGCGGCGTCCAAACTCCCCACAAATCCGTCCCAGCCATGCCGAAGCGCTTTCGGGGACAGATTGTCTGCTGTCGGAAATGAAGGAATACGATGCGTAAACTTCTCTTGGCTTTCGCCCTGTTGTCGGTCCCGCTTTCATCCGGCGCCTTCGCCCAGCAGCAGGCGCGCGGTGGCACGCCAGATGAGCAGAAGGCCTGTGCGCGTGACGTGCAGCGTCACTGCCGCGCGGTGATCGATCAGGGCGACTTCACCATTCTCGCCTGCCTGCAGCAGAACCGCACCAAGATCAGCGCAGCCTGTGACCGGGTGCTGAAGAACCACAACCAGTAAGGCCGCGTTCAGGCCTTAAGGGACCGCTGCGAAGCCTGTGGCCGGAATGCATGCCGGCCTCCGGCCGCGTATGCTGGCGGTCACAGATAGCATTGGTTTTGGCGGCGTATTCCCCTATATGGGGCTCGCAATCCCCGGCATGCGCCTGACCATTCGCGCCTGCGCCGTGCCTTGACCAGTGTAGCCCAAATTTCCAATGACCACCGCGAGCGACCTGCGATCCGGAAAGACCCACCGCGACGAGAATTTCCCGGTCGCGTCGTGGATCATTCATCCGCGACATCGTGCCTTGATCCTGGCCTTCTATAATTTCGTCCGCACGGCCGACGACATTGCCGATCACGCCACTCTGCCCGCCGACGAGAAGCTTCGCTATCTCGACCTGATGGAGGCCGAGCTTCTCGGCAATGGCGAGACCCAGAAGGAAGCCGTCAATCTGCGACGCGCCTTCGCCGAGCGCGGGATGCCGCCGCGACATGCGCTCGACGTCCTGGTGGCGTTCCGCATGGACGTCACCAAGCTGCGTTACGAGACCTGGGATGACGTAATCGACTATTGCCGCTATTCGGCGATGCCGGTTGGCCGCTTTATGCTCGACGTGCACGGCGAGAGCACCTCGACCTGGGCGGCATCGGATGCACTCTGTGCGGGCTTGCAGGTCAACAACCACCTGCAGGATTGCGCCAAGGATTACAGCAACCTGAACCGTGTCTACCTGCCGCGGGACGCGCTGGCCGCGTCGGGCGCGACCGTCGAGATGCTCGGCGAGGCGAAGTCGCAGCCGGCATTGCTCAAATGCCTGCAGGCGCTTGCGGTGCGCACCGAGGTGTTGCTCGTCGAGAGCAAGTCGCTTGCGGCCGAGGTGAAGGATTTCAGGCTCGGGCTGGAGATCTCCGTGATCCAGGCCTTTGCCGACAGGATCGTCAACATGCTGAAGGTGCGCGATCCCCTCAGCGAGCGCGTCCATCTGAGCCCGGTCGAACTGCTGCTGCAGAGCTTCAGTGGCATGGCCGGCGAGACCGCGCGCCGCGCGATCGGACGCCGTTCAGTCTCCAAGACGGCGGCCGGCGCATGAGCGTTGAGGCGGCGGCCAACGCAAATTACGGCAGCGCCGCGTCCGGCAGTTCGTTCTACGCCGCGATGCGTATCCTGCCGCGCGCGCAGCGCGAGGCGATGTTCCAGATCTACAGCTTCTGCCGGCAGGTCGACGACATCGCCGACTCCGACGGTCCGCGTCCGGAGCGCCTGGCCGCGCTCCAGCAGTGGCGCGACGACATTGACGCGCTCTATCAGGGCCTTCCGCCGGATCGCCTCAAGGACTACGTCGCCTCGGTGAAGACCTTCCGGCTGAAGCGCGAGGACTTTCTCGCTGTTGTCGACGGAATGGAGATGGACGTGCCGCAGGACATCCGCGCGCCCGATCTTGCGACGCTCGACCTGTACTGCGATCGCGTCGCAAGCGCCGTCGGCCGGCTGTCGGTACGAGTGTTCGGCCTGCCCGAGGGCGACGGCATCGAACTCGCGCATCACCTCGGCCGTGCGCTGCAGCTCACCAACATCCTGCGCGACATCGATGAGGACGCCGGCCTCGGCCGCCTCTATCTGCCGCGCGAATGGCTATGGCACGCCGGCATCACCAACGACGATCCGGCCCGCGTCACCGCCGATAAGGCGCTGCCGAAGGTGTGTGCGCCGCTCGCCGAACGCGCCAGGATGCATTTTCAGAAATCCGACGAGATCATGAAGCGCAATTCGCGCCGCGCGGTTCGCGCGCCGCGGATCATGTCGAAATACTATCGCGCCATCCTCGATCGCCTCATTGCACGCGGCTTTGCTGCTCCGCGCGAGCCGGTGCGTGTGTCCAAGGCGGCCAAGGTCGGCATCCTGCTTCGTTACGCGATCATCTGATGCAAAAGACCGTTCATATCATCGGCGCCGGTATTTCCGGCCTTTCGGCGGCCGTGCGGCTCGCCAACGCCAATTACAAGGTGTGCGTCCACGAGGCGACGCAGCAGGCCGGCGGCCGCTGCCGCTCCTATTTCGACGCCGCCACCAATCTCACCATCGACAACGGCAACCACCTCCTGCTGTCGGGCAACCGCCACGCGGTGAGCTATGCCCGTTCGATCGGCACGGAGGCCGGCCTGATGGGGCCGGAACGCGCACAGTTTCCGTTCGTCGATCTCAAGACAGGCAAGCGCTGGCGGCTCGATCTCGGCGACTCCCGGCTGCCGCTCTGGGTGTTCGACGAGGCGCGCCGCGTCCCCGATACGGGCTTGCGCGACTATCTCGCGTTGGCGCCGCTGGCGTGGGCGGGCACTGACGCGCTTGTGGGCAAGACAATCCCCTGCGAGGGCACACTGTACGATCGTCTGGTGCAGCCGTTGTTGCTCGCCGCGCTCAACGTCGACCCCCCCGAGGGCTCTGCCGGGCTTGCCGGCGCGATCGTGCGCGAGACGCTGCTGGCGGGCGGGCAGGCCTGCCGGCCCCTGATCGCGCGCGACGGCCTCAGCTCGGTCCTGATCGAGCCGGCCGTGGAGCAGTTGCAGGACAGGGGCAACAGCGTCCAGTTCGGACATGAGCTGCGTGCGTTCACGATGTCCGGTGACAGGGTCGCGCAGCTCGATTTCGGCGGCGACGATAAAGTCACGCTCGCGGCCGACGATGTCGTGGTGCTCGCCGTGCCGCCGCGCGCGGCCGCCTCGCTGCTGCCCGGGCTGAAGACGCCGACCAAGTTCCGCGCCATCGTCAACGCGCATTTCCGCGTCGATCCGCCGCGCGACGCCGCACCAATTCTCGGTGTCGTCGGCGGCCTCGTGGAGTGGCTGTTCGCGTTCCCGCAGCGGCTGTCGGTGACCATCAGCAATGGCGACCGCCTTGTCGATATGCCGCGCGAGGAGCTGGCGCTGGCGATCTGGCGGGACGTCTGCGCGGCGGCGGGCGTTTCGGGCGAATTGCCGCCCTGGCAAATCGTGCGCGAGCGCCGCGCCACATTCGAGGCCACGCCGGAGCAGAATGCCTTGCGTCCAGGACCCCTGACCGCGCAAAAAAACCTGTTTCTTGCCGGCGACTGGACTGCTACCGGGTTGCCGGCAACCATCGAGGGATCGGTGCGGTCGGGTGATCGCGCCGCCGATCTGGTTCTGGCCAGGCGCTAGATTCGACCTGTTGGAGCGGCCGTGGCTGTCGTGAGCCGGTCTGCGATGAAGAGGATATCGAGCGAAATGCTTTCGAGCGATCACAGCGTAACAGTCGACCCCGTCGCGCTGGAGAAGAGCATCTCTACGGCGACCGAAGCCCTGATGGGCTATCGCCAGTCCGACGGTCACTGGGTGTTCGAGCTCGAGGCCGACAGCACCATTCCAGCCGAATATGTTCTGCTCCGTCACTATCTCGCAGAACCCGTCGACGCCGAGCTCGAAGCCAAGATCGCCAATTATCTGCGCCGCGTGCAGGGCGCCCATGGCGGCTGGCCGCTGGTGCATGAGGGTCCGTTCGACATGAGCGCCAGCGTGAAGTCGTACTTCGCGCTGAAGATGATCGGCGATTCCGTCGATGCGCCGCATATGTCGCGGGCGCGCGAGGCGATCCGTTCGCGTGGCGGCGCGTCGGGCAGCAATGTCTTCACGCGCTTCCTGCTTGCGCTCTATGGCGTCGTGACCTGGCGCGCAACGCCGGTGCTGCCGATCGAGATCATGCTGCTGCCGATGTGGTCGCCGTTCCACATCAACAAGATCTCCTACTGGGCGCGCACCACCATGGTGCCGTTGATGGTGCTGGCGGCGCTGAAGCCGCGCGCGAAGAATCCGAAGGGCGTCGGCATCGACGAGTTGTTCCTGGAGGATCCGAAGTCGATCCGCATGACGCCGAAGGCGCCGCATCAGAGCGCGAGCTGGTTCTATCTGTTCCGCTCGCTCGATGCCGTGCTGCGCGTGGTCGAGCCGATGTTTCCGAAAAGCCTGCGCCAGCGCGCGATCGACGCTGCACTTGCCTTCACCGAGGAGCGGCTGAACGGCGAAGACGGCATGGGCGCGATCTATCCGCCGATGGCCAACATCGTGATGATGTACGAAGCGCTCGGAAAGGACGAGAACTATCCGCCGCGTGCCGTCACGCGGCGCGGGCTCGACAAGCTGCTCGTGATCGGCGAGCAGGAGGCCTATTGCCAGCCCTGCGTTTCGCCGGTGTGGGACACGGCATTGACCTGCCACGCGCTGCAGGAGACGGGCGGCGACGAGACCCTCGCCAGGATGAAAGAGGGGCTCGACTGGCTGAAGCCGCGCCAGGTGCTCGAGCTGAAGGGCGATTGGGCGGTCAAGGCGCCAAACGTCCGTCCGGGCGGTTGGGCATTCCAGTACAATAACGATCACTATCCCGATCTCGACGACACCGCCGTGGTGGTGATGGCGATGGATCGCGCGCAGCGCCAGACCGGGTCCAGCGAATACGACGCCGCGATCGCGCGCGGCCGCGAATGGATCGAGGGGCTGCAGAGCCGCGACGGCGGCTGGGCTGCCTTCGACGCCAACAACCTCGAATATTACCTCAACAACATCCCGTTTTCCGATCACGGCGCGCTGCTTGACCCGCCGACCGAGGACGTGACCGCGCGCTGCGTCTCGATGCTGGGCCAGCTCGGCGAGACCACCAGGACGAGCAAGGTAATGGCCGACGGGGTCGCGTATCTGCGCCGGACCCAGCTCGCCGAGGGCTCCTGGTACGGCCGCTGGGGCCTGAATTACGTCTACGGCACCTGGTCGGTGCTATCTGCGCTAAATGTCGCAGGGGTCGATCACAACGACCAGATGATTCGGAAAGCGGTAGATTGGCTGCTGTCGGTGCAAAATCAGGACGGTGGCTGGGGCGAGGACGCGGTCAGCTACCGGCTCGATTACAGGGGGTATGAGGCCGCGCCATCGACCTCCTCGCAAACGGCATGGGCTTTGCTCGGTTTAATGGCGGCCGGAGAGGTCGAAAATCCGGCAGTTGCACGGGGGGTGGAGTACCTAAAGGCAACACAGACCGAAAAAGGACTGTGGGACGAGCAGCGATACACCGCTACGGGGTTTCCGCGGGTGTTTTACTTGCGATATCATGGCTACTCGAAGTTCTTTCCGCTCTGGGCGCTGGCGCGGTATCGGAATTTGAGAAGCACCAATAGCAGGGTGGTAGGGGTCGGGATGTGACTTTTGGGGCGGGGGCCGCCGAGACCATGGGCAATGTGATTGACCCTCGGCCGGTGTTGATCGTGACGGGATTGGTGCAGGAGGCCCGCATTGCGGCCGGCCCCGGCATGATCGTGATCTGCAGTTCCAGCGATCCGCAGCAGCTGCGCGCGCTGCTGGCAACGCTAGATCCGACGACATTCCGCGGTGTGATTTCGTTCGGCGTGGCCGGCGGGCTCGATCCGACGCTCAAATCGGGCGACGTCGTGGTCGCGACCGAGGTGACGGCCGGCGACGCGCGGTTTCTGGCCGCGTCCGCGCTGAACGAGGAGATGATCGCGAGCGCCGCGCTGAAGCGTCGCAGGATCATCCGCGGCGCGCTCGTTGGTGTTGAGCAAGTGGTCGCGGCAAGGGCCTGCAAGGCCGCCCTGCGCTCGATTACGGGGGCGGCTGCCGTCGACATGGAAAGCCATATTGCGGCCGCCTATGCCGCCAATGCGGGCATTCCGTTCGCGGCGTTGCGCGTGATCAGCGACCCGGCGCACCGGGCGCTGCCGGAGCTTGCCAAGTCCGCGGTGAAACCGAACGGCGACATCGACCTGCGCAAGGTTCTGCGCGGCATCGTGCGCAATCCGCGAACGGTGCGGGCGCTGGTGTCGACGGGGATCGACTTCAACCGCGCACTGCGCTCGCTGCGCAGTTGCCGCGGCTTCCTGCTCGGAAACGACGTTCTGGTTCCGGTCGAGGGCTGATCGGTCCCTGATCCCATCCTTCGGCTGCTCGACAAAGCTCACCGCACAAGCTGAAAGCAAAAGGCCCGGTCGCATCGCGACCGGGCCTTTTTGGTCTCTGGCAGCTGACAGCGCAGCTTACGCGGCCGTCGAGGCCTTCTGCTGGGCAGCCGCGGCCTTTTGCTGGGCGGCGAGCGCTTCGTCGCGGCGGATATCCGAGAGCTTCTTCTGGACCTGCTCCGAGAAGATGTACTGCGCCGGACGCTGCTTGGTGAGATCAATCTCGGGCGCCATCGGTCCCGTCGTCTTGACGCCACGCAGCGCCACCCACATCGCCTTCAGCGGATTGGTGAGGGCGGCGTTGGCCGCGGTGGGCTCGTAGCCGCAGTGCGCCATGCAGTCCGCGCACTTCTCGTACTTGCCGGTGCCGTAGGTGTCCCAGTCGGTGGTGTCCATCAGTTCCTTGAAGGTCTTGGTATAGCCTTCACCGAGCAGGTAGCAGGGCTTCTGCCAGCCGAAGATGTTGCGGGCCGGCATGCCCCACGGCGTGCACTCGTATTCCTGGTTGCCGGCGAGAAAGTCGAGGAACAGGCCGGAATGCATGAAGTTCCACTTCTTGCCCTTGCCGAGCGCGAAGACGTCGCGGAACAGCTTCTTGGTCTTGGTGCGGTTGAGGAAGTGCTCCTGGTCCGGCGCGCGCTCATAGGCGTAACCCGGCGACATCGACACGCCGACGCCGAGCTCGGTGGTGAAGTCGAGGAATTTGGCGATTTCCTCGGCCGGGTGGCCGTCGAAGATCGTGGCGTTGACGTTGACCGTGAAGCCGCGGGCCTTCGCCGCCTTGATCGCGGAGACGGCGCGGTCGAACACGCCCTTCTGCGACACCGCCTTGTCGTGGTGCTCCTTCAGGCCGTCGAGATGCACCGAGAAGAACAAATAGGGCGACGGCTCGAACAGATCGAGCTTCTTCTCGAGCAGCAGCGCGTTGGTGCAGAGCGAGACAAACTTCTTGCGGGCCACGAGGCCGCGCACGATTTCGCCGATCTCCTTGTGGATCAGCGGTTCGCCGCCGGGGATCGCCACCATCGGCGCGCCGCATTCATCGGCCGCGTCCCAGCATTCCTGCGCGGTCATGCGGCGATTGAGGATCGCATCCGGATAGTCGATCTTGCCGCAACCGACACAGGCCAGGTTGCAACGGAACAGCGGTTCAAGCATCAGCACGAGCGGATAACGTTTGCGGCCAAGCAGTTTCTGCTTGATCAGATAACCGCCGATCCGCATTTCCTTGAAGAACGGTATTGCCATTAGACGTTTTCTTTCTGGACTTAAGGTACAGTGAGTTCGGGTCAACCCGCAGTCAGTTCGGTTGGCAGCCGGAATTCGATTTTCTCTTCCCGTCCCGGAAGCACCGAGACCGAAACCGGTCCGATGCGCCGCAAAGCCTCGATCACATCGTCGACCAGAACTTCGGGCGCCGAGGCTCCCGCCGTAATGCCGACGGCCTTCGCATCCTTCAGCCAATCAGGGTTGAGCGCGCTGCCATCGGCAATGAGATAACTCGCGACCCCCACCTCGGTGCCGATTTCGCGAAGCCTGTTTGAGTTGGAACTGTTGGCGGCCCCCACCACCAATATGACGTCCACCACCTTACTCAGGTCCCTTACCGCAGATTGGCGGTTCTGTGTCGCATAGCAGATATCCCGGATGTCTGGGCCTTGAATATCTGTAAATCTGGCCTCAAGGGCGACGATTATGTCCTTGGTGTCATCCACGGACAACGTTGTCTGGGTGATATAGGCCACCGGGGTGTCAGTCGGCAGGGTGAGTTCCGCCACGTCCCCCACGCTCTGGACCAGCAGGACCGGCCCGGGAACCTGCCCCATGGTTCCCTCGACCTCGGGGTGGCCCGCGTGCCCGATCAGGATCAGGGCGCGACCCTTCGCGATATAGCGTTTGCCCTGGTTGTGGACCTTGGTAACCAGCGGGCAGGTGGCGTTGAGCACCGGCAGGTCGCGGGCGGCCGCCTCTTCCTCGACGCTCCTGGCTACACCATGGGCGCTGAAGACGGTGACGGCCCTGGGCGGCACTTCGGAGAGGTTCTCGACGAAGATCGCACCCTTCTTTTTAAGGCTTTCGACCACGTATTTGTTGTGAACGATCTCGTGGCGGACATAGACCGGCGGCCCGTATTTCTCGAGCGCACGCTCGACGATCTCGATGGCACGCACGACGCCCGCGCAAAAGCCGCGCGGCTGAGCAAGAAAAACTTCCATAGGTCGCCCGTTACGCAAATTGCACCAGTCTAATTAGTCCCCTGCGGCCGATTGGCGCCGCGCTCCACCTGGCCGCACATCCGCAGGAGTGCAGCAATATCCGCGCCATGACAGTTCCGGTATCCGGTCCCGCGTGCCAAGCGCGTGGAAATACAGGGTTTTGTCTCAAAAAGTAAGCGCCTCGAAAAGAGGCGCAACCGCCGGGAAGGGTCGTTTGAGGTATTATGGTAAGTATGACGGCGCCCTGCGGCCATCTGTCTTCTCACTTGTTCGTCACTTTATCGCCCACCGAGGCGGTTTATACCGGCGACTGACGGGCCGTTTCCTGCTGTTTGGTGCCTCGCCATCTCGTCGAGGGAAGTTACCAAAACAACATTAGATCGGCCCTTGGAACTCCGCTAGACAGCGGACGTTTTCGGCCATGCTTCCCAGAGATTAGAAGGATACGAAGTGCTGACAAATATTGTCGTCTCCGTTGTTAGGACATGTACGCGCTTTGCCCTTCCTGTCGTTCTTCTTGCTCTGGTCCTTGCGGTCGGGGCCGGTTTTTATACAGCCCGCAACTTCTCCATCAACACCGACATCAACAAGCTGATCTCGCCCGATCTCGACTGGCGCAAGCGCGACAACCAGTTCGATACGGCCTTTGACCGCGACCGGCTGATTCTCGCCGTTGTCGACGCACCGACACCCGAACTGACCAGTTCGGCGGCGAATGCGCTGGTCGGGAAGCTGTCAGGCGACAAGACGAACTTCGAGGCGGTGACGCCGCTCGGCTTCGGCGAGTTTTTCGAGAAGAACGGCCTGCTGTTCCTCCCGACCGATGAGGTCGGCAAGGTCACGGGCCAACTCGCATCCGCCGCGCCCCTGATCGAGATCATGGCGGGCGATCCGTCGATTCGCGGTCTCACCGGCGCGCTCGAAACCGGCCTTGCCGGCGTCAAGCGGGGCGAAGTCAAGCTCGACAACGCTGCGCGGCCCTTCAACCTGATCGCTCAAACGGTCGAGGACGTCCTGACCAAGGGCAATGCCATCTTCTCCTGGCGCGAGCTCACCAGCGACACGCCGCTGACCGATTCCGACAAGCGCGCCTTCATCGAGTTCAAGCCGAACATCGACTATTCGGCGCTGGAGCCGGGCAAGTCCGCAACCGACGCGATCCGGCAGGCCGCGGTCGATCTGAAATTCCCGACCGAGTACCACGCCCGCGTCCGTCTGACCGGGCCAATTCCGATTGCCAACGAGGAATACGCCACCGTGGCCGACGGCGCGCTCACCAACGGCATCGGCACCGTGGTGATCGTGCTGGTCATCCTCTGGCTGGCGTTGCATTCCGCCAAGATCATCTTTGCGGTGTTCGTGAACCTGTTCATTGGCCTTGCCATCACCACGGCGGTCGGCCTGATGATGGTCGGATCGCTGAACCTGCTCTCGATCGCCTTTGCGGTGCTGTTCATCGGCCTTGGCGTCGACTTCGGCATCCAGTTCAGCGTTCGCTACCGCTCCGAGCGGTTCAAGAACGATAATCTGACGCTGGCGCTCGAGAACGCGGCGCGACGTTCGGCGGTGCCGTTGTCGCTCGCGGCGATGGCCACCGCGGTCGGCTTCCTCTGCTTCCTGCCGACCGATTACAGGGGCATCTCCGAACTCGGCAAGATCGCCGGCGCCGGCATGCTGATCGCGTTCATCACCAGCATCACGGTGCTGCCCGCGCTGCTCGATCTGCTCAATCCGCCCGGCGAGAAGGAAGCGGTCGGCTACGCCTTCCTCGCACCCGTCGATCACTTCCTCGAAAAGCACCGCATCGCGATCATCGTCGGCACCTTGCTGGTCGCGGTCGCGGGCCTGCCGCTGCTGCACTACATGAAGTTCGACTTCAACCCGATCAATCTGCGCAGTGCCAAGGTGGAGTCGATCGCGACCTTCCTCGATCTGAGGAAGGATCCGAACACCGGGGCCAACGCCATCAACGTGCTGACCAATTCGGAAGCGGACGCCAAGAAGATCGAGGCGAAACTCGAGAAATTGCCGGAAGTGTCGCGCGTGATGTCGCTCGACAGCTTCGTGCCGGACGACCAGCCGGCCAAGCTGAAGCTGATCGCGCAGGCGGCCAGGACGCTCGATCCCGCGCTCAGCCCTGACTCGGTCGATGCCGCGCCCTCCGATCAGGAGAACGTCGAGTCGCTGAAGAGCTCGGTCGACAACCTGCGCAAGACCGCTGATAACAACCAGGGGCCGGGTGCCGTTGCGGCGCGCCGGCTGGCCGACGCCTTGCAGAAACTCGCCGATTCGAACCAGGCGACCCGCGACAAGGCGCAGGACGTCTTCGTCGCGCCGATGAAGATCGTGTTCGATCAGCTCAAGAGCGCGCTGCAGGCCCAGACCATCACGCTGCAGACGCTGCCACCCAGGTTCGTCGCGAGCTGGAAGGCAAAGGACGGCTTGATGCGGGTCGAGGTGGAGCCGAAGGGTGATCCGAACGACAACGACAATCTGCGCCGCTTCGCCGATGCCGTGCTAGCCGCCGAGCCGACCGCGATCGGCGGTCCGGTCTCGATCCTGAAATCCGGCGATGTCGTCGTGGAGGCGTTCATCCACGCCGGCATCTTGGCGCTGGTCGGGATCAGCGTGCTGCTATGGGTGGTGCTGCGGCGCGTGACCGACGTGTTGCTGACACTGGTGCCGCTGCTGGTCGCGGGCATCGTGACGCTGGAAATCTGCGTGCTGATCGGCCTGCCGCTCAATTTCGCCAACATCGTCGCCTTGCCGCTGCTGCTCGGCGTCGGCGTCGCCTTCAAAATCTATTATGTCACCGCATGGCGGCAGGGCAGGACGAATCTGCTGCAGTCGAGCCTGACGCGCGCGATCTTCTTCAGCGCGCTGACGACAGCTACCGCGTTTGGCAGCCTGTGGCTGTCAAGTCATCCGGGCACCGCGAGCATGGGAAAGCTGCTTGCGCTGTCGCTCGTCACGACGCTCGCGGCGGTGTTGCTGTTCCAGCCCGCGCTGATGGGCAAGCCGCGCGAGGTCAAGGACGCAGAGACAGGCGACGACGTCACCTGACGGGTTGATGGTCTCTGCTGATCCGGCTTGGCAGCAGGCGCTACCGAGCCGCGGTCCGCTCTAATTCGCCGGCCGCCCGATGTCGGGAAGCAGACAGATATCGCCGACCTCAGCTGGCTCGTTGGCGGCGTGCTTCTGACCGGGCTTGGAAGCATGCGCCACCGCGCCGGTGGTTTTCGGGGCCTGCGGCGTTGCCGCCGATTTGGGAGCCGCACCCTTCGGACTGCCGGCGGCGCTCAACGGAACTGGCGGGCCGACGCGGGTCCAGGTCTGGCCTCCGCAGAGGAAGCCGAGCACGCAGCCCTGGACCTCGAGCTGGTCGGTGCCGACAGGTTTGATGGTCGCGCTGTAGAGCTGGCCGTCTTTGGCATTGTAGACTTGGCCTTCCCACGCATCGACGCCGGGCTTCTTCTTCATGTCGATCAGGATCGGCATGCCCAGCGTCGGCCGGGCCTGCTTGGCCGTATCGGGATTGTTCTTATCTTTGCCACCGGGGGTTTTTTCCCAGACGACCGCACCCCACATGTTGCCATTGCACTGGGCGACACGGATGTTGGCGAAGCCGTCCTCGTCCCTCCAGTCGCCTGTGGGGTCCGCAGCCAATGCCGGTGACAATACGGTGGCCAAAAATAAACCTGAATAGGCTATTGTACGTACGAAAGCTCTTGGGCAGTGCAACATGGTCCAAACCTATGCTTAACTTGATGATCCGAGCAGGGGTCAAAACGCCGCTGTTCGAGCGTTTTAAGTTGACGAGATGGCCATCAACCGACGTATGTAGCGAATGCTAAGTTCAAATTTAGACGTTTCCGAGATTTTTGTGGAGCGGGAGGGGCAGCGCGGTGCCATGCACACGCGTCACCTCAACGAACAGCTTGTCCGCGTTCTCAAGACCATCGGCTACGATGTCGGCTTCCGCAAGGGGCAAGGTCAGTACCTCTTCGATCGTCATGAGGCTCGCTACCTTGATCTATTGAGCGGATTTGGCGTTTTTGCGATTGGCCGGAATCATCCGGCGCTCCGCACGGCGCTGAAGAGCGTGCTCGACGCCGACCTGCCCAATCTTGTGCAACTGGATGTCTCCACGCTCGCCGGCGTGCTCGCGGAACGTCTGCTGGAACATGTTCCATATCTGGACAAGGTCTTCTTTGCCAACTCCGGCGCTGAAACCGTCGAGGCGGCGATCAAGTTTGCGCGCGGCGCGACCGGCCGCCCCGGCATCGTCTACTGCACGCATTCATTCCACGGCCTGTCCTATGGCGCGCTTTCGCTGACCGACGACACGAATTTCCGCGGCGGCTTTGAGCCGCTGTTGCCGGGTTGCACGGCGATACCGTTCAACGATCTTGAAGCGCTCGAAAAAGCTTTGTCGTCGCGACAGGTCGGCGCGTTCATCGTCGAGCCGATCCAGGGCAAGGGCGTCAACATGCCCACCGACGAGTTCCTGCCCGGCGCGCTGGCGCTGTGCCGCAAATACGGCACGCTGTTCATCGCCGACGAGATCCAGACCGGCATCGGCCGTACCGGAAAATTCCTAGCGGTCGAGCACTGGGGCATCGAGCCCGACATGGTGCTGCTGGCGAAGGCGCTGTCCGGCGGACATGTGCCGATCGGTGCGCTGCTGACGCGCAAGAACATCTTCGACAAGATCTTCAACCAGATGGACCGTGCGGTCGTGCATGGCTCGACATTTGCGAAGAACGATCTGGCGATGGCTGCCGGCATCGCGACCCTCGACGTCATCAAGGCCGAGAAGTTGGTCGAGCAGGCCGCCAAGCGCGGCGCAGAACTTCGTCTTGCGCTGACGCGCATGGTGCCGGGCTACGAGCTGTTGAAGGAAGTCCGCGGCAAGGGCCTGATGATCGGCGTCGAATTCGGGCCGCCGAAATCGCTGCGGCTGAAGGCGTCATGGAATTTGCTGGAGACCGCCAACAAGGGTCTGTTCTGCCAGCTCATCACCGTGCCGCTGTTCAAGGATCACAAGATCCTCACGCAAGTCGCCGGCCACGGCAGCCACACCATCAAGCTGCTGCCGCCACTGGTCATCACCGAGGACGACTGCACCTGGATCGAGAAGGCGTTCGACGAGGTGATCGCCGGCAGCCACAAGGTCCCCGGCGCGATCTGGTCGCTCGGCAAGACGCTGGTCGACAACGCGGTCAGGAAGTCGGCATAGTCCCCAACTTCGTAGCCCGGATGGAGCGGAGCGAAATCCGGGGTTCTCGACACTTGCAAGACCGTTCCCGGATTGCGCTTCGCTCCATCCGGGCTACGAAGTTTCACCCCTCCTTGTTCGCCTGCATCGCTGCTTCGAACTTGTCGCCGAACTCCGTGAGCTCGTCGGCGCCGATGTCGCTGACGGCCCAGTAGTTCAGGCCCCGGTCGCTCCAGTGGCGGATGTTGAAGCCTTGCAGCGTCGTCATCGTCGCAGGCCGGCGTTCGGTGTTCGCGGTCTGCGCCACGAACAAATTGATGACGTGCTGGCGCCGCTTGTAGACCACGGCGCCGATCTCGCGGGCGTCGACGTAGTCGAGCCGGCCGCCGATCAGCGCAAAACCCTGCGTGGTGAGATCGATCACCGGCGGCGAGACGTCGAGCTTGCCGTTGAACCACGGCTTTACGGTGTGCTGGTCGGTCGAGATCACGTCGGTGAGGTGGCCCGCCTGCAGCGAGCGCAGATGCGCCGACACCACCTCGGCCTCGATGCGCCGCTCGTCATCATTGCGCAGCACGATCGCGACGAGGCCGGTTGCGGCCAGCGCCGACACCGCGGAGCCCATCGCGAAGCCGCGCAGCACCGAGCGCCGGCTCGGGGCGGGCTGCGGTTGCGGCAACGCCTTTTCGATGCGACGGCGCAGCTCGAGCGGCGCCTTGTAGCTTACCTCGCTCTCGGCCATCGCCTCGTGCATCTCCTGATATTCTTTCATCAGCGCAGCACAACGTGGGCACCCCTCGATATGGGCTTCCACCTCGCGCGCATGGCCGGCGTCGAGTTCGCCGTCGAGCAGCGCGTGAAGCAGCACTTCGGCTTCCTCGCATGTCATTTCACTTGCTCCTGTTCCGCAAGCCAGGCCGATCGCAGCATGGCGCGGGCGCGCGCGAGGCGGGACATCACGGTGCCCACGGGCACGGCGGCGACATCGGCGATCTCGCGGTATGAAAGATTCTGGATTTCCCTGAGCACGAAGGTCTCGCGGAACGGTTCGGCGAGTGCTGCGATCAGCTTGCGCACGATGTCGCCGTCGAAGCGCCGCAGCATCTGCCGTTCCGGATTGTCAGGGGTTTCGTGCCACATCGGCGCCTGCTCGGCGCTCTCCGGCACCTCTTCGACGGCGGTAGGCGCGGTCTTGCGCCGCGCATATTCGGCGCGACAGACATTGCGCAGGATCGCGAACAGCCACGGCTTCATCGCGGGTCCGCGATAGCTGTCGAAATGCTTGTAGGCGCGCAGATAACACTCCTGCACCGCATCCTCGGCGTCGGTGGCGTCGCGCAGCAGATAGCGCGCCAGCGTATAGGCATCGTCGAGATAAGGCAGCGCCGCCTCGCGAAAGCGCCGCGCTTTTTCGGGATCGTCTTGCGACGCGTTGACAACCATCGTGTCCTGCCCGGCATGTCCTGAGACGGCTCGTGCCCGGCCGGGGGCAGAAGCCCACCGGCCGGGCATGGTTGTGATGATATGGCTCGACACGTTACCCAACCTTGACACTACCTGTCATGTGCGGATGCAGCGAACAGAAATACTTGTATTCGCCTGCGTCCGTGAAGGTGAACGAGAAGGTGCCGTCGGTGTCCATCGCCTTCGACCGAAATTTGCCCGGACACACCACGGTATGCGGGATGTCGTCGCGGTTGGTCCAGGTCACGGTGGTGCCGACTTTCAGGTTGAGCTGGGCCGGCTCGAACACGAAGTTGTCGATATGCACGGCGACGCCTTCGGCTTTTGCCGCGACGTCCTCGGCGCGGGCCATCGAGACAGGCAGGAGCATGGTCGCGACCACGGCGATGCCGAAGTCGCGGCGATTGATCGAACTCATGGCTCAGTCGTCCTTCTCTGTTAGCCCTGCAGCGGCGTGTCGATGATCGCGAGCCGTTCGGTGCCCTGCTTGAAGTTGATGCTGGCGACGCCCAGCATGCTGCGCAGCTTGGCATCCTCGACCTTCATCGGACCGGGCGAGGGCGCGGCACCGGGTGCCGGCTGCGGGAAGGCGGTCGAGCGCGCGGTGTGGAAGGTGACGTTGCCCTCGACCTTCTGCATCACCTGGTGGATGTGGCCGTTGAGCACGGTGACCGAGCCGAAGCCCTTCACGTATTCCAGCGCGCGGGCGCCGTCCTCGGTGCCCCAGCCCCATTGCGGATACACCGTCCACAGCGGGATGTGGGCGAACAGCACGATCGGCGTCGACTTCGAGCGGCCCTTGAGGTCGTCCTCGAGCCATTCGAGCTGCTCATTGCCGAGATTGCCGAGGCCGCCGCCCTTGAGGTCGACGACGTTGACGAGGCCGATGAAGTGCACGCCGCCGGCATCGAAGGAATAGTAGCCGGCGCCCTTGGTGCCGCGGCCGTAGCGCTCCTTGTAGAGCTTGACCTCCTCGTCGATGAAATCGTGCTCGCCGGGCACGTAATGCACGTCGAGCTTGGCCTGCGAGATGATGCGCTCCGCATCGTCGAATTCGGACGCTTTCGACAGATGCGTGACGTCGCCGGTGTGGATCATGAAGGACGGCTTGACCTGCATCGCGCGGACCTTGTTGATGGCCTCTTCCAGCGTGCCGGTGGCGTTCGGATTGGCCGGCTTGTCGAAGCCGACATGGCTGTCGCTGATCTGCATGAAGGTCATGCCGGCCGGCTCGGCGGCCGCGGCCGAGCCGACGATGCCGAGCGAATGCGGCACGCCGCCGGTGATTGTCCACAGCACGCCGGTGCCGGCCCAGGTCATGCATTCCAGCACCTTGCGCCGGCTGACGCCTTTGTCCTCATCGTGATGGTCGTGATCGTGTCCGCTCATGGCAAAGTCTCCCGTGGTCCCATGGATTGGGCTTCCGGGAACGTGATTGGCGGGGGCGGGGGTTTATTCCCGATGGCCGGTGCCGGGCGGGGAGCGGCGATGACAATCTTGTGAGGGCGCGATTGTGTGGTGCGGGGAAGCGCCCGGTCCTGAGCGGCTACCGGTGACGGGGCCCCAACATAGATGAACAGCCGCAACAAAGGTGTCTTGCAACCGTCAGCATAGTGTCAGCGCTGCTGCGTAAGAATGGCGGACTTTATCCGCCACACCGGGAGAGCAACATGAGCGACCACGCAGGCGTTGAGCATCACAACAAGGCGGCCGAACATCACGAGCATGCTGCAAAGCACCACCGCGAAGCTGCCAAGCATCACGAAGCCGGCGACCACGACAAGGCGGCGCACCACGCCCACACCGCCTACGGCCACGCCAGCCACGCCGAGCATCACCACACCGAGGCCAGCCGGCACCACGCCGAGCACCACGGTCACAACTGACAAGTTCCAGTACTGCGTGAGTAGCGTGCTGCCGTCCCCGCAAGGGGACGGCATTTTCTTGCGTGACAACGGTGCAGCCGAACGCGTCGCGAGGTCGGTTCGGCCGTGATGTCAGCGTGCGACGATCTCGCCGTGCCATGGATAGAGTTGTTTCTAGATCTCCATCCGGCTGCCGATCTCGATCAGTGAACCGGACGGAATCCTGAAGCGATCGACGGCGTGCGCGGAATTCCTCGCCATGAACGCGAATAGCGCAATCTGGAACCGGGCCAATGGATTTCGGCGCCGGCGGCTGACGGGATCGTGACGTTCGACGTAGTAGGTCGCTTTGTCCCGGATCGGCACCCCGATCTTCTTCACATTCGTGAGTACGGCGGGCAGGTCCGGTATCTCGACGAAGCCGAAATGTACGCTGATGTGCCAGACACCCTCGCAAAGCTGTTCGCAGTGAATGCGGTCGGACGAGCGGATCCGGGGGACGCTTTCAAAGCTCGCCGTCAGCGCGATGGCAGTCTCGTGAAGTGAATGCCCTTGCTTGACGTAGTTGACGATGATCGGCGGGATCCTGTGGCTGAGCCGGGTGAGGAATATCGCCGTTCCCGGAACGCGCACGATGTGCTGGTCGCGAAGATCGGCAAAAAAAGCGTCGGCGTGCTGTGACTGCGCCATGGTTCGCCGATGCAGCGCATCGACGCCGAAATGCCAGGTCATCATGATGGCAAACACCAGCGCGCCGAACAGCAGGGGAATCCAGCCGCCGTCCGCGATCTTGAAGAGATTGGCGAGGAAGAAGGCTAGATCGACCGCGAGCAGGGGTCCCGCGATCGCGGCCGCGCGCGCCGTGCTCCAGTGCCATCTCCGCCGCATCACCTGATAGAGCAATGCGGTGGTCAGGACCATGGTCGTGGACACCGCGGCGCCGTAGGCGCCCGCGAGGCGGTCCGAGCTGCCGAAGCCGATCGTCAGCGCGACCGTCAGGCACATCATCGTCCAGTTCACGAAGGGCACGTAGATCTGGCCGTATTCCTCGGCCGATGTCTGGTTGATCCGCACGCCCGGAAACCATCCAAGCTGCATGGCTTGCCGGGTCATCGAGAACGAGCCCGTGATGATCGCCTGGCTTGCGATGACGGTGGCCAAGGTCGCAAGCGTCACCAGCGGGTAGATGCCCCAGGCGGGGGCGAGCTTGAAGAACGGATTTGCGCCGGGATCGGGGGATTCGATGAAATTGCCGATCTGCCCCGCATAGTTCAGCACGAGCGCGGGCAGCACGAGGCCGTACCACGCCAGTCGAATTGGCCTGCGACCGACATGGCCCATGTCGGCGTAGAGCGCCTCGCCGCCGGTCAACGCCAGGAAAACGCCTCCGAGCAGGGTGAAGCCCAGGAGACCGTGCGTGGTCAGCAGCCGGAAGCCGTGCAGCGGATTGAGGGCGACGAGGACATCGGGATGCTGCACGACCGAGGTGATGCCGAGCACCGCCATGGTCAGGAACCAAAGCAGCATCACGGGACCAAACGCCCTGCCGACCGTCGCCGTCCCTCGATGCTGAAGCACGAATAACGCGATCAGGATGACGACGGCGATCGGCATCGTATAGGGTTTGAAGGCGTCAGTTGCGACATTAAGGCCTTCGACTGCGCTGAGCACCGAGATGGCCGGCGTGATGATGCCGTCGCCGTAGATCAGCGCGGCGCCAAACAGTCCGAGGGCAACCAGCCAGCGTCCGTGACCGGACCACCGTGCGCCGGTCAACGCCATCAGTGCGAGAATGCCGCCCTCGCCGTGATTGTCGGCGCGCATGACGAACAGGCAGTATTTGATCGAGATCGTGATGATCAGGGACCAGACGATCAGCGAGAGCGAGCCGAGCGCGGCTTCCCGGGTGAAGCTGCCGCCCATGATGTGAACGATGGTCTGCAGCGTGTAGAGCGGACTGGTGCCGAGGTCGCCATAGACGATGCCGAGCGCGAGCAGGATGCTGGTCGCGCTCGGCGCCTGCTCAAACCGACTGTGCGGCTCGCCGGTGAATCCAGTCGAATCGTTCACGGCAGACATCGTCGAAGAGGGCATCCGCGCTCACCATTGTCATCGAGTCCCGAGCAACAAGGCGGCCGCCGGGCTGGAAAATAACATCGTTACAACGACGACGTCGCCGGATCGTTGCGTTAGTCGAGCTGCCCGGCGAACGCCCTGAGTGCGTCGAGCAGCATGGCCGGCGCCTCCTGCGCGACGCAGTGTCCGACGCCGTCGAATGTCCACCGGCTCGCATGCGGGATCAGCGCTGCGGCACGCCCGGACATCTCCTTGTAGACCGGCCATGATTGTTCTGATGTCGGAAGTGATAGCGGTCGGCGGCCGGCTTGTGACTCAGGCCGTGGCCGCGCCGGTCCAGCGCATAGACCGTGTAGTCGGCGGCCAGCGCCGCTGCCATGCAGCAGCAACGCTGCCGGTTTGCCGGAGGCCGGCTCGCCCCATCGCGCCAGGGCGATGGGTATGTCGGGATCGCCAACGATCATGCGTTGGGGATGCGTCATCGCCGGACTACCGCGCGTCCTGCAAAATCATTGCCGCGCCTTTTTCGGCGATCATCGCGGTGGGCGTGTTGGTGTTGCCCGAGGTGATGGTCGGCATCACGGAAGCGTCGGCGATCCGCAGTCCGTCGAGGCCGTAGAAGCGCAGTCGCTCGTCGACGACGGCCATCGGATCGCTCGCCAAACCCATCTTCGCGGTGCCGACCGGATGGAAGATCGTGGTGCCGATGTCACCGGCGGCCTTCGCCAGTGCGGCGTCGTCGTCGCCGACGCTGGGGCCGGGCAGGAATTCCGTAGGCTGATATGGCTCCAGCGCCTTCTGCTTCATCAGCCGCCGCGTGGTGCGGATCGCGTCGGCGGCGACCTGGCGGTCGTCGTCGGTGGCGAGATAATTCGGCGCGATCGACGGCTTGTCGTCGAGCTCGACTGAGCGGATACGCACCGTGCCGCGCGAGGTCGGCTGCAGATTGCAGGCGCTCACCGTGATCGCGGGGAAGCGATGCAAGGGATCGCCGAACTTGTCGAGCGACAGCGGCTGCACGTGGAACTGGATGTTGGCGCGCGAGCGCGTGGAATCGGAGCGCGTGAAGATGCCGAGCTGCGACGGCGCCATGGTCAGCGGACCGCGGCGGCGAAACGCATAGTCGAGGCCCATCAGGCCGCGGCGGATCAGATTGTAATAGGTCTCGTTCAGCGTGCGCACGCCTGAGACCTTGTAGATCGCGCGCTGCTGCAGATGGTCCTGCAGATTATGGCCGATGCCCTGGCGGTCGAGCACGATGTCGATGCCGAGCGGCGACAGCCATTCGGACGGCCCGATACCGGAGCGATGCAGCACCTGGGTCGATCCGATCGAACCGGCGCATAGGATCACTTCACCTTTGGCCCGCGCCTCCACCAGCTCGCTGCCTTGCCGGAACAGCACGCCCATGGCGCGGCCGCTCTCGATGATCAGGCGGTCGACCAGTACGTTGGTCTCGAGCCTCAGGTTGGCGCGGTTCAACACCGGCTTGAGGAAGCCGCGCGCCGACGACCAGCGCCGGCCGCGCTTCTGGTTGACGTGGAAGTAGCTGGTGCCTTCATTGTCGCCGGTGTTGAAGTCCGGGATGCGCTTGATGCCCATCTCCTCCGCGGCATCGCCGACCGCGTCGAGGATCGTCCACGATAGCCGCGGCGCCTCGATGCGCCAGCCGCCACCGGCGCCGTGATGCTCGCTCTCGCCGAGGAAGTGATCCTCCAGCCGTTTGAACGCCGGCAGCACGTCGCTGTAGCTCCAGCCCGTCAGGCCGAGTTGCCGCCAGTGATCGTAGTCGGCGGCCTGGCCGCGCATCGAGATCATGGCGTTGATCGCCGACGAACCGCCGATCACCTTGCCGCGCGGATAGGCCAGCGCGCGGCCGTTCAGGCCGGGCTCGGCCTCGGTCTTGAACATCCAGTCGGAGCGCGGATTGCCGATCGCGAAGAGATAGCCGACCGGGATGTGAAACCAGATCCAGTTGTCGTTGCCGCCGGCTTCGAGCAGCAGCACGCGCTTCTTCGGATCGGCCGACAGGCGGTTGGCCATGATGCAGCCGGCGGTGCCTGCGCCGACGATAATGTAGTCGAAATCACCCTCGAGCCTTCGCGGCATGTCGTCGTTTCCCGGCAGTCGTCCTTGTTGGGTCTGTATTAGTCGGACGAAGCGGGCAGATACAAGCCCGGGCGGGGATACCGGCGTGCGCTGGATGATCGTGGATGGCCGGGTTTGGTGAGTGGGTCGCGGAGCCGCGCAATAAATTCGATGTCGTCCCTGCGAAAGGTGACAGTCACGGCCTCAACTCGAATCCGTCGTTGCGGGAGCGAGCGACACTAGCTCGCTGCTGCACGCACCGGAAACTCCAGCATGGCTTCGCCGGCCGCTACCGTCTCGCCACGCTGGTTCTGCACGGCGACGTCGACCACGACCCATCGCGATTTGGCGGTGACCTGCCTGGATTTGATGGTGCCGGTGGGGCGGATGGTGTCGCCGGGCTTCACCGGCTTGAGCCAGCGCGTCTCCAGCCTTCGATGGATCGCGCCCGCAGGTGTTGCCCAATCGGTCAGCATGCGCGTGATCAGGCCGAAATTGTTCATGCCATGCATGATGATGCCGCCGAAATTGGTCTTGCCGAAATCGCCCTTCATGTAGTCGTCGTCGAGGTGCAGCGGGTTGTAGTCGAGCGATGCATCGCAGAACAGGCGGATCGATTCGCGCGTGACGGCGAATGACGGTCCGTCGATGGTGTCGCCAGCCCCGAGCTGGTCGAATGTCAGTGTGGTCATGTCGGGCCTCCTTACATCGGGCGGATGGTCTGGCCGCGACCCGAGCAGATCACGTCGCCATGCTGGTTGAAGAAGACGTTGTCGTGCACCACGAACAGGCGCTCGCGCTTGATGAACTTGTCGAGCGCACGCGCCTGCAAACTGATGGTGTCGCCGGGACGGGCAGGGATGTTGTAGCTCCAGGATTGCCCGGCATTGACGGTGCCCGGTGAGCGCATCCAGTCGTCGGCCGGCGTGCAGGCGAACATCAGAAGGATATGGATCGCGGGCGGTGCGATCAGCCCGCCGTGAGGTCCGGCCTTCGCGGCCGTCTCGTCCAGATAGAGCGGATTGGTCTCGCCGACCGCGCGGCAATACAGCGTGATCGCCTCATGGGTCAGCCGGTAGGGCAGCGTCTTGCGCGGCGCGCCGGGAACGATCTCGTCCCAGAGCTTGCGCAAATTCGCGTCCTTCCAGAAGTCGGTCTCGAAATTGCCGGCTGCAGAACTTTCGGCTTGCGCCATGGCGGATCCTCCTGCTACCTGTTCGCCAGGCGAACATTTAATTCGCCTAACGAACCTACGCTAGCGCGGTCGGCGACGCCTGACAAGCGCGGAGAGCCGCGTCGTGATCAGGCAGCCCTGTTGTCGGCAACCTGTCGCAAGCAACGTGCCGTGAGCAGCATGTCATGAGCAAAGAGAGCGACGGCTTTGTCCGCGCGATCGCGCGCGGATTCTCGATCATCGAGGCGCTGGGCAAGCCGCCGGGGCGGCACACGCTGGCGGAAGCGGCAGAAATTGGAGGCCTCAGTCGCGCCACCGCGCGCCGCATCCTGGCGACACTGGTGGCGTTGAAATATTGCGCTTCCGACGGGCGCTATTTCAGCCTGCGGCCCCGCGCGCTCGGGCTCGGCCTGTCCTATCTGAACGCGCTGCCGTACTGGGCGCATGCGCAGCGTGCGCTGGAAAACCTGCGCAACGAAGTCGGCGAGTCCTGCGCGATGGCGGTGCTCGACGAGGACGAGATCGTGTACGCGCTGCGGCTGCCGGCGCGCCGGATACTCTCGGCTAATCTCGGCGTCGGCAGCCGCCTGCCGGCGCATCTGGTATCACTCGGGCGCGTGATGCTCGCGGCGCTGCCGCCGGACGGCCGTGACGCCTATCTCGCCGGCGGCGCGTTCAAGCCGGTGACGCCGCGCACCGTCACCGATCCGCAGCGGCTTGGCGAACTGCTCGCACAGGTCGAGAGCGAGGGCTACGCGTGGGTCGATGGCGAGCTTGATCCGGCGATCTGCGGCATCGCGGTCCCGTTGCGTGATCCGGCCGGTGTCGTCGTCGCAGCGCTGAGCGTCAACACGATCTCGGGCACGGTCAGGGAGGCCGGGGCGCGCAAGAAATACCTGCTGCCGCTGCGGCGCACCGCGCAGGAAATCCGCAGCCAGATGGGGTCGGGCTAATTTGGGGCCCGCTCGCTCTGCGTTTGCCGGGCCGCGGGTGCCTGCCTGAGGCATGCCCCCGGCTGTTGGGTGGACCGGTCCTTGCATGCTAGACAGCACCAAGCAGTCCAACCCTTGAGGCCAGAGTTCCCATGCCCATCGTCAACCGCGTCGCCGATCTCCAACCCGACATCCAGGCCTGGCGCCGCGATATCCATGAAAACCCCGAATTGCTCTACGATGTGCACCGCACTGCATCATTCGTGGCCGACCGCTTGCGGGAGTTCGGCTGCGACGAGGTCGCGACCGGTCTCGGCAAGACCGGGGTGGTCGGGGTCATCAAGGGCAAGAAGGGGGCCGCCAAGGGCGACGTCAAGGTGATCGGCTTGCGCGCCGACATGGATGCGCTGCCGATCCATGAGGAAACCAACCTGCCTTACGCCTCCAAGACGCCGGGCAAGATGCACGCCTGCGGCCATGACGGCCACACCGCGATGCTGCTGGGGGCGGCGCGCTACCTTGCCGAGACGCGCAATTTCGCCGGCGACGTCGTCGTGATCTTCCAGCCGGCCGAGGAGGGTGGCGCCGGCGCCGCTGCGATGATCAAGGACGGCCTGATGGACCGCTTCGGCATCGAGCAGGTCTACGGCATGCATAACGGTCCGGGCATTCCGATCGGTTCGTTCGCAATCCGTTCGGGTCCGATCATGGCCGCGACCGACGAGGTCAATATCAGCATCGAAGGGCTCGGCGGCCACGCTGCGCGTCCGCACAAATGCATCGATTCCGTGATGGTCGGCGCGCAGCTCATCACCGCGCTGCAGTCGGTCGTATCGCGCAGCGTCGATCCGCTCGACTCCGCCGTGATCTCGATCTGCGAATTCCACGCCGGCAATGCACGCAACGTGATCCCGCAGACCGCCGAGTTGCGCGGCACCGTGCGCACCCTGACCCCGGAAGTCCGGCAATTGATCGAGAAGCGCGTCGGCGAAGTGGTCAAGGGCGTGGCCCAGTTGACCGGCGCCCGGATTGATCTCAACTACAAGCGTGGCTATCCCGTCACCGTCAATCACCGTTCACAGACCGAATTCGCGACCCGCATCGCCAAGGACGTCGCCGGCGACGCCAATGTGCACGAAATGCCGCCGCTGATGGGCGGCGAGGATTTCTCCTACATGCTGGAGGCGCGGCCCGGCGCCTTCATCTTCTGCGGCAATGGCGACAGCGCCGGCCTGCATCATCCCGCCTACAATTTCAACGACGAGGCGATCGTTTACGGCACCTCGTATTTCGTGAAGGTCGTGGAAAGCGCGCTAGCGGTGTGAGGGGCTCGCTCACGCATCCCACCTGACCGGCAATGACACCGGGCCGCGGAAGACCCAGCCTCGCACGACGGGCGGGGCCTCGTCGCGGAGGCGGAGATTGCGGAGACGTTCGAACAGCATCGGCCCCACGATCTTGCCGACGGTGAGCCGGGAAACCCAGGTGCCGGCGCAGAAATGCGGCCCGGCGCCGAATGCCAGATGTGATTGCTTGGGCCGCGAGATGTCGAAGCGGTCGGGATCGGGAAAGCGCCGCTCGTCGCGGTTTGCTGCGCCGACGCAGAGCCCGATCTGAAGGTTTTGCGGAAGCGTCACGCCGGAGAGTTCGACGCTGCTGACGACGCGGCGCGGATACATGCCGATCGGCGAAATCCAGCGCACTGCTTCCTCGAGCGCGGCCGGCCATAGTTCGGGCTTCGCCAGGACGGTCTGTTTCTGCGCCGGGTTTTCCAACAGGCCGAGCACCAGCGTCAGGATCGCGTCGCGCGGCTCGTTCAGCCCGCCGCCGATGATCACCTTGATGTTTGCCCTGATCGCCTCGATCGGCATCGGCGGATCGGCATTGACCATCGACGACAGGATCGAGGGATTGGGATTGCCGCGGTGATGATCGAGCACCGCTTCGATCGCGGCATCGACATCCGTTCCGGCCTGCATCGCCCTGCGCTCGATCCCGGCGTCATCAGCGTAATTGCCGGCGCCGTCGATCAGCGATTGCGACCATTCGGCGAGCCGCTGGCACGGCATCGGCTCGAAGCCGATCATTTCCATCAAGGTGAGCGAAGCCATCGGCGCGGCGAGTGCCGTGAACAGATCGGCTTCGCCGGCATTGCTCAGGGCGCCAATCAGCTTCTCGGAGATCGCAGCGAACTTCGGTGCCCAATGCTCCTTGATCGTCGCAGGCCGGAACGGGGGCTCGATCGCCTTGCGGCCGATCGCATGCTCGGCGCCGTCCTTGCGCATGAAGGTCGGCCCCATCACTCTGTTGACGAGTGAGACGGGATTGTCGGCCGAATAGGTCGCGGGATCGCGCTCGGTCCTCGTGATGTCGTCGAAGCGCGTCACCAGCGTCAGGTTTGCCGCCTCGACGAAAACGGCTGATGCGGTGTCGCGCAGGCGGCGAAAGACCGGATAGGGATCCTCGAGAAGGTCCTGGTACGAGACGTCTGCGACGACAGGCACGGCGCTAGTCATTGGTCCTCCCGGGTGTCCTTTTTGTGAAGGCTAGAGCATTTTCACAATTGGTGGAATCGGAGGATTCCCAGCGCGGTTGCTCCATGATTCAGTTTCCGCATTGATTCGAGGCGGAGGCTTTGATGGGAGCACCTTATTCTCAAGATTTGCGTGAACGGGTCATTTCCGTCGTCGACGGCGGAATGGGAGCGTATCAGGCAGCGCCGCTGCTGCGGGTCAGCGTTTCCTACATTTACAAGGCGCTGGGGCGTTGGCGGGCGACTGGCGAGACGACGGCTCGCCCGTCGGGCCGCGGGCCGGCTCCGAAACTTGCTGCTCACGATGAAGCGCTGCGCCAGCGGATCGTGCACAAGCCAGACGCCACGCTGGAGGAGATCCGGGCGTGGCTGCTGGCCACGCACGACGTGAAGGTCAGTATCGGCTGCTTGTGGAAGCGCCTGCGCCAGCTCGGCCTGACGCTCAAAAAAAGTCACTGAGAGCTGCGGAGCAAGATCGGGCCGATGTCGCCGAGGCGCGTGTGGAATGGCGCGCCGGTCAGGCGGAATTGAGCCCGGAGCGCCTGGTCTTCATCGACGAGAGCGGCGCGTCCACCAAAATGACCCGGCTTTACGGCCGCTGCGCGCGCGGCAAGAGGCTCGTTTGCACAGTCCCGCACGGCCATTGGAAAACAACCACCTTCGTCGGAGCTTTGCGCCAGGACGGCATGACCGCGCCGTGCGTCTTCGACGGCCCGATGAACGGCGAGACATTCCTCGCCTGGGTCGAGCAGTTCCTCGTTCCGACGCTGCGGTCGGGCGACATTGTCGTGATGGACAATCTGTCGAGCCACAAGGTCAGGGGCGTCCGCGAAGCCATTGAGGCGGCCGGTGCGATGTTGCGCTATCTGCCGCCATACAGCCCGGACCTCAATCCGATCGAGCAGTTCTTCGCCAAATTAAAGTCCCTGCTGCGCAAGGCAGGCGCACGAACTCTCGAAGCCCTCGACAACGCAATCGCCGACGCCCTTACCCGCTTCTCGCCAACAGAATGCCTGAACTTTCTCGCCGATGCCGGTTATCGTCACCAACCATGAAAACGCTCTAGGCAAGGATCCCCAATCGTTCAATCCGATGGACTGGATTCAGGTTATCGAAATCCTGCATGACCTTTGCTAAGGTCGGGATGATGGTGGCCCGGCTGGAGGTGGTGCGTGACGGTCAATTCCCCGATCGATCCGATCGATATCGGGACCTTGCGGACGCTCGTCCTGGTGTACGACCTGCAATCATTTTCCGCTGCGGCGGAGCGACTCGACGTCAACCAGTCCACCATCAGCTACGCGATCGAGCGGCTGCGCGTCGCCTTGCGCGATCCGCTGTTGGTTCGTCAGGGCAATGGCGTCACTGCCACCGAACGCTGCTCAGCGCTGGTCAAGTGGGCGCGGGACATGATCCGAGAGATCGAGGGGCTCGCCGCGCCGGTCGAATTCGATCCGGCCACGGCGCAGGGCAGCGTGACGATCTCCTGCAACTATCACGAACGGCAGACGCTGATCCCGCAATTCAGCGTCCGGTTGCGGGCGGGCGCACCGCAGGTCCGGCTGGTTCTGCTCGACGCGGCCGGGCACGGCAACGTCCACCTCAAGCAGAACCAGTGCGACATCGTCCTTGGTCCAGTCGGGATCGCCGGCGAAAGCCTTTATCGGCGTCACGTCCTCACTGACCATTATGTCTGCGTCATGGATCCGACCAATCCACTCGCGCGCGACCGGATCACGCTGCCAGCCTACAGCAAGGCGGAGCATGTCTTCGTCACCCACAGCGAGGAGTGGCAGCCGCTCTATCTCGATGTCCTCAAGACGAGGGACATCGAGATAGAACCGATGGTGACGCTACCGAGCCATGACAGCCTGGCGCATATCGTCGCCGGCACGCGTCTCGTCGCGACGATCCCGCACCTTCTGGCACGCACCATGCCCGGCGGCTTGCATATCGCTCGCCTGCCGTTTCGCGTGCCGATTCCGATCGACATGTATTGGAGTGCCAGGACGGCGAAGTCAGGCTTGCACAAATGGGCACGCGACCTGCTCGCCGAGGTGGCCAGAGGATACGCCCGCCTGAACGCCCCCGAAAAGCAAAAGGCCCGCTCCTGAGGTGCGGGCCTTTTGTCCGGTGCAGGATTGCGCCGAAAGCGGCTAGTCTCAAAACAGGTGGTAGAAGATGAAGTAGAGGGTACCCGAGAGGATCATCGCGGCCGGCAGGGTCAGGACCCATGCCATGGCGATGTTGCGGATCGTTGCCCATTGCAGCCCGGACCCGTTCGCGGCCATCGAGCCGGCGATGCCGGACGACAGCACGTGAGTGGTCGAGACCGGCAGGCCGTAGCCGTCGGCCGCCGCAATCGTCGCGGCCGCCGTGATCTCCGCGCAGGCGCCCTGCGCGTAGGTCAGGTGGGTCTTGCCGATCTTCTCGCCGACGGTGACGACGATGCGCTTCCAGCCGACCATGGTACCGAGGCCGAGCGCGATGGCGACGGCGAACTTCACCCAGCTCGGGATGAACTTCGTCGCGCTGTCGAGCGAGCCCTTGTAGGCGTTCAGCGTGGCAACGTCGGCGGCCGAGAGTTCGGCTTCCTTGTCCTTCATCAGGAAGCGCAGCGCCTCGGAGGCCAGGTACATGTCGTTACGGGTGTTGCCCACGATGTCAGCCGGGAACTTGGCGAGCGAGCCATACTGGCTGACCTGCTGGCCGATGTCGCGCACCAGCACCGCCAGCGAAGGGAACGTACCTTCGTTGATCTGGTGCTCGGCGACGTAGTTGGTCACGGCCGGGCGCGGGTTGCCGATCACGTTGAAACCGGCGGCCTTGCCCTCAATGATCTTGCTGGCCGCGGTCGAATTCAACGTGAACTGTTCGATCTGGCTCTGAGGCAGCGCGCGGTTGAGCGCATAGGCGGTCGGCACGGTGCCGATCAGGATGAGCATGATGAGGCCCATGCCCTTCTGGCCGTCATTCGAGCCGTGGAAGAAGCTGACCAGCGTGCAGGTGAGGATCAGGATGCCCCGGATCCACCACGGCGGCGGTTGGTCGCCAACCGGCTCGCCGAACAAAGCGGGCGTCACGCGTACCAGCGCGGCCTTGAGGATATAGAGCAGGCCCGCGGCAAGCACGAAGCCGAACAGCGGCGAAAGCAGCAGCGCCTTGGCGATGCCGGCCGCCTGAGACCAGTCCACACCGGACGTGCCGCTACGGCCGCGCAGCAGCGCGTTGGTGATGCCGACACCCATGATCGAGCCGATCAGGGTGTGCGAGCTCGATGCCGGCAGCCCGAGAACCCAGGTGCCGAGGTTCCAGATGATGGCGGCGATCAACAGTGCAAATACCATCGCGAAGCCGGCGCTAGAGCCAACCTGCAGGATCAGTTCGACCGGAAGCAGCGACACGATGCCGAACGCGACAGCGCCGCTGGAGAGCAGCACGCCGAACAGGTTGAACATGCCCGACCAGACCACGGCGATATGCGCCGGCAGCGAGCGGGTGTAGATCACGGTGGCGACGGCGTTGGCGGTGTCATGGAAGCCGTTGACGAATTCGAAGCCGAGCGCAATCAGCAGGGCAACGAACAGCATGAGATAGGGGAGAAACGACGTGACGCGCGTGCCGGTGGCATCAATGTCTGAATAAATGCTATAAGCAACAAACAGCAGCGCGGCCGCGACCACGCCCATGTAGATAACACCGGTAAGTGGATGAAAGCCCTTGTCGAGATCCGGCCCCTTTTTGAGGGCGGGCTCGATCGAGCCGGGTAACGCCATATCGCTCATTGTAAACTCCTGTCCCAATGGCGCCGACTTTGATCGATGCATATGACAGGCAATTGAAATCCGGCGATAAATCGCCCTGTACCCAGTTTGCGACCGGTTTTTGTGCGGCGCGGCGCAGCTAAGTGGCTTCGGCGCGGCGGGCAGCAATCTTCAGCAATAAGCGCCGCTGATCCGCAAAGGAATCTGGGGGGAGGCCGCCAGGTCGAGGTCGCGCGCTGCACGATTGGGGCTAGTCGAACCGTGCAGCGCGCCGACCTCAGGGAACGTCATGGCGTGAACATGACGCCCAATGCCTGTGCAGCATGCGACCCTAGCATAGATCAATTCAAGGTTGTAGATACTTATCAACCGTTTCAGAGCGTTTCACGTCAACGTGTTGCCCAAATTCCACACGTTTTGCGGGAACTCAGGCCGCGTGCGCCGATCGGCGCAAAAGGCTGCCTGCGATTTTCAGGTCGTCGACAAATCGTTGGTATTCCAATGCCTTGGCGTCCTCGTCTGGTAGCCGCAGCAGATAGGATGGATGCACGGTGACCAGAACCTTGGTGCCGTCGTGTTCGATCAATCGGCCGCGGTTCTTGTTGACCGGCGTGATCTTGCCGAACACGCTTTGGGCGGCGGTCGCGCCGAGCGCGACCACCAGTTCAGGCTGGATCGCGGCAAGTTCGCGCTCGTACCATTGGCGGCAGGCGCGGATTTCCGGCGTAGCAGGCTTCTGATGCAGCCGGATCTTGCCGCGCGGCACGAATTTGAAATGCTTCACCGCGTTGGTGACGTAGACCTTGGTGCGCGCGATGCCGGCTTCCTCCAGCGCGCGATTGAGCATCTCGCCGGCCGGGCCGACGAACGGCTTGCCGGCCAGGTCTTCCTTGTCGCCGGGCTGCTCGCCGACCAACATGATCGAGGCGGTTTGCGGCCCTTCACCGAACACGATCTGGGTCGCGTCCTTCCAGAGCGGGCAGGCGCGACAATCGGCGGCCTCTTCGCGCAAGGCCGCGATCGTGTCGTGGGCATCTCTGCGGACCATCGGTGTGTCCTGCTGTCTCTCGAGCTTGCGCGGTTCGACCGTCTTGTTGGCGAAGGCGCCGCCCGTCATCCGCATTGCGTCTTCGAGCAGGGGCTTAATGATCGAGTCCTCGGGCAGGTTCCTCCAATAGGCCTGCGGCATCTCCATCAGTTTCAGCCGTGCCGGATTGAAGATGCCGCTATCCGGATTGAAGATGCCGCTATAGTGACGCCGCCAGGTGTCCTCGAGCCGGTCCTCGGTCGGCACCTCGGATTTGTCGACGCCTGACGTGATCGAGATCGCGTGCCCATCCCAATGCGCAGACACGTCGGGGGTCAGGATCGACCACGGCATGTCGGCGAAACGGCTGGCGAAGAAGGGCGCAGCGGCCTCGACGATGTGATGCTCGGGCTCGAACCAGGCGACGTAATGCGCCTTCTGTTCGCGGCCGATTTCGCGGAAGCGGAGCTGCGCGTGGATCCGGTCGATGTCGCGATAGACCGCGCGCGCCATCGCGTTGACCTCGGCGACATCGGGGTCGGTGGTGGCGCTGAGCAGATCGTGATGGCTGCGCAGCCGCCATAGCAGGCGATAGAGCAGGGCGAAGCGGTCGTCCTTGCGATGCAGGATCGCAGCCTTTGCCAACTCGACGAAGATGGCTGACACGTTGAACGTCGCATGCGGCGCATCCGGCAGGGCGTTGACGCCTTCCGCCGAAAATAATTCGGCCTCGTTGCGCACCGTCCACGTGACATCGGATGGCGTCACGTCATTCAGTGCCAATCGTCGCGCGGCTTTGCGCCAGCCGTCGAAATCGGTGTCGTTGTCGAGCATGATAATGGGCATGCGATCTGCTCCGTGTCCGTCGCGCCGTGATGTCAGGGGTGCGCGCGCCTGATTGATGCGGAGGCGAGGCGGCGGCGGCGCAGCCGGTTCCGGGCTGCTCCGCAATCCCCTTGATTCCGCTGATGAATCGGTAAGCCCATCAATCTGATTGACTCCGCCGGTCCCGTTAGCTTTATATTAGAACATATCATGAACAAATGAGCCAGCGTGGTTCTCTGTTCAGAACCAGTGACGGCTTCAAATTTTTGAAAGTAAGGAGCGGCGCATCATGAACGGCGCACGCACGGGTACGCTTGCGTCCTTGCGCGGCAGCATCGCGCGCATCGAGGCGCCATCTGATGCGGCGATGCCGAACCGCGTCGCACTCGGACATGCCGGCGCGGATGCGATGCTGCACGGCGGGCTTGCAGCAGCAGCGCTGCATGAGGTGTTCGCTGGCGGTCATCAAAGCGGCGCCGCGACCGGCTTTGTTGCAGGGCTCGCCGGACGGCTGTCATCGCGCAAGCCGCTGGTCTGGGTGCGGCAGGATTTTTCCGATCGTGAATCCGGTGCGTTGTCGATGAACGGGCTCGCCGAACTCGGCCTCGATCCGCGCCTGCTGGTCACGGTGCGCGCCGCCGACGTCGACAGCGGTTTGCGCACCGCCGCCGATGCGCTGGCCTGCGATGCGCTGGGCGCGGTCGTGCTCGAGGTCTGGGGCAATGTGCGCCAGCTCGATCTCGTCGCCAGCCGCAAATTGACGCTGGCCGCGCAAGCCTCCGGCGTCACCGCACTGGTGCTGCGGATCGCAGCGACGCCGATCCCCTCGACCGCGGAGACGCGCTGGATCGTGCGCGCGGCGCATTCGCCGCCGGGCAATGCCGCAAGTGTTTGGGGCGCGCCGCGCTTCGACACTGAGCTCGTGCGCAATCGTCATGGCCCGGTCGGGCGATGGATCATGGAATGGAAATGTGATGAGTGCCAATTCAGTGAACCGTCGGCGTATCCTCAGCCTGTGGCTGCCACGCCTCCCCATCGACCGCATCCAGCGCAAACTGGCGCAGAGCATCGCCTCGCAAGCTGACACTCGGAAGGTGGCAGGGCTCCCTCTCCCGCTTGCGGGGGAGGGTTGGGGTGGGGGTCTCTCCACGAGTCCCGCTGAGGAGAGAGCCCCCACCCGGATCGCATCTCGCGATGCGATCCGGCCTTCCCCGCAAGCGGGGGAGGCGAAGAAGCAAGAAATTCCCAGCGTCGTCGTCGCAAAAGATCACAACGCGATCCTGCTCCACGCCATCGACGAGGCCGCTATCCGCGCCGGCCTCTCGGTCGGGCTGCCGCTCGCCAATGCGCGCGCGATCTGCCCGGAGCTGACTGTTTACGACGCCGATCCCGCCGCCGATGCGACAACGCTGAACGATATCGCCGACTGGTGCGACCGCTTCACGCCGCTGGTGGCGCTGGACGGGCTTGACGGCCTGTTCCTCGACATCACCGGCTGCGCGCATCTGTTCGGCGGCGAGCGCGCGCTGCTGCAGATCGTGACGAACGCGCTGAGCCGGCGCGGCTTTACGGTCAGCGCTGCGATCGCAGGCACTTCGATCGCGGCGCGCACGCTGACGCGGCATGCATCCGGCAAGATCGTCGCCGATGGCGGGGAGCTACGTGCCGTCGGCCCGCTGCCGGTCGCAGCGCTCGGCGCCGGCGAGGCGATCACCACGGGGCTGCGCCGTGCCGGGTTGAAAACCATCGGCGAGGTCGCCTCCCGCGCCCCGCACGAGATCTCGGCGCGGTTCGGTGCCGCCTTCACGACGCTGCTCAGCCATGCGTTGGGGCAGGGCGATGCCCCGATCAGCCCGCGCAAGCCGCTGCCCGACTACATCGTGGAGAAGCGTTTCCCCGAACCCATCGCAACCGACACCGTGATCGCACTGACACTCTCGAGCCTTGCCCAAATGCTGGTCACGGCAATGGGCAAGCAAGGCAAGGGCGCCCGGCAACTGGAGGTGAGCTTTTTCCGCACCGATGGTGCGGTGCGCAGCATCGCCATCGAAGCCGGGCGTCCGGTGACCAGAGCTGAGATGATCGACCGCCTGTTCCGCGAACGGCTCGAGGCGCTCAATGATCCGCTTGATCCTGGCTTCGGCTTCGATCTCGTCAGGCTTGCCGCCGGGCGTACCGAGATCGTGGTGCAGCAGCAGCGCGACCTCGATGCCACCGTGCATGACAATGACGAGATATCCGCGCTGATCGACCGCATTGCCGCACGCATCGGGGGAAAACGCGTGGTCGTGCACCTGCCACTGGAAAGCCACATCCCCGAGCGCGCGGCGCTCGCCGTCCCGGCGCAGCATCATCTGGTCGCTGCAACGCAAGCCGCCTGGCCGGAGCGCATCGCCGGCGAGCCGCCGCTGCGACCTTTAAGGTTGTTCGACCGGCCGGAGCCGATCAAGGTGCCGTTCGCAACCGTACCCGACGGTCCGCCGCATCAATTCACCTGGCGGCGCGCGCAGCATGAGGTGGTCAGGGTCGAGGGCCCCGAACGCATCGCGATGGAATGGTGGAAGCAGGACGGGAGGTCGCTGACCCGCGATTATTTTCGCGTCGAGGACACCGAGGGCCAGCGCTTCTGGATCTTTCGCGATGGCCTTTATGAGAGCGAGCTGAGAGACGAGGCGGGCGAGCCTGTATCAGCCAAATGGTATGTGCACGGGCTGTTCGCATGAGCGCGCTAACGCCTTATGCCGAGATCGGCATCACCAGCAATTTCTCCTTCTTGCGCGGCGGCTCCGATCCGCGCGCCTATGTGCATGAGGCGAGCCGGCTTCGTATTCCCGTGATCGGGATCGCCGATCACAACACGCTCGCCGGCGTGGTGCGCGCCTGGAAGGAGCTCGACAATTCCGAGGTCGAGCATCCGCCAAAATTCCTGATCGGTGCCCGCATCGTCTTCATCGACGGCACGCCCGACGTGTTGGTCTATCCGCGCGACCGCGCCGCCTACGGCCGGCTCTGCCAGTTGCTCACCCGCGGCAAGCGCGGCGACGACATCGTGCGGATCGAGAAAGGTGAATGCCGTCTCACCCTGTCCGATCTCATCGACCACGCCGAGGGCCAGCTTTTGGTGCTGACACTGCCGCATCGTTTCGAGGCAGCAAAGGCGCTGGATGTGCTCGCGCGGCTGAAAGCAAGCGCGGCCGATGGCGTCTGGCTTGCCGCAAGCCTGCTCTATCGCGGCGACGACAAACGCCGCCTCGCGCGGTTGCATGCGCTCGCCGCCAAGGCCGCGGTGCCGCTCATCGCCACCAACGAGGTGCTCTATCACCATCCCGCGCGCCGCCCGTTGCAGGACGTGCTGACCTGCATCCGCGAGAAGACCACGATCGAGGCGGTCGGTCGCAAGCTCGAGGCCAATGCCGAACGGCATCTCAAGCCGGCCCATGAAATGATGCGGCTGTTCCGCGACTGGCCTGCGGCTGTTACGGAGACCATGCGCTTTGCCAGGCGCATTTCCTTCTCGCTGGATCAGCTCAAATACCAGTATCCAGACGAGCCGGTGCCGCCGGGCAAGACCGCGCAGCAGCATCTGGAAGATCTGACCTGGGCCGGCGTCGACACATATTTCGATGGGGATATCACCGACACGCTCCGCGCCACCCTGAACAAGGAACTCACGCTGATCGCCGAGCTGAAATACGCGCATTACTTCCTCACCGTGCACGATATCGTCCACTACGCGCGCGGCCAGAACATCTTGTGCCAGGGGCGAGGCTCGGCGGCGAACTCGGCGGTCTGCTATGTGCTCGGCATCACCTCGGTCGATCCGACCAAGGTCGACTTGCTGTTCGAACGCTTCATCTCCAAGGAACGGCTGGAGCCGCCCGACATCGACGTCGATTTCGAGCATTCGCGGCGCGAGGAGGTGATGCAATATGTTTACCGCCGTTATGGCCGGCATCGCGCCGCCATCATCGCCACCATCATCCATTATCGCCCGCGCAGCGCGATCCGCGACGTCGGCAAGGCGCTGGGGCTGACGGAGGACGTCACCGCCGCGCTCGCCGACACCGTCTGGGGAAGCTGGGGCAAGGGCCTCAACGACATGCAGGTGCGGCAGGCCGGGCTCGATCCCAAAAACGCGATGATCAATCTCGCGGTCGAACTCGCCACCGAGCTGATCGAGTTTCCGCGCCATCTGTCGCAGCATGTCGGCGGCTACGTGCTGACCCAGGACCGGCTCGACACCTATGTGCCGATCGGCAACGCCGCGATGGACGACCGCACCTTCATCGAATGGGACAAGGACGACGTCGACGCGCTCAACATGATGAAGGTCGACGTGCTGGCGCTGGGCATGCTGACCTGCATCCGCAAATGTTTTGATTTGATCGATCAGCACAAGGGTAAGCGTTACGAGCTGGCTACCGTCGAACAAGACGATCCAAAAGTGTACGACATGCTGTGCCGCGGTGAATCACTCGGCGTGTTCCAGGTCGAGAGCCGCGCCCAGATGAACATGCTGCCGCGGCTGAAGCCGCGCACATTCTACGATCTCGTCATCGAGGTCGCGATCGTCCGTCCCGGTCCGATCCAGGGTGACATGGTTCATCCGTATCTCAGGCGGCGGAATGGCCAGGAGAAGGTGAGCTATCCCTCGCCGTCACCGGATCAGGGCGATAAGGACGAACTCTACAATGTGCTGCACAAGACGCTCGGCGTGCCGCTGTTCCAGGAGCAGGCGATGCGGATCGCGATCGAGGCAGCAAAATTCACCTCCGAGGAGGCCAATGGCCTGCGCCGCTCGATGGCGACCTTCCGCAATCTCGGTACCATCGGCTCGTACGAGGACAAGCTGGTCGGCAATATGGTCGCGCGCGGTTACGACCCGGAGTTCGCCAAAAGCTGCTTCGAACAGATCAAGGGGTTCGGCTCCTACGGCTTTCCGGAAAGCCATGCCGCGAGCTTCGCCCAGCTCGTCTACATCTCCTCATGGCTGAAGCATTATCATCCGGACGCGTTCTGCTGCGGCCTGCTCAACTCGCAACCGATGGGCTTCTATGCCCCGGCGCAGATCGTCGGCGATGCCCGCACCAACGGCGTCACGGTGCGCGAGATCGATGTGTCCTACAGTTTCGCGCAGAATACGCTGGAGGAGCGGGTTGGGGATCATTGCGCGGTGCGACTCGGCTTCCGTCAGATCGATGGCTTTCACTGGCTGGATGAGGACGAGGAGAGGCTGAAAGCCCAGCAACTGTCATTCCGGGGCACGCGAAGCGTGAATGCACATGCGTCAGGGAGGCACGAACGGATGGGTTCCCTCCCCCCTTGCGAGGGAGGGCTAGGGAGAGGGGTAAGCCCCACGGGCGGTGATCGTGGCTTACCCCTCTCTCCAACTCTCCCCCGCAAGGGGGGAGAGAGCCCTACCACCTCCCGCACGGCCTTAGACAAAGTTGGGCAAGACTGGGCCGACCGTATCGTCGCCGCGCGCAACCGCCGGCCCTTTACCTCGCTGGAAGATTTCGCCCGCGACACCGCCTTGCCGAAGCGCGCGCTGATCCTGCTCGCCGATGCCGATGCATTCCGCTCGCTCGGGCTCGATCGCCGCGAGGCGCTGTGGGCGGTGCGGCGGCTGCCCGACGACTTGCCGCTGCCGCTGTTCGAGGCAGCGATCGCCCGCGAGCAACCGGACGAAAACGCAAAGCCGCTGCCGGAGATGCCGCGCCCCGAACAGGTGGTCGCCGACTATCAGACCATCCGCCTGTCGCTGAAAGGCCATCCGATGGAATTCCTGCGCGAGATGTTCGCACGTGAGCGCGTTGTCGCCTGCACTAAGATCAATCGCGACAACGATCGCCGCCGCGTGCGCTGCGCCGGCGTGGTGCTGGTGCGGCAGCGGCCGGGCAGCGCCAAGGGCGTCGTGTTCATGACGCTGGAGGACGAGACCGGCATCGCCAACATCGTGGTGTGGCCGAAGGTGATGGAGCAGTACCGCAAGGAGGTGATGGGCGCGCGCCTGATCCTGGTCGAGGGATATATCCAGAGCAGCCCGGAAGGCGTCACGCATCTGGTGGCGCAACGCATGATCGACCGCTCCCACGATCTGATCGGCCTCGCCAACGATTCACTCAGCCGCAAGCACCCGGTCCCCGCAGGTCCCGCGCTGATCGAGCCGCTCAACGACGACCGTCGCGATCACGCCGACACACCGGCGCAGAAAATCCGCCACCCACGCAACGTCCGCATCCTGCCGCCGTCGCGTGATTTTCATTGATTACGAGGCGCGATCGCGACGAAGCGATCCAACTACGTGATTTATCCGCTGGTCTGAAATAAAGCTAGTGCGCCGCACCCGATCGATCCCACCTTGTATGCCACCGATCAATTGCTATCGTCCCACGCCCGGCACGATCCGGGCCATCGACAAGAACAACCATGTGGCGCGAAGCAAAAGCGCAGGGTGCACGTAACCCCCAGCGTCCGGTCATTGGCAGTGGTGCCCTCGCATCTACGTGAGGTGAGCAAACAGCTCAGGCTTCCTCTCCCCTTGCGGGAGAGGGTTGGGGAGAGGGGTGGCCCCGGGCGAGTTGGTTGATGAGTGCAGTGCTCTCTTAATCTTGCAGCGCGTTGTCGAAACGCACGGAGAGCTCACGTCGTGTGGCACCCCTCTCCCTAGCCCTCCCCCGCAAGGGGGGAGGGAGCCCATCCGCCGGTGGCTCCCTTAAACGCCAATCACTGATTTGCCCGACGTGGCAAGCCGTCGCGCGAAAAATATTTCGCTTTATCAGAAGTATAAATCGGTGTATGAATCTGCCCGTCTCACCCGATTGAGGGGCGAGCGCACGTCACGAACGCGCGGTGGGATGCGGTGGACGCGAATTGCGCAACAGACGAGTGCGCATGAAGCGGACGGCGAAGTCGTGCAGGCCTGACGCCCTAGTGGCAGGTGTCCTGGCAGCGAGGGACTAACGTTCCTGCTGACGGCGGTGACAAGCAAGCCCAGTCTCACCGGGGAGAGCACGTATAAGCCGTAACCCATCGCGCAGGGAAAGCCGGAGTTCCCGGTTACACCTGTGGTCCTACCCCGGTGCTTTTTGTTGCACCGGGCCCATGGGTGCGATCGGCACCCGGCTTTCCCTGCGCCCTCTACCAAGTGAGAGGGCGAAACGAAACGCAAAGCTCGGACAAATCATGTCGCGAGAGTGCGGATGTATGACCGAAGGTCGCGCAACACACCCGCTGTCGTCCCGGGCTTGACCCGGGACCATAACCACAAATGCGAGTTGCTATGCGAGGCTGGGGCCGCAGCTCATCTCACAACCAAACCCTGTGGTTATGGGTCCCTGCTTTCGTAGCGACGATAATTGAATACGACCATGCACAGCTGCGGCTACTCCACCGATGCCCCGACCGGCGGTCCGCCCGGCGGGCGGTGCAAAAACGTGATCGATGCATAGGCGCCGACCCACGAGCCCGCGGCGGCAAAGGCGACGTAGATCCAGTTCTCGGTGTAGCTGATCACGGCGTAGGAGGAGAGCAGATACCAGATGCTGCTCCAACTCGCCGCCGGCACGCGCTTGCGGGCGACGACCGCCGAGGTGAACATGACATAGACCGCGTCGGTGGCCGCGGTCGCGATGAAAACGCCACCGGCGGTAAGGGGATCGATGGCTGCCATTGCAACTCCTGTTCAGGTCGGGCAGAGCCTTGAGCATGATCCGGAACCTAAGCATGACCGGCACAACCGGGCACCGCTTTTCTGTCATCATGCTCGGGCATAGAACTATCTGGTCGAGGAATCCTCATGCAGGACGTCAATGAAATCCTTGCCGATATCTGGACTGCGGCCGGCGGTGCGCCGTCCGCGCTCGACGCGGTCAGGCTGACCGGCGCGGAGCCGCAACTGCCGTCGTCATTTCGCGTTGCGGCCGCAGCGCAGGCCTCGATCGCAGCCGCGGGCCTTGCGGCGGCAGAGATATGGAAAACTCGCAGCGGCGAGAAGCAGGACGTTTCAGTCGACATGCGCCACGCCGTTGTCGAATGCCGGAGCGAGCGTTATCTGCGCGTCGACGACAAACCGCCGCCGCCGGCCTGGGACAAGATCGCTGGCGTCTACCGGGTCAACGGCGGACGCTTCGTCCGCCTCCACACCAATTTTCCGCATCATCGCGACGCCGTCTGCAAGGTGCTGAACTGCGAGGCGGAGCGCGACGACGTCCAGGCCGCACTGCTGCAATGGGACGGCGAGGCGTTCGAAACTGCCGCCTATGCGGCCGGCGGCGTCGTCGCGCTGATGCGCTCGCACGACGTATGGTCGGCGACGCCGCATGCCAAAGAGCTTGCGACATTGCCGCTGATCTCCCTCGAGAAGATCGGCGAGGCTGCGCCGAAGCCCTGGCCGGCGGGCGACCGGCCGCTGGCTGGCATCCGCGTCCTCGATTTGTCACGCGTCATCGCAGGCCCTGTCGCCGGCCGCACGCTCGCCGCGCACGGCGCCGACGTGCTGCTGATTTCCGGCTCCGATCTGCCTGTCATCCCATGGCTGACCATCGACACCGGCCGCGGCAAGCTGACGAGCTTCGTCGAGCTCCGAAGCGAACAGGGGCGCGGCGTGATGCGCGGCCTGGTGGCGCAGGCGGATATCTTTTCGCAGGGCTATCGTCCGCAGGCGATCGCGCGCCTCGGCTTCTCGCCGCAGGAGGCGGCGCGCATCAACCCCGGCATCATCTATGTGACGTTGTCGGCCTATGGCGATGCCGGACCGTGGGCGGAACGCCGGGGCTTCGATTCGCTGGTGCAGACCACGACCGGCTTCAATCACGCCGAAGGGCAGGCGGCCGGCGTCGACGGGCCGAAGGAGCTGCCGGCGCAGATGCTCGACCATGCCACCGGATATTTCATGGCGTTCGGCGCCATGATGGCGAAGGCCCGCCAGGCGCGCGAGGGCGGCAGCTGGCACGTCCGGGTGTCGCTCGCGCAGACCGGGCGCTGGCTGTGGAATCTCGGCCGCGTTGCAGAGGGCCTCGCGACCGAGGATCTCAAGGCCGACGCGGTCATGCCCTTCATCGAGCAGCTTCCGTCCGGTTTCGGCACTCTGAGCTCGGTCAGGCACGCCGCGGTGCTATCCAAGACCCCCGCCTATTGGGCTCGTCCGGCGATGCCGCTCGGCAGCCATATCCCGGAATGGCCCGGGTGAGGCATTCAGCCGCGGTTCGGGCTATTAAACTTTAACCTCCGACCGGCGCCGAATTGAGATTTTTAGGTTGTTTGCAACACCAATTCGGCACTATTAGCGCACCGTTGGGGCCGTCCCGCCGGAAGCCGCAACGATCGACCTCCGGACCGCATGCTTAGAGAGCTTACCCAACGAATGCAGAGCCGCCCGCGCCTGATGGCGGCCGTGACATTGCTGGTGGTCGCCGCTGCCGGCGTCTACGGCTATACGCGGTTCAGCACAGCAAAGCAGACCTCCTCGGACGTCTCGAGCCAATCCCGCAAGGGGGGAGCGCGCTACACGCCGACGGCGGCGGAATGGGCGACCCTCACGTTCCAGCCCGTCACCGAGCATACGTTCCGCTCCGAGCTGGTCACCGAGGGCAAAATCGGTATCGACGAGGATCGTTCCACGCCGGTGTATTCGCCCTATACTGGCCGCGTCACCCGCCTGCTGGTGCGACCGGGCGAGACCGTGACCAAGGGACAGCCGCTGTTCGTGATCGAGGCCGCCGACACGGTGCAGGCCCAGAACGACTATGTCGCGGCGATGACCGGCCTCAACAAGGCGCAGTCGGCGCTCGATCTCGCGCAGATCCAGGAGACGCGCGCCAAGGATCTGTCCGAGGGCAAGGCGATCCCGCTGAAGGATTATCAGCAGGCCCAGGCGACGCTGGTGCAGGCTCAGAATGACGCGCGCTCGGCGCAGACCCTGCTGGAAGCCGCGCAGAACAAATTGCACATCCTCGGCTTCGGCGATGATGCCATCACGACCCTGCAGCAGAAGGGCCGGCTCAATCCGGAGACGACCGTGTTCGCGCCGATCGCCGGCACCATCGTGCAGCGCAAGGCCGGCCCGGGCCAGTATGTCTCGACCGGCGCCAGCGATCCGGTCTACGTGATCGGCGATCTCTCCACCGTCTGGCTGATCGCCTATGTGCGGGAATCCGATGCCGACAATGTCGCGGTCGGCCAGGACGTCAGCTTCAGTGTGATGGCGTTGCCGGGCAAGGTGCTGACCGCCCGGATCAACTATGTGGCGGCCGCGATCGATCCGACGTCACGCCGCCTGCTGGTCCGCGCCACCATCGACAACACGGACAACCGGCTGAAACCGGAGATGTTCGCCAACGTGACGCTGTACTCGACCGGCGATCATCCGGGGGTCGGGGTGCCGAAGCAGGCGCTGATCTACGAGGGCGACCAGGTTCGGGTCTGGATCGCCCGCGATGACAAGACGATCGAGCTGCGTCAGATCAAGCCCGGACTCACCAATGGCGATCTCGTCGAGGTCGCGGGCAATCTGAAGCCGGGCGAGCAGGTCGTGACCAGGGGCAGCCTCTTCATCGACCGCGCCGCGTCCGGCACCTAAAGCATGATCAAGAACAGCGTGAAGCGAATTTCCCTCACGGCAAACGCGCAACGTGTTTGCGCGGAGATCATGCTCAATCAAAAAAGTTCTTCCAGCCTGAAAGCGCCGATCTGAATGGATCGTCTTGTCGCCCTTGCCGTCAACCGCCGCTACTTGATGGTGGCCCTGTTCGCCGTCGTGTTGATCGGCGGCGTGCTCGCGTTCCAGCAGCTCAACATCGAGGCCTATCCCGATCCGACCCCGCCGATGGTCGACGTCGTGACGCAGAGCCCGGGCCTCTCGGCCGAAGAGATCGAGCGCTATATCACGATCCCGATCGAGACCCAGGTCGCCGGTATCAAGAACCTGCGCACCATCCGTACCATCTCGCTGTACGGACTATCAGACGTCAAGCTGCAGTTCTCCTTCGACTACACCTACGACGAAGCGCTGCAGCAGGTGCTCAACCGCTTGTCGCAGCTCGCGCCGTTGCCGGGTAACGTGCAGCCCGGCATCTCGCCGACGAGCCCGATCGGTGAAATTTTCCGATACCGGCTCAAGGGGCCGCCGAACTACAGCGTGCTGGACCTCAAGACGCTGCAGGACTGGGTGCTGCAGCGTCGCTTCCGCGCAGTGCCCGGCGTGATCGACGTCACCGGCTGGGGCGGCAAGACCAAGACCTACGAGATTCAGGTCGACTTCAACAAGCTGGTCGCCAACGGCCTGACCCTGCCGCAGGTGCTGCAAGCCGTCTCCAACGCCAACATCAATGTCGGCGGCAACACCGTCAACATCGGCTCGCAATCGGCCGTGGTACGCGGCGTCGGCCTGATCCGATCGATCGACGACCTCGCCAACACCATGATCTCGCAGTCCGGCGGCAATCCCGTGCTGGTCAAGGACGTCGGCACTGTGACCGTCGGCGAGAAGCCGCGGCTCGGCATCGCCGGCATCGACAATGACGACGACATCGTGCAGGGCATCGTGCTGATGCGCCGTGGCGAGAAAAGCTCACCGACGATCGCCCGCGTCGAGGAGCTCGTCAGCCAGATCAACAATTCGACGATCCTGCCGCCAGGCGTGAAGATCGAACGGATCTACGACCGCAAGGACCTGATTGAGCTCACCACCCACACCGTGCTGCACAACATGGTGGTCGGCATCCTCCTGATTGTGCTGCTGCAGTGGATTTTCCTCGGTGATCTCAGAAGCGCACTGATCGTCGGCGCGACGATTCCGTTCGCGCTGTTCTTCGCCGTGATCATCTTGGTGCTGCGTGGCGAGTCCGCCAACCTGCTGTCGGTCGGTGCGATCGACTTCGGCCTGATCGTCGATGCCACCGTTATCATGGTGGAAGCGATCTTCCGGCGGCTGTCGCAGACCACTGCACTGTCGGAGGCCGAACAGAGCCACATCTCCCAGGACACGGTGATGGGGATGAAGAGCCATGCGATCCTGTCGGCCGCGGCCGACGTCTCGCGCTCGATCTTCTTTGCCGCCACCATCATCGTCGCCGCATTCCTGCCGCTGTTCACGCTTGGAGGCGTCGAAGGCAACATCTTCGGCCCGATGGCGCGCACCTATGCCTATGCGCTGGCCGGCGGTCTGCTGGCGACCTTCACGGTAACGCCGGCGCTGAGTGCGATCATTCTGCCGGCGCACATCCATGAAACCGAGACCTGGATCGTCAGGAAACTCGACGCGATCTACCTGCCAGTCCTGAACTGGGCGATCGCCAACCGCAAGATCGTGATGGCCGGCGCCGTAGGCCTCGTGGTCATGACGATCATCTTCGTGCGGTTCCTCGGTCTCGAATTCCTGCCCAAGTTGGAGGAAGGCAATCTGTGGATCCGCGCCACGCTGCCGCCGACGATCTCGCTGCAGGAAGGCAACTCCTACGTCAACGAGATGCGGCGGCTGATCCGCAGCCGTCCCGAAGTGGTGTCGGTGGTGTCGCAGCATGGTCGCCCCGACGACGGCACCGACGCCGCGGGATTCTTCAATGCCGAATTCTTCGCACCTCTGAAGCCGGCCGGCGAATGGCCGGGCACCCATGACAAGGACGAACTCACCGCGCAATTGCTCGCGCAGTTGCAGGACAAATTCCCCGGCGTCGAATTCAACTTCTCACAGTACCTGCAGGACAACGTCTCGGAGGCGGTGTCGGGCGTGAAGGGCGAGAATTCGATCAAGCTCTATGGCAACGATCTGCAGGCGCTGACCGACACCGCCAACAAGATCAAGTCCGTGCTGTCGACGGTGCAGGGCATCACCGACCTTGCGGTGTTCACCTCACTGGGCCAGCCGACCGTCCAGATCGACGTCGACCGTGCGCGCGCCGCGCGCTACGGGCTGGCGCCCGGCGACATCAATGCCACAATCAAGGTCGCGATTGGCGGCGACACCGCCGGTGACCTCTACGAGCCCGGCAGCGACCGGCATTTCCCGATCATCGTCCGGCTCGCGCCGGAATACCGCAAGAGCGCCGAAGCGATCCAGAACCTACGCATCGGGGTTGCGAACGCCAACGGCGGCACCACGCAGATTCCGCTGAGCGAGGTCGCCAACATCAGCCTGGTCTCGGGCGCCGCCTATATCTATCGCGAACAGCAGGAGCGCTACCTGCCGATCAAGTTCTCGGTGCGCGACCGCGATCTCGGCAGCGCGATCCTCGAGGCGCAGCAGAAGGTCAACGAGCAGGTGCAGTTGCCGCCCGGTTCGCATCTCGAATGGGTCGGCGAGTTTGGCAATTTGCAGGACGCGATCAAGCGGCTGTCGATCGTGGTGCCGATCAGCCTCGTGCTGATCGCGGTGCTGCTGTTCTTCAATTTCGGCTCGATGGTCGACACCATGCTCGCGATGAGCGTGATTCCGATGGCGATCTTCGGCGGCGTACTCGGGCTCCTGATCTCGGGTATTCCGTTCAGCGTGTCGGCGGCGATCGGCTTCATCGCGCTGTTCGGCATCGCCGTGATGGACGGCATCATCATCCTGTCGCAGTTCAACCAGCTGATCGATGAGGGCTACGACCGGATGCGCGCGGTGATCCGCACCGGCGAGCTGCAGCTTCGCCCGGTGCTGATGACTTGCGTTGTCGCCGGCGTCGGCCTGTTGCCGGCCGCGATATCGGAAGGCATCGGCTCGCAGGTGCAGAAGCCGCTCGCGATCGTCGTCGTCACCGGCATGATGCTGGCGCCGCTGGTGATCCTGGTCACGCTGCCGGTGCTGATCTACTTTTTCTCGCGCCGGCCGCGCGAGAGATAGGGACCTGGTCTAGGAGTTGAAGCCGTAGAGCCGTGCAGGATTGTCGACCAGGATCGTCTTGCGGACCGCGGTATCCGGCGCCCAGACCGGTAGCTGATTGAGGAGGCGACCGTCGTCGATCTGATACAGCGGCGTCACGTCGGTGATCTTCTTGCCCGGCGGCGTCACCGAATTCGGATGCGGCCAGTCGGTGCCCCAGACGATGCGCTCGGCATTCGCCGCGATCAGCGCCTGCGCCAGCGGCGCGGCGTCCGGATAATCGGGCGCGAGCCTGGAGGCGCGGTAGCCGCCGGAGATCTTGACATAGGCCTTGCCGGATTTGACGAGATCGAGCAGGTCCGCAAATCCCGGCTGACCCGTGCCGAGCGCGGCCTCGGCGCCGCCGAAATGGTCGAACACGACGGGGACCGGGGAGGCGGCGACCAGATCCTTGATCGCGGTGATCATGGCGAGGCTGGTGAAGAGCTGCACGTGCCAGCCACGCGCCTTCATCCGCTCGAGCGCGGCCGAGAAGCGCTGCCGGCCGACATTGGGGTCGTTAACGCCGCCGGTCGCCAGATTGAGGCGGATGCCGCGGAAGCCGGGCTTGTGCATGCCGTCGAGGTCGCTCTCGCTGGTCTTGTCGTCGATCACGGCCACCCCGCGAGCCGTCGCGCCGCGGGCCATCATGCCGAACAGCGTTGACGAATTGTCGGGGCCGTAGACGCTCGGCGTCACGATCACCACGCGCTCGATATGCAGCGCCTTGTGCAGCGCGGACATCTCCTCGGGCGAAGCCGGTTCCGGCGTGTACACGCGACCTGCGAAGAACGGGAATTTCGCAGGGTCGCCATGGATATGGGTGTGGCAGTCGCACGCGCCGGCGGGCACGTCGAAGTTCACCGCAGTCGATGGTTGCGAGGCTTTGGAGAATGCGTTGCTGCTGGTCATGGTCACTCCCGCCGCGATGGAAGCAAGCATCATACTGCGTCGCGTCAGCATTGGACGTCTCCCTGCGTGCTCGGCTGTTATGCGCATTATCAGCGCCTCGGCGTTATCGGTCGCCGGTGGGCAGGGAGGTTATCGGGGGATGGCGCAGGCGGGAAGGGCCGGGGACTAACCGTGCGGGCGGTTCCGCGTCGAGACCTATTGTCCCGACGGCGTCCGCAGGCCCTGCCAGGCGTCGCGGACCTGATGGTAGTGGACCTCGGGCAGATAGTCCGGCGTCTTGAGGCTGAGCGTCTTGACGTCGAGCCGTCCGGTCGCGCTGAGCAGCGTGTAGGAGGCGATCACGCGATCGCGCTGCGCGCCGATCAGCCGCGCCTTGGCCGTGATCAAATCCTGCTGCGAATTCAGCACGTCGACCGTGGTGCGCTGGCCGCCCGCGGCTTCCTTCTGCACGCCGGCCAGCGCAACGGTTGCGGCCTTCACCTCGGATTCAGACGCGGAGACCGCGACCTTGGCGCCCTCATTGGCGACCCACGCGCTGACCACGGCGGTCTTGGCCTGATTGCGGACCTGGTCGAGCACGAGCCGGCTTTGCGCCGCCACTTCCTTGGCCTGGCGGGTCTGCGACGCCGCGGTGCCGCCGTCATAGATCGGTTGCGTGACCTGGCCGATCACGGAGGCCTGATCGGTGCCGAACGTGCTGAGCGAGGTGTCGGAGTCGCGGTTCTTGCTGACGCTGCCCTGCACCGTGACGTTCGGCATCAGGCTACTCTCGGCGACGCGGATCGAGGTCGAGGCGACGTCGACGTCGTAGCCCGCCGCCATCACGGCCGGATGCTCGCGGATCGCAAACGTGATCGCATCCTCGCGGCTGCGCGGCAGCAGCCGGTCGATGGCCTCGGCGGGACGCAACTGCGACGGCGGGCTGCCGATCACTTGCGCATAGGTGGCCTGGCTGACCGCGAGGTTGACTTCGGCGGCGTTGAGGTCGGCCAGGCCGCGGCTGAGCCGGGCCTCGGCCTGGGCGGTATCGGTCGGCGTGACGTCGCCGGCATTGAGGCGCCGCTGCGTGATCGCCTGGGTCTCCTTCAGGAAGGCGACATTGGCGCGCTGCGCGTCGACCAGCGTCTGGTTGGCCAGCACGTTGGTGTAGGCGGTGACGGCGTCGAGCAGCACGCCCTGGCCGACATTGCGCAGTGCCTCGCGGCCGGATTGTACCTGCAATTCGGCGACGCGCACGCTGTTGGCGGTCTTGAAGCCGTTGAACAGGGTCTGGCTCACTGTCAGCCCGATCTGCCAGGGCTTCAGGGTCGCGGTCTGGATGACGTTGCCGGGCAACAGGTCGCGCACCGCCTGCAGACCGGCCGAGAGGCTCGCGATGATTTGTGGCCGGTAGCCGGCCAGCGCCTGCGGGACGTTCTCGTCGGTCGCGCGCTGGCGCGCCCGTTCGGCGTTGAGCTGCGGATTGGTCTGATACGCCTTGACCAGAGCATCGGGCAGGCCTTCGGCGCGGACAGCGGGAGCGGTCAACAGCGCAAAAGCCAGTGCGCAAAGGCCGATGCCCGACAAAAGCACGCGCCTCTTGACGTCACCAACCCTGGCGGCACGCTCAGCCATATGATCCCGCAAACCAAAACCCGGATAGTCCGCCTCGCCGACGCGGTCGACACATCTACCTGTTTAGGGGGCGGCGCTGCCACAGGCAAACCGCCGCAGGGCATCTGTACAGCAATTCGATTCTTGTCTGTTGCGGGTTCGTCACAGGCGAACGTGAATGTCATATGAAGTATAAGTTCGAAGCGCCGGCCGCCGATCCAGAAGCCGGTTGTCCACAGCCCCGCCGGGTTCATTCCTGATGCCGCAAATCTTCTCTGCTCCCGAGGCCATCGCGGAACATATCATTCGCGATGTCGGAACTGACCTGGTGGTCGGGCTGCCCCTTGGCCTTGGCAAGGCCAACCACATCGTCAACGCGCTGTATGCCCGGGCCGCCGCCGACCGCTCCATCAACCTGACGCTGTTCTCCGCGCTGACGCTGGAAAAGCCGAAGCCGAAAAACCTGCTCGAACGTCGCTTCATCGGCCCGGTGATCGATCGTCTGTTTGGCGGCTATCCGGATCTCGCTTACGCGGATGCGTTGCATACCGGCGCATCGCCGCCCAACATCAAGGTGATCGAATTCTTCTTCCTCGCAGGACAGTGGCTGTATTCACCCTACGCACAGCAGAATTACATCTCTGCGAACTATACCCATGCGGCGTCGTACCTGCTGTCGCGTGGGCTGAACGTCGTGCCCCAACTCGTCGCCAAGCGCGTGGTCGACGGCGTGGTACGCTATAGCCTGAGCTGTAATACCGATACGACGCTCGACGTCCTGCGCGCCCGCGCGCAGGGACGCGCATCGTTCAAGCTGGTCGCGCAGGTCAATTCCGAGCTGCCGTTCATGCCGGGCGCCGGCGACCTGCCGGCGGACGAATTTGCCGCGGTGCTCGACAGCCCCGGCACCGACTTTCCGCTGTTCGCGCCGCCATCCGAGCCGATCAGCGACACCAAATATGCCATCGGGCTGCATGCCGCGGGCCTGGTGCGCGACGGCGGCACCCTTCAGATCGGCATCGGCCAGGTCGGCGATGCGCTGGCGCAGGGCCTCGTGGTTCGCCATCGCAATAATGCGCAGTTCCACGGCATCATGGAGCGGCTTGCCCCTGATGCCGAGCAACTGGCTGCGGTCGAAACCGGATCGTTCGCGAAAGGCCTCTACGGCGTCAGTGAGATGCTGTTCGAGGCGTTCCTCGGGCTGATCGATGCTGGCATTCTCAAGCGCGACGTCGACGGCGTGATCCTGCATGGCGCATTCTTCCTCGGGCCGCAATCGTTCTATCGGGCGCTGCGCGAGATGACGGGCGAGCAGCTGGCGCGGATCCAGATGATGCCGGTGTCCTTCACCAACGAAATCTTCGGCGACGAGGACGCCAAGCGCCGCGCCCGCGTCGATGCGCGCTTCGTCAACAACACGATGATGGCGACGCTATTGGGCGCTGCGATCTCGGACGGTCTCGAGAACGGCCAGATCGTGAGCGGCGTCGGCGGCCAGTACAATTTCGTGGCGCAGGCGTTTGCGCTTCAGGGCGCGCGTTCGGTGCTGGCGCTGGAAGCGACCCATCAGGCGGGCAACAAGACCCAGTCGAACATCCGCTGGTCCTACGAGCATGAGACCATTCCCAGACACCTGCGCGACATCTTCGTCACTGAATACGGCGTCGCCGACGTGCGCGGGCAATCCGACGCCGACGTCATCGCGGCGATGCTGCAGGTCGCAGATTCCCGCTTCCAGAGCGAGCTGATGCGGCAGGCCAAGGACGCCGGCAAGCTACCGCGCAATTATGAAATTCCCACCGCTCATCGCGAAAACCATCCGGAGCGTATCAGCGGCGCGCTGAAACCCGCGCGTGACGCGGGTTTGTTGCCGTCGTTCCCGTTCGGCAGCGATTTCACCGAAATCGAGCAGCGTTTGATCCCGGCCCTGCAAATCCTGCAGCAGGCGCAGCGGACCCCGCTGCAACTCGCCGGCCTGCTGTGGCAGGGGGTGAGGCATCCGCCTGACGCCGCCGACCGCGAGTGCCTGGCGCGGCTCGGCCTCGACAAGCCCACGCACTTCACGGAGCGCGCCTATCGCGCGCTGGTCAGCGCGGCGCTGGAGCCGGGCGCGCTAGCGGTTCTTGTTGACCGGCTTGCGCTTCTCGATGAACGCCGCCATGCCTTCGGCGCGGTCTTCCAGGGCGAAGGTCGAGTGGAACAGGTTGCGCTCGACACTCATGCCTTCCGACAATGGTGTCTCGAAGGCGCGGTTGATGGCCTCCTTGGCCATCGCAGCGGCGGGCTGCGACATCGAGGCGATCTTTTCGGCCGCGGCGAGCGCCTCTTCCATCAACTTGTCGGCGGGAACGATCCGCGACACGAGGCCCGAGCGCTCGGCTTCAGCGGCATCCATCATCCGCCCGGTAAGGCAGAGATCCATGGCCTTGGACTTGCCGATCGCACGGGTCAGGCGTTGCGTGCCGCCAATGCCCGGGATGGTGCCGAGCGTGATCTCCGGCTGGCCGAATTTGGCGTTGTCGGCGGCGATGATGATGTCGCACATCATCGCGAGCTCGCAGCCGCCGCCCAACGCATAACCGGCCACCGCCGCAATCGTCGGCTTGCGGCACCGCGCGACGCGGTCGCCGCCGATCGCGGCGAAGTCGCTGTTGAACATGTCGACGAAGCCCTTCGGCTGCATCTCCTTGATATCGGCGCCGGCCGCAAAGGCCTTTTCGCTGCCGGTGATCAAGAGACAGCCGATCTTGTCGTCGGCCTCGAGATCGTCGACTGCGGCGGCAATCTCGCGGAATACACCGAACGACAGTGCATTCAGCATCTTCGGGCGGTTGAGTGTAATGACGCCGACCGGCCCCTTGCTCTCGACGATGATGAATTCGAACGTAGTCATGGACGCAACCCCGTGCCTGATTTGCCAGGCAATGTGCCCGCTGGCGGATTGCGCTTCAAGGGGCTCAAGGAGGGGAACCGCGGTGCGGCGCTACCCGCGCCGCAGCCGCGATGCTGCGCGGCTTACGCCATGAACATGCGCGCGGCGGAGGCGACCGTGAGCAGGGCGCCGAAGCCGATGAAGATCTTTCCGATCAGCGAGGTCTGGTCCAAGCTTGAGCTTTCGCCGCTTGCCAGAACCGGGGCGGGCTTGTCCGAGGCCATCGCGACGGTCTGCGGCTGGGCCGTCGGGGCCTCCTGCTGCGCTGCTTGCTGCTGCTGAACGGGTTGCGTCTGTTCCGCGGGCTGCGCCTGCTGCAAGGCACGATCGACGTCGTTGAGCTGGTCGGATGCGACCACGCTGGTGTCGGCGGCTAGCTGCGCTTCGGCCGGCTTGTCATTGGCCTTGGGAGCCGCGTTCGCATTGTCGTCGCTGGAGGTCAGCTCCGCATTGGCGTTGGCGATCGAGGCCGGGATACCCGCCGACGTCACGCTGCCGGCGTCGTTACCGGCCTTCTTGCTCTCGGACTGGTCGGCGGTCCTGTCGGACTTGCGGTGGGCATCGCGCTTGCCGTGCCGCGAACTCTGCCGGACGGATTTACCAGCCGCGGCACTGTCGGATGTCGACGCGGCGGTATCAGAACCAGCCGCACCCGCCGGTAACGGACCGGCGACACACACCAAGAGCCCTGTCCCAACTATCAAGGCCAAGCGCCCGCTGGCATTGATTTTCATTTGATTATCTCCCCATTCGCCCGTCCCCACGCCGAAATGAGACCCCGCTGCGTGTCTACACCGGGGCAAAAAAAGGGAATCTTCGGGCCCGAGCGGGCAAAAGCTGGGCAATTCTCCGCGTGCAGACCGGGATGGCGCAGGGCGACCGATGCCTCGTATTGGGATCGATGTTATGAGCAAGATCTCGAGGAAGCCGCCGGGACGATTCTCCACGCCCCGGTGCTGATACCGTCGCCGCAGCACCCATGATCACGAGATCGTGATCTCGGAGCCTTCGGCGTAACAAATTGATGGATCGGTCGAATTGCAGTCTAGGAGCGCGCGTGCGCGAACGTGAAGACGAGTGGACCGGCCTGATGCGGTCGGCCATTGCAGGCGACAGTGCGGCGTATCATCGCCTGCTCAGGGCCGTCACGCCGGTGCTCCGCGCAGCGGCGCGCCGTGGTCTGGCGCGCGCGGGACAACCGGTCGACCAGTCCGAGGACATCGTGCAGGACATCTTGTTGGCGGTGCATTTGAAGCGGCACACTTGGGACACGAACGCTCCGTTCGCGCCGTGGCTGTTCGCGATTGCGCGCAACAAGCTGATCGACGCCCTGCGCCGCCGCGGCAGGCGGATCTTCGTCAACATCGATGACTTCGCCGAGACCCTGCCGGGGGAGGTGGCCGAGCCGACCGCCTCGGCGAGCGAAGTGTCCGCTCAACTGCAGGCCCTGCCTGCACGGCAGCGCGACGTGCTGCAATCGATTGCGGTCGACAGCGCCTCGATCAAGGACACGGCGGCCAAGTTGTCGATGAGCGAGGGCGCCGTACGGGTGGCGCTGCATCGCGGTCTGACGAGCCTGACGGCGAAATTGCGGGAACAATGAGCATGGATACCGATCAACTCATTCGAACGCTGGCTGCCGACAATGAGAACCGGGCTCGCCCGGTTGGCTTTACGCTGATGCTGGCGCTCCTTGCGGCGGCCCCGGTCGCGCTCTTGATGTTCTTCGCCGAGCTCGGGGTGCGCCCGGACGTCATGACCGCGATGCATAATCCGTTCTTCGACCTGAAGTTTGCCATTACACTGGCGCTGGCGATCTCGGCGACCGCGGTCAGCCTGCATCTTTCGCGTCCGGAAGCTTCGCTGCGCGGCTTCGGCTGGTGGCTCTTGATCCCTGTGGGCATCCTCGTTGCCGGCATCAGCGGCGAGATGATGATGCCGCAGCGGGCGCCGATGATGACGCGGCTGGTCGGCACCAATTCGCGCTACTGCATGTCCGCGATCCCCGAGATGTCTTTGCCGCTGCTCGCCGGCGCGTTGTACGCGCTGCGTCAGGGGGCGCCGGCACGGCCTGCTGTCGCCGGTGCGATCGCCGGCATGCTGTCGGCGGGATTTGCCGCGACGCTCTACGCGTCGCACTGCACCGACGATTCGCCGCTGTTCGTGGCGACCTGGTACACGCTCGCGACCGCGATCGTTGCGGGGATCGGTGGGCTCGCCGGGGCGCGGGTGCTGAAGTACTAGGCCGCGGGCGCGGATTGCTGCATGCGGTGGAAGCGCAAGACCTGCTGCGCGGTCGAGGGCCGCAAGCGCTCATAGGTGTCCTTGCAGGCCTGCAAGTCGGTTGGTTCGCCGCCTGAAATCTCGTCGCGCAGATGGATGATGGCCCGCACGGTCGACCATGACAGGCCCGACACCTTGGCGAGGATCATGACGCCCTCGGCGCGGGTTTCGATCATCATGTTCTCGGCGATGCCGACGGTGACGCTGGCGAGCGCGGCAAGCGAGGCGTTGGTCTCGTCGAACTTGCCGGCTTCGGCAAACGCCGCGAGCTGGAATTCGTCGAGCCGGCCGTCGTCGTAGAGTGACTTGATCAGCGCATGCGCGATCGTGGTGTCTGACGTGACCGCACCGGGGGCAGAGCGCGCGCGTCGCGTTGCTTCCTTCACCGCAATCGGGATTTCCTTGGCCTGTTGCGGATTCGCGGCCTCGAGCCGTTGCCGAACAGTGTCGGATGCCTTCGCAACCAGCTTCAGATAGAGATGCCGCGGAATGCTCGGACGCAGGCCGACGCAGGTCGACAGATTGTCGTCGCCCCCGGCGCGGCTGACCAGGCGGGTGAAGCCGCGCTCGGTGAATTCCGCGCCGGGATTGTTGACCGTGCTCTGGATCACCTCGTCATTGCCGCGCAGCACCAGGACGTCGGTGACGGCGCTGCTCAGTGCCGTTCTGGTCGAAATCGCCAAAAGATGCGCCTGGCTCTTGCTGCGCGCCGTCTCGATCAGGGCATCGTCGTCGAGCCGGGCCGAGCGCGCGAGCACGGGGCCGGCAACCTCGATCAGGTCGTCGAAGGCGAGCGTGCGGATCGTCCGCGGCGGCGCGCTATCGATCGGCGCGAGCCGGTTCGAGAGCAGTGCCTTGGCTGAGCTTTCGATATGCTCGAGCAAGCACTGGAAAACATCGTCGAACAGCCCGATCTGCTCGTCCGAATAGTCCACCGAGCCGTTGATGAAGAGATCGGTCACACGACGCAGCGTCTCGACCCGGCGTGCCACGGTGCCGTGGGCGAGCGTCGTCTGCAATTCGTCGAGCAGACTTTCGGGGGCGGTCGCGGACTTCGAACTCATGGACTCTATCCTGGAGCATCAAATACAGGCGGCGACGGTTTCTCCGGCGCCGGATACGGAAATGGGTTGGTCAGGCGGCGGCGATACGGTTGCGTCCCCGGCCCTTGGCTGTGTAGAGCGCGCGATCGGCGCGGGCGAGCAATGTGTCGGAGGTCTCATTCGGGCGCAGCGTCGCGACTCCAGCGGACATCGTCACCTGCATGCCCGGCGAGAACGCGCTCCAGTCGAGATCGGCAATGATCGCGCGCAGCCGCTCGAGCGCACGCGTGGCGTCTTGCTCGGACAGATCGGGCAGCACCAGCAGGAATTCCTCGCCGCCATAGCGGCCAAAGCGGTCGATGCTGCGGATATTGGCGAACATGCTGATGGCGAAGGTTCGCAGCGCTTCGTCGCCGATCGGATGGCCGTAGAGGTCGTTGATGCGCTTGAAATGGTCGAGGTCGATCAGCGCCACCGCCGAGGTGCTGCCGTTGCGCGCGCAGCGCGCGACCTCTTCCTCGAGCATGCGCATGATGCAGCGGCGATTGAAGGCACCGGTCAGCTCATCGAGCTCTGCGAGCTCCTCGATGCGCCGGTAGGCTTCCTTCAGCTTCAACCCGCTCTGATACAGCGATTGCTGCATCGAACTCGAGAGGATGCCGAGGAACATGCAGCGGCCGATGGTCAGTGCGAATACCAGCATGGTGGCAAGGCGGTCGAGCATGGTGCCGGTCGGCATTCCGATCGGCTTGTCGGTCCACAGAAACAGCCCCGCCAGGCCCAGCAACATCACGGTCCAGACGATGGCGCTCTGGCACGCCGAGGTGCGGAGCGCGCCGAAGCCGAAAACCACGAAAAGATTGCAGAGAAATAGCACGCCGACTTCCGGCGCGATGTAGGTGAACAGCAGGAGGTTCACCATGTTGATGGCCGATTGCGGCACGGTCAGATAGTGGTTGCGGAAGCGTTCATGGAATCCGAGTTCGGAGAGCAGCACATAGGCCGCGACCAGAGTGAGGCCGCTCAGGGCGTAGCCGGTCGCGACGGAAACCGACGTCGTGCCGGCATGGGCGTAGATCAGCAGCACGACAGCATCGAGGATGAAGCAGCTGCCGATCATCGACTGGATCTGGCGGCGCTGCCGGGCACGGCGCGCCAGCCGCTCGGCCGTCAGCTTGGGACGGCCGCCCTCCAGTGCGCCCGCGATCGGGCCGAGAAATGACGACGCAGCGCTGCCCATGGTCTTCGCCACTGGTGGAACCGGGCAAAAATCTACGTGGGAAAGCCTTTAGGTTTGGTATCTTTTGGAACCGAATCTGCTCCGTTAAAATCCGGTCGTCACCCTTGTTTCGTAAGGGGAATCCGTCGGTGAGAGGTGCCGGGAGCGGGCGTGCCGGCGCCTTGTGCGGCGCGAGTTCTACACGTGCGCACTGGCTTGCTGGTGAAGCCTTGCTATGGTCCCACCGGATTGTGCGGTGTCAGAGGAAGCTTTCATTATCATGATACCGTTTTTTGAGCTTCGATCGCCTCCGCAGCTTGATCTGCGAGGAATTGATCGACTGTGGCCTAGATCACACATGCGGTCAGGACATTGCCGTAATGTGAAGAATCTTGGCTCTCGTGTCGAACCACGCACCATCCCCCTCAGACAAATCTTGCGAGACGGCCATTGAGCGCGACACAAGCGGCTTCAGACGACGTTCTGATCGCTCGGATCGCTCAAGGCGACCGGCTTGCCATGCAGGTGCTGTACGGACGGCACCATGTCAGGGTGTTTCGTTTCGGGCTTCGGCTCGTGCGCGATGAACAGGTCGCGGAAGACCTCATCAGTGAAGTCTTCCTCGATGTGTGGCGTCAGGCGGGCAAGTTCGAGGGACGATCCGCCGTTTCGACCTGGCTTTTGGCGATTACCCGTTTCAAGGCGTTGTCTGCGCTCCGGCGCAGGAAAGACGCCGAACTGGACGATGAGGCCGCGAACGCGATCGAGGATACGTCCGACGATCCGGAAACCGCGGTGCAGAAGAGGGATACCGGTGAGGCGCTGCGCAAGTGCCTGACGGCGCTGTCGGCGGACCATCGGGAAATCGTCGATCTTGTCTACTATCACGAGAAATCCGTGGAAGAGGTGGCTGAGATCGTCGGCATTCCGGAGAACACCGTGAAGACGCGACTGTTCTACGCGCGCAAGAAACTTGCCGAGCTGCTGAAGGCAGCCGGCATCGAGCGAGGTTGGCCATGATGGCAGCGAACAAGAAAATGCTGGATCAAGAGCCCAGCGAGATCGAGATGCTGTTGCCATGGCACGCCGCCGGCACGCTGAATGCGCGCGATGTGCGCCGCGTCGAGGACGCGCTCGCCGGCGATCCGGAGCTGGCGAAGCAGTATGCCGTCATCCGCGAGGAATTGGGCGAAACCATTCATCTCAATGAGAGCTTGGGTGCACCGTCGGCGCGCGCGATGCAGACGCTGTTCGCGGCGATCGATGCCGAGCCTGAACGCAAGCCGGCGATGTCGGCGCGCATCTCGGCCGGAATCTCGGCATTCTTCGCCAAATTGTCGCCGCGCACGCTGGCCTGGTCGGCGGGTCTCGGGGCGATCGCGCTGCTGTTGCAGGCGGGCGTGATCGGTGCGGTGCTGACGAGGCGCGAGCCGGCCACGTTCCAGACCGCCTCGCTGGATACGACCGAGCGCACCGCGCCGCTGACCCGTGATCTCGCCGGCGCCGCAGCCGTGCCGCCGCGCATGCTGGTGCGCTTTACGCCCGATGCCAGGATCGCCGACATCACCACGCTGCTCGACACCTATCAGGCCTCGATCGTCGATGGCGCCAAGGGCGGTCTGTTCCGGCTGCAGTTCGGCAGCCGCGCGATGGCCAAGAGCGACGTCGCAGCGCTGATCGCAAGATTGCAGAAAGAGAAGATCGTCAGCCTCGCGGTTGAAACGCCGTAAGCGGCGGTTGACGGTTCAGTGTCGCGTCGAGGTCACGATGAACCGTGATTGCCGGAGCTGGCCGAAGAGCACCGCGGTGGCTGTCACCATTGCGGTATTGCCGTTGGTTTGCCTGGCCGGTTCGGTGGCGGACGCGCAAGGCTTCATGCGCTCGCCGACCCTCCGTGTCGAGCCGCGCGTCTCGATCGGGCCGCGGATCAATCCAAACATCGCGGGCAGGGTGGGCGCCAATGCGGCCGGCAGGTCAGGCACCAACGTTGCTGGTAGGGTCGGCACCAATGTCGCCGGCAGGGTAGGCACCAATGTTGCTGGCAGGGTTGGCACCACCACCACCATCGTTGCGCGCACGCCGCCGCCGGCAGGCCGCGGCCCGGCGACGCCGCGAATAGGCACCATTCCGCGGCTCGCCGTGGGAGCGACGCTGCCCTATGCGCGCTATTCGCCCAACCTCTATCCCGCCTGCAACGATGCCAATCGTGGCGGCGGCGGATGCTACGACGAGCCGGTCGCTTTGATCGACGGCAGCGGCAAGGGCGCCACACCGAAGGTCGGGACTGGTGCCGGCAGCGGTAATGGCGGCGCGCCGGCCGCGCTCGACCGGCGAACTGTGCGGAGCGAACTCGTGGCCGAACTCGACGGTGCATTGACGGATGCCCAGGCCGACAACCTCGCCCAACGTCACGGCGTGATCCGGATCGCGTCGCAGAACCTGTCGCTGCTCGGTGCGACGGTCGGCCTGTTCCGCGTCGCCGGCAATCGGCCGGTGGACGTGGTGAGCCGCGAGTTCGCCGGCGACAGCAGCGTCCGCTCGGTGCAGCCGAACTATCGCTATGTGCTGCAGGACCAGCAGGCGGTCCCAACCGAGGGCGATCCGGCGCAATACGCGCTTGCGCAACTGCGCCTGCCGCAGGCGCACACGCTGGCGCGCGGCATGAACGTGACGATTGCCGTGATCGACTCCGGCATCGACGCCAGCCATCCGGAACTGGCCAACACGATCGCGGATACGTTCGATGCGCTTGGCAGCAAGGAAGGACCGCATCTCCATGGCACCGGTATCGCGGGCGCGATCGCGGCGCACGCCAAGCTGATGGGGAGCGCGCCGGAGGTCAGGATCCTGGCAATCCGCGCGTTCGGTGCGGCCGCGAGCGGAGCCGAGAGCACGTCCTTTGTAATCCTCAGGAGTCTCGACTACGCAGCGTTGCATGGCGCGCAGATCGTGAACATGAGCTTTGCCGGCCCGAAGGATCCGCTGGTCGCACGCGGTGTTGCGGCGGCTGCAGCCAAGGGCATCGTGCTGATCGCTGCCGCCGGCAATGCGGGCGCGAAATCACCGCCGCTCTACCCGGCGGCCAATCCGGACGTGATCGCGGTCAGCGGCACCGATGCCGAGGACAGGTTGTTCACGGTGTCGAACCGCGGCAGCTACATTGCGTTGGCGGCGCCGGGCGTCGACATCCTGCTGCCCGCGCCTGACGGCAAATACCAGATGATGTCGGGAACCTCTTTCTCCGCCGCCTTCATCAGCGGCATTGCCGCACTGGTGCTGGAACGCGATCCTGCGGCGAAGCCGAACGAGGTGCGCGCAATCCTCACGAGGACGGCGCGTGACCTCGGCGCGCCGGGCCGCGACGATCTGTTCGGGGCGGGCGAGGCGGATGCCTTCGCCGCTGTCACGGCGGCGATCAAGGCGCCTGCCGTTCCCGTCGCGACCGTCTCGGACAAACCGTCGCAGCCGCTCAAGGCGTCCGACAGCAATAACACTTCCGTGAGCCGCGCGTTGATCAACTCCGCGCCGTCGATGGCGGCAGACAAATCCGCGGCAAACGACGCAAATCATCCCGCTGCGCAGTGATTTCGGGCAGTGAACGCTGCGAATGGCGCAGCGGAACCGGGATCAGGAAAGTTAAAAAAATCCCCACGGGTTTGAACGTCCGCAGGGCTGTCACGACTTATGTGTGTGGGAGCGGTTATCCCTCCCCGTGGCTATATTCGGCGCGAGCGCCCATCCACCCCAAGCGCCCATATGGCTTAGACCCGTCCGGTTGTCCCCCCGGACGGGTCTTTCATTTTGGGCGTATCCTGTGTGACGGCTGGCCGAATACGACACGCAATTCCAATCCGGCGTAGCGCCGGTCGTGACGAAGCGCGGCCCCGCGGACGGGCGGGTCCAGCGGACAGTTTTTGCGATCGTTCTGCGGAGCTCTTTGGAAATGCGACCCATCGCCACCACCACGCTCGTGAAGGGCTTGCTGTGGATAACGTGAGAAACTCCGTATTCGTGCGGACTTCTTTCACCGGCGCGTGCCAATTAAGAATTTAGTTAGACTTTATTTACCTTTTCCACAGAATATCGCTGTACCTCCAAGTTGATTCGGTTCGGTTGCGTCTGCGTCCGTCTCTCTCCCTGCGGGCAAGTTGAATGACACATCGAACCGACGTGGCCAGAGGCCACGAGATCGTTGCGCGTTGGTGCAACCTTGCCGAGCAACGGCTGGAGCACCTCACCGAGCTGTATGACACCGGACGCTGGCGCCGCTATCACAGCGAGGAGGCGTTTCTCGAAAACATCCGGGAAGCCCGGACGGCGGTCGACACCTGGCGCGAACTGCTGTCGCGCGAAGCCTCGTTGAACAATTCACCGATCGATCTGTCCTGGCTCGGTCGCGGGCGATCGGCCTTACCGCGTTGCGACGTCGCCCGGGCGCCGGTGCTTGAGCGCCAGCCGGAGGCTGCAGTGCTCGCCCAATCCGCCATGACGGCTGTCACGGCTGCGCTCGAGACGGCCGCCACGGTGCTGGATGAAACCCCCGCTGTGACCGATGCGCCGTCGCTGGAGATGCCCGCCATGCCGGTGCTCGATCTCAATGCGATACAGGCGCGCTATCCGCTGTTGCGCAACACGCTGTAGGCGGGCGAGCTAGAGCATGATCCGGAAAAGTGTGAAGCGGTTTTCCGAAAAGATCATGCTCAAACAAGAAGCTGAAGCGCGATGACGATTCAACCTAGTCTCATCGCGCTTTAGCGCCGCACTGCATTGGCGCCGATCATCAGTTGCGCATATTGCTGGGCGCCGCCGGCCGACAGGTCGGTGGTGACGGCGCGGGCGTGATCGAGGCCCACCACCGCGCCACGCGGGGTCTCCGAGATCATATTGTTGTTGATCAGCACCGTGCCCGCGCCCGGCACCACGGAAACGCCGACGCCGACGAAGGCGTTGCGGATCACGTTTCCTGTTATGGCGACGTCACGCAGATACTTTCCCCAGCCGGCGACGATGCCGAATGACGGGGCGTTCTCGATCACATTGCCGGTCACGGCCGTGTCAGCCTCGACATAGATGCCGATGCCCGCATCGTCGTCAGGTGCGGTGCCGATCGGGCGCTTCGGGATCAGGTTGCGGATGATGTTGCCCTGGACCACGGCGATGCGGCCGCCTTCGTTGAAATTGCACACGGAGACGCCGACCGCGGCGCCGTCGACCGTGTTGTTGGCGATCACGGCGGCCTCGAAGGAGAACTCCGAGTAGAGCGCGACCTCGCGGACATTGCTGACGCTGTTGTCGGTAATGTGGATGTTGGAGGCCGAGTTGCCGCGCACCGCCGAATAGTCGCAGTCCCTGATGCGGTTGCCGCGCACGATCACGTTGCCGGCACGGAAGGCGTTGATGGCGTTGCCGTACTGGCCGGAGCCGCCGGGGCCGGCCTTGATGTCCTCGATGCGGTTATCGGCGACGATGGTGCCGTCGTCGCCGATCGCGGTGCGCAGGATCTCGATGCCGTTGTCGTTGGTACCCTTGATGGTGTTGCGCGAGACGATCAGGCCCAGCGCATCGAACGACACTAGCGCAGTGCTCGCGATGTCGGTGAAGATATTGTTGCTGACGTCGCCGGACACCTGCTCGAACCAGATGCCGTTGCCGCCGCTGCCCGTGAACTCGCAATCGATGATGCGGATGTCGCGACCGGACAGGCAGTGCACGAGGCCGCGCCGGGTCGGCAGCGGGATGTTGCCGCCGTCGAGCGTGAGGCCGGTGAGACCGACGCCGCCGGCCCCTTCGCCCGACAGCATCGACAGGCCGCCGTTGAACGCGAGCTTGCTAGCGCCGCGCACGCCGATCAACTGGCTGCCACCTGCAAGGCGGAGAAGCCCGGTGCGGTAGACGCCCGGCGGGAACACCAGCGGAACCTGGGCGCGCGCCGCCTCGTCGATCGCGCGCTGCAAATTCCTGGTTTGATCGTCGGGGCTGCCGGGGCGAACGCCGTATTGCGTTACGTCGCGGCCGAGCGACGAAACTGCCGGCGCCGCGCGCGCCGCGTCGGGCGACATCGCAAGCGCGCCAGCGACGCCGGCGGCGGATGCTCCGATGAGATGGCGGCGGTTGACGTCCATGATGCCTGGCTCTCGCTCGATACGCGAGCGGTGACGTTCGCGCCCGATAGGTAACGCGAAAATGCGGCGCGGCATGGTGAACGCGCCGGCGGAACTGGATGATTGTTGGCAGTAGGGTTAATCGCGCGTGCAGCCGACAACGCTTACGCGAGCTTGGCCTGTCGGGTTCACCTCAGCATCTCCGCGATCTGTTCGGCGGCGATAGCGGGCGAGACGCGGCCGTCGGCGACCTCGGCTTCGGTCTTCCTCACCTTGGCACGAATCGCGGCGTCGGCGCGCAGCCGTGCCATCATCCGGCCCTCCAGCATCGACCACATCCATTTCACCTGCTGTTCGCGGCGCCGGCCTGCGAACTCGCCCGAGGCGTTCATCGCGGTGCGGTGATCGAGGATCTTCTGCCAGATCGTGTCGAGCCCCGTGCCAGCGAGCGCCGAATAGGTTTCGATTGGTGGATGCCAGTGCTCGGAGCGCGGTGAGAGGATGTGTAGCGCGCTGCGATAATCGGCCGCCGCCAGATTGGCGCGCTTGACGTTATCGCCGTCGGCCTTGTTGATCGCGATCATGTCGGCAAGCTCGACCAGGCCCTTCTTGATGCCCTGCAGCTCGTCGCCGGCACCCGGCAGCATCAGCGCGAGAAAGAAATCGGTCATGTCGCAGACCGCGGTCTCGGACTGGCCGATGCCGACGGTCTCGACCAGCACCACGTCGAAGCCGGCCGCCTCGCACAACAGCATTGCCTCGCGGGTTTTCGCCGCGACGCCGCCGAGCGTGCCTGACGAGGGCGAGGGGCGGATAAAGGCCTGATCGGAGATTGCGAGCCGCGCCATCCGCGTCTTGTCGCCGAGGATCGAGCCGCCGGTGCGCGCCGAGGAGGGATCGACCGCCAGCACCGCGACCTTGTGGCCGCGCTCGATCAGGAACATGCCGAGCGCATCGATCGTGGTCGACTTGCCGACGCCGGGTGAGCCTGTGATGCCGACCCGCACCGCCTTGCCGGTGTCGGGCAACAGCTCCTGCACCAACTCGCGCGCCGCGGCCTGGTGGTCGCCGCGCCTGCTCTCGACCAGCGTGATCGCCCGCGCCAGCGCCGCGCGCTGGCCGGCGCGGAGCTCCTGGGCGAGGGGCTTGATGTCGAGAGATGCGGTGTTCGGCAAGGTCATCGTGTTCTGAAAAAGGTCAATATTTCGCTTCCTTGGCAATACGCTCAACGAAAACGTTGAGGAGTTCAAGATCGTCTTCGACCATTGCCCAGAGCAAATCCGCGTCAGTGCTATGATAGGCGTGACGCAGCCAATTTCCGAGATCTGCCACTCGCCTCCAATTGATACCGGGCTCTTGGGCCTTCAAATCCTGCGGTATATGGCGCGAGGCTTCGCTGATAATTTCAAGCATTCGTTCGACGGCCATTCGCATCACGAGACTGTTGGCAAAGCTCTCGCGCGTCTGTCCTGCTGAGATTTTCCGAATGTCACTAATCGCCGTAGCGATATGGCCAATCCGCTGGGCAACGGTTGGCTGCACGTCAAAAGACTTCGACGATATCGTCCGCGATTCGCTCGGCGAAACGCGGCGGAATGGATCGGCGCATGGTGGCCTGCGCCGGCAAGCCGGTTGCGTCCTCAATGATATGCTGTACGCCGATCAGATTGAGAAGCGAAAACGAGGCGTCGGGCTCGACTTCGACAAGTACGTCGATATCGCTATCGGGGCGATTGTCGCCGCGCACGCGCGAGCCGAAGATGGAAAGCCTGCTCACGCCCTCGGCCTTTATAGCCGCAGCGTTCTTACGGATTGTCGTAATGATCTCTTCGCGCGTCATGGCGTGACCTGAGCTTGATCTCACCAGTCTATCAGCTACTCCGCCGCCTCGCTATGCCCAAGCCTTGCGTTGAGCTTGTGGATCAGCTCCTCGGCGGCATCTGAGATCACGGTGCCCGGGGGGAAGATCGCTTCGGCGCCGGCAGCATAGAGCGCATCGTAGTCCTGCGGCGGCACCACGCCGCCGATGATGATCATGATGTCCTCACGGCCGTTCTTCTTCAGCGCGGCCTTCAATTCCGGGACCGCGGTGAGGTGCGCGGCGGCGAGGGAGGAGACGCCGAGGATATGCACGTCGTTCTCGACCGCCTGGCGCGCGGCTTCCTCGGCAGTCGCAAACAGCGGTCCGATATCGACGTCGAAACCGACATCGGCGAAGGCGGATGCGATGACCTTCTGGCCGCGGTCATGGCCGTCCTGGCCGATTTTTGCCACCAGGATGCGCGGGCGGCGGCCCTCGGCCTCCTCGAAGGCGTCAATCAGCTCCTGCACCTTTTCGACCCGGTTGGACATCGTCGCTGCCTCTCGCTTGTAGACGCCCGTGATCGACTTGATCTCGGCGCGGTGGCGGCCGAACACTTTCTCCATCGCATCCGAAATCTCGCCGACGGTCGCTTTCGCCCGCGCGGCGTCGATCGCCAGCGCCAGCAAATTTCCGTTGCCTTCGCCTGCGCTGCGGGTGATCGCCGCCAGCGCCTGCGCGACGTCCTTTTCGTTGCGCTCCTTCTTGAGCCGCGCCAGCTTGTCGATCTGCAGCCGCCGTACGGTGGAGTTCTCTACCTTCAGCACGTCGATCGGCTTCTCGTTCTGCGGCTTGTATTTGTTGACGCCGATCACCGCCTGGCGGCCGGCATCGATGCGGGCCTGGGTCTTGGCGGAGGCCTCCTCGATCCGAAGCTTCGGCACGCCGGCCTCGATCGCCTTGGCCATGCCGCCGAGTTCCTCGACCTCCTGGATGTGGCCCCAGGCCTTTGCCGCGAGATCGCGGGTCAGCCGCTCAACGTAATAGGAGCCGCCCCAGGGATCGATGATGCGGTTGGTGCCGGTCTCCTGCTGCAAGAACAACTGCGTGTTGCGGGCGATGCGCGCGGAGAAATCGGTCGGCAGCGCCAGGGCCTCGTCGAGCGCGTTGGTGTGCAGCGACTGGGTGTGGCCCTGGGTTGCCGCCATCGCCTCGATCGTGGTGCGCATCACATTGTTGAAGACGTCCTGCGCGGTCAGCGACCAGCCCGAGGTCTGGCAATGGGTGCGCAGCGACAGCGAGCGCGGATCCTTCGGATTGAACGGCTTGAGCAGCTTGGCCCAGAGCAGCCGCGCGGCACGCATCTTGGCGACTTCCATGAAGAAGTTCATGCCGATCGCCCAGAAGAACGACAGCCGCGGCGCGAAGCGGTCGACGTCGAGGTCCGCCGCGAGGCCGGCGCGCAGATATTCGACGCCGTCGGCCAGCGTATAGGCGAGCTCGAGGTCCTGCGTCGCGCCGGCTTCCTGCATGTGATAGCCGGAAATCGAGATCGAATTGTATTTCGGCATTTTCTGCGAGGTATAGGCGAAGATGTCGGAGATGATCCGCATCGAGGGCGTCGGCGGATAAATATAGGTGTTGCGCACCATGAACTCTTTCAGAATGTCGTTCTGAATGGTGCCCGACAGCTTCTCCGGCGGCACGCCCTGTTCCTCGGCGGCCGCGACAAACAGCGCGAGGATCGGCAGCACTGCGCCGTTCATGGTCATCGACACGCTCATTTGGTCGAGCGGGATGCCGGCGAACAGCGTGCGCATGTCGTAGATGGAATCGATCGCAACCCCCGCCATGCCGACGTCGCCGGAGACGCGCGGATGATCGCTGTCATAGCCGCGGTGAGTGGCGAGGTCGAACGCGACCGACAGGCCCTTCTGTCCCGCCGCGAGGTTGCGGCGGTAGAAGGCGTTGGAATCCTCCGCCGTGGAGAAGCCGGCATATTGGCGGATGGTCCAGGGTTGGTTGACATACATCGTCGGGTAGGGGCCGCGCAGATAGGGCGCGATGCCCGGCCAGGTATCGAGGAAGTCGATGCCTTCGAGGTCTGCTTCGCTGTAGACCGATTTGACCGGAATGCCCTCGGGCGTCAGCCACGGTTCGGCGCTCGCAGCCGGGGCGCCACCACTGACTTTGTCAAAAGCGATATCGGCGAAGTTCGGTATGCGGCTCATGTTGTCCATGCCATTCAATCATGATCCGGATGCTGGTGGCTGGCGATCGTCGCCATCTGCTCCGCTCCGAAATTCTGCATCGTGGTCTGGCTCGGCAGATTGGCGATGCCGACCACCCAGCCGAGCCGGGACTCGGTGCCATATTGCCGCGTCGGCACCAGGCGGTCGGGCCGGTCGAAGGTGCCGGTCATGATCTCGATCCGCGGTCCGTCGATACGGCGGAAGCTCAAGGGCGTGCCGCAGGCGACGCAGAAGTCGCGCTCAGCGATCGAGGACGATTTGAAGGCCGCAGGCGTGCCGCGGGTCCAGGCGAAATCCTCTTTGTTGATGTCGGCAAAGGAGGCGAAAGGTGCACCCGACGCCTTCTGGCACATCCGGCAATGGCAGACGCTGACCCGGTTCGGTGCCGCCGACAACGCAAAGCGCACGGCGCCGCATTGGCAGCCGCCGGTCAGAACGGGTTTTGCTGGTGCTTCTGCCGTCATATCTGCTCCATCCGCCGATAGGCGTCGCGCAATGTCGCCAGCGCGTCGCCGCCGGCGAAGACGAACTCACCGATGCCGGCCGCCCGCAACACAGCTTCCTGGTCGCCGGGCCGCCCTGCCAGATAGATATGCGTCGCCCCGGCGCCGTGAAGGGCCTCGGCGACCTCAACGGCGCTGACAGCATAGACCTTGTCCGAGGAACAGACGCAGGCCATCGCCGCGCCGGAGGCCTTGAAGGCGGCGGCCAGCGCCGCCGCATCGGCAAAACCCTCATTGTCGATCGCTTCGATGCCGCCGGTCTCGAAGAAGCTCTTTGCAAACGTGGCGCGCGCGGTGAAATCCGCTGCCGTGCCGAGATTGGCGAGGAAGATCTTCGGCCGCGCGCCGTCCGCTTTTAGCGCTGTGTCCGACTTGTCGCGCAGCGCCTCGAACGGCCCGGCAAGGCGCATCGGCGCGAGCGCCTCGAACTTGATTTTTACATCGGCCAAGGAGACCGCCGCCGGCTTCACATCCAGTACCGCGAGAACCGGCTCATGCAGGTTTGGGAATTCGCTGGCGCCGGTCAGCACGTCGCGTCGTTTCGCCACGTTGGCTTCGCGAAGCGCACGCGTCGCGGCGACCTTCTGCTGGATCAAACCTTGTTCGAGGGCGGGGAAGACGCCGCCGGCCTGCTCGATCTCCTGGAACAATGCCCAGGCTGTCTCTGAAAGCTGCGATGTCAGCGTCTCGATGCCACCGGAGCCGGCCGCCGGATCGGAGACTTTTGCGAGGTTGGATTCGTCGAGCAGCACGAGCTGGGTGTTGCGCGTGACGCGCCGGGCAAAATCATCAGGCAATCCGAGCGCCAGCGTATGCGGTAGCACGGTGATCGCATTGGCGCCGCCGAGACCGGCCGCAAACGTCGCCATCGTCGCGCGCAGCATGTTCACGTTGGCGTCGCGCTGGGTCAGCATGCGCCAGGCTGTCTGCGCGTTGACGAAGATCGACTTTGGCGCGAGGCCACAGACCTGCTCGACCCGCGCCCACAGCAGCCGCAGCGCCCGGAATTTCGCCATCGTCAGGAACTGGTCGGCGTCCGCGCTGAGCCGGAACGAGATCGCAGTGCGCGCGGCGTCGAGATCGATGCCGGCGGCTTCGAGCATCCGCAGATAGGCGAGCGCGACGGCAAGCGTAAACGCGAGTTCCTGCACTTCCGATCCGCCGGCATCGTGGATCGGCCGGCCATCGGCCAGCACAAACGGCCCCTTGAAGCCGCGCTTGATCAGCCCGTTGACGACCTTGCCGAACGGTTTTTCGTAGTCGGCCCAGGCGGCGGCCGCGGCGCCACGCACGGCAACCGTGCTGAGCGCCTGGTAATTGAAGTGAAGGTCGAGCTTGGCCGGATCGAGCTTGCGGGCTTCGATCATGTCGGCAAATGTCTCGCCGGCGTTCTCGCGTCCGATCACCGGGTTGAGCGCGATCATGATGCCGGCATCGAGATGGATGCCGCCGCAGGCCCGCGCCAGGGTCTGCTTGCGGGCATCGGCAAGACCGAAGCCGCGTGTGCCGGGACCGCCAGCGAATTCGAATTCGAGGCCGCTGGCCCCATTTTCGAGATCATCCAGCGCCTGAGCATTGGCTTGTGCGGCGTCCGGATGGTCGACCCGCTGCAGGATCTGCCAGGGCGCGGCGGGAGCGCGGCCGGCGATTGGGCTGGTGTTGGTGGCGCGACGGTAGATTGGATCGATCTTCACGCCATCATAGGTCTTGCCGACCAGCTTCTCGAACGGGGCGCCCTTCAGCACGCTGTCGACCAGCTTGCGCCAGTCATCATAGGTCGCCGGCGCGAAGTCCGCTGCGAGAGGCAAATCGTCAGTCGTGGTCGTCATCCGCCCAGAATATCCTCGATCGGCCCCGTGTGGGCCCACTTGATTTGGTCGGAAATTGCCACGGGCGGGCGGCCAAGCCAAACGGTTGTTTGGGGCCTGCCGGCCTCAATCGAGGTCCGGCAGACGGAAAATACCGTCGGTCGAAACCCCCGCCAGCGCATCGGCGACCCGATGGCCGGCAATCCGGCGATCCGGCGCAATCTCGGCCAGCGGCACCAGCACGAAGGCGCGCTGGAACAGACGCGGGTGGGGCAGGGTCAGTTCCGGCTTGTCGAGCGTGACGTCGTCATAGGCGATCAGGTCGAGGTCGAGGGTGCGCGGGCCCCAGCGCTGCTCGTTGGCCCGGTCGCGGCCGAATTTGCTCTCGATCTTGTGCAGCGTGAACAGCAGCGCATGCGGATCAAGGCTGGTCTCGATCTCGATGCAGGCGTTGATGAAGCTTTCCTGCTGCTCCTCGCCCCAGGGCGGCGTCGAATAATCCGACGAGCGCGCCAGCAGCGCGGCCTGCGTCATGCCGCAGATATTGGCGATGGCCTTTCGGAACGTCGCGCGGACATCGCCGACATTGCCGCCGAGCGCGATCAGGACATCAGCCATTAGCTCAACCTTGGGGCAGCGGATGCCGCGAGCGCGTCAGCACCACGCCGACATCGTCGAAGATCGCGGCGATCGGCGCGTGCGGCTTGTGGACGGTCACCTTGACGGCCCTGACGCGCGGGAATGTGTTGAGGATGTCGTCGGCCACCGCTCCGGCGGCCCGCTCCAGGAGCTTGTAGTTGGCGGTCTTGAACGCCGACGTCGCGGTCGCCACCACGTTGGAATAGGAGACGGTATCGGAGAGCCGGTCGGTGCGCGAGGACTCCGAGAGATCGGTATAGAGTTCAAGGTCGATGACGAAGCGTTGGCCGACTTCGGTCTCATGCTCCATCACGCCATGACGGGCATGGATGACGATCCCGGTGATGAAGATCGTGTCGGTCATTGCTGTCCCTTGATTGCCGCCGCCACAAGCAGCGCCTGAACGGTTTCCGCGACGTCATGGGCACGGATGATGCGTGCGCCGTTCTGTGCCGCGATCAGATGTGCCGCAATCGAGCCGCCGATGCGATTCTGCGGTTCCGAGGGCACGACCGTGCTGATGAAGCGCTTGCGCGACGCGCCGACCAGCACCGGCAGGCGGAAAGCGTTGAGCTCGGAAAGCCGCGCCAGCACCAGCATGCTCTGCTCTTGCGTCTTGCCGAAGCCGATGCCGGGATCGATCACGATCCTGTCGGACGGGATGCCGGCTTTGGCCGCCATGTCGAGGGAGTGGGAAAAGAACGTCGCGATGTCCCGCATGATGTCGAGCGCCGGATCGGCGTGCTCGCGATTATGCATCATAATCACGGGGACACCGCGCGCGGCGATAACGGCGGCCATGCCCGGATCCCGCTGCAGGCCCCAGACGTCATTGGCGATCGCGGCGCCCTGGTCGAGCGCCCAGGCCACGACCTCGGACTTCATGCTGTCGATCGAGACGGGTACGCCGAGTGCTACGATGTCGGCCAGTACCGGCTTGAGCCGCTTCAACTCGTCGTCCGCGGAGACCGGTTGCGAGCCGTAGGGGCGGGTAGATTCCGCGCCGATGTCGATGATGTCGGCGCCATCGGCGATCAGCTTGCGGGCTTGCGTCCGCGCCTGCTCGGGGGTGATGAACTGCCCGCCATCGGAAAATGAATCCGGCGTCACGTTCAGAATGCCCATCACGGCCGGAGTGGGCCTGGACAGCAACATCGGCAGGACTGCATGTCCGGACGATCCGGCCACCGCCGACAATATGGGCTTTGGTGCCATCATGCGGTCGCTTTGCGCGGTCCGTGCCGGCAAGTCAAGCTGGGTGGGTGGCCTGCGCCGGCGGCTGCCGAAAGCCGCTCCGACAGGCTAATAGGTGATCTTGGGAGGCAGCTTGCGTGCCTGTTCGATAAGCAGTTCGACCGATTTCTCGGATGGCATGAGGCGGACAAGCTTCCGCTTGACGTTGGCGTCCTTCATGCTCTGCGCCAGCCGCGACGGGTTGCGATGCGCAAGTTCACGCACTGTGGTGACGCCGGCGGCGCGCATCAGGCCGACCTTGGCCTTGCCCATGCCGGGAATCCGCATGTAGTCGGAGAAGTTGGCCCATTCGAGCAATTGCTGTTCACTGATCCCGGTCTTGGTTGCGAGCGCCTTGCGTCCCCTGACGGTGCGGGCGGCTTCAAGCAGCGCTTCAGTGGTGCGGATACCCTGTGACTTCAGTTTTGCTGCACAATAGGCGGACAGGCCTTCGATCTCGGAGAGGGGGTATGTCATGATACTCGTATGCAATAGAAAGGGAGCGTGTGGCCGAGGGCGCGTCGATGGCAGTTTTAGGCAAACTGGCTGAGGCCCGGCGTCCCCGAGATGATCTCGCCCATTTGAGCCGCTCCGATTTTGTCGCGGCCGAACACGAAAAGTTCACGCGCGACCTTCTGAATCTCGCTCATGCTCAAACCAAGCCCCATCAGCCGGGTGCCAGCAGCCATCAAGCCGCCACCGATCAACCGCGACAGACCGCCGCTGTTGTTGGAGGCGGCGATTGCCGCTTCCGCGCCAGGGATTTGATCGATCAGAGCCTGGACCTTGTCGGAAGGCCCCTCGTTACGAAGGAAGCCTAGAACGATGCCGATGGTTTTTTCAGCGACAGCGCCATCAATGCCGGCCTCTGTGGCCAGCCGTCCAACCAGTTCGTCCATATTGCCCCGCCTCGACCGGTTCTTACCGGATAGTTCTTAGGCATTGATCTTGAGCGTCTGTGCCGTGAAATACAAGCGATCCCAGCATTTCGATTCGGTTTCTTTTTCGATCGCGCTGTCAGTGTTGCACCGATGCAAGAGTGAGTGGCGGATTCACGCCATCTTGTCGCAATGCGCAATTCCTTTCTTCACTTGGCATGGAAGAAAGTATGAGGAACCCGGGGCAACAATATACGTCAGCATCTGCTGGTGGTTTCAATCGACCTGCAAGATGCAATATGATGGCATGGTTCGAGGTGTCGAACGGGGTTCGAGGTATCGACCGGATTCGGCAATCGAACCGATCTAAATCTGCGAAGAGGTGAAGCGATGGCGACCTCAGACGACAAGCTGGCCGATACGGACGAGAAGATTTTCATCGGCAAGAGTGAAGCGACGGCATGGCTGACGCTCGCGCTGGCCAACCGGCACGGTCTTGTGACCGGCGCGACCGGAACAGGCAAGACCGTCTCGCTCCAGGTTATGGCGGAAGGGTTTGCGCGCGCCGGCGTTCCGGTCTTTGCGGCTGATATCAAGGGCGATCTGTCCGGCATCTCCGAAGTCGGAGAGGCCAAGGACTTTATCGTCAAGCGCGCCAAGGAGATGGGGCTCACATTCCAGCCGGATCAGTTCTCGACCGTTTTCTGGGACGTGTTCGGCGAGCAGGGTCATCCGGTGCGCGCTACCGTCACCGAAATGGGGCCACTGCTGCTGGCGCGGATGCTCGATCTGAACGATGTGCAGGAAGGCGTGCTCAACGTCGCCTTCCGTGTCGCCGACGAGAACGGCCTGGCGCTGATCGACAGGAAGGATCTGCGCGCCTTGCTCGATGCGATCGCCCCCGGCGGGAGCAGGAGGGCCGCCGATGACAAGGAGGATCCGCTGGCGTCGATCCGCAAGGCCGCGCAAGGCTACGGCAACGTGTCCAAGGCGACGGTCGGAACCATTCAGCGTCAGCTGCTGGTGCTGGAGAACCAGGGTGGCGCCAAGTTCTTCGGCGAGCCGGCGCTGACGCTGAAGGATTTCATGAGGACCGACCGCGACGGCCGCGGCATGGTTAATATCCTCGTTGCCGACAAGCTGATGCAGAGCCCGCGGCTCTACGCGACCTTCCTGCTCTGGATGCTCTCGGAATTGTTCGAGGAGTTGCCGGAGGCCGGCGACCTGCCGAAGCCGAAGCTGGTGTTCTTCTTCGACGAGGCGCATCTGTTGTTCAACGATGCGCCGAAGGCGCTGATGGACAAGATCGAGCAGGTGGTGCGGCTGATCCGCTCCAAGGGCGTCGGCGTCTATTTCGTCACGCAAAACCCGATCGACGTACCGGACAAGGTGCTGGCGCAACTCGGCAACCGCGTCCAGCATGCGTTGCGCGCATTTACGCCGCGCGACCAGAAGGCCGTCGCCGCGGCCGCGCAGACCTTCCGCCCCAATCCGAAGCTCGACACCGCGCGCGTGATCATGGAGCTCGGCAAGGGCGAGGCGCTGGTGTCGTTCCTCGAGGGCGCCGGCACGCCGGCGATGGTCGAGCGCATCATGGTGCGGCCGCCGTCGGCGCGGATCGGGCCGATCACGCCTGAGGAGCGCAAGGCGATCATGGATGCGAGCCCGTTCAAGGGTAAATACGACACCGCGATCGACGCCGAATCCGCCTACGAGATCATCCAGCAGCGTCTCGCCGGAAAGGCGGCGTCGGCGAACGGGGCTGACGGCGGCGAGGGTGGCGGCATCCTCGGCCATATCGGCGCGATCGCCGCCGCGATCTTCGGCACCAACGTCAGGCGCGGCCGGTTGTCGACTGGGCAAGTGATCGCGCGCAATGTGACGCGTTCGGTCACCGACAAGGTGGTTGGTGGTGTGGTCGCCGATCTCGGCAAGTCGGTCGGCGGCTCCGTCGGCGGATCGATCGGCCGCGCCTTGGTGCGCGGCGCGCTCGGTGGATTGCTGCGGAGATAACATTAGGAGTATCATCGCAGCCTATTCGTATTTGTTTGGAAAGAGCTTGTGCTGAGATACCCGTCGCTGAGGGCGCCGTTTGATCTGTTGTTCTTGTTCTGCTGTATCGCGCTAACGGCAGATGTTCTAGTTCCCGAGATTTGGGGACACGGCAAGACGAAGGACTATCCGTTGTGGTTCTGGGCCGGCCAGCAGGTGCTGCACGGTCAGGGCCTCTATCCCGCCGACCCCACGAGCTATTTCGACTTCATCTATCCGCCGTTGCCGGCGGTGCTTCTCGCAATTCCGGCGTTCTTCGGCAAGATTTCACTTTATCTGTGCCTTTCACTCCTCAACGCTGTCGCGTGGTGGATGGTCCCTCAGTTCTCGCATGCGATGGCCGGTTCGGACCGCAAGCCAGGGCCCTGGCTTGAAGCGCTACCGGGCTTGGTCACGGTCACGTTCGCGCTCGACATGTTCGACCTTGGCCAGCCGAACCTGATTCTGCTCGGGATGATGCTTTACGGCTTCTGGCTGCTGCGGAAGGGGCGGTCATGGCTTGCGGGTGGGATGTTTGCCCTTGCGACTGCGATAAAGGTGTTTCCCATCGCCGTGTTGCCATATCTGCTCTGGCGCAGGCGTTGGGGCGCGGTCGCCGGCATGGTTGCCTTCACGGCCTTCTTCCTCTTCATCCTGCCGGCGCCGTTCCGTGGCTTCCAGCATAACGCCGCGGAATTGAAGACCTGGTACCAGGGCATGGTTGGAACGAGCACGCCCGAGGGGTTTGGCCAGCGCGCCGAGCAGAACTGGTCGTCGGTCAACCAATCCATCATCGCCGTATCGCATCGGCTGTTGCGTCGCGTGAACTACAATCAGGATGATCCAAACAAGCCGCCGCGCTACATGAATCTGGTCGATCTCGACTTCGCAACGGTGAACTGGGTCATTGTCGCGATCTCTGTCCTGATCGGCCTGGGCTACGTCGCGGTGATGCCGCAAGCCTGGCTGCGCACGGAAAAGTCCGACGCGGAAGAGATCGGCATCCTGTTTTGTCTGATGACGGTCGCTTCGCCGTTGGCGCGGGAATACTACTTCATGTGGTTGTTCTTTCCGATCACGGTGCTGATGCATCGTGCCGTCTATGATCCACGGCCGACGGTGCGGACCGGAACCTGGATGGCGCTTGCGTTCGCCTTCGTTCTGCTGGGGCTCGCACTGCCATTCTATCCGATCGAGTTGCAGGCCTATGGCAACAATCTTGCCGCAACCTTTGTGCTGGCCGCGGGCCTGGTCTGGCACATCCTCAATCCTCAGCTCAAGGAGAGTGCAGATGCTTTGCCTCGGGCTCCCGGCGAGCTACAACCCGGCGTAACGTCCAACGAACAGGATAGCCGCGATGTCCAACGCCAAGCTCCAGCCGGTCCTCGATCACATTGACGCTGATTTCGACAACAGCCTCGATCGGTTGTTCACACTGCTCCGCATCAAGTCGATTTCGTCAGAGGCCGCCTTTGCCGACGACTGCAAGGCGGCGGCTGACCATCTGGCCAGGGATATCGCGACGCTGGGCTTCACCGCGGAGGTGCGGCCGACCGCGGGCCATCCGGCGATCGTCGCCAAGGCCTTCGTCGTCAAGGCCAATGGCAGCACCGACGGCCGCCCGCATGTGCTGTTCTACGGTCACTACGATGTGCAGCCGGTCGATCCACTCAATCTCTGGCACCGTCCGCCGTTCGAGCCCGTGGTCACCGACCACGCCGACGGCCGCAAGATCATCGTTGCGCGCGGCGCGGAGGACGACAAGGGTCAGTTGATGACCTTTGTCGAGGCCTGCCGCGCCTGGAAGCAGGTGACGGGATCATTGCCGGTCGATATCACCATGATCATCGAGGGCGAGGAGGAGATCGGCTCGAAGAACTTCGTGCCGTTCCTGGAGGCCAACAAGGACGAGCTGAAGGCCGACTTCGCGCTGGTCTGCGACACCGGCATGTGGGACCAGAACACGCCGGCGATCACGACCTCGCTGCGCGGCCTGGTCTATGACGAGGTCAAGATCAAGGCCGCCAATCGCGACCTGCATTCCGGTGTGTTCGGCGGCGGTGCGCAAAATCCGATCCGTGTGCTGACGCGGATCCTCGGCGGCCTGTTTGACGAGAACGGCCATATCACGATCCCCGGTTTCTACGACGGCGTGAAGGATTTGCCGCCGGATATCCTGGCGCAGTGGAAGAAGCTCAACCTGACGCCCGAACGCTTCCTGAAGCCGATCGGACTGTCGCTGCCGGCCGGCGAAAAGGACCGGCTGCTGATCGAACAGCTGTCCTCGCGCCCGACCTGCGACATCAACGGCATCATCGGCGGCTATACCGGCGAGGGCTCGAAGACGGTGATCCCGGCGGAGGCGTCGGCCAAGGTCTCGTTCCGTCTGGTCGAGGGACAAAACCCCGAAAAGATCCGCAAGGCGTTTCGCGACTATGTCACGGCGCGCTTGCCGGCCGACTGCAAGGTGGAGTTCATTGACCATTCCAGTGCGCCAGCGATCGCGCTCGACTGGAACATGAAGCCATTGGCGGCCGCGAGGCGCGCCCTGACCGACGAATGGGGCAAGGAAGCGCTCTTGATCGGCTCCGGCGCCTCGATCCCGATCGTGGCGGACTTCAAGCGCACGCTCGGGCTCGACTCCGTGCTGGTCGGATTCGGCCTCGACGACGACAACATCCATTCGCCGAACGAGAAATACGACCTCAGGAGCTTCCACAAGGGCATCCGCTCCTGGGCGCGGATCCTCGCGGCCTTCGCCGAGGCCAAGTAGGACCTCTGCCGAATGCAAAAACGCCGCCCGGAATTGGGCAGCGTTTGATTGGGTCGTGTAGAGGGTGTTGCCGGAGAGCATACCCGAAGATTGTGAAAATTCAACTCCGGTAGCCGGGGTTGACCCGGTCGAGCTTGCGCAGCAGCGGTGGCCAGACGAGCTGCGTCGAGCGCAGCTCGGCGCGGTCCGGGTTGGACAGAAGCTCAGAGTTCTTGTCGATCGCGTGCTGGTCGACCGGATAGGCGCTTCCGCCGAGCGTGCGGGTGGCCACCTGCATCGAGCAGGCGCGCTCCAGATGGTACATGCGCTCGAAGGCGGAGGCGACCGAGCGGCCGACCGTCAGCGTGCCGTGATTGCGCAGCAGCATGTGGTTCCTGGCGCCGAGGTCGCGCTGCAGGCGCGGGCGCTCATCGTGATCGAGCGCGATACCTTCATAGTCGTGATAGGCGAGGTCGTGGGTGACGAGCTGCGCGGTCTGGTTTAGCGGCAGCAGCCCTTCGGGCCCACTGGACACCGCGGTGCCGTCGATCGTGTGCAGATGGAGTACGCAACCGGCATCCTCGCGCACCTCGTGGATCGCGGAATGTATGGTGAAGCCGGCCGGGTTGATGCTGTATTCGCTCTGGCTGAGCTGATTGCCCTCGAGATCGACCTTGACCAGGCTCGAGGCGGTGATTTCGTCGAACATCAGTCCGTAGGGGTTGATCAGGAAGTGATGCTCCGGTCCGGGCACCCGCGCCGAAATGTGGGTGTCGACCAGATCGTCCCAGCCGTAGAGCGCAACCAGGCGGTAGCAGGCGGCGAGGTTGACCCGCTGTTCCCATTCCGCCGCGCTCATATCCGACGGCACTTCCTTCAGGCGCGCTTCTGCTGGCGACATGGCCGATTTGCTCCGTTGATGGCTGTTGCTCGACATAAGCCTAGCGCTGCTGCGTTGCTGCAGCAAGGCAGCGTGCCGGCGTGACAGTCATGCCGGCAGGGAACGGCTGCGGCATGATCCGGAGACTTGTGGCGAGGCCGTTCGAAAGGATTTGCCCAAACAATGAGCGAAGGCGCGAAGATATTCCAAAGCCACCGTGCCTCAGGGCGCCGGAATCGCGAGCAGGCTCGAAATGCTGCGGCCGCGGATGTCGTAGACCCGGGCAAACACGACATCATCGCGCTTGATCTCGACCATGACAGGCGCGGCAAGACCCTTGCAGTAGAACTCGCCGAGCGTCATCGCGAAGTCAGCGGCGTGGCTGTCCCAGCCGATCGTGAAATCAGGGCCGAGCGCGACCTGGGCCGGACGTTGCGGCCCGCAGACCGCGACCTTCCACTTGCGGTCATGCGGCGGGACTTCCTGCCGCTCGGCCAACTGCTCACGCAGCCCGTCGGAAGCCTGCTTCAGCGCCAGCCCCCAATAGTCCAGCATGAAGTAGTTGTCCGCGGTCCGCACCGTGCCGGCGATATGGTTGAAGTGCGTGTACTGGTAAGGATGCAGCCGGATCATCTCGCTGAGCGGCAGCAAGAGACCGATGGCGAACACCGCAAGCGCGGCGGGCTGCCAGGCGCGGCGGTTCTCGGCAAGCCAGTCCATGCCGCGCGCGAATGCGACGCCGGCCAGTATGGTCATCGGCGGGATCACGAAGATGAAATGACGGATGCCGTTGTAGAGCGCCGGTCGCTTCACCATTGCGATGACGAGCGGCAGCATCGCCGCCAGCGTCAGCATCAGCATGATTGTCTTGCGCCGCGCCGGCACGTCCTTGCGCGACAGCGACATCAAGGCCGCGACGACGCCCGCTGCGAGCAGGATCAGCAACACCTCGGGAAGCTGCAGCGCGAACAGGGTCGGCAGGTAGGACCACGGCATGTCCGGCACCGACACCAGCGCGCCGTCGAACATCTCCTTCCACGGCTTCTCGAAGAAGTGCGAGAAGTAGGTCACCGCTTCGAGCGGGTGCCCGGGCTCCATGATCGACCATGGCCAGATCAGGCCCATCACCAGGTAGCCGAATGCGAGGCCCGGTAGCAGCACGTAGACCACATGCGCAAAGCGGTGCGCCGCCTCGCGCAGGCCCTGCTTGCGGAATTCCTCGATCCAGAGCGGGATGAAGCCGATCACCGCGTAGATCAGCGCGAGCCCGCCAAGCACACGGCAGCCGATCGACAGGCCGGCGCCGAACCCGACGATCAGGATCGTGCGCGGCGAGGGGGACGGATATTCTTCGGCGAGACGGACGAGGCCCATGATCAGGATCACCATGGCCACGGCAAATGGCGCATCCTTGGGGTTCATGAACATGTGGCCGTAGAAGGTCGGGCACAGCGCCAGCAGCAGGAGCGCGGCAAGCCCGGCCAGCGGGCCTCCGACGCGCCGCGCCAACCGCCAGGTTACCGCAAGCCCGATGACGCCGACGATCGCGCCGAGCAGGCGACGCGTCTCGAACAGCTCGAGGGGAATGACCTTGTGCAGCAGCGCCGCAGCCATGTCGAAGCCGCCGCCATACATATAGAGGTTGGCAAACGACAGCGCACCGGTGTCCCTGAAGCCGGAACCGTACATGCGCAGCAACAGATCTGCATATTCAGCGTGGGTATAATCGTCCCAGCCCAGCCCGTAATCGCGGAATGTCAGACCGGCGACCAAAGCGACTACGCCGAGAGCGAGAAGGGCGAGATCGTCGCAGGTCTTCTCCACCGAGCGCCGCGCAGGCGTATCGATGGCAGACGTCGTAATAGATGACATGGCTAATAGTACCGGCGTCCCTGTGGCCTGATTGGCGCTTTAGGGCCTCATTCCCCGGCATCCATATAGCGCAGTTCCATTTCTAAGTAATTGGCAATTGTGGCGTAATTTCCCCGGTGCATTGCAATAATTTGGCAGTAATTCGTAGCCAGTAGAATTACGGAATCGCTGCCCGAGAGGCTGGATTCGATCGCCGCGGCGAGCCGGCAATCCCGGCGGAACCAGATTTTCGGGAACTCCGTCTACAATTGGCGGTTGGCGATGTGGATAATATGACGGTATCGTGGCGTTGACGGCTGTGCTGATAATTCAGGCGAGTCGTCCGGGGGTTAGTTCGATGATGGTTGCTCTGTTGGTCGTCGGCGTGGGCCTGGTCCTGGCGGGCCTGGCGGCGATCGGCCTTGGAATTCCCTACAAGGAATTTAGCGTCGGCAGCACGTTGATCTTGACGGGTGTGACCGGCGTTTGCAGCGGCGCCATTGTGCTTGCGCTCGCGGCGGCCGTCCGGGAACTCCAGCAGATAGCCCGTCGGCTCGGTCCGGTCACCGTCGGCGCACGACCCGAGCTGACGGCGCCTGCAACTTCTCCGCGCAATGCTGCGGCGGCCGAGGGCGGGTTCCCGTTCTCGCGGGACCAGCACACTGGCGAGCCCCCGCCGATCGCGCCGTCTTCGGCACCCGCGGCGCCCTGGCACGAAGAGATGGCCCAACGCGGCGCCCCGAACGAGGTGCCGCCGCCGGTGCCGGCAGCGGTCCAGCCAGAAGCGCCGGCCAAGCGGCGTAACCTGCTGTTTTCATCAAGCTCGCGGAAGGAGCGAGATCGCGCTCAGGCGCGCGGCGCCGAGCCACTCTCTCCGGACCTGTTGTCGCCGGATCTGCGTCCGAACCCGGGGGCGGGCGAGCCTGCGCCCGCCAGCTTCGACGATGCCTGGCCGAAAGCGGAACGGCCGAGGTCGGTCGACGTCGCCCCGCGCCGCAGCGCACGCGCGCCCTCGACCTTCAGCGACGCCCAAGGCCAGGCTCAAGGCGCCGCGCCATCGCCCGGCCATCCGCCGGCGCCGCAGGAGCAGCCTCCAGTAACCGTGCTCAAATCGGGCGTCGTGGACGGCATGGCCTATTCGCTCTACTCAGACGGTTCGATCGAAGCGCAGATGCCCGAGGGCATGATGCGGTTTGCTTCCATCGACGAACTCCGGTCGCATCTGGAGCAGCGCCCCTAGAGCGTTTTCAAGCAAAGCGGACACCGGTTCGCGTGAAGAAAACGCGCCAAAACCAGATTCCGAGCCAATACTTGCGGTGGTTCTGCTTCTAAAGACAGAGCATCGCCGTTCTTGTCAGATTTGCTGTAATCCGCGCATATTCACGAAGTAGTACGGGGATTCTGCTGGTGTGAAGTAGTACGGGATTCTGCCGGTGTATTGTCGCGGTCGGATACTGTCCGGTCGGCGCACCGTGCCGCGTCTTTCGATAACACGGGGGAAGGTTGAGCCATGTCCGATACCTCAGGCAAGAGCCCGGTCGAACTGACGGCGAGCATCGTGTCGGCCTATCTCAGCAACAACCCGACGCAGGCCTCCGATATCCCCAACCTGATCAGCCAGGTCCACGCCGCGCTGATGCGCGTTTCGACCGGACGCGCCGATGCGCCGCTCGAGCCGGCCAAGCCTGCGGTATCCACGAAGAAGTCGATCACGCCGGAGTATCTGGTGTGTCTCGAAGACGGCAAGCGCTTCAAATCGCTCAAGCGGCATCTACGCACGCAGTACAACATGACGCCCGAGCAATATCGCGACAAATGGGGCCTGCCGGCCGACTATCCGATGGTGGCGCCGAACTATGCCGTGGCGCGCTCGCAGCTCGCCAAGAAGATGGGGCTGGGTCAGCAGGCGCGGAAGAAGAAATAACTTTATGAGGCGGACGCCAGTGCCTCGCGCGCGTCGGTTCGGATCCGCTCGACCATCGACCGCAGGCCGTTGGAGCGCTGCGGTGTCAGGTGGTCGCGGAAGCCGAACTCGTCGAACAGCGCAATCGCATCCATCGACAGGATTTCTTTCGGCGTGTGGCCCGAATAAAGCATCAGCACGATCGCGACGAGGCCACGCACGATATGGGCATCGCTGTCGCCGAGGTAGTTCAGCCTTGGCTCGCCATTGGCAGCGCGATCGATCCGCTTCGACAGCCAGACCTGGCTGACGCAGCCCTGCACCTTGTTTTCGGACGAGTGCTCTGCCTCGGGCAGGGGATCCAGCGTGCGGCCGAGCTCGATGACGTAGCGGTAGCGGTCGTCCCACTCGTCGAGCAGCGCAAAATTGTCCCTGATTTCGTCGATCGTCGTCATCTTGGCCCGCGTCCTATTCTCACGGGCTTATATAGGAACGCGAGCGACGAAAGCGACGAAAATGGAACCGGTTCCGCGCTTAATTTGCGGTCACGGCGTTGGCGGCTGGCGGAATTCGATCGCCTGATCGTCTGATGTCAGCGTGTCGCGGGACGCAGCAACGGCAGACGATGCGTTCGTATCGTCTCCGCTGATCGAGCCGGTGTGGTCGGGGGCCTTCTTGTCGGTGATGATCTGGTAGAGCTTGCGCGCACCGTCGGTCGCGCGCTGCCCGATCGCAGTGGCAGCCTGGCCGCCAACCTCGCAGGCCGCGGGCTGACGCTTGCAGAACTGGCCCATGTCGCCGATGGTTGCGGTCGCAGCTGACACCGCCTCCGACGCGCTGATCTGCGGCGTCTTGTCCGATTCAGGTGCTTTGTCCCTCGGCAGCAGCACGAGCACGAGCCCGAGCCAGAATGCCAAACGCAGCAGGAAAAACATGGCGCGATCCCGGTCGTCTGTTTTGTCTTTTGCTTCATAGCGGTCGATGCCGCAGTTGGCTTATGGGTAGCATCGGTCGATAAATCGGAAGTATCTGCATTGAGGTAAACTCGGCGAAAAATCGCTGAAAATGCGCCTGATTTGATTCGGCGTAAATTTTCGATTGATGGCGTCTCGACGATCCAGATTCGCGGTGTGCTCCACGTCCACCATTTCGAAACCATAGATCATGACATCCGGAAACCTGCCGTTCACCATCCCCGACAAATGGCCGGCGGATAACGCGCCAAAGCTTCGCGAATGCACGGTGTTTGGTGGCGGGCGGCCGGGCCTTAGCGTTCGCTTAAGTTCGCTCTGACACGTTGGCCCGCAACCACCAAGGAGGCGTTCCGGCGCGTCTGTCTGACGATCAAGCCGAGGCGCGAGTGCTGTGAGTGTTTTGAGTTTGATCCGCGACTGCCTCGATGCGCTGCTGCATCCATCGGCGCGCTATGATGCGCTGACGCGTGCACGCCATCGCGCCTTCATGGCGCCACGGCTGCTCGGCAGCCTGGCGGCGTTCGCGGCCTTCCCGGCCTATCTCGCGATGCGCGGCGCGCCCTCGGCGATCGAGGCCGCGGCGTTCGCCTGGCTGACCGCACCGATCCTGCTGTCATGGTTTCTGTCGCGCACCGGCCGCTATGATGGCGCGCATGTGCTGTCGTCGCTGGCGCTCGCCGGTCTGGTGATGACGATTGCAGCGACGACCGGTGGAATAGCCTCCTTCGCGGCCGTATGGCTCGTGGTGATTCCGATCGAGGCGGCATTGTCGGCTTCAAGGCGCGTGGTGGCATTCGCGTTCGCGCTAGCGATGGTCTGTGCGGCGCTGCTAACCGTGCTCGGATTCTATCACGTGCTGCCGGCGGCCGACCCCGGCGTTGCGGGGAACGGGATGCTCGTCGGCTTCGGCGTGGTATCGGCGACGTTCTATGCGGCCGGGCTCGCCTTTGGCGCCGAGTCGCTGGCGCGCACCAGCGTGGCGCTGCTCTATGTCGAGGAAGAGCGCTATCGGCTGCTCGCGCACAATATGAGCGACGTGTTGTCGCGGCACAGCCGCAACGGCGCGGTGTGTTTCATTTCGCCGGCGGTTGAAATCATGCTGGGCGCACCGGCGTCGCGGCTGCTGGGCCACGGCCTGTTTGACCGCGTCCATGTCGCGGATCGGCCGGCCTATCTCACCGCGCTATCGGATGCCGCACGGGGCGGCGCGTCGTGCAGCGTCGAATTCCGCCTGCGCCGCGACACTGCGCGAGGCCAGACCGTCGCCGCTGATTTCATCTGGGCCGAGATGCGCTGCCGTCCGCTCGATCAGACCTCCGGCGAAGCCGAGGTCGTCGCCGTTATCCGTGACGTGACCGATCGCAAGGTGCAGGAACAGGCGCTGGAACTGGCGCGGACGGCCGCCGAACAGGCGGATGCGTCGAAGACGCGCTTCCTGGCCACCATGAGCCACGAATTGCGGACGCCGCTCAACGCGATTATCGGCTTCTCGGAGATGATCGCGCAGGAGGACGTCCTCGGGCTCGATGCCGCGCGCCGCAAGGAATATGCGCAGCTCATCAACGACTCCGGGCAGCACCTGCTGTCGGTGGTCAACGGCATCCTCGACATGTCGAAGATGGAGGCCGGCAATTTCGAGATTTCCCCGGAGCCGTTTGCACCGCGGCCAGCGCTGATCAATTGCTGTAACCTGCTGGCGCTCAAGGCGCGCGAGAACGGGGTCGATCTCATGACCCGCGTCCCCGATGAGCTGCCGGTCATGAACGGCGATCCACGCGCATTCAAGCAGATCGTGCTCAATCTTGTCTCCAATGCGATCAAGTTCACCGAGCGCGGCGGCACCGTGACCGCATCGGCGGCGATCGAGGGATCGCGGCTGATGCTGCGCGTCTCGGACACCGGTGTCGGCATTGCCGCCGACGACCTCAAGCGGATCGGCGATCCGTTCTTCCAGGCCGGCAAGACTTATCAGCGCCGGCACGAGGGTACGGGTCTCGGCCTCTCGATCGTGAAGGGACTGGTCGGTCTCCATCATGGCGAGCTGAACGTGGAGAGCAAGGTCGGCGAGGGCACCATCGTGTCGGTCGCGCTGCCACTGGCGTTCACGCCGCCGGTAGAAGCCGAACCGGCCAGCAATGTCTCGACTCTGAAGCCGGCGTTGCGGTCCGGATTACAAGAGCAAGCTCATCAGGTGAAGAAAAGTGCCTAGACAGACTTTGGATGATGATGAAACGCCACGGCATCGCCGCGGCGCCAAGGCGGTGGCGATCGAGGCCGAGGCAGAACGCGGCCTCGTCCTGCGTGTGCTGTTGCACAGTCCGAAGGACATGGTCGCCGGTGTTCTGGCAGCGGCTGCCGTCATCGCCATCCTGACCAATGCCCTGTTCCTGCAAGCAGGCCGCCACCCGTCGCCGATGTTCGGTGGTTCCGTCGTCACGCTGCCTCCGCCGGCACCAGTCGCTGCGGTCACCAGCCCGATCCCGCGTCCGCGGCCAGTCGAAGCCGCCGCACGGCCAGCCGAGCCGGCCGTCATCGAGCCGCCGAAGCCGGTTGAGATCAAACCGGCGGAGACGAAGCCGGTCGAAGCCAAATCGGTTGAAACCAGATCGTCTGATCCCATGGCGAATCTGGTGTTGAAATCGACCGCGACCGCGCCAGTCGCCGCACCGTCCAACGTTTTGCGTCCGCCGGCGCCGATCCCCAACGCGAATTTGAATGCGGCCGGAAGAAAGATCGCGGCGGTCCAGCGCGCGCTGACCGAATATGGCTATGGCCAACTCAAGCCAACCGGCGCTATCGGAGTGGATACGCAGGCCGCGATTGCAAAGTTCGAGCGCGCGCGCAAGCTGCCGGTGACCGGCCAGATGTCCGACCGCCTGGTCCACGAGCTCACCGCGACGATCGGCCATCCGATCGACTAGGTCGGCCCCTCAAGCGGTGTCCCCGAGCAGGACCTCTCTGACGTCGTCGGAGAACGTCTTCTTGCGGCCTGCGACCAGGATCGTTTCCGGATCGTCGCGATCCGGAACGGCACGGGGCATGCCGTGGTCGAGCAAGGCTTGTGCGCAGCCGGCCCAATCTCCTCCCTCGACCGGCTCGTTGCAGGACGCCCAGGAGAGGGAGCCGGATGCGTTGTCGCCAAAACCGTGCTGCTCGGTCCATTGCGCGCCGTGCTCGAGCAGGAATCGCGTCAGCCCGGTATTGCCGCGGAACACGGCATGATTGAGCGCCGATGCATCCCAGTCGCCGCCGCGCGCCGTGATCGGCCAGCCAAGCCGGACCATCAGCCGCACTCCGGCATCGTCACCCGCCGCAGCGAGCTCTGGAAGCAAACGCAACTGCTGCGCTGACAGTGCGCCCGGAAGGTCGGGCCGTTCGGCCTGGATGCGGCGCGCTTCGCGTTCGTTACCGCTGGCGCAAGCGGCGACGAACCGCTCGTCGTCGGGAAGCGGCTCGGCACCGATCCGCTGACGCAGCAGGTCGGCCACGTCGGTCAGCCCGAATTGCAGCGCGAACCTGTAAGCGCTGAGGCCGCCGGGTGTCGTGATATGTGGATCGGCTCCGGCGTCAAGCAATGTCGCGATGCAGCGAGGTGACCGTCGCCGCCGGATCGCCCACATCAGGGGCGAGCCACAATCGGTCAAGGGCGCGTTGCCGGCGGGTTCGTTTGGATCTCCGCCGTGCCGGAGCAGCAATTCAAGCGCGGCCACGTTCTCGTCGTCGAGAACCTTGTACATCGCATTGGTGCCCGCGATGCGCGCGCCATGCTCGAGCAGAAGGCCTGTGGTCACGGAGGCTTCCAGCGAGTGGTACAGCGATTCATTGTCGTTCGGATTGGCACCCGCCTCGAGCAGCAGCTTCGTCAGCTCCGGGTCGTGATTGCGCCCTGCCGCTCCATAGAGCGCTGACAGAGGCCAGCGATCGTCGGGCTCGCTGAGCGATCCCGGCGACCAGCGGCTGCTGATATGCTGATCGGGATCGGCGCCGGCCTGCAGCAGGATGCGCGCACAGTGATGCAGGCGCGCGCGGAATTCCGGAATCTGCAGCAGGCTTGAATGTGTGACGGCCACCAGTGGTGGCAATTTCAGCGGGCCGCCCGGCCGGTTGACCCAAGCAGGATCGTTCGCTGCCGCGTGTCGCACCACGTCTTCGTCGCCAATCGCGCAGGCGAGATAGGGATTATCAGCGGCGAACTCGGGATCTTCGGCGAGCATCCTCGCGGCCACGCGCGGATTGGCGCGATTGACAGTGCCGTCGACGTCGCCCGCGTAGACCAGCTGGAGCAAACGCAGCACGCGATCGGCCCTGGTCTTGCCGGGAGGTGATTGCGCCTCGACGTAGCGCTGCAAATCCTGCCATGAGGCGAAACCGAGATCGCGCGCCACGCAGGACTGCGCGTCGTGAAGCCGGAGATTGAGCGCGGTGATATCGGCATCGCTGCGCCCCGCCGCCGCCGGCAGCGCATGCCGGAAACGAGCAAGCGCCTCCGGGGCCTGTCGCCGATAGAGGCGAATCAGCTCCTTGGCCTGCTTCTTCAGATGTTCAAGATTCAATCGCGCGGGCGATCGGTCCATGGAAAACCTCCGTGCATGGATCGCCGATGGTCCACAATACCGGCTGCACAAAGGCTCGATTGGCCGCTCAGTCGCCGCAAGTGGGTTCGACCCTTCCCGTGGACCCGGGCGCGGCTTGCACCGCGACCCCAAGATATGGGCGGCCGGGGCGGCGGTCAACCGGCGGGGTTGCCGTCGACGATTGGACGGGGCTGTGCTGCTGGCCTATAGGATCGCGCATGCGATTGAAGTCGAGCATTTGGGTGGCTGCCTATCTGCGCCGCTGCCAGACTGAGGGTGTCTTCGGCGCCATCTCCAAGAGGGGCGCGGAGGAAGCCGGTGCCGTTTTCGTCAAGGTGGCGCTGATGGACGGCAACGCGATGCTCTATGCGCCCGCACCACAGACCGTCTATGACGACAGCCGGCCTGCGGAGCGGCTGTTCGTGCCGATCGCAGCGCAGCCGGTGTCCGAGCGGTCCGTCGACGAGCGATTGGCCAAGGAAGTCCGCTTCGATCCCGACGCATGGATCGTCGAGACCGAGGACCGCGCCGGGCGGCATTTTCTCGACCTCGCGAAAAGCTAGATTTTAGGATTTCTGGTTGCGGACGACAGACGCACTGCCGGGTTGCACGGCCGGCCGGGTCTGCGACGGGGCCGCACGCATGCGCTGACGCTCGTCGTCGTAAAGCGAGGAACGGAATTTGGCGCGCGCCACCGCCATGGTCGAGCCGCGCCACGCCGCCAGCATCACGAGCGCCGAGCGCTCGCTCAGGCGATCATAGAGCCGCGACAGACGATAGACATAATCGATCGACGCCCCCGCTTCCGGATTGAGGAACATCAGGATCCGCTGGAACGCGGCCCCCGACACGTCGAGAGCTCGCATCGCGCAGGCGAGCGCCTCGCCACTCGCATCGTCCACGACCTGTGCCGCGATCCGCGATGGCAGGATCAGTGCGTCTCCGAGTTCGAGCGTGAAGTTCTCGACGTCCTCGGCAAAGGCAGCCATCTCGAGAATATGGATCGCTCGTGCGGCGCGAGCGGCGGGAATCCGCGCGGCGGCCTTTAGCGGCGTGTCGTGCAGGTTGCGCAGGATCTGCGCGCGCTCGCTGACGTTGGCGGCAAAGAACATGTCGGAAATTTCGGCGGCATCATTCGGCCGCATCGAGAGGCTTGCCGCCATCCTCAGCTCCGCCTCCGTCGGTATCCTCGCCGGCGGCGCGGGCGGCGCGAGTGCGGGAATCGGAGCGGCAGCCGGCACCGGCTGGCCGGGATCGGCACGCCGCAGCCCGAGCTTGTGCAGGATCTTGACCGGTGTTGCCGGATAGATCGCCAGTCGGGCACGCACTGCGGCGCGTGTGGCGTCATCGACTTCATCGATCAGGCGGGATGTCAGCTCGACGAACTGCCGCTCCTCGTCGGCGGAGTGGGCGCTTGCCTGCACATAGAGGTCGGTCAGCACGCGCAGCAAGGTGGGGCGGATGTCGACGCCCTCGCGACGCGAGAGTGTCATCAGCCCATCGAAACCTGGAAATAGTGGAACTGCGCTCATCTCTGGCGTGTACGCGACTTGGATATCGTTTCGAGTTTGCAAAACCTTGTGCAAGCGAGCCTATGCGGACTGCTTTAAGACCTGGTTAAGGAAAACAACCTCTGAAGGCGAACGCGCGATTTTACGTGTCAAATAAGGCACAGCGCCACATCCGTAACCGTCCGTGTCGGCGGATTAAGATGTCATTAACCATACGCGTTCTTAACTCGCGGCGTCGCAGGGCAAATCATGTCCCGTGCGGGGGCCAGAGAGAACGGAACATGGGCACCATCGTTGAATTCCCGGCGGATGCGGCTACGCGGCGGCCGAGGATGATGGAGGCCGCAGGCGAAGGCATGGGGACCGTGCTGATCCTTCCCGTGGTTCGGATCGAACGCACAGCCGAGGAAACCGGCGGTGGTCGTGGACCGGAAGAGGGGACTGCACCGGGCCGCCGTCGTCGTCGGCGCTCCTGATGCGGATCGCTGATCGGCGGCCACTCCCGGCGCTGATATTGCTGTTGGCGGGCGCCGCGCTTGGCGGCTGCAGCGGTGGCGATTTCGGCCGCACCAACAGCTTCTTTCGCAACGACGATATGCATCGCTGGCTTGGCGCCGAGGCGACCGGCAGCGTCGGCATGAAGGCGTCGCAGTTCCAGCTCACCGACAACGAGCGGCAGCTGCGTGATCTTGCCTACCAGTTCACCGAGCCGCCGCTTTCGCGCCCGGCGTGGAAGAGCGTGTTCGGCGACTACCAGACGCTGCCGTCGCCGTGGCGCCGGAAGGTGGTATTCGACCGCACGGCCTATGGCCGCAATCTGATCGACGAGCCGCATCGCTCGTTCGCGTCGCGTTACTCACTCCTGATCGATCACGTCCGCGACGACATCACTCGCTTCGAGCCGTTCTTCGCCACGGCGATCCAGGTGATTGAGTTGGATCGGAAGCGTAACGCCGCCCTCAACATGGTCTCGAGCCTGTCGCCGCGCGAGCGCACCGACGCGACCGCGCGCATGGAAGAGAACACGCTGATCGTGCAGTGGGTTCAGGAGAGCCTGGAGCGGCGGATCTCGTCGTATCGCTGGGCGCTGGAGCGGCTGGTGATCCAGGCGCCCGACGGTATGGCGGCGGACGCCGACCGCCAGATCGGCGAGCTCGCCCGGCTCACGGCCAATCCGCCGGTTGCGGCTGCGCCGGTCATCGGGCGCGCCGTGGTGTCGAAGGGCTAAGCCCGCTTCGCTTTCCTGGCCACCGGTCGAGCGCCGCCGGCTTTCGCCTGTTGCCGCGGCAAACTCGCGATGAACTGCTTCAGCGCGTCTGACGGCGGGCGGCCCGAGGGATAGGCAAGCCCGACCTGGCGCGTCACATCGATCTCGATCGCGCGCACCGCGACATCAGGATTGCCGCGCGCCACTCCTTCGGGGACGATCGCTGCTCCGACCCCGGCCGCAACCAGCGCCATCGCCCAATCCTCCGATTCCGCGATCGCCGCCGGCTTGCGCGGCGGCGCCGCGCGCCGGAAGAATTCCTGCTGCTCACAGTGGCAGCGATCGATCATCGGCACGCCGGCGAAGTCGGAGGTCCGAAGCATGTCCTTCAGCGTGAGCGGATGTGACGGCGGCAACGCCGCCACGTAACGCTCGGTCCACAGCGGGATGAAATGTTCGTCGGCGCCGGCGATGGTCTTCGAGACGATCCGCGCATCGGCCTTCTCGTTGGTCCCAACCAGCCGCAACGCGAGATCGGTGTTGCCGGTCAGCGGCTTCAGCAGTGCAATCGTTCGCGCCTGATCGAGCGTGCGCATCAGGCCGAGCGTCAGTGTGCTTTGCATTGCGGGCTTGCGGAACAGGTTCCGGGCGGCATCCGCCTCGTCAATGATGCGGCGTGCGACGGTGTGGAATTGCTCGGCGGATTCGGTCGGCGCCATGCCCTTCTTGTGCCGGATGAACAGCGTGGTGCCGAGCTCGGTTTCGAGATGGGCGATCGCCGCGGAGATCGACGGCTGCGAGATGAAGCAGCGTTTGGCCGCGGCGGTCAGGTTGCGCTCCCTGTACACCGCCGCGAAATAGCGGAGTTCGCGGATATCCATCGGCATTCCCTATCGAGGAGATAGATAGACAATATTTTACCTATGGAAAAGCAGATGGCAAGCCATGCGCCGGCATCAGCAGAGGGTTTGTCATGCGCATCCACCATCTCAACACCGGCACGATGTGTCCGATCGGAAAGCGGCTCGTGAACGGCTCCGGCAGCATCTTCCAGCGGGCACGAATGGTCTGTCACTGCCTGCTGGTCGAAAGCAATGACGGCCTCGTGCTGGTCGACACCGGCATCGGGCTCGGCGATATCGCCGATCCGCCGCGGCTGGGGCGCAAATGGGTGCGCCAGACCACCCCAAAGCTCGATCCGGCCGAGACCGCGGTCCGGCAGATCAAGGCATTGGGCTTCTCTCCCGATGATGTGCGTCATCTGTTGCTGACGCACCTCGATCGCGATCATGCCGGTGGCGTGCCGGACTTTCCAAAGGCCAAGGTCCACGTCCATCGCAAGGAGTACGTCATGGCGGTGACGCATCAGATTGCGCCGCCGGAGGGCCGCTACATCACGGCGCAGTGGAAGCATGGGCCGGACTGGGCGTTCTATGGCAACGGCGGCGAGAACTGGTTCGGCTTCGAAGGCGTGCGCGCGCTCGGCGACCGCGAGGCGGACATCCTGATGATCCCGCTGCCGGGGCATACGATCGGCCATTGCGGGATCGCGGTGCGCGACAAGGGCAAGTGGCTGCTTCACGCCGGCGATGCCTATTTCCATCACGCCCAGCTCGACGCCAGGCCGCGGATCCCGCTGGTGCTCGGCCTGTTCCAGCGCTGCGCCGATATGGATCGCGCGACCCGGATCCGTAACCAGGAGCGGCTGCGGGCGTTGAAGGCGGCGCATGGCGACACCATCACGATCGTCAACAGCCACGACCCCGTCGACTACGACACCTGCCGCTGCGGCAGGCTAAGGGCAGCCGCCGCCTAGCGCTTGCGGGCCGGAGGCGGCGGCGGCGCAGGCGCAGGTTGAGGCGGCGGCTCGTTGGCCACCGCCGGTTCGGTCTGCACCTTGCAGCTCGAGGCAGCCAGGGAGGCCTGCGCCTGCGGCATCAGGCCGGGCTCCGCCGCCAGCGCCTTCAGAAGGATCAGGCCTGTCGTCGTCGGCGAGTCGATGATCAGCCGGTCGGCGGCGGTGACGTCCTCGTCTTCCGGCAGATCGTCGTGCTGCGCCTCCGTCATCAGGTCGAGCTCGATCACCTTCTTGCCGGCGGAGCGGTCGTTGATGGCGTAATAGGCAACCTCGTTGCGGGTGTAGAACGAGACCGAGGTATAGGACTGGCTGACCGGGACGGTGAGCTTGATCGGCCCGGTCGACAGATCGTAGCGGCAGATCGCCACCGCGAACGCCGGGTCCATCAGCGGCATCGGCGAATTGTTCGGATCGGCCAGCGGCAGCTGCGTCACCTCGTTGAGCTTGGTCATCGGCGTCAGCCGCGAATAGGCATCCTGCGAGGCGATGCGCGGCAACGCCAGCACGCTGACGAGATGCACCACGCCGCCGAGCAGCACGCCTGCGATAATGGCGAACAGCACCCGGATCATGGGCAGCCCACCGTCGATACTGCGGGCATCGGCGCGTCACGCTGGGTGCGGGTCGCGACGCCAACCGGCGTGTCGTAGAGCCGCAGCATCAGTGCGTAGCGCTCGATGCCGCCGGTCGGCAGCCAGTTGCCGGCGCGCGAGCGTGAGGCGATATGGATCTCGAAGATGCCGTCGGAGCCGCGGATGATCTCCTGGCTGGTGAAGCCGTAGCGCTGCAGCGAGTTCGCGACCAGGCGGCCCTTGCGGTCGAACAGCGTCAGCGTCCAGAACCGCGCCGCCGGCGTCACGCCGCTGACGACGACGTCGCAGCGGCCGTCGAGCGGCCTGTTCTTGTCGTCGGTGGTGGTCGAGAATGCGATGCCGTCGCCGGTGCCGATCGGCAGCTCGCCGCTGCGGGCGATCGTGGCACGCGAATAGGGGTCGACGTCGGAGGTGCCGCTCTTCGGCCGCGCGGTCCAGGCGCCGATCTTCAGGGTGCCGATATCGGTGCCGCGCGTCGCCGTCGCGTAGGTCAGGCCGAGCCCGACTGCGGTGGCGATGATCAGCGCCAGCAAGGTGGTGAGGATCAGCCGCACGTCAGTTCTTGCGTGGCACGGTCGCTGTCGTGCCGTCCGGTCCGGCCGCGGCGACATAATTGTCGGGGAAGGCCAGCGCGCTTGACGACTCCGGCTTCGTGCTTTTGACCGGCTCGTTCAGCGTGGTCTTGCCGGTGGTTTTGGCGGCGTCGTCGAGCAGTTTCTCGACCCGCACCAGGATATCCGCGCCGCGCTTGGTCAGCACCGGCGGCGGACCCGGCTTGGTTTCCAGCACCCTCGGCGCCGCATTCGCCGCAACACCGGCCTGTGCCGGTTGCGGCAGCTTCTGGCCCATGCCGACACCCGACAATTCCTTGACTTCCACACCCTGATGCGCGGCGACCATGATGTCGTGCCAGGTCTGCGCCGGCAACGAACCGCCGGTCATGCGGTTGGTCGGCGAATAGTCGTCATTGCCGTACCACACCGCGCAGGTGAAGTTGCCGGTGTAGCCGACGAACCAGGCGTCACGATAGGCATTGGTGGTGCCGGTCTTGCCGGCCGTCGGAATGCCGTCGAGCGCCGCGCGCCGCGCGGTGCCTTCGCTTACGACGTGGCTCATCATGCCTGCCATGTCGGCGGCGATATTTGCCGGAATGGCTTGCCGCGGCTTGGGGCCGTCGCGGTCCCAGCGCCACACCAAATCGCCGGAGCCGGTACGCACTTCGAGCACCGAATGCGGCGTCACCGCCTTGCCGCGGTTGGGGAAGGTCGCATAGGCGACGGCGTGCTCGACCACGGTGACCTCATCGGAGCCGATCGGCAGCGACGGCGTATCAGGCAGCGGCGCCGTGATGCCAAAGCGCCGCGCGACCTCGATGATCTTGGCGCGGCCGGCCTTCGGGCCGCCAATGTTCTTGCCGAGCTCGATCGAAAGCTTCACGGGGATGACGTTGATCGAGTGCGTGATCGCCTGCGTCAGCGTGACCAGGCCGGAGTAGGAGTGGCCATAGTTCTGCGGACACCAATTGCCGATGCAGACCGGGCCATCGACGATCTTCGAATTCGGCGTGAAGCCGTTCAGCAGCGCCGTGGTGTAGACATAGGGCTTGAACGACGAGCCGGGCTGGCGATAGGCGTCGACGGCGCGATTGAACTGGCTTGCGCCATAGTCGCGTCCGCCGACCATGGCGCGGATGCCGCCGTCGAGATCGGACACCACGGTTGCCGCCTGCGTCGCGTGATAATCCCGACCGAACTGGCGGAGCTGGTTCTCGATCGCGTCCTCGGCGGCGTGCTGCACGTTCATGTCGATCGCGGTGCGGACCACGAACACACGTTCGTTGTAGGACTTCGGGAAGGTGTCGACGAGCTTGCGCATCTCGTCGAAGGCATAGTCGAGATAGTAGTTCGGCGAGTTCTCGTCGCGCCGGTCGACGGCGACCGCGGGATTGCGGCGGGCGCCGAACACCTGGCCCTCGGTCATGAAACCGGCATCGACTAGATTGTCGAGCACGACGTTGGCGCGCGCGCGGGCGGCGGGCAGGTTGATATGCGGGGCGTATTTGGTCGGCGCCTTGAACAGGCCGGCCAGCATCGCGGCTTCCGCGAGGTTCACGTCGCGCACCGACTTGTTGAAGTAGAAGTGCGCGGCGCCGTCGACGCCGAAGGTGCCGCCGCCCATATAGGCGCGGTCGAGATAGAGCTTCAGGATCTCGTTCTTGGTGAGGCGCGTCTCCAGCCAGATCGCGAGGAAAGCTTCCTTCACCTTGCGTTCGATGGTGCGCTCGTTGTTCAGGAACAGATTCTTGGCGAGCTGCTGGGTGATTGACGAACCGCCCTGGCGGACGCCGCCGGCCTGCGCGTTGGTGACGAGCGCGCGGGCGAGGCCCGGAATGTCGATGCCGAAATGGTCGTAGAAGCGGCGGTCCTCGGTCGCGAGCGTCGCCTTGATCAGATTGTCCGGAAAGTCTTCCAGCGGAATCGAGTCGTTGTGCTTGATGCCGCGGCTGCCGATCGGGTTGCCGTAGCGATCGAGGAAGGTCACCGCGAGGTCGGATTTCTTCAGCCAGTCCTCGTCGGCGGTCTCGCGAAAGGCGGGGATCGCCAGCGTCAGCATCAGGATCATGCCGCCGAGTCCGATCGTGGCGGCCTCCGACAGCGGCTCGATGAAAACCCAGCGTTTCCAGCGGCCGACATAGAAGCGGTCCATGAAGGTGGAATAGCGCTCATAGAGCTCGCGCAGGCCCTTGCCCGACGAAAACAGCGTCGAGTTGATACGCGCATCGAGGTCCAGAAAGAAGTTCCGGACGTTTCGTATCCAATGCGGCGGTAGGATTTGGCGCACTTGGGGTCTTACCTGGGCCCTTGATCAGTTCGACAGCGCTGCAAGCGCCCTAACGGGCACCGGCGAGCGTCTTGCTTGGATGTTGCGGCAAACCCAAGGCGCTTTTGCGTCATGGGGACGTAGGGTCGCTGTTCTATCCGAGCGGCAGCCATAAACCAATGGCGCCGCTTGTGATTTAATGAGAGGGCTAACGCTGCCCACGGGCTTTTTTGTCCCCGCAAAACCACCCCCTTGCGCCGCTTCGGGCGGCATCCCAAGAAGAGCCATATCGGTGACCTAAGGGAATCATGACCGTACCGCCCAAGCGCCCCTCGGACCAGCAGGGATTCTTCTGGAAAACCAAGACGTTGGAAGAGATGTCCAGCGCCGAATGGGAGAGCCTGTGTGACGGCTGTGCGCGGTGCTGCCTGGAGAAGCTCGAGGACGAGGACACCGGCAAGATCTATTTCACCCATATCTCCTGCAAGCTGCTCGATTCCGGCCTGTGCGCCTGCAAGGACTATCCGAACCGGTCCGACAAGGTTCCGGATTGCGTCCGGCTGACGCCGGAGAATGTCCGCACCCTGAACTGGCTGCCGCCGAGCTGCGGCTACCGCCTCGTGGCCGAGGGGCGGGACCTCTATTGGTGGCACCCCCTGATCTCCGGGGACCCCAACACCGTTCATGAAGCAGGCGTCTCGGTGCGTGGCCGGGTGCAGGGTACCGAACTCGACGTCAATGATGACGATCTCGAGGATCACATCGTGCGCTGGCCTGCCTTGCTCCCGAAGCAGGCACGGTTGAAGAAACGTCCCAAGGTGACGAAGTCGTGACGTCGAAGGGCGTGACGTCGCGCCACCACCGATCACGTGATCGCGAGAATCTCCCGATGGGATGCACCCATGCGCCGAGGGGCCTGCCTCAGTAGCGCTTTGCTGCGTAAATTGCAAAACGGAGAATGATTCCATCGCGGGATCAGCCCGCGCAGCAGCATTACATCTCAAATGAACAAGTATGAACGGCAGAGCCGTTTTCCTGCCGACCAACCGACATTGCCTGACGACATTGCCGACGAGCTGAACCGACTGCCGAGCGAGGTGATCAAACTCAGCGACGCACCGCCGATCGCGCCGCCCGTAGCACTTGGTCACGACGAAGTCCGCACCATCGTGATCAGCCTGATGCTGACGATGTTCCTGGCGGCGCTCGACCAGACCATCGTGGCGACTGCGCTGCCGACCATCGGGCGCCAGTTCCACGACGTCACCAATCTCTCCTGGGTGATCACGGCCTATCTCCTGGCATCCACCGCCGTGGCGCCGGTGTTCGGCACGCTGAGCGACATCTACGGCCGCCGTGCCATGATCATCACCTCGCTCAGCCTGTTCGTGGTCGGCTCCGTGTTGTGCGCGATCGCGCCGAGCATGACCATGCTGATCCTAGCCCGCGGCCTGCAGGGGCTTGGCGGCGGCGGCATCATGCCCGTCGTCCAGACCGTGATCTCCGACGTGGTCAGCCCGCGCGAGCGCGGCCGTTATCAGGCCTATTTCTCCAGCGTCTGGATGGCCGGCGGCATTCTCGGTCCCGTGGTCGGCGGCGTGTTCGCCGAGCATCTGCACTGGTCGATGATCTTTTGGATCAATCTGCCGCTGGCTCTCGCGGCGCTCGCGCTGCTGTTGCCGAAGATGAGCAAGATCCCGATGTTCCACCGCAAGCGCAAGGTCGACTGGCTCGGCGGCATCCTGCTGATGGCCTCGGCCGTCGCGTTGATGCTGGTGCTGACCTGGGGCGGCACCCGCTTCTCCTGGCTGTCGCCTGTCATTACGGCAATGCTCGGGGCCTCGATCGCGCTCGCCGGCGCCTTCGTCTGGCACGCACGCCGCGCCGACGAGCCGTTCCTGCCGCTGTCGCTGCTCGGCGGCTCGGTGGTGCCCTTTGCGATGGGCGCGGGCGGCTGTGCGCTCGGCGCCATGGTCGGCCTGACCGTGCATCTGCCGCTGTATTACGAGGTGGTCTATCACCTCACCGCCAGCGAGGCCGGACTCGCGCTGATCCCGCTCGCCGCGATTTCGACCTTCGGTGCCGCGATCGCCGGACGGACCATGGCGAAGGCCAAGCACTACAAGCGTGTCGCCATCGTCGGCACCTCGATCGCCGCGATCTGCGCCGTCGGGATGACCGTGACGACGCTGCCGCTGTGGGGATTGCTGCTGCTGATGAGCGTGTTCGCGCTCGGCCTCGGCACCACGTTCCCGGTGAGCGTTGTGTCGCTGCAGAATTCGGTGTCGCGCGCCCAGGTCGGTACCGTGACCGGCGCGATGAATTTCTTCCGCGCGCTGATGGCCTCCTTCACGGTCGCGGCCTTCGCCGCGATCCTTTTGATGACGTTGGGGAGCGACATCTCGCTCGTCGGTGAGCATCATGCTGCGGGCGCCGGCGTGGTGAGCTCGATTCCGATCCCCGACATGATCACCGCCTTCCGCTACGTGTTCGCCGCCGCCGCCGTGCTGCTGACGACCGCCTCGATCTGCATGATCACGATGGAAGAGCGCCCGCTCGCCGGCCCTGGCAGGCCGCCGGTCGAGATGGCGGAGTAGGGCGGTCGGCCGCATTCTCAAGCCGCCACCATAACAACTTTCTCTGGAATACTGGATCGCCCGGTCGAGCCGGGCGATGACGCCTGTGTATGGGGACGCAGCTTCGCGTTCTCGCGACATGATTTGTCCGAGTCTTGCATTTCGTTCCGCCCTCTCATCTTGCAGAGGGCGCAGGGAAAGCCGGGTGCCGATCGCACCCATGGGCCCGGTGCAACAAAAAGCACCGGGGTAGGACCACAGGTGTAACCGGAAACAACCCGGCTTTCCCTGCGCGATGGGTTACGGCTTATACGTGCTCTCCCCGGTGAGACTGGGCTTGCTTGTCACCGCCATCAGCAGGGATGTTAGTCCCTCGCTGACAGGACACCTGCCACTAGGGCGTCAGGCCTGCACGACTTCGCCGTCCGCTATCTGCCACGATCGTCAATCGCGACATCAGCGTCCACCGCATCCCACCGCAACACTCGTGACGACCGCGAAGCGCCCCTCAATCGGGTGAGACGGGCAAATCTATACACTGAGTTGCACTTCTGATAAAACGAAATATTTTTGACGCGAGGGCTTGCGCCGTCGGGCAAATCAGTGATTGGGAGTTTCGGCAAGGGCACGTGAAACGGAATTGAGTTACCTCCGGCGGCGCCCATCTGCCTATAACGGGTGCAATCGCTAATGCGGTGAATGCCGACCCACTACTTTAGTCGCCGTCGCCACACGGCGATCTGAACGCGGTTTCACTTGCTGCGCGTTTTGTCGCGGCTATAGTCGCGCCCGAAGAGCTCAAAGCAGCCGACAAAGAGGAGTGAAACCGGGTGAAACGATCGTCGCGATTGCCTTTTCATGCAATGCAGCAACTTGCGGGGGCGGCTGCCTTGGCCCTCCCTTTGGGCGTAGTGGCGCTGGCTCCGCATCAGGCGCTGGCTGCTGATACCCTCAAGATCGGCGTGATCGCCGAGGCGCAGGCGATTGCCGGCGCGTCGATTCCGCAGGCGGCCCAGATGGCCGCCGACGAGATCAACGCCAAGGGCGGCATCGACGGCCGCAAGATCGAGATCGTCAGCTACGACAATCACTCGTCCTCGGCCGATTCGGTGCGCGCGTTCCAGCGCGCGGTGAACGAGGACAAGGTCAACATCGTCATCGCAAGCTATATCAGCGAAGTGGTGCTGGCGCTTGAGCCCTGGGCCTCGCGCCTGAAGACGCCATTCGTCACGCCGGGTGCTGCCTCCAACGAGATCAGCAAGAGCGTCCACGCCGACTACGACAAGAACAAATACACCTTCCACGGCTATCTGACCTCGGCGGCGCTGGCGATGTCGGTCTGCGACGCCGCCAAGGATCTGCTGGTCGATCAGAAGCACATGAAGACCGCGGTTGTCATGAGCGAGGACGCCGCCTGGACCAAGCCGCTGGACGTCGGCTACGAGGAGTGCCTGCCGAAGATCGGCCTCAAGATGCTCGATCACATCCGCTTCTCGCCCGATACCACCGACTTCACGCCGATCTTCAACAAGATCGAGGGCAGCAAGCCCGACGTGATCATCACCGGCATTTCGCATGTCGGCGTGCAGCCGACGGTGCAGTGGAAGAACCAGCAGGTGCCGATCCCGATGTTCGGGATCTCCTCGCAGGCGACCAACGAGACCTTCGGCAAGGACACCAACGACGCTGCGGAAGGCGTGCTCTATCAGGGCGTGTCGGGCCCGAACGTCGCGGTGACGCCGAAGTCGGTGCCGTTCGCCGAAGACTTCAAGAAACGCTACGGCAACTATCCGTCTTACGCCGGCTACACCTCCTATGACGAGGTCTATTACATTGCGGATGCAGTGAAGCGGGCTGGTTCGACCGATGCCGACAAGATGGTCGACGCGCTGGAGAAGACCGATTGGGAAGGCACCATCGGCCGCGTCCAGTTCTACGGCAAGGACGATCCGTTCACCCATTCGATCAAGTACGGCAAGGGCCTGATCACCGGACTGATGCTGCAGTGGCAGGGCGGCAAGCAGGTCGCGGTCTGGCCCAAGGAGGTCGCCAAGAGCGATCTCAAGTTCCCCGCCTTCGTCAAGGTGACCTCGAACTAGCTGACAAGAAAATGCTCCCGGATCTCTCCCGGGAGCATTTTTCTTGCACTGCGAATTCCTCCACAACAGGGCAGCCCTGCTGCCGCGGCCAGTCATAAATGCTTGCGTTACAAATCCTGATCGATGGCTTTGCCATCAGTGCCCTCTACGCACTCGGCGCCACCGGCTTCACCCTGATCTTCGGTGTCTCGGGCGTCCTCAATCTCTCTCATGGTGCCATCATGGTGGCCGCAGCGGTCGCGGCCTGGGCCGCGGCGAGCGTGCTGCACCTCGACACCTATTCCGGCGCGCTGCTCGGCGTCGCGGTCGCGCTCATCATGGCATTCGCGACCTATTTCGCGGTGGTGAAGCCGATCCAGAATTCCCGGCGGATCCCCAACGAGGAGAAGGAAATCTTCGTCCTCACCGGCACCTTGCTGTGGGGGATCATGATCCAGGAGCTGATCGCCTATTTCTTCACCAACAACGCCAAGACGGTGCTGCCGATCGTCGAGGGCGTGGTCGATGTCCTTGGCGTCCGCACGCCGCGGAACGAGATCTTCACCGCGATCGTCTGCTGCCTCGTCATCGGCCTGCTGTGGCTCCTGGTGAACCGAACAAGGACCGGCAAGGCGGTGCTGGCGGCCTCGATGAACCCGCGCGGCGTCACGCTGCTCGGCCTCGAACTCACCCGCATCTACATTGTGGTGTGGGGGATCTACGGCGTCCTGGCCGGCATCGCCGGCGTGCTGCTCGGCATGTTCCTGGGCGTCAGCTCCTACAGCGTCGGGCCGCTCACCGCGAGCGCGTTCTCGATCGTGGTGCTCGGCGGCCTCGGCAGCGTCTCCGGCTCGCTGATCGCGGCCTTCGTCGTCGGCTACCTCGAGACCCTGACCGCGTACCTGGTGTCGCCGGCCTACCGTACCATTCCGGCGCTGCTGCTGCTGGTCATCGTGATGTATATCCGGCCTCAAGGCCTGTTGGGGAGGCGCTGAGATGGCCGGATTCTTCAGGTCGCGGCTGTTCTTCATCTCGCTGGCCTGCGTGGTGGTCGCCGCCACGCTGCCGATGTACGTCTCGGGCTACATCCTCGGGCTACTGACCGTCGCGTTCTATTTCGGCGTGTTCGCGATGGCCTGGGACTTGCTGTTCGGATTCGCCGGAGAGGTCAATTTCGGGCCGACCTTCCTGATCGGTGTCGGCGCCTATACGGCCGGAATCCTCAACGCCCAGTTCGGCTGGTCGGTCTATCTCTGCATCGTCCTCGGCGCGCTGGCCTCTGTGGTCGCGGGCTTCGTGCTGGCGCTGCCGGCGCTGCGGGTGAGGGGGCCGTATTTCGGCCTGACCACGCTGGTCGCGGTGCTGATGCTGCAGAATTTCATCGTGGTGTTCGCCGATCTCACCGGCGGCGAGATCGGCCTGACCATTCCTGATGTCGTCACCATCAATGCCGGCGCGAATTACTGGATCGCGCTCGGCTTCATGACAACAAGCGCGGCCATCTTGTATGGCCTGTCGCAATCGCCGGTTGGCCTCGTGCTGCAGGCGAGCGGGCAGGATCCGGTGCAGGCCGGCGCGCTCGGCTTCAATATCGTCAAGCACAAGCTCGCCGCCTTCGTCGTCAGCGCGTTCTTCTCCGGGCTCTCAGGCGCGCTGCTGGTGTTCTACTTCGGTACCGCGTCGGTCGGCACGGTGGTCGACGTCGCGGTCGGTGTGAACGTCATCGTCGCAGCCGTGCTCGGCGGCCGGCGCACCGTGCTGGGGGCTGCGCTCGGCGCGATCTTCCTGATCGTGGCAGGCGAATTCCTGCGCCCGACCGGTGAGCTCGCGACCTTCATCGTCTCGGCGGTGGCGCTGCTCGTCGTGCTGTTCTTCCCCGGCGGTTTTCTCGGAGCGGCCCTGTCACGCGAGGCGCGCTCGTGATGGATCAGACTGTCACCACCACTCCCGTTCTCTCGGTTCGCGGCCTGACCAAGCGGTTCGGCGGCCTGACGGCGGTGAAGAACCTCAGTTTCGAGGTGCGCCCCGGCGAGATCCTCGGCCTGATCGGGCCGAACGGCTCGGGCAAGTCGACCGCGATGAAGAGCGTGATGGGCATCGAGCGCCCGACCTCTGGCGAGGTGATCTTCGAGGGCGAGAATGTCGCCGGCCTGCCTGCGCACAAGATCGCGCGCAAGGGCTTTGGCATGGTGTTCCAGCACTCGCGGCCGCTGAACCGGCAGACCGTGCTTGAGAACATCATGGTCGCGCTGCTGCCTGACAGCCTGTTCATGCTGTTTCCCGACAAGGCGTTGACCGAACGCGCCAAGTGGATCGCCGATCGCGTCGGCCTCGGCGCGGTGATGGACCGCCGTCCGCCGACGCTGCCATTCGCCGATCTGCGCCGGCTCGAGCTTGCCAAGGCGATCGCGCGCGACCCGAAGGTGGTGCTGGTCGACGAGCCGTTTGCCGGATTGACCAGCGGCGAGGTCGTCGGTTTCTCGGCGCTGATCCGCAGCTTCCGCGACGAGGGACGCGCGGTGATGCTGGTCGATCACAACGTCAAAAGCGTCGCAGCCCTGGTCGACCGGGTGCTCGCGATGTATCTCGGCGAGGAGATCACGACCGGGCGGCCCGAGGACGTGATGAAGAACGAGACCGTGCGGCGGGTCTATCTCGGCGGCGCGATCGTGACCCATGCGCGTCCCGAAACCAGCTTCAAGGATAAGACGCCGCTGCTGCAGGTCGAGAATGTCAGCGTGCATTACGGCAAGGCGCAGGCACTGGAGAACGTCTCGATCCACCTCCATGAGGGCGAGTTCGTCTCCATCGTTGGCCTCAACGGCGCCGGCAAGACCACGCTGTTCAACACCATCTCGGGCTTCCTGCCGTATACCGGCGAGATCATCCGCGGTGGCGAGAAACTGCGTGGGATGGGGCCGGCGAAGATCGCGCGCTCTGGACTGGTGCAGTGCCCGGAATCGCGCGAATTGTTCGGTGAGATGACGGTCCGCGAAAATCTCGATCTCGGCGGCCAGCATCTGACCGACGAGGCGAGGGCGAAGCAACTCGCCTGGCTGTTCGAGCTGTTTCCGATCCTGAAGGAACGCCAGGGCCAGATGGCGCAGACGCTGTCCGGCGGCGAGCAGCAGATGCTCGCGATCGGGCGTGCGCTGATGATGCAGCCGCAAATCCTGATCCTGGACGAGCCGACGCTGGGCCTCGCGCCCGTCATCCTCGAATTGCTGTCGAAGGCGCTGGAGCGATTGCGCCAGACCACCAAGATCACGGTGTTGCTCGGCGAGCAGAACGTGACCTTTGCGCTACCCCATGCCGACCGCGTCTATGTGCTCGAGCACGCGCGGATCGTGTGGGAGGGCGATCCCGGCCGGTTCGCCGCGGAGGCCGGGGCCGACTTCCTGTAGGTTTTGAAGATCGACAATAACAAAGCGAAGAAAGGGAGAACACCATGTCACGATATTCGTTCGCTGCCCGCGCGAGCCTGTTGCCGCTCGCTTCAGCGCTCGCGCTCTGCCTCGCGGCGCCGGCCTACGCGCAGTCCAAGGATCCGATCAAGATCGGCGTGATCGCCGAGGTGCAGTCGATTGCCGGTGCGGCGACGCCGGGCGGCGCGCAGATCGCAGCCGACGAGATCAACGCCAAGGGCGGCATCGACGGCCGCAAGATCGAGATCGTCAGCTACGACAACAAGAGCTCGTCGGCAGACTCGGTGCGCGCCTTCCAGCGCGCGGTCAGCGAGGACAAGGTTTCCGCCGTGATCGCCAGCTACATCAGCGAAGTGGTGCTGGCGCTGGAGCCATGGGCGTCGCGGCTGAAGATGCCGCTGATCACTCCCGGCGCGGCGTCGAACGAGATCACCAAGGCCATCCATAACGACTACGATAAGAACAAGTACACCTTCCACGGCTATTTGACCTCGGCCGCGCAGGCGCAGATCGTCTGCGACGCCGCCAAGGAGCTGCTGGTCGACCAGCTCAAGTTCAAGACCGCGGCGATCATGAGCGAGGACGCGGCCTGGACCAAGCCGCTCGACGCCGGCTACGAGGACTGCCTGCCGAAGGCCGGCCTGAAGGTGGTGGAGCATGTGCGCTTCTCGCCCGACACCACCGACTTCACGCCGATCTTCAACAACATGGAGTGCAAGAAGCCCGACATGATCGTCACCGGCATCTCGCATGTCGGCGTGCAGCCGACGGTGCAGTGGAAGAACCAGCAGGTACCGATCCCGATGTTCGGCATCAGCGCGCAGGCGCTGAGCCCGTCGTTCTGGGGCGATACCAATGGGGCGGCCGAAGGCGTGCCCTCGCTCGCGGTGGCGACGCCCGATGTCGCGGTGACGCCGAAGACCAAGCCGTTCGCGGCGGCCTTCAAGGCGAAATACGGTACGCCGCCGGCCTATACCGGCTACACCGCCTATGACGAGGTCTACATGATCGCGGAGGCGATCCAGCGCGCCGGCTCGACCGATCCGGACAAGATGGTCGCCGAGCTCGAGAAGACCGACTACGTGGGCACGATCGGCAAGATCGCGTTCTACGGCAAGAACGACGAGTTCACCCACGGCATCAAGTCCGGCCCCGGCTTCGTCACTGGCCTCGTGTTCCAGTGGCAGAACGGCAAGCAGATCACGGTCTGGCCGAAGGCGATCGCCGAAGGCAAGCTGAAGTTCCCGGAGTTTGTGAAGGTTTCGCAGTAAGCGAAACGAGCCGCGGGCTCCGCTTCACCTTGCCCCGCTTGCGGGGCAGCCCCTCACCCCAACCCTCTCCCCGCAAGAGCGGGGCGAGGGAGTCTAAGCTCACGTCCCTGGCCGCGAGACCTCGGTCTCCTTGCTGGTGATGAACTCCAGCAGCACCGGTACGCCTTCCCTGGTCTTCTGGATGCCGCGCTTGATCGCCGGGATGATGTCTTCAGGCTTCGTCACCCGCTCGCCATAGCCGCCGAAGGCGCGGGCCATCGCGGCGTAGTCGCCGGAGATGTCGGTCGAGCGATACTTCTCGGTCGAGATCGGCATCACCTTCAATTCGATCGCCATCGAGAAATTGTTGAGCAGGATCGACATGATCGGGATGCGCTCGCGCACCGCGGTCTCGAAATCCATCCCCGTAAAGCCGATCGCGGCGTCGCCCCAGACGTTGATGCAGAGCTTGTCGGGTTTTGCCAGCTTGGCGCCCATCGCAAGGCCAAGGCCATAGCCGAGCTGCGTGGTCTTGCCCCAGCCGATATAGGACAACGGCTCGACCGATTTCCAGAACGGCGACAGCTGGTCGCGCGGGCTGCCGGCGTCGTGGGTGATGATGGTGTTGTGGATGTCGACGGTGTGCTGCAGGTCCCACAGCACGCGATAGGGATTGAGCGGCGCGTCGTTGTGCGTCAGCTTCGGCATCCACTTGGCGAGCCACTCCTTGTGGGAGGCGGCGATCTCCTCCGTGACCGCGCTGGCGTTGCGGTCCGACGTCACCGTCTTGCCGATCTCCTCGAGCAGCGCGTCGAGCACCAGGGCGGCGTCGCCGACCAGGCCGATCCTGACCTCGACATCCTTGTTGATGTGGTTCGGATCGAGCGTCGAATGGATGATGGTCTTGCCCTTCGGCATCGCGATGCCGAACGAGGTCTCGGTGAAGGAGCAGCCAATGCCGAAGATCACGTCGGCTTCGCCCAGGAATTTCGGCACCGCGCGCGGCACGGCAAGCCCGCCGGAGCCGAGCGACAGCGGATGCGTCTCTGGGAATGACGACTTGCCGCCGAGGCTAGTGGTGACAGGGATCGCGAGCCGCTCGGCGAGGCGCTTCAGTTGCGGCCAGGCCTTGGCGTAGTGCACGCCCTGGCCGGCATAGATCACCGGCCGTTTTGCATTCACGAGCAGGGCGGCGGCCTCCTTCACGTGGACCGGGTCGGCGCCGTAGCGGGTGCGCAGCACCGGCGTGTAGTTCAGGGGCTCCGCGACTTCCTCGTTCCACATGTCGGCGGGGATTTCGACGATCACCGGCCCGCCGCGGCCGTTCTTCAGTTTTGTAAACGCCCGCCGAAAGATGTTGCAGACCTCGGCTGCGATATTGATCGGCTCGGAAGACTTCGAGAACGCCTTCATCGCCTGGCTGGAATTGAAGTTCGGGTCGATGTTGGCAAGCCGCCGTGCGTAGCCCATCGGCAGCACCAGAACCGGCACCGACTCGCCGTAGCACTGCGCGACGCCGCCCATGGCGTTCTCGGCGCCGGGGCCGTGCTGCATGCAGAACGCGCCGATGGTTTGGCCCGAGGTGACGCGGGAGATCGCGTCCGCCATGTGCACGCCGATGCGCTCCTGGCGCACCATCACGGGGCGGATGTCGGCATTGGCCGCATATTCGATCAGGTGGTTGACCGGATAGCCGCAGAGGATCTCGATGCCCTCGCGCTTCATGATTTCCGCGATCGCGGCGCCGAGTTTCATGACGGTCTCTCCCTGGTCACGGCCGGTTTTTCCTGGCCTCGTTGTCGTCCCGTGAGGGAGAGGAACAGGATTTGGCTGGGTGGTAAAGCGCGCCCGCGGCCGGATCGGGTAGTCCTGATATGCGTTTACGGGCGATACAGGCCCGGCGGACACCGAGCGGGCGGCATGACGCGGGTCGGGATAGGCCGCGAATCCCATACAACCTTTAAGCGATCATTCATCCTGTCCGTCAATGCGGCGTCAACCAATGCGGCATAGTTTGCCTAGTGTATTGTTCCGCCGCGAGCGAATATGCGCAGGCGTCGACAGGAGCTTTCAATGCGTTCGTTGCTGGCAAGATTTTTTCGCGATGAAGCCGGGGCAACCGCTCTCGAATACGCCATCATCGGCGGCGGGCTCAGCATCGTCATCGTTTACGCAGTCGGCGGTATCGGCACCAATCTCAGCAGCCGCTTCGCCTCCATCAGCACCTCGCTGAAGTAGTTTCGGCGCCTTGCTGAAATAGCGCCGCCTCTAGCTGTCTCCGCCGTCGCCGTTCAGTGCGCGCAGCATCGCGATGCGCGCAAACATCAGCCAGCCGCCGCCGGTTTCCGCCGCGTTGATCAGGTGCTCGACCGCGACCTGCCAGCGTTGCTCCTGCTGGGTCTGTTCCGGCATTTTCATGATGTAGTCGGCGGCTTGCTGCAGCGTCACGAGCCTGCCGCCGCGGGTGAGGTCGATCGGCTCGTCGAAGGGCGTCGACCAGGGCATCTCAGGCGCGGCAGATCGGGATCATCGGTGTCCGCCGCAGGCCCGCTCAGCCTGCCTTCTTCGACCGTGCGGTGCTTTGCGCGCGCACCGGCTTCTCCGCCTTTTTCGGCTCGGGCTTGGCGACCTCCTTGGGCTCGCGCTTGCCGCTGCCCGAGATCGGCAGCAGCATCTCGCGCTGGCCCTCGATGCGCTTCTTCGGCTTCTTGCCCTTTGCCTTCCCCTCGGCCTTGCTCTCAGCTTTGGCGACCGGCGCCGCCTGCTTCTCGTTGGCGAGGCTCTTCTTCAGCGCGTCCATCAGGTTGATGACGTTGCCGCTCGACTTCGCAGCCGGCTTGGCGACCTTGATGCCGTTGCGCTTCTGGTTGATCAGGTCGATCAGCGCCTGCTCGTAGCGATCCTCGAACTCCTCCGGATCGAAGTCGGCGGATTTCTGCTCGACGATGTGCTTGGCGAGATCCAGCATGTCCTTGGTGATCTTCACGTCCTGGATGTCGTCGAAATATTCCTTCTCGCTGCGCACCTCGTAGGGGTAGCGCAGCAGCGTGCCCATCAGCCCGTTGTCGAGCGGCTCGAGCGCGATGATGTGCTCGCGGTTGGTCAGCACCACGCGGCCGATCGCGACCTTGTCCAGGCTGCGGATGGTTTCGCGGATCACCGCGAAGGCGTCGTGGCCGACCTTGCCGTCGGGAACGAGATAATAGGGACGGATCAGATAGCGGCTGTCGATGTCGGAGCGCGGCACGAATTCATCAATCTCGATCGTGCGGGTGGAGTCGAGCGCGATGTCGTCGAGCTCGTCCTTGGTGACCTCGATGTAGGTGTCGGTGTCGACCTTGTAGCCCTTCATGATGTCTTCGGTGGACACCTCTTCGCCGGTCTCCGCGTCGACCTTGGCGTATTTGATCCGGTGGCCGGTCTTGCGGTTGATCTGGTTGAAGGAGACCTTTTCGGTATCCGACGTCGCCGGGTACAGGGCAACCGGGCAGGTCACAAGCGAAAGGCGCAAAAAGCCTTTCCAGTTGGCGCGGGGGGCCATGGGAAACTCCGATTACGCAACCGACGGAACGAACAAGGATAACACCGGGAACCCCGGTTTGAAACATCGCGCCCCGCGGAATCTCGCAACGCCGTTAACCGTGCTTTCGGCCTGCGCCGGTTTGACGCGGGGCCGGGGTCGTGCCCTCAGGCGGCGCTGGGTTCGGAACATCGTTCTGCATCACGCGTTGGCCTCTCGCAGGGGACGGCAATTGCCGGAAATTACAGGCACTTAAGCAGAGAGGTCGCGATGGCAACAGAACGACACGGTCAGATCGTCGAAACCCCGACCGAAGCGCGGCAGGCCGAGCCAGGCCCTTCGGTCCTTGCACTTCTCACGGCTTCGACGGGGCTCGCGGTCCTGATCCTCGGCGTCGTGTGGTTCGCGTTTTTCCGGGTTTAGCAAGTGTGGGTCGATGTGCGGCGCCTCACATCGTCGAGGCCCGAAGTCTGATCGTGCGATACTGAGGCGGTTCAGGCGCGCCGGACATTGTAAAACAGGGGGAAGCCCTTCAGCATCCCGGTCAGATTGGTCCGATAGGCCGTGGGCTGGTAGAATACGCCGAGCGGCAGATAGGGCAGGTCCTGGAAGGCCTGACGCTGCATCTGCCGGCAGATTTCCTGTCGTGAGCTCTCGTCCGGTGCGTTGAACCACTGGCTGCGCAAGTCTTCGAGACTCTGGCTCGATGGCCAGCCGAACGTCGCTGTCCTGCCGGTTCCCCGCAAATAGGTGTGAGCAGCCGGGTTCACGGCGCTGACGCCGGTCGAATAGTTGCACCAGATGTTCCAGCCGCCCTTGTCGATCGGTTGCTGCGAGGCGACGCGCTGAAGCACCGTGGCCCAGTCGAGCGCCTGATAGTCGAGATTGATGCCTGCTCGCCTGAGCATGTCGCCGGCGATCTCGCTCATGGCGTTGAGCGCGGGAAAGTCCGTCGGAACCGGAAAGACGATGCGCTCGCCGGCATATCCCGCCGCCTTCAGCGCAGCCTTCACCTTGTCGAAATCTTTGGCGGCGGGCAGGGCATCCATGCCGACATCGTTCGCCATCGGCGAGCCCGGCGTGAAGAAGCCGACGCCATCCCGCCAGTACCGCCGGTCCTCTCCGGCGACCGCTACCATGTACTCGTCCTGACGGAGCGCGCCGAGCAAAGCGCGCCGCATCTCCGGCCTGTCGAAGGGCGGCAGGAGATGGTTGAAGCGGATCATCGCGATCGCGCCGAAGCGGTCGAGCACCTCGACCTTGAGGTCCTTGTTGGTGGCGAAGACCGGCAGCAGATCCGGGATCGGCTGCTCCCACCAGTCGACCTCGCCAGTCTGGAGCGCCGCTGCGGCTGTGGAGGCGTCCGGAATCGTCCGCCATTCGACACGGTCAAAATAGGCGACCTTGGGGCCGGACATGAAGCTCGTCTGGCCGTTCGGCGTCGGACGGTAGCCGGCGAACTTCTCATAGGCGTTCAGCGACCCCGGCACCCGGTCGGCCGCGATGTAGCGATAAGGCCCGCTGCCCACCATTTCGGTGATGCGCTGCATTGGATCGGTCAGGGCCAAGCGCTCCGGCATGATGGCGCAGACGTTGGTGCCGGGCTTTCCGAGCACGTCGGGCAAGAGCGGGAACGGCCGCTTCAGCCGGAAGTGCAGTTCGCTGTCGGAGTGTGCGGTCAGTTCGTCCACCGCAGCCATCAGCGACTGTCCATAGAGGTCGCGCACACCCCAGCGCTTGATGCTGGCGACGACGTCGCGAGCGAGGACTTTCTGCCCGTCATGAAACTGCAGACCGTCGCGCAGCGTGATCCGCCACAGCAGGCCATCATTCTCAACGACATGCCCTTCGGCCATCTGTGGATGAGACCGCAGCTGTTCGTCGACCCCGTAGAGCGTGTCGAAAATGAGCAGGGCGTGATGCCGGATCACGAGGCCCGTGGACTGGATCGGATCGAGCAGCGCGAGATCGGCCTGCGGCACGAACTTCAGCACGCGGCTTGCTTGTGCCACCGCAAGGCGCGGCGCGGCAATGGCACCGGTCGCCAGGCCGGCGGCGGATGAGATCAACCTGCGACGTGTGATCATGCTGCCCCTCTCTCGGTTTCGGTCGACAGCGATGGTCGGTGATGCCGCCAGGGACGGGCCTGCTCGAAGGCGGCCGACGCCTGCAGGACGCCGAGGTCGTCGAAGCGACGACCGACGATCTGCAGGCCGACCGGCAGCCCCTCGTCGGTGAAGCCGCAGGGCGCGCTCGCCGCCGGGTTGCCGGAGAAATTGAACGGATAGGAAAACTGCGCCCACATCAGCCAATCCCAGGGATGTTGCGGCCACGATGCCGGCTGCAGCAGATCGGCGGGGAATGCCGCAGTGCTTACCGCAGGCGTCAGGAGCAGATCCCAGTCCTCGAAGAAGCGATGGATCGCCTCGCAATAGGCCAGCTTGCGGGCCCGCATCACGTGATACTGCTCGGCGCTGGCGTTTCTGGCCTCGCGCAGCATCGCGACCAAGCCAGGATCCATCCGGTCATGCCAGTCGGCAAGGTAGGTCGCGCCGCGGGCGAGATAGCCCATCGGCCAGAAGAAATGTGCAAGATCGCGTCCGAGAGGCCCCCACTCCGGCGTGACCAACTCGACGGTGGCGCCGAGCTCGGCGAAGGCGCCGACGGCCTTGGCAACCAGAACGGCGACGTCAGTATCGACTCGGGCATGACCGAGATCGGAACTGAACGCGATGCGCTTGCCTTTCAGGTCGCCGCCGAGTTGCCGGGAATAGGGCTGCGGCTGAGCCTCACAGGAGGTATGATCCCACGGATGAGGACCGGCCATCGCTTCCAGCATCAGCGCGCTGTCGGCGACCGTGCGCGTCAGCGTGCCCATATGGGTCGCGTAGTCGTTGTTGGGAACCGGCCAATAGGGGATGCGGCCATGGGTCGGCTTCAAGCCGTAAACGCCGGAAAAATGGGCCGGCATGCGCACCGATCCGCCGCCATCGGAGCCGAGATGCAGGGGGCCGAAGCCGGCCGCGGCGGCTACCGCCGCTCCCGCCGAGGAGGCTCCGGCGTTGTAGCCACGCTTCCACGGATTATGGGTGATGCCGGTCAGCGGGCTCTGGCTGACGCCTTTCCAGCCGAACTCGGGCAACGTGGTCTTGCCCACGGTCATGCTGCCTGCGGCATGAAGACGGGTGATACAGGGGGCATCAAGGTCGGGGACCCAGTCGGCCGATGCGTGGGAGCCCTGCGTGGTCGTGAGCCCCGCGGTCGGGTGCATGTCCTTCAATGTCACCGGGATGCCTTCGAGGAGGCGCGGCTCGCGCTTGCCGGAGTAGGCCGCCTCGGCCTCCCGCGCCGCCTTCAACGCCAGTTCCGGCGTCAGCATGGTCATCGCGTTGAGGGCCGGGTCGAGCTCTTCGATGCGACGAAGAACGGCGTTGGCGACCTCATGAGGAGACAGCTGCCCGCCCGCATAGAGCGTCTTGAGTTCGGTCGCGCTCAGAAATCCGATTTCCGCCGTATCCATCGTCGCCCCTGCTTCAGATCGTCGGCTATGGACCGGCCTCGCCGATTTGACGCTTCAAGCTTCCGGCCCAGCCGCTATAAGGGGTATATTCCAGCACGATTAAAATACGGAGCGTAGCGTATGTCAATTGCCTCACCGGCTCGGCGCGGAGTGTCCGCGACCCAGCCGAGCCGTGCCGGCCGGCCTCGCAATCCGGCGGTTCAGCGGCAGATTCTCGAAGCGGCCAAAGCGCTGGTGGGAGAAAATGGATGCGCGGCAATCACCATTGAGGGCGTCGCGGCAAGAGCGGGCGTTTCCAAGCAGTCGGTCTACCGGCGCTGGTCATCGCGCGGCGACCTGCTGGTTGATCTTTACCTCGGTTCGGTGACCGAGGAGCCGGAGGGATGGCACGGCCTTGGCTTCAAGGCAGCTTTCACCGACTACATCCAATGGAGCGTTCGGCGCCTTTTCGATCCGAAACGGGCCGCCATCCTGCGCGGGCTGGCGATGGAGGCGCAGGCCGATCCGGCAATCCGGCGGGTGCTGATGGTGAGGATCGTGGAGCCGAGGCTCGCGAGGGGCCGCGAACTGCTGCGTCGCGCCGCCGATGCCGGCGAGATCCGGAAGGATCTCGACGTCGAGACGGCTCTGGATTTCGTCTTCGGATCGGTCTGGTTCAGTCTCCTGATCACAGGCTCGCCGATAAACCGCCGCTGGCAGGACAGGATGTTGCGGGAGTTCTTCATCCTGGCCGCGCCCATCGCTGCGACGCCCAAGGCTGCGACGTCCAAGGCTGCGATAAGTGTCGCAGAACCTAGTTAGTCGAACGGCCGGGCGGTGGGGCTGGAACCGAAAGCCCGAGCCGTTTGGCGTCATAGCCGGAGGTCAGGATGGACTGCCACCACAGCTTGTTTGTGAGATACCAGCGGACAGTCTTGTCGAGCCCGCTGTCGAAATTCTCCTGGGCGGTCCAGCCCAGTTCGCGTTCCAGTTTCGAGGCGTCGATGGCGTAGCGGCGATCATGGCCGGGACGATCGGCCACGAACGAGATCAGCCGGCTGCGGTCGCCATGACCGGACGGTTGCAGCCGGTCGAGCAGCCGGCAGACATTCTCGACGACCGCAAGATTGGTCCGCTCGTTGCGGCCGCCGACATTGTAGGTCTCGCCGATCCGCCCATCTCGGAGGATGGTGCACAGCGCGCGCGCGTGATCCTCGACATGGAGCCAGTCGCGAACCTGCCGCCCGTCGCCATAGACCGGAAGAGGTTCCTCGGCGAGCGCCTTGATGATCATGTGGGGGATCAGTTTCTCCGGAAACTGATACGGCCCGTAATTGTTCGAGCAGTTCGAGATCAGGCAAGGTAATTCGTAGGTTTCGCACCAGGCGCGCACCAGATGATCGGAGGCGGCCTTGCTGGCGGAATAGGGCGAGTTCGGCGCGTAGGGGCTCTGTTCGGTGAAAGCGCCGTCCGGGCCGAGCGAGCCGAACACCTCGTCGGTCGAGACGTGCAGCAGGCGGAACGGCTCGCGCTCCGACGGCGACAGTGCGCGCCAGTGGCGGAGCGCTTCCTGCAGCAGCGTGAAGGTGCCGGTGATGTTGGTCCTGATGAACTCCTGCGGACCGTCGATCGAGCGGTCGACATGGCTCTCGGCCGCAAGATGAATCACGCCTTGCGGCTGGTATCTGGCGAACAGTTCGCGCAGGGCCTCGCCGTCGCAGATATCGGTTCTGGCGAGGGCATAGCGGGCGGATTGCGCCGCGGCCTGCGGAATCGAATCCAGGCTCGACGCGTAGGTCAGCTTGTCGATGTTGACGATCGAGACGTCAGCGGTCTCGTGCAAATGCCTGATGACGGCGGACCCGATGAAGCCCGCGCCGCCCGTCACGAAGATCGTCGATCGGCCCTCACTCATGCCTGACACATCGGATAGCTAATGCTGGGACTTGGTGACGCTGTGATAGACCGAGAGCAGATATTCGCCGTAGCTGCTCTTCGCCGACCGCTGCGCCAGATGGTGGAACTGATCGAGCGTGATGTTTCCCATCCGCAGCGCAACCTCTTCGATACAGGCAATGCGCAAACCCTGCCGCTGCTCGAGAATCTGGACGAAGTGACTGGCTTCGACCAGCGACGAATGCGTGCCGGTATCGAGCCAGGCAAAGCCGCGATGGAGCATTTCGACGAAGAGCTCGCCTCGTTCCATATAGGCGCGATTGATATCGGTGATCTCGAGTTCGCCCCGCGCCGACGGCTTCACCGCGGCGGCAATGTCGAGAACCGCGTTGTCATAGAAATAGAGGCCGGTCACCGCGATGTCCGACTTCGGCTGCGCCGGCTTTTCCTCGATCGAGATCGGCCGTCTCTGGCCGTCCAGCTCGACGACGCCATAATTCTTTGGTGAGCCGACCGCGTAGCCGAAAATCGTCGCGCCGCTGGTCTTGCCGCCGGCGCGCTTCAGCTTGTCGCTGAGGCCGTGACCATAGAAGATGTTATCGCCAAGGATCAGCGCGACGTTGTCGTTGCCGACGAATTCGCGGCCGACGATGAAGGCATCGGCGAGGCCGCGTGGCTGCTGCTGCGCCGCGTAGGAGATGGTGAGGCCGATCTCGCCGCCTTCGCCGAGCAAGCGGCGGAACAGGTGCTGATCCTCCGGCGTGGTGATGATCAGGATGTCCTTGATTCCCGCGAGCATGAGTGTCGACAACGGATAGTAGATCATCGGCTTGTCGAACACCGGCAGCAATTGCTTGGAGACCACCGTCGTCACCGGATACAGCCGCGTCCCGGTTCCACCCGCCAGAATTATCCCCTTCATCGCACCTCTCGCCCCGCAACATCTGAGCGTTGCCCAGCCTAGCTCTAGCACAGATTTCACCCGTGGTAGGGCCCCCGCCGGCCGGATTTGCCGCGTCGGCGCATGAACTTGCGGGACATTTGCGCTGGTCCGGCGAGTGCACCCCGGGCTTCACCAGCCAGTGTGACGTGTCGATCGCCGAGCGAACCGGCAGCGAACGAACCCGCAGCGAGCGGAGCGGCGCGATTCCGCTGCGCGGCAAATCATGTCGCGAAGATCCGATCCGCGCGCGCGATTGTGAAGGCGCGATAGCTCACGATGTGCACGCTGCCGGGTGATGTCGCGACGCGCGTCATGAGATTATCGAATTTAATGGCTAGGTCTGACCGGCGACTCTGGGGCGAGCCCGATACATGTTTTATCGATTCAAATTTCCTCTGCTGGTGCAGTTGAAAGAGAGAAGTCTTTCCGGCGTCTTTGTCGGATTGGTCGTACTGGCGATGACGGGATGGATCTATCTGCTGAGCACGATGTTCCTGAAGTTCACCCTGTGGTTTTTTTCGTGAGCAGTGGGAACTTCGCGCACGTGCGCTGATCGGTTTAGCAGCGTTGAGCTGCACAAAAAATTCAGCGGATGAACAATCTTTCAGCGCTCTGAATCATGATGTGGTCACAACTTCGGACTGAAGATACGAACATGGTGAATCGGGACGACAGACAATGCTTGGTGGTCTGATCTTGTTGACGACGTTCTTCGCAGGCTTCTTTGCCGGATACGGCGCGCGGGCCTGGCGATCGTACAAGCGGGGTATGCTGTCCGGCAGATCGAGATCGCCTTCCACGACATTCGGTCATGCGCGCCGGGCATTCTAGCGGCGCCGATCTTCGCGCCACCGCAGGCTTGCTCATGGCATAACGACGGTTGGCATGACGACGGTTGCGGGCGCGGATGACCCGTGCCCGCGCGGCGGGGTATGCCGCCGACGTGGCACGGCTCTTGTATGGAGGGCTGGTTGCGTTGACTGATTTGGTCGAGGGGTATGCGTGGTGGGATGGTTGGTCGTTCTGCTTGTGCGCGTCATCGGCGCTGCCGCTTTCATGTGGGTCTACCGCCGCTGGCTGGCGGGTCGAACCGGTCCCTGGATCGCAGGCGAGCTCGCGCAAGATGACTGATCTCGGGAATAATTTGCCACGGCGCTACTTCATCGACGATGACGGCCGGCGCGTTCTGATCGGCCTCACCTACGAAGAGACGTTCGAGTTCGAGCGGCTCGATCACCTCTCGGGCCCCATCCACGACGGACATGTGCTGTGGGACGCCGGCGGCCGTCCTGCCAGCAAGCCGGCACAGCGTTGGCTCGAGCTGTACAGCAAGCACGATCGCGCTTGGCTGCAATGGCGGGCCGACCGCCGTAGCGCACGCGACCGGGATTTACCCTTCCTTAACTAAGACGGGGCGATTTTGGAGCGGCCGTCTCCTGATTGCGCCTGAACCGGACAAACGCGGATGTTTCAGCTGTTTTTGCGCACCCGAGCGCACAACTACATCAAGGCTCGCCTCGGTGACGAGGGTTTCAGGGCGCGCTCGCCGGAGCGCGACGCCGAAACCGACCGGGCCCGGATCGGCGCGATCATGGCCGCGATCGAAACCGCGCTGCATGCGGCGGAAAGCGAGCAGGCCGGTCTGAGCCGCCGGGTCGACGATGTGCTGGCCCGGGCAGCCGTGACGTTCGGCAACGGCACCGACGAATATCTGGAGCGCGAGGCGCTCGACAACCACCATCAGGACCTGTTCACGACAGAGATATCCAACGGGCAGCGGCGGCTGAAGGAGCTCGCGACCGAGATCAGCCACTTCAAGTTCATGAAGACTGCGGTGCTGAGCCGTTTTCCCAACTACAAGGCCACGATCTCCAGCTAGTCGCACGGACCGTCCGGCCCTGGCTGCCGCCGTTCGTGCTTGATCCCCGGTGCAATATCGGTTGGAATGCCGCCCTGTTCGGGCGAATCCGGGTCGAAGCCGGCGAAATCGCGCCCGCGGCCGTTCGGCGGCATTGGTGAGAAGCGGATTGTGGCCAATTTGCTAGTTACGGGGTGTGCGGGCTTTATCGGCTTTCACCTCACACAGCGCTTGCTGGGCGAGGGCAGGTCCGTCATCGGCATCGACAATCTCAACGACTATTATGATCCGGCGCTCAAGCTGGCGCGGCTCGATCGGCTCAAGGCACATACCAACTTCACGTTCGAGAAGCTTGACCTGGCCGATCGCGCAGGGGTGCGGGCGCTGTTTGCGCGACATCGCTTTCCCACCGTGGTGCACCTGGCTGCGCAGGCCGGCGTGCGATACTCGCTGCAAAATCCGCACGCTTACGCCGATTCCAATCTGGAAGGCTTCGTGAATTTGCTGGAGGGCTGCCGCCAGGTCGAATGCCGGCATCTCGTGTTCGCGTCGTCGTCGTCGGTCTACGGCGCCAACACCAAGCTGCCGTTTTCGGTGCACGACAACGTCGATCATCCGCTCAGCCTGTATGCCGCGACCAAGAAGGCCAACGAGCTGCTGGCGCATTCCTACAGCCATCTCTATCGCCTTCCGACCACCGGTCTTCGCCTTTTCACGGTGTACGGACCGTGGTATCGGCCCGACATGGCGCTCTATCTGTTCGCCAAGGCGATCACGTCGGGGCAGCCGATCAACCTGTTCAATCACGGTAAGATGCGGCGCGACTTCACCCATGTCGACGATGTCGTCGAGGCGATCAGCCGGATCATCGACCGCGCGCCGCAGGGCGACCCGAACTGGTCCGGCGCAGAGCCGGATCCGGGCACAAGCAGGGCGCCGTGGCGCATCTACAATGTCGGCAACAGCAAGCCGGAAGAATTGATGCACGTCGTCGCGCTGCTCGAGAAGGGGTTGGGCCGGGTCGCGCAGAAGAACCTGCTTCCGATGCAGCCGGGCGATGTGCTCGATACCTTTGCCGACGTCGACGACCTCGTGCGTGACATCGGTTTCCGGCCACGGGTCGCGATCGAGCAGGGGATCGCGACATTCGTCGCCTGGTATCGCGACTACCATCGCGTCTAGAGTCTTTTGCCTTCCGATGGAATTCGGAATGGGAAGATTCTTGTTTTGACGCGTTTTCCTCACGCGAACCGGTTTCCACGTGGCTAAGGCTCTAGCCGCCTCGCCGCAGCGATCGCTCACACCTCAAGCAGGCTTGTCCCTGGATCGACAGCAGCGTCAGATTTCCGGTCCACGCCGGCGTCCACAAAGAAGAAATCGCCGCAGGTGAAAGACAACCGCAACCGGCTCAGGAATTCGGCACGAAGGGGGCTTTTGGCCGTCGGCGCCTGCCGGATGCCGTTTTTTTGCACTTTCTTGATCGAGATTGCGCCAATTGTGGCGGCGTTCAGACCAGTGGAGGACGCGCCTCTCTCAGGGCCTCAACGAAACTTCGGACTCCCCGAGCCGCGTTCCGCGGTCGACGACGATTGCGGGGCCGACCGCGTGCTTGAGCACGGCGCTTATCAGATATCCGAGCTGCAGGAAGCAGGCGAACACGACGGTGGTGGTCAGTGCCTGAGCGAGAGGCAGCTCCTGCGCGATCGAAAGCACGACGACGAGCAGCAATCCCATGAACAGGACTGGCAATAGAACAAAAAACCTGAACCGGATTCCCAAAGCCAATCCGAACAATGCACTGCTAATCGCCAACGCGGTCACACTTATTACTCCTCAACGCCACACTCCCTAATGGCCCCGACCTAAGATTGCTTTAATGACCACGATCGAATTTTCCTGACGTCAAGATTGCGTGTGGATTGAATGGCTTGCGCAGAAGCAGAATTGAGGCATTCCTTTTCGCAGTGCCGTCATCACAAGAGTGCGGCTGTTGCTCAAGGAAGTGTCAACAGCGTGATGTCAAGTTTTGCAGCCGGTCGCTTTTCGTTGCTCGTTTCTCAACGCGCGCTGGTTCCACACCCACGGTTGAACACTCGTGCATCACGAATTGATTGATCATGCATCATGCTGTGATCAAAGCGCGCGTCACAATTTTGCAATGCAAAAACGAGATTGATTTTCTTGGTGCGGCGCCACAATATCGCTGCGTTTGGTAAACAACTTCCGCTGGCACTCGCGCCAATCCCAGCGCGCGAAACTGAAACTTTCCTAGCCATGTTTGGTGCCGAGATCGTTTTTGGTCCCGAGATCGTTTTCTCCGTGTTCGAATTTTTCCTGCCGGCATCCATTGTATTTGTCGATTTTCGTTTGCGCCGCCCGCGGCCGTTGAAGTGATGAGGTTCGAGATGTCTGCAACCACGTATGGCTCCGATGGTCTCCGCATCCTGACGTCGAACCGCGGCACCTCGTTGCAGAGACCGTTTCAGCTCTTCATCATCGCCGGCGACTTCCTTCTGATCCTGGCGAGCTACGTGGCTGCGGGCGCGCTCTATCGCGACTTCATAAATTCGCCGGCCGATCCGGACTATTCGGTCGGGGCCGGGCTGATCGTCGGCATGGTGTTCGTGATCGCTGCTTATTTTCAGGGTGCATACGACAACCACAGATTGTTGAACACGCTTTGGCAATCGCGTAAGGTTATCTTCACTTGGCTCTTCGCGTTGACCACGCTGGCAGTCGCGGCCTTCCTCTTGAAGTCGACTGCCAACATGTCCCGCGGCACCATGATCCTGTTCACGGTAATCGGGGCGACCGGGCTCGTCACGCACCGCGTGGTCTGGCGCTACTGCCTGTCGTCGGCCTTCGCCAAGGAACGGCTGATTGACCGCAAGGTCATCCTGCTCAGCCTTCGCGCGCTGGATTTCACCTCGAACCGGTTCAAAGATCTTCGTAAGCACGGCTTCGACGTCGTACGCCATTTCGTGCTCCACGCGGCCCCGGACCAGGACGACGACGCCTGGAATCAGCAGATTTCCGCTGTGCTCCGGCAATCGCGCGACGCCAACGTCGACGAGTATCTCGTGGCGATCGACTGGAACGAACTGCCGATGCTGCAGAAGCTGAGCCAGCATCTGCGGATGGTTCCGCAGCCGATCCGCCTTTTGCCCGATTTTCCGATCGCCGATCTGGTCTCGCGGCCGTTCTTGCCGGTCAGCGGAACGGTGGCGATCGAGATCCAGCGGCCGCCGCTGTCGATTTTCGAACGGGTTCAGAAGCGCTTGCTCGACATCGGGCTCGCTTCCTTTGCGCTGTTGTTGCTGGCACCGTTGATCCTGACGGCCGCGCTGCTGGTCAAGCTCGATACACCAGGCCCGGTCATCTTCCGGCAGTCCCGGCGCGGCTTCAACAGCAAGCCGTTCCAAATCTGGAAATTCCGCAGCATGACCGTGTCCGAGAACGGCGCCGCGGTCAGGCAGGCCACGAAGCGGGACTCGCGGGTGACGCGGGTCGGGCGCTTCCTGCGCAAGACCAGCATCGACGAGTTGCCGCAGCTCTGGAACGTGCTGCGGGGCGAGATGTCCCTGGTCGGGCCGCGTCCGCACGCGCTCGCCCACGACAACTATTACGACCAGCTGATCAGCAAATACGTCTATCGCCACCACATGAAGCCAGGCTTAACCGGCTGGGCCCAGGTCAACGGCTTCCGCGGCGAGACGCCGACCATCGACCTGATGGAGAAGCGCGTCGAGTACGACGTCTGGTATGTGAGCAACTGGAGCATCTGGCTGGACATCCGGATCATTCTCCGTACAGCGGCCGCGCTGATGTATCAGGAAGCTTACTGAGACAGCCACGCACCACTCCGTCAGGCTGGCACGCCTTTGGTCTATTTCCTGTCCCCGATGAGGATCAAGGGCTGCAGAAATAAATGTGCTGAGCTGCTTCCCGGGCGCAGGAGCTGAGCCGCATGAGCCGGAGCCGGTTTCAGACGGCAAGCATGCTAGCGCCCTGCATCGTCATCAATGTGAGGTTGCCGGTGGCATAAGCACCGGTATCGATATTCGCCCGGTTTTCCAGCAGCTCGGGGCTGCGTACCGGCGTGTGGCCATGCACGATGTATTTGCCGAAGTTCTGCTGACTTTGGAGAAACTCCTCGCGGATCCAGAGCAGGTCTGTCTCTTGCTGTTCGGCAAGCGGGACGCCAGGACGGACGCCGGCGTGGACGAAAAAGAAATCCCCACAGGTGAAGGTCAGCCGCAGCTTGCTGAGAAACTCGAGGTGCGGGCGCGGCATCGCGCGCGCCAATTCCCGCACCAGAATCTGGCGCTCCTCATCGCCCGGGGCGGGGGAAGGGGCCAGCCCATACGACATCAGCGTGTACAGCCCGCCGACATGGAGCCACTCTGTCAGAAGCGACGGGTTGCGCAGGACATTGCCGAGAAACACCTCGTGGTTTCCCTTCAGGAAGACCGTGTTGCCTCGGCGGCTGCGGTTGATCAGGATGTCGAGGGTTGATCGTGAATCCGGGCCGCGGTCGACGTAATCGCCCATGTACACCTCGATGGCGTAGCGCGGACGGCTGCGCGCAAGGTCGGCGTCGATGACCCGCAGCATCTGCTTCAGCAAATGCGCGCAACCATGAATATCGGTCATCGCGTAGATTCGCACCCCGTCTGGCAGTTTCGGCTTGTTCTTCGACGAACGAGGTCGGCGCGGGGACAACATCTGGCGGCGGGAGCTCTCGCGAAAGTATCGGAACATGTTAGCCCTGAAACACCGCAGCCGCGAGGCAAGTCTCACGAATCAAAGTCCGCGGGTGCCTATGGGTACGCCAAAGCACTTGCAAAAGGGCGCCAAGACTGGGCATCACGGACAAAAAGCACTCAGATCGTCTCGCGCGACGCAGGGGCACGTGTCCCCCGCAACCGCAGGTCTGGCTGCGCCGGCTCGGTGCCGCGGAACAAGGCGTAGAGCAAGTTTGGTCTGGTTCGGCAGGATCGCGATCGTCAATGCAGTGCGTTACTCCGCCAAGCGTCTGGGCACCACGCATGATCCTGAATTGCATAGTCTTGGCGTGGATGGCGCGCAAGCGCTCCGCGACGCTAACGGCGCTGCGCTGCACAAAAAAACTTCAGGAGATGAACAATCTTTCGGCGTCAGGATTCAATCATCTCGTCACGACTCGGGAATGAAATGTCCTGACGCTGTACAGGACATCCAACATGCTTCCAGCTCTGATCTTCGCGATCTTTTCGGCAGGATTCGTGTCTGGCTTTGCGACGCACGCGCGGCGCTCGCATCAACGCCGTGCGCGCTATCTGATGTACGCGCCCTACATGACCAGATCATAGGCTAGCCCGCTCCGCCCGCTGGGCCTTCAGGATTCCTAGCGCACCCAATCCTGCAAGCAACGCCCGAGAGTCCGGATAACGCCGACCTCATTCGCCAGTTCGCGCGGATGGGCTTTCTCTCAATATTGAAAGACCAGATCGGGATTACGTGGATCTGGAAACCGGACGTAAGTCCGGTTGGGACCGTAGTAATAGTGCGGTTCGTCGGTCCTGGTGCGCGGATCAAAGGTGTAGGGATAGCCCTTTTCGAGCGAGCGATGCCGAACAAGAACGGCGGTCGGGGAACCGCATCGCGGACCGCAATAAGGGCTCGGCCCACGATCGATCTGTAAGACAGGAGCCGCGGAGCGGGCTTGCCGCGGATGGGCCGGAAAGTCGGCGGCGCGCGCCGACGCCGCGAAAATGATCACAGTCGAGGCGAGCGCGACAAGGCCGACATAGGATCGTGACATCGCTTTTGCTCCCCTGATTGCGGTTAACCTTAGACGTTCGTGCCAGTACGAGCAACCACACCGATGTTGCCGTCGGAAATCGAATGAAATGTGGCTGAGATGGATCTGTAAGACCATCCGCTTCTCCTGTTTGCGCTGCTGGCCGGTCTGCTCCTGAACTCGCGACCGCCTCGTGCCCGATTCTTAGCCGCGCAGTGCCGGAACGAAAGTCGGATCGATCGATTGAACCGCGTCTCGCAGGAAAGCTTTGCCGAGGTCTGATGCCCGCCGATAGGCCGACACGATCGCGGGTTTCAACTCGGGCCGGCGGGTCATGATCAGCTGAACGTCGTTGCCTACGAGGTCCTTGACGTCCGGAACGCCGAGCGCATCGAAACGAGCCGCGATGTCGAGCCGCACCGGCATCAAACGCGCGTCGTTTGGCGCGGTAAAATACGCCATCTTCAGTGCCTCGACCACGACGGGATCGCGGGGGTCACGCTGGGCCTGGAGCAGCGCCAGCGCCAGCCACAGTTCGGGATTGTAAGGCGAGATCGACAGCGTCTGCCTGACCCTGCCGAGCGCGTCGGCATGCACTGCGGATCGTACGGTCGCGGGCTTTTGCCGGCCGGACTCGATCGCCTGCAGCGCGGCGGTCAAGGCATGGTTGCCTTCTAGATCAGATCTGAAGGGCGAGAGCGTTGCCAGCAAGGAGGGCACGTCTCCAGCCCTGGGCGAGCCGATCTTTGCTGCATCGGTCGGAAATGCCGTGCGCTCCAGCGCCGTCATCTCCGCTATGGCCGAGGCAACTGCATAAAATCCGATGGTCAGTGCCAATGCCATCAGGAGGATGCGAAATCTGCTCAAGGAACTCATTCTCGATGGGACCGGTTCAATACAAAGCTATCCAACGTAAGGCCTTCTTACGGCGCGAGCACGTTGTCGCCTAGTCTAGCGGTTGACGTCGCCGGTCCGGCCAACGGATTGCGCAAGTCCCAGTCCGACCAACACGGCCACGATGATCTGGGTCGTGGGGCTTGAGATGCTTGAATCAAGGAAGCTCTCGCAGAGTACAACCAGAACGCCGGCGGCCGCGGCCGCTGCGAAAAAGAAATCGCGACCCCGCCGAACGGCGCCGCGAAAGGTAGCGAAGAAGAGCTGGGTGGCGAAGCCCGCCAGGATCACAACCGCCAATCGTCCCGACTCGATGGCGATCAAAACCGCGGTGGAAGGGGGAACCGCTAACGCTGTGGCGTCGAGTTCCTGATAGGCTCTCGATGCCAGCTCGAATGTTCCCACACCGTTGCCCAACCAGGATGCATCAGCGAGCATGCGTGCTGCCAATGCAACGGCGTCCGGGGCGAAGCTGACGAGTCCAGGCAGGCCCGAACCGCTGGAGTGGACGTGCGGCCCGGCGATGGCGCCGGCCATCGCCACGACAACTGCAAACAAGATCGCCGATGGCCAGGGGCGAAACCCCAGGCGGCGGGCGGCGGCGATGAAGACGATCACGGTCAATCCCAAGCCAGTGACCGCCAACAACATGCCACCTGCGAAGGCCGCCATCGCTGCGAACGCTACGGCAATTCCGGCCAGGCCGGAGAGAATCCCGAGCCATAGCGGGACGGAGGCCAGATTGCTGATGTCCTGCTGGTGCAAGTGTCGTTCGATGGCCCTGCCAACGAGCGCGCCGTTCGTCACCACGGCGAGCGCGGTTGCGGCCGGAAACGGGCTCGGGGGTGCACCTGCGTCGGGAATCATCCCTGCGAACAAATCGAGCCGACCAAGGAGGACTTCGAGCGACATGAAAGTCGTTACCGCGCACAACACGAACAAGACTGTTTCGGCCCGGTGGCGATCTTTGGTGATGATGACGGTCGACGCCACCAGCGACACGTCGACCAGATAAAGAAAGAGGCTTCGCAGCGTGGCGCCAGGATCAACGCTGATGCGGCCCGGCAGCGATGGATCGTTCAGTGCGATCGAAGTCGTCGACCAGATCGGGTTTGCAAGCGAAGAAGAGGGCACCGGAAAAGTTTGCAGTGCCATCCAGACGACCGGAAGCAGAATCGCGGGCAAAAATCGCTTCAGCAGCTGTGCGGTGGACGTGAGTTCGGCCTCTGGTCCCCTTGCCGCCATGGCTAGCATGATGGCTGCGACGATCGCGACCGCATGCCGCGCGAAAGCGCCGTCAGCGATTGCCAAGACCGGAGTCGTGGCCAGCAATATGGTCAGAAGGGAAGAGGCGATCAACAAAATGGAGGACTTCGCAGCAGGATTGGGATCGAGGCCGGGATGGATATCACCGCGCCGTGGGAGGCGACGGTAACTATCGCACAAGCAGACACGCGACGCCACGCTGTCCGCCGATCACGTCGCGGCGGCTGTTTGTGTCGGCTAACACGCTCGCGCCCAACGTAACAAAGTTCCCTCGTGGTCTGACTTATCGGGCAGAACAGTTCTGCGACAGGTAATGGAGAGCCAGAGACAATCCGCCGATCGGAACTGCTCCGCGGATTGCGGTTGGCTCGGTCTCAATCTCGACCGAAAGCTCGGATGCATCCTGCCAGTCGCCCGCCGCAAGCTTCGAGGCGTCCGCGGGCAGCAGAAGCGCTTCACCGCCCTGGATCACGGATGCTTTGAACTCAGCCCGTTTTTCTCCCGTCATCAGCACCACGGCCGGTCGCGCCGAGCGCGACAGGGGCTCAAGAACGATCAGCACCACTTCGATGCCATTCCCCCCGCATCGCAGGCTCAAGCCCGCCAGGCCGCCGTCCGACTTCGCGCTGTCGGCAACATGCATCACTGAATTGGCATCGGCGCCACCGTCAGGATTCTTGCTTTTCACCAATCGCCATCCGCCCTCAAGCTGTGTCGATTGACTGCCGGTCTCGACCTGCCTGAAGGCCTCTTCATCGCATCGTTGACGCTGCTCCGGGCTGACGCCGGATGCGCAATTCAGCATGCCGGGACGCGGCGGCTCGGCTCGGCCGGAACCATCGGCCACAACCAAAAGTGCAGCGCAGAGCAGGGTTACACGCATCATGATAGGCGCAGTAGCAACCCTCACTGGAATCAGATTCTTATTACTCAACAGTCGTATCCAAAACTTGATCCATCGCGCCGCGCAATTTTGTCCCTTGTGCCAAGGCGATCTCGCTTCCTCGACGCCCGACGAAATGTCGGTCGAGGCGTTTCAGCCGCAATATGAAACGGCATTGCAGCAGATGAATGGTCGCAACAGAACCGCATACGTCGAACAGATGAATTGAGAAATCATTTGCCGCCCGTTAATGGGTCAACAACTGCTGATCACTTGGAACTCGCGCACGAACGCGATGCAAGTTCGGCACGTTCTGCCTAATTTATCATCGCGTGAGCGGCTCCCTGTAACCGCGCCGCAACAACATCCCCTTATTCTTGGCTGCGACAGTCTCTCCTTATTCTGACCATCTCCTGCGGCTTCGTTTGCGCCACTTTGGGAATTGGTTAAGGTATAAACTCGGACGTGATGGGGATTAGTCTTGAGGCGCAGCGTTTTAGTATGGGGTGGCTTGCTCGGCATTTTGCTGTCTTCAGCGGGGTGCTCGATCGTGCCTTCGGCCGGTCCGGAAGATCACGTCATCAAGAGCCAGATCACAAGGTCGGGGCCGGATTACGAGCTGGTCAAGCTCACACCGACCGTCGTCGACATCCTGAAGGAATATGGCCCGGGCGCAATCGCGGGGTCATTTCCTGATCACCGGCCGCCGCCAGGCATCAGGTTCGGCATTGGCGACACGGTGGCAGTGTCGATCTTCGAAGCCGCCGCCGGAGGCCTGTTTATCCCAGCAGAGGCCGGCGTGCGGCCAGGTAACTTCGTGGCCTTGCCCAACCAAAACGTTGATTTGAACGGGTTCCTTACGGTTCCGTATGCCGGCCAAGTGAAGGCCAACGGCCGCACCCCGATCGAGATCCAGCAGGACATCGTGAAGGCAATTGGAAACCGGGCCATTGAGCCGCAGGTGGTGGTATCCCTGATCACGCAAAATACCTCGCTCGTCAGCGTGCTGGGCGAGGTGAGAACGCCAGCTCGGTTAACGGCGAATGCGGCCGGCGAGCGGGTCCTTGACTTGATTGCGCGCGCTGGCGGCCTGACGGGGCCGGGCTGGGAGAGCTGGGTGACGCTGGAGCGCGCCGGCAAGCGTGCCACGGTTCCGTTCGGAGCCTTGGTATATCAGCCGGCCAACAACGTCTGGGTCCATCCCGGCGACACCATCTATGTCTACCGCGAACCGCAGGTCTTCCTCGCCTTTGGGGCGTTCACAATTGGAGGAAGCTTCGGGGGACAGGCCCAGTTCCCGTTCGATATGTGGAAGATCACCATGGCGCAGGCGATGGCCAAGGCTGGCGGCCTGGTTGATACTCAGGCCGAGCCCGGGGGCGTCTATGTCTATCGGCGCGAGCCGCGCGAGCTGGCGGAACGACTGGGCATCGACTGCTCCAAATACTCCGGCCCGCTGGTGCCCGTGGTGTATAACGCCGACTTCCGGGATCCGGCCAGCTTCTTCCTCGCAAGCAAGTTTGAAATGCGGGACAAGGACGTGCTGTTTGCAGCGAACGCCGCCATCGTCGACACGACAAAGTTCCTGCAGTTCGTCCAGCAGGTGGTCGGCACCGCCAACTCCACGATTGTCGCCGCGAACAACGCGCAAATCCTGAGGATCAACTCGCGCCAGTGATGGATTGGAGTGTAAGTGCAGGTTCTTTAATTGGTTAGAGGCGGCCTGTGCGCGGTACAGCGCCCCTGACAATGTCGCCTCCGACAACCTCACCACATTCATCGAGGCTTGTCAGAAGCTCGAACCTTTCGGGCGCAATCGGATAGCTGAGTTCTTCCTGCAGTTCGCGCGCGATGCAGGCAAGATATGTCTCGTCCGGCTCGCGATGGCCCCCGAACAGCGAAAGTCTCCCGGGATAGACAATGCCCGGGATGTCGTCGCGGCGCTGGAACAGGTAACGGCCTGCGGTGTCAAGGACAACTGCAATTGCGATGTGACGATCCGGCATCATGTACTTTCGGGATGCGATGGCTCAGGCACAGTAAGCCATCACGGGCAGGGTCAGTTTTGTCATATTTAAGGAAGCTGTGTGATGCTTCTTCGACCGATTGTGGGCATGCGCTCCGACGCGGTTTCGGCTACAACGGCCGCGCGTCCAAGTCGTTTTGCACAACGCAACGCTTTTGCACCTACGCAATGTCATCACGGCCTGCGAAGTAGGCACTGATGAACGAAACCTGCTCGGAATGAGGTCACCGCGCGATCGTGCAATTGTGCCAAGGAGACTTTTTCTTTTGAGTTTGGCGAGCAAGATCGGTAGATTAGCGAAGCGCGGTGATCGCAAAAGAACCCGGTTCAACACGCCCGCAAGTTGAGCACCAATCTACATTGTTCCGAACGGTCAATGGCCCTATTCTTGGGACGGACGGATAGAGGTTGCAATGACCAGTCTCGAACGACCGGATTATCGCGTAGTTGTTCGACCTCAAGTTGAGGATTTTCGGGCTGCCGAGAAGGAAATTGAGCATTCCGATAGCTTGGAGCTGTTCGTCCTCCGTGCGCTTCGTCGATACTGGTTGATTGCTGCGGCAGTCCTTGTTTTGGGCATTGTTTCGTCCGTGCTGCTGCATAGCCTCCTTGACACCAAATACGAGGCGACGGCGTCCCTGCTTGTCGACAACGGCAAGCAGAGCGAAGTCAGTCAAGGGACCGACTCGGTCTTTGTAAATTCGCAAATCGAGTTGTTGAACAGCGAACTGGTCCTCAGATCGGCCATCCAGAGCGTCGGCGACGGCAGGTTGTACCCGAAGAGCCCTGACGGTGAACTCTCCAAGCTGCTGGGCTCGCTAGGCGTCGCTCGGAAAGAGATGAGCAACGAGGATCGTGCCTACAAGTCGGCGGCGCGCGCATTGAAGGTGCAGCTGGAACCCCGGACCAGCATGATCCGGGTCTCCTTTCGGCACGAAGATCCGCGGCTCGCTGCATCTTTTGTGAACGCGCTCACGGAAAGCTATCTGAGCAAGTACAGAGATCTCTACACCCAGGCTGGGACGGCCGATTTCCTCCGCGGAGAGGTGGATCAGCTTCAGCGGAAGGTGGCGGCGGCAGCCGCGGTCCTTGGCTCCTTCGTGACCGCAAATCGCACGTACGCGATCGACGAGCAGAGAAAGCTCTTGCTGACTCGGCAGAGCGATCTTGCCAAGTCGCTGGCGACGGTGCGAACCGAACTGGCGCAAAAGCAGGAGGAGCTGAGGGTCGTCGAGGAGCAGATCAACCAATTGAAGCCGAACGCGGCTCGTGCCTCGCAGGCCCGCGATCCGTCAAAGCCGGTGCCGGAGCAGGCGGTTCCGCTGCCATACAACAAGACTCTGTTTGGCGACGATCCTCCCCTGCTGCTTGTGAAGCTTTATCAGGAGACTACGCAGCAGTTTCTGACGCTGAAGATGACGATCGCCGGATTGCGCGCTGCCGAGTTGGCTCATGCGACCGAGCTCGATGGCGTGGCAAAGGATCTTGCTACTCTCGCCGGCCTTGAAGCCGAGACCAATCGCCTTAAGACGCAGCTCAAAACGGCAGAGCAGGAGATGGCAGAGATCACCTCGCGCGCGGCGGAAAAGCGAATTGCCGCAGCAATGACCGAAAACAACCTTTCGGTCATCAAGATCGCGCAGCCCGCATCCGTTCCGTTTGAAACGGCGGGACGCAGCATCTGGCTGTTCCTGGCGATCGGATTCTTCCTGTCTCTCCTGATCGCGGTCGGACTGTCCTGCTTGTTGCAGCTGGTCTCAGCCTATCGAAATCCGCCGAGAGGCATTCCCGCCAGCTTTCTCCGTACGGTTCGTTTCTACCTGTTTTTCCCGGGCTAAGGCGCGATGAGATCAGGTTGAATCGTCATCGCGCTTTAGCTCATTGTTTGAGCATGATCTTTTGGGAAAATCGCTTCACACTTTTCCGGATCATGCTCCAAGACGCGCGTTTCCGACAACCGCTGGTCCGACGGGCTCGGTTGCACCGGCCGGGTTGATTCAGTGTCCGGCTTTGTCCCCGAGAACCGACATCGATCGCCGGATGGTTTGCGGACTGAGCCAACCGAAGGGCTTGATCTCTGGGACGTAGATCGACAACCCGCGCCATGATAGGAGGAAGAGCACGAGTTCGGCCATTACGCTCGCATAGGCGGCGCCCAATGCGCCAAGCGCGGGAACGAAAATGCAGGACGCGACGATCGACGTAAGGGCCGCAAGGGCAAGGTAGATGACCCGTGGAATGGTCTGCGGTCCGGTCACGAGCAACGAGCTGTAGGCGCTTTGTAGAAATCTTACAGGAATCGTGATGCTCATCACCAGCAGCAATTTGACAGACGGCGCGTATCTCGATCCGAACATCCAGGGAATGAGCCCATGAGCAGTGGCCACCAGGATCGCCATTGCGAGGATTCCGATCGTGGCCATGAGCGCCGCAGACAAATAGAAGGCGGCCGCGAATTTCGTACGGTCATGGTGGCCCCAATGAAAGACCCGTTCAGCAACGAACTTGGAGTAGAACACCGAGGGAAACATCATCGTCGCAGAAACGATAAGAAATGCGATATTGTATTGAGCGGTCTCGGTCCCGCCCCGGACGTACTCCAGAATCACGATCGGTCCCTGGAAGAATATGAGATAGATTGCGCCAAACAGCAGAAATGGACCAGCCGAGCGGGCCGTCTCCAGCACCGTGGGATGCGGGTGCCGATAGCTCTGCAGAAGCCGATCCCAGGATCGCACCGGGACTGCAAGCAAGCTCGAGATGACCGCGATGGCACCCATCAGTCCAAATCCCACGAGCGCGGCCCGCAGACTGGAGATTGCGAATGCTTTGAGGCAGAGGGCAACCACCGCACGTCCAAGCTGGGTCACGACCTGCCAAAACGCGACTTGACCTGCGCGCCGCTCGAGTTGATAGCGAATTGATGACAGCTCCACGGCCAATTGTCCCAACAGGATCGGAACCGAGGCTGCCAGCAACAGCAATCGTTCGGAGGGGGGAAACTTTGCGACCGTCAGTCCATAGGCGACGAGACCGACGATACCGAGGCCGGTGAGAAGCGCCACAAGTTGCGCGGCGGGAAAGTACCAGCGAAAGGCCTTCTCTCTCTCCCTGCCGACCACCTGCAGCAGAAACCAGTTCATTCCTCCCATGCCGATTGATGCAAGAAGGTTTATGATTGACGACAGGGCGGCAATCGTGCCGAGAGCCTCCAGGTCCAAGGATCGGGCCAATGTCAGTTGCGCAATAAAGTTGAACAGGGCCGCGAGGAATGTGCCGGAATACAGCAGCGTCAAGGCGCCTATCGCTCGCTTGATGAATGGGTTGCGGATCATCCCACGTGTCCTTCCCGTGCCGCCATGTGTCGCCGGCAAACAATCTATTATCAAATCCACGAGGCGAATGTTCAGCGTATCTCCGCCAGAGGTCAATCAATGACGAGGCGCTCGATACTCTTCGTAACAGACGAACTCTTCCTTCCGCTGCCGTCGAAAAATGCGTCCGGTTGGCTGTATTACACGATAGCGGAGACCTACAAGAGGCGAGGCTGGAAGGTTTGTTGCGTTTCGTTCTTCCGCGACCCGCGGCTGGCAGGATCGAGCGAGGTGAATTCGGCCTATGGGAAGCTTTTCTCGAAGTTCCTACTGCTACCCGGCTGGAATCGCGGAGGACATCTGCTTGGTGCCGTCGGTCAGGTCTGGCGAGAGGTTGAGCGGGCGCTGACTGGCAATGTCCTGTCGTCCCACCCATTCCTTGTCACCAACAGCATCGGCAATTCGCGCAGGATCGCAGAGATATTGAACGCGTGGCAGGTCGACGTGATCTACCTCGCCAAGCCGCAATCGGTTCAACTGCTTGGCCGGGTGCTGCCTCGGTTGTCCAACGGACAGAAGCCGCTCGTCGTGATGAGTGCCCATGATGACTTCGTCAATCGTGCGATCGCCTACCGCGGGACGTATCAAAGACTATTTGCCGCGTTGAGCCTGCGGGGGATCCTGCGCAATCACGCCAATGCCTGGCTAAGGCACTATCTTGAGCGAATTGACGTTGTGCGCTCGCGGCGGGCTGAAACGGAAATATTCGGCGCGTGCCATTTGGTTCGCGTGGAGTCTGCGGATGAATTTGCAAACTATTTGGCCATAAACCAGTCAACAGCGAAGCTCTCCCACAAGCCGTTCTCCTATGTCGCCCCCGTTCAACAGATGGGAGAAACAGCGGCTCGAGCATTCGATGCGGGGTTCATTGGATCGAGTGACGTGATGAATCTCGACGCCGTCCTGTACTTGCGGGACGTGATACTTCCGATCATCAGCAGGGTGGCACCGGAGTTCCGCCTGCTGGTTGCCGGAGGGATATCGAGCAAGGTCCGGCCGCTCGTCGAGGGCGTCGGCAATATCACCGTCTGGGACCGTCTGGACGACGTATCGAACTTCTACCGTGCCATTCGCGTTGCCGCGGTGCCGCTCCGCGCCGGCACCGGCGTCAGCATCAAGGTGCTGGAGGCGTTGTCGTTCGGAAAAGAGATCGTCAGCACGCCTGTCGGTGTCCGTGGATTGCCGCAGAAGCTGCTCGCCGACACGGTCGTGACCAGTGACCCGAACGAGTTTGCGCGCGCTCTTTTGAAGAAGCGAACTCGGCCCGGCATGCACAGTGAGCCCGTCATCGATGGTTGAGTTGGAGACGACGAGAGGTCGCTTGTTCATGGCGAACGCTCGCCGGAGCGAGGTCCTGCTTGCGTCAGTCCTGGTTTGCTACCTGCTGATCGCCGCGGATATTGTGCCTGGCGTGACCGGTCTTCAGGCCGACTACGAGCCGGGCTATCTCGATGTCATGAATATCGACAAGGCCGGGGACGTTGTTCGGCAGGTTCTGCTTGCCCCGTTCTTTCTCGCTTCCGTCTATTTGCTGGCACGGGCCAGGCTGCGGGAAAATCTCCGACGGTTGGGGGGGCCGGCTGCCGTCCTGATTGCAATTTGCTTCCTGTCCGCCACCTGGTCGCCGGATCCCTCGGCGACCCTGAGGAAGGCCCTCGGGCTGTTCGGGACCTTCTCGGTGGGAACGTATGTGGCCAGCCGATTGAGTTGGTATCGCTTTGCCGAGCTTGCTCGGATCGCGGTCGCGGTGGCGCTGGCGGGATCGTTTGTTTGGTTGCTGGTTGCGCCTGACAAGGCGCTCGACACCAACGGCCAGCTGCGAGGGCTGTTCAATCACAAGAATATCCTGGGCCAGTTTGCCGGCATCGGCTATCTCACGTTCCTTTCGCTCGCCGTCGGGGAAACCGGCCGTCGCAGATTCGTGGAGCTTGTCGGCGCTGGAGCCTGCGTTCTGTCGCTGTTGCTGGCGGGATCCGCAACGCCGCTGATCGCCATTGGATTTGTAACCGCTTGGGTTTACGCGCGATCCCGCTTGAGATTGCGACCGCGGGAATTGGCCGTGCTCACCGCAGTGATCTGCGTAGGTGGCATTCTGTTTCTGATCGCGGCGCCCGATGCGTTTACGTCCGTGATCGGCCGGGACGTGACCCTGTCCGGACGAACCAACATCTGGCAGTTCGCATTGGAAATGGCGGCGGCGAGGCCGTTCCTCGGATACGGGTATGGCGTGTTCTGGCTGGGGCCAAATTCCCCTGGGTCGGTGTTTTGGGACACGACCCTGCAGTTTGAACTGAGCGCCCACAATGGCTATTTGCAGTGTCTTCTCGACATCGGGATGGTGGGGCTCTTGGTTAGCCTCGTCGCGGTGCTAGGACCCCTGCACAGGGCGCTGACGGGCGTCAAAACAGCCTACATCCGTCGGCCCGAAAACCTTTCGGAATGGTTCTTGATCTTCTTTCTGATTCTCAACGTGGCAGAGATCCGCCTTTTCGATCCAACATCCGTTGTGACGTTCGTATTTGCCTATGTTTCCGCGCATCTGCGAGCGGAGACTGGAACTCGCGATGTTCGAAGCGAGCCGGCGCTTGCCATTTAGCAGTGCGACGCCCTTGGAATTGCGTCAACAACCGGGCGAGATTATTCGATGGAGGCTTCGACACGCGCGTCCACGCGGTCGTCAAATTGTGTGATTGCCCACATTTTCGTGGTTAACTGGGTCACTACATTATGATAAAAATAAATCACAACCCGGGGAGATTTTGTCTTATCTTGGGTTTGTTTTGACGGCTGCTAAAGATGTTCCGCAGTTGGAACTCAAGTTTTTTTCGGTATGGCGTATTGAAAGGCGGTACGCGTGCGCATTGGTATATTTGTTGAATTGTTCGCTCCCAGCGTGGGTGGGCAGGAGCTGTTTTTTGAGGGGCTCTCGCGACAACTTGTCAAGAACGGGCACACGGTCGACGTTCATTGCATCGCGCACGCACCCGGTCTGGCTCGCGTCGAGGACATGGACGGGATCACGATTTTCCGCCACCCTACAGACGAATTTTACAAGGCCCCACGCTTCAAAATGATGAAGCGGGCCTGGCCGACGATCATCAAATACGCCATGCACGTTCGTCGGGTCTCCAGGGGGGAGAACTACGACGTGCTCTTGCTGAATCAGTGGCCGCTCTTGCATGCGGTGACGATCCCGAAATCGGAGCGTGCCAAGGTGGTGATGCATTGGTGTGAAATTCGTACCGGGCTGTTCTTTAGGATGATCCAAGCCATCCTGCCGCGGTTTGTGGCGAGCAACGCGGCGGTCAGTGACGCCGTCGGCCGCTCGATCCAGCCCTTTTGCGTCGGCCCGGTGCACACGCTTCCGAGTGGAATTGAAGTCGAGCTTTATCATTCGCTTCCGCGGAACGAGCGTTCGGGAATCTGCCATCTCGGAAGGATGGCATCTCACAAGAACATTCCCTTGCTGATCGACGCCTTTGAATTGTTGAAGGATCGGGGATACGCTGGCGCGCTGACGCTGGCGGGAGATGGGCCCGCATTTGACGAGATCGAGGAGCGGGCCCGGATGTCCCGGTACGCGTCCGACATCGTCATGCCCGGCCTCGTTTCGGACAGCGCCAAGATTGAGCTGCTGGCCAAATCCGAGGTTCTCGTGGTCTCCAGCCGGCGCGAAGGGTTTCCGAGAGTAGTCGCCGAAGCGATGGCCAGCGGCTTGCCTGTCGTCACATGCGAGTATGAGATGAATGGAACAAAGGATGTCGTGCGCTCCTATGATTGCGGGGTGGTGACGCTTCCTACGCCGGACCTGCTTGCTCAAGGCGTGTGTGATGTGGCCGCGCGCTGGGATCACTATTCCGCGACCGGCCGTTCTGCTGCGAAGACGCTCTCCTGGACTTTGATCGCGGAAAGCTTTGAGGAATTGGTTGCTCCGGGCCTTGGCGATCGGTCTTCGTCTCTCCCAAGCCGTTTCAGTGAAGCCAGCGTCGCATGAAGCGAAGGATCCTGGTTGCGGGCGGCGCCGGCTTCGTCGGGCGACAACTCGTTAGAAAGTTGAAGACTCAGCACGACGTCTGGGTAGTAGATGCGTTGAAGTTCGGAAACCGCTTCGACGACTCCGATAATGCTAGGATTGTGCTGGAGACGGTCGACATTCGAGATTTGCGCTCGCTCTCGGACGTCATGGAGCGATTTCGTCCCGAAATCCTGATCCATCTCGCGGCAATGCACTTCATCCCCGAGTGCGAGCGCGATCCCGCACAGGCCGAGGAGGTCAATGTCCTCGGAACGATGAATCTGCTTCGAGCGTGTCCAGCCGGCGCGCGCTTTGTTTTTGCCAGCAGCGGCGCGGTCTATCGGCCGGACGATGCGCCACACGACGAGATGAACTCTGCCGTGGAGCCGGCCGACGTCTACGGCCTGACGAAGTTGCACGCCGAGCATTTTGTGCGGTACTTCGTCAAGCAGAGAGGGCTCTGCGGTGCCGTTGTCAGGCTTTTCAACGTCATCGGGCCGGGAGAAACCAGCCCGCATATCTTGCCCGAAATCATCTACCAACTGAAATCGGGGAACACGAGGATCAAGCTTGGGAATGTTTGGCCGCAGCGTGACTACATCCATGTCGAGGACGCAGCCGAGGGGTTTGGACGGGTCGCGCTGTGCGGCGATATTCCGGCCGGTGTGACGGAATTGGTCAATCTGGGCGCCGGCAGGCAATATTCGGTGTCGGCGATCCTGGACGAGTTGCGATCGCTTACGGGACTTCCGATCGAGATCGAGCATGATGCGTCGCGCGCCCGCGCGGTCGATCGGCCATTCCTGCAGGCGGGCATCGCCAGGATTCAGGCCGGTTTCGGCTGGTCACCCAGGCTTAATATCGCTGCTGCGTTGGCGGACCTTTGGAAGAATCCGGATCTCGCGCCCAGCCTGGTTGAGCAGCTGCGAAACCGCTGACAAGGCCCGCCTCAAGCGTCTTCAGCGCGGGCGGCGGACTCGGTTTTGCGATAGGGCGTTCTCGTAGACGCGCAGATGCGCCTTGATCTGGCTATCGATAGAGAATGTCGTCGACGCAAACGAGGCTGCCCTCGTGGCGAGCGATTGCGCCAACGGAGGAGAGTCCAGCAGTGACAGGATATGCGTCGCAAACTCTGCGGCGTTCAGCGGGTCGGCCAGAAGACCGGTTTCGTTGTGGTGGATGAGCTCCTGGTTGCCGGGAATTCTTGATGCGACGACCGGCAACCCCATCTTCATCGCCTCGACCACCGACACGGGGACGCCCTCCCAGAGCGAGGGCAATACAAAGACCCGTGCCCTGGACATCAACTCGAGCGCATCGGTCCGAGACTTCGTACCGACCATGGTAATCTGGGATTCCACCCCCAGTCTCCTGCAGGTCTCGCGCAACGTCGTCTCGAGCTCTCCACCGCCGACGATCAGCATCGTCACGCGCGGCCGGTTCATTGCAGCCAGAATGGCCGGCAGTGCGAGCGGATTCTTCTGCGGGTGCAGGCGCCCTACAAAGGCGATGTCAAATTCGGGCTGCCGGGAGATCTTGCAGCCCGGCGGCAGCTCGACTCCATTGTAGATTTGACTCCATCGCCGCGGATCGTCGACCAGACCCTCCCCGCGCGCAAAGGCCTGGTCCGCCTTTCCGACAAGGATAACCTGGTCAGCGCGTGCGATGCACAGCTTCTCCGTCAGCTTGAAGAAAAGCCGGCTGGCGGGGCCCTTCTTGTCATAGTGGAAGCCGTGGATCGTGTACGCAAAGGCGGGGCGTTTGCTGCGCGGCAGGAGCGATACGGGCAGCGCTGATCTTGCGCCATGGGCGTGAACGATGTCCGGTGGGTCGTGCTCGAACAGCTCCGATATCTCGCGTGATATCCGCAGCACGTTCTTCCGACGGCTGAAATCGATGCCGAACGTCCTCCACCCCTTCGCGTTGGCGAGGTTGAAAAAGTAACTTCCGATCTGAGTAACGATGGCGGTTTCGACGCCGCACGCAGTCATCCCGGCGCACAATGCTTCGACAACGACCGGACCGCCCCCGGGGTTTCCATCGCCTATAATGTGAACTACGCGCATTTCTTGCAGACCGGCTTACGTCGTTCGATCCAGTTCGTATAAAATCGATCGATCAAGTATAAGGCACACATAGGGCAACGGGGCGTTCGATGGAAGCGGCAATGAAAGTCGGGGCGAACAGGCAAATCCTGCGATTGGCCAAGCAGGTAACCAGGCTTTTCATCTTGCTGGTGGCGCTGGGCCTGCCATCGGTCGGCCGCTGCGATCCTCTGCAGAAGGGCATGAACGCCGGCGATCTCCTCTACATGCCGGAGCCGGAACTCCGGTCCCGGTTTGCAGAGTTCAGGGATGTCGGAGTCAAATGGCTGAGGGTGGAGTTTGACTGGAATCGCATCCAGCCCGACAATCAGGATACTTACATCATTCAGCAGCACGATAGAATTTTGGCGCTCGCCCGCGAGTTCAATATTTCAGTCCTGGGCTTGGTATATTTTTGTCCGGCATGGGCAAACGGCGGGCACAAGCCACCGGCATATCCTCCGGCTGACCCTGGCGCTTTCGGCCGGTTCGCCGGCTACCTCGCGGCGAGGTACGCATCATCAGGTGTTCGGCACTGGGAGATCTGGAATGAGCCGAATCTTGGCAGCAGCTGGGAGCCTGTCCCGTCGCCTTCACAGTATGTTGCGCTGTTGAAGGCAGCCTACGAAGCCATCAAGAACGTCGACAGCGGCGCGACCGTCATATCGGGCGGCCTGGCGCAGCCAAACAACACCGGCACAACGATGCGCGCTGCGGAATTCCTGGATGCGCTCTACAGGAACGGAGCACGATCGTTCTTCGACGCGGTCGGCAATCATCCGTATACGTCTCCAAGCCCTCCGGATCGGTCGGACGGAAATTCCTGGCAGCAAATGGAAAGCTCGGACGGGCTGCGAGGGATCATGGCCAAGTACAATGATCATGACAAGCGCATCTGGGTAACCGAATACGGCGCTCCGACGAACGGAGACGCAAATACGGTTATTTCCGAGACGGCCCAAGTCCAACTTCTCATATCGGCCTTCGAACTTGCGTCGCGGAAGCCAGGTCTCGGGCCGGTCTTCTGGTACAACTTCAGAGATTGGTGTCCAAAAGGAAAAACCGATCCGGACTGCTACTATGGTCTTCTGAGATTCGATAATTCTCGCAAGCCCTCATACGCTGCGTTCACCGACTTGCATTGACGATCCGGCACCACGGTCGTTTGTGCGCCTGAAGAATTTGCATGAAGCAAGGGTAAACGCTGGAGTGCATGCCTCAACTGCACTGTTTTGCAGCAGCCGGCTTTGCAGGATTTCCGCAGCGCGCGCCCGTGTTTATCGATCTTGGTAACGAATGGCTATCCTTGTTGCAGGGCCCACTTCGTTTTTGAGGTTGCAGCTTGGCTTTAGCGCCTGTCTCTGCTGCTCTTTTCTAAACTTTGGAGCATTAACATCATCGTCAAGCCAACCTTGAATCGCGTTTTTCGATAAAAACGAGAAAGCCTTCTTCAATTGATCGCAATTTTTGTCGCGCACTCTGCAGTCGATACGACCGCCATTCTGGTCGTTGGTGCAGGGATGCGTTATGACAACCGCCATATCAAGCGCGACGGCGATCGACGTCGCAAAATTTGTGCAGTCGATCGGGGTGAACACCCATCTCGGCAACTGGACGGTGTACGAGAATGTCGGACTCGTCGAGAGTTCGCTCGCCTATCTCGGAGTGACCACCGTCCGAGACGGCAGCATGTTCTCGACGGCGCACGCGCAGGCGGCGTACTCGCAACTGGCGACTGACGGAATCAAGTTTGATTTTTTCACGCCGGCAGGAACCGACCCGTCGACCTTCATCAAACAACTGGATGCTTTTGTCGCGGCTCACCCTGGAAGCCTGTTCGCGATCGAAGGCCCCAACGAGGTGGACCTCCAAGCCTTCTCCTATAATGGCAGTTCGTCGCTATCGAGCGCGGCCGCATTCCAGCGTGCACTTTTTGCAGCCGTTGAGGCCGATCCAAATCTGAAGGACGCGCCGGTCTACAACCTCACGCTCTCGCAGCCGAACACCTCCAACTACAACCAGGTGGGGAGCCTCGCATCGGCGGCCGACGACGCCAATATTCATGCCTACGTCTGGTCGGGCACCACACCGAACCAGGTCCTGGTGAATGACATGAATATTGCGCGGTGGGACTCGGCGGGATTGCCGGTCGTGTTCACGGAAACAGGCTATGACACGATGACGAGCGATCCGATGAGCGGGGTCGATCAGATGGTCCAGGCGAAATACACGCTCGACACCCTGATGGACGCGTTCAAGAACGGCGTCGCACAAACGTTCCTGTATGAACTGTTCGACGAGGCCTCAGACCCGAACTTCACGAACAGCGAGGCTCATTTCGGCCTGTTCAACAACGATGGCAGTCCCAAGCTCGTTGCGACCGCGATACACAATCTCACGACCATCTTGAGCGATCCCAACGCGTTGCAGCCGTTCACGTCTGGCAGCCTCGGCTATGGTCTCGACAACATGCCGTCCACCGCTTCCCAACTGCTGCTTGAGAAGCACGATGGAACGTTTGACCTGGTACTGTGGGACGAGCACGTCATTTGGGATCCGACCCAGCAAAAGGAAATCGCTTCGCCGATCAGCGACGTGACGCTCAATCTCGGAAAGTCGTACGCGGTGGTTTATGTGTTCGATCCCCTTGTCGGAACGGGCCCCATCGCGACCTATACCAATGTCTCGCAGATCCATGTTGCGTTGACCGATCATCCGCTTGTGATTCAGATCGGCAGTGGAAATGTGACGTCGAGTGCCTCTTCTTCGACGGGCGCACTGACCGATACAACTCCGCCGGATGCACCGAGCATCGCGTCGTCTTTGCCGGGCACCGGGCTGGTGGGCGACGGTATCACCAATGCCAATCTGCTGACGCTGACCGGGACCGCGGAGGCGGATAGCACGGTGAACGTGTTTGACGGCACGACGCAGATCGGAACCGCGACCGCCAACGCCGCAGGCGCCTGGTCGTTTGCGACGGGAACGCTGGCCGACGGCAGCCATACCTTCACCAGCGTGGCCGTGGACGCCACCGGCGGTGCCAGCGCGGCTTCGGCGGCGTGGGACGTGACGGTGGATACGCAGCCACGCGTTGCACCGGAGCTAATCTCGGGTACGCCTGCTTCTGCGAATACCATGATCGTTTCCGGGACGGCGGAAGCCGGAACCACCGTCAAGCTGTACGAAGGGGCAGCCTTGCTTGGGACGACGTTGGCCACGTCCAGCGGGACGTGGAGCATGGATATCGGATCGCTCGCCGCGGGTCCGCACCAGCTCAGTGCGACCGCAACAGACGCCGCCGGCAATTTGAGCCAGCTCTCCAATGTCCTGAATGCGGTAGAAGGTACTTTGGTCGAGGCGGCCGGCACGACGTCGCTCACCAAGGTTGGAAGCAATTTTTACATGTCGGACGCCGATGCTGCTGTCACGCTGAAGTTCAATGGCGAGGCTTATGTCGCAGGGCAGTTTAGCAATTGGACGCCGATTGCAGCGGAGGCGACTTCGAGCGGTTACGACGTGGCCTGGAAGAACACGTCGACTGGCCTCTATACGGTGTGGACCGCCGACAGCAACGGCAATTTCACCTCCAATCTCCTGAGCAACGTCTCCGGGACGAGTGCAGCGTTCGAGTCGATCGAGACGCTGTTTCAGCAGGACCTCAACGGCGATGGTGTGGTCGGGTTGCGCACGACAATCATTGAGGCGGCCGGCGCAACTAGCCTGGTTCAGGCGGGCAGCAATTATCTTCTCAGTCCGACGTCCGGCGGCACCGGACCGACGCTGAAGTTCAATGGCGAGGCTTATGTCGCAGGGCAGTTCAGCGGCTGGTTACCGATCGGTGCGGAGGCGACTTCGAGCGGCTACGACGTGGCCTGGAAGAACACGTCGACTGGCGTCTATACGGTGTGGACCGCCGACAGCAACGGCAATTTCACCTCCAATCTCCTGAGCAACGTCTCCGGGACGAGTGCAGCGTTCGAGTCGATCGAGACGCTGTTTCAGCAAGACCTCAACGGCGATGGTGTGGTCGGGTTGCGCACGACAATCATTGAGGCGGCCGGCGCAACTAGCCTGGTTCAGGCGGGCAGCAATTATCTTCTCAGTCCGACGTCCGGCGGCACCGGACCGACGCTGAAGTTCAATGGCGAGGCTTATGTCGCAGGGCAGTTCAGCGGCTGGTTACCGATCGGTGCGGAGGCGACTTCGAGCGGCTACGACGTGGCCTGGAAGAATACGTCGACTGGCCTCTATACGGTGTGGACCGCCGACAGCAACGGCAATTTCACCTCCAATCTCCTGAGCAACGTCTCCGGGACGAGTGCAGCGTTCGAGTCGATCGAGACGCTGTTTCAGCAGGACCTCAACGGCGATGGTGTGGTCGGGTTGCGCACGACAATCATTGAGGCGGCCGGCGCAACTAGCCTGGTTCAGGCGGGCAGCAATTATCTTCTCAGTCCGACGTCCGGCGGCACCGGACCGACGCTGAAGTTCAATGGCGAGGCTTATGTCGCAGGGCATTTCAGCGGCTGGTTACCGATCGGTGCGGAGGCGACTTCGAGCGGCTACGACGTGGCCTGGAAGAACACGTCGACTGGCCTCTATACGGTGTGGACCGCCGACAGCAACGGCAATTTCACCTCCAATCTCCTGAGCAACGTCTCCGGGACGAGTGCAGCGTTGAAGTCGATCGAGGCGGTGTTGCACCAGGATCTGAATGGTGATGGCGTGATCGACACGGCGTCGACTGCGCTAAATATCTCCGGAAAGGCGGTGCTTGCTCTGAGCAACATGAGCCAGGCGGCGACGATCGAGGCGGGCGCCACGCTTGAATTGACCGGGGCAACCTCCGGGGCGATCACGTTCGCCAGTAAGACGGGCACTCTGGTGCTTGACCATGCATCCCAGTTCAGTGGAACGATCTCGGGCCTTTCAGGCAACGGCAACGCAGCCAGTTCGAACGTGCTTGATCTGAAGGATACCTCCTTCGCGGCAGGGACGACCGCCTCGTACTCGGGTAACACGGCGGGCGGGGTCTTGACCGTGTCAGATGCGCAGCACCACGTCTCGCACATCACGCTGGTCGGCGACTACACCCATTCGACGTTCAATCTCTCGAGCGATGGAAGCGGCGGCACTCTCGTGATCGATCCACCTGCTGACAGCTTCGTCTTCGCTGCTGCGACCCCGCAGGCCGGCGGCCCCTCAATGGCCGCGCCAACCCTCGCTGGCGATTTGGTGTCTCACTCGTCTGCGCCCGCCGAGGCGTTGTACGAATTCCACTTGGGTCCCGGGCAAGGCCCGGAGAATGAGCATTTCGCGGCGTCCCACCTCTCACCGATCGAGGGGTTTCTGCTCCATGTCTAAGCGATCGACCGCCCGGGAGCACCGCACGTGCCCATCCTGCTCAAGCGCGACGCGCCGAAACTGCGGTAACGGTTACACAGGCAGGAAAGCCGGCATTCCCTTTGCTTAGCGTCTTGCCAACCAGCCAACCCGCATTGGGTCTGTTTCAAGTTGACGCAAAGATCATGCCGCCATGCCGCAAATGCACCGTTCTGGAACGACCGGCGACCGTCGGTAGCGGGGGACGCTTCAGTTAAGGCCGAACGACCCTGTACTTAACCGGAATTGAAAACTTTGGTAAGATGCTGGCATGCTGCCGGCGGTATGTTGGTGTCGGCCGGTCCAATTCAGCGCCCATTTGAGCGGCGTTGCCGCGTGACAAGCGGGCGGACCAGGGATAACGAGGAGAGACGCTATGTTCGGGCTTGTTCTGGCGAGTGGCATCTGCGGATTGCTGCTGGGACGCTATTACAAGATGTACGTGTGTTTGCCTACGATGGCCCTGTTGATCCCGGCGGCTTATTTCGTCGGGCACGCGGATAGCCTTACGAAGGGAATTCTAGCCTTTGTTTTCAGCGGCATTGCTCTGCAGCTGTGCTATATGATCGGCGCGGGGGTTCGCATCTTTATCGAAAACTTTGAACCGCAAAAGGCTCCGTCCGAAGATTTCATCTAGCTCCACCGCAGGTTTTCCCATTGACGTTCTGTTAGGCGCCTGGCGCCGCCGTGACGCGGGAGTGTGAAGTAATCTGTGGTGCGGAGTCCAATATTCCCCCGGATGGGGCGCTCGTGTTTTCGTAACAGCTGGCTCGCAGCGGGAAACCGCGCTTTCCACCCGCCAACGCAATTTGACCTCATCCTGTCATGTTCAGTGAAGCATGAAGTCGCTGGGGTGAAGGATTCCTGGATGCAGGCCCGCCTGGTTCGCGTCGGCGGAATGGCCGAACACTGTATCGAATCTTGCATCCACCGACGGACTCTCCGACCTGGCATCGCTCACGAGCGTAGCTAAGTTTCCGTGCGCGACATTTGACGGAAACCCACCCAGTGCGAAACTGTCCTGGCCTCCAAAACTTGTGTCGGCCCGCTGAAGGAAAACAAGGCTGTCGTTGTCCGCACCTCCAACCATGACCGATGGGGTGCCCGGTCCATCCGGCGCGACGGGCGACGCCGGTGTGAAGTGAAATCCGTGATTGAAGCCGTCGATCGCCGCAGCGCTGTCAAGACCATTGGCGGACGCACCACTCGCCCCGGTGGCGTTGCTAACTGCCGCGCTATCCTTCACGAGCGGTGATGCCACTGTATACGCGGAAGCGTGCACGGATGTGGACGCAGATTCGGATACAGATGCGGACGACGGCGGGTCGCCGAAGTACTTCGCCCATGCTGCGGCTTCAAGCGGCTTGTCGTTGGCGGAGCTGGTGAACTGATATTGGCCGCCGGAGTTCGAATCCCAGATGTTCACGAAGCTGGCGTTGACGCCTGATTGATGCAGCGTGTCTGCCAGCCAACTCACGAATGTCGGATTGTCGGTGAGACCGGCGCCATCATGCGTATTGCCTGCGCCCGTCTCGGCAATTGCAAATGGCTTGCCGGCCGATTTGGCGAGATCGATCAGTTGCTGAAGCGTGGTCGCATGGTCACCGCTGCCATCGAGCGACCATTGGTTGGACGCCGGGTAAGTATAGTAATGCTCGAGGTTGACCGGATCTGCCGCCCACTGCTGGATACTGGTGTCGTAGACGGGGTGGGACGAGTTGAGAACTTGCCCGCTCTTGTCCCAGTCATACAAATGCGTTGACGAGCCGTAAGGAAACACATCGCCATAGACGTCGGCGGCGATGATATCGACGTACTGGTTTCCGGGGTAAGCCGTCTCGATGACGTTGCCAGCGTGGCTGTAATTCACCACACTCGGATTCCATGCCACCTGGATGTTCACGCCGTCGGCCTGGCCTGCGGCGTGAAGGACGGTATAGATGTGCTGGAAAGCCTTGACCCAGTCGGCGCGTTCCGCGGCGTTCTCACCTGCATAGGACGGCATGGTGTTGATATTCATCTCCCAGCCGGGCCGCCAGATCTGCGTCGTGAAGCCGTTGTCGGCCCAGGCCTTGACCATGCCCTTCAGGACGGAATCGTAGGTTCCGGCCGCGAAGTCCTTGTAGAACTGATCAGGAGTTTCGGAGCCTGACGCTGTCGAGGACATCGGCAATCCGATCACCGGCGTAACACCCTTCAGGACGGGCGATTGTGCCATCGAGGCCGCGTTCCAGCTCGCCTGACCAATCCAATCCGAAATGGGCTGGCTCTGATCGCCGTATTGGTCGACGAACTGCGGCTTGCTCTTCATCAGGTCTGAGAAGGCGTTGAAGTTTGCTTCGAAACTCGCCTCTTCATTTGGATCAAAATAGTTCGGGTTCCCGACAAAGACGCCGAGAGGAAACGGAGTTGCACCGGTTGCGTTCTGTGCCATGTCTTGCTGCCACCTGTGTGGTTTCATTCGCGTGTAGGCAGCAAATGCGAATTTGTAATGTCATCTCTCGACACGCCGCCGCCAAGCAGCGCGCATATTGCGGTCGCGTCGACAGAAGCCCGCTTGACGAGCCTTGGCCGCTGTCTACCTTCTTGGCCCTGGGGCACGCAAAGGACCTGCCATGGACGAAACCCTCATTTGCGACGTGGGTGCCCACAAGGGCGAGAACTCGCCCGGACATCAACTTTTATGTCGACGATCAGGTTTCTGAATGGGGAACAACGAATCAAGGATCAAGAATGGTCCGAAAGGAACAAAGGTTTCAGCGCAGGTGTGCGGGACGGACGTTGACGATACGCGCTGCTAAATTAGCTAGCGGACCTTCTGAAGGAGCACGGTGTCCCGAGGAACTGCAAGATCGATATTGAGGGCAACGACCTCGAAGCCGTTGGCCGTCTCTGGAAAATCTTTCCTTATCGAAGAATTCGAGACATTCGAAAAAACTGGGATACCGGAACAACAGAATAATTGATCAATCACTGGTCTCCATGCAGAAATGTCCAGCGGCTCCGAAGGAGGGAAAGTTCGTCGATGTGGCAACTGAGTGAAGCGGGTCACGGCCGTGTGCACTCCCAATTCGTGTACGCTACGTGTGCACAGAGAGGTCAGAATGGTACAACTGGGAGGCCCATTCTGATCGTCGCCATCTCAAAGACTGATCGTCGCCATCTCAAAGAGCCGAGAATACCTTGCTTCATCGCCCGGCTCAACTCCGCGCAAACGCCTTGGACGTCAGGCGCGGAGGAGAGTCGCTAACCATAGTTCGGATCGCGCGTTAGTCGATATATCCATATCTCTTGTAGTACCGATTGCGGTAGTAGCCGGCACTGTAGATGTCGTAGCGGCTCATCACCGCCATGTTCACCTTGTTGAGGACTGCGCCAAGCAAGCGTTCGCGTACGATTGGCGTTTCGTTGAGTACACGCTCCACGATGTCGACCTTGGCCTTGGCCCATTCGATGACGAGCACATATGAGTCCGCCAGTGCACCGGTGGCCCGAACGTCGATCACTGGCGCGAGCGGGCTGAGGTCGAGAACGATGCGGTCATAGCGCTCGCGCAGATGCTGAAATAACCTTTCCATTTGGGGCGAGGCGAGCACGTCGCTGGAATTGGAGAAACGCGAGTTCACGACGCAAGGCAGGAAATGCAGATTGGTCTGCGGATCAATCCAAACTGCATCGGTCCAATCAACCTTGCCAACGACGACATCGATCAGGCCGGCCTGCGCCGAGGGTGCGAGCCTCGCGGTGAGGCTTGGATTGCGGATATCGCCGTCGATCAGGAGGGTGCGGGAACCGCCTTGCGCCACGGTTTGCGCGAGCGCCTCGCTGATCGTGGATTTACCTTCATTGGGGAGACCCGAGGTAATGCCGATGACCTTGTTGGACGATCCGTAACCGCTGAGGTCGGTTGCAAGTTTGATCGAGCGAAAGCCCTCGGCAAACCGCGAGAACGGCGCATTGATCACGTATCTGCCGACGCTGTCATCGGCTTTCAACAGGCGGTCGCGATGCGGTTGCGGGTGATTGGAATCGAGCTCGGATTTTCGCAGTGGCACACCTGCAGTGGCGGCGTAGGGAGCCTGCTTTGCCGCCAATGGCTGGGGTCGTTTCGGCCGTCTGTTGAAAAGCCGTGCTGCTCTGGACAACAGAGGGTGCCCTGCTACGCCCACGCTCGGCTCGCTGCCGATTGCCGGAATCGAAGCTAGACAGGTGGTGTGAAGAAGCCGCTCGACTTGTGAGACCGTTCGGAACACGCGGTCCATCATGTCGAGCAGGACGGCGACAAGCCCGGCCAGGATCGCACCGCCGATCAGCGCCCCCAGCGCCACGAGCGCTGTCTTGGGCGACGTCTTGTTGGGAGTATTGGACGCCTGTGTGATCACGCGCGCGTCGGTGATTGGAAACGATTGTTGCTGAACCGAGACCATGTAGAGCTGGAGGAAGTTGTCGGAGAGCGCGCGGGCGCTCTGCGCATTGCTCTCCAGATCGCGCAAGGCGATCTGCGCCTGGTTGGTGCCGTTGGACAACGCTATCGTATCGCTCAGGCTCTTCTGACTGGATTCCTCACGCGCTTTCGCAATCGCGAGGTCGCTCTTGTAAACCTCGGCCGTGCGCCGCAGTTCGTCGGTGATCGAATGCCTGATTTCGCGCATCTGGTTGCGCAGATTGACAACGGCAAGGTGGGTCGGTCCGTATCGATTCGACCAGTCGGCCTCGCGCGCCGCATAATCGAGAAAGGTCTGGCGCAATTTGGTGATCACCGGATTGTTCATGGTGTCGGTCACGGTCGCCAGATCGTTCAGGATGACCTTGGAGTCGTTGTCGTCCGCATTCAGAATGGCCGTGATCCGCTCAAGCTTGGCCTGCGCCTCGGCGCGCTGCCCGCGGGCCTGCGTCAGCGAACTGTTGATCTCCGCCAGCTGCTGCTCGGTGAGGAGGCGTCCGCCGGCATCGACGATGTTGTTCTTGGCCTTGAAGTCCACGACCTCGCGTTCGGCGGTGGAAGCCTGCATCCGCAGGTCCTTCAATCGGTCCTGCAGCCAAACCGCCGCTCGCCGTGACGCCTGATACTTCGATTCCAGCGTGTCATTGATGTAGCCTTCGGCCACCGCATTGGCGACCCGCGCGGCTTGGTCGGGCGAAAGTGACTGATAGGAGATCTCGATGACATAGCTCAGGCCGACGCGCTTGATCGAAAGATTGCTTACCAATTTGCCGATCGCCATACGCATCAAAGCGGCTTCGGACGGAGTCGACTCCGGAAACATCCAGGAAAACAGGTCGGAGACGCTCGAGAGCAGCCCACCTTCGGCGCGGGTGAACTCTGGCGAATCGAGCAGATGCAGTTGGTTGATGACGGCTGTCGCTATGGTCTCCGACTTGAGGACTTCAACCTGGCTATCGACCATCGCCGAATCGATCGGACTGTCCGCGCCCGTCGGCGCCTGGGTCTGCAGGCCCTGCATCTTGCGGCTGTCGATCAGCAGCACGGCGGTGCCGGTAAACCGCTTCGTGGCCGTCACCAAATAGACGCCGGCCAGGCCAATGCACAGGCACATCACGAAAATCATCACAGGGTACTGGCGGCCAATCAGCGCGATCGCGGCAGAAACCGTCTGCTCCAGCGAAGCCGACTCTTGTGTGGGGGATTCGATCTCACGAGGGGGGGTGATTCGAGTTTGGAGCATCCGGCTCGTCTACCTGACCTGGGTTCCTGGATTGTGCCGTGGCAAGCTGAAACGCGTCAGCCCAGCTGAACGCATCTGCGAGCTGCAACGTGCCAAATAAATGTGTCAGCAAGAGTGCGATGCATCATGCATCTTCGGAACCCGCATGGGATCGTGGACGTGACGAAGAATTGGCAACGTGTACCGGTCCAGGACGACAACGCTTGGTTAGGTGGTTCCGGCTAGATCCTGACCGAGCAATTCCCATGCCGGTCAGCGGCGATGTCGCGAGTGAGAACCCGGACACTTGCAACAAGAAATCGGCAAGAGAATGGAAAGTAGCGAGCAAAGTGATCCGGGCGATTTTGATCGGCAAGGTCCGCCCCATTTTCGCGCATTATGCCTCGACCATTGGCAGCTAAAGCGCTACTCGAACCCATGATGACCAAAGGTGTGCAGGAAGGACCCATTTCGGCCACAGCTTGGCGCGCTTCGGTGCTCTGGTTTCCCAGTTCCACGAGCACAAATGGGAACCTTCACCGCTCGGGTTCCAGCGTAAGGTGCCGGCCGCAGACGCCGAGCCAAGGGTGCCCCTTCGGGAATCCGCCCGAAACCGACCGCGATCGTCAATCAAAGTCCTTAACACGGGAGTCGCGCTTCCAATCGTCGAGCGAGCTTGCCACGTCGTATTCAAAGCTGAACCCGCTGGTGACCAGCCGCTTCGGCAGGATGTTGGTGGAGAACCATAATTTCCGGATTCGGTCGCGATTGATCCCGGTCTTGATGCCAACCTTGTGCAGCATCTCGAACGGAAGGACGGCGAAGTTCATGAACCATACCGGAATGGTCAGCGTCGGCGGCTTGTAGCCGGCGGCCTGCGAGAATGCCGTGCAGATATCGCTGATCGTGTAGCGGTGCTCGTAGCAGAAGTTGTAGACCGATACGCCATCGTTGCGAACTGCCATGAAAAGCATCGAAGAGACCAGGTCCTTCACATAGCCGCACGATTTGATGGTATCGGTTCGGCCGGGGTAGACGAAGGCCCGTCGTTCCAGCAGCTTCGAGAGCCGCGTGAAATTCCCCTGTTCGTAGAGGCCGTAGATGACGGCGGGACGAACGATCGTGAGCCGTCGTGCCGCGTCCTCCGCTTGCCACAGCAGGTGGATGGCTTCGGCCGAGAGCTTGGAACGCCCGTAGGCGCTGACCGGTGCCGGCTCCGAATCTTCGTCGAGCGGGGCCTCGCTTGGCCCGTAGATCGATATCGAGCTTGTGAAGGTGATGCTCTGGCTGCCGGTCTCCTTGGCAAATCGGCATACGTTCACCGCGCCGAGGACATTGGTGTAGTAATATTCGCCGTCCGGGTGGCCCGGCGTGGTGTGGATCGCCGCCAGATTGAAGATGTCGACGGGCGCTCCTCGCGTGAGCGTCGGGTCGATCGGCTCGCGGACATCGTGATGGACATATTCGACTCCGGCAATCTGAGTCCTCGGCTTGCCGATATCGAGGGCGACGATCCGATCGTATTTTCCGGACGCAACGAGCCGGTTCATCAGGTGTGTTCCGATGAAGCCAGCACCTCCGAATACAAAGGCCTGAGTAGGGCCGGACGTGCGCTCCAGGCTCGATTCGAGTGAAGATGCCGAATCCGGCGCGTCGGACTTCCGCCACGTATGGTCCGACAAGGGCTGCGGTTGGTGTTGCGCGTGCGCCATCAATACAACTCGCGGTACTCGTAGCGGAATGAGGTCGAACCCCCGGAGATGCCGAGGATCCTTTGCAGCTTCTGATAGCCGTTCAGCGCAACCGTGATGCAGTCCGAACTGCCGGCATAGCAGACCTGAACGTTGATGGACTGGCCGCAACTGTTGTTCACGAGCACGATCTGATCGATGATCTTCGGATCGATGACTTGCGGACGCACAGAGGGATGGACCGATATGCAGGCCGTTCCATCCATCGCCTTGTGGGCCTCGACATAGGTGCCCTTCATCGGTGGGAACGGGTTCGCCGGCATTGGCGACACTCCAGTTCCTCCGTACATCGGCGCCGATGATCTTCCGAAGCCGACGATCTGGGCTTGCGCTTCCGGTGCGAAAAGCAGGGCAGCGAGGGCCAGGCCGCATGCAATCCGGCTGACATGACCGAAATGGCCTGACGGGTGATTGTTGTTCATGCGATCTGCCATGTTTGATCGTCGCCTAGAGTTCAGTGCCGGTCTCGAGAATCTCGATGAGGCCAAAACCGGAAACATGATGGAACGAGACCTTTTGGCCGCCGAACAGGATCGCCGGCGCAGGAGCGCTGACCGGCATGATCTCGACCCCGGATGCCGAGAGCGCCTCCAGCGCCTGTTCGGCATCGGGGCATGCGTAGCAGAGATGGTAGATCATGGTGCCGCTTCGCTTGATCAGCTTGTCGATCGGCGAGGGGCCGGCGCCCGGCCAGATCACTTCGACGTCCGGCATCAGGGAGTGATGCCGCATAGCGAGGTTAACCCGCTGTATCGGGTCGAAAGCGGTGTTTCCGGCCGTATAGCCGAGTGACGCCAGGTAACGAAAAGCCTCCTCCGGGGATGCGACTGCAAGCCCGAGGTGATGGAAAGCCAGTGCCGCCAATGCCGGCGCGACGTCGTTCGCTGAGCGGTCCACGTGTCCTTATGCTTTCTTCTCGATCAGATCGGCGAACTCGCCGACATTCTTGAGGCTTCCGATCTCGGATGCGGAGAACTTCACGCCGAAAGCCTTGGAGACAGCCAGCACAAGACGGATATGGGACAGGCTGTCCCAGCCGTCGACGTCGTCGGCGGTGGTTTGCGGGGTGAGAGCCATATCGTCCTCGTCAAATACATCCCGAAAAACACCGGTGAGCTTGCTGTAGACTTCGGCCTTTTCCATTGCGTCATCCTTTGTCGAGTGTGTTGTGTCGAGTGTGTTGGTGGTGCCGGCGCGGATCGCAGGCCGGTCAGTTAGCCGGGGTTGCCGTTGTCATCTGCTCCGAAGAGCGCAAGGTGGTGACCTTGGGTGAAGATTTGTCAGGCTTCTCAAGGCAGACGAACGAATCCAGCTTGCTCGCCAGCCTGGTCGACCAGACTTTGGCCATATGCCCTTTAGCATGCACCTCGTCCGAATAGTCGAGGTCGTTGTCGAGATCGTCCATGCTCAGCGAGCTGAAGTTGGGCCGATCGCCAAACTCCTGAAGCAGGCCTGTCAGTGCCCGCCGGTAGCTCGGCTGATAGGGACTTGCGTCGCGATGCCAAGCGGGAATCGGAAGGTCGACGAGCACGACCTTCTCCCCCGAGTCCAGCAGCGCCTGGATGGTCTGTTTCAAGACTTCGACCTGGGCCGGAGATATATCGCCCGTGCGCCCCATGGTCTCCTTCCAGTATTCCAGCGCCTTTTGCTTCTCAGCGTCCGACATCGCGACGCTTTCGCGTTCGTCGTCGGTGCGTTGGGCGCTGACGCGGCCGGTGAGCGCGAGATTGATGCCGGCCCTGGCCTGGCGCGCGACCTTCTCGAGCAGCAGGAAAGGTCGGATCGCCATGACGCCGGCGTCCAGCCATTTCGCGGGCAACACCGCGACTGGACCCTCCGGCGTGCGACGGAAGAAGCCATAGCGGTACCGTTCGATATCGAGATCGGTCTCCCCGCGATGGCGGTCGCCTTCGACATATTTCACGTCCGAATCGATGAACATGCCGAACCAGACGCCGATAACGAAGGTGTTCAGCCGGCGTTCCTGATCGCTCTGCACCTCGTGGACGAGATCGATCACCTGCCCGACCTCGGAAATATTGGCGCCTCCCATCGCGAGGTTACTGACCTTGGCGCAGCCGAGGTTCGACTGCACGAGCCTCTGCCGGAACCCGACGCCGGTGTTCGATGCCCCCACCAGGATGATCTTCCGGTCCGGATTGGCGAGCACGCTGCGACCGAGGAAGACATATTTGGGAACCGTCATGTAAAGCGTTTGTCCTGCGGCTTGGAAATCCCGTGGACCGCCGCTCGCCGGATCCGGAAAGACGACGAACGACGCGCCGGCGAGCAGCACGTAAAGCAAGGCGAACGACAACAAGGTCAACGCCGACTGTCGAAGGATGTATTTCAATTTCAAAACGCCTTGTAGACGAAGTCCGGAGCCTTGTGCAGCAGGGTCGCGACGGCGACGATCGCCATCATCTTGCCTGCCAGGTGCAGATTCCTGGGGATCTCGCTGCCTTGGATTGCAGGCAATGTGACCGTGATGCGAGCCCGAGCCTGGATGAAATCCACGCTCAACGCAGCAATCGCGAACGCCGCCGCCACCATGACGAAGGTGCCGAGAACGCCGGCGACACCAAGCCGCGCCAGCAGATGGGTGAATTGAGGCAGCTCCGGGACCCACAGGCAGGTCAGTGCGAGCACGAAATAGCCAACCGTGAGGCCTCGCGCCGAATAAATGTAGGCGGTGGACTCGGTAAGCGCCCGATAGCGCTTCTTGCCCAGGCGTTCGGTGCAGGCCACCTGCCAGAGCTTGTTGATGCTTGCGCCGGCACCCATCAGGAGGCCGTAAATGACGAACACGGCCGTCGTGCCATGCCAGACACCCATTACGCCGAACGTGATGAAGAACGCCAGCACCCCGAGATAGGACGTGAGCGCAGGCGAGGGTAGCCACGTCATCAGGAACATCAGGAGCGGGTTGAAGAGATAGAACTTGAACCACTGCGACAGCGTCATGTGCCAGCGCTGCCAGAATTCAAGGAAGCTGCGCGCCGAGAACGGCTTGTCGAAATTCTCCGGCAGGGTTTGCCCGAGCAGGGTGCCGATGCCGATTACGATGTCCATGTATCCGGAAAAATTGAAATACAGATAGACCGTGTAGAGCGATGCGACCGCTGCGTAGGCGGCGCACAGCTTGAGAAGCGGCAGGCCGGCCGGTTGCAGCAGGTGTGGACTGAGGAACGTAAAGGCGTAGTCGGCGGTCGCGGCAATGATGACAAATTTCACATAGCCGGTGGCGATTCTGGAAAACGCCGCATAGACCACCGACGCGTCGAGCTGAACCGCCGCCTTTCCATCCATCGCGCTGAAGTCCTGATAGCGCTGGATCGGACCAGAGACGAAGCACAGGAAGTTGCAGGTGAACCGAAAAAACGCCAGCGGCCCAATTCGCTCGGTCAGATCTCCCGATCGCACATCGATCACGATGTGCAGGATCCGGAACAGGATGTACGAAAGTCCGATGGTTAAATAGGGGAACGGAAGCTGGCCGATCGCTTCGAAGAACGAGAAGCGCTTCAGGAATACGTAGCAACAAAGGATCGCGACGATGCCCAACGCCAGCACGAGGGACGATTGGCGGAGGTAGAGCGCGGATACGCAGAGGTAGCCGAGCGCCAGGAAGGCGATCAGCGGCAACACCTGCGTGACGTCGGTCAAGTAGCTTGCGATGAATACGGCATTCGCAGCCCCGAGCACGAACCGTCGGTAGGTGATCGATTCACTGATGTGAAAGGCGACCACTACCGCGGCAAGAAACGCAAAAAACAGAGGCGATGTCAGACTCATGGATATCAGGCTCGAAGCTGTCTGAAATTCTCGTGGAAGTTTGTCGGCGATCTGATCAGATCAGATCGGATCAGGCCAGCTCGAACTGCTTTTCCTCGCGCTGAACCGTCATCGGCAGATCTCCCAGTTCAACGTCGGTACGGAGCTCCCACCGGCTGCTCCCATCGGTGCCATCGTCGAGGCGCGTGAAGCCAAGCTTGCCGTAGTGTTCGCGGACCATCTCGTTTCTGTCGGTAGGAAGATAGATGCCTTCCAGGGTCGTGATGCCGGCGGCGCGCGCCCGCAATATGACCTCGGCCAGCACGGCCTGTTCGACGCTTCGTCCGAGCACCCGGCAGCTCATCAACCAGCTGTCGATCGTCCAGGTGTCGCGACGGGTCGCACGGCAGATGATCACGCAGATGATGCCGTTGTCGCCGAACTTGTCGATCAGCCGCGCATGCAGCGTCATGACGCCGGGGGCGGCCTCCAGCTGCTCGACCTGGGACTCGGTGTAACGGCGCGTTGTCAGGTTGAACTGGTTGCTCTTGTTGATGAGCTGGGTGACACGGGCGCGCGTGGTCCGGTCAAAGGGGCCGAAGACGATGCGCATTTCCAGCGATCGCAGGTAGGAGTTCAGATCGGTCGTCTGGCCCTGCAGGCTGAGCCGGCGCGCATTGGCCTGATACATTTCGGCGCGTGCGCGGTCTTCATCTGAGAAATTGATCGCCTCGAAATAGCCGGCCGCGGCCAGCGTGCGCGCGTAGCTCGCCGGATCGGTATCGAGCTCCGGCACCGCCACCTCCGGGAGTTCCTGCCGGATCAAGCCACGTTCAACTGGATTGTCATCCAGGAAGACGAAGGAATCCAGGCCAAGCGCGAGTTCCTTTGCGATGGCGCGGATGTTGGTTGCCTTGTCGTTCCAATTGGCCTGGAACACTGCGATATGCTCTTCCTTCAACAGCATGTCCGGATGTTCCCTGAACGGCTTGCGCGCGACGCTGTCGGTGTTCTTTGAGCTCACCGCGAGCACGATGCCGCGCGCGCGCAGTGTCAGCGCGAGCTGCTGAACCGAGAGATGCGCTTCGCCGGTCGCATCGCCCTGGGCGATCTGGATGCCCTCGATGCCGTCGTCGCCAATCACGCCTCCCCAGACGGTATTGTCGAGATCAAGCACGAGAACACGCCGGCTCTTGCCGCGCAGCGCGCCAATGATGCGCGCGACATGTTCGGCGTAGAGTGGCACCATGGCATCTGCAAACGGCAGCTTCGCCAAATTCCACTGGGCGGGCGAGTGCCAGTCGGCAAGGCCAACCGTCTCCGCGATGCCGGCTACGTCGAGTACCATATCGGTCGACGATAGTACCGCCTCGGAGATCTTCCGGTTGACGCGATCAACGAGATTGCGGGCGGTGCCGGCCAGCGCGCGGTCGAAGGACCCGAACAGCCCCTCGGGCGGCGCGGCGAGCGTCTGCAGGATGCACAGCGCGCCGCTGTTGCGCGACACGCCTGCACGGATCGATTCGACGAGTGCGGCCGCCGCGTCGACGGCTTCGGTAGCCATCTGCTCGTTGCCCGGGCACGGCTGCAGGGATAGTCCGCGGTGGTCGAGTGCAAGCAGGACCGCGTCAGGCCGCGCCTTGTTGAGGAGAGAATCCGGCTGTAGCGCATCCTGCAGGAACTGATCGTAAGCGCCCGTAATGCATTCGAGCGCAAAACCGTGACGGGCAGCTGTCGCAACCAGCACGGGAACGATCAGATCGAGCGTGCCGTTGCCGATCAGGCCGAGTCGGAAAGGCGCGAGCGGCGCGAGAGGTTCGCCGCTACGTTGCAGTGATTGAATCGTCCGGCCCAGCCGGGACAGCTGCCGCTCATCGAGCGCGTGCGTTGCGAGGGCTCTGATTTCCTTGCCGGGGGCGCCGCCCGAGCCATTTGGCAGTTCTTTGCAGCGGACTGAGAAATCGGCAGGAGGGTTCGGAAGCCAGGCGAGTTCTCGATATAGCTCTGCGGACACAGCCGTTCCCCTTCTTGGCAACACGGTCATTGCCCGACTTGCTTGCGCTCCCCCCTCCTTTTGTTGTTAGTCGCAATCTCTATCTATAATTCGACAGTTTCATGGCGGTCGAAAGCGCAGCCACATATTGAAGGTTCGATGACACGGTTTCGACGCTATCAGAGATGCAACACGCGTGCCTACGGGGATAATTCATTGCCATATCGCGAGAATGCGAAATAAAGAAACTCGTTGTGGATCAAAGGCTGAGGAACCCGAAGTGACGAATGAGCTGGTTTTGTCGGTCGTGATTCCCAATCACAACTACGCCGATTATGTAGGCACTGCGGTCAAGAGCGCGCTCGACATTCGCTGGCCCAACGTCGAGGTGATCGTCGTCGATGATGGGTCGACGGACAATTCACTCGATGTCATCAAGACCTACGCCGACAGGATCAGCATCATCAGCCAGGCCAATGCGGGCCAGATGCCGTCTTGCGTCAACGGGTTCCGCCGCTGCGCTGGTGACGTCGTGATATTTCTCGATTCGGACGATGCACTTCATCCGGACATAATGACTGAAATTGCGGCAGTCTGGTCCGACCAGGCCAGCAAGTTTCAGTTTCAGATGCGCGTCATCGATGCCAGAGGAAATCCGACGGGCGGCATTCTGCCACAATATTTCTCACATCCCACCCCCCAGGACATCCGCACATGGGTAACGACGACCGGCGTCTATCCGACGCCGCCGGGATCGGGCAGCGCGTATCCGCGGTCGGTGGTCGATCGCATCTTCGGTTTTGAATCAAATTTTATCGACCGCGCGCCCGACAGCTATCTCATCGCTGCGGCGCCCGTTTATGGCGATGTCATCACCATTCCAAAGCCGATGGTGGATTATCGCGTTCATGGGATGAACCATGGCGCGCACCTGCATCTGGACGACAGCCGCTTCGCGCGGGAGGTCGACCTGACACGTCGGCGCCACAAATTCTTTACGGAAGTAGCAAGCAGCGTGGACATGCCGGTGGAAGCGGGCGCGCTCAACAGGAATTTGCTGTTCCTGTGTCTGCGCGCGGCGTCATACTCCCTGCGGCCGGATATCCATCCGATTGCGGGCGACAGCGCGATGCGGATTGCCTCCGCTACTTTCAAGGCCCTGGCATTTCCGCAGGGCTTCTCCCAGACGCAGCGGATCTCGTTGTTCTTATGGATGATCTGCGCATTGTTCGGGCCGAGCGGCCTTCGCCGTTCTGTGGTGAGTTGGCGTTATGTTCCGACGGCGCGGCCGCAATGGATGAGGCGGGCGCTTAGCCTGCTTCGGGTGGCGAAAAAAGCGCCAGGTTAGCCGCGCATCTGGCATGAACACGAGCAGCTTTCACCCGGCCAGATGCGGTCGTTGAACTCCGGGACCCGGCTTCAGAAACTCGGCGAATGGACGCTCGAACAACCGCCATGCGGCGACGCCTACCAAGGCCGAAAGAAGCAGGCTGGCGACGAAGAGTGACGCGGGACTGAAATGCGCCTTGAACTTCTCTATCGCAGAGATGGTGAGCGTATGCGTCAAGTAGATCGAATATGAAGCGTCACCGAGCACGGCAAGTGCAGGAACAACGGGAACGTTCCGCTTGTCTTCAATAATGACGGCCCCGGCGACGAGCAGGAACGCCGGTATTCCCCAGACCACGATGCGTGGCGATCCAATATCGAGCCGGGCTGAAACAAGAAATAGCAGCAGACCGACCGCTAGTGAGATGTAACCCCAGCGGAGCCGCGGTAAGCGATCCTGCTGAAATGCTCTGCCTAGCAGTATCCCTGACGGAAACTCGAGCATGGTCGGGTCGGTGAAAAAAATGATCGGCGGGCTGCTGCCAGTGTAAACGCGCCCTGCCAGGATCAGGGCGAAAAACACCGCAGCCAGAAAAATAAGCCGCTTGGTGTCCTCGAGAAAGAGTGCCAGGGCCAAAGCAAAAATGGCATAGAAAAACATTTCGCAGTTCAGGGTCCATCCGGGCACCACCACCGGCCAGATCCCGCCATTGCTCGGAGATCGCATCGGAACGAAGAAGAGTGAGGCGAGGGTGTGGTCGATGCTTACGACCTGTCGCGGAAACAGGGCCGGAAAGGTGACTGCCGCGAAGACGAAAGAGAGCGTCACGAACCAATACATCGGAACGATCCTGATGATGCGGTTCAGAAGAAACCCCGCCGGAGTCTGCGTGCTGCGGTGCGCAGTCACGGTCCACATGACGAAGCCGCTGACGACGAAAAAGACGTCCACGCCGGCGCTGCCGATGATGAGTTCCGGTCCGTGGGTGAGCCCTTGCGCGTGAAAAACCACGACCCCAAGGGCCGCAAATGCTCTCAAGTATTGGATGGAGAAAAGCTTTGCCAATGCTGTCTCCGTTCGCGACCACCGCCGTCTGAAGGACGCCTACAGGAGTCCGTGCTGCGTCCTTGCGTAGGCGGCCGTGTGTCGATCGCCTTTCGGGCGAGTTCGGCGCAAACAGCTGCCGCCATTTTCGCGGCGTTTCGCTCCCGCCGGGGCTTCTCACCCTCCCAACAGACTTCGTTGTTCGTGTGGACGCTGTGCGTTTTTTTTGCGCCGCGGGCGCCGTCGAGAACCGGTATGTCAATTGTGTGAAGAGCGCGCTCGGTCGACCGCGCGAGGCCAGCGGAAGGTTCAGCCCGATAGCGGCCCTGCTCGCCGGTGCGCCGGTTTTCCAACCAGTGTCAGCAGCCAGACGATGAGCGCGAAACTCGGCTTCAGCACGACTCCGACGCTAATCCAGCTGAACAGCAGATAGTTGCATATCTCGACGCGCAGCCGGCTCGAATACAATCTTTGCAGAAGAATGGCCGAGATCAGGCCGAATCCCAGCAGGCCGTACTCATAGGTCAGCTTCGCCCAGGTTGGGTCGTTGACCTCATAGGTTATGCGGTACAGCGTGATATCCCTCAGATAGCTGCCTGCGCCGTTGCCAAACCAGGTCGTTAGCGGACCGGCGTCAAAGCTATGTCCGATCATTTCCATCGGCGCGACGAAGCGTGCATAAGCGCTGGTATTCGTGGTCTGAAACTCGGAGAGGCGGCTGAACCACAGGTCTAGGCCTGGTATATTCAGGCTGTAAAGCAGGTACAGCGCGAGGATCAGGCCAACGAGATAGACGACGAGGAGCGGAATGCGAGCGAGTGATCTCGGCATCAACAATCCTGCGGTGATTGCGAGCAGGCCGGAGCCGGAAAGCGAGCAAATCAATCCCGCCCCGAGAATGCCCATGACGGTCAGTCTGGCCCGCGACCCGAACTCGATGACAAGGGCCAGGGCTACGACGATGGAAAGATCAGCCGACTCGCGGAGGAAAAAGCCGTTTGCCTTGATGATGCCGCCGCCCTCGCGAACGAAGGTGTAGTTGCCGGCACCACGAATGGCCTGGGGCAGATTGAAGTAGATGTTGGTTAGAAGCGACGATTTGGTGGCGTTGACCAGCACGATTTGCACGATCGCAACAACGGCGATGGTGGTCGCCGCCGAAACATAGGCGGACAGGATATAGTCGTGAACCGCGTCCGGATCGCCCTTAAGCCGAATGATGAAGGGTGCATAGAGAACGAAAAGCAACAGCATCGAAGTCCACGATGTCACCGATGTCGCAGTCGCTGTCGCGAAACAGGCCAGCACCAATGCGACGATGAACATGAAGAGAGGCAGGAATCCGATCGAAGCAAAGCCGCTGATCAATAGGTATGCCGTCACGGCGGCATAGCAGATGAGGTCCGTCGAAGCCGGAAAGGAGCTGATGTTGTAGGCAATCTGCGACAGGAACAGAACGGAGATGATCGAGGCCCAAATGGCAAACCTCCCCGACTTGCTGAGCTCGGTCTCCGGCGATGCTGACTGCGGGTGCGCGGCCCCAGCCGGCGCCGCTATGGGAATCTCAAGAGTCATCGCGGTTCTTGCCCCGGGTGGATCGAGGTTACGCTAGCACAATCCGGAAGGCCGCTTCGATCGATATGAAGTTCCACCCATGACCTCGTCTCAGCCTTTCGGGAACAGGATGCCCCGAAGCCGCTCGGTTCCCCGCTGCAGCCCGAAGCGATCGGACATCAGATCAAAGAGCTTGGTCTGATTAAGATTGAGGGCGGCCAGGTCGTCGATGCCGTCGACGATTGAATCAGCCAGACCTTCCATGGTGTCGGCAAGATACATGGCCGACTGCTCGTCGGCAGTGGTGCCGTCGACCGCCATTCTGAGTCCGAATATGGGGAGCCTTGCGAAGGCGTAGTCCAGGAGTTTCAGCTTGAACCCCCCGCCTAGCGTTTCCGCCACAAGCCCGCCTCGCGACTTCGCAAGCACGGCCGAGAGGTCGGCAACCGGACCATGGAACGCCAGGTTCGGTCGTTCATGGGCATAGCGGGCCTTGAGGTCCTCCGGAACGTTTCCGACCACGTCGAGAGTGACGTTCTTGCTCTTCAGAACCGGGAGCATGGTGCCAATGATATGCTCGAGATTGCGCTGCTTTGCCACCCATTCGAACGAGCCGAGTAGCAGGACGGACCTCGGCCGGGTCGACTCGATGCGATCGCTCGATGCGATCGTTCCGAGATAGATGGGCGGTACCACGAACGTGGTCTTGCCGGATCGTGCAAAATAGGCCGCATCGGTTTCCGTGATGCAGAGAATGCTGTCGGCGGCATCAACGATGCGTCGCTCCAATAGCCGGTACTTTTCGGCATCCCAGCGCATGATCGATCGGCGCAGCGGGTTCGTGAAGTCTTTCGCGATCTCCGGCCGGATCTTTCCCTCGGCATTATGTGCCACGTAGCAGATCGAGGCCTGCTTGCGTTGCTGCAACACCGCAGGCAGGAATGCGGCGGAGCGCGCATGATCGAACACGATCCAGTCCCAGCTTTGCTTCAGGAGTTCAGCCAGAGCCGTCCCGATCGAAGGCGGTGCCAGACTATAGGCATCTCTTGGCAACGATGTAAGCAGGCTCAGGACTCCGAACCGCCGCGGCCACGGCGCTTCCGGAAAGACCGTGTCCGGCAGGCGGAGCAGGCGGTCCTCGATTGGCCGGTTCTCGCGCCGCGTGCCGACGACCGTTACGGCAGCCTGTTCGGTTTTCGAAAGTGCCGTGAGCATTCCCGCAGAATAGAGCGCATCGCCGCTAAAGAGCGGCGAGGGAACGCGGCCGGCGATCCAGAGAATCTTCTTCATTGCTCGATCTCGAAAAGGAACGTTCCGAGCAGAACGCCGACGCCGAGGGCGCGCACAGGCGACCTCGATCAGGCGACAGATGGGGACTTGGCGCCGAGCAGGCGTCGCTTGACCAGAAGCCTTGCAACGTAGGCGATCCGTTTCGCGCCGCGACCAACGGAGGCGAGCCCCCGACCAAGCCGCGCTGCGGGCTGCAACGGCGGGGCATCGAGATTGCGCAGCTCGATACTGCTTTCATAGGCTGCCTGAGTGACCAGAAACGGTTGCGTCTCTGCGAAATCGATCCCGTGCCGATCGTAATAGACGAGCTTGTGGTCGAGCGGACGGTCGGCGACCGACAGCGCCTTGATGAGTTCCGCTGCGCCCTTTCGGGTGACGGCATAAGCGGCGGATCCGAGTGCAGGTTTCAATGGAACAACGAGCTGGGCTGTTTCGCCCTTGACGAGCGAGACGCCGGATTTGGACGTGTGCGCATAGTGAATGCCTTCAAGCTTCACGATATCGCTCGTCATCAGAAAGTGCGGCAGATCGCGCCGGTAGAATTGCGAAAATCGCTCGTCGAACGCGGCATCATCCTCGAAGATGATTGCCATCGGCAGGTTCTTGCGCACGATGCGCTTCAGCGCGGCGACGTGCGAAAGATAGCAGCCGATTTCTCCGGCTTTCATCGGCCGATTGGCGGGGGCAAAGTGGAATTCGCGGCGGATCACCCGGCGAATAAGCGACATCCGTTTCCTGGCATCGATCGCAGGAATTCTTTCGAAGGGGATTCCGAGCTGCGTCAGTGCACTCGAAATGTCCCGCCATCGCGCGATGTCCCGATCAAGATTGATGACGAAGGCCGGTATAGAAGCTTCGGTTGCCACGAACTCTCTCACGTTTGATTTACCGCTTTTGATTTACCGCTTTTGATTTACCGCTTGTGATTTGCCGCTTGCTTATCGCGAGCAACGCGCTGCCGTGAATTTCATCATTCTCCGGATACAAATTCGGCAGTTCGACCACATCATGGCCAACCTTCCACTTCAAAACCAAGCTTGATGTGTGTTATCGGAAGGCCAATTCCCCGTCCCCGTCCATTTCGTCAATGTGAATGGCCGATCGTTGGGATATCCCTAGAGTGCAACGCTAACCTGTCTTACCAATGCAGGACTGTCAACTTGACCGAGCCTTGCTGATGAAGACAGGAGTCTCTGTCATCGAAACTGCACACACTCAGAAGGCTGGCTGAATGATCCTGACCGAGATTGCAAAACGTGTTCTCCCGATACTGATGATCCTCGTCGCTACTTCGACGATCGCGCGGTCGGCGGGATGGGAACTTGTGTTTTCGGACGAATTCAATGGCAACAAGCTCGACCGAACCAAGTGGGCCACGCGCTATCTCTACCAGAACGAAACGATGGACCATTTCAACGATGAGAATCAACGCTATGGCGACGGGCACGTCGTGGCGGACGGCGTGCTCAATCTGATTGCAAAAAAAAATCCTGGATCAGTCAGTCTGTACGATTCCGCGATGATCCGCAGTCATCGAACGTTCTATTACGGCTATTATGAAGCGCGCGTGTTCCTGCCCAACGCCAAGGGGGTCTGGCCGGCGTTCTGGCTCGAGGCCGACTACGACATCGATGGCAAGACTTGGCATCCGCCGGAGATCGACATCTTCGAGTATGTCATCAACGGCGTTGAGGACAAGGCGAACTCGCTGCATTCGAATGTGGTGGGGCCCTTCAGTGCTCAACAATATACCTATGTCGATCGATCATTCGAGCTCAAGTTCCAGAACATGTATGGAAGCGAGGACCTCAATCAGGGCTGGCACACTACCGGTTTCGTGTGGGCGCCCGACAAGATTTCGCTGTTCTGGGATGGCAAGCTGATCTACACGCGCAACTACCAGTGGCTGCGCAACGACGGAAAGCTCGGGCCGCCGGCGCATGTCGATCTCAACTTCGCCGTCGGCGGCAGCAAATGGGCTGGCCGACACGGCATTGATGAGGCCGCGTTTCCGCAGACCTTTAAGATCGACTATCTCCGTGTTTGTCAGTACACGACTTCCGAACGCGGCGGCCGGCAATGCGGCCCGGGCGAATTGACGCCTGATCCGAAGGAGTTTGGTTACTCCTCCGCAATCAACGATATGCCGAAGCCTGCCTTCCTGGCGATCGATAAGGTGGCGGACAAGAAGCCCAATGCGGGGGTCTTGTCATTGAATAGCGGAAGTCCGCTCAACCTCGCCATTCCTGTCAGCGTGCCGGAGAACTATCCTTCGAACCGGCTGCTCCAGGTTTCGGTGTACGACCCAGTTACGCGATCCGTCGTCGCGAGCGCCGACCGCAAATTGCAGGAGAGCCTTGCAAACAAGCGGGCCGACGGTGCAGGCCTTGTTGAGCTTTCGCTGCCTGCAATTCAGCGCCCCGGCAATTATGTGTTGGAGGCCAAGCTGACATCCGAGACGACGAACGACAAGGGCGCCAGACAGGTGCTGCAGAGCCCCGTGACATGCAGTACCGGGGTAGTCCAGCCCGTCAAGGCGCGATCCTGCCAGCTGTTGTCACTGAACGTACACTGATTAGAGCTTGGAGTAACGCCAGAAAAGTGTTGCCGCTCTCGTAGGGAAAGATAATGACCTGTCCGAGGTTCGGATGTGAAACGCGTGACGGTCGGTCGGCGCAAACGCGTAGCGGAGAACGCCGATGTCTGCCGAACGTGTCGCGGTTTCGTCCAATCAGGGACAATAAAAACAATAAAGGGGTCCACCGAACTGCGGTGGGCTGGTTCCGTCGACGGTTAAGCAAATTCCCTTGGGACATCAGTGTGGTGGCTTGTTCATGTCCACATTGAACATTGCCTATCTTATTCTTGCCCATCAGCATCCCGGGCAGCTTTCCCGGCTGGTTGAGCAGCTGCGATCCCCTGCCGTCGATATCTTTGTCCACGTCGACGCTAAAACGGCCATAGATCCGTTCCGGCAAGTGGTTGGCCGGGACGTTCATTTCACGCCGACGCGAATTCCGGTTTACTGGGCCGACTATTCCCAGATCCGCGCAGTCCTGCTGTTGATCGAAGCCGCCTTGGCGGTGCCTCGCAAGTACGATTATCTGGTTCTTCTCAGTGGAGTTGATTATCCGCTTCGGTCGGCCGCGGAGATCGAGAATTTCCTCGCGCAGAACAAGGGTTCTGAATTCATCAATTGGGTCGCCATGCCCTCCAGCGCAGCGTCAAAGCCGCTGTCGCGGCTAACCGACTATCACGGTCGGCCCGGATTGCGCGGCCTGCTTGTGAGTAAAGTTCGCCGGTTGCTGATCAAACTCCACGTCATCCCGAGAGCGCGCGACTACAAAGCCTATCTCGGCGAAGCGACACCCTATGCAGGGAGCACCTGGTGGGCTCTTACGCGCGACGCATGTGAGTACATCCGGAGCTTTGCGATCAGCAATCCACGATTCATGAAATTCTTCGAGAATACCTCCTCGCCGGATGAGATGGTCTTTCAGACGATTCTGGCGAATTCGCCATTTCGTTCGAACATGCGCCGCAATCTTAGCTATACCGATTGGAGCGATGGTGGAGCGAGTCCGTCGACAATCGGCGAGCGCCATCTTGCATTGTTTCGGGCCAATCCGGTTATGAAAGCAGGTGGCCCGTACGGCTCCGGTGAAGTTCTGTTTTGTCGTAAGGTCATGGATGCAACCATTTCGGATCGGCTGGCGGCCATGATCGCGGAGCGCAACGCGGCGGCGGAGCGGCGTTAGTTCCACTCCGCCAGGAAACAAAGCGAGCGAACTCAATCGGAGACGGGAACAACGCGTTCTGTCTCAGTCGCGGGAACAGAATGAGCTTTGGACTGACGCTGTTGACCTCTGTAAAGGCCCAACAGGAACGAATTTAACGGTGCTTCCACCAGTCGGTAGACAATCGTGCCGCAAACGATGGCCAGACATGCGAAGAGCAGGACCGCCAAGTCTCCCGGCAGCTTTGATACGTCGATTATCTTTCGTGCGATGTCCCGGCTCTCGTAGATGAGCAGAACATGAACGAGATACACGGAGTACGACGCGTCCCCAAGTAGCAGAAGAAGTCGTGGGCACTTGAAGTTCGCGAGTTCGAGCTTCAAGCACGATAAAAGCAGGATCATCGACGGAATGCCCCAGAATACAAATCTTGTGCTTTCGGGAAATGCGAACGTCGAGCCGCCGAGCATCAGTGCCAAGCCGATGAATAGAAGTGGCCATGCGTAGTTCGATGAAATTGCCCGTCGCTTAAACAAACCACCGATCGCGCATCCGAACAAAAATTCGAAGACAATGGTGTTGCCAAAGAACCTGGATATTGCATCCTGTCCACCGAGTATCCATGCAATTGCGATTGTCGAGCAGAATATGGCCGCTAGCGGGGTCACGATGCGGCGTCCAAAGATGGCTACTACTGCGGCGAAACTGACGTAGAAAAACATTTCGTAAAAGAGCGTCCAGCCGACGCCAAGGATCGGCTGAACGTTTCCGTTCTCGTCGAACGTCGGAACGAATGTGAACGCGGCGATGATTCTGGTCAGGGCGATCGGCGGCAAGGTGTCGATCGAAGAATGACGATAGAAACGTATAAAGGCAATCGCGATGACTGCTGCCGTAGCTATCGCGTACATCGGATAAACGCGAATTGCTCGCCTGATAATGAAGTCTCGCGCTGGCTTCTCATGATTTACGTATGGGCTTGATACGAAAACCATGATGAAGCCGCTGATCAGGAAGAAGACGTCCACCCCAATGGCGCCTGCTCCGACAATTCGCTCATAGCTGAATATATGAAAGCTTAGAGGGACGGTATCGGCCGGCCAGTTGGCGGTAAACGCTCTCGCTGCATGATGAAAAACGACGAGGGAGGCGGCGAAGCCGCGCAGCACTTGCAATGACGATAAGGTATGCATGGCATTTGCTTTAGTCGACAAGGCTCTCTCCTGAATCTGGAGTGCAAATTGCGTCTAAAGAATACGGTTCAAAGCCAAAACACTTTCTTCAAGAGCGTCGCCCAGCCATGCGGCCAGAAGCCCAGCGCGGCAAACCGGGCGAGGTCCTTCAGCGTCGGTTTGATTCCGTAAAAGGCGGTGAATACCTGCAACATCAGTTTCTGCCGGGCCCTGGAATCTTCCTGAAAATGCAAGCTCGAGACCAGCTCGTAGGCGTTTCTCACCCGGTCCTGCTTGGATGAAATGCGGTCCCGGCTTGGCGTTACGTCGAAGCGATAAAGTGGCATATCCAATAGCCGAGCTGGTCCAAACTGCTTGACGATCCTTATGAAGAACTCGAGATCCTGCCAAGCCGGTAGTTTCTGGTCGAACAAGCCCGCTTCCCTGAACACTGAGGTTGGGGCAAAGACCTGATTACCGATGTGATTGGCTTCCGCCAGATCAGCGAACTCAACGGTTCCTCTCTTCTTGGTAACAAAGAGCTCCTTTCCGCCACTCAGGAAAACGTCCTGCGTGTAGATGCATGAAACAGGCATGTTGTGGCGAGCGTATGATGCCCAACAATCGTGCAGCGCGCTCAGCCGTTGCAGCCCAAACGTATCGTCATCATCGAGCCCCGTTATGAAGTCACCGGTCGCTTGGGTTATGGCTCTGTTCCGGGAGACCGGCGCCCCACGGGGGCTTTCGTTGCGCAGCGCGCGAACTCTCTTGTCCTCGCGAGTGATGGATTCAAGGAACGACGCCGTCGCGTCAGTCGAAGCGTCGTCGACCACGATCAGCTCAAGGTCGGTGAATTGTTGCGCAAGCACCGATCTCACGGCGGCCGCGAGCAGATCGACTCGATTGCGTGTCGGGATGTAGACGGAAATCTTCAAGGAAGGTCATCTCCTCAAGAGCGACAGTGTCCTCGGGCTCGCTCGGCTGGTTCACAAACCCGCATTGGCTTCGCCTCCCCTGGCGCCCGGGATGGCGCCTGCGGAGGCGGTCGATGATGAGGACGCCCACAACCCGGTGAATTCAGGCACCCGACCACAACCTTCGCAGTCGCCTCAACGCAAAACGCGCGGTTGCCTGGGCGATGTAGTAGTCAGTGAATAATTGAAGCAGCAGATCACTGAAGGCGCGGTTTTCCAACAGGGTTCTGCCCTTGTGCTCGCCCGCGAGCCGTTTGAGCGCGGATATCCTGGAATTCAGCAGCCGCACCATCTCATGGTCGTGGGCGATGCGTGGATCGCTAATCAGGGCGGCAGACTGGGCAGCCACCGCGCCGTAGTCGACCGTTGTTCGGGTCCATCCAGAACCTCGATGCGTATACAGATAGGTCGGCGCGGGAGAAACGACTATTCTCCCATCAGCCAGCAGACATTCAAGCATCATCACAAAATCCTCTCCGTGCCGCGAGTGGATCGGATAGGAAATCGATCGGGTCTTCACGAAGGCTGCCTTCAGCATTGGCTTCAGCAAGCCCCAATCCTGATGGTCGAGATAAGGCCTCGAATTAGCGACATATTCATACCTGTCTATGGCACGGGGAAGACCTTCCCGTGGAATACCCGCAGATCCCCGGGCCTCGGTGTCCGGATTGAAATAGTAGAAGTTGCTGAGAACGACGTCGGCGCGATCCTCGGCGGCTATCAGGCACAGGCGTTCCAGATGGTCGGGATCGTAGGCATCGTCCGCATCGAGGATCGCCAACCAGTCTCCGTTCGCGGCATCGATGGCGGCGTTTCGAGCTATTGATGGTCCGCCGTTCGCGGAGAGGGCGACGACGCGAATATTGGAACGCCCTGCAGAAAGTTCCTTGGCCAACGCCAGCGTATTATCGGCGGAGGCGTCGTCGACAATGACGATCTCGATGGACTTGAGCGTCTGGTTGAGGGCCGAGGTGACTGCACGCACGAGAAAGGGAGAGGCGTTGAACGCCGGGATGAGCACCGAAACAGTTGGATTGCTGCCATGTCCCATGGTTTTGCCCGGATGGTCAGCCGCGTGCGACGCGCATGCCACTAACCAGGTGCCTGGCCTCGGCAACCAGATCGAGAAGACGATTCCGCCCGTGCGGTGTAAGTGCCAGTATGGCTGCAAAGACGCCGTAGCTCAATACAAGCATGAAAAGCAAGGACCATATCTTTGGTGGCATCACGCTCTGGAGTGCGTAGAGGAGGAGAACGACAGGCAGGCTGGCGAACAAATAGGGGAGCAGCCCCAGGAACAGGCTCTTGGTGTTTACGGGACCAGTCTTCGTGATAAGCGACCACAATATCGGGCCTTGCACGACACCAAAGCCGATATACGCACTCGCGACCCCGAGGGGTCCTCCGGGGAGTCCTGCGACGATTGCGATGGTGAATCCTATCGAGCTTATCATTCCATATTGCCTTAGCTCGCGTCCGCGCCCCTGAGAAAGCAGCAGCCAATTGGCGCTGTGGCTGATTGGCGCGAACAACGCACCTATTGAAAGAATGCCAAAAATAGGACCGGCGGCTTCCCACTTTTGACCGAGAACGATGTTGATCAGCTGCTGATGGGCTACGAGCGAAAACAGCGAGACGGGAAATACGAGCAGCAGCGCCAGGTCAAGCATTTTCCAGAACGCTATGCGGTAGGGTCCCGGTTCGTTCTGAATCCTTGAAAGTAATGGCAGGGCGACTTTTGATATGGGAACCATGATCTGATTCAGGGGAAGCAGCAACAGACTATAGGCTCGGGTGTAAATGCCCAACTGGACCTCGCCCCAAGCCCTTCCAATAAGAACGGCATCGATATTTCTGGCGAGGAAGTTGAATATGTTGAAGGTGGCGACATTCGCGCCGAAGTGCAACAGGTGGCGTACGTCCGATATTACCCCTCTTTTCAGAGCACTCGGCCGCCAGCGCACGCCCAACCAAAGCATAAGCAGGGCAACGACCGCTCCGGTCGCTTGATTCAGAATAATCGACCAAATACCAAGTCCGCCAAGCGCTGCTGCTACCCCGGCGATCGTTCCCGTCACCAGTGACGTGAGCTCGACTGCGGCAAGTTTTCCGAAAGCGAAATTGCGGTTGAGCAGAACGCTATGCTGAGACCCAAGGGGACCGATTATCATCAGTGCCCCAAGGATGGCAACGACGGGGGCAACCCTGGGCTCGTGGTAGAACGAAGCGACCAGCGGTGCCGATACAACGATTACGGATGCAAGTATGGTCGTTACACCGAGATTCATCCAAAACAGAAACGAGAGTTGCTGATTGCTCAAATTCTGGTTCTGAATGGCCGCCTGGGACAATCCGACATCTGCGAGAAGAGTGGCGAAGGCCAGCAGCGGTGCGGCCATTCCCACCACGCCAAAATCCGCCGGCGTGAGCAGACGGGCCATAGTAATGGTGTAGAGGAATTGTATGACGAATTTGGCAGCCTGCGACAGATAGCTGATGACGATCGCCTTCCGGGAGGCCGCCTTGAGGCCCGCACGGTCAAATTCGATTGATGCGGGCTCTGCGATGTCCATCTTTTCTCAACGTCTGTTCGCTGAACAGGTAATCAGGGCCGCCGCTCGCGAGGACTCTGACAGCGACAACAACCTTAACCCTGCAGAACGGCATTATGAGGGCGGGCGGCTCGCTCGAAAAAGACGTCGGTCTGGTTCCTCGGAAGATCCGCAATGCTTTTGGGAGCCTTGCGAGATGGCCACCTCAGATACGAACCCAGAGAATAGTCATTCTCTACCTCGTAGGCGCTGAATCCCGCGGCGAGCAGCTTGTCGAAAACCGCCCGCGAGCGTCCCGATGGGTCTTCCGACATTTCGACCAGAAGGCGCATTTCGGGACCATAGAGATGGAGTGTGTCGGCCAGACGTTCGAGGACGGGAAGCTCGCCGCCCTCGATGTCGATCTTTATCAGCTTTACCAAGGAGCGCTCCTCATCAGTCAGGATTTCGTCCAGCGGTTTTGTCAAGACGGTTTCGACCGGAACAAGGTTGTCACGCTGCATGGTCGATGTTCTGCCCTGGTTACCTCGATCCCCCCCGAAGAGAGTGAGTTCCGCGACCCGATCCGAAACGGCAAGCTTCACAGCCCTTACGTTGTCAATGCCATTCCGCGCCAAGTTTATCTCAAGTTGCTCAAAAATAGAGCGCGCCGCCTCGATTGCGACAACCCTGCCTTTATGGCCGACTGATTTACTGCCCAGCAAGGTATCGTATCCGACGTTCGCCCCAACATCGACGAATGTATCTCCAGGCTGAAGTACGGATTGAATCAAATCAGAATTGTGGGGCTCCCAGACGTTGAAGAAGAAAATCCTCTTCATGATGTGATCTTCGATTTCGCAGTCGATGGTCGCCCCAAAGTAAGTGCGGCCGATATACCTAGGACTCAAACGCTTCACGAGGCGAAAATATCGATCGAAGACAGGTTCTCTTCCATACGGCAGCAGCCGAATCGCGGCCACGAAGATTCGATTGGCGGCAAAAAAAATCCAGCTCACAAAGTTCATCTGTACAAGCTCTGTCATGTTGTTTTGCCCATGAGTTGTAACGTTGGGAAACTGTTCAAGGATGGAAGATGTCCTCAACAGGAGACAAACGACACCAAACGAGAGGGCCAAACTTCATGTCCTCCGTTGTTCGATCTACAGCGCAACTCATATTGGATTAGCCCTTTCCGATCAGCTATTACGCGCAGCAATTGTTTTGACAAGTTGCCGTCGACCAGCTCAGCGTTGCGTTTTAAGAAGTGATACCTCATCGTAGGTCGATTCCAATTTGCTTGTGAGAATGCCGCAATCGAATGCAGAAGCAGCAGATCTAATGCCACCGGTAGAAATTTCGCTGGCTAGATTATCCACAGTAAGCAAAGTCAGAAGTTCAGATGCCAATCCCGGGACATCTCGCTCCCGGACGACGAGGCCTGAAACGCGGTGTTTTACTGCTTCGCCGACCGCGCCGCGCGCCGAGGTTACCACAGGAACTCCGGCCGCTTGAGCTTCGAGGATTGAAATCGGTAAGCCTTCCGCATCTCCACTTGCTGCCGTAACGCTGGGAAGGCAGAAGACGCGAGCGGCATCTAGTTCTTGCTTTATGTAAGCACTGGATTGTGACCCGCGGAAGTTCGAATTGACGCCGAGTTTTCGTGCGAGATGCTCAAGGCGTTCGCGCAGCGGGCCGCTGCCCACGATGATAAGCTGGGCTGTTGGCACATTGTTTTGTACAATAGACATCGCTTCGATCAGGTATTGACAGCCTTTCTTTTCGACGAGCCGTCCAACAAAGAGCACGCGCGGATCGCGCTGAGTTATTGGTGTGACTCCTGGTCTAAACTTTGTCGAGTTGATCCCTATATATCGGACACGAACTTTTCCACCGGAAATGCCGAATTCGATTGCGCGACGACGAATTGCCTCTGAGACGGCAATGAAGCTGACGCGTGGTTCGCTTGCCAACTCCAACAAACGCTTGGGATAACTACGCATGATGGCTCCAGCATTGCCGGCTTCCCACCAGTCCCGATACGTGTTGATGTCATAGCCATGCAGAGTGACCAGCATCGGCAAATTCAGCGCTCGGGCGAGTGGCCAGGCGTCAAGCGCATCTGGTCCAAAATGGGCGTGAACAAGGGAGGGGGCTTCGGCTTCCAAACTGCGCTTGATGCGCGACGGAGTGATACGAAGCAGCCGATGGGCCTTCCAAAACGCTCTGCTCGAGAAAGCGGAACTCGCGGCTCCGATGATCCGAATGCTCAGATCGTCCAATGGCAACCCATCGAGGCGTTCGCGCCCGACAAGCACGGCCCGCCAGTCCTTGAGTGCCAGGATCTGTTCTTTGATGAAGGTTTCGGAAACCGGCAGAAGCTCGTTCCGATACACCAACACGGTCTTTTTGTTGACGGGCACGACAGCAACGCCTCAACAACCGAATTGACGGCGGTGCGCGCGTCTCTTCGTTAGCCGACCAATCGCTGGACCACAATAGGCGTGCTGGTTCATTGGTCGACCACCGTCAAAAGCTCCCATCTCGTCAAAACTGAACGGTCTTCACGAAATATGTATTCTTGCAGTTTGCACGCGCCTTTGTAAGCGAACAACGTGGATACCATCGCTCAAACCGTCTCCAACCAGAACGAATACCCTTCCGTCTTGCAGCCCAATGGCTTGGTGATTTCTTCAGCTTGAGTGCGAAGGCGCTCGTCCTGTTCAACAAACCAGTTCGGCAGAAGTATTTTGAAGGGTCGTCGGGAGCATAGCAGCATAGCGGCCAAGAGGTATTGCTCGGAATAAAGTCGTCTATTCCAGCGCGGCGGATAATCCCAGGGAAGGAAGATATCATGGATCTGAACGATCACGCCGGAGGCAAGGCGCGGTAACAATTCAAGGAAGAACACCGTTGCATCGGAATTTGTGAACGCCCGGTGTGAACCATCAAAAAACAGGATGTCACCGGCTTGCAATTGATCGAATAGAGCAAGGTCGCAATCTTCGAGACGTTGCCGGATCACGTTGTCGCATAGGGTGTCAATTGAGTTTCTTGGGTTAGGGTCCAAGGAAGTGATCGTGGTCTGAAGCTTTGCATCATTGATGGCAAAGCGCGCAAACTTCGTCGAATTGCCGGACCCGATCTCGAAGTAGCGCATCGGCTTTCGCGCGACCAAAATGCCGATCAGGGCAACCGCGTCGAAGTCCTTGAACCAGACGTTCTGCCAGTTGGGCGTCGTGGATAGCTGGTCACCAGTGAGCGGTATCCTGGAATAAATGTCGCGGCAGCCTGAGAATGCCTGAATGAGACTGGCATAGTCGGCCCGGCCACGCTCAATCACTTCTGCGAGCTTGCCGTGAGGAGGATGTCCAAACCCCCAGCGAGGCCTCGGGTCGACAGGATAATATTCGTCGACGCCATAACCCCATTTCCAATTTGTCTCGGAATAGGGGTGCAGGTCAAAGCCGGCCAACTTCGTGGCCGTCCGGACGGTCTTCTTGATCTGATGCAGCATGAAGAGGATCCCATTTCAAAGACATGCTTGGTTCGAATTGTGGCCCTTTGATCGCTGTTTTCTGCCGAACGCATGTCGGGTTGTCGGCCTATCTTTCTCAAGCGCCACCAAACTGAACGACTTTCACGCCGCGGATGTACATCCGTGCGGGAAAGGCAGACGGGTCGCTCGGCGGCGCCACGAGTCCGCCCACAGCGACATCCATCAGCATGTACCATGGACCTGGGCCCACCAAATTCGCCATTGCCCGATACGGTTTACCATTGAAGTACCACACGATCTCGGTTTCCCCGAGAAAGCAGCCGAACCGATTGAAGCGCGTAAAGATATCAGCGCCCGGCTCGAAGTCGCTCAACCTGATCGGTGCGCTCGAAGATTCATGCCCCTTGCTGCTCACCCAGTGAAGATTGGTCGCCACGCCATCCCGCGGATAGTCGGAAGTGGAGATGAAGGCTTCGATGATGTCGATCTCTGGCGGCCACTTGCCCGAGCGCAGGAGCCACAGCGCCGGCCAGCTTCCGGCGATCTTCGACAGCCTCACATCAAACTCGACATAGCTTCCAGTTGTGATCCGGTTAAAGAACGTCTGTGACGTAATGATCGCTGCGGCATAGGTGACGGACGCTTCTTTCTGCCAGCCCAGAGTGATCTTGCCACCCCGGCCATCCGAAAGCCCGTCCGGGATGTATTCGGCTTGAATGAAGCGGTCCCCCGTCGACGGATCGAGGCCCCACACGTTAGCTTCCGGGTTGAGAGCCGGATCCGCGTAGTAGCCGAGTTCCCTGTTGCCGACCTGCTGCCGCGTCTTGGAAAGCCGGCTCTGCCAACAGGGCGTCCCGTCCGCACGAAAGCCGCTGTCGCTGGCGAAGTCCGGGGCGAGGAGATCGTCTGAAAAAACCACCGTGCCGCCGGTAGGAAGCGGTGGAAGCTCGCGGCGTGATGGAGGAGCTGGCGTCTGCGCTTGCGCGTGGCACAGGGCAGGGGAGGCGGCCGTGAGAGCGGCGGCTGTGGTGCGTGTGAGGAATTGTCGCCTTGTGGCACTCATCGTCTGGCGACAAACATCATTTTGATCGTCTACCGAGACGAAGCGCCGGCTCGCTGTCGTCATGCCTTCAATCGCCGCGAATGAGGGTTGAGCTGCTTTGCCAGGCGCAACAAGGCTTCGGATGCGCACGTGACCACGAGCTGAAAGCACAACACGATCGCGCCGATCGGCATCGCGATCAAGAGCGCACCGTAGCGCCGTTTGGAACGCGTATATTGCGTGGCCGTGGCCATTTCGGTCCAGAGTGCTCGCAGACCGGCCCAGTCACGCCGGTGCCAGGCCGACCACAGCCAACCCAAAAAAATTGTCAGCCGCGTGTCGGGTCGCAAGATGTATTTGGCAAAGAAACTGCCGCGGCCACGGTCGTATGAGCGCAGCAATCCGGGCATATCGGCCTCAGTGCGTCCATGATCATGCCGCACGATCGGACGAGGATCGAAATAGCCCTCAAAGCCGGCCCAAAGCACCGCCACGATGGCATCTATGTCCTCGCAAGGGAATGGTGTCCCGGCGCCCAGCTCCGGGTCCATGCCGTTGACAGCCACCAGCGCGTCGCGCCGGAATGCGATGTTTGCACCCTGCAATACGCCCGGCCGTACATAGGAGCGCCTCCGGTACTTGCGAACTGTCTGGCCCTCGTCAATGGTCACCTTCGCGTGCATCGGATTATGGAGCAGGATACGCCCTCCGATCACGCCGGCATCGGGATGGTCGGCAAACGCGGCAAGCAGAGCGTCGACATAGTCCGGCGAAGGATAGCAGTCGTCATCCGTGAATGCGACGATCCTGCCGCACGCGTTTTGCCAGCCGAGATTGCGGGCGGCGCCCAGTCCTATCCGTTCGCCGAGGATGTATTTTGATACCGTATCGTCGGCGAACGCACGCTGCAGCACGGCCGCCGTATCGTCGGTCGACGCATTATCCACCCAGATCACCTCGTAGCTGTGGCTGGTGTGCAACGCTCGCAGCGCGCCCAGCGTTCCCGACAGGCGGCTTGCACGATTGCGCGTGCAGATAATGATCGATATCTCGATCTCTCTGGTTGGATCAGCAGCCACAATCATGTCCTGTGCATGTCACCCGCCGGGGAGGTGGGACGAATGACGGCTCTCCAGGCGGCAGCGAGCACCCTCTACAGGCTGGCATGGGTATCGTACCAGCCGGGCAGCGAGCCGCGCTGGCCCGTGCAGAGCTTGTAGACCGTCTTGAATGGCAACGCCAAAATGGGAAACTTGGCCAGCAAGGAGTCGTCGCCGAAGTACCGATAGTCCCGGAATATCGATTGGTAACGGCGGACGATCCCGTCAAAGTCCAGCCACGGATCGCCAAGATCCTCGCCAAAGGGACCGGAGGCGCCGCCTTCGAAAACATGCGTGAGCTTTGAGCCATCAAGCGCCTCGGTCTCAACCCGCGACCCCGGAATTCGCTGCTGCTGTACGGCTTTGAACTTCCGGTAGCCAGGCTCGCGCAGCAGGCCGAGCTGGGTCTCAACCTCGTCAAAGTCGATCTTGTCGGACTCGACCGAGACATATTGAGGGCGGTTCGGCTGCTGCTTCAGTCCCTCCAACACCAGCTGGTCGGCTCCCTCCACTTCGACCTTGAGGAAATAGGGAACGCCGCAGGAGCGGTAGATGTCGACAACGTCGATGCGGGGCAGAACGATGCATTTGCTGTTGTGGCCCAACTTCGCCGCGTGCTCGGCTCTGTTCTTGTTGATAGTGCTCAGGACGGAATCCGAACTTTTGTAGAAGGTGATCGTGGGTCCTTCGGACCCCGGCGCGATTGCTCCCTCGATGATGCGCAGTTGCCCGCTTGCCACCTCGCTGCGAAACCGCGCCCGGCAGTGTTGCACCAGCTCCGGGTTGGCCTCGATCCCGAGAACCTTGAACCCCTTTTTGAGATAGAACGCCGAGTCTTCGCCCTTGTGCAGTCCAACGTCGTAGATCAAGTCTGCAATCATCGAAGCACCTGCTGATTACACTATCGAGCCTCCAAACGATCATCTCGTGAGCCATGGCCGGTTGGGCCGCCCTCAGGCGGCCGCCCTGGTGTTGCTTCGAACCTGCCGTTCGATCCATTCATAGGTCTTCTCGAGACCGGAGCGGAGCGTCGCGGACGGCTTCCAGCCGAGCTTCTGGCCGATCAGGCGGTTGTCCGAGTTCCTGCCGCGCACGCCGAGCGGTCCGGGGATGTGCTTCTTGATCACTTTCTTGCCGGCGATGTCGGATACGAGATCGACGAGTTGGTTGATCGTGACCATCTCCTCCGATCCGACGTTGACCGGACCTTCGAAATCCGACCGCGCCAGGCGGATCGTACCTTCCAGGCACTCATCGATATAAAGGAACGAGCGCGTCTGGGTGCCATCGCCCCAAATTTCGACTTCGCCGTTATTGGTGGTCTGGGCAACCTTGCGACACACCGCGGCGGGCGCCTTCTCCTTGCCACCATCCCAGGTCCCCTCGGGCCCGAAGATGTTGTGATAGCGCGCGACGCGGTTTCGCATTCCATAATTTCGGTTGTAGGCGAGATATAATCTCTCCGAAAACAACTTCTCCCAGCCATATTCGCTGTCAGGCGCAGCCGGATAGGCTGAATCTTCCGCGCAGTTCGGATTGTCGGGATCCTTTTGATTATGTTCCGGATACATGCAGGCCGACGATGAATAGAACATGCCGCGCACGTTCCGCTTCTGGCAAGCATCAAGCATGTTGAGATTGATGGTTGCCGAATTGTGCATCACATCGGCATCATGCTGGCCAGTGAAGATGTAGCCTGCACCGCCCATGTCGGCGGCGAGTTGATACACCTCGTCGAACTTGCGGTCGGTGACCTGTCGGCAGAAATTCTGATCGCGAAGATCGCCAACGACGAAATCATCGGCGTCGGTCTCCGCGAATGGTGGAAATTTTAGGTCGACGCCACGCACCCAGAAGCCTTCACGCTTGAGCCGCTTGACCAGGTGCCCACCAATGAATCCCCCTGCGCCACAGACAAGAGCGGTGGGTATGTTCTTCGTCGCCATTAGACTTTCCTTTCCGCAGTTTTCGCACCGAAAGCGTAGTCAAATACTGTTTCAAATCGGTCCGTTACCGTTTTGATATCGTAGTTCGCGAGCGCAAATGATCTCGCTTTGGCAGCGGCATTTGCTCTCAAGGCGTCGTCATCGAGAAGCCTTAGGCCGGCCTTCAGGAAGGCCGACTGATTGACGGGATCAACGACCAATCCGGCGCCATTGCGGCGAACCAGTTCGGAAGCGAGATTTTCCTTGGGGGCCGCAAGCAGGACTGGACGCCCGGCGCAAAAATAGGACTGCACCTTTGAAGGCACCGAAAATATTCCCGCTTCCGGTTCGATCGTCGCAACGGCGACATCGGAGGTCGCGAGCACCATGGGAAGATCCGCAAAGGGCTGCAGTGGCAGCATGATGAGATTGTCCAGCCCGAACTCGGCCTTGGCTTGCTCAAGATGCGCAACGCCAACGCCCTGGCTGACGGTCACAACATTGGCGCGCCCCTTCACCGCCTTGGCGAGCTGTACCAGGAGGTCGGGATTGTGCTTCAGGCCAAGCGTACCTGAATAGAGAAAGTTGAACGATTCGTGCAGCCCGAAACGGCGGGCCCACGCGTTGTCTTTCGGGTGAGGAGCAATATCGTTCAGCGCACCCCAGTTCTCGATCACAAAGATGTTGTCCTCCGTGCCGGTCCACTTGCTTGCGAGAGGCGAGAAGGCGTTTGTGATGACGACGACCGCATCCGAGCTCTGAAACTGCCGTCGCTCAAGAAACCGGTAATAGGCTCCGACCATGGCACCGGGTGGGCCCAGCTTCTTGCGCAACAACTGCGACACAGCAACGCTGTAGAAATCCTGAACCCAGAACACGAACTTCGAACCGATCTGTTTGCATGAGCTGACGATAGCCGATTGCGCCTCAGTCGGCGTGTTGCCTGAGATAACGATGTCCGGTTTGTCTGAATGCACCAGTTTCGCAACCGCCTTTCCGTAGGCGACGTCGTCAAATCGGCGGCGCACGAAGGACGCCTTGTCGTAGGGGCGCGACAGCTTGACGCCGGTAAAGGACAGTCGATCGGGGTCGGCGGTCGATCTCTCGAGCTTGCCCTTCGGGCCGAGGTCGCCGTGGAAGTACGCGTGACTGACTTCATGTCCCCGGAACGCCAGTTCGCGACTGAGATCGACCTGGAACGGGTGCCCCGCGTAGTCGTGCACGAGGATCTTCATGAGAGCACCAATCTCGCAACCGAAACATAGGTGTTACGATGATGCCCGGGTCGCGAGATCGCGCGCCATGCGTCGGTGGATCGGAGTTGTCTGTCTTCGGTTTGCATTATCCTCAATTTCGAACTTTTTTGAACGCTACGCGGTTTGACATGCCGGCGCACCTTCTGTTTTGGAGGCACCCTGCTTGAATATTGGACATCAGCGCAGTGCTCCCTGGTCGCGCCTTCATATTCGACGAGTAAGAAAATCTTGTGTCGGTGTGAATTCAAATTCGGTGCCAAGTAGCAGACATGACAAGCCGCAACCACGCGCACGAGCTCAAAAGTCGTGTAGCATCTCATCCTCGCCTCAAAGCGGCCACATAAGCAGGGCTACGCAACGGTAACTTGATCGCGCGCCCGGGCTGACCTATCACTCTCCCGCTCTATCGCGCGGACAAGGCAGACGATTGCGCCTGCAGCTTGGCGCCGGAGTAGACCGATCTTTGGAGTCCCAATGTCATCCAGGTTCATTGCTGTTGCGTTGGCCGGTTGGCTTGCCGGATGCTATCCGGCCTTTGCAGATCCGATGACGCTGGATTTTTCCTGGGGCGGGGCCAAGGGTTGCGTCACGCTTTTCCCGAATCCGGAAATTCGTCTTCGCAATATTCCGGAGGGGGCCAGAACCCTGTCACTCACCCTGACCCAAGGTGTCAGGGAAATGGGAGGACAGGAACTGCTGATTCCGGAGAATGGCATTCTGCCGTCCGGGACGTTCCGAACATTCGGGCCATGCAATCCAGGCGTGTACCAATGGACGGCGCAGGTCAGGTCGTCGACCGGAGAGGTTCTGTCCGAGGCGCATAAGGCTCGCTTTTATCCAACCGATGACCTTGCGCAGGACAAGCCCTGACCTAATCCAGTTGGCTCAGGAACAAATGCATATCGATCGTCGTCGCGTGCGGGTGTCGGTACGTTGGGCGCAGAATCCTACAAGCCGTCGAGTGACGATACGTCCTTGCTTATGGGCGGCACATCACTGATCGAAGTTCGTGAAGCTTCACAATAAGTTGCAACGGCTTGATTGATACTGATCCTTCGGTCATGGACCGGACGACGTCAATTCGTCAAAGTTGCCCATATCGACGTCTTCCCGTGCGACATTTTTCGGCGGTCCTGGGAGGCGCATCCAGCCACCTGGATCGTCGCGCGCGCGATATGCGTGGACCGTTGCCGATATGCCGAACTCGAGGGGTCGATTAGGGCTGGCGGAACTCGCCGCACAATCGAATTTGCCTCAATCGTATCCATCGTAATGCTCATCTAGGTGCATATGCTGCTTACTTAGGCGCTGTCGGTTTGAAGCGCGCGTCCGTGTTCCTTCACGCCAATGGGTGCACGCCGACGGCACGCAAGTTCCTTGCACGGTTGTTGCAAAGTCAAGAGGGCCGCGACGGATACAACTTTCGCCTGCGCCCGTGAGAAAGTGGAACCGGACTTACCATTTGCACTTGCGTGAATTCTTCCGCAACCGCGAAGAAGCCGCATTTTGAATCGATACGCTGGTATCGCGCTCGGAACCACCGTCGGGCTGCTTTGAGGGCGGCCTTAAAAGAGAAAGAGAATGTTGCGCGACAACAGGAGTTGGGCCGATCGAATCTCGAGGACAAATCCAAGTATCGAGGCTGGCGCACTTCCGGTTTTCAAGGGCTAGCTCCTCCATGATGTACATGCGCGAAAGCCTCGCTTGGCTACTGTACGCACAGTTGCGTCAACGACTTGCGGGGCCGATTGCCAGTTTTGACAGCTTGGGCGCCAGTTCGCTCGAATTGATCGAGGCGATGAAGCGTGTCGCCAGGAGCAAGCCCGTCGTGCGCAGCGGTCCGCGCCGTACGGGCGATCCTGTCAAGCTCGTTGCAGCGTTCGCGAAAACCGAGCGAGATTTCGGCTGGCGACCGCAGGACTCCGGTACCGACTTTATCATCGAGACCGCCCTTGAATGGCGGAACCGTCATCCACCCGTTTGACGCAGCGACACAATGGCCATGCTCGCTTCCATCGCATGCCTGCCGTTAGGGGAGGGGGTCGCGCACGTCGCGGTGGTGTCGCCTGCGGGCATCGCCGAAACAATGTTGCGCGAGGGCATGACCGTGTTTTGGCATGGGGACCGTCCGATCGGCCACGTGCTGGTGCACGAGGGGCAACGGACCGGCTCGAGCATTGATCATGTCGACGCGGACTATCTTCTGGCAATCGAGCACGAACTGCGAAGGCAGGTCGAGCCGACCGTCTCGGCAAGCGTGGTGATCTGCACGCGGGACCGGCCGGATGAGCTGACTGCATGCCTTGCTTCGTTGCCCAGGCAGAGCTGTCGGCCACGTGAGATCATCGTTGTCGATAATGCGTCGCGGGATCGGCGGACGCGGGATGTCGCGTTGGCCGCAGGAGCGATCTACGTACGGGAAGACAGGCCCGGGCTCGATATTGCCCGGAATACCGGCGTACTCCGCGCAACCGGTGACATCGTTGCCTTCACCGATGACGACGTCCTGCTTCACTCTAGCTGGCTGGAGCGGCTGGTGGCTGCATTCGATCAGCCAAAGGTCGCCGCCGTGACCGGGCTCGTGCTTCCGGCCGAGCTCGCAACCGAGGCGCAACGGCACTTCGAGACCTATTGGGGATTCGGCAAAGGTTATCGTGAGCTGGATTTCGACAGCTCATGCTTCAACTCGCATCGTAAAGACGCCTTCCCCGCCTGGGACATCGGTGCCGGGGCCAGCATGGCGTTCCGCCGCGATGTGTTTGAAAAGGTCGGTCTTTTCGACGAACGTCTCGATGTCGGCCAAGCGGGCTGCTCTGGAGATTCTGAGTATTGGTACCGACTCCTCGCCAATGGCTACAATTGCCGCTACGCGCCGTCCTCCGTGGCCTTCCATTCTCACCGACGGACCATGGAGGGACTGGCAAGCCAAATCTACTACTACATGCGAGGCCACGTTGCGGCGCTACTGGTCCAATATGAGCGAACGGCGCTCTCGGAAAACCGCGTGCGCGCGTACCTGTATCTTCCGACATGGTACGTGTACCGCCTGCTTCGCAAAGCAGTTGGTCGCAAGCGGATTGCCGACCGTTTTCTCATGGAGGAGATAGCCGGCTGCATCTCCGGATTCCGCTTCTATAACCATGAGGGGAAGCGCAAATGACCCCCGGCCCACTTACATCGATCATAGTTCCCGCTCGCGATGCCGAGAAATCCATCGCTCGAACCCTTGAGAGCCTGCTGGCTCAAACTGACGCGAGATGGGAAGCGCTGATCGTTGACGACGGCTCCATTGATGCGACGCCGGCAATCATTGCAGGCTATGCGGCACACGACGCGCGTTTCGTTGCACTTGAATCCGGTGGCCGGGGTGTCTCGACAGCGCGCAACGTCGGCCTTTCCAGCGCGCGCGGAGAACGGGTTTTGTTCCTCGATAGCGACGACTGGATCGACAGGCAGTTTCTGGTCAAAATGAACTCGACGTTGGATGAAAGTCCTTCTGCGATCGCCGCTTGCTGCGATCATTGTCGGGTAATGCCTGATGACGGCCAATCGCCTCGCTACAGTAATGCCACGGTCGCAGCCAATCCATTTGAGGCGTTCGCGCGCAGCTGTCCAGTCGCCATCAACAGTGTCTTGGTGAAAAAAAACGTGGTCCTGGGAGTCGGTGGCTTTGACGTTAGTCTTCGCACCTGCGAGGAATGGGACCTGTGGCAGCGCATTGCGCGAACCGGTGGCAGCTGGATTCATGTCGATGAGTTGCTCAGCTATTATTGGTCAAGCGAGCATTCCCTATCCAGTGACGTCCAGCAAATGCTGGCTGATGGAAATGCTGTTATTGCTCGCGGATTCTCCACCGACGAACGGGTGGCAAACCCGGCGCCGCGGCATCAATACGGCGCATCTGCCGCGCGCGGCAGACCGCAGGCGGCAGCACATGCCTATTTTGCGCTTTGGTCCTGTGGCATAGATTGCGCTCGTGGGAAGAAAAGAAATCTTTCAAAAGAAGTTCTTGCCGACCTACGGCAATCGGAAACCTCGGCGGATCAGATCGCTTTTTGCCTGCTTGACTCGATCGCAGTAGGCGCCCGAGTAACGCCGGCGAAGCTGGCCGGCCGCTGGGGGCAGTTTGGTACGCATGTGACCGAACTGATCACCGCAATCGGACAAGCGTGGAACGATCCGGCGGAAGCCCGAAAGGTCCAGTACCGATTTGAGCGCATGCTGCTTGACTACGATGACCTTTCGGCTGCGCGGGAACTTGCCCTGACACTTGGCCTCCGGGTCGATCTTCAACACCTTCCGTCGTTCAGCCCGCCCAATCATGTGGACCGCCTTTACGTCTACATTTGCGATGGACCGCAAATACTAGCTTTACTCGACGTCGGACTGCTCGGCGCGGTCGATGTCGACTTCTGGGCGAACCTTGTTCACGAGCACCTCTCCCACTTACCCATTCAAGACCGCAAGGGCTGGCAACTTCGACATCTGAGCCGGTCTGCCAAGTTGATGAGGCGTGTTCAATCGCTTACGCGCAGCAACGCGGATAGTCATCGGTATCGGCTGCAGGCGTTGCAGGACCGTATGTCGAGCGAAGCAAAGTCGCGGCCCGCTTCAAGCTCGCCGGTATCGGGCCGCAGAGAGAGCCATGCCGTTGAACAAAGCCCACGCGACATTGGACGGGGGGTGTTCTGGGAAAGGTTCTTCCAGAAGGAGGACCCCTGGAACTACGGCTCGGCCTACGAGCAGGAGAAATACCGGCGGCAACTGGAATTGCTGCCGCCTGAACCGGCGGAACGCGCCATCGAGCTGGCCTGCGCAGAAGGGCATTTTAGCCGGCATCTGGCGACCAAAGTCAGGCGCCTCCTGGCATCCGATATCTCGCCGACAGCACTCGAGCGTGCGCGCCTGCGGTGTAGCGGAATTCGCAATGTGGATTTCGTCAGGCTTGATCTGTCCGCGGACCCCATTCCGGGAGAGATGGATCTCATCTGCTGCTCAGAGGTGCTTTACTACCTGGATGACGAGGTCGAATTGGCGCTTGTTGCACGGAAAATCGCGCGAGCTTTGCGTTCCGGCGGTCATCTTATAACGGCGCACAGTTTCGTCTTGAAGGACGACAAGTCCCGGACTGGGTTCGATTGGGAGAATCCGTACGGAGCCGAGACGATTGCGCGGGTGATGGCAGGGCTGCCGGATCTTGCGCTTGAGGCATCGATACAAACCGATTTCTATCGCGTCGATCGCTACAGGCGACTGAAGCCTGGCGAGATCGCGCCGGATTCGCAGGTGACGATTGCGGAAATCGGTGCGCCGGTGGAACGAGAGGTCGCGCGATTTATCGTGCGGAATGGAGCTGTCAGGCTGCGATCGGAAGTGCAACAATCGGAGAGGCGCTCGCACATTCCCATCTTGATGTACCATCGAATCGCGGCCGATGGACCGCAAGAGCTTGCGCGCTATCGCGTCAATCCGGATGCGTTCGCGCAACAGATGTTCTGGTTGCGCAGAAACGGCTACCACACGATCAACTCGGAGCAACTGGCGTGGTTTGTTGCAAACGATTACCCGTTTGAGGGCAGGCCGCTGCTGGTCACCTTCGACGACGGATACGAGGATTTTGCCGAACACGCGTGGCCCATGCTGAAAGCTAATGATCTGACCGCAGAGGTGTTCATCGTCACTGATCTCGCGGGCGGGCGGGCGGAGTGGGATACATCGTTTGGAATGCCAGCGCCGCTGATGGATGCCGACAGGATTGTCGAGCTTGCTGGCGAAGGTGTAATGTTTGGCAGTCACCTCGCGCGCCATCCTCGAAGCGATCGGCTCTCAACCTGCGAGCTTGCCGAAGAACTGCTGCGGTCTCGCATCCAACTCGAGACGTGGCTGGGGCGACCGATCACGTCGCTTGCAGTTCCCTTTGGATGCACCGACCAGCGGTTTAGAATTCTCGCGGCGGAGTGCGGCTATAAAGCCGTATTCAGCACGGTCGACCGGGCTGCCAGGTTGCAGGATGATCTATTAGACCTGCCGCGTATTGAAGTTAGAGGCGATCATGGCCTGGAGGCGTTTGTGCGCTGCTTGGAGCAGTATCAATGAGTATCAACTCGTCTTTGGTCAGTGTGATCATTCCGGCGTTCAACGCTGGCGCGACAATCGACGAAACGCTTCGCAGCGTCAGATCCCAGTCGCACGACCGGCTCGAAATCGTCGTGGTGGACGATGGTTCCACCGATGACACGCTCGCCATTGCGGAGCGGCATGCGGAGCGGGATACCCGTATCACAATCATCAGGCAGGGCAACGCCGGAGTGGCGGCCGCTCGCAACGCCGGATGGCAGGCCGCTCGTGCGGATTTCATCGCGTTCATCGACGCCGATGATTTGTGGGCGCCATGCAAGATCGAGCGACAGCTCCAAGCGATGGTTGACGGCGGAGAGAGGACGGGCCTGGTCTATAGCTGGTACGCCTGGATTGACGCGAAGAGCCGCGTCAGCGTCAAGTCCGATCCGGTCTTTCATGCGGGCGAGGTGCTGGACTATCTGTTTGAAGGCAATTTCATTGGCAACGGGAGTTCAGCGATGGTCCGCCGAGAAGCCCTGATCGCCGCAAATGGATTCGAGAGCGGCCTCCGCGCGTCGGGTGCCCAGGGCTGCGAGGATCTGCTCTTCTATTGCCGCGTTGCGGAAGCGTATCACTTCGCGGTCGTTCCTGAATATGAGATCGGCTACCGCTATCTGCCGAATAATATGTCCAGCGATATGACGCGGATGTTCCGGTCCTGGATGCTGGTTGCAGATGAGATGGCGGCCCGTCATCCCGATCGCGTTGCTTTGCTGGATCGGGGAATTAGCAACTACGCTCGATGGCTGCTTCGAAGAGCGTTGATCGGTGGTCAGTTGGGGTACTTTGCATCGGTGCTTGCACTGTTGGGGCGGCGGAATCCGTTGTTGGCGGTCAGGGTCGTCGCGCTTGACCTGCCGCGAGACATTGCCTCTGCAGCGTGGTGGATGTCCCGTAGTCTGCGACGCAGAGAACTACGACGCCCGCCTGCGTCGTTTCTGATCGGCGATCCCAATCAATCTCGATGTTAGAACACACCGGCGACACGACCAGGCAAAGAGCAGCGCGGCGCGCGGCATTGGCCGAGCTGTGGCGACTGCTCAAAGTGGCTCCGCTGCCGCGTTGGGCGACACCCCTGCTGATCGTCCTTGGCCTGGCCTCGTCGCTGGCGGAAACGGTCGGGATCACCCTCGTGCTCCTTTTCTTCTATCTGGCCATGGGACAGGTCGAACTCGCGACGTCGACAAGTGGCCTTCTGGGCGATGCGCTCCGGCACGCGGCGAGCTGGTTTCACAGCTCGACCGAAACCGCGCTGGTGGTGCTTCTTCTTATCATAGCTCGCGGCGCGCTCGCTTTCGCCAATACGCTGATCAGCGCTCGCATTGGCGAGCAGATCAATGAGGTCGCGCGCAACCGCGTCCATTCGCAATATCTGTCAGCCTCATATTCGTTCTTTCAGCGCCACGACGAGGCCTACCTCATGGAGGTTCTGGGGACCGAGACATGGTTGATCTCCGGCGCTTACGGCAGCCTGACCCGCATCATCGTCAGCTCCTGCTCGATCTTCCTCTTCGTGTCTTTTCTCTTTGCGCTTTCGCTGAAGATCACGATTATGGCCATCGCCGCCTCGATGATGGTGTCGGCAGGACTGCGTCACCTGTCCAGGCCGATTCGCGAACTCGGAGGCGGGGTGAAGCGGGTCCATCAGAGACTGGGAGAGCATATGTTGATGACCCTCCAGGGTATGCGCACGATCCGTGCGTATGGCCAGGAGAAGGTGCATCAGGAGCGTTTCGAGGGGGCGTCGGCAGAGGCGCGCCGGGTCGCACTGGGACTCGCGCGGCTTTCGGCGTTGGTCTCTCCGCTCACGGAAGTTGGGTACCTGGTCGTGCTTTGCCTCGTGATCGCTTCTGCCGACATGTGGGGAGTGGGATTTGCGACCAGTCTTACGGCAGTAGCCTTGCTCTATCGATTGCAGCCGCATTTGCGAGAGCTGGAGACCAGCCTGCTGTATATGGCGCAAATCGAGCCACAGCTGCGCTCCATCCGTCTCATGCTGGCGAAGGACGACAAGGAATACCCGAAGCCGGGACATATCGCGGTCAGCAAGTTGAGCGGCCCTATCTCGTTCCGCAACGTTACCTTCCGCTACGACACTGGATCTGAGCCTGCGCTTCGCGATGCCTGCTTTGACATTCCAGCAGGCAAGACTACCGCGCTGGTCGGCGCGAGCGGAGCGGGAAAAACGACGATTGTGAACCTTCTGCTTCGGCTCTATTCGGCGACCGAGGGCGTCATAAGGGTCGATGACCGACCTATCGAAGATATCCGCCGGACTGATTGGCTCGGATTGCTCGCGATTGCGGGCCAGGACGTCGACCTTGTTGAAGGCACCGTGATCGACAATGTGCGAATGTCGAGGAATGACGCATCCGAGGAGGATATCTTGCACGCATTGCGCGTAGCGGGTATCTCGGAAATCGTTGAAGCATTGCCCGACAAGTACAGCACCTGGATCGGACAGCACGGGACACGCTTTTCGGGCGGACAGCGCCAGCGAATTGGACTTGCCCGCGCAATTGTCCGCAATCCGGAGTTCCTGATCCTTGACGAGGCCATGAGCGCTCTCGATCGCTCGTTGGAGGAGAGCGTCAAGCGCGCAATCCAGCAGCAGTTCAAAGGCCGGACCTTGCTGCTCATTACACATCGCCTGGAATCCGTTCTCGACGCGGATCACGTGGTGTGCCTCGAGGCCGGCCGGGTTTGCGCGGAGGGACCCCCGGCGAAGCTGCTGGCGGACGCCAATAGCATCTTTACCCGGAACCTGCGGGTGGGAGCGTTCCGGAGCGGACATTGAGCTCGCCGTTGCAATTCGGCGCAGATCGAGAATTCGAAGAATTCTGCGGACCGCGTGTACACCCTGTGGTCATTCCTAGTCCGTGATACTCCCGGCCCGTATTACTACGGGGCATAGCGCTTTCTTTCGCATGGTTCAATTTTTCCCGAAATTCATAAACCGGCTTGAACGCCTTCGTGGTGGTTGTGGCGCCAAGGAGCACACAATCACTCATGACAAAAAAACTGGCCTACACGAGCGTTGTCGCCGGAACCTCTGGATCGGACGTTCTCTTCGGCGGAACCGGAAATGAGTTGCTCACCGGCGGAGCCGGCAGCGACATCTTCGCAATTTTGACGGGCTATGGATCGGACACCATCAGCGACTTTGAGGCAGGCGTCGGCGGCGACATCCTGCATCTTCAGGACGACCGACTCGCCACCTTTGCAGATTTCCTCGCGGCGGCCACGCAAGTAGGTTCCGATACGGTGGTCGCCTTGTCGAGCACCGAAACCCTGACATTGCAGAACGTCGCGCTCTCCTCTCTCGTCGCGTCCAATGTCGCCCTTGACGATCCGCTTCAGAGTAGCGTCGGCGGCGGAAGAGACGGAGGAAGTGAGTTTTCTCCTGCGACTGTTGAGGCGGCTACGATTGCCTCAGGCGGGACACTTGAATTGGCCGGAGCCTATTCCGGATCAGTTACATTCGGCGGCGCGACAGGCACCCTGGTTCTTGACCATTCGTCCGAGTTCACCGGGAAGCTGTTCAATCTGACAGGGGACGGCAATCCGCTCAGTTCGGACCAAATCGACCTAAGGGACGTTGCGTTCGGATCGGGGACGACAGTTTCGTATGAGGGCAATTCGTCAGCAGGAGTCCTGACAATCAGCGACGCGCAAAATGATACCGCGCACCTTTCTCTCGTTGGAAACTATACGAATTCGACGTTCACGCTCTCAAGCGACGGGCACGGCGGCACGACGGTCATCGATCCTCCCGCGACGCCGTTCGCGCTCGGCGTCTTTGTCGGTAATCCGAACTACTATGTTGCGAGCGAGGAGGCCACCTTCGAAGCAAACTTCAATGCCTTCTCGACCTTGATGGGGACCAAACCGCAATACCTGGACCAATTTGGCGACCAGACCCAGCCCATATCGCAATGGGTCGGGCAAGCGAGCTGGGACGCTGAGTCTGTCGCCCGTTCAGCCGTACTTCAGAACGTCATTCCGGTCATTGGGTTGCCGATGAGCTCGACGGCAGCGGGCTCCCCAACCGCTGACCAGTTCTACCAGGCCTTCGCGGCCGGAACATACGATTCCGTTCTGCAGGGCATGGTCAAGGCGTGGGCAAGCAACGGCTTCACGACACAAATCTGGCGACCCGGCTGGGAGATGAATGTCAGCACCATGCCGTCTTACGTCGGCAATGACGCTGCGACACAGGCCGATTGGGTCAAGGCCTTCCAGCACATCTACACCGTCTTGCACGCCGCTGGCCAGGCCGACGGTGTCAACATCCAGGTCATGTGGAATCCGGACGTTACAAACTACAGCAACGCCGGCAACGTTATCCAGACCGCTTACCCCGGCAACCAGTATGTCGATATCCTCGGCGCAGACGTCTACGGGGACCTCTACCCCTACGGCTCGCATGCCCAGCTGTACGATTGGGACAAGAGCGGACAGGTGCTCAACTCACCTAACCCGGTCTACGACACCAGCCTCCAACAATGGGCGGCAGATCCTGTCAACCTCGAGCATTACTACACCTACCCGGCCTCCAACCAATGGTCGCTCGACGGCAGCGCAGGCCATGCGACAACGCTTCAGCAGCTTATCGATCTGGCCAAGTCGTCAGGCAAGCCACTCGCCATTCCCGAGACCGGCGCCGGCAATACGGCCGACGGGGCCGGTGTCATCGACAATCCGACCTTCGTGCAATGGCTTTCGCAGACTCTGCGGCAATCGGGAGTACCCATCAGCTTTGTGAACATTTGGGACTCCAACGGCGGCGGCAAATACGAGTTTTCCAATGCGTCCGACGGCAAGCCGCTCGAGGCTGCGGCGTGGGCCGAATATTTCGGCGTTGTATCCGTGCCCACGCCCACCGTGGCGTCGTTCTCGCCGGACAGCAATGTTGTTGGCGACGGCATCACCAACTCAAGTCAAATTACTCTGACGGGAGTAGCAGTGGCCGGCAGCACTGTGGAGGTGTTCGACGGTACAGCTCAAATCGGTACCACCACGACCAGTGCGAGCGGCTCATGGTCGTTCGTCTCCGCAACCCTGGTCGACGGCAGCCACTCCTTCACTGTCAAGGATGTCGATGCGGCGGGCAATGTCAGCGCCGCATCTGCTGCCCTGAACGTCACCATCGATACCGTGGCACCGGGCGCGCCCGTGGTGGCGTTTGCATCCGGCAGCAATCTTGTCGCTGGCGGGACCACCAACGTGAACCAAGTGACGTTGGCTGGCACTGCAGAGGCGAGCAGCTTGGTCGAGTTGTTTGACGGTGGTATCCAGATCGGAACTGCGACCGCCGACGCCACAGGCGCCTGGTCATTTGCGACGGGAACGCTGGCCGACGGCAGCCACGCCTTCACCGGCAAGGCTGCGGATGCGGCCGGCAACGTCAGCACCGCCTCGGCGTCGTTGACAATGACGGTGGATACGATCCCACCCGTTGCACCGGAGCTGATCTCGGGTACGCCTGCTTCTGCGAATACCATGATCGTTTCCGGGACGGCGGAAGCCGGAACCACCGTCAAGCTGTACGAAGGGGCAGCCTTGCTTGGGACGACGTTGGCCACGTCCAGCGGGACGTGGAGCATGGATATCGGATCGCTCGCCGCGGGTCCGCACCAGCTCAGTGCGACCGCAACAGACGCCGCCGGCAATTTGAGCCAGCTCTCCAATGTCCTGAATGCGGTAGAAGGTACTTTGGTCGAGGCGGCCGGCACGACGTCGCTCACCAAGGTTGGAAGCAATTTTTACATGTCGGACGCCGATGCTGCTGTCACGCTGAAGTTCAATGGCGAGGCTTATGTCGCAGGGCAGTTTAGCAATTGGACGCCGATTGCAGCGGAGGCGACTTCGAGCGGTTACGACGTGGCCTGGAAGAACACGTCGACTGGCCTCTATACGGTGTGGACCGCCGACAGCAACGGCAATTTCACCTCCAATCTCCTGAGCAACGTCTCCGGGACGAGTGCAGCGTTCGAGTCGATCGAGACGCTGTTTCAGCAGGACCTCAACGGCGATGGTGTGGTCGGGTTGCGCACGACAATCATTGAGGCGGCCGGCGCAACTAGCCTGGTTCAGGCGGGCAGCAATTATCTTCTCAGTCCGACGTCCGGCGGCACCGGACCGACGCTGAAGTTCAATGGCGAGGCTTATGTCGCAGGGCAGTTCAGCGGCTGGTTACCGATCGGTGCGGAGGCGACTTCGAGCGGTTACGACGTGGCCTGGAAGAACACGTCGACTGGCGTCTATACGGTGTGGACCGCCGACAGCAACGGCAATTTCACCTCCAATCTCCTGAGCAACGTCTCCGGGACGAGTGCAGCGTTCGAGTCGATCGAGACGCTGTTTCAGCAAGACCTCAACGGCGATGGTGTGGTCGGGTTGCGCACGACAATCATTGAGGCGGCCGGCGCAACTAGCCTGGTTCAGGCGGGCAGCAATTATCTTCTCAGTCCGACGTCCGGCGGCACCGGACCGACGCTGAAGTTCAATGGCGAGGCTTATGTCGCAGGGCAGTTCAGCGGCTGGTTACCGATCGGTGCGGAGGCGACTTCGAGCGGCTACGACGTGGCCTGGAAGAATACGTCGACTGGCCTCTATACGGTGTGGACCGCCGACAGCAACGGCAATTTCACCTCCAATCTCCTGAGCAACGTCTCAGGAACAACTACGTCCCTCAAATCGATTGAGGTGGCATTCCATCAGGACCTCAACGGCGACGGCGTGATCAACACGGCGTCGACCGTCCTCGATATCGCGGGAAAGGTCGCGCTGACCTTGGCCAATATGAGCCAGCCAGCGACGCTCGAGGCGGGAGCGACGCTCGAACTGACTGGCGCTGCTTCTGGATCAATTGCATTTAAAGCCGCAACTGGTACCCTCATCCTTGATCATTCGATGCAGTTCACCGGAATGATTCACGGTCTTTCCGGCAATGGTGATTCCTCGAGCTCGAACATTCTCGATCTGAAAGATATCTCGTTCGGATCGGGCACGACGGCGACCTATGTCGGCGACACTTCGGGAGGCGGACTCACCGTCTCAGACGCGCAGAACCACATCGCGCATCTCACTCTGGCCGGAAACTACACCAATTCGACGTTCAATCTCTCGAGTGACGGAAACGGTGGCACCTTGGTGATCGATCCGCCGGCGGACGGTTTCGTCTTCTCGCAGTCTTCCATGCCGCAAGTGGCTGCCCCATCTTCCGCTGGCTTAGCGCTGTCGCTCGTCAATCATCGGCCTGCGTTCGATCATCCTGACACGGTTTCGGAAATATTGCGGTCGACCGTCCCTCTCAACGACGGCTCGCAGCATGTTCAGGGGCACGATTATTCCAGCGCACTTCATGTCGCTGAGGCCCAGGGCTTTCTTCTACACGTCTAGGTTGTCGGCGCGCTGCCTAGCCAACCCGGGCAACGAGGCGGCGCAGATCGCGGCCTGGTCCCATGGGGGCATTTACGACAAACTCATGTCCGTTGCGCATATCTGCAGGGGTGAATCGTCGCAATCGCTGGCCGCCGTTGCCTGCCGCAAAGTTGCGCAGGCCGGAGCCTTGCATGATCCGATTTCTTCGATTGGCGGCAGCCGTATTGTCGTTCTAGGTGCTGGAGTCTGTGTCCTGCGTCCGCAACCGTTCAAGCTGGGATCCGACACTGTTCCCAGGTCGATCAACAAGTCTGGCGCGCAGTGCATTCGGGGGCGCTGGTCCCGGTGTTCCCAGCGAGGAATGTAGGTCCGATTGCTGTTGTTGTTGGATTGGCCGAAGCGGCGGGTGGAACCCCCTGTCCAATCCGGGCTGCTGCTGGGGGGAGTGGTCATGGGCGTGTGCGTCCCGGCGCTAAAGTCCAGCGTGCGGACCGGCGTGTTCTTCTGTGGGTCCGTGTTCCCTTGGGTAAACGCAGGTGCGCCAGGGCCAGAGGAGCGCAATTTGTGAGAGCTTTGATCTCATGGGCACCTCCATCAGCGACTCGGTCGTCAACGGCCTCGGAGCAACAACTACAGATCCGCGGCGTCTTGGGAACAAGGTTTCTTGCGGGCCGAATAGCCGGACAAAAGGTGTCGCTTGTCGCAACTGCCCTTTGGATGCACTGCGTTGGGTCGACTAAGCTGCCATCGATGCTGACGTAAGGCCTGCGAGCAAGCTCGCGCTGGTGGGGCCGGGCTTCCATTATTTCGCCGATCCCGAGTTTTCCGCGACGGACAAGTTTACCCTCGTGGTGGTCAGCAAGAACGCAAGAACCGGCATAAAGGGCACCTCTACGGTCCAGATCACGGTGTCGCGTCCGAAGGCACCCTCTTCATTGGTCAGTGCCGCTAATCATCCTGATTGAGGGGGCAGGGCGCCATCACATCGAGACGTCTGCCGTTCAACACAGCCTCGTCGATCATCACAATCCGGCAATCCGGCCGTTCCCCGAGCGGGTGACACAGGAACTTGCCCTAATGTTGGACGTGCGAGCAGGTAAGGGAATGTATTAGGGTGTTCAGCGGAACATCTGTTCCTTAACGGAAGGAGCTAAGTCTGATGCGAATTGCCATGATCGGCACGGGTTATGTGGGGCTGGTGTCCGGCGCCTGCTTTGCGGAATTCGGTCACGACGTCACGTGCGTCGACAAGGATGCGGGCAAGATTGCAGCCCTGCACCGCGGCGAGATCCCGATCTATGAGCCCGGGCTCGATGCTCTGGTCGCGACCAATGTGAAGGCGAAGCGGCTCGACTTCACCACCGATCTGACCGAGCCCGTGGCGGAAGCCGATGCGGTGTTCATCGCGGTCGGCACGCCTTCGCGCCGCGGCGACGGCCACGCCGATCTCACCTATGTGTATGCCGCCGCGCGCGAGATCGCGCAGGCGCTGTCCGGCTTCACTGTCGTGGTGACGAAGTCGACCGTTCCGGTCGGCACCGGCGACGAGGTCGAGCGCATCATCCGCGAGACCAATCCGAAAGCCGACGTCGTAGTCGCCTCGAACCCCGAATTTTTGCGCGAGGGCGCGGCGATCCGCGACTTCAAATTCCCCGATCGCATCGTGGTCGGCACGTCGGACGAGCGCGGACGCAAGGTAATAGGAAATATCTATCGTCCGCTATCGCTCAACCAAGCGCCCTTGATGTTCACCACGCGCCGCACCGCGGAGCTAATTAAATATGCGGCGAATGCGTTTCTGGCGACCAAGATCACCTTCATTAACGAGATCGCCGATCTCTCGGAAAAGGTCGGCGCCAACGTGCAGGAGGTCGCGCGCGGCATCGGGCTCGACAACCGTATAGGCACAAAATTCCTGCATGCCGGTCCCGGTTTCGGCGGCTCGTGCTTTCCGAAGGACACCCGCGCACTAATCAAGATTGCGCAAGACTACGATGTGCAGCTCCGCATCGTGGAAGCCGTGCTCGCGGTCAACGAGAATCGCAAGCGTGCGATGGCGCGCAAGGTCAGCCATGCGCTCGGCGGCGCCTTGCGCGACAAGACCATCGGCGTGCTCGGCCTCACCTTCAAGCCCGACACCGACGACATGCGCGAGGCGCCGTCGATTCCGCTCGTGACCGGGTTGCTCGACATGGGCGCAAAGGTGCGCGCCCACGATCCGGCCGGCATGGAGCAGGCGCGTTCCGAGCTGCCGAGCATCGACTATTGCGACGACGCCTACGTCTGCGCCAAGGATGCCGACGCGCTGGTCATCGTCACGGAATGGGTGCAGTTCCGCGCGCTCGACCTCCAGCGGCTGAAGGAGGTGATGGCGCAGCCCGTCATCGTCGACCTGCGCAACGTCTATCGCCCCGAGGACATGGAAGCTGCCGGCTTCATCTATAAGAGCGTCGGGCGAACGGTTTCGCATGCGTGAAGACGTCCATTGCCTCCGCAGCGGCGGCCTGACGGAGATCCTTACCGATGGCTGCAGTGGATGGGTCTCCGCCCAGCCATCGAGATACTCTGCACCGGAGGCCGGCTGCAAGATTCGAGCGGACCTCGGGTGGGGCTCTTCACTGGTCGCTCACGCGGCAGAAGGACCATGAGGTGACCCGCCCAAGCCGCTAACGGAAGCTCACCGAGGTGACGGGGAGACTTTCGGTGTTAGTTCCGCAACCTCACACCAACGCCGCCGCCATTCCCCGCAATGAATTGAATGCCAGCTTCCTCAAGGGCTCTCTGAAGCGAGAGTGCCGCGTGCCGTGACACGTCACGGCGAGATTTTTCAAAATCAATGATGGTTGAAATTCCGAGCCCAGCGAGTTCGGCGAGCTCGGGCTGCGTGATGTCCAGGAGCGCACGTGCTGCACGGCATTGCCCAGGCGAAATCGGGTATATTTTCATTATCTATTGACACATGTATCTATAAATGGTTCAACATAAAACGTTGATACATTCTGACCCCACGATGCTCGCTCCCTTATCGCAAAAATCTTGCAGAAAGCCAGTGCCGATGATGATTCCTTCGAGAAAACAGCGACATAAGCCCGACCGCATGAACTTCATCGGCGGCTCCGACGCCCGCACCATCATGGGCAAGGACGAGAAAGCCCTGCTGCGGCTGTGGCGGGAAAAGCGGGGCGAGGCTACGGCGCCGGACCTTTCCGGAGAGCTGATCGTCCAGCTTGGCCTGGTCACCGAGGACCTCAACCGCCGCTGGTACGAGCTCAACTCCGGCAAACGGATCTCCGACGTCCAACGCCACGCCGTTCACCGGACGATCCCCTGGATGGCCGCCACCCTGGATGGGTTGGTCGAGGAAACCGGGGCGGTCTTCGAAGCCAAATTCATGCTGCCGTGGTCATTCTCCGAAGAAGCCGCAGCGGAGAAGCACATGGCCCAGCTTCAACACAACATGTTGGTCGCGGGCACCCGGGAATCTGTCCTCTCGATCATCAATGGCGGCGGCAAATGGATCGAGCTCTCGATCTCGGCCGACCCGATCTACCAGACCATCCTCATCGCCGCCGAAAAGGCCTTCTGGCGGGCGGTCAAGACTGGCGAACCCCCGGCGCTGTTCGACTGTGAGCCTCCAAAGCCCCGTATCGAAGCCGTCCGCGTGGTCGACATGGATGCTTCCAACTCCTGGGGCGAGTTTGCTTCCCTCTATCTCGTGACCCGGGACGCTCACCTCGATCATGAACGGGCCAAGAGCGAGCTCAAGGTGCTGATGCCGGAAGATGCAAAGGAGGCGGCAGGCCATGGAGTCCGGGCCAAACGATCCAAATCGGGTGCCGTCAGCTTCGACCTCGTGAATCAGGAGAGTTCTCATGCATCGGTCCAGTGAAAGCGTCGGCTCGATCGCAACCGCACTTGCAAAAGCCCAGACCGAACTCACCAACCCCGAGAAATCGATGGTCGGCTCCATCCTCCACAATAACCGGGGAGACAATCCGCAGACCTTCCGCTATGCGCCCCTTTCGAGTGGCCTGGAGATCGTCCGCAAGACCTTGGGCGGGCAACAGATCGCGGTGGCGCAGACCACCGACGTTGATCGGGTCAATGGCTTGATCAGTCTCACAACAGTCTTGATGCACACCTCGGGTGAGTGGATCTCGTCGGACTGGCCGGTTTGCGTGCTCTCGGAAGCGTCTGCGCCGCGACGAATGGGAGCTGCACTGACCTACGCGCGGCGCTACGCTCTCTTCACCTTGGTAGGAATCGCCGGCGAGGACGACCTCGACGCGCCGCCCGACCTTACCACCGACTCGCCAGCCGGCGACAGCGTAGTAGCCGCGGCGCCCAATCCCATCATTGTGCGACCGCCGGCTCGATCAAGCCAAATCGAGGCCGGCAAGCCTGGCGTCCAGCCCGTTCGCGACAAGCCCAGCGCAGAGCAGTCGGCCGCGATCAGCGCGCAACTGATTCAAGAGATCGAAACGCTGGGGGAGGATGACCTGCGGTCGCGCGCGATCGCCATCCTGAAGGCCAAGAACCGGTTGTCAGCGGATGATGCCAAGAGGCTCGAGGACGCCTTCGAGGCCAGGATAGCCTTGCACCCGGAGATTTTGACGACGGTTGAACCAACGCCCCCTCAAGCAGGACCGGCGGTGAAGCATCCGTCCACGGGATCTGCGGATCCAGAGAAGCGGCCGAGGGGGCGCCCGAGAAAGATCAAAGCCGCAGTCGAACCATCCGCTACAATTCCTGCCGTTCCCTTCGAACCAGCCATTGATGCGTCCCTCCCTGCTTCGACACACCACCAAGCCGACGCCGCTCCCGGCAAGATCCAAAAAAGCGAACTTTGGATCAGCGAACCGCGTCGGTTTCGCGACAAGGCCCATCTCAAGTTCGTTGGGTCGCAGCCCTGTCTGGTCTGCGGCAGAAATCCGGCGGACGCCCACCATCTGAGGTTCACCCAGTCCCGCGGGATGGGCCTCAAGGTCAGCGACGAGTTCACGGTGCCTTTGTGCCGAGCCCACCACAGGGATAATCACAACTATGGAGACGAGATCGCCTGGTGGGAAAGACGGGCGATCGATCCCGTTGCCACGGCGCGCGCGCTTTGGATCTCAACGCGGCGGATCGAATGAGAAAGAAAAATATGAAATCTGTGCACGGAGAAAGGCAATCAGCTTTGATCTGGTCTAGCGTGGATTTCGATACAGATCCAACTTGAGATTCACAAGGCCTGATCACCTCATTTAATTCGCTAGGAATTGTCACGATGCAAAACAACCTCACTTCCAAAAAAGACGCGCGGGTCCCGCGCGAGCTCGATCCGTTCATCAAGTGCCCGCGGTTGCTGCCGGGCGAATCCGAGAAAGATTACTATGCACTGTTCGACCTCATGATTGAGGAGATCTGTCCCGAGGAGGCTTCGGAGTGGCTGGTGGCAGCCGATATCGTCGGGCTGTTTTGGGAAATCGCGCGTTATCGAGCCTGGAAGGGCGCTATCCTCAATCTCAATCGCCGACAAGCACTCGTGACGGCACTGTGGGATACACACCCCAGCCGTCTCCCCACGCTGCCCTCGCCGGTTATCGTCGCGATGGCGAACACAGAGGCCGACGAGTGCTACGCAAATCCGGAGTTTCGCCGGGCTCTGGATCCGCGCCTGGCCCAGCGTGGCTATGACGAAGAAGCCCTCAACGCGGGGGCGTTTCTGGAAGCAATCGAACCGCTCTCGAAAATCGATCGGTTTTTGGCTTCGGCGCGCGGGCAGCTCCAGGTCATGCTGAAACAAGTGTACGTGCGGAGGGAATTTGCCAACCGCGCCCGCGCGGCGCTGAATAACCGCCTCGATGCGGCGGCGGCCAAGGTCCCCCAGCCCAAGCAGATCGGACCGAACTAGCCGAGCACAATCGTGACCTCCGCTCGCAAAATCGAATCCAACCGAAGCAACGCCTCCCGGAGTACCGGTCCACGGACTCCGGGAGGCAAGTCACGTTCAAGTAACAACGCACGGCGACATGGCCTCGCCACGCCCATCGAAGACGATCCTGAAGCAGGAAGTGAGATCGAGTGCCTGGCGGCAATTCTAGCTCAAGGGAGCGATGACTTCTTGCGGCACGAGCAATCGCGCAGCCTCGCCAAATGTCATTTCGACTTGCGGCGGATACGATCGGCCCGTCACGACGTCTTCTTGACGATGAATGACTTGCAACCTTCGACCCGCGAGGACTTCGAGAAGGCGTTGCACGCCATTGAGAGAATCAGCCGGTACGAGACCAGAGCGTTGTCGAGGCTCAGGCGACAGCACCGCTGCCTACCCCAGGCTGAAAAGGAGATGCTAAACAAATAGCCACAGCAGCGCTGCCAACCTGACCTCCTACAAATTGGCAGAACGAACCCAATTGGCGTCTTCCGGCCGGCGCGCCTAACGCTGTAGGTTCAAACGTCCTCACGACGCGAATAGGCGGAACGAACCCAAGTTTTGCAAACAAATTCAGAACCTTATGCCGGCGATGTCAGACAAGCAATATCCTAAACCCAATGCTCTCAAACATGGAGGGTTCTCCAGCCGCGAGCTCCTCCCTTGGCAAGATCCGAGCGAATTCGAAAAATTGCGCCGTAGTTTGATGGGAGAGCATCAACCAGACGGTCCGTTGCAGGCGGAATGACACAGCCCGACGCTAGTCTAGCGGCACCGGCTCCGACGGCCGCGTGCGAAAGCTTCGCTTTTGGTCGCGCCAGTTCAGCGGCAAGCGCGGCGCATTTCGGCTTTGAAATCGTCGATCACCAGGTGGGCCCGGAGTTTCCGCACGCCGGCAGCCTCCAATCAGCCCTGCCGGCGACCGATCCTTCCGGGCTACTTCACGCTGCCACGCCGGTAGATGCTCATTTTGCGGAGTTTCACAACTTCATGCTTCACCACTAACGGCGTCGGAATGTCTGGCCCTGGCGGACGACCTCGGGGGCGCCGCGGCCAGACCCCGACCGATGGGATTCTGGAACGGACTATTGCTCGGTCAGGTTGCGACGGTACTGCGCGAACCCGTGGTGACAAGTTGAATGCTGTTGTGCGCACCCGCTGTTGCTGGGTGCCTTACGCGCGCGCTGGCGCAGCAAGGACGAGCGGAGCGATCAGCAAGAGTCTGAGCGGTAGCATCGAGGACCTCCATCTGCAGAACCTGGAGGTTGGATAACGCGTGTGTTCTTTCTCAGTTAGTTTCCCGAATCCGCCCTCGAAGGGTCAGGGTTTCCTGCAGTCGCTGTAAAACGTGCCGTTGGTTGCAACGATCCGCTCGATGCATTGCTTGGGATCGACTATTTTGCCGTCAACGGTGAAATCATAGGCCTGGTTCTTCACAACAAGCGCGTAGCGGCCGGGCGTCAGCTCCAACGCGGGATCTTCGCTATGCAATTCGTACATTTCAGGGCTGTTGGGTAGCGGTGAAACTCGAAACGGGAATGCGATGTTTCGGATCACCCAGCTATTGCCATCTTCGGGCGGCTTGCCAGCGGCCTCGGCGGAGAACTCGCGCGCGACTTTGGCGACGACACGAACCTCCACGCGGTCCGAAACACTTGTGGCGGCATCGCGGCGGAATACGATGAATCTGGGATGTCCGCTCGGCAGCACCGTGTGGCTTGGCATCTTCAGCGCGGCGGACACCGCGATGCGAACGTCCGGAGCACGGCCGGGCAATAGCTGCAACTCGGTCAGGGAATCGCCCTCGATCGCGTAGACACCGTAATCTGTTGGGCGTAATGGATTTGGCTTCGGAGGTGGCGTCGGCGCAGGGGCGGCGATCGCTGACATCGGTGCGCGCTCTCGCTCGGAGGCAGCCTGCTCTTGCTGGCGCGACAGGTGTCGTATCCAGGATGCCAATCGCTCCCTCTGCTGGACGACGCCCGCGGCCCCGCCGGCAATGAGCAACACCGCGACGGTTCGCACGAAGAGTGGCCAAAGCGGGTGAGCGGGTCTTGTGCGCGCCGCTCGCGTCGAATCAATCGGACCAGCCGCCTGTCGCAGCCAGGCCGGTGGGTCCAGGTGGGCGGCGGGGAGGCTGTGCGCGGAAGCGGAACCCTCGTCGAGTTGCGAAATCTGCGGCAGTGCAAGCTCGATTTGCTGCCTTGAAAATTCCTCGACGCCGCGAATGGCGGCTTCGAGGGCCTGCTGCGTCCGCTCGATGTCTTTCTCATCCGCGCAGGTGAACTGTTCCTGCAGCTTGTAACGGGCAAGATCGTAGACGGCCTGGCGCAAGTCGTCGGGGTTGTGCTTGACCGTGTCGATCATGCGGGAAATGACAAGCGCGAAATGGACCTCGTTGGAAGTCGCATCCACCGGGCCATCATCGTTCGGTATCAAGTCGCCCGAACTCATCGATTCTTGCCGGGATTGTTGCTGGGTCGCCTTCTGCATGTTTGCAGACTAAACCAACTCACATCCCCGTAGCATGGACTTTTCGCCTGCACCTCGGCATTCTGACTGGAATGTGTGCCGACGGTGGCGGCGGCAGGTAAGACAGAGGCCCTCATGTTCGCCAGCTTGAAGTTCAAATGCGCGTTGCTCGTGCTGGCCTGCATTGCGCTGAGCCTGGTTCCCGATTCCGCCGCGGCCGTCACGGCCGAGGTCGCTCGGAAATGCCAGGCCCTGACCGCGGCGCAGTTTCCGCCCCGCTTGCCCGGGAATCCGGCGGCAGGAAGCACCAAAGGATCGGGGCGCGAGCAACACGAATATTTCAACAAATGCGTGGCGAATGGCGGCAAGGCGGACGATAACGCCGCTCCCAAATGAGCGGTCAGAGATGACCTGTCACGTGCCGCCACGCTAACGCGGCCGCGCCCTCGGGGAGAAGCTGCGAACAGCATCGATGTTTGCAACACACGCTGCGTCAATTCAAACGCACGGATCACTTCGAGCACGCTGCTTCCCGCACCTGTGCCCAAATTGACGGCAAAGTATTTCGGATTGCTGAGCAACGAGAGTGCCGATACGTAGCCGTCGACCTCCTCACCTGCCGACAGCAAGGCAACACAAGCATGTGAGCCGATAACGAAGCAGAAGGTCCGATCATAAGAGACAGAAATACGTCAGGCAGAATGCGGCGTGACTGTCCTTGTTCGGCCACTTTCATGGGGATCACGTTGTTGTCGTCTTTTTGCAAGAAGCTTGAGCGTCGCCGGTCCGGCAGAACATGTGTCGCTGCGGGCTGGCACCATTCTTGCTGAACCATGACGAGATCTGGTCACGACCCGAGGCATATCCATGGAACCGCGAATTATTCCCCTGATCATGTGCGGCGGTGCTGGCACGCGGCTATGGCCGGCCTCGCGCGAGGTCCGCCCCAAGCAGTTCTTGTCACTGTTCGGACAACTCTCAACGTTTCAGGAGACATTGCTGCGCGTATCGGATGCGACGCTATTTGAGCGACCGATCGTGATCACCAACGAAGCCTATCGTTTCATGGTGCAGGAGCAGCTTGCGGAAATCAGCTGTAAGGCCGATGTGCTTCTAGAGCCAGCGCGGCGCGACTCCGGGCCAGCAATCGCGGTGGGCGCGGCGTTCGCGTGGGGGAAAGACGACAAGGCGATCGTGCTGGCGCTCGCGGCCGATCATCTGGTGCGCGACAAGGATGCCTTCGTTGCCGCCTGCCGCGAGGGACTGGTCGCGGCGGAAGCCGGACGCATCGTGACCTTCGGCGTCAAGCCGGAGCGGCCTGCCACTGAATATGGCTACATCAACCCGGGCGAGGTTGTCGCAGGCGAGGTGCGGGCGGTCACAAAGTTCGTCGAGAAGCCGGATGCCGCGACCGCAACAGGCTATATCGCTTCCGGCTATCTCTGGAACAGCGGCAACTTCATGTTCCGCGCCGCGATGCTGCTCGATGAGTATCGCAATTTCGACGCGGACAGCATCGCCTCGGTCGAGCAGTCGGTGGCGAAGGCCGGGCGGGATCTCGGCTTCGTCAAGCTTGATGCGGCGGCCTTTGCCGCGGCGAAGGCGATCTCGATCGATTATGCCGTGATGGAGAAGACCGTGCATGCGGCGGTGGTGCCGGTGGCGTGCGGCTGGTCGGACATCGGCTCCTGGCGCCAGGTCTGGGAGCTCTCCGACAAGGACAGCCAGGGCAATGCGGCGCGGGGTGTCGCGGTGTTCGAGGATTCCCGCAACTGCAACGTGACGACCGACGGCGCGCTGGTCGCGCTTGAGGGCGTCGACGACCTCATCGTCGTCGCGACCCAGGACGCCGTGCTGGTGTCGCGACAGCAGGACGCCAACGGGCTGAAGCGGCTGGTCGCGAAATTGAAGGTGACGGCACCCGAGGTGACCGAGAGCCACATCAAGGTGCACCGGCCCTGGGGCTCCTACCAGTCGGTCGACAATGGCGACCGCCACCAGGTCAAGCGCATCATCGTCAAGCCGGGCGGGCGGCTCAGCCTGCAGAAGCATCACCATCGCTCCGAGCACTGGATCGTGGTGCGCGGCACCGCGCGGGTGACCGTCAACGAACTGGTCAAGACCGTGCACGAGAACGAATCGATTTACATTCCTGTTGGAGCGGTGCACCGGCTGGAGAACCCCGGCAAGATACAGCTCGAGCTGATCGAGGTGCAGACTGGGAGCTATCTCGGCGAGGACGACATCATCCGTATCGAGGATGACTATCAACGCGCGTGAGATCGCTCGCCTGCACGGAACGGGTGGATTGGTCGTCAAGTTCTGACCCTGAGTCCACAGACGAGCGATAGCCGCTGACAGGACGGAGTATCTTTGTTGCAGGGCGTCGTTGTACTTTTGCTTCTGTTCGCGGTGGGCTTTGGAGCGGGCTACTGGACGCGGGCGCTTGTTGCCCGCAGACGACGCGTAGCAGCTCGAAAATGGAGACCCTACTTCGAGCCGGAATGGCTACGCGCCGCGAACACCAACCACGTGACGAACGGCCGGAAACGCCCCTCGACCGTTCCTCCTGGAGAGCTTGGTCAGATGCTCAGTCGTTGGGAAGATAAAGCAGGAGCACGTCGGCGCGGTCCGTTCGTCATGATGCCGACGGCAGAGAATTCAAACGGCAAGCCCTGAGGCACTTCAATTGCGGTGTCGGAACGGTAGCAGTCGTGAAATGAACACTCCAACAATCCCGCCTGCCGCCTTTTCAAGCACATCAAGCATGGCTGGATCGCGGTCTGGTCGCAACTCCTGCAACAGTTCGAGCAAGATCGCCATGCTGACAACGATTGTGCACGCCAGGATCGCGCGACCGGGCAAGAGCCAGGATAGGAGAAGGCCAAAAATCAGGTAGGCGACTAAGCGCTCGATGACCACGATCCAGAGGGCCTCGTTCGGGCCGAGGAGAACTGGCCGGCTGGACAGCGATGTCAAGGTCGCATAAGCGATCAACAAGAAACAGGCAACTGTTGCGGCGATAACGGGAGTTCGATGCATCCTGCGCTTGGTCGCCTCAATCGGGGTTTGTGAAGAGTCGAGCAAGTCTGCCATGTCAGCAGAAGCACGCAAAGACCGCTTTACGATCCCTTCGCGTCGCCCGGCGTCTCACGCGTATCCGTTCGGATTGCTGCTCTGCCAGCGCCAGTGGTCGGCACACATCGTCTCCAGTGACCGGGTTGCCGTCCATCCGAGCAGCTTCGAGGCGTAGTCGGTCGCGGCATAATAGGCGTCGATGTCGCCGGGACGGCGGGGCTTGATGTCGTAGGGAACCGGCCTGCCGCTCGCGGCCTCGAAGGCGCTGATGACGTCGAGAACGCTGCTGCCCGCGCCGGTGCCGAGATTGACTGCAAAGCATTGCGGTGCGTCGAGCAGCTTCAGCGCGGATACGTGGCCCGCAGCTAGATCCATCACATGGATGTAGTCTCGCACGCCGGTGCCGTCGGGTGTGTCGTAGTCATTGCCCCAGACGTTGAGCCGCTCGCGCCGCCCGATCGCAACCTGGGCGACGAACGGGACCAGATTGTTGGGAACGCCCTTCGGATCTTCGCCGATCAGGCCGCTTTCATGTGCGCCGACCGGGTTGAAGTAGCGCAGGATCGCGATTGCCCAGTTGTTGTCGCTGACATATTGGTCGCGCAGCATCTCCTCGATCATCAGCTTGGTGCGGCCGTAGGGATTGACCGCCTGGAGCGGGTGCTCTTCGGTGTAGGGCAGGAACTGCGGCGTGCCATAGACGGTCGCCGACGAGCTGAACACGATCTTGCGCACGCCGGTGGCCCGCATCGCGCGCAGCAGCCGATGCGACCCGATCACGTTCTGGTCGTAATATTCGAGCGGATCGGCAACGGAATCCTGCACCGATTTCAGGCCCGCGAAATGCATCACGGCGGTGCAGCCATGCTGCGTCAGCGCCTTTTCGAGCGCAGCCTGGTCGCGCACGTCGCCCTCGACCACGGTCAATGGCTCGCTGCAGATCGCCTGTACCCGTTCGAGTGCTTTCGGGCTACTGTTGGAGAAATTGTCGAAGACGACGACGTCTTCTCCGGCCGACAACAGCGTGACGCAAGCGTGTGAGCCGATATAGCCGGCGCCGCCGGTGACCAGGATCATGCCATGTCTCTGCGTTGAGCGACGGTGCATACGCGACGGCGTTGCCCGGCTAGCGCGGTATTCATAGCATTCCATTTTTTTCGACGCCAAGCGCTGTTTTTCGTTATGGCGAATATCTCATCCGCCCGATGCAAAAAGCGCACGTATGTTCGAGCACGGGCAGGTCACCGACGTTGCGCCGTTGGCCAACGCGACGCCCGGTGGTGATTTAATTAGCCGGCGGATTGTCCCGGCAGTTTCCTGAAGCGGTCGATCTGGTCCTGCACGATCGCCAGCACGAGCCTGCCGGCTCCGACGCCGCAGACACCGCCCACGGCCTTCACCAGCGCGTCGAGCAGGCGGGCATGGCGATCGGGCGTCAGCAACTGCAGCGCCTCCAGCGCAAACGCGCTTCCGACGACCATCACAACAATGGCGGGCATGCGCCGCGGATAGCCCAGTACCAGTGCCAGGCCCAGCAGCGCAAAGGCCGCAAAATGCTCGACCTGCACATCGGCAATTGACGGCCGATCGTTGATCGGCGACAGCGTCACGAACGCGATAAAGGCAAAAGCCAGCCAACCCGCGATACGGGAAATTCTTTGGGTCATAATGGAGAGGGGTAGGCGAGGGCCGATCCGATCGCAACTCACGTTCGCCCGCCGGGCGCGGTTTGCCGGACCGATCGCCAATTATCGTTAATACCGCAAGCCCCCCAGCCGGCGTGCCCGGCTGTTCCAAATCTGCTATCAAGTCGGGATATGACCAAAAAGTAACATTCCACCTGTTGGCCCGTTCATAACCCGTTCAGCGCCGAAAGCCTCATTTGATGCCGGATATCGCAATGCTTAATCTCGGAGGCCAACGTGCGTCTGCTTGTCGTTGAGGATGATCCAGATCTGAACCGCCAGCTCACGACGGCGCTGACGGATGCCGGCTACGTGGTCGATCGTGCGTTCGACGGCGAGGAGGGGCATTTCCTTGGCGACAGCGAGCCCTATGACGCGGTCGTGCTGGATATCGGCCTGCCGAAGATGGACGGCATCTCGGTGCTGGAAGCCTGGCGGCGGAACAAGCGGGCGATGCCGGTGCTGATTCTCACCGCGCGCGACCGCTGGAGCGACAAGGTGCAGGGCTTTGACGCCGGCGCCGACGACTATGTGGCGAAACCATTCCACCTCGAAGAGGTGCTGGCACGGATCCGCGCGCTGCTGCGCCGCTCGACCGGGCACGCGCAGGTCGAACTGGTCTGCGGGCCGGTGGCATTGAACACGCGCACCAAGCGCGTCACGGTCAATGGCAACCCGATCAAGCTGACATCGCACGAATACAATCTCCTCGACTATCTGATGCACCATACCGGCCGCGTGGTTTCGCGCACCGAACTGGTCGAACATCTCTACGACCAGGACTTCGACCGCGACTCCAACACGATCGAGGTGTTCGTCGGCCGTATCCGCAAGAAGCTGGAAGTGGATATCATCCAGACCGTGCGCGGTCTGGGCTACATGCTGGCGCCGCCGCCGTCAGGTGCTTGATCGGCGCACCGGCATCGGCACGATCCGCGCCGATAGCCCTGTTCCGATGGAATCGGAACGGGGCTATAGATGCTTGCTGGATTCGCCATGTCGAGGCCTGCTGACATGATTCTCGTGCCCTGATGCGCGCGAGCTCGCTTGCGACCCGCCTGTTCGTCTCGGCGACCGCCTGGGTGGTGGTGATCCTGGCGATCACCGGCGTCATCCTGTCGTCGGTCTATCGCGACGCGACCGAGCGTGCCTTCGATCGCCGTCTGAATCTCTATCTGCGGACGCTGATCGCCGAAGTTGCGACCCCGGACGAGCCGCCGGACCGCCAGTTCCAGTCGCTCGGCGAGCCGCTGTTCGATCTGCCGCTGTCCGGCTGGTACTGGCAGATCACCCGCACGGACACCGAGAAGGGCGAAACCCGCGCCTCGCGGTCGTTGTGGGACAAGAAGCTGCCGAAACTCGAGGAGCATGGCGCGGAACTGACCGCCGCCGGGGTTCGCCTCGGTTATGTCGACGGCCCGGAAGGCCAGAGCCTGCGCATGGTGGAGCGGCCGGTCGATCTCGGTGCCGACGGCAAGTTCCTGGTCAGCGTCGCCGGCGATGCCACCGAGATCTTCGATGAGACGCGCAGCTTCGACTACTATCTCGGGGGCACCTTCGCCGCGCTCGGCATCGTGTTGCTGCTGACCACGATCTTTCAGGTCCGCTACGGCCTCGCGCCGCTGAAGCGCATCTCCGACTCGATCGCCGATATCCGCTCCGGCCGCGCCGAGCGGCTGGAGGGTCAATTTCCGGTCGAGATCGCGCCGCTCGCGCGCGAGACCAACGCGCTGATCGATGCCAACAGGGAGATCGTCGAGCGCTCGCGCACCCATGTCGGAAATCTCGCCCATGCGATCAAGACACCGCTTTCGGTGATCGTGAACGAGGCAGCCGCGCATGCCGCCGATCCCTTCGCCAGCAAGGTGCTGGAGCAGGCCGACGTGATGCGGGACCAGGTCGCCCATCACCTGGAGCGCGCGCGCATCGCGGCCCGCGTCACCATCGTCAGCACCATCACCGAGGTCGCGCCGGTCATCGAGGCGCTGCGCCGGACCATGGAGAAGATCCATCGCGACCGCGCCATCTCGATCGAGGCGAAGGCCGACCCGGCGGCGCGGTTCCGCGGCGAACGGCAGGATCTGGAGGAGATGGTCGGCAATCTCGTCGACAATGCCTGCAAATGGGCGGCCTCGCAGGTGTTCATCGAGGTGATCGTCAAGCCGCCGGATGAGCCGGGCGCCGGGCACAAGCTGTGCATCGTGGTCGATGACGATGGACGCGGCCTGTCCGAAGCCGAGCGCGCCCAGGTGTCGCGGCGCGGCCAGCGGCTCGACGAATCAAAACCCGGCTCGGGGCTCGGCCTGTCGATCGTGACCGATCTCGCGGGCCTTTATGGCGGCAATCTGACGCTGCGGAACGCGCCGATCGGCGGCTTGCGGGCGGAACTGGTGTTGCCGGGGGTATAGCCCGCGTGCACCTGTCCAGCCCTTGGTCTTGAGGCCGTCGTTATTCCTAAACGACTTCTTAACGCGCCCACTTCTATGATCCAAAGCAGACACACTGCGGCAGTCCGCGGGGCGCGCACCAAGCATTTAATACCTGACGCATGAGCCAGAGTTCGATCGAGCGGTTGAGGGATTATCTCGCGCAGCTGCCGCCGCAGGCGCAGGCGTTGCTGATGCGGGAGTTCGAGCGCGCCATCGAGCGCGGCGAAGAGGTCACCGTCGCCAACCTGGTACTGGAGCAACTGCGCAAGATCGTCCGCGGCGCCGAGGAGGACGAGGAAACCCGGCCGCGCACCGATGACCCGGCGCGGCTCCTGTTCCGTCCGCTTGAGCCGTTTCTCGCCGAGACCAATTTCCCGACCCGAGTGGGCCAGATCCGTCGCGCTTCGCTGCTGCCGCTCTGGCAGTGGCTGGTCCGCGAGGGCGCGCCCCAAGCTGCCCGCGAATTCGAGACTGCACTTGCAGCGGCTCACGAGAGCGCTCCGATGGAGGCTGCAGCGCGCAAGTTCCAGCTCGCGGCTGCGGAAGCCATCATCAAAATCGCGGCGCCGGTTCAAGGGGCCGACCGCCAGCGTGTGTTGTCGCGTATCGGGGCGCCCAGCGTCGTCGAGGACCTCTTGCCGATCGGTTTGGTTTTGCAGACGCGCGATGCGCTGGAGACGTTCGGGAGCCGCCAGCCGGCCCAGGTCCGGGTATTTGCCGAAGCGCAGATCGCTTCCGTCACGGAGGCGCTCAAGGTTCCGTCGCTGCAGACCCCGCAACTGCTGCCGTACGCGCTGTCGTTGATTGCGCAGCGGCTGGCCGCGCCATGGCAGATCATTCGCCTGGCCATCAAGATGGCAGGCTCCGACGATGAGTTGCGGGTCGCAGCAACCCCTTACGGCGTCGCCGTCACGATCGCCCTGCATGACCTGTCGTTCATCGCGGCCTGTTTGCGAACCGATATCAAGCGCGGCCAATTCGACGATGTCGGTGAGCAGCTCAAGACCCTGCATGATGGCGTCCGGGGCCTGCGTACCGAACTCGATTTGCGCAACGATTCTGCCTGGGGCCGCCAGCTCACCTCGATCCGCGCCGAAATCTCGAACGCGCTTCAGTCGGAAATCGATAGCGTGCCCGGCCGGGTGCGCCGCATCCTGCGGCAGCGCGCCGAAAAGGACATTGGCGCGGGTGCCAAGATCGATATGTCGGAGGTCGAAGACGCAGCCGCGTTGATCGATTTCGTCGCGGTATGCCGCACCTATGCCAGCGAACTCGCCATCAACGAGGTGACGCTGCGGACCTATTCCGACTTGCAGCACTATGTCGAACAGTCGACCGAGGGCCTGGTGCAGTCGCTGCGCGGCGGGGAAGCGCGGGTACTTGCCTTCCGCCAGCAGCAGGTCAAGGCCGCGATCCGCTTCTGCGAGGTGCTGTTCGGGCACGATTACGCCGCGCTGATGAAGCGCGCGGCCGAGAACGCCATGACCGGCGAGCGCAAATCCTCTCGCGCGAGCTAGCATCACATTCCGATCACGAACAAATCATCGGCGAGCCGCTGGATGGCACCGGCAAGGTCGGCTAGTCCCGGCCGCGCCGAACCGCCTCCTTTTTCGGGTTTCCAAGCGATGCACCTGAGACGACTGCTTTATGTTGCCGCCGTTGCCGCCGCCGCGCTCGGTTCACCCAGCGCCTTCGCGCAGTCGGCCGACCAACCGGCCTATGGACCGGAATTGCAGGGCTTCGAGTATCCCTATCCGGTGGCGCATTATCGTTTCAGCTCGCAGGGCCAGGAGCTGGACATGGCTTATCTCGACGTGAAGCCCCAGTCGCCGAACGGGCAAACCGCCGTGCTGCTCCATGGCAAGAATTTCTGCGCCGCTACCTGGGAAGGCACCATCAAAGCGCTGAGCGACGCAGGCTACCGGGTCATCGCGCTTGATCAGATCGGTTTCTGCAAGTCGAGCAAGCCGGAAGGCTACCAGTTTACATTCCAGCAACTCGCGGGCAACAGCCGCGCTTTGCTTGCCTCGTTGGGAATCGAGCACTCGATCGTGGTCGGCCACTCGACCGGTGGCATGCTGGCGATGCGTTATGCTCTGATGTACCCCAATGCGGTCGACCGCCTGGTGCTGGTTGACCCGATCGGCCTCGAGGACTGGAAGGCCAAAGGCGTGCCATGGCTCAGCTTGGACGATTTGATGAAGCGCGAAGCACGCGTCACCGCGGACAGCATCCGCGCCTACGAGCGTGCCACCTACTACGCCGACACCTGGGATCCATCCTACGAGCGATGGGTGCAGATGCTGGCCGGGATGTATCACGGCCCTGGCCGCGCCGCCGTTTCCGCAAGCTCGGCGCGGCTCTATGATATGATCGCCACCCAGCCTGTGTTCTACGAGTTCGAACATATCGCACCGCCGACGCTGCTGTTTGTCGGCGACAAGGACACCACTGCGATCGGCAAGGACACAGCGCCTCCCGAGATCCGCAAGACGCTCGGCAACTATCCGGTGCTCGGCAAGGAGGCGGTGAAACGGATTCCGCACGCGCAGTTGATCGAATTTCCCGATCTCGGCCATTCGCCGCAGATCCAGGCGCCGTCCCGTTTCCACGAAGCGTTGCTCGGTTGGCTCAAGAATCCGGCGACGGGGACGTCGCAGGTCAAATAGACGCGCCGCCCGTCACGAACCGGAGATATTACCGTCGCTGGCGGCGTTGGACGCAGGCGCGGTCAACCCGGGTGAAAACCGCGTGATTTCCGCGCCGTGCCGATCCAGTAATTGTCAATTGCCGGGCTCACCGCCGGTAGTGTAAAGCGAATCTAAGGTAGCTTGCCGGAAGCCGCCGTTCCGCCCGGGAACCGCTTGATGACGCTGTGGTTTGTGTTCGCGCTGATGACGGTCGCGGCGATCTTTGCCGTGCTGTGGCCGCTCAGCCGCGGCCGGGCGGCCAGCATTGGCGGCAGCGAGGCGGTCGTCTACCGGGATCAGCTTGCCGAAATCGACCGCGACATGGCCGCGGGCATCATCGGCGCCGCCGAGGCTGACGCCGCGCGGGTCGAGATCAGTCGCCGGCTGCTCGCGGCCTCGGACCAAAGCGAGCGCGAAGCGCCGGTCCAAGGCAATCTCAAGCTGCGACGCATGGCCGCGACTCTGGCCTTGGTCGGACTGCCGGTCATCGCGGCCGGCTTCTACCTCACGCTCGGTTCGCCACAGCTCGGCGATTTTCCGCTGTCCGCCCGCAGCCGGGTCGCCGACGCCAACCAGCCGCTGGCCAATCTGGTGGCGCAGGTCGAGGCTCACCTGGAAAAGAACCCGACCGACGGCCGCGGCTGGACCGTGCTGGCGCCGGTGCTGTCGCGTCTGGGTCGCTACGATGATGCGGTCCGTGCCTACCGCAATGCCATCACCTATGCTGGCGACACCGCCGACCGCCGCGCCGACCTCGGTGAAGCGCTGATGGGAGCGGCCGGTGGCGTCGTCACGACGGAAGCCAAGGCGGAGTTCGAGCGCGCGATCGCGCAGCAGGCCGACGACGCCAAGGCCAACTATTTCCTCGGTCTCGCCGCCGAGCAGGACGGCCGCAAGGCTGACGCCGCCGCGATCTGGCAGGGGATGTTATCGAAGGCGCCGTCCGACGCGCCGTGGCGGCCCATGGTGCAGGCCGCCCTGGTGCGGGTCGGTGGCGTCAGCGCCCCGGCGCTGCCCGAGGGGGCAATGGCTGCGGCCAAGGACATGAGCGAGGCCGATCGCGGCACGATGATCCATGGCATGGTCGACCGGCTCGCGACGCGCCTCAAGCAGAATGGCGACGATGTCGAGGGCTGGCTGCGGCTGGTCCGCGCCTATCTCGTGATGGGCGAGCGCGACAAGGCAATGAGCGCGCTTGCGGATGCCCGGCAGGCGGTCGCCAACGATGCGGAGCGGTTGCGTCAGCTCAATGAAGGGCTGAAGAATCTGGGGCTGGATGGATAGCGCATGACGCCGAAAAACAAGCAGCGGCTTTCGGAGGACGTCATGCGCAAGGATGGACCATGACCAGGAAGCAACGCCGTTTGACTTTGATCGGCTGCTCGCTCGCGGTGCTCGCGATTGCGGCAGCATTGGTACTGAACGCGCTGCGCGATTCCATCGTGTTCTTCTCGACGCCGTCGACGGTGGCGGAAAAGCATATCAGCCCGGGCAGACGCTTTCGCCTCGGCGGCCTGGTGGAAAAGGGGTCGCTCAAACGCGGCGACAATCTGGCGGTGACCTTCACTGTCGCCGACGGCAGCGCGACGCTGCCGGTTGCCTACAAGGGCATCCTGCCGGACCTGTTCCGCGAAGGGCAGGGTGTCGTCGCCGAAGGCGCGCTCGATGCCTCCGGCGTGTTTCGCGCCGACACCGTGCTTGCCAAGCATGACGAAAACTACATGCCGAAGGATGTCGCCGATGCCCTCAAGAAACAGGGCCATTGGAAGGACGACTACGGCGCCAAGCCGACGGCCGCGGCGGCGCCGGCACCCACGCAGGGAGCCATGCGATGATCGCGGAAAGCGGACATTATGCCTTGGTGCTTGCGCTCGGGCTGGCGCTGATCCAGTCCACCGTGCCGCTGCTCGGCGCGCGCTGGCGCGACGTCGCGCTGATGAACATCGCGCGCTCGACGGCGCTCGCCCAGTTGCTGTTCGTCGCCCTCTCGTTCATCGCGCTGGTGACGCTGCACGTCACCTCCGACTTTTCGGTCGTCAACGTCTACGAGAATTCGCATTCGCTCAAGCCGCTGATCTACAAGATCACCGGCGTGTGGGGCAATCACGAGGGATCGATGCTGTTATGGGTGTCGATCCTGGCGCTGTTCGGCGGGCTCGTCGCGGCCTTCGGCAACAATTTGCCGCTGTCGCTGCGCGCGCATGTGCTGGCGGTGCAGGCGTGGATCGCCAGCGCCTTCTATCTCTTCATCCTGATCACCTCGAATCCGTTCCTGCGCATCGCGAATCCGCCGATCGAAGGACGTGATCTCAACCCTGTGCTGCAGGACATCGGCCTCGCGGTGCATCCGCCGATGCTCTATCTCGGCTATGTCGGCTTCTCGATCTCGTTCTCGTTTGCGGTGGCTGCCTTGCTGGAAGGCCGGATCGACGCCGCCTGGGCACGCTGGGTCAGGCCATGGACGCTCGTTGCATGGATATTCCTGACGCTGGGCATCGCGATGGGCTCCTACTGGGCCTACTACGAGCTCGGCTGGGGTGGCTGGTGGTTCTGGGACCCCGTCGAGAACGCCTCGCTGATGCCGTGGCTTGCGGGTACGGCGCTGCTGCACTCGGCGCTCGTGATGGAGAAGCGCAACGCGCTGAAGGTCTGGACCATCCTGCTGTCGATCCTTACTTTCTCGTTGTCGTTGCTCGGTACCTTCCTGGTGCGCTCGGGCGTGCTGACATCGGTTCATGCATTCGCGACCGATCCGACGCGCGGCGTCTTTATCCTGCTGATCCTCTGCATCTTCATCGGCGGCAGCCTCTCGCTCTTTGCATGGCGGGCGTCGGCATTGAAGCAGGGCGGCCTGTTCGCGCCGATCTCGCGCGAGGGCGCGCTGGTGCTGAACAATCTCTTCCTCATCACGGCATGCGCGACCGTGTTCATCGGCACGCTGTATCCGCTGGCGCTCGAGGTCCTCACGGGTGAGAAGATTTCGGTCGGCGCGCCGTTCTTCAATCTCACCTTTGCGCCGCTGTTCGTGCCGCTGATGATTGCGGTGCCGTTCGGGCCGCTGCTGGCCTGGAAGCGCGGCGACCTGCTCGGTGCGGCGCAGCGGCTGGTGGCGGCCGGCATCGCGGCGCTGGTCGCGATCGCCCTGGTCTGGGCGTGGACCTATGGCGGCGCGACGCTGGCGCCGCTCGCGATCGGGCTCGCGGTATTCGTGATCGCCGGTTCGCTATGCGATCTCGCGGAGCGCGTCGGGCTGTTCCGTATTCCGCTGGCGCTCTCGCTGCGTCGCGCGAGGGGACTGCCGCGCGCGACCTGGGGCACGGTGTTTGCGCATGCCGGTGTTGGCATCGCGCTGATCGGAATCGTCTGCGAGACCACCTGGAACAGCGAATATATCGGCACCATGAGGCCGGACGACGTCGCGGCCATCGCCGGCTACCAGTTGCGGCTCGACGGCATGACACAGCGCCAGGGACCGAATTTCCGCGAAATGATCGCGCAATTCACCGTGAGCCAGGATGGCGAGAAGATCAGCTTGATGACGCCCTCGAAGCGCAACTTCACGACACGCGGCTCGTCGACGACGGAGGCTGCGTTGCTGACGCGCGGTGCGAGCCAGCTCTACATCTCGCTCGGCGACACCACGGCTGACGGCGCGATCGCAGTGCGGATCTTTCACAAGCCGTTTGTGCTGCTGATCTGGTGGGGGCCGGTGCTGATGGCTCTTGGCGGCATGCTGTCGCTGTCCGACCGCCGCTTGCGTGTCGGTGCGCCGAAGCCGGCCCGGGCCGCGCGTGCGTTGCAGGCGGCCGAATGATGCGGTCGCGGCGCATCCTCATCGGCGTGCTTGCGGCGGTCCTGATGATCGCCGCGGCGCCGGCCTTTGCGGTGCAGCCCGACGAGATCATGACCGATCCCGCAAAGGAGGCGAGGGCGCGCGAGCTGTCCAAGGAACTGCGCTGCATGGTCTGCCAGAACCAGTCGATCGACGATTCCGAAGCACCGCTGGCGCGCGATCTCCGGCTTCTGGTGCGCGAGCGCATCGCAGCCGGCGACAGCGACGGGCAGGTGATGGATTTCCTGGTCGCGCGTTACGGCGAATTCGTGCTGCTGAAGCCGCGTTTCAACCCGCACACGTTGCTGCTCTGGCTGGTACCGCCGCTCGCGCTTTTCGGCGGAGGATTTGCGCTCTGGCGCACCAGCCGGCGCCGGGCAAATACGACGAAAGGCGGGGACGATCCCGATCTCGCGCTGACCGCCGACGAGCAGGCGCGTCTGGAACGGCTTCTGACCGCGGAATCGGCTCCGGACAGGCCGATTTAGGCCCGCGTAAGCCTTTCAATCGCCTGCGCTATTCTGCCGCACGTCGTGCTGGCTTGATTACCAAAGTTTAATTCCGCAGCCAGCGCGCGGTAAGGCTGATGACCCCATGTTCAGACCCATCAGGTGCCTGCCCCCGCACCGAAGATTCCGGCCTTGGAGATTTCAAGAAATGACCGACCGTCCCGACCTCTCGTCCTTCCCGTCCTACAAGGCGCCGAAGCGCTCCCTGTTCTCCGCCCGCAGGTTCGCGCTGATGGCCTCTGTCGTCGCGGGCCTCGGCGTTGCCGGCTACGGCCTCAGCCCCTCGCACAATCCCGGCGATCTGTTCTCGACCCCCGCGCATGCGCAGGTCAACAACGAGGTCAAAAACGTTCAGCAGCCGATCGGCTTTGCCGACATCGTCGAGCGCGTCAAGCCGTCGGTGATCTCGGTGAAGGTCAACATCCACGAGAAAGTCGCCAAGGACGACGGCAATGACGATTCGCCGTTCCAGCCGGGTTCGCCGATGGAGCGCTTCTTCCGTCGCTTCGGCGGTCCGGATGGTATGCCCCCGGGTCTGCGCGGTGGACCGCGTGGTGGTGGCGTGGTGACCGGCCAGGGTTCTGGCTTCTTCATCTCTGCCGACGGCTACGCCGTGACCAACAACCACGTCGTCGACGGCGCCGACAAGGTCGAAGTAACGACCGATGACGGAAAGACGTATTCGGCCAAGGTGATCGGCACCGATCCGCGGACCGACGTCGCGCTGATCAAGGTCGAGGGCGGCTCCAACTTCCAGTTTGCCAAGCTCTCCGACACCAAGCCGCGCATCGGCGACTGGGTGCTGGCGGTCGGCAATCCCTTTGGTCTCGGTGGCACCGTGACTGCCGGTATCGTGTCGGCCTCCGGCCGTGACATCGGCAACGGTCCGTATGACGATTTCATCCAGATCGATGCGCCCGTGAACAAGGGCAATTCCGGCGGACCGGCGTTCGACATGTCGGGTGAGGTGATGGGCGTCAACACGGCGATCTACTCGCCGTCCGGCGGCAGCGTCGGCATCGCGTTCTCGATTCCGGCGGCGACCGTGAAGAGCGTCGTTGCCCAGCTGAAGGACAAGGGCTCGGTCAGCCGCGGCTGGATCGGCGTCCAGATCCAGCCAGTGACCTCCGACATCGCCGACAGCCTCGGCATGAAGAAGGCCGAAGGCGCGCTGGTTGCCGAACCGCAGGCCAATGGCCCGGCGGCCAAGGCCGGCATCGAGTCGGGCGACGTCATCACCGCCGTCAACGGCGAGCAGGTGAAGGATGCCCGCGAGCTCGCCCGCACCATCGGCGGCCTGGCCCCCGGCAATGCGGTGAAACTGAACGTGTTGCACAAGGGCCAGGACAAGGTCGTCAACATCACGCTCGGCCAGCTGCCGAACAGTCTGGAAGCCAAGGCTGATACCGATAACGGCGATCAGGGCAACAACGCAACCCGCGGCACCGACGTGCCGAAGCTCGGCCTGACTGTCGCGCCCGCCAACAGCGTGGCCGGCGCCGGCAAGGACGGTGTGGTCGTCACCGAAGTCGATCCCAAGAGTGCTGCCGCTGAGCGGGGCTTCAAGGAAGGCGACGTGATCCTCGAGGTCGCCGGCAAGACCGTCGGCACCGCCGGTGAGGTGCGCGATGCGATCACCGCGGCGCGCAACGACAACAAGAACAGCGTTCTCATGCGCGTGAAGAGCGGCGGTTCGTCGCGCTTCGTGGCAGTGCCGCTGGCCAAGGGCTAACTATATGAGATGGGAAGTGTCGCCGGCATCAGTCGCCCCCGCCGACGGCGCTTTCCGGGGGGCGGGCCCTTTGCCCGCTCCCCTCGGTACCTTTCGATGGAATACGCCCCCCTCCGTCGGAAGGGCTAAGGGCGGTGAGGTCCCCCAGCTTCACCGCCCGCTTTTTTCACCTTCGCATGATCCGGAAAAGCGGAAGCCGGCTTTCCGGACCGATCATGCGACAGCGGCAATTCGAGATCATGCGCGGTCGTCTTGCATGTGCAGGCCGGCCGCGCCATGGTGAGAAAAGGCCAATTCCCGTGACCGCAACCGCCCCGCAAATGCGCATCCTGATCATCGAAGATGACCGCGAGTCCGCCGACTATCTGGTCAAGGCGTTCCGGGAAGTCGGTTACGTCGCCGATCTCGCCGCCGACGGCGAGGAAGGCCTGTCGATGGCCGACAGCGGCGACTACGATGTGCTGGTCGTCGACCGCATGCTGCCGAAGCGTGATGGCCTGTCAATGATCGGTAGCTTGCGCGAAAAGGGCAACCGGACGCCAGTCCTGATCCTCTCCGCGCTCGGCCAGGTCGATGACCGCATCAAGGGCCTGCGCGCCGGCGGTGACGACTACCTGCCGAAGCCTTATTCGTTTGCCGAGCTGCTCGCGCGCGTCGAGGTGCTGTCGCGCCGCAATGTCGGCCCCGCCGAGGAGACCACCTACCGGGTCGGCGATCTCGAGCTCGATCGCCTTTCGCATCGCGTCGCCCGCGGCAAGGACGAGCTGACACTGCAGCCGCGCGAGTTTCGCCTGCTCGAATATCTGATGAAGCATGCCGGACAGGTGGTGACGCGCACCATGCTTCTCGAAAATGTCTGGGATTATCATTTCGATCCGCAGACCAATGTCATCGACGTGCATATTTCGCGGCTGCGATCCAAGATTGACAAGGGCTTCGAACGGCCGCTGCTGCACACGATCCGCGGCGCGGGGTACATGATCCGCGACGGGATCAGGTAAGACGCGATATTGACCGTCTTCCAACCGTCGATGAGCCCGGCATCACTGCCTGAGCGGGACTTTCTTCGATCGGCGGGACCAGTCAACCCGTTGCCCGAGGCAGAGAGCCCCTTGCTGTAATCTCTGCTGAAATCTCTTCGATCGTCTTGCGCTGCTCCATGGCGGCGCGTCGGATCAGCGCAAAGGCAGCCGGCTCTGCGATGGCATGCGAATGCATCACCTGGAGAACCGCGGCAAGCACGACGCGACGCGACCGAAGGCGCTGTTCCAGCTTCGAGACTTGCTGCTTCAACTCGATAGTTCGCTCGCTTCGCTCGAACGCCAGCACCAGTGCCGCATAGATGCCTGCGGAGCGCAGTGGCTTGACCAGGAACGACGCCGGGTCGAGTTCCAGCACGAGCTTCAGGCGGCTCGGCGTCTCAGTGCCGAGCAGGACGATGACCGGGCCCTGTCCGAGGAACGCGCGCTGTGCGGGTGAGGTCAGCGGCAGGAAATCGTCGTCGATCAGCGTCACGTCCGGGCGGCAGTCGACCGCCTCGCCAGGCTCACATGCAACGATGTCGATGCCGAGACGTTCGAACTGGCGCCGGACTATCGAGGCGTCGCGCTCGTCCTTGATGGCGACGAGCGCCTTGCGTCCGCGCAGTGAAAATGAAGACGGCTTGCTCATTTCACAACCCGCAAATGAGGCGCATTCGGCGCTCCGTCCCTTGCGGTCTCCCGCGCGGGGCTGACGGCGACGTCGAGCTGCGTCAGATAGGGATCCGGCTTAACCGGGGCGTCGGCTTCCCAGAAGATATCGAACTGTCCTTCCGCGTTCGAGACGGCGAGCCGCGGCGTCAGGACGCAGTGATTGTTGCTGCCGTCGATCCAGACCGGCCCTTGCGGTGAATTGTAGCGATGGCCTGCCGCCGCGCGCCGCACCTCGCCGATGCCGGTCGTGCCGGCGCGCTGCAACGCGCGCGCCAAGAGATAGACCGCGACGTAGGTCGACTGGCCGTCGACGGAGGGGCTGCTGTCGTCGCCGTAACGCGCCTTCCAGCGCGCGACGAAGGCGCGGTTCTCGGGCAGGCGGATGCTTTCGAAATAGGCCGACGAGGTGATGCACCCGGCCGATGCCGGTCCGACAATCTTGAGCTCCGGTTCGCACAGGCTGCAGCTCACCATCGGGATGTTGAGGCCCGCGGACATGGTTGCAGCATGGAAGGCGCGGATGAATTCGTAGCTCGAGCTGCCGACCAGCGTATTGAAGACCACCGGTGGCCTGCGACGGACGATCTCGTCGACGATGTGCCCGACCGCGCCTTCACCAAGCTCGAGCAATCGTTCGGCGAGGATGCGTCCCTGCGCCGCGGCCACCAGCTCGCGCGTGACGCGATTGGTCTCCCAGGACCAGACATAGTTGGAGCCGACGCAAAAAATCTCGCGCGACAGATTGTCCAGCACGTAGCGTACGAGCGGCAGGACATTGTGGTTTGGCGACGCGCCGACATAGATGACGTTGTCAGAGCATTCGAACCCTTCGTAACGCGCGGGGTGCCAGAGCAGGCGGTCGGTGCGCTCGACGATCGGAAGCACCTGCTTGCGCGATGCCGAGGTGTAGCAGCCGACGATGTGCTCGACGCCGACGTTGCGGATGAGGTCGTCGCAGGCCGTATGATATTCCGAAACGACACCGCGGGGATCGCGGACATGGGCGGTGATCGAGAAGTCGAAGTCGGTTTCGTTGTTGATCTCGTCGACCGCCATCAGGGCGCTCTTGAGCAGCTCGCGTCCCATGGCCTGATAGGGGCCGGACTGCGAGCAGATGATGCCAACTGGAATGGACGGCTTCGTCATCGACGACTTTCGGCAGCGCTGGACAGTGAGGAAACCATCATCGCCGATGTCAGTGCAAGAGGTCATGCCGATTTGCTGCGCAACGGCGTCGTGAAATTTGTGCAGCCTGCCTCGTTGACAATGCGCAGGAGAGTTCCTTACAGTTTTCTTCCACAGGGCTTCCTGTCGAACCTTGCGTGCTTCGATCTGGCCGATGACGTCCCGATCCCTGCATGAAGTGCTCCGTTCGATCCTGGGCCCACGCGATAGATCATAGCCGCGGCATTTGAGCCATTCGTCACCTCGTTTCGGAGGGACGGGTGGCTTTTTGCTTTTGCCGCCAGGGAAATTGGCGACGTATCCGCGTCGTCAAGCCGGAGACGCATGCGCGGCGATCGGTCGTGCCTGCGCTTCGGCTCAATAGAGAACGCGGGGATGAAGGTGATGGCGACGACGGATCTTCACTATCCAGATCTTCACTATCTCGGACTCGTTGAGGTCGGGCAGCAGATCCACACAAGGAAGCTGTCGCCTGTCGAAGTGACGAAAGCGATGCTCGAACGGATCGAGCGGCTCGACGGCAAGCTCAAGAGCTACGCCTATGTCATGGCCGAATTTGCGCTGGCGGAAGCGGCCGTGGCCGAGAAGGAGATCGCGTCCGGCAAGGTCAAGGGACCGCTGCACGGCGTACCGATCGCGGTCAAGGATCTCTGCTGGGTCAAGGGCGCCCCGGCGGCGCACGGCATGATCATCCATCGCGACTTCCGTCCGAGCGAGGACGCCACCGTGGTGGTGCGGCTCAAGGAGGCCGGCGCGATCATCCTCGGCAAGCTGCAGCAGACCGAGGGCGCCTATGCCGACCATCACCCGAAGATCGACCCGCCGAAAAATCCCTGGAATGCGGATCTTTGGCCCGGCGCTTCGTCGAGCGGTTCGGGTTCCGCCACCGCGGCGGGTCTCTGCTTCGGATCGCTCGGAACCGACACTGGCGGATCGATCCGCTTTCCCTCGGCTGCCAACGGCATCACCGGCCTGAAGCCGACCTGGGGACGGGTCAGCCGTTACGGCGCCTTCGAACTCGCGGCTACGCTTGACCATATCGGGCCGATGGCGCGCAGCGCCGTCGATTGTGGTGCCATCCTGGCCGCGATCGCGGGCCAGGATCCCAAGGACACGACGTCGGTGCCGTTACCGGTGCCCGACTATCTCACGGGCCTGTCGGGCGATTTGCGCGGCGTGGTGATCGGGGTCGACCGGCGCTGGACCAGCGAAGGCACTGATGAGGCTGCGAGCAAGGTGCTGAGCGAAGGCCTGCGCGTTGCGGCCGATCTCGGTGCGAAGATCAAGGACATCACTTTCCCCGATCCCGTGGCCGTGATCGACGATTGGTTCCCGCTGTGCGGCATCGAAGTGGCCGTCGCGCATGAGGAGACCTATCCATCACGCAAGGACGAGTATGGCCCGGGACTTGCGGGACTGCTCGATCTCGGCCGGCAGCAGTCCGGCATGGACTATCAGAAGATCGTGCTGCGGCGCGAGACGTTTCGGGGCGCGCTGCGGCTGCTGTTCGAGAAGGTCGATCTCATCGCGGTCCCCGCCCAGGCCTTTGCCGCACCCACGCTCGCCAAGATGGCGACGCTGACCGAGGACCCTTCCCTGATCGGCGGACTGCTCCGCTTCACCTGTCCATTCGATATGACCGGCAGCCCTACCGTCACGCTTCCCGGCGGCTTCGCTCCAAACGGCGGCCCGGTTGCCTTCCAATTTGTCGGCCGCCATTTCGACGAAGCGAGCCTCGTCCGTGCGGGCGATGCATTCCAGCGCGTCACCGACTGGCACAAGCGCCATCCCGCGATCTGAGTTGAGGAGTCCCTGGTATGAGTGAAGATTGGTTGACCAGTTCCATCATGGCGAAACGGGCCGTCGCAAAAGGCGCGACCGGTGCAACCCTTAGTCTGACGATCGAGCAGCAGGGTGGCTTCCACTACGTCTACGGACCCTACGCAAAGCCGACCCTCTCGATTGATCCCGGCGACGTCGTTGTGGTCGAAACCGAGGACGCGTTTGGTGGCGTCCTCACGAGCGAGAGCGACAGTCCCACCGCAAAACTGAACTTTCCCTACCTCAACCCGCAATGCGGGCCGATCGCCGTCACGGGCGCCAGGAAGGGCGATTGCCTCGCCATCCATATCCGCGATGTCGAGACGCGCGGCGCGCAGCCGGCTGGAACGACCTGCATCATCCCGGAGTTCGGCGGCCTGGTCGGAACCGCATCCACGGCGTTGCTCAATCCGCCGCTGCCGGAACGTGTGAAGAAGCTGCATGTCGACAGGAACGGCGTGCGTTGGAGCGACAAGATCACGCTGCCTTACGAGCCGTTCATCGGCACGATCGGCGTCTCGCCCGAGATCGAAGCGATCTCCTCGCTGCAGCCGGACTATCACGGCGGCAATATGGATCTGCCCGATGTCGCGCCCGGCGCCATCATCTATTTCCCGGTGCACAGCGAAGGCGGGTTGGTCTATGTTGGCGACTGTCACGCCACGCAGGGTGACGGCGAACTCTCCGGCGTTGCGCTGGAACAGCGTGCCACGGTTACGCTGCAGATCGATCTGATCAAGAACTGGAGCTTCGCCTGGCCGCGGCTCGAGACCCGCGACTTCATCATGACGATCGGCAGCGCCCGCCCGCTGGAGGACGCCGCCCGCATCGCCTATCGCGAGCTCGTACGATGGATGAGCGCCGATTACGGCTTCGACGAGATCGACGCCTACATGCTGCTCAGCCAGGCCGGTCGCATGCGGCTCGGCAACATGGTCGACCCGAAATACACGATGGGGGCGTCAATCCTCAAGAATTACCTCAAGGCATGACTTCCAACAGTTTTCAAAACCAAAAGGACATCACGATGAATTCCGGACGTATGCTTGGAATTGCCGTTCTTGGTGCCGTTCTTGGCGCCGTGCTCGGGACGGCCGCGCTGGGTGTTGCTCAGGCGGCCGATCCGCCGCTGAAGGTCGGCCTGCTCGAGGACGTCTCCGGCGATCTCGCGTTCATGGGCATGCCGAAGCTTCATGGCTCGCAGCTGGCCGTCGAGGAGATTAACAAGAGCGGGGGCATTCTCGGACGGCAGATCGAACTGATCCATCTCGATCCGCAGGGCGACAACGCCCGCTACCAGGAATTCGGCCGCAGGCTGCTCAATCGCGATAAGGTCGACGTTCTGATCGGCGGCATCACCTCGGCCTCGCGCGAGGCCCTGCGTCCGATCGTCGATCGCACCTCCACGCCATACATCTATACGAACCAGTATGAAGGCGGCGTCTGCGACGCCAGCATGATCAGCATGGGCGCGGTGCCCGAGCAGCAGTTCTCGACCCTGATCCCGTGGATGGTCGAAAAGTTCGGCAAGAAGGTCTACGTCATCGCGGCCGACTATAATTTCGGCCAGATCTCAGCGGAATGGAACCGCAAGATCATGAAGGATCTCGGCGGCGAGGTCGTCGGCGAAGAGTTCATCCCGCTCGGCGTGTCGCAGTTCGCGCAGACGATCCAGAACATCCAGAAGGCAAAGCCGGACTGGCTGTTGACGATCAATGTCGGCGCCGCGCAGGACTCGTTCTTCGAGCAGGCCGCCGCGGCGAACCTCAACCTGCCGATGGGCTCGTCGATCAAGATCATGCTCGGATTCGAGCACAAGCGCTTCAAGCCACCGGCCCTCAACAACATGCATGCCACCGCGAACTGGTTCGAGGAGATCGACACACCCGAAGCCAACGACTTCAAAAAGCGCTGGCACGCCAAGTTCCCCGACGAGCTCTATATCAACGACATGGGCTACAACGCCTACAACGCGCTCTACATGTACAAGACGCTGGTCGAGAAGGCGAAGTCGACCAAGCTCGAGGATTTACGCAAGGTGATTGCCACGGGTGATGCCTGCATCGATGCGCCCGAAGGCAAGGTCTGCATCGATCCGAAGAGCCAGCACACGTCTCACCGGATGCGCCTGATCTCGGTCGGTCCCAAGCACGAGGTCACGGTCGAGAAGGACTATGGAACGATCCAGCCGTACTGGCTGGGCCAGATCGGTTGCGACCTCACCAAGAAGAACGACAAGGATCAGTACACGCCGAGCCATCTTCCCAGCAAGTCGTGACACATCTCGGGCACGAATCTTGCTCGTGCTGGGTGTCGAGGCTTCGAGCCGAGCCGGCGCCGCAATGATGCGGCGCCGCGATCAGGGAGGCCAGAATGTCGGCTGAACTCTTCTCGCTGTTCTATCAGTTCGCTGACGTCTTTGCGTTCCTGATCCTCTCTGCCGCCGGTCTTGCCATCGTGTTCGGGATGATGGGCGTCATCAACATGGCGCATGGCGAGTTCATCATGTGCGGCGCCTATGTGACCGTCGGGCTCGTGAATCTGGGCGTACCGCTCCCGATTGCCCAGATCCTTGCGGCGCTGACGGCAGGGCTCATCGGTGTTGCCGTCGAATTCCTCATCGTGCGGCGCTGTTACAAGCGTCCGCTCGACTCGCTGCTTGCCACCTGGGGCCTCAGCCTGATCGTGACGCAATCGATGCTGCTGATCGTCGGCTCTGCGGTGCGCGGCATCGGAACGCCGGAGGGAAGCTTCGCGATCGGCGACTACACGTTCTCGACCTATCGGCTCGTGCTGTTCGGCTGTGCGGTCGCAGTGCTGGTTGGCCTCTACATCATCTTCATGAAGACCCGCTTCGGCGTCATCGCGCGAGCGACCATGCAGAATGCGGCGATGGCGAAGGCGCTCGGGGCACGCACCGGGCGGATCTATGCGATCAGTTTCGGTATCGGGACTGGCCTCGCGGGACTCTGTGGCGCGCTGTATGCGCCGACCATGACGCTGATCCCGACCATGGGCGCGACCTTCGTGGTCGAGAGTTTCGTCACGGTAGTGATCGGCGGTGCGAATGTCCTGCTCGGAACCGCGCCGGCCGCGGTGTTCCTCGCGGTGATCCGGATGACACTAAACGCGAGTTACGGGCAGATCATTGGACAGATAGGCATGCTGTTTGCAGTCATTCTGATCATACGTGTGCTGCCCGAAGGACTGTCCAGTGTGCTGGTTCGTCGTGGGCGCTAGGCGGGGAAGCTGATGTTCAAGCTGCTCGATGGTCGGCAGACGCTCGGACGGGGCAAGATCTTCTGGTCCTGCTTCCTTGCCGTGCTGGTCTGCGCGCTGATCTATCCGCTGTTCGCCGACTCCTATGACGTCGGCAACTTCTCCTACTTCCTGATCTGGATCTTCATGGCGCTCGGCCTCTGTCTGATGTGGGGCTATGGCGGCATGCTGTCGTTCGGGCAGACCTTCTTCTTCGGTATCGCCGGCTACGGCTATGGCGTGCTCGCCATCGACATGGGCGGCGGCTCGGCAACGATCGCCGCACTCGTGCTCTCCGTTATGGTCGCGATGGTTGCGGCCGGAATCCTCGGCTACTTCATGATCTGGGGCGGCATCAGCGGTATCTTCTTTGGCATCGTGACGCTGTCGGCGACGCTGGTCCTTGCGTTCTTTCTCGGACAGACGGCAGGTCCGGAATGGCACATCGGTCCCGCGCGGCTGAACGGCTTCAACGGCATGAAAGGAATGGACCCGCTCGCGATCGGTGACGTCTACATCGAGGGCTCGGCGCTCTATTACCTCATGATCGCGCTCATCGTGATCGTCTATCTCGCGCTGCGCATGCTGGTGAACTCCGGGATCGGCAATGTGATCGTCGCGACGCGGGAGAATCCGCAGCGTGCCGAGATGCTCGGATATGACGTCCGCAAATATCAGCTCCTGACCTTCGTCATCGGCAGCGGCCTCGCCGGTCTCAGCGGCGCGCTGTACACCTCCTGGGGGCAGTTCATCACACCATCCAGCATCGGCCTGCCGGCGGCCGCGATGCCGATCGTGTGGGTGGCGTTCTCCGGCCGCAGCGATCTGACCGCGACACTGGTTGGATCATTCCTGTTGCTGTTCGGCTTCCAGACCATCACGGTCTATAGCCAGCAGACGGCGCTGGTTCTGATGGGTGCGCTGCTGCTCGCCACCGTGATGCTGGCGCCGCAGGGTTTTGTGCTTGGCATCGGCAAGTTTGTTGTCGACCGCTGGACTGGGCGTCGGCGGGGTGATGCGAGTTCCGCGCTGGCTGACGCCAGCCGCCTGCAATCGGATGAGACTTGATCATGGCGCTGGTCGAAGTGAAAGACGTGAGCAAGCGCTTCGGCGGATTGACGGCCGTCTCTGACGTCGATCTGACGGTCAACGCCGGAGAAATTCACTGCCTGATCGGGCCCAACGGGGCCGGGAAGAGCACGCTGTTCAAGTTGATCGTCGGCCTCTATCCCCCGACCAAGGGCAGCATCTTCTTCGATACGGTCGATATTACCGCCGAACGTCCCTATGCGCGGGTGCAGCGGGGCATGAGCATCAAGATGCAGGCGCCGAGCGTCTTCAAGGAACTGCCGGTGCGGCAGAACATCCAGATCGCGCTGCAGGAACGCTTCTCGGGGCCTGAACGAAGCGTCGAGGAAGACCGCCTGCTGACGCTGCTGAATCTGGCGCCGGACAGTGGCAAGCTGGCCGGCGCGCTGTCGCACGGCCAGCAGCAATGGCTTGAGATCGGCATGGCGCTGGCGCTGCAACCGCAGCTCCTGTTACTGGACGAGCCGACGGCCGGGATGTCGCCGGAGGAAACCTTCAAGACTGGCGAGCTCATCAAGTCGTTCAACGCCGAGGGCATGACGGTTCTGGTGGTCGAGCACGATATGGCGTTCGTGCGCCAGGTCGCCCAGCGTGTCACCGTGCTGCATCTCGGCAAGATATTCGCGCGCGGCAGCCTCGAAGCCATCCTTGAGGACGAGAAGGTCGCGGAAATCTACCTGGGTAAGACCCATGCCCACTGATCGAATCCTCGACGTGTCGGGACTGTGGGCGGGCTATGGCGCGACGCCGATCCTGCAGGGCGTCAGCATGTCGGTCTCGCGCGGCGAGATCGTCGGCGTGATCGGCCGCAACGGCGTCGGCAAGTCGACCTTGATGCGATGCCTGATCGGTCTGCTCCAGACCTGGCGCGGCACGATCACCTTCATGGATCAGGACGTAACGCAGCTCGAAGCCGACGCCCGAGCGCGCGCCGGCTTCGGCTACATTCCGCAGGGCCGCGACGTGTTTCCGCAGATGAGTGTAGAGGAAAACCTGCAGGTCGGCGAACTGATCGGCGGCCCGGACGGAAAGAAGTTACCGGACCTGGTCTACGAATATTTTCCGCGATTGAAGGAGCGCCGACGCCAGGTCGCGGGCACCATGTCGGGCGGCGAGCAACAGCAGCTCGCGATCGGGCGCGCGCTGATCGGCAATCCTTCGTTGATGATCCTCGACGAGCCGTCCGAGGGCATCCAGCCGTCGATCGTCTTGCACATCTGCGAAGCCTTGAAGTCGTTCCGGGACGAACTCGGGACGACGATCATCTTCGTCGAGCAGAATCTCGACACGATCCTGGCGATCGCCCAGCGCTGTTACATCATGGAAAAGGGCACGATCGCGCGTTCGCTGACCGGCGAGGACGTCAACGCGGGCAATGTCCGCGCGCAGCTGCTGCTTTGACGAACTCACAACACACGAAGCAATACGTTCTCTGAAAAGAAGGGGGAGTCGAACATGGATCTGGGACTCAAGGGAGCAAGGGTTCTCGTCACCGGCAGCACCAAGGGGATCGGCAGGGCGATCGCCGAGACCTTCGCAGCTGAAGGCGCCGATGTCGGTATCTGCGCACGCAACCAGTCCGACGTCGACAGTGCAGTCGCCGTGCTCAAGGCCAAGGGCGTTGCGGCGTTCGGTGGGACGGCTGACGTCTCGAACGGCCCGGCGCTCAAGGCTTGGGTCGCCGACATGGCAACGAAGCTCGGCGGCATTGACGTCGTCGTCGCCAATGTCAGCGCGCTGTCGATCGGGCAGGACGAAGAGAGCTGGGAAAAGGGATTCTCCACCGACATGATGGGCACGGTGCGGCTTGTCAATGCGGCGATGCCGTATCTGGAGAAGAGCAGCGCTGCCGCGATCGTGACCATCTCCAGCGTCTCGGGACGCGAAGTCGATTTCGCGAGCGGTCCCTACGGCACCTTCAAGGCTGCGATCATCCATTACACGCAGGGCCTGGCTAACCAGCTCGCGGCCAAGGGCATCCGGGCGAATTCGGTGTCGCCGGGCAATACCTATTTCGAGGGTGGCGTCTGGAACCTGATCAAGGACGGCAACCCCGAACTGTACAAGACAGCGTTGGCGCTCAACCCGACTGGCCGGATGGGTACGCCGCAGGAGATGGCGAATGCCGCCGTGTTTCTTGCGAGCAAGGCCGCGAGCTTCATCACCGGCACGAACCTCGTGGTGGACGGCGCCCTGACGCGCGGGGTTCAGTTCTAGACCCCTCGAGAAGGTAGAAGGCACGAGACCGCGCCATCAGCGGCGTCGGTTCGAGCAAGCATTTCCGACAACAACAGGGCGTCAGATGTCTGAGGATCCGTTGCACTACAAGTCGATCACTGAAATTTCTGAATTGTTTCGTCGCGGCGAGCTGCTGCCTTCGGAGGTCACCGAGGCGATCCTGAACCGGATCGCCAAGCTCGACGGCGAGTTTCATGGTTATGCACGTGTCCTCGCGGAGCGGGCGATCGCGCAGGCGAAGCAGCGCGACGACGAAATCGCAAAGGGTATCTGGCGCGGCCCCCTGCATGGTGTTCCGATCGGTCTGAAAGACCTCTGCTACACGACATTTGCGCCGACCGCGGGCGGCACGACGATTCACGCGAACTTCGTGCCGTCCTTCAACGCCACGATCGTGGATCGGCTCGAGCGCGCCGGCGCCGTCACGCTCGGAAAGCTGAAGATGACGGAAGGTGCCTATACAAGTCATCATCCTGCTGAGGAAGCTCCGCTCAATCCGTGGAACACGAACTACTGGGTCGGCTCCTCATCCAGCGGGTCCGGCGTAGCGACGTCAGCGGGGCTTTGCTACGGCTCGATCGGCAGCGACACCGGCGGTTCGATCAGGTTTCCGTCGGCGACGTGTGGGTTGACCGGCATCAAGCCGACCTGGGGACGTGTCAGCCGCTACGGCGTCTTCCCGCTGGCGGATTCGCTCGATCATGTTGGGCCGATGTGCCGGAGCGCCGCGGATGCCGCGGTGATGCTGGGCGTCATCGCGGGCGCCGATGTCAATGATCCAACCGCCTTGCAGGCGCCTGTGCCGAACTATCTGGCCGGAATCGGAGACGGCATACGCGGTCTGAAGATCGGGGTGGACCGCAAATACACCCAGGATGGAATAGACCGGCAGGTTGTGGCCGCCTTGCTGGAAGCCGAGCGCACGCTTGTGGATCTCGGTGCTGACATCCGCCAGGTGCAGTTTCCTTCTTACGAGAAGCTGGTCAGTCAGTGGATTGCGATGTGCTCGGTGGAGACGGCGGCGGCGCATCTCGAGACCTATCCGTCGCGCAAGTCGGAATACGGTCCTGATCTCGCGCAGCTGATCGAGCAGGGCAAGTCGATGAGCGGCGTCGACATCGCCGCGATCCATCACGAACGGCTGAAGTTCAGCGGCCGACTGGCTGCGTTGTTCTCAGACATTGATCTGCTGCTGATTCCGACAATGCCCGTTCCGATACCGACGCTTTCGAAAATGAGTGAGTACGGCGCCGATCCGACCATATTGCTGAGCATTTTACGCTTTACAGCCGTCTTCGACTTTAGCGGCAGTCCGACGATTACCCTGCCGATGGGAATGGCATCGGACAACATGCCACTGAGCATGCAACTGGTCGGGCCGCATCTGTCCGAGGATAGGCTTGCGCGTGCAGCGCACGCCTTCCAATCCTTGACAGACTGGCACACGCGGCGACCTCCTGTCGCGTAAGTGGTCTGGCCGTGGGTCACAAGCGCAAGCCAAGAGCCGGGAGGAATGCATGTTGACGATTACCGCGATCATTCGAGCGAAGAAAGGCTGCGAAGCCGCGATGCGCCAGGCGTTGCTCGAGGTCGCCGAGAATGTACGCGGTAACGAGCCGACGACGATGGGTTACTATATCTCCCAGGATATCTCCGACCCGAGCGTCTTCACCACCTACGAACGGTTTGTGGATCAGGCCGCGATGAATCGGCACAACAATTCCGAAACCGTCGCGCGATTCTTTGGCATCGCCAAAGCTATCCTCGACGGCGATGTGATCGTGGTGACGTCGACGGAGATATCAACAAAGTCGGGTGCCTGACCCGGAGAAAATCCGTCTTGATCTGCTCGAGTTCCACGGCGATATGGTTGTTCAGAAGAATGCATTCCGAAAGGCGCGCGGGTAGTTGGACCGTGCCTTACGGTGCCTGCGCCCGATCGCGTACGGGCGGGTGTTTGGAATCGGTCTACCCCGGCACCCTGGCCCAGCAGTGACGACCTGACATTGTTGTTGCGCTGCTTCTTGCGTTTTTGGCTTCAATAGGTTCTAAGCCCGGAGAGTTGGCGACCGGTGATTTGGACGGGTGCGCATTATTGCGCCGATTCGGCAGATCCGGTGCGGCCCGCACATAAGGAAATCCAGCATGGCTAAGATGACGAAGAACCAGTTGATCGATGCAATTGCAGAGGCGACGCAAGTCTCCAAGGGAGATGTAAAAGCCGTCGTGGAGCAGATGGCGAGCGTGGGCTATAAGGAGCTGAATGAATCAGGCGAATTCGTTGTTCCGGGCTTCGTCAAAATGTCGGTCGTGAACAAGCCCGCAACGGAAGCCCGGGATGGGGTGAATCCCTTTACCAAAGAGCCTATGGTGTTCGCGGCCAAGCCGGCCAGCAAATCCGTCAAGGCGTCTCCGCTCAAGGTTGCCAAAGACGCTGTTTCATAAAGCGTCCTTTCGAGTCCGTTCCCGACGGACCTGTTTGCCCACGCGCTCATTTCTAGCGAGAACGAGCTTGGCACCCTATTCTTCTGAGGGCGGCATCAAGCAGCTACCATTCGGTGCGCTCGTACTGAAATGACCATCTTCACCGCCAGCGAAGAGAAGCGACCTTGTAGTCGCATGCCTTCTCTCGCGCGCTGCTTAAGACAGAAAGCCGCTGCCTTGGGCGGTCGCCGGCCTCCACGAATTCTGTCTGCACCCGCTTGCCCTTCGAGGGCGGTGAAGCCGGAGGCCCACGCCCGATCTCCGCTCTCGCGCACGACCAGATAAAGCCCCCGCCGTCCGCGTGAGCACCAGCTTGCGGGGAATTAACTTGGTTCGAATGGAGCGCCACCTTAACGTCTTGTTTCGGCTACCACTTGCCGTCACGGGATGCCTTGCCCCGACGGTTCGCCGTTCCAAAAGCGACCCAAAAGTGGGCGGGGTTCGACGATTTTCTACGACGCCAGATGAGAATACATTCGGCTAATGATTTGTAATTACAGGGAAATTCGAATAAATACGACGGTCGGCACCAGCAGGCACAGCGCTCAGAATCAGAATAGGTACATGATCCGTGACGGCATTCGGTAAACTGATCCGCACCACGGCGTTTCGGCTGACGCTGGTTTACCTGTTTCTGTTTGCCCTGTTTGCGGCCTCGTTGCTGGCCTATTTCGCATGGAACACGCGGCGACTGATCACCGAGCAGATTACTGTGACAGTGAATTCGGAGATCGGGGAGATCACCGACATCTATAACCGCCGAGGCCTGCGCGGGCTGTTGTTTACCATGGGCAACCGCGCGCTGCGACCAGGTGCCAACCTTTATCTCGTGACCGCGCCGAACGGCCAGGCACTCGCCGGCAATGTCGGCTCGCTGGCGCCGGGCGTGATGGGAACGCAGGGCTGGTCGGAGACCGCCTATCGGCGGCTCGACGATCAGGACAACACCGACCATCGCGCGCTGGTGCGCGTCACCGAGATGACCAACGGCTTCCGCCTGCTGGTCGGCCGCGACCTCGAGGAGCGGCGGCGGCTGTTCGGGATCGTCGCCAAGGCCGCCCAGTGGTCGATCCTGGTCGTCGTGGTGCTCGGTATCGGCGGTGGCATCTTCGTCGCACGCCGCGTGCTGCACCGGATCGACGCCATGACTGGCACCACGAAGCGCATCATGGCGGGCGATCTCTCCGGCCGGCTTCCGGTCGGCCGCAGCGGCGACGAGCTCGACCGCCTGGCGGAAAACCTCAACGCCATGCTGGAGCGCATCGAGGCGCTGATGATGGGCCTGAAGGAAGTCTCCGATAATATCGCCCATGACCTCAAGACGCCGCTCACGCGGCTGCGCAATCGCGCCGAGGAGGCGCTGGCGAGGTCCGGTTGCGAGGCCGACTATCGCGCGGCGCTCGAACGCACGATCGAGGAATCCGACGGCCTGATCCGCACCTTCAATGCGCTGTTGATGATCGCACGCGCCGAATCCGGCCAGGCGCGCGGCAACATGGATGATTTCGACGCCGCCGACGTCGCCAACGGCATCCACGAACTCTACGAGCCGCTCGCCGAGGACGATGGCGTGACGTTGCGGGTAAAGGCCGCTCCGGCGCCGATCCACGGCAACCGTGAATTGATCAGTCAGGCCCTCGCCAACCTGGTCGAGAATGCGATCAAATACGGCAAACCCGATGCCGCCGTGCAGTCGCTGAATGCCGCCGCCCGGGAAATCCTGATCGAGGCGCGGCGCGAGGGCAACCAGGTCCTGCTCAGCGTCACCGACCACGGTCCCGGCATTCCCGAGGGCGACCGCAAGCACGCAGTCGAGCGCTTTGTGCGGCTCGAGGCCAGCCGCACCTTGCCCGGGTCCGGTCTCGGCCTCAGCCTGGCCTCGGCTGTCGCCACGCTTCATGGCGGCGAGCTCCGGTTCGGCGATTCGCACCCTGGCCTGGTCGCGACGCTGGCGCTGCCCGTCCGTGTCGGCGGCAGTGACAGGCTTGCGGCTCAAACGCAGGATGTGCCACAGAAGGCCGCATGAATGCCGCCGCGCCGGGGAACGCGGATCGACATCGTCTGGCCGCGCGGTTCGCGGACGGACCGCGTGTCGCCGCATCCCTATCCGCAGACCAACGCCTGACCGACTGGTTCGCCGAGCTCGAACCGGCGCAATCGGCTGCGCTCGATGTGCTGCTGGCGCATCCGTCCGCACGGGACATCCTGTGCGGCATCGCCGAGTTCTCGCCCTATCTGTTCGAGCTCGCGCGCGCCGACGCCATCAGGTTGATCCGGATCCTATCATGCGACCCGGAGTCGCACCTCGCGGCGTTGATCGACGAGACCTCGCGAGAGGTGTTTTCGGCCGGCAGCGAGGCCGATGTCATGCATCTGCTCCGCCGCATGAAGGCGGAGGCCGCCCTCCTGATCGCACTGTGCGACATCGGCGGCGTCTGGCCGGTGATGCGGGTGACCGCGGCGCTGACCGACGTGGCGGTGGCTTCGGTGCAATCGGCGCTGCGCTATTTGTTCCGGCAGGAAGTGGCCCGCGGCAGGATGACCGCCGTCGACGCTGAACACCCCGAAGAGGGTTCCGGACTGATCGTGCTGGCGATGGGCAAGATGGGTGCCGGCGAGCTGAACTACTCCAGCGACATCGACCTGATCGTATTCTTCGATCCCGCGGCGACCTCGCTTGTCGAAGACATCGAGCCGCAGCCGTTCTTCGTCCGCGTCACACAGGCAATGGCCCGGATACTGCAACAGCGGTCAGGCGAGGGCTACGTGTTCCGCGTCGACCTGCGGCTGCGACCCGACCCGGCCTCGACCCAGGTCGCGATCTCGACCGGCGCCGCGCTGCATTACTACGAGCGCGAGGGGCGCACATGGGAGCGCGCCGCGATGATCAAGGCGCGGCCCTGCGCCGGCGATCCCAGGGCCGGCGATGCGCTGGTCGCCGAACTCGCGCCGTTCGTGTGGCGCAAGCATCTGGACTTTGCGGCGCTTGCCGACGTCCACGACATGAAGCGGCAGATGCAGACCTATCGCGGCCAGAGCGAGATCTCGGTCGAGGGTCATAACGTCAAGGTCGGCCGCGGTGGCATCCGCGAAATCGAGTTCTTCGCCCAGACCCAGCAGCTGATTGCCGGCGGCCGGCACCCGGACCTGCGCGTGCGGCCGACGCTGGAGGCGTTGAATGTGCTCGCCGACAGCAATTGGATCACCTACGAGGCACGCGACGAACTGACGGCGGCGTACGAGTTCTTGCGCCGGGTCGAGCACCGGCTGCAGATGATCGCAGACGAGCAGACCCATTCGCTGCCTGAAGAAGCGGATGCGGTCGAGTGCTTTGCGCATTTCTTTGGTTACGAGAATCGCGAGGCGTTCGCGAACGATCTGCTCGGTCACCTCAAGATCGTTCAAAGCCATTACGGCAGGCTGTTCGAGGGCGACGATCCGACCGGCAGCGCGACGCTGCCGCAGATCAACTACGGCGCCGGGCCCGAAGACCCCCGGCTGCTCGAGCACCTCGCCCATCTCGGCTTCAAGAAGCCCGTTGCGGTCGCTGTGACGGTGCGGCAGTGGATCGAGGGCGACTACCGGGCGCTGCGCGTGGAGGCGACGCGCGCGGCGTTCCTGGAGTTCCTTCCCGGCCTGATCGACGGCCTCGCGCATGCCGAGGATCCGGACGATGCGGTGGCGGCGTTCGACCGTTTCCTCGGCGCGCTGCAGCGCGGCGCAAGGCTGATCTCGCTGCTCAGCCAGAACCGCGACCTGGTCGCGCTGGTGGCGCTGATCCTCGGTGCGGCGCCGCGGCTCGGCGACATGCTGGCGCGCCAACCGCAGATCATGGACGGCCTGATCGACCCGCGTTTCTTCGGGGCGATGCCGGACAGGAAGGAGCTGTCGGAGCGTCTGGCGATGACGCTGCAGGATGCGTCCTCCTACGAGGATTTCCTCGACCGCCTGCGGCTGTTCGGCCAGGAGAGCCTGTTCCTGATCGGCACCCGCATTCTCTCCGGCACCGTCTCGGCGCAGCACGCCAGCATTGCCTTTGCCGATGTCGCCGAGGGCATCGTGCACACCGTGCACGGCCTCGTCACCGACCAGTTCGCCGCACAATATGGCCGGATCAAGGGGCAGGAGACCGCGATCATCGCGATGGGCCGGCTCGGCAGCCGCGAGATGACGGCATCCTCCGACCTCGATCTGATCCTGCTCTACGACTACGACACCGAGGCGCCGGACTCCGATGGCGAGCGGCCGCTGCATGGTGCGCAATATTTTGCCCGCTTCACCCAGCGCCTGATCAGCGCGTTCACGACGCGCACCAATTACGGCGTGCTCTACGAGGTGGACATGCGGCTGCGGCCGTCGGGCCGCGCCGGCCCGGTCGCCTCGCGGATCGACTCGTTCGCCGATTACCAGGAGCGCGAGGCCTGGACCTGGGAGCATATGGCGCTGACGCGCGCGCGGGTGATCTCGGCGTCACCGCAGTTCGGCGCGAAGATCGAGGCGATCATCCGCGATGTGCTGACGCGGCCGCGCGATGCGGCGAGCACCGCCGCCGATGTCGCTGACATGCGGCGCGCCATCGCGCTGGAGAAGGGCGAGGACGACGTCTGGGACCTTAAGCTCGCCGCCGGTGGCCTCGTCGATATCGATTTCATCGCGCAGTATCTCCAGCTCGTGCATGCGGCGGCGAAGCCCGGAATCCTCAGCGTCTCGACGTTGCAGGTGCTCGACAATGCGGCCAGGCTCGGCCTGCTCGGTCAGTCCGAGGCCGAGATATTGCGCTCGGCGGCGCGGCTCTATCACGACCTCACGCAAATCCTGCGGCTCTGTGTGATCGGCAAATTCAATCCGGAATCTGCCGGCGAGGACCTGCTGCGCGTGATGGCGCGGGCCGGGGACACGCCGGATTTCTCCACGCTGGAAGCCCGCCTGCGCGAGACGCAGGGCGACGTGCGCCGCGTCTTCAACGCGATTGTGGGCGGCTAGGAGCGCGAGCTACGCCTGCTGCTTGAGCTTCTGCAGCGCGTCGAGGACGTCGGGGTCGAGGCCGGCGCCACCGGCGTCGAGATGGGCGAAGATCTGCTTGCGCATGCGGGGATCCCAGAACTTCCAGATGTGCTCGGAGATGCCTTGCACCGCGCGGTCGTGGCCTTGGCTGTGGAAGAACTTTCCAATCTGGTTCGCCATATAAACCAGTCTGTCAGGCGACGACGACATAAGCGGACTCCTTGCCGGTCGCCGCGCCCGTGACGCGCTCCGGATGCGTGAACAATTCAAATCCGTCCGAGCGGGCGACCCCGACGAGCGTGATGCCGGCGGCATCAGCCATCCGCAGCGCAAGCGCGGTCGGGGCCGACACCGCGACCATCAGTGGCGCGCCGATCGCCGCGGTCTTCTGCACCATTTCAACCGAGACGCGGCTGGTCAACACCACCATGCCCTCGCTCGTCCCGGCCTTGTCGCGGGCAAGCGCGCCGGCGAGCTTGTCGAGTGCGTTGTGACGGCCGACATCCTCGCGCAGCGCCACGATCCCGCGTGCCGGCGTCCAGAACGCGGCAGCATGTACCGCGCGGGTCTGATGATTGATCTCCTGCAGCGGCGCGACTGCCGCCGCCGCGGTCATGATCTCGCGCGGCGAGAACGAACGGCCCGCCGACACGATTGCGGCCGGCCGAACCGCTTCAGTGATGGAATCGATTCCGCAGAGGCCGCAACCCGTGGGTCCGGCGATATTCCGCCGGCGCTGGGCGATCAGCGCGGCCTTCTCCGGCTTCAGCCACATCCGAAGCTCGATCCCGTCGTCGAGCTCGACTATGTTGAGTGTCTCGATCTCGTCGGCCGACTGCACGATGCCCTCGCTCAGGCTGAAGCCCGTGGCAAAATCGCCGAGGTCCTCAGGCGTGCCCATCATCACGGCGTAGGTGCCGCCGTTGTAGGTCAGCGCCAGCGCGGTCTCCTCCGGGATCAGGCGCGCGCCCTCGCTGAACGCGCCGTTGCGCCAGACCTTCCGGTTCGCCTTGTGGACGGGATCGCGCATCGTTACTCCGCGGCTTCCACCACCGGCGCGATGCGCCGGGAATGCCGTGCCTGCTCGTCATAGGCTTTCTGCCAGGCGCTCGGACCGTTCGACGGCGAGATCTGCACCGCGGTGACCTTGTACTCCGGACAATTGGTCGCCCAGTCCGAGAACTCGGTCGTGATGACGTTGGCCTGCGTGTCCGGGTGGTGGAAGGTGGTGTAGACCACGCCGGGCGCGACGCGGTCGGTGATCAGGGCGCGCAACGTGGTTTCGCCGGCGCGACTGGCCAGCCGCACCCAGTCGCCGTCGCGCACGCCACGCTGTTCGGCGTCGTGCGGATGGATTTCCAGCCGGTCCTCGGCATGCCAGACCACGTTCTCGGTGCGGCGGGTCTGCGCGCCGACATTGTATTGGCTGAGGATGCGGCCGGTGGTGAGCAGCAGCGGATATCGCGGGCCGGTGCGCTCGTCGGTTGCGACATATTCGGTGATGATGAACTTGCCCTTGCCGCGCACGAAGCCGCCGATGTGCATCACCGGCGTGCCCTCCGGCGCCTTCTCGTTGCATGGCCACTGCACCGAGCCGAGCTCGTCGAGTTTTGTGTACGACACGCCGGCGAAGGTCGGCGTCAGCGCCGCGATCTCGTCCATGATCTCGGAGGGATGGTTGTAGTGCATCTCAAAGCCCATCGCCTTGCTGAGCAGGATCGTCACCTCCCAGTCGGCGTAGCCGTTGCGCGGCGTCATCACCTTGCGCACGCGCTGGATCCGCCGCTCCGCATTGGTGAACGTGCCGTCCTTCTCCAGGAAGGTCGAGCCGGGCAGGAACACGTGGGCGTAGTTCGCGGTCTCGTTCAGGAACAGGTCATGGACGATCACGCATTCCATCGAGGACAGCGCCGCCACCACGTGCTTGGTGTTGGGGTCGGACTGCAGGATGTCCTCGCCCTGCACATAGAGCCCCATGAAGGTGCCCTCGATCGCGGCGTCGAACATGTTGGGGATGCGCAGGCCCGGCTCCTTGTTTAGCTTGACGTTCCACATCGCCTCGAACTGGTCGCGGACGGCATCGCCGGAAATATGGCGGTAGCCAGGCAGTTCGTGCGGGAACGAGCCCATGTCGCAGGAACCCTGCACGTTGTTCTGACCGCGTAGCGGGTTCACGCCGACGCCGGGACGGCCGATATTGCCGGTCACCATCGCGAGGTTGGCGATCGCGATCACCGTGGTCGAGCCCTGGCTGTGCTCCGTGACGCCGAGCCCGTAATAGATTGCGCCGTTGCCGCCAGTGGCGAAGGTCCGCGCCGCCTCGCGCAGGTCCTTCGGATTGACGCCGGTCATGATGGCGGTGGCTTCCGGGCTGTTCTTGGGATCGGAGACGAAAGCCGCCCAGTCCTCGAACTCGCTCCAATCGCAGCGCTCGCGCACGAAGGCCTCGTCGACGAGCCCTTCGGTGACGATGACGTGGGCCAGTGCGGTGAGCACGGCGACGTTGGTGCCGGGCAGCAGCGGCAGGTGCAGCGCCTTCATATGCGGCGATTCCACCATCTCGGTGCGGCGCGGATCGACCACAATCAGCTTCGCGCCCTGGCGCAACCGCTTCTTCATGCGCGAGGCGAACACCGGGTGGGCGGCCGCCGGATTGGCGCCGATCACCATGACGACATCGGTATGCTCGACCGAGTCGAAATCCTGGGTGCCGGCCGAGGTGCCGAAGGTCTGCGACAGGCCGTAGCCGGTCGGCGAGTGGCAGACGCGGGCGCAGGTGTCGACATTGTTGTTGCCGAAGCCGGCGCGGATCAGCTTCTGCACCAGGTAGGTTTCTTCATTGGTGCAGCGCGACGAGGTGATGCCGCCGACCGCATCGCGGCCGTACTTCTGCTGGATGCCCTTGAATTTGGCGGCGGCGAAGTTGAAGGCTTCGTCCCAGGACACTTCCTGCCAGGGGTCCTCGATCCGTTCGCGGATCATCGGCTTCAGAATGCGTTCCTTGTGCGTGGTGTAGCCCCAGGCGAAGCGGCCCTTGACGCAGGAATGGCCGCGATTGGCCTTGCCGTCCTTGTAGGGCATCATGCGCACGACTTCCTCACCGCGCATCTCCGCCTTGAAGGTGCATCCGACCCCGCAATAGGCGCAGGTGGTGACGACGGAGTGCTCGGGCTGGCCGATCTCGATCACGGACTTTTCCGTCAGCGTTGCGGTCGGGCAGGCCTGCACGCAGGCGCCACAGGAGACGCATTCGGAGCCGAGGAAGCTCTCGCTCATGCCGGGCGAGACGCGACTGTCGAAGCCGCGGCCGGAAATCGTCAGCGCGAACGTGCCTTGCACCTCCTCGCAGGCGCGAACGCAGCGCGAGCAGACGATGCACTTCGAGGGATCGTAAGTGAAATAGGGATTGGATTCGTCCTTCGGCATCCAGGCGTCGTTGTCGCAGCCCTGCGACATATTGTTAGAAGACTTGGCGAACACATGGTTCTCGCCCTGATAGCCGTAGCGGACATCGCGCAAGCCGACCGCGCCCGCCATGTCCTGCAATTCGCAATCGCCGTTCGCCGCACAGGTCAGGCAGTCCAGCGGATGGTCGGAGATATAGAGCTCCATCACGCCCTTGCGTAGCTTCTTCAGCCGCTCGCTCTGGGTGTGGACGACAAGGCCGTTCATGGCGGGCGTGGTGCAGGAAGCGGGCGTGCCGGCGCGGCCCTCGATCTCGACCAGACAGAGCCGGCAGGAGCCGAAGGCGTCGACCATATCGGTCGCGCACAGTTTCGGGATCTGGGTGCCTGATTCCATCGCTGCGCGCATGATCGAGGTGCCCTCGGGCACTGTGACGCTCTTGCCGTCGATGGTCAGCGTAACCATCGTCTCGGATTTGGACTTGGGTGTGCCGAAATCGGTTTCCTGGATCAGCGACATCGTGATCTCCTTTATTCCGCGGCCTGGAGGCGTGCGGTGCCCGGGCCAAAATCTTCCCGGAAATGTTTCAGTGCGCTCATCACGGGGTAGGGTGTGAAACCGCCGAGTGCGCAGAGCGAGCCGAATTTCATGGTGTTGCAGAGGTCTTCGACCACCGCGAGGTTTTCGGCCACGCGTTCGCCATCGATGATCTTGTTGATGGTCTCGACGCCGCGGGTTGAGCCGATCCGGCACGGCGTGCACTTGCCGCAGGATTCAATGGCGCAGAACTCCATCGCGAAGCGCGCCTGTTTCGCCATGTCGACGCTGTCGTCGAACACGACGACGCCGCCATGGCCGATCAGGCCGTCGCGGGCGGCGAATGACTCGTAGTCGAATGGTGTATCGAACAGCGCGCGCGGGAAATAAGCGCCGAGCGGACCGCCGATCTGGACCGCGCGCACCGGGCGCCCGGTGAAGGTGCCGCCGCCGATCTCGTCGACGAGCTCGCCAAGCGTGACGCCGAACGCGGTCTCGAACAGCCCGCCATATCTGATGTTGCCGGCGAGCTGGATCGGCATCGTGCCGCGCGAGCGGCCCATGCCGAAATCGGCATAGGCCTTGGCGCCGTTGTCGAGGATGAAGGGGATCGCCGCGAACGACAGCACGTTGTTGATCACGCTCGGCTTGCCGAACAGCCCCTTGTGCGCCGGCAGCGGCGGTTTTGCTCGCACGATGCCGCGGCGGCCCTCGAGGCTTTCCAGCAGCGAGGTCTCTTCGCCGCAGACATAGGCCCCGGCGCCGACGCGCACCTCGAGATCGAAGCTGTGCGCAGAGCCCCCGATACGGTCGCCGAGATAGCCGGACTTCCTGGCCGCCGCAATCGCCGCGTTCATCGCCTCGACCGCGTGCGGATATTCCGAGCGGATGTAGATGTAACCTTCGGTGGCGCCGACGGTGATACCTGCAATCGTCATGCCTTCGATGACCACGAGGGGATCGCCCTCCATGATCATGCGGTCAGCAAAGGTGCCGCTGTCGCCTTCGTCGGCGTTGCAGACGATGAATTTGCGGTCGGCGCTGGCCTGCGCCACCGTCTTCCACTTGATGCCAGTGGGGAAGCCGGCGCCGCCGCGGCCACGCAAGCCTGAGGTGGTGACGTCGGCGAGGATCTGGTCCGGCGTCAGCGTCAGCGCCCGCTCCAGGCCCTTGTAGCCGCTATGGGCGCGGTAGTCGTCGACCGAACGCGGATCGATCACGCCGCAGCGGGCGAAGGTCAGGCGGGTCTGGCGCTTCAGCCAGGGGATCTCGTCTGTGACACCAAGCCGCAGCGGATGCGGTCCGTTGCCGGCCATCGCATCGAGCAGGGCAGGGACATCCGCTGTGGTCACCGGACCGAACGCGACGCGGCCTTGCGCCGTCGCCAATTCGACCATCGTCTCCAGCCAGTACAACCCGCGCGAACCGGTCCTGACGATCTCGACCGAGACGCCGCGCTGCGCGGCGGTCTGCTCGAATGCGAGCGTGACGTCATCGGCGCCGACGGCGACCGCTCCGGCATCACGGGGAATGAAGATGCGCATCGTCATCGCTGTGCCTCCGCGACCAGCGCGTCGAGACGGGTTTCGTCGAGCCGACCGACCACGCGGCCATCGAACATCGCCGACGGGGCGGTGGCGCAGAGGCCGAGGCAGTAGATCGGCTCCAGCGTCACGCGGTCATCGGCCGTGGTGTTTCCAATGGAAACGCCGAGTTTCGCCTCCGCGCGCGCGGTCAATGCGTCGCCGCCGGCGGCCTGGCAGGCCTCGGCGCGGCAGAGCTTCAGGACATGCCGTCCGGCCGGCTGTTTGCGGAAGTCGTGGTAGAACGTGAACACGCCGTGCACCTCGGCGCGGGTGAGGCTGAGCGCCTCGGCGACCATCGGGATCGCCGGCGCCGGCACATAGCCGAACGCTTCCTGGAGCGCGTGCAGGATGACCAGCGTGGCGCCTTCGACCTTGGCATGCCCGGCGATGATCTCGGCGCCGCGCGCCTCGTTCCAGGGTTCGTATCTCGATGTCATCTGCGCACTCACGATCTGGTTTCTCCAGTCCCATATGTGAATTGGAATCCTTCAAAACATCAATAAAGCTGTCTCATGCTGCGATTGCGAAATGCGATTAATAGCGTTGCCCGATCGGGCGATTTATGATCGCAATAATGATCTGAAATCACGGACTTCCGGGCCGCCTTTGGGGTTAGGGATCGCCCGGCGGCCGTGATATCCGTGGCTGTGTTGGGGCACCGTTTCGCGATGGGGTTTGGTCCTTGATCGACAAGCTGGAACTTCTGCTGGCGCTGGCCAAGGAGCGGCATTTCGGGCGGGCGGCGGAGGCCTGCGGCGTCACCCAGCCGACCATGTCGACCAGCCTCAAGCAACTCGAGGAAATCCTCGGCGTCATGCTGGTACAGCGCGGATCCCGCTTCCAGGGTTTCACGCCAGAAGGCGAACGCACGCTCGACTGGGCGCGGCGCATCGTCGGCGATACGCGGGCGATGAAGCAGGAGATCAACGGCCTCAAGGACAAGCTGTCGGGCGAAATCCGGATCGCCGCGATCCCGACCGTGCTCGGCATGGTGGCGTCGCTGACGACGCCGTACCGGGCAAAGCATCCCGAAGTACGCTTCCGGATCCAGTCCTGCACGTCGGCCGATGTGCTGGGACTTCTGGAAAATCTCGAGGTCGATGCGGGGCTGACCTATATCGAGAACGAACCGATCGGCAAGGTCCGCACCATCCCTCTCTACAACGAGAGCTATCGCCTGCTGACGGCGCCGGACGCCATGTTCGGTGACCGCAAGCAGGTGACCTGGAAGGAGGTCGGGCAGGTGCCGCTTTGCCTGCTCACGCCCGACATGCAGAACCGCCGCATCATCGACCGCGCGCTGACCTCGGTCGGCGCCGAGGCCAAACCGACGCTGACCTCGAACTCGCTGCTGGTGCTCTACACCCACGTGAAGACCGGCCGTTGGGCCAGCGTGATGCCGGCGAAGCTTGCCGAGACGCTGGGGCTGGCCGATGCGGTCCGCAGCATCCCGATCGTCGATCCCGTCGTCAACTACAGCATCGGCATGGTGATCCCGCAGCGCGACCCGATGACGCCACTGATCGCGGCGCTAGTGCAGGTCGCGCGTGAGATCGCGCCGACGCTGGAGGCGCAATAGGGAGCCTCACGCCGCCGTCGGCAGCCTCGCCTGCTGCGGGCGCGGATCGCGCGGCAGCGTGATGCGGACTACGGTGCCGACGCCGAGTCTGGAGCGCAGCCGCATCGTGCCGCCGTGTAGCCCGGTGAGCGAGCGGGCGATCGCGAGCCCAAGGCCAGAACCCTGGTAGCTCTTGGTGAGTTGGCTCTCGACCTGCTCGAACGGCTTTCCGAGCCGCCGCAGCGAGTCCGGCGCGATGCCGATGCCGCTGTCGGCGATCAGGAGCACGATCGAGTCGTCCAGCATCTGCCCGCGCACCAGCACGCGGCCGTTGTCGGGCGTGAACTTCACCGCGTTCGACAGCAGGTTGACGATGATCTGCTTGACGGCGCGGCGATCGGCGACCACCGAAATGGTGCTTTGAATGTCTGATTCCACCGACAGGCCCTTGTGCTCGGCGCGGCCGGAGACCACCCGCAGCGACTCCGCGAGGATGCCCGAGAGGTCGAGCGGTTCCATGTCGAACTTCATGCGGCCGGCCTCGATCTTCGACATGTCGAGGATGTCGTTGATGACCTCAAGCAGGTATTTCCCCGATGTCAGGATGTCGTGGCAATATTCCTGGTACTTGTCGGAGCCCAGCGTTCCGAACAGGCCCGAGCCCATGATCTCGGAGAAGCCGATGATGGCGTTGAGCGGCGTGCGCAGCTCGTGGCTCATATTGGCCAGGAATTTCGACTTCGCCGCATTGGCGTCCTCGGCGCGGGTCTTTTCCTGCGAGTATTTTTCGGCGAGGTCGGCGAGCTCGACGGCTTGTCGCTCCAGTTCTCCCTGCGAGCGCTTGAGGTCGATCACCGTGGCGCGCAGGCGCAGATCGTTGTCGACCAGTTTCTGCTCGTGCGCCTTGATCCGGGTGATGTCGGTGCCGACGGAGACGTAGCCGCCGTCCTTGGTGCGGCGCTCGCTGATATGCAGCCAGCTGCCGTCGTCGAGCTGGGCCTCGAAGGTCCGCGCGCCCGGTGCCGGCACGCCGCTTTCGTGCAGGCGGGTGCGAACCTCCGGCATGCTGCCGACTTCGATCACGGTCTCGTAGGAGGTGCCGGGGCTGACGGCGCTATCAGGCAGCTTGTGCAGGCGCTGGAAATGCGAGTTGCAGAGCACCAGGCGATCCTCGGCGTCCCAGAGCACGAAGGCCTCCGGAATGGTCTCGATCGCGTCGCGCAGCCGCAAATCGGCTTCGACCGATTTCTCGGCGAGGCTCTTCTGCTCGGTGATATCGACGGCGATGCCGATCAGATGCAGGCCGCCGTCGGCTGCGGCCTGGCTGAGCTCGCAGCGGACGCGCAGCCAGATCCAGTGACCGCCGACATGCTGCATGCGGAAGCTCTGGTCGATATGGTCGAGCTTGCCCGCGATCAGCTGGTCGGCGATGTCGAACAGATTGATATCGTCGGACTTCACCAGCGCGTTGACCTCGCCGAAGGTGAGCAGGTCGTTGCGCGAGTCGAGCCCGAGCAGGGTGAACATCGACTGCGACCAGAATATCCGGCCGCGCGACAGGTCCCAGTCCCAGAGGCCGCAGCGGCCGCGGTTGAGCGCGGTATCGATGCGGCCGCGCACGGCGTCGTTGATCAGGTCGCCCTCGCGGGCGCGGGTCGACTGCCAGTGGAAGGCGAAGCCAAGGATCAGCACCACGAAGCTTGTGGTCGCCGACAGTGTCACCGAGAGCGCTGCGTCCGATCCCCAGATCGGCTCGTTCATCTCCTGGATGACGACGACCTGGCCCGGCAGCGACTTGACCAGACGCGAGATCGCCAGCGCGCTGCTGCCGTTGGGCAGCGTCATGTCGCTGACCACACCCTGCTGTCCGGGCGCGACCAGCAGTTGCGCGGTGGAGATGACGTCGAGGATGCGGTCGCTCTCGCCGAGGCCGTCGATCGGCACCCGCGCCAGCACGCGATGGTCCGCGCCGGTGATGATGACATGGCGGCCGAGCGCGATGCCCCATGAGGGAATGAGGTCGGGCAGCAGCTCCTGCATGTGCTCGATGTTGTTCAGCCGGTCGTGACGGATCGAGGTCAGACGGTCGAGACGCTCGGCGAGGATGTCGGAGAGCGCGGCAAGGTCGCGCTGGGTTGCGCCGCGCTTTTGCCGGCTCTGGTCGATCACCTGGACGAAGGCGCCGAGGCAGATGGTGATCAGGAAGGCGATGATGAGAGTAGGTACAGCGCGGCGCAGTGCAGGCTCGGCCGTCAGAAGCCTGTGATAGGCCGGTTTCGCGATCGATTGCGCCAATCCCTTGATCGAATCGGATTGGACACACGCGTTCGCTGCATGCGCGCGCGCCATACCGTAGACCCCCATTCCAAGCTGTAATTTACGCGGTTCGGACGCTCCCCACGTCGCTTCCGAATCATGATGATTTGAATCCAGATTTTCGGGGCTGTCGAGAGTCAACGATTCGTTAATGCGAAATAAATCTTGCCCAAAACAGAATCGATTACCGCAAAGCGAGTCCGAAACAGGAACGACTCCGTAGAACTACGCGCGCGTCGGCTCTGCGTGACTGATCACGCGCTTGATCGTCGGGAAGGCGCGGCGCAGCGCGCGTTCGATCTCGTCGACGGCTTCGTGCACCTTGATCACGCTCATCGAGGGCGTGGCCCGGCAGTGGAAGTTGACGATCTCGCCGGCGTCGGTGTCGCGGACCCGTACATTGTGGATGTCATGGATCGCGCCCTCGGCGGCGAAACGCGTCAGCGCCCCCTTGATGGTCTCGACGCGGTCGGGGGCAGCGTCGGTTCCCGACGGTAGCTCCGGTTCGAGCGGCTCGATATGGGTATCGACCTCGACGTCCTCGCCGAAGTCTTCGCGGATCGCGCGCTCGAGATCGTGTGCGATGTCGTGCGCGGCGTTCAGCGCCATGTCGCCGTCGACCTCGAGGTCGATGGCGACCGTCAGCTTGCCGCCGAGATCGTGGACGGTGACGTGATGGATGGCGACGCCGGAATTGCGCGCGATCACCATGATGCGCTCGCGGACGCTTTCATTGTCGCGCGCGACCGGAACCGCGGTGAAGGTCAAATCGGCGTCGCCGAACGTCTTCGTCACCGCCTCCTGCGCCTTGCGCTTGATCTCCTCGACGCGGTCGATTGGATAGGTGCGCGGCACCGCCGCGATCGCATCGATGAAATGCGTCGGACCGACGGTGCGGACGCGCAGGCGTTCGACATCGACCACTCCAGGCACCGCCTTGATCGCGTCCGTGGCCTTCTCCTGCGCCCCCACCGGCGCGCGGTCGAGCAGGGTCTCGACCGTCTCCCGCGCCATCCGCAAGCCGAGCAGGGCGATCATGACCGCGACCGCGATCGCGGCGGCGGCATCGCCCCACCAATAGCCGAGCCCGGCCATGATCAGGCCGATGATGACGGCCGTGGAACCCATGACGTCGGAGGCGAAATGCAGCGCGTCGGCAGCGAGCGCCTGGCTCCTGGTGTCGCGCGCGGCCCGGTGCAGCGCACGGGCGCGCCACAGGTTGACGGCGATGTCGAGCACGAGGACGACGAACGGGATCGCCGAGATCGACGGCGGCGGCAATCCCTCGCGCAAATGGCTGTAGGCCTGCACCAGGATGCCGCCGGCCAGCACGTAGAGCAGGGCGATGATGCCGAGCGCGGAGACGCTCTCGAACTTGCCGTGGCCGTAATGATGTTCTGCGTCGGCCGGCTGGTCGGATACCCGCACCACCGCCCAGGTGATGATGGTGGCGACGAGGTCGATCGTCGAGTGCAGCGCCTCGGAGATCAGCGCCAGCGATCCGATCGCGATGCCGACCGCGAACTTCGCCGCGGCCATGGCGCCGCTGGCGAGGATCGAGATTGCGGCGACCGATGTCTTGGTGTTGGCAGAGCTGGCATGGGAAGAGTTCATGGGCGGCGGTTTAGCAGGCAAACGGTGAACATCAAGTGTCACTCGCAACGCGCAATCGCCACTCACTTGCAACAGCAGGCGTGTTGCGAATTAGTCCGAATTCAGAAGCCGTGTCGCGCAAGTCCAACAGATGCAGATCCACGTTCTCGCGGCGCATTTTCGCCCGAGCTTTGCAAGGTCATTCGCCCTCGAAGCAAGAGGGCGCAGGGAATGCCGGGTGCACGCTGCACCCGCGGTCTCGTGTGCAATAGTGCAAAAAGAAACGCACACGAGCATACAGGTTCAGCGGAGGCACTCCGGCATTCCCTGCGCGATGGTTTTACGGCTTATACGTGCTCTCCCCGGCGAAACCGGGCTTGTTTGTCACCGTCATCAGTGGGACGCGTTCGTGTCCCACAAACTTTCAGCCTGCCACTGGGGCTCAGGACCACACGACTTCACCGTCCGCTGCATGGCGTGCTCGTCAGTCACGCAAGCGGCGTCCACCGCATCTCACCGCAACACCCGTGACGATCGCGAAGCGCCCCTCAATCGGATGAGACGGCGGATTTATACACTGGTTTTCAGTTTTGATAAACCGAAATATTTTTGGTGCGTGGCCTTGACAGGTTTTGAGTGAGTTGCCCGTCGGGCTGGGGCCAACGCTTTCATTCACGTCGGTTTGCTCGCCACCAACAGCGTCATCATGGCGGGCGTCAGGCCACGGCACGAAGGGTTTCGGCGATGCGATTTGGAGCGATGGCTTGCCGTCGTCGCGATGCTGCGGAGAGAGCCCCTTCGATGCGATGCGACCCAAGAGCGAGCTTCGCTCGTCTCGACCCCGCATGCGGGAGAGGTGTAGCCAGTCCGCGGCAAGACCGATTCGGCTTCATCTCATCATGCGCTAATAGCCCAGCGCCAGTCCGGTGCCGCCGCGCGGATCGTTCGCACCATAGTATCTGTTTCGCCCAATCGCCTTTCCGCCAAGGCTCGGTGCGCCCACAATGATCGCGGCCAAATGGTTCGCCGGCGGCGAATCCTCGAACCGGTGCCCCATACCTTCCAGCAGTTTGCTTGTGTCGGGCGAGAGCGCGTACCTTTCCGCATCTGTCACATCCGGCAGCCATTGCTGATGGATGCGGGGGGCATCGACGGCTTCCTGAATGTTCATCTCGAAATCGATCAGGTTCAGGATGGTTTGAAGCACAGCCGTGATGATTTTGCTTCCGCCCGGCGTGCCGAGAACGAGGACGAGCTTGCCATCCTTCGTGATGATCGTAGGCGTCATCGAGCTTCGCGGCGTCTTGCCCGGCGCGATGGCATTGGCGTCTCCGGGGGCAAATCCGTAAGCGTTGGCGGTATCTGGATTTGGCGTGAAATCGTCCATTTCGTCATTCATCAACACCCCTGTGCCTGTCGCAACGACCCGCGCGCCGAACCAGTCGTTCAGCGTATACGTCATCGAAACGGCGGTGCCGGCATCGTCGACGATCGAGAAATGCGTCGTGTGGCTGCCCTCGTGAGGTGCAACGCCCGGCCTGATCTCGCGGGAGATCCCGGCCTTGTCCGGCATGATGGCATCGCGGATTTTTGCAGCGTAGCTCTTGTCGATCAGCCTTTGGCTCGGATTGCCGGCGAGGTCCGGATCGCTGGGTAGACCGCTTCGATCGGCAAAGGCGTAACGCATCGCTTCGATTTCGTCATGCAGCGCCTGTGCGGATCCCCAACCCGATTGCCGGAGTGGATATCTCTCCAGAATGTTCAGCATCTCGCAGATCGCAACCCCACCCGAACTGGGCGGAGGTGCCGAGATCACGTGATAGGCACGGTAATCGCACTCGATCGGCGGCAGCTCACGGGTGGTGTAGCGATCCAGATCTTCCTGATCGATGATTCCTCCGCCGGCCCGGCTCGCCTTGACGATGGCCGCCCCGGTCTTGCCCCGGTAGAAGCCGTCAACGCCCTCTCTTTCGATCGAACGTAACGTCTCCGCGAGATCAGGCTGCACCAGCCGCTGGCCGGCGGAAAAAGGCTGTCCCTTGTTGAGGAAAATTTCGCCGGTCGCCGGAAATTTCCTGAAATCCGCGGCCGCGGAAGCGAGCATATCGACATCGCCCTGGTCCAGGATGAATCCATCCTCGGCCAGTTTGATCGCGGGCTCGATCAGCGCCGCCCGGCTCATCGTTCCGTATTTCTTCCGCGCATACTCCAGGCCCGACACGGTACCGGGCACACCGGCCGCCAGCCAGCCGACCGTGCTCAGGCCCTTGATGATGTTTCCATCCTTGTCCAGGTACATGTCCCGGCTCGCCGCACCGGGCGCCTTCTCGCGAAAATCGAGGAAGGTTTTTCGTCCATCGGCAAACCGGATCGTCGTGAAACCGCCGCCGCCCAGATTGCCGGCGGCCGGATAGACCACGGCCAAGGCGTATCCCACCGCAACAGCGGCATCGATCGCATTGCCGCCGCGCTTGAGAATGTCGACCCCAATGTGGGTCGCAAGGTGCTGCGCACTGACCACCATGCCGTTTTCCGCGGCCACGGGCGGCGCCGAGGCGGCGATGGCGGTTGAAACCGTACCCAATGACCAGACGCAGGCGGCGGCCATCGACCAGAATGGCCTGGCAATCATGGTGATGCTCCCTGGCTGCGGGTGGATTGCCGGGTCATGGAATGGGCCATTGGAGGATGGCAGCGCGTGCTCTCGACGGTCAATGCTTATAAAGCAGGATTCAATTCCGCTGGCTTGCCCCTGCTAATTCGATATCCTGCAATCCCTCCCTCTACGGGGTCGAATGCCAGTTCCCGGTCATTCACAAGGCTATGCTGAAATGCTTCTTGCGCGCCGCTTTGCCGCCGCTGTGACGACATTCTTGCTGATCGCGGGCGGATATCTCGTCCTGCTTTTCGCAATAGCGGCGTGGTCGGCCGCGGCGGCATCCGACAATTGCGCTGATGTGGCTGAGGTCACCGTCGTGCCGTCGCCGCAGGCGCCCTGGAGCGGCGCGCCGCTGCGCGTCATGGTCGTCTCCGAGAAGCCGATGGAAGGCGTGCTGTCGCTGATCGCGCCCGATGGAAGCGTCGCGGTCAAATCGCAGGACCGGCATGGCGGGCCACCTTATGCCTGGTTCGCCGAGGTCGCCGTTCCCGCCGCCGGCACCTGGCATGCGACGCTGGCGCGCGACGGTGCGCCGGCGGATTGCAGCCCGGTCACCCGCGAGATCGCCGTTAACGCACGCAAGCCGGAGCCTTTGCGCACGCCGGCGGGAAGCATCTGGCAGGTGCGCAATAGCTGGGACAGCACGAACGAAGCCCTGTTCTCGGCATGGATCGAGAAGCTGTTCGACGGGCCGCCCGACCAGGATCTGAACTGGAAGGTCTGGTACGAGGTGCTGCGCGACCAATCCCGCAATTTCCTGTTCAACTATCTGGGACGCAACGAAGACCTTACGCAAACCAACATTCGCCCTGATTGCGCCGACTTCGTCTATTTCCTGCGCGCCTATTTTGCGTTCAAGATGGGACTGCCGTTCGGCTATTCGAATTGCTCGCGCGGCTTCGCCGGCAGGCCGCCGAAATGCTACCAATGGTTCGACGTCGCCCACCCCGATGTCACGCGTCCGCCGGCGCCGCCGCAACCGAACGCAGCGCCCGCAGTGGCCGCGGCCGCGCCTGCGCCGCCTCCGGAGCCCACCGGCCTGATGGGGTTGTTTGCCCGGTCGAGGCCGCAGCCGCCTGCCGAGCAGCCTGAAACTCCGCCCGCGAAAGCAGATCCGCCGAAGCCCAAGCGCCCGACGAATTTCGGCGAATATCTGCGTGACGTCGGCGATGTCGTGCAAACCGGAGCGGTGCGCGCGGGCGACGAAGGCGCGGATTTCTACACCGTGCCGCTGACGCAACAGTCGCTGCGCCCAGGCACGGTGTATGCCGACCCTTACGGCCACGTGCTGATGCTGGTGAAGCGGGTGCCTGAAGTGAACGGCACGCCGGGCGTCTACCTGGCCGTCGACGCGGAGCCCGACGGATCGATCACGCGCAAGCGTTTCTGGCGCGGCAATTTCCTTTTCGTGCACGATCCCTCGCTCGGCAGCCCCGGCTTCAAGCATTTTCGCCCCATCATGCGCGAGAAAAACGGCGCATTACGGCGGTTGAGCAACGTCGACATCGGCAAGTATCCGCAATACGGCGATTTTTCGCCTGAGCAGTCGCAAATGTCCGCCGAGGATTTCTACGATCGCATGGATGACGTCATGTCGCCCGAACCGCTCGATCCGGCGCGCGCGATGATCGACGCCGTCACGAGCCTCAGCGAACAGATCAAGACGCGCGTCACGTCGGTGGAAAACGGACGCAAATATCAGATCAAGCAAGCCGGCGAGACGGCCATGCCGGATGGCGCTTCGATCTTTGAGACCACCGGTGCCTGGGAGGATTTCTCGACCCCGGCGCGCGATTTTCGCCTGTTGATCGCGATCGATGTGGTGCGGAATTTTCCCGATCGTTTTGCGCGGCGGTCGGATCGCTACGCGATACCATCAGGCAAAAGCGTAGGCGATACGAAGAACGAGTTGCAGGGCATGCTGGCCTCGGAGCTTGCGTCTCGCAAGGTGACCTATACCCGCAGCGACGGCTCGCCGTGGACGCTATCGGTGAAGGATGTGGTCGATCGGGCAACCGATTTCGAGATGGCCTACAATCCCAACGACTGCGTGGAGCTGCGGTGGGGCGCGCCCGAGAATAGCGATGAGGCCTCGACCTGCAAGCGCCATGCGCCGCAGACGCAGCGCGCAAAGATGTCGAACTACCGCGCCTGGTTCCGTGAGCGGCACTGGCCGGCGCACGCTTGATCGTCCGCGTCTGCGATCGGTTTTACGCTGTCGCCACGAGGTCCACCGTTCATCCCCGTGGCAGATTATCCCTTGGCTGCAAACGCGATCGGCCCTATGTCTGCCCGATGTGGCGGGTTGATGCGCGGCCCCAAACCGTTGCCTTTTTCGGTGTGCTGTTCGGCGGCGGTTGACAGATTGGATCAGTTGGCGGGACATGAATCGAAAAGAACGACGTGCGGCCAACAAGCGCGGTGACGCGTCCGCAGCGAGACCAAACGCGCTTGGCTTCGGTTCGGCGGGCGTCAGCATTGTCGATCTCGCTGCAACGGCGAGCCGTTTGCACCGCGCGGGCCGCAGCAACGAAGCTCAGGAGATATGCCGTCAGATTCTCGCGCGCGAGCCCGCAAATGTGCAGAGCCTGAATCTTCTCGGCCTGATGGCGCAGGCATCCGGCGATCACCGGGCCGCAGTGAAGCTGTTCGCGAAAGCGATCGCTTCGGACGAGGCGAACGCCGCCTGCCACTACAATGCCGGCAATTCGCACCGGGCGTTGGGCAATCGCGCCAAAGCGATCGCGCACTTCAGCAACGCGCTTGCGCTCGGCATGGACGAGAAGGCCGTCGCCTTCATCATGCAGAGTCCGGTCATCGCCACCTATGTTGCGCGGATTTTCGGCAAATGGCCGCTATCGGTCACGAACGCCGAATTGTTCGGCACCGAAAGCGTCATCCCGCTTGCAAACGACCTTTTCCTCCGCTGTGCGATGGAAATGACGACGCTGCCAAACATGCAGCTTGAAGTGCTGTTGGGCTATGCGCGCGCCGAGCTGCTGCGGCTTGCAGGCGAGCAGGGCGAACATAACGACGATATCGTCGGCTTTGCCTGCGCGCTTGCCCGGCAGTGCTTCATCAACGAATATGCCTATGGACAGACTGATGCGGAAAGCGGACTTGCGAGCGAACTGCGCGATCGATTGCTGCAGAACCTGGCCTCGGGAGCCGCGATAACGCCACTCACGCTGGCGGTCGTTGCGGCCTATTTCCCGCTTCATGCCATGCCGGCGGCGGAAGCGCTGCTGCGGCGGGATTGGCCTGCGACCATGGCCGGCCTGTTGCGGGTGCAACTCCGCGAGCCGCTTGAGGAAGCGGGCGAGCGGACTGCCATTGCGACACTCACCCCGATCAAGAACGACGTATCAATGAAGGTGATGCGCCAATACGAGGAACATCCTTATCCGCGCTGGATCACCAACCCGCTGAACGCATTCGCTGCCGATCAGGCCCGGGGCAGGACCATCCCGACAGCGGAACAGCAAGCCGAACTGGATATTCTGATCGCGGGTTGCGGCACCGGCTCGCACGCGATTCAGATCGCGCAAGTCTATCCGAACGCCCGTCTGCTCGCGATCGACGTCAGCCTGGCCAGTCTCGCCTATGCGCGCCGCAAGACACGCGAACTGGGCTTGCGCAATATCGAGTATGCCCAGGCGGATATTCTGGAACTAGGCACGATCGATCGCACCTTCGATCACATTGAGTTGGTCGGTGTGCTGCATCATCTTGCAGAGCCGACAGCCGGTTGGCGCGTGTTGGTCTCGGTGCTGCGACCGGGCGGCCGGATGCGCATCGGATTATACAGCGATCTGGCGCGCCGAATTATCATGGAGGCCCGCGCCCACATCGCCAAGCGCGGTTATCGCGCCACGGCCGACGACATCAGGAGATGCCGCCAGGACATCATCCGCGAGGCGGAGCGCTGGAAAACGCTGATTGACGCCAACGATTTCCACAGCGTGAGCGGCTGCCGCGACCTGCTGTTCAACGTCATGGAAAATCGCTTCACGATCCCCGAGATCGCTGCATTTCTGAACGAGAACGATCTGTCGTTCCTCGCCTTCGAACCCTTTGGCGATCCGACGGTGATCGAACAATTCCGCAAACAGTTTCCGGGAGCGGCCGACGAGGCCAACCTCCATCAATGGCACCGCTTCGAAGCCGATCACCCGGAGACGTTTCGGGGCATGTATGTCTTCACGGCGGGCAAGAACGCGCCCTGAAACGTCAGAGCCGGTGCTTCGGCAATTATTACGTTTTTGTGACATAGATCATAAGAGCTTCCCGCGCAGGCCAGTAAAGTCGCGGGCATGATGAAGCATCTCGGGCTGCCGATCATCTTCGCCGCTCTTGTCTTCGCGCCGCCGATCGTCGCGACACTAATCTTCTCGACGCCAAGCCTGGCTGCCGAGCCCAGGGGCGCGGGCTCGAGCTTCGTGGCGCCCGTGATGGCGAAATGGATCGATGCCTACAAGGCGCAAAGCGGCACAAGCGTCAGCTACCTGCCGGTGGGTTCGGGCGTTGGCCTCGGTCTGATCAAAAGCGGAGCGGTCGACTTCGGCGCAAGCGATATGCCGCTTGATCCCAAGGAATTGGACAAGCTCGGCCTGGTGCAATTCCCGATCGTGATCGGGGGCGTCGTTCCCGTCGTCAATATCGCGGGCGTCAAGCCAGGCCAGATTCGCTTCACGGGGCGGGTGCTTGCAGACATCTATCTGGGCAAGCTCCGTTCCTGGAACGACCCGGCCATTCAAGCGATCAATCCTGATCTGAAGCTGCCGAATGCGCCGATCACGGTCGTTCATCGCGTCGATGAGTCCGGAACGACATTCAACTGGTCGAACTATCTGTCAAAGATCAGCTCGCAGTGGAAAGCGACCGTTGGCGAAGGCACCTCGGTCGAGTGGCCACTCGGGCTGGGCGGAAGGGGCAATGATGGCGTCGCCGGGCTTGTCAGCGTGATTCCCGGCTCGATCGGGTATCTCGAATACGCCTACGCGTTGCAACGGCTCGACAGGATTTCCTTTGGGCTCGTGCAGAACAGCGCCGGCAATTTCGTTCGGCCCAATGCCGCATCGTTTCAGGCCGCGGCCTCAAGCGCGGATTGGGAGACGGCCAGGGATTTCCATCTTGTTCTCACCGATGCTCCTGGTGAAGACGCCTATCCGATCACGGCCACGACATTCTTGCTGATGAAGAAGCAACCGAAATCGCCGGAGCGGATGGCAACCGTCATCGACTTCGTGCGCTGGTCATTGGAAAGCGGAAAGTCCCAGGCCGAAATGCTCAACTACGTTTCCTTGCCGGCAGCACTCATCCAGCAGATCGAGCTGTATTGGCAGCAAAACCTTGAAGCGCTCACAATTTCGGCATCAGCAGGCAAGCACTGACTTTTGAAGCGGGTTTGTCGCCCGCATCAGCCAACGGGTTGCGCGAACACGCGGCCTGCCGTGCCTTACCAGTTCCAGCCCTGCATCGGTTGCCAGCCCTGCTGCGCGGGTCGCGCCGGTTGATAGTACTGGCCGCCGCGCCGGCGCGTATTGGGAGGTTGAGGGGCCGGATCGCGTTGGAAGAAATTGAAGAAGCCATCGTTGCTCTGGACGTCGTCGCTGGCAACGCGGTCATCATCGACCGGCGGCGTCGGCTTGCGCGTGATGAAGCCGCCCTGGGGCTGGTTGCTCAGGACAGCGACGAACTCGGTGCGATAATTGGTCTCGCTGCTAAGCGGCTCGTCCGAGACGATGATCGAGGATCGCGGCACCGCGGTAGGCGCGATCCGATCGAGCACATCCTGCGGGATGGTGATGCGGTCGAGCGCATCCTTGGCGTCGTCGCCGTCGTCGATCGTAACAGCGGTCCAGCGCAGGCCGGAAGCGTTGCCTGCCACTGCGGTGAAGATGTGCGTGCCGATCGGCTTGTCAGGATCGCGGATCGTGACCGGAACCTCGATGCTCGAATCGAACACCTCGCCGCCATCCGGCCACGGCTTGTGGGTGTTGCGGCGCACGTAAAGCTTCTGCGTTGCGCGGCTGATGTAGACCGAGACCGGCTCCAGCGCGAGCTTCGCCTCGGCTGCCGCCTTGGCGGTGTCGGCCTTCTTTGTCACGGCCGCCTTGGCGGCGTCCTTGGCAGTTGCTGCGGCATCGAGCTTCGATTTAGCGTCCGCCGTGGCGGTGTCGAATTGGGTTCCGAGGTCCGCGGCCTTGGCGGCGGCCTTCTGCCTGGCGTCATCGGCGCGCGCCTTGGCCTCATCCGTCTTGGCGCCGGCGAGCACCTTGTCAGCGTAGGCGAGCTCGGCGTCGGCGCGGGTCTTGAGCGCCTTCAGCTTGCGTAGCGACGCCGCGAGCGATGCTGTCTCACGCGTCGTCGTTGCGGCTGCTTTCTTCGTCTCGTCGGCCGTCTTGGCGGCCTCCGCGGCCTCGGTGGCGAGCGCGTTCACCTTGGCCGGCGCAGCTGCGATAGCCTCCTTGTTCGGCACGAACAGCGCGGGGTGGGTAAACTCGACAGGGGCCGCGTCGTTCGGCGAGATGATCACCCGCATCCCGATCCACGTCTTCTCGAACAGGTTCTCGGCAAAGTTGTAGGGCATCCGGATGCAGCCATGCGAGGCCGCGTAGCCGGGCAGCGGTCCGCCGTGCAGGGCGACGCCGTTCCAGGTGATGCGCTGCATGTTCGGCATCCAGGCATCGTCATAGAGGGTGGAGTGGTGGTCCTTGTCTTTTTCGATGACGGCGAAGACCCCGGCCGGGGTTTCGCGTCCCTTGATCCCGGTCGACACCGGCGCGCGCAGGATCCAGCCGTCGGAGTCGTAGAAGGTGACCTGCTGGCTCTTGATCGACACGATCGCCATGATCGGCTCGCCGGCCTCGCGCGGCGCCGTCGCCTCGACGGGGGCCGCCGGGCGTGCCTGCCTCGCGGCGGCGGGGGCGCTTAGCGCCGTCAACGCGGCCATCGCCGCTAGCGCCACAACCGCGGGAGTTCCCCGACGCCGTATCACCCCGTTGGATCGCGCCGTCGTCAATCGAATTGCCATGCCATGCCTCGGTTGAAATGCCCGTCCGCGCCTGCGTCGATCAAGTATCAGATTGCGGCCATCGGATTAACGATCCGCCACCACCTCCGCCCTCGACGCGGCCAATTCGTTCCTTGGGGAACCAGCGGCACGTTCCGGCGGCGATTCCCTCAATATACGACAGCCCGCGCCGGAGGAAGGGTGGCTGGCGGCTGAAATTGACGCCAAACTTCGGCCGCCCACGAGGCCGCCCGCGGGAGCATCCCGCCAGGCGTTTTTGAGAGCTGCCCGAAACCGGAGCAGCGCCCAGGTTGGTCGTGTGCCAGGAACTATTTCGCGAACGCGGGAAACACCGGCAATTTGTCGATGTCGCGCGCATCGTGCTGGATGATGACCGTCGCCTTCAGATTTGCCGCCATTTTCTTCAGGCGCTCGATCGAAGCCACCGTCTGGGCGCGATCATAGTTGAACGTGGGCACGCCGTCGGAATCCCAGTTCTCGTGGAAGTGGACGGCATCGCCGGTGATGATGACAGGGCCCATCTGGGCCAGCTTGACCAGCAGGCTGGAATGGCCCGGGGTGTGTCCCGGCGTGCGCAGCATGATCACGCTTCCGTCACCGAAGACGTCCTTGTCGGTCGGGACCGGCTCGACCTTGCTCTCGCCCTTGAGCCAGCTTTCAAACGGCTTGAAGTTCGCGCCTTCGGGCGGCTTGGGGCTGGAGATCGCCTCCCATTCCTTGGCGCCGATCAGCAGGGTTGCCTTCGGAAACGAGGCGACCTGGCCGGTGTGATCGGCGTGATAGTGGCTGATGCCGACGTATTTGATCTGATCGGGCTTGACGTCGATCTTGGCGAGGTTATCGACCAGGCTCACCTTGGGCGCGACATTCGGCGCCGTCATCGCGTGGCCGGTGTCCCACAGCATGTAGTCGTCGCCATGCTTGATGAGGTAGCAACTGAAGACGAACTGAAGCTTGAGATCTCCATAGGCAAAGGTATCCGAGAAGCGCTGATTGACTGACGTCGGTGCCTGTGGCGTGCCGCAATCGATGCGGGCCAGCGACACATCCGGGGCTGCCTGCGCTGGTGCCGCCATGCCGGCGAACAGACTGGCGCCGGTTGCGAGGATCATCATTGCTCGTTTCATTTTTCTTTTCCCTGAATTGCAATGCGGCCGCTTTCCCTGTGTGGCGTTCAACATGTTCGGCGCGCCTTACGGGCCGCGAAAGGTTACACGAGCAGGAAACACGGATGTGAAGGGGGAGCGAATGTCCGTGGGTCGGACACCTCGCAACAATAGCATCAAGATTGAGTAACACCGTTCAACATCGCGTATTCCCGGAACGACGACTGCAAGGGCGTGGTGCGATATCAGTGGTGAGCGCGGAATTGATGGCGCATACTCGCGGTCGGTCGGAGGAATCGCGATGCGCCTGCGGGTCTTTGGGCGAACCGGAATGCAGCTCTCGGTGCTGGGTTTCGGCTGCGGGGCGGTAGGCGGCTTTATGGTGCGCGGCGATCCGGCCGAGCAGGAGCGTACTATCGCGCGGGCGATTGACGCTGGCGTCAACTACTTCGACACCGCGGTGCAGTACGGCAATGGCGAGTCTGAAACAAACCTTGGCCGCGTCCTGCAAAAGCTGAAGCCGGCCAATGTGGTCGTCGGCACCAAGGTCCGTCTGCCGCCGGGTGAATTTGGCAATGTCGCGAATGCTGTCAGGAGTTCGCTCGAAGGCAGCCTGGCGCGTTTGGGGCTCGACCAGGTCGACATCTTTCATCTCCACAATCCGATCACCGAAAGCGGCGGCGGATCGGCGCTGAGCGTCCGGCAGGTGCTGGACGATGTTGTCCCGGCGTTCGAGCGGCTGCGCCAGCAGGGCAAGATTCGCTTCCTCGGCATGACAGCGGTCGGCGACACGCCGGCACTGCAGCAGGTGATCAACACTCGCGTCTTTGACAGCGCGCAAATCGTCTACAACATGCTCAATCCGTCCGCCGCGGTGGACTTGCCGCATAACTATCCGGCGCAGGATTATGGGCGATTGTTTGATCACACTGAGGATGCCGGCGTTGGCGTCGTGGGCATCCGCGTGCTGGCCGGCGGCGCGTTGTCGGGCTCGGCCGACCGTCACCCGATTGCGGGCCCGGCGCCGGAGCCGATCGGCTCAGCCATGAGCTACGATGCTGATATCGACCGTGCCCGCCGTCTGATGCCGTTGGTCGAAGAGGGGTTCACGAGCAGCCTCACCGAAGCCGCGACGCGGTTCGCGCTGTCTCATCCGGCGATGGGCACGATCCTCGTCGGCATGGCGACGCCGCAGCAGTTCGAGGACGCGCTCGCCGCGGTCGAGAGGGGCCCGCTGCCGCAAGCGGCGCTCGACCGGCTGGCAGAATTGACGCGGGCATTTTCCGGCGAGCCACGGTGATGGCGCAAGCTTGAAGTTGATGGGTATCGCTGCGCTCCACCCATCCTATGCGCCACGGGCAACTATTTCAGTTGCGTATTTGCGATCGGCATGATGGCGGCGACATGCCAGCCAGTTGCATTGTGAACGAACGTCTGGCTGATCAGAAACTTGTTGTCTTGCGATGGCTGGCCCGGAAGGCCTCGCGTAAAGACGATGGGGACAAGAATCTGCATGACGTCGTTTGAGATCACGGTGGCGCGAAATTGCGACATGTCGGGCTCGAGGTGCCAGGTGCCCTCATAGTATTCCTTGAAGCGATCGGCGACGGCATCGGGCCCTCTGGTCTCGACGCCACGCCCGTACCAAAGCATGTCATGCGAATTCCACAGCATGGCCTTCACGTCGCTGACGTTGTGGGCATTTTGCGCAGCGACGAATTTGGCAAAGAACGCGCGGGCCTCGGCTTCATCAGCAGCGGCGGATGCACGTCCGCCCGGCGCCATCGCCAACACGACAAGGAGGAACGCGGCGCCGATCGTCAGGACGGTGGGAACCTTGCGAGACATCACACGAACCCTTATTCATGATGTACATCATGAATACATTCATGATAGACGTCATGTATAAAGTCAAGCGGACCGGAGACGTACACATGAAAGTGAGCAGGGAGCAGGTCGAAGAGCATCGTGCTCGGATCCTGGCCGCCGGCGCGAGCCTGTTTCGGCAGCGAGGCTTCGACGATGTCACCGTGGCCGATGTCATGAAGGACGCGGGCCTGACGCACGGCGCGTTTTACGGGTACTTTCCCTCCAAGGAGGCGCTCGTCGCAGAGGCGGTCGGGCAGGCGCTGCCACCGGCCCCGGATAAAGCCAGGCCGCGCCGCCCGGCGGCGGACTTTGCCGACGGCTATCTCAGCGTCAAGCACCGCGACAACCGCGCCACCGCTTGCCTGTTTTCAAGTCTGGGAACCGAAGCCGCGCGGGGCTCGGCCGATCTCCGGCAAAGAATGACAGCGGGCGTCCGCAGCCGGATCGATCATCTCAGTGCCGAGGCGGAGGGCGACACCGCAAAGCAGAAACGCCGCGCAGCGATAGCCGCCTGGTCGGCCATGGTCGGCGCGATAGTGCTGGCCCGTTTGGTCGACGATGAGAAACTGTCGAAGGAAATCCTGAGCGAGACGCGGGCCAGTCTTCCTTTCGCGTAGGGAAAAGCCAAGGTCTCTCGCCTCGCAAAATCAAATGTTTAGCGAACGCCCTTCTATTTTGGGCGCTCGGATCGTATCTTTTGGTGATGACAAAGCTGCTCGAAAAAGCTCTTGAAGCGGTGCGCCGCTTGCCAACTCACGGTCAGGACCAGATCGTACTTGCCATGCGGACCCTGAGCGGTGACGAGGGAGAGCCTGAGGAAATTGATGCTGTGCATCTTCCTACCGTGCAGGAAGGGCTCTCGCAGGCCAAGCGCCGCCAATTCGCAACCGACGCAGAGATCGAAGCCGCGTTCCGTCGCTTCGAGCAATGAAGCTTCGGTTCACGCGCCGTGCGGTGCGGGACCTTGCCAAGATCGTGATGAGATTAGGTTTAAGCAGAGCAGCATCGGAAGTTCACCTCTCCCTTGGGAGAGGTCGGCGCGTTGCGCCGGGTGAGGGGTTACGGTCTCTCGTTGGAGCAGCAGCCCCTCACCCGATTTGCTGCGCAAATCGACCTCTCCCCGTCGGGGAGAGGTGAACCAAATCCGCGTCGAACCGATTGCCCACTCCGCGAGTTCGGTTGCCGGCTACAGCGTCACCACGATCTTGCCGAGGTGCTTGTTGGCTTCCATGTGCGCGAATGCCGCGCCGATGTCGTCGAATTTGTAGACCTGGTCGATCGGCAGTTGCAGCTTGCGCGCTTCCACCGCCGGCCAGATGTCCTTGCGGACCTCGTCGAAGATCTCGCGGATTTCCTCGATCGAGCGGGTGCGGAAGGTGACGCCGATGTACTGGATGCGGCGCGCCGCGTGCAGGTCGAAATTGAAGTCGGCATGGGTGCCGCCGAGCCGACCGACATTGACGATGCGGCCCTTGATTTTCGTCGCCGCCAGATTCTGGTTCGCGACCTTGCCGGAGACCTGGTCGACGACCAAATCGACGCCCTTGCCGTCGGTCGCCTTCAGCACCTGATCGACCCAGCCGGGATCGGAGGAGTCGACCGCGAGGTCGGCGCCGAATTCCGTCAGCCGTCCGCGGCGCATCGCATCTGTCGACGACCCCACGACCAGCTTTGCGCCCTTCAGCTTTGCAATCTGCATTGCCATCAATCCGACGCCGGAGCTGGCGCCCTGGACCAGCACGGTTTGCCCCGCCTGAAGTGCGCCGTTGGTGACGACGGCGTTGTGCATGGTGGCGAGCGCGACGGGCAGCGTCGCGGCCTCGTCGAAGTTCATGTTCGAGGGCGCCCGGAACAGCCGGCCGTGATCGGCCAGCGTGTATTCGGCAAATGCCGCGCCGCCGGAGCCCATGATCTTGTCGCCGACCTTGACGCCCTTGGCGTCGGGCCCGAGCTCGGCAACCTCGCCGGCCCATTCCATGCCGAGCACAGTGCCGACGCCGCCGGCCGCGCCATGGACATGACCCTTGGTCATGCCGAGATCGGCGCGGTTCAGGCCGCAGGCATGGACCTTCACCAGCACCTGCGCGCCCTTCGGCTGCGGCTTTGCGACGTCGGCGATTTCAGGACCGTTGGCTCCGTACACATAGGCTTTCATCGGTTGTTCCTTACTCTCATTGGGCGTGCTTGGTGCAGGCGTTTGTTGATGGCTTCGACGCGATGTCTCCCGTCAGAAGATTGTTCGGCTTCAGCGAGCCGGCTGCCCTGAATATACCACTGCCTATTCGGCAGCCTGGCGCTTGCCGCCGGATGTCATGCCTTCCAGCCGCTCCCGGATGATTGCCTCCGCCTCACGCATGATGCGCGAGATCAGTTCGCCGCAGGACGGAATGTCGTGGATCAGGCCCTGCACCTGGCCGGCCGACCAGATGCCTTCGTCGGCATCGCCTGTGGCGTAGACCATCTTGCCGCGGGCCCCGGCGACGAGTTCGCGGACATCCTCGAACTTGGCGCCTTCCTTCTCCATCTGGACGACCTTGGTCGAGATCGTATTTTTGGCGACGCGCGAGGTGTTGCGCATGGTGCGAAAAATCAATTCGGTCTCGCGCTCGTCATTGGCGACGATGCGCTCTTTCACGAGCTGGTGGATCGGGCTTTCCTTGGTGCACATGAAGCGCGTGCCCATGTTGATGCCGTCGGCGCCGAGCGCCAGCGCTGCGACCAGGCCGCGGGCATCGCCGAAGCCGCCCGAGGCGATCATCGGGATCTTCACCTTGTCGGCGGCTGCCGGGATCAGGATCAGGCCGGGGGTGTCGTCTTCGCCGGGGTGACCGGCGCATTCAAAGCCGTCGATCGAGATCGCGTCGACGCCCATCCGCTCGGCCGACAGCGCATGGCGGACGCTGGTGCATTTGTGCACGATCTTGACACCGTTCTTCTTGAACTCGTCGACATGCTCCTGCGGCTTGTTGCCGGCGGTCTCGACGATCTTGATGCCGCTCTCGATGATCGCCTGGCGATATTCGGCGTAAGGCGGCGGCTTGATCGCAGGCAGGATGGTGAGATTCACGCCGAACGGCTTGTCGGTCAGCTCGCGGCAGCGCGCGATCTCCTTGCGCAGATCATCCGGCGTCGGCTGGGTCAGCGCCGTGATCATGCCGAGCGCGCCGGCATTGGCGACGGCCGCAACCAGCTCGGCGCGTCCGACCCATTGCATGCCGCCTTGTACGATCGGATGGTCGACGCCGAACATCTCGGTGAAGCGTGTCTTGATCATTCTGCCCTCGGTTCCCGCTCGAATTTTCCGTGACGCGGGACGGGCCGCGCACGGTTGTTGTTCGAGGCAAGGATGCCGCTCGGCCCGGCAAAAGTCTATCCTGCAGGGGCGGCGCGCCCATGCGGAAATCGAGGGGGCAATCGGAATCGAGAGTCTACGTCACGGCCAGTGGAACGCCTTCCGGCGCGCCTGAAACGTCCATTGCGATGCTCCGATTCAGTTTCTGATTGACGATCTGCACGGTCCGGTCGATTTCGGCATTGGGTACGCCGAGCTGATGCGAAATCAGCTTCACCAGCAGGTCGACGCGCTCGATGGTAGGCGCGCCACCGGCGACCGCCCGGGCCGCCGACGACGGCTTGAGAAGGCTCTCCGCCGCTTTGGCGTATTTCTCGAAAGGTACCTGATCGGCGGGATCGGCGCCCAGACGCTGGGCGATGGCATCGACATGGCCATAGATCGACTGCGAGAGATTGAGATCGCCGTGCACCGCGTCGCGGATCGATTGCGGCTCTCGCGGCGTGATGCAGCGGTAATTTCCCGTCAGCAGCATCGACCATTTGGCCAGAGGGACGAACATCGAATCGAACACCTTGAGCTTCACCGGAACATCCTGGCCATCCACCTTCACCGCATCGATGCCGGCTTCGAGCTCCTGAAGCAGCAGGTTGTGTTTCGCGTCCGCAAATGGCGCGGCCTTGAAGTTTGTCGGCAGCCCGACATGAAGAACGTTCGCCGCCTCTTCCGGCGGACGGAAGGCCTGCGGATCAGGGGAGCAGAGCGACACCAGTCCCGGCTCGAACCGCTCCCATACCGCAGCATTGGTGTAGGCCTGCTCCAGGTCCATCGTCGCCAGCGCCGGGATTCGTTTGAGATAGGGCAAAGGCGGCATGTTCATGATCGAAAGACAAGGCAGCTTTGCCTCGGCGATTTTGATCATCAGAGCCTGGATCGCATGGTCGGCGTATTGCGGTTCCTGCATCGCAAGGCCAACCAGATCGTAGCGGGAAATATCGACGTCGGCGGGCTCGACGGCGTCCAGCATCCCGGGCAGGCCGTACGAGAAGATCGGCCGATGGGTCGCCTCGTCGCGCAGCTTGATACGAACTTGAGTGCCGTCGCGATTGATCAGTTCTGCGGTCTGCCGCCGGCAAACCAGGGTGGCGTTGTGACCCGCCATCAAGAGCTTCGTCGCCAGCAATGAGCCGTACGAAGCTCCCAGGATCAGAATATTACGCGCCATGCGCCCTCCCACAGGTGATGTTTCCGGCGCGCACGACTCCGCACACTCGCGAGCGCCTGCTTCGCGACAGGAGTTAAGCCGAATATTGCTGCGTGACGCCGTCTTCCCTGGGAGTGCAATTCCAGAGCTGTCGGTGGTGTCAGAAGCGGCCGGTCAGGCAGCGAATACCCTGGTGGTGCCGGTGGCTTCCTCGTCGAACGCCGTCGAGATCTCGCGCATGCTGACGACGCCGATCAGGCTGTAATTGTCGATCACGGGGACGTGGCGGATGTGGTGCTTGTTCATGAGATGACGGACCTGCTCGAGCGTATCCATCGGGCTGCACGACACCAGCTGCTGCACGGCGACGAATTGCGAGACCCGCATGTTGGCGCCGGCCGCGCCGTGCTGGGCGATCGCGCGCACCACGTCGCGTTCGGTGAACATGCCGACCGGGGTGTTGCCCTCAGTGCGGACAACATCCTTGACCACGAGCGCGCTGATATTGCTGGCGCGCATTAGTTGGGCTGCGATCGCCACGGTCTCGTTCATGCGAACCGTTGCGACGCGGGCGTTTTTCTTGCGCAGGATATCTCCGACTTGCATGGCGACCTCCTTGGGGTTATCGATCGCGCAAGTGTGGTATACATAATACCAATTGTCAACACGACGTGGAGCGAAATTCGCGACAAAGAATCGCTTATAATAGGCAGGTTTACTGACATTTCAGCCTTGCACAGAGACAAGGCAAACCACCGAAGGTGTTATCCAAAACCTCTATTGTATCTGGTATGCCTGAGCTAAGCGAAAAAGAAGAGGCGCACCGAAGTGCGCCTCTTAGGTGCAGCGTGAAGGATTGCGGTCAAGCCGTCTTGGCGTTTGTCTTGGTATTCGTCTCGGCACTGGTCTTGGCGTTCGGCTTGGCGCCCGCCGCAGTCGCGGCTTCGGCGGCGGCCTCATTGCCGAGGATGAAGGCGCGCCGCAGCGGCTTGATCACGAACAGCGCCATCAGCGCCGCCGTGGCATTGAGCGCGACCGCGATCACGAACACCGCCTGCCAGCCATAGCTGGCCGCAACGATGCTGGCGGCCGGCACCAGCAGCGAGGCCGTGCCCTTCGCGGTGTAGAGCATGCCGTTGTTGGTGGTCGCGAACTTCGACCCGAAGGTGTCGCCGCAGGTCGCGGGGAACAGCGAGTAGATCTCGCCGAAGACGCCGAAATAGACGGCGGTCGACAGCACGAACACCAGCGGAATATGGCCCCAGGTCGAGAGCGTCAGCAGCATCAGCGCCCCGGTGCCGAACGCGATGAACATGGTGTGCTCACGGCCGATCTGGTCGGAGACCCAGCCGAAGAACGGCCGCCCGAAGCCGTCGAAGATGCGGTCGAGCGAGATCGCAAACGTCAGCGCGGCCATCTGGAAGCCGGCGAGCGAGACCGGCGTGCTGGCGATCTTGTAATCATGCGCGATCGGAGCGATCTGCGCGGCCGCCATCAGGCCGCCGGCGGCGACCATCACGAACACCAGGTACATGACCCAGAAGATCGGGCTGCGCAGCACCTGGGGCGGCGTGAAGTCGATCTTGGTCTGCGGCAGATTGAGCTGTTTCTTCTTCGGCGGCATCAAGACGTCGGGCTTCTGGATGAAGAAGGCGAGCACGAACACGATCAGGCCCTGCGCGATGCCGAAATTGAAGAACGCGGCCTGATAGCCGCTGCTGACGATCATGCTGGCGATCGGCACCACGGTCAGCGCGGCGCCGGCGCCGAAGCCGGCTGCAGTGGCGCCGGCGGCTAGGCCGCGGCGATCGGGAAACCATTTCAGCGCATTGCCGACGCAGGTGCCGTAGACGGCGCCCGCACCCATGCCACCGACCACGGCAGCGAGGTAGAGCACGGTGAGGGAGTCGGCGTAGGAGTTCAGCACCCAGGCCAACGCAATCATGATGCCGCCGAACATGATGACGAGGCGCGGACCGTATTTGTCGACGAACCAGGCTTCAACCGGCACCAGCCAGGTCTCGGTCACCACGAAGATCGTGAAAGCAAGCTGGATCGCCGGGCGGCCCCAGTGATGCGCGCCGTCGATCGGGTCGACGAACAGCGTCCAGCCATATTGCAGGTTCGCGATCATCGCCATGCAGACGATGCCCATCGCGAGTTGGAGCCAGCGGAAGCCACTCGACGAAGGTTGTGCTTGTGTGACGGCAGTATTGCTGGAAACCATCAAGTCCTCCCGAACGCGTTCTGCTCTTGTGACCGAGTGACGCAATTGTTGCGACTTAACGTCACAACTGTTGTAGGGATGCTGGTATACTTTATTCCAGAAAGCAAGGCCCAACTTTCGGTTGCGTTGCAGCATAGTTGGCGTGCGCACGCGGTTTCCCACGATGCGGGAAAACAAAAGCGCCCGGCATTGAGCCGGGCGCTTCGTCGTCAGGACGGGTTGGCGATTGCTACGCCATCGATTTTGCCACCACGACCTTGCGCCATGGCTTGAGCACCATGATCGCGAGCAGGGACGCCACGATGTTGGCGCCGGCAGCGATGATGAACACGTTGTCCCAATGGCCCGACGACTGCTGCATGTAGTTTGCGATCGGCACCAAGAGCGCCGCGGTGCCCTTCGCGGTGTAGAGCAGGCCCGCGTTCGTCGTCGCAAACTTCGCGCCGAACGTGTCGGTGCAGGTCGAGGGGAACAGCGAGTAGATCTCGCCCCAGGCAAAGAACACGAAGCCGGACAGGATCACGAACCACACCGGATCGTGGCCGAGCATGTAGAGCGCCCAGATGCCGAGACCTTCCATGCCGAAGGCGATGAACATCGTGTTCTCGCGGCCGATCACGTCGGAGATCCAGCCGAAGAACGGACGTGTCAGGCCGTTGAGGATGCGGTCGATCGTTGCCGCAAACGTCACCGCCGTCATGGTCATGCCGACCAGCGTGACCGGAATGCTGTCGACCTTCCAGTCGACCGCGATCGGTTTCAGGTTCGCCGTCACCATCAGCCCGCCGGCGCCGACGATCACGAACATCAAGTACATGAGCCAGAAAATAGGCTGCCGCAGCACTTCGCCCGGTTGATAGTTGCGCCGGGTCTGGACCAGATTGGCGTTCTGCGCCACCTGCGGCACCTGTCCCGCCTTCGGCGCGAGCAGGAAGAAGGCGAGCAGCACGATGACGATGCCCTGGCCCAGACCGAACGTGAGGAAGGTGGTCTGGAAGCCGGAGTCCTTGATCAACGCCTGGATCGGCGCGACCGTCAGCGCCGAGCCTGCGCCGAAACCTGCGGCGGTGATCCCGGCGGCGAGGCCGCGCTTGTCGGGAAACCATTTCAGCGCATTGCCGACGCAGGTGCCGTAGACGCCGCCGGCGCCGATGCCCGCGACGATCATGCCGAGATAGTAGCCGTTCAGCGTGGTCGCCTGCGCGTTGATCGCCCAGCCGACGGCGCAGAGGATGCCGCCGATCAGCACGACGAGGCGCGGGCCGTATTTGTCGACAAACCAGCCTTCGACCGGCACCAGCCAGGTCTCGAACAGCACGAACAGGGTGAAGGCCCACTGGATCGACGCGCGATCCCATCCGAATGTTTTCTGAATGTCGGGGACGAAGAACGTCCACCCGTATTGATAGTTTGCGATCATCACCATGGCGGCTACGCCGATCGCAAGCTGCGTCCAGCGATAGGTGTCGCTGACACAGGTGGCAGTAGAGGCTGTAGTAGCCTGAACCATATCCGACATTGCTCCTCCCAACGCGCGCTTATCGTCATTCTGGTTGTGGCGCGCAGCGGGTACGTTGGTATCCGATATGCCAACATTCAACGCGGCGCGGGGCCGCGTGCGATTATGCCGCAGAGCTTGGACGGCCGCGTTGCAAGCCTAGTTCAACGCGAAAAAAATGGCCCCGGAAAACCGGAGCCATTGGTCGAAGGTTCAATTTCAGATTGTGTTTCGCAACGAAAGCCGCGTCGCCGCGCGCACAACACATAAGCGATGACCCGGAAAACGGTGTCGCGCGTTGGCGCGGAGATCATGCCCGAGCAGGGAAACAAAAGCGCGACGACGACCGATCCCGGTCGCGTCGCGCGCAAACGGTTTCAGAGGCCGACGCGCGGCAGGTCGCCGTTGCGGTTGGAGATCTCCGCGCTCTTCATCAGCAGGCGGTCGATCGCGGCGAGCAGCCGGCCGAACAGGGTGGTGGCGGACGGTGCGATCGCGAGTGCAGTGGTCTTGGACATGTGTGTCCCCTTTTCCTGGAGGCCGGCAACGGGTCGGCTGATCGTCTAGGGGTAGATTATGTATACCAGATGCCACGGACAATGGATTTGTTTGCATGGCAGCATAAACCATGACGCAATGCAACAAAACGGGCCGATTGGCGTCCCGGATGGCTAGGTTCGGACCATCGTAGGACGCAAATCCACCGAAGGTCATATCGCCCTTGTATGTAACGATCGTTTCATGTAACGACTGTTACAGACGGCTCGCGCCAATGCTGCGAGCCAGCAGGAGGCGATCGTCATGCAATCTGTTCGACCGGCTACGGGCTGGCACGCCCATGTCGCCGTCAAGGCGCTGCTCAAGAGTGTGGTGATCAACATGATCGCGCCCGCGGTCATCTACAGCATGGCTGCGCCGCATTTCGCTACGATGAGTCTGGCGCCGCTGGCCCTCTCGGGCACGCCGCCGATTATCTGGCTCGCCTATGGCATCATCAAGCTTAGGGCGATCGACTTTCTCGGGTTGTTCGCCGCGGAGAACACGGTCGTCCGCATGGCCGCCCTGGCTTTGGCCCACTCCGAGCAACAGGCGCTGATCGGTCGTTCGACGGAGAACGTATTCCTGGCGGCGCTGTTCCTGGCTTCGCTCGCCACCACCAAACCACTGGTCCTGCAAATGTCCCGCCAGTTGCAGACTGGCAACGATCCGGCCAAGCGCGATGCTTTCGATGCCGCTGCGACACGTCCGGCCCCGCTGAAGACCTACCAGACGCTCACGCTGGGCTGGACCTTCGCACTACTGGTCAAGGCAGCGGGGGCCTATCTTCTGGGCGCTCATTTCGCCACCAAGGATTATCTGCTGCTCTCGCCGCTCTGGGACCTTGTCAGTGACGGCGTGTTGGTGACCTGGACCATGCTTTATGGGCGGTCGCGACTGCAGCAGCGGCCTGCCGAAGAAGTCGAACTCATCAGCCGCAGCGGAGTAGCGCCATGACCGATGAAGAGTTGCATCGCTTGCTGATCGGTCGACCCGGCTCTCGCCAGGCACTGAACACGCCGGCTCTTATCCTCGACCTCGCTGCCCTCAAGGCCAACATCGCACGCATGGCGGAATTCGCCGCCACCTGCGGACTGGCGCTGCGCCCTCACGTCAAGACGCACAAAAGCCCGCACATCGCCCGGCTCCAGATCGAGGCGGGTGCCGTCGGGCTGTGCTGCGCCAAGATCGGCGAGGCCGAGGTGATGGCGGAGCATGGCCTTATCAGTGGTCTGCATCTCACCTCGCCGGTGGTCCCGCCGCCGGCGCTGCAACGGTTGGTCGCCCTGAACCTGCGTACGGAGCAGTTGAGCTGCGTCGTCGATCATCCGGCCAATGCCGAGGCGCTTGGCGAGGCGGCACGGGCGTCCGGGCGGCCGCTCGGAGTGATGATCGATATCGATCCAGGCATTCGCCGCACCGGCGTCGGCAGCCCGGCGACGGCCCTTCGGCTGCTGAACGCGATCCGGCGCGAACCATTCCTGCGCTTCGCCGGTGTCCAGTGCTACTGCGGTGCCCAACAACACATCGAAGGCTTCTCGGCACGCCGGCAGGCGATCGTCGAACGCAACGCCTTCATCGCCGAGATCATCGACGCACTCGCCTTGGCCGATGCGCGTCCGCCGGTGATCACCGGCGGCGGCACCGGGACTCATCGCATCGATGCCGAACTCGGCCTGTTCACCGAGTTGCAGGTTGGTTCCTACGTATTCATGGATCGCGAATACCTGGCCTGCGACCTCGCAGGCAACGGCGGACCGTCGCTTTTCGAGACGTCGTTAATGGTGGATGCGCGCGTGGTCAGCGCCAACAGCCCCGGACTGGTCACTGTGGATGCCGGCTTCAAGGCTTTCTCGACCGACGCGGGCGAGCCATTTGTGCTGGCCGGCGCACCCGAGGGATCCGGCTACCGTTTCATGGGGGATGAGCACGGAGCCCTGTTGCTGCCGCGCGGCGCCAACTTGCCACTCGCGAGCCTTGTCACCTTCGGCGTTCCGCACTGCGATCCTACCGTCAACCTTTACGACACTTACCACGTGGTCGAAGCCGACACCTTATGCGCCATGTGGCCGGTCGCCGCGCGGGGGCGGTCTCGTTAGCTCGCGGCCCGCTGTTCTCGATGGTAGGGTCCGGAACCGCATAGCGTTGAGGTCAACGAGTGAGCCCGGAGACCGCATCCTGACCGGCCGTGCCGAGTATGTAGCGAGCGAGGAACGATCTGCGCAGAGACATGAGCAGTGAATCAACCAGTGATCGGCGTACGGAACTGCTGGAGGCCATCGTCGATGTGCTTCTGGTGGATGGGATCGCCGATCTGTCGCTGAGACCGCTGGCGGAACGTGTCGGCACCAGTGCCCGGCTGCTGATTTACCATTTCGGCAGCAAGGAAGATCTCCTGGCGGCAGCCTTGGCACAGGTGCGCGCCCGTATCGCCGGGGAACTGAAAGCGTTGGCGCAAACCGACTCGTCTCCGTCCCTTGGCGCTGCGCTCGCGCGGTTCTGGCGCTGGGCGACTGCCGAGCCCAATCGGAAATACTTCCGCCTTTTGTTTGAGATCGACGGCCTCGCGATGCACGACCAGTTGCGTTTTTCCACTCAGGCGCGGAATGAGAGCACGTCGGTCTGGCTGAATATGATCAGGAACGCGGAAGCTCTGTCTCGCCAGACCTCGGCCGACCCGCCAGGGCGGACGAGGTTGATCTGGGCATCGATCGCAGGGCTGCTGCAGGATTTCCTGACCACCGGCGATCATGAGCGAACGACCGAGGCCTTGCACTATTTTCTCGGTCTGATCGCAAAGGACGAACATGCCCAAGCCGACTAGCTAGGTCCCAACGAGCTAGCCCGGTACTTTAAGCTTCGTCGCCAGCCGGCGCGCCGGGTCGAGATGCAGCAGGGCCTCGAAGGTCTCGATCCGCGGCGCGGAGCCGTAGCGCGAGGCGATCATCTCGCGATAGTCAGCGCCGTGCCAGCGGTCGATGGCGGCCTGCGACCGCCAGATGTAGATGCCGCCGCCCTCGCAGCGCTGCGCGTCGAAGAAATAGTACTTCTCGACGAGGTTCGGGTTGTCGAGCCAACCCGGCGCACTCTGGTCGTAAAGCGCCATGGCATCGTCGCGCGTTGTGCCCGCCGGCAGATCGAAGCGCACGATCTCGACGATCATGCGTCACGCCGGCTGTTGGTTATAGCGATCTTCCTGAGTGCGGCCGCCGTAGCCATAGCACACCGCCCCGCAGTCGATGATGTGCACGTTGGAATGCGGGTGCAGATTTCCGATCAGTTCCGACAGCAATCCGAAGGCCCGCTTGTGGTAGGCGATCTTGTCGCCCCGCGTGTTGGTTCCCTCGGTGATGGTCACTTTGAGGCGGAACGAGTTCTTGCCGTGCTCGACGAGGGAACGCTGATCGATGAACCACTGCTCGCGCGGCAGATAGTGGATTTGAACCATGGTCAGTTCGCGCTTCTTCTTCAGCGTCGCGCAGGTGAGGCTGGTGATCTCGGTCGCCAGGCGGCGGCTCAGCGCGTCGTCTGGGGTTCCCGATACGGTCAACTTGATTCCAGGCATTGTTATCTCCAATCGTTGTGGTGCATGGGTCCAAGCTAGCCAGCCGATATCTTTCGGAAAAGCAGGAAGATGTGGTACTATCCATCGGAATAGCTGATGGATCATCACATGCGCCTCGACCTCGATTTACTGCACGGCTTTGTCGTCGTCTGCGACACCGGCAGCCTGACCGCGGCCTCGCGCCGGGTGCACCGCTCGCAATCTGCACTCAGCGAGCAGATGCAGAAGCTGGAGGAGGCTTGCGGCCGTCCGCTGCTGGTGCGCGGCAAGACCGGCGTGCATCCGACCCCTGCCGGTGAGCGGCTGCTGCAACATGCCCGCCAGCTGCTCGGCCTCTCCGAACTGGCCTATCAGGACGTGCAGGGCATCGAGATCGCGGGCACGCTGCGGCTTGCCATGACCGACTATTTCCGCCCCGTGCAGATCATCGAGATCCTGGCGCGGATCCGCGCGCGCTATCCGCGGCTGCGCCTGCAGGTCTCGGTGCGCAAGAGCGCGCTGATCGAGGAGGATCCGGACGAATTCGATATCGGCATCTCGATGCGGCTGGTCGACGGCCGGCGCAAGGCACCCGACGACGGCCGGATACTAATCGCGCGCGAGCCGGTGTCGTGGATCGCGCATGACACCTTCAAGCGCGCGAAGGCCGCAAGATGGCCGCTCGTGACCTTGCCCGACACCTGTTCGTTGCAGAAGGCGATCGTTCGCGCGCTGAACCGGCACAGGGCCAAATTCGACGTCGTGATGACCGCCTCCGGCGTGGCCGGTCTCCACATGGCCGTCGCCGCCGGCCTCGGCGTGACCTGCCTCAACGCGCCGGCCATACCATCAGGGGCGCGGCGCTTCGTATCGGACGAACTGCCCGAGATGCCCGACGCCGAGTTCAGCCTGCTGCCGCCGAAGCCGAACGAACCCGGACTGGTGGGCGAGGTGAGGCGGCTCCTGGTCGCGCAGTTTGCGTGAACAGCTACCAAGGCAAGGGTAACAAGGTACTTCACGCGACGGTCATGAACCCTATTTAAAGTTCCCGTCTGGCGCAGGGGGCGTCCGTGGGGCTTTTTCATATTTCGTGTTGCCCGGCATTTGGGACAGTGAGTTCTCTTGCTCTCCCAACCATCGCTGCGCTTCGACGAGTCCTGCCCGATGTCGTTGCTGTTTCTGTCATGGCGCTGATTGCCGTTGTCCTGTGTGGATGTTCGGCCGCGCCGATCATTGATACGCACGCGACCGAATACCGGGAGACCGAGGCGACCGCCGGCGACGCCCAGCTCCTCCAAAACATCCTGCGCGCCAAGGACAATCTTCCGATCCACTTCGCCGATCTCTCCAACATTCACGGCTCGATCCAATTGACCGCGGCGGGGGCGGCGAACATAGCCTTCGCAAATCTGGTGGGGTCCACGGTGCCCTCGACGGTTTCGCCGGCCGTCGGGGTGCAAACGTCGCCGAGCTTCGACGTCGGTACGCTGGATACGCAGGATTTTACCAAGGGGCTGTTGTCCGAGATCGATCCCCGGATCATCAAGACACTGTTCGATCAGGGCATCGATCCGCGAATTATGATGCTGCTGTTCTTTTCCGAATACCGGAATGCTTGCGGGGAGCGCTTCATCAACAATTTTGCGTGCGACCGCTCGCGCCCGGTCGATGCCGAACGAGGGTGTCTCAATCGGGTCTATGACTATTTGCACGAAATTGACGGCCTGATCGCCACGAAGGGGTTGCCGCAGCAGCTCCAAGCCAACGTCTATGTCGTATTGAGTCCGGTCGGCGGAAAATTGTCCGGGGATTGGAATCTGAAGGATAACCTCGGCGATCTGAGACAGCTGGATACGTCAAAATACAAGCTGATCGGAAAGCAGCTGTATTCGATCTCGTCACCGCTGCTCGCGATTTGCCACGAGCGAAACCATCGGCTGTATCCATTGTTCGACCAATCCGTGACGGGAGCCGAAGCGTGCAGCCAGAGCGAGGTGATCGTGTCGCATCCGTCGCGCGCGACGTCTTCGCTTTGGGTTCGATCCACCTATGACATGCTCGAGTTTCTTGGGCAGCTTTTGCGATTCCAGGAGGAAAAGGGAAATAACCGCTGCCTCACGCTCGATGCGGCCAACCGGCGGTGCGACAGCGGTGAAGTTCTGTTCCAGGTGAACGCTCCGGCTGGAAGGCCCGTGGTTGCGACGAGCTATGGCGGTCGTACCTGCGCGTTGTCAGACAGAGGCTGCCGATCCAATTTCGAGGAGCCCTGTGATAATTCCCTTCAGGTTCTTGCGATCCTCGAGCTGCTGCTCAACGCGAACAAGGCGGCAAAGGACATCATCGCAACACCAAGAGTCCAGGTCGTGCCCTGAGACTTCTTCGGGAGTGTCCGAAGGCCGCACGATGGCCGTTCGACACGGAACAGCGAACACATTTTCTTGTGCGTGTCGTTGTGATCTGGATCACGGCAACACACGCTTGGCGTGCATTAGTGTTTGAGGCAAGCGGGATCGCCTGGCGACCTCTCGCGACAACCGCTGGCGCCACGACACGTTCGCGGCTCACCAGTTCGCAACAGGAGAAACACACTCCGAGGAGAACAGCGTCATGACAAACATCTGGATTCGTTCCGCAAGCAACTTCTTCGCATTCCTGCGCATGGACACCTCCAAGGTGACCAGCTTCAACGGGGCCGGAAGCGGCACCGTCAACTGTCAGTTCTATGGACCGGGAAGCGAGCCGGTCACGGCGCCTGGTAATGATGAGGTTTTCTTGTTCGTTCCAGTCACCGACACGGCTTTCGCGCTCAGATCGACCGTTTCGGCAAATGCGTATCTGCGCATCGACGGCTCAGCCGTTACCGAGTTCAACGGTGCCGGAAGTGGAACGGTCAACTGCCAGTTCTACGCTCGGGGCACCGAGCCGCAGGTTGCGCCCGGAAACGATGAGGTTTTCCAGTTCGTGGCAGTACCGAACAGCCCCGTCGTCGCGATCCGCTCCGTCAGCAATCCGAATGCCTATTTGCGGATGAACGCTGCCGGGGTCCAGTCGCGGCAGGGCAATGGAGCTGGCATCGTCAACTGCCAGTTCTATGCTCGGGGGACCCAGCCGTCATGGACGCCAGGAAACCTCGAGGTCTTCTACATCTCTGCCGTTCCCACCCTGGCTTGATCGTCCGGAAACGGCGAAAGCTGATGGTCTCGCGTCGTCGGCGTTGCTCCTTGCGACGCCGACCACCACGCATGAAAAAGGCCGCCGGGAGCCGACGGCCTTTGCACGTGGATGGAGCCCCTTACTCCGCCGCCTGCTTGCGCGGCGGATCAAGCGCGCCGGAATCGTGGATCTCGGCGACCTGGTGATCGCTGAAGCCTAGCACCTGGCGCAGGATCTCGTCGGTGTGCTCGCCGAGCAGCGGCGAGCGGCTCACCTCGCTCGGGGAGTCCGACAGCTTGATCGGGTTGCCGACCGAGATGTACTTGCCGCGGGTCGGGTGATCGACCTCGACCACGGTGCCGGTCGCGCGCAGCGACTGGTCCTCCGCCAGCTCCTTCATCGACAGGATCGGGCCGCAGGGGATGTCGTCCTTGTTGAGGATCTCCATCGCCTCGAATTTTGTCTTCGTCATCGTCCACTGTTCGATGCGGGCAAAAATCTCGTTCAGGCGCGGCAGGCGGGCCGGCGGCTTGGCGTAGTTCGGATCGGTCTTCCAGGAGGGCTCGCCGATCACGTCGCAGATCTTCTCCCAGACCGGCGCCTGGGTGATGAAGTAGATGTAGGCATTGGGATCCTGCTCCCAGCCCTTGCACTTCAGGATGCGGCCGGGCTGGCCGCCGCCGGAATCGTTGCCGGCGCGCGGCACGGCATCGCCGAACGCAATGCCCTCGCCGAACTGGCTGTATTCCTTCAGCGGACCATGGGCGAGCCGCTGCTGGTCGCGCAGCTTGACGCGCGCGAGGTTGAGCACGCCGTCCTGCATCGCCGCGGTGACCTTCTGGCCCTTGCCGGAATGGGTGCGCTGATAGAGCGCGGTGACGATGCCGAGCGCCAGATGCAAGCCAGTGCCGCTGTCGCCGATCTGCGCGCCGGTGACGAGCGGCAGGCCGTCGCGGAAGCCGGTGGTGGAGGCGGCGCCGCCGGTGCACTGCGCGACGTTCTCATAGACCTTGCAATCCTCATACGGGCCGGGGCCGAAACCCTTGATCGAGGCGACGATCATCTTCGGGTTGAGGGCGTGGATCTTCTCCCAGGGGAAGCCCATGCGGTCGAGCACGCCGGGGCCGAAATTCTCCACCAGCACGTCGCAGCTCTTGATCAGCGCGGTGAGGACTTCCTTGCCCTTCGGATTCTTGGTGTCGAGCGTGATCGAGCGCTTGTTGTGGTTCAGCATGGTGAAATACAGGCTGTCCACGTTCGGGATGTCCTGCAACTGGCCGCGCGTGATGTCGCCGACGCCGGGACGCTCGACCTTGATCACGTCGGCGCCGAACCAGGCCAGCAATTGCGTGCAGGTCGGACCCGACTGGACGTGGGTGAAATCGAGAATGCGAACGCCCTTGAGCGCCTTGGTCATATCGTCTGCTCCGTACTCTGTATGCCCCTGCACCCGCAGGGAGTGATGGGTTGAAGGGGTTTGCTTACTTCTTCTTTTGCAGGACGCTCTGCGGATTGAGGTTGCCGATACGGCCGCTCTCCGAGCCGGCGGCCGGGTCGATCACCGCGTTGATCAGCGTCGGCTTGCCGGAATCCAGCGCAGCATTGACCGCGCGCTTCAGCTCGTCGGGGGAGGTGGCGTTGACGCCGACGCCGCCGAAGGCTTCCATCATCTTGTCGTAGCGCGAGCCCTTGACGAACACGGTGGTCGCGGGATCCGCGCTCACATTGTTGACGTCGGTGCCGCGATAGATGCCGTCATTGTTGAAGATCACGACGCAGATCGGTAGCTGGTAGCGGCAGATGGTCTCGACCTCCATGCCGGAGAAGCCGAACGCGCTGTCGCCTTCGACCGCGAGCACCGGGTGGCCGGTCTCGATCGCGGCCGCGATTGAATAGCCCATGCCGATGCCCATCACGCCCCAGGTGCCGACATCGAGCCGCTTGCGCGGCTTGTGCATGTCGATCACGCCGCGGGCGAGGTCGAGCGTGTTGGCGCCCTCGTTGACGAAGATGGTGTCCGGGCGCTCGGTGATGATGGCGCGCAGCGCGCCGAGCGCGCCGTGGTAGTCCATCGGAGAGGCGTTGCTCATCAGCTTCGGCGCCATCTTGGCGACGTTGTCATCACGCTTCTTGGCGATGGTGGCGAGCCAGTCGGCCGGCGCGGCCTGCCAGTTCGGGCCCATCGCGTCCAGGAAGGCGGAGACGCAGGAGCCGATATCGCCGACCACGGGGGCCACGATCTCGACGTTGGAATCCATTTCCTTCGGCTCGATATCGACCTGGATGAATTTCTTCGGGGCTTCGCCCCAGCTCTTGCCCTTGCCGTGCGACAGCAGCCAGTTGAGCCGGGCGCCGATCAGCATCACGACATCGGCGTCCTTCAGCACGGTCGAGCGCGCCGCGCCGGCGCATTGCGGATGCAAGTCGGGCAACAGGCCCTTGGCCATGCTCATGGGCAGGAACGGCACGCCGCTCTTCTCGACCAGGGTCTTGATGTCATCATCGGCCTGCGCGTAAGCCGCGCCCTTGCCGAGGATGATCAGCGGGCGTTTTGCCGCCTTCAGGACGTCGAGTGCGCGCTTGACCGCCGACGGGGCAGGGATCTGCGCCGGAGCGGCGTCGATCACCTTGACCAGCGACTTCTCACCGGCGTCGGCGTTCATCACCTGGCCGAACAGTTTTGCGGGGAGATCGAGATAGACGCCGCCCGGCCGGCCGGACACCGCGGCGCGGATGGCGCGCGCGAGCCCGATGCCGATGTCCTGGGCGTGCAGCACGCGGAACGCCGCCTTGCACAGCGGTTTTGCAACGGCGAGCTGATCCATCTCCTCATAGTCGCCTTGCTGCAGGTCGACGACCTCGCGCTCGGAGGAGCCCGAGATCAGGATCATCGGGAAGCAGTTGGTGGTGGCGTGAGCAAGCGCGGTAAGACCGTTGAGGAAGCCGGGTGCCGACACCGTGAGGCAGACACCGGGCCGCTTGGTCAGGAAGCCCGCGATGGAGGCGGCGTAACCGGCGTTCTGCTCGTGGCGGAACGACAGCACGCGGATGCCGGCCGCCTGGGCCATGCGGCCCAGATCCGTGATCGGGATACCCGGCACACCATAGATGGTGTTGATGCCGTTGAGCTTGAGCGCGTCGATGACGAGATGAAAGCCGTCAGTGAGTTCTTGCTCGGTGTCCGGTGCCTCGGACTTTGCAGCGGTATTCAGCATCGGCTTTGTCTCCCTGATCGTTCTTGGTTCGGACGATCTGATCGTCGTCTGGTTAGAGCGGGTTAAACGAGTTCTCTATGTGAACAGCTCTTGGCCGTGCGCCTCGACATAGGCGGCAAGGCCAAGCGTGTGATCGCGCGCGCGTTTTTCGGCGAGTTCGGTGTCGCGCGCCTCCAGCGCCTCGATGATTCCGAGGTGCTCGGGCAGCGAGGTTGCGGTGCGGTCCTTGCGCCCGATCGTGAGCTGGCGATAGCCGCGCACATGCAGCAGCAGGTCGTTGGTCAGATCGACCAGCACCGGCGATTCCGACAGCGAGATCAGCGCCTGGTGGAAGGCGATATTGGCCTTGGAATATTCCTCGACATGATCCTGCGGCAGGCGATCGTTGCTGAAGGCCTTGAAGAAGTCGCGCAGCGCCGTGATGTCCTTCTTGCGTGCGGTGGCTGTGATCAGGCGCGCGGCCATGCTCTCGAGCGCGGCCCAGGCGCGGATCATGTCGACGATCTCGGTCTTGGTGCGGCGGACCACGATGATGCCGCGGCGCGGAACGGTCTTGACGAAACCGTCCTGCTCCAGCATCGCGATGGCCTCGCGGATCGGCGTGCGGCTGACGCCGAGGCGCTCGGACAATGCGCGCTCGTCGAGCATGACTTGCTCGGGCGTCGCGTAGATGTCCATCTTCAGGATAGCTTCCTTCAAGGCCTCATAGGCCTTGTTCTTGAAGCTCGTCTCCGGCGCGATCCGGACGATGGCGATATCTGTCTCAGCCATGTTAGGCGACGCCTTGGTCTGTTTTGGTTCGGGCACGACTCGTCTCCTCCTCTTGGAGACGTCTTCTTAGCAGAAGAAACTATGTTAGTTTTTGGCATGCCAAATACCAGAATGTCAAGGTGCCCTAGTTTTCGGCGTTTTTGAGCACTCGCCCGGCTTGACAATTCCTCCTGTGGCATACCAAATGCCATTAATGTGTCCCGGGAGGAAGCCAATGTCAAATTCAAAAGATGCGGTTCGCAAGGTTCTCGATGCGGTCAAGGCCGACAAGCGCACGAGCCTGACCGCGCCCGAAGGCAAGCTGGTGTGCGATGCCTACGGCATTCCGGTGCCGAAGGAGGGCGTCGCCAAGTCGGCGACCGAGGCCGCCCGCATCGCCTCCGACATGGGTTTTCCTGTCGTGATGAAGATCGTTTCGCCGGACATTCTCCACAAGACCGAGGCGGGCGGCGTCGTGGTCGGCGTCAAGAGCGCTGCCGAAGCCGAGAAAAGCTACGAAACGATCCTGGCCAACGCCAGGAAGTACAAGGCCGATGCCAAGATCGAGGGCATCCAGGTGCAGCAGATGCTGGGGGGCGGCACCGAGGTCATCATCGGCTCCATCACCGACGGCTCGTTCGGCAAGCTGGTTGCCTTCGGCCTCGGCGGCGTGCTGGTCGAAATCCTGAAGGACATCACCTTCCGCCTGGCGCCCGCGACCAGACAGGATGCGCTGTCGATGCTCGACGGCATCCAGGCGCATGAGATGCTGATGGGTGTGCGCGGCGGCGACCCCGTCAATCGCGAGGCGCTGGCCGACGTCATCGTCAAGGTGTCGCAGCTTGTCAGCGATTTCCCCGAGATTGTCGAACTCGACCTCAACCCGGTGTTCGCAACCAAAGCCGACGCGATCGCGGCCGACGTCCGCATCGTCGTCGACTTCAACTACAAGCCGCGTGCGGCGCCGCGCCCGACCGAGGAAATCGTCGCCGCGATGAGCCGCATCATGCAGCCGCAAGGCGTTGCGGTGATCGGCGCGTCCGCCGAGGATGGCAAGATCGGCAACTCCGTGATGAAGAACCTCATCAACGGCGGCTACAAGGGCGAGATCTATCCGATCCATCCGAAGGCTGCGGAAATTCTCGGCTACAAGGCCTACAAGAGCGTCAAGGACGTACCGGGTGTGATCGACACCGCGGTGTTCGCGATCCCCGCGAAATTCGTCGCCGGTGCGCTGGTCGAATGCGGCGAGAAGAAAATCCCGGGTGCGGTGCTGATTCCATCGGGCTTTGCGGAAGCCGGCGCGCCCGAGTTGCAGGCCGAGATCGTCGAGATCGGCAAGAAATACAACGTCCGCCTGATGGGACCGAACATCTACGGCTTCTATTATACGCCGGCCAATCTCTGCGCCACCTTTTGTACCGCTTACGACGTCAAGGGCCACGCGGCGCTGTCGTCACAGTCGGGCGGCATCGGCATGGCCATCATCGGCTTCTCGCGCTCGGCGAAAATGGGTGTGTCGGCGATCGTCGGCCTCGGCAACAAGTCCGATATCGACGAGGACGATCTGCTCGCCTTCTTCGAGCAGGACCCCAACACCAATCTGATCGCGCAGCATTGCGAAGACCTGAAGGACGGCCGTGCGTTCGCCGAAGCCGCCAAGCGCGTTTCCAGGAAGAAGCCGGTGGTCGTGCTCAAGGCCGGCCGCACCTCGGCTGGCGCCAAGGCGGCCTCGTCGCACACCGGCGCGCTCGCCGGCAATGACAAGATCTACGAGGACGTCTTCAAGCAATCCGGCGTGATCCGCGCCCGGTCCTTGCGTCAACTGCTCGAATTCGCCCGCGGCGTGCCGGTGCTTCCGACGCCGAAGGGCGAGAACATCCTGATCATCACCGGTGCCGGCGGCTCCGGCGTGCTGCTGTCGGACTCCGTCGTCGACAACGGGATGTCGCTGATGGCGATGCCGCCGGATCTCGATGCGGCGTTCCGAAAATTCATCCCGCCGTTCGGCGCGGCCGGAAACCCCGTGGACATCACTGGCGGCGAGCCGCCGATCACCTATGTCAACACCGTGAAGCTCGGCCTGTCGGATGAGCGCATCCACGCGCTGATCCTGGGCTACTGGCATACGATCGTCACCCCGCCGATGGTGTTCGCGCGCAACATGGTCGAGGTGAAGAAGGAGATGGAGGCCAAGGGCCTGGTGAAGCCGATGGTCGCCTCGCTCGCCGGCGACGTCGAGGTCGAGGAGGCCGCCGAATATCTCTACCAGAACGGCATCCCGGCCTATGCCTATTCGACCGAGCTGCCGGTCGAGGTGCTGGGCGCCAAGTACAAATGGGCTCGCGGCGCAGGCCTGCTCTGATTATCAACAGCATGCCGCTTCGGACGGGTTCCGGAGCGGCATTTTTCACCATGCGGGAAAGTTTGGGGTTGGGGCGCCGATCGTCTGACGGAGGATGATATGCAGGTCGCGATGAGGAAGAACGTGATCCGGCGCAGGGCCGTCGAGCCGAAATCCAGCGCAGAGCATGACGCCGAGCCCCGCGATGGCGGCGTGCAGTCGGTCGATCGCGCGCTCTCGATCATCGAGACGCTGGCCGAAGACGACCAGGGCTATCGCCTCAGCGACCTCGCGGTCCGCACCGGGCTGTCGACCTCGACCGTGCATCGGCTGCTGGCGACCTTGGAAAGCCGCCGTTTCGTCCAGTTCAATCGCGCCGATTTGAAATGGCATGTCGGTGCCCGCGCCTTCTCCGTGGGTGCGACCTTCGCCCGCCGCCGCAACTTCTCGGCGCAGGCGGTGCCTTATCTGCGCAAGCTGCGCGATCTCACGCGCGAGACTGCGAATCTTGCCGTGGTCGACGACGAGTTCATCATCGTGCTGACCCGGATGGAAAGCCGCGAGATCATGCGTTCGCTGACCAAGGTCGGCGGCCGCGCCGCGATGGTGGGGTCGGGCGTCGGCAAGGCGGTGCTGGCGACCTATTCCGATGAGGCCGTTGGCGCCATCATCCAGCATCACGGCATGCCGCGCCTGACCGAGAAGTCGATCGTTCGTCCGAGCGATTTGTTCAGGCAGCTAGAAAACATCCGCCGCCAGGGTTACGCCATCGATGACGAGGAGGCCTGCATGGGCCTGCGCTGCATCGCCGCCGTCGTCTACAACGATTGCGCCGAACCGCTCGCAGCGATTTCCGTCTCGGGCATGACCAGCCGCCTGACTGACGATCGCCTGCCGATGCTGGGACAGACCGTGCGCGAGATCGCCGCGGAACTGACGGCCGCGCTGGGCGGCGTGATGCCGGGCATCAACCGCGGCTGAGCGGGGCAGCTGGCTCCGGCCAGATCCCCTCTGACCTGCTTGCACCGGGTTCCAGGCACCGATCCCCGCTTTTGAAACGCGCCGCCTCGGGCAGCCAGCTTGCTTTTGGCATCTGATGTGCTACTGATATGTCAAGTAAGGAAAGCGATGAGGGAGAACCGCGATGGAGTTGGCCGCGACCCGGATGACGGAACGCCAGCGCAAATACCGTGCGACCTACCGCGAGCGCGTGGTCGGCTGGTACAATGGCTGGCTGCACGTCGTGCTGATCTACACGATCGGCTTTACGGCGCTTTACGTCTATCTGGCCAACCTCCACGACGTGAAATGGTGGGAGTACATCACTGTTCCGGTGGTCTTTCTGATCGCGAACTTCTTCGAATGGGCCATCCATCGCTTCGTCATGCACCGGCCGTCGAACGTGCCGCTGCTGCGCGCGATCTACAGCCGCCACACGCTGATGCATCACCAGTTCTTCACCGAGGAGGAGATGCGGTTTGCCGACCACCACGACTGGCGCGTCACCTTCTTTCCGCCCTATGCGCTCGTGGTGTTCACCTTGATGTCGATCCCGCCGGCGACCGCGGCTGGCCTTGTCATCTCGGCCAATACCGGATGGCTTGTGATCACCACGACGACGTCGATGTACCTGATCTACGAGTTCATGCACTTCTGCTGCCACGTCGAAGAAAACGCCTTCGTGCGCAATATGCCGTTCGTCAACACCATCCGCCGGCATCATACCGCCCATCACCACCAGTCGATCATGATGGAGCGGAACATGAACCTGACCTTCCCGGTGACGGACTGCCTGTTCGGCACCTCCGATCTCAACCGCGGTCTGCTCGGTCACATCTTCAACGGCTACAGCACCCGCTACGTGAAGACCGACATGCGTCGTACGGCGCGGACGCCGCGGGTCGGCGGCGCCAGCGTCCCGGCCGAGTGAAGCGTGCCGCATGCCGCAGCTTGAACCGAATCTCGTCGCGCTCGGCTGGTTTTGCCTGCTCTGGAGCGTCTGCTGTGCCGGTTTCCTGCAGCTTGCCGGGATGTATCCGTTGCAGGGGCGATCCCGCCTGCCGGTGATGGCGGCGACGGTGTTGTGGCTCGCGCTATCGGGTGGCACGATCGCGTTCGCCGCGATTGAGCTGCGCTGGACCACCATCGTCGTCGCGGGTGGTGTATTGTTGCTGTTCCTGCCCGCATTGTTCCAGGCGCTGCCCGAGCGCCGGCGCGACGGCCGATCGGGACTGCGGATTGCCGGCTGCGTCATGATCGCGGCGCTTGCGTTGCTCGCGCGCGTCGCCGCGCCGTCCTTTCACATCTGGTTTGCCTGAAACATGATCCGGAAAAGTGTGAATCGGTTTTCCGAAAAGATCATGCACTTCAAGAGGAGGTCGCGATGCCGAGCCGCATCAAGTTCCTGCTGTCGGTGGCGTGCCTCGCCACCGCGGCATGCGGATACTTCTTCATGGTCTATTTGGGACAGCGCGGACCAAGCTATGCGGTCGCGTTCCTCGGAGTGTTTGCCACGGTGTCGATGTGGATATTCCCCGAGGTCGTGAAAAAGGATCTCAAGGCGCGTTCACCGGGGCCCTGACAGGATCCGGGAGCCTGATACGATGACGCCGCACAGGGAGGATCCAATGGCGACCTATACCGGGGACCGCACCATCGACGGCATTTCCGTGCTGGTCGACGGCCAGCCGTTGTCGCCGCACTATGACCAACTCAGGCTCACCGATCACGGTTTTGAATGGAGCTATGAAGGACCCGAGCCGGCGCAACTGGCCTTCGCGCTGCTCTACGACCATCTGAAGGACGCAGCCGCCGCCAAGGAGCTGCACAAGACCTTCATGCGGCGCGTCGTCGCCAATTTCGACAATGAATGGGAGCTCAGCTCGGCCGATCTCGATGAGGCGGTCGCGACGTTGCGGTCCGGACGGGCGGCGTAGTCACGCATTCAGTCCCTTGCGACATCTTGATCGGCAGCAATTACAGCGTCGAACGCGCAAAGCTCTCGATATAGTTGATCAGATCGTCCGAGGCCGCACCGGCCGCGTCCACGCGACGCTCGGCGATCGCTTCGGCGACCTCCGCGTGCAGCCGCGCCGCGAGCGGCAGGTCGGCCGCTTCCTTGTAATGCTGGTACCAGAAGCGGCGCGACAGGCCGTGCATCAGGCCCATCGCGCGGCTGGCGAACTCGTTGCGCGAGGCTCCGGCGACCAGCGTGTTGAACTGATGGTCCAGCCGCATGAACAGCAGATCGTCGGATTTCTCGGCAGCGCGGCGCATACCGGTGGCGATCTCGGTGAATTGCGCGCGCTGCTCGCTGGTGGCGCGCTCGGCCGCGCTACGCGCCATCAATCGCTCCAGCTCGCGCCGCACCTCGAGCAGACGGAGCTGGGCGCGGAGGTCGATCTCGGACACCAGCACGCCGCGACGGGCCAGGATGTTGACAAGGCCGTCGCGCGACAGGCGCTGCAAGGCTTCGCGGATCGGCGTGCGGCCGATGCCAAGCCGCTTGGCGAGCACGAGTTCGGACAGCGCGGTGCCGGGCGTCAATTGCAGCGTCACGATCAGTTCTTCCAGCTCGGCATAGGCGCGTTCGGTGAGCGTGACGTCGTTCTGCAGGAGTGGAGCCTGCTTGGACGGACGCGGCTTGCCAGCGGCCGCTGACGGTTTTCGCGCTGGCCGGCGGCTGCCGGCGGAGCGTACGTGCGCGGTGCCGGATCGTTTGTTCGAATCTGCCATGGAGGATGATGTGCGCTGCTATGCAGCAGATATCTCACACCTCGGATACCGCGACAAGGCCGGCCGGTGTGCGCATGCTGAACCGATCCTCGCGCGCAAGCGAGGTGCAGCCGAAAGCCGGTTAACGGCATCGACGAAATCGAGGCATCTCCGATAATTTGCCCTTAATGGGAACCCGGTTATGTGTCGCCGGCGGCACGGCTGTGTCCGGGGGAGGCATTTACCCACCATGTTGGTTCAGGTCGATTCAAGTTTTGCGAGCGACGATCGCGCCCGGGCGGAGATCGGTGCGGCGGTAAGATATTTGCTGAAGGACGCGAGCGGGCGCGCGCGGGACGAGATCGTCCAGGCGATCGTCGAGTTGGTTCGTGACGTCGCGAGCGGACCGCTCGCACCCGGGATGGCGCCGAAGCAGCCGGCCGTGAGCGGCATTACCTACAAGGATTATGTGATCGACGCTTACCGGCGCGATACGGATCGTTGGCGCGCAACGATCCGCCGCTCGAACGGCAAGAAGATCCGGATTGTCTCTCCACCCGCGGTGCGCGATGAGGTGACGACCGTCACCGATGCGATCACGGCCGAGAAGGCCGTCGAGTTCGCCAAGCGTGCGATCGACGCCGGCGAGGTGATTTGAGGTAAATTTAGGTCTGGCGGCGCAAGCCCCGACGTCGGTATACCCATCCATCGCCATCCAAGCCGATGGCGCAGCGGGGCGATATGCCCCGATCCAACGATGGGGAACCCCATGCCGTCCGAACTCCGCTCGCCCCGTCTCGCCGTTCTGATCGACGCCGACAACGCGTCGGCCAAGATCGCCGATGGGCTGTTCGAGGAGATTGCCAAGATCGGCGAGGCCAGCGTCCGCCGCATCTACGGCGACTTCTCCAATCCCAGGTCCAAGGGCTGGGCCGACATCCTGTCGAAGCACGCCATCATCCCGCAGCAGCAATTCGCCTATACGACTGGAAAGAACGCGTCCGACATCACGCTGGTTATCGACGCGATGGACCTGCTGCATAGTGGCCGGTTCGACGGCTTCTGCCTGGTGTCGTCGGACAGTGATTTCACCCGGCTTGCCGCCCGCATCAGGGAACATGGCGTCGACGTGTTCGGGTTCGGCGAACAGAAGACGCCGGAAAGTTTTCGGCAGGCGTGCCGCAGATTCGTCTACACCGAGAACCTGCTTGCCGTCACGGCTGGTAATAACAAGGATGCGACCTCGGGCCCGAAGCCGCTGCAGCAGCTCGATGCCGCGACCCCCATCATCAAGAAGGTCATCACCCAGATGGAAAGCGAGGACGGCTGGGTCGGCCTTGGCGAAGTCGGACGGCAGCTCGCCAACCTCGCGTCCGATTTCGATCCGAGAACCTACGGCTTTCGCAAGCTGAGCGATCTGGTGCGCCGGACAAATTCGTTCGAAATCGATCAGGCCAAAGGCGGAACGATGCGCATTCGCGTCAAGCCGGTGGCCGAAGCGCCTGCCAGAAGGCGAGCCCCCCGAAAACCGCCGCCGCCCGCGACCGGCCCATGATTGCCGGCATGGCACAGGTCCGCTTTTGGCATGAAGCCTCCCGTTGGCGGAAATATCAGATCCACTAAAGTGATCGCCAACGGACGAGCGGGCGCGGTTGCGTTCGCTATGACCAACGAAACGTAGGGGAGGAGCGCATGGGTCGGAAGATCGCGATCTTTGGAGCCGGCGCCGTCGGCGGATATGCCGGTTCGCACATGGTGCAGGCGGGCGAGGACGTCACCTTCATCGATCCATGGCCCGAGCATGTCGAGCACATGCGAAAGCACGGCTTGCGCGTCACCCATGCGATGGACGTCGCGGAGTTCTCGGTTCCTGTGCGCGCGCTCCACGTCACCGACGCGCAGCAGCTCGCCAAGGAGAAGCCCGTCGACATCGCCTTCGTGTGCATGAAGTCATATGATACCGCCTGGGCCACCATGCTGATTCAGCAATATCTGGCGCCGGATGGCTATATGGTGTCGCTGCAGAACTGCATGAACGAGGAGACGATCGCCGGCGTCGTCGGCTGGGGCAAGACGCTCGGCTGCATTGCCAGCAGCATCACCGTCAATTTGCCTGAGCCCGGCCACATCCACCGCGGCGCCGGCAAGGGCGGCGCGGCGCATACCGTGTTCCGCGCCGGCGAGGTGCACGGCCGGATCACGCCGCGCGCGGAAGAGGTATGCCGGCTGGTCGGCTATTCCGACAGCGCCAAGGTCACCGGCAATCTCTGGGGCGAGCGCTGGTCGAAACTGGTTGCCAATGTCATGGGCAATGGGCTCTCGGCCTGTACTGGTTTGCCCGGCGGAGAAATGTTGCAGAGCGAGCCGTTGCGCCGCTTCTCGACCCGGCTTGGCAGCGAGGCGATCCGCGTCGGCCAGGCACAGGGCTATCAGCTCGAGGAAATCCTGCATCTGCCGCCCGAGACGATCGCGCGTGCCGGCGAAGGCGACGAGGCCGCGATACAGGCCTGCGACGAGCAGCGCTTCAAGGACGCCAAACGCACCTCGTCGGCACAGCGCCCCTCGATGGGCCAGGACATGCAGAAGGGCCGGCGCACCGAGATCGAATTCCTCAACGGCTTCGTGGTGCGCGAGGGCGAGAAGCTCGGCATCGCGTGCGCGGCCAACGCCGCGCTTACCGACATCGTCAAGCGCGTCGAGCGCGGCGAGCTTGCGCCGGACCCGCGGCACATTACGGAACTGCGGATGAATTGATGCGCGCTGCGCTTTTGCGACGCTGGTAGTTTCCATCACGTGCGCCAGCCAAGCACCTGATCCGTTGCGTCTTTTACGAACCCCTTCCACCCAGCGGGAAATAAAATCCCCTTCGTTGAGATCGCGCGCCGCGACCGTGAAGATGCAGCCTGTGCCGACAAGGTTGGGCGAGGCGTGACATGGCGAAGATGCGGGCGATCGATGCGGCGGTGCGGATCCTGGAGAAGGAGGGCATCACTTGCGCCTTCGGCGTGCCGGGGGCTGCGATCAACCCGCTGTACTCGGCGCTGAAGCTACGCGGATCGATCAGGCATATCCTGGCGCGCCATGTCGAGGGCGCCTCGCACATGGCCGAAGGCTACACCCGCGCCAAATCAGGCAATATCGGCGTCTGTATCGGCACGTCGGGGCCGGCCGGCACCGACATGATCACCGGGCTCTATTCGGCGATCGCGGATTCGATCCCGATCCTGTGCATCACCGGCCAGGCGCCGCGCGCGCGGCTCTACAAGGAGGATTTTCAGGCTGTCGACATCGAGTCGATCGCCAAGCCTGTGACCAAATGGGCAGTCACGGTGCGCGAGCCCGGCCTGGTGCCGCGGGTGTTCAGCCAGGCGTTCCACGTCATGCGCTCGGGACGTCCCGGGCCGGTGCTGATCGACCTGCCGCTCGATGTTCAGTTGGCCGAGATTGAGTTCGACGACTCCACGTACGCGCCGCTGCCGGTCTACAAGCCGGCGGCGACCCGCGCCCAGATCGAGCAGGCGCTGGAAATGCTCAATGCGGCCGAGCGGCCGCTGATCGTCGCCGGCGGCGGCGTCATCAGCGCCGATGCATCCGACCTGCTGGTGACCTTCGCCGAAACCGTCAACATCCCAGTGGTACCGACACTGATGGGGTGGGGCGCGATCCCCGACGATCACGTGCTGATGGCCGGCATGGTCGGCTTGCAGACCAGCCACCGCTACGGCAACGCCACCATGCTGCAATCGGATGTCGTGCTCGGCATTGGCAATCGCTGGGCCAACCGTCACACCGGCTCGATCGAGACCTACACCAAGGGCCGCAAATTCGTTCATGTCGACATCGAGCCGACGCAGATCGGCCGCGTCTTCAATCCCGATCTCGGCATCGTCTCCGACGCCAAGGCCGCGCTTGAGCTGTTTGTGAGTGTTGCAAGGGAATGGCGCCGGGACGGCAGGCTCAGGGAGCGGCAGGCATGGCCGGCCGCGTGCCAAGACCGCAAGCGGACCATGCTGCGCAAGAGCCATTTCGACGAGATGCCGATCAAGCCGCAGCGGGTCTATCAGGAGATGAACCGCGCCTTCGGCCGCGACACGACCTACGTTAGCGTGATCGGCCTGTCGCAGATCGCCGGTGCGCAATTCCTCGGCGTCTACGGGCCGCGCAACTGGATCAATGCCGGGCAGGCCGGCCCGCTCGGCTGGACGTTGCCGGCAGCGCTCGGCGTGCGCGTGGCGGATCCTGCACGCGAGATCGTGGCGCTGTCGGGCGATTACGACTTCCAGTTCCTGATCGAGGAACTCGCGGTCGGCGCGCAGTTCAAGCTGCCCTACATCCACGTCGTGGTGAACAATTCCTATCTCGGGCTGATCCGCCAGGCGCAGCGCGGCTTCGACATGGACTACCATGTCCAGCTCTCCTTCGAGAACATCAACGCGCCGGAACTTGGCGTCTATGGCGTCGATCACGTCGCCGTCGCCGAAGGCCTCGGCTGCAAGGCGATCCGCGTCACCGATCCCAATCACGCCGCCGCGGCGTTCCAGACCGCGCGCGATCTGATGGCGGAGTTCCAGGTGCCTGTCGTGGTCGAGTTCATCCTCGAGCGTGTCACCAACATCGCGATGGGCACCGAGATCGACAACATCGTCGAGTTCGAGGACGTTCTCGATCTGCCGCTCGATGACACGCCAGCCGCGCGCCAGGGCGGCATGCTTCAGCCGGCTTGACGCGGAAGGGATACGCCATGCCGAAATTCGCCGCCAATCTCACCATGCTGTTCGGCGAGGTGCCGTTCGTCGAACGCTTCGCTGCAGCCAAGGCTGCCGGCTTCAGCGGCATCGAGTATCTCTTCCCGTACGATTTTGACAAGGCCGAGCTGCGCGAACAGCTCGACAAGCAGGGCCTGACGCAGGTGCTGCACAACCTGCCGGCCGGCAATTGGGCCGCCGGCGAGCGCGGCATCGCGATCCTGCCCGATCGCGTCGACGAATTCCGCGACGGCGTGGCGCGCGCGATTGATTACGCCAAGGCGCTGGACTGCCGGCAGCTCAATTGCCTCGTCGGTATTGCCCCTCGCGGCGCCGATATCTTCGAGCTGAACGAGGTGCTGCTCGGTAATCTCCGTTTCGCCGCCGATGCCCTGGCGCGCGAGCGGATCAGATTGCTGATCGAGCCGATCAATACGATCGACATTCCCGACTTCTTCCTCAACCGGACCGAGCAGGCGGTGCAGATCATCGCCGACGTACAGTCGAGCAATCTGTTCGTGCAGTACGACATCTACCACATGCAGGTGATGGAGGGCGACATCGCCCGCCGCCTGCAGCGGCATCTGCCGCAGATCGCGCATGTGCAGCTCGCCGACAATCCGGGCCGCAACGAGCCCGGCACCGGCGAGATCAACTACCCGTTCCTGTTCCGCCATCTCGACGTGATCGGCTATCGCGGCTGGATCGGATGCGAATACAAGCCGCGCACCTCGACGGTCGAAGGCCTCGGCTGGCACGCCGCGCAGACGTTCGAGACGTGATCAAGCAAGGACAAGCAGCAATGATCGATATCGGTTTTATCGGCCTCGGCACCATGGGCCGTCCCATGGCGGCCCATCTCCAGGCCGCCGGCCATCGTCTGTTCCTGCATGACGTCGCGCCAGTCGCGCCCGAACTGCTCGCGGGCGGCGGCGTCGCCTGCCAGTCAGGCCGGGAGGTCGCGCAGGAGGCGGACGCCGTTATCATCATGGTGCCGGATACGCCGCATGTCGAAGCGGTGCTGTTCGGCAAGGACGGCGTCGCGGGTGGGCTGTCGAAGGGCAAGATCGTCGCCGACATGAGTTCGATCTCGCCGCTGGCAACCAAGGAGTTCGCGAAGAAGATCGAGGCGCTCGGCGCCGACTATCTCGATGCGCCGGTGTCGGGCGGCGAGGTCGGCGCCAAGGCGGCGAGCCTGACCATCATGGTCGGCGGTCCGGAGCGCGCCTTCAACACGATGAGGCCGGTGTTCGAGCGGATGGGCAAGAACGTCACCCATGTCGGCGGCAATGGCGACGGCCAGACCACCAAGGTTGCCAACCAGATCATCGTCGCGCTGACGATCGAGGCGGTCGGCGAGGCGCTGCTGTTCGCCTCCAAGGCCGGTGCCGATCCGGCGCTGGTGCGGCAGGCGCTGATGGGCGGCTTTGCCGCGTCGCGCATCCTCGAAGTGCATGGCGAACGCATGGTGAGCCGCAAGTTCGATCCCGGTTTCCGTATCGAGCTGCACCAAAAGGATCTCAACCTCGCGCTCGAAGGCGCGCGTGCGCTCGGCATTTCCCTGCCGGGCACGGCGATGGCGCAGCAATTGTTCTCCTCCTGCGTGGCGCATGGCGGCAAGGGGTGGGATCATTCGGCGATGGTGCGCGCGCTCGAGATGATGGCCGATCACGCGATCGCCTCGGTTTAAATGGTTCCGGCTGGAACCGGGATTATTGCCCGACGGGGAATTGGAACGTCTCCTCCCTCCCGATGTTGAGAGGCATCGTCAATCTGCTGGAGGAGAATGATGAACAAGCGTTTTGTACTTTCCATTGTCGCGGCGTCGTTGCTGGCATCGGGCTCGGCTTTTGCGCAGTCCACCACCGCGGCAGGCGCCGTAAATGGCGCGCGCACAGGTGGCGACGTTGCAGGTCCCGTCGGTGAGATCGTCGGCGGCACCGTGGGTGCTGCGGTGGGTGCCGGCCTCGAGATTCCGAATGCGGTGATCTCGTCGATCCCGCGGACCGAGCCGTCGGTCGTGGTGCGCGAGCGCGTCGTGGTCGGCGAGCCGCTGCCTGACACGGTCGTGCTGTATCCCGTGCCGAACTACACTGAGTATCGCTATGCGGTCGTCAACGATCGCCGGGTGATCGTCGAGCCGCGCACCCGCAGGGTGGTCAAGTTCATCGACTGACCGCGTCGTCATTGCGAGGAGCGATAGCGACGAAGCAATCCATTCCTCCGCACACGCTGCGAGATGGATTGCTTCGCTTCGCTCGCAACGACGAGATAGACGATGTGAATCGTGTCCCCGCGGGCCTCCCGCCCGCGGGGATTTCCTTTGCCTACAACAGCTCGCGCACCCCGAGTCCGCCCATGAAGCGCTCGCGGATCTGGACCGGGTCGCGCCGCGTGGTGCCGGTGCCGGGCTTGTCGTCGATGCGAACACCGATCAGGCTCGGGCTTGAAGCCGACATCGATTGTTCGATCAGCCGCTCGAAGTCGTCTTCATCAGCGGCCCAGGAGCTGTTGGCAATGCCGCTTGCGACTGCGACCGCGACGATGTCGGTATGGCCTGCTGCCGGTGTCGGTTGCGCGCCCGTGATCTGGTAGACGCCGTTGTCCATCACCACCATGGTGAGATTCTTCGGCGCCAGCGTCGCGATCGTTGAGAGGCAACCGAGCTGCATCAACAGCGAGCCGTCGCCCTCCAGCGCGAACACGCGCCGGTTCGGCTGCGCCAGCGCGACGCCAAGCGCGATCGGAAACGCCAGTCCCATGCTGCCCAGCATGTAGAAGTTCTGCGGGCGATGGCCGGCGGCCCAGAGATCGAAATTGGTGTTGCCGATGCCGCCGATCACGGCCTCTTCATGCTTCAGTGTTGCAACCAGACGCGAGATTAGGTCGAAGCGGTTCATCACCTTGGTATTGCGCGTGGGTGTGGTCATGGCTGATCTCACTTGTCGAACACTTTGCCGCCGGTCAACAGCGGCGAGAGGATCAGCGCCACCGGCGCCTGGGTGGTGACGGCCTGCTTGATCGAGCGGTCGGCGATGAATTCGAACTCGTCGAGCCGTGTGATGGTGTGGTGCTCCATCGCCAGCGAATCCAGCACGGGCCGCATGGTGCGGCAGACCAGCGCCTGGCCATAATTGAACTCGCCGAGCGTACCACGCTCGGAGACGAACATGATCAGCGGGATCTGGTAGGGCACCGCCAGCGACGCCAGCACATTGGCGAGCGTGGCAAAGCCCGAGGTCTGCATCAGCACCGCGCCGCGCATTCCGGCCATCCAGGCGCCGGCGATGATGCCGACGGCCTCTTCCTCGCGCGCGGTCGGGAAGGTGGTGAAATAGGGATCAGCGTGCAGGTTCTTGATCAGCGTGGTCAGCACCCGGTCGGGCACGTAAGGCACCAGCCGGATCTCGTTGCGCTTGAGCGTCTGCTGCACGATCCCGTGCCAGGTTGGTGGGGAAACCGAGCCCTTCGGCGAGGCGTGTTCTGTAGCGGCCGCCATCCTGTTCTCCCTGATCGTGCGACGCAACGGCCGCTTGCGGGGTGAAAACTTGACGCAGTGGGCGGGATTGTCAACATGCTCCGGCCGCAACGCGATCTGCGGATTCCGGCGATACCGGCGTCGATCCGGCGTGCGATACAGGACACAACGATATTTCTGGGGGAAACGGCGAAGACATGACCGTTAACAACAAGCGCGTGTTCTACGTCAAATATCTCGCCCACGAGATCTATGTCGATATCCTGAAGCAGCGGCCGGACGTGCGGCTCGACCGGCTCGAGAACGACACGCCGGAGGCACAGTTCGCGCCTGTGCTGGCCGACGCACATGCCTACCAGATCGGCGCGGCGCGCGATGAGCTGGCGCCGCATTTCCATGCCCACGCCGGGCTGTTGAAGCGCGCGCCGAACCTTTTGATTGTGTCCTCGAACGGCGCGGGTTTCGATCCCGTCGATGTCGACGCCTGCACCGTAGCGGGCGTGCTGGTCGTCAACCAGTCCGGCGGCAATGCCAATTCGGTTGCCGAGCACGCGCTCGGCATGATGCTGACGTTGTCGAAGCGGATCATCCAGTCCGATCGCCGGCTGCGGCGCGAGCCCAACGTCAACCGCAACGATCTGATCGGCAACGAGTTGAAGGAAAAGACCGTCGGCATCGTCGGCCTCGGCAATGTCGGCCGCCGCATCGCCGAGCTGTGCAGGGGCCTGCTGCACATGAAGGTGATCGCCTACGATCCATATCTCACCACTGAGGAGATGGCGAAGCGGGGCGGGGAGAAGGTCGAGCTCGACGAACTTCTGCGCCGTTCAGATTTCGTCTCGATCTCATGCCCGTTGGACAACAAGAGCAGGGGCATGATCAGCACCCGCGAATTCGCGCTGATGCAGCCGCACGCTTATTTCGTCACCACCGCGCGCGGCTTCATCCACGACGAGAAGGCCCTGGAAGAGGCGTTGCGCGAAAAACGCATCGCCGGTGCTGGCCTCGACGTCTGGGCCAAGGAACCGCCGCCGCCGGATCATCCGCTCTTGCAGTTCGACAATGTGCTGGCGAGCCCGCACACTGCCGGCGTCACACGGGAGGCGCGGATCAACATGGGCAAGATCGCCGCCGAGCAGATCCTCGCTGCGCTCGACGGCAAGCGTCCGCCGCGCATCATCAATCCCGAGGTGTGGCCGGTGTACGCGAAGCGGTTCGAGAGGGCGTTCGGATTCGTGCCGCAGTAGGACCGACATCTCAGCATCGTCATGGCCGGGTCAAGCCCGGGCATGACGAGTTGATGGAGCGGTGGCCTAAAACCCCGGAGAAAATCTCCTTCGCCGTGGCCTCAAATGGAGCAACAAACCCACTGCAAAACCACCACTTGGCGATGCGTCCGTTGTTATTTTCCCTGAGATATCGACGACTTAGCCTGATATCGCCATGTTCGCTCTGTGCCCGGCCGCTTCCGGGTATGGAAGGAACTTGATCATGCGACAGGTCCAGACATTTCTCCGTGCTGCTCCGGCCAGGATCGGCCGGCGCTTGGCGGAGATCGTTGCGATCGCCGCCGCCAGCCTGCCTCAGGCCGGCGCGTAAGGACAGCTGACCTGCCCGCGCGTTTCGTGCGTCGCTCCTGCTGATTTGATCAAACCGTTCGAACGACAAGTGCTAGTGTGTGCCGTCCAGTACTACGGCGTAGCAGGGAGGATTCCATGTCGCGCTTTGTCGTCCACTTCATGAAGGACGTGCTCGGCGGCAACGGCCGCCAGCGCGAGGTCTGCCAGGGGGCGCTCGAAATCGACGCCTCGTCCGAAGGCCAGGCCACGGAAATCGCAAAACTCAAGTTCTGTGAGCAGCAGGCGCTGTGCGACTGGTCGTTGCATGCCGACCGCATCCGGATCGATGCGGCCGACCTTCGCGCCTGATTATTGCTCCGGTAGGATACGCACCGCGCCCTTCGCCGCGCTGCTGGCGAATGCCGCATAGGCTTTCAGCGCGGTCGAGACTGTACGCTTGCGCGGCGCTGCCGGCTTCCACGCGGCATTGCCCTTCGCGACCATCGCCTCGCGGCGGCGCTTAAGCTCGGCATCTGCCACCTTGAGGTTGACCTTGCGGTTGGGGATGTCGAACTCGATCACATCGCCTTCCTCGACCAAGCCGATCAGGCCACCTTCAGCGGCTTCCGGCGAGACGTGGCCGATCGACAGGCCGGACGATCCGCCGGAGAAGCGGCCGTCGGTGATCAGTGCGCAGGCTTTGCCGAGACCCTTCGATTTCAGATAGCTGGTCGGATAAAGCATCTCCTGCATACCCGGGCCGCCGCGCGGACCCTCATAGCGGATCAGGACCACATCGCCGGCCTTGACCTTGTTGCCCAGGATGGCGTCGACCGACGCGTCCTGGCTCTCGAAGATGCGGGCCGGGCCGGAGAATTTCAGAATGCTCTCGTCGACGCCGGCGGTCTTCACGATGCAGCCTTCCTCGGCGAGGTTGCCGAACAGCACGGCGAGACCGCCGTCCCTGGAATGAGCGTGCTCCGCGTTGCGGATGCAGCCCTTGGAGCGGTCCAGATCGACGTCGTCGAAGCGGCGATCCTGGCTGAACGCTTCCTGGGTCGGCACGCCGCCTGGTGCTGCCATGTAGAAATTGCGCACCTTCTCGCTCGTGGTCCGCACGATGTCCCAGCGGTTGAGCGCATCGTCCAGGGTCGCGGTGTGCACCGTCGGCCCATCGGTCGTGAGCAGCTTGGCGCGATCGAGCTCGCCGAGGATCGCCATGACGCCGCCGGCGTGATGCACGTCTTCCATGTGCACGTCCGGCACCGAGGGTGCGACCTTGCACAGCACGGGGACCTTGCGCGACAGGCGATCGATGTCGGTCATCGTGAAGGGAACCTCGCCCTCGCGCGCGGCGGCAAGCAGATGCAGCACGGTGTTGGTCGATCCGCCCATCGCGATGTCGAGCGTCATCGCGTTCTCGAACGATTTGAAGTTCGCGATGTTGCGCGGCAGCACGTTGAAATCGTCCTGCTCATAGTGGCGGCGGGCGAGATCGACGATCAGATGGCCGGCCTCGACGAACAGGCCCTTGCGGTCGGCATGCGTCGCCAGCACCGAGCCGTTGCCGGGCAGCGCCAGACCGAGCGCCTCGGTCAGGCAGTTCATCGAGTTGGCCGTGAACATGCCCGAGCAGGAGCCACAGGTCGGGCAGGCCGAACGTTCGATCACGTCGACTTCCTCGTCCGTGACGTTGGAGTCGGCCGCTGCCACCATGGCGTCGATCAGGTCCACCGCGCGCTTCTTGCCCTTGAGCACGATCTTGCCGGATTCCATTGGGCCGCCCGAGACGAACACGGTCGGGATGTTGAGGCGCAGCGTCGCCATCAGCATGCCGGGGGTGATCTTGTCGCAGTTGGAGATGCAGACCATCGCGTCGGCGCAATGTGCATTGACCATGTATTCGACGCTGTCGGCGATCAACTCGCGCGAGGGCAGGCTGTAGAGCATGCCGTCATGGCCCATCGCGATGCCGTCATCGACCGCGATGGTGTTGAACTCCTTGGCAACCCCGCCGGCCTTCTCGATTTCCCGCGCCACCAATTGCCCGAGGTTCTGCAGATGGACGTGGCCGGGCACGAACTGGGTGAAGGAATTGACCACCGCGATGATCGGCTTGCCAAAATCCTCGTTCTTCATGCCGGTGGCGCGCCAGAGGCCGCGTGCACCCGCCATGTTGCGGCCGTGGGTGGTTGTACGGGAGCGATAGGCGGGCATCGTAAATCCTTCTCAAATCCTTGGGCTGGAGGGCATTTTCTTGGGGGACGGCGGTTGTTATGCCTGCCCGGGCCTGCCGATTCAAGCGCGGAACCGCATGGCTGAACCCCGCTATCCGGTCGTGATCGGGGCCGGACGGCCTCTACTCGGCGGCGATGCCAATCGGCGCCGATGCGGCTGCCTTGCTGGGCTTCGCCGCCCGTCCGTTCCTGCGGCCGAGATGGCCGCGCGCCAGCGAGCCTGCGGCGGCGCGCAGCTGCTCGCGCAGCCATTGGTTGGTGGTGTCATCCTCGGCGGTGGCATGCCAATACAGATAATTGAGATGCGGGCTGATCGGGAACGGACAGGGGAAGCCCTGCAACAGGCCGGGCCGCTCCAACAGCGAGGCCGCGCTTTCGGAGGCCGTCAGCAGCATGTTGCTCCGCGCCACGACATGGCAGGCGGTCGTGAAATTCTGGCACTGCAGGCGCACATGGCGCTTTATGCCGAGGCGCTGGAACTGAAAGTCCTCGAACGACATCCCGCTGCGCCGCGACGTCACGCAGACGTGCTCCATCCGCAAATACGTCTTCTTGTCGAGGCGGCTGCCCATCTCGGGATGGTCGCGGCGTGCGAACACCGCGATATGCTCGGTCAGGATCTGCTCTCGCCGCACCTCGGCCGAGAGCGGCAGCAGCGTATCGATCGCGACGTCGAGCGTGCCGGCGGCAAGCTCGCGCTCCAGATTGTTGCGCTCGCAGCGCACCGTCGCAATCTCGACCAGCGGCGCGACCGCGCTGATCCGGTTGACCAGCGCGCTCAGCACCGGCGCTTCGAGGTTGTTGCGCAGCCCGATCACGAAGCGCTTCGGCGTTCGGGCGGGATCGAACCGGTTGGTGTGGGTCAGCGTCGTCTCGAGGCCGTTGATCGCCTGGCGAACCGTCGTGATGATCTGGCGTGCCAGCGGCGTCGGCGTCATCACATGGTGGCGCCGCACGAACAGCGGATCGTTGAACATCGCGCGCAAACGCCCGAGCGCATGGCTCACCGCGGGCTGCGTCAAATTGAGGCGGAAGCAGGCGCGGCTGACGCCGCCTTCGGAATAGATCGCGTCGAAGACGACGAACAGGTTCAGATCGATGTCGCGCACATGCATGAGTTTAATCAATCCGTATCCGTCGAATGCATTTGACGAATACTAGTTGCGGCTCTTAAAGTCTCAAGCAAAATAAGACGTCAAGATAAGACCTGGAGGAAATGATGAGCGTGCAGTCGCCATCGCGTGGCGTTGCCGTCCCGGCCGCTTCATCTCGCGCCAGCGCGATGTTTGCGAAGCCGAGCCAGGAGCAGATCGTGCTCCTGATCACGATCGCGCTGCTGATCGTGTTTGGCCTGACGCTGAACGGCTTTGCCACCGTCTCCAACCTCCTGAACCTGTTGCGGAGCATCTCCATTCTCGGCGTGCTCGGCCTCGGCATGGGCCTGATCGTGATCAGCCGCGGCATCGATCTCTCCGAGGTCGCGATCATGGCAGGCTCGTGGGCGATCGCGCTGATCGAGATCCAGAAGGGCATGCCGGTGTTCACGGCTGTCCTGCTCGCACTTGCGATTGCGGTGCTGATCGGCGTCGTCAACGGCGTGATGGTCGCCTTTGTCGAGGCGCCGGCGCTGTTCGTGACATTGGCCGCCGGCTTCGTCATCTATGGCCTGGCGTTCTGGATCGCGCCGGCCTGGGTGGTCTATGCGCCGAAAGATGCGCCGGGGCTGATGTATCTCGGCGCCGGACGGCTGTTCGGCGTACCGGTCCCGATCCTGGTATTCGTGGTCTGCGCGATCGCGATGCATTTGTTCCTGTCGCGCACGTCGATCGGCCGTTTTATCTACGCGCAGGGCGATAATCCGGAAGCCGCGCGGCTGTCCGGCGTCCCGCTGCGGCCGCTGATCGTACTCGAACATGTGCTGGTGGCGCTGCTCGCCTGGATCGCAGGCCTGGTCTGGGTCGGCACGACCGGCAGCATGCAGATGGCGATTACGCAGGGCACCATGATCTTCGACGTCGTGCTCGTCGTCGTGATCGGCGGCATCAGCCTGATCGGCGGCCGCGGCAGCGTGTTCAGCGTGGTGGTCGGCTGCGTCCTGATCGGCACGCTGCTCAACGCCTTCACTATCATGGACGTCAACAGCGAGGTGCAGAACATCGTCAAGGGTGTGGTGCTGCTGGCGGCGATCGTGCTCGACAACTGGCTGCATCCCCGCGACGAGGAGACCGCGCGGCAGGGTGACTGACGGTATCCGGCGCGTCAAACCAATCGATCAAACAACACTAATCAAACAAGACTATCTGTGTGGAGGAAACGATGAAGACGACGAAGTTGTGGACGATCCTGCTGGCCGGGGCGACGCTGGCCGCGTTGCCATCAATGGCATCAGCACAGGAGGAAGGTACCAAGGCCGGGCGCGAGCTGCGCGCCGCCTACGACAAGGGGCTGCAGGGCAAGACGATCGCCTATTTGCCGATCGCGCTCGGCGTCCCGCTGGCCGACGAATGGGGCCGGGTGGTGCAGGAGGAAGCCGAGTGGCGCGGCATGAAATACATCGTGCGCGATCCCAACAACAACCCGTCGGCGATGCAACAGGCGCTCACCGCGCTGGTCGATCAGAAGCCCGATGTGCTGATCGTGCAGAATCCGAGCGTGACGCTGCTGATGAAGGATCTGAAACGCGCCGAGAGCCAGGGCACGCATGTGATCCAGGTCAACATGGCCTCGAACTACAAGTCCAGCGCCTTCGTCGGTGTCGATTGGCGCGAGATCGGCAGGATGCTTGCGACTGAAACCGTGAAGGCCTGCGGCACCGGCTCCGGCAAATCGGGCAAGGTCCAAATCATCCAGGGTGAGCTGACCGCAGCCGCCAGCGTCGACCAGGTCGGTGCCATCATGGAGGTCTTGAACAAGGACTCCAACATCAAGGTGGTCTCGAACCAGGCGGCGAACTGGGACGCCAACACCGCGCTCAACGTCACCGCGACCGTGATCCAGCAGCATCCCGACCTCTGCGCCTCGATCGGCTTCTGGGGCGTCATGGAGTCGGGCGCCGCACAGGCGATCCGCAATGCCGGCAAGATCGACGAGGTCAAGGTGCTAGCTTCGGGTGAAGGCTCGCAGCTCGATTGCGACCAGGTCAATTCGGGCAACTTCTACAAGTTTCTGAGCTACAAGGCGACCGAGCAGGGCCACGATTTGATGTTCGCAGCCGAAACCCTGCTGATGTCGCCCGACAAGCCCGGCACCCGCAATCTCGCCTATTACACGCGGCCGATCTGGATCGACAAGACCAACGCCTCGGGCGCCAACTGCTTCGCGATGAAGAAGGGCTGACGACGCGGCAGCCGGTGCGGTGATCCCGCGCCGGCCGCTTCAGGGAGTGCTTTGGCGATGTCGATGGCTGTCGATTCCTTTGCCGCGTCGGTGCGGCGGTTTTCACCCCGGCTCCTGTTGTCGGAACTGTTGCTCAAGCAGTGGTTCGAGCCGGTCGTCCCCTTCACCGTGATGATCGGGCTGTGGGCCTATTTCGCGCTCACGATACCCGACTACGCCTCGGTGCAGAACTCGGTGTCGCTGCTCCGGCTGTTCGCCGAATTCGGCTTCGTCGCGCTGGCCATGGGCTTTTGCCTTGTCACCGGCGGCATCGACTTGAGCGTCGGCGCGATCTTCGCGCTGTGCAACTTCGCGGCGCTGTATTTCCTGCTGGTGCGGGAATGGCCGGTCGGCCTTGTCGTGCCGGCGACGCTTGCGGTCGGCGCGCTGCTCGGCAGCATCAACGGCTTCCTGATCGGCTTCCTCAAGACGCGGCCGTTCCTCACCACCCTGGTGACGCTGATCATCCTGCGCGCCTCGGTCAACCTGCTCAACACCAGCTATGCGCAGGTGTTCGCGACCAACTCGGTCGACAGCGATGCCTGGGATTTCATCGGCGGCGGCAGTGTGCTCGGCATTCCCATCAATGCGGCGACCCTGTTCGTCGTGCTGCTGATTTGTCACATCTTCCTGTCGCGCTCGCGTTATGGCTGGCATCTCACCGCGATCGGCGCCAGCCGCAAGGCGGCGCGCCATGCCGGCATCCGCGTCCGGTTGATGCTGTTTGCGACCTATGTGCTGTCCGGGACGCTGTGCGGCGCGAGCGGCATCTTCTATGCCGCGCGGCAGGCGTCGACGGATTCGACCACCGGCGTCGGTTGGGAATTCCAGGCGCTCACTGCGGTGGTGCTCGGCGGCGTCTCGCTCGCCGGCGGCAAGGGCACGGTGTGGCGGGCGATGATCGGCGCGCTGATCATCTTCCTGCTCATCAACGGCCTCGTCCGCATGGGCATTCCCGGCTACGTCACCTCGGCGGTGACGGGCGCGATCCTGCTCGCCGCCGTCGGCATCGACGTCAAATGGTCGAAGAACCGCGGCAAGGCGATTCAGAAGATCTATGTCAATCCAGCCTACGTGGCGCTGGCGGCGCCGCCGTCGGTGCAGCGCGGCTCGGGGTCGGCCTATGCCCAGAACGACCGGCTGATCAAGGCGGAGGCGATCGGCCTCGACCAGGTCGAGGGGCCCGAGGACGTCATCCTCGACCGCCAGGGCCGCCTCTACGGCTCGACCCGCGACGGCAACGTGATCCGCTTCTCGGGACCGAACTTCGCGACCCGCGAGGTGTTCGCCCATATCGGCGGCCGGCCGCTCGGCATGCAGTTCGATCGCGACGAGAATCTGATCGTCGCGGTGGCCGGCATGGGCGTCTACGGCATCGCGCCCGACGGCCGTGTGTTCAAGGTCACCGACGAGACCAACCGCACCTGGTATAAGCTGAACGACGATTCCCGGCTGCGCATGGCCGACGATCTCGATATCGCGCCCGACGGCAAGATCTATTTCAGCGATTGCACCACGCGCTACGAGATGACGACCAACACCCTCGACATCCTTGAGGCGCGGCCGAACGGCCGCCTGGTCTGCTACGATCCAAAGACGAAAACCACGCGCACCGTGATCAACCATTTCTATTTCCCGAACGGCGTCTGCGTCTCGCATGACGGCCAGTCGGTGCTGATCGCCTCGACCTCGCTGTGCAAGATCTTCCGCTACTGGATCGCGGGACCGAACAAGGGCCGCACCGAGGTGCTGATCGACCAGCTGCCGGGCAACCCTGATAACATCAACCGCGCTTCCGACGGCAATTACTGGCTGGCGCTGGTCGGTATCCGTACGCCGACCTTCGATCTCTCGGTGCGCAAGCCCGGCTTCCGCCTGCGCATGGTGAAGCAGGTGCCGGCCGACGAGTGGCTGGCGCCGGGGCTCAATCACGGCTGCGTGCTGAAGTTCAACGAGAAGGGCGAGGCGCTGGAATCCTGGTGGGACCCGACCGGGACCTCGCATTCGGTGCTGACCTCGATGCGCGAGCACGAGGGCTATCTCTATCTCGGCGGTCTCGAGAACAACCGGATCGGCCGCATCAAGCTCGACGGCGTCGACGAGGGCTGGACCGGATACGATGCCTATTGGGGCGCCAAAAGCAGGGTGATCGGCTGATGGGACTGTTCGATCATCTGTTGCGCGATATCAGGAGCGTCGTCGACCGCGACGGTGTCGACAAGGCGATCCCGCCGCTTGACGGCGCGCTGAGCCCGAACGATCGGCTTGATACGGCTGTGGCGATCGGAGAGCCGCTAGCCGGCGTCGACGATGTGATCCCGGCGGGCGACGGCGGGCTCTATGTCTCGGTGGGCCGGCGCGTGCTGAAGCTCAGTGGCGAGGATTTTTCGACGCGCGCGGTCGTCACCGAGTTCGAGGACGACGCCGGTGGGCTTGCGCTGCATCCGGACGGCCGGTTGCTGGTCTGCGTCGCGGGCAGGGGACTGGCTGCGGTCGATCCGGCCAAGCCAACACCGCGCTGGTGCGAGGCTGCCGACGGCAGCGCACTCTCTGGCCTTCTGTCGGTGACCGCGGCACCCGACGGCCGCATCTATGCCGTCGAAGGCAGCACCGGCCGTCGTCCTGCCGAATGGCGCCACGATTTGATGGAGAAGCGGTCGAACGGGCGCCTGATCGCCTGCGGTGTTAACCTCGACAATCCGCAGGTGCTGCTCCGCGATCTGCCATATCCCTGCGGCGTCACGGTCTCCAGTGACGGCAAGGCCCTGTGGCTATCGGAGAGCTGGGCGCACCGGCTGAGCCGCTTCGCGCTTGATGGCAGCGGCCTCGGCGCCCGCGAGGTCATCGCAGGAAACATGCCGGGCTATCCGGCGCGGCTGCATCCGGACGGCCGGGGCGGGCTGTTGCTCGGCGTGTTCGCGCGCCGCACCCATCTGATCGAGTTCGTGCTCAAGGAGGACGACTTCCGCCAGGAGATGATGGCGACGATACCGCCCGATCACTGGGTCGCGCCGGCGCTGGTCGGCGGCAGCGATTGCCTGGAGCCGATGCAGATCGGCGCGGTCAAGGCGCTCGGCATCCAGAAGCCGTGGGCGCCGCCGCGCTCCTACGGCCTGCTGGTGCATCTCGATGCCGAGGGCGAGCCGACCGACAGCCTGCACAGCCGCGCCGGCGGCCGCTTCCACGGCGTCACCTCCGCCTGCGCCACCAATCGCGGCGTCTTCATCGCCGCCCGCGGCGCCGGACGTCTGCTGCTCTATTCCGGAGACCTGCGATGAATGATGGCGTGATGCAGGCGACCTCGAGCACCGAGACCAAAGATATGACCGCCGCGGCCCGCGAGCCAGTGCTGCAGATCATCAATGGTTCGAAAATCTATGGCGGCGTCCACGCCATCGAGGGCGTCAATTTCGATCTCTATCCCGGCGAAGTCCACGCGCTGGTCGGCGAGAACGGCGCCGGCAAGTCGACGCTGTGCAAGGCGATCGCGGGCGCGATCAATCTCACCTCGGGCGACTATCTGCTCGATGGCAGGCCTGCCAAATTCGAGCAGCCGCGCGATGCGCTCAACGCCGGAATCTGCATGGTCTATCAGGAGACCAGCCTGGTGCCGACCATGACCGCGGCGCAGAACATCGAGCTCGGCAACGAGAAGCTGCTGACGCGCTTCCGGACCCTCAACATCCAGGCCCAGCAGCTTTTGCAGTCGCTCAACTTCCATGTCGATCCGGCGACGCCGGTGGCGCTGCTCGGCACCGCCAAGAAGCAGATGGTGGAGATCGCGCGCGCGATCTACAACAAGGCGCGCATCATCATCTTCGATGAACCGACCGCGAGCCTGACACCGGAGGAGATCGTCCACTTCTTCCATCTGGTGCGCGACCTGCGCGCCCGTGGTGTCTCGATCATCTACATCTCGCACGCGCTGGAAGAATCCTTGCAGATCGCCGACCGCATCACCGTGTTGCGCGACGGCAAGCTCGTGATCACGGCGCCGGCCAGGCAGCTCACGCGTGATGCGCTGGTGCAGCATATGGTCGGCCGCGAGGTGGCGCAGGCGGTGTACGGCCGAAGAGAGAAGACCCACCAGCGGCGCGAAAAGGTGCTGACGGTCGAGAACGTCACCATGGGCATGGCGGTCAAGAACATGTCGTTCTCCGTCTATGCCGGGGAGGTGGTCGGCATCGCCGGCCTGATCGGCTCGGGACGCACCGAGATCGCCAAGGTGATCTACGGCGCGCTGAAGCGCAACCTCGTCAATGGCGGCACCATCCGGCTGCGGGGAAAGCCGATCCGCTACCGCGTGCCGCGGCAGGCGATCAATGACGGCATCGCCTACATCACCGAGGACCGCAAGGCCAACGGCTTCTTCGAGACCATGGTGGTCGACGACAACGTCTATATCGGCAGCCTCGCCACCCGCGCGGGCTGGAGCTTCCTGCTGTCGCGGGCCCGGCGCAGCAAGCTCGCTAACTACTGGGTCGAGCGCTTGAAGATCAGCGCGCTGCAACGCAAGGCGCGGATCGTCGAATTGTCGGGCGGCAACCAGCAGAAGGTGGTGCTGGCGAAGACGCTGGTCCAGGATCCCTCGATCATCATCTTCGACGAGCCGACGCGCGGCGTCGACGTCGGCACCATCCCGCATATCCACAGCGAAATCCGCCGTCTCGCCGACGAGGGCAAGGCGGTGGTGGTGATCTCGTCGTACCTGCCGGAGATCCTCGCCGTATCCGACCGCATCCTCGTCGCCCGCACCGGCCGCATCGTCGCCGAGTTCGACGCGGCCGATGCGACGCAGGACAAGATTTTGTACGCGGCGGTGCATTGAGTTCTTCATTCCGGGCTCTCGCTTCGCGCGCCCATCGCAAGTGAGGTGAGCACGCCACTCGGGCTCCCTCTCCCCTTGCGGGAGAAGGTGGGGAGAGGGGTGGCCCCGGGCGAGACGTTCGTTGAGCGCGCGCTCTCGCAATCCTTTTCCGCCGTGTTGTTGCATACGGAAAGTGCACGTCGTGTGGCACCCTCTCCCTAACCCTCTCCCGCAAGGGGAGAGGGAACCCGGCGGGGCTTCCCTTACATGCCAATCACTGATTTGCCCGACGGGGCAAGTCCTTCGTTCAAAAATATTTCGCTTTATCAGAAATAAAATCTAGTGTATGGTTCGCCCGTCCTACCCGATTGAGGGGCGAGCGCACGTCACGAACGCGCGGTGGGATGCGGGGGATGCGGGGGATGCGGTGGACGCGGATTGCGCAACAGACGAGTGCGCATGACGCGGACGGCGAAGTCGTGTGGTCCTGACGCTGCAATGCAGGCGGAAAGCTCCTGAGAAACTAACCTATCTCTGGAGCGACGGTGGCAACAAAGCGCTCACCGGGGAGATCACGAAGGAAACCGTAAGCCCATCGCGCAGGGAAAGCCGGCGTTCCCGGTTACACCTGTGGTCCTACCCCGGTGCTTTTTGTTGCACCGGGCCCATGGGTGCGATCGGCACCCGGCTTTCCCTGCGCCCTCTACCAAGTAAGAGGGCAAACGAAATGAAAAGCTCGGACAAATCATGTCGCGAGAACGCCCACCGCTGTCATCGCCCGCGAAAGCGGGCGACCCAGTACGCCGCGGCCCATCGGCTCAATCACAACTGCCTCGGGAATACGGGATCGCCCGGTCCCGTCTACGCCAAGGCTTCGACGGGGCTCACGCTTCCAGGCGCGCCGAAGTTTAGCGGAGGCGGCAAGCCGGGCGATGACGCGTGAAAGGAGCGACATTCCGCCCTTGACAATTGTTTTAAGTATAAAATAATATCCGGCATCGGCTCGCTCGGAAAACCGCTGTCCACCCGCGAAGCCAAAGGGAGATCGCCATGCGTATCGTTTGCATCGGAGGCGGGCCGGCCGGGCTTTATTTCGGCATCCTGATGAAGATGCTGGATCCCGCGCATGAGATTTCCGTCGTCGAGCGCAACCGGCCCTATGATACGTTCGGTTTCGGCGTGGTGTTTTCCGACGCGACCATGGACAACATGCGAAAATGGGATCCGGTCACCGCAGATACGATCGAGCAGGCCTTCAATCACTGGGACGACATCGAGGTCCTGATCAAGGGCCGGCGGATGCGCACCACGGGCCACGGCTTCGTCGGCATCGGCCGCAAGCGGCTGCTCAATATCCTGCAGGCGCGGGCCGAGGAACTCGGCGTCGAGCTGGTCTTCGAGCGCGAGGTGAACTCCGACCTGGATTTCCCCAACGCCGATCTGGTCGTCGCCGCCGACGGCGTCAACTCGAGGATCCGCACCAAATATGCGGAAGAATTCCAGCCCGACATGCTGATGCGGCCGAACCGCTATATCTGGCTCGGCACCAACAGGCCGTTCGACGCCTTCACCTTCGACTTCCGCAAGACCGAGCACGGCTGGTTCCAGGCGCATATCTACAAGTTCGAGGACGGCGCGGCGACCTTCATCGTCGAGACCACCGAGGAGGCGTATCTGGCGCATGGCCTCGACAGGATGGACCAGGACGCCTCGATCGCGTTCTGCGAAAAGGTGTTTGCCGAGATCCTCGAAGGCCATTCTCTCGTCTCCAACGCACGCCATCTGCGCGGATCGGCCTGGCTGTCGTTCCCGCGGCTGATCTGCGGCAAGTGGACCGCCTTCAACGGCAACAGCCATGTCGTGCTGATGGGCGATGCCGCGCATACCGCGCATTTCGCGATCGGCTCGGGGACAAAACTCGCGCTGGAAGACGCGATCGAGCTGACCAATCAGTTCAAGAAACACGGCACGGCGCGCGAAACCATTCCCGCAGTGCTGGCCGCCTACGAAGACCTGCGCCGGGTCGACGTGGCGCGAATCCAGAACGCCGCGCGCAACGCGATGGAATGGTTCGAGGTAGTCGGCTCGCGCTATGCCGATACGCTGGAGCCGGAACAGTTCATGTATTCGCTGCTGACGCGCTCGCAGCGCATCAGCCACGAGAATTTGCGGCTGCGCGACAAGGCATGGCTCGAAGGCTATGAGCGCTGGTTTGCCGAGCAGAGCGGGTTGCCCGCCACCAACGACCGCGTCACGCCGCCGATGCTGACGCCGTTCAGCATCCGAGGGCTGTCGCTGCATAACCGGATCATCGTCTCGCCGATGGCGATGTATTCGGCCGAGGAGGGCGTGCCGACCGATTTCCATCTGGTGCATTTCGGCTCGCGCGCGCTCGGCGGGGCCGGGCTGTTGTTCACCGAGATGACCTGCGTGTCGCCGGAGGCGCGGATCACGCCCGGCTGTTGCGGACTGTGGAACGACGAGCAGGCGGCGGCCTACAAGCGCATCGTCGATTTCGTGCACGGCAATTCGCAAGCGCGGATCGGTATCCAGCTCGGCCATGCCGGGCGCAAGGGTTCGACGCGGGTTGCGTGGGACGGCATCGACGAGCCGCTGCCGGATGGTAATTGGCCGCTGCTGTCGGCCTCATCCATTCCCTATCTGCCGGACGGCCAGTTGCCGGAGCCGATGACCCGTGCCGAGATGGACAAGGTGCGCGAGCAGTTCGTCGCCGCCGCGGAGCGCGCAGCCCAGGCCGGCTTCGATATCCTGGAGCTGCACTGCGCCCACGGCTATCTGCTGTCGAGTTTCCTCTCGCCGCTCACCAACCACCGCACCGATGCGTATGGCGGCGGGATCGAGAACCGCGCGCGCTATCCGCTCGAAGTGTTCCGCGCCATCCGCGCAGTGTGGCCGGAGCACAAGCCGATGTCGGTCCGGCTATCGTGTCACGACTGGGCCGAGGGCGGCAACACGCCCGAGGATGCGCTCGCCTTCGCAAAGCTGTTCAAGGAAGCCGGCGCGGATCTGATCGACTGTTCGTCCGGACAGGTCTGGGCCGACGACCATCCGGTCTATGGCCGGCTCTACCAGACGCCGTTCGCCGACAAGATCCGCAACGAGGTCGGCATCGCCACTATCGCGGTCGGCGCGATCTCGGAGGCCGACCACGCCAACTCGATCATCGCCGCCGGCCGTGCCGATCTCTGCGCCATCGCGCGGCCGCATCTCGCCGATCCCGCCTGGACCTTGCACGAGGCCGCCAGGATCGGCGTCAAGTCGATCGTCTGGCCGAAGCAGTATCTGTCGGGCAAGCCGCAATACGAGGCCAATCTCGAACGCGCAGCCGGAGCGAAGCCATGACGCGGTTCTGGCCCAACGCCCATGCGTTCGTGACCGGTGCCGGTTCCGGCATCGGCGCCGCGACCGCGATCGCACTGGCAAAGGCCGGCGTGCGGGTCAGTATTGCCGGGCGCCGGCTCGAGGCCCTGAACGCCACCGCGGCGTTGCTTGGAGATCGTAGAGGCGCGGTCGTCGCGACTGACGTGACCGACGAAACGGCCGTGAGAAACGGCGTGGCGCAGATCGAAGCCGATGCCGGGCCAATCGACATCCTCGTCAACAATGCCGGCAAGGCCGCCAGCGCGCCGTTCGACAAGACCGGCGCGGCGTTGTGGGCGGACATGCTGGCAAGCAATCTCTCGAGCGTGTTCCTGGTGACGCAGGCCGTTCTGCCCGGTATGGCGCAACGCGGGCGCGGGCGCGTCATCAACGTCGCCTCGACCGCGGGCCTGACCGGTTATGCCTATGTCTCGGCCTATGTCGCCGCAAAACACGGTGTCATCGGCCTGACGCGCTCGCTGGCGCTGGAATATGCGCGGCGCGGCGTCACCGTGAACGCCGTCTGCCCCGGCTATACCGACACGCCGCTGGTCGCGGATGCCGCCGCCAACATCGTCGCCAAGACCGGGCGCAGCGAGGACGAGGCGCGCGCGGCGCTGGCAAAGGTCAACCCGATGCAGCGGCTGGTCGCGCCGGAGGAGGTCGCCGATGCCATCCTCTGGCTGGCGTCCGAAACTGCATCGTCAATCAACGGACAAGCTGTCGCTGTTGCCGGCGGCGAAGTCCTCACCGGGTGAAGGAAAAATCATGTCCGAGATGAAAGCAAAGCTGCGGCCGTTCAAGGATTATCCCGCAAAGCATTTCCGCTGGTCAACCGACGACAGCGGCCGCGTCGCGACCATCACGCTGAATCGCCCGGACAAGAAGAACCCGCTGACCTTCGAGTCCTACGAGGAGCTGCGCGACCTGTTTCGCAACCTCGCCTCCGCGTCCGATGTGCGCACGATCGTGCTGACGGGCGCCGACGGCAATTTCTGCTCCGGCGGCGACGTCTTCGAGATCATCGAGCCGCTGACGCGGATGGCGATGCCGGACCTGCTCGCTTTCACCCGCATGACCGGTGAGGTGGTGCGCGCGATGCGGAAATGCCCGCAGATCATTGTCGCCGCAATCGACGGCATCTGTGCCGGCGCCGGCGCGATGCTGGCACTGGCCTCCGACCTTCGGCTGGCGACGCCGCAGGCCAAGACCGCTTTCCTGTTCACCCGCGTTGGCCTCGCCGGTGCCGACATGGGCGCCTGCGGTCTGCTGCCGCGCGTGATCGGGCAGGGTCGGGCCGCGGACCTGCTCTACACCGGCCGCGCCATGAGTGCCGAGGAGGGGCTCTCGTGGGGCTTCCACAACCGTCTCGTGCCTGCGGCCGAGCTTTCCGCCGCCGCGCACGATCTCGCGCGCTCGCTCGCCGATGGTCCCTGGTTCGCGCATGGCGTGACGAAAACCATGTTCAACCAGGAATGGGCGATGGGTGTCGACGAGATGATCGAGTCCGAGGCGCAGGCGCAGGCGATCTGCATGGTTACGGGCGATTTCCGCCGCGCCTTCGAAGCATTCGCCGCCAAGCAGAAGCCAACCTTCGAGGGCAATTGAGATGAACGAGATCCTGCTACCGGACGGATGGGCGAAGCCGAGCGGCTACGCCAACGGCGTGGCCGCGCGCGGCAAATCCATCTTCATCGCCGGCCAGATCGGCTGGAGCCCGCAATGCGCGTTCGAGAGCGATGATCTTGTCGCCCAGATCGGGCAGACTTTGCGGAACATCGTCGCGGTCGCGGCTGCCGGTGGGGCTGGGCCGGAGCACATCGTGTCGATGACCTGGTTCCTGCTCGACCGCAAGGAATACTCCGCGCGGCTGAGGGAGATCGGCGCCGTCTATCGCGACGTCATGGGCCGGCGCTTTCCGGCGATGACGGCGATCGAGGTGTCCGGCCTGATCGAGGACCGCGCCAAGGTCGAGATCCAGGCGATCGCGGTGGTGCCGGATTAAGCATCCCGGAAACAGGTACGTTAACCTAAGGGGCAGATGGCCGCACCAGAGGAAACGAAGGCGACAAACTGGCTTGCGGCCGAGCGAGCGGCCATGCGACCTTCAGGATTGCGTCCGGTAAGTGTTTTCGTCTTGGCCGCGACAAGGCCGGCATGACGTCACAAGTGGAGTAAGGGACGATGAAGGCGATTGTCGTCGGAGGCGGAATCGGAGGCCTCACCACCGCGCTGATGCTGCGCGCACGCGGCATCAGTTGCGAGCTCTACGAGCAGTCCAACACCATCCGCGAGCTCGGCGTCGGCATCAATACCCTGCCGCACGCGATCCGGGAGCTGGCGGGGCTGGGCCTGTTGGACAAGCTCGACGAGGTCGCGATCCGCACCTCCGAACTGTTCTACCTGACGCGCCATGGCCAGCAAGTCTGGCACGAAAAGCGCGGGCTCGATGCCGGCCACGATGTGCCGCAATTCTCGATCCATCGCGGCCGGCTGCAGGGGGTGATCCACCAGGCCGTGATCGACCGGCTCGGCGCGGATGCGATCCGCACCGGTTGCCGGCTCGGGTCGTTCACGCAGGACGAGGGCGGCGTAACAGGCTATTTCTTCGATCGCACCGGTGCTCACGTGCATACTGCGCGTGGCGATATTCTCATTGGTGCCGACGGCATCCACTCCAAGGTGCGGCAGACGCTGTTTCCGGGCGAGGGCGGTCCGTGCTGGAACGGGCTGATGCTGTGGCGTGGTGCCACCGATTGGCCGGCGTTTCTGACCGGCCGCTCGATGATCATCGCCGGCGGGCTGAACGCGAAGGCCGTGATCTATCCGATCGCGCCGGGCTCGAGTCCGGCAAGCCGCCTCACCAATTGGGCGGTGCTGGTGCGGATCGGCGACGGCTCCTCGCCGCCGCCACGCCGCGAGGGCTGGTCTGTCCTCGGCCGGCGCGAGGAAATGATGCCCTATGTCACGAGCTTCACGATTCCGCAGGTTGATTTCACCAGCTTGATCAACGCGACGCCGGAATTCTGGGAGTATCCGTGCTGTGATCGCGATCCGCTGCCCTATTGGTCGAGCGGCCGGGTCACGCTGCTCGGCGATGCCGCGCATCCGATGTATCCGGTCGGCTCGAATGGCGCCTCGCAGGCCATTCTCGACGCGCGGTGCCTCGCCGATGCGCTGGCGCGCTCCGAACATCCGCGCCAGGGGCTGGTTGCCTATGAGCGGCAGCGCCTGCCGATGACCGCCGACATCGTCGCCTCCAATCGCCGTGGCGGGCCTGAAGGCGTGATCGATGCGGTCGAGCAGCTTGCGCCGCAGGGGTTCACCGACGTCGACACCATTCTCAATTACGAGGCGCGCGAGGCGATCGTGCGCGGCTATGCGGCGAAGGCCGGCTTTGCCGCGCGCGTGGTGGCGCGGCAGTAGCGGCGACAGGACGGCGGGTTATGTCGGAGGCGGGGGCAGGAAGTGGATGTTGTGTTCGGCGGCGAGCCGAACCACGTCTTCCGGGTTCTGCTCCTTCATGTTGTGGATCGCCCAGAACAGATCGTAGAGCCTCCTGGTCGGCGACACCCAGAACAGCGTCTTCGCCGTCTGCTGCGACTTGTTGAAGATACCGTGCGGCTTGCCCATCGGCAGCCGCACGAGATCACCCGGCGTCGCGGATTCGTCGGCGCCGTCGAGCATGAAATCGAGCTTGCCCTCGAGGATGTAGAGGTACTCGTCCTGATCGGGATGGATATGCGGAGGAACGAAGGTGCCGGGCGGAAACGTCGCGTGCCAGGAGAAGGAATGGTCGCTGCGGGTCTTCGGCACATAGGTCTGGCCGAGGATGTTCCAGGAAATGCCTTGGATGCCCTCATTGGCGCGGGTGATGCCAGCGATCTCGTCTTTCATGATCGTATTCCCTCCTCGATGCTGTTTGACGCGTTTTCTTCACGCGAACCGGTGCCCACTTCGCTCGAAAACGCTTTGGCTGGTTTATTTGGCGGCACAGTCCTTGGCGTAGCGGTCGCCGTCATTCGAAAACACCTTTTCGACGATCTCGGTCTGGAATTTGCCGTCCGGCCGCTTCGCAACCTTGGTGAGATAGAAATCCTGGATCGGATAGCCGTTGGTGTTGAATTTGAAGTTACCGCGCAGCGAGATGAAGTCGGCCTTCTTCAGTGCGGCCGCGACCGCCTCCTTGTTGGAGAGGTCGCCCTTCACCGCCTTCACCGCGCTGTCGATCAGCATCGCCGCGTCGTAGGCCTGCATGGCGTAGGTGCCGGGCACGCCGTTATAGGCCGCCTCATAGGCCGCGACGAACTTTTTGCTTTGGGGATTGTCGAGGTTCGGCGCCCAGTTCGCGCCGCCGTACATGCCGACTGCGGCGTCCTGCTGCGCGGGCAGGGTGGATTCGTCGACGGTGAAGGCGGACAGCACCGGCACGGTCGCGCCGGCCTGCTTGTACTGCTTCACCAGATTGACGCCCATGCCGCCGGGCATGAAGGTGAACAGCGCATCCGGCTTCAGCGCTGCGATCTTGGAGAGTTCGGGCTGGAAATCCAGCGTGCCCAACGGCGTGTAGGACTCCTCGACGATCTCACCCCTGTAGTCGAGCTTGAAGCCGGCGGCGGAGTCGCGGCCGGCCTGGTAATTCGGCAGCAGCAGATAGACGCGCTTGTAGCCGCGGTCCTGGGCGACCTTGCCGAGGACCTCGTGGACCTGGTCGTTCTGATACGACGTGACATAGAAGAACGGGCTGCACTCCTTGCCGGCGTAGCTCGACGGGCCGGCATTCGGGCTGATCAGGAAGGTCTTGCTCTCCGTCACTGGGCGGTGGATCGCCTGCAGGATGTTGGAGAAGATCGGGCCGACCACGAAGTCGACCTTGTCGCGCTCCAGGAGGCCGCGCACCTTTGTCACCGCGCTGTCGGGCTTCAGTTCATCGTCGGCATTGACGACCTCGACGTCGCGGCCGGCCATCTTGCCACCGAGATCCTTGATGGCGAGTGCAAAACCGTCGCGCACCTGCTGACCGAGCGCTGCAGCGGGTCCGGAGGTGGTGACGATCACGCCGATCTTGATCTTGTCTTGCGCGGCCGCCGGAGTGATCGCGACGCCAAACAATGCCGCCAGTCCCGCAAACTTCGTCAGTCGTTTCATGTGACTCCCCCGATCACTGCCTTGCCCTGGTCTCAGCTTATTCTGACGACCATGTCCGCCGCAAGCGATGTGGCATTGCGTCAGGATGAACCTCGCGCGCTATCCAGGCGGCGCCCATGCAAGCGCTACGCCAATTGTTTGAAGGTTAAAGAAACTGTCAAAACAGGTTCGCAAAATCGCTTCGATTCGCAATTGTCCTTGCGGCGCGGCGCAAATTGCTTGAAGCTCAAAGCAATCGATCCGACCGGAACTCGCCCCGGAGGTGCAATCGCCGCATGATCCTTGATTCCGAAACCAAAGCCGTCGAACTGCCCGACGATCATGGCACCGAGCTCCGCCTGTGGCTCCGCCTTCTGACCTGCACCACGCTGATCGAAAGCGAGGTGCGCGGCCGGCTGCGCGAGCGGTTCGACGTCACGCTGCCGCGCTTCGACCTGATGGCCCAGCTCGACAAGGTGCAGGACGGCATGACGCTGTCGGACCTCTCGAAGCGGATGATGGTCTCCAATGGCAACGTGACCGGCCTGGTCGACCGCCTGGTCGAATTGGGCCATGTCGATCGCCGCACCTCGGAGACCGACCGCCGCGTACAGTTCATCCGGCTGACAAAGCTCGGCCGCGCCGAATTCCGCAAGATGGCGGCCGAGCACGAGAAATGGATCGCCGATATCTTTGGCGACCTCTCGCCGAAGGACATCCGCGAGCTGATGCGCCTGCTCGCCAAGGCCAAGGGTTCGGCGCAACGCTCCGCCAAGGCGAGGACGCCTTAAGCCGTGACGATCGACTACGAGGTCGAATACAACAACCGCGCGCGGGTGCCGGAAAACCCGGCGCTGATGGCCGGCTGGGCGAGGGATTCGGCGGCCTATCGCGAGCAGCATCCGCCGCGACGGCTGACCAACGGTCCGGGCAGCCGCAACGTCATCGATCTGTTCGAGGGCAACAGCGACGGCCCGCTGGTGGTCTTCATCCATGGCGGCTATTGGCAGGCGCTCGACGGCTCGTCGTCCAGTCACTGCGTGCGCGGGCTGAACGTGCATGGCATCAGCGTGGCGGTGCCGACCTACGACCTCTGTCCCAATGTCAGGATCGGCGACATCATCGGCCAGATGCGCGCGGCGTCACGCGAACTGGCGAGGCTCGGGCGGCCGCTCGTGGTCAGCGGACATTCGGCAGGCGGACATCTTGCCGCATGCATGCTTGCGACCGATTGGCCGGCATATGATGCCTCTTTGCCCAGGGATCTGGTGCGGGCCGCCTACACCATTTCCGGCTTGTTCGAATTGGAGCCGCTGGTCGCAACCTCCGTCAACAAGGCGCTCGGCCTCGATCCCGCGGCAGCGAAGCAAGCGAGTCCGCTGTTCTGGACGCCGCCGGCAGGAGCGACGCTCGATGCCGTCGTCGGCGGCAATGAAAGCGCGGAGTACCACCGGCAGAGCCGGACCATTGTCGATGTCTGGGGCAAGGGGGGCGTAGCGACGCGGTTTGGCACCGTGCCCGATGCCAATCACTTCACCGCGATTGCGCCGCTGGCTGACCCTGAGTCGCCGATGGTGCTGCGGCTGAAGCAGCTCACACAGATCTAGCAGGTGAGGGATTTTACGATTTTCACTTGCGCCAAACTATTTTAAGTATAAAATGATTTTCGGTCGGACGCTGCCGGGCGTCCTCGATATCGGTCTTCTAGATCTTGTTCTTCTCGATGTTGGTCTTGGACTTTCTGGATGGAAAGCAAGGGGCGATCGAATGTCAGATGAAATTCCCGGGCTTGGCCCGTCGGGGCATGTCGACAATTTCGCGCGTCGCAACCTGCCGCCGTTCCATCAATGGCCGCAGCTGCTGCTCGACCGGCCCGAATTTCAGTACCCCGACTATCTCAACGCCGCGGTCGAATTGACCGACCGTATCGTCGAACAGGGGTTGGGCGATCGCGTCGCGCTCATCGGCAACGGCCGTCAGCGCACCTACAAGGAATTGACTGACTGGTCGAACCGCCTGGCGCATGCGCTGGTCGAGAATTACGGCGTCAAGCCGGGCAATCGCGTGCTGATCCGTTCCGGCAACAATCCGGCGCTGGTGGCGGCTTGGCTTGCGGCGACCAAGGCCGGTGCGGTCGTGATCAACACCATGCCGATGTTGCGTGCCGGTGAGCTCACAAAAATCGTCGATAAGGCCGAGGTCTCGCTGGCACTGACCGACAGCCGCATCGCAGACGAGCTGGTCGCCTGCGCCAAGACCAGCAAATTCCTTAAACAGGTCGTCAATTTCGACGGCACGCAGAACCACGATGCCGAGCTCGACCGCATCGCGCTGAGCAAGCCGGTGAGGTTCGAGGCGGTGAAGACCGGCCGCGACGACGTCGCACTGCTCGGCTTCACCTCAGGCACGACCGGCGAGCCGAAGGCGACGATGCACTTCCACCGAGATCTCCTGATCGTCGCGGACGGTTATGCGAGGGAAGTGCTCAAGGTGACTGCGGACGATGTTTTCGTAGGCTCGCCGCCGCTCGCCTTCACCTTCGGCCTCGGGGGGCTCGCGATCTTCCCGCTGCGCTTCGGCGCCACCGCGACGTTGCTGGAGAATGCTGCGCCCAGCGAGATGACCAGGATCATCGAGACCTACAAAGCGACGATTTGCTTTACCGCGCCGACCGCCTATCGCGCGATGATGGCCGCCATGGACAAGGGCGCCGATTTATCGTCGCTGCGGCTTGCGATCTCGGCCGGCGAGACGCTGCCGGCACCGGTGTTCGAGAACTGGACAAAAAAGACAGGCAAGCCGATCCTGGATGGCATCGGCAGCACCGAATTGCTGCATATCTTTATCACCAACCGCGTCGGCAGCGCCGTTAGCGGCACGACGGGGAATCCGGTTTCCGGCTATGAGGCCAGGATCGTCGATGAAGACATGAACGAGCTGCCGGCCGGTACCGTCGGCAAGCTCGCGGTCCGCGGGCCGACCGGCTGCCGCTATCTCGCCGATCCGCGGCAGACAAATTATGTGCGCGACGGCTGGAATATCACGGGCGATGCTTTCGTTCGCGACGAAAACGGCCGGCTGTCGTTCGTCGCGCGCGCCGACGACATGATCATCTCGGCAGGTTACAACATCGCAGGTCCCGAGGTCGAGGCCGCGCTGCTCGGGCATCCTGACGTCGCGGAGTGCGCGGTGATCGGTGCTCCTGATGTGGAGCGCGGGCAGATCGTCTCGGCGTTCGTGGTGCTGAAGCCGGGCGCACGCAATGACGACTCCGAGGTCAAGCTGCTGCAGGATCATGTCAAGGCGACGATCGCGCCGTACAAATATCCCCGCGCGATCTCCTTCGTGGAAGCGCTGCCGAAGACGCAGACCGGAAAGATCCAGCGCTTCAGGCTGCGCGAGGCGAGTTGAGAGAAGGGCGACGGCGGCAGCCGTCGCCCCGAGAGTTTAGTGCGCGCCGCCGGCGCCCGCCGTGCTCTTCGGCTTGCCGGTCAGCACTATCGCGATCGCGGCGAGCACCAGCACGACGCCGATCACCGCAAACGCGTCGCTGAAGCCGAGCACCAGCGCCTGGCGCTTGACGATATTGCCGAGCGCTACGATCGCCTGATGCTGCGCTGTGGCGGGATCGGGGACACCGCGGCTGATGAAGTAGTTGGTCATCTCCGTGATCCTGGCGCGGACCTCCTCGCGGCCGAGATGGACAGACTGACCAATGATATTTGAGTGGAACTGCTCGCGCTTTGTGACGATGGTTGCGAGCAGCGCGGTGCCGATCGCACCACCGAGGTTGCGCATCATGTTGGAGATGCCGGAGGCCGCAGGCGCGTCCTGCGGCGCGACGCTGCCGAGGCTGATGGCGGACAACGGCGCCAGCGTGATCGCCTGGCCGACGGCGCGGACGATGTTCGGGAAGAAGAGCTGGTCACCGGAATAGTCGAGCGACATCTCGATGTTCATGAAGGAGGAGATCGCGAACAGCGCCATGCCGGTGAAGGCGATGAAGCGGGCATCGAAGCGCTGCATCAGCTTCGGCACCAGCGGAATCAGGACCAGCTGCGGCAGACCCGTCCAGGCCAGCACCTGGCCGATCTGCTCGGCGTTGTAGCCTTGCACCTGACCGAGATAGGCCGGCAGCATGTAGACCGAGCCGAACAGCGCGAAGCCGACGAACACCGACGAGATCGTGCCGAGGCCGAAGCCGCGCTGGGTCAGCAGCCGGAGCTGGAGCAGCGGCTTCTCCACGACGAGCTCGATCCAGATGAACAGCGACAGGCTGACGGCAGCGGTCACCGCGAGCTTGACGATGAAAGGCGAGCCGAACCAGTCGTCCTTGTTGCCTTCCTCCAGCACCGACTGCAATGCCGAGAGCCCGACCGCCATGGTCACGATGCCGGCCCAGTCGCCCTCACGAAGCAGATGGAGCTGCATCGGCTGCCGCTCGAGGGTGAAATAGAGGGTGATGACCATCACCGCCGTCGGGATCACGTTGACGAAGAAGATGGTCTGCCAGCCGTAGTTCTCGGTGAGGTAGCCGCCGATGGTCGGACCGATCGCCGGCGCGAATGTGACGGCGAGCGCAAACATCGCCAGCCCAATCGGCTGCTGCGGCTTCGGCAGCTTGGTGAACACCAGCGTGAACGCCATCGGGATCAACACGCCGCCAAAGTAGCCCTGCAGGCCGCGCATCGCGATCATCGACGGCAGATCATGGGTAAAGGCACAGGCGACCGAGAACATCGCGAACAGCGTGGCGTGCCAGATCATGATCTTGCGGAACGAGAACACCCGGCTGAGATAGTCGGTGAGCGGGATCACCACGATCTCGCCGATCAGGTAGGAGGTCGAGATCCAGGAGCCGTTGTCGACGCCGGTGCCGATGCCACCCTCGATGTTGAGGAGGGAAGCATTGGTGATCTGGATGTTCAGGATCGCCATGAAGGCACCGATCATGGCCGCCAGGATCGCGATCCAGACGGTCACGCTGGCGCGGTTGGGATCGGCTACTGCGGCACGGGGCGCGGCGGCGGGGGAGGAGAGCGCGAGGTCGGACATGACATCACCTATTTCTTTTCTGGCTCACCTATTTGAACGAGGCGACAGCAAGCTTCGGCGTCGCCTTGGAATGCGGAGCTTGCTCGGCCGCCTGCGACAGCGTCGCGATCGACGGGATTACGGACATGCCCGGCCGCAGCTCGACGGCGGTTGCGTCGAGCAGTATCTTCACGGGGATACGCTGCACCACCTTGGTGAAGTTGCCGGTCGCGTTGTCCGGCGGCAGCAGCGCGAACTCCTGGCCGCTTGCCGGCGCGAGGCTGTCGACATGGCCGCGCACGACCTGTCCGGGGAACATGTCGACCGCGATCTCGACCGACTGGCCCTTGCGGACGTCGGTCAGCTGCGTTTCCTTGTAGTTCGCAATCACATACGCGCCGGTGGCCGGCACCAGCGACATCAACTGCGTGCCGGCCTGGACATACTGGCCGGTGCGCAGCGTGCGGTTGCCGACGACGCCGTCGATCGGCGCTGTGATCGTGGTGTAGCTGAGATTCAGCTCAGCCTGGTGCTGCAGCGCAGTCGCCCGTCCCGACGTTGCGATGGCTTGGGCGATCTCGGCCTTGAGCAACTCGACCTGGCGCAGTGCGGAGGCGAGATTCGCGGTATCGCGGGCGATGGCGGCCTGCGCGCCGGCGTAGCGCGACTGCGCTTGCTGCGCGTTCTGTACGCTGCCGTAGCCGGTGCCGGCGAGGTCGGTATAGCGCTTGTTCTCCTGCTCGGCGAAAGTCTGCGTCGCGGTGTCGACGTCGAGCGTCGCACGCGCCGCTTCGATCACGGAATGTTGCACGTCGAGCTGGGCGCGTTTGCTGGTGATTGCGGCATCGGCGGCGGCGACGTCGGCCTTGGCCTGGTCGAGCGCGACCTTGAAGTCGCGATCGTCGATCCGCGCCAGCATCTGCCCGGCGTGCACACGCTCGTTATCGCCCACTAGCACGTCACTGAGATAGCCGGAGACCTTGGGAGCGATCGTCGTGTTGTCGGCCTTCACATAGGCGTCGTCGGTGGACACCTGAAAGCGGCCAACCGTCCAGTAATCCCAGCCATACCAGCCGGCGCCGGCGAGCACCGCCACCGCGGCACCAGTCAGCAGCAGGCGGCGAAGCTTGCCCTTGGCGGCGGGAGCTGCGGCCGGGGCCGCCGCCTCCGGATTTACGATCAACTGCTTGGCAGTGTCGGCCGGAACCTGGCTTTCGGCCTTGAATGACGTCGAATGTTGGGTCATGGCAGCCCTCCTCAGCTTTCTATCCCTTTGTAAAAGCGTACTAATCCTTGTCGGCGGCGCTTCGGGATAATTAGGAAACTTGATATTTTCCAAAATAGAGCTTATGTTGGGTCTGTCAATAGAATGACAGGCATCATTTAAAAGCATGGCTCGGATTGGCAGATGAACGCGAAGGGCAAGGATCAGGCACAGGACGACGCGCCGGAGCGGCGTGGTCGCGGACGGCCGCAGTTGCGCTCCGACGACGAGACGCGCGCGCTCATCTATGAAGCTGCGCAGCATGAATTCGCCGTGCGCGGATTTGCGGCGGCGAGTATCGCCGACGTTGCTTGCCGCGCCGGCGTGTCAACCAAGACACTCTACCGGCTGATCCCGACCAAGCTCGCGCTGTTCGAGGGCACGGTAACGGACCGGATGGACCGGTTCATATCCACCGTGAATCTGGGCGTCTGTGATGGCCGTGATATTGCCGCGGCGCTGGAGCGGGCACTCCTGGCCTGCGCCGAGTTGATCCTCGAGGGTGAGGTCATCGCGCTCCAGCGCATCATCCTGGCCGACAGCGACAAATTCCCCGGCATCGCCGAGATGTTCTATGAAAAGGCGATGCAGCGCACCCTTGGCGCGCTGGCTGCATGGCTGAATGTGCAGCAGAGGCGGGGACGGATCGCGGTGGCCGACGCGCATGCCGCCGCCGGCATGCTGCTCGGCATGCTCGTCTTCCAGCCGCAGCGCGACGTCATGTACGGGCATCGGCCACCGCTGTCGCGGGCGGAGCTTGAAGCACGCGCCAAGGTCTGCGCGGCACTGTTTCTTTCGGGATGCGCGGTGCGCGCTGATAATACCAACAAGCAAGCCGGAGATGCATGATGCCGGACGCGGCTGCGACCTACAGCGTCGACGCACGGATTTCGCCCGACGACCAAGCCAATTGCGAGGACGTGCTGACGCGCTGGATGGCGGCGCTCAATCGCTATGACGCATCAGCCATGGACGCGCTGATGCATTTCCCGCATGTGCGGATCGCCGGCGGCACCGTGACCGTCTATCAGCAAGCCGGCAGCAATCCGATGGATCTGTTCGAGCGGCTGCGGAAACAGGACGGCTGGCACCACAGCGCATGGAATGAGACCAGGCTCATTCAATCCTCACCGGCGAAGGCGCATTATGCCCTCCGTTACACGCGTTATCGCGAGGATGGCTCTGTAATCGGCGTCTACGATTCGCTCTACGTGCTCAGCCTCCGCGACGGTGCCTAGAAGATCCAGAGCCGCTCGAGCTTCGGGCCCTAGACCGGCGAGCCGTTACTTGCCCGACAGCGGTGCGGCAGGCTGGGCCAGGACCTGCCGGATCATCCGGGCCAGATCGGACTTGCGATAGGGTTTTGGCAACAGCGTCACGCCGGGATCGAGTTGGCCGTGATGGAAGATCGCATCCTCGGTGTAGCCGGAGGTGAAGAGCACGCGCACCGAAGGTAGCTTCGCCAGAACCGCATCGGCCACCTGCCGGCCATTCATGCCACCGGACATGATGACGTCGGTGAACAGTAAGTCGCAGACGAATCCCTTGTCGACCGCAGCCAATGCCTCGGGGCCGCTGGCGGTGACCATCGTGTGGTAGCCGAGCTGCGCAAGCTGGGCGCTGACATAGTTGCGAACGAGTGAGTCGTCCTCAACGACCAGAATGGATTCGTTGCCGCCGCGCGCGTCGACGACCGTAGGCGGCTCGACGTCAATGATGTCGCCGCTGCTGCGCGGCAGATAGAGCTTGATCGAGGTACCATGACCCTCCTCGGAATAGATCTTGAGGTGTCCGTTGGACTGCTTGACGAAGCCGTAGACCATGCTGAGGCCCAGGCCGGTGCCCTTGCCGGTGTCCTTGGTGGTGAAGAACGGCTCGAACACCTTTTCTCTGATGGCCTCGGGGATTCCGCCGCCGGTGTCGCTGACCGCGACCATCACATATTCGCCGGGGCTGGCATCCAGATTGGCGGCGGCATAGGTCTCGTCGAGGACGACGTTGCTGGTCTCGAGCATCAGCTTTCCGCCGTCGGGCATCGCATCGCGCGCGTTGACCGCGAGATTGAGCAGCGCAGTCGACAGATGATTGGGATCGATGAAGGCCGGCCATGCATCAGGTTCGAGCGACGTCTCGATCTCGATCTGCTCGCCGAGCGAGGGGCGCAGCAGGCGCGCGGTATCCTGTACCAGCGTGTTGAGATCGGCTTCACGCGGTTGCAGCGGCTGCTGTCGCGAAAAGGCCAGTAGGTGCTTGGTGACTTCGGCGCCGCGAGCGGCCGCGTCGCCGATCATGTTGGTGACCGATGTCAGGTTCGGGTCGTGCGCGACGGCGTCGGCAAGGATGTCGATCAGGCCGGTGATCACCGTCAGGATGTTGTTGAAGTCGTGCGCGATGCCGCCGGTGAGGTGCCCGACCGCCTCCATCTTCTGGACCTGGCGCAGCTTCTGCTCGGCTTCGAGCTGCTCCTTGGCCGCCTCGACCTCACGGCCGCGCATGAAGATTTCGGCTTCCATCTGCTCGGTGCGCTCGCGCAGCCGGTCTGCCAATTTGTCCTGTTCGGCGCCGCGCTGCTTCAGATGGATGAATTCCGTGACGTCCTCGACCCGGTGGATGATGTAGCTGAGCTGCCCGCCCGGCCCCAATACCGGTGAGTTGCGCGGGCTCCAGAAGCGCTCCTCGAAGCCGCCGCCCTCGGCTTCGGGCTTGCGGATGTCGTACTTCTGTACCGGCATCGTATCCGGCCGCCGGAACTGGACGACGCGCTCGAGCGAGGACCGCAGGTTCCGTACACCGTCGGCAGCCGGATCGTCGGGATTGTCAGGGAATATCTCGAACAGTCCGTGCCCGAGGATCGCAGCGCGCTCGGTCTTGGTGGCGCGCAGATAGGCCTCGCTCACCGCCACGATGCGAAACTCGGGTGCCGTCAGCACCAGATAGAGGCCAGGGGCCGCCTCGAACAACGCCTTGAAGTCAGGCATGGGCGGGCTTGGGCTGTGCAGTTGATCCTCCCTCGCAGGAGCATGTCCGACGGCGCGTTGAGATCGTTGGCAAAAATGTGGCACGCGCCCTGGTAGAGCGCAATGGCCTTTGTTCCAGCTTGCGGGCTTGCGGGTCTTCCCACACGATTTGGAAAGGTTAACCGCCGACCCCACGAATAAGTTCTCCGCGAATGCTGCTTTCGCATTGGCTCGCACGACGACAGCGGGCCAGCGACGTCGCAGGATCCCTCGCTGTCACTCTCTCGATGCGAATCATGTTCGGCGATGTTTCCATGAGGGCGACATGGTAAAGCCCTATGCCGGCAAGCCTCCGCCGGTAACGTTGGCGCCGCTGGATCAGGTGGTGGCGCAGGCGAAGCAGGCGGCGCCCGGCATGGACGTCGCCTTCGTGGCCTATCCGGGAACGCCGTTCACGTCGTCGCATCACTATACCGCCTTCATGCGCGGCGACACGCCGCTGACGTCGCGACTGCTCAAGCCGGTGCTGCTCGACGGCGAGACCGGCGAGGTCTCCGACACCCGCGCGTTGCCTGTCTATCTGCAAGCGCTCCTGATCTCGCAGCCGCTGCATTTCGGCGACTATGGCGGGATGCCGCTGAAGATCATCTGGGCGATCCTCGACGTGATGACGATCATCGTGATCTGCAGCGGGCTCTATCTCTGGCTGGCGCGACGGCGGAAGCGGGGGCGCGTCGCGGCGACCACCCAGATCGTGTTGGCGCGATGAAGGCGGGGACCGGCCGGCCGCGCTGGACCCATGTGTTCGGTGCGCCGATTGTCGTCGCGATGCTGACCCTGTGCGGTCTGCTCGCCGCGCTGCTGCTCGGCGATCTCGGCCGCTATTTCTCCTGGGCGGTCGCAGCCCCAGTGGCGATCGTCGCATGGGCATGGCTACGCTCGCGGCTTCGTTAACGCGTATTCGGCAGATAGCGCCAGCCCTCCTTGCCGAGAAAATCCAGCATGGCCTGCGCCGGAGGCAGCAACACCTTGTCGGCGCGGCGGATCGCGTGCCACTGGCGAACGATCGGCAATCCCCTCACCTTGAGCACCACGAGGCGGCCGTCCTCCAGCTCGTGAAACACGGTGTGCTGCGAGATGAAGGCGATGCCGAGCCCAGCCATTACAGCCTGCTTGATGGTCTCGTTGCTGTCCATCGCCATGCCGATCTTCGGCGTCAACCGGAGCCGCTGGAAGAATTCTTCCATCAGCATCCGCGTGCCGGATCCCTGCTCGCGAATGATGAAGGTCTCGTTGGCGAGCTCCGATGTCTCGACGTGTCGCCGCCGCGCGAGCCGATGATCGGCGGCGGCGATGATGAAGTGCGGATGCCGTCCGAGCGGGCGCATCTCGACCTCGATATCGGCAGGTGGCCGGCCCATCACGGCGATATCGAGGTCGTAGCCGCGCAGCGCGTCGCGGATCTCCTCACGATTGCCGATCCTGAGCACGACCTCAATCTTCGGGAAGCGGCGTGAGAACGCCGCGATCGCGAACGGCACGAAATACTTTGCCGTGCTCACCGCGCCCATCGAGACGCGTCCGCCGCTACGGCCCGCGATCAGGTCGAGCGATTGTTCGCAATCCTTCAACGCCGCTTCGATCCGCTCGACGAGGGCGAGCACATGGGCGCCGGCATCCGTCAAGGCCATGCCGTCGCCGGTGCGTTGGATCAGCGGCAGCCCTGCCAGCGCCTGCAGATTGCGGAGCTGCAGCGTCACCGCCGGCTGCGTGAGGTTGAGGCGATTGGCCGCCGCCGTGATCGAGCCCGCCTCCTGCACGGCGGATAGCGCGCGCAGCTGACGGATGGTGAGGTCCCGTGAGAAGTGGCCGGCCATGGCGAGCTCCATAAGAAATACTTTGGCGTGACCAAAGATAATAAAATTTCCCTAATTCCGCAATTCGGGCGTTGATGGTGGCGACGGCGACTCCCGGTTGGGTCGTCCATCGAAGCCTCTGCAAAGAGGGCGTGATCAAAGGGAGCGGCCCGTGGAGATTCGTCCTGCATTGCATGCCTATCTGGAATGGCCGGCGCAGCACAACCCGATGCGTGCGGCCACCGTCGTGGTCATCGAGGCGCTTGCCCTTGCTGCAGTGGAACTCTCGCGCACCGTCGCGGCCGGTTCGCTTGCAGGCATCGGCGGTGAAAGCGGCGGCATCAATCCCGACGGTGACAGGCAGAGGACGATCGACATCGTTGCCGACCGCCTGATGCGCGAGGCGCTGCGGACCGCGCCGGTTGCCGCCGTGCTGTCCGAGGAGGCGGAACTGCCTGAAACGCTCGACGCCGACGCGCCGCTCTGCGTTGCGATCGATCCGCTCGATGGTTCCGCCAATCTCGAGAACAACATCTCGGTCGGCACGATCTTCTCGATCCGGCCGAAAGCGCACGACATCATCTCGACGTTTTTCGAACCCGGCACGGCACAGTGCGCGGCCGGCTGCTTCATCTACGGCCCGCAGACGATCCTGGTGCTGGCGCTCGACCAGTGCGTCGATTGCTTCACGCTCGATCCGCGAACGAACGAATTCGTGCTGTCCGCGTGCGACCTGCGGGTGTCGCAGGACACATCGGAGTTTGCGATCAACGCCTCCAACCGCCGGCACTGGAGCGGCGCTGTGCGCGGCTTCATCGATCAGTGCCTTGCCGGCGTTGATGGCGAGCGCGGCCAGGATTTCAACATGCGCTGGATCGGCTCGCTGGTGGCCGAAGCCTATCGCATCCTGATCCGCGGCGGCGTCTTCCTCTACCCGGCGGATGCGCGACAGGGCTACCGCGAGGGCCGGTTGCGGCTGCTGTATGAAGCCCATCCGATCGCGTTGATCATGGAATGGGCGGGCGGCGCCGCCTCGGATGGCCGGACGCGCATTCTCGAATTGTCGGCGCGTACGCCGCATCAGCGCGTGCCCCTGATCATGGGATCGACGCGCGCCGTGCGCGATGTTGATGCGATCCACCAGAAGGTCGAGCCGTTGTTCGAGAGTAGCGATGCCCCGCTGTTCGCGCGGCGCGGCCTGTTCCGTTGAGGGGAATCGCATGTCACGCCGACATCCCATCATATCCATCACAGGTTCCTCCGGCGCCGGTACGACGTCGGTGAAGAAGACCTTTGAGAACATCTTCCGGCGGGAGAACGTCGTCGCGGCCTATATCGAGGGCGACGCCTTCCACCGCTACGACCGCGCCGAAATGCGCAGCAAGATGTCGGAGAAGGCCGAGCGCGGCAACAAGCACTTCAGCCATTTCAGCCCCGAGACCAATCTGCTGGAGGAGCTTGAGAAGCTGTTCAGCGATTATGCCGAGACCGGCACCGGAACGACACGGCACTATGTGCACGACGAGGAGGAGTCGCGGCTCTACGGCGCGAAGCCCGGAACCTTCACCGAATGGGAGGCGCTGCCGGAAACCTCCGAACTCCTGTTCTACGAGGGCCTGCATGGCGCCGTCGTCACCGACACGGTGAATGTTGCTCAGCATGCCGATCTCAAGATCGGCGTCGTGCCGGTCATCAATCTCGAGTGGATCCAGAAGCTTCATCGCGACCGCAGCCATCGCGGCTATTCGACCGAAGCGGTGACCGACACCATCCTGCGCCGCATGCCCGACTATGTGAACTACATCTGCCCGCAGTTCTCGGAGACCGACATCAACTTCCAGCGCGTGCCGACCGTCGACACCTCGAACCCCTTCATCGCGCGTTGGATCCCGACCCCCGATGAATCGATGGTCGTGATCCGGCTGAAGAACCCGCGCGGCATCGATTTTCCCTACCTGCTGTCGATGATCCCGCACAGCTTCATGTCGCGCGCCAATTCGATCGTGATTCATGGCGCGAAGCTCGACCTTGCGATGCAGCTCATCCTCACTCCGCTGATCCTGCAACTGATCGAACGAAAGAGGCGAACGATATGACCGCACTTGCGTCCGCAGCCGTCCGTACCGACGTCAGCCATGCCGAGATGGCGAATGCCATTCGCTTCCTCGCGATCGATGCCGTTGAGCAAGCGAAATCCGGCCATCCCGGCATGCCAATGGGCATGGCCGATGTCGCGACTGTGCTGTTCTCCAGCTTCCTGAAGTTCGATCCCGCCGATCCGGCCTGGCCGGACCGCGACCGGTTCGTGCTCTCGGCCGGCCACGGCTCGATGCTGCTCTACGCGCTGCTCCATCTGACCGGCTACGAAAGCATGACGCTCGATCAGCTCAAGGCTTTCAGGCAGTGGGGCTCGAAGACCCCGGGGCATCCCGAATATGGCCATACGCCGGGTGTCGAGACGACAACGGGACCCCTCGGGCAGGGGATTGCAACCGCGGTCGGGATGGCGCTGGCCGAGCGGCTGATGAATACGCGCTTCGGCGACGATCTCGTCGATCACTTCACCTACGTGATCGCCGGCGATGGTTGCCTGATGGAGGGCATCAGTCACGAGGCGATCTCGCTTGCCGGCCATCTGCGGCTCAACCGGCTGATCGTACTGTTCGACGACAATCATATCTCGATCGACGGCGCGACGTCCCTGTCCTGCTCCGACGACCAGGCGGCGCGGTTCAAGGCTAGCGGGTGGAACGTTTGCAGCATCGACGGTCATGATCCCCAGGCGATTGCCGCAGCGGTCAGGCAGGCCAAAGTGAGCGATCGTCCGTCGCTGATCGCCTGTCGCACGGTGATCGGGTTCGGCGCGCCGAATCGGCAAGGCAGCGAGAAGGTTCATGGCGCGCCGCTCGGTGCCGACGAGACGCAGAAGACCCGCGCGGTGCTGGGCTGGCCCTATCCGGCGTTCGAGGTACCCGATGCGGTGCTCGCCGAGTGGCGGGAAATCGGCGCGCGCAGCCGCGACGCGCGCCGCGCCTGGATCGAACGATCGCGCCGCGCATGCAACGGCGAGCGATCCCCATTCCACGACGCGCTGAACCGGAAACTGCCCTGTGCCTATGCCGAGGCGATGGCGGAGTTGCGGACGCGCTTCGCGACCGAACGGCCGAAGCTCGCGACCCGTCAGGCGTCGCAGCAGGTGATCAACGTGATTGCGGGGGCCCTGCCGAACCTGCTCGGGGGCTCGGCGGATCTCACCCATTCCAACCTGACGCTGGCGAAGACGCAAGCGCCGGTGCGACCGGGTGAGCTTGACGGCAGCTACATCCACTATGGCATCCGCGAGCACGGCATGGCCGCAGCGATGAACGGCATCGCCCTGCATGGCGGGTTCATCCCCTATGGCGGGACGTTCCTGACGTTTGCCGACTACAGCCGGCCCGCGATCCGGCTCGCTGCGCTGATGGGTATTCGGGTCATTCACGTGATGACTCATGACTCGATCGGCCTGGGTGAGGACGGTCCAACGCACCAGCCTGTCGAGCATCTGGCCGCGCTGCGCGCCATCCCCAACCTGCTGGTGTTTCGCCCGGCCGATGCGGTCGAGACCGCGGAAGCCTGGGACTGCGCACTGAAGAGCGAGACCGCGCCGTCGATCCTCTGTCTGTCGCGGCAGGCCCTTCCAGCCTTTCGGGACGGTGCAAGCGACATCAATCAGGTTGCGCTCGGTGCCTATGTCGTTGTCGAGCCGGAAAAAGAACGGGACGTCACCTTGATCGCGAGCGGTTCCGAAGTGTCCCTTGCGCTCGAGGCCGCACAACTCCTAGCCGGCGACAATATAAGCGCCGCCGTCGTGTCGGCGCCGTGCTTCGACCTGTTCCGCCGGCAGCCGCGTGATTATCGCGCAAAGGTACTGGGCGAGGTGCCGCGCGTCGGCGTCGAGGCCGCTGTTGAGGGCGAGTGGGCGCGCTGGCTCGGTGACGACGGCGAGTTCGTCGGCATGACCGGCTTTGGCGCCTCCGCGCCGGCTGACGTGCTTTACCGCGAATTCGGCATTACGCCGGCGGCGGTCGCTGCCGCGGCGAAACGTGTGACCCGTCGGTCGACTTGAAAAGAGGATGTCAATATGGCGCGGATAACCCTGAGGCAATTGCTGGATCATGCCGCCGAGCGCAGCTACGGCGTGCCGGCCTTCAACATCAACAACATGGAGCAGGGCCTCGCCATCATGGAGGCAGCGGCGGCCTGCGATGCGCCTGTAATCATGCAGGCCTCGCGCGGCGCGCGGGCCTACACCGGCGACATCATGCTGGCGAAGATGATCGATGCGCTGGAGGAGATGTATCCGCAGATTCCGCTCTGCCTGCATCTCGACCACGGCAACGAGGAATCCACCTGTGCCACCGCCATCAGATACGGCTTCACCTCGGTCATGATGGACGGCTCCCTGAAGGCCGATGCCAAGACCGCCGCGGACTACGACTACAACGTCGATATCACCCGCCGGGTCGTCGAGATGGCGCACTGGGTCGGCGCATCGGTCGAGGGCGAGCTCGGCGTCCTCGGCTCGCTCGAGCACGGCAGCGGCGAGCAGGAGGACGGACACGGCGCCGAAGGCCCGCTTAGTCACGACCAGCTGCTGACCGATCCCGACCAGGCCGTCGATTTCGTCCGGGCCACCAGGGTCGATGCGCTCGCAATCGCCATGGGAACCTCGCACGGCGCCTACAAATTCACCCGCAGGCCCGACGGCGAGATCCTGGCGATGCGCGTGGTTGAGGAGATCCACACGCGGCTGCCCAACACGCATCTGGTGATGCACGGCTCGTCCTCGGTGCCGCAGCCGCTGCAGGACATATTCAACGAGTTCGGCGGCGAGATGCCGCAGACTTGGGGCGTGCCGGTCGAAGAGATTGTCCGCGGCATCCGGCACGGCGTGCGCAAGGTCAACATCGATACCGATTGCCGGCTCGCGATGGCCGCGGCCTTCCGCAAGGTCGCGGTGCAGGCGAAGAGCGAGTTCGACCCGCGCAAGTTCCTCAAGCCCGCGATGGACGCGTTGCGCGAGCTGTGCCGGGACCGCTTCGAGCAGTTCGGCACGGCCGGCAATGCCGGCAAGATCAAGGTGGTCCCCTTGCCGGAGATGGCGCGGCGCTACCGGGCCGGCGCACTCGATCCGCAAATCGGAAGCATGACCCAGGCCGCTTGAGCAAAGGGCGACCAACGACAGGAGATTCAGATGAATATTCAGCAGTCGATCACCGTGCGCGGCAAGGATCGCTACAAGTCCGGCGTGATGGAATACAAGCGGATGGGCTATTGGGAGCCGAACTACGAGCCCAAGGACACCGACGTCATCGCACTGTTCCGTGTCACGCCGCAGGACGGCGTCGATCCGACCGAAGCGTGCGCGGCGGTCGCCGGCGAATCCTCCACTGCGACCTGGACTGTGGTGTGGACCGATCGCCTGACAGCCGCGGAGAAGTACCGTGCCAAATGCTACCGGGTCGATCCGGTGCCGAATTCGCCGGGCAGCTATTTCGCCTATATCGCCTATGACCTCGATCTTTTCGAGCCGGGCTCGATTGCGAACCTGACCGCGTCGATCATCGGCAACGTCTTCGGCTTCAAGCCGCTGAAGGCGTTGCGGCTGGAGGACATGCGGCTGCCGGTCGCCTATGTGAAGACGTTCCAGGGCCCGGCGACCGGCATCGTGGTCGAGCGCGAGCGGCTCGACAAATTCGGCCGCCCGCTGCTCGGCGCCACGGTGAAGCCGAAGCTTGGCTTGTCCGGCCGCAACTACGGCCGCGTCGTCTATGAGGCGCTGAAGGGCGGACTCGACTTCACCAAGGACGACGAGAACATCAACTCGCAGCCCTTTATGCATTGGCGCGAACGCTTCCTCTACTGCATGGAGGCGGTCAATCGCGCGCAGGCCGCGACCGGGGAGATCAAGGGGACGTACCTGAATGTCACCGCGGCGACGATGGAGGACATGTATGAGCGTGCCGAGTTCGCGCACGAGCTTGGTTCCACCATCGTCATGATCGACCTCGTGATCGGCTACACCGCGATCCAGTCGATGGCAAAGTGGGCACGCCGCAACAACATGATCCTGCATCTGCACCGCGCTGGCCACTCGACCTACACGCGGCAGCGCAGCCATGGCGTCTCGTTCCGCGTGATTGCAAAGTGGATGCGGCTCGCCGGTGTCGATCACATCCATGCCGGCACGGTGGTCGGCAAGCTCGAGGGCGACCCGAACACGACGCGCGGCTACTACGATATCTGCCGCGAGGACTTCAACCCGATGCAGCTCGAACACGGCGTGTTCTTCGATCAGAATTGGGCGAGCCTCAACAAGCTGATGCCGGTGGCATCCGGTGGCATCCATGCCGGCCAGATGCACCAGCTGCTCGACCTGCTGGGTGAAGATGTCGTGCTGCAGTTCGGCGGCGGCACCATCGGGCATCCCCGCGGCATCCAGGCCGGTGCGACGGCCAATCGCGTCGCACTGGAGGCGATGATCCTCGCCCGCAACGAGGGGCGCGATTACGTCCATGAAGGACCGGAGATCCTCGCCAAGGCGGCGCTGACCTGCACGCCGCTGCGCGAAGCGCTCGATATCTGGAAGGACGTCACCTTCAATTACGAGTCGACTGACGCACCCGACTTCGTCCCCACGCCGAGCATGGCGGTCTGACAGGAGGTTCTCATGCGCATGACCCAGGGTTGCTTTTCCTTCCTGCCCGATTTCACCGACGAGCAGATCTCCGCACAGGTGCAATATTGCCTCGATAAGGGTTGGGCGGTGAACATCGAGTTCACCGACGATCCGCATCCCCGCAACACCTATTGGGAAATGTGGGGCCTGCCGATGTTCGACCTGCGCGATGCCGCAGGCATCATGAAGGAGCTTGCCGATTGCCGGCGCGTCTATGGTAACAGGTACATCCGGATCTCCGGCTTCGATTCCGGTCATGGCTGGGAGTCCGTCCGCATCTCCTTCATCGTCAACCGGCCGCACGAGGAGCCCGGCTTCCGGCTCGACCGGCAGGAATCCGTTGGCCGCAACATCCGCTATTCGACGCACGCCTATGCGGCCACGCGGCCGGAGGGCGAGCGCTACGCCGATCGTTGACAGCATCCGGCTGAAGCCAGGCGGATTGCTCCCTCGGCCGTCCTGCTCCGGATGCACTTCTCCGTCGCCGCCACCGCGGCGACGGAGCTTTTGATGCGAGAGGATTGCGATGAAGCCACAAGAACAGCCGCGTGAGACTCCAGTCGAGACCGTCGATATCAGGCATGAGTTCGCGGACCTCGGCATCGGCGACGTGCTCGACCAGCTTGATTCCGAATTGATCGGACTTAAGCCGGTGAAAACCCGGATCAGGGAGATTGCCTCGCTGCTGCTGGTCGAGCGCATCAGGCGGAAGATGGCGCTCGCGACGACATTTCCGACCCTGCACATGTCGTTCACCGGGAACCCCGGTACGGGCAAGACCACCGTGGCGCTCAGGATGGCCGGCATCCTGCACCGGCTCGGCTTCGTGCGCCGCGGCCACGTCATCAGCGTCACGCGCGACGATCTCGTCGGGCAATATATCGGCCACACCGCACCGAAGACCAAGGAGATATTGAAGAAGGCGATGGGCGGCGTGCTGTTCATCGACGAGGCCTATTATCTCTACCGGTCCGAGAACGAGCGCGACTATGGCCAGGAGGCGATCGAGATCCTGCTGCAGGTGATGGAACAGCAGCGTGAGGATCTGGTCGTGATCCTGGCCGGCTACGGCGACCGGATGGAGAAATTCTTCCAGAGCAACCCGGGCTTCCGGTCGCGCATCGCCCATCACGTCGACTTTCCCGATTATTCGGATCCGGAATTGCTCTGGATTTCCGAATTGATGCTGCAGCAGCAGAATTATCGTTTCTCTCCCGAAGCACGTGAGGCCTTCATCCGCTACATCGCCGCGCGCAAGGTGCAGCCGTTGTTTTCCAATGCACGCTCGATCCGCAACGCGCTCGATCGGATCAGGCTGCGGCAGGCCAACCGGATCGTGGCGAAGCTCGACCGTACCCTGACCGCCGACGACGTGATGTCGATCGAAGCCGGCGATGTGCTTGCCAGCCGCGTGTTCGCAAAGGACAGCGGCGCGACGGAGCAGGGGCGATGAACCAGGCGCTCCCGGCGATCCGAACATTTGGGATGCGGGATGTCATTGCGACGGCCCGCGCGCTGATCTTCGATGTCGACGGCACGCTCGCCGAAACCGAGGAGGTGCATCGCCGCGCGTTCAACGACGCGTTTGCCGAAGCCGGCCTCGGCTGGCACTGGGATCGTACCACCTACGGGCGGCTGCTTCGGGTGGCCGGCGGCAAGGAGCGCATCCGCGCGTACGATCAGCGCAGCGCCGCCCCGCCGCTGTCCTTTGCCGACATTGCCGGCCTGCACCGGGTCAAGACCGCGCGCTATGCCGAGCTGATCGCCACGGGCAACCGCCCGCTGCGGCCCGGCGTGGAAGCGTGGCTTACAGGTGCGCGCAGCCGCGGCCAGCGCCTGGCAATCGCCACGACGACGTCGCATGGCAACATCGATGCACTGCTGTCGGTGGCGCTCGGCCGCGATTGGGCCGGTCTGTTCGAGACGATCGGTGCCGGCGATGATGTTCCACGGAAGAAGCCCGCGCCCGACATCTATGTCGAGGTGCTCGCGCGGCTGGCGCTCGGGCCGGCTGATTGCATCGCGATCGAGGATTCCGGCAACGGCCTGATGGCGGCGTCGCGGGCCGGCATTCCCGTGATCATCAGCAAAAGCGCGTATTTCCGCGACGACGATTGGACCGGTGCTATGCTGGTCGTCGATGACCTCGCCGAGATCGACTATTGACCGCCACGCGGTCATATTTCTGCGATAGGATGGCGGCGCAATGCAGGAGAACGCCGCGTGAAACTGTCCCATGCCGATGCGCTCAACATCGGAATCATCCTGGCCGAGGTCGGCCGCACCGAGATCATGCCGCGCTTCCGCCGCGTGCGGGAGATCGAGGTCCGCACCAAGACGTCGGCGTTCGACGTGGTCACCGAAGCCGACGAGATTGCCGAGCAGGTGATATCGGCGGCGCTGCTGCGCGCGTTCCCCGGCGCCGCTGTTATCGGTGAGGAGGGCACGGCACGCGATCCGGCCGCGCTCGACCAGATCGGCACAGCGGAGCTTGCCTTCATCATCGATCCGATCGATGGCACCAGGAACTTTACCTCCAGCCTGCCGCTGTTCGGCACCATGGTAGCGGTCACCATGCGCGGCGAGATCGTGCTCGGCGCGATCCATGACCCCGTCTGCAACGACACTGCGTTTGCGCTGCGTGGCGAGGGCGCATGGCTCGAAATGCCGGATGGCAAGCGCTTCGACCTGAGGGTCGCACCGGCCGCACCGGTCAAGCAGATGGATGCCGTCATCGGCGTCAACTTCCTCCCCGAACCGTTGCGGACGACGGTGGCCGGCAATCTCTCGAAGCTCGGCATGAGCTCGTGGCTGCGATGCGCCGTGCACGAATACCGGATGGCGGCGTCGGGGCACTGCCACTTGCTGTTCTACAACAAGCTGATGCCGTGGGATCACGCGGCGGGCTGGCTGCTGCATCAGGAGGCGGGCGGCTACAGCGAGCATTTCGACGGAAGCCCCTATCGGCCCGTGAATATGACGGGCGGCTTGCTGTGCGCGCCGGACGAGGAGAGCTGGCACGCCGCGAAGCAGGCGATCCTGACACCGGCTGGATGAATGTCCGTGGCGATTGTTGCACTCGTCCGTCCTACTCCTCGTCGATATTCTGCCGCAGCATGAAATGACCAAAGGCCGACGCGATCGGCTTGGCCGGATCGTCCTGCCAGGTTTGCGCCTCGAACGCGACGACGCGGCGGCCCTGCTTGACGATCGACACCCGCCCGTGACTGTCTAGCGCGCGGCCGGAGCGCAGATAGTTGATGGTGAGGCCGATCGGCTTCGGCCGTACCTCGACGCCGAGCTCGCGTGTCACGCCGACGATCGCGGTGGTTTCCAGGAATGCGCCGGTGATGCCGCCATGGATCGCGGGCAGGATCGGATTGCCGATGATCTTTGGTGAGAACGGCATCACCAGCGTATCGTCATCGCCGGCGCGGATGCCGAGGCAAAGCGCGAACGGACTGGTGGCGAACGGTCCAGTGGGGTCATCCGGCGCTTCGAGCGCCGGCAGCGGTCCGTGCGCCTCCATCGCCCAGTCGCGCAACATGTTGGTGCGGTTGGCATCGATCATGAAGCAGGCGGTCGCGGTGGCGACCGGATCGTCCTCGGAATCCTGATAGGCGGTGGCGCGCACGAAAGCGATCAGGCGGGTGACGCGGTAGCAGATCGCATGCGCGCGGATGTCGTGGCCCGGCGTCGCGGGCTTCTGGTAATCGATGCGCAAATCCAGCGTCGCGATCGCGCGGGTTCCGTCGAGCGCGAGCTGCACCGCCATGCCGCAGCTTTCGTCAAGCATCGCGGTGACCACGCCGCCATGCAAGACGCCGGTCTCGGTGTCGCCAACAAAAACCGGCCGGTACGGCAGGCTCGCCCAGGCTTCGCCGGGTGCGGCGCGGTCGAGCCGCAGGCCGCTGATCGAGCCATAGATGGAACGGCGAGCCTGGATGGCGCGGGTGAGATCGTCAAAGGGAAGGGTTGTGTTCGATGATTGGGTCATGCCGGTATTTCTAGACCAAGGCCACGAAGCGGGCAAAGGATCGGAGCCGGACCAATAGCGGTGGAAGAGCTAAGGCGCGACATCCCCATTGTCGTCCTGGCGAAAGCCAGACCCGTAACCATCAAAATTGTCGCGAAAGGGATCGTGGCCCCAGCCTCGTGTAACGATTTTAATTTGGGGTTGATGGTGTGGACGGCCCCCTACGGCATCAGTGTGCCAGAATGAGGTTGTTGCAAATCTCAGACAAGGGAGCCGTCCGTGAGAGAGATTATCCGCATTGGAATGGATACGTCGAAGTATATTTTTGTGCTGCATGGGGTTGATGCGGCGGAACAGCCTGTGTTGCGCAAGAAGCTTGCGCGCAAGCAGGTGCTGGAGTTCTTCGCCAAGTTGCCGCCGACCGTGATCGGGATGGAGGCCTGTGGGGCCTCGCACCATTGGGCACGGGAGCTTCGCAAGCTGGGCCACGAGGTGAAGTTGATGGCGCCGCAATTGGTGAAGCCCTATGTGTCGCGGAACAAGAACGACGGTCGGGATGCGGAGGCGCTGTGTGAAGCGATGAGCCGGCCGAGCATGCGGTTCGTGCCGGTCAAGACGGTCGAGCAGCAGGCCGCGCTGATGCTGACGGGTGTCCGCGCTGGATTGATCGCCCGGCGCACCCAGCTCGGCAATATGATCCGCGGCCATGCGGCAGAGTTTGGCCTGATCGGGGCCCAAGGGACCGACAAGATCGAGCCGCTGCTGGCGCGGATTGCGCAGGACGAGACGCTTCCTGCCCTGGCACGCGAGCTGTTTACGGTGCTGGGCCGCGACTACACCAGACTCGTGGGCGAGCTGCAGGAGATCGAAGCCAGATTGATGGCCTGGCACCGCTCCGACGCCGTGGGCCGGCGTCTGGCGCAGATCCCTTCTGTCGGGCCGATCGTTGCAACGACGCTCGTGATGAAGACACCCGATCCCCATGCTTTCCGCTCCGGCCGTCACTTCGCAGCCTGGCTCGGCCTCACCCCCCAGGATCACTCCACCGCCGGCAAAACCAGGCTTGGCAGGATCACGCGGGCGGGCGACGAGGACCTGCGCCGCCTGCTGGTGATCGGGGCAACGGCGGTCATCCAGCAGGCCAGACGCGGGCGCGGCCATCACTCGCGCTGGCTGCTGGCCCTGATCAAGCGCAAGCCACCGAAGCTTGCCGCCGTGGCGCTCGCCAACAAGGTGGCCCGCATCGCCTGGAAGCTGATGGCGACCGGTGAGAGTTATGACGCCGCACGGATCAATGCCACCGCGGCAGTCGCCGTCTAACAGATTGGCCGGCTGGCGGGCTCGCTCGTCAGCCGACCCGGAGCTGCAGGAGCAGATGGAGCGATCGATCGAGCAACGATGCGAGACAGTCCGTAGGACCCATCGGCCGTCAACAGGCCGCGTGGTTGTTTGGAACTCGCATCGCGCAAACCATCTTGGCCAGCGATCCATCCGATCGCACTCAAAAGGCCGGACATATGGATGCAAGCGATCCGATCCGCTCAAAAAGCTCTTGTGCCACGGGGGCCGTCCACATATGGGTCCTCGCCTTCGCCAGGACGACACGGAATGTGTGGCGCGCTTCGATCTCAAAAATCATACAAACGCGTTCTCGCGACATGAATTGTCCGAGGTTTGCTGCCGTCGTCGCCCCCTCACTTGATAGAGGGCGCAGGGAAAGCCGGGTGCCGATTGCACCCATGGGCCCGGTGCAACAAAAAGCACCGGGGTAGGACCACAGGTGTAACCGGGAACTCCGGCTTTCCCTGCGCGATGGGTTACGGCTTATACGTGCTCTCCCCGGTGAGACTGGGCTTGCTTGTCACCGCCGTCAGCAAGAGACCTCAGTCTCTCGCTGACAGGACACCTGCCACTAGGGCGTCAGGCCTGCACGACTTCGCCGTCCGCCTCATGCGCACTCGTCTGTTGCGCAATCCGCGTCCACCGCATCCCACCGCGCGTTCGTGACGTGCGCTCGCCCCTCAATCGGGTGGGACAGGCGGATTTATACACTAAGTTGCAATTCCGATAAACGGAAATATTTTTGCCGCGAGGGCTTGCCCCGTCGGGCAAATCAGTGCTTAGGGGCAAACTGGAGCCAAAGACGTGGATGCCCGGGACAAGCCCGGGCATGACGGGTGGAAGCGATTGTGCCGTGTTATTCGCCGCCGACCTCGCCGGTGATGATGTCGCCGAACAGCTTCCAGCGATCGCCTTCGAAACGCATCAATTGCTCCTGCTCGATCGGACGGAAGTCGGTCGGGCTGGTGTTGATCTTGATGCCGGGCAGGATCATCTTCGGCGCGAAGTTTTTCAAATTGGCCGCCTGCTTCATGACGTTCTCGCGGGTCAGATCGTCGCCGCACTGCTTGAGCGCCTGCGCCAGCGTTTCTGCCGCGACGTAGCCATAGACGTGATTGCCGTTGGTCTGGTCGCCGTCGGGGAGGTACTTGTCCATGAAGGCGCGCCATTCCTTCGTCTGGGGATCGTCGTTCCAGGCCGGGTCGGTCGGGTCCTTTAGATAGGCGACCGAGATGACGCCTTGGGAGTTTTCGACGCCCGCGGCCCGCATCACCGAGGCGACCGAGGTGGCCGTGCTGGTCAGGATGAAGGTCGGCTTCCAGCCGATTTCCGCGACCTTCTTGATGATCTGCGCTGCGCCTTTCGGCGCCGCCCAGGTGAACAGGATGTCGGCGCCCGAGGCGCGCAGCGCCACGATCTGCGAATCCAGCGTCGGATCGGTCAGCTCGTAGGACTTGTCGGCAATGATCATGCTGGCCTTGTCGCCGAGGCCGTCGCGCATGCCCTTGAGCGCGTCCTTGCCGGCATCGTCGTTCTGCCAGAGCACCGCGATCTTGCCGTTCGGGAAATGGTCGAGAATGTATCTGGCGTAGATCCGCCCCTCGCTCTGGTAGTTCGGCTGCCAGCCCATCGTCCACGGAAAACTCTGCGGGTCGCCGAAGCGCGTCGCACCTGAGGCGATGAAGAGGTGCGGGACCTTCTTCGCATTGAGATATTTCTGGATCGCGACATTGGGCGCAGTGCCGAGCGGCTGGAACACCAGGAAGACCTCGTCGCCCTCGACGAGCTTGCGCGCCTGTTCGACCGATTTCGGCGGCGAGAAGCCGTCATCATAGGAGATGAAGTTGATCTTGCGGCCGTTGATGCCGCCCTGATCGTTGATCATCTTGAAGTATGCCGCCTCGGTCTTGCCGATCACGCCGAAAGCGGAAGCCGGCCCGCTATAGGGCATGATGTTGCCGATCTTGATCTCGGTGTCCGAGACGCCCGGGCCGTAATTCTTCTGCGCCAGCGCAGGCGACAGCGCGCCGGCGGCAGCGAGAACAGCCATACTGCACGCGCGAAGACAAAAACCGTTCAACATCCCCGAACCACTCCCTGCTTGTCCGCCGTCGTTGCGTCCGGCCGGCCCGCGTGAGGGGCCGGCGCGTTGACGCGCGGCGAAGATTGTTCTATGCGCTTCCGTCTGGAAACGTTTCCAGATTAACGCGTATTGGTGCAAATGGCAATATTCCTGCGATCGGGAGATAGTTGAGATGACCAGACGGGAGCAGGCGAGCCCGGTCGATCAAGTCAGGGACAGCAGGCCGCCGGTTGTCGCCGAATGCGATGCCGTTGTGGTTGGCGCCGGCTTCGGCGGGCTCTATGCGATCTACCGCCTGCGACAGCTCGGCCTGAAGGTGATCGGCATCGAGGCGGGGGCTGACGTCGGCGGCACCTGGTACTGGAACCGCTATCCCGGTGCGCGGTGCGACATTCCGAGCCTCTTGTATTCCTACACCTGGTCGCCGGAGCTGCGGCAAGAGTGGCGCTGGACCGAGAAATATGCCGCCCAGCCGGAGATCCTCGACTATGCGCGGCACGTCGCCGACCGGTTCGATCTGCGCGCGTCGATCCGTTTCGGCACCCGCGTGACATCAGCGGATTGGGACGAGGCGAGCCGGAGCTGGACGCTGCGCACCGATCGCGATGACTGCATCCTGGCGTCCTACTGCGTGATGGCGACCGGCAATCTCTCGGTCCCCAACCGGCCGAAGCTGTCGGGCCTGGAGCGCTTCCGCGGGCCGGTCTATCACACCGGCGAGTGGCCGCACGAACCAATCGACCTTTCCGGACAGCGCGTCGCGGTCATCGGCACCGGCTCGTCGGGTGTGCAGACGATCCCGATGATCGCGAAGGTGGCGAGCCGTCTCACGGTGTTCCAGCGCACGCCGAACTACTCGGTCCCGTCGCGCAACGCGCCGCTGTCGGATGCCGACGTGGCGGCCGCCGAACCCGTGATCGCGAAATATCGCGAGAGCCTCGAGACGCCGGAATTTGGGCGCGTGCCGGCGAACGCGTTCGATGCGCCGGTGCCGGACAGGGACGTGCAATGGGCGCGCTATGAAGAACTCTGGAATCTGGGCGGCGGCGGTATCCTCACCGCGTTTCCGAACATCCTCACCAATGAGGCCGTCAACGACCTTGCCTGCGAGTTCGTACGCGACAAGATCCGCGGCATCGTCAAGGACGAGACGACGGCCGAGGTGCTATCGCCGAAAGACTATCCGCTCGGCGTCAAGCGCATCTGCATCGATAGCGGCTATTTCGCGACCTACAATCTGCCGCATGTCGAGCTGGTCGATCTGCGCGAAGAGCCGCTCACGACGGTGACCGAGACGGGTGTGGAGACCGCGGCGCGATCGTTTGTGCTGGACGCGCTGGTGTTGGCGACGGGATATGACGCGATGACCGGCGCGCTGGCCGCGATGCAGATTCGCGGGCGGGATGGCACCAGCCTCAACGCAGCATGGGCCGACGGGCCGAGCGCCTATCTCGGCCTGATGGTGTCGGGTTTTCCCAATTTGTTCGTCGTCACCGGACCCGGCAGCCCGTCGGTGATTGGCAACGTGATTCACGCCTGCGAGAACCATGTCGAGTGGATCACGACCTGCCTCGAGAGCATGCGCTCGAAGGGATTGACGCGCATCGAGCCGGAGCGCGACGCCGAACGCGACTGGATGGCGCATGTCGCCGACGCCGCTAGCCGCACGCTCTATCCGAAAGCCAACTCCTGGTATCAGGGCGCCAATATCGCCGGCAAGCCGCGGGTGTTCATGCCCTATGTCGGCCAGGGCTACCGGCATCGGATCGCGCAAATCGCGCAGCGCGATTACGAAGGCTTTGTGATGCGTTGAGAGTTGGTCTCGCGGACGCAGTCTCTCCGTCATTGCGAGGAGCGAAAGCGACGAAGCAATCCATCATTCGCGCAATTGGTGAGAATGGATTGCTTCGCTTCGCTCGCAATGACAGGGGCAATACTGGAACCGTTTCCAGCATTTCGATCATCGGTGCGCGGCATGACGGAAGTAACGAGAGAGCCGGTCGATGCTATTTCCGCCCCCGCACCGCCGTCGGCGGCGCGGCGCAGGAGTGGCGCAGGATGAAACGCGTCGGTAGATAGATCGGCTCGCCGATAACAGCCTTGTCGCCGTTGCCGATCTGCTCCAGCAGGAGCCGCGCAGCGATGCGGCCGACTTCGTTCATGTCCCAGCTCAGCGCCGAGATCGCCGGCGTCGCATGTCGGGCGAGATCGGTGTCGCCGCTGCACACAATCGACACGTCCTGGGGATAGTGTAGCCCCTTGCTCGTGATCGCTTCCAGCACCTCCGCCAGCATGCTGGTTCCGAGCGAGATGATCGCGGTCGGCGGCGTCGGCAATTGCAGCAACTGGCAGACCGAGCTGAACGCCGTGTTGGCGCCCTGCATATGCGCGCGGATCAGGGCCGGATCGATCTCGATCCCGGCGTCGAGATGCGCCTGCCGGTAGCCGGCGAGCCGCTCCGCGCTCGGCATGACAGCGGCGCTGCCGGTCAGCAATGCGATGCGGCGATGGCCGAGCCCGATCAGATAACGCGTCACCTCCAGCGCCCCGCCGCGGTGATCGACGCGAACCGCGGCACTCCCAGGCACCTTGCGGTCGACGGCGACGCAGGGCAGGTCAAGCATGGCCAGCCCCTTCATGAAATCCGTGTGCGAGTTGTCGCCCGCGAACAGCAGGAGCCCGTCCATCTGGCGGCGGCGCACGGCGGACAGAAACGCGGCTTCGCGCGCCTCCTCATGCTTGGTCGCCGCCAGCATCAGCAGGAAGCCGGCGCGCTGGAATTCCTCCTCGGCCGCACCGACCATGCCCGTGTAGTGGGGGTTGGAGAAGTCGGCCACCATGCAGCCGATCGTGTTCGACGCCCGCGAGCGCAACGCCTGTGCCGCCTGGTCCGGTTCGAACCCCAGGCGCTTGACCGCGCGCATGATGCGGGCGTGCAGTTCGGCGCTGGTGTAGATGCCGCCATTGAGCGTGCGGCTGACGCTGCTCACGGATACGCCGGCCTCGGCCGCGACGTCACGAATCGTCGGTCGTGTCCGTCGCGCTTTGGGCATTGTCGTCTTCGCCTCGTCGATTGCCGTGTCGTTGAACCTAATCAGGCCCGCCGTGAATCTCAATTGATTCCTGTTCACCCAGCGGACCGAAAATGCCGCGGCGAGTGCCTGGTGTCGCGCCGGATCAGCCGGCGTAGCGTCGAAGGCTCGGCATAGCCGACCTCGCGCGCGATCTGCTCGACCGAAAGGCGGGTAGTCTCGAGCAGCGATCGTGCGGTCTCGATCCTGATCCGTTGCACGAACGCAATCGGCGACATGCCGCAGGTCGCTGCGATCCGCCTGGCGAATGTCCGCGGCGCCAGCCCGACCGCATCGGCGATATCATCGATTGCGAAGTCGCGTGCGATGTTGTTGCGCACCCATTTTTCGGCTTTGGCGATCTTCGGGTCCTGGCTCGCAAGGTAGTTTATTGCCATGAAGGGAGCCTGGGAGCGCCGCTCGTCCAGCAGCAGATAATTGGCGCAACCCTTCGCGATATCGGGGCTGGCGAAGCGGGCGACCACCGCGAGCATCAGGTCCATCTGCGCCATCGCAGCGCCGGCGGTCGCGATCGGCCAATCGGCTATGACCATCCGCTCCGTCATAAGGTCGACGTTCGGGTAGCGCTGCCGGAACAGCGGCGCGAACCACCATGTCGTGGTCGCCCGCCTGCAGTCGAGCAGCCCGGTCTCGGCCAGCAGGAAGCTGCTCGCGCAGGAGGCGGCGAGCATGGCGCCGTCTTCGAACGCCGCTGCGAGCATGTCACGCGCGCGCCGGCATGCCGGTGTCGACAATTTCTGCTCCAACTCGTCGGCCGAGTTTGATCCGAGACCGGGGACGATCACGAGATCGACGCCCGCCAGGCGGCCGACGCTGCGCCTCGGGCCATACCGCATCGTCGTCACCTCGAAGCGCTTGCGCTTCGCGGTGCTGATCCGATTGGCGGTGGCCAGCACGTCATGGGTGATGGCGGCGCTCGACGCCAGGCAGCCGTCGATCTCGACAACCGCAACCTTGGTCATGTCAATAAATCCGCGATTAATGTCATTTTTGACACTAGCCGGCCGACTGCGAAATCGCAATGATGCTCGAAGTTCAACCGCGACCGGGAGCTACGCCGATGCCGAACCGGCCCATGACAAAGGACGATCCGCTCGAGGATTTCCAGCGCCGCGACATCACGCTCGATGACATCAGCAAGGCCGTCCATGTCGCGGGCAAAGGTCCTGCGGTCATCGTGATGGCGGAGATGCCGGGCATCAGCCCGCATGTCGCGCGTTTCGCCCGCTGGGTTCGCGACGCCGGCTTTACCGTCTATATGCCATCGCTGTTCGGTCGTGACGGCGCTGTGGTCAGTGCGGAGGAGGGCGCCGCGGTGTTCCAGCGTGCCTGCGTCAGTGCGGAGTTTCACGCGATGGCCGCCAACCAATCCAGTCCCGTAACAAAATGGCTGCGGTCACTGGCACGATTTGCCCACGGCGAATGCGGCGGTCCCGGCGTTGGCGCGATCGGGATGTGCTTTACCGGGAATTTTGCACTGACCATGATGCTGGAGCCATCTATGCTGGCGCCGGTGCTGTCGCAGCCGTCATTGCCGCTGAACGATCCTGATGGCATCGAGATCGCGCCTGACGAAGTGAAGGCCATCCGCGAGCGGCTCGAGCGGGAGGACCTGACCGTGCTGGCCTATCGCTTCGCGGGCGACAAATTCTGTACGGCGCAGCGTTTCGCGGCTTATGCCGAGGCACTCGGCGACCGGTTCGATGGGCGGGTGCTCCCCGACAGCGCGGCGAACCGCGATGTGCCACCGTTCTTCCAGAATTTCGTCACGACCCCGCATAGCGTCGTCACCGTGCATCTGATCGACGAGGCCGGTCAGCCGACGATCGCCGCGCGCGACGAGATCGTGGCCTTCTTCAGGCAGAGGCTGTCAACTGCGAAGGCGTGAACGCCGCGATCCGTTCAGGATTTTCCTGTCAGGACTTTCCCGTAAGTCTGGCGGCGAGCGCGCGATAGCCGCGCATCCACATGTGATCGAGATCGAGGTCCATCGGCAGCGGCTGCGAGGAGACGCGGGTGATCACCATTTCATTGGCCGGATCGATATAGACCCACTGGCCGTGGATGCCGACCGCGGCAAGCGGCGTCTCGCCGCGGTCGATCGTGTACCATTTGCTGCGGTAATTGCCGTTCGGGAACACCTTGGTCAGGTCGCCGCGTACCCAGGCCTCGGCATTGCCGTTGCGCCTGATGTCGTCGATCCACCAACTCGGCACGACCTGGCGGCCGTTGCTGACGCCGTGATTGCGCATCATCTCGCCGAACCGGGTGAGATCGCGCAAGGTCGCGCAGATGCCGCCGGCGACGCGGGCCGCGCCGCGGGAATCGACGGCGATGTAGGCATCGTCCTCGGCGCCCATCGGCTGCCAAAGATATTGCGCCAGGATCTTGGCATAGGAGATGCCGCAGGCGCGCTCATAGACCCAGCCGAGCACGTCGGTGTTGGTCGAGACGTAGTGGAAGGTGTGACCGTGCGGCGTGCCGTTCGGCCGCAACGTCCTGAGATAGTCTCGCAGATTGGTCGCGGGAACGCTGGGATCCGGCGGCTCCCATCCGGTCGAGCGCCGGTAGTTCATCACGTCGCCGTCGCGCGCCTGATAGTCTTCGTCGAAGCGGATGCCGATGCTCATGTCGAGCAGGTGCCGCACCGTGCAGCCGCCGCCATAGACCGATCCCTCCATCTCTGGAATGTAGCCGACGACGGGCGCGTCGGGATCGAGCTTGCCGCGATCGGCAAGGATGCCGCCGAGCGTGCCGGCGATCGACTTGCTGACCGAGAAGACCAGATGCGGCGTATCGGGCGTCAGGCCGTGGGCGTACCACTCCGAAACGATCCGCCCACGATGCGACACCACAATGCCGTCGGTGTGGCTGGTGCGCAGTGCCTCGGCAACCTCGATCGTCTCGCCGCGCGGGTTCGCGAAGCTGACGTCTTCGAGATATTCTTGTGCAAACGACAGCGGCGCCGGCTCGCGTGAACGCGCGATGTTCGCGGTCGGCAGCAATTCGCGCACATTGCGAAATGCCCACTCGCTGAAGGGATGCTGCCGCCAGTTGGCGAGCGTGACTTGTTGGTCGGCCGCCGGAGGGAAGGCGGCCATGATGCGACGCGAATTCATTCGTGTTCCAGCCAAGGCGTTGGGGTGATGGGTTAAGAGTCGGCGTGCGCCGCACGGTCGGCAATCCACCGGATGGTGGAGGCCGATGACGGGTCACCTGGATGTAACCATTTTGGGGTTGCGCGCCTCCGGCGTTTGGCCCGTAAATTGCTTGACTACGCCGGGCGTCTGCCCCAGCGTGCGCGGCTATGCGGCGCGCAGACGTCCGCCATCGGGAAACATCGGGAGGGTAGGTCATGATTGCGCTTTTGGGCCGCTCGGATCCGGCGACCACGCAGGCCATCCATTTCGCGCGGGGGATTCTCGAGGGGTCCGCGACGGCGTTTTATGAAGTCGACGGCAACCTCAACCTCAACCGCTTTGTGCTCTCGAGCAACGTCCCGCCGAGTTTCCACGACCAGTATCTGGCCGGCATGAACCGGCTCGATCCCCTGCATCCGCGTTCCGCGACCAATCAGCCGATTGCCCGTCTGAGCGCCGCCCTCGATCGATGCGCCACGGCAGAGGCGGCCACCTACCGCTCCTTCGCCGGCCAATGCGGGGTCGCCGACATGATCGAGTTCTTCTTCCGGCGCAAAGACCGGATCGTGGCCGGGATGAGCGTGCTCTGGGCGCCGGGCTGCAGGATACCTGACGGCAGCATGCACATCGCCGAGAAGATTCACGACTATCTCGAATTCAACCTGACCAGCCGCCTGGCGCCCGCGGCCGACGAGCCCGCGCGCTATGGCCTCACCTCGCGTGAGATGGAGGTCGTCGAGTTGCTGTGTTGCGGCCGTACCAACCGCGAGATCGGCGAGTGCCTCAGCATCGGCCTCGCCACCGTGAAGACGCACTTGATCCACATCTTCGAAAAGCTCGGCGTCGAGACACGCTCCGCCGTCGTGGCATTGATGTCGCGGCCGCACTGAGGCAACGTTCGGCCTATCCACGTCATTGCGAGCGACAGCGACGCAATCCATCTTGCTGCATATGCGGAGGGTTGGATTGCCTCGTCGCTTTCGCTCCTCGCAACGACGATCTGTCCTGGACGCCTCCGACCATCGCAAGGACACGCTGGCGCTGGGGGTTTTGAGACGCGACCTGCCGTTCGCCCGGCGGTGGCGAGGCATCATCCACCGGACGGTTGATTGCCCGCAAACCCGACATGCCGAACCTTTGTCAGATCATGCCGGCCTCGTGCGTGGTTTCGCCACGTGCGCCCGCATTGGGCGCAAGGACGGCGCGCTTCGAGATTCTCCCAGCGGGACGTTGATGCCGATGGACACGACTTTCGCCGACGCAGTATTTCGCAACGGCCGGATCTACACGTCGAACCGGCAGCAGCCGTGGGCTGCGGGCGCCGCCGTCAAGGCCGGCCGCTTCGTGGCCGTGGGCGAGGAGCGCGACATTGCGCCGTTGATCGGCGAGGCCACCGTCACGATCGATCTCGGTGGCCGGATGGTGATGCCTGGCATCGTCGACATCCACAACCACATCATGATGGGCGGGCAGGCCGATCTCTACGAGCTGCGCTTCGCCTCCAGCGACAGCATTCCGAAGATCGCGGAAACCATCCACAAGGCGGCCTCGGCGGCGGCCACAGGCACCTGGATCGTCGGCGGCCAGTTCGGCAACAATCTACTTGGAGATCTCAACACCGCGGAATCCTGCGCGCTGCTTGATGCGGCGAGCCTCGGCCATCCGGTGCTGCTGCGCGACGATAGCTATCACAATCGCTGGGCCAGCTCGGCCGCGTTGCGGCTCGCCGGCGTGCAGGCCGATACGCCAAACCCGACCGACGGCGAGATCGGCCGCGACCTCAAGACCGGCACGCTGACCGGCGTGATGATCGAGGCTGCATCGGGGCTCGTCGAGCGCGCGCTCGCGGCTTCCGGCCATTACACCGCGGAGATGGACCGCACGGCGGTGGCGCGCTCGATCTCGGTCCTTAACGCCTATGGCGTCACCGCGTTCATCGACGCGGCCAGCATGCAGCCGATCATGGCGGCGCTGAAGGGGCTGGACGACCGCGGCGAGCTCACGGCGTGGGCGGTCTGCGCGATGCCGGTGGTCGAGCCGGGCTTCATGTTCGGCAAGGCAGGCGAGGAGTTGTTTGCGCTGCGGGAGCAGTATCGCGGCGCGCACGTAAGGCCGGACTATGTGAAAGTGTTCCTCGACGGCGTCCCCGGCGCCAAGACGGCGGCGTTCCACGAACCGTATCTGGCCGATCCCGTGCGCGGTTGCTGCTTCCGCGGCTCGACCATGTTGACCGTGCCGGATCTGATCCGCTGGCTCGGGCGCTGCGAGAAGCTTGGGCTCGCCGCAAAAATCCATTGCGCCGGCGATGCCGCGGTGACCCAGGCGCTGGACGCCATCGACGTCGTGCGCAGCTTCAACGGCCCGACCCATTTGATCCACCAGATCGCGCATGCGAGCTACATCACGCCGGACGACATCCCGCGCTTTGCCGAGCTCGGCGTCGCGGCCGATCTGTCGCCGATCATCTGGTATCCGACCATCTTCCTCGAGGCCCACAAGGCCGCGATGGGCGACGAGCGCGCGCAGCGGTTCTGGCCGAACAAGGATTTGAAGGAAGCCGGCGCGCTGATGGCCGGCGGTTCGGACTGGCCGGTGATCCCGATCCCCGATCCCTGGCAGGGCATCGAGGGCATGGTGACGCGGCAAAATCCGACCGGAGATTTTCCCGGTAAATCGCTCTGGGTCGAGCAGGCGCTCGATCTCGCCACCGTGATCGACATCTACACCATCGATGCGGCGCGTGCTGCCGGGCTCGACCAGACCGTCGGTTCGATCGAGATCGGCAAATCGGCCGACCTGATCGTGCTCGACCAGATGATCTTCGACATCCCGCCGGACCAGCTCGCCGACACGCGGGTCGAGATGACCTTCTTTGCGGGCCGCAAGGTGTACGAGCGGGGGTGAGAGCGATGGACGCGGCGGATCATATCCCGGCCACGGTTCTCACCGGTTTCCTCGGCAGCGGGAAGACCACGGTGCTGAACCATCTGTTGCGCCAGCCCGAGCTCAACGGCGTCGTCGCGATCATCAATGAATTCGGTGAGGTGGCGCTGGATCATCTGTTGGTCGAAAGCAGCGAGGACCGTCTGGCGCTGCTCGACAATGGCTGCATCTGCTGCTCGGTGCGCGAGGACCTGATCGAGACCCTTGCCGATTTGGCGGCGCGCCGCGCCGCAGGCACCATTCCGCCGTTTCATCGCGTGCTGGTCGAGACCACGGGCCTCGCCGATCCCGTGCCGGTGCTGCACACGCTGATGACTGCACCCGACATCGTTGCGCGCTACCGCATCGATGGTGTGGTCGCGACCGTCGATGCCGTCAACGGGGCGCACACGCTCGATGCGCACGGCGAAGCCATCAGGCAGATCGCGGTGGCCGACCGGCTGCTCGTGACCAAGACCGATCTGGCGATGGACGATGCACTGGCGCGGCTCGAGTCGCGGCTGGCCGCGATCAATCCGATCGCGGTTCGCAGCCGTGTCAGGGACGGGAGGGTCGACCCGGCCATGGTGCTTGACGCCGGGCTGTTCGATCCCGCGGCCCGGTCCGCCGACGTCGTGTGCTGGTTCGAGGCGGCGTCACGCGCTGCGAACGAGCCTCACGATCACGCGCATCACCATTGCGAAGACGAGCACTGCGATCACCACGGCCATCATGCGCACGATACCGACGTGTCATCTTACAGTCTGATTATCGACGAGCCGATCCAGGGCGAAGCGTTCGCGCGCTGGCTTGAGTATGTGGCGGCGCTCAGGGGCGAGGACCTGCTGCGCTTCAAGGCGATCGTGAATGTCGCGGAACAGCCTGACGCACCAATGGTGGTGCATGGCGTCCAGCACGTCTTCCATCCGCCGATCACGCTGCAGGGGTGGCCGTCCGCGGACCGCCGTTCGCGGCTGGTCTTCATCGTGCGCGGCATCCCGCGCGAGATCATCGAAAACACGTTGTGCAAGTTTGCCGCCGTGGATCGCGCCGCGATCCAGCGATCTGCCGCATGACCTGCGGCCGGACGATTTTTATCAGGGTTATTGAGGGAGAGGGACATGACGGAAACCACGAATACCAGGACGTCTTCCGGCCGGCTCGACCGGCGCACACTGCTGAAAGCGGCCGGCGCCACCGGGCTTGCGTCCGCGATGAACGTGCCGCTGGTCAACATCGCTAGCGCGGCCAGCAATGCCATCAAGATCGGCTGGGTGGGGTGCCTCTCCGGCGTCCGTGCGCCATTCGCCGAGCCGGACACCTGGATCCACGAGCGGATCAAGGCCCGTCTCAAGGACGGTCTCAAGATCGGCGGCAAGACCTATCAGGTCGAGTTCGTGTTCAAGGACAATCAGTCCGACCCAAACCGCTCGTCGGTGGTTGCCAGCGAGCTGGTGCTACGCGAGAAATGCGACCTGATCCTGATCGAGGACGGCGATGCGCAGGCCCCGGTGCAGGAGCTCTCCGACGCCCGCGGCATCCCCTCGATCTCGACAATGGTGCCGTGGCAGGGCTGGATGTTCCCGCGCAAATCGACGCCGGACAAGGGTTTCCCCTACAGCTACCATTTCTTCTGGGGCGCCGACGACGTCGTGAGGAATTTCCTCGGCATGTGGCAGTCGGTCGAGACCAACAAGAAGGTCGGCACGTTCTATATCGACAACCCGGCGGGGCAGGCGTTCTCCGATCCGAAGGTCGGCCTGCCCGGCGGCATTGCGAAGGCGGGCTATCAGGAATTTTCAGCCGGCAAGTTCCAGATCGCGACCGACGATTTCACCAACCAGGTGTCGTCGTTCAAGAACAACGGTGTCGATATCGTCTCCGGTTTCGCCTACGGCAATCATTGGGTGACGCTGTGGAATCAGGCGGCGCAGGCCGGCTTCAAGCCGCAGGTGTGCACGGTGGCGGCGGCGTTCCTGTTCCCGAGCGCGGTGAACGCGCTCGGCGATCGCGGCGACGGCATGTCGACCGAAGTGTGGTGGACGCCGGCCTATCCGTTCAAGTCGTCGCTGACCGGACAGACCGCCGCCGAACTCGCCGCGGAATGGGAGAAGACCACCGGCAAGCAGTGGACCCAGCCGATCGGTTACGCCCATGCACTGTGGGAGGTGGCGATCGCGGCCCTGCAGAACAGCGATCCGAAGGACAAGAACTCGCTGCGCGATGCGATCGCGGGTCTCGACATGGAAACGGTGGTTGGGTCGGTGAAGTTCAAGGGAACGCCGATCAAGAACGTCGCGGTTACGTCGCTGGCGGGCGGACAGTGGCGCAAGGCCAAGGGCGGCAAGTCGAAATACGAGCTGTTGATCGTGCACAACGGCACGGCGCCGTTCATCCCGAAGCAGGCCGATCTCGCGCTGCTCTCCAAGCTGAGCTGAGATGGCACCGCTTCTGCGCGTCAACGGACTGTCCAAGCGCTTCGGTGAGATCGTCGTCGCCGACGCCGTCAGCTTCAAACTGGCGCGCGGAGAATGCCTCGGCGTGATCGGACCGAACGGGGCGGGCAAGAGCTCGCTGTTGAACCTGATCGTCGGCCTGGTCACGGCCGACGGCGGTTCGATCATGCTCGACGGCGAGGAGATCACCAGTCTGCAGCCGCATCGCAGGGCGCGCATGGGCCTCGGCCGTGCGTTCCAGATCCCGCAGCCGTTCCCGCATCTGTCGGTCTACGAGAACGCGCTGGTGGCCACGTCCTTTGGCGCCGGGCTACATGGCGAGGCGGCGACCTCCTGGACCATGGACGTGCTGCAACGGACCGGGTTGGAGGCCAGGGCAGACAAGCTTGCCGGCGCGCTGCCGTTGATCGATCGCAAGCGGCTTGAATTCGCCAAGGCGCTGGCCTCGAAGCCCAAACTGATCCTGCTCGATGAGATCGCCGCCGGCCTGACCGAACCCGAAGTCGAGCGTCTCGTCGCAATCATCCATACAGTCAAGGCCGATCATGCGATCATCTGGATCGAGCACATACCGCACGCGCTGCGGGCGGTGTCGGATCGCATCCTCGTGCTCAATTTCGGCCGCAAGGTCCTGGAGGGACCGCCGGCCGATGTCATGGACAGCGCCGTGGTGCGCGAAATCTACATGGGATTGAAGGCCGATGGCGTTGCTTGACGTGAGCGGCCTGCAGATCTTCTACGGCGATCTCCAGGCCGTATTCGACATGAATTTCACCGTCGGAAACGGCGAGGCGGTGGCGCTGGTCGGCGCCAACGGCGCCGGCAAATCTACCTTCCTGAAGGCGCTGGTCGGGCTGAACGAGGAGCGGTCGGGCACGATCCATTTCGATGGCGTCGATATCTCACGCATGCCGGCCGAACAAGTGTCGCGGCTCGGCCTCATCATGGTGCCGGAGGGGCGGCTGCTGTTCGACTCGCTGACCGTCGAGGAGAACCTCTTGATGGGCAGCGTCAACCGGCGTTCGGGAAGCTGGACGCTGCGCCGGGTCTTCGACCTGTTTCCGATCCTTGAGGAGAGGCGGCGGATGGTTCCGGGCCAGCTCTCCGGCGGCCAGCAGCAGATGGCGGCGATCGGCCGTGCCCTGATGTCGAATCCGCGGCTCTTGCTGTGCGACGAGATTTCGCTCGGGCTCGCGCCTGTCGTGGTGGAGCAGATCTATCACTCATTTGCCGATATCCGCGGCGAGGGCACCGCCGTCGTGCTGGTGGAGCAGGACGTCAAGCGCGCGCTCGCGGCATCCGAGCGCGTCTATTGCTTGCTGAAGGGCCGGGTCTCGCTGACAGGGCCGGCGCGCGAGATGCAGCCCGAGCAACTGACACATGCCTATTTCGGCAACTGAAGCATGATGATTTTGAATCGAACGGCCCGCAGACTCGTTCCACCTCTCCCGCGTGCGGGGGAGGTCGCATCGCATCAAAGATGCGATGCGGGTGGGGGCTCTCTCCACAGTGCGACTCGTGGTGAGAACCCCCACCCCAGCCCTCCCCCGCAAGCGGGAGAGGGAGCGCAACTCCTCTGGGGCCGCAGTTCGACCCGATTTCGTCAAGCCATGTTTTATCAAGTAATGGGATACGCAAACGGACCGGTGAGACATGATCTGGGTTGAGACGTTGATCAACGGAGCCTTGCTGGGCGGGCTCTATGCGCTGCTTGGCATCGGTCTGGCGCTGGTGTTCGGCGTCATGCGCGTCGTCAACATCGCGCATGGTGAGTTCATGGTGCTGAGCGCGTTCTGCGCGGTGCTGCTGGCCAATCTGTTTCCGTCGGTGCCGCCGCTGTTGATGCTGATCCCGGTGATTGCCTTGTCCTTTGCGGTCGGATGGATCTATCAGGCGGTCATTGTGAACCGGGTCATCAAGTCGCCAGATCCGCTCGCACCGCTGCTGCTGACCTTCGGCGTGTCGGTGATCCTGCGCAATGTGATGGTCGAGGTGTTCGGCGCCGACGTGCGCAGCCTCCAGGTCGGCGAATTGTCGCGGGCGAGCCTCGAGATTGCCGGCCTGAACATCGGCATCATGCCGCTGCTCACGGTGGTGCTGGCTGCACTTCTGTTCGTCGTGCTGCAGCTCATCCTGCGTCATACCGAGTTCGGGCGGATCGTGCGTGCGACCGCTGACAGACGCGACATCGTCCGGTTGTCCGGGTCAAGCCCGACCGGGTCTACAACTATGTCATGGGCCTGTCGCTCGCGCTCGGTGCGATCGGCGGCGTGCTGCTGGCGGTGCGGTCGAGCTTCACGCCGTTCTCGGGGGCGGAGCGGCTGTTGATTGCCTTCGAGGTAGTCGTGCTCGGCGGGCTCGGCTCGTTCTGGGGCGCGCTGCTCGGCGGCATCGCGCTCGGCATGGCGCAACTGATCGGCCTGAAGATCGACCCCAATGCCGGGCTGCTCTATGCGCATCTGCTGTTCTTCTGCATGCTGCTGATCAGGCCGTCGGGCCTTGTGTCGAGCAAGGTATGAGACCGATGCCGACACGGACGATCCTCGCAGCATCCGCTCTTGCCCTGGCAGCTGTGATCGCGGGTGCGCCCTTCGTGCTGAACGAGGGCATTCTGCGGCTTGCCACGGAATGTATGCTGCTGCTCACCATGGCCCAGATGTGGAACCTGCTGGCGGGCTACGCGGGCCTGGTGTCGCTCGGCCACCAGGTCTTCATCGCGTTCGGCGCCTATGCGCTGTTCCTGACCGCGGGCTGGCTCGAGGTCAACCCGATCTGGGTGCTGCCGGTGGCGCCGGTCATTGCCGCTGTTGTCGCCGCCATCACTGCGGTTCCGCTATTCCGGTTGCGCGAAGCCTATTTCTCGATCGCGATGTGGGTGTTTGCGGAGATCATCGGCGCCTTCACGATGAAATCGCAAGCCGTGGGCGGCACCTCGGGGCTGCCGCTCGCCACCGCCAAGCTGATCGATTTCGACTGGTTTGAACCGACCATGTTCTGGCTGGCGGGCGCCTTGACGCTTCTGACCATCGCCGCACTGTACAAATTGATGACGTCGAGCTTCGGGCTCGGGCTGATGAGCGTGCGCGACAATGATCTGGCGGCGATGAGCGTCGGCGTCGACGTCCGGCGCAACCGTTTCGTCGCCTTCGTGCTGTCGGCTGCCGGGTGCGGGCTGGCCGGCGCGCTCAGCTTCATGGGCAATCTCTTCATCGCACCGCTCGCGGCATTCGACGTCAACTGGTCGGTCTACATGATGTTCATCGTCATCATCGGCGGGATCGGAACGCTCGAAGGCCCGATCCTCGGCGTCATCATCTTCTTCGGCCTGCGCGAGCTGATGACCGGACCGCTCGGGCTCTCCGGCGGGTGGTATTTGGTTGGGCTCGGCGTCATCGCCGTCATTGTCATGATGGTGGCCCCGCGCGGCATCTGGCCGGTACTGCGCGACTGTCTCGGCATCCGTCTCCTCGATGTGCACCGCACCTCGCCGCGCCGAGCCGCAGCTACGGTGCTGCCGAGCGCGTCGGAACAGATTGCCGGGTAGGCAGGGGCTTCATGGCGCCACCTTTGCCTGTATGCTGCCGACAGTAGATTTGAGGAGAGGGCGGAATGGCTCTGATATCCAGACATGGCGGATGGGCGTTGACCGGTCTGGTCGCAGCAGTGCTGGTTGCGCCATTGGCGTCGCATGCCGAGCAGAGGATGTGGCCGCAGGTGGCGGCCATGCACCCGATGGACGGGTTGACCGCGGACGAAATTCGTTCCGCGTCCGATATCCTCCGCGCCGCCGGCAAATTTGGCGACACCACGCGCGTCGTCTCGATGGCGCTGGAAGAGTGTCCCAAGGATGAGGTGCGGGCGTGGCGGCCTGGACAGCCGTTCGCGCGGCGGGCGGTTGCGACACTGCTTGCGGACGGACATCTTTACGAGGCACGGATCGATCTCGCCGCACGCGGCCTGACTGGCTGGGAGGAGATCAGGGATCACCAGGCCGCGCTGACGATCGACGAGCTGATTTCCGCGGGCGATCTGCCGAAGCAGGATCCGCGCTGGGTGGCCGCGATGGCCAAGCGCGGCATCACGGATTTCAGTCACGTCCTGTGCCTGCCGCTGACGACCGGTCCGGTGACCGATCCTGAGCTGAAGGGCCGTCGCCTCCTCAACGTGCCCTGCGTCGATACAACGGGTGCCGGCAACAATTTGTGGGGCAAGCCGATCGAAAACCTGTTCGCCCAGGTCGATCTCAACGCAAAGACGGTGCCGTCGGTCACCGATCTCGGCGTGGTGCCGCCACCGGCGTCGACGCCGTCGCATGCCTACGCGGATTCCGGAGAATACCGCAAGCCGCCGAAGCCGGTCGAGATATCGGCGCCGCAAGGCAGCAACGTCAAGGTGGAGAGCGGCCAGGTCCGCTGGGACAATTGGTCGTTCCATGTCCGTCTCGAGCCGCGCGTCGGCGCGGTGCTGTCGCTGATCCGCTATGACGACCACGGCACGCTGCGTGACATCGTCTACGAAATGTCGGCAAGCGAGATGTTCGTGCCCTATATGGATCCGGCGCTGAGCTGGGCGTTCCGCGCCTATATGGATATTGGCGAATACGGCTTTGGCGTGCTCGCCAGCGAGCTGCGGCCCGGCGAGGATTGCCCGGCCAATGCGCATTTCCTCGACCTGACGATCTCGGACACCAAGGGGATGCCGGTCGTCTCCAAGGGTGCGGTCTGTATCTTCGAGCGTCCCACGGGCGATCCGATCTGGCGGCACAGCGAGCTGCTCAACAACACCGCCGAGGTGCGGCCGAACAATGAGCTCGTGGTACGGATGGCGCCCGTTGTCGGCAATTACGACTATCTCGTCGACTACGTGTTCGACCGCGCCGGAAATATCGACGTGCGGCTCGGCGCCTACGGCATCGATGCCACCAAGGGCGTGGCAAGCCGGACCTTGAGCGATCCAACGGCGGCGCAGGATACGGCTTACGGAACGTTGGTCGATGAGCGGTTGCTGGCGGTCAACCACGATCACTACATGACGTTCCGGATCGACATGGATGTCGATGGCGCCGCCAACCGGCTGGTCGAGGATCGCTTCAGCGTCCGCCGGCTGGACGAGGGCCAGCGCAAGAGCCTCTGGCAGGTCGATACGAGTCCGGTTGAGACCGAAGGGCCGATTACGATGCCGCTGAACGCCGCCCAGTTCAGGGTCGAGAGTACCGCCAAGACCAATAAACAGGGTTATCGCACCAGCTACCAGCTGATGCCCGGACATTCCGATGTCTCGCTGCTCGCCAAGGACGATCCGATCCAGTTGCGGGCCGGGTTCAGCGCCTACACGCTGTGGGCGTCGGCCTATGCCAAGGACGAGAAATACGCCGCCGGCGTCTATCCGAACGAGAATGCCGAGGTCGATGGCCTGCCGAAATGGACGGCGGCCAAGCGGCCGATCGAGGATCGCGATCTCGTGCTGTGGTACACGGTCGGCTTCCGTCACGTGCCGCGCGCCGAGGATTGGCCGGTGATGCCGGGCCTGTGGCACGGCTTCCGGCTGCGCCCGTTCAACTTCTTCGATCGCAATCCGGCGCTCGACGTGCCGCCGGTGGTGGATGCCAAGGATGCGAAATGATCCGACGGTCGTATCGCTTCGGTGCGGTCGCTTGCATTGTGCTCGCGATGCTGCCGGCCGCAAATGGCGCGACGGCTTCTCCGGATGCCAGCAGCGCGGACACGTCCTTGCTCTATCTGAGTTCAGCCGACTGGGAGAAGCAGCCGGCGCCGCGCAAGATCGCACTGGCGGCCGATTTCATGCGGATATTCTGTACTGACCAGACGATGACACCGGCGTCGCTGGCCTACTGTCTCGACCGCGACAAGGCCAATGGCGCGATGTTCGAACGTGCCATTGCCTGCGCCAGCGCGATCTCAGCCGGCCGCTGAGAGGCCGGCGTCGATCCCTTCGGCGATCCGGGTCACGTCGGCTGCGGTGAGGATGAGTGGCGGCGACAGGATGATGGTATTGCCGGAGACCCGCAGCATCACGCCGGCCTCGTAGGCGCCGTCGGCGACCTTGGCCATCGTTTTCTTGTCCGCAGGCTTCTTGCTGTCGCGATCGGCCACCAGCTCGAGCGCGGCCATCAGCCCCTTGGCTCTCGCGTCGCCGACCAGCGGATGCTTCGCCTTGAGCTGCGCGAGCGCGTGGGCGAGATCCTTGCCGCGCGCGGAAGCATTCTCGTCGAGCTTGAGGCGGCGGGTCTCGGCCAGCGCCGCAAGGCCCGCGGCACAGCCGACCGGATGCCCCGAATAAGTGTAGCCATGGCCGATCGAGCCGAACGACGTCGTGTCCGTCTCGAACGTTTCCGCGACCGCTTCGCCGATCAAGGTCGCGCCGAGCGGGAAATAGCCCGAGGTGATCGCTTTCGCCATCGTCATCATGTCCGGCTTCACGCCCCACAGCCGCGAGCCCGACCATGCGCCGGTGCGCCCGAACCCAGTCACGACCTCGTCGGCGATCATCAGGATGCCGTGGCGGTCGCAGATCTCGCGCGCCAGCGTCATGAAATTGTCAGGTGGCACGATCACGCCGCCGGCGCCGAGCACGGGCTCCATGATGAAGGCCGCGATGGTGTCGCCGCCCTGGAACGCGATCTCGTCCTCCATGGCTGCGGCGCAGAGCTGCGCGAGCCTGGCGGGATCGGTCTCGTTGAAGGGATTGCGGTAGGTCGACGGCGCGGGGATGTGGAACACGCCGGGCAACAGCGGCTCGTAGTTGCGGCGGAAGTTGGCGTTGCCGTTGACGGAGGCGCCGCCGAAATGCGTGCCGTGGTAGCCCTTCTTCAGCGACAGAAATTTGGTGCGGTCGGCCTGGCCCTTGATCTTCCAGTATTGCCGCGCGAGCCGCAGCGCGGTCTCGACCGAGTCCGATCCGCCGGAGGTGAAGAAGGCGCGGACCATGCCTTCCGGCTTGAACCATTCGGTGAGCTCATACGCGAGCTCGATCGACGGGCCGGTCGAGGTGCCGCGGAAGCTCGAGTAATAGGGCAGCGCGCTGAGCTGGTCGGCGATCGCCTTCTTGATGGGGTCACAGCTATAGCCGAGATTGACGTTCCAGAGGCCGCCGACGGCATCCAGCACGGTGTTGCCGTCAATATCGGTGACGTGAACGCCTTCGGCCTTCATCACGATCCGTGGCGGTTGCGCCCGCATCTCGGCAGGGTGGGCCATCGGGTGCCAGATCGGCTTGGCGTTGTTCTCGATCAGGAAGTTTTTGTCGCGCATGATCGCTCTCTGTCCGGCTCAGTCGAATTCCAGCCCGAAATGGTGCAACGCCTCGCGGTACGACGCGGCGGGAGTCCGCACGTCGAACAGCACCGTGCGCATGTCGCATGCCGCCGCGCCGGCGATGTTGCGGCGCTGGTCGTCGACGAAGACGCACTCATGTGCTTCCAGCGCCAGCGCGTCGAGGACGCCCTGGTAGGCGCGCGGATCGGGCTTTAGTATCCTGGTATGCGTCGCGTCGACGATGGTCTCGAAGCGCGCCAGGACGGAAAGGCGGGCGCGAAAATCCGCGCCATAGAACAGGTCGAGCTCGTTGGAGAGGATGGCGAGCCTGACCCCGGCATCGGCCGCGATCCGGATCGCGCGCTCGGCCTCCGGGCGGATCACGGTGTCAGGATCGGCGCCACGCGCGCGCTTCACGAAGGTCTCCATGTCGCGCCAGTCTTCGCCGAGCATGCCCCCGACCTCGCGGCTGCGCGTCAGCCAGTAATCGCGCTCGGAAATCTCGCCGCGCTGCATTGAGGCCCAGAACGGATCGCTGTCGGGCGCAAACGGGCCGCGCCATTCCAGCGTGCAGGGGGCGAGCCCGAGCGCGTGCTCTGTGAGATCGTGGGTTTCGAACAGGGTCTTCGAGATGACCCCGCCGAAATCCAGCACCAGCGCCTGGGCAGGATTGCTCATGCTGCGGCCGTGATCCAGCCGGCCGGCACGATGCCGGCTTCGACCCAGCGGTCGAAGATGCCGAGCACCGTCTCGTTGAAGACCGCGCTGTTGATGTGCTCCTTGATCTCGTGCAGCTCGACCGGCGGTGCGATCGCCGACCGCATTGCTTCGACGAAGGCGGAAAGCGCGTCGGGATCATGCAGCGCTTCGCCCTCGCGGTCCCATTGCTGGATGCCGCCGGTGGGCAGCACGAAGGCGACCGGCGCGCTGGCTTGGGACAGCTTGTCGGCGATCGCGCGTGCAATCCTGCGGCGATCGACCGGCCTCGATGTTGCCGACGCGAGCAGGCGGTTATGCGCGTGGAAGGGACGGTCGATCAGGTCGCCAGGCAGCGGCAGCCACGCCGGAAAGTCGATCATGTCGATGGCGCCCGGAGCAACGATCTGTGGAATGCCGGCTCTGCCCGCATTCTCCAGCCGGTCCGCACCCGAATTCACCACCGAGCCGGTCAACTGGTTTGCGACCTCCTGCAGACTGAGGTCCAGCACCGCGGCGAAACCGCCTTGTGCCGCGATCGATTCCATCGCGCGGCCGCCCATACCGGTGGTGTGGAAGACCACGACCTCGTAGCCGCGCCTTTCGAGCTGCGGCTTGAGTTCGACCATGTAGCGCAGGCAGCTCTTGCCGAGCGAGGTGATCGCGACGACCGGCCGGTCCTTGCGCGGCCTGATCGCGCTCTTCGCCGCACCGACGATCGCACCACAGGCTTGCGACAGCACCGCCGTGCAGGTGCCGTTGAGACCGTAAAGCCCTCCGGCCCACAGGATCATCATCAGATCGGCCGCGACACGGTGGGGCGGGATCAGGTGCGAGAATGCGACCGTCGAGACGATCAGCTTCGGCAGGCCGAGCGGCAGCGCCTGCGCAACATCGAGCGCGAGATCGGTTCCCATCGTGCCGCCGATCGCGATCACGCCATCGATGGCGTCGCGGTCGGCGAGGTCGCGTGCGAGATTGGCGGCGCCGACGGCCATCAGCGACATCGCCGAGTTTTCGTCGCCGCTCGATGCGATCACATCGATCGTGGTGTGCGCGGCGGCAGCCACGGCATGCTTGTCGTGTGCGGGCCGGTAGGGCGGATCGCCGAGCACGCTGATGTCCAACATGACCGTCCTGCCGCCGGCCCTGGCGATGCACTCGCTCATGAAGGTGAGTTCGTCGGCCTTGGTGTCGCCGGTTCCGATCAGGAGGATGCGGGGCTGCGTGATCTCGGACATCGCGTGTCGGGGCTCGCCGGTGGGCTTGGAGAGGATTGGAACGAACGACTGATGGCACCGAGCGCGCAGGGCGTTCGGCCATCGTGAACTCACGCTATGGGGACGGGGTCGGGGACGACATCAACCTATCGGTGGATTGCTGCCAAGGCCTTGAACTGGCTGAAATTGCTGGCGTCAGCGACCCCCCACGGGGCGTGTTCTCCCATCACCACAATTTGTCTCACATGCAGCAAGCCCAGATCGATCGGTTGAGGTCATCAGTCATTCCGGCCCAGCAATTCTTTGTCGGAGGGCGGCCAACGGCGGCGATTGGTGACGCGCGGCTGGATGTCGTGTCGCCGATCGATGGCAGAGTGTTGACGACCATCGCTGATGGCGACGCGGCTGATATCGATCTTGCGGTGAAGCAGGCGCGGCAGGCGTTCGAGCACGGCGGCTGGTCGCGTGCAGCGCCGGCACAGCGCAAGAAGGTGCTGCTGCGGTTCGCTGACCTGATCGAGCAGCACGCGCTCGAGATCGCGGTGCTCGGCGTACGCGACAACGGCACCGAGATCGGCATGGCCTACAAGGCCGAACCGCTGTCGGCGGCCGGAACCATCCGTTACTACGCCGAGGCGATCGACAAGGTCTATGGCGCGATCGCGCCGACCGGCGGCGACGTCCTCGGCCTCGTGCATCGCGAGCCGCTCGGTGTGGTCGGCGTGATCGTACCCTGGAATTTCCCCCTGATGATTGGGGCGTGGAAAATAGGCCCGGCGCTCGCCGCCGGAAATTCCGTCGTGGTGAAGCCGCCGGAGGTTGCCTCGCTCACATTGCTGCGGCTTGCCGAGCTGGCGAGCGAGGCTGGGCTGCCGGACGGAGTGCTCAACGTCGTGACCGGCCGTGGCGCCTCGGCCGGCGAGGCACTCGCGCTCCACATGGATGTCGACGTGCTCGCCTTCACGGGCTCCGGCGCGGTCGGCCGTCGCTTGCTGGAATGTTCCGGGCGATCGAACCTGAAGCGGGTCCATCTCGAACTTGGCGGCAAGTCGCCCAATATCGTGTTTGCCGATGTGCCGGACATCAAGCAGGCGGCAAAAGTGTCGGCGAACGGTATCTTCCGGAATTCGGGACAGGTTTGTGTCGCCGGCTCGCGGCTGCTCGTGCAATCGTCGATCTATGACCGCTTCATGGACGAGCTGTTCGAAGCCACCACGAAGCTCAGGGTTGGCGACCCGCTCGACCTGACGTGCGATATCGGCGCGATCTCGAGCCAGGCGCAGTTATGCAAGAATCTGGCTGCCGTTGTGCGCGCGGAAGAGCAGGGCGCGAAGCGGCTGACCGGCGGCGAACAGATCCGCGCCGATAGCGGCGGCAACTTCATGTCGCCGGCGATCATGGCAGAGGTCACGCCGGCGATGGAGCTGTGGCGCGAGGAGGTGTTCGGTCCGGTGCTCGCCGTGACCCGGTTCGAGCGCGAGGAGGACGCCATCGCACTCGCCAATGCGACGCCCTTTGGTCTCGCATCGGCGGTGTGGACCAGCCGTCTCTCGACCGCGCATCGGATGGTGCGCGCGATTAAGGCCGGCGTCGTGCACGTCAACACCTATGGCGGCGCCGACATCACCGTGCCGCTCGGCGGCTTCAAGCAATCCGGCTTCGGGCGGGACAAATCGCTCCACGCGCTCGACGGCTACACCGACCTCAAGACCGCCTGGATCGCGCTATGACAACAGCAACCGCCGAACGCACGGGCGTTCTGAACCGATTGCTCGATGCCGAGCAGGAGCGCTTCCGTGCGCTCCATCCGCGCTCTGCTTCTGCCTGGCAGGAGGGCAAGCAGCATTTCCTCTATGGTGGCCCCTCGCACTGGATGCGGCGCTGGGCCGGCGGTTTCCCGATCTATGCCGACGAAGCCAGTGGCGCACATATCCGGGATATCGATGGCCGCGACTACGTCGATTTCTGCCTCGGCGATACCGGTGGGATGTGTGGCCACGCGCCTGAGGCGGTGACCGACGCCGCGCTGCGCCAGCTCAAGCGCGGCGCGACGATGATGCTGCCGACCGAGGACAGCCTTTGGGTCGGTGCCGAACTCTCGCGCCGCTTCGGTCCGAAATACTGGACGCTGACGACGTCGGCGACCGATGCCAACCGTGCCGCGATCCGCATCTCGCGCATGATCACCGGACGGCGCAAGGTGCTGGTATTCTCCGGCTGCTATCACGGCGGCGTCGAGGAGGCGCATGTCGAGATCCGCGACGGCCGCACCGGCCTGCGCAACATGATCCATCCGAACGGAATCGATCATGACGCCGTCTCGCGGGTCGTCGAGTTCAACGATGTCGCCGCGCTCGAGGCCGCGCTGGCGCATGGCGACGTCGCCTGCGTGCTGGCCGAGCCGCTGATGACGAATTTCGGCATGATCCCGGTCGATCCGGGTTTTCACCAGGCGTTGCGCGATCCCACCCGCCGCGCCGGCACCGTGCTGATCATCGACGAGACGCACACGCTATCCTGCGGTCCGGGCGGCTACACCGGAGATAACGGGCTCGAGCCCGATATTTTCGTCGCCGGCAAGGCGATCGCCGGTGGCATTCCGGCTGGTATCTTCGGCCTGAGCCGGGAGATCGCCGAGCGGCTCTGGACGCTGGTTCCCCACGTCAATCCGCGCGAGCGGCAATCCGCCCATCTCGGCTTTGGCGGCACGCTTGCGGGCAACGCGCTGACGGTTGCGACGATGCGCGCGGTGCTGGAGAAGGTCCTGACGCCGGCGAACTACGATCGCATGATTGCCACCGCGACGCGGCTCGCGAGTGAGATACGCGGATTGATCGAGGCCAACCATCTGCCATGGCATGTCACGCAGGTCGGCGCGCGAGCCGAGATCATGTTCATGCCCAAGCCGCCGCGCAGCGGCGCCGACGTGATTGCGGGACGCCAGCCGGATCTCGAAACCCTGCTGCATGCCTTCTACATGAACGAAGGCATTCTGGTCACGCCGTTCCACACCATGCTGTTGATGTGTCCGGCGACCTCGGCGGCCGACGTGGAGCGACACACCGCCGTGTTCGCGCAGTTCATCGACCTGCTGCGACGGGCCGGAGTGATCTGATGCTAAAACCTCCGTTCGATCTTGCGGGCAGGGTCGCGCTCGTGACAGGTGGGGGCAGAGGCATCGGCGCTGCCATCGTCACGCGGCTCGCGCAGGCCGGCGCCACCGTGGTGATCGCCAACCGGACGCTGGATATCGCCGAGACGATGGTGCGCGAGCTCGCCATGGATGGATTGGCGGTACGCTGTGTGCCGTTCGACAAGCTCGACCGGGCGAGCCTGCGCCGCCTGATCGACGAGGTCGCCGCGCAGCATGGCCGGCTCAACATCGTCGTGCACAACGCCGGAGGCTGTCCGTGGTCGTCGCTGGAGGACCTCGACGAGGCCAGGCTGGACGAGACGCTGGCGCTGAACCTGAATGCGAGTTTCTGGCTCGCGCAGGCCGCGATCCCGCATATGCGCGCGATCAACTTTGGGCGCATCCTTGTTACCTCGTCCGTGTCGGCGCGCGTCGCGATGGGTGGCGGCGCGCATTACTCGGCGGCGAAGGCCGGTGTCAACGCGTTCATTCGCGGCGCGGCGTTCGAGCTGGCGCGCGACGGCATCACGGTCAACGGTGTCGAGGCCGGTTTCATCGAAAAGCCCGGCCGCGGCACCATGAGCGCGCCGGAGAACAAGGCAAAACTCGAACGCTTCATCCCGGTCGGACACATGGGCAGTCCCGACGATATCGCCTGCGCGATGCTCTATCTCGCGTCCGCCGAGGCGAAATATGTCACCGGGCAGACCATCGTCGTCGATGGCGGTTCGACGCTGCCGGAGACCGGATTTGCCGTCGAACGGCAATGGGGACCTTAGATGTCGCGGCTCGAAGGCAGGACGGCGCTCGTCACGGGAGCCGCGACCGGAATCGGGCGGGCAACGGTCTTGCTGCTGGCCCAAAACGGCGCACGCGTCGTGCTGTTCGGTCTTGGCGAAGCTGAGCTTGAGGCCGCTGCAGCGGAAGCCGGCGGCAATGCGATTCACGGCGACGTTACGCAATCGACCGACATCGCGAAGGCCGTCGCGGCCTGCGGCGCGCGGCTCGACATCCTCGTCAATGCTGCCGGCCTGATCATTCCCGATCAGCCTTTAACCGTCTCCGACGAGGTCTGGGCGAAGACGCTCGATGTCAATCTCACCGGGACGATGCGCGTCTGTCGAGCCAGCCTGCCGTTGCTCAGGCAGGGCGGCGGGGCCATCGTGAACATCGCATCCGTTGCCGCGTTCAACGCCAGCCCGGATAGCGCGAGCTATGCGGCAAGCAAGGCCGCCGTCGTGGCCTACACCCGTTCGCTGGCTTACGCCCATGGCGCCGATGGCATTCGTGCCAACGCGGTGGCGCCGGGCTGGGTGCGGACGCCGATGAGCGCCTACGAGATGGGATTGCTTGCCGAGCAGAACGGCACGACGCCGGATGCGGAATTCCAGGCGGTCGAACGGCGGATCGCACTGGGCCGGATGGCCGAACCGGCGGAGATCGCCGCCTGCTGCCTGTTCCTCGTGTCGGACGAGGCGTCGTTCGTGACCGGCGCTGTTCTTGTCGCCGACGGCGGCGGCCGCTCGCCGACGCAAAATCGCGCCATCTAGTCTAGCGACAGGCATTCCGGGACTTCAGCCGGCTCAACGCCGCTTCAGCTGCTTCAGCAACAATCTCGCGCAGCGCAGGGACAAATCCGTCCCGACTCGCCGCTGAATCCGTGCGCCTCAACTCCACCCTTTCGGCACGTCACGCTCGGTTCGCGGCGCGATCTCCCATTGACAGGGTGGTTAATCTGATAGAATTATAACACAGTAAGTTGCAATAATAACAAAATGTCACCATCGTAGCAGCGATGGGGCAGCCGGGAGGAGAATTTGGAGCCGTCTGGTTCGGTTGCAACACAGCCCCGATCGCCGACGCCGCTTGTGATGGTCAATGCCATCAACAAGCGCTTTGGCGGCGTGCGTGCGTTGCGCGACGTGAACCTCGAGGTGCGGGCCGGAGAGGTGCACGCGCTGCTCGGCGAGAACGGCGCCGGAAAATCCACGCTGATCAAGATCCTCAGCGGCGTTCATGCCTATGACAGCGGTACGATCGAGGTCGCGGGCCGGCCGGTGGCGTTCGACAGCCCGGCAAAGTCGCGCGAGGCGGGGATCGCCGTCGTCTACCAGGATTTGAGTCTCGTTGAATCGCTCAGCGTCGCCGACAATCTGTTGCTCGGCCGCGAGCCGCTCGGGCGTTTCGGGTTTGTCCGGAAGCGTGAGCTGATGGCGCGGGCGCGCGCGTTCCTCGCACAGCTCGGCATTCCCCTGGATATCAAGGCAACCGTGGGGTCGCTGCCGTTCGCCTATCGCCAGATGACGGAGATTGCAAAAGCGCTGATGGGCGAGGTTCGGCTACTGATCCTCGATGAGCCGACGTCCTCGCTGACATCGGACGAGGTGCGTATCTTGTTCGATGCGATCGGGAAGGTGACGCGGCGCGGTGTCGGCGTGATCTACGTGACCCACCGGCTGAACGAAGTCTTCGAAATCTCGCAGCGTGTCACCGTGCTCCGCGACGGGGCCAATGCCGGCACGTTCGTCACCGCCGACACCGATATGAAGCGCCTGGTGAATGCGATCGTCGGAAGCGACCGGATGGTTTCCGTGCCGTCTCGGGCCGAGCCGCAGGCAACGCGCGCCGTCGATTCATCGCCGGTGCTGTCGCTGTCGAACGTATCGAACGACCGGCTGCGTGGGGTCGAGTTATCAGTCCTGAAAGGCGAGATCCACGGCCTCGCCGGATTGATCGGAAGCGGGCGCACCGAGATTCTGGAGACCGTCTTTGGTCTCCGGCCGGTCGAGAGCGGCACGTTCGAGATCGACGGCCGGCGCTGGTTGCCGAACAGCCCGGCGGACGCCATCGATCAGGGCATCGCCCTGGTGCCGGAAGACCGTCACGTGCAGGGCCTCGTGCTGGATCACTCGATCGAGCGCAACGTCACGCTGTCGCGGCTTCCGTATTTCTCGCGCTGGGGCTGGATGCAGCAACGCGCTGCCACGAGGCGTGCGGAGGTCGCGGTCCGCAAGCTCGCGGTGAAGGCGCAGGGCGCCTCGAGCCTGGTCCGGACGCTCTCCGGCGGCAATCAGCAGAAGGTCGTGTTCGGAAAATGGAATGACCCACGGCCGCGCGTGCTGCTGCTGGACGAACCCACCGTCGGAGTCGATGTGGGCGCGCGTGAGGAAATCTACGGAGTGATACGGCATGCCGTCCGCGACGGCACCGGTGTCCTCATTGTCTCATCCGACCTCGTCGAGCTGATCGAACTTTGCGACCGCATTTCCGTGATCGTCGACGGCCGCGTTGTCAGAACCCTGGTCCGCGGCGAAATCGACGACGCCGAGGACCTCCACCATCTGCTTCAGTTGCTCCAGGCTTCCGGCCAAAGCGCATCAAAGGACGCATTGCAAGAGTTGCCCGCATGACCGAACTAGTCGCGCCCAATGTCGCCTCCGCGCCGACACCTTCCGACCGCCGCCGCAAGCTGCTGCAGAACCTGCTGCGCGGCGAGCGGCCTTACATGCTCTACCTCGCCTTCGTCGTCCTGCTCGTCGTGTTCAGCCTGTCGTCGCCGTGGTTTCTCTCGGTCGATAATTTTCTGAACATCGGCCGCCAGACGACGCTGGTGTCGATCATTGCGGTCGGCATGACCTTCGTCATCATCGCGCGCCAGATCGACCTTTCGGTCGCATCGACACTGGCGCTGTCGGGCATGGCGGCGGCGCTGGCGATGAGCCAGATCAACAACAGCTGGGTCGTCGGCGCGGTAGCGGGGCTCGGCACCGGCGCGCTGGTCGGACTGTTAAACGGTATCCTGACCACGCAGCTCTCGATACCGTCCTTCCTGGTGACGTTGGGCACGCTCAGCATGGCGCGTGGATTGGCGATGATGGTGACCAACACCAAGCCCGTGATCATCACCAACGAGGCCTATTTTGCGATCTTCGGGGAAGGCACGTTCCTCGGCATGCCGGTGCCGATCGCCTGGACACTGGCAGCGATGATCGTTGGAATCCTGCTGCTGCATTACAACGTGTTCGGCCGGCGGATTTATGCGGTCGGCGGCAATCCGACCGCGGCGCTCTATTCCGGCATCAATACCAAATGGGTGACGACGGCAGCCTTTGTCCTGACCGGCGCGCTGGCCGGTCTCGCGGCGCTGGTGTTGTCCGCGCGTTCGCATGCCGCCCGGCCCGACGTCGTGCAGGGCATGGAGCTCGACGTCATCGCAGCTGTGATTCTCGGCGGCTGCAGCCTGTTCGGCGGGCGCGGCTACATCCTGGGGACGCTATTCGGCAGCCTGATCATCGGCACGCTCAATAACGGTCTCGTGCTGCTCGGTGTCAGCTCGCCGATGCAGCTCGTGATCAAGGGCGCGATCATCGTTGCCGCCGTTGCTTTCACGAAGCGTTGATCGGAGTCAGTCAGGGCAAGGTCGCCGGCCCTTCGTAATCGGCAGCCAAAACGGGAGGAGAACAACAATGAAGCCAATCTTGCGACAAACCTTGCCGCTGACCGCGCTGATTGCGGCGACAGCGATCTCGATCGCTCCCTCGGCCCGCGCCGAAGTGCCGGCGACCTGCGTCAAGAGCGTCGATCTCGCAACGCTTGGACCGAAGTCGATCGTCGGCCAGGGCCCGCATGGCGAAAAGGCCGCCTCGCCCGAGGTGCTCGCGCTGTCGGATGCCGATGCCGCCAAGATCAAGGAGAAGCATTTCAAGGTCGGCATCTCCATGCAGACCGTGAACCTCGATTGGGCGCAGCTCCAGATCCAGGGCATCACCGATACTCTGAAGAAGTACGGCGTGACGGTGACGGGCGTCGCGTCCGCCGAATATCAGGTCGACAAGCAGATCGCCGACATCGAGAACACGATCCAGCAGCATCCGGACGGCATCATCTCGATCCCGGTCGATTTCACCGCGACCGCGCCGACCTACAAGAAGGTCTCCCAGGCCGGCATCAAGCTGGTGTTGATGGACAGCATCCCGACCGGCCTGAAGCATCCCGAGGAATATGCGACGATGGTTTCGGCGGACAGCCAGGGTAACGGGCAGATCGCGGCCCAGATCCTTGCGTCCTGCGTTGCGCAGGGCGGCACCATCGGCCTCGTCAATTTCGGCGTCGACTATTTCAGCACCAACGAACGCACCAAGGGCGTGCGCGAGTGGATGGCAAAGAACCGGCCTGACATCAAGATGAAGCAGGTCGATTTCACCGACCCGCCGAAAGTCTCGCAGATCGCCGGCGACTTCCTCACCGGCAACCCCGACATCAAGGGGCTGTTCGCGGTGTGGGACCAGCCGGCGCTGGATACGCTGAGCTCGATGCGGGCGCAGAGCATCGACATTCCCGTCACGACGGTCGACCTCGGCCTGCAATCGGCGATCGAGATCGCCAAGGGCGGTCCGTTGAAGGCAACCGGCTCGCAACGTCCCTATGACCAGGGCGTCGCGGAAGCTTTGGCGATGATGAACGCGCTGCTGGGCAAGGAAACGCCGGGCTGGGTCGGTGTGCAGTCGCTGCCGGTGACGCAGTCGAACGTGCTGGAGTCCTACAAGACCGTGTTCAAGAAGGAGCCGCCGGCCGAACTGGCGGATGCCTGCAACAAGGCGAAGCCCGCCTGCAACTGAGCTTCCGTCCGGCGAGGCGCGGTCTTGCGAGGCCGTGCATCGTTCAGCAAGCCTGGTTCGGGCGCGCCAGCCCCCGTTCGGATCAGGTCGCGCTAAAGCGCGATGAGATTAGGTTGAATCATCATCGCGCTTTAGCTCTTTTGTTTGAGCATGATCTTTTCGGAAAACCGCTTCACACTTTTCCGGATCATGCTTGAGTGACGTATTCGACGGGAAGACTGCGGAAGTGCTTGCGCATGTCCGAGGTCGCAGCGCCACCAACGATGATCCGCGAGAACGCGCCGATATCGGCGAAGAACGCCGGCTTGAGGCTGCCGAGCTTGCTGGCGTCGACCACCAGGACGCTCTCCATCGCTGACGCGATGACGGCCTGCTTGATTGCGACCTCGTGAAAGTTGGAGCAGCTCGCGCCGCGGGTCCAGTGCACGCCGCCGGCGGACATGAAGGCCTTGTTGACGCCGAGGCGGCGCAGATAGGACAGGCCGTCGTCGGATGAGAATGATTGCGATGATGGATGGTAGAGCCCGCCCATCAGCATCACCTGCGTCGCCGGCCGCTGCGTGACGATCGACGCCACGTTCATCGAATAGCAGATCACCGAAAGCGGCAGATCCTCAGGCAAACAATCCGCCAGCGACTGCATTGTGGTGCCACAGTCGATGAAGATCGTGTCGCCCTCCTTGATCGAGGCCGCGGCGGACCGGCAGGCGAGGCGCTTATCCTGGGTATGCTGGTCGATCTCCTGCTCGAACGCGTATTTGATCCCGGTCGGCGACGCCGCGTTCACGACATAGCCGCCGAGCAGGGCAAGCGCGGCCTCGGGACCGGCAAGGTCACGCCGCACCGTCATTTCGGAAACCTTGAGAAGCTCGGCGGCGTCCTTCAGGTGCAGCGCGCCGCTGCTCTCGACGGCACGGCGGAGCCGCTGCAGGCGCTGGGCGCGGGTCTCGCTGGGTCGTGCGTTCGGTGTTTCAGCCATTTTGGTCACCGCGCCTGCTTATCCGGTTGACAATGATCTTACAATGTTGTGAGTTTATCAACGGCAATATGTTATAATAATAACATTCGGCTTAGCGGGGGCCATCCGGGGTCTGGCGATGTGATGCGCCGGTAACTCAGGGCAAGGTCTGGGAGGATCGCATGTTGCAATCGACACATTCAGTCTATCTGGCGTTTCAGCCGATTCGCTAGGACGGTGGGCGTTTCGATGACGCAGAGCGTCCTGATACAGAATCCGTCCGCCATTCCGGTGCAGCCTCATGCCAAGGGCGAGGGGCATGCGCATCCGGTCTCGCGCAACAGCGGCCGCGCGCTCGAGATGGATTGGGTCGACGAGATCAGAATCAACCTGTCGGCCGCCGAGCGGCGCGTTGCGAGCCTGCCGGGCCGGCGAACCGTCAAGAAGGACGCGCAGGCGGCGTGGCTTCTCAAAGCAGTCACCTGCATCGACCTGACGACGCTCAATGGCGACGACACCACGGAGCGGGTGAAGCGCCTCTGCGCCAAGGCCAAGGCTCCCGTGCGGGCCGACATTCTCGAGGCGCTGGGCTTTACCGGCCGTCGGCTGCACACCGGCGCGATCTGCGTCTATCACCGTTTCGTTGCGGCGGCGGTGGAGGCACTCGATGGATCTGACATCCCGGTTGCCGCGGTCTCGACCGGATTTCCGGCGGGCCTGGTGCCGCACGACCTCAAGCTCAAGGAGATCGAGGCGTCGGTCAGGGATGGCGCGCAGGAGATCGACATCGTCATCACGCGCGAGCATGTGCTGACCGGCGATTGGCGCGCGCTTTACGCCGAGGTCAGGGATTTTCGTGCCGCCTGCGGCAAGGCGCATCTGAAGACGATTTTGGCGACGGGTGATCTCAAGACGCTGCGCAACGTCTCGAAGGCATCGATGATCTGCATGATGGCGGGCGCCGACTTCATCAAGACGTCCACCGGCAAGGAGGGCGTCAACGCGACGCTGCCGGTGACGCTCGCGATGCTGCGGATGATCCGGGTGTATCAAGAGCGCACCGGCTACAAGATCGGCTTCAAGCCGGCCGGCGGAATCTCGACGGCAAAGGACGTGCTCACCTATCAGTTTCTGATGAAGGAGGAATTGGGACGCGACTGGCTCGAGCCGGATCTGTTCCGCATCGGCGCCTCGAGCCTGCTCGCCGACATCGAGCGCCAGCTCGAGCATCACGTCACCGGCCGCTATTCGGCCTTCAACCGCCACCCCGTGGGATGAGACTTCGGCGATGAGCGTCGCGCAATACTTTGAAACGATGGAGTACGGTCCCGCTCCCGAGGCGGACGGCGAGGCGCGTGCCTGGCTGAAGCGGCACGACGCCACCTTCGGACACTTCATCGGCGGCAAATTCGTCGCGCCGCATTCGGGCAAGCACCTCACGACGATCGAGCCCGCGACCGGCAAGACGCTGGCCAGGATTGCGCAAGGCTATTCCGCCGATGTGGAGGCGGCGGTGCGTGCCGCGCTCACCGCGCAGCCGCTTTGGGCAAAGCTCGGCGGTCACGGCCGCGCGCGCCATCTCTACGCACTGGCCCGCATGCTGCAGCGGCATGCGCGGTTGTTTGCCGTGCTGGAGGCAATCGATAACGGCAAGCCGATCCGGGAAACCCGCGATCTCGACGTGCCGCTCGCCGCGCGGCATTTCCTGTATCACGCCGGCTGGGCCCAGTTGCAGGAGCGTGAGTTTGCCGATCAGGTGCCGATCGGGGTGATCGGACAGATCATCCCCTGGAATTTCCCGCTGCTGATGTTGGCATGGAAGATCGCGCCGGCGCTGGCCGCAGGCAATACGGTGGTGCTGAAGCCGGCGGAATTCACCTCGCTCACCGCGCTGCTGTTCGCTGAACTTGCGGCCCAGGCAGGTCTGCCGCCCGGCGTGTTGAACGTGCTCACGGGCGATGGTGCAACGGGCGCGCTGCTCGTCGAGAATCCAGGGGTCGACAAGATCGCCTTCACGGGATCGACCGAGGTCGGGCGGTTGATCCGCCAATCGACCGCAGGTACTGGCAAGTCGCTGACGCTCGAGCTCGGCGGCAAATCACCGTTCATCGTGTTCGACGATGCCGACATCGACGGCGCCGTCGAAGGCGTGGTCGATGCCATCTGGTTCAACCAGGGCCAGGTCTGTTGCGCCGGCTCGCGCTTGCTGCTGCAGGAGGGGATTGCGGAGACCTTCCGCAGGCGCCTGATCCGTCGCATGGAGACGCTTCGCGTTGGCCCGCCGCTCGACAAGGCGATCGATATGGGCGCGGTGGTCGCGCCGGTGCAACTCGAGCGGATCAAGGCACTGGTCGAAATCGGGGTGAAGGAGGGCGCCGAGAAATACCAGGCGCCCGGCGCGATCCCGGAGGAGGGATGCTTCTATCCGCCAACCTTGCTCTGGAACGTGCATCCGTCGTCGACCGTGGCGATCGAGGAGATTTTTGGCCCGGTGGCGGTGGCGATGACCTTCCGTACGCCTGATGAGGCCGTGATGCTGGCCAACAACACGCGCTATGGGCTTGCCGCCAGCGTGTGGAGCGAGACGATCGGATTGGCGCTGGATATCGCGCCGAAACTGCTGGCCGGCGTGGTCTGGATCAACGCGACCAATCTGTTCGACGCCAGCGTCGGCTTTGGCGGTTATCGCGAGTCCGGTTTCGGCCGCGAGGGCGGCCGTGAAGGCATGTACGAATATCTCAAGCCCAAGGCATGGAGCGGGCGGAAAGCGCGCGGGAAGGCGTTGCCGCCGCCGGCCGCAGCCACCGACCATGGCGGATTCGGCGCGCCGCCGATTGACCGGACAGCAAAACTGTTCGTCGGCGGCAAGCAGGTTCGCCCCGACGGCAATTATTCGCGGGCCGTGCTATCGCCGAAAGGCCGGCACCTCGGCGAGGCGGGCGAGGGCAACCGCAAGGACATCCGCAACGCCGTCGCCGCCGCGCGCGCGGCCGAGGCATGGGCGAGAGCGACGGCGCATAATCGCGCCCAGATTCTCTACTACCTTGCCGAGAACCTTTCCGCACGCGGTGACGAGTTCACCCGGCGCATCTCCGACATGACGGGCATATCGAGTGCAAAGGCGCGCGCGGAGGTCGATGCGAGCATCGAGCGGCTGTTCAGCTATGGAGCCTGGGCCGACAAATTCGAAGGCAGCATCCATGCGCCGCCGTTGCGCGGCGTCGCGCTCGCGATGCACGAGCCGATCGGCGTGGTCGGGGTTGTCTGTCCCGACGAGGCTCCGCTGCTTGGCCTCGTCAGCCTGGTCGCGCCGTTGATCGCGATGGGCAACCGCGTCGTCGCCGTGCCGAGTGAACGCCATCCGCTCGCCGCCACCGATTTCTACCAGGTGCTGGAGACATCGGATGTGGCGGCTGGTGTCGTCAATATCATTACCGGCAGCCGCGACGACCTCGTGAAGGTCCTTGCCGAGCACGACGATGTCGACGCACTCTGGGCCTTCGGCTCGCAGGACGCCTCAACCGTCGCCGAACGGCTGTCCACAGGCAATCTCAAACGCACATTGGTCGATCATGGTCTGCTGCTCGATTGGTACGACAAGGCCGCGAGCGAGGGCCCGATCCTGCTCCGCCATGCCGTACAGGTGAAGAACATCTGGATTCCCTATGGAGATTAGGGACGTCACTTTGGGGTGATACTGATTGGGATCCGGACCGTCAGAGTTCGGGCGATTTTGAAGACAAGGGAGGGACGCAACATGCTCAAGAGCATCAACCCACTGCTCAATGCCGACGTGCTCTATGCCTTGCGGGCGATGGGGCACGGCGATCGCCTGGTGGTGTGCGATACCAATTTTCCGGCCGACTCGATCGCGCGCCAGACGGTTCTTGGCCGCTTGCTGCGCATCGACAATGTCAGCGCCGCAAAGGCGGTCGAAGCCATTCTTTCGGTGCTGCCGCTCGATACGTTCGTCGACGATGCGGCTGTTCGCATGGAGATCGTCGGCCAGCCGCAGGAAGTGCCGCCGGTGCAGCGCGAGGTGCAGACCGCGATCGATCGCGCGGAGGGGCGATCCTGGCCGCTGGTCGGGGTTGAGCGCCACGCCTTCTACGAAAAAGCCAAGATGGCCTATTGCGTCATCGCAACAGGCGAGCGCCGCTTCTACGGCTGCTTCCTGTTCTCCAAGGGCGTCATCGCGCCGGACGGAGAGTGATGATCATGAGCAGGAGTGGCGTCGCCGTCCTTGGCGTCTTCGTCGTCGATCTCGCCTTCCGCGCCGGCAGCATGCCGGCGATTGGCGAGACGATCGCCGGATCGGGATTTGCGATGGGTCCCGGCGGCAAGGGATCGAACCAGGCTGTGGCAGCCGCGCGGGCGGGTGCCAGCGTGACCTTTATTTCCCGGATCGGCAGCGACGCTTTTGGCGAGCTCGCGATCAAGACCTGGGAGGCCGAGGGGATTCTGCCGCGCGTGGCCAAGACCGCGGAGGCGCCGACCGGCGCCGCCTTCATCTATGTCCACGAGACCCGGGGCGACAACGCGATCATTGTGGTGCCAGGAGCCGCCGGCGGTATCAGCCCGGCTGACATCGACGCAGCCGCAGATGCCATCCGTGCCAGCCGCGTGTTCGTGACGCAGCTTGAGCAGCCGGTCGATGCGGCACTGCGAGGGCTCGAGCTCGCGCGCGCCGCCGGCAGCATCACCGTGTTCAATCCGGCGCCGGCGATCAAGTTCGACGCTGGCCTGTTTGCGCTTTGCGATTATGTCGTCCCGAACGAGACCGAGGCCGAAGCGTTGACAGGAATCGCCGTGAGCGACCTTGCGGGCGCTCGCCGCGCCGGTGACGCCCTGCTTGCCAAGGGCGCCGGGACGGCGCTGATCACGCTCGGCGAGCGCGGAGCGCTGTTCCATGCGCGGGATCGCTCGCTGCATGTGCCGCCCTTCGTCGCCGGCAAGGTGCTTGAAACCACGGGTGCCGGCGACGCATTCGTCGGCGGCTTCGCGGCCGCGCTCGCGGACGGCGCTGATCCGCTGGAGGCTGCGCGCTTTGGTTCGGCGACGGCGGGGATCTCGGTGACGCGAGCGGGGACCGCGCCTGCCATGCCGCGGCGCGCGGAGATCGAAGCTCTCTTGGGGAAGTGATCCGCGCCATGATGCGGAATGATCCGATCAAGCATGTCTTCATCTGGCCGGCGGTGCTCGTCGTGCTGGCGATCTCGATCTTTCCGTTGATCTATTCGCTGACCACAAGCTTCCTGAGCTATCGCCTGATTCCGCCGATCCCGCCCCGGGTCGTGTGGTTCGGCAACTATGTAACGCTGTTGCAAGAGCCGCGCTTCTGGAACGCGATCTTCACGACGACGCTGATCGCCTTCATCGCCGTGGGGCTGCAATACACGATCGGATTCGCCGTGGCGCTGGCGCTGAACGCGCGCGTGCCGGGCGAGCGGCTGTTTCGTGTCGCCCTGCTGCTGCCGATGCTGCTCGCTCCGGTCGCTGTCGCGCTGGTGGCACGCATGATCTTCAACCCGACAATGGGACCGCTCAATCAGTTCCTGGGCCTGTTCGGCCTGGTCAACCTGCCGTTCCTCACCAACGGGCATTGGGCGCTCGCCTGCATCATCGCGGTCGAGATCTGGCAGTGGACGCCGTTCGTGGTGCTGATGATGCTCGCCGGCCTGCAGACACTGCCGGAGGATGTCTACGAGGCGGCCGAGCTCGAGAATGCCAGCGCCTGGCAGCAGTTCTGGGGGATCACCTTTCCGATGCTGCTGCCGATTTCGGCTGCGGTCGTCTTCATCCGTCTGATCGAGAGCTACAAGATCATGGACACCGTCTTCGTGATGACAGGCGGCGGACCGGGCGTGGACACCGAGACCCTGACATTGTTCGCCTATCAGGAAGGCTTCAAGAAGTTCAATCTTGGCTATACGTCGGCGCTCAGCTTCCTCTTTTTGATCGTGATCACGATCTTCGGAGTGACCTATCTGGCGCTGCTGCGGCCGCATCTGGAGAAACTCCGATGAGCGGGCGCAGCTTGACCGGACTGTCGCCCTGGGGCCGTTGGCTGATCACCGCCGGTGTCCTCGTCTGGTGTCTGATCAGCATATTCCCGCTCTATTGGGTGGTCGTGACGGCGTTCAAGACGCCGCCGGGAGTGGTTGGTGGTCCGACCTACCTGCCGTTCATCGATTTCACGCCGACCTTGCAGCCCTTGATCGATCTCTTTGAGGGAATCCGCGGCGAGTTCTTCCGGACGTTCATGAACTCGACCATCGTGGGGCTGTCGGCAGCGGCGATCGCCACTGCGATCGGCGCGATGGCGGCCTATGCGCTGGTGCGCTTCGAATTCAGGGTCCGGCTGGGCGCAGGTCTCGCCTTCTTCCTGCTCGCGCTCGGCGGCTATCTGCTGTTCAGCACTACGCTTGGGTTCACCCGGCCGCAGGCGTTGCTGCTCGCGTTCCCCGTCGCACTTGTGGTTGCGATCATCGCAAATCGCCTGCCTTTGCCGGGACCGATCCTCGGCAATGAGGACATCCTGTTCTGGTTCGTCAGCCAGCGCATGTTCCCGCCGATCGTCACGGCGTTTGCGCTGTATCTGCTCTACAGCGAAATCGGCCGCCTTGGTTTTCAGCTCATCGATAGCTATGTCGGCCTGACCTTGTGCTACATCGCATTCTCGCTGCCGATCGTCGTCTGGCTGATGCGTGACTTCTTCGAGGCCGTGCCGATCGAAGTCGAAGAGGCCGCGATGGTCGACAATGTGCCGAGCTGGCGCATCTTCCTCGGCATCGTGGTGCCGATGTCGATGAACGGATTGCTGGCGACCTTCATGATCACGCTGGCCTTCGTCTGGAATGAGTTTCTGTTTGCGCTGTTCCTGACCAATTCTAAATGGCAGACGCTTCCCATTCTGGTGGCAGGACAGAACAGCCAGCGCGGCGACGAATGGTGGGCGATCTCAGCCGCGGCGCTCGTCGCCATCGTTCCAATGATGATCATGGCTGGCCTGCTCAGCCGCATGATGCGGTCTGGCCTGCTACTCGGAGCCATCAAGTAAGAAAACGTGGATAAGGGAGGACAATATGATGTTGCGACGAACATTCCTGATGCTTGCCACCTCACTCGCGGCGGCCTGTGCCGCGGGTGAGGCGAACGCTGCCTGCAGCCCGGACTATACCGGCGTCACCTTGACGGTGGCGTCGCAGACCGGACCGTATATCGCCTCTGCGCTCAAGCTCGGCGCCGACGAATGGACGAAGAAGACCTGCGGCAAAGTCAATGTCGTCGAGTTTCCGTGGTCGGAATTGTACCCGAAGATCGTGACGTCGCTCACGCAGTCTGATGCGGCATTCGATATGGTCAGCTTCGCGCCGGCCTGGTTGCCGGATTTCGTGCCTTATCTCAGCGAAATGCCGAAGGAGATGCAGTCCGGCAAGGACTGGGATGATATCGAGCCCGCCTATCGCGAGCGGCTGATGGTGTGGGAAGGCAAGATCTATTCGCAATCGATGGACGGCGATGTCCACACCTATACCTATCGCATGGATCTGTTCAGCGATCCCAAGGAGAAGGACGCCTTCAAGGCCAAGTACGGCTACGATCTCGCGCCGCCGAAGACCTGGAAGCAGTATCTCGACATCGCGGAGTTCTTCCAGCGGCCGGACAAGGGGCTGTGGGGGACGGCGGAAGCCTTCCGCCGCGGCGGTCAGCAGTTCTGGTTCTTCTTCAGCCATGCGGCGGCCTACACCAATAATCCGAACTATCCGGGGGCGATGTTCTTCGACCCTGAAACGATGGACGCCCAGATCAACAATCCGGGCTGGGTGAAGGGATTGGAGGAATACATCCGGGCATCGAAGCTCGGTCCGCCCAATGCGCTGAACTTCTCGTTCGGCGAAGTGAACGCAGCGGTTGCCGGCGGCCAGGTCGCGGAGTCGATCGGCTGGGGCGATACCGGCGTCATTGCTGCCGACCCCAAGCAGTCGAAGATCTCCGGCAAGGTCGGCTCGGCGATGCTGCCCGGTTCGGACCAGATCTGGAATGCGAAGACCAAGACATGGGACAAGTTCCCATCCGTCATACCAGGTCCGTTCATGGCGTTTGGCGGCTGGCAGATTGCCGTGCCGAAGGCCGGCAAGAACCAGCAGGCGGCGTGGGACTTCGTCAAGACGCTGACCAGTCCGGAGGTGTCCGGCCAGGCGGCGATCACCGGCGGCAGCGGCGTCAATCCCTACCGCAAATCGCACACCGCCAATCTGCAGCTGTGGAGCAAGATCTTCACGCCTGAAGAGGCCAAGGAATATCTTGGCGCGCAAGCCGACTCGATCAATGCCAAGAACGTTGCGCTCGACATGCGTCTGCCCGGTTATTTCTCCTACACCGAGGTGGTGGAGATCGAACTCGGCAAGGCGCTTGCCGGGCAGACCACACCGCAGGCGGCGCTCGACGCGATGGCGAAGGAATGGAACCGGCTGACCGACGAGTTCGGCCGTGCCAAGCAGCTCGCCGCCTATCGCGCGGCGATGGGCCTGCCGGCCAAGAACTAGCATATCGTCGAGACTCCCGGATGACGCGTGAGCGTCATCCGGCGCTTGGTGGCTGCGGGCCAGAGACGGAACGGAATTTTATGGCGCACGTCGAGATCGAAAACGTCAGCAAGGCATACGGGCCCTACAGAATTATCGAAGGGCTCGATCTCAACGTGGCCGACGAGGAGTTTGTCGTGCTTGTCGGCCCATCCGGGTGCGGCAAGACGACGACATTGCGGATGATTGCGGGACTGGAGAGCGTCACCAGTGGGACGGTCCGGATCGGCGACCGCGACGTGACGCATTTGCGTCCCGGCTTGCGCAATTGCGCGATGGTGTTCCAGAACTATGCGTTATATCCGCATATGACGGTGGGCGAGAACATCGGCTACGGCATGAAGGTGCGAGGCGAATCGCGCGCCACGATCGAGACGGCCGTCAAGGACGTGGCGCGGATCCTCGATCTCGAGCAATATCTCGACCGCCGCCCCAAACAACTCTCGGGCGGTCAGCGCCAGCGGGTTGCGATCGGCCGTGCCATCGTGCGCAGCCCCGACGTCTTCCTGTTCGACGAGCCGCTGTCCAATCTTGACGCCAAGCTCAGGATCGAGATGCGCACCGAGATCAAGGCGCTGCATCGCCGGCTCGCCAAGACGATCGTCTATGTGACGCACGATCAGGTCGAGGCCATGACGATGGCCGACCGCGTCGTGGTGATGAATCGCGGGCTAATCGAACAGGCGGCCGATCCGATCACGATCTACGAGAAGCCCGCTAATCTCTTCGTTGCAGGCTTCATCGGCGCGCCCAGCATGAACTTCATCCATGGTGAGATCGCTGCCCGCGACGGCGCGCTGGTCTTTACCGAGCCGTCGGGTGCGGCGTTGACATTGCCGAAATCGCGCGAAGCGGCCTATGCCGGCAGCGTCGGAAAGCCGGTAGTGCTCGGTGTGCGGCCCGATCATGTCCTGCATCAGGGAGCGCCGGCGGGCACCGCCATCCGCATGATCGTGAAGGACGTGGAGCCGCTCGGCCCGCATACGCTTGTGATCGGCAGCGTCGGCGCCTTTCCGTTCACGGTGCAGATGCCGGTCGGCGTGGCCGCCGTGCCGGATCTGCCCTTTGACGTCGCACTCGATCTCGAACGCGCTCATCTGTTCGACCGTGGGTCAGGACAGGCCATCCGTGCTGCCTGACTTGCGCGCCGCCGCAACTGGGTCTATCGGCGCGAAGCGCTCAGGAACAGCGGACGGAAGATATCCAGAAATCCGGTTGCGGCGGGTGTCAGCGGACGGTTCTTGAGCCGCAATATCCCGATCCTGCGGACCAGCGGCGGCGAGACCAGCTTCTTGACGACGACGCCGCGCGGGGCCCGGCGCGGCAACGCCGATGCCGGAACGATGGAGATGCCGACATTGGCGGCGACGAAGTCATAGAGCGTGCCGAATTGCTCGACGACGGTGCCATGCTTGAGCACAATGCCGTTGGCCGTCGCGACGGTGTCGATCTGCTGTCGCAGGCCCGAGCTCGTCGGAAGTGACACGAATGGTTCATCGCGAAGCTCGCGCAGGCTGACCGTAATCTTGTTGCGAAGCGGATGACGTGAGGGCAGGATCGCGAAGCAGGACTCCTGCACCACGTCTTCGCTGACGACCTCCTGGCCGAGAGCTGCGATATTGCCGACGCCAAAGTCCGCAACACCGCTCCGGACATCTTCATAGACCTCGCTGCCGAGACCTTCGCGCAAGTGAATCTCAACGCCGGGATGCGCCTTCCTGTATTTCAGCACGGCTTCCGGCACCAGATGATGGGTGAGCGACAACAGGCAGGAGATGATCAGACGTCCCCTGATCTGTCCGCCCAGCGCACGGGCATTGTCGACCTGGGTGCCGAGATCGGCGAGCAGGCGCTGCGTCGAGGTCGTGAATTCACGGCCGGGCGCCGTCAGGGTGACGTTGCGGGTCGATCGCAGGAACAGCGAGACGCCAAGCTGGCGTTCGAGTTGAAGCACCAGGCGGCTGACCGCGGACTGCGTCATGCCGAGGTCGGCAGCGGCAGCCGTGAAGCTGCCATACACCGCAACTGAATTGGCGGCGCGAAGATGTTTGAGGCTGACCTCGAACTGGCGTGGGCGGCGGGCTCGCATCATTCATTCCATTTTCGCATCAATAATCCGGATCGAAAAACATTTGACCTATATGGCCGCGGCGTCAACGATGAAGAGGACAATAAGCGGGAAGGAATGCCGGATGACAGCGAGCCAGACGACCAAGCAGGGCGCGCTGCAGGGTATCCGGGTTCTCGATCTCACGCGGTTCTACTCCGGTCCGTTCGCGACCTTGATGCTGGCTGGCTTCGGCGCGGAGGTCATTCGGATCGACGGGCCGGAGCGGGGCGATCCAACCATGACCGGTCCGCCATTTCTCGGAAAGGACGGTGTGTCGCTCGACCGGCAGCACGACAGCGATCTCGGCCTGGCCTATCTCAAGCGCTGCCGCGACAAGAAGTCGATCACGCTGAACATGCGGACGCCGGAGGGCATGGATATCTTCCAGGCGCTGCTGCGCAAGTCGGATATCCTGGTCGAGAACTTGCGGCCCGGCGCGGCCGAGCGCCTAGGGATCAATTACGAAGCAAACCGGCAGGTCAATCCGGCGATCGTTCACTGCGCGCTGACCGGTTATGGTTCGACTGGCGCAGATCGGCGACTCAAGGCCTACGATTTGATGATCCAGGCGGCGGCCGGCCTGATGTCGATTACCGGCATGCCGGACGCGGGCCCCAGCAAGGCAGGCCCGGCGCTTGCGGACGGGATCACGGGGGCTTTTGCCGTGTCCGGCATCCTCGCCGCGTTGGTCGAACGGCGCATTTCGGGGCGAGGGCAGTTCGTCGACGTCGCGATGGCTGACTGCCTGCTATCGCTGGTGCTGGACGAGCCGCTCGATTGCTATGCGGATCTCGGTGTGGCGCCGCGCCAGGGCAATCGCATCATGCGGTTCTCGCCCTTCAATACCTATTCCACACGCGATGGCGCGATCGCGCTCGGTGCGGCCACAAACGAGGACTGGCTGGCGCTGTTGCGCGTGATCGACCGGCTTGATCTCGCGCAGGACGAGAGATTCATGAACACCGGCTGGCGTGTCGGCAACAACGCCGTGATCGACGCCATCGTGACCGAATGGACGCAGGGGCGAACCACGGCGGAAGCGATCGAGGCACTCAACAAGGGCGATGTCGCCGCGAGTCCCATTCGCGACATCGACGACATCCTCGCCTGGGAGCATCTCGGCGCGCGCGACATGCTGCAGGAGCTTGACCATCCGACCGAGACGCCGGGCCAGCGGGTCGTCGGCGCCGGCTTTCCGATCAAGATGGGGCGAACCCCCAAGGGCTACACCGCGCCGGCTCCGACGCTCGGCCAGAATAATCACGAGATCTACAGCGGCTTGCTCGGCCTCTCCGGGGAGAGGCTCGACGATCTGAAGGCCAGGCAGATCATCTGAACCAGAAGAAGGCCGGCACATGCATGCCGTCCCAGTGGTGGACGTTGAGGACAATCATGACAAACAAGCAAGGCATCGCGCTCGTGGCGATAGCGATACTGATCGGCGGCGCGATTACGGCACCGGTTCATGCGGAGGAGGCGACGCCGGTCAAGATCGGGGTGCTCACCGACATGTCGGGGATGTACCGGGACATCATGGGGCCGGGTTCGGTGTTGGCCGCGAAAATGGCGGTCGAGGATTTCGGTGGCAAAGTGCTTGGCCGCCCGATCGAAATCGTCTCCGGCGATCACCAGGCCAAGCCGGATGTAGGGGCGGCGATCGCCCGCAACTGGTTTGACAATGGCGGCGCCGACGTCATCGTCGACGTGGCGCAATCGGCCGTCGCGCTCGCCGTCCAAGAGCTGGCGCGGGCGCGCAACAAAGATCGTCATTCACGGTGTAACCGGCTCTCCCGCGATTACCCAGCAGGCCTGCGCGGCCACTGCGTTCTCGTGGTCGCTCAACGCCTACGCAATCTCGGCGCCACTGCCGAGGCCGCTGATCGAGCGCGGGCTCGACACTTTCTTCTTCCTCTCCGCGGACTACTAGTTCGGCAAGGCGATGGAGGATGCTGCCGCGGGCGCCATCAAGGCGGCCGGAGGCAAGGTGTTGGGCTCGGTGCGGTTCCCGCAGAACAACCCCGACTTCAGCTCGTTCCTCCTGCAGGCGGTGGCCTCGAAAGCCAAGGTGATCTGGCTGATCTCGGCGGCCGAGGACACCACCAACGCGCTGAAGCAAGCCAAGGAGTTCGGCGTTGCCGAGGGTGGTCAGCACATCGTTGTGCCCCTGACCTACATTACGAATGTGCATGCGCTGGGAATTGCGAACGTGCAGGGCCTGACCTTCGCGACCCCGTTCTATTGGGACCGCACCAGCGAGACGCGCGCCTGGTCGGAGCGCTTCTTCAGCCAGCATCATGCAATGCCGACGATGGACCAGGCCGCCGTCTACTCGGGAACGCTCCACTATCTCCAGGCCGTGGCCGCTGCCAACAGCCTGGACGGCCCGAAGGTCGCCGAAGAGATCAGACGGCTGCCGGTCAGCGACATGTATGTCCAGAACGGCGCGGTGCGCGCGGATGGCTGGCTGATGCATCCATTCTACATGGCCAGCATCAAGGCTCCGAGCGAGGTCAAGAAGCCCTGGGACTACTACACCATCGAGAAGGTCATTCCGGCATCCGAGGCAGCGCAACCGCTCTCGGAAAGCCAGTGCCCGCTCGTCGCCCAATCCCAATGAGATCGAAAGGAGAAAACATTGTCCCGCGAAATCCTCAAGATGTATTCGGACTACAAGAGCCCCTATGCCTGGCTTGCATTCGACCCGGTGTTCGAACTGGAGAGCAAGTACGACATCAAGGTGCAATGGAGACCATTCCAGCTCCGCATCAAGGGCTCCGGTCAGCGCAGCGTTTATTCGGAATACAAGGTCAAGTATTCCTACATGGACGCGCGGCGGACCGCGAACGAGCGCGGCGACAAGAAGATCATCCGCGGCCCCCTGAAGATCTTCGACACGGCGCCGGCGCTGATCGGCGGCCTGTTCGCGGAGAAGCAGGGGCGTCTGGTCGAATACAGCCGTCTTGTCTATGAGCTGTTCTTCCGTCGCGAGCTTGCGGTTGACGAGGTCGACGCGGTCGAGCGCTTCATCGAGTTGCTCGGCATGTCCGGCTCCGACTATCGCGCCTATCTCGAAGGCGACGGCCGGCGCGAGTATGAGGAGGCGCAGCAGGAGAGCCAGCAGGACAACATCTTCGGCGTGCCGATCTGCGTCTTCCGTGGCGAGCAGTTTTGGGGCAACGACCGCGTTTCGATGCTCGGGCGGCGGCTCCAGGAGGCAGGTCTCGCGCTGTCCCGCGAGAAGCAGTTGGCCTGATTAACGACGTCGGAGGCTGTGATGATCGACCTTCACTTTGCGCCGACGCCGAACGGCTGGAAGATCTCGATCATGCTCGAGGAGTGCGGGCTGCCGTATACGGTCGTGCCCGTGAACATCACGCGGGGCGACCAGTTCACGACGGAGTTCCGCAGCCTCAATCCCAATGGGCGGATTCCTGTCATCGTCGACAGCGATCCGCCCGAGGGAGGCGACCCGCTGACGATCTTCGAATCCGGCGCGATCCTGCTCTATCTCGCAGAAAAGACCGGTCGCTTCTTTCCGCGAGACCTGCGCGGACGCTATCGCCTGCAGCAATGGCTGATGTGGCAGATGAGCGCGCTTGGACCGATGCTCGGCCAGAACGGGCATTTCTCGCTCTACGCGCCGACGAAGATTCCGTACGCCATCGAGCGATACAACAGCGAGGCGCGCCGCCTCTACAGCGTGCTCGACAATCGGTTGGGCGAAACCGGTGCCTATGTCGCTGGCGATGACTACTCGATCGCCGACATCGCCTGCTTTCCCTGGGTGATGACCCACAAGGCGCAAGGCTTCACCCTCGACGACTTCGTGCACGTCAAGCGCTGGTTCACCGAGCTGCGTGCGCGGCCCCGGCTCCAGAAGGGCCTTGAGGTCGGACGGCGCGCCGTTCGCAAGACGCTCGACGAGCGGGCGCGGGAAAACCTGTTTGGCACGCGGCCGGCGACCGATCCCGGGCCGACCGGAGCTCTTGAACCGCAACATCTGGACAATTGAGATGACCCTGCCTCCGAAAATGCTGACCGGCTATCGCGTCCTTGACATCACCCAATTCGTCGCGGGCCCGACCTGCACGCGGCTTCTGGCCGAGGCCGGGGCCGACGTGATCAAGATCGAACTGGCTCCATTCGGCGACCGATCGCGGTTCCAGGGCCTCAAGCCGCGTGATCCCGCCTACAAGAACACATCGCAAAGCACCTATTTCTTCCAGCAGAACCATTCGAAGCGGAGCCTCGCGCTCGACTTCAAGCACGAGAAAAGCCGCGAGATCCTGACTCGCCTCGCGGCCGAAACCGATGTCCTCGTGGAGAACTTCACGCCCGGCGTGATGGAGCGCGCGGGGCTCGGCTACGAGACGCTGAAGAAGATCAATCCGAAACTGATCATGTGCTCGATCTCCTTCGCCGGACAGACCGGGCCGCTGAGCGACAAGCCGGGGTTCGACTATATCGCCCAGGCATTCGCCGGGATCACCGGGGTGATCGGCGATCCCGACGGAAAGCCGGCGCAGGTACCGATTGCGATCGGGGACGCGTCGACCGGTGTCGCTGCGGCAATGGCGGTGGGTTTTGCGCTGCTTCACCGCGAACGCACGGGGGAGGGGCAGTTCATCGAGGCCACCTTGCTCGACACTTACTTTCACATGCACGAGGCGAATGTGCCGAAGGTTTCCCTGCGCGGGGACACATTTGTTCCTCAGCGGGAAGGATCGTTGCATCCGAACGGCGGGCCGGTCGGCGTGTTCAATTGTGGTCGGGGAGAGTTTCTTGTCATCTGCGCGCTGGCGCATCAATGGCCGCAAATGGTTCGCGCGCTGGGGCGGCCGGAGCTTGAAAAGGATCCACGTTTTGAGTCCGCGCGCGCCCGTGCCGACAACAGGGTGATGGTGGGCGAAATCGTGGAGGCCTGGCTCAAGACCTTCCCGTCACGCGATGCAGCCGTCGCCGCACTGGAGCAGGAGCGGATCCCGTGCGCGCCGGTGCTGACCCTGAACGACGCGATGGCCGAGCCGCATCTGGTCGAGCGCGGCACGGTTCGCTATGTGGACGATCCGCAGATCGGCAGGTTCGCGATCCCAGGCGCCCCGACGCGATTCTCGGAATGGCAGCCACGCTCCAACCTCAAGGCCGACCTGCTCGGCGAGCATAATGAGGAGATTTTGGGCGCGCTCGGCTTGTCCCAGCAGGAGATCGACCAGCTCTATTCCGAGAAGGTCCTCGTGCAGGACCGGGAATTGCGGGCTGGAGGACAGCAACGTCGCACTGCCTGAGCAGCGCTGAACCGGAGTGCGTGTGGCATCCGGCGCATGCGGTCCTGAAGCAGCATGGTCCGTACATCGCCGCCCTTGTCGAACCGCACCGGCCCTCACTTGGCGTGCACTTGCGCTTTCGCATGGACCGGCGAGGATTGTCGCGCACCGGGACCCCGATGCACGTGGACGGCCTTGGCCGATAGCGGCTCACCGCATTCCGAGCAGACCATGACGGGGTCGAACATCTTCCGGCAATTCTTGTGCTCATGCAGCAACGGCCGCCCACGCGAGTCGACCATATGGATGTTGCCCCAGTGCACGATCGACATGATGATCGGATAGAGGTCGAGGCCCTTCTGCGTCAGGATGTATTCGTAGCGCTTCGGCGCTTCCTGATAGGGAATCTTGCGCAACACGCCGAAGCGCACCAGCTTCTTCAGCCGGTCGGCGAGCAAATGACGGGTGATTCCGAGCGACGCCTGGAAGTCATCGAATCTGCGGATGCGCAGGAAGCATTCGCGCAGGATCAAGAGGCTCCAGCGGTCACCGATCACAGCCACGGTGCGGGCCAGCGAGCACGGCTCCTCTTCGAGGGCATCCCATTTCATCAGCGTCTCCAGCGATCTGCGGATCGACAATACGGATAAAATTCTAAATCAGAACTTACAGAATTTCAACAGGATGCCTTTGGATCAGCCATTGGATGATAAATATCATATTGACAGTTCTAAAATAGAACTTATGGTCTCGGCCACGATCAACCCGGCCGCAAGCGGCCGCCGACAATTCGAAGGGAAGGGCGTTCCATGGCTGCTCCGCTCAAGGTCGAATTCCACTTCGATTTCGGAAGCCCGAACGCCTATCTCGCCGAACTCGCGCTCCCGGACATCGAAAAGCGTACCGGCGTCAGGTTTGACTACGTCCCTGTGCTCCTCGGCGGCGTCTACAAGGCGACGGGCAACATGTCGCCCGGCGAATCCCTGCAGGGGATCAAGAACAAGCCCGAATACAACACGCTCGAAACCGAGCGCTTCCTGCGCCGCCATAACATCACGAAGTTCAAGTTGAACCCGTTCTTCCCGGTCAACACGCTGACGCTGATGCGCGGTGTTGTTGCTGCTCAATTCGAAGGGATGTTCGAGCCCTATTTCCGCGCCGCCTATCACCACATGTGGGTCGAGCCCAAGAAGATGGACGATCCGCAGGTGTTTCGCGACGCATTCCTGTCCTCCGGACTCGATATCGATCGCGTCATGGCCCGTGCGCAGCAGGACGAGGTCAAGAAGAAGCTGATCGAGAATACCAGCAACGCCGTCGCGCGCGGGTCCTTTGGATCGCCGACCTTCTACGTCGGTGACGAGATATTCTTCGGCAAGGATCGCCTGCGCGAGGTCGAGGAGGAGATCGTCGCGCAACTCGCCACGGGACAGCGCAAGACGGCCTGAGCGGGCCCGGGAAATAAGCAGGCCGCAAGGGCCGTCGCAGGGAGGTTTCGGTGGACGCGTTAGCGCAAGTGGCGGAAGGAAGTGTCGAAGGTTTACCGAACCGCATTCACGAGGTGATGGATCGGTACGTCGAGGCCACGCCGGATCATCTGGCGCTGATCGACGACAAGGGGCGGCTGACCTATCGCGAGCTCGATCGCGCGGTTGAGCACGTCGCCGAGGCGCTGCAGGCACTCGGCGTCCGCGCCGGCGACCGAATGATGATCGTGAGTGAGAATTCCATTCCGCTGGCTTGCCTGCTCCTGGCGGCAAGCCGGCTCGACGCCTGGGCAATCGTGGTCAATCCACGGCTGTCGGCGCGTGAGCTCGACCAGATCAGGGATCACAGTGGCGCCCGCCGCGTGTTCCTGACGGCTGACGTCTCGCAGGAGGCGGCCGCCCATACCGAGCGCTACCAGGCAGTGGTGCAGGACATGGGTCCGCTCCGTGGCGTCGCCGTCACAGCACTGAACCTGGCTACCGTCGCCGAGCCGCTTGAGGCCGACGGTGCAAAGCAGGTCGCCGTTCTCATCTATACGTCGGGCACAACGGGAACGCCGAAAGGCGTGATGCTCACGCATCGCAATCTGCTGTTCAGCGCCCGCGGTACTGCCGTCTTTCGCAAGATGGCCGACGATGACGTGCAATATTGCGTGCTGCCGATCTCGCACATCGTCGGCATCTCGCTGCTCACCATGACCCTGATGGTCGGGGCGACCGTGCGCCTCGTCACCAAGTACGATCCCGCCGCGCTAGTGAAAGCAATGGCGCAGGAGGGCATTACCATCCTCAACGGTGTGCCCGCGACCTACCAGCGGTTGCTTGAATATCGCCGCAACGCGGGTTTGCCGAAGCTCGATCGCGGCAGGCTGCGCGTGATCTCGGTTGCCGGCGCGCCGCTCGACCTCGAGCTCAAATTGCGGGTCGAGGAAGAACTCGGCCTGCCGCTGCTCAACGGCTATGGCATCACCGAATGCTCGCCGGGAATTTCCGGCGTCCGGCCTGATAATCCGCGGGCCGATCATGCGGTCGGCAGCGTCATGCCGGGCCTAGAAGCCAAGCTTGTCGGCCGCGATGGCAGCATTGTTGCCGACGGTGAAGTCGGCGAGCTTCACGTCCGTGGCCCGAATGTGATGCGCGGCTACTACCGCGCCCCCGATCTGACCGCGAAGGCGATCGACGCCGACGGCTGGTTCAACACCGGCGATCTGGCTCGTTACGAGAATGACGCCCTCTATATCGTCGGGCGCACCAAAGAGATGATCATCCGTTCCGGTTTCAACGTCTATCCGGCCGAGATCGAGGCGATCCTGAGCACGCATGACGCCGTTGTGCAGTGCGCCGTGGTCGGGCGGTCGGTCGAGGGCAACGAGGAGGTGGTCGCCTTCGTGCAGCTGATCAAGGGCTCGACGGCGACCGTACAGGACCTGATGGCCCATGTTGCGCCGCAACTCACCTCGTACAAGCGTCCGTCCGAGATTATTCTCATGGACGCGCTGCCCGCGACGTCGACGGGCAAGCTCCTGAAGCACAAACTAGCCGAGTCGCTGCGCAGCCCGCGCTGACGCAGCACTCGGAAAAGACCCAACACAAAGGCCGGAGAGCACCATGCAGAAGAGAAACAGGACGGTCGCGGTCATCGGCGCCGGCGATTTCATCGGCGGCGAGATCGCCAAGAAGTTCGCCTCCGAGGGCTTCACGATCTTCGCCGGCCGCCGCAATGGTGACAAGCTGGCACCGCTGGTCAAGGAGATCGAGGCCACCGGCGGCGAGATCCATGCCCGCTCGCTCGATGCGCGCAAGGAGGAGGAGATCATCTCCTTCCTCAACGACGCCGACAAGCATGCGCCGCTCGAAGTCTGCATCTTCAACATCGGCGCCAACGTCAACTTCCCGATCCTGGAGACCACCGAACGGGTGTTCCGGAAGGTCTGGGAGATGGCGTGCTACTCCGGCTTCCTGGCCGGGCGTGAGGCGACGCGGCTGATGCTGCCGCGCGGCGGCGGCAACATCTTCTTCACAGGTGCCACCGCCTCTTTGCGTGGCGGCAGCGGCTATGCCGCCTTTGCCAGCGCCAAATTCGGCCTGCGCGCGGTGGCGCAAGCAATGGCGCGCGAATTGGGGCCGAAGAACATCCATGTCGCGCACCTCATCATCGATTCCGGTGTCGACACCGAATGGGTCCGGCAGCGCCGCATCGAGGCGCTCGGCCCGAACGCGCTCGATGATCCGGACCTGCTGATGCCGCCGGCATCGGTCGCGTCGTCCTACTGGCAGCTCTACCAGCAGCCGAAGAGCGCCTGGACGTTCGAGCTGGAAATCCGTCCCTTCGGTGAGAAGTGGTAGGGAGCACATCCGATGGAGCTCGCGCTGTCCCCTGAAGATGCGGCGTTTCGCGACGAGGTTCGCGCGTTCATCAAGGACAACTATCCGGCGGAGATGCGCGTCCCCAATCCGGACACCGACCTGACCAAGGAGCAGATGCTGCTGTGGCATCGCATCCTCGCCAGGAGGGGCTGGATCGCGCCGCTTTGGCCGAAGGACTACGGCGGCCCCGGCTGGTCGATCACCCGCCGCTTTATCTTCGAGCAGGAGACGACGCGCGCCGGCACGCTGCCGCCACTGGCGTTCAGCGTCACCATGGTTGGCCCCGTCATCTACACCTTTGGCAACGAGACCCAGAAGAACAAGTTCTTGCCGCGCATCCTGTCCGGCGAGGACTGGTGGTGCCAGGGCTACTCCGAGCCGGGGTCGGGTTCCGACCTCGCCACGGTCCGCACCAAGGCAGTGCGCGACGGCGACCATTACATTGTCAACGGGCACAAGACCTGGACCACGCTGGCGCAGCATGCCGACTGGATATTCTGCCTGGTGCGCACCGATCCGGGCGCCAAACCGCAATCCGGCATCTCGTTCCTGCTGATCGACATGAAGTCGCCGGGCGTGACCGTGCGGCCGATCATCACGATCGACGGCTCCCACGAGATCAACGACGTCTTCCTCGAAGACGTCCGCGTGCCCGTCGAGAACCTGATCGGCGAGGAGAATAAGGGCTGGACCTACGCGAAATTCCTGCTTGGCAATGAGCGCACCAGTATGGCGGGGATCGGTCGCGCCACGCGGTACATTGCGCGGCTGAAGCAGATCGTGAAGGCCGAGCTTGCCGAGGACGATCCGGCACATCTGGAGTTCATCCGGGACATCGCCCGCGTCGAACTCGACGTGCTGGCACTCGAAGCAACCGAGCTTCGCGTCGTCGGCCAGATGGCTCGCGGTATCGATCCCGGCCCGGCGGCATCATTGTTCAAGATCCGCGGCACCGAGATCTTCCAGAACATCACGGAACTGACCCATCGCGCCATCGGCAATTATGGGCTTGCGATCCGCGAGCATCCGGTCAGCGCCAACCACTTCATGCCGGGACCGGACTACGGCCATACCGCGTCGGAGAAATATCTCAATTCGCGGAAGCTCAGCATCTACGGTGGATCGAACGAGATCCAGCGCAACATCATCGCGAAAGCGGTGCTCGGTCTCTAGCAGCGGCGCCACGAGAGGGTCGGATGGATATCCAGTTCACGGAAGAGCAGGAATTATTACGATCCAGCGTCCAGCGCCTGCTGCGCGATCAGTATGATTTCGACGCCCGTCGCAAGATCGTCGCAAGCGAAGAGGGGTTTAGCCGCAAGCAATGGGCCGCGTTCGCCGAGCTTGGTTTGTTGGCGGCGCCATTTGCCGAGGATGCCGGCGGACTCGGCGGCGGTCCTCTGTCGACCATGATCATCATGCAGGAATTTGGCCGTCATCTCGTTGTTGAACCGTTCGTGGAAACGGTCGTGCTGGCTGGCGCTCTGATCGAGCGGTCAGGGTCCGACGAACAGAAGCTGGGCTTCATCACTGACATCATCGCGGGAACCAAGATCTGGGCGCTGGCCTGGACCGAGAAAGGCTCGCGCTTCGATCCCGCCACCGTCATCACGACGGCGCGCCGGGACGGCAGCGACTACGTCATCACGGGCGAGAAGACGGCGGTGATCGGCGCACCCTGGGCGGATTACATTATCGTCTCCGCCCGCACCTCGGGCCATCGCCACGACCGCGGCGGCGTCAGCCTGTTCGTCGTCGATCGCCGCGCCGCCAACCTTGATATGCAGAGCTTCAGGACGATCGACGGCCGCCGCGCCGCCGAGCTCAGCCTGCGCGGGGTGCGTGGGCAGTTGTTGGGCAAGGAAGGCGACGGCGTGCGTGCGCTCGAAGCGTGCCGCGACGGCGCCATCGGCGCGCTTTGTGCCGAAGCGGTCGGCGCGATGGCGGAACTGAATTCTGCGACACTCGAATATTCGAAGACCCGAAAGCAGTTCGGCGTCACGATCGGCAGCTTCCAGGTGTTGCAGCACCGGATGGTCGACATGTTCATCGCGCATCAGGAGGCGCTGTCGCTGATGCAGCATCTCAGCCTCAGTATCGACGCCGGCGAGGCCGGGCTCTCGCGGCTTGCCTCCGGCGCGAAGTCGAAGATCGGCGATGCCGGTAAGTTCGTGGCGGACCAGGCCGTGCAACTCCACGGCGGCATGGGCATGACCAACGAGCTCAATGTCGGTCACTACTTCAAGCGGATTTCTTCCATCAACATCCAGTTCGGCGATCCCGCCTACCATGTGCTGCGCTTCGCGCAGCTCGACGCGGCCGCCTGAAAGCAGAGAGGCAAGCATGTCATCACCTGAAGCAGTCATCGTTTCCACCGCGCGCACTGGCGTCGGCAAGGCCTATCGCGGCGCGCTCAACAACGCCGACGGCCCGACCTTGGCCGGCCATGTAATGGCAGAGGCGGTGAAGCGCGCCTGCATCGCGCCCGGCGAGGTCGAGGACGTGGTGATGGGCTGCGCGATGCAGCAAGGCACCATGGTGATGAATGTCGCGCGCAAGGGTGCGATCCGCGCCGGCCTGCCGGTCACGGTCGCCGGCACCACCATCGACCGGCAATGCGCCTCTGGCCTTCAGGCGATCGCGGTCGCCGCACGCTCGGTGATGTCAGACGGCGTCGAGATCGCGATCGGTGGCGGCATCGAGTCGATCAGCCTGGTGCAGAACGAGCACATGAACAGGTTCCACGCTGTCGACGATGATCTGCTGGCGATGAAGCCGGAAATGTACATGTCGATGCTGGAGACGGCGGAGGTCGTAGCCGAGCGCTACGGAATCGGTCGCGACAAGCAGGATGAATACAGCCTGGAGTGCCAACGCCGCGTCGGCGCGGCGCTGCAGGGCGGACGCTTCAACGACGAGATTGTGCCGTTCACGACCAAGATGGCCGTGGTGAACAAGGACACCAAGGAAGTCAGCTATCAGCAGGTGACGCTGAGCAAGGATGAAGGTCCGCGTCCCGACACCACGGCGGAAGGGCTCGCAAAGATCAAGCCGGTATTCGAGGGCAAGACGATCAGCGCCGGCAATGCCAGCCAGCTCTCGGATGGCGCCTCGGCCTGCGTGATCATGAGCGACCGGATCGCCGCGCAAAAGGGCCTCAAGCCGCTCGGCATCTTCCGCGGCTTCGTTGCCGCCGGTGTCGAGCCGGACGAGATGGGCGTCGGCCCCGTCGTGGCGATCCCGCGGCTGTTGAAGCGGCACAATCTGAAGATCGACGACATCGACCTCTGGGAACTCAACGAGGCCTATGCGGTGCAGGTGATCTATTGCCGCGACAAACTCGGCATCGATCCGGAGAAGCTGAACGTCAACGGCGGCTCGATCGCGATCGGACATCCCTATGGCATGACCGGCGCGCGGCTCACCGGGCACCTCCTGATCGAGGGCCGGCGGCGCAAGGCGAAATACGGCGTGGTGACCATGTGCATCGGTGGCGGCATGGGTGCCGCGGGCCTGTTTGAAATCGTCCACTGATCGGAAACGCAGGAGAAACTCGTGAAGACAGCGATCACTGAACTGTTCGGTATCCAGCATCCGATCATCCAGGGCGGCATGCACTATGTCGGCTTCGCCGAACTCGCCGCGGCGGTCTCGAACGCCGGCGGGCTTGGCATCATCACCGGGCTTACGCAGAAGACGCCTGAGCTGCTGGCGAAGGAAATCGCGCGTTGCCGCGATATAACCGACAAGCCGATCGGCGTGAATCTCACCTTCCTGCCGAGCTTCACCGCGCCGCCCTATCCGGAATATATCGCAGCCATCAAGGAGGGCGGTATCAGGGCTGTCGAGACCGCAGGCCGCAGTCCGGAGCAGTACATGCCGGCTCTGAAGGCGGCCGGCATCAAGGTGATCCACAAATGCACTTCGGTGCGGCATTCGCTGAAGGCCGAGAAGATCGGCTGCGATGCGGTCAGCGTCGACGGCTTCGAGTGTGGTGGACATCCCGGCGAGGACGACATCCCGAACATGATCCTGCTGCCGCGTGCGGCGGACGAATTGAAGATCCCGTTCGTGGCCTCGGGCGGCATGGCGGATGGGCGCAGCCTCGTGGGCGCGCTCGCAATGGGTGCGGCGGGCATGAACATGGGCACCCGTTTCATTGCAACCAAGGAAGCGCCGGTCCACGACAATGTCAAACACGCTCTGGTCAAGGCAACCGAGCTCGACACCGTGCTCGTCATGCGCGCGTTGCGCAATACCGAGCGCGTGCTGAAGAACAAGGGCGTCGATGAGCTGCTCGAGATCGAGCGCGAGAAGGGCGCCACGTTGAAGATCGAGGACATCCTCGATCAGGTCGCCGGCGTCTACCCCAAGGTGATGCTGGACGGCGAGATGGATGCCGGCGCCTGGAGCTGCGGCATGGTGGTCGGGCTGATCCACGATATCCCGACAGTGAAGGAACTGGTCGACCGCATCATGGCCGAGGCCGAGCAGATCATCCGCCAGCGGTTGACCGGCTTCCTCGACGGGACCGTTGAAACCAAACCGGCCCGCGCGGTCGCCTGACGGAGAGCGAGATGACCGAGCATGTCAAAACCGAGGTCGCCGGCGGCGTCATGACGCTGACCCTGCAGCGGCCGGAGAAGAAGAACGCGCTGACCGGCGCGATGTATGATGCCTTGTCGAATGCGCTCAGACAGGCCGAGAAGGATACTTCGGTTCGCGTGGTCCTGTTCCAGGGCGACGGCGACAGTTTTACGGCCGGCAACGATCTGGCTGATTTCGCGAGCCAGGCGCGTGGCGAAAGTGCGGTTGACAGCCCCGCCCACCGCTTCATCGAAACGATCAGCAAGGTCGGCAAGCCGATGGTCGCCGCCGTGCAGGGCAATGCTGTCGGCGTCGGCACGACCATGCTGTTGCACTGTGATCTGGTCTATCTCGCCGACAACGCGCGGCTGATCACGCCCTTCGTCAATCTGGCTCTGGTTCCGGAGGCGGCATCGAGTTGGCTGTTGCCGTTGCGGATCGGGCATGCGCGCGCCTACGCGATGTTCGCACTGGGCGAGCCGATGGATGCATCGGCCGCACTGGCATCTGGCCTTGCCAATGCCGTGGTACCGCCGGACGACCTGCGCAAGCGGGCGCACGACGCAGCGATCGCGCTGACCAAGCGGCCGGCGGGCTCGCTCAGCCTGACCAAGAAGCTGATGCGTGAGCATCAGCGGATCGCGGCGCAAATCGCGGCGGAAGGGGAAGTGTTCAAGGAGCGGCTGACGACGCCGGAGGCGCGTGAGGCGTTTGCGGCCTTCGCCGAGCGCCGGCCGCCGGACTTTTCCAAGCTGTCGGTTTGATCGGCTGGGTCATTCACGGATAGATCGAGGGAGTGAAGTGCATGCGCGTCGTGGGCAGCCATCAATACCCTACCATGGAATCCGTGATCTACGGCAGGCCGGCGGCCGAAGCGTTGCGCGAGGAGGCCGAACGGCTCGGCGCCAAACGCGTCTATTTGATCGCCAGCCGCACACTGAACACTACGACCGACGAGATCGAAAAGATCCGCAAGGCGCTGGGTGAGCGTCATGCGGCGACCTTCGATGGCGTGCCGCAGCACACGACAAGGGACGTGGGGACGCAGATTGCGAGGCAGGCCAGCGACGCCAAGGCCGATTTGGTCGTCGCGATCGGTGGCGGTTCGGTGGTCGATGCCGCGAAGATCGTGCTGATGTGCATGGAGCACGAGATATTCAACCCGGAGGGGCTCGACGGCTTCGAGACCACGCCGGAGCGCCGCTTTGGGCAATTCCGGACTCCGAAGGTGCGGATGATCGCCATCCCGAGCACGCTCTCAGGCGGCGAATACAATTCCGGTGCGCTGGTCACCGATACTAGCCGCAAGCTGAAGCAGATATTCAACCATCCGATGATGATGCCGCGCAGCATAATCCTCGATCCTGCAATCACCAAATACACGCCGGAGAAGCTCTGGCTCGGGTCGGGTACGCGCGCGATGGACCACGGCATCGAGGCGATCTGCTCTAGCCGTCCCAACGTGCTCGTCGACGCCGTGTGCCAGCAAGGGCTGCGCTATCTGCATAATGGCCTGCTGCGTACCAAGGATAACCCTGACGATGAAGCCGCGAGGCTGAATTGCCAGTTGGGCTCCTGGCTGTCGGCGTTCGGCCTGCAATCGCGTGTCCCGATGGGCGCGAGCCATGCCATCGGCCATGTGCTCGGGGGCACATGCGACGTGCCGCACTATTTTTGCACCGCGGTGATGATGCCAAGCGTGCTTCGCTACAATCGTCCTGCCACCGAAACCGCCCAGAAATCGATCGCCGCCGCGCTCGGTGCTCCGGGCCGTGATGCCAGCGAGGCGTTCGCTGCGTTCATCGCCGAGCTTGGTCTGCCGCGGCGGCTCGCCGATGTCGGCGTCGCGGAGGATCGTTTTGAGCTGATTGGCCGGAACGCCATGCTGTCGATCTTCACGCGGACCAACCCGCAGCCAATCCGCGAGCCCGGCGACGTCGTCAAGATACTCAAGCTGGCCGCCTGAAGCGGTCGCTGTACCGGGAGGTAGTCCACCATGGCTGGCTTGCGAATATTTTCTTATCTGCCGAACCCGCGCGTGTGGAAGGCGACCATCGCTGCCCGGTTCTGCGGCGTCGACGTCGGGGTCAGAGGGGCCTCCGGCAAGGAATTGAGGAACTGGCTGTGGGATTATGATGCGCGCCCGTTGTCCGAGCAGGAGCAGCAATCACTGTCGTCGCTGGCACGGACCGGTCGGGTGGGGTTGACCGGCGCCCGGCTCTTCAAGACCGATGCCTTTCTGCAGGCGCAGCCGTTCGGCAATGTTCCGGCTGCATTCGGGCCCGACGGCCAGACCGGCATCTTCGAGTCGAACAGCATCATGCGGGCGGTAGCGCGTCTCGGAGAGGGCACCTATCCGCTCTACGGGCGTAACGCCTACGAGGCGTCAAGGATCGACAGCTTTCTCGATGTCAGCCTTGTCTTCGCCAGGGACACGCAAATCTATCTCCTGGCGCTGTCGGGCGGCACGGTCGATGCGGCCATTCATGCACGCGCGAAGGATGCGTTCGCAATCTACGCCTCGGGGCTCGAGCAGGCGTTGTCGCCGCGGCGGGGGACACTGGTCGGCGACGATATCACGCTCGCCGACATTTGCTTTGCCGCCGAGCTTGCGCTGTTCATGAACGAGCATGGGCGGGCCGAGCAATTGCGCGAGCGGGGGCTGGACAGGATCCTGCACCCGGGCGTGCAGGATGAATATCCACTGGCCTTTGCTCACTTTGCCCGGCTGGTCGAGCATGAGCATTTCCTGCCGGACCTCAAGCCCTATGTCGATAAATTGTTGTCGAAGGCGGCCGCATAGCTGCCGGCCACAGCGTGGAGGATTGATCCCATGGCGGCACCTGTTTGCCTGATCTCCGGCGTCGGGCCCGGCACCGGTTCGGCGCTCGCCCGGCGGTTCGCCGAGGGCGGTTATCGGGTGGCGCTTCTCGCGCGCAATGAGGAGCGTCTCGCCGCGCTCGAGAGGGAGCTGCCTGGCGCCAGGGCCTATCGCTGCGATGTATCAGATGCCGCGCAGATCGACGCGGTGGCGTCGGCCGTCGAGCATGATCTCGGCAATCCCAGCGTCGTCATCCACAATGCCGTCGGCGGCGCCTTCGGCACGTTTCGCGAGATCGATCCGCAGATCCTCAATCGCAACTTCCAGGTCAACACGATGGGTTTGTTGTACCTGGCGAGGCGGTTTGCACCAGCCATGACCGGCGCAGGCGAGGGCGCCATCGTCGCCACCGGCAACACGTCGGCACTGCGCGGCAAGGCCGGCTTCGCCGGCTTTGCGCCGACCAAGGCGGCGCAGCGGATTCTCGCCGAAGCGATGGCGCGCGACCTCGGGCCGCAGGGCGTTCACGTCGCCTATGTCGTCGTCGACGCCGTGATCGATCTGGAATGGACGCGGAAGCGCTGGCCGGAACGGTCGGACGACTTCTTCATCAAGCCAAGCGCGATCGCGAACGAGATCTGGCACGTCGTGCATCAGGATCGCAGCGCGTGGTCGTTCAATTTCGAGCTGCGGCCGTTCGGAGAGAACTGGTAGCGGCCCGCGCAAAAGCGCTCCGAGAAGTCTAAATCACAATAGTTGCAGGGGGAGTATGATGTTGCTGAAGACGTTTGCGGTATCCATTGCGGTGCTCGCGGCATTTGCCGCCGTTCCAGCCGGTGCGGAAACACCCGGCATCACGGAATCCGAAATCAAGATCGGCGCGACATTCCCGTTCAGCGGGCCGGCGTCTCCGCTCAGCAACACCGGCAAGGGCCTCATCGCCTACGTCAAATCGATCAATGACCGAGGCGGCATCAACGGCCGCAAGATCAACCTGATCACCTATGACGACGCCTACACCCCGCCGAAGTCCGTCGAGCAGACCAGGAAGCTGATCGAAAGCGACGAGGTGGCGTTTCTGTTCGGCCCGTTGGGCACGCCCGGCATCGGCGCGACCATCAAATACGTCAACGCAAAGAAGGTGCCGCATCTGTTTGTCGTCAGCGGCGTGTCGAAGTTTGCGAACTTCGCGGACTATCCGATGACGACCACGGGATTGCCGAGCTACAAAACCGAAGGCAAGATCTACGCAAAGTACATTGCGCAGACAGCGCCCGAGGCGAAGATCGCGATCCTGTACCAGAACGACGATCTCGGTCGCGACTTCGTGGCGGCGTTCAAGGAAGTCCTCAAGGGCGATTTCGACGAGAAGGTGGTGACGTCGTCCTACGAGGTCACCGAACCGACGATCGAGTCCCATGTGGTCTCGCTCAAATCATCGGGGGCGCAAGCGTTCCTGATCGCAGGCACGCCGAAATTCGCCGCCCAGGCGATCAAGAAGGCGAGCGAGATCGGCTGGTCGCCGCTCACCATCGTCAACTTCATATCGAGCTCGGTCTCCGCGACCATCGTGCCGGCCGGCGCGGACAAGGCGACGGGGGTGGTCGTGGCGACGATCACCAAGGATCCGAATGACAAGAAATGGGCCGACGATCCCGGCATGAAATGGTATCGCGCCCACTTCGAAAAGTACCTCCCGGGTGCTGACATCGGCGACAACAATTATCTGTTCGGCACGCAACAGGGGCAGATCCTGGAGCAGGTGCTGAAGCAGTGCGGCGACGATCTGTCGCGCGAGAACATCGTGAAGCAGGCGCGCAACATCAAGGGGCTGGTGCTGCCGACAATGATGCCGGGAATTGCGATCAACACCGGCCCCGACAACAGCATGGCCTACACCCAGCTTCAGCTGCAACGCTGGACGGGGAGTTCCTGGGAGCAGTTCGGTGGCGTGCTGGGGGCTGACCCGAACTGAGCTGGAGCGGCGTTGGTGTTTTTCACTGAAAGATCTGCCAGCAGGGCGCGCTATTGGACGCGCCTTGCGATCGGCTTCGCCGCTGCCGCGCTATGCCATTCCCACTGTGATGACCGCGTGGTCGACAGAAGTCCGCTCAGGAAAGGCGCGGTCTTCGGCTGAACCCGCGAGCCGTCGATCACCTCAAGCGGGCCGCAGCGGTTGAGCGTGTGCAGTTTCCTTCCGGTCCACAGCGGACCGGGCTTGAGCAGGTGCCGGATCGTCTGCCTGAACGTCGTCGGCGACAGTTCGATAACTTCCGCAAGACCGAGCGCCGCACCATATCCATTGGAGCAATCCTGGACCGGCCGCCACAGCTTTCCATTGATGTTCACGAAGTTGCCGGCTGGCCGCGCACTTGCACGGTCGACCAGGACCGGATTGCTGGCATGGGGCAGCCAGGGACCGAACAGGTGCTCGGCGTAGAATATCGCCAACGTATCGGAATAGCCGCCGGTCCCGTCGCGCCAGGCACCGAACAGATAGTACAGACCATTGTACCGCGTGATGGTCACGTCGGCGAGTTCGAGCCCCGAGAACAGCGTGGCGTGCCGCTCCCACTTGTCGGGAAACCGAACGCATCTATAGACCGCAACGTCCCGGTGCTCGGAGCTCTCGGGGATCATCCAGAGTTCGCCATCGTCCTCGATCAGGAATGGATACGACAGATGCCATGGCTCCTCCAGCACCGGCTGGACGTTTCCAACCGGCCCGTTAGAGTCGAATTCGACTGCGGAAATGATGCCCTTGCCGATCCGGTGGTCGAGCTCTTCAAAGAAGACGAACGTTCTTCCCTGCCATTTGATCGGAAAGGGGTCAGCGTAGAAGCAGTATCCGGGATCTCGCAGCACTTTCCAGTCCGGTCCCGCTAAATCACCGGTACGCCAGACATCCGCAGTTTCGCTGTAGCGCCACCCGATGTGCCAATGGGGCGCATAGCAGCAGAGGCGATAGATTTCCTTTGCGATCGAAACGGCCAGGCCGCGCGCGACATATGTGGCGGGATTTCGTGCGGTGCAGCCGCTGGCTGACGACGCCAACTGCGGCAGTATTCTTGGTGCCCCGGACAGTATCGCCGCCAGCATGGTCATGGTTCGGATCATGACCGCTTCGAGTGCACCGCTCAGGCCGGCCGCGATCTCTCCGGAGGGATGACCGCGGTCCACGACTGTACCGTCGAGCTCATTGACGATTTCGACAACCGGCAAGCTACCTGCGAGAATGGCCGCGAGCGCACCGCTTTCCCCCGCGAGCCCGTTGAACAGCGGACGGAGATAGAGGCGGGCAGAACAGTTCGGACTTCGTTCGGCGCGCGTAAAATCGACAATCACGTCGGCGTCGTCCGCCTGGACCTGCGACCGCGCCGGGATGTGCTTCAGCCTGTCGGCGCCACCGCTCCTGCCGTTGCGCAGCACCACCCGCTCAAGCTCGAACAGCGCCTCCAGGCCGGCCGGCCGAGGCGCCGCCGTTGGGATCCACGTGATTCGAATCGGAACGTCCTGGCCGTTGACCAGCAGCGTCTCGCGGCACATCCAGAGCCGGGCAGACTCACGTTCGCAGCGAAACTCGATGATCATGTCCGGCCCATCTGTTTAACGTTCGCTCGCTTGAGCGACATCGCTGAGAATGTGGACGTATTCCTCCACCATACTGTCTACCGAATAACGCGACCTCAGACCCTTGGCGCTTTGTCGCAGTTCGTCGGCCAGGGGCGCATCCGTCAAGACTCGGGACACTGCGGCCGACAGCTCGGCATTATCAGAGGCATCGACAAAGAGAGCCGTCGGCTTTCCCTCTGACGACAGCACCTCGCGCAGGACCGGAAGATCGGTCACAACGCAAGGAACACCTGCGCTCGCCGCTTCGACGGCGGCGAGACCGAAGGTTTCGGCTTGCGAGGGGAACACGAACACGTCCAGGCAGGCCAGAAAGTCGGCCATCCGGCTTGGCGGAATCTCGCCGATGAAGTGCAGTCTGTCGGCTACTTTTAGTTCGTCTGCCAGCAGCCGCAGCCGTTCCTCGTCCGCGCCCTGTCCGGCAAGCGCAAGGTGCCATGACGGATCGCGGACCAGCAAACGGATCGCCGCATCAAGCCGCTTGTGAGGGTGCAATCTTGCAGCGCAACCGAGCAGGATGCGATCCGCCGGAAGCTTGAACGTTTGCCGCGCGATCTCTTTCGGCAGGCTGTGCGATTTGTCGTCGAAGCCGTGCGGGACATGCTTCATCCGCGATCGATAAGGCTCGGGATACCGCTCATATTCGCGTTGCATGGCCTGCGAGTTCAGCGTGATGCATTTGAAGAAGCCAAGGCTGCCCATGGCGATGTCGGCGGCACGGACCGGCCAACTCATCGACATCGCCGAGGACACCTGGTTGGCGATAACCGGGGCGGGGCTGACAAAGCGAGACACGCCGCCGCCAATGACATTGCCGAAATGCTGAAACGTCAGGACAACATCGGGCCTGATGCTCCTGATATGGCCGGCGAGCTTCCGCAGCATCCGCAGCAATGCCAAAGGATTTCCCGGTCGGCGCGGCGAGCAATAGAACGTGTTCGGTGGCTCATCGAACGAGTCCGACTTGCGGAAGAAGAACAGATTGGAGACGTCATAGCCGCGCGCGGTCAGGCCGGCGCCGAGCAACCTCGATATCTCTTGAGCGCCGGCGTTCTCCGCCTGGGTCTGCACCAGGACGACGCGCAGCTTGGGCTTGATCTCGCTCGGCCCGTCCGGCGACGCGGTCGACGAGGCGAGCGCTGCCGTGTGCAATTCTGTGCCTGGCGTGTAACGGAGCACGGATTCCTCACCCGTAGAAGGAGAGGATTCGCCTCCTTCATTTTTGTGGTTGTACTTACCACGCGAAGAACGCTCGTACATCGAGTAGCGCGTGTTGAGGTTACTGCTCATTTAGTGCGGCCGGACGTTGCCTGGTAAGACGAGAACCATTGTCTCACGAACAGGGTACAGGCGGCTCGTTAACTAATTGGTTACGGCCGCGTAATGAGAGGGTAACTGCCAATTAACCATAGATATTTAGGTTGGCGCAGGCACTGAACTGTGTCTGCCAGTAGGTTGAAGTCAGAACCCATGTTGTTCGGTGGCCGCGCAGGCCCGAGAAGGTCCGGTCCGACGGAACCCGCGGCGTCGTGGGAGGTTCCCGCTGTGCCGGCCGGCCAGCCCGCTGCCGAATCCGTCAAGGGAACACTGACCCTCTCGGGTACGGTTGCTTTCCTGCGCGACAACGGCCGACGCATTTTGGCGCTCGCGTCGGTTATCTTCGCGATCGGTATGATTGTCCTGCTGATGATTCCAGCTCGATACGCCGCGACCGCGCTGGTCGTCGTCGACCCGCGCGAGCAGCGTGTGACCGCGGACCAGGACGTGTTGCCAGGGATTGGCCAGGATGCCGCTGCACTTCAGAGCTTCGTCGAGATCGCCAAATCCGATGGGTTTCTCCGGCCGCTGATCGAGCAGCTCAAGGTCGCCGAGGACGACGACATCGCCGGTGGCCAAACCGATACCGACCGTCTGCTCGAGCGATTTCGTAACCGGCTCGATATCTCCCGGCGCGGGTTAACCTATGTTATCGCCATCAAGTTCACGTCCAACAATCCGCAGCGCGCTGCGCACTATGCCAATGCCGTGGCGGACGCATTCGTTGCCAACCAGCGCGGAACCCGCAGTGTCGCCACCGATGAAGCGGCCGATTGGCTGAAGAGCCGGCTCAAGTCGATGAACGACCGGTTGCGGGCATCGGAGGATGCTGTTGCCGCCTTCAAACTCGAGCACCGGATCGTGAATGCGGGCAAGGATGCAACGACGCAGCAATTGCGCGTGACCGATCTGACGCAGCAGGTCTCCATCGCCCGTGCTCGGACCGAGGAGGCGAGGGCCCGCTACGAGCAGGCGCAGCGCGACCTGAAGACGAATGTCGACGGACCGGTCAAGCAGGATCTCCTGAGCACGCTGCGAGCCCAGCGCTCGGCGCTCAACGATCAAATTGCGCAGAAGCGGGCGGTGTTTGGCGACCGCCACCCCGATCTCGTCATTTCGTACAGTCAGTTGAACGAGCTCAACAAGCAGATCGAGCTCGAGCGCAAGAAGAACATCGAAACCGCCAAGTCGGAATACGAGGCTCAGCGCGAGCAGCAAAAATCGCTGGAAGACCAGTTCAAGGCGGCCGAGTCACAAATACTGGTTGACGGTCAGGCGCAGGTCAAACTGCAGGAACTGCAGCGCGACGCGGATGCCAACAAGAATATCTACGAACAGTTCCTGTCACGGTACAAGACGACCGATGAGCAGCGCCTTCTGCAAAGCTCTCAGACCAAGGTCGCGTCGTTAGCGACCCCACCGGTTCGTTCGACCCTCCCGCCGCTTCCTTTGCTGCTCGCGGCGCTCGCGATTGCCTCAACACTGATATCGACCGCCATCGTGGCGATACCCGGCATGGCATGGAGCCCAGCCAAGTCCAGTCCCGAGCTTCCTGGTACAGATTCGCCTTCGCTGCAGCCCGATCCGCCTTTGGATCTGCCGGTCCTGGCCCGTATTCCCAACCTGGTGCCACCGGGTTCCGTCAGAAGCGTTTGGCAGAACCCGATTTCCGTAGCGGCTGAGCCGGACGTCGGTCCGCATCTTCGCCCACTGAGCGAGACGATCGAGCGGCTTCCGGGGCCTCATGGCAAGGTCCTATTGCTGATCTCGGTTGAGGCCGGTGCAGGCGGCAGCACCGTTGCACGATCGCTAAATCGGTCGATCGTGAAGAGCGGCATGCTCAGCGTCCTGATCGAGTTGGAAAAGGCCGCTGATGCTACGCCTGCGGCGCAAGGTACAGGAACCATCAAGGCAGACCTTCATTCCGTCGATGAACTGCTGAGGGCCAGCAAAAAAACAACTCCGTTGCCTGCCGACGATATTCGTTCCGAGTTCGATCGGATCATCGTCGACGCGTCATCCCTTGACGCGCAACCGGACGCTGCGGCGCTGGCCGCCTACGCCGATCTGGTCATCCTGGTGGTTCGCGACGGCACGGCCAAGGCAGCGGCGATACACAAAGCAAGGGCGACGCTCTCGAAGTTCGGTACTGTGCCGATGGCGCTCATTGTCAATCGGGTGGCCGCCACTTCCGCGGTTCGTGGTTCTCGAGGCAAAGTGCTGGGATTGGCGAGCTGAACTTGCTTATTCCTTCGATTCCGCGGCGCGAACCGCGTAACCGCCGGCCTTGGACGACAAGAGGCGCGAGAGCACCAGAATTGACGGGTCAACGCGAGCGCGCCGGCGGCAAAGCACGTTGAGCGCGACGGTCGCGAGTGCCAGCGAAACGGTGGCCGATATGGCGGCGCCGAGCACGCCGAGCCAGGGGATCAGAACGAGAAATCCGACCACCCGCAACACCACGTTCGCCGCGACCACGGGAATATACTCACCCTCGTGGCCGGTGAGTTGCAAGATCGCCGCGGCCGGGCCGCCGGCCGCCTGAATGGCGGTCCCGAGCGCGAGCACGATCAGCACCCATTGCTGCCCGGCGAAATGCGGCCCGAACAGGCCGAGAAGATAGGGGGCGCCGATCCAGACAAGGGCAAGCCCGCTGAGGACGCAAAGCGCGGTGACCTCCGCCATGAGCTGCAGCGTGTGCTCGAATTCCCGATGATTTTTGTTGAAGTACAGCGACGGGAGCCGGCGCGCCCCGAACGTGTACAGGGCGGACGAGAGCATCGCAAAGATGTTCGCAAGACGCGAAGCCGCGAAATAGACTCCGGCGGTCGCCGGATCCAGCATCCAGTAGACGAGGATAACATCGAAGTATTGGTTTGCAGCTTCGAGAATGGAGGCGAGCCAGAAGCGCAGTGCGCTCGACCTCCAGCGGGCCGCCTCGGTGCGGGCCGATACGTTGCGCAGATTCGGAAGCGCACGCGTGATCGAAACGACCTGTACGACCAGGCCCAGAGCCATGGCGATCGTCATCGCGGTGATAAGCTCAGCGGGATCGAGCTGCCGGTGACCGAACAGGACCGCGATCAGGAACAGGACGACAGCGACCCGCCAGAAGAATTCCCGATTGCCCTCTCCCATCAGAATACCGACCAGCGACCGCGCGATCTGGCTGCCAAGCATGAGTCCGGCGTTCACGGCGGTAAACGCCGCGATCGATACGATCAGGAGCCACCACTCGCCGCGAATGCCCGCCGTCGCCACGACCACGGCGATCGAAATCAGCATGGCAACAGCGCAGATCCTCACGCTGGATTGCAGCACACCCTTGGTGAGATCGGCGTGACCTCCCACCTGGTACTCGTTAAGGAACCGAACGAGAAGCAACTCCTGGCCGACCAGACCCACGACGGATGCGATCTGGGCAACGGAAAGCCAGGTCGCGAAATCTCCAAACGCGTCAGCCGACATTGCTCGCGCCGCCAGCGAAAAAAGCACGAACGCCAGTCCGCCGCTGCCGACCTTGAGAAGAATGGTCCCGGCAACGCCGCGCGTCACATCGCGCCGCATCAATTGGAGAATGGAGCCAAGCATGAAACGAGGGAACTCTCTCTCAGGGGCCGTACAGCCCGTTCGGGTGCAGCATTCGATCGCGCCGGAAATGTTAATGATCCGTTGCTAAGATTTCGTTCTTCCTTGCCGGCACCTGCTCCGCGCGAATGTGAGCCTTCCGAATCGACTGCCTTGCTCCATTCTGGAACGCCGCCGTCCTCGCTGTCCCCAAACAGGGCAGGCGCGGGCTTTTCCTTGTCGTCGACGTAACCGAGCCACCAAAGCTTGGCGAAGCTTAGTCTGCGCATCAACGGCACGTTCGAGTTGGCGTGTGCCCCCGGAAATGGCTTCGGGCCATCGATCCGGCAGTCATCAAACACCCATTCTGCCGCCGAGCGACCGGGAAACAGGTTTTCATGACGCAGATAGTGCAAGGCGTGTGCCGAGATATCGACAGTTGGATTCCACGCATTGCGGTTAACCTCAATTCCGGAACTAACCCGTGCCGCCTCGAGGAAGCGCGTGGTCGGCAAGAATATTGCAATTCTGCCGGCAGTAGCCGCCGGAGTGGACAGCATGATCGTCAGCGAGAGCGTGACAAGACCAGTTGCGGCAAGCGAGCCTCATACAATCGAGACGGACATCGCTATCGTTGGCGGCGGATTGGCGGGCTCATTGGCGGGGGCGGTGCTCATGCGGGCAGGCTACCGGGTTGTCGTGATCGAGAAGCGTGCGATCCAGCCGGATGAATTCCGCGTCGAAAAGATTGCAGGTCAGCAGGTCGATGGTCTTCGCCGGCTGGGCTTCATCGCCGAAGTCGAGGCTGTCGCGTCGTCGTATGATCATGTGCTCAACATCAGGGATGGCAGGTTGGTCGATGTCAGCACCAGCCAGGCATACGGACTGCCCTATGCTGACCTCGTTGCCATGGCCCGCCGGCTGATGCCCGATCCTTCCGGTTTCGTGGTCGATCAGGTGACCGGCATCAATTGCAGCGATGACCGTCAACATCTGGTGCTGGCTTCCGGAAGACGCGTCGTCTCGCGGCTGGTCGTCCTGGCGACGGGTATGGCAGGAGCCCTCGGTTACAATCTTGGAATGAGGCGGCGAGTGATCGCCGCGCGTCATTCGGTGACGTTCGGCTTCACGATCGCACGTCCGGATAACGCGCCGTTCGAGTTCGAGGCGCTGACCTGCTACGGCGAGCGGACCAACGACGGCGTCGATTATCTCAGCCTGTTTCCGGTCCCTGCCGGCATGCGGGCGAACCTGTTCATGTTTCGTGATCCGACCGATCCGATCATGCGTGAGCTACGCCGAGACACAAGATCGACACTGCTTCGGCTGATGCCTGGATTGCGGCCCTATCTCGATGACTTCCGGATCGTCGATCGCGTGCAGAACTGGGTGATGGACCTGTCCGTGGTCGAAGGACATCTGCAGCCAGGCGTCGTTCTGATCGGCGACGCGTTTCAAACCAACTGTCCCGCCGCCGGAACCGGCGTAAGCCGCCTGCTGGTGGATGTCGAGCGCCTTTGCACGCATTATGCGCCGCGCTGGCTCGAAACCGACGGCATGGGCGCGGAGAAGATATCGCAGTTCTATTCCGACCGAGACAAGATCGCGGCTGACCAGCGCTCGCTGCGAATGGCGCGCTATCGGCGAGCCCTGACGTCGAGCAACGACGTGGAGTGGACCGTCCGGCGCAGGCTGCACTTCCTGCGGCGGAGCTTCACTTACCGGGTGGACCGGATTCAGCCGGGATGGATCGCGCGCTTCCGTGGTGCGCTCAGGTAGCCGAGGATCGGCCCGCTGAGCGGCGCGGCTAGCGCGTGCCGGTCGAGATGCGGATCGGCGGGAGCCGGTAGTCGGCCACTTTTTTGGCGGCCTGCTTGATCCAGGGGGCCTGCTTCAGCGCGAACAGGGCGATAGAGCCGGCAGCGCTACCGGCTTGCGTCACGCTCGACATCGGGGTGGGCTGTGCTCCAAAGGTCTTCTTGTACGGCTCGTCACCAATGGTGAAATCCAGAACCTGGTCTCCGCGCTCGATACAATCCTTTGCAACCCGCTCAAACATCAGCGCGCCAATTGACTGGCTCTTGTATCCCGCGAGGTCGAACGCAGTCATGACGACGAGCAGGCTGTCACGGTGACGTAGTCCCAGCGCGGTTGCGATCACGTCGCCGTCCATCTTCATCGCATAGAGCCGAACGAAGGAGCCGAGACCTCGGATGGCCACGTCGGAGTAAAATTCGAAATACTCCGGACGCTGCAACAGATCGCCGTCGCCGTGTGCCTCAAACCGTGGGCCACGAAACTTCTTCATTACCTCCATTGCCTCGAGGGTGGAGGTACTGTCGTCGCAACATGAGAACGTCAGCGCGCCCTTTTTCTGAATCTGGCGCCATTTCTTTGCGAGTTCTTTTTGATAGGACCGCCCCAGCGCATTGGCTTGCCACTGCTCGAACGGGGCGACGAGGACCGTTGCGTATGCATTCGTATCCATGGAGACACGGCGCGGCGCGGCCAAGAGGCTCTCGAGCGGCATCCTTGCGTCGAGCAGCTTGGGTATCCGCAGCAGGTCGAACGGCTTGATGAGTTGCCGAAGCTTCAGACAGCCATCCTCATCGTGCAGCAGATCTGCAAATGTCCTGGCGGTGCAGACGGGCGCCAGGTAGTCCGACACCCGAAGGTCAGCGAATTCGATCGTCCGCATGGGCCCGCGCCGCACCCGCAACAGGGGCAGCACCACCGCGAGCGCTCCGGTTGCGCGATAGCGGACGACGACGACCAGAGGCTTCGCCGCCGCTGATGGAACAAGCTTGCGATAGAGGCTGTCGAGCCACAGCGGATGCTGGAATGCGGTCGCGTCCGAGCTATCGAACAGCTCCGCGTATTCTTGAGACAAAAAATCAAATGCGCCGTCGATGCTGACATCGAACGCGCCATTATTCTTGTTCATTTGAAACCAACAACCAGGCAGTTTCGGAGCGCGGGTCAATCCGTCGCAGCACTCTTATAGCAGAAGCCGATGGGTCGAGGCAGCGACGGAATGTAATTTGGCTTAACGTATTTCCAATCAGCGCCTCCGCGAATTCTTGCTCCGCGTAGAGCCGAGATGGCCTGCGGGGATCCGCGCAGACATCGCCATGGTTAACCAACCCTTTACGGCCCGAGTTGATTGCTGCAGCAAGAACCAACGCCGGGTCTGGACCGGATATTGCAATTAGGATGGCATAACATTGGAATTCTGGTGATCATGTTGAGCCATCGTCAAAAAGCCTGCGTTTCCGACCCGATTGCGTTGTCGCGCGGCGACGGCGCGCGCATTCGGCGTCTCGATTCCGACACAGCTGTTCCACCTGTCCGGATTTACAACACTTCGCGTGGCACGCCGACATCGGCAGCGGAGCCGGCCGCACGGCCGTCGACGCCAAGCGGAGCCGCCAACGTACATGAACGTCGCGCCAATCCTCTCGGCAGGGCCGCCACCGCCGGGGTTCCCCGGGCGACGGTGGGCGGGCTGCGGCTCGCCGTGCTCGATCTCGAGCAGACGGCAAGCTTCATGATCGACATGGTGTATCCGCGCCGGCGCATCAGTCGGCCGGTATACCTGACCTCGGCCAATGGCGAGGTGCTGTCGCGCTGCGCAACCGAGCCGATGACCGATCGGCTGTTTCGCGCCGCCGATCTGATCAACGCCGATGGCCAACCGCTGGTCACGATGTCGAAGCTCAAGCTGCAGGAACCGCTTCCCGAACGCGTCGCGACCACTGACCTGTTCCACGTGGTCGCACGCAAGGCGCAAGCCGCCGGACTGACGTTCTACATGCTCGGCGCCGACGAGGCCGAGAACGAAGCGGCGGTCGCCACTGTCCGCACGCTGTATCCGAAGCTGAAGATCGTCGGTCATTCGCATGGCTATCTGCGCGGCGAGGCGCTGCGGTCCAAGGTGGACGAGATCAACGCGCTGGCGCCGGATTATCTCTGGGTCGCGCTTGGCGTGCCCCACGAGCAGAACTTCGTCGAGGAGTTCATGCCGCGGCTCTGCAATGTGGGAGTCATCAAGACTTCGGGGGGATTGTTCAACTTCCTGTCGGGCAGCCGCCCGCGCGCGCCGAAGTGGATGCAGGCCATCGGGCTGGAATGGGCCTGGCGCGTCTGGCTCGAACCGCGCCGGCTGTTCTGGCGCTACCTGATCACCAATCCGCGTGCCCTCTATCTGCTGCTCCATCAGACCAAACCTTCGTTCACGAAGCGGGACCGAACTGCTAAGCACCATTAATTAACCGTGCCTCGCGAAGCTCATTCAATGACCAGAGCACAAACCGAGACGGGTTGGGACGCGTTTGACAGCGCGACCGCGCCGGCGCGCGGTATTGATACGCAACGCCTCGCAAAGGCGCTTATCGACTGGTCCATCACCGTCAACGTGGTCATGTCGATGGGGACCTTCAACACCGCGCTGCTTGCTGAGGAACAGACCTATCTGCAGCAGGCCGTTGCCATGTTGATGTGGGGCTTGCTGATCTACGCGAGCGCGTTTGTACGGCCCAGGCTACGACTGGCCTTCAACCCGGACACGATCGCGATTGTTGCCTTCTACGCCTTTGCCACGATTTCCGTGCTTTGGACGAATCTCGGTCCTGCCGCAATGATGAAGGCTGCGGCACTTGCAATGACGACCTTCGGCGCGTTCTGCCTTATCACCCGCGCCGACATCGACGACATCGTAAAATCGACCACGCGAGGCCTGTTCGTGCTGGTTGCAGCATCAGCATTTTGTGCGCTGTTCGTCCCTGATATCGGGGTCGACCAGAGCTGGATGCATAATGGTCAATGGCAAGGCGTCTTCGAGTCAAAACAGACTCTGGGCTTTGTCGGCGCCTATCTGATGTTCTTTTCGTGTTATCGAAAGATGACCGGGCAGAGCTGGCTACCCTTTCTCGTTACCTTCCTGCTCGCCTCGGTCTGCGTTTTCGCATCGGAATCGCGCGGCGCCGGCGCCCTGGCGTTGGTTGCCTGCGGCCTGCTCTTTACGTCCCTGCGGTCGATCAGATGCATGAAGGCCTATGCGGTGTTGCCGGTCGTCATGTGCATCGTGGCGGGTCTCTTGATCCTGTATTTCTATTCGACCGGATACGATTCGATCCATCTCTTTGACTCGACGATCGACTTCACCGAGAGAACCTACATCTGGCAGTACGCGATCAGTCATTTCGACGACGCGCCCTTGCTGGGCTTCGGAATCAACGGATTCTGGACGAACCCGGCGATCTACGACTATTTCGAACAGAACCATGGTTGGGTGCTTGATAACTACCACAACGGCTACATCGCCATACTGATCGAAACGGGGTTTCTTGGTTATCTGCTGTTCACAGCAGGCGTCGTTCTCTTTTCGAACAAGGTGCTCTACCTGATTTCTGCCCGGGCCATTGATCGTTCCCACTGTGCGCTCATCATAGGATTTGTCTTTCTCAACTGTCAGACGAACTTTACGGAGACGACGTTTCTTCGATCGACGATGTTTACGTCGGTGCTGTTCGTCGCTTTCTTCCTTGCAGTCTGCAGGCCCGTGCCGTCGCCAGATCGCGAGTTGGCGCAGCCATGAGGGCGGTCCGTTCCCATTGGTCACGGACGTTCAATCTGCCACTGGCGGTTCTTCTTGCAATGCTGGCCTCTCCCGCTCACGCGGCTGAGCCGCACTCGTCCCGGGACGTGGCGGCATTGGGGCGTGGCATCAACATTCTCGGATACGACGGCATTTGGGAAGGCGCCGCCAATGCGCCGTTCCGCCTCGAAAACTTGACTGCAATCCGGAAGGCTGGCTTCGCGCACGTCAGGATCAATTTTTTCGGCTTCAAGTACATGAATTCCGAGAATACCCTTGATGAGGCTGTCTTGCAGCGGCTCGATGCCGTTATCGAAGCCGTTCTTGCGAAGCGGCTCATCCCGATCCTCGACGAGCATGATACGGACCTCTGCCAACGGGATGTCCCGGGATGCACAGAGAAGCTCACATCGTTCTGGAGGCAAGTCGCGTCGCGCTATGCGGGGAGATATCCCGCTCTGGTCTTTGAGATTCTCAACGAGCCGGGAGGACATATGACCTCGGCCGAGTGGAATTCATTGCTCAATGAATGCCTTGTTATCGTCCGAAACACGAACCCGGAGCGAACGGTCATTGTCGCCGCGCTCAACACGGATGATGCGCCGATCGACGATCTCGCGTTGCCGGCTGAGGACAGAAGGCTCATCGTGACTTTTCACTATTACGCGCCCATACAATTCACCCATCAAGGTGCGCCATGGTCCTCGACATTTTCGAAGATCGGGCCGTTGAACTGGGGGGCGCCAGAGGACGAAGCGAAAGTCATCGCTGATTTCAGCAAGGTCCGTCTCTGGTCGGAGCGGGAAAGGCGCCCGATCTATCTTGGCGAGTTCGGGGTTTACGAGCGTGCTCCAGCCGAGAGCCGTTTGAGATACTTGTCGTTCGTGGCGCGAAGCGCGGACAAATTTGGCTGGGCGTGGGCCTATTGGCAGTTCGACCATGATTTCGCGGCTTTCGACAGTACCCGTCAAACGTGGAAGCCGGGCGTCCTGCACGCGATAATGCCTCTGCACTGAAGCCTGCTACGACTTCGCTGTTGCCTATATTTCGTTCGGTTGCATAATTTTGCTACCAACGTCGGTTGTCTCAGTCCTTGTCCCGTGGCAGGTGACATGCAATTCTGTGCCGCCGGCAATCCTGTTCGAGAGCAACAAGAGCAACAATCACTCTCGTCCCTCCCGCTATGTTGAGGGCTAGATCATGTCGAACCTTAAGCAAATGACGTCCGCTCCATGGCGGATCGGGGTGTTGTTTTCGCGAACCGGCTTCATGTCGGTTATCGAGGAAACCCAATATCAGGGCACGCAGCTCGCGATCGAGGAGGTGAATGGCGCCGGCGGGGTCTGCGGCCGCGAGCTGGTTCCTGTCGCCTACGACCCGGGTTCAGATTCGGTCGCGTATGGCCACTACGCCAAGCGGCTGATGATCGAGGATCAGGTCAACACGATCTTCGGCTGTTACACCTCGTCGAGCCGCAAGGCTGTGCTGCCGGTCGTCGAAAGGCTGAACGGCCTGCTGTGGTATCCGACGCTCTACGAAGGTTTCGAGGCGTCGCCGAACGTCATCTACACCGGCGCGTCGCCTAACCAGAACAGCCTCGCGCTATGTCGCTACCTGATGGATACGTTCGGGACACGGTTCTACTTCGTCGGGTCGGACTACATCTATCCGCGCGAGTCCAACCGCGTGATGCGGGAGTTGCTCAAGGCTAACGGTGGCTCCGTGGTCGGCGAGCGCTATGTCAATGTCCATGCGCGCTGGCAGGATTTTCTGCCGATCATCCAGGATATCAAGCGTGTCAGGCCCGACGTGATCTTTTCGACGGTCGTCGGGGAGGGGACAGTCTTTCTCTATCGAGCCTATGCGAATGTCGGGCTCAATCCGAAACAGATGCCGATCGCCAGCCTGACCACGACGGAAGCCGAAATCGCAGCCATGGGATTCGACGTCGGCGAAGGGCACATCACGGCAGCCTCCTACTTTCAGGGTGTCGAAGGCAGCGCCAACAACGCGTTTGTGCAGCGCTTCAAAAAGAGGTTCGGTTCCGACATCTCGACCAACATGTGCGCCGAGGCGTCGTATTTCCAGCTGCATCTGTTTGCGAAAGCACTCGAGCAGGTCAATACGCTCGATACCGAAGTGCTGCGCTCGATGGTGTTCGGCACCAGCTTCGACGCGCCACAGGGCGCGGTCACCGTCAACCCGACGTCGGGCCACACCGATCTGTGGACCCGCATCGGACGTGCCAATCACCACGGGCAGTTTGACGTTGTCCGTCAGTCGAAAGAGCCGGTGCATGCAGACCCGTTCCTGATCGGGTATGGTCGCGCAACGCAAACAGGAAGCGTCCAATGAACGAAATGTCGCGTAAACCGTCCGTCAACCGGGACATCGGCGGACGTAAGACCATGGTGCAGGAACTTGCCGATCTGTCGGCCGTGGTGGTCGCCCCGGTCGACGATCAGGTTGGCATGTTGCTGCGCGAATTGCAGCGGTTCAGGATGCGCGTTCGCCAGGTCTGGCCGATGCCGGAAAGCGTGCCTGCCGACGCCGACGTGGTGTACTGCGAATATGCGCCGGATCTGGCGCGTCGCTTGCCGTGGATTCCCGGCGACGCGCGGTCGGCGCTGGTCGTCATCCTGCCGGCGACAGAACCGGTTCACGCCGATGCGCTGTGCCATGCGACGCCGAACGCAGTCCTGTCGCGTCCGTTCACGTCCAACGCGGTGTTGTCGAGCCTCGTGCTCGCACGCAGCCAGTTCGGTTACGAGCGGCGGCTTCGCAGCAAGATCGAGAAGCTCGATGACAATCTGCGCTCGATGCGCACGGTGGAGCGCGCCAAGGCCATCTTGATGGCGACGCGTCAGATGCCGGAAACCGAAGCCTATGGTTTCATTCGGCGGCAGGCGATGGATCGTCGGGTGTCGGCAAGCGCAGTCGCGGCGGCGATTGTTGACTCGTTCGAATTGCTTGGCTACGATCATCAACAGTAAGCCCCAATAGCGGGGCCGGCGGCGACATAGCCGCCTTCGACACAACCGGCAACAAAGCCCTCCCAATGCTCGCGTCAGCGCGCATCGGGAGGGCTTTTTGCGTTTTTGATCTTGAAGGAGTTAGGGATGAGCATATCGAGGCGGACTTTGCTGAGGAATACGGCAGCGCTTGGCGCTTTTGCGGGCGCCGGATTGCCGCACATCTGGAACAAGAACGCCGATCTCACTTATGCCGCTGGCGGTGACATCAAGGTCGGTGTGCTGTTCTCGCTGACCGGCGGTCTCTCGATCATCGAGAAATCGCTGCACGACGCCACCTTGATGGCGATCAGCGAGATCAACGCCGCCGGCGGCGTCAAGGGTATGAAGGTCTCCGCGATCGCCGAGGACGGCGCCTCCGATCCGAAGACCTACAACGAAAAGGCGTCGAAACTCGTCATTCAGGACAAGGTGCCGACCGTGTTCGGCTCCTACACGTCGGCGAGCCGCAAGGCCGTGCTGCCGGTGTTCGAGAAGCGCAACAATCTCTATTTCTACCCGACCTATTACGAAGGCTTCGAGTGTTCCAAGAACGTCGTCTACACCGGTGCCGTTCCGAACCAGCAGCTTTCCAACTTCATCCCGTGGATCATCAAGACGCTCGGCAAGAAGAAGTTCTTCATCGTCGGATCGAACTACATCTATCCGCGCGAGATGGCCAAGGTGTCGAAGATCCTGATCGAGAAGAACGGCGGCGAATGGATTGCCGATGAATATCTCGAGCTTGGCCACTCCGAGTGGGGCTCGATGGTCAACAAGATCAAGGGCTCCGGCTGCGATGTCGTGCTGTCCAACGTGGTCGGCGACTCCGTCGTGGCGTTCTACCGCGAATACAAGAACCAGGGCCTGACCCACGACAAGCTGCCGATCTGCGCGACCGTAACCTCCGAGATCGAGATTGCGGCGATGGGCGCGGAATATGCCGTCGGCAGCTACACCTCGTTCCCATACTTCCAGGCAATCGATACTGACCGCAACAAGGCCTTCGTCGAGCGCTACCGCGCTTTCGTCAAGGACCCGAAGGCCGTGACCCATCACGCGTTGGAATCGTCCTATTTCCAGGTATTCCTCTGGAAACAGGCGGTAGAGAAGGCGGCCGAGATCGCGCCGCTCGCGATCCGCGATGCGGTGAAAGGGCAGGAGTTCGACGCCCCGAACGGCCACGTCAAGATCGATCCGGACAATTTGCATACCTACCTGACGCCGCGCATCGCGCAGTGGCTCCCCGATGGGCAAGGCAAGATCATCGACGCCTACAAGGAGCCGACGATTCCGCTGCCCTATGTCGCCTATGGCGAGACCCCGACCAACCTGTTCTGCACAGGCAAGGGGCTCGATTCGACCAAGCTGAAAACCTGACGGCGACAAAGATCATCCACCGCGCCATCTCCCGCGCGGTGGATGACGGGGCGATATCATGCTTGAAGTCCTATTCATCGGTTTAAGCTTGGGGTCGATCCTGCTTCTGGTCGCCCTTGGTCTTGCGATCACCTATGGTGCCATGGGCGTCATCAACATGGCGCATGGCGAGATGGTCATGGTCGGCGCCTATGTCACGGTGCTCTCGGGCATCTGGCTCGGCACCAATATCTTCGTCGCCATTCCGCTGGCGTTCATCGTCACCGCTTTGCTCGGACTCCTGATCGAGCGCGTGGTGGTGCGGAAGCTGTACGGTCGCCTGCTTGATACGTTGCTAGCGACGTGGGGGATCGCGATCCTGATCCAGCAGGCGGTACGGCTCGAGTTCGGCCTGTCCTTCCTCGGCATCCACATTCAGGGCCTTGGCCCCGGCCTGCAGAATGTCAGCGTACCGCCATTCCTGCAGGGCACGTTCTCGGTCCTCGGTGCTGACATCAACCGCTACCGCTCTTTCATCATTCTGGTCACCGCGATCCTTGCGCTCTTGACGTGGTTCATCATCTACCGGACTTCCATCGGCACGCAGGTGCGCGCGATCATCCGAAATCCGAAGATGGCGGCGGCGTGCGGTATCGACGTCACCCGCGTCAACGCGCTGACCTTTGCGTTCGGCTCGGGGCTTGCCGGCGTTGCCGGCGTCATGATGTCCGGCTTCAAGACGGTGTTTCCCGACATGGGCACGTCGATGGTGGTCGACGGCTTCCTGGTGGTCGTCATGGGCGGCGTCGGCAGTCTGCTCGGATCAGTGCTTTCCGCCGGCATCCTCGGCGAGATCAACGGCCTGGTCGCCGCGGAGACCAACGACATCCTGGCGCGCGCAGTGGTCTTCGGAGTCGTCATCGCCATCATCGTGCTCAAGCCGAAGGGCCTGTTCGCCCTGAAAGGCCGGTGATGACGCTGACACCGAGGCGCCGTATCGACTGGGCGATCTACGCTGCATTCATCGTTCTGGTGATGATCCTTCCGCTCTTCGTGGATGCGTTCTGGCTCAATCGCGCCGCCAAGTACCTCGTGTACGGGATACTCGGCGTCGCGGTGGCGCTGTCCTGGGGGTATGCCGGCATTCTCAATCTGGGGCAGGGGCTGTTCTTCGGCGCCGGCGCCTACATGCTCGCGATGTCGCTGAAGCTTGCGAGCACCACCAGTCTGCAGCAAGGCTCCGACAAGCCGGTGCCCGATTTCATGCTGTGGAATGCCGAGCCGGGCGCGCCAACCGAACTCTGCTGCATCAACAAGGCGTCCTTCCTCTGGCTGCCGTTCCAGAGCCAGTGGTTCGGCGTTGCGATGGGCCTGATCCTGCCGGTGCTGCTTGCACTGGTGCTTGGCAGCATCGTGTTCCGCAAGCGGATCTCCGGCGTGTTCGTATCCATCATCACGCTGGCGCTGGTACTGCTCGTGCGCCTCGTCGTGATCGATGCTCAGCCGATCACCAATGGCTTCAATGGTCTGACGGACCTCGGCTGGTTCAAGGTCGCAGGCTTTGAATTCGACCCCTATATCGTTCCCACCTACTACCTCGTCGCGGTGTCGCTCAGCCTCGTGCTGGTTGGCGCACGGCTCCTGATCGACACGCGCGCCGGCCTGATCCTGCAGGCGGTGCGGGACGACCAGAACCGGGCACGCTACCTCGGTTTCGACGTGACGGCCTACCAGACCTTCTTCTTCGCGGTCTCGGCGGCGATCGCAGGCTTTGCCGGCATGCTCTACGTTGTCGTGTCGGAGTTCGCGTCGCCGACCTTCATGGACCTGGCCTTCTCCATCACCATGGTGGTGTGGGCCGCGGTCGGCGGACGCTCCTCGATTCTCGGCGCCTGCATCGGCGCGATCCTGATCAACACCATCTCCGCGACGGTCAGCGAAACCGAGGGCTTTGCCGAATCCTGGAAGGCAATCATCGGCCTGATCTTCGTGCTGGTCGTGCTTTACCTGCCGCGGGGCCTTGGTGGCCTCGCCCACGACTTCGTCGATCGCGTGCTGGCGCGGAAGTCCCGCACTTCGCCCAACCCGGGACGGGTCGGCGATGCGTCCTCGCAACTGGCGGAGTAGCCGATGGGACAGGTAGCCCTGACGGTCGATGGACTTGGTGTCGATTTCGAAGGTTTCAAAGCCGTCAACGGCGTGACCATGACGATCGACGAAGGCGAATTGCGCGTGTTGCTCGGTGCCAACGGGGCCGGCAAGACCACGCTGATGGATCTGATCTCAGGCAAGACCAAGTCGACTTCCGGGCGCGTGTTTTTGCACGATACCGACATCACCAACTGGGAAGAGCACAAGATTGCGCGTGCCGGAATCGGCCGCAAGTTCCAGATTCCGAGCGTGTTCAAGGAGCTCACGGTTCGCCGCAATCTCGAGGTCGCGAGCTGCAGGAATCCCGGGGTGTTCGCCAATCTGCGCTTCGGTTTCGGCGCGGAAGCCAAACGCAACGTCGATGAGGTGCTCGAGTTGATCGGTCTGACCGAGGAGGCCGACCATGTTGCAGCCTATCTCAGCCATGGCCAGACGCAGTGGCTCGAGCTCGGGCTGCTGATCACCCAGAACCCGAAGATCATCCTGCTCGATGAGCCGACCGCCGGGATGACGCAGGCCGAGACGCACAAGACCTCTCTGATCGTCAACAATCTCAAGGGCCGGCACACCATTGTGGTGGTCGAGCACGACATGGCCTTCGTGCGCGAAATCGCCGAGCGCATCACGGTTCTGCATCTCGGGCAGGTGCTGGCTGAAGGCAATGTCGAGCAGATCGAGAACAATCCAAAAGTCCGTGAAGCCTATCTCGGATCGAAGGGGATTTCCTGATGCTGGCCTTCGCGCATGTCGACAGCTTCTATGACCGCAGCCACATCCTTCACGACGTCTGTCTCGACGTGCCCAAGGGCAGGATCACCGCGGTGCTCGGCCGTAACGGCGTCGGGAAGACGACGCTGCTCAAGACGTTGATGGGCTTGACCGACCGCATGAACGGCGAGATCCGCCTCGATGCGATGGATCTCGGCAAGCTGCCGACGTTCCGGCGCGCGCGGGCCGGTATCGCCTATGTGCCGCAGGGACGCGAGATCATTCCGGATTTTTCGATCCGTGAGAACATCCTGATGGGCTCGTTCGCGCGGGCCGATGGCGGGCGCGAGATTCCGCCTCTGGTCGCCGAGCTATTCCCGTATCTGATGAACAATCTCAACCGCAATGGCGGCGTGCTCTCCGGCGGCCAGCAGCAGCAGCTCGCGATCGCCCGGGCACTTGCCGCGGGTCCGAAGATCGTCCTGCTCGACGAGCCGAACGAAGGCATCCAGCCGTCGATCGTCGAGGATATCGAGGGCGTCATCATTCGGCTCAACCGGGATTTCGGGATCACCGTTATTCTGGTCGAGCAAAACGTCTCGTTTGTTCGCCGTGCGGCTCATCGCTTCGCCATGATGGAGAAGGGACGCGTCGTGGCATCGGGCGATATTGGCGAGCTCAGCGATGCGTTGGTTCATCGTCACATGGCGGTGTGACCAATCGCGTCGAAGAGCAGTGAGTAGCGGTGCATGAGGAGTGGCACCGGGAGTTTGTGACGAAAAACCAAGGAGAGCGATATGCTGCACGGTGATATTTCTTCCAGCAAGGACACGGTCGGCGTCGCCGTGGTCAACTACAAGATGCCGCGCCTGCACACCAAGGCCGAGGTGCTGGATAACGCGCGCAACATCGCCAAGATGGTCGAGGGCATGAAGCTCGGCCTGCCAGGCATGGACCTCGTGATCTTTCCCGAATACTCGACCCACGGCATCATGTACGACTCCAAGGAGATGTACGAGACGGCGTCGTCGATCCCGGGCGAGGAGACCCGCATCTTCGCGGACGCCTGCCGCAAGTCGCGGGTATGGGGCGTGTTCTCGCTGACCGGCGAGCGTCACGAGGAGCACCCCAACAAGGCGCCGTACAACACGCTGATCCTGATGAACGACAAGGGCGAGATCGTCCAGAAGTATCGCAAGATCATGCCGTGGGTGCCGATCGAGGGCTGGTATCCCGGCGATTGCACCTATGTTTCGGAAGGTCCGAAGGGCCTGAAGATCAGCCTGATCATCTGCGACGACGGCAATTTTCCGGAGATCTGGCGCGACTGCGCGATGCGCGGCGCGGAGCTGATCGTCCGTTGCCAGGGCTACATGTATCCGGCCAAGGAGCAGCAGATCCAGATATCGAAATCGATGGCGTGGGCCAACAACTGCTATGTCGCAGTCGCCAACGCCTCCGGCTTCGACGGCGTCTACTCCTATTTCGGTCATTCGGCGATCATCGGTTTCGATGGCCGGACGCTCGGCGAGTGCGGGACCGAGGAAAACGGTATCCAGTACGCGCAGCTCTCGGTGTCGCTGATCCGCGACGCGCGCCGCAACATGCAATCGCAGAACCATCTCTTCAAGCTGGTGCATCGCGGCTATACCGGCCTGATCAATTCCGGCGAGGGCGATCGCGGCCATGCCGTCTGTCCTTACACCTTCTACAAGAACTGGATCACGGACCCCGAAGGCACGCGGGAAATGGTCGAAGCCATGACCCGTCCGACCGTCGGAACCGATGAATGTCCGATCGAGGGCATTCCGAACCAGAAAGTTGCACATCGGTGATCGGGAAGGGGTGGTCTGCGCCGGCGCGGTGTGCCGCGTCGGTGCAGCTAGGACATTGTCACGCAAGGGGAAACGGGGATTACCATGAGCAGTGAAGCGAATAGCGGTATCGTTCAGCAGGCCGAAGGACAGATCGAGGAACTCCTCGGCCATGAGTTCGAACACGAGCCGGTGCCGATGAGCGCCCGGCGCAGCGCCTTCTCGGTCACCATGGTGTGGCTGGGCTTTCCCATGATCATCACCGGTGCCATGACCGGATCGTTGCTGGTGCTCGGCATGGGCTTCAAGAATGCGCTCGCGGCGATGATCATCGGCAACCTGATCATGTTCGCGTATGTCGGCGCGCTCGGCCTGATTGGCACAAGGCGCGGCATGAACTTCGCGTTGATCGCGAGCATCGTGTTCGGCAGGAAAGGCTATGTGCTGGCATCCGGCCTGCTGTCGACCTTGCTGCTCGGCTGGTATGCGGTGCAGACCGGTATCACCGGCGCCCTGATCTCCTCGACCTATGGCCTGAATTACGTGGCGATGACCGTCGTCGCGGGCGTGCTTTATATCGGCATCACCTTTGTCGGAGTGCGGGGATTGCAATGGATCGGTTTGGCGTCGGTGCCGCTGTTCGTGGTGCTGGGGCTCTGGGTCGCGGGCGACGCAGCCTCGACCACGACGGCTGCCGCGATCTTCGGCTATGCCGGCAACAATGGCGCCGCCACGATGTCGATGGGCGTCGGGCTCACGGTGGTGCTTGCGCTGTTCATCGACGCGGGCACGGTGACGGCGGACTTCAATCGCTGGGCGCCGAGCCCAGCGGCCTCGCTTGCCGCCACGTTCAGCGCATTTCCGTTCGCCAATCTGGTGGCGATGCTGGTTGGCGGGGTGATGACCGCGGCGCTCGCCGTGCCGAACGCCAATCCATTCGGGGTCGACAACATGTTCGGCTACATGAACGGCAAGCAGCTGACCTGGCTCAGCATTCTCGCCTTCATCTTCCTTTACGCCAATCTCGGCTCGGTCTGCTCGCACTGCCTGTACAACGCGGCAACCGGCTGGTCGCGCATTCTCGGCACCAACATGCGGTTGATGGCGGTCGTGCTCGGCGCCATCGGCATCGTAGTGGCGGCGGGCAACGTCTGGGCGTTCTTCATCCAATGGCTGTCGCTGCTCGGCGTCCTGGTGCCCCCGATCGGGGCGATCATCCTGGTCGATCAATATTTGTTGCGCGCCGGTGCGCGGGCGGACGTGGACTGGCGGGCGAAGCCCTTCATTGCATGGGGCATCGGGTCGCTATGCGCGTTTGCGGTTGAAAATCTGATGCCGGGGCTGTCGACTGCGATCTCGGCCGCGCTGGTTGCCGGAATCGTCTATGTGGCGATCGCGCGGGTGGACGGCGCGACGAAGAAGGTAGCGAGCGCTGCATGAAGTGCGGCCTTGATCAAGCAAGAGGGATGTATCGATGAGCATCGACTATCAGATTTATGATCTCGGGAACGTGGCCTTGCAGCGCGGCGCAACGATTCGCGACTGCAAGCTTGCCTACAAGACCTTCGGCCAGCTCAATGCGGCCAAGGACAACGTGATCGTCTATCCGACCTGGTACTCCGGCCAGCACTACGACAATGAATGGCTGATCGGCCCAGGCATGGCGCTCGATCCCGCAAAATACTTCATCATCATCCCCAACATGTTCGGCAACGGCCTGTCGTCGTCGCCGAGCAACACGCCCGAGCCGTACAACGGGCCGCGTTTTCCGCAAGTGACCGCCTACGACAATGTGCAGGCCCAGCATCGGCTGGTCACCGAGAAGTTCGGCATCAAGCACATTCGCATGGTGGTCGGATGGTCGATGGGGGCGCTGCAGACCTTCCATTGGGGCGCGCTCTATCCTGACACGATGGATCTGCTGGCGCCGTTCTGCGGTTCGGCAAAATGCTCGCGCCACAATTTTGTGTTCCTCGAGGGCGTCAAGGCGGCGTTGACGGCGGATGCGGCCTGGAAGGAAGGTTGGTACACCGAAAAGCCGGCGCGCGGCCTGCGTGCCGCCGCACGCGTCTATGCCGGCTGGGGCTTTTCGCAGGCGTTCTATCGCGAGCAGCTCGACATCAAGACGCTCGGCTATTCCTCGCTGGAGGATTTCCTGGTGGCGTTCTGGGAAGGTTTCTTCCTGCCAAAGGACCCCAACAACCTTCTGACCATGCTGTGGACCTGGCAGAACGGCGACATCAGCGACAACGAAATCTACAAGCGCGATTTCAAGGCCGCGCTCGGCGCCATCAAGGCCAAGACCTATGTGATGCCGGGACAGACCGATCTCTATTTCCCGCCCGAAGACAGTGAGTTCGAGGTGGCCAACATGCCGAACGCCAAGTTCGTGCCGGTGCCATCGGTCTGGGGCCATTTCGCGGGCGGGCCGGGGACCAATCCGGTCGACGTCGCCTTCATCGATGCCAAGCTCAAGGAATTGCTTGCGTCGTGAGCTTGTCCAATTCCACTCTGCTGCTCGACCAGTACCGCATCCTTGACGAACCGTATTACCGGCCGCTCAAGGATGAGGTCGAACTGTTCGGCGCGGCCTATGCGAGCCGCATGCCGGTGATGCTGAAGGGCCCCACCGGCTGCGGCAAGACCCGCTTCATCGAGTATATGGCCTGGCGGCTCGGCCGTCCGCTGATCACGGTCGCCTGTCACGAGGACATGACGGCGGCGGATCTGGTCGGCCGCTGGCTCCTCGATGCCCAGGGCACCGTGTGGAGTGACGGGCCGCTGACGACGGCGGTGCGGCTTGGCGCGATCTGTTATCTCGACGAGATCGTCGAGGCGCGTCAGGATACGACGGTCGTGATCCATCCACTAACCGATGACCGTCGCGTGCTGCCGCTGGAAAAGCGCGGCGAGCTGATCCATGCCCATTCCGATTTCCAGCTCGTGATCTCCTATAATCCCGGCTATCAGAGCGCGATCAAGGACCTCAAGGAATCCACCAAGCAGCGCTTCGCGGCGCTCGATTTCGGCTATCCGGACCGTTCGGCGGAAATCGAGGTGGTGTCGCGCGAAGCCAGCATCGATCCCGTGATCGCCGACCTCCTGGTGAAGATCGCGCAGCACAGCCGTAATTTGAAAGGGCAGGGCCTCGACGAGGGTGCGTCGACCCGGATGCTGGTCAATGCCGGCCGGCTGATCGGATATGGCATCAGCCTCGACAAGGCGTGCGAGACCACGATCGTCGTTCCCTTGACCGATGATGCGGACACCAGGAACACGTTGCGTGATGTAATCTCGGCCTGTGCGTAGATGGAAGCTTTTGAGTGGCGGTCGCGCAAATCAGTTCGCTCGATAATATCAAGTCCGGCCGCCGGCTTACGGCGCTGCTGCGCGGCCACGACAACGTAGCGGCAGCCGTACAGGCGGCGCGGGCTGCATTGCAACGCCTGCCTGCGCCGATCGGTCGCCTCGCGGCCTGGGACGAGGCCGTGCACGGCCTGTTCGAGGCCAATCTCGGCGAGACCGTGGTTCTTGGCTTTCTGCGGCTGTCGGAGCATTGGCCTGCGCTGCGGCCGGCCGAAGATCTGATCGCAATCGGATACGGCGTCAGGGATATCGGCCGTAGCGCTGGAAGCCGTGCAGCCCACGCGCTGCTGACCGAACTGTCAAAGCTCCTGCCGCGGCTCGCGGACGCCGGAGAATTGACCGCCGTTCTTGCCGCGCTGTGCCAACTCGCCGACGCCGGTCCGGAATCGGTCGGCCTCGCCATCAGCCGGCTTGAGCAACTCCTTGTACACGCCGGCGCCGAGGACTTTTCGGCCTGGATTTCCGCAGGCTTGCGGGCGACCGGCGGCCGCGCGGCGCGGCGACGTGCCTATTTTGCGCTTGCTGATCCGCTCTCAGCGCGGCTGTTTGCGCTCGGCCGGACTGCTGACGATTTCACGCGGCTGGAGAAGCGGCTCGCCGCGACCATGGTTGCGCTGTGGAACAAGAAGCCGCGCTTCCGCAAGCTCGCGGTTGCGCCGACGCCGGTGCCGCGACGGACCTCGCTCGCAGCCGGCTTCGTCGGCTTGCCGGACACATTTCCCGGCTTCGTAGGCGAGCGGGCGGATACGATCTATCTCGCGTCAGCGGCACACGCGGGGGCGCATCTCGCCCATTCCGTTATCCGCTTTCCCGTCGGCCGGCTGAAAGCGCTGCAGCTTGCGCTGATCTCCTTGGTCGAGGATGCCAGGGTCGAGACGCTGGCGATCCGTGACATGCCCGGGTTGCGCCGGCTGTGGCTGCCATTTCACGCGGCGGCACCGTCCGGCCAGGCAACCGCGGCGGGACTGATGATGCGGCTGGCGCGGGCACTAATCGATCCGGACTATCAGGATTCCGACGCGTGGGTCGGCAAGGGACGAGCACTGTTCGCCGCGGCCGCCGATCGCTGGGCCGAACCCGCGATCAGCCGCGAGATCGGTGGACTCTTGGGCAACGACATCGGACAGATGCGGCTGCAGTTCAACGCCAGGAGCTATGTCGTCGAACCTGCCTATCGCGATGACAATCTGGCGCTGTGGGATTTCGGCGACGCGCCGGATGCTCCGAACGAGACGATCGAGCTCGCGGTAGATTCGGTGCGGATCGAGCGGCGCGACGATGCGGACGGACACTCGACCGACGACAGCGCCTGGCCGGACGAGACGCTGCGGGCGCGGGCGAGCACGGTGACGCTGCTGGAGGGGCTTCCTGTCGCAACCTATCCGGAGTGGGACTATGCCGCGGGCACCGAGCGGATCGACTGGACGACTGTTCTGGAAGCGGACGCTGCCGCGTCCGCCAAGCCTTTCGATCCGCCGGCGGATACCGACGCGATGCGCAGGATCACGAGGTTGGCCCGCGATGCGCCGATCGGCCGCCGTCTTCGCCACAAGGGCCAACCCGATGGTGACGTGATTGACATTGATGCCGCGATCGCGCTGACGATCGAGCGGCGCTCCGGGTATGTCAGTGAGCCCAGGGTCTACCAGCGCGATACGCCCGGGCCGCGCGATCTCGCCATTCTGTTGCTGATGGACCTGTCGCAATCGACTGCGGACCGCGATCGCTCCGGCCGAACCATCCTCGATGTCGAGTGCAAGGCGGCCGCGATCATGACCACGGCGGTGGAGGCCGCCAACGACGCGATCGCGGTGCACGGCTTCAACTCGGATGGCCGCGAGCGCGTGCGCTATCTGCGCATCAAGAGTTTTGACGAGCCGATGGATGCGGTGGTGCGTTCGCGTCTTGCGGGGCTTCGCAGCAGCCATTCGACGCGGCTCGGTTCAGCGCTACGCCACGCGGGCAGCTACCTCGCAGAACGCCGCGCATTTCGCAAGGTGCTGCTGGTGCTGACCGACGGCGAACCCTCCGACATCGACGTGCCGGACCCGAGGTATTTGGCCGAAGACGCACGTCGGGCCGTCCAGCAGCTGCGGGGGCGCGGCACCGATATTTTTGCCTTTGGCATGGGTGGCGGCGGGTTCCCTCAGCTCGACCGCATTTTCGGCGAACGCCATGCGCTTCGCGTACCGCGCATTGAAGTGCTGCCGCAACGCGTGATGCAGCTCTACATGGAACTGAAGAAATAAACAGGCGGGACAGAACTGCGAGGTTGCCATGATCAGCTGAACCGTTGGCTTTCGGGTTGTGCATAGGCGAGCAACTGTCGCGCCAGTGCGACGCCGACCGTCGCGATCGCCGCCATCGCAAGCGCCCAGATGATGAAGAGCTGGTGGCCGATCAGCGCGCCGCTCAGGAGCGGCGCGCTGATGTTGGCACCCGACATCAGCGATTGATTGAGGCCCATGATCATCCCCTGGCGGTTGATCGCGGTGCTGCGGGAAAGTTCCGCCGTCAGCGTGCTGCGGGCGAACATGGTGCCGATGATGATCAGCGTCAGGAACACGACGAGCGTGCTGATCAGGGTTCCGATCGCAAGCCCCAGGAATCCAACTCCCATGCAGGCAAACGCCATTGTCACGATGCTGCGGTCGGATACGAACAGGTTGGCGCGCGTGATGAAGAAACCCTGGACGACCATGTTGATGAAGCCGGCATAGGCGAATACCCAACCGAGCTCGCGGGCGCCGAAAGGATGCCCGTCCCAACTGAACCGCGCCGACAGAAACAAGCCGATCTGCGACAGGAACATCGAGTTGACGAAAAAGAACACGATGAGCAGGCCGAGCAGGCGCCACGCATAGCGCATCTCGAGTAACGTACGCGCGAACGTCGGCTCAGGGACCCGGTGCTGGTAGAGCGGCTCGGAGGCTGGGTGATCGGGCGATAGCAGGACGATCGTCGCAAGAATGCTGATCAGCGACAGGGCTGCTGCCGCCCACACCGGCGCGGTGTCGCCGTAGTGCACCAGAAGACCCGAGAGCGCAGGACCAACCAGCAATCCGGTGCCAATCGCGCCGCTGGTCATCCCGAGCGCCTGTTTGCGGGTGGATGGCGCGCTGTGCTCGGCCGCATAGGCGTGGGCCACGGAAATATTGCCGGACGTCAGTCCGTCGATGATGCGAGCCAGAAACACCAGCGTCAGGTTGCCCGCCATGGCGAGGAGCACGAATCCGACAAAGGTTCCGATCTGGCTCACGACCAGTACCTTCCGGCGGCCGTAGCGGTCGGAGAGTATGCCGACCACCGGGCCCGCAATGAGCTGGCAAACCGCATAGACCGAGATCAGCGCGCCGATCAGGAACGGCGTTGCGCCGAGCCGCTGCGAGTAGAACGGGAGCAAGGGCAGGATGATCCCCATCCCGGTGGCATCCACGGCCACGACGACGAAGGTCGGGACGAGCGCCAGGCTGCCGGCACCCGCATATTCCTGCCGTACCTCTGCCGTCGAGCCCGCGCCCATCTGCGCTGTCCTGGTTCGCCGTTTCGTGATCGCCTCTGCGGATTACATAGTTGTAGCCTAATAGTTTGTGTCCTATCTAATTTGCATGCCTCCCACCCAAACCCAGATGCACGCCGAGATCGGCCGCCTGATCACCAGGCTCGGCCGGATCTGGCGTCGCGAGGCTGACCAGGCCTTGTCCGATCATGGACTGTCCTACGCGACCGCGATTCCGCTGCTGCTGCTGGCGCGGCAGGGCGAAAATGTCCGGCAGGGCGTGCTGGCCGACGAGTTGGGCATCGAGGGGCCGTCGTTGGTGCGGCTGATCGACCTGCTCCAGGCCGAAGGCCTGGTCGAGCGTCGCGAGGATTTCGAGCGACCGCCGCGCCAAGACCCTGCATGTCACGGCGACCGGCGAGGCCAAGGTCGAGGAGATCAACCGGGTGCTGCGCCGGGTGCGCGCCAGTCTGCTCAGGGATGTCGGCAACGACGAACTTGCGGTAACCTTCGAGACGCTCCAGCGCATCGAGCAGCGGGCCGACCGCCTGCATGACGCGAAGGTTGTTGCAGAGGCGAAATAGTGATGCGCGCGGAAGAGCCGTTCCTGGTCCGCCACGCGGACCTGATTTTTGCCTTGAAGACGTTCGCCGCGTCGATGCTGGCGCTCGTCATTGCGCTGGCGATCGATTTGCCGCGGCCCTATTGGGCGATGGCAACCGTCTATATCGCCTCGCAGCCGCTAGCGGGCGCGACGAGCTCGAAGGCCTTCTTCCGCGTGATGGGCACGTGGGTGGGCGCAGCCGTGACGGTCGCCTTGGTACCGAACCTGGTCAATGCGCCGGAGCTGCTGTGCCTGGCGATCGCGCTGTGGGTCGGGCTCTGCCTCTATCTGTCGCTGCTAGACGGCACGCCGCGCAGCTATGTCTTCATGCTGGCCGGATATACTGTCGCGTTGATTGGCTTTCCGTCGGTGTCCGAGCCGGGAAGCATCTTCGATATCGCGCTGGCGCGGGTTGAGGAAATCTCGCTTGGCATCATCTGTGCGAGCCTGGTCTCAACAGTGGTGTTTCCCCGCAGTGTCGGGCCAGCCGTCCGCGGCCGTGTCAGGAAATGGGTAGCAGATGCGCGCGCTCTGTCGAGCGATGTGCTGCTCGATCGCGGGACCAGCGAGACGCGCCGGGCCCAGCGGCTCCGCCTTGCGACCGATGTCGTCGAGATCGATACGCTGGCGACCCATCTCGCCTATGATCGCCTGGCCAGCGTCGGCGCCGTGGACGGCCTCGGCGAGATCCGGTTGCGCATGCTGATGCTGTTGCCGGTGATAACGTCAATCGAAGACCGGCTTGCCGCACTCGGCGAGGCCGTGCGGAAACAGCGGCCAGAACTCCGACGCCTGCTTGGCGATATCGCTGAATGGATCGTGGACGAGGATCGCATCCGGCAATCCAGTGAGCAGATCCGCGCCGCGATCGCGGAGCGGCAATCTGCGCTCGACGGCCTGGCAACGCGGGAACGCATCATCACGATCAGCCTGCTGCTGCGGCTGCGCGACCTCGTCGACATCTCGGCCGACTGCCGCGCGATCGGTGATGCGATCGCCGCGGGTAAGGATGTCTCCTCCGTCGCGCTGGCGTTCCGCCCCGAGGCCGGGGCTGCGCCGGTTCGGCATCGCGATCATGGCATGGCGCTGTGGTCGGCCGCGGGTGCCGCCGTTGCCATTCTGATCTGCTGCGGGCTGTGGATCGCAACCGGCTGGGCGGACGGCGCCTCGGCGCCGATGATGGCGGCGGTCGCCTGCTCCTTCTTTGCCGCGCAGGATGAGCCGGCGCGCAGCATCCGGGCCTTCGGCCTGTGGTCGCTGGTCGCGATCGTCGTCGTCGCGATCTATCAATTCGCGCTGGTGCCCGGGATCTCCCATATCGAGGTCCTGATCGTCGCACTCGCACCGACCTTTCTCCTGTACGGCTTTTTGATCTCGCGGCCCGCGACCCAGCCGATCGGCTCGGCGCTCGCCGCCAACACCGCAACCCTGCTTGCGCTGCAATCGACCTACAGCGCGGACTTCGGCAGCTTTGCCAACACCTCCGTCGCCTTCTTCCTCGGCATCGTCATCGCCGAGATCGTGACGCGGGTCGCACGCGGCGTCGGCGCCGAATGGATCGCCAGGCGCCTGATGGAATCGAGCTGGAACACGCTCGCGGTCGCTGCCGAGCGCCGTGGCCACGGCGATCGCGCGCAGTTTGCCGGGCTGATGCTGCACCGGCTCGGACTGCTGGTGCAGCGCATCGCCTTCATCTCCGAAAGCGACCGCCGTGATACCGACAGCCTGACCCAGCTTCGGGTCGGGCTCAACATCATCGACCTCAGGCGCGCGCGTTATGGCCTGGCGACATCGACCGTGCAGGCCATCGATGCCATGCTGGACGATCTCGCGGCGGTGTTTCGCGCCCATAGGGACGAGGCGTTGCCGGTCGAGCTATTGTCGCGCATTGATGCGGCGGTGGCCGAGGTCGTCAAGGACCCCAATGAGAAGGCACGGGACGATGCATTGCTCGGCCTCGTCGGCATCCGCCGCGGCCTGTTTCCACATGCGCCGGCGTATCAGTCGCGGCTAGATGAGAGTTTTGCCGCATGAGGTTTGAGCTCGACATCTACGGTGTGCTGGTCCCGGCGCTGCTGCTGTGGCTGATCGTGGCCTATGTGCTCAGTGCCATCGTGAGCCGGATCATGCAGCGCTTCGGCCTGTACCGGCTGGTCTGGCACCGCGCGCTGTTCAATTTCGCCCTCTACGTCTGCCTCTTGGGCGTCGTCGTCTATCTCTCGGAGTTTCTGCCATGAAAGGGAATTTCGCCTGGCTCGGCCGCGTTGTGCTGACGCTCATCGCCGTCGTCGCGGCGCTCGCGGTCGGCCGCGCGCTGTGGGTCTACTACATGGAGTCGCCTTGGACGCGCGACGGCCGGGTCCGCGCCGACGTGGTGCAGGTCGCGCCCGACGTGTCCGGCTTCGTCACCGATGTGCTGGTCAAGGACAATCAGAAGGTCCATCGCGGCGACGTCCTGTTCCGGATCGACCGCGCGCGCTTCGCACTCGCGCTACAAACCGCCGATGCGGCGGTCGCAGGCCATCGCGCGACACTCGACCAGGCCGATTTGGACCTGAAGCGCTACAGCGCGCTAACCACCGACGCGGTGTCGCAGCAGAGGCAGGAGCAGGTGCTGGCGACCCAGCTGCAGGCCAAGGCGGCCTACGACCAGGCCGTCGCCGATCGCGCGGTGGCGCAGCTCAACCTCGATCGCAGCGAAGTGCACGCATCCGTGAACGGCACGATCACCAACATGGATTTGCGGCCCGGTGCCTACGTGACCGCCGGCAAGGGTGTGATGGCCCTGGTCGACACCGACACGCTGCATGTCGAGGGTTATTTCGAGGAGACCAAGCTGGCGCGCATCCATGTCGGCGATAAGGTAGAGGTCCGCCTGATGGGCGATCCGGTTCGGCTCACCGGGCATGTCGAGAGCATCGCGGCGGGCATCGAGGATCGTGACCGGGCCGAAGGAGCGAGCCTCCTGGCCAACGTCAATCCGACCTTCAGTTGGGTTCGCCTCGCGCAGCGCGTGCCTGTGCGTATCGTCCTGGATCAACTCCCCGACAACGTTGCGCTGGTGGCGGGCCGTTCCGCGACCGTCGAGGTCCTGAAGTAGCCGAACACGTCCCCGCTCAGATTGCGCGATCCGACGCGCCGTGAGGACGCACCAGATTGTCCGCCCAGGCCTCGGCAATGTGCGGCAGGGCAAGGTCCTGCTTGCGGTCGAGCAGGAGTTCGAGCACGCGCGGCGGCGTCAGCGGCAGTTCCTGAACGCGCTTTCCGGTTGCATTCGCCACGGCGCATGCGACGGCCGCGCCGACATTGAGGATCGGGACCTCGCCCGCGCCCTTGGTACCCAGAGGTCCGATCGACGGCGCGCCCTCGTAGAGACTTATCTCGACCGGAACGACATCGAGCGCCAGCGGCACGCGGTAGGTCTCGAAGCCGTTCTGGCAGACACGGCCGTTGCTGCCGATCGTCACCTCTTCGTGCAGGGCATAGCCAAGTCCCTGCACGACGCCGCCCTGGATCTGGCCGTGGACCGCGCGCGGGTTCAGCGCGCGGCCGACATCCTGGACGACGCGATAACTGAGCACCTCGACATGTCCGGTCTCCTTGTCGACGGCGACCTCGCAGTCATGCACGGCAAAGACCGGGATATCGATCGCATCGATGAAGTGGCCGGCGACGCATCCCGGCATCGCTGATACGCCGGGGCCGGTGAAAGCGCCGGTGCCTGAGATCGGGCCGATCTTGGCTTGGGCGCGGGCGGCGACGTCGGCAATCGTGCGGCCGGAGCCGGGCGCGCCGGCAATCTCGATCCGTCCCTGGCGCATCACAAGGTCTTCGGGTGCCGCCTCGAACATGTCAGAGGCGACCTTGAGCAGTTTGGTGCGCACCTCCTGCGCGGCTGACAGGCTCGCGTCGCCGAGCGCGACCGTGGTGCGGCCGCCGCCGACGCCGACATCATAGCCGGCGGCATCGGTGTCGGCCGCGCGCACGATCACGTCTCCAGGATTCATGCCGAGCGTCCCGGCGACGATCTGCGGCAGGCTCTGCATCATCGAGCCTGAGCCGATCTCGACGCCTGACGTCACGAGCGTTGCCGTGCCATCGGCATTCATGTTCACCGTCGCGGCCGACGGACCGACAAAGACGAACCAGGTGCCGACCGTGGTGGCGCGCCCATAGAGCCGGCCGTCGTCAAGTACGCGCGGCGGCGCGGCCGCGTCCCGCAGCGTGTCCATTCGCTCCAGCATCGGGCCCAGCACATCGCCGTCAAACACCTGGCCGGTGGCGCCGAGATCGCCGTCGCCGAGCACATTGCGGCGGCGGAAGGCGAGGGGATCGATGCCGATCCGTGCGGCGATCTCGTCGGTGTGGCGCTCCAGCGCGAAGGTGTTGTAGACGCCGTTGCAGCAACGGAAGGCGCCGTTCGGGGCGGTGTTGGTATAGACCGCGCGTGACACCAGCCGCGCCGCGCCGAGCCGGTAGTTGCCGCCGAGCGTATGCGCGGTCATGGTGGTCAGGAATATCTGTTCCCCGCCATAAGCGCCGCAATCCATCAGCACGACGGCCTCGCGGCCGACGATCTCGCCGTCGCGGGTCACCGCCGAGCGAATGCTGATCTCGGCATTCTCGCGGAACAGGCAGGTCAGCATCTCTTCCTCGCGCGAGTTGACCAGCCGCACCGACCGCCCGCTGGCGCGCGCCAGCAGGGCGGCGAACGGCTCGACCGCAAGGTCGAATTTGAGACCGAAGCCGCCGCCGACCGCCGGCACCGTGACCCGTACCTGCGAGGCGGCAACACCGAGCAGGCGCGCGGTTGCGTTGCGGACGGTCCATGGCACCTGGGTCGACGTCTCGATGTGGAAACGTCCATCTTCATAGCTTGCGACCACCGCGCGCGGCTCGAAGGCGACATGGTTCTGGCGTCCGACGCGGAACGCGCTTTCGACAATTTCGACGTCAGGCCTGGCGAACGCGGCATCGACATCGCCGCGGACTACGGTCGCCTCCCAGGCTACATTGCCAGCGCGCGCACCACCCTCGAGCAGTATCTCGTGCTCGCGCCAGTCCGGGTGAACGAACGGCGCGGCGGCTTGAAGCGCCTCTGCCATGGTGAGCACCGCCGGCAAGGGCGCGATCTCGAGATCGATCGCTGTGAGCGCGGCCTGAGCTTGGGCGAGCGTGTCGGCGGCAACCGCCGCCAAGGGTTCACCGTCATAGCGGATCACGTCGCGCGCGAACAATGGATGGTCGGCAATGCCGATTCCGATCTTGCCGGGTGCGTCGGCCGCGGTCACGATGGCGCGGACGCCGGGCACGCGCGCGGCCCGGGCCGTGTCAAGACGGACGATCCGCCCCGAAGGCACGTTGGCGCGCAGCACGGCCGCGTGCAGCATCCCCGGCAAATAGCGATCGATCGTGTAGCGCGTACGGCCGCGCAGCTTGTCGCTCGAATCGCGACGCCGGAAATCCATGATCGCTGATACGTCGGACATTGCTGGGCCCCCTGTCATGTCGTGGCGAGCGCCAGCACCGTGGCGTCGACAATGCGCTCGTATCCAGTGCAACGGCAGATGTTGCCGGTCAGCGCCGCGCGGATGTCATCGCGCGTCGCGCCGGGCATGGTCGCCAGAAGGTGCGTCAAGGTCACCACCATGCCGGGAAAGCACATGCCGCATTGCACCGCGTCGGAGGCCTCGAAGGCCTGTTGGATCGGATTCAGTGCGCCCTTGGCGGCGAGGCCTTCGACCGTGCGGATCTCACAGCCCTGCGCGAGCGCTGCGGGCATCAGGCACGACGGGGCAGGTGTGCCGTCGACCAACACCATGCAGGCGCCGCAAAAGCCTTCGCGGCATACCGGCTTGGCGCCGGTCAGGTGAAACTCCTCGCGCAGAACGTCGACGAGCGGCGTAGCGGGATCGGCGGTCGAGGTGAGATGATCGCCGTTGACGGTCAGGCTCAAGATCATGGTTGCTCCCTCGCGCGTGTTCAATTGCCAAGCGCGGCGGTGGCCGCACGACGCATCAGGTTCGGCAACACGCTGACGCGATACCAGGCGGGCACCTCGATGCTGTCGCGGCCGGTAAACTCCCCGGCCAGATCTGCGGCCAGTTCTGCGGTCATGTCTGCCGCCTGCTGGGGATCGAGTATGCAGCCGAGCAGGGCGGCCTCAAGCCGCCCCCAGCGGCGCGCGACCGGTTCGACGGACCCGACCGCGATCCGGATCGCCTGGACACGGCCGGCCGGATCGACGTTCACCGAGAGGCTGACGATAGCGACGGGATAGTCACCTGATTTGCGCAGCGGCAGGCGGGCATGCGCGGTCTTGCGCTCCGTCCGCGGCACGATGATCCGGGTAACCAAGCGGCCGGGCGGCAGTGTCGATCGCACCTTGAGGAAGTCGACCAGGCTGATGCGATCGCTGTTATCCCGGCTGGCAATTTCGACTGTAGCATCGAGGCAGAGCAGCGCCGGCACGCAATCCGCCGCGGCGAAATCCGATGCCGCAAGATTGCCGCCAACCGTCGCCATGCCGCGGATCGCCGGGTTGGCGGAGCGGCCGGCCGCGGCCGCGAGGACGCCGAACTCGGGGAGACCGGTCAATGCCGCCGCCAGCGCCGTGTGCGTCACCGCCGCGCCGATCTCGATCGCAGCGGCGTCGATCCGGATGGCGCTCAGCTCGGGGATTTTTCCGATCGCGACGTAGTGCGGCTTGAGTGGCTCGTGCCGGATCGGGGACCGCATGATCCAGGTGCCACCGGCGAATGGGGCGCCCGCGGGGCCGTAGTCATTCAGCGCATCGAGCGCGGCCGGCAACGTGGGGGCGACATAGATCGATCCCGCGTCGCGGCGCTCGGCTTGCAGGACAAGGCTGCTCGTCATTGGCTTCGTTCCTGTCGTAGGCGATCGAGCAGCACGCCGATGATGACGATCGCACCGAGCACGACCATCTGGACGTAGCCGTCGATGCGGGTGAGGTTCATGCCGTTGGACAGGATAGTGACGAACAACGCGCCGAGCACCGCGGTGCCGACGCCGCCGCGGCCGCCGGCGAGGCTAGTTCCTCCGACCACGGCGCCGGCGATCGCCTGCAACGACAATGAACCGCCAAGGTTCGGCTCGCCCGAGCCAGTGCGCGCCGTCAACATGATGGCGCCAAGCGCGGCAAGCGTCGAGCAGAGCACATAGGTCAGGGCCAGGACTCGCTTCACCGGTAGGCCTGCCACCGCCGCAGCGCGTGGGTTGGTGCCGATGATGTAGAGCGAACGGCCGAACACGGTGCGCGCCAGCATCAAGTGCAAGACGACGCCGACCGCAACGGTGATGACGATGGCGGCCGGCACTCCGAAGATGCTGCCGCCGTAGAAAATCTGCGAGAACAGGTTCGGTACGCCCTGCACCGGCCGTCCCGCCGAAAGCGTCGTCGCGACGCCGATCGCGATGTTGTAGCTGCCGAGCGTCGCGACAAAGGGATTCACGCCGAGCAGCGCGATCACCACGCCGTTGAAGAGGCCGCAGGCGACGCCGAGGCCAAATCCGGCGCCAAGCCCGGCGAGCAGAACGGTCGCTGTGCCGTGGCCCGCTGCGGTGGCGCCAGCCATCGCCAAAGCGGTGCCGACGCTGACCATCGACACCGCAGGGCCGAGCGCCAGATCGAAGCCGCGGGTCAGGATCACCACGCTCTGCGCCATCGCAAACAACGCCAGATAGCTGGTCTGTTGCGCGATATTGAGCAGATTGGCCGGCGAGAGCACGCGGTGGTCGACGGCGGCAAAACCGAACAGAAGCACGATCAGTGCGATCGGCAGCGCTGCATGCCAAAGCCATTTGATCGGGAACGGCATTTCGGACCCCGTGTCCTTCCCCGTGTCCTTCCTTGTGTCCTTGGCGGCGACTGACGATTCGACGTCAGACACGCGATTTCCTCCGTCGGCTAAGTTCGTCCATCGCCACGGCGGCAACCATGATGACGCCCAGGAACACCGGTTGCAGGCGGGAGTCGATGTGCAACAGGTTGAGCGCGTTGCCGAGAATGGTCAGGAACAGCGCGCTGATCGCGACGATCTCGACCCGGCCGATGCCGCCACGCAGGCTAACGCCGCCAATCACGGCGGCGGCGATCGATTGCAGCATCATGCGGTCGCCGCCAAAACTCGCCTGGCCGGAGCCGACCTGCGCGGTGAGCAATATCCCGGTCAGCGCCGCGAGCACGCTGGAGACGGCGTAGGTGCCGACGATATGACGTCGGATCGATACGCCCGAGACTATGGCCGCATCGACATTGCCCCCGATCGCATAGACGTAGCGGCCAAACAGCGTGCGCCGCTGCGCGAACATCATCACGACCATCACGGCGAGCGCGACATAGACGGCCGTCGGCAGCCCGAACACCTGGGCGCGCCCAAAACCCTTCACGAAAACCTCCGGCATGCCGTAAACCGGGATGCCGCTCGTGATCATGAGGCCGACGCCTGATGTCGCCGACATCGTGCCCAGGGTGACCACAAATCCGGAGACTTTCAGCTTCGCCACGCAGAACCCGTTGATGAGCCCGACCACAAGCCCGCAACCGAGCCCGGAGGCGACGCCGCTTGCGATGACGAGCGTGGTATTGCCGGGAAACGCGATCGCCGCGGCGGCCATGGTCTTGGCGGTCACCACGCTGGCCAGCGCGACGACGGCGCCGACCGACAGATCGAAGCCGCCCGCGATGATCACCAGTGCCTGTCCGCAAGCGACGATCGCCAGGAACGAGCCGTTGCGGAGGATGTTGAGGATGTTGATCAGGCCGTAGAATTGCGGGTCGATCGCCGACATGCCGGCGACAACCGCCAGCAATAAAGCGGGCAGCAATCCGATCCGTCCTGCGATCGATCTGCCGAGGCCGATCGATGCCCGGGGTTGGGCGGCGGCAAGGACGGTGCTCATGCGACCTCCGCTGCGAGCTGATCCTTGAAGAAGCTCGCAAGCACGTTCTGCTCGGTTTTCGCGGCGTCCTTCAGTTCGGCGGCGATTCGGCCGTTATGCATGACATAGAGCCGGTTCGACAGCGCCAGCACCTCCGGCAGTTCGGACGAGACCACGATGACCGCGGCGCCAGCCTCGACGAGGCGCTTCATGAATTCGTAGACCTCGAGCTTGGCGCCGACGTCGATGCCGACGCTCGGCTCGTCGAACAGGAACACAGTCAGTTCGCGCGTCAGCGCGCGGCCGAGCATCACTTTCTGCCGATTGCCGCCGGACAGCGCGCCGGCGGGCCGCTCGATGTCGGGCGGCCTGAGCTGCAACTGCTCCATGACGCCAGTGATCGCCGTGCGCTCCGCTGCCTGCCGCAGCACACCGAAGCGGGCGAAGGCGGGAAGGTCGAGCCCCGTCATCGAGGCGTTCTCGCGGATCGGACGCGACAAAGCGAGGCCTTCGGCGATCCGGTCGGCGGGAAAATAGGCGATGCCATGCTTAAGGCTGCGCCGCGGCGCCGGGAATTCGTAAGGCAGGCCGTCGATCCTGATGGCGCCGGAGGCGACCGGCGCGAGCCCGTAGATCGCGCGGATAAGCTCGGACTTGCCGCAGCCGACGAGACCCGCAATGCCGGTGATCTCGCCGGCCTGGGCGTAGAAGTTCACGTCGCGAACGCTGCCGTCGACCAGCGTGAGGTTCTCGACGTCGACCATCACCTTGTCGGGCTTGTGCGCGATTGCCGGAAACAGCAGGTCGATCTTGCGGCCGGTCATCAATTCGACAAGCTCGCCGTCGGTCGACGCTGTTGCGTCGACCGTGCGGATGTGGCGGCCATCGCGCAACACCGTCACGCGATCGGCGAGCGCGCGGATCTCGCGCATGCGGTGCGAGACGTAGATCAGTCCGACATTCTGGCTCTTCAGCCGGCTAATCAGTTCGAACAGCCGCCCGGTCTCGCGTTCGGTCAACGATGCGGTCGGCTCGTCGAGGATCAGCAGGCGCACCCGGCCGAGCAAAGCCTTGGCGATCTCGGTCATCTGCTGGTGCGCGCGCGAGAGGTCGTCGACGCGCTGCGAGGGATCGAGGTCGAAGCCGAGCTCGTCGATGAGCGCCTGAGCGCGTTGCCGCATCTCCCGCGTGCGCAGGATTCCGCCGCGCGAGGCCTCACGGCCGAGGAACAGATTCTCTTCCACGGTGAGGCTCGGCACCAGCGAGAATTCCTGGAACACCGGGCTGATGCCGATCGCGCGCGCCCGCTGCGGCGTGAGGTGACAGATCTCCTCGCCGCCGAAATGGAAGGTACCTTCGTCGGGCGGAAAGGTGCCCGACACGACATTGATCAAGGTCGATTTGCCGGCACCGTTCTCTCCGAACAGCACGTGCAGTTCGCCAGCGCGAACATCGAGATCGACCCGGTCGAGCGCCCGGACGCCACTGAATCGTTTCGAGATGCCCCGCAGACTGAGCAGGGGCTCGGTCTGGTTCAGATCGATGTCGGCATCCATCTCCTGCTCCGTGGGGCGGGCAGGCGAGAGCACGTTGCTCTCGCCTGAGACGAGTGGCGGTGGCTTACTTGGCCTTGACCGAATAGACCGGGGTCCAGCTTGCGGGCGCCAGCACGAGGTCCATCTGCAACTTCGATACGCTGGTCTTGTCGATCGCCGCGGCCAGCGGCTGAGCCAGGCTCATGACCGGCTTCTTCTCGATCAAGCGCACCGCCTGATCGATCGAGATGGCGCCTTCGCCGACCGGGTACTGGGTCGCAAACGCCAGGATGTCGCCGCGGTTCAGTGCGTCGAGCATGGCCTGGTTTTCGTAAGACGACATGATCTTGATATCGTTGCGTCCGGATTCGGCGACCGCGCCGATGGCGGCCTCGGCGGTGGGTGCGGTGCCCCAGATCACGTTCATGCTTGGGTACGCCTGCAGCGCGTCCTGAATCAACTGAAGCTGGACCGCGACGCCGGAGTCGCCGAATTTCTCGCCGAGGATCTTGACGTTCGGGTTCTTCGCGACGGCTTTCTTGAAGCCCTCGTTGAACGACTCCGCCCAGCCGGAGCCGGCCGGTCCGGGAAATGTCACGACGTTGAGTTTGTCGCCGGGCTTGGTCTGTGCCAGCAGACCTTCGCCGGTGACCGCACCCATGGCGACGAAGTCGACATAGATCGCCGCCGGCAGGGCGTTGGGCGGCAGCGGATTGGTGACTCCGACCACCGGCACGCCCTTGGCCTTGGCTTCCTCGAATTTCTTGCTGAGGCCGGCGCCGGAAATCGCGCCGACGATGATGGCGTCGACGCCGCTCGCCATGCAGTCGTCAAACTGCGAGAGCTGCTTGGGGAGGTTCTCGTAGCCGCCGGCTTCATAGAGCGTCATGTTGACGTTCATCGCCTCGGCCTGCTTCACAATGCCGTAGGCGACTGCCACCCAAAAACTGTCTTTCATGTGCGGAAACAGCACGCAGAGCTTGTAGGGCTTCTCGGCCTTCGGCAGCGGAGTGTACTCCGCCAGCTTCGGCGTGCCGGACGAAGCGTCGTAGACCTGCATGGGAAACCAGGGCGTCTCGGCCGCCGCCGGCGAGATCGCCGCGGCAATCGCAAGGCCGGCGACGATGCCGAGTGTGGAGCTGATAGGTCGAAGCCGATTGGCAGGATGGCACGATGTGGAGCGGGTCATAAAATCTGTCCTCAGGGTTCGAATGAAAGGTGAGGGCCGATGACTTCGGATCTCCTCTTATGCACGTGCCGTGCCGCCGTGGGCGACGCGGGTATCGATTGCGTCAGCCGGCGACCCAGTTTGCGACCGAGCGCCGCTCGAAGACCTCGCGAAACTGGCGCGTAGAGTTGGGAAGGAGAGCACCGGTGCCCCAATCGAGGATCACGGCGTGCTGACGGATGACGTCGAAGACATCGAGTGCGCCGCTGCGATAACGCTGTGCCACGACCTCCGGATCTTGCCTCACCTTGGCGATGCGCTCGGCTCTGATGCTCGCGCGGAGCGCATCGGTTGCAGCCTTGTCGACCTCGTATTCGCAGAGCTCGGCATCGACAGTTTGAACCACCACGCCATAATCCTTGGCGGCGCGCGCGATCGAGACATAGTCGTCCTTGATGTCTTCGATCACGAGACGCGGATCGCGTTGCAGCGGGTCGCCGAACCCGCCGCCGCCGGCGGTCGGCCGCGAGAACACGTCACCTTCGCCGATCGGAATGTCGGAGAAGATCGAGCCGAGCCGTTCTTCGCCTTTGCCGCCGGCGCGCGTCAAGGTCAAGCCGTGCGGCATCGACGGCAGGCCGCCCTCGATGCCCCATACGACGGCGCGTTCGCGGTCGCAGATGTAGGAGATCACGGTCTTCTCCGCCTGCAACATCCGCGAGATCTTCTCGACCCCTGCGCCGCCGCGCCATTTGCCGGGGCCCGGGGAATCGGTGAGGATCTCGCACTTCGTGGTCAGGATCGGATTGGCGCGCTCCTGGCCCTCGACTGGCTGCGACATCAGCCCGGTTCCGAAGCAGGCGGTGGTGACATTGCTGCCGTCCTTGCCGTTGCGGCCGCCCCAGCCGCCGGGCAGCCAGTCGTAGAACATGAAGATCGGTTTGTCGGAGCTGCGGGCGTCGAGCCCACCGGTCAGCAGATATTCGAGGTTGAAGGCGCAGGCCAGCGCGCGCTCCGGCATCAGCTTCGACCACATCTCGTAGATCGAGTTCATGATCTTCTCGAACGGCATCAGGAAGCCGGTGACCGCGATCGGCCATTTGGCGTCGACGATCGAGCCTTCCGGCGCGATGATGTCGAAGCAGCGATAGAAGCCGGAGTTGAGCGGCAGATCGGGAAAAAAGGTCTTCATGCCGGCGGCGACGGCGGAGAAAGTCGCGCCGAAGGCCGAATTGTAGATCGATCCGATGGTCGGATGACTTCCGGTGAAATCGTAGATCGCGCGGTCGCCCTTGATCGTCATCTTGATGCGGATCGGGATCATGCCTTCGCCGCCGGCCGGATCGCGATCGATGAAGTCGACCGTTTCCCATTCGCCGTCGGGGAGGGCGACGATCCGCTGGCGTGCCGAGCGCTCGACATAGTCCTGCACGGCGGAAAGTCCGGTTTCGACGGTGTCGCGGCCGTATTTGCTGACGAGGCGCAGGATCTCGCGCTCGCAGACTGCCGTCGCCTCGGCCTGGGCCTGGATATCGCCGATGATCGAAGCCGGATCGCGCGTGTTGGAGGCGATCAGGTGCGCGACGTCCTTGCGCAAGCCGCGCTTGTCGAACAGGCGCACCGGCGTGATGCGCAATCCCTCACGGAACATTTCGCGGGCAGCGACGTCGAACGACCCCGGCACGCTGCCGCCCACATCGGACCAATGTCCGTTCGACTGGCTGAAGGCGATGATCTTGCCGTCGGCGAAGATCGGCCGGATCAAGCGGACATCGGAGAAATGCGTGCCGCCGGCATAGGGATCGTTGATCGCAAAGACGTCGCCTTCATGCATGTCGCCTTCGAAGTGACGCATGACGTCCTGGCAGGTGAAGTGCAGCGTGCCGACATGGACGGCGATGTCCTGGTTGCCTTGCGCGGCGCATTCACCCTTGGCATCGTGCAGGGCGCTCGAGAAGTCGCGATTGTAGATCACGAAGGAGTAGCAGGTCCGCAGCACCTGCTCGCCCATCTGGTCGACACTGGTGATGAAGGAGTTCTTCAGCACTTCGAACGTTACGGGGTCGAGCGTGAGATCGCCGGCCATCGGATCACTCCTTCACGCGGATGATGATGTTGAGGTATTTGTCGACGTCCGCACTGGAGCCAGGCGGCACCACCGTGGTGGCATCGACCTGCTCGATGATCGCGGGACCCTGGAAGCTGAAACCGCAGGGCAGGTCGTCGCGCTGGTAGACCGGAGTGTCGAGCCCGCTGCCGTCGAACCAGACCCGGCGCCGGTCGACCGGATCCGGGATTACGCCAGTCGGCTGATGGACGGCAAACTCGGCCTTTGGGACGACGCCGGTGGCCTTCAGGTTGAGACGGAAGAAGCTGACCGGCGCGTCGTCGCGGCGGAAATTGTATTCGCGCTTGTGCTCGGCATGAAAGCTCCGAACCAGATCCGCGATCGGGCCGATCGGGCGCGGCGCGGTGACCGCGAGCGAGCGCCACTGGCCGCGATACATCATGTCGATCGATCGCTGCAGCACGACGTCCTGCGACGCGACGCCTTCATGGGTCAACCGCGCGAGCGCCTCCCTCTCGAGCGCGGCGAATTGCGCCTCGATATCGGCGGAATCGGCTTCATCGGCGCCGACCATGCAGCTTTGCGAGAAGTCGTGCTGCATATCGACCAGGAGGCAGCCGAGCGCCGAGGTCACGCCGGGATTCGGCGGCACGATGACGACAGGGATCGCGAGTTCGCGCGCGACGTCGACGCCGTGCAGGGCGCCGGCACCGCCGAAGGCGACCAACGCGAAGTCGCGCGGATCGTAGCCGCGGCTGATCGAAATCAGGCGAACCGCATCCGACATGTTGGCGTTCGCAACCTTCAGAATGGCATCCGCGGCCTCATGCAGGCCGAGGCCGAACGGCTTTGCGACACCGTCCTCGACGGCCTGGTGGGCAAGCTCCGGATCGAGCGTCACCTTGCCGCCGGCCAGACTGGTGCCGAGCCGGCCCAGCGTGACGTTGGCATCGGTGTTGGTCGGCTGCGTGTTGCCGTTGCCGTAGCAGGCCGGACCCGGATGGGCGCCGGCCGATTGCGGGCCGTTGCGCAGGGAGCCGGCCGGATCGGTCCAGGCGAGCGAGCCGCCGCCGGCGCCGATGGTCAGCACCTCGATCGAGGCAAAGCGGATCGGGTAGCCGAATTCGACGTACCAGTCCTTGGTGATGCGCGACTGGCCCTCATAGGCCAGCGACACGTCGGTCGAGGTGCCGCCCATGTCGAGGCCGATCGAATTGGGGAAGCCGCACAGGCCGGCGATGTAGCGGCTGGCGATGGCGCCGGCGGCGATCCCGGAGCCGGCCAGGCGCGCGGCAAAATCCTTAACGCTTGCCGGCGTCATGACGCCGCCGCCGGTGTGCAACAGCAGCAGGTCGCGGGTGTAGCCTTCGTGGGCGAGCCGGTCGCCGAGCCGGCTGGTGTAGCTGACGACGACCGGGCTCACGACGGCATTGGCGACCGTGGTCGAGAACCGCTCGTGCTCGAAGATCTCGGGGAGCACTTGCGAGGAGATCGACACCGGAATATCCGGCATCACCTTCAGTAGAATGTCGCGCATCGCGCGCTCGTTCGCGCCGTTGAGATAGGCGTTCATGAAGCAGACCGCGATCGCGGCGACGCCCCGGCGCTTGAGGATGCGCGCGACGTCGTGCGCGGCCTCGACGTCGAGCGGCTGGATCACCTTGCCGCCGGCATCGACGCGTTCGGGTACGGTCAGCCGGTCGCGCCGCGGCACGTAGGGTTTGACGACATCCTTGTAGGTGTCCCAGAGATCTTCCTTGTTGGCGCGGCGGATTTCGATGACGTCGCGGAAGCCCTCGGTCGTCACGATCGCGGTGCGCGGCAGTCGGCGCGTGATCAGCGCGTTGGTCGCGACCGTGGTGCCATGCGAGAACAGCGCGACCTTGGAGAGGTCGATGCCGGCCTTGGAGACGCCGCCCATGATTCCCTCGATGGGATCAGGCGTTGATGCCGTTTTCTCGATGCGAATGAGGCCCGTGACCTCGTCCATGATGCAGATGTCGGTAAAGGTGCCGCCGACGTCGACGGCAACGCGAAGGTTCTGCACGATACGACTTCCTTTCGAACGAGTGCCGGACGTGACGAAACGCGACTGAACGCCAGATCCGGCTGCCGCAGACGGTTGGTTCGACCGGCGGATTTCCGCAGATGTCGTGAGGATTATAAGCGGCTGCTGGCGGAGCTCTTGACGCTGAGCGCAGGAAGACTTGTGCCAGAGAGCACGAAGCGCCAGATCGGATTCTGCCTGGAGCCTTGGCCGTTCTGATTAGATCAGGGCTGAACCGTACGGGACGCGGCGCGCGCTTCGCTCGGCGTGCAGCCGAACCGGCCGCGGTAGTTGCGGCTGAACTGCGCCTGGTCACCGAATCCCCAGTGATAGGCGATCTCCGAAATGCTCTTCCGGCACTGCGGATCGCGCAGCATGGCGTCGCACATCAGGAGGCGCTCGCTGCGGATATAGGTGCTCACGGTGACGCCTTCGCCTTCGAAGATCTGGTGCAGATATCTGAGCGAGATGCCGCAGCCGTCAGCCACCATCTGCGGTGTCAGCCGCATGTCGTCGAGCCGAGTGCGGATGAAGTGCTCGCAGCGATGCAGGTGAGCGTTACGGATCGAGGACGAGTGCCCGGCCAGCACGCGCTCGTCGGACTCGACCGCCATCGCCAGTAAGTCGATGAGGTGCTTGCCCACCATGGCGCGCGCCGGCTCGTCCATCTCCTCGATGCGTTCGCCGGCGAGGCGCAGAGTATCGACAAACAGCGCACCGACGCTGCGGGTGCAGTCGAATTGCAGGGTCGCGAGGCGTTCGGGGCGGGAGATCCGTCCCCTCAGCACCGCGCTCGGGACCTTTAGCACCCAGAGCGCAGACGGATCGCGATGGCTGAACTCGTATGGCAAATGGCTGCGCTCGATCAGGAAGGCGCCCGGCCGGCACAGCACCTCCTTGCCGTCCTGGGCGAAACGAATCTCCGCGAGTTCCGGCACCGTGATCAGGAAGCACTCTTCACGCTCGTTGAGGAGATGGCGCTCGTGCCGCTTGTAGAGCAGGCCGTCCGACACGTTGCGCGAGACCGAGAGCGGCCCGAGCGACCAGGCGCCCAAGCTGCCGTGGAAGTCGTGCCCTCCGAGAAAGCGGAGGTCGAGCGAGAAATAAGCGTCGGAGACGACTTGCTGCCAGTATTGCCGGCGCAGATGCGAGGGAATGTCGTTGGTCGCGTAAGTGGTCTGCATCTTGCGCTCCGTCACTGCCGTCGACTACTGGGCCTCGCCTTCTCTCCCGACGCGGACCGTATCGGTTTCGGACATCGCGGGCGATGACCAAATTCTGGTCGCACGAGGTCTCCGGCGTTGGTTGTCGGCTCGTCACTGCTCCTGCAACTCTTGGCTCCTGTAACTTTCGGGCCCTGCAACTCTTGTGCCCGAACGAGAGACGAACAGGCGCCAGGTCCTCGTCACGTTCCGCGTACTGCGCGATCTGATTTTGCTCCTGAGCTACGGAATGACGACGTCTGCCGCCGGAACAAGCGTGCTGAACAGATTCTGTCCGCTACGCTGCATCTTGTCAGAGCAGTGCCTTGACGTGATCACGCGAGGGAACTGCGGAGCTGAGCCAAGAGTCCGGCCCGGTCGTGGCGCGCCGCAAGCGCCTGATCCATCCCGACCTTGACGAACTTGACCGGCGTGTTGGGCTGGAGCTGACCGATCAGGTCCATGTCCGCCGCGATAACCGTGCCGACCATGAAATAGCCGCCGCCCGATACGGCGTCGCGATGCAGCACGATTGGCTCGGTCCCGCCGGGTACCTGGATCGAACCATAGGGGTAGCAGGCATCGGTGATGTTGGACGGATCGGAGCCGGCCCCGAAGGGTGGCTCGCGTGGCACGAATTCGAGCGGCTTGCCGCCCTTGAAGCGGTAGCCGATGCGGTCGGCTTCCGGAGCGACCTTCCAGGTATCGGAGAAGAATCCGCTGCCGGCGGCCTCGGTGAGGCGGTGCCAATAGAGTCCGGGCATGGCGCGTAACTCCGTCGGCATCCCGGCCGGCATGCCGCGTAATTCCTTTGCGATCGTGCGGCCCGCCTTGGCCGGCGCCGCTGATACGCCAACGGGCAGTTCATCGCCGGCCTCGATCTTGCGACCCTTGAAGCCGCCGAGCGCGCCGAGCGCGTAGGTCGAGCGCGAGCCGAGCACCAGCGGCACGTCAATGCCGCCGGCGATTGCGATGTAGGCGCGCGCGCCCTGCTTGAGGAAATCGAACGACAGTTTCTGGCCGCGCTTGACTTCGAAGCTGGTCCAGGTCTCGCGTGGCGTACCATCGAGCTTCGGCGGCAACTCGGCTCCGGTGACCGCGACCGTGGCGTCGTCGGTGAATTCGAGCTCCGGTCCCATGAACACGGCTTCGAGGACGGCGGCGCCTTCCTCATTGCCAACGAGCAGATTGGCGGCCGCGAGCGCGTGACGGTCCATGCCGCCGGAAAGCGGGATGCCGATGTGATAATAGCCGGGACGCCCGAGATCCTGGACGGTGGTCGCAAGACCCGGCTTCAAGACCTTAATGGGCATGGAGGACTCCCTCGAGCTTGCGATTATAGGCGTCGATGTCGCGGTTGAATTCGGTCAGCGAGAACGAGACCTCGCGGATCACGGGCGCGAAGCGGCCGGCATCGACATCCTCGATCGCGGCATCATAGGCCGGCCGGTCGATCGGCTTCCACTTCACGATATCGCCCGGCCTGAACAGGCACATGAAGTCGCGGAGATAGCTGATCTTCTGGTTGGGATCGTAGATCGGCATCGGCGTAATGCCGAACATCTGGTAGCCGCCGGCGCCACGCACCGAATAGATGCAGCTGAAGCACCCGCCGTGCCCGACCGTGAGTCTCGGCGTATCCGTGCGCGGGCGCAGATATTTCGGGGCCTGAAGCTGCCGCTTGCGTTCTACCATCTGGTAGAGGAAGGGCAGGCCGGCGACGAAACCGACCATCGAGACGAACCAGGGCGCGCTGGAATGCGCCTTGATGAACGCGTCGACGCTGTCGAGGTTGTTGATCTCAGCCGCATATTCGAGGTCGGTGCCCTCAGGATTCTGATGGCGCTCGCGAAAGCGCATCAGGGTCTCGTGCGTCCAGGGATCGTTGTAGAGCACGGGGATCTCGATGATCCGTGTTTTGATGACCGGCTCGGATTTCTCAGTCGACGAATCCAGCCGCTTCAGTTCGGCGAGCATGTCGTCGGGCTTGATCTGATCCGGATCGAACTTGACCTGATAGGAGGCGTTGGCCGGGCAGATCTCGGTCACACCCTTGATCTTGGCCTCGCGCACCGCGTTGGTGACGAATAGGCTCTTGAAAAAAGCCTCGAGCGACATCGCCTCGTCAACTTCGGCAAAGATGTGCTCGTCGCCGCCGAAGGAAAATCTGGTTTGCATGGGACTGCGGCCTCCTGTTGCTGACGGGGCGGGTTATCGTGCGGTCGTCGGGGTGAGCTTGGCTGACGGCGTCGGCGTTGCCGACGCAAGCGCCTCGGCATGCGAAGTGAGCCACGGCTCGAGCCAGGCGGTGTGGAAACGTGCGGACTGCACGTCGGGATCGCGTGCCAGCGCCTGGTGCAAGGATTTTGTCGTCGTCAATCCATCGACCTCAAGCTCGGCCAGCGCACGATCGAGCCGTGCGATGGCGCTGGCTCGGTCCCGATCATGAACGATCAGCTTTCCGAGCAGGCTATCGTAGAACGGCGGGACGGTGTAGCCGGCATAGAGCATGCTGTCGAAACGGACCCCGTCGCCGCCGGGGATGCTGAGGGCGCTCACCGTGCCTGGATTCGGAAGGAAGCCCTTCGCCGGATCCTCGGCATTGATGCGGACCTCGATCGAATGGCCTTTGACCCGCACCTCATCCTGGCGGATGCGCAACGGTTCGCCGCCGGCGATCCGGATCATCTCGATCATCAGGTCGATGCCGGTCACCATCTCCGTTACCGGGTGTTCGACCTGGATGCGGGTGTTCATCTCGAGGAAATAGAATTCGTGGCTGCGGTCGTCATAGAGATATTCGATCGTTCCCGCGCCGCGATACTGCACCGCTTTGGCGAGCGCGACCGCCGACGCGCAGAGCAGTCCGCGAACCGCCGGCGTGAGCGACGGGGAGGGTGCTTCTTCCCAGACCTTCTGACGGCGGCGTTGCAGCGAGCATTCGCGTTCGAAGCAGTGGATGACGTCGCGTCCGTCGCCCAGCACCTGCACCTCGATATGCCGCGCGCCCTCCACCAGTTTCTCGACATAAAGACCGCCATCGCCGAACGCTGCAAGCGCCTCGGCCTGCGCCTGCGGCATCAAATGATGAAACTCCTCGGCGGTTCGCGCAATGCGGATGCCGCGCCCGCCGCCGCCGGCCGCGGCTTTGATCATCACCGGGAAGCCGGTCGTCTCGACGAGCGCGAAGGCGGCCTCGGCGGAGTCCAGGCGTCCACGGCTGCCCGGGACGGTCGGAACGCCGGCTGCGGCTGCGGCTTCACGCGCAGCAACCTTGTCACCCATCAGGCGGATCGATTGGGCCGTGGGACCGACGAAGGTCAGGCCGGCATCCTCGACGGCCGCGGCGAAATTGGCGTTCTCCGCCAGGAAACCATAGCCCGGATGGATGGCGTCGGCGCCGGTGGCGCCGGCTGCAGCGAGGATCGCCGCCTGGTTGAGGTAGGATTTCGACGCCTGCGGCGGCCCGATGTCGATCGCCTCGCCAGCGAGGCGGACGGCGAGCGAGTCCTTGTCGGCCTTGCTGTAGACCTGCACGGTCGCAATGCCCAGTTCGCGCGCCGCGCGATTGATCCGCACGGCGATCTCGCCGCGGTTGGCGATGAGGAGCTTCTTGATCGTCATCTCAGACTTCGATTTCGGCAATGGGCTGGCCGGCCATCACGGCCTCCTCGTTCTCCGCCAGGAAGCGCAGGATCTTACCCGCTGCGCCCGCCTTCACCTCGTTGAACGATTTCATCACCTCGATGAGACCGATCGTGTCGTCTTCCGTGATGATGTCGCCGTCGGATTTGTAGTCTGGTTTGTCGGGCGCGGGCTTGCGGTAGAAGATGCCGGGTAGTGGCGAGAATATCTGCTGGGTGGCCACGGAATTCTCCTCGTGTGTTGGCTTCGACCTTCGGTGCGCGATGCGTCAGGGCGCCGTCAGATAGGGACGGACCGCTTCGCGAACCGCTTCCGCAATCGCGACGGCATTGGGCGTGTCGGAATGGATACAGATGGAATCGGCTCCGACGATGATGTCGTTGCCGGCCACTGTGCGCGTCTTGCCCTCGTTCACCGCGCGTGTGCAGCGCGACGCCGCATCGATGGGATCCTTGGCGTCATGTTCGCGCGTGATGATGAGGCTGCCGTCGGCGTTGTAGTCGAGGTCGGCATAGTATTCAGCGACGAAAGTGTGGCCACGGCGCTCGTAGACCTTTTGATGCAGCGTGCCCTTCATGCCCAGTAGTGGCACCTTGTAGACATCGGCCGCGTCGGCTATCGCTTCGGCAATGTCCTCGTTGCGGGATGCCATGCCGTACAGCGCACCGTGCGGCTTGATATGATTGAGTGCCATGCCTTCGGCGTCGAGGAACGCCTTGAGCGCTCCGATCTGGTAGAGCAGGCAGTTCGCCAGTTCTTCACGGTCGATCTTCATCTCCCTGCGTCCGAAGCCCTGGTGGTCCGGCAGCGACGGATGAGCGCCTACCTTGACGCCATGCTGCCTGGCCAATTGTACGGTCTTGCGCATGTGATTGAAGTCGGAAGCGTGGAATCCGCAGGCGACATTGGCGACGTCGATATGAGGCATCAGGGCATTGTCGTCGCCCATTCGGTACAGGCCGTAGGCTTCGCCCATGTCGCAGTTGATAACCACCATCTTTCATTATCCTCCCGTTGTCTTTCTTTCGGGTTATTGCGTGTGACTTGAGGGTTGCGCCGCTCGCGGATGCGAAGACGCATCGGCGAGCGGCGTAGGGCGAGCTTACTTCGAAGGCTTACTTTGAGAGCTTACTTGGAGATCAGGTAGTCGACCGGGATCTTTTCCGAGATTGTCCACTGGTCGATCACCTTCGGCTTGCCGGCCTCGGTGTCGACAATGAGGTAACGGCCCTGGTTCTGGTGGTGGAGGTCCTTGGTGAAGGTGCGAGGCCCGAACAGCGTGGACTCGTTGGTCATCTTCTCGAGCTCGGCCACGACGCCGGCGGCATCCGTCGTCTTGGCGCGTTCGACTGCTTTGGCCCAGACGTCGATCAGGACATAGCCGGGATAGACATATTGGCTGGAAGGATCGCCGCCGGTCACATCCTTGTACTTCTTGTTGAACTCGTTGACCTTCGGATTCGGGTCGTCGCCGTAGACCGAACCCTGCACCGGTACGTAGAAGTTCGACAGGTCAGGCACGGCGTTCTGCCAGTAGCTGCCATCGACGCCCGAGCCGTTGAGGATCATGGACTTGATGCCGGCGGCGCGGATTTGCTTGATGGCGGATACGGCCCCCGGCATCATCGTGCAGAGCATGATGGCGTCGGGTTCCTTGGGCAGGCTCTTGATGCGCGTGATCTGGGACGCGATCGAGGCGTCGTCGTTCTTGAACGTGTCGCTGCCGACGAGCGTGGCGTCCTTCAGGCGCGGCAGCATCCAGTCGAAGCCGTCGCAGATACCCTTGTTGTAAACGGTCCAGCTGTCGAGCAGCCGGTAGAAGCTGCGAGCGTTCTTCTTCTTGTAAGCCCATTCCGACATGGTCGCGCCCTGCACCGGCGCCAGCACCGAGGCCGAGAACGAGAAGGGGCCGACGCCCTGGATGCCGGCCTTGATCGATTCGGCGCATAGGAAGAAGGAGACCTTGCCGGCCGCCTGGGCCTGCAACGCCGCCGGTGCGCCGAAATCATAGTCGCAGGAGACGATGACGAGGTCGGCGCCCTGGTCGAGTACCGCAAGTCCGGCCTTGGCGCCTTCGGCCTGATCGGTCTTGGTATCCGCGAACACCGGCTTGATCTTCTTGCCGAGCAGGCCACCCGCCTTGTTGATCTCGTCGATGCGGATCAGGGCGGCATCCTGGGCCGGCTTGTCATAGGCCTGCATGAACCCGGAAGCGGCGGTGGCGAATCCAACGATGATTTCATCGGCGGCATGGGCCGGCGTGAACCACAACGTGGCGGCGCCGGCCAGTATCCCAAGTACTTTATCGAAACGCATTGTCCACTCCTTCAATGATGCAACGGACTTCAGTTGGTTTCCTTCAGCGCGGTCTGCACAGGCGGTGCGAGGCGCCGCTGGAGCGGCCAGCCTCGCCATGAGAATTCCCGGTTGCGGGTGAGACCGCTCGGCAGGTAGATCAGGATGACGATCGTGATGATGCCGATTGCGATTTCCTGGGCACCGTTCGGCAGCGCCACGGTCAAGCCTTCGACGCTGACGCCCCTCTCGAGGTCGCGAAACAGCTCGATCAGAACCGACATCGCAACCACGCCGGTAACCGCGCCGCTAAGGCTGTACATGCCGCCCACCACCAGCATCGACAGGGCGATAAAGGTCGTGCGCAGGTAGAATGAGCCCGGATTGACGATGCTCAGGAAATGCGCGTAGAGCGCGCCCGCCAGACCGATGATGAAGGCGCTGACGACAAAGGCAACCAACCGCTCCCGCACGATATCGACGCCGGAGGCTCTGGCGGCCACCGCCTCGTCGCGCGCGGCACGCAGCGCAAGTCCCGAGCGGGAAATCGAATAGAGATACGCCGTTACGATAGCGACCGCGGCACCCAGCCACCCGGTCCAGACGCTCATAGTGGGGGGGATTCCGACGATCGAGCCTTGGCCGCCGGTGACGGAGTCCCAATTCGAATAGATGTTGTTGACGACGCCTAGCAGGCCGAACGTGGCGATCGAGGCGGCGATTCCCGAGAGCCGCATGATGATGCGCCCGACGATCAGCGCAAACAGCGCTGCGAACACGCCCGAGATTGGCGTGGCCAACCACATCGGCAATTGCGTATGCAACAGCCACGCCGGCAGTCCCTTGAGCGTGATCGACTTCATCACCGGCGGAATGGTCAACCATGCCGTCATGTAGGCTCCAAGGCACATGAAGCTGATATGCCCGAACGACAGCAGGCCCGAATTGCCGACGAAGGCGTAGAGCCCGACCACCACCATGATGTTGATGAACATCTCAATCGCGGTGCGGTTGAAGGCCCGGCTGCCGAACTGATAGGACAACGCCGCCATCGCGAGCAGCACCACGATCAGTATGATCGGGGTAACGATCGTTTGCCGGATGACGGAAGGCGGCCGCGACATCGATCAGACTCTCTGCTTGGCGGACTTCGGGGCGAACAGGCCCTGCGGGCGAACCAGCAGGACCACGATCACCGCGCCGTAAACGAAGGCATCGCGGAACACCCGGGCGTCATGCGGCAAAGTGGCCTGAAACACGACGCTTGCGGCGCCGATCAGGAAGCCGGCGGCGACCGCGCCGGGCGCGCTGCCGAGGCCGCCGATGACGGTGGCGATGAACGCGATCAGCATCACATTGGCGCCCATACCAATATCGGCAGTGCCGGAGTTGGTGGCGAGGATCAGACCGATTGCAGCCGCCAGCATGCCGCTGATGGCAAACGCCAGCAGAATGACGCCATTGGCGCGCACCCCGAGCATGCGGGCCATGGTGAAATTCTCGGCCGCGGCGCGCATTTCCAGGCCATAGCGCGTGTACTTCAGGAACAGCACCAGCACGGCCAGGACCACCAGCGTGATGATAATCGTGACGACCTGCAGCATCGGAATGTAAGCGCCGAGAAACTCCACCGGCAGGCCGAGGCTGGGCCACAGTGTGATCGACTTCGGGCGGCTCGAATAGAACATCAGCAGCAGGTGCCGGATCACGAAGCCGAGCGCGAACGATGCGATCATCATGGTCGCCGGATTGGCGTTCCGGAATTGGCGGAAGACAATCACTTCCGAGAGCATCGACAGGCCAGCTCCGACGAGTAGCAGCAGCGGAATCAGCAGATAGAATGGCAGCCTGCCGGTGAATACGATTGCCGCGGCATCGACCGACGGCCACAGCATCGCGAACACGCAAAAGGCGATGAAGTCGCCATGTGCGAAATTCACCAGGCGCATGACGCCGAAGACTGCGGCGATGCCGAGCGCGCCAAGCGCGTAAATGCTGCCCAGGCTCAGCGCGTCGAAGACGATTTGCAGGACAGCGGTCATCGCCTAATGGTCCCCGAAACCGAAATAAGCCTGTTTCAGCCGCTCGTCCTTGACCATGCTCGCGGCCTCTCCCTCCAGCACGATGCGGCCGCCCCGGATCAGAACCATGCGCCCACCCGTCATTATCGCGCGCGCCGAGCTTTGCTCCACGATCAGGAGGGTGAGCTTGCGCTGCGATCGCAGCCGCATCAGGATTTCGTAGACCTGGTCGATGATCTTGGGCGCAAGGCCGAGCGAGGGCTCGTCGATCGCCATGAGGCGCGGAGCGGCCATCAGGGCGCGGCCGATCACCAGCATCTGCTGCTGCCCGCCGGACAGCATGCCGGCGGTGCCGTGGCGGCGCTCCGCCAGCATCGGAAAGTCCTGGTAGACGGACTCGAGATCGTCGGCGATCTTTTTCCGGTCGGTGCGCATGCCGGTACCGACCCTTAGATTTTCCTCGACGGTCAGGCCGCCGAACACGTTGCGTCCTTCGGGGACCAGCGAAAATCCGCGCCGCGCGATCTCTTCCGGTGCGGCGCCGGTCATTCTCGTGCCGTTCAGCATGATGCTGCCCGAACCGGTGGGAACGACGCCGGCGATGGCGTTCAGCAGGGTCGACTTCCCGGCGCCGTTCGGGCCGGTCACGAACAGGATCTCGCCTTCGGCGATGGTCAGCGTTACACCGCGCAAGGCGGTGAGGCGCCCATAACGCACGGTGATGTCGTCGACCGCCAGTAACGTCATGACGCCGTGGCCTCTTCCGCGAGCGCCGGGATGATCTCGTCCTGTTGCGTGCCCATATAGGCGTGGCGGACCGCGTCGCTGCGTCGGATCTGGTCGGGCGCGCCGACCTCGATGATCTCGCCGGAGTCGAGCACGAAGATGCGCTCGCACAATTCGAGCACAAGCCCGATATTGTGCTCGATCAGGAGGACGCCGACGCCGAGTTCGCCGGCGATCCGCTTGATGACGACGGCCAGATCGTGGCTTTCGTGCTCTGACATGCCCGCCGCCGGTTCGTCGAGCAGCAGATATCGCGGCGTGCACATGATGGCGCGGCCGATGGCGACGCGGCGTTCGTCGGTATAGGGCAGGGCACCTGCGATCGTGGCTGCAAGCGGTGAAATGCCGAGCCAGGCCAGCACTCGCTTGGCTTCCGCGATCGCGTCGCGCCGGCTTTGGCCGAGGCCGACGCCTGTCACCTCGAGGTTGTCGATAACAGGGAGATCGCGGAAGAGCCGCCCCGATTGAAACGTGCGCGCGACACCCATGCGCCGCAGCTTGTGCGCGGCCACGCCTCCGATCGCTTCGGCTTCCAGTTCGACCACTCCCGTTCCGACCGGCTGGAATCCGGTCAGGACGTTGATGAGGGTGGTTTTTCCCGCGCCATTGGGCCCGATCAACCCGGTGATGCGGCCGCGCGGGACGGCAAGGGTGACGCCCGACAGTGCTTTCAGGCCCTCGAACTGGACGCTGACGTCGCGAGCGACCAACTCCAAGCCCTGGGAAGTCATCGATATGCCCGTCTCCCACGTCCCACGCGAACCAACGATTGATTTTTGCTTCGGAGGGGGGGATTGTAAAATTCGAAATACTAGTCGCTGATATCGGAAAAATTGATGGCTCTGAGTTTCCGTCAGGTTCGGCATTTCATTGCTACCGCGGAGTCCGGGAGGGTTTCGGCCGCCGCGGCTGGGCTCAACGTGACGCAATCGGCTGTCACGGCATCAATCAAGGCGCTCGAAGCCGATCTCGGTCGCAAGCTGTTCGACCGGCATTCCAACGGCGTCACGCTCACCTTCGACGGTCAGGAATTCCTGCAGCGCGCGCGGGCCATCGAAGCCAGCGTGTCGGATGCGATGCGGGGGCCGCACCGCTGGGGAACCCAGGTCGGTGGCACCGTCGATGTCGCGGTCAGCTATACGGTCGCCGGCTATTTCCTGCCGCCGCTGCTGTCGCGCTTCTGGCGATCCTTTCCCGGCATCACCGTGCGGCTTCACGAATTTCAGCGCGATGCGATCGAGCAAAGCCTTGTGAAGGGCAGCGTCGATGCCGCCATCATGCTTGTCTCGAATCTGCATGATCGACGCAGTATTCGTTCACGCCTGTTGTTGCGTTCTCCGCGCCGTCTATGGACCTGCGCCAATCATCCGCTATTGCACAAGGACAAGGTCACGCTGGCCGATCTTGCTGGCGAGCCATATTTGATGCTGACGGTCGACGAGGCCGAACGCTCCGCAATGCGTTACTGGCAGCGTACGCCCCATGTACCCAACGTAACCTTCCGCACGTTGTCCGTAGAAGCCGTTCGGAGCATGGTGGCTACCGGAATGGGCATCACGGTCCTGTCCGATATGGTCTATCGGCCCTGGTCGCTGGAAGGACACCGTATCGACGTCAAGGTGCTGGATGATGACGTCCACACCATGGACGTTGGGCTTGCCTGGAAAAGCAAGACGCGGCTTTCTCCAGCAGCCCGTGCCTTCTGCGAGTTTGTCTCGCACGCCTATCCGGGATCGGAGCCGGTCCAGTTCGATTGAGGATGATGGTCCGGCGGCAAGTTGCCGAGCCATGATCCGCGTGTCTCGTGTGGCCGGACGGAGCCCGCGCGCAAGACGCGGCTCGTCTCCGGAAACACCAACGCGCCGACAATGATGTTCGGCGAACGTGCGTCCCGTTTCATCCTGAACAAGGAACCCCTGGCGAGAACTTCTTGAAAATTCCGAAGTCAGCCGCCGGCGATACTGGCGATGAGTTCGAAGGATCTTAGCCGGGTTGCGTGATCGTAGACGTCCGACACGATCATGAGTTCGTCGGCGCCTGTCTCCGCAACGAGCGCATCGATACCGGAACGAACCGTCTGGGGCGAGCCTATGATGGAACGGGCGAGCATTCTCATCGCCTGCGCTTTTTCCGCGGGCGACCAGTAGCTTTCGATGTCGTCGATCGGTGGCTGGCTGAGGCCTCGCGCACCGCGGAAGATGTTCGCAAAGGACATCTGCTGCGTCGTCGCCAGTCTGCGCGCTTCGTCGTCGCTGCCCGCCGCGATGATGTTGACGCCGACCACGGTGTAGGGGCGGTCAAGCTGCTCCGACTGTTTGAAGCGGCTGCGGTAGATTTGCAGCGCCGGGATGAGCTCGTCGGGCGCAAAATGCGAGGCGAAGGCATAAGGAAGCCCGAGCTCAGCCGCAAGCATCGCACCAAAATGGCTCGATCCCAAAATCCACAACGGCACTTCTGTCCCTGCGGCCGGCACGGCCTGGATACGCTGATTTGGACCGGCAGGGGCCAGAAAGGCCTGCACCTCGAGGACGTCCTGCGGGAAATTCTCGGCGGCTTCGGGCGTGCGGCGCAAGGCGCGCAGTGTGAGCTGGTCGGTCCCGGGCGCGCGGCCCAGTCCCAGGTCAATGCGGCCTGGAAACAGTCGCGCCAACGTCCCGAACTGCTCCGCAATGATGTAGGGCGCATGGTTGGGGAGCATGATGCCGCCGGCGCCGACACGGATGGTTTTTGTTCCTGCTGCGATATGGCCAATCACAACGGACGTCGCGGCGCTTGCGATGCCGGCCATGTTGTGATGCTCCGCCACCCAAATGCGACGATAGCCCCATGCCTCGGCGTGGAGCGCAAGATCGCGGGCGTTGTCGAGTGCACCGCGCGCATCGGTCTCTTCGGTGACGCGGACCAGGTCGAGGATAGACAGTGCCGTCATAGGAGCTCCCGAATCAAACCATGTGCTGGGATGACGCCGCGAGCGGGTGCTCGGTCGCGTCCAAGCTGGTCCGAAACGGCGGGATTCATCCGATTCCTGAATCCCATATGGATACGGTCGCCATGTGGGTCAATCCGGAGAGCCCCGAGACGGCGAGAATACGACGCGCTCTACACCCAGCCGCCATCCACGACGTAATGCTGCGACGTGCAGGCCGATGCTTCGTCGGACGCGAGAAACACGGTGAATTTTGCGATCTCATCCGGGACGAGCTTCCGCTTCAGGCACTGGCGGTGCATCAGCTCTTCCACGCCCGCCGGCGTTAGCCATTTCTCGATCTGGCGCTGGGTCATGATCCAGCCGGGCGCGATTGCATTGACCCGAATGTTGTAGGGGCCGTAGTCGCGCGCCAGCGAGCGGGTGAGGCCGATCACGCCGGACTTGCTGGCGGTATAGGCGGCCATGCCGCCCTGGCCCACCATCCACGAGACCGAGCCGAAATTGATGATTGCGCCGGCGTTTTCCGCCTTCATGTCCGGCAGTACCGCCTGTGCGGCAAAGAATTGATGCTTCAAGTTGACGGCGATGCGATCATCCCAATACTCCGGCGTCACCTCCTCCGTCGGGTGCCGTTCGTCATGGGCGGCGTTGTTGACGAGGATATTGATCGGACCGTGGGTTTTCTGTGCATCGGAGATGCCGGCGCGCAGTGCCGCGATATTAGTGAGGTCGACGTTGAGGAAATGCGCGCTGAGACCCATGCCCGATAGCTCGCGCGCGAGATGAGCTCCTTCTTCGACCTTGATGTCGAAAAACACGACCGTGGATTTCTGCTGCGCGAAGCGCCGCACGATCGCTTCGCCGATGCCCGAAGCGCCGCCCGTGACGAGAACGACCTTGCCGGCGAGATCTGAATATGTCGCTGCCATGATTTCCTCTCGAACCGCGGTAGGTATGCCCACCTGCGCGCCGGTAGAACGGCTGCCGCGGACTTTAGCTAGTCCGTCCATGAGATGTATAGATCAGAATTCGAGAGGGCGTCCAGTTCCGAAAGGCGAGACGGCGCGAACGCAATCTTGTGCCCGAGGGATCATCGATGGACCAGACATCCGTGACGTCAGGCGTGTTTGTCGAGGCGGCGCTTGAGCAGCGTCAGGTGCTGCAGCAGGTCGGACTGCGCGACGGGTGACAGCTCGCCGATCAGCGCAATCACCCACTCCTCGTGCCGGCGCGCCATCCGGCCGAATTCCTTTGTACCGTCCTGTGACAAGCGCAAACGGAAGGTACGGCGATCCTCGGAATCGACCTCGCGATGGATCAATCCGTCGGCTTCCAGCTTCTGCACCAGCGCGGTGATCGCGCCGTTCGATACCATCAGAAGGTCGGAGACCTCGGACATGCTCGCTCCCTCAGGTTTGCGAGCAAGCTGCGCCAGCAGGTCGAAGCGGGCCAGCGTGGTGTTGAACTCCTTGCGCAGCCGCGCATTCAGCGACTTCTCAATTCGGGTCGCGCAGGAGAGCAGCCGCAGCCAGATGCGCAGCTCAAGATGCGCGCCGTCGGACTCGTGCGCCGGCTCGATCGGCTGCAGCGGCGGCGGGCGTGCGCTCTTCGGGGATCGTGCGTTTCGTTTGACTGTGGCATCCATGGCTGCGTCTCGCCGAAAACTAGATGGAAATCGAACCGATGCTGGCACCGCCGCAGACATAGAGCGTCTGCCCGGTGATGAAGTCCGCATCCGGCGAACTGAAGAAACTGACCGCGCGCGCAACGTCGGTGGATTTGCCGAGACGGCCAAGCGGAATCGACCGGGCCAGCGTCTTCGCGCGTTCGGATTCCGGCGACATCACGCTCTCGAACATTTCGGTATCCGCGATCGGGCCTGGCGCGACGACATTGACGGTGATCCCGAAGGGAGCGAGCTCCAGCGCCCAGGTTCGCGCCATGCCGATGATGCCGGCCTTGGTGGCCGAATAGACCGTGCGGGTCACAGCCCCGAGCGCGGCGCGCGACGACAGCAGCACGATGCGGCCGAAGCGCGCCTGCTTCATGCCGGGCAGCGCCGCCTGCGCCAGCGCAATTCCGGCGCCGAAATGCAGCTGGGCGAGGGCGCCGACGTCTTCGTCGTCAACCTCTTCCAGCAGCTTGGCACGGATGGCGCCTGCATTGTGCACGACATGGGTGATTGCAACCTTGGCGGCGATATCACCGGCCATCTGGCGTGTCGCAGCCGCATCGAGCAGATCGACCTCGTGCGAGGAGAGCCTCGGATGGCTCCAGTCGGGCTTTCGCCGCGACAGCGAGATCACGTCATACCCATCGGCGAGAAGACCGCGCGCGATCGCGGCGCCAATCCCGGTATTGCCGCCGCTGACGATTGCCGTGTGGTGGACCGTACTCATCTTACCTCACATAAAGAGCTGGATGTTGCCGAAGGCCGCATCGCAATTGATCAGGTCGACGCGCTTCAGCTTGATCTTCAGTCCGCCGTTCTCGACACCCAGATGATGGGTGACCCAGGCTGCGTAGAGCGTCTGCTCGTCCAGGCGGGTCTCGACATAGTGTATCGGGGTCCAGGTGACGTAGCTGTTGGCCGCGGGGTCACGGGAATCCACCTGAGGTGTCTGCAGCACGTGATGGCAGCGGCTCTTCGGCTTCTGGCTGAAAGTCCGCGCCCCCTTGAGTCGCTCGACCCGGATCGAAAGCAACAGCTTGTCCTCGTACATCAGCGAGCAGGTCAGCCGCGGATCGGTTTGATTCCATTCCAGCGGCATCCAGTAGAAGGCGTCATCGGCGTACATGTCGAGCCATTCGTCGAAACGCTGCTGATCGATCAGCCGTGCTTCACGGACGACGAAGTCGATCAATTCCTGATCGGTCGGGACCAAATTCCGCAGAGGAGCATCAGTGACCATGCTCATGTCACATCCCCATCATCATGAACTTGGTCCACGCCCGGAACTGGTGGCGCATCGGCCACTCGCTGGTCCCGTTGATGGCCACATTGGTCTGCCCGGCCTCGTCGGGACTGTAGAGACGCTGCAGATTGACCCACTCGTTACCGTTCGAATGCAGGCCTTCCTGCGCGCGTTCATACATTTCAAGATCGTCGTGGCCGACGATGGAGGTCGGGGCGTTGATCAGACGGTTGTACATCAGCGTGCGCTCGAGCAGCATGTCGGGCGCGTCGACGAGCTGGAACGTCCAGGACTCGACCAGCGTCTTGTTGGCCGAGATCGGCTTGAACTGCCGCAGCAGCTGGATCGGCCCCTTGATCATGATGTTGGGGAAATAGACCGTGTTGTGCCTGGCCTCGCCGAGGATCGCCTTGGCGCGATCCTCGCCATAGGCGTTGGTCATTTTCTCGAAATAGCCTGGCACCGCCGAATAGTCGGAATGGATCGAGTGATGCACGCCGGTGTGGCCGTGGCCGTTGTCCCAGATCCGGATGCCCATGTTTTCGAAGAACTCGTACGGGCTCATGAAGGGGGCGATGATCTCCACCGCCATCGGCTTCCTGGTGCCGGGAGGTGCCTTCTTCCAGACGTCGACCACGGTTCCGGCGGAGGATTCGTGTGCCACCATCGGATGGCAGGTATCGGTCTGGTTCTCGACCAGCATCTTCCAGTTGCAATTGTGCATGTAACGCAGCACGCCGCCTGCGACCTTGAGCTGGCCGACCGGTGACCGGTCGATCATGTTGTCGAGGCTCGACAGGCTTTCGCCGAAGAACTCCTCGAAATCGAGGCCGCTGTCGTTGATCTTGGCGAACACGAAACCGCGATAGTTCCTGATATGGCGCACCGGAGCCATGCCGGGGGCGGCACGGCTCTGTTCGAAGCCGGTGTTCTCGTAGCCTTTCTTGAGGGGAATCGCGAGCAGCGAGCCGTCCGTCTTGAAACTCCAGGCATGGTAGGGACAGCGGAAGAATTTTCCGGTGTTGCCGCAGGTCTCGGAGGTGATGCGCGTGCCCTTGTGGGGACAGCGGTTGTGCAGCACGCGCACCGTGCCGTCGGTGTGGCGGACCAGCAGGATCGGCTGTGTGCCGATCGTGGTGCCGAAATAGTCGCCGGGATTGGGAACCTGGCTGTCGTGACCGACATAGACCCAGCTGTTCGGGAACATGTGCTCCATCTCGAGCTGGAACACCTCTTCGCTGACATAGACGTCGCGATGAACCTCCTGTTCGCGCACCAGGGCGCGGATCGCCGCGGAGTTGCCGGCATATCTGATCATGCGTTCCTCCATCACAGGTCGAGCACGAGCCGCTTGGTCTTCGCGCGCGAAATACAGATCTGCATCACCTTGTTCGACGCCCGTTCGCTTTCACTCAGGATATAGTCGCGATGGTCGGGGATGCCCTCGATGATTGCGGTCTGGCAGATCCCGCAATCGCCGCGTTTGCAGTCATGGATCGGGTCTTCTCCGGCCTCGAGCAGTATGTCGAGGATGGTCTTGCCGGCGGGGATCTCGTAGACGCGGCCGCTGCTCTTGAGCTCGACCTCAAAACTGCTATCGCCGGATTTTTCCTCGGGCGCGGTGAAGATTTCGAAATGCAGCCGGCCCTGTGGCCAATTCATCCGCTTCGCCAGCGCAATGGCCGCCTCGATCATCGGCAGAGGTCCGCAGAGGTAAAGCGGAACGTCGGGAGCCAGCCGCGTCATCAGGCCCTCGAGGTCGAACAGGCGGCCGGCTTCGTCATCGGCGTGGATCGCGGCATTTCCGCGGAAAAGTCGCTCGATCTCGCCGACAAAGGCAAGCTCGGCGCGGCTGCGGCCGGCGTAATGAAACGAGAACGGTCGTTTCGCGGCGCTCAGCTCACATGCCATCGTGAGCAGCGGCGTCACGCCGATGCCACCAGCGACCAGGGCGACTTTGCCGGCGCCGGCCCCGAGCGGAAAATTATTCGCAGGCGGCGAGATCGTCAGGTGATCGCCGGTCTTGAGACCGTGCATGTAAACAGAGCCGCCCTGGCTTTTGCTTTCCTGGAGCACGGCGATGCGATAGCTGGTCGGATGTTCGGCCGCGCGGGGCGAGGCGGTCTCGATCAACGAATAGGAGCGCCGGCCGACGTCGGGCAGATAGACATCGATATGGGCGCCGGCCGCCCAGCCCGGCATCGGCGCGCCGTTGCCGCGCGCGAGCACGAATTCACGGATGCGTGGGGTCAGCGCCTCGATCTTCGACACCACGACTTCGAATTGATCCATCCTCAAGCGTCCTCGAATAGGGTCTCGACGGTGCGCAGCGCGCCGTCGAGCTCGACGCCGTCGGCATCTTTCAGCGCGACCTTGATCAACCGTTGCACCCATTCGGCGGCGTCAGGCCGGCCGGCCAGCCGTTCGGACGCAAGCATGACTTTGTCGAATTTCGATTCACCGCGGGAGTGGGTGTCCGAGTAGCCGGCGACGAGACGGCGCGCCTCGCACACGGCAGTCGCGAGCGCGACGTCGCGAGCGGCGAATGTCCTGACGCGTTGCGCCCAATCGTCGAGATGGCGCATCTCGCGCTTATGCCGCAATGTGCCACGGCGGAAGCGGCGCAGGCCCGCGACACAGTACAACATCAGGAAGGCCGACGGCGCGGTGGTGCGGAGTTTGCGTCCGCGGTCGACCAGCCGAGCGAGCCATTCGCTGCGCTCGAGTTTCTCGCCAAGCGGCGGCGGCAAGAGCCCGGCCATTTCCTCGATCCGCGGATGGAAGAATTCCGTGATAGTGAGCACCTGGTCGTCGCCGGCCCGCGCCTCGCGACGAACCCGGCCGAACCGTCCCGCACGCGTCTTGAGATCGGCCACGCGGATCACGTCGTCATAGGCCATGGCGACCGCAAGATACTTGGCGAATGTCTGCAGCAGGCCGGTCGCTCCACGCGGCATCGTCTCCAGCCGGTCGAGATACTCGCTTCCATAAGCGATGTCCTGGAAATCGACCACGCGCTGCAGGCCGGCCGCGACGATGCCGTGCAGCTCGGCCGGCAATTGCTGTGCCCGTACGACGAGAGCGTCGTAGCCGGCGTGGCCGATCGGCTCGAGCTTTGGAAAGCGCTTGGCGAGCGGCGGCTTCGCCGTCGGCTTGATCCTTGGGTCCTGCTTGAGCGTGGCAGTGGCGCGCTCGCGGCCCGCGGCGAAGGCGCGCAGGCTGGCGTCGACACCGACGCCGGCGGCCCGGATGGTGGCTTCAAAATCCTCTGTCGTGAAGGGCAGCGCGCCCGACCCCGCGAGCGCACCGAACAGCACCGAAGAGACCACGCTGCCGGTCGCATCGGCGATTTCGGCCATGTCGAAAGCGATGAAGCGATTGGCCGCCACGTTCGCCGCTTCATAGACCTGCGAGGCGTCGGCCGTGCCATCGCCGGGGGCGGTCTTCTCGACGACAGCCAAGGAGCGGTGGGAGGAACCGATCAGGAGCGTCCGGTCGGGCGAGACCAGCCCGCGCAGGATGGCGCGGCCGGCTTCCATCAATTCAGCGCCGATGACGATGTCGACCTTGCCCGGCGCCGGCATCAGCGACAGCACGGGAATGCGGCCGGGCGTGCTCGTGTCGGGCGCGATCATCTCGATGTAATAGATCGTGGCGCCGGTGCGCTGGGCGACACCGGGCACCGACGTCGATTGCGCGCACCAGCCGCGGTGCTCGGCGAGCGCCACGATCCAGTCGACCAGCACGCCGCCGCCCTGGCCGCCCATCGCGAGCACCGCGACGCTGATGGGATGTGCCTGGCTGAGGCCAACCGGGGAGGGCGCGACCGAGACGTTCATGCCGCCCCCTGTTCGAACGTGACCCGTCGTCCCGCGCGCCAGCGCTGCAACGCGCTGATCATCCGTTGCCAGATCCGATCGAGCCGCGCTTCGAACGCGGTCGGATTGGAGACGACGTCGGCGCGATAGAACGAGGGGCACAGCACGGCTGCGTCGGCGACCTCGCCGCAATGACCGCAGCCGACACAAGTATTGTCGACGGCGGCGACTGGATTGTCCTTCAGCGGGTCGTCGGTCGGCTTCACCGACAGCGACGGGCAGCCGGACAGGCGGATGCAGGCGTGATCGCCGGAACAGACATCTTCATCGACCCCGAAGCGCTCGCGTACGATACGCTCGCCGCGCTTGGCGGCAGCCGCCGCCAGCGGCTTCACGCGCCGCTGCTTGTTGAGCATGCATTCGGACGAGGCGACGATGATCTTCGGCCCCTTTTCCTCCGTGGTCAGCGCCTCGCGTAGCGTGTCGCGCATCCGCGTCACGTCGTAGGTGCGGTCGATCTGGCGTACCCATTTGGCGCCGACGCCCTTCACCGCCTCGACGATTGGATGCTTGGTCGAACGCGAGCGGTTGTCGGCGCGCGAGGAGGGAATGTCCTGGCCGCCGGTCGCTGCGGAATAGTAGTTGTCGACCACGACGATCACACCGTCGTGCTGGTTGAAGACGGCGTTGCCGATGCCGCTCGTCAGCCCGTTGTGCCAGAAGCCGCCGTCGCCCATCATCGAGATCGAGCGCTTCGCCGCGGGAACATTGAAGGCAGAAGCCGACGCCGGGCCGAGCCCGTAGCCCATCGTGGTGGCGCCGATATTGAACGGCGGCAGGATCGAGAACAGATGGCAGCCGATATCGGCGGCGATATGGTGCGGGCCGAGCTCCTTTTCCACGAGCTTCATCGCGGAAAAGATTGGCCGTTCCGGACAGCCGGTGCAGAAGCCCGGCGGCCGCGGCGGCACCACGTCGGCCAGCGCGCGGATCTTGTCGTCGACTTCGACACGGTCGATGTTCGGCGCGCGTGCGGCATCCGGCAACACGTCGGAGCGCCACCGGCGGATGAAGGCGCCGATCGCAGCCGCCATCACCTGCGACGTATACTCGCCGGCCATCGGCAACAGGTCCTTGCCATGGAGCCTGGCCGGAATGTCCGCATTGCGCAGGATCTTGTGCAGCGACTGCTCGATGAATTCGGGTTGGCCTTCCTCGACCATCAGCACGGCCTTCTTGCCGCGGCAGAAGTCGATCACTTCGCTGTCGACAATCGGGTAGGTCACGTTCATCACATAGAGCGGCACCCGGGTTTGGCCCCAGACGTCGGCAAGCCCAGCCTCGCGCAGCGCGGTGATGACGCCGTTATACATGCCGCCCTGCATGATGATGCCGATATCGTCGATATCGCCATCGAACGTCTCGTTCATGCCGCGCGCGCGGATGAATTCGACGGCTGCGGGCCAGCGCTTCTCGATCTTCTCTTTCTCGTGCATGAACGAGGCCGGAGGCAGCACGATCCGGTTGGTGTCGCGCGACGGCTGCTCGAGCGCGCGGGACAGCGGGAAGGTCGGGCGGACATTGTCACGCGTGGCGAAGCGCCCATGCACATGGCAGGCGCGAATCCGCACCTCCAGCATAACAGGCGTGTTCGACGCCTCGGACAGTTCGAAGGAATCCCGCACCCCCTTGACGATCGAGGCCACGTCGGGCCGCGGATCGACCAGCCAGAGCTGCGACTTCATCGCAAAGGCGTGCGAACGCTCCTGCATGATGGAGGAGCCTTCGCCGTAGTCCTCGCCGATGATGATGAGTGCGCCGCCGGTCACACCGCCCGACGTGAGGTTGGCGAGCGCGTCGGAGGCGACGTTGATTCCGACCGGAGCCTTGAAGGTGACCGCGCCGCGAACCGGGTACATCACCGATGCCGCCAGCGTTGCCGCCGCGGTCGCCTCGCTCGCGCTGGTTTCGAAATGCACGCCGAGATCGGACAGGATATCCTGCGCGTCAGACAGCACGTCCATCAGATGAGAGATCGGCGCGCCCTGGTAGCCGGCGACATAGCTGACGCCGCATTCGAGCAGGGCCTTGGTAATGGCGAGGATACCTTCGCCGCGGAATTCCTCGCCGGCGCCGAGCTTGAGGTCTTCCACTTCGCGCGCGAAAGAGCGTTCTGCCATGCTCGTCTCCTCGGTCCTGCCCGGAACTCGGGGCGACCGAATATAATTTTAGACGTCAAACAAAAATGAAGTCAATCGGACTCGTGGAGTCCAACGAGGTAAAACACCATGCGTTTCATTTCTGCCCAGTTTGCAGCCTGTTTCGTGGGCTTCCTGCATAGCGGCCGGGCTCCAGGCTTACAGCGGCTCGCTTGACAAGATATTTTAGGTATGAAACGTTATTGAGGCGCCTCGCGCCGGTCGGCGCACGCAAAAGCGGCTTTTGCGGGAGACAGACATGACCCCGGTTTCGCAGTTGCGCGGGCCATCGCGCGAACACCTCGCATGGCCGTTTTTCGATTCCCGCCACAGCGACTATGCCGCCGCGCTCGATGCGTTTGCGGCCGATCTCGGCGATACGCATGGCCATGACGTCGACGGCACCTGCCGTTCGCTGGTTCACAGGCTTGGTGCTGCGGGATTACTGGAGGCGTCGGTCGCCGGCGATCGGCCGGACGCAATAATCGACTCCCGATTGATCTGTCTGGCTCGCGAGACGCTGGCCTGGCACAGCGGACTTGCCGATTTCGCCTTCGCAATGCAGGGACTTGGCACCGGCGCGGTGGCTATCGCGGGATCGCCCGAGTTGCGCGCGTTGGTCCTGCCCAAGGCGCGGCGTGGCGAATGGGTCGCGGCCTTCGCGCTGTCCGAGAAGGACGCCGGTTCCGATGTCGCCGCGATGGGCTGCACCGCCCGGCGTGAGGGCGACCATTACATCCTGGACGGCGAGAAGACCTGGATTTCCAACGGCGGCATCGCCGATGTCTATACGTTGTTTGCGCGAACCGGCGAGGCTCCGGGCGCGCGGGGCATTTCGGCCTTTGTCGTGCTCCCGGATGATCCCGGATTTTCGATTGCCGAGCGCATCGATGTGATGGCGCCGCACCCGCTGGCGACGCTGCGCTTCGAGGGCTGCCGGATGCCGGCGGCGCGGCTGTTGGGTTCGCCGGGTGAAGGTTTCAAGATCGCGATGCGCACCCTCGACATCTTCCGCGCGTCGGTTGCGGCCGCCGCGCTCGGGTTCGCCCGCCGTGCGCTCGATGAAGCGACGGCGCACGCGAAGGCACGCCGGATGTTCGGTGGCGTGCTGGGCGACCAGCAGTTGACCCAGGCGGCGCTCGGCGACATGGCCGCAGGCGTCGATGCCAGTGCGCTCCTGACCTATCGCGCAGCGTGGCGGCGCGACGTGCAGAAGGCGCCCGCGACACGCGAAGCGGCGATGGCGAAGATGGTCGCAACCGAAACCGCGCAGGCGGTGATCGACCGGGCCGTGCAGATGTTCGGCGGTCGCGGCGTGCGCTCGGGCGAAATGGTGGAGCAGCTTTACCGCGAGATCCGCGCGCTCCGTATCTATGAAGGCGCGACCGAGGTCCAGAAACTCATCATCGGACGCGATGTGCTGAAGGAAGCCTGATCGAGAAGAAGCGGCACCGGACACGGCGAAAGTCACAGGAGGGCGGCATGGCAACGACAGCGGGTGAAAATCACCGGGAAGACGTGGCAGGACGGGCCAATGTCGAGGATACGCCTGAACTGCTCGCCTACTATGACCAGCTCGAAAAGCTGGAGGCCGGCGCGCTCTGGACGGTTGCGAACAAGATCGAGCCCTGGCAGCCGAAATCGTCCTCGATTCCGATGCTGTGGCGCTATGAGGATCTGCGGGCCCATGTGCTGCGTTCGGTCGAACTGGTGTCGCCCGAGAAGGCCGGCCGCCGCGTGATCTACCTGAACAACCCTGGCCGCCGCGAGCACGCCGCCGCAGTCGGCTGGCTGTATTCCGGCCTGCAGGTGATGCACCCGGGCGAGGTTGCATCCGCCCACGCCCATTCGGCCTCCGCGCTTCGCTTCATCATGGAAGGCGAGGGCGCTTACACCATCGTCGACGGTCACAAGATGACACTCGGCGCCAACGACTTCGTGCTGACGCCGAACGGCACCTGGCACGAACACGGCGTCTCCAGCGACGGCACGCCCTGCATCTGGCAGGACGGCCTCGACATTCCCCTGGTCAACATGCTCGAAGCCAACTTCTATGTGGTTCACCCCGATTTGCAGCAGAGCGTCGGCTATCCCGTGGACGACATGACGCACCGCTGGGGCAATCCCGGCCTGCGTCCGCCCGGCGCCGAATGGTCCAAGGGCTATTCGCCACTGCTGAAATACGAGTGGGCCCCGACCTACGAGGCGCTGCAGCGCTATGGCAAGGCCACCGACGGCTCGCCCTATGACGGCGTGCTCATGAATTATGTGAATCCGGTGACCGGCGGTCCGGTCATGCAGACGATCGGCGCATCGATGCAGATGCTGCGGCCGGGCGAGGGCACCAAAGCGCATCGACACACTGGCAGCTTCATCTATCAGGTCGCCAAGGGATGCGGTCATTCGATCATCGACGGCAAGCACTTCGACTGGAAGGAGCGCGACATTTTCTGTGTGCCGTCCTGGGCCTGGCACGAGCATGTGAACGCCTCCGCCAGCGAGGACGCTTGTCTCTTCACCTTCAACGACATGCCGGTCATGCACGCACTCGGGCTCTATCGCGAGGAAGCGTTTGGCGACAATGGCGGCCGCCAGCCCCTCGTATCCTAGGAACGATATCGTGCGGGACACCTATGCGCCATTCGGACCGTACATCGTCACATCAGATGAAATCACCGACCCGCACGCGCTCGATCTCTGGCTGACGGTGAACGGGGTCGAGAAGCAACGCTCCAACACGCGCCACATGCTGTTCAAGGTGCCGCATCTGATCGCCGACATTTCGGCTGCGATGACGCTCGAGCCCGGCGATATCATCGCAACCGGCACGCCCGAGGGCGTCGGCGCCGGACGGACGCCGCAGGAATGGCTGTGGCCAGGCGACGTCGTCGAAGCCGAGGTCACGGGCATCGGTCGGCTGCGCCATCCGGTAGTGGCGATCTGAGAGGGTGGCATGATCTTCGACATGGAGACGCTGGAGGCGCAGAACCGCTACAAGATCCTGACCGCCACGGTGACGCCGCGGCCGATCGCGTGGATCACCACGCTCTCCGCAAGCGGCGTGTTCAATGCCGCGCCCTTCAGCTTCTTCAACGTGATGGGCCATGAGCCGCCGACGGTTGCGATCGGGTTTCTGGCGGGGGCGGGGCGATTCAAGGACACCGCGGCCAACATTCTCGATACCGGGGAATTCGTCGTCAATCTTGTCGCGGAAAGCAACGCCGAGGCCATGAACATCACCTGTATCGACGCGCCGCCCGAGATCGACGAACTGAAACTGGCCGGACTGACGCCGGCGGCCTCACAGGCGGTACGCTCGCCGCGGATCGCCGAATTGCCGGTGTCGTTCGAATGCCGGGTCCTCGCCTCGCTGGTGACCGGACCGCGGCAGACCGCCGTCATCGGCCGCGTGGTCCGTGCTCATGTTGATGACGCGGTGATCCTGGACAGGGAGCGCTGTCATATCGACACGCAGGCGCTGCGTCTGGTTGCCCGCATGCACGGCAGCGGCTGGTATGCGCGGTCCACCGACCTGTTCCAGATCGACCGGCCGACTTGGGCCGCCTGGCAGGACAGGGACGTCGGGGCGAAACCTGCATAACGGTTTGAAGCGGAGGATATCTTGAAGATCGCGGTATTGGGTGGAGGCAACGGCTCGTTCGCAGCCGCCGGTGACCTGGCGTTGGCCGGTCACGAAGTCCGTTTGTGGCGGCGAAATTCGACGGAAGTCGCAGCGCATCGGGCGCAGGGCGGCACGATTTCGGTCATCGACCGGTCGGGCCGGCATGAAGCCCGGCTCGCGACGATTACATCTTCGATTGCGGAAGCCGTCGAGGCCGCCGATCTCATCCTGTGTCCGGCACCGGCATTCGCACAAGCGGCCATCGCCGATCTCGCTGCGCCGCATTTGCGTGACGGCCAAGTCGTGTTCCTGCCACCAGGCACGTTCGGCTCCTACATCTTCGCCCGCGCCGCACGGGACGCCGGCAACCGCGCCGAGATCGCAACCGCGGAGACCGGAACCCTGCCGTGGCTTGCGCGCAAGCAGGGGATTTACGCGGTCCGCATTTCGGGGCGCGGCGCACGGTTGCCGACCGGCGTGTTTCCGTCACGCTTGAGCCGGCATGCGCTCGGCGTGATCGAGCGCGCGTTTCCGAACGCCATCGAGCCCTGCGGCGACGCGCTGTCGGGCGCCCTGATGAATGCGGGCCCAATCATCCATCCGCCGCTGATCACCATGAACGCCGGCCCGATCGAGCATTTTGAGAAGTGGGACATCCACAAGGAGGGTACGCAGCCGGCGATCCGCCGCGTCACCGATGCGCTCGATGCCGAACGTATCGCGATCCGCGAAGCCCTCGGTTATGCGGGACCGCATTTCCCGTTGGCCGACCATTATTCGCGCGACGGCGAACCCTGGATGTATGCGCGCGATGCGCATGACCAGCTCACCGATTCCGGTGATTGGTCCGAACGCCTCAATCTCGTCGAGCACCGCTACATGCTGGAGGATTTGCGTCTCGGCTTGTCGTTCCTCACATCGGTGGCCGTCGTTGCGGGCGTGCCGACGCCGCTCGCGAAGGCGTTCCTGGCGATCGGCTCCGCCATCACGGGTCAGGATTTCGCGAAGACCGGCCGCACATTGTCGTCACTCGGCCTCGGCGATCTCGACCGGGCCGCCTTGCAGAACCATCTCGCCGAGGGCTTTCAATGAAACCGGTGATCGGATGCCTCGGTGCCGGACGAATGGGCCGCGGCATCGCCGTCGTCTTTGCGTTCGCCGGCCACCAGGTCGTCGTCGTGGACTTCAAGGAACGCGAGACGTCGGCATTCGATGCGCTGGCGGCCGAGGCCATCGCGGAGATCCGATCGACGCTGGAGATCCTCTCGCGGATCGATCTGCTGCCGCCGGAGCTTGTGACCACAATTGCCGACCGCGTCACGATTGTGCCGAGGCAGGAAGCCGCGTCGAAGCTGCCAACTTGTGATGTCATCTTTGAGGGAATGCCGGAGATCCTGGACCTGAAGCAGACGGCGCTGGCCGAAGCCTCGCGGCTCGCAGGCGCAGGTCCGATCATCGCCTCGACCACGTCGACGATCCTGGTCGACGATCTCTCAGGCGCGGTCGAGCATCCCGGCCGCTTTCTCAACGCCCACTGGCTCAACCCGGCCTATCTGGTGCCGCTTATCGAGCTGTCGCCCGGCAGGCTCACCGCGCCCGAGACCACAGCACGAATGAAGGCGCTGCTCGAAGACATTGGCAAGGTGCCGGTCGTCTGTGCGGCACGGCCCGGCTTCATCGTTCCGCGAATCCAGACGCTGGCGATGAACGAGGCGGCCCGCATGGTGGAGGAGGGCGTTGCGTCGGCGGAGGATATCGACAAGGCCGTGATCTATGGCTTCGGCTTCCGCTTCGCGGTGCTGGGCCTGCTCGAGTTCATCGACTGGGGCGGTGGCGATATCCTGCACCACGCCAGCCGCTATCTGGTCGAGGCGTTGGGGGACGGTCGCTATGCTGCTCCTCCCATCATCGCGTCGAACATGCGCGAGGGCCGCATCGGCATGAAAACCGGGCAGGGCTTCATGAACTATGAAGGTGTCGATCAGGCCGCCTATCGCGAACAGCGGCTCGCTGCCTTTGCGTCGGCGCTGCGCGCGATGGGGCTGGCGCGCGATCCTGTCGCGTAACGCTGGCTGTCCCGGCCCCAGATATGGTGTGTTCGGATGATGGGAGACCCCACTGCTTCTTTGCATGGGGTTGTTTTCGCAATTTTTGGTTCCGCTCTCGGTCTCTAATGCCCGCCGAGATAGGCTGCGATCAACTTCGGGTCATGGATCAGGGTTTCTGCCGGGCCCGACTGGATGATCTCGCCGGTCTCCAGCACATAGCCGTAATCCGCGGTCTCCAGCGCGGCACGCGCGTTCTGCTCGACCAGCAGGACCGATACGCCGAGGCTCCGCAGCGACGCGATGGTGCGGAAGATCTCGCGGACGATGAGCGGCGCCAGGCCGAGGCTGGGTTCATCGAGCACGAGCAGCTTCGGCTTCGCCATCAGCGCGCGGCCGAGCGCCAGCATCTGCCGCTCGCCGCCGGATAACGTGCCGGCGGCCTGTTTGCTGCGTTCCTTGAGCCGCGGGAAGCGGTCGAACACGTCGTCGAGGCTCTTCCGTGTCGTCGAGCGATCGCGCAAGCTGTAGGTGCCGAGCAGCAAGTTGTCGGCAACGGACATGTCGGCGAACAGTTCGCGCTTCTCGGGCACCAGGCAGAGGCCACGTTCGACCCGGCCCTCAACGTCGATTTTCGCCAGATCTGTCCCCTGGAACAGCATCCGTCCCGTCGACCGCAACAGGCCGATCGCTGCCATGAGCAGCGTGGTTTTGCCGGCGCCGTTCGGGCCGATCACGGTCACAATTTGTCCCTGCTCGACGGACAGCGAGACGTTCCGCACGGCCTCCACCTTGCCGTAGCTGACAGACACATTCTCGATCGAGAGCATCTGCGTCACGCGACCCCTCCGAGATAGGCTTCCTGAACCCGGGCGTCGCTCCGGATCGCGGCGGGCCCGCCCTCGCAGAGCTTGGAGCCGAAATCGAGCACCACGATGCGATCGACCAACGACATCACGAACTCCATGTCGTGCTCGACCAGAAGGATCGTCAGATGGTCTGATCGCAACGAACGCAGCAATTCGGCGAGCTTCTGCTTCTCCTGACGGCGCAACCCGGCCGCGGGCTCGTCGAGCACGAGTAGCGTCGGATCGGCGGCAAGCGCGCGGGCGATTTCAAGCACGCGCTGATTGCCGAGTGGCAGGTTGCCGGCGAGATCGAAAGGCTTGTCGCCAAGCCCAACCCGCTCGAGCTGTTGTAGCGCCTCGTAGCGCGCGCTGGCTTCTTCCGCCCGGTTCAGGCGCAAGGCGCCGGCGAGCAGGCCGGTCCTGGTGCGCGAATAGGTACCGAGTAGCACATTGTCGAGCAGCGTCATGCGCGGTCGCAGCTTGACGTGCTGGAAGGTGCGGGAGATCCCGGACCGGGCGATGCGGAATTGCGGGTCACGGGTGATCGACCGGCCTGCGAATTTGATCTCGCCGGCATTGGCGCGAAGCGCACCGGTGAGCAGGTTGAACATCGTGGACTTACCGGCGCCATTCGGACCGATCAGGCCGAGGATCTCGCCGGCGCGCACCTCGAAGCTGACATTGTTGACGGCGACGAGGCCGCCAAACCGCCGTTGCGCGCCGCTAACCTTGAGGAGAAGGCTGCCGGGTGCCGGTTGTTCGCGGTGCGGCAGCGGGGCAGCCTGCTGCGGACGGGACATTTTCAGATCCGGCAGGAAGCCGGAGAAGAACGGGACGATGCCTTGCCGCGCTCGTTGTAGAAACAGAATGAACAGCGCCGAGAAAGCCACGATCTCGAGCTGACCTGAGGCGCCTTTCGCAATCAGCGGAAGGTAGTCCTGCACGGAGTTCTTCAACAGTGTAACGACCGCAGCACCAACCACGCCGCCCAAGACGCTGCCGGCACCGCCGACCATGGCCATCATCAGATATTCGATGCCCATGCTGGCATCGAACGGTCCGGGACTGACGAAGCGGCCAAGATGGGCGTAAAGCCATCCAGACAGTGCGCCGAAGAAAGCGGCGATGACGAATGTCACGAGCCTGATCCGGAACGCGCTGATGCCGAGGCTTTCGACGAGCGTATTACCGCCGCGGAGTGCGCGCATCGCGCGGCCGATGCGGGAATCCAGCAGATTGTAGCAAAGGAGAAGGACCGCAGCGACGATGGCCCAGATCAGGAAGTAGATCTGCCAGCTGTCGACCAGGGCGACCGGGCCGATCGAGATCGGGGGAAGGCCCGAAAGGCCGTTATGCTCGCCAAGCCCCTCGATGTTGCCGAACAGGAATGCGATCGCCAGTCCCCAGGCGACCGTGCTCAGCGACAGGAAATGCCCCTGCAAGCGCAGTGTCACCAGGCCCAGGATCGCCGCGACGCTGCAGGTCAGGACGACCGCCAGCACCAATCCGAGCCAGGGCGAATAGCCGTTCACAACGGTCACCCATGCCGTGGAATAGGCTGCGATGCCAACGAAAGCCGCCTGGCCGAACGACACGATGCCGCCGACCCCGGTCAACAGCGCGAGCCCGACGGCCGCCAGCGCGTAGATCCCGATGTAGTTCAGCAGGGTGATGTTGAACGGATTGAGAACAAAGGGCGCGGCGACGAGGCAGGCAATCGCCGCGGCAATGATGAGGCGGATCTGCAGCCGGGTCATTCCTCGACTTCCTCTTCGGAATGCTGCGAGGCGAGCGAACGCCAGAGCAGGACGGGGATCAGCAGCGAGAACACGATGACGTCCTTCATGGTGCTGCTCTCGAATGAGGCGAAGCTTTCGAGAATGCCGACGCCGAACGCACCGAGCGCTGCTCCCGGATAACTGATCATGCCGCCGATGATGGCGCCGACGAAGGCTTTCAGGCCGAGCAGGAAACCGGAGTCGTAGAAGATGGTGTTGACCGGGGCGATCAGGATGCCGGATACGCCGGCCATCAGCGACCCCAGCAGATAGGCGATGGTCCCGGCGCGCGCCGGCCTGATGCCCATCAGTCGTGCGCCGGTCCGGTTGAGAGCCGTCGCACGCAGCGCCTTGCCGAGAAGGGTGAAATCGAAGAACAGGAACAGCAGGCCGCTGAACACCAGCGCAGCCGTCAGGATCAGTACCGTCTGACCGGGAACGTGAACGTCGGCGATGTCAAGCGCAAGCGATGTCAGCGGTTCGGTCCTGACACCTTCGGGGCCGAAGAACAGCAACCCCAGTCCGACCAGCGCGAAGTGGAGTGCGACCGAGACCGTCAAGAGCAGCAGAACCGAAGCATCCGCGATCGGACGAAATACGATCCGGTCGAGCAGCGGCGCGACCGGCAGGATAAGCAGCAGCGCCAGCACAATCCTGATCGGCGCCGCTGGATTGAAGCGCATCGCCAGCCAGACGATGCCGACCGCAACCAAAGGAAGCACGAGATAGCCCAGCACGGCTTTCGGCACCGAGCGAAGCTCACCGGCGCGCACCAGCGAGGCCACCTCCATCACGCAAGCCATGCAGGCCAGCACGACGACCAGCCCAACCGTTCCCGGGAGCTGTTTGGCGTCGAGCGCCGCCAGCGTCAGCGCGGTGAAGGCCGCGATATCGCCGAATGGAATAAAGATCACCCGTGTGACGGTGAAGATCAGCACGGTTCCGATCGCCACCAGGGCATAAACTGCCCCGGTCGATATTCCATCGATCGCCAGGATCGCTGCGATGTCTGCCGTCATGCTGTGGTCCGTCCTTTGGGCCGTCCTTCCGTGCTAGCCTTGTCGCTCAGGGCGCGTAGGTCCAGACACCGTTGACCAGCCGGACGATCACCAGCGAGCGCTCGTCCACGCCGTGGTAGGTGCCGGCCTTGAAGTTGTAGATCGCGTGCACGCCGGCGAATTCCCTGGTGTTGAGGATCTCGTCGCGCAGGGCCTTATGGAATTCCGCGGTGCCGGGCTTCGCCGTCTTCAGCGCGCGTTCTGCAGCTGACGTGAAGATCATCCAGCCGTCGAAGGAATAGGCCGAGAAGACGTCCGTCGTCGGGGCATTGATGGCCTTCTGGTAGGCCGCGCGGAATGCCAGCGAGAGCTTCTTGGCAAAATGGTTGTCCGGAAGCTGCTCGGCGACGACGACCGGACCGGCGGAGACCTGAATGCCTTCGGCAGACTTGCCGCCGACACGCACAAAATCCGGATTGATCAGCGCGACCGTGCCATAGGTCGAGCCCTTGAAGCCGCGGTCGCTGAGCGCCAGCAGCGGCAGCGCGCCCTGGGTGCCCGATCCGCCGATCAGCACGGCATCCGGACGCGCGGCGAGGACCTTGAGGATCTGGCCCGTGACCGAGGTGTCGACCCGCGCATAGCGTTCGTTGGTCAGCACCTTGATGCCTTCATCGGCTTCCGCTGCCTTGGCGCCGTTATAGACGAGATCGCCCCAGGCGTCGGAGAAGCCGATATAGCCGATGTTCTTGACGCCATCGCGCTTCATGCGGTCAGCGACGACCTTGACCAGCAGCGAGGCGGGCTGCGGCACGCAAATGCCCCACTGATCGGCCGGATTTGGCAGTCCGGTGATCGGGGAAACGGCGATCATCGGAACCTTCAGTTCAGTCGCGACCGCCATCATGGCAATCGTCGACGGGGCGGTTGCGGTGCCGATCAGGAGGTCGACCTTCTCTTCCTCAATGAGCTTGCGTGCAGCGCGGCTCGCGGCCGAGGGATCGGACCCGTCATCGAGTTGGATCAGCTTGATCTTCTCGCCGTTGACCTCGCCTTTGTATTCCAGCGCGGCCTGGATACCGCGCCCGTAGGGGATACCAATCGAGGCACCGGGTCCACTGAGCGACGTCACGAATCCGACCGTGATGTCGGCCTGTGCAGTCGAGGCGGTGACGAGGCCGCTGAACAGTGCAACCAAACTCAAGATCTTGCGCATTGCGTTCCCCTTGGTTGAAAACAGCCGCTATTTTGAAAGGGCACGATCGACATCAATCGCCGCCGAAACCCGCTGCGCCCGACCGCCGCGTCCGAACAGGAGTTGTGAAATGACTGCCCGCAAACACGGTTCGACCGTCGAGCGCCGCTTCGTCACGACGCAGCATGGCCGCATTCACGCGGCCATGGCAGGAGCAGGCTTTCCCGTCTTGCTGCTGCATCAGACGCCACGCTCGTGGGACGAGTATCGCGATGTGTTGCCTTTGCTCGGCCGCGATTTTCGCGCGATCGCGATCGACACGCCGGGCTTCGGGGATTCCGACCGGCCGATCGGCGAACCTTCGATCGAAGTGTGGGCGCAGACCGCGCTGGCGTTGCTCGACGCGCTGGACGTGCCGCGCGCCGCGATTGTCGGTCATCACACCGGCGCTGTCATCGCGGTAGAAATGGCCGCCTCGGCACCGGCGCGGGTGAGCGCGCTGGTGCTCTCGGCCTGTCCTTTCGTTGATGCGGCGCGCCGTGCCAAGCATCATGGCATGCGGGTCATCGACGATGTCGAGACGCGCAGCGACGGTGCCCATCTCACCGAGCTCTGGGCGCGCCGTCAGCCGTTTTATCCGGTCGGCGATACCGATTTGCTGCAACGATTCATCATTGATGCGCTGAGGTCCGGCGAGATGGCCGCGGAAGGCCACCGGGTGGTGAATCGCTATCGGATGGAAGACCGTCTGGGACACATCCTGTGCCCGACGCTGGTCATTGCTCCGACGGGCGATCCACACGTTCATCCGATGGCTCCGAAGGTCGCTGGAGCGATCGACGGCAGTATTTTGCGCGAGCTTTCAGGAGGCATGGTGCCCCTTCCCGATCAGATGCCGGAGGCTTTTGCCGGCCTCGTGAGCGACTTTTTGGCCGCCCAAATCGCAAAGCCCTGAAACGCAGTGAGGGGCTGCGGCGAATGCGACCTCGCCGACGGCGCCCGTTGTTCCGAGGTCGATGATCTCAGCCACGATGAAGGAACCCTTGATCGACGCACGATCAACCCGACGCGCCTGCGGAGCGCCGGTTGCCGCCAATTGTTTAAAGCCTAAAGTATCTTTCGGCCGAACGTCAATACGCCAGCTTGGTGCCTGGCGGAAAAGTTTTGCCGCAACATCAGCGGTCGCGAACGCTGAATTCGCTTGTGCAAAAGGGAAAGGCGCCAACTGCCCGCGGTTTCGACAAATCGCCCCTGTGGTGCGCGGCGTGTGTCGTCGAGCCGTTCGATTGACGCCAAAATTATTTTGTGGTTGAAATAATTTGGTCGATGGGACGGTGTATGGCTGCGGCACGCGTTCACAACGGCAGCCTAGTGTGTCGCCAGCCGTCATAGACTTCGGCGGCTCGGGGATCGGCACAGTCGCCTGTGAACAGGATATCCGCTGTGCGCATCTTCTGGCAGAGCTTCGTCGACCAGGCCACGAGCGCGCCCTACATGGCGCGGCTTGCGACCTATCTGAACGAGATCGCCGCGCCCGGCACCACCGTCCATGTAGAGGGTATCACGCCCGCGGATCGCGATTTCGGCCGCTTGAGCGAATTTCGTTGTGCGATCCAGGCGGTTGACAATGGGCTCGCTGCGCAGGAGCGCGGCTTCGACGCTTATGTCATGGGCCACTTCCAGGATCCCGGATTGTACGAACTGCGTTCGGCGCTGACGATACCCGTGGTCGGTGCTGGTGAGGCGACGCTGCTCGCGGCGTCGCAGCTTGGACGCCGCCTTGGCCTTGTCACGCTCGATTCAGCTTTCGAGGTCTGGCACTACGAGCAGGCTGATCGCTATGGTCTGTGCGGCCGTGTGGCGCATGTCACCGGCATGGGCTGCCGGCCCGAGGATTTCAGCGCGGCGTTTGCCGGCGATGCGGCCGCGAAAGCGCGCATGCTGAGCGACTTTGCGGCCTGCGCACAGCCGCTGGTCGATCGCGGCGTCGACGTCATCATTCCGGCCGGCGTGCTGCCCGCTCTCCTGATTGCGAGCGAACATGGCTTCAGGATTGGTTATGCGCCGGTGGTCAACTGCGCGGCGGTCGCACTGAAGAGCGCCGAGATGTGGGTGCAGTTACAGCGTCTCAACGGCACCGAGCCGAGCCGCGGGCCGAGCTTCGCGCTCGCCAATGAGCGCGCACGCAAGGATTTTCGCGCGGTCGTGGCGCGTGCCCAAGCCACCGAATCCAGGCAACGCTAGGGCCCTGCATGCTGCAGTCTAACGAGATAAAGTATTCGAATGCGGCGCGCGGCAACATCGACCTCGAATTGACCGTGCTCTGAGCCTCACGACAGGAATCCGGCAGTCCAATGCAGAACTCCATCCGCACACCTTACGACCGGGTCGTGATGGCGGTTCCGGTGACGATCCCCTATGTGCGCTACTCGATCGAGAGCGCGCAATGGTGGATCGGCCGGGCCTTGAAATCGCTGGTCGATGGTGCCGGGATCACACCGCGCGACATCGACGGGTTCTGTGTGTCAAGCTTCACGGCGGGGCTCGACAGCGGGATCAGCCTGACCCAGCATTTCGGCCTGTGCGTGCGATGGATCGATACCATTCCGCTTGGCGGTGCCAGCGCGATTGCCGCGCTGCGGCGTGCCGCGCGGGCCGTGCAGGCGGGCGATGCCCGCGTCGTCGCCTGCGTCGCCGGAGACACCAACCATGTCGATTCGTTCCGCTTCACGCTCGAGAACTTCTCGCGCTTCAACCAGGACGCGGTTTATCCCTATGGTGCCGGCGGCGCCAATGCGAGCTTCGCGCTGATCGCGCGCAATTACATGCGCACGTTCGGAGCCCGGCGTGAGGATTTCGGCAAGATCGCCGTCGCGCAGCGCTCGAACGCGCTTCGCAATCCGCATGCCCTGATGAAGACGCCGCTGACCATCGAACACTACATGGCGGCACGGCCGATTGCTGATCCGATCCATTTGTTCGATTGCGTGATGCCTTGTGCCGGCGCGGAGGCGTTCCTCGTGATGAGGGAAGATGACGCCATGTCGCTGAAATTGCCTGCGGCCAAGATTCTCGCCACGATCGAGCGCCACAACGCGTTCGGCGATGACCCTGTTCAGGTGCGTGGTGGCTGGGCGATGGATGTCGACGAACTCTACGCAATGGCGGGGGTCAAGCCTGATGATCTGGATTTCGTTGAGACCTATGATGATTACCCCGTGATCTCGATGATGCAGTTCGAGGATCTCGGTTTCTGCCGTAAGGGCGAGGGACCGGATTTCGTTCGACAGCATGATTTTACGATCGACGGAACTTTCCCGCACAACACCTCCGGTGGCCAATTGTCAGTCGGACAGGCCGGCGCCGGCGGCGCCTATCTCGGGGTGGTCGAAGCGATGCGCCAGGTGCTTGGACTTGCTGGTCCGACCCAGGTCACGGATGCGCGCATCGGATTGGCGTCGGGCTTCGGAATGATCAATTATGATCGCGGCCTCGCCTCGGGCGCGGCGATCCTTGCGGGACCGGGCACATGATCGAACCGATCGTAAGACCGCGCCGCAAGAATCCCCTGTTGCGGACGCGGCGGCCGACGTCGCCACCGCGCGCCCGCAGCCGTGCGTCGCATGGCTTTACGCGCGCCGCCGCCGAGGGGCGCTTCCTGCTGCAGCGCTGCGGAGCCTGCAACACGTTCTGTTATCCGGCACGCGATGCGTGCCCTGCGTGCCTGTCCGCCGACCTCGCCTTTGCCGATGCGCCGCGCCGCGGCACGTTGTTGAGCGAAACCACCTTGCATGTCCCTGCCGACGTGCATTTCCGGGAGCGTGCGCCATGGCGCGTGGGCTTGGTCGCGATGGAATGTGGGCCGAAGCTGGTGGCGCATCTGCACGCCGACTGCGAAGAGGGTCGGCCGGTCACGATGTCGTTTCAACTGGACAAGAGCGGGCAGGCCGTAGCCTTTGCGCACCCCGAACGTGAGACCCCCAACATGACGGACGACAGGCAGTGGCGTGAGATGACCGCCGATCCGAAGTTCCGGCGCGTCCTGGTGACCAATGGGCGCAGCATCGTCGGTCAGGAAGTTGTGGCCACGTTGAAGGCTGCCGGCGCGTCGATCGTTTTTGTCGGCGTCGCCGAACCGTGGAAGCCGTTCCGCGGCGAGGATGCGCTGCGCAGGCTTGATGGCGTCGAGATCGTGCCGCTCGACATCGGCGACGAGAAATCGGTTGCCGATCTGGCGGCCGATATCGGCGGCAAGGTCGATATCCTCATCAACACCGCGGAGCATGTTCGTGCCGGCGGACTGCTCGACCGCCAGGGCACCAGCGTCGTGCGTGACGAGATCGATCAGAGCTATCTTGGCTTCGTACACCTGGCGCAGGCATTCGGGCCGGCGATGCGGATGCGGGGTTCGGATGGCGTCAACAGTGCCGCCGCATGGGTCAATATCCTGTCGGTGTATGCGCTGGCGAACTGGCCAGTGTTCGGTGCGTATTCCGCGTCACAGGCGGCGTCTCTGTCGTTGTCGCACTGCCTGCGCGCGGAGTTGCGGCCGGGCGGCATCAAGGTGGTGAACGTCTTCACAGGTCCACTCGATATCGAGTGGTTTCAGACGGTGCCACCGCCGAAGGTCGCGCCCCGTATGGTCGCGACCTCGATCGTCTCGGCGCTCAAGCGCGGGCTTGAGGACGTGTTCGTCGGCGATGTCGCCGAGGACATTCGCCAGCGCCTTGCAGCCAACCCGAAGGCCGTCGAGCGCGAGCTGGGGTCGTAGGTCGGTTGAAAACAGGAGAAGCACAATGGACAGCAACCACCTCGTGCAGTTTGCCGACGCCGTTGCATCGGGAGCGGTGCGCGTTGTCGATTTGACCTTCACGCTCAGCCCGGATTTCCCGGTCATCGTGCTGCCGCCCGAGTTCGGCCAGGCCGCACCGGTGCGCATCCAGCGGATATCGCAATACGATGCGGCTGGTCCCGCCTGGTACTGGAACAATTTGACCTTCGGCGAGCACACCGGGACGCATTTCGACGCCCCGATCCACTGGTTCACCGGCAAGGATCTGCCGAACAATTCGGTCGACACGCTGCCGGTCCGCGACATGATCGCGCCCGCCTGCGTCATCGATTGTTCGGCACAGGTCGCGCAAGACCCGGATTTCCTGCTCTCGATTCCGGTTGTCGAGGCATGGGAAAGCCGTCACGGACGGATTCCGCAACGCCATTGGGTGCTGCTGCGCACCGACTGGTCGAAGAAGGGTTGGCGCGACTACGCCAATCTGAAGGACGACGGCGCACACACGCCCGGGCCAGATGCCGCTGTGATGCGTTGGCTGGTCGAGGAGCGCGGCATCATCGGCTTCGGCAACGAAACGATCGGGACCGACGCCGGCCAGGCCGGTCATCTCGATCCACCCTATCCGGCGCACCATTTCCTGCACGGCGGCGGGCGTTACGGTCTGCAGTGCCTGTGCAATCTCGATCAGCTTCCTGCGACCGGGGCGGTGATTGTTGCCGCGCCGCTGAAGATTCAGAACGGCTCCGGCAGTCCGCTGCGCGTGCTTGCGCTGGTGTCTGCGGGCCAGGGTTGAGCCATTCCGGTCCATATCGAGTGACAAAATGAACAAGAAGAAAACGTTCCAGATCGGCGCCGCGCTACTGCTCGGCGTCATGGCGCCGGCCCACGCTGAAATCCTGGTCGGGTTCGTCACCGGCCTGAGTGGGCCGGTGTCGTCGATCGGCGTGCCGAATGCCAAGGGGTTAGCGGCGGGACAGGCTTACATCGGCGAGGTCGACGGGGAGAAAGTTCGCGTGATCCAACTCGATGACGGCTCGGATCCGGCCGCGTCGACGCGCAACGCGCGCAAGCTGGTCGAACAGGAAAAGGTCGACTTCCTGATCGGAACGTCGGGCGCGCCGCAGACACTGGCGATGGCGACTGCCGCGATTGAAATGAAGGTGCCGATGGTGGCGATCTCACCCATTGCGCCAGTACCGGCCGGCGAGGGCGGCCCATGGGTGGTGCAGACGCCGCAGCCGACGTCGCTTCTCGTCCAGGGCATCGTCGATCACATGAAGGGCCGCGGTGTGAAGACCGTGGCGTTTATCGGCTTTTCCGACGCCTTCGGGGACTTGATGTACAATTCGTTGCTGCAAAGCGCCGAGAAGGCCGGGATCAAGGTGGTCGCGAACGAGCGTTACGCGCGTTCGGACAACTCGGTCACAGCGCAGGTGCTGCGTGCGCTGTCCGCGCGCCCGGATGCAATCATGCTGGGCGGTACCGGGACGCCTGGCGCGTTGCCCGTGATCGCGCTGTCCGAGCGTGGCTATAGAGGGCCACTCTACGGCAACCACGGCATGATCAGCGCCGACTTCCTGCGATTGGCGGGCAAAGCGGCGGAGGGCATCATTTGCCCGACCGGACCGGTCACCGCAGCCGAGCAACTTCCCGAGAGCAATCCGATCCGCAAGGTCGCGCTGGCGTTCCGCGCCGCCTACGAGAAGGTCAATGGCGAGCCGCCGTCGGATGCGTTTTCGCCGTATGCCTTCGACGGTTGGCTGGTGTTCATGGATGCCGCCAAACGTGCCAAGGCGACAGGTGCGGTGCCGGGTACGCCGGCGTTCCGCAATGCACTGCGCGAGGCGCTGTTCACGACCAAGGATATGGTCGGCACGCACGGCATCTACACCTACACGCCGGCCGACCGCTACGGGGTCGACGAGCGCGCACGGATCCTGGTCCAGATCGAAAACGGAAAGTACAAGCTGCTGCCGTAGTGCAGCAGCCACCCCGCGGCTCAGGCGTGACGCAGCTTCGCCTTGAGCGCGCGCAAGTCGATCGCATGGTTGGCGCTGACGGCCGCGGCCGCGAGCGACTTGATCTCGCCGCGGGCGAGTTTGCGCGTCGACGACAGCGGCAACTCGTCGACGATGGCGACATAGCCGGGCACCTTGTGATAGGCGAGGCGCTCGGCGCAGGTCTTGACGATCGAGGTCGCCAGCGCGGCCGCGTCGTCGACCTCAGTGTTCGGCACGATGAACGCGAAAACCTCTTCGCCGCGGATGTCGTCAGGAACGGGTGTCACCGCGCAGCTGCCGATACGCGTGTCCATGTAAAGCGCGCTTTCGACCTCGAGCACGCCGATATTCTCGCCGCTGCGCCGCACGATAGTCTTCTTGCGATCGAAGAAATACATCAGCCCGTCGTCGTCGGCGAAAACGAGGTCCCCGGTGTGAAACCAGCCGCCCTGCCAGGCTGCTTCGGTGGCTTCCTCGTCCTTCAGGTAGCCGCTGAAGAATCCGGCCCTGACATCGTCGCCCTTGGACCGGACCAGCAATTCGCCGGGTTTCCCAAGTGCGACATCGGCGCCCTGATCATCAACGAGGCGATAGTCCATGCCTTTGGATGGCCGGCCGACGCAGCGGGCGCCAAAGCCTGCGGGCTCGCGCGCGGTGGTCGTGGCCGCCGCGCCCCCGGTCTCGGTCATCGCCCAGGCTTCGACGATCGGAATGCGGTAACGCTCCTCGAAGGTAGCACGGTGGCGAACATCGACGCCGGGCGCAAAGGCGAAGCGCACGCGGTGCTGCCTTTCGACCTCGGTCACCGGCAGTTGCAGCAGGATGGCCGGGATCACGCCGAGACAATGCACGACAGTTGCGCCGCTGTCGGCGACGCACTGCCACCAGCGGTTGGCATGAAAACGGTCGAGCGGCACCACGGCGCCACCGAGCACCATCATCCCGACTGCGCTGCAGCCGAGTGCGTTCATATGGAACATCGGCAATGGCGTCAGATTGATCTCGCGGTCCGTCTGCAACTCGGCCACACCGCCCTGCGCGAGATACCAATCGGCAACCCCGAGAAAGTAGCGGTTCGAGAGCATGCACCCCTTTGGCTTGCCGGTGCTGCCCGAGGTGAACAGCAATGCGCATTCGCCGTTGAACTCGGGATCCTGGGCAGTCACATCAGTCCGGCAGGATGGAATGCGGCTGTCGGTGTCGATCAGGCGGGCGCGCCCGAGTGCTGCATCCTTGGTCACGTGCATGCGATCCGTCGTTGCCACCAGCAGGTCGGCCTGTGACAGCTCGAGCTGGAAGGACAACTCATCGGGGCGGACGTCGGAGTTGATCGGGACGATCGAAACCCCGAGCGCGTTGAGCGCGAGCCAATGCAGGAAGAAGACCGGGCGATTTTCCAGCAGCAAGGCGACGCGCGCACCGCGTCCATAGCCGGCGGCAGCGTATTCCGCGCGCAGTCGATCGACTTCCGTCTTGAACGGACCGTATGCGATCGAAAATCCGTTGGGCGCGTAAGCCAGTTCCGCGCTTGGAGGCGCCAGCAGGAACGGCGCGTCCGGCCGTCTGGCGGCGCTGGCCGCGAAGGCGTCGGATGGCGATCGATAGGGAATGTCAGAACTCATCGCAGACATAGCTCCTGTTGATGCCTCCGGCTCACCGCGACGGACGGCGGCCGGAACCCGCACGCGGCGCTTGCTGTGGCGGCAGCTTTGGTGAATACTTTAAGCCTAAACTATCTCGCTGGCCAGTGGCGATCTCGGCGGATCGGAGCAGCAATCGGTGGAGGTGCACGTGCAGGCAGGTGACAGCAGCGCGGCCGGGCAACGGCCGGGCCGGTCGATCTGGCCGCAGGCAGCAGAACGCTTTCCGCCGGCGGACCGTATCCTCTCGACCATTCTGACGCGGCAGGCCGCGCAATACGGCGAACGTGCGCTCTTTGTCTTCGGCGAAACCCAATGGAGCTACGCCGAGACGGCCGGGATTGCCGCCGCGTCAGCCGCGCGTTTGATGCGGGCCGGACTTCGCGCCGGCGACCGTGTCGTGCTGATGTGCTCGAACCGGCCTGAATTCCTCGAAGTCTATCTCGGTTGCGCCTGGATGGGGGCCGTCTGCGTGCCGATCAACACGGCACTGCGCGGCATCCAGTTGAGTCACATCCTGCGCAACTCCGCGCCGAAACTGCTGGTGATCGAGGCGGGCCTTGTGCCGGCGATCGAAACGCTCGGGAGCGATGTTGCGCCGCCGGATCTTGTATGGACGATTGGGGAGGGCGACAAGCCGCTGATCGGGCCGGCATCGATTTCGCGGCTGCCCGCGCTCGGCGAGGCGGTTCTGCCCGCGCCGGTCAGGCCCGGCGACACGGTCGCGATCCTCTATACGTCAGGTACGACAGGTCCATCCAAGGGCGTTTGCTGCCCGCAAGCGCAGATGTTTTGGTGGGGCGTCTATTCGGCGCGCGCGCTCGGCATCCTCGAGGGTGATGTCCTGTTCACGACGCTGCCGCTGTTCCACACCAACGCGCTGAACGCATTCTATCAGGCGCTGCTCAACGGCTGCACCTACGTGCTCGAGCCGAAATTCTCCGCTTCCGGCTTCTGGGCAGCGGCACGGCGGCAACAGGCGACGGTCGGCTACCTCCTGGGCGCCATGGCCGTGATGCTGCTGGCACAGCCACCGTCCACCGATGATGCCACGCACAGCCTCAGGGTTGCGCTCGGTGGCGGCGTTCCCGGCCAATTTCATGGTCCGTTTCTGGAGCGTTTCGGCGTGCCGCTGCTTGATGGCTACGGCTCGACCGAGACGAATTTCGCATTCGCAAGCCCGATCCCGTCCGATCGCCCCGGCACCATGGGCCATCTCGCCGAGGGCGTAGACGCATGCATCGTCGATCCCGATGATGCGGTCTTGCCTGATGGTGCGGCCGGCGAATTGCTGCTTCGCGCGCGCGAGCCGTTCGCGTTTGCGACGGGCTATTTCGGGATGCCCGACAAGACGGTCGAAGCCTGGCGAAATCTCTGGTTTCACACCGGCGACCGGGTCGTGCGCGATGCAGATGGCCACTACCGTTTCGTCGACCGGATGAAGGATTCGATCCGCCGCCGCGGCGAGAACGTTTCGTCCTGGGAGGTAGAGCAGGTCCTGCTTAAGCATCCGGCGATCGCCGCCTGCGCCGTCTATCCGCTGCCGTCAGAACTCGGCGAGGATGAAGTTGCCGCCGCCATTCAGCTCGAAGACGGCCATGCGCTCGATGCCGTCGACGTGGTCAGGTACTGCGAGGGGCAGATGGCGTACTTTGCGGTTCCCCGTTTTGTGCGGATTGTCGCCGAAATGCCGCTCACGGAGAACGGCAAGATTCGAAAGGTCGCGCTGCGCGAGGCCGGAGAGACTCCCGACACCTGGGATCGCGATGCTGCCGGATACAAACTGCGCCGCTGACCTGCGGGCGGCGAACTCCGGGCTTGGTTCCGAGAGGATGACAACTCTCTTGCGGCGGCGGATATGAGAGCGTTTCGGGCGCGCTTGATCGTCGCATCAGAGAGAAGGACTGCTAATGACTCCCTTCGTCAACAGTTCTTCCGCATCGGGGGCGCCCGGTGCCGTCGCCCAGGCCAGTTCGACGAGCGTCACGATGCGCCGACCCGCGCCATCAAGCTGGCAAACGATGAGCCCCTGTTCCTCGATATAGGTCAGCAGACGCCGCGCGCGCCGAAACGAATGCGTTCCATAGGCGCGGGCAATCGCGGCATCGCTTGGGCAGGGTTGGCTGTCCTTTGCAGCGCGGGCGATCATCATGAAGACACCCTGCATGTCCTCAGGCAGGATGGCGGCACGGACCGAGACGTCCTGCCACGCGTCGTCCTCCGCCATGTCGGTGCCGAGGCCGGCGCGGGCGCGCGTCAGCATGCGGCGGAAGTCGCCGAGATCAGGCACGGCCAAGCCGAGGCCCTCGATTCGGCAGCGGACCACGAACTCCTGGTAGAGAACGCCGATGGCACGGAATCCCGCGTCAGGTTCCGCCAGGATGGCACAGAGGATACGATCCAGCCGTTCACGCCGCTCTGCCAGTTCCTCGGCGCTGAATGGCTGCTCCTCCGTTTCGGGACCGGTCTCCATTGGCCCGGACTTCGCCGTCATGAGCTGGCTCAGCAGGTCAGGCGCCGGCCGGCGCTGAGGCCGGATATTCTCGGGTGGCGGAGCTGCCAGGACAATGGCGCGTGCGTCTTCCAGTGTCGTTCCCGGCAGCGGCATGAGTCGCGGGGTTGCGTTGCGTGGCTGGGTCTCGGTTGGACCGATGCGCAATCCGAGTGGACGGCGGGAGAGGGCAGGTCCCAGCGCCATGAATTGACCGCGTTCGAGGTCCCGAAAGGCCTCTGCCTGGCGCCGCTCCATCCCCAGAAGATCGGCGGCGCGCGCCATATCGATGTCCAGGAAGGTTCGGCCCATGAGGAAATTGGAAGCCTCCGCCGCGACGTTCTTGGCAAGCTTTGCCAGTCGTTGGGTCGCGATCACCCCTGCAAGCCCGCGCTTGCGGCCTCGGCACATCAGGTTTGTCATGGCTCCGAGCGAGAGCTTGCGCGCCTCGTCCGAAACCTCTCCGGCAACCGCCGGCGCGAACAGCTGCGCCTCATCCACGACCACCAGCACCGGGTACCAATGGTCACGGGCAACCTCGAAAAGCCCGCCAAGAAAGGCGGCCGCGCGCCGCATCTGGTTCTCGGCGTCTAGTCCCTCGAGATTAAGCACCGTGGAGACGCGATGGATGCGCGCCCGCTCGCCGGCGACCTGCAGACCGCGCTCGGTATGGTCCTCGGCATCGATCACGAGGTGGCCGAAACGTTCGGCCAGCGTGACGAAGTCACCTTCCGGGTCAACGATGGTCTGCTGCACCCATTGGGCACTCTGTTCCAGCAGCCTCCGCAGCAGATGGGATTTGCCGGAGCCCGAATTACCCTGCACGAGCAGGCGGGTGGCCAGCAGTTCCTCGAGGTCCAGAGTTGCTGAGCCGCCGGCCGTCGTATTCCCCAACTCAATCGCAACGGTCATGTCTCGACTCAAAATTCCTTGCCGGACGGGCTTATCAACGTGACTATAGCCAGTCGAGCGCCCCCATGCCTTGAGCCCGGTCTGACAACAGGAAATCTGCCGAGCGATTGTCAGGTTTCGCCAGCCACCTTCAAAGCCTCGGTGCGGATCTCTTCGACAAGCCGTTCCTTCAGGGCGACGAATTCCTGGCTCGTCTTGATCTTGTAGGACCGTGGATGCGGTAGATCGACGGCAATCTCCGTCTTGATGCGGCCCGGGCGTGCACTCATGACAATGACGCGACTCCCGAGAAAGATCGCTTCCTCGATGTCGTGGGTGACGAACAGCACGGTTTTCTGGTCGCGCTCCCAGATTCCGAGCAGCATCTCCTGCATCAGTGCGCGGGTCTGATTGTCGAGCGCACCGAACGGCTCGTCGAGCAGCAGGATTTTGGGATCATTGGCCAGGGCGCGCGCAATCGCGGTGCGCTGCTGCATGCCACCGGAAAGCTGTTTTGGCCAGTGGTTCTCGAAGCCGGACAATCCGACCTGATGGATGAACCGGTCTGCGACCTTGCTGCGTTCGGCTTGCGAAACTCCGCGCTCGCGCAGGCCGAAGGCGATATTCTCGCGCACGGTCAGCCAGGGAAACAGCGTGTAGGATTGAAACACCATTCCGCGATCCGCACCGGGACCGGTCACCTCGCGGCCGTCGAGTACGACACTTCCGGTGGTCGGCCGGTCGAGGCCGGCGACGATGCGGAGCAGGGTAGATTTTCCGCAGCCAGAGGGTCCAAGGATGGTGACGAAGTCATTGTCGCGGACGTTGAGATCGGTCGGTTCCAGCGCGCGCGTCGGTGCATGGCCTGCGCGCGCCGGAAAGGTGCGAGACACCTGCTCGATCCTAAGCGCCGTCATGCGAGTTTCCACGGAAACAGCCAGGCGTTGAAAGCCTTGAAGAGGAAGTCCGAGGCGAGCCCAATAAGGCCGATGACGATGATGCCGAAGATGATCTGGCCGGTGTTGAGCAGGGCCTGACTGTCGGTGATCATGTGACCGATGCCGGACGATGATCCGATGAGTTCGGCCACGATGACGTAGGTCCAGGCCCAGCCCAGAACCAGCCGAAGAATCTCCGCGATGTCAGGGGCTGTGGAGGGCAGCAACACACGGCGGATGACACCGCGATCGCCGGCGCCCAGCGTATAGGCTGCTTCGACCAGATCGCGCCGCGTGCCACCGACGGTCACGGCGACCATCAGGATGACCTGAAAGACCGAGCCGATGAAGATCACCAGCAGCTTCTGCAATTCGCCGATGCCCGCCCACAGGATCAACAGCGGAATGAAGGCGGAGGCGGGCAGATAGCGCGCAAAGGAGACGAACGGTTCGAGAAACGCCTCGACAGGCTTGTAGGCACCCATCAGCACGCCGAGCGGCACCGCGATAACAGCGGCGAGCGCAAAGCCGCCGACGACGCGCCAGACGGTCATGCCGATGTCGAACAGGAAGCCTTGGCGGGTCAGCAGTTCATAGCCTTCCTGCACCATGGTCAGCGGATTGGCGAGGAACGTCTTTGAGACATGGCCGCCGAAGGTTGCCCAGGCCCAGAGGGCAACGAACAGCACGAAGAACGCGAGGCCGTAAGCCACGCGTTGCCTCGATGTCACGGGATCCAGAGGCCGCATCGCAATATATCCGGGTGATGTTCGATCAGGCTCCGGTTCCGCTCCGCAAAGTGGCGGAAGTGGAACCGGAAGCGCACGTGGGATGGTGCTACTTGATGTAGCTTGCGTCGAAGAGGTCCTTGACGTCAGGCGCGGCCTTGATGATGCCGACCTCAAGCAGGAGGTCCGCAGCTTCTTTGTTGAAGGCAAGGAAATCGCCGGCGAAGAATTTCTGGTTCGCGGCCTTGTCCTGCCAGCGCAGATACTTCGCCGAGTTGCCGAACTGTTCGCCGGACTGCTTCACGTCGGCGCCCATGATCTCGTAGGCCTTGGTCTGATCCTTGGCGATCATGTCGACCGCTTCGAAATAGCTATCGGCCAGCGCCTGGGCGGCTTTCGGATTCTCGGTCAGGAACTTCGGCGTGCAGCCGAACGTATCCATGACGATCGGATAGTCCAGCGTGGTGGCGATGATCTTGCCCTTGTCCGGTGCGGCGCGCACGGTCGAGAGATAAGGCTCATAGGTCATTGCCGCATCATTCTGGCCGGCGACGAAAGCCTGCGCCGCGGCCGCCGGCTCCAAATTGACCACGGTGACATCCTTCACCGAGAGGCCGTTCTTCTTGAGCATCCAGGCCAGCGCGAAATAGGGTGAGGTGCCTGGCGCGGATGCGGCGACCGTCTTGCCCTTCAAATCCTTGATCGCGGCGACGTCGTTGCGCACTGCCATGCCGTCGGCGCCATAGCTCTTGTCGAGCTGGAAGATCTGCTTGGTCGCAACGCCATTGGCGTTCCAGGAGATCCAGGTCTCGACCGTCGTCGCCGCGCACTGGATGTCACCGGATGCAATGGCGAGATGCCGGTCCTTCTGCGGAATCTTCTTCAGTGTCACGTCGAGGCCGTTCTTTTTGAAGATGCCCGCCTCCTTGGCGAGTGTCAGTGGTGCAAAGCCGGTCCATCCGGAAATGCCGACGCCGACCTTGACGTCGTCAGCCAGCGCCGGTGCGGATACCACGAGAGCAATGATTGCCGTAATGACCTGAGAGCTACGCATGATGGTCTTCCTCTTGCCTACCCATTGAACCCCTGTCGATCTCCGCATCAGGCGCGGCGGACTGTCGCATAATCCGTATTGCGTGACCCATACTGCACCAAGTGCACTGCATGAATTGTGCCGCATCCGACCTTCTCAGCCCCCGTTGAAGCGGGCGACAAGACGGTGAGTGTCGCCGGGATAAATCAGTCGCACCGCGGTCAGCGTTCGTGCGCTGCGCCATGTGTAACGGTCGATCACGAGACAGGGCGCGCCGATGGCGATGCCCAGCGCAGCCGCCGTGCGATCGTCCGCAACAACGGCGCTGATCGTATGTTCGGCTTCTGTCCATGGGACATGATGAAGCAGCCATGACCCTGGTGGTTCAACCGCAAAGTCGGCGGTCGCCGCTTCCGGCACGGCCTCGAGATCGATGAGCCTGTCTTCGACCGCGAACGGCACGTCATCGGCGCTGTGCCGGCAGGTGATCACGACGACCTTGCCGGTCTTGCGCACGCCGAGGCGGGCACGATCGGCGGCGGTTGCGGCGCGGCGCACGCAATGAACAAGCTGATAGCCGTAGCTGCGGCCGAGTGCGGTGATCTCGGCGCGCATATCGGCGATCTTGAGCACGGCCGACAGATGCTGGGGGCGACGGACGAAGCTGCCGGCCCGCCGCCGCCGCTCGATCAGGTCGGCTTGCGCCAACTCCGACAGCGCCTTGTTCACCGTCATGCGCGAGCAGCCATAGCGCGCCATCAATTGATGCTCGAACGGAATGCGGTGACCCGGCGGCCATTCCCCGGTCAGGATGTGCGTCTCGATGTCGTGCCGGATCTGCTTGTAGAGCGTCAGCCTGTCCGCCGCCTCGACCTTGCCGCGATCGGTCGCGAGGCTCATGCCACCAGCCTCCGCACCGTCGCGTTGAAACGTTCGCGCGCTTTTGAGCGAAACCTGTGCCGTCCGCCCTCGACCACCTTGCTGCCGCCGGCCCAGACGCAATCGATCGCGCCGCCGCCTGCCGCAAAAATCCAACCGTCGATGACGGCATCACCCCGGCGTCCGGCCAGCGATGGATGGTCGAGGTCGAGCGTGACGATGTCGGCGCGCGCGCCCGGCTGCAGTCCTGCCTTCTGCTGCTCCAGTGCCCGGGTGCCGCCCGCGAGCGCGCCGTCGAACAACGCGCGGCCGGTTGATGCGCCGGGTGCCCCGGACAGCACATTGCGCTCGCGGTGCTTGAGCCGCTGGCCATATTCGAGCTGGCGCAGCTCGTCGGCGATGCCGACCAATACGTTGGAATCCGTGCCGATGCCGAACCGGCCGCCCGCGTCGAGGAATTCGCGGGCGGGGAAGATTCCGTCGCCGAGGCTCGCTTCCGTCACCGGGCAGAGGCCGGCGATGGACCCGGTACTGGCGAGCGTGGTGACTTCGGATGCCGTCGTGTGGGTCGCGTGAATGAGGCACCAGCGCTGATCGAGTGGCGCATGTTCGAGCAGCCACTCGACCGGCCGCCGGCCCGACCAGGCGAGACAGTCCTCGACCTCCCTGGTCTGTTCGGCGGCGTGGATGTGGATCGGATCTGCTCCGGCGAGCGGAATAATCGCCGCCAATTCATCCGGTGTCACCGCCCGCAGGCTGTGCGGCGCGATACCAATATTGGCTCCGGGCAATTCGCCAACCACCTTGCGCGAGGCTGCCACCAGTGCGGCAAACTGATCGACGGAACAGATGAAGCGGCGCTGGCCGGCGTGTGGTGCCACGCCACCAAAGCCGCCATGCGCGTAAAAACTTGGCAGCAGCGTGAGTCCGATACCGGCGGTCTCGGCGGCCTCCGCAATTCGCGCGGCCATCTCGGCAGGGTTGCCATAGGGCGAGCCATCGCGATCATGGTGGAGATAGTGAAATTCGCCGACGCGGGTAAAGCCCTGCTCGAGCATCTCGACATAGAGCAAGGTTGCGACATCGGCGACGTCATCCGGCGTCATTTCCAGTGCGAAGCGATACATCGTCTCGCGCCAGGTCCAGAACGTGTCGGTAGTGTCGCCGCGGAGTTCGGCAAGCCCGGCCATGCCGCGCTGAAACGCGTGACTGTGCAGGCTCGCCAGTCCGGGAACCGCGATCTGGTGGCGTTCGTCTCCGGCGTCCGGCGCAATGCCGGCCGTCATTTCCGCGATCGTGCCGTCGGTGACGACTACCCGCACGTTGTCGGTCCAGCCCGAGGGCAACAGCGCGAAAGCGAAATGCAGTCGTGTCATGTTTCCAGCCGGCTGGACAGAACGTCGACACGATTATATGTCTAGACATATCTGTCAAGCATCTCGAGTCGAGGGACGATCGCATGGCTGAGCGCTTCGACCGTATCTGGCACAATGCCCGGCTCGCCACGATGCAAACGGATCGTCCCGATCTCGGCGAGATCGAGCGCGGCCTGGTCGCTGCACGCGGTGGCCGCATCGTCTATGCCGGCGCGCAATCGGACTTTCCGGCGGATGCCGACGCGGCCGAACGGATCGATTGTGAGGGCCGCTGGATCACGCCTGGCCTCATCGATTGTCACACCCATCTCGTCTATGGCGGCAACCGCGCGCATGAATTCGAGCTGCGGCTCAGGGGCGCAAGCTACGAAGAGATTGCACGCGCCGGAGGTGGCATCGTCTCGACCGTTGCGGCAACGCGGAAGGCAACCGAGTCCGAGCTGGTCGCCGGCGCGCTACCGAGACTTGACGCGCTGATCGGCGAGGGCGTGACGACGATCGAGATCAAGTCCGGCTATGGCCTCAACACCGAGACCGAGATGCGACAGCTTTCGGCCGCGCGTCACCTCGGCAGCAAGCGGCCGGTCGCGATCCGCACATCGTTTCTCGGTGCGCATGCCCTGCCGCCCGAAGCTGATGGCGACAAGGACCGCTACATCGATCTTGTCTGCAAGGAGATGCTTCCGGCGGTCGCCCAGGCCGGGCTTGCCGACGCCGTGGACGCCTTCATGGAGGGCCTCGCGTTTTCCGGTGAGCAGACGGCGCGCGTATTTCAGGCCGCAAAAGCTTTGGGGCTGCCCGTCAAGCTGCACGCCGATCAGCTGTCGAATCTTGGGGGCGCGGCGCTTGCCGCAAGTTTCTCCGCGCTGTCCGCCGATCATTTGGAGCATAGCGATGAGGCCGGCGCGGCGGCGATGGCGAAGGCCGGAACGGTGGCCGTCCTGCTTCCGGGGGCCTTCTACTTCACTCGCGAAACGCAGAAGCCGCCGGTCGAACTGTTCCGCAAGCATGGCGTCAAGATGGCGTTGGCGACCGATTGCAATCCGGGCAGCTCGCCGCTGACGTCGCTGCTTCTCGTGATGAACATGGCGGCGACGCTGTTCCGGATGACCATTGCCGAATGCATCGCCGGCACCACGCGGGAAGGCGCACGCGCGCTCGGCCTGCTTGATGACGTCGGCACGCTCGAGGCCGGTAAATGGTGCGATCTCGCGATCTGGAACATCGATCGTCCCGCCGAGCTGGTCTACCGGATCGGCTTCAATCCGTTGCACAGCCGGGTGTGGAGGGGACGATGACGGAACGGGAACCCGCGCTTGTCGTTGCGCCGGGAACGGTCAGCCTCGATGATCTGGCGCGCGTGCTTGCGGGCGCATCTGTCGTGCTCGATCCCGCATTTTGGCCGCGCGTCGAGGCGGCCTCGCACATCGTCGCGAAGGCCGCGCGTGCCGACGTTCCCGCCTACGGCATCAACACCGGGTTCGGTAAGCTGGCCTCGACGCGCATTGCGGCCGACCAGACGGCGCTGCTTCAGCGCAATCTGATCGTGTCGCATTGCTGCGGAGTGGGTCCAGCGACGCCCGAGCCGATCGTTCGCCTGATGATGGCCCTGAAAATCATCTCGCTCGGGCGTGGCGCTTCGGGCGTGCGGCGGGAGATCATCGAGCAGTTGCAGACGATGCTGGCAGGCGGCGTCTGTCCGCTGGTGCCGCAGCAGGGCTCGGTCGGCGCCTCCGGCGATCTGGCGCCGCTTGCGCATATGACTGCCGTGATGATCGGCGAAGGCGAGGCGATCGTCGATGGTCGGACCGTGCCGGGCAGTGAAGCGCTGGCGGCCATTGGTCTCGCACCGTTGACACTCGGGCCGAAGGAAGGGCTCGCGCTGATCAATGGCACCCAGTTCTCGACCGCCTACGCCATTGCCGGCTTGCTGCGCGCCCACCGACTGACCTGCGCTGCGCTGGTGACGGGCGCCCTGTCGGTTGATGCGGCCATGGCGTCGACGGCGCCGTTCCGCCCCGAGATCCAGCAGTTGCGCGGGCATGCCGGACAGATCGCGGCCGGCGCGGCCCTCATGTGCTTGCTCGATGGCAGCGATATCAGACAGTCGCATCTCGAAGGCGATGAGCGTGTGCAGGATCCTTATTGCCTGCGCTGCCAGCCACAGGTTGCTGGCGCAGCGCTTGATGTGCTCGTGCAGGCCGCGCGGACGCTGACGATCGAAGCCAATGCCGTTACCGACAATCCGCTGGTCCTGGTTGAGACTGGTGAAATCGTCTCGGGCGGAAATTTCCACGCGGAGCCAGTCGCCTTCGCTGCGGACCAGATCGCGCTGATATTGTCGGAGATCGGCGCCATCAGCGAGCGGCGCATCGCGACCCTGGTCGATCCTGCATTGAATTTCGGGCTGCCGCCGTTTCTCACGCCGGAACCCGGCCTCAATTCCGGTTTCATGATCGCCGAAGTGACAGCGGCCGCGCTGTATGCCGAGAACAAGCAGCGCGCCGCGCCGTGCTCGATCGACTCGACGCCGACCAGCGCCAATCAGGAGGATCACGTCTCGATGGCGGCGCATGCCGCGAGACGGCTGTCGGATATGGCCGACAATCTTGCCGCCATTCTCGGCATCGAGCTGTTGGTCGCGGCGCAAGGCATTGACCTGCGTCTGCCGCACCTGACGAGCCCGGCGCTTGCTGCCGTCATTGCCGTGTTGCGCGAGCAGGTGGCGGCGCTCGGGCCCGACCGCTACATGGCCGACGACCTCGCGAAGGCAAAGGCGCTGGTCGAGGCCGGCATGCTGCCGAGCGTCGCCATGTCGGTGCTCGCGCAAAATCCGTTTCCATCGCTTGCCTGAAAGGTCGCCTCATGAATAGCCGGCTGGACAACGAACGCACGATCCGGGCTCCTCGCGGATCCGACATCAGCGCCAGGAGTTGGCTGACGGAGGCGCCGCTTCGAATGCTGATGAACAATCTCGATCCTGATGTTGCCGAGCGGCCCGGTGAGCTCGTCGTCTATGGCGGCATCGGCCGCGCCGCCCGCGATTGGGACAGTTTCGATCGGATCGTCGCGTCCCTGCGCAAGCTCGAGGGCGATCAGACGCTGCTCGTTCAATCCGGCAAGCCGGTCGGAATTTTCCGCACCCACGCCGACGCGCCGCGGGTCCTGATTGCGAACTCCAATCTCGTGCCGCACTGGGCGAGGCTCGATCACTTCAATGCGCTCGACAGAGCCGGCCTGATGATGTTCGGCCAGATGACGGCAGGCTCCTGGATTTACATCGGCAGTCAGGGCATCGTGCAGGGCACCTATGAGACCTTTGTCGAGGTCGGACGTCGTCATTACGGCGGCAGCCTTGCCGGCAGATGGATCCTGACGGCGGGCCTCGGCGGCATGGGCGGTGCGCAACCACTTGCCGCCACGATGGCCGGCGCGTCCATGCTCGCGGTCGAATGCCAACCGAGCCGAATCGAGATGCGGCTGCGCACCGGCTACCTCGACCGTCAGGCCGGCACGCTCGACGAGGCGCTTGCGGTCATGGCGGAGAGCGCTGAGAGCAAGAAACCGGTCTCGGTCGGTCTGCTCGGAAATGCGGCCGAGATTTTTCCGGAGCTGGTGCGCCGCGGCGTACGACCCGACATCGTGACTGACCAGACCAGCGCGCACGATCCCATCAACGGTTACCTGCCGAAAGGCTGGTCGCTTGCCGAGTGGGAGGCGAAACGCGAGGCCAACCCCAAGGCCGTTGAAGCCGCGGCCAAGACGTCGATGGTCCATCACGTCAAAGCGATGCTCGATTTCCACGCCCAAGGCATTCCCACCCTCGACTACGGCAACAACATTCGCCAGATGGCGAAGGATATGGGGCTGAACAACGCGTTCGACTTCCCTGGCTTCGTGCCCGCCTATATTCGTCCGTTGTTCTGCCGCGGTGTCGGACCATTCCGGTGGGCGGCGCTGTCGGGTGACCCTGAGGATATCTTTCGCACCGACGCCAAGGTCAAGGAGCTGATGCCGCATGACAAGCATCTGCACAACTGGCTCGACATGGCGAAAGCACGGATCAAGTTCCAGGGGCTGCCGGCGCGGATCTGCTGGGTCGGCCTCGGCGATCGCCACCGGCTGGGCCTGGCCTTCAACGAGATGGTGGCGCGCGGTGAGCTGAAGGCGCCGATCGTGATCGGCCGCGACCATTTGGACAGCGGCTCGGTTGCAAGTCCAAACCGCGAGACCGAAGCGATGCGCGATGGCTCGGACGCGGTGTCCGACTGGCCGCTGCTCAATGCGTTGCTCAATTGTGCGAGCGGGGCCACCTGGGTGTCATTGCATCACGGCGGCGGTGTCGGCATCGGTTACTCGCAGCATGCCGGCATGGTCATCGTCGCCGACGGAACTCCGGATGCAGCGCGCCGTCTCGAACGTGTCTTGTGGAATGATCCGGCGAGCGGTGTTATGCGTCATGCCGACGCCGGCTACGAAAGCGCGATTGAATCTGCCCGTACCAACGGGCTCGATCTGCCCAGTCTGCCAGTGTAGCACGCTGGAGAATTAATACTGCCACAGGTGCGTAGTAGGTTCGTCGTTTCCTCAAGACATCGAGGCAGGCCATGGTGAAACCATTTCCGTCGAAGACTCATATCGGAAATCACGTGCTGCATCCCGAGACGCAGATGCTGAACTATGGCTACGATCCGCAATTGTCGGAGGGAGCCGTCAAGCCACCGGTCTTCCTGACTTCGACCTTCGTCTTCAGGACCGCCGAAGATGGCAAGGATTTCTTCGATTTTGTCTCGGGTCGCCGCGAGCCGCCGGAAGGCATGGGCGCCGGTCTCGTCTATTCGCGATTCAATCATCCAAACAGCGAGATCGTCGAGGACAGGCTTTCGGTCTATGAGCGCGCGGAAAGCTGCGCGCTGTTCGCGTCGGGCATGGCGGCGATATCGACCACGATCCTCGCCTTCGTCCGGCCTGGCGACGTCATTCTGCACTCGCAACCGCTTTATGGCGGAACGGAAACGTTGCTGGTGAAAACACTTGCAGGGTTTTCGATCGGCGCCGTCGGCTTTGCCGACGGTCTTGATGAGTCCATCGTCCGGCAGGCGGCGGAAGAGGCGATGCGCAAGGGGCGGGTTGCGATGATCCTCATCGAGACCCCCGCCAATCCCACCAACGGCCTGGTCGACATCGCGATGATCCGCCGCATCGCCGACATGATCGGCAAGGCGCAGCGCCACACGCCGGTCGTCGCATGCGACAACACCTTGCTCGGACCGGTGTTTCAGCGCCCGATCGAGCACGGCGCGGATCTTTCGCTGTACTCGCTGACCAAATATGTCGGCGGCCATTCCGACCTGATTGCGGGCGCGGCGCTCGGCTCAAAGACCCTCATGAAGGACGTCAAGGCGCTGCGTAGTGCCATCGGCACTCAGCTTGATCCGCATTCCTGCTGGATGCTTGGCCGGTCGCTGGAAACACTGAGCTTGCGCATGGAAAAGGCCGACGCAAACGCCCGGCTCGTGGCGGACTACCTGCGCGACCATCCCAAGGTGGCAAAGGTCCATTACCTCGGTCACCACGAAGCAGAGTCTGTCGCCGGCCGCCTGTTCGCGAGGCAATGCAGCGGTGCGGGATCTACATTTTCGTTCGACATCGTCGGAGGTCAGGCGGCCGCAGAGAAATTTCTAAATGCCCTGCAGATATTCAAGCTGGCGGTGAGCCTGGGCGGCACCGAGTCGCTTGCCAGCCTGCCGGCAACCATGACCCATTCCGGCGTTCCTGCCGACATCCGTAAACGAATCGGCGTTCTCGACTCCACGATCCGACTATCGATCGGCATCGAGCATCCGTCTGATCTGATCGCTGACATCGTACAGGCTTTGAGCGGAGCATAGCCAAGTGTGCCGGTTATTGGCTGGCCTGAAATATCATAGGATAGGTGATTGCAATTCGCGGGTGGTTTTCCCTTAATGAGTGACGGAGCGCTGACGGAGCCGGGGCATGCGCCACTTGCGTAAGCAGTCCGCATAGATTCGAGGCACTGTCAGTGCGCTTGGTCGGGCGCGCAACGCAACACCAAGTAGGGCAATCAGGAAGTCATTCATGCGCATTATCAATGTAGCCGCCGCCCAGATGGGTCCGATCCAGAAGGCCGACAGCCGAGAAGCGGTCGTCACGCGCATGATCGCGCTGATGGATGAGGCCAAGGCCGGGGGCGCCGATCTCATCGTCTATCCGGAGCTGGCGCTCACCACGTTCTTTCCGCGCTGGTACATGACGGATCAATCCGAGGTCGACCGCTGGTTTGAGCGCGAGATGCCGAATGCGGCGACCAGGCCGCTGTTCGAGCGGGCTGCCAAATTCCAGATGGCGATGAACTTCGGCTACGCCGAGCTGACGCCGGACGGGCATCATTTCAATACCTGCATCCTGACCGACAAATCCGGCCGGATCGTCGGCAAGTACCGCAAGGTTCATCTGCCCGGTCATTCGGAATTCGATACCGAGCGCGCCTTCCAGCATCTGGAGAAACGCTACTTCGAGCCGGGTGATCTCGGTTTCGACGTCTGGCGAGCGCTTGGTGGTATCCTTGGCATGGCGATCTGCAACGATCGGCGCTGGCCGGAGACCTATCGCGTGATGGGCCTGCAGGGCGTCGAGATGGTGATGATCGGCTACAACACGCCCTCGGTGAACGCCGAGAAGAGTGAGGAGGGACCCGCGAAGCGGTTGTTCCACAACCGGCTCTCCGTGCAGGCTGGTGCCTACCAGAACTCGACATGGGTCGTATGTGTCGCCAAGGCGGGCGTCGAAGATGGTCACCCCCTGATCGGTGGCACTCTGATCGTCAATCCCGACGGCGAGATCGTCGTGGAAGCCAAAACCGAACAAGACGAACTGCTGGTTCATCGCTGCGATCTCGACGCCACCGCCTTCGGCAAGGACACGATCTTCAACTTCGCACAGCACCGCCGCATCGAGCATTACGGCCTGATCACCAGTCGTACCGGCGCACAGCCGCCTCCGGAACGCTGAATGTGCGGTGTCAGGCTGATGCCGGATCGTCAGCCGTCATTCTCTTGCGCAGATGGTGCCGCGGCCAAGGCGTGTTCAAGGTGCATGCGCATCTTGGCGGAGGCCTGGACCAAATCTCCTGCCGCTATCGCATCGATGATCGTGACGTGCTCGCGGCACCAGTCCTGGACCCGGCGGCTGTTGACGTAGCTGCCGAATTCCAGCAGCCGCCTCAACCGGTTCTGGTGCTGGATCGCCTGGACGAAGAAGGCGTTGCCGCAGAATTCGGCGCACATTTCGTGAAACGCCGCATCGGTCTCGAACAGTTGTGCGCCGCTGACCGTCGCAATGTCGGGATGCGAGATCAGATACAAATGCTGCAGCCGCATCCGCTCGATTGCCGCGAGACCCGGCCGGAATGTCGGCAGCAGGAAGCAGGCGGGCTCGAGCGTGAGACGAAATTGGTAGCTGGCCTTGAGCGAGACCAGCGAGTCGAGCGTTGGAAGGAAGGTCCATCCGTGACCCTTATTTTTTGCAATCAATCCATCCTCGGCGAGCCGCGACAGGGTACGCGTTAGCGCGGCCCGGTCGACGCCATAGCGGCGCGCGATTTCGCTTTGGGTCATGGAGTTTGGAGCGACGTCGTCCAGGCGGTCGCGGACCAGCCGCTGGTAGAGTCTCTCGTCGGCCGTCGATGGAACCTCGATCTCGATGCGATGCAACGAGTCGAACGGCGTTCGCACGAAGTATCCGCGGTTCTTTCGCGTCTCCACGATGCCGCGCTTCGCGAGCACCTCGAGCGCCGATCTGATCGGCGTGCGTGAAACGCCGATTAGATCGGCAAGCTGCTGCTCGCGCAGGTGATGGCCCGGCTCCAGCTTGGCGTCACGGATGACGTCGAGAAGCTGATTGGCCAGATGGAAACTGCTCTGACGAGCTGAAAGCGCCATGGCTTATTGGACGATTTGAGGGAGCGTTACGAGAGTACGGTCAGCTGCCAATAGTACAATCACCTGCTGGTGCAATTCTAGGCAAATAAACCTGCAAAAGTCTTAGGCATCGTCTGCCTTCCAATCGCTGATGGCGCGTTCGACTACCCGGGCCTGGCGCGGAATATCGAACGGGTCATCGGCCTCGGCTTCGACGGAATCCTGATCGGCGGCACCTACGGCGAGTTTCCGGCGATGTCGGGCGACGAGCGAGCCGATCTGTTCCGTCGTGTCACGGACATCGTCGGCGATCGCGTTCCGGTGATGCTGTGCAGCGCGGGCTCCGACGTCCGCGTCGTTCGCGAACTGACATCGCTCGCCGGCGATCTCGGCGGCCTGCCGATGGTGACCCCGCCTTTCGTCTCGGAGGTCACCGATGCACAGATTGTTGCGTTCTTTCGCGACATGGTGCCGTGTTCGCGGACCGGCGTGCTGGTCTACAACGCGCCGGGCATCGGCATCACCTTGTCGCCGTCGACGCTGGAGCAGCTCGCCGATATTCCCGGTGTCGTCGGCGTGAAGCAGGGCGACCTGTCGCCGACGGCGATCGATCAGATTGCCAACCGGATCGGCGGACGCATCCGTTTGTTCTGCGCGTCGGACCTCGCCTTCCTCGGTCCGATGATGTGCGGATTCGACGGCATCAGCTCGACCAACAGCTGCGCGTTGCCGGAACTGATTCTCGCGGCCTATCGGGCACTGGAAGTCGGCGACGCGGCGGCCGCGCGCGACCTGCACCGGCTTTGGTACCCGTTCCGCACGCTGGCACGGGAGTTCGGGCAGCCGCAGACCACCAAGGCCGCCATGAACCTGCGCGGCTTCGACGGGGGCTCGGTCCGCCCGCCGCTGCGGGATCTCAAGGCCAACAAGATCAAGCAGATTGCAGGGGTGCTGCAAGAGTTGGCCGCTGATCGGCGTTCCAGCGTCGCTCTCGCCGCCTGACGACAGGATCGCTGCCGGACTTTCGAGGTTGAAACCGACGGGCGCAAGCCCACACAGAGGAGCAATCGGATGAATCGCAGACAAGTGCTGATGAGCGGCGCGTCAATGCTGTCCTTTGCGGCGCTGTCAGGTGTGACGGGACCTGCGATTGCCCAATCCGGCCAGGAAGTTGCCATCGGGGTGTTGTTTCCGATGTCCGGTGCGAACGCGCAAGTGGGTGTCGACGCCCGCCACGCGATGGAAACAGCGGCTGACATCATCAACAACTCCTACGATCTGGATTTGCCGACGGCAAAGAATGCAGGTCTGGCCGGGCTCGGCAACGCCAAGATCAAGCTGGTTTTCGCCGACCATCAGTCCGATCCGCAAAAGGGCCGCTCGGAGGCCGAACGCCTGATCACCCAGGAGAAAGTCTGCGCCCTGATCGGCTGCTATTTGTCGTCGGTTTCCTCCACCGTCAGTGCGGTCGCTGAGCGCTATGGCTTGCCGTTCCTGTGCGCAGATTCCTCGTCGCCAAGCCTGGCGCGCCGCGGGCTGAGATTCTTCTTCCGTCCGGCCGCACAGGACGAAATGTTCTCGGCCGCGATGTTCGATTTCCTCGACGCCCAGAAGGCAAAGGGAAAGAAGATCGAGACCGTTGGCCTGTTTTTCGAGGATACGATCTTCGGCACCGATTCCTCGAACACGCAGCGCGAGCTGGCGGCCGAGCGAGGCTACAAGATTGTCGCCGACATCAAATACAAATCGAACTCGCCGTCCCTGGGCGTTGAAGTGCAACAGATCAAGACCACCGATCCCGACGTCTTGATGCCGTCGAGCTATATCACCGATGCGATCCTGCTGATGCGGACGATGGCTGAACTGGGCTACAAGCCCAGAAATATCGTCGCCCAGGCGAGCGGCTTTTCCGACAAGGCCTTTTTCGACGCGGTCGGCGACAAGGCGGTCGGCATCATCTCGCGCGCGAGCTTCTCGCTCGATATGGCCGAGAAGCGGCCGAGCGTTCTCAAGGTCAACAACATGTTCAAGGTGCGTTCCAGCCGTGACCTGAACGACAGTACCTCGCGTGAGCTGATGGGGCTGCTCGTCCTTGCCGATGCGATCGATCGCGCCAAGTCGACGGACGGCGACAAGATTCGCGAGGCCCTCGTGGCAACCGAGATTCCCGGTGAGCGCACCATCATGCCGTGGAAGCGCGTCAAGTTCCAGGCAGACGGGCAGAATGTGGATGCCGATCCCGTGCTGGTCCAGTACGTTAATGGCTCATTCGTCACGATCTTTCCGGCAGCAGTGGCGCTTGCCGAAGCGCTCTGGCCAATGAACGCCTGACCGGCATCAGCAACGTCGAGGAGGCCACCATGCCGTCAGTTGATCTCAATTCCGATCTTGGCGAAGGGTTTGGGACCTATCGTTGCGGGGACGACGCCGCCATGCTCTCGATCGTCACCTCGGCCAATGTGGCGTGCGGGCTTCATGCCGGCGATCCCGAGGTGATGGCGCGGACCTTTGCCATTGCCCGCGAGCGCGGCGTTGCCGTCGGAGCCCATCCCGGATTCCCGGATCTGTGGGGCTTCGGCCGCCGCCGCCTCCCGTTCACGAATGGGGAGATCGAAAGGCTTGTTGCCTATCAGATCGGCGCCGCTGCCGCGCTTGCGGCTTACGCCGGGCATCGCATTACCTACGTGAAGACCCACGGCGCGCTCGGTAACATCGCCTGCGAAGAACGCAGCGTCGCCGATGCGGTGGCGCGGGCCGTACGCGCGGTCGATCCCGGTCTCGCCATGCTTGGCATCGCGTTGACCGAGACGGTCGCGGCCGGTGAGGCCGCCGGGCTCGAAGTCTATCAGGAGATCTATGCCGATCGCGGCTACACCGAGACCGGCCAGTTGATTCCGCGCGGCCAGCCCGGCGCGATGATCGAAGGCGCGGAGGAGGCCGCTGCGCGCGTGCTTGAGATGGTCGAAACCGGGTCGGTGATCACGGCGAGCGGCAAGCACCTGCCGACACCCATTCGCTCGATCTGCGTTCATGGCGATTCCGATTATGCGGTCGCGACCGCTCGCCGTGTTCGCGAGCGTCTGGAGCGTGCCGGTGTCGCTTTGAAGCCATTCAGCCCAATTGCGGCATGACACGTCGGGTCGATCCCGATCCAGCGCTGTGCAACCCGCGCTTCCTCGATGCGGGAGAGGCCGCGCTCGTCGTCCAGTTCGGCGAGACCGTCGATCCCGCAATCAACGACAGGGTGCTTGCGCTCGATGCGGCCTTGCGCGCCGATCCTCCCGCGGGGACGCGCGAGTTTGTTCCCACTTACCGCTCACTGATGATCCACTACGATCCTCTGGAGATAGACAGGGGCACGCTGGTTGCTACCGTGCGCCGGGCGATCGAAGCCGCCGTGGAAGGGCGTGGCCAAGGCACCATTTGGACATTGCCTTGCTGCTACGATCCGGCCTTGGCTGAGGATCTCGACGAGGCGGCACAACTCCTGAAGCTGACCCGTGACGAAGCGGTCGCGTTGCATCTGAAGGCGACGTATCGGGTCTACATGTGCGGCTTCACGCCGGGACAGCCCTATCTCGGCGGCGTGCCGGAGGCCCTCAAGATATCGCGCCGTCCGACACCCCGGCCGCCGCATGCCGCAGGTGCGGTTCTGATCGGCGGCGGCCTCTGCGTTGTTGCGCCCTTCGTGATGCCGACCGGCTGGTACGTCATCGGCCGGACTCCGGAGCGTCTTTACGCAGCGGAGCAGCAGGATGTCTTTTTGATTCAGGCCGGCGAGCTCTTGCGCTTCGACTCGATCGATCTGGCGACCTTTCGGGAGATGGAGCGGCGCGCAGCAAGCGGCGAGGTCGTTGCCCGCATGAGTGCCGCATGACGGCTGTCGCGTCGGATGCGATCCTTCGCGTGCTCTCGGCCGGGCCGGGGGTGACATTGCAGGATGCTGGTCGTCACGGCTATCTGCGGTTCGGCGTCACCGCGGCAGGCCCGATGGATCGGTTGGCGCATGCCGCCGCCAATCTCGCCGTCGGCAATCCCGCAGGCGCCACCGCACTCGAAGTCTCCGTGGGGGGTGTCGAAGTGACCGCCCAATCCGCGCCGCTCCATATTGCCGTGGCCGGCGGCGAGTTTGCGCTCAGCCTCGACGGCAGGCCGCTGCCGCCTGCGATGGTTCTCAATCTGGATGAAGGCGCGGTGCTGAAAATTCGTGCCGGGCGCAGTGGCTCATGGTGCTATCTCGCGGTGGCGGGTCGCTTCGTCGTGCCAAAAGTGCTTGGTTCGCACGCCACCCACACCCGCACCGGCTTCGGCGGCATGAACGGCCGCGCGATCGTCGCCGGCGATGGCCTCGGAATCGAACCGTCGGGGTCGTCGGTGCCGTCGCAGGGCGCTATCATGGCGCCCTGGCTCGACCGCCCGATCGATACCGTTCGCGTGGTCCTCGGTCCTCAACAGGATTACTTCGCCGACGATCAGATATCAGCGTTTCTGGCCGGGCCGTGGACCGTCTCCGCCAAAGGCGATCGCATGGCGTGTTTTCTCGACGGCCCCCGACTGACGCACGCCCGCGGCTACAATATCGTCTCCGACGGGATTGCGATGGGTGCGATCCAGGTGCCGGGAGATGGCCGTCCGATCGTCCTGATGGCCGATCGTCAATCGACCGGAGGGTATCCCAAGATCGCGACCGTCATCGGTCCCGATCTTGGCCGGCTGGCGCAGGCGAGACCGGGAGCCACGTTCCACTTCGAGGCGGTATCGATTGAGCGGGCGGTCGCAGCGCGCCGCGAAGAGGCCGCCGCGCTGGCGCGCGGCATCGTCGTCGAGCCATTGTTGCGCACGCAGTTCAGTTCGGAATTCTTGCTCGGCCTCAATCTGATCGACGGCGTCGTCAGCGTCGAGCCTTCCGGTTAAGGTCCTGATCGACAACATAACTATGTTGATGCCCTGGCCGCTGGCATACCATTTGCACGCAAAATAAGCACTTATCATCGGTCCGACCGTTTCACCTCACCTGGCGCCGAACCCTGGCCGACGAAAACGGACGGAATCGCCACATTAACCCGACGCTTGGAGAGTTTCATGGATCGCAGGACCCTGTTGAAAGGATTGGCCGGGGCAGGCAGCCTGGCGGCGATGGGCGGTCTTTCGATGCCCGCCCTTTCCCAAGGCGCCGCGGCGCGCACTTTGCGCTTCGTGCCCCAGGCCAACCTTGCGAATTTCGATCCGATCTGGGGGACGCAGTATGTCGTGCGCAACGCGGCCGCGCTGGTGTGGGACACACTCTACGGCGTCGACGCGATGCTGCAGCCACAGCGCCAGATGGTCGAGTCCGAGGAGGTCACCGATGACGGCCTGAGCTGGACCTTTCGTCTCCGGTCGGGGCTGAAGTTCCACGACGGCGAGCCGGTGCGGAGCAAGGACGTGGTTGCGAGCATTGCGCGCTGGTCGGTCCGCGATCCGATGGGACTCATGATCAAGGCGCTCCAGCAGGAGTTGACCGCCGTCGACGACAAGACGTTCAAATTGGTGCTGAAGCAGCCTTATCCGAAGCTGCTCTATGCGCTGGGCAAGAACAACACGCCGATTGCCTTCATCATGCCGGAGCGCATCGCGCAGACCGATCCGTTCAAGCAGATTACGGACTATGTCGGTTCGGGGCCAATGAAGTTCGCGAAGGCCGAGTGGGTCCCCGGCGCCAAGGCGGTGTTCGAGAAGTTCACCGACTACGTGCCGCGGCAGGAGAAGGCGTCCTGGCTCGCCGGCGGCAAGCAGATACTGATCGACCGCCTGGAATGGGTGGTCATCCCGGATCCCGCCACCGCAGCAGCCGCATTGCAGAACGGCGAGGTCGATTGGTGGGAGAGTCCGATCACCGATCTGGTGCCGGTACTCAAGAGCAACCGCAACATCAACGTCGACATCGCCGACCCGCTCGGCAATGTCGGTTCGTTCGGGATGAACCACCTCTATCCGCCCTTCAACGACGTCAGGGCGCGGCGTGCCGTGCTCATGGCGATGAGCCAGGAAGATTACATGCGGGCGCTGGTTGGGGATGACACCTCGCTCTGGAAGACGCTGCCGGGCTTCTTCACGCCGGGCACGCCGCTTTATTCAGAGGCGGGCGGCGAGATACTCAAGGGTAAGCGCGATCTCGACGCGGCCAAGAAGCTGTTGGCCGAGAGCGGTTATTCGGGCCAGCCCGTCACCTGCCTCGTCGCGCAGGATCAACCGATCACCAAGGCGCAGGGCGACGTCACCGCGGATTTGCTGAAGAAGCTGGGCATGAATGTCGACTTCGTCGCGACCGATTGGGGCACGGTCGGTTCCCGCCGGGCCATGAAGACGCCTCCGGGGCAGGGCGGCTGGCAGATGTTCCACACCTGGCACGCCGGCGCCGACTGCATCAATCCTGCCCCCTACAACGCCATTCGCGCCAATGGCGACAAGGCGTGGTTCGGATGGCCGACGAGCGAGGCCGTGGAAAAGGAGGTTGTGGCATGGTTCGACGCCAAGAACCTCGATGAGGAGAAGGCCACGATCAATCGTCTCAACAAGGCGGCGCTCGAGGACGTGGTCTATGCGCCGACCGGCTTCTTCCTGGGTTACACGGCGTGGCGCAAGAACATCTCCGGGATCGTCAAGGGGCCGCTGCCGTTCTTCTGGGGCGTGTCGAAGGCGGCATGACGGCACGGTGAACCGACATGGTCTCGTATATCCTGCGGCGCATGCTCGCGACGTTGCCGGTGATGGCGATCGTCGCGCTGTTCGTATTCAGTCTGCTTTACATTGCGCCGGGCGATCCGGCCGTGGTGATCGCAGGCGATCAGGCCAGCCCCGCCGACGTTGAACGGATTCGCCAGAGCCTCGGCCTCGACCGGCCTTTCCTGGTGCAGTTCGGGTCCTGGCTCTGGCACATCGTGCACGGCGATCTCGGCACCTCGATCTTCACCAGCCTGCCGGTCTCGACGTTGATCGCGCAGCGCATCGAACCGACGCTTTCGCTGATGGTGCTCACGCTGCTGCTGACGATCCTCATCGCAGTCCCGCTCGGCGTGGTGGCGGCGTGGAAAGCGGGAAGCTGGATCGATCGCACCATCATGACATTCGCCGTGTTCGGCTTCTCGCTTCCCGTCTTTGTGGTCGGATACGTGCTCGCCTATGTGTTCGCGCTCAAGTTTGAGTGGCTTCCCGTGCAAGGCTACACGCCGCTGGCCGAAGGCTTCTGGCCATGGCTGCAGAATCTGATCCTGCCCTCGGTCGCGCTCGGCTGCGTCTATATCGCGCTGATTGCGCGCATTACCCGCGCCTCGATGCTCGAAGTGCTGCAGCAGGATTATATCCGCACCGCCCGCGCCAAGGGCCTCGGGATGCCCAGCATCCTGTTCGTTCATGCGCTGAAAAACGCCGCGGTCCCGATCGTGACGGTGATTGGCATCGGCATTGCCCTGCTGATCGGCGGCGCGGTGGTGACCGAAAGCGTGTTCGCGATCCCGGGCCTCGGCCGACTGACGATTGATGCGATCCTGCGGCGCGACTATCCGGTCATCCAGGGCATCGTGCTGCTATTCAGCTTCCTCTACGTGCTGGTCAATCTGATGGTCGACGTCATTTATACACTGGTCGATCCGAGGATCCGCTATTGACCGTATCCAGCACCAGCACCGCTGCCCTGCCGCCCGGCCTCGTGATCGCGTCGCAGCTGCCTGATCTGCTGCAGCCGGTGAAGATCCGGCGCGGCCTGCTCGGCTTTCTCCGCAATCATCCGACGGTTGCGGTTGGCGCCGCATTGCTCCTCTGCCTGGTATTGATCGCGATCTTCGCGCCCTATCTCGGCACCGTCGACCCGACTGCCCTCGCGCCCGCCAAGCGTACGCGCGCGCCATCCGCGGAATTCTGGTTCGGTAGTGACATGCTGGGCCGCGATATCTATTCACGCGTGCTTTACGGGGCACGGGTCTCGTTGACCGTAGGCCTTTCGGTGGCAATCCTGGCTTCGCTGGCCGGTCTTGCCATCGGTCTCATTGCGGGATTCGTGCGATGGGCGGACGGCATCCTCATGCGGTTCATCGACGGGTTGATGTCGATACCGCCGATCCTGCTCGCGATTGCGTTGATGGCGTTGACACGCGGCAGCGTCGGCAACGTCATCCTGGCCATCACTGTTGCCGAGATTCCGCGCGTCACGCGTCTCGTGCGCGGCGTCGTGCTGTCACTGCGCGAGCAGCCTTATGTGGACGCTGCCGTCGCCTCCGGCACGCGTACGCCGATGATCATCGTGCGCCACATCTTGCCGAATACGCTGGCGCCGATGCTGGTCCAGGCCACCTATATCTGCGCCAGCGCGATGATCGTGGAGTCGATCCTCTCCTTCATCGGCGCCGGCACACCGCCTACCATTCCATCTTGGGGCAACATCATGGCCGAGGGCAGGGCGCTTTGGCAGGTCAAGCCTTTCATCGTGTTCTTCCCTTCCGTGTTCCTGTCCGTCACCGTTCTCGCCGTCAACCTGCTCGGCGACGGTCTGCGCGATGCGCTCGATCCGCGCATGGCCAAGAGCCTGTAGAGAGCCTGTAGGGCAGTCGAGGTTTTTGATCCAATGGCATTGCTCGAAGTCGAGAATCTGCAGACCCATTTCCGGACCCCGGACGGGATCAACCGCGCCGTCGACGGGGTGTCCTTTCAGGTTGATGAAGGCGAGACGCTGGCCATCGTCGGTGAATCCGGTTGTGGCAAGTCGGTCACCTCGATGTCGCTGATGCGGCTTATTTCCGAGCCGCCGGGCAAAATCGCGGGGGCAGTCCGCTTCCAGGGCAGAGACTTGTTGCAACTGTCCGAGCGCGAGATGCGCGCCATCCGTGGCAACGACATTTCGATGATCTTCCAGGAGCCGATGTCGAGCCTCAACCCGGTGCTGACCGTTGGTCGCCAGATCGGCGAGACGCTACGGATGCATCAGGGACTGGACAAGCAGGCCGCAGAGGCACGCGCCATCGAGATGCTGAATTTGGTCGGCATCCCCGAGCCGGCGCGGCGCGTGCGCGAGTATCCGCATCAGCTTTCGGGCGGCATGCGCCAGCGCGTGATGATCGCCATGGCGCTCGCCTGCAATCCAAAACTACTGATCGCCGACGAGCCGACCACGGCGCTGGACGTGACGATTCAGGCGCAGATATTGCAGTTGATGCTGGACCTCAAACGCCGCGTCGGTGCGGCGATCGTCCTGATTACCCATGATCTCGGCGTGGTCGCCGAGATCGCCGAGCGCGTCATGGTGATGTATGCCGGCCGCAAGGTCGAGGAAGCGCCGGTGGCCGGACTGTTCCGCTCCCCCCGTCATCCCTATACGCAGGGCCTCCTTGGCGCGGTTCCCAGGCTCGGCTCATCTCTCACCGGCACGGCGCGGCGGCTTGCCGAGATCCCAGGGCAGGTGCCCAGCCTCAAGAAGGCAATCGTCGGCTGCGTTTTCGCCGGGCGCTGTGCGCTCGCGACCGATCTCTGCCGCCAGGTCACGCCGGGTCTCGAAGAGAAGGGCCCCGGCCACATCGCCGCGTGCCACTACGCCGCCAAAGAAGCGGCCGTGGCATGAGCACCCCGCTACTCCAGGTCAACGACCTCAAGAAGCATTTCCCGGTTCGCGGCGGCCTGTTCGGCCGCAGGTCCGGCCTGGTCCACGCTGTGGACGGCGTGTCCTTCGAGGTCGAACGTGGCGAGACCCTGTCGCTGGTCGGTGAATCCGGCTGCGGCAAGTCGACGGTCGGCCGGGCCATCCTGCGACTGTTCGACATTACCGCCGGTCAGGTGGTGCTCGATGGCCAGCGCATCGACGATCTTTCACCTGCGGGGCTGCGCAGCATGCGTCGCCGCGTGCAGGTGGTGTTCCAGGATCCGTTCTCGAGTCTCAATCCGAGGATGCGCGTGCGCGATATCCTGGCCGAGCCGATCCGCAATTTCGGTCTCGCCAAGTCTTCCGCCGACCTCGAGGCTCGGGTTGCGACGCTGATGGACACCGTGCGCCTGCCGCGCGACGCGTTGAACCGGCGGCCGCACGAATTCTCCGGCGGTCAGCGCCAGCGCATCGGGATCGCCCGCGCGCTTGCGGCGGAGCCCGACCTGATCGTCTGCGACGAGGCGGTGTCGGCGCTCGACGTCTCGGTCAAGGCGCAGATCGTCAACCTGTTGCAGGATCTGCAGCAGCAGTTCGGTCTTGCGCTGCTCTTCATCAGCCATGATCTGGCTGTGGTCGAGCACATGACGCACCGGGTCGCCGTGATGTATCTCGGCAAGATCGTCGAGATGGCGCCGAGGCAGCAAATCTTTACCGCGCCGAGGCATCCCTACACCAAGGCGTTACTCTCGGCCGTGCCGGTGCCGGAGCCCGGCGCTATCAGAAACCCGATCATCCTGAAGGGTGACGTGCCGAGCCCGATCAATCCACCGAGCGGATGCCGTTTCAACACCAGGTGTCCATTCGTCTTTGATCGCTGCAAAGCAGAGGAGCCGGAGCTTCGGTCGGCCGGAGACGGTCAGTGGGTGGCGTGTCATCTCGAAACGTTTCCGGAGGCCTGACTCTCGCCAAATGCCAAATCGAAACTGCGATCCAGTTCATCGAGCACGCCGTGCGGCATGTTGCCGTGACGGCGCCCGCGGTGCTGACCGTGGCTTTGTCACCGTCAGGATCTTTCCCTCGCGGATCAGGATGCCGCAGATTTCCTTCAGCCCGGCAACGGCTTCACGCGTCGCGCGAGTGATCGGCCGGCCGCGTGGAAGCGCCAGGACGCGTTCGGCCTGCAACCAGGGCAGGAGCGCGGCCGAGAGCTTGTCCGCCGCCACTTCTTCGTGGATGCCGGAAAACGTCAGCAGACCGTAACCGAGCCCGGACGCGACGCTCCGCTTCATCAGGGAACTGCTCTCCACTCGCAACGAAAACGGAATGTTCGGCGGAAACGGATTGCGGCTGAGCGGCACCACGGCGGCCGGCAGGCGGTCGAATTCCTTGCGCGTCAGCGTTCCGCGCTTCAGCAGCGGATCGCGAGGTGGCCCGATCAGGAAGACCTTCTCGCTCACCAGCGTCTCGAAATCGAGATGATGGTTGGGTTCCGGCATGGTGACGATCGCGAGATCCAGCTCAGCACGTAGCAGGCGGTCGCACATCGCTTCCGTCAGGCCCTCGTGCAACTCGAGCTGGACCTTCGGAAAGCGCTCAACGAAGAGTCTTGCGAGCGGTGCGTAGAAGATGTCGGCAAGGCTCGACGGCGCGCCGATCCGCACTGTGCCGCCCGGCTCGCGGTTCTCGGTGCGGACCTCGGCCTTGACGTCGTCGACCGCGCCGAGCAGCCAGCGCCCACGCGCCAGCAGCACCTTGCCGGACTCGGTGACGGTGACGCCGCGCGCGCTACGCTCGAGCAATGCGCCGCCGAGTTCGTGTTCAAGCTCCTTGATGTGACGGCTGAGCGCGGACTGCGCGATGTTGAGCGTGCTTGCCGCGGCACCGAAGCCGCCGCGTTCGGCGACCGCGACGAAATAGCGAAGCTGCCGGAGGTCCATGGGATACTCCATCGCAAAACGAGATCAGAACCATATCAAACATATTCTTGCGAGATAGCAAAATCGGCGCACTCTCTGCGGAAAGGAAAACAGCAGGGAGGAGGCCTCATGGGCATTGCCGCGGAACCACATCGCCGCACCTCGGTCTTCATCGTCGGCGGAGGGCCGGTCGGGCTTGCGATGGGCTTGCTGCTCGACCGTTTCGGCATCGACGCCGTGATCGTCGAGAAGAGCCCGACCACGACAGATCATCCGAAATCGCGTGGCTGTTGGGTTCGCACCATGGAGCTGTTCCGGCAATGGGGCATCGAGCAGGCGATCCGTGACCGCGGCCTGCAGGGCGATTCCGACATGTTCGTCCAGGTCGAAAGCATCGCGGGGCGGGAGATCAGCCGCTCGCGCCCCGAACCTAATCTCGGCCAGACCCCGGCCTGGAAATGCCTCGTGGCACAGGACGCGGTGGAGGAGGAGATCTACAACACCATCGAACACTCCAACCTCGTGCAAGTGCATTTCTCGACCGAATTCGTGAGCTTCGAGGAAGTCGAGGACGGCGTGGTCTGCGAGATACGCTCGGTCGAGACGGGACAGACCGAGCGCTGGCACACGAAATATCTGCTCGCCTGCGACGGCGCCGGCAGCCAGACGCGGCGCAACGCCGGCATCGAGATGGTAGGCCCGGCGGCGCTCGCGGTTCTGCAGAACGAGTACTGGCGCGGCGACCTTTCGCGTTTCCCGCTGGCGCGCGAGGCGGCCGGCTATCAGGTCTACACCGACAAGCCCGGCGTGCCGCCGCGCGCCGGCATTCTCAACACGAATGGCCGCGATCGCTGGCTCTCCATCATCCAGATCGGTTGGGAGAAGGACGAGCGGCCCCGGCCGTGGACGGACGCGGAGATGATCGAGATCATCCGGGCCCATGTCGGCGTGCCCGATCTCGATGTGACGCTGCTCAACCGCTCGGTCTGGCGCATGAGCAAGCAGGTCGCGGCCAATTTTCGCAACCGCCGCGTCTTCGTGGTTGGCGACGCCGCCCATCGCTTCCCGCCGACCGGCGGCTTCGGGTTGAACTCGGGCGTGCAGGATGCGCACAACTTGGCCTGGAAGCTGGTCTACGTCCTGCGCGGTCAGGCGTCGGAAAAACTGCTCGAGTCCTACGACCTCGAGCGGCGGCCGGTTGCGCAGTCGAATGCCGATTTCAGCTACGGCAACATGATCCGCTTCCGCAAGATCGACGCTGCCGTTCGCTCCGGCAACGAGGACCTCATCCGGTTCTGGGTCGACGACCTCGACAACCATTTGCACAGCATCGGCCAGGCGCTGGGATTTTCCTACGAGGAGGGCGCCGTGATTCCGGACGGCACGCCGCGCGGTGGGCATCTGACACGCTACTACACGCCCTCCGACCGGCCGGGTGGCCGTTTCCCGCATCTTTGGATCGACATGGCACGCAAGCATTCCACGCTCGACTGGTTCGACAAGGAATTCACGGTGGTCGCCGGCCCGATGGGCGAGGCATGGCTGGAGGCCGGCCGCGACGTCTCCGAAAAGCTCGGCTTGCCGCTGAACCTGCAGCAATTGTCGAATGCACACGCCGCCGACGGCATCCATATGGGCATGCGGGGCGCCGTGCTGGTGCGGCCCGATGGCCACGTCGCCTGGCGCATGCCCTATATTCCGCAGGACCCCGCGCGCGAGCTCGCCGGCGCACTGCAAACCGTGTTGCACTAGCCATGCGCACGATCGACGCCAACAGCACCGCGACCACCTACGCTCGAACCGGGGAGGGGCCGCCGCTCCTTCTGCTACACGGCGCCGAGGCCGACCATTCGATGTTCGACGCGTTAGCGCCATTGCTCGCGCCGCGCTTCACTGTGATCGCCTATGACCAGCGCGACTCCGGTGGCACGCAGAATCCGGCCTCGCCTTATGGTTTCGACGATCTTGCCGACGATGCCGCCGCGCTGATCGCGGCGTTAGGCCATCCGCGCGCCCATGTCTTCGGTACCTCGTTTGGCGGTGCCATTGCGCAGGTGCTAGCGGCACGTCATCCGGAGCGTGTCGATCGTCTGATCCTGTCGAGCACCTTTCGAGTCGGCGTGCCGCTGTCGTCGATCAACCCGGAAGGATTTCCGAGATTTGCGGAATTACGAAGCCGTTTGCCAGAGACGCTGCACGAATTCGCCGAGTATTTCTTTCCGCGCGATCATATCGCTGACCATCCCGAAGTCCTCGCGGTCTTCACCGAGAACCGGCGAGATGCCGGGCAGCGGCAGCGACGTGCGGCCGTCCTGCAGAAGCCGATCGCGGTCGATCTCTCCGCGATCGCCGCGGCGACATTGGTGACGGTCGGTGCGGAAGACCGGTTGATCCCGCCTGCGCACACGCTGGCGCTCGCAAAGGACATCAGGGACGCGCGAACCGTGGTGATTCCGGGTACCGGCCATGTCGGGACGATCCAGAACCCCTTGGCCGTCGCCACGGCGGTGCAGGCCTTCTTGCAAGGCGAAAGACCAAACATAAAATGACGGAGGGAGACGACCATGGCCACCCAAGGGGAGGATCTCGTTGAGCTCTACGATGCCGCGCCGCTGGACGCCCGTTACTGGGTCAGCATCGCGCTCGCGATCTCGACCAGCGTTTTCGATTACTTCGACTTCTATATCGTCGGCTTCCTGGTTGCGGTGCTGGCGCCGCAATGGCACCTGACATTCGGTCAGACCTCGATCATGCTGCTAAGCGCCGGCGTCGGCGCCATCATCGGCTCGCTGGCCTGGGGCGCACTATCCGATCGCTTTGGGCGCAAGACGTTACTGGTGGCGGGAGTATTGTTGTGCGCGCTCGGCTCCGGCTCGATCTCGCTGATCCCCGATGGCGCCTGGATCATGTTTGCCGGACTGCGTTTCGTGGTCGGATTTGGGGTCGGTGCCGCGGCCTCGGTCGCCGTTCCCATGATCGTCGAATACACGCCGACCCGGCACCGCACCGTGCTAGCGAGCGCAACCGTGATCCCGGTCTCGCTCGGGGTTCTCGCAGCGTCGCTGACGTCGGCGATGCTGCTGCAGCAGATCGGCTGGCGGGGTCTCGCGATGCTCGGCTTTGTCCCGCTGCTGCCGGCAGCGCTGATCGCGCTCGTCATGCCTGAATCGGTGCGCTGGCTGGTGTCGCGTGGCCGCCTCGCGGAAGCCCGCCGCATCGTGGCGCGGACATTGAAGACGTCACCGGACACGCTGGCTGAGGCGCCGAATATCGACATCGGTACGACTAGTGCGGTGCCGCCGCAGACGCGCTTCACAGATTTGTTGGCGCAACCAAAGCTGTTCTGGCTCACCGTCATCGTCTGGTTCGGCGCCAGCACGGCCAATTATGGCGTCTTTTTGTGGGGTCCGACCATCGTCGCGCTGTTAATGGGCGCCTCGCCTCACCAGGTTGCCTACCTGTTCGTCATCGTCAGTCTCGTGGGAATGCTCGGGCGTGTCATATTCTCGCTGTTGCCGCAATGGATCGGGCGGCGGCGCTGCGGCGAAATCATGGGCTATGGCATCGCCGTCTCGCTTGGAGCGGCAGCCTTGTTCTTCGATCGCACCCTGTTCGGCTATCCTGCCTTCGTGGTGTTGCTGATTCCGGCCGCGTTGTTCTTCGATGGCGGTTTCGCGAACATAGCGCCCTATTCGGCGGAAATCTTTCCTGTCCGTTTGAGCGCGCGGGGTGTCGGACTGGCACAGGCGTCTAACGGGGTCGGCAAGATTGCGGGTCCGTTGTGCCTTGCGCTGATTGCCGGCGCCACCAACTTGATTACCCCAAAGGCCACCATCGAGGCCGTGATGCCCGCGTTCCTGTTCCTCGCATGCTGCGGCGTTGCGATTGGATTGGCCTTCAGCCTGTTCGGGGTAGAAACGCACGGCAAGCCGTTGGCGCTGAATGCCGCCGAGGCCGAGGTTCCGGCAGCGGAGGCGCTCAAGATGCGCGAGCAGACGGGCTGACATTCGCGAAGACGCTACGTGCGCGCAAGGACAGGTGGTTAAATACGACAACGCCCGGCAAAAAAACCGGCTAGGCATCAGGGAGGATCATCATGCAGGACAGCACCAACCAATCGGCGACGCGAGCCATTCCATTCGATGTCGGCAAGCTCGATCGGCTGATGGAGGAGGCGGGGATCGATCTGCTGCTCGTCACCTCCAAGCACAATGTGCAGTACCTGTTGGATGCCGAGCGCGCGATCTTCTTCGACTACATGGATGCGCTCGGCGTCAGCCGCTATTTGCCTGTGGTGATCTACCCCAAGGGTGCGCCCGACAAGGCAGCCTTTGTCGGCCATTGGCTGGAATCCCACCAACGCGCGGTGTCGCCGCTCTGGGTGCCGGAGGTGCTCACCCGGGCCAGCGGCTCCGTGGATGCGATTGCGCTTGCCGTCGAGGCGATCAGGAAGAGCGGCGTTCCAGCAAGACGTATCGGCGTCGAACTCGCCTTCCTGCCGATGGATGCCGGCAACGCCCTGAAGGGCGCGCTTCCCGGCAGTGAAATCAAGGACGCACTCTACGTCTTGGAGCGATTGCGGGCGATCAAAACACCGGCCGAACTTGCCAAGCTTCGCACCGCCTCCGAGATGGTGACGGCCGCGATGCTCGAGGTCATCGCGGAGCACGGTCCCGGAAGCACCAAGCGAGAGCTTGTGGACGCGCTTCGCGTCGCCGAGGTCAAGCGCGGTCTAACGTTCGAATATTGCCTGATCGCGTCGGGGGCGAGCCACAACCGCGCGCCTTCGGGGGTGCATTGGGAGATGGGAGACGTGCTGTCGCTCGATTCCGGAGGCAATTTCGAAGGCTATATCGGTGATCTCGCGCGCATGGCGGTGCTCGGCGGGCCCGATAGCGAGTTGAAGGATCTTCTGGCCGAGATCGAGGCCGTTCAGCAGGCGGCCTTTGCGCCGATCAAGCCCGGCGCCATGGGCGGCGACATCTATATCGCCGCGGAGATGGCGCTTCAGCGATCGCCGCATCGCGAGCACATCGAATTTCTCGCCCATGGCATGGGCCTCGTCAGTCACGAGGCGCCGCGGCTGACGGCAACAGGTCCCGTGCCTTACGACGATCCCGACGCACGCCTGCCGTTGCAGCCGGGCATGGTGGTGTCGGTCGAGACCACGCTGAAGCATCCAAAGCGCGGCTTCATCAAGCTGGAGGATACGATTGCCGTGACCGAAGCTGGTCACCAGATGTTCGGCGAGGCGGGACGCGGCTGGAACATCGGCGCCACGGCGCGTCTCTGACAGGAGGCTGGACTCTGTAACGGTGCTGCACGGCGCCGAAGCGCCTCAAACACTGCGCCTGCTTGGGCTTGGATCTGCGTTAAAGGACCAGGCGCGTCAATCATGGCGTCCGCTCCAGGCCCGGGAGCATGCCGATGTCGATCAATGCTACGAGCTCGCCTACCACAACGGTGGCCGGGAGCCAGTCCACCAATGCCTCGGCCCAGTCTACCAGCGCGTCCTCGGGGTCGGGTTCGACTGCCCAACCAACGACTGGGAGCGGAGAAAAGAGCGGGGGCAGCGGAGGGAGTGGCTCCGCAAAGACCGTAGTCAGCGATGTATCGATCACGGTGAACGGTACTACGACTACGACCATCACCTATTCCGATGGAACCACCCAGGTGGAGACCGCGCCCAGCGTGCAGAGCACCCAAGCCAGCCCGAGCAAGACCTACACTGCTCAAGGAACGATCAGCGCGGGAGCCAGCAGCAATACGTCTGGCGCGCAGGCTGCCTCCTGACGGGGTGTCCTATGGCTATCGCAATGTCGCGTGGCATCCAGACGGAACCGACGGCTGGGTGCGGGCCGACGGTCCGCTTGCGAACGCGGAGCGTTGCCGCGCGCGGACGAGGGGATGATCTCAGCGTCCGCGCCGCAAATTGCGAGCTGCTACTGCCTCTCGAGCTTGTCGATCGTCTTGCCGCCACCGCTGTCCGTGGCGGTGAACGTCACCTTGTCGCCGGCGTGTAATTCTTCGAGCGATTGCGCCTTCGGGACCTTGTACTCCTGAACCGCGCCTCCGGCCGCGCCGACGGTGCCGGTTTGAGTCTGCTGGATAGCGATGGTTCCGGTCAACCGGTCAATCTTGGTGACCATTCCTGACGCGGATTGCTGGGCGAAAGCCGCTGACGTGACCAGGCTTGCGGCGGCAAGGCTGGTCAGGGCGATCTTAGCTGCTCTCATCGAGGCCTCCCAATTTCAGATATAGTTAGAGGCAACAACCGAGTAGCGCGGATAGTTCCGCAGAAGCGTTTACTGATACTCGTTCGCGAGCCGGTTCCATTTTACTGCAGGCGTTGATTCTGCTCCCGGTGGATCGTGCGCGGTGCAAACTATGGCGCACCGCAGCCGAAATAGGCAGGAGCGTGATCAGCCCTTCAGACGCGCAGCATGCCAGCGCAGATGATCGGCCATGAACGTCGAGATGAAGTAATAGCTGTGGTCGTAGCCCGGCTGGCGCCGCAGGGTGAGGGGGATGTTTGCGTTCTCGCAAGCGGCCTTCAGCAACTCGGGGCGAAGCTGTTCCGTGAGGAACTGGTCGGCGTCGCCGTAATCGACGAGCAATCCGGAGAATCGTGCGCCATCCTCGATCAGCGCGACGGCATCGTGCTTTCGCCATGCATCCTTGCTGCCGCCGAGATAGCCGCCCAACGCCTTGTTGCCCCACGGCACCTGCGAAGGCGCCACGATCGGCGCGAAGGCGCTCGCCGCGCGATAGCGATCAGGATGGCGCAACGCGACCGTCAGCGCGCCATGACCGCCCATGGAATGGCCCATGACCGATTGCCGTTTGGTGTCGATGGGGAATTGCTCGGCGATCAGCTCCGGCAACTCCTCGGTCACATAGCTCCACATGCGGTAATTGCGCGCAAACGGTGCCTCGGTCGCATCGACATAAAAGCCGGCGCCAAGTCCGAAATCATAGGAATTAGCGGGATCGCCGGGTACGCCTTCGCCGCGCGGGCTGGTGTCGGGTGCGACGAAGATCAGGCCAAGCGCGGCGCATGCCTCGCGGAACTCGCCTTTGTCGGTGACGTTGGCATGGGTGCAGGTCAGGCCCGACAGATAGGTGACCACCGGCAGCCTGGCGCCCGCCGCATGAGCCGGGACAAAGACCGAGAAGGTCATCTCGGTCCTGGTCTCGCGGCTGGGATGCCGATACACGCCCTGGGTGCCGCCATGAGATTTGTTCTGGGAAACCGTCTGCATTGTCGTATTTCCTGACAGCGGAGCGCGGCCTCAGGCGATGTCGCTCTGGATCGCCAAACGCACCAGATCCGCCGATGTCCGCACGCCAAGTTTCTATCGCATGATCGAAGACGTATTTGCGACCGTCTTGTAGGACGAATGAACGAGCCAGGCGATCTCGGAAAGACTTTTGCCGGAACTCAGCAGGCGCAGGCTCTCCATTTCGCGCGACGTCAGCTTCAACAGCGGATCCTTTGCGTATTCTGGTCCGGCGAAAGCATCGCTGCGCGCAATTGCGGGGGGCATGCGCGCGTTACGCGATCACCGTACTTTGGAATTATTCATCTGAGGAATTATTCATCTGAAGAGGTTCGGCTGTCAACGCTCCTCTGCCTGATGCTCGATTCTGTGGCCGGCCGGCGCGTTGTCGCAATGATGCGACACCGTGATGCCGTGTTCGGCGGCAACCGAAGCGTTGCCTGCTACATCGATGACCTCTATGTGTATCCGCGCGCCCGCGCCGATGATGCGGTCGGGCGTGACGGCCGATTTGATGTTTTTGGGAGATTAAGATGAAAACGCGCGCTGCGGTCGCGTTTGAGGCAAAGAAGCCACTTGAGATCGTCGAGCTTGATCTGGAAGGACCCAAGGCCGGCGAAGTCCTGGTCGAGATCAAGGCGACGGGCATCTGCCACACCGACGCCTACACGCTCGACGGCTTCGATAGCGAAGGCATCTTCCCGTCCATCCTCGGCCATGAGGGCGCGGGCATCGTGCGCGAAGTCGGCGCCGGCGTGACGTCGGTCAAGCCGGGCGATCACGTGATCCCGCTCTACACGCCCGAATGCCGCCAGTGCAAAAGCTGCCTGAGCCAGAAGACCAATCTCTGCACCGCGATCCGCGTCACGCAGGGCAAGGGCGTGATGCCCGACGGCACCTCGCGCTTCAAATACAAGGGCGAGACGGTCTTCCACTACATGGGCTGCTCGACATTCTCGAATTTCACCGTGCTGCCCGAGATCGCAGTGGCGAAGATCCGCGAGGATGCGCCGTTCGACAAGAGCTGCTACATCGGTTGCGGCGTCACCACCGGCGTCGGCGCGGTCGTCAACACTGCCAAGGTGACGCCGGGCTCCAACGTCGTCGTGTTCGGCCTCGGCGGCATCGGCCTCAACGTCATCCAGGGCGCCAGGATGGTTGGCGCCGACAAGATCATCGGCGTCGACGTCAATGATTCCAAGGACGCCTGGGGCCGCCAGTTCGGCATGACGCATTTCGTCAATCCGACCAAGATCGGCGGCGACATCGTCCAGCATCTGGTTGGCCTGACCGACGGCGGCGCCGATTTCACCTTCGATTGCACCGGCAACACCAACGTGATGCGGCAGGCGCTGGAAGCCTGCCACCGCGGCTGGGGCGTCTCGGTGGTGATCGGCGTCGCGGAAAGTGGCAAGGAGATCGCGACGCGGCCGTTCCAGCTCGTCACCGGCCGGGTCTGGAAGGGCACTGCGTTCGGCGGCGCGCGCGGCCGCACCGATGTGCCGAAGATTGTCGACTGGTACATGACCGGAAAGATCCAGATCGATCCGATGATCACCCACGTGCTGAAGCTCGATGAGATCAACAAGGGCTTCGATTTGATGCACGAGGGCAAGTCGATCCGTTCGGTCGTCGTATTCTGAAATCAAAACAGCAAGCAGCAGGAAGTCGTGATGCATCTTTCCTACACCTGATCGAGCATCACGCTGTTGTGTGGTTAGTGGACTTCGTCGGCGTTGCTTGGCAGGAGCGATGCCAGACGGGATGAGCGCTCGCCGTTGACGGTCGCGCCGGCGTGGGCGAGGTTGAGCGACAAATTCCTGAGGAGATCGGCCGGGAAGTTCAGTGTTGGCCGGCTAAGTGCATCGAGCGATTCAATTTGAGCGGTCGAAAGAGTCACGTCGAGGGCGGCCAGATTGGCGTCGAGCTGGTCCATCCGGCGTGCGCCAATGATTGTGGAGCTCACACCTGGACGGCTTCGCACCCATGCGAGCGCGACTGCTGCGACGTTGGTGTCAAGTTCGTCGGCGATCAGCTTGAGCTGATCCAGGATCACAAACTCCCTTTCGGTCGGCGTCGCAGCGAAAGCGCCACGGTCTGACGTCTTGGTGGCCACGTTTTCCCGCGTGTACTTGCCGGACAAAAGGCCGCCCTTGAGCGGCGCAAATGGAGTGACGCCTAACCCGAGCTCCTTCGCGGCGGGGATCAACTCACCTTCCACGGTTCTCTGAAGCAGAGAATATTCGATCTGGAGCGCAATCAGGGGCGTCCAGCCTCGAAACTGCGCGATCATTTGCGCCTGCGTCACTTTCCAGGCCGGTGTATCGGATAGCCCGATATAGCGAACCTTGCCGGACGTCACGAGATCGTCCAGCGTTCGCATCGTTTCTTCGATGGGCGTGAATCTGTCCCACAGATGGAGCCAGTACACATCGACGTAGTCGGTCTGGAGACGGCGCAAGGAATTCTCGAGTTGCGCTAAAATCGACTTGCGCCCGGCGCCACCGCCATTCGGATCCTTGAAATGCAGGTTCGAGAAGAACTTCGTGGAGATGACCGTGCTTTGCCGTCTCGCACTGTTCTTGGCAAAATACTGACCGATGATTTTTTCGGAATGGCCATAGGTATAGAGATTAGCGGTGTCGATGAAGTTGCCACCGCGATCGAGAAAGCTTGCGAGTATTGCGTGAGCCTCGGAAGGGCTCGAGCCCCATCCCCGATCGTCGCCGAATGTCATTGTTCCAAGGCAGAAGGGGCTGACCCGCAAACCTGAATTTCCGAGGGTAACGTAGGAATCAAGCGACATATGATCATTCCTTTCAACAACGGTGGGTATTGCAGAATCCCGCCATTACCGCTTAAGTGGATAAATCCTCCACTTACGATATGGAGGAATCTTCCACTTAGCAAGTGGGGTAAAAAGGATTCTGCAAGACAAGGGAAGGATCAGCGTGCAGGCGGACAACGAGAGTGCGGGGCGGCCGCGTCGGCAACGCACTGACGCTCTGCTGAATCGGGAACGGCTGCTTGCTGCAGCGAAGGCCGCCTTTGCCGAGGTGGGGGCGGACGTCAGCCATGAGGAAATAGCGCGGCGCGCCAATGTTGGCGTTGGCACGGCCTATCGCAATTTCCCAACGAGAGACGCGATCATCGAGGCGGTTTATCGAGCTGAGGTCGAGCACCTGGCGAATGCAGCGCCGCAACTCCTCGCCTCGATGCCGGCTGCGGAGGCGCTGCACAAATGGATGCACCTTTCTGTGGACTATGTTGCCGCCAAGCGCGGCCTTGCGTCCGCTCTCGGCCTGATGATCAATGACGGCTCGGAACTTTACAGCTATTCAATGGGCCGGCTGACGCAAGCCACGACGCTGCTTGTGGAGCGCGCGATCGCTGACGGAGCCATTCGCGACGATGTGACACCCGTTGACCTGTTGCGAGCGCAGATTGGCTTCTCCTATGACAAGGCCCACCCGGATTGGCAGACCAGCGCCCGGCGTCTCGTCGATATCTTTGTCGATGGCCTCAAGTGCAAGACACGATCGCAACCCCGTGGTCGATCCAGATCCTCAGGTCGCTAGGTATCTTGGAACGGGCGATGTTAAGACGGCACCGAACTGGGCTTGCCTTAGGGGGCATGTCGCCTTCGCTAAAGCTCGCGCCTTTGAATTGATCCCGTAGGGAGGTTTCGTGCAATTTCATCTGAACGGATTCGAGCCCGGCGACCCCGCCATTGCGGACCCGGCCAGGCGACATACCGGATCAGGCTCTTCCGGCGCTTTGCCGCAAGAGGTTGACGTCCTCATCATCGGCTGCGGGCCGGCGGGTTTGACGCTGGCGGCGCAATTGGCCGTATTTTCCGATATCAAGACCTGCATCGTCGAACAGAAGTCGGGACCGCTGCTCCGCGGCCAGGCCGACGGCGTTGCTTGCCGCACGATGGAGATGTTCGAGGCCTATGGCTTCAGCGAGCGCGTGCTGAAGGAAGCCTGCTGGATCAACGAAACCACGTTCTGGAAGCCGGACGACAATTTGCTGGAGAACATTGTCCGCAGCGGACGCGTGCAGGATACCGAAGAGGGACTCTCGGAGTTTCCGCATGTCGTTCTGAACCAGGCACGGGTGCATGATTTCTACCTTGACGTCATGCGAAAATCCCCCGCCGCGCTGGAGCCTTACTATGACCGGCGCTTGCTCGACCTTGAGGTCGACGAGACGGTGCCCGGTGTCGATGCCGATTCGCATGCAGTGACGGCCAGGATCGAGCGAATTGATGCTGCGAATGGAGGACAGATCGAAACCATCAAGGCTCGCTATGTCGTAGGTTGCGACGGAGCGCGCAGCACCGTGCGCAAGTCGATCGGACGCACGCTGCACGGCGATTCCGCCAATAGCGCGTGGGGCGTGATGGACGTTCTGGCTGTCACGAATTTCCCCGACGTCAGATTCAAGTCGTTGATCCAGTCCGCCAAAGACGGCACCATGCTCATCATCCCGCGAGAGGGGGGCTATCTGTTTCGCTTGTATATCGAGCTGGACAAGCTCGATGCCGGCGAACGCGTATCGAATCGCAACATCACGTCCGATGACCTGATTGCGGCCGCGCAGCGGATATTCAATCCTTACAAACTCGACGTGAAGGAAGTTGCCTGGTGGTCGGTCTATGAGATCGGTCAACGGCTTTGCGACAGCTTCGACGATGTGCCCGCCGAGAATCCTGGACGCCTGCCTCGTGTGTTCATCGCCGGCGATGCCTGCCACACCCACAGCCCGAAAGCGGGGCAGGGCATGAACGTCTCCATGCAGGACGGCTTCAATCTCGGCTGGAAGCTGGCCTCCGTCCTGTGCAAGCGAAGTCCGGCAGATCTCCTTCGTACCTATTCAGCGGAACGCCAGACCGTCGCGAAGGAATTGATCGACTTCGATCGCGAGTGGGCCCAAGTGCTCAGCTCCGCCTCAAAATCACCGGTGAAAGCAGAAGGCAAGGGATTCGATCCGGCCGAGACGCAGGGTTATTTCGTCAGGCACGGCCGCTACACTGCGGGAACTGCGACGCGTTACCGTCCTTCGATCCTCACTGGCGAAGCAACTTATCAGCACCTGGCCACGGGCCTGACGATAGGCATGCGCTTGCATTCAGCGCCGGTCATCCGCGTCGGTGACGGCAAGCCGGTCCACCTTGGTCATACGGTGAAGGCGGACGGCCGCTGGCGCATCTTCGGCTTCGCCGGCGCGGAAGACCCTGCTGCGCCTCATTCCGCGATCCGGAAGCTGTGCGACTTTCTTGCCGACACACCTGAGTCGCCCGTTCTAAGATTTACCCCTAAGGGCGAGGATATCGACTCGGTGATCGATGTACGCGCTGTCTTTCAACAGAGCCATCGCGATCTCGCCGTCGAGACCATGCCGGGCTTGCTTCTGCCGACGAAGGGGCGCTTCGAGCTTCGCGACTACGAGAAGATGTTCTGCTCGGATCTGCGAAGCGGCAATGACATCTTCACCATGCGCGGGATCGATCGCGAACGGGGCTGCATGGTGGTCGTGCGGCCCGATCAATACATCGCGCATGTTCTCCCGCTTGATGGCTTTGAGCAACTCGCCGCATTCTTCGGCGGTTTCATGCTGCTAGAGCCGTGATTGCTTGCGCCCGCAAGACTACGATTGCACTTGTCCTATTCCAGAAGAGATTTTCCCGTGTGAGCTCATCGCCGCAACGCTTCAGCACTTCGGCGATCGCCCATGCACAATTGTAGCCGGGGACCGCATTGAGATCGTCCAAGCGCGCAGCCCAGAAGGAGGGCTAACGGGGTTCGAACGGTGCGAATGATCCGAGATACGGTTTGGGTCGCGGCTGCGCATAAGCTCCGATCTTTGATGTTTTGAGGCCCAACGTACCGAATGCTTCCGCCAGCTTGACCGCACTCGCGATCCCGTCGATCACGGGCAGCCCGTGGCTTTCCGAAAGCCGCGCGGCTAGATCGGCCATGCCGGCGCATCCGAGCACGACCACTTCGGCGTGGTCCTCCCGCTTCGATCGTTCGATTTCCGCACTGATCTGTGCGGCCGCATTGGAGGAGGGGTCATCGAGTGATAGAACGGGTACTTCGCACGCGCGCACCTTGGCGCACCGGCTGGCCAGCCCGTACTTCAAAAGATTGTTCTCGATGGCGGCTATGGACCGGGAGAGCGTTGTGACGACCGTAAAGCGATGGCCGAGCATCGAGGCCAAGTGAAACGCCGCCTCGCCGATACCGATGACAGGAGCCTTCGAGACGCAACGTGCCGCCTCGAGGCCGGTATCATCGAAACAAGCAATAATGTGAGCAGAAACACCTGTTGCGTCGCCTTTGGCGATTTCGGCCAGCAGCCCAGGCACCGAAAATGCCTCGTCATAATAACCTTCGATGGAAATCGGTCCATCTGCCGGATTGACGGCGATGATCTCGGTTGCCGGAGACGCGACGGCGCGGCCCGCCCGGCCGATCTTCTCCGTCATGGCGGCTGACGTGTTCGGGTTGACGATCAAGATACGCATGAGGTCGGTTCTACACCATTCCCTTGCCTGCGTCCGATCCGTGACGTCGTTGCCGGGCCTGAAGCACGAGAATAACAACCAGCGCCACGAAAATAACTAGAAAGGAGACGGCGCTTGTCAGTGTCCCAAGCGCATAAATGTCCGGCTTTGTAACGGTGGTCGTCAGGCCCTGCAGATCAAGAGGCAGTGTATTGACAGAGCCGATGGTCTGGCTTGAGCGTGCGAGTTCGTCCCAGGACAAGGTAAATCCAAACAGACCAATACCCACGACGGACGGCAATATGATCGGCAGCACGACATGCCGAAATGTCTGCCATGGCGTTGCACCGAGGTCGCGCGCCGCCTCTTCAAGACGGCCATCGAACCTGTTGAAGATCGCAAACATGATCAGGAGGCCAAAGGGCAGGGTCCAGGTCAGATGCGCACCAAGGCCCGAAGTAAAAAGCCCCATGGCCGTTGTCCAATTTGCAGCACCGCTCTTGATGATGAAATCGTCAAGCAGGCGGAATTCCAGGGCGATGCCGAGCGAGGTAATAATCGACGGCATGATCAGGCTCGCGATGGCAACATAAAACAGGAACGCCGCACCGCGAAATGATCTGCGGAAGGCCAAGCCGGCCGAAACCGAGAGAACGACCGTAAGGACCATGACGACGAGGCCGAGCTGAAGCGATCGCTTGAAAGCCGCCCCGATGTCGACGATGCCTGAACCGGAGAACACCTTGCCGAACCACACAAGGGATACGCCATTCATCGGAAAGGTCAGGCCGCCATCGGGGCCCTGAAACGACAGGATGTAGATCGCGAACATCGGTCCATAGAGAAACAGGACGTAGGCGGTGAAAAACGCTGCGAGAACATAAAAGGATCGCGATCGCTTCTCGCCCATATCATAGTTCCTTGCGAATATCGACGACCCGGGTCAGCGCCGAAATAATCAGGATTGTGACGCCGAGCAGGATGACCGCATTGGCTGCAGCCGCCGGGAATTGCAGCGCATTGAGGCGCGCCTCTATGATCTTGCCTGCAGATGCGATCTGTTGGCCGCCCATCACCCCTATCGTGACAAAATCACCCATCACGATGGTGATCACGAAGATCGAGCCGATGACGATTCCAGGTTTTGCCAAGGGAATAATCACGTTTACCAGGGTCTGCCATCCGGTGGCGCCGGCATCATAGGCGGCCTCGATCAACCGCTTGTCGATGCGGATCATCGAATTGAAGATCGGCACCACCATGAAGAAGGTGAAGAGGTGAACGAGGGCCAGCACGACGGAAAACTCCGAGAACAACAGCCACTCCAGCGGTTGCTTTATCAGCCCTGCGCCCTCGAGACCCCTGTTGACCAAGCCGTTCCGGCCAAGAAGCGGAATCCATGCAATCATGCGGATCACGTTCGACGTCCAGAACGGGATGGTGCAAAGCAGGGTGAGTACGATCTGCCAGGTTTTGGATCGGACGTGGAACGCGAGAAAATAAGCGACGGTAAAGCCGATCAGAAGTGTCAGGCTCCAGGTCAACAGACACAATTTCAGGGTCTTCAGGTAGGTCTTCAGGATGGTGCAGAGATTGGGCAGATCGGCAATGCATCCCTCGAACGTGTCGGTGTAGCCACGCAAGCTGAACGCCGGGATCATTTCATATTCGTTGTAGTCCCACGCGCTGACAATCGTCACAAAAAGCAACGGCAACAGAAAGAACAGTGCGAAAACGAGCATCATCGGTGCGGCCTGAAGCCAGGCAACGAAGGTCTTGCGGTGTTGCGTCATTAAAGGGCCAATCGCAGTGATGGCGAAGAAGGACTTGCCATGCGCTCCGGCCGGCAAGTCCTTTAGATTAAGTTCTTTGGATCAAGTCCTTTGGATTGCGTCAGGCGGCGATGAACTCATTCCACTTGCGCACCATGTAATCGTTCTCGTCCATAACGGCGTTCCAGCAGGCGACGGCACCCATGCGGTCGTCGTAAGATCCTCCGTCACGCTTGGCGCCGGCCTTCTCGAGAATCGTGCCGTCGGGCGCCTTGATGTCGCTGACGGCGGCCTTGCCTTCCATCCAGTAGCCCCACTCGTCTGCCGTCATGTTGGCCTTGGCGGTGGACAGCACAGCCGAATAATAACCCTGGCGATTGAGATAGGCGCCTGCCCAGCCCGATAGATACCAGTTCACGAATTCATAGGCCCAATCGAGCTTTGGTCCCGAAACCGCCTTCGATACGCAAAACCCTGACGCCCACGAGCGATAACCTTCCTTGAGCGGTTGGAACGTGCAGGCGATTCCCATCGAGCGCACCTTGGTGACCGCGGGCGACCACATCGACTGGATGACGGTTTCGCCCGATGCCATGAGGTTGACGGATTCGTTGAAATCCTTCCAGAACGCGCGGAACTGGCCGGCCTTTTTGGCTTCCGTCATGATCTTCATGGTGAGATCAATCTCGGCCTTCGTCATGTTGCCCTTGTCGGCATAGGTGTGCTGACCGGTGGCTTCGACCACCATCGCGGCATCCATGATTCCGATCGAGGGAATGTTGAGAATCGAGGCTTTGCCCTTGAATTCGGGATTGAGCAGTTCGGTCCATGATGAAATTGGCCGCTTGATCAGATCGGGCCGGATGCCGAGCGTATCGGCATTATAGACCGTCGGGATCAGCGTCACAAATTCGGTCGGTGTTTTGGAGAACGTCTTGGAGTTCGCCCCCTCGAGATAAAGCACCTTCCACGGCGCGGTGCCCTGATCGCCGATCTTCTTGCCATTTGGCAACTGACCCTTGGTGAACACCGGGGTGATGTTGTCAAATTCCTTGATCCTCTTGGCGTCCAGCGCAAAAATATTGCCCGACGGCACCAGCTTCTTCAGCGAGAAATATTCGGTATCAAGCACATCAAACGAGTTCGGCTGGGTGATCACACGTTTGGTCACGTCGTCGGTGGTTGCTGTGATGTATTCAATCTTGATCCCGGTATCTTCCAGACATTTCTTCGAGATATCGTCACCTTCGTTCACCGCCGTTCCGAGATAGCGCAGAACTTTCGGCTCGGCTGAATGCACATAGGGAAATCCGGTAATTGCGCCTGAACCTGCCGCAAGGCCGATCGTTCCGGCCGCGCCCTTCAGCACAGCGCGACGGGTAACGCCACGATTGAGTTTCGAAGATTTGCTCATGATTATCTCCCTTGAGTGTCACGCCGCCTTTTCGGGCGAGCGGGCGATTACAGAACTGGTGCTTTTGAGAACGCTGGCCTGCGTCGGGTCCCATGTGGCGAGAACGCGCTCGCCTACGGTGTAGTTGGCCGCGTCGAATTGGGTTTCCGTGACCTGGGCCGAGATCTCGGATCCGCCCTCAACGGCGATGACGACGCGGACATAGGTTCCCTGATATTCAATCTCGCTGACGGTGCCCACAATCGATGGACCGGCGACGGTTTCGTTCGGTCTTTTTAGCATCAGCCGATCGACCCGAACGGCTGATGTCTCGGGGCCCAGAGCAATGACGTTGTGGCCGCCGATGAACTTCGCTGTGAACTCGGTTCGAGGGTGGTTGAAGATTTCGCGCGGCGAACCCTGCTGTTCGATCCGGCCGCCGTTCATGAGAACCACGATATCGGCCAAGGCCATCGCCTCGTCCTGGCCATGCGTCACATGGATAAAGGTAAGTCCAAGCTCACGTTGCAGCTTCTTCAATTCCGCTCTCATCCGCAGCCGCAAAAACGGATCGAGGGCCGAAAGCGGCTCGTCCAGGAGCAGGATTTGGGGAGACGTGATCAGCGCGCGCGCGAGCGCCACGCGCTGTTGCTGGCCTCCGGAAAGCTGGCCCGGCAGCCTTGCCGCATAAAGCTGCATATCGACGAGCTCCAGCAATTTTTTTGCTTCGGCATGGCGGGCAGCTTTGGCAACGCCCTTCATTTTCAAAGCGAAGGCAACGTTGTCGATGACGGAGAGATGTGGGAACAGGGCGTAAGACTGGAACATCATCGACGTGCTTCGATCGGCAGGGGGCAGGTCCGTCACATTCTTCGGCCCGACAAGGATGTCGCCTGATGTCACCGACTCATGGCCGGCCACCATGCGCAGTGTGGATGTCTTGCCGCAACCCGACGGCCCGAGCAGGCAACAATAGGAGCCGGCGGGAATCTTGAGGTTGATGGCGTCGACGGCGGTGACGCCGCCGTACATCTTCGTCAATTGCACCAGTTCGAGCGCCGCTGTCGTCGTCATCCGCACCATTCCGCATTCGTCTTGCCGAGCACCTTGTCGTCCAAGGAGCCACCCGTATTTGGATGCAACAGATGTGCCAAAAATTGCGACAGATGAGACAAAAACTGGGCAAATCCTGTTGTTCGACGACGTCGATTGCGCTGCTTCGACGGAGGTCAATTGCTGCGCTACCCGGCTTCCGCGGCTTTACTCCTGGACGTAAGCGATTGAGCAGACGTTGGAAAACGGTCCTCTCGCGAGGCCATCCTGATGAATCAAGACCCTGCCGCCCCCGGAAGCGCCGAAGTGGCCGGCGGGCCCGCAGCCGCAATCGCCTGACTACGAAACTAACTACGACTGAGGATTGGGCTTCGCTTGCCGTTACGAGCGTCAATCGCGCCTTGTGCCGCTTCAGGACGGACGCAATGCCGTATCCTTACCTGGTGCCGAACATTCTGTCTCCGGCATCGCCCAAGCCTGGCACGATATAGCCGTGATCATTCAGTCTTTCGTCGATAGCAGCGGTCCAGATCGGGACGTCAGGACACTCACCCTGAAATCGGGCAATCCCCTCGGGGGCCGCGAGCAGGCAGACGAACTTGATATCTCGGGCACCTCGCGATTTGAGCAGGCTGACCGCGGCACAGGCTGAATTTCCTGTCGCCAGCATTGGATCCAACAGGATCACGATGCGTTCCGACAGATCCTGCGGCGCCTTAAAGAAGTACTCCACGGCTTGAAGCGTTACCGGATCCCGGTAGAGGCCGATATGCGCAACACGCGCTGCCGGAACGAGCGCCAGCATCCCGTCGAGAAATCCGACACCCGCCCGCAAGATCGGAGCGAGTGTGAGTTTCTTGCCGGCGATTTGTGGCGCCTTCATTGCAGCGACCGGCGTATCGATGTCGACCATCTCCAAAGGCAAGTCCCGGGTGACCTCGTAGCAGAGAAGCATTCCGATCTCGTTCAGAAGCTCGCGAAAGCTCTTGGTGGAGCGCTCCTTGTCGCGCATCAGCGTGAGCTTGTGCTGAACCAGGGGATGGCTGACGAGGTTCACGCTTTTGTTAGTCATGAGCTCGCTTTATCCGGGTGACGCGCGTGGGATGTCGTGCAAGTGGCGTGCCCCGCCACCGCCTTTGGCCGGCCAAACAGGGGCGGGCCTGGCGCCACGGGTCATGATCGCGTCGTAAACCCTGCGGTTAATGCCCGCGACGCTCCGAAACGGGCCGTTGTGTTCAGCCGCAGTTCGGCCATACTGGAGAATCCTTCGATTGTTGGCAACCAGGCCTGTCCGCCCGGCTGGCAATCACTATCTATTGGTGTGTGATGATGACGCGTTCTAATCGAACTGATCATATTCGGATTACATCCCATCCGGCGCCGGGCGCGAAGATCGATTTCCCGATTCATTGGGGAGCGGCCACGGCGCGTGAACGCGGGCCGGTGATCGGGACAGTTTCGCGCCCCCAGCAACGTAACGTCATCGGCACCCACAGCGGCTCTTATTCGATCTATCGCGCGCTGGCGGTCTCGTCGGGCGCGCTCGATCCGATCCGGCGTCCGGACCTGACCAATACGCAGCCTGTCGCCACGGTTGGGCCATTCCCGCAATGGACGGATCCGAACCGGATCGTCTCGCTCGATCCGTGGGGACACCTGGCTGCGGAGGCGTTCTCGAAGGAGATCGCCGAGGGCGTCGATATACGTCCGAGCATTGCCATCACCCGCGCCCGGCTCGATTTGCCCGAGTTGCAGGCCGCGATATCAGCCGGCCGGCTCAAGCGCGACGGTGCTGTCGTTCATGAGAGTGGAAGCGTCTCCGTTGTGAAAATTGCGATCGACCCGGTCTGGTATCTGCCGGGAATCGCAGCACGCTTCGCCACGACCGAAAACAATCTGCGCCGACAGTTGTTCGAGCAGACGGCCGGCATGTTTCCGGAGTTGGTGACACGGCCCGACCTCCAGGTGTTCTTGCCGCCGATCGGTGGCACCACGGCCTATCTGTTCGGCGATGTCGCCAAGCTGCCGGACCATCGCACCAGCATCACCTGCCGCGTGCATGACGAATGCAACGGCTCCGACGTGTTCGGCTCGGACATCTGCACCTGCCGCCCATATCTGCTGCACGGCATCGAGGAATGCGTGCGCGCCGGACAGAACGGCGGGCTCGGCATCATCATCTACAACCGCAAGGAAGGCCGCGCCCTCGGTGAGGTGACCAAATTCCTGGTCTACAATGCGCGCAAGCGGCAGGAAGGCGGCGATGCTGCCGCCCAGTATTTTGAGCGTACCGAATGCGTTGCGGGCGTACAGGATGCCCGATTCCAGCAGTTGATGCCGGATGTCGTGCATTGGCTCGGACTGAAGCGCATCGACCGCTTCGTTTCCATGAGCGACATGAAGTATGACGCGCTGGAGAGCCAAGGTATCGACATCGTCGAACGCGTACCGATCCCGGACGATTTGGTGCCGGCAGATGCTCAGGTGGAGATCGTTGCCAAGAAGGCTGCCGGCTACTACTCGCCCGAGGAGCCAATCCAGCGGGACTTCGTTGGCCGTCCGCTCGACAAATATTGAGCGCGGCCGTGTCCTCCGTGAGCTCCGAAACGTCGGCCGCCCTGTCGTTGCTCAATTCTGGGGCGGTGCGGGAGCGTGCGCACCGGCTTCTTGCCATCGGCCTTGAGGACCGGCTCCCGAACTTCCGCGTCCACCTCGACCGCATGGACTCGACGGCCGAATTGGTGGTCGACACCACGCGAAAGGCGTATCCCTCGCTGGCTGTGCCGTTTCATTCACGCTGGCGGCATTTTTCCATCAATGGTGTCGATCGCTGGAGGAGCCTTGCCGACCAGATCGCATGGCAGGATCCCGCGACACGGGCTCGTGCCGAGTTCGATCTGGCCATGGTCAGCGTCTTTCTTGACGCCGGCGCCGGGCCGGCCTGGCGTTATCGCGACCCCGCGACCGGATCGGCCATTGGCCGTTCGGAGGGATTGGGACTGGCCAGCCTCGCGATGTTTGCCGGCGGCGTATTCTCGTCGGATCCGCGACAGCCCCTTCGAGCCGATGCCGACGTGCTTGCGAATTTATCCGTTGCGGACCTCGTACGCGGCATGCAGGTGTCGGATGCCAATCCGTTGGTCGGCATCGACGGCCGGGTGAATTTGTTGCGCAGCCTCGGCCGGCTGTTGGCCTCGAAGCCGGCTGTCTTCGGACGCTTCGATACGCCGCGGCCCGGCGGGCTATTCGACCGGCTGGCATCGCTGGCCTGCGATCGCAGGCTTCCAGCCCCCACGATATTGTCGGAGCTGCTCAGGGAACTCGGGCCGATCTGGCCGTCGCGGCTGACGCTCGGCGGAGTAGCGCTTGGTGATTGCTGGAAGCATCCGATGCTGACGACCGGGGAGGCGACCAGCCACCTGATGCCGTTGCACAAGCTCTCGCAATGGCTGGCCTATTCGCTGATCGAACCGCTACAGAATGCCGGCATTGATGTGATCGATATCGATGGGCTGACCGGCCTTGCCGAGTATCGAAACGGCGGTCTCTTCGTCGACAATGGCGTGCTGACATTCCGCGACGAAGGCGATGCGTTCCGGGAGCACGATGTCGCTTCGCCGCTTGTCGTGGAGTGGCGGGGGCTGACGGTGGCGTTGCTCGATCACGTTGCGGATCATGTGCGGCGCCGTCTCGGGCTCGACGCAAACGCGCTACCGCTGGCGAAAATCCTCGAAGGTGGAACCTGGGCCGCGGGCCGACGGCTGGCGCGTGAACGCCGCGCCGATGCGTCGCCTCCGATCAAGATTATCAGCGATGGCACGGTATTTTAGCACAGGGACTCGGCATGGAAGGCGTCACGATCGTTAGACACCCGCTGGTGCAGCACAAGTTGACGCTGTTGCGCAAGAAGGACACCTCGACCAAGTCGTTTCGCGAACTCCTCAAGGAGATCGGGATGTTGCTATGTTACGAAGTGACTCGCGATCTGCCGCTGGCCGATGTCGATATAGAAACGCCGCTGGCGAAAATGAAATCGCCGGAGATATCCGGCAAAAAGCTGGTGTTCGCACCTGTGCTGCGTGCTGGCGTTATTTTTGCGGACGGCATGCTCGACCTCGTGCCGACTGCGCGTGTCGCCCATATCGGCCTTTATCGCGAACCCGAAACATTTGTGGCCGTGGAGTATTTTTTCAAGGCCCCGAGCGATCTGAACGAGAGACTCGTGATCGTGATTTCCCCGGTGCTGGCGACAGCCAATGTGTCCGTCGCGGCGGTGGACCGGCTGAAGGAGCGCGGTGCCAACGACGTCCGGTTGGTCAGTCTGATCGCCGCTCCTGAAGGCGTCGAGCGCATGCGCGGCATTCACCCGGATGTTCCAATCTGGCTTGCCGCAATCGACGAAGGGCTAGACGAAAACGCCTTTATCCTGCCGGGCCTTGGCGATGCGGGTGACCGTGCCTACGGTACTCGATAGTTGAGTCTGGTCGTTGTATCGTAAGGCTGCGTGATCAATCAATTTCTTCGGATAGTTCGGCTTTTGCGATGTTGCAGACCAAACGAAGCTATGGCGGCATGGTGACCGCGCCGCACCACCTGGCGGCACAAGCTGGACTTGGCGTGTTGTCGGAAGGCGGCAATGCGATCGAGGCAATGATTGCGGCGGCTGCGACGATTGCGGTGGTTTATCCTCATATGAACGGCCTCGGCGGCGACAGCTTCTGGCTCGTCGGCCGCGCCGGCTCGACGCCAGTTGGAATTCAGGCCTGTGGACGCGCCGCGATGGCGGCCGATCGCGCCTGGTATCGCGAGCTTGGCTGCAGCAGCATTCCAAGCCGCGGTCCCCTCGCTGCGCTTACCGTGGCCGGCACCGTCGATGGTTGGCAAAAGGCCCTTGACCTCAGCCGCGACCATCACGGCGGGCGCCTCCCGCTTGCGCGATTACTCGAGCCCGCAATTCTGCACGCCGAAGAAGGCGTTGCCGTCACGCGAACGCTGCACGACAACATCGGCAAGAAGCGGAATGAACTTCAGGATATACCGGGCTTTGCGGAGGTCTACCTGCCGCAAGGTGCTTCGCCTGCGGTCGGCGCACGATTGCGACAGCCGCGCGTCGCCGAGACGCTGCGGCGGCTGGCAAGAGCAGGCCTGTCCGATTTTTATCGCGGCGACCTGGCACGCTCCATGGCAGCTGATCTTGCGGCGCTGGGCAGCCCGCTTCGGCTTGCCGATCTGGAACGACATCACGCGTCGCTTGTGACGCCGCTCTCGGTCGAGGTGGCTGGACACAAGGTATTCAACATGCCGCCGCCGACGCAGGGCTTGGCCTCGCTCCTGATCCTGGCGCTGTATGCGCGGCGCGTGGCAGGCGAGGCGGATGGTGTGGATCATTTGCACCGATTGGTCGAAAGCACGAAGGCCGCGTTCCGGATTCGCAACTGCCACGTGACCGATCCTGACTACATGGAGCGCCCGGCTGCCGAGTTTCTGTCCGAGGACTCGCTGACTGCGCTTCATGAGACGGTGTCCGAAGATCGTGCGGCGCCCTGGCCCGATCCGCCGAGCCAGGGTGATACGGTGTGGCTTGCAGCGACCGACCGCACCGGGCTGAGCGTCAGCTTCATTCAAAGCGTCTATTGGGAGTTCGGCTCGGGCGTCATCCTTCCGCAGAGCGGAGTCACCTGGCAAAACCGCGGGACGAGTTTCAGCCTTGGCGAGACCGACACCAACAGGCTGGATCCGGGACGCTTGCCGTTCCACACCATCCAGCCCGCGATGGCTGAGCTTGGCGACGGGCGGCTGATCTCCTTCGGCACGATGGGCGGCGAGGGGCAGCCGCAAACTCAGGCTGCGATCTTCACGCGTTATGCGCTGCACGGCCAGGAACTGCAATCGGCGATCACGGCGCCGCGCTGGCTGTTGGGTCGCACCTGGGGAGAAGAAAACAACAACCTCAAGATCGAGTCCCGCTTCGATCCGGCGGTCGTGGAGCGGCTGCGTGCGCTCGGTCACGACATTCAGCTGACGGGCCCGTTCGAGGAATTCATGGGGCATGCCGGTGCGATTGTCTGGCACCCGGATGGCTTGATGGAAGGCGCCAGCGACCCCCGCAGCGACGGCGTGGTCGCCACGCGTTGATGGGCGATCTCCAGCGCTTTATCCGCAGGAACCTTGTCGTTGCGGATCGCCGGCCGCTAGCTGGCCGTCTTCGATCCGGCAGCCTTCTGCTTGGGCCGCCCCACGGGAGTGGTCAGCCAGGTCAGAATCATATCCTGCGCGTGCTCCTGACGCAGCAAAAGCCAATCAGGTGAGCCCAGATCTTTGTCGAACATCGCTGACAGCGTGTAGCGATTGGATACGTGAAAATAGCTCATCGCGGTGATGGACACGTAGAGCTGGATCGGGTCGATGTCATCGCGAAACAGGCCCGCCGCCACGCCGTGGCGAAGGACGTTTTCGATGCTCGCGACCAGGGGTTGAGTGAGTTCGGCGATCTTGCGCGACTTGCGCAGGTTACGCCCGCGCTGCAGGTTTTCGTTGTTGATGAGCGAGATGTAGTTCTGGTGTTCCCCAAAGAACGTGAATGTGAAATTGATCAGTTCGCGCATCGCGGCAACGGGCTCGCGGTCATCCAGATTGAGCCGCTGTTCGGCCGCGCGGATCTCGGTGTAGACGTCCTCGAGTACGGCAATGTAGAGCCCGTTCTTGTCGCCAAAATAGGCATACAGCAGGCGCATATTGGCCTTGGCGCGCTGCGCAATGGCCTCGACGCGGGCTCCGCCGAGCCCCTTGTGGCAGAACTCGAACGTTGCCGCACGCAGGATCGATTCTTTGGTGAGCGCGGAATCCCGTGGCCTCTTTCGGCGTGCGGGGCTGCGGGGAGGGCTGGCCCGTGCTGTCGTCTCGGTCACGGCGTCAACTTTGGCTGGGCTTGAGGGGCGTTCGCGCAGACACGTTCATATCCGGCCAACATGATCCGGCGGAACCGTTCCCTGCGTAAGGTGGCGGGATTGAGATCGTCATTGTTCGTCAAGGGGGAATGTTCCTCCATGTCCTTCGGCGTCAAGCGGCCGCCGCCGTCATCGTACCGCCGCGCGCGATGAGGCGGCCGTTCTTGTAAACATCACGAGGCTTGGGTCGGGCGACTACGGCTTCCTGGACATGCTCAGCATCAAGCACGAAGAAATCCGCCGCGCCGCCGACGGTCAGGCCGTAGCCTGTGAGACCAAGTGCGCGCGCAGCATTGGCCGTCACCATGTCGAAAGCCGTGGCCAGTTGATCATCGGTGTTGAAGCCGGAACGATAACCGACCAGCATGGCCCTTTCGAGCAGGTCTCCATCGCCGTAAGGCCACCAGGAATCGCGAATGTTGTCGTTGCCGGAGAACACGTTGACGCCGGCGTCGCGAAGCAACAGCACAGGTGGAAACGCATGGGCGCCCGGCGCATTGGTCAGGATGGCGACGCCGGCCTCGGCAAGCAGGTGCGCAGTGCGCTGGACCACGTCATGGGAGACTTCGCCCAGTGCGTAGGCATGACTGATCGCGACCTTGCCGCTGAGCGCAGTTGCTTTGGTACGTCGCGCGATGTCCTCGATCTCCGAGATGCCCTGCAGGCCGCCGTCATGGAGGTGAATGTCGATACCGACGCCGTTGCGTTCGGCAATGCCGAAGACAACATCGAGATGGCCGGCTGCGTCACCGTCGTGACCCGCCGGATCGAGTCCACCAACCAAATCGGCACCGGCGCGAACAGCCTCTTCGAGCAGGTCGGCCGTCCCCGGAGACGTCAGGATGCCGCTCTGCGGGAACGCGACAATCTGAATCGAGACTTTATCGCGGTGGGCCTCCCGGGCCGCGACGATTTGTTCGAAATGCCGCAGGCCGACCTCCGCATCGACGTCCACATGGCTGCGCATCTGGGTCGTGCCGTGCGACACGCAAAGGTCGATCAGTGCGGCCGCCCGCACTCCGATCGGCTTGGCTCCGGCAAGATGCTCCTTCTCGAACGTTACGCGCTCGCGAACGCTGAAGCCGGCGGTGCAAGGACGGTGCGGCTTCCAATCGTCGCCGATGAAGCACTTGTCCAGGTGGATATGACCTTCGACCATGCCGGGCAGCACCAGGCGCCGACCGAGATCGTAGGTCTCGCGGACCGAGCCGTAGCTCTGCTGGATCGGCGCGACTGCGACGATCTTGCCGCCATTGACCGCGATTTCGACAATTCGGCCGTCTGCCAGTCGTGCGCTTTGAAAGAGTGTGTCGATAGCAGCCAAAGGGTTCTCCGGTTTGGCTAGGTTGGGACGATACCGTCGGGTAGGGCGCGCGAATATGCCGCTATACCGCCGGCCGTCGTGATCCAGATGTCGTCGCGCTTCGCAATGATCGCCTGTAGCGCACGTCGCAGCGGCCGCAGACGGTGCGGCTGGCCGACCAGATACGGGTGCAGTGCAATGCCCATCACCAGTGACTGCTTGCTGGATTGCGCGAGCATTTCCTCGAACGTGTCTGAAATCATCGTCGCAAACTGCTCTCCGGAATCCTTGCGCCCGACGATCGAAGGAATGTCGTTCAGTTCCTGCGGATAGGGGATGGACAGGATGCGACCGCCATTCCGAGTTGAGAACCACACCGGCTGATCGTCCATGCACCAGTCGAGCAGGTAATGGTAGCCCGCTTCGGCGAGGAGGTCCGGCGTGATCGGCGATTGGGATATCCAGGGTCCGAGCCAGCCAACCGGTCGCTCTCCTTCGGCGCGCGCGATGACGTCGGTGGCCTCCTCAATCAATCGCTGCTCGTCGGCAGCCGAAAGCACGCCCTGTCGCTCGGAGTTGGTGCGTCCGTGGCCAACAATTTCGTCGCCGCGGGCACGAAATGCGTCCATGACTTCCGGGCAGTAGTGATAGATGCTGCTGTTGGCGAGCACGGAGAGCGGCAATCCCAGTTCATCAAAGAGCTCGATCAGCCGCCACACGCCGACCCGGTTGCCATAGTCGCGCCACGCGTAATTGAGGACATCCGGCTGTAGACCGCCGGGGCAGAGTTCGGCGCCGAGGCCGTCGCCGAAGGCGAAATGCTCGAGGTTGAGTCCGACATAGACGGCAAGACGCTTGCCGCCCTGCCAGGTGAAGTCGGGGCGGTGCGTGATCGCACTGTAGCGGTAGCGGCCGTGAGAGGTGAGACCGAAAGCCGAACGCTCCGCTTGCAGGGATGTTTCATCGCCGAGTGCCTTGCGCGTGATCGCCTGATCCGGTTGTGCCTCGATCTCCCGCTTCATCGGAATTTCTCCTATCGGCGATCGCCGCTTGGCATTCATCCATTTGTGAAGAAAGCTTTTACTTTCGTCAAGACTGCCGCAACGGCAACTAAGCCGGGACGGCAATGATCTCGACATTCCGTTGCCCGTAACCGCAATCGCCAACACGATGGAGCCACTGATCGATCTTGTCGCACGGGGTCTTGGGCTCGCTTATGTGCCGCTGTTCACGGTACGCGAGAAGCGCGCGGCGGGGGTACTGGCGACGACGCTCGATCCCTACACCCGCCAGATCGGCACGTTCCAGATCCTGTGGCCCTCAGGCCGTCAACGCTCGCCCAAGGTCAAGGCGTTCGTCGATTTCATGGCGATAACATTGTTGGCGAGCGGGGCATGAAGCAACTCGGACGGTCCGTCGTCCTCACGCGTCCGCCAATGCCCGCGCCTTCTGATGGACGAACTGGGGCGGTCGTCCATCACGGTAATCGCGATCGACGGTCGCACCACGTGAGAGTCGCTCGGTCCTTGTCTCGGCCGCCGGCATCTCCATCGTAGCGTTTCAATCAAGGAGTGATCGGCAGGAGGCCGGGGTTCCGATGGTGTGCCGGGTGAGGGCGGCTTACGACGCTGGAAATGCATCCCCGAACATGGGCAGGCCGCTGACAGAGGCTTCCTTCTTCACTTCGTCCTGGATCACGTCCCAATGCTCGGCGAGCAGGCCGTTTTCGATCCGGATGATGTCAACGACGATCCAGTTCGCGGGGGAGGGCAGGCCGGTGAAGCGCCCGTGCATTAGCACCCAGTCGCCATTGGCGACGACCACTTGGTTCTCGTAATGGAAATCGGCGCCTGCACTTTTAACCAGGCCAATGAGACCGTCGCGGCCCGGCGGAATGTGCGCGCTGTGCTGAATGTAATTATCGCTCCAGTAGCGCTCGGCAGCGGCGTAATCCCGTTTATTGAAAAGCACATCGAAAGCCTCAAGCACGAACGCCTTGGTTTTTTCGTCTGGGGTCTGGTCATCTCATTCTCCTTTTCCGCGCAGTTCAGCGGCGGGTTGGCTTTCCGTTCGGGGTATATGATAATGTTGATCACAATTGTAATTTAACACTAGATGTTCAAGAGGCGTCAAGACTGAGCGAAAGATGTAGGTTAATCTGGGCGGCTCAGAAATGGTTGGCCAAATTACCTCATATATTACGATTGTGATCACAATTGAAAAGTGCTATTCGAGTGATTGTGGAATGTGCTGATCGGGAGGCGGGGCGGTCTGAGCGCCAACGGTCCGCCTGAGGCAATCGACGCGTGCCAGCTACTTCGGCTTATGAATTGAAGGGACGATCATGACTGCGTATGTGCTTGTTGAAGCGACGCTGCGGAATGCAGAGACCCGCGACCGCTACCTTGAAGCCGCTCGCCCGGTACTGAAGCAATTCGGCGGCGAGTTCCTGACATTTGGGCGGTGGCACGTGCTCTATGGCGAGCCCGCCTACGATAACGGCATGATCATTACATTTCCCGACAAGGACACGGCGTTGGCCTGGTACAGCTCGCCGGCCTATCAAGCGCTGCTCGAAGTCCGCAACGAAGGTCTGGACAGCCGTTTTCGTCTCATCGGTTAGACCGGTCGGCGTGTTCGATAAATAAAATCGGGAGAACCAGACGTGGGCGTATCAAAGGAGCAGGCAGCAGAAAACCGCCTCGCAATTATAGCAGCAGCGAAGCAGCTCTTTCGTGAGCGCGGGGTCGATGCTGTCGGCCTCAGTGAGTTGATGAAGCATGCCGGCTTTACGCAAGGCGGATTCTACAATCACTTTGAATCTAAGGCTGCCCTCGTCGCAGAAGTTGTCGCGTCTGCGATGGTGGACGGAGCAACTGATTTCGCTCAGGCCCTTAAAGCCCCGGTCGTTGATTCAACAACCTCACTTCAACGCTATGTCGAATACTATTTGTCCCCAGGACATCGCGACAATATTGACTACGGCTGTCCGGTATCCGGCTTTGCTGGCGACGCCCCGCGAATAGGGGCAGAAGCTCAATCAAATTTTGCAGATGGCCTGGATGATCAGATCACCCTTGTGGCCGGATTAATTGCCGAAAACGGAGCGGCAGACCTCGCCGGTCAACGTAGGACCTTACGCGAACGGGCCATCAGTTTGCATTGCCAAATGGTAGGCGCGCTGATCCTGTCTCGATCCGTCACACAAGCTGCGCCTGTGCTGTCGGAAGAAATCCTGAAGAACGTGCTTCGCGACGTATCCGCGTCTATCGATCCGCTTTCAAATCCAGCTTCGGCGAAGGCAAAAAAGCCTCGCCGCTCTGTTGTCGCACGGCACTAAGTTCTAAGCTTTATCGCGCGCTGAGAACGCAGCAGGCCTCTCTCGGTCACGTCGCGCCCGTTGCTCCGATGATGGATTGGAGCGAGAGCGTAAGTTTTCCGACTAGTTAGAAGGCAGCGTGTGCACGGCGTGTGCACCGGGAGATCAAGAAAAATCTTGTTACAGCCAACGCAAGCAAGCTTTCTGAAGCGGGCGGGTCGGTCGCGGAAAGCGCCACTTCGTCGCGAACCTCTCGAACCATTCTACCAACAGCTCAATCGTCAGCGCGGAAACCGTCGGCGGCGTCGAGCCCAGCCGGCCACTCATCATGAGCAACAGGAGGATGGGGGCGACGACGACCCTCCACCTCGACCGCTTCATCGGCCATCTCTCACTCGCGAAGCCACGGCCAAGCCATCGACCAGCAAGCCGTCGGTGAAGACCCCCGACGTCAATGCGGGACTGTGGCCGCGAAGATATTCGATGCGCTTCCTCTCTTGCGGCCTCACCAAGATCAACGAGCTGGAGAAGGCCCGAAAGCTGACCAAGGTCCGTCTCGGCGAAGGCATCAGCACCCACGTCTTTCACTACCCCTCGCAAGTCAAAGCCCTGGCCGGAGGCGAGTGATGCGCAATGGCACGTCACCGGCGGTGATCTTGGTGGCTTGTAGCGGCCCCACGCGACACCAGCCCTGTCGGGCACATGTACACGTCGATCACCTTCCGATTGGCGAAGCGATACGCGATCCGGAGGGGAGTGCCTTGGTACATCCTCTCGGCCAAACATGGGTTGCTGCATTCGGACAACCATATCCACCACTACGATCTTCGGCCGGTCCATCTGGGAGTGGCCGGCCGGCGTGAATGGGTGTCGATGATCCTGCGCCAATTGGAGCAAGACCGGGTCTTCGATTGCAGGAAGATCGAAATCTTGACGGGGGCGGACTGGATGCGCGACGCCTCCAGGCGCAAAGCATCGAATGCCCGCGACCATCGCGTCGGCCGGAGCGTAGCCGGGCACCGTCGACCGCGAGGACGGGCGTGACGATCGCGATCAGACCAACTCGAAAATTGTCCCAAGGAAAAAATCGGAGTTCCTGGCTGCGGGCAGCGCGCCGCCGCGACGGCATTGCGCCGGGCGTTGTCGTACCGCTTACCAGGCGTAGCGAAGCGTGCCTGAGGCGGCGTAGATCTGCGCGCCGGAGGCAAACTCGCCGTCGAACTTGGCGAGCACTGACCAGTGCGGCGTAAGGAACAGTTGCGCGCTGGCACTGGCGAGCGCCGAGTTGTGCGGGATTGGCGCGCCGGTCACGGTGAAGCTCGACCCGGGCAGCGACTCGAACGACGCATTGAGCGCCGGGTTGCTGACCCAGTCATGCGCCCACGCCACTTTCGCGCGCAGAACGAGCGGCATCGCGTTCACAGTTGTCAGATCGTCGAAGCGGCCGCCCAATTCGCTGCGCGTATCGGTGCCGTTCATGGCGTCATAGGACAGGCCGGAGCCGCCGGCGGTCACATCGGTCTCGCTGTAGGACGGCGTGCGGAAATCTTGCACCTGGATCGCCGCATAGGGCGTGATGCCAATGGTCTCGTAAGCAACCGGGACGGCAAAGCGGTAGCCGCCTTCGAGCCTTGCGGCGTAGCTCTGGCCCTGGAAGCTCGCATTAAGCGGCTCGCCCAAAGCAGTACGGCTGGTGGTGAACCAGTTGTTGGCAAAGGAGAGCGCGCCTGCAAGGTAGGCCGGGCCCTGATGGGTGATGCCATAGACGCCGGCCAGGAACGCGTCGCTCCTGCCGCCGCCGAGTCCTTGCGCCAAATTCCAATTGGTGCCGCCGCCGGCGAGCGAAAAGCCCACGACGCTATTGGGCGAGTAGCGATAATCCATTCCGGCCGCGTAGCCGAAGGTACTCGTCCTCACGTTGTTCGAGCCGACGGCGGGATTGCCGTTGGCCGTGCCGCTACCGCCGAAGCCCGCCCCCCATGCGGTCCAGCGTTGCTCAAACGTTGGAATGGGCGCCTTGAACACCGCGCGGGGCGCCTTGTACACCATCCCAGGCGGCGGACTGACCTGCTGCTGGGGCGCAAAGCCGGAGGTGGCCAAATGCGGGTCGAGCATCAGGCTCAGGAACTCGTTCGTCAGCGTGAACGCGCTGCGCTCGGCCCCGGTCGCGTTCTCGCCATCGATTCGCGTCAGCGCGTTGGCGAGATTGGCCCCTGTGAGATTGAACAGGTTGCTAAAGCCGGTCGGCAGCGTAGCGCCGGAGTTGAAGAAATTGTTGATCGCAGTGGCGACGCTCCGCTGGTTGACGTTGATTGCCGTGTTGGCGCCGAGTGCGGCAGTGAGGTTCAGGAACACATCGTCGGCATTATAACTCAGGCTGTCGGTGAAATTGGGAAGCAGGTTGGTGTTGGCGAGGCTCGAAAACGTCGTGCCACCGAGGCCTGCCGACTGCAGGATCAAATATTGTTTGGCCACAGGCGCGCCGGGAGCGAACGCGGCATTCATCGTGCCGTCCAGCTTCGCCGAGCCATTGATTATCAATTGATCGGCTTGAGACGGTTGTGGCCCAGCGATACCAATACCCAAGATGCCGTTGGCCCCTTGCTGATAGTTACCGTTTATCGTCAGCGTACCGGGCGTGCCATTGGGGCCTGTTGGGATCACAACGCCATTGTTGGTGAGCGTCGGAGTCGTGATCGTGCCATTCCCCGTGATCGCTCCATTCGGACCCACGAGTGTACCACCATTGGCAGTGACTGTCCCACCATCCGCAATATCGAGCACACCGGAGCCCTGCGGCCCGACCACCAACGTTCCGGTGTCATTTAACTGTGAACCGGCACCATCTACCGTAACGTTACCGCTGGAACCGGGTTCCTCGCCAATAATGGCGCCTCCAATGTTTACCTTTCCGCCGTCAATAATATCCAGTGTTCCGGAGCCGTTACCGCCAATGACGGCGGTTCCTGAGTCCGTCAAGGTAGATCGCGGTCCCTCGACCCCTATTGTATCAGTCGAGCCTCGACCACCACCCAGGTTAACTGGCGTTGCAGGATTGATGTCCGTACCCGAGATATCCACGTAAGAGGTGGCGATCGTATGGTTATCTGACTCAAAGCCAGTGCCACTTCCTAAGTTTGAAAGGACGATTCGATTGAACGCTAAATTCGGATTGGACGGATCAGCAAAGAAATTGATAAAGGCATATGGTTCGCCTGAGTTCGCGCCGTTATTTGGGTTGCCATAAAAAGCGTTTTTGTTGGCTGATCCGTTGATGAAATTCACGACATCCGATGTTCTGAAGGTCTCCACCAGGGTGTTGCCTGAATAGAACTGTAGCACGTTGTTCGGGTCGCCCGCAGACCACCACATGCCAAAATATCGTTGTGGAGTCCCGAAGGTGAGTGTCGTGGGATTAGAAGCCGGATTGATACTTTGGTTGACGGTCAGGTAAGTCCCCGTGCCCCCTGCGCCACCAAACGCATCTGCACTTCGGATCTGCCCATGGCCATAACTTCCCAGCGCGGAATTTTGTGCGAACGGGAAGGAACTTGACTGGAATCCGGGAGAAAACTCGTTAAAGGTCTCTTGGAACACACTGGTCGCACCAAATCCGCTCGGATTTGTGAAAAGGGAGGATTGCTGGACTCGAGGTTGTTCGAGTGTCACCAAAACACTTTGGGCACATGCAGTACGCGCTGTCGCCAGCAAGGCCATGCACATCAGCAAGGCTAGGCACACAAGAGTGCGAGCTAATCGCTGATCACCTAGCAAATCTGTAGCAATCTCAGAGAAGCCAGCGAGTCCTTCCATGTCCCACGGTCCCTTTATTATTTTTTGGTATTGTTATTCACACTTAGCCCTGCATCAACGCGATAATTGCTTGTCGAGCGAATAAACCCCATTGATGTGGCAATCGTGTCACGGAACAACTGGTGAAGTTCAGTCGATCGCGAACACACTGCGGCGGTTCGACGGCAGCGGTTGATGCTGGCTGTTCATGCTGGCCCAGACCAGCGCGACGATCCAGCCGAGCACGGTCCAGCCGAGAAAGAAGTTCAGTACCGCGATCGCGTTCTTGTCGCGATGATGGCCGGGAGAAAATACAGCGCCAGCGGGATCAGCAGCAGCGCGCGGATCACCCATAGCAACAAGTAGGCCAGCACGAACTCGGCGCCGGCCTTGATGTCGGCCATCATGCCCGACATCAACAGCATCGCGATCGTCAATCCAACAAGCACACCGGCGACGGTGATCATCTGCCGCTTGTAATCCTCTCGGTTTGAAATCAGGGGAAAGCCTAAATAGATGGTTGCGCCACTAGAGGCACCACGTTCCCGGTCGGCGGATGCAAAATCCGGTCGACCAGATCGGCCAGCTTCTGCAGCGCCTCGGCCTTCTCATTCTCATAGTCGTAATGGTCGTAGACCCCTCGACCCCTTTGATGGTGTGGCCGAGCACCTGCTCTGCATGATCCTGTCGAACCGGCGGACGCGCTGGTTATCCTCCACAGTAAGCCGGTCGTGCTACGCTTTGTCGCCTATGTCATGTCAGAGGAGGGGCAGGCGGCCTTACGCAATTATGGCTTCGAACCGGTGGCGACCGTCGCGCCAGCTAAACCTTGAAGCAATCCGCGACGCCGGACTTCACCGTCGGGGGCGTGCTTGCCCAATATCCAAGCTCGCCAACCGTTCCGCTTCGGCGATGTCGGCCGTCGTGTTGGCATTGAAGAAAGGATCGAGCGGCTGGGCCGGCCATGTCACGGTTGCTAGCTTGTAACGCGCGGTCCAGCGGTCGATCTTTCTTATGCCTTCCTGCACTAGCGCATGGCGGAGTTCCTCGCGCAGGGACACGCTCCATAGTCCAATCACCGGGTGCGACTGCCCGTCCGACGCAGCGACGGCTAGCTGCGCATTTTCTTTCATCAGTGCATCGGTTAAGCGCGTAACCAAATCGTTCGGCAGGAACGGGCAATCTGCGGCTGCGCTGAGCACCAGCGAGTACCCGGGACGATTAGCAGCGACCCAATCCAGCGCCGCTAGAATGCCCGCAAGCGGCCCTGGATGATCCTGCACCGTATCCGGAATGACCGGCAATCCGAAGCTCGCAAAGCGTGCGGGATCGCCGTTGGCGTTAAGAATGAGCTCTTCGCACTGCGGCTTCAACCGCACGATGACGCGCTCAAGAATCGTGCGGCCGCCGATCTGGCGCATCGGCTTATCACCTCCGCCCATCCGGCGCGCGAGCCCGCCGGCGAGCAGCACGCCGATCGGTCTAATCGTCACGGCGTTCGCCCTTGCGTTTATGACGTGCAGATTCTTCTTCGATGAAGGCCAGATTTTGATCGTAGATGATCCGCTCCGCGCCGGAGAGCGCGATGAAGCGCTTTCCGCGCGCACGTCCGACCAGCGTCAAGCCGACTTGCCTCGCTAGGTCGACGCCCCAGGCAGTGAAGCCTGAACGCGAAACCAGGATCGGAATGCCCATCCGGACGGTCTTGATCACCATCTCGGAGGTCAACCGTCCCGTGGTGTAGAGAATCTTGTCGCTGGGATCGACACCATGGCGATAGATCCAGCCGGCGATCTTGTCGACTGCGTTGTGGCGGCCGACGTCTTCGGTGTAACAGACCGGTGTCCCTTCCCTACAGAGCACGCAGCCGTGAATCGCTCCGGCCTCCAGATATAGCGACGGCATCGTGTTGATCGTGTGCGTCATCTGGTACAGCCAGGATGTGCGCATCTCCGCTTTCGGAAGCGCGACGTTTTCTACCGCTTCCAGCAGGTCGCCGAAGGCGGTACCCTGCGCGCAACCCGAGGTCTGCGTGCGTTTCCTCAGCTTGGCTTCGAAGTTGGTGTGATGTTCGGTACGCACGACCACGACCTGTAGATCGTCGTCGTATTCGACCTCGGTGACGGCGTCCCCGTATTTGAGCATGTTCTGGTTGAGAAGATAGCCAAGCGCGAGGTACTCCGGGTAGTCCCCGATCGTCATCATGGTGACGATCTCCTGCGCATTCAAATACAGCGTCAGCGGCCGTTCGACCGGAACGTTGATCTCGACTGCGGCGCCGGTCTGGTCGGTCCCCGCGACGCGTTCGGTCAGCCAGGGATCTCCGGGATTAGGCACGATAAGGGGAATTGGGGCTTTTTCGATCTTCATCATGCCGGGAGGTTAGCATGACAATCCGGTTTAGCGGATATAAAGCACGGCTTGACAACGTCAGCCCGGTTCCCCGGGGCGTTTCCGGAGCGTGCGATGAAGGTAATAGGCCTCTCGGGATGGAGCGGCGCCGGCAAGACCACCTTGCTGTCGAAGGTGATTCCCAATCTGCTCGACCAAGGGCTCCGCGTATCCATCGTCAAGCACGCCCATCACGATTTCGATATCGACAAGCCCGGTAAGGATTCTTGGGTGCATCGCCAGTCTGGCGCGACCGAGGTGCTGGTGTCCTCGACGCAACGCTGGGCGCTGATGCACGAGTTGCGGGGCGCCGGCGAACCCAGTCTGCCGGAATTGTTGGCGAAGATGTCTCGGGTCGATCTCGTCATCGTCGAAGGCTTTAAACGCGAGCCGCTTCGCAAGATCGAGGTGCACCGTGTCGCCAATGGTAAGCCGCTGCTGTTCCACGACGACCCCGATATCGTCGGCGTCGCGACCGACGCCCGGATTGAGGCATCGCTGCCGGTCGTCAACCTCGACGACGTCGAGGCTATCGCTATCATGCTACGGCGCTTCGCGGTCCCATTCGACCGGGCGTTGACGAAAAGCGCGGACGAGGGTTGAAACCAGATGGCGCAATTATCAGACGATTGCTTTGCCTTTGGCGGACCGATGATGTCGGTCGATGAGGCTATCGGCATCATCGCAGCCCGTGTCACGCCCGTGCGGGATATCGAGACCGTGGCTCTCACTCAGGCCGATGGACGAGTGCTTGCCGGCGACGTTTCCGCGCCGCTGCCCCTGCCGCCGTTCACAAATTCCGCAGTCGACGGTTATGCGGTGGCGAGCCGAGATCTTACCCAGGGCGAACTCCGGTTTTTCACCGTGAACGGCCGCATTCAGGCGGGCGCGACGGGCGGCGAACCGCTGAGGCCGGGGGAGGTGGTGCGGATCTTCACCGGCGCACCAATGCCTCAGGGCGCCGATACAGTATTCATGCAGGAAGACGTCCGAATCGAGACCGACGGCAGGGTCGTGCTGCCGCCGGGACTGAGGGCAGGCGCCAACGTACGCCCTGTCGGTGAAGACGTTCCCGTTGGGCATGCTGCGTTGGCTGCGGGCCAGCGCTTGCGGCCGCAGGATGTCGCGCTCGCGGCTGCGTTTGGGCTCACGCGACTGGATGTCGTCAGGCGCCTCCGCGTCGCGGTGTTTTCCACCGGCGATGAGCTGGTGTCGCCGGGCGACTGTCGTGGCTCGGCACAACTTTTCGATTCCAATCGCTTCATGTTGATGGCGATGCTGACGCGGCTGGGTTGCGACGTCAACGATCTCGGGATCATCGGGGACGACCGCACGTCGTTGGCGGATGCGCTAAAAAAGGTTGCCGCGGGCCACGATCTGATCCTGACCACAGGCGGTGTGTCCACCGGCGAGGAAGACCACGTCAAGGCGGCTGTCGAAAGCGTCGGCAAGCTTGTTCTGTGGCGGATGGCGATCAAGCCCGGTCGCCCGGTCGCGATGGGTGTCATTGGCGGCACGCCCTTCGTCGGACTGCCGGGTAATCCGGTGGCGAGTTTCGTCACTTTCGTGCATGTGGTGCGGCCCACCGTGCTGGCGCTGTCCGGCGCTCGACAGCAACCGCTTATTGCGATGCCAGTTCACGCCGGTTTCACCTACAAGAAGAAGATTGCCCGCCGCGAATATGTCCGGGTCAATCTACGCAAGAGCGGGGACGGCCTGCTCCAGGCGGTCAAGTTTCCCCGTGAGGGAGCCGGTCTACTGTCATCGCTGGTAGACACTGATGGCTTGGTCGAGCTCGGTGAGGAAATAACGAGGGTCGAACCCGGCCAGATCGTCGGGTTTCTGAGCTATGCGAGTTTGATCTGACTGGGGCCGGTAGCCGTTGACGGTGCGGGCGAGGTTGGCCATGTTCTGACCATGGCCACGACCAAGCTCGATCTCTCTGGACTGAAGTGTCCTTTGCCGGCTCTAAAAACCCGCAAGGCGCTCAAGTCGGTGCCGCCGGGCGATTTCCTGGAAGTGCTCTGCACCGATCCTCTCTCGGTGATCGATATCCCGCACCTGATCCGGGAGACCGGCGACAAAGTTGAGATCAAGGAACGTGCCGAAAGCCGCATCGTTTTCTTGATTGAGAAAAGCCAATCGATCGATCGAGGAATCGAATGATCCTTCTGCCGGAGCGCGCCGCTAAATGCTTACTGGCGTAGTACAATTTGCTTTGCATCTGGCATGCCACGGTTTAGAGTTGCTTTAAATAGAATGTGATGATCACACGATGGCTCATGACGTGCACAAAGTGCGCTCCTTCGAGCACCCCGGCGAGGGGCGCAAACGCGCGAAGTCGACGCCAAAAGGACGCCAGGTCGATCCGACTGCAGCGGGTGAAATCGAGCTCTTGTTGGGTGACCGGGCGCGACGCCGCGATTTGCTCATCGAGCATCTTCACCTGATCCAAGACAAATATCATCAGATCTCCGCCGCACATCTTGCCGCGCTCGCCGACGAGATGAAGCTTTCCTTCGCGGAGGTGTTCGAGACTGCGACCTTTTATGCGCATTTCGATGTGGTGAAGGAAGGCGAGCCGGACATCGCTCCGCTCACCATTCGCGTCTGCGATTCGCTCACCTGCGCCATGCTGGGCGCGGAAAAGCTGCTGCATGAGTTGGAGGATAAGGCGGGGGCCGGCATTCGCGTGGTGCGCGCGCCCTGCGTCGGCCGCTGCGATACCGCGCCTGCGGCCGAGGTCGGCCATCACTTTGTCGATCATGCCACCGTCGCTGACGTACTCGCGGCGGCGAAAGCCGGCGACACTCATGCGCACCTGCCGAAATATGTCGACTACGACGCCTATGTCGCCGGCGGCGGCTACAAGCTGGTGACGCACTTGCGCTCCGGCGAACTCGCAAAAGAAGATCTCCTGAAGTCGCTCGACGACGCCTCCTTGCGCGGCCTTGGCGGCGCCGGCTTTCCTACGGGGCGCAAATGGCGCGCGGTGCTCGGCGAGCCCGGGCCCCGGCTGATGGTGATCAACGGCGACGAGGGCGAGCCCGGCACCTTCAAGGACCGCTTCTATCTCGAAAGCGATCCGCATCGCTTTATCGAAGGTATGCTAATCGGCGCGTATATAGTGGAAGCGCCTGACATCTACATCTACATTCGCGACGAATATCCGGCGGCGCGCGCAATTCTGGAACGCGAGATCGCAAAGCTCCCGCCGGGTGGTCCGACATTGCACATGCGTCGCGGGGCCGGCGCCTATATCTGCGGCGAGGAATCCTCACTGCTGGAAAGCATCGAAGGCAAGCGCGGATTGCCTCGCCACAAGCCGCCTTATCCGTTCCAGGTCGGATTGTTTGGATTGCCGACGCTGATCAATAATATCGAGACGCTGTGGTGGGTGCGCGATATCGTCGAAAACGGCGCCGCCTGGTGGTCATTCCAGGGCCGCAACGAACGTCACGGCCTGCGCAGTTATTCGGTATCGGGCCGCATCAAAAATCCCGGCGTGAAGCTCGCACCCGCCGGCGTCACCGTGCGCGAACTGATCGACGAGTTCTGCGGCGGCATGGCCGATGGCCACGCCTTCCATGCCTATCTGCCGGGCGGCGCATCCGGCGGCATTTTGCCGGCGGCGATGGACAACATCCCGCTCGATTTCGGCACGCTCGAGAAATATGGCTGCTTCATCGGCTCGGCCGCTGTTGTCATCTTGTCCGAGCAGGACAGCGTGAAGGGTGCGGCGCTGAACCTGATGCGCTTCTTCGAGGACGAGAGTTGCGGCCAGTGCACGCCCTGCCGGGTCGGCACCCAGAAGGCGACGATCCTGATGGAACGGCCGGTCTGGAACCGGGAATTGCTCGACGAATTGAGTCAGGCGATGCGCGACGCGTCGATCTGCGGCCTTGGCCAGGCGGCCTCGAATCCGTTGACCTCCGTGATTAAATATTTCCCGGACGAATTCCTGCCCAAGGAAGCTGCGGAATGACCAAAATCCAGTTCGAACTCGACGGCCAGCAGGTCGAGGCCAACGCGGGCGAGACCATCTGGCAGGTGGCCAAGCGCCAGGGCCGCGAGATTCCGCATCTGTGTTATTCGCCCGAGCCGGATTACCGGCCCGACGGCAATTGCCGCGCCTGCATGGTCGAGATCGAGGGCGAGCGCGTGCTGGCGGCGTCCTGCAAGCGCACACCGAGCGTTGGCATGAAGGTCAAATCCGAAAGCGCGCGCGCGGTGGCGGCGCAGAAGATGGTGATGGAGTTGCTGGTCGCCGACCAGCCGGCGCGGGCGACCTCGCACGATCCCGATTCCAAATTCTGGCACTGGGCCGAAAAGATTGAGGTGACCGAGAGCCGCTTCCCGGCGGCCGAACGCTGGCGTGGCGATAACAGCCATCCCGCGATGCGCGTCAATCTCGATTCCTGCATCCAGTGCGGCCTGTGCGTACGCGCCTGCCGCGAGGTGCAGGTCAACGACGTCATCGGCATGGCCTATCGCAACCACGGCGCCAAGATCGTGTTCGACTTCGACGATCCGATGGGCGAGTCCACCTGCGTCGCTTGCGGCGAATGCGTGCAGGCCTGTCCGACCGGCGCGCTGATGCCGTCGGTGATGCTGGACGAGAACCAGACCCGCGTCATCTATCCCGACAAGAAGGTTGACTCGCTGTGCCCCTATTGCGGTGTCGGCTGTCAAGTCACCTATCAGGTCAAGGACGAAAAGGTGATCTATGCCGAGGGCCGCGACGGCCCGGCCAATCACAATCGGCTCTGCGTCAAGGGTCGTTTCGGCTTCGACTACATCCATCACCCCAATCGACTGACAAAGCCGCTGGTGCGGTTGCCGAATGTGAGGAAGGACGCCTACGACCAGGTCGATCCGGCGAATCCCTACACCCATTTCCGCGAAGCCTCGTGGGAAGAAGCGCTCGACATCGCCGCCAACGGCCTGAAGAAGATTCGCGATGAAAAAGGTGCCAAGGCCTTGGCCGGCTTCGGCTCGGCCAAGGGCTCCAACGAAGAGGCTTATCTGTTCCAGAAGCTGGTGCGAACCGGGTTCGGTTCCAACAACGTCGACCATTGCACGCGGCTCTGCCATGCCTCATCGGTGGCGGCGCTGTTCGAGGGCCTGAGCTCTGGTGCGGTGTCGGCACCGTTCTCGGCGGCGATGGACGCCGAAGTCATCATCGTGATCGGTGCCAATCCGACGATCAACCATCCGGTGGCGGCGACCTACATCAAGAACGCCGCCAAGCGCGGCGCCAAGCTGATCGTGATGGACCCTCGGCGGCAGACGCTGTCGCGCCATGCCATCAAACATCTCGCGTTTAAGCCCGGCAGCGACGTCGCGATGCTGAACGCGATGATCCACACCATCATCACCGAGGGGTTGACCGACGAGCAATATATCGCCGGCTATACCGAGGGCTATGAGGATCTGAAGGCCAAGATCACGGAGTTCACGCCGGAGAAGATGTCGCCGATCTGCGGCATTCCGCCGGAAATCCTGCGCGAGGTCGCTCGCACCTATGCGCGCGCCAAATCCTCCATCATCTTTTGGGGCATGGGCATTAGCCAGCATGTGCACGGCACCGACAATGCGCGCTGCCTGATTGCGCTTGCGCTGATCACCGGCCAGGTTGGCCGCCCCGGCACCGGGCTGCATCCGCTACGCGGCCAGAACAACGTGCAGGGCGCTTCCGACGCCGGTCTGATCCCGATGTTCCTGCCCGACTATCAGCCGGTCGGCCGCGACGACATGCGTGGCGCCTTTGAGAAGCTCTGGCAAAAAGAGCTCGATCCGGTTCGCGGCCTTACCGTGGTCGAGATCATGAACGCGATCCACGCGGGCGAGATATCGGGCATGTATGTCGAGGGTGAGAACCCGGCAATGTCGGATCCCGACCTGCAACATGCACGCGAGGCGCTGGCCAAGCTCGACCATCTTGTGGTGCAGGATCTGTTCGTGACCGAGACTGCGTTCCACGCCGACGTTATCCTGCCTGCCTCGGCGTTCGCGGAAAAATCCGGCTCCTTCACCAACACCGACCGCCGCGTGCAATTGGCGCGCGAGGTGATCAAGCCGCCCGGCGACGCCCGCCAGGATCTCTGGATCATTCAGGAGATCGGCAAACGCATGGGTCTGCCCTGGAACTATTCCGGGCCCGGGGACGTCTACGCCGAGATGGCGCAATTGATGCCGTCGCTCAACAACATCAGTTGGGAACGATTGGTGCGCGAGGGCGCCGTGACCTATCCGGCCGACGATCCCAACAAGCCCGGCAACGAGATCATCTTCACCACGGGCTTTCCGACCGAGAGCGGCCGCGGCAAGATCGTGCCAGCCAAGGTCATTCCGCCGGATGAATTGCCCGACGACGAATATCCGATGGTGCTGTCGACGGGGCGCGTGCTCGAACATTGGCACACCGGGTCAATGACGCGGCGTGCGCATGTGCTCGACCAGATCGAGCCGGAGGCGGTCGCTTTCATGTCGCCCAAGGACATGCGCAAGAAGAAACTTGCGCCCGGCGATTTCATCCGGATGGAGACGCGACGCGGCGCGGTCGACGTCAAGCTGCGCGCCGATCGGGATGTTCCGGAGAGCATGGTGTTCATGCCGTTCTGCTATGCGGAAGCCGCCGCCAACCTGCTGACGAATCCGGCGCTCGATCCATTTGGCAAGATTCCGGAATTCAAGTTCTGCGCCGTTCGCGTCGAACGTGCCGAGATCCAACACGCGGCGGAATAGTATTGACGCTGCGCGCCGCAGCCTGACCTTCGACGCTTGCCGCTTTCTGGCCCGATGGCGAAAGTGGCCAAGATCAGAGGTAGGCCGCTAGTCCGGCTTCGGAGATCGTAAAAGAGACGGCCGCGGCACCGAGGATCATCCACAGCGTGTCGATCTTTGTCGTCAACAGCAGCACGAAGCACACCACCGCGATTCCCCACGTGACGGAGCTCGTCAGGCCGTCGCGGCCTAGCGGCATCGCGGACGCCAGCAGGAGGCCGGCACTTGCGATCACGACGGCCTGCAGGACGGATCGCACTCGGGGATGGTCCATCCGCCGCCCAACGAAGTGAATCAGCGGGATAATAAGCAGCGCCGGCGTGATCATGGTGAGCCAGCCTGCGACCGGTCCCGGCAAGCCGGTTGCGCGGTAGCCGACGCTGACTATGTAGAGCCCGACGGGTCCAGGCGAGCTGCGGGTGATGACTACCGCCTCGTTAAGCTGCTCGTTCGTGAGCACGTGATGGTGATTGACCAGCAATTCCTGGATCACCGGCAAGGACGCCAAGCCAGCGAACGCTGTAAGCGTTCCCTTCAGGAGGAGCAGATACAGCAGCAAAATGTTCATAACGGCACCGGCAGCAGGACGCCAACGCCGATGGCGATCAAAAGAACATCAATCGGCGAGATGCCGGCCGCGGCATGAAAAGCGAACGCTGCTACGCCGATCAGCAGGACACGGATACGGTTTCCGGACCGGAAATGCGGGTGAGCGATAGTCCAGACGGTCTTCACCGCGACGGCGGCAGCGATGGCGCCCTTATCGCTGCCTGAGCGAACGGATTCTCCTGCCATTCAGCAAACAGGATGATGACCGCTACCACGAACACAGTGCAAGGAATTGATGCCGCAAAAATAGCGACGATCGCGCCGGACCAACGCCGCAGCATCCAGCCGATGCCGACGCAGAAGACGAGGAGGTTGGTTCCCGGCGTCAGTCGCGCAAGCGCGTAAGACAGCGCGAACTGTTCCTCGTTCACCCAACGCCGCCTGGCGACGATTTCGCCGTGGATCACGGCCGTCGTAGCGCTCCCGCCGCCGAGCGTGAAGTTGGCATAGCGCGAGAATACGCTGCCAATCTGCTTGAGGCTGGGCTGGCTCATGAAGGGCACACCGGTAACGCGCTCGGAAGCGCTAGAGACCAGAATGATGCCCGTGATCCGTCGTGCCGGTGCGTTGCACGACCCGCTTACGACGGACCGTGGGGGTCGATCAACGTTACCAAAAGCGAACCGAATGTCTGGGGCCAGAACGGTCGGAGTAGCTCCAAAAGGACAATGGACTAACCTATGACGAACCGTGCTGGTCAGCGAGACTTTCGCTGAATTGCTTCCAAATAGGGCCACTTCGCGCCAATCGCGGATAATCGATGATGTTTCTTGGTTGAAGTCTCGGTATTGGCCCAATATGCTTACTTGTCTCGGACCCATATAAACTCTGAAATTGGCTTCGGTCTTGTCTTCGATTAAGCGGGAAAGGGCGCCCTACATGAAGGGATTTCTCCTGAGCACCGTGCGGCGCCGCGATTTGCTTCGCGCTACGATCGCTGGCACCGCAGCCGTGGGAACCGAGGTGCTGCCTTTTGAGGCCGTCGCGGCCGAGCCGAGTGACACCGCTAATAAGCGCAAGGCTCGTTATCGGGCAAGCTCTGCTGAAGTTGAAAACTTCTATCGAGTAAACCGATATCCTGCGAAATAAGGGAGGCGTTCGTGTCGTTCAGGAAATCGGATCGCCAAAGACCATCGGGAACACGGGTTGGCACGCCGATCGCACGATCCAGCAACAGCGTCGATCGTCGTACCTTTCTGAACCGCGCCGGAATCACTGCCGGTGCACTGGCGGTGCTTGGCGATCTACCGCTCGGCGGTGTCCGCAAGGCTGAAGCGGGCCCGCCTCCGACCGAGGGCGCCGCGACAACCACACGAAAGAATATTTGCACTCATTGCTCGGTCGGTTGTTCGGTGATTGCCAAGGTTTCGAACGGCGTTTGGATCGGTCAGGAGCCAGACTACGACAGCCCGATCAACCGGGGATCGCATTGCTGCAAAGGCGCCGCGGTTCGCGATGATGCGTTGAACGAACGGCGGCTGCGTTATCCGGTGAAGCTTGTGAATGGCCAGTGGGTACGGCTCACCTGGGAAAAGGCGATCGACGAAATTGGCGACAAGCTGCTGGAAATCCGCCAGAAGTCCGGACCGGATTCGGTCTATTGGCTCGGATCTGCAAAATTCACCAACGAGGCCGCGTATCTGAACCGCAAGCTTGCCGCGTTTTGGGGGACGAACAACTCCGACCACCAGGCGCGCATCTGCCATTCCACCACTGTCACCGGGGTCGCCAATACCTGGGGCTACGGTGCGATGACGAACAGCTACAACGATATCCGTAACGCCAAGACCATCATGGTGATGGGTGGAAATCCCGCCGAGGCACATCCGGTTTCTCTTCAGCACATCCTTGAAGGCAAAGAGCTCAACCGGGCCAACATGATCGTGATCGATCCGCGCATGACCCGGACGGCCGCGCACGCGACGGAATATGTTCGCGTGCGGCCGGGCACCCACATCGCGACCATATACGGGATGCTGTGGCATATTTTTGAGAACGGCTGGGAAGACAAGGAATTTCTGAACCAACGTGTTTACGGTGTCGACGAAGTTCGTAAGCAGGTGGCGAAATGGACGCCAGCAGAGGTCGAGCGCGTCACCGGCCTGCCTGAAGCGCAGGTCAAACATATCGCTGAGGTTTTCGCCAAAGAAAAGCCTGCGACGCTGGTCTGGGCGATGGGGCAAACTCAGTTCACGACCGGCACGGCTAACGTCCGAGCCAGCTGCATTTTGTTGTTGGCAACAGGCAATGTGGGACTTGCTGGCGGCGGCGCTAATATTTTCCGCGGCCATACTAACGTCCAGGGCGCAACTGACCTGGGCCTCGATGTGACGTCGCTGCCTCTCTATTACGGTCTAACCCAGGACGCGTGGCATCACTGGTGCAGGGTGTGGGAAGTAGACTACGACTGGATCGCCGCGCGTTTCGCAAGCAAGACGCTAATGGAAGCTCCCGGTATTCCAAGCACGCGCTGGTTTGACGCGACCTTGCTCCCCAAGGATCACGTAACGCAGCCTGATAACGTGCAGGCGATGTTCGTCATGGGTCATGGCGTTAACACGATTACCCGGATGCCGGAGGCAAAGCGAGGAATCGAAAAGCTCGAAATGCTTGTCGTGTGTGATCCCTATCCGACCGCATGGTCGGTGCTCTCGGAACGCAAGGACGGCATCTATCTCTTGCCGGCCTGTACCAGCTTCGAGATGGATGGTTCACGGACGAATTCAAACCGCTCGATACAATGGGGCGAGAAGATCGTCGAGCCGGTCTTTGAATCGAAGAACGACTACGACACCATGTACATGCTCGCCACGAAGTTCGGCTTCGCCGATCGTATGTTCAAGAACATCAAGGTCGATAACGGCGTGGTGTCCGCGGAAGATATTCTTCGGGAGATCAATCGCGGCGGGTGGTCCACGGGCTATTGCGGGCAATCCCCGGAGCGGCTCAAGGCTCACATGAGGAACCAGTCGAAGTTTGATCTGGTCACCCTGCGTGCGCCAAAGGACGATCCGGAGGTGGGCGGGGATTATTATGGTTTGCCGTGGCCATGCTGGGGAACGCCCGAATTCAAGCACCCTGGCACGCCTATCCTCTACAACACCAACCTGTCGGTCAAAGAAGGCGGCGGCACGTTCCGTGCCCGTTTCGGCGTCGAACGCATCGTCAAGCGCAAGGTGATGGAGAACGGCCAGGAAGTCGAAAAGGAACAACACGACAACCTGCTTGCCGAAGGTTCGTATTCGGTCGATTCCGAAATCAAGGATGGATATCCGGAATTTACGCTCGCCGTTCTGAAGAAACTGGGCTGGGACAAGGATCTAACGACCCAGGAAATGGAAGTTATTCAGCGAGTGAATCCAGCCAATCCGGATGCGGTCTCCTGGTCGATCGATCTGTCGGGCGGAATTCAACGCGTTGCGATCGAGCATGGCTGCTCGCCTTATGGCAACGCCAAGGCGCGCATGATTGCCTGGAATTTGCCGGATCCAATTCCGGTGCATCGCGAACCAATCTATACGCCGCGACCGGATCTCGTCGCGGACTATCCAACATTACCCGATGCGAGGCAGTTCCGTGTGCCCAACATCGGTTTTACCGTGCAGAAAGCAGCCGTCGATAGAGGTATAGCCAAGCAGTTTCCGCTGATCCTGAGCTCGGGCAGGCTTGTTGAATATGAGGGCGGCGGCGAAGAGACGCGCTCCAATAAATGGCTGGCCGAGCTGAAGCAGGACATGTTCGTCGAAATCAATCCGGCGGATGCTGGCGCCCGGGGGATCAAGGACGGTGGCTGGGTTTGGGTCACGGGTGCGGAGAACAGTTCAAAGACCCGCATGAAAGCGATCGTGACGGAACGGGTAGGCAAGGGCGTTGCCTGGATGCCATTTCATTTCGCGGGCTGGTTCGAAGGCGCTGATTTGCGTGCCAAATATCCCAAGGGGGCCGATCCCATCGTTCTTGGCGAGAGTGTCAACACACTCACGACCTACGGATACGATCCTGCGACGGGTATGCAGGAACCAAAGGCCACGCTTTGTCAGATCAGGTCGGCATAGGAAGTCAAACTCATGGCACGGATGAAATTCCTTTGTGACGCAGATCGCTGTATCGATTGCAACGCGTGCGTTACCACTTGCAAGAACGAGAATGAGGTTCCCTGGGGCATCAATCGCCGCCGCGTCGTCACGATTAATGACGGCAAACCCGGCGAGCGCTCGGTGTCGATGGCCTGTATGCATTGTACCGATGCCCCCTGCGCAGCGGTGTGTCCGGTGAAATGCATTTATCCGACGGAAGACGGCATCGTGCTGCATAACAAGGATCTGTGCATCGGGTGCGGCTATTGCTTTTATGCCTGTCCGTTCGGCGCGCCGCAGTATCCGAAGGTCGGCAATTTCGGCTCCCGTGGAAAAATGGACAAATGCACCTACTGCGCCGGTGGCGGCGGCCCCGAAGCGCCGGGAAGCGCCGAAGAGTTCGAGAAATACGGCTCGGATCGTTTTGGTCAGGGCAAGTTGCCGATGTGTGCGGAGATGTGCTCGACCAAGTCGCTGCTGGCTGGCGATGGCGACATCATTGCTCAGATCTACAAGGAACGTGTGTTGAAGCGCGGTTACGGTTCCGGCGCATGGGGCTGGATGACAGCCTATCATGAGGACGTAGAAGTCTAGCGGAGTGCGGGGTGAAGTAACCCAAGTTGCCAGGGAGCATGATCGTTATGTTTTGTCTTGCACGCCTCCGCCTCCTGGTCGTCGGTGCGGCGCTATTTTCCATTATCGTAGCGGCTCCCGTGTTTTCGCAAAAGCTCGGTCCGGATGGGGCTCCTGATCCCGACGCTAGCGTCATCGATCAGAGTACCCTGCTGAAGCAGTTTCCCCGCATTGAAGGTCGGGTCGATATTCCCGATACCAAGGCAGCCGTGTTGATTCAGCCGATGGGGCGAACCTGGGAATATATCCACGAGGTGCTACTCCACTGGGGCGGCGCGGTCGTCATCATCGGCACCATCGTGCTCTTGGCCGCCGCCTATCTGATCCTGGGACGAATCCGGATTGCCGCAGGCCGGTCCGGTCGGAAGGTGGTCCGCTTCAAGGCTTTCGAGAGATTTTCCCATTGGCTGACCGCCACTTCGTTTGTTCTTCTCGGGCTGACCGGGCTCAATATCACCTTTGGCAAGATCGTATTGTTGCCCGTGATCGGTCCTGAGGCTTTCTCGGAGATCTCGCAGGTTGCGAAGTACGTGCACAATTTCTCCAGCTTCGCATTCGTCTCCGGTCTGATCCTGATCGTAGTGCTCTTCTTCAGGGACAATTTGCCTCAGAAGGTAGACATCGAGTGGATCAAGCAGGGAGGCGGGTTCATCAAATCGAAACATGCGCCAGCCGGGCGTTTCAATCCCGGCGAGAAAGCGGTCTATTGGCTCTCTCTCTTCGCTGGTATCGCCGTATCGGCGTCCGGCTTCCTGCTGCTGTTTCCCTTTTACGGGATCAACATCGCGGAAATGCAACTCGCGCAGGTCGTGCATGCCGTCGTCGCCATTCTGTTCGTGGCACTGATCCTCGCCCACATTTATATCGGCACGCTTGGTATGGAAGGCGCGTTCGAGGCTATGGGAACGGGAGAGGTCGATCTCAACTGGGCAAAAGAACATCACGATCTTTGGTTGGCGCAGAAACTTGCAGAAGAGTCTCGGTACGAAGGAGGGCACGCTTCGGCGACTCCTGCGGAGTGAAGATCGTCCTCCGTGGTGCGATTCAACATTCAAAGGAGCAACCACATGGATGATATTTCCCGACGTGCCGTCCTGGCTGCGACCGCCGCCGGCGGTGCCCTTGCGGTCGCTAGCGCCGCCAGTGCGCAGAGCGGCGAGCCTATCCCCCAACCTCAGCGTCCTGGCCACGGCGGCACCGATCCTGGCCCGCGAAACTTGACGCGCGACCGGCAGAACCCCGATTTGCTCGTGCCACCCTCGACCGATCACGGCACGTTGCCCAATTTGCGGTTCTCTTTTTCCGACGCTCACATCCGGCAAGAGTCCGGCGGCTGGACCCGACAGGTCACCGTCCGGGAGCTCGGCGTTGCCAAGAACATCGCCGGGGTAAACATGCGCCTGAATGCCGGAGGCGTTCGCGAACTCCATTGGCATAAGGCGGCCGAGTGGGCCTACATGCTTTACGGCACCGCGCGCATCACCGCGATCGATGCTCAGGGAAACAACTTTGTCGATGACGTGGGCGTCGGCGATCTCTGGTATTTTCCGTCAGGCGTTCCGCATTCGATCCAGGGCTTAAATCCGGATGGTTGCGAGTTCCTTCTCGTCTTCGATGATGGCGATTTCGATGAAGACAATACCTTCCTCCTGAGCGACTGGTTCAAGCACACGCCGAAGGAGGTCCTCGCGATGAATTTTGGCGTTCCGACTGCTGCCTTCGGCCACGTCCCGGACCCCAGTGAGCTCTATATTTTTGCCAGTGATGCGCCGGGACCGCTCGCTTCCGACAAAATGGCTGGAGCGAAACCGGTGCCACAAACCTTCAGTCACAGAATGTTGGCGCAGGAGCCTATCAAGACCAAAAGCGGGACGGTGCGTATCACCGACACCAGCGTATTCCCGGCGTCCAAGACAATCTCCGCGGCCCTTGTCGAGGTCGAGCCGGGCGGCATGCGTGAGATGCATTGGCATCCGAACACTGATGAGTGGCAGTATTATATCGACGGGCAGGCCCGAATGGGGGTATTCGCGGCCTCAGGACAAGCGCGCACCTTCGACTTTATGGCCAGCGACGTTGGATACGTACCCTTCGCAATGGGGCACTATGTTGAAAACACCGGTACCACATCGCTGCGCTTCCTGGAGGTGTTCAAGAGTAGTTATTATGCCGACGTCTCTCTGGACCAGTGGCTGGCGCTGACGCCGCCCGAACTGGTCCAAGCGCACCTGAAGCTGGACCCGCAGACCCTGGCCGCGTTCCGCAAAGAAAAGGTACCTGTGGTTCCTGGCTGATCTCAAGAACAACCGTGTCCGCGCGTTGGGCGCGGTCGATTTTCTCCAGACGACCCGAAAGGCAATCAAGAACAATGCGAGGCGCCCCGCTGGACACAATGGACACCAACATCGGCGAAACCGATGGGCCTGCGGATGAAGCCCTGGCCTCCGGACCACGGGCGGCGGCGTTGCGGGCCGCGGCCTCCGTGCCGATGCCGGATGTGCCGTTTGTGTCGGTCGAGAGCGGTGGCGTTATCCTGATCTACGGCCGCAATGAGGTAGCCATCGAAGCTGGCAATCTTCTAAAAGACTATCTCAATGTCACAGTCCTGATCGCGCCGTCCGCCGTTGACGTTACCGCCGAGACAACCGACTTCCCTGTGGCTCGGGGAAAAATCAGAAACGCAAGGGGATATTTCGGAACCTTCGATGTCACCGTCGACGGGTTCGCACTGCCGATACCCTCGGCGAGCGATACATTGGCGTTCGGCGTTGCGCGCGACGGCGCGCAATCGCATTGCGACATCATTCTCGATCTTTCCGGTGGACCGCCGCTATTTATCTCGACCGATCTGCGCGACGGCTATTTGCGCGTCGATCCAGGAAGCCGTCCTGCGATTCTGGAAGCGGTCGAAAAGGCACGCGATCTCAAGGGTAGCTTTGAAAAGCCGACCTACATTGCGTTCGATTCGTCGTTATGCGCGCATTCGCGATCGGGGATTGTCGGCTGCACGCGCTGCCTCGACCTTTGTCCGGCGGGCGCCATCACATCCGCGGGACCCCATGTAGCAATCGATCCGAATATTTGTGCCGGCTGCGGTCAATGCGCGGCGGCCTGTCCGACCGGCGCGGCCTCCTACGCGATGCCGCCGGCGGATGCGCTGATGCAGAGGCTACGCTCACTGCTGCTGGCCTATCGCGAAGCGGGTGGAGAACATCCCATTGTACTGGTTCACGACGACGCGCATGGTGCAGCGCTGGTCGAGGCCGTGGCGCAGTTCGGCGATGGTTTGCCGGCGCGCGTGCTGCCATTCGCTGTCAACGAAATCACCCAGGTGGGGCTTGAGACTGTAGCTGCCGCGTTCGCCTATGGTACCTCGGCCGTGCGTTTCTTGATGCGGGGCAGGCCTCGCCACGATGTGTCCGGATTGAGGCAGACCCTCGGGTTGGCAGAGCCGATCCTGGCGGGCCTCGGCTTTGACTTTATTCGGGTCGCGACAATCGAAACCGACGACCCCGAGATGCTCGGCGCCGCGTTGAGCAAGATATCGCCGATGCCTGCTGCTCCGCGACCTGCGAGCTTCAAGGCTACCGGCCGCAAGCGCGATGTACTGTACTTCGCACTGGGCGAACTTTATCGAGCGGCGCCTGATCCGGTCGAGATTATTGCTCTCCCAAAGGGCGCCCCGTTTGGCTCGGTTGAGGTAGAGACCGGCGGTTGCACGCTCTGCCTCGCCTGTGTCTCGGCCTGCCCGACCGGTGCGCTGCGTGACGATCCGGATCGACCGCGTCTTCGATTCGTCGAGAGCGCCTGCGTGCAGTGCGGCTTGTGTCAGGCCACTTGTCCTGAAAGCGTCATCACCCTGAAGCCCCAAATCGATTTCCGTGCCGGCACCGCTCCAGCCCGCGTCTTGAAGGAAGAGGAACCATTCTGCTGTATTGCGTGCAATAAGCCGTTTGGCGTCAAGAGCACGATCGAACGTGTTGTTGCGAAACTGGAAGGCCACCACTGGATGTACCCGGGCTCATCGCCACGGGTGGATCTCATCAAAATGTGTGAGAATTGTCGTGTCGCTGCGGTCTCGGAAGAAAACTTTGATCCCTATGGCGGTCCCGGTCGGTCGGTTCGGACCACCGACGATTATCTGCGCGAACGCGATGAGACAGATAAGCGGAGGCCAGGGACGTGAAACTGCTGCGGACCATTCAATTCGATCTTTCGGATACATTTGTGTTCGAATGTGCGGCGTTGCCCGGTGAATGGGCTGTGTCGGGCGCCTTCGCATTCCTGAACGAGAACATTCCCGCGTTGCAGGGCAAAGCTCGGACTGCATTTCGAGCAGGCTTTCTGGGGCTTCGATCGCTCGGGCGTTCAACGCTGGTCCAGATCGTCGATGCAGACGAGCAAGATCGAGTGACGGCGGTCGAGATACTCGCGGAACAACTCGTCTCGCGATTTGATGCGCCTGATGTCGCGATGGCGCGCGCTGCCGCTGAAGAGGAAATTGGTTTCACGGCCTCGTTGTGCGATCATCCCGTCGGCGTTGTCATTGCAGTCACGCGTACTTTGGACGGCGGGTCAATTCGCGAGACGTTCCGTACGCTACGGCCGGCCGCTCAAGTGCCGTCACGTGCATTCAGTTTTGTCGAATTGGTCGGAGAAGACGGGTCACCGAATGAACAACTCAATCTCGCGGACCTGGGGAAGGCGGCGCGCATATGACCGGGACACGCGACTTCTGGTTCAGTTGCGGGCATCATTTGCTTGATCGCGACGCGGGTGGAAGGCTGTTGGTCACAGATGAATTTCTGAAAGCATACCTGGCTCGCCCCGAACTCGTACCACCGCTTGAGGCTTGCCCGGCGGAGTGCCGACTCCATCGCGCTTTGCTGAACAGTCCGCGGGTGAAGGTGACCCCAGGGCAGATTGGCGAAATCGCCGACCCCGATGCGCGCGAGAATTGGGAAACGATGGTGGCGTGGCGTGACCATCTCACGCGTCATCGGACGCTTGAAGCGGCTTATCTCGAGATCGTCCGGAGCAATATCAAATTCCCTCCGATCTTTATTAGCCATCTGGTCCAGGTGATTTTGCGAAATGCGCTGAATGATTGTACTGACGCATTTATCCTTCGGGCTGCAGAGATGTTCTTTCGGCCGCAGAAGCTGATGATGCAAGAAGAAGCGATTATTGCAATCGATCAAGAGACCGAGGCGTCGCTTGGACGAAAGCCCCAATCGCCACTCGTTGCGTTGCTGGGATTGAACGCGACTACCGAAATCGACACGCTTAATGACGCAACGGCCCAAAGCTACTGGCAGCGCAGCGACCGCTTCGATATGGCCCTCGACCTTACGGCCGGGGGCCGTGGATTCGCCGCGCTCGGAGACGTTACCGTTCGCTGGATATCGCATTTGCTTGCGGTGGATGTCGCGATTGAACCATTAAAAGCAGCGCACGACGTATCGCTCACCTGGTACGTTGGGCTCGATGCCGAGGCGACCCGCATTGGAGACGCAATTTGGAACGAAAGCGACATCGACGAAGGGAATCTAATTGGCCTCTATCGGCTGACGTTCCGAGATCCGTCGAATGTGATCGAAAAGGTCAAGGGCGAACCAGTGTATCTGCTTGCCGCGGTGGCGGCTGACGAGGTTTTGCGATTAAAGCCACAAAACCTCATCGTTGGCCTGCCGCTTGTCTCGGGGGAGTATGCGAATTGAGGTCGACCGCGCTCGTACGCATTCCGGTAGGTGTCGTTGTCGAACGGCGCCGGGCGAGAAGTGCATGGGTTGAGTTCCTGTGGCGGCCTGTTGCGGTGCTCTGCGGGAGCCCTTCAGCAGAGCCTTGGACCCCACTCGACACACAGACCGAAAGCGCGTTGTTCTACGCCGGAGATGCCGTAATCGAATTGCATCGGACCGAGACGACCTATTACCGCGACAATCTGGCGTCTGGAACGCCCCAATTGTGGGTGGCGTTAGGCCCGACCGGATCGGAGCCGCCTTATGCACTTCTTGCAGTGACTGCTGATCCGGCTGAGGGAGAGGCTTTTACCGAAGCCGGCAGCAATCTTGTCGAGGCTGTGTCGATGCCGTCCGACATCATAGAGATCGTCGGGCAATTCGTTGCCAGAAACCATGTCGAGCGGCCGTTCGTCAAACGCCGACGCCAGCCGGCCGAAACCGGAAATCGCGAAGGCGGTTCGGAGGACGAGGCATGACTTCACCCGAAGGTTTCGTTTCGCGCTGGGCACGGATAAAGCACGAGGCAGCTTCCGAGCGCGGCAAGGCAGCCGAGGCGAAGGATATTCCGCTTGGCTCGGTTTCGCCGTCTGATCCAGCGTATCACTCGGATGGTGAGGCCGGCGATGGGGTATGCGATCTGTCGCAACTGCCGCCGATCGAATCGATCATGGCCAATACCGATATCCGCGTGTTTCTGCAGACTAAAGTTCCCGCCGAATTGACACGGGCGGCCCTGCGCCAGGCTTGGGCCAGCGATCCGGCAATTCGCGATTTCGTCGGAATCGCTGAAAATCAGTGGGACTTCAATGATCCCAATTCCATACCGGGGTTTGGCGCACTGCACGAAACCGACGACGTACCTGCTCTTCTGCAGCAAGCACTGGGCAGATTTGAGAAGTTGGCCGAGACACCTTCGGAAGCGCGTGTGGTTGTCGAAAACGCGCAGCCGGCCGAAATCAGCGACGCGACCGGTAGCCTCGATCGGCCGGACGTTCTGGGCCAATCGGACGAGGGCGGTGCCGACGAGACGGTGACCGCCGCCGATCGGGTCGTAGAAGAAATTAGCCCTCTAGCCGAGGGCCGTACTCACGGCGGAGCGCTACCACGGTAGCAGAACCGAATATCGAGCAAGACGATCGATCTTGATGGCATCGAACGTCGCAGGTGGATACGAGCGGATGCAACATCCTCTTTCCGACCATGTGTCCGGGCGCGCCGTCGATGAGATCGATCGCGCCCGCGCGCGCGAGTATGCGTTGCTGGCGACCTTGCTCGCCCGCAGTCCCGATCCACAGATGATAAAACGTCTCGCGCTACTTCGTGGCGACGCCAGCCCGCTTGGAACGGCTCATGCCGCGCTCGGAGCGGCTGCAGGCCGCGCGAGCGAAGAGAGCGCGGGACGCGAGTATTTCAATCTGTTTGTTGGGCTTGGCCGCGGCCAGCTTTCACCTTATGCGTCCCACTATCTGACGGGCTCGCTATACTCTCGTCCACTCGCGCGGGTGCGAGAGTCGCTTCAACATCTCGGCATCGAACCGGTACAGGGATCTGAGCCCGAGGATCACGTCGCAATTCTTTGTGAAGTAATGGCTGGCCTTATCGACGGAAGCCTCGCCGGACCAGCAGGCATCGATCGAGACTTCTTCCAGAAACATCTAGCGGCATGGGCAAAGCGTTTTTTTGTCGATCTGGAAGAGGTTGAATCGGCCGATTTTTACCGATCGGTAGGCTCGCTTGGCCGAGTTATGATGGATATTGAGACTGAAGCCTATTCCTTGCCCATCTAGGCACGGAACAAACAAGGAGATACAATGCGCGCGTTCATAGCTGCATGTTTCGTAGCGGCCTTGGTTGCGGCGGGGGCTGCCGCCGTGCTTGATCATTTCGTCCAACAGCCAGTGTCGGTTGCCTTCGCGGAACCCAGCGCACGGCTTTAGCTGATCCTGCGGTGCGTCGACATTGCAGCGCAGTAAGGCTGTCGTTTGAACCTTATGGCCGTGCGTATGACCCATTCATGGCTGCAAACGGAGGCTCCGATGAAGCGTCTGACCATTCCTGCACTCGCGATTGTCGTGTTGGCGGCCGCCGCCATCATGCTCCGATCCCCGTCGGCTCCGGTCAACATATCAGCAGGAACGGCCGCGATGCCGTCCCTCCTAGAACTTCATAACATGGCCGGGGTCGACAAATTGCCTGCGCAGGAAATGGAAGATCAGTCGCTGGTGTATTCCGCGCAGCAAAAACGCTGAGCTCGGGGCGGCAGGCGAGTCAGGCGCCAGCTATCGTGCGGGTTCGGCTTTCACGACCACCAAGCGACTGCTTTGGGCACAGGCATGCGCCTGTCGGGACTGCAGCGATAGTTCATCGTCCGTTAAGAAACCGAATTAAGCGGAGAGCGGTCGCTGGCGGCAGCGATGAGGGTGGTCAGGATCAGGCACCAAAGAGCCCTTAGCCAGGCGATGATGCGGCGGAAGTTGTGGCCGACGGCTGAGAGGATGACGTTAGCCGCATCGCCGGCGCGGCCTTTGAGGTAGCAGCGGCCGAGGTGACCATCGGTCTTCAGGTGTCCGATGATGGGTTCGATGGCGGAGCGGCGGCGCAGCTCGCGCTTGATGACACCGAAGACGCCGCGCTTCTGGCCAGAGATGAAGATTCGGCGGGGATTTTGTGCGTTGTGACCGCGGTATCCCTTGTCGACATAGGCCCGCTCGATCGCGCAGCCGGTGAGTGTCTCGGTGCGGTCAATGACGTCCTGCAAGGTATGACCGTCGTACGGGTTATCGGGTAGCGCCGTGGCGTGCAGCACGAACAGGCCCCCAGGAGCCAGGCGGTTGTTGGTGACGATGGAGGCTTTGACGCCGAACTCGTAAGGCGCGGCTGCTTTGCCCTTGCCGATGCACTCCACCTCCGGGGCGTGGAAGGAATAGAGCTTCCAGCCGCGCTGGCGTTGCTGCTGCGAGCGGATCTGCGAAGCCCGGCTGAGCGGGAGGGCGAACGCGTTCTCGATCACAGCCTGACCTTCGATCTTGCGGCGGAGATCGCGGATGATCCGGCCCAGCCGGCTACGCAGGATGCGCAACTGCCGCTGATGCCGTTTGAATTGCTTGGCATGGGCGTAGCGCCCCGCCATCATTGCCGCGGTCTTGGCAATGCGAAGGTAGGACTGCCGCAGCTTGACCCCGTGCTTCCTCGCCAGGCGGTTGAGCCCCTTGATCGCCGCGTGCAGCAGCTTGGCATCGGTCGGGAAGGTGATCGCCTTCGGCTGCACGGTGGTATGTGCGCCATGACGGCGCGAAGAAGGAGGTTGAATATGTAGACCATCTTTCGAGCAGCCTTGCTGCGCAAGAGATGAGGGCAGGTCCCTCGGACTCGGATTGCAGGATCAGAGTCCAAACCGCCACAAGCTGCTTTAGCTCAATGGCTGAGGTGGTGAGCGTTGCTGGAAAAGGCGGGCGATCAGCCCGTCAGGTGAGCCACGGGAAGACGAACGCAAGTAAACCGCCGATGATGCATCGAAAGTACAGTTCAGGTGTTGTCGAAACCAGGGGCGATACCACCTCCTGGGATCAAGCGCGGCGAGAGCCTGTCTATTGGCCGAGCGGCAACCGGTGTAGAGGCGGCGTGATCCCGATGGCAGGCTCTTGCGCGGAACATGGGAACCTGCGTCGCGATGCCAAGGGAGACCCCAAAGGCGGCGGACCCGCCGAGGGCAGAGTACCAATGCGCGACGCAGGGGCGGACGGGTTCGTAATAGTGATGAGGCCCGGTAATACGGGCGGAGCGAAGGGACCCGATCTTCCAGCCAAAGTCACAGGCCAACCGGAAACGGGAGGAGCCGATGACTGAGGCAAAGTCGTATCAGATCCCCAAGCATCTCGTTTGGGAAGCTTGGAAACAGGTGAAAGCGAACCGCGGGTCAGCGGGTGTGGACGGGGTCTCCATCGAGGAATTCGAAAAGGACTTGAAGAGAAACCTCTACAAGATCTGGAATCGAATGTCGTCGGGGACATACTTTCCGCCTCCCGTCCGTCTCGTGGAAATTCCCAAGGCTAATGGAGGGAAGCGACCGTTAGGAATACCCTCTATAGCTGACCGCGTGGCTCAGACGGTTGCAAAGATGGTTATGGAGCCGACGATGGAACGAATATTCCATCCCGACTCCTATGGCTATCGGCCCGGCCGTTCGGCGCTTGACGCAGTCGGGACAGCGCGAAAGCGTTGCTGGAAATTCGACTGGGTTATCGACCTTGATATCAAGTCGTTCTTCGACTCGATTCCTTGGCACCTGATCGAAAAGGCCGTCGCCTACCACACGGAACTGAGTTGGATTCGTCTCTACGTAAAGCGGTGGCTGCAAGCTCCCGTGGAGAAAGAAGACGGAATCCTTGTGGAGAGAACACGCGGAACCCCTCAGGGTTCAGTGGTTTCACCGCTGCTCGCAAATTTGGTTCTGCACTATGCATTCGATCACTGGATGCAGCGGACCTTCCCTTGTTTGTGTTTCGAAAGATACGCTGACGATGCGATAGTCCATTGCAGAACTGAAAGCGAGGCTCGAACCGTGATGGAGGCGATCCGAAAACGTCTTACGGAATGCGGTCTGGAGCTCCACCCGGAGAAAACCCGGATCGTCTACTGCAAGGATAATAAACGGAGAAAGGAATGCGAACACATCTCGTTCGACTTCCTTGGCTACACCTTCCAGCCGCGCAGCGCTCGCGATCGAAAGGGCGAGAAGTTCCTCAACTTCCTCCCGGCAATCAGCAACAAGGCTGCCAAAGGAATCCGACAAACCATTCGCTCATGGCGACTGGGTTCGACGCGAAACCACTGGAGTCTTGAAGAACTCGCCAAGCTGATTGATCCTGTCGTGCAAGGATGGCTGAACTATTATGGACGGTTTTACCGGACAGAATGTGTCAACGTCCTTCGTCACGTTAACGACGCGCTCGCCCGTTGGACGAGGCGGAAATACAAGCGGTTGAAAGGCCGGAAAGTCGCCTCAGTATATTGGTTGGGACGGCTCGCACAGCGCGATCCGAACCTGCTCTATTTGTGGCGAGTCGGCATTCGACCTGCGGCTGGAAGATAGAAGCCGGATGAATCGAGAGGTTCACGTCCGGTTTCGTGAGAGCCTCGGGGTGCAATTCCCCGGGGCTACTCGACCGACCGTGACCCGCTTGAGGTCCTGGCTGCGTAACGCGCCGGCCTCGTGCGCCACCCGCAAGCTCTCGGCCAGCAACAGCTCCAGCTTGTTGCCGAGCCGTTTGCGCCAGTGGCTCAGGTCCGAGCGCTCGTGCGGGAAGGCGTGCTGAAAGAACTCTTCGCCGGTGAAGAACTGGAAGTACGGGTCGTGGACCCAGCGCTCGCACACCCCCTCATCGGACAGGCCATAAATGTGCTTGAGCAACAGCAGCCCGATCATGAATCGGGTCGCGATGCCTGGCCGACCGTTCTCGCTATAGAGCGGCGCGATCTCACCGTCGATCCAGTCCCAATCGACTTTGCCGGCGAGCTGAACCAGCTCGTGCTTCATATTGATGATCTGGTCCAGCCTGGCCCGGAACAGATCGCCCGATCCCGTCGTCCTGTGCTTCTTCGGTCGCATCGCCACCTCCGATGCGACGACGGAATCATGACTGGCGATTCGACGGAATCCTGAAAATGAAATTGCAGGGTTCCGATGCTCGAAGCATCAAAACCCTGCAATCGCAAAACAGTCCACAACGACAAATGCGATTCTAGCTCAATCGCTTAGCCGCTCTTCACGGACGACTAAATCAATTCGAGTTCGTCAGTCTTGACCAACTCAGCAAGTTTGTCGCCCGGCAGTTTCTTCAGCTTTTGATCGTTATGAAGCGGGGTCGCCCTAGCGCAGCAACTCGCGTCCGATCACCATGCGCTGAGCCTCGCGCTCGACCTGAACTCGGGCGCCGCTGGCAGATCTTTTATGCCGCGAGGACACGCACCGCAGCGGCCTTCCTTGACGAACTCGACACCATTCGGGCGGCTGCCGCTGAACACCAGCGGCGGCAATCTCGCCGAATGCTACACGCATGGCTTTGAACTGGTTTTGGAAGCAGTTCGTCAGGTACGCGGTGTATCGACCAACCAGGCCAGGCGAAGCGACGTGGCGTTGGTCATCGGCGGCCCAATGGTCACACCGGCGAGCAGTCTTATCCTTGGTTCGGAGGCCACGCTATGAGCGACAGTGTGAGTTCGCGCTATCTTCCAGCCGGCCTGCCGATACCGGCTGCGGAACCCGACGGCCTGTCAGCGCCCTACTCAAGATTTCGATGCGCGTCCTCGACATGAACCGCCCGGCCATTGGTGGGGTCTCAGTCGGGCTCACAAGGCGCACTCGCGCTGCGATAAAATACGCAAAGGAGCGAAAGCAATTCGGCAAGGCAATCGCCGAATTCCAAGGGGCTGCAGTTCATGCTCGCCGACATGGCGATGAGCCTGCTGGCCTCAGCAAACAAATCGGCAATCTTCTCTTTGAACTCCTCGATCGTCTCGCTCTGATCAAGCGATGTTTGGTCGGCTTCTTCATCCACGATTTGGGGTTCACAATCACGTAGCCACCGATTATGGCGCCGAGCAATGTCAGACATGTTGCAAGTAGCTGCTCGACGGTCATTGTACGAGCTTTTCTTCAACGGCGGATTTAACGTAAAGAGGGGCAATATGTGCCTTTAGTTGCGTTTACGACGCGCGTGGGGGCCACCTGCGCAATCGAGACGGATTGGCTGACCTCACACGGTGTGCAGCCGTCGACGTGAGCAAAGCGCCGCCGGGATTGGCACAAACTGCACTTTTCAAGCCGAGTTGCGTGGCATAAAGTCGTGCTCAGCATGGGGTCACATCCGTGAGCGACCTAACTTGTAAGTGTGCGTGGTGGTTTTGGGGCTATTGCCGATCCCCCCGGTTTTTATTGCTCTCTTCGTGAAGTAAGGCCGCCTCAGTTGGCGGCCTCAACCGTTCCGAAACCCGATGATGCTCATTCATGCGCTCGATGTCGGCTGACGCCGCTGCCCCGGGGCAAGCACCAAGACGGTCCAGGACGACCGTCTCACGGGCCGACAGGGACCAGGGCGTTAGCGTTTGGCACCGCCTCCGTTCCTATGGGCCGCCTCGTATGCGTCCCGGTAGCCGCGGGCGATCGTTCGAACGCCTCGTCCGATGTCGTCGTAGACATCGTCCGGCAGGTTCGCGAGCGACACGCGTAGCGACCATTCGGGGGCATCGAAGCCGCCCCCGTTTAGCAGCACGATCCCGTGGGCCTCCGCGAGGCGAAACGCCAGATCGAGCGGGTGGACGTTTTCCTTGAGGTATTCGACGGCAGCATCGCCGATGTTCTTTCGAGCCCAGAATTCGAAATCGACCAAGCCGTAATACGCGTCGTAATTGGGATTCGGATCTAGCTTGTCGGCAAGGCCGAGCCCGTCAAGCAGTGCATGAAGGCGCCTGTGAACGATTTCCATGCAGGCGGCCTGATAGGCCTTTTTCACATCCAGCATTTCCGCGAGCGAGAACAGGCTCATCATCACCTGCTGCGGTAGCGATAGCCCCGCGGTGTGGTTGAGCGCTACGTCCCGGCTGTCCGCGACTATACGGTCGATGAATTTCAGCTTGCGCGGCTCAAGCGTCAGCGGCCCATAACGCTTGTCGAGCGCCTTCACCGCGGCGTCGGGCAGCTTGGCAATCATCTTGTCGAAGATGTTGTCTTCATGAATAGCGATGGTGCCGAGGCGCCATCCGGTGCAGCCGAAATACTTCGAATAGGAATAGACGCCGATGGTGTTGTGCGGAAGCTCGCCAAGCAGCGACCTGAAACCGTGCACGAATGTACCGTAGACGTCGTCGGTCAAGAGCATGAGGTCGGGACGCTTGGTCTTGACCAGGTTGGTCAGTTTCGCCATCGTCTCGTGGCTCACACCCATCCCTGACGGGTTGGCGGGATTGACGACGAAGAAGGCCTTGATCTTTGGATCTTCCAGCTTCTTGATTTCCTCATCGGTATACTGGAAACGATTTTCCTGCGGTGCCCTGATCTGCACGACTTTGAGATCATAGTCCTCGAGATGCGTCATCTCGGTGTAGGGCGTGAAAATCGGCGTGCCCAGCGCGATGGTGTCACCGGGCAGCAGCAGCCGATTGGCTTTCAGCGACTTAAAGATGTAGCACATTGCAGCCGTGCCGCCTTCGACCGCGTAGATGTCGAACTTGCCGGCTGGCCGCGGCTCGCCGCACATAGCCCACATCAGATATTCGTGCACGATGCGTTCGTTGTGCACCAGCATGCGATCGGGGACCGGATAATTGTCGCCGATTATGGAATCGACAAGCTCGTGGACGAATGCGTCCGGCTCGAAGCCGAATTTCTTGACCGCAAAGGGCAGCATCTCGGATAGGAAGCTGGCGCCCGGCATATCCCTGTGCTTTGCGAGCCAGGCCTCGAACCGTCCAGCAATGCCTTTCGCCTGGGGCATGCCACCGATCCCCGCGGCATGTTCCATCACGCGCTTACTTTCAGTGATGGCGAACTGTCCCAGCAGGAAGAAGCCCTCGCGCGGCGTGGTGGCGATCCAGTTCGGATTGCCGCGCCCGGCGTTCAGGAACGCGGTCTGCGTCCTCTTCGAGGTGCTCTTCGCGAGATTGATCAGTTCGTCCTTGATCTCGAACGGGCTCAGCGCCTCGAACTTCTTCAGGGTCAAGATATCAGCCATGTGACGCTCCCGATCTGTGCAATCTGTTGCACGGAGCCGGATCTGGCTCCTTCGCGTTGCGCAATCTCCCTAAGGATGCTCCAGAGCCGGCGAGGTCCCTTGATCTATCTCAAGCCCGTCCGCGTATCCGGGCGTCGGATTGTTGGACCAGGTCAAAAGACGATTGACATAAATCAACACGCAGGCGGCGAGCTGTCGCCTGATGTCGGCCGATACGTCTCGTCGCCGGTTCTTTGGCCCGCATGCCGCGCTGGCCAACGTGGGCGCGTGCCGACGTTTTGGGACCACCATGAACGGGTGACATCATGATTAACTGGTTCTTCCAGACGCTGCGCAGCTATCCAGAAATCGCGATCTTCCTCTCCCTGGCCCTGGGTTACTATTTCGGCTCCTTCACCTACAAAGGCCTCGGCCTGGGCGCCGTCACCGCGACACTGATTGCCGCTGTCATCATCGGCCAGATCGGAATCACGATTACTGGCCCGCTCAAGCCGACCTTCTTCCTGATGTTCCTGTTCGCCATCGGCTATGGCGTCGGGCCGCAATTTGTGCGCGGCATCGCGCAGGACGGCGTCCCGCAGGCGCTGTTTGCGGCGGTGGTATGTGTGTTCTGCCTGGCGGCCGCTTATATCGGCGCAAAGGTCGCCGGCTATGATGTCGGATCATCCGTGGGACTGTATGCCGGCTCGCAGACGATTTCGGCCTCGATGGGACTTGCGACCGATGCGATCAACCGCATCGGCCTGCCGGCCGATGAGGCCAAGAAGCTTCTGAATGCGATGCCGGTTGCCTACGCCGTCACCTATATCTTCGGCACAGTCGGCTCTGCGATCGTCTTGGCTCTGCTGGGTCCGGCGCTGCTGGGTATCGATCTTGAAGCGGCCTGCAAGAAATATGAGGAGGAGTACGGCGGGAAGAAGCAGACGGGTGGTGTCGGCACCGCCTGGCATCAATTCGAATTGCGTGCGTTTCGCGTTCGTGAACGGGGACCGGTGGTTGGAAAGACCGTGCAGGAAGCCGAAGCCCTGATCCCCGACCAGCGAGTGTTCGTCCAGCGGATCCGGCAAAACGGGAAGGTCATGGACGCGACCTCCGATACCGTGATTCACGCGGGCGACACCGTGGCCGTAGCGGGGCGGCGCGATGTGCTTGTGAATCTGATCGGCGAGCAGGCGGAAGAAGTGGATGACCGCGAGTTGCTGGCGGTGCCGATCGAAGGTGTCGATGTCTATGTGACCAGCAAGGAAGTCGATGGAAAGACGCTGGAGGAACTTGCGAAGGCGCCCGGCGCGCGAGGTGTGTTCCTGCGCAAGATCACCCGCGGTGCGATCGCGGTCGACATCCCCATCCTGCCGAACACGAAGCTGAACCGGGGCGACATCGTCACCATTATTGGACGCACGCCGGATGTCGCAGCCGCAATCAAACTTCTGGGCCGACCGGATCGCGAGACCGACGTTGCTGACGTTGCCTTTATCGGAGCGGCGATTGCGGTCGGCGCATTGGTTGGTGCGGTGGTTTACAAGATAGGCAGTGTGCCTCTTACTTTGTCCACCTCCGGAGGGGCGCTGATTTCCGGCCTGTTCTTCGGCTGGCTGCGCTCGGTGCGCCCGACGTTCGGCCGGATTCCGTCGCCGACGGTCTGGTTCATGAACTCGGTTGGTCTGAACATGTTCATTGCTGTGGTCGGCATTTCGTCCGGGCCGGGTTTCGTTGCGGGCCTCCAGCAGCTGGGTTTCAGCTTGTTCCTCTGGGGCGTGGTGGTTACGACCGTGCCGCTGATCCTCGCAATGTACGTGGGCAAATATTTGTTTCGCTTCCACGACGCCATCCTGCTGGGATGTTGCTCAGGCGCGCGCACGACCACCGCGTCGCTCGGCATGATCAATGATCGCGCCAAGAGCCAGATCCCGGGGCTCGGTTATACTGTTACCTACGCGGTCGGAAACACTCTGCTGACGATCTGGGGCATGGTGCTGGTCATGCTCATGACCTAGCCTTAGGTATCCTCGCCAAGCTGCGGAGAAGTGATGGCTTCAGATCGAGAAAAACGTTTGCTGCGTCCGCGTGGTCGATACGCGGCGAGCCTGGCAACAGGCCTTCTGCTCTCGCTGCTTGCGAGCGACGCCGTGGCGCAGATGATGACGCCGTTTCGCTATCAGGATCAAGCGCAGCGGCACTGTCCTGCGGACGAAGTCGTGTGGCTCGATTTTGCGAAGCGCAAATACTATTTGAACAGTCAGAAGCTTTACGGACACGGCTTCCACGGAAGCTATGTGTGCCTTCGGGAAGCCCGTCGCAACCTCTACCGCCGCTCGCTGCTTGGCCTCCGTTAGCGCGCACGTCAACGCTTGATCTGGATCAAGTCCCCAGTCAAAGTGGCAGCCATGCAGGTTTGACTGCAAAGCATGTGCGAGCGAGGCGAATGAACGTGGGTGGCGGTCCTTTGAGAGTATCTGGACCAAACCGGTCCGGCGAAGAGGCAATCCGGATCGCGATTCGCCTCGGCCTGCTGGCACTGCTGATCTACTGGTCGTTCGTCCTGCTTGAACCCTTCATTCCGATCCTCGCCTGGAGCGTGGTGCTGACCGTTGCGCTCTACCCCGTCTTTGATTGGCTGTCGGCGCATCTCGGCCATCGGCCTCGCATTGCCGCGGTCATCGTCACCGTCACAATGCTGGCCGTCTTTCTGGGACCTGCGACCTGGCTCGGCCTCGGCCTGGTGGATGCGTTGCGCGGTATCTCCGATCAACTGACGTCGGGCAATCTGACCATCCCGTCGCCGCCGGACAGCATCCGCGACTGGCCGCTGGTTGGCGCGACATTGCATGAATTCTGGCAGACGGCGTCGGACAATTTGCAAGCCGCGCTTCGCCAGCTCGCGCCGTATCTGAAGCCGTTTGCGGGTCCGATTCTAGTTTTTGCTGGCGACGCCGGCACTGGAACGATCAAATTTCTCGTATCCGTCGTGATCTCGGGTTTTCTGTTTTCGCCTGGACCGCACCTTGTCGCCTCGATCCGGAACATTCTGCTCCGGATCGTGCCACAGCGTAGCGCGGATTTCCTGGCGCTGGGTGGCGCTACCATCCGCACGGTGGCACAAGGCGTGATCGGCATCGCGGTGTTGCAGGCATTGTTCGCCGGCATTGTCTTTAAGGTCGCCGGCGTTCCGTACGCCGGCGCGCTGGCCTTCGTCGTGCTCATGCTCGGCATCATCCAGATCGGATCCGCGCCGATCCTGATTCCTGTCGCCATCTGGATTTGGACGGTCAAGGATGTCGGCTCCGCCGTGCTGATCACGATCTTCCTGGTGCTGGTAGCTATCTCCGACAACGCGCTCAAACCGCTTTTGATGGGACGGGGCCTGTCGACGCCGGTTCTGGTCATCTTCATCGGCGTCCTGGGCGGAACGCTCGCGCATGGGATCGTCGGCCTGTTCGTCGGACCGATCATTCTAGCGGTGGCCTGGGAATTATTGATGGCATGGAGCCGTGAGGAGCGGGACGCAACCTTGGTGAAAAAATCGACTGACGAACGCAAAGGCGAGAGCCCAGAGACGCGTGCATGATCTTTCAATTGATCGTCGGTTCATGCGTCGCCGGTATCAATATCGTCATCCATGCCGTACTGACGGTCGCCACCATCCGCGCCGCGCGGGCGTCGTCGAGCACCTCGCATCCGTGGCGGCACCTGATCGGCGTCATGACCGCGACGGTGCTGATCCTGATGGCCGCGCATACGCTGGAGGTTGTTGTCTGGTCGGCGGCTTATAGCGTCATCGGCGTCGCAACCGACGGCGCGGATCTCGTCTATTTCGCTTTCGTCAATTATACGACACTCGGTTATGGGGACATCACGCCGGTCGCGCGATGGCGGCTGATCGGGCCGATCACCGCCATGAACGGGGTTCTGCTCTTCGGCTGGTCGACTGCCGTGATCTTCGAGGTGCTGCGCAAGGCGCTCGCGCAGCACGCATCCCTCGCATCGTCCTAAATATCCAGCTCGGCGAGCCTGGACCGGTCCAGCAGCACAATTTGCCGCTGCGTCTGCCCCAGAAAGCCCAGGACACCCTTGTCGTGAAGGGCCGACAGCGCACGTGACACCGTTTCCAGCGTGAGCCCAAGGTAATCCGCAATGTCGCGGCGGCACATCGGCAGTGCGATGACGCCCGCCGCTGTGAGACGGCGATCCATCTCGAGCAGGAAGGCTGCGACGCGCTCCAGCGAGGTTTTGCGTCCGAGCAGCAGCATATGGTCTTCGGCACGCTGCAGATTGCTGGCGGTCATGCTGAGTAGGTTATGCGCGATCATCGCGTCGGTTTCGGCAATGTGCGACAAACAGACGCGCTTTACCAGGCGGACAGTGGTGTCGACAATCGCTTCTGCGGTGAAGCGATGGGTGTCGCCGTTCTCGAGCCCGAAGATATCACCGGAGAGGTGAAACGCGTTGATCTGACGACGACCGTCGGACAAGAGTTTGTAGCTCCGCACCGAACCATCGATTACCTGATAGATGTATTCCGCAGGCTCGGCCTCACCAAAGATTTCTCCGCCGCGATTATACTTGAATTCGCTTAAACTGATTTCGGCCTGGGACAACGCCCCGAATTCACCGAGGAATCTGGGACGGCTCGCCAAATTGGCGTTGAGATTGACGAACATGGGTCAACTCCCTGCTTGAGGAAACCGGCTTGCGTCCGGAGACCTTCGTTGCATCGCGGTGGGGGAGGGGTAGCGACATTTTCTCAGCCCGGTATCTCTCTTACGACGGCGGCCGCGCGCCGAACTATTGGCTTGAGGGTCATTGTCCCTGAGGACAGGTCTCTACGGGCTGCCGTGGTCGTGTGCACCTTTACGTGCATAGTCTCGCTTGCACAATTCTCGTGCTATTGTTTTCGCCCGTCGAGCCCGGAGTGCGTGCGATGGTCGTTCGGATCGGACTGCTCGTCTGCTTGGCTGCTCTTTTCGCTTCGGCTGAGCTGTCGGCGGCAGAATTGCGGCCGCGCTCGATCCTTTATCTCGACCAATCCGACCTGAGTGGTCCCTGCTACTATCAGATCTTTTCGGCGCTACGCGCGCGGCTCACTGCCGATAGCGCTGAGCCGATCACGCTGTATGCCGAAGACCTCGATCTGAATCGCTTCAATGGTGAAGCCTATGAAGTGGCGCTCGAGCAACTTATCAAGCAGAAGTACCGCGACAAGCCGATCGGAGTCATCGTGGCCGTGGGCGCGTCGACGCTTCGGCTCGCGCTGAAATGGCGAACGGAATTGTGGCCGCAGGTGCCGGTCGTGTTCGCGATGGTTGAACAGCCGGACTTCGAGCAACTGAAACCTCCATCCGACGTCACCGGCAGCATCGTTCTCCTGAAGCTACCGGATGCCATCAAAGCCGCGCGCGCGGTGGTACCCAAGCTTGAAAGCATCGTTCTCGTCGGCGAGGGCTGGGAGCACCGGGGTGTCTTCGGCAATTGGAAGGATGAAACGCCCCCAACGGCTGTGGCTGGCTTGCGTATTATCGACCTGTCGGGGCTTCCCATGAGCGAGACACGTGACCGGGTCGCCGATCTGCCAGCGCACAGCGCAATCATCTATTCTGCAACCTATGCCGACCGTGAGGCCGTTTTTCATCCGCCCGCTGCAGCGTTGTCGCTCATCGCCGAGAAGGCGAACCGGCCGATCATCGTTGCCGCCGAGACGTTGCTCGCGCCCGGAGGTATTGGCGGCTATGTCATGCTCCCGGCCGTGATGGGTGAAGATGCTGCCCGGCTCGCACTCCGCATTCTGGACGGAGAACAGCCGGCGGACATTCCCGTCACGGAGACAAGGGCCGTGAAGGCGGTTTTCAATTGGCCGCAAATGCAACGCTGGGGCGTCGGGGAGTCGCGGCTACCTTCCGGCAGCGAAATTCGTTTTCGCGACCCGACTTTCTGGGAGACTTATCGAACACAAAGCGTCGTCGTTGCTGCTGTGATCCTGCTGCAGGCTGGGTTGATCTTGATCCTGCTGCATGAGCGCAGGAAGCGCAGCCAAGCCGAGCGTGAAGCACGTAGCCGCGCCTCGGAGCTGGCACATGCCAACCGACAGGCTGCAGCCGGGGAGCTTTCGTCGTCGATAGCCCATGAACTCAATCAACCGCTCGGCGCGATTCTCACCAATACCGAGACGGCGGAGCTGATCCTGGAATCGCCGTCGCCTGATTTGCGGGAGCTTAAGGAGATCCTGGCCGATATCAGGCGCGACGATCTGCGTGCCAATGAAGTGATCCAGCGCCTGCGCAGCTTCCTGAAGCGGACGCCGTTCGAGCTCAGGGACGTCGATCTCAACGGCATCGTGCGCGAGGTGTTCGGCTTCCTTGCTGTGCAAGCCTCCGCCCGCAATGTTGCACTTTATCTGCAGCCCGCGCCAGGCGAACTCAGGGTCAAGGGCGATCCGGTGCAGTTGCAGCAGGTGATCCTGAACCTGATCGTCAACAGCATGGAAGCGATGGCGGCGATGCCTTATGGCCGTGCCGTGATCGGTCGCACCGAGCTGAATGGGCGATCGTCGGCAGTGATTTCAATCTCCGACTCCGGTCCGGGAATACAACCGGAAAAGCTCGCGGAGGTGTTTGACCCATTCTTTACGACTAAGCAGCAGGGGATGGGCATCGGGCTATCCATCGCGCGGACCATTGTGCAAGCACATCGCGGGAGGATCTGGGCGGAGAATCAGCCCGAAGGGGGCGCGGTATTCCGGCTATCGATGCCGCTGGCGCTGCACTAGGCGAAGGGGAGGAAGAGGTGTGACTGGCTTCATCCATGTTGTCGATGACGACGCGTCGTTTCGGACCGCCATCGAGCGTCGCCTGAACAAAGCGGGGTACGATGTCGCAACCTATTCGTCGGCGCAGCAATTGCTGGATCGGATGCCTGACGAGAGCGAGCCGGGTTGCATCCTCCTTGACGTGCGCATACCCGATCTGAGCGGGCCGGAGCTGCAGGATCGCCTGGCTGAGCTTGGCTCGACGCTGCCGATTGTGTTTCTAACCGGCTTCGCTGACGTGCCGACCACGGTGCGCACCATCAAGGCCGGCGCTACGGATTTCCTCACCAAGCCGGTATCGTCGGAGCAATTGCTGCGCGCGATCGAACAGGCGATGGTCCGTCATGAGGCTTTGCGCGGGCAAAAGCGCAAACTGGACTCGCTGCGCGAATTGCTGGCAAGCCTGACGCCGCGCGAGCGGCAGGTATTTGAGCTGGTCGTGCAGGGCAGGATCAACAAGCAGGTCGGGTGGGAATTGGGTGCGACCGAGCGCACCATCAAGGCCCATCGCCACCGGGTGATGGAGAAGATGAAGGCGCAGACGTTGGCCGAGCTTGTCTCGATCGCCGAGCGGCTCGGCATTTTGGGCGGAAGCGCGAACGGGCCGACGACCGCTTGAATCCAGCCTGTTTTACATATTGTCCCAGGGGACAATAGGAAGTGCATCGGGCAGGGCATATTGAATATGACAGAAATGATTCCAGGCGGCCGGATTGCGTTCGGCGGAACCGATCGGACAGGGTCTGGCTCGTAGTTTCGACCCGTCGGCGTCGAAGAACAGGACCGGCGCACTTGCCAAGGCGGAAACTGGTTTACATCGTTGATGACGACCCCAGCATGCTCAGGGGCGTCAGGCGACTGCTGCGCGAGCATGGCTACGAAAGCGAGCTGTTCGGCTCCGCCAACGCCTTTCAGCGGCATGATGATTTCGATACTGCGGTGTGCGTTATTCTCGACATCGACCTCAATGACGAGTCCGGAATTGAAGTGCGGCATCGCATGACGGCCGCCGGAATTACACTGCCGGTGATCTTCGTCACTGGCAAGGATAACCACGCGACGCGCATGGCGGCGATGGCATCCGGATGCATCGCCTATCTCACCAAGCCGTTTTCCGCAAGGTCGCTGATTGAGCCGATTGAGCGTGCATCCGCCGGTCTTGCGTAACGCATCAAATCATTCATCGATGTCTTGCTGATATGTTCGCGCCGGAGGGCCATTGCGGACCGAGGCGAACCGGCCAAGCGGCAGTGTGGTGCTGACGCTCTGCACGCTGGAATCGACGACTTCGAGAACCAGCTTCGCGCCCGTCTCCATCTCGCGGATCAATTCCGGATCGGCGGCATTGCCAGCGATGCAGGTATTTGTCATGCACCAGACATAGGGGATTTGGTACGGCTTCCCCTGATCCACCGTCAGTTTGGCGCCTGCCTGCAAATACATCCCGACCGGCAGGAAAATCTGCAAGCGTGCCTTGCTGTCGCCTTCGCGCTCGATCAGGTCGACGCGCACCGCGGTTTGACCGGTGTCCCAGGTGCCGGTGATGGTGGTGCGGCACACCATGCTTGTTCCGGCTGCCTTGAAACAGAATTTTTGCCAATCGCCGTATTTGATAGGGCGGATCAGGCTGCGCTGGCCGCGCGATGCCATTTCAGGCTCGCGTGCTTGCTCCGCGCCCCCGCCGGACGGCGCGGCCTGTTGTGCGTCAGCAAGGCATGGTGGCAACAGGATCGATATCGCCGCCACGACCGCGGCAGAGGAAAATAGCTTCTTGCAATCGCGCATCATCGACCCCTCCTAACGGCGCTTGTCGAGGAATTGACTGACCAGCGGCGACCATTGCTGAATGGCATCAGCGGAATCGATGAAGAAGTGTCCTTCACCGCCGAAGGACGGCATCAGGTGATATTCGGCGCTACCGCCGGCGCCGGTATAGGCCTCATGCATTCGCCTGGAGAGCTCCGGCCCGAAGAAGGTGTCGTTCTCGATATAGAACCACAACATCGGAGTTCGCGCGGTGCGCCCGAACGCGGCCGTAGCCTCAACCAGCTTGTCGGGAGCGCAATTATTGTTCGGCTTGCCGCCGACGCGTCCGCCGCGGCCTGCCGCGAAGGTGATGATCGCTTTCACCGAGGGCAGGTTCTGGCTCGAGAGCGCGATCGCGCCCCAGCCGCCTGCGGACTGACCGATGACGATGGCGCTATTGGGCGCGGCTATTTTCTGCTCCGTCATATAGTCGATGATCCATTTGTCGAGCAGCGCCGCCGCCATGCCGGCATCCCGGAAGTTTGGATTCTCGCAGGCACCGATCTTTGAATAGAACACGGGGAACAGGCCGAGATCCGGTGCATCGAGAGCCATGGCGCCATATCCCGGCCCGGTCGGCGCCACCACCAGATAGCCTCGGCGCGCGAACCAGAGGGCGGCATCCCGAAACTCAACCAGGGGGAAGAAGCTGCGTTCGCGGGCGTTGAGTGATACGCCGTGATTCATCACCGCGAGCGGGAACGGCCCATTTCCAGCAGGATGAACCACGTAGGCGACCGTCGGATGGATGAGAGGGAGCGCCCAGACCTCTTCCTGAACCGGCAGCAGCGTTCGATTGTCCGCGCTTCTGCCGGGAATGGGCGCGCCGAGCGCCGCAAGAAGGGCGAGTGACAGGCAGAGGGATCGAAGCATCTCTTCCGTCCCGCTCACGGAGCGAATGTTGGGGCAGGCTTCACGCCCATGCTCGGTTCCGTCAGATCCGACGTCCTTGATTCAGATCAAGACTTCGCGCCGCATACGCGGATCGCTTATCCTGGGCCGGCTTTCTGGCCGATGGGAGTCCCACGTGTCGACGGAGCACGCCCCCGCCGGATCACTGTTTTCCCGCGACGAGGCGCTCGAGATCGCGAGCCTTCTGGCGTTCACGGGAGGATATCTCGAGGCCTATGCCTGGATTGTTCACCGTGTCTTTGCCAACGCGCAAAGTGCCAATCTGGTCTTTCTCTGGGTCTATCTATCGGGCGGAGAATTGGGCAGGGCCCTTCACTATATTCCGCCGCTTCTGGCTTTCGCCGTCGGCGTGATCATGGCTTGCTGGTTGCGCCGCGTCGCGCCACAGCGCGCAGCGCGGATCAGCACGCTGACCGAGATCGTCTTCCTGTTCATCGTTGCGATCCTGCACAACCGGTTCCCGGAAGTCGCTGGTACCCTGGGTCTTTCTCTGGTCGCCGCGTTTCAGATGGTGAGCTTTCCAAAGGTCGAGGGATTTAGCTACAACTCCGTGATGGTGACCAGTAATTTTCGTCAGACCATCGAAGGCCTTTTCACGGCCCTCGCCGGAAGCGCCGAGGCAAGACCTTTTCGCCGGCCTCTCGTGTTTGGGGCGATGTGCATCGTCTTTGGCTCAGGCGCAGCCGTCGGTGCATTTATAACGGAGGTCACGCGGGCCTACAGTCTCGCCATTCCCGTGATGCTGCTCGTGATCGTATTGCTCGTTTGCGAGCAGAAGCCGGTCGCCGTCAACGCGTAGTCCGAATGGTTTGATTTAGATCAAGACTCGGTCCGCGCGTGGCTGCCAACGCTGCCGCAAACCACAGGGCGCGGGAGACGATGATGGCGCAGCAAGCTCAGGAACGGCGGATCGACCAATTTTTCTCCGGCCCCGGCGCCCGGGCAGACGAATGGCGCGGTTTGGTTGAGGCGGCGAAGGCCTGGTCGAGCGGATCGGGCGATCGTGCCGGTTTCGACGAAAGACTTTCCCAGCTAGCAATCACGGAAGAATATCATGCCTATCCCGGCCCGCGTCTGATGGTGGCGTTGAAGGAGCGCGCAGGGGCGGGCGATGCTGCGGGGGCGCTGGCGCTCGCCATGCGTATCACGCAGGCGCTGCAGACGCGATCATTCCGTCAGCATGCTAGCGATTGGGACGTGCATGCGGATACCGACACCGAGATGCCGGATTTGCTGCCGCCTGGTTTCGGCGACACTACGACGCGCCGGCCGTATTTCGAAACCCTGATCGTGACCGGCGTTCCCTCCACGAACTGGTCGAGCCTGGGTGCCGAGTGGCGCAAGCTGCGCCGTCCATCCGACAGCTTCATCCATGAGCCGGTTTTCGCGGGCAGTTTCGAGGACGCGTTCTGTGCCGCGTTACTCAATCCCGCGCTTGGGGCTGTCGTTGTTAACGAGGGCTTTGCACTGCGTTCACGGCACGATGCGCCCGTGTTGCGTACCCTGATGGCGCCGATGGACCAGAGGGAGACCTCCGACTCCGCGCTGGCGCTGGCGCAGACATTGAAGCGGATACGCCCCGAACTCGACATCTACCTGGTCTCGAATCGCAATGTGGAGGAACTGGCAGGCAATCCCGAGGCCAATGTCGCGCGCCGCATTTTCTATTCGGTGGAGGAACTGCTCGAACTGCATCTCGCTATTCTCGAAGGTGTGCAGGATCGCTACGAGACGCCGTTCTTCGACAATCTCAAGAAATATGCCCAGCGCCCGATCGGAACGTTCCATGCGCTGCCGATCGCGCGCGGCAAGTCGGTGTTCAGGTCGGACTGGATCCGCGACATGGGCGAATTCTATGGCCCGAACCTGTTCCTCGCGGAAAGCAGCGCCACCACGGGCGGCCTCGACAGCCTCCTTGAACCTACCGGCAATATCAAGAAAGCGCAGGAGAAGGCGGCGCGGGCCTTTGGCGGTGATCAGGTGTTCTTCGTCACCAACGGAACGTCCACCTCCAACAAGATGGCGGTGCAGGCGCTGCTCGCGCCGGGCGACATCGCCATCGTCGACCGCAACTGCCACAAATCGCACCACTACGGCATGGTGTTGTCGGGCGCGCAGCCGCTGTACGTCGAAGCGTTTCCGATGACGGAGTATTCGATGTATGGCGCCGTCCCGCTCAAGACCATTAAGCAGGCGCTGTTGAATCTCAGGTCAGAGAACCGGCTGAACCGGGTCAAGATGCTTGACCTGACCAACTGCACCTTCGATGGGCATGTCTACAATACACGCCGGGTGATGGAGGAATGCCTGGCGATCAAGCCAGACCTGATTTTCCTGTGGGACGAAGCCTGGTTCGCCTTTGCCCGCTTCTCGCCCTTCCTGCGTCCGCGCACGGCGATGGGCGCGGCCAACGACATCGAGGCGTGGATGCAAGACCCGCCGTCGATCCAGGCCTACGAGAGGCAGCGCTCCGAGCTCGGCGACAATCCATCCGACGAGACTCTGCTGAACGCCCGCCTGATCCCCGATCCGCGGCAGATACGTCTGCGGGTGTACCAGACCAACTCCACGCACAAATCGATGTCGGCGATACGGCAGGGCTCGATGTTGATCGTCAAGGATGTCGACTTCCACACCGTGGAAGCGCAATTCAAAGAGGCGGTGTTCACGCACGCCTCGACCAGCCCGAACCAGCAGTTGATCGCCAGCCTCGACGTCGCGCGGCGGCAGATGGAGTTGGAGGGATATGGCCTCGTCGCCAATGCCATTGAGATAGCCTTTGCGATCCGCAAGGCAGTCGCCGCTAATCCGCTGATCTCGCAATATTTCAGCGTGCTCGGCGCCGACAAGATGGTGCCGTCGCAATATCGCTCCAGCGGCTTTACCGATTATCTGGCGCAAGGCGTCGACTGGGGGCAGGTCTTGCATAGCCTCAAGGAGGATGAGTTTTGCCTCGATCCGACCCGGCTGACGCTGGTGTGCGGCACCGCCGGCTTCGACGGCACGCAGTTTAAGGGCATCTTCGCCAATCGTTACGGAATCCAGGTCAACAAGACTTCGCGCAATTCGGTGCTGATCCAGTCCAATATCAATAACACCCGCAGCGACGTCGCCCATCTTATCCGCGTGCTCGCCGAGATCAGCAGCGAGATTGAGCGCGACCTCATCAAGGGCGGAGCCAGCGCGACCAGCGCTTTCCAGGCACGGGTGAAGAGCCTGATGACGGACGTGCCCGACCTCCCGAATTTTTCGCACTTCCACGACGGCTTTCGCGGCGATGCCGGCCAGAAGACCAACGAAGGCGATATCCGCAGTGGCTTCTTCGCCGCCTACGACGCCGCAGGGTGCGAATATCTCCGCCTGAACGATTCCGAGATCGACCGCCGCGTGAAGAACGGCCCCGATCTGGTTTCGGCGAGCTTTGTAATTCCCTATCCGCCTGGCTTCCCGATCATGGTTCCCGGACAGGTCATCACCCAGGAGACGATCGATTTCATGCGCAAGCTCGATGTGAAGGAGATCCACGGCTACAACGCGGTGCAGGGTTTAAAGCTCGTGCGTCCGGAAGCCCTGGCGAGGTTCGGCGATCGCCGTGCGCCGGCAGCCTTCCGGCCCGCGGCCGAGTGAGAGAGCCGTGATGAGGCTGTATCACGTCTGCGCAGTGGCCGCGACCGCGCTCGTTGTATCGACCGGTTTGGCAGCACCGTCGCATGCGATCACCGGCACCGTTCGCGTTACCGTCGCCAAGGCGGGCCTTGTCGTGGGAGCCGGCGCTGGCCGCGGGACGCTGACCTTTCGCCACCGCAACTATCCATTTACGGTGAGGGGGTTGAGCCTTGGCCTTACGGCCGGCGCTTCGATCAGCAAGCTGGTCGGGCGTGCCAACTACATCAACGAGCTCAGCGATTTTTCCGGCATCTATAGAGTCGTCGGCGCCGGCGTTGCACTGGTTGGCGGCGTCGGTGGTGTGCAGCTCAAAAACGACAAGGGCGTGATCATCATCTTGGAGGGCCCTAAGGCCGGCCTCGAGCTGTCTGCGAACGTCAGCACCGTCGTGGTCACGCTCGATCCATCGCGTTCGACTCCCGACTAGCAGCAACTGGAGCAAGTATACATGAACAGCTATTGCATGCGGTTCCTCGCAGCCGCTTTGGCCGCATTGCTGACGTTCGGCCTGGTTTCGCCATTGCAGGCCGAGACCTGCGAGGTCCGCGTCGTTTTCACCAAAGGAGGGTTCATCGTGGGCGTCGGCGGCGGTCACGGCGTGCTGACTTGTCGGGGGCAACACCGTCGTTTCGTCGTGTCGGGGATGAGCGTCGGTTTCACGATCGGCGCCTCCACCGCCCGCTTAACGGGGCGCGCGCTCAACGTGCTCAGTCCGTTCGACATCCAGGGTAGCTACGCCGCGGTCGGCGCCGGCGGCGCGCTGGCAGCCGGAGTCGGTAGCGTTCAGCTAAAGAACGAGAGGGGCGTAATCCTGCAGTTGAGCGGCGGCAGGGTCGGCGTAGAGCTATCGGCGGCTGTCGGCGGAGTCACGATTACGCTGGAGTGAGTGCGAATTGGCATAATGGTCATAACCATTCAGTGACAAACTTCACCCGACGCAAAGAACTGGTCATTCTAGCAGTCAACCACTCCCATTAGTGGCCAAGCTCGGCGCGTAGCGTGCGTAGCCTTCCTTATAAATCTTTCGGGTCATTGCGGATGCGGCAGTGTCTTTGTCTCAGTCACCCCAGCCAAGGGTGATGCTGATCTCGCCAGGCACGCCGCCAGGGTAGTCGACGATCCGATACTTGATGCGGTAGCCGCGGGGTTTCAGGTAATCGGACCAGAGCTGGAATATCTCGAGCGGGATACCCTGCAGTGTCTTCTCCCAGCCAGGCTCCTGCTGACCGATGGCACGGCCATGGTCGGTACAAAGCGAATTGGGAAACCGGTAGACTTGGACTTCACTGAGGCCGTTTCGTACCGCGCGCTGGATGACGGTGGCAGCGAGCTTGACCTTCTCGTCTTCCGAGAGACCGGAAGGTTTGGTCAACTTCTCGATAAGCGCCCGCTTCTCTGCCTCCACGGCGGCGAGTCTCTGAGCATGCTCTTCCGTTTTTTCCGCATCCTTCATTGCGGCCTGCTTCTGGATGTCCGCCGCGCTAGGCAGCAGATCGTCTATATTTATGGGCATGGCAGCTCCTTCCTGACGGACCTTCGCCATTCACCCACGACGCTACGGCCGCTTCGCCATATCACCTCTTGATCCAGATCAAGCTTGGTCGGCTCCGAAATCGCACCGTCGAGGGATGTCGCCCACAGGCCCGGACCAGCCTCCAGGGAAATAACCTATGAGGAATGTTGGAAGGGCAGTTCTGCGGGTGGCGATGATCGTAGGTCTCGCGCTCCCTGAATGCGCCAGCGCGATCCAGCTCACCGGCGCCTGGGCGGCCGACGCCGACAAATGCGACAAGGTGTTTGTTCGGCGTGGACGCGCGAGGCAGATTGGCTTTGCCGAATTCTCCGGCGTTCATGGCGGAGGCTTCATCATCGACGCGGACCAGATCCGCGGCAAGTTTGCCAAATGCACCGTTAAGACGCGCAAAGAGGACGGGCAGAGCCTCAATCTGATCGCGGCGTGCGCCACCGACATCATGCTTTCCAATGTCCAGTTCGTGCTGAAGGTCGTCGATGACGACAACATCACTCGGCTGTTCCCTGGTCTCGAGAGCATGGAGGTGAAGTATCACCGCTGCCGGCTCTGAGCCCGCTGGCGATCTTATCGCGTGAGAGCACTGTTCTGCTTGACGCTCGAACTGGAGCGGATTGGTGCCGCATTCAGGGGCCAACCGAGCTAATCTATCGCCCCCACGCGCGGCCGGCGCGAACGTCGTCGAAGGACGATAAACGTCGATTTGATCGCGGTCGCTACGATGCCTCGATGATCGTGAAGATGCGATCCGCGTTTTATTCCGCTGCGGCATGCCCGGTTATTCCGCGGCGGCATGCTCGGTCGGCATCACTTTCGTCTCTCCCGCAGTGTGCTCCAGCGGTGGCCGAGAGCCCGGCCTCAAGCGCTCGCGAATGGCCTGGAACATCACGTAGAGCGGCGGGATGGCGAAGATTCCTACAAACGATGCCAGGATCATTCCACCGAACACCGGCGTGCCGACGCCTTGCCGGGCCAGTTCTGAGGCTCCCTTTGCCACCACCAGCGGATAGAGGCCAAGAATGAACGCGAACGATGTCATCATCACCGGCCGGAACCGCAGACGCGCACCTTCCGTCGCGGCCTCGAGCAGTGGGATACCCTGTTCGCGCTTCTCCTTGGCAAATTCGACGATCAGAATGCCGTTCTTGGCGGCAAGGCCGATCAGCACCACCATGCCTATCTGGCCATAAAGGTCGAGTGTGAGACCGCCCAGGACAATGGCGCCGAAGGATCCGAGGATGCCGATCGCGACCGATAGCAGCACGGGAACGGGAATCGTCCAGCTTTCGTAGAGAGCCACGAGAAACAGATAGGCGAATAACACAGCGAAGCCGAGAATGATCGCCGTCTTGCCTTCAGCACGTTTTTCCTGGAACGCCGTATCGGTCCACTCCCCCTTGAAACCCTGCGGCAGCGTCTTTTTCGCCACCTCTTCCATGGCGGCCAGCGCCTGGCCGGACGACACGCCCGCAGCGGGGCCACCCTGGATGGTCACCGCGCGAAGGTTGTTATAGCGGATCAGCGCTGGCGGACCGACGACGACGCGGACCTCCGCCAAGCTACGCAGGGGAATCATCTTTCCCTCGGCGTTACGCACATTGATGCGATAGATGTCGTCAATGCCCGATCGGTCGGCCGCCTCGGCCTGCACCTGCACTTGCCAGGTGCGCCCAAACAGGTTCGTGTTGTTGACGAAGTATCCGCCGAGCGAGGCCTGCAAGGCCTGGAATACGTCCTTGAGCTGAACACCCAGAATTTGAACCTTGTCGCGGTCGATGTCGAGGAAGATCGATGGATTGGTGGCTGAGAATGTACTGAAGACACGTTGCAGTCTCGGGTCCTGATTGGCCGCTACTGTTAGCCCACGAACGGCTTGGGCGAGCACCTTGGGATCGCCACCCCGCAGATCCTGGAGCACATAGGTGAACCCGCCACCGGTACCGAGGCCGACGATCGGCGGCGGTGCCAATGGCACGACCGCGCCGCCCTGGATCTGGCGGAATTTTGGTCCGAGCCTTGCGATCACGTCCTTCGCCCCCATGCCTTTGCCTTTCCGCTCTTCGAACGGCTTGAAAGTCACGATCATGAAGCCGGCATTGGCCTGCGAGTAGTTGTCGATGAAATTCAGCCCGATGATCGAGGTATATTCATCGACGGCGGGATCCTCCTTGATGATGGCCTCAGCCGCACGCATCACTTCGGAGGTGCGGGTCACCGACGCACCGCCCGGCAACTGGGCGATAACGAAGATGGCGCCCTGGTCGTCCTCAGGCAGGAATCCGGTCGGCGTGACCTTCGCCAGTCCGAAGACACCGGCGCCAGCGATGGCTACCATCGCAATCCCGATCACCGAGAAGCGGACGATCCGTCCCACGATGCTGCCATAGCCGTTGGCCACCCGGTCGATCGACCGCATGATGATCCCGATTATACCGCGCCGGGGTCCGTGATGTGGACGCAGCAACACACCACAAAGGGCTGGCGAGAGGGTCAGCGCGTTGACGGCAGAAAGCAGCATGGCCACCGATACCGTAACCGCAAACTGGCGGAACAGCTCGCCGGAAATTCCGGGAATGAAGGCGATCGGCACGAACACCGACAACAACACCAGCGTGATCGCAATGATTGGCGCGGTAATCTCCGCCATGGCGCGCTTGGTGGCCTCGGCCGGCGATAGCTCCGGGTGCTCTTCCATGACGCGCTCGACGTTCTCGACGACGACGATGGCATCGTCAACGACGATGCCGATTGCGAGCACGATCGCCAGCAGCGAGACCGTATTGGCGGAGTATCCGACAGCCTTGAGCGCGATGAAGGCGCCAATCAGGCTGACAGGGACTGCGAGTGTGGGGATCAAGGTGGCGCGGAAGCTGCCGAGAAACAGGAATACGACGAGAACGACGAGCACGAACGCTTCGATCAGCGTCTTCTGGACTTCGTGCATGGTGTCGGTGACGAACACCGTTGGGTCGTAGGTGATCTTCCAGGATAGATCGTCCGGAAAACGCATCTGAAGTTCGGTCAGCTTCGCGCGGATGGCTTTGACAGTCGCGAGGGCGTTGCCGCCCGGCGACTGGTAAACCACGACGGCGGCGGCGTCCTGGCCGTTGAAGCGCGTCTCGCGGTCCACGTTGGCGGCGCCGAGTTCGATCGTTGCGACATCGCGCAATCGCAGCACCGATCCGTCCGGGTTGGTCCGGATGACGATGTTCTCGAATTCCGGAACGGAAGTGAGCCGACCCTTGGTCTGGATGTTGAGTTGTAACTGCTGATCGTCGGAAATCGGCCGGGCGCCAACGCGTCCGACCGCGGCCTGAACGTTCTGCGACTGGATCGCGTTGATGATGTCGCCGGTCGTGAGGTTGAGGCCGGTCAGCCGATCGGTCCGCACCCATGCCCGCATCGCATAGTCCTGGGCAGCAAACAGCGCGGCGTCACCGACACCAGGCGTGCTCTTGATCGTATCGAGCATGTTGATGGTGACGTAGTTCGACAGGAACAGCGGGTCGTGGGTGCCCTTCGGCGAGTAAAGTGCGATCGTGGCAAGGATCGCTGTCGACTTTTTCTTGACGACGATGCCCTGGCGCTGGACTTCCGATGGTAACGCCGACAGAGCCGCTTGAACGCGGTTGTTGACGTTGACGGTGTTGATATCCGGATCGGTGCCGAGTTCGAACGAAGCGGTCAGCGTGTAGCTGCCGTCATCTCCGCTCGTGCTCTTCATGTACATCATCTTGTCGACGCCGACGACCTGCGCCTCGATCGGCTGGGCGACGGTGGCGTCCACCACGGCGGAGTTTGCGCCGGGGTAGAAGGTCGTAACCGAGACTTGCGGCGGCACAATATCCGGGTATTGCGCGACCGGCATCGAAAGGAACGCCAGCGCCCCGGCGATCGTCGTGACGACGGCGATGACGATTGCAAGCCGCGGGCGGTCGACGAAAATGGCTGACAGCATGACTTTAGCTCCGGCCGGCGGCGGGCGGTAGCGGAGTTGCGCGGACTGGCGCGCCCGCGCGCAGGCTCTGCAGTCCTTCGACGATCACCAACTCGCCGCCGGTCAGGCCTTGGTCAATGATGACGCCGGATCCGCTCTCTCCGGCCGGTTTGACCCGCCGGATCGCGGCTTTGCCATCGCTGGCGATGAAGATGTAAACGCCTTCCTGATCGGAGATCAGCGCAGTTTGCGGGATCACGATCTTCTCTTGCGGGGCCCCGGCTTCCAGGCCGACCCGCACCAGTTGGCCATCGACCAGGGTGAAGTCCGGATCTGGAAAGCTGGCGCGCACCGAAATCGTGTCGGTCGCGCGATCGACGCTCACGTCGACGAAATTGATCTGGCCAGTCTGCTTGTAGGAGCTGCCATCGGCAAAGCGGAGGTTTACCTTGATGCCCGTGATGTCCTGCTTGTGCTGGTCTTGCTGAGCGCGCAGAAATTCGCGCTGGCTAACAGGAAAGCTCACATACATTGGGTCCTCGCTGACAACGATGGTGAGAGGGCCGCTCTCCGGACCGACCACATTGCCCTTGGTGATGTTGGTCTTTCCGACCTTGCCGGCGATCGGCGCAGTAATTGCGGTGTATCCGAGATTGATCTTCGCCGTTTGCAGATTGGCCTCGTCGGTCGTGATCTGACCCTGGGCGGACTGATCGGCTGCCAAGGCCTGGTCCCGGGCGACCGCGGTCCCTACGTTTTTCGCCAGCAAATCTTCCGCCCGCTCCAGTTGCAGCGCGCTCAACGCCTTGGCGGCCTTGCTGCGCTCCAGCGCGCCCTCGGCTTGCCCGACCGCGGCCTCGAACAGCCCCTTTTCGATGGCGTAGAGCGGCGTGCCTTCCTTGATGGAGTCGCCTTCCTTGAACAGGACATTTTCCAGAAAACCGGTGACACGCGCCCTGACTTCGACCCGATTGATCGACTGAACCCGCCCGACAAAATCGAGCGACTTTGTCACGGGCTTTTTCTCGGCCGTGACAACGCCCACCGGCACCGCGGGCGACTCCTCTTTTGTCTGAGCAAGTGCAGGGGCACAGAGCCCGCACGCGACCAGAGCCGCGCAGGTGATGATACGCATCGCAGTCTCCTATTCGTAAGCTTCTCCAACAGATCGGCTGGCACGATGGCAGGCTTGACCTATGTCAAGCCTGATCGAACGGGACACGCGCGGCAGACCGGCCCTAGCCGGGCCTCCGACCCGCGTAATCACGCCGGCATGCGGGACGATGCCGAGCTGTACAACCGCTCGAGACTGAGTTCGGCCGCAGCGCATCGACCAAGCAAGCTGCAACAGGGACTTGTCCTGCCTCGAAGGCTCGGTCCCTCGATCGTGACCATTGAAGACGGTTCGCTGACCAGGCCTGAGCCCATCAAGAGGGCGGCCATCGCCGGAACATCAGCACGTCAAGATCCGAAATTTGCGGCTTTGGCGTTCTTTTGAGTGCGCTGCGCTCGTGGCTCCGCAAATCTTTCGTGCAGGGATGGACAAGATGAACATCAACCCAAAAGCCAATGGCACGCGCCCCGACGCTGCAGCACCTCAGGAAGCATTGCCGGGCGCAGTAGCTGAAGGCTTGGACGGGCGCTGTTGGGCTTCTGCCAGCGTGGCGAAGCGATCCACATGCTCGAGAGCGGCGACAGCTCTGTCGGTGGCCGCATACCTGTGAACCCAAGCGGTGGATTGTTGTGCAAGGGCCATCCCTGTCGGCGCTACCGGGATCGCGCAGATCGTGGAGATCGTCTGGCAACTTCGCGGCGCCGCCGGGGCGCGTCAGGTGGAAAGTGCGAAGGTAGGACTCGCACATTGCACCGGAGGTGGCATTGCCGGCCTCGATCATGGCGTTTGCTCAATCGGCATCCTGGCGCGTTGACGACAATGGAGAAATTGTCAGGAGCGGTTTCTCTGCTGGAATGAGCTGCATCTCAAGCGCACCCCATCACGGTAGCCGAGGGCGCATCCGCGCTCGGCCTCTCGCAAACCATGGTGCTTCGTCTGTTGCGTGCCCTCACGGCCGCCGATCTGCTGATCCAAGACAGTGCGGCTGGCTGCTGGAACGTGGGAGCGCGCAGTCTTCGGCTCGCGGCGCTCCTCCAGTCAAGCTCGGCGCTTGTACAAGTAGCCCAGCCGATCTTGCAGGCGCTGGTGCACGAGGTGGGAGAGGGGGTGACGTTGAACGCTTACTCTTCGCCGCAGGGTGCTGCGATCAACGTTGCCTTCGTCGAGAGCCAGAAGCCGCTACATTACGTGATAGAGCCCGGCGAATTGAAGTACTTGCACGCTGGCGCGAGTGGGAAGGCAATCTTGGCCTTTCTGGCTCCTGCGGAGCGCGCCGCGGCGCTCGCCAAGCATGGTTTGCGCGCCATTACACCACGGACGCCGGTTGTTCGCGCGAAACTGGATCGCGATCTGGCGGCGATCCGGACCGCCGGTTTCGTCATCACGCATGGAGAGCGCTTGCCGGGCGCGGTCGGAATCGGAGCGCCCGTCTTTGGCGTCGGGGGAAAGGTCCTCGCCTCAATGGTCGTTACCGTGCCCGAACACCGCGCGGCGCGGGGGGCTCAAGCGCTATGCGCGCGGGCGGTTCGGGCTGCAGCTGTCCGGCCTTCGACAGCGCTGGGCTGCCAGATCCAGCCAAGCAGGCGGCGTGCATGAAACCGGCTCCATTCACCTACTACGATCCGACGACCCTCTCCGAGGCTGCTTCGCTTGTTAGCCGGTTCGAGAACCTGAAGCTGCTTGCCGGCGGGCAATCGCTCATGCCGATGATGAACTTCCGTTTCCTGATGCCCGACCACCTCGTCGATCTCAATCGCGTGGACGACCTGCCTGGCATCTCCGAACGGGACGGCGCGATCCGCTTCGGTGCCACGACCCGTCAACGTGACATCGAGACATCGACCCTGGTGGGCGCCCGGCTTCCAATCATGAAGGAGGCGCTCGGCCACGTCGGACATCGCCAGACTCGCAATCGCGGCACGATCGGCGGATCGCTCTGCCATCTCGACCCTACGGCGGAGCTGGCCAACATCGCAGCGCTTGGGTGATGGTTTCCTTTCCCTCAGCCAATCGGGACGAAACCAAGTTCGACGGACCCTTTCAATTCGATCTTGCACGTAGTCCAAATCGGCACTTGGGCTTTGGTCACGGAGCGCACGTCTGCCTTGGCCAGCATCTTGCCCGTTTGGAAATGAAAGTCTTTCTTGAGGAGCTGTTGCCACGATTGAAGACGCTCGAACTGGCGGGTGAGCCCAAACGCGCAGCCGCAAATCTGGTGTGTGGACCGAAGGCGGTACCCATTCGATACAAGGCCGCATGAGACGACGGTGCGATTAGCCTCGCGCGATCGCTCCTCAAGGAAATCTTCCGTGGACCAAAGCGGCAAATGGCGGGAATCGATTTGGATAGGACGACAGATTTTAAGACTTGGCAGTGTCGGAGTTGTGATTACGTCTACAGCGAGGCGGAGGGCGATCCGGATGAAATGTTGCCGCCTGGCACGCGTTGGGCGGACATTCCGGCTGATTGGGTATGTCCATCATGTGGAGCGGCAAAATCCGATTTCGATATGGTCGAAATCTAGTCCTGCCGTCCATCGGGATGCCAACGCATCCCTTCCTCCCTGTCGTTCTCTTGCTTAGTCACGAATCGATCGCTGCTGCGGACCGCTACCGGGCTCGAGTTTGGCACGATGGCCTTGATGTCAGGAGTGACCATGATATCAGGAGTGACCATATGGTCATCGAGCGCAGCCTTGTCCTACGCTGCCAGCAACCGCATGACGCGCCCCATTCGTACCGTTCCTTAAGAAACCTGGCGTCACTTATCCCCAATATTTGGCGCTGGTCGTGCTTTCGGAGCGTGGGGGGCGCCTGGCGCCGGAGAACTGACCTCGGCGTTTTCAACATATCGCTGGGTTATCGCCGAAGTCGCAAGTGCCTTCGTTTCTGCTCCGAGGCGCGGTGGCGAATGGGGCGGGGCGCGGGGCTGGAAAGAAGGCGTGACCATCCCGACGGGCTCGCGCACCAGACCAGGTCATACTCTTGTGGGCGACAAGAGAGGGTTTGGCGAATGCGGCGGCGGGCTGGACGGCAAGCGCGATGGCGCTGGTCGCCAATGCTGAAAGGACGAGAACAGTACGTCGTGACATGCGAATGTTCATCTCAAGTCTCCTTGTTAGGATCAGCGCGAACGACGATCTGCCGCTCGCCTGCGACACTGGTAAGCCACTCCAGAGGCTCAACAGCCCTGGCAGATGGTCAGTTTGCGATCGATCTCTTCGTCCAGCCGGCGTAGCTCCAAATCATCAGGTGACAACTGCGTGGTCTGGGGAACTTCGCTCTGGCGCGGCTGCCGGTGACCGATGGGAGCGCGGCCCACGCTGGCGAATCTTGCCAACAGGTCATCCGGGTTGGGCGAGGTGGTTGCGACGCTCTGGCTTGAGTTCGTCGTACTTTCACTGCCGGCGAGGCCGGGCGCGGAGCCGAACAGAATCGAGGCTGCGACGACGGTGAGACCAAGTCGTTTGGACATCATCATTCTCCTATCGCGGTTGCGCTGGGTCATTCGGGGGTGAACGACCGGATACGATGATGGGACGGGCGCGCTACATAATGACTTCACGCATCCGATATCGCGTTACCGGCGAAATGGCCTGATGGCCAAAGCCGCCAATATCGCTACTGCGGAGGCGAGCCGCTCTAGTCTTTCGCTGGCCGAGACATCGCGATAGCGCCGCAGCAGGCTAGCTGACATCTAGAATGGCTCGACGGATGCGGCGAAGACGTAGCCGATGCCGCGCTCGGTCTGGATAATGCGCGGCACGCTCGGATCGGTCTCCAGCTTGCGCCGCAGCCGCAGCACCTGAATGTCGATGCTACGGTCGAAGATATCCTCGTGGACGCGGGTTGCCCGTAGCAGGTGCTCGCGGGTCAGCGGGCGCTGCGGCGCTTCGAGAAATGCCAGTAGCAAGGCGTACTCGCCCTTGCTTAGAGGAACCGTCGCGTCACTGGCGTCCATCAGCTTCCGGCTGCGGCGTTCGAGCTTCCAGCCCTTGAAGCGGTAGCCGCCGCGCTCGGGATCACGGGCGCGCGCGGTCCGTCCCATCTCCTGGCGCCGCAACACCGCGCGGACCCGCGCCAGCAGCTCCCTCAGGCTGAACGGTTTGATGATGTAATCGTCAGCGCCGAGCTCGAGGCCGATGATGCGATCGATTTCGTCGGGTCGATGCCCCGTGGTGATGATGACCGGCACATCCGAATATGAACGGATTTCCCGCAGCAGATCGAGCCCATCGTCCTGACCGAGGCAAAGGTCGAGAATGATCAGACTGGGATGTGTTTCCTCAAGATGGCAGCGCAGTTCAGCCCGATTGGACGCAGCCCTGGTCGGGACATTATGCTCTTCCAGATATCCGATCACCATCTGCCGCAAAGTAGGATCGTCATCAACAACAATGATACCACCTACATCTGCCGACATCGTCGCTCTCTTGAACTGACCGCCACCGACCGGGATGCGGATCTAGGCTTGAACACGCCGATGGCTATTTCGGCGGACGAAACGCGTCCATCCGCTGGAGATCTATTCGCTTGGCATCGGCTGTCATATGTCGACGACGCACTTTGATATGTTTCGAGGACGCACAAAGATGTCTCCCGTTTGACGCGATCTCATTCGAGAGCAAACCTAACGTCCTGACGGTGGTGGGAATGCTAGAATATCGCCCGTATACGTCTCGACTACCTCACTGAACGGTGTGCCATCCGGCAGTGTCAAGACGGCACGATGTTCAAGCACTGCATCGGGAATCCGCAGCTTTGCCGGGCTTCTGCCAGAGATGGATGCACCAGTTTCCCATCCCTCGGGGAGAGGCAGCCATAGCAGTTTTGCCGATAGGGTTCGGCGCCGGAAATTCAATGCCTGGACCGCCCGGCCGAAAGAGGTTTCGGTCGTGTCGAGCAGCCGGTTCATGTCATCGGTCAGTCGAGCCGGTACATACCAGTTGTCCGCCTGCGAGAGGACGTAAGCTCCGCACCGCAACCGAACCCGGCGATAACGAACAGCATCGGGAGTGCTCACGCTCAGAAATTGCAGTTGCTCCGCCGTCGCCTGTTTGCCGGCGTTCTTGACCCGCTCGGCGACGACGCGTGCAGGCGAAGCCATATGATGGGTGTCGCACCATCGTTCGAGAGTGAGGGTCGCGCTGTCATGGCTCAGCAGGTCCGCGTTCACAGTCTGCAGCAGAGCGAGCGCTTCGAGACGGCTGACGAAACTGTCCGGCCAGAGAAACGCGTGTTTCGCGCCGTCATCCGCACTCCTCGGACCGATCGGCCAAAGCAGGATCAAGCAGCTTAGGGGCGTTCTTCGCAGGGAAAGCCTCATCTTGGCTCCTGAGTTTGGGTTTGGTGCAAAGAAAGCCAGCGACCTCGGCCCTTGCGCTCTGGTTTTCGAAGCCGGCGAAACGAGGCGTGGTATCCCCGCGGTCGACGGACTCCAATTCAGCATAGACAGACCAGTCTGCTCCAAAGTCCTGAACTGACCCAAGAACCGACCCAAGCCAAAATAGGAATAGTCGGTCCGGTGATTTGAGATGTAGTCAGCGCTGCCATCGCTGGCACTGGCCACGTTGGCCGTGTCGTAAATTGAGCCGCCGCAGCTCACCGACGATTCTTTCGCAACTTCGGCCAGGTCCGGCACCTTTGGATCGCAACCAGATTTGGAAGATGACGTTAGATGGAGATGGATTGAATGTTGTGGGCCTAAAGCGCACTTTCACTGGGCACGAGCGCGTACTGTTTCGTTGCCGACAGGACCACCTCTTTCCGACCAGGGTCGATCATCCCAAGTTCATGCCGAACTCACCCAGCGGTGAATGCGCGTGAGTGATTTGTGCAATTGATCGATGCATAGCGGCCTACATGTATTTCCGTAGGCCGAACCTTTGAGCGGCCTATTGCTCTGAACAGGAGAAAGTTGGATGACCAATCTTAGAACGCTGTCTACTGGACTGATCGTGGTGGCTATGCTTGCCACGCCGGCGCTGGCTCGCGAAGGCCACTTCGCCGCACGACACTCTGCTTTGAAGGCCAATGCCGCCGCATCGGCGCCTTCCACCGACCTGTATGGTACTACATGCGTCTCGGCGCCGCGTGTCGGTGCGTTTGCAACGGCCCCGTGGACGGGCAACAACGTACCCTGCGAGCCCGGTACCGCTTCCTTCTGAACGGCGACACTCCAAGGTCTTTTGGGATTGAAGCGGTAGCACTCACTGCAATTGGTGAGCACGGCGAGTTGGAAGTGGTGTTCCAACTCGCTGTCCGTCGACTCGCCGCCACGACACGACCAATCATTCCCGCTGGCGTCCTTGCGCCTGCCTGGCTGGCTAACGGTGTACTTCAGCCGTTACTGCGCCTCATATGGTGTGGCGTGCCCGGTCCTCGCTCCAGTTACTACTCATGAAAGAGCCTGCCGCGAGTTCGGCAGTGACGGTCGCATTGCGGATCTGGCCAGCAATGCGCTGGACTTTGACAGGACAGCGAAGAGTCGGCAGCCTCAAGATTGAGCGTCGTATTCGTTCGCCAACGGCAGGGCCGATTTCGTTCTGATGAGCCTGAACGGAACTAGTGTCTTGTTTGAAGCGTCTTCTTGACGTGAATCGGAGTCCACCGCGCTCGAGAACGCCCTAGAAGTTGAAAAGCTGCGCGTGCGTGCAAATGACCTGTTCGGAAGTGGAGCGAGCGCCTGCTCATACCCTGAAGGTATCGAAAGGGCGCTGACTTTATATTGGAGCACATCGCCGTCGCATCCTACGTTCGCAAGCAGAGACAACTACGAACGAGGAGCGACTGCGATGACAGGTGAATCCGGAGGATGCCTGCTGGAGCCGGAGCAAGAACGCCAACTGGCGAGACGGTGGCGGCAACTGGGGGATCGAAAGGCCGTCGACAAGCTCGTGACCAGCCATCTTCGGCTCGCCGCGAAAGTCGCCAGGCGCTACAAGGGATACGGACTGCCTCTTGCAGATCTCAGGGCCGAAGCCAATCTTGGCTTGGTAATCGCAGCCTCGCGATTCGATCCCGACCGCGGCGCGCGCTTTTCGACTTGCGCGCTATGCTGGATGAAGGCCACGATCCTTCATTATATTCTGCGCTCCTGGTCGTTGGTCAAGATCGGCACTACTCGGGCCCAGAGGAAGTTATTCTTTCGACTTCGTCACCAAATCAGCAAGCTCGGTGGAGCGCCGGCGCAGCTGAATGCGGAAGCGGCAGAGGCGATAGCATCCAGTTTTGGCGTTGCCCGCGCGAGGTCATCGAGATGGATTGCCGATTGAGAGGTGATGCCTCGCTAAATCGACCTATGAATGATGAAGGGCTGGCGACAGAGTGGGAGGCCATGCTGGTCGATCCGGCACCAAGTGCAGAGACCATTCTCGCAGAGCGAGAAGACGCCATTCAACAGACAGAAGCGCTCTATGCGGCGGTGAATCTATTGACGGCACAGGAGCGGCGAGTCTTCCAGTTGCGGCGTCTCGCTTCGGACCCAGTTCCGCTTGGTCAATTGGCATTTGAATTGTCGGTTTCGACCGAACGCGTGCGCCAGATCGAAGTCCAAGCGTTTGCGAAGGTAAGACGAGCTGCCAGAAGTCAACTGGATGCCGCCCAGTTCGGACACCGGCCGGTACCAGAACTCCTTCGGCAAGAAAGCGGCGTTCCTACCGGCCGCCTTCTCGAACCGTCCGTCCTTGGTACGCCGTCGTGAGTTGGCGCCAAGATATGGAAGCGTCCCGATTCCATCGGGCCGGAAATGGCTCTAGCCGACGCAGCTCCGTCGGGCAGCCGGCCGCGATGGATATCGAGGATGAAACTAGATCGACAGAGGTCAGAAGTGGTGAGCCCGAGGCGTACTTTGACCGGGTGCGAGCGCGCACTGTTCCCATTCCGACGGAACCAGGCCTTCAGAGCAGGAGCGGGCTGTCTGATCGGCTGCGCTTGTGGTGGCTTATCTGGGCGTCCCGCACTAAATTTGAGAGTGTCCCGCTGCACAATCAGGCGGGGTGCCATCAAGTCCAGAACACATCTTCGTGCTGTTACTGGAGCTCGCGCGTGGCGGGACACAACTCGAAGGTAAATGGTGCTGATACCCGGTATGCCTGTAGATCTGGAGGCGATGGTGCAACAAAGCAGTGATTTCGTCGGCACCCCGCAAATGAACTTCGAGGAGTGGTCGGCGTCTCTATCACCTATTTGCGCGGCCGGCCTGCTCGGCTCGACGTGCGGAGGCGATCACCAGGCGACCGACCGCAGTGCTTTTGCCGGTTGGATGCGCCGAGTGAACGTGTACGGGGTCGCAGCATCCGAGATCAAGGTCCAATGCGGGCCCGCGGCCGCGGATCATGGCGGCAACACGTACCGGTTCGAGCGGACGCGTCGCGATGTTCGCCTCGCTGGCACGGATTGGTATTGTGCTTCATTTCAGGTTGCTGGTAGGTCAACGGTGGTCCAGAACGAGCGCACTGTGCAACTCTCCGCGGGAGACATTGGGCTTCTGGATGGAGCGCGGCCCTCGACGCGGATATCCGACAACGGTTCGCAATGGCTGTCCATTTATCTGCCCCGCCGGCCGCTCATTTCCCATCTCGGATTCGAGCCGCAAACTTGCTTACACGGACACGGCGGAACGGTCGCAGCGCGCATCCTCCGGCAACTCGTTCTCGACGGTATCGGAGACGATGGAGCCCAGGCCGCGTCGGCGGGCCCCCACATGCGACTGGCCGTCTACGATCTATTGGGCGCCCTGTTTGCGCCGTCTGATCCGGGGCCTGTCTCCCGCCATGCGGACAGGCTGTTCGCCCGCATTCGCGGCGTCGTGATGGATCGCTGTGCCGATCCGGACTTCGGTCCTGCACAGGTGGCAGCCGAAGCGGGGATCTCGCTACGCTACGTCCAGAAGCTCTTGACGGCGCGCGGCTGCACATGCAGTGAATTGGTCTATTCCGTTCGTTTGGATCGCGCCGCGCGCCTCCTGGAACGTCGGGCGTCGCTCGGCGCACGTCAGCATCTCAGCGAAATCGCGTACGCCTGCGGCTTTCGCGACTATGCCCATTTCGCAAGAAGATTCCGGGATCGGTTTGGTCATGGGCCGGGTGCGCATCTCGCAAAAGACGGTGCCATCGGCCCCCGGATAGTCCACACCCGTGCACCGGAGCTTTTGTCATCCGCTCAGAACGTCTAGCGCTCAGCCCGCATCACTAACGCGCGGGCACTGAGCAGTGCGCGCCAGTACCGGTGAAAGTGCGTCATGGGCTCATGACGACCAGTCTCCGATTGCCACATCAACTCATGATGAAGGCAAGATCAGGAGACGGAGAGATGAGCCGAAATACCAAAGGCGTCACGCACGCGCGCTTCGTCGGCATCAGCGCCATCTGCGCCGACCGTCGGGTCAGTGCGGCTACGACCTCATTCTGTTCGCATGCAGGTTCGAAGTTGCACGGGTCTCGGGCTCATCGGTTTGACTCGATCGTTTCAATATCAAGGGCGCGCTTTGTCAGCAGGACAGCAGCATCTTGGCACAATCGTCTCGATCTCTCCTGCAGGCTCGCCAGTTCGATTCTTGGCTACGACCGTAATGCAATGGGCGGAGCTCGACATCACCTTGGAGCAGGAAGCTCGGCACTCTGATCAGGGGTCTTGGAGTTCAAAGGATCTTGGAGTTCAGGCATGACCGCAAAACAAGAATTTGACTACATCATCGTTGGGGCCGGGTCGGCCGGATGCGTGCTCGCTGCACGTCTCAGCCAGGATCCCAGTGTCGGGGTCGCCCTGGTGGAGGCAGGGGGACGGGACGATGCGCCGGAGATCGCGATGCCCGTCGCTTTCCCGCAACTGTTCAAGAGTCAGTACGATTGGGACTTCGCGACCGAGCCGGAACAGGCCTTGGAGCGGCGGCGGATCTACCTGCCACGAGGCAAAACGCTGGGTGGCAGTTCCGCGATCAACGCCATGATATACATCCGCGGAAACCAAGCCGATTTCGACGGCTGGGCGAGGGAGGGCGCAACGGGGTGGTCGTACCGGGAAATGCTGCCCTACTTCATCAGATCGGAGAACAACGAGCGCGGCGACCCCACCTATCATGGACACTTCGGGCCCCTGAGCGTGCAGGACAGTCGCTCCGTGCATCCGCTCGTGGAACAGCTCATCGAGGCCGCGCTGCAATCGGGTTATCGGCGTAACGATGACTTCAATGGCGCCGAGCAGCTTGGGGGCGGCCGCTTTCAGCTCACCCAGCGCAACGGAGTTCGATGCAGCGCCGCTGCCGCCTATCTCCATCCGTCGCTCGATCGACCGAACTTGCGCGTTTTCACGGACACTTTTGTGCTGCGCCTGGTGTTCGAGGGGCACCGCGCCATCGGTGTGTCGCTCCATCGCGACGGCCAGCAGGAAACGCTTTTCGTCGGAAGCGAGATTATCCTCGCAGCCGGCGCCTATGGCTCTCCGCAAATTCTCATGCTTTCAGGCATCGGACCGGCCGACGACCTCAGCCCATTTGGAATTCGACCGATTGTCGATCTTCCGGTGGGGACGAACCTGCAAGACCACCCGCTGCTGCCGATGAGCTACCTCACCGATGAGAGATCACTTCTCGGCGCCGGCTCGGCCAGCGATGTGGCCCTCTACCAGGAGGGCCGTGGTCCGCTGACCTCGAACATCGCGGAGGGGGGCGTGTTCCTCTCGACGTGCGGCGATGAGCGCGTGCCGGACTGCCAATTCGAAATGGCGCCGGTGCTGTACTTCGACGAAGGACTGTCGGCACCGGCCGATCACGGCTTCACGATGACGACAACGCTGTTGAAACCGACCAGCCGCGGCAGAGTCACGTTGCGATCGGCGCGACCCGACGCGAAACCGCGCATCTCCCATAATTATCTGGCGACCGAGCACGATCGCGCCACAATGATCGCCAGCGTCCGGCTCGCGATGGATATCTTCCGGCGGCCCATGCTGTCGAAGGTGCAGCGTGCGCCATTCTCTGTTCCAACCTCCGACGCGGAGGCGGACATCTTGGCATTTATGACCGCGCAGACAGGTACCAACTATCACCCGTCTGGCACCTGCGCGATCGGCGGCGTCGTCGACGCCGATCTCCGGATTTTAGGTACCAAAGGACTGCGTGTGGTCGACGCGTCGGTGATGCCATCGATTGTCCGTGGTAACACCAACGCCGCCGTGATCGCGATTGCGGAGAAGGCAGCAGACATTCTGCTCGGGAAGAGACCTACCATGGCGGAACGACGAGATGTGGATATGCGCGCCTGGTGAGCGTCGGCACGTTATCAAGCCCTGAACCGCCGCGAGGAGGGCCGAGGCGGCGATGATTCGGTCGCAGTAAGGTCGCGGGTGAACCGGCTTCTCGCCAAGCTAAGTCCAGAAGCCTGAAGGCCCTCAGCGACGCGTGGCTCTACACGCAGTGAATCGGCGCACTCCATTCGTTTGGATCACGTCGTGCGCCGGCCCGAACGCCGCGAAGAACAGTGCGCCGCTCTAGATTGCGCTCACTTGCTACGTCCGTAACCCAACTCTCTCCGGCGCTAATGACGCTGTAACGCGCAACTATGAAAGTTCGCGGTAGTTTCTCGCGCGCCCACCAGCTTTCCGGACATGTTCGGACCGAACCTATTAAAGCGATGGCCGAAGCATCGCCACATGTCTGAAACAGAAGGAGATCATGGCCATGGAAGGTGCGCAGCAGAGTATCGGGAAACGTGCGGCCAAATGCCGAAAACCCCGCTCGAGCCTGGTGCGCAGGCTTCTCTCGGCCAGGGACGATCCGGCGAAGCAACGCATACGTCGCTGGCTCAGCGAAATCAGCGACGAGCGGCTTTCAAGATTTGGCCTGGCAGCGGAAGACATTGCACTCCTGCGTAACTCGCGCGGGTCTGGCGACTTCGTCAAGCTATGGCTGATACTGTTGTCGCTGCCTTCGCTACCCGGGCCGTGGTTCTAGGGTGTCGGCCCATAATCCGCCGCCTGAAATGGATCGCCGCGATTGATCTGGGCGGGTCGCTCTGATCGCCGATTCACGAGCAATGCGCTGCTGCACTCGTGAAGTGCGTCATCGGCTCATGACGCCCAGTCTTCGTACGGGCTCAAGCAAGACGATCAGGCGAGCTCCGTTCGAGCGTCCGTTCAATCGAAACCTGGAGGATCATCATGCACAAGAAGATTTTGGAGTGGAGCGGCGGACGACAGCAGGTAGCCGTTGATCTGCTTTTAGAAGGCGGGCGCATGATCGTCAGTCCGACGAAGGTCGGCTATATCATCATGACCACCGACGTCGGCGGATTAACGCGGAAGTTTTCTTCAAAGAAGCGATCTCTTGACAAGCCCGGCGTCGTGCTATGCGCGTCGATGGAACAGCTTCGGAAGCTCGCGATACTGAACGCGGAAATCGGCGCGTTTTATCAGACGGCCTGGGACAACGACATCCTGCTGGGCTGCATACTTCCATGGAAAGAAGAGGCCAAGAAGCACATTCCCTGCGATGGTTCGGAGTCCTTGATGATGGATCGGCGCTCCACCAGTTGCTTTGTCATCAAGTTTGGTGAACCGTCTGAGCTCATCACGCGCGTGCTTTGGGAGGACCACCGGACATTGGCGTTTGCCAGCTCAGCGAATCCCTCGGGAAAGGGCAACTCCGGTCGCATGGACGGCATTGGAGAGCGCGTCAACAACGAGGCGGATCTCGTGATTGCCGCAGACGATTATGTTCGCGGAATTCAACCAGGTGCGAATGAAAAGACTCGCTACGAACAAGGCGTAATGGTCTCAATGGTCGACGCCGACGGCAGGCTGATTCCAGAGCAAAGAGGCGAACGCTCGGTTCAACCGGGACCGGTTGTCATCCGCAAGGGTCTCGATATCGAGCGGATCTTGCCGCTGCTATCATCCATCTATCCGAGCTGGAATTATCGTCACGGAACTTACTACTGAGGCATTCTACGTGGTTCATGGCCTCTCTTGCCTCAGGTCTTGGTCCATTTGCAGCGCACCACTGCCGCGTGATCCGGGTTCTCAAGCATAATGCGTGCAACTCGGCTTTCGCGTCGTGGGGTTCGTTCACATCGCGGCTCACAGAAGATTGACGTTGTATGGCTAGATACTCGGATAAGTATGGAATGCGCTTCCATTGGCGGTCTGCTGAAAAATGGTGGGAAAATTGTTCGAATGTCTGACGTTGATCGCGGCCGTCTCTTTTCCCGTTTCCCGTGCCTCCTCACTCCACTTGCGCGACGGCGCAGTTTTTCGAGAGAAACAATCGCTGTGACGTTTCCAAGCGGTAGAGGGTCGTGACGACGAGGCTCAAACCAAGACCAGTACACCTGGCTCCCTTGCGGCTGGAGGCTATCGCGCGCCGCTTGGAACTGGATGTGGCAGCTCGATCCATTCCGGGCGCGACCATTATTGTCGGTCACCACGACGGCAACTTGTTCGAGCGGTCGGTCGGCTTTCGCGATGTCGTAGCTGGTGATCGGCTCCAGCCAGATGCAATCTGGCGGATTTACTCAATGACGAAACCCATCGTCTCGGTAGCCGCGATGGTTCTCGTAGAGAGCGGCGCCTTCCACCTCGATCAGCTTATCGCCGATTTCATTCCCTCGTTCGCAAACCTCCGCGTGATTTGTGCCGTCGGCACGACCGTTCCGGCACAGCGTCGTCCAACCATCCAGGATCTACTCCGTCATACGGCCGGTGTGGCGTACGGCTATTTTGGAGGCGGCCCAGCCCATGAGGCCTATGTCGCCGATGGTTTTCTGGACGAAGATTTGTCGCTTGCCGCTTTCGTCGATCGAATCTCGTCCTTACCGCTGGAGTACGAGCCGGGGACGGTCTGGCACTACAGCCACGCGACGGACATTCTAGGACGTGTTCTCGAGGTCGTTTCCGGCAAAACCCTGGATGACGTACTTCGATGCACGGTGCTTAACCCTCTTGGCATGACAGAGACCGGCTTCCGGTTAGCGCCCCTTGATCACGGTAGGGTTGCGCAGCCGTTGCCTCAGGCCACAAAGCGGGCGCGTCCGCGCTTCTTCGACCCGACTGCTGTGCGAAGACTGCAGAGCGCCGGCGGAGGTCTTGTATCGACCGCCGCCGACTACTCGCGCTTCCTTCGCATGCTGCTGGGTGGCGGCAGCCTTGAGGGTCGCCGCATACTCGGCCCATCAATCGTGGATTACATGACCTCAGACCACCTTGGAGCTGTCATCGGACGAGATGCTTACTATCCCCCGGGCCCCGGCTATGGATTTGGGCTGGGCTTCGCGGTCCGCATAGCACGGGGCGAAGCTCCGTTCCCGGGTTCGCCGGGTGACTTCTTTTGGAGTGGTGTGGGCGGCACCTATTTCTGGGTCGACCCCGCTCACGATCTGTTCGTGTTGTTCATGCTACAATCATCATCGCCGGAGCAAAGGCTCCATTATCGAAACCTTGTGCGCAATATGGTTTACGCCGCGCTCGACCATTAAATGCGCGCGCCGCGGCCGCATCCGTCAACTTACCTCCATCTAGGCCGTGTTCCCCTCAACGCGGTCGATGTCCGCTTTGCTCCCAAACTATCGCGGGCTGACATCAGGCCACGACCCCGCACAAAGACGCGTCGGCGGCAAGCGAGCGTTAGGCGAAATTTCGCAGTAGTCGGGTTTGCTCGATCCGGACACTACTCCGACGGAATCCGGCTTGAGGGCGGTGACGAACACCACGAAGCACAACGCCACGATGCCGAACGTGAATAAGCTCAGAAGATCTTTCATCTTGGCTCCGATGCATTGTCCAACTCGCGCCGAGCGGGCACATCTGGTGAAGGCGACGCAACGTCCGCAGCTACGAGGCTTGGCTGCGCGACCACCCGAAGTGAAGCGGCATTCTACGTTTGATCTGTGAACCACTGCCGAGGGTTCAGGCTCAGCCCTTCATCTGCGAGCGCTCTGGCGACCGAAGGCATCTTCTTCATCCGCGCGAGATAGACCGTGAGCCGCTCCGGCACTTCGATTTCATTCTTGCCAGCCCACATCAGCATCACGACCAGATACGGGTCTGCGATCGTCATTCGGTCGCCAATCAGGAACGGCCTGTCGCCAAGCTGCTCGGCGATCGTGGCGAAATGCGTGACCAGCAGTCGTCGTGCCTTAGCCCTTTCCGCCTGGGTCGCGTCATGATGGAAAAACGGCCTGAAGTTGCGGTGGAATTCGGTAGTCATGAACGAGGTGGCTTCAAGCGCGCGCCAACGGTCGAGACCCTCCTCGGGGAGCAGCGCGCCTGCTTGATGGGCGATATAGACAAGAATGGCGAGATTTTCGGTGAGGATAGTCCCGTCGTCGAGTTCCAGCGCGGGCAGGTAACCCTTAGAGTTGATCGTCATAAAGTCGCGCCCATCCTCGGTCCGCCTGTCCCGATCGACTCTAACGAGCTTGTATGGAAGCCCCGCCTCGATCAGCGCGATGTGATCAGCCAGGCTACAGCCGCCCGGAGCGCAATAGAGGATCATGAGAGTCTCCGTGCCGCGCGAAGACCCACGGCGAGGAAGCGCTCGATCATGGCGTTGACCTGGTCGGCGACCTCGATGGTGTTGAAATGGCCCGCCAGCAGCGTCTTGGCAATGAGGAGCTGCGGACAGAGCTGTTTAAGACGGTCGAGATCGCGGGCCATATCGACCAGCGGTACGTCGGCGGAGATATAGGCCATGGGAATGCGGCAGGCCGCCGCCGCGGGTTCGGGATCATGGTCGAAGACGTAGTTCCTGACCGCCGAGAAGGCGACGTGCTGTGGCGTGCTCTCGCAAGGCGGCAGGATGTATTCGTCGAAGATCGCCTTGCGCCGCGCGGGATCGTCATAGTCGCAGCCGATCTCCCATGCATTCGCCCGCGACACGGCGAGGTAGTGCGGCCCGCCGATGCCCTGCATGAGCTGACCAATCTCAGGAGCGTCGCGCATCTCCTTGCGGCCCATGACGATCGAATCGATCATGACGAAGCCCGATGCCAGCTCCGGGTAGCGTCCGCACAGTTCGAGCGCGATCGCGCCGCCCAGGCTGTGTCCGATCACGACGGGTCGGTGCAGCCCCAGCTTGGCGCACTGCCAGGCGATGTCATCCGCAAATCCCGCCATCGTGTATTCCTGCTTCGGCGCATCGCTCGCGCCGTGCCCGCGAAGATTGACCGCGACGACCCGGCGGTTTTTTGCGAAATGATCGATCTGCGGCGTAAAGATCCGGTGGTCACCGGTCCAGCCATTGATCAGGACAAGTGGCGGCGTCGGGGCGTGGGCCGGTCCGGCCTCGAAATGCGCCAGCCGCACGCCGTCACGCTTCAGGAAGGACGGCTTCAGTCCGGTATTGGCATCCATCATCATTCACTCCTCTGGTTTAGCTTGCTTTTGTGGACAGCTCACGTTGACGGCCGGCGACGACGATCACGCCTAGCTCGGCTGCAATCGCGAGCAGGCAGAACGCGAGCATGGTGACGGCCATCGATAGGGCGGAGCGGCCGTCGAACAGCCAGGAGACAAGCCAGCTCGAGGACGCCGCGCCGAGCATCTGCATGAACATCACGACAGCACCGGCGGCGCCCGCGATCGCAGGCACCGGCTCGAGCGCCTCGCTCATGGCGTTGGGAGAGATCAGCCCGAATGACAGCGCCACGCCGGTCATGACAAGCACGACAACCATGATCGACCGGCCGTCCGCCAGCGCCATCACCATCAGGCACGCGGCGAGCACGGTAGAAAGCGAAAGTCCGATGGCGATCATCTGGCGCGGCGTCACGCCCCAGCCGTTCAGGCGCCGATTGAGCAGGGACCCGGCCATGACCGAGAGCGAGCTCGCGCCAAAGACCACGCCGTATTGGCTCGGCCCCAATCCGATGACGTTGATCAGGAACAGCGATGAGCCCGTGATATAGGCGAACACGGTGCCGGCCGCGGCGGCATTGCAGATCGCGTTGCCGAGGCAGATCGGATGGCTCAGGACAGAGAGATAATCCCGCACGACAGTGATGGGACTGAAGCGGGCATCCGGATCAATGCGCGCGGTCTCGGCCAGGCCGCGCATTGCCACCAGCAGAATGCATCCACCGGCGAGCGGCACCCAATAGACCGCCTGCCACCCGCCGAACGTCAAGAGCGCCGCCCCGACACTCGGCGCAACCATCGGGACGATGTTGATGGCAAACACCACATAAGACATCCTGGCGCGCGCCTCTTCGCCCTCGAACAGGTCGCGGACGATCGTCAGCGCGCCCATGCCCGGTCCTGAGGCGCCGACGCCTTGAAGGGTGCGGAAAATCAGCAGGACTGGCAACGAGCGCGCCAGCATGCAGCCCACGCTGGCCAGCGTGAGCAGCGCGGCTCCGAACATGATGATGGGCCGGCGTCCAATCCGGTCGGAGACCGGTCCATACACGACGAGCGCTGCGCCGAGCCCCAGCAGATAGACGCTCATCGCCAGCCCGACCTCCGAGGCCTGCGCACCAAGGGCTGCGGCGGTGGCCGGCAAGGTCGGCAGGATCATGTCGATGCCAAAGGTCGGTAGCGCGGACAGAAGGCCGAGCAGCCAGCTGAAGGCAACGGAGTTAGGTGCGATGCGCATCGGTGGATCACCGCTTCTGGGTTGAGGGGGAAGACCGTCGCCAGCATCGCGGCGTCGCCGCGATGCTGTGCGGTACGCGTTAAATCGCTCGTTGTTGCCTTCTGCCGCGGCTGACCGAATTCGCCCGCAACGCCGGGTCCGGCCGTGCGTGCGCGCTCCGATGCTCGGCTACGATCGCTTCCATCTCATGGACGAGCCCGGCGCCGTCGATATCGGCCTTGATCGCCTCACCGAGCCGTCGCGCAGCGAGACCGAAATCCGGCTCAAGAACCAACCGTGCCGCGGCTGAAGCGATCTCCGTTTCGGACGCGGTCGGCGGCAATCGCAGGCCGGCGCCGTTGGATTCGACACGTGCGGCATTGTCGCCCTGGTCGCGGCCCATTGGCAAAATCAGCAGCGGCATGCCGTTGACGAGCGCGCGGTTAACGGTGCCGTGGCCGCCCTGGCTGATCACGAGTGATACTTCTTGCATGACGGTGTCGTGGGGCGCGCTGCGCAGCAGGTGCACATTGTCCGGAGCCTGAAGGGTGTTGACGTCCAGGTTGGGACCGGCGGTCGCGACGGCTTCGACCTCGATCTGGCCCATTGCGTGGATGATCTTCTGAATCAGCTCGCCCTGGCCCTGCGCACCGGTGCTGCCGGCAATCAGCACACGTGGCCGCTTGGTGGACCATGGCGCGCGCCACGGTTCGGACCAGCCCGGCTCGTCGAGCAGCGGACCGACATAGCGGAGATTGGCGGGCAGCGAATCGGCCTCGAAGTCGAACGCCCGGCTCATCGCCAGCAACACCCGCGCGGGCCGATCGAACAGGTCCATCGTATGGGAAAGGGCCGGCACGCCTAACCGCGCGCAGGCATCATTCAAACTCGGCAGGAAGCTATTGAAGAACTCCATGATCTGTTGGCTGGCCGCCGCGATTTCGGCCCGCTCTTGCGGCGTCTTCGGTGCCGGCAGGCCGCTCGAGGCGGGCGGCACTCCGGCAAGCGGCCGAAGGCTGACATGCGGCGAGAGCATCGCGAGAGGAGCGCCTGCGGCCTCCGCGCCGAGCACCGCGCCGAACAGGACATCGATCGAGAGCACGGCATCGGTTGCGGCGTTGCCGATCTCATCCCTGAGGTCGGCCGCATAATCGGCCGCGGGATCCGACACGGCGCGACGAAACCAGTCGCCCACGTCGTGGAAGTTGGTGGGGTCTGCGTCAGGTCCGGTCGGCGCGCGGCGCCAGGTCACGAAGTCGAACTCGGCCGCGGCGACTTCGTCTCGCATGGCCGGGTCTGCCATGATCCTGACGCGATGTCCGCGCTGCCGTAATTGGCGGCCTGCGGTCAGCAAGGGATTGAGATTGCCGGAACTACCCCAGGATACGAGCAGAAAATTGTGTGACACGATCATAGTCTCCGTGATTGCCAGGCGGGTTTGACCGGCGTAGCGCGGTGTTGCGTGGCGGCCGCTCGAACGCGCATGCCGTCGCGCGGCCCGAGGCGGTAAATCTCGGGCAGCTCGGCTACCGCAGCGTTTCGGAGATGAGCCGGATGGTTACACCTGTAAGGGCGCGCGAGAATGTGAACGCGATACGTGCGCGTCTGTCAGCGCCGACGGGCGGAGCCGGCGAGAAGGCGGAATGATCCGCAAGGCGCACTTGCCGATCATGTGCTGTCAGGTGGAGCGAGAGACGAGAATGTTGCGATTTCGGTGGACTAGCTGGAGCCTGTCCTCAATTAATCGATTGAACGGAACTGCGGCCCGTCGGCCCATCAACTAGCCGCCGGCGTCAAGCCGAAGTAGAAGGATCATTCACCGTTCTTCGGTGCAAGTGTGGCGAAGGCAGTCGCTGTGCAATTCGACAGATAACGTCGAAGCGAGTTCGAATTGACCGGCGTGGGTTATTCGAGCCGGGACGGCGGTGCGAGCCAATCCGGCCGGTTTTCGAGTTCCGGCAGCAAAACAACACTCTCCTGTTCGTTGGGATCCGTGCGTGCGATGACGGCCACGCAACTCTCCGTATCGCTCAGATTGTAAGGCAGATGAGGCATGTTGGCGGGAATGTAGAGAAAGTCGCCGGCGCGGGCGATGAGATGGTATTGGAGTTCATCGCCATACCAGCAACCGGATTCGCCGCTCAGGATATAGATGGCTGTTTCGTGGTCATCGTGCTTATGCGCCTTTGAACGATTCCCGGGTGGGAGTCTCACAAGCTGCAAATGAATTCTCTCTGCGCCAGCCGATTGGGCAGAGATGCCTGGCGCGCACAAATGTCCCTGCTTGCCGACAAATTCCTCACCCGCACGAACGAGACGGCAAGTCGGCTTTGCATTGTCAGTCGTCATCTCGGGTGTGAGACCGGTCATTATCGTATCCTCCTATCGCGGTCGTGTGAGGTCATTCTCCGGTCAACGACCGGATACGATGGATAGGAGGAGTGCGTTACATGATGACTTCGCCTGTACGATATTACGTTACAGCTGAAACGGTGGGGCTGCGTGACCGGACCAACCCGGGTTACTGCCTGATCGATGGGCTCACAGTTGGGCTCCGTTCAATGGAAGGTCTTGCTTCGTCAAGGAATCGTTCTTGTCGACGCGCTTCGGCGGCATCGATGCAATGAAGGTATTGCTCAGAGTGTCACTAAGTATTGGACGTGCCGGCCGCCCTATCTATCTTGTTCGCATGCGTGAGCGCCAGGCACGACAATTCCGTCATCGCGACGTTCATTTCGGATGGTGTTACTGATCAGGAAGTGAGCAAACCAATGTTGTCGGGGAGAAGTTCAAAGCTCAAAGCTTTTGTAAAATTGGCCGGCGGCAGGTTGACGACGGCGTCGCCCTTCGTCCTCTACGGCCTGCGTCTCTCAGCCTCCGTGGTCCTGGCGCTTTTCGTGCCCTATCGCCTCGAACTTGACAGTGGGTTCTGGGCGGGCATTACCGCTGCCGTGGTCTGCCAGCCAAGTCTCGGCTCCTCACTTCGCAAGGCTCGTGTCCGCGCCGTTGGAACCATCTTCGGAGCAATCGCGATCCTGTTGTTGACCTCGGCCTTTCCGCAGAACCGGCTCGGTCTGCTCGTCGGTTTGGCGTTATGGATCGGTGTTTGCGGATTCTTCGCGACCATCTTGCGTCACTTCGCAAGCTACGGAGCGGCGCTGGCTGGCTTCACTGCCGCTGTTATCTTCGCCGACGTCATTGACGCACCCGGGGAGACCTTCATCGTTGCGGCCACCCGGATGTCCGAGATTTGCATCGGAGTAGTCGCCGTTGCGGTGGTCGTCATGCTCACCAGCGTCGGTGACGGAAGAAGACAGCTGGCGGAGAATTTGGCTCGCGTAGCGCAGCAGACAGCGGCCGGACTGGCCGATACCCTCGCGATCGGCCCGGACACCGTCGCGTTGCTCTCCCGGCGCCGGAGCCTGATACGTAGCGTGGTCGCATTGCAGGCAGTGATCGAAGAGGCAAAGGCCGAAGAGCCCCAGCTTCGTCACCGCTCTGAAATCCTTCAGGCCGGTATGGAAAGCCTGTTCTCCGCATTATCTGCGTGGCAAGGGATCGCGAATCATTTCAACAAGGCGTGGGACGATTTGGGTCGACGCGACTCGGCGAGCTTGCGTGGCATGGTCCTGGATGCGACCGCCGTCAGTTGGATCGACGGCGCGGAGCGCGTGCGGGAAGCCTGCGGTGAAGCGGCGCGACGGGTTCTGACGGTTCCGGTTGATGACGTGGCGACCCGATTACTCGTGGACAGCGTGGCCGAGGCCTTGCTCGACCTGCAGCGGGTGGCGAACAGCCTCGTGCTTGTCGTCGCTCCGGGTAAGGAAATGCCCGACGTGGGCGGTGGCCACAATTGGTTCTTCGCGCCGGACCTTCTGCCAGCCGCAGTTAACGGATTGCGGGCCGTAGTGATTATCCTCGCGACCGAGGTGTTTTGGGTGCAGACGGGGTGGTCCGGCGGCCAGGCGGTGGTGACTTTCGCGGCCGTGTCGGTGACCGTGTTTTCTCCAGACGCGGATCTGGCTTATCGTAGTGCCATCGGCTATTCGACCGGCACGATCCTTGCCGCCGCGCTCGCCGTCTTTGTGAATTTCGCAATCTTGCCGGCACAGGAAGGCTTCACGGACCTTTCGCTCACGCTGACCTGCGTTCTCGTGCCCTTGGGTGCGCTTGCCGCCGGACCGTGGCAGAAAGCTCTGACTGCCGGTTTGATCATCAACTTTCTTGCGATCCTGTTGCCGTCGAACCAGCCAAACTACAATGATCTCGGTCAATTTCTAAATTCGGCGTTCGCAGTCATCGCGGGCACGATAGCGGCCGCAACCGCCATGCGGTTGTTTCCGCCAATTTCACCGACGTGGCGAGCGCGCCGCCTGGTCGCGCTCACCGCAAGGGATCTATGCGCAATGGCAGTGGCCGTTCGATGGCCGAGCCGATCGGAATGGGTGAGCCGAGTATGCTGGCGACTTCAGGCGATGCCTGAGGAAGCCGCGCCCGAGCAACTGGCGCAACTCGAACTGGCGCTATCGATCGGCGAAGCTTTGATCTATCTGCGTAACTCTCGCCTCAGGCTTTCCGGGCGCACGGCGCTCGATCAGGCCTTCGCAAGCCTGGCTGCGGCCGACCAGCCTGCGGTCAGCGCCTCGCTGTCCGACTTCAGTACGCAGCAGATCCAGGGTGCGCCATTGGTCGCCATGCGCAGCCGAGCGGCCGCCACCTTGATCGTCGACGCGCTTTCGCGTCGCGTTGGATTTCTCGATACCACAAAGAAATTGCAATGGCACTAGGAGGCGTCGCGTGAACCCATGATCACGGATCTGAACATCTTTGGTGTCTATGTCACGCCCTTTGTCCCGATGGCTATCGCCTCGGCGCTAATCACGCTGCTGCTTCTGCGCGCAGCCGACCGCTTCAACGTTACCCGGCATGTTTGGCACCCACCGCTCTTTAACAGCGCCGTCTACGTGATCATACTATCCCTCATCGTGATCGGCTCGGTAGGTCGATGACCCAATTGGACGGATCCTTCGGTGGCGAGCTGGAGTTCCGTGTCCGCAAGGATGTCGGCGTCCTCGCTGATGCATCGACTGCGAGAGCCAAGGCAATACGTCGGAAGAATCGCGCCCCCGCGATCGTCACCGGATTCATCCTTTTACTGGCCTGCCTGATGGCCTGGAAAATGTGGTACGCTTACATGGTTGGGCCGTAGACGCGTGACGCCACGGTTCGCGCCTACGTCATAACGGAGGTTCCCGAAGTGTCGGGCCAGATCGTGCGTCTGGCGGTGCGTGCGGATCAATACGTTCACAAGGGCGACTTGCTGCTGGAGATTGATTCTACCGACTACGAGATCGCAGTCAGCAACGCAGAGGCCGCGGTCGCACAAGCCAGAGCAGACGCCGATAATCGGCAAGCACAAGCCGCACGTCGTCTGAAGTTGACGACCCTCTCAGCGTCGGTCGAGGAGCAGCAGAGCTTTGTGGCTCAAGCGAACGTGGCTGAAGCGGCGTACCAGCAAGAGTTAGCGCATCTCAAACAAGCGTAAGTCAACTTGAAGCGGACCCGGATCGTCTCACCAGTGAACGGTTATGTTACCAATTTGACGGCGCAAATCGGCGACTACGCCACCGCTGGCCGACGAGTTCTCACGGTCGTGTACACCGATAGCTTCTGGGTCGAAGGATATTTCGAGGAGACCCAGCTTGAGGGCATTCATTTGGGAGATCCTGTGCAAATGTCGCTGATGGGACACAGCGGTCTACTGCAAGGTCACGTCGAGGGGATCTCGCGCGGTATAGAAGTCGCCAACGCTCAATCAGGCGAGGCCGGCCTCGCCTCCGTCAATCCCGTCTATACATGGATTCGTCTCGCCCAACGCGTGCCGGTGCGGATCTCTATCGATGAGGTGCTGCCTGCCTTCACCCTGGTCGTTGGATTGACGGTGACCGTTCATGTGGGAAATCCGGATCGCGTAGCGGTCGCGCATAGCCGACGCGCCGAAAAGCGGTGACCCGGCTGATTGCGCCGAAATCTGCGAAAGGGGAGGCCGACCGACCGAGCCAAGTCTCGTCCGATCTGCTCGCTCAGATCGGCTGCGGCAGCCGTAATAGGTCCTGAAGGCAGGGGTTTCGATTGCCACCGTTCCAAAGAAGAAGCTGACTGACGGTCGGCGCCTTGACCAGCGGCCGATAACAAACTCCACGGAGCCGGGCCTTGCTCATGGAGCGCGGCACCAGCGCCACCCCGACGTTTTCGGCGACTAGATTCAAGATGGTCTGGAGCAGGTTGGTTTCGAACAGGGCGTGCGGCTCGAACCCTCCGGCGCGGCAGGCCCCAACGATGTTGTCATGCAAGTTCGGCCCTCCGCCGCGCGACGGAATGACCAGGCGTTCCTCCATGAGATCGGTAATGTGAACGCGGGAGGTTCCCGCCAGCCGGTGCTTCGTGGCCATCGCAACACAGAGCGGCTCGGTGTAGACCGTGCGCATCTCCATTTTGATCTCTTGGTCGGGTGGAAACATGATCCCTGCATCGATTTTCCCTTCCACGAGATTGCTCATGAGTTCGTCCGCGAGCATTTCCCGGATCTTCAGACTGACGCCGGGAAACGCCGATGCGTAGCTTCGCACATACGCCGGGATCACGTTGAAGGCAGCGCAACTCGTGAAGCCGACGAAAAGCTCTCCAGGTCCCGCGCGGCCCGCAGCGGTTGCGTTCTTGCAAGCTTGATCTATGGAAGCAAGGATTGCCTTGCCGTCGGCATGGAAGCGTTCGCCAGCGCGCGTCAAGCTGACACGGCGCGGTCGGCGCTCGAGCAGATTCACACCAAGCTCCGATTCCAGGGCTGCAATCAGGCGGCTGAGCGGAGGCTGAGTAACATGCAGTCGAGCCGCTGCCCGGCCGAAATGCAAAGTCTCCGCAAGGACAACGAATGCCTTGATCCGTCTGGTATCGATCATGGAAAGCTCATCTAACCGTGCGAATTTGTCGCTGGCCGAAGCAGCACGACGGAATGCGCATATTGCTGACCGACGACGGCAGGGGCCTGCTCAAAGATCGAGAACAAGGGGCCCCATTCGACAACGCGAAACGCAGGTCGTGAGATAGCTATCTTTCTCATCGTCACTGAGAATGAAGTCGCGATGGTCGGGCTGGCCGGCCAGATAGCGAACCTTACAAGCCCCGCAAAGCCCGGAGACGCAGGATGTTTCGACCTGAATTCCTGCTTCGACGAGCGCCTCGACAATGCTTTGTTCGGCCGCGACGTGAATGCGCTTGCCGGTGCTGGCTATCTCGACGTCGAATTCATCGGCGTCAACGCCTTTGCCGCTTGCGTCGAGAGAGCGTTGCACGATCGGCGACCCAAAGTGCTCACAATGTACGCTGTGGCTCGGCCAATGCTGGGTTGCTCGCGCGCATGCCTTCATAAAGCCGGGAGGCCCGCAATAGTAGATTTGCGTACCTTCCTTGGGCTTCGCAAGCAATGCCTCGATATTGAGGCCATTGGCCGGGTTGCCGCCGTCGTGATGCAAGCGTACGGATCGATGTTGACCGAGCCGCATCAGCTCGTCCCTGAACGCCGTGTATTCGGCACTCTTGGTACAGTAATGAAGCACAAAGTTTGCGCCGATCGCTTCGAGACGATGGCACATGGCCTTCAGAGGCGTGATGCCAATCCCGCCCGCTAGCAGGATGTACTCGGACGCCGTCTCGTCCAGGCGGAAGTTGTTTCGTGGAAGGCCGATCCGTATCACATCCGGGACATGAACGGCCTCGTGCAGCGCCTTGGATCCGCCGCGCCCGGTTTCGTCCTTCAGCACCGCGACGATGTAGTGATGGCGTTCGGCCGGGTCGTTACTCAGCGAATACTGCCGTACCATGCGGTCGGGCAAGTGGACGTCGACGTGGGTACCAGCACCCACTTCGGGAAGTAGCCGACCGTCCGGGTCGACTAACTCATAGGAGTTTACTCCGGGCGCCTCGAAACGGATTTGTCGCACCCGGAGTTGCAGTGTATCCGGCTCTGAAACCGCCTGGGGATTAAGAATGGAGCTATTCATGACTGGTCCTCCGGCTGGTGACCGAAGCGAGCCCGGCCGTGCAGCGCGCCCGAAAACACGCTCACCACACGGACGGGTGCTTCGGCTCATTTTTTCCCCAACGTGCGTTCGAGTTCATCCATGCCTTCGAGGACAAAGGCGCGACGCGCTTCGTTGGACAGTTTGTCGCTCTCGGTGAGCAACGCGACGATGCCGCGGGCAATACGTCGGCGGTTGGCGACCTCTTGCTTGATGTCCTCAGCCTCCGGCACCTCAAACACATTGCCGCAGCAATAGCTTTTCGGCGTGCCGCCGACGGCATGGAGCCATTGGGCAGTACTGTCGGGTGAGGCAGCTGGATTGGTTCCGCGCAGCGCATCGCGCAGCATTTTTCGGAAAGCATAGAGACCCGCATCGAACTTGGTCGGGTTCTCAAGCGCATGGACAGCGATCGGGCGCTGGCTGATGATGGCTTCATAGTCGCCGGGGGCGTACTGACACTCCTTGTAGTTCGCGCGTTCGCGATGGCTCGACGGGATCGGTGGGAAATCCTCGAGCTTGTATTTGCCGAAGCGTTCGGGGCGCCGCGTGGCCACCTGGCCCTCCAGGAAGTCGATCGTCTCGTAGCCAACCAATGACTTGTCACCGACGCCGCGGGTGTCGATGCCCGGTCCCATCACACGCCAGCCGATCATTTTGCTGTTTTCGTCGTCGACCGGAACCGTCCAGCGGATGATGTGAAAGCGGCTGAACAGCTTCCGGGCCGAACCGTCCTCCGATGTGTAGGCATGGAGGGAAAGGTTAGGCAGCGCCTGGTGCTGGACGCGGATGAATAGCCGGTCTTTGTCCACGCGGCGCGCTCCAGCGCAGGCAAGACCGCGCCCGTCATGCACCGGAATGAACTGCATGTCCGGCCCAACTTCCATGGAAGCGGCGCCGACTTCGTTGAAGGTCGTGCCCTGATAATGACCGTCGACGACATAGGTGCCGTTGTGCAGCGCAGTCGGATGATAGTTGTCCGCTGCGTTGTCCTGCACCTGCAGCCAATTGCAGTGCTGCCAATTGCTATAGGGCACGAGTTCGTCGGTCTCGGAGACGGTGAAGTTGCCCTCCCACTCGGGGAATGGGGGCTCCCGTTCCGGCGGTCCCATGTATGCGAAGACGAGACCGTTGCGTTCGAATGCCTTGTAGGCGCCTTGGCGGATCGAGCAGGCGAACCTCTCCGCCTCCTTCTCCTCACCTTTGGGATAGGGCACGTGCAGGCAACTGCCATCCACGTCGAATACCATGCCGTGGTAGCAGCAGCGGATGCCCCGCTCCTCGATGCGGCCATACTCCAGGCTCGCGCCGCGATGGACGCAGTGCGCGTGAAGGACGCCGACGCGGCCGCTTTTGTCGCGGAACGTAACCAGCTCTTCGCCAAGGATCTTGAGGTGGTGCGGCGTGTCGGTGAGTTCGGCCGACATGCAGATCGGGTGCCAGAATCCGCGCAGATATTCACCCATCGGGGTGCCCGGGCCGGTCTCGGTGAGTTCTGGATCATGCTGGGGAACGCGATTGGCGTAGTAGCCGCCATAGGGCTGCATGTGCGGCTTGCCGGCGCCGGCTTTAGTAGCTGCATCCCTTTCCGGTGCCTTTGTTGCGACATTCATCGTCCATTCTCCCTTAGTCGTTTCACACGAGCCTCATCTCGGTGCTTAATTTGGAATACCAAATTTACTTACGGATTGAAATGGGTGCTTGGTTTCACGACCATCTCATTGATAAATATGTATAAATATGGTATAGTTCGAATGTTTTGGTATTCAAAATAAATTGATAAGGCTGAAAAGTCGCCGGTGCGACCGGGCGAGTGGCAAGCCGTGACCACTTGGATGACCGAGATGACCGGTAGGATGAGCCTAACGCGTTCCGCGCAGGCGGTTCTCGGTGAACACGCCGGCGTCGGCCGCGTGCAGGAACGCCCGCTCCTCGGCTTCCTCCGGTCGGCCATTGAGAATGGCATCCATGATGGCGCGATGCTCAGCCCAGGCGCGTTGCCGTTCCGCTCCGGCTTCGAGCACCAAGACCATCGCGCGAGCAATGTGCGACCAGAGCGGAGACATTGTCGTCGCGATCGAAGGGTTGCCGCAAATCTCGTAGATTTCCTTATGAAAGGCGACATCGGCCCGCACTTGTTGCGACATCGGCGTATTTGCGGCCGCCACGGCGCCGGAATTGAACACGCGTCGAAGGCGTTCGATATCCGTTGGTCGCAACTCGCCAACCTTCACGCGGGCAGCAGTCAGTCGCGCCGCCAAACCATCCAACCGCGCCCGTATCTGATAGAGGTCCCGTACTCTGTCCGAACTGATTGGGGCGACCTCGACGCCCATCTTTCCGGATTCACGCACGAGTTCGCGCTGTTTGAGAAGCTGAAGGGCATGACTAATGGGTGCCCGGGAAACCCCAAGCCGCTCTGCAAGTGCCGCCTGCCTAATGCGCTGGCCGGGCGCCAGCTTGCCGTCCACGATCTCCTCGATGAGGCGTTGGTATACCGTATCGGTGAGGAGAGGCGGATCGGCGATCGTGTTGTTCAAGGTAATTCTCCCATTCGCTCGCATGGTACAGGACGCCATCTAAATAAACACGGTGTATTCGGTATTCCAGATTGGAGCTTGCGATGAGGGATAAGCGATTGCTGGAAATGCAGGTCTTTCGCGCCGTTGTAGAGCACGAGGGCTTTACCGCGGCTTCGTATGCTCTCGAAAGCTCGCAACCGTTTGTCAGCCGCACGATTGCGCAGTTGGAGCGCAGGCTTGGCGCTAAACTCATCCATCGCACGACTCGGCGGCATCGCCTCACCACCGAAGGAGAACGCTATCTGGCGACCTGCCGGGAGATCCTTGCCGCGCTAGACGATGCAGAAGCGACCTTTGCTGGCCAGACGATGCCGGCCGGAGATCTAAGGGTCAGCGCACCGCTCGCTTTCGGTACCGACCAATTGCTGCCGTTGCTGCCGACGTTCCTGGCCACCTACGCCGGCGTAAAAGTCCATCTTTCACTGAGTGATGCGATCGTCAGTCTCATCGACGACAATTTCGACATCGCCGTGCGGATGGGACGGCTACGCGATTCGCAGTTGAAAGCGCGCAAGCTGTGCGACCTTCGGCGCGTCATCGTCGCTGCGCCATCCTATCTCAAGCATCATGGCAAACCGCCGGCGCCCGAGGCGCTCAAAAATCATAACTGTCTCGAATGGCATGGCGCGCAGGAGCACCTCAATCGCTGGCCGTTTTGCATCGAAGGTGAACGACGCGAGCATGTTGCGACAGGCAATTTTCGGAGCAGTAACGGCCTTTCGCTGGCTGAAATGTGCTTTCGAGGCGTGGGCGTGATGCGAATGGCCGAGCATCTTGCCCTGCCGGCAATTCGCAGGGGACAATTGGTGCAGTTGCTCAAAGAGTTTGAAGAACACGACGGCACCGCCATCCACGCCGTTTATCTCCCGGAGCGACGATTGAGTGCACGCGTACGCGTGTTCGTCGACTACCTGGCCGATGCCTTTCGCGGTCCGCCCTGGAAAATGGATTAATTACACCATCGCATGAGTGTTATTGCATCACGCATCCTGAACGGAGGGCCTAGAGCAGCTAAGTCTTTGTGGGAGAGATGAAGGAGCATGTCATGCTTGATACCAAAACCCCGCAAAAACCGTCCACTGCCGCCGATGATGGCCGCAGCGAGAAGATCGCCCTCTGCTGCCGCGGTCAAACAAGTCGCCGCAGGCATTCCGCAGGTGAGTGCGCCTGCGAGCTTCGGAGCTGAAACGTTGGCTACAGTACTCCGCATCACTGACGAAAAGGTGTAAGCAAATGACAATTGAGAGTGTCCGGACTGCCTCGACAGCGATGCGTGAACTGCGCGCCACGATGCAGGGAAGAGTCGTGTCACGCGGCGACGATGACTACGCTTCCACCCGGAAGATATTCAACGGAGCAGTGGAGAACCAGCCAGCGTTAATTGCAGTGTGTGAGACGTCCGCGGACGTGCAGGGGGCGGTGCGGAGTGCACGTCAACACGGGTTACCCCTATCGGTACGCGGCGGTGGACATGACATGGCCGGACGCGCCTTACGCCCCGATGGACTGGTCATTGATCTCAGCAGCATGAGGCAGGTCATCGTGGACCCGCACTCACGAGTCGCAACCGTCTCCGGTGGGGCAAAGGCCAAGGACGTCGCCGCCGCCGCTGCTGCACACGGTCTGGTTGCGGCGCTGGGCAACTGCGGTGCGGTCGGCATGAGCGGCCTGACCCTGGGCGGCGGCTATGGCCCTCTTAATGGTCTTTACGGTCTGGCAGCGGACAACCTGCTTGGTGCCGAGGTGGTTCTTGCGGATGGGCGACGCGTCGCGACCGGTCCCAAGGACGAGCCCGAGTTGTTCTGGGCAATACGGGGCGGCGGCGGCAACTTCGGAGTCGTCACCTCCTTGCGGGTGCAGTTGCATGAGACGCGCCATATGCTCGCGGGATCGATCGTGTATCCATGGAGCCAGGCCGAGCCAGTGCTGCGCCGCTACGCGGCGTTTGCGGCGACCATGCCTGACGAACTCGGTGTTCTCGTGAATATGGCATCCGGCCCGGATGGCCAGCCCGCGATCACGTTGCTGCCGCTGTGGAACGGCGACAAACTTCAAGGGGAGCGCGCGATGGATCACTTGCAGGCGTTCGGCAACCCGCAGTCGGCACAGTTCGGGCCGATGACCTACGCTGAAATGCTCGCTCCGTTTGACGCGTCGCTGGAGGAGGCGGATGGCCGCCACTGTGAGGTCCGGACGCGCTCGCTGCCCGCGCTCACGCCCGGTGCCGTCGATGCGATCATCACGGCGGTCGGTCGCAAGACGTCGCCCTACTCGATGGTCAACTGGCACCACTTCCACGGCGCGGCCACGCGCATTCCTGCCGGGGCGATCGCTTTCGGCTTGCGCCAGCAACATTTCATGGTCGAGATCATCGCCCGCTGGAAGCCCGATGGGAGCAACAGCGCGGCGCACCGGCAATAGGCGCAGGACCTCTGGGAGGGCCTCGCCCCATTTGCGCTACCCGGCGGCTACGCGAATTTCCTGACGCCACATGATCGAGAACAAGTCGAGAACGCGTACGGCAGCAACGGCGCTCGGCTGAGATCCTTGAAGCGTCATTTCGATCCGGACGGCGTGTTCGCCTCCGCCATTCCGTTGCCCGAAGGCTGATGCGTCCGCAAAGGCTGATAGCGAGGCGCTATTCGAACAATCGAGCGGGCGTGCACAGCAGGCAACCGCAAGCTGGGACACCAACGCATTCGTCTGAGCCCGGCACGGTCCTCGACCATCATTTTGAAACCGCCCGCGCTGCCGAGGCGCTCGCGGGGCATGCCGATCGACATCCTGACGCAGATCGGCTTCGTTGTGCTCGTTGGCCTTGCTGCCAAGAATGCGATCCTGATCGTCGAAGTTTGCGCGCCAGAAGGAAGAGGAGGGCGTGACCGCCGGCGAAGCCGCGACGCAGCTGCGCCCGGTCCTGATGACCTCACTCGCGTTCATCCTGGGCGTCGCCGCGCTTGGGGCCGCGACCGCAGCCGGTGCAGAAATCCGGCAATCACTGGGGACAGCCGTCCTGTTCGGGATGATGGGCGTGACCGGCTTCCGCCGCATTTTCACACCCGCCTTCTACACCTTCATTCGCAAGCTCGTGGAAGGAGTACAGGGGAGGGCTCTCCGAAATCGGTGTCCATGCCGAGGATCGAGAACCGGGGTTCTCCTGCGCGTGCCTGAGCCTCAACTGCTCTTGAGCTTGCGCCGGTGTCCGCATCGCCGATTTTTGTCAGCTGGCAAGCCTTCTTGACGCGTTGGATGCGTCTACCGGCAATTCGGAAGATCAATTGGTGCAGTTGCTCCGAGAGTTTGAAGAGCGCGACGGCACTGCCATCCACGTCGTCTGTCTCCCGGAGCGATGATTGAGTGCGCGCCTACGCGTCTTTGTCGATTGTCGGGCCGATGCTTTCGCGGTCCGCCGTGGAACGTGGATTAATTACACCATCGCATGAGTGTTATTGCATCACGCATCCTGAACGGAGCGCGTAGAGCAGCTAAGTCTTTGTGGGAGACATGAAGGAGCCATGCCATGCTTGATACCAAAACCCCACAAAAGCCATCTACTGCCGCCGCAGATGGTCGCAGCGAGCAGATCGCCCTCTCCAAAGGCCGGATTTCAATTTATCAGCCGGAACAGGAAGGATTGATCTTTCCGGAAGTTCCAAACTTCAAGAATGTCGGCGAGGAGCGTGCATATCGCAAGGCCCACCTGGTCGCCGCCTGCCGGGTCTTCGCCAAATATGGTTATGACTACGGCTTTGCCGGCCACCTCACGGTGCGCGATCCAGAATATCCGAATCTCTATTGGACCAATCCGATGTGCGTCCATTTCGCCGACGTGACCGTGTCCAGCCTTATCCTCGCCGATCACGCTGGCACAATCCAGCAAGGCAAATATGCCATCAACCGCGCCGGCTTTGTCCTCCATGCTGCCGTGCATGAGCACAATCCTCGGGTGATGGCGATGTGCCACGCCCACACCCTCTACGGCGCAGCATTCTGCTCGACCGGGCGACCGATCGATCCGATCTCGCAGGATGCCTGCGCCTTTTTCGAGGATCAGGTCGTGATCGGCAAGAGTGCCGGTGCGGTCGCCGTCGAAGAGAAATCCGGCGTCGGCATTGCGGAGGCGATGGGAAACCACCGCGCCGTGCTGCACCAAAATCACGGCTTGCTGACGTCCAGCCCGCATAGCATCGACGATGCCGCCTGGTGGTTTATCGCGCTGGAGCAATGCTGCAAGGCGCAACTCGCTGTGGAAGCCACGGGCGTCAAGCCGACCTTCGTCGCCCCCGACCGCGCACGCTACAGTCGCGAACACGTAGGTGGTTCGTTTATCGGGTGGCTGCACTTTCAGCCGCTGTACGATCACATCGCTAAGCGCCAGCCCGAGATGTTCGCCTGATCGAATATAGCAGCGAGGCCGATTGGAGCTCGTTTTGGTCAGCGCCAATCGGCCCCACTCTAAGGCGCTTCTAATCCATCCACCAACGGCCCTGTCAGATGCGAGCTTCGGCAGCCGACGTGAGATTCTCGGCGTTGCAGCCTGTCGATCCACGCAGCCCGAGGGCAGTCAATACCGGGAGAGCAGTATGCGGATTTACTATGATGCCGACGCCGACGTCAATTTGGTGAAGACGAAGACCGTCGCGATCATCGGCTTCGGCAGCCAGGGACATGCCCATGCCCTTAACCTGCGCGATAGCGGGGTCAATAAGGTGGTGGTCGGCCTCCGGCCGGGCTCGGCAGGCGTCGCTAAAGCCAAGGCCGCGGGCCTGGAGGTTAAGGATGTCGCCGAGGCGGCGATGGCCGCTGATATCGTGATGCTTCTGACGCCAGACGAACTTCAGGGCGATATCTATCGAGAGAAGCTGCACGACACCATGAAGCCGGGCGCTGCGTTAGCATTCGCTCATGGCCTGAACATTCATTTTAACCTGCTGGAGCCTCGCGCCGATATCGATGTGTTCATGTCGGCACCAAAGGCCCCAGGTCATACGGTGCGCAGCGAGTTTCAACGCGGTGGCGGCACTCCCTGCCTGGTCGCGGTGGCGCAGGACTATTCGGGCAATACGCTCGATATTGCGTTGTCCTATACTTGTGCGATCGGCGGCGGTCGCGCCGGCATCATCGAGACGACCTTCAAAGAGGAGTGCGAGACCGACCTTTTCGGCGAGCAAGCCGTGCTCTGCGGTGGCCTGATCGAACTGATCAAGAGCGGCTTCGATATCTTGGTCGAGCATGGTTATGCGCCGGAATTGGCCTACTTCGAGTGCCTCCACGAAATGAAACTCATAGTGGACCTGCTATACGAAGGCGGCATTTCGAACATGAACTATTCGATCAGCAATACCGCCGAATATGGCGAATACGTCGCCGGTCCGCGAATCATCACCGACGAAACCAGGGCGGAGATGAGGCGCATCCTGCATGACATCCAATTGGGAAAATTTGCGCACGACTGGATGCTCGAAAACGGGGTCCACCAGACCAACTTCAAGGCCATGCGCCGAAAGATGTCGTCTCACAGCATCGAGGCGGTCGGTGAACGGTTGCGCGCCATGATGCCGTGGATCAAAAACGGAGCTTTGGTCGATCGTAACAGGAACTGACCCTGCTACCGCTTCCAAGATCTCCCCGGTACAATCATGACAGCAAACAATCGGCCCGTAGTCGATCTCTCTCGGCCGGAAAACATCACCGGCTCAGGGCCAACCTGGCCGGCACAGGCGGACAAAAATCAGACTAGATCGAAGCCGCTCAGATCAGCGCATCCGAACCTCGAAAATCAAGCAGCGGGTCTGTCCGGCAGTTTGCTTTCAGAAGGTCTCGCGTCGATGCAAAGAGGCGCACGCCATGCCGGCGACAGCAATCAGTTTCATGCACGGCTTTGCGAACGGCAGCATCGTCGACGACGAGCAAGATGAGCTTTCTTCATTCGGCCGTGCTACTGCCGCAGTCGTTTACTCCTGGAATGAAATCGCTCGGTAGCGGGTCCCGAGTAGCTTTGGAATCACCTAATGATCATAGGAGATCCCAATGACGGTCCTTGCCGAAGCGTTGATGCAGCACGCACGATCTTCGCCTCGCGAAGCGCCTTGCACCTTATAAGGTTCCCGAAGGACTTCAGGTGATCGATGCGTTGCCGCGCAACGCGCTGAGCAAGGTTGACCGCAGAGCGCTGGAGAGACTGATTGCCGAAGATGAGAGCGCTCGCCCTCGGTTCTGAAGCCAAACCCTCGCGCGGCGGCGAACGGCCGGCGCGTCGCGAAGAGATAGCTCCGCAAGAGAGATCAACTGACATGGCGAGAAGAATCACGACCATTTCCCCGGACCATGTAACCAATGGCCGAGCCAGCTTGGGCGAACCAGCCGATCCACCTGGCCGGGTGCCGCTTCTGATGATCCTGATATCGACCTTGAGCACCGCGCTTGAATATTATGACTTTGTTATTTTTGCCTTCTTCGTAAAGCCCATTGGCGCGTTATTTTTCCCGCACGAGATCCCGCAATGGATCGCAGAGCTGCAAACGTTCGGCATCTTCGCGGCCGGATATATGGTGCGCCCGCTCGGCGGCATCGTGTTCGCCCATTACGGTGATATCTTCGGCCGCAAGCGGACGTTCATGCTGACCGTGCAACTGATGGTCGTGTCATCGTTTGGCATTGCCGCGATGCCGACTTATTCGAGCATCGGCATCGCGGCGCCTGTGCTGCTGCTGTTGCTGCGCCTAGTGCAAGGTGCTGCGATCGGCGGCGAAGTGCCGGGCGCCTGGACGTTCGTCACCGAACATGTTCCCCCGAATCGGATGGGCCTGGCCTGCGGCGTCCTAACCAGCGGTGTGGCACTCGGCATTCTCATTGGCTCGCTGACCGCTGTTGCCGTCAATGCCGGTCTGACACAAGCCGACGTCCGGAATTACGGGTGGCGCCTGCCCTTCTTGATCGGCGGCGGCGCTGGCCTTGTCTCGCTATTTCTTCGCCGATATCTGGCCGAGACGCCGATCTTCCGGGCCTTGCAGCATCGGAACGCTGTCGCGACCCGACTGCCGGTCGGCATCGTGCTCCGAGAGCATCGCATCGGGGTCATGCTCTCGATCGCCTTGGGATGGCTGCTCGCCGCCACGAACGTCGTGCTGCTCTTGATGACGCCCACATTGCTTCAGACGGTCTACCACCTTCCGGCCGAGACAGCGCTGCAGGCCAACACGGTGTCGACCGTGGGCCTCCTTTTTGGCCTCCTTGCCGCTGGCCCGATCATCGACTGGATGGGCGGCGGCCGCTTCCTGATCGCTGGCAGCGTGCTGCTCGGTCTGGTTACATATCTGTTATTCAGCCAGCTTGCCGCCCATCCCGGCTGGCTGCTGCAGCTCTACACATTGGCCGGCCTCTCGGCCGGTGTCATTGTGGCCGTGCCTTATGTGATGGTCGAGAGCTTTCCCTCGGCGGTAAGATTTACTGGCGTGTCCTTCTCTTACAACCTCGCCTGGGCGGTCTTTGGAGGGCTCACGCCGGCCGTCGTGATATTCGGCCTGCGCTTCGATCCGATGGCGCATCTGCATTACCTGCTGATCGTCGACGCCGTCGGCCTCCTGACGGGGGTGGCGGTCTTGGCGCGGCAGTCGTCGCGACTGCGGCCTGATGGTGGTTCTGTCTGGTAAATCCAACGTTCGGTGCTGTAATCGCTACGTGCGAGTGATAGCCGGGCTGAATTCCTGCACTCGGACCGTTTACACCATCGGTCGAGGCTCGTGCGCTAAGCGCAAATGATCGTACCGCGGAATAAAGGGCCAAACTCGAAGGCCATCGCGTCAAGTACTTTCCGCTCCGCGCCTTGCCCACGTGACGAACGCCGGCAGCCGCCGGCTACTTTGCATGGGGTTGTTTTCGAAATTGTGGCAGCGCGCCCCTGCGATGGCCCCGCGGGAGAGGTGGATCACGAGCACGGTTCATTCGGGGCTGACGCCATCGCCTCTGGCCGGTGATCTCATTCTACCGGCGCCCGCGACTGAACCGGTGTCGCGGGCGCACATCGCCGTCCCAATGATCCGGTCTGGCGTCTTAGTAGTCAGGTCCGCCGTAATATGGATTGCTTGGCGCGGCACCCGCCGTATAGGCGCTGGCACCATAGTGTGGATGCCAGCTGCCAATGCGCTGGCATTGGCCTACGCCGGCCATCAGCTGGCCGCCGTTCATTGCGGGTCCGGCCGCGCCAACAGCGTAGCCGTCCGGCGGGGTGCAAGGGCCGGGGCCGCGTCCTTCCGCAAGGCTAGGGCTCAGCGTTGCCAGCGGCAGCATCGCGGCAAGCGCGACCGCTGCACTCAGAGTTCTCAGATTTTTCATTGTTGCTCCAGTTCCTTTGTTTACGACGATGTCGGCGTCGATCGTAGCAATGTGTCCGGTCTTGATTGGGAGTTAGCAGTTGGCCGACGCCGACCGTTGAAGAGGTGGTGTCGATTGCGCGCCAAACCCACAGGATGTCCATCACACTTCTGGAGATCGGGTGGGACAGCCGATCACATCTGTTTGTGAGATTGAGGACGTTCCTGATGGGCGTTGCCTACCGCAGAAGGCCCCAACCAACCGGGTCAAATCCTGGCCTTCAAGGTCGTCGACACCTTTCGGTGCCCGGTCAATCACTTGTAGAAGATGTAGTGAGCGCTGTACTCGGTACGGCGCTCTGTTCCTGCCGTCAAACACGCACCGGTCGGGCCGACTCCGCCAGACGTATCGAAACGTTGGATGAAACGCGTGCCGGCAAGTACGCCCGATCCCGAGGAGTTTGCCGACAAGAGCAGCCAGGGGATTGCGCTCGCGTTCGGAGCCGGCCCGCTCGCCAAAATCTTGCCGACGACCTTGGAGCCGTCGCGAGCCTCCCAGGTTGGGCCAGCATAGTGCCTAGCGAACAGTTCGCCCTGCGCGTCGATGAGCTCGGCCTCGGGGGCCTTGAATTCCCATTCGCTTGCGCTCCCCTTGACGGTGCAGACGTATATCTGAACACCTTTCGCGATGTACTCGCCGACCAAATGTCTCGGCTGGGGAGGCACAAGTTTGGCCGGAATGTCCTGAGCTAACGCGGAAACCGCAGAAAGCGAAAGACCAGCAAAGCTGAATAGGAAGCGGGCGAACATGGGTTATCCTTTGCAAATGCAAGCCGTTCGATCCCGTGCGCCGCCGCGAGCACTGACTTGCGGGAGAATTGCCGTCGGTTGGGTCAGCATCGCATTGCCCATCAAGGCTCGTGAATAGATGCACGTCAGTTTCGTCTCTGCAGATTGCAGAGACATGTCGGCACCGATGGATTCCGTTACATCGGAAACTCGACGGCCGCGCATATTGCAGGCGTAACTCAATAGGACCGGACAGCAATAGTTTCGCAACACGCCACTTCCATAAAGCGCTAATGGCGAAATGGAGACAGCCGGGTCTGAAGGCGTTCTCGACCTTGGCCAACCCTACGACGCCGACGCGCTCATCCGCGTCCGTTGCCGGCGTTTCGATGATGGAGTCACGTGAGATCGCGGCTCGTACCTAATCAATATGTGCAGAGCGGTGCCCTAGGAGGCTACATGACCAACGCATTCGCCAGTCTCCGGTCTGGTACCTGTTCGTGCTGTTATTTGTCGCGGCGGGGCTTCATCGGCGGTGCCGCAGCGCTTGGCTTGACTGCCGCTTTGCCAGCGACGCCGTCAGCAGCTGCGCCGATCGCAACGCTGATCGACACCCATCACCACTTCTTTCCACCGACCTACCAGAAGGCGTGGCTCGAATGGGAAGATGCACACGGAGTTCCGCACTTCCCCTCTCAGGTTGCCTGGTCCAAAAGCAAGGCAATCGAAGCAATGGACGAGGCGGGCATCCGAACCGCGGTGTTGTCGATCGCATCGACCCCTGGCGTCTGGTTCGATCTCGATGCCGAGCGCGCCAGCCGAATGGCCCACGACTGCAATCACTATGCCGCCGACTGGATGCGCGAGAAGCCCAGCCGTTTTGGCCTGTTCGCGACGCTGTCGATGATCGACATCGATCTAACGCTCAAGGAGATCGAATATGCGCTCGACACATTGAAGGCGGACGGTATCGGTCTTCAGTCGAACTACGGGGACAGGTGGCTGGGCGACAGCAAATACAAACCGGTGTTCGATGAACTCAATCGGCGCGGCGCCGTCGTCTACGTGCATCCGCTTGTTGCCAATTGTTGCGGTACCCTCAGCGTCGGCACGTTTCCTGCGGTCATTGAAGTTCCTCATGACACGACGCGCTGCGTCACCAGCTTGCTCCTCTCTGGCGGTCTTGCACGCTGGCGCGGAATCCGGTGGCTATTCTCGCACGCCGGCGGCACAATTCCGATGATGGCAGGTCGACTCGACGCCTTCTATGGACAGCGCCCGAATGTGAAAGAGTTCGCACCCGAAGGGATCTTCGGTGAACTGCGGCGGCTCAATTACGATACCGCCAATGCCACCAGCGCACCAACGATGGCGGCTCTGACCAAGCTCGTGCCGGCGTCTCAAATCACCTATGGTACCGACTATCCTTATTTCGGCCTGGGTCAGTTCAAGGCTTTGGAAGAAGCAGATCTGTCATCCGCCGAATTGGACTCCATCGGCAGCGGCAATGCCAAACGACTCCTTCCGCGACTTCGAAGCTAGAGGCAAGGGGAGGTCGCTACGTTCTTCTGCGGCCTGCCCCACTACGGTCAACAACGCGATCATCGTTTTAGACAACATAACCATTCTCCATCAGACATCGCTCCCAGCCGTTGGTCCCGTAGATGATTTTGAGAGCGGGCGTGAGCCTGGTCAGCGTCGCCATCGCCGGCGCGTTGATGAGTTGCGCTCGAGCGACATATTCAGATATTCAGCGCGGTTGCTCCACCGCCTTGACGGCTTCCGCGCTGGCGCTCGAGCCAGGAGCCTGCGCCGGGAAACGGATTCGTAGGTCGGAAATTTCCTGGACCAAGGCCCGGCCCGCGCCGGTGGTGAGCGTCAAGACGTGACCGCCCCAGGCCTTGTCGGAGGTCAGAAAATGGAAATGCCAGCCCGCCACGTTGACGGAGCTTGCCGCCGCCGGAAACCGAAAGCCGATCAGGGTGCCGCCCACTTCCGTGAGTGTATTAACGACCTGCTTTTCCTTAATCACCTCTGCCAGCGGACGATAGGGTGGTATTTGCTTTGGCTCGCTGCGTATCTGAACAGATTGGAATTGACCGTCGATGCGAACTGCAAGGACCCGCGAAAGGCTGTAAGGCAGCGCATCAAGTGCAGCTTGCAGTTGCTGCAGCGATTGTCCGGCGGCAATCGGCATAGATGCTTGCGGGTGAAAATCAACTACGACGGCAAACGGGGTCTGCTCCGACCTCGCGACCAAATGGGCGCGACCGTCGGTCGTCCCGCGGTAGACCCGACCATCGAGCACCATCATCTCGCCGTCCACCCCATTGAAGGTGCCCAATCCAAAGTCGCCATGGCGCAGCATCTCATCGACGGTGGTGTTGCCATCATAGCCGCCAGCGAGCAGGCTGGAGATAGTGGCGACCTGGTATGCTTCCCCAGCTCGCGCGGGCGAAGCACCAACGGCGAACGTGACGAGCGCCAGCGTAGGCCAAGCGATCAAAAGGGCCGTTGGAAAGCTCAGTCTTATTGACGTGACCACGTCCATCATAATGCCTGCTCCTATCGCTAGTCCGCCGCGATACCTCGAGTCACTCTCCCGCCATTACGCCGCGGCTCGATCTCGCAAGCGATTTTTAGATCGACAGAGGTCGGACGTGGTGAGCCCAAGGCGCACTTTCACCGGGTGCGAGCGCGCACTGTTCCGGTGCTGGCGCGACCATGTCCTCAGAGTGAGGCCGGCCGTACCTCGCCGGGCAGCAAAGCGCCGGCTGGCTCATGTCGCCGGCCCAGGTCATAACCTTTCGCGAGGAATGCGCATTGTTCCGCTCGAACAGGTTCAGATGGGTGCCCCCGCGATAGTCTTTGTTCCTTGACCTACATCAATTCCGGAACACATTTTCGTATTGGTACTGCAACTCATGCGCGGGGCATTTAGTTAAAGCCACGCCGCCGGGTTTCTGAAGTTTCTGCGAATGGAGCGGATCGTGGAACAAAGTTGTAATTTCGTCGGCAGTCCGCAATTGAACCTCGATGAGTGGACGGTTTTGGTCCGCGCGACGAGCGGAGGCGAGTACCACGTCAGCGACCGTCATGCTTTTGCCGGTTGGATATGTCCACGAAGCGTTTACGGGATCGCGGCAGCCGCATTCAAGGTCCAATGGGGGCTTGCGGCGGCGGTGGATCATGCCGGCACCATCAACGGATTCGCGCGCCGGCGCCGCGATGTTCTCGCTAACACGGATTGGTACGGTGCAGTATTTCAGGTCGCTGGCCAGTGCGCGCTGACACAGAACGAGCACACTGTGCAAATCGGAGCGGGAGATGTTGCACTCATGGACGGGGCGCGGCTCTCGATGCGCTTGTTTGAAAGCGGCTCGCGGTGGCTTTCCATTTATCTGCCGCGGCAGTCGCTGATTTCCCATTTCGGATTCGAGCCGCAGACTTGCTTAAGTGCGTGCGGCGGAACCGTGGCCGCGCGGGCCCTCCGTCAGCTCGTTCTCGACGGTGTCGGAGCCGAAGAATCCACAGCCGCACCGCCCTGTCCGCACATGCGGCTCGCCCTCTACGACCTCCTTGGCGCCCTGTTTGCGCCGTCCAATCCGGGGCCCGTCTCTCGTCATGCGGATCGACTGTTCGCCCGCATCCGCCGCGTCATAAACCATCGCTGTGCGGATCCGGACTTCGGTCCTGCACAAGTGGCGGCCGAAACGGGGATTTCGCTGCGCTACGTCCAGAAGCTGCTGACGGCGCGCGGCTGCACATGCAGCGAATTGATCTATTCCATTCGTTTGGACCACGCCGCGGGCCTGCTGGCACGCCGGACGTCACACGCCACAGGTCAGCGTCTCAGCGAAATTGCGTACGCCTGCGGCTTTCGCGACTACACCCATTTCGCAAGAAGATTCCGGGATCGGTTCGGTTACACACCGGGCGCCCACCTGGGAGGAAGCTGTGCCAGCGGGACCCGGATAGCGCGCGCCGGCGCCGGCCGCACGTCGCCGTAGACCTAGGCCAGGCCCACGGCGTATTCGCAAGCTCCCCAGGTGTGATCCAAAGCCGATCCCGTTACCTGATGAACCCGTCGAACGGTGTCATGTAGATTGGGTGGAAGGCCGCGATCGCCTGCTTTAATTCGTTCGACGGCGTGCCATAGATCACCCAGCGAGTGGGCTTGGCCAAAGCGAGGAACTCCTTCGATAACGGCCTGAACGTTTTTTCCACGTGGTACATGGCCGCCTTTGAATCGATGTAGCGTTCGTAGATATCGACCGTCTTCTGATCGTCGCCGATATTGTATTCGTACTGCACCGCGCCCGTCTCCTTGTCTGTCGCAGCCACAAACTTCCGAATCAGCGCCTTGAACTTGTCCATCTGATCGACGGCGAGCGTGAGCACCCAGTACACCTGATCGCTCCCGACCGCCGGCTTCTGCGTTTGGGCCTGCGCCCCTTGCCGGTATTGAGCGTCGGTTACGTGTTCCATCCAGTCGGCGTACGAGCCGTTGAGCTGTTCTTGGATGGCGATATGGCTCATGGCCGTGGCTGGCGTGGCCCCATGCCAGTGCTTCTCGCCGGGCGCGAACCAGATCACATCACCTGGTCGGATCTCCTCAATTGCACCGCCATCACGCTGAACCGAGCCGCGGCCGGACATGACGATCAAGGTCTGACCGAGCGGATGCGTGTGCCACGCCGTGCGTGCGCCAGGCTCGAAGGTAACCAGGACACCAGTCACGCGGGCTGGAGCGGGTCGGCTGAACAGCGGATCCATGCGCACTGTTCCGGTGAACCAGTCGGCCGACCCTTTGCGGGAAGGCTGCGAACCGCTTTGCCTTATCTCCATTATTGTTCTCCTCTTTGGTTGAACATTCGACCATTCTGTTGACGGTCGCGCTGAACCGCGTGGAAGCCCCCACCATTACACGATGGGTGGCGTCGGGCAGTGCGGCGACCTCCTGATCACCGTGGCCCTCGAGAATATCGAAGCGAAGGAGGGCCACCGTTCTGTCCTCCTGCTGGTGCTCAATCCGCTGTTACGCCCGCGCGGCTCGTGTGAAGGCCCTTTCACCCCAACTCGCGCAGGAATCGGATGATCGCCTCATTGACCTCGGCCGGGCGCTCCTGCTGTGTCCAGTGGCCGCAGCCTGGCAGCATGATCGTTTCGCGGAGATTTGGGACGAAAGTTTTCAGGTTGGCGATGAGCTGCTGCGCGCCGGGAAAATTGACCACGAGGTCGCGGTCGCCTGCGACATAGAGCGCGGGGACTGTCACGCGCAATCCGGCGAAGGGCGCCATCAGCTCCCAGTTGCGGTCGATGTTGCGATACCAGTTGAGGCCGCCGCGGAAGCCCGTGCGCGCGAGTTCGCGGGCATAGAAGTCGATGTCCGCCTCGGTCAGCCAGGCCGGCAGGCGGTCCGGATCGACCATTCGTGTGAGGAAGCCGCCGGTTCTCGGAACCATGGCCATCGAATCGGGGCCGGACGTGTTCTCCGGCCGCAGCGCGTCGCCCGAGAGGGAAAAGAGCCCGCGGCGGTGGGCGGCGCGCGGGTCGGGCTCGAGCTCCGCCTCCGCGACGCCCGGTTGCTGGAAATAGAGCTGGTAGAAGAGCGACGTCTCGGTCTGCGGCATGGCGCTGGTGGGCCGCGCCGGCCCGCGCGGCCGAAACGGCACGCTGAGGCCCACGACTCCGCGAAAGCGGTCCGGCCGAAAAAGGGCGGCGTGCCAGGCGACCGTGGCGCCCCAGTCATGGCCGACGATGGCGGCCTGACCGGCGCCCAGCGCGTCGATAGCGCCGACCATATCGCCGACCAGATGAAAGAGCGTGTATTTCTCGATCTCCTCGGGGCGGTCGGTCTCTCCGTAGCCGCGCATGTCCGGCGCGACCGCATGATAGCCGGCGTCTGCCAACGCCCTCAGCTGCGACCGCCAGGAGTACCAGGATTCCGGAAACCCGTGGCAGAGGACCACCAGCGGCCCTTCGCCCATCTCCGCCAGATGGATGCGGATGCCGTTCGCCTCGACCTTCCGATGTGTGATCTCCATTGTCGTTCTCCTTTTTGGTTGGACATTCGCCTGGTGGTGCTCAGTCCGCCGTTACGGGCTGGCGGATTGCGGATCGGGGTGTCGCCCGTTGGGCGGCCTCCAGGATCATGGCGGCAGCCTTTTCGCCGATCATGATGCACGGCGCGTTCGTATTGCCGCTTGTGATGGCCGGCATGATCGACGCATCCGCGACGCGCAGGCGGTCCACGCCACGGACCCGCAGCTCGTGGTCGACGACCGCGTTCAGGCCTTGGCCCATCGCAGCCGTGCCGACGGGGTGAAAGGCGGTGTGGGAGATGTCGCCGGCCGCCCGTACGATATCGTCGTCTCGCTGGATCGCCGGCCCCGGACGGAACTCGGTTGGGCTAAAGCGCGCCATGGCGGGCTTCTCAACGATCCGACGGGTGAGGCGAACGGACTCGACCGCCACGATCCGGTCACTCTCCGTGGAGAGAAAGTTCGGGTGGATGACAGGCGCCTCCGTTGGGTCAGAGGAGCGGACGTGAACGGTGCCTCGGCTGTCCGGACGGACGTTGGCGACGCTCGCGGTGAAGGCCGGGAATGGGTCGAGATCGCCGCCGAACGCAGCGAGGCTGAGTGGCTGAACGAAGTATTGAAGGTTGGGCGTGGCGAAGCGCGGATCCGACTTGGCATAGATGCCAAGCTGGCTGGGCGCCATGGACATGGGCCCGGAACGACTGAGCACGTACTCCAGACCGATCCTGGCTTTGCCCCAGAGGGAGCTGGCTTCGGTGTTCAGCGTCTCGGCGCCCACGACCTTGTAGGCGCAGCGGATCTGAAGGTGGTCCTGGAGATTCTCGCCGACGCCCGGCAGGTGTCGGACTGTCTCGATCCCAAGAGCGTTCAGGCGCTTGCCATTCCCGATGCCGGACCACTCCAGGATCGCTGGCGATCCCACCGCGCCGCCAGACAGCACGACCTCGCCGCGGGCCCAGGCGATGTAGCTCTGTCCATTGGTCTCGAACTCGACACCAACGGCGCGGCCGTTATGGATCACGACGCGGCGCACGAGAGCATGAGTTTGCAGTCGCAGGTTCGGACGATGGAGAACTGGGCGCAAAAAGGCGCTCGCCGCGCTCCACCGCCAGCCGTGCTTCTGGGTCACCAAAAAATAGCAGGAGCCGGTGATGTCGCCGCGGTTGGGGTCGTCAACTTTTGGGATTCCGTACTGGGCGGCGGCGTCGCGGAAAGCCTCCAGTAGGTCCCAGTGAAGCCGTTGTTCCTCGACACGCAGCTCACCGCCAGCGCCGTGAAACTCATCGGGTCCGGCGAAATAATCCTCGGACTTGATGAAATAGGGCAGGACGTCGTCCCAGGCCCAGCCGACGTTCCCCGCCTGACGCCAGCCGTCGTAGTCGGCGCGCTCGCCTCGATTGTAGATCATGCCGTTGATTGACGAGGAGCCGCCCAGCACACGACCGCGCGGATAATGCATTGGCTTGTTCCCAGCGTGGGCTTCCACTTCGGTCGTGAAGCACCAATCCATCCGGGGATCGCCCATGGTGTACAAATAGCCAACCGGGATATGGATCCAGATGTAGTCGTCGTTGCCGCCGGCCTCGAGCAAAAGCACCCTGTTGCGAGCGTCGGCGCTCAGCCGGTTCGAGATGACGCAACCCGCGCTTCCCGCGCCGATCACGATGTAATCAAACTCGCCGAACGTCTCGTCTTTGGTATCCATGCTCAATCACTCCACAGGTTCTCGTTCGCGGGGGCAGGTGCACGATTGGCGTGCCAATGGTCTCCAGAACTGATCTGCCTTCATCGTCGGTTAATGTGGGCAATCGGAGTTTGGCCGTCATCAGCCTATGACGCACTTTCACCGGTACTGGCACGCACCGCTCGATCGCCACAGCGACCAGTCCTCTTGAATGCGCGCCTGGGGCGTGACCGAACCGATGCCGAAATTCTCGTGCGAAATGAGTGTAGTTGCGAAAGAATCAGTGCAGGTCAAACCGCGCGCTGTGAAGAGCGTCTGAAGATAGCGCAGCGAGATGCCAGTTTCGGCGGCAATCTCGTGGGGCCGAAATTCGGATCTGCAAAGCCGTCATGAATGATGCGGGCTGCCGCGATCCCATAAGCGCGGAGTCGGTGCATCTAACCAACAAGAGTGTCGGGTTTGACCACTCGGTGGTCGCCTCCACACGTGGACCGGAGCAAAGCGGTCCACTCTTCGTGGTTCAATTGCGACGTGCGGGCGAAATCGCAGCTCTGTTACACCATCGCCTCTACCGTTTTTCCACATGCACGGCGAGGTGATGCCAATCATCGGATGTGGTAGTAGTCGAGAAGCGCTTGAACATCCTCGGCTTGAACATCCTCGGATAGCGGTGGAGAGCGGCGAACTCTTCCTTGGACGAATAGCTCATCCCGCATGAAAGGCATCGGGTCGAGCATCCTTGCCGGAGAGAGCTCCATTCTTTCGAGAATATCGCGCCTGACGTCGATGCCGCGTGCGCTGCAACCGGGCCCATGCGCTGGCTAATCGCTTCTAGCCCCCACGGCGGCAACCAGCCGCTGGGTACCTCCGGCATATGCCAGCGGCATTCGGCGTGCGTCACGATCAGGTCGCATGCGGCGGCAAGACCGATGCCTCCGCCCAGCGCGAAGCCACTCACCGCGGCGACAACCGGCTTTTCAATGAAGCCGATCAAGCGCGCGATCCGCGCGGTCTCGGCCTCGTAATGGCACATTTGCGGGACCGTCATGGCCGCGAGTTCTTTGAGGTCGCTACCGGCGCAAAAGCCCGGGGCGGTCCCCGATATGACGATCGCGGCAGCACCTGAATCGTCCTGTAGCTCGACGAGTGCCGTTGCAAGCGCATGGATCAATTCGCTCCCTAGCGCATTGCGCCGGTTCGAACGATCGATGGTGAGAATGGCAACTTGTCCCTGCCGGCGAGTGTTCAACATGACTGGGCCTTCTTGGTGTCTTGGCTCATCTCTCTGTCTCCTGATCTCGCCTTCATCGTCGGTTAATGTGGGCAATCGGAGTTTGGCCGTCATCAGCCTATGACGCACGTTCAGCCGTACTGGCGCGCACTGTTCGCCGCCCGCGCGTTGACCGGAGTCGGATCCGGCTTTGCTGATCGGAGTTGGATCGCTTGCGGCCTGTTGACCGATTTCCCGACCTGTCTGGTCTCGCTTGCTGACTTGATCTTACGATCCCACGTCGCGGAGCAATTAAGTAATGCAGCGGCGCCCGCCGGAGTTTGTTCGCTTACCGAGTCGCGGCCACTTTGCTGCAAGATCGGAGTTGTCTCAGACCACCCAGTGATCGGCGCGGGGAAGCCGAAGCAGAAGCCGGTTCTCACCACGGTCGGCTCCGCGCTGGTTCCAAATGCCACAGGCAAAACCAGATCAGGCTCCGCTCAACGCTTGGCCGGCAACAGTGCGCGCCAGTGCCAGTAAAAGTGCGTCTGGGGCTCATGACGGCCGATCTCCGATCGTCCACATTCACCAATGCTGAAGCAAAGATCAGGAATCACGATGAGCCAAGCAATCAAAGGTTTCGCGCTGATCACCGGCGCTTCGTCGGGCATCGGCGCCATCTACGCCGACCGCTTGGCCAAGCGCGGCTATGACCTCATTCTGGTGGCGCGCAGGTTCGACCGTCTGCGGAGGCTGGCTGACAAGATCACCGGCGAGACCGGCCGCAAGGTCGAGGTGATCGCCGCCGATCTGATCAAGCGCAAGGATCTCGCAAAGGTCGAGGCCGTGCTGCGGACCGACAAGCGGATCACCACCCTCGTCAACAACGCCGGCGTCGCTTCGACTGCTTCCCTTCTGCAGGCCGACGTCGACAGAATGATCGAGGTGATTGCGCTGAACGTCGATGCTCTGACCCGCCTCACTTACGCGGCCGCCCCCGGCTTCGTCGAGCGTGGTCGCGGCACGATCATCAATATCGCCTCGGCCGTCGCGCTGGCCCCGTGGATCTTCAACGGCGTCTACGGTGCTTCCAAGGCGTTTGTCCTGGCCTTTAGCCGGTCGCTGAAACATGAGCTGGCGGAGAGCGGTGTGCGCGTCCAGGTCGTGCTGCCGGGCATCACGGCAACGGACCTCTGGGTGACGACTGACACGCCACTCAAGCAAATGCCCGGCGAGGTGGTGATGCCGGCCACGGCCTTGGTCGACGCGGCACTTGTCGGCCTCGACCAAGGCGAGTTCGCCACGCTGCCATCGCTGCCGAACGTGGCGCACTGGAGCACTTACGAGGCAGGGCTGCAGGCACTGCTGCCAAACTTGTCCCACGCCGAACCGGCCGCGCGCTTAACTGAGGCTTCGCATTAGCCGCCGGCACTCCACCCCGCGGAGATCGGGGTCTGACGCGGGACCGTCCGCGGTATGCCGCCATCGCAGTACAACGCTTCGCGAGTTGGTTTGCAAAAAAGGAGAACGTTCGTGATGACCTCCGCCGATTATCTCGCCAAAGTGCCATATTGTTCGATGCCTGCGCCGTCGACCGATGTCGAACTGACAACGAGGGAAGGCGGCACGTTGGTGCTGAAATCCAGGATCAAACTCGGGGAGACAAGCGGGACAATTTGCTCTTTTCTCCCGCACTGGGCGGCGGTATCGCCGAACCGCTGTTTTCTCGCACAACGAAACGACGGTCACGCGTGGCAACCGATCACTTATCTGGAATTTTGGTCTCGAGTGCGATCGGTGGGGCAGGCGTTGCTGAATCGCGGCGGGTTGCCTGGCGATACGCTGGCCATCCTGTCTGGAAATTCCATCGAGAACGCAGTCATGCAGTTCGGTGCAATGTCGGTCGGTCTGCAAGTGGCGCCGATTTCTCCGAGGTACAGTCTTCTGCCCGGTGGCCTTGGCCGTATCGAGGAGATCGCCAAGGTTCTCAAGCCGAAGTTCGTCTTCGCGCAGAAGGCCGATCCCTATTTGCGGGCCCGCGGCGTTTCCAGCTTTGGGCAGGCCGAATGGGTGACGTTCGAGCCGGTCGCTGATGTCACTCCGCTGGCGGAGCTTTTCGATGCAACGCCGGATCGCGCATTCGATGCGGCATTCGCTGCGCTCCGACCGGATACAGTCGGAAGAATCCTGTTCACGTCGGGATCGACCGGATCTCCAAAAGGCGTGATCAACACTCATCGGATGATGTCGAGTTCGCTGCAGATGATTGCTCAGGTGATGCCAGCCTCGCGTCCGCCGGTCCGGTTGGATTGGCTGCCATGGCATCACACCCTGGGTTGCAACGTCAATCTCAACGGAATCCTGAAGGACGGTGGATCACTCTACATTGATGACGGGAGCCCGACCCCCGACGCGTTTCACCGGACGGTTTCCAATTTACAGGACATCGGCCCTACCTCTTATCATAGTGTGCCGGCCGGTTACGCGCTGCTGTGCGTGGCCCTTAGCAAGGATCCCGTTCTGAAACGCATGTTCTTTCATCGTCTCGAGCGAATGGTGTTCGCCGGCGCGGCGATTTCGGCGCCCGTGATGATGAAACTTCAAGAGCTTGCGGTCGAAGCCAGAGGCGAACGCATTCCGATCATGTCCGGCTACGGCAGCACGGAAACTGCGCCGACCATATGCATCTCCTATCGTCCGTGCGAAGGTCCCGGCGAGGTCGGTCTGCCGGCGCCGGGTGTCGAACTTAAACTGGTTCCGGCGATGGACGCCTTGGAGGTCCGCGTGCGCGGGCCGAACGTCATGCCCGGCTATCTCGGAATGCCGGAACTGTCAGCAGCAGCGTTCGACGAGGAGGGTTTCTACCGGACGGGCGATACCGTCACTTTCATCGATCCCGCCGATCCATCCCGCGGCTTGAGATTTTCAGGTCGGCTCTCCGAGAACTTCAAGATTGCCAACGGCACATGGGTGCTCGCGGGCAACCTTCGCGCAGCCATCCTGAACCGGATGGGCGGCGTGTTGCAGGACCTGGTCATTGCCGGTGAGGGCCACGATACGCTCGTCGCACTGGTTTGGCTCAATCCGGACCGTGCGAGAGCGCACGCCGCCAGTTCGATAGCTGATGCGAGCGTCGAAAGCCTCGTCGCGGACTCCGGCGTTGCAGGATACATCCGTCATGTCTTGAACGAACATAACCTTGCTGCGGGAACGAGCGAGCGGATATCGGCCGTTGCCGTCCAGACCGAGCCACCGTCATTAGCGGCGGGTGAAATCACTGACAAGGCATACATCAATCAACGCGCGGTTCTGAAGAACCGCGCGGCGGTTTTGGCTGCGCTTTACGGCAAAGGATATTCGCCGCACATCATTCGCCTTCATCCCCGTCCACGAGCGTCGATAACAGCGAATTCCGGGGCTGCGTGACCCACGTTCCCCATGTCACGCTCATGCTCATGCGTGGCGCGGTTGCAGCCCAATTCGAGGGCGGGTTTAAGCCGTATGTCGGGGCTGCGTTCTATCATACGTGGGAAGAACCAAAGAAGATGGACGATCCGAAAGCAGCATGCACGCCGTTTGCCGAGGGCAATGGTGGATCTGAAATATTCGGATCGGCTGCCGATGGGCAGCACCCTCGAATAGGAATGGTGGCGGCGGGTGCGACAAACCAAGGGCGCAACCCTAATCGGCCTGCGACAGGCGCAAACGTTCGGACAGCTTTTCGGCATCCTCTTTGCGCTCACTGTAACGGTCCGTCAGATAGGCTGAGACATCGCGCGTCAGCAACGTGAACTTCATCAATTCTTCCATGACGTCGACGACGCGGTCGTAGTAGGGAGACGGCTTCATGCGGCCGGAATCATCGAACTCGCCGAAGGCTTCCAGAAGCCGCGCCGCTTCTTGCGTCATAAAGCGGCTGAAGGAGCGCTGGCGCAGCGATCCGTACAGCAACAGGATGCGAGGCTTGTATAGCGACGGCGCCGCCCTCAATAGGGAAGAGTTCGGCGCGGAAAAAGCAGCCGGATCAACGTTTGGGAGGGCCTCTTCAACCATCGACCACTTCGCCGTCTTCTTTGACGAAGCGGCCGATGCGGGCCGGCAACAGGTCCAACACCGTCTCCGACGGCCGGCAAAGCCGCACGCCCTTCGGCGACACGACGATCGGACGGTTGATCAGGATCGGATGCGCCATCATCGCATCGAGGAGGGCGTCGTCGGTCAAAGTCGAATCGCCGAGGCCCAATTCCGCGTAGGGTGTGCCTTTCTTGCGCAAAAGCGCACGCACCGGAATTCGCATTGCGGCGATCAGTTCTTTCAGGCGTTCACGGGTCGGTGGTGTCTTCAGGTATTCGATGACGGTCGGCTCCTCGCCGCTCTGCCGGATCATGGCAAGCGTGTTGCGCGAGGTGCCGCAGTCGGGATTGTGGTAGATCGTAACGCTCAAAGCTTTGCCTCCTCTGAGATCGGGAAAGCGGCGGGATCCGGACGCAGCAGCCAAGAGGTCACGAAGAGACCCAAGATAGCTCCAACGAACTGGGCGAAGATGAAGCCCGGCAGGTCGGCCGGCCGGATTCCGGAGAACGTGTTCGTCAGCGAACGCGCGATCGCCACCGCGGGATTGGCGAACGACGTCGATGCGGTGAACCAGTATGCCGCGGTGATATACAGGCCGACCAGCCACGGAACGGATGGCTTCGCAAATCGCACGCCAGCGAGGATCGTGACGAGAAGACCGAACGTTGCGACCCCTTCGGAGAACCACTGGGCGCCGCCGGTGCGTGCCTTCAGCGACATGTCGATCAACGGCAACGCAAACATGCCGTGCGCGACCAGCGTACCGGCAATTCCACCGACGACCTGCACTCCTGCGTAAAGTGCCGCTTCCCGCACCGGCAGCTCGCCGCGCAGCGCGAATACGGCAGAGACGGCCGGATTGAAGTGCGCACCCGATATCGGGCCGAACAACGTGATCAGCACGACGAGTATCGCTCCGGTCGGCAGCGTGTTACCCAATAGGGCCAGGGCGACGTCCTTTGTCAGACTCTCGGCCATGATGCCGGAGCCGACGACGGTTGCAACGAGCAGCAGCGTCCCGAGAAATTCGGCTGCAAGCCTTCGGCTTAGATCAAAAGACATGAGACATACCCGATGCAAAAGCCCAATCGCCGTTGCTGGTAAGAACAATATCGCAAAAGAGGGCAGGCATCAGCACTTCCCTTGCTGGACAGCATGATTTGGCTTGCTAAGTCGCCGCAGAACCGATCCTTCCGAAAGAGGCGACGCCGCGACGAAGGGATTCACCGGCGCGCATAGACCATACCGACGGCCATCATGCAAATGCCGCCCAACGCCGCGCCAGTCACGGCTTGCAGGACGTAGACATCCGCAGGCCTGACCTCGTTGAGGCTCCCGCTTCCCGTTACCACCGTGACCGCGTATGTCTGCAGGAAGTACCCTCCCACGACGCCGGCAACTAAGCCGACGATCGTGTGTCCCCAAAATCCGAAGGCGTGGTCGTGGACGACCGCGGCCGCGATGTGAGCACCGGCGAATCCAGCAACGATCTGGATGCAAAGGCTGGTGGTCGTCCAAAGCATTGATCCATTCCTTGCTCGTTTAGGCGTGTGATCTCGACGCATCCACCGCCGGTACGTTCTCGGCCGGAGCAGTTGAGCCCGCGGTGAGGGGCAGGGCATAGGTGATGGCCCAACAGAGGAGAAGCATCGCCGCCGAGCCCGCGAGGCAACCCTCGATGCCTGCAAGCTGATATAGAACGCCGGAAAGCGTGATCCCAAGGAGGCGCCCCGCGGCGTTCGCAGCGTAATAGAAGCCGACGTCTTCGGCCGCTTTTTCTGATCCGGCATAAGCAAGGATCAGGTAGGAATGGAGGGACGAGTTGACGGCGAACGGCAGACCGAACAGCGCAAGCCCCACCATCAACATCAGATCCGGACGAGACACCGAGAAAAGTTGCATCGCTATCGCGAGCACAATGGGCACCGCCGCGAGAATGGCAGCCCAAAGATGAGCGGCCGGGATCTCCCGGCTTAGCCCGTCGGTGCTTCGGCGGACCATCGTGGGCGCTATCGCCTGAATGCCGCCGTAGGCGATGGTCCACGCCGCGAGAAAGCCCGCGACCTCCATGAAGTGCCAGCCACGGCCGTAGAGAAACACGGGTAGTCCTACTACGAACCAGACGTCGCGCGCGCCGAACATGAAAACCCGCGCAGCGGCGAGGAGATTGATGCTGCGGGTCTTAGCGAAGAGCTCCCGAATGGTCTTGGAGGATTTCGCCTTTCCGAGATTTCGTGGAAGCAGCACCAGCCCCGCGACGAATACGATGCCGAGCAGCGCGGCCATCAGCCAGAGGGCGTATCTGAATCCGACGAGCTGTAGCAGCAGGCCGCCGACGAAAAATCCCACTCCCTTCATCGCGTTCTTCGAACCCGTGAACCAGGCGACCCAGCGGAACAACTGACTGTTTCCGTCGGCGGACGTTGCCTTGATCGCCGACTTCGAGGCGGTCTTCGTCAGGTCCTTGGCTACTCCCGCGATGCCCTGAGCGATCACGACCCATGTCACGGACGCCACGACACCCCATCTCGGATCGAGCGCCGACAGCATCAACAGGCCGCCGATCTGGAGTATCTGTCCGATCGCGAGCATGCGCGGAATCCCGAAGCGCGACGCGAAATAGCCGCCCGCGAGGTTTGCGGCGACCCCGGCCGCCTCGTACAGCAGAAAGAGGAAGGCCAGCGTGAAGGGGGTGTATCCAAGCCGGAAGAAGTGGAAGAGGACGAGCATCCGCAGCGCGCCGTCGACGAGCGTGAAGCCCCAGTAAGAGGCCGTTACGATCAAATAGTTTCTGGCTGTCGATGTCATAGGCCCGCCCTCCAGACGATGTTGGCGAGATCGACCATTCGGCACGCATAACCGACCTCGTTGTCGTACCACGCGTAGACTTTAAGCAGCGTGCCGTCGGTCACCATCGTGCTTTGTGCGTCGACGATCGAACTACGCGTATCGTTCGCGTAATCGACCGAGACCAGGGGCCGATGTTCGATCCCCAGGATTCCCGCGAGCATGGTCTTCTCCGCGCCCTCGAACAGCTTGTTGACTTCGGGCGCGGTCGTCTCCCGCGCGACTTCGAAGACACAGTCGGTAAGGCTGGCGTTGAGTACGGGCACGCGGACGGCATGACCGTTCAGCTTGCCCTTCAGTTCCGGATAGATGAGCGAGATCGCAGTCGCACTTCCGGTCGTCGTGGGCTGCATGGACAGCATCGCCGAGCGAGCCCGCCGGAGGTCTTTGTGCGGCGCGTCAACGACGACGTTGGTGTTGGTGGGATTGTGGATCGTCGTAATCAGGCCGTGGCGGATTCCGATGGCTTCATGGATCACCTTGACCACTGGCGCAAGACAGTTCGTGGTGCAGGACGCCGCGGTCAAGAGTTTGTGGCGCTCCGGATCGTAGAGCTTGTCGTTGACGCCGACGACGATGTTCAGCGCACCCTCGTCTTTGACTGGTGCTGCGACGATGACGCGTTTGACGCCGCGATCGAAGTAAGACTGCAGCCGGTCCGACTTGACGAATTTGCCGGTACATTCGAGGACCACATCGCAGCCCAGATCCCCCCAAGGCACCTCGGACGGGTCGGCCGCTTCGCTGAAACCGATCTGGTGAGAGCCGATTCCAATCATGGTGCCGTCATTCACGCCGATCTTTTCGTGCCATCGGCCATGGATGCTGTCGAACTCGATGAGGTGCGCCGTCGCGTCAATACCGCCCTTGAGTTCATTGACGTGGATGACATCAAGTCGATTGGACCTGCGGGGATCGCCTTCGGGCCGGTGCATGCCACCGAATGCTGCGCGGAGGGCCAGCCGCCCGATACGGCCCATGCCGTTGATTCCGACTTTCATTGTTGTTCCTTCTAGGGGGAGAGGCGGTTGCTACCGCCGATCTCGTCGAGACGGGCTTTGAGGGCCATCCTGTCGAGCGAGGCAAACGGAAGGCTGGTGAAGATCTCGATTCGCCGACGGATCATCGCGTAGAGTTCGTTGAGCAGAGTGGTTTTTTCCGGCGCCGAGCCCGTGAACTTGGCGGGATCGGGAAGCGGCCATGCACCCGTAACGAAACGGCTGTCGACGTCGGGACAGAACTGTCCCTGCGGCGTGTCACAGAGCGCAATGATGAAATCCATTCTGGGCGCCTGCGGGCGCGTGAATTCGTCCAGGGACTTGCAGCGGAGACGGCCCACATCGTGTCCTAGTTTGCGAAGACGATCCAGAACCTCCGGAAGTGGCGCCCGAGCCGGTTCGGAGCCCGCGGAGTATGCGTGGAATTTTCCCTTCCCGATCTGCTCGAGGATGGCTTCCGCCATGATCGAGCGAGCGGAATTTTGCGTGCAGAGAAAGAGCACGTTGAACGCTGGTGTCACGACATCGGGAGCGAACGTGTCGGCCATTTTCCGTCTTCTCCATCGGCAGGTGACCACAATTCTCGGGCTTCCTCTTCTGCCCGTGTCGCGGCGGTCCCAGATCAGCGTTCCACAAAGCTCTTGTCACGTTCGCGTCAATCTGATCCTATATGTCGAGACATACAGACATATACGGCGGAGACGGCCAATGGGCAAGCGAATTTGGGTTCCCGCGATGGTGGGGCTGGTCATGGCGATGACCTCGCCGCTGCACGCGGGCGAGACCAATGGCTCCGGGTCAACGTTCGTTTTTCCGATACTTTCGAAGTGGGCGACGGAGTACCAGGCCAAGACGGGCGATAAGGTCAATTACCAATCGAACGGTTCCGGAGCTGGATTGCAGCAGGTGAAGGCAGGTGCGGTCGATTTCGGCGCCTCCGATATGCCGCTGCGGCCGGATCAACTGGTTAAAGCCGGCCTCGGTCAATTCCCGCTGGTCATCGGCGGTGTCGTACCGGTGGTGAACATCGAGGGGATTGGCCCTGGTCGGCTGCGGTTCACCGGAAGTGTCCTCGCGGATATTTTCCTGGGCAAGATCAAGAATTGGGATGATCCCGCCCTCAAGAGGCTGAATCCCGATCTCGCGCTGCCGGATGCGCCGATCACCGTCGTTCATCGCACCGACGGTTCGGGCACCACCTTCAACTTCGCGAACTACCTTTCCAAGGTCAGTCCCGAGTGGAAGGAAAAAGTGGGGGAGGGAGTGGCGGTCGAATGGCCCACGGGAGTGGGCGGCAAGGGCAACGAAGGCGTCGCCGCATACGTGGTCCTGGCCAAGAACTCCGTCAGCTACGTAGAATATGCCTACGCGATCAAGAACAAACTAGCTTATGGCTTGGTTCAGAATCATGCGGGACGCTTCGTCCAGCCGGGAGCCGAGACCTTCCAGGCCGCCGCAGCGAGCGCCGCGTGGGAAAACACCCAGGACTTCTATCGGATCATGACCGACGCTCCCGGCGAAAACGCGTATCCGATCACGGCGACGTCGTTTGTCCTGATGCCGAAACAACCGAAGGACCACGGCCGCGCGAAGATCGCGCTCGACTTCTTCAGATGGTCCCTGGAGAACGGGCAGGCTGACGCGGGCGCGCTCAATTACGTGCCACTGCCGGTCTCCTTGATCGAGAAGATTGAAAGATACTGGAAGAGCGATTTCGGGGCTTAATGCAGAAATGCCAGCATGCCCGGCCGGATCGACTTCGCGTCACTCGCACGGGTGAGAGGGCACTTGCGCGGTTTCGCCGCGACGCTCTTCGTCAGTGAGCGATTAAGCCCCTGACGTTGGCTGCGTCCAGCGGCTTCTTTATTGGCGATACGGTATATTGGGCCTGCGTAATCCGAGCCCGGGTGGAGACAGCCCGTGGCATGCCGCTCCTTTATGTCTGTTGCAGGATTCAACGCGTCCACTATCTTCGACGGATGCGTTATTCCCCGGGAAAGCGACCCATCGATATGAAGCCAGATCTGTTTACGACCGACGACGCCGTGGAGATGTTCGCCAGCCTGGCTCAGCCGACGCGGCTTGAGGCGTTCAGGCTGTTAGCGCGCTATCTTCCCTATGGCCTGCCGGCCGGCGATGTGGCCCGCCTCCTCGCCGTGCCCCACAACACGATGTCGACGCACCTTTCCCAACTTGAGCGGGCGGGTCTTCTCACAAGCCGGCGCGAAGGCCGGTCGATTATCTACGCGGCGAAGTCCGGTAAGATCGGAAGCCTGTTCGACGTCATGCTCGGCGAGATGCAGTCCTCGGGCGACGACGAAGCATTCCCGCAACGACGTCCCGCGGCGGAGAGTTCCAAGGGCTACAACGTGCTGGTGCTGTGTTCGGGCAATTCGGCTCGCTCCATCATCGCAGAGTCGATTCTGAACCGTGAGGGGGCCGGCCGCTTCCGTGCCTACTCGGCGGGGAGCCGTCCGCAGGAGCGACCGCATCGCCTAGCCGTCGAGCTTCTTGACAGTCTTGGCTACGAAACGGGGCACCTGCGTTCGAAAAGCTGGAATGAGTTCGCAGGTAAGCGCGCGACCGTAATGGATTTCGTCGTCACCGTCTGCGACGCCGCAGCGGGCGAGGAATGCCCGTTTTGGCCGGGGCACCCTTTGCAGGCGCACTGGGGAATTCCGGACCCCGCAGTCGTAAAGGGCACCAAAGACGTTCAGCGCGCCGCCTTTCTTGCCACTTATCGGCGGCTAACCGCCCGGTTGACGGCGCTCGTGAACCTTCCGGTCGAAAAGCTGGATCTCGCCAGTCTCAAGCGGGAGCTCGCCTCCATTGGCCGGATGGAGGGCGCGACGGAGGCAACCTTGTCGGCGCCACAGGCTGCATAGCCGAACTTCAACCCGCGCTATCGAGGATTGACACTTCCAGGTTGTCTAAAGTGCGAGAGGCATCGAAAAAGGGTGATAGTTCACCAGACTGTTCTCGGCGACGTTTCCTAGTTCGGCACCGATTTCGGCAAAGCCGTCGGCGTTTACCAGTGGTAACAGTCGAGCAGAGCCGCCACGACCAAGCTTTCCGATGCGAACGATCCCATCGGGACCAAAACCATCCACTTTCGCCAGTACAAATTCGGTGCGCCCGACCTTATGAACAAAGCTCTCCGCAGTTCGCGCGGAATATTGCATTGTCGAAACTTCAGTAGCCCCCAACATTCTCCGGATGAGGGGGCGTCCGAAGAGTAGGAAGTTGACCAGTGCAGCAACCGGGTTGCCGGGGAGGGCAAGCACCTGCATCCTACCCACGGAGCCTCTGCCGATTGGTTTTCCAGGGCGTAGCGCAAGCTTTAGGGTTTCACATCGCCCTCCGGCATCGATGATAGCTCCGGCGACATGATCGGCGTCGCTGCCGGCCACACCCCCGGAGGTAATCAATAGGTCCAGGTGGGACGCGGCGTCGAGCATCGTTCTGGCGACGGCCTCCCGCTCATCCGGTACGATGCCGAGGTCAGAAACGGCGATGGCCTCGGACGTGAGAAGCGAGCGAAGCATTGGTCCGTTGGTGTCGACGATCGAGTTGGGGCCGACTTCGTTGCCGGCTTCGATCAATTCATCTCCGGTTGAGAGAACTCCAACCCGGAGCTTGCGCTTTGTACAGGCCCGAGCGTTGCCGGACGCAGCAAGAATGGCAATGTGCCTTCCGTCGAAGACTGTTCCCTTCGCCACGACGATCGTACCGGTCGACACGTCCTCGCCACGCCCGCGGATGTTTGCACCGTAATCAGGCAGGAAGTGGAAGGTCACACCGGCCAAATGTCGTGTGCTGCGCTCTTCCAGCACGATGGCCGCAGCGCCATCCGGGACCCGGGCGCCGGTCAGTATCCTGACCGTGTTGCCCGGCCGGAGGGTGCCAGCCATCGTATGTCCCGCAGCGGTCTTCCCGACGATCTTGAGGGTTAGCGGCGATGGCCGGCGGAGATCATCTGCGTGCAGAGCGAAGCCGTCGACAGCGGAGTTGTCGAAGCGGGGTAGCGCGACCTCGGAAAGGATGTCCGTCGCCGCGACCCTCCCGAGCAGTCCGGTTAGAAGTGTCGTTTCAGTGCCGGCTATTTCGCCGACGCCGTCGAGCACGACGCCGCGCGCGACGGTTGGAGACATAAGTGTAGCGTGGGCGAGGCAGTCGTCGAAGGCGCGCGCCGTCGCGAGATCCGGTCGAACATTCATTGAAAGATTCCGCCGATCAAGAGGGCCGGGGAGCGCGTATGCGCTCCCCGGGGGGCGTCAGGTCGAGTATTCCTTCGACTTGAACGTCAAGTGACGGACCCCTTCCGGTGCATCCGAGATTTTGCGGATGTTACCCCAGGTCTGCTTGTAGTTGGGGATAATCAACTCGTTCACCCCTTTTGAAACGACATTGCCCTGCACGCCGGTCGGGAACGCGAACAGCATGAAAGCCTGCTTGCGCTTCGCCGACGGCGTCGGGTAAGCCATGGCCTGGGTTGAACCGTTGTCGTTGTAGATTTCGACCAGATCGCCGTTCTTGAGCTTCAGATCCGACATGTCCTGCGGATTCATTTCAATGAACGGGTAGGGCCACCGGTCCATGACGAGTTCGTTGTCGACGTCGAGATACGCACTCTGCCAGACCATGTTGGCGCGTCCGTTGTTGATTAGGAACGCGAACTTGTCCTTCTCGGCCTGCTTGCCCGCCGCCTGAAGGCCGCGCCATTTCGTTTCGGCAAAGACGGCTTTCCCGTCCGGCTTGTTGAACTTGCCGTCGGCAAAGAGACGCTTCGTCCCGACAATCTTGCCGTCGGCGTAGCTGCTTGCGGGTTCCTGGAAGCCATTTGTTCCCATAGCCTTCAGGCGTTCATAGGTGACGAACTCGCCACCCTTTTCATGACCGTGATAGCCGTCCATGAAGGCGTCTTCTTCGGTCTTCCAATCGAAGCCCTTGAACTTGTCGGCGATATCAGCCTTTCCCATTTCGCGGAATACCCGTTCCATGTTGTTGGCGATGCGCGCCGCGATCAGGCAGTCCGGCATGGCGTTGCCGGGAGGGTCCATATAGCGCTCCGTCAGCCGCATGCGCCGTTCGCCGTTCATTGATGTCAGGTTCATCTCTCCCGACGTAGCTGCTGGCAGGATGACGTGACATGCTTGACCGATCTTGGTCGGCACGATGTCCACGTCCACCGCGAACAGGCCGCCTTTCTTGATGGCATCGACAATGGCTTTCACCATTGCGGGTCGATCCCCATAGGCGACGGCGTTCATCGCATCCTTCACGATGTCCGTCCGCTTCTTATAGACCTGCTTGAATTCCATCGCGTTGAGCGTGGTCTTGTAGTGGTCGCACGCCCAGATGTGATGAACGCCGCCCTTGCCGCCGATCAGCAGTTGGTCAACGTAGGCGGCGGGCTTTCCGACGTGCGCATCCGATGGGCGGGAGTATCCTTCCTGATGACCTCCCATCCGCACGCAGCCGCCGCCGGGCCGGCCGATGTTGCCGGTCGCGAGCGCCAGATTCACCAGAGACTGGTTGGTCCGGTAGTTATCGTTGCCCCAGATCAGGCCCTTTTCGTAGGAGAACATCGTCCTGCGGCGGGCGCCGCCGGCCTTCGGCTCGGCGATCCATGTGATGGCCTTGACGATGTCGGCCTCGCTGAGACCGGTGGTTTTGGCTGCGTCCGCGACCGAAACCTTGTTGGCGGCGACCGCCTTGTCGAAATCCTTGGTCGAAGCCGCGATGAACGGCTTGTCGACCCAGCCCTTGTCTGCGGCATAGGTCAGCCAGGCGTTAAACAGCATCAGGTCGGAGCCCGAATTGATCGCGAGGTGAAGCACGTTCTCCTTGCCCGCTTCGACTTCGCAGGCGTTGACGGTGACCGTGCGTCGCGGATCCACGATCACGATGCGGCCGCGCTCCACCGCCTCGTTCCCAAACTCCTTTTTCTTCTTGTCGATCGAGGTGCCGCGCAGGTTCGGGATCCAGTGGTTCAGGAAGTAGTTGGTCTGCGTCTCGAGCGCGTTGGTGCCGACCGCGACGATGGTGTCGGCAAGCTCGGCATCTTCGTAGCAGTTGTTGAGCTCGCCCACGCCCATGTCGCGCGTGCCGTGGACTTCGGAGTTGTAGGCCGGGCGGTTGTGGATTCGGATGTTCTTGATCTTCATGGCGCCGAAATAGAGCTTTCCAGTACCCCAGGTGTTTTCATATCCGCCACCTGCACCGCCGTGATCGAACGCCGACACGAACAATCCGTCCTCGCCCTGGTCGGCGATAACGCCAGCGGTCACTCGCGCCACGAGATCCAGCGCATCGTCCCAACTTGTCGGCTGAAGCTGGCCGTAACGCCACACAAGCGGATCGGTCAATCGCTGCAATTGCGTATTGCGCTGGCGCGAGTAGCTCATTTCCGCGATGCGGGCCCCGCGCGGCGATCCGAGGCCGGAATTCACCACGCAATCCTTGTCCGGCTTGATCACGATGTGGACGTCGCGGCCGTCCTGTTTGACGATGTTGTACATCGAAGGTGCGTACCAGGCCGCAGTCTCGGCCTCCTGCTGCTTCGAAAGGTCCACGCCGAATTTGTTGTTGGCGGGTGCGGGGCCGCCTTCGTATCGCGTATCCCAGGTATAGGCCTTGTAGCCGCAACCAACGATGCAGTAGTGGCAGACGACGTTATGTTCCTTGGCGTCCGCAGGAACGATGGGCAGGCGGCCGATCTGGCGCTTGTAGGACATGGTGTGATCTCCCTCAGAGGACGTTGGACAGGCGGCCATACAGAAGCTCGTCCACGCCTTCGGCGTAGACGTCGCCCTTGTCGTCGATCCGGAGCACGTACTGCGGAAGATTTTGTGTGGCTTGTCCCCACACCTGCTGACCTCCATTCTCGCAATCGAAGCGGGAATAGTGGCCCGGACAATTCATCGTCTTGTCGGCTGCGTGATAGCTGAGGGGAAAGCCCTTGTGCGGGCAGGTCGTTGTGAAGCCGACGATGTCGCCGTCGGGACCCGCGCCGCCGGGGACCTTTTGCCCCAGTTTGATCAACACCCCCGGCGCATCCCCATCCGGATAGCTGACCTGGAACGGCTCGTTGGTCTTGAGGTCCTTGAGGTTCGCCAGGCGATTTGAGGGATACTTCACCAGTGCGGCTGTGTTGTCTGCCTTCGCTTCCGCCGGAAGCACCGTTACTGCGGCTGCGGCGGCCGTCATGGCGCCGGCGCCGCTGAGGAAATGTCGACGGCCAACGTCGACAAGATTGTCGCATCTTTTCATTTCGGTGATCTCCCCAGATCATTGGTTCTGTTTGTCCCATCGGACAGGAGACACCTTGCAGAAGGCAGGCCATCTGCAGAGTCTGATGAAAAGCTTAGGTTTCTTGATCCTACGCCATCTCGTCCGCGCTGGATCGGTTCGGAAATCCGAACATGGTGCACTGCCGTTGGTTCGGAATCCCGACTGACACCCACCAGTTGTGTGGTTTGAACGGTAAGGTTCTCCCTCAGGCGTCCGTATTCAATCCCAGTCGCCGCATCTTATCCCAGAGCGTGGTCCGCCCAATGCCCAGCAGTTTCGAGGTGGCCCCAATCTCACCGTTGGTTGACGCCAACGCGCGCAGGATGTGGCGTTTCTCAGCGCTCTGGCGCGCGTCTTCCAGCGAAGGCAGGAACTCCGGCGGCGCACCGTCTTCGCCTTGCTCCGGAAACATGTCACCCGGCATGACCCACAGCCCGAGACCCAACGCTACCGCTCTTTCGATCCTGTTGCGGAGTTCCCTCACATTCCCCGGCCAATGGTAGGTGAGGGCGGCTTCCTCGGCGAGAGCGCTAATGCCCCGCAGTTCGGAGTCCATCCGGACGCTGGTCTCGGCGAAGAACTTCTCCATGAGCCACGGAATGTCTTCCGGGCGATCCCGCAGCGGGGGAACACGAACCGTCACCACGTTGATCCGGTAGTATAGATCCTCGCGGAAACGACCGGCTTCGACTTCCTTCTGGAGATCCGCGTTGGTGGCGACGACGAGACGCCCCTTGAACGCGATAGGACGCTCACCGCCCAGCCGATAGAATGTCTTGTCTTCGATGAGCCTCAGTAGCTTCGCTTGAAGATCCGCCCGCAACTCGCCGATCTCGTCCAGGAAGAGAACTCCATCACCGGCACGCTCTGCATAACCGAGATGCCTTTGGGTAGCGCCGGTAAAGGCTCCCTTCTCATGACCGAGCAATTCGCTTTCCAAAAGGTCGGCGGGAATGGCCGCGCAGTTGACGGCTATGAACGGTCGATCCCCGCGGCCCGATGCATGAAGAAAGCGGGCCGCAACCTCCTTGCCGCTACCAGTCTCACCGGTGATCATGACCGTCGAATTGAGCTTCGCCACCCGCTGCAGCAACGCCTCAAGGGCTCTCATCGACGGCGACAGACCGAGCGCGTTCGTACTTTGCCGGCCGCTTGGCCGCATCAATTCACCGAGACGTAGCAGGAAGTGGTCGAGGTCGAACGGCTTCAAGACATAATCCGCAGCCCCGGCCCTCATGAGCCTCACAGCCTGATCGATATCACCGTAGCCGGTGATGAAGAGGAACGGCGGGACGAGGGGCGAACGAGCGGCTTTCCTGAACAGTTCCTCGCCATCGAGGTCGGGAAGGCGGATGTCGCACACGATGGCTTCAAACTTGCTGCGGGAGATGTCTTCGATCGCGTCACGGCCCCGTTGCCACCATTTGACGGTCACGCCCTCGAGCGCAAGCCTCTGTACCAGGCTTTCGCCCATGATCGGGTCGTCTTCGACGAGCCCGATCGTCCGATCACTATGCAACATCGGACAACTCCGCATGAGGAATTGGGATGACCAGTTTCACCGACGTTCCGGCCGGAGCAAGGTTTTGGATTTCGATGCGTCCGCCCATGCCGGAGACGAGCCGTCCTGTCGTCCATAAGCCCAGACCACCGCCCTCGATCGGGGCCGGCCCATATCCGGATGTGAGAACAGCCGACGCGGAGTCGGGCATGCCCCCTCCGTGATCGGACACGATGATTTCCAGAGCAAGATCATCATTGCCGACCGCCGCGTCGACGGATGTGCCCTCCGGAGCCGCAGCGACCGCGTTGAGCAGCAGGTTTAGCAACGCTTGGCGGATCGGTGTACTGGCAACAGGGACTGTCCCTTTGAGGCGATTGTCGATTCGTACCGAGACGAACTTCCGCCGTCCCTCCGGAGCGACCAGCATCCCAAGATCATCAATGTCGGCGGGCGTGAGATCCCTGGGCTCGCTGTCCGTGCGGTACACGGCCAACGTGGTTCTTACGACATCCCGAATGCCATTCAGTCCCCGTTCCAGCAGTCCCAAGCTGTTGACGCGAACATTCTCCGAATGACCGTGCGTTCTCAAAGTGGAAAGAGCGTTGAAGAGCCCGCCCAGTGGATTATTGATTTCATGCGCCACCGCGGACGCAAGTCGTCCGAGACTTCCGAGACGCTCTTCCTCGGCGAGGCGTTTGCCGAGATCTTCGCGCTCCCTCATCGACCTCACCAATCCGTTGTAGCCTCGGAATAGATGCCCGAACTCGCCCTTGGTCTTCTGGACTACGTCGTCCGGGATCGGGACGGCCAGTGTCTCACGCGCGACACCGAGATGTTCGGACAGGATTTCCACGGGGCGCATCATATGCGTGACCAATAGCCAGCCGACTGCTGCCAGGAGGACCGTCAGCGCGCCGTTGGTGAGCGCAAGGGCCATCAGCACGTCGCGGCGTTCGGCTGCAAGATGCCTTGTATCGAACGTCGCATAAATGATCCCGGCGACCCGTCCCGGATACGATAGCGTTCGCATCGCCTTGGCGGTATCCTCCCCGGCAGTGAAGCTAAACGCCTTCGTTTTCATGCTATCGTCGGCGGAAAATCCCGTGCCGATAGGATGCAGCTTAGGATCGGAGGCGGCGATGACCGCTCCGTCCCCGTTTGTAATCACGGTTTCGAGCGGATGAAGACCTTTGTTGATCTCCTGTGCACGCGCGATCGCATCGTACACTTCCCAATTGTCCTCACGCAATATCGAGGGCGCGCTAGCGGATGACAATCCGTCCAGATAGCTCTGCGAAAGTTCGACGAGGTGATTCTGCTGCATCTCGGTGAGACGCGCGAGGACACGTTCGGACAGAACCAGGCCGACGAGCATCATCATGACCACTACCGCGAGCGGAACCTTGATGGTGACGGGCCATGATCTGAGGGGTATGAATTTCATACGTCACCCTTCGGCGGCGACAAGTGCGGCCTTCGCGCTGATGGTGTCGAAGATGCTCGGATCCTCAGCGGCAAAACCGTCCAGCCGAAGCATCCGCAGCACGGCTAGCCCTTCCGGATCCTCGTTCATTCGGATCAAGGCTCGTCCGACGGCTTCTGTCCGGGACGGATCAGACGGGCTACGCGGAGCAGCCACGGGCGGAAACCCCAACCACTCCGAAGGTCGGAGGATTCGGGTTCGAGAGGTGAGTTCGGGCTCCAATTCGTTGACAACGTCGTAAACGTAACCGTCGACCGATCCGGAACCCGCAAGTCCCGATGCGACGGCTCGGATGACGTCCCGATGTCCGTAAGTAAAGAAGGTTTTCGCGAAGAAGGTCTCTGGGCGAAGGCCGCGTTGTGCCATCTCGACTCGCGTGACGAGAAAGCCCGAGTTCGAGTCGGGATCAGAGAATGCATGGATATCGCCCCGCAAGTCATCAATACTGCCTCCGACACGGTCGCGGTCGACGATAAGGTACGATTGGTAGAGTGGCTTCTGATGCCAGAGTGGGACGGCCAGAAGCTGCAATTCGGAGCGATGGGCGACGAACGGGAAACCGCAGATCCACGCCGCGTCCAATTGGCCGGACGTCAACAGCGCGGTGATCTCCTGGTACGTACGCCGGTTGACGAGTGTTACCGGCATGTTCGTGGCGCGCTGCAGGTAGGATTGCAGGCGCCCCAAGAGTTCGAGATCGGATGTGAGGAATACCGGGGTTAGTCCGAACTGGATCGTCGGTTCGCTCGCGTTCGCGAAACGGGCAATGTGCGGGCTTAATATTGAGCCGACGCCAAGGGACAGCAGCGTGCGGCGCGTGGGACGTTCGGTTCGAGGGGACGACATACTTCGTGCTCCTTCGGAGCCGAGCGCCGTTGGCCAAATGCCCGGCGGCTCGGCAGCTATTTCGTCAGTCTTGAAATCTCCTTGGCGGCCGAGCGGCCGCGCTTCAAACTTTTGATGACGGGGGCACAGATTTCCGGCCGCCCGCGGCAGCAATCCTCAAGTAGAAATAGGGCGACCCTCTGGAACGCCTGTACGTCTGCGCGGTAGATGATCGAACGGCTGCGCCGCTCGGCGGTTACCAAGCCGGCGTTCGACATCACGGAAAGATGCGCGGACAGGGTATTCTGCGGGACCTCGATCACATGCGCCAGCTCCCCAGCGGAGATCCCATCTGGCTCGCGGCTAAGGAGGGCCCGATAAGCGCGCAATCGCGTCAACTGGGCCAAGGCTCCGAGAACGTCGACAGCCTGAATGTTCTCCATATTTCCAGATTTGTCGATATACTGCTGCTTGTCAAATCCGACTTTCGACTTGGAGGCTCCTTCTGGGGCTTAGTTCGCGAGCGCGGCTTGACCCATGTCTGCTATCCGGCGCTTTGCGGACTCAAACCAGACATCCCCTGAGGTCTGAAAAGTGCCGCCAATAGGCGACATCGCCGGGCGCGATCTGTGGGTTCAACTCACCACGTATAAGGCAAGGTGCCGCTGCCGCCATAGGTTTGCGAGGTTTGTGGATTTACAGAAGAACGAAGCGGGTTGCACCGACGGCATTGTGGCGGCTACCGTTGAAATTCTCTGCCTGGAAGGCCTGTCGGTTGTACGATTTCCTAGAGATTGTCGGACTTTCGATTGGCGTCAGCCTGGCGGCGACGGCGGTCGCGGCGGCGGCCAGTCTACCCCTCGGGACTATGCTCGCGATTTTTTCGTTTCGCGGACGGCGGCTGGTTGTGATTCTGATCAATGCGTTTTTCGGTCTGCCGCCGGTTGTCGTCGGGTTGATTTTGTACCTGGCGCTTTCTCGTTCGGGACCGCTCGGCTTTCTTGAATTGCTCTTCACCCCGACCGCCATGGTGATCGCACAGACGATCCTTGCAATTCCGATTATCACCGCGCTGGTGCATCGCGCCAGCGAACGGGCCTGGGCGCGCTATGACGACGAGCTGACCAGCGACGGCGCGACCCGATTGCAGGCTGTTCCGCAAATCCTGATGATTATTCGCGCCGACCTTGTGACAGCCGTTTTGGCCGGGCTCGGTCGAACCGTCTCGGAAGTCGGGGCGGTGATCCTTGTCGGCGGCAACATCCGCGGGCTGACCAGAACGATGACGACGGCTATTGCACTGCAAACAAGTCAAGGAGATCTGGCGCTGGCGCTGGCACTTGGAGCGGTATTGGTTGGCATAAGTATCTCGATCAGCGCGACGGTCTTCGCATTGGCGGGACCGGCAAGAACAGCGGGTAGCGACGAAGTATGAAAATCCGGTTTGTATTGGCGCTTATCGCGACCATCGGCACGATCCATGCCGGTTCGGCCGCCGAACAATCCATCGTTCTGGCATCGACGACTTCGGTCGAAGCCTCCGGGCTGTTGGCTGACATTGTTCCTCAGTTCACAGCCAAGACAGGCATTACGGTCAACGTGGTTGCGCAGGGCACGGGCAAGGCGCTCGACACCGCGCGCAGGGGCGATGCCGATCTCTTGCTGGTTCACGATCCAGAAGCCGAACAACAGTTCATGGATGAAGGCCACGGCTCAACGCGGCGGCAAATCGCCTGGAACGACTTTATCATCGTTGGGCCTTCCGCCGACCCTGCGCATGTAAAGGGCGGCAATGATAGCGTCGCAGCCTTGAAATCTATTGCATCGGCCCAAGCGCCATTCGTTTCGCGTGGCGACAAGAGCGGTACGAATGCGGCGGAGCTGCGGCTTTGGAAAATTGCCGGTCAAACGCCGGATACCCTCAACAAGGAAAAGTGGTATCGGGACATCGGCGGCGGCATGGGCCAAGCCCTCAATGCGGCGAGCGCGATGGATGCCTACACCCTTTCCGACCGTGGCACGTGGCTCAGTTTCAATAACAAAGGACCGCTGGTCGTCGCCATCGAGGGCGACCCGCGCCTGACCAATCGTTACGACGTGATCGAATTGAGTCCGCAAAAACATGCGGGCGCAAAGCTTGCGATCGCCAAGGTATTTGCGGATTGGCTGGTTTCATCCGAAGGCCAGCAAGCCATCGGCGCGTATCAGGTGAACCGTCAGAAATTGTTCAACCCTTCTGCCGGCTCGCCAAAGTGATATCTTCCAACTTTGGGCCAAAGGTTTAACCTTGAGGTAGCCGAGCCGACTGTTCAGTAGCCCTGGACCTCGTTCGGCTAGGGTCGGCGCGTGACTTACGGCTCGCGTCGAGCCGCTTTTTTTCTAAGGATGACTCCGCAGGAATTCTTGTTCTAATCCGCTAAGGCTCGCCAGCAGTCCGCGGGCACTGCCCAAATAGCCTCATTCCGGCCTTGGGGGCCTGCGCTTGCTCGCTCTGTTCTTCGGCATCATCTCGCTACTCTATGCGACCGTAGGCCAAGCGGGCGGAACGGCGTTTCTGGCGTTGATGGCATTTGCCACCTTTCCGTCGACAGAGATGCGGCCTACGGCGCTGGCGCTCAACATCTTGGCCGCTGCATACTCGACGTGGGTCTTCAACCGCGAAAAAGTAGTCGATTGGAGAAAGCTGCGGCCGTTTCTGCTTTCGTCGCTACCGACGGCGCTCGTCGGCGGATTTATCGTGCTGGACGAACGCGTCTACAAGACGACGACGGGCGTCGTGCTGCTTCTGGCCGGCGCCGCGATGGTCTTGCGTCGCGGCGGTGCAGCCCCTCTGGATCACGAATGCCCGCTATGGGGCGGCGTGAGCGTGGGGGCCGTCGTTGGACTGATCTCGGGCCTCACCGGCGTCGGAGGCGTTCCTGGCGCCGACGCTCATCGCCCTTCACTGGGCTTCTCCGAAGCAAACCGCCGCCCTATCCGCACCCTTCATCTTGGCCAACTCAGCCGTTGGCCTGATCGGCGTCCTTCTTGCCGGGCAGTTTCCCTCGTCTCACTTCGTCCTGTACGGTTTGGCGGTATTGGGCGGCGCGATCATCGGAACAGTGATCGGCCTGAGGTGGCTCTCCCAAACCGCTACACGATACGTTCTCGCTACCATTCTGCTGGCGGCCGGTATCCAGCTTCTTGATTTCGGTTAGCCTTCACACCCGGGAAATGCCCAGCGGTAGCTGCACCCTCGCGCAGTTTCTTTATCGGCACACAGTCGGGGGAGTCCCAGAAGGCGTGGATGGCTTCCATCGTGGGAAATTCAAACATCACCACCGATCAACGAGAGTAGCAGTTTTTTTGTTTCGATAATTCTAGAAATATAGTTGGCAGGTCGGCTGGCCCGATTCATACAGAAGGCTATGAGAATAGACGAAGCAGCGTCGCGCCTCGAAGCCCTCGGTAATCCGACGCGGCTCAGGATCTATCGCGCCCTCGTTCGGGCAGGGCGGGCGGGCATGCCGGTCGGCCGTCTGCAGGAGAAGCTCAAGGTCGCTCCATCGACGCTCTCCCATCACATAAAATCGTTGGTGTTCGTCGGCTTAGTTTCCCAGGTGCGAGAAGCAGCGACGCTCGTCTGCCATGCCAACCACGACGCCATGCAGGGCCTGGTCGATTTCCTCGTCGCGGAGTGCTGCGCAGACGAGACGGAATGCGACGATACAAAGTCCGCCGCTTAGAGTTTTTGGGATCAATAATTCGAACATTCTGGAAATACAGGAGTATGAAATGACCAAGAACGTTGCGATTGTGGGAGCGGGGCCGGTGGGATTGGCCGCTGCGGCTCACGTCATGGAACGAGGAATGACGCCTATCGTTCTCGAATCTGGCACTTCTGCCGGTCATGCCGTACGCCAGTGGCAGCACGTCCAACTCTTCTCGCCCTGGGAGTACAATGTTGATAAAGCGGCCGCGCGATTGCTCGACGCCACGGGCTGGAATTCGCTGGACCCGCACGTCTACCCGACTGGCGCCGAATTGCTTGAGCGATTTCTGGATCCGCTTGCCGCGAAGACTCCGCTGAAGGATCACATCCTGACTTCGAGCGAGGTCACCGGCATAAGCCGCCGAGGCTTCGACAGACTGAAGACCAAGGGCCGCGAAGACGCGCCCTTCGAAATTCGATATCGAAATACGGCTTATACTGGAGGTCTGGGAGAAAGGGTGGTCCGCGCTAACGCGGTCATCGACGCTTCCCACTCAGCGATAGGGACTCTGACCGACTTGGCCGAGTTGAGGGTCAGGCACCCGGAACCGACGTCGTTTGGCTGCTGCGTGGCGACAATCCGGCAAAAGCCTTCGGCGGCGGCGCCAACGACAAACTGGCAGCTCGTGGAGAACTTGGATCTGTCTTCGCGGCATTGGTCGCCGCAGGCAAGATCAGGGTCGAGCCGGCATTCCGCACCACCCACGTAAGCATTGACGGCGAACGGCTGAGGATTGCGGCTGGATCGGCTTGCTGTGGCCGCAACGTCGTAGCCGATGAACTTATCGTCGCCACGGGAGTTCGTCCGGATTTCAACTTTCTGCGTGAGCTTCGCATCCAGCTTGATTCTGCGATCGAATGCCCTATCGCACTTGCGCCGCTGACTGACCCAAACGAGCGTAGCTGTGGAACGGTCTGGCCGCATGGCGCCCGCGAGCTGGCGCAACATGAACCGGGTTTTTATTTCGCCGGCATGAAGAGCTACGGCCGGGCGCCGACCTTCCTTATGATCACGGGCTATGAACAGGTGCGCTCAATCGCCGCCGACATTGCCGGCGACCGGGAAGCGTCGGAACGCGTCGAACTGGAACTGCCCGAGACCGGCGTCTGCACACGCGGCGGCGTGGAGGGCGGAGCGTCCGCGTCTGGATGCTGCGGAGGTCCGGCGCCCGCAAGCGTAGATGCTTGTTGCGTGCAAGACGCCGACGCCAAGGCTGTCGGCAAGTCGGGATGCGGATGTTCGTAAACATGAACGACCGTCAATTGCCTGTCATCGTCGGGCTGGGCACGACTACGCTCGCGTGGGCGTCGTGCTACTACCTGCCGGCTATTCTTGCGGATCCGATCGCGCGCGACCTCGGCATTTCGACCAATTGGTTCTTCGCGGCATTCTCCGGATCGCTGGTGATATCCGGATTGCTGGGCCCCCGGGTCGGCCGACAGATCGACCGCGTCGGCGGCCGCCAGGTGCTGGCGGCGTCCAACATCATCCTGGCTGCGGGGCTCGCGTTGCTTGGCGCGTCGACCTCGGTGTGGATGATGTCCAGCGCCTGGCTGCTGCTTGGGATCGGCATGGGTCTCGGACTCTACGATGCGGCGTTCGGCGCACTCGGTCGTATCTACGGCGATAACGCCCGCAAGGCCATCACCGGCATCACGCTGATCGCTGGCGTTGCCAGCACCGTCGGTTGGCCCCTCAGCACGCTCGGTCTCGAGACCATCGGATGGCGGGAAATGTGCTTCGCCTGGGCCGCCGCGCATATGCTGATCGGACTTCCGCTCAACATGTTGCTACTGCCCGCGACGGTACCGGAGCGGCGGACCGTCGGCCCCGTCGTCAAACCGCATATCCCGATCGATCGCACGATGGTGCTGCTGTCGTTCGCCTTCGCCGCAGCCTGGACGGTGACCTCAGCGATGGCGGCCCATCTGCCGCGCATCGTGGAGGCATTCGGTGCTACGCCGGCGCAGGCGTGTTCGCTGGCATGATGATCGGACCGGCACAGGTGGCGGCGCGCATTCTCGAAGCCAGCACGTTGAGCAGATTTCACCCGCTGTTCTCGACACGTCTCGCCTGCATTACCCACCCCATTGGGGCCTGCGTCATCGGCATTTTCGGAGGAGGCGCCGCGGCGGCGTTTGCGCTCCTGCACGGCGCCGGAAACGGCATCCTGACGATCGCGCGCGGCACCCTGCCGCTGGCCATCTTCGGTCCGGAAAACTATGCCTACCGGCTCGGTCTCATCGGGGCGCCCTCGCGCATCGCGCAAGCGCTGGCCCCTCTGGGGTTCGGTCTACTGATCGAATCGATGGGGCGCGGCGTGGTTGCGGTTTCGTCCGTTCTGAGTTTGTCGGCGTTGCTGGCTCTGATGTTGTTACCGCACGGGCATCATCAAGCCGCGGAAGCTGTATCGCCGACGAAGTGATTGTCGCCAGCAACAGCGGCGTACCCGTGTGCGGCTCAGAGATATGTCGCTGGCCCCATTGCCGAGACCGTGAGCGAGGCCACTGCTGCCCCGATGATCATCCACAACGGCCGTTGGTTTTTCACATTTAATCGCTGTCGCGGCTGTCATGGAAACATCACGAAGACCGATTACATATTATGTCGATAAGTCTCGACAGTTCGACAACAAGGCACAGCGAAGGGGTGTTCCATGAGCGCAAGATTGTTTGCGGTCGCGTTAATGGCACAATGTGTCGGCTACACCAGCGCTTATGCCTTGGATCAGCAACTCCCGAACTATGTTCCGATGCAGGGTACCGCTGGCTCTCTGAAGTCGGTCGGCTCTGATACGCTCAAAAACGAAATGGAGTTGTGGGCCACAGGGTTCATGGCTGTTTATCCCGGCGTCAAAATCGATGTCGATGCCAAGGGCTCGGCGACCGCGCCGCCCGCACTGCTTGAGGGAGCGGCTCAATTCGCGCCGATGTCCCGCCCCATGAACAGCGTGGAGCTTGACGCGTTCAAAACAAAGTACGGCTATCCGGTCCTACAGTTTCGCGTCGCGGTCGATGCGTTGGCGGTCTACGTCAATAAGGCAAATCCGATCCCGTGCTTGTCGATAGCCCAATTGAACCGGATTTTCTCATCCTCCCGTGTTGCGGCTTTCGGGCCGGATATTGCCCTGTGGGGCGACGCAGGCTTGACGGGAGAGTGGGCCGCCAAACCCATAATTGTCTACGGCCGCAACGAACTATCGGGTACCTACGCGTTCTTTCAGGAGATGGCACTGTACAGTGGAGACTACAAAAAAGACGTCAAGCTGCAGCCCGGTTCGGAAGCCGTAGTCCAAAACGTCGCGAACGACCGGTTCGCGATCGGCTATTCCGGAATCGGATACAAGACCGAAGGGGTGCGCACTGTTCCGCTGTCCGCCGTGCAGGGTGGGCAATGCTTTGATACGTCCGAGGAAGCAACCTATTCAGGCAAATACCCGCTAGCTCGCTACCTCTATATTTATCTGAACAAGAAGCCTGACCAGCCACTCGATCCCCTGCGCAGCGAATTCATAAAATATATCTTGTCCAAGGATGGGCAGATCCAAACTGAAAAAGGTGGCTTCTTCCCGATCGCAAACGATATTCGCGAGCAGGAACTTAGAAAATTGGGAATTTCGAGCCCGTCGCATTGATCCCGTCCCAGGGACGCATCTTGCCTGCATTATCCATCTCTTCGGTGCGTACCGTCATCGGATGTTAGGGGAGGTGCGCGGCGGCATTCGCTCTTCTGCACGATGCCGACAACGGTATGCTGACGATCGTGGATCGCGCGGATAATGAAGAGGCCGCCTACTGGGGCGACCAAGGGTGTTCGTGGTCACCGCGCCGAACAGGTATCATCGATGATCAAGGAGGGATTGATCTTCCTTGCGAGGGTTGCTTGCTCGCGCGAATGAGGCGCCTAAACCTTCGCAGCTTGGGATCGGCCGGAAGATACGCCCTGACATGACCTTTTCGTGCGATGCGCCCGCCGAATCTACGATCGAAGCTTGGTGGGTCTAGGCGTGTGCGAAGCGCAGCGCTAAGCAGATATTGTGATCGCTTGTTGGATCCCCACGCCGGAATTGTCGACCGAGGAGCTCGGTACAGCTTGACCGTTACCAGTACTGCAATGCTGTACCGAACCAGGTGACGTCAGGGACCATGCCGGCAAATCGGTGATTTCAACGCTTTGAAAAGAAAGGAAAATCTCTTAGTTAAAACGCTTCGATCCTTTGTCGGTCCAAACATAAGAAGAGGCGACTATTTCCCATAATTCAAGTGAAAACAATAACTTAGGTCGACGCTTCAGTGTCGCGCCCATGATGGATTGGACCGACCGGCATTGCCGCGTCTTCCATCGCCTGATGTCGCGGCGGGCGCGGCTTTATACCGAGATGCTGACGACCGGCGCGGTGATCCGCGGTGATCGGGCGCGGCTGCTCGGGTTCGACATGAGCGAGCATCCGGTGGCGCTGCAGCTCGGTGGCTCCGATCCGCGCGATCTCGCCACTGCCGCTGTCATTGGCGAGGATTTCGGCTATGACGAGATCAATCTCAATGTCGGTTGTCCTTCCGATCGCGTGAAGGATGGCCGCTTCGGCGCCTGCCTGATGGCCGAGCCGGCGCTGGTTGCCGACGGCGTCGCGGCGATGAAGCGGGCTGTGAAAATTCCGGTCACGGTGAAATGCCGGATCGGCATCGACGATCAGGATCCCGAAATTGCGCTCGACGTGTTGGCGCGGGGCGTGATCGCTGCCAGTGCGGATGCGCTGGTTGTGCATGCCCGCAAGGCCTGGCTCAACGGTTTGTCGCCGAAGGAGAACCGCGACATCCCGCCGCTCGATTACGACCGCGTCTACCGCCTCAAGGCGGCGTTGCCGGAGGTGCCCATCATCATCAATGGCGGCATCACGAGCCTGGCCGAGGCCAAGCAGCACCTGTCGCACGTTGATGGCGTCATGTTGGGGCGGGCGGCCTATCAGGAGCCGTGGCGGCTGCTCGCGGTCGACCCTGATTTGTTTGGCGAGGTGGCGCCACACGCCACGATGAAGGACGTGTTCGCGGCGATGATGCCCTACATCGAGGCGCAGCTGGCGCAGGGGACGCGGCTGCATGCCATCACGCGGCATTTCGTCGGCGCATTCCACGGCGTCCCCGGCGCACGCGCGTTCCGCCGCCATCTGGCGGAGAACGGCGTCAAGCCCGGCGCGGGCGCAGACGTGCTGCGCGATGCGATTGCGCTGGTCGACGAACGCGCGGCGGTGTCGATCGCCGCCTGAGCGGACGCCGTTCGAGCACAATCTCGACCTTACGGCCACGACCCGTTGTCACTGAATGAAACGCCGGAGATTTGGCTTGTTGTCCCAGTGGACGACAACACTTCATAGGTTTACACCACGGCTGGCGGCGGGGGCAGCCAGCACGAGGAAGTGACGATGGCGCCAAAGTCCCGGGGAAACCTGAACGTTCTACTGCCCTGCTTTGTCGTCCTCGGCATCATGTTCGGTCTGGTGGCCTATGCGCCGCAGCTTTACCGCGCATTCTGCGGGGCGACCGGATACGGCGGAACGACGCAGCGGGCCTATTCTGACCCGACCACCACTTCAGAGAGAACCGTGACGGTTGCGTTTGACAGCAATGTTGCGCCGAATTTGCCGTGGCGCTTCGAGCCTGAGCAGCGCTCGGTAACAGTCCATCTCGGTGAACAAAAGCTGGTGTTCTTCAGCGCCGAAAATCTCAGCAATGAATCGATCGTTGCGCATGCGACGTTCAACGTCACCCCGGAAACCAGCGGTGCCTATTTCAACAAGATCCAATGCTTCTGTTTCAACGAGGAACGCCTCGATCCGCATCAGAAAGTCGAAATGCCCGTCGTGTTCTACGTCGATACGGCGTTTGCGCAAGATTCCGACGATGCCCACGTCGATACGATCACGCTCAGCTATACCTTGCTGCGTTCAGTGAACCCCGATCAGGCCAAGAATCTTGCGCGGTTCGAGCCCAACGCCGCGCCGGATGCCGTCCATGGCGAGCAGCTTTTCACCGAGCGGTGCACCGCGTGTCACGCGATCGATAGCAACAAGACCGGGCCCATGCTCGGCGGGGTGGTCGGCCGCCGGGCCGGCTCGGCCTCCGGCTACCACTATTCACCCGCGCTGGCGAGCGCGGGCCTCACCTGGTCGACCGACAATCTCGATCAGTGGCTGGCCGACCCCAAGAAATTCGTGCCTGGCGTACGCATGCCGGTTCGTGTGCTCGATGCTCCGTCTCGCCGCGACATCGTCGCGTATCTGCAGCAAGCGAGCCAGCAGCACCGCGATCCGATCAAGGTGAAGGCGGCCGCGCCAAGCGGCGAGTATTAAGGCAATTCAGTTGCTGCGGCCTTCACCCGGTCAATAGTCTTCCGGGCATGATGCGATGTTGCTCTGCGAGCATCAAAATGCTGCGCGGCAGCGAGCCGCCCGCTCTGGGAGCGACAGGCCGCATCACGGTTAGACGAATTGTGGATTTGTGCTGCAGGAGGAGTGGGGCATCCTGCCGCACCGGAGCGCCGCGGCAACCGCTTCCTGCGATGCAGGAAGAATAGAGAGAGCCGTCTCGCGCGCCCAATTCCAAACAGCGATGTCAAATCGCCCCAGATCTCTGAGATGGAAATCTCTTTGCGGTCATCGGGTCGGCAGGAGTGACTTTGTCTTGATGCAATAACGTCAGCGAAAAAACGACAAAACCGGGAGGTCTGGAATGGCTACGATTCGATGGTCGATCAATCGTCGCGCGCTCATCAAGTCCGGAATTGCTCTGGCCGGCAGCCAGGCGATCGGCGCGCCCTTCATCGTCAAGTCGCTTGCCGACGAGCCGGTCAAGATCGGAATGGTCAATCCCCTGACCGGAGTGCTGTCCGCGCTGGCGCAAAGCGAGGTCGATGGCGCCCGATACGCCGAGGCCGAAATCAACAAGAAGGGCGGGATTCTGGGCCGCCAGGTTCAGCTCCTCGTCGAAGATTCCGCGAACGACGTCGGCACCGGCGTGCAGAAGACCCGAAAACTGATCGATCGCGACAATGTCGCCGTCATCCTCGGCGACGTGAATTCCGGCATTGCCTATGCGATGTCGCAGGTGACCAACGAGAAGAAGGTGTTTCACATTGTTCCCGGCGGTCACACCGATCCGATCACCGGCACGAACTGCAAATGGAACGTGTTCCGCATCTGCAACACCACCACGATGGATGCCAACGCGGTCACGCCTGAGTTGGTGAAGAAGTTCGGCAAGAAGTGGTTCTTCATTACGCCGGACTATGCATATGGTCACACCTTGCAGGACGCCTTCGTAAAGGCGCTCGCGAAGGCCGGCGGTACGTTCGAGGGCGACATGCTCCCGATCAACAACACCGATTTCTCCGCGACGCTGATCAAGGCGAAGGCCTACAAACCGAACGTCCTGCTCAACAACATGGGCGGCCTGACGCAGATCAATTGCATGAAGCAGTTCACGCAATTCGGAATGCAGAAGGAAATGGCCCTCGGCGGTGCGCTGTTCGAGCTGGAAAGCATCAAGGGATGTCCGCCCGACGCGCAGGCCGGTTGGTGGACCATGGAGTGGTGGTGGAATCAGCCCGACATGCCCGAGGTCGTCAAGTTCGTGAGCGATTACCGCGCGGCAACCAAGAAGACGCCGTCCGCGCGCGACTGGTTCGGGCATGTCGCGATGCATACGGTCCGGATTGCGGCGGAGAAGGCGAAATCGCTGGAAGGCCCGAAACTGGCGAAGGCGCTCGAGGATCTCGAGCTACCGCCGGACGTTGCGTTGCAGCCGGGAAAGGTGCGCTACCGCGCCGGAGATCATGAGCTGATGCCGAACATTTTCGTCGGGGAAGTGCATCCGCCCAAATCTGCACCGGACGACGTCTTCACGACCGCAGCGCTCGTCCCGGGCGACCAGGCCGCGGGCTCGGTGGCGGACACCGGTTGCAAAATGGTGGAGCCGTCCTGACGGACCTAGAGCGTTTTCGAGCGAAGTGGACACCGGTTCGCGTGAAGAAAACGCGTCAAAACAAGAATCTAGAGCTTCGGTTCTGATTCAATCAGAACCGAAGCTCTAGAGCTGAAAAATCGGCAGCACCGAGGGCGGGATGTTCCAGGTCATATTGTTCAACGTCACCAATGGTCTCATCATCGGTGCATTCTACGTGCTGATGGCGCTGGGCTTGTCGCTGATCCTCAATCTCAGCAACGTCATCAACTTCGCCCACGGCAACTTCCTGGCGCTCGGCGGCTATCTTGCTTTCACGTTGTCGCCGGCGCTGGGTTACTGGGGCGCGTTGCTGGTCTCGCCGCTGATCACGGCGCTGATCGGTCTTGCGGTCGAGCGGTTGATGATCCGGCGGGTCTACAACCGGGATCCGGTCTACAGCCTGTTGCTCACGTTCGGATTTGCCTTCGTGATGCAGGATGCCGCCCGCTATATCTGGGGACCGAATGGACTGCCGCTCGGATTGCCCGACTATCTGTCGCAACCGATCAGCCCCACCTTGTTCTTCATCACCTGGTATCGCGTCTTCATGGTCGCGGTCGTCATCGTCGCGGTGCTCGGATTGTTCGCATTCCTGCGCTACACGCGGGTCGGCGTACGCATCCGTGCAGGCACGCTCGACCTCGAGACGGTGGCGTCGCTCGGGGTCAACATCAGCCTGTTGCGGACGTTCAACTTCGCGCTCGGCTGCCTGCTGGCGGGACTGAGCGGGGTGCTTGCGGCCGGGCAAATCGGCCTCAATCCCAACATGGGCGACGACCTGCTGATGCCGAGCTTCATCGCGATCATCGTCGGTGGTGTCGGCAGCTTGATCGGCACGCTGTTCGGCGGGCTGCTGATCGGGGTGGCGGCGGCGCTCACGACGGTCTTCTTTCCCACTGCGAGTGAGGCGGTGATCTATGCGATCATGATGATCGTGCTCCTTGTTCGTCCGCGAGGCCTGATGGGCGAGGAAGGAATGATGGCATGAGCACCGACGTCGGCGCGAGCGTGGCCGCCGCGACGGTCGGGGCAAAGCGGGAACCAGCCGTTCCGCGATGGGTCTTGCTCGTCGTCGTCTGGGCCGTTCTGATCGCGGTTCCCTATTGGCTCCCGATGCTCGGCGGTTACACCGCGCTCGCCGGGCGGGTGCTGGTCTTCGGGTTAGCTGCGACGGGCCTGAACCTGTTGCTGGGCTTCACCGGCGTCCTCAGTTTTGGCCACGCCGCCTATTTCGGGCTCGGCGCCTATGGCGCCGGCCTAACGTTGCGATATCTCGCACACAGCACTCCGCTCGCCATGCTGCTGGGAACGCTGCTCGGCGGATTGGCCGGTACCCTGTTCGGCCTTCTGATCGTGCGCCGCCGTGGCGTTTACTTTGCGATGTGCACGATCGCATTCGGGCAGCTCTGGTACTACCTCGCCTATAGCTGGAACGATTTCACCGGCGGCTTTGATGGCTTACGCGATTTTCATCGCGAGCCGATCGGATTTGGCCGGTTGTCGTTCGACATCACCGAAGGCAATAAATTCTATTTCTTCCTGCTCGCCGTGTTCGCCGTTGCCGTGGCGCTGATGGGCCTTCTGCTCCGGTCGCCGTTCGGTCATACCTTGCGGGCGATCCGGGAGAATGAGCGTCGGGCGCGCTTTCTGGCGATCCCTGTCGAACGCCAGATCTGGCTGTCGTTCTCGATCTCCTGCTTCTTCACCGCGCTTGCGGGCACGCTCTATGCGCTGCTCAACAATTTTGCCGATCCGCTGGCCTTACACTACACGCTTTCAGGTTATTTCGTCGTGATGTGCGTGATGGGCGGCATGCGAACGTTCTGGGGGCCGCTGGTCGGTGCGGCCGTGTTCGTGGTGCTGCAGGACTACATCTCGTCGATGACCGTGAACTGGATGTCCTTTGTCGGCGCGATTTTCGTGCTGGTCGTGCTGTTCTTCCCGCGCGGCTTGCTCGGCATGCGGCGCATGCGCGGATCGGTGTGACCATGCTCGAGATTCGCAACATCACGAAACGTTTTGGCAATCTGGTCGCCGTGAAGGACGTGTCGATGTCGGTCAAGATGGGCGAACTGCGCGCCATCATCGGCCCGAACGGGGCGGGCAAGACGACCTTCTTCAACATGATCAGCGGCTACTTTCCCCCGACCAAGGGATCGATCCTGTTTCAAGGCAAGGACGTGACACAGGTGCCGGCGCATCTGCGGGTCGGACTCGGGATGGGACGCACGTTCCAGATCACAGAGGTGTTTCCGGAACTGACCGTCCACGAGAACGTGCTCACCGCGGCCGAAGTCGCCGCAGGCCAGACGTTGCGCATGCTGCCGAATCGCGCCGACGCCAAGCTTGCCAACGACGTCGCAGCCGAAATGCTGGCGCTCGTGGGGCTCTCCGGCAAGGCAGACCGGCTGGTGGGCGAACTCTCCCATGGTGACCAGAGGACCACCGAGATCGCGATGGCGCTGGCGCAGCTTCCGCGTCTGTTGCTGCTCGATGAACCGACCGCCGGCATGGGTGACCAGGAGACGTATGAGATCACGGCTCTCATTCGCCGCCTGCACAAGGAAAGGAATTACACCATCGTGCTGATCGAGCACGACATGCGCGTGGTGTTTCACCTCGCCGATTACATCACGGTGCTCGATCAGGGCGGTCTGTTGGCCGAGGGGAGGCCAGACGAGATCGCAGCCTCGGAAGCCGTGCAGGCAGCCTATCTCGGAGAGAGCCAATGACGCCGCTGAAGATCGCGGGGCTGCAAACGTTCTACGGCAAGAGCCACATCCTTCACAATGTCGGCCTGACGGTGAACGAGGGCGAGATCGTCGTGCTTCTTGGCCGCAATGGTGCCGGCAAGACGACAACTCTCCGGAGCATCATGGGACTGACCCCGCCGCGTGACGGCAATGTGATGCTGTTCGGGACGGACGCGACCCGGATGTCACCCTATCGGGTGGCGGCACTTGGCGTCGGCTACGTGCCGGAAGGTCGCAAGATCTTCGCCAATTTGACGGTTGAGGACAATTTGCTGGTTCCGGTCGCGCGGCCCGGCCCGTGGACCACCAAGCGCGTGTTCGATACCTTTCCGCGCCTTGCGGAGCGGCGGCACAATCTTGGCCGCCAGCTCTCCGGCGGCGAGCAGGAGATGCTTTCGATCGCGCGAGCGTTGCTGCTCAATCCAAAGCTTCTTCTGCTCGACGAGCCGAGCCAGGGACTAGCCCCTCTGATCGTCAAGGAGGTCTTTCAAATCATTCAGGCTATGCGCAAGGAGGGGATCTCGGTGCTGCTGGTCGAGCAGAACGTTCGTGTCAGCCTCGCCGTCGCCGACCGCGCCTATGTGCTGGACGACGGTGCCATCATCTACAGCGGCAGCGCCGCCGAGCTCGCAAATGACGAGGAGCGCGTCCGCTCGATGGCCGGCGCCAGCGCGAAGGAATGGGCCACGAGCGACCACTAGCCCAAATCATGATCGCAATCTTCACAGCCAGGAGGGAATGATGCTCACTTTCGTCGAAGGACATCCCAACGCCGATGCCGTCGTATTCTACGTGATTGTCGCAATCACGATGGGCGTCCTGCTCTATCGCTTCCATCAGAGCCGAGTCTAAGCTTGAAAGTCTGAAGCTTGAAAGCCTGAGCTTGGCAGTCCGAGGCTCGCGCGAGCGCCGCCTCGGCGTGCCGCGAGGCTGACCGCGCGGCGCTAAAGCATGATGAGTTTAGATCGAGCTCAAACGGCGTCGAAGGTTCACCTCTCCCTTGGGAGAGGTCGATTTGCGCAGCAAATCGGGTGAGGGGTTACGGTCTATCAAGAAACAAGAGCCCTCACCGGCTTCGCGCCGACCTCTCCCCGCCGGGGAGAGGTGAACCAAAACCGCCGCGAACCGATTCGACCAAAGCTCATCTCGCTTTAGTCGATGGCCGTATGCGGGTGCCGATTGCGGCTTGTGGCACTGATGCTGCCGGTGACGTCGGGGTAGCCATTCAGCATCAGCTTGTCGGCGCGCACGCCCCAGCTTTCGAGCCGATCGAGGAAGCTCATGCCGAGCAGGTTGGTCTTCATCTGCCCGCGCTGCACCACCAGCGCCGGCACCGATTTCTCGACCAGCTTGCCGACGGCGAGCCGATCGAGCGTCAGCCGTGCCGCCTTGGTGTGACCGCCGGCGGTTTCGAGATCGACATTGTATTCGAGCATTTCGGTCGGCAGCCCGATCGCCTTCGCCGTCTCCCAGGTGAGCACGACCGAGGTCGCGCCGGTGTCGATCACCATCGGTGCGGTGACACCGTTGATCTTGGCGCGGAACGCGAACTCGCCGCCCTGGCTGCGTGTGATCTGCACCGCGGGCACAGGGGCGGGGGGCGCAACGTTGTGGCCGAAAATTTGCCAGATGTTGTCCCTGGCGCGCGCAATCTGATCAGGGTCGCCATAGGTGACGACCGCGCCGGCGGTCGCCATCAGCAGCAGGACGATGAGGAGGATGCGACTCACGGCGCACCTCTTCGCATGGAAGGAGCGCTTAAAGCGTTTTCGAGCGAAGTGGATACCGGTTCGCGTGAAGAAAACGCGTCAAAACAAAAATCTAGAGCCCCGTTCCATCGGAACGGGAGAGGCTCTAGGCGCGTTTCGGACGCGGCTCCATGCGCTCGAGTCCGGCCTCCGCCATGCGCTCGGGCAACGTCGCCATGACAGCCAGACGTTCCGCGCTGTCCATCTTGTGCCAGCGCGCGATCTCCGGAAGCGTTCGCCCGCATCCGAAGCAAAGCTTGGTCCTGGGGTCCATCATGCAGACTGCGATACACGGCGTGTCTTGGCTCATTCCTGAAGTGTTGAACGGTTTCAGTCGCTTCTGCAACCCGCTAAAGCGCAATGAGATTGGGCGCTTTAGCGTCTCGTTTGAGCATGGTCTCTTCGGAAAACCGCTTCACACTTTTCCGGATCATGCTTTAACCTACAATCCGGTGCCGGCACTCATGATCGATTTGCGGCGAACGCTCTTGCGGTCGGCACCCGCCGTGGACTCCGGCTGCACCGGCGGCGCTTCCTCCACCATCGGCGCCAGTGCGCTCATCACTCGCTCCGGCGGGAAGGTGACGATCACCTCGGTGCCGATGCGCAGTTTCGACTTCAGCGTGAAGGTGCCGCCATGCATGTCGATCAGGCTCTTGGCGATCGGCAGCCCGAGCCCGGCGCCCTGTTCCGCCGACTTGATCGAGTTGGAACCTTGCCCGAACGAGGCCAGCACGATCGGGATCTCGTCCTCGGCGATGCCGCTTCCGGTGTCCTTGACGCTCAGATATTGCCCGCCGGACGCGGTCCAACCGACCTTGAGCCAGATCTCGCCGCCCTGCGGGGTGAACTTGATCGAGTTGGAAAGCAGGTTGAGCACGACCTGGCGGACGGCGCGCTCGTCGCCCCAGATCCGCGGCATGCCGTGCTCAAACACCTCGTGGATGGTGATGCCCCGGCTGGAGGCGCGCAGCTTCAACAGATGGTGGCAGTCGGCGACGACATGCACCAGCGCGACAGCCTCCTCGTTCAGTTCGTAGCGGCCAGCCTCGATCCGGGACAAATCGAGGATCTCGTTGATCAGATTGAGCAGGTGCACGCCGGAATTATGGACGTCGGCGGAGTATTCCTTGTACACCGGCACCGCATGCGCGCCGAAGATTTCGCTCTTCATCACCTCGGAGAAGCCGAGGATTGCGTTTAGCGGCGTCCGCAGCTCGTGGCTCATCTGGGCGAGGAAGCGCGACTTGGCGACGTTGGCGGATTCGGCGCGGTGCCGCGCTTCGTCCGAGATCGCCTTGGCCTGTTCCAGCTCGCCGATCAGCGCATCCTTTTCCGCGCGGGCCTCCAGCGTCGCCAACGTAGTCGAATGCAGGCGGTGGGCGAGCAGGGCGAAATAGCCTTCGGCGGCCAACGCAAGCAGCGCCAGCACATAATTATCGAACCCGCCGTTCAGCGAGAGATCGAGCGCGATCGCCACCGTCACCGGGACGGTCGCCGCAAGTGCTGCGATCGGCAGGCTCGCGGCCAGCATGCTGGACACCGCGATCACCAGCAGCATCAGGAACATCATCAGCGTGTTGGAGGCGAGGTCGCGGCCGGCGGGATGGATCAGGATCGCGGTCCAGCACAGGCCGTAGAGCAGATCGAGCAGCACGAAGCGTGTCCGCCATTTGCGGGTCGCCGCGAGCGAGGGCTGCTCGGCCAGGAAACGGGAGCAGGCGCGGATGATGGCGGCATGGACGCAGAGCATGCCGACGGTCCAGGCCGCCGCGATGGTCGGCTGCATCCACAGGCCAAACAGGAGGCCGGTTGCAACCACCAGCAGCATGACGACATAGGACGCCGACATCCGGGTCTGGGCGTATTGCCGGAGCAGCTCGGCGTCGAAGGCGGGGCGGGTTCCGCTGGTTGACGTTAACCGATCCCGCGCCTCGCGCACGCGCTGCTGGGCTGCGCGCCGGCTCTTCACCGGCGCGGCCAGCTGAGGTCCTGCCGGAAGCACTACAACTTCAGGCTTTTCAGCGGAATCACTCATAAACAACACAAACCCCGCTCGCGAACCGCGCGAGCTTTTGCATTGTCTATCTGTGCTCTCAAATCCTTAAGCGATGCCTTAAAGAGCTAAAGAAAGCCCTTAACGCGAGGTTAAATTAACCTTTCAAGTACCTCGCCCCGCAAGAGCAGGGCGAGGGAGATAACTAGCGCTGCAGCCGGGCCAGCAGACTCGACGTGTCCCAGCGCTTGCCGCCCATCTTCTCGACCTCGGCATAGAACTGGTCCACAAGGGCGGTGGCGGGCAGGGTGGCGCCGTTGCGGCGGGCTTCCGCGAGCGCAATCGAGAGGTCCTTGCGCATCCACTCGACCGCGAAGCCGAAATCGTACTTGCCCTCGTTCATGGTCTTGTAGCGATTCTCCATCTGCCAGGACTGCGCGGCACCCTTGGAGATGGTTTCGATCACGGCGGCGACGTCGAGGCCACTCTTCTTGGCGAAGTGGATGCCCTCCGACAGGCCCTGAACCAGGCCGGCGATGCAGATCTGGTTGACCATCTTGGTCAGTTGGCCGGCACCTGCCGGTCCGAGCAATTTGCACATCCGCGCATAGGCGCCGGTGATGATCGGCTCGGCACCGGCATAGGCGTCTTCGGCACCGCCGCACATCACCGTCAGCGCGCCGTTCTCGGCACCGGCCTGGCCGCCGGACACCGGGGCGTCGACGAATTTGAAGCCTGCCTTGGTGGCGGCGGCGTCAAGCTCGCGGGCGACCTCGGCGGAAGCGGTGGTGTGGTCGACGAAGGTCGCGCCCTTCTTCATGCCGGCGAACGCGCCGTCGGGGCCGATCGTAACCGCGCGCAGGTCGTGGTCGTTGCCGACGCAGCACATCACGAAATCCTGACCTTCGGCCGCCGCCTTCGGCGTCGCCGCGGTCTTGCCGCCGAACTTGTCGGCCCATTCCTTCGCCTTTGCCGCGGTCCGGTTGTACACGGTGACCTCATGGCCGCCTTTTTTCACGAGGTGTCCCGCCATCGGGAAACCCATCACGCCGAGACCGAGAAAAGCGACTTTAGCCATGTCTGTTACCTTGTTATCTGTCTTGGTAATCGCCCCTCAAAGCCACGCCGGCAGGGCCGGGCGGCCGGGCATACCTTCCATCAGGGGAGCCGCACCATACCCCCTGCGCAGCCGAGGGCAACGGCTTCGTTGGGTGGTATCAGGCGGTTTTGTGGTAGGATCAGGCCACCAAAAGAACTTCACAAAAAAGGGAGTGTATCGCATGGGCGTGAGCGTGGGTGTGCTCGATCATTTCAATATCCGGACCCGGAATCTCGCCGATACGGTCCGGTTCTATGAGGACGTTCTGGGCCTCGAAAAGGGCGCCCGGCCGAACTTCGCCTTTCCCGGGGCGTGGATGTACAGCGAGGGCAAGGCGGTGGTGCATCTGGTCGATATTTCGAAGACCGACGAGGCGCAAAAGCCGGATTCCGGCGTTGTCCATCATGTCGCCTTCGCCAGCCAGGGCTTTGCCGGAATGAAGACGCGCCTGGAGTCCAAGGGCATGGCATTCGACTCGCGCCAGGTTCCCGGCGGCGATCTCTGGCAGATCTTCGTCGACGACCCCAACGGGGTCATGATCGAGCTGAACTACGAGGCTGCCAAGGAAGTGGGCGGCGCGGCCCCGTCCGAGCGCCGGGATGACGTCGGAGCGAGGTAGCCTTTTGCGCCGCAACGCTCTAATGGGTCGTCTCTTGAACTTTCCAGGAGATGCGCGGTGAGCGTGACGCAGCAACAGGTCCTCGAGTGCCTCGCCAAGGTGATGTCGCCGCGCGGCACAGCCCTAACCAACGCCAATGTGCTGTCGGCGATCACGGTCACCGACGGCAAGGTGTTCTTCTCGATCAATGTCGACGCTGCGGAAGCTCGCGCCTGGGAAAGCGTGCGTGCGCAGGCCGAAACGGCCGTGCGTGCAATCCCCGGCGTCAGCGTCGCGATGATCGCGCTGACTGCCGAACGCAGGGCGGGCGGTGCTGCGGCCGCGCCGCCGCCGCGTCCGGCCGGAGGCGTGCAGCCGGCATCGGCCCACCGCCACCCGCAGCCGGCCGGCGCCGCTTCGCCGATGGCGCGGCAGGCCGAGATCCCCGGGATCTCCGCGATCATCGCGGTCGCCTCCGGCAAGGGCGGGGTCGGCAAGTCGACCACCGCGCTCAACCTCGCACTCGGCTTGCGCGATCTCGGCCTGCGCGTCGGGCTGCTCGATGCCGATATCTACGGGCCGTCGGTGCCGCGGCTGACCGGCATTCGCGACAAGCCGCAGCTCGGCGACGACAAGAAGATGATTCCGCTCAACCGCTTCGGCCTGTCGATCATGTCGATCGGCTTCCTGGTCGAGGAGGACACCGCGATGATCTGGCGCGGGCCGATGGTGATGTCGGCGATCACGCAGATGCTGCGCGACGTCGCCTGGGGCACGCTCGACGTGCTGGTCGTCGACATGCCGCCCGGCACCGGCGACGCCCAGCTCACGCTGGCACAGAACGTCCCGCTAAAGGGCGCCGTCATCGTCTCGACGCCGCAGGACCTCTCGCTGATCGACGCACGGCGGGGATTGGCGATGTTCAAGAAGGTCAACGTGCCCGTGCTCGGCATCGTCGAGAACATGAGCTACTTCCAGTGCCCGCATTGCGGCACGCGCTCGGACATTTTCGGCCACGGCGGCGCCCGCCACGAGGCCGAGCGGCTCGGGGTGCCGTTCCTCGGAGAGGTCCCCTTGCACATGGCGATCCGCGCCACCTCGGATTCCGGAAATCCGGTGGTCGAAAGCGAGCCGGACGGCCCGCACGCGGCGATCTACCGCGCGATCGGCGCCAAGGTCCGCGAGCAGCTCGAGGGCGTCATCGCCGCGGGCTGAGGCTGCCTGTTATCGTGGCAGGCCGACAGGCTCCGGGGATCAGGCGCCAAAGCGGCCTTTCTGCACAGAAACTGTCGCCAGGAACGATTGCCGGATCGCTTCCAGCCTGTATGTTTGTCGGGACATCGCGGAATCAGGCCACTCCGTGAGTCCCGGGTGAGGTCGAGATTCCGGAAGGGCCGTGAGGCGACGATCAACATGGCAGCGGCACGCGAAGCAAAGCGGGAAGTCAAGAAAGAGAAAGAGCGCAAGCACCTCACGCGGGACAAGCGCGAGGAGGCCTCTCGTACGGCGTTCAACGTTGCGAAGAAATCCAACTCGCTGGGTGAAGCCGCGGCGACGGTCGCAAAGATGTTCGGCATCAGCTTCACCACAGCGCAGAGCTGGATCCGGCGCGGGCGACATTTGGCCACCAAAGCCAAGAAGGCGAGGGCGGCGACGCGGCGCTGATTGGTGGCTCATCCGGTGCTCGCGAGTGAGCCGGACGGTCTGCACGCGGCGATTTACCGCGCGATCGGTGCCGGGTTCGACGAGCAGCGCGAGGGCGTTATCGCCGCGGCCTGAACGGGTTTTTCCCGCGCAATTGCGGCCTCATCAGACTTTCGTTTAATCGGCGCGGTCATGCCATTGTCGCGTTTCCGAGCAGCAACTTCCGTGTTAAATGGCCCCAGCGAGAGCGCCCCGGCAGCCGTGCTGCGGGAGGAAACGCTTGCGGACACCGGGAAACGTCCCTCAAGGAGATGCCTTACGATGAAGCGTCGTGATTTTCTGAAAGTTTCTGCTGCCGGTGCTGCCGCGACGGCCGTTGCCTCGCCGGCGATCGCGCAGTCCTCGCCTGAAATCAAGTGGCGCATGACCTCGAGCTTCCCGAAGTCGCTTGACACCATCTATGGCGCCGGCGACCAGCTCGCGAAATACGTCGCCGAAATGACCGACAACAAGTTCCAGATCCAGGTGTTCGCGGCCGGCGAAATCGTACCCGGCCTGCAGGCGCTGGACGCGACCTCGAACGGCACCGTCGAGCTGTGCCACACCGTGTCCTACTACTATGTCGGCAAGGATCCGACGTTTGCGATCTACGCCTCGGTACCGTTCGGTCTCAACGCGCGCATGCAGAATTCCTGGTGGTACCAGGGGGGTGGCATGGAGCTCGGCAACGAGTTCTTCAAGAAGTTCGGCGTGATCGGCTTCCCCTGCGGGAACACCGGCACCCAGATGGGCGGCTGGTTCCGTAAGGAGATCAAGACGGTTGCCGACATGTCCGGCCTTAAATTCCGCATCGGCGGCATTGCCGGCCAGGTGCTGCAGAAGGTCGGCGTGGTGCCGCAGCAGCTCGCCGGCGGCGACATCTATCCGGCGCTCGAAAAGGGCACCATCGATGCTGCCGAATGGGTCGGTCCGTATGACGACGAGAAGCTCGGCTTCCAGAAAGTCGCGAAGTACTACTACTATCCGGGCTTCTGGGAAGGCGGCCCGATGGTGCACGCTTTCTGCAACCTCGAAAAGTGGAATGCGCTGCCAAAGAACTACCAGGCGATCCTGGCCAACGGGATGGCCAACGCCAACACCTGGATGGCGGCGCGTTACGACATGCAGAACCCCTCGGCCCTGAAGCGCCTCGTCGCCGGCGGCACGCAGCTTCGTCCGTTCACCAACGAAGTGCTCGAGGCCTGCCTCAAGGCGACCAACGAGCTGTGGTCCGAGATCTCGGCGAAGAACGCCGACTTCAAGAAGTCGATCGACGCCATGCAGGCCTACCGGTCCGACCAGTATCTGTGGTGGCAGGTCGCCGAATACACCTTCGACAGCTTCATGATCCGCTCGCGCACCCGCGGGTAGAGCCATAGCGTTTTCGAGCGAAGTGGATCCGGGTTCGCGTGAAGAAACGCGTCAAAACAAGAATCGGTTCTGATGTAATCAGAACCGAAGCCTTCCAAGGTTCGACTTAAGTAGCCCGGCCTTCGCGAGAAGGCCGGGCTTTTTGCGTCTGGCGCTCAGGTGACGGATGTTCCATGCTCGGACCCAAGCCTCGGCACGGAGGCGGCGCCTGATCGGTCATCGATCATGACGGCCAAAACAAGACAAAGTGGGCGCGTTGACGAAACAGTCGGCGTCCTGACGACACAACCAAAAAGGGGAGGGCTCTTATGAAGCGAAGAGATTTCATCAAGGTCACGGGTTTAGGCGTTGCAGGTGCGGCCACGGTTGCGGCGCCCGCGATCGCGCAGTCGATGCCCGAGCTCAAATGGCGCATGACCACGAGCTGGCCGAAATCGCTCGATACGTTGCATGGCGGCGCCGAGATCATGGCCAAGGTGGTCGGCGAAGCAACCGACAACAAATTCCAGATCCAGACCTTCGCCGCCGGCGAAATCGTGCCCGGCCTGCAGGTGCTCGACGCCGTGCAGAACGGCACGGTCGAGATGGGGCACACCGCGTCCTATTACTATTTCGGCAAGGACCCGACCTTCACGTTCGGCTCGTCGGTGCCGTTCGGGCCGAACTCGCGCCTCAACCAGGCCTGGTACATGTTCGGCGGCGGCAAGGAGCTGCTCAACGAGTTCTACAAAGGCTATAACGTCACCTCGCTGCTGGCCGGCAACACCGGCTGCCAGATGGGCGGCTGGTTCCGCAAGGAGATCAACACCGTCGACGATCTGAACGGCCTCAAATTCCGTATCGGCGGCTTTGCCGGACGCGTGATGCAGAAGCTTGGCTGCGTGCCGCAGCAGCTCGCCGGCGGCGACATCTATCCGGCACTCGAGAAGGGCACCATCGATGCGGCGGAGTGGGTCGGTCCCTATGACGACGAGAAGCTCGGCCTCTACAAGGTCGCGCCGCATTACTATTATCCCGGCTGGTGGGAAGGCGGCCCGATGCTGCTGGCGATGATCAACCTCGACAAATGGAATGCGCTGCCGAAATACTATCAGAGCGTTCTCGAGCAGGCCGGACATCTCGCCAACAACTGGATGATGGCGAAATACGACACGGTGAATCCGACCGCATTGAAGAAGCTGCTCGCCGGCGGCGCCAAGCTGCACGGCTTCTCACCGCCGATCATGGAGGCGAGCCTCAAGGCGGCAAGGGAGCTCCACGCCGAGGTTGCGGCCGGCAATGCCAACTTCAAGAAGGTTCTGGACTCACTGACGGCCTATTCCAGCACCGGCTACCAGTGGTTCCAGGTCGCCGAAGTCGGCTACGACAATTTCATGGCGCGCCACGCGCAGAGCTGATCGCGCCTTTCCGTCGTGAGCGGCATGAACAGGCGCCGCGCAGACTTCCGACACCATCAGGGGCAAGGCTGCAGCGATGAGAAACAGAAGCGTTGTGTGTTTCATCGTCGTCCTATCGTCACGCTTGCGAAGCTACCGGTCGTTCGGGCCTCATGGTGAATCAGGAGGTCCAACTCGATTGAGGAAAGGTACCGCTATTTCTTTTTCGCTTGCTTTGGCGGTGATGGTGGGAGAGTTGCTGCTCCACCCGGAGTAGTTCGAACCACCGGATTTTTCTGGACGTTGGGCCCGCCGAGATTGCTTTGCTTTTTCGGACCGCCGACTGCGCTTTGTGCGGCCGCGGATCCCGTCCAGATCGCCAAGAGAATAGCCGCGATTGTGAGTGTGTTTTTCATTTGCGGGGCTCCTGCAGTTGAATAACCACGTACGGCGCTTGTTAGCGGGCGACTTTCCCGGCTTCGCTGATCTGCTGCACGGAGGTGTCAGGCACGTCCTCCAAGGCACATTTGCGCCAGTCGTCGGACGCGCAGTTTGTCGGCCAGCCGCCGCCGAGCGCCATGAACAGGGCCGCGGTGTCCGAGAGGCGCGTCGCCTGGGCCTGAACGCGGACGACCGCAGCCGTCAGATATACTTGCTGGGCGTTGAGCACGACCACCTGATTGACTTGCCCGAGAGCGAGCTGCTTCTGAATGATGTCGAGACTTGCCTTCGCGGCGAGCTCGGCCTTGACCGCAGCTTGCAAGGCACGTGCGTCGGCCTGCAAACTGCGTAAAGCGTCGGCGACGTTCTGTATCGCCGTGATGACAGCCTGCCGATAGAGTGCGTCGGCCTGGTCCACACCGGCCTCTGCGGCCTTTTGCTTGTGGTAAAGCGTCAGGCCATCGAAGAGCGGCTGGGTCATACTTGCCCCGATGACATAGAAGCTGGTGCCTGGCGTGAACAGCTCGGCCAGGCTGAAGGCAGCGGCTCCAGCATTTCCGGTAATCGTAACGTTGGGCAGTCGCGCCGCGATCGACACCCCGACCAGTGCGTTCGCCGAGTGCAGCAGCGCCTCCGCGGCCCTGACGTCCGGACGCTGGCGTATCATCTTGCTTGGCAGGCTCACCGGCAGATTTGCGGGTAGTGTCAGCCTGTTGAGCGTGAACTTTTGCAGGATTTCGTCCGCGGAGAACTGCCCGGCAAGCGAGGTGAGGAGGTCACGCTGAACGGCGAGCTGCTTTTCGAGCGGCGGCAGGAGCTGTTCGGACTGGGCCAGCGCGGCCTCCTGCCCCAGCACGTCGACCTGGGCGGCGCTGCCTGCATTGAACTGATTCTTCACGATCTCCAGAATACCGCGTTCAATCTTCACAACGCGCTGGATCGCAGCAATCTGACCGCGAAGTGATGCTTCCTGGATCGCCGCGGTGACGACGTTGGCAGTCAGCGTGAGATAGGCTGCTTCCAGCTGGAACAGTTGCTGCTCGGATATTGCGTCAAGACTTTCGACGGCGCGAACATTCTGGCCCCAAATATCCGGAACGAAACTGACGTTCAATTGCGCGGTATGGAGGGAAAATACCGACGGAAACTGTCCACCCGGGCCCGAACCCGAGGCACCGGAAATTTGCTGCTGGGAGGGCGCGTAGTCTGCGCCGATCTGCGGGAAGAAAAGCCCCCGCTGGGCCAACGCGTTGTATTGCGCGATTCTGATCGAGGCCTCGGCCGACTGCAGGGTAGGGTTGTGCTCGACCGACATCTTGATCAGCTCGTCGAGCGACGTGGACCGGAAGGCCGCCCACCAGCGCGTCGGGATGTCGGCGCCGTTGACGAAGCGCTGTCCCGCCACGCGCGGGCCGGTCGGATCGGAACCATGCGGCTGCAACTTCTCCGGCGTGTAGCCTGCGACATCGGGGGCGGGCGGCGATGAGAAATTGGGGCCGACGGCGCAGCTTGCGAGCATCAGCGCGCCGACGCCGGTGGCCAGCCCGCGCATCGCGGCGGCGGCCGCATGGTGAGAGAATTTTGCGCTGAAGGCGTGCATTTGCGGGGCGCCTCTCAATGCGCTGTTTCTGATGGCGCCGTGGCGGGCGCCTCTTCGGGAGAGGCGGCAGGCTCGCGCGACAGGAATATCTTGCGCAGCGCCGGTGCGACAATCAATAGCAGCAGCGGTCCGATGAACATGCCGCCGACCACGACGGTGGCAAGCGGCCGCTGCACCTGACTGCCGATACCGTGCGACAGCGCGGCCGGGAACAGGCCAACACCGGCGGACAATGCCGTCATCAACATCGGACGCATGCGCTGCTCGGCGCCGTTGAATACCGCCTCCGCGATGCTGAGGCCCGAGGCCCGCAGCTCGCGGAAATAGGTGATGTTCAGGATGCCGTCCATCACCGCGACGCCGAACAGCGAGATGAAGCCGATCGCGGCCGAGATCGAGAAATCGAGCCCGGCGAGGTACAGCGCGATCAGGCCGCCGCCGACGGCGAAGGGAATGCCGGCCAGCGCCAGCAGACTGTCGCGCAGCGAATTGAACAGGCTGTAGAGCAGCACGAAGATCAACAGCAGCGTTACCGGCACGACGATCATCAGTCGCGCCTTGGCGGATTCGAGATTGTCGAACTCGCCTGACCAGATCATCCGGTAGCCGGTGGGCAATGGCACCGCCTCGGCGATCTTCGCCTGCGCTTCCGTCACCGTGCTGCCGAGATCGCGGCCGCGCACGCTGAACTTGATCGGGATGTAGCGCTGGCTGCGCTCGCGATAGATGAACGACGCGCCGGTATCGAGCGAGATGTCGGCGAGCTCGCTCAACGGAATGTAGGCGTTGGCGCCCGATGGCGTCGAATAGGCGACCTTGATGTCGCGCACGGTGTCGATGCTCTGGCGGAACTTCGGATCGAGCCGAACCACCACGCCGAACTGCCGGTCGGCCTCCAGCACCGTCGTCGCGCTGGTGCCGCCAAGCGCCGCCTGCACCACGGTGGTGACGTCGCCGGTGTTGAGGCCGTAACGCGCGGCCTTCTCCCGGTTGACGCGGATGTTGAGGTTGGGCTGCCCGACCACGTGGAAGGTGCCAAGGTCGGCGACGCCGCGAATCTTGGCCATCTCCAGCGAAACCTTGGTCGCGAGCTGCTCGAGCACGTCGAGATTGGGGCCGATGATCTTGATCGAGTTCGCGCCCTTGACGCCGGACAACGCCTCCTCGACATTGTCCTGAATATACTGCGAGAAATTGAAGGTGACGCCGGGCATTTCGTCGTCGAATTCCTTCTGCAGTTCCTCGGTGAGTTTTTCCTTGGTCAGGCCCGGCGGCCATTCGTCGAACGGCTTGATCGGCGCGAACAGCTCGACATTCGAAAATGGCGAGGCGTCGCTGCCATTGTCGGGACGGCCGTGCTGCGACACTACCGTGATGATCTCGGGGTGACGCAACAGGATCTCGCGCATCTTCCGGGTCGACTCGGTGCCGGCGTCGAGCGACATGGTCGGCGGCATCGAGGCGCGGATCCAGAAATTGCCTTCCTCGAGCGCGGGAAGGAACTCGCTGCCGAGCCGGCTCGCCGCCAGCGTGCTGATGCCAAGGAAGACGATGCCGGCCAGCACCGCGATCTTCACGTGCCCCAGCGACCAGCGCAGCACCGGGGTGTAGGACCGGCGCAGCGCGCGCACGATGATGGTTTCAGTTTCCTCGATGTGCTTCGGCAGCAGCAACGATGCCAGCACCGGCGTCACCGTGAAGGTCGCCAGCAGCGCGCCGGCGAGCGCATAGCCATAGGTTCGCGCCATCGGTCCGAAGATCTGGCCTTCGACGCCCTGCATGGTGAACAGCGGTACGAAGGCGGTGACCGTAATAGCGGCAGTGAAGAACACCGCCTTGTCGACCTGCAATGCGCTGACGAAAATCATGCGCAGCCGTTCGGTCCAGCCCGGCGCGGCCTGGCCATTCGCGGTCCCGGTCGGATCGCTTCCCCAATAACCGGCAGCAAGCTGTTGCAGTACGCGCAGTCGGTTCTCGGGCGCGGATTGGAAGTTGCGGAAGATGTTCTCCATCATGATGACGGCGGAATCGACGATGATGCCGAAATCGACCGCGCCGAGCGACAGCAAATTGGCGTCCTCGCCCTGCAGCACCAGGATGATGATGGCGAAGAACAGCGCGAACGGGATGTTGGCGCTGACGATCAGCGCGCTGCGCAGATCGCCCAGGAAGACCCATTGGATCACGAACACCAGAACGCAGCCGAACACCAGATTGTGCAGCACCGTATGGGTGGTCACGCTGACCAGCGAGGTGCGATCGTAATAGGGGACGATCTTGACACCGGCAGGAAGGGTGCCGTCGCTGTTCATCTTCGCGACCTCCTCCTCGACCTTGGGGACGATGTCGTTGGTGTGCTGCGTTCGTCCCATGACCACGATCGCCGCGGCCACGTCGTCATCCTTGTCCTTTCCGGCGATGCCGAGCCGCGGCACATAGCCGACCGAGACCTTGGCGACGTCCTTGATCTGGATCGGCAATCCGTTCGACTGGGTCAGGACTATGTTCTCGATGTCCTGGACCTTGTAGCCCTTGGTGACGTCGTCTTCGCCGCCGGAATTGATCAGGCCGATGCCGCGGATGTTGACGGATTGCTGGCCGATCGCAATCTCGCGACCGCCGACATTGACGTTGGCGTTGCCGAGCGCGCTGATCAGTTGCGGCACGGTGATGTTGTAGGCCTCGAGTTTGTCGAGGTCGGCGTCGACGTTGAATTGTTTGGTGGTGCCGCCCCAGGAGTTGATCTGCACCACGCCCGGTATCGTCATCAGCCGGCGGGTGACGACGTAGTCCTGCAACGTCCTGAGATTGGTCAGACCGAAATTCGGCGGACCGACGAGCTGGTAGCGGTAGATCTCACCGACCAGGCTCGACTGCTGGATTTGCGGGACTTGATTGCCGGGCAGCTGGACGTTCTGGGTGAGGCTGTTGGTCGCCTGCGTGAGCCCGAAATAATAGTCGACGCCGTATTTGAAGGTGACCCGCACGAAGGATAGGCCGTAGAACGAGGTCGAGCGGATGTTGATGACGCCGGGCGTCGGGTAAAGGCCGACTTCCATCGGGATCGTGTAGTATTTCTCCATCTCCTCGGCGGAGAGGCCGGCGGCCTGCGCCGTGATCTCGAGGATCACGGGCGCCGGATTCGGATAAGCCTCGATGTTCAGCTTGCTGAACGCAGCGAAGCCGGCGGCGCAAAACACGGCGAGTCCGAGCACGATGACGGCGCTTCGGGTCAGACCGAACTGAAGGATGCTCTTGATCAATGGACTGCACTTGGTCTTGAACGGTGAAGGGCACGGCTAGTGTCGCAAGCCGTGTTTATCCCGAGGCGGCGTTGGCGAATTTGTTGCTGAGGAAGATCGCGCCGGTGGAGGCGACCTTATCACCAGGGTTAAGGCCATCGAGGATCTGGCGCCAGCCGTCCTGCTCCATTCCGATCTTCACCGAGCGCCGGTTGAACCGGCGGCTATCGGTCGTGACCCACACCGTCATCGTTCCGTCGCCCTCGCGCACGATGGCGTCGGTCGGGACACTGACCGACGTCTTCGGCGGCTGGGTTTCGATGGTGAAACTCGCCAGCATGCCGGCACGCAGCTTGTGCTGGGGATCATCGATCACCGAACGCACCAGCAGCCGATGCGAATTCGGGTCGATGTTGAGTCCGAGTGTCGTCACCCGTCCGCGAAACACCTCGTTCGGATAGGCGGGCACCTGCACCTCGACCGGTTGGCCGATCTTGTAGGAGGGCGCGTCAGTCTCGATCACGTTGGCAATCATCCACATTGTCGAGATGTCCGCGAGTGAGTAGGGCGCCGGCGCGTTGCCGGGTTGCACGAAGAGACCCGGCGCGGCGTTGCGCGCGATGATCCGGCCCGAGATCGTGCTGGGGACGATCAGGATGGAATCGACCTTGCGGTCGGCGACGATGCGATCAATGTCGACGTCGGTCTTGCCGAAGATCCGGACGGCGTCGCGCGCGGCCTTGAAGTTGCCTTCGGCGGTCTGCTGATCCGAGGTGGACTGATCGACGTCCTTCTGCGCGCCGCCGCCGGTCTTGAGCAGCTGCTTGACGCGGGCTAGGGTCCTAGTCTGCAACTCGAGCACGCCGGCCGCGGCGAGCAGCGCCGACTCCGCGTTCAGCAGGTCGGGGCTGTCGATGGTGAACAGCGGGTCGCCCTTCTTCACCTCGTCGCCGATATTGAAGAACGTGTCGACGATCTTGCCCGGATTCGGGGTAAAGGCCTGCACCAGCATGTTCTGGTTGAAGTCGATCGAGCCGACCGCATTCTTCAGCGTTCTGAAGGACCGCTGCTCTGCGGCCAAGACTTTCATGGTGGCAGCCTGCTTGTCGGTCAGCTCGACATATTGCTCTTCGAGGTTGACGTCCTGAATCGTCTTGGTCTCGGTCGCCTTGGCGCTCTCGAGGCCATCGCTGCGCGTCAGCAGCCATGCACCTGCAAGGATCGCAGCCAGCACCGGGATCGCCACGTAACCTGTATATTTCATTCGAAACGACATCGCCTGCCCGATTCGCCGAGATCTGGAGAGGCCGCGCGAGGACCGGGAGACCTTGCCGCATCGTGCGGTGAGGACATCGGTCTCAGTGAGGCCGGGCACGTGTTATCAGGACCAGCTTACGCCAACCTTACATTGCCTTGTACAACGGCGCGGGCGCGAACGAATTTCGGTTGCGGCACGGGCGCTTTCATCTATTTTTTGTGGGTGCGGCGGAGCTGGGCATAACAAAAACATAGCGTGCGCTGGGCGTACGATACGATCTGCCGAAATGCGCGTCGTTTGCTCCGCGCGATGCCCAAATGCGATCTATCGGCGAATTTTCACGTCGCTGGCCTATGGCACTCAAGTGTGCGAACAGGGGCCGGCTCCGCCGGTGACAGGACTGTTACGATGCGCCTTCTGATCGTCGAGGATAACGTCGAATTGTCGCGCCTCATCGCGAACGGATTGATGGCGGCGGGATACACCGCCGATGTCGTGCACAGCGTTGCCGAGGCCCGCGACGCGCTAAGCAGCGTCGGCTACGCTGCCATGATCCTCGATCTCGGTCTGCCCGACGGCGACGGCCTGTCGGTGCTGTCGGAGCTCCGCCGCAAGATGGACCCGTTGCCCGTGATGGTGCTGACCGCACGCAACGGACTGCGGGATCGGGTCAGCGGCCTGCGCAGCGGTGCCGACGACTATCTGGCAAAGCCGTTCGCGCTGGAAGAACTCGTGGCGCGGCTGGAGGCGATCCTGCGCCGTCCCGGCCAGTTGCTAGGCTCCTCGCTCAACCTCGCCAATCTGGTCTACGATACCGAAAGCCGTCAGGTCTTCATCGACGGCATGCCGCGGGTCTTTTCCGCCCGCGAGACGTCGGTGCTGGAGATCCTGCTGCGGCGGCAGGGGCGGGTGGTGCCGAAGAAGAACGTCGAGGACCACATTTTCGGGCTGGCAGGCGAAGTCGCCTCGAATGCTGTCGAGGTTTACGTGTCGCGGCTGCGTAAACTGCTCGCCGAGCACAATGCCAAGATCATGATCCATACCATCCGCGGCGTTGGCTACCTGATGGCCGAGGAGAAATGATCAGATCTGGATCAGAACTAATTATGCTTGTCTGATCGGGACGCCTTGACGACGATTTGCGCGATGACCGACACGGTTCCGGCAATCGCCGCAACGCCGGCCTCCCGCGACTGGGTGGCAAGATCCACGATCGCATTCGGCTCTCCATTCCATGCAAAGAGGCCAAGAGCCAGCGCAACTTGCAACGCAAGCACGCTCGCGATGCATGCGGAAATGAAGGCGATCCAGCGAGCGGCGTTGATGCTCATAGGCGTGCAACGGACGATGTTGAACGGGTTTCCTGTGGTCCTACGCAGATAAGAATGGCGCCAACGAATTCCCACGAGGCGGGCATTGCTGCTCTGCTCGAACGGACCGAAACCGAGCAACAACGTTGCTGTGAGCCGGTCTGTCCATGCGCAAGCCCGCAGGATCGTACGACGAGAACCTGACGACCAGCTTACAAGCCATGCTTGCGAGCCGGAATTCGATGGAACGAGTGCGCGATGTTGGTATACAACGCGATTGGATAGGAGAAATAGCGTGTTCCGCTTCAAGTCGCTGACGTCGCGGATCGTGTTCCTGCATATCGTCGCGGTCGCGGTCGCTGCGGTGTTCCTGCCGCTAATCCTGCTATGGCTGCTGAATTCGGAGATCAACCAGTTGCATCGCGATGCGATGCGCGACCAGGCCGGTGTGCTCGGCGAGAGCCTTTCGGTCGGTCCCGACGGCAAGGTGGTTCTGAACCTTCCCGAGAGTCTGAAGGGCCTCTATTCCGACGCCTATGGCCGCTATCGGTACGACGTCTTCGATGCCGACGGCCATGTGCTATTTTCGTCGCACCGTGACGGGCCTCGGAAGCAGGCCGTATCCGGCACGATTTCCGGCTCAAGCGTCACCGAAGACGTCGGCGGCCAGACGGTGCGCATCCATGTCGCCGAAGACCTGTCGCATCGCGACGTCATCATCGACGACATCGTCAGCAATTTCTTCCGGCGGGTCGGGTGGATCACGATCCCGATCCTGCTGATCCTGCTCGCCGCCGACATCGTGATCTTCCGTCGCGCCGTGATTCCGCTGCTGCAGGCCTCCGAGGAGGCCAGGAATATCGGACCGGAACGGACCGGCATCCGGCTGCCGACGGAGCGGATTCCGAGCGAGATCCTGCCGTTGGTGACGGCGGTCAACCAGGCCTTCGACCGGCTCGAGGAGGGCTTTCACGTGCAGCGCCAGTTCACGGCCGACGCGGCGCATCAACTGCGCACGCCGCTGACGATCCTGCGAACGCGGATCGAGACGCTGGAGGCGGGCAAGGGCACCAAGGAGCTCCATGCCGACATCGAGAGCATGGGCCGCATCGTCAACCAGCTGCTCGAGATCGCCGAGCTCGACACGCTGGTGCTCGATCCCGGCGAGACCGCGGATCTGCGCGCGGTCTGCGCCGAGGTGGTCGGCTCGATCGCGCCCTATGCGTTGGCCCAGCAGAAGGACATCGCGCTACGCGGCGCCGACGGCCCCGTGCAGGTCAAGGGCAATGCGGAAATGCTGCAGCGGGCGATCTTCAATCTGGCGGAGAATGCCATCAAGTACACCGCGGACGATACCTCCGTCGACGTCGAGGTGCGCGACGACGGCTCGGTGCGGGTGCGCGACTGCGGGCCGGGCATTTCGCCGGGCGAGCAGGGCCTGATCTTCCAGCGTTTCTGGCGCGGCGACCGCCGCCGCACCGACGGCGCCGGCCTCGGACTTTCGATCGTGCAGGGCGTGGTGGACGACCACGCCGCGACGATCGCGGTGGAGAATCTGCCGGAGGGCGGCGCGCAATTCACGCTCAGCTTCCACCTCGCAGAAGCGGAGACGGCTGCGGTTTCGTGAAGGAGAGCCGCGGCGCGCGGACGAAGGCGTGGATTCATAAATGGCCGGACGGGGAGCGCTGCCGAGAGCACAGCAGATCGGGTGTGCTCAACCCGAGGTCTTCGGATTTAGACCCAACTGAGACATTCGACCTAGCCCGATAGCCATCGGCATGGTTTGATGTCGGGGAATTTCCTGGAAAGGGAGCCAGTTGGTCAACGAGCAGGTCCAACGGAGACTGGCGGCCATTCTGGCCGCTGATGTCGTCGGCTTTTCGTCGCAGATGGAACGCGACGAGGAGGGCACCTATGCCCGTGTTGGGCGGTTGCGGCGCGAGCTGATAGAGCCTCGTCTGTCCGAACACCAGGGACGGTTGATCAAGACCACCGGCGACGGCTTCCTGGTTGAATTTGCCAGCCCAATCGCGGCTCTACGGTGCGCAATCGCCATCCAGAGCGATCTGAGCAATGATCCGGGTCCGCTCAGGATTCGCATCGGTCTCAACCTCGGCGATGTGATCGTGGAAGATAGCGGCGACGTCTATGGCGAAGGCGTCAACATAGCCGCGCGGCTCGAGGCTCTCTGTGATCCCGGAGGAATACTGATATCGGGGAAAATCCACAGCGAAGTCGACGGCAAGATCAAGGCGGCTTTCGAGGATCGCGGCGAGCAGCAAGTCAAGAATATCGCACGACCCATTCGCATCTACGCAGTACGGCCGGGTGAGATGACGAAGATTTCGGCGGCGGCAGTTTCTTCCGGCGAAGCCAAAAAGCCGTTGCAACTCCCCGACAAGCCCTCGATCGCCGTGCTGCCGTTCCAGAATATGAGCGGCGATCCCGAGCAGGAATATTTCGCCGACGGCATGGTGGAGGACATCATCACCGCGCTGTCGCGATTCAAGTCCTTGTTCGTGATCGCTCGCAATTCGAGCTTCACTTACAAGGGCAAGTCGGTCGACATCAGGCAAGTCGGTCGCGAACTCGGCGTACGCTACGTGCTTGAGGGAAGCGTCAGAAAATCGGGCAATCGCGTTCGCATCACCGGGCAACTGATCGAGGCTGCGACGGACAGGCATTTATGGGCGGACAAATTCGACGGTGCGCTCGAGGACGTGTTCGACCTGCAAGATCGGGTTACCAGCAGCGTCGTGGGTTTGATTGCTCCGAAACTCGAGCAAGCCGAGATCGAGCGGGCAAGGCAGAAACCGACCGACAACCTCGATAGCTACGATCACTTCCTGCGGGGCATGGCGCTCACGACCAAGGGTAGCTTTGCCGAGGCCCGCGCGCTTTTCAGCAAGGCCTATGAACAGGATCCCGAATACGGACCCGCTTACGCGATGGCTGCGTCGACCTTGATGTTCGAACAAGGGATCAGCGGCCTGCCTTTGACTGCCGAAAGGCGCGCTGAAGCCATTCGGATGGCGAATATGGCCTCGAGGGTGGGAAACGATGACGCCTTTACATTGGCCAGATCGGGTCATGTGCTGACCTATCTTGGCCGCGAATATGACCGCGGTGCGTCCATGGTCGAGGAGGCCGTCGCACTCAATCCGAATCTCGCGGTCGCCTGGTATAGTCGCGGATGGGTCACCATGATGTGCGGTGAGGCGGACAGCTCGATCGAGAGCTTCGACCGGATGATCCGGCTAAGTCCACTTGACCCATTGCGTGTATCTGCCTGGAACGGAAGTTCGTTCGCATTCTTCAGCCTTCGTCGATACGAAGACGGTTGCCTGTCCGCGACGAAATCGATCCAGGTCGTCGTGAGCGCTCATACGCTCGTCGCCTACATCGTGAACGCGATTGCTGCCGGATGGCCGACGGAGGCCCAACAGGCGGCCGCGCGGCTGCTGAAGTTGCAGCCCGACTTTCGAGCGGCCGACGCGGGCGAGGCGTTTCCCGCCCGCTCATTGGAGATGCGCAATCAAATGATCGCGGCCCTTCGGGAAGCGGGCGTGCCGGGCTGATTGTCCCGCCGGTGATGACGTCCTAAGTTGGCCTGGAACCGACATCCTGCGGTACGCCAGCGCGCAAGATGACCCGAACTGCGGGACGGAGCGTGGCGCGGCCGAGAACCCGCCCGAGGGTGGCGCGCAGTTCACCGTAAGCTTCCACCTTGCCAAGGCGGAGCCGGATCGCGGCCTCGTGGGAGGTCAGCTTTCAGGGTGGACCCGATTTGGACGCGACGTCTATCCGGTGAACATCCAGAGCTGCTCGCTGGCCATGTAACCCGCCAGCAGCAGGACACCAAATGCGACGATGAGCGCTGCGGCGCCGACCTCGATCGTGCGCATCGCGAACATGCCGAGCCCCGCGCGCGTTCCGGCGATGCGACTTGCGAAGTTGCGTGCGCTGACCGCCAGCGTGGCGATTGCCGCGACCGTCACGGCCGTGCCCAATCCCATGATCAGCGTTGCGCCCACCCCGGTCCAGAGCAGGTCCTGGGCGAGCGCGAAGATCAGGACGATGATTGCGCCGGAGCAGGGCCTCAAACCCACTGCGACGACCGCGGTGAGCCCCCGACGCCAGCCGCCGGCGCCGGCGAGCGCGGCCGGCTCGGGTCCATGGGCGTGGCCCCAGGCCGATTCATGGTGCTCATAAACGTCATGGCAATGAAAGCTGTGCGCGTGCGCGGTGCAGCCATCGACATGGCATTGCCCGCCGCGCATGGCCATCGCACCGAGCCGCCGCTCCGGCAGCTGAAGGCCTTTCGCGCGCAAGGTCGCGACAGCTGGAACCGTTGCGAAAGCGAGCCTTGGTGCTTCGCGCCAACTGAGCTCGCTGCCGGCGATCAGGAGGCCGCGGCCTTTGACAAAGAGAAGCCGCAAGCCGATCAGGATGACCAGAGCATAGCTCAAAATCTCGACCAGATGGACGGTCAGTCCGATCGCCTTGGCTGTTGCGCCAAGCAGCACGGCCGCGATGGCCACGATGATGATGGCCACGACCGCCTGGATGCCCGCGGATGCAAACGACAAGACGACGCCACGGCGCCAGGTTTCTTCGTTGGCGACGAGATAGGACGAGATCACGGCCTTGCCGTGCCCGGGACCTACGGCATGGAAGATGCCGTAGACAAACGAGACGCCGAACAGCTCCCACATCGCAGCCCCGTTCTCCTTGGAGGCGCGGATGAAGCCCGACAGCGAACGATAGAAGGCGGCCTGTTCGGCAAAGATCCAGCCCATCAGCCCCGATGAGGACGTTGTTATCGCATGAGGCGCGCCGAACGGCCCGGCCCATGCCGACACGATACCGCTCGCGCAACCAATCAGGATCACCGCCAGCGCAGTCAGGGAAACCTTGCGCAATATCGTCATGGGCACTTCACCTGGATCTTGTTGGCGAACATCTCTCCGTAAGTGCTGGAAGCATCAAGCGGCACGATGTCTAGCTCGCTGAGCTTCGACTGCTCGGATGCGGTCGGCTGGTGGGGAAGATCATAGGTCGCCACACATTGCGGCGCGCCGCTCAAGGAAACCGGCTTGTCCTTGGCGAATTCGAAATCCACGAAGATCGTGGGATCATAGACCTCGATCTGCATGGCCTTGGCCGAGGCGGCTGTTTTCAGAGGCAAGGTGAAGTGCAGGGTGAGGGTGGCGTCCTTGTATTCGAGCCAATAGTCGACCGGACCGGCGAATTTGAGCTTCTTGCCGTCGCCGCGGGCATAGGTGAAGTAGGCGTACTCTTTCAGGGAATCCACGTTGGTCTGGGCGAGCGAGGCCAGTTCCTCCCGCGTATACTGTCCCTTTTTGGCGTGATGGATGCCCTGAAGCGCATAGGCGGAGAACATGTCGTCGAAGGTCCAGGCGTGACGGACGCCCGTCATGGTGCCGTCGGCGGCGTAGAGCACTTCGCTATGGAACGTGACCCAGACATGGGGATGCGCCTCCGCGCGCTGGACGGACACAGCCAGCAGGAGCATTGCGCAGAAGTAGCACCAAATGTGTTTTGGCATGACCATTTGCCGGATCAATGGAAACCGGAGTAAACGCCCGCAAGAGGCAGGCGCAGCGATTTCGGATGCGCTAGAACCGAAGAGGCCTGCGCTGAACCGGCGGCATCTGGTCCTGGCCGGCGATCAGCAATGAGCAGACGACGTCGTGGACATCCTCGCGATGTCCTGCGGCGCGCGGGACATCGATAGCAGGTGTCAACCGGCAGGGGGTGCGCGGGACAGGAATGCCGCACGGCGCGGCTGAAATACGATATCCGAAACGGAGGTGGGCGAACGATCGAGGCTACCCCATTCGGGCAAAGGTGGCCTTGCCGATGCATCCGGTATCGACGAATTCCCCAGCAGGAAGCTCGAGAAGCAGATCGTGCAATGGTCTTCGTCATCGGCCAGCCCCGATGGATTCCGCTCGACGGTCTGCCATTGCGAGCGAGCGTGCTCCACTCTCGCGACATCCGGGGAAACACCGGCGGAGACGCCGAGATCGACGCCGAGATCATGCTTGTGGACGTGAGCAAACGACAGCGCGAGCTGCAGCATCAGCGCCGCCAGCGCGAGACAGGCTCCGCATCGCCGGGCGAAGGCCCGTGACACCATCATCCTTGCGCTTGCCAGAGCCGTCTCCCTTCTGACGTCCGGACGCTCGAAACCATCGCCATCGGCCGAACGCGTGCAATGGACGCGGAGAATATGGCGATCGAGGGGCTAAGAGCGCCGCGTCATGCGCCGGATGTGTCTTTTCGGTGGAACAGCCCGGTCCCGTCCGGCTGCGTCAGCCTTGCGGTTTGCTCACCGGGCGCTCATCGATCGCGTCGCTCGGTGGAAAGATGCTGTCATATATCGCCCGGGCTTCGCGAACCAGGCGAATCCGCTCGCGTTCGGATTTCGAAACAAATCCCACGATCTTGCCCATCTGCGCTCCCTCAGGCGCAACAGGCTTCGAAGCCTTGCCGCAGCTCCTCTTTCGGCAAGTCACGTCCGATGAAAACAAGCCGCGTCTGGCGTGGCTCCTGATCCTTCCAGGGACGCTGACTTCCGCCTTCAACGAGCATGTGGACGCTCTGAACCACGAACTGCCGGTCGTCGTCCTCGATCGAGGCGATGCCCTTCATGCGCAGGATGTCCGTCCCGTAGCGTTGGGTCACATCTTGAATCCATGACACAAACCTGTTGGGCTTCAGCGGTCGATCCGCGACCAGGGACAGGCTGCCGATGCTGTCGTCGTGCTCGTGCGCGTGTTCTTCGGTGAGAAATCCCGGTTCGACGTCGAGAATCCGCTCGAGATTGAAGGCGTCTCGCGCCAGTACCTGGGCGAGATCGATGCCGCAGCGCTCCGTTCTGTGAATCTTCGCATACGGGTTAATGCTTTTGATGCGACGCTCGACTGTTGCCAAGCCGCCAGCATCGACAAGATCGACCTTGTTAAGGAGAACGACATCGGCGAACGCGAGTTGTTCCTGCGCTTCCGGGGCCCGGTCGATCTGTTCGAGCAGATGTCTGGCATCCGCGACGGTGACGATGGCGTCGAGCTTCGTCTTGCGGCGGACGTCTTCGTCGACAAAAAAGGTTTGCGCCACCGGGGCGGGATCGGCGAGCCCGGTCGTCTCGATGACAATGCCGTCGAAAGCTCGGCTGCGCCGCATCAGGCCCGCGATGATGCGAATGAGGTCGCCCCGAACCGTGCAGCAGATGCAGCCGTTGTTCATCTCGAAAATCTCCTCGTCCGCGTCGACGATGAGATCGTTGTCGATACCGATCTCTCCGAATTCGTTCACGATCACGGCAAACCGCTTGCCATGTGTCTCGGTGAGAATGCGGTTCAGCAACGTCGTCTTGCCGGAGCCGAGATAGCCGGTCAGGACCGTAACGGGAATCCGGGGTGCAGCATCGGACATGGTGTTGTTTCCTCTTCGCGCTTCGCGGGTAGAAGACGCCTTGGCAACGTGATGCAAAGTGATGTCGGCGAACTCGTTGCCACTCGCATTGCAATGTTATAACATTACATATATTTCGTGGCGATGCAAAGGCAAGAAATGGATCAACGCACGTCAGATGCGGGAATGGCCCCTCATTCGCCGCGCGGTATCTCCCTGTCGAAGCAGAAGGTCTGGTTTCTGCGGCTTCGGCTGCTGATTTTGGCAGGCCTTATGGCGGCGCCGGCGATCTTGCCCGCTTCCGCGCAGCAAGTAACGACGAAGCTGAAGGTGGTGGCGACATTCTCGATCCTCGGCGACTTCGCCAGGAACGTCGGTGGTGATCGGGTCGACGTGACCACCCTCGTCGGTGCCAACGGTGACGTCCACGTCTACATGCCGACGCCCGCCGATGCGGAGGCGATCAGGAATGCCGGACTGGTAATCGTCAATGGCCTGGGCCTGGAGGGTTGGCTACCGCGGCTCATCAAATCATCCGGCAGCAACGCGACCACCGTCGTCGCAACGCACGGCATCGTGCCGCGTACGGTTACGGCAGGCGATATCCTGAATCGTGATCGCGGCGCAGGGTCATTGGATCCGCACGCCTGGCAGTCCATTGCGAACGCCGAGATCTATGTTGCCAATATCCGGGACGCCATGGGAGCCGCCGACCCCGCCAACGCTGCGATATACCGAGCCGGCGCGTCGGCCTATCTGGCCAGACTGGAAACGCTCGATCGCGAGGTTCGCGAGACGGTCGCGCGGATTCCGGCCGAGCGGCGCAAGGTTATTTCAACCCACGACGCCTTTGGCTATTTCGCCGCCGCTTACGACATCACCTTCCTGGCGCCCCAGGGCGTTTCGACCGAAACCGAGCCGAGCGCGCGGGATATCGCAAGCATCATCGCGCAAATCCAGAAAGAGAAGATCCCTGCGGTTTTCCTGGAGAACGTCAGCGACCCCAGGCTGATGCGCCAAATTGCCTCCGAGACTGGTGCCGCGATCGGTGGAACGCTGTATTCGGATAGTCTGACCAACGAGAAAGGCGATGCTCCCAGCTACATCGACATGGTCAGGCATAACGTCAGGACGATTGCGAGCGCCCTTGCGGAGTAGCGTGCCTTTCAGATCGCATGACCCGGCGCTGGGCTAGGCGTCAATAGGAGAATTGATCCGTGCGGTTGAGACCCTCCCTCCTGACTATCGCCAACCTTTTCATCATGGTCATCGCCGTCATGGCGTCGACGTTTTCTCTTGCCGCGGAGCAGCCATCGGACGTTCCGGCTTGGCTGCGGCCTCATGTCGGCGAAGGCGAAGGTCAAATCGCGCAACCGGTCTTGCGGAAGGCGCGCGCGCTTTACCTGAAAAAAGTCAGCGAAGGCGCTGTCAAAAATCCATGCTACTTCGCCATGGACGCCACGCGTCCCAACGATGCAAGCGAAGGCAAATTAGGGGGCCGGTTTTACGTTATCTGCGAGTCCGACCGCACGTTTCGTGCGATTTCGGCGGGTCACGGCGGCGGTCGCAATCTGAAAGGTATCGCGGATTTCGCAAACGGAAGACGGTGTGCGAAGAACTTCAGCAATGCGATGGATTCGGAATTGACGGCCGGCGGAGCCTACGTGACAGGCGAGACGAAAACGTCTTTCAAAGGCTATTATCGCGTCTCAACGAAACAAGACTCGGTTTTGATACGCTCCTTCGTTCAGTTTGACGGCGAAGGCGAGACCGCAAACGCGAGGCAGCGCGAGATCGGCGGACATCCTGCTGAATTACTGCGGAGCGTCTGTCTTCGAAAGGATCCGCGCAGTCCGTACGCAAACCACGACGGTTACGTTCCGTTCGGGACGCTGGTGAGTTACGCCGGCGGCCGCAGCAACGGCTGTACCAGTTGGTCGCCGTCGGACGCCGGGCAGATCATCGCGCTCGCGAAGGACAATCCTACGACGCTCTACATCTATCCTGACGCCGCCGACGTCGACGCCGTCGCGCGAGCGGCGGCCGCGGGCCGGCCGCTGTCGGCCGCGGGATTATATTGGAATGCTTCCTGCCTGAAGGAAATACGCGCTCCGAAATTTTGGCCAAAGGGAAACCTCGAACCGATCCTCGCCGAGTACAAGAAAGATCATCCGGCACCGATGCAAGGATCAACGCCGATTTGCAAGCGGTGATGAAGTCGACCTGCTGTCGCGGTACTCGGGCTCAAGATGACGCGGCCCCTTCGGGTTCGGATCATGGTTCCGCGCTACTGCTTCGGTGGCGGCCCGAAATCGAGCGGGGGCAGGTCGATCTGCGGCACTTCGATCTTGACCTTGTCGAGGTCGACATTGACCGGCTTGTCGAGCAGCCCGGTGACAGTGATCGGGAATGCGATCACCAGGATCACCATGATCGCCTGCAGGCCGATCCAGGGCATCGCGCCCCAATAGATGTCGGAGCTCTTCACTTCCTTCGGCGCCACGCCGCGCAAATAGAACAGCGCAAATCCGAACGGCGGATGCAGGAACGAGGTCTGCATGTTGACGCAGAGCATCACGCCGAACCAGATCAGCGCGGCATCAGGGCCGACCACCGGCGCCAGCACCTTCTGCGCTATCGGGGCGATCATCGGCAGGATGATGAAGGCGATCTCGAAGAAATCGAGGAAGAACGCCAGGAAGAAGATGAAGAGGTTGATGAAGATCAGGAAGCCCCAGACGCCGCCGGGCAGCGATGTCAGCAGATGCTCCAGCCACACGCCGCCTGATACCCCGAGGAACACCACCGAGAAGCAGGTCGATCCGATCAGGATGAAGGTGACCATGCAGGTGATGCGCATGGTGGTCTCGTAGCCCTGCTTGATCAGGTCGCGCAGGTCCGGAATCCGCACCGCCTCGAGGCAGATCCAGACCACCGCGATATAGGTGATCGCGAATGCCAGCTTGAAGATCAGGTTCTCGGTGTAGAGCATCGCCACGATGGTGCCGATGCCGCCCGCGATCACGCCTGCGATCAACATCTTGCGTCCGGTGGCGCTGAAATCCTTGTGATGGATGGCGGCCAGCACGATCGCGCCGACCGCGCCCATGGCGCCGGCCTCGGTCGGGGTCGCAAGGCCCATCATCATGGTGCCGAGCACGACGAAGATCAGCACCGCTGAGGGGATGATGCCGAGCAGGCACTTCTTCCACAGTGCCCAGCCGGTCAGCGTGCGCGCATCCTTCGGCACCGCCGGCAAATGGCTCGGCTTGATAATGCTGAGCAGGAAGGTGTAGCCGGCGAACAGCAGGATCTGGAACACCGACGGACCCCATGCGCCGAGATACATGTCGCCGACCGACTTGCCGAGCTGATCGGCGAGCACGATCAGCACCAGCGACGGCGGCACCAGCTGCGTGATGGTGCCGGAGGCGGCCAGCACGCCGGTGACGTAGCGGATGTTGTAGCCGTAGCGGATCATCACCGGCATCGAGATCAGCGCCATGGCGATGACCTGCGCCGCCACCGTGCCGGTGATGGCGCCGAGGATGAAGCCGACGATGATCACGGAATAGCCGAGGCCGCCTCTGATAGGGCCGAACAGCTGGCCCATCGAATCCAGCATGTCCTCGGCCAGTCCGCACCTCTCCAATATCGCGCCCATGAAGGTGAAGAACGGGATCGCGAGCAGCAGCTCGTTGGAGAGCACGCTGCCGAAAATGCGGCCCGGGATCGCCTGCAGGAAGTTGAGGTCGAAGAAGCCGAGGTGGATGGCGAGGAATCCGAACGACAGGCCGACCGCGGCGAGCGTGAACGCCACCGGATAGCCGATCAGCATCGCTATGATCAGGCCGCCGAACATCAAGGGCGGCATCATCTCGAGCGTAATCGTCATTGCGTCGGCCTCTCGTACTTCGCGTCGATGGTCACGTAGCCCTGCAGCGCGGCGATCCGCTTGATCACCTCTGAGACGCCTTGCAACGCGAGCATCACGAAGCCGGACGGGATAACGAACTTGATCGGCCAGCGGATCAGGCCGCCGGCGTTGCCGCTGGTCTCGCTGACCACATAGGCCTGGTAGAAGAACGGCCAGGACAGATAGGCGAGCAGCAGGCAGGACGGGATCAGGAAGAACAGCGTGCCGATCAGGTCGAGCCAGAGCTGGCCGCGTTCGGACAGCATCAGATACATGATTTCGACGCGCACATGCTCGTTGCGCTTGAACGTGTAGGAGGCACCGAACATCACGAGAATGGCGAACATGTACCACTGCGCCTCGAGCCAGCCGTTCGACGAGTAGCTGAACGCGTAGCGGATCATCGCGTTGCCGGCACTGACCAGGCAGGCGAGCAGCACCAGCAGGTTGCAGATATAGCCGATCTTCTCGTTGAGCCGGTCGATGGCCGCACTGAGAGCCAACATTGGACGCATCACGGTCTCCGCGGCCGCGCCGCGCGCGCGCCGAATATCTTGCCAAGCATCGTCAGGCCGCCGCGCGAACGCGCACGGAGCCACGGCTCACTTTCCAGGAGCAGTTGCAAAACGGTCGTCCACCCCCGAAATCCGCTTCCGCCGTTGTTGGCTGCGCCTGTCGGGCAGCGGCCTGTCTGACCGGCCAGCGTGAAAGCCGGGGCACCAAATCAGCGACGTGGTACGCCGTCAATCGGAAAATGGGCAAATTGACTGAAGGCCAAACCGTTGTCCCGCCTTGGTAAATCGGCTGGCGGCCACGGGCTGGTCAGGGGGCGGCCAATGGGAGGCAAAGGCGTCGGGGAGGCGCGGGGAACTAGCCGCCGGTCACGCTCATGTGGCGGCTGACGCTCGGGCGGTTGTGGCGGCGATCGATGATGAAATCGTGCCCCTTCGGCTTCAGCCCGATCGCGCGGTCGATCGCGGCCGAGAGCATGTCGTTGTCGGTAGAGGCCCGCAGCGGCCTGCGCAGGTCGGAGGCATCCTCGTGGCCGAGGCAGGTATGCAGCGTGCCAGTACAGGTGATGCGCACGCGGTTGCACGATTCGCAGAAATTATGGGTCATCGGCGTGATGAAGCCGAGCTTGCCGCCGGTCTCGGCTATCAGGACATAGCGGGCCGGGCCGCCGGTATCGTCGGCGAGATCGGTCAGGGTGTATTGCTTCTCGAGCCGCGCGCGCAGCAGCGACAGCGGCACGTATTGATCGATGCGTCCCTCGCCGACGTCGCCCATCGGCATCACCTCGATCAAGGTCAGCGCCATCCCCTTGCCGTGCGCCCACTGCATCAGCGCGGGGATCTCGTCCTCGTTGATGTTCTTCAGCGCGACCGCGTTGATCTTGACCGCGAGCCCTGCGGCGCGCGCGGCCTCGATGCCCGCGAGCACCTTGTCGATGTCACCCCAGCGGGTGATGGTGCGGAACTTGGCCGCATCCAGCGTGTCGAGCGAGACGTTGACGCGGCGGACGCCGCAATCGGCGAGCTCCTGCGCAAAGCGCGCGAGCTGCGAGCCGTTGGTGGTCAGCGTCAGTTCATCGAGCGCGCCGCTCCTCAGATGACGCGACAGCGAACGCATCAGCCCCATCACGTTGCGGCGGACCAGCGGCTCGCCGCCGGTGAGGCGGATCTTGCGCACGCCCTTTGCGATGAACGCCGAACAGAGCCGATCGAGCTCTTCCAGGGTGAGCAGATCGGCCTTCGGCAGGAAGGTCATGTCCTCCGACATGCAGTAGAAGCAGCGCAGGTCGCAGCGGTCGGTGACGGAGACGCGCAAATAACGGATCGTCCGCCCGAACGGATCGGTCATCGGACGGAACAGGGACTCGGACAGGGTTTGCGTGGATCCGCTCATAGAACGCAATCTAGGCATCTTGGCATGCGCTCACAATGCGTTCGTTGGAATGATCCGCAACATGCCAAATCGCTATCGCATGATAGGCAGGCGACATCACCGGTCCTGCATCCGCGAGCCCGCGAAAAGACCAAGAGCCCGGCGGTGGGGCCGGGCTCTTGTGCAGTGCAATCGGTTCCTTAGCGCGGCGGCGCGGCTGGCGGCGGAGGCGCTGCGGCAGGCGGCGGAGGAGCGTTCGGATCGGGGAACGCCGAGCCGGCCGGAGCCGGCGGAGCGCCGGCTGCGGGAGCTGCCGCGGGCCTGGGCTTCTTCCGCTTCGGCCGCATCGGCTTGTGCGCGCGCGGCGGCGGGCCGGCAGGCTGCAGCTGCGCGAACACCGGGCTCGGGTTGAGCACAGTCGTCGCCGGTGTGGTGAAGTCGCCCGGCGTGCGGGTCACCGTCACAGGAACGTTCGCCGGCTCGAACTTCGGCATATTGAAGGTGACCGAGAAGCCGCTTTCCGGCGCCGGGATCGACACCGAGCAGGGCGTCTTGCAGCCCGGCCCGAGCGAGGTCACGGCATCCGCGCCCTGGGGCTGCGAATCCAGCTGCACCTGCATCGGCGGCGGTGCAGATTTGAAGTAATCCAACGAAAACGAGGAGCAGCCGCCCAAACTCATTCCGGCGACCGCAATCGCGATGACACGACGCATGATCCACACTCTACACTGCGGCTAACTGCCACAATCCCCAAAGCGGACCATAGGATTGTCGGAACAGAGGCGCAACCGCGCGAGGCCTGTTCGTTAAAGGATGGTTAACGAGATATTCGCATACCTATATATCTACAAGCAATATCAATTACTTGCGTTTGGCTTAGAGCTTCCTGAGGCTCGCCACCGCGTCCGGCAGATCGGCCATATGGCTGATCAGCCGATCCGGTTTGAGGTCCACCATGGGAACGTCGGTATAGCCGAAATCGACGCCGATGACGGGGACCCCGGCCCGCCGCGCCACCCCGACATCGGTCCCGGCATCGCCGACCATGATCGCATCCGGAAGGCGGCCGCCGGCGCGGGCGACCGTTTCGCGCAGGAATGCGGGATCCGGTTTTGCGACCCCGAACGTGTCGGCGCCGCAGATCGCCGCAAAGCGCGGAGTGAGGCCGAGGCGGTCGAGCAGCAGTTTCGACAGCCACTCCAGCTTGTTGGTGCAGACCGCAAAACGATGGCCCTGCGCTTCGAGCCGGTCGAGCGCGGCTTCCAGTCCGTCGAACGGGCGTGAGCCGTCGGCGATGTGATCTGCGTAATACCCGACGAAGTCTTTGGTCATGCGGTCGAGTTCGGCGACACTGACCGCGCGTCCCTCCACCTCCAGCCCGCGCTCGATCAGCTTGCGCGCACCGGCGCCGATCATGTTGCGCGCCGAGGCGAGCGGCACCGGCGGCAGGCCTTCGCGATCGAGCAAATAATTCAGCGCGCTGATCAGGTCGGGCGCGGTGTCGACGAGTGTGCCGTCGAGATCGAACACGACGATGGGGGGAGAGGAAGAGGGCATGACGCTTTTCGCTATCGGGCAGCGCGCCGCGATGCAAGAGAAGATGCTGACCCGCTGCAAGAAATGGCGAGAATTGGGGAAGGCTGCGATGCGGGAACTGGCCGGAAAGACCGCTTTTGTCACCGGTGCGGCCAGTGGAATCGGGCTGGATGACCACCCTTGCCGAGAGGACCTGGATTACGTCTTGGACAGGCTCGCGTTGGTGCTGTTCCTGCCGGCAAAACGAGGCTAGACATGCGCCCGCCGGGCGGGGCGGATCGGATGCCCCGGCACGGCGCCAGGACAGGGGCTTGCTCGGCACGTGGATATGGACGCACTGAAACGCCAGGCGGCGGCACGCGCGCTCGAAGAGGTGCGCGACGGCATGAAGCTCGGGCTCGGCACCGGTTCGACCGCCAAGCATTTCGTCGAGCTGCTCGGCGAGAAGGTCCGTGCCGGCATGACGGTCGTGGGGGTGCCGACCTCGGAAGCGACCCGCGCAGATGCGATCCGCTGCGGCGTTCCGCTGACCACCCTGGACGAGATCGATCATCTCGACCTCACCATTGACGGAGCCGACGAGATCGATCCCGCGCTGAACCTGATCAAAGGCGGCGGCGGTGCGCTGCTGCGCGAGAAGATCGTGGCAAGCGCCAGTGATCGAATGATCGTGATCGCTGATGAGAGCAAATGGGTCGACGTGCTCGGCCGCTTTCCGCTGCCGGTCGAGGTCGTTCCGTTCGGGCTCGCCGCGACTCAGGCCGCGATGGTGCGCGCCTTCGCGCTGTCAGGCGTGTCCGGCCAAATGGTTATCCGGCACGGCAAGGACGGTCACGTTTTCGTCACCGATGGCGGCCACTGGATCATCGATGCGCATCTTGGCCGGATCGGCGATCCGCCGCGCCTGGCCGGTTTGCTCAGCGTGATCCCGGGCGTGGTCGAACACGGCCTGTTCATCGGGCTGGGCACGAGCGCCGTTCTGGCCGGCGCACAGGGAATTCGGGTTGTTGAACGGCGATAACGCCGCAAGCAAGGAGACTGGAATGAAGCGTTTCTCGGGACTTTTGTCGGCTGCGACCCTGGCCGTTGGACTGGCGCTGGTGACCGCGCCGGCGATGGCGCAACAGCAGCCGGCAGCGCCCACCGTCAAGCCGTCGAGCCCTGCGGCGATCGCGTCCGCCAAGGAGATCCTGGCGATGAAGAACGTCGCGGTCATGTATGCCGGCGCGGTTCCGGGCATCATCGAGAAGACCAAGACCGGCCTGCTGCAGCAGTACCTCAACTATCAGAAGGACCTCGACGAGGTCGCGATCATCGTCGCCAAGACCTATGCCGGCCGTGAGAAGGAGATCGGCGAGGGCATGGCGCAGATCTACGCCAGCGAGTTCACCGAGCAGGAGTTGAAGGACCTGGTGGCGTTCTACAAGTCGCCGCTCGGCCAGAAGCTTCTGGTCGCCGAGCCCAAGGCAATTAACGGTTCGCTGACCTATATGCAGCAATGGGCGCAGCAGTTCGGTGTGCTGGTCAATTCCCAGTTCAAGGCCGAGATGAAGAAGCGCGGCAAGGACATCGGCAACTAGCGTTGCCTGTTACCTCGCCCGGCTTGGGCGAGGGAGAAGCAAAGAGGGCTGCCATGGCGGAGTTTGACGTCGACCTGTTTGTCATCGGTGGCGGTTCGGGCGGGGTTCGTGCCGCTCGAATCGCCGCCGGGTATGGCGCCAGGGTCATGGTCGCCGAAGAGTACCGGATGGGCGGCACCTGCGTGATCCGCGGCTGCGTGCCGAAGAAGCTGTTCGTCATGGGCAGCCATGTCCACGACGAGATCGCGGATGCCGCCGGCTTCGGCTGGACCATTGGACAGGTCTCGTTCGACTGGGCGACGCTGGTCGCCAACAAGGACAAGGAGATCGGCCGCCTCGAGGGCATCTACACCAGCAATGTCGAGAAATCGGGCGCCAGGGTGGTGAAGACCCGCGCGGTGCTGGAGGACGCCCACACGCTGCGGCTCGGCACCGGCGAGAAGGTGACGGCGAAGTATATCCTGATCGCGACCGGCGGCGCGCCCAATCACGGGCCCGCCATTCCCGGCATCGACCATGTGATCTCCTCGAACGAGGCCTTTCACCTGAAAGAGCTGCCGAAGCGGATCGTGATCCAGGGCGGCGGCTACATCGCGCTGGAATTCGCCGGCATCTTCGCCGGCTTCGGCTCCGACGTCACGGTGATCTATCGCGGCGACAATATCCTGCGCGGCTTCGACGAGGACGTCCGCAAGCACGTCCGCGCCGAGATGGAGAAGCGCGGCATCACCATCATCACCGGCTGCACGGTCGCCAAGATCGACAAGCACGGCAAGGATTTCACCACGCATCTGTCCACTGGCTCGAGCATCGCCTCCGACCAGGTGATGTTCGCGATCGGCCGGCATCCCAACGTCGCCAATCTCGGCCTCGAGACCGCCGGCGTTGCCATCAATCCGGCCAATGGCGGCATCCAGGTCGACGGCTGGTCGAAGACCTCGGTGCCGAACATCTACGCGATCGGCGACGTGACCCATCGCACCAATTTGACTCCGGTCGCGATCCGCGAGGGCCACGCCTTCGCCGACACCGTGTTCGGCAAGCGCCCCGTGGAGGTCGATCACGCCACGATCCCGACCGCGGTGTTCTCGCAGCCCGAGGTCGGCACGGTCGGCCTGACCGAGGAAGAGGCGCGGGCGCAGTTTTCCCACGTCGACATCTACAAGGCCGATTTCCGCCCGATCAAGGCGACGATGTCCGGCCGCGACACCAGGGTGCTGATGAAGCTCGTGGTCGACGGCACGAACGACCGCATACTCGGCTGCCACATCGTCGGCGAGGCCGCCGCTGAGATCACCCAAGTGGTCGCGATCGCCGTGAAGATGAAGGCGACAAAAGCGGATTTCGACGCCACCATCGCACTGCATCCGACCGCGGCGGAAGAACTGGTGACGATGCGCACGCCGACGACGCGGCATGCAAGGCAGGCGGCCGAGTAGGGACTGCCTAGCGGGCCCCATGGGGCGCGGCTTTCGCGACCTTCGGTTGGCTCAGCGCCCCAAAGCCTGAGAGCTGGGGCAATCTCCGTGACAATTCAGGCAGCCCGGCGCCGGTGCCGCTGGATACCGGTGAGCGTTAGCGTTAGACGCCTAGCACCTGTTTGGAACCTTGCGGTGGCCCGGAAGTTGCCTCCACGAACCGAATAGCTGCGTGGGGGCCCGGGTGTTCGCGGTATTGCCGCACGGCGAGTGCGGAACGATAATGCCGGGGTCCGAACGGCAGCGATTCCATTTCTCAGAACAGATTTGTTGAATGAGGGAGCCGCGCATGACTGGTCCAACCGAGGAGCAAATCCGCACCCGAGCCTACGAACTCTGGAAGCAGGCTGGTGAACCCTATGGCCAGATGGATACCCTGTGGTACCAGGCCGAAAAGGAACTGCTCCGGGAGAATGGCAAGAACGGCGCCAATGGCGAGGCGCCTCCCGGGCTGAACGGGCACCGCAGGCCCGCCCAGTTGCAGTAAGGGGTGAACCGGCAGCGGTCACCGAACGAGCCGTAGTGACATCAAGCACAGGGCCCCGAGGACAGCTTCGGGGTCCTTTGTCGTCTGACGGTGGTCTGGCGCCGGGGGACGCGGATCGCCGAACGTGGAGCCGCTGTTCCGGCACTCAGCGCGGGCGTCGCGGATTGCTGGTATGCTTTCAGCCACAAAAGCGGAGGCGCCGATGAGCGATGCGATCGATCTCAACGAAAAACTGTCCACATTCTCCGATCATTGGTCACCACGCACTGTTGCGCAGTTCAACGCCTGCGACGTCATGGTCGTGAAGGTGAAGGGCGAGTTCGTCTGGCACAAGCACGACGACACCGACGACTTCTTCCTCGTCCTGAAGGGCGTGCTCGACATCCAGATGCGCGACCGCACCGTCACGCTGCGAGAAGGCCAGATGTACATCGTGCCGAAAGGCGTCGAGCATCGTCCCGTCGCACGGGAGGAGGTGCATCTGCTGCTGATCGAGCCGACCGGGACACCGAACACGGGGAATGTGGAGACGGCGGCGCCGCGCAAGGTTGTGTGAGGCAAAGCGCCCTTGGCACTGATTTGCCCGACGGCGCAAGGCCTCATGCGAAAAATATTCTGATTTTCAGAAGCGCAACTCAGTGCTATAGATTTGTCCATCCCACCCGATTGAGGGGCGAGCGCACGTCACGAACGCGCGGTGGGATGCGGTGGACGCGGATTGCGCAACTGACGAGTGCGCATGAGGCGGACGGCGAAATCGTGCAGGCCTGACGCCCTAGTGGCAGGTGTCCTGTCAGCGAGAGACTGACGTCTCTTGCTGACGGCGGTGACAAAAGAGCCCAGTCTCACCGGGGAGAGCACGTATAAGCCGTAAACCATCGCGCAGGGAAAGCCGGAGTTCCCGGTTACACCTGTGGTCCTACCCCCCGTGCTTTTTGTTGCACGGGGCCCATGGGTGCGATCGGCACCCGGCTTTCCCTGCGCCCTCTACAAGATGAGAGGGCAAACGAAATGCAAAGCTCGGGCAAATCGTGTCGCGAGAACGAGAATTCGCGAGTCTTGAAGTTGAATCGCGCCACACATTCACTGTCGTCCTGGCGCACGCCAGGACCCATTGCCCCAAATGCGAATTGGTGCGCGCCGCCGGGCCCACAGTCCCTTTCACAACAAATGTCGGTGGTTGATGGTGTGGACGGCCCCCTACGGCATCAGTGTGCCAGAATGAGGTTGTTGCAAATCTCAGACAAGGGAGCCGTCCGTGAGAGAGATTATCCGCATTGGAATGGATACGTCGAAGTATATTTTTGTGCTGCATGGGGTTGATGCGGCGGAACAGCCTGTGTTGCGCAAGAAGCTTGCGCGCAAGCAGGTGCTGGAGTTCTTCGCCAAGTTGCCGCCGACCGTGATCGGGATGGAGGCCTGTGGGGCCTCGCACCATTGGGCACGGGAGCTTCGCAAGCTGGGCCACGAGGTGAAGTTGATGGCGCCGCAATTGGTGAAGCCCTATGTGTCGCGGAACAAGAACGACGGTCGGGATGCGGAGGCGCTGTGTGAAGCGATGAGCCGGCCGAGCATGCGGTTCGTGCCGGTCAAGACGGTCGAGCAGCAGGCCGCGCTGATGCTGACGGGTGTCCGCGCTGGATTGATCGCCCGGCGCACCCAGCTCGGCAATATGATCCGCGGCCATGCGGCGGAGTTTGGCCTGATCGGGGCCCAAGGGACCGACAAGATCGAGCCGCTGCTGGCGCGGATTGCGCAGGACGAGACGCTTCCTGCCCTGGCACGCGAGCTGTTTACGGTGCTGGGCCGCGACTACACCAGACTCGTGGGCGAGCTGCAGGAGATCGAAGCCAGATTGATGGCCTGGCACCGCTCCGACGCCGTGGGCCGGCGTCTGGCGCAGATCCCTTCTGTCGGGCCGATCGTTGCAACGACGCTCGTGATGAAGACACCCGATCCCCATGCTTTCCGCTCCGGCCGTCACTTCGCAGCCTGGCTCGGCCTCACCCCCCAGGATCACTCCACCGCCGGCAAAACCAGGCTTGGCAAGATCACGCGGGCGGGCGACGAGGACCTGCGCCGCCTGCTGGTGATCGGGGCAACGGCGGTCATCCAGCAGGCCAGACGCGGGCGCGGCCATCACTCGCGCTGGCTGCTGGCCCTGATCAAGCGCAAGCCACCGAAGCTTGCCGCCGTGGCGCTCGCCAACAAGGTGGCCCGCATCGCCTGGAAGCTGATGGCGACCGGCGAGAGTTATGACGCCGCACGGATCAATGCCACCGCGGCAGTCGCCGTCTAACAGATTGGCCGGCTGGCGGGCTCGCTCGTCAGCCGACCCGGAGCTGCAGGAGCAGATGGAGCGATCGATCGAGCAACGATGCGAGACAGTCCGTAGGACCCATCGGCCGTCAACAGGCCGCGTGGTTGTTTGGAACTCGCATCGCGCAAACCATCTTGGCCAGCGATCCATCCGATCGCACTCAAAAGGCCGGACATATGGATGCAAGCGATCCGATCCGCTCAAAAAGCTCTTGTGCCACGGGGGCCGTCCACATATGGGTGCTGGCTTTCGCCAGGGCGACGGCGGTGGGAGATTGCTACCGCTACTACTCCGCCTCAATCCATTCCGCAGCGCCGCGCCACAGCGTGTCGCGGTGCTCGCTGCGGAAGAAGCCGAGATGGCCGATATGGTTCGCGCCGATGTCCGGCGGGCTGATCGAGATGATGTCGGGCTTGGCAGACGTGAAGGCCGAGCACAGCAAGTCGACCGCAGGGCGCGTCGCCCAGGGATCGTCGGTCATCGCAAGCGCGCGCAGGGCGCCCTTGAATTTCGGAAAATTGTCGCGTGCGGTGAGCGTGGCGTCGTCGAGCAGATAGCGCGGCGACATCACCCAGCGCGTCCATTGCTCGAACACGCCTTTCGGCAGGTCCATGCCGAGGCCGGCCCAGGCCGGCATGTAGCCGAGCGCGCGGGTCAGCGGCAGGCCGCCGTTCAACAGCACAAAGACGCGGTAGCGCTCGGGCGGCGTCATCAGCTTCCAATAGCCGGCCTGCGCCGCGATCAGGAGCGCGCGCGGAATGTCGGCGTTGTTGGGCAGCAGCCCGAGTGCCTGGCCGCCAAAGGAATGGCCGACATAGGCGAACGGCACATTTCGGTAGCGCTCGCGCATCCAGCTCACGGTGGCGGTGATGTCGAGCGCGGCCCAGTCGGCCATGGTGGCCTTGAAGCCGACCAGCGATTTCGGCTGGTTGTAGCCGGTCAGCGCTTTTTGCCGGGAGTCGCCGGTGCCGCGATAGTCGTAGGTCAGGACCGCGCAGCCGCGGCGGGCGAGGTAGCCGGCAAAGCCGCGATAGAGTTTGCGGGGAACGGCGGTGGCCGAGTTGATCAGCACGGCGTGACGCTTGGCGCCGCGGGGCAGGAACAGCGTCGCGCCGAGCGGAAAGCCGTCGGCCGCAGGCACGACAATGTCGTCGCTAAAAACGTCGTCCAGCGCCGCCCCGGTCACGGCATTTCCCCCAGCATCCATGTTATGCTTCAGCAAATGCGAATTCGGCTGTTCTCGCAAGAGGTTGACGGAATTGCAGGAATCCTTCTAGCGGGGTCCGGGGAGCCTGTGTATAACCCGGGCCTTTCCTCGACCGTCGATAAGTTGCGGTTTTTGCTCAGGAGTTGACCTCATGTCCGAGCGGTGGACACCCGATAGCTGGCGCTCCAAGAAGGTGTTGCAGGTCCCTGATTATCCCAATGCCAAGGCACTGGCCGATGTCGAGGCCCAGCTTGCGACCTTTCCGCCGCTGGTGTTCGCCGGCGAAGCGCGCAACCTGAAGAAGTCGCTGGCCCGGGTCGCCGCGGGCGAAGCCTTCCTGCTGCAGGGCGGCGACTGCGCCGAGAGCTTTGCCGAGCACGGCGCCAACAACATCCGCGACTTCTTCCGCGTGCTGCTGCAGATGGCGGTGGTGATGACCTATGCCGGCGCGCTGCCGGTGGTGAAGGTGGGCCGCATCGCCGGCCAGTTCGCAAAGCCGCGCTCGTCCAACACCGAAAAGATCGACGGCGTCGAGCTGCCGAGCTATCGTGGCGACATCATCAACGACATTGCGTTCACGCCGGAAGCGCGCATTCCCGATCCGCAGCGCCAACTGATGGCGTACCGGCAATCGGCGGCGACGCTCAATCTGTTGCGCGCCTTCGCCACCGGCGGTTTTGCCAATCTCGGTAGCGTGCATCAGTGGATGCTTGGCTTCCTGAAGGACTCGCCGCAGTCGCGCCGCTACAAGGAACTGGCCGATCGCATCTCCGACGCGCTGAATTTCATGCGCGCCTGCGGGCTCGATCTCGAAAGCCATCCCGAGCTGCGCGCCACCGATTTCTACACCAGCCATGAAGCGCTGCTGCTCGGCTACGAGCAGGCCTTCACCCGGGTCGATTCCACGACCGGCGACTGGTACGCGACCTCCGGCCACATGATCTGGATCGGCGATCGCACCCGCCAGCTCGACCACGGCCATGTCGAATATTTCCGCGGCATCAAGAACCCGATCGGTTTGAAATGCGGCCCGTCGCTGAAGCCGGACGAGTTGTTGAAGCTGATCGACGTGCTGAGCCCGGACAACGAGCCGGGACGGCTGACGCTGATCAACCGCTTCGGCTCCGACAAGGTCGGGGACCATCTGCCGGGCCTGATCCGCGCCGTGCAGCGGGAAGGGCGCAAGGTGGTGTGGTCGTGCGATCCGATGCACGGCAACACCATCACGTCGACCTCGGGCTACAAGACCCGCCCGTTCGACCGCGTGCTGTCTGAGGTGAAGTCGTTCTTTGCGATCCATGCCGCCGAAGGGACGCATGCCGGCGGCGTGCATCTGGAAATGACCGGGCAGGACGTCACCGAATGCATCGGCGGCGCGCGTGCCATCACCGACGAGGATCTCAACGACCGCTATCACACGGTCTGCGATCCGCGCCTGAACGCCGAACAGTCGATCGATATGGCCTTCCTGATCGCCGAGCTGCTCAAGCAGGATCGCGTGGGCAAGACCACACCGATGCCGGTCGCTGCGGGGCTGTGACCTTGCTGAGGTTCTGGCGGGCGACGATCAACTCGCGCAACGGGCTGGCTTTCGCCATTCGCTCGGAGCAGGCGATCCGCGAAGAGGTGGTGGCGCTGGTGCTCTCGGTGCCGCTGGCCTGGCTGGTCGGCGCCACCGTGATGCGCTGCGTCGAGCTGGTTGCGACCGTCGTGCTGGTGCTGGTGATCGAGCTGCTCAACACCGCGATCGAGAAGCTCTCCGATCGCCTGACCACCGACCATGATCCCCAGATCGGGCGGGTCAAGGACATGGGCTCGGCCGCGGTCGGCGTCGCGCTGGTCATGGCCGGGTTGTTCTGGCTGTTCGCCCTCGCCGAACGCATGGGCGCGTTCTGAAGGCGGACATTGAAGTTGGCTGTTGTGCGGGGCAACATAGCGATATGAGCGAACAACAGATCAAGATCACCCTGGCGCAACTCAATCCGACCGTCGGTGACGTCACCGGCAATGCCAGCAAGGCGCGCGCCGCGCGCGAGAAGGCGAAAGCCGATGGCGCCGATCTGGTGGTGTTCTCGGAGCTGTTCATCGCCGGCTATCCGCCGGAAGATCTGGTCCTCAAGCCCGCGTTCCAGTCGGCCTGCCGCGTCGCGATCGAGGAACTGGCGCGCGAGACCTCCGATGGCGGTCCGGCGGTCCTGATCGGCACGCCCTGGGTCGAGGACGGCAAGCTCTACAATGCCTGCGCGCTGCTCGACGAGGGGCGCATCGCGGCACTTCGTTTCAAGGCCAACCTGCCGAATTACGGCGTGTTCGACGAAAAGCGCCTGTTCGCCCGCGGCCCGGCCTCGGGCCCGGTGACGGTGCGCGGCGTGCGGGTCGGGGTTCCCATTTGCGAGGACATCTGGCTCGAGGAGTCAGAGGAATACGAGAACGTCGTCGAGTGCCTGGCGGAGACCGGCGCCGAAATCCTCATCGTGCCGAACGGCTCGCCTTACGCGCGCGACAAGAACGATTTGCGGCTGTCGATCGTGGTGGCGCGGGTCACCGAGAGCGGATTGCCGCTGATCTACCTCAACGAGATCGGCGGCCAGGACGAGCTGATCTTCGACGGCGCCTCCTTCTCGCTGAATGCCGACCTGTCGGTGGCGGCACAGCTTCCGGCGTTCGAGGAGAGCATCACGACGCTGTCATGGCACAAGACAGCGGACGGCTGGCGCTGCGATGGACCGATCGCTGAGGTCGTCGAGGGCGACAAGGCCGACTACGCGGCCTGCGTGCTCGGCTTGCGCGACTATGTCCGCAAGACCGGTTTTCCCGGCGTGCTGCTCGGGGTCTCCGGCGGGATCGATTCGGCGCTGTGTGCGGCGATCGCGGTCGACGCGCTCGGGGCCGACAAGGTGCGCGGCGTGATGCTGCCGTTCCGCTATACCGCGCAGGTGTCGCTCGACGATGCTGCCAAGCTCGCCGCCGCGCTCGGCATTCGCTACGAGATCCTGCCGATCGCAGATGCCGTGAACGGGTTCGAGAAGATTCTCGCGCCGGTGTTCGAGGGGCTGGAGCGCGACATCACCGAGGAGAATCTGCAGGCGCGCGCCCGCGGCACGCTGCTGATGGCGATCTCCAACAAAACAGGCGCGATGGTAGTGACCACGGGCAACAAGTCGGAAATGTCGGTCGGCTACGCCACGCTCTATGGCGACATGAACGGCGGCTTCAACCCGATCAAGGATCTCTACAAGACCGAAGTGTTCCGCCTGTCGTCGCTGCGCAATTCCTGGAAGCCGGACGGCGCGCTCGGCCCATCGGGCGAGGTGATCCCGATCAACATCATCGTCCGCCCGCCGACCGCGGAGTTGCGCGAGAACCAGACCGACCAGGATTCGTTGCCGCCCTACGAGGTGCTGGATGCGATCCTCGAACGGCTGGTCGAGCGCGAGGAGCCGCTGGCTGCGATCGTCGCCGCCGGCTTTGACCGCGACGTGGTGACCCGCGTCGATCGCCTGCTCAACATCGCCGAATACAAGCGCCGGCAGGCCGCGCCGGGCGTCAAGGTCACGCGCAAGAATTTTGGCCGCGACCGCCGCTATCCCATCACCAACCGCTTCCGCGATACCGGCAAGCCATTGCCCGAGCCGGACGACACGCTGGTCACGCGCGCTTCACGCGCCTCGGTGGAAGCTTTTGAGGGGTGAGCGCTACTGCTTCGGCGGAATGAAGGTCGGGCCGACGGTGCGGATCTGCTTGTCACTGGACGGCGGGGCAGGAGTCGTGGTGTCGGCCGCGGCGGGTTGCTGCTGCACCGCGGCCGGCGCGCCCTTCTTGCCGGTCGCTTTGGTCCCCTGCTGTTGAGCGCGCTGCTGCATCTTCTTGGCGCTCTCTTCGGTGACGATGATGTCGCCCTGCTGCTCGACCGAGGCCTTGTCGTCGACGGCTTTCAGCGCCTCCGCCCAGCTCTGGCCGGCCGGCTTGCAGGAGCAGGACGGATTGAACTCGGTGCGGTATTTGAACGCGTTCGGCAGCGAGGAGTAAGGTTGGCCGTTGATCGACACCGCCTGGTTGATGTCTTCGCCGGGGTTGCGATAGGCGAACAGGCTGGCCTCGGCGGCTGGGCACTGCGCCTTGCAGACCTGCTCGTCGGCGGCAAACCGCGCCTGCACGGTCGCGAACGAGACCGGGAAATAGGCGCCGTCGCAGGTGCGGACGCAGACGGTGCGGAAGGTGCCGGACGGAGCGCTGTAATCGGCGCTGGGCGGTGGCAGCGGGTTGTTGTTGCCGCCGCCGAACAGATTGTCGAGGAAGTTGCCGGGTCCGCGCGCCGCGGCCGCATATTGCGGGCCGCAATTGTTCTGCGCGAGCGCGATCAGCACCGAGTGGCGCTGGTTCTCGCGGTCGGCGCCGCCGAGGCCGCCGGTGCGCAGACGCTCGAGGTTCGCGGTCATCTGGTCGAGATTGCCGCGCATCTGCTGGATCTGGTTGTTGACCGGTCCGCACTGCGCCGAATTGTTGTTGAACAGCGAGAAGAAGCCGGAACTGTCGCATCCCATGCGCCGGGCCTGCGACGTCACGCGATCGAGTTCGGCCTGCTGCTTGGCGGCGGCGTCCTGATAGCGACGGATCTGGTCGTCCTTGGCCGGGTCGCCGCTGCCGCCACCGCGGTCAATCGTCGCCAACTGTCCCTCGAGCCGGCCGCAGATCGGGTTGGTTTGCGCCGCCCCTTGCTGTGGCGGCGGCCCTCCGGGCGGTCCCTGATTCGTCTGCGCGAACGCGCTCGTAGCAGGCAGCGCGATGCCGGCAAGCACGGCGCAGGTCAAAAGCCATAGGGACGAACGACATGGGGACGAACGACATGGGGACGAACGACATGGGGACGAACGAAGAGTGGGGGTATGGGGCATATCCAGCCATTAACAACGATGCCGCGCGGCGGCGAACGCCAGAGCGCGCGGCCGAGGCGGGCCTGCAATAGCCTTTTCTCGGGGCAGCGTCACGTCGTTTCCGGGGCGCCGATGTGGCAAAAAGCCGGGCTCGACCAGCCGCTTGGGAGGAGTTCAGCGCTGGCAGGTGATGGCGACGTATTCGCCGCAACTGTTTCCGCTGCATTTCTGGTTCGCAGGGTGCGGAACCGCGCCCGTGATCTCGTCGGGATCGACGCGGCGGAAGTTCGAGGCCTGTGCAAAATCGTGTGATTGGCAATAGGCGCGGGCGGCGGACACGCCGCATTTGTCGCCGCGTGCCAGGCACTGGTCGATGCCGTAGCCGTCGGCCTGGTTGGCGATGATGAAAACGCGGCTGTCGGCGAGCACCGCCGTGGCCATCAGGAGGGACGTGCAGGCAATCAATGCTGAAATGGGCCGCATGGTGCACCGATGAAAGCGCGGGGAATCCGCTGCCCCACGAGATACGCCCAAATCCTTAATAATGATTAACCATGAGGGGCTTGATGCTGATTTTGCGCCCGTGGGCGTACAAAAGCCCGAAAGCCGCCCCTTGACGCCATGGAGGGGCCATGAGACATGATGGAACCATGAACGGCCACCTCGCCATCTGCAGCATTTGCCGCGAGATTATGAGCTAGCGATTCGCTGGCTGAGGCCGTCTTTTCTCAATCATCCTGAGATCATTGGACGCCCGGCCGCAAGGGACGGATATCCATGGAATTGCGCCTTTACGATACGTTGACCCGGGAGAAGCGGCCGTTCGTGCCGCTCGATGCCAATAACGTCCGCATGTATGCCTGCGGACCGACGGTCTACGACTTCGCCCATATCGGCAACGGCCGCGCCGCTGTTGTATTCGACGTGCTGTTCCGCGTGCTGCGCCATCGTTATGGCGCCGACCACGTGACCTATGTCCGCAACATCACCGACGTCGACGACAAGATCAACGTTCGCGCGGCGCGGGATTATCCCGGCGTGCCCCTGAACGAGGCGATCCGCAAGGTCACCGAACTGACCTATCGGCAATACCAGGACGACGTCAGCGCGCTGGGCTGCTTGCCGCCGACAGTGCAGCCGCGCGCGACCGAGCACATCCCGGAGATGCGCGCGATCATCGAGAAACTGGTTGCCGGCGGCTTCGCCTACGTCGCGGAGGATCACGTGCTGTTCTCGCCGCAGGCGATGAATGCGGCCAATTCGACGCTGCCGCGCTACGGCGCGCTGTCGAAGCGCTCGCTCGACGAGATGATCGCCGGCGCCCGCGTCGACGTCGCGCCCTACAAACGCGACAACACCGATTTCGTGCTGTGGAAGCCGTCGAAGCCGGGCGAGCCGTCATGGCCGTCGCCGGCCGGCATTGCAGTCGAGGGACGTCCGGGCTGGCACATCGAGTGCTCGGCGATGGCCTGGAAGCATCTCGGCGAGAAATTCGATATCCATGGCGGGGGCATCGACCTGGTGTTCCCGCACCATGAGAACGAGCTCGCGCAGACCTGCTGCGCATTCAACTCCGATCGCATGGCCAATGTCTGGATGCACAACGGCTTCCTGCAGATCGAAAGCGAGAAGATGTCGAAGTCGCTCGGCAACTTCTTCACGATTCGCGATCTCCTGGCCGATTGGCCGGGCGAGGTGTTGCGGCTCAGCATGTTGAGGACGCACTACCGTTCGCCGCTCGACTGGACTCTCAAGAGCGCGGAAGAGGCTGCGAAGACGCTCGACGACTGGTATGATATCGCAGCCGATGCCGAACCCGGTCCGCCGTCGCCGGCGATGCTCGAGGCGTTGTACGACGACCTCAACACGGCACAAGCGATGGCGGTGCTGCATAGCCTGCGCAATGTGGCCTCAGACAATGAGCAGAGCCGCAAGGAGTTCGCCGGTTCACTGCGGTTGCTTGGCTTCCTGTCGGAGAGCGCGGCTGCATGGAAGGGTCGTAAGCAGCAGGCGAGCGGCGTGGATGCCGGTGTCGTTGAAGCGCTGATCGCCGAACGCACCGCGGCGCGGGCACGCAAGGACTTCAAGGAGTCCGATCGTATCCGCGACCAGCTCGCCGCGATGGGCGTCGTGATCAAGGACTCCAAGGAAGGCACCACCTGGGAGATCGCGCGATGAGCCGTTCCGCACCCGCGCTGCGTCCGTTCCTCCCCGAGGATACGCCGCTGCTGGCTGCGATCTTCGCCGCGTCGATCATGGATCTGACCGGCGATGATTACAGCGAGGCGCAACAGGAAGCCTGGGCTGCCGTGGGCGATGATGAGGAGGCCTTCGGCAAGAAGCTCGCCGGGCAGCTCACGCTGGTTGCGACGCTGCAGGGCGCGCCGGTCGGTTTCGCCTCGCTGAAAGGACCCGACCACATCGATATGCTCTATGTGCATCCGAGTGCGGCGGGGCAGGGTGTGGCGAGTACGCTGTGCGACGCGCTGGAGAGGATCGCGGGCGGGCGCGGCGCCAAGACCCTGAAGGTGGACGCCAGCGATACCGCGCTGGATTTCTTCGGCAAGCGCGGCTACGTCGCGCAGCAGCGCAACACCGTCACGATCAAGGGCGAATGGCTCGCCAACACCACGATGCAGAAGAAGCTCGACGGTGCCGCGCCGCAGGGAGGCCAAGCATGAGCCGCGAACGCCTCTATCTGTTCGACACCACGCTGCGCGACGGCGCGCAGACCAACGGCGTCGACTTCACGCTGCAGGACAAGCAGGTGATCGCTCGGATGCTGGACGAGCTCGGCATCGACTATGTCGAGGGCGGCTATCCCGGCGCCAATCCGACCGACAGCGAGTTCTTCAGCAAGAAGCCGGACTTCGGCCACGCGCGCTTCACCGCGTTCGGCATGACGCGCCGGCCGGGGCGCTCTACGTCGAACGATCCGGGTCTTGCCGGCATCCTCGAGGCCAAGGCGGATGCGATCTGCTTCGTCGCAAAGTCCTCCGCCTATCAGGTCCGCGTCGCGCTCGAGACCACCAATGAGGAGAACCTCGCCTCGATCCGCGACAGCGTCGCAGCGGCCAAGGCGCTCGGCCGTGAGGTGATGGTCGACTGCGAGCACTTCTTCGACGGCTACAAGGAGAACCGCGACTTCGCGCTCGCCTGTGCGAAGGCGGCCTATGAGTCCGGTGCGCGCTGGGTGGTGCTGTGCGACACCAATGGCGGCACCATGCCGCATGAGATCGAGACCATCGTCGGCGATGTCGCCAGGCACGTGCCGGGCGAAAACCTCGGCATTCATGCCCATAATGACACCGAGCAGGCGGTGGCCAATTCGCTGGCCGCCGTGCGCGCCGGTGCGCGGCAGATCCAGGGCACGCTGAACGGGCTCGGCGAGCGCTGCGGCAACGCCAATCTCTGTTCGCTGATCCCGACCTTGCGGCTGAAACAGGAGTTTTCCGGCAAGTTCGAGATCGGCGTCACCGCGGAGAAGATGGCGACCTTGATGAAGGTGTCGCGCACGCTCGACGACATGCTGAACCGCGCGCCCGATCGCCATGCGCCTTACGTCGGCGAGAGCGCCTTCGTCACCAAGACCGGCATCCATGCTTCCGCAGTGATGAAGGATCCGCAGACCTACGAGCACGTGTCGCCCGACACTGTCGGCAATCACCGCAAGGTGCTGGTGTCCGACCAGGCCGGCCGCTCCAACGTGATCGCCGAACTCGATCGCGCCGGCATCGCCTATGATAAGAGCGATCCGCGGCTGACGCGCCTCGTTGAGGAGTTGAAGGAGCGCGAAGCGGCGGGTTTCGCCTATGAATCCGCCAATGCCTCGTTCGATCTGCTGGCAAGGCGCACGCTCGGCAAGGTCCCGGAATATTTCAAGGTCGAGCAGTTCGACGTCAATGTCGAGCAGCGCTACAACGCCAACGGCCAGCGCGTCACGGTGGCGCTCGCGGTGGTGAAGGTCGATGTCGACGGCGAGCGGCTGATCTCGGCCGCCGAGGGTAACGGTCCGGTCAATGCGCTCGACGTCGCGCTGCGCAAGGATCTCGGCAAATACCAGAAATACATCGACGGGCTGAAGCTGATCGATTACCGCGTGCGTATCCTAAATGGCGGCACCGGCGCGGTCACGCGCGTGCTGATCGAGAGCGAGGACGAGAGCGGCGAGAAGTGGATCACGGTCGGGGTGTCGCCGAACATCATCGACGCCTCTTTCCAGGCGCTGATGGATTCGGTGATCTACAAGCTGGTGAAGTCGGGCGCGCCGGCTTAACTGACTAACACGTCATTCCGGGGCGCGTCGAAGACGCGAATCTCAGATGCGCAATTGCGCATCGGGGAATCTCGAGATTCCGGGTCTGGTCCTTCGGACCATCCCGGAATGACAACTGGGGCCAGATGTCATGATCGACCACGTCTCCGTCGGTGTCAGCGACCTCGAACGCGCCGCGCGGTTCTATGAGGCGATGCTGGCCGCGCTCGGCCTGAGCCGCCTCGTGACGCGGCCGGCGACGGTCGGGTTCGGCAAGGCCTATCCCGAATTCTGGATCAATTTACGCGCGTCGATGCCGCCGGTGCCGCACGAGAGCGGCACCCATATCTGCCTGCGCGCGAAAACCACCGCGGAGGTCGACGCCTTCCATGCCGCCGCGCTCGCCGCAGGCGGCCGCTCGGACGGCGCGCCCGGCCTGCGTCCGCATGACCGCGTGCGCTACTACGCCGCCTTTGTCCTCGACCCCGACGGCAACCGCATCGAGGCTGTGACATTCCCACCGGACTGACATGGGGTTAAAGTCCCAGATCGAAGGAACGCCCGGGTTTGCGATCGGTGGCTTTGCTGATTAAGTCTGTCTGAGTGGAGAATTGGTATGCACATCGAAACAGACATCAAGTTGGATTTCCGGGACGTCTTGATCAGGCCAAAGCGCTCGGTTCTGACGTCGAGATCAGAGGCAAACATCGAGAGAACATTTCGGTTTCTTCATGCCGGGACCGAGTGGACCGGATTTCCCCTGATCGCGTCGAATATGGACACCATCGGCACGTTTGAGATGGCCGCCGCTTTGAGTAAGGTCAAAGCCATGGTTGCGCTGCACAAATACTATCCAGCGGAGCATCTCGTCGACTTCTTCAGATCCGAAGCATCCCGCAATGCCTTTTTCACGGTGGGGTCGTCATCGGCGGACTGGGAAAAGCTCGCCGCGGTGAAGGCAGAGGTCGCGGTGCCGATGATCAGCATCGACGTCGCCAACGGATACACCGAGCAATTCCTCGATGCAGTCGCAAGGCTCCGGTCGGAAAATCCAAAAGCCGTGATCATGGCCGGAACGGTCGTGACTGCGGAGATGACGGAAGCCTTGATACTCGCTGGTGCGGACATCGTTCGCATCGGAATTGGCTCCGGATCGGTCTGCACGACGCGGGACCTGACCGGCGTCGGCTTTCCGCAATTGTCGGCGGTGATCGAATGTGCGGACGCGGCGCACGGCCTGAAGGGCCAGGTTTGCTCGGACGGAGGTTGCGTGGTGCCGGGCGACATCGTGAAGGCGATCGGGGGTGGAGCTGACTTTGTCATGCTCGGAGGGATGCTGGCCGGACATACGGAGTGCGCCGGAGAGGTCGTTCATGAGTTGGTGGACGGCCAGCAGATATCGAAGATGGTGTTCTATGGAATGTCATCCGAGACGGCGATGAAGAAGTATCATGGCGGTGTCGCAAACTATCGCGCCGCCGAGGGCAAGACGGTGACGGTACCGTTCAGGGGCGAAGTAAGGGAGACGCTCACAACGATCGCCGGCGGGCTAAGGTCCGCCATGACATATATTGGCGCCGAGAACCTCAAGGAGGTGACCAAGCGAACGACGTTTGTCCTGGTGACCGCCCAGCGGAATACGGTTTACGGCTGAGCGCAGCGCTTCCGATCTGTGAAGGAAGCAGATCAAAATAAGCAGCTGGAGCCAACCGCATGTATCGCGCAAAGCTGATCACAGCTTCCGCGCCAGCTCCGGCGCAATCGTTCCGCGTCCCGCAGGTATGTTGGCCGCGGCGGCGCGCAGACGAGGCAGGATGTCCTCGACGCGTTCGGCCTTCAACACATCGACCTCGAGATTGGGCCTGATGAATCCGTTGCTGCGCATGTGCGCCAGCAACGCGAGTAGCGGCTCCCAGAAGCCGTCGATGTTGGTGAGGAGGATCGGCTTGGCGTGACGGCCGAGCTGCTGCCATGTCAGCTGCTCGATCAATTCCTCCAGTGTCCCGATCCCGCCGGGCAGCGCGACGAATGCATCGGAGCGCTCGAACATCAGCCGTTTGCGCTCATGCATGTCGGGTGTAACGATCATTTCCTGAACGCGCTTCAGGGCATTTTCGTGCGACATCAGGAATTCCGGGATGATGCCGGTCACGATGCCGCCATGGTCGAGCGCGGATTTGGCAACCGCGCCCATCAACCCGTACGAGCCGCCGCCATAGACCAGCCGGATGTTGTTCTCGGCAAAGGTCTTGCCGAGGGCCATGGCGGCCTCGACGAAGCGGGGATTGTTGCCGGGGCCGGAGCCGCAATAGACACAGACGGTTTTGATAGGGTTGGTTTTGATAGGGGTGGTTTTGATTTGATCCATGCGATCCATGTGGCACTGCAACGTAAATAGCGTCAAGAGACGGATATGGGGATTGAGAGCCGAAAAATCCCGTAAATTCCCGCGAATCGCGAAAGATTTTCGTCACAAGCCTGTACGCTGCATTCAAACAATCTATATGACGGGCTGAATGTCGAACCATGGAAAAGATGTGACGGCGAGGCGGCGCGCCGTCCCGGTCCCGGCGGGCGCCCGATGACGCCTCCGCCCCCGCATTTGCCCGCGGTCGAGCCGCCTGCGGCGGTGATGTCGGCCGCAGAGAGAGCGACGCTGTTCGGGACGCTCGTCCATCTCTGGCCCTATATCTGGCCGGGCGATCGTGCCGATTTGAAGATGCGGGTCGTCTGGTCGATGGTGCTGTTGCTGTTCGCGAAGCTCGCGACGCTGTCGGTGCCGTTCACATTCAAATGGGCGATCGATGCGCTGAACGGCACCGGGTCTGCGCCGGTTGCGCCGTCGAACTGGATGATGTGGCTGATCGCCTCTCCGGTGCTGATGACGATTGGCTACGGTGCGGTGCGCATCATCATGGCGGTGCTGACGCAATGGCGCGACGGCATCTTCGCCAGTGTCGCCATGCATGCGGTGCGGCGGCTCGCCTACATCACTTTCGTGCACATGCATGAGCTGTCGCTGCGCTTCCATCTCGAACGCAAGACCGGCGGCCTGACCCGCGTCCTCGAGCGCGGCCGCACCGGCATCGAGACCATCGTGCGGATGGTGATCCTGCAGCTGATCCCGACCTTCGTCGAGGTCGGGTTGTTGGCGGCGGTTTTGCTGTGGCAGTTCGACTGGCGCTACGTGCTGGCGGTGCTGATGACGGTCGTGGTGTTCATGTACTTCACCTACATCGCGACCCAATGGCGGATCGAGATTCGCCGCAAGATGAACGATTCCGACACCGAGGCGAACACCAAGGCGATTGACTCGCTGCTCAACTACGAGACCGTGAAATATTTCGGCGCGGAGGAGCGCGAGGCACAGCGCTACGACCGCTCGATGGAGCGCTACGAGCAGGCCAGTGTGAAGACCTACACGTCGCTGGCGTTGCTCAACACCGGACAGGCGATCATCTTCACCGCGGGGCTGACCGCAACCATGCTGATGTGCGCGTTCGGCATCCGCAACGGCACCCACACGGTCGGCGATTTCGTGCTGATCAACTCGATGATGATCCAGCTCTACCAGCCGCTGAATTTCATGGGCATGGTCTATCGTGAGATCAAACAGGCGATCATCGACATCGAGAAGATGTTCGAGGTGCTGGCGCGCGATGCCGAAGTGAAGGATGCGCCGGGCGCCAGGCCGCTCGTCGTCTCCGCGGGCAGCGTCCGCTTCGAGGACGTCCGCTTCGCCTACGAGCCCGACAGGCCGATCCTGAAGGGCCTCAATTTCGAGGTGCCGGCCGGCAAGACGGTCGCCATCGTCGGCCCCTCCGGCGCCGGCAAGTCGACGATCTCCCGGCTGCTATTCCGGCTCTATGACGTGTCCTGCGGCCGCATCCTGATCGACGGCCAGGACATCAAGTCGGTCACGCAGGCTTCGCTGCGATCGGCGATCGGCATGGTGCCGCAGGACACCGTGCTGTTCAACGACACCATCCGCTACAACATCCGCTATGGCCGCTGGGGTGCCAGCGATGCGGAGGTGGAGGAGGCGGCGCGGCTGGCACAGATCGACAATTTCATCCGGATGTCGCCGAAGGGGTATGAAACCCAGGTCGGCGAGCGCGGGCTAAAGCTGTCCGGCGGCGAGAAGCAACGCGTCGCCATCGCGCGCACCGTGCTGAAGGCGCCGCCGATTCTCGTACTCGATGAAGCGACGTCGGCGCTCGACAGCCACACCGAGCACGAGATCCAGGGGGCGCTCGAGCGCGTCTCGCGCAACCGCACCTCGCTTGTCATCGCGCACCGTCTGTCGACCATCGTCGGCGCCGACGAGATCATCGTGCTGGACCAGGGCTGGATCGCCGAGCGCGGCACCCATGCGCAGCTTTTGGCCTCGGGCGGGCTGTATGCCAGCATGTGGAACAGGCAGCGCGAGGCCGAAGCGGCTCGCGAAAGGCTTTCGCAGATCGACGACGGGGACGAGGCGCCGAACCGCCTGCCGCCGGCTGTTGCCGAGATGGCCGAGGATTCGGCCCCAATCACGGTCGAGAAGCCCTTGCCGACCGCCGCGGAATAGTCGAAGTAGGACCCCTCCCGCCAGAGGGGCGGGAAACTCTTGAGCGAGCTTTGATGTCGATCGCCAACTCCATCCGCGCGCAGATTCCCCCGATCCATCCCGAGGGCTATCCGTTCATCGGCGGCTTCGCATTGGCGAGCCTGATCCTGTTCTGGATCTGGACCCCGCTGGGCTGGATCGGCACGCTGCTGACGATCTGGTGCGCGCTGTTCTTCCGCGATCCCGTCAGGGTGACGCCGGTGCGTGACGGCATCGTGGTGTCGCCGGCCGATGGCCGCGTCTCGATGGTGGTGCAGGCGCTGCCACCGGCCGAACTCGGCCTCGGCGACAAGCCGCTGCCACGGGTCTCGATCTTCATGAGCGTGTTCAACTGCCATGTGAACCGCAGCCCGGTGGCCGGCCGTATCGACCGTATCGCCTATCGGCCGGGCGCCTTCATCAACGCCGAACTCGACAAGGCGAGCGAGGACAATGAGCGCAACTCGCTGGTGATCTCGATGCCGAACGGCCGGATTGGCGTGGTTCAGATCGCGGGGCTGGTGGCACGGCGCATCGTCTGCTTCGTCAAGGAGGGGCAGTCGATCGGCGCCGGTGAGCGTTTCGGCCTGATCCGCTTCGGCTCGCGACTCGACGTTTATCTCCCTGAAGGCACCAAGGCGCTGGTGTCCGAGGGCCAGACGGCGATCGCCGGCGAGACCATATTGGCGGATTTCCATGGCGCCGATCCCGGGCGGACGTTCCGCGCCGATTAACTGTGTTTTCTGGGGCCAATCAGCCGGTTCCCGCCGCAATGGCGGAGCACGGCGTTGCTTGCTATATTAGCTGATCATGATGCCGATAGATCCCAACTCTCCCGAATATCGCCGCCGCCGGTTCCGCCCGATTCCGGTGCGCATGCTCGTGCCGAACATGATCACGCTGCTGGCAATCTGCGCCGGCCTGACCGCGATCCGGCTGTCGACGGAAGGGCGGATGGAGCTTGCGGTTGGTGCGATCGTGTTCGCCGCCGTGCTTGACGGCATCGACGGCCGCGTCGCGCGCATGATCAAGGGCCAGTCGAAGTTCGGCGCCGAGCTCGACAGCCTCGCCGACTTCGTCAATTTCGGCGTCGCGCCTGGCCTGATCCTGTATTTCTGGCAGCTGCATGAGCTGAACAATGGCGGCTGGATCGCTGCGATGGTATTCGCGATTTCGGGTGGCCTGCGTCTTGCTCGCTTCAACGCCTCGATCGACGATCCGAACAAACCGGCCTTTGCCGCCAATTATTTCACCGGCGTGCCGGCACCAGCCGGCGCGGTGACGGCGCTGCTGCCGATCTATCTGGCCTTCCTCGGCGTGCCGATGCCGCCGGCGACGCTGACCGCGTTCTACACACTGCTGATCGCCTTCCTGATGGTGTCGCGGCTGCCGGTGTTCTCCGGCAAGACGGTGAAGATGCGTGTGCCACCGGAGATGGTGCTGCCGGTGTTCGTCTCGGTGGTGTTCTTCGTTGCGCTTTTGATTGGCTACCCCTGGCACATCCTGTCGGCCGGTTCGGTGCTCTATCTGATCAGCCTGCCCTGGGGCTGGAAGTCCTATCGCGACCAGGAGCGCAACCTTACCGCGCAGGAGCGGGCGGCGAGTGCATCTGCGCCGGTCCCAGCGTCCGCGTACGCGCCGCAGGTCGCGGACACCGACACCGACACCGACACCGACACCGACCAGGACAACCGTCCGACGCACCTGCACTGAACGCGCCGAACTGACCCGTCATCCCCGCGCAACGGCTTCACCGTCATCCTGAGGTGCGAGCTCTTGCGAGCCTCGAAGGATGTACGGCCACAAGCGGGGCCGTCGGCCCTTCGAGACGGCCGCTTCGCGGCCTCCTCAGGGTGACGGTGATAGAGCTGCATGAATCCTCGCGCAGATATCAGCCATGAGCGTTCCCTCGGTTGGGTTCGCGTCCGATCTCGGCTATAGGCGGAGACCGGCCCGCGAACGCCAAAAGATCAGGAGAGAAACGCCGTGACGACATCCGCTTCAGCCCCGCTTCCTGCGTCCGTTCTCGAAGCGCTGGCGCGCTATGACACGCCGACGATCTGCAACGCGATGGAGGTCGTGGCGCCGGAGCGCCGCCTGATCGGCTACACGGTGAAGCCGCTGATTTGTCCGTTTCCGACGCTGCCGCCGATCGTCGGCTATGCCCGCACGGTTGCGATCCGCTCGGTGCTGAAGTCCGGCCTATCGGCCGAAGAGCAGTCGAAGCGCCGCATCGACTATTACGAATATGTCGGCACCGGCTTCGGCCCGCGCATCTCCGTGATCCAGGACATCGACGGTCCGGACGTCGGCTACGGCGCGTTCTGGGGCGAGGTGCAGAGCAATGTGCACAAGGCGCTCGGCTGCCTCGGCGTCATCACCGACGGCTCGATCCGCGACATCCCGCAATGGGCCCCCGGCTTCCAGGCGCTGGCCGGCTCGATCGGTCCGTCGCACGCGTGGGTGCATGCTGAAAGCTTTGGCGGCGAAGTCCGTGTCGCCGGGATGACGGTGCGCTCCGACGACCTGATCCACGCCGATTATCACGGTGCGATCGTGATCCCCTACGAGATTGCCGCAAAGCTGCCCGAAGCCGCCGAACTATGCGGCCGCCGCGAAACGCCAATCCTGGAGATCGCGCGCTCGAAGGATTTCACGCTTGAGAAGCTGAAGGAAGCCCTGAAGCGCTCGGCGGAAATCCACTGAGACGGACGCGTCTCGTCAGATTGTCAAACGGCGGGCTGGATAGCCCGCCGTTTTGTTTTGGCGGTCTCGCCGACACAATCCTCGCGACGTCGGAGATCCCGAACGATCATCTCGACAGCGATGTTCGGCGGAAATCAGGTGCGCTCGGGCGACCTGCGTTGCTCGGCACCATCGCATTCTGTGCGGTAGTCGGGCGGAAAACCAGCCGTGGCAATCTCCGTGCGGCGTATTATCTTTGCGGCGGCGCAGGGGAACGACCAAAGGACCGTTGCAATGAAGATGGATGGCAAGACCGTATTGATCACCGGTTCGACCGATGGGGTCGGCCGTTACGTCGCTTTGAGACTTGCGGCCGACGGCGCCAGGGTCCTGATTCACGGCCGCGATACGGCGCGCGCACAGATGCTGGCCAACGAGATCAAGCGGGCGGGCGGCGCCGAGCCGATGTTCTATCAGGCCGATCTTTCCTCGCTCGCCGAGGTCGGCGAATTCGCCGAGGCGGTGCTCGCCGATCAGGAGCGCCTCGATGTCCTCATCAGCAATGCCGGGATCGGCACACAAAGCGAAGGTCCGGCACGGCAGACCAGCAAGGACGGCCACGAACTGCGCTTTGCGGTGAACTATCTCGCCGGCTTCTTGCTCGTGCACCTGCTGCTGCCGCGGCTGAAGGCGGCCGCGCCGGCGCGTATCGTCAACGTGGCGTCGATCGGCCAGCACCCGATCGATTTCGACGACGTGATGATAACGCGGAACTACAGCGGCGGCCGGGCCTATGGGCAGAGTAAGCTGTCGCAGATCATGTTCACGATTGATCTCGCCGAACAGTTGCAGGGCACGGGCGTGACCGTCAATTCGCTGCATCCGGCGACCTACATGAATACAACGATGGTGCGCGCCAGCGGCGCCACCCCGATCTCGACCGTGGAGCAGGGCGGCGACGCCATCCTGCGTCTGGTATACGGCGACGATGTCGCTGAAAGGAGCGGGTTGTTCTTCAACGGCATGAACGAGGCGCGCGCCAATCCGCAGGCCTATGATGCCGATGCGCGGAAGCGGCTGCGGGCAGTGAGCCTGAAGCTGACGGGAGTGTCCTGAACGGCCTGGCCGCCGGTCTCAACGCGCCTTCTGGCCGGCCAAGGCGACGATCTTGCGCCAGCGCTCGGTCTCGGCGGCGAGCATTCCGCCGAACGTCTCGGCATCGCCGGCAATCGGAATCGCGCCGAGCTTGACGATCTGCTTCTTGATCGCGGGATCGGCGAGGGCGACGTTGATCTCGCGGTTGAGCAGGTCGACGATCTCCTTCGGCGTGCCGGCCGGCGCGCCGACGCCATAGAATGAACTGGTCTCGTAGCCGGGCAGCACGTCCGATATCGGTGGCACATCGGGCAGCGTCGCCGAGCGATCTTTCGTCGTCACGCCGAGGGCGCGGAGCTTGCCGGAGCGAACCAGCTCGAAGGAGGACGTGACGTTGTCGAACATCGCCTGGATCTGCCCGGACATCAGGTCGGTCAGTCCGGGCGCCGAGCCGCGATAGGGAATGTGGACGAGATCGACGCCGGCCATCGCGTTGAACAATGTGCCGGACAGATGCAGCGACGTCCCGACGCCTGACGATCCGACGCTGAGCTTGCCGGGATTGGCCTTCGCGTATGTGATGAGCTCCGCGATATTGTGCACCGGCAGATCATTGTTGACGACGAGCACCAGCGGAATCCGGGCAACGCCCGCGACGGGCGCGATGCTCTTGCTGAAGTCGAAATGGATGGTTGGATCGAACGAGGCGTTGATGGCGTTCGCCGTGCTGGTCAGCAGCAGCGTGTAGCCGTCCGGTGCCGAATTGATCACGGCTTCGGTTCCGACGCTGCTGCCCGCGCCGGGCTTGTTCTCGACCACGAAGGGATATCCGAGCCGCTCGGTCAGGCGCTGGCAGATCACCCGCGACAGCACGTCAGTGGCGCCGCCGGCGGCATAGGGCACGATCCAGCGCACCGGCTGCGCCGGATAGGCGGCATTCGCGAAGGCCCGATTGCAGCGTGCCGTAGCGGCGAGGCAGGCGGCACCGAACATCGAGACGACGAACGCTCTGCGCGCGATCATGATGGGCTGCTCCCTTTGCTCTCTGCACATACGTCGCCTTGATGGGCGCCGCACGCCCTTCTCGGGGTCTTGGTAAAGGCGGCATGGCGTGAACCGGGGAAATCGAGGGGCAACCGGCCCCTTCGAAATTAATCAAACATGCGTGATGCGACCTGCGCTGCCGTGCTTAACCATTGCCATTAACGTTCTCAGGCCGAACCGCGACTATAGCCAAGGGATCAAGCAGCGCTGATGTGATGATATCAATCCCGGATCGAGCCAGCAGCACGGCAGGCAAGTCGTCGTCATCAGCCAGACGCTGGCTCAAGGCGATCGAGCTGACCGCACGGATCGATGCAGAGCCGCAGCGCCTGTTTGCCGATCTGATCGACGAATGGGCCGAGCGACGCCCCGCACAGGCCTGCCTGCTGTCGGACCGCGAGAGCTTCATTTATCGTGAGCTCGCCGCGCGCATCAACCGCTATGCGCGCTGGGCGCTGGCGCACGACATCGCGGTCGGGGAGTGTGTCGGCCTGTTGATGCCGAACCGGCCGGAGTATCTCGCGGCCTGGCTCGGGCTCAGCCGCGTCGGTGTGGTGGTGGCGCTGATCAACACCAATCTTGTCGGCCGATCGCTCGCCCATTGCATCGATGTTTCCGGCGCGAAGCACCTGATCGTCGCGGCCGAGTTGCGCGACGCGTTCGATGGCGCCGCAGCACATCTCGCGCGCCTGCCAAGGCTCTGGCTGCATGGCAGCCGCGATGAGGCCGATCTTGCCGAGGCATTGGCCGGATACGATGACGGCCTGCTGTCGGCAGCGGAACGCCGTGCGGTCACTATCGATCATCGCGCATTGATGATCTACACCTCGGGCACCACCGGGCTGCCCAAAGCCGCCAATGTCAACCATCGCCGCGTGCTGACCTGGGGCCGCTGGTTCGAAGGCCTGATGGAGGCGACAGCCACCGATCGCCTCTACGACTGCCTGCCGCTCTATCACAGCGTCGGCGGCGTCGTGGCTCCCTGCAGCATGCTGAGCGCAGGCGGATCGGTCGTGATATCGGAGAAATTCTCCGCGAGCCGGTTTTGGCAGGATATCGCGCGCTGGGATTGTAGCGTGTTCCAGTATATCGGCGAGCTCTGCCGCTTCCTTCTCAAATCACCGCCAGCCGAAGGCGAGCGGACGCACCGGCTGCGGCTCGCCTGCGGGAACGGCCTCGCCGGCGACATCTGGGAGGCGTTCCAGGCGCGCTTCGGCATTCCACAGATCCTGGAATTCTACGCCGCGACCGAGGGCAATTTCTCGCTCTACAATGTCGAGGGCAGGCCGGGCGCCATCGGCCGCATCCCCCCGTTCCTCAAGCATCGCTTTCCGGCGGCGATCATCCGCCTCGACACCGACGGCGCGCCACTGCGCTCGCCCGAAGGGTGGTGCGTGCCATGCGCGCCTGATGAGGCGGGCGAAGCGATCGGACGCATCGGATCGAAGGCGGAGCGTGGCGGCCGCTTCGAGGGCTACACGGACATCGCCGAGACCGAGAAGAAAATCCTGCGCAATGTGTTCGCGGCCGATGATGCCTGGTTCCGTACCGGCGACATGATGCGGCTCGACCGCGCCGGCTATTTCCATTTCGTCGATCGCCTGGGCGATACGTTTCGCTGGAAGGGAGAAAACGTCGCCACGTCGGAAGTGAGTGCGGCCATGCTGGCCTGTCCCGGCGTCACCGATGCCGTCAGCTACGGCGTCGCGATTCCAGGCGCCGACGGCCGCGCCGGAATGGCCGCGATCGCCGTCGACGAGAGCTTCGAGATCGCGGTCTTGTATGGCCATCTTGCCAATCGGCTGCCGTCCTACGCCCAGCCGGTCCTCATTCGTATCCGCGACAGGCTCGAGGTCACGGAGACGTTCAAGCAGAAGCGTACCGAGCTCGTGAGCGACGGCTTCGATCCCGCCCTCGTCAGCGACCGTCTGTTCTACCGTGACGCCGCAGTCGCGACCTATCGGCCGCTCGATGGCGCGAGCTTTGCGGACATCGTCAACGGCACGCTGCGGCTCTAGCCGGCCAAGTTAAAGCCCATAGATCGCGAGTTCGGTGTCAGTGAGATCGCCGAGCTGCGGCCGGTGTGGTCCCCTGAAATATTTCCTGCCGTGCGCCTCGCTGTAATGTCCGGGAATGCCGGGGAGAGCGCCGTTGGCGTCGAGGATCACGACCGGCTTGCCGCGCAACAAAAGATAGCGCCCAAGTGCGCCGGCGCTGGCCGCGAAATCGGCGATCGACGGGCAGTAGGCGAGCTGCACGCCGGGCATCGGGATGATGCCGCGCCGCTTGCGCAAGGGAAGGAAGATGAACGGCATGGTCCGCCCGCCACCGCGGCAGACCAGGCTCAGATTGCAGTACTCGGCATGACGCCGCAGCATGGCGGCGTCATCAGCGCTCAGGCCATCGACCGGTGCGCGGCCGCCGGTCACGCGCTCGACCGACATCGTGGCACCGTGCCACGACAGCCACGGCAGCGAGAAATACAGGCCGCTGCAGTAGCTGACATAACCCTGCGCTTCGAGAATCGGCCAGGTCGGCCGTATCGGCGTGATGTTGAAGTAGGTCACGTGCTTGCGCTTCTGCACCATCGAGGCGAACAGCGCCGCGAAGTTGCGGAATGCGGGATCGACATACCAGCTCGAGACGTTGCAGGTCTCCGCGATCGCGCCATCGATCGTCTTGTATCCGCAGATCAGGAGGAGACAGCCAACGACTTGTCCATCCTGTTCCATCAAATATCCGAAACGCGGCGCACCGGGCGGCACGCCGCGCGCCGCCTGCCGTTGCAGGCCGCGCATCCAGTAGCCGCGCGGCCGGTGCACGAATCCTCGCGTCAGCAAATCGCCGACGGCGTCGAGATCCTGCTCGGTGATCTCCCGAATGCGGGGACGTTGGCTAGCCATCGGTTTACCAAGGCGTGCAATAAGTCCGCCAAAGACGCAGAAAATTGTCGCGGACCGGCCTATCTTCTTCTCACAGCTGGCACCGAAAGCAAAAGAGCCGATGTCGATAAGGTTAAAGATTATTGCAGAATTGCAGCAGGTCGCACGCGAGCAGAACGTCATGCTGCCGCCGCTCGACGACGATTTGCCGCTGCACCACACCGGCCTTGATTCGCTCGGCTTTGCGATCCTGGTCGCGCGGCTCGAGGATGAGCTCGGGCTCGATCCATTCACGATCTCCGACGAGGTGTCGTTTCCCCTCACGATAGGCGACTTCGTCAGGGCGTATGAGAATGTCCCGGCCTGAGATTCGGGCACTGCGCGACTATCTCGGCCCTGCGCCTGCGGGCAGGGTGATTTCAGATGCGCATCGCGAGCTGTCCCTGACCGGAATGGCTGGTCGGACCTGGCTTGGCGGATCGCTCGCCAGGCTCGCCGGCCGTTCCATATTGCTTGATCTTGACAGCCAGCTTCAATCCGCGCTTGCGCTCGCCGAAATCGACGGCATCGCGCGACGGATGTTGCTGTTGCCGTCGGATGTCAGTCCCGATCATCTCGCAGCCCTGGTGAAGACCGCCGCGATCGACGCCGTGGTGTCCGACAACCCGGCGCGCTGGACGGACAGCGGTATCGAAACCTTTGCGGTGACGGCAGAGCCGCAGACGGCATCGCTGCCAGTTGCGACGGTCTGCGTGACGGAGTGGTTGATGCTGACGTCGGGCACGTCGGGAGTGCCCAAGATCGTCAGCCACACCCTCGAGGGCCTGGCCGGCGCCATCATCGCCGACACGCTCGCGCCGGTTTCGCCGGTCTGGGCGACTTTCTACGATATTCGCCGCTACGGCGGCTTGCAGATATTGCTCCGCGCCGTGATCGGCGGCGGCTCGATGGTGCTGTCGGATCCCCTGGAGTCGATGGTTGATTGGGTCGCCCGTCTGAATGCGCGCGCCGTCAGCCACATCTCCGGCACGCCGACGCATTGGCGCAAGCTGTTGATGAGCGGCGCAACGGTTGGTTTCGGGCCGCGCTATGTGCGGTTGTCCGGCGAGATCGCGGATCAGGCCATCCTCGACGCTCTCAAGCAGGCGTTTCCTGCGGCATCGGTCGGGCATGCCTATGCATCGACGGAGGCGGGCGTTGGCTTCGCCGTCAATGACGGCCTCGAAGGCTTTCCCGAGGCGATGCTCGGTTACGGCCGCGACGGCGTCGACATGAAGATCGAGGACGGCTCGCTGCGCATCCGCTCGAAGCGCGTCGCGACCGGCTATGTCGGCGCCGATATCCCTGACCTGACCGACGCGGACGGCTTTGTCGACACCGGCGACATGGTGGAGGTCCGCAACGGCCGCTGTTACTTCGTCGGCCGGCGCGGCGGCATCATCAATATCGGGGGACGCAAGGTTCATCCCGAGGAGATCGAGGCCGTGATCAACGGCCATCCCGGCGTGCGCATGTCGCGCGCGCGGGCGCGACGGAGCCCGATCACCGGCGCGGTCGTCGCGGCCGATATTGTGCTGGCCGAAGGGGAGGCGCCCGAGGGATCCGACGCGGTGCGCGACGGCGTCCTCGCGGCATGCCGGGCGGCGCTGGAGCCGCATAAGGTCCCTGCCGTCGTGCGCTTCGTACCGTCATTGGCGGTGACGGCGGCCGGAAAGCTGGCACGGTCAGATGCGTAGTGTACTCGTCACCGGAGCAAGCCGAGGGATCGGATTGGCCATCGCCCGCCGCCTCGCTGCCGGTGGCTATCGCGTGATCGCGGTGGCGCGGCGTGGAGGTGCTGAGCTCGACGACGCCATCGTCGCGGCCGCAACCAATGCCGGCGAGATCTGCTTCAAGGCGTTCGATCTCAGTGAGGTCGACGCCATTCCTGCCTTCGCCAAGGAATTGCGTGGCGAGTTCGGCGCGATCTTCGGCCTGGTCAACAATGCCGGCGTCGGCACCGAGGGCCTGCTCGCGACCATGCACAACAGCCAGATCGAGGCGCTGGTCCGGCTGAACGTGCTCTCGCCGATCATCCTGACCAAATACATCGCGCGGCAGATGATGGCCGACGGCGGCGGGCGCATCATCAACATGTCGTCGATCATTGCGACCACCGGCTACAAGGGCCTGTCGGTCTATGGCGCGACCAAGGCAGCCGCCACCGGCTTCACCCGGTCGCTGGCGCGCGAGGTCGGACAGCTCGGCATCACCGTGAACGCGATCGCACCCGGCTTCATCGACACCGATCTGACCAGCAGCCTGAGCGAGGGCGATCGCGAGCGCATCGCGGGCCGCAGTGCCCTGCGCCGGCTTGCGAAACCGGACGATGTCGCGGCCATGGTCGAGTTCCTGCTGGGCGAGGGCGGTACCAACATCACCGGTACCGTGCACGTCATCGACGCCGGGAATACGGCTTAGGGCGGCCGTTTTCAGACACCGTCATTTCGGGGCGGTCCGCAGGACCGAACTACGATGCGCAATTGCGCATCGGAGAATCTCGAGATTCTCAGGTGCGCAATCGCGCACTATAGTTCATGCTTCGCATGCCCCGAAATGACTGGATCGCGAGCTTGCGCCCCAACATCTACAAGACGCGCTTCAGCTCACGCGCCGCTCCCGATTCTCCCAATATGGCCTGCGGAGCTCGCGCTTCAATATCTTGCCGGCGCCGGAGAGCGGCAGCGGTGTGGTGGTAATATCGACGCTGCGCGGACATTTGTAGCCGGCGATCAGCGTTTTGCAGTGCTCCATCAGCTCCGCCGGCGTGGCGCCGGCACCGCTCTTCATCACGACGACGGCATGGACCTGCTCGCCCCAGCGCTCGCTCGGGATGCCGATCACGGCGCATTGTGCCACCGCCGGATGCTGGGCCAGCGCGTTCTCGACCTCGGCCGAATAGACGTTCTCTCCGCCGGAGATGATCATGTCCTTGACGCGGTCGACGACATAGACAAAGCCGTCGGCGTCCATGTAGCCGCCGTCGCCGGTGTGCATCCAGCCGTCGATCACCGCGCGCGCGGTCTCTTCCGGTCGTTCCCAATAGCCTATCATCACGACGTCGCCGTGCACCGCGATCTCGCCGACGGTGCCTAGCGGCACCATTTTGTCGTCGGCATCGACGATCTTGATCTCGCAACCGAGCGTGGCGCGGCCGGCGCCGCGATGCCGGCCCTTGGCGCGGCCGTCGCCGATATGTTCCTTCCAGTGCAGCACCGTCGCGATCGGCGACAGCTCGGTCATGCCGTAGCACTGGGTGAACTCGATGTGGGGCAGCGCCTTCATGCCGCGCATCAGAACGGCGTCGCTGATCACGGAGGCGCCATATGAGATCCGCTTCAGTGACGACAGGTCGTAGTTTCCGAGCGTCGGGTGATCGACGAGCATCTGGATCATGGTCGGCACCAGCAGCACGTCGGTGACGCGTTCCTTCTGCACGGCGGACGCGACGCCGTCAGGCGTAAAGCCCTGGATCACGACATTGGAGCCGCCGGACAGCAGCACCGAATACATCGCCGCGCCGTTGGCGAGGTGGAACATCGGCGCCGCGTGCAGATAGATCGTGCTGCTCGGCCACAAGCCTTCGCCGAGTGCGTTCAGCGCGTTGGCCATGAGATTACCGTGGCTCAGCATCACGCCCTTGGAGCGGCCGGTGGTACCGCCGGTATAGAAGATGCCGGCGAGGTCGTCGCGGGAGCGCATCGCGTCCGGAATCGGCTGGCTGCGCGCGATCAGAGTCTCGTAATTCTCCATGCCGGCCGGCGTGTCGCCTTCGTCGGCATAGATCAGCTTGAGGCCGGAGATGGCCTTGGCCAGCGCCGCGCCAACCGGCGCAAACGCCTTGTCGACGAACAGGATCGTTGCGCGGCAATCGCGCATGGCATCTTCGTTCTCTAGCTGGGACCAGCGGATGTTCAGCGGTACGATCACCGCGCCGGCCCAGCCGACTGCCAGATAGAGCTCGAGATAACGGTCGGAGTTCAGCGAGAGGATCGCGACCCGGTCGCCATCGTTGGCGCCGAGCGAGCGGATCGCGGCGGCGAGGCGGGCGACGCGTACGCCGACCTCGCCCCAATTGCGCCGCCGCTCACCGCAGACGACCGCGAGCCCGTTTGGATTGACCTGCAGCGCGCGCCGCAGTCCGTGCGTGATGTTCACCCTGATCCTCCCTTGGTGCGTTTCCCTTGCGAGGCGGTTTGTCCGCCTTCCGTGCAGCCGGAACGGTTGCTTTGCGTGTTGTCGTCGTGGCGATGCCTTCGGTCAGGCGGATCGCGAATTCCTCGGCGACGGCTGCTCCGGTCATCGGGCCGCCGGGCTGGAACCAGTGGCCGATCCAGTTCAAGGAGCCCGCGATCGCGAAGGCCGACAGCTTTGGATCGCACGGCCTGATCGTGCCGTCTGCGATGCCGTCGCTGATGTAATCGCGGAAGGCGAGATCGATCTTCTTCTTCGCCGTGTTGACGACCTTGCGGTTGTGCTCAGTGAGATCGCGGACATCGAAGCGAACGAGGCTTTTGCCGTAATCCGTTGTCATCACCTCGGCATAGCGGACAATCAGTCTGCGCAGCTTCGCAAGGCCCGTGCCGCCAGCGCCCGCGATCTCGGTGATGCAGTCGTCAACGCGCTCGTTGCCGATCGCCCAGCATTCGAACAGGATCTCGTCCTTGCCGCCGAAGTAATTGTAGAGCGCGGGCTTGGTGATGTTCAACCGTTCGGCAACGTCGTTCAGGGTGGTGCGGTGGTAGCCCTTTTCGAGGAACAGGGCGACGGCCGTGCGCAGCACCGCCTCGCGCTTCTCGTCGCGGGCGCGGCGGCGGGTTTCGAAGGGCAGCCAGGGCGATTGCTGGTTGGCGGAGGGCGAGCGGGCGTCCATGGGGTTGAGGCTGTCGTCGCATTGACTCAGGAGACGGTCCCGTATATTACCCATGGGTAATAAATAGTCCAGCAGGTAATTTCCGGGAGGACAGCGATGACGTCACACACCTACGTTGCTGGGGTCGGCATGATCCCGTTCGTCAAGCCCGGCGCCAATGCGCCGTATCATGTGATGGGGGCGGAAGCCGCGAAGCTCGCGCTGGCCGATGCCGGTCTCGACTACGGCAAGGTGCAGCAGGCCTATGTCGGCTACGTCTATGGCGACTCCACCTGCGGGCAGCGCGCGCTCTATCCGGTCGGCATGACCGGCATCCCGATCGTCAACGTCAACAACAACTGTTCGACCGGCTCGACGGCGCTGTTCCTGGCGCGGCAGGCGATCGAGTCGGGCGCGGCCGATTGCGTGATGGCGCTCGGCTTCGAGCAGATGAAGCCCGGCGCGCTCGGCGCCGTCTTCACCGATCGTCCCAGCGCCTTCGACGATTTCGACGCGGCGGCCGACAAGCTCGTCGATGCGCCCGGCGTGCCGCTGGCGCTACGCTATTTCGGCGGCGCGGGCTTGAGCCACATGACAAAATACGGCACGCCGCTCTCCGCGTTCGCCAAGGTGCGGGCGAAGGCGAGCCGCCATGCCAAGAACAATCCGCTGGCGCTGTTCCGCAAGGAAGTCACCGCCGACGATGTCATGAACGATCAGGTGATCTGGCCGGGCGTGATGACGCGGCTGATGGCGTGCCCGCCGACCTGCGGCGGCGCGGCGGCGATCCTGGTGTCGGAGAAATTCGCGGACCAGCACGGCCTCAACAAGAACGTCCGCATTGCGGCGCAGGCGATGACGACAGACACGCCGTCGACCTTCGGCGCCCGCGACATGATGCAGGTGGTCGGCTACGACATGACGCACGATGCCGCCAACAAGGTCTATGAAGCCGCCGGCATCGGCCCCGGGGATATCGACGTCGTCGAGCTGCACGACTGCTTCGCCCACAACGAGCTGATCACCTATGAGGGGCTCGGCCTGTGCGGGCAGGGCGAGGCGTCCCGTTTCATCGACGATGGCGACAACAGCTATGGCGGCAAGATCGTGACCAACCCGTCCGGCGGCCTGCTGTCTAAGGGCCATCCGCTCGGCGCCACCGGTCTGGCGCAGTGCTACGAGCTGACCCGGCAGTTGCGTGGCACGGCTGCGACCACGCAGGTCGAGGGCGCGCGGCTCGGCCTGCAGCACAATCTCGGCCTCGGCGGCGCCTGCGTCGTGACACTCTACGAACGCGTCTGAGGCCGCCATGGTCGATCAATCCGCTGTCGGGCGTATGTTTACGCCCGTCACCGCGCGTGTCGAGCCGGGGCGGCTGCGCTTCTTCCTCGATACGCTCGGCGAGACAAACCCGCTCTATCGTGACGACGGGGCGGCACGCGGCGCCGGTTATGCGGCGACGCCCGTGCCGCCGACCTATCTGTTCTGCCTCGAAATGATGGACGCGGCCGAACCGTTCGAATTCCTGAATGCGCTCGGCATCGATCTCGCCCGCGTGCTGCATGGTGAGCAGCGGTTCGACTATCACGCGCCGGTCGTCGTCGGCGACACCCTGACGTTCAAGCCGCGCGTCACCGGTGTCACCGACAAGAAGGGCGGCGCGATGACGCTGATCGTGATCGAGACATCAGTCACCAACCAGCACGACGTCCACGTCGCCGATACCTCGCGCACGGTGGTGGTGCGCAATGCGAGGCCGTCATGAGCGGTAACTCCCCATCGATCGGCGAGCGCCTCGTCCACAAGGAGTTTCCGCCGATCACCCGCCACCGCCTCGCGCTCTATTGCGGCGCCTCGGGCGACCACAATCCGATCCATGTCGACGTCGATTTTGCCAAGGAGGCCGGATTCCCTGACGTGTTCTCGCACGGCATGCTGGTGATGGGCTATCTCGGCCAGGCGCTGACGGACGCCGTGGCGCCGTCGCGCATCCGCTCATTCTCGACGCGGTTTGCCGCGATCACGCAGCTCGGGGCGAGGCTGACCTGTGAGGGCATGGTGACCGAGCTGATTGAGCATCAAGGCGAGAGGCGCGCGAAGCTCGCGCTGACCACAAAAGATCAGAACGGTGAGATCAAGCTCGCCGGCGAAGCGGTGATTGCGCTGTAGCGGGATTGGATGGGGCGAATACCGACCGCGACGGGATTGCGCTCCCTCGCCCCGCTCTTGCGGGGAGAGGGTTGGGGTGAGGGGCTGTCACCGCACAAACAGCGACAGATGGATTCGCGGAGACTCCCCCTCACCCGGAACGCATCTGACGATGCGTTCCGGCCTCTCCCCGCAAGCGGGGCGAGGCGAAGCAGGCCGCAATCTCAACTGTGTTTTTGAGGGAGAACTCATGTCGAAACTTCAAGGCAAAGTCGCGCTCGTGTCCGGTTCGGGCCGCGGCATCGGACGGGCGATTGCGCTGAAGCTTGCAAGCGAAGGCGCCAAGGTCGTGGTCAATGATCTCGACGTCGAGCCCGGTGATGCGGTTGCCGCCGAGATCAATGCCGCGAGTGGCGAGGCGATCGCGGTCAATGGCAGCGTCACCGAGACGGGCTTTGCCGATCGCTTCGTTGGCGCCGCCATCGATCGCTTCGGCGGGCTCGACATCATCGTCAACAATGCCGGCTACACTTGGGACTCGACGATCCAGAAGATGAGTGACGAGCAGTTCCAGGCGATGCTCGACGTTCATCTCGTCGCGCCGTTCCGGCTGCTGCGGGCGGCCTCCGAGCCGATCCGGGTGATGGCGAAGAAGGAGGCCGAGGCCGGCCGCGAGGTGTTCCGCAAGGTCGTCAACATCTCCTCGATCGCCGGCCTCTACGGCAATGCCGGGCAGGCCAGCTACTCCTCCGCGAAAGCGTCGCTGATCGGGCTGACGCGTACGATGTGCAAGGAGTGGGGCCGCTACAAGGTCAACGTCAATTGCGTCGCCTTCGGCCTGATCAACACCCGCCTGACCCAGCCGATCGAGACCCAGCAGAAGACCATCGACGTAGCCGGCCGCGACATCAAGGTCGGCGTGCAGCCGCAGATGCTGGAGGCGATGAGCCGGATGATCCCGCTCGGCCGCGGCGGCACGCCGGAAGAGGCGGCGGACGCGGTCTACCTGTTTTGCAGCCCGGAATCGAACTACATCAGCGGTCAGGTGATCGTCGCCGGCGGCGGTCTTCTCATCTGATATTGGTGGCATGATGCACTACCGATCGTCCTGGATGACCGAGGAACTGGATACGTTCCGCGATCAGTTCCGCAAATTCCTCGCCAAGGACTTGGCGCCACACGCCGAGAAATGGCGCGAGCAGAAGTTGGTCGACCGCTCCGCCTGGCGCGCCCTCGGCGAGATGGGCGCGCTGCTCCCGAGCGTGCCGGAGGCCTATGGCGGTCTCGGCACCACCTTTGCCTATGACGCCGCCGTGCTCGACGATCTCGAGAGCACCGTGCCGGAGCTGACCACCGGCGTCTCCGTGCACAGTGCGATCGTTGCGCACTACATCCTCAATTACGGTTCGGAGGAGCAGAAGCAGCGCTGGCTGCCGAAGATGGCGTCCGGCGAGATGGTCGGCGCCATCGCGATGACCGAGCCGGGCACCGGCTCCGATCTGCAAGCCGTCAAGACCACCGCCAGGAAACAAGGCAATTCCTACGTCATCAACGGCCAGAAGACTTTCGTCACCAACGGCCACGCCGCCGACCTCGTCATCGTGGTCGCGCGCACCGGCGGCGCAGGGTCAAAAGGCATCTCGCTGATCGTGGTGGAGACTGTTAGCGCCGAGGGCTACCGGCGTGGGCGCAACCTCGACAAGATCGGTCTGCACGCCTCGGACACGTCTGAATTGTTCTTCGACAATGTCACGGTCCCGCCGGAGAATCTGCTCGGCCAGGAGGAAGGCAACGGCTTCGCGCAACTGATGCAGCAATTGCCGCAGGAGCGGCTGTCGCTTGCGGTCGGCGCGGTCGCCTCGATGGAGCGCGCGGTCCGGGGGAGGAGGCGGGCGCAGCCTACCTTGCCTCGTGAAACCGGCTGAGAAACGCCTTCAGCCGCTCGCTCTTCGGCTGGCGGATGATCTCTTCGGCAGTTCCGACCTCCGCCATGACGCCGTCATTCATGAAACCGACCCGGCTCGACACGTCGGCCGCAAAGGCCATCTCGTGCGTCACCAGCACCATGGTCATGCCTTCGGCGGCGAGGTTGCGGATCACGGCCAGCACCTCGCCGACGAGTTCGGGGTCGAGCGCGGAGGTCGGCTCGTCGAACAGCATCACGTCCGGCTTCATCGCGAGCGCGCGCGCGATCGCGACGCGCTGCTTCTGGCCGCCGGACAGCCGACTCGGATAGGCATCGGCCTTGTCGGCGAGGCCGACCTTGGCGAGGAGATCGCGGCCGAGCGCGTTGGCCTCGGCCTGCGACATGCCTTTCACCTGCACAGGACCCTCGGTGAGATTGCGCAGCACCGACATGTGCGGGAACAGGTTGAAGTGCTGGAACACCATGCCGACGTTCTGGCGTAGTTGCGCGAGCTTGATGTCGCCAGGGGCCCGCAGGCCGGTGCCGAACGCGAAGCGGTGGGGGCCGATCGCAAGCTCGCCCTGTTGCGGCATTTCAAGCAGATTGAGGCAGCGCAGGAAGGTCGACTTGCCGGAGCCGCTGGCGCCGATCAAGGTTACCACCTCGCCGCGCGAGACCGCAAGCGAGGCGCCCTTCAGCACAAGGTTGTCGCCGAACGCCTTGTGGATGTTGCTCGCGGCCAGCGTCGCGCCGTTTGCGGTCATCGGTGCGCTCCCAGCCTGAGCTCGATCTGATCGGCGACCAAAGTGAGCGGAAACAGCACGACGAAATACAGCACCGCGATCGCGGTGTAGACCTCGAGTGGCCGGTAGCTCGTCGCCGTGATCACCGAGCCCTGGTAGAGCAGGTCGCCGACCGCGACCACCGAGACCAGCGAGGTGTTCTTCAATTGCATGATGGTCTGGTTGATGAAGGAGGGGATCATCACCTGGATCGCCTGCGGCAGCACGATGCGCCGGAAGATCTTGCCGCGCCGCATGCCGATGGCGCGCCCGGCCTCCCACTGGCCTTTATCAACGGCCTCGATACCGCCGCGGAAGATCTCGGCATAGAACGAACCGGCGTAGAGCGACAGTGCGAGGAAGCAGGCCATCGCTGGCGACATATCGACGCCGATCAGTACGGGCAGGGCGTAGTAGACCCAGACCAACTGCACCAGCAGCGGGGTGCAGCGGAACACCTCGATGTAGAATCGCAGCGGCATCGTGATCCAGCGCGGCGAATTGGTGCGCAGGATGCCGACGACGAGCCCGATCACGAGCCCCGTGACCACTGTTGTCACGGTATAGAAGATGGTGACCAGCAGGCCCTGCCAAATCAGCGGCCAGTAGGGCTTGAGCGCCGCGAAATCCCAGACGTACATCGGCGCGTCAGAACTGCACTTCCGGGGGGATGTCGTCCGGGGCGAGGCCAACCGACTCGAACCCCTTCAGCATCCATTCGCGGGTCTGGCCGAGCGAACGGTTGTAGTCGGCCCAGGCGCTGAGGAAATCCTTGTAGCGGCGATCGGCGTCGGCGCGGATACCCATGTTGGTCGGCAGCGTCAGCACCGGACGCGGGATCGCGAGCTCGCCAAGATTGGGGTTCTTCTTCAGCGTCGACACCGCGAGCACCGCCAGCGACACGTTGCAGTCGGCGCGGCCGGTGGCGACCGCCAGGATCGCCTCGTCGCGGTTCTTGAAGCCCAGGATCGTCGCCTTCGGGCAATAGCGGCGCGCGATCGTCTCGTGCGTCGATCCGATGTCGACCGCGATCTTCACCTCGGGCTTGTTGATCTCAGCCCAGGTCTGCGGCTTGGCAAAACCCTTCTTGGTGATGACGGTGAAGGAGTGCACCAGAATCGGCGTGGAGAAATCGATGACCAGCGAGCGCTCCGGCGTCGGGTTCACGGCGAAGGCGAGGTCGACCTTGCCGCCCTGCAGATCGAGGATCTGGTTGCCCCAGGTGGATTCCAGCGTCTCGACCTTGGCGCTGAGCTTGGAGGCGATGTCGTTGGCCATGTCGATGCAGGCGCCCGACCACTGGCCGCTGGCGAGATCCTTGTGGAAGTAGGGCTCCTGACCGACGATCACGGCGACCCGCAGCACGCCGCTCTTCTTGATGCGCGCGAGCGTGGATTCCGGCGCGGTATCGGCCTTGGCTGATGCGGTCGTGGCAATCGCGGCGGCGCCTGCCAGCGCCACGGTGGTGAGTGCGTCCCTGCGATTCATGTCGGTCCTCTCGCGGATGAGTTCAGCGTTCCGAGCTGGACTATTTCTGTATTCAGGATAAAATGCAATCCAGTATGTTAACTTGCTGACCGTTTGAGCGGCAGAGTCATGGAATGCCCAATCGGTCGGCAGGCCTTCAGGCGGTCGGCGAAAATCCTCCGCTGAAGGGGTTGCCAACCGCATTCAATGCTGAATACAAGATTGAACGCAGTCAAGTGCGGCTTTCGGATAGTCGCCCACCGCTTGGGCGGTGACCCGCCGCTGCCTTTGTTCATGATTGGAAGGAGAGGTCCGTTGCGCGCTCTATTCGTCGATGCCAACGACACGCTGGCGGCCGTCACTGAAAAGCTGCTGGGCTCGCAAGGCCTGCCCGTCGCCATCAACCGCAACGCCGGCATCAAGCCCGACGATCTGCCCGGCCTGCTCGACGGCGCCGAGATCATGATCGTCGATCACACAGCGGTACCAACAGCCGTCGCCGCCAAATGCAGCGGTCTCAAGCACATCGTCTTCCTCGGCACCGGCGCGCGCAGCTACATGAATCCGGACGAGCTGAGCCAGCACGGTATCGCCGTCCATACCATCAAGGGCTATGGCGACACGGCTGTGGCCGAATGTGCGATTGCACTGATGTGGGCGTCGTCGAAAAGCTTCGGCGAGATGGATCGAGGCATGCGCGCCGGCAACTGGCTGCGCCGCGACGCGATGCAGCTCACCGGCAAGACGCTCGGCCTGATCGGCTTCGGCGGCATCGCCGCGGAAGCTGCGCGCATGGCGCTCGGCTGCGGCATGAAGGTGCTGGCCTGGAACCGGACCGCGAAGTCGCATCCGGGTGTCGAGTTCGTGCCGCTCGAAAAACTGCTCGCCGAGAGCCATGTCGTCTCGCTGCATCTGCTGCTCAGCGACGACACCAAGGGCTTTCTCTCCCGCGATCGCATCGCCGCAATGCGTCCCGGCGCCATCCTGATCAACACCGCGCGCGGTGCGCTGGTCGACGAGGACGCCATGATCGACGGCTTGCGATCCGGCCACATCGCCCATGCCGGCCTCGACGTCTTCACCGTCGAGCCGCTGCCGGCCGGCCACGTGCTCACCACGCTGCCGAACGTGACGCTGTCGGCGCATTCGGCGTTCCGCACGCCTGAGGCGAGCGACAATCTGATCGGCGCCGCGCTCGAGCATTGCCGCCGCATCATCGCGACCGGCCGCTGATTCATACGCAACCAGGAAATCCCGCATGTCTGACATCACCCGCATCGACCAGAACGCGCGCCGCAGCCGCGCCAGCGTGTTCGGCGATCTCGTCTTCCTCGCCGGCCAGGTCGCCGACACCAAGTCCGCAGACATTGCGCAGCAGACGCACGAAGCGCTCGCCAAGGTCGACGACATGCTGGCCCGCGCCGGCACCGACAAGTCGCGCCTGCTCAGCGTGCAGGTCTGGCTCAAGACCATGGACGATTTCGACGCGATGAACGCGGTCTATGACGCCTGGGTGGTGCCGGGCAATGCGCCGACCCGCGCTTGCGGCAAGGTCGAGCTCGCCGATCCCGCCTACCGCATCGAGGTTATCGTAACAGCGGCGCGCCGCTGATGCATCGGAGCGCGCCGTGACCGTCCAGGAAACGCCATCGAGCTTCCGCCCCGCCCGGCGCATCGGCGCGATCGGCGTGTCCGAGATCCTCAAGATCGGCGCGACAGCGCAACGGCTGAAGCGGGAAGGGCGGCCGGTGATCGTGCTTGGCGCCGGCGAACCCGATTTTGACACGCCCGACCATGTCAAGGCCGCTGCCGAACGGGCGATCCGCGCCGGCCAGACCAAATACACGATCCTCGACGGCACGCTCGAGCTGAAGGCCGCGATCTCGGAGAAATTCCGCCGCGAGAACGGCGTCGATTACGCCAGCGACGAGATCACCGCCGGCGCCGGCGCCAAGCAGGTGATCCACAACGCGTTCATGGCCACTCTCAGTCCGGGCGACGAGGTCATCCTCGCAGCACCCTATTGGACAAGCTACGCCGACATGGTGAAGATCGCCGACGGCACGCCGGTCGACGTGCTGTGCCGCGAGGACAACGGCTTTCGCCTGGATCCCGCCGATCTCGAACGCGCGATCACGCCGCGGACGCGCTGGCTGCTGCTGAATTCGCCGTCGAATCCGACCGGGGCGGCGTATTCGGCGGCGCAGCTTCGGCCGATCCTGGACGTGCTGATACGTCATCCGCAGGTCTGGCTGATGGCCGACGATATCTACGAGCATCTGACCTATGACGGCATGCCCTTCGTCACGGCCGCTGCGCTCGAACCCGGCCTGAAGTCGCGGACGCTCACCGTCAACGGGGTTTCAAAAGCCTATGCGATGACCGGCTGGCGTGTCGGCTATGGCGGCGGTCCCCACGAGCTGATCGCGGCGATGGCCGTAGTGCAAAGCCAGAGCACGACCAATCCGTCGTCGGTGAGCCAGGCGGCGGCGATAGCGGCGCTGACCGGGCCGCAAGGCATCCTGATCGAACGCCGCGACGCCTTCCAGCGCCGCCGCGACCTCGTGGTCGACGCGCTGAACGCGATCGATGGCGTGAGCTGCCGCCGGCCGGAGGGCGCATTCTATACCTTCGCAAGCTGCGTTGGCCTGATCGGGCGGCGGACGCCCGGTGGCGTGCAAATCGACAGCGATGCCGCCTTTTGCCGCTATTTGCTGGAGCAGCATGACGTGGCCGTGGTCCCCGGCAGCTGCTTCGGCCTTGCGCCGTATTTTCGTCTGTCCTACGCAACCTCGGAACAAAATCTGCGCGAGGCGCTGAGCCGCATCGCCAAAGCCTGCAGGGAGCTGTCATGAACAAAAGTAACGCCCGCACCGGGGGCCAGATCCTCATCGACCAGCTCGTCGCGCAAGGCGTCGAGCGCGTCACCTGCGTGCCGGGCGAAAGCTACCTCGCGGCGCTCGACGCGCTGCATGACAGCCCGATCGACGTCGTGATCTGCCGCGCCGAGGGCGGAGCTGCGATGATGGCCGAGGCCTATGGCAAGCTCACGGGACGTCCCGGCATCTGCTTCGTCACCCGCGGTCCCGGCTCGACCAACGCCGCCCATGGCGTGCACATCGCAATGCAGGATTCGACCCCGATGATCCTGTTCGTCGGCCAGGTCGACACCGGCATGCGCGAGCGCGAGGCGTTCCAGGAGCTCGATTACAAGGCGGTGTTCGGCACCATGGCGAAATGGGCGGTCGAGATCGATGCACCGGACCGCATCCCTGAACTCGTCGCACGCGCCTTCCGCATCGCGTTGCAGGGGCGCCCCGGTCCCGTCGTGATCGCGCTGCCGGAGAACATGCTGACCGAGACCGCCGCGGTTTCCGATGCCCCGCGGATCGAGCCGGCCGTGAGCTGGCCGGCGCCGTCAGATCTCGAACGCCTCGGTGCGATGCTGGCGAGCGCCAAGGCGCCGATCGTGGTTCTCGGCGGCTCAGCCTGGACCGCTGATGCCGCCAAGGGCATCGCGCGCTTTGCCGAGCGCTTCGATCTGCCTGTGACTACCTCGTTCCGCCGCGCCTCGTTGTTCGACGCCGATCATTCACATTATGCCGGCGATCTCGGCATCGGTCCAAGCCCGAAGCTGAAGGATCGCATCACCGGCGCCGACGTCATTCTCCTGATCGGTGGCCGCATGTCGGAAATGCCGTCGTCGTCCTACACCCTGTTCGACATTCCGGTGCCGAGCCAGAAGCTCATCCATGTTCATCCCGGCTCCGAAGAGCTCGGCCGCGTCTATCAGCCGGCGCTCGCGATCCAGGCCACGCCGGCCGCGTTCGCCGCCGCCGTCGAGACGCTGAAGCCTGCTGCCGCTCCGGCCTGGAACGGCGAAGCTGCGAAGGCGCATGCGGATTATCTGGCCTGGACCGACAAGCCGCGCGAACTGCCGGGCGCATTCCAGTACGGGCAGGTCGTGACCTGGCTGCGCGACCGGCTGCCGAAGGACGCCATCGTCTGCAACGGCGCCGGCAATTATGCCGGCTGGATTCATCGCCACCATCGCTTCCATAGCTTCGCCGCCCAGCTTGCGCCGACCTCGGGTTCGATGGGCTATGGCGTGCCGGCGGCGGTGCTGGCCAAGCGGCAGTTTCCCGATCGCGTCGTCGTCGCGTTTGCCGGTGACGGCTGTTTCCTGATGAACGGGCAGGAGTTTGCCACCGCCGTGCAATATGACGCGGCGCTGATCGTCGTCGTGATCGACAACGGGCAATACGGCACCATCCGCATGCACCAGGAGCGCGACTATCCTGGCCGCGTCGTCGGCACGCAGTTGAAGAACCCGGACTTCGCGCTGTACGCCAAGGCGTTCGGTGGTCACGGCGAACGGGTCGAGCGCACCGAAGATTTCGCACCCGCCTTCGAGCGCGCGCTCGCCTCCGGCAAGCCCGCGATCCTGCACTGCCTGGTCGATCCCCGCGCGATGTCGGTGGGCAAGGACTTCGTGCCCGAAGAGGCCAAGCGCTGATGACAGCCACGGGCCGCCACGTTGCGATCATCGGCGCTGGCGCAGTCGGCGTGATCAGCGCCATCGAGGCGCTGCGCGAGGGGCATCGCGTCACGCTGATCGATCCCGGCGAGCCCGGTGGCACGCAGGCGGCGAGCTACGGCAATGCGGGTTGGCTATCCTCGCATTCGGTGATCCCGCCGGCCGAGCCCGGTACCTGGAAGAAAGTCCCGGGTTATCTGATGGACCCGATGGGACCGCTTGCGATCCGCTGGTCCTATCTGCCGAAGGCTTTGCCCTGGCTGATCAAGTATCTGCTGTCGAGCTGGACCGAGGCGCAGGTCGAGACCACGGCGCGGGCGCTGCGCGATCTCCTCAAGGACGCGCCGCAATTGCACAAGCAACTGGCTGATGAAGCCGGCGTGCCCGAGCTGATCGAGCGTCGCGGGGTGATGCATGTGTATCCCTCGCGCGCGCCGTTCGACGGCGATCTGGGCTGGCGCATCCGCAAGCGTGTCGGCATCGAATGGCTCGAGCTGGACCAAGACGAGATGCGGCAGCGCGAGCCCGATCTCGACCCGCGCTACAAATTCGGCGTCGTGGTGGAGGAGGCGGGGCGTTGCCGCGATCCTGGCAGCTATGTCGCGGCGCTCGCGGCTCACGCGATCGCCCAGGGTGCCGTGCGCGTCGCCGCCAAGGCGACCGGCCTCAGGCTTGATGGCAACAAGCTCGTCGCTGTCGTTACCGACACCGGCGAGATCGCGTGCGATGCCGCCGTCGTCGCCGCGGGTGCGCGCTCGAAGCAGCTCAGCGCGTCGATCGGCGATCCGCTGCCGCTCGAGACCGAACGCGGTTATCATGTGATGATCGAGAATCCGAAGTCCGGGCCGCGCAATTCGATGATGGCCTCGGATGCAAAAATGGTCGTCAACTGGACCGACAAGGGCCTGCGCGCCGCCGGCACCGTTGAGATCGCCGGCCTCGACGCCGCGCCGAACTGGAAGCGCGCCGAGATCCTGCGCGACCATCTGTTCAGCATGTTCCCGAAGCTGCCGAAGAATATTCCGGCCTCGCGCATCAAAACCTGGTTCGGCCATCGCCCGAGCATGCCAGACGGCCGTCCCTGCATCGGCTATGCGCGCGCCACGCGCGATGTGGTCTATGCGTTCGGCCACGGCCATGTCGGCTTGGTCGGCTCGGCCCGCACCGGCCGGCTGGTTGCGCAACTGCTCAGCGGCAAGCCGGCGGAAATCCCGCTGGGGCCTTTCGCACCCTCCCGTTTCCTCTGAGGCATCGACGCCATGACGTATCCTGCGAATTCTCCTTCTCGTATCGCCCGCGGCGGCAAGGCGCTCTATGGCGCGCCGCTCGGCATCCTGATGCTGGAGGCGCGGTTTCCCCGGATTCCCGGCGACATGGGCAACGGCACCACCTGGCCGTTCCCGGTGCTCTATCGTGTGGTGAGCGGGGCGTCGCCCGAGAAGGTCGTGCTCGAGGGCGCGGCCGGCCTGCTGCCTGACTTCATCGACGCTGCGAAGGATCTGGTGCGGCTCGGCGCCGAGGCGCTCACCACCAATTGCGGCTTCCTCGCGCTGTTCCAGAAGGAACTGGCGGCCGCCGTCGGCGTGCCGGTCGCGACCTCGTCCCTGATGCAGGTGCCATGGGTGCAGGCGACGCTGCCGCCGGGCAAGCGCGTCGGTCTCGTCACGGTGTCGGGCTCGACCCTGTCGCCGGCCCATCTCGAGGGCGCCGGCGTGCCGCTTGATACCCCGCTGGTCGGCACCGAGCACGGCAAGGAATTCTTCCGCGTGCTGATCAAGGCCGAGAAGGACGACATGGACATCGCCCTGGCCGAACGCGATGTCGTCGAGGCCGGCAAAGAACTGGTCGCCCGCCATCCCGAGGTCGGCGCCATCGTGCTCGAATGCACCAACATGCCGCCTTACGCCGCTGCGTTGCAGGCCGAAGTCGGGCTTCCCGTCTACGACATCTATTCCATGATCACCTGGTTTCATGCCGGCCTGCGCCCGCGTGCCTTTGGATGATAGTATCGTGTAGCAATCTCGATTCCCTTCAACCGTGAAGAGCCAAGCGGGTATCAACTTGGACATCAGCTCAGACAGCATCGTCGACCGCGTCTATGAGCAGCTCAAGGCGATGGCGATCAGCTATGAGTTCAAGCCGGGTGAGCGGCTGAACGAGGGAGAGTTGGCGAAACGGCTCGGCGTCAGCCGCACGCCGCTGCGCGAGGCGCTGAACCGGCTCAACACCGAGGGTTTCCTTCGCTTCATGCCGGGCAAGGGCTTCTTCTGCCGCGAGCTCGACGCGCATGAGATCTTCGATCTCTATGAACTGCGCAAGTCGCTGGAGATCGCCTCGGTCCGGCTCGCGATCAAGCGCGCTGGGGATGAGGACATCGACGCGCTGCTGGCCTTCCTGCAAGCCACCGGTCCCGATCCCGGGGAACGTTCGTCCGTCGAACTGGTCGAGCTTGACGAGACCTTCCACGAGCGGCTGATGGCGATGTCTGGTAACGCCGAGATGCTGCGCGTGCTGCGCAACGTCAATGCGCGGATTCGTTTCGTGCGCTGGATCGACATGGACCGCATCAACCGCTCCAACACCCAGGCCGAACATCGCGCCGTCGTCGAGGGATTGAAGGCGCGCGACGAGGAGACCTGCGTCTCCGTGCTCGAGAAGCATATCGACCGCCGCCTCGACCGCATCACCTCGGCGATCAAGGAAGGCTATGCCCAGATCTACATGCCGGCGGCGCGGTCCGGGGCGACCTGATCAGAGGCGAGCCATTGCCTAATGGCCGTCCACTCAAGGTCCGTCAATTCACATCTGACAATTCGAGGCTCCGGTTCGCGAGCTTGAATCACGCATATCCAGAGGTTTGCAACGTTGAACTGGCGGTCTGAGATGCAACTGATCGCGGACCTATCCGAGATATAGCGAAATCGTCGCGAACGACCCGAAGCGATCATGGGCAGTCGCACGCACGTACGCGGTTAAATTGCACTGGCGCCACTGGCTTCAACAAGCTCGTGAGCTGTCGCAAACACCAATTCGGTCAACGTCGTTGCCCGATCTCTCCTGAGATGTTGTTGCCCGATCTCTCCTGAGATTCGTATGCTCGCTTGAACCTTCGTGTGGCGAATGGGACCTACCTTACGAGCCCCTCGACGAAGCGGGCCTTCGACGAATACTGAAGCAATTTTCTGATTATCCATACGTGCCCTGTGCAAGAGAGGTTGCCATGGGACAGGAAACCAATTTCCCCGCATCCGGCCAATATTCGAGAACACCACATCGCGGCCTTCTCATTTTCGTGACGCTGTGCGCGGCGTGCATGCTCCAACCCGCGAGTGAAGCCAGGGCTCAATGCGCAGCACGTGATGTCTCGCACGACAAGTTGCTTCTCAGAAAACCTTCTGAGGCGCCGAAAGTCTTGATCAAATCCGCGGCCGATGTCGCGGTGTGGAAGAGAATTGAACTGGGCACTTTCATGGATTCTTTCGCCCTTCGTCTCGCGTTGGACGCAGCTGGTTGCAACATTGGAGGACTGGCCGCGGAAATTCTCGCTCGACCCGCCTTTACCGTCAGTACAAAAGCAAGCGTGGAACTGGTCGCCGTATCGGCCGTCGAACTCGGCTTTACAGCCCACACCGTGCCCCTGGCCGCGCTTTACGCGCGCGCTCGGAAACTCGGTTTTGGATTTGCGACAGCAGAGGTCGGTCCGCAGTTGCGGCTTCAGTATGTTGATCAACCCATCGGTGAATTTCTCGTTGTTGGAATGGAGCCAATCATGACGTGGAGCGGCGAGCCGGTCATTTTAACCATAGCCAATAGCGGAGCGGGTCTTGCCCTCATAGGCCAGGATGGCAGGCCAGACGCGGAAGTATCCGCGATTTCCCGCTTTGTGTTCGTGCGGTCCAAGGAGGCTGTGCCTGACAAGGAACGTGGAAAGGAAGTAACGTTCGCGCCATGGTGAACACAAAGCGCGAGAAGCTAATAGAAATAGGCCCGACGCGCTCACGGAGCGCGCCCGAGCCGCTCATTGGTCGCTGATGTTTGCTTGCAGAAGGCGGCTTGGTCTCACTGAGTCCGGTTTTGGCCCTTTTCGGACCTGAGGAGACGTCCGGTTTGAGTCTGCAAAGCGCCGAATAGCGGTCATGGATCGAGCCGCGATTTATGAGTACACGGCCTGATCTCATCATGTCTTAGCGATCGCCGATCCAGTCCATAATCGCAGTTGGCGCGATCACGCGCGTTGGGACGTGCGGATTGAGCGTGCCGGCGCTGATAATGTCCGTTCGATCGAGCAGGGCACGCGCGAACGCCTTTGCCTCTTCTTCTTTTGCGAAGGTCTGCGTCTGTCGTGCGAAGCGCTGGTGTCCGGCGTCGGCGTGCGGCGGACGCCGGGGTTGTCATGTTTCGCGCCGGCCATTAAGCTTCATCTCGGCGCATACTGGCCTGCAGCTAATAGGATCGCACTATGCCGACCGCGGGCCTGGCCCCCCTCGACGAGACCATCACGATCGAGCAACTCACGCGCGATCCTTATCCGATCTACCGGCGCCTCAGACGCGAAGCGCCCGTATTACGGGTCAAATCCGTGGGGCGCACCTTCCTCACCAGGGCCGCCGACACCAAAGACGTGAAGGACAACGCGGCGTTGTTCAGTTCCAACGATCCGAACACGCCGATGGAGCGCGCCTTTCGCGCGCGTACGCTGATGCGCAAGGACCACGACGAGCACCGGTCCGAACGCATGGCGATGATGCCGGCCTTGATGCCCAAGACGATCGAAACCGACTGGGCGCCGTTGTATGCGAAACTGGCCGCGGCGTATCTTGACCGGCTGCCTCGCGGCGAGGTGGTCGATGTCTTTCCCGCCCTCGCGGGACCGCTTGCCGCGCGGATTCTGGCGCATGTGATGGGCGTTCCGGACGCCAGCGATGAGGACATGCAGCGATGGTCGCAGACGCTGATCGACGGCGCCGGCAATTTCGGTTGGACGCCGGGGCCTTTCGAAGCGACCGACATCGCCAATGCGGAGATGGACAGATGTATCCGTGCCAACGCCGAACGCGTGCGGGCCGAGCCGGATTCCTCAGCGCTCTCCTTCATGGTGAACGCGAAGAACCCGATTCCAGAAAGCCAGATGATCGCCAATGTAAAGATCGCGATCGGCGGCGGCATCAACGAGCCGCGCGACGCCCTGCTGACGATTCTCTACGGGCTGCTCACCAATCCTGATCAGCTTGAAGCCGTGCGTGCAGGCGGCAAATGGCGCTCCGCCTTTGAGGAAGGGGTGCGGTGGGTAGCGCCGATCCAGGCAAGTTCACGGTTCGTTATGGAGGACACGGAGATTCGCGGCTGCTTCATCCCGAAGGGCGACACCGTGATGACGATCCAGGCGTCGGCCAACAGAGACGAGGACGTCTTCGAAGATGGCGAGAACTACAACGGCCTGCGCGAGCCCAATCCTCACCAGGCCTTTGGCAACGGCCCGCATCATTGCGCGGGCGCGCACCTGTCGCGGCGCACCGTCGGCCTCATCCTGCTCCCCATGCTGTTCGAGCGCTTCCCCAACATGGCCTTGCCTGATCCCGCGAGCGTGCGCTGGCGCGGATTCGGTTTCCGCGGCCCGCTCAATCTGCCGCTTCTCCTGCAATAGGACCATAGTTCCTTCTCACCGGTCCTGGTCACCGCGCAAGCTGGCGAGGCGATTGAATAACTTCGGGATGTCGCCTATTGGCTTTTTTTGGGGACCTGAGGCGATGCCCTGTTTGAGTCTGCAAAGCACCGAACAGCGGACATCGAGCCGCGATTTATGAGTGCACGGCCTGATCTCATTATGCCTCAGCGATCGCCGATCCAGTCCATGATCGCGGCCGGCGCGATCACGCGCCTTGGGACGTGCGGATTGAGCGTCCCGGCGCTGATAATGTTGGTTCGATCGAGCAGGGTACGCGCGAACGCCTTTGCCTCTTCTTCTTTTGCGAAGGTTTGCGTCTGTCGTGCGAAGCGCTGGTGTCCGGCGTCGGCGTCTTTCAGCGCAAAGGAGACGTACCAGATGGCCTTGTCAGTCTTCATCGCGTCGTCTCTGGCAGCGATGGCTGGCTCGCGGTCTGACGTCTTGTCGAACTCTGACTGTCCGGTACCTGACACAAGTTGGAAACGCCTTGAGGTGCAACATAGGTTTGGAGAATACGGAGACCAGTGCCCGCCGGCAGAGGCAACGCGGCACACTCCGGACCGGAACGAATTACCGATGCGGGCAGCAAGCGATCTCTCAACCGATGGGTGAAATGACAATGCGTCGGCGCGTCGTTGGTTCCAAGCGAAGTGACGTCGCCTGCGCTACGTCGGTTCGGACCGGGGGGCGCAAGTCAAATTCAGCTGTGCCGCATGCGACAAACCGCCCCGACGGGCAACTCAGTCAAAACCGGTCAAGCCCTCTCGATAAAAATATTTCTATTTATCAGAAGGGCAACTCAGTGTATGAATCCCCCGTCCCACCCGATTGAGGGGCGAGCGCACGTCACGAACGCGCGGTGGGATGCGGTGGACGCGGATTGCGCAACAGACGAGTGCGCATGAGGCGGACGGCGAAGTCGTGCAGGCCTGACGCCCTAGTGGCAGGTGTCCTGTCACAAGAGACTGACGTCTCTTGCTGATGGCGGTGACAAAAGAGCCCAGTCTCACCGGGGAGAGCACGTATAAGCCGTAACCCATCGCGCAGGGAAAGCCGGAGTTCCCGGTTACACCTGTGGTCCTACCCCGGTGCTTTTTGTTGCACCGGGCCCATGGGTGCGATCGGCACCCGGCTTTCCCTGCGCCCTCTGCAAGATGAGAGGGCAAACGAAATGCAAGCCTCGGACAAATCATGTCGCGAGGACGTGAAACCGCACCTCATCTACAACTGTCATCGCCCGGCCTTGTGCGCAATTGCGCACTGGGACCGGGCGACCCAGTACGCCGCACAACCGTCTCTGGAATACTGGATCGCCCGGTCAAGCTGGGCGACGACACCGTGGGTTTGGCCAGGGATCAGGGAATTGGTAGCTGTGCCGCCCTCAACCAATCCTTACCACCATCTTGCCCAGCGCGGCGCGGGTTTGCATGGTCTTGAACGCCGCGCGGAAATCCTCGAACGCGAACACTTGGCCGACGACCGGCACAAGCTTGCCGTCATTCAGCCAGGCCGACAATTGCGTCATCACGCGCGCCTGCGCCGCAGGCTCGCGGCGTGCGATCTGGGCCGCATCGACACCGATCAGGAGGCCGCCCTTCAGGAGCGGCAGATTGAACGGCAGCGCGGGGATGGAGCCCGCGGCAAAGCCGACCACAAGATGCCGCCCGTTCCAGGCGATCGAGCGGAACGCCTGCACCGACACCTCGCCACCGACCGGATCGAAGATCACGTCGGCGCCATGACCACCGGTCGCTTCCTTCAGCGCGTCACGCCAGTCGGCCCTGGTGTAGTCGATGACGGCGTCGGCGCCGAAGCTCGCGGCGAATTTGCGCTTCGCTTCCGTCGAGGCGGCGGCGATGACCCGGGCGCCGAGCAACTTGCCGATCTGGATCGCGGCGATGCCGGTGCCGCCGGCCGCGCCGAGCACGAGCAACTGCTCGCCGGGGCGGAGCGTACCGCGCTCGCCGAGCGCATAGAGCGCGGTGAGGTAGTTGGTGCGGAAGGCGGCAGCAGACTCCATCGACAGGCTGTCAGGCATGATCTCGACGGCGGCGGCCGGCACGGTGATATATTCCGCCAGCGCGCCCGAGCGCGCCGCGCCCATCACCCGCATCCCCGGCGTGACACTGGTGACGTCGTTGGCCACCTCGTCGACCACGCCGCCGAACTCCGCGCCGGGCGTAAAGGGCAGGGTATCCTTGGTCTGGTAGCGGCCCTCGACCTTCAATCCATCGACGAAGCCGATGCTCGCGGCGTGCACCCGGACGCGGATTTGCCCAAGCCCGGGGTCGGGCGTGGCGATCTCCTTCAGCCCGATCTGATCGACCGGCGCATATTGCTCGACGACAACCGCCTTCATCCTGTGCTTCCCGTTGGCTTGTTTCCTCAGCGGAGAGCTATCTCATGTCCGGTGTTCTACGGGGAGGGTTTTTGCGCATGCCGTGGCCGCGTTCGATGCGGAAAACCAGCATCTTCAACGACATCGCGAGAAGCAGAGCGTTTACCCGTTGTTATCCCTACCGAATTCGGTAACTCGTCCTTAATGGCATTAACGTTAGGGTTTTTCCGCGTGATCCGCCTTGGACCGCGCGCCGTCCAGGACAGGCGGGTGTTGCGTTCGCGTTGGAGTCTCCCATGGATATCATGACAGGCGCCGGGTTGCTGGCCGGTTTCGCCGTTATCGCGGTGATGATGCTCCTGGGCGGCGACGTGCACATGTTCATCTCCGAACACGCCATGATCATCATCTTCGGCGGTTCGATCTCGGCGACCATGATCCGCTTCCCGCTCGGCGTGATGCTGCACGGCCTGCCGCTGGGCGCCAAGTTTGCCTTCACCATGAGCCGGCTGTCGGCCCGCGACCTCGTCGACGAGCTCGCCCGCATCGCCGAGATCGCCCGCAAGCAGGGTCCGGTCGGCCTCGAAAAGGTCGAGACGTCAGAGCCTTTCCTCGCCAAGGGCATCCGCTACGTCGCCGACGGTTACGACCTCGAATTCATCCGCGACAATCTGGAGCGCGACCGCGACAATTTCCTCATGCATCTCGACGAGGGCAGCAAGATCTACCGCGCGATCGGCGACTGCGCGCCGGCGTTCGGCATGATCGGTACGCTGATCGGCATGGTGCAGATGTTCGCCAACATGACCGACCCCTCCAAGCTCGGCCCGTTCATGGCGACCGCGCTGCTCGCTACGCTCTATGGCGCGCTGGTCGCGAACCTGTTCTGTCTGCCGATCGCCGACAAGCTGCATGGCAAGCTGCTCGACGAGGAGACCAACCGCACGCTGATTATCGACGGCATCCTGATGATCCGCGATTCCAAGAGCCCGGCGCTGGTCCGCGAAATGCTGCTGGCCTATCTGCCGGAAAAGCATCGCCACGAGGAAGGCGAGCCGGTCCCGGCCTGAGGTCAGTGGCAGGCGCGTCCAGGAAGCTTGATCGATGGCGAAGAAAAAGCGCGGCGATGCACATGGCGGAGGTCACGGCTGGTTCGTGACGTTCGCGGACCTGATGGGTCTGATGATGAGCTTCTTCGTGATGCTCGTCGCCTTCTCCACCATGGACAACAACAAGCTGAAGATCGTCGCGGGCTCGATGCGCGACGCCTTCGGCGTGCAGACCAACGTGCGCTATTCCGGCATCGTGGAATCCGACGGCCTGCCGACGCGGCCGAAGCTGAAGAATGTCGATCACATCTCGCCGGAGGAATCCTCCGCCAATCCGACGCCGGACGAGCAGGAGCGCAGCCAGCTCAACGGCGCGCGGCTGAAGATCGACCGCGAATTCGCGCTCGCCTCGGCCTCACTTCGGCAAGCGCTGCAGGACATGCCGGAGCTGACCGAGATTTCCAAGAACATCATGTTCGAGGAGACCAACGAGGGCCTCAACCTCGAGATCGTCGACCAGGATGGCCGCTCGATGTTCGCCGACGGGTCGAAGGTGCCGTATGACCGCACCCGCCGGCTGATCCAGAAGCTCGCCGCGCCGCTGAAGGCGACGCCGCTGCGGGTCTCGATCGTGGGGCATACGGCCGCAGGCTTCGTGCCGGCGCGCGGCGATTACGACGCCTTCGACCTGTCCGCGGACCGCGCCAATGCCGTGCGGCAGATCCTGGAGCGGGAGGGATTGCCGTCGGCCCATATCTTCGCGGTGTCGGGCAAAGCCGATGGCCAGCCGCTGTTTCCCGACGATCCGACGTTGCCGGCGAATCGTCGCGTCACCATCACGCTGATGCGGGAAAATCCGCCGCTGCCGCCGGATCTGAAGCCGTAAGTGCCGATTACCATGCTACCGTGACGTGACCTTGTGCTCGGTTGACAGTCTGCGCGGAAGCGTCGATAGCCGCGCGCGGATCAAATCAACCAATAGCGCGTTCCAACCTGTCATGGCGGTCAGCGTCACATCCACCGAAGCCCAGGAGGGGCAGGCCACCTCGGGCTTCTGGGCCCTGACGCTGGGCAGCATCGGGGTGGTGTTCGGCGATATCGGAACTTCGCCGCTCTATGCATTCCGCGAGGCGGTCGGCGGCGCCGCGCACGGCCAGCCGGTCACCCGGATCATGGTGCTCGGCGTGCTCAGCCTGATCCTGTGGGCGCTGTTCACCGTCGTCACCGCGAAATACGTGCTGCTGCTGCTGCGCGCCGACAACAATGGCGAGGGCGGGACGCTGTCGCTGATGGCGCTCGGCCAGCGCGCGATCGGACGCCGGAGCTGGCCGCTTCTGGCGCTCGGCGTGATCGGCGCCTCGATGTTCATCGGCGATTCCATGATCACGCCGGCGATCTCGGTGCTGTCGGCGGTCGAAGGCCTCAAGCTCGCGACGCCGCATCTCGAGCATTATGTCGTGCCGCTGACGATCCTGATCCTGGTCCTGCTGTTCTCGGTGCAGAGCCACGGCACCGCCCGCGTCGCCTCCGCCTTCGGACCGGTCATGGTGGTGTGGTTTGCCTCGCTGGCGACGCTGGGGATCGTGCACATCATGGACGATCCGTCGGTGCTGGCGGCGATCAATCCCTATTACGCGATCCAGTTCCTGCTGAGCCACGGCACCATCGGCCTGGTGACGCTGGGCGCGGTGTTCCTCGCGGTGACCGGCGGCGAGGCGCTGTATGCGGATCTCGGCCATTTCGGCCGCAAGCCGATCCAGTCCGGTTGGCTGTTCTTCGTGCTGCCCTCGCTGCTGCTGAACTATTTCGGGCAGGGCGCGCTGGTGTTGACCGATCCGGCGGCCATCGAGAACTCGTTCTATCGCATGGTGCCGGATGTGCTGCTGCTGCCGTTGATCGGGCTCGCCACGGCCGCGACCGTGATCGCGAGCCAGGCGGTGATCACCGGCGCCTATTCGCTGATCCGCCAGGCGGTGCAACTCGGGCTGTTGCCGCGCTTCGAGGTCCGCTACACGTCGGAGACCCACGCCGGCCAGATCTATCTGCCGCGCGTCAATCGCCTGCTGCTGATCGGTGTGCTGCTGCTGGTGCTCTTGTTCCGCACCTCGAGCGGGTTGGCCTCCGCCTACGGCATCGCCGTCTCAACGACCATGGTCGCCGACGGCATCATGGGCTTCATCGTGATCTGGAAGCTGTGGAACTGGCGCGTGGCGTCCGCGGCGGCGTTGATCCTGCCGTTCGTCGTCATCGACATCACCTTCTTCAGCGCCAATCTGCTGAAGCTGTTTGAAGGCGCCTGGGTGCCGCTGCTGTTCGGTGCGATCATGGCGACGATGATCTGGACCTGGCGGCGTGGCGCCGCGATCCTGATCGCCAAGACCCGCCGCACCGAGGTGCCGCTGCGCGACCTGATCAAGAGCCTGGAGAAGCGGCCGCCGCACGTCGTCAAGGGCACCGCGGTGTTCCTCACCAGCGATCCGAACTTCGTGCCGACTGCGTTGCTGCACAATCTCAAGCACAACAAGGTACTGCACGAGCACAATGTGATCCTGACCATCGAGACCGCGCAAACCCCGCGCGTCGATCTCTCCGAGCGCGTGCACATGGAGAAGATCAGCGACAAGTTCTCGACGGTGCGGCTCCGCTTCGGCTTCATGGAGTCGCCGAACGTGCCGAAGGCGCTCGCGGTGGCGCGCAAACTCGGCTGGCAGTTCGACATCATGGCGACGTCGTTCTTCGTGTCGCGCCGTTCGCTGAAACCATCAGCCCAATCGGGCATGCCGCAGTGGCAGGACCACCTGTTCATCGCGATGAGCCGGTCCGCCAACGATGCCACCGATTATTTCCAGATCCCGACCGGCCGGGTCGTGGAAGTGGGTACGCAGGTAACCATTTGATGTTGCAATGGAATCATAAACGAAGGTATCCCCATCCATGCGTGAAATGCATGCCGGAGGCCTGAATCCGTGCTAACCTATGCATTCAGGCCGGGAGTATAGGCCTGCCACTCTGTGTTGTGCAGTGCGGTAGAAGGTAAAGGCGCGTCTTTCCATGTCATCCGAGAGTGCGATCACCGCGGCGGAAACGCCGGCGGCCAATGGGCATGGCGAGGCGCATTCCACCGCAGGCTTCAAGGCTCTGATGCTCGGCAGCATCGGGGTCGTCTATGGCGACATCGGCACCAGCCCCCTTTATGCGCTGCGCGAAGCCGTCGTCGCGGCCAGCGGCTCCGAGGCGGAGCCGATGGCGCATGCGGTGCTCGGCGTGCTCTCGCTGATCCTGTGGGCGCTGATCATCGTCGTCACGCTCAAATATGTCGTGATCCTGCTCCGCGCCGACAACCACGGCGAGGGCGGGACGCTGGCGCTGATGGCGCTGGCACAGCGCGCGGTCACCAGGGGGGCCGGCGCGATCGTGCTGCTCGGCATCATCAGCGGCGCGTTGTTCTACGGCGACGCCGTCATCACACCGGCGCTGTCGGTGCTGTCGGCGATCGAAGGTATCAAGCTCGTCACCTCGACCTTCGACCCCTACGTCGTCCCGCTCACTGTGATCATCCTGGCCGTGCTGTTCTCGGTGCAGTCGCGCGGCACCGCGCGCGTCGCGGCCTTCTTCGGACCCGTGATGTGCGTGTGGTTCGCGGTGATCGCGGTCGCGGCGCTGCCGCAGATCGTGCGGCATCCCGAGGTGCTGTATGCGCTCAATCCGATCCACGCGGTGTTGTTCATGGTCCATCATGGCGTGATCGGCTTCGTCACGCTGGGGGCGGTGTTCCTCGCCGTGACGGGCGCGGAGGCGCTCTATGCCGACCTCGGCCATTTCGGCAAGCGTCCGATCCAGACCGCGTGGCTGTTCATCGTACTGCCGTCACTGGCGGTCAACTATATGGGACAGACCGCGCTCGTCCTTGCCGATCCCAAGGCGATCGAGAATCCATTCTTCCTGATGTTCCCGGACTGGGCGCTGATCCCGATGGTCGCGCTTGCCACCCTGGCGACCGTGATCGCGAGCCAAGCCGTGATCACCGGCGCCTATTCGTTGACGCGGCAGGCGATCCAGCTCGGCCTGTTGCCGCGCTTTGAAATCCGCCACACCTCGGAAGCGCATTCCGGGCAGATCTACATTCCTCGCGTCAACCGGCTGCTGTTCATCGCGGTGATCCTGCTGGTGCTGATGTTCCGTTCCTCCAGTGCGCTGGCCTCGGCCTACGGCATCTCGGTCACGGGCACCATGGTCGTGACGGCCATGATGGGGTTTGTCGTGATCTGGCGGGTCTGGAGATGGTCGCCGTTCGCGGCCGCTGCACTGATCGCACCGTTCCTGTTCCTCGACCTGACCTTCCTCGCCGCCAACCTGCTCAAGGTCTGGGAGGGCGGCTGGGTGCCGCTCGCGCTCGGTGCTGTGATGATCGTCATGATGTACACTTGGCGTCATGGCAGCCGGCTGTTGTTCGAGAAGTCGCGCAAGCTGGAATTCCCGCTCGCCGATCTCGTCGCGATGCTGGAAAAGCGGCCGCCGCAGCGGGTCTCGGGCACCGCGGTGTTCCTGACCAGCGATCCCGTCAGCGCGCCGACCGCGCTGATGCACAGCCTCAAGCACTACAAGGTGCTGCACGAGAAGAACGTCATCCTCACCATCGAGACCGCGCCGACGCCGCGCATCGACCCGTCTGAGCGCGTGCGGATGGAACAGCTGAGCGCGACCTTCTCCAGGGTGACCCTGAAATTCGGCTTCATGGAATCGCCGAACGTGCCGAAGACGCTGGCGATCGCCCGCAAGCTCGGCTGGCAGTTCGACATCATGTCGACCTCGTTCTTCCTGTCCCGCCGCGCGCTGAAGCCGGCGGCGCATTCCGGCATGCCGCGCTGGCAGGACCACCTGTTCATCGCGCTGAGCCGCGCGTCCAACGACGCCACCGACTATTTCCAGATTCCGACCGGCCGGGTGGTCGAGGTCGGCACGCAAGTCACGATCTAAAGTCACGATCTAGCTCTTCGCAGGGCCGTAACCCGTTTGTGACGCTTGATTTTCTCCGCGCGAGAGGCGACTTTGCAGCCGGACTGGCAGGGGCGTGACGCTGGCCAATCGCGTGTTGGGAGGATTTTTCCGTGGCGGACCACAAGGTAGAAGATTTGATGCCGGACGAGGTGTCGAAGGGAATAGCCGACGGGCGCTATCTCCTGGTCGATGTCCGCGAGCCGAATGAGGTCGCCGTCGAGGCTTATCCCGATGGCGTTGTGGTGCCGCTGTCGACCTTCGACCCCTCCGATATTCCCGATCCGAAAGGAAGGCAGGTGGTGTTCGCCTGTCGCTCGGGCAAGCGCTCAGTGACGGCGTCGCTGGCGGCCCAGGCCGCGGGTCTGCCCTATGACAAGCATCTCGCAGGCGGCATCATCGGCTGGAAGGCTGCGGGATTGCCGACCAAGACGGGCGGCTGATTTCCGCCATGACGTCCATGAACAAGGTCTTCGCAGACCTTCCCGTGACGATCTTCGAGGCGATGTCGCAGGCTGCGCGCGACAACAACGCCATCAATCTCGGCCAGGGCTTTCCCGACGATCCCGGACCGGAGGACATCCGGCGCGCCGCCGCGGATGCCACGCTGAACGGCTACAACCAGTACCCGTCGATGATGGGCATTCCGGAACTCCGGCAGGCGATCGCGTCGCACTATGGACGCTGGCACGGGCTCAGCCTCGATCCGATGACCGAGGTGATGGTGACGTCGGGCGGCACCGAGGCGTTGACCTCCGCCATCCTTGCTGTTGTCGAGCCCGGTGACGAAGTGATCGTGTTTCAGCCGGTCTATGATTCCTATCTCCCGATCATTCGGCAGGCCGGCGGCATTCCGCGGCTGCTGCGTCTCGAGCCGCCGCACTGGCGGCTGAACGAGGAGATGCTGCGGAGCGCCTTCAATCACAAGACCAAGGCGGTGCTGTTCAACAATCCGCTCAACCCGGCCGCGGTGGTCTATCCGCGCGAAGACCTCGAATTATTGGCGCGGTTCTGCCAGGAGTTCGACAGCGTCGCGATCTGTGACGAGGTCTGGGAGCACGTGGTCTTCGACGGCCGCGAGCACATCCCGCTGATCACGATCCCGGGGATGCGCGATCGCACCATCAAGATTGGCAGCGCCGGCAAGATCTTCTCGCTGACCGGATGGAAGATCGGTTTCGTCTGTGCCGCGCCGCCGATGTTGCGCGTGGCCGCCAAGGTGCACCAGTTTCTCACGTTTACCACGGCGCCCAATCTGCAGGCTGCCGTCGCTTACGGCCTCAACAAGCCGGACGACTATTTCCTCGATATGCGCAGGGATATGGCGCGTAGCCGCGACCGCCTCACGAAGGGGCTGGAAAGCATCGGCTTCCCGGTCCTGAAATCGCAGGGGACCTACTTCCTCACCGTGGATCTGTCGCCGCTCGGGCTCAACGAGACCGACGCGGAGTTTTGCTGGCGCATCGTCCAGGACTACAAGGTCGCGGCAATTCCCGTGTCCGCATTCTATGAGCAGGATGCGGTGACGTCGGTTGTGCGGTTTTGTTTTTCCAAGAAAGACTCCACGCTCGATACCGCGCTGGAGCGTCTGTCGGATGCGGTCCACCGTCGGAAGAGGTAAGGATGAGAAAGCAGGGCCGGTACGTCAGCCTGATCGGTGTCGCGACCGCGGTTCTGCTGTTCTCTTTCTCCGCCGGTGCGGAGGAGCGCACGGTCAATTTCTACAACTGGTCGAACTATATGGCGCCGGGAGTCCTGGAGGACTTCACCAAGGAGACCGGCATCAAGGTCGTCTACGACACCTTCGACGCCAACGAGACGCTGGAGACGCGGTTGCTTGCCGGCAAGTCGGGCTACGACGTCGTGGTGCCGACCGGCTATTTCCTGCAACGCCAGATCACCGCGAAAGTGTTCTTGAGTCTCGACAAGTCGAAGCTGCCCAACCTCGCCAACGCCTGGCCGGTGGTGACGAAGCAGCTGGCAACCTACGATCCCGGCAACAATTACGGCGCCAGCTACATGTGGGGCACCACCGGCATCGGCTACAACGTCAAGATGGCGCGGCAGATCCTCGGTCCCGACGCCAAGATCGACAGCTGGGACATGGTGTTCAAGCCGGAGAACCTCGCCAAGTTCAAGGATTGCGGCATCCACATGCTGGACTCTGCCGACGACATCCTGCCGGCGGCGTTGAGCTATCTCGGGCTCGATCCGAATTCGACCAGGCAGGCCGACCTGGAAAAGGCGGCCGATCTGGTCATCAAGATCCGGCCCTATGTCCGCAAATTCCACTCATCCGAATACCTCGGCGCGCTGGCTTCGGGCGAGATCTGCTTCGTGGTCGGGTGGTCGGGCGACATCATGCAGGCGCGCAGCCGCGCGGCGGAGGCCAAGACCGGGGTCGAGATCGGCTACACCGTCCCGAAGGAGGGCGCGCAGATGTTCTTCGACAATCTCGCGATCCCAGCGGATGCGAAGAACGTCGCTGAGGCCTATGAGCTGATCAACTATCTCTACCGTCCCGACGTCGCGGCGAAGAACTCGAACTTCCTGTCCTATGCCAACGGCAATCTGGCGAGCCAGAAGCTGATCGACCCGAAGATCCTCGACGACAAGAACATCTATCCCGACGAGGCGATGCAGCAGAAGCTGTTCGTGATCATGGCGCGCGATCCCGCCACGCAGCGGATCATCAATCGCCTCTGGACCCGCGTGAAGACGGGGAAGTGACGCGAAGCATCATCGCCAGCGCCGGTGCAGCCAGAGCCATTGATCCGGATATTCGCGGACCCAGCTCTCGACGACATCGGTGACCGCCTGCATCGTGCCCTGGATGTCGATCTCGCCGGAGGCATCGAACACCGGTTTCACTTCCTCCGACACCTCACCGCGGAAGCGGCCGTCAGGCAAGCGGATGATCCGCGTGCCGTGGATCGGGCACTCGACCTGCCGGCGCAGCCGCGCCAGCAGCGGATTGGCGGTGGTCTTGCGGCCGAAGAAGGTGACGGGAACGCCGTTGGTCAAATACTGGTCGACCAGCATCGCGACGTGCTGGCCGTTCTGCAGCGCCTGCCCGAGCTTGAACGGCGCATCGCGGCCGGCCGGGATCAGCGTGCCCATCTTGACCTGGCGGATGCGTTCGATGGCGCGATCGGCGGATTCGATATTCGGCCGACGGAACAGGATCGCAGCATCGAGCCCGTGGGCGACCGCAGCGAGCGCGGGCAACTCCCAATTGCCCAGATGCGCCGCAAAGAAAAGCGCAGGCTTGCCGTCGTCGCGCAGTTGGTCGAACAGTTCCTTGCTGCGCCCGGAGAATTCGACGCGGCTTGGTTGTTCGGGATGCTTGGGGTCGTGGTCCCAGATATGGTCGAGATGAGCGAACTCGGCGCCGAGCCGCCCGAGATTGTTCCAGACCCCGGTGAGGATTTGCTCGATCTCCTCCGGCGACTTTTCGGGGAAGGCGGCCTTGAGGTTCTCGCGACCGATGCGATCCTCGCGCAGCCTGCGGCCGATGAAGTGTGTAAGCCGGCCGAAGAATTTCGCGGTCTTGTCGGGATCGAAATAGCGCGTGGTTCGCAACAGGCCGACCGTCAAAGCGCCGACCGCCGCTTCGGTGGCGGGTTTGGTGGCGTCGCGCAGGCGCGCCTTGGTACGAAGGAGCAGACGTTTCATCGCGCGAAGCGAGAACCGGCCTAGGCCGGTTCGCGCGTCAAGATCAGCGAGGCATTTTGCCCACCGAAGCCGAACGAGTTCGACATCACGGCGGTAACGCGTGCGTCGCGCGCGTTGTTGCCGACCACGTCGAACGGAATCGCGGGATCGGGCACCTCGTAATTGATGGTCGGCGGAATCCGCTGATGCTCGAGTGTGAGCAGTGAGTAGATCGCTTCGACGGCGCCGGCCGCCGAGATGGTGTGGCCGACCGCCGACTTGTTGGACGACACCGGGATGTTCGGCGTGTGTTCGCCGAACACCGCCGAGGTCGCCAGATACTCCATCTTGTCGTTTTCCGGTGTCGAGGTGCCGTGCGCGTTGATGTGGTCGATCTGGCTCGGCTCCATGCCCGCGTCCGCGAGCGTCTTGCGCACGCAGCCGATCGCCGGCTTGCCATCCGGGCTCGAACGGGTGCGGTGGAAGGAATCGGTGAGCTCGCCGCAGCCGGCGACGACGCCGAGGATCCGCGCGCCGCGGGCCATCGCCGCGTCGTAGCTCTCCAGCACCAGCGTGCCGGCGCCTTCGGCCATCACGAAACCGTCGCGGTTCTTCGAGAATGGCTTCGAAGCGCCCTGCGGCGGATTGTTCTGAGTGGAGAGGGCAGACAGCAGCGAGAAGCGCACCATGGCTTCGGGATTGACTGAGCCGTCGGTCGCGATGCACAGCGCCGCATCGGCTTCGCCGCGGCGGATCGCTTCGACGCCGAGCTGGATGGCGGTCGCGCCGGACGCGCAGGCCGTCGACAGCGAAATCGGAGATCCCTTGGTGCCGAAGGTGTCGGCGAGATGAAGCGCGACCGAGCCGAATGTGAAGCGGCGGTGAAAATGGGTGAACTGGCCGTTACCGCAGGCCGCCAGGTAGTCGATGATTCCGAAGTCTCGTTTCTCGACGGCACGCGCGACCTCAAGTCGTTGTGGCCATTCGCTCTCGACCGGAGCGACCGCCAGGAACAGCGGTCCCGGGAAGTCACCCTTGCTGCCGATGCCGGATTGCTCGAGCGCTTCTTCGGTCGCCATCACGGCGAGGCGCTCGGACAGTTCGGTCGAAGAGAACGGCTCGACGGTGACGAAATCGACCGCGCCGGCCATCGTCGTCTTCATGCCGTCGATCGGAAAACGCGTGACCGTCTTGATGCCGGATTGGCCGGCCGTCAGGCGAGTCCAGTTGTCGGTCTTGCCGGCGCCGAGCGATGTCACGATTCCCATGCCGGTCACGACAACGATCGGCCGGCCGAATTTATCGCGTGGTGCTGTCATGGTTTCCCCGTCGGTGCTGCGCCGGACTTACTTTACGGCCTCGACCAGGGCCATGCCTTCGCCCTGCCAGTGACCGACCCCCGTCACCACAATCTGGGTTGGCGCGCCGGCCTTTTCAACCTCGAACCCGGTCGAGTTGTTGGCCGGATAAAGCGCTCCGCGTGAGATCGACAGCGCGGCCAGCGCGAGCCCGAGCGGAAACTGCGCCTCGACGGTGTGGCCGAAGGTCGTTCCGGTGGCGCGCACCGCCAGGCCGGGATGCTCGTCCAGGAAGGCACGCTCTTCGGCAGTGGCGGGTTCGGCGCCGGTCGCGCCCGTGATCAGGACGCCGTCGTCGCTGACGCCGAGCTGCGGCCACATCGCCTCCAGCGACTTCGTCACCGCGCCGGGCTGCTTGCGCTTGGCGAGGTCGGCGACCACCTTGGTCAGCTTCGCGTACGGCTTCGCGCCGCGGGCCTCGGCATGCTCGCGCGATTCAATCACCAGGAACGCGCCGACGGAGCCGAGCGCCAAGCCCGGCCGGTCCTTGCGGCCCCAGACCGGCACATGCCGGCCCGTCAGGCTGAAATTGCCGAACTGATAGAGCATCAGGAGGTCGCCGCGATCGCCATTATGGGCGGCGCCGACCAGCGCGATATCGCTCTGGCCGGCTCCGATGCGGGCGACCGCGATGCGTGCGGCGTCGATGCTCGAGGCTTCTTCGCCCATGAAGGTCCGCGAGGTCCCGCACACGCCGTGAACGATCGCGATATTGCCGGCGAGCAGGTTGGAGAGCTGCGCCAGGAACAGCGTCGGGCGCAGCTCGTTCATCAGCTTCTCGTTGAGGAAACCCGGCTCCGAGTTGCCCTGCGCGTCGGCGTTCATGATCGCCATGTCGACCTTGAGATCGCGCTCGCCGCCGCCGGCCGCGATGATCATGTCCATCCGGGACAGAACTTCCTGATTGCCTTTGACGCCGGCGGAATCGAGCGCGAGGCCGGCAGCATAGGTGCCGATGCGCTGCCATGTCTCCATCTGGCGCTGGTCGCCCTTCTTCGGAATCTGGGCGTCGAAGCTGATCGGGGCGATCGGATGGATGACGTAGGGCGCGAGCTTGGTCTCGTCGACATTGACACGCTTGGCGCCCAACGCCTCCCAATGCGCGTCCAATCCTTCGCCAAGCGAGGAGAGCAGGCCGATTCCGGTGATCCAGACTTCTTTCGGTTCAACCATATTCAGTTTCAGCCTTGGGGTATTGCCTGCAGCGGGAAGCTTATCTTCTCGGCCATCGCGTCCATGTAGACGCGGAAGGCGGGATCGGGGAAAGGAGAAAGGCCGAAGGTCAGCTCAGCGCTGCACTTCACCTCCTTGCCGACGCGCCCCTTTACCTTTGTGACGGCAAAGCCAGAACCTTCGTGCTCGAGCTTTGCGTCGATCGTCAGTAACTGACCGGGACTGACGAAGCCGCGCATCTTGGCTTCCTTGACGATTGCCAGGAATGGCATGCGTTCGAACTTCAACAGCCCGAGCAGGAGCCATCCCGAACTCTGCGCCATCGCTTCGGTCAGCAGCACGCCGGGCATGATTGGAAAGCCCGGAAAATGCCCCTCGAAGATGGTATGCGCAGTAGGAACCTGTGCTTCGACCGTGATCGTCTTCGCGTCGAGATTGAGGTCGACGATGCGATCGATCAGTTTGAAATAGTCGAGGTCCATGGTGGGCGATTACGAGCCCGTGCTCGTTCCCGCGGCCGCGTTCTTGGCCGCAACCAGCTCATCGATACGGTCGGCAAGGTTCTTCAGCACGAAGTACTGCTCCGTCGTCGCCTTGCCGTCGTTGACCTCCTGGGTCCACTTTTCGAGCGGCATCTTGATTCCAAAGGCCTTGTCGATGGCAAAGGCGATGTCGAGGAAGTCGAGGCTGTCGATCCCCAGATCATCGATGGCGTGGCTCTCCGGCTTGATCGTGTCGCGCGGGATGTCGCAGGTCTCCGCGATAATGTTGGCGATCTGATCGTAGGTGGAAGACATCATTAAGCCTTTGATATATTGGAGATAAATCCGGGACGGCTTGGGGGAGGCGGGCGCGTTGTCCCGGAATGCCCAATTCCCCCCGCCGGAGTCGAGTGCCCGTATATCGGAGCAGGGCCGTTAGTTCAATGGAGCTTGGCCGGCCCGAAGAGGGCGGTTTTTGAGCAGGGTTCCGACCAGCCTAGCTTCGCGGCATCACTGAAATCTTCGCGCAGTCGCGGCGGCCCATGGCCAGGCAGTCCTAAGTCTTGCGCAGGTCGGCGATGCTCATGGCGAGCCAGATGCCGATCGCGGTCAGTGCGACAGTAAAGGCGAAGGCGGCGACATTGGCGAGCATGCGCTGGCGGAAATCGTCCGGCTCGCCGCGCGGCTTCTCGTAGCGGGAAAGGTCATTGGCGACCGGCGCAGGACGGGCCGGGCGGATCGGCTCCTCGCGCTTGCCGGGCGGCTGTGCCGAGGTACGCGGCCGGAATTTGAGCACCACGTGCTCGCTATCCGAGGTGATTGGCCGCTGCGTTTTCACTGCTGTCAGTCCGGTCGCGTCGCCGCCCTTGTTTAGCATGTTCGTTGCGCGTCACACCTAAAATCTTGGTGCGCGCAGAGGTGGTATTCATCCCTCGATCGTCTCGTGGAACCGGCTGTAGTCGATCCTGAGGCGACCGTCGTCGGTCGCCTTGAGTATCTCGGCGTAGCGATGGCCGATGCGGATATCGGAATATTCGTACGACTTTCGCGCATGCACCGTTTGCGCTGCAACGTCGTCGTAGCCCGATACGATCACGCCGAGCCCGGCATTGACGGCCGCTAGATCCGCGGCCTCGAGGCCACGGAGCGGGCTGTCCTGGTCGATGGTATGAAACAACGTCCAGCTCAGCGCGAGCGCCGGGCTTTCGCTGCTCACGAGTGGCAATTCAAAGAACCGGCGATACGCCATGCCTTCCTTGCTGACGCCATTCTTGAACAGCCACAGCCGCGCATTGGCGTTGGCGATGATGTTGTGCCGCTCATTGGCAAGACGGATCATCAGCGTCCGCTGGCCCTCATGGTTCGAGATCACGGGGTTGTCGGCGAACAGCAGGCGGGCGCTTGGCCGCGAGAAGCGGGAGAAGATCAGTCCGGTCATCAGCGACATCGAGAAGATGCCGGTGAACAGCTCGACGGCCGCAATGAAGTGTCCGTAATGCGTCTGCGGATGCATGTCGCCGTATCCGGCGGTCGAGAGTGTTTCAATGCTGAAATAGAGGTAGTCGACGTACTGGCCGCCGGGCACGTTGGCGATTGGCTGATTGCCGACCCAATAGAGCAGCGCGAAGAAGGCATTGAAGACGATGAACACCAATGCTGCACCGCCAATAAAGGACGGCCACGAGGCCGTCATGCAGCGATGGCTGATATCGGCCCAAAAACTGAGCTCCAGTCCCTCGGTCACCACCTCGCGGTTGCCGAGGCGAACCAGGCGGCCTTTGGCGCGATCGCTTATTCTTCCAGCCATTCCATCCAACTCAACGCGGGCTCTTTCACCGGTCTGCAACATCATGTCATAATGGAACCCATTGAACCTATTGCAGAGCAGCGGTCAAACGGGAGTTCAGATCATGGCCCATACGCGCGAACCCTACGTGAAGCCGGTCCCCATCCTGTCGCTGCGGCCGACCCAGATGACGGTCGGGATGCAGGAGGTGAAGGAGAAGCGAAAGCGCTGGCGCGAGCACACGTCGAACAAGAAGCGTGCCGAGCTGTTGGGCAAGCACATGATCCCGGTGGTCCATGGCCCCGACGATCGCTACTACGTGGTCGATCACCATCACATGGCCCGGGCGCTCCACGAGGAGGGCGTCAAGGACATCCTGGTTACCGTGATCGGTGACCTCACGATGGTCGAGCGCAACGTGTTCTGGGGCGTCATGGACAACAAGCGCTGGGTCTATCCCTACGACTCCAAGGGCGAGCGCCGCCACTTCAAGGACATTCCGAGATCGATCAAGGATCTCAAGGATGATCCATTCCGCAGCCTCGCCGGCGAGATGCGCCGCGCCGGCGGCTTCGCCAAGGACACGACGCCGTTCAGCGAATTCCTGTGGGCCGACTTCCTGCGCCGGCATATCCCGCGCAAGATGGTGGAGAACAATTTCGCCAAGGCGCTGGAGCGGGGATTGGCGCTCGGACGTGGCAAGGACGCGACCTATCTGCCCGGTTGGTGCGGCCCGGCGGACGACGACTGATCAACCGGAAGGCGTGGGCGGAGGACCCGCGTCCGGCTCCCGCGGGTCTTCCTTGCCACCCAATGCGCGATGCAACCGCCGCTCCGCGGATTTTCCGCAAGTCAGCAGCAGGAATGCCAGAACGAGTGCCGTGACGACGATCGGCCACTGACCGGCGCCGCAGACGATTCCGATGCAGGCGGCGAACAGGACGCACGCCGCGCTGGTCAGGCCGCGGACCCGCAGACGATCGCCCTGCCGGACGATCACGCCGGCGCCCAGAAATCCGATGCCGGTCAGTACCCCCTGGATAACACGGCTGGTGGCGTCGGTGAGCTTGTCAGGCTCGACGGACTGTACGGCAAGCAGCACGACCATCGCCGTAGAGAGGCTGACCAGACCGAGCGTCTTCAGGCCGATCGGCTTGCCGCGCAAATCGCGGTCGAGCCCGATCGCGCCTCCGGCGAGCGTGGCGACGCCGAGCCGCAGGATGATCTCGCTCCAGTGCACCGATGCCACCCCCTATTTCGGCTGTCGCCCGAGCATGTAGAACTCGTCGTTCGGGCGCATCGCGGTGACATTCGCCATCCGGTTCGAAAGCGCGAAGAACGCTGCCACCGCCGCAATGTCCCAGATGTCGTCGTCGCTGAAGCCGTGGGCGGCAAGGGCAGCGAAGTCTGTCTCCGAGACCTCCTCCGCCGCGCGGCTCACCTTCATCGCGAAGTCGAGCATCGCGTGCTGCCGCGGTGTGATGTCGGCCTTGCGGTAGTTGACCGCGATCTGGTCGGCGATCTGCGGATTCTTGGCGCGGATGCGCAGGATCGCGCCATGGGCGATCACGCAATACTGGCACTGGTTGGCGGCACTGGTCGCCACCACGATCATCTCGCGCTCGGCCTTGGTCAGCCCGCTGTCCTTCTCCATCAGCGCGTCATGATAGGCGAAGAACGCGCGAAACTCGTCGGGACGATAGGCCAGCGACAGAAATACGTTCGGCACGAAGCCGGATTTTTCCTGCACGGCAAGGATGCGGGTGCGGATGTCCTCGGGGAGCTTGTCGAGGGCGGGCGTGGCAAAGCGTTTTGCGGTCGGCTGCGTCATGAGAAGGTTCCGGCATGCCGCAGGAATGCGGCGTCGGGCGAAACCATAGTCGATGGCAGATTCGGCGCAAGCCGCGTCGGCGCCTAGCGCAGCGGCTTCTTCAGCAGCGAGAAGCGATCCGGATCGAGCCCCAATGAGGGCTGCAGCATCGGAGCTTCCACGGGCGCCATCGGGCGCGGCGGCGCGCGGTCGTTGATGCCGACGTCGTTGGCTGTTGCGCTGTCGCGATGCGAGGTCGCGCCGCGCCAGCGTTCCAGCACGGCACTGACGAAGTGCATGTCATGGCCGGCGGTGACCGACGGCACCGTGGCAATGGTGGCTTCGCCGCGCGGCAATTGATGCGGCGGCACCTCCTTGAAGCGCAGCCGCGTCGGCAGCGCCACGCCTTCGCCGAACGCCAAGACCTCGCGGGTGCCGAGCGAGGGCACGAAGGACAGCAGATTGGCGGCGGCGTCCGAGACCGCGGAGCGCAGCAACGCCTGGTCGCGGTCGTTGGCAAGGCGCATCGTGAACAGCGTGTTGCACTGGGAGATGATGGTCGCGTCGAGCTCGGCCGGACGCTGGGTGATGAGGCCGAGATAGACGCCGTATTTGCGGCCTTCCTTGGCGATCCGCGACACCGCCTTGCGGGTCGGCCCGAACCCGATGTTGCGGTCGGCGGAAGCGTAGCGGTGCGCTTCCTCGCAGACGAACAGCATCGGCGAGACGCCGTCGCTCCACAGCCCGAAATCGAACGCCATGCGGCACAGCACCGACACCACGGAGTCGACAACCTCGGCGGGGAAGCCGGCGAGCTGCATGATGGTCATCGGCTTGCCGTTGGCGGGCAGGCGGAACAGGTAACTGATCACTTCCGCCATGGTGTCGCCGCCGACATTGGCGTTGTCGAACATGAAGGCGTAGCGCGGATCGTTGCGTACCGCATCGATGCGCGAGATCAGCTTGTGATAAATGATGCGCGAGGACCGGTTCTCCAGCTTGCCCATGCGCTCGTCGATCAGCGAGATCAGGTCGACGAGGCGGTAGGGCACCGGCGTATCGACGGTGTAGCCGACCTGCCTCGGATCGACGCGCTTCAGCCCGAGGCCGACCCGGTCGGAGTTCTGGTACTGGGTATAGAGGCCCTTCGCGATCGGAATCACTTCGGCGAGAATGTCGAGCTCTTCGGGTACGCCGGGGCGGCCGCCGAACAGTACGTCGACGATCTCTTCGAAGTTGAACAGCCAGAACGGCAGCTTCAGGTTCCGCGGGTTGAGCACCTGCGCGCGATCGCCGAAGCAGCGGCCGTATTCATTGTGCACGTCGAGCAGGAAGATGCGCAGGCTCGGCCGCGACTTCAGGATCTCGTTGAGCAGCAGCGACACGCCGGTCGATTTGCCGACGCCGGTCGAGCCGAGCACCGCGAAGTGCTTGGAGAGCATTTCCTCGACGTCGACATAGGCGACGATCGAGCGGTCCTGCTGCAGCGTGCCGACATTGATCTGGTCCGAGCCGCTCGGCGCGTACACCGTGCGCAGCTCCTGACTGGTGATCAGCTCGACGCCGTCGCCGATGGTCGGATAGTTGGTGACGCCGCGCTGAAACTTCGGCCGCTCGCCGCCGAGGATTTCGCCGAGCAGGTCAACCGAGGCGGTTGCGATGTAGGTGTCGGATTCGTGCAGGTCCTCGCACGACACTTCGGTGATCATGGCAACGATGACCGAGGTTGTGCAGCGGATGCTGACGAACCGGCCGACGGTCGCACGCACCTCCGAGAGCGGCGTCTGGCCGGCGGCCATCAGGCCGACCCGGGCCTGCGAGCCGCGCACAGAGATCACACGTCCGAAGGATGTCACGGTTGCGGCCTGGCTGTTCTGAGAAATTCCAGACTAATATGATGCGGCGGGGCTGGAAAAAGCGTTAAGTCGTTGCGGTTCCGGATCGGCTAAATCTGCACCTTCCGGGTCAGGGTTTCTTGGTCATGGGCGGCAGCACCGCCGACTGCTGCGCTTCGGCGGCGAAATCGTGGCTTTCCGGCGCGAACGGCAACTGATTTGACGATTCTCCCGTTAACGCGGAATTCACCATGTCCAAGGAGAGCACTGCCCGATCGTTAATCAACGGATGCCCGATGCGATTTACCACACGTTATCCTGTGGTATCTTGTAACCGATTGCTAACCGCGAGTTGTAACGCCCTTTCCATTTGTGCTGGGTAACGATGCCGCGCTCGGGGAGAGATCAGCGTGAGCGTAAGCATCGAAGACCGCAATCCATCGCCAGAGAATACCGATACCGGCTCGACCAAGGGGCTTGCCTTCTGCGCAGGCATGTTGGTCGGTAGCCTGCTCGGAAGCGCGACCGCGGGCTGGAGCGTGCGCGAAGGGCTGTTGATGGCGGCCGTCGTGATCCTGGCCGTCATTGTCTTCCTGGTGCTGAAGCGGCATCAGGTCTCGGACGAGCGGCTCGCGATCGAGCGCCGTAATCTCTCGACCGCCGTGAACAACATTCCGCAGGGACTCGTTCTCTACGACGCGTCGGCGCGCATCATCATCTGCAACCAGCCCTACATCGACATGTTCGGCCTCTCGTCCGACGTGGCCAAACCGGGCTGTACCATGCAGCGGCTGATTGAGCACCGCCAGGAGACCGGCTCGTTCGACGGCGATGTCGACGAGTTCTGCAATGCCATCATCCGCAATGTGGAGCTTGGCAAGGGAACGCGCCAGCTGACACAGGCGCCGGGTGGGCGTGCCATCGAGATCGTCAACAAGCCGTTGCCACAGGGTGGATGGGTGGCGACGATCGAGGACATCACCGCGCGCACCCGCGCCGAAGAGAAGATCGCCCATATGGCGCATTACGATGCGTTGACCGATCTGCCGAACCGCGTGCTGTTCCGCGAACGGCTGGAGCTGGCGCTGAAGGCTATCCAGCCAGGCGAGCAACTGGCCGTCATGTATGTCGACATCGACGAATTCAAGGGCGTCAACGATGCGCTCGGTCATCCGGTTGGCGATGCGCTGCTCAAGGCGATCGCCGATCGCCTGCGCTCCTGCCTCACGGATGCCGATGTCGCGGCACGGCTCGGCGGCGACGAGTTTGCCGTGATTCAGACCCCGATCCGCAGTCACACCGAAACCATGCAGCTGCTTGCCGCGATCTATCAGGCCATCCGCCAGCCGATCGATTGCAACGGACATCTGATCACCACCGATGCAAGCATCGGCATCGCGCTCGCACCCGGCGACGGTCTCGACATCGATCAATTGCTGCGCAACGCCGACCTCGCGCTTTACGGGGCAAAGAGCGACGGCCGCCGCACCTACCGGTTCTTCGAGACCGGCATGGACGCGCGCGCCATGGCGCGCCGCAGCCTGGAGCTCGATTTGCGTCAGGCGATCGCCGACGGCGGCTTCGAGCTTCACTATCAACCCCTGCTGCATCTTGAGGACGGCAGGGTCAGCTGTTGCGAAGCGCTGCTGCGCTGGCGCCATCCGGAACGCGGCACCATCTCGCCCGCGGATTTCATTCCCGTGGCGGAGGATACCGGCCTGATCAACGATCTCGGCCACTGGGTGCTCAATACCGCCTGCCAGGAAGCGGTGAACTGGCCGGATCACATCAGTGTCGCGGTCAACGTGTCCCCGATCCAGTTCAAGAGCGAGACGCTGGCGCTGCACGTCGCCGCTGCACTCGCGGCGTCGGGGCTTCCGGCCTCGCGGCTCGAGCTCGAGATCACCGAGGCGGTACTGATCCGCGACGACGAGGCCGCGCTCGATGTCCTGCATCAGTTGCGAGATCTCGGGGTTCGCATCGCGCTCGACGATTTCGGCACCGGCTACTCCTCGCTGAGCTATCTGCAGCGCTTTCCGTTCGACAAGATCAAGATCGATCGCGCCTTCATCAAGGATCTCGCCGTCACGGGCGCGTCGTCCACGATCGTCCAGGCTGTCGTGAACATCGCGGCGGCCAGCGATATGACCACCACCGCCGAGGGCGTCGAGACCGAGCAGCAACGCAACCTGCTGCGCATTCTCGGCTGCACCGAAATGCAGGGCTATCTGTTCAGCCGGCCGGTCCCGGCAGTCGAGATCCGGAAGCTGTTGTCGTCGCACTGCGAGAAAGCCGCCTCGGTCGCCTGACGGCCGGCTGCGGCCGCTCCTGCTAATGTGATATTGGCCACGGAATATGGTGCGACGGCCCGCCATCTTGTATCCGCGCAACAAGAGGGCTCCGCCATGTACTATCTCGTCAACGCGCTTCTCGTTCTTGCGATGACGTTCTTCTTCGTGCTGCCGATGACCGACCGTCGGACGGCGCGGATGAAGCTCTGGGTGGTATGCGCGCTCGCCGTCGCGCTGACGATATCGGCGACCGCGTTCCGGCCATACGCGCCGGTGCCCATCATGATGTCGCGAGGCTGAGCGCGGGTCCCACTCCTTCAGCGTCCGGTGCCAACCCAATAATTTGTTGACGGGACCTAATCTCTTGTACAGTAGTACAAATAGACACGTGACGCGTCTGCTCGCCTGAACGATGGCTTGCCACGTCCGTTTGGTGTCGCCGCGGCAGGAGATTGCCCCATGCAGCCGGAACCGATCTTCGATCTCGCCCATCTCGGTCATATGGAGCTGCTGACGCCGAAGCCGGACGAGAGCCTGGCATTCTTCGTCGACGTCATGGGCATGACGGTCAGCGGTCGCAAGGACGAGTCGGTCTATCTGCGCGGCTGGGATGACTATGAGCGCTATTCGCTCAAGCTCACGGCCGCGAAGACATCGGGGATGGAGCATATGGCGCTGCGTGCCCGCAGCCAGCAGGCGCTGGAGCGCCGCGTTGCGGCGCTGAAGGGCTCTGGCTTCGATATCGGGTGGGTAGACGGCGACATGGGGCAGGGGCCGGCGTTTCGCTGCCGCGATCCCGACGGCCATGTCGTCGAGCTTTATTACGAGACCGAGTGGTACCAGGCGCCGCCCGAACTCAAGCCGGCGCTGAAGAACCAGGCGCAGCGCTTTCCGGCGCGCGGCGTCAACGTCCGCCGGCTCGACCATCTCAACTGCCTCGCGGTCGATATCAAGGCCAACCGTCTGTTCTTCGAAAACTATCTCGGCTGCCGAACCACCGAGCAGATCGTATTGAATGACGGTACCGAAGCGGCGATGTGGATGACGATGTCGAACAAGAGCTACGACTTCGCCTATACGCGCGACCATTACGGCAAGACGGGCCGCTTCCACCACGTCACCTATGCGCTCGACAGCCGCGAGGAGATCCTGCGCGCCGCCGATATCTTTCTGGAGAACGGCGTGCATATCGAGACCGGGCCGCACAAGCACGCGATCCAGCAGACATTCTTCCTCTATGTCTACGAGCCCGGCGGTAACCGCGTCGAGGTCGCCAATGCCGGCGCGCGCCTGATCCTCGCGCCGGACTGGAAGCCGATCGTGTGGACCGAGGAGGAGCGCAAGAAGGGACAGGCGTGGGGGTTGAAGACGATCGAGTCGTTCCACACCCATGGCACGCCGCCGGTGACGGGCTAAGCCGCCACGCCGGAAGATACCAACCATCGCGGGCAGTTGATGGACGGCCTTGCGTTGGATCATTGCACGGCCTCGGGCGTTTGGTGTTAGTTGCACCGACGACACGAACGTCAGAGGAAAACGTCGATGAGCGAACAGACGACGGACAAGCGCGTGCGAGAGGCGTCTCGCAGGCATTTCCTTCAGGCGGGTGCGGCTTTGGCAAGCGGTTCTGCGATGGCAGGTCTCGCTGGCACAAACGCACTTGCCGAGTCCGAGAGCAATCTTCCACCCAATGTGCCCGAATGGATGAAGGCACCCGGCGATCCGATGGGCAGCCAGCCTTACGGCACGCCGTCGATCCATGAGAAAGCCGTCGTCAAGAATATCTCGAAGACGCTGCCGCAATACATCTCGGCCGCGAGCCGTTCGCCGCTGCAGGACCTCGACGGCATCATTACGCCGAACGGGCTGTTCTACGAGCGTCACCATGGCGGCGTGCCGACCATCGATCCGGCCGAGCACCGGTTGATGCTGCACGGCATGGTCGACCGTCCGCTGGTGTTCACGATGGACGACATCCGCCGCTTCCCGTCGCAATCGCGCATCCATTTCATCGAGTGCTCCGGCAATCCGGCCTATACCAAGCCCTATGGCAAGACGGCATCCGACCTCGTCGGCCTCGTGAGCTGCGCCGAATGGACCGGCGTGCCGCTGAAGACAGTGCTTGATGAGGCTGGCCCGCAGCCGGGAGCGAAATGGATCGTGGCCGAGGGTGCCGATGCCGCCGCGTTGACGCGCAGCATTCCGATCGAGAAGTGCCTCGACGACGCCATGCTGGTCTACAGCCAGAACGGCGAACGGTTGCGTCCGCAGCAGGGCTATCCGCTGCGGCTGCTGGTGCCCGGCTTCGAGGGCAACATGAATGTGAAATGGCTGCGCCGGCTCAAGGTCGCGGCCGAGCCAGCTTATTCGCGCGAGGAAACCTCGAAATACACCGACCCGATGCCGGACGGCACCTCGCGCGAATTCACCTTCACGATGGAAGCCAAGTCGATCATCACGCGCCCCTCGGGCGGGCAGAAGTTGACCACGCAGGGCTTTCACGAGATCACCGGGATTGCCTGGAGCGGCCACGGCAAGATCAGGCGCGTGGAGGTCTCGGTCGATGCCGGCAAAAGCTGGCAGGACGCGGCGCTCCAGGAGCCGGTGCTGACGCGCGCGTTGACGCGTTTCCGCGTGCCCTGGCATTGGGACGGGACGCCTGCGATGATCCAGAGCCGCGCCATCGACGAGACCGGATACATCCAGCCAACGCTCGCCGAACTGGTCGCGGTGCGCGGGCTCAATTCCTTCTACCACAACAACGCGATCTGGCCGTGGCGGATCGATGCGAACGGCGAGGTGAGCAATGGCCAGGCTTGACCTCAAGGCTGCGCTTGTGACCTGCGCGATCATGGCTATCGGTGTCGCCGCACAGGCGGCGGAGCGCTACGGCATCGGGCGGGCCGCGACGCCTGCGGAGATCGCCGGCTGGAACATCGACATCGGCCGCGACGGATCCAATTTGCCGCCGGGTAGCGGCAGCGTCGAGCGCGGCCGCGTCGTGTTCAGCGAGCAATGCGGGGCATGTCATGGCGACAACGGGCAGGGCGGCATCGGTGACCGCTTGGTCGGCGGGCAGGGCACGCTGGCGAGCCCGAAGCCGATCCGCACCGTCGGCAGCTACTGGCCCTATGCCTCGACGCTGTTCGACTACATCAGGCGGGCGATGCCGCAGAACGCGCCGCAGTCGCTGCGCAATGACGATGTCTACGCGGTGTCCGCCTACATCCTCAGCCTCAACGGTGTCGTTTCGGCCAGCGCCGTGCTCGATGCCAAATCGCTTGCCGCCGTCAAGATGCCGAACCGCGACGGCTTTGTCGGCGATCCGCGGCCCGATGTGCATGACCACTAGGGCCTCGCCGGGACGCCCTGTGTCGCGGCGGCAATGGGTCGCCGCGGCCACGTCGCGGCATTGTGACCATGTCTCTCTCTGCGGCCGGAATTTCCGTCTCACCCGATCGGTCCTTGATGTGAGAGGGCGGCAACGTCGTCCTGGGACCGACGCAACGGAGATGTCATATGACCGGACTCAAGATGATTGCGGCCGCAGTGCTGCTGCAAGGCGTGATGTTCACACCAGCCGTGGCCCAGATGTCGGAGCCGGCGGCATTTGACGCGCAGAATCCCGGGCGCAGCGCGATCGACGGCGGCGCCCTGACGCCATGGGGTGAACAGCAATTGGCGGCTCAGCGCCACAGCGATCCGGCCAACGCCTACGGCGCCATCGCTCCGACGATGCCGTCGGCCTGCGCACGCTACCATTCGTTCGATCCCGCGACCGGCACCTTCCTCGGCCGCGACGGCCACCGGCATGGCTGCCAGTAATCGGCCGGCGCCGCGGGATCGCGCGTGGGTAGGAGAGGCGGCGCGCCTCAACATCATCTGTCGTCCCTGCTTTCGCAGGACCTCGCGTCCGGCGAGCGCGACCGCCGCGTCGCCGCCATGCTCGACGAGGTCGGGCTTGCCGGCTTCGCGCAGCGCTGGCCGCATGAGCTGTCGGGCGGACAGCGCCAGCGCATCGCCATCGCCCGCGCGATCGTGCGGCATCCATCCTTTGTGGTGGCGGACGAGCCGGTCTCCGCGCTCGACATGACGATCCAGGCCCAGGTGCTGAAATTGTTCGAGCGGCTGCAAACGCAATACGGCTTTGCTTTTCTGTTCATCAGCCACGATCTCGCCGCCGTCGAGCAGGTCGCCGACCGCGTCGTGGTGATGCAGGGCGGCCGCATCGTGAGCAGGGCTCGCGCGACGACGTGTTCGATCATCCCCAGCATGACTACACCAGGGCCCTGCTTGCGGCGGCGCCGGTGCTGGATTTTGCAGGGCCGGAGAACGCGCGGGCGTCGGGCTGACGTGACTTCCACGGACAGGGCAATCTGACGAGGCTGTGGTGCACGAGCGCGCAGCCTGTTAGGCTTCCGCGCTCAAATCGCATTATGCGCCGCAACAATCGGCGTTGTCCGGGAGAGTTTCAATGCAAAATCCAGGGATGAGCGCGCGGTGGATCGCCGCCGCGATCGTATCTGTCGGCATCACCGCCGCTGCGCCTGGCCACGCGGCGTCGGTGGCACCGGTCGCCGCCGAGAACGGGATGGTGGTTGCGGCCCAGCATCTGGCCGCGCAGGTCGGCGTCGACGTGCTGAAGCGGGGCGGCAACGCCGTCGACGCGGCGGTCGCGGTGGGATACGCGCTCGCCGTCGCCTATCCGGCCGCCGGCAATCTCGGCGGCGGTGGCTTCATGACCATCCAGCTCGCCGACGGCCGCAAGACCTTCCTCGATTTCCGCGAAATGGCGCCGAAGGGCGCCACCGCCAACATGTATCTCGACCGCGCCGGCGCTGCAACTCGCCGAGGATGGCTTCGTGCTGGACCAGGGCGACATCGCCTTGCTGCAAACGGCAACCGATGATTTCAAGGACGATGCGGCCTCGGCCGCCATCTTCCTCAACAACGGCAAGCCGTTCCAGGTCGGTGATCGGCTGACGCAGCATGAACTCGCCGAGACCCTGCGCGAGATCTCAAAGCGGGGCACCGACGGCTTCTACAAGGGCTGGGTCGGCGCCGCCATCGTCGCTTCGAGCCAGGCCGGCAAGGGCCTGCTGACGCAGGAGGACCTCGACAATTACAAGGTCCGCGAGCTTGCGCCGGTCGAATGCGATTACCGTGGCTATCACGTGGTCTCCGCGCCGCCGCCGAGCTCGGGTGGCGTGGTCATCTGCGAGATGCTGAACATCCTGGAGGGCTATCCGCTCAAGGATCTGGGCTATCACTCCGCGCAGGCTGTGCACTACCAGATCGAGGCGATGCGTCACGCCTATGTCGACCGCAACAGCTATCTCGGCGATCCGGACTTCGTGAAGAACCCGCTCGACCGCCTGCTCGACAAGAATTACGCCGCGAAGATTCGTGCCGTGATCGATCCGGCCAAGGCCGGCGCGTCCAGGGACATCAAGCCGGGCGTTGCGCCACATGAAGGCAGCAACACCACGCATTATTCGATCGCCGACAAGGATGGCAACGCGGTGTCGGTCACCTACACGCTGAACGACTGGTTCGGCGCCAAGGTGACGGCGGCCAAGACCGGCGTCCTGCTGAACGATGAAATGGACGACTTCACTGCCAAGATCGGCGTGCCGAACCTCTATGGCCTGGTGCAGGGCGAGGCCAACGCCATCGCTCCCGGCAAGCGTCCGCTATCCTCGATGAGCCCGACCATCGTGACGAAAGATGGCAAGCCGGTCATGGTCGTCGGCACGCCCGGCGGCAGCCGCATCATCACGGCCGTGCTGCTGACGATGATCAACGCCATCGACTACGGCATGAACGCGCAGGAGGCCGTGGACATGCCGCGCTTCCACCAGCAGTGGCTCCCGGACCTGACCAATGTGGAGGACTACACATTGTCGCCCGATACCCGGAAGATCCTGGAAGGGATGGGCCACAAGTTCGGCCCACCGCAGCCGGCCAATCATCTGGCGGTCATTATCATCGGCGCGCCGTCGCTCAACGGCAAGCCGATCGGCAATAATCGCTTCTATGGGGCCAACGATCCGCGCCGCAACAGCGGACTAGCTGACGGCTACTGATCGTCATCGCGGCCGGCAGGATGGGCTTCTTATCAGGCGGCAGCCGTCGAACCGTTGTCTGCCGGACCGCCTGTGAGGAGCAGCCGTCTGCGAATGGCGTCCTCGACCTGCGCTAGCGTCCGTCTGGCCTCAAGTGACTCGGTTTCGGCCGTCTGGGCGCGAAATTCGAGTGCCGCCAACTGGTCCTGCTGGGTCTGGATGCGCTTTTGCGCCTCTTCCAGTGCCTTGGAAGCGTCTCTCAGCTTGCGCTCGGTGGTGCTGATGATGTCGAACTGCGCGCGCTCGGCGGCATCGGCCCGCATCTCGGTTGCGCGAACCCTGTCCTCGATGTTCCGGAACAAGTCCGCAGCCTGATAGACGAGGTCGAGAGCCTGCGAGCCCGCACTTGGTGCAGCCGTCCTCGGCAGTCCAAGGACGTTCTCGTCGGGTAAAAATGGTCTTCTAAAACCGCGCTGTGCCATGTGTTAGCTCGCCGCGAATAAACTATAGGTAACAAGATGCGGCCGTCATGGTTAACGGCTGGTTAAGGGTACCGTTGACCCAGTACAACCGAATGGTCTCCGGGCGCCCAGGGTGGGCGGACGTCGACGCCGCAGCCCCACGGCAGCGGCCGCGCTGATTTGGGCCCGGGTGCGAGCCGGGCTCTATGGCATAAGTTTGGCGTCCGGCCCGCTTTAATTCTCCCGCATCGAATTGCGGGCACGCGGAGCGATCGATATACGGGACCACGATGTGGCAGGCAGCGGGCTCAGAAGGAGCCGCGCGTTCGCCATGGGAACTGGTCAATGCGATTTCTGGTGCGATTTTTCGGATTCTTGTTCGCGGCAGGAACCGTCGTGTTCCTGGTCAGCGTGGCAGGTATCGCCGGGCTGCTCTGGCATTTCTCCAAGGATCTGCCCGACTACTCGCAGCTTCAGAACTACGAGCCGCCAGTGATGACCCGCGTGCATGCGGTCGACGGTTCGTTGCTCGGTGAATTCGCCAAGGAGCGCAGGCTTTATCTGCCGATCCAGGCGGTGCCGAAGCTCGTGATCAACAGCTTCCTGGCGGCCGAGGACAAGAATTTCTACGAGCACGGCGGCATCGATTATTCCGGCATGGCGCGCGCCGGCCTGGCCTACATCCAGAACTACGGTTCCAACCGCCGCCCGCAGGGCGCGTCCACCATCACCCAGCAGGTCGCCAAGAACTTCCTGCTGACCAACGAAGTGTCGTTCTCCCGCAAGATCAAGGAAGCCTTGCTGGCGATGCGGATCGAGCGGACCTATTCCAAGGACAAGATCCTCGAGCTCTATCTCAACGAAATCTATCTCGGCCTTGGCGCCTATGGCATCGCGGCGGCATCGCTGGTCTATTTCGATAAACCGGTGAACGAGCTGACGATCGCGGAAGCGGCGTATCTGGCGGCGCTGCCGAAGATGCCGGCAAGCCTGCATCCGGTGCGCAACCGGGCGCGCGCCATCGAGCGGCGCAATTATGTGATCGACCGCCTGCAGGAAAATGGCTGGATCACCGCGGCCGATGCCGACAAGGCCCGCAAGGAGCCGCTCACCGTCACCACCCGCAGCAGCGGCGCGCACACCTTCGCCGGCGAATACTTCTCCGAGGAGGTCCGCCGCGACATCTTCGAGCGCTATGGCGAGAAGAAGCTGTATGAGGGCGGCCTGTCGGTCCGCACCACGCTCGATCCGAAGATCCAGGTGATGGCGCGCAAGACCATGGTGGCGGGCCTCGTGAACTATGACGAGCAGCAGGGCTATCGCGGCGCGATTCAGAAGCTCGATGTTTCCGGCGACTGGGGCGTGCCGCTCGCTGAAATCAAGTCGCTGACGGACATCTCGCCCTGGCGCATGGCCGTGGTGCTGGAGAGCAACGATCAGTCGGCGCGGATCGGCCTCCAGCCGGGCCGCGAACTCGGCGGCGCCGTCAGCAAGCAGCGCGAGATCGGCCTCGTTCCGCTCGACGGCGTGCGATGGGCGAGGGCGGTCTCCGGACCTCAGAAGGGCAGGACGCCGTCATCGGTGGCGCAGGTGCTGCAGCCCGGCGACGTGATCTACGCCGATCCGCTCTACACCAAGGATGGCCACATCGTCGAAGGCCAGTATCGGCTGCGCCAGATTCCCGAGATTTCAGGCGCGATGGTGGCGATGGATCCGCGGACCGGCCGCGTGCTCGCGATGGTCGGCGGCTTCTCGTTCGATCAGAGTCAGTTCAACCGCGCCACCCAGGCTTACCGGCAGCCCGGTTCGACGTTCAAGCCGATCGTCTATTCCTCGGCGCTGGACAATGGCTACACCGGCTCGACGATGATGATCGACGCGCCGATCGAGATCGACCTCGGGCAGGGGGGTGGTGTCTGGCGTCCGGAGAACTTCTCCACTGGCAAATACCAGGGGCAAGTCACGCTGCGCAACGCGCTGCGGCTGTCGCTCAACACCGTCACGGTGCGGCTCGCGCAGGAGATCGGCATGCCGCTGATCGGCGAATACGCCAAGCGCTTCGGCGTCTATGACGAATTGCCGAACTACCTCTCCTACGCGTTGGGCGCCGGCGAGACCACGGTCATGCGGATGGCGACCGCGTATTCGATGATCGCTAATGGTGGCCGTCGCGTGAAGGCGACGCTGATCGACCGCATCCAGGACCGCTATGGCCACACCATCTTCAAGCACGACCAGCGCGAATGCCGCGGTTGCGACGCGCCGGAGGGATGGAAGAACCAGCCCGAGCCGCAGCTGGTCGACCGCCGCGAGCAGGTGCTCGACCCGATGACCGCCTACCAGATCACCGAATTGATGGAGGGGGTGGTGCAGGCCGGCACCGGTATCGCGCTGAAGGAGGTCGGCAAGCCGATCGCCGGCAAGACCGGCACCAGTAACGAGGCCAAGGATCTGTGGTTCTCCGGGTTCTCGCCCGATCTCGTGGTCACGCTCTATGTCGGCTACGACAAGCCGCGCTCTCTCGGCAGAAATGCGCAGGCCGGTCATACGGCGGCGCCGATCGCGCGCGACTTCATGAAGCTGGCGCTGGCCGACAAGCCGCCCGTTCCGTTCAAGATACCACCCGGCATCAGGCTGGTTCGCGTCGTGGCCAAGACCGGTGCGCGAGCCGGGCCCGGCGAGACATCAGGCGTCATCCTCGAAGCCTTCAAGCCGGGTCAGGCGCCACCAAGCAACGATCTCGTCGCAGGCACCGATGTGATCGACGGGACGCAGGCCGGGATTTCGCCGGACGCAGATCGCGCGGTGATGCGATCGGGGACGGGCGGGCTGTATTGACGCTTTGAGTCCCTACGGGGCCCGCCAAGTTCAATATTTGTCCACGACACGGCGCAGCGAAACCCAGAGCGCGACCGAGAGAACGCCCAGGAATGCGAGCTGATAGCCGACCCATTGCGCGATCCAGCCGCCAAGGGCTGGACTGAGTGAGGCGCCAATCCCCTGGATGGTGATCACAGCGCCCTGACCGAGATTGATGCGTCCCGTGCCATTGAGGGTGCGCGCCACGACACCGGGGACGGCCACGCTTTGCAGGCCCGCGCCGATGCCATCGAGAATCTGCACCGGAAATACGCCCCACCAGCCGGACAGGAAATACGCCAGCACGCCACGCACCGGCAGGGCGAGAAATGACGCGAGCAAAACCGGCCAGAAATTCCGGCGCTCGGCAGCGTGCATGCCGACGACCGACATGATCACCATAACGCCCTGGGCGACAACGATCGTGGTCGCCACAACGCCTGGACCGTCCATGAGACCAATTCTGGACTGCATGTCCGCCATGAAGAAATTCAATGCAAGCAACGCCCACAGAGGCCTCGTGATGTCGGGTTTTTTGATTCTGCGGCTGGTCATGGTCTGGCGCTCGTTCGTATCGAGCGGAACTCCCTGTGTTTTGCGAAGTGGCAAGTACGTGCAGTCGCGGGAACAAACGCCACAAGGCGGACTTGGGTCCGAACATCAGCGCGCTCGAACGGCCCATCAAACGATTGGGAGCGGCCTGCGCTCCGATCGTGACGATGTCCCGACATCGTCCTCACGTGTTCGTTCCTGCTTGCTCGCTGCGCCTTAGGAACCTCGCTATAGGCGGGCCGTTGACGGCTCGTCTTGGAGGTTCTGAATGCAAGAGACCACGTCAGCAGCGGCCACCCGTCTGCCAAATCCGCATTCGACGGCGCGGATCGCGCTGCATCCCATCCATGCGATGCTGGTGCCATTTCCGATCGTGTGTTTCGTCGGCGCGCTTCTCACCGACATCGCCTATTGGCGGACCGCCGAGATGATGTGGGCCGATTTTTCCGCGTGGCTGTTGTTTGCCGGCCTGATCATGGGCGGGCTTGCGGCCCTTGCCGGCCTGATCGATCTGCTTGGTAGCCGCGGCGTCCGCAGGTTGGCGCCGGCCTGGTACCACATGATCGGGAATGTGGTGGTTCTGCTGCTCGCCTTGTTCAATTCGTTCGTTCACAGCCGCGACGCCTGGACCTCGGTCGTTCCCACGGGATTGGTGCTCTCCGCGCTCACCGTGCTCGTGATGCTGTTCACGGGATGGCTCGGTGGGGAAATGGTCTATCGCCATCGGGTGGGAGTTGCGGATTGATGCCTGCGATCACCGGTTTCATCGAGATGCGTCATGTTCGGCTTGCGGCCGGTGTGTTGGCCGTGTTGTGCTTGGCGGGGTGCGACGAGACGGCGCCCGATCCGACAACCCAGATAGGTGCTCATCCCGATCTGCCGGCGCAGCAGCAATATTTGATTCCGCCGATGCATATCGCGGCGGTCGTGGGATGGCAGCAGGGCGAGAAGCCGACGGTGCCTGACGGCCTTCAGGTCAATGCGCTGGCTACCGGTCTGCAGCATCCGCGCTCTCTCTACGTGCTTCCCAACGGGGACGTCCTCGTCGTCGAGTTCGAAGGCGCCGGGTACCGAGCCGATCAAGCGGCCCAAGGACTTCATCATGAAATGGGTGGAGTCATGGGCGACGTCGGGCGGCGATACCGGAGAAAGCAATCGGATCACGCTGCTGCGCGACGCTAATGGTGATGGCAAGCCGGAGGTGCAGAGTGTGTTCCTCGATCATCTCAAGTCGCCATTCGGCGTCGCGTTGGTCGGCGAGGACCTGTACGTTGCGAATACCGATGCGATCGTTCGCTATTCCTATCACACCGGGGATACCAAGATCACATCACCCGGACAGACCTTGACGCCGCTGCCGGGCGGACCGATCGATCATCACTGGACCAAGAGCCTGGTCGCCAGCCCGGACGGCTCGCTGCTGTATGTCGGCGTGGGATCGAACAGCAACATCACCGAGAACGGCATCGAGGCCGAAAAGAATCGCGCGGCGATCTGGGAAGTCGACCGTGCAACCGGCCGATCGCGGATCTTCGCAAGCGGACTGCGCAATCCGAACGGGCTGACCTTCGAGCCGCAAAGCCATGCGCTATGGGCGGTCGTGAACGAGCGCGATGAGATCGGCCCCAATCTCGTTCCGGACTACATGACGTCGGTCAAGGACGGCTCGTTCTACGGCTGGCCTTACAGCTATTACGGCCAGAACGTCGACCCGCGGGTGCAGCCTCAGCGTCCCGATCTGGTGGCGAAGGCGATCGCGCCGGACTACGCGCTCAGTTCGCACGTCGCGCCGCTGGGCCTCGCGTTCACCAGTGGCGATGCTGCGCTGCCGGCGTCTTATCGCGGCGGCGCATTCGTTGGCGAACATGGAAGCTGGGATCGGCCGCAGCTCAACGGTTACAAGGTCGTGTTCGTACCGTTCGCCGACGGGCATCCAAATGGCACCGCGCAGGATGTCGTGACCGGATTCCTGAGCAAGGACGAGAAGTCGCGCGGCCGTCCGGTCGGATTGGCGATCGACAAATCGGGCGGGCTTCTGATCGCCGACGATGTCGGCAACACAGTCTGGCGCGTCACTGCGACAAGCCGGTGAACGAAAGACCGATGGTGGCCGTGGCCGGAACGGCGGTGTCGTTGTTTGTTGCGCGAGTAGGATCGAATTGAAAATTTGAAGTAAAGCGGTTCGGCTTCCCGATCCGCCAAAATGACTTGCGTCTGCCTTGAGAACCGCTAGGTTTCGATCACGTCACGGTCGACGCGGTTTCAGATGGCATCATCTCGCGATGAACATTCTTGATCCCCAAGGACCTATCGGCGCGGCGGAACGGACGATCCTGGTGGATTCCGTCGCCATCATGCTTGCGATCGTGCTGCCTACGATCGCAGCCATCCTCGGTTTCGCCTGGTGGTATCGCTCCTCCAACCAGCGCGCGCAGTACCTGCCGGATTGGGAGTATTCCGGCCGGCTCGAATTGGTGGTCTGGGCGATCCCCGCGCTCACCATCATCCTGCTCGGCGGTGTCGCCTGGATCGGGGCGCATGAGCTGGATCCGGGCCGCCCGGTGGAGGGGACAGGGCCGCCGCTCAGGATCCAGGTGGTCTCGCTCGATTGGAAATGGCTGTTCATCTATCCCGATCAGCGGGTTGCCAGCCTCAATGCGCTGACGGTGCCGGTCGGGTCTCCGCTACAATTTGAATTGACGTCGTCGAGCGTCATGAACGCGTTCTTCATCCCGCAGTTCGGCAGCATGATCTACACCATGAACGGGATGGTGACGCGTCTGCACCTTCGTGCGGATAATGAGGGCACCTATCAGGGGTTGTCTTCGCATTTCAGCGGCGACGGCTTTCCCGGCATGATGTTCGACGTCCACGTGGTGCCGCAGCTGTCGTTCACGAACTGGGTCGGGAAGGCGGCCGGCAGCGGCCAGGCCCTCAACGCCGAGAGCTACAACAAGCTGGCGCGGCAATCGACCGGCGACGGACAGATTACCTACCGGCTGGATGATCCCTTGCTGTTCCAGGCGGTGGCCACCCAGCATATTCCGCCTGCGCCCGGTCCGTCACTGGACCAGCAGGCCGAAGTCTCACCACGGAGCCACTGATGTTCGGCAAGCTGAGCTGGTCGGCCATCCCGATCGACCAGCCGATACCGTTGGCCACCGGCGCAGTGGTGCTGGTGGTGATCCTGGCCGTGCTGCTCTGGGTCGTGGTGAGGGGCCACCTGCCATATCTCTGGCGGGAGTGGATCACCAGCGTCGATCACAAGCGGATCGGCGTGATGTACACGCTGCTTGCCTCGGTCATGCTGCTGCGCGGCTTTGCCGATGCGTTGATGATGCGGGGGCAGCAGGCGGTGGCGTTGCACTCGCAGGGCTATCTGCCGCCCGAGCATTACAATCAGATCTTCTCGGCGCATGGCACGATCATGATCTTCTTCGTCGCCATGCCGTTCGTGATCGGGCTGATGAACCTCGTCGTGCCGTTGCAGCTCGGCGTCCGCGATGTCGCGTTTCCGACCCTCAATTCGGTCGGCTTCTGGCTGACCGCGACCGGCGCGCTGCTGGTCAATCTCTCGCTCGTGATCGGCGAGTTCGCGCGGACCGGATGGCTGCCCTATCCGCCATTGTCGGAGATGACCTATTCGCCGGGCGTCGGCGTCGACTATTATCTCTGGTCGCTGGAAATCTCCGGCGTTGGAACGCTGGTGGCCGGCATCAACCTTGTCACCACGGTGCTGAAGCTGCGCACCAGGGGCATGAACTATCTGCGCATGCCGATGTTCTGCTGGACGACGCTGGCCTCGAACCTGCTGATCGTCGCGGCGTTTCCGATCCTGACTGCGACGTTGGCGATGCTGATCCTCGACCGTTACCTCGGCTTCCATTTCTTCACCAATGAAGGCGGCGGCAATGTCATGATGTTCATGAACCTGATCTGGGCATGGGGACATCCCGAGGTTTACATCCTCGTGCTGCCGGCATTCGGGATTTTCTCCGAGGTCGTGTCGACGTTTTCCGGCAAGGCGCTGTTCGGTTACCGGTCGATGGTGCTGGCGACCATGGCGATCTGCGTCATCTCGTTCATGGTGTGGCTGCACCATTTCTTCACGATGGGCGCCGGGCCGAACGTCAACGCGATCTTCGGCATCGCCAGCATGATCATCGCGGTTCCGACCGGTGTGAAGATCTATAATTGGCTGTTCACCATGTATGGGGGGCGCGTCCGCTTCACGTCACCGATGCTGTGGTCGATCGGCTTCATGGTCACCTTCCTGCTCGGCGGTCTCACCGGCGTTCTGGTTGCGGTGCCGCCGGCCGACTTCCTGCTGCACAACAGCCTGTTCCTGGTGGCGCATTTCCACAACGTAATCATCGGCGGCGTGCTGTTCGGCGCGTTCGCCGGCTACACCTACTGGTTTCCGAAGGCGTTCGGCTTTCGCCTGCACGAGGGCCTCGGCAAGGCTGCGTTCTGGTGCTGGCTTATCGGATTCTACGTGGCGTTCATGCCGCTCTACGTCGTTGGCCTGCTCGGCATGACGCGCCGCATGCAGCACTACGACGTGCCGGAATGGCGTCCATGGCTGCTGCTCGCGTCGGTCGGTGCCCTCATCATTCTCGCCGGGATCGGGTTCCAGATCGCGCAGCTCGTGGTCAGCATTCGCCATCGCGATGAATTGCGCGACCGCACCGGCGATCCCTGGGATGGAAGATCGCTTGAATGGGCAACCGCGTCGCCGCCGCCGGTGTTCAATTTTGCCGTCACGCCCGACGTCGGCGGGTCGGACGCCTATTGGTCGATGAAGGAGCGGGCAAGGCGCCAGGGTATGAGCGACAACAGTCCGGATTACAAAGACATCGAGATGCCGCGGAACTCGCCGACCGGATTTATCTGTGCGTTTTTCGCGACCGTGATGGGGTTCGCGCTGATCTGGCACATCTGGTGGATGGTCGTGGCCGGGATGCTAGGCGCCTTCGCGACCTTCGTCGCCTTTGCCTGGCGCGACCACGATGAGTACGTCATCGCGGCTGATGATGTGGCGCGGATCGACCAGGCCAATCTCGCAGAGCGGCGCGCCTTGATAAGTGGAGCAGCGTGATGGCGACAGCGGCAATTGCAAGCGCCGATCCGCATCAGTTGCGTGGCCTGGACGCCGCGGCGGAGCATGCCGGGCCTGCGCCGAAGCGGATCGTCACCGCCTACGGCTTCTGGATCTTCCTGCTCAGCGACATCGTGATGTTCTCCTGCTTCTTTGCGGCCTATGCGGTTCTGTCGGGGCAGACCGATGGCGGGCCGAAGGGATCCGAGCTGTTCGATCTTCGCTCGGTCGCGGCCGAGACCGGATTCCTGCTGCTGTCGAGCTTCACCTGCGGAATGGCCAGCATCGCCGCCGATGAGCGCGAGACGACGCTGTTCCAGCTGGCCATGGCGCTGACCTGCGCGCTGGGCCTGGCGTTCCTCACACTCGAGTTTCGGGAATTCGCGAGCCTGGTTGCCCGCGGCGCCGGACCGTCGCGCAGCGCTTTCCTCTCGTCCTTCTTTACCCTCGTCGGATGTCACGGCCTGCATGTGTCGGCGGGTATACTGTGGCTGCTGACGATGATGGCGCAGGTCACGGCCAAGGGGTTTCGGGCCGATATCCAGCGTCGCATCGTATGTTTCGCGCTGTTCTGGCACGCACTCGACATCATCTGGGTGGCGGTGTTCTCGGTGGTCTACCTGCTCGGAGCCGGTTAATGAGCGATCAGTCCCTGGAATCTCACACGAGCGACGTCGCGCCGGGCGATGAAGGCGAAGGCCACGTCCGGACCCGGATCCTCGGTTACGTTGTGGGCCTCGGCCTTGCGATCCTGCTGACTGCAACGTCGTTCTTCATCGCCGGCACCGATCTGGTGTGGCAGCCCAGCATCCCCGTCGCGATCATCGTGCTTGCGATCGCCCAGATGGGCGTGCACCTGGTGTTCTTCCTGCACATCACGACAGGACCCGACAACACCAACAACGTGATGGCGCTGGCCTTCGGTGTCCTGATCGTCATCCTCGTGATCGGCGGCTCGCTCTGGATCATGGCCAATCTGAATGCGAACATGATGCCGATGGATCAGATCATGCAGATGCAGCGGTAACGGACAGGTGGTTGGCGAGAGCCGATGTCGCCGCCACCCGCCGTCAAGCGGTCTGCGGCGTAAGCCGGTGCGGATGAGGTGGTTGGCGTGATCACCAAAGCTGGCTGGGGAACCTGGATTCGAACCAAGACAAACAGAGTCAGAGTCTGTTGTGCTACCGTTACACCATTCCCCAAAAATTGCTCAACGGCATCAGCAGCTTAGATAGATGACCGGGCAACCTTTGCGGCGAGGGCGGCTGCAAATCAGCGCCTCGCGCGAGTGGGGTCCTTCTACTCGCTCGGTCCGGGACTTGGCAAGCATTGATGGCGGCGGATTGGGGGCAAATCGGCCGCCGCGACGCCGGGTTTTGGACCCTTGTGCCGCCAGGTACGCTCGGGCAGCGGGACGATGTGGCCACGCCGCGCGCATTAGTGGGCTCGCGGCGTAGCCACCTGCGCTCACGCTCAATCCTGACGGCTCAAGCTCTGCTCCTCCGCCGGGGCAAAATCCGTCATCGACGCGCGCTATCGTGTCGTATGTTTTTTGTTCATTTCATCTGTTGCCGCGACATTGCCGGTCGCCTTGGTGCCGCACGGGCGGCGCTTTGTTCGCTCGTTATTTGCGTGCTCGCCAGTGCGGCGATGGCAGCAGAGCCGGGCACGACAGCACCCCTGCACGTCGCGGTCTATGATGTCGAGCCTTACGGCGGGCGGGATCACGACGGGCTGTTCACGGGGGCGAGCGTCGATCTCTGGCGTCGCGTCGCGGAGGATCGCCACTGGCAGTACGACCTGACGCTGGTTTCGCGGATGGACGACGTGCTGTCGGGGCTGGAGGGGCATGCTTACGATGTCGGGATCGGGGCCATCACGATTACGCCCGAACGCCTTACGCGGGTCGACTTCTCATATCCCACCCATCGCTCTGGGGCCGCCGCTGTCTTCGCCAAGCGAACAGACGCTGCATCCGCATTCCATGAGTACGGCACGGCCGCCGGCGAGCTTGGTGAGTTGATCGTCGCCATCCTTGTGCTGCTGGCGGTGATTGGCGTGCTGATGTGGTGGTTCGAGCGATCCCGTTCCAAGGACAACACATCGGAGGCCGCATCGGCCGTGACATCGTGGCATGAGGGCGTGTATTGGGCCGTGGTGACGATGACCACGGTCGGTTATGGCGACAAAACTCCGAAAACACATCTGGGCCGTGCGCTTGCCGTCCTCTGGATGGTCGGAAGCCTCGTGCTGGTCTCCCTGCTGACAACCAATTTGATCGCGCGCATCACCGTGAGCCGGGTCGAAGGCATCGTCGCGAACCGCACCAGTGACCTCGCGGGCAAACGACTCGGCGCCGTAACAGCTTCGTCGGGCGCTGAATATCTCGACGACCAGCGCCTCGCGTATCAGAAATTCGAAAATCTCCCCGACGCCCTCAACGCCGTTGCCTCAGGAAAGGTGGATGCCGTCGTCAACAGTATTGGTGCGTTGCAATATCTCGCGAAGGCGCGCTTTGCCGATGCAATTTCGCCCCCGCACGGCGTTATGGCTCCTGCCTATATGGCGTTTGCGCTGCCGATGAATTCGGCGTTGAAGCGGCCGCTCGATCGCGCGCTGACCATCGTCACTGCGAGCCCGGAATGGCGGTCTGTCGAAGACACCTATTTCGGCCCGTGAGACGCGGCATCCGGCGCACCCAACCATATGCGCGCGTGATGCGTGCGAAGCGCGCCGCTGCACATTTCCGTTGCAGCGACTTTAGTCGGAAGCGATCGCATCCGGCGGCCACTTAACTTGCCGGGTCCGGAGGGCCATGCGATGCTGGTACACCAAGAACAACAAGGGGGAGGCGGCGGCGCTGCGCCGGACGTTTCCTGGCCATGACGACAGCCCGGTTACGGGCGGGATCCACGGAGACGTTCATATGAGATTTTCAAGGTTTGTCGCGCTGCTTTCCGCGGCCGCGATCTCGATGGGGTTGGCCTCCAGCGCGCTTGCGCAGGACAAGACCGTCAAGATCGGCGCAGTGTTTCCGATGAGCGGCGGCGCCGCCAGCATCGGCACCCACGTCAAGGCCGCCTTCGACGTGGTCATGGATATCGTCAACAACGCCCACCCCGAGCTCGGCAATTTCCCGCTCGCCAAGAATGCGGGCCTCGCCGGCCTCGGTGGTGCCAAGGTCGACGTCGCGATCGCCGACAACCAGGGCAGCCCCGCGACCGGGCAGAACCAGACGCTGCGCCTGATCACGGAAGAGAAGGTGGTGGCGCTGACCGGCGCCTACCAGTCCGGCATCACGCTGACCGCGAGCGCAATCGCCGAGAAATACGGCATTCCCTTTGTCAACGGCGAGTCGGTGGCGGCCAATCTGACCGAGCGCGGCTTCAAATGGTTTTTCCGTACGACGCCGGTCGCGTCTGATTTCGCCAAGATCTACTACGATTTCCTGACCGACATGAAGGCGGCCGGCGGCAAGACCGACTCCATCGCGCTGGTGCACGACAACACCGAATACGGCACCTCGGTCGCCAACGTGATCACGTCCACCTTCAAGGAAAAGGGCATCGGCATCGCGCTCGACATTGCCTATCCCTCGAACGCAACAGACGTGCAGGGCCAGGTGCTGCAGCTCAAGGAGAAGAAGCCCGACGTCGTGATCATGATCTCCTACACGTCGGATGCGATCCTGTTCGCCAAGACGATGCAGGCCCAGGATTACAAGCCCGCGATCCTGCTCGCCGACGACGCCGGCTATTCCGATCCGTCGTTCCTGAAGGCGGTCGGCAAGCTCTCACAGGGCGTCTTCAACCGCTCGTCATGGAGCGTCGGCCCGAAGGACTCTCCAAGCGCGATCATCGCCGACATGTACAAGAAGAAGAGCGGCGAGGAGATGGACGACACCGTCGCGCGGCAGATGCAAGGCCTGTTCGTGCTGCTCGATGCGATCGACCGCGCCGGCTCGACCGAACCCGCCAAGATCCAGGCGGCGCTGAAGGCGACCGACCTGAAGCCCGAGCAATTGATGATCGGCTATCGCGGCGTCAAGTTCGACGACAAGGGCCAGAACATGCTGGCCTCCGGCCTGATCATCCAGCTCGAGCCTGACGGCGAGAATTACGTCGCGGTATGGCCGAAGGCCAATGCCGTGAAGCCGCCGGTCCTGCCGTACAAGGGCTGGTGAGAACATGGAGGGCGGGATGCGACGTCCCGCCCTTTGCTGATTGTATCAGACGCAAACCTCCGGCTCGCAATGACGCGGGGCTCATGTCTTTCATTCTTGTGCAGGTGATCGTCGGCGGACTTCTGCTCGGAGCCGTCTATGCGCTGTTCTCCTCAGGCCTGACGCTGGTCTGGGGCATGATGAACATCGTCAATTTCGCCCATGGCGATTTCGTCATGCTCGGCATGTATGTGGCGTTGGTGGTGTTCACGCTGTTCGGCGTCGGGCCCGCAGCCGGCGCGCCGGCCGCGACACTGGTGCTCGCGACCGTCGGTGTCATCGTCTATTTCAGCCTGATCCGCCACATCATGAAGGGGCCGATGCTGGCGCAGATCCTCGGCACCTTCGGGCTCGCGCTGCTGCTGCGTTACTCGGTGTTCTGGTGGTTCGGCGCGAATTTCCAGTCACTGCCGCAGAACATCGTCGGCGGCACCTTCGACTTCTTCGGCATCCGCATCGAGGCCTCCCGCCTGCTCGCCGGCGTGGTCGCATTGCTGGTCACGCTCGGCCTGCATCTGCTGCTGACGCGCACCTCGCTCGGATCGAAGATGCTGGCGGTGGCCGAGGATTCCACCGCGGCGCAATTGATGGGAATCCGCCCCGACAGCATGCAGGCGATCGCCTGGGCGATCGCGGCCGGCGCGACCGGGCTTGCCGGCGCGCTGATCGCGACCTTCTTCTACATCGTGCCGACCGTCGGCGAGACGCTCGGCATCGTCGCCTTCGTCACGGTGTCGCTCGGCGGCTTCGGCAGCGTGCCCGGCGCGCTGGTCGCGGGGCTTCTGATCGGCGTCATCGAGTCGGTGTCCGGCTATCTGATCGGAGCCGTCTACAAGGACATCGTCGTCTACACGATGTTCCTGCTCTTCCTGTGGTTCCGGCCGCAGGGGCTGATGGGCAAGGCATGATACAAGGCATGATGCGGCACCTGATCTGGCCATCGGTGCTGCTGGCGATCGTGATCGCCTATCCGTTGCTGCTGTCGACGCCGTTCCAGCAGCGCCTCGGCGCGCTGGTGCTGCTCTATGCGATCGCCGCATCCGCCTGGAACATCATCGGTGGCTACGCCGGCCAGGTCTCGGTCGGACACGTCGTGTTCTTTGGCTGCGGCGCCTACGCGGCGATGGGGGCCTACGCGCATTTCGGCCTGTCACCGCTGGTTGGCATTCCGGTGGGGTTCGCTTTTGCGGTCATCGTTGCTGCCGTGATCGGCGGGCCGACGCTCAGACTGTCCGGGCACTATTTCAGCATGGCGACGATCGCGGTCGCTGAACTTGCGCGGCTCATCGTGATCAACACCGACTATCTCGGCGCGGCTGTCGGCCTCAGCGGCCCGACGGTGCCGCGCAATGTGTTCGATCTCTCTTTTGTCTCGGCGCTGCCTTACTACTATCTGTTCCTGATCGTGCTCGCGGTCACGCTTGGCATCACCTGGTGGATGGCCAACAGCCGGATGGGATTTTATCTGCGGGCGATCAAGGATTCCGAGCGCGCGGCACGTTCGCTCGGCGCACCGGCGGCGCGCACCAAGCTCTACGCCTACATGCTGAGCGCCGGACTGACGGCGGTCGCCGGCGCGCTCTATGCCATGATGTTCGGCTTCGTCGATCCGGACTCCGGCCTCGGCATCCTGATTTCCGTGAAGATCCTGATCATGGCGGCGCTCGGAGGCGCCGGGCTGCTGTTCGGGCCACTGGTCGGGGCCGCGATCCTGGTGCCGTTGGAGGAGCTCTCCAACAGCTGGCTCGGCGCAAAGGGCGCGGGCCTCACCTTCGTGCTGTATGGGGCGATCATCGTATTGATCTCGCGTTTCCAGCCGGGTGGGTTGCTGCCGCTGATCACACGGGTGTGGCAGCGGTCGGCCAAGGATGCGGCAGCCAAGGGGGCCGCCAATGCTCCTTGAGGCGCGCGACATCACCAAGGCTTTCGGCAGCTTCAAGGCGGTGGACGCTGCGAGCGTCACGCTGCAGCAGGGCGATATCCTCGGTCTGATCGGCCCAAACGGGGCCGGCAAATCGACCTTCTTCAACTGCCTGACCGGCGATCTGCAGACGACATCAGGCAAGGTGCTGTTCGAGGGAGCGGACATCACCCGCGCGACGCCGGAGGCGAGGGCGCGGCTCGGGCTGGCGCGCACCTTCCAGGTGCCGCAGACCTTCGAGGGCATGACGGTTCTGGAGAACGTCATGATCGGCGCCTTCCTGCGCACCTCCCATCGCGCCGCGGCCGAAGTGAAGGCACGCGCCGTGCTGGCACGCGTCGGCATGGAGCCGTTGGCGGACGCGCCGGCGCGCTCGCTCGGCACGCCCGGCCGCAAGCGGCTCGAGATCGCGCGTGCGCTTGCGACCGAACCAAAGGTGCTGCTGCTCGACGAGGCCATGGCCGGCCTCACATTGCGTGAGGTGCAGCTTGCGATCGATCTCGTCCGCGACATCCATCGCTCCGGCATCACGCTCGTGATCGTCGAGCACATCATGGAAGTGATCATGTCGCTGGCGAGCCGGGTCATGGTGTTCCACCAGGGCAAGGAGATCGCCCATGGCACGCCGCGGGAGGTGACCTCGAATTCCGCTGTTATCGCCGCCTATCTCGGGACCCGTGCCGCCGCCAAGGTCACCGCCGGCCACACCCCGATCGAGCTCATGGGCGGCCCCGCCACATGAGCAAAGCGTCTTCGAGCGAAGTGGGTACTGGTTCGCGTCAAGAAAACGCGTCAAAGCAAGAATCTGGAGCCGGAAACGGCTCCATGCCACTCCTGAAGATCGAACACCTAGAGGTGCGCTACGGCGATCTGATCGGCGTCTCCGACGTGTCGCTGGAGGTGCCGCAGGGCAGCGTGGTCGCGCTGCTCGGCTCCAATGGCGGCGGCAAGACCACGACGCTGAATGCGATCGCGGGCCTGATTCCAGCGCATGCCGGTACGATCCGCTTCGCCGGCGAGGAGATCGCGGGGCAGAGCGCATTCGCGATCGTACGCAAGGGGCTCGCGCTGTCTCCGGAGGGCTGGCGGCTGTTCGTGCAGCAAAGCGTCGAGAACAATCTTCTGCTCGGCGCCACGCCGTTGCGCGACAGATCCCGCGCGAGGACGCTGCTCGATCGCGTCTACGAGATCTTCCCACGCCTGAAGGAGCGCCGTACCCAGCGCGCCGGCACCATGTCCGGCGGCGAGCGGCAGATGCTTGCCGTCGGCCGCGCGCTGATGAGCGACCCAAAGCTCCTGATGCTGGACGAGCCGTCGCTGGGCCTGGCGCCCGCAGTGGTCGAGTCCATGTACGAGACCTTCGGCCGCCTGCATCGCGAGGGCCTGACCATCCTGCTCGCCGAACAGTCGATCGAACTCGCGCTGGAGGTGTCCGACTTTGCAACAGTATTGCAGGTCGGCAAGAGCGTGCTGTCGGGCACGGCGGCCGCGCTCGCCGAGGATCCGCAGGTACAGAAGGTGTATTTGGGAGCGTAGGCCATCATCGTAGGATGGGTGGAGCGCAGCGATACCCATCACTTTGCGCTGCGTGTTTGATGGGTATCGCTTCGCTCCACTACGGGGTAGGGGCGTAGGCTTTCAACGGGCAATCAGCCAGCTGCCTCTCCATCTGCCTGTCGCGGATCGAGAGCGTGGCGCCTACTTGATCTTCTCGTACACCGTCGCGAAATCGGCCAGCGGCATCGGGATGCTGATCGTTTCCTTGTTGAGGGTCTGGAACGACACCTTCAACTGCTTGCCCGATTTCAGCGCAGCGAGGATGTCGGCGCCGATCGGGGCGGTGATGTAGCAGCCGCGCGCCTCGCAGGTTTGCACCTGCACGTCGACGGGCTTGCCCTCGTCGACCTGCAGCTTGGCGCCCATCGGGAGGTTCAGCCCGAGCGGCAGCTGGATCAGCGCGACGGGCGCGCGGGTGTCGCCGGGGACGCGGATATTGACCAGCACGACGAGCTGGCCGGTCTTGCTGAGAACGGCGGTTTGCTCCATCGCGCATTCGAGCGGCGCGTCGCGGCTTGCAGAGGTGCAGCGTGCGACCCAGCCGGGATTGGCGGCGGGCGCGGCATCGGCATGCGGGGTGGCGGGGGAGGGAGCGGCCGCTGGCGCGGGTGGGGTCTTGCCCTTGGGGTTCTGGGCGTGACCGAGGCCGGTCGCGCCGAACACAGCAAACAGAATGAACAACGACTTTGCGGCAGTCTTCACGGCGGCTACTCCGAAACCAACGCCTTTCGGATGTGCCGTCGGAAGGGCAAAGTCAAGTCACTCGGCGGCTTGCTTGACCGCACCATCCTCGCCGTCATGGGTTTCGTCATCGGGACGCGACGAGCGGCCCCAGTTCGCGAAGGCGTTGGAGAGGCGGTCCAGATAGAGATAGACGACGGGCGTCGTGAACAGCGTCAGCGCCTGGCTGACGAGCAGGCCGCCGACCATGGCGTAGCCGAGCGGCTGGCGAATTTCCGAGCCGGTGCCGGTGCCGAGCATCAGCGGCACGCCGCCGAGCATGGCGGCCATCGTCGTCATCATGATCGGGCGGAAGCGGCGCAGGGCGGCCTGGCGGATCGCGGCCGCCGGCTCCAGGTGCTGATCGCGTTCGGCGGCGATCGCGAAGTCGACCATCATGATGCCGTTCTTCTTCACGATGCCGATCAGGAGGACGATGCCGATCAGCGCGATCAGGCTGAAGTCGAAGCCGGCCGCCATCAGGATCGCCAGCGCGCCGACGCCGGCCGAGGGTAGGGTGGACAGGATCGTGATCGGGTGGATGTAGCTTTCGTAGAGAATGCCGAGGATCAGGTAGACGACCACCAGCGCGGCCAGAATCAATAGCGGCACGGTCGACAGCGATTGCTGGAACGCCTGTGCGGTACCCTGGAAGCTCGAACTCAGCGTCGGCGGCGCGCCGAGTTCGGCCATTGCCTTCGACACCGCTTGCGTCGCCTGGCCGAGGGCTACGCCCTGGGCAAGATTGAAGGAGATGGTGATCGCCGGGAACTGGCCCTGATGGCTGATCGATAGCGGCCGCACCGGCACGCTGGTCCATTTCGCAAACGTCGATAGCGGCACCTGATCACCGGTCAGCGGCGACTTGATGTAGATATTGTTCAGCGTGTCGATCGAACCCTGCAGCTCCGGCAGCACTTCGAGGATGACGTGGTAGCTGTTGAGCTGGGTGAAGTACTGCGTCACCTGGCGCTGGCCGAACGCGTCGTAGAGGGTGTCGTCGATCAACTGCGGCTGGATGCCGTAGCGCGAGGCGGTGTCACGGTTGATCTGCAGCTCGAGCGTGGTGCCGTTGGTCTGCTGGTCGGTGGCGACGTCGCGCAGCTCCGGCAGGGTCTGCATCTTGCCCAGGATCTTCGGAGCCCATTCGTTCAGCTCGGAGAGGTTGGAGTCCTGCAATGTGAATTCGAACTGAGTGCGGGTCGGGCGGCCGCCGAGGCGAACGTCCTGCGCCGCCTGCATGAACAGCCGGGCGCCTTGAACCTTCTCCAGCTTCGGCCGCAGCCGCGCGATGACCTGCTGCGCGTTGGCATCGCGGTCCTTCAGCGGCTTGAGCGTGATGAACAGGTTGCCGTTGTTGCCGGCGCGGCCGCTGCCGCCGATTGCCATCGCGACCGTCGCAACGGCGGGATCCTGCATCACGATCTGGCCGAGCGCCTCCTGTTTCCGCTTCATGTCGACGAAGGAGATGTCCTGGCTGGCTTCCGAGGTCGCCGTGATCAGGCCGTTGTCCTGCTGCGGGAAGAAGCCCTTCGGGATGATCACGAACATGTAGACCGACAGCGCGAGCGTCGCGAAGAAGATCATCAGCGTCGTGAACTTCCAGCGCAAGGCGAGGTCCAGCACGCTTTCATAGCCGCGCAGCATCGCGTCGAACCCGCGCTCGCTCAGCTTATATAGCCGGCCGTGCCTTTCTTCATTGTGGGCACGCAGGAAGCGGGATGCCATCATCGGCGTGAGCGTCAGGGACACGATCATCGACACGAAGATCGTCATCGCCAGCACGACCGCAAACTCGCGGAACAGGCGGCCGATAATTCCACCCATCAAGAGCAGCGGAATCAGCACCGCGACCAGCGAGACGCTGATCGAAACGATGGTAAATCCGATCTCCTTCGAGCCTTTGAAGGCGGCAGCAAGCGGCCTCTCGCCCTCCTCGATGTAGCGGCTGATGTTCTCCAGCATCACGATGGCGTCGTCGACGACGAAGCCGACCGCGATCGTCAGCGCCATGAGCGACAAATTGTCGAGCGTGTAGCCGAATATCCACATCAGCGCGCAGGCGCCGAGCAGGGCCAACGGGACGGTGACCGCGGGGATCACGGTCGCCCAGAAGCTGCGCAAGAAGACGAAGATCACCATGACCACCAGGAAAATGGTCAGGAGCAGAGTGGACTGGACGTCTTCCACTGCTGCTCGGATCGTCGTGGTGCGGTCGCTGATGACGTCGATCTTGATGGCGGGCGGAATGGCGGCGACGAGGCGCGGCAGTGAGGCCTTGATCTTGTCGACGGTGTCGATGACGTTGGCGCCGGGCTGCTTGAAGACGACGAGGAACACGCCGCGCTTGCCGTTGGCCCAGGCGGCCTGCTTGGCGTCTTCCGCCGCGTCGACCGCCTTGCCGATGTCGCGGATCCGCAATGGCCCGCCATTGCGATAGGCAATGATGACGTCGTTCCAGGGGGCCGCCTTCAGCAATTGGTCGTTGGCGTAGATGGTGTAGGCCCGGGTGTCGCCGTCGATATTGCCCTTGGGACTGTCGACGGTCGCGATGTTGATCGCGTTGCGGACGTCCTCCAGCGACAGGCCCTTTGCCACCAGCTTGGCCGGGTCGATCTGGACGCGCACGGAGGGCTTCTGCTGGCCGCCGATGATGACCTGCGCGACGCCGGAAACCTGGCTGATCTGCTGGGCAAGCCCGGCGTCGACGGCATCACTGACCGTGATCAGCGGCAGCGTGTCGGAGGTTGCCGACAGCAGCATGATCGGCGAATCCGCCGGGTTCACCTTGCGATAGGTCGGCGGCGAGGGGAGGGTCTTGGGCAACTGGCCGCTTGCCGCGTTGATCGCACCCTGCACGTCGTTGGCGGCGCCGTCGATGCTGCGGTTGAGGTCGAACTGGATGGTGACCGACGCGGTCCCCAGATAGCTCGTCGAGGTCATCTGCGCGATGCCCGGAATCTGCGCGAACTGGCGTTCCAGCGGCTGGGCGACCGAGGTTGCCATTGTCTCCGGGCTGCCGCCCGGCAGCGACGCGGTGATCTGGATGGTCGGAAAGTCGACCTGCGGCAGCGGCGCCACCGGCAGCAGCGGATAGGCGACCAGGCCGACAAAGAGGATGCCGGCCATCAGCAGCGACGTGCCGATGGGGAAGCGAATGAATGGTGCGGAAATTCCGTCGCTCATTCCTGCGTAACCTTCGCCTCGAGCTGGTCCTTGGGCTGATCCGAACTCGCCACCGCCGTGGTCACCAGGGTTCCCGGCGAAACCTTGTACTGGCCCGCGGTGATCACCTGTTGTCCCGGCGACAGGCCGTCGTCGATCACCGACTTGCCATCGACAGACTGGCTGACCTTGATCTTGCGAAGCTCAGCCTTGTTCTCCTGGTTGACCGAAAACGCATACAGGCCGTCAGTTCCATGTTGCACTGCGTCATCAGGGACGACGGTGGCATCTTTCAAGGTCTTGACCAGGAGCCGGGTCGAGACCGATTGGCCCGGCCACAGCGCATGGTCCTTATTGTCGAACACCGCCTTCAGCCGAATAGTCCCGCTCGTGGTGTCGACCTGGTTATTGATCAGCGCCAGGGTGCCGGTGGACAGGACCCGCTTGCCGTCGGTCGACAGGGCAATGGCCTTGGGCGGCGCCACGGCAAGAGCTGCCTTGATATCAGGCAACTGGTCCTCGGGCGCGGTGAAAATCACCGTGATCGGCTCGATCTGGGTGATCGACACGATCGCGGTCTGGGTCGCGGCGTTGACGATGTTGCCGATATCGACCAGTCGCAGGCCGACCACTCCGTCGATCGGGGATTTCACGGTCGCGTAATCGAGCTGGGTCTGCGTGTTCAGGATGGCGGCGTCATCCCCGACGATCTGGGCGGTCAGCTGGGCCACGGTGGAGCGCTGCGTATCGAGCTGCTGGCGCGTGGCGAATTCGCCGAGCTTGGTGAAGCGCTGCAGGTCGAGATTGGCATTGGCGAGGTTGGCCTCGTCCTGGACCTTCTTGGCCTTGGCCTGGTCAAGCGCGGCCCGATACGGCCGTGGATCGATCTCGACCAGCGTATCGCCAGACTTGACGGATTGACCTTCCTTGAACGCAATCTTGGTGATCTGGCCGTCGACCCGGGTGCGGACCTGGACGGTGTTGAAGGCCTGCACGGTGCCGAGGCCGAGCAGGTAAACCGGGAAATCGGCCTTTTCGACCGGCGCAATCTTCACCTGGACCGCCGGCTGCACCGCAGCGCGCTTCTGCGCGGCTTCGGCAGCCAGTTTGTCGTCTGTGTGTTTCTGCCAGCCAAAATAACCCGCCGCGCCGACCGCGGCGATCAGCAGGACCCAACCGATAGTTCGTGACTTGGACATGCAGGCTCTTGGGTTGTGCAAGCAATAATGGGTGATCGAAATGGTTCCCAGAGCTTGCGGATATAATATGCGTGCACTTAATGTGTAAACACACTACGACTTGAGAATCCTAAACATTTGGAAAGGTTTAGGTTAGCAATAAGTAGAAATAGTCGCCTTGGGAAACGCTCCGGTGACCCCTATGTCGCTTGATCTCAAACGCCAGTTCATTGCCCAGCTCGTCGAAAGTTCGCGACTGCTGCGCAACTATATCGATCATCGCGCCAAGGCGCGAGGGACAACCCGGGCCCAGTGGATCGTGCTGTTCCGCCTGCGCGAGCAGGAGGGGCTCTCGCAGGTCGATCTCGCTGATGTCCTCGAGCTGCAGCCGATCTCGCTGGTGCGGCTGCTCGATCGTCTCGTCGAGCATGGCCTGTTGGAAAGGCGGCCCGATCCGAGGGACCGCCGCGCTAACCGTCTTTTCCTGACCAGGAGCGGACGACAGCTCGTCGATGACCTCGACAGTTTGCGCGACGCAATCGCAATCGACGTGCTGCGCGACGTGCCGGCCAAGCATGTCGAAAGCGGGCTCGCCACCCTTCGTGAGGTCAAGGACCGCATCAAGACTCTCGGCGAGGGACCCGGGAGCATCGCCGCGAAATAGCACGCGCCTCGTCGCGCTACGCGGATTTCGATCCTGACATGCCACGCAACCCATGCGGCGCGGTTGAAACGCGGCATGATGTCGTTCATATCGCGCATCGGTGTAGCGAGACGAGGATGCGGCGATGGATGAATTGAACGGGCGCATGATGGCGTGTCAGATTCTTGTTACCGGGTTGATTGCGCGCGTCGCGAACGAGCAGCGTGACCCGCTGCGCTTCCTCACCGACTTCCGCGACGAGATCAGGGCCGTCGTCAACGGCGTCAACATCGCCGGCATGGAGAACACCGAGCGCGTGCGGCAGGTTGCGCAGCGGACTGTCGATGAGTTATTTTCGCTGATGAAGCCGCCGAGCACCGAGTGATCGGCTATCCCTGAAGCGGTCGGTACACATCGACCGGTGCCTGTGGAGTTGCCGAAACCGGCTCGTGAACTTTTTAGAATCGTTATTAGAACGATTACAAATATCTTAGAGCGATTTCAGACTGCAGATTAGAATCGCTTTGAATTAGGGCGATTCAAGCGCGCTGTTGCGACGATCGCATTGACCCAAAATTTCACGCTCTGTAACCGATAGAGACAGTTCGTCGCACTTCGACTGACTGCTTTTTGGGGGCGTTGAAATGAACATGGTGAAGGCGCCGCGGTCACTGCGTTTCGACCCGGCGATTGGCTCGGCCAGCGATCAAACAGTTTATTCCGGTACGAAGGTTTCCGCGGTCGCAGGCCTGATCGCGGTGGCAACGTTTTCCGGAGCCGAAGCGCAGCAGTCCAACCTCCCGCCGGTAACGGTCGATGCCCCGGTCGCTCGCCTGCGTCCTGCCGCGTCTCAGCCTTCGCCAGCGCAGGTTCGCGCCCGCACCGCGCTGCGCCGCGCCGCGCGCCGCAGCCAGCAGACACAGCAAGCGCCGGTGCCGTTCCCGAATGCCGGCGGTCTTGCCGCCGACCGCAACCCCTATGCGGATGCGGCTGCGCCCTACAAGGTCGACCACATTCAGGCGTCGGGCAAATTTCCCGAGCCGCTCCTGAACACGCCGAAGACGGTCACGGTGTTGAGCAAGGAAGTTCTGGCGGACGAGAACGCGACCTCGTTGAAGCAGGCGGTCTTGAATACCGCCGGCGTGACGCTCGGCACGGGTGAGGGTGGCAACGCCTTCGGCGATCGCTTCTTCATCCGCGGCTTCGATACCCGCAACGACATCTTCGTCGACGGTGTGCGCGATTCCGGCGTCAGCGTCCGCGAGAACTTCTTCACCGAGCAGATCGAGATCCTGCGCGGGCCAGGGTCGTCGTTCGCCGGCCGCGGCACGACGGGTGGTGCGATCAACATCGTCACCAAGCAGGCGAGCACCGAGAAGTCATTCTACAACATGGATGCCACGTACTCGACTGACCCTGGCGAGCGCGTGACCCTCGACGTCAATCAGGTGATCAGTCCGACATTCGCGGTTCGCGCCGGTGGCGTATTCCAGAATTCCAACATTGCCGGCCGAAGCTTCGCCAAGGACGATCACAGCGGCGGTTTTGTCGCGTTCACCTACAAGCCGATCGATGCAGTGAAGATCACCGCAGATTACGTTCACACCGACGTTCACGGACTGCCGGACTTCGGCGTGCCGTATTACCGGCCGGGATCCACTGGATCGGGCTCTCAGGTCTTTACCACCACGGCCGGCGGTCCAATGCCGGATTATGGCAGCAATCGCAATACCTTCTATGGTGCAGTGAATCGTGATTTTTACGAAGTCCATCAGGACATGGCCACGGTCAACACCGAAGTCCATGTCACTCCCGACTTGATCCTGACCGACAAGGTTCGTGCCTCGCAGTCGCTGCTGAATTACATCGGCACGATTCCGGAATCGCCCGTAACGACCAGCGGCAATCCGGCGAACTGGACGATCTCCACAAATCCGCAGAGCCGCTACCAGCCGACCCAGGTCGTCGCCAACCAGAGCGAGGCAACGTACAAGTTCGAGACCGGTGACTGGCACCACACACTGCTCGGCGGAGTCGAAGTCTCCAGAGAAGTCTCCAGCATCGACAAATATACCGGGCTGGCGTCGGAACTGGTTGGCTCCAACAATCCGGGTACCGGGTCTTTCACCGGCGTCAATGCGCTCAATCCCCAATTCACGTTCGCGCCATACTCGACGACGCCGGCGCTCACGGGACTCCCGACGCAAATCGCCATCGACACGACGGCCGTCTACTTGATGGACTCGGTCAACTACCGCGATTTCGTCATCCTCAACGGTGGTATCCGCTACGACGACTACAACATCAAAAGCAGCGGTTACGCCACGGTGGGCGGCGTCGCGAACACCTTTGGGGCGCAAGCCGCCGACTTCGGACTGCCGAACTTCAATTTGGGCCTCACGTTGAAGCCGCTGCCGATCACCAGCGTCTATGTCGCCTATGCGACGTCGTCGGACCCGGTAGGTTCGGAGTTTGACGGCACCAGCGCGAACTACGGGGGACTTGCGCCCGTCCTCAACGGCAACCCGAACCAGATCTTTGGGCCGATGAAGAACACGGCGATCGAGGTCGGCAACAAATGGGAGTTGTTCGACCGTCATCTGCTCGTGAGCGGCGCGCTGTTCCAGACCGATGTCACCAACGCGCGTGAGTCGGTGAACGCCAGTGCGACAAACCCGACTTGCCCTATTCCGCCTGGATCGGTGGGCACGGTTTCCTGCGTCACCGCTGGCGCAGCCTATCAAATCCGCGGCGTGGACCTTGAGGTCACCGGCAAGATCACCGACAAATGGAGCGTGTTCGGCGGCCTCGTCCTGATGAAGTCGGAGGTGACGAAGTCGCTGGTTCCGCCAGCCAACACCGCGCTGTACAGCACCAACGTCGGCTTGCCGCTTGCCAACACCGCCAATCAGTCGTTCAGCCTGCTTAGCAAATACCAGATCGACGACAGGTGGGAGGTCGGTGGACAGGCGGTCTATCGTTCCAAGATTTACGGCGGCACGTTGCTGGCCGCGAACCAGGGCACGTCGCTGCCGAGCTTCTGGCGCTTCGATACCTTCGTGGAGGCGAAGATCGACAAGAACTGGACCGCGAAGCTGTTCGTGAACAACATCTTCAACAAGCTCTACTACAACGCGCTGTATCAGAGTGCGACGCCGTTCGTTCTGGAAGCGCCCGGCCGTACGGCGGCGTTCATGCTCTCGGCGAGGTACTGATTGTCGATGCGATGCTGATTTGCGTTCCGAATGTGCTGACCAAGGCTGATGTGGCGGACCTCCGCCGCATCATGGATGCGAGCGACTGGGAAGACGGCCGCTCGACCGCCGGCGCGGCCTCCGCGCTGGTCAAGCGCAATGAGCAACTGCCGCCCGACAGCGAGGCTGCGCGGCAGCTCGGCAACCGCGTTCTATCCGCACTGACGGCCTGTCCCCTGTTCATCTCGGCGGCGATCCCGCTGAGAATCTTTCCGCCTCTGTTCAACCGCTATGCCGCCAGCGACGGGCACCATTTCGGCCTGCATGTCGACAACGCGGTGCGCGGGGACCAGCTGACGGGTTTGCGGATCCGTACCGACCTGTCGGTCACGCTGTTTTTATCGGAGCCGGAGGAGTACGACGGCGGCGAGCTGGTGATCGAGGATCTCTACGGATCCCATGAAATCAAGCTACCGGCGGGCGATCTGGTGCTTTATCCTGCGTCCAGTTTGCATCTGGTCACGCCGGTCACAAGGGGGACGCGGGTTGCGTCTTTTTTCTGGCTGCAGAGCATGATACGGGATGCCCACGCGCGCAGCCTGATCTTCGATCTCGATACCGCGATCCAGGCCCTGGTGGAGCGGCTGGGGCGCGATGACCCTGAAACGGTCAAATTGACCGGCATCTATCACAACCTGATCCGCCACTGGGCCGAAGTATGAAGACTTCGCTAGGTGCTGGCCCAAGGGTGTTATAAGGGTGTTATACTGTAACATCGGGTGGTCGGGCATATCGGCTGACGTCCCGGTCGAGGCACACGTCGACATGAAGTGGTTCCGAGCAAACGTCAGACAGGGTTCGCGGCTCGCGCTTTTCGCGCTCGCGATCCAGTTTGTGCTGTCGTTCGGACATATCCACGCAAACCATGCGCAGGCAGCGCCGAGCGTAGCGCGGCATGTTGTTCATGTGACCGCGATGGATGCGCGCGGCGCCTGGCATGCGATTGCAACCTTGTCAGTTCGCTCGAAGACGCCCTCGGGCCATCATTCCAATGATGGCCTTGCCGATGATTGTCCGATCTGCGCCATGCTGGTGCTTGCCAACGCGCCGCTATCGGCGACACCGCCCTTGCTGCCGGCGCGTCAGGCTGCCGGGTTCGCTTATTTGATCACCAACGCTACGTCGGTCGATCTGAATTGCGTCGACGCCGCGTTCCAGCCTCGGGCACCGCCGGTCGTCTGACAGCGACGGCCGGTATCGGCGCGATGATGCGTCGCGGCTGCTATCTCGGCATCGGGTACCAGCCGCAACTGACCTGATGCGTACGCCATGATTGAATGATCCAGTTCCCGGGCCGAAGTATGAATATGTCACTGTTTCGAGCGATCCCTTGTTTGATCCTGGCACTGGCGATGCTGTCGTTCGCATCGCCTTTGTCGGCACAACAGACACCCGTACGACAAACACCCGCGCAACAGCCGGCGGCTCCCGCGCCGCAGCAGGCTCCTGCGCCGACGCAAGCGCAGACCGCTCCGGTGGCCGCGGCGCCGGCGCCCGCATCGCCCGCTGCCGCGCCCTCGGCCGTGCCTGGTGCCGCGCCGTCCGGAGAGCCTGCGCCGCAGGCGATCGCGCTACCAGCCGACAGCGAGAGCAAGCCGTTGAAGTCCACCATCACCGGCATGCACGAGCTGTCGCCGTGGACGATGTTCATGTCGGCCGACGTCATCGTCAAAGCAGTCATGATCGGCCTTGCCTTCGCCTCGCTCGTCACCTGGACCATCTTCATCGCCAAGATGATCGAGTTGACCGTGGTCCAGAGCAAGCTGCGCGGCGCGCTGGCCAAGATCAGTGAGGCGCGGTCGTTGGCGGAAGCGCAGTTCGCGCTCGGCGCCAAAGGCAGCGTGCTGTCGTCCTTCATCGCGGCTGCGATGCGCGAGGGACGGCTGTCGGCCGGGATTTCCGGCGACAGCGGCATCAAGGAGCGCGCGGCATCGAGCTTCGCCGAGATCATGCGCTCCGAGGCCCGTCGTATCCGGCTCGGCATGGGCCTGCTCGCCACGATCGGCGCGACGTCGCCCTTCGTCGGCCTGTTCGGCACCGTCTGGGGCATCATGAACAGCTTCATCGGCATTTCGAAGTCGCAAACCACGAACCTTGCCGTGGTCGCGCCGGGCATCGCGGAAGCGCTGCTGGCAACCGCGATCGGCCTGGTTGCGGCGATCCCTGCCGTCATCGTCTACAACCACTTCTCGCGCGTTACGAAGGGTTACCTGGAACTGGTTAGCCGCGCTTCAGGCGCTGCCGGACGGTTGTTGTCGCGCGATCTCGATCGCACCCATGGCGACGTTCCTCGCGCACGCGCCGCGGCAGCGGAGTAGGCGATGGCAGTTTCGCTCGCAGAGAACGATACCGACGACGAGTTCGCCGAATCGCACGAGATCAACGTCACCCCGTTCATCGACGTGATGCTGGTGCTGCTGATCATCTTCATGGTGGCCGCGCCGCTCTCGACCGTCGACTTGCCGATCGACTTGCCCACCTCGACGGCGACGCCGACGAAGAAGCCGGACAAGCCGACCTATGTCAGCATCAAGCCGGACCTCGCGGTCGCGATCGGCGAGAACATGGTCAAGCGGATCGATCTGGTGCGCACGCTCGACGGCATGGCCGATATGAGCAAGGACAAGTTCATCTTCCTGCGCGCGGACCGTGCGGTTCCCTATGGCGAGCTGATGGACGTGCTGGAAATGCTGCGCGCGGGCGGCTATTCCAAGATCAAGCTGGTGACGCTGGAAGGGGTTCCGGATGCGGCGGCGCAGGGCGCGCCGGCGACGGGCGCGCCGGCGACACCGAGCCCTTGACGAAGGCCTGATCCGATGTCCGATCTCGAACAGAAGCCGTCCCGGACACTGTGGGTATCTGCCGCGGTGATCGCGCTTGCGCTCCATCTCGGCGGCGCCGCGCTGGCGCTCACAAGTCTGAAGGCCGAGGAGCCCGACGACGACGCGCTTGGTGCGTCGGCGATCGAAGTGGGTGTCGAACTCGCTGCCGTGCATCGCGAGGCGACCGATCTGCCGCCCGGTCCCGATACCGACGCCTCGGTTGCCTCGCCACAGGTCGCCGAGCAGAAGACCGAGGTGAAGGAAACCGATCTGCCAAAGGACACGCCGACCGAGACCGAGGACGCCGATCGGGTGGTGACCGAGAACGACAACAAGAAGCCGAAGGAAGAAGAGGAAAAGGTCGCCGCAGTGCAGACCGCCGCCTCGCAGGAGTCGATCGCGGCCGAGGCGACCGCGACGCCGAGTTCGGAGGTGATTCCGGAGGGCCAGAAATCGGTCGCGCCTGTGATCGGCACAGGCGAGACGGCACGCCGCGTGCGCGCCACCTGGCAGAAGGAGCTGATGGCGCATCTCGACAAGCACAAGAAATATCCTGCCGACCGTGCGCTCAAATCGGCCGAGATCTATGTCCGCTTTACGCTCGACCGGCTCGGCCATGTGCTCGATACGGCGATCGAGAAAGGGTCGGGCGACGCCGCGTTTGACCAAGCCGCGTTGGCGATGATCAAGCGCTCCGATCCCGTTCCGCCGCCGCCGCCGCTCGTCGCCGACGAAGGCCTGAGCTTCACGCTGCCGGTGATCTTCCGCGTCAAGGGCAAGAGCTGAAGCTCCGCATTCGGTCATCCGGCGCGGCGCAGTCGAGAACCATGACGCGCAATAGCGCATCGTAGTTCTCGCTTCGCAAACCCGGGAATGACGGCAATCAGTTCTTCTTCACGAGCGGGCAGACGCTCTTGTCCAGCGGCAAAAAAGCTTCGTCCGCGGGGATCGTCGCGACGAGCTTGTAATAGTCCCACGGATATTTCGACTCGGACGGTTTCTTCACCTCGAACAGATAGGCCGGGTGGATCTTGCGTCCATCGGCGCGGATCGAGCCCTTGCCGAAGAGCGGATCGTCTGTCGGCAGCTCCTTCATCTTGGCGACGACGGCGCGGCCATCATGCGGATTTCCGCCGAGTGCCTCCAGTGCCTTGAAATAGTGGATCAGTGACGAATAGACGCCGGCCTGCACCATGGTCGGCGGGTTCTTCTTGAACCGCTCCATGAAGCGTTTGGAGAAGGCGCGGGTCTGGTCGTTCATGTCCCAGTAGAAGCTTTCGGTGAAGTTCAGGCCCTGCGCGATGTTGAGGCCGAGCGCGTTCACGTCGGTGATGAACAGCAGCATGCCCGCAAGCTTCTGGCCGCCGGTAACGATGCCGAATTCGGCCGCCTGCTTGATCGCGTTGGTGGTGTCGCCGCCGGCGTTGGCAAGGCCGATGACCTTGGCTTTGGAGCTCTGCGCCTGCAGCAGGAAGGACGAGAAGTCGGCGGTGTTGAGCGGATGCTTGACGCTGCCGAGCACCTTGCCGCCGCTTGACGTGACCGCCGCGGTCGTGTCGCGCTCGAGCGCCTGGCCGAAGGCATAGTCTGCCGAGATGAAGAACCAGGTGTCGCCACCGGATTTGACCAGGGCCTTGCCGGTGCCGTTGGCAAGCATGTAGGTGTCGTAGGCCCAGTGCACCGTGTTCGGCGTGCATTGCGAGCCGGTGAGGTCGGAGGAGCCCGAGCCGGAGTTCAGGTTGACGACGTTCTTCTCCTTGGCGAGATTGGCGATGGCAAGCCCGACATTGGAGGCGGCGAGATCGACGAACACGTCGACCTTCTCGACGTCGATCCACTGCTTGCCGATATTGACGGCGACGTCGGGCTTGTTCTGATGATCGGCCGAGATGAGGTCGATCTTCCAACCCTTGGCGAGCAGCCCGGAATCCTCGATCGCCATCTGCGCCGCGACGACCGAGCCCGGTCCGCCGATGTCCTGGTATAGGCCGGATTGGTCGCCGAGCGCTCCTACCTTAGCGACCTTGTCCATCGTCTGCGCCAGCGCGCTGCCGGCAAACGCCAGGCTCGTGGTCAAAGCCAACGCCGCAATCGAACGCTTCATTTCCCCTCCAAATGCCCTTGTGAGCTAATTGATTTGTATTGTTACTATGCCCGGCATTCGGTTCTCCGCCTAGGCGGACGCGGCCGTACGTCCGAAGGTTAGATATTCCGTGGGGCGGGTGCCTGGGGTGAGGCGATCGCGGCTTATCCCGTCATGCTGAAGAGGTCGCTTCGCGGCTGTCTCGAAGCACGACGGCTATCAGCGGGGCCGTGCATCCCTCGAGACGCGCGGGGTTTATCATCGGGCCGCGCTTCGCGCGGACCGGTTGACGCCCCTCAGAATGACGGGATTGAAAGTCGCGCCGATTGCAACGGCGCCGAGACTGGCTACCGCCAGTAATACCGGATCGCGACGTAGACCACGACAAGGCAGGCGAAGATCAGCGCTACCGGCAGCGGACGCTTGGCGTTCGGGCCGGACTTCGGCTTGGCGGGCAGGCGGCGGAAGGCAGTGACGTTTCCGGTGTCGGTGACCGGTTCGCGCGACCGGGCCGGAACCTCCGGCGCCGCGCCGGCGCCGCCCATCTCGGCATAGTAGCTGCGGTACATCTGCTGGATGGTCGCCTCGGTGGCCTCAGCCTCACCCCTCTGCTCCAGCAGTCTCCTGTAGCTGGCCAGGAAATTCTGCGCTTCCGGGGGCAGGGCAGATGCGCCGTTCAGCTTGGCCATCATCCGCCAGGTTGCAAAGTCGGCCCGCGCGCGGGTGTCGGCGCGTCGTGCAATCAGCATATCGGCAGCTTTGATCACCATGGCCTCGACGTGTTCCCCAGCGCACGATTCATAACAGTAGACACCGATATCCCGACCGGATCATGCCCAAAACAAGCTATGTGTTTCCGGTTATCAGGAGAAGGGCCTGGATCACATAGCCGGTCAGTGTCCGCAGTATTGTGGAAATAACATCAAGATTTAGGCCGAAGCGGGCTCCAATCATCGGCAGCAGGATCAACAGCCCGATCAGGATCAGCATGCCGTAGGGCTCCAGCCGGGCCAGCGGCATGGCCAGCGGTCGCGGCAACAGCCCGACCGCGACCCGGCCCCCATCCAGCGGCGGGATCGGCATCATGTTGAAGATTGCGAGCACGATGTTGATGAAAAACGCGTTTTTCAGATTATCCGCAGTCCATTGCGCGGCATTTGCCGGCACGTATGGCAGCGCGTGGAATGCCAGCGCCGCCGCGGTCGCCAGGATGATATTGGTCACTGGGCCCGCCAGCGCGACCCAGACCATGTCGAGCCTTGGGTGATTGAGGTTGCGGAAGTTTACCGGCACCGGCTTGGCGTAGCCGAACAGGAACGGTGATTGCGCCAGCAGTAGCACGGCGGGCAGGATGATCGTGCCGAACGGATCGATGTGCTTCAGCGGGTTGAAGGTGACGCGGCCGAGCTGCCAGGCGGTGTTGTCGCCGAGCCGGTGCGCGACAAAGCCGTGCGCGGCCTCATGGAAGGTAATGGCGATGATCAGCGGCAGCACCCAGACGGAGACGCCATAGAGAGAGATGTTCAATGCGTGCCGCCTCGGTTGGCTCGGGATTGGGCGGTCAAGCTAGCACGGATTTGCTTACCTCTTTCCAGAGGCGGGTGGCGGAACGGTCCCGGGATATTGCCGCAGGCCGTCGTCGATGCAGATCCAATCGAGCTTCTCGGCGGCCCAGATGTGTTCGGTCGGGGCAAGCGCGTTACGGTCGTCGAACGCGGCCAGCGCGACGCCGATCAAGGTTCCGTTGATGCGCCGCGAGAATAGCCCGGTGCCGCACACCTGGCAAAACACCCGCTCGATCGCTTCGGAAGAGCGATAACAGGCAGTCTCGCCCTCGATCGTCAGCGCGCGCTGGTCGAATTGCGCGCGGGCAAAGAACGGCGAGCCCATCGCCTTCTGGCAAATCCGGCAATGGCAGACCCGGACGTTCAGCGGCTCGCCTTCCGCCTTGAAGCGGACCGCACCGCACAGACAGCCACCTTCTCGGATCGTCCGCTCTGCCATCGGCCAACCCTGGTCTAGTAGGTCGCGCGACCGCCGGAGATGTCGAACACCGCGCCGGTCGAGAAGGCGCAATCTTCCGACGCCAGCCAGGAGACCATCGCGGCAAGCTCCTCGACTAGCACGAAGCGGGCCTTCGGGATTTTCGACAGCATGAAGTCGATATGCTGCTGGGTCATCTGGTCGAAGATCGCCGTCTTCGCGGCAGCCGGCGTCACCGCGTTGACGAGGATGTCGTGTTGCGCGAGCTCCTTGCCGAGCGACTTGGTCAGTGCGATCAGGCCGGCCTTGGACGACGAATAATGCGCGGCATTTGGATTGCCTTCCTTGCCGGCGATCGAGGCGATGTTGACGATGCGGCCGTATTTCTGGCCGATCATGACGGGCACGATTGATTTGCAGACGATGAAGGGGCCGTCGAGATTGATGCGCAACACCTTGCGCCATTCATCGAGATCGGTTTCCCAGACCGGCTTGTTGACACCAGCGATGCCGGCATTGTTGACCAGAATGTCGATCTTGCCGAGTGCCTTCAGTGTCGCATCGCGCGCGGCGTCGACGGCAGCAAGATCGGTGACGTCGACCTTGATCGCCGTGACGTTGTCGCCGATCGTCTTGGCGGTCCTTTCGGCCAGCGGCTGGTCGAAGTCCCAGATCGCGACTTTGGCGCCGGAAGCAACAAAGCGCTCGGTGATGGCGCGGCCGAACCCTTGTGCACCCCCGGTGACGACGGCACAGCGGCCGTTGAGATCGATCTTGTTCATGCTCGTCTCCCGATCAAAGTGTCCAGCCGCCGTCGATCACGTGCGCGACGCCGGTGGTGAATGCGCTCTCGTCGCTTGCGAGATAGACCGCGAGCATGGCGATTTCGTCGGCGGTGCCGAGCCGGCCCATCGGCTGGCGCGCGACGAACATCTCACGTCCCTGCGGACCGGCGGCGGCGGCGCGCTCCAGCATCGAGGGCGTCTCGATGGTGCCGGGACAGATGCAATTGCAGCGGATGCCCTTGGCGATGAAGTCGGCCGCGACCGAACGCGTCAGCGCCGCGACCGCAGCCTTGGTCGCGCTGTAGACGTAGCGGTTCGGCGCTGCCTTCACCGCACCCGCAGCGGAGGAGATATTGACAATGGCACCATGGCCTTGCGCGAGCATTCCCGGCAGGAACGCCCGTGTCGTGCGGTGCATCGACTTGACGTTGAGGTCGAAGGAGAAATCCCAGTCGTCGTCCGAGCATTCGAGCGCGGTACCGTGATGCACGAAGCCCGCGGCATTGAGCAGGATGTCGGTCCTGCCGGCGCGCTTGGCCATCGCTTCCACCGCAGCGCTGTTGCGCACGTCGAGTTTGGCGACCTCGGCAACGCCTTCACCCTTGAGCGCGGCGAGCTTGGCTTCGTCGATATCGGTCGCGAACACGGTGGCGCCCTCGCGGGCAAAGGCCAGCGCGCATGCGCGCCCGATGCCGACGGCCGCCGCCGTCACGAATGCGCGTTTGCCCTTCAGGCGGTCTGACATTCAATTCTCCCTGCAGTTGGTCTAGATCTTTGCTTCGTCATTGCGAGGAGCGAAGCGACGAAGCAATCCATGCCTCCGCGGTGGCAAAATGGATTGCTTCGTTTCGCTCGCAATGACGGTGCGTCAGTGGTTATCGCGGGCGACGCCGACCGTGCCGGCGATGTCGTGGTAGCGCGTCGCGAGTTCGAGGCAGGCGCCGGTCGACTGCTGGCCGACGGTCTGTCGGTAGAGCTCCTGCCACGGCGTCTGGTTCGCCGGGTAGGGGAAGCCGCCCTTGGCCTTGAGCTCGGCGCGGCGGGTGCGCAGCTCGTCCTCCGAGATCAGGATATTGGCGCTGCCCTTGTTGAGGTCGATGCGTACCTTGTCGCCGGTCTTGAGGATCGCAAGCCCGCCGTCGGCGGCGGCTTCCGGCGATGCGTTGAGGATCGAGGGCGAGCCCGACGTGCCGGATTGGCGGCCATCGCCGATGCAGGGCAGGGCCAGGATGCCGCGTTTGATCAGCGCCGCCGGCGGTTGCATGTTCACGACCTCGGCGCCGCCGGGATAGCCGATCGGGCCGGTACCGCGGACGAACAGCACGCAGTGCTCGTCGATCTCGAGCGCCGGATCCTCGATGCGGTGGTGATAGTCCTCCGGCCCCTCGAACACGATGGCGCGGCCCTCGAAGGCGTTGAGGTCCTTCGGATTGGAGAGATAACGCTCGCGGAATTCCTTTGATATCACGCTGGTCTTCATGATCGCGGAATCAAAGAGATTGCCGCGCAAGACAAGGAAGCCGGCGTCCGTTACCAGCGGCTTGTCGTAGCTCCAGATCACGTCGCTGTCGGGGACAGGCGCGTCCTTGCAGTTCTCGCCCATGGTGTGGCCGTTGACGGTGAGGGCGTTCTCGTGGATGCGCTTGTGCTTCATCAGCTCGCGCATCACGGAAGGCACGCCGCCGGCGCGGTGATATTCCTCGCCGAGGTAGAATCCGGCCGGCTGCATGTTCACCAGCAGCGGCACGTCGTGGCCGTATGTCTGCCAGTCGTCGATCGACAGCTCGACGCCAACATGGCGCGCCAGCGCATTGATATGGATCGGCGCATTGGTCGAGCCGCCGATCGCCGAGTTGACCACGATGCAGTTCTCGAATGCCTGGCGGGTCAGGAAATCCGAGGGCTTCAAATCTTCCCAGACCATGTCGACGATACGCTTGCCGGTCTCATAGGCGATCTGGCCGCGCTCGCGATACGGCGCCGGGATCGCCGCGCAGCCCGGCAGCGAGAAGCCCAGGGCTTCGGCGAGCGAGTTCATCGTCGAGGCAGTGCCCATCGTGTTGCAGTGGCCGACCGAGGGCGCGGAAGAAGCCACGATCGCCATGAACTCCTCATAATCGATCTCGCCGGCGGCGAGCCGCTCGCGCGATTTCCAGACGATGGTGCCGGATCCTGTGCGCTGGCCGTCGTGCCAGCCGTTGAGCATCGGACCGCCCGACAGCACGATCGCCGGCAAATTGACGGTCGCGGCTGCCATCATGCAGGCCGGCGTGGTCTTGTCGCAGCCGGTGGTCAGCACCACGCCGTCGAGCGGATAGCCGAACAGGATCTCGACCAGGCCGAGATAGGCGAGGTTACGATCGAGCGCTGCGGTCGGGCGCTTGCCGGTTTCCTGGATCGGATGGGTCGGAAACTCCATCGCGATGCCGCCGGCGGCGCGGATGCCCTCGCGAACCCGATGCGCCAGCTCGAGGTGATGCCGGTTGCAGGGCGACAGATCATTGCCGGTCTGGGCAATGCCGATGATCGGCTTGCCCGACTGCAATTCCTCGCGGGTCAGGCCGTAATTGAGGTAGCGCTCGAGATAGAGCGCGGTCATGCCCGGATTGTGCGGGTTGTTGAACCACTCCAGGGACCGGAGCTTGCGACCCTTGCCCTTGTTCTGGCTGTGGTCCTGGGTGTTCTCTCTGTTCTCTTGGCCTGCGGCGGCGTGCCCGTTGGTGTGGGGTTTTGTCATTGGTTTCTCCCGCAATGCAAACTGGCTTCGGCCCGTTCAAGGGCTCTCGTTTCTACCTTGCGCAAATTGTCGCGCATTACAAATCGGAGCGATCACGCACAGGTGTCGTCACCGAGGAATTGGACCTTAGTTGAAGGTCTTTGGTTGCGCTATCATTTTGTCACTTTTACGCTCCTGTGACGGTTGGATGTCTGATCGATGTCAGGTTCGCCGCGCCGAGCTTTGCCGTTCGATGACACTGAAGCCGAGATCGACCACCGGTGCGGCCGGCCGGCGTCCCTCCAGCGTCTCGAGCACCATCATGGCAGCGTCCCTGCCCATTTCGTATCGGTTGGTGCGCACGCTGCTCAGCGTCGGCTCGCTCGATGCCATGAATTCGAGATCGTTGAAGCCGACGATCGCGATCTGCTCCGGCACCGCCATGTGCCGGCGCTTGCATTCGAACAGCGCGCCGAGCGCGAGGTCGTCGTTGACGCAGAACACGGCGTCGATGTCCGGTGCCTTGGCAAGCAGGTCGCCGAACAGCGTACCGCCGAGCGTGACCGAGGTCGGTATTGCCGTGGTGAGGATCAGACGCTCATCGAACAGCCCGGCGTCGGTCATCGCAGAGCGGTAGCCGTCGAGCCGCCGCTGCACCCGCGGGTCCATGCGCGCTCCGACGAGGCCTATCCTGCGATAGCCCTGCGCGAGCAGATGGGAGATTGCGGCCTTTCCAGCGTCAAAATGCGAGAATCCGATCATCATGTCGACCGGGGCAGCGCCGGTCTCCATGATCTGGACGATCGGGCAATCGACGGTTTCCATGACGGCGCGGGAATCCGCGGTCTGGTTGATGCCGGTCACGATGAGCCCGGCGGGCTTCTGTGCCAGAAACAGGCGCAGCAGGCGCTCTTCCTGCAGGATGCTGTAGCGGGTGTTGGCGAGCTGGATTGAGTAGCGGCTGCCGTCGAGCGCGTCATAGATGCCGCGCAGCACGTCGGCGAACACGTTATTGGTCAGCGAGGGGATCAGGACACCGATCACCTCGGTCCGCTGCGAGGCGAGCGCACGCGCGGCGAGGTTGGGGACGTAGCCGAGCTCTCTTGCCGCACTCTCGACCCGCGCGCGCTTGCCGATCGAGAGCGCTTCCGGATTTCTGAAGAAGCGCGACGCCGTGATCGGGCTGACACCGGCGAGCTTGGCGACTTCGGTGAGCCGGACCTTCCCTGGCATGATGCGCTTTCGGGCCATTTGCCGCTCATATCACAGGCATTGCTGGTGATAAACTAATATTGACAGCGCTACCAAAGCGTTGCTAATCGAACGATTGCCAAAACCGTTTAAACTGCGGACAATAACGTCAGTCCAAACGAGCCGCGCAACCAGCGCGGCCGGAACAAAACAGAGCGGTGGCGGCACTCGTCGTACGCCGCCGGGAACCTTGAGGGAGGGAAGTGGATGTCGTCGGTCCAGATTCGCGACGTGCGCAAATCGTTCGGCAATTTCGAAGTCCTGCACGGCGTGTCGATCCCGATCGAGGACGGCGAATTCGTCGTTCTGGTCGGTCCCTCCGGCTGCGGCAAGTCGACTCTGCTGCGGATGCTCGCAGGGTTGGAGAACATCACCTCCGGCACGATCTCGATCGGCGACCGCGTCGTCAACAATGTCCAGCCCAAAGAGCGCGACATTGCGATGGTGTTCCAGAACTACGCTCTCTATCCGCACATGACGGTCGCCGACAATATGGGCTTCTCGCTCAAGCTGCGCGGCGCCAAGGCCGAGGAGATCTCGAGCGGCGTCAAGCGCGCCGCGGAAATCCTGGCGCTGACGCCGCTGCTCGACCGCTACCCCCGGCAATTGTCCGGCGGCCAGCGCCAGCGTGTCGCGATGGGTCGCGCCATCGTGCGCGATCCCCAGGTGTTCCTGTTCGACGAGCCGCTGTCGAACCTCGACGCCAAGCTGCGGGTCGCGATGCGCACCGAGATCAAGGAACTGCATCAGCGGCTGCGCACCACCACTGTTTACGTCACCCACGACCAGATCGAGGCCATGACGATGGCCGACAAGATCGTGGTGATGCATGACGGCATCGTCGAGCAGATGGGTTCGCCGCTCGAACTCTACGACACTCCGGAAAATCAGTTCGTCGCCGGCTTCATCGGCTCGCCCGCGATGAATTTCCTGAAAGGCAACGTCAAGGTCAACGGCTCCGCCTATTTCGAGGGGCCGAACGGCGTCAAGCTGCCGCTGAAATCGGCGCCGGCCAATTCCGACGGCAAGCCCGCAGTCTACGGCGTGCGTCCCGAACATTTCACCATCGCCGACGATGGCGCGGAGGCCGAGATCGTCGTGGTCGAGCCGACCGGCTCGGAGACGCAGGTGTTCGCCAAGCTCGGCGGCCAGCAGGTCGTCGCGGTGTTCCGCGAACGACATTTGTTCAATCCGGGTGATAAGGTCCGGCTCAAGCCGGACCCTTCGCTCGTCCATCTGTTCGACGATGCGACCGGCAAACGCCTGTAGCGAAGCAAAACCCAACCAATACAAACACAAAAATTTAGGGAGAGAACAATGAGCGATTTCAACAGGCGCGATGTCCTCAAGGCCGGCCTTGGCGCTACGGCCGTTCTGGCAGGTCCGGGAATCGTCTCGGCGCGTGCCGCGACCTGGACCAATACGCCCGAGCCCAACGCCTCCATCCGGGTGCTGCGCTGGAAGCAGTTTATTCAGGCGGAGTACGACAAATTCGCCGAGCTCACCAAAAAGTTCTCCGAAACGACCGGCGTCAAGGTGAAGCTCGAAGCCGAGAGCTGGGAAGACATCCGGCCGAAGGCCGCGGTCGCGGCCAATGTCGGCGCCGGCCCGGATCTGATCCTCGGCACGCTCGACGATCCCCACAAATTCCCGGACAAGCTGATCGACGTCACCGACGTTGCCGACTATCTCGGCGCCCAGTATGGCGGCTGGTATCCGGTCGCGGAGAAATACGGCAAGAAGGGCAATGGCTGGATTGCGATCCCGCAAGGCGCGACCGGTGGCTGCCTGAACTACCGCATCAGCCACATGAAGGCGGCCGGCTTCGAGGAATTCCCCAAGGACACGGCCGGCTTCCTCAAGCTTTGCCAGGCCCTGAAGAAGAACAACACGCCGGCCGGCTTTGCGCTAGGCCATGCCACAGGCGACGCCAACGGCTGGTGCCAATGGGCGCTGTGGGCGCATGGCGGCAAGGTCGTCAACGAGAAGAACGAGGTCGTGATTGACTCCCCGGAGACGGTTGCTGCGCTCGAATATGTCAAGCAGCTCTATCAGACCTTCATCCCGGGCGTGTTGTCGTGGAACGACTCCAACAACAACAAGGCATTCCTTGCCGGCGAGCTCAGCCTGACCCTGAACGGCATTTCGATCTGGACGGTCGGCAAGAACTCGCCTGATCCGAAGCAGCAGGAGATCGCCAAGGATATGGACCACGCGCCGATGCCGATCGGCCCAGTCGGCCATCCGACCGAGCAGCAGAACGTGCTGGTCGCCTACGGCTACAAATATTCCAAGTACCCCAAGGCGGTGAAGGAATACATCAAGTTCATGTGGGACAAGGCAAACTACGATGCCTGGGAGGTCTCCTCCAACGGCTACGTCTCGCCGCCGCTGCCGGCCTACAACGACAATCCGGTCTGGACGTCGGACCCCAAGATCACGCCGTACCGCGACTGCCTGAAGCGCTGCATCGACAACGGCTTTGCCGGTGATCTCGGCTACGCTTCGGCCGCCGTGATGGGCGATTTCGTCGTGGTCGACATGTTCGCGGAAGCAGCCTCCGGTTCGGTGACGCCGAAGGAAGCGGCAGCGCGGGCTGCCGAGCGCGCCAAGCGCTACTACCAAGTCTGATTCGCTGCTCCGACGGCGTCCAGCCTGATTGCTGGACGCCGCCACCATCCGTCAGGGAGAGTCCGGCATGGCAATTCTGGCCGAGCCCAGTGTTGCGACGATCAAACGCACCAGCATGTGGTCCAGCGCGTTCCAAAGTCGACACTTCCTGGGCGCGATGTTCATGGTGCCGGCAATCACCATCCTCGTTCTTTTCCTGGCCTATCCCCTCGCGCTGGGTTTCTGGCTCGGGATGACCGATACCAAGATCGGCGGCGCCGGACGCTTCATCGGCATGGCGAACTTCGTCTCGCTCGCGAAGGACTCCGTGTTCTGGCTCTCGGTGTTCAACACGATTTTCTACACGGTGACCGCGAGCGCCGTGAAATTCGCGGTCGGACTTTACCTGGCGCTGCTGCTCAACGAGCGGCTGCCGTTCAAGTCGATGGTCAGGGCGATCGTGCTGTTGCCGTTCGTGGTGCCGACGGTGTTGTCCGCGATCGCGTTCTGGTGGATCTATGACAGCCAGTTCTCGATCATTTCCTGGGTGCTAGTGAAGGCCGGCTTGATTACGCGATACATCGAATTCCTCGGCGACCCCTGGAACGCGCGCTGGTCGGTTGTGGTTGCCAACATCTGGCGCGGCGTGCCCTTCGTGGCGATCACGCTGCTCGCGGGCCTGCAGACCATCTCTCCCTCGCTCTATGAGGCGGCCAATCTCGACGGCGCCACCAACTGGCAGCGCTTCCGACATATCACGCTGCCGATGCTGTCGCCGATCATCGCGGTGGTCATGACGTTCTCGGTGCTGATGACCTTCACCGACTTCCAGCTCATCTACACCATCACGCGGGGCGGACCGATCAACGCCACGCATCTGATGGCGACGCTGTCGTTCCAGCGCGCGATCACCGGCGGCAATCTCGGCGAGGGGGCGGCGATCTCGAACGCGATGATCCCGTTCCTGGTTGCCGCGATCCTGCTGAGCTTTTTTGGCCTTCAGCGTACCCGCTGGCAGCAGGGCGGGAGGGACTGACCATGACCACCGTGGACGACCAAAGCGTCGGAATGTCCTACCTGGAGAGCCTGCCGCGGCGGATCGTGCGCGTCTATCTTCCGCTCGGCTTGATCATGTTCTTCCTGCTGTTCCCGTTCTACTGGATGGTCGTCACGACCTTCAAGCCCGACGCGGAGATGTACGACTACGAGAAGTTCAATCCGTTCTGGATCGCGCATCCGACCCTGGAACACGTCAAGAAGCTGTTCCTGGAGACCGACTATCCGCAATGGATGTGGAACACCGTGATCGTTTCGGTGTCCTCGACATTCATCTCGCTGTTCGCCAGCGTCTGTGCGGCCTATGCGATCGAACGTCTCCGCTACAAGGGCTCGCGCTATGTCGGACTTGCGATCTTCCTCGGCTATCTGGTTCCACCATCGATCCTGTTCATTCCGCTGGCCGCGATCGTGTTCCAGCTCGGTCTGTTCGACGGAAATCTGGCGCTGATCCTGACCTATCCGACCTTCCTGATCCCGTTCTGCACTTGGTTGTTGATGGGATATTTCCGCACCATCCCCTACGAGCTCGAGGAATGCGCGCTGATCGACGGGGCGACGCGGCTGCAGATCCTGACCAAGATCACGCTGCCATTGTCGCTTCCCGGAGTGATCTCCGCCGGCATTTTCGCCTTCACGTTGTCGTGGAACGAATTCATCTACGCGCTGACCTTTATCTCCTCGTCCGAAAACAAGACGATTCCGGTCGGCGCAATTACCGAGCTCGTCAACGGCGACGTCTATCATTGGGGCGCGCTGATGGCGGCGGCGCTAACCGGGTCGGTCCCCGTAGTTATCCTTTATTCCTTCTTCGTGGAGTACTATGTGTCGGCCATGACCGGTGCCGTGAAGGAATAATCGCGGGCCTGCCATGAGGACGCGCCCGAGGCGGCGCGTTCCGGCCAATAAGAAGCCAAATAAGAAGGAGTAGGCTTTTGCACGTTCTCATCCTCGGCGCCGCCGGCATGGTCGGCCGCAAGCTCACCGAACGTCTCTTGCGCGACGGTCGCCTCGGCAGTCACGACATCACCAAAATGACGCTGCAGGATGTGGTCGCGCCGACCAAGCCCGCGAACGCCCCCATCCCGGTCAAGGTCGTCGCCTCCGACTTCGCCGATGCGGGCGCCGCGGCGCCGTTGATCGCCGAGCGGCCGGAGGTGATCTTCCATCTCGCCGCGATCGTGTCGGGCGAGGCGGAGGCCGAGTTCGACAAGGGCTACCGGATCAACCTCGACGGCACCCGCCATCTGATCGAAGCGATCCGCGCGGCCGGTGGTGGCTACAAGCCGCGGCTGGTGTTCACGTCCTCGATCGCGGTGTTCGGCGCGCCGTTCCCGGAGAAGATCGGCGATGAGTTCTTCCATACGCCGCTGACCAGCTACGGCACGCAGAAATCGATCTGCGAACTGCTGATCAACGATTACAGCCGCAAGGGCCTGCTCGACGGCATCTCGATCCGGCTGCCGACGATCTGCGTGCGGCCCGGCAAGCCGAACAAGGCGGCGTCCGGCTTTTTCTCCAATATCATCCGCGAGCCGCTGGTGGGCGAGGAAGCCGTCCTGCCGGTCTCCGAGGACGTGCGGCACTGGCACGCCTCGCCGAAATCGGCGGTCGGCTTTCTGATCCATGCCGGCACGATGGATCTAAATGCGATGGGCCCGCGGCGCAACCTCAGCATGCCCGGGATGTCCGTCACCGTCGGCGAGCAGATCGCGGCGCTCGACCGCGTGGCCGGCAAGAACGTCATCGCGCGCATCAAGCGGGTGCCTGATCCGACCATCATCAGCATCGTCTCCGGATGGCCGCGTGATTTCGTCACCGACCGCGCGCTCAAGCTCGGCTTCACGACGGCCGAGAAGACTTTTGACGACATCATCCGCATCCACATCGAGGACGAACTCGGCGGCAAGTTCGCGGCTTGAGTTAGGTCCAGGCGAACGCGGCTCTTGAGATGACCAGGGTTGCCTGTATCGGCGAATGCATGATCGAACTGCGCCAGGCCCCGGGCGGCCAGGCCGGCGCGCTTTACTCGCGCGGCTATGGCGGCGACACGCTCAACACCGCCGTCTATCTGTCCCGGCTTGGCGCCGACGTCGATTACATCACCGCGCTCGGCGACGACGCGCTGAGTGATGAGATGATCGCGGGTTGGGCCGCTGAAGGCATTGGTACAAAGCGTGTCGCAAGGCTGCCGGGCAAGCTGCCGGGGCTCTATCTGATCCAGACCGACGACAACGGCGAGCGGCGCTTCTTCCACTGGCGCGAGAGCGCCGCCGCGCGCAGCCTGATGGATTTGCCTGATACCGACGTCATCCTGAATTCGCTCGCGACCTATGATGTCGTCTACCTCTCGGCGATCACGCTCTCGATCCTGCGCGATGATGGACGGGAACGATTGATGACAGCGCTGAAGCGCGCGCGGCTGCTCGGCACCCGGTTTGCGTTCGACACCAATTTCCGTGCCCGCGGCTGGCCGGATCTCAATGTCGCGCGCAGGGTCTTCAGCAGCGCGTTTGAGGGAGCGGACATCGTGCTCGCCTCGATCGAAGATCTGGCGCCGCTCTATCCCGACGAAAGCAAAACGGCGCTGCTCGCGGGCATCTCCAGCCCCGAGGTGGTCCTGAAACTCGCCGAGCCAACGTGCATCCTGCGCCATGCCGGCGGGTCGAGCGAGGTGAGAGCGGAGCCACTGACCAAGCCGGTGGTCGACACCACGGCGGCAGGCGACAGCTTTGCCGCCGCCTATCTCGCCGCGCGGCTCGGCGGCGCCGAGCCCGAGGACGCAGCCCGCGCCGGCCATCGCCTCGCCGGCGTCGTGGTGGGTTATCCCGGCGCGATCATTCCCCGCTACGCCATGCCGCCGAAGAAGGCGCCACGGCCATCCCGCAAGGCCTCCCAATGACACCGACATCAAAACAGGACCAGATCGCCGAGCTGATCCGCCAAGCCACCGTGATCCCGGTGCTGACCATCGACCGGCTGGAGGACGCGGTGCCGCTCGCGAAAGCACTCGTCGCCGGCGGTGTACGGACGCTCGAAGTGACGCTGCGCACGCCGGTCGCGATCGAGGCGGCCAAGGCTGTGATTGCCGAGGTTCCCGATGCGATCGTCGGGATCGGCACCATCCTCAGCGGCGACGATCTGGCCCGCGCCGAAGCGCTCGGCGCCAAATTCGGTATCAGCCCCGGCGCGACGCCGGAGCTGTTGAAGGCCGCCGCGGCCAGCCGGCTGCCGTTCGCACCGGGTATCGCCACCGCGTCCGAGTTGATGCAGGCGCTGGCGCACGGCTTCGATGTCGTCAAATTCTTCCCGGCCGAACAGGCCGGCGGTATCAAGGCACTGCGGGCACTGGCCGGGCCGTTTCCGAACGTCAGGGTTTGCCCGACCGGCGGTATTGGCGAGGCCAATGCGGCAACCTGGCTCGCCGAGCCGAACGTGCTGGCGGTCGGCGGTTCCTGGCTCTGCCCCGCCTCCGACATCCGCGCCGGCAACTGGGCCGGCATAACCGCCATGTGCGCGCGGGCGATGAAATCGCTGAAAGCGGCCTGAAGATGGGTTACATAAATCTCGAACACGAACAGGGAGAACGGCCATGACAGCCAGCATCGTCGGTTGGGCGCACACGCCCTTCGGGAAATTTGACGCGGAAACCGTCGAAAGCCTCGTCGTCAAGGTTGCCAATGAGGCGCTGGCCGATGCCGGCATTGCCGCCGGTGATGTCGACGAGATCATGCTCGGCCATTTCAACGCGGGCTTCTCGCCGCAGGACTTTACCGCCTCGCTGGTGCTCCAGGCCAATCCGGCGCTGCGCTTCAAGCCGACGACGCGCGTGGAAAATGCCTGCGCCACGGGTTCCGCGGCCGTGCACCAGGGTATCCGCGCCATCGAAGCTGGAGCAGCGAAGATCGTGCTGGTGGTCGGCGTCGAGCAGATGACCAGGACGCCGGGGCCGGAGATCGGCAAGAACCTCTTGAAGGCATCGTACCTGCCGGAGGACGGCGACACCGTCGGCGGCTTCGCCGGCGTGTTCGGCAAGATCGCGCAGAGCTACTTCCAGAAGTACGGCGACCAGTCCGACGCGCTGGCGATGATCGCGGCCAAGAACCACAAGAACGGCGTCGCCAATCCCTATGCGCAGATGCGCAAGGACTTTGGCTTCGAGTTCTGCCGCGCCGAGAGCGAAAAGAATCCCTACGTGGCCGGCCCGCTGAAACGGACCGACTGCTCGCTGGTGTCAGACGGCGCCGCCGCGCTGGTGCTGACCGACGCCGAAACCGCCAAGGCCATGGGCAAGGCGGTCAACGTCCGTGCCACAGCGCACGCGCAGGATTTCCTGCCGATGTCCAAGCGCGACATCCTGCAGTTCGAAGGCTGCACCACCGCCTGGCAGCGCGCGCTGCAGAAGGGCGGCCTGCAGCTCTCCGATCTCTCTTTTGTCGAAACCCATGACTGCTTCACAGTCGCCGAGCTGATCGAATATGAAGCGATGGGCCTGACGCCGAAGGGGCAGGGCGCGCGCGCGATTCTGGAAGGCTGGACCCAGAAGGACGGCAAGCTGCCGGTTAATCCGTCCGGCGGCCTGAAGGCCAAGGGGCACCCGATCGGCGCGACCGGCGTCTCCATGCACGTCATGAGCGCGATGCAGCTCACCGGCAAGGCGCCCGAGGGCATGCAGCTCAAGAACCCGCAGCTCGCGGGCATCTTCAACATGGGCGGCGCCGCGGTCGCCAATTACGTGTCGATCCTCGAGCCCGCGAAGTGATGAAGACAGTGTAGGGTGGGCAAAGGCGCAACTGCGCCGTGCCCGCCACTCTTGCTGCGCTGGAGACTGCACCATGGGAAACGAGAGCTTTTTGTCGCTGCCGGAACTGAATGATCGCATCGCGGTCCTGCGCGACAATATCCGGCAACTGATCGAGCAGGCCGCCGGTGCTGCGGGCGCTGAGGTCGAGGAGCGCATCTCCGAGCGCCTGGAACAGCAGAACGAGGAATTGGAGAAGCTGTTGAAGGCCCGCGAGGCTCTGCCGGGGCAGTAGTCCCTACGCGCGTCCTGGATCGACCAGAGCCTTAATCGACGCCGGCACGCATACGCCCATACGCCGGGCGCAGCTTGATCTCTACGAAAACCTCCCGTTACTAGGTCATCAACCAGAACAGCCGGGAGCGCACAGGACGATGGGACCACTACAGGGCATCAAGGTCGTGGACATGACGACCGTGCTGATGGGGCCCTATGCCACCCAGATGCTCGGTGATTACGGCGCTGACGTCATCAAGGTGGAATCGCCCGATGGCGACGTGACGCGACAGATCGGGCCGACGCGGCACCCCGGCATGGGACCGGTGTTCCTCAACACCAACCGCAGCAAGCGCTCGATCTGTCTTGATCTGAAGAAGCCAGCGGGGCGCGAGGCCGTGCTGCGGCTGATCGCGAAGGCCGATGTGCTGGTCTACAATGTGCGGCCGCAGGCAATGGCGCGGCTGCAGCTCGGCTACGACGTCGTCTCCAAGATCAATCCACGGTTGGTCTATGCCGGCGTATTCGGCTTCGGCCAGGAGGGGCCTTACGCCGCCAAGCCCGCCTATGACGATCTGATCCAGGGCGCAACTGCGTTGCCGGCGCTGATGGCGCAGACATCCGACGGTGTGCCGCGCTATGTGCCGAACGCGCTGGTCGATCGCATCGTGGGCCTCACCGCGGTCGGCGCGATCTGCGCAAGCCTCGTGCATCGCGGCCGGACCGGGCAGGGCCAGCGCGTCGACATTCCGATGTTCGAGACCATGGCCGGCTTCGTGATGGGCGACCACATGGGCGGGCTGACCTACGATCCGCCGCTCGACAAGGGTGGCTACGCGCGGCATCTCTCGCCGGATCGGCGGCCCTACAAGACCTCGGACGGCTATATCTGCGTGATCGTCTACAACGACAAGCAGTGGGAGAATTTCTTCAAGGCCACCGGCCGCGACGATCTCCGCAGCAATCCGAAATTCGCGACCTTCTCCGGCCGCGCCACCAATATCGACGTTGTTTACGCCGAACTCGCGCGCATCCTGTTAACCAGGACCACGGCCGAGTGGAACGAGATTCTCGAAAAGGCCGACGTGCCCGTGATGCCGATGCACGATCTCGAAACTCTGTTGCAGGATCCGCACATCGTCGCGACAGATGTGTTTCCGGTCACGGAACATCCGACCGAGGGCCGCATCCGCAACATGAAGGTGTCGGCGCGGTGGTCGGAGACCAAGGCGGAGCCGCAGCGGCTGGCGCCGCGGCTCGGCCAGCACGGCGAGGAGATCCTGCGGGAAGCGGGTTTCTCCGCCGACGACATCTCCGCGATGGAGCGCGACGGCGTCACCAAACTTGCGCAAAACATTTAAGGACCGCTCTCATGGATTTCGCACTCTCGGCCAACCAGGAATCGATCCGCGATGCCATCGGGAAGATCTGCTCGCGCTTCGACGATGCCTACTGGCTGAAGAAGGACAAGGAGGGCGGTTACCCGGCCGACTTCCACCGCGCGCTGGCCGACGCCGGCTGGCTCGGCATCTGCATCCCCGAGGAATTTGGCGGCTCCGGTCTCGGCATCACCGATGCCGCGATCATGATGCGCACGATCTCGGAATCGGGCGCCGGCATGTCCGGCGCGTCGGCCGTGCACATGAATGTATTCGGGCTCAATCCGGTCGTGGTGTTCGGCACCAAGGAGCAGTGCCATCGCATGCTGCCGCCGATCATCGACGGCCGCGACAAATCCTGCTTCGCGGTCACTGAGCCCAACACTGGCCTCAACACCACGCAGCTCAAGACCCGCGCGGTGCGCCAGGGTGACAAATACGTCGTCAACGGCCAGAAGGTGTGGATATCGACCGCGCAGGTCGCCAACAAGATCCTGCTGCTGGCGCGCACCACCTCGCTGGAGGAGGTGCGAAGTCCGACGCACGGCCTCAGCCTGTTCTACACCGATTTCGACAAGAAGCGCGTAACCGTGCACGAGATCGAGAAGATGGGCCGCAAGTCCGTCGACTCAAACGAATTGTTCTTTGAGAATTTTGAAATCCCGGTGGAAGATCGCATCGGCGAGGAAGGCCGCGGCTTCGAATACATCCTGCACGGCATGAATCCCGAGCGCATCCTGATCGCGGCCGAAGCCGTCGGCCTCGGCCAGATCGCACTGAAGCGGGCCTCGGAGTACGCCAAGGGCCGCATCGTGTTCAACCGTCCGATCGGCATGAACCAGGCGATCCAGCATCCGCTCGCGAAGTGCTGGATGGAGCTCGAGGCCGCCTGGCTGATGGTGCTGCGCGCCGGCTGGCAATACGACCAGAACCTGCCGTGCGGTCCCGCGGCCAACGCCGCCAAATATCTCGCGGCCGAAGCCGGCTTCCACGCCTGCGAACAGGCGGTGATGACCCATGGCGGCTTCGGCTATGCCAAGGAGTATCACGTCGAGCGCTATTTGCGGGAATCGCTGATCCCACGCATCGCGCCGATCAGCCCGCAGCTCATCCTCAGCTTCATCGGCGAGAAGGTGCTTGGCCTTCCGAAGTCGTATTGAGATGAGCTTCGTCACCGGTGTCGGTCTCACGTCCTATGGCAAGCATGAAGGTTCGTCCTCGCTCGACCTGATGAGCAAGGCGGCCGAGCTTGCGATATCAGATGCCGGACTGAAGCGCGCGGAGATCGACGGGATCCTCTGCGGCTATTCCACCGTCTCGCCGCACATCATGCTGGCGACCGTGTTCGCCGAGCATTTCGGCATTCGGCCGGCTTACGCCCATGCGGTGCAGGTCGGCGGCGCCACCGGGCTCGCGATGACCATGCTCGCGCATCATCTCGTCGACGCCGGCGTGGCCAGGCACGTGCTGGTGGTCGGCGGCGAGAACCGGCTGACCGGGCAGAGCCGCGACGCCTCGATCCAGGCACTCGCCCAGGTCGGCCATCCCGACTACGAGGTGACGCTGGGGCCGACGATCCCGGCCTATTACGGCTTGGTCGCAACGCGCTACATGCATGAGTATGGCGTGACGCAAGAAGACCTTGCGGAGTTCGCCGTGTTGATGCGAAAGCACGCGCTGATGCATCCCGGCGCCCAGTTCCACGAGCCGATCACGGTGGCCGATGTGATGGCGTCGAAGCCGGTGGCGATGCCACTCAAGCTGTTGGACTGCTGCCCGGTGTCCGATGGCGGCGCGGCGTTCGTGATCAGCCGTGAGGCGACCGGCGACAGGCGGGTTGGCATCCGCGGCTGTGCCCAGGCGCATACCCATCAGCATGTCACGGCAGCGCCCGCGCTGAGCGAACTCGGCGCGGAGATCTCAATTGCGAAAGCGAGGGAGGCGTCGGGTATCGCGACCTCGGACGTTCGCTACGCCGCGGTCTATGACAGCTTCACCATCACGCTCGCGATGCTGCTGGAAGATCTCGGCCTAGCCAAACGCGGCGAGGCTGCGGCGCGGGTGCGCGCCGGCTATTTCAATGGTGATGGCGAGATGCCGCTCAACACCCATGGCGGCCTGCTCAGCTATGGCCATTGCGGCGTCGGCGGGGCGATGGCGCATCTGGTCGAGACCCATCTGCAGATGACGGGACGGGCCGGCAATCGCCAGGTGCGCGATGCCTCGGTCGCGCTGCTGCATGGCGACGGCGGTGTGCTGTCGTCGCATGTCAGCATGTTCCTGGAGCGTGTGCGATGAGCGGACCAATCGCCGACTGGACCAAGGGCGCGGGAGCGATCGTCTATCAGGCCTGCAGCGCCTGCGGCGCCCGGCAATATTTCCGCCGCAGCTTCTGCGCCGCCTGCGGCTCACCTGATCTGACCGAGCATCGGGCGAGCGGGGCAGGGACGGTGTACGCGACCTCTTTGGTCTGCCGCGCCGCCACGCCGGAGACGCGAGCGCATGTGCCCTACAACATCGTGCTGGTCGACACCGACGAAGGGTTCCGCATGATGGCCCATGGCGACCATGATCTCGCCATCGGCGACAAGGTCGCCGCGCGCTTCATGCAATTCGCGGAACGGCTGGTTCCCTACTTCGCCAAGGCGAAATAACGCCCGTCATTGCGAGCGAAGCGAAGCAATCCATGGCTGGACGGGGGAGCATGGATTGCTTCGTCGCTGCGCTCCTCGCAATGACGACCTTTACGCGTTACCAGACGGCAATCACCGCCAATAGAGCACAACGCTGGCGATGACGAGCATTGCCGTCACCGCCAGCATTTGCGCAAGCGCCTCCGAGGCCGCCCTCTTGGTGGCTTCCTTCATGCGTTTCCCCTAGACCCGGGCGTGACTCATCGTTGCGCGACAACGCGCAAGACGGCCAGATTTTGTACTCGGAACACCCCGCGTCGAGCATTCGCTTTTGATGAGTCCCCACTCAGCGAATATCGACCTTCTCAAGGTTGAACAGCATTACGGCGGCAATTTGACTCAGTCGTGTTGCTCCCGCGACGGGCGACGGCTACTGTTTGGAACCCGACAGAAACGATAACATGATCAAGGTTAGGAAATGGCCCGCATCGATTACTCCGATCCCGCAGCAGCAAGCCCGCGCACCCGCGAGATCCTCGACAAGAACCGCAACGCCAACATCTTTCGCATGATGGCGCATTCGCCGAGCTATTTTGAGCAGTATTGCCGGCTCGGCGGCGCGATCCGCCACAAGGGCGAACTCGATCCGATCGTGCGCGAGCTTGCGATCACGCGCACCGGCATTCTTTGCGAGGCGCCCTACGAGATCGTGGCGCACAAGCGCATCGGCAAGAATGTCGGCGTCACCGACGAGCAGAACGCCGCGCTGGAAAACTGGCAGCAAGCTGCCTGCTTCGACGAGGTGCAGCGCGCGGCGCTCGCCTTCACCGACGAGATCGTCAAGCTGAAGAAACCGACGGATGCGACCTTCAAGGCGATCGCTTCGAAGCTGACGCCGGCAGCGCTGATCGAACTTCAGCTCTCGGTCGGCTTCTACATCATGACGTCGAAATTCCTTGAGACGTTCGAGATCGACCTGCAGCCCGTGACCGAAGTGGTGAGCTGATCTCCAGCCTCGCGGCGCCCTCTCTTCGCCTCGCCCCGCCTGCGGGGAGGGGCCGGAGAGCATGCAGCGAAGCGGAATGCGCTCCGGGTGAGGGGGAGCCTCCGCGAGTCCAACTGCTGCTGAGTTTGCGGAAACAACGCCTCACCCCAACCCTCCAAGAGCGAACTTCGTTCGTCTCGACTCCGCAAGAGCGGGGTGAGGGAGAAGAGTTAGCCCGACGTCAGCAGATCCACCTTCGCATTCGCGACGATCAGGCGGTCCGCGAGCAGTTGCGCAAGGTTGCGCATGATGCGTTCACCGGCGCGGGGGTACTGTTTGCTGAAGCGCTCGAAATCGCGGATCGCCACCTCATAGGCGGTCGCCGACATGTCGGCCAGCACATCGGCGGAGCGCTTTGGCTCCAGCAGCGCCATCTCGCCGAACGCCATGCCGGCGGTCAAGGTCGCGAGCCGGATGCCGTCGGGCAGGGTGACATGGACCACGCCGCTGCGCAGGAAGAATAGCGAGGTAGCCATGTCGCCGGCCGCGAGGATCTTCTCGTTCGGCTGATACGTCCTGACCGTGCTGAGCGAGGCGAGGTCAGACAACTCCTCCTCGCTCAACCCGGCCAGCAGAGGCTGCTCGGAGAGTTCGGTGGTCTCGAAGAAGTCGATTGAGCCGCCATAGCGGTAGACGATCTGGTCCTCTGCCCATTCGATCGCGGTGTCGAGCAGATAGAAATCCCTGATATTGCCGAGCCGGCTGGTCCATTCGCTGATGGTGGTCCATTCCCGCGACGTCCGCTTGATGCCTGATAAAATCACGGTGACGCCGAGCTCGGCCAGGTCCTTGAAGGCTTCGCCCACCAGACGCGCCCCGGCGCGCGTCGTTGCGGTGACGCGGCGCAGATCGAAGATCACGAACTCCGGACGCGGCCCGCCGCCGAGACGGCGCGACACGTAATCCACATTGGAGAGCGACAGCGTGCCGACCAGCTCGATCACGCGCACCTCCTGGAAATGCCTGGCCAGGATCTCCTGCTCCTGCGGCCGGCGGACGCGCCGCGACGGATTCTTGCCGATATTGTAGTCGGCGATGATGCTGTGGCGAGCGTCGTCGCTGCGGTTGAGCATGTGCAGGTCGTAATGCGCCGACAGCGCTTCGCAGACCTTGATGCCGCGCACACTGTTGCCGTGCTTGTCAAGGTTCGGCGAATAGCTGCCAAGTCCGAGCCGCGCCGGCAACGCCGCCAGGATGCCGCCGCCGACGCCGCTCTTGGCGGGGATGCCGACGCGATAAATCCATTCGCCGGCATAGTCGTACATGCCTGATGACGTCATCACCGAGAGCGTCCGGGAGATGGCATAGGGCGTCACCACCTGCTGACCGGTCAGCGGATTGATGCCGCGGTTGGCGAGCGTCGCCGCCATCACGGCGGTGTCGCGCGCGGTAACGAGGATGGCGCATTGCCGGAAATAGACGGCCAGCACCGCCGGGACGTTTTCGGTGATCACGCCGTTGGTGCGCAGCAGATAGCCGATCGCCCGGTTGCGGTCACCGGTCGCGCTCTCGGACGCAAAGACCGCTTCGTCGACGCCAAGCTCGCGGCCGGCGAAGCGGCCGAGCGCCTGCCGGATGTAGTCGAACGCATCGTCGCCCTTGGCCGTATGGATCAGCCCGGAGCAGGCGATCGCGCCGGCATTGACCATCGGGTTGAAGGGATGGTTGTCCGCGTTGAGCCGGATCGAGTTGAAGGGGTCGCCCGATGGCTCGACACCGATCACGCTTTCCACCCGTTCGGCGCCCAGCGTGTCCAGCGCCAGCGCAAACACGAACGGCTTCGACATCGACTGGATGGTGAAGGGGATCTTGGTGTCGCCGACCTCGTAGACATGGCCGTCGAGGGTCGCGAGGCTGATACCAAAATGTGCAGGATCGGCCTTGCCGAGCTCGGGGATGTAGTCGGCAACGGCGCCCCCGATCTCAGGCAGGAAGTCGGCGTAGCAGGCGTGCAGAAACCGCAGCAGCGGCGGCTTCGAGCTGGTCCAGGCCGTGGTGGTGGCGGTGACGGGCGGAGGCGATCGTTTCATCGCCTCCTGTTGTGCAACGCAATCCGCGCGCGCGCAACCGAGTGCGCCCTGACATTTGGCGCAAGGCAGGCTGGTCAGATTGGGGGCCGAGATTCGACGGTCATCGGTCTCGAACCGAGGCGGCAGCCAAGCGAGCGATCGCTCGCTATTTGTTTCATAATGCGAAACTTCTGCGCTGGAATTGTTTCGAAAACGAAACAGCTGACGACGCCGCGTCCCTCGAAAGATGAGGCGATCCGGGAGCCAGCATTTGCGAAGGGAGGACCGCGCGGGGAGGCGGGACGACTGCTGTCAGGTCTCGACGATCGCAACCGCCTGGCCTTCGGCAATGACATCGTCGATCTTGACCAGAATCGACTTGATTTTGCCTGCTGCCGTCGAGGTAACAGGTATTTCCATCTTCATGGCTTCGACGAACGCGATTTCGTCACCGTCGCCGATGCTGCTGCCGGCCTGAACGGGAAGCGCGCAAACGCGCCCGGCGACTTCGGTCACGACCTTGATCTCTGGCATTCCACTCTCCGATACCGTCTTGCGGAAATTTCATCCGGCGAACGGCTTTTTGTTGTGGCGGCAGATTGCCTGAGGTAGCTTCATCTGCAAGTGGAATTTTATTCCGCAGCACGGAACGGAGCGAAACAATATGGGACGGCGCTCGGAACGGCTTAGCCGGCAGGGAATGCTCGCCAGCGAGACAGGCGATGGCGATGTCATCCAGGTGGTGTCGCGCGCCTTTGATGTGTTGCGGTGCTTCGAGGGGCACGAGGCGCGGCTCGGCAATCTCGAAATCGCCAATCGCTGCGGCCTGCCGCGTTCGACGGTGTCGCGTTTGACGCACACGCTGACGCGGATGGGACAGCTCGTCTATCTGCCGCGCGATCAGAAGTATCGCATCGGCCCGAGCGCTGTGGCGATGAGCACGACGATGATGAAGGGGTTGCAGCTTCGCAATCTGATCCGGCTGCGTCTGCAGGACGTCGCCGACCAACTCCCCGGCACCGTGGGCTTCGTCATCCCCGACCGCTATCAAATGGTCTATCTCGAATTCGCACGCGCCGCGAACGCGCTGGGGCTGCACGAAGCCACCGGCAGCCGCATCTCGATGGCGACGACAGCCGCCGGCCATGCCTACACTGCTGCACTGGATCCGGTGCTCGGCGACGCGCTGATCGCCGAGATGGAGGGCAATATGCCCGATGGCGCAAAGATGCTCACGCCGCGGATCGAGGCTAATCGCCGTCATCTGCGCGAGCACGGCTACGTCGTCGCCTGCGGCCTGTGGAGCCCGCATATCAACGGCGTCGCGGTGCCGCTCTGGTCGCCGCAATATCAGACCTATGTGGTGACCACCATCGGCCTGCTCTCGGCGATGTATGACGAGAAGCGGCTGCACAAGGAGGTCGCGCCGCACATCGTCGACCTCGCGGCCGCGGTCGGCAGCCTGCTCGAAGGCGCCGACGGCGACATCTTCCACAATCGGATCGAGCGAAAGTCGCCTCCGGTGAGCGTCCATAACAACAATAAAATCATCAAGACGGAGGCGATGAATGAACTGGAAGCCGGAACTCGACGACCTCGCCCGGCGCGAAGCGTTCGCGCGGGAGATGGGAGGCGTTGACAAGGTCAAGCGGCAACGCGACCAGGGTCGGCTCACCGTCCGCGAGCGTATCGACGGGCTGGTAGACAAGCAGAGCTTCCACGAGATCGGTGCCATCTCCGGCATCGCCGAATACGACGAGAACAACGAACTCAAGCATCTGACGCCGGCGAACTGTGTGTTCGGCCGCGCCAGGGTCGATGGCCGCACCGTGGTCGTGGTCGGCGACGATTTCACCGTGCGCGGCGGATCGGCGGACGCATCGATTTCCGCCAAGCCGCTGATGGCGGAGGAGATGGCGCATGACTTCCGCCTGCCGATCATCCGAGTGATCGAGGGCTCCGGCGGCGGCGGCTCGGTCAAGACGATCGAGACCAGGGGCGCTGCCAATCTGCCCGGCGGCGTCGGCGGCACGCGCTGGTACTGGTACACGACCGCCAATCTGGCGCGCGTGCCGGTGGTCGGGCTCGGCCTCGGCTCGGTCGCCGGTCTCGGCGCCGCGCGCCTGGCGGCGACCCATTATTCCGTCATGACCAAGAGCTCCGCGATGTTCGTTGCCGGACCGCCGGTGGTGAAGCGCCTCGGCCAGGATTTGACCAAGCAGGAGCTCGGCGGCGCCGACATCCAGACCCGCGCCGGCGCGATCGACCAGGCCGTCGATACCGAAGAGGAGGCGTTTGAGTACGCACGGCGCTTCCTCTCCTATCTGCCGTCGTCGGTCTATGAACTGCCGCCGACCATCCCCTGCACCGACGATCCGGAACGTGCAGAGGATTCGCTGTTGAAGGCGGTGCCGCGCAACCGGCGGCAGGTCTACAAGATGCGCCCCATTATCGAGGCGGTCGTCGACAAGGGCTCGTTCTTCGAGGTGGCGGCCAATTTCGGACGGCCGGTTATCACGGGCCTGGCGCGGATCGAGGGCAGGGCGGTGCTGCTGCTGGCGAGCGATCCCTTCCACTATGGCGGCTCCTGGACTGCGGATGCCTGCCAGAAGGTGGTGCGCTGGGTCGACTTCGCCGAGACCTTCCATCTGCCGGTGGTCTATCTGATGGATTGCTCCGGCTTCATGATCGGGCTCGAGGCGGAGAAGTCCGCCACCATCCGCCACGGCGTGCGCGCGATGACGGCGGTCAACCAGAGCACGGTGCCCTGGTGCACCATCATCATCCGCAACGCCTTCGGTGTCGCCGGCGTGGTGCATCAGCCGGCCAACCGCTTCTCGATGCGCTACGCCTGGCCGTCGGCCTATTGGGGCTCGCTGCCGCTGGAAGGCGGCATCGAGGCGGCGTATCGCGCCGAGATCGAGGTGGCGGCGGATCCCGCGGCGAAACTGCGCGAGATCGAGGATCGCCTCAACAAGCTGCGCTCGCCGTTCCGCTCGGCCGAGAAGTTCTGGGTCGAGGAGGTGATCGACCCTCGCAAGACCCGCTCGCTGCTCTGCGAGTTCGCGCGTCTGGCCGAACCGATCCGCAAAGCAGGCCCGCCGAGCAATATGTCCACGCGGCCGTAGCTTGTGACGTTGTCATTCCGGGGCGGTCCGCAGGACCGAACCCGGAATCTCGAGGTTCCGGGTTCATGCTTCGCATGCCCCGGAACGACATCCACCTAATCCGTCTCGCGATGCACGTCGTGGATCACGATGCCCATGCCGTTCTCGGGCATCTTGATCCAGTCCCGCCGCTTCAGCGAGCGCTTGGTGTCCTCGTGTCCACTCGCCCAGTGCTCACGCATCGAGGTGCCGGAGAATTCGTGGTCCTTGGCGTCGCCCTCATAGGCCTTCTGCTGATAGATCAGTTGCAGCAGCGTGATCCCGGGCAGCGTGCTGTTCGATTTCTTGAGCTGGCGCTCGTCCTCCGACAGTTGATCGTCGGGGATCTTCGCCAGCGCGTTGTGCAGGGCGGTGCGCAGGCTGTAGGTCTTGCGGTAGACGTCGGTGTTGTAGCGGGTGCGCGACGAATACATGATGTCCTTGTGGCGGGCCATCACGTCCTGGATGTCGCGCGGTAGCGTGCCGCGGGCCGAGAACAGGTCGACCTGGAACACCAGCGAGTTGGCGTTGTCCTCCTGGTCGAGCAGATGCTGCAGCGGCGTGTTGGAGACGATGCCGCCATCCCAGAAATGATCGGTGCCGACCTTGACCATCGGCAGCGCCGGCGGCAGCGCGCCGCTCGCCATGATGTGTTCCGGGATGATCTCGTCATGGGCATTGTCGAAATAGATGAAATTGCCTGAGAGCACGTTCACGGCGCCGACCGCGAAGCGCATCTTCTTGGAGTTGATGCGGTCGAAATCGACCAGCTCGAGCAGCGACTCGCGTAAGGGCACGGTGTCGTAGTAGCTGGTCGCGGTGCGCGAACCGGTCGGACTGAACCATGGATTGGTTTGATGCGGGGTGAAGAAGCCGGGTTGCCCCAGCGTCGTCGTCATCCATGAACTGGTGAAGTTGCGGGCCTGGCGGAAAATGTCGCCGTCGGGCGTGTAGTGCCAGATCTTGCGGCTGGTAATGCGGTCCCAGAAGGTATGCAGCCGCTCCAGCCGCTTCTCGGGCGGATTGCCCGCGATGAGCGCCGAGTTGATCGCGCCGATCGAGACGCCGCAGACCCAATCCGGCTCGATACCCACCTCGTGCAGCGCCTGATAGACACCGGCCTGGTAGGCGCCGAGCGCCCCGCCGCCCTGCAGTACCAGCGCGACGCGATTGCACCCTTCGGGCCGCCAGCCTGGCATCTGGTGGTCGATATCGTCGGAATGAGGGGATCGCGCGTCCATGACCGGTACTCCAATTTGCGGCGAGAATTCAGCGCAGGCATGACGCCGTGATGACAAGCCGCGGCCGGCGCGTCGTGCATCTGGCGCGTTTGCCTGCATGGTTAGCGTTGGCCTCTCCGCAAAACGCAGGTCACGCGGCGCAGGTCACGTGGCTGACGGAAATCCCTCACATCGCCGTCAATCTCGGCCGCTAGCCTCCGGTCAATATTTCCAAACAGGGGGATTTTGCGATGCGCAGGGAAGATCTGCTTAAGCTTCCGTCGATGCCGGCCGCTGGTCCGAGCTATCCGGCCGGACCCTATCGTTTCGTCGACCGCGAATTCCTCGTCATCACCTATGAGACCGATCCGGACCTGATCCGCGCCGGCCTGCCCGAGCCGCTGGAGCCGATCGCAGACCCGATCGTGCACTACGAATGGATCAAGATGCCCGACAGCTCCGGCTTCGGCAGCTACACCGAGTCCGGCCTCGTCATCCCGGCCAAGCTGCACGGCGAGGACGTCAATTTCGTCTGCCAGATGTATCTCGATGACGATCCGCCGATCGCGGCCGGCCGCGAGATCTGGGGCTTTCCGAAGAAATATGCCCATCCGAAGCTCGAGATCGTCAAGGACACGCTGACCGGCACGCTGGAATATGCCGGCCAGCTCGTCGCCATGGGCACAATGGGCTACAAGCACGAGGCGATGGCCGGCAACGGCGACGTCACCCGCGCCACGCTGTCGAAGACGCAAGTGAATCTGAAGATGATCCCCGGCGTCGATGGCCATCTGGAAATCTGCCAGCTGGTCGCGATCAACCTCACCGACATCGTCGTCAAGGGCTCGTGGATCGGGCCCGGCCGGCTGCATCTGGTGCCGCACGTCAATGCGCCGGTCGCGGACTTCCCGGTCAAGCGCGTTATCGGCGCGCATCATTATATCGCCGACCTGACGCTGCCGTTCGGCCGCGTCGTGCACGACTACAACAAGCAAGCCGACGAGGCTGCGCCGACCGGCCTCGCTGCGGAATAATAACCGACGTTACCCGGAACGACTGATGGCGCGCAGCCATGTTGCGCGCCATTTTCTTCAGGCCGTGACCGGTTTCGCCCGTGGTTGCGGCTGCGGTCGCGAGATCGCCAGCACGATCCCGGAGGCGAAGATGCAGAGCGCGCCCGCGATGAAGAACGCCGGCAAATAGCTCGCATAGAGTGTGCGTGACAGGCCCGCGCCGAACGCGGCGGCACCGGCGCCAAGCTGATGGCCGGCAAAGATCCAGCCGAACACCAGATTGGCACGCTCGGCGCCGAAGCGCTGCGCGGTCAGCCGCACCGTCGGCGGCACGGTCGCGATCCAGTCGAGCCCGTAGAACATCGCAAACACCGAGAGACCGTAGAACGAGAAGTCCGAGAACGGCAGCCAGACCAGCGACAGCCCGCGCAGGCCGTAATACCAGCAAAGCAGCCTGCGATTATCGAAGCGGTCCGACAGCCAGCCCGAGATGATGGTGCCGAAGAAATCGAAGATGCCCATCGCGGCGAGCAGGCTTGCGGCCTGCACCTGCGGGATGCCGTAGTCGAGACACATCGGGATCAAATGGACCTGGACCAGGCCGTTGGTCGAGGCCCCGCAGATGAAGAAGGTCGCGAACAGGATCCAGAACACGGATGATTTCGAGGACTCGCGGAGCGTGCCGAGCGCGGCGGCTATGATCGGCGCATTGGCCGGCGGCGGCGCGGGCAAGGGCGCGGTGCCTTCATCGCCGAACGGGCGTAGGCCGACATCGCTCGGCCGGTCACGCATCACCATCAGCACGGCAAAGGCGGCGATGCCGAGCGCGACGCAGACCATCGCCAGCGCCACGCGCCAGCCATAGCGGTCGGTCAGGGTGGCGATCAACGGCAGGAAGGCGAGTTGCCCGGTCGCGACACTCGCGGTGAGAATGCCGACCACGAGGCCGCGGCGCGCCGCGAACCATCGTGCGGCGATGGTCGCGCCGAGCACCAGCGCCGTCATGCCGGTGCCGATCCCGATCACGACGCCCCACAGCAGGACCAACTGCCAAACCTTGGTCATGAACAGCGAGGCGACGAGGCCCGACACCACGATCAGCTGCGCCGCCAGCGTCACGTTGCGCAGACCGTAGCGGTTCATCAAGGCGGCGGCGAACGGCGCCATCAGCCCGAACAGGATGAAGCGGATCGACAGCGCCGAGGAAATCTCGGCGGTGGACCAGCCGAACTCCTTCTGCAGCGGCACGATGAAGACGCCGGGCGCACCGACGGTGCCGGCCGAGATCAGCGCGGCAAGGAAAGTCACGCCGACCATCACCCAGCCGTAATGGATGTTGCGGCGGGCGAGGGTTGCAGCAAGCCAGTTCGAGATCATTGGGCTCCAGATGTCCGACAGGAAATCAATTCGAGATGCACAGCATAGCACGAGCGAGCCACGTCTAAAATGACGTGGTTCCCTCGTTTTCAGACTCGGAAAGCCAGCTGGAGCGTGACGAGAATGGCAACCGCGAAGACGCTGCGCTCCCTCTCCCGCTTGCGATCCAATTGGACGATACGGAATCAGACATCCTTCCAGTCTTCAACCTCGATGTGTGAATGCTGTAGACCCGCTTGCGGGGAGGGCTGGGGTGGGGGCTCTCTCCACGAGTCAGAATCATCGAGCGGAGAGAGCCCCCACCCGCACCGCATCTTTCGATGCGATGCGACCTAAGAGCGAGCTTCGCTCGTCTCGACCCCCGCAAGCGGGAGAGGTGCGCCGTGTCTGCGGCCGGACCGATTCAACCTAACGTCAGCCCGCTCTAATGCGTGACCCGCTCGACCGCGATCGCGGTGGCTTCGCCGCCGCCGATGCACAGCGCGGCGACACCGCGCTTCAGGCCCTGTGCCTCCAGCGCGTGCAGCAGCGTCACGATCAGCCTCGCGCCGGTGGCACCGATCGGGTGGCCGAGCGCGCAGGCGCCGCCATTGATATTGAGCTTGTCCCTGGGAATGCCGAGGTCGCGCTGCGCCGCCATCGCCACCACCGCGAACGCCTCGTTGATCTCGAACAAATCGACATCACCGACGCTCCAGCCGACCTTGTCGAGCAGTTTTCTGATCGCCGGGATCGGCGCGGTGGTGAACCATTGCGGTTCCTGGCTGTGGGTGGCGTGGCCCTTGATCTCGGCCAGCACCGGCAGCCCGTCGCGGTCGGCGAGCGAGCGCCGGGCGAGGATCAGCGCCGCGGCGCCATCGGCATTGGCCGAGGAGGCGGCCGGCGTGATGGTGCCGTTGGCGCGGAACGCCGGCTTCAGCCCGGGGATCTTGGCCGGATCGACCTTCAGCGGATGCTCGTCATTGGCGATGACGCGCGGGCCGGCCTTCTCTTGCAGCGTGATCGGCGCGATCTCCGCCTTGAATGCGCCGCCCTCGACCGCCTTGCGGGCGCGGCTCAGCGTCTCCATCGCGTAGGTGTCCTGGTCGGCGCGGGTGAACTGGTAGGCCTCGGCGGTGGCCTCGCCGAAATCGCCCATCGAGCGTCCCGTTTCATAGGCGTCCTCCAGCCCGTCCATCATCATGTGGTCGATGATGCGGTCGTGGCCGGCGCGATAGCCGCCGCGTGCCTTCTGCAGCAGATACGGCGCGTTGCTCATGCTCTCCATGCCGCCGGACAGCACGATCTCGGCCGAACCGGCCTTGATGATGTCGTGGGCGAGCATGGTCGCCTTCATGCCGGAACCGCAGACCTTGTTGACCGTGGTGGCGCCGGTGGCGTCGGGTAGTTTGGCGCCGCGCGCGGCCTGGCGGGCAGGGGCCTGGCCCTGGCCGGCCGGCAGCACATTGCCCATGAATACTTCATCGATGCGCTCAGGCGCCAGTTTGGCGCGTTCCAGGGCCGCGCCGATCACATGAGACCCGAGTTTGTGCGCGGCGAACGGCGTAAGTTCCCCCATGAAACGGCCGAGCGGGGTGCGTGCAGCGGAAAGGATGACGACGGGATCGGGACTGGATGTCATGGCGGGACTCCCTTGAATGCCGGAGATTCTATTGGATTATATTCATCATATGATGCGACGCAAAAAACGCAACCCGCATGATAAATTGTCGTGTTCACATGATTTGGAATGGGAGCGCTTTCTCTGGGCGCAAATGCCTTGGTCCCATGTTCGGTGTCGTCGCCCGGCTTGACCGGGCGATCCAGTATTCCAGAGATAGTCGTGCTTGAGCCGATGGGCCGCGGCGTACTGGGTCGGCCGGGTCAAGCCGGGCGATGACAGCGGTGGGCGTAGTTGCGCGTTCTCGCGACATGATCTGCCCGAGCTTTGGATTTCGTTCCGCCCTCTCCACCGCGCGTTCGTGACGTGCGCTCGCCCCTCGATCGGGTGGGACGGGGGAATTCATACACTGATTTTTATTTCTGATAAAGCGAAATATTTTTTGAGGCAGAGGATTGCCACGTCGGGCAATCAGTGATTGGGAGTTTCGGCGTGGGAGCCCAGTCGGTCATCCATCGCAGGTTCATATCTCCAATAATGGAGGGGATGCCCAGTCCGCATGTCGCGGCCCCGCGTTGCTTATGCTCTTTCGCACGGCGGGCAGCTGATGTAAGCTTCCAGCAGAGCCGCCACGGGACGTGCCGAAATCCCGATAGTCATGGCAGCGCCATGCCCACGGCAGGGCAGTGTACTTTCAACATTTTCGGATGCGGCGAACGTGTCGACCTCTCCGGGTCGGCACGGAAAACTCGTTTTCACAAAACCCAGAAGGAGCATGCCATGCATTTTTGTCTCACCGGGCAATATACGCCACGCGCTCTCAACGCCATTCTGGAAAACCCCGCGACCAACCGCCAGGAGGCCGCGCGCAAAGTCATTGAAGCGGCCGGCGGAAAGCTGGTGTCGATGTACAGCGTTGCAGCAGACGGTCCGGGCGTCATGGTCATTTTCGACGTGCCCGATCCGAGCACGGCGCCCGCCATCTCCGGGCTGACCGTCACTGCCGGGACACTGCAGAACGTGAAGCTGACGCGGCTCTTCACGCAGGACGAGATCAAGCAGGTCCGCCAGAACGCGGTCAAGCTGCGCCCCTCCTATAGCCCGCCCGGCAGCTGAGATCTGGATGGCGAGGCTGCGGCTCGCGGACGAACGGCAGCTTCGCCATACCCTCGGCTTCAACAGACCGACGTTTTTTTGCCGGTGCTATTTGTATTCGCAAGCGCACGGTCGTGCGATCCAGTACGGCCGATTGTTTTTCAATTCTCAGGGAAAAACGGTCATGAAAACTTATTATTCAATGACATTGGCGATGCTCGCTGGCTTCGGACTCGGTGCGGTCGCGGTCCAGGGTCTCCATGCCCAAGCCAAGCCGCCGGTATATCAGGTGGTAGAAATCGAGCCCACGAACCTGGAGTCCTATGTGAAGGACTATGCCCCGAAGGCTCAAGCTGCCATCAAGGCGGCCGGCGGCAAATTCCTTGCCGCTGGCGGCAAAACCACGACAATCGAAGGAGAGCCGCCGAAATCGCGCATTGTTATCCAGCGATGGGATAGCGTTGAGCAGATCAAAGCCTATCGCGATTCCGCGGCCTTCAAAGACCTCCTGCCGCTTCGCGACAAGCTAGCGAAATTCCGGACCTACACCGTCGAGGGAGTGCCGCAATAGCCAGTCGAACAGTCGGCATGTCAGATTGGAAGGCCGTCTTCGCGGGCGGCCTTCTTCCTCCCGCACAGCCAAGGCAGGCCGAGAAAATAGACGCTCGGCACTGCTGTGATCCCGCGCTTGTGCCCTGGCACTCGGCTCGATGACCGTATCTCGTTTACGAAGGCGCATGGCAGCATGCGGCGGTTTTGATTGACACGGGCATCGTCAGCGCTACCTTGCCAAAACAGGGAAGTTTTCCCAGAAGAATCAAGAAAAGGGCAGGGAAACGCCGTGAAACGCGTCATCGCGTCTTGAGCGGGCTTGCGCGGAGGTCCGCGCTCGCGCCATTCCGCATCCGCAGCTATCGATTTCAATGGCCGTCCGACCTGCTGACCTCCTGGGCGTTCGAGGTCGAAACGCTGGTGCTCGGCTGGTACATTATGGTCGAGACCGGCTCGGTGCTGCTTTTGACCGTGCTCGCATCGCTGCAATATGTCGGGACGCTGATCGCGCCGGTGCTTGGGATGGTCGGCGACCGCGTCGGGCATCGCGATCTGCTGGCCGCGATGCGCTTTGCCTATACGGCGCTCTCCGCGACCATCATGACGCTGGCGCTGTCGGGCCATCTGGCGCCCGTGAACGTCATGATCATCGTCGCGATCATGGGGCTGATCCGCCCGTCGGATCTCGGCGTGCGCGGCGCGCTGCTCGCTGACATCATGCCATCGGAGATATTGGTCGGTGCCATCAGCCTGGCGCGCACGACGCAGGATAGCGCGCGCATCGCCGGCGCGCTGACCGGTGCCGGATTGTTCGCAGCACTCGGCATCGGTTACGTCTATGTGGCGATCGCCTGTTTCTATTTCGCGGCGGCCGTCCTGATGCTTTGCATGCACCGCCCGGAACAATCCGTCGGCGACGCCGGTCACGCGGTGAACGATCCGCCCGGCTCGACGCTGTTGCGGGACCTCAGGGAGGGCATCGTCTATGCCTGGAATGGCCCGGGCATGCGGGCTGCGCTCTGCGTCGCGTTCCTGGCCAATCTCACCGCATTTCCCCTGACCAACGGATTGCTGCCTTACGTGGCGCGCGACATCTTTCACACTGACCAGACCGGGCTCGGCTATCTCTCCGCGAGCTTCGCGGTGGGTTCGCTGATCGGATCGATCACGCTCAGCCTGGCCGGCGGTGTGCGGATCGCCCGGCTGCTGATCGGCGCGACGCTGGCCTGGTACGCCATGCTGCTGGTGTTCGTCGAGCTCAGGACCATGCCGGTCGCGATGGCCTGCCTCGTGCTCGCCGGCATCGCGCAGAGCATGTCGATGATCTCGGCGGCCGTGATGCTGATGCGCAACGCCAGCGCCCATCTCCGCGGCCGCGTGATGGGGGTGCGCATGATGGTGATCTACGGCCTGCCGCTCGGCCTGCTCGCGGCGGGCAGCCTGATCGACCTGATCGGCTATTCCGCGACCGGCACGCTGTTTGCGGCGGCAGGCTTCCTTGCGATGCTGGCGATCGCGCTGCACTGGCGCGCCGATCTCTGGCCGCTGCACGCGCCGGCGAATGCGCGGTGAGGAGGATAGCGGGCTACGAACTGTCAGCCATATGCCACACGTCGCCTCAGGAGCAGTTCAGGACTGCAAACGGTACATTCGGGAAATGCCACTCGAAGTTCTTGCCGTCCAGGGTCGTGCAGTGCCTCACGAGCGGAGGTTGCGGCTGAGACGGAGCGGTGGCTTGCGGTGTAGGAGGCGTCGTGGGCCGCGGCACAGCGACCGGAGCGCTGGCGGAGGCCAACGTCACGGCGTGCGGATCCGCTGCCTGGGCGGCCGCCGAGTCCAGAACCAGGGCAGCAATCAGAAGCATGTTGCGCATATACCGCCTCCGTCGCAAAAGTCGGGCGAGCAAGCTCCACCCTGCATGACGGCGCGATACTAAGCTGCAGGGGAGGATCGTCCGTGCCCATGGTCACACATGCTTGCGGCGAGCCATTCTCGCAACGATGCGCGGACGACGTGCCGCGGATTTCGCCGCGCTCATCCGGGCTGCGAGTGTGGTCTCGTCCGCCAACTGCTGAAGCCGTTACGCGGCCTCAGGGGCGCGGCGGATACGCACCGGCACCGACTTGTACGACGGCGTGCCGCTTTCCTTGTCGTGATAGTCGAGCGGCACCAGCCCGTTGGCTTCCGGATAATAGGCCGCGACCGACCCGCGCGCGATCTCGTAGACGATGGCGGTGAGGGTGAGACGCCGCGGTTCGCCCGAGGGCAGCGCCGTCGTGATCTCGACGAGATCGCCATGGGCGAGGCCTAATCCGGCCAGATCATCCGCGTTCGCGAACAGCACGTCGCGGCGGCCGAACACGCCGCGATAGCGGTCGTTCAGTCCGTAGATCGTGGTGTTGTACTGATCGTGGCTGCGGATGGTGGTGAGCTTGAGGACGGTCTTGTCGGTCAGCACCGGGTCCTCCTCCAGGCCCTCGAAGATCAGGAATTCGGCCTTGCCGGATGGCGTCGTCCACTTGCGCTCGGTCGGCGGCAGCGGCAGGCGAAAGCCGCCGGGAATCCGGATGCGCGCGTTGTAATCCTTGAAGTCGGGGAACACGCCCTCGATAGCGTCGCGGATGCGGTCGTAATCGGCGATCAGCTCGGTCCACGGCACCTTGCTCGCCGGCAAGGTCGCCATCGCCATGCCGGCGACGATGGCCGATTCCGAACGAAGCTGCTCGGAAGCCGGGCTGAGCTTGCCGCGCGAGGCGTGCACCATCGTCATGGAGTCTTCGACCGTGATGGCCTGCGGACCCGAGGCCTGGATGTCGCGCTCGGTGCGCCCCAGCACCGGCAGGATAATCGATTGCTTGCCGATCAAGAGATGCGAGCGGTTGAGCTTGGTCCCCAGATGTACGGCAAGCTCGAGCTTGCGCATGCCGGAGGCGCAACGCTCGGGGTCGGGCAGCGCAATGGCAAAATTGCCGCCGAGACAGATCAGGACCTTGGATCGCCCGGCGTCGATCGCCTCCATCGCGGCAACCGAGTCATGGCCTTGATGCCGCGGCGGCTTGAAGCCAAAGGTGCGTTCGATACCCTCGAACATCGGGATGTTGGGCTTTTCGGTAATGCCGACGGTACGATTGCCCTGCACGTTGGAGTGGCCGCGCAACGGGCAGATGCCGGCGCCCGGCTTGCCGAAATTGCCCTTCAGCAGCAGCAGGTTTGCGATCTGCTGGACATTGTCGGTGCCGCGGCTGTGCTGGGTGATGCCCATGCCGTAGGTGATGATGGTGGCATTGGATTTGGCATAGGCGGGGCGACCTCACCGAGCTGGGCGCGGCTGAAGCCGGAGACCGCCTCGATCGAGTCCCATGCCGTCGCGCCGAGATCGGCGGCGAACGCGGCAAAGCCGTTGGTGTGCTCGGCGATGAAGGCATGATCGAGCACATCGTGCGTGACCGCATCCTGCTCGAGCAGCGCCTTCATGATGCCCTTCAGCACCGCGGCGTCGGCGCCGACCCTCGGCTGATAATAGGTCGAGGCGATGCGTGTCGAGCTGAAGGTCGCCATCTCGATCGGGTCTTGCGGATCGGCGAAGCGCTCCAGCGCGCGTTCGCGCAGCGGATTGAAGACGATGATCGGCGCGCCGCGGCGCGAGACCTCCCACAGGGTACCCATCATGCGCGGATGATTGGTGCCGGGGTTGTGGCCCATCGCGATGATCAGTTCGCAATGGTCGAAATCATCCAGCGACACCGTGCCCTTGCCGATGCCGATCGATTGCGGCAGGCCGACGCTGGTCGCCTCGTGGCACATGTTGGAGCAGTCGGGGAAATTGTTGCTGCCGTATTCGCGCGCGAAGATCGAAAACAGGAAGGCCGCCTCGTTGGACGCGCGGCCGGAGGTGTAGAATTCGGCCATGTTGGGATCCGGCAGGCTGCGGAGGCTCTCGCCGATCCGCGCGAAGGCGTCGTCCCATGCGACGGGCTGGTAGGTATCGGTCGCGGCGTCGTAGACCATGGGGTCGGTCAGGCGCCCCTCGTTCTCCAGATGGAAGTCGCTCCAGCCGAGCAACTCGGTGACGGTGTGGTCGGCAAAGAACTGCGGGGTCGTGCGTTTGCTGGTCGCTTCCCAGGTCACGGCCTTGGCGCCGTTCTCGCAGAACTGGAAAGTGGAGGTGTGCTCCTTGTCCGGCCATGCGCAGCCCGGACAATCGAAGCCGTCCGGCTTGTTGGTGCGCAGCAGCGTGATCGGCGCGTCGACCAGCTCCATCTGGTCGCGAACGGCTATCGCGGTCGCTTTGAGGGCGCCCCAGCCGCCCGCCGGGGCGTCGTAGGGCCGGATACCGGGAACGTCGCGCTTTTGGACCATATGTCCTCCTGCAGCTGTAAGATAATGACCTCGTGCGTTCTTCCCGAGGCTTATTGATCGTTTAGTGTTGGGCAGACATCTGCGAGACCAGCGCGCACCGATCGACGTTCTCGATTTGAAGCAACCGTCTCGCGATCGAGTCTAGACTATTAGGCTGGGTGCTGCGGTCAACAGTCTGTCAGGCCAAGTCTGTCTCGATAGTGTCATCGAGACCGTCCGCCCGCGTGAGCAAGTATAGCCTAACGGTAACGGCTACCGAGGAACACAGACGCCGCCCGTGCAACTCAAGTGCGGACAGCACACAAACTGATAGGTCGGGCCGCATTTGCTGCTGGTGGTGGCGCATAACGCCAGTCTGGTTTTCGCCGTGCTTCTCGTTTCCTTGAGAACGGATGGTCGGTGTGTTGACCAGGCGGGAAAGGCAACGATCTCATCCGTTTCATTGGGATCGGTTCTGGCTGACGACTGAGCGATCAGCGTTACCGCCAATATGAGTGCTGCAATGAACGAAGACACTGCAACCGCTGCCACTTTCATTGACGTCACCCCACGTTCTCTGCGTCGGCCAGGCTTTGGCGAGCTAACAGATGCAAACTATCGGTGGTTGAACCTCACCGCAAGCGGACGACGGATTAGATCCGCTAGCATCCGGGCCACGAGGTGACGACTACCGCTTCCGATCCAGGAACCCCTGCATCTGCCGCTGCGGCTCGCCGGTCAGGAAGGATTGCCCGAACACGCCGACGCTCAGATTGACCGACTCGGTCAGCGGCAGCTCTTCCCATTGCCGCAGCAGGTCCTTCTGGATGCGCAGCGCCTCGGGGCCGCATTCCAGCAGCGCCTGCACGGTGTGCTCGACGGCCGCATCGAGGCCGCCGGGCTTTGCGACCGTGTCGACCAGGCCCCAGGCGAGCGCGGTTGACGCATCGATGTTCTCCGCCGTCATCATCAGCCAGCGCGCGCGGCCCCAGCCGATCAGCCGCGGCAGCAATGCGGCGTGGATCACCGAGGGGATGCCGACGCGAACCTCGGGCATGCCGAACATCGCATCATGCGCCGCGATCCTGACGTCGCAGGCCGCCGCAACCTCGAGGCCGCCGCCGAGGCACCAGCCGGGCAGGCGGGCGATGACCGGCGCCGGGAATTTTCGCACGGCCTCGCAGAGGTCGCGCAGGCGGCTGATGAACTGCTCGGCGGTCCTTTGCTCGAGCTTCGCCATCTCCTTGATGTCGGCGCCGCCGATCATGCTCTTCTCGCTCTCGCCGGCGAGGATCACCACGCGGATGTCGCGCTTCGAGGCGAGGTGCTCAAAGCCCTCGCGCACGCCATTGGTCACGTCAGAACTCAGAATGTTCAGCTTGCCGGCATTGCAGATCGTCAGGCGAACGACGCCTCTGATATCGCGGTCGATACCGCAATGGGGATTGAGCATGTCCATGGAAGGGTCTCGCAGGGAATTGATCGCGCCACTTCCCGGACAAAGCAGGTGCCTGTCAAGAGACGGCGGTTGCGCGGTCGCGTGCGCTGCAATAGAATTATATTCATCATATAAATGGAGCCGTCATGACCTCAGCCGACACGATCGACTTGTTCTCGCCCGATTTGCTCCGCGTGCGTGTCGTCGAGTGGCAGGCGCCGGGACCGGCCGCCAAGGCCGCGATGGCGATGTCGGGCATGGAGGCGATGTGCGCGATCCGCGACGGCCGGTTGCCGCCGCCGCCGATGGCCAAACTGATCGGCTTCCGGATGAGGATTATCGAGCCTGAGCGGATCGTGATGGAACTTGATCCGCACGAGAGCCTGGAGAGCACCATCGGCCTGATGCACGGCGCGACCGCGGCTGCGCTGCTCGACACCGCGATGGGCTGCGCGATCTCGACCGTGCTGCCGGCGGGGCAGACCTCCGTCACCCTCGATCTCAAGCTGACCTATCTGCGGCCGCTCTCGCTGCGCTCGGGAACCGTCAGCGCCGAGGGCAAGGTCATCAAGCTCGGCCGCCAGACCAGCTACGCCGAAGGCTTCGTCCGCGACGGCAGGGGCAGTCTCGCCGTGCATGCCACCGCGACGTTTTCCATGATCGGCGGGGAACCCAGGAAACAGGACACGACACAGGAAAAAACGAAATAACTGCAGCTTTTCCGGCGCAAACCTGCTATTATATGATTGGAAACATTCCATGAGAGCAGTATGCGCTATTCGAAAGAACACAAGCAGGAAACCCATGCGCGGATCGTGCGCAAGGCCGCGGTACGGCTGCGCGAAAAGGGTGCGCACGGCATCGGCGTCGCCGATTTGATGAAAGAGGCCGGCCTGACCCATGGTGGCTTCTACGCACATTTCGATTCGCGCGAGGCGCTGGTGATCGAGGCGTTCTCCTATGCGATGGATCGCTCCACCGAGCGCTGGCGCAAGGTCGCCGAGGAGGTGCCGCCCGAGAAGCGGCTTGCGACCATCGTCGATACGTACCTGACCGCGACCCATCGCGACGAACCCGGCCATGGCTGCGCGGTGCCGTCGCTCGGCGCCGAGATCGTGCGCGAGACCCCAAAGACCCGCAAGGCGTTCGCGCTCAAGCTCGAGCAGATGATCGACATGATGGCCGACCAGATCCTCGACGTGCCGCGCAAAACCGCCCGCAAGCAGGCGATGGCGACGCTGGCGACCATGATGGGTACCATCGTGATGTCGCGGATCGCGGGTAACGGCGAACTGTCGGACGAAATCCTCGGCTCGGGCCGCGAGGCCGTGCTGGGACGTGCGGCTGCGGCGAAGGCGCCGGCGAAGAAGAAGGTGAATTAGGACGGCCATTTCCCCTTCGCCGGGATGACGGTGAGATTTTACGCTCCCGCGAACAGCGCTCGCTCGGCTTCGACCGTCTCATAGATGTAATCGGCCACGGCGCGGATGCGCGCGAGGTCCTTGCTGTCGGCGTGCATCAGGAGCCAGAAGGTGCGGGATATCCGCACCTCGTCCGGCAGCACGGGATGCAGCTCCGGATGCGCCGTCGCCATGAAGTGCGGCAGCACCGCGATGCCGAAGCCCGCGATCGTGGCGTTGAGCTGCGCGATCAGATTGGCGCTGCGGAATTTTGCAGAAATCTTCGGCGAGACCTGCGGCAGATAGTCCAACTCGGGCGTGAACAGCAGCTCCTCGATGTAACCGACGAAGCGGTGCCGTGGCAGGTCGGCACGCGCGGCGATGTCGGGGGCCTGTGCGAGATAGGAGGGGGCGGCATAGAGCCCGAGCGTGTAGTCGAGCAGCTTGCGGCCGACGATGCGGCCTTCCTTCGGCATAGTCAGGCTGATCGCGATGTCGGCCTCGCGCTTGGAGAGCGAGAACAGCCGCGCGGTGGCGACGAGTTGCAAATCGAGATCGGGATACCGCTCGGTGAATTTCACCAGCCGCGAGGCCAGGAAGTGGCTGCCGAATCCGTCGGGCGCGCCGATCCGCACCGTGCCGGTCAAATGCGCGCGCGAGCCGCCGACCGCCTCCTGGTTGGCCACAATCGTGGATTCCATCGCCTCGGCACTGTCGGCGACGCGCTGGCCGGCCTCGGTAAGCAGATAGCCGGTCTTGCGGCGATCAAACAGTTTTGCGGACAGGTGATGTTCCAGCCGGTCGACACGCCGGATCACTGTGGCATGATCGACGCCGAGCTGCCTGGCGGCTGAGGACACCGACCCGCCGCGCACGATCGCAAGCACGAAGCGGAAGTCGTCCCAGTCGATCGTGCCGCCGCCTTGATCCAGCATTTCCGCACATCTATGGTGCAATTTATCGGACTTGTATCCTATAAAATGCAGGGTCAATAGAGTTTGTAAAGCGGTCTCGCCGCTCACGCTGGCGATTCAGGTCCTTAAGGGAGGTTATCCATGCGCTCAATCGGACATTTCATCGGTGGCAAAGAGGTCAAGGGCACGTCGGGCCGCACGGCCGACGTCTTCGAGCCGATGACCGGCGAGGTCCAGGGCAAGGTGGCGCTGGCGTCCAAGGCGGAAGTCCGCGCTGCGGTTGAAAATGCCAAGGCCGCGCAGGGCGAATGGGCCGCGACCAACCCGCAGCGCCGCGCTCGCGTCATGATGAAGTTCGTCGAGCTGGTGCAGCGCGATTACGACAAGCTGGCCGAGCTGTTGGCGCGCGAGCACGGCAAGACCGTTCCCGACGCCAAGGGTGACATCCAGCGCGGACTTGAAGTCGCTGAGTTCGCCTGCGGCATCCCGCATCTGATGAAGGGCGAGTACACCGAAGGCGCCGGCCCCGGCATCGACATCTATTCCATGCGGCAGCCGCTCGGCGTCGTCTCCGGCATCACGCCGTTCAATTTCCCGGCGATGATCCCGATGTGGAAGTTCGCGCCGGCCATCGCCTGCGGCAACGCGTTCATCCTGAAGCCCTCCGAGCGTGATCCCGGCGTGCCGATGGCGCTTGCCCAGTTGATGATCGAGGCGGGACTGCCGGCCGGCATTCTCAATGTCGTCAACGGCGACAAGGAAGCGGTCGACGCCATTCTCGACGATCCCGATATCAAGGCGATCGGCTTCGTCGGCTCGACCCCGATCGCGCAATACATCTACGAGCGCGCGGCGCAAACCGGCAAGCGCTGCCAGTGCTTCGGCGGCGCCAAGAACCACGCCATCGTGATGCCCGACGCCGACATGGACCAGACCGTCGATGCGCTGATCGGCGCCGGCTACGGCTCGGCCGGCGAGCGCTGCATGGCGGTCTCGGTCGCCGTCCCCGTCGGCAAGACCACCGCTGACCGACTGATGGAAAAGCTGATCCCGCGCGTGGAATCGCTCAAGATCGGCACCTCGGTCGACCCGTCGGCGGATTACGGCCCGCTGGTCACCCGCGAGGCGGTCGAGAAGGTGAAGGGCTACATCGACATCGGCATCAAGGAGGGCGCGACGCTCGCGGTCGACGGCCGCGGCTTCAAGATGCAGGGCTATGAGAAGGGCTTCTATCTCGGTGGTTCGCTGTTCGACAACGTCACCAAGGACATGCGGATCTACAAGGAAGAGATCTTCGGTCCGGTGCTCACGGTGGTCCGCGCCCACGACTACCACGAGGCGCTGGCGCTGCCGTCGGAGCATGATTACGGCAACGGCGTTGCGATCTTCACCCGTGACGGCGACACCGCGCGCGACTTCGCGGCCAAGGTCAATGTCGGTATGGTCGGCATCAACGTGCCGATCCCGGTGCCGATCGCTTATTACACCTTCGGCGGCTGGAAGAAGTCGGGCTTCGGCGATCTCAACCAGCATGGCCCGGACTCGGTCCGCTTCTACACCAAGACCAAGACGGTGACTTCGCGCTGGCCGTCAGGCGTCAAGGACGGTGCGGAGTTCTCGATCCCGACAATGAAGTGATTTCCACAGCCGTCATTGCGAGGAGCGCAGCGACGAAGCAATCCATTCTTTCCCTGTGCGGAGATGTGGATTGCCTCGCTTCGCTCGCAATGACGACGGGGTGACAAGGGTAGGCGGCGAGATGCAGTTCGCTCTCAACGAGGACCAGATCGCGATTCGCGACATGGCGCGGGCGTTTGCGGCGGAGAAGATCGCGCCGCATGCGCTCGAATGGGACGAGACCAAGCATTTCCCTGTCGAGGTGATGCGCGAGGCCGCAAGCCTCGGCATCGGCGGCATCTACATCAAGGATGATGTCGGCGGCTCCGCGATGACGCGCTTCGATGCGGCGCTGATCTTCGAGGCGCTGGCGACGGGGTGCCCGACCACGTCAGCTTTCATCTCGATCCACAACATGGCGTCCTGGATGATCGATGCCTTCGGCAACGACACCCAGCGCCACAGATGGCTGCCGAAGCTCTGCACCATGGAGCTGATCGCGAGCTATTGCCTCACCGAGCCCGGCGCCGGCTCCGACGCCGCCGCCTTGCGCACCCGCGCGGTGCGCGACGGCGATCATTACGTGCTCAACGGCCAGAAGCAGTTCATTTCCGGTGCCGGCAGCACCGACCTGCTGGTGGCGATGGTGCGGACTGGCGGCGATGGCCCCGGCGGCATCTCGACGCTGGTGGTCGACGGCAAGACACCGGGCGTGTTGTTCGGCGCCAACGAGCGCAAGATGGGCTGGAACGCACAGCCGACCCGCGCGGTGGTGTTCGAGAATGCCCGCGTACCGGTCGAGAACCGGCTCGGCGACGAGGGCATCGGCTTCAAGATCGCGATGGCCGGCCTCGACGGCGGCCGCATCAATATCGCGGCATGCTCGCTCGGTGGCGCGCAGGCCGCACTCGACAAGTCGCTGGCCTACATGAAGGACCGCAAGGCCTTCGGCAAGCGCCTCGACGAATTCCAGGCGCTGCAATTCAAGATCGCGGACATGGCGACCGAACTGGAAGCCGCGCGCACCTTCGTCTGGCGCGCCGCCGCAGCCCTCGACCGCAAGGATGCCGATGCGGGCATGCTCTGCGCAATGGCAAAACGCTTCGGCACCGATGTCGGCTTCGAGGTCGCCAACCAGGCGCTGCAACTGCACGGCGGTTACGGTTACTTAAGCGAATACGGCGTCGAGAAGATCGTGCGCGATCTGCGCGTGCACCAGATCCTCGAAGGCACCAATGAAATCATGCGGCTGATCGTGTCGCGCAAGCTGATCGAGGGCGCGCGATGAATGATGCGGTTGTCGCTGAGGGCGATCTGATCGTGCGCAGGGAAGGCTCGGCCGGTATTATCCGCCTGAACCGCCCGAAGGCGATCAATGCCGTGACGCTGGAGATGTTCCACGACATCGACAGAGCGCTCGATGCCTTCGAGGCCGATCCTGATGTTGCGGTGATCGTGCTGGAGGGCGCCGGCGAGCGTGGCCTCTGCGCCGGCGGCGATATCCGCGCGCTCTGGGAAAGCTCCAAGGTGCGAGGCGACCTCGGCAAGATCCTGTGGCGCGACGAGTACATCCTCAACGCGCGGATCAAGAAATTTCCAAAGCCGTATGTCGCCTTTATGGACGGCATCGTGATGGGGGGCGGCGTCGGCCTCTCGGCGCACAGCCGCCATCGCGTGGTGACGGAGCGAACAAAACTCGCGATGCCCGAGGTCGGCCTCGGCTTCTTCCCCGATGTCGGCGGCACCTATCTGCTGTCGCGTTCGCCGGGCGAGATCGGGACTTATTTCGGCCTGACCGGCACGACGATGAACGGCCCTGACGCGATCTGCGCGAAGTTTGCCGATGCCGTGGTGCCGAGCGCGAAGCTCGCCGCACTGCGTGAGGCGCTGACCGGGGTCGACCGAGGCACGACATCAGCTGACATCGACAAGCTGATCGGCGGCTTTGCTACTGGCGAGAAGGCCGGACCTGTCGCAGCCCAGCAGGCCAGGATCGACGGCTGGTTCGCGCATGACCGGATGGAAGACATCATCGCTGCGCTGAAGGACGATGGATCGGAGCTCGCGCAGGCGACCTTGAAGACACTGGGTGAAAAATCGCCGCGCGGCATGGTGGTGACGCTGAAGCTGCTGCGTCTGGCGCGCAAGACGGCGACCCTGGAAGAGTGCCTGGTGCGGGAGTATCGCGCCGCGCTGGAGGTGTTCGCCAGCGACGACTTCCGCGAGGGCGTGCGTGCCGCCGTGATCGACAAGGACCGCAACCCCAAATGGTCGCCGGCGCAAATCGAGGACGTGACGCCTGGGATGATCGCGCCGTACTTCGCCGGGATCGGTACCGACGAACTGACATTTCCTGACAGCAAATAGAAACGTCGCAAGCGGAGGACTTCCCATGGCACACATCGCATTCATCGGGCTCGGCAATATGGGTGGGCCGATGGCGGCCAATCTGGTCAAGGCCGGCCACAAGGTGACCGCGTTCGATCTGGTCGCGGCGTCGCGCGATCAGGCCAAGAGCGATGGTGCCGCGATTGCCGAAAGCAGCGCTGCCGCCGTGAAGGGCGCCGATGTCGTCATCAGCATGCTGCCGGCCGGCAAGCATGTGCTTGGTGTCTGGAACGAAGTCCTCCCGCATATGACCAGGGGTACGCTGATCATCGACTGCTCGACCATCGACGTCGAAAGCGCCAAGCAGGCGCACGCGGTTGCCGCCAAGCACGGCATCGCCTCGGTCGACGCGCCGGTGTCCGGCGGCACCGGCGGCGCCAAGGGTGCGACCTTGACCTTCATGTGCGGCGGCGAGGACAAGGCGTTTGCCGCGGCCCAGCCGGTGCTCGTCAACATGGGCAAGAAGATCGTGCATTGCGGCGGTGCCGGCGCGGGGCAGGCGGCCAAGATCTGCAACAACATGATCCTCGGCATTTCCATGATCGCGGTCGGCGAGGCTTTTGCGCTTGCCGAAAAGCTCGGCCTGTCGCACCAGGCACTGTTCGACGTCGCCTCGACTTCGTCGGGCCAGTGCTGGTCGCTCACCACCTATTGCCCGGTTCCCGGCCCGGTGCCGACCTCGCCGGCGAACAACGACTACAAGCCCGGCTTCGCGTCCAATCTGATGGTGAAGGACCTGACCTTGGCGCAGGACGCGGCCAAGGCTGCCGGTGCCGCCACACCGCTCGGCAAGCATGCGCAGGAACTTTACAGGGCCTTCGACGCGGAGGGGAACGGCGGGGTCGACTTTTCCGGAATTATCCAGCACGTTAGGCAACTTGCCCCAAAGTGATCGCCGTCATCCCTGAGGTGCGAGCGGAGCGAGCCTCGAAGGATGAAGAGACGGTGTCTGTGGCCATCCTTCGAGACGCCGCTCTGCGGCTCCTCCAGCGACAACGCGAACGCGTTGCGCGGGGATGACGCCATCGAATGTGGTGAAGCCGGATGACAACATTTCAAGACGCACGCGCCTTTCTGCTCAAGCACCGCACCGACTACGATGCCGCGGTGAAGGATTTCCGCTGGCCCGATCCGGTTCCCTTCAACTGGGCACTCGATTGGTTCGACGCCGAGTTGGCGCACGACCCTGACAGCCGCGACCGGCCGGCGCTATGGATCGTCGACGCCGCCGCCAACAAGGAGATAAAACTCTCCTTCGCCGCGCTGTCGCACCGCTCCAACCAGGTCGCGAACTTCCTGCGTGCGCAGGGGCTGAAGCGCGGCGATCATTTGCTGCTGCTGCTCGGCAATGTCGTCCCGCTGTGGGAGACCATGCTGGCGGCGATCAAGCTCGGTGTCGTCGTGATCCCCGCAACCACGCTGCTGACACCGGACGAATTGCGCGACCGGCTCGACCGCGGCAAGGCGCAGGCGGTCGTTGCAACCCAGGATCAGGTCGCGAAGTTCAAGGGCCTGGGCAGCGAGAAGCTCGTGCGCATCGTGGTTGGCGCGACGCAGCCCAATGATGGCTGGTTGCCGTTCGAGGACGCGGCCAAGGCGTCCGAGAGCTTTACGCCTGACGGTCCGACCAAGGCCGACGACCCGATGCTGCTCTATTTCACGTCGGGCACGACCGCAAAGCCGAAGCTGGTGCGGCACAGCCAGCGCAGCTATCCGGTCGGCCATCTTTCGACCATGTACTGGATCGGCTTGCTGCCCGGCGACGTCCATCTCAATATCTCTTCTCCGGGCTGGGCCAAGCATGCCTGGAGCTGCTTCTTTGCGCCGTGGAATGCCGGCGCATGCGTGTTCGTGGTCAACCAGCCGCGCTTCGACGCCAAGGGATTGCTATCAACCATCGGCCGTTGCGGCGTCACCACCTTGTGCGCGCCGCCGACGGTGTGGCGCATGTTCATCCAGGAGCAACTCGCCAGTTTCAAGATGTCGTTGCGCGAGGTCTGCGGCGCCGGCGAGCCGCTGAACCCCGAAGTCATCGACCAGGTCAAGGCGGCCTGGGGCCTGACCATCCGCGACGGCTACGGCCAGACCGAGACCACCGCGCTTGCCGGCAATTCGCCGGGCCAGAAGGTGAAGGTCGGCTCGATGGGCCGCCCGCTGCCGGGCTATCGCGTGCAGGTGTCAGACAATGACGGCCAAGCCGCGAGCGAAGGCGAGGTATCGTTGCTGCTGGGTGCCGACCGGCCGGCAGGCCTGATGCAGGGCTATGAGAGCGACGGCAAGCTCGGCGGCGCCGATGGCGACATTTATCGCAGCGGCGACGTCGTGTTCACCGATGACGAGGGCTATCTGACCTTCGTCGGCCGCACCGACGACGTCTTCAAATCGTCGGATTACCGCATCTCGCCGTTCGAGCTGGAGAGCATACTGCTCGAGCACGATTCAGTCGCCGAGGCCGCCGTGGTGCCGAGTCCTGACCCGATCCGGCTCGCGATTCCGAAGGCTTATGTGCTGCTAATTGCCGGTGTCGAGCGCACGCCGGAGACGGCGCTGTCGATCTTCAAGCATCTGCACACGCGCCTGGCGCCATTCAAGCGCATCCGCAAGCTCGAGCTCGTCACCGAGCTGCCGAAGACGATTTCGGGAAAAATCCGCCGCGTGCAGTTGCGCAGACTCGAGCATGACGATAATCGCGGGGATGCGTTGCGCGGACAAGAGTTCCGCGAGGAAGAATTCCCGGAGCTGCAGAAAGTGCGGACGTCGGGATCGGAGAGCTAGCGAAATGAACGAAGTCTGGAAGAAGCCGCCGGTGTCGCTGGAAACCTACCAGGGCATGGTCGGCAAGGAGATCGGCGTGTCCTCATGGCACCTGGTCGATCAGGGCCGCATCAACACCTATGCCGACGTGATCGAGGACCATCAGTTCATCCACGTCGATCCCGAGCGCGCCAAGAAGGAAACCGAGTTTGGCACCACGATCGCGCATGGCTTCCTCACGATGTCGCTGCTGTCAATCATGTCGTACGAGGTGATGCCGGTCGTGGAGGGCACCGCGATGGGCGTCAATTACGGCTTCGACAAGTTGCGCTTCATCTCGCCGGTCAAGTCAGGCAAGCGCGTCCGTGGCCGCTTCGTGCTGGCGGAAGCCAAAATGCGCAAGCCGAACGAATTGCAGTCGCGCACCAATGTCACCGTCGAGATCGAGGGCGAAGAAAAGCCCGCGCTGGTCGCCGACTGGCTCGGCCTGATCTATTTCAGGTAGGCTAGGCCCGTCATGGCCGGGCTTGACCCGGCCATCCATCTCCTTAAGAAGGGCCATCCTTTTGATGGATGCCCGGGTCAAGCCCGGGCATGACGAGAGAATCCACATCCGGGAATCGTAATCATGGCAATCAGGTTTGACGGACGCGTCGCTATCGTCACCGGCGCGGGCAATGGTCTGGGACGGGCGCATGCGCTAGGGCTCGCCAGCCGTGGCGCCAAGGTCGTGGTCAATGATTTCGGCGGCGCGCGCGACGGCACCGGCGGCTCGCTGTCGCCGGCCGAGACCGTGGTCGAGGAGATCCGCAAAGCGGGCGGCACCGCGATGGCCGATGGCGCCGACGTCTCGAACTTCGAGCAGGTCACCGCGATGGTCGAGCGCGCCACCAGGGAGTGGGGCAGCGTCGATCTGTTGTGCGCCAATGCCGGCATCCTGCGCGACAAGTCGTTTACCAAGATGGAAGTCGCCGACTGGGCCAAGGTGCTCGACGTGCATCTCACCGGCACGTTCTACTGCTGCAAGGCGGTGTGGGCCGGCATGCGCGAGCGCAATTACGGCCGCATCGTGCTGACGACCTCGTCGTCGGGCCTGTTCGGCAATTTCGGCCAGGCCAATTACGGCGCAGCGAAAGCCGGCATGGTAGGCCTGATGAACGTGCTCGCTGAAGAGGGCCGCAAGAACAACATCAAGGTCAACACGGTTTCGCCGACGGCGGCGACCCGTATGACCGAAGAGCTGCTGCCGCCGCAGGCGCTTCAGTTGATGAAGCCGGAAGCGATTACGCCGGCGGTCGAATTCCTGCTCAGCGAGGACGCGCCGACCCGCACCATCATGGGCGCCGGCGCCGGCTCGTTCGCCGTCATCAAGGTGCTGGAGACCGAAGGCGTCAACCTGCCGCAGTCGGACTGGACACCCGACGCGATCGCAGCGAATTTCGCCGCGATCGGCGACATGTCGACCGCGAAGGCGCTGCAGGGCGCGTTCGAGCAGACGCAGAAGTACGTGGCGCAAGCCGCGGCGCGGGCAGGCATCAAGCTTTGATGAAGCATGCCGCCGTCATCGGTGCCGGACCTGCCGGCCTGATGGCGGCGGAGATGCTCGTGCAAGGTGGAGCAAACGTCACCGTCTACGACGCGATGCCGTCGGCCGGGCGCAAATTTCTGATGGCTGGCCGGGGCGGGCTCAATCTCACCCACAGCGAGCAGCTGGCCGACTTTCTTCCACGCTATCGTGAGGCGACGCCGCGGCTGGACGCTTCTATCAAGGCATTCCCTCCACAGGCGTTGCGCGACTGGAGTGATGCGCTTGGGCAACCGACCTTCGTCGGCTCGAGTGGCCGTGTGTTTCCAAAGGCCTTCAAGGCCTCGCCCTTGCTGCGCGCCTGGCTGCGACGGCTCGATGCCGCGGGCGTGCAGTTCGCGTTCCGGCACCGCTGGATTGGATGGGACGAGTCCAGTGGACTGCTGTTTGCAACGCCAGCTGGTCCGCGCGTTGCCAAACCTGACGCGACCGTTCTCGCGCTCGGCGGCGCAAGCTGGCCGCGGCTTGGCTCGGACGGCGTGTGGACGGCGACTCTCGCTGCGAAAGGGGTTACCATCTCAAAGCTGCGACCGGCCAATTCCGGCTTCAAGGTCGAATGGTCAGACGTATTTCGCGACCGCTTCGAGGGCCAGCCGCTCAAAGGCGTGGCGCTGACGGTCGGTGCGCACAGCGTCCGCGGCGAAGCCATGATCACCCGCACCGGGATCGAAGGCGGCGCCATCTACGCACTGTCGGCGGAGTTGCGCGAGGCGGTGCTGGGTATCGGGCAGGCGACACTTGAGATCGCGCTGCGGCCGGACCTCGACGCCGCCGACCTGACCACACGCCTGTCGGGCAACCGCGGCCGGCAGTCGCTGGCGAATTTCCTGCGCAAGGCGGCGCAGGTGTCGCCGGTTGGCATCGGCCTGATGCAGGAGGTGGCCATCGCGTCCGGCCGGCCGCTGGCATCATTCTCGCCGGCCGAACTCGCGCAACTGATCAACGCCATTCCGGTGCAGCTGACCGGTGTCGCCCCGATCGCGCGCGCGATCTCGACCGCGGGCGGGATCGCGTTCGAGGAGCTCGACGACAACTTCATGCTACGCCGTCTGCCCGGTGTCTTCGCCGCCGGCGAGATGCTTGATTGGGAAGCGCCGACCGGCGGCTATCTGTTGCAGGCGTCCTTCGCAACCGGCGTCGCCGCGGGGAAGGGCGCATTGAGGTGGCTCACTTCGTAGGATGGGTGGAGCGAAGCGATACCCATCGACTTTCTAACCGTGCGGCGACATGATGGGTATCGCTGCGCTCCACCCATCCTACGGGATCGAGGCTACCTTAGCTTGCCCCTTGCGGCGACCGGCAGCGTGCCGAGGATATCGTCACCGCGCACCATCACGACCTCGTCCATCATGTTGACGACGACGCAGACGTGATTGGGCACGATCCGCACGACATCGCCGACATTGGGCCGCGTATTGCTGCGCGAGAGGTCGAGGAAGCCGTGCTCCTCGGCAAAGCGGGCGATCTTGGCCTCGGGATGTTCGAGGATCAGTCCATGGCCTTCGAGGCCGCCGGTGTCAGATGTCAGCGTCTTGGAGCCGGCATCGAGGATGCCGCGTTCGGGGCCGGCGCGGCTGACGACGGTGGAGTAGATATTGAGCGCGCAGTCATCCCAGGTGGCTACTCCAGCCGCGACCTGCATGCGGTCGTTGTAGATATAGGTGCCGAAGCGGTGCTCGGTGCCGCCCTTCAGTTTGCCGAGATTCTTGAGGTTCGGCGTGCCGCCGGTCGAGACGATCGCAGCATCGAGTCCGTGCGCGCGGACGCCGGCGAGAGCTTCGTCATAGAATTTCTGCGCGTCCGCCCAGCCGGTCTCGGTCGGGTAGAGCATGAAGCCTGCAAAGGTCAGTCCCTTCGAGCCGGCGATCTCGCGCGCCAGCGCAATCGCCTCGGCCGGCGTCTCGACGCCGGCCCGTTTGCGCCCGGTGTCGCATTCGACCACGACCGAAAGCGGCCGGCCGGACGCAGCGGCAGCCTTCGGCAGGTCGCCGACCACGACGGCATTGTCGGCTGCGACGGTCATGTTGGCTTTTGCTTGCAGCGCGCCGAGCCGCGCCATCTTCTCGTCGCCGAGAAGATTGTAGCTGATCAGGATGTTGTCGATCCCGCTATCGGCCATGATCTCGGCCTCGCCGAGCTTCTGGCACGTGATGCCGTGCGCACCGGCCTTGATCTGCATCTGCGCCAGCGTCGGATTCTTGTGCGTCTTGATGTGGGGACGGTTGGCGACGCCGGCTGAATCGCAAGCCGCCTGGATGCGCGCGATGTTGCGCTCGACCCTGTCCATGTCGATGACGGCGCAGGGCGTGCCGTATTCGCGGGCGATCTTGGCGGCGAGGGGCGTGGTCATGAGGTCGTCTCCATTTCAGCGTTCTCGTCATTGCGAGCGAAGCGAAGCAATCCATCTGTCGGCGTACGCTGATGCATGGATTGCTTCGTCGCTGCGCTCCTCGCAATGACGGCGAACATCATCCTACGCCTGTTCGATTTCTTCGCGCAGCACTTCGAGTTCGAGCCACTTGTCTTCCGCCTCGGCCAATTCCTTCTGCGCTTTCGTCAGCGCGTCCGACGCGGAATCGAATTTCTTGCGATCCTTCTTGTAGAGGTCCGGATCGTCCAGAAAGCGCTGATGCTTGGCGATATCCGCCTGCAGTTTTGCGATCGTCTTCGGCAGCGTGTCCAGCGCATGTTTTTCGTTGAAGTTCAGCCGGCGCTTCGGCGCGCTTGACGGTGTCGCGGTTCTTGACGATTCCCGCTTTTCCTCGGCGACCTTCACCGCCTCGCGCTTCAGATCGGCGCCGCGCTGCGCCAGCATGTCGGTGTAGCCGCCGGCATATTCGATCCAGCGGCCGTCGCCCTCGGGGGCGATCACCGAGGTCACGACACGGTCGAGGAAGTCGCGGTCATGGCTGATCAGGATCACGGTACCCTCATAATCGCCGAGCATCTCCTCGAGGACATCGAGGGTTTCGAGATCGAGGTCGTTGGTCGGTTCGTCCAGCACCAGCAGATTGGACGCCTTGGCGAGCGACCGCGCCAGCATCAGCCGGCCGCGCTCGCCGCCGGACAACACCTCCAGCGGCGTACGCATCTGCTCCTGCGCGAACAGGAAGTCCTTCATGTAGCTGACCACATGCTTCGGCTTGCCGCCGATCATGACATGGTCGGTGCCGCCGCCGGTGAGGGCATCGGCCAGCGTCGACTTGGGATCGAGGCTTTCGCGATGCTGGTCCAGCGTCGCCATCTCGATGTTGGCGCCCAGCCGGATGCTGCCGCTATCGGGCGGGCTGCCGCCGGTCAGCATGTCGATCAACGTGGTCTTGCCGGCGCCGTTCGGACCGACGATGCCGATGCGATCGCCGCGCTGGACCCGGATCGAGAATCCGTCGACGATTCCGCGATCGCCGAAGGATTTGCTGATGTTCTTGGCCTCGATCACCAGCTTGCCGGATTTGTCGGCTTCGGCGGCGGCGAGGTTGGCATTGCCGGTCGCGCCACGATAGGTCCGGCGCTGGTCGCGCAGCGCATGCAGATTACCGAGCCGCTTGACGTTGCGCTTGCGGCGGCCGGAGACGCCGTAACGCAGCCAATGCTCCTCGTTGACGATCTTGCGGTCGAGCTTGTGCTGGTCGCGTTCTTCCTCGGCCAGCACTTCGTCGCGCCAGGATTCGAAGGCGGAAAAGCCGCGGTCGATCTGCTTGATCTGGCCACGGTCGAGCCACGCGGTCGAGCGCGACAGGTTGGAGAGGAAGCGGCGGTCATGGCTGATGAGGACCAGCGCGCAGCGGCGGCTGGCCAGTTCGCCTTCCAGCCATTCGATGGTGGTGAGATCGAGATGGTTGGTCGGTTCGTCCAGCAGCAGAATATCGGGCGACGGTGCCAGCACCCGCGCCAGCGCGGTGCGCCGGGCCTCGCCGCCCGAGATATGGGCGGGATCTTCGTTGCCGCTGAGGCCGAGCTGCTCCACCAGATAGCGCGCCTGATAGTGGTCGTCGCCCGGATTGAGCCCGGCCTCGACATAGGCGAGTGTCGTCGCAAAGCCCGAAAAGTCCGGCTCCTGCGGCAGATAGCGGATCGTGGCTCCGGGCTGCACAAAGCGGTTGCCGCGATCGGGTTCGACAAGGCCGGCCGCGATCTTGAGCAGTGTCGATTTGCCGGAGCCGTTGCGGCCGATCAGGCAGACCCGCTCGCCGGTGGAGACGGAAAGCTCGACACCGGCCAGCAACGGCGTGCCGCCAAACGTCAGCGCGATATCTTTCAACTGGATCAGCGGTGGCGGCATGTTTGCTTCAATTCTGGCTCGCCGCCGCCTGATCCGCGCGGCGGCGCTGGATGCGGCGGACGGTCTGGTCGAGCGTCGCGAGGAAGGTTGAGCGGTCGCGCGGCGAGTAGGATTTCGGCCCACCGGTGACTTCGCCCGACGAGCGCAAATCGGTCATCAAATTGCGCACCGCGAGCGTCATGCCGATCGATTGCTCCGTGAATGGTTTTCCGTTCGGCGCGATCACCTCGGCGCCGGCCTTGACGCAGCGGCTCGCCAGCGGAATGTCCGATGTGATCACGACGTCGCCCTCATGGGCACGTTCCGCGATCCAGTCGTCGGCGGCATCCATGCCCGAACCGGCGGCGATGCGCTCGATCAGCGGATCCTGCGGCACGCGGATGAAATTGCCCGCGACCACGCTGACGGGGACGCCGAGGCGGATCGCGACGCGGTAGATCTCGTCCTTCACCGGGCAGGCGTCGGCGTCGATATAAATGCGGGTGGTTGCAGGGGTTTCAGTCGGGGTTTCAGTCATCGATTCAACAATTGGGGCGCGCGCCCCGCATGTACTCCATGACGCGGAAAATTGCGAGCAAAACGAGAGGCTTGCTATGCCTCTTTGTTCGACTACCATTGTCGCTGGAAAAATCAGCGAAATAAGGGAAAACCGATGGCGGCCCAGCAAATCTACCGCGTCTCGGCCTACAACACCTCTAAGCTGTCCGAGAACAAGATCCACGATGATACGGTGGCGCGGAAGTTCGGCTTTTCCGGCGGGCTCGTGCCCGGCGTCGATGTCATGGCCTACATGATGCACCTGCCGGTCGAGCGATGGGGCCGCGACTTTCTCGAACGTGGCCATATCGAGGCGCGGTTCGTGAAGCCGGTTTATGACGGCGAGACTGCCGAGCTGACGGGCAGGCAGAGCGGTGGTGTGCTCGCAATCGAAGTGCATAGCCGCGGTGAGCTCTGTGCGACGGGCAGCGCAACGCTGCCGGTTTCAGCGCCGGCAGTGTCGATCAAGCACTACAAGCAGGTCGCGGCCGTCGCGGAACGCAAGCCGGTGAGCCACTCGTCCTACGAAACCGGTGCATGGCTCGGCACTATCCCGCGCGATTGGTCTGGCGATGCCGCGAAGGAGTATCTTGCCGACATCAGGGAGACCGATCCGATCTACCTCCGCGAAGGCCTCGGCCATCCCGGCCTGCTGCCGCGGGTGATGAACAAGGTGCTGGTCGATAACGCGATCCTCGGCCCCTGGATTCACGTCGGCACCCGCATGCAGCTGTTCTCGGCGACCAAAATCGGCGATGAGCTGACGGCGCGGGCGAAAGTCACCGGCAATTACGACAAGAAGGGCCACCGCTTCGTCGAACTCGACGCGCTGGTACTCGCCAACGGCACAACGCCGCTGGCACATTGCTGGCACATCGCCATCACCCAGCCGCGCGAGCAGGCGGCGGCGTAATCATGTCCATCACCATCGACTATTATTTGTCACTGAACTCGCCCTGGACCTATATCGGCAGTGCGCCGTTCGCCGAGATTGCGCGCCGCCATGGCGCTGAAGTCAACGTCAAGCCCGCCAAGTTCGGTCCCATCTTCGAGCAGACCGGCGGACTGCCGCTGCCGAAACGTTCGCCGGAGCGCCAGGCTTACCGCATGGTGGAGCTCAAGCGCTGGCGCGAGGTGAGGGAGCTTCCGCTCAATGTCGAACCCAAACACTTCCCCAGCGATGAAGTGGCAGCGACGCGCCTCGTGATCGCAGCCAGCCTGCAAGGCAGGGACGCCCACAAATTGTCGCTGGAATTGGGACGCGCGATTTGGGAGCGCGAGGAGTCGTTTGCCGACCCGGCTGTCATGGCCTCGGCCGCACAACGCGCCGGTCTCGACGTTGAGGCGTTGCGGGCCGTCAGCCCATCGGATGCGGAACTTGATGCGCTTTATGAGCAGTTCACACAGGAAGCTCTGAAGGCGGGCGTCTTCGGCGCGCCGAGCTATGTGCTGCCTTCCGGTGAAATTTTCTGGGGTCAGGATCGGTTGGATCTGCTCGATCGCGCGTTGAAGATGATGGCGTAGGTTTACCGACCCTGCCATTGCCGGGCTTGACCCGGCAATCCATCCTCTTTGAGAGAGTCCTGCGAAGCTTGATGGATACGCGGGTCGAGCCTGCGTATGACGAAGGTGGATTGGGGCGAGCCCTCACACCCACCCACAACTGTCATCCTCCGCGCATGCGGGGGATCCAGTACGCCGCGGCTTCTCGGCTCTATAACTACTGCCTCTGGAATACTGGGTCACCCGCATTCGCGGGTGACGACACTTTTGTTTGTGGCATCAACGGTGCCTTACGCCGCGTTCGCCCTCGCGTCCTGGATCGCGCGCCAGACGCGTTCCGGCGTCAAGGGCATGTTGATGTGCTTGATGCCGTAGTCCGACAGTGCGTCCACCACCGCGTTCACGAGGCAGACCAGGCTGCCGGCGCAGCCGGCTTCGCCACAGCCCTTGGTGCCGAGCGGGTTCGATTTCGCTGGCGACGGATGGTCGCCGACTTCCATCGGCGGGACGTCGCCGGCACGCGGCAGGGCGTAGTCCATGAACGAGCCGGTGATCGGCTGGCCGCTTTCGTCGTAGCTCACTTCCTCCATCAGCGCCTGTCCGATGCCCTGCACGACCCCGCCGTGCAACTGGCCGGCGACGATCATCGGATTGACCACGGTGCCGAAATCGTTGACCGCGAAATAACGCACGATCTGCGTCACGCCGGTATCAGGATCGATCTCGACCTCGGCGACGTGACAGCCGTTCGGGAAGGTCGACGCCGTCTCCTTGGTAGCGTGGTCGACATCGAGACTCTCGGGCGTGCCCTCGGGCATCTTGCCCTCGCGCATGCGCTCGGCGAGCTCCATGATGCCGATCGAGCGGTCGGTGCCGGCGATGGTGAAGCGGCCGTCGCCGAACTCGATGTCGGCCTCGGAGGCCTCCAGCATTTGGGCTGCGGCCTTCTTGCCTTTCTCGACCACCAGCGCGGACGCCTCGACGATTGCCTGTCCGGTCGCGGTGATCGAGCGCGAGCCGCCGGTGCCGTTGCCGAAGCGGACCAGATCGCTGTCGCCCTGTTCGAGCGTGATCCGCTCAAAGGGTACGCCGAGCCGCGCGGACAGCACCTGCGCGAACGGCGTGGCATGGCCCTGGCCGTAGTCGAGCGTGCCGGTCGTGAGCTTCACTGACCCATCCGGCTCGAAGGTGATCTTGCCGAGTTCGCCACTCGGCGGCGCGGTGACCTCGAGATAGGAGCCGACAGCGATGCCGCGGAGTTTGCCGTTCTTCTTGCTCTCTTTCCGGCGCTTGGCGAAGTTCTCGTAGTCGGAGATCTCCAGCGCCTTCTGGAACACGCCTGCGAAGTCGCCGCTGTCATAGGTGACTCCAGACGCGGCCGGGAAGGGCAGTTGCGACGGCTTGATGAAATTGCGCTTGCGCAAGGTGAGACGGTTGATGCCCATCTCGTCGGCCGCGGTGTCGATCAGCCGCTCCATGTAGTAATTGGCCTCGGGCCGGCCGGCGCCGCGATAGGCGCCCATCAGCGTGGTGTTGGTCAGCACCGTCTTGATATCGACGGCGATCACCGGCGTGCGATAGACGCTGGGGAGGTTCTTGCCGGTATTGAGCGACAGCGGGCCCGGCGAGACGCCGGTGATATAGGCGCCGAGATTGCCGTAGCCCGAGAGGCGCACCGCGAGGAACTTGCCGTCGGCATCAAGTGCCAGCTCGGCATGGATCAGTTGCGCGCGGCCCTGGCTATCGGAGAGGAAGCTGGTCGAACGCTCATCCAGCCACTTCACCGGGCGGCCCAATTGCTTCGCCGCATGCGAGATGCAGGTGTATTCGGGATAGTTGAGGTTCTTCATTCCAAAGGAGCCGCCGACATTGGCGGTCAGGATGCGCACCTTCTCCGGCGGCACATTGAGCAGCTTGGCAAGGATCGCCTTGTTGCCGGAGACGCCCTGGGTCGGCACCTGCAGCGTGAAGCGCTCGGCGGTCTTGTCATAATGCGCCAGCGCGACGCGCGGCTCCATCGAGACGACGGCGACGCGGGTGTTGACGATGTCGAGCTTGGTGACATGCGCGGCGCTGGCGAACGCGGCCTCGACCTTGGCCGTATCGCCATAGTGATAGTCGAGCGCGACATTGTTGGGGATGTTGTCGTAGAGCTGCGGCGCGCCGGGCCTGGCCGCCTCGGCGGCATCCGTCACCGCCGGCAGCGGCTCGATGTCCAGTTCGACGGCTTCGGCCGCATCGCGCGCCTGTGCCGCGGTCTCCGCGACCACGAAGGCGATGGGATCGCCGACGAAGCGCACCTTGTCGGTCGCAAGCGCCGGGCGGTTGGTCTGCAGCAGGGCCGAGCCGTCGCGGCTCTTCAGCGGCAGCCCGCAGGTGAAGGGATTATAGCCCGCGGCGGCCAGATCAGTGCCGGTCCAGACCCCGAGCACTCCAGGCATCGCCTTGGCGGCCGCGGTGTCGATGCCCTTGATGATTCCGTGGGCATGGGAGGAGCGCACCATCCAGCACCAGGCCTGCCCGGGCAGCGAGAAATCGTCGGTGTATCGGCCCTTGCCGCGCACCAGCGTATCGTCCTCCTTGCGGCGCACGGGCTGTCCGACACCGTATTTTTGCAGTGCAATAGCGTTTTCAAGCGAGGCGGGCGACGTATGATCTTGCATCGGAAATGACCTGAAATGCCGGGATTTGCGCCGGTTTAGGGGTATCGACCAGATAACGCACGCTCCCCTTAACGACAACGCCCGATTGGGCATGGTCCCAATGTGAACGGCTGTTGCGCAGACCCTTGGCGCTGCTAAAGTTTCCGTGAACGGAAATTCTTCGGCGGGCCGCGTTCCGGCCCCACGGAAAGACAGTTTTGATGAATGAGGAAGTGCGGCTTTGCGACGGCCTTGCGGCCGGCGAGGTCCCGCCGGGGTTGGCTGCGGCAGGCGCCGATGCGGGCGTTTACGCCGCGCTCGATCTTGGCACCAACAACTGCCGGCTCCTGATCGCCAGTCCGTGCGGCGACGGGTTCCGCGTCGTCGACTCGTTCTCGCGGATCATCCGGCTCGGCGAGGGCATCGCCGCGACCGGTTCCATCAGCGACGCCGCGATCGACCGCGCAATTGTCGCGCTCAGCATTTGCAGCGACAAGATCCGCTATCGCAAGGCGCGCCGGCTGCGGCTGATCGCCACCGAGGCCTGCCGCGCCGCCGGCAATGCGGAGAGTTTCCGTGCCCGGGTCGCCGCCGAGACCGGCATCAAGCTCGAGGTGATCGACCGCGAAACCGAGGCGACGCTCGCCGTGATCGGCTGCTCACCGCTGCTCGATCCCAGGGGGCGCGGCGCCATCCTGTTCGACATCGGCGGCGGCTCGACCGAACTGGTGCGGATCGAGCGTGATCCGGACACGCCGAACGGGGCGCCGCGCATCAAGGCGTGGATGTCGATCCCGCTCGGCGTCGTCACGCTGGCCGAGCATTTCGGCGGCAAGAACGTCACGCGGGAATTGTATGCGCGGATGATCGACGAAGTCGCGCGGCATGTCGCGCCGTTCGCGGCCGAGCACGGCACCGACCTGCGCGGCATGCACATGCTCGGCACATCAGGCACCGTGACCACGCTCGCCGGCGTGTTCCTCAATCTGCCGCGCTACGACCGCCGCCGCATCGACGGCATCTGGATGAACGATGCAGACGTGACGGCGACGATCCAGAAGCTGCTCGGCATGAGCTACGAGGAGCGTGTCCAAAGCAACTGCATCAGCGTCGAGCGCGCCGACCTAGTGCTGGCGGGCTGCGCCATCCTCGACGCCATCCGGGCTGCGTTCCCGCTGCCACGGCTCCGGGTCGCCGATCGCGGCCTGCGCGAGGGCATGCTGGTCGAGATGATGCGCGAGGACGGCGCGCTGCGGGCGTGCTAGAGGGGTCCCTTGCCTCGCCCCGCTTGCGGGGAGAGGCCGGTTTGCATCGCCAGATGCAATCCGGGTGAGGGGGACTCTCCGCGCGCGCATCTCTCACCTTGATTGCGGAGGCAGCCCCTCACGCTTTTTAAGAACGGCGGCCGAAAGGCCGCCTATGCCCTCTCCCCGCAAGAGCGGGGCGAGGGGGAAGAAACACCGAGACGCAAGAAGCATCATGGCGAAAGACACCACCGGGCGGCTGCACGTCACGGTCAAGAGCGGCGGCAAGCGTAAGCTGTCGTCAAAACTCTGGCTCGAGCGCCAGCTCAACGATCCCTACGTCGCCAAGGCCAAGGCGATGGGCTTTCGCTCGCGCGCGGCCTTCAAGCTGCTCGAGATCGACGACAAATATCGCCTGCTGAAGCCCGGCATGACGATCGTCGATCTTGGTGCCGCGCCCGGCGGCTGGAGCCAGATCGCCGCCAAGCGCACCGGTGCGGCCGACGGCAAGGGCAAGGTGGTCGCGATCGATTTGCTCGAGATGGGCGAGATCCCCGGCGTCACCTTCGCCCAGCTCGACTTCCTCGATCACGATGCGCCGGAAAAACTGATCGCGATGATGGGCGGCCGCGCCGATTTCGTGATGTCCGACATGGCCGCCAACACCACGGGCCATCGCAAGACCGACCAGCTCCGCATCATCGGCCTGGTCGAGACCGCCGCCCACTTCGCTTGCGAGGTGCTCAATCCGGGCGGATCGTTCCTGGCCAAGGTTTTCCAGAGTGGTGCGGAGGCCGAGCTTCTCACACAGCTCAAGCGCGACTTCGCCACCGTGCGCCACGTCAAGCCGTCTGCAAGCCGGCAGGATTCCTCCGAGCGCTACGTGCTGGCGACGGGGTTTCGCGGGCAGCAACAGCCGTCATTGCGAGGAGCGTAGCGACGAAGCAATCCATGGCGCCGCAAGTGGAGGCATGGATTGCTTCGCGGAGCCTGTCATCGGGCGCGCATTCGCGCGACCCGTTGGCTCGCAATGACGGGTCAGGGCCGACCGCTACCCCAGCCGCTGATCCCGCGCGTCTTGCGTGTCTTCCGTCGCGTGCTTGACGGCGGCGGTGGCGGCGCCCTTTGCGGCACCCTTGCGGCTCGACATCTCGATCGCCTTGCGGCCGGAGATTTCGTTGCCGGCATCGACGGGCATCTGCCGGAACGACCAGGCCGACGCCGCCGAGATCAGGGAGACCACGATGAAGGCCGGCCCGAACACGCCGGCCGAAAGCTCGGTTTGGTGGTGCAGCGCCAGCGTGGTTTCGACGCAGAACGCGCCGACCGCGACGCCGGCGGACACCGCGAGCTGCTGGTTGACGCTGACCAGCGTGGTGGCGCGGCTCATCTGCGTCGGCTCGATCTCCGCATAGGCCACGGTATTGATCGCGGTGAATTGCAGCGAACGGAAGAAGCCGCCGACCACCAGGATGATGAAGATCAGCAGCAGCGGCGTCGTCACCGTGAACAGCGCGCAGGCGGCCAGGAAGACCGAACTGACGACGGCGTTGACGGTCATCATGTTGCGGAAGCCGAAGGCGCGGATGATGCGCGCGGCCAGCGTCTTCATGCCCATGGCGCCGACAGCGGAGGCGAAGGTCACAAGGCCGGACTGGAATGGCGACAGCCCGAAGCCAACCTGCATCAACAGCGGCAGCAGGAACGGCAGCGCGCCGATGCCGAGCCGGAACATGAAGCCGCCGATGATGGCGGCGCGCATGGTCGGCAGCCGCAGCAGCCCGAAATCGAGCACCGGCGAACCGGTGCGCCGCGCGTGAATGACATAGAGCGTCATCGAGACCGTGCCGACCCCGACCAGCGCGGCGACGATCGACCACGGCAGCAGATTGAGGCCTGCGACCGAAAGCCCGAACGCGATACCGGCGAGGCCAATGCCGGCCAGCACCAGCCCATACAGATCGAAGCGCTCAGGGTCTTCGCTCCTGATCGGGTCGATATACTTCAGCGCCATGAAGATGCCGAGCAGCCCGATCGGGATATTGATCAGGAAGATCCAGTGCCAGGAGAAATAGGTGGTGATGAAGCCGCCGAGCGGCGGCCCGATCACCGGTCCGATCAGCGCAGGCACGGTCACCCAGGCCATCGCATTGACCAGCGCGCTCTTGTCGACCGAGCGTAACAGCACGAGCCGCCCGACCGGCGTCATCATCGCGCCGCCCAGGCCCTGCAGGATGCGGGCGAACACGAAATCGGTCACCGAGGACGACAGCGCACAGCCGATCGAGCCCAGCATGAACACGGCGACGGCGCCGGCAAACACGATGCGTGCGCCAAAACGGTCTGCGGTCCAGCCGCTTGCCGGGATGAACACCGCAAGCGACAGCAAATAGGACGTGATGGCGAGCTTCAGCGTCAGCGGGCTGGTGCCGATATCGGCAGCGATGGCGGGCAGGGAGGTCGCAATCACCGTGGAATCCATGTTTTCCATAAACAGGGCGGTGGCCACGATGAGCGGGATCAGGCGTGTTTTGTTCATCAAAATGGGGCGGCTGTGCTGAAAAAGGCGGGCGAGGGCGCTGTATCATCCTGCCGTCGCAGGCGCTATTGCGGAACGGGACAAACCACCTAAATCCAGCGTGACGCTGGTATGCATCCGCCCCGCCGGCGCCTGAAGGTGTGCCGTGATCTACGTCCTTGCCGCTTTGTTGCCGCCGATCGGGCTGCTCCTCAACGGACAGCCGTTCGCGGCGATCTTCAATCTGGTCCTGATCGTGTTTTGCGCGATTTTCGGGCTGTTTTTTCACGTATTGCTGCTGGTGCCGTCTGCCCATGCGGTGATCGCGGTCCACATGAGGCGCGAGGACCGGCGCCACCGGGAGGTGGTCGAGGCGATCCGCCGGCATGGGCCGCCGCAGGGATATCGCTAGACAGGCTGCCGTAGCAGCTGAATCGGCCCCGTAAAAAGCCTGTGCATGGCTGGCAAACACTTTGATTCGTCATGCCTTCATGCTATCGACCGCCGTCAACCCCATCGATGGGCGCCGATTCGACGGTGACGCAGCCAGCGTCGCCGCAGATGGCGCTTATCCGTAAGATTGCAGCGGCTTGAGGCCGCCGAAAGGAGTTGGCAATGGCCACGGGAATTCAGGCGATCCGCGAAGCCTTCACGTTCGACGATGTGCTGCTGAAGCCCGGCCTGTCGGACGTGCTCCCCTCGGAAGCCGACATTCGCTCCCGCATCACCCGCGCGATCCCGCTCAACATCCCGATCATTGCTTCGGCGATGGACACCGTCACCGAGGCGCGCATGGCGATCGCGATGGCGCAGGCCGGCGGCCTCGGCGTCATCCATCGCAACTTCGATCCGGAGGGCCAGGCCGCGCAGGTGCGGCAGGTGAAGAAGTTCGAATCCGGCATGGTGGTCAATCCGCTGACCATCGCTCCCGACGCCACGCTGTCGGATGCGCTGACGCTGATGAAGGATCACGGCATCTCGGGCATTCCGGTCGTCACCGGCGGGGCCAAGAACGTGCCCGGCAAGCTGGTCGGCATCCTGACCAACCGCGACGTGCGCTTCGCCACCGATCCCAGGCAGAAGGTGTCGGAGCTGATGACGCACGAAAACCTCGTCACGGTGCGCGAGGGCGTCGGCCAGGACGAGGCCAAGCGGCTGCTGCACCACCACCGCATCGAGAAGCTCGTCGTCGTCGACGATCAGTATCGCTGCGTCGGCCTGATCACCGTCAAGGACATGGAAAAGGCGGTCGCGCATCCGCTGGCCTGCAAGGACGCGCAGGGCCGCCTGCGGGTCGCCGCGGCCACGACGGTCGGCGAGACCGGATATGAGCGGACCGAGCGGTTGATCGATGCCGGCGTCGACGTCGTCGTGGTCGATACCGCGCACGGCCATTCCAGGCATGTGCTTGCCGCGGTCAACCGCATCAAGCGGCTGTCCAACGCCGTCCAGGTCGTCGCCGGCAATGTCGCGACCGAAAGCGGCGCGCAGGCGCTGATCGATGCGGGTGCAGATTGCATCAAGGTCGGCATCGGCCCCGGCTCGATCTGCACCACGCGCATCGTCGCCGGCGTCGGCGTGCCGCAGCTCACCGCGATCATGGATGCGGTCGCAGCTGCCAAGAAGGCCAACGTGCCTGTGATCGCCGACGGCGGCATCAAATATTCCGGCGACCTCGCCAAGGCGCTGGCGGCCGGCGCCGACATCGCGATGGTCGGCTCGCTGCTCGCCGGCACCGACGAGACGCCCGGCGAGGTGTTCCTGTGGCAGGGCCGCTCCTACAAGGCCTATCGCGGCATGGGCTCGGTCGGCGCGATGGCGCGTGGCTCGGCTGATCGTTACTTCCAGCAGGACATCAAGGACACGCTGAAGCTCGTGCCCGAAGGCATCGAGGGCCAGGTGCCCTACAAGGGCCCGGTCAGCAATGTCATGCACCAGCTCGCCGGCGGTCTCAGGGCAGCGATGGGTTATGTCGGTGCGAAGAATATCCAGGACTTCCACGAGAAGGCCGAGTTCGTCCGCATCACCGGCGCCGGCCTGCGCGAAAGCCACGTCCACGACGTGACGATCACCCGCGAAGCCCCGAACTATCCGGGCGGGGTGTAAGTTTTCTCCGGGACATTCCGGGGGCGCGTCGACGGCGCGAACCCGGAATGACGGAGTGAGATGCGGCATCAGCGTCCCCCCGAGATGACGCCCGTCATTTCAAACAACATTTCAAACAGCTCTGCGCGAAACAACAAAATCCGTCTCCCTTGCGGGGAGACGGATTGCATGACTACGTTCGCGCCATGAATTAACGAGCAGAGGAAATCCCATGTCCCAAGGAAACGCCCAAGGAAACGCCCAAGGAAAGCGCGTCGTTCTCGCCTCCCGTCCCCACGGCGAGCCCAAGGCCTCCGACTTCCGGGTCGAAGACTACACACCGCCGGTGCCGGGTGACGGGCAGGTGCTGCTGCGCACCGTCTGGCTGTCGCTCGATCCCTACATGCGCGGGCGCATGAGCGACGGTCCGTCCTATGCGCAGCCGGTGCCGATCGGCGGTGTGATGGAGGGCGGCACGGTCAGCGAGGTGATTGCCTCGAACAATCCGGGCTTCGCCAAGGGCGATATCGTGCTGTCGCGCGCGGGCTGGCAGACCCATGCGCTGTCCGACGGCAAGGCGCTCGCCAAGATCGATCCGGCCATCGCGCCGATCTCGACCGCGGTCGGCGTGCTCGGCATGCCCGGCATGACCGCCTATACGGGGCTGCTCGACATCGGCAAGCCGCAGGCGGGCGAGACCGTGGTGGTCGCCGCCGCATCCGGCGCCGTCGGTTCGGCGGTCGGGCAGATCGCGAGAATCAAGGGCGCGCGTGCGGTCGGCATCGCCGGCGGCAAGGACAAATGCGACTACGTCAAGAACGAGCTCGGTTTCGACGAGTGCCTCGATCACCGCGATCCGAACCTTGCCGCCAAGCTCAAGGAAGCCTGCCCGAAAGGCATCGACGTCTATTTCGAGAATGTCGGCGGTGCGGTATTCGACGCGGTGTTCCCGCTGCTCAATGCGTTCGCACGTGTGCCGGTCTGTGGCCTGATCGCGCATTACAACGACACCCAGGCTCATGCGCCGACCTGGGCGGGTGCCTTCATGCGCAGCATCCTGACCAAGCGGCTGACCTTCCGCGGCTTCATCGTCAGCGACTTTGCCGCCCGCCACGGTGACTTCCTCCGCGACATGTCGCAGTGGGTGCGCGAAGGCAAGATCAAGCACAAGGAGTGCGTGACCGAGGGGCTCGACAGCGCGCCCGAGGCCTTCATGGGCCTGCTCAAGGGCGCCAATTTCGGCAAGCAGCTGGTCCGGGTCGGGCCGGACCGGGCCTGAAATTGGGGCATAAAGGTCCCATTCCGCGCAGCGACGTATCAAAAACGCCACAACGTCAAGCTTTTGGGGGCTTTTGGCCCCCATTTGCTTGACCGGGAACCGAAGGCATTGAATCAATACATCAATATTTTGATGCGCCAATTTCAGGTGTGTAGCCATGTTTGAACTGGTTATTTTAGGCGTAATCGTTCTGGCGGTCGGCTATTGGGCGACGATGTTCGCCATGGGCCGCCGCGACGACGTGTTGCATGGAAAATTCGTGGAGGAGGAGCCCGGTGCCGGGCCCGCTTTCGCGATGCCTCCCGTGCGGTCGGCGCCGCCGGCACCACAACGCACCAGCAAGGACTCGCTGCAGACGCTGCTCGCGGTCATCAAGCAGGATCTGAACGACGCCGCGCGGACGTAGTGACGCCGCGCAGATGTAACTTCGCTCAGGCCGCCGGCTCCTTGCCGAGCAGCATGTCGAGGTCGACATCGACCTGACCCGGCGCCCTGACGTGGCGCACCTCGAAACTGTCGGGCTGGAAGCGGTATTCGACCAGGCCGGTTTCCTTGATGCCGATCAGCTCCTGCCTCGCGTCAGGAACGATGAAGCCCACCGAGGGCGCCCAGACGTGGCGGACATGCTCGAAGGTATAGTCGCGGCGCTGGTGGACATGGCCGCTGCCGACCAGCCGCCAGTCGACCTTGCCGAACATCTCAATCAGGCGCCGGCGTGCCGGCTGCGGCACGTAGCGGAACGAGGTCGCCTCCTGCTCGGCATCGTAGGGCACATCGAGATAGAGCGGCTTGTGCAGGAACAGCGCGACCGGCTTGCCGACGGCCTTGTCGAACTGCGTGGCGAGCCAGTCGAACTGCTCGGCTTCGCTGTCGAGACCGGTGTTCATGATCAGCGAATTGAGGCCGATGAAGCACCAGCCGGCGGCATCGAAGTGCCAGCGGTCCTCGCCGATCAGGTCGGTGAACGCCTTGCGGGTGGCTTCGGTGGGGAGCTGCTTTGGCGCCGCGTCGACCGCGGTCGGGTTGTCACCTATGTCGTGATTGCCAGGCAGATAGAGGCAATCGACCGGCAGCGCTCTGTGTAGTTCCTTGGCGAACACCAGATCGTCGCGGCTGGTCGGTCCGTCGAAGGCGACGTCGCCTGAGTTGAGTACGAGATCGGGGCGCTTCGCGTCGATATGCTCGCTGACGCGGTGGAAATTGTCGGTGAGGAGCGTGTGACGGCGGGCGAGGTGGGTGTCGGAAATTTGCGTCAGACGAAATTGGGCCATGCATCGATCCTTTCGGGGCGATCATAGGCCGGCCCGGAGTCGGAACGATGACGCCACCTCAGGATCAAATCGCAATCATCCCCGCCTTCATCTCTGTCTTGGACAGGCAGGTCCCGAATTCGACCGCGGTGGTCGCGGCGTTGAGCCCGAGATAGGCGAGGGCCGAGTGCCCCATGTCGTAGACCACGAACGCGATCAGTCCGAGCACCAGCGCTGCGGCGAGGCCGTGCCTGAGCATGTCGCTCGTCGAGCGATAGCCGGTGCGGAAATAGATCGAGAGGAGGATCGCGACGGCAAGGGCGGCGGCGACCCCGGCAAGGCCCGACATCGCCACACCGAGCCCCCCATCCGGGTTGTCGTCGAACCAGCCCGGGCCCGGCGCGATCGCCTGGAGCAGCGAGGTCTGGGAATCGTCGAGGAAGGCGGCCGCGTGGGCCACGCTGGCGAGGATCGGAGAGGTGATATTCATCGCGCACCCGCAGGGCGTTGGGGCTGAAACCAGCAAAACTCCTGTGAGTTGGTCACGCAGCCCGGATTGTGGTTCAAGCCGTTCCAGCGGCACCTTCATTGTCAGGGGCAAGCGGTGTGGCCAAGAGGCCGTGCGACGTTTCGGCTTAAGGGAGATTATGATGTCTATTCAAATGGTTCTGTTACCTATCTTCATCCAGATTGGGCTCACCTTCGTGCTTTTGTTCGGAATGGCGACGGCGCGCGGTCGCGGGCTCTCCATCGGCCGGGCGAGGATGGGGAATATCGCGTTGCGCGAACCGGTCCGCGACAGCCAGCTCGGCAACTGCTTCGCCGATCAGTTCGAACTCCCGGTCCTGTTCTACATTCTGATTGCATTGGCACTCCCGCTGCGCCATGCCGACCTCTTCATCGTGCTGATGTCCTGGGTGTTCGTGGTGACGCGCTTTGCCCATGCCGGCGTCTTCGTCACATCCAACGACGTCCGGCCGCGCTCGCTCGCCTGGTTTGCCGGCGTGCTGGTGCTGGCGGCGATGTGGCTTTATTTCGCGCTCAAGATGCTGCTGCTGATCTGACGCGTCCAACCGAAAGATATCAATGACCCCCGCTGCCCGGCTCTCCGCCGCTATCGAGCTGATCGACACCATCGACACGCAACGCATTCCTGCCGCGAAGGCGCTGAAGGAATGGGGCACCGCGCACCGCTATGCCGGCTCCGGCGACCGCGCCGCGATCTCCGGCCTGATCTGGGATGTGCTGCGCCGCCAATCCTCGGCGGCGTATCTGATTGACGATGATAGCGCCCGTGCCCGCGTGCTCGGCATGCTCAAGCTCGAGCGCGGCCTCGATGCCGACACCATCGCAGCGCTCTGCGACGGCGGCCGCTTTGCGCCACAGCCGCTGACCGAGGCCGAGCGCGCTGCGCTGACCTCGCGCGCGCTCACCGACGCGCCCGCCCATATCGCCGGCGATTACCCGGAATGGCTCGATCCCTATCTGGCAAAAATGTTCGGCGACGATCGGGTCGCGGAGGCGACCGCGATGGCGAGCCGTGCCCCGCTTGATCTGCGCGTCAACACGCTGAACGCCACGCGCGAGAAGATCCTGCCACGGCTGGCGCATCTCGGCGCCAGGGAGACGCCGTGGTCGCCGCTCGGCTTGCGCATCGAACTCGGCGCCGACGCGCGCAATCCCGGCATCCATGCCGAAGAGGATTTCATCAAGGGCGCCATCGAAGTCCAGGACGAGGGCTCGCAGCTTGCAGCGCTGCTGTCGGCCGTCAAACCCGGCGAGCAGGTGATCGACCTCTGCGCCGGCGCCGGCGGCAAGACGCTGGCGCTCGCGGCGCAGATGCAGGGCAAGGGCCGGCTGATCGCGACCGATCATGACAAGCGCCAGCTCGCGCCGATCCACGAGCGGCTGTCGCGCGCCGGCGTGCATAATTGCGACGTGCGCACGCCGCGCGGCGAGGCCGAAGTGCTGTCCGACATCAAGGCCTCGGCCGACCTCGTGCTGATCGACGCGCCCTGCACCGGCACCGGCACCTGGCGCCGCAATCCCGATGCCAAATGGCGGATGCGTCCCGGCGCGCTCGAGGTGCGGCTGAAGGACCAGGCCGCGGCGCTCGACCGCGCCGCGCCGCTGGTCAAGCCGGGCGGTCGGATCGCCTACATCACCTGTTCGGTGCTGCCGGACGAGAACGGCGGACAGGTCCAGGCCTTCATCGCGCGTCATCCGGAATTTTCGATCCAGCCGCCGGAGCAGACGGCGAGCGTGCTGTGGGACAAGGCCGAGGATTTTGCCAACGCCGCGCTGCGATCCGACGAAGGCTGGCTGATGACGCCGCGCCGGACCGGGACGGACGGGTTTTTCGTGTCGGTGCTGAAGAAGGCGTGAGCTTTCCTCCGTCATTGCGAGAAGCTCGCGACAAATTGCAGAGCAATTTTGCGCTGAAGCGACGAAGCAATCTAGGCTTCCGCAGATGCGGCACGATGGATTGCTTCGCTTCGCTCGCAATGACGGGTGAGATCGGTAATCTAGCGCCCGCACTCATACGCCGCGCCCGCAGGCACTGGCGTCCGGCTCACCACGATGACCCAAAACAGCAGCGCACATCCGCTGATCCCTGCGCCGAGCACGCAGACGCCGCTCCAGCCGGCGGTCGCATAGACCGCGGTCGAGGCGATCGCGCCTGTAGCGCTGCCGATCGAGTAGAACACCATGTAGCCGCCGACCAGGCGGCTTGCCGCGTCGGGGCGCGCGGCGACGATCAGGCTCTGATTGGTCACATGGATGGCCTGCACCGCGAAGTCGATCATCACGACGCCGGCCACCACCAGCCATAGCGAGGTGTGCAGGCAGGCGATCGGCACCCAGCCTGCGAGCATCAGCAGCAGCGACAATCCTGTAGTGCGTTGTCCCCAGCCGCGATCGGCGAGGCGGCCCGAGTTGCGCGCTGCCAGAGCACCTGCGAGGCCGGCGATCCCGAGCATGCCGATCGTGGTGTGCGACAGCGACAACGGCGGGCTTGCGAGCGGTAGCACAATCGAGCTCCAGAACACGCTGAAGCTTGCGAAGATCAGAAGCGCGAACACGGCGCGCTCGCGCAGGATCGGCTCCTCGACGAACAGCGCAAATGTCGAGCGCAACAGCTTTGCATAGGACGAGCCGGCCATCTCCTTTTCCTTGGGCCTCGGTTGTTGCCGCGGCAGGGCGCGGGCGAGCAGGCCGGCCAGAATTAGCGTGAGCACAGCCGAGGTCAGGTAGACCACGCGCCATCCGCCGAGATCGGCCAGCGCGCCGGAGACGAAGCGGGCGAGCAGGATGCCCGACACGACGCCTGACGTGACGGTCCCGATGGTGCGGCCGCGTTCGGCCGGAGTTGCCGATGTCGCGGCGAAGGCAACCAGCACCTGGATCACGACCGCCAGCAGCCCGACCAGCACCATGCCTGCCAGCACCATCGCGGCGTTCGGCGCCAAGCCTACGATGGCGAGCGCGATCGCCGACAGCACGGTCTGGCCGACGATCAGCCGGCGCCGATCCACGAGGTCGCCGAGCGGCACGATCAGCACCAGGCCGAACGCGTAGCCGATCTGGGTCAGCGTCACGACGATACCGATCGCGGCGGGGTCGATGCCGAGATCCTGCGCCATGGTGTCGAGCAGCGGCTGGGCGAAATAGATGTTGGCGACGCTCAGGCCGCACGCGACCGCAAACAGCTGGACGACCGCGGACGACAGCCTGCTGTTGTCGGAGTCGCCGGGGTTGGCCTGTGCAGCCTTGATCGCGTCGTGGTTCATCATCATAGCCTCCGCTCAATCTGGTATTATAATGAGACCAGTTGCGTCAGGCGCTGTCTAGTCCTATTTTAAGACCGGATCGATTTGTGATCGGGAGAGGACGGCGCGATGAAGCGGACCGGATTTGCCAAGGCCGAGTGCCCGGTGGCGCGCGCGCTGGATGCGATCGGCGACTGGTGGTCGCTGCTGATCGTCCGCGACGCGTTCGACGGCTTGCGCCGGTTCGGCGATTTCCAGAAGAACCTCGGCATCGCCAAGGGCATGCTGACCGCGCGGCTGCGCAAGCTGGTCGAGTTTGACGTGTTGGAAGTCGTGCCGGCTTCAGACGGCAGCGCCTATCAGGAATACGCGCTGACGAAGAGGGGCCGCGACCTGTTCCCGGTCGTGGTCAGCCTGCGGCAGTGGGGCGAGGCGCATCTCTTCGCGCGCGGCGAAGCGCATTCGGTGCTGCTGGATCAGGCGGGGCAGCCGGTCGGACGACTAATGCTGCCGTCGAAGGCGGGACGGGCGCTGACTTGGTCCGACACGAGTGTGAGGAAAGTCGCCGCGCGGAAGCGGTGAGTGGCGTGCAACAGCCAACGCGTGGGCGGCATCCCCAAGCCTTGGCGTCATCCTGAGGCGCGAGCACTTGCGAGCCTCGAAGGATGGGATGGAGCCGGGCCGTCGCCCTTCGAGACGGTCGCTTCGCGACCTCCTCAGGGTGACGTGAAAGGGCAGGTGCCTCAATCCACAATAAACAGCGTCGCGCCTGCCTTCGTCGACGAGCGGTGCGCGGCGTCGCCGAAATCCGACACCTGATAGCTCATGCCTGATGTCAGCGTGAACCTCCGGCCGTCGCGCAATTCGGTGTCGAGCTCGCCCTGCACGACAAAGAGCACATGGCCGCGATCGCACCAGTGATCGGCGAGATAACCCGGCGAATATTCGACCATCCGCACCCTGACATCGCCGATATCGAGCGTGCGCCACAGCGCCTGGCCGGTTTCGCCGGTGTGGACCGTCGGCTCGCAGCCAAATTATGTCAATAATACTGACATATATCATCATGTCCATGCCCAAAGAAGAATGTGGGCGCGGCCCGCCGCGCGGTTGCGGGGGCGGGCGGTGTCGCGTATTTGCTTGCCATGACAGCCGCACCAAAATCCAGCGAGTCGACGCCATCAGTGGCCTCGGCGCATGACAAGATTCTGATTGTCGATTTCGGCAGCCAGGTGACGCAACTGATCGCCCGCCGCGTTCGCGAAATGGGCGTCTATTCCGAGATCGTCCCGTTCCAGAAGGCCGAAGCCGCCTTCAGGGAGATGAAGCCGAAGGCGGTGATCCTCTCCGGCGGCCCGGAATCGGTGCACGAGGCGGGCTCGCCGCGCGCGCCGCAACTGATCTTCGAATCCGGCGTTCCCGTGCTCGGCATCTGCTACGGCCAGATGACCCTGGCAGCCCAGCTCGGCGGCGAGGTCGAGGGCGGCCACCACCGCGAGTTCGGCCGCGCCGATGTCGAGGTGAAGACGGATAGCGGCCTGTTCGACGGCGTCTGGAGCCTGGGCGAAAAGCACCAGGTGTGGATGAGCCATGGCGACCGCATCACCAAAATGCCGCCAGGCTTCTCGGTGGCCGGCACCTCGCCGAATGCGCCGTTCGCCATCATCCAGGACGAGAAGCGCAAATATTACGGCCTGATGTTCCACCCCGAAGTGGCGCACACGCCCGACGGCGCAATACTGATCCGCAATTTCGTCCGCAAGGTCGCAGGGCTGACCGGCGACTGGACCATGCGCGCCTTCCGCGAGGAGGCGATCGAGAAGATCCGCGCCCAAGTCGGCAAGGGCAAGGTGATCTGCGGCCTCTCCGGCGGCGTCGATTCCGCCGTCGCCGCAGTGCTGATCCACGAGGCGATCGGCGACCAGCTCACCTGCGTGTTCGTCGATCACGGCCTGCTGCGCCTCGATGAGGCCAAGACCGTCGTCGACCTGTTCCGCCATCACTACAACATCCCGCTGGTGCATGTGGATGCGTCGAAGCAATTTCTCGGCGAGCTCGCAGGCGTCACCGATCCCGAGGCCAAGCGCAAGACCATCGGGCGTTTGTTCATCGACGTGTTCGACGCCGAGGCAAAGAAAATCGGCGGCGCTGAATTTTTGGCGCAGGGTACGCTCTACCCCGACGTGATCGAAAGCGTCTCCTTCACCGGCGGACCATCCGTCACCATCAAGTCGCACCACAATGTCGGCGGCTTGCCCGATCGCATGAACATGAAGCTGGTCGAGCCGTTGCGCGAGCTGTTCAAGGACGAGGTCCGCGTGCTCGGCCGCGAGCTCGGCCTGCCGGACGTCTTCGTCGGCCGCCACCCGTTCCCGGGCCCCGGCCTCGCCATCCGCTGCCCCGGCGACATCACCAGGGAAAAGCTCGACATCCTCCGCAACGCGGATGCGGTCTATATCGACCAAATCCGCAAGCACGGCCTCTACGATGCGATCTGGCAGGCCTTTGCGGTGCTGCTGCCGGTGAAAACGGTCGGCGTGATGGGCGACGGCCGCACCTACGACTTCGTCGTCGGCCTCCGCGCCGTCACCTCGACCGACGGCATGACCGCGGATTTCTACCAGTTCGACATGAAGTTCCTGGCCGAGACCGCCACCCGCATCATCAACGAGGTGAAGGGCGTCAACAGGGTGGTGTACGACGTGACGTCTAAGCCGCCTGGGACGATTGAGTGGGAATGATTCAGGCCCAACCGAGCGTATCCGGATATACGCTATGTTACGCCATAAGCAGCTGAAACAAAAAACAAATTCGTATTTTTACTGCCGCGATCTATCGACACGCAAAGTTTGGCTCTGCCAGACCGATTGACGGGCCTCGACATCTTGCTCGGCCGAATCTTTGAAAGTACCGTCACGGGAAATGAGGCTCGTGACGGTACTTTTTTTGGCTTAAAGATTTGAATTCACTGTGAATTCTCTGTTGCGAGCCTCCGAAAAAGCACTGACGGTACTTTTTTGGAGACGGTAGGAATGCTGACGGACGTTGCACTTAAGGCTCTGAAACCACGCGAGAAAACCTATAAAGTTGCGGATCGGGACGGCATGTATGTTCGCGTCACACCATCAACTTCACGAACGCGATGCATTACCTGGAGCCGGTCCCGCCCGGTTTCTGGTCGGTGACAATGTATGTGGACCAGCACCGAAGTGGGACCCCGCCCTGATCAGCCTCGATGCATTGATACTTCACCAGGAATTTCATTTGAGGTGGGGTCCCGATCGGCGCCGATCGGGACCCCACCTCGCTGTTGGCTTCCTTAGCTGATTCAATTGGTTGGCGCGGTTTCGGCAGGGGTCCCGCTTCGGAGCTTATTCACAGCCTGTTTTAGAGCAAGCGCGCAGCTCCCAGTGTCCACACTCCTATCCTCCCATTAGCTCGCGCAGTGTCCCTGTGATGTATGCAGTGTCCCTGTGATGTATGAAGTCGCCGCGGCTCGAGCGGCGGGGCCTTGACGAAACCCACAATCCGCTGCAGCAGCCCGATCTTTGTCGGCCACCGGACTGACGCCCGACCCCAAAAGGTCTTTAATTGCCCGCGGGCAAGGAGCAAGGGCTGGAGAGGACCCAATGGATCAACAGCGCAGACGGATCAAACACGAGAAGACCTTTGAACAACGGCTAGCAGAAGAGGCTCAACGCTTCAAAGAGGCAGCAGACTCGCCGGATTGATGGTGTCAAGGTGAAAGTGTGTGTAAGCATGTGGCAGTAGCGAATTTGCATTGTCCGAAGAGGTTGATTGGCACCCGCAAAGGTGGCCCCAGTGGTTTGGCACTGGGGCCTGTCCTTGGAGGGACATGACCCCGGGATAAGGGGGTGCGGTCCGGGGGCGGCGAGTCGATTCCTGCCCGAACAAATCGTTCCTAACGTCCGCCGTGTCGAGGATATGCTCTCGGTATAACCGAGGCCATGTCCATGTCCGACAGCACCGCCGAAATTGGCAGGCTGATGAAGGTGACTGAGGCGATCGTCCAGGAGCTGCATCGCCAGGGCGTGGCCGAGGCGGTGGCCGACCTCAGGTTCGACCCGATGGAGATGGCACGGGCGGTGATCCGGGCGGCCGATGGCCAGGTCATTCCTCTGTTCGGGCCGAGGCCAGCTCCTTAAGTCTTAGCGCGACGCGCTCGCCGTGTCTGCTTGTCGGGGGATTGTGTTGCAAAACTCGTTTCTGTCTTGGGGGCGAGCTTGGCTTTTGAGTTTTGGCGGTTCCTTTTGGTACGGTGGTGTCGGCGGTTTCCGTTTTGCTTGTGGATGTTCAGCACGCGACTGCCAGAGGTGGCGGGGGACGGCAGATTAGCTTGGCCAGTCGCCTCAGGTTCTGCGCCGTGGCTGTGAGCAGCACTTCGTCCCTGACGCCATTCAAGCCCCGCAGCCGAAGCCGGTCGAGCCTGAGAATGCGTTTCATATGAGCAAACCGCATCTCGACCTTTTTGCGCTCGCGGCGCGATTGCTGGAAGGCTTCCGTATTGGCCAGCGCACGGACACGATCGCGCACATCTTCGTTGAGGTCGCGGGTAATTTTTCGCACGACCGCCGTCGTGCATTTGGGCTTCAAGGCGCAGCCAGAGCAGTCGCTCTTGCTGGCCCTGTAGTAGACGATGTGACCTTGATCGATATTGCCGGTGCTGGTCAACTCCGCGCCACCCGGACAAACGTAGACATTGCGCTTCTGATTGAAGGCGAAGTCGGCTCGACTAAAGGTGCCATCGGGGCGTGCCGACTTGTCCCACACCGGAACGTGCGGCGTGATCTTGCGATCCACCAGCCATTTGAGCAGCCTTACCGCGCCGTAAGCCGTGTCGCCTGCCAGCCTCTGGGGTCGCAGATCGAAGCGACGCTCAACACGGTCCACCATGGTCTGGGTGACAGCAATCTCAACCGCACGGTTCGCGCGCGTGCCTACCGCATCGAGGATGATCCCGGCCTTGTTGTCGATCAAATAGTTCGCATCATAAGCAAAGAAGGGGTCCACGCCTGGCCTCGCAACCCATGTTGCTTGCGGATCGGTGAGCGAGACTTCTTTGGGAGGCTTGCGTCGATGGCTGCCTTCACTTGAACCGCCACCGTCCTCATCACCGTCCTTATCGCTGTTGGCGGCATCAAGCGCTGCGATGTACTCGCGAACCGCATGGGATGCTTCCTCCGCCTTTGGCCAGGTAATAGGCTGGTCGCCGGGGAGCCGCCTGGTCCTGTTCACATCTGCCTTGATCAGGCTCGCATCGACCGAGAACGCCTCGCCTCCAACCAGCCCCGCTGAAATACACAGCGCCACTACACCCTCAAAAACCCGGCGTAAGGCATCGCTCTCACGGAAGCGTTCGCGCCGCGCCCGGCAGAACACTGAGTGATCAGGGATATGGTCCTCGATGCCGAGCTTGCAAAACCATCTGTAGGCCAGATTGACTTGGACCTCAGCGCAGAGCCGGCGCTCGGAACGAAGCGCAAATACGTAGCCCACAATCAGCATCCGGATCATGAGCACCGGATCAATCGAAGGCCGGCCAGTGTGCGAGTAGAATGGAGCGAGCTCGTTGTGCACCCAACTCAGGTCGAGCAAACCGTCGATTTGCCGGACCAGATGATCAGGCGGCACCACCCTGTCGAGATCAAAGGAGTAAAAGAACTGGCCCTGACCGCTCGCCTGCCGCCCTAACATCCGCTGCTCCCGCAAATGCTGTCTCAAACCAACGGAATCACGGTTCGCGAGTCGCCTCAACCGGAGTTTTGCAACACAATCCGGGGTAGAACGGACGCGCCAAGCTGGCCGTTCAAGCCATTCGGCGTGGCCGAGGCTTGCGGCCTCGCCGCCGGCTTCGATGTCGGCAAAGGCCTTGGCCATGCCGTGAAGGCCGAGCGTGTGGAGTTGATCGAGAGTCGGATGATTGAGCAAGACGTGATCTCCTAGTTGTAGTAGCGCGGCCCGCGGATGTTGGGATGAAGGATCGGCGCGTCGTCCGCGGAGCGCTTGGGTGAAGGACGCCGATCGAGATTGTTGGCGAGGATCGACTTGACCGAGCCGTAGGTGCGTGCGCCGATGTCGATCGCCCGCGCGGCGGCGGCATCGAGCCGCTCGTGCCCGTAGGATCGGGCAAGCCGGATGATGCCGAGACAGGCGCGGAAACCCTGTTCCGGATGCGCGCGCTCGTCGAGGATCAGGTCGCAGAGCGCGGCGGTGGCCGGCCCGATCGAGGCTGCGTCCTTGCGGATACGCTCGATGGTCCAGCCGGCGTAGCGCCGATGACTGGAGGCCATGTGCTCCGGCACGGTCGTATGCTTGTGGTTGCCGCTCATGCGCTGATGCGCGGCGATCCGCTCGCCCTTGTGGAAAATCTCGACGGTGCGGGCGGTGAAGCGAACCTCGACCTCGACGCGGACGAAGCGATGCGGAACGCTGTAGTAATGCGCCTCGACCTCGACGTGATAATCGATGCTGACCCGGCAGATCCGCCACTCGGCGAACACGTAAGGGCTCTGCGGCAAGGCCTTTAGCGCGGGCCGGTCGATCTCCTCCAACAGCTTGCGGCGGGTGATGCCGAGCCGTCGGATCGGCCGCTCCTCGTTGAGCCGTATGAGCAGTTCGGCGATCGCCGCGTTGACCTCGGCGAGGCTGTGGAAGATGCGGTGGCGCAGCCGTCCAAGCAGCCAGCGCTCGACCATGAGGACCGCCTGCTCGACCTTCGCCTTGTCCCTCGGCCGTCGCGGTCTGGCCGGCAGAATGGCGATGCCGTAATGCGCCGCCATGTCGGCGTAGCTGCGGTTGATCTGCGGATCGTAGAGGCAGGCCTTGATCACTGCGGTTTTGGTGTTGTCCGGCACCAGCAGCGCCGGCACGCCACCGATCGCCTCGAAGGCGCCGACGTGGCCGCCGATCCAGTCGGCGAGCCCCTGCGTCCAGGTCGCCTGCGCGTAGGTGAAGCTCGATGCGCCGAGCACCGCGACGAAAATTTGCGCGGTGCGCCGCTCGCCGGTCAGCCGGTCGATCACGACCGGCACGCCGTCGCCGGCATAGTCGACGAACAGCTTGTCGCCGGCTGCATGCGACTGGCGCATCGTGACCGACAGCCGGCCTTCCCAGGTGCGGTAGAGTTCGCAGAAACGCGAATAGCGATACCCGCCGGGTTCGCCCGCGATGTACTCCTCCCACAGGATCGACAGCGTCACGTGCTTGCGCCGCAGCTCGCGGTGCACCGCCGCCCAGTCCGGCTCGGATTGCCGGCGATGGCCCCGCCGGGTGCCAGAACCGGCGCCGCCCCCCGCGAACAGCCGGGCCTCCAGGACAGGATCCGTCAGGTCATCGCTCAACGGCCAGGTCAAGCCCGCCGCCTCGAACCGGCGGATCGTCAAACGCACCGTCGACGGCGCCGTTCCCAACCGCCGCGCAATCTCACGGGTCGGCATCCCGGCCGACTTCAATCTGATCACATCGCGCACATGGCGCATCGCAAACCTCTCCGTCGGCATCCAGGTCCCCTTCGCAAAGCCGAAAGGCGGGACCGTAGCGGAGCCAGAAGAGGCCTCGTCACCCCCGGGCGACATCATCCCGGAATGGTGGGCGAGATCATCTCGGAATGGCGGGCGAGATCAAATCGGAACGGTGGGCGACATCATTCCGGAATGGTGGGCGACATCGAGCGGAATCAGCACTCGCGAGCCGGCGTCGCTTTGATTGGCCCATGCCGGCTCAGAAAATCACGTTTGGCGACATGCGCTCGATGGGCGTGCGGGGCGTGCTGGTTTACTGCTCGGACCACCGGTGCAGCCACTCGGTCGCGCTCATGGCGGACCGCTGGCCCGACGATGTGAGGCTGTCCAACCTTGAGCCGCGCTTCGTCTGTGGCGCCTGCGGCAAGCGTGGCGCCGACATCCGGCCGAACTTCAGTTGGAACGCCAAGGGACCGGCCGGCGGCTTGGGCTATCGATTGCCAGCGCGATGACCCGATCGAGTTACCGGACGGGCGCGTGCTCGGCACGCTGCACGATGCCGCCACCTACATCACCGGCTTGCCGAAGAATAGCTCACGCCCGCAGAAAACAACTGGCAAAGGCTGGACAGGCAACGTTAAAACGGTACGTGCGACGTGATGATTCAGTAGAAGGGCTGCTTTTTATAAATATTTAGTAGTATTGATATTGTATTTGTAATCAACTTTAGATTGCTTTTTATCCTTAACCAGAAATCTATTCTTTGATTTACAACTGCAATCGACAGTTTACCTTGTTTTTTGCAGGAGCAGATTCAAGGAAACAAAAAAATGCGCCGCTTAAGCCTCAACGTATGTCTGGTTTTGTTCTTTCTGCCGGTGTGGGGCTTCAACGCAGAGGCAGATGAGAACAAGTCGGATAGCGCGAGGATTGTTCCAGCTCTTAAGCTTGAATGCACTCCGCCTCGGAAAGCCGGTGAACCATTCGATCCGTCATCAACATCGGCAATTCCGCATGCCGAGCAATTCGTCGCTCGGGAACATTTCAAGGAAGACATCGCGCCGACGGCCGAGGTCATGATTTCCTGGCTCGGTGCAACCTTCGTGCGCCGGTTCGCAGGCAAGGTCGAGGCCGGAAGCCTTGCATCACTCCAAACGTACTTCTTGAAGAGCCCCTCAAACGATCGGGAAATCATCGCCAAATTGGGCGGTCGGCATGAAATCAACCTGGCCGACGTTTGGTGTCTCTTGAGGCTGCAGGCCAAGGGCGAACAAGGTGCGTTGGAGACCAATTCCGTCCCGAACATATTCTTTGTATCAGACCGTACGGGCGAACTTGGCGTCGTTGACGCGATCTGGGGAGGAGCGGGGTGGGAAATTGGTGCCAGTCCGGTCGGGGACCGGCGCACATGGCCCTCCGGAACGCGCGTCATTTCCCGCTGATCCTGCAACGGATCATGGCATGGCGTTATGCTTTTCTTGCGCGCCCTTTTGCGACCGGGCGTCGCTGCTGGCTAACCAGTCAGCCACGCTGGCCGTTGACCGGCTGATGGCGCGATTCGCAAATGCTCGTCCGGTCCGGAAGCAGGGTGCGGCAATGCTCGGCAACACCGCGCCTGTGCGTGAAGTGGATCGCTCCAACTCCAGCGAACATGCCAAGCTGGATTATTGACGTAAGCCGGAACGCGCCACAGCCAGATCGTTTCGTAAACGCTGTCGCCGAGGCGATCTACATCGGGGTGCGCCGTTGGCCACAGAGCCGAGACGCAGGCAAGCGCCACGATAGGCGCGGCCAATATGATCATCTTGCGCATTATTCTATCCGCAACAAAAATGTGTAAGCAATGCAGTTCCTCTAGACGTAATGAGCGGGTGTAAGCAATGGACGTTCGCAACCAATGGTCAACGACTACCATAAACTATGTGCGGTTCTCACTCGCACGACCGGAAACGTCCGTAAAGCTACGGGAGTTTCGAAAGGCTTCGTGAAAATTTCAGATGAATCGACGTCGTCAACCTCGCGATGTTCGTTCAAATGCCCGTCTTCCGCGAAACGTAGCAGGGCAATTGCTTTCGCGGTACGATCAATCTTCTGTTCAACCACGCGTGCGCCTTGCTTGTAAAAACGAGGCCGCTCGTCCGGGAGCGCAGGCACGGCCTGTCCGGCCTTCAACAAACCGGATGATGGCGAAGTGCCAAAACTGCCCCCGCGGGCTTCGCAACACGCTTGATAAGGAAGGCAATTGACGCTTGCGCTCGCCCTTCGGTTGCGGGAGCATTTTGCCGATCCGGGCTGCAGAATTGGAGCGCATGCTATGGCGGTTGGCGGCGAGAATTATGATCTTAGAGTTACAGTCGCATCACTGAAGCTGCTCGTAGGCAGGCTGTTCGCTCTACAGTATCGAAATCTCAACCTCGATCCCGATCATGTGCCCGATGCCCACGAATACTGCCGTCGAAGCAAAGGCCGCACGCATTCCCGTTGGCCTAATCAAAGGCCGGGGCAGGTAGCGCCTTACGTGATTCATCCCGGTCCTTGCGTCGCTGGCGGCACGACGTAGAGCGTCATGGCGAAGATAGCGTAGATGAAAACGAGCAGGACGCCGATGAACCATGCCGAGCGCCCGCTGTTGGTGATGAAGGTGGCCATGACGGCCGAGATCATCACCATGGTCACCGCACCCGGCCAGAACTGCAGGTTCATCGGCGCCGGACCCACGACATAGCTGAGCAGCACCAGCGCCGGCGCCACGAACAGTGCGATCTGCGAGGCGCTGCCGAGCGCGATCGAAACGCTCATGTCGAGGCGGTTCTTGCGCGCGGCAGAGAAGGCCACGGCCATCTCGGCCGCGGCACCGACGATCGAGACGATGATGAAGCCGACGAAGGCCGGGCTCATCCCGAATGTTTCCGCCGCCTTCTGCACGGATTCCACAAAGATCTCGCTCACAAGCGCGACCAGCACAGTGACGACCAGAAGCGTGCCGACCGCAAGGCCGATCGGCCAGTGCGCTTCCGCTTCGCCGTGCTCCTCGCTCGCAAAAAATTCCTTGTGGGTGTGGAGCGAGAACACGAGGCCGAGGCCATAGGCGGTGATGAGCAGCACGGCGACGCCAGCGCTGAGCTTTTGCGTGACGACTTCGCCCTGGGCCAGATCAAGCTCGGCAACCGCGGAGGGGGCGAGGAGTGCGACGGTCGCCATCAGGAGCAGCGCCGAATAGAGCCGGCCGCCGGCGCGGTTATATTCCTGGACATGGTAGCGCAGACCGCCGATCAGGAAGGAGGCGCCCAGCATGAACAGTGCGTTGGTGACGACTGCGCCCGCGATCGACGCCTTCACCAGCATGTATTGGCCCGCACGAAGCGCGGTCACGGCGATGATCAGCTCGGTGAGGTTGCCGAGCGTCGCGTTCAGCAGGCCGCCGACCGCATCGCCCGTCTTGGCGGCGACGGCCTCGGTCGCGTGACTGAGAAGTGCTGCCAGCGGCACGATGGCAAGGACCGCGAGCACGAATAGAGCTGTATGCGCCTCCGGCGCCGCCTTTTCGGCCACCAGCACGATCGGCACGACGATGAGCAACCAGAGCAACGGATTGTACCGGATTTCCTTAAGCAGAGATTTCATGGTGCCCCCTTGGCGCATGCAAGGGCAGGAAGATCGGGGAGGGGGGCGGGCTGAATGTTGATCTGGCTCAATGGGGCCGGGCGATCAGGGCTTGGAACGGCAAAGGATCGCCTGTTAGGTCGGTCGCCGATGGCGTAATCCCTTTTTGGTTCGCGAGTGGAGGATGTCACTCGGAACGTAAATAGCGCGGAGCCATGGCTAATCGGAACTGGGAAGCATCACCGCTGCCAATGTGCAGACGGACGCCGAGACCGTCGTGCCGCTCCTCTACTTCATCGTTGAGCGTGCGCAGGGCAAACGCGTCAAGACGGACTCCTCTGAGCGTGTGGTTCCTGTGCATCCCGAGGTGAGGCCCTCAGGACCTCGTTTGGACAAGCCGGATTTGCCGCGGTGCACTCGGGCGACCGGAGTGGCTCCCAGCTTGAGGCGCTTCCCGGGATTCCCAAAGCCTCACCGGCATAACTGCTAGAGGTTCAAGAGCAGACGTTCGTGAACGCCGGTTACTTGTCCGCTTGGCCAACAGGGGAAGAACCAACGCTATTCAATTACACCCGCCCGTTGACCAGGGAATGCACCTCCGGATCGGTGAGAACGCCGGCAACACCCGCTTAACGAAGGGTTACAACCGTCCAATAGTTTCTCGTCATTGGATTTACCTCGCACCCACTTTGCCGCCCTATCATTGCCGGGTCATCAGACGATCGATGGCGCGAGGTTTGAACATGAGGCGTTCGCGCATCATCGCTATCGCAATTCTGCTCGGCGCGTTCGGCGCGGCAATGCCGATCGCCGCAGTGGCCTACGTATCCTGGACTCTCGCGGTTGAAGCCGAGCAGCAGCGGCTATCTACATTCGCCAACCGCGCGATCACGAGAGCGAACAGATCGCTCAACGAAATCAGCGGGGCACTACGTACAATGGTCGAATTCCGCGGCGAACCGTGTTCGCCCGACCATATTGCCGAGATGCGCCGACTCGCGATGGACACGCCGACGGTCGAGGAGATCGGTTACTTTGAACGCGGTCAACTCAAATGCACCTCGTGGGGCAGGACCGAAGGCGAGGTTCCCTACCAGCGCGGCGACTACACTACCGACAACGGAATCGAGGTCACCATCCGGATGCGGCCGCTCGTAACAAAGGCGAAGCCGTTGATGGCGCTTCAGTACCAATCTTACAATGCGTTGGTTGACCCGTTGCGCTTCGTCGACGTAATCGTGGATCCCGGCATGCAGCTTGCCATTGCAAGCGACGATGGCGCGCTGATCAGCGCACTGAACAGTCCAGATCCACGGCTGTTGCGAACTATCCTGGACCAACGGCGCAATGGCATGAATGAGCGGGAGCTATTCGCAGTATCAAGGGCCAATGGCTGGATGGCGATTGCCATCGCGCCGCGCGACGGTTTGTTACCCAACCTGCGCCGCGAGCAGCTTATGTTGTTGCCGATCGGCGCGTGTCTCGCCTTATTTATCGTGGGCATCGTGATCTGGTTTTCTCACAGAAGGCTCTCGCCGAGAGGCGAACTCGAGATTGCAATTCAGAATCGCGAGTTCGTGGTTCACTACCAACCAATCGTGGAACTCAGGACGGGTCGCTGTATTGGAGGTGAGGCGCTGGTGCGCTGGCGCCGACCGGATGGATCGTTGGTGCGACCAGACCTGTTCATCCCACTCGCGGAAGATACCGGCCTGATCATGCCGATCACCGACCAGGTGATTGGCATTGTGGTGGCCGATCTCAATAAGCATTTTCTTGCCTATCGCTCCTTGCATGTGGCGATCAACATCAGCGCGGCCGACATCAAGACCGGGAGGATCTTGCCTGTGATCACGCGCGCGCTTGAGCGAACTGGTATCGAGCCACAGCAAATTTGGCTCGAAGCCACCGAGCGCGGGTTCATGGATATCGATTCCGCGCGCGCAACGATTACCCTCGCGCGGCAACTCGGTCACGCAGTAGCGATCGATGACTTTGGAACCGGCTATTCGAGCCTTCAGTATCTGCAGGGATTACCGCTGGATGCGCTTAAGATCGACAAGTCCTTTGTCGATTCGATCGGCAAGAATACAGCGACCAGTTCCGTGATCTCGCACATCATCGACATGGCAAAGACGCTGAACCTGCAGATCATCGCCGAAGGTGTCGAGACCGAAGTCCAGGCGAGCTTCCTGCGTGTTCATCAGGTCGAGTTTGCGCAAGGCTGGCTGTTCTCCAAGGCGCTAGCCTTGCCGGACTTCGTGACTTTCCATCGCCAAAGAAATAATAACACTGCAAACCCGATCGAATCGAAGACCGTTCGAAAGTCGACGGGATGATCGATTTCGCTTTCAATACAACGAGGCTGGCGATGTCCGTTCCGGGTGTGCGCCGTGAAAAGGCGGCGCTTTCCAGTGGGTGCAAGTCCCACCCGGCAACCGCTCCAGCCGGAAGCAACCGGAGCAGTCATGGAGGTAACGAAATGGCTGAAGCCTCTGGTTAGCGTGTCACGATATACGGTGACAGCGCGAGTGTGCAGGCCGTAACGCGAGTAAACGCCGAGCAAGCCTCGAAAAGGACGATGCGCAGGCCGACCCGACAACCCTTTCGGGGAAGGCTGATACGGCTGGGTGAATGAGCGAAGCAGTACGCCCAGCCGCTGCGCCGGGGTAGTGGCGACAGCATGTACACAAGGAAAGCGTACGCAACACGGGAGACCCCAGGACGTGGTCAGGGATGGTCAACCGGATGCCCGTGAGGGACAGGCCGGGCGCCCTGGGGAGACGGAGAGGTTCGCAGTACCGCTGAAGCCGGGTAATGCCGGGGGAGGGAAGGGACCTCAGTTCAAGACGAACGCAAGACGTAGTGAGGGACCTGGAGATTGGGCAACCTATCAACTCCGAAAAGTGTTCAGAAGCTGCAGACGGCGTTGCACGCGAAAGCGAAGGCAGAAGCCGGCTATCGCTTCTATGCCTTGTACGACAAGATCAGCCGCGAGGACATCCTGGCCCATGCCTATGCCCAGTGCCGCTCCAACAAGGGCGCACCGGGCGTGGATGGGCAAGATTTTGCGGGCATCGACGCGTATGGGGTGCAGCGGTGGCTTGGCGAACTGGCGCTTGCGCTCAGGCAGGAGACTTACCGACCGGACCCCATCAGAAGAGTGTTCATCCCGAAGGCCAACGGCAAACTCAGGCCGCTGGGCATCTCAACCCTGCGGGATCGGGTCTGCATGACAGCAGTGATGCTGGTGCTGGAACCGATCTTTGAAGCCGACCTTCCACCAGAGCAGTACGCTTACCGTCCCGGGCGCAATGCCCAACAGGCGGTGGTCGAAGTGGAAGCGCGGCTGTTCCGAAGCCACCCGGAAGTCGTTGACGCCGACCTCGCGGACTACTTCGGGAGCATTCCGCATACCGAACTTCTAAAGTCGGTAGCGCGCCGGATTGTTGATCGGCGCGTGCTGCATCTGATCAAGATGTGGTTGGAATGCCCCGTGGAAGAAACCGACGATCGAGGAAGGAAGACACGTACGACCGAAGCCCGGGACAACCGGCGCGGCATCCCGCAAGGTTCACCGATCTCACCATTGCTGGCAAATCTCTACATGCGCCGGTTCGTGCTGGGATGGAAGATGCTCGGGCTGGAACAAAGCCTCGGCTCTCGCATCGTGACCTACGCCGACGACCTTGTGATCCTGTGCCGGAGAGGCAAAGCCGAAGAAGCCTTGCAGCGACTGCGCGAGATTATGAGAAAGCTGAAGCTCACGGTCAACGAGGAGAAGACACGAATCTGCAAGGTCCCGGAAGGGGAGTTCGACTTCTTGGGTTACTCGTTCGGGCGGATGTACTCAGCGAGGACCGGCCAGGCACGCCTGGGTTACCGGCCATCAAAGAAGAGCATTAAGCGCATGGTCGAGAACGTCCACGCGCTGACCGACCGATCGGGGACATGGCAAGAAACCACAGAGCTAGTGGGCAAGTTGAACCGCACGCTACGCGGATGGGCCAACTACTTCAACGTAGGCACCGTCAACAAGGCGTATCGAGCGATCGACAACTACACAGCTGTGCGGTTGCGCCGGTGGTTGCGCATCAAGCACAAAGTTAGGCGACGCAAGGGCGGGACTTATCCACTCTCGCACCTCTACGGGCACTTCGGGCTCGTACGCTTAACTGCGCGTGGGCGCGACGTGCCGTGGGTGAAGGCGTGAAGTCTTGTCCGAGAGCCGGATGCGAGAGATTCGCCCGTCCGGTTCGATGAGCGGGATGTGGAAACGGAGTCATGGTTGAACCACTAAGGCACCGCCAGACGAAAGAGGCGGCAACAGATATGTTCAGCCTAAAGCCACCGCGCCACATCTCGACTCTACCCAGGCTGTGTAAAAACGGGCTGTGGGCCAACAACGGAAGTCGCGAGGTTATTCATTGATGCTCGTCGAGGAACCGGCTTACCAGAGGGGACCATATTGGGATGGCTTCAGCCGCATCGATCAAGAAGTGGCCGTCGCTTCCAAACGGTGGGAGCATTTGAAACTGCGCATTCCCTCCTGCTGCTGTAAATGCCTCGTGCATTCGTTTCGCCAAGTCCGGGCCAAAGTATGTGTCGTTCTCCGTGTAAATCCAAAGCATTGGAATGCGGGATGTTTTACCGAAATCGCGCGTTGCTTCGACGAGCTTGTCGGGCGCGCAATTGTTGTTCGGCTTACCATCGGCTCGTCCGCCTCGGCCTGCTTCAAAGGTGATGATCGCTTTGATCGATGACGGGTTCAGGCTGGACAGGGCGATGGCTCCCCATCCGCCACCTGATTGGCCAACCACGATGGCCTTCCCCGGCGCGACGGGCGCTTCCTTTTCCATGAATTCGATTACCCACTGATTCAGGGTCGCAATCATCAGCCCCGGCCAGCGGAAGTTGGGCTTGTTACAATCCCCAACGCTTGCGAAGTAGAGGCTAAACAGTCCTTGCTCCGGCCGGTCGATTGACACGCTACCGTATCTCACCGGGAGACCACAAAATAGCCGCGCCATGCAAACCAAAGTGCCGCGTCTCGATACTCGACAAGCGGGAAGAAGCCACGCTGCTGGGGGTCGCCAGAAATGCCATGGTTCATGATGAGGAGAGGATATGGGCCTCCGCCGACTGGTCTCACTACGTAGGCGAACGTGGGCAGAGGAGTCATCAAAACCCAAGTTTCCTCCCGAACCGCCTGTACCTGCGGGCGGTCCGCTGCCGAGGCAGACGAAACAACCGCCGCGACACACGCCAAAGCTAAGGAAATAATTCGCAAAAAGTTTCCTGACATTTGCTTCTCCTCTCCGCCGTGCTTGTCGTACGGAAAGTTACCCCTTTAGGTTCGGGCGCAGTTTGTTTGATTTATATCAAGGACGGTATCCCGGCCGGCCGGAAGTACAGTCGGGAAGGAGGTTCGATGCCGACGCAGGTTAGGGCTTTCGCCACGTCAATCGGCTGGAAGGCCGTCGTGGCCGTGTTCCTGCTCTCTATGATTTTTGCTTCTAGCTGACCCAGCGCGAGAGATTATGCGAATCTGGGCAGGACCGTCGCTCCAGGGTGGCGAACGGCGATCCCATCGCGCGATACTCATTGGTCGGGATGCGGCGTCGGCCAAATCCGCACGACGATCGATATGGTTAAAACTGAAAATGCCACGGGCAACTGCAATTCCGAACTACCCGTTAAGGCGGTGTTTCTCATGCCGCGGCCTTGTCTTCCTTGTCAGTACCGCGTGCGACGATCTTCAGTGCATCGGCCGGCAACGGGCGCTGCAGCGCCTTGGCCTCATCCCACGGCGGGCGCAGCCAGACGTCGCGCCGCAAAGGCGGGACTTTGTGTAAACGCGTCAGCGGACGAACGGCGCGACGTGGCGCTAAGGTGCATTTTGGTTGCTCGGTTCGGTCTGCAAGGTTTCGACTGCCTGGCGCATCGGCTCAGGTGAGATACGGACGAGACCTCCAAAGCCCTGCTCCAGTTCGAGGAACATTGCAACTGCACCGGCCACAGCCAGCGCGCACAACATCAAGGTGACCGCCGACGTCAAGTTGGGCGGCGCAAAAAGACCAAAACTGGCGAACAGCAACGCCAGCCAAAAGACGAGGAGAGCGACGAACGCTTTTGGCGTTCCCTGCCCAATCTGCTGGGCAAGCAGCCATCGTGTGTCTCCAATCTTGGCCGCAAGGGTCATAGCCTGAGTTAACCACCATTGATCGCGGGGATTGGCAGGTTTCAAGGTAAGCAGCATGTCCTCCGCCCGTTGGAGTAGTTCGTAGGTCGCCGGATTGCTGAGGTGCACATCGGCGCGATCGGAGGGAAACAGATCGGCCGCCTTATGCTCGGCATACTGTAGAAGCATGTTCCGCGCGGGTTCCGCATCGGCCCCGTATCGCCGTAACACGTGGTCCAATCGGAGGATTTGCGCCGATAGCCCCGTCACTTCCCCGCCGAGCCGGGTAAACCTTGTGTTGGCGTTGGAGATAAGGAGCCCGAGCACCAACGCCGAAAGGGTGGCAACCACCGCCGTTGACATCGATACAAGGCTTTTTGTCTCGTCCGTCAGGTGATGCTTTGGCAAGCGATCTCTGACCTTCACGCCAGCGAATGCCCCAGCGAGGAGAGCGCCCAAGACGATAAGCCCAATGACCACGGTATTATTCATGATCGGGTTCCCTCCGCAGGTGCAGCCGGTTCGGGAATGACGAGGAGCGGGCCGCGCCCCGCCGCGCGGCGTCGGTATTGTCAGGCAACTAAACTGTGCGAAATTGGTTTCGACGTGGCAATCTTCAGTTGCCGTCCGCGCTGATCGGGCCTTAATTCTTCGCACGATATCGAGCGCGACGGTCTGATGCGTTTCGCAGCCAAGGCATTTGACTTCGAGATACAGACCTGACCGAGACTTGCCATTTCATACGCCCGATCACCCGACATTCGGCTCTGGCTTGGTTCGTCAGGGGTCCGATGTTTCCCGCCGGAAACCGCGCTTGCTGAGATCCTGACCGCGCGGGCGCGCGTTCGGGTACGGTTCAACGGCACAGTCTCTTCTTACGTGACTATTGCTTGAGTGGGAGGAGCTCGACAACCGAGAGGCACTAGACGCGGGGCGGGGTTTCCAGAATGGAACGGGCAACCTCGACCGCCCCGGTAATCATGATCTGCACGCCGACGCACAGCAGAAGAAACGCCGATAATCTAGTCACGAGCGCGAAGCCCTGATCCGTAGGGCGCGGCAGAAAGAAGCCGCAGCGCACATGACGGATTGGTTGCAATCGCCCGGTTTGCAGTCTCCAGTCTAGGAAACTAATCTTCAGAGGGGCCTCACTGAGGCTTCCTCCCGGTTCATAAATTTTAGCATGTGGATGGCGAAACGTTCTTCGGACAGACGGCGTTCGATGAAGTGCATCTCGACGTCGTTGAGCTTTGTACGCAGCAGTTCTTGGTAACGCTCGATGTTTTGCTCATGCGCGCGCAACATCGCGATCTTTCGCTCTTCCATGTACGCCCCCTTTGTTCTTGGAGGTGCTTTCGCGCTAATTCCAGCGAGCGTTACATGCAGGAATCAATGCCAAAGTGACGGTTTCATTAAGTTGGCCGTCAAATTGTCGGGAGCGGGGGATGCAGCCTCCGATCGCGAAAGCGCAGGTCAGTCGAGCGGCCCGTTGGATCAATTGATCGATACAATCGCGCTCGATCCCAATGTGCGAGCGATCACGTTGCTTTGCCATTCGATGGGATGTCTGCCTACGCTGGAAGCGCTGCGATCCCGGTCGATGCGCACCGGCTTAATCGGCGCAAAGGTAAAAAACGTGTTATTGGTGGCTCCCGATGTGGACGCCTTTAATTTCCGCGAGCAAATGCAACAAATGGGCAATGCTCGCCCCCGCTTCGCATTATTCCTTTCGCAAGACGATTATCGGGAGGTGCAACGCGGCTGGGCGACGTCAATCTGGAGGAGGAGCCGTACAAGAGCGCCTTTGGGCGCGAGAAGATTTTAGTATTCGACCTGACGCACCTGCAAGGCGACTCTCATTCGAGAGCGTTTCGACAGTGTGACATCTGTCGTGGGAATGATCGAACGTCGGCTTGCCGAGGGTCAGGAACTGGCGGAAACACGACTAGGGCAGGCAATGCCAATCATTAAACTGTCTCTGGGCGCGATTAGTCGGACGTGGCATTTCGGTGGCGATTGACCCAAACTGGACGTTCGGTTTCGCCCGAGACGGGCAGCCGTGCTTTGATAGATCGAGCAATTATACCCGCTTGATCTGGATCAAGTGCGAAAATCCGGAAATCTCGTACGCAGACTCCGGACTATTGGCAAAGGAGAATTTCGTGAAAAAGATGAGCAAGCTTGGAGGGATCCTGGTGGGAGCCGCGATATTGTGCGCCGCCCCAATTTCGGTTCAGTGGTCGCAAGAGAAGAGCTTGTCGGTATCGTTGGACAGTGCGTACGCCCGAATAGGGCGGCCCCTAACACCAGGCAGTGTTGCTGGCGTCAACCGGAGAGTGCATCGGCGGGCGTATCGGCGTGGCTATTACCACCATCACCATTACTAAGTGTTCAGTCCGACAGTGTGGTGAAGCGGAAGTCGTCAAGGTTTGGCGATGTCGCCCTTTGGGCGCTTTTCATGCCGAGCACGATGGGCGATGGCCGTTCTCGGGCAGAACGGAAGTGGAGCAGACCGGCTGCGACTTCGCCTTTAGACCCCAAGGCGATTCCTCGGCATTTTAGTTCTGCAGGTCGAGGCCGGCGAGCCTATTCCGATCCAAGAGCACAATCTGGCGCTGGCTATTGCCGACGAACCCGAGGACATCCAAATGGTGTAGCTGCGATAGCGCCCGTGACACCGTTTCAAGAGTCAGGCCGAGATAATCGGCAATGTCGCGGCGGCACATCGGCAGCGCCATGACACCGGCAGCCGGCAGACGTTTGTCCATCTCGATCAGGAAAGCGGCGACACGTTCGAGCGACGTCTTGCGACCGAGGAGGAGCATGTGGTCTTCCGCGTGTTCGAGGCTGCTTGTGGTCATCCTGAGAAGGTTGCGAGCTACCAGCGCATCGCTCTCGGCAGCCAACTCGAGACTCTGCCGCTTTACCAGGCGAACGGTGGTGTCGACGATCGCCTCAGCCGTAAACCGGTGTACACCACCGTTTTCCAGTCCGAAAATGTCGCCGGCGAGGTGAAACGCGCCAATCTGGCGGCGGCCGTCGGAGAGCAGCTTGTAGCTTCGCACTGCACCAGACTTGACTTGGTAGACGTATACGGCGGGTTCCTGTTCGCCGTAGATCTCAGTGCCTTGTTTGTACGGAAATTCGTTTAAATTGACGATTGGATTTGAATCGCTCGTCATGCCGAGGTCACGGAGCGAATTGGGGCGGGGCGTCGGGTCGGTCGTCATGCGCACAATCACAGGTCAACTCCTCAACTTACGCCCGCCTAAGTTTATCTACCACCAAAGCCATATGTTGGACCATTGTACCTAAGGACAGGGAGGCAAATGATGGTCGGTGTTGCAACCTTTGATTTAGCTCAATGGTCCATTTGTGGCTCTCGCCGACCGTTGAGGCATGAAGCCTACACCGGAAGGACCGCGTCCGGATAAAGAAGCGCCGACAATCAAGTCGTCGCGCTCAGAAGAAATTCGGCAGGTGATCGAGGAGTATGCGAACGACCTGCGAGAGATCATCAGGAAGCTACGGCGGCGTTACCTCAATTAGCGCCTCCGTTGGCGGCCTCTTGCCAATGCGCCTGTGTTATCTTGAAGGACGGAATTGCGCGCGGTTGCCTTCAAGACCCTCGGGTTTCACGCAAGCCGGTGCACGACTATGTTGCCTTTGCTGGCCGTGGTATCGGTCACTTGCAAAGTTGGGATATCTTGCCGATTTTTCGGATCCACCCATCGGGGCTAACGATGAACTCGACGGCCACGACTCGATCGCCGCAGATTGTTCTGGCTCGAGCGCCTGAATCGTCAAAGTTGTAGCAAGGGAGAAAGCTAATGCGGTCGAAGTCGTTGCTAGCGCAGGTCGGGATCCTGATCCTTGCGACGAGTATCATCCAGCTCGCCAACGGTTTCTTCGGTACCTTCATCTCCTTGCGTGTCGGATCGAGGACTTCGGGCCGACCACAACTGGTTTAGTGCTCAGCAGCTATTTCGCCGGCTTCACACTGGGCGCGTTGCGTTGCGAACGGATCATCGAACGGGTCGGGCACATCCGCGCCTATGCCGCCCTCGCAGGAATGGTGGTCGCCGCGACCGCGGCCATGCCGCTGCTGGAGGGGCCGCTGGCTTGGTCGATCCTGCGTGCTGCCATCGGTTTTGGTTGCTCTCGTCTTTTCATCGCCACCGAGAGTTGGGCGCAACGCCAAGGCCGAGCCAACTCAGCGCGGGAGGGTCTTCTCAGCTTACATGTTTGGCACGTTCCTCGCTCTTGCGTTGGGACAGCTGCTTATCGGCCACGCCAAGGTCGAAACGGCAGACCCATTCAATGCAATCGCTGTCCTGTTCGCTGTGGCGCTGGTGATCGTGAGCACGACGCGGGCCGAACCGCCTCGCGGGATCGCCTCGACTTCGCTGCCGTTCGGCCAATTGTCTCGCGCAGCGCCTGTCGCCGTCGCCGGGGTGCATGGTGAGCGGGCTGGTCAGCGCCAGTTTCTACTCGCTCGTTCCCGCGTGGATGCAGGATGAAGGCATCGCACGCGAGACGATCGCGACCTTCTTGCTATTCGCTGTGCTTGGCGGGCTCGTGTCCGCCGCTGCGCTGCTCGATGGCTGCATGTCGACTCTGTACCCGGTCTGTGTCGCCAACGCACACGACCAAATGCCAGCCGATCAGGTTGTTGCAGTGAGCGGCCCGGCTTATCCTGGTCAGCGGGCTAGGCTCGATCCTTGGCCCGTTGATCGGCACCAGTGTGATGGCGCGCTTCAGCATCGACGGCCTGTTCTATTTTATGGCTGCGGTCGGTCTGCTGTTGGCCCTTCTAGCCGCAGCCCGTCGCCTGATGACAGCGCCACCGACACACCAGGCGCGCACTTTCGAGATCCTGGCCCCGCAGGCAACGCCGCTCGCGCACGATTTGCTAGGCCCTCCAACGCGTGTCACCGCTTCACAAAGACCCGAGTGAAGCCCGCAGTTGCGACACACGAAAAGATTATCCTGGCGAACTATCTCCGGCGGAATTTGGCCGCCACTCTCTTCAATTCCATTCAAGGCAGGAGCCAATAATGCTCCACACCCCGGGAGTATCCCAGCCTGCGATGCCGGCGTATTTCCCGAGTTTTGTGGAATGCGCCCCGCCCAAATCAGCGGGGGACGGGCCCCGGGTCATCAGCCACTGGAATCCGGGTCGGACCTACGTCGAGGCTATCGACGACAATTTGGGACGAAGCTATTTCGTTGAGGCAATTTCCTTCTGCCGCCAGATCGGTGCTCCGTTTTTCATGATGCGGGTGCTCCAAGACATTCGACATTCCGAGTTTGGATCGGTCGAGAGCGCATTTATCAAAGAGTTGGCGAATAAAGCGACGGCCGGCGGCAACAGTCCGAGAATGGTCGACCGGGAAGCCTCCAGCCTGTCGCGTCTGAAGGGCTGCGAGTTGGAATTGATCAGAGGCGTGGAGGGGGGCAGCGAGGGATTTCATCCTTCGAGCGAATTATGTCCATCGCCCTGATATTCTGCATGCCGCGATATTGGAGTGGCTTCACGCGCCTGAAACCTGGATCGCGGAAGTGGTTGCGCTGGCTTTTTCAGGTGCAGCGATGAAGGGCGTTTTGAGCTGAATGGCCGCTCTGCTTGGTGGAAGCCATTCTGAGCGCATGCGCCGTCTTGCGCAATTGCCCAATGTCGGGGGCGCGGTGCGGCCACCTCAGACGCTCGCAACAACAAGCCGAAGAACGAAGTAGGCGCTAAACCCGACCGCGGCCGTGGCTCCTATCGCGACAAGGACGCGCCACAGCTCGACTGGACCGCGAAAACTTTCGTTTTTTTGATCGGGCATCGGGTCCGTGTACCCCGGCTTTCAGCGAAGCCCTGACCGCCGCGGGAGAGCCCCAGCCCCACGGGAGTGAGACTGGGGCTTCCACGTCGGTACACGCTCGGTCTGCAACCTTAAGCAGCGACTCAACGGCATACGTCGCGAGATCGTTCCTAACCCGCTGAAGCTCCGCGGCCGAACGAAAGTTTTAGTGTAGTGACGGCCCGAACTTTCCAATCTTCCGGGCACATCCCAAAGCTCCACCGGCTGGTCGCCGGTCGCTAGATATTGGGCTTGCTCTCGTGCGTCGTCGTCGTTGCCGCAGAAAAGGTCAACACGCCACAGGATGCGGTCGTCGGGGCTGAGGACGTATGCCGTATATCCGTGCATCAAAAGCGTCCGATTGCGCCTGCCACCACCGAAGAACGCAATCCCCCGGAACGTTGTTCCCACTGCGGGAGGGTTAGGAGCTGGCCGACAAGGGCATCGGGTGCCCCTCATGCCGTAGCCCGATCTTCCTTGTCCGGCCCTCGCATCACGATCTTGAGCGCATCATCCGGGAGCGGCCTCTGCAGCGCTCGGCCCTAACCTCAACCACGAAGGGCAACATGATCGAAGCTGATCGCGTGCATAGCACGCCACCCACAAACACGTCTGCAATACTAGAAGCCAATCCAAATCAGGACGGCACAGCGGAGTCCGTCGATTCGTTCAGCCACCCACCCGCTCCCCCAACACCCGCCCGAAGGAAGACCCCTCAGCGACTTTCGCAAGCCCGCTGGCGGCCTATCGCGCCGCCTTATGCTGGCAGGGATTGCGGTCCTGCCTGCCGCGCTGCCGGCTACCACGGAGGCTGCTGCCGACCCGGTCTTTGCTGTGCTCGTCGATCACAGGACGGCCCATGCGGTCCACTTGGCCGCGATCGACGAGACCGACCGCCTCGAGGAAGCGGACGGCCGCGCCTCGGTGGGGGGCCATAACGGAGAAACCTGCCACGCCGAAAACGATGCATTCACGGTCCTACTGAGCGCGACGATGTCCTCGCCCGAGCAGACGCGGCTTTGTACCGGGCCAAGGATGCCGGAAGGAATCGCGTGAGCACTTGAGGCTCCGATCGAGCGGTGTCGCTCCCATCTCGGTCGAGGAATCTCGCCTACCCTCTGCCTCGGAGCGACAGACTAATGCGAGTGACGATGCCGTCCCAGTCTGTGCAGTAGAAAGGTGCCTTTTTCGCATGGTCTGCTTTAGGAACGTGTATTCTTTCTCACCATAGAGATAGCCCATACGATATGCGTGTTCGATCAGGTCGTTGTTCGCATTCGCGGTGAGGTCTTGTGCGATCCGCTTCAGGCCGTGAAAGAGGTTTCCGGTGTCGATTTGAATGAAGCGGTTGATACAGACGTTCCCGACATAGGTCTCGTTGCCGTCCAGGCGATTGCGGATATAACAGTGTTCCTTAATATCTTGGCCGCAAGGGCATTGGTCGAATTCCTCGCTGATCTCAACTGCAACAAGTAACCATTCGGTCCGCGCAATATTAAAGCTTCGCGACACGGACAGGGGTAGAATGTGGGATTTAAGTCGCTCAAAATTATGCCTTCCATAAGCGGCACCTAAAGATTGTAATAGACTGTAGAAACTACCTATGTTCTTGGAGTTAGTCCACTCGGTTCCTTGTGACACTAGGGATTGGGTCGCTAGAGATTCACCTCTCCCCGCGGGGGAGAGGTGAATCGAACCTGCGGCCAAACCGATTCAATCTGACCTCATCCTGCTGTCGAGGTCGAATAGAACCGCGATGGGGCCGAGCCCTCTGCCGCTTGCGGTGACGGCGGTAGCGTTTGATAAATTTCGGAATATTAGAATAATATCGCTGATTTGCCCGACGAGTCAAGTAGCCTGGTCGAACGCCGTCCGCCGCCGGCTACTTTGCATGGGGTTGTTTTCGATATTTTGGCAATGCACCCCTAACCTCGCCATGAGGGTTAGCGTGCCGCAACCGCAGTCGTGTTCCAGGACGCTTCCAGCCATCGATTGAAGGTGTGGGTCAGCGGATATTCGCGGCGCTCCTGTTCAATGTTGAAGTGAAAGCCTTTGTAGATCGATTACTGCTCCTTCCTGAACAAATCCTGGAAGATGAGCTGGCCCCAGACGCGGCCGCGTGCGTGCACCAGCGCGCCACCCTCGTTGAGCTTGCCCAGCTTGACGGGTGCGAACCCGAGTTGTTTGGCCAGGGCCGCCACGGGAGCGGTCGCGTCCTCGTCGTCACCAGACAGAAAGACGACCCGGTGGCCGCCCTCGACGATCGGATCGGCAGCCAGTTTGGCCGCAATCAGGTGATTGAAGCCTTTCACGAGCCTGGCGCCGGTGAACGCCTTCGCGACGAAGGCGGAGGACAGGAGACCGTCCAGCTCTTCAAGGGGAACTAACGCGTTCATCGCGTCGATGATCGTCTTGCCTTTCCAGCTTGGCAGGGCCTTCGCAACCTCGCGATGCTCGGCGAACGGGACCGCCAGGATGATCGTGTCGGCCTCGAGCGCATCCCGCAGCGACCTGGCGACGACCGTGGGTCCAATCGCCCGGGCCTGCGGCGCCAACGCCTCGGGTGGCCGGCGACTCGCAACGGTCACGTCGATGTTTTTACGGGCGAAGGCGTGGGCGAGGGCCTGGCCTACCTTACCGAATCCTACGATTGCATAGCTCATCATGCTTCTCCGATCTGTGTTGATATTGATTCCGGCCTTTCAGATGGCCGACAAGCCGCCGTCGACAGACAACTCCACCCCATTCACGAACCTCGAATCCTCTGAAGCGAGAAACAGCGCGGCCGCCGCAATTTCCTCAGGACGACCCATCTTTCCCCGCGGGATCAGGGATTCGAACATCCGCTTCGCTTCCTCGGTGAGAACCTGGTCCTGCATCGGTGTGGCGATCGGCCCCGGGTGCAGCACGTTCACCCGGATATTCCTGTCCTTCAATTCGTTGAGCCACCCGCGTGCGAATGCGTGCAACGCCGCCTTGCTCGCCGCATACACGCTGTAACCAGGAAAACCTTTCACCGAAGCAACGGACCCCGTCATGAAGATCGATCCGCCATCTTTGAACAGCGGCAACGCCTTCTGAACCGCAAACAGCGTGCCGCGCGTATTCAGGCCGAAGGTCGCATCGAAATGCTGCTCGGTAATCTCGCCCAGTGGGACGGCTTCGCCCGTGCCGGCGCTCGCGTACAGCACGTCGATCCTGCCCTTTTCCCGCTTGACCGTGTCGAACAGACGGTCGAGGTCGTCGAGATTGGCCGCGTCGCCGCGCACGCCGGTCACGTTCCGGCCAATCAGCTTGACGGCCTCGTTGAGTACCTCCTGCCTCCGGCCTGTTACGAAAACATAAGCGCCTTCTTCAACGAACCGCTTGGCGCTCGCCAGCGCCATGCCGCTCGATCCACCCGTAATGACTGCAACCTTGCCCTCAAGCTTTCCCATGACTTCTCCTTTCGGCCTTCCTCAGTTGCCCCCAAGCATTCGTCCGGGGGCGGTGTCGAGGCTGAAATGGGTCCGGCCGCGTCGGGCGTTCAGTGCGGAAGCGCGCACATCGGTGGTGCAAAATCGAACCAGGCGAGCTAGTAACTTCAGCCACCGCATGCGGTGTGCGCGGCGAGCGACGCCCAGGCGCCAAAGTCGCCGCCCCACTTGTCCGGAGGACGAGACGTTATTCGATGGTATTGGACACGGGGTTTGGAAGGCGCACTCCGCGGTGCCGGATTGCACCATGATCGACTGGGATGACGTTCGCCACTTTCTTGCTGTCGCGCGCGGCGGCTCGGTGCGGGCTGCCGCCGAGCGCCTTGGTGTGAACCACTCGACCGTGCTGCGACGCATCGCCCAGCTCGAGGAACGCCTCGGAGTGCACATGTTCGAAAAGCTGCCTTCGGGCTACCGCCTGACGGCTGCGGGCGAGGAGGTCCTCGAGTTCGCGGACCAGATGGAAGCGTCGTCGCACCTGCTGGAGACGCGCGTCTTCGGGCGCGACCAGAGCGTGCGCGGGCTTCTGCGGGTGACGCTGGCACCGCCCCTCGCGACACATCTGCTGATGCCGGACTTCGCCGATTTCGCGCGTCTGCATCCGGACATCGAGATGGACATCTTGTCGTCCGGCGAGTTGGCAAATCTGACCAACCGACAGGCCGACGTCGCCATCCGCGTCGTCTACGACCGCAAAACCCTGCCGCTCAATCTTCACGGCCTGAAGGGACCGGAGCTGTTCGGCGGCGTCTACATGTCGCGCGATCGACTAGCCGCTTGGCGTGCGGGCGCGCCTGATCCCATCCGGTGGATCGTCATAAGCATTCATGGAATTCCGGATTGGGCCAGCGAGGGCGAGGTTCGCACCACCGGGGTTCCGTTCAGGACCACGGACGCCGGGACGCAACTCGTTGCAGTACGGCAAGGGCTCGGGATCACGACACTGCCGTGCTTCGTCGGAGATGCCGACCCCCTGCTGGTAAGGGTGCCGGGCACCGACCTGCACATGTACGGAACGCTCTGGCTTCTCACGCAGGGGGAGTCTCGCAAGACGAAGCGCGTGCGGCTCTTCACTGAGTTCGTATCCCGCAGGCTCGCCGCATACGCTCCGCTTCTCGCGGGACTTTCCGTATCGCGCGACTGACGCGCGACAGGTCGTCGGCGATGCTTGCCGGGTTGGCTCCACGTTCGCGCGAAGACGCGATCGTCGTGGCGGCCGAAAGCTTCATTCGTCCTGGCTTGGTCAAAGTCGGCAATTGAAAACGAGCAAGCGTAGATGGGATGAGCGCAGCGATATCTGGGACTGTCCATCAGGGCGCGCAGCTTACTCCCGCATGTCGCTTTTGCTCATGCGGGCTACCTGACCCGGTGAGTGGCTCACCCGGCATTGACCGCCAGTTGAGCCTCGAAAGCCCTCTTGTACGCAGGCCGCGCTTCGCCGCGGGCGACATAGGCGGCGAGATCAGGATATTCGTCCAGAATGCCGGACAATCTCAGCCTGAGCAGCACCGACACCATCATCAGGTCGCCCGCGCTGAACGCGCCATCGAGCCACTCGGCATCGCCGAGACGCGCGGAAAGTTGCCTCAAACGGTCGCGGACGCGATCCATGACGAGGGGCAGGCGGTCCTTGCTCCACGGCTTATCGCTTTCCAGAATCCTGGCGGTTACGAGGTGGAGGATCGGCGGCTCCACGGTGTTGAGCGCGGCGAACATCCAGGTGATCGCGCGGGCGCGGGCATTGGCATCGTCGGGCAGCAGGCCCGTATGACGCTCGGCGAGATAGAATACGATCGCGCCGGTCTCGAACAGCGCGAGATCGCCTTCCTCAAGGGGCGGGATCTGGCCGAACGGATGCAGCGCCAGATGTGCAGGCTCCTTCATCGCACTGAATGAAACCAGGCGGATCTCGTAGGGTTGGCCCACTTCCTCGAGCGCCCAGCGAACGCGCGTGTCGCGCGCCAGTCCCTTGCCGCCATCGGGCGACCGTTCGAAGGCGGTAATGGTGACGGTCATTGGTTCTCTCCACGCGTTAGGCCTCCCAAGGACGAACGATCCGCGCGACTTCCGACAACCGGCCTGGAGTTCCGTTCTGATTAAATCAGAACCGAAGCTCCAGGTTTTTGTTTTGACGCGTTTTGTTCAGGCGAACCGGTATCCACTTCGCTCGAAACGCTCTGGATTGGATGCGACAAATCAACCTGACGGGTAACTCAGCAAAACCTGTCAAGCATTGAGCTTTGTTTCAAACAATGACGGGCGGTAGTTGCCTGTCGCCCGTATGGTGGACTAGCTAGCGTAGGCATAATCCACGACATCCTCTCATCGAGCGGTATTCCTCAGGGTGGGGTTCGCTTTCGTCATTCACGCCCCGCGAACTAACTCCGCGACACCTTCTCAAACCGCTTGATCAGCCGCTCCCGCTTCAACCGCGACAGCCGCTTGATCCAGAACACCCCATTCAACTGATCGATCTCGTGCTGATGACAAACCGCGCGCAGCCCGCTCAATTCTTCGGTCTGCGCGTTGCCATCAACGTCCTGATAGCTGATCCGGATCCGCGCATGACGTTGGATGTCGTCGTTGACGCCGGGCATCGAGACGCTGCCTTCCTGATGCATGATCATCTCGGGCGAGGCCCAGATGATCTCCGGATTGACGTAGGTCCGCGCGCCATTGACGGGGTCGAGGTCGAGCACCACCACCCGCAAGGAGACGCCGATATGCGGCGGGGTGATGCCGATGCCGGGTGCGGCGTGCAGGGTCTCCAGCAGGTCGCGCGCCAACTCGCGCAGCGCGTCGTCGAACACGGTGACGGGCTGCGCCGGGAGCGCGAGCCTTGGGTCGGGATAGCGGACGATCGGGCGGATGGTCATGAGAAGCGTCTTAGGCCAGCGCATGGCGCCGGACAACACGCGCATTCCGTCGATGCACGGCGCTTAGAGACGTTTTTCGAAAAACAAATCAGGGTAGGGGTCGTCGTTGAAGCGGGGGATTTCGGTCCAGCCGCTCTTGCGGTAGAGTTGGCCGGCTTCCGCCAGCGCGCTGTTGGTGTCGAGCCGCAACACCGCGATGCCGAGTTCGCGCGCGGCGCTCTCGGCGGCGTCCATCAGCCGCCGGCCGAGGCCGAGGCCACGCGCGGATGGAGCGACCCAGAGCCGCTTGATCTCCGCCATTTCAGCCCCGCTGCCTTTCAGCCCGACGCAGCCGAGCGGCAGGCCGTCCGACATCGCCACGATGAATGTGCCGCGCGGGCGCACCATGTCCTTGGCGTCGGGGTCGCGCGACAGCTTGACGTCGAACCCGTGGCTGAAGCGTCGCGCCAACTCGGCGTAGTACGCGCCGAGGCAATAGCGCGCCTCGTCGCTGCGCGGGTCCACCTCATGCAAAGCCGTGCCGTCGTGCCCGAGCGCCGAGGCGATCATGTCCATCGCGGCGAGCAGGGCCTCGCGCTGCGCGTGGCGGGCGAGGAAGTCCTCGGCCTGCCGGTTGGAGATCGCTTCATAGGCGTTGAACTCGCGCCGGCCGGCCGGCGTCAGCCTGATGATGCGACGTCGCGCGTCGTCCTTGTGCGCCGTGGTCTCGATCAGCCCTTCGTCTTCGAGGCTGCGCAACAGACGGCTCATCAGGCCGGAATCGAGGCCGAGATAATCCCTGATATCGCTCACATCAGAGCGCCCATGCCCGATCGCATTCAGCACGCGCGCCGCCCCCAGCGGCCGGCCGCGGCCGAGAAACGACGTATCGAGCGCGCCGACGGCTGAGGTCACGGCACGGTTGAAACGACGGACGCGGGAAACGGGGTCGAGCATATATCTGACTTTAGTCAGGTATTTTGTCATCGTCAATCGACTGACGCGCCAATCACCGATTTGCCCGGCGTGGCGAGGGTCACCCCGGCGCAAACGCGGGATGTCCGTCCTGCTGCCGCATGATACGACATCCGCACCGTTCCCTCTGGAGCCTCCTTGATGTCCGTTGTGTCAGCCCCCAGCCAATCAACCCCGACCGCTACCGAGTCCGATCCGCAGACGCTCGGCTGGATGAAGGGCTTTCCGCCGCGGCCGGACCGCACCATCAGCTTCCAGAACGGCTCGTTTCGTAGCTTTCCTGAGTTGCGCTGGGCCTGGAGCAATGTGTCGCACAATGCGCACGGCGCCTATATGGCGCGCGGCGTTCATGGCCAGGGCATCTACATCGATCCGAAAGCCGAGATGGTGATCGCGCGCTACGCCTCGCACCCATCAGCCGGCAACGCTGCCAACGACCCGGTAACGCTGCCGGCCTGCATGGCGCTGGCAAAAGAGCTGATCGCGGGAGGGTGAGTGTGGCGGGCCGCGTCAGCGCGTTTTCTGGCTTCGGGCCTTGTTGGCCGCGCGCGATCGGCTCTTCACGTGATCGATGAAGGCGCGCAGTTTCGGCATCATCTGATGGCGGCTGGGATAGTAGAGAAACACACCCGGCGTCATCGTTGCGAACGGCGCCAACACCTGCACCAGCTTGCCGGCCTTCAGCGGCCCTGCGGCGATCGGCGCCGGGGTTTGCGCAAGCCCCATGTCCTCCACGGCGGCGCCAACAAGGGTGGGAAAATCGTAGGCGATCAGCGGTCCGGAGACGATCGCCTCGATCGGCTGGTTGCCGCTGACAAAGGACCACGGGGCGACCGACCCGTTGCTACGGCGGATGCGCAAGCAGTCATGCTGGCGGAGGTCGTCGATACGCTCGGGCTTCCCGCGCCGGCGCAGATAGTCGGGGCTGCCGACGACCATGAAGGGGAAGGGCGGCGAGAGCGGCAGCGCAACCATGTCTGCGGCGACGAACTGGCCCATTCTGACGCCGGCGTCGAACCCTCCCGCCGCGAGGTCGACCAATTGCTCGTTCGCGGAGATCTCCACCTCGACCTCGGGATAGGCCCGGCAGAACGATGCGATCAGCGGCTCCAGCAGGATCGGCACCACCGACCGCGGCACCGTGAGGCGCAACAGCCCCGAAGGCCGCTGGCCGAGGTCGCGCGCGACCCGGCTTGCCGCGACCAGCTCCTCGAAGGCGGGCTTGGCGCGCGCGTGAAATCGTTCGCCGGCTTCGCTCAGCCCGACACTGCGCGTCGTGCGGATGAAAAGTGCCGCGCCGATTCGCGCTTCGAGCGTGCGGACCGCCTGGCTGATCGCCGACGGCGTCACCCCGAGCTCCGCCGCCGCTTTGCGGAAACTGCGGTGTCGGGCCACGCTCAGGAACGCCTCGACGCCGTCGAGCGCGCCCTGCCTGACTGTGAAGTTCTGCTTCATGGCCCGTCGACATTATCGTGGATAGTTGCTCGCGGAAAGCGGTCCACATCAGTCCCCGACAGCCTGAAGGCCAAAGGAAAGCTGCCAAAAGGAGACCTGCGATGACCGATGCCCTTGATGAAGTGCGCGACCACTATCGCGCGACCGGCCTGACCGACCGGCTGAAGACGGCGCTCATGGGCTTCGGCTCGGAGGACCAACAGCTCACGCCAGAGCAACTGGGGTCGCTCGACCAGTTCCACACCCGCGGGCTTGCGGCAACCGCCGAGCTTGCCGAATTGGCCGGGATCAGTGCCGAGATGTCGGTGCTTGATGTCGGATCGGGCGTCGGCGGACCGGCGCGCATTCTGGCTGCGACCTGCGGCTGCCGGGTGACGGGCGTCGACCTCAGCGATCCCTTCGTGGATGCCGCGCGCTATCTGACGGCGCGCACGGGCCAGAGCGAGCAGGTGTCATTCCAGACCGCGAGTGCGCTGGAGCTTCCCTTTGACGACGGCCGCTTCGACGCGGTGTTGCTGCAGCATGTGGCGATGAACATCTCCGACCGGACGCGGCTCTACCGCGAAATCCATCGCGTGCTGAAGTCGGGCGGCAGATTTGCGACCTATGACGTCGTGTTGAACAGCGGCGATCCGCACTATCCCGTGCCGTGGGCGCGAACGCCGGCGACGAGCTTTCTCCTGACAGAAGCGGCGACACGCGAGGCGATCGAAGCGGCAGGATTTCATGCGCTGGTGTGGCAGGACAGCACTGAGGCCGCCAGGGCGTGGATCACGCAAATGCGCGCATCGCCGCCGCCGCCGTCGCCAAACCTCGGTGTGGTGATGGGACCCGATTTCGCGCAGCTGTCCGCGAATTTGGGCCGAAATCTCATGGAAGGGCGGCTCGGCATCCTGACCGCGGTGTTCGAGGCCGCGCGCTGCTGATGATCACGCACGTCGCGGCGTTCCATTTCCTGCTGCGTCGTCAGCCTAGTGGTTCATCACAGTGATTTTGACGTTTTGATGCCGAGCCATTCGAGGATCGGCAAGTTTTCGGGTGGCAGGAGAATCTCGATGCTTCGGGGAACGCCGGGCTGACGGCGAATGAAACCGTTTCGTTCGAGGGTGACGATCATTTGGTGGACTGACGGCGGGCTGACGCGGAAATGGCGCTGAATGTCGGCTTCGGCGGGCGGCTGTCCGAACATGTACGAATAGGTATGGATGAAAGCGAGGTAGTGACCCTGCTTCTCGGTTAAGCGCGCGCCTGATTTTTAACTCATGGATCAATTCGTCCCGGCCTCCGACAAGGAGGCAAAGCATGAATGTACGTTATCGGGTCGAATTGAGCCAAGCCGAGCGCGACGAACTGACGGCGATGCTCGGCGGCGGCAAGCACGCCGCCCGCAAGCTCAAGCGGGCGCAGATTTTGCTGGCGGCCGATAGGGGCCGCAGCGACGAGGAGATTGCCCGGACCGTGAGTGTCAGCCTTTCCACCGTCAGCCGGACCAAGCGCCGCTTCGTGGAAGGCAATCTGGAGCGGGCCTTGAGTGAGGAGCCGCGTCCGGGCGCAGAGCGCAAGCTGACCGGAAAGGAGGAGGCCCTGCTGGTGGCGACGGCATGCGCCAAGCCGCCTGCCGGCCGCAAACGCTGGACGCTGACGCTGCTGGCCGACACGATGGTCAAGCTCACCGATCACGACAGCCTGTCGGGCGAGACCGTGCGTCGCCGGCTGGCCGAGAACGACCTCAAACCATGGCGCAGGGACATGTGGTGCATTCCCCATGTCGACGGCGAATACGTCGCCCGCATGGAGGACGTGCTCGATCTCTACGCCGAGACGCCGGATCCCGCCCGGCCGCTGGTCTGCTTCGACGAGACCCCCGTCCAGCTGATCGGCGAGGTGCGCCAGCCGGTCCCGGCCCAACCGGGACAGCGCGAGCGCTACGATTACGAGTATCGCCGCAACGGCACCGTCAATCTCTTCGTCACCTTCGATCCGTATCGGGGCTGGCGCAACGTCAAGCTCACCGACCGCCGCGCCGCCGTGGACTACGCCCACTGCATGCGTGAGCTCGTCGACGTCCATTATCCCGACGCCGCCTGCATCCGTGTCGTGCAGGACAATTTGTCGATCCATAAGCCTGGGGCGCTGTATGAGGCCTTCGCGCCCGCCGAGGCCCGACGCATCCTGTGCCGCCTCGAATTCCACTACACCCCGAAGCACGCCAGTTGGCTCAACATGGTTGAGTGCGAGATCAGCGTGCTTCAGCGCCAGTGTCTCGGCCGCCGCATCGACGACCCCAAAAGGCTCCGAAATGAGATCACAGCATGGCAACGGCGGCGAAATAAAACCCGAGCCCGAATCAAATGGATGTTCACAACCGACAAAGCCCGCGCCAAACTCGGCCGCGCCTATCCAGCCACCGCCAAAGAGTCAAAATCACTGTGGTAGACCACTAGTACGGACCAAGCCCTCGCCACCGACGTCGCCGCATGCGCAGGATGCAGCTCGTCGTGCAGACGCGCGATCACACTGTCCCAGTCGCCAAAGGCGGGCTGCCGGAGCAGCTTCGCGGTCGGATACCAGGGCGTATCGGCGCGATGGCGCATCCAGCGGAAATCTGCGGCGTGGGGAAGCAGGATCACGACCGGCTTGCCCAGTGCTCCCGCCAGATGCGCAACCGCCGTATCGACCGAGATGACGACATCGAGCAGCGAGATGATGGCCGCCGTGTCGGTGAAATCGCCGAGTTCGTCGCCGAGGTGGAGCAGGTTCGGAAGATTGCGCAAAACGTCACGGTCCGCGCCGCGCATCTCACTCTGCAGGCTGATGCATTGCATGGCCGGCGTCTCGAACAGCTGAGACAGGCGTGCCAGCGGAATCGATCGGTTGGCGTCGTTCTTGTGGGTCGACGAGCCGGACCAGACAAAACCGGCGCGCGGACGGCCCGGCGGCAAGCGGTTTCGCCAGTATTCGATGCGCTCCGCGGGTGCGGCGAGATACGGGACGGATGCCGGGATGCTCTCGACCTGCGTTTTGAATGCGAGCGGCAGGCTGAGCAACGGACAGTGCAGATCGAAGGCGGGAAGCGGCTCGCCGGCAGCGATCACGCTCACGCCGTCGAGCTGCGACAACAGCGGTCGCAACTCTGCATGGACTTCGCAGATGATGTTGGCACCGCGGCTCGCCAGCAACGGCGCATAGCGAATGAACTGGATGGTATCGCCAAGACCCTGTTCGGCGTGCAGCAGAATGGTCTTGCCCTCGACCGGCTCGTGACCCAGCCACAGCGGCGCCCGGAATTCCCGGCGCTGCCGGGCAAATGCTCCGGTCTGCCAGCGCCGTTGATACGCCGTCCAGCCGGCATCGAAATCGCCCAACGTCAGATGCGCCATCGCGGCTTCGAAATGGGCCTCGGCGAATTCGGGAGCGGCGACCAGCGCTGCCCTGAAGTCCACCAGCGCTTCGAGGGGCCGGTCGAGCCGGCGAAGGGTGTGACCGCGGTTGGTCAGGATCTGCGGATGACCGGGCATCGCCGCCAGCGCGGCATCGTAGCTCGCCAACGCTCTGACCGGCTCGTTCAGCCTCAAGAACGCGTTGCCCCGGTTGACCAGTGCGCCGACGTGATCGGGCTTGCTTGCGAGCGCGGCGGCAAAGCTGGCCTCCGCTTCATGGAAGCGACCGAGCGCCAGCCAGGAGTTGCCGAGATTGTAGAGAATCTCCGGATGATCCGGCACCAGTTGCAGCGCGCTGCGAAAATGCGAGATCGCCTCGTCGTAATGTCCGGCGGTGTGCAGCGCGAGCCCCAAATTCGACATCGCATCCGAAGAACCGGGATCGGCCCTGAGCGCAGCTGCGAGAAAGCGGAGCGCCTCCACCATGTGCCGACGCTCGAAATTGAGCAGCCCCAGCAAATGAAGCGCGTCGAAATCATCAGGCCGATGTTCGAGTATCCCGGCGCAAAGCCGTTCGGTCTTGTCGAAATCGCCCTGTTGAAAGGCGCCATACGCCTTCCGCTGCATGCGATGCAGGTTCGGTACCCGCCCAGATGTGTTCTTCAAACCTGCCGGCAAAGGACCGTCTTCCGGGAGCAGCCAGATCGAGGCGATCCGAAAGCTGCCGCCTACGAATCAACTCACAGCGGGAAAAATAGCATCTTCTCGGCGCCTCGCGTTATCGCGACAGCACCAGCACGTTGCCGAGCAGGATCGCCACGGCGCCGGCAAGAACAGGCCAGCCCAGCGACAAGTGCTCAAACAACGCTGATAGCACGAGCGCGACGAGCGGCACCAAGGCGAGCGTGTAGGCCGCGCGGCCGGGACCGAGCCGGCGCACCAGCTCGAAATAGAGCATGAAGGTGATGCAGGACGCCGCGACCGCGAGATAGAGGAAGCTCGCGAGATAGGGCACCGACACGTCGACCGCGAAGGTTGCGCCCGTCGCCGCGGCCCAGAGCGCGCTCGCGGTTGCTCCGACCAGCGCGCCCCATCCCAGCACGGCGACGACAGGCAGGCCCGCGCGCTGATTGCGTGCACCGATCGTCGTCCCCGCGCCGGTCGCGATGGCCGCGACGAGTGCCCAGGCGAAGCCGGCAAGCGGCGTCGCACCCGGCGCGGTGACGCCAGGCACGAAGATGATGGCCAATCCGACGATGCCGCAGAGCGCGCCCCAGACGAAGCCTGAGGAAATCGAGGCGCCGAGCGCTGCGCGCGCGATCAGGGCCGCGAACAGTGACGACGTCGACAACACCAGCGCCGCAAGGCCGCTCGGCATCCGCGCGGTCGCTTCATAGAAGGCAACGAAGGCGACGGAAAAGAACAGCAGGCCCTGCAGCGCCACGGCCGCCCGGTCTCGGGAGGGGATCGCAAGCGGGATGCCGCGGATCAATCCGAACCCAAGCAGGATGAGGCCGGCAAGTGCCATGCGCAGTGCCACCGACCAGGGCGCCGGTGTCACGCCGGCCTGCATTGCGGTGGCCAGCGCACCGCCGCCCCAGAGCATCGCGGTCAGCCCGAACAGGAGGGCCGTCATGAGGCGGCGGTGTCATCGAGCAAAGCGCGCCATCCGCCGGCGTCGATGCGCGTGCTTTCAGATTCGAGCCGGGTGAGAGCGGAGCCCAACGTCGCGCGCTCGGCCCCGGACAGGCGTGCGAGCAGTCGCGCCTCGATCGCGCTGCCCAGTGCGGCGATCCTGTTGAAAGCGGCCCGGCCGCTCCGCGTGATGCTGACGGCAGCGAAGCGCCGATCGCTCTTGCCCGGTCGCCGCACGGCGAAGCCCAGTTCGGCGAGCTGGCCGATGCCGCGGCTCACCGAGAACGGATCGAGCGCGCAGGCGCGCCCGATCTCGGAGGCATTGGCGCCGTCGCGTTCGGCGATGACCGCGAGGATGCGCCAGCCGGCCTGGCTCAATCCGAAGGTCTCGCTGTAGAAGCCTTCGAGCGGGCGTGCGACCTGCGCTGCGACGAGGAACAGGCGATACGGAAGCCAGGCGCTGAGCTTCAGATCATCGTCGGGGGCAGTCGCGGTTTGTCTCATGGCCGGAGGCTCACACAGGTAGTTGCAATATGCAAGCAATTTGCAACGATGAGAGGAAGGGAGTGCCGGGCACGCGCGAAAAATCCCGACACACTTGTCACTCCCACCATCGGCTGCCGCTGCGCCAAGTTGGGCCATGACCAACGACGAGCGACCGGCGGCGATGGAACTGCGCTTTCGCCCCGGCGTTTTGTCCCATTCGGAGATTGAGATCATGACAAGCAAATCACCCGAAAACGACCGCAACACCGGACAGGGCGCGATACACACCCCGCCGATCGTGTCCCGAGAGGCCTGGGAGGCGGCGCGTCTGGAGATGCTGGTGAAGGAGAAAGCGCTGATGCGCGCGCGCGATGCGCTCGCCGCCGAACGGCGGCGGATGCCGTGGATGGCGGTCGAGAAGGCGTACGCGTTCGAAGGACCTGATGGCAGAGTGAGCCTGCTCGATCTGTTCGAGGACCGCCGGCAACTGATCGTCTATCGCGCCTTTTTCGAACCCGGGGTGTTCGGCTGGCCCGATCACGCCTGCCGCGGTTGCTCGCTCGGCGCCGATCAGGTCAGTCATCTGTCTCATCTGAATCAGCGCGGCACCACGCTCGTCTATGCCTCGCGCGCGCCGCAGGAGGACATCGCTCGGCTGAAGAGGCGGATGGACTGGGTGATGCCCTGGTACACGATCACGGACAGTTTCGACGCGGATTTCGGCGTCGGCGAATGGCATGGCCACAACGTGTTCGTCCGCGACGGCGAGCAGATCTTCCGCAGCTACCTCATCAACAGCCGCGGCGATGAGGCGATGGGAACCGTCTGGAGCTATCTCGACATCACGCCGCTCGGGCGTCAGGAGGTCTGGGAGGACTCGCCCAAGGGTTACCCGCAGAGCCCGCCTTATAAATGGTGGAACTGGCACGACAATTATGATGCCGAGGCTACGCCGAACGCAAAGTGGGCCTCCGTGACGGACGCCGGCGTCGCCGCGTTCCGCAAGATCGCTGAAGAAGAACGCAAGTCAACATCATAGGGCGCGGGGAGGGCGCGTAGCGTCCTCCCTATCGATCGTCGTCCTTCGTCGAGATCGTTTTCAGCGCGGATAAGGTCTTTCTCAGCCCGCGATCGAGGCGCTTGTCGCGGCGGATCACCACGGCGAGCCGGCGGTAGAGTTTCGGCAACAGCGACCTGACCACCAAGTCGCGTGGCTTGTTCTTCGCAGTCACCGCCATGCCTGGCAGAATGGCGCATCCGAGCCCGGCCCGCACCATCTCCTTGATCGCCTCGACGCTGCCGAGCGACATCAACGGCTTCAGCGAGACGCCGCCGCGCGCCAGCCATTCGTCCGCGGTGCGCCGCGTGTTGCCGCCGGGCTCGAACAGGACGACTGGCCTGGTCGCCAACACGGCCGGCGTGATCCGCGCCGGCAGCGCCATGTCGTACGGCGCAATCAGCACGAACTCGTCATTCATGACCGGCGTGATCTCGAAGCTGCGCCCGGACACCGGCAGCGTGACCAGCCCGATGTCGATCGTATTGTCCTCGACCGCCTTGGCGACGTCAGCGGTGTTGCCCGTCGTGACAGTGATCTCGAGCGAGGGAAGCGCCGTCCGCAACTCCTTGAGGATCGGCGGCAACAGGAAGATGCATGCGGTCGCGCCAGTGCCGAGCCGCACACGCCCCGCCGTTCCGGTCGTCTGCTGCGCGACAGCGTCGACGGCCGATGCAACGGCGGCGTCGATCTGCTGCGCGTGGTCCAACAACGCCGCTCCGGCGGCGGTCGGTCGCGCTTTTCGTCCGACGCGCTCGATCAAGGTCGCGTTGAGGTTCTTCTCGAGCTGGCGCACCTGCAGGCTTACCGCCGGCTGCGTGAGCTGCAGTCGTTCGGCCGCGGCCGAGAAGGTGCCGCTCTCGATCACGATGCGGAAGCTCTCCAGGTAATCCAGATTGAGGCTCTTCATCAAAGTATCTCTTATGCATCGCATAGGCTATCAAAGCTTCACTTATATAACGCGATCCGGCATGCTGGGGCAACGCTGACGGCCTTGGCAGAGAGACGGCATGACTGGAGACATCAACGGCATTGTGATCCGCGACGCGATGGAGGCCGACATGGCGGATGTGCAGCGCATCTACGCGCATCACGTGTTGAACGGGCTGGCAACCTTCGAAGAGGTGCCCCCGACGGTGGACGAGATGCTCGGGCGCCGCGACGCCGTGCTGGCGGCAGGATTGCCGTATCTCGTCGCCGACATCGACGGACGGGTGGCCGGCTACGCCTACGCGACATCGTATCGGCCGCGGCCGGCCTATCGCCATACGATCGAGGACTCGGTGTACGTGTCGGAGGCGCTGCGTGGCCGCCGTCTCGGCGCGGCGCTGCTCCAGGCCCTGATCGCGCGCGCCGAAGCTGGACCCTGGCGGCAAATGCTGGCCGTGATCGGCAACAGCGGCAACGCCGGATCGATCGCGCTGCATCGCCGCATGGGCTTCGAGCCGGTCGGCACGTTGCGATCGGTCGGCTTCAAGCTAGGGCAATGGGTCGACACCGTGCTGATGCAGCGCCCGCTTGGTCCGGGCGGCGACGCACCTCCGTCGTCGGTCTAGGAGCCGCGCAGTTGATCGGGCGGCCGGGATGTCATGGTCGTCGGCGCGTTGATGAATGCCGTCGGATGTGCCGGTCTTGCCGTCTCGCATCAGGTCGCGACCTATTATGTTTCGTGGATCGTCCTTGGTCTCGGCATGCGGCTGACGCTGTATGACGCCGCCTTCGCGGCACTGGCCCGGATCGGCGGACCGGAGGCGCGACGCGCCATGTCCGAGATCACATTGTTCGGTGGATTGGCCGCCACCGTGTTCTGGCCGCTCGGACACATTCTTTCAGAGCATTTCGGCTGGCGTGTCGCTTTGTTTGCCTACGCCGGGTGCTACTTGACCAGGGTCAGCAGCGGCTTGTCCTTTTCGACGATGTAGGTCGCAAGCTCGCTGGCGGTGACATTGCCGACGTTCTTTGCCGCATGGATCGTTCCGGCCGGAATGAACAGCACGTCGCCGGCCTTCAGCGTCGCCGGCGGCTTGCCGTCGATGTCATATTCCAGCGTGCCCGCGAGCACATAGATGATCTCTTCACCGGGATGGGTGTGGCGGCCGAACGCCATGCCGGGTTCGATGTCGACTCGCACCTGGACGGCTTCGCGTCCGGGCGCGCTGAGGTCGTGGCGTTGCAAGTCCGTTCGCTTGATGCCGGCCGGCTGCTGCGCCTGTGCTGCCGGCAGGGCCAGTAGGCTTCCGGCGACCAGCGTGGCAATCGCGAGCGCCCGCGTCGTTTTTGCAAAAATGTTGCTCATGTTGAACTCCTGATGTCCTTGACGTCGCCGACCTGCGCGGACCCGACCGGCGAGCGGCCGGTCGGCGTTGAGGATGTCGAGCCAGGTCGGCTTGTCATGCGGTTACCTGATCGTGTCAGACGAGCGTGGTCGTCACATCGATGTTGCCGTGGACGGCCTTGGAGTAGGGGCAGATGCCATGCGCGGCCTCGATCAGTTGCTGGGCGACCTCGCGCTCGACGCCGGGAACGTGGACGTTGAGGCGTGCGCGCAGGAAGAAATCGCTGCCCGCCAAATTCAGATCGATTTCGGCGTCGACCTCGGGCTCGCTCGGCAGCTTGACCTTACGCTGTGTCGCGGCGAGCTGGATCGCGCCGATGTAGCAGGCCGACCAGGCGGCGGCGAACAGGTTTTCCGCGGCCGGGTGTGGCTGCGGCAGCTTGATGTCGAGGAAGCCGTCGCGGGAATGGGCGGCGCCGTTGGGGCCGGCGGTGACGTGGGTCTTTCCGGTGAAGAGAACCTTTGCAGTGGCAGTCATGGCGAATTCCTTTCGGTTGGAGTTATATCGTATCCGATCTAATCGGATGCGTCCTGGAATCCAACACGCTGACGCCGATCCTGAAGAAGCTGGAGCAGAGCGGCTATATCCGCCGCGTCCGCGATCCGGCGGACGAGCGCCAGGTGCGGCTGAGCCTCACGCCGGCCGGCCGCCGCCTGCTCGAGTCGGACCTCGGCGCGTCGGTGATCGGGGCCTGCGGATTGGGGGACGAGTTTGCGGTTGTGCAGAAGGGCGTCGTCAGGCTGCGCGACAATCTGTTGCGTGCGGTGAAGCACGAAGCGGAGGAGGAGTGATCCCGGCGCGCCAGCTATTCCACCGGAGTGCTCCTTGCGATCGCTGTTCGATCAACAACATTGCGTCGCGCGAGAAACGCACCGGTCCAAATTGTAACGACCTGTATCCGCGCCGCGTCCTTCCGCATTTTCGCCACGGCGAACCGACAACTCCCGCTGACTTCAGGACGGCGACGAGGAGGCAACATTTTGCGCGGAAGCTCGGCATCTATCTGTGGAATGATCGCAACGGTGAGCTTGCTCTGCACCACGATTCCCTTTGCATCGGCGCAGACGGCTTCGTCGGATCAGGGTTCGTCGCGGCCGCCCTCGGGCCGGGATCGTTCGCCGGCCAGCATGGCCGAGAGCTGGGATGCCAATCGTGATGGCGTTTACACCTGCGACGAGTGGAAAGGTTATCTCGGGCGGGTGTTTGATCGGGCCGATCGTAACCGCGACGGAAATCTTACGCCTGCGGAGTTCGATGTTGTTCGTCGGGTCGGCAGTGCGCTTGCCGACGCCGACTTCGGCTATTTCGACGAAAATCAGGACGGCAAGATAACGCGCAGCGAGTTCGTCGAGAAGCGGAGCGAATTCATTCTGCAATACGACAAGAACGGCGACTGCCGCGTGACGCCAGATGAGCTCAAGGACACCGGAACCGAGCAGAAGCGGCCAAGCAAAGGCAAGAAGTTCTGACCTTAAGTCGGTCCGGGGATATGCCGGCGCATGTCGCCGCGGAGCTGCGCCGTTTCTTCGCGTGACGTCTGCAATGCCGCGGCTTGCGGCAGCCAGCGAACGGAGGCAGGCTGCGCCGATGCCATTCCGCTCAGAGGTAAGATCCATGTCACGCGTGTCCATCAAGACGAGAGACGATTTGCCGCCCGCGCTCCAGCCGCTGTGGGACAAGATGACGACCTATGGCGCGTTCGAGAACCAGGCCGGGGTGATGGCGCACCGGCCGCCGATCTTCAGGCATATGTGGTCGCTATTGGTGGATCTCGCTGACGAAGCGGCGGTCAAGAAGCGCCATCTCGAGCTCGCGCTGGTGACGGTGTCGCTGTTGAACAAGTGCGACTATTGCGTCTCGCACCATGCCCCGAAGCTCGCGATCCAGGGCGTCACGGAGGCGGGCGCCGAACGGCTGCTCGACTACAAGGATCATCCCGAGCTCGATGCCGTCGACAAGCTCGTCGTCGAATACGCGATCGCCGTCACCAACAACTGGAACAAGACGCGCGACGAGATCTTCGAGCGCCTCCGCGAGCATTTTTCGGAAGCGCAGATCGTCGAATTGACCTGGCGGATCGCACTGTGCGGCGCATTCAACCGCTTCAACGATATCCTGCAACTCGACATCGAGCAGGGCGTTCCGCAGCGCGAGGCCGCGGAGTGAGGGGGGCTGACGTTGGAGATGCGGGCCGGGATCGAACCGGCTCATGGCGGTTTTGCAGACCGCAGCGTTCCCATTTCGCCACCGCACCGGCAGCCTCTCGCGGGCTTGAACCGCGGACCGCCCGTTCAGAACCGGGCGGTCTGGCAACTGAGCCAAGAGGCAGCGGCGGCGAGGCGCGTACGCCTCGTCCTAGTCCTTGAATGGATCGAACTCGCCTTCACCCGCCATCGCGACGGCAAAGGGCCGCAACGTGTGCAGCACCTTCACCGTTCCGGCGTGCTGGGCGAGCACGTCGGGCAGGCGCCGATAGGCCATCGGGCTTTCGTCGAGATCGGCGCCGATCAGGGTGACGCCGCGCTCGTTCAGCCATCGGTCCATCTCCTCGCGCGTGAACCGGCGCTTCGCTTCATTGCGGCCGAACAACCGGCCGGCGCCGTGCACGGTCGAGTACAGCGAGGCCTTGGCTTCCGGACTATCGACGCCCTCGAGAATGACGGCATCATCGCCCATCGACCCGCCGACGAATCCCTTCTGACCGGGAAAGGCCGGCGTTGCGCCCTTGCGCACCACCCACAGGTCCTTGCCGCCATGCGTTTCCCGCCAGGCGTAGTTGTGGTGGTTGTGCACGGACTCGGTCACCTGTCCGCCGATGATCCGGCGAACCCGCTCCACGACCCATTCGCGGCCGGCATAGGAGTATCGGCCCGCGAGCTGCATCGCCGCGATGTAGCGACGCCCGAGTTCGGAATCCTCGTCGACGATCGCGGGCGGGACATTCATCCCATCCTTGCCGCCGGCAGCCTTGAGGTAGCGGGTCGCGCTGGTGTGCCCGAGTCCGCGGCTTCCGAAATGGACGCCGATCCAGACGAAACCGGCCTCGTCACGCATCAGGTCGACATAGTGGTTCCCGGAGCCGACCGTGCCGAGCTGGCCGACGGCCTTCTGTCGATACGCCTCCATGTCGCTCTCGCGCCACGCGTCGCCATCGTCGAACAGCGCGTGCTCCACCGTCTCGACGTTTCTTCGGCCGATGCCGAAGGAAATCACCTTCGCAACGTCGCGAATGATCGTCGGGGCGATCGCACTGATGTCGTCGAAGCGGACGTCGAGCCGCGCGGCCATGTTGCCGCAACCGATGTCGAATCCGACGCCGGAGATGCTGATCTGCTTCTCATAGGCAATCACGCCGCCGACAGGCTGGGCGTAGCCGAGGTGGCCGTCCGCGCAGATCACGCCGGACACGACATTGCCGACCGCCATGCAGTTACGCATCTGCGCGATGGTCGCCGCGTCGTGTTCGCCGAACACCTTCATCGGCGCGTTCTTGAAACGCTCTTCCTGCTGGCGCAGCATCGCGATCTCGGCGGAGGCCGCATCGGCCTCGCGCGCCAGCTTCTCCTTGCGGGCAGCATCGCGATACAGGCACCAGGCCGGCTGGCCGCGGCCTTCGCCGACACGGGAATCCGGATCAACGCCGGCAGCGAGGCAGAGCTCGCGGGCACGTTCCTGATAGGGATCAGCTCGTCGCATGGTCTTGTTTCCTGCTGAACATGCCTGAACGTGAAACGGTTCAGGCAGAGGCTTCGAGGTTATCTTTGCCGGAGGTCGAGCAGGCCGCGCGCGGGCAACAAAAAACCCTCCGAAGCGGCTGGCTCGGGAGGGTCCGTAAGTACGGATTGTCGATCGCGCTTAAGCGAGACCACTCCCATGAACCGGGCATGCATAGACGTTCGGCCGTAGACAGATGGATAGTCTGCGGAGGCATTCGTGTCCGTGTTGCGGTTTCAGTATCACAGGTTCGCTCGCATTCAGTCGCGGGCATGGCGCTCGCGAGGGCCGCGGAAATACGCCTGCAACCTCTGAATGTCAAGTGGGCGCGGAGAGGCGGCTATCGCGGTGCCGGCGTTGCGAGCGATGCGCGGATGCGATGCGATCAAGCGCTGACCGTGGTTGTCCGTCGGCTACGGTCTCGCAAAAAAGTGAGCCAGCGCTACAATCGGCTGTCGGTTCCGCCGCACCCCGTTCGTCTTCCACCCAGACCAAGCTCACTGGGAGATCAGGAATGAGCAATTCTCACTATCGCTGGGTGATCGTCGCGGCCGGAGGGCTGTTGGGCTGCGTCGCGATTGGCGGCATGTTTTCGCTGCCGGTGTTCCTGCAACCGATGGCGCGGGAGACCGGATGGTCGGTGACCGGCATTTCCAGCGCCATGACGATCGGCTTCCTGGCGATGGCTTGCACCAGCATGATCTGGGGCACGCTATCTGACCGGCTCGGGCCGCTCCCGGTGGTGCTGACCGGATCGGTCGTGCTGGCGGCGAGTCTCGCGCTGGCGAGCCGGGCGCCGTCGTTGCTGGCATTTCAGTTCACGTTCGGCGTGCTGGTCGGCGCATCCTGTGCCGCGATCTTCGCGCCGATGATGGCCTGCGTCACCGGGTGGTTCGACACCCATCGCAGCCTCGCCGTCTCGCTGGTGTCGGCGGGCATGGGAATGGCGCCGATGACGATGTCGCCGTTCGCGGCATGGCTCGTCACTAGCCATGACTGGCGGACCTCGATGCTGATCGTCTCCGGTGTCGTCGCCGCCATCATGATCCCGGTCTCGTTCCTGGTGCGCCGCGCGCCCGCGCTGCAGAACGACCACGCCTCCGCGGCGTCCGCGAGCGGCGAGCCGGCGATGTCGCTGGCGCAGGCGCTACGCTCGCCGCAATTCATGACCCTGATCGCAACCAACTTCTTCTGCTGCGCCACCCATTCGGGGCCGATCATCCATACCGTGAGCTACGCGATCACCTGCGGCATCCCGATGATCGCGGCGGTCACGATCTACAGCGTCGAAGGCCTTGCCGGCATGGGCGGCCGCATCGCCTTCGGCCTGCTCGGCGACCGTTTCGGCGCCAAGAACGTGCTGGTGTTCGGTCTGCTGGCGCAGGCGTTCGGCGCGCTCGGCTACGTCTTCGTGCGCGAGCTCGCCGCGTTCTACACGGTGGCGGCGATGTTCGGCTTCATCTATGCCGGCACCATGCCGCTCTATTCCGTGCTGGTGCGCGAGAACTTCCCGCTGCGGATGATGGGCACCGTGATCGGCGGCACCGCGATGGCCGGCAGCCTCGGCATGGCGACCGGACCGCTGGCCGGCGGCCTGATCTACGACACCTTTGCGAGCTACACGTGGCTCTATGTCGGATCCTGGGCCGTCGGTCTCGGGGCCTTCCTGATCATGATGACCTTCAGGCCGTTCCCGGCGGCTGCGCGGCCCGCAGCCGTGGCAGCGCCGGCGTAAGGCTTTGACATGGAGGTGATCCGCCCGGTGCGGATCACCTCATGCGCATCACGCGCGGCTTCGCTTCGGCCGCGCGATCGCGCGCACCTTGTTCTTCGTGCTGCCGGCCCCGCAGAAGAACCGGTCGCGACCGTCGGACTCCAGTCCGGAGACCTTGGCTCCCTCAGGCATCTCGAGCTGTTCCAGGACCTCGCCGGATTGCGGATCGATGCGCCGCACGTCGCTGGTGTCGGCTTCCCAGGTGCCGTGCCAGAGTTCGCCGTCGACCCAGGTGACGCCGGTGACGAAGCGGTTGGACTCGATGGTGCGCAGGATCGTGCCGGTCTCCGGATCGATCTGGACGATCTTGCGGTCACGATACTGTCCGACCCAGAGCGCGCCTTCGGCCCAGGCGAGGCCGGAATCGCGGCCGCCGCCGGGCGAGGGGATGGTGGATATCACGCGCCCGGTATGCGGATCGACCTTCTGGATACGGTCCTCGGCGATCTGATAGAGGCATGTGCCGTCGAAGGCGGTGCCGGCATGCGACGCGACCTCGATCGTGCGGGTGGTCTTGCCGCTCTCGGGATCGAAGGCGATCATGCGGTCGCCGGCGCCGAACCAGACCTGCTCGCCGTCGAAGGTGACGCCGTGCACGCTCTCGACCCCCTCGAAGGCGTATTCCCTGACGATATGGGCCGCCGACCTTTTCATGCTCCGCTCCTGTTCTCTCGATTGCGGTGTGATGCTAGCCGTTCGGCAGCGGGGCAGGGAGTAACAAGGCCGTCGTGAATCCCGGCACCATCGGCATCATCCAGCGGCGCGCCCGGGCGCGGCCATAGGATTGCACCTTGCCTGAAGCGGCCAGCGTGTCGAGCGCGCGCTGCACGGTGCGCTGGCTGGCGCCGAGCGCAAGCGATAACGCCGAGCTCGACCATGCCTCGCCATCGGCGAGGAAGGCGAGCACTGCGGCATGTTCCTCCTCGACCGGGCGCGCCAGCACCACGACATCGCGCCGGCCGTGCGGTTTCAGCACGAAACCGTCCAGGGTCGCGCGCAGATCGGCTAGCGGCCGCAGCGCCCGGCGCAGCCGCCCGATCTCGACCCGCAGCCGCGCGCGATGCGATTCATCGGCGTGCTTGCCGCGAAACGCCCGCGCAATCAGCGCGCCGCGCGCCGCGTCGTTCGGCCACGCTTCGCCGAGCGCACGGGCCAGCGCGAACAGCACGGGCCGCCGGGTCAGCGAGATCTCGGTGCGTGCGTCGCGTACGACATATGTGATGGCGTCGATGACGAGCGCCTTGGAGGCCATCACGGCCTCGACCTCGTCGAGCCGCAGCGCCCGCTCGCCGCCTTTCCCGATCAGGCGTGCCGCGGGCACGGTCAACAGGTGCGCGGCGCGTTCCACTTCGGCCGCCAGTGCGCCGATGCCGGCGCGGCGCGCGGCGGAATCGGCGCGAGCGAGCGCCTCGCGCGCGGGCTTGGTCCGCAGCCGCCGCATCGCGATCCCTGCGGTGACGAGCTCGTGGCCGACCCGCAAGGCGGCAGGGAGAGGCGTCGGGTCGAGGTCGGCGAGCATACGCTCGGCTTCATCGAGATGCCCAATCAGGAGCAGGCGGCGGATCTCGAGACAGGCGGCATGCGCGGCATTGAGCCGATCGCCATGCGCCTCGAGCGCTGCGCGAGCAGCCGCCAGCGTCCTGGCCGGAAAGCCGAGGTCGCGCAAGACCAGCGCGATCTCGGCCTCGGCGACGATGCAGCGCGCGCGGGCGACAGCTTCGCGCGGGCCGAAGGCCCGGCCGGCGCGCTTCAGCAGATCCTTCGCGCGGACAAAATCGCCGAGCCGGGCCATCGCGATGCCACGTATCGCCAGCGCCGGCGCGTCGTCGCGCAAGCCCACCCGTTTCAGTGCGCCGAGGAGATCACCCGCCGCGAGCGCGCGCGCCGCAGCCGTGATCAGCGAGTCCATGCGAATCCCGACACACTTGTCACTCTCGCCCTCCGCGGTCCGGTCCTAGCCTAGCACATGACGGGAAACGCCACGTCCACGGAGATCGAATGATGACCGACCGCGGAATCGGAACACGCCAGGATTGGCTTGCGACACGGTTCGGCGGATATGGCCATGTCGTGGCGCGCTTTCTCGCGCTGGCGGCAGCTCCGACCTTCGCGGTCATGGCGCTGATCGCCGCCATCGGACCCGCCGACATGCTCTGCGCAACCATGCAGGGACCGTTTTCGCTTGGCGGCATGGTTCCGATGTATGCGCTGATGAGCGCGTTCCATCTGGCGCCGTGGCTGCGGCTCATCCGATGACCGGGTCAATCGTTCGGCAGCGTGAAGACGGCGCATGGCAGCGCGATGCCGCGCAGTTCATGCATGCCGAGCGCGACCAGCGGCATCTCGGTCTCGGCGGCGAGCACACCCGAGACCAGCACCGTCTGCTCCAGCGGCTTGCACAACCCTTCGAGCCGGCTGACGAGATTGACGGCAGAGCCGATCGCCGTGAAGTCCAGCCGGTCGGCGGCGCCGATATTGCCCCAGTGCACTTCGCCGAGATGCAGCGCCGCGCCGAATGGCAGCGGCGGCAGCCCCTGCTTGCGGCGCGCGGCATCGAGATGTGTCATTCCGACACGCGCGGCCGACACTGCGCGCAGCGCTGCCTCGCATGCACTGCGCGCGCCTGTCGTGACCGGAAAGATCGCGAGCAGACCGTCGCCGATGAATTTCAGCACCTCGCCGCCGAAGGCATGGATCGCGCCGGCGATGCGATCGAACCAGGCGTCGAGTGCCGCGATCACCTCGGCCGGCGGATGGTTTTCGGAGAGCGCCGTGAAGCCGCGCAAATCGGCATAGAGCAGAGCGGCCTGAATGGTCTCGCCGGTGTTGCGTCGCAACGGGGATGCCAGCACGCGTGCTGCGCTGCGCCGGCCGAGATAGGCCTCCAGCGCCGCGATCAACGTGGCACGCGCGGTGAGGGCTGCCAGCGGTGCCGCAGCAAAACGCGCGGCTTGGCACAATCGATCGGTCTCGTCGTTGGTGAACGGGCGCGTTCCGATCCAGCTGAGCGTCGGCCCATCCGGCCGCGATCCGATCATGTCTTCATGCACCGGGCCCTGTGCAAGCCCGTGAAGCCAGCGCCGGCCGGCATCGCCGGAAGGGCCCGCATCCGGCACCGTGAATGCCTCCTGCGGCGCGAAGCCCAGGGCTTCGATGACATCGCCATTATTCGCCTGCCACAGCCAAGTGCGCCTCGCGATCAGCGGATGCGGAACCTGGAGCGTCAGCGCGCCGCCGGCGAGCGGCAGGCCATCCACAAGCAGGTGGGCACCGAGTTCCGCCAGCAACCGGTTGGCGCCCGCGGTCTCGGCGGCGGCGTCGACCAGCCAGGTCAGCGTCGAAGACAACTGCATCAGCCCATCATGGGGTTGACGCACTGGCCTTGTCACGCGCTATCCCCATCACCAGATCGCCATGGGAGGATGATCGATGACCGAAGCCTTCATCGTAAAACGCGAGATCCAGATCGCCGCTCCGCCGGCACCGTGTTCGCCTTCCTGACCGATCCGCAGAAGATCGTGAGCTGGATGGGTCTCGAAGCATCGACCGAGTTGCACCCGGGCGGACTCTTCTATCTCAAGGGCGTCGCTGGCGACCACGCGCGGACCGCGCGTGGCGCGTTCCGCGAAGTCGTGCCGGTGCATCGTCTCGCCTACAGTTTCGGCTGGGAGGGCGGCGAAGAGATGCCGCCGGGATCGAGCCTGATCGAGATCGACCTGATCGACAAGGACAGCGGCACGCTTTTGCGCATGACCCATAGCGGCCTGCCGAACGCAGCGCAGTGCGCAAGCCACGACAAGGGCTGGGCCCATTATCTCGACCGGCTCGCGGGCTCGGCCACAGGCCAGGATCCCGGTCCTGACAGCGGCCCGGCGCACTAGGCTGGAGATCGTCCGTGAAGGGAGTGGCGCCGCCACGGGCGGCGTTGGTTGCGGGTCGCGGTAAACACCCTTAGATAGATAATATATCCTACACCCTGTTTTGATTGTATGACGGAAATAGCTTCGATAGGATCGGCGCGGCCTACGATATTTCCAAATGCCAACGCTTTTGCCGCGAGGTCGACATGGATGCGCTCACGCTTTTCATCATTCGCCACGCCGAGAAGCCCGGAGACGTCTGGCCGGGGCCTGGTCTCATGACGGATGGCGCGTCCGACACGGAATCGCTGGTGATCCGCGGCTGGCAGCGCGCCGGGGCTTGGGCGGCGCTGTTCGGCACCGACCTCACCAAGGGCGACTATGTCAAGCCTGACGCCATCTATGCCGCGACGCCGGGACCCGACAATGAACCCAACCAGCCGCCAAGCCGCCGGCCGGCCGAGACGATCTCGGCGCTCGCCGCGCGGCGGAAGCTGACGCCGAACGAAAGCTTCGCCAAGGGTTCCGAGCCGCAACTCGTCCCCGCGCTGCTGGCATTGAACGGCGTCGTGCTGCTGTGTTGGGAGCACAAGTCGATCATCGCCGACATCCTTCCGCTGATCCCGGTCAGCAAGGGCACCCCGCCGACCAAATGGGAAGGCAGCCGCTTCGACGTCGTGCTGCGCTTCGACCGTGCCAAGGGCGACGACAAGTTCGCGTTCAGGGAACTGTTTCCGAAATTGCTGTCAGTCGATTCCGACACGCCGCTCGGATAGCGAGGCGAGCGGCGTATCCGGTTGGTCGAGATGCCCGCCGCGTTTCAATCGATGCGCATCGACGAGATCGGGTCGCTGCAGGGAAAGCTGTCCTCGAGCGCGACGGCGAGCCAATAATCTGCTCGGATCGGATGGTCATCGATACGCAAATTGTCTTCCGCGCTACTTGCGCGTTCGGTGTCGGCGTAGCCTGTCTTGATGGCGATGGTCATGGTCGTCTCCCGTTAGTTCCTGGCGTTGCGTCATCCCGGCCATTTCGAGCCGAGGATGATTGAGCAGAAATTCACTCGGCTGTAGGTCGGGTCCTTCAGCGCCAACACGTCGGCCTTGACGTTGCCGAAGGTGGTCAGCGGCTTTCGGATGATGCCGTTGGCGAAGTGATCGATGATGTTTTCCTTGAAGTTTGCCTCGCGCGGATGATGCGCGCAGACATGGTCGCGGTGCTCGTGCGAGAAATCGTCATAGGCGATGCCGAGCACGTCCATCTCGACACCGGCGGTCACCAGCGCGATGGTGGGCCGCATGTGTTCGGGAACGCCTGGCGTGGTGTGCAGCGCGATCGAGGTCCAGACGTCCTCGATGTCGCGCTCCGGCACACGATAGCTCTTGAGGAAGGTGCGCGCGGCGTTGGCGCCATCGACCTCGAAACGCAGATCGCGGCTCGCATGCGCCTCGGTCAGCCCCATGTCGTGGAACATGGCACCGATATAGAGCAGCTCGGGATCGAACTTCAGCTCGCGGCGATTGCCGGTCAGCGCGCCCCAGAAGAACACGCGGCGGCTGTGATTGTAGAGCAGGTCGTCCTCGGTATCGCGGACGAGCTGCGTGGCGGCGCGAGCCATGGCGCTGTCGGGGACACGGATACCGGCGATGATCTCGGTCATTTCAAGATGCTCCTTGATGTGGCAAGACGATGCCGTGGCGTGAAAACACGCGTCCGGCGGTCCAACTCTGCGGTGTGTTCGGACCGCCTGACGACGCGATCCGTTAAGCGCTTTGTCGCCCGTTTTGGCCGCCGGCCGCAACGATCGCGCGCCGCCGGATTGGGCCATCGGCACGTCGTTTTGCGCCAGCAGGGCAGCGGGTGGACAAGGAGAGGGCAAGAAAAAGGGCAAGAAAAAGGGATGGCTGTTCAGAGGGTCGCGATCGCAATCCACGATGGCGTACAGGCGCTCGATGTCGCGGGCCCGGTCGACGTGTTTGCTGAGACCAACGGCTTTGTGGCCGGAGGCGACGGCTACGAGACGGTTCTGGTCGCGGTCGACTGCGCGCCGTTGCGGGCCTCGAACGGCATGAAGATGGCGGCCGATCTCAGCTTTGACGATGCACAGGAGGCCTTCGACATCGTCCTGGTTGCCGGTGGTCCGGCACTGCCTGACGCTGCGCCGGATGCCGCGATGATGCAGTGGCTGCGTTGGGCATCGGCGCGTGCCGGGCTCTACGGCTCGATCTGCACCGGCGCCTTCGCGCTCGGCCATGCGGGGCTGCTCGACGGCCACAAGGTGACGACCCATTGGCAGAACGCGGCGCACCTTGCCGCGCGTTTTCCGGCCGCCGAGGTGATGCACGACCGTATCTACATCCGCGACGGGCGGCTGATGACATCGGCGGGCGTGACGGCCGGCATCGATCTTGGGCTCGCCCTGGTCGGCGAGCGGCATGGTCCGCAGGTTGCGGTCGCGGTCGCAAAACGGCTGGTCGTGGTGGCGCAGCGCCAGGGCGGCCAGTCCCAGTTCAGTCCTTATCTGACGGCACCGGTCGACGAGGATTCGCCGATTGCACGGGCGCAGGCCCAGGTCATGCAGCATGTCGGCGCGCGGCATACGCTGCAGTCGCTGGCCGAAATCGTCGGCATGAGCGTGCGCAATTTCGGCCGCGCCTTCGCGCAGGAGACGGGTCTCACGCCGCACGAATTCGTCGAGCGCGCGCGGATCGATGCGGCGCGGCGGCTGCTCGAGGGCAGCGACCGGCCCTTGAAGGCTGTGGCCTTTGACTGCGGCTTCGGCTCCGCGGACCGCATGCGCATTGTGTTCAGCGAGCGGCTCGGCGTATCGCCGGCGCAATACCGGTCGAGCTTCAGGAAGGTCTGATCGCGCGGCCGGTCAGTCCAGGCCCAGCGTCTTCCAACCCGAGTGCCTTGCGCGATTTGCGCGTCAGCTTCGCGGCGATCAGCGCATGCGCCTGGTCGAGATAGGCCTTGAGCTCGGCGTCGGGCAGGGCGCTGTTGCCGACCAACTGCACCCATTTGGCGCGCGCGAGGTACGGCGCCGGTCGCGCGAAACCCTGCTCGATCAGGAGCTGAAAGGCCATGGTCGAGGTCTTGAACATGAAGCCGCCGGATCGCTCGATGAAGCCGCCTGATAGCGCGAACATCTTGTCGCCGACCTTGAACACCGACGTGCCTTCCCACTGCACCACCTTGGTGGTGGCGGGGAGGTGCAGACAATGGGTTTCGAACGTCTTCGGGCGCATGACATCGCGGGAATTGGAGACCGGCCTCAAGCCATAGGCCGGCTGCGCGAATGCCGACAAGCCTGATGTCGCGGTCAAAGGCCGCCCGCCGAGTTGGCCGGGCGCGGTCGGCGGGTAGGCGTTCACGAAAACGTGGGTTGGCAGAAAGAGCATCTCAAAATATATCGTAAGATATGTTTTATGAACGAGGTAACCATGTTTAGAAATCGAGACGACGACGGCTTCCGGTTTGGAATTTTCGCCATGGGCCGGCATGGCGGACGGCATCAGCGCTTTGGCCGCGGCGGCCACGGCTTTTTCGGGCGCGGCGGCGGCCGCGACTTTCCAGGCTCCCGGCGGCTCTCGTCGCAGGACCTGCAGCTCGTGATCCTGGCGCTGCTCGGCGAACGCCCCGCGCATGGCTATGAGCTGATCAAATTGATCGAGGAGCGTTCCGACGGCTTCTACAGCCCGAGCCCGGGCGTGATCTATCCGGCGCTGACTTATCTCGAGGAGATCGGCCACGCCAGCATCACCCAGGATGCCGCGCGAAAGCTCTACAGCATCACCGAGCAGGGCAAGGCGCATCTGGCCGAGAACCGTGCCACGGCGGATGCCATCCTCGAGGCGCTGTCGCGCATCGGCCGCCGCATGGAGGAGGTGCGCGAAGCCTTCGCCGGCGCCGGCGATATCGATGGCGACCCGTCCGACGATCTGCACCGTGCCCGCCATGCGCTAAAGCGCGCGCTGCGCGCCAAGCATGGCTCTGACGCTGCCGAGGCGCGGCGCGTCGCAAAAATCCTGGAGCGCGCTGCCGCCGAGATCCTGCAGCAGTGACGCCGTCGCACCGAAGGAGACATGTCATGTCTGACGATCGACCGCACAGTGCGATTGCCGACCCACGCGTCACCGCCGTCATCGATCGGCTGCAGGCCGCGCGCAGCAGGCCTGCCGGCGGTGGGCCGCGCGGTGGTTCCGGCAGCCGTGATCCGCACGCCTATGCCGAGCAGGGCTTCTCGATCCACCCCGAGCAGGGCGAGCTGATCTATCTGCTGTGTCGCGGCATCGGCGCCAAGCGTGTCGCCGAATTCGCGACCTCGATCGGGATGTCGACGCTCTATTTCGCCGCCGCGGTACGCGACAATGGCGGCGGCACCGTGATCGGCTCGGAGATCGTGCCGGCCAAGGTCGCGACCGCCAAGCGCAACCTCACCGACGCTGGCGTTGCCGACTATGCCGAGATCCGCGAGGGCGATGCACGCGAGACGCTGCGCGATCTCGGCGTCCCCGTGGATTTCATCCTGATCGATGGCTGGCCGGGTGATACCGGGCCAACACTGGCGCGCCAGGTGATCGAGATCGTTGCCCCGCAATTGCGGGTCGGCGGCTATGTCATGAACGACAATGCCGAGCCGGATTTCCTGGAGTTCGTGCGCGATCCCAAGAACGGCTTCCTGTCGATCACGCTGCCGCTGAAAGGCGGCACGGAGCTATGCCTGAAGGTGGCGTGAATCAGGCACGCCGCCGGGACTGGATTTCGCTGACGGTTGCTGCTCTGCTCCCAGCAAAACGGGAGCGAAGCACCGCATGTCAGCATCATCGTCCCATCCGCTGGATCATCCGATCTGGAGTGCGCTAACCACCCGGCAGCGGGCCCTGGCGGAAGGCGGCGCCGCCGCGCGCCGCTTTCCGGTCGAGATCGCGCCGTTCGCCGATATGGTTGACATGTCGGAGAATAGCTTTGCCGCGCTCGGCGATTTGCTGTCGGGGCCGGAGATCGCGGTGCTGTTCACGCCTGAGGCCGTCACCGCGCCCCCGGCGTTCAAGGTCCTGCTGGCCGAGACCGGCGAGCAGATGATCGGCACGCCGGCTGAGTCCTCGCTGTCCGGTGTCGAGATCGTCACGCTCGGCGCGGCAGATGTTCCGGCCATGATGGCGTTGACGGAATTGACCAAGCCGGGCCCGTTCGGCGCGCGAACGCACGAACTCGGCACCTTCCTCGGCATCCGCGTCGACAGCGAACTGGTGGCGATGACCGGCGAGCGGATGAAGCCGGGCAATTACACCGAGATGACGGCGGTCTGCGTGCATCCAGCTCACCGCGGCCGCGGCTATGCGCAGGCGCTGCTGTCGGCGGTCTCACGCCAGATCGTGGCGCGGGGAGAGATTCCCTTCCTGCATGTCTTCAGCAGCAACGCGTCGGCGATCGCGCTGTACCGGCGCCAGGGGATGGAGATTCGCTGCCGTCTGCACATCACAGTGTTGCAGAAGCAGGGGTGAGGGCGAAGTGAACCGGTCGTCGCGTCGGCTCATGCCAGCCGGTTGTTGGCGAGATGCACCGTGTGCTTGTCGCAGGTGGGATCGATCGCGACCGCATTGGTCGCGATCCGGCCGCGCGCGGCGATGTTGTTGCTGATTTCGACGTTCCTGCTGCGGCCGACATAGATCGCGCTGTTCGGCTTGATGCCGTAAAGCCCGCCCGCCCCAAACGTATTGCCGCGGACAAAGGTCTGGCCGATCTGGTTGCCGGATATCTTCACGCCGTCGGCATTGCTGACGAAGATCGCGTAGATGAAGGAATTGTCGATGTGGTTGCCCTCGATGATGACGCGCCGGTTCTGGACATTGTCCGGAAATCCCCTGACGCCTTCGGGCGCGACCATGCCGACATAGATTGTGCCGAGCACACCGCTGCCGTCGGTCAGTTCATTGGCGCCGTTGACGCAATGGCTGAAGCGGTTGTTGCGGAACGCGAGGTTGTCGGCAAACCCGGACTCCGACCAGAATCCGATATCGCTTCCCGCCTGCAGCGCGACCCCGGTCGCGAACGTGAACTGGCAGTTCTCGACAATGACGTTCGGCGCCTTCATCAGCACGCGGCCGCAGGCGTGGAAACTGCAACGCAGCACGGTGGCGCCGGATCCGATATGGGTCAGCGAGGAGACGGCGTCGCCGACCTTCAGCGGCAGGTCCTGTTGCAGCACGACGTCGTAGATCAGGTCCGGCTGGGTGGTCGGGCTGCGGTTTTTCCAGAGCTGGGCGATCTTCGCCTTCAATTCGGGCGCGTGGCGCTTGGTCAGTTGCTCTGCCTTGCTTCGCCCGAGCGAGCGGAAGGTCGCATGGTCGCAGCTCTCGACGTCGTCGCCGGCTAAAAGCCCGATGTCCCATTTCGGGCTGAGTAGGACGCGCCGAGGCGCCGGTTTAGCCACGACGTAATAGTAGAAGCCGTGCACGTTGATGGCGTCGTCGGAAGTGTTGGCGAAGCTGCAATCCTCAAAGGTCGGGCCGAAGGCGACCGCGGTGAAATGCGAGCCGTCCGAATTGGTCGAGATCAGGCGGTCGGTCGCAGCTCCCTTCGGCCGGGGGCCCGGAACGACCGAGACCTTTTGCAGCAGCATCGAGCCTTCGCCGCCGTTCTCCAATATCCCCATGCCCGGCGAGGCCATCAACTTCACGTCGATCAGGCTCGTCGCAACGCTGGAGTCGATCCCGATCGCGGTCGCGCCGCTGTTGGAGATCGCGACCACGTCGCCGATGGCGATCGGCAACTGGCTCGGGAAACGGTCATTCGCGCCCCACGCCAGATGCACCTTGATCAGCCCGTCACTAAGGCGCGTCACGTGGGCCGGCGAGAGGAAATCCCTCGCGCCGGTCTTCAGCGCGCGGTTGTGCCGGTCCATCACCTTGAAGAACCCGTCCGTGATGGTGGCGAGCAGCGCAGCATCGTCGGGATAGCCGGGATCGACCTTCACCGTAATCTCGATCGCTGGCTTGTCGAAGGCGGCGATGGTGCCTTGGATGAACGGCAGCGGGTCGTAGTCGATGGCGAGATCGCGCACCGTGAGATGGTTGCAGCCTGAGATCGCGAGCGTCCCGGTGCGCGCGGTATTGATCAGTTGCGCGCCATTGCCGTTGAGTTCGAAGCCGTGCAGCCCCTTGAACGCGAGTGGCCGTTTGATCCGGTAGCTGGCGTTCTTCTCGAGGTTGAGCACGATATGCACCGGCCCGGCCTTGGCGGCATCAGCCGCCGCCTTGGCGATCGCCGCCAGCGCCTTGGCAAAGGCGGCGTCGGCATCGCCGCCTGACGTCGCGGTGAAGGTCGCCATCTCGAAACTGGCCGCGCCCGGAACCGGCGTCTGTTCGGCGCGGCTCTCGGAGCCGAGCAGGGGGCTTGCGACGAAACAGGTGGCGAGCGTCAGGGCCCGCCGGCGGCTGAGCTGTAACATGCGAGGCTCCGTCCGGTATTGCGGTTGGAACTATCCGCCTGCCCGGATGAACCGCAGCCGAACGAAGGGTGCGGCGACCGCGGGCGTCTTGTGACTAAACTCAAAAAATGGGCCCGGGCACGCGACGCGCGTGTCCGGGCCCGTTGTTGTCTGATGCAAATCAATGCACCGTCTGTTCCGACGCTTCGATCCAGGCGATGACGGCCTCGGAGAAGCCGTCGACCCGCGTCCACGGCCCGTGGCCGACGCCGTGCGATACGACGCCACATTGACCATGTATCCGCGTCCCTTGGGGGCGGGCACCTGGTCGTGGCTCTGCTCGTCGGTAAAGACGATCAGGCGATCGCCCTTGCGGTCGATCTCCGTCACGGCCTTGCCGAGATAGGTGCCACCGTGCGGCTGCGAGCCGATGATCGCATCGCGCAGTGCGAAGCCACGGCGCGGCGGCAGCTTCACGACCTCATTGCTGAACGTGAAGATCTCCACCCCGTCGCAGACCTCGCGGGCGAGGATCGCAAGGCCGCATGCCGCCTCCGCCCGCGTCATCTCCGACTGTGCCGAGAGCGGGGTGAACATCGATCCCGACACGTCGATCAGGAGCCGCGTGCGGCCGTCAAGCCGCGCGTAGTCCTTGACCGACTTCAGCATTGCGGCCTCGAGCTCGGGCTCGAAGTCCGGCGCGTAGCGCGCCGCCGTGATGAAGCGGTAGGGCAGGACGCGGTCCGTCCGCATCGCCTCGATCGCGTCCGCGATGGTTCGGCGCGGCACCTCCGCCTTCTGCATCAGGCGCAGGTTGCGGAGCAGCGCCAGCCCGCCGAGCTTGTTCTCGGCGATCAGCCGCTCGAAGGTCCCGCGCTTGTCCTTGCCGGACGAGAGCGACACCTCCCAGGTATCGGGCGAGGCCAGCTCGCCGTCGACGAGCTGCTTCCACACCTTCTCCTGCGTGGCGTCCTTCGGCTTGGCGTGCACCAGGAACAACACGTCCTTGATGCGCACCGCGCCGTCGCGATCGTACTTCGCAAGCTGGTAGGCGTCGAACTTGGTGAGCGCCCGTGCCAGGCCCTTCTTGACCTGCGCCGAGACGGGCTGACGCTTGCGCTGCTGCAACGGTCCGAGCGCATCCGCCCAGTAGATTGCAAGCAGCTCCGTCATCTCGTCCGGGCGCTGGATCACCCGAGCGATTGTGTCGGCGACCAACGCGCGGTGCTTCTCGTGCCGCGCCATCTCGCGGATCACCAGCAGCGGCGCATGCCGCAGCTTCATGACCTCGCGCGCGGCGATGGCGAGATTGGCCACACGCGCGGGCTCGACCTTCGGCACCAGCGCCTTGATGCGATCGGCGATCGCAACCCCGTCCTCGTAGAACTGGTCCTCCCAGAGGAGGCAGTTCATCAGCGCGCGCCGCAGCTCCATCTCGGGCGTGAAGCGCTTTCCGCGCGCGCCCTCACGGGTGAGAGCGCGCACGATCTTGTTGATCGTGACCATGATGGCCTCCTCTTGGGTTGAGTATGGATTGAAAACGGGTGCCGGGGAACAGGCGAGGCTGGACTGCCCTTGCGGGCTTCGCATGCTCTACCACTGAGCTACGGACTTGCGTCCGGAGGGATTCGAACCCTCGACCTTGCGATTAGCGAAGTAACAGCGCTCTTCACCACCGGCATTTCTAGAACCACGATCCGGGAACATGCGATTGCTGAGACCCCAACCGGCAGGTGCTCTGCCGGCCGAGTAGCGCTCTACCGCTGAGCTACCGGCGCATACGACGCCGGGCGGGATTCGAACCCGCGACCTCTCGTGGTTCAAACGATGTAACAGCGATCTTCACCACGGACCGTGGAGAGGGTAGGCGGGGAACAGGTGATGCTGTTGCCGCTCCGAAGAGCAAGTGACTGAGCTACGGCATTGCTGCCGGCGGGATTTGAACCCGCGACCTCCGACCGCAAGCGATCGGCGCTCTACCGAAGTAACAGACATCTTCACCACCGCCTGGCCGGCGTAACAACGCCGGCCATTGATGGGTACGCTGGGGAACAGGCGATATCGGTTTTGATCAGTGACGCAACACGGATCATCCTTGCGGAGCAAGACCGTGCCGGGGCGCGTGCGAACCTCGCGAGGCCGCTCCCCGGTGCGTGCGTCAAAGGCGGGAGTCGAACCCGCTTTCACCATGGCGCGAAGTATCCGAGATCTTCACCACCAGCGTCGGTTGGGCCGCGAAGATGCGGCCAACCATGGAATATCTAACGCGGCGCTATCGACGCGCCGCACATTGCGAACTCCTTGGAGTTCGCTCTGCCATCGGTATCCGGCTCATCGCCTCGTTCCCTCTGACAGGCCCCGCGCACTTGGGCACACGCGTCTTCGCGCGAGCCCCGGGATCCGGGTCTCCCGTTCCGGCTTCTCGCCGGGCAGTTCGAATGAGCCGTGCTTCGGACAACAAAAAACCCTCCGGAGCGGCTGGCTCGGGAGGGTCCACGTGATGCGGACTATCGACCTCGTGTTAGGCGAGATCGCTCCCATGAGCCGGGCGTGAGCTATCGATCGGCCGAAGGCCGTTCGATAGTTGGCGGGATTTTTCAAATCCGGTGTGCATCAGTCGGGCTCATGTTTGATCGCGAACGCAACTGCTCGCGAAGGCCGCGGGAAATACGCCCAGTCTGTTCGGATGTCAACAGGGATACTGCTCCTCGTGCAATCGCCCCTGCTGTCCGTGAAGCTGGCAGCGCGCCAGAGCGAAGCGGACACGGTTTGGTTGTTGCACCGGGCCCATGGGTGCGATCGGCACCCGGCTTTCCCTGCGCCCTCCATGATAAGAGGGCAAACGAGGAGCAAAGCTCGGGCTCATTTTGCCGCGAGATCGCGAACGCATGACTTGACGTCGCTGTCGCCGCGGACGATGGAGGAGGAAGTCCTTCACGCCAACGACAACAGGGAATTCTCATGACACGCGTGCGCTGTATCACCGAAATGGGCATGGGCGTCGATGTTCACGGCCGCGACGCCACCAAGGCCGCCAAGCGGGCTGTTTCGGATGCGATCCGCCACTCCAGCCTCGGCTTCTTCCGCATGCTCGGCAAGACGGCGAACGACATGTTCGTCGATGTCACGATCGCCGTGCCGAATCCGGAGGCGGTCGATACCGATGCGGTTGCCAAAGAACTGCCCTACGGCACCAAGACGGTGAAGGCGATCGCGGGCGGGCTCGAAATCCCGTCGGATCTCGGCAATGATCCGATCCTCATCGCGAACGCCGCTGTCATTGTCAGTTTCGACGACGGCAAATGATCCCTAGGGTGAGCAAGGCAAAGCGTGCCCACCATCGCGAGCACCATGTTGAATGGTGGCACGGTGCGAAGGGCCCCGCCTTTGCCACCCTACAATCTTCGATGATGTCAATCGTCGCCCTTGAAATAATCCGGCTTGCCGGTGGTCCAGGTCTCGCCCCAATGCTGGCCGCCGCCGTCCACGGTCAGCGTCTCGCCGGTGATGAATTTGCCGGAGGGGCCGGCGAGATAGACGCTGGCCTCGGCGATGTCCCAGGGCGAACCTGGTCGCATCATCGGGTTGGAGCGCGGATAGGCGGCCCGCGCATGCTCAGGGTAGACGTTCCATCCTTCGGTTTCGATCGCCCCGGGGGCGATGCAGTTGACGCGAATGTTGAGCGGCGCCCATTCGACCGCGAGCGCGCGCGACAGCCCGATCACGCCGGACCGCGCCGCGATCGTGTGTGCGATGCCGTAAAGGCCGTGGGTCGTGACCACGACGATGTTGACGATGCTGCCGGGCGCTTTCCGGTTACGCCAGCGCTGCGCCGCGGCCTGCATCATGTACCAGGTGCCATTGAGGTTGGTGTTGATGACCGCATTCCAGCCCTTGGTGGAAAAATCGATCGCGGCCTGCGGAAACTGCCCGCCGGCGCTGTTGACCAGGATATCGACGCGGCCGTGCGCAGCCCATGTGGCATCGAACATCGCGTTGACGGCGTCGGCGTCCTTGATGTCGGCGACATGCGCGGATGCTTTCAGGCCACGGCGCCCGAGGTCGCCGACAAGCGAATTCAGCTTGTCGCTGTTGCGGCCGACCACGACGACATCAGCGCCGAGCCGCGCAAACAGAAAGGCGATCGCACGTCCGATGCCGCCGGCGCCCCCGGAGATGACGACCACATGACCGGCCAGCGCCTCGGCCGCGAATACGGTCGGGTGGGCCGCGAGTTCGTCGTCGGAGAGGCCGAGCTTTACGGGCGTTGGGTCATCGTTCATGGTCGGCACGGCCCTTGCGGCTTGCAGCGGGGTCCGTACATTAGAGCATGATCCGGAAAAGTGGGCACCGGTTTTCCGAACAGACCATGCTCAAACGAAAAGTCCAGCCGACAACAACCACGCAAAGATCGTCGATATGACCGACCTGTCAGCCTTCCCCATCACCAGGCGCTGGCCAGCCCAGCAGCCGGATCGCCTGCAACTCTATTCGCTGCCGACGCCGAACGGGGTGAAGGTCTCGATCATGCTCGAGGAGATCGGGCTGCCCTATGAGGTTCATCTCGTCGACTTCAACACGGACGACCAGAAGACACCGGAATTCCTTTCGCTGAACCCGAATGGTAAAATCCCGGCCATCCTCGATCCCGACGGTCCCGGCGGCAAGCCGCTGCCACTGTTCGAATCTGGCGCCATCCTGCAGTACCTGGCCGAGAAGACCGGCCAGCTGTTGCCCGCGGACCCGGCGCGCCGCTACAAGACGATCCAGTGGGTTCATTTCCAGATGGGCGGCATCGGGCCGATGTTTGGTCAGGTCGGCTTCTTCCACAAATTCGCTGGCAAGGATTATGAGGACAAGCGGCCGCTGCAGCGCTACGTCGCCGAGTCCAAGCGCCTGCTCGGGGTGATGGAGACGCACCTTGCGGGGCGGCAATGGTTCATGGACGACGACTACTCCATCGCCGACATCTCGATGATCGGCTGGGTGCGCAATCTCAACGGATTCTACGGCGCCGGCGAACTCGTCGGGTTCGACCAGTTCAAGCATGTTTCAGCCTGGCTCGAACGCGGCCTCAAGCGGCCGGCGGTGGAGCGCGGGCTGAATATTCCAAAGCGGCCGTGACTACGGCATCGTAAAAATCATAACTGTCAGTCGGGGGGACTTCATGACCACAGACGCGATCAAGCCGGTTGTCCGGCCACATCATCAACCCTGGTACAAGATTCTGTACATCCAGGTGCTGATCGCAATCTTCGCAGGCGTCCTGATCGGACATTTCTATCCCGATCTTGGCAAGGCGTTGAAGCCGCTCGGCGACGGCTTCATCGCGCTGATCAAGATGATGATCGCGCCCGTGATCTTCTGCACCGTCGTGCACGGAATCTCCTCGATGGGCGATCTCAAGCGCGTCGGCCGGGTCGGGTTGAAGGCGCTGGTCTATTTCGAGATGGTGTCGACGGTCGCGCTTGCGTTCGGCCTTCTGGTCGGCGAGGTGCTGCAGCCGGGCCGCGGCTTCAACATCGATCCCGCCACGATCGATCCGAAGTCGGTCGCGACCTACGTCACCCAGGCGAAGGCAGACGGCATCGTCGCCCATCTGATGGCGATCATTCCGGACAGCTATCTCGGCGCGTTGTCGCGTGGCGACCTGTTGCAAGTGCTGCTGATCTCGATCCTCTCCGGTTTCGCCATCGCGCTGATGCGCAAATCCGGCGAGCCGATCGCCGCGGCGATCGACAAGGCCGCCCAGATGTTCTTCGGCATCATCCGCATGATCGTCCGCGTCGCGCCGCTCGGCGCCTTCGGCGCCATGGCGTTCACGGTCGGCGCCTACGGTCTCGGCTCGCTTGTGAACCTGGCGGCGCTGATCGCCACCTTCTATCTCACCAGCGTGCTGTTCGTGCTGATCGTGCTGGGGGCGATCGCGCGGCTCGCCGGCTTCTCGATCATCCGCTTCATCGCCTATATCAAGGATGAGCTGTTGATCGTGCTCGGCACCTCTTCGTCCGAGACCGTGCTGCCGCAGATGATCCAGAAGATGGAGCATCTCGGCGCCTCGCGCTCGGTGGTCGGCCTCGTGATCCCGACCGGCTACAGCTTCAATCTTGACGGCACCAACATCTACATGACGCTGGCGACGTTGTTCCTGGCGCAGGCCACCAACACCCATCTGACGATCTGGCAAGAGCTCGGCATTCTCGGCATCGCCATGATCACCTCGAAGGGCGCTTCGGGCGTCACCGGCGCGGGCTTCATCACGCTCGCCGCAACGCTGTCGATCGTGCCTGACATTCCGATCCAGTCGATCGCGATCCTGGTCGGCATCGACAAGTTCATGAGCGAGTGCCGCGCGCTGACCAATCTGATCGGCAACGGCGTTGCCTGCGTGGTGATCAGCCTGTCGGAGGGCGAACTCGACAAGGACGCACTGCACCAGACCATGGCGCATCCGATCGAGCTCGGTGAGGCGCTGGAGCCGGGCGGAGCCGGGTAAGTAAATCCGGCACGCCGACACCGGACGCAGGAGATCGCCATGTCGCAATCCATCAATCGGCAACGCCGTCGCTTCCTTGGCGTCGCCGGCGGGACGCTCGCCGCCACCGGCTTCGGCATCATCGCACCGGCGCACGCGCAGTCCGCCGCCAAGGCGACGTTGCCCGCGATCAAGACGGGCGCGCATACCTCGCTCGGCCCGGTGAAGCAGATCGATGCCGGCGTGCTCAATGTCGGTTACGTCGAGATGGGCCCGACCTCCGGTCCCGCCGTCATCCTGCTGCACGGCTGGCCCTACGACATCCACAGCTACGCCGACGTGGCGCCGGCGCTGGCTGAGGCCGGTTACCGCGTGATCGTGCCGCATCTGCGCGGCTACGGCACCACGCGCTTCCTCTCCGGTGACACGATGCGCAGCGGTCAGCCGGTAGCGGTTGCCACGGACATCATCGCGCTGATGGATGCATTGAAGATCGAGAAGGCCGTGCTTGGCGGTTACGATTGGGGTGCGCGGACCGCCAATATCATGGCGGTGCTCTGGCCGGAACGCTGCAGGGCCATGGTGTCGGTGAGCGGCTATCTGATCGGCAGCCAGCAGGCCGGCAAGATGCCGCTGCCGCCGAAGGCCGAGCTGCAATGGTGGTACCAGTTCTATTTCGCCACCGAGCGCGGCCGCGAGGGCTACGCCAAGAATCGGCACGACTTCAACAAGCTGATCTGGCAGATCGCCTCACCGAAGTGGAATTTCGACGACGCCACCTTCGATCGTAGCGCTACAGCGTTCGACAATCCTGATCACGTCGACATCGTGATCCACAATTATCGCTGGCGGCTCGACGTCGCCGAAGGCGAATCGAAGTTCGATGCGTTCGAGAGGACGCTTGCCCAGGCACCGGTCATCGCAATTCCGACCATCACGATGGAAGGCGATGCCAACGGCGCGCCGCATCCGGAGCCCGCAGCCTACGCCAAGAAGTTCTCCGGCCACTATGAGCACCGGCTCGTGACCGGCGGCATCGGTCACAATTTGCCGCAGGAGGCACCCAAGGCGTTCGCCCAGGCCGTCATCGACGTCTCTCGGGCCTGAGAGCGGAGGCGCGGTAACGTCGATGTGGAGACCGCCACGGTCCGATCTGGCGCAGGCGTCGCTGCGGGGCTAATTTCCCGGCGCAACGCATGCGGGGAACGGCATTGACCATCACAATCTACGGAATCAAGAACTGCGACACCATGAAGAAGGCGCGGGCCTGGCTCGACGATCACGGCGTCGCCTACGATTTTCACGACTACAAGGCATCAGGCATCGCCAAGGACAAGCTCAAGCAGTGGAGCGGCGAAGTCGGCTGGGAGACGCTGCTCAATCGCGCCGGGACCACCTTCAGGAAGCTGCCCGACGGCGACAAGGAGGCATTGAACGAGCGCAAGGCGCTGGCGCTGATGGCCGACCAGCCGTCGATGATCAAGCGTCCGGTGCTCGATCTCGGGTCCAAGCGCGTGGTCGGCTTTAGGCCGGACACTTACGCCAAGGAAGTGCCGGCGAAGGCGCGGAAGAAGGCTAGATGAGTTCGGCCGTATCGAACTCCGACGAACGCTGTAACGGGACGAAGCTGCGATCGATCACGGCCCTGACGACGACGACCGGCACGGCCTTCGGCGTCACGCCCATCAGATTGTTGAGCGTGAAGCCGCCTTCGATGCTGATCGCCTTGTAGGAGCCGATCAGCTGCTCGACCGTGTCGCCGCGCCCGAACGGCAGCAGCAGCCGTTCATAGGAGACGTCCTTGCCGTCGGCGTCCTGCACCGTCGCAACCGTGTAGGTCGGACGCCTTCGTGCCAGGCACGCGCGATACGACAGGATGACACCGGCGTAACGCTGCGGGCCGATCGCGTCGTCCAGATAGCGGTTGGTCCGCCGCGCCGGATCGACGTGCTCGTTGCCATAGGCGGTGGTCAGCCGGGCGCCTTCCTGCATGATCAGGAAGCGGGCGGCATCGCCGCTGCCGACCACATCGAACCCCATCATGTCGGCTCGCTCGTCCGTCGTACCGTCGGAATGAAAGTCGCAGAGCAGCGGAAGCGCATTCGGCTGCCGCAATGCGCGCAGCCAGGCGTTCAACAGGACGCGCTGCGTGATCGATTTGATCACCGATGGATCGGCACTTGCGAATTCCATCTTCTAGCCGAATTCAAGCACATCCCCGAACGGGATGCGACCGGGGGCACGATGGAACAGGTCGCGATCGATGATGGCGCGCAGCCTGGGCTCAGGCAGCCTGTCGTTACCGCGCATCAGATTGCGGATTTCGAAGCTGCCATCTGCGCTGATCGTCTTCAGTGACGCGATCAGATGAGTGACCGGCCCGCCATCCGAGAACGGCAGCAGCAGCCGCTCATAGGCGACGACATGGCCATAGACGTCATCGATATCGGCGATTGTGTAGGCAGGAAGGCGGCGGGCGATGCATTCGTGGTAGACCGGCATCACGATCGGCGCGAGCCGCGGCCCGAGATAGTCGTCGAGCAGGCGGCCCTTGCCGGTGTGTCCGTAGGCATTCGACATCCGGGTGCCGTCGCTCTGGATCGTCAGCTGTGCCGGCTGAGTCGTCGTATCGACCGTGAAGAACACCAGGTCCGGCAGATCTTCCTCGATCCGCTCCGGCTGATACTCCTCCATCCGCGGAATGACCTGCTCGCGGGCATAGAGTCTCAGCCACGTGTTCAGGAAATCACGTTGCCTGATCGACTTGACGACCGACGGATTGGCGCTCTCGAACTGCAAGGGAAGGTCCCGCTTCTCTGTCCAAACCGCCGGAGCCTCTGCCACAGACGGAAATATTCTATGAAAGCACCGGAACGGGGCAAAACACCGTTAACGGCCGCTTTCCGGCGCGCGAAGCGTTGGCCGGATGCTATTCGACTAAGGATCAACCGGAACCGGTATTGCCGATGCCGCACTGCACAGCTTTCTACCTTGCCTAACTGCCGCGGATGACGGCATATTCCGGCCCGGAGGCGGCAGGCTCGGGACGGTTTCCAAGACGTTCGGACAACCTGTCGGGCATGAAAAAACTGGCTACGCGGCGAGAGGCCTCGCAGCGATGGCGTATGGGGGAAATCTATTTGGCCGATGAGTTCATTCTCGAAACCAGCGGATTAACCAAGGAATTCGCGGGTTTCTTTGCCGTTCGCGACGTCGCGCTGAAAGTGCGTCGCGGTCATATTCACGCGTTGATCGGGCCCAATGGCGCCGGCAAGACCACCTGTTTCAACCTGCTGACCAAATTCCTGAAGCCGACGGGAGGCCAGATCCGCTACAAGGGGCAGGACATCACGGCGATGGCGCCAGCGGATGTGGCGCGCCTCGGGCTGGTGCGCTCGTTCCAGATCTCGGCGGTCTTTCCGCATCTGACTGCGCTCGAGAATGTCCGCGTGGCGCTGCAGCGCCAGCACGGTTCGTCGTTCGATTTCTGGCGCTCCAAGAGCGTGCTGGACCGCTACAACAGCCGCGCCCAAGAGCTCCTGAACGATGTCGGTTTGAGCGAATTCGCCAATACGCCGGCCGTCGAAATGCCCTATGGCCGCAAGCGCGCACTTGAAATTGCAACGACGCTCGCACTCGACCCCGAGATGATGCTGCTCGACGAGCCGATGGCCGGCATGGGTCACGAGGATATCGACAAGATCGCCGCGCTGATCAAGCGCATTTCGGTCAAGTACACCATCCTGATGGTCGAACATAACCTCTCGGTCGTGGCCAATCTTTCCGACATCATCACCGTGCTGACGCGCGGACAGGTGCTGGCGGAGGGCAACTACGCCGACCTCTCCAAGGACGAGCGGGTGAAGGAAGCCTATCTGGGAGCGGGTCATGGCTGAGGCGAAACTGGCGGACGCTCCCGCGACGGTCACCGGCGCCGAGGTGCTCTCGGTCAAGGATCTGCAGGCCTGGTACGGCGAATCCCACATCCTTCACGGCATCAATTTCAGCGTCAGGGCCGGCGAGGTGGTGACGCTGCTCGGCCGCAATGGTGCCGGCAAGACCACCACGCTGAAGTCGGTGATGGGCATCATCGGCAAGCGCTCCGGCTCGATCCGCTTCGACAACCAGGAGATCATTCGCGCCACGTCCGACAGGATTGCGCGAATGGGTATCGCGTTCTGCCCGGAGGAGCGCGGCATCTTCTCGAGCCTCGACGTGCGCGAGAACCTGATGCTGCCGCCGGTGGTGCGCGCCGGCGGCCTGTCGCTCGATCAGATCTTCACGCTGTTTCCGAACCTGAAGGAGCGGCTCTTCAGCCAGGGCACCAAGCTCTCGGGCGGTGAGCAGCAGATGCTGGCGATCGCGCGCATCCTGCGCACCGGTGCGCGCTTCCTGATGCTGGACGAGCCGACCGAAGGGCTCGCGCCCGTCATCATCCAGCAGATCGGCCACACCATTGCGCGGCTGAAGTCGGAAGGATTCACGATCCTTCTCGTCGAGCAGAATTTCCGCTTCGCCTCCACTGTTGCCGACCGCTACTACATTGTCGAGCACGGCAAGGTAATCGACGGCTTCGCGAATTCCGAGCTGTCGGCCAATATGGACAAATTGCATACCTATCTCGGCGTCTAAAACAGAAAAAAAGCAGGAAGTGAGGAACTCATGAGGATGAAGTCTTTTACGTCGTTACTATTGGGCACGGCATTGACCCTGGCGGGCACCGGGCTTGCCTTGGCGCAGGACAAGGTCGTCAAAATCGGCTCGCTGTCCGATCAATCCGGGCTGTACGCCGATCTCGGCGGCCCCGGATCGACGCTTGCCGCCCAGATGGCGGTCGAGGATTCCGGCCTGACCGGGAAGGGCTGGAAGATCGACGTCATTTCAGGTGATCATCTCAACAAGCCCGACGTCGGCGTCAACATTGCGCGGCAATGGTTCGACGTCGAGAAGGTTGACGCGATCGTCGACGTGCCCAATTCGGGCGTTGCGCTGGCCGTCAGCAATCTCGTGAAGGAAAAGAACGGGGTCCTGATTGATTCCGCCGCGGGCACCTCCGACCTCACCAACGCGCAGTGCACGCCGAACACCGTTCACTGGACCTTCGATACGTATATGCTGGCGCACGGGACGGGTACCGCCCTGACCAAGGCCGGCGGCAACACCTGGTTCTTCGTCACGGCCGACTATGCCTTCGGCGCGGCCCTCGAGCGCGATACGACGGCGGCGGTCGAGGCGGCGGGCGGCAAGGTGGTCGGCGGCGTCAAGCATCCGCTCAACACCGCAGACTTCTCCTCCTTCCTGCTGCAGGCCCAAGCCTCCAAGGCGAAGGTCGTCGGCCTTGCCAATGCCGGCGGCGACACCACCAACGCGATCAAGCAGGCCGCCGAATTCGGACTGACCGCGGGCGGACAGAAGCTGGCTGGCCTGTTGATGTTCATCTCGGACATCCATTCGCTCGGTCTGAGCACGGCCAAGGGCCTCAACCTGACCGAAACCTTCTACTGGGACATGAACGACCAGACCCGTGCGTTCTCCAAGCGCTTCCAGGCGCGGATGAAGACGCATGCGATGCCGACCATGGCGCAGGCAGGGGTGTATGCGGGCACGCTACATTATCTGAAAGCGCTCGAAGCACTCGGCGGCAACCCGCATGATGGCGCCAAGGTGGTGGCCAAGATGAAGGATATCCCGACCGACGATCCGCTGTTCGGCAAGGGCAGCATCGAGCCCAATGGGCGCGCCATTCATCCGGCCTATCTGTTCGAGGTGAAGTCGCCGGAAGAGTCCAAGGGACCCTGGGATTACTACAAGCTGATGGCCACGATCCCGGCCGACGAGGCCTTCACGCCGCTCGCCAAGAGCACGTGCGCATTGCTGAAGAAATGACGATCATGCCCGCCGGTCAAGGCGTGACCGGCGGGCTTCATCCAGGTAGCGAAAGCTAAAATCGATGCAGGCTCTTTACGCACAGCTTCTGGTGGGACTGATCAACGGCTCGTTCTACGCGCTGCTCAGTCTGGGGCTCGCCGTGATCTTCGGCATGCTCAACATCATCAATTTCGCGCATGGCGCGCTCTACATGATGGGCGCCTTCGTGGCGTATTTCCTGCTCAATCTTGGCGGCATCAATTACTGGTGGGCGCTGCTCCTCGCGCCGATCATCGTGGGCATCTTCGGCATGATCCTCGAGCGCACCATGCTGCAATGGCTGGCCGGGCTCGACCATCTCTACGGGCTGCTCCTGACCTTCGGGCTGGCGCTGATCATCCAGGGCGTATTTCAGAATTACTTCGGCTCCTCCGGGTTGCCCTATTCGATCCCCGACACACTCAAGGGCGGCATGAACCTCGGTTTCATGTATCTGCCGATCTATCGCGCCTGGGTGGTGATCTTCTCGCTGATCGTCTGTCTTGGGACCTGGTACCTGATCGAACGTACCCGGCTCGGCGCCTACCTGCGTGCCGCTACCGAAAACCCGACCCTGGTCCGCGCCTTCGGCATCAACGTGCCACGCATGATCACGCTGACCTACGGCCTAGGCGTTGGGCTTGCCGCGCTTGCCGGCGTCCTGTCGGCGCCGATCAACCAGGTGCGGCCGCTGATGGGCGAGAACGTCATCATCGTGGTGTTCGCGGTGGTGGTGATCGGCGGCATGGGGTCGATCATGGGATCGATCATCACCGGCTTTGCGCTCGGCGTGATCGAGGGACTGACGAAATACTTCTATCCGGAAGCCTCCAACACCGTAGTGTTCGTGCTGATGGTGCTGGTGCTGCTGGTGAAGCCCACAGGACTAACGGGACGGGCGGCCTGACATGACGGCGATGACTGACGACTCAATTCCGGTGACCTCGCGCGGCGTCCACGACGAGATGATCGCGTTTGGCATCATGACGGTGTTGCTTGCGATCGTGCCGTTGACCGGCATCTACCCGTTCTTCGTCATGCAGGCGCTGTGCTTTGCGCTGCTGGCCTGCGCCTTCAATCTCCTGATCGGCTACGGCGGATTGTTGTCGTTCGGCCATGCCATGTTTCTGGGCACGGCCGGCTATGTCACGGCACACGCCCTCAAAGTCTGGGGTCTTCCGCCGGAGCTTGGAATATTGACCGGTACCGCGGCCGCCGCGGCACTTGGCGTCATCACCGGACTGGTCGCCATTCGACGTCAGGGCATCTACTTTGCGATGATCACGCTGGCGCTGTCGCAGCTGCTATACTTCATCTATGTGCAGGCGCCCTTCACCCACGGCGAAGACGGCATCCAGGGCATCCCGCAGGGCCATCTGTTCGGCGTTTTCGACCTCTCCAAGCCGACGGTGCTCTATTACGTCGTGTTGGCCGGCTTCCTCGGCGGCTTCCTCCTGATCTACCGGACCATCAACTCGCCGTTTGGCGAAGTCCTCAAATCGATCCGGGAGAATGAGCCGCGCGCCGTATCGCTCGGCTACAAGACCGATCAGTACAAGCTGCTCGCCTATATCCTGTCGGGAACGCTGGCAGGATTGGCCGGCTCGCTGAAGGTGTTCGTCGCGCAAAATGCATCGTTGACGGACGTCGAAGTGGCGATGTCCGGGCAAATCGTGCTGATGACGCTGGTCGGTGGGCTCGGCACCGTGTTTGGCCCGGTGGTTGGCGCTTTCATCATTGTCGCCATGCAGCAATATCTGTCCGGTCTCGGGCAATGGGTGACGGTGATCCAGGGCGCGGTCTTCGTCGTCTGCGTGCTGACGTTCCGCCGTGGTATCATCGGCGAGATCGGGCATTTTTTCCGGCGGTCGCTGTAGGGCAGGCGGCTAACAGCGGGGTCCTTCGCTGATCAGCCTACCAGCTTCAACCCGGCGATGCCGGCGACGATCAGCCCGATGCTGGCGAGGCGCATCGCGGTCGCCGGTTCGCCGAACAGGATGATGCCGAGCGCCGCGGTGCCGACGGCGCCGATCCCGGTCCAGACCGCATAGGCGGTTCCGATCGGCAGGGTCTTGAGCGCGACGCCGAGCAGGATGACGCTGCCGGCCATCGCCACCAGCGTCAGCGCCGACGGCAGCAGCCGTGAGAAACCTTCGGTGTATTTCAGCCCAATGGCCCAGCCGATCTCGAGCAGACCAGCGACGAACAAGATGGCCCATGCCATAACGAACCCTCCGGATAAGGCAGGGTCGTCCCCGCAGGTGATGTCGTGAGGTGAAGGTCGTCCTTCTCGTACCTTCCCGGGCCATTCCGCCTTGCGACAAAACGCCCTTGATTGCGCCCGTTTTCCCTGCCAAACGCTGCCCCGCTATGTCCGATACCGCTATTTCAGCCGAATCGCCGCCCCGTTCGCCGCTCGCAGAGGAAGTGGCGCGACGCCGCACGTTTGCGATCATCTCGCATCCCGACGCCGGCAAGACCACGCTGACCGAAAAGCTGCTGTTGTTCGGCGGCGCGATCAATCTCGCGGGCCAAGTCAAGGCCAAGGGCGAGCGGCGCAACACGCGTTCGGACTGGATGAAGATCGAGCGCGAGCGCGGCATCTCGGTCGTCACCTCGGTGATGACCTTCGAGTTCAACGAGCTCGTGTTCAACCTGCTGGACACGCCGGGCCATGAGGACTTCTCGGAAGACACCTATCGCACGCTGACCGCGGTCGATTCCGCGGTCATGGTGATCGACGCGGCAAAAGGCATCGAGGCGCGCACGCGAAAGCTGTTCGAGGTCTGTCGGCTCCGGGACATCCCGATCATCACTTTCATCAACAAGATGGACCGCGAGAGCCGCGACACCTTCGATCTCTTGGACGAGATCGAGAAGACGCTGGCGCTCGACACTACGCCGATGACCTGGCCGGTCGGCCGCGGCCGTGACTTCCTCGGCACCTATGACGTCGTCAGTGGCGGCGTGCGGCTGCTCGAAGGCGGCGGTGCCAAGACCGGGCAGGCCGAGCAGATCGATATCGCCGATCTCGCGAAGCGCAATCCCAATCTCGACGTCGGCGAGGTCAAGGAAGAGCTCGCGCTGGCCTCGGAGGCCTGCAAGCCGTTCGAAGTCGCGGCGTTCCGCGAGGGCCATCTGACGCCGGTCTATTTCGGCAGCGCATTGCGCAATTTCGGCGTCGGCGATTTGCTGGAGGGCCTCGGCAAGTTCGCGCCCGCGCCGCGCGCGCAGGAGTCCAATCTGCGCAAGGTCGAGGCAGCTGAGCCGCGCATGAGCGCCTTCGTGTTCAAGATCCAGGCCAACATGGATCCGAACCATCGCGACCGCATCGCGTTCGCGCGGCTGTGCTCGGGCAAACTGATCCGCGGCATGAAGGCCAAGCTGGTGCGCACCGGCAAGAACATGAGCCTGTCGAGCCCGCAATTCTTCTTCGCCCAGGACCGCTCGGTGGCGGATGAGGCCTTTGCCGGCGACGTCGTCGGCATCCCCAACCACGGCACGCTGCGGATCGGCGACACCCTGACCGAGGGCGAGGATTTGACTTTCGTCGGCGTGCCGAGCTTCGCCCCCGAAATCGTCCGCCGCGTGCGGCTGACGGATGCGATGAAGGCGAAGAAGCTGAAGGAAGCCCTGCAGCAGATGTCGGAAGAGGGCGTCGTGCAGGTGTTCCGACCGCGTGACGGCGCGCCGGCGCTGGTCGGCGTGGTCGGCCCGCTGCAGCTCGATGTGCTCAAGGCGCGGCTCGACGCCGAATATTCGCTGCCGGTCGAGTTCGAGGTCTCGGAATTCCAGCTCGCGCGCTGGGTCTCCTCCGACGACAAGAAGAAGCTGGAGGCGTTCATCGCCGCCAACAATTCCGGCATCGCCGACGACGTCGACGGCGATCCCGTGTTCATGGCCAAGAACGAGTTCTATCTCGGCTATACCCGTGAGCGCGCCGAGGGCATCACCTTCTCCAACGTCAAGGACGTGAAGAAGAAGGCGTGAGGCATTCTCGGTGTCGTCCCCCGGCTTGACCGGGGGACCCAGTACGCCGGGACCTCTCAGGTTATCACAACCGTCTCTGGAATACTGGGTCGCCCGGTCAAGCCGGGCGATGACAGCGGAATTTTTGACCGCGCGAGGAAGTGAACGTGGCCCCGCTTGATGCGATCCGGCTGCGGTACCATTCTCTTGGCAACGCATTCAGGGCCCGCTTGCATGCTCCGACGCCTTGCCATTTGCCTCGCCTTTGCTGTGCTGGCCATAGGTCTCGCGACCGCCGTGCATGCGCAGGAGCGGCATCAGCTCAATCCGGTGCCGTTCGCGCACACGCCGTGCAGCGTGCTCGAGGACGGGCCCTGCACGCCGTCCTATTGCGGCGTGTTCAATCACGGGCCGTGTCTCCCCGAGATGGATTACCCGTACGGCGAAAATCTGCAGCTCACGATCCTCACCGTGCCGCCCGAGGGGCAGGCCGCCAAGTACCAGAAGCCGGACCATGACCTCGATACCATCGGCGATCTCTTCGCCGCGCTGCGCACCTGCTGGTCGCCGCCGCCGGCCGACAACGCGCACGAGGGCATGCAGATGTCGGTGCGGTTCAGCTTCAAACGGTCGGGCGAGATGATCGGCGCGCCGCGGATGACGTTCGCCACGTCAGGCGTGCCGATGGACACCCGCACGACCTATCTGAATGCGATCAATGCCTCGCTCGACGCCTGCCTGCCGCTGAAATTCACCGGCGGGCTGGGCGGCGCGATCGCCGGCCGCCCGATCATGATCCGCTATGTCGACAATCGCGAACTCGCCAAGCAGGCCGAAAAGCCGTGACCCTGACATAGGCCTGACGCATTGCGCTCCGTCGCCCGAAGGTGATACGCGAAGGCAGCAAGGACATCGGGGAGGAATATCGTGGGACTGCTGGTCATGATCCTGGGTCTCGTGCTGTTCCTCGGCGTCCACGTGCTCACCACCCGGCGCGAGCTGCGCGCGAGCTTGGTGAATGCGATGGGTGAGGGCGCCTACAAGGGCGTCTATTCGCTGGTGTCCGTCGCAGGCCTCGCGCTGATCGTCTGGGGCTTTGCCCATTACCGCGCCACCGGCTGGATCGACGTCTGGACGCCGCCGACCGCGTTCAAGCACATCACGGTGGCGCTGATGCTGCCGGCCGTCATCCTGGTGACGGCGTCCTATATCCGCGGCCGCATCTACACCACGCTGAAGCATCCGATGCTGGCGGGCGTCAAGCTGTGGGCGGCCGCGCACCTGCTCGCCAATGGCGACCTCGGCTCGATCATCCTGTTCGGCTCGTTTCTCGGCTGGGCGGTCTACGACCGCATCTCGCTGAAGCGCCGCGCGGATGCCGGCGCGCCGCCGATCCCGGTGGGCGGGCTAACCAACGACCTGATCGCGATCGCGGTCGGTGTCGTCGCTTATCTGGCGCTGGCGTTTGCGTTCCATCCGGTCGTGATCGGCGTGCCTGTGATGGGAGCCTGACAATGTCCGTTCAATCCGCCATCAGGCGCAAGACCGCACCCGATCTCCGGGCCCGCAAGAACGGCGAGCCGATCGTGATGCTGACCTCATACCACGCGCACACCGCGGCGCTGGTCGATCGTCACTGCGACGCCATCCTGGTCGGCGACAGCCTCGGCAACGTCATGCACGGCTTCGAGACCACGGTGCCCGTCACGCTCGACATGATGATCCTGCAGGGGCGTGCGGTGATGCGCGGCTCGCAAGCGGCGCTCGTTGTGGTGGACATGCCGTTCGGCTCCTACGAGGGCTCCAAGGAGCAGGCGTTCTATTCGGCGGTGCGGATCATGAAGGAAACGCTGTGCGGCGCCGTCAAGCTGGAGGGCGGTGTGCGGATGGCAGAGACGGTCGAGTTCCTGACCGGGCGCGGCATTCCGGTGATGGGCCATATCGGGCTGACGCCGCAATCGATCAACACGCTCGGCTCATTCCGCGCGCAAGGCCGCGAGGAGGCAAACTGGGCGCCGATCGAGAACGACGCCAAGGCGATTGCCGATGCCGGCGCCTTCTCGATCGTGGTCGAGGCCGTCGCCGAGCCGCTGGCGCGCAAGATCACGCAATCGATCGCGGTGCCGACCATCGGCATCGGCGCGAGCGTGGCCTGCGACGGTCAGGTGCTGGTGCTCGAGGACATGCTCGGCCTGTCGCCGCGAGCGCCGAAATTCGTGCGCCGCTACGGCAATCTCGGTCCGGCGATCGAGGAAGCGGTCGCCGGTTACGCGCGTGACGTGAAGAGCCGCGCCTTTCCCGGACCCGAGCACGTCTACGACATGAAGAAGAGCTGACAGGGCAGGAGACGGCACTAGGATGGACTGGTCGCAGCATTCCCTGCCGCCGATGCGGCTCGAGCCGCGGTTCGGCGACCGCGTCGTACCGGCCTTCGTGGATCGGCCGGAGAGCCTGTGGGCGATGGTTGCGCAAGCCGTCGCACAGAATGGCGACGGCGAGGCGCTGATTTGCGGCGACACGCGCATGACCTGGCGCGAGGTCGCCGAGCTGTCGGCGAAGGTGGCGGCAGGTTTCGACAAGCTCGGCTTGCAACGTGGCGACCGCGTCGCGATCCTGCTCGGCAACCGCATCGAGTTTGTGCTGACGATGTTCGCCGCCGCCCATGCCGGGCTGGTGACGGTGTTGCTGTCGACACGCCAGCAGAAGCCGGAGATCGCCTATGTGCTGACCGATTGCGGCGCCAGGCTCCTGGTCCATGAGGCGGCACTCGCCGGGCGCCTACCTGACGCCGCCGATATTCCCGACGTGAGGCATCGCATCTTCGTCAGCGACGACGGTGCGTCGCAATTCGCTGGCTTGCTCGACCATGCGCCGGCACCGGCGCCCGCGGAGGTGAGGGAGGAGGACATTGCGATGATCCTCTACACGTCAGGCACCACGGGCAAGCCCAAGGGCGCGATGCTCGCCCATTGCAACATCATCCACTCCTCGATGGTGTTCGTATCGACCCTGAAGCTGACGCAGGTGGATCGCTCGATCGCCGCGGTGCCGCTCGCCCATGTCACCGGCGCTGTTGCCAACGTCACGACCATGGTCCGCTGCGCCGGCGCGCTGATCATTATGCCGGAGTTCAAGGCCGCCGAATATCTCAAGGTCGCCGCGCGCGAACGTGTCACCTACACGGTGATGGTGCCGGCGATGTACAATCTCTGCCTGTTGCAGCCGGACTTCGACAGCTACGACCTCTCCAGCTGGCGCATCGGCGGCTTCGGCGGGGCACCGATGCCGGTCGCCACCATCGAGCGGCTCGACGCCAGGATTCCCGGGCTCAAGCTCGCCAACTGCTATGGCGCGACCGAGACCACGTCGCCCTCGACCCTGATGCCGGGCGAACTGACCGCCTCCCATATCGACAGCGTCGGCCTGCCGTGCCCCGGCGCCGAGATCATCGCCATGGGGCCGAACGGCCGTGAGCTGCCGCGCGGCGAGATCGGCGAACTCTGGATCCGCAGCGCCTCCGTCATCAAGGGCTACTGGAACAATCCGAAGGCGTCAGCGGAAAGCTTCACCGCCGGCTTCTGGCATTCCGGCGACCTCGGCTCGATCGATGCGGAAAACTTTGTCCGCGTGTTCGACCGCCAGAAGGACATGATCAACCGCGGCGGGTTGAAGATCTATTCCGCCGAGGTCGAGTCGGTGCTGTCAGGCCATCCTGCGGTGATCGAGAGCGCGATCATCGCAAAGCCGTGCCCGGTGCTGGGCGAGCGCGTTCACGCCGTGATCGTGACGCGCGCAACGGTCGAGGCCGAGGCGCTACGCGCCTGGTGCGCCGAGCGGCTGTCGGACTACAAGGTGCCGGAGACCATGGCGCTGACATCCGACCCGCTGCCGCGCAACGCCAACGGCAAGGTGATCAAGCGACAGTTGCGGGAGGCGCTTGATGTGGCCCGAGCGGGGCTCGCCTAAGCGAGCGCGAACGTCACCGTCTGCGCGAGAAATGTGCCGGCCTTCTGGGCGAGCAAACAATAGTCGCCATTGGTCAGGCCTGGAATTTCGATGGCGGCCTGCCCATTGCCGCCCGCGGCGATCGCATTGTCATTCACCGGCGCGGTCGTCTTCCCGGAGGTCTTGTCGACAAATACCACGTCCGCACCGACGGGCATGTCTGCATAGGACACGTTGACGGTTGTCGAATTCTGACTGACGTAATTGAGTATGGGCATCGCTTTCCCTTAGCAATCTTGCGTTGTGTCCGGACACTATGCTGGGCCGTCGTCGATTGGAAGGCACCAGGTGGAGCGGAACCGGATCTGGCGGGGGCGAGACTTTGATAAGCCTGCCGGCCTGGAGCTGGTTGATCCGCAAGTGCTCGATGTCCAAGCCGCCACCGTTAACGCTTTGATCCGCCTCGCTTTGCCTTGCCACCGCCATATCGTTAGGGTAACGCCGCCGTGACGTGGGGATCGGGTGTGGGCCGAGCCCGGCCGTTGGTTGCGGCCGCGAGGGGATGGGATAGACTTAAGTGTCTGAATTATTTGATGAAGTCGACGAGGAGGTCCGTCGCGATCAGCTCAAGCGGCTGTGGGACAGATACTCGCTTTTGATCATCGCCGTAGCGATCCTGGTCGTTGCGGGCGTCGGCGGCTGGCGCGGCTACCAATATATCGAGGGCAAGAAGGCCGCCGAGGCCGGTGCGGCATTCGACCGCGCGGCTGAATTGTCCGAGCAGAACAAGCATGCCGAGGCGGAAGCCGCCTTCGCCGAACTCGCCGCCAAGGCGCCATCGGGCTATCGCATGCTGGCGCGGCTGCGCATGGCCGCAGAGGTCGCGCCCCGCGACCAGCAGGCCGCCGCGAAGCTGTATGACGACATCGCGGCCGACCGCAGCGTCGGCGCACCCGAGCAGGATCTGGCGCGGATCCGCGCCGCGCAGCTCGTGATGGATACCACGACCTATCCGAACATGCTGCAGCGCCTCGAACCCGCGACCGCCAAGGACTCGACCTTCCGTCATACCGCACGCGAAATGCTCGCGCTGTCGGCCTGGCACGCCAACGATGCTACCGCTGCGCGGCAATGGCTCGATCAGATTGCCAATGACGGCGACACGCCGCAGAGCCTGCGCTCGCGCGCCGAGGCGGTGCAGGCCTTGCTGCCGCCGGTCGCCAAAAGCTAACCGGCGAAACCTTTAGTTGAGTGAAAGATCGACCATGCGCCGCTCGCAACGCTTGATCGCAGCCGCAATCCTCGTCTCGCTTTGCAGCGCGCTGGCGGGCTGCGGTGGCGGCGGCATAGCCAATTTCGACCCCTCCGATCTGCTCGACTTCCTCGACACCAAGAAGAAGCTGCCCGGCGATCGCAAGCCGGTGTTCCCCGAGGGGGTGCCCGGTCTTGAGCAGGGCGTGCCGAAGGATCTGTACAAGGGCGCGCAGCAGCAGGACCAGCTCAACCCGCCGCCGGACGCTGCCGCGACCGCCGCGGCTGCGCCGCCGCCCGAACCGCCCAAGGCGGCGAAGAAGCACAAGCCCAAGCCCGCTCCTGCCACCGCGAGCACCGAGCAGCCCGCAGCTCAGGGCGCCGCTCCCGACGCTGCCGTGGCGCCCGAAGAGGGCGGGCCTGCCGCGCTGCCGCCGGAGCCCAAGCAGAAGAAAAAGATCGTTCGCCGCCGCACCACCGCGCCACCCGCCGCCGACCAGCAGGCGCAGCAACCCGCCGCGCAGCCGGCGGCCCCGGCGCAGACCACGCAACAATCCGCCGCGCCGTTCCCTGCGCCGGTGCCGAGCGGCTCGTTTAGCCGTTAGGATTCTGTTTCAATTCGTTTGACGCGCGCTGCCGATGCAGCGCCTGGATAATCCATGTCTTTTACGATTGCCATTATCGGCCGGCCCAATGTCGGCAAGTCGACGCTGTTCAACCGGCTGGTCGGCCAGAAGCTCGCGCTGGTCGATGACGTACCCGGCGTGACCCGCGACCGTCGCGAGGGCGAGGCGCGGCTCTATGATCTCGAATTCACCATCATCGACACCGCCGGCCTCGACGAGGGCGCCAAGGGCTCGCTGACGGCACGGATGCAGGAGCAGACCGAGACCGCGATCGCGCTCGCCGACGCGCTGATGTTCGTGGTCGACGCCCGCGCCGGCCTGACCCCGACCGACCGCGCCTTCGCCGATTTCGCTCGCCGCGCCAACAAGCCGGTGGTGCTGGTCGCCAACAAGGCCGAAGGCAAGCATGGCGAGATCGGCGCGATGGAGTCCTACGCGCTCGGCCTCGGCGATCCCATCCAGATTTCGGCCGAACATGGCGAGGGCTTGGTCGACCTCCGCGACGCGCTCAGCGCGCTGATGCCGGAGCCGATCGAGGTGGACGACGAGATCATCGAATACGACGACGATGAGATGTCGGACGAGGAGATCGCGCAGCGCCCGATCCGCGTCGCCATCGTCGGCCGGCCCAATGCCGGCAAGTCGACGCTGATCAACCATCTGCTCGGCGAGGAGCGCCTGCTGACCAGCCCGGAGGCCGGCACCACGCGCGATGCCATCGCGGTCGAGATCACCTGGCAGGGGCGTCAGTTCCGGGTGTTCGATACCGCGGGTCTGCGCCGCCGCTCGCGGATCGAGGAGAAGCTGGAAAAGCTGTCGGTGGCCGACGCGCTGCGCGCCGTGCGCTTCGCCGAGGTCGTCGTGCTGGTCATGGATGCGCAGAACAAGTTCGAGGAGCAGGATCTGCGGATCGCCGACCTGATCGAGCGGGAAGGGCGCGCGCTCGTGCTCGCCGTCAACAAATGGGATCTCGTCGAGCGCAAACCCAACCTGATTTCGGCGCTGCGCGTCGATGTCGACCACCTGCTGCCGCAGGTCAAGGGCGCCCCTGTCGTTGCCGTCTCAGGCCTGATGGGCGAGGGCATCGACCGCCTGATGACGGCGATCCAGGAGGCCTACGCGGTCTGGAACCGGCGCGTGCCGACCGCGGCGCTCAATCGCTGGTTCGAGCAGGCGATCCAGGCCAGTCCGCCGCCCGCCGTCTCGGGCCGCCGGCTGAAGCTGAACTACATCACCCAGAACAAGGCGCGGCCGCCGAGCTTTGTCCTGTTCTGCTCGCGCGCCGATGCCATCCCGCAATCCTATCTGCGCTACCTCACCAACTCGCTGCGCGAGGGCTTCGATCTGCCGGGCACGCCGATCAGGATCACGCTGCGCGAGAAGGCCAATCCGTTCGCCCACAAGCGCAAGCGGCCGTCATGAGCGGAGAGGCGGGGGCTGACACTGCGGCTGTCCCGCAGGCGCGTGGCGGCGCGGTGATCTTCATCTTCATCACCCTGCTGCTGGATATGCTCGCGCTCGGCATCATCATTCCGATCCTGCCGAAACTGATCGAGGGTTTCGTCGACAACGACACCGCGAACGCGGCGCGCATCTTCGGCCTGTTCGGCACGATCTGGGCGCTGATGCAGTTTGTCTTCTCGCCGGTCCTCGGCGCATTGTCGGACCGCTTCGGCCGCCGGCCGGTGGTGCTGGTGTCGAACTTCGGCCTTGCCGCCGACTATGTCGTGATGGCCCTGGCGCCAACGCTGAGCTGGCTGTTCATCGGGCGAATGATCTCGGGCATCACCTCGGCCAGCATCTCGACATCGTTCGCCTATGTTGCCGACGTCACCGCGCCGGAGCAGCGCGCCGCGATGTTCGGCAAGATCGGCGTCGCTTTCGGCGCAGGTTTCATCCTCGGGCCCGCATTGGGCGGCCTGCTCGGCCAGATCGATCCGCGGCTGCCGTTCTGGGTCGCCGGAGGCTTGAGCTTCGCCAATGGTCTCTACGGGTTGTTCATCCTGCCGGAGTCGCTGCCGCCGGAGCGCCGCTCGCCGTTCAAATGGAAGAGCGCCAATCCAATCGGCGCGCTGCATCTGTTGCGCTCGAACCGAACGCTCGCCGGCCTGTCGCTGGCGAATTTCTTCGCCCAGCTCGCCCATGTCGTGCTGCCCTCGACGTTCGTGCTCTATGCCACCTATCGGTATGGCTGGGGCACCGCCACGGTCGGCGGGACGCTCGCGCTGGTCGGCCTTTGTGCGATGGTCGTGCAGGGCGCGGCGATCGGCCCGATCGTCAAGCACCTGGGCGAGCGCAAGGCGTTGTTCCTCGGTCTTGTCTCCGGCGCGGCCGGCTTCCTGATCTTCGGCGCGGCACCGACCGGCCATCTGTTCTGGATCGGCATTCCCGTGATGGCGCTATGGGGCATCTCGGGCGCCGCGATCCAGGCGCTGACGACGCAGCTCGTCGCGCCGGATCAGCAGGGCCGGTTGCAGGGCGCAATCTCCAGCGTGCAGAGCGTCTCGGAGCTGATCGGCCCGTTCCTGTTCACGCTGACCTTCGCCTGGTTCATCGGCGATAGCGCGCCGCTGAAAATGCCCGGCGCGCCGTTCTATCTGGCGGGCGCGTTGTTGCTGCTCGCGCTGGTGATCGCGGTGCGGGCGACGGCCGCAACGAAAGCGTAGCGTGGCTAGGAATTAGCCGAGCCCCATCCACCTTGTTGTCCCTGCGAAAGCAGGGGATCCATAACCACAGGATAGAGTCTCGAAGTTTGCCGTGGCCCCAGCGCTGCACAATGATAACCATCGGTGGTTATGGGGTCCCGGGTCGCGCTTCGCTCGCCCGGGACGACATCGAATTCGTTGCGTCGCGCGAAAGCGTCACTCGCATTCCGCGCGACCCGATGAAGTAACGCCGTTTACTTCTTCACCAGCGGGCAGTCGCTGGCCTCCAGCGGCTTGGCGGCGTCTTCCGGCGAGATCGTGGCGATCAGCTTGTAATAGTCCCACGGATATTTCGACTCTTCCGGCTTCTTCACCTCGAACAGATAGGCCGGGATGATGCGGCGGCCGTCGATCCGCAGCGGGCCCTTGCCGAACAGCGGATCGTCGGTCGGGATCTCCTTCATCTTGGCGACCACCTTGGCGCCGTCATGCGGATTGCCGCCCATCGCGTCGAGCGCCTTCAAATAATGCAGCACGCCCGCATAGACGCCGGCGACCGTCATCGAGGGCATCGAGTTCTTCGGCGAGCGCGTCTGGAAGCGCTTCGACCAGGCCCGGGTCTGGTCGTTCATGTCCCAGTAGAACGACTCGGTGAAGGTGAGGCCCTGCGCGATCTTCAGGCCCAGCGCATGCACGTCGTTGACGAACAGCAACAGCGCGGCAAGCTTCTGGCCGCCTGCGGTGACGCCGAATTCGGAGGCCTGCTTGATCGCGTTGGTGGTGTCGCCGCCGGCATTGGCCAGCCCGATGATCTTGGCTTTGGAGGCCTGCGCCTGCAGCAGGAAGGAGGAGAAATCAGCGGTGTTGAGCGGGTGCTTGACCCCGCCGAGCACCTTGCCGCCGTTGGCGGTGACGACCGCCGAGGTGTCGCGCTCCAGCGCATGGCCGAAGGCGTAGTCGGCCGTAAGGAAGAACCAGCTGTCTCCGCCGGCTTTGGTCAGCGCCTTGCCGGTGCCGGTGGCGAGCATATAGGTGTCGAAGGTGTAGGAGATCGTGTTGGCGTTGCAGGCCTTGCCGGTCAGGTCGGCGGTCGCCGCGCCCGAGTTGAGCATGATGGAGTTCTTCTCCTTCACCAGATTGCTCACGGCGAGCGCAACGCCGGAGTTCGGCGTATCGGTGATCATGTCGACCTTCTCGTTGTCGATCCACTGGCGCGCGATGTTGACGCCGACGTCGGGTTTGTTCTGGTGATCGCCGCTGAGGACCTCGATCTTCCAGCCCTTGGCGAGCAGGCCGGAGTCCTCCACCGCCATATTGGCCGCGGCCACCGAGTTCGGGCCGCCAATGTCGGCATAGAGACCCGACATGTCGTTGAGCACGCCGATCTTGACGTTCTTGTCCTGAGCAAAGGCAGGCGCCGCAACGCTGAAAGCGGCGCAGGCGAAAAGCACGGCGTAGCGCCGCGCGAGCGTCGTCGTCATGAGAAGTCCCTCCCTGTGAATGTCCCCGGACGGCCCTCTTGAGATGGAGCCCTTTGCCGGTTGGGTTCCCGCTTACCCCGTCCGGGGACAAGCGGCAATCCGCATAAAGCCGGAGAAGCTGCGTCGAAGCGTCATCCGGCGCGTGCCTTATTTCAGGGCATTCGAAGTGAGCTTGAACTTCTGGATGCGCTTGCCCTCGACCTCACCGGTATAGACGTTGCCTTTCTGATCGACCGCCATGACATGCAGCAGGGCGAATTGCCCGGCATTGCGGCCGGTGTGGCCGAACGTGCCGACCACGCTGCCGTCGTCGCGTTTGATGACGCGGATCTCGTTGTTGGCGCCGTCCGCATTCAGCAGATAGGTCTGCTTCGGATCGGGCCACAGCGCGAGATCGAACACCGCACCGTCGCCGAGGGTGCCCTTCTCGTAGAAGAACTCCTTCACGAAGCTGCCGTCCTTCTTGAACACCTGGATGCGGTCCTGGCTGCGATCGCAGACATAGACCAGCCCGTCATCGGCGATCTGGATGCAATGCACGGGATTGCCGAACTGCTGCTGCACCGGCGCGGCGGGATTGTAGGGCGGTTGCTTGTCATCGTTGGGCGTCTTGCCATAGCCGCCCCACAGCCGCTTGTAGGCCAGCGTGGTGGCGTCGAACACGATGACGCGGCGGTTGCCGTAGCCGTCGGCGACGTAGAGTTCGTCGGCCGCCTTGTCGATCGCTATCGCAGCGGGCTTGCCGAGCTGCGTGGTGTCGTTGCTGTTGGTGCGCGGCGCGATCTTGCCGATCTGTCCGAGATAGTTGCCGTCGAGCGTGAACTTCAGGATCGCGCTGTCGTCGTCGGCATTGCCGCCGATCCAGACGAAGCCGCGCTCGTCGACCGTAATGCCGTGCTCGCGGCCGACCCATTGATAGCCGTCGCCGGGACCGCCCCAGGACCGCAGCAGATTGCCGTCGACGTCGAACTCCAGCACCGGCGGCGCCGGCACGCAGCATTTTGCGCGCGGTGGATTAAGCGTGGCCGCCTTCTCGGCATCGGTCAGCGAGCGCGGGCGGTGGATCACCCAGATATGTCCCTGCCAGTCGACCGTGATGCCGCCGATCTGGCCGATGATCCAATTGTTCGGGAGCTGCTTCGGCCAGGAGGCATCGACTGCGAAGGTCGGGATGTCGCCGGCGTGAGCGGACGCGGGCTGGACGAAGAGGGCGAGCGATGCAACGCAGGCGGAGAAAATCAATCCGGACAGTGTGGAGCGCGCACGATTGAGCGTCGGCGTCATGAATGCCTCCCGTGATTTTTCTTGGCGGGTGAGCCGCTGGGGAGGGCAGTCAATCGTGGGGCGACAGGGGAGTCAATCGTCTCGCCGTCATTGCGAGGAGTGTAGCGACGAAGCAATCCGTCGCTCCGCATATGCTGAGCCATGGATTGCTTCGCTTCGCTCGCAATGACGGCGGAGAGAACGCCGCGCCTCACGCCGGCGGCTGGAATTCCTTCAGCGCACGTGCCTTGTAGTCGTAGAGCTTGCCGGTCTCGGTCCAGTCGGGCGAGCACATCGGCAGGATGAAATCGGCGGCCATGTCGGGCGTGTCGAGCGTCATCGGGTCTTCGCCGGGAAATACTGTGGCGCGCATCCTCGTGCGGATCGGGCCGGGGCTGAACAGGTTCACCCGCATCTTCGTGTTCGCGGTCTCATTGGCCCAGGAGCGCACCAGCGCCTCCAACGCGGCTTTCGACGCCGCATAGGGGCCGAGATAGGCGTTGGCCTTGTGGGCGGCGCCCGAGGTCACGAACACCGCGCGGCCGGCGTCGGACTGCTTCAGCAATGGGTCCATGCAGCGGATCAGCTGGAAGTTCGCGGTGACGTTGAGCGCCATCACGTCGTTCCACGGCTTCAATTCGATATGGCCGAGCGGCGAGGAAGGACCGGGGACGCCGGCATTGCCGACGAGGATGTCGAGCTTGCCGTGGCGCTCATGCAGCGCGAGGCCGAGGCGGGCGATGCCCTCATAATCGGTGAGGGTCAGCGGCACCAGCGTGGCGCTGCCGCCGTGCTTCCTGATCTCGTCGTCGAGCTCTTCCAGGCCACCTAGGGTGCGCGCCACCGCCACGACATGCGCACCGGCCTTGGCCAGCGCCACCGCCGTGGCATAGCCAATCCCGCGCGAGGCGCCGGTCACGAGGGCGATACGGGAAGCGAGGGGTTTTGTCATGGAAGGGGCTCTAGCAAATCGTCGTCCCGGCGAAAGCCGGGACCCATACGCCGTGACGGTTATGATGGGAGACGGTGTTCGTGTCTAATACTGCCCCGGCCACGCAGGCTGGTGGTTGATGGTGTGGACGGCCCCCTACGGCATCAGTGTGCCAGAATGAGGTTGTTGCAAATCTCAGACAAGGGAGCCGTCCGTGAGAGAGATTATCCGCATTGGAATGGATACGTCGAAGTATATTTTTGTACTGCATGGGGTTGATGCGGCGGAACAGCCTGTGTTGCGCAAGAAGCTTGCGCGCAAGCAGGTGCTGGAGTTCTTCGCCAAGTTGCCGCCGACCGTGATCGGGATGGAGGCCTGCGGGGCCTCGCACCATTGGGCACGGGAGCTTCGCAAGCTGGGCCACGAGGTGAAGTTGATGGCGCCGCAATTGGTGAAGCCCTATGTGTCGCGGAACAAGAACGACGGTCGGGATGCGGAGGCGCTGTGTGAAGCGATGAGCCGGCCGAGCATGCGGTTCGCGCCGGTCAAGACGGTCGAGCAGCAGGCCGCGCTGATGCTGACGGGTGTCCGCGCTGGATTGATCGCCCGGCGCACCCAGCTCGGCAATATGATCCGCGGCCATGCGGCGGAGTTTGGCCTGATCGGGGCCCAAGGGACCGACAAGATCGAGCCGCTGCTGGCGCGGATTGCGCAGGACGAGACGCTTCCTGCCCTGGCACGCGAGCTGTTTACGGTGCTGGGCCGCGACTACACCAGACTCGTGGGCGAGCTGCAGGAGATCGAAGCCAGATTGATGGCCTGGCACCGCTCCGACGCCGTGGGCCGGCGTCTGGCGCAGATCCCTTCTGTCGGGCCGATCGTTGCAACGACGCTCGTGATGAAGACACCCGATCCCCATGCTTTCCGCTCCGGCCGTCACTTCGCAGCCTGGCTCGGCCTCACCCCCCAGGATCACTCCACCGCCGGCAAAACCAGGCTTGGCAGGATCACGCGGGCGGGCGACGAGGACCTGCGCCGCCTGCTGGTGATCGGGGCAACGGCGGTCATCCAGCAGGCCAGACGCGGGCGCGGCCATCACTCGCGCTGGCTGCTGGCCCTGATCAAGCGCAAGCCACCGAAGCTTGCCGCCGTGGCGCTCGCCAACAAGGTGGCCCGCATCGCCTGGAAGCTGATGGCGACCGGCGAGAGTTATGACGCCGCACGGATCAATGCCACCGCGGCAGTCGCCGTCTAACAGATTGGCCGGCTGGCGGGCTCGCTCGTCAGCCGACCCGGAGCTGCAGGAGCAGATGGAGCGATCGATCGAGCAACGATGCGAGACAGTCCGTGGGACCCATCGGCCGTCAACAGGCCGCGTGGTTGTTTGGAACTCGCATCGCGCAAACCATCTTGGCCAGCGATCCATCCGATCGCACTCAAAAGGCCGGACATATGGATGCAAGCGATCCGATCCGCTCAAAAAGCTCTTGTGCCACGGGGGCCGTCCACATATGGGTCCCGGCTTTCGCCGGGACGACACAGGTGTCAGCTCGCCTCGGCCAGCAGCGATAATTGCCGCGGCTGCGGCTCGACTTCGCTGTGATCGGTGAGGTGGGTCGGATAGGTGCCGGTGAAGCAATGGTCGGAGAACCTTGGGTTCGCCGGATCGCGGCCGGGATAGCCCATCGCGCGGTACATGCCGTCGATCGACAGGAAGGCCAGCGAATCCGCGCCGATGATCTCGCGCATCTCCTCGACCGAATGGGTCGCTGCCAGCAGGCCGCCGCGGTCGGGCAGATCGATGCCGTAATAATCAGGATAGAGGATCGGCGGCGAGGCGAGGCGGAAATGCACCTCGCGGGCGCCGGCATCGCGCATCATGCGCACGATCTTCATCGAGGTGGTGCCGCGCACCAGCGAATCGTCGATCAGGATGATGCGCTTGCCTTCGATCGCGGCGCGGTTGGCCGAATGCTTCATCCGCACGCCGAGCTCGCGCACGCTCTGGGTCGGCTGGATGAAGGTGCGGCCGACATAGTGGTTGCGGATAATGCCGAGCTCGAACGGCACGCCGGAGAACTGGCTGTAGCCGACCGCGGCGGGCACGCCGGAGTCCGGCACCGGAACGACGACGTCGACCTCGGGATGGCTCTCGCGGGCGAGCTGGGCACCGAACGCCTTGCGGACGTCATAGACCGAGCGGCCGCCAACGATCGAATCCGGCCGCGAGAAATAGATGTATTCGAAGATGCAGGGCCGCGGCGGCTTCGGCGGGAACGGCTTGTGGCTGTGCGCGCCGCTCTCGTCGAACACGATGATCTCGCCGGGTTCGACGTCGCGGACGTATTTGGCGCCGATCATGTCGAGCGCGCAGGTCTCCGAGGTCAGGATCGGGCGGCCGTCGAGATCGCCGAGCACCAGCGGGCGGATGCCGAGCGGATCGCGCGCGCCGATCAGCTTCTTGTTGGTCAGCGCCACCAGTGCGTAGGCCCCCTCGATCGCGCGCAGCGATTCGATGAAGCGGTCGACGAAGCGGGAACGCTTGGACTGCGCCACCAGATGCAGGATCACCTCGGTGTCGGTGGTCGACTGCATCATCGCGCCGCCCTTCACCAGTTCGCGGCGCAGGGTGAGACCGTTGGTGAGATTGCCGTTGTGGCCGACCGCGAAACCGCCGGCGTTCAGTTCGGCGAACAGCGGCTGCACGTTGCGCAGGATGGTCGCGCCGGTCGTGGAGTAGCGGACATGGCCGACCGCGGCATTGCCGGGCAGGCGCTCGATCACCTCGCGGCGGGAGAAGGTGTCGCCGACCAGGCCGAGGCGGCGCTCCGAGTGGAAGCGGGAGCCGTCGAAGGAGACGATGCCGGCGGCTTCCTGGCCGCGATGCTGAAGGGCGTGCAATCCGAGCGCGGTGATGGCGGCGGCCTCAGGGTGGCCGAAGATGCCGAACACCCCGCATTCCTCGCGCAGCGTGTCCCCGTCCAGATCGAGGTCCAGATCAGGGCGTTGGAGATCATCCCGCAATTCGATCGGGCCGAGGGCGAGGTCCAGTTGGTCGGCGTGATCGGAACTGGCTTGCATCTCGTTCATCGCCTCTGGTTGGGGCCCCAAGTCAGACCCAAAAGTTACTGGCCCGCCGGTTTCTCGATCAGCTTTTTGAGGCTGTCGCGAGCGGGTTTGCTATAGCCGTCGCCCGACGCAGGCGCGGCCTGATCGGTATCGGCAAAATCATCGTCGGGCTTATTCTTTTTGAATTTCTTTAAGATGGTGTTCTCGGGGTCGTCAGGCAAGAGCGACATCAGCCAATCCCCGGTTCCTTGCAGCACCACCCGGGATTTCGCCCCGGTCACCCAGTCGGGCCGTTGCTTGTCCGGGACCAGCCAGCTGAAGAACATGAACGCCACGACCACGATCAGCAGGCCGCGGGCGAGGCCGAACAGGAAGCCGAGGGTGCGGTCGAGCGCGCCGATCCGCGAATCCAGGATCATGTCTGAAATCCGCACCGTGATGATGGAGACCACGATCAGGGTGCCGATGAAGACGCCGGCCACCACGACCGCCGCTGCGATCGTGTCGTTGTTGAAATAAGTCTTGGCGGTCGGCAGCAGCTTCGAGAAAGCATACAGCGTGACCAGCGCCGCGGCGCCCCAGGCGGCGATCGACAGGATCTCGCGCATGAAGCCGCGCACCATGGCAAGCAGGCCCGAGATCAGCATCACCCCGAGCAGGACGAGATCGAGTATCGTTATCGGCATCGGCTGGTCAGGTCCGCTGGTACGTTCAGGTACGCTGTTTAAAGCTCTCGCGAATCGGCAAACTCGGTGCCGTCCTAACTGAAGCGCGTCGGGCGCATCCGGCAAGGCCGGACGGCAACCTTTCCCGCGCGGCGGATGTATAGCGGCGGGGCGCTGATACGTCACGCCGCTTTAGCTGTTCTCGCGACGGAATCGGGCCGGTGTGGCATTTTTCTCAGTCGCTTCAGGCTCCCGTGACGCCGCCTGGTCGCCTCTTGGCGTACCCCGACCGCCCCGAGGGGTCCCGCGCGCGGCGATTTCGGCAACCAAAGTGGTCAGATTGCCGACGCTGTTGAGGATGAGACCGGCATCGCCGCCGACGTCGCCACGGGCCGATTCGGGCAGGATGGCGCGGCCGAAGCCGAGCTTGGCGGCTTCCTTCAGCCTCGCCGACGTCTGCGCCACCGGGCGGACCGCGCCGGAGAGCGAAATCTCGCCGAAATAGACCGCATCCGTCGGCAACTGTGCGTTCACCAGCGACGACACCAGCGCCGCGGCCGCGGCCATGTCGGCTGCGGGTTCCTGAATGCGCAGGCCGCCGGCGACATTGAGGTACACGTCGTGCCCAGAGAGCTTCACCCCGCAATGGGCCTCCAGCACCGCCAGCACCATCGACAGCCGGCTCGGATCCCAGCCGACCACGGCGCGCCGGGGCGTGCCGAGCGAGGTCGGCGCCACCAATGCCTGCAATTCGACCAGCACCGGGCGGGTGCCCTCGATGCCGGCAAACACCGCTGTGCCGGGGCTTCCTTGGTCACGTTCAGACAGGAACAATTCGGAGGGGTTGGTGACTTCGCGCAGGCCCAGCCCCGTCATCTCGAACACCCCGATCTCGTCGGTCGCGCCAAAGCGGTTCTTCACCGCGCGCAGGATGCGGAATTGTTGCGAGCCTTCGCCCTCGAACGACAGCACGGCGTCGACCATGTGCTCGACCACGCGGGGGCCGGCGATCTGGCCGTCCTTGGTGACGTGGCCGACCAGGATGATCGCGGCGCCGGTCTTCTTGGCAAATCGTATCAGCGCCTGCGCGGAGGCGCGGACCTGGGTCACGGTGCCGGGCGCCGATTCCACCGTGTCGGTCCACATGGTCTGGATCGAATCGATCACGATCAGGCGCGGCACGGCGCCTTCCGAGAGCGTCGAGACGATGTCCTCGACCGAGGTCTCGGCTGCCAGCTGCACCGGCGCATCAGCGAGCCCCAGCCGCTCGGCCCGCAGCCGCACCTGCGCCACCGCCTCTTCGCCCGATATGTAGACCGCGCGATGCCCGGCGCGCGCCATCATGCTGGTGGCCTGGGTCAGCAGCGTCGATTTGCCGATACCGGGATCGCCGCCGACCAAAAGCACCGAGCCGCGCACGAAACCGCCGCCGGTGACGCGATCGAGTTCGGCCATGCCGGAGGAGGTGCGCGGGGCATCCTGGCTTTTGCCGGTCAGGCTTTCCAGCGCGAACGTCCGCCCCTTGCGCCTGGAGCGGATCGAGACCGGCACCGAGCCGGTGGCGTCTTCCTCGGCCAGCGTATTCCACTCGCCGCAGGACTCGCACTTGCCTTGCCAGCGATTATACGCCGCGCCGCAGTTCTGGCAGACAAAGGAGAGGGTGGATTTGGCCATTGGGGAATCAATTGAGAGGAAGCGGCTTGTCATATACGTGGCCAGCAACGCGTGGCGCTAGCTTGATCGTTCTTATTTTGTTCTTTAACCTGATTTCCTCCCCACGTCAAAGGGTTCGGAAGGCGACAGGAATCCTTGGGTAAGAAGTTTTCGTTACCTTGCTTGCACGCGCCACATCCAAGTTGAGTTGGGAGAATCCAATGGCTGAGACATCAATCGAGTGGACTGACGCAACTTGGAATCCTGTGGCCGGCTGCACCGTACTCACCGCAGGCTGTACGAACTGCTACGCGATGCGAATGGCGGCAAGGCTTGAGGCAATGGGCACTCAGAAGTACCGCGGTCTGACCCGGAAAAGTGGAAAACGTGCCGTATGGACCGGTAAGATTCGTTTGGATTACGCATCGCTGGACACACCCAAGACGTGGTCGAAGCCGCGAAAGGTGTTTGTGAATTCAATGTCCGATTTGTTTCACGATGACGTTCCGATTGAATTCATTGCTCGGGTTTGGGACGTCATGAAGGACACATCCCGACACACCTATCAAATCCTTACAAAGCGTCCCGAGCGCATGGCTATGGTTCTGGCTCAAAGACAGTTCGAAATCCTCCCGAACGTCTGGCTCGGCACCAGCGTTGAAGATAATCGTGTCCTCGCTCGTCTGGACGCGATCCGGCAGGTGCCTGCTGCGGTCAGGTTTGTTTCCCTTGAGCCCTTGATCGGGTCCGTAGCGGAAGGCGATCTGACCGACATCCACTGGGCGATCGTCGGTGGAGAAAGCGGCCCGCGCGCTCGCGAGATGCGACCTGAATGGGTCGACGAGATCGAGGCGATGTGCCGTGCTTCTGGAACGGCTTTCTTCTTCAAACAATGGGGTGGAAAAAACAAGAAAGCCGCCGGTCGTGTACTGAACGGCAAGACATACGATGAGATGCCTGATTTACGGCCGTAGTCTCATCGGTATTTATTAAAGATTCCCTCGATGATCTTTTGCGCAACCGGCTTCTGTGAAGCAAAGAATAAGTAGTACACAACCGCGTTGGTACTGTTTTTCATCGGCAAGGGCTCAGGGACGAACTGGAATCCAGCTACTTTGCGCAGCCTTTCCTGAAAAGCGCGTACGATAGCCTCATTGCTTTGCTTTACGATGTCTGGTGCACCGAACAAGTTGCCTTGCGGATGTTCTGCGTAGGCCGTTTCTCTCCAAGTTTCGTCGCCCCAAAAGCGGTTCATCCGATCTATGCCATCCCTCGGAACGGCATCGGGGTTCCGCCAAATCGCATTCCTATTCATGTCCATCACTGGGAAGTTCAGAAACATGTCAACGGCGTGAGACTGGCCTGCCATCTCCATCGCGCTCCATTCCAAGTGAAGACCGTAGGGATCAAAGAGGCAGAGCGCTCGCTTGAAGTGCTCGTATCTGATCGTTGGCAGAAGGACCTGCGTGAGATATTTGGAAGCGTCGCCTGTTTCGATATGGACGTCACCGCGATTGGCACACAGCCGTCTTAAGTGCGCTGTTTTGTGTGCGTCCATATCGATGAAAAAGAAACCATCGAAGGGGGGCGTCGTTTTTAACGCACGCGCTGGGCTGCCGTCGATCGGTCCACCACTTCGCTTTGAGATGTGGACGCCGGCGCCACTGAAAGCGTCGACGTAGAGTTTCTTCAAACCTTTCTGGTTGGCAAAGGCGCTCGTATAGGCTGATCCGTATTTTTCAACGATCTCGAGCTTTAGCTCAGACCAGATTCCAACCTCATCAAACTTAAATGATACCGCCACGGACGCCAATCATCGTTTGCCGCTCGGCATAGAATGTTTCGCGAGCAGCTTGTTGCGCGAAGGTCCGATCAGCTTAGCTATCGTTCGATGTACTTTTCAACCGCCGATTGCTTAAACTAAAGGCGACAAAGCCTCCGCATCCCGTGCGGTCGTGGTCGCGCGCCGGTCCAGCGCCCGAGCTGCGCAGGCTTGGCGAAGTTAGGCGCCTCGCGCGCATGTCCCTGGAAGCGTTGATAGACTAGAATTGCCGCTCCCGTTCGAAGGCAACGTCAATGGCAAGTCTTGCTGTCCGTCCCGTTCGCGTCTGTTTCGCCATTGCGCTGGTTTCGGCAGTCTGCACGCCTCACGCCACCGTTCACGCGGCGTCGCCCTCGCCTGACAGCGTTTCGCTGACCGAGTCCACAATCGCCTGGAGCACCGTCAAATACGCGACCACGGCGGACAACGGCTTCGTCGACGGCTCCCTCGACAAATCGGTCATCGTCGACCGCACGTTCCACACCCACGTGCTTGAGAACCGCTATCTGAAGGTGACGCTGGTGCCCGAGTTCGGCGGGCGGATACTGTCCATCATCTACAAGCCGACCGGTCACGAACAACTCTATCGCACCAAAGTGGGCGTGCCCTACGGGATGAAGGCCGGGAATTTCTACTATGACTGGCTGATGGTGTATGGCGGCATCTTCCCGACCTTTCCCGATCCCGAGCATGGCCGCACCTGGTTGAAGCCGTGGGATTTCCGGGTGGTGACGCAGACGGAATCCGAGGTGACGGTGGCGATGTCGCTGAAGGACGATTTCGCCTATTCCGCCGCACCGAAGCGGTTCACCGGCGAGACCGGCATCGAGGCGACCAGCTATGTCACGCTGAAGGCCGGTCGTGCCGCGCTCGATGTGCGCGTGGTGCTGAAGAACACGCAAGCCAAACCGATCGACTACGAGTACTGGACCTGCACCACGCTTGCACCGGGCTCCGACCCGAACAATCCCGGGACCACCGCAGGCGCCGAGATCATCGCGCCCGTTACGACCTACACCACGCCCGCCTGGTCGACGAACATTGCCGAGGGCGACGCCCGCGCCGGCCCAGACACCTATCGTTTCGAAAAGCTGCGCGCCTTTAAGAACTGGCCGTCGATGGGCATCGCCTATGCCGCGCCCGACATGCAGGGCGGCAATTTCTGGGGCGTGATCAACCACGACAATGAAGAGGGCATCATCCGCATCGCCGACAACAAGGTGACGCGAGGCCTGAAAATGTGGACGTGGGGATTTTCCGCGTTCACCAGCGCAGCCGACCCCCGCAAGGCGCCGACCGAAGCGCAGCCTTATGTCGAGTTGTGGGCCGGTGTGTCAGACCAGTTCTTCCACACCGCGCAGCTTGCCGCGCTCGACGAAATGTCTGTCGCTGAAACCTACAGCCCGACCGTCGGCATGAGCGACGTGACGCAGGCGAACGAGAACATCCTGGTCAATCTCTCGACTGATACATCCCGTGTGAACCTTCAGTTCTTCAGCATCGCGCCGACTGCGCCGTTACGGGTCATGCTGATGCGCGGCGATGCTGTCGTGTTCGACGATACGGTGACGGCCGATCCGAAGAACGGAAATCGTGTTTCCGCGCCGCTTCCCTCTGGCGGCAGCGGCGATCGGGTGCGGCTGACGATCCGCACCGCTGAGGGTAAGGAGCTGATCGCGGCCGAGACGAACGTCAAATAGATTGTCGCTCTCCGAGCCTAGGACGTCGCCGCCGACCACAGCAGCGACGCGCCGGCGGCGAGCATGATGCCGTCCATCAACAGGCGAAACACCTCCGGCTTGAGATGCAGCACGAAGCGCTTGGCGATGAAGGCGCCCGACATCAGCGAGGCGCCGGCGATCAGGCCTTTCAGTGCGACGTCCGATGTCAGCGCGCCGAAGTGCTCGAAGGTGACTGACTTGCTGAGGTAGAGCCCGAGCGAGCTTGCCGCTTCGGTGGCGAGAAACGCGCCCTTGGAAAGGCCATAGAACAGAAACAGCGGCACGCTGAGCGGGCCGGTCGAGACCACGATGCCGGTGAGATAGCCGATGACGGCGCCGCCGATCGCCAGATGCCAGAGATTGGCTTTCAGCTCGTGCCGCACCAGCCAGTGCCGTACCGGCACCATTGCGATCAGGAACACGCCGATCGCGGCGTCGACCACGTGCGAGGGCAGGGCGAGCAGCGTCCGCGCGCCGAGCGCGGCCGCAGGGATTCCGGTTACCGAGTAGGCGGCGCAGGCGCGCCAGTCGACCTCGCGCCACCACGCCAGGATGCGCGACAGGTTGGCCATTACGGCTGCGACCGCCATGATCGGCACCGCCTGCTTCGGCCCGAATTGATAGATCAGCACCGGCATCAGCATGATCGACGAGCCGGTGCCGACGATGCCGGAGATGGTGCCGGCGATCAGGCCGACGATGAGGACGAAGACAAAGCCCATCTGCGCGCTCCGAAGCGATGGTGACGCCCCATGCCACTGATTTGCCCAGCCTCGGCGTGTCAAATTGTCGTGCCGAACGCCGGCAGCCGCCGGCTACTTTGCATGGGGTTGTTTTCGGTATTTTGGCAGTGCGCCCCTGCGACGGCAGGCTATCACATATGGCTATCAGCCCACGTTCCATGGCTCGCCCCGCGAGCCCACGTTCCATGGCTCGCCCGGCTTGTCCCGGCCACGACGACGTGGACATGTCAGTTGCAGAAGCCATGAGTGCCATATGCGATAGCCCTGCGGCCTTCCGGGACGACGGCGGTGGCGCGGGTCTTGCCGGGACGACAGCGCGGTTGGAGCGCAGCATCTCACGACTTCAACACCACCCACGCCGGCGCGTGATCGCTCGCTCCTTCTTCGCCGCGGATATCTCGGTCCACACCGGCTTTCGCGAGCCGCGGCGTCAGCGCGGGGCTGAGCAGGAGATGATCGAGCCGCAGACCGGCATCGCGCGGCCAGCGATTGCGCTTGTAGTCCCAGAAGGTGAACATCGGCATGTCCGGATGCAATTCGCGGATCGCGTCGCACCAGCCCTGGTCGACCAGCGCCTTGAATGCTGCGCGGCTTTTCGGCTGGATCAGCGCGTCCTTGTCCCAGGAACGCGTCGGGTAGATTTCGCGCGCGGTGGGCGCGACATTGTAGTCGCCGGCAAGCACGACCGGGACATCCTGCTTGAGCAGCTTTGCCGCGTGCGCGCGCAGCCGCTTGAACCGGGCGAGCTTATAGTCGAATTTCGGCCCAGGCTGCGGATTGCCGTTCGGCAAATAAAGGCTGGTGACGACGATGCCGCGCACCGCGGCTTCGATGTAACGCGCGTCCTGGTCGTTGCGGTCGCCGGGCAGGGCGGTGCGGATCAGGACCGGCTCGGCCTTGCGCGCGAGAATGGCGACGCCGTTCCAGGTCTTCTGTCCGCGCCACACCGCGCCGTAACCGGCCTTTTCGATCGCGGCCAGCGGAAACTCGGCGTCGGAGGCCTTGAGCTCCTGCAGGCTGACGACATCGGGCTTCGCGGCGCGCAGCCAGCGCAACAGGTTCGGCAAGCGGCGGTTGATGCTGTTGATGTTGAAGGTCGCGATCTTCATTGGGGTATGCGATCGCGGAGCCTTCGGTCAGCTCGATGCCGGCATTTGCTCGGGCAAAGGCGGCGGTGCGGCCGGCGCGGCGACCGTCTCGTTCTTCTCGTCCTTGGCAACCGCGTCGACCTTTTCAGCGACGGCATTGCCGCCCTTGTAGATGCGCAGGAAGCGGCGGCCGAGGCTGGTCAGCACCTCATAGCCGATAGTGCCGAAATGATGCGCGACCTCGTCGACGGTGATGCCTTCGCCGATCAGCGTCACCATGTGGCCGCGCCGCACGGCATTCTTCTCGAGATCGGTGATGTCGACCGCGATCAGGTCCATCGAGATGCGCCCCGCAATCGGACAGCGCTTGCCGGCGACCACGACCTCGGCGCCGCGGGTGCCGTCATTGGCGCTTGCCGCGCGGAAATAGCCATCGGCATAGCCGGCGGCGACGATAGCAAGGCGGGTCGGCCGCCGCGCGGTCCAGGTGCCGCCATAGCCCACGGTCTCGCCGCGGTCGATGTTGCGGATTTGCACGATGCGCGCCTTGAGGTCGACGACCTGCTGCATCGGGTTGTCGGCTTCCGGCGTCGGGTTGACGCCGTAGAGCGCGCAGCCCGGCCGCACCAGCTCGAACTGGAACTGGCCGCCGAGGAAGACGCCGGAGGAGTTCGCAAGCGAAGCCGGCACGCCCGTGAACAGGCTCGCGATTTCACGGAACGCCGAAAGCTGCTTGGCATTGGCGGGATTGTTGAGCAGCTCGGCGGAGGTGAGGTGGCTCATCACCAGCGTGATGCCATGGTCGCCGGCATTGATGCGCGGGATGATGCCCTGGGCCTCGGTGACCGTAAGCCCGAGCCGGTTCATGCCGGTGTCGATATGAACAGCGGCGCCGCCGGACCAGCCCGAGCGGCGGCAGAACACGTCCCATTCGGCGAGTTCGTTGAGATCGCCGATGACAGGCTTGCAGTCGATCTTGGCGTAGGCGTCGCCGGAATTCTGGAAGAAGCCACTGAGCGAGTACACCGTCGCGGTCGGCGCCGCCGCGCGCACGATGGCAGCTTCCTCGACCGTGGCGACGAAGAAGGTCTTGCAGCCGGCATTGGCGAGCGCACGCGTGACCTGCTCGGCGCCACAGCCATAGGCGTTGGCCTTTACCACCGCAGCGCATTCGGCCGGCACCGCGGTCTTTTCGAGCTTGCGCCAGTTGGCGACGACGGCGTCGAGGTCGACGGTCAGGATACCGGTGGCGGTCGGATGGGCCGCCATCAGGTTGGCTTCGGGCGTCAATTGCGCTTTCGCGTCGGTCACGATGTTCATGTGTCAGTTCTACGCGCGCGGCTTCGCTCGTTCAACCGCGTCCCCTGGTCAGTAACCGCGATCCGGAACCTGGCCATCGGGCACGAGGTCACCGAATCGCGTCACGCTGGCTTCGAAGTGCAGTTCGACGGTGCCGGTCGGGCCGTGGCGCTGCTTGCCGATGATGACTTCGGCCTTGCCGAGCGCCCGCTCCATTTCAAGTTGCCATGTCGCGTGCTCCGCGGTGCCGGGGCGCGGCTCCTTGTTGGCGAGGTAGTATTCCTCGCGATACACGAACAGCACGACGTCGGCGTCCTGCTCGATCGAGCCGGATTCACGCAGGTCGGAGAGCTGCGGCCGCTTGTCCTCGCGGTTTTCGACCTGACGCGAGAGCTGCGACAGAGCGATGATCGGGACGTTCAATTCCTTGGCCAACGCCTTCAGATTGGTGGTGATCTCGGTGATTTCCTGGACGCGGTTCTCGGTGCCGCGCTTGCCCGAGCCCTGCAAGAGCTGGATGTAGTCGATCACGATCAGGTCAAGGCCCTTCTGGCGCTTGAGCCGGCGGGCGCGCGCGGTGAGCTGCGAGATCGACAGGCCGCCGGTTTCGTCGACATAGAAGGGCAGCGACTGCAGCTCGATCGAGCAGTCGCGGATCTTCTCGAAGTCCAGTTCAGAGATGCCGCCGCGGCGGATCGAGCTCGAGGGAATGCCGGTGCGCTCGGCGAGAATACGGGTGGCGAGCTGCTCGCCGCTCATTTCGCAGGAGAAGAAGCCGACCGCGCCACCGTTGACCGCCTTGGTGGTGCCGTCCGCCTGCACCTCGCCCTGATAGGCTCGGGCTATGTTGTAGGCGATGTTGGTGGCGAGCGAAGTCTTGCCCATGCCGGGACGGCCGGCGAGGATGATGAGGTCGGACTGCTGCAATCCACCCATCTTGGTGTCGAGGTCGCGCAGGCCGGTCGAGACCCCCGACAGTTTGCCGTCGCGCTGGAACGCCTTGGCCGCCATGTCGACGGCAACCGTGAGCGCCTGCGAGAAACGCTGGAAGCCGCCGTCATAGCGACCGGTCTCGGCAAGGCCGTAGAGCTGCCGCTCGGCGTCCTCGATCTGCGCGCGCGGAGCAAAATCGACTGGCGCGTCGAAGGCGACGTTGACGATGTCCTCGCCGATCCGGATCAGGTCGCGGCGCAGGCTGAGGTCATAGACGGTACGGCCGTAGTCCTGGGCGTTGATGATGGTGGTCGCTTCAGCGGCCAGGCGGGCGAGGTATTGGCTCACCGTCATGCCGCCGATGTCGGTATCGGCCGGCAGGAAGGTCTTCAGGGTGACGGGCGTTGCCACCTTGCCCATCCGGATCAGCGAGCTCGCGGTCTCATAGATGGTCTGGTGCAGGGGCTCGAAGAAGTGTTTCGCCTCCAGGAAGTCCGACACCCGGTAGAAAGCGTCATTGTTGACCAGGATCGCGCCCAGAAGGCTCTGTTCCGCTTCGATGTTGTGCGGCGCACTGCGAAAGGCCGGTGTTCCGGCGTCGGGTGCGAGCTTGTGGACGTTCGAATCAATCAAGGCCATGGACGAGCTTATTCTTCTGATTTCGTCGTTACTGGGATTTTCGGATATGGGCCGGCGATCAAGCGCCAGCCCGACATGAAGCGAAAGGACGGATGTGCCTTATGCACGATTCACACAACGCAGGGTTTGAATCCCGAACCGCCCGATGCATTCCGCTTGACGAGGTTTGGTCCAAAGCCGGGCAGCGCGTCACCGTCCAGCGACGTCACCGATAAAAGCGCGAATCGGCCTGAACCTTTTCGCGCGCCGGACACACGGAGAGGTGAGGGGGCGGTTCGCGTCGCGTCCTCAGACCAGGATGAGGAAGGCAAGCGCGATCAAGGCGGCGGCAACGCCGGTTGCGATCAGTACATAATCGGTCGCGATATCGCGCTGTGGATCCAACATCGTCTGGTACGTTTCTGGGGCCATTCCGGACCACTACGACAGTCCGGACGGGGCCTCTGTGAAGCAGATCACATCAGCCGCATTTTATTTGCGGCATGGTCGCGGGAACTCCCGGACGGTTTCCGGGTTGATCCCGCTCAGACGAGATACGGTAGTGATGGCTCGGGAGTTTCAGACATCGCGGTTTCAGGTCGGGCAGGCGGACAGCCTGGACCGGCGCTGGCTGTCGTCGCTGATCGACGCCATGGAACGGGTCGCCCGTCCGGAACTCCGGACCGTTCCCTGCGATGCCGAGCTGATCTCGGCCGTTACGGCCCATCTGGCGCGGCCGTCGAGCGCGTTCGCCCAATACGGCTCGGCCTACAGCCTCCGGAACTAGACCGCTTTCGAGCGAAGCGGATACTGCTTCCCGTCAGAAAATCGCGCCAGATCAACAATTTCGCGCTTCGTTCCGGCTCCATAGGAACGGAGGGAATGGCTCCAGCATTGCGCTTTTCGCCGGACCTACTCGCCAGCGAGCCGCAGCCGCGGCTGGGCGGCATTCTGCTCCTTGGCCCGCAAACTTGCTTCCTCGTGCATGATGTAGTCGCGGGTGATCGGCACAACGCCTTGGCGCTTGGTGAGCTGGAGTTGGAAGTTCATCATGTTTTGCACGCGGAACGACATCTCCGACGCGGCCAGATAGAACTCCCACATCCGGGCAAAACGCTCATCATAAAGCCGGACGGCTTCCTCGCGCCGCGCCATGAAGCGGTCGCGCCACGCCTTCAGCGTCTCGGCATAGTGCAGCCGCAGGATCTCCATGTCGCAGATCAGGAGGCCGGCCTTCTCGATCGCGGGCATGACTTCCGACAGCGCCGGAATGTAGCCGCCGGGGAAGATGTATTTCCTGATCCAGGGGCTGGTGACATCAGGTCCGGTCGAGCGGCCGATCGAATGCAGCATCATGACACCGTTCTCGCTGAGGAGTTCGGCACAGCGCTTGAAGAAAGTCTCGTAGAAGGCGACCCCGACATGCTCGAACATGCCGACCGAGACGATGCGGTCGAACGGCCCGGGGATATCGCGATAGTCCTGCAGCACGAAACGCGCCGAGGGCGCCACGTTCCGTTCAGCCGCGCGGGCGTTGGAAATCTGAAACTGCTCGGTCGACAGCGTGACGCCGGTCACGTTAGCCCCCGTCATCTCGGCGAGATAAATTCCGAGGCCGCCCCAGCCGGAGCCGATGTCGAGGATGCTGTCGCCGGGCCGGATCATGAGTTTGGCGGCGAGGTGACGCTTCTTGGCGAGCTGGGCGTCATCCAGCGTCGCGTCAGGCGTTTCGAAATAGGCGCAGCTGTATTGCTTGTCCGCGTCGAGGAAGAGCGAGTACAGGCGGCCGTCGAGATCGTAGTGACTGGCGACATTGGTCCTCGACTTGCCGCGCAGATTGAGCTGTTGGGCGCGCCGTCCGAGAAAGCGCAGCCAGGCTTGCAGCCGGGCAAAGTTCGGCAGCATTCTCGCCTGACCCATCAGGATCGCCAGTGCATCCGCGATGGTGCCTTGCTCCACCACGAAAGAGCCGTCCATAAAAGCTTCGCCGAGATAGAGTTCGGGATCGAGGAGGATGCGGGTTTCGGCCGAAGTGGTCAGGAAACGTGCGGCAACCGGAACACCGCTGCCGTCACCGCAGGTGAATCTCATCCCGCTCGCGGTCGTGAATGTCATCGAACCGCGGCGGATGAACCGCCCCAGGAAATATCGCAACAATCGATCCATCGTAACACCAACGGAACGGCAAGCTGCTTGCGCCTGACACTGCCGGAGTTCTTCCAACGTGTCCCCATCGGAAACATAAGCGTGGTTTTGGAATGCGGTATTGCGTTGTCGTCAAAGCCGATATTCCGAAATGTGACAATAACGTGGAGGCGTCACGGATGCGCTTCCATTCGCATGATAATCGGCTACAAGGTGACCGCCGCGACCGGTCCACGATGCGCCGCGGCAATTTTTTCTGATCTGGAGACCTAGGGAATGTCGAGCCGAGCCCTCAGTCTGGCAACGGTGATGCTTCTGATTGGCTGCCTGTCGGCAGGATCAGCGCACGCACAAAACCTCGAGGCCGGCAAAAGCCCCTCCCAGATATTTTCCGGCGCCTGCACGGCGTGCCACAAGGGCCCGCGCGGCCTTCTGAAAACCGTGCCGGCCTCGTCGCTGCCGGGCTTCCTGCGCCAGCATTATACGACCTCGAGCGACATGGCCTCGGTGCTTGCGTCCTATCTGATCTCGAACGGCGCCAACGATCCGCGCTACCAGGCCAAGGATCAGCCGAAAGGCGCCAAGGGCCGCAGAGAGGGGGGGAAAGAAGGCAGCAAGGAAGCCGGGCAGGAAGCCACGCAATCGGCTTCGCCAGAGCAGGCCGAGCGCCCGAGCCGCCGACAGCATCCGGCTGCGGCGCCGCAAGAGGCCGCAAAGCCTGACGCGGACGGGCTGAACCCGGCCGAGGGACACCCGGGCCGCAAGGGCAGGCGCCTGGCGCGCCCGAGCGAGACGCCGGAAGGCGCCGCGCCGGCGGATGGTCAAACGCCGGAAGCCGCAGGCGAGGGCAAGCCATCACGCCACAAGCTCGGCCGGCGCCGCAAGCCGGTCGAGGAGAAGCCCGACGATGCGACGAAGGGCGAGACGCCCGCTGACGATTCCAAGGCCCAGTCCGCCAAGACGGAGCCTGCCGCCAAAGGCGAGGCCGAAAAGCCACCGAGCGCCAGGCCCGACAAGTCGGACAGTGCAAAGGTGGATGCCCCCAAAGAGGGCGCCGGCAGCGAGCAAGCCCCGCTGCGCTCGGATCCGGTTCCCCCGGTCACGCCGGCACCTCCGGCCGCGACCGTGGCCCCGGCTGCCTCCCCGGCACCTGCCGCACCTCAGCCGGTTGCGGCCGCTTCGCCAGCGCCGCGGCCGCTGACGGTAAACGCGCCACCCCCGCCGGCTGCCGTCGCGCCGGCCGGTCCGCCGGAACCGCCGACCTCAAGGTAGTCGCCAATGCCGAGCCGCCAGAGTCCACGCCAACGCTTGACGTCAACTAGAGTAAAACTCTAGAGTTATGATCTAGGCGGAGGGCAGCCGGGTGACCACAGCGCGCGAGGATCTATTGGCCGCGGGACTGGCGGTGTTTGACCAGGACGGGTTCGAGGGCGCGACCGTTGCCGCGATCCGAACCCGGGCACGGGCCTCCAATGGCAGCTTCTTCCATTTCTTCGCGTCGAAGAAGGAGCTCGCCGGAACCCTGTTCCTCGGGATCCTGCAGGGTTACCACGCCGCGATCGTGTCCGCGGTCGACGACAAATGTGGCGCGAGCGAAGGCGTTGCGCGGCTGATCCACGCTCATCTCGAATGGGTCGTGACCTTCAGGCGCGAGGCGCGCTTCCTGTTCGAGATTTCGCGCAGCGAATGGAGCGACGAGGTGCGCGGCGCCCAGCGCGCCGAGAATTCGCGGCTCGCCGAAGGCATCGAGCGCTGGCGGGCGCCGCTGCTGGCGCGCGGCGAATTGCTGCCAATGAGCGCGATCCTGTTCTTCAGCCAGATCATCGGACCGGCGCAGATCTTCTGCCGCGCCTATCTGTCAGGCCGCGACCGCAGCGATCCGCGCGACCAGGTCGAGACGCTGATTGCCTGCGCGATCCGCGCGGTGGTGGCGCCGGGCGCACAGGGAATAGCAGGAGGGGCGTCATGACCGAAACCGATACGGATTTTGCACCGATCGCGGCACGGATTCGCGCCAATGTCGGCCGGCAGGGCTTCATGGGCCATGTCGGCGCGGAATTGGCGGAATTGTCGCGCGGCGCCTGCACGCTGGCGGTCGACCGGCGGCCCGAGCTGTTGCAGCAGCACGGCCTGTTTCACGGTGGGGTGACAGCGTTTCTCGTCGACAATGCCACCACGATCGCGGCCGCAACGTCGCGCGGGCAGCCGGCGCTGACGGCGGAATACAAGTTGAATTTGCTGTCGCCGGCGTCCGGCGATCGCCTGATCTGCCGGGCGCGGGTGATCAAGCCGGGACGCCAGGTCGCGGTGGTCGCGGCCGACGTATTCTGCGTGATCGATGGCAAGGAAAAGCACACCGCCACCGCATTGGCGTCGATCGCGATGCTGGACGACGAAGCGGCGGCACGAATCCAAAGCCCGGCCTGATCAGGCCGGGCTTCAGTCGGTCGAAGGATAGTGATGCGCTTACTTCTCTTCCGCCTCCGGAGCCGGCTCGGCGTCGTCGTCCTGCTGGGCTTCCGGATCGAAGAATTCGCCGGCGGCGGCGAGTGCTTCGGCGGCGGCGTCCTGGTCTTCCTGGCGGGTCGAGATGTCCTCGCCACGCTTGATGCGATCGGCTTCGTCGGCGGAGCGGGCGACCGTCACGGTGATGCTGGTCTCGACCTCCGGATGAACGGCGACCGTCACCTTCTGCTGGCCGATCACCTTGATCGGCGAATCCAGCCAGACCTGCGGACGCGAAACCGTGACACCGTCTGCGGCCAGCGCGTCGACGATGTCGCGCACCGAGACCGAGCCGAACAGCTGGCCGGTTTCGGAGGCCTGGCGGATGATGATGACGTCGCGGCCGTTGATCTTCTCGGCGACCTTGCTGGCTTCGCCCTTGGCCTTGATGTTGTTGGCCTCAAGCTCGGACTTCATGCCGTCGTACCTGGCGCGGTTCGCTTCGGTGGCGCGCAGCGCCTTGCCGCGCTTGAGCAAGAAGTTGCGGGCAAACCCGTCCTTGACGCGGACGACTTCGCCCATCTGGCCAAGCTTGGCAACGCGTTCCAGTAGAATGACTTCCATTTTCGTTCTCCTTTAAATGTTAAGTACTGGATTGGGTGGTTGGATCGAATTTCAGGATGCGGGCAGCGGCGGCGGTCTGCTGCGCCAATAGCGCTGCCGCAGTCCGAACAGGGCGTCGGCGATGCCCAGCGCGACCATCGCGGCGATTGGCCAGCCGAACACGATGGTGACGGTGTACATGCCGGCCAGCCAGAAGCTGCGGCTGGTGAGCGACAGCGTCAGCGTGTGCAGCACGGCAAAGCCGACGAATGCGTAGGCGATCGTCAGCGCGGTCGCGATGATCTGGGCCAGCATGGCGATCGTGCCGCCAACGAAACAGAGGCCGAGCGCCACCAGCAGCGCAACCAGGGTCATCGGCGGCAGCCCGGTGCTTCGGAGTTCCGGCCACGGCCGGTGCAGCCGCCCCGAGGTCTGCGTCACCTTGCCTGCGAGCCACAGATTCAGCGTCAGTGTCACCATCGCGACCATCGTCGCGGCGATCGGCGCGACGACTACGATCCAGCCGACGACCCGCTCGATATCCGCGCTGGTCTGCTCGTCGTCGGTGGTGAAGACCTTGAGCAGGCCGTGCCGCAACGTGGCGGTGATCGTCTCGGCATCTGAGCCGAGCGCGAGAAGCGCGCCGGTCGTGGTAAGGACAGCAAATGCCGCGACCCAAAGCAGGATGCGGCCGACTGGATACCATTCGAACTGGGGCGGAGCCGGTTCGGCGGCCTCGCTGGCGATCGGGCGGCCGAGCAGCGCGAGATGGCCGAGCCACCAGCTGGGCAGGGCGACCATCACGGCAAAGGCAACGCAATAGGGGAGCCCGAAGATCGCGCCGAGGCTCGCGGCCGCCGCGATGCCGCCGATCGTGGCGGCAAGCGGTCCCCAGCCGAGCGCCGTCACCATCAGCGGCAGCGGCGCAAGATAGAACAACAGCAGCGAGATCATCGCGCCCGAAACGATCGAGGCGAACATCAGCGCCGACGCAGCGCCGGCCGCAATGGCCATGAGGAATATTGCGATCATCAGCTGTCCCGCTCCTTTCGAGCGGTTAGAGGTCCCCCTTCGAGAACCCCAACCATCGGCGACCGGACGACCCGGAAGCCTTATGTAGATGAGCGGCCGGCGGCGCGTGCCAGCGATTACCTGATAACGTAGGGCAAGAGGCCAAGGAAACGCGAGCGCTTGATGGCGCGGGCGAGTTCACGCTGCTTCTTGGCCGAGACGGCCGTGATGCGGCTCGGCACGATCTTGCCGCGCTCGGACACGTAGCGCATCAGGAGCTTGGAGTCCTTGTAGTCGATCTTGGGCGCATTCGCGCCCGTGAACGGACAGGACTTGCGGCGACGGAAAAATGGGCGACGGGCACCAGCTTCAGCCATGATTCATTACTCCTCGGTCGCTGCTTCTTCTTCGCGCGGACGGCGCGGGCCACGATCGCCGCGGAAGCCGCCGCCATCGCGATCACGATCGCCACGGAAACCGCCTTCGCGGTCGCCGCGGAAGCCACCGCCGCGGTCATCCCGCTCGCGGTCGCGATCCGCCTTGCGCATCATCGCCGACGGGCCTTCCTCATGCTCTTCGACGCGCACGGTGAGATAGCGGATGACGTCTTCGCTGATCCGCTCCTGGCGCTCGATCTCGGTGACGACAGCCGACGGTGCGTCGATGTTCATCAGCACGAAATGCGCCTTGCGGTTCTTGTTCATGCGGTAGGTGAGGGAGCGCACGCCCCAATTCTCGGTCTTGGTGACCTTGCCGCCCCCCTGTTCGACGATTCCCGTCATCTGGGCTGTCAGTTCTTCCACCTGCTGGGTGCTCGCGTCCTGACGCGCGAGGAAAACATGCTCGTAGAGAGCCATGGGTGTCCTTTCCTGTGTTGGCGCGGAGCCCAGCGACAAGCCCTTCGAGACCTTCGGAAAGGACTCGATGTTGCTCAGAAGGCGGAAGCACGGGACGACGGGCCGACTGGCCCTGCCACATCAAAATCAACGGGTGATTTGCTGAGACCGTCCGTTCAGCTCCCGGCCGGGACCCCACGGATGGCGCGGTTTATACGGATTTTGGGCGGAATGGCAAGCATTCTCGGCCTGCCTCGTAAGTTCAATTTGTGCGGGCAGGCTCCTCCGAACCCTCGTAGGCCGCTCAGCTTGCCAATTCCAGGTTGATTTCATTGTTTGTATATCATACAAATAAAGATGGAGGACGACCATGAGTCCGGAGACCGGCAGCCAGATGCCTGACCCGAAGCACACGGCGCGAGCGACGCGGTCGGCGGGGCGCAAGATGCGCTCGACGCTGCTCGATGACGCCAGCCGGCTGTTCAGGGAACGCGGGCTCTCCGGCACGTCGATCTCGGATATCGCCGCCGCGGCGGACGCCTTTCCGAGCCAGATCACCTATTACTTCCGGACCAAGGAGGCGCTGTTCGTCGAAGCCGCCTGCCGCGACATGCTTTATGTGGCGCGCGCGGCCGAGCAGGCCGCGCTACAGGCCAGCACCCCGCGCGATTATACCCGCGCGCTGGTGGAGACTGTGACCGCGACCGATTCGGTCGCCTTCTTCGCGGAGGCGCTGACGTTGACCCGGCGTCGGCAGGATCTGGCGCCGCTGGTCGAACGCACCATCGAGCGGCTGCATGGCGAGGGACTGCGGGCCTATGCCGGCCAGATCGAGCGCCACGGCTGGCGCTCGCTGCGCGACCCCGACGCAACCTCGCGCAGGTTCTGGGCGGTCGCGATCGGCGTGATCGTCGAGGGTTACGCCATGGGCCGATCGCCGGACGAACTCACAACCGAGATGCTGCGGGTACTCGGCGAACAGGCCGCGGCAACATCTGCAAATGACGGGACGCGCCTGCGCCTGGTCGGCGAGCGTGGCGCTGCAACGTCACCAGACGAGGAGACTGCATCATGACCGCGCTTCGCATGCGTGCCCGCGATTTCCTGACCGAGGATGAACTGATTGCGGTCCGGCAGCGCACGACCTGGAAGGGCGCAGCCCTGATCGCGCATGCATGGGTGCTGATCCTGGGCGCGATCGCGCTGGTCGCCTGGTGGCCGAACCCGCTGACCTATTTGCTCGCCGTCGCGATCATCGGCTCGCGCCAACTCGGCCTTGCGATCCTGATGCATGACGGTGCACATGGCTGCTTATCGGCCAATGAAAAGACCAATCTGACGCTGAGCCAATGGTTCTGCGCTTATCCAGTTTTCGCCGAGACCCGCGGCTATCGCCGCTATCACCTGCAGCATCACGCGCGGACGCAGCAGGAGGATGATCCCGATCTCGTGCTGTCGGCGCCGTTTCCGATCACGCGGATGAGCTATCGTCGCAAATTCTTGCGCGATATCACGGGACGGACCGGCTATCAGCAGCGCAAGGCGCAACTGCTCAATGCAATCGGGCCGAAGCAATGGCCGATGTCGCGGCGCGCCGCGCATTTCCGGGAGAAGCTCGGGCCGCAATGTCTGACCAATGCAGCGCTGTTCGCCGGCCTCGCCGCTGCCGGCGTGTGGTGGGCCTATCCTTTGCTGTGGCTGGTGCCGCTACTGACCTGGATGATGGTGATCACCCGCATTCGCAACATCGCCGAACATGCGGTCGTACCCGACAGCTCCGACCCCTTGCGCAATACCCGCACCACGCACGCCAATGTCCTCGAGCGCCTGTTCATCGCGCCCTATTACGTGAACTATCATCTCGAGCATCATTTGCTGTTCTATGTGCCCTGTTACAACCTGCCGCGCGTCCACCGCATCCTGAGCAGGAGTCGCCACGCCGACCGGATGGAAGTGCAGCCGGGCTACGCCGCCGTGCTGCGGCTCGCGACCGCCAGGCCCAACCGCGAGGATCGCCCTGGGCAAGTGGTCAACAGCGCGCGCCGGGCGCAAGCTGGCGGCGAGGTCAATGCCGACCAGAATGCCGGCGGGTTCTAGCCGGAAGACAGCCCGGCAACCCCAGAGTTCCGCCGGCGCGGCTTGACATGGCGGCCTTCATCGGTGTCTTACGGCCCGGTCCAGGGCTTGGTCCGGACCCGCCGATGCGCTTTTCGCGCCACGCGGGCACCGTTTTCCCCGGCGACAGGCGCAAGGCGTTTGCGCGAAGATCACGCTCAACAAGGTAGGGAGCGCCGATGACGGCAGCATTTACGTTTCCCGGGCAGGGCTCGCAGGCGGTCGGGATGGGCAAGGCCCTGGCCGAGGCTTTTCCGGTCGCCAAGGAGGTGTTCGACGAGGTCGATTCCGCGCTGGGCGAGAAGCTGACGGCCATCATCTGGGACGGACCGGGCGAGACGCTGCAGCTTACCGAGAACGCGCAGCCGGCCCTGATGGCGGTTTCGATCGCGACCTTGCGTGTGCTGGAGAGCGAAGCCGGCTTCTCGGTTGGGCGTGATGCGGCCTTCGTCGCCGGGCACTCGCTTGGCGAGTATTCGGCGCTGGCCGCGGCCGGCAGCCTGACGATCAGCGACACCGCGCGGCTGCTGCGCACCCGTGGCCTTACCATGCAGAAGGCGGTGCCGGTCGGCGCCGGTGCGATGGCCGCGCTGCTCGGACTCGATTACGAGGCAGCTGTAGCGGTCGCCAGCGAGGCTGCCCAGGGGCAGGTCTGCCAGGCCGCCAACGACAATGGCGGCGGGCAGGTCGTGGTGTCCGGCGACAAGGCCGCCGTCGATCGCGCCGTGGAGATCGCCAAAACCAAGGGCGCCAAGCGCGCAATGCTGTTGCCGGTATCGGCACCTTTCCACTGCAAGCTGATGCAGCCGGCGGCGGACGCGATGGCGGAGGCGTTGGCCGGCGTCACCATCAAGGCGCCCGCGGTGCCGCTCGTCTCCAACGTGCTGGCCTCCGCGATATCGGATCCCGACGAGATCCGCCGCCGCCTGATCGAACAGGTCACGGGCACCGTGCGCTGGCGCGAGTCGGTCGCCTATATGGCAGGTCAGGGTGTGACGCGGTTCTTCGAGATTGGCGCCGGCAAGGTGCTGAGCGGGCTGGTCAAGCGCATCACGGACGGCGCGGTCGGTGTGTCCGTCAGCGGTCCCAACGATATTGCCGCGGCCAAGGACGCGTTGGCAGCTTCGGCGTAAGCCGCCGAGAGGAGACTTTGATGTTCGATTTGACTGGCAAGACGGCGCTCGTCACGGGTGCAACCGGCGGCATCGGCGGCGCGATCGCCCAGGCGCTGCACGCGCAGGGCGCAACCGTCGCGATTTCAGGCACGCGGCGCGAGGTGCTGGATGGCTTTGCCGCGAAGCTTGGCGAGCGCGTTCACGTGCTGCCCTGCAATCTCTCCAGCAAGGACGACGTCGAGGCCCTGGTGCCCGCGGCGGAAAAGGCGATGGGACAGGTCGACATCCTCATCGCCAACGCCGGCATCACCCGCGACAATCTGTTCGTGCAGCTGCGCGACGAGGATTGGGATGACGTCATCGCGGTCAACCTGACCGCGACCTTCCGCCTCACACGCGCCGCGACGAAACTGATGATGCGCAAGCGATTCGGCCGGATCATCGCGATCACCTCGATCGTTGGCGTCACCGGCAATCCGGGGCAGGGCAATTACACCGCCTCGAAGGCCGGCATCATCGGTCTGATCAAGACGCTGGGCGCCGAATATGCCAAGCGCGGCGTGACCGCCAATTGCATCGCGCCGGGCTTCATCAAGACGCCGATGACGGACGCGCTCAACGACAAGCAGCGCGAGACCATCCTGGCGAAGGTTCCTGCAGCGCGGCTCGGAATGCCTGAGGATATCGCTGCCGCGGCGGTCTATCTGGCCTCCAACGAAGGCGGCTACGTCACCGGACAGACGATTCACGTCAATGGTGGAATGGCTATGATTTGAGCTTATTGCTGGCTCTCGCAATGCGGCGAAACGCCGTTTTCGGGAGCCGGTTCAGGCGTGTAGTCAAGGCTTGGGAAGTATGATAGCTGAACCCTCCACGGATGGGCAAAGAACGCCATTGCAGGATTTTGAAACCCTGTATATTGGCGTGGCTACGCCTGCCGTTCGCCGGGGCTTAGTCGGCTACGACCGGGTCGAATCAAGACTATGCGCGATTGAGAAATCGAGACGACCACGATGGCTCGTATCGTCTTGGGGTCGGGTCCAATGGAACAACGAGGTTGAACGATGAGTGAGATTGGCGAGCGGGTTAAGAAGATTGTGGTCGAACATCTCGGTGTCGAACCCGAAAAGGTGGTCGATGGCGCAAGTTTCATCGATGACCTTGGCGCCGACAGTCTCGACACCGTCGAGCTCGTGATGGCCTTCGAGGAAGAATTCGGCTGCGAGATCCCCGATGATGCCGCGGAAACGATTCTGACCGTCGGCGATGCGACGAAGTTTCTTGAGAAGAACGCTAAGAGCTGACGCCTTTTGCGAAGTTGACGGAGCCGGACGGACCGTTGTCGAACGGTCCCCCGGTTTCTTACTATTGGCCGCCCGTTCCGGGCCGGAGATACTGAGATGAGGCGAGTTGTCGTCACGGGGCTGGGCATGGTTACACCGCTCGGCTGTGGCGTTGACGCAACTTGGGCGCGTATTCTTGCGGGACAAAGCGGCGCGACGAAGATCGATACCTTCGAGGTGTCCGACCTGCCGAGCAAGATCGCCTGTCCCGTGCCGCGCGGCGATGGCTCGGACGGTACCTTCAATCCCGATCAGTGGATGGAGCCGAAGGACCAGCGCAAGGTCGACGACTTCATCATCTTCGCGATGTGCGCGGCCAAGCAGGCGCTCGACGATGCCAACTGGCATCCCGGGACCGAAGACGACAAATGCGCGAGCGGCACGATGATCGGCTCCGGCATCGGCGGCCTTTCGGGCATCGCCGAGACCGCGATTATTCTCAAGGAGCGCGGGCCGCGCAAGGTCTCGCCATTCTTCATTCCCGGCCGCCTGATCAACCTGGCATCGGGCTATGTCTCGATCGCGCATGGCCTCAAGGGGCCGAATCATTCGATTGTCACCGCGTGCTCGACCGGCGCGCATGCGATCGGCGACGGCGCGCGGCTGATCGCGCTCGGCGATGCCGACGTGATGGTGGCGGGCGGCGCCGAATCGCCGATCAGCCGGATCGGCATTGCCGGCTTCTGCGCGGCGCGCGCGCTCTCCACCGGCTTCAACGAGACGCCGCAAAAGGCATCGCGCCCCTACGACAAGGACCGCGATGGCTTTGTGATGGGTGAGGGCGCCGGCATCGTGGTGCTCGAAGAGTATGAGCACGCGAAGAACCGCGGCGCGAAGATCTACGCCGAGGTGACCGGCTATGGTCTTTCGGGCGACGCCTATCACATCACCTCGCCGTCACCCGATGGCGAGGGCGGCTTCCGCAGCATGCGCATGGCGCTGAAGCGGGCCGGCCTCTCGCCGTCGGACATCGACTATATCAACGCCCACGGCACCTCGACGCAGGTCGGCGACGAGATCGAACTCGGCGCGGTCGAACGCCTGCTCGGCAATGCAGCCTCGAAGGTCTCGATGTCGTCGACCAAATCGGCGACCGGACATCTGCTCGGCGCTGCCGGTGCGATCGAGGCGATCTTCGCGATTCTTGCGATTCGCGATAATGTCGTGCCGCCGACCATCAATCTCGACCATCCGTCGGTCCAAACGGCGATTGATCTGGTGCCTCACACCTCGCGCAAGCGCGAGGTCAACGCGGTGTTGTCCAATTCGTTCGGTTTCGGAGGCACCAACGCCTCCGTGATCATGCAGCGTATCGCGAATTAGTCGTTGTTTCGAGCTAGTCCACCGTTTTGCCGTATTCAGCGGTGACTCCTAAGAGCGGGCGTATGCTATTGGCGGGGCAGGGTTTGTCCGGCCACGATTGAACCGGCAGGATTTGGTTTGCATCGATGAGTGAGAGGCCGCCCATTTCGCCAAGGAGTCCGCGTGCTGCGTTGGAGCCCGAGCAGGTTCCACCGCCGCCGAAGCGTTCCGATCGTGCCCGCAATCCGTTCGTGATCGTGGGCAACGCCATCTTCACCCTCCTGATCATTCTGATGATCGGCGCCGGAGCGGCGTATTACTACGGCAAGCAAACCCTGGAAGCGCCCGGGCCGCTGCAGGAAGACAAGGTCGTCAACATCCCGGCCCGTGCCGGCAAGCGCGACATCGCCGACGTGCTCTCGCGCGAGGGCGTGATCAACGTCAATCCCTGGATATTCATCGGTAGCGTGTTTGCGCTGAAGGCAAGCTCCGACCTCAAGCCCGGCGAGTATTCGTTCCAGAAGAATGCGAGCCTGCGCGACGTCATCGCCACCATCGTCGAGGGCAAGGTGGTGCAGCACGCCGTCACCATTCCGGAAGGTCTAACCTCCGAGCAGATCGTATCGCGGCTTTCCGACAACGACATCTTTACGGGCTCGGTCCGCGAAATCCCGCGCGAGGGAACGCTGTTGCCGGAGACCTACAAGTTCCCGCGCGGCACCACGCGAGATCAGGTGATCCAGCGCATGCAGCAAGCGCAGAAGCGCGTGCTCGCCGAAATCTGGGACCGCCGCAACTCAGACACGCCGTTGAAGTCGCCGGACCAACTCGTGACGCTGGCTTCGATCGTCGAGAAGGAGACCGGCCGGGCCGACGAGCGCAGCCGCGTCGCCGCTGTCTTCGTCAACCGCATGCGGCAGAAGATGAAGCTGCAATCCGATCCGACCATCATCTATGGACTGGTCGGCGGCAAGGGCACGCTGGGCCGCCCGATCAAGCGTAGTGAGATCACCCAGCCGTCGCCGTACAACACCTATGTGATCGACGGGCTGCCACCCGGCCCGATCGCCAATCCCGGCCGCGCCTCGCTGGAGGCGACCGCCAACCCCGCGCGCACGCGCGACCTGTTCTTTGTTGCTGACGGTACCGGCGGTCACGCCTTTACCGAAACCTACGACCAGCACGCCAAGAACGTCGCCAAGCTGCGCACCATGGAAAAGCAGATCCAGAACGATACCGTCGAGCCCGCGGATGATCCGCCGCCAGCCGCGGCGGCGCCCGCAGCGGCCGATACCAGTCCCACGGCGGCCACGCCGCCAAAGCCGACGAATCAGAAGAAACCTCCGCGTGGCGGTCGCCAGGGCGCCGCCCAGCAGAGCCCGTCGCCGCCGGTGGTGCAGCGCTGACCTCCGCTTTCGCATAAGTGGGACGTAATTCCACTTTCACGGATTCCGTTTTAAGGTCCCAGGGGCCCAAGCGAGTCCCGGAGGCTTGAGGCGAGTCTCATATCCTTCTGTTGGAGAGTTAACGCGATGGCGCTATCGAGCATGACCGGCTTTGCGCGAAGCCATGGCGCGAGCGGCCCCTATACGTTCGAGTGGGAGCTGAAATCGGTCAACGCCAAGGGCTTTGACCTGCGGCTGCGGATGCCGCCGGGGTGGGATGAGCTGGAGGCCTTGGCCAAGAAGCGTGCCGGCGAGGTGCTGTCGCGCGGCACGGTCTATGCCAATCTCAGCGTCAAGCGCACCGGTGCGGCGCAGACGATCCGTATCAACGAGGACGTGCTGGCCGCGGTGGTGGACGTTGCCGGCCTGCTTGCGCAACGGATCGACGCGGTGGCGCCCAGCATCGATGGCCTGCTCGGCATCAAGGGCGTCATCGAGGTGGTCGAACCCGAAAGCAGCGAGGAAGACGACAAGGCGGCGCGCGCCGCGGCCGCGACGGCCTTCGAGGTCGCGCTCGCCGAGCTCGTCGTGATGCGCAACCGCGAGGGCGCGGCCCTTGGCCAGATCCTGATGCAGCGGATGGACGAGATCGAACGGCTCGCCAAGCGCGCCGAGGCGGCCCCCGGCCGCAAGCCCGAAGCGATCAAGGCCCGGCTTGCCGAACAGATCGCAGCGCTGCTGGAAACCTCGGATCGCTTCGATGCCGACCGGCTCAGCCAGGAAGCGATCCTGATCGCCACCAAGGCCGATATCCGCGAGGAACTCGACCGCATCGCCTCGCATGTCGCGCAGGCGCGCGACATGATCGGCAAGGGCGGTCCGGTCGGTCGGCGGCTTGATTTCCTGGCGCAGGAGTTCAATCGCGAGGTCAACACGTGCTGCTCGAAATCGAACGATATCGAGCTGACCAATACCGGCCTCGAGATGAAGAACGTAGTCGAGCAATTCCGCGAGCAGGTCCAGAATCTGGAGTGAGCGATGACGGCGCAGGGTTTTGACGGCGTTGATCGGCGCGGACTGATGTTCGTCCTGTCGTCGCCCTCGGGCGCCGGCAAGACGACGCTGTCGCGCATGCTGATCGATCGCATGCCGGGGCTGAAGATGTCGGTGTCTGCGACCACGCGGCCGAAGCGGCCAGGCGAGGTCAACGGCCGCGACTATTTCTTCGTCGACCAGGGGAAGTTCGAGGCGATGGCCACGCAGGGCGAACTGCTCGAATGGGCGACCGTGTTCGACAATCGCTACGGCACGCCGCGGCTGCCGGTCGAGACCGCGCTGTCAGCCGGCCAGGATGTGCTGTTCGATATCGACTGGCAGGGCACCCAGCAATTGCGCGAGAAGGCCCGCGCCGACGTGGTCAGCGTCTTCATCCTGCCGCCATCCGCCGCCGATCTCGAAAAGCGGCTGCACACCCGCGCGCAGGACTCCGAGGAGGTCATTCGTGGGCGGATGAACCGCGCCACCCACGAGCTGAGCCACTGGGCCGAATATGACTACATCGTCGTCAACCAGAACGTCGACGACGCCTTCGCCGAGGTGCAGTCGATCCTGAAGGCCGAGCGGCTGAAGCGGGAGCGACGTACCGGCCTTACCGAATTTGTGCGCGGCCTGCAGCGCCAGCTCGAGCCGTAGCCGCCTCAGTTCGTCGCACTGCGGGCAAGCCGCTGCAGCATCTCCTTGACCTGCCGATCGCTGTCCTCGCTCTGCACCGGATCACGTACCGGCGTGCGACGCGGAATCTGCGGTTCGGCACGGCGCGGTGGCGCGTCGGACAGCCGAATCGGTCGCTCCCGGCGCGGAGAGATCGGCAGCGCGCGCTCGCTGTTGATGGAATCCCACGGCGCGCGCCACTCGCCGTCGATCTGGTAGGGCGGTGAACGCGTACGCGTCAGCCGGAACACGAGAGCACTGACCACGCCCGCCAGCGCCAGTGCGCTGACCATGACGATCAGCAGCATCTGGGTCGACGATGACGTTTTCTCTGCGGGGGCTTCCGCCGCGGCGGGCGCAACCGGTGCGGCCGTGGTCACTTGTGGCGTCGCATCGGCCTGCGCGACGGCAGGCGGCGGAGCGTTGGCCGCGAGCCGCTGGCCGTTCGATCCGCCCATGCTTGACGCATCGAACCAGCGGGCTGCCACCGGCGAGGGTGACGCGGTCGTCTCGGCAGGCATGGCGGCTGCGCTGGCATCGGGGGCCGGGCTGCTTGTGTTGCTGACATCGGTGGCTGCCACCGCGTCAGTTGCCGGCGGCGAGGCAACCTCGGCGTGTGCGTCGGCGAGGGACTTGCGCATTGGGGGCTGCGGCTGCGCGGCGTCCGCTGCCGAAGCGTCGGGCACGGGTGCAGTCGGTTGCTGCGCCGTTGCGGTCCTCGCCGCCTTGTTCTTGGCCTCACCGACATACCAGCACTGCTTCTTGGTCGCGCGGTCGAGGTGGTAGTACCAGTGGCTTCCCGCCGGCGCGGTTCCCTTCGGGCCGGACAGGCAATTGTCTGCTGTCTTGGTATCCGCTGTCTTGGTATCCGCTGTCTTGGCGGCGGTCTGGGCAACGGCGGTGAAATTGGCGCCGGCCAAGAGACTAGCGACGAGCGCCGCGGCAAATTTTACTGAACGATTTGACATACGCGTCCCCGGTAATTTCTTTACACAAACGCTGGCGACCCCAATCTCGGTAAAGAGTTGGGTCGCAATGCGCCGCAAATCCGGAGCGGGTTGGGCTTAATTGGGGCTCGCCGGCCGCGGCAATTGCGGCGCGCCGGCGGCCAAAGGTTCCCGAGCCGCGGCAGAGTAGGTGTCGCGGATTGTTTCCCAGGATCGAACTAATTGCTCTCGATCACGTCGCTGAACAGCACGTAGCGCTCGCCGTTGAAGCGGACCAGCCGCATCTGCTTGATCGGCCGAAGGTCGGTCGGAGAGGTTCGCAGCCGGATTCCCGGCAGCAGCAGCGGCAGCTCCATGTCGAGATGGGAGGCCTGCTTCATGATGTTCTCGCGCGTCAGGTCGTTGCCGCACTGCTTGAGGATCTGCGCCACGGCGTAGCCGATGTTGTAGCCGTAGGGTGCGTAGTAATCGCTCTTGTCCACGTGCGGATTGTAGGTGTCCATCCAGACGTTCCAGGCCTTCATGGCCGGATCGTCCTTCCACTGCGGATCGGCTGGATCCTTCTGGTACGCCGCCGAGATCAGGCCCTTGGCCGCCTCGAACCCTGCCGGACGGATCGCGCCCGCGATCGAGGAGCCGACGCTGGAGAGGAATTCCTGCGGATGCCAGTCGATGTCATAAGCCTTGCGGATGGCCTGTGCGGCGAATTTGGGCACCGAGGCGATCAACAGCACATTGGCGCCCGAGGCCTTCAGCGACACGATCTGCGAATCCACGGTGGGGTCGCTGGTGTTGTAGGCTTGCTGCGACACGATCATCGTCGACGCCTTGTCGCCGAGCCCGCGCTTGAAGCCCATCACGTAGTCGCGGCCGAGATCGTCGTTCTGCGCGAGGATGCCGATCTTCGCGTCTGACAGCGTCGACAGTATGTATTTGGCGTAGATCTCGCCTTCGGACGCGTAGTGCGGCGTCCAACTCATCGTCCACGGATAATGCTCGGGATCGTTGAAGATGGTCGCGCCCGATCCGACGAAGAGATGCGGCACCTGCTTCTGGTTGATGTATTTGACCACCGCCATGTTGGTCGCGGTGCCGACCGGGTTGACGAGGAACAGCACCTCGTCGCTCTCGATCAGGCGGCGGATCTGCTCGACCGTCTTGGGCGGGCTGTAGGCGTCGTCGAGGCTGATGAAGTTGATCTTCCGGCCGTTGATGCCGCCCTGATCATTGATCATCGCGAAATAGGCGGTGATCGAGATAGCGCCCGCCGCATAGGCCGATGCGGGACCACTGTAGGGCGTCGTGGTCCCGATCTTGATTTCCTTGTCGGTGACGCCAGGCCCGTAATGCGTTTGCGCAGGCGCCGGTGTGGCGGCGAGGGCAAGCGCGAGCGCAGCCCCTGCCGTGATCGTCGAACGCTTCCTCATGCACGCCTCCCCAGTTTGTCGGGTGAGGCCGGCGGGACGTCTTCGTCAGTTCTTCAAGACGATGCGTCCCACGACTTTTCCGGCCCGCAACTCATCGATCCATTTCTGGACGTCGGCCAGCGGCTCTTCCTTCATCGGCGTCGGCTTGATCTTGCCGGCGCGCGCGAGCGCCATCAACTCCTGGGCTTCGGCCAGCGTTCCCACCATGAATCCTTCGATGGTCATGCGCTTGTAGACCCATTGCACCATCGGCAAGCTGAAATTGCCGCCCATCAGGCCGGAGACCACGATCTTGCCGCCGCGCGCCACCGTCGACACCGCGAACGCCATCGACTTTTCGTTGCCGGCGAAGTCGACCACGCCGTCGAAGCCGCCTTCGCTCTCTTTCAGCATGCGCTTGACCACGTCCGGCTCCGCCGGATCGTAGGCGACCGCGGCGCCGTTCTTGAGCGCGGTCTCGCGCGCGGCGGGGCTGAGATCAGCCACCGCGATGTTCTGCTTGAACATCGCCTGCGCGAACGACAGGCCCATCATCCCGACGCCGCCGAGGCCGATCAGCAGCAGATTGCGCTGGCGCGGACGATCGACCAGCCGCTTCAATGCGCCGTAGGCCGTGACGCCCGAGCACATCAACGTCGCGGCCTGGTTGACCGGCAGCGGATCGTAGTCGAGCAGGTATTTTGCGTCGGGCACCAGCACATGGGTTGCAAAGCCGCCGTCGATGGAGACACCGAGGAAGCGCTGCTTGACGCACAGATTCTCATCGCCGTTGAGGCAGTCGCGGCACTGGCCGCAGCCGATCCAGGGGAATACGGCCTTCCTGGTACCGATCAGGTCCTTCGGCGCATCGGGGCCGACCTCTTCGACGACGCCGGCGATCTCGTGGCCGAGCGTGAAGGGCAGGATCATGCCGCGCGTGGTGTCGAGCTTCTTTCCGCCGCCGAGATCGGCATAGCCGTCCTGGATGTGGAGATCGGAATGGCACAGGCCGCAGCGCTCGATTCGCACCAGCACCTCGCGCCCCCGCGGCTTCGGCGTGTCGACGATGGTTTCGCACAGCGGCGCATCGAACTTGACGAGGGATTGGCGAACCATGCGCGCCATTACGTTTTCTCCTGATGGTCTATTTTATGGACCGTATATCGGCCAATTCCCGGGCCATGGCAACAAAGCCCGCGACCGGAACGGTTTCGGCGCGCCGCGTGGCGTCAACATGGGCGGCGGCCGCGAGCCGCTCGGGATCGGCGGACAGCGATTTCAGGCTCTGGCGCAGCATCTTGCGGCGCTGCCCGAAAGCCGCGGCCGCCACCTGCTCGAGCATGCGACGGTTACACGGTTCGGGCGCCGCGCGCGGTATCAATCGTACCACCGAGGACGTGACCTTCGGCTGGGGCACGAACGCCGCCGGCGAGATGTCGAACAGGATCTTGGTCTCGGCGCGCCAGTTGGCGAGCACCGCAAGCCGGCCATAGGCCTCCTCGTCCTCATGGGCGACGATGCGCTCGGCGACCTCGCGCTGGAACATCAACACCATCGTGTCGTACCAGGGCGGCCACGGCTCGATCGACAGCCAGTCGATGAGCAGCTGGGTCGCGATGTTGTAGGGCAGGTTGGCAACGATCTTCGCTTTCCCGCCATCAAGATAGGGACGTGGATCAAAGCGCTGCGCGTCGCCGTGCACGATCTCGATGCGGCCCGGATAGCGCTTGACGACATAATCGAGCGCGGCAATCGCGCGCTCGTCGCGCTCGATTGCGATGACACGTTTGGCGCCGAGCGCGAGCAGCGCACGCGTCAATCCGCCGGGGCCGGGCCCGACTTCGATCACCGTGGAGTCCTCAAGCGGGCCGGCGGCGCGCGCGATTCGCGCGGTGAGGTTGAGGTCGAGCAGGAAGTTCTGGCCAAGCGACTTGCGCGCCGACAGTGCATGTTCGCGAATGACGTCGCGCAGCGGCGGCAGGTCGTCGATAGCGCTCATCTACCGCTGCGCCGCGGCCATGCGCGCGGCGAGCCGCAACGCGGCGATCAGGCTCGAGGGATTGGCCTTGCCGGTTCCGGCGATGTCGAATGCCGTCCCGTGATCGGGCGAGGTCCGGATGAACGGCAGTCCCAGCGTGACGTTGACCGCGTCCTCGAACGCGACGGTCTTGATCGGGATCAGCGCCTGGTCGTGATACATGCAGATCGCGCAGTCATAAGTCCTGCGCGCGGTGTCGTGAAACATGGTGTCCGCCGGGAGCGGGCCTCTGGCGGCAATCCCTTCACGGCGCAGGATCTCGACGGCCGGCGCGATGACCTCGATGTCTTCCACGCCAAGCGTGCCGTCTTCGCCGGCATGGGGGTTGAGGCCCGATATGGCAAGGCGCGGCCCCGCGAGGCCAAACCGCGCTTTCATATCCGAGACCACGATGCGCGCCGTCGACACGATCAGGTCCGTCGATAGTTGCGCCAGCGCCTCGCGGACCGAAAGATGGATCGTCACCGGGACGACGGCGAGTGTCGGCGACCACAGCATCATGACCGGCTGCGGCGTCCGCCCGCCATTGGCAGCGAGTTCGGCCAGAAATTCGGTGTGGCCGGGATGCCGGAAGCCGGCGCGATAGAGCACGCTCTTGGCGATCGGATTGGTGACGACGGCGCTGGCCTTGCCGGACATGACATCGGTGACCGCCTGGCGGATCGAGGCCATCGCGGCGGCGGCACTCGTCTCGTCGGGCGTCCCCGCCCGCGCCGTTGCCGACTGGCCGGTTGCGACCACCGGCAGGGCGCGCGCAAATGCCGTGGCCGCTTCCTCGGCGCTGACGTCGGCAAGCTCGATGGTGATCCCAAGCGTCTTCGCACGTTCGGCAAGGAACGCGCGATCGCCGAGCAGATAGAATGGCGGGAGATCGAGTTCGCGGCGCCGTAGCCAAGCGGCGAGAGTGATGTCGGGTCCGATGCCCGCGGGCTCGCCGGATGTCAGCGCGAGGGGTTTTGCCATGCGTCAAAGATAGTCGGTCATTTCGCGCCCGGGTATTCGATCATCGCGGCCCTGCGGATTTCCTGCAGGTAGGCTTTCGACTTCGCCTCGTACTTATCCGCGTACATCTTGTCGCGGATCTCGCGCTTCTTCGGCGTATCCACCGTTGTGGCTTTCCGGTCGCAGAGCGCGACCATTTCAACTCCCTGCTTGGTGATCTCGGGAGCGGTCAGATGGCCGATCGGGGTCTTGTCCAGCACGTCGCGCAGCGGCTGCGGAAGGTCGGCCGAAGTCTTCACGACGATTTCGCGGATCGCCGCGTTGCGCATCGACTTGAAGTAGGAGTTGGCTTCCTCGCAGGTGGTCACGCGTTCGCGCAGGGTGTCCGCTTCCTTGCGCCGTGTTTCAAACTCGGACTGCGGTGCGCCGCGCGGCACAATCAGGACGATCGGCTGCATCCGGTATTCGAAAGCGTCGGCTTCGGTTTTCTCGCCGGTCTGCTCCGCCGCGGCGGCAACGGCCTTTTCGCCGATCTGCAGGCTCTCCTTGAAGCGCCCGCGTATCAGCGCGGTCCACACCATGTCGGCCCTGATACGTTGCTTCAACGTATCCGGCCGAATGCCCTTGCCTTCCAGCACCTTGGTGAGCTGATCGCCGGAGAGGCGCATCCGCTGCGCCATCCCGCCATAGGCCTGGTCGATGTCGCTGACGCCGGGATCGACACTGTACTTCTTGGCTTCCTTGATCTTCACCTTCTCGTCGATGAGGTCGTTGAGAATGGCTTGTCGATCCGGGGGCTTGCCGGTGGTCAGGGTGTTCAGCTTGCCGCGCTGCTCGATATCGAAACTGGTGATGGGTTCGCCATTGACCATGACGGCGATGGTCTGAGCGTGTAGCCGTGCGCCGCCTGCGAGCAGGAGGGCCAGGGCCAGCAGGGAACTCAGCAGGAGCAAATAGCGGCGCGTTGGCAGGCTAGCGGTCGTCATTGTCATATCAGCCGTTTAAACCCATTCAAGCTGGAGCTGCGACACGCGCGCGCTCCAAGGCCGGTTCCACGCTACTGGACGCCGCCGGCCGTGCTGCTCGTCGCCGAGGTTTGCGCGATGGTCCGCAGGCCGATCTGGAACATGAACGCGTGGCTGAGAACGGGCGGCGTGGTGCCCGCCTGGTAAGTATAGGAGGTGACATAGTTGGCGGCCAGCACGAAACAGTCGTCGACGTAACCCGCGCCGATCACATACTGGTTGATTTTGTTCGCTTCAAGGTCCCAGCGCGCCGCACCCTGGACCACCCAGTTTGTCGCCACCTTGACCGATCCGCTGGCGAGAATGCCTTCGCGACGAGTCAGATATCCGAGTTCCGGCTGTGCCGCATAGTCGCCATACATCACGCTGACTGACCAGCGGTCGAAGTTGGCAGTTCCCTGGGCCTCGAACCGGTTGATATTCCACGTCGCCTCGTCCATGCGCGCGCGCACGCTGAACGTATAGGTCCTGTTGGGCGAATAGGCGAGGCTTGCGACATAGTCCGATGCCGCATTTTGCAAGCCCGAATCGACGCCGGTGTTGGTGACGTCGGTGACCGCGAACGAGTTCAGCCCGAACAGCTGGTAGGACTGCCCGAACACCGCCTTGATGCTGCCGCCGTGATCGAATTGCGTGGTGGCCTGTACGCCGACATTGGCGCGGCTGCCGCCTTCCACACGGTCATAGCCGGAAAACTTGTCGACCGAGAACAGGTTGCTGGTGTCGAACACCAGGCTTTGCGCGTCTTCGTTCGGAAGCTTGCCGGCGTTGGGCTCGTTGGGTCGGATGATGACCTGCGCAATCGGCTCGATCGTGGTCGTGCCCCACGGCTGGACGTTGATGAAGGGGTAGCGATATTCGAAGCCGACGGTCGGCATCAGGCGGACGGTCTGGGTGTCGCCGACCGGCAAGAAGTTGGAAACGCCGGGCTGATTCGAGATGTCAGCGTTGATCGCGTCGCCGCGGACGCTGACGAACGGCGTCCAGATCTCGCCGAACGGGTCGGTGTACGATTTGCGCCACTGCGCTTCGGCCGTCAGGCGGGTGTAAGTACCCGGCATGCCGCGCAACAGGCACTGCGACGGCACGCGACCGAGCGGATCGGCCGATGCGAGCCCGCACAGACCGCTGGCATTGGAGGCCGCCGTGATCGCATCGAACACTGCGGTGTCGCGGGTCAGGTTGGTGAAGTTCGTCTTGTAGCTGAACTCGCCACCCAGGACCGGGCTGTTGATGACGTTGTTGTAGTCGATCACAGGAGCGATGACCGGAACCTGGCCCTGGTTGCCGGAGAAGCTGAGGTAATAGATCGCACGCGCGTCGAAGAAGCTGCGGTTGCCGACGCCGGTCAGATAGAGCTGCGAGATGGCTTCCGTCGGCAGCGCCATGAACGACCCAAACGGATCCTTGTACTGGGCTAGCCTATAGTCGGACATGAAGTAGTAATCGGACAGCGCGACGCCATCCCAGCCCCACGTCCACTTGTCGTTCAGCGCGAACTGACCCTTGGTCTCGACGCCGCCACGGAACTGGCGATCGCCAGGCAGGCCGGCGTAGGCGCCGGGGTCGGCCTGGTCGATGCCGTAGAGGCGGACCTGGTAGGAGCCGTTCGACAGGCGCTGGCGGAATTCGCCCTGAAGCAGGACGCCCTGCTTTGACGTGATGCGCGGATTGAACGTCGCGTCGAAGTCGGGCGCAAGCGCGAAGTAATAGGGGATTTCGACGCCGTAGCCGTAGGCCGAATATTCGGAGAAGATCGGCATCAGGAAGCCGCTCTTGCGTTTCACGGTCGGATCTGGCGTCGAGAAGAAGGGAATATAGGCCAACGGGACGCCGAAGAATTCGATCCGAGCGTTCTCGAAATAGAGCATCTTCTCCGCTTGGTCATGGATGATGCGCGCGCCCTTTACCTGCCAGAGCGGCGGCTTCTTCGGGTCGTCCTTACAGGGCGCGCAGGCGGTATAAACGCCGTTGTCGAACACCGTGTAATTGCCGCTGGAGCGATCGGCGCGGGTCGCCGCCATGCGCGTCGCGTCCTCGGTATCGACGCGCAGCGAATCGACGAAACCATCGCGGTAGTCGTCGCTGAGATCCACGATGTTGGCGTAGGTGATCTTGCCTTCCGCATCGGTCATGCGGATGTTGCCCTCGGCATGAAGGCGCTTGGTCTTCTGGTCGTAGATAACCTTGTCGGCCTCAACGCTGGTGCCGTTGTAGAACATCTGCACGTTGCCGACGGCCGAGATGCGGCTGTTGTTGTAGTCGTAATCGACCTCGGTGGCCTGGACCAGCATCTGCCCGTCATTCTTGGCCGGCGGGTGAGGCGGCTTTGGCGGGCGCGGATTGTAGGTGAAGCCCTGCGCGGCAGCGGGCGTCGGCGCGGCAACACCGAGTGTGCCGAGGATAAACGCGACGAGGAGCGTGGCGCAGAGCGCGGCCACGCGGCTGCGATGACGGCGCAGCACACTGCGCCGTCCGAACACAGACGACCTCAACTGGCGGGCGGCGACGTCTGCCACTACCCGTCCTCCTGATACAGCAAGGCCAAGAATCCGGTGAGGCCGCCCACAACGACAGGCAACCACGCCGCAGCGATGGGATGCATCAACTCAGCCTTGCTCAAATCCTCAGTCACTTTCGACAGAACGTAGAGCAGAAAGCCTGCACCCACGCCACTCAAAACCATCTTCTGCACGCCGCCCATCCGGAAGAAGCGGAGGCTCACAGAAGCCGCCAACATCACCATCGCAGCCAGCAAAAATGGCTGCGCGATGAGCTTGTGATACTGCAAACGATAGCCGGCGGTCGCGAAGCCTGAACTCTCCGACGAGCGGATGTAGTTCGGTAGTTGCCAAAAGGACACAGTTTCGGGAGTGGAAAAACTGTTGCGAACCTGGGCCGGGGTGAGGGTGGTGGTTAGGGAGAACGAATCTTGGTCAACCGGGGGCTTGTCGAGGGTGTATCTGCGTACTCCCGTGAACACCCAGTGCCCGTCTTCGAGCGTCGCCTCGCGCGCCTCGATTCGCTCCTTGAACTGCAGCGCCGGATCGAATCGGAAAACGGTCAGGCCGGTCAGTCGCACGCCTTGTTGCTCGCTACGCGCGGCGTTGATGATCGCCTGGCCTTCGTCATTGATCTGGTTCAGCCAGAATCCGGATGCGTCCTGGATGCCGCCGCCCGGCGCCGAGCCGAACAGTTCGGCTTCCATCCGTTTGGAGAGCTCGCGCAGATTCGCAGAGATCGGATTGTAGGTGGTGGTCGCGATGACGCCGAGCAGGATCGCGCTGACAAGGGCGGGTGAGATGAATTGCCAGGCCGAGACGCCGGCGGCGCGCGCCACCACGAGCTCCAGCTTGCGCGACAGACCAAGATAGCAGGTCATGGCGCCGATCAGCACGCAAAACGGCATCAGCTTCTCGAGCAGCTGCGGCACACGGAACAGCGAGGTCTCCGCCACGGTGATGGCCGAGGCGTCGACGAGCCCCGAGGTCTTGCGCACCATCTCGATGTAATCGACCAGCACCAGCAGCACGAAGATGCCCGCGAACACGCCTACCGCCGAGACCACGAAGCGGCCGGCGAAATAGCGCCCGAGCGTATTTGTGACCATGCTCATGCGGTTGCCGGCCGTCGGAAGAAGCGCGCAATGCGCTCGTTATTTCGGTTGATCTGTTCGATCAGCGCGGCCGGCGGCTCGACGACGACGCCGCCGACGATCATCCAGAGACCGATGGCAATGCCGCCGAACAGCATCAGATACTGCACCAGCGCGGCCACCGGCGTCTTCACCGTGATGACCGAGCAGGCGAAGCCCACCATGCGCAGACCGAACACGGCGAACACCGAGCCGCCGATCGAGAAATTGCGGCTCTGGCGCGTGGTCCGCGGCGCTCCCAGGAATGCGAAGGTGAGCGCGGCGAACGCGAACGGATAGATCGGCGCCATGAAGCGGTCATGCAGCTCGGCGCGGAACTGGCCGGACAGCTGCTGATAGACCGGATCATTTTCGTCAGGCCACAGCAGTTCCCACATATAGCGCTCGCGAATGCCGAGCGTGACGTCGCGGCCTTGCGAGAATTTCGACATGTCGAAGGCGTAGCGCTGGAACGCGACCAGCGCAGGATCGCGCTTGCCGACCTCGAATCGCTCCAGATTGCCGTCCTCGAGCACGAGATATGAGCCCTGGTCGTTCTTCAGCACGGTGCCGTGGTCGGCGATGATGGAGACGCGCTCCTGCGGATCGCGGCGATCGTCGACGAAGATGCCGCCGAGCACGCCGCCCGGCAGACGCTCGCGGATCCGAATCGTGAGATTCTGGTCGAGCTGGGCGAAGCGGCCGGGTTGCAGGATGTTGGTCAGCACGTCGGCGGTGATCTCGGCGTCCCATTGCTTGATTCGCCGCATGCCGTCGGGTGCAAGATAGGCGCCGATGAAGGCGACCATCGCCGCCACCACACAGGTGGCGAAGAAGAATGGCCGAAACAGCCGGAACGGCGAGAACCCCGCCGCGTTCATCACGATGATCTCGGAATCGGTCGCGAGCTTGTTCAGCGTATGCGAGATTGCGATCATCAGCGCGATCGGGGCGATGATCAGGACCAGTGCCGGGATCACGAGGCTGGTGATGCCGAGGAAGGTGAGGATGGTCTGACCCTGGCTCGTCATCAGGTCGATGCCGCGCAAGGCCTGCGTAATCCAGATCACGCCGGTGAGGCTGACCAGCACAAGCGCAAACGACGACAGGGTCGTTTTGAAGATGTACTTGTCGATCGACCCCATCACACCCGCACGACCCCCTTGGCGCCCCCAAACGCACGGATTCGACCAACCCCGGCAAGCGGGTTCCCCTATGGTCGAGCCGCAGATCAGTCCGGCTTCACTCTCACACTAGCATCCCTTTGATCCGTCAACAAAATGGCCGAGCCAAGGCGTCCTTTACATATGGTTAATTATTCGTCCTTGTGGCCTTCCCGCCACGCTGGCGCTTGGCAGCGGTGCGGCGGGCAGGCCATAGTGCACCCAAGCCCAGTCCGGATCGCTCCGGACCGCCATTCGCAACCCGCATCCCGAGTGCCGCAGGACCGTTGCACGGTTCCGGACAACACCCTGAATTCTGGAGGATTCGCCCATGTCCGACGCCGTCAAGGTCGGCTTTGTCCCACTGTCCGCGCCCGTTCGCGGCATTCTGGTCGCCTTTTGCGACGAGCAATTGAAGCTGGGGACGGCAACCCGGAAGGCGCTGGGAACGGCCTCCGAGACGATCAAGCGGGCTGCAGCCGCCAACCAGTTCAAGGGCAAAAGTGGCGCGGCACTGGACATCCTGGCGCCGGACGGGCTCAAGGCCGACCGCCTGATCGTGATCGGCGTCGGCAAGCCGTCCGATCTCAAGGAGAAGGATTTTCTCAAGTTCGGCGGCGTGATGGCCGGTAAGCTCAACGCCGGCAGCCATGCCATGACCGTCATTGCCGAATTGCCCGATGCGGCGATGACAGCGGACCAGGCGGCCGCGATCGCGACCGGTGTCCGGCTGCGCGCCTACAAGTTCGACCGCTACAAGACCAAGAAGAAGGACGGCGAGAACGACGCGGTGCGGGCCGAAGTCTCGGTCGCGGTGGATGACGCCGGCGCCGCAAAAAAGGCGTTTGCGCCCGATGCGCACATCGTCGATGGCGTCAACCTGGCGCGTGAACTCGTCAACGAGCCGCCGAACGTGCTTTATCCCGAGGAGTTCGCGCGCCGCGCCAGCCAGCTCCGCAAGCTCGGCGTCACTGTCGAGGTGCTTGACGTCAAGGCAATGACCAAGCTCGGCATGGGTGCGCTGCTTGGCGTCGCGCAAGGATCGGTGCGACCTGGCCGCACCGTCATCATGCGCTGGAACGGGGGCAAGAAAAACGAGACGCCGGTCGCGTTCGTCGGCAAGGGCGTCTGCTTCGACACCGGTGGCATCTCCATCAAGTCGGCGGGCGGCATGGAGGATATGAAGGGTGACATGGGCGGCGCGGCCTGCGTGGTCGGGCTGATGCATGCGCTCGCGGCGCGCAAGGCGCGCGTCAACGCGGTCGGCGCCATCGGTCTCGTCGAGAACATGCCGGACGGTAACGCGCAGCGTCCCGGCGACATCGTCACCTCGATGTCCGGCCAGACCATCGAGATCATCAACACCGACGCCGAAGGGCGCCTGGTGCTCGCCGACGTGCTCTGGTACGTCGCGAAGAAGTTCAAGCCGAAATTCATGGTCGATCTCGCAACCCTGACCGGCGCGATCATGGTCGCACTCGGCACCGATCACGCCGGCCTGTTCTCCAACAATGACGAGCTCGCTGAACGCCTCGCCAAGGTGGGACTGGAAACGGGCGAGAGAGTCTGGCGGATGCCGCTCGGCCCTGAATATGACAAGCAGATCGACTCGCAATTCGCCGACATGAAGAACACCGGCGGCCGCAACGGCGGCTCGATCACGGCGGCCCAGTTCCTGCAGCGCTTCGTCGACGGCACGCCATGGGCCCATCTCGACATCGCGGGCACCGCGATGGGGGCGCCGAAAACCGAGATCAACCAGAGCTGGGGCTCCGGTTATGGCGTCCGTCTGCTCGAACGCCTCGTCTCGGAGTATTATGAATCGAAGAAGTGAGGCGGCTGTCCGGGCATGACCGAGGTTCTGTTCTACCATCTGCAGAACATGGCGCTGGAAAGCGTGCTGCCGCCGCTGCTCGAGAAGTCGCTCGAGCGCGGTTGGCGCGTGGTCGTGCAATCGACCTCACAGGAGCGCGCCGAGACGCTCGATGCGCATTTGTGGACCTACAGCGACGATTCGTTCCTGCCGCACGCGATCTGGCGTGTCGGCGACGCGCAGGACCAGCCGATCATTCTCTCGATCGAGGAGGACAATCCGAACCGGGCCAATGTCCGGTTCCTGATCGACAATGCGGCGCTGCCGGCCGATTGCGACAGCTATGAGCGGGTGATTCTCGTGTTCAACGGCGACGATCCCGATGCGGTCGCCGCGGCCCGGGAGAATTGGACCGCTTGCAAAGCACGGGGCTTCGCGGTCACCTATTGGCAGACCGACGAACGGGGGCGTTGGCAGCGGCGCCAATAGCGATATCCGGCAATTAATGATAATTCGAGGTTTCTTGGGGCGGGCCACGGTCATGCCGCAAAGTGATGTTCGGACAACCCCTTACGCGTAGGGGTAGGAGCCTTGTCGATCGTGCGGGACGGAACATTCAGTCGAAAGTCGCTGCTGGCGCTGCTCGTGCTTGCGCCCGGCCTTGCCGGCTGCTCGAGCGCGTCCGACGTGTTCTCGCGCGATGCGGATTGGTTTTCGCATCCCGGTCGGGTTTTCATCCGCAATATCTCGATCGAAGCGCCACCTTTGACACCTGATAAGCCGGTGACCAACGACGATCTCGTGAGCGCGGACGGGGGATGTCCGGGCATGGGACCGCCACCCGGTGCCGCCGATGCGAACGCACTTGCGGGAGGCGCCGCCGGAGCGCCGCAACCCCTGCCTACGGGCGGTACGGTCGCGCTCGGCCACACCGAATGTGACGTCGTGCGCGGCATCGGTGCGCCTGACAGCGTGAATCTTTCCAACGGTTCAGGCGGTCGACGCGTCGCGGTCGTCACCTGGTCGCGTGGCTCGCGTGCCGGCATCTATACCTTCACGGGTGGACGGCTGTCGTCGATTGAGCGCGGCGCGGATCCTGAGCCGGAGCCGAAGGTCGCAAAGCCGAAGAAGAAGAAAAAACCCGCAACAGCCTCGCAAGGGTAAGGCGCGGTCCCGAAAACCGGAATCGCTCCCTTCCGACCGAAACGAGACACTTCACTGCGTTCTAATTCGCCGCTTCGTCATATTCGGCGCTCGCCTCCAGCCACTCTTCCTCGGCGCGCTGCAATGCGCTTTCGGCGCCGGAGCGTGCCTTGGTAAGTTGCGCCGCCTGCTTTGGATCGCGCGTGAAGATATCGGGGAGCGCCAGCGCGGTGTCGATCTTGGCGATGATGCCGTTGATGCGCTCGATCTCGGCCTCCGCCTGCGCGATCCGTTGTTTGGGCGGAGCGCGCCTTTCGCTCCTGCTGCGCTCGGACCGGGGGGTCTCCTTGACGCGCTCGCGTGACGCCGGCCGGCTACCGCTGGCTGACAGCACCATCTTTCGGTATTCGTCGAGATCGCCGTCATACGCCATCACGGTCTGGTTGGCGACGATCCACAGCCGGTCGGCGCAGGCCTCGATCAGATAGCGGTCGTGCGAGACCATGATGATGGCGCCGGGAAATTCGTTGATGGCCTCGGCCAGCGCGGCGCGGCTGTCGATGTCGAGATGGTTGGTCGGCTCGTCGAGGATGATCATGTTCGGGCCGAAGAAAGTCGCAAGCCCGAGCAGCAGCCGCGCCTTTTCACCTCCCGAGAGGCTCTGCACCAGCGTATCTCCGGCCTTTCCGGAAAAGCCGATCGCGCCGACCCGGCCGCGAACCTTGGTCTCGGGCGCATCGGGCATCAGCTTGCGGATATGGTCATAGGGCGAGGCGTCGAGATTGAGCTCATCGACCTGATGCTGGGCGAAGTAGCCGACCGACAGCTTGTCCGCGCGCGTGATCGTGCCTGAGAACGGCGCCAGCTTGCCCGCCAGCAGCTTGACCAGCGTCGACTTGCCATTGCCGTTGGCGCCGAGCAGTGCGATGCGGTCGTCGGTATCGATGCGCAGCGTCACGCGATTGAGCACGGGCTTGCTTGCCTCGTAGCCGACCGCGACGTCATCGACCGCGATGATCGGTGGCGACAGCAGTTTCTCGGGTGTCGGGAATGAAATCTCGCGGACGTCCTGCGTCACCAGCGCGGTGACCGGCTTCATCCGCTCCAGCATCTTCACGCGAGACTGTGCCTGCCGTGCCTTCGAGGCCTTGGCCTTGAAGCGGTCGACAAAGGCCTGCAGGCGCTTGCGCTCATCGGCTTGCCGCTTGGCATGCTTGGCATCGAGCATTTCGCGTGAGGCGCGCTGCTCCTCGAACGAGGAATAGGTGCCTTTGTAAAGCGTCAGTTTGCCGCGATCGAGGTGCAGGATCTGATCGACCGACGTGTCCAGCAGGTCGCGGTCGTGGCTGATGACGATCACCGTGCGCGGATAGTTGGCGAGGTGATTCTCCAGCCACAGCGTGCCTTCGAGATCGAGATAGTTAGTCGGCTCGTCCAGCAGCAGCAGATCGGGCGCCGAGAACAGCGTGGCGGCGAGTGCGACGCGCATACGCCAGCCGCCGGAAAATTCGGCGCAAGGCCGCGCCTGGTCGGTTGTCGAGAATCCGAGGCCTGAGAGGATCGCGGCGGCACGGGCCGGTGCCGAGTGCGCGTCGATGTCGATCAGCCGGGTCTGAATCTCGGCGATCCGATGCGGATCCTGCGCCGTCTCGGCCTCGTGCAGCAGAGCATCGCGTTCGAGATCGGCCTTCAGCACGACGGCGATCAGGCTCTCGGGGCCATCAGGTGCTTCCTGCGCGAGGCTGCCGATCCGCCAGCGCGGCGGGATCGTGATGCTGCCGTTCTCGGTCGGGAGGTCGCCGCGGATGGCATGAAACAGCGTCGACTTGCCGACCCCGTTGCGGCCGACAAATCCGACGCGTGCGCCGGGTATGATCTGCACGGAACTGTGATCGATCAACAGCCGTCCGGCGATCCGGATCGAGATGCCGGTGATGGTGAGCATGCAGCGTTGTCACCGGACCCGCCGCCAAACGCAACCCATCTGCTTGCAAAATCTGGCGCCTCGCGGAGAAATCTGGCGCTTCTCGGAAAACGCGTCTTGAGCCGAATATCGGCCCCGAACGAAGGATCTAGCGGCGATCGTTCTCGCGCCGACGCAATTCGTCCACGAGCTGCTGCAGACGAGGCGAGAGTGAGGGCTCCGGGCGCATGTTCTGTTGCAGCCGTTCGCCAACGGCGTCGCAGATTTGGCGAGAGGTCTTGCGATCGATCTGGTCGTAATCGCTGTTGGTTTGGCTGGGCGTCATGACATGTCTCTTGGCGAGTTCCCCCCTCGCGCGGTTCGATTGAATTTGTGACATATCAAGTCGCGACCCCGAATTTAGTTTCCGCTCAGGAGCCCGTTATGCGTTCGCGCTGAGGTAGCCGGCCTACGGGGACAGGTTCCGGCGGATGCAAAAAAAGCCCCGGCACGATGGCCGGGGCTGTTGAAGTCAGGGGAGGGTCGTCAAATCAGTAGCAGCGGTTAACGAGCCGCCAGCGGGGACCCCAAGGGGTCGGAACCACGCGCCGCACATAGCAGCCGCCGCCATAGCCATAACCGTAGCCGCCGTAATAGGCAGGACCACCGATGACGACGCGCGGGCCGCCCCAACCACCGTGCCAGCCACCATGCCAGCCGCCGTGCCATCCACCCCAGGCAGAGGCGGAGGTCGGGGCCAGCGCGGCCGCACCCAGCGAAACGGCGGCAACTGCAGCAAGCGAGAGTTTGCGTAACATGATCGTCTCCTCGAGGTTTGGGCGCGCATCGAAGCGCCCGCGGTGACATCGTTTCCCGGGACGTCATGTGCGGCTTGCGGAAGGGCCGGCAAGGCGTCCGATCGATGGAGAGCCTAGGCGGCCGGAGCTGAACGCCAGTGGCATGGCGCTGACAGAATGGGTTCACCTTCGTGAAATCGTCGTAATTTGGCGGGAGCCGGCAATCGGCGCTGCCGCGCCGGATTTCGTCACGAGAAGGCATCAAAACTAACGGCTCACGCGTCACAGGGTCGCTTGCCGTCACCGCACCGCGCCGATATAAGCCCCGGCAACTCCCAACCAGCCTTTGCAAGGACGAAATCATGGCGATTGAACGCACCTTTTCGATTATCAAGCCCGATGCCACCGAGCGCAACCTGACCGGTGCCGTCAACGCGGTGATCGAGAAGGCTGGACTGCGGATCGTCGCGCAGAAGCGCATCAGCATGACCCGCGGTCAGGCCGAGGCCTTCTATGCGGTCCACAAGGCGCGTCCGTTCTTCGGCGAACTGGTCGACTTCATGACCTCGGGCCCGGTCGTGGTCCAGGTGCTGGAAGGTGAGGGCGCGATCCTCAAATATCGCGACGTGATGGGTGCGACCGATCCGTCGAAGGCGGCCGAAGGCACCATCCGCAAGCTCTACGCGAAGTCGATCGGCGAGAACTCGGTGCACGGTTCGGACGCCGCGGAGACGGCCGCGCTCGAGATCGCGCAGTTCTTCTCCGGCAACGAAATCGTCGGCTGACGCACGATCCGGAAGGTGGGTACTGGTCTTCCGAAGAGACCGTGCCCAGATAGATGACGGGAGCGGCGGGCGATCGCCGCCAGGGGTGGCCGCAAGGCCCAATAGGATTCGCTGTGGACTGGTTGTGGCAGATCTTTGATCCCGCGCACATCGGCGCATTCTTCACCGACTTCAAGAACGAGATGGCGACGCCGACCTTCTGGGTCGCCGTCGGCAAGATCATCTGGATCAACGTCCTCCTGTCGGGCGACAACGCGCTCGTGATCGCGCTCGCCTGCCGCGGTTTGGCCCCGCGCCAACGCCTCTGGGGCATGATCTTCGGCGCGGCGGCTGCAGTGCTGCTGCGTGTCATCTTCACCGGCATCGTCGCCAGCCTGATGGAGCTGCCTTACCTGAAGCTCGTCGGCGGACTGGCGCTGATCGTGATCGCCGCCAAGCTGCTGGTGCCGGAGCAGGAGGACGAGGACAGCGTGGATGCGGCCTCGCATCTGTGGGCGGCGGTGCAGATCGTCGTCGTCGCCGACATCGTGATGAGCCTCGACAACGTGATCGCGGTGGCGGCCGCCGCCAATGGCAGCGTGCCGCTCCTCGTGTTGGGACTAGCGATCAGTGTTCCGCTGATCGTTGCCGGCGCCGCGCTGATCATGACGCTGCTCAACAAATTGCCGATCCTGGTCTGGGCCGGTGCCGCGCTGCTCGGCTGGATCGCAGGTGACGTCATCGCGACCGATCCGGTCGTGCATCCGAAGCTCGAGGCGCTGTTCGCGAGCCCGCTCGGCGCCAAGCTCGATTCCTGGCTGGCGGCGGTCGGCATGACGCCGCAATTCGGCCATGGCGGCAACGGCGGCGAAATGCTGCTTGCTGCGCTTGGCATCATCGTGGTGCTGATCGCGGGATCGATCTGGCGCCGCCTCGCGTTGCGCAAAGCCAAGCGCGCCGCCAAGGCGGCGTAACTGGTTAGCGGCGCACGATCGAGCCGGATCGCCCGACCAGCCGCGCCAATTGCTTGAACCGGCTGCCGACGCGGTCGGCGACCAAATCGACCATCCGGTGCTCGAACACCAGCATCAGCTTGCGGCCCTCGGTCCGGAAATGGGTTGCCGACAGCACGCCGGTGCGCGCCGCCGAGATCAGGTGTGCGACGCGGAACGCGGCGCCGAGCACGCGGGCGCGCTCGTCCATCGCCGGTGTCACCAGCGCGCGGATCTGCAGCGGCGGCTCGTTCCCCTCGCTCAGGCCGGCGTATCGATAGAACACCGAGAGCGCGACGAAGGCGCGGCCCTGGTGCGTGATCGAACCGAAATTGCCGTTCATGATCAGGCTGAGGGTTTCCTCGCCGCGATGATCGGGATGCACCCGCCAGCCGATATCGGACAACAGGCAGGCGACGTGGCGCAGCCGGCGATCGTCCGCGGTCTCGCGCAGTTTCACGACGCGGACCAGCCGGTCGGTCCAGGCGCTCAATTCCTGGGCGTGGCGGGCCGAGCGCGACAGCAATTCGTTGAGGTTCTGCGCGGCGCAGACCAGGCCGTCCTTGGCACGCTCGGTTTGCGGCAGCATCTCGTACAGCAAGCCTTCGCGCACGCCGAAGGTCGAGAACACGATGGTCTTCGGCTGCGCGACACGAATGATGTATTCGAGCACCAGCGCGGCATAGCTGAGCAGCGGTCGCCGCGCGTCGGCGACCGCCTCGATATTGGCGAGCAGGTTGGTGGCTGCGAGCCGGCGCAGCCGCTGCGCGAAGTCGAGCGCGTCGGCCGCCGGAATCGAATAGCCGTGCATCACCTTCAGCGGATAGCCGCTCTGGATGATGTGGATACGCGCCAGCGCGCGCCAGGTGCCGCCGACCGCATAGAAAGTGCGGCCGCGGCCGGCCTTGAGCTGGGCGACGCCGAGCAACTCGTTCTTGACGATACGTTCGGCCCGTTTGAGCGATTTGTGCGAGAGGTCCTGCAGCGCAAGGCTGCCGAGCGGCAACGTTACGCCGCTGCGCACGCGATTGCCTCTCACATCGATCAATTCGAGCGAGCCGCCGCCGAGATCGCCGACGATGCCGTTCGGGTTGTGCACGCCGGAGACGACACCGAGCGCCGAGAGTTTTGCTTCACGTGGTCCGGAGAGAATCTCGATTTTTGTGCCGCAGATGCGTTCGGCCTGGGCGATGAAATCGGCACCGTTCTTGGCATCACGGCAGGCCGCGGTCGCGATCGCGTAGACGCGGCCGACTTGCTGGATCTTGCACAGCGCACGAAAGCGGCGGAGTGCGGTGAGCGCCTTGTTGACGGCATCGGTCGCGAGCAGGCCGGTGGTCTGCACTTCGCGGCCGAGCCCGCACAGCGCCTTCTCGTTGAAGATGGTGACGAGATTGCGCGCCATCGCCTCGTACACGACGAGACGGACCGAGTTTGAGCCGATATCGATGACAGCGACGCTCGCAGCGCGCTTCCGCGGTCGCTTCACCGTGAAGTTCCCTTATGACGACGACGGCTGCTGGCGTTCGTTGCGACGCGTGAGCCGGCGCGGCGAGGATTCCTTGAGAGATTTGCCACGGCCGGACAGACTCGGATTTGTCATGAAGTAGTTGTGCAGGTTGAAAGGCTCTTCGCCTTTCGCGGCCTTCATACGCGTTGACGATCCATCCGGCAACAATTGCCAGCTCTGCTCGGTGTCCTTCAGGTTGGCGACCATGATCTGTTCGAGAACCTGCTGATGCACCGTGGGATTTTGCAGCGGGCAGAGAACTTCGACACGGCGGTCGAGGTTCCGCGGCATCATGTCGGCCGACGAGATATACACAGCAGCTTTTGCGCTCGGCAGGCCTTGTCCCATGCCGAAGCAGTAGATTCGGCCGTGCTCCAGGAAGCGGCCGATGATCGATTTGACGCGGATGTTCTCCGATAGTCCGGGCAGGCCGGGCCGCAGGCAGCAGATGCCGCGCACCACGAGATCAATCGAGACGCCGGCCTGTGAGGCTTCGTACAGCGCGTCGATGATGTCGGGGTCGACCAGCGCGTTCATCTTCATCCAGATCGTGCCCGGCCGACCATGGCTAACATGTGCGATCTCGCCATGGATATGTTCGATGATCCGCTTGCGCAACGTCAGCGGCGACACCGCCATCTTCTCGATGTCGCTCGGCTCGGCATAGCCGGTGATGTAGTTGAACACCCGCGCGGCGTCGCGGCCGATGATCGGGTCCGAGGTGAAATAGGAGACGTCGGTGTAGATGCGCGCGGTGACCGGATGGTAGTTGCCGGTGCCGGTGTGGACATAGGTGGTGAGATTGCCGCCCTCGCGGCGCACCACCATCGAAAGCTTGGCGTGCGTCTTCAGCTCGATGAAGCCGTAGACGACCTGCACGCCGGCGCGCTCGAGGTCGCGGGCCCAGCGGATATTCGCCTCCTCGTCGAAGCGCGCCTTGAGCTCGATCAGCGCGGTCACCGATTTGCCGGCTTCGGCGGCATCCGCCAGCGCGCGCACGATCGGCGAGTTGTTCGAGGTGCGATAAAGCGTCTGCTTGATCGCGACGACATCGGGGTCGCGCGCCGCCTGCTGCAGGAACTGGACGACGACGTCGAAGGATTCATAGGGGTGATGGACCACGAGATCCTTCTGCCGGATGGCAGCGAAGATGTCGCCGCCATGGTCGCGCACGCGCTCGGGGTGGCGCGGCACATAGGACGGGAATTCAAGGTCCGGGCGATCGAGACGGGTGAGCTGCGACAGCTCGTTCATCGCCAGCACGCCGTCGACCAGGAAAACCTCGTCGTCCGCCGCCGACAGCGCGCGCTGCACGAAGCTGCGCAGCTCTTCCGGCATCTTGGCCTCGATTTCGAGGCGGATCACCGATCCGCGGCGGCGCCGTTTGAGCGCGGTCTCGAACAGGCGGACGAGGTCTTCGGCCTCTTCCTCGATTTCGAGTTCGGAATCTCTGATGATCCGAAACGCGCCCTGGCCCTTGACGGTGTAGCCGGGGAACAGCCGGCCGATGAACAGGCCGGTCGCCTGTTCCAGCGTGATCAGCCGCACCGCGCCGCCTTCCTTCGCGGTAGGGATACGGATGAAGCGGTCGATCTTGCCGGGCATGCGGATCAGCGCGTTCATCGGCTTGCCGTCGGAGACCCGCGCCAGATGCAGCGCCACGGTGAAACCGAGATTCGGAATGAACGGGAACGGGTGGGCCGGATCGATCGCCAGCGGCGTCAGCAGCGGGAAGATGTTGTGTAGGAAGTGATCCTCGATCCAGGTCCGCTCGGACTTGGTGACGTCGCGCCCGTCGATGAGCTGAATGCCGGCCCCGGACAGGATCGTGCGCAAGTCGCTCCAGATCGCCTGCTGGTCCGAGGCGAGTTCTGACACGTTCTTGTTGATCATGACGAGCTGTTCCGACGGAGTGAGCCCGTCCGGGCTGCGCTCCGGTATCCCCTCGCGGACCTGCGCCTTGATGCCGGCGACGCGGACCATGAAGAACTCATCAAGATTATTGGCCGATATCGACAGGAAGCGGACGCGCTCCATCACGGGGTGGCCGGAATTGACGGATTCCTCGAGCACCCGGCGATTGAAATGGAGCCAGGAGAGCTCTCGATTGATGAACCGCTCGGGGCTGGACGCGATCGCGGAGACGGCCGGGACGTCCGTCTCTTTGTCTTTTATTTCAGTTACTTGCGACGAGTCCATCAAGTGTTGATCCAATCCGAATCGGGGAGCCCGGGCGGTCTAGCGGAAGGGCGCACAAACCATGTGATATTGCGATGACGTTTCGATGACATTGACGTTCCGTAAGCTTCCGTCGTCAAGCCGTGCGGAGACCGCTTCAGGCATCGCGCAGCAGTTCAGCCGCCAGCACCCGCGTCACCGGCCGGCCCAGCCGCAACGCCTCGGTATCCAGCAGTTCGACCGCCTGCCGGACGGCAGCGTAGGAGCGCTCGATTCGGTTGGTCAGGTAGGTCACGACAGACTCGTCCACCGTCATCTGACGGTCGGCGCAGAATTTCAGGATCAGGCCGCGGAACACCAGGTCGTCGGGCGCCAGCAGCGTCACCGTCGGGACCGCGCGCAGCCGCGAGCGAAGGTCGCGCAGGTCGATCTCGAAGGCGGACGGCGGGATGCGCGCCGTGATCAGGACGAAGGCATCGTCCTGGCGCGCGAGATTCATCAGATGAAACATCGCGCGCTCGTCGAAATCCGATGGCCGCAGGTCTTCGACCACCAGCGCGCCGGTTGCGAGCGCGCCGGGCACCGCATCCGGGGTCAGTGCATGCGCCGAGGTCGCGCGCGCGCCGGCCAAATCGGCCCAGATCGCGGCGAGATGGCTCTTGCCGGAACCTTCCGGTCCGACCAGCAGCATGATGCGGTTCGGCCAGTCGGGCCAGCGGTCGATCAGCGTCAGCGCCGCTTCGTTGGCCGGGCCATCGAGGAAATCGTCGCGGGTCAGTCTCTCCTCGTGCGGCAACGCCAAGGCCAATTGACGAGGTTGAACGCTACCTGCCACACAAGTCTCCAAACCATCGATCATGATGCGATTACGAGAAATCGCATCATGATCTCATTTCGTTGTTTGAGCATGATCTCCGCGCAAACGCTTTGCGTTTGTCGCGAGGGAAAACCGGCTTCCACTTTTCCGGATCATGCTCTATCGCGCTTCGATCGTGCCCATGTGCCGCACCCATTCCACGAGGTAGAGGGACACGGAAACCAACGTAAAGACCGTGACGAATCCCATCAGGATCAGGTCATAGGGATGTGGCCGGAAGCCGAACCCGAGCGAGGCCAGCACCAGCGCCGCGAATGCGACCTGCGCCACCGTATTCAGCTTCGACACCATCAGCGGCTTCATTTCAACCGGCTTGTCGAACAACCATGACACAATCACGGCGGAAACGATCATGATATCGCGCGACACCACGAGGATCACGATCCAGCGCGGCACCGCGCCCCAGATCCCGAGCGCGACATAGATTGAAACCAGCAACGCCTTGTCGGCGAGGGGATCGAGCAGGGCGCCAAGCTCGCTCGTCATGTTGAAGCGCTTGGCCAGGAAGCCGTCGACCGCGTCGCTGACGCCGGCGATCACGAAGATCGCAAACGCGATCTCCATCTGGCTGGAGACGATGGCCCAGACGATCACCGGCACCAAAATGATGCGGCCGAGGGTGATGATGTTCGGAATACTCAACTTGGTCGCTTCCCGGCTAGGAGCCTGATTTTACTCGATATCCGGCTCTTGGTAGCAGTGGCCGGGTGTTATCTACATAGTATCGCGGCGAGGGCGCCGCGAGCCATTGCGCGGGGGCGGAATTCCTCGTAACCAGCCCCTGATCATCTGGAATTGGGCATGACCGAGCGCAACAACGGGCTCACTTACGCGGATTCGGGCGTCGATATCGATGCCGGCAATCGTCTGGTCGATCTGATCAAGCCGATGGTGCGGGCGACCGCACGCCCCGGCGCAGATGCGGAGATCGGCGGCTTCGGCGGCCTGTTCGACCTCAAGGCGGCGGGCTTCAAGGATCCGGTTCTGGTGGCCGCGACCGATGGTGTCGGCACCAAGCTCAAGATCGCGATTGAAACCGGCATCCATGGCGGCATCGGCATCGACCTGGTGGCGATGTCGGTCAATGACCTCGTCGTGCAGGGCGCCGAACCGCTGTTCTTCCTCGACTATTTCGCCTGCGGCAAGCTTGACCCCGAGGCTACGGCCTCGATCGTCGCCGGCATTGCCGAGGGCTGCCGCGAATCCGGGTGCGCGCTGATCGGCGGCGAGACCGCGGAGATGCCGGGCCTCTACAAGGATGGCGATTACGACCTCGGCGGTTTTGCCGTCGGCGCCGCCGAGCGCGGTACCTTGCTGCCGAGCGCCGATATCGCGGCGGGCGACGCGGTGATTGGTCTCGCATCCTCGGGTGTGCATTCCAACGGCTATTCGCTGGTGCGCAAGATCGTCGAGCAATCCGGTCTTGGCTACGACGCACCGGCCCCGTTCTCGCCCGTGATGACGCTTGGCGCGGCACTGCTGACGCCGACGCGGCTCTATGTGAAATCCTGCCTGCGCGCGGTCCGCGAGACCGGCGCGGTCAAGGGGCTCGCCCATATCACCGGCGGCGGCTTTACCGACAACATCCCGCGCGTGCTGCCGAAGCACCTCGGCGTCGGCATCGATCTCGCACGGTTGCCGGTGCTGCCGGTGTTCAAATGGCTGGCTGCGCAGGGCGGCATCGCCGAGCTCGAACTGTTGCGCACCTTCAACTGCGGTATCGGCATGATCGCAATCGTCAAGGCCGACGCGGTCGACCAGGTGGCGGAGGTTTTCACCGCCGGCGGCGAGACCGTGGCAATGCTCGGCGAGGTGATCGAGGCCCAGGGCGATCATTTGGGCGAACATCGCGTGGTCTATAACGGTCACCTCGATCTCTCGCGATGAAACGCCGTGTCGCCATCCTGATTTCCGGCCGCGGCTCCAACATGGCGGCGCTGATCGAGGCCGCCAAGGCGCCGGGTTTTCCGGCCGAGATCGCGGTCGTGATCTCCAATCGCGCTAGCGCTGCGGGGCTGGAGCGGGCGGCTGCCAGCGGCGTTCCGACCGCCGTGATCGAGAGCAAGCCGTTCGGCAAGGATCGCGCCGGCTTCGAGGCGGTGCTGAAGCAGGTGCTCGACGAGAAGCAGGTCGAACTGATCTGTCTCGGCGGCTTCATGCGGCTGTTCACCGCAGAGTTCGCGCGAGCCTGGTACGGCCGGATGCTCAATATTCATCCGTCGCTGCTGCCATGCTTTCCCGGCCTCGATCCGCATGGCCAGGCGCTGCGCGCCGGCGTGAAGCTTTCCGGCGCGACGGTGCATTTCGTCATCCCGGAGACCGACGCCGGGCCGATCGTGATGCAGGGCGCCGTCACCGTGGCCGATGACGACACGCCCGAGACGCTCGCTGCGCGCGTCATCGGAATCGAGCATCGCATCTACCCCGAGGCGCTGCGGCTGCTGGCAAGCGGCAGGCTGAGGCTGCAAGGCGATCTCTGCAGGACGCTGGGAAGCGCTGCATCCGACGGCACGCTGGTGGCGCCGGCGGCGAGCTAGGGCACCGGCGCGCGAAGGAAATCCCCCGGAGGTGATGCGACCGGGGGAGATGTCAGCACTGACAGCGCGGACAGCGCCGGCGTTTAGTGCACCTTGAGGTTTTCCGCCGATGCCTTGCCGCGGTTCTCGACCAGGTCGTACTCGACGGTCTGGTTTTCGTTGAGCGTCGAGAGCCCGGCGCGCTCGACGGCAGAGATGTGAACGAACACATCCTTGTCTCCGACGGCCGGCTTGATGAACCCGTAACCTTTGGTCGGGTTGAACCACTTGACGGTACCCTTCGGCATCGCCTCTCTCCCAGTTTAGATACAAAAAAGACGCGGCCACGTTTTGCACGTGCCACGCCACAAACGGGCTTCCCGGTGTCTGTTCAATTCCCGAGTCTTCAAGTCCCGAGCCTTCAAGCCCAAAGTCTTCAAGTTCGAAATCTCTTCTCTCGAAGCCTTGGATATCAACGTCGCGAAACGCACAGTCGAACGGCCGCATTCCGATTGTGAAGGGATTGCAACACGAAAATCGCGCGTTAGCAAGCCTCCGGCTGATTCCTGCGGATCGATGTCGTGCCGCCACAACCTGTGGCAGATCAACAACAACGCGGCGCGTTCGGCCGTCGGCCGATGGCCCGGCGGATTGACGCTTGGCGTCAACTGGGAACAAATCGGGCAGGGCCGAACCGGATTTCCACATTCCCTTAAGTTTTGCGCGGCTCCCTGGACATTGAAGGCATGGGCCGCTCACCGCGCCGTTCGCGAGCAGGAATGACCGGCGCCGTCGGGGCGCTGGCGCGGGTGATGGCACTCGCCGTGCTGTTTGCCGTCGCGGCGGCGGTGTCGGCGCAGGCGCAAACACCGACCCCGACCCCCACTCTGACACCCACGCCAACGCCGACACTAACTCCAACCCCCACGCCAACACCGACAGCCACACCTATACCGCCGACGCCGACGCCGACGCCGACCCCGAGTCCGAGCCCGACGCCTACGATGATCAACGCCAATGTCTCGGCCGGGTCAACCGCCACCAATCTCGGCAGCAACTTCCTGGAGCGCCAGATCAACCAGGCGACCAACAGCCTCAACCGGACGTCGCGCAATAATCCCGGCGGCGGCGGAGCGTCGGAGAGCACGGACGGCCCGGTCTATCGCAGCTGGGCCGAAGGCTACGGCCTCTCGATGACCGACGGCGCCGTCGGCAGCTATGTCGGCGACACCAGGAAGACCTGGGGCGGCGTCGCCGGGATCGGGGCGCGCGTCGCGCCCGGCGTCAACATCGGCTTCTCGATCGACCAGAGCCACACCGACATCGACGTGCCGCTGGCGCTGCAGTCGGCAACGCTCGATCTCACCCAGTTCGGCTTCAACGCCTCGCTCGACAAGGGGCCGTGGACCTGGGCGGTCGCGCTCGTGCACGGCTTCGGCAAGATCAACTCCAGCCGCGACACCGGCTTCGGCCTTGCGATCGCGGGCTACCACGCGCAGCTCGATGGCGTGATCAGCGAGCTCAGCTATTACATCGACAAGGACCAGAGCCGGCTGATCCCGAAGGGCGCGCTGGAATACGTCCACGCGCGGACCGGATCGTACCAGGAGACGGGTGGCCTCGATCCGGTGTCGGCCACCGCATCCACCGTCGACCGGATGCGCCTGCTGCTCGGCGCCGAGGTCGGGCACTACTGGATCTTCGACCAGAAGATTCTCGATCTCTCCGCCTACGGCAAATTCGTCGACAATCTCGTGCAGAACTTCAGCGATACGACGGTCACGCTCGGCACCCAGAGCCTCACGCTGCAAGGCATCGGCGAGAGCCAGTACGGCGCCGACGCCGGCGCCGCGGCGTCGCTCAGCCTGACCTCGACGGCGCGCATCTATGTCAATTACGACGCCAAGTTCCGCGCCGCGATGCAGTCGCATCAGGGAACCGTCGGGTTTGAGGTGAAGTGGTGAGCTACGCCCGATCGACCCGCACCACGCGGCCCTTGTCGATCGCGAGCGCGACTTCGCCGCGCTTCAGCTTCAGCGCCGCTTCACCGAACAGTTCGCGCCGCCAGCCGTGCAGGGCGCCGACATCGGCGTGATCGTCGGCGGCGATCTGCTCGAGATCGTCGACGGTGGCAATCACCTTGCTCGCCACCGCGTGCCGCTCCGAAGTCATGCGCAACAGCACCTTCAACAGCTCGACGGTCGCGGCACCATTGGAATTGTTGCGCGGCTTTTCCAGCTTCGGCAGCGTGGCCTGATCGCGCGCCAGGCCGCGCTGCACGGCGGCGACGATGTCGCTGCCCCATTTCGAGCGGTCAAAGCCTTTCGGCAGCGAGCGCAGATTGGCGAGCTTCTCCAGCGAGGTCGGCGCATGGGTTGCGATATCGCCGACCGCATCGTCCTTCAGCACGCGCGAGCGCGGCACGTCGCGGCTCTGCGCTTCCTGTTCGCGCCAGGCCGCGACCTCGATCAGCACCGCGAGCTCCCGCGGCTTGCGCACACGGGTCTTGAGCCGCTCCCAGGCTCGCTCGGGATGGAAGTCGTAGGTGTTCGGCGAGGTCAGGACCTCCATCTCCTCGCTGACCCAGTCGCTGCGGTCGCGCTTCTTCAGGTCGGCGTCGAGCGCGGCAAAGACGTCGCGCAGATGGGTGACGTCGGAGACGGCGTAGTGAACCTGCTCCTGGCTCAGCGGCCGGCGTGACCAGTCGGTGAAGCGGTGGGTCTTGTCCGGTCGGTGGCCGGTGACGCGGTCGACGAGTTGGTCATAGGCAATGCTGTCGCCATAGCCGAGCACCATGGCGGCGACCTGAGTGTCGAAGATCGGATGCGGAATGGTGCCCGAGAGATGCCAGACGATCTCGATGTCCTGCCGTGCCGCGTGGAACACCTTGAGTACCGCTTCGTTCGACATCAGTTCGAACAACGGCTTGAGGTCGATCCCCGGCGCCAGCGCGTCGACCACGACGGCTTCATCCGCGCTCGCCATCTGCACGACGCAGAGCAGCGGATAGTAGGTCGTCTCCCGCAGAAACTCGGTGTCGACGGTGATGACCTTGTGTTGGGCGAGGCGGCCGCAGACGGCCGCAAGGTCGGAGTTGGTGGTAATCAGATCCATGAACTGTCCATAACGCTTAACAACGCGTTCGGCCGAAAGGGCTGCTATGTCAAGGGTCCTGCTGGGATTTTGGCTCTGCATATGAGGCAGAACTGGGCCTTTTGCACGCCTTCGCGCTCTCGCGGCGCGATTGCGTCCGAGGTTTCCTGTCTTTTCACCCTCTCACTTGGTAGAGGGCGCAGGGAAAGCCGGGTGCCGATTGCACCCATGGGCCCGGTGCAACAAAAAGCACCGGGGTAGGACCACAGGTGTAACCGGAACAACCCGGCTTTCCCTGCGCGATGGGTTACGGCTTATACGTGCTCTCCCCGGTGAGACTGGGCTTGCTTGTCACCGCCATCAGCACGGACTTTAGTCCCTCGCTGACAGGACACCTGCCACTAGGGCGTCAGGCCTGCACGACTTCGCCGTCCGCTATCTGCCACGATCGTCAATCATGACATCGGCGTCCACCGCATCTCACCGCAACACTCGTGACGACCGCGAAGCGCCCCTCAATCGGATGAGACGAACGGATTCATACACCAATTTTCATTTCTGATAAAACGAAATATTTTTGCAGCGAGGGCTTGCGCCGTCGGGCAAATCAGTGCTGTGCGGCGTTACGGCTTGGCGGCCGGACCGATGCCCGCCGCCGCGCTGATGCGCCGAACGCGCAAAGGCCATCCAAGCCGCGATGCGAACATCGTCAGCTTGACCCTCGTGAATTCATGCGCGGATCGTTCGAGGACGCGCCAGACAAACCATGCCAGCAAGACCACACCGATCACGACGATCGCGGTCCAAACGGCGTGCTGTCGTTCGGGCGCTATCGCGAGCAGGATCACGTAGCCGAGTTGCATATGCAGAAGGTAGAGCGGATAGGTGATTCCGCCCGCAGCGATGACGAGGCTTGCCGACAGTGGGACGGACTTGATGCGAGTAGCCAGGAACACGATGCCGAGCGAGACGACGCAGATCGCGACAACGATTCGGGGATCGAAGCTGCCGTGGGTGTGGACGCCGAGCCGCTCCAGCTTGTGGACCGCCTGGAACGCCGCCGTTCCGATCGCCAGTGCGAGCAGACCGTAGAGCCGCGCATCGCGGCGTCCGCGATAGTGCTCGTAGATCAGGAGGCCGACGGCGAAGAAGCCGCTGTCGTCGGCGATGAACACCTTCTCGAAGATCGGGGCATCGAGCGTCAGCTCGTTGGTGAAGGTGATGGCGAGCCACGCCACGATCAGCACGTCGATCCGCCGCGGAAAGATGCCGAGCGCGAGGAACGCCGCGACCCAGACGTAGAACATCACCTCGATGACCAGCGACCAATAGGCATCGTCCATGTAAAACTCGCCGAACATGGGCGCGGCGATGCCGAGGTTCCCCAGCCATTGCCGCCATGTCACGTCGAAATGCGCGCCTCCCAGGAGCAGTGTCACGGCGAAGGTGAGCGTCATGTAGATCAGGAACGTCGGATAGATGCGGCTGAAGCGCGCGATGGCAAACCCGATTGGCGTCCTGCCTTCGGCCGAGTAGGCGATGACGAAGCCGCTGATCGCGAAGAACACCGGCACGCCCAGGAAGCCATATTGGGCGATCGGGGCGAACACGGACATGGCGACCTGCGGACCCCCGTGCGCCGCGGGGCCCCAGAAGCCGTAATGATACAGGATGACGCTGGCTACGGCGGCTACGCGCAACAGGTCGAGTACGGGAACTCGCGAAGAATCCGGCCGGTTCTGGTCCACTTGCGATCTCCAGATAGACCGGGAACTCTCGGCATTATCGTTGAAGATCGATTTAACGAGACAATCGAAATTGCGGTTTATCGGGGCCCCTTTTGCGCGCCTGGTGGTCAGATCAGCGCCATTGCGACGCCGGCGGCGGCGCTGAAAGCAACGACGACGAGTGGAGGGGCGCGCCACACGATCAACAGAACGAACCCGACCAGCGCAATGCCGAAATCCCGTGGCGAATGCACGGTCGTCGTCCATACCGGATCATATAGCGCTGCGCCCAATACTCCGACCACTGCCGCGTTGACGCCTTGCATCACGGCCTGAGCGCCGACGCGCTTCCGGAACGAGTCCCAGAATGGTAGGGCGCCGAGCAGGGCTAGTATCCCGGGCAGGAAGATGCCGACGAGGCCAAGCGCTGCGCCGGCCAGCCCGCGCGGTTCTGCAGAGACCACCGTGCCGAGGTAGGCCGCGAAGGTGAAAAGCGGGCCCGGCACGGCCTGGGCGGCCCCATAGCCGGCCAGGAAGGCATCGTCGCTCAGCCATCCCGGCGCAACGAAAGCTTCGCGCAGGAGAGGCAGCACGACGTGCCCTCCGCCGAAGACGAGCGCGCCGGAGCGGTAGAAGGCGTCGAACAGAGCGACGCCCGTGGATCCAGTCAGGCCGCGCAACGCGGGAAGCCCCGCCAGCAGGATGAAGAACGTCCCGAGGGTTATCAGACCGACGGTCCGCGACACCGGAATTTCGACATGTCCGGACGGCGCTGGCGACTCGCCACGGCAAAGCCACAGGCCGGCAAGGCCGCCAAGGACGATCGCTCCGATCTGGGCGATCGATGCCGTGCTGAAAAGAATGATCAGCGCCGACATCACCGCGATCGATGCACGCGCGCGGTCCGGGCAAAGGTTCCGCGCCATGCCCCAGACGGCCTGCGCCACGATAGCGACCGCGGTCAGCTTCAGTCCGCGCAGCAGGCCGGCCCCGACCGGACCGCTCAGGGCGCCGGCACCATAGGCGAACAGGACGAGCGCCACGGCCGACGGCAGCGTGAAGCCGGTCCAGGCGGCAAGGGCGCCCAGGTAGCCGGCCCGCATCAGCCCGATCGAGAAGCCGACCTGGCTGCTGGCGGGGCCCGGCAGGAACTGGCACAGACCGACCAGGTCGACATAGGCGTGTTCATCGATCCACTTGCGGCGCACGACGAACTCGTCACGGAAATATCCGATGTGGGCGATCGGGCCGCCGAAGCAGGTCAGCCCGAGCCCGAGGAAGATGCGCAGAACCTCCAGCGGCGAGCCGCTGCGAACAGGGACGGTCGTCTTGTCGTCGGTGATACTCATGCGTCACGCGTAGTCGAACAGGGCCATGAACCCGAAGTCCATATGCAATTGCTGGTGGCAGTGGAACAGCGTCGTACCCGGATTGTCGGCTACGAAATCGAATTCGATCTCCTGAAAGCCACCGAGCATCACCACGTCCTTGAGGACGCCGGCAGTCGGTTTGCCGCCGGCCCGTACCAGTTCGAAGCTGTGCCGGTGCAAGTGCAACGGGTGGATGTCGTCGCTGGCGTTGCGGAATTTCAGGCGATAGCGTCGTCCATCACGCACCATGTACATCGGCTTCATCGTCTCCATCGAGAACGCCTCGCCGTTGAGCGTCCACTGGTTGAAGCCGTTCAGTGCGGCGTTGTGCTTGACGATGAGGAACTCCATCGTCTCGTCGGGCTTAACAGGCATCGTGTCGGCCTTGCCGAACTGCGTGTAGTCCCAGCGGAACGGCTTCGGCTTCGCCCATTGCGGTTTGCCCTTGGCGCCGGCGTATTCGACGACGATTCCCATACCGCGATTGCGGTCGTCGTCGGCCAGGTCGCCCATGACCCATACTCCCGGATGGTTCATCTCGATGATGGCCGAGATTCGCTCTGCCGTACCCAGCCATAGTACCGGCGCGTTCCGGGGCGTCGGCACGGGATTTCCGTCAAGGGCGACGACCTTGAAAGTGTGTCCCGGCAACGCCAGGCTGCGGATTTCGCCAGCGCTGCCGTTCAGCACGTGTAGCAGCATGCGCTCGCCCTGCGTGACGCGGATGGGTTCGCCATGTCCGAGCATCTTTCCGTTGATCGAGAATAGCTCGTAGCCGACTTCGTATCCCTTCGTCTTTTCCTTGGCCTCTTCGTCGGCCTTCTTTCCAATCTCCTCAAGCTCCTTGATCGGCTCGCCGGCCAGAAAATCCATTGCCATGTCGCCGCCGCGGCTGAAGGACGGTTCGCATTCCTTGAGCACCAGGAACACCTCCCGATCGTAGGCTCCGGGCTCGTTCTTGGGCTCAATATAGACCGGTCCGACCTGGCCGGTGTAGGTGCCGCGATTGAGGTCGCCGCCGGCTACGACATGTGTGTGATAGAAGCGGAATCCGGCGGGCTTGGGCTCGAACGCGATCCGGCGCATGCTGTGCGGCGGGATGTAAGGGGAGCCTTCCTCAGCGGCGCCGTCGACATCGCTCGGAATCATCTGGCCATGCCAGTGTACCAGCTCGGCTGTATCCGTGTCGTTGTAGACGTCCACCACCGTGCGCCGGCCTTCCTTGAAGCGCAGCAAGGGACCGGGAAACTGGCCATTGTAGAGCGTGGTCGAGATGATGTGCCCCGGTGCGAGTTCGGCCAGGCCCGTCGCAATCCGCAAGGTATAGTCGGCCTTCTCCGGAGCGGCCGGTTCAGCGGCCCGCACGGCGCGCGACGGCGAACCGAGCAGTGGAAGCATGGCGCCATAGGCCAGAAGAGCGCGGCGGTCGATCATAGGAAAGGCCTCCCGACTTCTTGAAGCGGCGATGGAACGACACTGTTGGCCTTCGCTATCGACTTCCGATATCGGTAATCGAGCAAAGAGCGTCTGCGCAAGCCAAATGATCCGAAACAGGATCGGATGTCCGCCAATCATTCGTTGCCCACGAGGCGCGCCATGCTGACACGTCGCTCATTCGCAGCCGGCGCGGGAACAGTCGCAGCGGCAGCTCTGGTCGATTCACGATCAAGCTTCGGCGAAATCACACCGTCGGGCGGGCATCTGCCCATTCCGCTGCTGATCGACGCGGCCAGCCAGAACAATTCGGTTAAGCTGAGGGCTTCAGCGGGTCGCCACGCGTCCAAACCTGCCAGCATTGATCGGGATCAACGGACGCTTGCACGATCCGAACCGGATCGATGTCGAGACCAAGTTAGGTACGACGGAGATATGGGAGATCGTCTCTGTCGGCATGCCGCATCCGTTCCATGTCCACGGCGCCATGTTCCGCATTCTTACTTTGGATGGTGCCCCGCCACCCGTGCATCTTGCGGGTTGGAAAGATGTCGTCTTTGTGGAGGGGAAGGCGAAGTTGCTGGTCAAGTTCACTCAGCCCGCCACGCGCGAGCACCCCTTCATGTACCATTGCCACATCCTCGAACACGAAGATGCGGGCATGATGGGATAGTACACCTGCGGCTGATACGACGTCCCGAATTGGACAAGAGGCGGGAAAGTTAATCCCGCTGGTGATTTCGTGCTCACTCGTGGCGAACCTTCGACGGCCGGCGCGCTGCCGGCATCGCCAGCACCACGAGGCACAGCGCAATCATCGCCATTCCCAGGAATTCAAATGCAAACGCGTCCACGGGTCATTCTCCCCCATTACCAAACCGTTAGACTTGTTCGGGGTTCGTTGACGGGGTGTTAAACCTTATGGTTACCGCGGCCGGGCTCCGAGCATGGTGGAAGGTGAGTTAATGCTCACGACGGGGCCATGGACGCAGTGCGTAGGATGGGTAGAGCGAAGCGAAACCCATCACCGCCTGTCCGCCTGTCCGATGCATGTCGATGGGTATCGCTGCGCTCCACCCATCCTACAGTCCGATGTTTTACGTCCCGCAGAACGTCTGCGTGACGCGCTGCTCCGGCAGCGGAGGTTCGGCGTAGGCCGCGTACTCGGGCTGATCCTGATAAGGCTTCGCCAGCACTGTCAGCAGCTCCTCGAACGGCGCATAGTCGTCGTTGTTTACGGCCGCCTGGATCACCGCCTCGATGCGATGGTTGCGCGGGATGAAGGCGGGGTTGACCGCGAGCATCGCGGCCTTGCGCTCGGCTGGTGCCTGCGGCTCCAGCGAGATGCGCTCGTGCCAGCGCTTGGCCCATTCGTCGAAGGCCGCGTGGTCCGTGAACTGCGCACGAACGTCGGCAACGCTCGCCTCATCGCCCGCGGCATGGCCGAGCTGGCGGAAGGTCAGCGTGAAGTCGGCCTCGTTCTTCGCCATCGAGTCGAGCAGGTCCTGGATCAGGGCCTCGTCACCGTCGCGCGCAGTGAACAGGCCGATCTTGCTGCGCAGACCGGCCTGATAGGCCGTAGTGAACTGTTCCGGGAATTCGCCGAGGATCGTCTGCGCCTGTTCGATCGCCTGGTCCTTGTCGTCTGACAACAACGGCAGCAGGCACTCGGCGAGCCGGGTCAGATTCCACAGCGCGATGCGTGGCTGGTTGGCATAGGCGTAGCGGCCCATCTCGTCGATCGAGGAAAATACCTGCGCCGGGTTGTAGGCGTCGAGGAAGGCGCAGGGGCCGTAATCGATGGTCTCGCCGGAGATCGAGGAGTTGTCGGTGTTCATCACGCCGTGGATGAAGCCGACCAGGAGCCAGCGTGCCACCAACTCGGCCTGCCGCGCCACGACGCCGGCGAGCAGGGCGTGGTAGGGACGCTCGGTGTCCCTCACATGCGGATAGTGCCTGGCGATGGCGTGGTCGGCGAGCGCGCGGATGCCGTCGGTGTCACCGCGCGCGGCGAAGAACTGGAACGTGCCGACGCGGATGTGGCTCGAGGCCACACGTGTCAGCACCGCACCAGGCAGCACCGTCTCGCGCATGATGGGCTCGCCGGTGATCACGGCGGCCAGCGATCGCGTGGTCGGAATGCCAAGCGCGAACATCGCCTCGCTGACGATGTATTCGCGCAGCACCGGACCCAGCGCGGCGCGGCCATCGCCGCGGCGGGAGAACGGGGTCGGGCCAGATCCCTTGAGCTGAATGTCGCGGCGGACGCCATCCTTGTCGATGACCTCGCCGAGCAGGATGGCGCGGCCATCCCCCAATTGTGGAACAAAGTGCCCGAACTGGTGACCGGCATAGGCCATGGCGATCGGGTCGGCGCCGTCAGGGACGCGTTTTCCGGCGAGGATCTCGGCGCCCTCTGATGTCGACAGCAGATCCGGGTCGAGCCCGAGTTGGACGGCCAGCGGCCGGTTCAGCTTGATCAGCCGGGGGCTTGCCACCGGGGTCGGCGCGACCCGGGCGAAAAAGTTCGCCGGCAGCGCCGAATAGGTGTTCTGGAACGGGAAATGGATGGTCATGTCGGAAAGATAGGCCGAAGGTGCGAATAGGCAAACCCTTCACGCCGGGTGGCCTGAAAATGTGCGGTTTCGGGCCAAAACCGGCCGTTCCCTTGGTTGCCGCACCGGGCCTCGTCGGGTAAACCCTCCGCAATCTCGGTACAGGCCTTTGGGCTGCCGATTCTCATCCGACACATCAGTTTTTGGGACTACCATGCATCGCTACCGGTCACACACATGCGGCGCGCTTCGAGAGAGCGATATCGACCAGACGGCCCGTCTGTCAGGCTGGGTCCATCGTGTCCGGGACCATGGCGGCGTGCTGTTCCTCGATTTGCGCGACCATTACGGCATCACCCAGTGCGTGGCCGATCCGGATTCGCCGGCGTTCGCCGAGGTCGAGAAGTTCCGCTCGGAGTGGGTGGTGCGGATCGACGGCAAGGTGCGCCGCCGTCCTGGTGGTACCGAGAACGCGGAACTGCCGACTGGTCAGATCGAGGTCTACATCAAGGAGATCGAGGTGCTCGGCCCCGCTGCCGAGCTGCCGCTGCCGGTGTTCGGCGAGCAGGAATATCCCGAGGACATCAGGCTTAAGTACCGTTTCCTCGACCTGCGTCGCGAGAAACTGCACCAGAACATCATGACCCGCGGCGCGGTCGTCGATTCCATGCGCAAGCGGATGAAGGAGCAGGGCTTCTTCGAATTCCAGACGCCGATCCTGACGGCATCCTCGCCGGAGGGCGCGCGCGACTTCCTGGTGCCGTCGCGCATCCATCCCGGCAAGTTCTACGCGCTGCCGCAGGCGCCGCAGCAGTACAAGCAGCTCTTGATGATGTCGGGCTTCGATCGCTACTTTCAGATCGCGCCGTGTTTCCGCGACGAGGACCCGCGTGCCGACCGCCTGCCGGGCGAGTTCTATCAGCTCGACGTCGAGATGAGCTTTGTCACACAGGACGACGTGTTCGCGGCGATGGAGCCCGTCATCACCGGCGTGTTCGAGGATTTTGCCAAGGGTAAGCCGGTCACCAAGAACTGGCCGCGGATCCCGTTTGCCGAAGCGGTGCGCAAATACGGCTCCGACAAGCCCGACCTGCGCAACAAGATCGTGATGCAGGAGGTCTCCGAGCATTTTCGCGGCTCCGGCTTCAAGGTGTTCGCGCGGATGCTGGAAGACCCGAAGAACCAGGTCTGGGCGATCCCGGGCACCGGTGGCGGCAGCCGCGCCTTCTGCGATCGCATGAACTCGTGGGCGCAGGGCGAAGGCCAGCCCGGCCTCGGCTACATCATGTGGCGCGAGGGCGGCGAGGGCGCGGGTCCCTTGGCGAACAACATCGGCGCTGAACGGACCGCGGCGATCCGCGACCAGCTCGGCCTGAAGGAGGGTGACGCGGCGTTCTTCGTCGCCGGCGATCCCGAGAAGTTCTGGAAGTTCGCAGGTCTCGCACGAACGAAACTCGGCGAGGAGCTGAACCAGATCGACAAGGATCGGTTCGAGCTTGCCTGGATCGTCGACTTCCCGATGTACGAGTATGACGAGGAGAACAAGAAGGTCGACTTCTCGCACAACCCGTTCTCGATGCCGCAAGGCGGCCTCGACGCGCTGACAACGCAGGATCCGCTTGATATCAAGGCGTTCCAGTACGACATCGCCTGCAACGGCTACGAGATCGCCTCCGGCGGCATCCGCAACCACAAGCCGGAAGCGATGGTGAAGGCGTTCGAGATCGCGGGCTATGGCGAGCAGGAAGTCGTCGACCGCTTCGGCGGCATGTACCGTGCCTTCCAGTACGGCGCGCCGCCGCATGGCGGCATGGCGGCCGGCCTCGACCGCATCGTGATGCTGTTGTGCGGCACCAACAATCTGCGGGAAATCTCGCTATTCCCGATGAACCAGCAAGCCATGGACCTGCTGATGGGCGCGCCGTCGGACGCCTCGGCCAAGCAGCTCAAGGAGCTGCATATCCGGGTCAACCTGCCGAACAAGGGGTAGATGGCGAAGCAAGCAACGTAGAGGATGGAGCGCAGCGAAATCCGGGACGTGCTCTCGCCGCTTCAGGGACTGCCCCGGATTTCGCTTCGCTTCATCCGGGCTGCGGGAGCATCACAGCCCGGTCGAGGCCTCGATCTTGAATTGGGCGAACGCCGATGGCGGATCGGTTTTCAAGAGCTGCATCATCTGAGCCGCCGGCACCTTGGCGAGCGGGGTCAGCTTGATGACGAGCGTCTGCCCCGGGGCATCGACAAGGCTGCTGATGGCGGCCAGCAAGGCGCTGGCATCGGGATTCGTCGTGCCGATCGCGTCGCCTTGCGCTTTGATGCCGTCGAGGATGGCGCGCCGCGCGTCGTCGCGGCTGATGCTCCGGGTCTGCGACAAGGTGCCGATGGCGAGATCGACGCCGCCCAAATAGTGCACCGTGAACTCGATTGTCCCGACTTCGAGCTGAGCCGCCATGCCTGCGGCCTGCAGCGGGTTGGCCGAGAACAGCTCGCGCGGCACGTTGGCGAGTGAGACCCGGGCCGACGCATTCACAAGGCTGCCGATGTCGAGCTTCACCGGCTCAAGAACAAACGAGCGTGACGCCTCGGTCCATGCTGCGCCGAGATCGGCATCGATCGTTATCCTGTCCAGTCCGGCTGCCGCGAGTATTTGCTGGCTGGGGCCGGTCGCATCGAGTGGTCCCGACATTTTCGCGATCAGGTGCAGCTTGCTCGGGATCGGTCCGACGAACTGGCCCCAGTCCAGACTGAGGACATCGATATTGACCGGTTTTCCCGTGTTCTTGTAGGGCGCGACGAGGCCTTTGACCTCGGCGCCTTCGATCAACGGCAACAGCGCAAGCGCCTGCTCGGCCGACGGCTTTTGCGCGGAGAACTGCGCGGCCAGGCGCATCAAGCCGGAGATGTCGAGCGATTTCAGCACGAAGCGTCCGAGCTTGACCGGACCCTTCGGGGCCTGCGCATCGAGGCCCTCGAAGGCCATTTCGCCGATCTTGCCGTTCTCGAAGTTGAACCGCATCGACGCAAGCTTGACCGGGCCTTGCGGCGTATCGATCGAGAGTCCCTGCAGTTCGGCATTTCCGATCCGGATGCCCTCATAGAGGGTGGCTACCTTTTCCATCAGCTCGCGCGCTTGCGCAGGCGTCGGCGGCGCGGCGCCGGCCGCCGGCATCATCGCCATCAACGCCGGGAGTTGCATCCGCGACGGCCTGAGAGCGACATCGTCGATGGTCATGCCATCGATCCGCATGTTGACGCCTTGCGTGGAGCTGATGATATAAGGACCGGCCGAGATGTGCCGATAGGCGCGGTATTCCCTGTCGTCGTTGGCCTTGCCCGGATCGAAGATGGCGGCCATCGCGCCGACATCGACATCGGACGCGACGATGTCGGCGACATTGCCGGTGATCCTGACCGGTTTGCCCGCTGGCTGCGAATCGACAGCGAAGGTGACCCCGTCCGTCTTGATGGAGCTGATCTTGCCGTCCTTGATGTTCTCTAGGGCAAGGCCCGAATACGTGAACTCGCCGCTTTCATTATGCATGTCCGGGCCGAAATGGATCGTACCCGTCATGCCCGGTACGGTGACCGATGTCGCGCTGATGCTTGCCAGCTGCTCGAACCCGAACCGGTACAGATCCAGCAGGGACGACGACGCCGGCAGCTGCCGGGGACCGGCGGGCCCGGAATAGTCTTTCACCGCTATCCGCGGCAATTTGTAGGTCAGGCCCGCGATCGTCTGGCCGGGCGCTGCCGCGCCGACCTCGACATCGGTGACCTCGATATTATCTGCGGAAAATCGCGATGCGTCGCCCTGCCGGACGCCCGAGGCCGTGAAGCTGGCGATCTTGATACTGACCGGAGGTTGGGTGGCCAACTCGCTGACAATGTCTGCGACCGTCACGGTGCGGCTCCGCAGATCGAACGTGACCTTGCCATGATCAGCCTTGGCACCGGTGGCGCGGATTTGCTCGAACGCCGCCTCGACCTCAGCCTTGACCCGATGCTGCAGATAGAAGTCGAAGCCGAAGAAGCCTCCCACCGCGATGAAGACGACGGCGATCAGGCCCAGTAGAATTTTCTTCATTCAGTCAACTCCGGATCACGCCGAGCATAAAATTGCTATTCCCGGCCCAATGACCGGGGAGAGTAAGGGGTGATGCGGCCTTGGCCAGCCTGCCTGCCGGTGGCCTGTTGACGGGGACGTTATCGAATATTGCATCCAAGCCGTTGGGCGTGCTTCACATCCGGCTCGATTTGCCGGACAACTGACGCACTTGGACTAGCATAGAACAGCACTTCAGGGTCGGAAACGCGGGAGCACGTATGTCGTCATCGTCTGAGGAACTTCATAAAGCTGCGCTCGCCTATCACCGCCTGCCGCGGCCGGGCAAGCTCGAGATCCAGGCGATCAAGCCGCTCGCCAACCAGCGCGATCTGGCGCTGGCTTACTCGCCGGGCGTGGCGGCCGCCTGCACCGAGATCGCCAACAACCCGGCGGAAGCGGCGACCTTGACCGCGCGCGCCAATCTGGTCGCGGTGGTCTCGAACGGCACCGCGGTGCTCGGTCTCGGCAATATCGGCCCGCTGGCCTCGAAGCCGGTGATGGAAGGCAAGGCGGTGCTGTTCAAGAAGTTCGCCGGCATCGACGTGTTCGACATCGAGATCAACGCCAACACCATCGAGCGGGTGGTCGAGACGGTGGCGGCGCTGGAGCCGACCTTTGGCGGCATCAATCTCGAAGACATCCGCGGTCCCGAGTGCTTCGAGATCGAGACCCAGCTCAAGGAGCGGATGAAGATCCCGGTATTCCACGACGACCAGCATGGCACCGCCATCATCGTCGCGGCCGCGATCACCAACGCCCTGCTGCTCAACGGCAAGCAGCTCTCCGACGTCAAGATTGTCTGCTCCGGCGCCGGCGCGGCGGCGATCGCCTGCCTGAATTTGCTGGTGTCGATGGGTGCGCAGCGCAAGAACATCTGGGTCTGCGACATCGACGGCGTGGTCTATGACGGCCGCAACACCACGATGGACCGCTGGAAGGCGGTCTATACCCAGAAGACCGAGGCGCGCGTGCTTGGCGACGTGATCGGCGGGGCCGATATCTTCCTCGGCCTGTCGGCGCCGAACGTGCTGAAGCCCGACATGGTCAAGCGGATGGCGGACCATCCGCTCGTGATGGCGCTTGCCAACCCGGACCCTGAGATCATGCCGGACGAGGCGCGCGCGGCGCGGCCCGACGCCATGATCTGCACGGGGCGGTCGGACTTCCCGAACCAGGTCAACAATGTGCTCTGCTTCCCCTTCATCTTTCGCGGTGCGCTCGATGTCGGGGCGACGGCGATCAACGAGGCGATGAAGCATGCCGCGGTCGACGCGATCGCCCAGCTTGCACGCGATCCGCCGTCGGACGCGGTGGCCCATGGTTTTGATACCGGCGAAACGCAGGGGTTCGGCCCGGGCTCGCTGATCCCGAGCCCGTTCGACCCGCGCCTGATCCTACGCATCGCACCGGCGGTGGCCAAGGCCGCGATGGAATCGGGCGTCGCGACCCGGCCGATTACGGATTTCGACGAATATACCACGGAGCTCGAGCGCTTCGCGTTCCGCTCCGGCCTCACCATGAAGCCGGTGTTCGCCAAGGCGAAGACCCAGCCGGTGCGGGTGATCTACGCAGAAGGCGAGGACGAGCGCGTGCTGCGCGCAACCCAGGTGGTGCTGGAGGAGAAGCTGGCGCGGCCGATCCTGGTCGGGCGTCCGTCGGTGGTCGAGGCCCGGATCCAGCGCTTTGGCCTGTCGATCAAGGCCGGCCGCGATTTCGACCTGGTCAATCCCGAGGACGACCCGCGCTACCGCTCCTATGTGCAGTCCTATATCGACGTCGCCGGCCGGCGCGGCGTCACGCCGGAGGCTGCGCGCACGGTGGTCCGCACCAACAACACGGTCATCGCGGCACTCGCGGTGTCGCGCGGCGAGGCCGACGCCATGCTGTGCGGCGTCGAGGGCCGCTACATGAGCCATCTGCGCCATGTCCGCGAGATCATCGGATTCCAGCCGGGGATCAGCGATTATGCCGCGTTGTCGCTGATGATCACCACCAAGGGCGCCCATTTCATCGCCGACACCCAGGTGCGGCCGAATCCGAGCGCGGAGGAGTTGGCAGAAGTGGCGTCGCTGGCGGCGATCCACGTCCAGCGTTTCGCGTTCAAGCCGCGGATCGCCTTCGTGTCACATTCCGACTTCGGCAGCTATGATACCAACTCCTCGCGCAAGATGCGCCGCGCCACCCAGCTCCTGAAGGAGAAGCACCCGGAGATCGAGGCCGACGGCGAAATGCAAGGCGACACCGCACTGTCGGCGGTGGCGCGCAGACTGGTGTTGCCGCACTCCAAGCTGGAGGGCGAGGCCAACGTCCTGATGATGCCGAATCTCGATGCCGCCAACATCGCCTACCAGATGATCAAGTCGCTGGCGGATGCCTTGCCGGTCGGGCCGATCCTGATCGGCCCGGCGCGCCCGGCGCATATCCTCACCCCGTCGGTGACGGCGCGCGGCATCCTCAACATGACCGCGGTCGCCGCGGTCGAAGCCCAGGAGCGGGCCGGCCGCGCGCAGCCGACGCTGTTTGCCTAAGCGGTCGGACGAGATGGATTCGATTTGATCGGAGCAGGCGGAACGACCATAATCGTTCCGCCTGCATCGTCTGATTTCCGCAATCCAGTGAGGCCGACCCATGCCAGCGTTCATTACTTTCGGGCGCGTTTTGTTCGCGGTGCTGTTTATCTATTCGGGGGCGACCAAGCTGTTCGGCATTCAGGCGAGCGCCGACATGCTCACGGCCAAAGTGGTCATTCCCGCCGTCATCGCGCCCTATACGCAGCAGATCGAAACCTTCGTCGGCATGCCGTTCATGCAACTGCTGGCGATCACGATCGGCAGCTTCGAGATTCTTTCAGGGCTGATGATTGCGGTGAACGTGCTGGCGCGGTTCTTCGCGATCCTGCTGATCATCTTCATCTGCTTTGCGACCTTCTACTTCCATGATTTCTGGAATCAGGCGGCGCCCGACAACGCCAAGACGCTGATCGATGCGTTGAAGAACCTCTCGCTGATCGGCGCGCTGTTCATCATCGCCGGCTACGGGCGCGGCCCCCGCAGGACCGATCCCGCCTACGGGGACGTGTAGGTCGCGTCACGCCGCCACGGCGTCACGCTGACATCATGCGCGGCGTCGATCAGTTGTGGTTCGCCAGCCCGCAGGCCATGGGCCGCGAGCACCTGCTGCGGGGTGCGGGCAGGGACGCCGGGGAAGCACGGCTCGCCGTCCGGGATCTGCACGCCTGGCACGACCGACAGCCAGAACGTGTCGTAGCGGTCCATGAACATGCCGAACACGTTGGGCCCGCCGATGATCGCGACCGTGCCCGACGTGACGCCGGCTTCGCGGCTTGCCGCCTCGAAGGAGCAGCCGGCGGGATTCCACAACAGCGCCTTCGGATTGGCCGGGTCGGGCGCGGTGGCCCGGACCTTGCGGGTCAGGATGATGCGCCGGCGCTTCGGGGCATCAGGCTGTTCTTCCCCCGAGTGGCGGCCGTGCACCACCAGGTCGGCGCGGTCGAGGGCTGCGGTAAAGAACCGCTTGTCGCCCTCGACCTTGAGATCGTCGGGCATCGCGTTATGCGCATTCGCCAGCCGCCCGTCGGCGGAGACGATGACATAACCCTCGATTCGCAGCGCCGGCACGCGTCTTGTGGTCCGCGAGCGGCTTACTGGTTGACCGTGGTGACGACGCTATCGACCGGCCGCGAGCTCACCGTCGGCAGCTGGACGTCCTTGGCGAGCTCCTGCTCGTATTGCGGCAGCACCGTCGCCGGGAATTTCGCGCGCATCGCAACCACCTTGTAGCCGCCGGCCTTCAATTGCGTCAGCAGCGTAGGCAGCGCCTCCGCGGTGTGCTTCTGGAAATCGTGCATCAGGATGATGCCCTTGCCGAGCTTGCCGAGCTTCTTCATCACGGTGTCGATCACCTGCTGCGGATTTTTCGACTTGAAGTCGAAGGAGTCGAGGTCGCAGGAGAAGATCGCGATGTTGCGGGTGCCGAGATAGGTCACCATCTCCGGCGGATGCTGCAGCGCCGGAAAGCGGAAGAATGGCGCGGGTGAGACTTCGAGCGCCCATTTGATTGCGGCTAGTCCGCGCTCGATTTCTTCCTTCCTTTGATCCTCGGTCAGCTTCTTGTTGTTCAGATTCTCGTGCGACCAGGTGTGCGAGCCGACCGTGTGGCCGGCGGCATAGACCTGCCGCAGGATTTCCGGATGGTAGGTCGCGTGCTTGCCGATCGGGAAGAAGATGCCGGTGGTGCATTCGTCGGCGAGCGCCTTGAGCACCGCCGGCGTGTTGACCGGCCACGGACCGTCGTCAAAGGTCAGCACGACTTCGTGGTCGCGCAGGAAGTCGAGCTGCTTGAAATGTTCGAAGCCGAAGCCCGGGCCACCCGTGGTGTCGATCTCGACGGTGCGGGCGACGCCGAGCGCATTCGGATTGTTGCAGGCGGCGCGGGCCGGCTGCGGGGGTTGCTGCGGCGGGACCGGCGCTGCGGCGGTGCGCGCCGGGGCTGCGGTCGCAGGTGCGGGGGCTGCTACTTGTGGTGCGGCTGCTGGTGCGGCCACGGCGCCCTTGGCTGGCGCCGTCTGCGACCACGCTGCGCTCGAGGCGAGCAACGACACCGTCCCCGCGAAAATCAGGCCTGTCGCAATGCGCATGGTGTGTTCCTTGCTAATCCGCTCCCGGTGCCGGCGTCGCCGTAACCAGGCCGCTCACCCCCAACTGATAGTACCCTAGTCGGATCGGCGACGCCAAGGCAACGAAGGTGGCGGCCCTGTGTCCAAATCCTCCATGGATGAGTTAATTCCGAGGATTATCGTTCAGGCTGCCGCCAGAGTCCGTGCAATTACGGTCTTGATCCTTGTGTCGGTGGGCTCGATTTTCTCCGAAAAGACGTCGGCGACGGTGCCATCGCGGCCGATCAGGTATTTGTGAAAGTTCCAGCGCGGTACGTCCTTCGGCCGCGCCTCGGCGGCCCAGCGGTAGAACGGATGCGCATTCGCGCCCTTGACGACCGCCTTGGCTGCGATCGGGAAGGTGACGCCGTATTGGTGCTGTGCCGTCTCCGCGATCTCGGTCGGGCCGCCGGGCTCCTGAGCGCCGAAATCATTAGAGGGGACGCCGATGATGACGAAGCCGCGATCGCGGAATTCGGTCCACAGGTCCTGCAGCCCGGCATATTGCGGGGTGAAGCCGCAGAGCGAGGCGGTGTTCACGATCATCAGGGGATGGCCGGCATAGTCGGCGAGGCGGATGTCGCCGCCTGCCAGCGCCGGGAACGAGAAAGCGTACGCCGTGATCCGGCTCATCGCAGGCTGCTGGGCGCGCGCGGCGCGCAATCCGGCTGCCGCTGCTAGCCCTGCCATGATCAGTGTCCTGCGGTCGATCATGGTCATGTCCCTGGCGGATGTGTCCGACATGATAGTGCAGTCCGCATAGCCGCGGCTTTCAACAAGCCGTTATGCAGGCACCGCGTGCGACGACGACGGCTGCCGCAGCTAGCGCAGTGGCACGATGAAGTCGGTGCCTTCGCCGGTCTCGCCCTGGTTCACGCCGAGGTCGGAGACGATGATCGATCCGCCGGTGCCCAGCATTTCCGAGATCCGCGCCATCGTGTCGGCGGGAATGGTGATGCGGTCTAGCGCCTCGGCCGGGCTGTTCACGGCAGGCTGCGGCTTCGCCTCGACTTCAGCGGCGCCCGCCATCTTGTGGCGGCGCGAGGCACGTTCTTCATTGTTGATCCGCGCGATATTGCGGGTCGGCAGCGTGACCACCGACCAGTGCAGAACATTCGCGTCGGACTTGTCGGCTTCCGCGGTGAACACATGCGTGCCCAAGGGACGATCGCTCGCCGCGATCGTCACCGGTGCGTCGAACAGCGGCGCGAAGTTCTGCCGCACATAGAGCTTGGAATCCTTGCGGCTGATGTAGACCGCGATCTGGCCGGTGCGCTTCGGCACATCGGCCTTTGCCAGCGCCGGCAGCCGCGTCGAATCCTTCTTCGCGTCCGGTGCATCGGCGGCCTTCACCAACTCGGCGGACTTGGCTGCGGCCTTGTCGGGGGTCTTGGCTGCATCCTTGGTCGTGTCGGACTTGGCTGCGTCAGACTTGGCTGCGTCAGACTTGGCTGCGTCAGATTTGGACGTGTCAGATTTGGACGTGTCAGATTTGGCCGCGTCGGCCTTTGGCTCATCAGCTTTGGCTTCGGCCTTCACATGGTCGCTCGCGGAGACTTCGGTCTTCGCGACGTCGGAGCTTACTGTGCCCAGTGCGTCGCCGACGGTCTTGTCGGCGGCGGCCGCGTTGCTCTCGCTCGCGGCATCGGCGGGCTTTGACTCGGCCGGCTTGGCTTTGGTTGCAACGGTCTCGCCCTTGTCCGCGGTCGCTTGCCGCCCCGGTTTCGCGTCGTTCTTGACCGTGTCCTCGGACTTGGTCGCGACCGCGTCGCCGGCAGCATCCGACATCGTGGCGGACGCACTGGCGGCCGGCATCGCGCCGCTGGCATCCGCGGTATGGGTGTTGTCGCGCAGCGAGGCCGGTTCGACGTGACCGACGGTCGAGCGCAGCTCGAGGCTGGTTTCCGGCTTGTCCGCGCCCTTGTCGCCCTTCACGCCAAGCGGCGCATCGCCCTTCGGAAGATCGTTAGCGACCGGTTGCGGTACGACCCGCTGCGTCACGAGTAGCGGATGCGAGAAACTCTCCGGAGAGATCGTGCCGGGCGTGACGATCACGCGGGCGCCCATCCTGGTCCAGTTGTACATCTTGACCGCGAACGCCGTCGGCATGCGGATGCAGCCGTGGGAGGCGGCATAGCCGGGCAACACACCAGCGTGCATGGCGATGCCCGACCAGGTGATGCGCTGCATGTACGGCATCGGCGCGCCGCTATAGATGTTGGACCGGTGGTATTTCTGCTTCTGAATGACGCTGAAGACGCCCATCGGGGTCAAATGCCCCTTCATGCCCGTCGACACCGGGCTCTCGGCGTACAGGCCGTTGTCGTCGTAGATGCGTACCCGCTGCTGGTCGATCGAGACGTTGATGATCAACGGGCCCTGCGGCTTGGCACCGGTTTCCTTCTCGATCGCGGCGTCCTTTTTGGCCGGATTGCGCCGCGCCTTCTGCCGGTGCGGCTGAGGCATCGGCTCGGGCTGGGTGTAGTAGCCCGAGTCCCCATTCCAATAGTAGAGCGCGGCGTTGGCCGGCGCGGAAGCGCCGATCGTGCCCGCCGCGGTCAAAACCGCAAACTGCCAAAACCGCTCATTGGCGAAATCAAAAATCGAAATCCGACGTCCGCTTGCGCGCATATTCCGAATCCCAGTCCAGACTAATCTGTTGGTTGTTGCAGACGGAAAACACGTTCACCAGCATAAGGGTCCTAACCCCTGCGTGATCGCGTGATTTTCGCGCAAAGCGTAGCAAAAAAGCCTCACATAAGGTTAAAGCGGCGGCTGACATCACCAACCTGTTAGCGCCTTCCGGGGGCGGCTTTTGCACACTACATAGGCGGCGACTATCCACCGGAGATCTTTATGACATCGAGAAGTGTGAGCTTATGTGACGTCCACGTTCTGTCTCGGTGGGGATATGCGTTGCTGCTGTTGGCTTTGGCCCTGGGACAGGCGGCTCCGGCGGCCGCGGCTGACGACCCGGACCTGATCTTCCGCCGCTCGACGGTGTTCAAATGGGTGAGCCCCAACGACAAGCTTGCGACCTACGGCATCGACGACCCCGAGGTGGAGGGCGTCGCCTGTCACTTCACGGTGCCGGAAAAGGGCGGCTTCAAGGGATGGCTCGGCCTGGCCGAAGAAGTCTCAGATATTTCGTTGGCTTGCAGTCAGATCGGGCCGATCCACTTCAAGGACAAGATGAGCCAGGGCGACGACATGTTCAGCAAACGCCGCTCGCTGTTTTTCAAGAAGATGCAGATCGTCCGTGGTTGCGACACCAAGCGTAACGTGCTGGTCTACATGGTCTATTCGGACAGGCTGATCGAAGGCTCGCCCAAGAATTCAACCTCGTCGGTACCGATCATGCCCTGGGGAGCAGCCGACGCCAACGTGCAGAAGTGCGGCGAATTTTTTCAGTAGCCAACACAGATGGTTAGGCTGCGAACTTTAGCCGGTGCGCAGGCTAGCTTTTGACCCGCCCGAACTGCTTGGCACGGAAGTCGAAGCCGGCGCGTTCGGGCTGGACATTGGCGTCGCGGCACCCCACCAGCCGGACCAGCTTCTGCGGGGCGCATTCATTGTCGCCCATGACATGGGCGCCCTGTTGCGACATCGCGCCGGCCATCTGTTGCTGGCCGGGCTTGCGGGTCGCGGAGTTCTTGCCAACACCCATGTTGCCATTGCCCACGACTGACATCCTTCGTTGGATTGGGATTACCACAACGTGCCACCACGACGATGGTTGCACGGTGTTCGCGTAGGTCGACCGGAACCTTGGCGCGGTTCACGACCGGCATTGCTGCGCTGCAGCCCGTCTCATCAGAGGAAAGTTAAGAAAGCAGCCGCGCCTCCCATCGCCAGCGTTCGGCTCGGGTTTCGGGAGACTCGGATCGATCGTTGTGGCGGCGCCACTGAAATCGCTTGGCTTTTTTTGGTCAATGTTTCGTCAGGCGGTCGCTCACGAAACAATTCTCGACGCGACGAAACCATTTTTCACTTTTGGCGCAGAACTCCGGAAACGCCACGTCGTTATCAAATCGTCAACAAACGGCGGTGACGCCGATCGAAATGCCGGAGACAGCCAAATGCGGACCGTCAGCTTCATCCTCGCCTTTGCCTTCCTGATGGCCGGTCCTTCGCTGGCGGGTTCCGCGGGCAATGGTTTGCCCGGCGTCGGCACCTTCTCTTATAACGGCTCGCCAATCGTGACCGCGACGCCCATGGTCGTGGCTGCGAACTGACTGCGACAAGTCAACCAAAAGAATTGCCGGTAAAGGCCCCTCATGTCGCTTCGTATCTGTTCCGTGGTGATCTTGGCTTCGTTCGCTCTGGCCGGTGCCGCGGAGGCCCAATCCCAACTTCCGCTCGAGTCGGTTCAGCTCCGTTCGCTGTTCAAGATGCCCGATCACCGCGACGAATTCGTGCGCCAGTGCGTTCCTCACATGGAGGGGCGCTGGGCGCATCCGGAGGCGGTTTGCGGCTGCCTCCATGACCATGCTGCTGCCGCGGTCGAGGACGCCGACCTGCGCCAGGCAGTGCTGCGCGGCATCAGCGAGACCGGCGTGCCGACGATCGAAACCGAGTGGGTGCCGCCGTCCAAGCAATCGGAGATCGGCCCGACCTTCACCAAGATCGCCAAGCCGACGCTGCAATGCATGTTCGAGCCGTCGACGTCGACGAACTGAGTAGCGCGTTCTTGAAGCGATGATGGGAGAGGCGCCCGGCGCAAGCGCGGGGCGCTATTTTTACTTCTATTTCTTGGCGAACCGCGGCACGCAGGTGATCGTGCGCACCACGCCGTTCTGGTTGAGCTGCGCACCGGTGACCAGCTTGATTTTCCCCGCCGGGCACGATCCGTCATCGACCATCACGCGCTGACCGACGCGCAGATCGACGATGTCGCGCTCGTGGGAGACGGCCTGGGCCTGTTGCGCCGAGGCGCTAATGGCCGTTGCGACAAGTGCGAGAGCGCCGAACAACGCGCCAAATCCCGTTCGCCGCATCGCGGTCTCCCTCACTTGTTCTGGATCTTGAGCCCATTCGGGCCGACATTGATCTGCAAGCCCTCGGGCTGCTTCTTCGACTGATAGACGTTGTAGCCGAGCACGCCGACCACGACGATCAACGCGCCGATGATCAGATACAGGACGTTGCGATTTGGCATCCGGTATCTCCCGCGATGACGCCGATTGAACGCGGCGACCTTAGTCAGGCGGTGCCGATTCTCATAGGGCGCGGCCGCATGCGCGCGGGCTTGGATGATTTGCGGCGGGCGCGCAGCGCAGCCAGCGAGGCCTTTGCCAATTGTTCCGCCGATGCGACGAGTTGTGGAACCGGATGGCCGGAGAATCCCAGTACGAATCCCGGCAGCGGGGGAGCGCGGTGATAGGTCTCGGCGAGCAACCAGCCGCCGACGCCGGCGGCCGCTTTCGCCTCCGACGCAACGAGCGGATCGGTCGAGGGATCGAGTCGCGCCACGAGATGCAAGCCTTGCGACGGAACTGGAACCGTGAGTTCCCCTTCGGAGACCACAGCCAGCGTCGACGCCAGCACGTCGCGCGCGTCGCGATAGAGTTTGCGCGCCTTGCGCAGATTGGCGGCGAAGGCGCCGGAATTCAGCATATCAGCGACCGCGCCTTCCATCAGCGTGCCAGGAAAGCGGTCGAGCGCGGCGCGCGCCGCCGCGACCTGTCCGATCAGTTGCTCGGGCAGGGCGCAGTAGCCGATTCGCAATCCCGGAAATAACGTCTTGGCGAAGGTGCCCATGTAGATCACGCGGCGGAGATGATCGATGCCCGCGAGCGACAATAGCGGCGCGCCGTCGTAGCGGAACTCGCTGTCGTAATCGTCCTCGAACACGAAGGCGCCGGCGTCCTTGGCCCAGTCGAGCAGTTCGAGCCGGCGCGGCATCGACATCTGCACACCGAGCGGAAACTGATGCGACGGTGTGACATAGGCAGCGCGCGCCTCCGGTGCCGATGCGCGCCCCCTGGGGACGCGAATGCCCGACGCATCGACCGGCACCGGGACGGGACGATAGCCGCAATGCTCGATCGCGCGCCGTGCGGCGGGATAGCCGGGATCCTCGCACCATACCCGGTCGCCGGGCCTGAGGATCGCGCCGAGCACGACGCGCAGCGCGTGCAGCGTGCCCGACGCCAGCATGATTTGATCGGGGTCGCAACGCAGCCCGCGCGCCGACAACAGATGGTCGGCAATCGCGGCGCGCAACTCACTGCTACCCCGGGGGTCGCCGTAATGGAGGTGCTCGGAGCCGAAGGCGCGTAAGCGGCGGCCGGCAAAGGCGCGAAAGCGTTGCAACGCGCGGGCGTCGATATGCGTGCAGCCGAGCGACAGCGCGCTGTGCTGCGGCGGCTCGATCATGATCCTGGTCTTGCGCGCTGCTGTGGCCAGCGCCGGGATGCGCGCGGCGACGAAGGTGCCGGAGCCCGTGGTTGCGACCGCAAAGCCGTCGGCGATCAGCCGCTCATAGGCCGTGGTGACGGCGTTGCGGCGGAAGCCGGTCTGCCTGGCGAGCGTGCGCGACGGCGGCAGCGGTTCGCCGGGCTTGACGATGCCGCCGACGATGGCGTGGCACAGCGCCTGATAGAGCCGGTGCTGGGACGCCGCGCCTTGCGTGACGTGGGGACCAGCGAGATCGAGCGGCAGCTCGGCCTTGGCTGGCGAGGTCTTGGGTGGCCAGGACTTGGCTGGTGAAGACTTGGCTGACGAGGACTTGCGCAATTTGGTCGGAATTTTTCGCATGGAATTGGCACTATCGCAGACCAAATTGGCCGCTACAACTGCAATCAGATCCCAACTCTTGCGAGGCATTGCCGTGACTGAAGGCGCATCCACTCCCACTTATCCGCTGTCGTCCCGCAACCGGGTGAAGCGCCGCCACGACCGCGGTTTCTACGACCATGAGACCGTGCACAAGATCCTCGACGCCTCGATGCTGTGCCACGTGTCCTATGTGATCGACGGCCAGCCCTATTGCACGCCGACCTTCTTCTGGCGCGAGGGCACCAAGCTCTACTGGCACGGCTCCAGCGCGAGCCGGATGCTGGAGAACCAGTCGGAGGGACAGCTTGTGTGCCTGACGGTCGCCCATCTCGACAGCCTGGTGCTGGCGCGTTGCGGCTTCAATCACTCGGCCGATTATCGCGCGGTGATGGCGTTCGGCAGCGCCTACATCGTCACCGATCCCGAGGAGAAGCAGCGCGCCGTTGTCGCGATGGTCGACCGATTCTTTCCCGACCGCACCGCGAGCTTGAGGCCGAGCAACAAGCAGGAGATCAAGGCGACCTCGTTCATCGCGATGGAGATCGAAGAGGCGTCGGCGAAGGTTCGCTCCAAGGGCGTTGCCGACGACGACGAGGATTACGAGTTGCCGATCTACGCCGAGCGCATCCCGGTACGGACCGTGATCGGCGCGCCGGAGCCATGCCCGCGGCTGCTCGACGGCGTGACGCGGCCGGCGACGCTCGATGGTTATTCCGAAGGCCGCCTGCTCGAAGATGCATTGCGGGAGGCCTATTTTGCGGAATACCCGGCCGGCTGAAATCGGGCTACGGTGGCGCTCCCGCCATCTGACATCCCCCTGACGGAGCTGCTGCATGACTGCCGATACGCAACAACGAATCCTTGCTGCCGTTGACGAAGGGTTCGATGCGCAGCTCGCGACCACCCAGGCCTTCGTCGCGATCCCCTCCACCCGCGGCGCCGAGGGGCCGTGCCAGGACATGATCAGCGATCTGCTGCGCGAGCGCGGCTATGAGGTCGACGACTGGCACATCAACGTCGGTGACCTGAAGGATCTGCGCGGCTTTGGCCCGATCGAGCATGATTTCTCAAAGGCGCGCAGCGTGGTCGGTACTTATCGTCCGGCCACCAATGGCGGCAAATCGCTGATCCTGCAGGGGCACTGCGACGTGGTGCCGACCGGCCCGCTCGAGATGTGGGCGACGCCGCCATTCGATCCCGTCATCAAGGACGGCAAGATGTACGGCCGCGGCGCTTGCGACATGAAGTCAGGCACCATCGGTGCACTTTACGCACTTGATGCGATCAAGAAGGCCGGGCTCAAGCCGACGGCGCGGATCCATTTCCAGTCGGTCATCGAGGAGGAGAGCACCGGCGTCGGCGCGCTTTCGACGTTGCAGCGTGGCTACCGCGCCGATGCCTGCTTCATCCCGGAGCCGACCAACGGCACGATGATCCGCTCGCAGGTCGGCGTGATCTGGTTTCGCCTGAAGGTGCGCGGCTTTCCCGTCCATGTGTTCGAGGCGGGCGCCGGCTCGAATGCGATCATGGCGGCGTATCATTTGATCCACGCGCTGGAGCAGCTCGAGATCGCCTGGAACGAGCGCGCCAAGGCTGACCGCCATTTCAAGGACGTCAACCATCCCATCAATTTCAATCCCGGCATCATCAAGGGCGGCGACTGGGCCTCCAGCGTGCCGGCCTGGTGCGACGTCGATTGCCGCATCGCGGTTCTGCCGGGCTGGTCGGTGTCGGAATGCCAGAAAGAGATTCTGGCCCGCGTCTCGGCTGCGGCGCGCGATCACCGTTTCCTCTCCAACAATCCGCCGCAGGTGGAATGGTCCGGCTTCCTGTCGGAAGGCTATGAGCTGGTGAATTCCGAAGCGCCGGAAGCCGCCTTCGCCAACGCGCATCATGCGGTCTATGGAGGCGCGGTGGAAGACCGCGCCTTCACCGCGCTGACCGACACGCGCTTCTACGGACTGAACTACAACATCCCGAGCCTCTGCTTCGGCGCCAACGGTGCGGCGATGCACGGCTTCAACGAATATGTCGATCTGGACTCGCTGCGCAAGTCGACGAAAGCGACCGCGCTATTCATCGCGGAATGGTGCGGGGTGGAGAAGGCGTAGTCAGCTGCGTAGGGTGGGCAAAGCGTAGCGTGCCCACCATCGCGAGCACGGCGTGGATGGTGGGCACGGCGCTTGGCGCTTTTGCCCACCCTACGAATTCTCAGGCCACAGCGCCTTGACGATTGCATCCAGCCCATCCGTCAGCGCAGCCGGTCCCGGCTGCAGGATGATCGTCGACTTGATCTCGACGATGCGGTCGTTGCGTACGGCCGGAATTTCGCTCCAGCCGTCCCGCTTGCGGATACGTTCGGGCACGACCTTCTTGCCGCACCAGGACGCCAGGATGACGTCGGGCATGGTGTCGCGCACGACGTCTGGTGCGATGATGCGGTCCTTGGCCGCCTTGTGAACGCGCAAATGCGGCAACGCGTCCTCGCCGCCGGCGATCTCGATCAGCTCGGAGACCCAGCCGATGCCGCTGATCAGGGGATCGTCCCATTCCTCGAAATAGACTTTTGGCCGCGGTGCCGCACGCGGCGTCGAGGCGATCGCCGCAAGCCTGTGCTCGAGGTCCTGCGCGAGCCGCTCGGCACGCTCCGCGGCGCCGACGATGGCGCCGAGGGTGCGGATCATCGCAAAGATGCCGGCCAGGTCGCGCTGGTTGAAGACATGGACGGCGACGCCTGATCGAACCAGATCGGCGACGATGTCGGCCTGCAGGTCGGAGAACGCGAGCACCAGATCGGGCGCCAGCGCGAGGATTTTTGGAATGTCCGCGGAGATGAAGGCGGCGACGCGCGGCTTCTCGCGGCGCACTTGAGGCGGCCGCACTGCGTAGCCGGAGACGCCGACGACGCGGTCCTGCTCACCGAGCAGATACAGCGTCTCGACGGTCTCTTCGGTCAGGCAGACGATCCGGCGGGGAGGGAAGTCGCGCATGGGGACGGTATGCCGACTCGGCGGCACATTGTCACGGCAGCCATGACGTCATTGCCGCCATGACCTCGGACGTCATTGCCGGGCTCGGTCAGGCAATCCATCATGCCAGGGAACAGCTTTGAAGAAACAACAGGGAGAGCCCATGACGCCGCTCGAAAAAATCCAGTCGATGAAGATGCCATTCGCGGAACTGAAGGGCGTCACCTTCATCGCGGCCGACAGGGATCGCGTGGTCGCCCGGATGGTGGTGCGGCCGGAGCTCTGCACCCTCAACCACACCATCCATGGCGGCGCGGTGATGGCGTTCGCGGATTCGGTCGGCGCGGCGGCCACCGTGATCAACCTGCCGGAGGATGCCAAGGGCACCACGACACTGGAGAGCAAGACTAACTTCATCGGCGGCGCCAAGGAGGGGACCACGGTCATCGCGTCAGCGACGCCGGTTCACCGGGGGCGGCGGACCCAAGTCTGGCAGACCCGGCTGGAGACGGAAGATGGCAAGCTGGTCGCTGTCGTCACGCAGACCCAACTGGTATTATGATAGTCATCATCAATCATATGATTTCCAAATCACCTCATGGGTCATTTAAATGAATCTAAAGACTTGAATTACATTGTGCGATGCACAATATAGGTGTGCTAGGGACACGACGCCTCCTCGAGGGCTACCAAGAGGAGTTATGGAATGAACCACGATTCTATCAGTTCGACGCCTGCCAAGGGCACCGTACGGACTCTGCGTCAGCAGGAGGAATTGCCTCTGCTGCGCGATCATCTTTTAAGACTGGACCGAACCAGCCGCCATGATCGCTTTCATGGCTTCATCGATGACAGTTTCATCCGTCGCTATGCCGAGCGGTGCGCCAATGACGGCACCGTCATCATCGCTTATGTCGAGGACGGCGTCGTCCGCGGCGCGGCCGAATTGCATCCGCCGGAGCAGTCGCCCGACGCCCAGCCCGAGATCGCGTTCAGCGTGGAGCGGTCGGTGCGGCGCAAGGGCGTCGGCAGCATTCTGTTTCGCAAGCTGATCGTCGAGGCGCGCGCCAAGGGCTACAGCAACCTGCGCATCACCACCGGCGCGCAGAACGACGCGATGCGGGCGCTCGCCAGCAAGTTCGGCGCACACCTGACCTTCCGTCACGGCGAATCCACCGGCAGCATCGATCTGACCGAGCAGAGCCAGAGCGAACCGGTGCCGCCCGCGGTCTCGCCGGTCGAGGCCGTGCGCGCGATCGCCGACATGAACCGTGCCTATTGGCGGATGCTGATGCAGATGTCCGGCTGGGGCCGGGCCGCCTAGAGCATTTTCGGTTCTGATTGAATCAGAACCGAAGCTCTAAATTCTGTTTGACGCGTTTTCTTCACGCGAACCGGCGTCCACTTCGCTCGAAAACGCTCTAAGGCGACCGCTACAAACGACCAAAGGGCAATTCGCTCAGCGAATTGCCCTTTTGTTTTCATCAATCGGTTCGGTGTCAGGTACCGGTGCGGGCCGCAAAGCGGCGGACCACGCGGCGCTCGACCACGATAGAGCGCTGTGCACCCTGTTCGCCGGCGATCACCCGGGTTGCCGTGCCGGTGCGGGCGCTGACGCGCGCGGTCTTCTTGACCTCGGCCAGCACCTCTTCATAGGGCAGGCCCATCAGGGCGGACGCGATCTCGGCCTGGCCTTGCACGTCATCGGTGATGCCGACGGCCGCGAAGATTGCCTCCTCCAGCGTCGGTGGATCATGCCGCACGCGCCTTGTGCCGTACTTGGTGTTCCAGTCTCCGCTCATCGCCGCCTCGTTTCTGAATCGCGGGTGATACGTAAGTGGCTCAATGTTGCATTGCAATATGAAATCGATGTGGCATTTCAGCCATGCGTCCCGAGTCTCTCGATCTTGTGACCGTCGTAAAGCTCGATAGGTACCGCAGATGCAGCGAGCGACCGCAGCGCGAGCACGAATTCGCGGGTGGCCGGCACCGCGAAATGGGCCTGCAGGACAGCCAGGTCGGCCCATTGCTCGAAAAATACCAGCCGGAGCGGGTTCTCGCAGTCGATATGGACGGCATGCGAGATGCAGCCGGGCTCTGCGCGCGAACGGTGCACATGTTCGAGGCTGAGCCGCCGCACCTCGTCAAAGCTGTCGGGGCGGGCGGTCACGCTGCCGGTCACAAGGATCATTCCGTCCCCCTTGTTCGTCCCTAAGGTGCGGCTTCCGCTGCCCCTGAAAAATCCACCGGCTGCTGCGGCCAGCGCTTCAGCGCCGCGCGCCCGGCATCGGTCAGCACATAGATGCCGAGCTCGGCGCGATCAAACCAGCCATAGACATTGTGCAACAGGATCTTGCCGGCGTCCGGAAAATCGGCGCGCAGGTCGCGGACCTTGCGCGGGCCGTTCGCAAGCGCCGAGGCGCAGGCCAGCGCCTGCTGCCGATAGGCGGTCATGATCGGCGCCCGGGTCGAGCCGCCGAGGACGGGATCGCCCTTGCGCTTGCGATGCTCGGCGATCAGGCGCGAGCGTTTCTTCGGATTGCGGCGCGGTGCGGCGGTCGGCGGCTTCACCAGCACCTCGACATCGCCCGTTGTGCTGACGCCGAGCATGCCGAAGCCGAGCCGGCGGCACAGATTGCGGTAGCGCGCGTCGCTCTCGCGGCCCTTGCCGCGGATCGAGATTTTTGCGGCGATCCAGACCTCGTCGGCAGCCCCGGCGCGATCGACCGCCTGCAGGATCAGCTCGAGATTGAAGGCGAGCTTGAGTTCCCCGATCACGACGACTGGCGGATCGCCAGCGCTCAGCGCAACGAGATCGCAGCCGCCGACCTCGCCCTTGACCGTGAAGCCGAGCTTTTCGAGGAAGCGTTTGACAGGCAGATAAAGCGCGGTTTCCAACGGGCAGGCTCCGGCGGCGCCTGGGGCCGCGACTCAATCCGCAGCAGCATAGCGCGGATCGCCCCCGCTGACGTCGACCGGGTTTGCTCAACGTCCTCATGAACGGCTATTGTTGCTGACGGGAAGGCGCAACGATTTCCATGATCAGGAACGGGCTCTATCACATCACCATCGACTTTCTCGACGGCGTAACTGGCGGCAACCAGGGCGTCATGGTGTTGCGTGACGGCCAGATGCGCGGCGGCGATTCATTCTTCTACGCTTTCGGCAGCTACACCGCCGCCGACGGCAAGTGGAAGGGCGAGGTCACCAACCAGGAACATTCGCCGACCTACGGCGAGCGGCCGGTGTGGGAACGCAAGGTCGTCACGATCGGATTTACCGGCACCTATACCGACGCGACTGCCGAAGGCGACGGTATTGCGCTCGCCGGCAAGCAGAGCATCCGCTTCAAGTCGAAGCTGCGGCTCTTGATCCCGGATTGAGCGCGCCGGCGCCGATGGCATCGCCAACGGCCTCTATTCGCTGACCATCCGCATGCTCGACGGTATCGACGCCGGCAACACCGGCCTCATGGTGCTCCATAACGGCAGCATCCGCGGCGACGATGCGCTTTTCGATTATCTCGGTGCCTATGAGAGCGCCAACGGCCGCTGGAAGGGCGAGTTGATCAACCACGAGCACACGCCGAGCCGCGGCGAGCGCCCGGTGTTCGGTGGCCGCGACGTCGGCATCGGCTTCACCGGCACCTACGACGGGGACGGTGCGCAGGGCGAAGCCACCGCGCTCGCCGGCAAGCGCAGCATCCGCTTTCGCGCGGTGCTTAGACTTTTGATTCCGAGTTGAGGGCGGCAGGACCGGCAGAGACGAAGGAAAACTACCGGATCAAACGATCATAGTCGGCATGGGAGCCGATCCAGAACCAGAGATACCTGCCGTCAGTTTCGACGGCTAACGCCCGATAGCGCAGGCCGACCCTGGCCGACCAAAACCGCCCGACCTTCTTGAATTGCAGGAAGGGTGGCGCGGGTTGCGTTTCAGCAGCTCAAAATTTGCGTCGGCAAGTTCGCGGATCGGAGACGGTAAGGCCTCGTAAGTAGCCCAGAATCCAGGCGACGCGGAATGTTTCACAAGTCGCGGGATTTTCCGGCGCGATGGGCCGCGAGAGCCTCATCGGCCAAAGCGTCCAGCCTCCCGGAACTAGCGTCACGCTCGATCGCGGCATCGAAACGATCAGCGTCGAACGTTTCGAACCACGCGCGAAACCGTGCCAGCTCACGCGGTGGCAACTGTTCGACAGCCTTCTCAAGGTCTTCAGCGGTAGTCATGTCTCAAATATAACACGTGCAACGCGGAGCGAAAAGGCATTCAGAAAGACGTCGAACGCCTAAACCCGCCCGTTGACCGGCAGCAGCGCGCCGGTGACGGCGCTGGCGGCGGCGCCGGCGAGGAACAGGATCACGTCGGCCAGCTCCTTCGGCGTCACCCATTTGGAGATGTCGGCTTTCGGCATCGCGGCGCGGTTGGCTGCGGTGTCGATGATCGAGGGCAGCACGGCGTTGACCGTGACCTTGCCCTTCAACTCGGCCGCGAGTGCCTCGGTCAGGCGATGCACGCCGGCCTTCGAGGCGGCATAGGGGCCCATGCCGGCAGCGGCCTGCAACGCGCCCAGCGCGCCGATATTGATGATGCGTCCGGCGCCGGCCGCAGTGAGATGCGGGATCGCCGCACGCGATGCGTTCAGCGCGGTCATCACGTTCATCGCGTACATGCGCTGCCAAGTCGCAGGTTCGCCGTCGGCCGCCGCTTCGAAGGTGAAGCCGCCGGCGATGTTGACCAGCGCGTCGAGCCGGCCGAAATGCGCGGCCACCTTGTCGATGGCAGACTTGGCGCCTGCCGCGTCGGTGAGATCGACGCCGCCGAGCTCGATGCGGTCAGGTGTCGCCGCAACCGACGAAGCCGCATAATCGATTCCGGCGACGCGTGCGCCGCGCGCCAGTGCTTGTTCGGCGACCACCTTGCCGAGTGCGCCAAGGGCGCCGGTGATGGCGATGACTTTTCCGTTCATGGTGGTCTCCGTACAGGCAAGAAGCAGGCGCCCACTATGATCAGGCGGATTTCATTTGCAATGGCGCGAATTTCGCTACCTATTGCTGGTATTGTTCAATTCATTCGCGCAAAGGATGTTTGTGATGCCCGACCCGAGGCCATGCAATACGCATCTCGATATCGTCAAGTTCCGGCGCGGCTTGCCGCATTTCGCGAAGGCGCTCAAGCGCCAACGCAAGATCAAGGTGGTGGCGTTCGGATCGTCATCGACCGCGGGCGCCCCCGACGGAGTTATGCCGTTTCCGCCGAGGCTCGAAACGCTGTTGCGGAGCGAGAAGCAGTTCTTCGGCCGGTTGATCGATGTGATCAACCGCGGAGTCGGCGGGCAGGAAGCGCCGGAAGAATTTTCGCGCATCGAGTCCGATGTCGTTACCGAGGCGCCAGCGCTGGTGATCTGGCAGGTCGGCACCAACGCCGTCTATAAAGACGGCTACGTTTTCGATGAGGTGCAAGCCACGTTCGAGGCAGGACTCGACGTGCTCACTGCGCTGCAACTCGACGTCGTGGTCATGGATTCCCAATATACCCAAGCGATCGACAAGAAGGCCGAACGCGCCGACAAATACATGTCGATGATCGCTGAGGTCGCCGCCGACAAGCAAGTCAACTTGTTTCGCCGTTTTGCGCTGATGAAACAATGGATCAAGGATGGGATTTCACTTGCTGAACTCGACGACGGCCACGATCCGTTTCTTCACACCGGCGAATGGGCGACCGGCTGCGTGACCCGGGCGTTATTCGAGGCGATCAACGAGGCCGTGACGCGCGAGGCGATCACGTAAGACTACGGGTGTTGCGCGATCGGTAAAATTTGTGGCAGTTCTGTAAGTCGATCGCAGAATCCTTCCGCTAGAAGCGAACTCCGACCAAGGCAGGGGTTCGTTATGGGATATCTTCCGGATCACGGTTTACCGCTTGTTCAGCTTAAGGAGCAGCGGCGCGACCTCGTGGTGGCGCTGCAGAACCGCAACGGGCCGGTGGGCAGTTGGGAATTGATGCAGATCGCCGCGATCCAGCAGGCGATCTCGGCATTCGAGGACGTCATCGCCGATCTCGACGCGGAGCTCGAGGCCGCGGCCTGAGCCGTCAGGCCTGCAAATAGCGGCCTTCAAGTGCCTTGCGCTCGGCCTGTCCGAGCCCGAGGCCATCGCGGAAATAGCCGTCGAGGTTGCCGTAATCGGCGTCGATCGCCTCAAACGCAGCATGCAGGAACAAGGGCTGCACGGCGCCGAGCACCTGCTTGACGTCGTCGGGAAGCTCGGTGCTGGCGGACGGATCGCGCTTGTAGAACTGGTTGGTCAGGAGATAGTCGTCCGCGATCACTTCGTCGGACACGCCGAGCGCGTGCAGGATCAGCGCGCAGGCAAAGCCGGTGCGGTCCTTGCCGGCGGTGCAATGGATCACGAGCGGCGCGCGGTCTTCGAGCAGATGGGCAAACAGCGCGCGGTAGCGCGGCGTGTTGTCCTGCACATAGCCGCGGTACGAATCCAGCATCACCTCGACCGCATCGGCCTTCGATAGCGGCCGGCCGCTCGCGGCGATCGCGCGCAGCGCGGCCACGACGGTGGGCTCGACGGGCAGCGAATGCACCGTGACGTCGGCCATGCCGCACAGCGCCTCGGCGCGCTCGGTGACGCCGCGGAAGTCGAATGCGCTTTTGACTCCGAGCCCGCGCACCACCGCGATGTCAGGTTCGGTCAGATGGGCAAGATGGTTGGAACGGAATATTTGCCGCCAGCGCAGGGTGCGGCCATCGCGCGCCTGATAGCCGCCGAGATCGCGGAAATTGCTGGCGCCGGAGAGATTGAGATGGCGGGCCGGGGCTTCTGACATTGGATTCAACCTGTGCTCACATCGTCGCGGACTTGACGCGAGACTGGTCTATAGCTGGCCTCTCGGTGGGAGAATATGACTTAATCCTGCGAGCGCTGTTGGTCGCCTTCGGCAGGGCAACCGGTGACAGCCTCAACCCGACATGAAAAAAGGGCCGAAACCTTGGTTCCGACCCTTGCTTACTGCTCCGACGCAGCCTGATGTATCCTGCGCGTTAGGCCTCTCGATCGCGCCGGCATCAGTGATCCCGGCCCGGCTTGGCTTCCTCGATCGCCGCCTGATGGTACCAGCTGTCGTTGCAGCTCGAGGTTTGCACCTGCGCCGCAAGTTCGAGCGCCGTCCTGGCGTCGTTGTAGCGACGTCCGCCGAGAGCCGCGCGGCCTCCGGCCGGGAATTGATAGATCTTTGCAGATCCCTCGTTTAGGCCTGTGTTCATCATCTCAAATCTCCTTGGTCGGGAATCCGAACCACCATGGTGCGCCCGACTCCTTCGTGTGCGGTTACCGTCTTTTGGATATCGGCCGACGACCGCAGAGGTGCAAGGTGACTAAGAAGCGGTCACATTCTGTTTAATCTGTAGGCAAGTTCGCGTTTGCCTCCTGCGAGGCAGTATGCAGATGACCAACGCTTGGGCCGGGCTGATGGTTGCTGGCCGCCGGCAGGCCGAAGGTGAACTATCCCGCGCCGCTGCCACGGCTTTAATCGGCGGAACGCCGTCGGCCGGTTTTGCCGGAGAATCGGGCGCTCCCGGACGTGGGAAAGCGGAATCTGACTGCCCAAAACGCATGCCAGCCGCGCTCCTATGTCGCACCAGAAAATGCAATGTCCGCTGTGGACATTAGTGAGTTGGGCGAGTGCCGCACTGCAGCGACTGGCATTTTAATTGCTTGGGTAGTAGCTGGCCGATGGTGGCCGGGTACACGTGCGGCGGCCGACTGGCTTTCGGTCCTTCACGTTTTTGCATCATCAACAGAGAGGTTCAATGACCAAGTACAAGCTCGAGTATATCTGGCTCGACGGATATACGCCGACGCCGAGCCTGCGCGGCAAGACGCAGATCAAGGAATTCGCGTCGTTCCCAACCCTCGAACAGCTTCCGCTCTGGGGCTTCGATGGCTCGTCCACCCAGCAGGCTGAAGGCCACAGCTCTGACTGCGTGCTGAAGCCGGTCGCGGTGTATCCCGACGCCGCACGTGAAAACGGTGCGCTGGTGATGTGCGAAGTCATGATGCCCGACGGCAAGACGCCGCATGGCTCGAACAAGCGCGCCACCATTCTGGACGACGAAGGCGCCTGGTTCGGCTTCGAGCAGGAATACTTCTTCTACAAGGATGGCCGGCCGCTTGGCTTCCCGTCCGACGGTTATCCGGCGCCGCAGGGCCCGTACTACACCGGCGTCGGCTACTCGAACGTCGGCAGCGTCGCACGCAAGATCGTGGAAGAACACCTCAACCTCTGTCTCGCCGCCGGCATCAACCACGAAGGCATCAACGCCGAAGTGGCGAAGGGCCAGTGGGAATTCCAGATCTTCGGCAAGGGCTCCAAGACCGCCGCTGACCAGATGTGGATGGCCCGCTACCTGATGCTGCGCCTCACCGAGACCTACGGCATCGACATCGAATTCCACTGCAAGCCGCTCGGCGACACCGACTGGAACGGCTCCGGCATGCACGCCAACTTCTCGACCAAGTACATGCGCGAAGTCGGCGGCAAGGAGTACTTCGAGCAGCTGATGTCGGCCTTTGAGAAGAACATCATGGACCACATCTCGGTTTACGGGCCTGACAACGACAAGCGTCTGACTGGCAAGCACGAGACCGCGCCCTGGAACAAGTTCAGCTATGGCATTGCCGACCGCGGCGCTTCGATCCGCGTTCCGCACTCCTTCGCCAACAATGGCTACAAGGGCTATCTGGAAGACCGCCGCCCGAACTCTCAGGGCGACCCCTACCAGATCGCGTCGCAGATCCTGAAGACCATTTCCGAGGTGCCGACCGGCGCGAAGGCTGCGGCCTAAGACCTGGTTAGGCCGGACGGCAGCGTCTGGTATCGCAATCCGGTCCGCCAAGCGAAAGCTTGGCGGACTTTTGCATTTTAACGACACTGCTTGTGTGCGGCCTCACACGGAAAGCGGTTTCGCTGCGTTATGAACCACGCTAGACAACGGTTGTATTATTGCGCTGCCGGGGACACGGCACTTGTTCGAGGGGTTTTACAAGGTTCGTTTTGAACTCGGCGGCGCCGTCGGCCGCAGCGTGATGTATGTCGGCGACGGCAAAATGCTTGGCGGCAACTCGGCCTTCGCCCATATCGGCACCTACCAGAGGGATGGCGACGAGATCACGGTCGAGATCAAGACCGTCCGCCACAACCCCGATCCGAACTATCGCGCGCTGGCCGGCACCGATGATGCAACGCTGATCGCGAGAGGCAGGCTGAATGGCGATCTCTACGGCTTCAAGGGCGAACTGAAGGAATTGCCCGGCGCGCCCTTTTCCTCGGTGATGACGCCGATCACCGCGGACGAAATGCCGATCGCCGGCGGTGTCGGCGAGGGCTGCATCGCCAACGGCCTTTATTCGATCCACATCCGCTTGCTCGACGGGGTCGATGGCAGCCTTACCGGCGTGGTGCTGCTCAACAACGGCCGGATCCTCGGCGGCGACGCGTTCTTCTACTATCTCGGCACCTACACCTCCGAGAATGGCCGCTGGAAGGGCCATATCCTGAATCAGGAGCATACGTCCGCGATGGGCGAGAACACGATCTTCGGCGGCCACGAGGTCGGCATCGGCTTTGCCGGCACCTGCGATGCGGAGGGGGCCGTGCTTGACGCCACCGCGCTCGCCGGCAAGCGCAGCCTCCGCCTCACGGCGGAACTCAAGCTGATGCGGCGAGCGTAACTCCGATGGACGATTCAGTTCGCGTACTCTCGACGCTGGCATTGAAGGGCGCCGTCGCGCGGCTCGCGGAAGCCTACCGGGCAACGAGCGGTGTCTGGATCGATGCCGATTTCGCGCCGACGCTGGCGCTGCTCGAGCGCCTGCGCGGCGGCGAGGAGGCCGATCTCGTGATCCTGACCCGTGAAGGGCTCGACGAGATGATCGCCGAGGGCCGCGTTGCCCCGGAGAGCTGCGTCGATCTCGCGCGCTCCTATGTCGGCCTCGCGGTGAGAGCAGGTGAGGCGCATCCCGATATCGCGTCCGAAGCCGCGTTGCGCGCAACGCTGCTCGGCGCGCGGGCGGTCGCCTATTCGCGGCTCGGGGCCAGCGGTATTCTGTTCGCGCAGCTGATCGTGCGGCTCGGCATTGCCGCCGAGATCAACGCACGCGCGGTGATTATCCCTGCGGGCTTCACCGCGGAAAAGCTCGTCACCGGCGATGCGGATTTGGCGGTCCAGCAGATCAGCGAGCTGAAGCAGGTCGACGGTATCGAGGTCGTTGGTCCCATTCCGCTGAACTTGCAGACGCCGGCGGTGTTCTCCGCCGGCCGGATGATGGGGGCGGCGAACGCCGATGCCGCCGATCACCTGCTGCGTTATTTGGCCTCGGCCGAGGTTGCGCCGGTGCTGCGGGAGACTGGGCTCGAGCCTTGAATTTGCCGGCCCGCCGACGCAACCTGCCGCCCATGATCAAACCGTTCCATGCACTCGCCGTCGCCGCGATATTGTCCGCGCCCGTGCTCGCCCATGCGCAATCGGCCGATCTCGTGTTGTGCGACCGCGTCGCCGCCGATCCCACCGATCCCGACAAGCCGGCCGATGCCAAGGGCGTGCCTCAGATCGCGTCGTCGGACATCCCGACCGCGATCAAATATTGCGCGGTCGCGGCGAAATCGTCGCGCCGCGCGATGTACCAGCTTGGCCGCGCCTACGCCGCCAACCACCAGACCGCGGAGGCGGCTGCCGCCTGGCGCAAGGCCTCCGACAAGGGCTCGACCTCGGCAATGGTCGAGCTCGGCGTGCTCTACGGCACCGGCACCGGCGTTGCCAAGGACGAGGCGCAGGCCCGCCAGTTATTCGAGCGTGCGGCGCAGGCCGGCAATGCACGCGGTGTCAGCAATCTCGCGGCCCTTGGCGGCAGTGTGGCATCCGATCCGGCGCGGGCGCGCGAATTGCTCGGCAAGGCTGCGGAGACCAATGCCGAGGCACAATATCAGCTCGGCATGATGCTGGCGGACGGCAAGGGCGGCGCGCAGGACGACGCCGCAGCACGCGCATTGTTTGAGAAAGCCGCCGCGCAAAACCATCCCGGCGCACTGGAACGGATGGGCGCTTTCGCGATGGCCGGTCGCGGCGGTCCGAAGGATAGCGACACCGCGAAGGCCTATTATGAACGCGCCGCGGCACTCGGCGACGAAGACGCCAAGAAGGCGCTGGAGCGCGCCCGCTGTCCATACGTCATCAAGGACAAGCGCGGCAACGCGGTGACCAATCTCTGCTTCTAGAGCGTGCGTCCGCGCCCGCTTCAATCCTTGATGAGCAAAACGCCGCCGATCACGAGCGCAATGCCGATCAGTCGTGAAACTGACACAGGATGCGGCGTCAGCCCGAAGACGCCGAAGTGGTCCATCGCAATGCCTGCGAGCATCTGACCGGCGACGATCAGCGCCAGCAGGGTCGCAGCTCCGAGCGAGGGCAGCAACAGGATCATCAGCAGGATGAACACACCGCCCAGGAAACCGCCGCTCCAGGCCCACCACGGTGTTGCCGTCACCAGTTTCCACGACGGCACGGGTTCGCGCAGCACCAGGAGGACGGCCACCATCGTCAGCAGGCCGCCGAGATAGCTGACGAATCCGGCCCAGGCCGGCGAGTTCAAGGCAGCGCGCAGATTGCCGTTCAGGACCTGCTGAACGGACACGCTGATGCCGGCGCCGAGCGCGAGCAGAGAGAGAAGCCAGACTTGCATGTGAAGCCCCAAAAGACCGATCGGCGGAGTATTCCGGGTCCGTGTAGATTGGCAATGGCGAGCATGCACGTCAGCACGGCACGGAACGCATCGAATGGGCTTCCACCGGGGCTCCAGATCGAATAAGAGGCCGCAACCTCTCGATTCCCCGCAAGTGTCATGATCCGCCTCGACAACGTTTCAAAGCAAGTCGGCCACCAGATCCTCTTCATCGAAGCGTCCGCAGCGCTGCAGAAGGGCGAGAAGATCGGCCTTGTCGGCCCGAACGGTTCCGGCAAGACCTCGCTGTTCCGGATGATATCGGGCCAGGACGTGCCCGATGAGGGCCAGGTCTCGCTCGATCGGGGCATCTCGATCGGCTATTTCAGCCAGGATGTCGGCGAAATGTCGGGCCGCAGCGCGGTCGCCGAGGTGATGGACGGGGCGGGTCCCGTCAGCGAGGTCGCAGCCGAACTCAGGGAACTCGAGGCCGCGATGGCCGACCCCGACAAGGCCGACGAGATGGACGATATCATCACGCGTTATGGCGAGGTGCAGCACCGCTTCGAGGAGCTCGATGGCTATGCGCTGGACGGCCGCGCGCGCGAGGCGCTGTCGGGCCTGGGCTTCAGCCAGGAGATGATGGAGGGCGATGTCGGAAAGCTCTCCGGCGGCTGGAAGATGCGCGTGGCGCTAGCGCGCATCCTCCTGATGCGGCCCGACGTGATGTTGCTCGACGAGCCGAGCAACCATCTCGATCTCGAAAGCCTGATCTGGCTCGAGCAGTTCCTGAAGGGTTATGAGGGCGCGCTCCTGATGACCTCGCATGACCGCGAGTTCATCAACCGCATCATCAACAAGGTGGTCGAGATCGACGGCGGCCAGCTCACCAGCTATTCCGGGGACTACGAATTCTACGAGCAGCAGCGCGCGCTGAGCGACAAGCAGCAGCAGGCGCAGTTCGAGCGCCAGCAGGCGATGCTGGCGAAGGAGATCAAGTTCATCGAGCGCTTCAAGGCGCGCGCCTCCCATGCCGCTCAGGTACAGAGCCGGGTCAAGAAGCTCGACAAGATCGAGCGCGTCGAGCCGCCGCGGCGGCGGCAGACGGTGGCGTTCGACTTCCTGCCGGCGCCGCGTTCCGGCGAGGACGTCGTCAGCCTGAAGAGCGTCCACAAGGGCTATGGCAGCAAGCGCATCTATGACGGGCTCGACTTCATGATCCGCCGCAGGGAGCGTTGGTGCGTGATGGGCGTCAACGGCGCCGGTAAGTCGACATTGCTGAAGCTGGTGGCGGGCTCGACCGAGCCGGATGACGGCTCGGTGGCGATCGGCGGCAGCGTCAAGATGGGCTACTTCGCCCAGCATGCGATGGACCTGCTCGACGGCGAGCGCACTGTGTTCCAGTCACTCGAGGATGCGTTTCCGCAGGCCGGCCAGGGCAGCTTGCGTGCGCTCGCCGGCTGTTTCGGCTTTTCCGGCGACGATGTCGAGAAGAGATGCCGGGTGCTGTCGGGCGGCGAGAAGGCGCGGCTCGTGATGGCGAAGATGCTGTTCGATCCGCCGAACTTCCTGGTGCTCGACGAGCCGACCAACCATCTCGATCTCGCAACCAAGGAGATGCTGATCAATGCGCTCAGCGAATTCGAGGGCACCATGCTGTTCGTCTCGCACGACCGGCATTTCCTCGCCGCACTCTCCAACCGCGTACTGGAGCTGACGCCGGAGGGCATCCACCAATTCGGCGGCGGCTACACCGAATACGTCGCGCGCACTGGACACGAGGCGCCGGGATTGCGGAGCTGAAGGCAGACGCGGATGCGGCGATCGTTTGCCGTCACGCTTTCCAGCGCTTGCAAAAGGCTTCGACATCTCCCGACTGGAATTCCGGCAGGCGCTCCCAGATGGTTTCCGGGGGCCAATTCCACCAAGCGATCTGCGACAGCTGAGCCGCGATGTTGCGATTGAAGCGCTCCCGGATCTGCCGCGCCGGCACGCCGCCGACGATCGTGTAGGGCGCGACATCGCGCGAAACGACGGCGCCTGCCGCCAGCACGGCGCCGTCTCCCACGGTCACTCCAGGTAATATAATGACGGCATGACCGATCCAGACGTCGTTTCCGATCACGACGCGATCGGCGCGTCGATGCTGGAAGAAGTCATGATCCCGTTGCGCGGAGGCCGTGTAGTATTCCGGGCAATAGGTAAATCGATGTTGCGAGGGCCGGTCGAGCGGATGATTGGGCGCTCCGATGCGGACCTGTGCCGCAATGGCGCAGAACCGGCCAATTTGTGCATCGGCGACCATGCAGCCTTGACCGAGGTAGGAATAATCGCCGAGTTCGGTGTATTCGAGCGATGTGTCACCAAGGATCTCGCAGCAACGGCCGACCGCTACCTCCCGCAGTTTTACCGTAGGCTCGATAAAGGTTTCGGCGAGCTTGGGGCGTGGCGGGTTCGATTGATCCATGTGATTGTCCTTGATCCGGCGACCAGTTAGGGCCGAGCGGTATTTATCATGTCGGGTGCGCAAGGGGAGGGCGGTCTTGGCTGCGAACCTGGCCCTTTAGTGTGGCCAGCTTGTCCGGCTCCGCGCTGCCGATTACGCTCTGCGGAAAAGACGGGAGCGGAACGGCCATGAAGCAGATCAGGATCGGCGACATCACGATCGACGCAGTGATCGAGCGCGAGGGACCGTGGCGGCGGCCGCAGGATTTCTTCCCGGCCTATGACGATGCCGTGTTCAGGCATCATCTGCGGACGATGGAGCCCGAGGTGTTCGACGCCGCGCGCGGTCTGATGGTGATCACCTATCAGACCTTCGTGGTCCGCACCCCGCGCTACACCATCCTGGTCGACACCTGTACCGGCGAGGACAAGGGCCATCCGCCGCCGTTCGACTTCCCGGGCAAGGAACGCTGGCGCAACGAGCTGTTCGCGCTCGGAATCTCCTTTGAGCAGATCGACTACGTGTTCTGCACTCATCTGCATATCGACCACACCGGCTGGAACACGACCCTGCGCGACGGGCGCTGGGTGCCGACGTTCCCGAACGCCAAATACGTCTTCCACCAAAGCGAATATGCGGCCTGGGAGACCGAAAATGCCAAGAGCGCCAACCCGCCGGGCACGGTGTTTCGCGACAATTGCCTGCCGATTGTCGAGGCCGGGCAGGCGCTGCTGGTCGATGACGACTATGCGCTCGACGACACCGTCACGCTGACGCCGACACCCGGGCACTCGCCGTGCCATTGCTGTGTCAACATCTTCTCGAAGGGCCAGCGCGCCGTGGTTGCCGGCGACCTGATGCACCACGTGATCCAGTGCCGCGAGCCGGACTGGTCGGCCAAACCGGATTGGGACCCGAAACAGTCGGCCGTATCGCGACGGAAGTTCTTTGCCTCGGTTGCGGAGACCGACACGCTGATCCTGCCGATTCATTTCCCGACCCCGACCGTCGGCCTGATCAGGGCGGACGGCGACCGCTTCGACTATCGGTTCAGGCGTGACTAGAGCGTTTTCAAGCGAAGTGGATACCGGTTCGCGTGAAGAATACGCGTCGGTGCCTCCGAGGATATCGCAGACGGAAGTCAGCTTGGCCGGTGCGAGGAGTGTTTCACGCAAGCCGGACCAGGCGCGGCCGGCACGTGACCTGGGTGAGAAACCGATCGAGGCCGCTGCAAAGCTGATGCGCGAGATCCTCGTTGATCTCGAACTTCGCGACCGCTCCGGCGCAATCGATCTCAACGACCCCCCGCAGCGGCTCGATGGTCTCTGTCGAGACCGTGACATTCGTTACTTTCTGCATAGTCGTTCCCCTCAGGTTGATGGATTCCGCCAGTCCTCATTTTGGAATGCCGGGATGTCCCTTCTTCTTTTTTTCCTCGATGAACCTCACGCCGACCTCGGTGCCGTCGACACGGATCAGCTCGCAGCGGCGAAAGGCCAACCCCCGCGATGACAGCACGAGGAAGAATTCGTGCGCCCGCAGCACTTCCAGCGTTCCCTCGACTTCGAGCCGCGCGCCGCTCTGGGAGACATCGAGCAGGACGCAACTGCGATGCCAGGTACCGTCTACTCCCATCAGGTTTACGGGGTGGCGGGTGTCCAGCCGGACGCGCTCCGCCTTGCGGTCTCCGTAGGCCATCATGGCCTCCGCAGTGCGACCGACGGCGCTGCGGTCAAATCATTGAACGAGCCAAACCGCACGGTGCGCTGCGCGTTCGAGAGTGGCATGGCTTCAAACCTCTCCCGGGCAAGCTCAAGTTCCTGTTGCGAGATCGTCAGCGCAGCCTTCCGGTTGTTGATGATGGCCGCCGTCGTGTTCCAGTTCAGCCGCGCAGCCCGGCAGGCGATGACGAGCCCGTGGATCTCGGCGGAGTCCGTGAGCGCCTCGATCGTCTCGGTCGGCACCGCCGCCAGTTGCGCCAGTGCGGCGACAACATTGTGGTACTCGCGTCTCACCGCGAAACGATTGACGCTGGAATCGTCAATTGGCCCGAATTGTTGAGCGCCATAACTGTCGCCTTCGCTTCGGTATAGTCGATCACGACGGGCGGCTTTGGTTGGGCGCGCGCGGCCGCGCTGGCATCGATTGCCGTCCGGATCGCGTTCTGCGACGGCGGAGGCGCGATCTTGAGGAGTTTGACCTGGAGGCGTGCCGAGCATCTCGCGATGAGGTTGCCAAGTGCTCCGGGCGGCAGGTCGTTGCGCGCTACCAGCGAGCAGGCGATGTCCTCATCGCGCTCTGCGGTATCTATGAGCATGGCAAAGCCGGAGCTGGTAAACTTCGTACCGGGATTGCTTGCCAGCTTGCGAAGCACGCTGCTGTCCCCCCGCATCAGCAAGACATCGGTAAGCTCATCGGGGACGTTCTTCCGCACGGCGATTGCGCAAAGGTGTTCTTCGGCGCGCACCCAGGCGATGTCGATCAGATCGGCATCAGGGATGCAGTCGCAGTTGCGCAGGATCGGAGCCGCTACGTCGGCATCATCATGATTGGCAAGGCGCCGTGCCAGCTCCTTCGGCACCAGGCGGGAGTCGGCGAGGGCGCGGCTGAGAGTCGTCAGTGTCCGCAGCTCACCGTCTTCCGTCAAACGGACCAGCACGTCATCGAACACGCCGATATGTTGGTCGTTAAGCCGGTGAGCGTCTTCCAGAAAAAGGCTGGCCACTTGCCGCAACATCCGCATTCGGCGGTCTGGCGGGCCGGCTTTCAAAACATGGTCAAGTTCAGCAATAAGGTCGGTCGAGGCAATGCCAGTCATTGCGGCACCTAAAAATACTCCGCGACAGGGAACGACACTGTTCCCCAAGTCAGTTTGCTCTCTGAATATTAATACCCTCATCAAATTTTATGGGGACAAATGCTCGGTATGGTGGAAATCCCGTCAAACGTTATCGAAAATCGGCAGTGGCGTAGTTTTGTGACATTGCCTGAGCCGTGTATTGCGCCGCAACTACCTCATTGAGTTTGTTGGATGATTCGTAGGCTTCGGTAGCGGAGCCTGAATGCAATCGATGGTGCCGGCGCGCGAGAGCGCGGGCGGCAGGCATTAAGTTTCAAGATCGCTTCAGATGGACAATGGTTCGACGGCACCATTGCTTGTGCCGAGAGTCTTTAGATTTGACGATGTCGACGCATTCCGGAGTTCGATCAGAAACCTGGACGCGGATTTCACTCCGCTTGCCCGAAGGATTTCGGCCGAGCAGGTGATCCTCAATCTGCCGGGATGCGATATCAACTACACGCAATCGTTTCCGCGGATCATCGACGCGCAGTTCGCGCACGGTACCACAGCAATCGGTTTCACGATGGACGACGGCGTTCCGATCCGGTTCAACGGCGCCGAACGCGATCGTGCGGCGCTTGTCATCGGCAATGGCGGCGCCTTCTTCACGACAGTCGAGCGGACATCGCGCAAGTACACCTCGATCGTCTTTACGCCCGAGATCGTCGATCGCGGTTGGCCCAATTCCATCGTCAAATTCAGCATCCACGAGATCAGCGAGCCGGCGCAGGATCGGCTCCGTGAGGTGGTACGGCAGGCGCTATTGGTCACGTCACAACAGGCCGCGGCAACCGATGCCGTCGCCACTGGCACCGCGATCAAGGAATCCCTGCTTGCAGCGATCGACGACGCCTTCGCCGGGATCGTTCCGTCCGAGTGGACGCGGCGGGTCAACGCGATGCGTCAGTTCAAGGTCTTCAACGACGCCCGAGCCGTGCTCGCCGGCGATGTGGCCCACCCGATCTACAGCGGCGACCTTGCCAGGCAGATTGGCGTGTCCGTGCGCACCCTGCATGATGCCATCAAGCGATTTCGAGGCATGAGCCTGCATCGTTACCTGCGCTTGCGTCGGCTCTGGCTGGTACGCCAGCAACTCCTTGGCGGCGCGCATAGCGTCAAGGCTTGCGCCTTGGCGTACGGCTTCTGGCACCTAAGCGACTTCTCCCGGACCTACCGCTCGCAGTTCGGTGAATCGCCGTCGGAGACGCTGGCGGCATCGCGTTCGTCCTGACGCCTCGCGCAAGCCGGCCGGCCTTCGGCCGGCTGACAAGGTCAGCAACAACAGGCCTGCACGGAATTTTAACGGCGGCCGGTGAGCATGGTGTCCGGTCCACTCGAAGGCATTGGTGATGCATCCCCGGCGATTTGCGCGTGTTCGTCCAACAGGTTGTGTGTCTAGTTCGGTCAAGCTTCTGCTCGAACCGAAGACGCCGCTGATCGAGTGCAGGCTGGTGGATTATTCCGCCGGTGGCGCCTGCATTGAGCTGCAGAAGGCCGTTAAGCTACCAGAACGTTTCGAAATGTTTCATGGCAACATCAGGAAACGTTGCCGGCGCGTCTGGAGCAGGGGGCTGCTCGTCGGCGTCTCGTTCTGACTTCAGCGTCTCGTTCTTGCGAACGGTCAAAAGGAGAGTACGGAGGCAAGCCTCTTGAATTCCTTCGGGTCGCGCTGGCACGCGCCCCGAAGGTTTGTCTCGATTGACGATATCGCGGAGTGGGCGGCGAGGGGCTCAGGCGCCGCTCTGGCACTTCTTCATGAACGAGTTCTTGGCAGCCCCTGCGAGCTTCTTGCCGTCCGAGCCGACCGCCTTGGTCTCGCAGGTGTCAGTGGTGCACTTCTTCATGAACGAGGTCTTTGCCGCTCCGGCGAGCGCCTTGCCGTCCTTGCCGACGGCTTTTGTTTCGCAGGACGCGTCCTGGGCAAATGCCGAGCCGGCTGCAAAGGTCGCGATGATGGCAGCCAACAAAATCCGCTTCATTTGGGTCTCTCCCTAGGCCAAACCAGTGGCGGGATTGGATATCGGATTCTTGAACCGATCAAGTTCCCATGGCGGATTTTGCCGATAAAATAGCCGAATGGCGGAGAAAATTCCCCGCATTCAGCGTGGAACAAAACGGAGGCGGTGCGACATGGACTTTGAGACGCTGGTACAGACACGCAAAAGCGTGCGCGGGTTCAAGAAGCAGCCGGTCTCTCGGGCGACCGTGGAGGAGATCATCGAGGTCGCCAAGCGGGCGCCGTCCTCAATGAACACCCAGCCCTGGCACGTCCATGTCCTGACCGGGGCGCCGCTGGAGGAGGTTCGGCGGCGCAACATGGAGGAGATGATCGCCGGCGCCAAGGCGAAGCGCGACATTGTCAGCCATGGCGAGTACCAGGGCGTCCACCGCGGGCGCCAGGTCGACATTGCCAAGAAGCTGTTCGGCGCCATGGGGATTGAGCGCGACGACAAGCCGATGCGGCAGGATTGGGTGCTGCGTGGCTTCCGCCAGTTCGACGCCCCGGTGTCGCTGGTGCTGGCCTATGACCGGGTCCTCGATCCCGGCGCGGTCTGCCATTTCGACCTCGGCGCGCTCTGCTACGGCATCGTTCTGGCGGCCTGGGATCGCGGGCTCGGCAGCGTGATCAACGGCCAGGGTATCATGCGCTCGGACATCGTGCGCGAGGTCGCCAATATCCCGGAAGACCAGGTGATCATGACCTGCGTCGCGATGGGCTATCCCGACGACGGCTTTGCCGCCAACGCGGTACGGTCGGATCGGGAGGACAACAGCGACTTTGTCCGTTACGTCGGCTTTGCCGACTGAGGCAGGGGAGTTCGGGCCGATGCGACATTGCCAAATGCTCCGCATCGTGTGCGCGGCGACGCTGTTCGCCTTCGCTGGCTCGGTCGCGCCCGGTCGGGCAGCAGGCGTCCGGCTCGATGAAATGCAGATCCTGGTGCCGAACGCCGGGATGTCCGGAGATGCCATCGTCGTGCTCGACGCGATCGTGCTGCGGCCCGACGATGGGCAGCCGCATCCGCTCGCGATGATCAACCACGGCTCGCCGCGCTCGGCGGAGGACCGACCGGCGATGAGCCCGTATGGGATGTGGGCGCAGGCCGCCGAGTTCGCACGCCGGGGTTGGGTCGCGGTGGCCGTCCTGCGCCGCGGCTATGGTGCGTCGAAAGCCGGTTGGGCCGAGACCTACGGGCCTTGCAGCAATCCCGACTACGAGCGCGCCGGGCGCGCCGGCGCGGGCGACATCGCGGCCGCGGCCGTCTATATGATGAAGCAGCCCTATGTCAGCCGGACCAAGTATGTCAGCGTCGGCCGGTCGGCCGGCGGCTTTGCCACGGTGGCGTTGGCGGGACGATCCACGAGCCTCGGTGCCGCGATCGTGTTCGCGCCAGGGCGTGGATCGAGCGGCCCTGACAAGGTGTGCAACGAGGACAAGCTGGTCGAGGCGTTCGCGCAGTTTGGTCGGTTGTCGCGCATCCCCTTGCTATGGGTATCCGCCGAGAACGACCATTTCTTCGGACCGCGATTGGTGGGGCGGATGACGAGCGCGTTCACCGAGGCCGGCGGCAATCTCACGCTGGTTCGCACGCCGCCATTCGCCAGTGACGGACACTATCTGTTCAGTGAAAACGGGACCGCGATCTGGGCGCCGATCGTCGACCGCTTCCTCGGGGAAAACGGCCTCGTGCAGCGCGATCGATTGCTCGACATGCCACCACGGCCGGCGCAGTTGCGCGGCCGCTGACCGCGTCGCGGGATATCGAATTCCGCTTTATGAAACGCGCGCTCGTGAAGCCGCGCGCGCATTTTGTGCTGTCTCCGCCGATCTAAAGTGCGCTAGTGATTTCGAAACACGACAGCACAGGCGAGGACATCAGATGAGCGATGACGAACAAACAGCCATGATCCGCGAGACGGTCGCAAAATTCGTCGATCGCGAACTCATCCCGCTCGAGCCGCAATATTTGAAATCGAAACTGCCCGGCAGCGATCATCCCGAATTGACCACCGAGCAGCGCAAGCGGCTACGCGACGTGTCGAAGGAACTGGGCTTGTGGGGTCTCGATGCGCCCGAGGATCTCGGCGGTCACGATCTGCCGACGCACACCATGGCCGCAGTGCACGAAGAACTCGGTCGCAGTTGCGTGCCGTTCGTGCTGCCGCCGGACTCGCCGAATTTGCGTATGCTGCAGGCGGTCGGCACCGAGGCGCAGAAGAAGAAATATCTGCAGCCCTATATCGAGGGCCGGATGACATCGGCGATCGCGATCTCCGAGCCGGGCGCCGGCGGCGATCCGGCCGGCATGAAGACGCGCGCGGTGCTCGACGGCGAGCAGTGGGTGCTGAACGGCCGCAAGATCTGGATCAGCAACGCGCGCGCCGCCGACTTCATCATCGTGATGGCGCGCGTCGGCGGCGACCAGCGGCAGGGTGGCATCACCTCCTTCATCGTCGAGAAGGGCACCCCGGGCTTCATCGTCGAGCGCGAAATCCCGATGCTTGGCGGCGGTTCGACCTATGAGATCGTGTTCGAGGACTGCCGCATCCCGAAGGACTCCGTGCTCGGCGAGGTCGGGAAGGGCTACGCGCCGATGCAGCTTCGCCTGCGCACACGCCGGCTCGAGATGGGATCGACCTGCGTCGGCATCACCAGGCGCGCGCTCGACATGTTGTGCGAGCACGCCAAACAGCGTGAGACCTTCGGCGTCAACCTCGCCGATCGCCAGGCGATCCAGTGGTGGATCGCCGACATGTCGACGCGCATGCATGCCTGCCGGCTGATGGTGCGCGACGCCGCCGACAAGACCGATCGCGGCGAGGACATCAGGCACGAGGCGTCGATGATCAAGGTGTTCGCCACCGAAATGGCCTATGAGGCTTGCGACCACGCCATGCAGACGCTCGGCGCGCTCGGCATGACGCTGGAATTACCGCTCAATGCGCTCTGGCAGAAGGCGCGGTTGATGCGGATGTACGAAGGCCCGAGCGAAGTCCATCGCCAGGCGATCGCCCGCCGGGTGCTCGGCTTGCGGGGCGGCTGACGCTTCCGCCGTTGTCTGCGCGGGGGCAATTCCCCTGCGATCTCAGGCAGCACGCACGTCGGACAGGAAGTGATTGACCTGGCCGGCGAGGTCCTTCGATTGCGATGAGAGCTGTTCGGCCGCGCCCAGCACCTGCGTTGCCGCGGCGCCGGTGTCGTCGGCTGCGCGCTGGACGCCGGAGATGTTGGAATTGACCTCCTGCGTGCCGCGCGCGGCCTCCTGGACGCTGCGCGCGATCTCCTTGGTCGCCGAGCCCTGTTCCTCGATCGCGGCGGCAATGGCGGTGCCGATCTGGTCGATCTCGGTGATGACATCGACGACGTTCTGGATCGCGGTGACGGTCTCGTCGCTGGCGGCCTGGATCGCGGCGATCTGCTCGGAGATCTCGGTCGTCGCCTTTGCGGTCTGGCCGGCGAGCGACTTCACTTCGGAGGCGACGACGGCAAAGCCGCGGCCGGCTTCGCCGGCGCGTGCCGCCTCGATGGTGGCGTTGAGCGCGAGCAAATTGGTTTGCGCCGCGATGTTCTGGATCAGGGTCACGACGTCGCCGATCTTCTGCGCCCCCTCGGCGAGCGAGCGGGCGGTGTCGCCGGTGCGGCGGGCGTGGTCGACCGCGCGGGCGGCGATTTCGGTCGAGGTCGAGACCTGGCGGGCGATCTCGGAAATCGAAGAGGTCAGCTCTTCGGTCGCGCTCGCGACCGTCTGCACGTTGGTCGAGGTCTGCTCGGAGGCAGCAGCGACGATGGAGGCCTGGCGGTTGGTCATGGCCGCTGTGGACGACATCGATTGTGCGGTCTGTTCCATCACCGACGAGGCTGCCGACAGGCCGCCGACGAGCTCGGTGACCTTCATCTCGAAGGCGCGGGTGAGGTCGTCGAGCACGCGGGCGCGGCGCATCTTGACGTCGCTCTCGGCTTCCTTCTCGCTAGCGAGGCGATCGGCTTCGATCCTGTTGTCCTTGAACACCTGCACGGCGGCGGCCATCGCGCCGATCTCGTCATGGCGCGCGGCGCCCGGGATTGCCTCGGCGACATCGCCGGCGGCCAGGCGCGACATGCGGCCGGTAAGGGCGGCGATCGGGGTCAGGATGCGGCGGCGGACCACAACGATCAGGCCGGCGCTCGCAGCCGCGACGGCGATAAGCCCGATCAGCGCAATCACGAAGCTGATGCGCGCCGACGAATAGGCGGCGGTGAGCCCCTGTTCGGCGTTGTCGTAGAAGGCGTCTCGCACGGCGATGATGGCGGCCAGGCCGACTTGGGATTCGACGAAATAAGTGTCGACGTCCAGCTCGTATTTGCCCGACACCGCGCCTTCCTTGGCGAGCTTCAAGGACTTGCCGAAGCGCTCGACATAGTCGGATTGCATCTTGCCGAGCGCCGCCGTGACATTTGCCGGTGTCGCCGGATTGTTGCGCAGTTCCTGCAGCGTCGAGAGGATCTGCTCGGTCCGGCCGGTACTGCGGAACAGCTCCAGCTTCTCGGGCTCGGTCGCGGCGCGCTTGGCGCCGACCAGCGCCTTGTGCAGGCTGGCATTGAGGCCGCCGATGTCGCGCAGCGTCCAGGCGACGTTGGCGTAATTGGCCTGGCGGTAGGCATTGCCGTCGAGGCCCGCGAGCCGCCGGACCTGCTCGTCGAGCAGCGTGGTCACGCCGGCGTTGAAGACCGAATTGTCGGCGACGATCCTGGTGGCGGCGGCCCGGCGGGCGTCGGCCGGGGCCGCGATCGCCTTCTCGATCGCGTCGCGCAGCGCGCCAAACTTGATCTTCAGCGCGTCGATTGCGCCCGCGATCGCTTCGCCATCGTCGAGCGATCCCGGCAGCGTGGCGCGCACCTGGTTGACCTTGGCGAGTGCGCTGTCGGTCAACTGGCGCAGCCTGTCGAGCTCGGCCATCTGCTTCTGCTCGATCGCGCCACTGCCCATCATCAGGTTGGTGGCGTAGCCGCGCTCCGGGTTCATGTTGCGCGGGATATCGCCGACGGCGCGGACGATTTCGAGCCGGCTTTGCGCGATCGAAACCTTGTCCATCGTCTGGTACTTGGTGACCGCGACATAGGCTGCGAGACCGCCGCCGACCGCGGACAGCGAGACGATCGCAGCCGTCAGGAGAGTGCCGATTTTCATGGGATGTGCGCCGTGACGAGAGGGGTATGGGAGCCTCAACCGTACCGGGTGCGCATTAAACATGGGTTTACGATGCGGGACCGCGCCGGCGCAGCGCGGGCTCGCCCATCTCCGCCGAAAGTCGAATCCGGCTCGTCGCCGCCCGTGCCGGCGTGGACGAGGGTTCTGACCTCAGTGCTCGTCTCCCTCGGCGCTCTTGGTCGTGGTGCGATGCTGCGTCGAACCGTTCGTGCCCATCTCACCGCAGGGCAACTGTGTCCAGCTGCCGTCGGCCGTCTGCTGATAGGCCTGGCAGCTGGCGGACGCGCTGGATTTGTCGTCGGTCTTCTGGTGGTCGGAACTCTTCGCCAGCGCAGGGGTGGCAACCGCAGCAAAAGCTGCGAGCGAACCTGCGAAAACCAGCCTTGCGATCCGCATGTCGGGCTCTCCTTCTCGAAGCGGGGCTATATCTGGAGACGAATCCGGCGATTTTGGGCCGCGGCGGACGAACGATGGGGGATTGCTTAATGGCCGGAAAACAGGCGGGTGGGCCCGTTAACGCTTGCGAATATGCGACGCTTCGCAGGACCGCGCCTGTGCGACTATGGTAGTATCGGGCATCATGACCCACCGCATTCTCGTTCTCTACGGCTCCTATCGTTCCGACCGGATGGGGATTCGGCTCGCCCATTTCGTGGTCGAAAGCCTTCGTGCGCGCGGCGACGATGTCGAACTGATTGACGCCAGGGAAATCGGCCTGCCGATGCTGGATCGGATGTACAAGGAATATCCCAAGGGGCAGGCGCCCGCGGCACTCGAGACGCTCGCCGGAAAAATCCGCGGCGCCGACGGCTTCCTGTTCGTCACCGGCGAATACAATTGGGGCATCCAGCCCGGCTTGAAGAACCTTACCGATCATTTCCTCGAAGAATGGTTCTGGCGGCCGGCCGCGATCGCGAGCTATTCGGCCGGCCGGTTCGCCGGCGCGCGCGCAGCGACTGCCTGGCACGGCACGCTATCGGAGATGGGCATGGTGGTGATTTCCAGCACAATCGCCGCGGGTCCGATCGCACAGACCTTGTCGGCCGACGGCAAGCCGATCGGTGATGGCGGCAAGGCATTGGAGCACGCCTTTCCGCGCTTTGCCGACGATTTCGCGTGGTGGATCGAGGCGGCCAAGGCCCAGCGGGCGCGCAAGGCGCCGCCGTATTGAGGTCCGGGCGCAGCGGTTTGGGAATTCAGAGATCATGAGCCTCTTCGATTTACCCTTCGATCCCATCCGCGAGGCAGCCCTGGTGACCGGTGCGGGCAGCGGCATCGGCCGCGCGATCGCGCAGGCCCTGGTCGGCGAGGGGGTGCGCACGATGTTTGCCGATCTGCACGAGGACAGGGTCGTGGCCGCGATCAAGGTCGCGCCGCGCCCTGAACTCGCGGTGCCCTGGATCGGTGATCTCGCCAGGCGCGAGGCCTGCGACGCGCTGCTGGCGCATGCGCAATCGGCACTCGGGCAGGTGACCCATTTTGTCCACAGCGCCTCGCCGCCGCGCCGCGAGGCTGATCACGCGATGGCGGTCGATACGGACACCTGGCAGCAGATGCATGCGGTCAATCTTGACGCCGGCTTTCATCTGTCGCGCGAACTGGCGCGTAAGCTGATCGCAGCGAAGACTCCGGGCTCGTTCCTGCTGCTGACCTCGCTGCACGCCGGCACGCCGCGCAATCTGCCGCATTACTCGACCGCGAAGGCCGGCATGGCGATGTTGGTGAAGGAGCTCGCCAAGACGTGGGGCCGCTATGGTATCCGTGTCAACGCACTGGTGCCCGGCGCGATCGCAGCCGGCGGCTTCGTCGCCGATCCCGCGCTTGCAAAACACATTCCGCTCGGCCGGCTCGGGCACGCCGAGGATCTCGCGCCGACGGCGCTCGCGGTATTGTCGAACAAGCTCTCTGCATACGTCACCGGCGCATCGATCGTGGTCGACGGCGGCCTTTCGCTGACCAACTGGTTCGCGCCGCCGGAGCTGGACTGAGATGCAGGCGTCTACTCCTTCGCTCTGATGTCGCCCCCGAGTCTCCTATGTCTTCTGCAGGAGCCCAATGTTTCCGACGCTTTTTTGCAAGGCCGGCGTTCGCGGGAACTCACCGTGACCGTTGAGACGCAGGCTTTGACGGTGCTGATCAAACAGACGTGTTCCACGCGGCGCTGCCACGATTTCAGCACGATTTCGGCAGCATGTGACGCAGGTTGACGCAGGGGAGAATGATCGTGTCGAAGTTGGGGCTGGCGGCGGTGCTGTTGGGATCGCTCGCACTCGGCGGCTGCATGCAGGCGACGCTCTCGCCGGTGACGGACGTCGCCATGACATCGCGGGACCGGCAGCTGCTGGCGAATCCGCCTTACGCGCAAGCGAGCATCCCCGAGCAGTTTCAGCGCCACATCGTCGACTTCCAACGTCGCGAACAGCCGGGCACGATCCTGGTCGATACCGACGCGCGTTATCTCTACTACGTGCTGCCCGACGGCAAGGCGATCCGCTACGGCGTTGCGGTCGGCGAAGAGGCGATGGCCTTCTCCGGCGTCGCGACTGTTGGTCGGCTGGCGGAATGGCCGGACTGGGTTCCGACGCCCGAAATCCAGGCGCGGCTCGGACCGTATCCGGCTCGCGTTCCGGGCGGCCCGGCCAATCCGCTTGGCGCGCGCGGCATCTATCTCTACCAGGGCAACAAGGACACGCTCTATCGCATCCACGGCACCAACCAGCCCGAATATATCGGGCAGGCGATTTCGTCCGGCTGCATCCGCATGAACAATGCCGATGTCATCGACCTCTATCAGCGGGTCAAGCCCGGAGCCACGGTAGTCGTGCTGCCGCCCGGTCAGAGCGCGTAATTCCCGATCGGTCGGCGGCAAGGTCGCGGCGGACTAACGGTTTCCCGCATCCGCGCCTCAAGTCGATTTCAACGCAACGGCATCGGCGGACGCACCACCGGGCCGTCATCATCGGCGTCAACAACGGCGGATTGCGGCGGCGCTGGCGCAACAGTCCGGGGTAACGGCGCAGGTGCAGCGACTGCCGGCAGCGGCGCGACCGCGGCCCGCCCGGTTGACACCGGAGGTGGCGGCGGGATGTATGCCTGCGTTGGGCGGCGGACCGGCGGCGGTACAACAGCCGCGTGCGGCGGCGTTGTGGCGCGCGGGCGCGGCGTCACCCTGGTCTCAGTCGTTCTTGCGACACGCTGGGCCAACTGATCCTGGCTCGCCTTGAGCTGGGCGACACTGGTCTTGAGCTGCTCGACCTGCTGTCCCATCGACGCGAGGTCGCGCGCCATCGACTGCAGCAACTGTGTTTGATCCGGTGCGACGGTGGCCGCTGCCGGAGCGACGACCGCAGCAGGCGCGGCTGCGGGAGCCGGTGCAGCGGCCGGTGCGGGTGTTGCTGCGGCGACGTCCTGTGGCGGAGCGGCCGGTGCCGTCTCTGCTGCCGGCTGATCGGCGGTCGCTGCTTGGGCCGCGGGCGGTGCCTGTTCAGGAGCGGGCGCAGCTTTGTCAGGAGTGGGCGCAGCCTTGTCAGGAGTAGACGCAGCCTTGCCCGGAATCAGCGATGACAGCAGCGCGACCTGCGGCGTCCACTCCGCTACCAATTGCCTGGCGCGATCACCGTAATGTTGCCAGGCCGCGGCACCCATGGCGCTGACGATCGCAAACACAAACCAGAACGCGCGGACCGCCCATCTGTTGGGGCGGGGCGGAGCGCGATCGTGCAGGACATCGTCGAGCCTGATGTCGTGGGTCGCGGCGGCGCGATACATTGGTGCAGCTGGAGGAGCGGGCGCGACCGGCGGGACAGACGATGGGGGCACGGCGCTCGGACCGAAATGCGGCTCGCGGTGTTCTGGCGATCCCGTGCCTGCCGGTGCGAGTGTGGGGGCGGCGGTGTTAGGGCGCGGCCCGAAGTCAGGCTCGATCGCGAAAATATCGTGCGGATCGGTGTCTTTCATGGACAGTGTCGATTGCATTGGCGGTCCCCGTTTTCAGTCCAAGGTCAAACCGCAATGGGCGGCCGGCGCGTTTACGTCCTGTATCGACACTTGGCCCTTTCCCCACCACTCCAGTCCGGTTTGACCAAAGCATGGCGAGAGGGTGGAGAGGTTGGGGTGTTTCGGGAACCGGAATTGGAGCCGCATTTCCTGGCCCCCGCGGCCGATGACCCGTGGTGGTTGTGGCTCAATCAACACACTCGAACGGAAATCGCACCGTCGGAGCTGCGTCTTGCCGCATCCCGCCTCCGTTCCGCCCCGATTGGATTCGGCTGATAGGCGGATGTTGATCTTTCGGCTTGGGCTGGGGCGCGAGTTGGGGGTGCAACATGTCACGCGACGGTATTGTTCGTTCGGATGTCGGCGTCAAACTCTGCACATGCAGTGCTGCGCCCTCGTGCTTGTCGGCTCGTCCACGAAATGCGCTCCGCCTGTTTGCCGTCGTGATCGGCGCCGCATCGCTCGGGGCCTGCGCCCAATCCTCTGTTGTCAGCGAGCGCTCGCCGGCGCTCGCGAGCCGGCAAGCGTCGATCGAGCCGACGCGCGCCGCCTCGTCGCCGCCACGGACGCGTGTCGCAGTCGCGCACAGGCACACGCCATCCGCGTCGCGCAGGAACGCGGGTGACACCAAGATCGCATCGCGAGGGCTCGCGAGCTTTTACAGCGAGGGGCAGCAGACGGCGAGTGGTGAAAAATTCGACGGACACGAATTGACCGCCGCACATCCGACATTGCCGTTCGGGACCAAGCTGCGCGTCACCGACGTCAAGACCGGCCGTTCGGTGACGGTGCGCGTCAATGACCGCGGCCCCTACGTACCCGGGCGGATCGTCGACGTTTCCTATTCGGCGGCGCAGTCGCTTGGCATGGTCGGCAAGGGGGTCGCAAACGTCCGGCTTGATGTCGTCGAGTAGCTGACACGCTTTCATCCTGTTGGTCCGCGTGACCGGCGCAAGCGGACGTAGGCGCGACCGCGCGCTGAGCCTTTGCGTTCGCTGGGCACGCAGCTTCACCAAATTGTCACGCTCGCGGCGAATTGCGGCCCAATGGCGCTGCCAACACAGGGCAGGAACCGGTATCGTCGGAGGGGATGGAGCGTTGGCTTACAAGATGGTCGCAGAACGCGACAACGAAACGGTCAGGGTCGAACGGGAAAGCACCTGGCTCATCGTCGCGAAGGCGAGGGTTTGGGCGAGCGAAGGATGGCAGGTGGTAATCACCGACAAGGACGGCAAATCCTACCCGCCTGAGGAGTTCGACAAGCTTTTGGCGGCGTGACGCGCGTGTGTGGAACAAGATGTCTCGTCCAGCGGTTTGATTGGTGGCACGCGGGACATCCGATCAGATGTCCGGTGGACTCGGCGGAAACCACGCGAGGAGAACGCCATGATGTCTGAGATGCAAATCCACATGATCGCGCGGCGGATGCTCGACGAGCACGGCCAACAGGCGATTGCCCATGCCGCGCACAATGCCGTGGCTTGCGAAAGCAAGGGCGAGACCGAGGAAGCCAAAGAATGGCGTCACGTCGAGGATGCCATGAAGCTGATGCGCGGGCCGCATCAGGGCTGAAGACCGGGCGGCAACAAGGTTGACCAAGTGATCCAGCGGGCGGGTCCGGTGGATGATTTCTCTTGCGATCTCCGTTTTGCCGTTGCTTGCCTTCGCCATGGATTCCGGGAACTCTGCCGCGGCAAGCAGCAGACAAATTTCACTGGGGAATTCGCCATGGCCCTTTCGCTCGACGACGTGGGACATCCGCGTTTCCGATGAAGCTTCTGGTCTTCGGCTACGGCTATTCGGCGCAGGCCATTGCCGAGCGTCTACGCGGAGCGGGCGCCGAGATTGCGGCGACGGTGCGGACACAGGCAAAGGCCGATCTGCTGGCGCGGAGCGGCATCCACGCCAGGCTGTTATCGGAGGGCTACCGCGATCCCGCGATTGCGGATGAGATTGCCGCCAGCGATGCGATCCTGGTGTCGATCCCGCCGGATCAGGGCGGGGATCGCGTGCTCGCGGCCTTTGGTGAGGCAATCGCCGCGGCGCCGCGGCTGCGCTGGATCGGCTATCTCTCGACGGTTGGCGTCTATGGCGACCACGCCGGCGGCTGGGTCGTTGAAACGACGCCGGTTGCGCCGCGCGAGGGCCGCTCGCGGATCAGGGCGGAGGCGGAGCTGGCGTGGCTCGGTTTCGGTGCGGCGCGCAGCAAGGCTGTGCATCTCTTTCGATTGGCCGGGATCTATGGCCCCGGTCGTAACCAGCTTGCGCAACTGGCAGCAGGCACGGCGCGCCGGATCGTCAAGCCGGGCCAGGTCTTCAATCGCATCCATGTCGCCGACATCGCTGCAATCATCGAAGCGTCGCTGAAGCGCCCGCGCGCCGGCGCCGTCTACAATCTCAGCGACGACGAACCCGCGTCGCCGCAGGATGTCGTCGGCTTCGCCGCGCAACTCTGCGGCCTTGCTCCGCCGCCCGAGATTCCGTTCGAGCAAGCCGATCTCACGCCGGTGGGGCGGAGCTTCTATGGCGAGAACAAGCGCGTACGGAATGCGCTGATCAAGGACGAACTCGGCATCGCGCTGCGGTACCCGACCTATCGGGAGGGACTGACGGCGCTGCGGGCGAGCGGCGAGGGGCCGGTCTAGGCGCTCTCCGGCATTTTGCGCCATCGCGGCAGCGGATCGAGCGGCGTGCGATAGAGCTCCCTGTTGTCGGCATCGGTGACGCGCACCGCGCAGCCGCGCGCCTTCAGCTCGGGCTTCACCTGCGACAGCTCGTCGGCGAGCTGATCGGCACGATCGGAGGCGACGTGAAGGTCTTCGAGGATGATGGTTCCCTGATTGCGGAACTCTTCGTCCACGACGAGATCGAATTTGTAGTACGGCATTCCGAAATTCTCCGCCGAAGTTTTCTTACTTTCGGTATGCAGTACAGGATAACACTGAGTCGACGGTTCCCTAAGACGCATCGCGCACAATCGTCGAGCTATCGGCGCAAAATCGATGTGCAGCAGGACCGTGCGTGATGCGTGAATGTGCAGCGTGTCCGTAGTTCACCGGAGATTCGCCGCACCATTTCGTTAATCCGACTCGCGCAGCTGGTGCCTCGCGCGCCATTTCGGGCCCGGCCCGCGCATGTAATGCCGCTCCGGCCGGTAAGGATTGCAGACGCTTTCGATCAGCGCACGCAGCGCGTTGAGATGGCGGCGCAACGGCGTCAATGAAGACGACGTCAATGAGGATGGTGCTGACGGCATGTGTGCGTCTCAGTGCAACTGGCCGAGCACGGCGGTAAAGGGCAGCTCGAAAATCTCGGTTCCGAGATCGTCGGTGACGTGCAGGATCCAGTTGCGCCAGTCCTCTGCGCTCGGGGTCATGACGTACGTGCGCACCAGTTGTTCGGCATGCTCGCGTGCTTCCGAGATGTTCATGGCAGCGCCCTTGCGGTCCAGCAGGACGTGTTCGTCGTCGGAGCAGTGGAAATAAAGGGCGGTCATGTGTTGATTCCCATGAGGCGATTCTCGCGCGCTGAAATAGCAGCGCGCAGCCTTGCCGAGAATCCGGGTGATCCCCCATCGGTAAACTACGGGGAATCCACATCATTTGAATCAACTGGTCGTGATAATGACGTGACCTCAAAAAATCGCCTCACCGATTGCAACCTCGCTGCGCGGGCCGAGCACGATCACCTGTCCGTCCGCATTCTTCGCACCGAGGATCAGGAGTTCCGAGGTGAAACCCGCGATGTTCTTCGCTCCCAGATTGCAGACGCAGACTACCAGCGAGCCGAGCAGCGCCGCAGGCTCATAATTGGTGATCTGCGCGCTCGACCACATGATCCGGTCAGTGCCGACATCGACGCCGACCTTCCAGGACGGATTGCGCGCGCGCGGAAACGGCTGGACCTCCATGACCTTGCCGATGCGAATATCCAACCGGGCGAAGTCGTCGTAAGTGGCTTGCGGCTTCAAGGGAGACATCGGGTCCTCATGGCTTGGTGGTCCGGTCGTCCACGGCTACCGCCTCGAACCTGCGCGTCGGATGAACCATCTCCGCGGCGCTTTCGACGATGCGCATTTCCTCGGTGCCCCTCAGTGCAGTGCGCTCCAGCACTGCGAAGATGGCGGATGCGGCGTGGCTGAGCGCAGCGGGCGTCTCCGATCCGCGCACGCGGGCGGCGACGAACAGGGCGGCAAAGAGATCGCCGGTGCCGTTCGGACTGATCGGCAACCTTGGTGTGCGCACGCGCCAGGCATGGCTGCGTTCGATCGCGAGGGTCTCGATGACGTCGCCGGGCGAACCGGCGAGTTCGGCGCTGGTGACGACAACCGTCGACGGCCCGCGCGCGATCAAGGTGCGGGCCAGCGCGATGACAGCGCCGATCGTCTTGGCCGGCGCGCCGCACAGCCATTCGAGCTCGAAATGGTTGGGGGTGATGATGTCGGCGAGCGGGCACAGATCGTCGCGCACCAGCGGCGGGATGTCCAATCGTACGAACAGGCCGTCGTCGCGATCGCCGAGCACGGGATCGCAGCAATAGAGGACGGAGGGATTGTTCGCCTTGGCGCGGGCAACGAACTCGGCAACCTCCGAGCCGATGTCGGCCGAGCCGAGATAACCCGACAGGATGACTTTCGCATCGTCCGGCGCGCCGCGCTCCTCGATCCCGCGCAAGAGATCGGCGACCAGTTGCACATCGAGCACCCGGCCGCGAATGGTGTCGTAGCCCGGCCGGTTGCTGAGCAGCGTGGTCGGCACGGCGATCACGTCGATGCCGTGCAACTGCATCGGGAAGACCGCCGCGCTGTTGCCGACATGGCCCCATGCGACCTGCGACTGGATGGAGATGACGGTCATGCGGGCTACGCAGCGTTAGCCGAACAACGCGGCATAGATCACGTAGATCCAGCTCAGGATGCCGTGGATGATCGCCCACAGGATCGAGTGGTTCTTGGTGTAGGAGATCGCGATCGCCAGCGCCGAACCGAAGCCGACGCCATATTTCGCGCCTTCGACGCGAACGCCGTAATATCTGTTGCCGTTCATGGGAACCCCTTCGCTGCGTGGCGTCGACGCAGCGTAACCCACCGGCCGATGCGAGTGAACGGCGGATTGCGCTCCGCTCATTCGCCCTACGAGCCCTGCATGTCCGTGGGTTGATCGGCCGCGGGTGCTGACGTAAGCGTCCGTCATGACCCAGCTGGCCGGTGGCGCCGAAATTCCGACCCAAGAATTGGAGACCAAGGCGGCCCTGCTCGGGGTTGCCTGCGGCCTTGGCGCAGCGCTGTTCTGGGCGCTCGGTTTTGTGGCAACGCGCCATGCCCTGAAGATCGGCTTCCAGCCAGTGGACCTCTTGATGCACCGCTTCCTGTGGTCGGGCCTGGCATTCCTGCCGGTGGTGCTGCGCGCCGGGATTGGCAATCTCTGCGGCATCGGATGGGGCCGGGGGCTGGCGCTGATGGTGCTGGGCGGGCCCGTGATGGCCATCATCAGCTATACCGGCTTCCTGTTCGTGCCGCTTGGGCATGGCAGCGTCATCCAGCCGTCCTGTGCGACGCTCGGGGCCCTGTTGCTGGCCGCGGCGTTCCTGAAGGAGCGCATCTCGCCGTCGCGCCTGGTCGGCGCCCTCGTCATTGTCGGTGGCCTCGTGGTGATCGGAGCCGAGTCGATCAGCCAAATCGGCGCGAGCGGCGTGCAGGGTGACCTGATCTTCGTGCTGACCGGATTGATGTTCGCGGGCTTCGGCACGTTGCTGCGCTTCTGGCGCGTCTCCGCCTTCTCCGCGACTGCCGTCATCAATGTGCTGTCGCTCGCGCTGCTGCCGGTCTATGTGGCGACCGGAGGGCTGGCCAGGCTGGCTGCGATCGGCTGGCCGGAAAACGCGTTGCAGGCGCTGGCGCAGGGCATCCTTGCCGGCCCTGCGGCGCTCTATCTGTTCGCGGCGTCGATCCAGATCCTCGGCGTCGCGCGCGCCGCCATCTTTCCCGCCATCGTGCCCGCATTGACGGTGCTGGTCGGCTGGCTTGTGCTCGGCGAGCCGCCAACCGGCTTGCAGGCGGCGGGACTGGTCACGGTGCTGACGGGGTTTTATCTCGCGCAACGGCAACGATAGCTGCGACATCGACGGTACATCGATCGATCGCGCCTCCGCGATCTCGCGACATGATTTGTCCGAGCTTTGCATTTCGTTCCGCCCTCATCTTGCAGAGGGCGCAGGGAAAGCGGGGTGCCGATTGCACCCATGGGCCCGGTGCAACAAAAAGCACCGGGGTAGGACCACAGGTGTAACCGGAAACAACCCGGCGCTCCCTGCGCGATGGGTTACGGCTTACTTCGTGCTCTCCTCGGCGAGACCGGGCTTTTTTGCCACCGTCATTCCCGGGAAGTGTGAGCTTCTCGGAAAATCGACACCGGCCACTGGGGCGTCAGGACCACACGACTTCACCGTCCGCGTCAGCCTTGCGCTCGTCTTCGCAAGCTGCGCGTCCACCGCATCCCACCGCGCGTTCGCGACGTGCGCAACGCCCCTCTCATCGGGTGAGACGGGGATATCTATACACCATCGCCCGGCCGCATGGCGGCAGGTGGCAGCTTGGCGCTACGTAGAGTTGATGGGCGAGCGGACTTCCGCCGGGTCTGCTTTCATGCAACATTTGTCGCATGAGCGAAACTGAGACTTTGTTTGGGGCACTGCGTCAGTCGGCCGACGGACCCGTCGTCGAGATGCTCGAGCGCATGGTGCTGAAAGCCCCGGATCATGCATTGAACAGGATGAACGCGCTTGATCTTGCGGCCAAAGCCGGGATCGACGAGGAGCGGGTGATCGCGGGGCTATTGCATGCGGTCGGGCTCGGCATGCTGGAGATGACATGGAGCGTGATGTGCCCGAGTTGCGCCGGCGTGCTCTCCGCCAACAAGACCCTGAAGACGCTGACCAGCACGCAATATAGCTGCGGGTTCTGCGCCGCGGGCTATGAGACGACGCTCGACAATCTGGTCGAGGTGACCTTCACGGTCAGCCCGCGCCTGCGCAAGATCGCGGCGCATAGTCCGGACCGATTGTCGGTCGCCGACTATTATCGCCAGGTGTTCTGGAGCTCGGCGATCAATCTTCCCGACGATCTGGAGAAGGTGCTGCGCGAGGTCACGCTCGAAACCGTCGACCTGCCGCCAGGGGAACGGGCCATCCTGTCCATGCAGGTGCCGGAGGGCACGCTGATCGTGTTCGATCCGGTGACGCATGCCGCGCAGTTCCTCGATGTCAAAGGCGAGGAGGCGAGCCAGCGCCAGAATCTTTCGGTGACCTTCAACAAGGCCCAGCTTCCCGTCGAGACCGTCATCTTGCGCCCCGGGCCGCTGCGGCTCACGCTGGAAAACCGCACCGACGATCGCGTGTTGCCGGCGGTCTGGGTGGCGAGCCAGGCGCTGGACGACCTGCTGACCCGACGCAAGCCCATTCTCACGGCCAAGCGGCTGCTCACCAACCAGACGTTCCGCGATCTCTACCGGACCGACACGCTGGCGTTCGGCCAACGGCTCAAGATCCTGAGCCTGACCTTCCTGTTCAGCGACCTCAAGGACTCCACCGCGCTCTACGACCGGGTCGGCGACCTCGTCGCGTTCGATCTCGTCAACGAGCATTTCCGGCTGCTGCAGGAGATCATCGCCTCCGAACGCGGCGCCATCGTCAAGACCATCGGCGATGCCGTGATGGCGACATTCGAAACCCCCGACCGCGCCATTGCCGCCGCGATCCGCATGCGCGAGGCGATGAGCGATCTCGGCGCCGAGCGCCAGCATCAAAGCCTGCGCCTGAAGATGGGCATCCACGAAGGGTCATGCCTTGCAGTCACCCTCAACGGCCAGCAGGACTATTTCGGCCAGACCGTGAACGTCGCCTCGCGCGTCCAGGGCCTTGCCGCCTCACGCTCGATCGTGGTGACGGAATCGGTGGTGGAGAACAGCGAGACCCGGATCTTGCTCGAGGCCCACGGGCTGACGCCAACCCGCCGAACCGTGGCGCTGAGCGGCATCGCCGACAAGGTGTCGGTCTACGAGATATCGTAGCCCGCATGAGCCAACGGGTCGCGCGAATGCGCGCCCGATGACAGGCTCCGCGACATGCGGGTCTGCGGAGAGAGCGGCCCCGGATATCGCTACGCTCATCCGGGCTACGAAATACGAGGCGTTAGACCTCGTGCAAACGCGTTGTTAAGAATCGGCACGCGTTGATTTGTTCGATTCCGATTCGTTCTTTGCGAACAAAATGGAGTCGGATGGAGAACGTGTCGTCCTTGGGTGACGAGAAGCATGCGATGTCGCGGCAAAGAAAACTGCGCTCCCTCTCCCGCTTGCGGGCGCTTGCGGGGGAGGGTGGGGGTGGGGGCTCTCTCCGCGAGTCACGTTGTGGAGATAGCCCCCACCCGCCACGCTTCGCGTGACGACCTCCCCCGCAAGCGAGGGCTTTGCGCAATCGCCTCTGCGGGAGTGAGGGCCTGTATCAGGGATTTTTTTGCTTGCTCTTGGACGGCGCGCGAGGATGTACGGCCTCGTTTGCCCAGCCGATCGACAGTATTGCGGAGCGGCGGTCATGCCGGAACTCCGATTGGGCGCAATATTGCCCATCGTTTGAGGTTCATGGCCAGGCAGAGAAGGCGCAGATGAGTGTGGTTGCGTGCCAGGCCCAGATAGCGAGCGCGGGCCCAGCCGTAGACGCCCTTGAGGCGCGCGAAGACTTGCTCGACCGGCGCGCGGCGCCGTCCCACGGCATCGTTGAAGCGCTTCTGTCGCTCGGTCAGGGCATGATGCTTGTTGGGCCGGAACATCAGCCGCGGCTTGATGCCCCGGGCCGCGAGCCCGGCGCGGCGCTCGTGCTTGTCATAGGCTTGGTCGGCGTAAACCGCCTTCTCGTCACCGCTGATCAACTCGTCGGCCGGCACCGTGTCGTTGACCGCGGCGTCGGTCAGCTTGCTGCGACGGATGATCGCCGAGCTCTGGTCGACGCCGACATGCGCCTTGTAGCCGAAGTACCGCTTGCCACCCTTCTTGGTCCATCGCGCATCCGCATCGCGCTCGCTGTTGACCAGCTTGCTCGGCGCGCGCCCGTCCGGGCCGGGCGGCAGTGGCTCCTTCGGTGGCTTCGGCGGCTTCACCGCCGACGGGATCAGGCTGGCATCGATCAATGTGCCTCGGCGCAGCACCAGCCCGCGCGCGTCGATCTGGCGCAGGATCTCGGAGAACAGCGTCTCGTCCAGACTGGCCTGCTGCAAAGCTTCGCGGAAGCGCCAGATCGTCGTGTGGTCGGGCGTCTCGTCACCGAGCACAAAGCCGCAGAATTCTCGGAACGAGGTCCGGTCATCGAGCGCTTCTTCCAGCTCCGGATCGGACAGCCCGTACCATTGCTGCAACAGCAGCGCCTTAAACATCACCAGCCGCGGATAGGGCGGCGCGCCACGCTCCGGTTCCGGGAGGCCGCGCAGCACGCGCTCGATCGCCGCCCAATCGACCAGCTCGCAAATCCGCCTCAGCACCGCACCCCCTTTCCCCCGCCGCGACGCCAGCGCATCTGCGAAGCTCGCTTGCCCAACCTGCCGATACGCCATCCCCAGCTCCATGTTCAGCTCGGTCTTAGAGAATCGCAGATTCGCCTTTACGCAAAGCCCTCGCAAGCGGGAGAGGTGCATCGAGTTTGCGGCCGGACCGCTGACTTCATTTAGCGCTCGTTCGTCTGTGCAACGAGTTGAAGCAAACGTGTTGTTAAGCTTTGCGCCGCGCCGATTTTCTCGATTCCGATTCGTTCTTCGCGAACGAAATGGAGTCGTATGGGGAACAAAGCTACGGCGTGACTGCGTCGGGATCGCCACCAAATCGCCGCAACATCGGAAAATTTCGCATCGGTTTGTGATGTCAGCAGCCGGAACGGATTGCGCTTCTCGCTCGTTCTATGCCGCGCAACAGCTCAACGTTCGACAGGAGTGATCCATGCGAAAATTCATCCTTCCCATCGCTGCAGTCCTCGCGCTCGGCGCGGCGACGCCGACCTTCGCCTATGATACCGGCGATCAGATGTCGATGCAGGCCGCGATCGGCGTAGCGAACCAGCTTGGCATCATGACGGTATCGGACACGCAGTTCCTCGGCGACGAGTGGGAGATCGAGGGCCGCGACGGCTTCGGCCGCTGGATGCAGGTCGATGTCGATGCGCAGACCGGTGAGGTGCGCAACGTCGATCGGAGCTGGTAATCGGCTCACTTGGCCCAGCGTTTTTCGCTTGCCTTGACGAGGGGGCGCATCTTTGATGCGCTCCCTTAATATGGCGCGAGACCATGGCCAAGAAAGCGAAGAAGAAAACGAACAGGAAAACAAACAAGAAAACGAAGAAGACCAGGAAGCGCACATCCCGGCGAGCGGTGCTGTCGATCGACATCGGCGGAACGCACGTCAAGGTGATGACCGACCGGGAACGTGTCAGGCGCGAGTTCGAGTCCGGGCCCGGTCTGTCGGCCAAGGACATGGTGCAGAAGGTCCAGGAACTGACCAAGGACTGGTCCTACGACGTCATCTCGGTCGGATATCCCGGGCCAGTCGTCCACAACCGCCCCTTGAGGGAGCCCTACAATCTCGGCCGTGGCTGGGCCGGCTTCGACTTCGAGGAGGCCTTTGGCCGCCCGACCAAGGTCGTCAACGACGCGCTGATGCAGGCGATCGGCAGCTACCAGGGCGGCCGCATGCTGTTTCTCGGCCTCGGAACGGGCTTGGGCTCCGCGATGATCGTCGACGGCATTTCCGAGCCGATGGAACTTGGCCATCTGCCATACCGCAACGGCAAAACCTTCGAGGACTATGTCGGCGCCGCTGGTCTTGCGCGTCACGGCAAGAAGAAATGGCGCAAGGCCGTCGACGACGTCATCGCGCGGCTGTTCGCCGCGCTGGAGCCCGACTACGTCGTGCTCGGCGGAGGTAATGCGGAGAAGGTCGACAACCCGCCGAAGAAGGTGCGGTTCGGCGATAATGCGAATGCGTTTGAGGGTGGGTTTCGGATGTGGAAGAAGGGGACGGTCAAATCGTCCGGCGTGCGGCGCTAGCAGTTTGTAGGATGGGTGGAGCGAAGCGATACCCATCAATTCTTGCGCAACAAGCGATGGGTATCGCTGCGCTCCACCCATTCTACGGGCTCGACTCCCTCTTTTCGCGTGTTGGCGTGACGCGTCGGGCGATGGCACGTTGCATATTCCGCTTGTAATAGTTTCCGGGCAATGGAAGGTGCGATGTAACGAGGGCTGAAGCGATGCGAAGACCGGTCGTCAGGCTTACTCTTCTGATGGTAGCTGTGCTCGGCGTTCCCGCTTCGATCTCGGCGCTGCCGAGCGACATGTCTGCCCCCGATGCGGATACGCCAGGCGGCGCTGACAAGCTGTTCGCGGCGTCGCCCTCGGATTCGCCAGGGGCTCCTGCAGCCGTTGGACGCACGCCGCCCAGTGGAAATCCGCTCTGGGCGATCCCGTTGGGGACATTGTCGAGCACGCGCGAGCGGCCGATCTTTTCACCATCGCGGCGGCCCCCGCCATCCGCTGTCGCGTCGGTGCCGGCGGCGAAAGCGCTCCCGCCGCCGGAACCAGCGAGGGACGAGCGTCTGCAACTTTCGCTGGTCGGCACGATTATCGGCGGCGATCAGAGTTTCGGGATTTTTATCGATCAGCCTACCAAGGCGGCGCTGCGCCTGAAAATCGGCGAAGACTATCAGGGCTGGAGGCTCCGTTCGGTCCAGGGCCGCGAGGTGACCCTGGAGCGGGGCCAGCAGACCACAATAGTCAGCCTGCCGCTGCCCGGTGCAAGTGGCGCCGGGCCGGTGCGCGCACGGACCGATAGCGCGGTAGCCGAAATCCCCGCGGACCCGCCGGCTCGGCCCGGCAACCGTCATTAGGAACGCGCTCAAGCCGCGAAAATGCCCCTGGGAGAAACCTCCCAGGGGCATTGTATTTCGCGTCTATCGTTGACGTTGCCTTCAATCAGTTCCCGTGACCCCCATCATGATCATGGTCATGATCAAAGCTGAAGAAGTCGAACAGATCGCTGATCGCCGGTGAGTTCACCGGCACATAGGGATTATTGGGATCGGCGACCGGGTTCGGGAAGTTGTCGCGGCTACGCTGCGTAATCGGCTGCAAATCCCAGTTACGCTCGATGAATTTGATGATCGAGACGTGATCGGAGTATTCGTGCGAGATGTATCCAGGCTTCGCCAACGGCGAGACAACGATCAGCGGGATGCGGGTTCCGTCGCCGAAGAAGTCGAGCGCTTGCACATAGCCCGAGTTGAAGTAGCCGCCGCCTTCGTCGAAGGTAATGAAGATGGCGGTGTCGTTGGCGTAAGGCGAGGCCGCCACCTGATCGACGATCTTCTTGGTGAAGCCTTCGAACAGATTGAGCTTGGACGATGCGGGGTGACCGTCGGTGTAACCGCTCGGCTTGACGATCGAAACCGCAGGCAGCGTCTTGTTGGCGATGTCCGAGTACAGGTTCACCGAGTCCTGAATGTGCGCGGCCACCTGATCCGGATGCGACATGATGGAGGTGTCGTACTGGAACGGATTGCAGATGTTGCAATACTCATCGGCTTGCGGTCCGGGCGTACCATAATTGAGCTGGTACGGATCGTTGACGTAGCTGTTCCACTGGTCGCCATAGTATTTCCAGGAAACATGTTTGGCGTTGAGGCTGTCGCCGATGCTCGGTGTCGACGATGGCGGAATTGTAAACGGCGTATTGGCCGGATTGGTGTCGGTGTAGGCGTTGTTGCCGTTGCCGAAATAACCGGGGTTATAGTTGTTCAAGAGATAGTAGTGGTTGGATTCGCAGCGCGCGTCGATCGGACGCTGGTGTGATCTGAGGTAGTCCAGGATCGGCCCGACCCCGGGCTGCGAGGGATCGGAGCAATTGCTGTACGAGCCGCCTCCGGAGACCGCAGCCGTGGAATAGGGCGGCGGAGAGCCCGCGTTGCCGCTGTTGCCGTAACCGTCCTCCGTGTACCAGTTGTTGGTGCCGGGTGCCGGATTCGGGTTTTCCAATTCATGGACGACGCCCGCGTCAGGGCCGGGGGAGAAGACCACCTGGCCGTTCGGCGGAACGGCCGGCTTGCCGTCAGGGCCGCTGAACCAGAGCGCATCGGCGTGGCCGAACATGATGTGGTTGGCGCCGGTGCCGCCATTGACCGACTGGTGGAAGTTGTCGCTCATCGCGTACTTGTCCACCAGCTTTGTGAAATACGGCACATCGCCTTTTTGAACGTTGTAGAAGCCAAGCGCCGTCGAGCCTTCGCCGGTGGTCGTTGCGGTCGCCGAGTACTCGGTGCTGAAGTTCGCGGGCTGCGCGGCGCCATTTGCCCCCGCACCCACGGTCACTTCGACCCACGCGAACAGGCCGCCGTTGCAGCCCGAGGGATTGTCCCGGCTGGCGGCTGAGTGGCTGCAATTCAACTGCTGCCACATCTGGTAGAAACGATGCACCGGGCTGGCTGCGTAGGCGTCATAGGTGAAAGTGTTGCCGTTGGTCAGCTGAAATGGTCCGGCCGGCAAGGTGTTGACGTTGCTGATGCGCTGGTCGGGTGTCTTTGAGGTCTGGCCGGTGCCACCGCTCAGCAGGAACTGATAGTAGCTCGGATCCAACCCGGTTTCCGACTGCTGCGCCAGATCGAGGCTCGCCTCGCATTGCGTGATCGGCGTGGCGGTGCCGCACTTGTTAGGAAAGTAGGCGACCTTGGGGCCGCCGACCAGCGGGGCGGGCAGCTGGTCGTTGGGGAAAGGCATCTTCGGCGGGCTCAGCAGGAACGCGTCAGTCGAACCGTTATCCTGCGCAGCCAGCTGATGGACCGAAGCGAAGTGGGGTCCTGGAATAGCGTTCTTGTTGGCATCCAGCTTGATGGCGCCTCGGGAGAGCAGGTTGTCGACGTGCTCCCCGGACTTCTTCGGCACGTAAGTGGCGAACACGTGATCGAAGCTGCGGTTCTCGCCGATGATGACGATAACGTGCTTGATGGGTGAATGCGTGGGGTGGCGATCGCCATGGTCTTGCCCATCATCGGCAAGAACCGGTGCGAGCGTGAATTGTCCCAGCGCGAGTACGCTCAGTCCCATGCAGCAGCTGTTGAGGAAGCGGGATTTAGGCTTAGGTCGCGTCATAGTGGTGCTCCTTTGCTCGTTTGGTTTGACGACTCGACGTGAACTACGGTGTTCGCCGGCTCGACGCGTATTCTGCCCATCATGCCGCCGTCCTCATGCTCCAGGACGTGACAGTGATAGACAAAGGTGCCGACGATGTTCGGATTGCGAAAGTCCATGCGCAGCCGCACGGTCGGATACTGCAGCATGCGGCCGTTGTAGTAGGGGACGTTGACCGTATCGCGCAGAAACGGCTCTTTGACCGGCAGGCCGGACCAGTCGATCAGCTGGAAGTGCAGTTGGTGGATGTGGAAATCATGCAGCTCCGCCGAGCGGTTTTCGATGATCCAATCCTCGACGTCGCCTTGCTTGACCACGATGTCAGGCACGTCGGAATTCATGTCGAACGGCTTCGGCGCCTGGCCGTCCACCGTAATGAAAAACGCGGTGGGGCTCTTGGGATCGTTCGGATTCTGTGGCCGCTCGGAGAAATACAGCTTCCGCACGCGCACCGGAGCGACGCTGCCGACCCAGGGCATCGTTGCCGGTGGCAGCGGCCTGGGATTGGACGGCAATGTCGCGCCGGTGTCGGGGGCATCAGCCGCGGCGACGATGGTGGCGAGGGCGCGGTTGGGATCGTTTTCGCCGTCCGGACCGGTATCGACCGTCCGCGTGACCAGCAGCGCCGGCACGCCAGGCGGCGGACCGTCAACGATGAACTCGGCTCGCGCGCCAGGCGGAATGCCGATGTGATCGACCCACGCGATCTCGGGCGCCGGGCTGCCGTTGAATTTGATCGGGACGCCGTCGATTGCGATGATGCCGAGGCGCTGCGGCATCCGCCGGAACAGGACGGCGAGATTGAGATAGGTGATCGCGGAAGCATTGAGAACGCGCCAGACTTCGCGCTTGCCCGGTTTCATCGTGATCGACGCCGGCGGATAGTCCGGATAGGGGACGGGCACGCGGTTAATGGATAAGTCCTTCGCGGGCTTGCCGAAACCGGTGCCGTTGTTGCCCGCGTCGCCGTCGCGATCGATCAGCGTTGGGGGGACGACAGGTTCGGACTTCGATGGCGAGGCATCGGGATTGAGCAGTTCCTGATCGCCGATCGTCAACACGCGCTCGGGCAGGCCCGCCACCGCGGGATTTGCCCTCTCGAGGCCTTCGACGATCAGCGCGCCGTAGGCACCGCCGAGCACCTGCGCCTTGCTGTAACCGTGAATATGCGGGTGGTACCAATAGAGGCCGGGTGCCGCGTCGGAGGGAATGCGAACGCGGTACTCGAACGGCGGATCGCCGGGCTGGATCGAGGTTTTCATCACGTCGTCCTGATGGCACACCGGCGCCACCGTCATTCCGTGGAAGTGCAGGTTGGATGAAACCTCCGTCATGGCGCCGCCGCCGCACGGATCCGCCGTTTTCTTCGACGTGCAGATTGGTCCTGCGATCGCCTGATTTTCGGGGCTGGTTCCGCTGGTATCCGTCGCGACCAAGTCGATCAGATTGTTTGTGAATCGCAGGACCAGCAGATCGCCGGGATTGAGCCGCAGTGTTGGAGACAGCGTGCCGTCGGGCGTCAGGTAACAGTAGCGGGTGGAACCATCAGGCTGCTTCTGATCGGTGATGCTGAGGTCGACTTGCAGGACACCGTCACGACTCCGAAGATCTTTCGGTTCCGTCACTGCGCTTCCAGGTTGTGGCTGAGCGCAAGCTGCACGCGGCAGGGCTTGCTCACGGGTCAGGCCGGGCGTTCCTTGCGATACCGCAAGCACGAACAGAACGGCGACAAACAAGCCGGCCGACACCGCTTGCGCCACACGACCACGGCCGACGCCGAGAAACCATCGATGCGAATGAGCATCACGATCCGACATCCCGCATCGACCCCCCACGCCACCAAGTTCATTGGTATGATGTGCGGGCTTTCTTACGGGCGAATGACGCGCGGGTGACTTCGTGGTGTTGCGCACTAAGCGTCGTGCGAAAGAAACAGCACTGCTGCGTGCAACGCCCCATCAACTCTTGCGCGATAGGCGATACCCATCCAACTCCCGCGCGACAAGCGATGGGTATCGCTTCGCTCCACCCATCCTATGGGGTCACTGACCGCGTCTTTTCAAGTTCGCTCCGCACTCCCGCGGCCGATCGGGTCCTTGCTCGGGATAACCCGCGTCTGTACGGTGCGTCTCAGAACAGTCAATTTTGGAATGGATCAGCTGAAATGACCGCAATTCAGGGGGTGGTGTCGGCGGAAGGCGCTGATCAGAAAATGCCACCAGGTGTGCTTCTCGAAGGCCCGGTGGTAGACGCCAAGTTTCGCGATTCCTATGTCGCGTTCGGCTTTATGGTCGCAGGTTCGATCGCGGCGCTGGTCTGGGCATTCACGCAAGGCATCGGCTGGGTGGAGATTTCCGTCTTCGCCGGCACGTTCGCGCTCAGCACGGTCGGCATCGGCTTCATGCATCGCTACTTCGTCCACCGCAGCTTCCGCTGCGGTCCGGTCATGCGGACGTTATTCGCCGCGATGGCCACGATGGCGGTGCAGGGCTCGGTGCTCAAATGGGTCTCCAATCATCGCCGGCACCATCTTCACGCCGACAAGCCCGGCGATGTCCACAGCCCTTACTACGACGGCGCCGGCAACCGCCATGTCAGCTTCGCCAAGGGGATGTCGCATGCGCAAGGCGGCTGGGTGTGGGACCGACAGACCACCGATGCCGAATACTACGCCAAGGATATTCTGGCCGACCCGATCGCCATGTTCTTCACCAGGACACGCTGGTACTGGTACGCGATCTCGGCGGTGATCATTCCGGGCGCCCTCGGCTACGCGCTCGGCGGCGTGCACGCGATGATCGGCTGCGTGTTGTTCGCTGGCCTGTTCCGCAGCTACGTCATGACCATGGCCACCTCGCTGGTCAACTCGGTCTGCCATAGCGACGGTCGCTACGGCTACCGCCGCTTCGATCTCAACGACGGCACGACCAACGAGTTGGTGACCACGATCCTCACCTTCGGTGAAGGGCTGCACAACAACCATCATCGGTTTCCGCGGGACGCCTACATTTCGCACGCCTGGTACGAGATCGACATCAACGGCCTGATTATTTTGGGGCTTGGCAAACTCGGCCTCGTCCACGACATCTTCGCGGCCGGCGCCGGTCGACAGTCCCGATCGCCAGATACGCAGCAGGACGGCCTTGGGGCCGTCGCCATCCAGGACCCATTCGACCGCGTCACGGAAGACCTTCGCCCGTCCGGAAGGTAGACCTGCCCGCTCTTCCCGGAAGCCGGCCCGCTCGTCCGCTGACGAAGCCGACCGCGTTTGACTGCAACCTCGGCGCGCCTCGCCGTCGCAGGGGCGCGTTGCCAAAATATCGAAAACAACCCCATGCAAAGTAGCCGGCGGCGGACGGCGTTCGACCAGGCAACTTGACACGTCAGGCAAATCAGCGATATTCTTCTAATATTCCGAAATACTGCGAGCGCCGCCCTCGATAGCCGCAGGATGGGTGCAGCGAAGCGATACCCATCAACTCTTGCGCAACAAGCGATGGGCATCGCTTCGCTCCACCCGTGCTACGGGCTGACCGCACCAATCGCCAGGGCTTGGCTCACATCAATTCGCATGCGAGCCGGCCCAGACGACGGATGCCGTCCTCAATGCGATCGTTCCAGCCATGCCCGGCGCTCAGGCGCAAGCAATTGCGAAAGCGCCGGCTGGCTGAGAAGACATCGCCAGGCGCAAAGCAGATGCCTTGATCGATCGCCGCGTCGAAAAGCCCGCGTAAGTCAAAACCTCCCGGCAACTCGAGCCAGAGGACGAAACCGCCGGCTGGTCGGCTCATCTTCGTCTCGGTTGGGAAGCTCGCCGCGATCGCTCTTGCCATCTGCGCAAGGTTGTCCTGAAAGAGGCGGCGAACGCTCCGCAGGTGTGCGTCATAGGCGCCGCTGGCCAGGAACTCCGCGAGCGCGACCTGGGGCAAGACGGCACCACAGAGGCTGAAGGCAAGTTTGCGTTCGACCACGCGCCGCGTGCGGGCGCCGGCCGCGACCCAGCCGACCCGGTAGCCGGGCGCCAGGCTCTTCGAGAAGGAACTGCAATAGATCGTGTTGGCGCCGCCATCGAGCGCGATGAAGGGCTTCGGCCTCTCGCGGCCGAAATAGAGGTCGCCATAGACATCGTCCTCGATGAGCGGGACATCGTGCCGCGCAAGCACGGCAAGGAGCGCCCGCTTGTCGGCTTCGGCCATCATCGAGCCGAGCGGGTTGTTGAAGCATGAGGACAGCGCGCAGGCGGCCACCCGTTCCGTGTCGAGCAACTGCGCGACCGCCTCGATGTCGATGCCGTGGACGGGATCAACCGGCAGTTCCAAGGCCTTCAGTCCGAGCACTTCGAGCGTGTGGAGCAGACCCATGTAGGTAGGAGCCTCCACGGCGATCGTGTCTCCTGGCTTGGCCACCGCCGAGAGGGCAAGCGTCAGCGCCTCGGTGCAGCCGCTCGTGATCACAATGTCGTCGGGCGACAGCATGTGCCCGACGCGCATCGCCCGTTTGGCGATCTCGCCGCGCAGGATCAACTCCCCCTGCGGAGGACCATAGACATTGTGTTGCGTGCCGTGTCGGCGCGCCGCGCGCGAGAGCATCAGGTCGAGCCGCTTCGATGCCAGCAAGTCCCCGTCGGGCACGGCGCAGCCGAAAGGCATGAATGCGCGGTTCGACGAATGCTGCAGCAGCGCTGCGACCGCGCCGCTGATCGAGACCGCCGAAGCCTTCGCGGAACGAGGCGAGGTGGATGGCAGGCCGAGCATGCCGCGTTGCACCGCCGCGACGTAGAAGCCGGACTGCGGCCGGGCGACCAGGACGCCGCGATCCTCCAGCGTCCGATAGGTCTGCAAGGCTGTCGAGATGCTGACACCGTGCTGCTTGCTCAGTGCACGTACCGAAGGGACACGGGTGCCCTGTGCAAGTGTCCCGTTGCCGATCATGCCTGTGATCAGATCGGCCAGTTGTTCGTATCGATAGGTCGACGGGGCGTCCATGAGAACTCGCAAAAAGGGGATACACCAGCATAGCGCCGTCCGGCTGATCTTCAACAGACTGTGCTGGTCCGAATAGGCAAATACTGTGTCTGTTATGGTGATGCCTTGAGTCTTATGAATGCACCCGCCAACCTGTGGGAGAGTCCCATGAATACGCACCATGGCGGCCCTACGCGGACGCTCCCATCCGATGATGATCTGCCGTCCCGCGACTGGCGTGGACGCTTCCCTTACAACGAGATCATCACGCTGCTCGACGTGAACCGTCCCCACAACCTCGCGGAGAGCACCTCGCAGGATCTAACCGTCGGCGAGGTCCTGGACCTCGCCGGGCTCGATTCCCTCCGCGACCTGAAGCTCGGCTACGGAAAATCCGCCGGTGCGCCCGATCTGCGCGAAGCCATAGCCAACGCATGCAAGCTCCCGGCGGATCACATCGTCACCACGCAGGGCACTGCGCTCGGCATCTTTCTTCTCGCGCTCGAGCTCTGCCGGGCCGGCGATGAGGCGGTTCTCGTGACGCCCTGCTTCCCGCCCAGCCGCGATAGCCTGGTCGGCGCCGGCGCGATCGTCCGTGAAGTCGCACTATCGTTCGAGGGCGGCTATCGGCTCGATCTCGATCGCGTGGAGGCCAGCCTGTCATCGAAGACGAAGCTGGTCAGTGTCGCGTCGCCGCAGAACCCGAGCGGGGTCCAGACGCCTCGTGCCGTTGTTGAGAAGCTGCTGGCGCTGATGGAGAAGCGGTCACCGCAAGCGTTGCTCTTCATCGACGAAACCTATCGGGAGGCGACCTATGGTGACACGCCCGCGGCCGACAGCTTCGCCGGGCTCGATCCGCGTATCGTCACCGGCGCGTCGATTTCGAAGGCGCTTGGTGCGCCAGGACTGCGGACAGGCTGGCTCACGGTGGCCGACGCCGATCTCCTTGCGCGATTGACCGTCGCCAAGATGAACACCGTGATTTCGGGCTCGGTGCTCGACGAGACGCTGGCGGCGGCACTGTTGCGCAATCGGGAGCAAGTGCTTGCGCCGAGACGCAAGCTGCTGGCCAGCGCCATCGCGGAGCTGGCAAGCTGGTGCGAGGCCGAGCGCGACCGCATCGAATGGGTGCGGCCGGATGCCGGCGCGTTGTGTTGCCTGCGCCTTCGCTCCGAAGCCCTCGACGATGCCGCGGTCTCGCGCTTCTGGCGGCTGTTGCCTCGCCATGACCTGCAGCTCGCCTCTGGAACCTGGTTCGGCGAGAGCGACCGAGTCTTCCGGCTCGGGTTCGGCTACCTGCCGCCGGACCGTCTCGGGCCAGCGCTCTCCGCACTCTCGTCAGCGCTCGATGCCGCCGCTGTCTAACGCCTGATCATTCAACACCCGATCGCGAGCGAAGCCATGAAAGTCAGAATTGCCTATATCGAAGAGCCGCCATTTTACTGGACCGGAGACGATGGACGCCCGACCGGCGCCGACATCGAACTGGCGGAGGTTGTGCTGCGCGCGATCGGCGTATCTTCGATCGACTATCACCGGACGTCGTTCGCGGAATTCCTGCCTGGCGTGCAGGAAGGGCACTGGGACATGAATGTGCCGATTTTCATCACGCCGGTACGCAATCTGCAGGTGGATTTCAGCGTGCCGGTCTGGACAATCGGCGACGGGTTCCTCGTCCGGTCGGGCAATCCGAAGGCGTTGACGAGCTACCAGGCTGTGGCGGCGCGCAGCGATGCGCGACTGGGGCTTATCCCGGCCCAGGTGCAGGTCGATTCCGCGAAGGCTGCAGGCGTCCGGGATGATCAGATCGTGCTTTTCAAGGATCAACCTGAGGCCATCGCCGCGATGATGGCGGGAAGGATCGACGCCTTTGCTGCTACCGCGCTCGGCAACCGTACCGCAGCCGCCGCCAATCCCGCGCTGGGCGCGGTGGATGTCGATGCGGGCAAATCAGGAGCCGAACTGATCGGCGGTTTCTCGTTCAGCAAAAGCAGTCCCAATCTGCTCCAGGCGGTAAACGCAGAGCTCCGCCGCTATCTCGGCACCCCGGATCATCGGGCGCGCGTCGCGAAATATGGCCTTACGCCGGCGGAGATCGACGGCGTGATCGCGAGGGAGTAGCCTCGATCGATAGCCTTCACGACGCCTGGCGAGCCGGGAAATTATGGTGGAACAAAAGAGAGGCGGTCGTTGCAGTTCGGTGACGCCGTGCGAATCATTGGGGACAACGATCCCGAGCAACGCGGCTCATACAGCATGATGCGGGCGACGATGCCCGAGCATCAATTGAGTGCACTGTCACCGTAATTCCAGGCCAGGGGCCCAGCCCTCTCACGGGTTGCCATTCTGGTCGACCTCTGCCCAGCGTGGAGAGGTCGATTTGCGCAGGCGGGGCAGGGGCTGTCGACACCGCGACGTTACGATACAAAAGCGGATTGATTTCCGCAGCCGGAAGCGGTGATGACGTTCAGGTCCAGGTAGTTGAGTGCACTGTCACCGTAATTCCCCAAAACGCTTAAACCCAAGATGCAAAATAGCCCTGTCACAGAAATTAGCGTGTCTCACTCACGGGGTGCAGTCCAGCACTGTCACCGTAATTCTATCAATGGATGTTCAGCTTGTTCTTCCTAAGCCAACTAACCAGCGCATCGTATGCTTCAATAGCGTCGGTCTCAGCCATGCTTTGCCTCCGATCGATCTAAAGTTGTACAGTAGCGCAGAAAACACGCAGCAAAAAGGGCGGCCTTTCGGTCGCCCTTTGGCGGATGCCCAAGTCAAGCCCGGCATGACAGTCCTTGTTGTTGCGCATCACAAAAGCCACCGTTGGCATGCCAGAAAACCTCAGCAAAACCGTCACATCGCACCCCAAAAGATTTCCGTATGCACCCCAATTCGATGTTGGAGCCGGGGGTTCGCACCCCAAATGTATGTAACTCGATCGCGATTATACACGCATGAGTGGCACACTTGTGTGCCGGCGGAAGTGCGCGTGTGTGCACGACCGCTCCTACGCGGCGCTCGGCCAACTGACTTGATACAGGGGCGATCAAGGCGGCATGGGGTGCCGAGCTCAATTGATACTATTCGCGCTTGGAATGGGCTGCGGCCGCCCCGATTTTGACTTTATATTCGAGAACATCAGCGCATTTGACGAGCGCGCTTTTGAAATTGCGTCGTTTACCGCAAATGCCGAGCACCGAGATTTCGCGTCGGCCTATCGCGCAGACGAGCACTGTGGCGGGGATTAGGCAAGTGACGAACGCGTCTGCCACGCAAACTGCGTCGGCCGGTGGGACCTCGAGCGTCGGCGGTTTCCCTAAGAGATCCTCGAACCACATGGCGATCTCTGCCTTGCGAAAAATGTAGCTGTGTTGTCCCCTGAAGCCTCCCGTGACCCACGTGGGGATGAGTCCGCTTCGAACCAGTTTAAGCAGGGCCTTGCGACCTAGCCCGAGATGGTTCTCCAGACCTGAAAGGGTCAAGGACTCCGCGATGTCCCACGCTACGCGCTCGGCGATCGCGCGTTCCACAAGGACCGGAACTCCCTTTTTTTGTTCCGACCGGATCAATCCCTCTATCGTCAGCAGTTTGCGCATCGTTCCGGTCCGAATCTTGGCCATCGACGCCGCTTCTGAAAGAGTCACCGGTCCGGTACTGGGGCGCCCTAGACCATGGAAGGCGCGTCGCGTCACCTGAATCTTGCTCGAGGCGTGTTTGAGCAGTCTCTCGCCCATACGGTGAAAGAGTCTCGCGCCCCCATTGCTCTGGAACCACTGGTAAAACCAACCATACATGCGGGAAAGGGAAGGCGCCGGGTCTGCGGAAATGCTTTGATAGCCCTCGTAAGCGTGCTCCAATGCGATCTCTATGGTTCCTGAGGCAACAAGCTCAAATCCCCGCGCTCGCACATTACGAATCTCCTCGGCACCCGCCAGTTGCGGCCAAGTAGCGCGATAGCCGAATAGGTCGAGCGTGCCTATACGCTTCACCAACTCGGCCGCATAACCAAGAGGCACGCCATCCAAGAGCTCAATGGCGAACTCGCCTGCGCCAACGAAGCGGTCAATGGCCCATCGATCGGGAGCCGTCATCCGTGGATGCGCAGGTTCGATCACGATTTTTCGCACGTCTCCTTCATCGCACTCGCGACATTTGGTGACCGAGCCATCCGCCCAGGAGAGGCCATTTCCGCAACTGCAGCGATCGACTAGCATGCAGGAGTGGGACGGGCAGGTTGACACGAACGACCAATCCCACCAGACGCGATGGTGGCTGGACTCAATCAGGCAGGCCGGGCAGACGCGGCGCACAGACAGGCGCGTCAGATCTGCGTCCGGGCGCAGCACGTGGAAGCCGACGACGGCGCGCGCGTTGTTCTTGTGAATGGTTGCATTGGCCCTGAGTTCTTCGACATCGCAATGCAGTACCGCCGCGAGCTGTTCGAGATCTTTGCCGGTTCTGATGCTGCCGACGTTCAGGCCCGTGAAATGACGGACCTCCTGAGTTCCGCGAAGACCGTTGCACTCGGCCAGTCTCAGGAGGCAGCCGTGCGGCGGCTCGAAGGGCGCCGGCGTGATCCACCTGGGAAGGGGCGAGTAGGATTTGTCGACCGGCGCCATGCTACATTCTCGCACCGAACGCGGTCTTCACCCGCTTCTGAGCGGCCTGCCTGGCGCGACGGTTCTCGGCCTGAACGATGCGGTCCCGGCGGGCCTTCTCCACGATGGCAGGATAATTCGCTGCGGCGTCGCGGCTCATGAGAAAGATGTTCAAGTCGTCGGGAATGCTCTTCTTGACGCGGAGGAAGGACTCCAACGTCGGAACACCGACGCGGCTCGCTCCGATCGAGACCGCATAGGCTGTGACCTGATGAACGAATTTCGCGATGCGGCCGGTGTAGCCGTTGCGCAGGAGCGCGATCCGAAGCACCACATCGTCCTCATCGAGGCAGGAAGGTTCGTCGAACGGAAGCCGCAGATTCAGGTCGGTCATGAATTGCTTCAAGTCCGACCCAGGGGACAGGTCGAGAGCGAAGGGGCCAACGGTGTAGCGCTCCCGCTCGCATTCCTGAACTTGTGGGTTAGCGTCCACCAACTCCATCATGTGCGGCAAACCGCAGCAGATCACGCCGGCGCGTCCGCATTTCGCCACGATCTTGAACACGTCCCCAGCATCGTACGTGCCTTCCGGATCCTTGTACTCGGAAATGTGGTGGCACTCATCGAAAGCCATGATGCGCGTCTGTTGCTCGCGCAGTTGCGTCGTTAGAAGATCGAGGCGGTCCTGCGTGTTCATCCTCTCAGGGATCTTTTTGATGCCCATCGTCGAGAGTACGCTCGCGAAGAGAGCCTTGTACCTCGGCTTTTTGGGAACCTGCACCTTTACGATGGGCCGCAACCAGCCGTTCGGCGTCTTTATCTCGATGGCCCAAAAAGCCGGGTCGGGTCCGAGTGGCTGCACCTCGAAGCCCGCCCGGCCCTCATAGGCTGCGGCAAACTTAGCATGCTTGGCGATGATGAATTCGTCCAGCGCGGTGGTTTTTCCCGCGCGAGTCTCTCCCTGGATGAAAGAGATTTCACCCTCGGGCGTTTCATTCCAGGAGTCCCACAGGTCGCCTATGACCGACATGGCGCGCATCAGGCCCGGCGTGAACGCGACGTATTGACCGATGTGCTGTCGCCGAACGGATCCGGATTTGGCCTTCCATGGAAGGTCTTGTTCGGTACTCATCGGCGTTTTCGCGTATAAAGGTCGAAAGCCAATTCGTCGATCTCGGCTTGCGTGGCCAACCGCTCGAATTCCGCGAGCGGCACCTTAATCCAGGCGGAGCGACCAGGGTGCCACACGAGAACCTGTCTGACGTCTTCGGGATCCGGCTGCTGTACCCGGACCGACGCCGTGCCAAACTGCTCGCGCAGCTGCTGCAGGACCGGCGACTGATACCGGATACCATGGACTACGACCCCGTTGCGGAACAGCCGACGTTCGATCGTCACGTGCTTGGTTTTGGTCATATGTCTGCCTTATGGATTATAGGGCGGTGCCGCCCGGAAAGGGGGGCTGATGGAACGGGCGATGCCGTGCCCCCATTCGGCATCGTCGTCGGTGAAACAGGCGACTCCCGGCGCTCGGGAGAAAATCGCGGCTCGAGCCAGGGGTTCGGCAGAACCTGCTCGCGGTGCGGACCGCGTGCGTCGGGCGGATCCGCTTTGGGCCCGGCTTCGGTAATGACGTGCCCGATTGGCGGACGCTCACTCTCGTCGGGATCGTTACGGGATTGATGCACATGCTCGGTGGGCTTTCGCCCTTCGCTGACGAAACGGGAGACTTTCCTAGCCACGACCTTGTCCTTCGGTGTACTCTCCTCGACGATGTCGAGGATCCTCTGATACGCGCGAGCCATTTTGAGCCCGCGCTCCTCGTCGTAGACGTCGATCTCGCCGAGTTCCTTTTTGATGTGCTCGTACTGAGCGAGGGTGTACTGTTCCACTTCCGTCTCGCTCAAACAGTCGCCCTCGACCCAATCGTTGGTCTCCTCGTCCAGTGCGTAGGCTTTCTTCAAGTCCAACGGATCGATGCGGATCATTACATTCGCGCCGAGGCCGACCCGGTTCAGGAGTGCCGAGAAGGCATTCGAATTCCAGCGGAGCCGGTTGTAACGAATCCCTGCGCGGGAGAGCGTCCGCCTGACGACCAGCCCTGTAATGGGCGCGATGAGTTCAGGGGAGGGGGCGGGAGCCTGTCCGCCGATTTCGAGCCCGCGGAGATACCTGTCGGACGGAGGCTCGTTCGTGGTCGAATGCTTCTGCTGATTGTAGATGTCGACGATCCAGATCGCAGCGATCTTCTTGAGGGCCGACAAAGTCAGAATGGCATTGCCTTCGGAGTTGTACTCACCGCGGTCGATTACGTTCGATCGGGTCGTGCCGGGCAGCAGATGCGTGAGTTCTCGGGTCTGCGTCCGAAACCACGATTCGATCTTCCCCTTCAGATCCCCGCGCGCCCGCGGGAGATCCATCTGTGTCACGTTGAGGACGGCGCACGTCGCCCGCATCGATTCCGACCGGAATTCGCGACCGTTGTCGCCCCACAGTCGAACGCAAGGACCGTATACATCCCATGTGAACTCGAAACCGCCGCCCAGGGACGCGAGGAAACTTTCCTTCGGCATCACGGCCACGCGCAGCGCGGCCATGACGCTCACCCAGCTCGGCGGCGCGAAGCTGATCTCGAACCCGACGATAATGCGGCTGTAGCGATCGATGATCGCGGTCAGATACGCCCGGCCCAGAAGCGCGCCCGTGCCCGCGTGGCGCAGGATCACGTCCATGGGGGTATGGTCGACTTCCCAGTCGGAACTCGAGAAATCGCCCGGCGGCCCGACCCCGAGATTGCGAAATGCGTTGTCTGCCTTCCACTTGTTGAAGCGGTTGGCGATGAGAGCATACGCCTCGCGCTTCACGAGCTCACGCGCGATCGCGTTCTTACCCAGCACTTCCTTGGTGCCGTGTTTGTGCGCCGAAGTCGTCAGGCTTTCGGCGCGTGCCCGGAGGAGAATCCGATCCCGCGCCCGCCGCCACGTGGCGTCTTCAGATCCACGGATGTCGACATTATACATCTCGTCGATGGCGAAATTGATTTCCTCTCGCTCCCAGTCCTCAAGCCGGGACTTCCTGTTGCCCTTCTTGCTGTGGAAATCGACGAGCGCGCGAATGTCGCGGCCAGCGGAAATCCAAGTCACGTACCAGCCGATGACCTGGCGTTTGGTCGGCAACTCGTCGCTCGGAAACGGGTCTTTTGTCTTGTCCTTATCCCCATTGACCCGCTTTATCAGCTCAGGCAGCACCTTGATCTTGTCATGGTACAGGGCTTGAAGATCGTCGATTTCCTTGACGAACGGATACTTCTTGAACGCGCTCTCGACCTCGACCTTCGTGAAGGTGCCGAAGTCGCGGGTCAGCGCCTCTCGAACGTTGGAGGTGAGGGCCTGGTACACGCCTTCGGACGTGAGCTTCATCTGCCGCGTCAACGAGCGGACCGCCTGCGGCGTGTACCGCTGCGGGCGCGCATGCTTGTCGTTCGGGTCGTCCGGCGTGAAGTGCCAGTATCCGTCGGCGAAGCCGCCTACGATATAGCGGCGCCCGAACAGGCGGATGAGACCGCCTAGAATGAACCGCATTTTCATTCGACGCTCCCCTTGCCGGCAGCCGTCTTCGTGATGCTCGAAGCCAGGGAATAGCGGGTGCGCCGATCGATGCGGAGGTGACCAAGGCGCTCGAGGCGGACCGCGAGGCCGAGGGCTTGGATCGGATGGAGCGGCGCAATCAGATAGGCGAACTCTTCGATCGTCAGGGTGTCCGGCGCGGCCGCCATCGCGGAGAGACCAATGACAACGGACGCGTTCGGGACGTGCGCGCCGTTGTGTCGGTGTGCGATCCGGGCGTTGTAAAGCCGCGGCTCGACGCGGATCTCGTCCTCCGTGAGCAGCATGAACGAGCAGCCGCGCTGGGCGCATGCGGTCTCGATCGCGTGGATGCGAGCGCGGGCGAGGGCGGCCTTGGCCGGATCGCGATGATACAGCCACGAGAGGACTTTGACCTCTACAAGAACGTTGCGGGCCGCTTTCTTCACGATGAGGAAGTCGGGCGTCCAACGACGAACGCGGCCGCGTACTTCGATGTCGATCCTGAACGGCTGGGCGACGACATCCGCGTATCCACCGTCGTAGTCGAGCAGGAAGAGAGCGTCGATCTCGAGCATACTGTCGCCGCTGACCAGCTTGCCGTTCAAGCGGGTCATCGGCACGTCGCCGACGTAGTGATCCTGACGGCCGGTCCGGATCTTTCGCGCCTCGGCGCCCTTGATGAGAGGGTGCACCTTTCGACGCCACCTGCTATCGGGATTCGCGCGCCGACGGCCGCGCTTCGCTTTCGCTGCGGCTTTCCCGATGTTTGCGCGATTGTTGGATCGCCGGATGGACAAGGTTTCTCCTTCGCCCGTCGATAGACGTGCGTTCTCGGGCGACGCGCAAAACGTCGCTTGCAAAGCGCGAGAGTTTCGGAGAGAATCCTTCTGTTGTCGGTCGGACTCTTCCGCCTGGAATATCGAGATCGGAGAACGGGAGCTGACTGCTAATCAGTTTCCGTTCTCCGGTGTACTACGCGAGATGTGCCATTCGACCTCCGTACGTTCGGCAACCAGCTTGACTCTCCGGGGCGGGACTGGGCCAGCGGAATCTGAAAAAGCGCTGTCCGGTGAATCGCTTAGAAAATATTTGGCTTGATTTTTTCTCCGATCTCCTGTCGGTCGCGAACGTGGCCGCATCAATCGATGGTTTGAACCGCGCTGCGAGGCCGCGGTGATTGGGTTGATCGAGGTCGGGGTGCTGTCCTTGCTTGCCTCACCGAATGGCCGGCCGCGCTATGCCACGCGCGAAGATTTCGCTTGATTTGCAAAATCTGTTGACGGCACGCCTCCAGGAAGCGGCCCGATCAACAAATCGTGCGCGGAAAACTTCGATCCGCCGGACCGGGCTAGACACCCGCGCCCAGGTGGTCCGGCGCGACCCCGTCCGGCCTCGTAACCGAACTCCGAACGGCACCTGATGACGGTGTCGGCGCCGACGGGTCTAGAAGCCAGATCGTCGAGCTCAACCAGATCGGCGCAAGCCATCGCGAAAGCAGCCGCCATCGATCTGCGCGGAATTCGGACGGCCGAAATCAGATCGCCCAAGGTCATAGGACCCTCGACGGCCAGCGCGTGGAGCATTTGGAAACGGAGGCCGTTCGATACGCGGCGTTCTTTGTACGACCAGATCAGGCGGTCGTTGGAGAACAGCGGTTCTCGATAGAGTTCACGTCTGGTGAGGATGAGCGCGGGCAGGTGGCGGCGGTACGGCTCTCCCTCGTCTTGGTCGACGCCGTATTCAAAGCGGCCGTCGTCACGGACGACGATAGTAGCTTTCGGCGTGCCAGCGGACGCAGGATCCGGCGAACTCTCGATCGCACGTATCGTCGGATCGAGACTTGCCCTGATCAGAGCATCACGCGATGCGATGTCGTCGACCCTGATCGGTCGCGACGTTTTCGCCGAGGTGAACAACACCGGTAACGTGGGCGGATGCGACATGACAAGAGTTCTCCGTCTACAGCTAGATGAATTCGGCAGTGCGCGCTGCAGCCGCGGCGCGTTCGACGAGTGTCCATACGGATTGATGCCGGTCGTGATGCTCGACGCGGCATCCGCCGGCCCGGGCAGGACTACCGGTCAGATAATTGGCGGCCTCAAGGACCTCGACCCGGTAGTTCGAGACGCGTGCCAGATCAGAGTCGTTCGATATCCTGAGCAAACCTATAATACGTCTCGCCGGCTCGAAGCCTCCAGGGATTATCTCCACAGTCACGCGAAGCATCTAAACCTCCAACATTCGACTACGATTTCGAGCTCGGCGAACGGCTATTGTCCTCGAACAAAAGCCGGATCGTTTCACCAGACAGATAACGCGTCTCGGCGAGCGCATCCGCGACTGCCAGGATCGCGCGCCGATTGCGCTGGACGAGCCGGACGGCCTTCTTCTCCAAGCGAACAAGATCGGCCTCGACGCGCCGGCGCAGGGACTTGTCGCGCGAAACGGCCTTGAGGGCGCTCTTCTGGTCGGACGTGAAGGTCAACTCGCCGCCGAAACCTGACGCATGTAGGGATGCGATCAGCCGCGTGGCGACCGCTTTGTCGCTCTGCCGATCAAGTCCGCTGCCCACGGATGCTTCTCCGATCAGCAGGCGCTCGGCGACGCTTCCGCACAAGGTCGTGACGACGCGGGCCTCGAAGTCGCTTGGAGTCGGCAAGTCGTTGTCGTCATGGTCTGTCATCGTCCGTCCGGCCGCGCCGCCGTGCGTGCGGACGATGATGCCGCGTAGCTTGCCGCAACCCAGGACGAGGATACCGATGGCATGGGCGGCCTCATGCACGCAGATGCGACGCAACCTCGTCGGCGGCATCTTCTCGTCCGGAAGCGCGACCGCCATCACGTCATCGGCGCGCAGAGCACGCTCCTCGCGTCGAGCTATCCGGCGCGCATCGCGTGCAACCGACATCAGCTCGGCGCCCGTCGATCCCTGCAATAGCCGTCCCAGTTCCGCTATGTCGGCCCCGCTGAGCTCCGGCATATGGTGACCGAGAATACTGTTGGTGCCGGCGAGGTCCGGCCGGCGAATCTCGATCGATCTCTCGAACCGGCCCGGGCGAAGCAACGCGGAGTCAACACGGTTGATGTAATTTGTAGTTGCAATAAAGATGATCGGCAAGTTTCGCGCGAAATCCAGCTTGACCATAAAATTTGTAACTACAGGTAGCCACCAGTCACGACCTCGCGCGTCAAGCGTGGCGCGGTTTGGAAGAGCGTCTAGTTCATCCAGCACGGTGACACAGCAGCCGGCGGAAGCCGCGCGCGCAAACACGGAATTCGTCGCTTGGACGACGCCTCCCAGCGCTCCATCAGAATTTCCGAAGAGATCAGCTATAGAAAAAATGAAAATGGGAAGATTGAGGTATTTAGCTACCATTTTGGCGAAAGTGGTCTTCCCCGTGCCTGTTTCTCCAAACACAACCAGAGCGCGTGAAAGTTGCGTCCAGCTACTTAAGCGTCCAGCACGATAGTCAGCCACGTCTTGTGCGAGGTCCATTGCCCACAAGCGCGCAGCTCCGTACTCAAATGCCGTCTGCATCGAAGGCAGGCGCTCGCCGCCGTCGGGCTCGATGAGCCGTTCGGTGGCGCGCGCGATCCGATTGATGATCTGGCGAGATGTGGAACCAGGGCGGAACGCGGCGATCAGATCATGGAAGTCCAATCCGATGCCGATCGCCGGAGGCAGTTCTGTGGGCACGTTCTTACCGAGATGGCTTTCCAGAGCCCTCCGCAGGACCGCAGCATTCGGCGCCGGCAACCGCACCGTATGATCCGCGCTCGTCGTCAGCGCAGTCGGAAGGATGTCGGGCGATGCGGCGATGCCGATCACCGGCCGCCCTTCCGCTAGAAGGCTCGATACGGTCGAGTTTCCAACCGAACTCTTGTGCTCGAACCTGAGCGAGCCGTCGCGAGCGAATATGTGCCAGCGGTCTCCGAAGCGCTGCTTCCAGTATGCCTGAAGGGAGGCTACCCAGGCCGCGGTCGGTGCGATCAAGACAAGAGCGATCGCCGCCTTTCCGTCGAGAGCACGTCTCAAGGGCGGAGTCAGGATTTCTTCGAATGCGGCATTCATGATCGCATCCGCGGGTCGCCGCTTGTCGTGCGAAGGCATTTCGAGACTCTCCGGAACTTCGACTTCCTCGATGGGACGCAGGTCTCGGAAACTCACTCGCGCAGCCTCGTCATGGTCCTTGGACCGAGCGGCGCCGAGACCAAATCCAGTTCGACGAGATCGGCGCACGCGAGAGCCATCACTGCCGTCGCCGGATCGCGGTTGCTCCGCAGGCGATTCAATAGATCGGCAAGCGGCATCGCGCCGTCGTCCGTCAGCGCGCCGAGGATCTGCAACCGGAGGCCGATTTCGATCGGGCGACCGGCATATTCCCAGACGGTCCTCGCGTTCGTGCGGCGTGGCTCGCGGATGATGTCGGACTCCGTTCGGACCAGTGGACGAAGCCCGAGTTCGAGGAGTGCCTGCGCGACGATCAAGCGATGGGCTATGGACTGGCGGGGCCTGGCTTCGACGACGTCCAAAGAGTAGCGGATGCCGTCGCGTACGATCGCGATGGCGTCGACTTTCATCGTCGCAGGCGCGGTCCGGATCTCCGACAGGTATTCGATCGAGCGAACTGTCGGGTCGAGCGCCGCTTGTACAAGCGCATCTCTCACGAGATGATGGCGCAGCGGGACGGCGCCTTGACCGCATTTCGGCGAAGCAAATTGCTCGACGCGGCCGACGCGTTCACTTCTTCTTTCGATGTGCATTAGTCCATCCATTCAGTCGTGAAAAGAGCTTCCCGCGGGTCGAAAGGCACACGTCGGCAATCCTCGTCAGTTGGAGCCTCATCCCGGCCCAGCCCTGGATGAGCCCATCGAGGATCTCGTCGGCATCTCATCGAGACGCGGTTGCCCCAGCATGTGATCCTGCCGCCAATCGGTGCCCGCCATCTCACTTCTCCTCGGTGACGTCGATGAAGCCGTCGCCCTCGCGGTCGTACCGGCGATGCAGGACGTCCTGACGGTTTCCAACGACTCGCTCGAAAACGTAAATCTGGTCGCCCGGCTCGCTCTGGACCGGCCGACGGCCTTCGGCGTGGTTGGCGCAGCGGGTCGTCACCCAGCGGCCGCCGTAAAGCACGCCCGGCTCTCCGCAGATCTCGCAGGTGACCGCGCTCCGGGCCTCTGCGAGGTCGATCGCTTCCTCGACCCTCGCGTTTGCCTCGGGAGAGAGCGAGCCCGCCCAGTAAAATCTTAAAGTCCCGTATTTCTCCATGATTTGCGTGACGTGGAGCGATCCGCCGTCGGCCTGGACGGCAGTCCGGATCCGGACGCACGCGCGCTCAAGCAGGTCGCGCCAGCCTTCGTCCACATAAGGCCAGCCTCGCGCGGTCGGCGGATCGCCCGCCGTCGGATCGAACAGATCGGAGTAGGCTGCCACCAGATCGGCTCGCCAGTCCCGCACGCGGTCAGCCATGACGCGATCCCTTTACAACGCTTTCGGGCGGAGCGTGGACGAAGGTGTCCGATGCCCAATCATATCTGACGTAGACGAGGGCAGGGCGGCTTCTCACGATCCCGCGTTTGACGAATACTTCGTGAAATCCGGAGACGATCGGCACGGGAGTGCCTTTCTCGTGAGCCTTGCAGGCCGGGTAGATACGAAAATCGCTTGCGAACAGGCGCCCCTCGGCCCCGCATTCGATACAGGTCGAGAGAGAGCGGGCCTCAGCGAGAGCGACGGCTTCCTCGATGTCGACGGCAACTCGCTGCGCGATTTCGGTTCTGCTGTTCCAATGGACGCGCAACGCGCCGTGCTCCGCGACCATGTGCGTGAAGTAGACCGTGCCGTCGCTCGCCGCTGCGGCCACGCGCTCGACGAGCCGAGTGACGACATCCTGCCAGCCATCGTGACATCTTGGATAGCCAGGTGCGAACGGCACGCTGCGGTACGAGCGCACGAAAATGTTCGGATATCTCCGGATGAGCTTCTCTTGCCAAGTCATCGCTTTACGCCTCCCAGTTCCCTGCTCGCGGCGGTTCGGTGGGTGTCTTCCGTGCGAGCTTGCCAATGCGAAAAGACATGTGAGAAAACGGATTTTGTGGGCGGGCTACAGTCCACGCCGAAAGCAGCCTCAGCTCGCTCCGGCTCCGGGCGACGAAACGCTCGAACGGCGTAACGCCGGGTTCGCGAAGGGCGCGATCGGGGAGGCTATCCACTTCGACCGACCATGGGCGCGTAGGAACGACGTCCAGACAGAAGGAGCGGTCGTCTCCGGCGACGGTAAGCGCAGTGGCGTCTATCTCTCGCGTCCCCGCGGCCGCCGTGCCGACGTACCCAATCGCTCCGTCATCTGGAGCGAACGCGTTTTGGATAAGAGCGTCGCGGACGAGGCCGCCCTGGTGCGGTGCCCTCTTTGTCTTTGCGGACTCGATGGCCGATGCTTGTCGACGGGTCCGTCGCATCGGGTTTTGCCCTCTTGGGAGCAGGCCATGACAGTCGGGGGAAGTTCGTTCGAACTGTCGTCCGCATCCATGAGCGCACCTCAAATCTAGCGAGTGAAAACAGGGTCCATATCCCGATATTCCGAGCGCTGCCCCTCCGATGAGAACGTCGTAGCGCGGCCGGGAGTAGATGGGCGGCAGATCCCACGCGCCCTTTGCGGTCGTCTCCAGGTGTTTGTCCGATAGCGTCCACACGATCACGACGGGTTCTCCAGATCGAAGACCCACGTGTCGGAATCGGCAACGGCGCACCGATCACGAGCCGTGACCCGCTCGCGTAAGGCTTCACTGCGCGGGCAATCGGCGTCGACCAGCGGCGTGTTGGGGAACGAGCGTCCATGGTACTGCGCCGCCGCCGCCCGCAGCCGTGCGCTCCGAGACATATGGCGCGGGTTGACGCTCACCATGGTGCCGGAAAAGAGAGGGTGGCTTTCAATATCCAGGATCACGAGATCGGCGCAGGCGAGCGCGAACACCGCCTCGGCGGAAACACCCGTCATCGCCGTCAGCCGATCCAGCGCGAGGCTTTGCTCCGATAGCGCGTGAAGAGCCGCGGTCTCGTCGTCGAAACAGACTTCGTAATCGACATGGCGCCAGACGCGGCGAGCGTTGTCGGCGATGGGGTCGCGATCGATATCGTCGCGACAAAGCTCGAGAACCTCCAGGCCGAGGTCCTGAACGGCGAGGAGCGACAGGCCCTCATCATCCACGGTACGCAGCGGATGGTCGTCAACGATGTCGACTGCGAACCGCACCCGCTTCCGGACGACGATCGGAAGGTCGAGGCGAACGCGGCAGCCTGAAATCACCGTACTCTGTACGTAGTCGATCTCATCGACAGACGGATCCAGCGCCGACTGCAGGAGGAAGTCCAGCCGCAGCGCGCTGACGACCGGGACGAGAGCGGACGATTTTACGCTTTGGAAGCTCGCTGGGGAACGCGCGACACGGGAATGCATGGAAAAACTCGACGATTGACCGACGAAAGGACTGCGAAGCGGGCGGGCGCCAGGCTCGGCTTCGTTTCGTTGTTCTCGTCAGTCATGTCGAAGCTCCATACGGTGACGCCACGATGATGGAACGGAGTTATGGTCATTCTCGCATAGGAGTCAAGATAGCTAGATAGTAAAATAGTAAGATATTAGGATTGTGAAATAGCTGTGGACGACCTAGATCGCCGAGTTTTCCGCCCATGATTTGTGTTATTTGAGCTCTATGCGGGTGTATTCGGGCGCGCCGGTGGTTCATCCGTGCTTCCGCGAACCGTTCTAGGATAATTCGAATGGATCGAACGAAGCCGCCGAAGAAGCGGGCAGATAGACCAGGGGAGGAGCCCAAGGCGTCCCGCGTCGGACGCGACGGGCGCCTCCAGATGCTGGTGTACATGTGGCCGAAGAATATCGACGATATGAAGGACTTTGCGATCTACGATCGCCGCCCGGTTTCCGACATCGTCGAGGAGTTGGTCGAAGCGTTTCTGAGCCGCCGCGGGAAGGCGAAGAAATCAGATGAAACGCCGGTGGTGCGAGGGGAGCGCCGCCAGGTACTGGTTTACATGTCACGGAAAAATATCAGGGAGCTGAAGCGTCAGGCCATGGCCGAGGGGCGCCCAGCCTACATCATCATCGAAGAATTGGTCGAAGCGTGGCTCAAAAAACGCCGCAAGCAAAAGAGCGATTAGTTCCGCCATCCCGCGGACGATACGTTCGGCTGGTTCTCGGGGTACATCACTGCAGACAAGCCGACAGTTCAATTCTCCTCTGTTAACTGCACGGTATCGCCGAGGGCTTGGTATCTCGACGTCAGCGAGGATCTTGGAGAAGGGCTGTCCTTTCTACGCAGAGAAATCTGTCGCGTGATGTCATCCAACCTATGGCGCGAAAGATTACAGCGTCTGAACGGTTTTCCAGTCGAATCTAGATTTGGTTGAGCCGTCCTCCGATATAACTTGGGGCGATGTCGGAACCAGGTCGGCCTGTTCGTCTTAAGACCGAAGTCCACGTCTTTTGGAGCGTTGTACCAACGCTCCCCGCGGGAATTGGAAAGGCTTCCTGCGCCTTTCCCCCGTCATCTGTCCCGTCGCGCTCGACCCGGCAACCTATCAAGTACGCCAAGGTCGATGCCGATACCGGCGAAGAGGTCGCGAACGAGGACATCGTCAAGGGCTACAAAGTCGACACCGACACCTTCGTCGAGGTGACCAAGGAGGAGCTCGAGAACGTCGCCATGGAGTCCGTTCGCCTCTCTCAATGACGCCTGCGAGCTTCCCGGCGGCCGAAGCAATTCTTCGCTTCCCACTCGGCTAAAAGGCGGAACAGAGGGGCGGGCCGCCCGTTTGTCAGAGTGCTCTTCCTGGCGACGTGGAATCGCGGACATGAAGCCCTATTGCGTGGCAGTTCTCTTGATGGGCTTCATGATTGCAAGCCCAACAGGATCCGCGCTCGGCGCCGATCTCACGGCGGCCTCGATCAATTCTTCCGTTCCCTCGAACAAGACGTTATCCAACGAGAAGCCGACGCCGGCAGGCGTCCGGCTGCAGGTCCTCCTCGACAGGGCCCACTTCTCGCCGGGCGAGATCGACGGCAAGTTTGGAGACAACGCCAAGAAGGCGCTGCGAGCTTACGAAAAAGCGCAGGGGCTGCCGGAATCGGATGAGGTCACTGATGACGTCTGGAACAAACTTGCGACAGATGACCGGCCGGTAATCGCCAGATACGCCATCGAAGAAAAGGACGTCGCCGGTCCGTTCCTTCGTAAGCTGCCGACCAAAATGGAGGACATGAAGGACATCCCCAAGCTCGCCTACACGAGCCCGCGGGAAGGTCTGGCTGAAAAATTTCACATGAGCGAGGATCTACTCATCGCCATGAATCCGGGCGTGCATCTAGAGCGGGTGGGAGAGACGATCGTCGTGGTAGACAGCGGTACCGACCAGAATCCGGAGAAGGCGGACAGGATCGAAGTAGACAAGAACCGGCAGACGGTGAAGCTTTTCGATAAGTCGAACGCTCTGATCGGATTCTATCCAGCGACGGTCGGCAGTGAGGAGAAGCCGTCCCCCTCCGGTTCGCTGAAGGTAACCGAGATCGACCGAAATCCGATCTACCATTACAACCCGGCCTATCACTTCAAGGGCGTCCATACCCGCAAGCCGTTCACCATCAAGCCTGGCCCGAACAATCCGGTCGGCACTGTCTGGATCAACCTCTCGGGCGAGGGATACGGCATTCATGGCACCCCATTCCCCGGAAAGGTGTCGAAATCGGAGTCGCACGGATGCGTCCGGCTAACGAACTGGGATGCCCAGCGCGTCGCCGAGAAGGTTTCGAAGGGCACGCCAGTCGCGTTCGTCGATGATTGAGGACTCGCCCTGCCAGGCCGCGCCCCAATGGCGTTGCCGGCCACACGGCCGGACACGGCCCAGTCGGCACCGCCACCGCCTGCGCATCCGCCACCGTCAAGCCAACAAGCAGAACCCAAGCAATTCGAACGCTTAGTTCCGGCCCCCAGAAGTCGTCCGCCGCCGGAGCCGTCGCGCATCCCCGAGGGAACCGGCCCGCATGAGCGCGGTTATCGCGGCATGACCGACGTCATCGAAAGTGCCGTAGCTCCTTCCGCCATCGAGCGGGCGATGGAGGTGTTCGAGCACTTCAGGGAGCGCGACCACGCCGTTCTCGTGCAGGCGCGCAAGACTCTGACAGACCATATCTTCGGCCTCATTGCGGAGGGAGAGACGGACGAGCACCGGCTGGTCGTCTCCGGACTGGAGCATCTGAAATCGCTCGAGAGGCAGGCGGAAGTGCCAAGGCGATGAGGATCCGGTCCCATTCCGAAAGCCACTTGGTCGAACTGGACGACGGCTCGCGATGGCAGATATTTCCCGGCGATCTGGACCTTACGCTGAACTGGGAGCCTGAGACGGAAATCACCGTCGCCGCGGCCGAAGACGATCTCGGCTCGCACGTGCTGATCGGCGCCGGCGCCAAGGTGCGGGCGATTCCCGAGGGTGAAAACTGGCCCGTGCGGGAGGTCAAAAACGTGCTGAAGCAAGGCTAGGTGGTGGTGATCCGTCCCTTGCCGCCACACTTCTTGCATCGACCCGGATAGATCCTTCGGCCGGGCTCTGGCTCACGGGTCGGCGCCGATCCTGAACCTTCGCAGGCGTCGCACTTGACCTCGACCGGCGGCTTTGCCTCCGGGTTCATGTCTGGACCGGCTTCTCATAATTTGCCCGATCCGCGCGCGGGATCGGCCGCGGCCGTTCGATCACCCTGGATGCCCGCGACGGATTTCCGCCCCGTACATCATACCGCTCGGCGAGATCGAGCAATCGTTTCCGAGTAAACGGATCGGCGATCGCGGCCAGATCGCGGGCGCGCTGCGCCTGCTGCTTATAGAAGTCTTCGCTCATAGCCCAACCCCACAGCACTACAGGCGGAACTACAGTACATCCCGGACGGCGCCGTCAAGGTCACGCCTGCGTCGCATGCGCTCGGACGAGTCGTCCCGGCCCTGGATGCGGCGCGCGCTGACTGCTTCCACGATTCCGCTTGAGGTGGTCTCGCATCCAGAATTTCACTCGCAGGACGGTATTGCGGGTGGCCGCAGCGGGATCGGCGCGCGCGAACGAATCGATGTCCAAGCGGAGCGCGTCGGCCTAGAGTGAGACCCGGGGAAGGCGGGATCGGGGGAAGCCGGTGGATGAAGTATCCGACGTGGGGCTGGATCTCGTTGCTCGGCTCGAAGAGACGGTCAACGAAAAGATCTATAAGGCGATCGCCCTTCGCATTCGTACCAAGGTTCTCGCGGCGACGAGCGACCCGGATACCTCGTCAAGGCGGTGGCCTTTCGAACTGATCCAAAACGCCCACGATGCCGGGGCACGTGCGGGCCGCGAGGGTATCAGCCTCGTTTTCGACTTCACCGACGGCCTCCTGCGCTTCGAGCACGATGCTGCTCCCTTCACGATGGACGAGTTCGCCGCCCTTCTTACCGGCGGATCCAGCAAGGACTTCATGTCTACCGAGACGACCGGGCGATTCGGAACCGGTTTTCTCGTCACGCACGTGCTCTCTGAGCAAGTTCGCGTACGCGGCATTCTCGAAGTGGACGGCAAATATCGCGGCTTCGAAGTCGATCTGGACAGGCCGAACGACGAAGAACTGCTCCTGAAAAACGTCCAAGACTCGCAGCAGTCATTGAGACATACGCGTCTCGTGGCGAGCCTCGATGGGGAGCCGACCGCATGCTTCGAGTACGTCGTGGATGACGAGAAGATCGCTCTGGCGGGCCTCGACGCGTTGGAAGAAGCCCTACCGTATCTTTTCGCCACCTGCCGGCGTCTCGGCGAAATCACCATCCGGCGCGGCGAGCGCGAGACAGCCTGGCGGCTCACCTCCTCGTCCAAGTCGCGCATGTTTTCGAACAAGCCAGCCGAGTATCGGGTATCGCGGTTTGCTGGCGACGGTAATCGGCGCGATTGGCGCGTCGTCCGGGCGACGTCAGGTTTCTCCTCGAAGGGGGCTATCGTGGTCGCGCTCGCCCGGGAGGGCGACGCGTGGGAAGTCCAGAAGCCAGGCAACCTGTCCGCCATATTTCGGCAGCTTCCGCTTCTCGGCGGTCCGTCGCTTCCCGGTTGGATGATCGTCGACGGACTGTTCGACGTGGAACAGGAGAGACGGACGATCTATGTGACCGGCGAGCAGGAACGGCCCCTTCGGGATGCGTTCGCCGCGCTTCCAAATCTGGTGACACAAGCGAACACGGAAGATTGGACGAACGGGTACCGGATCGCGCAACTTGAACTGCCGGCGGATATCCACGGGGAATCGACAGTCAAAGTATGGACGGATGTCCTGTCCACGGCGGCTCGGAAACTATCGGAACTGCCTCTGATCCGCACGGCACGAGGCGGCAAGGTTCCGTGCTCCGATGACACTGGCGACGAGCGGTATGCGGATTTCATTCGTCGTCCTGAATCGGGGCCGAGCTACGACGACCTCTGGGAGCTTGCGGCGGGTTGTACCGAAGCCGACCCGCCGGACCGAACCGTGTCCGAAGGATGGTCCGAAGTCGTCGAGGGTTGGGAAAAGCTCGGCGTCCGAGTTTCATGGATTGACCTCGAGACTATCGGAGAACGAGCCCGCGAGGATGTCAAGGAACTAAGCGAGCTTAAGGTGGATGGAGATCCGATCGAATGGCTGTCGCGCTACTTCGATGCCGTCGGCAAGACATGGAGGGACGTCGGCATAACGAAATCCCATGTCCATCATCTCGTGCCTGATCAACACGGCATGCTGCGCGATGCCGACGAACTCAAAATCGATGGCGGCGTGACCGAACGGACCAAGCGGATATCCGCCGGCATAGGGCTCGACGTCGAGGCGCGACTTCTCGACGAACGACTTGTCGAGAATCTTGCTTCGCTGGACCTCTCCGCAGGTCTGTTTACGGTAAGCGAAGCCACGGACGGGGAGCTCGTCGAGGAAGAGGCGGTCGGCGGCCTCTTGCAACAACTCTCCGTCTCCTTGCCGGACGACCAAAAGGTTCCGGACGAGAGGGAGACGACCGTAGACGCGAGCATCGAACTTTTGCTTCACCTTTGGGCCACGGCGGGAAGGGCCGCGGAGAACGCGGCATGGAAGATTCCGGTGCTCGCTGCGGATGGTTCGGCGTACAAGCCAGGTCGGCGCCGAACCATGATCCTACCGGTGTCATCATGGCCGGAAGCCGCGCGCGCTTTCGTGGCGGCATATCCACCGGGACGTCTCCTGGACGAGCGCTATGCCGAACGAGGTCAAGAGTTGTTGGACGCGCTCTCCGCGTGGGGTATCGCGCATTCGGGCCTGCTGACGACCGTCGAGCGCGAGGAGATTCCGGAGCGGGGACTGAAACCGATCGCCGTTGAGTCGGAACAGGTCGCAGGTTGCGTCCTGCGCGAGGCGAAGCTCTCTCAGATCGCTCTACTGGAACCCGAACTGATCCAATACTGCAGAACGACGCGAGAACGGGCGCGGGCGCTGCTTGGATTGGTGGTGTGCTTCGTCGCGCCCACCGATGCTTCGTGGCGCGCGACCGTCGAACTGCCGGTCAAGACGGCAAACGGGGAAAAGACCGTCTCCTTGACGCCTTCGCTATGGCTGAGCGATCTGCGAAGCAAACCATGGATTCCGGAGGAGGAGGATGGGGAGGTCGTACATCATCCGGCCACCACGGCTCTCGTCGCGGACCTGCTCGATCCGTCGTGGCTTCAAAGCAACCCATCTGGCGCCGAGCTCTTGGTCCGGCACTTCGGGCTCGATGCCCTCGACGTACGTTTGCTCGCCGCCGCAAGCGACGAGGAAGCCCGTCAGCGGCTCCGAGACAGCCTGGCCAGAATCGTCGAAGTGGTCGGTGGAAACTCTCAGTTCATCGAAGAATTGGCCGTAAAGGCGCATGCGCGCCAGCGGAACGTCAACCTCTTGAGAAAGCTCGGCCTTGCCGTTCAACAGGGCGTGTTGGAGGCTTTGGAAGCCAAGGGCCTTAACGTCGACCCGGACGACTACGGCTATGACTTTCTCGTAGCGGTGGATGGGGACGATTCCGAAGATATCTCCTCTCGATTCCAAGTCGCCGAATACAAAGTCGAGGTCAAGACCACGACGACGGGCGAGCCTCGGCTTACACCGCTTCAAGCTTCGACCTGCGCCGCGGAACCCGACGTCTTCGTGCTTTGCGTGGTCGACCTGCGCGGCTATCCCACCGACATCCACGATGTAGAATGGACTGCGAGCGCGGTCTCGCCGCTCTGCCGGCTGGTGCCGGGCACGCATATTCCGATAGGGGCGACGCTTTCGTTCGTCGAGGATGCCGAGGCAAGTGATATTCCCGTTCGAAATGCAACCGCGTTGCGGTACGCAGTGGGAGCCGACATTTGGGAATCGGGACTGGGGTTCGACGAATGGGTCCGCGCGGCCTTTGCAGGCGATTTGAAGGACGCATAGTCTGCCAAAATCGGCCGAGGCTCCAGCCACCGGGTGATTTTGTTAGTCGTCAGGGAGCGCCGGCGACGAAGTCCGTCGACCCAAGCGAAACTCATGTCGTCTATTCCCTCGTAAGCATTAAGGTCGTTTCCCATGGTCGGCCGCTCGCGCGCTGCCACGCGTCAATCCGGGTGCGCGGCATTGTCCATGCGCCAAGGTTGTGAGAGGCTGGTAGAAACGGGGGAAGATACAAAATGGCGTTTTGGGTCGTCAGAGCGGGCAAGCACGGCGTCAACGAAGACTACACGGTTGAAAGCAATGCCGTCGTTATCGGATGGGAAAAGGTCGGCGATCTATCAGCCATTTCGACCAAAGAGGCGATGCTTGCCCACGTCCAAAAAACCTATGACGACGCTTCGTTGGGCTCGCAGCGAGTTTGGGCCGGCGAATTATGGGCGTTTAAAGAGCGTATTCAAAACAACGATTGGGTCGCCGTTCCGCTGACATCGCGCTCCGCAATAGCGGTCGGACGCATCGTCGGCCCTTATCATTACGTGCCCGATGCGCCTATCGGAGCGAAGCATCAGCGCAACGTAAAATGGGTTCGAACCGATCTGCCTCGTTCGGAAGTCGATCAAGATATTCTATACACGCTCGGTGCCACATTGGCCGTCTTCCAAGCGCGGCGAAATAATGCTGAGGAACGCCTTATCGCAATGGTGCAAGGGCAGTCGCCGAAAAAGGTCGAGAAGCCAATCGCCGATTTCGAACCGGCTGACCCTGAAGACGGCGGTGAGGTTGATCTTGAGCAATTCGCGGCTGATCAAATTACCAAGTTTATCGGCAAGAATTTTCTGGGACATGAACTCGCGCGCCTAGTCGGAGGGATTTTGACCGCGGAAGGCTATCAGGTCCAAGTCGCCAAGCCGGGAGCGGACGGCGGTGTCGATATCATTGCAGGGACCGGTCCGATGGGATTCGGACAGCCGCGAATTGCAGTGCAAGTAAAATCGGGCGCCACGCCTGCCGATGTTAGTGTCTTGCGAGAGCTTCAAGGGGTCATGCCGCGCTTCGGCGCGGATCACGGGCTCATAGTGTCTTGGTCAGGCTTTAAGGACTCGGTCGTTCGTGAGGCTCGGCAACTTTTCTTCGAAGTCCGCTTATGGGATGCAGGCGATCTTGTCGCGGCACTTCAAAAGAATTTCGAAAATCTATCCGAAGAGTTGCAAGCGGAATTGCCGCTGAAGCGCATTTGGCTTTTGGTTGAACCCGAAACTTGAGAAGCAAAGGTTAGCAGTCGCGGGCCTGCTTACGGCGTCCCAATGGGGCCTGCGCGATGGATTGAAGGCGGCCATCCGGCGATGGTGATGCGGAATCATTCCGGGCTGACGATTCAATCATCCCACTATGTCCGCCTCGGGCCGCCCGGCAATGAAAGCGTTGATCCACGCAAGGCACAAGTCGCGGCTGCGATAGCTGCCCCATTGCTCATTTTCCTCACGCTCGACGTCCGGCCGCCTTCGCAAGCATCTCAACCCGTCAGCGAACAACCGTTGCCGATCGACGCCGACCGCATCCGGAAGGCGATCCCAATCGTTCGAAGGCAGCCAAACTATTGCGCAGAGTCTGGCTATGGTTGGAGGAGTAGGATTTGGTTATTGGCACTGGTTTTTAAGCTAGGGTGTTAATCGGCTTGGCTTTTGACCCCCAATCGGCGCCCAAGGCTGACCCCACCTCGTGCACCCTAAGTTCGCAAACGCATTCTCGAATTTGCCGCTACGCTGGGGTCAATGTTGGAAGCCGAAAGGGGTCAAAGTTCGGGGCCGCGACACAAGCTAGGGCATCGGCTTGGGTTAACTGAAGGCAAAATAGCCTGAAGGTAAATGCTCTTCCGGCACGGGAAGGACGCCATAAAACGCCCAGACACCCAGGTTGTGAGTGACAATCTCGCGGTGGTGGAGAAATCGTTCGCGGCTGCCTGTGGGAATGGGTTTTGTATCAGCGCCGATAGGGCTCAGAGTAGTGACGGTTCAAATTTCGGTTTGCAGCGGGAGAACTCTGTCGATCGGCGCGAAAACCAGGCCGTCGGGCCCGACGCTGGTTCCGTCCGCCATTTCTCGTGTGTGGCGCGGTTTGAGGGCAGTCAGATCCCTCAGTCGGCGAATGTTGTCGATCTCCATTCCGACAAACCGAATTTGGCTCGCAAGTTCTGGCGGCAGCGTGGCCGCGGCCGCTCGCGCCTCATCCAACGTCATCGGAAGCAGCCCGAAAGGACCAATCACCGCCCCCAAATATTCGGTGGGCGGCTCGTCTTCGATCTCGATCGTGGCCGTCAGCCGCGGCCGCGCGGCGTCCCCGATTCCGGCTACTCCGAATTCGGCCGAGAGATCGGAGTACCCCATCCCCTCCAACATTTGAGCAACGTGAAGACGTGCCACATCCTGCACTACGTGCTCGCGGTCATCTTCGGAGAGAGGCTCCCCGTCGGTGGACGGATCGAGGACGTATTGGAAAGCACCTCGGTCGGGTTCCTCGACGCCCCATCGCGACATTACCGCCCAACCCTTCACACTCCGGGCGGTCCATCTCTCGACGCCGCCACCGACGAAGCTCCGGATCTCGAGCACCATGCCGGCGATCTGTCCATTCGCCGTTTTCAGGGGACCAGGCAACGTCTTCGCTGTTGCATTGCCTCGCCGGTGCGATCCTTTGGCTTCGGCCACCGCCACCTGGCCCGGCTGGGCACAGAACCAGTCCGGCATTTCGGCAGACGAATTCGAGCTTCTGAACGATCCTAGCCCTATCCGAAAGGATCGTTGGACTACCGTCGATCGGCACGAACCATGTGAAGCCATGGTACCGCTGTAGATATGCACGCGCAAAGAAACGGCCGAAAAGCCCGGAAAACGCTCGCCGCATTTCAATGCCGCGTCCGGGACCGCGGCCTTTCCAAATGAGTTCAGTGCCACTTGGGGTCAGGAGTTCGTCGAAAAGTGCGACTACAGGCGCCGAATTCTTGCTGGTCTGCAGAATTTCGCCGATCGCACATCTTGCGACGAAGTCAGTGTCGACCTCGCAGGTATCCTTTGGGAAGCCTAAACTGTTCTTCAATTCTGCCGGACAGGCGGATGCCGGCTGAATCAGGTAGCGGACGTTGTGGATCGCCATAGCTAAAGACCTTTGGCGCTCACCCCAGCGGGATTGGGCGAGCGATTTTCGTGACTGCCCGGACAACGTTGGCGATCACACGCGCTGCGCGGCCTTCAACGAGAACGCCCAGCTCCATGGAGTGGCGGGAAAACAACGTCATGTTGGCGCTCCCGACATACGCATAACCGCTGTCGGCAAGCGCGACCTTGGCGTGGAACGTCTCGAATCCACCGGTAGCTTGTATCGTGTAGTCGAAACATGTGATGCTGGCGGCGGCGACTTCCGCCGCATGATCGAGGACTGTGCGTCTTGCTTCGCCCATTTGTCGTACGATGAGATTCCGTGTCTTGGCACGCGTGAGCTCGAAGAGCGACAGGACGAACGTCAGCCCATCCTCGTTCAGGAAAGGCGTCATGACGGTAAGGCTATCGACGGCATTTTCAGCGATGGTCTGCAGCGCATCACGCGTCGAGACCAGCGAAGCATATGCCAAACCGTACATCGGCAGTGCGGCGGCTATGGCGCTGGGAGCAGGCGGCATCGTGACGACCGCAGTCGATGTCTCTTTATCCGGATCGTTGGCCCGCATGGCCGCAGCACCCTCCAGGAACGGCACAACTCCGGTTGGTATTGAGAGCGGACCTACGCGCCATCCGTTCGGCACCGTCGTCAGCCAGCGCCGTTGAACGAAGTCCGTCGCCACACGCACCAGCGCGGGGCGCGATGCGAACGCGACGCTGTCTGCATCGATCGTTCCGCCCGCCCGGTCCGCGACCAGTCGCGCTAGATCGGCGGCAACTCCGCAGTCCGCAGCAAGTGATACAACGAGTGAGCGGGCCAACGATGCCCCCAGGGCCGAATTCATCAGCCGCCGCCCGTCCGTTCGGTCACGAACTGCCGTGCAATTTCATAATAGCCGGCCAGGGGTTGGGCCGTGGCATCCCACCGCGGAACACCGCGTCCGATCAGCACCGAGCGCGAAAGCAATTCGTTTCGCGTAAGGCAGGCGTTCTCCGGAATGAGCACGCAATCCGGGCAGGCACCCCCACGATGATTGCAGATGCTCTCCGAGCCGCACCGGAGGCTGACGGGGTCGACCATTTGGTCCAGGACTTCGTTGCCGAAGATGGGGTCTCCGCGGTCCCGCCACATCGAAGACAGGTTGCCAAGGTCCATCGTCATTCCGCGGCGATAGACTAGAAATGCGAGATCCGGCACGAAGACGTGCTCGCCGAATGACCCGAGATCGAGGCCCGACATGGAGGCGGACACGTCGATCAGGTGGTGAGCCATGGTGTGCAGAAGCGTGTAGACGAAGGGGTAAGCCGAACGGGGTATCGCGCGCTCGCGGCGGTATTCGTCGAGAAACCGCGAAAAGCGCGTGTCGGGATCAGCATTCAGTCTCGCGAATTCTTCGATGAGCCGTCCGCCGAGGCGGACCCCGTCGGGAGCCGCGACCGGTTGGATCCCGTTGGCGTCGAGCCAGCGGAGTACGCATTCCTCATTGAGTTTGACGTAAAAACCTTCGTTGGACTGAACCAGGCAAAGCACCGGGTGGCGGGCAGTGTCGCCGATCGAGACCTTGTCGAACAATCGAAGCCTTACAGGCATCTCGGCGTTGCCGGCTTTATCTCTCTTGACCGTCGGCGTTGGAGATGTCCGCGTGTAGGCAAAGGTGTATTCGCATACGCGGACATCGCGGATGAGGCGCATGTCTTCGATTCCGAGCAGGTCCCGCCGCAGCCGGACTTCCTCCAATAACCTTTGGCGTTGTTCAACCCCCAGGCCGTCCGGGAACAGGAAGTCGTCTAGGATGGTGACGTCGACAGAGACATCCTTGCCATCCGGCATCTGCCGTCCGGAAAGCCTCTCTTCGGTAAGGGTTCGATGTTCGATCGCCATCCGGACCGGATCGAAGCGGCGGACGTATTCCGCCCTATCGAAGCAGGCGCGCGCAATCCCATCCACCGCCTGCTGGTGCCCGGCAAATACCGTCGCATTCCATTCCTCCTCTCGCGCCTTCATTTCCTCTTTTTGAGCCTGAAGGTATTCGGCAGGAATGTTGGGCGTTCCTTCCAGCATCGCGAGCAACGCGCGGATTCTGAAGTAGTTGTCCCACTGAGTGCCGCGTCCCGCAGCGCGCAGTAGCCGTTCCTTCTCCGCATCATCGAGCTGCGTGGGCGGATAGCCATATTGGGTCGCGAGGAAACCGGACAGTTGGGCGGTCTGCGCTGCAGCGAGCAACTGCACGTATTGGTCTTGATCGAAGACCAAAAGCCGGTCTCCGTGGGGATAGTACGCAGCCGATGCCCGGTATGAGACAGGCTCCATGTTGATCTCGGCATAGATCGCCTGGCCCTGGGTCGTGAGGGGGCCGAGAACTTCGAGTGTCTTCAGGTCTCTCTGAAGAATTTGTCGGGGAAAGCGGCATTCGACGCATTCGAACTGCCAGCCGGCGAGGGGGCCGGGCGGTCGTCGGAGATAGAAACGTGTCGATTCACACGAACTGCATCTGCCGAGCTCCTGGACCTGGCCCGCGGCGGTCGACCAGTAGCGGAAGTTGGGCGACACCGGTTCGATGTCTCCGGACCAATGCGCCATGACGACATCGAGCTGCTGCCAGTCGTTGGCGCAATTGTCTGCACCGGCGGGGCAGGCGCGCCTGAACTTGGCTGCCTCGGCTGACAGCCTCTCCACGCGGTCGCATTGCCGGTGCAGCCCGCAGCGGGTGCACGCAAACGACAACGGAAATGGCACATAGCCGACGTGATCGGGGATCTGGAAGGCTAGGTCTCCCAATCGGACGCGTACGGTGCCGTTGTTGACGACGCGTCCGTCGACAGCCAGCGTCAGGTCGATCGGATGATTCAGGTTCAAACCGCGCGAGGCGCGCAGCGCCCACGCTTCAAAATATTCCTGTATCTGCTCGCTGATCATCCTCTGCGTGACACTGCGTAGTTCGTCGTCTGCGGAACGATTGCCTGAACTGGGAAGTGCCATGCACGCGCCCAGCCCGCCCTCGAAGGTGAAGAGGCTGTGCGGAGCGTAGGCACCGGCGAGCTGGCCGCGCGATCTCTGCATCGAAGGAGGACGGGGTGCATTCATCAGTCGGCTCCGGTGTCCAGCTCGCTGCTCGCGCTACGCCGCCCGTACCCGCCCCCTCGGTTGCGGATCATCGCCATGGCTTCCGAGACCTCTTCCCAGGTCAGATGCTGGTTCTTTTGAGACCTGTCGGAGGCTTGGATCTTGCCCTGCGCGTCGACATCGCGGAGACTTGTCATCGGACGCGCCAACCCGGTATTCCGTGCGCTCCAGAAGTCCTCCAGCCGCCCCACATAATCGTTGCTGTCGATGACCGCCCTGATCTGCTGCACCTGGGTGGCAACGAGGTCTCCGTAGTACTCGGGATTGTTGGGCGCGCCGGTGGGAGCGCCTACGCCGATAGCGGTGGTGACGAATGCGACGCAGTCGTCGAAACTGCGCCTGTCGCGCAGCAGTCTTGCCGCGCCTTCGACGGTCGAAGGCAGCGTAATGTTCCCCTTGTCTCCGGCAGCTGCCGCTACGAAACGCTCATTGTGACGGATACCCGCCAGCCATGTCTGCACAAGCGAGGGAATGGTGCGTTCGATCGCCCGGTCCGCCCATCTTTCGATGGCCGGCGGCGAAATCATCCGTTCGAGAAGGCGATGGAAGGATTCATGGACCTCTACGACGAATCTGTCGCGCCGCGTCTGCGGCGTCGGCACCAGCAGGGAGAACCCGACATGGATGCGGCCGACGCGCGACGATGCCTGAATGTATTCGGCGATGTCGGACGGCATACCGGCAAACGCCATGGCATTGAAGAACTCAACGTCGACACCGTGGGAGATAGCGGATGTGGCGACGATGCCGCGCAGCGCCGTCGAGATGTCGCCGCTCATCGGATCGAATGGCTCTTCCGCGCGGCGTATCACCGACTGGATTCTGCCGATGTCGACGCCGCCGGAAATCAGCTCCATCGAGAAACCGCCCAAAGCATACTCATCGCCCATCGCAGCATGGATTTCGCGGACTTCGGTCTCAAGAGCCGAAAGGATCTGATCGCCACCCTTCTTGTTCGTCACATACGTGAGTTCGATCCGGTGAAGATCGACCAGTTCGGCCAGCCTGTCGAAACGTCCCTCCGCGCTCGCTTGCCGAATGGCAGCCGCGCGGCGGTCTGACCAAGGAGCGGCTGAGACGGAAGACAACATCTCGCCCGCGGCGCGTTGCCGGCGAGCAGCATCGGGCGAACTCAGGTCGCGTTGCCACCTCGTTATGGTTGCGGCGTGCGCCGCAAGGATTGAAAGCGTCGTGACGGTATGAAGGCGGCCGTTTGTCATAAGACTAGCGTAGACACGCCCCCAGGGGGCGGCGCGCTCGCGGCTTGCTGGCGTGTTCCCGGACGTCGCTCGCGCCCGTTCGGCCTCGTCGCCCGCCTGAAACGCGGCCATGCGGGTGTAGAACCCTTCGTGCAGCGCGGGTCCCGGATGTGGAAATTGAACCACTTGTTTTTGGTAGAGGGCTCTTGCGTGCTTTGCGATGTCCGCTGCCGTTGCCGTCGCACCGATAACATGCGGCAGGCGGGGCCGGCCAGGCGCTCCGGGAATCTGGCTCACTCTGTCGCCGAGCAGGGTTGCGAGTTGGGTCAGCCACTCGAACAGTGCCGTCTCAAAAATACCACCGAACGTGCCGAGGCTTTCTTCCAGCAGATGTATCTCGTCCTGGACAATCAGGCTCGGAAAGGGATCAACAAAGATCTCGGCGCCGTCTTCGTAGGATGGCGCTACGTGTTCGTAGCCGGCTGGCGTCGGCGCTGCGGCAAGTGGGCCGCTGACCATGTGCAGCAGTCCGTCAGCGCCGCCTTGCACTTGGCGGGCCATCCCGAACATGCCTGCAACGCGGTCGATCGTGTGGATATTTTGACCAAGCAGCGCGAGTTTGTCGATCGTGCCGAGCAACACCGACGGGGCGGCACGGTAAATGTCCGTGTCCGCCAAAAGGAACGGCAGCGGCTCGCGATCACCGTCGGTCGCGCGTACGTTGACGTTCCATTCGCAAGCGGCGTTCTGACAGACGATGCCCAGCCGGTGATGCCTTGTGGGAAAAAGGCGCAGGCCGGTCTCGATGCCCGAATTGCAGAAGGGACATTCCGGCAGCTTGTTCCACGACTCGTTGGCGACGACATATTCCCGGTCATTCTTCTGCTGACTTGTGCGAAGCGCGTCCTCGTCCGCTGCACGCGGCGTTCCGGACAGGGGGATGCACCGCATAGGCTCCGAGACGGTCCCCGGCGGCCTTTCGGTGGCGTTGGGCGTGTTGGCGCCTCCCACCCAAAAACCGATCTCGAACGGAGAACCGCCGACGCCTTCGCGCCGTCGGATCATTTCCGCCTTGGCCAGCAGTCTAGCCAGGCGCTGGGCCTGCTGAACGGTCAGAAGGCGCAGCGGATAGTGCATCATTGCGGTGACGCCGCGGTGTTTGCCGCGGAGCCGGTCCAGAAACAGCGTAAAAACCAAAACGCCGAAAAATGCTTCAGTTTTGCCACCGCCGGTCGCCATGTAGAGCAAGCTGGCAGAGTCTTCGTCGAAACTGGCGTCGAAGTCCGCCGCGAAATCGGGGACGCGGGACGCCAGCGTAGGAACATGTGCGAGCACAAATGCAAGTTGGAACAGACGCCAACCCGGCTGTTGTCCCTGTGTCGCCGGATTTGCGCTCGCGAATGAACGGTTCAGCAGAAGCCATGCCCTGTAGGGGATCGCCTTGGACGAGCGTGGAGATGATCGCCATGCCAACTGCGATGCCGAGAGCAGATTGATGCCTTTCCGGATTCGCCCGGACTCTCTTCGCCACGCCTGCAGATCGTCCTCGAATCGCGTGCGCTGTGCCGCTTCGTCTGCCTCGTCACCTTCTTCCCCCAGGTCGGAAAGATTGGTACCGCTCGCCACGGTCCCGATCCACGCGTCCATGGCGTCGGACAGCGACGAAATGCGGCCGACATCATTCTGCTCGGAAGCGAGTACCGTGTACGTCGTCGGCACCGACGGTAGCTCGGTCGCCCTTGTGCGTGGCAGCACGTAGCGGGGCATCCACGTTGTCTGCAGCTGCCGCATTCCGGCGTTTGTCCCGAGATCGACGACGCCGCCGTTCACACCGATTGCCGGCATGGTCATGAATCCGGCGAGGTGATAGCTGCGCCGGACCCGCTCGAGTTCGCATCGGACCGAGCGTTTCTTCCGGAACACCTAACGCCAACGACACCCCATACAGCCCGAATTCCAGCTTCTCGTCGGACTCGCGAAGATTTTCGATGGCGACACGGACGGAGAAAGCGTCGGCAATCAGCGGGTCTGGCAGTGCCTGAACAAGTAACTGAACATCAAAGGTCGGTATCAGGTCCGCTGGTTGGACGGCCGCAGCTCTCGCAACGGTCAAAAATCGATCCCAGCCTTCGCGTGACCAGAAGGCATCCGACGGAGGACTGATTGCCCGCCAAGCGTTCTCTCTCCCGCGGTCCGATGATATCCAGTCGTCATAGGCGGTCTGGATCGCGCTCTGCATTATTGTCTTGTATCCGGCTGCCGCGCGTTCCCAAACTGCCGGAACGCAGGGAAGGGGAAGCGTTAATGGTCCCGCGTGGACCGCAAGCCTGATCCATTTCATGGGTATGTCGTAGCGCCGCGAAAGCGCGTTGGGGATGCGCAGCCGATCGCGGGCGGGCGGAGGCGGTGGATTTGCATCCGCCCCGTCGACGTCATCGTCGTTTCCGACCGGCGGCGCCGCATTTTGCGGGACGCCCACCCCCATCGCGATGTGTACTTCACGCGATATCACCGCACGAAGGCGTGCTCGTTCGGCTGAGGGCGTGCCTTGAGGAATTTCTGCCCGGGATCGCGCATTGATGGCGTCCCTGATCCAAGTCTTGGCGGCTGGATTGAAATCCGCCTGGGGGATCAACCAACCGTCCCGGGCAAACATCTCATCGGCCGTGGGCAGCGCTCTGACGTACACGTGGAATGCCGGCAAGACGACAATTTCGCCGGCCCCTCCCGGCCGGATGCGGAAGTCCAGGCCGTGCGTGGCGATCCTGATGTCGCTGGACTCGTCGTCGCCATCCACATCAAGCCGCGGCAGCACGAAACCGCTTGATAGTTTTCTCGACGGCCGCTCGTTCAGGATTACGGACCCGTAGATCCCGTCGCCCGTAACGACCTGGCGGGCTCGCTCCAGCACCGCATCGCAGACCGCTTCCTTCAACTCCTGGCGTTGATCCCAGGACATGCCTTCGAGGGCTTGCGACTCAGACATTTTCATCTCCGGCGGACGTGAACGTGACGTCGACGACGTCGTCCACGGACTCCATGACCTGCTGCCAGAGCCCCTGCATGGATTTCCACATGTCTGTCGACTCGGGGTCGAGCACGAATTGGACGACGCGCTGATTGAAGAGATGGCCCTCCTGTGCGCGGTACGAGCGAGAGGGAAGGACTGCGACTTTCCAGTAGAGTTCGGCCAAGGTCTTTTCCACGCCGACGGCATTCATGAACGCCACGAACCGTGGCCAGTCGCGCGCGGCGCCCGGGGCGCGCGCACCTTGATGCGATACGGGCGTCGCATCCGCATTCAACCATCGAACTATGTTGTGAATCTCGTTGCCGGTTGACCGGTCAACCGATTGCATGCGCGCCAGGACGTTCCGCGCCTTCTCGGCCAGCGATCCGCCGGGTTCGGTCGTCCGGATCTTCGCAATATGAGCATGGTAGCGCTCTAATTCTTGGCGGCTCTTTCGAGACCCCGCGATGGCCAGCCGTATCGGCTCCCGTATGGAAGCGTCGAGGACGAGGATGCGATACCCGGCCTGAACTTGGCGGGCTTGGATGCGCTCGAACGGCCGCGCTTCTCCCGGCGAAAGCAACAGTATCTCTCCGCCCGGCCTGTAGTCGAGCCGGATACCGCTTTGCATCGTGATCCGGACCACATCTCCTCGGTAAGTCTCGTCCGCCTGCGTGAGATCGACTTCATTCTCCCGGACGACCGCCGATACGCGGAATTCGGCCTCGGCCATGTCGAGGGTTTCGTCTGAGCCGCCGCGGCGAAGCGCCGCAACGATCGATTTAGCGCGCGCCGCGAATGACGAGAAGGCAGAGATGGCTTCGAGCGAGCCTAGCTCGGCTGATAGAAGCGCGCTCCCCGCGGCGTCGCCGAGCAGCAGCACGGATGTCGGTGCGCATCGCGTGACCAGCAACGTCCGCACCGCTTCCGGCGTGGGTCCCACGACGACCACGTGCTGCGGATTGCGTGCTGACAGATGAGCGGCAAGTGTTTTATGGTCTACGACATCACAACGGCAATGGATGCCCCGGTCCGAGGCGATGAAAACCTCGACGATGCGTCGGTCGGGCAGGGCGAGCACCGTCGTCGGAGCGTTGAGCGAGGGCTCTGCCAGCAATTCCATAAGTTTTGCGGCGACCGGAGAGTTCTCCGTTCCACGTGACGACCTTGGCTTCTACAGTCGCGGCGGCCGACGCCGCCTCGGACGCGAAGGCCGGGAACAGTTCGCCGAAGGCGGAAAGCTCCGCCAGCGCCATCTTCGGAAGGAACATGGCCCGGACCGACGCATCCGCATCGTCGTCGGCGTCATACAGGATCTCCGCCGTCTCGCGGGCCTCACGCAGCCCCATTGGCAAGGACGCGCAACGCCTGACAAACGCCAGCGCCCGAGATACGGCCTCCGCTCCGTGTGCTGTGCCGGCCTCGCGCATGCGTTGGCCGAGGGCGACGAGTTGACGGCGTAACGGGGCCAGAGATGCGTCCTTGATGTCGGCCTGGAATGTGATGGGTGGCATCTCGGTTGGCAGTACCGCGGCCGGCCCGAACAGCGTCGGCTGCTCGAGGTAGACACCGAGTTGGTGGGCCTTCCTTTTCGGGCGTCGCGTTTCAGCGTGGCTTTTCAGGATACGGAACGCGCGGCGTTGAATGAATGATTCCTCGGTGATGACCAGGACGCCGGGTCGCCTCCCACCGGAATCGTCCAATGCGGAAAGCAGCGCTTCCAATCGCTTTTCCCAGTGGTCCTGAATCTCCGATCTGCCGACCCGCGTGAGATCGGCGATTATCAGGTCCAGCCCGTGTTGTTTGGTCCGGGTACAGTCGAGAAAACGTGTGAGGCCGTCCGGATTGTTCGCGGGTGGCAGCCCGAGCAGCGCGAATGGTGAACGGTCCGGATCGCCGATTGCCTCGACATGTTCGACGAGTCCCGCTCGGGGTTCTCCCATTGACGTGTATTTTCTCACGCGGCGCAGCACCTGGTCGGGAGCGGGCTGGAACGCGCGCGTGCCTTTTTCGCGGGTAGGCGCGAAGACGCATGTGGTTTCGAGAAGGGTGGCGCTGCGCACAATAATGTTTTTGATGCTGTGGTGTGCGGCTGCGGTGCGACTGCCGACGAGATCCTGCAGCCGTATCTCGAGCATGCAGAGCGAATTGTGGGATAGGGCAGCGTTTGCCCATTCGGAATTTCGCCGGTCGTTGTAAGCATGGCGCGAAGCTTGGACGATATCGTCGGGGTTGACGAGAACTGATCGTGCAGCACGTGTCGCGCCCTCGCGCCACGGCCAATAGCCGACGGTCGCGTGAGCGAGACGCCCCGACGCTCGGGCCTCCCTCAAAAAGACGCACGCGGCAACGAAGGCACCTCCGGGCTTCGAAGGCCAGGCCATGATGGCACGGTCTGCGGAATCCTTGAGGCAATCGAATGCGGCTTCGAGCAGCGGGCGACCGGCGTCCGGCGGCAGCCACGATGTGGGGTCCGCGGTTGTCGCGTAACGCGTCGTCGTGGGCGTGGAGATCCCGGGTCGAATCAACTGGGCGGGAGCGACAGGCGACTGGCTGGCCTGTAGGAGCTCGCGGATGCGCTGCGCCCGCGCCCGGGATTTCTCCTGTCTGGCCAGCGGATCGAGGTTTCTGTCGATTCCTCCGAACTTGGGGTTCTTATCTCTGGTCTTCATGCCGCCTTGCTCTCGGCGGCGGCCGCCGACATCCCATACGCGGACTCCACGGCAGCTTCGAAATCGTCCGTGGTCATCATCGCTTTTCGCAGATGCTGCTGTGCTGGAAGCGGCAGATTGCGTAAAGACTCGATAGAAACGTTCTGCGTTCCGCCGATACGCCGAAACCTCCTGTCGACGGCATTGGTGTTGAGGAGCTTGCAGAGCAGCGAAAGATTTGCGCGGCCTTCCGGAACGAGAAGAATCGTATGATTTTCGCTTACGAAGCCCTTGTGTTTCTTCAGGACCTTCCGCGGTATCGTCGCTGCGATCAGGCGGCGGGGCTGTTTGCTGTTGGTCGTCCGCTGCAGAATAATCGATGGGCGACGGATGATCCCGGCGTGGACGGCGTCGAATTTGACGAAATCGATGCCGGCCCCTTTTTTGCTCGACGGCATGCACGGCCTCCCGGGCTTGACGTTTTGCGCCCAAAATAACGGGTACGCCGTGCCGAATTTCCTTCCGCACTGCAGACGGTCCTGTTCGCGATTCCAAACGAAATAGCCGGCCTTGGGACTGACACCGTAATCGCTCAGCCTGGCGGTGCAGCGTTCAAGTGCGCCACCGTCATGACCGTCTTGACTGGGAAGGACCCAGGGCGAACTCAATTCCCCGTTGGCGGCGGCAACAGCGCCCGCTTCCATGTGGCTCCAGTTACGATCAAGGCGTCCGAATTTTGGGGAAAAACCACTCACGTTCTGCATGCCGCCGGATCGCATCTGGAAGATCGCAACGCAGGCGTCCTGTTGAACGTCATGGAAGACGTCCTTTCGCTCCAGCACGTCGATCCGGACCACCTCCGCCCGTGCGCGGATGTACTCCCGGAGCCGCCCAAAAAGCGGGCCGGAAATGAAACTCGAGGGCGACACCGTCGCGACCAGGCCGCCTGGCTTTGCCATTCGGAACGCGAGATCCATAAACAAGGCGTATCTATTGATATGGCCCGGCGCAGAGAAGGTAAGCCATTCAGGCGGGATCGCTCCTGGCAGGCCCATGATCCTGCCGTACGGCGGGTTAACAAAAACGGCATCGTAACTCGCGGCCTCTTCGACGGTCAGGGAATCTCCGATACGGATAAGCTTTCCCGCGCCACCATCGCCATACGTTTCACCGAGCCGGTCGCACAGCAGCGCCTCTCCGAGCAGAGCCAAATGGCGGTCGATTTCGATGCCCGAAATCCGGCACCGGATGTCTTCGACGCTGCAGCCTAGTTCGGTCATTCGGCCGGCCAGACTGGAAACGAACGCGGCGCCCCCGGCGGCCGGATCGATCACGCGCGCCGTTTTCAGGTCGAGACCGGCCTTTTCTGCCTGGTCGATGAGATGCCGGACGACGGGCGGCGGAGTGAAATAGGTCGCCTTTTCGCGGCGGAGCGATACGCTCATAAGAAGCGTGAAGAAGGTGCTTATCCAATAGTGTCGGTCATCGACACCGAGCTGCGCCAACCCGGCGGCAAGCGCAGCCGTAGGTCTTTCAAATCGACCGGTTTTCACAGCACCGGTTTCAAGAAGCGATAACGCCAGGGACAGTCGCGTCCGAGATTGGAGGCGGTCGATCGTGTTGAACGAAGCTTCAATCGCCGAAACGGTGGCTCGGATAAGCGTTCGTATGCTTTCGGGGGGCATCTCCCTGATGGCGAGACGCATTACTTCGGCAGTCATCCATCCTCCCAGACCAAGCTCAATATATACTGCCTCGCCAAAACAAACAGAGGTTTTGGGGTGTGTCCACCGCAACTTGTCGCGGAGAGGCGTCCTGTTAGTCGGCGTGTCGACCGATTGCATGGATTACCTGCAGCTCAACCGGCATGAGTCAACAGTCTCGCGACTAATCCAGTTTTCTTCAGGAAAGCGTTGGGCAAAGTGTAGTGCGCCCAGCGAAGCGTTGATCATTCCTTTGGTTATGGAGGCTATCTCGTGCCAGCCGCAGGTATTGAGCTCTGCGGCGGGGCTACCGCGGCGAGCCGCAAATTCCCCCGCTTGGCCAGCCTAGGCGACCTTAACTCGTCCCTTTCCGGAACACTGCTTGCAGGGCGCCGGGTAGATTCTACGTCCGGACTTGGCCGGCTGCGCCACGGTCGGAAATCCGGTGCCGTCGCAGCCGGAGCACCTGATTTCTGCCGACGCCTCATTGGATTTCGGTTTGGCCATTGCGATCATTTTCCGGACATGATGCCAACAGCTCCCATGTCGTTGTGCATGATGGATTGCTGGCTCCGATTGTCCCACTTCAAGGTCACTCCAGACCAGTTCGCCTCGGTGACGGCGGCCTGGTCGTTCTTGTCATCGCGCCAGCAGACCCGTGAGCCGACAACTAGCAATCTGGACTGAGAGCCTGTCACTCGTTTTGCCGTTTCTGTGCGTCGCTGCCGGCCGGCACATCAGCCGCTCGGCGGGATGATTGCCACGCGCTTACGAGCGAGAACGACCCGCCGGCGTCAAGTCGCAAATACTTGGCTCTGGCGCTTCTGCCGGTCGAAATTGCATTGCTAGTGGCCGCGATTTCAGACCGGCATTGATTGCAACCACGAATTGTGAACGAATGGGGTCGACCTAGATTTTCGTTTGGTCTTCGGGGAGAGGGGGATCATGGCTGACGAAGCGGAAGGTGCAACGCCGCCGGGCAACCCTTTGTCGACCGCAGCGCGCGCGCAAAACGCAGTCGAGGCCCGGTCCGCCGCGGCTCAATGGGTGTTCGAAATCCTTAACGTTTCGGCAGCCTTGCCAAAGGACTCGCCGATCTCCGAGAAGGATCCGCTGAGGCTTTGGGGCATCGCGAGCGAGGAGGCGCTCGTCCAGATCGCTGCCCGGTTCAACCAGACGATGGCAGGGCAAAAGACGCTCCGTCCGCCGGATCTGATCACCAACGTATTCGGCAATACGGTCGGCGCGCTCGTCGAATTCATTGCAAAAAGCGTCTCCGACGCTGCGGCTTCGATCGCCAAATCGGGAATGCTGATCGAGGAATACATCACTGGCTGGAGCAATACGCTCCGGCAAAAGGTCGACGACCTGGTCCTCAGTACCTTAAGGGAAGGCTACCCCACGGCGACGCGCGATACGCTGTTGTCAGGATGGAGAGACGGCGGAGCGTCATTCCTGACTGTCGAACAGAAATTTCGAGGTCAGGTGATGGACGGTGATTTCCACGGTCTCGTGAACCATGCAAAATTTTGCCTGCCCGCAGACAAGTATGCGACCCTCACCACTACCGAAAACAAGAAAGTCAGGGACATCCAGAGCTTTTTTACGAGCGCGGCGATGAAGGCTGGACCACCTTTGCGGGGACTGGATGCCGATCCGGAAAGCTAAGGCCATCGCGATTTCGGCGACGATTTTGGCAGCGTCCGTTGCTCCTTCCAAGAAGCAGAAAGCTCATCCAATGCAACCCGATAGTAAAGTGCCTCCATGTTGTTCTGGTTGGCCTGGGAGGGATGGGTGCCATCCGGGTATTTGGCGGGATTTGTCACGTCGGCGTCGTGCGAATATGTCGGGTCGATTGCCCAGTCGATAAGGAAATCGGCCACGCCATTCTTCACGAGTGTCCGAATGGCGGCGTTCACCGCTGGCCTGGTGCCGAGAAACGTCGGATCGTTCCGAGGGTTTTGAGTCGTGAGACCTATTTTAACGAGCTTGTTCACGGCGGCCCGATACCTGCCGATCAGCGTTTCAACGTCGGCTATCCATCCCACCACGTTGTTGGCGTAGGGACCGCCACCGATAAAATCGTTCTGTCCCAGTTGAAGCGTCAAAACGTTCACAGTCGGTGGGGCAGCGAACGCCGTTATTACGTCTGGCGCGCGCTTGCTGATGTCAGCTAAGGTTTCTCCACCTGTCGCAAAGTTCGTGTGCGCGATCGGTGGGTTGATAGCAGCCGGGTCGGACATGTAGATTACATGGTAGGGGGTGACAGGCGTCTGCGGCAGCCCGCCATCCAGCGAGCTGGTGCTTGAGCCCTCGACCAGAAGTGTTCGCGAAACCATCTTGAATACTCCGCATGGTAAGCATTCGTAGCACTATCGCGCAACGCCGTCGAACGCTCTTGCTACAACGAACATCCGGCGCACATTTCGCCGGCAGGGGGAGTAGGCGTACGCTTCTTTCCAGATCTCGGAGTGATCGACGTTTGAGTTGAACTTAACCAGCCCCGCGTCGAACCCTGCCGGAAGGGCGATGGCGCTGTCGGCAATGATCTTGCCGGTCTTACCGCTCAGGCCGATCATGATTTTGGGGCAACGCCGGTGAGAAAGTCGGTCTACTCGGTCTCATCTCGGACCGCTTCCGCCTAGGATGCAAGACAATCAAGCAGGAATGGCAATTCCTAAAGCTCGCCGGCCATCAGGCCGTATTCGGCCCTGACCCTGTCCTGGCCGTAGATCCTCTCAAGCCGGCGCACCGTAAAATGGCCGTGCGCGATCTCCTGGAAATGCTCCATGAACGCATAGTTGACTGCGGCACCGCCGACGGCGCCGACGACGGGAAGCGCTTGCGCGGCAACTTTCTGCGTGACCACGAGGCCGAAACGCGAAGCCACCTGCGTGACGAACTTCAAGACGACCGGAGCGCCTTCCCTGATGAACCCGCGCTCTGCGATGAAGCGGGCGGCCTCGGAGACGGTCTTCGCGAGGACGCTCCGGACGGCGAAATAGCCGCTTTCAGAAGCGTCGGTCGACCCGGCCCGGCCGCCCAACGCGAAGACCTCGACGCAGGCGAGGCTGGTCTCCGGATCCGCAAGGTCTTCGCCTTCGCTCTTTGCGATGTCGGCGATCGACCGCAGCATGATGACGGTCGATACAGGCAGTTCGACCGGAAGCGCTGCCAGTCCAAACGTCCCGCCTGCGGCGCCCGAAGCGGTCGCGAGCGCCCGGTGCAGTAGCTCTGAATGCGAAGAAGATGATGACGGAAGCGTGCGCAGGGCGACCTTTAGCGCCGCCTCGAGCCCCTTTGAGGTGGCCGCCGTGATCGCCGTGGAGGCGGCAGAGGGCAGGGCAGACGCGATCAACTCGACGGGCTTGCCGACCAGGTTGGTCAGTCTGCCGGCGAGACTGGGATGCTCGAGCGCCTTGACCGCGCCGCGCAGCGCCTCCCGATCTTCGTTCGTGATTTCAGCGGTTTCCTGCAACGACAATTTCAAATATCCATGAGTGAGATGAAAAACGAACGTACGCTGGTCGGGTTCCCGCACTACTCGCCCGGGCGCGGCCTCGCACCTCCCAAGATCGCCAGCGTCGCGCGATCCTTTCCGCCCGGATAGAAGGCCGCGAGCGCCTCGGCGAAAACCCCTTGCTGCGATACAGCATCGAACAACGTCATGCACGACCGGAATTTCATGTCGTCTGGCGACCCAAAGATGTCGGTTATCGTCTTTTCGCTCGCCGTCATTACGAGCTGCGTGCATTCGATCAGGCGCGGTCCAAGCAGTCCGTGCTCCACGTAGGCGACCGCTTCCGCACGCGAGCCGATCGCAAAGCGTTGCGCCATGGCGCTCGAACCGAGGCCGGCGATCTGGGGAAAGACGAACCACATCCAATGCGTGCGCTTGCGGCCGTGCGACAGCTCCTCGACGACCTGTCGATAAACCGGCTCCTGGGCGTCCACGAAACGGCGGAGATCGAACGAATCGCTCACGCGGCTATACTTTCCACAACCGTCGGACCGGCCTTGTGGCCAATGCCGGACTCACCGTAACCAGATGCGCGATTTGACGCCAATGATAACGGGTTTCGAATGCCAGGTAGAACGACCGAATTGCCCAAAACAGGTTTCGCGATCGAGATCGACGGACGCCTCAAGGCCGAATTCAGCACCAAGGAAGGTGCTGAGCTTGGCGCGATCGAACTGAAGCGGCGTTTTCCGATGCTTCAGATCCGGATCTACGACGCCGGCACCCATTCAAGACACGATCTCCCTGCCTAGGCGGTGGCTTCCGCAAGCGTCTCCCGCGCGGCACGCACCACCGCTTCAGTATTGATGTCGAACTTCTTGTAGACGTCGGCGATCTTTCCGGACGCCCCGAAGGAATGCATCCCGACGAAACGGCCCTCGAGGCCGATGTAGCGATCCCACCCGAGTTCGACGGCGGCTTCCACCGCGACGCGCGCGCGCGTCTTGCCGAGCACGGCCTTCCTGTAAGCGGCGTCCTGCTGTTCGAACAACAGCCGGCACGGCATGGACACCACGGCCGTCGGTACACCCTCCTTCTGGAGGATTTCGCGTGCCTGGACTGCGAAGTGGAGTTCCGAGCCGGTGCTCAAGATCGTGAGCCTGCGCTCGCCGCCTTCCGCTTCCTGCAGCACGTAGCCGCCTCTGGCCGACTTGTTCTCTGTGGCAAGCTCGCGCCGCAGCAGAGGCATCGGCTGCCGGGACAGGGCGAGCAGGGCGGCCTGGCGGGGCGTGTTCAGAATCGCCTCCCAGCATTCGGCGGTCTCGATCGGATCGCCCGGCCGATAGAGAGCAAGATGGGGGATAGCTCGCAGCGCCGCGAGCTGCTCGACGGGCTGATGGGTCGGACCGTCTTCGCCGAGACCGATGGAATCGTGCGTCATGACGAAGATCGTCCGGACCTGCATCATGGCCGCGAGGCGGATCGAGGGGCGGCAGTAGTCCGAGAAACACAAGAAGGTGCCTCCGTAAGGGATCAATCCGCCGTGCAGTGCGATGCCGTTCATGGCCGCGGCCATGCCATGTTCCCGCACACCGTAATGCATATAGGAGCCGCCATATTCGCCGGGCTTGATCTCGACCATGCCCTTGGCCTTGGTGTTGTTGGAAGTCGTCAGATCGGCGGACCCGCCGAGCAGCTCCGGAATGGCCGCAGCCACGTGGTTGAGGACGGTACCGCTTGCGGCGCGCGTGGCCACTTCCTTGCCGCTGGCAAGGAGCTCGGCGCGGGCCGCGGCGATGGCTTTCTGCCAGTCCGGCGGCAGCTTGCCGTCGTTGCGTCGCTCGAACTCCGAACGTAAGTCGGCAGGGGCCGCCTTGACGCGATCTGCCCAGGCCATGCGTGCTTTGCGGCCCTTGGTGCCAATCTCGCGCCACTCGCGCAGCAGCGGTTCGGGGATCACGAAAGGCGGTGAATCCCAGGCGAGAATCTTGCGGGCGCCGGCGATCTCGTCTTCTCCCGGCGCGTCGCTATGGGCCTTCTCGGTGCCGGCCTTGGTCGGGAATCCGAACCCGATGATGGTCTTGCAGGCGATCAGGGACGGCTTGTTGGTGACGGCGCGGGCGGCGGTTATCGCGTCCCGGATCGCATCGGTGTCGTGTCCATCGATCTCCTGGACGTGCCAGCCGGAAGCCCGAAAGCGCTCGATTTCCGTGTCGGAGACCGCCAGCCGGGTAGGGCCGTCGATCGTAATCGAGTTGTTGTCCCAGAACGCGATCAGGTGGCCGAGCTTGTAGTGGCCCGCCATCGAGATCGCCTCCTCGCTGACGCCTTCCATCAGGCAGCCGTCGCCCATGAACACATAGGTGAAATGGTTGCAGAGTTCGTCGCCGAACGAGGCGTTCAGGATGCGTTCGGCGAGGGCGAAGCCCACCAAATTGGCGATGCCCTGGCCAAGCGGACCGGTCGTCGTTTCGATGCCGTCAGCGTGCTTGTATTCGGGGTGACCGGCCGTCTTGCTGTCGATCTGCCGGAAGCGCTTCAACTGGTCCAGGGTCATGTCCTCGAAGCCCGTCAGATAAAGCAGGCTGTAAAGGAGCATCGAGGCGTGGCCGTTCGACAGCACGAACCGGTCTCGGTCAAACCAGTGCGGATCGGCCGCGTCGAACTGCATGAAATCCCTGAACAGGACGGTCGCGATGTCTGCCATGCCCATCGGGGCGCCGGGATGGCCGCTTTTGGCGTGCTGGACGGCATCCATCGAGAGAAAACGGATGCAATCGGCCATGTCCCGAAGATGCTGGTCGCGGGGCTTTGGAACCGACTTGATGGTCTGAGTTGGAGCGGCGTCAGCCATGACTATCGGCTCCTTGTTCGGCGTGGGCATCGATGTACGTTTTGCGGTTGCGAGCTTCAAAGCCGCAGGGCTCGGATTCGTTCCGGCGTTGGCGTACACATCTGGTCCGATAAGGGAAGATGAAGGGAGCGGGCGGAGCGTGCTCGAAGCATTGCAGAAATCAACCCGTCCGACGGGCGGGGCCGAGGAAGCGAAAACATGAAGGCGAATGCCCGCAGGTCGCAAACGCCATCCTGTCGATCGACGTCGGCGGTCCCATGTGAAGGTCATGACGGACAAAACGCGGATCAGCGCGAGTTTGTGTCCGGCCCCGGCTTGTCCGCGAAATCGATGGTGAAGCAGGTCAAAGAGCTCACGAAAGACTGGGCATACGATCGGATTTCGATCGGGTATCCGGGTCCGGTAGTCGACCACCGCCCATCGTACGGGATCAGGCCAGGCGTAACGGCCAGAGAAATCACGCCGAACCCTTTAAGATCGGGCTTTGCGCCTCAAATGCCGCTCAACCGCATTTCTCTGATCAGGCCTAAGCGAGCCGACAATGATGTGCGCCACGCCAAAGGACGCCAAAAATGCGCTGAAGCGATCAGTGGCAAACACATCGGACCGGTCCGTCACTGCTTGAGCTGGTTTGCCCAACGTTTTGAAGGCACGTCCGAGAACAGCTTCAGGACCCCCCTCGCTTCTTGGGACCGGTTCGTTGACCAACTCGCTGCCTGTGCCGGCGTCGACAGCTACCAAATGCATACCGCGGGGGACATCCAGCATCGCAACATCAATGACCCATGTATTATCCTTTGGACTTGGACGGCGCATCATCAGCATCATCTGACCACTCCGAAATTGAGGATGAGGCCATTTATCCACTCCCAGACTGGTTTCAAGACTAAGGGCGCAATTATTTTGACCCGCCTCAACACCTCGGCCGGAGGTTGGTTTTCCGGTCGACCGTCGAGCTCAGGTGCCTTCGGGACGGCACCCTTCTTCCTGCGAGTTCGTAGGGCCCAAACCCCGCCGCCGCACAGTCACGACCGACCCGATGGAGCGGGGCCGGCGCCCTAGTGATGGCCCAGACTCCAATCGGCAGAACCGGCCAGCCTGCGATAATCCGCCGGCTTCCAGCGGATCCGTTGCGCGTGCCGTGGATCATCTGGATAGCCCGATAGCGTCCCTAATAAGGTACAGAGGTCTTTCAAGGACCGTTCCGCGAAGGGAAGGATAGTGCCTCGAACCTGTTAAGCCGCGTGCCGAGCTCCCGTCGCGTCTTAATGGACTTGACGAGCGCAAATAATGTGCCACCATAGGTTGTTAGCAAAAACAGACGGGAGGTCGCCATGGCGCGCAAGCCGGCCAAAAAGCCGAAAGTGAGTCTGATCGTCTCCGACAACAAGGACGTCAAGTTGAAGGCCCGGCCCGGCAAGCTGCATGTCGTGCAGGTCGAAACCATCACTCCGGATCTCAAGAAGGCCGGCCGTGTCGGAGCGCGACTTTGCGGGTACGGCACCGGAATGTGCCTTGCCATCATCGACATCGACAAGTGACCGCACGGCACCGCCTGCGATCGTCCCGCTATAGCTTCTGCGTTCCGATCGGCGATGACAGCGTGTTGTACAACGCGTGCTCTGGAGCCTCCGTCCGCCTGTCAGGCAAGGATGCGCGCGAGCTTGCGCGGCTACTCTGCGGTCCTCCGCGGAGCGTGTCAGCCAACGCAATTCCGGGTGCGCTTCTCGCTACGCTGCGCCGGGGAGGGTTTCTCGTCGACCAGGCCTCCGATGAACTCGCCGTAGTCCGCGAGCGCTATTGGCGCGCGCGTGGTCGCACCCCGATGGTTCTCACGCTTACGACGACGCAGGACTGCAACCTTGGTTGCTACTATTGCTACGAGGAAAGAACCCGCGATGCTCTCGCCGAGAGAGACGTTCCAGCGATAGTCGGGTGGACCCGACAGCGTCTGGCAGCGTCTGGCAAAGACAGCCTTCACGTCGACTGGTACGGCGGCGAACCACTCCTCAACATCGATTTCATCGATGCCGCGTCCGGACCGCTCCAGGCGCTCTGCGCGGAAATCGGCGTCAGCTACTCCGCCTCGGTGATCTCGAACGGGACATGCTGGCCCGATGATATCGGCGGCTTCGTCCGGCGGCACCGCATTCGGCAGGTGCAGATATCCTTCGACGGGCTCAAAGCCAACCATGACAAGAGACGGCGATATCGAAAGGGAAGGGCGCCGGATCCGTCCGTTTCTTCGTTCGAGCAGGCGGTCGCAGTGGTCGATGAGTTGCTCGACATTGTGCGTGTCGACCTGAGGTTCAACGCCGACCACGGAAATCAGGGCGATCTTGAAGGATTCATTGCCTTCTGCAGAGATCGAGGCTGGTTCGACAGACCGTATCCGTGCATCTTCCAGCTCGCCCGGATATCCGACTTTTCGGAGCGTGCCGCATTCCTGAGCCGCACGAAACTCACAGAGGAGGAGTTCGAGAGGCTCCGCGAACGGTCGCGCCAGATTGTGCCGCACGAAACGACGTTGGACGAGACGACGACCCGCTCGCAATATCCTCTGCCGAGAACCTCGGTGTGCGCGGCTCTTGCGGACGACTCAATCGTGATCGGAGCAGATGGCAACCACTACCGATGCGGGCTTCAGGTCGGCGAGAAGAACCGCCCCGTCGCCTTCCGCGACGCGAGGGGCGAAATGACGCCCGGCCGTGATGCCGATTGGTGGACCGGTTTCGATCCGACGCTCCAACCGAATTGCAGCCGCTGCTCGTTCCTGCCAGTCTGCTGGGGCGGCTGTCCAAAAAATCATCTTGAGGGCAATTCGCATTCCCTGCATGAGCAGAGTTTGTACTGGCGAAAGGCCCTTCCGCAGAAGATCGCCTGGCAATTTGGGGTGGCCCTCGAGGAAAGCGCTTTCAGTTTCACCGAGGCCAACCAGTTCCGAGCGAGTTCGCCCGAGGCGTGACCCCGATCTAGCTTGGACCTGAAATGCTCGACGTCGGAACGGCTCTCCGTGCAACGTCCATCAACAATCGCTGTCGGGACGCTGTGGCGCCGTGATGCACAGTCGCGCGAGGGGTCGGTCCGCCAAGGGTTCGTTGAGAACCAGGCCGGGTGGGCGGTTCCATTCGACCTGTTGGAGGAAGGGCAAGTTGACCTCGGGTTTCGCGTTGCAGGCCTTGAGCGGAGCCACCAGCGCGGAGCCCGAGCGGCTCCAGCCCGCAAAATCCACGGCAAAGCAGTAGTCTCGGGGCATCTGTTCGGTGCTGTCGTCGATAGTGGCTACCAAGGTATTGATCGATCGGCCGCCCTGGGGCGTCACAAGCTTTCCGCCGATCATCAGTCTGTATTTTATGCCTACAAGAATATCGGCGATGTCCGATCGGGTGGCCTGGCCGCTCCACTCGACGACAGAGCGCACGCGGTTCTTGCCTCGATACTTGCGATTGCTGGCAACGTCGTGCAACTCCTCCGCACTGAAGGTAACGCTCCGAACGTCGGCCAAGACCGCTTTCTTGACGGTGCGACCGTTCGTGTCCACGTTTTCGAGGAAGACGCTGACGCTTTCAGTCGCTCCCTTCGCGTCCCATTCGACCTTGACGGCATCTAGATCAGTCAAGGCGTCGGCTCCGGCCCGTGCGGCGACGGGAGGCCGAACGACGATCGAAAGCGGTTCGGGTTTGGCGATAAGCCATATGCCTAACCCGACGAGTGCCGCACAGACCAGGAGAACGATGACCGTCACCACGTTGTGCAGGATGACGACGAGGCGGATGAGTCGGACGTCCTGCTCGTTCACCGCGCTGCGGACGGTGGTGTCGCGCTCGATCAACTGTCCGATGCGCGCAGGTGTGAGGGACGCGTAGTCCTTGATGTCCACGTTGGGCGCGGCTCGAAGCTTCTCGACGACGCCCTTCATCAGATCGCCGCCGATCCGGTACTGGCCCGCCCACAGATAGACGAAGAAACCGACGATTCCGAGGACGGCCGGCAAGCCCTTCAGAAAGACGATTGCGTCCACTCAAACCACCTCCTGAAAAGGCGCAGTCTCGCTCAATCGATACTTGCACGACAAGAGGCATGCACGCATGCAATTGGTCGTTGCTTACGTCGTCGGCGGCAAGGCGCCTTCCAGAGGTGTTCGAACCCTCCTTAGAGGCGGGGGGAAGGCGCCTGGTCGCCTTCTTCTACGCACCATCTACGCCGACGAGGCGGCCACTATCCCGGCTAGATCGCCGGGGCCGATCCGTTTATTTCGCCCAGAGTGCTAATTAGGCCGCGCGGCGGGCGGCGGCCGCTGCGGGCGATGCCTCGAACAAAGCGACCACTAACAGGTCGATGGTGGCGTCTAGGCTTCCGCCCGCTGCAGCAGCATGCAGGTAAGGGCGGGCCGCCGCCGGATCGTCGAGTTCCCAGAGCAGAAAGCTACCGATTGCCTGGAGGCCGACAGGGTCGCCGTCCGCAGCGCGCCGTGCGGCGTCATCGCCGGCACCGGTCAGCCGTCTATCGAAAGCCACGGTCTCGACCGTCTTTGTCGACCCCGGATCGGAGGCGAGACAGGTGATCCGGAAGACGTGAGAATGAAGCCGCTTAAGCAGAACGGGACTCTCGCGGTCGACCCCGGAGCCCGCCGGCAGGAGCAAATCGACGAAGGCATCGTCGAAATCGCCCCGGACGGCACAACGGTCGCCCTCCAGAGCCACGCGTGGCGAAAGGAGCGGGTTCCAACCCTCCCGGTGCCAGCCGGACTCATGCGCTGACTTCGGCACGATCGAATTGCGGGTCGCCCGACGGGGTTCTCCGCGATTGTCCGTGCAGCAATGCTTCGGCCATGGCCAGCCCAGATCGTCGAAGAACACGCGCCCGTTATACGGGCTCCGGTAGAAGAAGACCGAGCTGCCACATACCGGACAGTGGGCGTTCGGATTCACGTAGCTCTCGACAGTCCCGCCGCTATCGCGGGACCAACCGAAGGACGGGGCTGAGTAATTCAGCGCGAAATGCGAGACGCTTCCCCAGCGGCGACGACCGCCGCCGGTGTCTCCTCCGAACCCGCAGCTACCGTCATAGGCGTGATTTGCGGCGTGCACATGTCGTTAGGCCTGGCTGGATACGTGCACTCTTCCGTACAAAGGTGGCGATGCCGCGGCGGCACTCAAGCTCCGCCGACCGGCCTCAGCACATGGGGGAAGCCGTCGCCGCGGAAGAGGGAGACGTGTAGTCCTTCAGGCGCCGGTAGCTGACCTACGACCACAAGAACGAAGGCCAGCATGGCGTGGGCAGACCTGCGAACGGTGTCGTCGAGGCTGGTGACGTCGGGATTAGAGGGGAGCGGGATCCTCTCGGGATGGGTGTGCCAATCCCCCAGGAAATGCAGGCCGAGACCGAAGCGGTCATCGATCTCGCGCTGTTCGGCTCGTCTGTCGGGCACATAGGACGTGCGGGTTCGCCGATCCGTTCTCCGCGGGCCGGTCGCCTCGACGACCTCGATCCTCGACGCGTGGAAACGCCCGAACAGTTGGCCTCCGGCTTCACGCTGCCAGAAACGCAGTTGTCTGTGCTTGGAGAAGGTCTCGACGACGGGGTTCGTGAATATCAGCGCCTGTCCCGAACGACCGATCGGGTAGACAATCATTCGGCTGCCTCGGCAACGACCACGGCCAGGGCGGCCGCGCTGGGCCAAGGTAACTCGATGACGTATCCTCCCTCGTCGCGAAAGCCCGTCATGGATCGCCAGGGCGAGCTCCAGTCGCCGCCCGCGGCCCTGAGGGGTCCTGACCGACCGATCCAGAGGCCATGCGAGGACGCGCGGATCTCGCGATCCAGCGCTCGAAGCACCACCTCGGCGATCTTGGCGATGGTAAACGACAATTCGACTGCCCCGTAGGGTTGGAAGACCGCACCGCAAGCTGGCTCCCGCAGCGTCGTCGGTCCGGACCATTCAGTCACCCGCAGATGAGGCTTGCCGCAAGCATCAAAGCCTGCGCGGAACCGTTGACCGTTCTTGGCGATCGTGACGGCGTGCCCCGCCGCCGCATGCGCTTCGGTCCAGCCGTAGATCACCGGCCCCTGGAATTTCGAGCCGACGTGCCACATATCGAGGAAGGCTTCTGTCGCCCACGAACCGGTCGCCGAGACGACGACATCGCAATCTGCGAGGGCGGCGGGCTCTTCCATGATGACGCTTTCGATGTCACGCGCGATCGCGTCGACGGAGGCCACGTGGGGGAAATCGGTCCGGATCTTCTGGGCCAGCCCGACGCATTTGTGAGATCCGACGTAGGGGGCGCCCAGCGGATGCCGGCCGATGTTGGCCCAGGCGAGCCGTTCCGGATCGATGAAAACGAAATGGCCGATGCCCGACTGCGCGAGCAGGATGGCGACGGCAGCGCCGACCGAGCCGCATCCGACGATAGCGACCTTCGCGCGTCGGAAGCGATCGAACTTCGGGTTTGCCCCGCGACCGTGAATCCAGGCCGCGTCGGCCCGATCGACGCTCGCGCGCTTGATCGGGATGCCGCCGAAATAGCGCCCGAGCGCGATCTGCGCCGGCACCAGCTTGTTCCTGAAGCCGTCACCGAGGGTCGAGCGTCCGCGCTCGGTCGGGTGAGGGACCCACGCCGAGGCGAGGGCAGGTCCGACCGGCGTGTCGACCCCTACCAGCAGAGTGGCGCCGTTCGCGTCCTGCATCACCAATTGGCATAAGAGCTCGTCCGTGAGGCCAGCTTCCGCTGCCAGCCCGCGAACCGCGGTGCCGCTTTTCGGGAAGTCCGCTGGCAGCGGCGGCCGATCGAGCCAAAGCAGCGCGCCTGCCTGGGTCTTGATGTTGGCCGTGCCGTAGCGGTTCTTCAGCCACACTGCGATCGCCTCGTCGTCGTCCGCGACAAGCACGAACCGCTTGCCGCGCCAGACTCGCACCAGCCTCGACGGACCGGCCGGCGGCAGAAGGCTATAAACCGGAACGCCCTCGTCGTTGGACGCCTGCCCCCAATAGGAGAGGAACTCGTCGGCGAAGTCGCCGTCCCGCTCGCCGCGCTCGCATTCGCCGATGAGCCGGCAAGCCGACGCGATGCGGTCGGCGACTACGGCACCGGGCCGCTCGACATCGAATCCCTCGCCGTCGAGGCAAAGGATCCCGTCTCTTTCGAAGTGCGCCCATTTCAGGAACATAGACGGGCCGACGAAGGCCACGCGTGGGAGCGCGAACGGGAATTGTCGGGGCACGACCACGTCGAGGCGCCGTTCTCCTTCCGGCGTCGGCACCATCAGCCGCCATCCGGCCGCCGGCTGCCGGGCCGCGTACTTGCGAAGAGCCTGCCTGTCGAGGCGCTCGAAGCCACCCAACTTCCGCCGGATGCGGTCCTCGACCATGAGGAGCGCATCCTCGAAGGATGGTGGCTGCGGCACGCGATCAGGCATACCGACCGCCGCCATCCTTGCGGACAGCCACCTGCGGCTCCTTGCCGGAGAACAGACCTGCGAGCGCCGGCGCCGCAACGCTGCTTGACGCCTTGCTGACCGGCTCATGACGGTCGCTGAAGAACTCGGTGGCGTACACCTTGTCCCAACACTTCAGCGCTGCCTGCCTGTCGCAGTCGCTGTCGAAGAGGGGAGCCAGGTTGGCCAAGGCCTCGTCCAGCTTTTCGCGCAGGAATTTGGCCTTGGGATCCTCGTTGCCCTTGGTGATAGTATCGCCCGGCGTCACCGGGTGCTGCACCACCAGATTCCACTTCAGTCGGTCACGGATGGCCTTCATCGTGTCGTGCAGCGCCTTGTCCTCGCGACCGGCGTCGCCGCGGAAGCACTCGGTGACAAGCTTGGTGATGCCGAAGCCGCTGAGAATCTGGGCCTTCCAGCTCGACCGGCTTCTGCCGTACTTCTTGATCTCACGGACGACGCGCCGAAGCTGGCGCCCGTTTTCGGTGTCCGGGCTCTGCGCGTCGTTTTCCTTCTCGAACCACGCCGTCACCTCGCGCGCATCCGACCGCTTCCAGTCGGTGCTGGCGAGTTCATAGAAGTGGGACTCGTTGCCGAACACTTCTTTGGTTGTGACCCTATGGTAGACGGGCAGGTCGACGTGATATCCTGCCTCATAGTGGACGCGCACGCAGTTGTTGCGTACTTCCGGCGGCGTCTTGAAGCCTCCGTCGTCGACGGCATCGCGCACCATCTGACGCGCCTGAAGCGCGGTCATCTCGGCGCCGCGTTCGCCCACCAGATCCTCCTTTGTGAAATAGACGCCGTCGTCGATGTCATAGTCGTTGTCGGGATGCTGCGTCATCGTCCTCATGGCGTAGCTGCCCTGCGACTTGAACTGGAGCGGCGCAGGCTTCTTGGCCTCCGACAAGCCTTTCTTCAGGCGCTCGCGGTTGGCGTCGCGCCGCTTTCTCATTGCGGTCCGCTCCCCGCTGGGGAGCGTCACCTCGTCGTCGTGGTATGCGAGAACATCGTCTGAACAATCGTACATGGTCACCTCGATCGGCTCGCGGCCGCGGTATCGGTGTCCCTCGATCGCCGAGCGGCCGGCGGCTCTTCAAGGGGAGGGGTGGTTTCGAACAGCGAGCAGATCAGCTCCGCCTCCGGATCGGTGTCGCGGTAGGCACACTTGCTGTTGGTCATGTCGGCGTCGGTCCGCGCCTGGGTGATCAGCGCGTTCATGGCCTCTTCGCGTGTGTCGTCGAGCAAGAGATAGGGCACCAGCGTCGCCGGCACCTTGTCGTGCGGGAAGCGCACGATGCTGCACTTGCGGTTCACGTGCCTGGTTAGTTTCCGCGCCATATGGTCAAAGGCGAATTCCTGCGCATCGACCGACAGGCTCGCGGCATTACCGCCGAACTTCCATTCCGGAAGGCCGCGGTGCCGGTCGCCTCTCGGTATCTGCTCGCCTTGCGGCACGGGGCACGTTCCGAGCGAGAATATCTGGATCTCGCGACCGGCCTCGGCCACGTCGAGGGCTTCGATCAGGCCCAGCAGGACCGGGTTGTTGGCCCACAGTCCACCATCGGCGAAGACGTTGAAGGGGGTGCCGTCGCCGCCGTCCGGCTGATCGATCGCGGCCAACGAGCGATAGAGCGGTGCGGCCGAGGACGCCAGGCAGACGTCAGCTAGGCGGTAGTTGTCGTCGCGATGGTTGGTGCCGGCAAAATGGGGCGTCTTGAAAACCCATGCCCGATGCTGGCTCATTTCCACGGCGGAAAAGGCCAGCGCGATGCCGCGCCGTTTGTAGACTTCAGCCATGGTCTCCTCGCCGATGGTACCGACGAGCGCGCCGAGCAATTTGGCCTCGCCCGCCTTGAGGGCTCGTTTCCGCGACAGCAGATCGGGAGCCACACCGGCCAAGCCGGAGGGGAGCTTTTTCGAGAAAATCTTGGGACCGTGCTTGCGATAGAGGGCGACGACCTCGGAAAGCGGCCGTCCGACGGCGAGGGCGCAGCCGATGATCGCGCCGGTGCTGGTGCCGACGATCAGATCGAACCCCTTGCCTATATCAAGAGAATCGAGCTTCCTGCGCCGCGCGAACGTCGTCGCGACGCGATCCAGGTAGGTCGCGGTGTACGTGCCGCGCATGCCGCCGCCGTCCAGGCTCAGGACGCGGAAAGGTCGACCGTAGGTCATGAGCCCACCGGCCGGTCGGCGGGACCGGATAGTTGGCGCGCCGCCGGCGCGCGCGACTTCTCTTTCGTGAACCGCATTGGGCCCCCAAGGCCGACAGCGTTGCCCACATTTCGGGCACAGCGCGTGTAGATGGGACTTGCTGCCGTGAATTCAAGATGTTGACAGTCAAATTGTTTTGGCCACTACATCTTGAAATGGCTCGAATCGGGCGCGCTTCTTAGCGCGATTCAACCTGCAGTAGGCGGACCACGCCATGAGCGATCAGGTGTCGGTTGAGAAGCCACCTTTAAGAGGCCGTAAGAGCTTGATTTTCTCCGTCCGCAGGCCATGTGGGTGGCCTGCGTCCGGACGAAAGTCGATCCAACATTTACAAGCCCGTCGCCGGCCGTCGAACAAGCCGCTCTACCGATCCTTCGGGGAGATTTGAATGGCCGAGCAAGGAACGCAGGTGCCGGTCGTCGAGTTGGCGGCGTTCTTAGCCTGTGACTTGAACGCGCCCATTGCCGCGGTCGACCAGGTGAGCATGCCGGCAATCGCGATGGCCTACGGACAAGCATCCGCGGTCGCCGCATCTCCGGCCAAGGACGTCTATCTTCTGCTGTCCGCTGTCGCCGGGATTCATCTCAGGCCTTCGGATCCCGGCGACAAGTTCGGCCCAGGCGCGCAACGGGCAGACTTGCGCACCATGATTCCGAGCGACATCCGCGGACGTCAGGCAGATGTCCTGGAGACCGTTCTGCCGAAGATCCGACACCCTGCGATGCGGGCCCGCGTCGCGGACGTCGTCTGGACGAGCGATCGGCGCAAGGCGGCCGTGGCAGGAATCGCCATCGACGCTTATTGCGACTGCATCGAGGGTCTGATGAGCGGTTCGCTGAAAGCTTTTGTTCCCATCGACGGCCGCAACCTGATCGACGCACAGACACGGGCGCATCGTGCGCTGCAAATTTCGTCGGCGACGAAGAAAGGCAAAGCGCCGCATTCCGACCGGCTGATTTCGACGCTCACCGGCCTGTATAGGCAGGCCCGGCAAGAGGCGCAGCCCGTCGTCTTCAGCCGGCTCGCCCAGCTTTGCGTCGACTACGGCCTGATCGACAAGCGACAGGCGGCGGTCGACCTCGAGGCGGTCGCGGACGCGAACCAGACGCTTGTTCCGCACGCTGTTCAGATGGCGCTTGACTACGCCGGCTACTTGTATGGCCGCACGGGCGACGCGGATAGCGAGCGGCGCTGCCAACTCGGCGCCGTCCACCAGATGCTTAGGATGCGCGACCAGTGCAGCCAGGCGGGCGCGAAGGCGTCCTGGGTCATGGATGCGCTGATGCGCTTGCGTCAGATAAAATGCGACGAGGCCGCTGCGCTGGAGGAAGAACTCGAATTCGAGCTACGGAGACTGCAGCGCGCGTCGATGCGGGAGATGGGGACTTTCGTGGTCGACATCGTCGACCCGGTCGAGCGAGACCGGATCCTCGATCTGTTCGTACCGATGGATCTGTCGACCGCGCTGCACTCCTTCGCGTTCCTAGCGGCGTCGCCGAAGATCGATGACCTTAAGGCACATGCGCGGGCGCGGGCCGAGCGCGAGCCGTTCAGCGGCATGATGGGCGGCAAGCACGTCGACGACGAAGGCAGGACGATCGTCCACACCTCCGACGCCGGCAGGGGAGAGCCGCCGGAAGATTGGTATCTGCGCATGATTTCCCAGGCGGAATCGCATCGCCGCGCCGATGTGGTTGCCAACAGCATCGATCCCGTGCGGTCTCTGATCGCCCAATCGATCGCGATCGAGGAGCGGCATTTCCGACCGATCGTCGGAGTGTCGCCGTTCGTGTCACGGCTTCAGGCCCCGCTCTACGCGCTCGGGTTCGCCCGCTTCTTCCAGGGCGACTTCGCGTCGGCCGCCTATCTTCTGATCCCGCAATTGGAGGCGAGCCTGCGTCACATCCTGAAGTCGCGCGGAGCCGATCCGACCAAACGTCGGGACGACGCGACCGAAGAGGACCGCAGCCTCGATGCGATCATCGCCAATCACCGCAGCGACCTGCTCGAGATGGTGGGCGAGCCGCTTCTCGACGAGTTGAACCGCATCTTCAACCTCCAGCCGGGTCCGACGCTCCGCCACGACGTCGCTCATGGACAGCTCTCGGAGGGGCAGTGCTACTCCGCGGACGTCATCTACGCCTGCTGGCTGCTCTATCGCGTCTGTTGCCTGCCACTTTCGACCCGATGGGATGAGTTCGTACGTCCCGGCCTTGCGATCGAGGAGCCGGGGCGGTAGCGCCAGGCGAGACATAATGGCAAAGGCGTCAGAGCGGACATCCGCTCCGAAGGGGACGTTGAGCGCCGGCATCCTCGCATTTCGCCGCGCGAAACATGGGCTCGAGGTCCTTCTCGTGCAAGCGCAGCCTAACGATGCCCATCGCGCCCTAGCTCGGCTGGAGTCGAGAGGTGGCAGCCGATGCTGCCCAGAGCGCGGACCGGTTGCACCAGGCGGCTGGGAGCGCAGGCGTTGCGAAGATGAAGACGCTGCTGAAAAAGGGAAGCGCGCCGGTTTTGGACCGACGTGCTTCGTTTGAAAACTCCTTCTTGGCGTTAGAAAGAACCCCGAAAAAAATATTCTTGGGCTAAAAAATAAGCCCGAGAAAAATATTCTAGCTGCTTGGAGGTTGCCTTGAACGAGAACGCCCCTGAATGGCTTGACGCCTACGCTATTGCCCGGGATGAGATTTGGGAGAACGACCCGCACTTCAAGGGATTTTTGGCTGCGCTTCAGGAGCTGAACAAGGAAACCGACCGCGGCGTGGCCTTGGTCGCAACGTCCTTTCTGGACAAGTTGCTCATGGACACGTTGGCCGCGTTCCTCATCGAGAACGCCAGCGCCAAGGCGCTTCTGTCAGGTTTCAACGCGCCGTTCGGCAGCTTCAGCACGCGGATAGCTGGATGCCTTGCCATGGGGCTCATCACTGACCACGAAGCTCAGCAATGCGAGACACTACGCAAGGTACGAAATCGCTTCGCGCATGAGGTCGAGATGAACTTCAACACTGACAGCGTGAAGGCGCTCTGCAACAATCTCTTGGTGCCCGAGCGAGACAAAGATGGCGACGCCCGAAGGAAATTCATGTCGGGAGCGATGATGGTTCTCATTGCTCTGCTCAACCGGCCTCACGAAGTCGGTAAGTGCCGGTTGACGCGGGGCGGGTGGAAATCGTCGCTGGCATCGGTTGTGAAGGGTTAGATAACAGAGTCCATGTTCGGCTCGTTCTCGACCTCGCGGGTTGGAGCCATAATGACTTCTGCCTATGCCAGCGTGGCTGCTTGGGCTTGGGGGAGCTTCTAGGGTACCTGATACAGGCCTGACACGCGCTGCTCGTTGATTGCAGATTCGCCGCGCAGCTTGGTCAGCGCGGCGAGTGCATTTGCTCCTATGGCGGCGTAAGCCGGATCGGCTCCTTGGCGTCCGAGCTCGAGTGCCTTTTTGATCACCGACCGCAGCTCCAGGCCTCGAAGCCGCTTGAACATCACATAGAATTCGTCGGGGGTTATCTTCGACAAGAGGGCGATGTCCTCCTCGTTCCAGCCGTGGTCCTTGGCGATCTTAAAAAGTACCTCCGCTGGCTCTCGGGTGTCCGCATAGGAGTTGTACCGGTTGGTAATGGCCGTCCGCAGGTCGGGGTCCTGAACCGAGAAAGCCCCGCTCCGAATATCGTAGAACCCGCGAGGCTGGTCCTTATTGGCCTCCAGCCAATCGTCGAGCACCTGCTGAGCATCTGCAGGTTTGCCCATACGCTTGAGGAACATGATCGCGCCGTCCACGTAGTTGACCGGCGTATGGTAAGGGTAGGTCTTCACCGCGTGGATGAGGCCTTTGCAAACCTCATCCATGTTATCGTCGAACGAATCTCGGTAGGCGTCCCAAGGTCCCTGGACGGCGTGGCGCAGGCTCTCGTTCTTGTAGTTGTCGTCCAGCTTCTTAGCTTCTTCGAGGAGCTTGTCGCTATCGATGAAACCTTTCTGGATGCCATCCAGCAGAACGCGGTCGAAGGTATCCACCAGTCCGAAAGGATAGGCCTCTAGTAGATCGTCTAGCTTCTTCTGGTCCTCGGTGAGCTTTCGCTCGTTGAGCGCATAGCGGGACTTGTAGCGTTCGTTGAGCGTGTATTGCAGCAGCTCGTCCTGCTTGGCGTAAACGCACCAGCCGAAGAGAACTAGACTTGAGACCGCTTGGGGCAAGACACGCGGGTCAAACCCCGTGAGGAGAGGCCGCGCGTCGTTTACCAGCCGCTCGATCTTCTTGAGGATGCGGATGTTGGCGATTTCAAGCTTCTGGCAATTCTCCCGCATCAATTCGTCGGAGATCTCGGTTCCCTTGAAGGCGATCTGGCACGCCTCCGCCGACGTGGGTTCAAACAGCAGGGAGGTATCTATGACCTTCTCGCTGTATCTATCGAAGGCTTGACGATCACCGGTTTTGTCCAGTTCATCTTCATTCAGGATGAGGGCGATTTTGCATTTACGCCGCTCCTTGAGGAGGGAAACGAGCCCGAGGATGTCGATCACCCGAAGCTTCTCGCCCTTGCGCTCAACATCATCTATGCAGATGATGTAATTGCGAACTGACAGGAATGCGGCCTGCTCGGCGATGGTGGTAAGACCTGGCTTGATGACGCCGAGAACCTTCGTGCCGAACGATTTGAGATTTTCGCCCAACGTCTCCATCGTCGGGCCCGTGGCAATGCTCGCCATCGGAATGACATTCTCGAAAGTCGAGAGTTTGAAGCGGTCGAGGGTATCGAGCCCGAACAACGAGACGTAGGAGTACGACTGGAGGGCAACATCCTTGCCCACCTCTTTGAGCAAGCTCTCCCACGTGTAGGTCTTCCCAACACCCCATTTACCACGGATGCAAAGTACCTCCGGAGTTGGGTCCTTGAGAAAGCGGATGATTTCCTTGCGGAGCAAGACGAGGGCTGTTGGCTTTTCTTTTTCAGCCATGGATCACCTAAAGGGCGGGAATTCGGGTGATGGCCATTCGGCCGTCATGGAAGAAGCGCTCGATTTTCATCAGCTCCACCATGTCCCGGCCTGACAACGTGTTCCGAATCGATCGTCTGGAAGCGCCAACGATTGCTTCCTTGATCTGCTGCCGGGGATTGAGCGGTAGGGCCGGATTGGAGCCGATGGTCTTTGCGCCGTCAGGTCCAATCAGGAACAGCTTGAGGCCGCGCTTTTCGATGGCGTTGAAGATCACCCGGTTGATATGGGCGTCGGCAAAGCTGTAGCCAATCACCATGAGGCGGGCCATCGGCATGTTAAGCCACCACTCGAATTGCGCGTGATAGGATTCAAGAAGCGGTTGTTTGCCGATGTCGGCTTCTTTATACCCGCCCAAGATCAGCATCATGTCCCGACCGTCCTTTATATCGATCGAGCCGTGCAGCTTGTAATATGGCTGTAGATTACGCGTGGGCGAAAAGTCGTCGCCGGCCTTGAACAGAGGAATTCGAGAAGCGAGGGAGCCAAACGTCAGGGTGTCCATGGCCGGCACCAGCCCAGGACGATAGGCCCCGACGTTCCGCGGACCCTGATAGGTGTTCTTCGCAAAATCGGTGTCGGTCACCACCGGCAGGTAATGGGTCTCAAGCAAAGTATCTTGATTAAGCGTGAAAATCGCGTCGAACCGGGTGAGAAAGCGAATGACGCCAAGCCGCGGGTCTTCAAACGCCTCGTCGAACTTCGATTGGCTAAAGGCCAGCCACATATCGCCAAACATGCGCCGGACAGCGGTGGTCATGTTGCGCAGGTCCTGTTCCACCTGCGGCGTGTAGTTCTCCTCGAACTCCTGCCTCAACCGGGCAAGGGTAGCCTCAAAGCCTCGGTTCTGGTCAGCCCACAGGACCTTGCGAAGATCCTCGTCGTTCTCGGTGACGCCCAATAGGTATTCGAACGCCTCGCTCGCGAGGTATCCGCCCCAGTTGTAGGAGAAGCCGGCGCCGGTCAGCAAAATATGGGGGATCATCATTTCTTCCGCTGGGCGGGATCAAGATGGACGGGAATGGGCGGCAAGGCAGGAATCTGCGAAATCGCAAACATGCCTTCTTCGAGAGCCGCATGATGGATGTTGGTCGCGATGTAATTGGACAGCTTGTGGCCGAAGTCGAAGTATTCGTTCAGGTCGTCGGCAACCTGCCTGATATCCTCGAGAGAGGATTGGATGACGCTGGTGCTGCCCTGACGAGAAACCGAATAAATGGCCGTCTTGTTCTGCCAAGCCTCGACCATATTCGAGTGAACCAGCAAGTTGCGATTCGTCGTCAAAATACCCATAGCCTTAAGGTAGTGCTTCGTCGCCACCGCCGCATCATCCGGCCAATCAACGTGGCTCATAAACGTTTCGATGAGGCGGCCCCGGTCGCTCGGGTTCGTCCGGGCTGAAACGACCGCGGTCTGGCGCTCTTGGAGGTTTGCGACCGCCGCAAGCATCCAAACGTGGGTCAGTTCGAACCGCGCATAATTGATACTCACGACCCCTAGCGCATGCACGCATTCAGCCGGGGCGAACTGATAACGGGGCCAACTCATCGATTCTCAACCTTCAAAAGGTGCGTTTTACTGCAGGTTGAGATGGCGAAAAATAGCGGAATTATCAGGACGGAGTGGGGCAGGGGTCGAAAGTGCGTGCATAGGTAGATGCGGGTACGGATTTGGCGTCACAAAAGTACGGCCCGCCTTGCCAGTCGCTTGAAATTGCTTACCGTTCTCATCGATAGGATTAGTTCGAAATCATGAACGGCTTCAGCGCGACCTTTTCAAAGGACGTTGTCGTTAAGGATGGCAAGCTTCACCTCCGCGACGAGCCAATAGAACGCTTCGAGATAACTGACGTGCTCGGCGATGGGGCGAATGGCGTCGTGCTTGATGCGCGTCATCGATTGTTGAATCAGCCACGCGCAGTAAAGGTGTGGATGAAACTGAGAGACACCGACAAAAGAGACAAGGTTAGGCAGGGAATTGAGGAAGCGCAGAAGTTGGCAGCGTCAGACCCTAAATGGGTCGCGATGGTCTATGACGCAGAAGTGGAGGGTGGCTTCCTGTATTCTTCAATGGAGAGGATATACGGTCACACCTTGGCCAATGAACTTAAAGCGTCGGATAATCTTTTTAATCGTTGGTGCCTGGCAGCCCAGTACATTGATGCCATCCAGAACACCACCACCGAGACTGTACATCATGGTGACGCACATCCGGGGAACGTCATGGTTATTCGGCTGCAGGACCAACACGGCTCTTACACCAAAACCAAGCTTCTCGATTTTGGGACGTCGCTGTTCGCAGGAAAGGAAGCCTCTGAAAGCAGGCATTGGCGAATCGTCTACAAGACCTTCACTCAAATAATTGAGCCGTTTAAGTCGAAGGACTGGGCGATGGACCAGACAATTCCCTATGCCACTCGCGAAAGTCCTGTGCTGAGGTGTGCCTACTTCAAGGACGTTCTCGACGGGTTAGGGGTTGAGGCTGGGACGATTCGACAAGTCTACCATCCGCCGTCCCCGCCAATAACCGAAGAGTAGGGGCTGCCCCTAAAAGCCCAGCTATCGTCATCAGATTTCCGACAGCGCCTTTTCGATCGAGGCTTCCCATTCGCCCGGCCTAAATACGAAGACGTCTATAGGTTCCTCGTGGTCCCACTGGATGGACATGGTCTTATGGCCGTCGAACCAGACGTCGACCATGAAACCCTTGGGTTGGAACTGAGCTGGAGCGCCGCCGGTGCTCAACCTCAGCCTCGGCGTCTTGTAGAGTATGGCAAGACGATCATTCTCGAACATCATGACTTCAATGGTCTTGTCACCGTCACTGGCATCGGTCATGGCGCCTCGCAAGGCAACCAAGTCGACGGCGAGATTCCGCAATTCGGTAGCCCGGGCGATCCGGGCTGCGCTACGTACCGAGGCCATTCTCACTCCTGAAAATCGTTTACTGCAGCCATCCTAGCGTTAGGGGGCAGGGCCATGTGGGTATGAAGTCCCGTGGTGTCAAGCATCGACTTGAGAGGCCATTTCTACGATGTCCAAGAAGGGATCTATCGTCGGCGCAAAGGCCAGCTAGGCGGGTATCCAGACCAGCACGTGGGTCCCCACGCAAGAACTAATGATCGCGGTCCGGCGCATGTCCTTGCGGACGAGAGGCACCCATGTGGTGGGGCGATCTCATTGCCCTTTCATTTGCCAATGTGGCAGCGGGAAAGCGGTAAGCATCTTCGATCCGCCTGATCCCCCTTGCTCACAAACGTCGGATCTGAAGAAAGATGCGGAGAGCGCGCTTGCGCTCTTGCTTTTCGGCGACTTGTCCCAGCTGAATGGCAGACGTCAACAGGCGAACGCCGAAGATTGGACGCTTACGACGTAGGAACAGTAGTTCGCCCGGTTTGCGGCTCGGGAGATCGGTCATGCTTCAGTATGGCGTTTACGCTCGGAACAGGTTTCGCGGCCTGTTCGATGATCTTGTCAACGCGATTAAGTATGCGGGCGAGATCGTGGTCGATCTTGAACTCAATGCGGCCGATGTGGCCGTCCAAGATTCGCTGGAGAACGTGCGTCGCTGGAATTCGATCGATCGCAATCGAAAGATCCTGCTGGAGCCAGCGCTTCATTTAAGCCCTCGTTCGCAAACTCACCTTGAACGCTACTTCAAGGACAATAAGCTGGGCGACGGCAATGATTATGCCTGGATCGAGCCCGGCGGCGACGTGCATTGCTACGAAGCCGTGACCGGCGGATCTCGCAAGCTGGGAACTGTCGACGATCTGCTTTGTCTCTACTTGACGAAGCATTGGGTCAAGCAAGACACGGCAGCTCGGCGTCTGGATTCCTGCGAAGCCCGTTCGTTCAACTAGGGTGTGTACTCATAAAATCGAGGCTCGCGAGCGCGGCTTGGCTCATGTCCGCTACCCGGCGCTTTGCGGACTCAAACCGGACATCCCAAAAGGTCCGAAAAGGGCCGATGTTGTTGCAAAAGTCTTTTTGGAACGTTGAACAGAAATTCTTAGAACCGCTGATGCGCTTTGCGCGCGACGACGTGAGGGACCATATCGACTGATCCAAGATCGATCTCGGATCCCCGTAATGGCACTGAAAGCCGATGCAGCAGCGGAGAGGCCTCGATATCAACTTTCGCGAGATTTTTACGGCAGTTCGATTTTCCACTTTTGCAACAATATCGGCCAATTCCGGACGAGGCTGACGCAAGACGGATCATGCAGATTGCTTTAGGCGATCACTCGGTGGAATTTGAGACCAAGCATTGGAACTTAGATAAGGTGTGCTGGTCTTGCCCGATTGGGTTCTCTCAGTTCCTCATGCGGAAAGGAGAGAGTCCAACGCGCGTGTGATAAATGAGCGAGTTAGACCAATATCTGGCGGTGGCGCTCAGTCGGGGCGTTGGACATTCGCCACTCCTCGACTGGCTCATCGGCACCGTTCTTGACCTGCCCTCGCTCAAAATGCTGCCGCTCGTCGAGGCTGAGACCTGGCGTCGACCGGCAATACATCCGCGAAAAGATACCGATCGAACCATGTCGGAAACGCGCGGGCCAGATCGCGCTTTCCAGAAAGCTCGAGCCCCAGCCGTTTCGCTTCGATGAAGCTGACGTCCCCCCGCCACCACGCAACTAGAACTGGTAGCTTTGCGCGCACGAGCAATGGCTCGGGGAACCCGGGGTTCACCAGACAAAAAGATATTTCGGATGCTTTGAGCAGCAGAAAGCGGGGCTTCATAGCGTCGATCTCGAACCGAACGACGATCGGTCGAGCGGGGAGCGCATCGCTCCGCACGCGCCGCTGCATATCGACGAACAGCGGCTCCGCGTCGAGATTTTCCTTCTCGGACTGACGCGGCAGGAAGCGCTGACCCCATGTGCCCAAGGCCATGACGACGGAGCTGATCTCCTTCCCCGACGCCGTGAGTTCATATTCCGGCCCCGAGTTTCCATCGTGGCGCTCGACTGCGCCGATAGCGATCAGTTCCTGGAGCCTCTCCGACAACATGGTTTTGGAGATGCGAGGAATGCCTCGGCGAATGTCGTTGAAGCGTCGGCTCCCGCAGAGCAGTTCCCGCACCACAAGCAGCGTCCAGCGTCCACCCAAGACTTCATGGGCGCGCGCGATCGAGCAAAACTGTCCATACCCGGCCATCGCGGCAGACTACCACGTATGGCCGAGTTGCACAGGTCCGGAATCCGTACCCCAACGCCCGCGATGTGGCTAACGAAAGCAGAGTTTGAGCGGGCCACGCGTTGGCTCCTCGCGCCTGTTGGAGTGTGTCGCGACGAGCATTAAGTTTCGTCGGTGACGACGATGATCGTCGGCGCGCCGCCGGAACTGATCGACGCGGCGTGCTCCAGGGCTTCCTTGCCGCCTTTGGACGTTGCACAGCTTTTCAGTGCATCGATCGTCGGAAAGCTTACATCGGACATCCAATGGTAGGGCGGTGGCGCAAACGCCGGCCCGACCACGCGCTTGGTGGCGACACCTGTCGCGCCGATGAGTCTCGGGCCGGCGTAGGGAAGATGCTCGTCGTGATAGGCGCGCTCAAAAGCCACGGCGTCTTTGGGGATAGGATAGATAATGAGGAGATGAGCCGACATGGTGCGTTCCTTCCTAACCATGAGTGAAGTTGCGACAGAGTATGGATTGGCCGGCGTTGTCTGTGGGGTATGGAATTCTGACCTGCTCGTTGAACGCCGCCCGGGTGTGGCGTCGCCACGCGAGACCGAGCCGCCCGGTCGTCTCGGAAGCCGCTATCGCGACGAATAGGCGGCAAACGATGTCGCCCGAGTCCACCGTCGTTCCGCTCCGTCGCTTCGTGCGGGCGAACAGGATGTTACGACGCGTCTTCCGCGTTGCTGCGGCCAGCGTGGGAATGCCTATCGCTTCGGCTTCCTCAGTCTCAGCGTGGCGGCGGTCAATAGTACGGTTTCACCCTCACTGTCGATCAGGCGTACACTTAGAGGCTTTCCTTGACGATCAATGATTTCGACCGGCGCGTCTCTGCCGGTGACATGTTCTTCGCCCCACGGCGTCAGCGCCAGAAATCTTGGCGAAGCGGTCCGGATTACGCACCCAACGCGCCAGCATTTCGGAGCGATAATATCCTCGAACGGCCTACATAGGAATCGAGGACATTTTTCGGTGCATGGCTCTCGTTGCTTGCCGCGCATCATTTCAGGAGAGCAGATCAATGGATATCAAGATCCCCGAAACACTGGACGCCTGGAACGCAGCCGGCGCCGATTATCTCCCCGGTCTCCTTGGGATGCGCTTTCGTAAAGTAGAGGCTGATGAAGTTGTCGCGACGCTTGAGGTAAGCCGCGCCGTCGTCGCCTGGCATGGCTATCTGCACGCCGGCACCGTGACGTCACTCGCTGACACCTGCTGTGGTTACGGGACTCTGCGCGGCCTTCCGGCCGGCGCCAGTAGTTTCACCACCGTTGAGCTCAAGAGCAACCTAATCGGAACGACACGCGAGGGCATCGTGATCTGTACCGCGCGTCCGATACATAAAGGACGTACCACGCAAGTGTGGGACGCCGAAGTGCGCCGCGAGGCCGATGGCGTCGCAATCGCTTACTTTCGCAACACGCAATTGGTCCTGTGGCCGAAAGCGTGATTGGCAGTCGTCGGCTACGCCGTAACCCGGCTCCGTCCGGAGTGGTGTCCGTCGATCGGCTCCGCCGTCGGTCGCAGACGGAGCAATTTTTCTTGGGCTTCCATTCCGACGTGAGCTGCCGGTGTGGCGCACCCGGCACGATTCGACGTGCGGCCTCGAGCGATTGAAGAATGGCTTACCAAATCCAGCGTTATCCTGCCGAATTGATCGACGTGGTACGTCTGACTGCTGGCGAACGTGTCGTTATCCGGCCTGTCTTGCCGCAGGATCGGGAACTTCTGAACGCGTTCTTCCATAGTCTCTCTGCTGACGCGCGGTGCAGTCGGTTCATGCATCCTGTCAATGGACTGTCTTCCGAACTGTTGCGGCAATTCACGCAGGTTGACTATGCCAATCATGTCGCGCTCGTTGCCGAAGTCTTCGTCGATGGCTGCGAAGTCGTAATTGGAGAGGCGCGCTATGTTCGAGCGGCCGACGCCTCGTCAGCAGAATTTGCGGTATCGGTGGCCGACTCCTGGCAGGGTAACGGCCTCGCAAAACTGCTCTTGGGCAGACTTGAACGCTTCGCGTCAGAGGCCGGCGTTCGTCAGATAACGGCTCAGACATTTGCTAGTAATAAGAAAATGCTGGCGGTGGCAGCAAAAGCTGGCTTCAAGATTTCTGCGAGTCTCGACGCGCTGGGCGTAATGCGGCTTGAAAAGAGACTGGCGCCGCTGCAGCAGAGACCGAAATGACGCCCGATACCCCTTTTACGACGTTGAACAAATGCAAGCGCCCCAGGCTGCGAAGTGTGATCGCCCTGTGCCTCGGGCTGGCCGGATTGGTCCTCCTTATGGGGGCAAATTTGGGAGGCGGGGTCGGCGGGCAGCGATACGCGACAATACCGTCAAGCGAGGTCGATGGCCGGGACCAATCGGCCACGCCCCACAGTGATTTGAGGGACTGGCGATGATCGAGTGGTTCGAGGATTTGTCTTTGGGAATGCGCTTCAAAAGTGGAACTGTCCAAGTCTCCGAGCACGATATCAAGCAGTTCGCGGCCAAGTTCGATCCGCAGCCATTTCATCTAGACGATGACGCTGCGCAAAAAACGATTTTCAAAGGCCTCGCAGCATCGGGATGGCACACCGCTGCCATAGCAATGAGCCTTGCGGTTCAAACTCGTCCGTTTGGTCCTCATCCCCTCATTGGTCTCGGAGTTGACGGTCTTCGCTGGATGATGCCGGTGAGACCCGGCGATATCCTGTTCGTCGAAGGCGAAGTTGTTGGCCTCACGCCTTCCAAGTCCAAGCCTCAAGGCACCGTTTTGATCAAGTGGATTGCTTACAATCAGAACGGCGACGCGGTTTACACTTTCACTCCGATTGGTTTTGTGCCGTGTCGGCCGAAAGCGATCTAGACGCGCGGTGAGGCGATCGAGGCGCCCAAGGGTCCGCGGGATGACGGGAACACCGTAGCCCTTGTGGGCGTCACCTATCGCCTTGTCGGATTCGACGCGGCGGAGACCGGCCGTCTGACGCAAGGGCCAGCGAGGCTGCGCCCGGCGGCTACCCTTCGGCTGCGGTCGATCATTACCGGCGGGCGGCTCAATCTTTCCGCGTCCTATGGGCCGACCGGCCGAGGGAAGCCCAATATGGCCGGCTGTGCGGCGGCCGCACTGACTATGTTCCGAACTGCAGCAGAGACCGAAATGACGCCCAATACCCCGTTGAACAAATGCAATCGCGCTATCCGCTCGCACGCTTGGGGCCTGCTGCTTGTGGTCGCGACCGCCGTTGGTTGGGGCCTCGGCTGGCCCACGATGAAGCTCGCCATGCACGATTGGCCGCCGCTGTTCGCCCGCGGTTGCGCCGGGCTGGCTGCCGCGCTCGGCCTTGCCATCATCGCGGTGGTGCGGGGACAGAACCTCTTACCCTCGCGCAGCCTGGCGCCGCGGCTCGCCCTCGGGGCAGCGACTAATGTGTTCGCCCCTATGGGCTTCACAGCCCTGGCGCTGCTGTGGCTTACGGTGGCACAAGCTGCGCTGCTGACTTACTCCATGCCGATCTGGGCGACGTTGCTCGCCTGGCTGATCCATGGGGAGCGCCCCAGGCTGCGAAGTGTGATCGCCCTGTGCCTCGGCATGGCCGGATTGGTCCTCCTTATGGGGGCGAATTTTGGAGGCGGGATCGAAACCTTTCCGGGCGTGGCGCTCGCCCTTGCCGCGGCCATCCTGTTCGCCCTGGGCGCGGTCACCTCCCGGGCGCCTATTCCACTGCCGCCGATGGTCTCAACCGCGTGGCAGATCGGCCTCGGTTCGGCGGCGATGATCGTCGTTGGCTTGACCCTCAACGGGTCGGAGATCAGGCCGCTGAGCTTCGCTGGAGCAGGCGGGCTCGCCTACCAGGCGGTGTGTTCCATGGCTCTCTGTTATCTCTCGTGGTTCGCTGCCCTTGAGCGTGTTCCCGCAGCGACGGCATCGACCGGGCTTCTACTGGTCCCGGTTGTCGGCGCGCTGTCTGCCACTGCGATTCTCGGTGAAGCGCTAGGTTTCCGGGAAATCTGCGCATTCGTGCTGACACTTGGAGGGGTGGCACTGGAGTTGCGGGGACGCAGATGATGGACCGCGCCGCCGGCATGTCGGTTTCGGTCAACGCCTTGGCTTTCCGAATCGCCGAGCCCGGCTGCTTAAGCGCGCAGCGACGCAAACCCACAGACGCAACAGCCGCAACTTTTTTGATTCATTTTGAATTGCTTGTCGCTCCAATTCGCGGCAGGCGGTGATCGCCGAAGTCAGCTTGGGGTGTGCGCCGTGAAAAGGCGGCGCTTTCCAGTGGGTGCAAGTCCCACCCGGCAACCGCTCCAGCCGGAAGCAACCGGAGCAGTCATGGAGGTAACGAAATGGCTGAAGCCTCTGGTTAGCGTGTCACGATATACGGTGACAGCGCGAGTGTGCAGGCCGTAACGCGAGTAAACGCCGAGCAAGCCTCGAAAAGGACGATGCGCAGGCCGACCCGACAACCCTTTCGGGGAAGGCTGATACGGCTGGGTGAATGAGCGAAGCAGTACGCCCAGCCGCTGCGCCGGGGTAGTGGCGACAGCATGTACACAAGGAAAGCGTACGCAACACGGGAGACCCCAGGACGTGGTCAGGGATGATCAACCGGATGCCCGTGAGGGACAGGCCGGGCGCCCTGGGGAGACGGAGAGGTTCGCAGTACCGCTGAAGCCGGGTAATGCCGGGGGAGGGAAGGGACCTCAGTTCAAGACGAACGCAAGACGTAGTGAGGGACCTGGAGATTGGGCAACCTATCAACTCCGAAAAGTGTTCAGAAGCTGCAGACGGCGTTGCACGCGAAAGCGAAGGCAGAAGCCGGCTATCGCTTCTATGCCTTGTACGACAAGATCAGCCGCGAGGACATCCTGGCCCATGCCTATGCCCAGTGCCGCTCCAACAAGGGCGCACCGGGCGTGGATGGGCAAGATTTTGCGGGCATCGACGCGTATGGGGTGCAGCGGTGGCTTGGCGAACTGGCGCTTGCGCTCAGGCAGGAGACTTACCGACCGGACCCCATCAGAAGAGTGTTCATCCCGAAGGCCAACGGCAAACTCAGGCCGCTGGGCATCTCAACCCTGCGGGATCGGGTCTGCATGACAGCAGTGATGCTGGTGCTGGAACCGATCTTTGAAGCCGACCTTCCACCAGAGCAGTACGCTTACCGTCCCGGGCGCAATGCCCAACAGGCGGTGGTCGAAGTGGAAGCGCGGCTGTTCCGAAGCCACCCGGAAGTCGTTGACGCCGACCTCGCGGACTACTTCGGGAGCATTCCGCATACCGAACTTCTAAAGTCGGTAGCGCGCCGGATTGTTGATCGGCGCGTGCTGCATCTGATCAAGATGTGGTTGGAATGCCCCGTGGAAGAAACCGACGATCGAGGAAGGAAGACACGTACGACCGAAGCCCGGGACAACCGGCGCGGCATCCCGCAAGGTTCACCGATCTCACCATTGCTGGCAAATCTCTACATGCGCCGGTTCGTGCTGGGATGGAAGATGCTCGGGCTGGAACAAAGCCTCGGCTCTCGCATCGTGACCTACGCCGACGACCTTGTGATCCTGTGCCGGAGAGGCAAAGCCGAAGAAGCCTTGCAGCGACTGCGCGAGATTATGAGAAAGCTGAAGCTCACGGTCAACGAGGAGAAGACACGAATCTGCAAGGTCCCGGAAGGGGAGTTCGACTTCTTGGGTTACTCGTTCGGGCGGATGTACTCAGCGAGGACCGGCCAGGCACGCCTGGGTTACCGGCCATCAAAGAAGAGCATTAAGCGCATGGTCGAGAACGTCCACGCGCTGACCGACCGATCGGGGACATGGCAAGAAACCACAGAGCTAGTGGGCAAGTTGAACCGCACGCTACGCGGATGGGCCAACTACTTCAACGTAGGCACCGTCAACAAGGCGTATCGAGCGATCGACAACTACACAGCTGTGCGGTTGCGCCGGTGGTTGCGCATCAAGCACAAAGTTAGGCGACGCAAGGGCGGGACTTATCCACTCTCGCACCTCTACGGGCACTTCGGGCTCGTACGCTTAACTGCGCGTGGGCGCGACGTGCCGTGGGTGAAGGCGTGAAGTCTTGTCCGAGAGCCGGATGCGAGAGATTCGCCCGTCCGGTTCGATGAGCGGGATGTGGAAACGGAGTCATGGTTGAACCACTAAGGCACCGCCAGACGAAAGAGGCGGCAACAGATATGTTCAGCCTAAAGCCACCGCGCCACATCTCGACTCTACCATTCGTGTCGCTTTTGACATATCTGCTGCATGTCCGCTTTTCCGGTCCATTTCGGACCTGAAATCGACCTTGCGGAGAACGGGATAGGCGTGATTTAAGATTTCCGAACCGGAGCCTCGAATCATGAGATATGAACTCACGGATTTTGAATGGACTGCCATCAGCCCGTTCCTTCCGAACAAGTCGCGCGGCGTGCCGAGGGTCAACGACCGACGGGTCCTCAACGGCATCTTCTGGGTATTGCGGTCAGGCGCACCATGGCGCGATCTGCCGGAGGGCTTTGGGCCCTACACGACCTGCTACAACCGGTTCGTTCGTTGGCGAATGGCTGGCATCTGGGACTTGATCATGGAGGCTTTCGCCGAAGCCCATGATAGCTCCGTCCAGATGATCGACACTTCAATTGTCCGCGTCCACCAGCATGGCGGTTGCGCGGGAGGTGGCGAAACAAGGCTGATGGGCCGGTCGAGAGGCGGGTTAACGACCAAAATACATGCCTGCGTCGATACTAACGGATTGCCCGTTCGCCTCGAACTGACGACCGGTGAGGCCCATGACAATCGGCTCGTCACCGAGCTGCTATCTGATATGAAATCAGGGGCTATGTTGCTCGCTGATCGTGGATACGATGCAGATTGGATCAGAGAATTTGCCGGTCAGCGCGGTGCATGGGCCAATATTCCACCGAAATCTAACCGCAAAGATCCCATCTGCTTTAGCCCCTATCTCTACCGTGCACGCAATCTGGTCGAGCGGTTCTTCAACCGGATCAAGCAATGTCGGCGGGTCGCCACGCGATATGACAAACTCGCGGCCAACTACCTTGCGTTCATCAAGCTCGCAGCCATTCGGATTTGGCTACGCGCTTATGAGTCCACGCCCTAGGGCAGGGCGTCGAAAAGGATGGTCCGCGCGATATACATCGATCCGTTCGAGCGCCAGGTGTCGGAGACGCGCGTGCCGGAGGTTTGGCACGACCTCCGGAGCAGATACGAAGGTGCCAAACTCGTCCGCGTGGCATACATGCCGTCGGGCGATGCCGTCTATGTCGCCGAGGAGCTCAAGGACGTTGATGAAGCGTTTCGCCTTGGCGGCTCGCACGTTTTCGCAGGTTTCGGACTGTTACTCGGGCGCAAGGGCCGGTTCGGCTTGGTGAGCGACGCTGTCGTCGATCGCCGTGACGTTGCCAAGCTGACCACTTTCGGCCGGCGGTCGGACCATTCCGATGGCCGCGAGCGAATCTTCGGACCGTGCGATGCCGCAAGCTGATGATGCCCGTACCGATGGCCGAGCAGACATCGCCCTTCTGCTGCGCGGCATTTCCGACGAATACTGGAACTCCACGGTAAAGTTTCAAGCGAGCAACCTGATGCTTCGATTTCCCCAGGAGGGCTGCGTCGGCTTCAACGCCGACGTCGTCAGGGAGGCCATTCTGCTCGACATGGACAGAGACTTTCTCTCAGAGATCGTCGGCCGTGAGATGGTGTCCAGGCTGCGCCGGGGATGGCAGCGTACGCCGGTCTGTCTTTGAATCTTAATTTTTGCGGCATCGAGGTCATGGCGGGGCGTCCGATGCGCGTCCTGCGGATGACCGCAAGCAGCAGTGATGTCGCCTCGATCTACGCCTGGCTCCTGCCGCTGCTTCCTTCTAATCGGTCGGAAGAGCCGTCGGCCGCGCAGACATTCGGACCGTGGGATTGGGGTGGTAATCTGGACAGTATCGTTCGGCGAACCTTTCCCAGCGAAAGGAAGGGCATTTCCGGGTACGCGACGAATTTTCGAGAGATGTCGAACGATGGGTTCATCGCAAAGGCGATGCTCATGTCGCTCCGCCATCTCGATAAGTACTATCGGGGCTCGTCACCCGGGGAGGGGTTGAGGCATTGAAGGTGCCGTCCGACTCTCAGCCTACGTATGGTTCAAGCACCGGGGCGGTGATTGGCGTGGCCTGTTGCCGCTGCTTCATCGCTGCCGCCGCGTCATGTACGATCTTCACCTTGTAAACGTCGTTACCGAGGCAGGCGAGAAGCGCCGTGTTCGGCGCCGCGGTGATCGCCGCCTCGTCGGTCAGATTCGCCTTCGCCAGGGCGCAGTAGTCGCCGCGGAGAAGTTCGGCGCCGGCCTCGCGCGCGAGATCGACCGCAGTGGCGGGGATGCCTAGGGTAAGCCGTAACGCGAGCCGCCCGACGCGGTCCTCTAGGTCGAGCTCAGGATTGAGGATCTCGGCGACCCTGCCCGTCGTCGCCACCAGGTCGGACGTTCTGTTGGCGACGCTTCTGATTGGACCGGACGCACCACCGAAGGCACCGCCGAACTGGCCGATGATTCGCTCGATGTCCGACATCGGACGTCCGGACACGAACAGCAGACAGGACACGGCTTTCTTCGCCCGGATCGTTGACGTGTGGGAATCCTGCACCTCCCTGCGGAATGCGCTGAGCGCGGCACCGCCCGTCAGTTGCGACCGCAGCTCGTTCACCCAGAATTGGGGCTCCTTCTGCGTGCTCTTTTTGTTGATCGGAAAGAGCAGGTCGTCCAGTTCGACCGTGATCTGCGTGGCGGCGATCAGGTCGGGGTCCGTGAGTTGCCCGGCCGGAATCTGACGCAGGCATTCGACGAGCCTGACGATCGACGTAACCTCGGTCGCGCTCTCGCCGGCAAGGCGGCCGAGATCGGTGAGCACGTAGAGGCCGGCCGCATTCGAGATCAGGCCGTTACTCTCCAGATCGTGCAGGGCACTGAAGAGATCGTTGCGATCCCACTTCCAACCCACGTGCGTTCTCGCGGCCTGAAACGCGCCGAAGCTCGACTCCAGAAATTCGACGATGGCCTCGCTCGACACGCCTTTGGGGCTCAGGCGGCTGAGCGAGGTGACCACGCGCACGATTAGCGACCTCGGGTCGGTCGTGGCGTCGAGGAATTTGGAGACGAGGTCTTCCGGCGTCTTCGTTACGTAGCGATTCCAGAAGTCGTATTCGGCCCGGGGATCGGTCGCCAGCAGATAGGACGTTCCTTTCTCCGCGAAGCCAAGCCGTCCGGCGCGGCCGACCAAGTTCTTGTACTCCGCCACTGAATAGGGCTCGTCGCCCGGATGCATCAGTCCGACGATCACGACCGACGAGGCGGGCGTGTTGACGCCCATCGCGAGCGTCGTCGTCGCCGCGATCACGCGCAGCCCGGAGCCGGGGCGACGGAATTCCTCCTCGATCACACGGCGTTCTTCCGGCATCAGGTCGGCGTGATGGAATGCCACGCCACCCGCCAGCGCCTTGCGGAGATCGGCGTTCGCCAGCGACGCGTCGGCGGCCGGCAACTGGTCGAGTGCCGCCTGCGCCGCCGGAAGGCCGAGCTCTTCGGCCAGGTATCCCGCGGTACCTCGCGCTTGTCCCTTGATCTCTCTGAAGACGATGATCTGCTGCCCCTTGCTCACCAAGAGCCGGACGAGCGGCACGACCCAGTCCTGGCTCGTCCCCTTGCGGTATTCCTGCCGGATGATGGGCCCCTCGACCTTTTCGGCTCCCGTGGCCGGATCGACGAAACGGAACGTGCCGTCGGCGCGCAGCACGCCTTCGTCGAGCGGCACGGGTCGTTCCGTGCGGCGTAGCAGCCGGCCGCCCAGCCAACCTTCGAGGCCGTTCGTGTCTCCGATGACCGCCGACAGGGCGATCGTCTGCGGTTCGATGCCCTCGCGCCGTCGCATCCTGATGAGCGTCAGCAGGAATTCCAGGTTGGCGCCTCGGCTCTCGTCGGCGATCATCTGCGCCTCGTCGATGACCACGACGCCGGCGCCGGCCAGCACATGCGGGAATGTGAGGGCGATGGCGGCGAACTTCTCGTAGGTCAGCAGGGCCACGTCGTATTTCCCGCGCAGGACCGGCGATATGTCGTCGGTCTCGCCGGTCGCCTCCACGGTGCGGATCCCGAACGATCCGTAGACCGAGTTGAAGTGCCGGCGCTTGTCGGCGACGAGGGCCTTGAGCGGCAGCAGGAAGATCGCACGTCGCCGATCGAGTACGGCTCGCAACGCCGCGAGTTCGCCGACCATGGTCTTGCCGCTCGAGGTCGGCGCGGAGACGACAAGATGCTCGCCATTGAGGACGCCGTAGTCGTTGATCGCCGATATCTGCAGGGCGTTCAGCGATGGGATGGCCTTCGCCCATGCTTCGACGAGTTGCTGGGGGAAGCCGGCGGCCTGCAGGCTCGTCAGGTCGCCGGTGACCGCCGATGCGCGACGGTCCGGAAAGGCCGCGGCGAAACGTTGGCCTTCGGTGAAGATGGGCCAGTGCAGATCGCCTTCGATCTTTCCCTTCATGGTCGGATGCTGCTGCAGGCCGAACTGGGCGGCTGCCGCAGAAACACGGGCTGAGACGTGATCGAGAAGCCGATAGACGGGGATTCGCGAGCCGAGCGTGACCTCAACCGCGCCCCTTAGGGCCTCGATGAGGAAGAGGGTCAAGAATCCGTGGCCGTGCTTGACGTTTTCGTATGCGGGTTCGTCGGACCGGGAAGCGGTGAATATCAGCCTTCCGTCGCCGGCGATCTGGTCGAGTTTGACTTCGGCCGACCTGAGATCGCGCGGTTTGACGTCGGTCTGTAGAACCTTCGAACCCAGGCCGCCCGAGAAGCAGCAGTCCAGGAAGAAGACGAGCCGCCGGGCCGGAATGCGGCTGAACCATTCCTGGAGCAGATCGAGCGGCACGGCCGTGGTCGACAGATCTCTGGGGTCGGCGTCGTGCGGTATCAGTTCGTGCGTCTCCGATCCGTGTCCGGAGAATCCGATGACGACCGTGTCGTCGCCATCGCAGTCCGCGAGCGAGGCGAATTCGGATTCGATCGCCGCGCGGGTGGCGTCCGCGTCAGTCAGCAGACGCGAGTTGCCGCCCAACGTATCGGCGAACAGCGCATCCAGCGCCGTGGCGTCGCGCCGCGCGCAGCTCAACTCGCCGATGGCAGGCGACCGATAGCGATCGATGCCGATGAACAATCCACGGAACGCCATGACTTACCTCACTCCGTTCGGTCTTGCCGTTTCGTTCGACACGCTGTCGACGAGGCGGGGCGTTGCGCCCGCTTTGCTTATGATTTGGACGGCGGTTTGACCCCGCTGCCCGTGGTGGGCACGGCGGGCGTCGAACCGGTCCCAGGTTGATGTCCTCCCTGCGGATTCAGCGGCTGGTGGATCGCGGCGGGCTGATAACCCTTGTTGCTGAGGCTGGGCGGCGGGGCGGGCTTGTAACCGTCGTTCGTGCGCGACATCGTCAGACTCCTTTGGGATTCCAGATTTGGACGTGCTTAATCTCTTTCGAGGGGATGAGGATGGCGAGTTGTTCGGGCCGTTTTTTCCAGGAGTCGCCATCCAGATCGTAGATTTCCTGGAGAAAGAGGTCGCGTTCGGTCGGATCCGACGATGCGAAAGAATGGTTGCCGTAGATGCCGCTGACGGTCGAACCGTCGGAAAGCGTCACCATCACGAAATGGTCGCCGCGCAAGCGGGCGAATGCGTAGTCCCATGCGGAAGGGGTGGCGTGGACCGGGTTGACTCCGAAGGAGTGCAGGAGCCGCCGGAAGATGTCGTTTTGACCGAGAATTCCGAGCGCAAAGCCGATGACCGCGGGAAGCACGATTATCAACGCCAGCCACGCGAAGATCTTCGCGCGGCCAGGCTCCTGGATCGAGAGAACGTATTCGACGAGCGGCGCGGCGAGACCATAATAGAGTACAGTCAGGGCGAGGTAGCTCACCACGTTTTCCGATAGCGAACGCACTCTTCCGGTAAAGAATTGCGCGCGGACGAGCGTGATTATCATGCCAGGCACGATGAAGCCGAGCACCAAGTAGACAGATTCGACGCTCTTCAGATCCGGCACCGCATCCTCCTATCGTCGGTCGCGATTCGGAGCGACGTCGTGACATCGTCGCCGGGATTTCTACAATCAGCTCAAGCCATTTGCCTTCCTGAGTTGATTCACGATTCGTTCGAAACGCCATTACGCGGCGCCAAGAAACGACGCCGCGCACCGTCGAATTCCTATTCGGCCAAGTCGCCGTCCTGAAAGCGATCGTAGATCGTGTCGCAGGTCTGGCACATGAACTTGTGGCCCACCGGAAAGACCGTCTGCCGGTTGCAGACCGAGCAGCAGTCCTTCATGAAGGTTGGCGCCGGCGGCTTCGGCGACATGGATCTGATGACTTCATCAGCCGTCCGGCGGACGTGTTCGGCCGACGCGGCACGATCTTTCTCGGACTGTAACTGGTCGAAGTAGATCTCGGCCGACTGTCGGCTCACGCCGAAGCGCACGGAAATCTCGTCGACGGAATTCAGCGTGCGTGCGACGGCGTCGTTGATCAGGAAGGCGGGCGCGAAGACGCGGGCGTGATGCTCGGCCAACTCATAGGCCGATATCCACTTGGGTGTGACGTTGCGGTTGGTCTTCCGGGCCATGACGGCTCCGGCGGAGAGCTTCTCGAAGTGCATCACCGCGTGACCAAATTCGTGCGCGATCGTGTTGCGCGCGTATCCGTCCCCGAGAAATGCGTCGTGACGGATCCGCCTCGATATCTGAATGACGATGGTGTGTCCGTCGTAGCTCGTCAGACCGGCATTACCTGCCATCTTGTCGTCCGAGACGATGTCGAGCCGTAACGGTTTGACGCCTTTGACCGTCCAAATCTCGCGGCGGCTGGCGCAGTCGATGACGTCGACGTGCTCGGTGTCTGCGACACCGAAGAAGGAGCGGAGCTGCGCCGCCAAGGCACGCACTTCCGAGTTCTTGCGCGGTACGTCTTTGTAATCCTCGTCAGACATCTTTTCAGCCCCGTCCGGCTATTCCCCCCAAAATAGCCCGTTGACCAACAATGTTCGCTCGATCCAGTGCGCTTGACGCTACGGCTTCCGCCATTTGTCGGGCGAACCGCCGGTAGTGTTTCGGACCCGCTCGACATGGGGCGAAACCCCTGGGCCCAATTCCCGCGCCCGCTCGATGGCTTCCGCTTGCGTCGGCAGCACCGCGCTGGCGCGCTCCGAGTTTGCTCTCCGAACCGCGTAGTCGCCTTGCGGTCTCCGTTCGACGTAGGTCCTCTTGTCAGCCATTTCGGCCTCCATGCTCGCCGGCCGGGCGAGGACGGTCGGCCCGATCTAGCGGGCCTGGTCGTGCGAAATCCCAGCAAAACACGGGGTTTTCGTAGCGCCGGGGGCGAGAAAAGCCCCCGGAACATCCTTTTGGGGTGCAAGGCGATTCTTCGGACCTATTGCCGCCGGACCCGGTCGCGTGATCGGAAAAATCGAAGCGAAAACAATCCCTTGTGCTTGTGTCCGAGATGTTCGACATAAACCCGGCATCCCGCTATCGTCTTCCGGTTGTATCGCGCGATGCACCTAATTGGGGTGCATCGCGCGATTAATTGGGGTGGAATGCAGTCTTTTGGGGTGCGTTACACTTGTCTAGGTGCTCACGAACACCCCGTCGTCGACCCGCACGTATCGCACTTCATGCACGTCCCATTCCGCACCAGTGTGAAGTTGCCGCACTCCGAGCACATCTCGCCTTCGTAGCCTTTTGCCTTGGCTTCGGCGCGGCGTTCGGCCTTGCTGGGTGCTGCGGCGGCTGCGGTGCCGGCCTTGGTCCATTGCAGGGCTTCGAGCTTCTCGGTCGGCGAGAGGTCGTGGCTCACTTCCTGCTTCAGCGCGACGGCGCCTTCCAGGGTGTCGGAGACGCCGCGCGCGCTTGTGCCGTGCGAGGCCAGCGAGGTGACGCGGGAGCCGCCCGAGGGGGCCTGGTCGGAGTTCGCGCTCACCGCGGCCGAGCCGCCGCGCATGATGACGAGGTTGTCGGTGCGCGAGCGGGTCAGGCCCTTCGACAGGTACTTCGTTGCCTGCTGGCCCTGGTTGTCCGGATCCTTGCCTTCCCCGACGCCCTTGCCGAGCGCGTCGAAATTGCTCTCGGTGGGATCGACATGGGCGAGGTCGAAGCGGCTCATGTAGCTCACCGCAAGCTCGCGGAAGACATAGTCGAGGATCGAGGTCGCGTATTTGATGCTGTCGTTGCCCTGCACCGGGCCCGCCGGCTCGAAGCGGGTGAAGGTGAAGGCGTCGACATATTCCTCCAGCGGCACGCCGTACTGGAGACCGAGCGAGACCGCGATCGCAAAATTGTTGATGAACGAGCGCAGTGCTGCGCCCTCCTTGTGCATGTCGATGAAGATCTCGCCGATCCGGCCGTCGTCATATTCGCCGGTGCGCAAATAGACCTTGTGGCCGCCGACCACCGCCTTCTGGGTGTAGCCCTTGCGGCGATCCGGCATCTTCTCGCGCTCGCGCATCACGACGATGCGCTCGACCAGCTTCTCGACGATCTTCTCCGAGACCTGCGCGGTGCGCGCCGCCATCGGCTTCTCGTAGAGTGACTCGACCGCATCCTCTTCGTCGTCCTCATCGGAGATGAGCTGCGAGTTGAGCGGCTGCGACAGTTTCGATCCGTCGCGGTAGAGCGCGTTGGCCTTCAGCGCGAGCTTCCACGACAAAAGATAAGCGGACTTGCAGTCCTCCACCGTGGCGTCGTTCGGCATATTGATGGTCTTGGAGATCGCGCCCGAGATGAACGGCTGTGACGCCGCCATCATCCTTATGTGGCTATCGACCGAGAGATAGCGTTTTCCAATTTTGCCGCAGGGATTGGCGCAGTCGAACACCGGGTAGTGCTCGGCCTTCAGATGCGGGGCGCCTTCGACCGTCATCGCGCCGCAGATGTGGACGTTGGCGGCCTCGATCTCGCGCTTGCCGAAACCGACGGCGGCAAGCAGGTCGAAGCCGGGGGCCGCGATCGCTTCCGCGCTGATGCCAAGCGTATCGCGGATGAAGTCTTCGCCGAAGGTCCACTTGTTGAAGGCGAACTTGATGTCGAACGCGGTCGGCAGCGCCTTCTCGACTTTTGCAATGGCCTCATCCGTGAAGCCCTTCGTCTTCAAGGTCGAGGCGTTGATGCCGGGAGCATTCGACAGCGAGCCGTGGCCGACGGCGTAGGCCTCGATCTCGGCGATCTCGCTCTCGCGATAGCCGAGCGCGCGCAGGGCCGCCGGCACCGCCCGGTTGATGATCTTGAAGTAGCCGCCGCCGGCGAGCTTCTTGAATTTCACCAGCGCGAAATCAGGCTCGATGCCGGTGGTGTCGCAATCCATCACGAGGCCGATGGTGCCAGTCGGCGCCACCACCGTGGTCTGCGCGTTGCGATAGCCGTGCTGTTCGCCGAGCGCCAGCGCATCGTCCCAGGCGAGCCTGGCGTGGCTGACGATGTCGGCCTGCGGGCACGAGGCATGGTCGAGCGCCACCGGATTGACGGCAAGCGCCTCATAGCCGCGGCTTTCACCGTGGGCGGCGCGGCGGTGGTTGCGGATCACGCGCAGCATGTGCTGGGCGTTCTTCTTGTAGCCGGGGAAGGTGCCGAGTTCAGCCGCCATCTCGGCCGAGGTCTTGTAGGCGATGCCGGTCATCACAGCGGTCAGCGCGCCGCAGAGCGAGCGGCCTTCCTTCGAGTCATACGGCAGGCCCATGGTCATCAGGAGACCGCCGATATTGGCGAAGCCGAGGCCGAGCGTGCGGAATTCGTAGGACAGTTCGGCAATGGCCTTCGACGGGAACTGGGCCATCATGACCGAGATTTCCAGCACGATGGTCCAGAGCCGGCAGAGGTGCTCGTAGGACTCGATGTCGAAGCGGCCCCCACCCATCCCTCCCCCGCCTGCGGGGGAGGGATGGGAGGGGGTGTAGAAGGTGAGGAGGTTCGCGGAGGCGAGGTTGCACGCGGTGTCGTCGAGGAACATGTATTCCGAGCACGGATTGGACGCGCGGATGTCGCCGGACGCCTTGCAGGTGTGCCAGTCGTTCATCGTGGTGTTGAAGTGCAGGCCCGGATCGGCGGAGGCCCAGGCGGCGTGGCCGATCTTCTCCCAGAGGTCGCGCGCCTTCAGCGTTTTCGTCACTTTCCTGGTGGTGCGGCCGATCAGGTTCCAGTCGCCGTCGGTCTCGACAGCGCGGAGGAAATCGTCCTTCAGCGAGACCGAATTGTTGGAGTTCTGGCCGGAGACGGTCAGATACGCCTCCGAATCCCAGTCGGTGTCGTAGACGTCGAACTGGATGTCCTTGTAGCCCTGCTTGGCAAACTGGATCACCCGCTTGATGTAGTTGTCGGGCACCAGGCTGCGGCGCGCGAGCTTGATCTCGCGGCGGAGCGCCGGGTTCTTCTCGGGGTCGAAGCAGTCGTCGCCTGAACCTTCACAGTTCACGCAGGCCTTCATCACGGCCTTGAGATGCTTCTGGTTGATCTTGGAGCCGGTGACGAGCGCGGCAACCTTCTGCTCCTCCTTCACCTTCCAGTCGATATAGGTCTCGATATCGGGGTGATCGACGTCGACCACCACCATCTTGGCCGCGCGGCGCGTGGTGCCGCCGCTCTTGATCGCGCCCGCCGCGCGGTCGCCGATCTTGAGGAAGCTCATCAGGCCGGACGAGCGGCCGCCGCCGGACAGCCTTTCACCTTCGCCGCGCAGCCGCGAGAAGTTGGAGCCGGTGCCGGAACCATACTTGAACAGGCGCGCCTCGCGGACCCAGAGGTCCATGATGCCGCCCTCGTTGACGAGGTCGTCACCGACGCCCTGGATGAAGCAGGCATGCGGCTGCGGATGCTCGTAGGCGGATTTCGATTTGGTCAGCTTGCCGGTGAAGGGATCGACGTAATAGTGGCCCTGGCCGGGACCATCGACGCCGTAGGCCCAATGCAGCCCGGTGTTGAACCATTGCGGCGAGTTCGGCGCGACCATCTGCTTTGCCAGTTGGAAGCGCAGTTCGTCGGAGAAGGCGAGGGCATCTTCTTCGCTCGAGAAATAGCCGCCCTTCCAGCCCCAATAGGTCCAGCAGCCGGCGAGGCGATCGAACACCTGCTTTGCCGAGGTCTCGCCGACAATGCGCTCGTTCTCCGGGAGAAGCGCCAGCGCCTCGGTGTCGGGCACCGAGCGCCACAGCCAGGACGGCACGGTCTCTTCCTCGACCTTCTTCAGCCGCGCGGCGACGCCCGCTTTGCGGAAGTACTTCTGCGCCAGCACGTCAGAGGCGACCTGCGACCAGAAATCGGGGACCTCGACGTTCTCGGCCCGGAACACGACCGAGCCGTCGGGATTTCGGATCTCCGATGTGGTCAGCCTGAAATTCATCCCGGCGTAGGGGGATTGTCCGCTGGTGGTGTTGCGTCGTTCGATTCGCATGGTCGGCCCCGTCTCTTCTTCTCTGCCCGGTCCCGCGTTTCTCGCGAGTTTGCCGGTGATGTTTTCCTTGAGCGAACTCCGGAATAGGCGAGATCGACTCGCCCTCCCGTCATTCGCAGCTCAGCCGGTGGTCCCGGCCTGTTTCTCTCGATCCGCGCGATCCGGCTGGTGACCGGCTCTTGCGGCGGCACGTCCTCGGCCGGTCCGGAGATCCGGGCCTGCCAGGCCATGCATTCAACGCCCCAACGCTTCACGCGGACACATCACGCGTACGCTTCTTTGCGGGCCGGTCCCGGCCTCTCGTTTTCGAGCCCTGTTCGGCCCGTTTGGCGCCCCGGACATGGTCCAAAATCAGGGCAGACAAACCCTTCACCCGCGGCCCCAAGGGGCCTGGCGGAGTGGTCATTTTGGAACCCTTGTGGGAGCGACCGGCGGGGACCCATCAAACACACTCGCGCCGAACAGGCAGAAAACTAGGCCAAGTCCGTTGCGCCCGTCAAGGACTAGTACGAGTTTCTGAATCAAACACTAAATATGGTGGAAAGAGGGGGATAACAGGGGGCGATGCCGCGCCTGTGATGGCCCCAAGTATCGGTGAGTCCTCAGGGATTCCCAAGCCAAAAAAATCTCGTTTGGGCTGTGGATCGAAGCTTCGCCCCGCTGTTCACAGGCGAACTATTTATCCGCCCCGGCGGATTGATTTTTAGGGACTCACGTAAGGCTACGGGCAAAGCATGGATCAGGCATGTCGGCCGCGTGATGGTCGCGCGACAAAATCACGGGCAAGGTGATAGCTGATTCCAGATCCCTGCCGGGTCCCATGACAGTTTTGAAATCGCCTGCGCGGGCGCGCCTTGCGCCCGCTGGCCTGATGTTCCTCGCCATCACCTCGGTGGGCTGGGGGTTCAACTGGCCCGTGACCAAGTTCCTGATCGGTGAACTGCCGCCGCTGACCTTGCGCGGCACCACCGGCGTCATTGGCGCGGCGCTGCTCGCGGTGCTGGCGCTGCTCCGTTCGCAGAGTCTGGCCGTCGAGCCACGGCTGTGGCCGCGGCTCGCGCTGTATGCGGTGCTCAATGTCACCGGCTGGATGGTGCTGATGGGGCTCGCGCTGCTGTGGCTGCCCGCCAGCGAAGCCGCGCTGATCGCCTACACGATGCCGGTGTGGGCCTCGCTGCTGGCGTGGCCGGTGCTCGGCGAGCGGCCGACGCTGTTGCGCACGATGGCGCTGGCGATGGCTTTCGCCGGCCTCGCCGCGATCATGGGCGGCAATGGCATGAGTGGGAGCATGGAGAAGCTGCCCGGCATCCTCATGGCGCTCGGCGGCGCGTTCGGCTTTGCGCTCGGCACGGTGCTGGCGAAGAAATATCCGCTCTCGATGCCGCCGATTCCGGCGGCGGCCTGGCAGATCGGGCTCGGCTGCGTCCCGGTCGCGATCGTGGGCGTGCTGGTCGAGACCACCCATCTCGACCGGGTGACGACGGTCGGCTGGTGGCTGCTGGTCTATTCGACCGTGATCCAGTTCTGCATCGCCTATGTCTCCTGGTTCGCCGCGCTCGCCCGCCTGCCGGCCTCGGTGGCGGCGATCGGCACCATGGCGGTGCCCGTGATCGGCGTCGTGGCCTCGGCCATCGCGCTGCACGAGCCGTTGGGCCCGACCCAGATCGTGGCGCTCGTTTTCACGCTGTTCGGCGTCGTGCTGGCGACGAGATAGCGGCGTTAAAATAATTAGCATTGACTAATCAATTAGCGATAGCTATTGATTTGCCATGACCGAAGCCGTTCCCATCAACGCCGTCATGCGTGCACTTGCCGACCCCACGCGGCGGGCCGTGTTTGAGCGGGTCGCCAGCGCAGACGAGATCACCGTCGTCGAACTGACGCGAGGCAGCGGCGTGACGCAGGGCGCGATTTCTCAGCACCTCAAGGCCCTGAAGCAGGCCGGCCTGGTCGCCGAGCGCCCGGAAGGTCGCAAAGTCTTTTACCGCGCCCAGCCGGAAGGCCTCGAGCCGCTGGTCGACTGGATGAGCCATTACGGCGTCTTCTGGCGCGAACGCTTCGCCAATCTCAGAACACTGCTGAAGGAAATCGATCCATGAGCGACGCCGCATTGAAGCCCGACACGCAAGAGATCGTGGTCGACGAGGTTTTCCCGCATCCGCCGGAGACGATCTGGAAGACGCTGACCACGGCCGGTTTGATGGGCCGCTGGCTGATGATGCCGGCCGGCTTCGAGCCAGTCGAAGGCAAACACTTCACCTACCAGACCAAGCCGGCCGGCGCGTGGGACGGCACCATTCACTGCCGGGTGCTGGAGGTGAAGCCGAACGAACGTTTTGCCTATGCCTGGAAAGGCGGCCATGAGGGAAACGTCGGATACGGCTCGCAGCTCGACACCGTGGTCACCTTCATCCTGTCCAAGGTCGAAAATGGCACGCGGCTCCGCCTCGTCCATTCCGGTTTCGTCCGGTCGAAGAACGACGCTGCCTTCAGGAGCATGAGCGAAGGCTGGAAGAAGGTCGTCCAGAACATTGGCGCAATCGCCGGCGGCAACGACTGACGCGACGCAAGTCGTCGTGACCAGTGCAATGCTTCATTGGGAGCGAGAGCTTTATTAGGAGACGGACATGAGCAAGCCTTACACCGGCGGCTGCGCCTGCGGCGCGATCCGCTATGAAATCTCGGCTGAGCCGATTGCGATGAACGACTGCCAGTGCCGCGACTGCCAGAGCACGAGCGGCACCGGGCACGGATCCTATCTGACCTTCCCGAGCAGGGAGGCGGTGAAGCTTGAGGGCGAAGCCACGCATCGCGACATGATCGGCGACAGCGGGAACGTGAAGACGCGCGGCTTCTGCCCCTCCTGCGGGTCGCCGGTCTATCTGACCTTCTCGGCCATGCCTGATCTCTTCACCATTCACGCGGCGAGCCTTGACGATCCCGGCCGATACGAGCCGCAGATGGCGACGTATACGATGCGCGGTCATGCCTGGGACCGGCTCGATCCGGCGGTGCCGAAATTCGAGAAGATGCCGCCGATGTGAAGCAAGCGGGGCTCGTGCCCGATCAATCCGTCAGCGCCTGCTGGATCATCCGCGCGAGTTGCGACTTGCGGTACGGTTTGGCCAGCAGCAGCACGTCGGGATCGAGCCTGCCGTGATGCACGATGGCGTTCTCGGTATAGCCTGAGGTGTAGAGCACCTTGATGCCCGGCCGCCGCTTCGCGACCTCGTCAGCGAGCTGCCGGCCATTCATGCCGCCGGGCATGATGACGTCGGTGAACAGCAGGTCGAATTTCTCTCCCTTGTCCACCACCGCCAGCGCGGCGCGGCTGTCGGGGACGGCGATCGTCTTGTAGCCGAGGCTTCCGAGTTGCGCGGTGACGTAATTGCGCACCAGCGCGTCGTCCTCCACGATCAGGATGATCTCGCTGCCGCGCGGCACCGGCGCCGGCGCGGACGGCTCCGCCGCAACCTGGCCGCGGGCGAGCGGCAGATAGAGCTTGATCGTGGTGCCGTGGCCTTGCTCGCTATAGATCTTGATGTGGCCGCCGGATTGCTTGACGAAGCCGTAGACCATGCTCATGCCGAGGCCTGTGCCCTTGCCGACCTCCTTGGTGGTGAAGAACGGATCGAACACCTTGTCCTGCACCGCCTGCGACATGCCGGTGCCGGTGTCGCTGACCGCAAGCAGAATATAGCGGCCGGGAGCGACGTCGGGATTGGCCGTCGCATAGGCGTCGTCCAGCACGATGTTGCTGGTCTCGAACAGCAGCTTGCCGCCGTCGGGCATCGCGTCGCGCGCGTTGATCGCCATGTTGAGCAGCGAGTTGGCGAGCTGCGACGGGTCGATATGGGCGTTGGGGACGTCGGGCGCGAGCACCGAATTGATCTCGATCTGCTCGCCAAGCGTCGGACGCAGCAGCTTGGCGATGTCCTGCACGGTGCCGTTGACGTCGACGGTGCGCGGCTCCAGCGGCTGGCGGCGGGCGAAAGCAAGCAGATGCTGGATCAGTTCGCGGCAGCGCTCGGCGGCGCGGTCGATCAGCTCGGCGGTCCTTGCGAGCTGCGGCTGGCCGTGCAGGCTCTCGACCAGCGTCTCCGTGGTGCCGGTGATGATCGTGAGCATGTTGTTGAAGTCGTGCGCGACGCCGCCGGTCAGCTTGCCGATCGCGTCGAGCTTCTGCGACTGCTGCAGCTTGTGCTCGGTTTCGCGCGAGGCGGTGATGTCATGATAGACCAGCGCCGCCCCCGTGATGTGACCTTCGCCGTCGCGCAGCGGGCGGCCGGAGACCACGAGGTGGATTTGAGGGGCGCCGCGGACGGGACGGGCGATGAACTCCAATCCGTCGAATTCCTCGCCGCGCAGCGCCCTGTTTGACGGCATGTCGTCGACCGCCATCGGCGCGATGCCGTCGGCCTGAAACACATTGCTGAGCGCGCGCAGTATCTGGACCGACATGCCGGGCTTGTATCGCAGCATCTTCCCGGCGGCCGGGTTGGCGAGCAGCACGGTACCGGCGGTGTCGATCACCAGCACCGCCTCGGCCATGCTGCGGAAGGTGGTCTCCATCACGGCGGTGGAGTGGCGAAGCTCTTCGAGGGCGGTGCCGAGATCCTTGGTGCGTTCGGCTACCTTGGCCTCGAGCGACAGGTTCGTCGCCTGCGTCGCGCTCAGCGATTGCTGGAGTTCGCGGCGGGATCGCCGGGTCGTCAGCGTCAGCACGGTCGCCAGCACCAGGATCAGCACGACGCCGGCGAGGTCAATGGCCAGCAGCAGGCGGCCGTTGGCTTTCGACTGCTCGCTGCGGACCGCGAGCAGCCGGCGCTCTTCGGCGACGATCCGCTCGAGCGCGGCACCGATGCTGTCCATCAGCGCGCGGCTTTCACCTCCGGAGATCAGCGCCGCGGCGCCGGCTGCGTCGCCGCTACTGCGCAACCTGATCAGCTCGGCGCCGAGCGCGATGCCGCGATCGACCTGTGCCTTCGCGTCCCCGAGCAAATGCGCCTCGGCCGGATCGTCCTTCACCGCCACGAGCAGGCCGTCGAATGCGGAGGTGAGGGCCGTGCTCGCCTCGCGATATTGATCGGTGAAGGAGGCTTCTCCCGTCAGCGCGAAGCCGCGCGCCGCGCTCTCGGTGACGTGCAGCAACGGCCGCATGTCGTTGATCTTCTTGAGGACGAGGAGCGAGCGATCGAGCGCTTCAATCTCATCGCGCGACTTGACGTCGAGCCCGATCGACGCCGCACTGATGATGAGCAGGATCGCGAGGCCGCTGCCGAGGATGAGACGTTGGGAAGCCATTGACGCCGGTCTGAGCGATTATTTCGAGAGGCGAGCGGACGAAGGGGACTTGGCGAGGCAATCGTTGATCGCGGCAATCAGCGCCTGCGGCGTGAACGGCTTGCGCAGGCAGGCCGACGCGCCGAGCTCGATCGTCATCCGCAGGAAATCCGGCGCACGGTCGGCATTGGCAAAAGCATAGCCGGACATCGCGATGACGGGAATATCGGGAGCGCGCTCGTGGAACACGCGGATCGCCTCGAAGCCGCGCATATGCGGCATGAAGACGTCGACCAGCATCACGTCGAAGTTCGCGTTTTCGAGCGCACGCATGCCGGCTTCACCGCCGTCGGCGACGGTGACTTCGAAGCCCTGACGCTGCAGACAGACCTCGATGGCAACACAAACCATCGGGTCGTCATCGACCACGAGAACGCGCGGCACGGTGCTTCCTCTTCAGTGGGCTTCGCGTGCCGGCGACGCGCTTGGCCCGTTGGGTGATTAAGGCGGAACGGGGACTGATAGTCTGTATGATAGAGTGCATATGTTGTTTCATGACAAGCATAATCCCAGCTAGTCGTGCCACATCACCGGCATTTGTCCACCCGCTCATTGCAGGTCCTGGTTACAATTGCATGACCACAGTTCCCGTTGTCGGCCGTGCCCCGATGTTGTCGATCGGCCTCGCATTCGCTGTTGTGGCCTCGATCGACGGAGACCTCAATTTTCTGATCATGGAATTGCTGCTGACGGAGTGGCCGCGCGATTGGACTCGGGCTCGTCGCGCTCGCGCCGCGATGAGCGTTGCGCCGCGCTGGTCTCAACACTCTCATCGCGCCTCTTGGCTTGGCAGCCATTGCCGCATTGGCGATGACACCTGCGCGCATGAAAAAAGGCGGCGCAAGCGCCGCCCTTTGAGAATCGGGAATTCCGACCCGTTCTTTACGGGCAGGGGTGCCGCAGGCCGTCATTGCCGAGATAGGTGCCTGAAGCCGGATCGTACGACCTGAAGCGCTGGATGCAGTAACTTTGGTCGCCGTCCGGAACTGCTTCGACCGCGACAGGAGCGCTGTCGTCATCGTAGTAGCCGTAGCTGTCGTCATAATAACCCGAGCCGTAGCCATAGCCGGGGCCGTAATAGCCGTTGGCCGCGATCGCGCCGCCAACCACTGCGCCGGCAACCGCACCGGGCCAGAAGCCGCCGCCGTGACGATAGCCGCCGCCGTGCCAATGGTCACCGCCGCCGCCGTTCCAGCCGACCCGGCCACCGCCGCCACCGCCACCGCGGAAGCCGCCGCCAGCCACAGCCCCGCCACCGCCTGGGACGCCTCCGACATGAATACCGCCCGGTCCCGCGGTGCCGCGGAAGCCGCCACCACCGCCACCGCCACCGCCCGGCCTAGCGACCGCACCGGGGCCGCCGCCGGGGCCTCTGTGCAGCGGGCTTTGGGCGAAGCTTGCACTCGGCAGCACCAGCGGCAGCGCAAGCGCCAATGCCGCAGCGGTGCTCAAAACCTTCAGATTGATCATTTTGGACTCCATGAAAACGGATGATGTCTAACCTTTGCTGAGGTCAGACGTTCCCGTACCGCACATTGATTGTGCGTCAACTTTGCGTGGCAGGCGGCGTATGTATGGCCGGTGAACGCGAGAGCCGCCGGCCGCGTCGTTTGGTCGCCTAAAGGCGGTATCCTGGCCCGGCGTCACCGGGCGGCGGCGCCGTTCGGCCGGCAACTGGACATTTGGGGATTCAGGTGGCATCAGAGCGAGACTGCCTCGAACCTGCCTCGAACCAACGACCGGCCGCCCATGAAACAGTTCCTGCTCAAAGTCTTCACTTGGTGGAACGGCCAGACCTTTGGCACGCAATTGTGGACCTCGCGCTACGGCGAGCTGGTCGGCACCGACGAGCAGGGCAATCGCTACTATCGCACGAAGGGCGGCAAGATCGACCCGACGCTGCATTTCGAGCGGCGCTGGGTGGTCTACAATGGCTATGCCGAGGCCACGCGGATCCCGCCGGGCTGGCACGGCTGGATTCACCACACGACCGACGTGCCGCCGACCGAGCAGAACCACATCGTGCGGGAATGGGAAAAGCCGCATGTGCCGAACATGACCGGCACGCCGAACGCTTACCGTCCGTCCGGCTCGACATTGGCAAGCGGCCGCCGCCCCAAGGCAACCGGCGACTATCACGCCTGGACGCCCGGAAACTGATCATCCGCCGTTGAGGATTGGCGCGCGCGTCCGCGTGCAGCGCACATATGCCTGTGGCAGCGTACACGCGTCTGTGGCAGCGCACACGCGCCTGTGGCAGCGTACACGCGCCTGTGGCAGTGCACACGCGCCTGTGAACAACGGTAACAGCGGGGATAGCAGAGGCGTGCGCACGCCTGTCCGCTTGCGCTGTCAGCGCCTTCGCGGCTCAATGATACATCTTACGGAGATGGGAGACCATCGCGTCGGATCGGGCTCCAGTTCGCGACTGTCCCGATGAGCAGCGGCTTCCGAGTAGGACGCGGCCGGGAGATAGGCCCCTGGTGCAGACGTCTTGAAATCGCCCGCTAATGTGAAGCCACCGTGAGACAGGAAAGGCCGCCTGGGAAACCAGGCGGCCTTTTTCTATTTGCGCGGATTGCGCGCTACGGCGTGAGCCGTGCGGCGGCGCGGCCCATCAGTTCGCTGCGGCGCGCCTGCGCTGGGGCGCCGCGCTCCTTCATGAACGCCAGTACTTCCGCCGGGGCGGTGTCGGGTGAGCCGGCGTTGAACGGCGGCGCCGGATTATATTCGAGCCGCAGTTGGATCGCTTCCGCGGTCTTGCGGTCGACCAGCTCCGACACCAGCGTCAGCGCGAAATCGATTCCGGCGGTGACGCCGCCGCCGGTGAAGCGGTTGCGGTCGACGCAGACGCGGGTCTTGGTCGGGATCGCGCCGAAGCCTGCGAGGAAATCGATCGCGCTCCAATGGGTGGTGGCGCGGTAGCCTTTCAGGAGGCCCGCGGCGCCGAGCACCAGCGATCCCGTGCAGACCGAGGTGACATATTTGGCGCCCGCCGCCTGCTCGCGCAGGAAGGCGAGCATGTCCTCGTCGCCGACCATGTCGTCGGTGCCCATGCCGCCGGGCACGCAGATCACGTCGAGTTGCGGGCAGTCGGTAAAGGTCGTGGTCGGCGTCAGTACCATCACGGAATCGGTTGCGACCGGCTCGATGCGCTTCCAGATCAGATGCACCGTGGCGCCGGGGACCGAGGAGAACACTTGCAGCGGACCGGTGAGGTCGAGCTGCGTCACCTTCGGGAATACGAGCAGTCCGATCTGCAGGGACGTCGACATCGATAGCCTCCAAATAGCGCTTGACGGAACCACCATGGCATGATGGCCTTTCGTCCAAAATGCCATATTTCCCTCGTTTTGGGACATGGCGCCCCTGAAGGATTTGACCATGATCGGTGTCCTGATCTTTCCCGACTTCCAGTTGCTCGATGCGGCAGGTCCCATCGCAGCGTTCGAGATCGCCGCGCGCCTTGCCAACAATGCGCCTGCGATCAGGACGCTGGCGCTGAAGGCGGGGCCGGTGCGCAGTTCATCCGGCGTCGAGATGCTCGCCCGCGGACTGAGGCCGTCAGCGGCGATCACGACCCTGATCATCGCCGGCGGCAACGGCGTGCGGACGCCGGCGACCTGTCCGACCACGCTGGCGTTCGTGCGGCGTCTGGCGGGTCGCGGGGTGCGGGTCGCCAGCGTCTGCTCGGGCGCCTATGTGCTGGCCGAGGCAGGCCTGCTCGATGGCCGCCGCGCCACCACGCACTGGCAGCGCACGCCGCATTTCGTGAAGGCCTATCCGAACGTCAAGCTCGAGCCCGATCAGATCTACGTCCGCGACGGCAACATCTGGAGTTCGGCGGGCATCTCTGCCGGCATCGACCTGTCGCTCGCGATGATCGCGGAGGATTACGGCGAGGACATCGCGCAGAGCACCGCGCGGCAGCTCGTGCTCTACCATCGCCGCAGCGGCGGGCAGTCGCAATTCTCGTTGCTGCTGGAATTGAAGGCGCCGAACGGCCGCTTCGGGCCGCTGCTTGCCTGGGCACGGGAAAACCTCGATGCGCCGCTGACAGTCGAGGATCTCGCCGACAAGGCCGGCATGAGCTCGCGGCATTTCACCCGCGCCTTCATCGCCGAGACCGGCACCACGCCGTCGAAGGCGGTGGAGCGGCTGCGGATCGAGGTGGCGCGGCAGCGCGTGCAGTCGTCGGGCGAAGCCATCGAGCGCGTCGCCGAGATCACCGGCTTCCGCGATCCCGAGCGGATGCGCCGCGCCTTCATCCGCGCCTTCGGCCAGCCGCCGCAATCGCTGAGGCGGGCGGCGAGGGCGGGGTAGACGTGGCTCATAAACCCGGAAACGCCGACGGGCTTGACGCTGACGGCAATCGGCTCAGAAGCGGATGTCCAGGCTGTCGATCGGATCCTGCGACCTAATGCGGATCTACGTGCGAGACATGGTGGCTCACGATCTTCCAGGCGCCGTCCTCGTTGACGTAGCTCTGGGTGATCCGAAAGACAAAGGCCGCCGGCGCTCCGGGAACGGCGAACGTGACGATGCCTGCGATATTGATGAGATCAGATCCGATCGGAACGACCACCAGATCCTTGAATGCGACCGTGGCGCCAACCATCGGCGGCAGCGCAGCAAAATAGGCTTTGACGCCATCCAGTCCCCTATAGAGGGGCGGTGTAGAGCCGTAGAACAGCGTATCTTTCGAATAGAGGCTGCTCATTGCGTTCCAATCCTTCTTTGCGAACGCATCCGACCACTTCTGCAGCGCCGCGGAGACGACATCGTCCGCAGGGGCAGCCGAGGATGGCAAACTTGCGATCAGCAGGACAAGAGAGGCAGCGAGGGCAACGGACATGCAGAAATTGCGCTTCGTCATGGTGGAATTCCCCCGGTAATCGGTTTAATCGGCTTAAGTATCAGCGCGAATGTAGCCCGCTCGCAGGTCGTCATCAACGCGCGGGTGAGATTGGCGGCGGCGCGGAGATTTCAGTGCGGTGCGTCGGGATGCCAGCCGAGCACGGCGAGCATCACGAAGAACCCGGCGACATAGGCGATAATGATCGGCCAGCCCTGGGTGATCCACCTCACCACCGACTTGGCTTCCGGATACATGTTCGACACCGCGACGCCGGCGGATGAACCGAACCAGATCATCGATCCGCCAAAGCCGACTGCGTAGGCGAGGAAGCCCCAGTCGTAGCCGCCTTGCTTGAGCGCCAGCGCGGTCAGGGGAATGTTGTCGAACACCGCGGAGACGAAGCCGAGGCCGAGTGCGGTTTGCCACGCCGCGGCGGGCAATGTCTCCACCGGCATCATCGACGCCGCCGTCACCAGCGCAAGCAGGAACACAGTGCCCTTGAACGTTTCAGGCATCACCGACCAGTCTGGCCGCCGCAGCCACGCGGTGAGCAGGAGGGCCAGCCAGACCGCTGCCCCGAGCACCGGAAACGCGTCGAGGAGGGTCGGAAATTTCAGATTGGCGGTCACATTGGCGGCCATCGCAGCCAGCAGGATGGCCGCCACGATCGCCACGCGCGTCCAGTCGATGCGGATGCCGGACGGCGCTTTTCTGAGGATCGGTGAATAGCGCTGCTGTTGGAGCGACGCCGGCACCGCCAGCGCCAGCATCGCGACCACGGCCGCGACATAGGCGTCCAGCACCGTGAGCGGGCTGATCCCGGCGATCCACATCATGGTCGTCGTGGTGTCGCCGACGACGCTGCCCGCGCCGCCGGCATTGGCGGCGGCGACGATCGCGGCGAGGTAGCCGATGTGAACCCGGCCCTGGAAAACATGGCGGGCGACGGTGCCGCCGATCAGCGCCGCCGCGATGTTGTCGAGGAACGCCGACAGCACGAAGATCAGCGCTAGCAACAGCACGCCGCCCTTCCAGTCGTCGGGCAGCAACGCCGGCATCTCGTCGGGAATCCGGCTGTCCTCGAAATGCCGCGATAACAGCGCAAATCCCATCAACAGCAGGAACAGATTGGCGAGCGTGACCCACTCGTGCTGCATGTGGTGCACGAGGCCGGGCAAGCCCGGACCGAATGCCGCAAAACCGGTGAACAGCAATTTGTACGCGACGATCGCCGCAAGCCCCGTCAACGCCACAGCGAGCGTGTGATGATGGAACAGTGCGACGCCGAGCAGCGTCAGTCCGAACAGGATGAAATCAAACGAAATGCCGTAGATGGCAACAGGAGTGAGCAAGGCGATCTCGGGGACTGGTGGCGGCAGGGCGCACGCAACGCGCTGGTGCACTATCCCGAGCCGGCCAGGAAGTTCAAGGCGCGCTAACGCCGCAAGCACGCCTCCATTTCGCTCCGGGCCGGTCTCACGTCACGGTCTTCAGCCAAGCGCTGATTTCTGACACCGCGACATTGGCCTGCTTGAGCAGCTTGCCCATGGTGAAGAAGCCATGGAACTGGCCCGGGAAATGGCGGTAGGTCACGCCGACGCCGGCGTCCTTGAGAAATTTCGCGTATTCGTCGCCTTCGTCGCGCAACGGGTCGGCGCCAGCCGTCAACACATAGGCCGCCGGCAGTCCGGCGAAGCTTTTCGCGCGGGCCGGCGAGACGCGCCAGTCGCTGCCGTCGGCGTCGCCGAGATAGTGGTTGGCGAACCAGCCGATCACGGAATGGGTCAGCAGGACGCTGGTCTCGGGCTCCCGGTGCGAGGGATGTTGTCGCGCAAAGTCTGTCGCGGGATAGATCAGCAACTGTCCGGCCAGTTTCGGTCCGCCATCGCGTGCGGTGAGCGCGACGACGGCTGCAAGGTTGCCGCCGGCGCTGTCGCCGCCGACGATCAGGCGTGACGCATCGATACTGAGGTCCGTTGCATTGGCGGCGACCCATCTCGTCGCGGTGACGGCGTCGTCGACCGCGGCGGGAAATCTGTGCTCGGGCGCCAGCCGATAGTCGACGGAGATCACGATCAACTCGCCCTCATGCGCAAGCTTCTGGCAAACCACCTCATGGGTATCGAGATCGCCGATCACCCAGCCGCCGCCGTGGAAGAACACCAGGCACGGCGCAAGTCCATTGCTCTTGCGCAACGTCTTCGGCGTGTAGATGCGCGCCGGGATCGTGCCATGCGGGGCAGGGATCGCGAGCGGCTTGCTCGATTCAAGCACCGGCGGTTCAGGATTACTGACGATGCGGGCGGCCCGATAATATTCGCGCGCTTCCGGTGCGGTCAGCGTTTCATAGGCGGGGCGGCCAGCTTCCTGGAACGCCTTGTAGACGGCGGCGGCATCGGGATCGAGAACGACCGGCATTGGCAAGACCTTGCTTGATGTTGGATTGAAGCGTCAGGCAGCCGTGCGGCCGCCATCGACCGTGTAGGCGGAGCCGGAGACGTAGCTGGCTTCGTCGGAGGCGAGGAAGGCGACGATCGAGGCGACCTCGCTGGCCAGCCCGAGCCGGCGCGCCGGGATTCGGTCGACGATCTTCTCGGTCGGCGGCGGCGCGTTGCCGCCCGAGCGGCCCTGCAGGATCGTGCTCAGCATCCGGCTGTCGATCATGCCGGGGCAGACGCAGTTGACGCGGACGCCGGTGCCGGTGCATTCCCAGGCCGCGCTCTTGGTCAGTCCGATCACCGCGTGCTTGCTCGCGCTGTAGACCGCGATCAGCGGCGATCCCATCAGGCCCGCGATCGAAGCGGTGTTGATGATGCTGCCCTTGTTCTGCTTCAGCATGACAGGCAGCACATGCTTCATGCCGAGGAAGACGCCGACCACATTGACGTCGAGCACGCGGCGAAAGCTCTCCAGCGAATATTCGTGCAGCGGCTTGATATCGCCCTCGATGCCGGCGTTGTTATAGAAGGCGTCGATGGTGCCGAACCTGTCGACGGCCGACCGGACATAATCCCTGACCTCGTCCTCACTCGTGACGTCGGCAGCCACGGCGAGGGCCTCCGCCGAGGCCGGCAGATCCTTGATGGCGGCCTTGAGGTCGGCCTCGCGGCGGTCGACTGCGACAATTCGCGCACCGCGCTCCGCAAGCAGACGGAGCGTGGCGGTTCCGATGACGCCGGCAGCCCCGGTGACGACGGCGACCCGGCCATCGAGACGGATACGATCGGGCATGGTTGGTTTCCTCTCGCTGGTCCGGTTTGGTCCGGATTATCCTCGTTTGCACGCGTGGCCGCGCCGCTTCAGCCCACGAACTATCCCACGTGTCCCGGAGGCTGACCAGTGGCTGGGGAGGGCGGCAAACCGCCCTTTCCCCGCCGTATTCGGCGTGTTAACCGGTGCTCCTGCGAGCGGCCGATAAAGGTACACTTGTGACGAGCCCGATTCGCCTGTTTAAGCCGCGCGAGATGTTCCGAACCATTGCCCTGACTGGCTTTGCGGCCATTGTCGCCGCCTCAACTGTCGCGCTTGCGCCGCCCGCGCGCGCGCAGATCGGCACGATTTTCTCCGATCCTGCGCCGCGCCCGCCGGGCTCGATTCCGCGTGGCGGACAGGTCCAGCCACCCAGCGACGACGACGAGGAAGTGCCGGAACTGCCGCGCGGCCGGCTGTTGCCCCCACCGACACGGCCGTTGCCGCCGGCCCAGACCGTGCCGCCGCTTGGCAGCGTGCAATCGCAGCCCTTGGCGCCGCCGCCTGGCGTTCCCCAGAACACCCAGCCCGGGATCGCGGTCCAGCCGCCGCAGCCGGGCGGACCGGCCGTCGCCAACGCGCCGCCCGGCCAGAACCCGTTGCCTGGCCTGCCGCCGGGGCAGCGTCAGCCCAAGGGCGCGCCGCAGCCGCCGGGCACACCGCCGCCTGCCGCGACGCTGCAGCCGGGCGATGAGGTCGTCACCGAGCCGCCGTCGACCAAGATCACCAACAAGAAGGCGAGCTTCTCCGGCCTCGACAAGATCACCGGGCGCATCATCAATTTCGACGAGGATATCGGCGAGACCGTGCAGTTCGGCGCGCTGCGGGTGAAGACCGATGCCTGCTACACACGGCCCTCGACCGAAGCCACCAACACCGATGCCTTCGTCGAGGTCGACGAGATCACGCTGCAGGGCGAGGTGAAACGGATATTCTCGGGCTGGATGTTCGCGGCAAGTCCGGGCCTGCACGGCGTCGAGCATCCGATCTACGATATCTGGCTGACCGACTGTAAAGGTCCGGACCAGACCATCGTAACCGCAGCGCCCGATCCGCCGAAGCAGCCGACGGCGCCACCGCCGGTGGCGCAGAAGCGTCCGCCGGCGCCCAGGCAGGCGGCGCCGCGGCCGCCGCCGCAGCCACAATTCCAGCAGCAGCCAGCTCCGCCGCCACAGCAGCAGCGGCCGGGTGGCTTGTTCGGTGGACTGTTCGGGAACTAACCGCGCGCGGCGATGATGGCCAGCGCGTCGGCGCCCTTGATCGGTTGTGTGGCGTCGAGCGTGCGGAACTCTGCCGGTGTGCCAGATATCGCCCGGTCGAGCAGCGCACGATAGCGGCGGCGCGGGATTTCGACCGCGCCGAAGGTCTTCAGATGCTCGGTCACATATTGCGTGTCGAGCAGCTCGAAGCCGCCCGCGATCAGGCGCGCGACGAGGTGCACCAGCGCGACCTTCGAGGCGTCGCGCGCGGTATGAAACATGCTTTCCCCGAAGAAAGCGCGGCCGAGGCTGACGCCATAGAGCCCGCCGACCAGGTCGCCGTCCTGCCAGACCTCGACGCTGTGGCAATGGCCGAGCTTATTCAATCCGACATAGAGGTCGTAGATGCGCTTGTTGATCCAGGTATCGTCACGGCCCGGCTGCGGCGCCGCGCAGCCGGCGATCACGGCCTTGAACGCGGTGTCGACGGTGACGGTGAATGCGTCCGAGCGCACGGTGCGCGCCAGCCGCGAGGCGATGCGGAAGCCGTCGAGCGGAAGCACGCCGCGCAGCTCAGGCTCGACCCAGAACAAGGTCGGATCGTCGGAGCTCTCGGCCATCGGGAAGATGCCGCAGGCATAGGCGCGCAGCAGCACCTCAGGCGTGATCTCGGAAGAGACGGAGTCGCGTGACGTCATACGACCGAGAATAGCAAAGCGCGCCCTGCCTTGCGATGGGCCGCGGCCGACAGTCGCGCGGTGTTGACGGGACGCACAAGTTCCTCCAAAAGCCACGCCGCCAGGCTGCAGGCTATCGAGCCATGCTGCGACGCTGTGCTACGTTGCCACGAAGAACGTGGCGGCCACGCGCCCGACAATCAAGCCTAACACCCAAAATACGTGAGGGCGACGCTGCATGAAGATGTCATGGAGGACGCTTGCGCCGCTGGCGGTCTGGCTGGCGATCTATCTGATCCCGGTGCCGGCGGGGCTGAACGTGGATCAGTGGCACTATTTTGCAGTGTTCGCCGCCGTCATCGTCGGCTTGATCCTGGAATCGATGCCGGTCGGCGCGGTCGGCCTGATCGGGCTGACGGTCGCCGGCGTCGGCGGCTATGTCGAGCACGACCCGAACAGGTCGCTGCGCTGGATGCTCGGCGGCTTCTCGGAGAGCACGGTGTGGCTGATCGTCGGCGCGTTCGTGTTCTCGATCGGCTACCGCAAGAGCGGGCTCGGCCGCCGCCTCGCGCTGCTGCTGGTGCGGACGCTCGGCCGCAGTACCATCGGGCTTGGCTATGCGGTCGCGCTCTCCGATCTGGTGCTGGCGCCGGCGACACCGTCCAACACCGCGCGCTCGGGCGGCACGATCTATCCGATCGTCAGCAACATCCCGCGCATCTATGGCTCCGAACCCGGTCCGACCGCGGGCAAGATCGGCACCTTCGTGATGTGGACGGCATTTGCGACCACGGCGGTGACGAGTTCGCTGTTCCTCACCGCGCTGGCACCGAACGCGGCGGCGCTTTCGATCGCCAAGAAGCTCGTCAATGTCGATGTCGGCTGGTCGCAGTGGTTCATCGGCTTCGTGCCGCTCGGCCTGCTTCTGCTGCTGCTGGTGCCGCTGTTGAGCTATGTGATCTGCCGCCCGGAGATCAAGCAAAGCCCGGAGATCGTGACGTGGAGCCGGGGCGAGCTTGCAGCGATGGGGCCGCCGTCGCGCCAGGAATGGATCATGGCCGCGCTGGTGCTGCTGGCGATGTTCTTCTGGATCTGCGGCTCCAATCCCAATATCAGCCTGCCGCTGCTCGGATCCAACTTCATCAACGCGACCACAGTAGTGTTCGTGGTGATCTCGCTGATGCTGGTCACCGGCGTGATCGCGTTCGAGGACATCGTCGCCGAGAAAAGCGCGTGGGAAGTGTTCTTCTATTTCACTTCGCTGCTCACGCTGTCGTCGGGCTTGAACGATATCGGCTTCATCAAATGGGTGGCGGAGGGCTACGCCAGGGCGCTCGCCGGAATGTCGCCGCTCGCAGGCATGATCCTGCTGGTCTCGTTCTTCTTCTGGGTGCACTATTTCTTCTCGAGCATCACCTCGCATGCGGCAGCGGTGCTGCCGGTGGTACTCGCCGTCGGCTCCGGCATTCCCGGCCTGTCGGTGCCGACGCTGACGCTGCTGTGCGTTTATTCGCTCGGGCTGATGGGCGTGATCTCGCCCTACGCGACCGGACCGGCGCCGATGTATTATGGCAGCGGCTATATCGGGAAGGGCGACTTCTGGAGATTCGGGCTGATCTTTGGCGTGATCTACTTTGCCGGATTGTTGCTGATAGTGTTGCCTTGGCTACAGACGATCGGGTAAACTCCAGTACAATCCGGCGTGAAGAGCAGCGATCGGCCGCAGATCGGGTATCATCCTTTCCGATTGTTAACGCGCTTTGTCTACCGGAAGCGTTCAAAATGCTCCCTAGAGTGTGGCGCGCGCGGTTTCAGGGGACATAGAGAACCGCGCGAGCTCATTCGCTCTTCTTTGTGGGCACCTTATGGACCAGCAGCTAAAACACCCGTCGATTCTCGAGCCCGAACAGACCAGGCGGTCGTCGCGCGGCCGGGTCATCCTGACCACGCTTGTCGTGTTGCTGTTGCTCGCCGGCATCGTTTGGTGGACGCGGCAACAGGGTGCGCCGCAGCCGGCCAACGGCGGGCGTAACAGTGGACCGATGTCGATCGTGCCGGAGACCGTCGGCAAGGGCGACATCGGCATTAATCTGAATGCGCTCGGCACGGTGGCGTCGCTCGCGACGGTGACGATCAGAAGCCAGATCAGCGGCTATCTGATGAAGATCGATTTCAAGGAGGGCGATGAGGTCAAGAAAGGCGACCTGATCGCCGAGATCGATTCACGCCCCTATGAGGCGACGCTGGCCCAGGCCAAGGGAAACCTGGCCCGCGACGAAGCGATCCTGAAGGGTGCTCAGGTCGATCTCACGCGCTATCAGGGCCTCGCCGCGCAGAACGCGGTGCCGCACCAGACGCTCGATACCCAGATCGCGCTGGTGGCACAGGATCAAGGCACTGTCGAAGCCGACCGCGCCGCGGTGCAGTCGGCGCAAGTGAATTTGCAGTATTGCCACATCGTGTCGCCAATCAACGGCCGCGTCGGGTTGCGCCAGGTGGATCTGGGCAATTACGTCACGCCGGGCGACACCAACGGCCTCGTTGTGATCACGCAGTTGGAGCCGATCAGTGTGCTGTTCACGTTGCCGGAGGACAATCTGCAGGCGGTCGCCAAGCGGCTGCATGAGGGCGCGGTGCTGCCGGCGTCGGCCTATGACCGCACCGGCATAAACAAGCTTGCCGACGGATCGCTGCAGACCTTCGACAGCCAGATTGATCCGACCACCGGCACGATCAAGCTGCGCGCCCAGTTCGAGAACGACAAACGCACGCTCTATCCGAACCAGTTCGTCAACATTCGCCTACTGCTCGACACGCACAAGGATGTCACGACGATGTCGACGGCCGGCATCCAGCGCGGCGTTCCCGGCACCTTCGTCTATCTCGTGAACGCCGACAGCACCGTCTCGGTCAAGCCGGTCAAGCTCGGCGTCACCGACGGCGATCGGGTCGAGGTGGTTTCGGGAATTGCACCCGGCGATCGCATCGTGATCGACGGCGCCGACAAGCTGCGCGAGGGGGCGAAGGTGATCGTTCGCTCCGCCGCGGACGCGGCAAATCCGGCCGCTGCGGCCAAGGGAACAGCGAACGGAGCGGGGAACGGAGCCGCGAAGGGGGCTGATCCCGACAAGGCGGGAGGCGGCAAGCGCAATCGCTCCGAGGACGGGCAGAAGCAATGAACCCGTCGCGGCCATTTATCCTGCGGCCGGTGGCGACGACCCTGCTGATGATCGCCATCATGCTGTCGGGCATGCTGGCGTTCAGATTCCTCCCGGTCGCTGCGCTTCCTGAGGTCGATTATCCCACCATTCAGGTGCAGACCTTCTATCCCGGCGCCAGCCCGGACGTGATGACGTCGTCGGTGACGGCGCCGCTCGAGGTGCAGTTCGGCCAGATGCCGAACCTGAACCAGATGAGTTCGGTGAGCTCGGCCGGCTCCTCCGTCATCACGCTGCAGTTCGGCTTGTCGATCTCGCTCGATGTCGCGGAGCAGGAGGTGCAGGCCGCGATCAACGCCGCCGGCAACCTGCTGCCGTCGGATCTGCCGGCGCCGCCGATCTATGCCAAGGTCAATCCGGCCGATGCGCCGATCCTGACGCTTGGTCTGACGTCGAAGACCATGCCGCTGACGCAGGTCGAGGATTTCGTCGATACGCGGCTGGCGCAGAAGATCTCGCAGCTTCCCGGCGTCGGCCTCGTCAGCATCAGCGGCGGCCAACGCCCCGCGGTGCGCATCCAGGCTGACATCCGCAAGCTCGCCGCCTATGGCCTGAATATCGACGATCTCCGCACCACCCTCGGCAACGCCAATGTCAACACGCCGAAGGGCAATTTCGACGGCGCGATGCGCGCCTACACCATCAACGCCAACGACCAGATCCGCAACGCCAGCGACTACAAATCGCTGATCGTCGCCTACAAGAACGGTTCGCCGGTCCGCCTCAGCGATGTCGGCAACGTCATCGACGGCGCGCAGAACGACAAGCTCGGCGCCTGGATGAACGAGACGCCGGCGATCATTCTCAACATCCAGCGTCAGCCCGGTGCCAACGTCATTTCGGTGGTCGAGGGCATCAAGGCGCTGCTGCCGCAGTTGCAGGCCACGCTGCCGGCGGCGATCGATCTCGACATCCTGACCGACCGCACCGTGACGATCCGGGCCTCGGTCCAGGACGTCGAATACGAGCTGACGCTAGCGGTGGTGCTGGTGGTGTTGGTGATCTTCGTGTTCCTGCGCTCGACCCGCGCCACCCTGATCCCGAGCCTCTCGGTGCCGCTATCGCTGGTCGGCACGTTGGGGGCGATGTATTTGTTCGGCTTCAGCCTGAACAATTTGTCGCTGATGGCGCTCACGGTGGCGACCGGCTTCGTGGTCGACGACGCCATCGTCGTGATCGAGAACATTTCCCGCTACATCGAGGAGGGCGAGTCGCCGTTGCAGGCCGCGCTGCGCGGTTCCGAGCAGATCGGCTTCACCATCATCTCGCTGACGGTGTCGCTGATTGCGGTGCTGATTCCGCTGTTGTTCATGGGCGATGTGGTCGGTCGACTGTTCCGTGAATTCGCCATCACGCTGTCGGTCACGATCCTGATCTCCGCCGTGGTGTCGCTGACGCTGGTGCCGATGGCCTGCGCCAAAATGCTGAAGCCGGAGGACGCGTCGCACGAAAACACGTTCCAGCGGCTCAGCCGCGAAGGATTCGACCACGTCATCGCGATCTATGGCCGGATGCTGAACTGGGTGCTGGATCGCCAGAGCTTCGTGCTGCTGATCGCGCTGGCCACCTTCGGCCTGACCGCGTGGCTTTACATCATCATCCCCAAGGGCTTCTTTCCGCTGCAGGACACCGGCGTGATCCAGGCGATCTCGGAGGCGCCGCAATCGGTGTCCTATGCCGCGATGGCCGAGCGCCAGCAGCAGCTCGCAAGCGTGATCCTGAAGGATCCCGACGTCGAGAGCCTGTCGTCCTTCATCGGCGTCGACGGCACCAACACCACGCTCAACAGCGGTCGGATCCTGATCAACCTGAAGCCGCATGAGCAGCGGAAGGCCGGCATTACGGCCGTCATGAACAGGATCAAGGCGAGCACCGCGTCGCTGACCGGCATCACGCTCTATATGCAGCCGGTCCAGGACCTCACCATCGAAGGAACGGTGAGCAAGACGCAGTACCAGTTCATCCTGCAGGATGCCGATCCGGTTGAGCTTGCGGCGTGGACGCCGAAGCTTGTCGACAAACTGTCCCAGTTGCCCGAATTCAGCGATGTCGCAAGCGACATCTCCGCGCAGGGGTTGTCGGTGTTCGTCCAGATCGATCGCGACCAGGCGGCCCGGTTCGGCATCACGCCGGCGACCATCGACAACGCGCTGTACAACTCCTATGGCCAGCGCATCGTCTCGACCGTCTTCACTAATTCGAACCAGTACCGCGTGATCCTGGAGGCCGATCCGGCCCTGCAGAACTCGCTGCAATCGCTGGACTCGATCTACCTGCCGTCATCCGTCGGCACCACTCCGGTGCGGCTGTCGGTCCTGGCGAAAATGCGCGAGGAAACCGCGCCGTTGCAGGTCTCGCATCTCGGGCAATTCCCGTCGGCGACGGTGTCGTTCAACCTCGCGCCGGGCGCCGCGCTGGGCGACGCGGTGACCGCGATCAAGCAGGCTCAGATCGACATCAACCAGCCGCTCGGCGTCATCACGAGCTTCCAGGGTGCCGCGCTGGCGTTCCAGTCGTCGCTCTCCAACCAGCTGTTCCTGATCCTGGCGGCGATCATCACGGTCTATATCGTGCTCGGCGTGCTCTATGAGAGCTTCATCCATCCGCTCACGATCCTGTCGACGCTGCCTTCGGCCGGCATCGGCGCGCTGCTGGCGCTGATCATGGCGGGGCAGGACCTCACCATCGTCGCGATCATCGGCATCATCCTGTTGATCGGCATCGTGAAGAAGAACGCGATCATGATGATCGACTTCGCGCTCGATGCCGAGCGCAACGAGGGCAAGCCGCCGCGCGAGGCGATCTACCAGGCCTGCCTGCTGCGCTTCCGGCCGATCATCATGACGACGATGGCCGCGGTGCTCGGCGCGCTGCCGCTGATGATCGGCACCGGCGCGGGCTCCGAATTGCGGCATCCGCTCGGCATCTCCATCGTCGGCGGCCTGTTGGTGAGCCAGTTGCTGACCCTGTTCACGACGCCGGTGATCTATCTCTGGTTCGATCGCCTTGCGATCAGATTTGCCGGGCGCGCGGGCGAGGTCGGTGAGGCGAGCGGGTCGCATTGAGCCATGGGCCCGTCAACCCCCTTCATCCGCCGGCCGGTCGCAACGACGCTGCTGACCTTCGGGCTCGCGGCGGCCGGCGCCATCGCCTTCTTCAAGCTGCCGGTGTCACCGCTGCCGCAGGTGGATTTTCCGACCATCTCGGTGCAGGCCACGTTGCCCGGCGCCAGTCCGCAGGACGTCGCGACGACGGTCGCTAGCCCGCTGGAGCGGCATCTCGGCCAGATTGCCGACGTCACCGAGATGACGTCATCGAGCTCGGTCGGCACGACCCGCATCACGCTGCAGTTCGGGCTCAACCGCGACATCAACGGCGCCGCGCGCGACGTGCAGGCCGCGATCAATGCGGCGCGCGCCGACCTTCCGACCAGCCTGCGCAGCAATCCGACCTACCGGAAGGTCAACCCCGCCGACGCGCCGATCCTGATCCTGACCCTGACGTCGGATACGCTGACGCGCGGCGATCTCTATGACGCGGCTTCCACGGTGCTGGCGCAGAAGCTGTCGCAGGTCGAAGGCATCGGCGAAGTGGTGGTGGGCGGCAGTTCGCTGCCGGCGGTGCGGGTCGATCTGATTCCGCAAGCGCTTTACAAATATGCCATCGGGCTCGAGGACGTTCGCGCCGCGCTGTCGAGCGCCAATGCGCACAGCCCGAAGGGCGGGATCGACGTCGGCGAGCAACGCTACCAGGTTTACGCCAACGACCAGGCTAACAAGGCGGACGATTACAAATCGCTGATCGTGGCCTACCGCAACGGCGCGGCAGTGCACCTGTCCGACGTCGGCGAGGTGACCGATGGCGTCGAGAACCTGCGCAATGCCGGCCTTGCCAACGGAAAGCCTGCAGTCCTGATCATCCTCTATCGGCAGCCGAACGCAAACATCATCAGCACTGTCGATTTGGTGAAGGGGCTGATGCCGCAGCTCAAGGCCTCGGTGTCGCCGGCAATCGACATCGGGCTGGCGGTCGACCGTTCCACGACCATCCGCACCTCGCTGCGGGACGTCGAGCGGACCCTCATCCTCGCCGTGATTCTGGTCATCATCGTGGTGTTCGCGTTCCTGCGCAATGTGCGCGCGACGTTCATTCCGGTGGTTGCGGTCTCGGTGTCGCTGGTCGCGACTTTCGGGGCGATGTATCTGATCGGCTACAGTCTCGACAATCTGTCGCTGATGGCGCTGACGGTGGCGACCGGCTTCGTGGTCGACGACGCCATCGTCGTGCTGGAGAACGTCACCCGCTACATCGAGGACGGGTTGAGCCCGCTTCAGGCCGCGCTCAAGGGCGCCAACGAGGTCGGCTTTACCGTGCTGTCGATGAGCATCTCGCTGATCGCGGTGTTCATCCCGATCCTGTTGATGGGAGGCATTGTCGGCCGGCTGTTCCGCGAATTCGCGATGACGATCTCGATCTCGATCCTGATTTCGCTCGCGGTGTCGCTTGCGACGACGCCGATGATGTGCGCGGTCCTGCTCAAGCCCGAGACCGGGGAGGGGCATGGGCGGCTATACTTGGCGAGCGAGCGCTTTTTCGAGGCGATGCTGGATTTCTACCGCAGAACGCTGACCGCCGCGTTGGAGCATCCTGCGTCGGTGATGCTGGTCCTCGCCGCTGTGCTGGGCCTGAATTTCTATCTCTATAGCGTGATCCCGAAGGGCTTCTTCCCGCAACAGGATACGGGGCGGCTGGTCGGCTCGATCCAGGCCGATCAAAGCATTTCCTTCCAGCTGATGCAGCAGAAGCTGACCCAGTTCGTCACCATCGTCAAAAATGATCCGGCCGTCGAAACGGCGGTCGGGTTCACCGGTGGCGGTCAGACCAATTCCGGCTTCATGTTCGTGTCTCTGAAGCCGCGTGGCGAGCGCGTACCGATAGATCAGGTCATCGCACGGCTGCGGCGTACGATGGCGGTTGTTCCAGGCGCAACCCTGTTCCTGCAGGCGGTACAGGACATCCGCATCGGGGGCAGGGCCTCCAACGCGCAATATCAGTATACGCTGCAGGGATCGTCGCTGGAGGAACTCAATGAATGGGCGCCGAAGATCACGGCGGCCCTCCAGCAGGATCGGAACCTGGCCGACGTCAACAGCGACCAGCAGAACAAGGGCCTGGAGTCCGATCTCGTGATCGACCGGGACGCGGCGGCCCGGCTCGGCGTCACCGTCAGCCAGATCGACAATACGCTCTATGACGCGTTCGGCCAGCGCCAGGTCTCGACGATCTATGTCGCGCGCAACCAGTACCACGTCATCATGGAGGTCGCGCCGCGCTACTGGCAAAACCCGGAGACGCTGAAGGACGTCTATGTCAGCACATCGGGCGGATCGGTCGGGGGGTCGCAGGCGACCAACGCGGTGGCAGGTACGGTGGTGGCGCCCGGAACTTCGGGCGCGGCCAGCGCCGCCAACGCCCAGGCCGCGCGCAACCTCGCCACCAACTCGATCGGCTCGACGGGGAAGGGCGTGGCCTCGACCGGGTCGGCCGTCGCCACCACCAGTGAGACGATGATTCCGCTCTCGGCCGTGGCCGGTTTCAAGCAGGGGTCGACCCCATTGGGAGTCAATCACCAGGGTCTGCTGGTCGCCAGCACCATCTCGTTCAATTTGCCGCCGAACGTCTCGCTGAGCGACGCGGTCCGCAGCATCGACGCCGCCATGAACCGGATCGGCGTTCCGGCCACAGTCCGTGGGACTTTCCAGGGCACCGCCAAGGCGTTCCAGGATTCCCTCAGCAACCAGCCGTTCCTGATCCTGGCGGCGCTGGTGACCATCTATATCGTGCTGGGCGTGCTGTATGAGAGCTACATCCATCCGCTGACGATTTTGTCCACATTGCCCTCCGCTGGCGTGGGCGCCTTGCTGGCGCTGATGGTATTCAAGACCGACTTCAGTATCATGGCGCTGATCGGCGTCATTCTGCTGATCGGTATTGTGAAGAAGAACGCCATCATGATGATCGACTTTGCCCTCGAGGCGGAACGCGGGCGCGGGCTGGAGCCGCTCGAGGCCATTCGCGAGGCGTGCCTGCTGCGCTTCCGTCCGATCATGATGACGACGATGGCTGCACTGCTCGGCGCCGTGCCGCTGGCGGTCGGCATGGGCGACGGCGGCGAACTGCGCCAGCCGCTCGGCATCGCCATTGTCGGCGGCCTGATCCTCAGTCAGGTTCTGACGCTCTATACGACGCCGGTCATTTACCTCTATCTCGACCGGTTCCGCTTGTGGGCCCAGCGCGCGCGCCGTGGTGGCGCACCGCGGGTGCCGGGGTCTTCACTTCAACCGGGCGAGTAAATGCCGAGAGTTACTGCGTTGCGAAGCTTTCAGATGGCGCGGAAATCCGCCTGGTATTCGCGTTTGCGGACGTTGCGTCTCGGCAAGCGGCCCACGCTCGTGATGGTCGTCGGCGTCGGGCTCGGCCTGTCCGGCTGCATTCTCGGATCGGAGCGGCCTGAGCTCAATCTCGAAGTACCGGCCAGTTATCGGACCGCCGCGAAAGGCGACGCCGATGCGGCGGTTCCGGCGCTTGCCTGGTGGCGCGGCTTTCGCTCCGCAGAACTGACCGGGCTGATGGAATCCGCGCAGCTCTATAATCTCGACATCGCGGTCGCGATCGCCCAGATCGCGCAGGCTGACGCGAATGTCGGCGTATCCGGCGCTGCGCTGCTGCCGTCGGTCAGCGGCACGGCAAATGCTCAACGCGAGCATCTGTCGGGTGGATCGAGCGGCAGCAGCGGGGCGTTTTCGCAGTTCAGTCTCGGGCTGAGCGCGAGCTACATCGTGGATTTCTGGGGCAAGAACCGTGCGACACTGGCAGCGTCCGAGGAGAGCGCCACCGGCTCCCGTTACAATCGCGAGGTGGTCGCGTTGACCACGATGGCGACCGTCGCCAACACCTATTTCCAGGTGCTCGCGGCGCAGGACCAGATCAAGGTCACCCGCCGCGACCTGGCCGCGGCCGAACGCATCCTCACGCTGATCAAATCGGAGTTCGCCGGCGGCACGGCCTCGCAGCTCGACCTGTCGCAACAGGAGGCGCTGGTTGCGACCCAGCGCGCGGCGATCCCGCCGCTCGAGGTGACAGTGGGACAGAGTATCGCCGCGCTGGCCCTGCTGGTGGCGCGCGCGCCGGCCAACTTCACCGTGCGGGGCGGCAGCACCACCCAGATTGTGGTCCCGCGCGTGACGCCGGGGCTGCCGTCGGAACTGCTCTACCAGCGGCCCGACATCCGCGAGGCCGAGGCGCAGCTTGCATCCTCCAATTTCAGCGTCGAAGCGGCGCGCGCGGCGTTCTTCCCGCAGATCCAGCTCACCGGCACGACCGGCTTCCAGAGCGCGGCGCTCGCCACGCTGTTCGGGCCGGGGGCCTGGTTCTATACGCTCGCGGCCGGGCTGACGCAGCCGGTGTTCGACGGCTTCCTGCTCGAGAGCCAGCTCAAGCTCGCCAAGGGCCAGCAACTTCAGAACCTGCAGGCCTATCGCAAGGCTGTGCTGTCGGCGTTCGCCGACGTCGAAAGGGCGCTGATTGCGCTGCAGAAGTTCACGCTGCAGGAGCGCCTTCAGGTCGACGTGGTGACCAGTTCGCGGAAAGCTTTCGAGGTCGCGGAAACCCAGCTGCGCGGCGGCACGGTCAATCTCATCACGGTGCTGCAAACTCAGCAGACCCTGTTTACGGCCGAAAACAACCTAGTCACGGTCAGGCTCAACAAATTGCTCGCCGCGAGCAGCCTGTTCCAGGCGCTTGGTGGCGGCTGGACGCCGGCCGGTACCTTGGCGGCGCTGCAATGAGGTCGGTCATGCAACGGTTTTTGGCAGATGTGGCCGTCGGCCTTGTCATTGCGCTGAGCGTTTCGTCAGGCCCGACCCGGGCACAGCAACAGCGTGCGCCCAACAGCATTCCCCTGACCTTCGGCATGACGATCGACCAGGCCAGCCAGGTGCTCGGGGTGCCCTTGACGTACGTCCGCGGCCGCCGCGGCGACGAGCTGTTTCTCGCGCTGCCCAATGTCAGGGGAAGCATATTGTCGAACCGAAGCGACGGGCTCTATCTGGAATTCGGCAAGGGGCATCTGATCGGCTGGAAGGGCGACTGGGGGACCATTCGGCCATGAGGATCGCAACCATGACCGCAGCGAAGATCCTGCTCGCCGGCATCGGCGTCGCGCTCTCGGTGAGCGCGTCATCCGCGCAGGAGCGTCCGTTGCGTTACGGATACACCAGCGGCTGGTCGTTCGACGGCAGGGACGACGACCGCGATTTTCCAACCAACGGCTATTTTCCCGGCAATTTTGCCGCCGACCCGTTCAGCGCCGGCTTCGGCGCGGCGGGCTTGTTCGGGGCGACGCCCTGGCGCTCCGCGCGGCCTTATCCGTCGCAGGTGGTCTTCGGTGCGCCGTGCCGGGATTGCGGCCCGCACAGGACACGGCGGCACCGGGTTCATCACGACTGAGGAAGCCCTCGGGGAGGGCGAGTTTATTTCGCCGCCACGCTGCTCTGTGGCGCGGTCACGACGCGGCGGAAACGAACCAGCATTCTTGTGCCAGTGTGGGCGGGATCGCGCTCGACGGTGGCATTGAGCTTGGCGGCCATCGCCGTCACGATGCGCTGACCCATGCCGGTACCGCGCGGATCGATCGTATCGCCAAATCCGACCCCATCATCGCTGATCGCGAGCTGCAGATCGTCGCCTTGCGGTTTCAGCTCGACATGGATCGGGCCGGCACCGTCGGGATAGGCGTATTTCACCGCGTTCATCACCAGCTCATTGACGATGATGCCGATCGCGACCGCACGGTCGGGGTCGATTTCGACCGGCTCGGCCTTCAGCGTCAGCCGCGACATCTTGTTGCCTTCGGCCGATCGCCGCAGATCCTCGAGCAGCGACCCGAGATACTGGTTGAGCATCACCGTCTTGAAGTCCTGCGAGGTGTAGAGGCGTCGGTGGACCTGCGCGACCGCAGCGACGCGGCCCATGGCGTTGGTGAGGGCCGCCTTGACGTCGCTCTCGCTCGCGGAGTTGGCCTGCAGATGTAGCAGCGAGGCGATGATCTGCAGCGAATTGCCGACCCGGTGGTTGACCTCGCGCAGCAGCACCTCGCGCTCCGCGGCCAGCGCGGCGTAGCGGTCGCGCGAGGCGTGCACCTCGGCCTCCGCCTCGTCGCGCGCCCTCAGGATCTCCGCCCGCCGGATCGCGCCGTTGACCGCGACCTGGAGCAGGGGGATGAACTCGCCTCTGACATCCTTGACCAGATAATCCGCCGCGCCGGCCTTGAGCGCGGTCACGGCGATCGCGGAGTCCTGCGAAGCGGTGACGAACACCACCGGCGGTGCGTCCGCTATCTTGAGGATCTCCTGAAGCGTCTCCAGTCCGTCGAGGCCCGGCATGTACTGGTCGAGCGCGACGACGTCGATGCCGCCTTTGGCCAGACGCTCAAGACCGTCCTGGCCGCTCGCGGCATGCACGACCTTGAAGCCTGCACGCGTCAGCCCGCGGTCGACCAGGCGCGCCAGCCCCGGGTCGTCGTCGATATAAAGCAGTGTCGGCGTCGCGCTGGTCATAGGGCGGCTGGCGGAACCTGAATGACGGAGAAGAACAGGCCGAGTTGGCGAATTGCGTTGGCGAAGCTCTCGTAATTCACCGGCTTGGTAATGTAGACGTTGCAACCGAGTTCGTAGCAGCGCTTGATCTCGTGGGAGTCGTCCGTCGTGGTCAGCACCACCACCGGCGTCGCCTTCAGATACTTGTTCTCCTTTACCCGCTTCAGGATGTCGATGCCGGTCATGTCGGGCAGATTGAGATCAAGCAGGATCAACAGGGCCTGACCCTCGCGTGCGGACCCGGTCCCGTTGGTGCCGAACAGATAATTGACGGCCTCTGTACCGTTCGTGAACGGAACGATCTCGTTGTTGACGCCCGATCGCCGGATATTCCGCTCAATCAGCCGAGCATGGCCCTCATCGTCCTCGATCATGATGATGGTGACTGGATCGCTCATGACTCTTTATCCCGGTTCTTGCCTGTCCAATTGATGGGCAGTGTTATCGTGAACGTGCTGCCGTTGTGAAGTTCCGATGCTACCGACATGGTGCCGCCGAGTCTGCGCACAAGTGCGCGGACATGGGCTAATCCGATGCCTTGTCCTGGCTTGTCCTGGGTTCCCGCTCGGCGGAACAGGTCGAAGATGCGCTGATGGTCCTTCGGATCGATGCCGCGGCCGTTGTCCTTGATCTCGAAAATCGCAAAGCCGAGCTTGGTGCGGCCCTCGACCGAAATCGCGCCGGGAACGCCGTTTTTGAGGTATTTCAGCGCGTTGTCGATCAGATTGGAGAAAATCTGCTCCAGTGCGAGGCGGTCGCTGACGAGGTTCGGCAGCGCGCCGCCGAGACGGATTTCGGCGCTGCCTTCCGCCGCCTGATGTGCGACCGTCTTGACGATGCTCTCGATCAGCTCGCGGACGTCGACCCGCTCCGGCTTGAACTCGCGGCGGCCTTCGCGGGTGAGATTGAGGATCGCGGTAATCAGCCGGTCCATCTTGGCGATCGAGGATTTGATGAAGCCGAGCGACTCGGAGAAATCATCCGAGAGCTGCTTGTCGGATCCTTCGAGTTCGGGCTCGGCGGTATCGGTGGCGTCATCCGGCATCGCCGGCGCGAGCGACGTTGAGCGATTGAGCGTGGCGATGCGCTTGAAGATGTCGCCGCGCAGTTCCTCCAGTTCGCTGGTGAAGCCCATGATATTGACCAGCGGCGAGCGCAGATCGTGGCTCACGATATAGGCGAAGCGCTGGATCTCCTCGTTGGCCTCGCGCAGGTCCGCTGTGCGCTCGTCGACGGTGCTTTCGAGATTGGCGTTGGCGTCACGCAGCCTGGCCTCGGCCTCGTCGCGGGCGCCTGAGGATTGCCGCAGCAGCACGATCGCGAAGCCGGCGAGCGCCAGCACCATGCAGGAGCCCGCGATGGTGACCGAGGAGGCCAGCACCTGGGTCTTGTCCGCGGTCGTCCTGCGGATATCAAACAGGCGTTCCTCTTCGGTACGCATATCGCGGGCGATCGGCCCGATCGCGTCCATGGCGTCGGCTGACGTGGTGTTACGCAGGACGGCGATGCTGGTGGCCACGTCGTTGTTCTTGACGCGGTCGATGCTGAGCGCGAATTCGGACAGCCGTTTTTCGATCGCGGCCTTTAGCCTGGCGCCGCTCGCAATTTGCGCCGGATTGTCGACAGTCAGCTTGAGAAGATGGTCCAGGGCGAGCGGGATGCCCGCCGCCGCGGCCTGGTACTCAGTCAGGTATTGCGGTGCCGACGTCAGCAAATACGCCCTGGTGGCGCTTTCGGCGCGGCGGACTTCGAGCAGCAGGTTCGCGAGCTGACCCTCGACCTCAACGGTATGAACGACCCAGGCGTTGTCCTCGCGCGCCCTGTTGACCAGCACCACCGAGGCCACGCTGACCGCGACCAGCACCAAAAATCCCGCCGAGAGCAGCAGGATGGGCAACGCGCTGCGACGTCGTGAAACCGGCGTCACGACAGTCTCGCTAAATCAATGGAGTTCAATGCGTCCCCGTGGAAAGCTTACAACCCTACGATACGCGTGAGCGGGCATCTGGTTCCACAGGGTGGACGAATTATTTCTTGGTGTCATCGGGCTGGCCGGCGAGGTACTGCTCCAGCCAGTGGATGTGGTAGTCGCCTTCGATGATGTCGGGCTCGCGGACCAGCGCGCGAAACAGCGGCAGTGTCGTCTCGATCCCGTCGACCACCATCTCGTCCAGCGCCCGGCGCAGCCGCATCAGGCATTCGCCGCGGGTCTTGCCGTGCACGATCAGCTTGCCGACCAGCGAATCGTAATAGGGCGGGATCACGTAGCCCTGGTAGACCGCCGAATCGATCCGTACGCCGAGGCCGCCCGGCGGATGGAATTGCGTGATCCGTCCGGGCGAAGGACGGAAGGTCTGCGGATTCTCCGCATTGATGCGGCATTCGATGGCGTGGCCGATGATCGCAATCTCGTCCTGCCGCGCCGGCAATTCGCCACCGGCGGCGATCCGGATCTGCTCCAGCACGAGGTCGATGTCGGTGATGCTCTCGGTGACGGGATGCTCGACCTGGATACGCGTGTTCATTTCGATGAAGTAGAACTCGCCGTCCTCGTAGAGGAATTCGATGGTGCCGACGCCGAGATACTTCATGTCCCGCATCGCCTTGGCGCAGGTCTCGCCGATCCTGGCGCGCGCGGCTGCGGCGAGCACCGGCGAGGGGCCTTCTTCCCAGACCTTCTGGTGGCGGCGCTGCAGCGAGCAGTCGCGTTCGCCGAGATGGATGGCGCCGCCGCGGCCGTCGCCGAGAATCTGGATTTCGATGTGGCGCGGCTTCTGCAGGTATTTCTCCAGATAGACCGAGGCGTCGCCGAAGGCCGACCTGGCCTCGTTGGCCGCGGTCGACAGCGCCAGCGCCAGATCGGCCTCGGTCTGGGCGACCTTCATGCCGCGGCCGCCGCCGCCGGCGGCAGCCTTGACCAGCACCGGGAAGCCGATGGCCTTTGCGATCGCCGCCGCGTCGTCGTCGGGGCCGACCCCGCCGTCGGAGCCCGGGACGACCGGAATGCCGAGCCGTTTGGCGGTCTTCTTGGCCTCGATCTTGTCGCCCATCAGGCGGATATGCTCGGCCTTCGGCCCGATGAAATGCAGATTGTGATCGGCGAGGATCTCGGCGAAGCGCGCGTTCTCGGACAGGAAGCCATAGCCGGGATGCACGGCATCCGCGCCGGTGATCTCGCAGGCCGCGAGCAGCGCCGGCACGTTGAGATAGGAGTCCTTCGACGGCGGCGGCCCGATGCACACGCTCTCATCGGCGAGCCGCACATGCATGGCGTCGGCGTCGGCGGTGGAGTGCACCGCGACGGTGGAGATGCCAAGCTCCTTGCAGGCGCGCAGCACGCGAAGTGCGATCTCGCCGCGATTGGCTATCAGGATCTTGTCGAACATCGCAGCGCCGCCTGACGTTGACGTTCTACTCAATGATTACCAGCGGCTCGCCGAATTCGACCGGCTGGCCGTCCTCGATGAGAATCTGCGTCACCGTGCCGGCGCGCGGTGACGGAATCTGGTTCATCGTCTTCATCGCCTCGATGATCAGGAGTGTCTGGCCGGCCGACACTTTCGAGCCGACTTCAATGAACGGCTTGGCGCCAGGTTCCGGCGCCCAATAGGCGGTGCCGACCATCGGCGAGGGAACGACGCCCGGGTGTTTTGCGAGATCGGCCGCAACTGCAGCCGCCGGCGCCGCAGCGGCCAGGGCAACCGCCGGTACAGTGGCGGTCGGCATGGAGGCGGCGATAGTGATATTGCGCGCGACACGCACGCGCAGGCCGGCGCGTTCGATCTCGATCTCGGTGAGATTGGTTTCGGCGAGCAGCAGCGCAAGCTCGCGAATGAGCGCGCTGTCGTCGCTCGTCAACTCGTTCTTGGATTTTGCGGCTGATTTGTCGTCTGGCTGGCGCGCCATGATCTTGATCCGGAATCTATCTCTGGTGACGGGAAACGTCAGAATGGGCGATTAAGTCTTTGCCTTGACATCGATCTTGACATCCATCTTGGCACCGATCCTGGCGGCGAGGCCCATGATCGCGAGCCGGTAGCCATCGACGCCGAAGCCGCAAAGCGACGCGAACGCGGCTTTAGCAGTGAACGAATGGTGCCGGAAGCTCTCGCGGGCATGGATGTTGCTGACATGGACTTCGACGGCGGGGATCTTCACTGCCACCAGCGCGTCGTGCAGCGCGATCGAGGTATGGGAATAGCCGCCGGCGTTGATGACGATGCCGACCGCCTTCTTTGCGTGGGCCTCATGGATGAAATCGATCAGTTCGCCCTCGCGGTTAGACTGCCGGCAATCGGCGGCGAGGCCAAACCGCCTGGCGGTTTCCGCGCACAGCTTCTCGACGTCGGCAAGGGTGGCGTGGCCGTAGGTCTCCGGCTCGCGCGTCCCCAACAGATTGAGGTTCGGGCCGTTCAGTACATAGATCGTTCCGGCAGCAGCCATTCCAGGTTCCGGCGAAGGGGAGAAGTGGGCCGGGTTATAGGTAACAACCGGCCCAAGGGGAAGCCTTTAGGTGGCTTGGGAAAGTCATCAACAGCCTCGTCTGTCCTGTCAGATGGCTGCTGTAACCCTCGGAAAATGCTGATTAACCAAGTTCCGCAGAAGCCGCGCTGGGGCCCCGTCCGGGCGATCCTCGGCTGGCGTGGGGCAGACGGCAAAACCCCGCCCAAAAGGGCGGGGTTGGTTGATCCAGCAAAGGGACTCTGTGTCCCCTTCGCCTCGAGGCCGAACTTAGCCCTCGATGATGTAGACGATCTCGTGCGTCTCGGGCTGCACGATCACGTAGCGTCCGTGGACCAGGATGAAGTCATAGCCGCGCCATTCCGGATAGATCGTCACGACCCGTTCCGGCAACGGATAGAAGTGAACGTCGGTCGGCACGCGGGTGCCCACCGACACGTCGAAGTTCACATTGGTAACTTCCGACACATGCTCCGACTTGATCGCGGTCGAGATCTGACTGCGCTTCTCCGCCGGCGGAGCCGCGGTGGCCGAGGTCGCGGCGTTACCCGTCGTGGTCTTCGAGCGATCGTTCGCCTGCGCCCGGTTGGTGTCGGTCGAGCTCTTGGTCTGCGCGTTCTGGTTGGTTGCGGCGCCATTCTTCTCGCGGCTCTCCGCGGCGTTGGTGCGATCGCGACCTTCGCGGCTTTCCGCGTTCATGTTGCCGTTCTTCTCGCGGCCTTCAGACTTCATGTCCTTCTCGCGGCCTTCGGCCTTCATCTCCTTGGCACCAGCCTTGTCGGCACCGGCCTTGTCGCGCGCGCCTTCATTCTCTGAGCTCATGCTCTTCGACTTCTGGGTGTTATCCTGCGCGCCCTTGGTGGCGGCACCGGCCTTGTCGCCAGATTCAGCCTTCATGCCCGAGGGACTGCTCTTGGTCGACTCGGCGCCTTTCATGCCGCCGGACTCACGCTCCATCGAACCCGAAGATGCGCCACCGGACGGTGCATTGTGCTCCATGGCCGCGCCGCCGCCGGCCGCCGGCGATTCCTTAGACGCGCCCTGCGCATTGGCGAAGCCCGTACCAGCGATCAGAGCCGCAGCAGCGACCGAAATCAGAAAACGGTTAGACATCGTAGTATTCCTCCTCATTGTCAGCATTGCCCGCGCCGACAACGGCAAAATATGCGCGATGTTCCTAGCGATGTTCGGGTTCCCCGCGGTTTGTTTTATGAATACGGGATAAACGTGCACGTGATTCAACGGCGCATGCGCGTGAGATGGCTCTCCGCTTTGGCCAACAAAAAATCCGGCTGCGCCGCAGCCGGATTGTTCAGGGAAGGGTATCTCGCCGTAGTGTCGATCAGCAGGTCGCCTTGCCGCAGCGGGCGACACCGATCTTCTCCCTGAGGCTCTCGAGGCCGACCGCGCCGACCACGACCTGCTTGCCGATCACATAGCTCGGCGTGCCGTTCATGCCCATGGATTCGGCGAGGCGGAAGTTCTCCTCGATGGTCGCCTTCGCTTCCGGGCTCGCCATGTCCTTCTCGAGTCTCGTCATGTCGAGACCGACGTCCTTGGCAACCGCGAGCGCGCGGGCCTTGTCGGCGGCGCCGTGGCCGCCCAGCAGCTTCTGATGAAACTCGAGATACTTCTTGCCGGTCGGGTCCTGCATGCGGACGGCGACCGCGACCTGCGCGGCCTCGACCGAGCCTTGGCTCAGCACCGGGAATTCCTTCAGCACGACCTTCAGCTTGGGATCCGATTTCATCAGGTCCATCATGTCGGACATCGCGCGCTTGCAGTAGCCGCAATTGTAATCGAAGAACTCGACGAAGGTGACGTCGCCGTCCTTGTTGCCGAGCATCACGCCGCGCGGCGAGTTGAAGATGGTGTCGGCATTCTTGGCGACGCTTTGTTCGTGCTTCTCGGCTTCAGCCGCCGCCTGGCGCTTGCTCAGCTCGTTCATCGCCTCCTCGAGCACCTCAGGGTGCGCGATCAGGTAGTTGCGCACGATGGTCTCGATGTCGCCGCGCTGGGTGTCGGAGAAGCTTTGGGCGGATGCCGGAAGCGGCGCGCCGCAAAGGGCGAGCGCGACCAGGGCAGGGGCAAGAAGGCGGAGCGTTCGCATGGGGATAATCCTTGTTCGGCGGAGTTCGAAATACGGCGGCGCCGCGGGCCAGTTTCGGTGATCGTTGTATGGAACTGAGGTTTATTTCTAGTTGTTTTTCTGGCCCGACATGGGCCTGGCGCTCACAATGTCGTCAGCTTTGACCCAGCCGGGAGTGCCGATCGCAAACCGGGTCTTGGCGCGCGACGCAAGGTCGCGGGCGGTCTTGTTGTCGCCACGGAGATAGGCGGCCTGCGCGGACGCCAGATCCGCCTGCGCGTAGTCGCCTTTGCGGCCATAGGCCATCGCGAGCTGGGTGTAGCCAAGCGGCGCCTCGGGCTCGCGTGCCACGGCGGCGCGCAGCGTGTTGATCGCCTCGTCCGTAAAGGCCTTGTTGTCGGAGGCGACGAGCGCCTGGCCGAGCATCATCTCGATCAGCGGCGCGTTGCTGGAGAGTTGCACGGCCCGGCGTAGTGGCGCGATCGCTTCAGCCGGCCGGCCGCCTTCGAGCAGGGCCTGGCCGCGCAATTCATAGAAGTACGGGTTGTTGGGCTGTACCTGGATCAGGCCGTCGATCTGCGCGATCGCCGAGCGCAGGTCGCCGTGCAGGTAGGTCGTGATGGCCCGCGCATAGCGCGCCGGCAGGCTGGTGTTGCTGAGTGGATAGCGGCGGTAGACGGTGTCCTGCCGCTCCATGAAACCGGAGATCTTGGCGCGCATCATGTCGTGGCGGAGCTGCAGCGCGGGATCGTCCTTCTTGTCCCAGTATGGGCTGGAGTGCGCGAGGACTTCCAGCGCCGCGACGCGCTCGACCGCCATCGGGTGCGACTGCAGATAGGGGTCGGCGCCGCGCACGGCGAACAGGCCCTCGTCGCTGAAGCGCTTGAACGTGTCGTACATGCCCTTTGCGGACTGCCCGGTCGCGGTCAGGAACTTGACGCCGGCGCGATCGGCGTTCTCTTCCTGCTGGCGCTGGTAGGACAGCAGCGAGCGCTGGATGACGGACTGCGGGGCCGAGATCGCAGCCGCGCCCGCACTGGAAAGACCATTGTCGGCGCCGCCGCGCGAGCCTGCGGCGATGGCGCCGACGCCGAGCAGCATGGCGATGATCATTTGCGTCTGCGCCTGCGCCAGCTGTTCGTGGAGTTTGGCGAGGTGGCCGCCGGCCAAATGGCCGGTTTCGTGCGCCAGAACGCCGATGATCTGGTTCGGCGTCTCCGACTGCAGCAGCGCGCCATAATTCACGAAGATGCGGCGCCCATCGGCGACGAACGCGTTGAACGCGCTCTCGTTGATGATCACGATCTGGATGTTCTGCTTCTCCAGGCCCGCGGCGCGCAGGACCGGGCGGGTGTATTCGCGCAGCAGCTGCTCGGACTCGGTGTCGCGCAGCACCGGCGGCCCCCTGGAGTCCTGCGCATGCGCGGTGGCCATCGGGCCGAATGCAAGCGCGACCGCCGTGACGAGCGCGGTCAGTTTGGACGTCCTGGTGCGAAGCGTATGGCGGAACAGCATGGGCATCTACTGGCGGTGCACGGCTACGGATAGGCGAACCCGATTCCGGCCCTGAATTAGATCAGAAGCACGGCGCAGTCTCTTGGTTTTGCGGTTTTTGTTCACGCGAACCGGTATTCACTCAGCCCGAAAACGTTATAAGAAGCCACCGAATGCGGCCAGTCTGGGGCGGTAACCGGTGCGGGAACCCTAATTCGGCCGCGGCCATCCAAATAGCAGATATCCATGCCCGACGCGACACTGAGAGACCACGCAACCGGCCTGTTGACGGCGTCCACGCGGAGCGATGTTCCGCCCTTCATGGTGATGGACGTGATGGCCGCGGCGGCGCGGATCGAGGCCGCTGGCGGCCGCGTCATCCACATGGAGGTTGGTCAGCCTGCCGCGTCAGCGCCGAAGCCGGCGATCGCGGCAGCGCAGGCCGCGCTGCAGGACGGGCGGATCGACTATACCTCAGCGCTCGGAATTCCCTCGTTGCGCGCGCGCATCGCCCGTCATTATCGCGACACGTATCGCTGCGCGGTGGATGCCGAGCGCATCATCGTGACCACGGGCTCATCAGGTGGCTTCATCCTGGCGTTCCTCGCGATGTTCGAGCCGGGCGACCGAGTGGCGGTCACCGTCCCGGGCTATCCGCCTTACCGGCACATCCTGACCGCGCTCGGCTGCGAGCCGGTGCTGATCGAAACCTCACATGAGACGCGCCATGCGCTGACCGGCGAGGCGCTGCTCGCGGCCCATCGCAAGGCGCCGCTGAAAGGCGTCCTGGTCGGCAGCCCCGCCAACCCGACCGGCACGATGATGTCGCGCGAGGCGCTGTCGAGCCTGATGGCCGCCGCCGACAGTGCCGGCATCCGCTTCATCTCCGACGAAATCTATCACGGGCTCGACTATGCCTTCCCGGCGGTGACCGCCGCCGAACTGTCGCCGCGGGCGCTCGTGATCAACTCGTTCTCGAAATATTTCTGCATGACGGGCTGGCGCGTCGGCTGGATGGTGGCGCCGGACGTACTGGTGCGGCCGATCGAGCGGCTGCAGCAGAATCTCTCGATCTCGGTGCCGACGCTATCGCAGATCGCCGCCGAATCCGCGTTCGAGGGCCGCGAGGAGATGGAAGCGATCAAGCGCGGCTATCAGGAGAACCGCCGCATCCTGATCGAGGGCCTACCGAAGGCGGGCCTGACCAAATTCCTGCCGGCGGATGGCGCGTTCTATCTCTACGCCGATGTGTCCGACTTCACCTCCGACAGCTTCGCATTCGCCAGCGAGATGCTCGAGAAGACGCACGTCGCCGCGACCCCGGGCGTCGATTTCGATCCGATCCACGGCCGCGCTTTCGTCCGTTTTTCCTACGCGCGCTCGGCCGCGGAGATGCAGGAAGCGGTTGCGCGGATCGCGCATTGGCTCAAATAGCCCGCAATCTTCAGAACCGATCCGGCCGATACGGCGAGGCGTCCACGGAGGGGGCCTCGCCGTTCATCATTTCGGCGAGCAGCCGTGCCGTTGCAGGGCCGAGCGTGAAGCCCTGATGGCCGTGGCCGAAATTCGTCCACAGCCCGCGATGGCGTGGCGCAGGCCCGAGCACCGGCAGCATGTCGGTCGTGCAGGGGCGCGTGCCGAACCACGGCTCGGGTTCGAACTCGGGTCCCGATCTCGAGCAGACCTCGCGCGGCGGCTTCTGCATGGCCAAGCTGAATGGGCGTGGCCGGAGCATCGGGGCTCGTCAGTTCCGCGCCGGTGGTAATGCGGATTCCCTTGGCCATCGGCGCCATTGCATAGCCCATCGCGGTATCGACCAGCGGCAGATCGAGCGAGCGGCCACCGTGATAATGCATGTGGTAGCCGCGCTTGCGCACCAGCGGGATCCGGTAACCGAATCTGCGTAGCAATTGGGGCGACCAGGGCCCGAGCGCGACGACCACGTTGGCGGCGTCGATACGTCCACCGTCGGTATCGAGCGACCAACCGGACGAGGTCTCGGTCAGCGTTTGCGCATCTCCACGCAGCAGCGTGCCGCCGAGGCGCTCGAACAGTCCGGCGTAGGCCGAGACGAGGCCGCCGGGATCCGACACGGTCCAGGGTTCGAGCCAGTGGATGGCACCGGGCAGGTCGTCGCGCAGGATCGGTTCGGCCCTGGCGAGCTCGCTGCCATCAAGGACGCGAAACTTCACGCCGTATTCGCGCTGGTTCTCTTCCGCGGCCGCAATCGCACGCTCCAGCGCCGCCGGGTCGCGGTGAAGCAGGCGATAACCCGCGCGGCGGATCAAATTGTCGGCGTGGGCCTCGCGGATGAGGGTGTCGTGTTCCGCCGTTGCGTAGGCAATCAGGCGCGCCCAGGCGGCGGTGGCTTCGCGGTGCCGCTCGGGGGTGGAGTGCCACCAATATCGCAGCAGTGGACCGGCGTGCTGGGGCAGCGACGCCAGGCGATAGCGCACGTCGTTGGTGCGGCCGGCCGCGATCCTGGCAAGCGTGGCGAGATCGCGTGGCATCGGGTAGGGCCGGACCGCCTCGCTCTGGATGATCCCGGCATTGCCGTAGCTGGTCTCCCGGCCGGGCTCCTTGCGGTCGACCAGCGTGACCGACCAGCCGCGGCGCCGCAAGTGCAGCGCCGTGCTGACGCCCACCATGCCGCCGCCAAGAACGATCGCGCTCTGCATTGAGACCTGTTCTCCAATAAAAAAACGCCCGGCTTGAACCGGGCGCTTTTACTTGTCGTGGATTCCTATTCGCCGCCGCCGAAGCGCCGCGACCACCAGCCCTTGCGGGCCGGAGCCTCGGCGGCGGCAGCCGATGCGGGCTCGGCCGCCGGAGCCGGGGCGGGAGACGGCTCAGCCGGGTTTTCGACCAGCGCGGGAGCCAGAGGCTCAGGCTGCGGACTGGTCATGAAGCTGACCTTTTCGCGCACGGTCGAACGGCGCCGCGCGGCACGCTCGGCTTCGGCCTGGGTTTCCTCCGGCGCTGCGGCGGCCTCGGCAGGTGCCGGCTCTGCGGGCTGGAATTCGGGCGGCGGTGCCATCGGCTCGGGCTCCACGAGGGACGGGGCAGCCTCCGCCGAATGACCATCGAAGTCGGCGACTGCGCCAACGACTTCCGGTGCCGACGTTGGCCCGAGCTCATCGGCGATCGATCCCGCGAGACCTTCTTCCGGTCCACCACGCCGGCGGCGGCCGCCACGACGTCCGCGGCGGCGCGGGCGACGTTCGCCATTGGCTCCCTGATCGCCGCGGGCAAAAGCCTGCTGTTCGTCGCCTTCGTCCTCGTCGCCTTCGGCATCCTCGGCTACGACCGCTTCGGTACCTTCGGGCACCACATGCATGAGCGGAGCATCACCGTCCTCGCGCGGCGGCTGGCCACCTTCGCGCGCTTCGCCTCCGCTACCTGTGCGACCACGCCGCCGACGGCGCCGTTTGTTGCGGCGCTGACCATCGCCTTCGCCCTCGGCGCCGGCTTCTTCACCGGCCGCCTGGTCGTCGGCAAGGCCCTCGGTCTCCTCGGTTTCGACCTCGGCCTCGTATTCGAACGGTTCCTCCTCGTCATCGGGCTCGTCGGGCTGCCCCGGCGTCGCAGCGGCTTGCGCCGCCAGCAGCGCCTTGGCCGCTTCGAGCGTATGCACCTGTTCGCCGCGATCGATGATGTAGGACTGCTGGGCGCTCACCGTGGCATCGGCGACCACCGCCAGCGAAACCTTGAAGGCGTTTTCGAGATCGCGCAGATGACCGCGCTTGTGATTGAGCACGTAGAGCGCGACATCGGTCCGCGTGCGGACCACGAGATTGTGGGTCGCCCCCTTCATCAGGATTTCCTCGATGCCGCGCAGAAGCTGCAGCGCCACTGACGAGACCGAACGGACGTGGCCCGAGCCGCCGCATTGCGGGCAGGGCTCGGTCGAACTCTCCAGCACGCTGGCGCGGATGCGCTGGCGCGACATCTCCAGCAGGCCGAAATGCGAGATCCGGCCGACCTGGATCCGCGCCCGGTCCTGGCGCAGGCAATCGGACAGTTTGCGCTCGACCGCACGGTTGTTGCGCTTCTCGTCCATGTCGATGAAGTCGATGACGATCAGGCCGGCGAGATCGCGCAAGCGCAACTGCCGGGCGACTTCCTCCGCCGCCTCCAGATTGGTCTTGAGCGCGGTGTCCTCGATATGGTGCTCGCGCGTGGCCCGTCCCGAGTTGACGTCGATCGAGACCAGCGCTTCGGTCTGGTTGATGACGATGTAGCCGCCGGAGCGCAACTGCACGGTCGGCGAGAACATCGCATCCAGCTGGCTCTCGACGCCCATGCGCGAGAACAGCGGCTGGCCGTCGCCATAGAGCTTCACCGCGCGCACATTGGCCGGCATCAGCATCTTCATGAAATCGCGCGCCTCGCGGTAGCCGGGCTCGCCCGCCACCTGGATCTCGTCGATCTCCTTGTTGTAGAGATCGCGCAGCGAACGCTTGATCAGCGAGCCCTCCTCGTAGACGAGGCTCGGCGCCTGCGACTTCAGCGTCAGATCACGCACGGTTTCCCACATCCGGATCAAATATTCGAAGTCGCGCTTGATCTCGGGCTTGCTGCGGGCGGCGCCGGCGGTGCGCAGGATGATGCCCATGCCCTCGGGCACGTCGAGGTCCTGAACCACTTCCTTCAGCCGCGAACGGTCCTGGGCGGACGTGATCTTGCGGCTGATGCCGCCACCACGCGCGGTGTTCGGCATCAGCACGGCATAGCGGCCGGCGAGCGACAAATAGGTGGTGAGTGCGGCGCCCTTGTTGCCACGTTCTTCCTTGACGACCTGGACCAGCATCACCTGGCGGCGCTTGATGACTTCCTGGATCTTGTACTGGCGGCGCGGGCGGAACGCGCGTTCCGGAACCTCCTCGAGCACATCGTCGCCGCCGACGGACTCGACGACTTCCTCTTCCTCGCCGTCTTCGTCATCGTCTTCATCGTCGTTCGCTTCGTCGCCATGCTCGCCCTGGGATGCGGCTGCGTCCCCAGAGACGTGCTCGGCCGCGACGTGGTCGTCGCCGGTCGCATGAACTTCGTCAGCATGGGCCGTATGCGGCGCGTCATCGGCGTGGGCTGCGTTTTCCTCGGCCTGTTCCTCATGCGCCCGCTCAGGCTCATGGTTGATTTCGACGACCTCGACGGTATCAGGCACGGCGAACGCAATGGACGCCTCCACCACCGCAGCAACGGGATCAGGCTGCCCGTCATCGGACGGCGCCTCGCTCACGGCCGGGGCAGGTTGGTGCTCATGCTCGTGGTCATGATGCTCGTGGTCATGGTCATGGTCATCATGGCCGTGATCGTCATGGCTGTGATCGCCATGCCCGTGGTCGTGCGCCGCATGCTCATGGCCCTCGTGGGCGGCCACGTCGTGCTCATGATGCTCGGCGTCGACAGAATGTTCGTGGCCCTCATGCGGCTGCGGCGCCTGCGGGTCGAGGCCGGCGCCCTCGACCACCTCGCTCTGCACCCGATCGCCCTGGCCGCGGCGGCGGGCGTTGCGATGGCGAGAACGGCGACGGTGGTGGCCGCGGTTCTCGTGCTCTTCCTCGGCCTCGCGGTGCGCGCGCTCGTCGGCTTCGATCAGTGCCTGACGGTCGGCGACCGGGATCTGGTAGTAGTCGGGATGGATTTCGCTGAAGGCGAGGAAGCCGTGACGATTGCCGCCATATTCAATGAAGGCGGCCTGCAGTGACGGCTCTACCCGCGTGACTTTGGCGAGGTAAATATTGCCGCGCAGTTGTTTGCGCTGGGCGGTCTCGAAATCAAACTCTTCGACTCGATTGCCGCGGACCACTACGACCCGGGTCTCTTCCGGGTGGGTGGCATCGATCAACATCTTGTTGGGCATTTTGGGGCTCTTGACGGCGGCGGGCGCGGTGCAGGGCGCGCGCAAGCTGCGCGGCCCGGTGACGCGACGGTCCACCTGATTCGGGGGTGAGGGGAAGGCCAAAACGCGTCTTGAGGCGCAGAGCCGAGCGGGAGCCCACCGGTACGATGCGCCGGGCGAAGCTTTCGCCTCGCGTCAGCGCGGTCGTCTCGGGGATCCTGGTCGGCAATACAGTCTGGCGCATTAAGCGTCGGCCCGTCTAAACATGGTGGCGGCGAGAAATACCGCCGTATCTTTTGCTGAAAGCCCAGCGCAGCGCCGAAGCGCCTGCCGGCCATCGCATATCGAGGCCCCGAGGGACCGGATAATCAGTTATGCCGTGTCTCAAACCGTCCCTCTGGCGAGAGTGCCTGGGACTGGACGCCGCTCGGGCTCGAAACCGCCCCTCCTTGTCAGCCGCGCGCGGCGCTGGCTGCGGAGGGGATCGGAAAAACACGTTGGACCCTTCGGGATCGAAAGTTCCACCGTTGCACCGGGAGGCTGAACGCGACACAACCGGGAGTACTAGCCGTCAGCATTCCGTACATACGTGGATTGACCGCCACGTGCAAGGGAAGCGTCGCGGCAGGGCAACACTCGATCCTTTTCGCTTTTGCGTCATTAAGGCACGATTAACCGTGTGGTTCTAATCGGGTAAGACGCTGCTTGGGAGGCACCGAGTCCGTGGCGAATCGCGCGAATCACCGTGTTTTGCTGGGATGCGGCCTATTGTGCGCCGCAGCATTGGTGTGCGCCCAGCCGACCGGTCCGAGCGCTGCCGAGATGCCCAAGACCGTCGACGCCGCTTCCATCAAAACGGCGCCCGTCGAAGCCGCTCCCGCCGCCACCCCGAGCTTGCCGGTCGCTTCCGATGCGCGACTCGCCGGCGACGGCAAGCAGACCCAATTCATCCTCGACCTCGACCGGAAAATCGAGTTTCGAGCCTTTCCGCTGGCCGACCCCTACCGAGTCGTTGTGGACATTCCCCAGGTCACTTTCCAGCTCGCGGCCGGCGCCGGTGCGACAGGCCGGGGACTGGTCAAGGCATTCCGCTATGGCCTCGTGATGCCCGGCGGCTCCCGAATCGTGTTCGATCTCACCGGCCCGGCGAAGATCGCCAATTCCTACGTGCTCGACGCCGCCAATGGCCAGCCGCCGCGGCTGGTGCTGGAGTTCGAGGAGGTCGACCGCACCGCATTCGTGCAGTCGCTTGCGCCGGAGAGCCGGCCTGATCTCAAGCCGGCGATCGCCGACGCCAATGCCGCGGTGGTCCCGCCGGCCACGACCGCAGCGCTGACGCCACCAGCGGTTCCGGACCAGCGCCCGCTGATCGTGATCGACCCCGGCCATGGCGGTATCGACAACGGCACCCAGTCCGGCGACCAGATGGAGAAGAACCTGGTCCTGGGATTCGGCCTCGCCTTGCGCGACCGGATCGAGAAGACCGGCAAGTACCGCGTCGTCATGACCCGGACCGACGACACCTTTATCCCGCTCGACGACCGGGTGAAGGTGGCACGCACCCAGTCGGCGGCGCTGTTCGTCTCGATTCACGCAGACGCCTTGCCCCGCCGCGAGGGCGATGCGCAGGGCGCCACAATCTATACGCTGTCGGACAAGGCCTCCGACGCAGAGGCCGAGCGGCTGGCCGAGACGGAAAACAAGGCCGACGCCATCGGCGGCGTGAACCTCACCGAGGAGCCGACCGAGGTTGCCGACATCCTGATTGACCTGGCGCAGCGCGAAACCAAGACCTTCTCGAACCGCTTCGCCCATCTCCTGATGACCGAGATGAAGACGTCGGCCAGGATGCACAAGAACCCGCTGAAATCGGCGGGCTTCCGGGTGCTCAAGGCGCCCGATGTTCCGTCGGTCCTGGTCGAACTCGGCTATGTCTCCAACAAGGATGATCTTGGGCACCTGACCTCGGAGAGCTGGCGCAACAAGACCGTCGGCTCGATGGCCGAGGCGATCGATGCGTTTTTCGCCAAGAGGCTGGCAACTGCCGGACCGACCAAGTGAAATCGGCTGGGTGAAAGGGCGGATCGCGCAACGGAAGCCCTAGTTTGGCCACAGCTGCGACGGTATAGAAAACCGACCGCAGAGCTTCGGAATCGACCATATTGTTCTGACGGCTTTTGTATATTCGGCATGCGCGACGGTGGCTTGTTGCGCCCAGGCTTCGTTGCGTGAGACGCTTCGCACGTTAGGACCGGCGCTTCTGAGAACCGAGCGCCAACGGGTAGGAACGGAACTTCGATAATGCGCCTGCTTGTGCGGTTCATGGGATTCTTGTTCGCCGCCGGAACCGTCCTGTTCCTGGTCGGGGTCGCCGGCGTGGCGGGCGCGATCTGGCACTTCTCCAAGGACCTGCCGGACTATTCGCAGCTGCAGGACTATGAGCCGCCCGTGATGACGCGCGTGCATGCGGCCGACGGCGCGCTGCTCGGCGAATACTCCAAGGAGCGGCGGCTCTATCTGCCGATCCAGGCGGTGCCGAAGCTTGTGATCAACGCGTTCCTCGCCGCCGAAGACAAGAACTTCTACGAGCACGGCGGCATCGACTACCAGGGCATGGCTCGCGCCGCGCTTCTTTATGCGCAGAACTACGGCTCCAACCGCCGCCCGCAGGGCGCCTCGACGATCACCCAGCAGGTTGCAAAGAACTTCCTGTTGACCAATGAAGTCTCGTTCGCGCGCAAGATCAAGGAAGCCTTGCTCGCGATGCGCATCGAGCGCGCCTATTCCAAGGATCGGATCCTCGAGCTCTATTTGAACGAAATCTATCTCGGGCTCGGCGCCTACGGCATTGCCGCGGCGTCGCTGGTGTATTTCGACAAGTCGGTCAACGAACTGACGGTCGCGGAAGCCGCGTATCTGGCGTCGCTGCCGAAGGCACCAGCAGCGCTGCATCCGGTGCGCAACCGCGACCGCGCGATCGAGCGCCGCAATTACGTGATCGATCGTCTCCTCGAAAACGGCTGGATCAAGCAGGCGGATGCCGACACGGCGCGCAAGGATCCGCTTGTTGTCACCAACCGCTCTAACGGAGCTCACATCTTCGCCGGCGAATATTTCGCCGAGGAAGTCCGCCGCGACATCTTCGAACGCTACGGCGAAAAGAAGCTCTATGAGGGCGGCCTGTCGGTCCGCACAACGCTCGATCCGAAAATCCAGGTCATGGCGCGCAAGACCATGGCCGCCGGTCTTGTCAACTATGACGAGGCGCAGGGCTGGCGCGGCGCGATACAGAAGCTCGACGTTTCCGGCGATTGGGGTGTCAAGCTCGCCGACCTCAAGTCGCTCTCCGACATCTCGCCGTGGCGGATGGCTGTCGTGCTGGAGACCAGCGACCAGTCGGCGCGGATCGGCTTCCAGCCGGGCCGTGAGCTTGGCGGTGCGGTCAGCAAGGACCGGCAGACCGGCATCGTCACGATGGATGGCGTGCGTTGGGCGAGGAGCAAGGGCAAGACGCCGACGGCCGTCTCGCAGGTGTTGCAGCCCGGCGATGTCATCTATGCCGATCCGCTGGTGAACAAGGACGGCAACGCGGTCGACGGCCAGTATCGCTTGCGGCAATTGCCTGAAATCTCGGGCGCCATGATCGCAATGGATCCATGGACCGGCCGCGTGCTCGCGATGGTCGGCGGCTTCTCGTTCGATCAGAGCCAGTTCAACCGCGCGACCCAAGCCTACCGGCAGCCCGGCTCGGCGTTCAAGCCGCTGGTCTATTCGGCGGCGCTGGACAATGGCTATACGCCGTCGAGCATCATCGTCGACGGCCCGATCGAAATCGACCAGGGGCAGGGCGGCGGCGTCTGGCGTCCGGAAAACTTCTCCACCGGTCACTATTACGGACCGACCACCTTGCGCAACGCGCTGACGCATTCGCTCAACACGGTGACGGTGCGGCTGGCGCAGGATATCGGGATGCCGCTGATCGGTGAGTACGCCAAGCGCTTCGGCGTCTATGACGAACTGCCGAACTATCTCTCCTATGCGCTCGGCGCCGGCGAAACCACCGTCATGCGCATGGTCACGGCCTATTCGATGTTCGCCAATGGCGGGCGCCGTGTGAAGGCGACGCTGATCGATCGCATCCAGGATCGCTACGGCCACACCATCTTCAAGCACGACCAGCGTGAATGCCGCGGCTGCGACGCGCCCGGCGGCTGGAAGAGCCAGCCCGAGCCGCAACTGATCGACCGCCGCGAGCAGGTGCTCGATCCCATGACCGCCTATCAGATCACCTCGATGATGGAGGGCGTGGTTCAGCGCGGCACCGCGACCGTCATGCGCGATGTCGGCAAGCCGATCGCTGGCAAGACCGGCACCACCAACGACGCCAAGGACCTCTGGTTCGTCGGCTTTTCGTCGGACCTCGTGATCGGTCTCTATCTCGGCTACGACAAGCCGCGCTCGCTTGGCAGAACGGCGCAGGCGGGTCATACCGCGGCTCCGATCGCCCGGGACTTCATGAAGCTCGCGCTCGTCGACAAGCCGGCCACGCCATTCAAGATTCCGGCCGGCATCAAGCTGATCCGCGTCGATTCCAAGACCGGCACGCGGGTGGGCCCGGGCGGGGGCGGCAACACCATCCTGGAGGCGTTCAAGCCGGGCACGGCGCCGCCGGAGGGCTATTCGTCCAGCGTCGCCGACGCCGATGGCCGCGGGCCGCAGCCATCGCAGGGGCAGCAGCCTGATACGGGTCTGTTCATGCGCCCCGGAACCGGCGGATTGTATTAGCGCGCCTTCGGGCCAAATCACCGGGACAGCGCGGCTGAGCCGATTGCGCTTTGCCCCGCCCCTCGCTACATCCCTCGCAACCATTGCACCGGACAATTGAAGAGCCATGCGCGCCGAAATCGAACGCCTTGTTGAAGAGATCAAGCAGTCAGTCGGGCTGCTGAGGAGGCATCTTTGACGTCGATCAATCGACGGCGCGCCTCGCCGAGCTGAACAAGCTCGCTGAAGATCCCAATCTCTGGAACGACCCCCAGAAGGCCCAAAAGCTGATGCAGGAGCGCACCTCATTGGAGGACTCGCTTTCCGGTATCGGCAAGGTCGAGCGAGAACTTGACGACAATATCGGTATGATCGAACTCGGTGAGGCCGAGAACGACGCAGCCGTGGTGGCGGAAGCCGAGGCCGCGCTCAAGGCGCTCAAGAAGGAAGTCGCCCGCCGCGAGCTCGAAGCTCTGCTGTCGGGCGAGGCCGACCGGTTCGATTCCTATCTCGAGGTCCACGCCGGCGCCGGCGGCACCGAAAGCCAGGATTGGGCCGAGATGCTGCTGCGCATGTACACGCGCTGGGCCGAGAAGCACGGTTTCAAGATCGAATATCTCGAAGAGACCCAGGGCGAAGAGGCCGGCATCAAATCCGCGACCATCCAGATCAGCGGTCACAATGCCTATGGCTGGTTGAAGACCGAGGCGGGCGTGCACCGGCTGGTGCGGATCTCGCCGTATGATTCCAACGCGCGCCGGCACACATCGTTTTCCAGCGTGGCGATTTTTCCGGTCGTCGACGACTCGATCAAGATCGACATCAAGGAATCCGACGTACGCACCGACACCATGCGGTCGGGCGGCGCCGGCGGGCAGCACGTCAACAAGACCGAATCCGCGGTGCGGCTGACGCATATTCCGACCGGCGTGGCCGTGGTCTGCCAGGCCGGCCGCTCGCAGCACAAGAACCGCGCGCAGGCGTGGGACATGCTGCGCGCCCGGCTCTATGAGATCGAATTGAAGAAGCGCGAGGCGCAGGCCGCCGCCGATCAGGCCGCCAAGACCGATATCGGTTGGGGCCACCAGATCCGCTCCTACGTTCTGCAACCCTATCAGATGGTCAAGGACCTGCGCACCGGCGTGCAGACATCGGATACCTCGGGCGTGCTCGACGGTGATCTCGACGAGTTCATGGCCGCGACGCTGGCGCAGCGCGCTTTCGGGACAGGGCCCGGCGCAGTCGAGGATGTGGATTAGCCCATGCAACGCGTTGGCTTCATCGGATTGGGGCGGATGGGCCATGGCATGGCCGGCCGCTACCTCGATGCGGGCTTCACCGTCGCGGTGTGGAATCGCAGCAAGGCGAAGGCGGAAGGCCTGATTGCGCTCGGCGCACAATGGGCGACCTCGCCGGAAGATGCTGCCATCGACGCCGATGCTGTTATCACCATGGTGGCCGACGACGAGGCCTCGCGCGCGGTGTGGCTGACCAAGGACGGGGCTGCTGCGACCATGAAGGCCGGCACGCTCGCAATCGAGTGCTCGACGGTGTCGTATCAGCACACGCTCGACATGGCGCGTGAGTTGCGCAGCCGCGGGCTGATCTACATCGATTGTCCGGTCACCGGACTGCCGGAGGCGGCGGCCGCCGGCAAGCTGACGCTGCTGGTGGGCGCCGAACCGGCCGATCTCGACAAGGCCAAGCCGTTTTTGGCACCGATCGGCAGCACGATCCGTCATTTCGGCGCCGTCGGTACCGGAACGGTGTTCAAGCTGATCAACAACCTGATCGGCGCGGTGCAGATCGCGAGCCTCGCCGAAGGCGTCGCGATGGCCGAGCAGGCCGGCCTCGACATGAAGCTGGTGGCGGAAGCGCTTGGAACCGGCGCGATCGCGAGCCCGCAAGTGATCCGGCATTCCAAGCGGATGGTCGCCCGCGACTTCTCCGGCGCGTCGTTTACCGCTGCACTGCGCCACAAGGACGCCGCCTACGCGGTGCGGCTGGCCGAGACGTTGCTGCCTGACGTACCCGTCAGCCGCGCGGCACTTGCGGCGTATGACAAGGCGAAGTCCCATGCGCCCGATGCCGACGAAGGCCAGATGATCGAGATCGTGTCGCGGCCGAAATAGGTTGAAATGTTCGCAACGTCGGCTCTCGCTGACATGCATCAGCCGCGCGACTTCTTCCAGTCCGCATACCAGCCCGTAAAGCGTCCGCTGTCGCGCGCGCCGCCGTGCCAGGCGGCGTAGGCGACACCGTCGTCGGCGACCAGCACCACCACATCGAGCCCGTTGGAGCGGCGCAGCGTGTCCATCGCCTGGGCCGGCGTCTGCGCGATCGGACCGGCGACATTGAACGACGTATTGACCGACATCTCGATGCCGATGCGGCGGCCGAGCGCCTTCAGATAAGCGTAGGTGAGGGGATCGTCGTCGGGTCTCACGACCTGGATCCGGCCGGTGCCGTCGGCATGCACCACCGCTGGAATCTTCTCGCGCGCCTGCGGCTTCGAATGCGCCGTCAGCACCATGTAGTAATACGCGTTGTAGCCGTCGTCGGAGGCGCCATCTTCCAGCACAAAATAGTCGCGTGCGGCCTCCAGTGTCGCCATCGGCGCCAGCGGGCGGATCGCCTCGCGGTATTTGACGCGCTCGTTCAGCCGCTCGCGCACCTCGGGATCGCAGGGGTTTGCCAGGATCGAACGGTGACCGAGCGCGCGCGGGCCGGTCTCCGCGGCACCCTGGTAGATCGCGATCACGCCGCCTTGGGCGACCATGAAGGCCATCAGGTCCGCAATCGCGTCGCGTCCCTCCGGCGTTACGATGCTGCCGATCCCGATGGAGGCGACATCGTCGGCCTTCAGCGCCGCCGTGATGTCGTCATGCGTCGGCGGCAGGCCGCAATAGAATGCGTGCGACAGCGGCTTGCCGCGCGGTGCGCCGGCCATGTGCGAGAACAGCCATGCCGCGCCGATCGGCACGCCGGGATCGCCGGGCACCGGCGGCACCCACAAATGAAGGCGCGTCTTGCGCTGCTGCGCCGCCGCGAACCAGGCCTCGTCGAAATGCTCGAGCAGACGCATATTGGCGAGCGCGTTCAGTGCAACGCCGCCGGTCAGTATCAAGCGATCCGTGCCGGTGATGCGCAACAGATGATCGACCACATGGATCATCGCGTCCTCGAAGACCATTTGCGTCGCGGCGGCCTTGTCGAGCCGATCCTTGGTATCGGGACGGTGGTGGATGTCCTCCACCCGCAGCATGGCGTCGGGATTCCAGAGCTGGTCTTCCCGCAGCGGCGGGCCGAGGATCTCGATCAGGGGCGCCTTGTAGGGATTGTCGACCGGATCGCAATACCAGTTCGCCATCTCGCGATTGAGGTGCACCTTGCCGTCAGGACCGAGCTGCAGCACCTCCTTCAGCCGTTGATAATATGGATTGGTGGCGCGATTCATGTCGCCCCAGGCGGCGGCGCCCATGTAGCGACCTTCGCTGGACAGCCAGGTCCAGCCGCCCTGACTGGACGAGATCACGCTGTAGAAAGCGCCGAGCGAGTCGAACAGGCTGTCGTTGCAGTAGAGCTGCTTCATCTCGCCGTTCTCGGCAACATAGAGCGAGATCGAACCGGCATCGCCGGTGCCGTCGAGCACGCCGATCGCGACCGGTCCGTGGTGGTCGGCGAAAGGTGAGGCCGCGAACGAGAACCAGGCGTGGTTGTCGTGATGCGGCATGCAGATCAGCGGCAAGGGTTCGGCAAGGCCGAACTCGCGGCCGAGCTTGGGCGACAGGCGGCGCACCTGGTCCAGCTGGCGCAGCCTGATCGCGGGCGAGATCGGCGCGTGCAGCAGTTTCAGGCTGGCGGGCGCTTCCTCCAACGACGTCCGGATCAGCATCGGCAACAGCGCCAGATAATCCCACGTCGTGACAAAGGCTGCGATATCGCCGATATCGCGACCCATTCGCCGCAGCACTTCGCGCATGTCGTGCAGCGACGCTTGCGGATATTCGGTGGTGTGCTTGTTGCCGGAGAAGCGCTCTTCCTCGTTGTTGACGATCAGTCGCGGGCCCTCGCTTTGCGTGACCTCGACCAGCGCCACGCCGGTGTTGTGCATCCCGGGACCGGCGAGCCCTGCGATGTACACGGTCTCGCCACGCTGCAGCCGTTCCCGGATCGAGGCGAGCGTGCGTTTCGCATAGTCGCTGTTCGCCTTGTGCAGGCCACGGCGTTCCATCGCGAATTCGGTGACCCTGCGCGTCAGTTCGTAACCGGCAGCCGCGAGGCGCGGATGGCGCGGACCGATACGTATTTTCCGCTTAGGCAATCAGACCGCCTCGACTCGTGAGTCCCCGATAAATCATCAAACACAAATCACGCCAGGCAACAACGCCGTTTCGTCCGGCGAAAAAACCCGGTGCTTGCAAGCACATGCACGACTTGCGAGACTTGTCGTCAAAACCAACGACAGAAATCGGGAGGAAATGATGCCAGTTCGTTGCCCATATATTGTCGCGATCTCGGCCTTCGCAAATGCTGCATTGATCGCGACTGCGGCGTTTGCACAGAAGGGCTACGATCCCGGCGCGACCGATACCGAAATCAAGATCGGCAATATCATGCCGTACAGCGGCCCGGCGTCGTCCTACGGCGTGATCGGCAAGACCGAGGCCGCGTTCTTCAGGATGATCAACGACCAGGGCGGCATCAACGGCCGCAAGATCAACTTCATCAGCTACGACGACAGCTATTCGCCGCCGAAGGCGATCGAACAGGCGCGCAAGCTCGTCGAGAGCGACGAGGTGCTGCTGATCTTCCAGCCGCTCGGCACGCCGTCCAACGCGGCGATCATGAAATACATGAATGCCAAAAAGGTGCCGCAGCTCTTCGTCGCTTCCGGAGGCACTAAATTTGGCGACCCGAAGAACTTCCCCTGGACGATGGGTTTCCAGCCCAACTACCAGAGCGAAGGGCGGATCTACGCCAAGTACATCAGAGACAACTTTCCCAACAGCAAGATCGCGGTGTTCTGGCAGAACGACGATGCCGGCAAGGATCAGGTCAAGGGCCTGAAGGACGGGCTTGGCGACAAGGCCAATATGATCATCGCCGACAAATCCTACGAGGTCAGCGACCCCTCGATCGATTCCCAGATCGTCGCGCTGCACGATTCGGGTGCGGACATCTTCTTCTCCTGGGCCGCCCCGAAGGGCTCGGCGCAGGCGATCCGCAAGGTTGGCGAGCTCGGCTGGAAGCCGAAATTCTTTCTCGCCAACACCGCGACCTCGGTCGCCTCGGTGCTGAAGCCGGCGGGGCTTGAATACTCCAAGGGCATCATCTCGACGGCCTATCTCAAGGACCCGACCGATCCGACCTGGGACAAGGATCCGGCCGTCATGCGCTGGCGCAGCTTCATGGACAAATATTATCCGGACGGCGACAAGACCAACGCCAACAATGTCTATGGCTACACCGAGGCGGAGGCCATGGTGCAGGTGCTGAAGCAGTGCGGCGACAATCTCACGCGCGAGAATGTCATGAAGCAGGCGGCCAATCTGAAGAACTTTCACTCCGACCTGATGCTGCCCGGCGTCATGGTCAACACCGGGCCGGATGACTACTTTCCGATCGAGCAGATGCAGCTGATGAAGTTCAACGGCGAGGCCTGGGAACTGTTCGGCGACGTCATTACCGGCGAGGTCGGGCACGAGGCAACGAGGTAGCCGTTTGCCGATCATGCGAGTCCGGCTACGCGTCTTGCGAGGGACACCTTCCACCAGGGCGTCAGGCCTGCACGACTTCGCCGTCCGCCTCACACGCGTTCGTCTCTCGCATGATCGGCGTCCACCGCACCACCGCGCGTTCGTGACGTGCGCTCGCCCCTCAATCGGGTGGGACGGCCATATCCACAGCATTTAGCTGCGCTTCCGAAAATCAGAATATTTTTGCCGCAGCCGCTTGCGCCGTCGGGCAAATCAGTGCCAGGGGCGATGCCTATTCCTTGCGGACGCGCCGCAGCTCGGGCGTCGCCGCGAGAAGTCTCAGCCGGCGCTCAGGCGGACACCGGCGCGCAAGAATTTCTGCGGATCGACCGCCTCGCCGTCGATGCGGGTTTCATAGTGCAGATGCGGGCCGGTGGAGCGGCCGGTCGAACCGACCTCGCCGATCACCTGGCCGATCTTCACGACCTCGCCGACCTTGACGTTGATCTCGGAGAGATGGCCGTAGCGGGTGGAGAGGCCGTTGCCATGGTCGACCTCGACCATGCGGCCATAGCCGCCGGCCCACCCCGCCGACACCACCTTGCCGTTGGCGGTGACGCGGACGGGATCGCCGGTGGAGGCGCGGAAGTCGAGGCCGGTGTGCATCGCCGGGCGGCCGAGGAACGGATCGGTTCGCACGCCGAAGCCGCTGGTGAATTCGACCTCGCCGACAACGGGCTTGCGATACGGCACCAGCGCCAGGGTCTGGTTCAGACGCTGCATCTGGGCGCGGTTGATGTTGATGCGATAGAGCTGGCGCTCGAACGCACCGGCATCGGCCGGAAGCTTGACCGGCACGAACGGTCCGCCCATGCCAGCGCGCGGCGTCGCCGCCTCGAGCTGGGCCATGTTGAGGCCGAGATCGCTGATCACGCCGCGCATCCGACGCACCCGCGAATCGATGCCGTCCTCGACCGACGAGAGCGCGGCGAGCTGGCGCCGCTCGACCTGGTCGAGCGAGGTCTGCAGGCGGACGATGGCGTTGTCGACGCCCTGGACCTTGGCGAACTGGCTCGGCTGCGCCTTCGCAGTCAACGGCGCGCGCGATTCCAGACGCGCCTCGCGATCCGGCGGCGCCACGAAGATCACGGTGTCGCTGATCGGCGACGGCTTTGGCGTACCCGACGACGGCGCAGCGTCAGCATGGCCCTGCGGCTTGATCGATCCGGTGACCGCAGCGTCCGGGATGGTGCCGAGCGCGGTGGCACGCGATTCCAGCGCGGACTGGCGGCGCATGATCTGGTCGAGCTTCTGGTCGAACTGCTCCTGGTCCAGCAGCTGGCGGCCGGTGGTGCGATCGACCTTGGCGCGGAGTTCCGCGATGCGGTCTTCATAGGCGTATTGCATTTCGGCCTGGCGGGCGATCAGCCGGGTCAGGACGTCGTCGCGGAACGCGAAATAGGTGGCGGTCGCCGCCGACCACATGCCGAGCATGACCACGGTGCCGACCGCAATCCAGAACACAACCGGTCCGAACCGGACCTGCTTGCCGGCATGCGCGATGGTATAGCCGGCCCCCGAGGCTGCCGCAGCCGGAGCTCCCGGCGCGGAATGGGCCGCCGTACGGCGTGGCGCGGCTCGGCCATGGTCCTGTGGATGATGGTGTTTGGCGTATTCGAGATGATGACCGGACCGGCTCGACATCGGCACTCCCGCGGCCGGTCGGACCAAGTTCCGTACGGCTAGTTTGCGGAGCGATTTGACCTTTCCATGGTTAATTTTTTGGAAACGGAGTCTCTCCAGTTAGAGCGACCGGACCGCCTCAAGCACCTGGTCGGCATGGCCGTCAACCTTCACATGGCGCCAGATTCGGGCGACCTTTCCTTCCGAATCCACCACAACCGTCGTGCGAATAATTCCCATGAAGGTCTTGCCATACATGGATTTTTCGCCCCAGGCGCCGTACGCCTCCAGCATCTGATGCGTCTCATCCGAGATCAGAGGGACGGACAATTGGTGTTTGTTTCGAAACGACTCCTGTGCCTTAACCGTATCCGCGGATATGCCGAGCACCACGGCACCGGCGTCCGTGAAGGCCTGGTTCAGCCGGGTGAAGTCGATCGCCTCCCGGGTGCAGCCCGGGGTGTCGGCGCGAGGATAGAAGAACAGCACGAGCTTGCTGCCAGCGAAGTCCTTGAGCGAGACATTGCCGCCGCCGTCGCGCGGCAGATTGAAGGAGGGGGCTTGGGCGCCTTCGGCCAGAACTCCCGCGCCAGATTTGGTCGCGGCCGCCGGTTTGGGCTTTAACGGTTTCGAGGGAGCCTTGTGCGAGGCTTTGGCCTTATCGGTCTCGGCGGCCTTGCTCGATGTCTTGCTCGACGTTTTGACAGCCGCCTTGCGGGTTTTCGCCGCGGACCTCCCTGTGCCGATGCCTGCGCTGCGAGCAATTTTTGTTGCGGCCCGCTTTCCGGTTGTGTTGGAGGATTTCTTGCGCGTTTTCTTGGACATACGCCTTCCTTTCGTCGCTTTCCGCGGCTCAACCATTGGGGTATTGCGGGTCTCATTCGCGGCGGCAGGATTCGCATCCGCCGCTGGGCAAGTCTGATGGCCTCGGAGTATGGTTACAAGGAATTCGACGCGTTATCCGTCCGCTCGTTGAGCAGGCTTTTGATTGGTTGCTTTCGTCCTTTCTTGGGTCGGCCAGCGATTAACACTGTAAACTAGGGACACGCCGCGATGCCGGCACAGGAGCGCTCGATACGAATCGACGGGCGTCCCGATGGCGGCGATCAAACTCACCGCCAGCACCGAGAGGCAATGGCCAGGATTACGCCGCCGCAGGGGCCAAACCCGCGCGCCGAGGCCGAATTCTCGCAATGGGAAGATCAGGCCGGGTGGGACGATCAGGACGAAGCGGCGGGCCACCGCGCGCGGCGGCTGCTCGCGCGTTCCAATACCAATATTCATCGCTTTACCGATTTCTGCGCCGGCCTGCAGCGCTGGCTGAACGGCGGGCGCTGGCTGCGACGCATCGGCCTGGTCCTCGCGGTGCTGGTGGTGATTTTCGCGGTCAGCTTCGGCGCGCTGTGGTGGCGGCTCGGCGCCGGTCCGATCAATCTCGAGATGGCGACGCCATGGCTTGCAGCGGCGATCGAGGAAAACATCGGTCACGGTAATACCGTCGAGGTCGGCGGAACCCAGATCGAACGCGCCGGCCGCATCAGGATCGCGGTGCGGATCCGCGACATCATCGTCCGCGACCGCGACCACGCGATCGTCGCGAGCGCGCCGAAGGCCGAGGTGCGGTTGTCGGGAACAGCGTTGCTCATGGGCCAATTGCGGGCGGAGAGCCTCAATCTGGTCGACGCAGAACTGTCCGTGCGCATCACGCCGGACGGCTATGTGACGGTCTCCGCCGGTGACACCGCAAAGCCGATTGCCACCGGCGTGGCTTCCAAGAAGGAAGCGGGGTTGGCCCCGACATTCCCGCGACCCGCGCCTGCCGTACCGCCGGCCGCCGCGCCCGAGAGCGCCACGGCCGCACTATCCGAGCTGCCGGCCCAGAACGGCCTGCTCGCAGGTCTCGACTGGCTCGACAGCCTCAGCCTGACCGGCCTCGACGGCCAGAACCTCAACGAGATCGGCCTGAAGAACGGCAATCTCGTCGTCGACGATCAGCAGCGCGGCAACAAATGGAGCTTTGAGAATATCAGCCTGAGCCTGCGGCGGCCGAGCGGCGGCGGCGTCGCACTGAGCTTCGGCGAGGAGGGCGCCAAACCCTGGTCGGTGCGCGTGCTGGTCGGGCCGCAGACGGATGGCGTGCGCTCGGTCGACATCAAGGCCGACAAGGTCTCCGCCAGCGACATCCTGCTCGCGCTCAGGACCAAGGACCTCACCTATACCGCCGACCTGCAGCTATCGGGCGAACTCAAGGGCGAACTCGGCCGCGACGGCGTGCCGACCTATTTCCGTGGCAAGGTCACCACGGGGGCCGGCAACATCCTCGACACCGATACGCCGAGCTATCCGATGGCGCTCGATTCGGCGGAGATGAGCGTCGAGTGGGATGCCGGACGGCGCGTGCTGCTGGCGCCGATCAAGATCGTCTCGGGCGCCAACCGGATCACGCTGCTCGGCCATCTCGAGCCCCCGAACGACAATGTCACCGACTGGCAGGCGGGCTTGTCGGGCGGCACCATCGTGTTGGCCGGGATCGACAACGAGCCGCCGCTGATCTTCAACCGCATCAACGTCGCGTTCCGCTTCGACACCGAGAAGAAGAAAGTGCTGCTGACCCAGGCCGACATCAGCAATGGTGAGATCGGCGTCGCCGGAACCGGCAGTATCGACTATTCCGGCGAGGCGCGGCTGCAACTCGGGTTCGCCGGCACGCCGATGTCGGCGTCCGCCCTGAAACGGATGTGGCCGACCATCATCGTGCCCGAGGTGCGCGAATGGGTGATCGAACGGATCGAGCGCGGCACGCTCCAGCGCATTGATGTCGGCGTCAATTCGCCGGTGCACAACCTGTCCCGCAAGGGGCCGCCAATTCCGGACGACGGTCTCTCGGTCAACATCGTCGCATCCGGCGTCACGGTGCGCCCGGTCGACGGGATGCCCGCGGTGCATGATGCCGACCTGAAGGCCAGGGTGACCGGCCGCACCGCGACCGTGAATATCGGCCAGGGCATCGCCGACACGCCGGCGGGCCGCAAGATCACGCTGTCGGATTTCACCTTCGAGGTGCCCGACATGGCGCCAAAGCCGTCGCCCGCGAAGGTCAAGTTCCGGGTCGACTGCCCGGTGCCGGCGGCTGCGGAAATCCTTGCCTCAGACCGCCTCAGCGATCTCTCGGGGCCGCCGATCGATCCCAATGCCAGCAAGGGCAACGTGTCGGCGATCATCAATCTCGGCATGCCGGTGAAAGGCGAACTGACCAAGGCCGATACGGTCTATTCCGTCACCGCTGATATCGCCGGTGTCGCGGTCGACAAGCTGGTCATGAACCAGAAGCTCGAGGCCAATACGCTGAAGGTGATTGCCAGCAACGCCGGTTTTCAGGTCAAGGGCGACGTCAAGATCAACGGCCAGGCGGCGTCGCTCGACTATCGCAAGCCGGCCGATGGCGATGCCGACGTCAAGCTGCAGGCAACGCTGGATGACGCGAGCCGCGCGCGGCTCGGTCTCGATTTCGGTCCGGCGGTCTCAGGCGCGATCCCGGTCAAGCTGACCGGCAAGATCGGCAGCGGCGACAACGGCACCAAGATGGGTGTCGAAGCCGACCTGACCGCGTTGAAGCTCGACAACATCCTACCCGGCTGGGTCAAGGCATCCGGCAGGGCGAGCAAGGCGACCTTCAACGTGGTGCCGAAGCCGCAGTCGACCCGGTTCGAGGATATCGTGGTCGAGGGCGGCGGCGTCTCGATCAAGGGCGCTATCGAGGTCGACCCGAACGGCGACCTCATGAATGCGAACTTCCCGGTCTATGCGCCTTCCGAGGGCGACAAGACTTCGCTGCGGGCCGATCGCGGGCCGGACGGCGTGGTGAAGGTGACGATGCGCGGCGACGTCTTCGATGGCCGCGGCTTCCTGAAATCGGCGATCTCCGGCCGTGACAGCGACGCCAAGAGCAAGACAAAGAACATCGACTTCGATATCGACGTCAAGCTCGGCGCGGTGGCGGGCTTCAATGGCGAGGCGATCCGCAGCGTCGATGCCAAGATGTCGCGCCGCAACGGCTTCGTGAAGGCGTTCGCGCTGGGTGGCAAGGTCGGACGGGATACGCCCGTGAGCGTCGACATGCGCGGCCGTCAGCAGGGACACGAGGTGATCTACCTGCAGACCGCCGACGCCGGCGCGTTCCTGCGTTTCATCGACACCTATTCGAAGGTGGTCGGCGGCCAGCTCACGCTTGCAATGGAGCCGCCGACGCCCGATGCGGGCCCGAAGGAAGGCTACATCAATATCCGCGATTTCGCGGTGAAGGGTGAAGCTCAGCTCGACCGCGCCGTCGCCGGCGGTCCGGTCAGCACGCAGAACGGCATCGCGTTTTCTGCGCTGCAAGCCGAGTTCACGCGTCAGAGCGGTCAGCTCACGATCCGCAAGGGCGTCGTCAAGGGACCAAGCATCGGCGCAACCATCCAGGGCAGTATCGATTATGTCGGCAGCCAGGTGCGGATGAACGGCACTTTCATTCCGATGTACGGGCTGAACAACATGTTCGGTCAGATTCCCTTCTTCGGGATTTTCCTCGGCGCCGGCAGCGACGAAGGCCTGATCGGCGTCACTTACGAAGTCGTCGGCACGCCGAGCGCGCCGGTGCTGCGCGTCAACCCGATTTCGGCTCTCGCGCCCGGGCTGTCGCGCAAGATATTTGACTTCAATCCATCCAGCCCGACCGAGCTGCCGCCGACCAATAATTAGTCTGAGCTACGATCGATGCGGATATCGCCTAAAGCGCGATGAGATCGGTTCGAATTATCATCGCGCCTTAGCTTCTTGCTTGGGCATGATCTCCGCGCAAACGCTTCGCGTTTGTCGCGAGGGAAAACCGCTTCACACTTTTTCGGATCATGCTCTACGGCGGCACGGCGATTGACGCAGGTCCGATGTCTGTTGTCGCGTCGGTAGGGGTCGCTTCGGGAGGGACGGACTTGCGCAAGCGAATTTCGATGCGCCGTCGTTGCTGAATATCTCCGGGTGACCCCGATATCGCCAGCGTCTCATCGGTATTCGTCAGTTGCGCACCGGACAACGGCAGCAATTTGTATCCGGCCAGCAGAGGGCTCTGGCGCAATACGCTCACAACCGCGACCGCGCGAGCCAGCCCAAGTCCCGCGTTGTCTGCAGGAATAAGACTGCCAACGTTGGCGGTGTTGTCCAGAACCGACGGAAGGTCTCGATCGAGATTGGAGTACTGGCGCATCCCGATCGGCCGTTCGTCAGTGTGGCCGACGACCTCGATCACATCAACGTCGTACTTCTGGATGTAGTTCAGTATCTCGCGGGGCGTTGTGTTGACCAGCGTGCCGCGAAAAGCCGCCGACAGCTCGGCACTTCCGGATTTAAAGAAATAGCCATCGGCTTCGCTCATCCTGATAATGGGAGGCCACTGATGGCCGGTCGGCCCCGCGCCTGCCAACCCTCGCGCAATGGTATCGAGGATGAGTTGCGTCGAGACAGGCGGTTGTCCGGGCGTCGTCATCGCGCGGTTGATCGCGGCAACGGTCTCTGAATCACGAATGGCCGCATCTACATCAATGTGGTTTGCGCGGAGCATTGCGACGGTCGCCATACCCTCACGCAGCTGCTGCATCGACAGGCCGCCCTTCTCGATGTCCGTCACGACCGCCCGACTGTTCACAAGTTCACGCCAGTACTGGTCAATCGCCTTGGGATCGCTGATGCCGGACACGCTCTCAAGTTTTTCGGCGAGAGCAGCACTCTCGCGAAGCGCAGCGACGACGCCACGATCGCGTTCATTTTGAAGCCTCTGCTGCTGAAGCTCCTGCTCGGCAGCGATACGTTTGGTCTCTTCCCTCTTCAAGAATGTTGCCATCGCGATCAACAGGCAAAACACCAGCAAGATCATGATTTCGGCCATGGTAAGACCGAGGACCAGACCTTGCCGGTACGAAGAGCGCTGCCGAAGTATTTGCCCGTTCATGACCAAACTCGCCTATTCAGGGACTATCCGTCGCGGCGCCGCACACTCCACGGCGCCGAGTCAGAACGCGTCGTTTCAAAAGTCCGTATTTCCTGCAACAGCTGGTTGACGGCGACGACGACGCTGTGGGTTTGCCTGAGACTGATGTCGATATTCTCGGACTGTGTCTCTCCGCTCTTGTAGAGCGAATCGACCGCTCGCGTCAGGCTCTCGATCATCGGCGCCAGGTTGGTCTCAACAGTTTTGCCCGGAGCTTGCAGCGATCCAAGCTGCGCCAGAAGCGAGTCGATTGCCTTGACGACGCTGGCCGTACTTTTTGCGAGCTGTTCGCCTTCTTGGACCAAGTGCCTGGATACCTCGAGGATCTGAACGGTCCTTTCGTTCATGCTGTCGAGCGTTTCAGAGGACCGTTTGGATGCATCCTCGAAGGGCCGGCCCTTGGCAAGGACGAACTTCTCGATCTCGCCAGCCAGCTTCTCGCGTGCGCTGCCGATGCTCTCGCGCGCTTCGTCCACTGCGTCGCTGACCGATTGCTGGGTCATGCGGCGAAAATAGCCGAATTCGAGGATGGCACTCTCAAGTTCGCGCTTCACTCGCCGCGAGGCTTCCGCCAGCTCCAGCCGCGCCGTCGCTTCGACCTCGATCGGATCGCGGCGCATCTGGTTGAAGAAGATACGTAGCGTGATGCCCGCAATCGTAGAAGCAATGGCGATACCGAAGTTCTGAACGATCTGCTCGGCAGAGCCGGCCGCAGAAAATTGATAGAGCGAAACCGCCAAACTCGTCAGCGTAAACAGGAAACCCATGTAGTAGAGATTGTCACCCGACTGATCATCACGCAGCCGGAACGGTCGCGCCCCGAGCAGGACGGCATATCCGATCATGACCAGAACGGGAACCGCAGTCACCGCCAGGGCATCAAAGCCGTTAAGCTTGGAGAAGATGATGTAGCCGCTGCCGACTATGACCACTGCAAAGAACAACAGGCCATTGACCAGGCCGGGTGGCAGGCTGGGTATTGCTCTGTTGGCGGCCACGTTGTTAAGCTCCCTGGAGCCGCTTCGCTCCCCCAAATATACCCCGGTTGTCCTCGATCCAGTCTTTCCAGAACTCTATGTGCTTCGCGCCGTCAACCAAAGGCTGGCCGTTTGGCTGCCGGTTCACGTAACGGATGATGACGGTCGCGCCGTGCAGGTCGGTGCGAAACTTCAGGAAGGCCGGAGACTGCTTGTAGCGTTGAAACGAAAGATCTCCCGCACGGGGATACTGGCTATAGTCGGGGGTGAATTCGATCATGTCAGAAATCACGTAGAGCGTTTTTCTGACGTTCTGGCTCGCCGCGCTGGAAAAATCGTCGATGGCGATGTCCTGGATGGCAGCCATGATCGGCGAGCTTTTCGCTTTCGCAGCTGCAATGCTGTTCTTCACCGCATCCGCGGCAGGTTTTCGAAAATCCTCGATCCATCTCAAGCGGGCGATACGCGGATTGTCGGTCCACTCGCTCAAGCCCGCACCGTCGCCGGGATTGCATTTTGAGAACAGCGAACGGCTGCGAACGCCTGCGATATCAAGAACCCGGATGTCGAGCTTGTAAAACGGTGGAAGCGTCGTGATCATGTCGTCGAGCTGACCCAGGACTTCCCGCTGCGTCGTCTCGGAGAGATCATCCGAAGTATCGACCAAAACGACCGTGATGCCTTGCGGGCCGCTGACGGGACAGAGGCTCTGAGCGTCGAGGATCGGTCGCGCAGGCGTCGAGAGGTAGAAATAGGCGAGAGCTCCGCCGGATACGATCGCCAGCAGGAGGAGCAAGACACCGCCAACTCCCGACCAGCCGAAGCCCGGCGCGCTCCGTTGCCTCGGACGCCGTCTAGACATTCTTCTTCTCCGGCAACAGCTCGTCGATCTCGCGATAAGTGCGTACGGCGTTGTCGAAGGCGTCGTGAATGGCCTTGATCTGCCGGCTCAGCAGCTCCTGGGTTTCCGCTATCATTTGTCGAAGATTCTCACGCGCGCCGGACTCCGGTTCCGCACCGGTATAGCTGATGCGTTCCATGGTATAGGCTTTTGCAAAATAATCCGGAGCCGGGCTGGAGCGCGCCCGTCGGTTTGCTTCGCGATAGATTTCGAGCAATGCGCGACACGCCTGTTCGATCTGATTTTGATGCTGGCTGAAACGTTGGGCGAGACGTGCGCGCCCCTGTAAAAGGGAATCAAATTCGCTCCGTCGAACAGAGAGGTCGCGCGCGGCCTCGTTCATGGTTTCAGTTGCGTCTTCGCGAATATCCCGAAGCCGTTCGATCAGTTCACTTCTGGCATCGGAAAACTGTCTGGTCGCTTCGATCCACCGCCGCTCGAGGCCCGCATAGCCGATGTAAGGGTCGGAAAACAGCAGGCCATCTGCCATCGCGATCAGCGAAAAGATAAGGCCGATGCTGAAGAAAACCCAGGAATTGATATCGGTCAACGCGTATGGCGTTGTAAGCATTCGATGCAGAACCTCCTGGCCGACGTTGCCACTGACACTGACGTCGGGCGGAATCTCGCGAAGATTTGAAAGCGTCAGGTTAAGCGCCACCGCAAACGTGATGTAGGCAAGGAACGACAGGGAGCCGATCAGCTTCAAGAAGTAGTTGCGACGGTTTACAAGCCTTATCAGCACCATCCCCCAGAAGAAGCTGGCAATGATATTCAGCGCGGCGAATGTGACGGCTTGCGCCGCGCCTCCGAGCAGACCGCCGACGTTGGCCTTCGCGAGAAAGCTGCCGTTGATGACCACCTCGATAATGAACAGGATGGCAAGCACGCCGATCTTCAGAATGACCTTGCCGGGGCTCGCAAGGCGCGCTGGACGCTCGATACGGTGACGCGCGCGAAAGCGCTCGCGCTCGATCTCGGATTCATTGAGGCGACGACGCAGGACAAACAGCTCATCACGCCCGACGGTGGCTTCAGCACGGAAATCACCGACCGCTTCAGGCGCAGCTTGCTGGATGGTCGCAAAGCGCTCTTCGAAGCTCAAGGCCGTTATGCGTTCGTCATAGATGTGGAGTTGATCGAGATAGATGGAATGTGAATCCTGTTTGTGCGCCTCTATTCTTTCGACCACCTGATGTTCGACGTCATCCAGGGTTTGCCCATCGGCCGTCGGACGGTTCTGCGAGCCGCGTTCACTTCCACGTGCGGCGAGCTGCAACTGCTCTCCGACACGATCCACGTTCAGGTCGAGAAAAACTGTGGTCGCGGGGCGATAGGAATGGGTAGGTTGATTCAACAACGCCCGAATACGCGCAATGGCAGATGGGCGGGTTCCGGGGGCGCTCATGGTCATCTCGGTCTGCAGTTAGTACCTGGCGTTGCGGCAACCCGTTGCCTCGACTTTGCGATCACGCCGAACCGCATGATCTCAACTGCCTGATTCGTCGGGATGGAGTATAGGTGGTGCACGGGCCCTATCCGCGGCGACTGATGCCCAGTCGTGGTGGCAACTCCTAGCGGGATTGCGAGCCGTGGCATAGGCTACTGTGGTCTTCCAGGCGGTCACCCGATCGCTCTAAGTCACTTTCGCTCCCCAATGTGGCCGAGGTGGGGATGCGCTACCAGGTTCGCCGAAAATCAGATTCGAAGAGCAAATCCGAAGGGGCCTGCGAACACCAGCACTGCACTGCTGTGGGGACGGCCCGTGCCGCCACCACGCTTGCGCACGGTCAGACGCCCGTTCCGCATAAGGCAGACAGAGCTTCTTGGTGTTGAGCTTGCCAGGCTTGCCGGGCCGACGGGGAGCGGGCGGTATCCAAACGGCGCAGGGAAGCCGGTTCCCTTCGGCGTTTTCAACAGCCCGCTAGTTTAGCGCGCCGACGGCGACTTCGCCGGAAGCAGGACCAGCGCCACGATCACGGCGCAGAGCGAGATCAACGCCCCCAGCGAAAATGGTGCCGCGAACGCTGCTGCCGTATCGGTCGTCGCAAGCGCTGCGCCCAAGGCGGCGATGCTGACGGCGAAGCCGGCCTGACGCACGATCATCGTCGCCGCCGAAGCCATTCCGGCTTGCGCGGATGGTGTGAGCGCCAGGACGATGTTCGACATTTGCGGGTTCGCGAGCGCCGCTCCAACACCGATCGTGAGCATGCCCCCGAATGTAGCAGCCGTGCATGTCATCGTGTCGCCGGCGAGAGCAGCCAGGACAAGCAATCCGTCGCCTATGGCGAGGATGGCGAACGCAACGATGAAGAAGCGTCGCCATCCCCACCGTGTCACAAAGCGACCACCCAGCAGCGGGATCAGGAGCATTGGCACTGTTGCTGCAAGCAGCGCCATGCCCGCCATCTCCACGCCGAGAGACAAACTGGCGACCAGGAACAGCGGCAAATAGACCAGCACGGCCCAATAGCCGAACTGAATAGCCGTCAACAGTGCACCGACCGCGATCATCACCGGCGTCGCGAACACGCGGGGATCGAAGACGGGGTGCGGACTGCGCCATTGCTGCAAGCCGAACAGGATCGCCACCGTGGCGCCGCCGGCGAGGAGCGAGAATCTCTGGGCCAGCGTGTCGTCGCGCCGAAGCAGCGCCTCGATCGCCAGGCCCAGCGATATCGTCAGCAACACCACGCCGACAGGGTCGAGCGGACGTTGGCTCGGCGCGCGCGTCTCCGCCACAAGTTGGGGCACGGCGAGGGCCAGCGCGATGCAGAAGGGAATGTTGGCGTGGAATATCCAGCGCCAACCGAACCACGAGGCGAGCAGGCCGCCGAGCGGCGGGCCCAGTGCCATGGCGACGCCGGAAATGATCCCGATGGTGCCGAATGTCCGAGCCCGTCGATCGAGGTCAGGAAATGCGCCGGCGACAAGCGCGATTGCACCCGTGACCATGAAGGCCGCTCCGATCCCTTGCACGGCGCGTGCAGCCAGCAGCATCTGGCCATTCGTCGCCACGCCGCACGCGATCGACGCAACGAGAAACACGGCGTTGCCGGCCAGCATCGAACGGCGGCGACCGAAGCGATCGGCAAGCGCGCCGGAGGCGACCAGCGCTCCCGTGAAGGCGAGGCTGTAAGCGTCGATCACCCAGGCAGCGCCGGCGACCGAAAATTCGAGGTTCTTGGCGATTCCGGGCAGAGCGACCACGACCGCGGTCACGTCGAACAGCGTCAGGAAGGTGCCCAGGCCAAGAGCAAACGTGACGAGGGCCGATCGGTCTTGTTTCACTTCGGATGTACGATCGTGCATGCCGTCCCTGCGCGGTCGGGATTCAAAATACATCGTCCAAAATCAAGCGCTCGCTAGGCGTCCTCACACGCCAAGCCTGCTGACAGCATGGTGTCAGCAGGCCTTCGGATGATGTCTGGAGACTCGGCGGAGCAAAAGCAGGCGCAATGCCCCGGTTCAGCGCCGCAGCGCAGGCACCACCAGGAACGGGATCAATCCCAGCACCACGTTGACGAGCGCGAATACGATCAACGGGTTGTAGCCGTGGGTCCAGTCGTGGATCAGGCCGCCGCCCCATGAGCCCAGTGCCGAGCCGAGGCCGCTGCCGATCATGATCGTGCCGTAGATGGTGCCGACGCGTTCGCCGCGGAAGATTTTGAGGGCGGTCGCGGTGATCAGCGGGCCGCGCGAACCGATCATGCTGCCGAAGCAGATCACGAAGCCGGCGAGCAGCCAGTGGTTCGGATACCACTGCAACAGCCAAAGCAGGACGATGCCGACGATCGAAACGCCGTAGCTGAACAGGACCGACGGCCGGCGGCCGATGATGCCGTCGAGCGTGGAGACGCCGAGCATGCCGACGATCAGGGCAACGCCGCTAAATCCCCAGGCGGTGGCTGCCTGCAGCGGCGAAAAACCGACGTCGATCAGGTAGGCGACGATCTGCGCTGTCAGCGCGTACATTGCGACCGCGGTGAAGAAGAAGGTGGAGAACAGCGCCCAGAAGGCGTGGTGTCGCATCGCGCTGAGCAGCGTCCAGCCTTCGTCGGCCAAGCCGGTTCCGGCTTTCTTGACGACATGCGGCGAGCCGCCCGCGAGCAGCCGCCACGGCAGCAACATCAGCGGCGCGAGCAGGCAAAGCGCTGATATGCCGAACACCTGATAGGCATTGCGCCAGCCGAACCGCTCGATCAGGACCTGCGAGAGCGGCAGCAGCACTAGCAAGCCGCCGCCCATTGCCGAATACATCACGGCCATCGCGGTCGGAAGCCGTGGTCCGAACCAGCGGCCGAGCAGGATCGAGTTCGACACATTGCCAATCAGTGCGGTGCCGAAGCCGACGCAGAGGCCGACGCTGAGCTGGAATTGCCAGAGCGCCCGCGCATGTGCCGCGCCGAGGAACGCGCAGCCCAGCAGCAAGAGCCCAAGCGCATAAACCGCACGCGGGCCGGCCCGGTCGAACAGGCGCCCGACCAGCGGCGCGGTCAAACCGCTGGCCAGCCACGCAAGAGAATAGACCGACACCGCCTCTGCGCGATCCCAGCCGAAACTTTCCGAGATCGGCTTCAGGAACACCGTGAAGCTGTCGCTGAGGCCGCGGCCGAGCACGGAGAATACGAAGCAGAGCGCCAGGACACTCAACGCGATGCGCGCCTGCTTCGGCGTCGCGATTGTGTCGTCTCGGGGCGTGGTCTGGTCCATCGGATGCAGGGAGCGCGCTTTCGCCAGCCCCTACAACCGACAAATCCGAATGCGCCTATGCAGGCTTGAGCAGGACGTGGCGCTTCTTGCCGAGCGACAGCTTGACGACGCCCTCCGGCGTGAGATTGGCTGATGTCAGCAGCATCTTCTCGTCGGTGACGGCGGCGTCATTGACGCGCAGTCCGCCGCCCTTGATCTGGCGCCGCGCTTCGCCGTTGGACGCAACGAGCTCGGCCTTGACGAAGGCCGCGAGCACGCCGATGCCCGCGTCAAATTCGCCGCGCGGAATTTCCACGGTCGGCAACGTCTCGGCCAGTGCGCCTTCTTCGAACGTGCGGCGCGCGGTTTCGGCGGCCTCAACGGCGGCGTCGCGGCCGTGGAGCAGGGCGGTCGCTTCGGTCGCCAGCACCTTCTTGGCCTCGTTGATCTCGCTGCCCCCGAGCGCCGCAAGCTTATTGATTTCGCTGATCGGCAGGATCGTGAACAGCTTGAGGAACTTGATGACGTCGGCATCCTCGACATTGCGCCAGTATTGCCAGAAATCGTAGGGCGAGAACTGATCGGCGTTGAGCCACACCGCGCCCTTGGCCGTCTTGCCCATCTTGTCGCCGGAGGCGGTGGTGAGCAGCGGCGTGGTCAGCGCGAACAGTTGCGGCGTGCCCATGCGGCGGCCGAGATCGACGCCGTTGACGATGTTGCCCCATTGGTCGGAACCGCCCATCTGCAACTTGCAGCCGACGCGGCGCGACAGCTCGACGAAGTCGTAGGCCTGGCAGACCATGTAGTTGAACTCGATGAAGCTCATCTCCTGCTCGCGCTCGAGCCGGAGCCGCACCGAATCCATCGTCAGCATGCGGTTGACGGAGAAATGCCGGCCGATGTCGCGCAGCATCTCGATCCAGTTCAACTTCGTCAGCCACTCGGCGTTGTCGAGCATGATCGCGTCGGCGTGCCCGTCGCCATAGCGCAGCACCTTGGCGAACACGCCGCGGATCGAGGCCTTGTTGGCTTCGATCTCCGCGATCGTGCGGATCGCGCGGCTCTCGTCCTTGCCGGAGGGGTCGCCGACCATCGTGGTGCCGCCGCCCATCAGCGTGATCGGCTTGTTCCCGCTCTGCTGCAACCAGTACAGCATCATCATGGTGAGGAAGTTGCCGATGTGCAGCGACGGCGCGGTGCAGTCATAGCCGACATAGGCGGTCGCTTCGCCCTTCGCGGCAAGCGCGTCGAGCCCCTCGAAATCGGAGCATTGGTGGATGAAGCCGCGTTCCTGTAAAGTATTAAGGAAATCCGATTTAAATGCCGTCATTTGTCTGCGACCGAGATCATTCTTGTTTTACGGTTTTTGCATCTATTTGCGGAACCTTGGCGTAAGGGCTGCCGCAGCCGGACGCGCTGTGGCATTATAGGATGTACTTGTTTGATACAAGCCGGCGGTTCCGGCCGGAGCGCTACCACCATGATGCTGACGGCACTTGGACTCATGAGCGGGACCTCGCTCGACGGGGTCGACGTCGCGCTGATCGAGACCGACGGCCGCCAGGTCAAGGCGTTCGGACCGTCGGGGTACCGGCCCTATACCGAGGGCGAGCGCAGTCTGCTGCGGCAGGCACTGACGGAAGCCGTTCATCTGCCGCAGCGCAACGCGCGGCCGGGGATCCTGCGGCAGGCCGAACAAATCGTCACCGTCGCCCATGCCGAGGCCGTCGCTACCTTCACCGCGCAGAACCGGATCTCCTGCCAGGATATCGACATCGTCGGGTTCCATGGCCAGACCGTGTTGCACCGCCCCGAGCGGAAGCTGACGGTGCAAATTGGTGATGGTCCGGCGCTCGCCAAGGCGATCCACATCCCGGTGATGCATGATTTCCGCGCCGCCGACGTCGACGCCGGCGGGCAGGGCGCGCCGTTCGTGCCGGTCTATCACCGCGCGCTGGCGCAATCGCTGAACCGCGACGGGCCGATCGTCGTGATCAATATCGGCGGCGTCTCCAACATCACCTACATCGACGGCACGGACACGCTGATCGCCTGCGACACCGGACCCGGCAATGCGCTGCTCGACGACTTCATGTTCCGCGAGATGCATCAGCCGTTCGACACCGAGGGCCGCTTCGCGGCGCAGGGTCGGGCCGATGAGGCCTGGATTGCGCAGGCTCTGAAGCTGCCGTTCTTTTCGCTGTCGCCGCCGAAATCGCTCGACCGCAATGATTTTGCGAGCCTCAGGCTCGGTGCCGTCGCGCCGGCCGACGGTGCCGCGACGCTGACGGCCTTCACCGCGGCCGCGATCGCCCGCATCGTGCCGCTGCTGCCGAAACCGCCGAAGAGCTGGATTGTTGCCGGCGGCGGCGCCTCCAATCTCACCATGATGCGGATGCTGCGCGAGCGGCTGGCGCCGGCAACCGTCGAGGCCGCCGGAACGCTCGGCTGGGCGTCGGATGCAATCGAAGCCCAGGCCTTCGGCTTCCTCGCCGCGCGCGGCCTGAAGGGCCTGCCGCTGAGCTATCCCGCCACCACGGGGGTGCCGATGCCCATGACCGGAGGCATCATCGCGCGGCCGTGAGATAGATGCAAATGCATCTACCTTGACAGTTCAATGCAGATGCATGTAATTAAATGCATATGCATTAAATACGAGGTTCACCGTGCCCGCCCTGAAGCTGATCAGCCACAAGCTTTGCCCCTATGTGCAACGCGCTGCGATCGCACTGTCAGAGAAGGGCGTTCCGTTCGAGCGGATCGACATCGATCTCGCCAACAAGCCCGACTGGTTCCTCAAGATCTCGCCGCTCGGCAAGGTGCCGGTGCTGGTCGTGACTGGTGACGATGGCAGGGAGGTCGCGCTATTCGAGAGCAACGTGATCTGCGAATACATCGAGGAGACGCAAGGAGGCGCGAAGCTCCATCCGCAAGATGCGCTGGTTCGCGCCGGGCATCGCGGCTGGATGGAGTTCGGCTCGGCTATTCTTGGCGATCTCTGGGGACTTGAAACCACCACCGATGCCGCGATGTTCGAGAGTAAGCGGCAGGCGGTGGCCGCAAAGTTCGCGCGGGTCGAGGCGGCGCTCGGCGCGGGCCCGTTCTTCGCTGGTCAGAACTTTAGCTTGGTGGACGCGGTGTTCGCGCCGATCTTCCGCTATTTCGACGTGTTCGACGAACTCGCCGATCTCGCTGTTTTTGCCGATACGCCGAAGCTGCTGATATGGCGTGCGGCGCTGGCGCAGCGGCCGAGCGTGCGCAGCGCCGTTTCGCCAGATTACCCGAACCTGCTGCGCGCGTTCCTAGTGCGATACGACGCACATCTGCTGAAGCTCGCGGCGTAGAGAACCGTAGCCCGGATTGCGCTGCGCTTCATCCGGGCTAACGTTCGCGTTCAACGCACGTTGGCGAGACGCATGTCGAGATAGCCGGTCACGGTCTCCATCAGCGGCTCGAGCTTGCCGTCGAAGAAGTGGTTGGCGCCGGGGATGATCTGCTGATCGATCACGATGCCCTTCTGGGTCTTCAGCTTCTCGACCAGCGTGTTGACGTCCTTGGGCGGCACTACGGCGTCCTTGTCGCCATGCACAATCAGGCCCGACGACGGGCAGGGCGCGAGGAACGAGAAGTCGTAGAGATTGGCGGGCGGCGCGATCGAGATGAAGCCCTCGACCTCCGGCCGGCGCATCAGGAGCTGCATGCCGATCCAGGCGCCGAACGAGAATCCCGCAACCCAGCAGGCGCGCGCCTCCGGGTTGATCGCCTGCGCCCAGTCGAGCGCGCTTGCGGCGTCAGACAATTCACCGGTGCCGTGATCGAACGAGCCCTGGCTGCGGCCGACGCCGCGGAAATTGAAACGCAGCACCGAGAAGCCGCGATGCGCGAACGCATAGTAGCACTGGTAGACGATCTGGTGGTTCATCGTGCCGTGAAACTGCGGATGCGGATGCAGGATCATCGCGATCGGCGCGTTCTTCTGCTTGGCCGGATGGTAACGGCCTTCGAGGCGGCCAGCAGGGCCGGTGAAAATAACTTCAGGCATCGTGATCCCTTATTGATCCCTCGATTGATCCATACGCATCAACCGGATGTGGGCTGACTTCATCGGCTTGCGGCAGACAAAGCAGCTCATCGAAAGGGTGATCGGCGTCGGCTGGACGATGCCCCACAGGGCGCAGTCAAACTTTGAGGCCGCCTTCTAGCATGAGCGGTGGGGCAAAAATCAAGGATTTTGTGCGCCCGTCGGCTCCAGCATCGAAACCGCGGTGCAGCCATAACTTATTGATCGTCTGGGAAAAAGTAGGGAATCGCGCGGAGGAGCCGTTGGCGAGGCGGCTCAGCTTGCGGAATGTATCCGATCGAAACCGGCAATCGCGCTTCGATAACGTCGGCTGCCCTGAATCACCTGCCCGTTGTCGCAGCTCAGCTCGAAATCGCCCGACGGCTTCAATTCCACGCCGGTCACGCGATCGAGATTGACCAGCCGGGTGCGGTGGACGCGTGCGAGTTTGAATCGCCCAAGCTCCGCCTCGGCTGCGGCCAGCGTGCCGCGGACCAGATGGCTGCTGCCATTCGCGAGACTGTATTCGACGTAGTTTCCGGCCGAACTGACCCAGACCAGATCGCGTGGCTCGATCCGGATGCGCGTCGTGCCGTCCCGCAGCCAGATGGTGTCCGGCAGCGCCTGTGGCGAAGCGGCCGACGCCAATTGTCGCTGGGTCTGTTGCGCTTCGCGACGGCTGTCGATCAGCCAGACGATGGCGCCGATCAGCAGGCAGGTGACGAGGTCCTTGCGAAACTCGTAGAGCAATGTGGTGACCGAGAGGCGGAAGTCGTAGGACCCTCCGGCCAGCCACATCGCGACCTTGCGGATGGCCACCATTCCCGCGATGTGCAGCGTCGAGAAGACGATGATGGCCGCCGCCGCCAGTCCGATGCGCTGCGCCCAGGTCGAGGAGCGGCGTAACCGCCATACAGCGACAAACAGGATGGGGGCCAGCAGGACAATCATGGCAACGCTGGAGGTTTCCCAGAGCAGCGGTGTCCGGAGATCGTAGGCGCCTCCGCGCCAGGCCACGTCCTGCGCAGTCGACAGCGCGTTGACGATGCCGGTCGCGAGCGAGATCAGCGCGACCGCTGCGAAGAGCCGGCGGTCCCGACCGGCAATCCCGCGCAGCCAACCGCTCGTCCCGGACGGCGTCGTGTCATCCCAGGAGGTCCGGTTCTGATCCCAAACCGGCTCGACGGCCGGGCTTTCAGGGGCATTTTTGACGTCGGACATGCGGTTATCAGCGCAACACGGGATCAAGCAAATGACGCAGCAAACTATATCACAATCGTCCTACGCCATGTCGGAACGGCGGGTCGATCTCGATTGGGTTAGGATTTCGGCGTTCGGCCTGCTGATCTTCTATCACGTCGGGATGCTCTACGTGTCCTGGGGGTTCCATATCAAGAGCGACCATCGGATCACGGCGCTGGAGCCGCTGATGATCGTGCTCAATCCGTGGCGGCTCGCCTTGCTGTTCCTGGTGTCGGGCGTGGCCACGCGGTTCATGTTGAAAAAATACGCGCTGGTGCCGCTGCTGCGGTCGCGGTCAGTGCGGCTGCTGATCCCGCTGCTGTTCGGCATGTTGGTGATCGTGCCGCCACAATCCTATCTCCAGATCGTCGAAGCTCTCGGCTATCCCGCCGGTTTCGTTGATTTCTACCTGCGGCACTATCTCGCGTTCGGGACGCAGTTCTGCCCGACCCCCTGCATCGTGCAGCCGACCTGGAACCATCTCTGGTTTGTGGTCTATCTCTGGGTCTACACCATTGCGCTCGGCGGCGTGTTGATGGTGCTGCCCGGCCTGCTTGGCTGGTTCGAGGGCGTGCTCGCCTGGGCTCTCGCCGGTGTGCGGGTGCTGGTGCTGCCGCCGCTGCTGTTTGCGGCCTATCGGCTGCTGCTCTATCCGAACTTTCCTATGACGCACGCCCTGTTCGGCGATTGGTACGATCACGCGCAGTTTGCGACGGTCTTCCTGTTCGGCTTTGGGCTGGCTCGCGCCGGCGCCGTGTGGGAGAGCATCGAGCGGCAGCGCTGGCCGGCACTGTTGCTTGTGATCGCCTTGTTTGTGTCATTCCTGGTGCTGCTGTCGACCCGACACAGCGGACTGCCGCTGAAGATCTATGGCGGCTTCGCCTATGGCACCTATCAGTGGTTCTGCATCGTGGCCGCGCTCGGCTTCGCCAGGCGCTGGCTCACGGCTGATACGGCCGTGCGCCGCTACCTGACCGACGCGATCTTTCCGTATTACATCGTGCATCAGACCGCGATCATCGTGATCGCTCACGCGCTGCGCGGACAAGGCCTGCCGGCCTGGCTGGAGGCCTCGATTGTGATTGCGGGGACGGCTGCGACTTGTGCGCTGAGCTACGAGATCATCCGGCGCGTCAACATCCTGCGGCCGCTGTTCGGACTGAAAATGGCGTCTGCACCGGAGGTGCTGACCACGCGCGAGCAGCCTGCGGAATGATGGGACGTTTCGCAAAAGGTGCTAAGACGGCCGCATGTTGAACCGCGTCTATCTCGACTGGAATGCCACCACGCCGCTTCGCCCCGAGGCGAAGGCGGCGATGGTTGCTGCGTGGGAGCTGAGCGGCAACCCGTCGTCGGTGCACAGCGAGGGCCGCAAGGCGCGCCGGCTGGTTGAAGATGCCCGCGGTGCGATCGCACAGGTCGTTGGGGCAGGGCCGCAGGACGTGGTGTTTTTGTCGGGGGGAACCGAGGCCAATGCGCTGGCGCTGACCCCGGGCTTGCGGCGCGGCGCCAGCGCTCCGGTGACGCGGCTGCTGGTCTCGGCGGTCGAACACCCCTCGGTGTCGGCGGGCGGACGGTTTGCGGCTGACGCAGTCGGGACAATTAACGTGACGCGCGCCGGCGTGGTCGATCTTGGTCATCTGCGCGCGCTGCTGGCCGACGGTCCGCCCGCGCTGGTGTCGGTGATGCTGGCGAACAACGAGACCGGCGCGATCCAGCCGGTGGCCGACGTCGCCGGGATCGTCCATGCGGCCGGCGGGCTGGTGCATGTCGACGCCATCCAGGCGTTCGGAAAGATCCCGTTCGATCTCGGCACGACGCAGGCGGATCTGCTGACCCTGTCGGCGCACAAGATCGGCGGTCCGAAGGGCGTCGGGGCGCTCGTCCTCGCCGAGGGCGTGGAGGGGCTGGAGGCGCTGCTGCGTGGCGGCGGGCAGGAGCTTGGGCGGCGGGCAGGGACGGAGAATGTCGCCGGCATTTCCGCCTTTGGCGCGGCTGCCAGGGCGGCAATGGCGGCGCTGAAGGCCGATGCCGTCAGGATGAGGGGTTTGCGGGACCGTCTGGAGCACGGACTCCGGGAGACGCCGGGCCTGATTGTCTTCTCGGACGAGGCCAAGAGGTTGCCAAATACCGTTCTATTCACCGTGTCGGGGATGAGGGCCGAGACGGCGGTTATCGGATTCGACCTCGCCGGGGTGGCTGTCTCCTCCGGCTCCGCCTGCTCCTCGGGCAAGGTACAGCCATCTCATGTGCTGGCGGCAATGGGATACCACTCAGACGTGGCGCAGGGAGCGGTGCGGCTCAGTCTTGGCTGGTCTACCACGGACACAGACGTGGATTTGGCCCTCAAGGCTTGGCGAAAGCTCGCCGATACCCTAGTTAAGGGAGAGCGACGAAACACGGCTTGAACCGTTCTAAGCCTGTTTCATCCCCAAAGCATCGTGATAGACAATTCTGAACTATGATCCACCGCGGTCCTTGAAACCGCGAGCGGAGGATTGAATGCCTGCTGTACAAGAGACGGTCGAGCGCGTCCGGCGCATCGACGTCGACCAGTATCGATATGGGTTTGAGACGCTGATCGAATCCGACAAGGCCCCTAAGGGATTGTCGGAAGACACAGTACGGTTCATCTCTGCAAAGAAGAATGAGCCCGCCTGGATGCTGGAATGGCGCCTGGAGGCATTCCGCCGCTGGCTGACCATGACCGAGCCGACCTGGGCCCGGGTCAACTATCCCAAGATCGACTACCAGGATCTCTATTACTACTCGGCGCCGAAGCCGAAGAAGACACTGTCGTCGATCGACGAGATCGATCCGGAAATCCTGAAGACCTACGAGAAGCTCGGCATTCCCCTGCGCGAGGTCGCGATCCTGGAAGGCGTCGAATCGCCGCCGGGTGGCGCGCCATCGGCCAACCGCAAGATCGCGGTCGACGCCGTGTTCGATTCGGTTTCCGTCGCGACCACCTTCCAGAAGGAATTGAAGGCCGCCGGCGTGATCTTCATGCCGATCTCCGAGGCGATCCGCGAGCATCCCGAGCTCGTGAAGAAATATCTCGGCACCGTGGTGCCGACGTCTGACAACTATTTCGCGACGCTTAACTCGGCGGTGTTTTCCGACGGTTCGTTCGTCTACGTGCCGCCGGGCGTGCGCTGCCCGATGGAGCTGTCGACCTATTTCCGCATCAACGAGCGCAACACCGGCCAGTTTGAGCGCACGCTGATCATCGCCGACAAGGGCGCCTACGTCTCCTATCTCGAAGGCTGCACCGCGCCGCAGCGCGACGAGAACCAGCTGCACGCCGCCGTGGTCGAACTCGTCACGCTCGACGATGCCGAGATCAAATATTCGACGGTGCAGAACTGGTACCCTGGCAATTCGGAAGGCAAGGGCGGCATCTACAATTTCGTCACCAAGCGCGGCGACTGCCGGGGTAGGAATTCGAAGATCTCCTGGACCCAGGTCGAGACCGGCTCGGCGATTACCTGGAAATATCCGAGCTGCATCCTGCGCGGCGACAATTCGAGCGGCGAGTTCTACTCGATCGCGATCTCGAATGGCTTTCAGCAGGTCGATAGCGGCACCAAGATGATCCACCTCGGCAAGAACACGTCGAGCCGGATCATCTCCAAAGGCATCGCCGCCGGCAAATCGCAGAACACCTATCGCGGCCTGGTCAGCGCCCATCGCAAGGCGACCGGCGCGCGCAACTACACCGCGTGCGACTCGCTTCTGATCGGCGACAAATGCGGCGCGCATACAGTGCCGTACGTCGAAGCCAAGAATTCGTCTGCGACGTTCGAGCATGAGGCCACGACCTCGAAAATCTCAGAGGACGTGCTGTTCTACTGCATCCAGCGCGGGCTCAGCCAAGAGGAAGCCGTCGGCCTCGTCGTCAACGGCTTCGTGAAAGATGTGCTGCAGCAACTGCCGATGGAGTTCGCGGTGGAAGCGCAGAAGCTGATCTCGATCAGCCTTGAAGGTTCGGTTGGTTAAATCCATCCCGCCAAGGGTCGCGAATGACGCGCCTCGGGATGATGCTCAGGAAGATTGTGATGCCATTGCTTGAAGTGAAAGATCTGAAAGTCCGCGTCGAGGAGCGTGAGATCCTCCACGGGTTGTCGCTCACGGTGAACCCGGGCGAGGTCCATGCGATCATGGGGCCGAACGGCTCCGGCAAATCGACGCTCTCCCACGTCATCGCCGGCAAGCCGGGCTATGAAGTCACCGGCGGGCAGGTGCTGTTCAAGGGCCAGGACCTGCTGGAGATGGCGCCCAATGAGCGTGCCGCGAAGGGCGTGTTCCTGGCGTTCCAGTATCCGGTCGAGATACCCGGCGTCACCACCTGGAACTTCCTGCATGCGGCACTGAACGCGCAGCGCAAGGCGCGCGGCGAGGACGAGATGTCGTCGCCGGCGTTCCTCAAGAAGGTTCGCGAGGTCGCCAAGTCGCTGAACATCCCGCAGGACATGCTGAAGCGCGGCGTCAATGTCGGCTTCTCCGGCGGCGAGAAGAAGCGCAACGAGATCCTGCAGATGGCGCTGTTCGAGCCGGCCGTCTGCATCCTCGACGAAATGGATTCCGGCCTCGACATCGACGCGCTGCGGATCGCGGCCGACGGCGTCAACGCGCTGCGCTCGCCGGAGCGTGCGATGGTCGTGATCACCCACTATCAGCGTCTCTTGAATTACATCGTGCCCGATGTCGTGCACGTGATGTCGAAGGGCCGGGTCGTCAAAAGCGGCGGCAAGGAGCTGGCACTCGAGCTGGAAGAGTTGGGTTACGCGCAGTTCGAAGACGCTGCCTGACGAAGGACCGATCTGTGATGAACGTTGTTGCAAAGACCGAGACCGGGCGTGCGCTGGGCGATGCATTCGCCCTCGTGAGCGACCGTCTGCCGGGCAAGGGCGAGATCGCCGAGCAGCGGCGCCAGGCGTTCGTTGCCTATGAGCGCGTTGGTCTGCCGCATCGCCGGATCGAGGATTGGAAATACACCGATCTGCGCGCGCTGATGCGCGAAGTACTGCCGCTCGCGCCGGCGCCGGACGCCACAGCGCTCAACCGTGCCGCGGCGGCTGCGAAGCTGCAGGCGATCGACGGCGTGCGCCGCCTGGTCCTCGTCGACGGCGCCTTCGCGCCTGATCTGTCTGATCTCGGCAATCTCGAGAAGGGGCTCAGCATCCGGCCGCTGCGCGAGATACTGGACGCCGGCGACGGCGCGCTGTCGGTGCAGGCGTTTGCGTCGGACAATTCCAATCCCATGATCGCGTTGAACGGCGCGATGGCGACCGATGGCTTCGTCATCGACGTCGCCGACGGCACGGTGCTTACCCGGCCGCTGCACATCGTCCACGTGGCATCAAGCGCCACACCGGCCGCGATGTTTACGCGCTCGCTGCTGCGGCTCGGCCGCGACACCGGCGCGACGCTGGTGGAGAGCTATCTCGCCGCCGACGGCGCCAAGGCCTACCAGACCCATGACGGGCTGATCGTTGCGATCGGCGACAATGCGCGGCTCGATCATGTCCGCCTGGTCGAGGACGCAAGCGACGCCTTCAACATCTCCTCCGCCACGGTCACGCTTGGCGCACACGCGCATTTCAACACCTTCGCGATGACCACGGGCGCCCATGTCAGCCGTTACCAGCCCACGGTGACGTGCGCCGGCGAGGGCTCGAAGGTCGAGACCAATGGCGTCAATCTGATCAACGGCAAGCAGCACGCCGACACCACGCTGTTCATGGATCACGCGGTGCCGCATTGCGACAGCCGCGAGATCTTCCGCGCCGTGGTCGACGACCGTGCGCATTCGGTGTTCCAGGGTCGCATCATCGTCCGTCCGCATGCCCAGAAGACCGACGCCAAGATGATGACCCGCGCGCTGTTGCTCTCCGACGAGGCGGAAGCCGACAACAAGCCGGAACTCGAGATCTTCGCCGACGACGTCACCTGCGGCCACGGTGCGACCACCGGCGCGCTCGACGAGAGCCTGCTGTTCTACATGCGCGCCCGCGGACTGCCGGAGAAGGAAGCTCAGGCGCTTCTGATCCAGGCTTTTGTCGGCGAGGCGATCGAGACCATCGTCAGCGACACCTTGCGTGAGGTCGCAATCGCAGCCGCACGGCGCTGGCTGGAGGCGAGGGCATGAGCACGCATCCGGCAGTCAGCAACGGTGCGTACGACGTCGCCCGCGTCCGGCAGGATTTTCCAGCACTGGCCATGCAGGTCTACGGCAAGCCGCTGGTCTATCTCGACAACGCGGCCTCGGCGCAGAAGCCGAACGCGGTGCTCGACCGCATGACGGAAGCCTATAAGAGCGAGTACGCCAACGTCCATCGCGGCCTGCATTACCTCGCGAATGCCGCGACGGAGGCCTATGAAGGCGCCCGCGGCAAGGTGGCGAAGTTCGTCAATGCCCGCCGCAATGAGGAGATCGTCTTCACCCGCAACGTCACCGAGGCGATCAACCTGGTGGCGTCGTCCTGGGGCGAACCCAACGTCAAAGAGGGTGACGAGATCGTCCTCTCGATCATGGAGCACCACTCCAACATCGTGCCCTGGCATTTCCTGCGGGAACGCCACGGCGCTGTCATCAAGTGGGCGCCGGTCGACGATGAGGGCAATTTCCTGATCGAGGAGTTCGAAAAACTCCTGACGCCGCGCACCAAGATTGTTGCGATCACCCAGATGTCGAACGCCCTCGGCACGCTGGTGCCGGTCAAGGAGGTCATCAGGCTGGCGCACGCCCGCGGCATTCCGGTGCTGGTCGACGGCGCGCAGGGTGCCGTGCATCTGCCGGTCGACGTGCAGGACCTCGACTGCGATTTCTACGCTTTCACCGGCCACAAGGTCTACGGACCGACCGGCATCGGCGCGCTCTATGCCAAGCACGAGCATCTGGTCGCGATGCGCCCGTTCAACGGTGGGGGCGAGATGATCCGCGAAGTCGCCAAGGACTGGGTCACTTATGGCGATCCGCCGCACAAGTTCGAAGCCGGCACCCCGCCGATCGTGGAAGCGATCGGGCTCGGCGCCGCCATCGATTATGTCAATTCGATCGGCAAGGACCGCATCGCAGCCCACGAGCACGACCTGCTTACCTATGCCCAGCAGCGGCTGCGCGAGATCAACTCGCTGAGGCTGATCGGCACCGCCCGCAACAAGGGTCCGGTGATCTCCTTCGAGATGAAGGGCGCGCATCCCCACGACGTCGCGACGGTGATCGACCGTCAGGGTATTGCGGTGCGCGCCGGCACCCATTGCGTGATGCCGCTTTTAGAGCGGTTCAATGTCACGGCGACCTGCCGCGCGTCATTCGGGATGTATAATACCAGGGAAGAAGTCGACCATCTGGCGCAGGCGCTGATCAAGGCGCGGGAATTGTTCGCATGACCGATACGGCCGAAGTCAAGACTGCCAACATGGAAACCACCTCGGCGCTGCCGGCGGAGGAGACCGAGCGCCTGGGCGGCGAAATCGTCGCCGCGCTGAAGACGGTGTTCGACCCGGAAATCCCGGCCGACATCTACGAACTCGGTCTGATCTACAAGGTCGACCTCAAGGACGATCGCGCCGTCGACATCCTGATGACGCTGACCACGCCGAACTGCCCGGCAGCGGGCGAGCTGCCGACGATGGTAGAGAACGCCGTGGCGAGCGTCCCCGGTGTCGGCGTCGTCAACGTCAATTTGGTGTGGGATCCGGCCTGGACGCCGGATCGCATGTCGGACGAGGCGCGCCTCGTCCTTAATATGTGGTGATGCGTTAGTGGATCGGACTTAGGATCGGCAATTGATTTGCTGCGGGGACTGCCCACATGAATGACATGACACAAGCTTCTCCGATTTCAGCCAAGCCAAGGCGGCCGCGCCCGCAGGTCATGAAACTGACTGACGCCGCCGCGGAACGGATCACGGAGCTCACCCAGCGCGCCGATTCCGAGATCGTCGGCCTGCGCGTCGGCATCAAGAACGGCGGCTGCGCCGGGCAGTCCTACACTGTCGAATATGCCCATGATATCCGCCCGACCGACGAAGTGGTCGAAGACAAGGGCGTGAAGATCCTGGTCGAGCCCAAGGCCGTACTGTTCCTGCTCGGCACCGAGATGGACTACAAGGCCGACAAGATGCAGGCCCAGTTCGTGTTCAACAACCCGAACCAGATCTCGGCTTGCGGCTGCGGCGAGTCGGTGCAGCTCAAGCCGGCCGAGGTCTAGTTTCCTCTGCCACGGTAGTCGGCCCTTATGATGGACCGCGAATTCCTGATCGACCTTTTTGCCGATTTCGGGCCGGTCACGCTGCGCCGGATGTTTTCTGGCTACGGCATCTCCGCTGACGAAGGCTGCTGCGAAAAAGGCGCCCGCGAAGAAAGCTACCCCCAAGAAGATTGCGACGGCCAACAAGAATCGTAGGGTGGGCAAAGCGAAGCGTGCCCACCGAACTCGATCCCGCTAGAAATGGTGGGCACGGCGCTTGCGCGCCTTTGCCCACCCTACAAAGCAGATCACGCCACGCGGGTCTGCGTCTCGGCGTTGTATTCCGGATCGGCTTCGCAGATCACGCGGTTGCGGCCGGCGCGTTTGGCGGCGTACAGGCAGGCATCGGCGCGCTCGATCAGCGAGTCGGTGTCGTCGCCCGGCTTCAGCATGGATACGCCGACCGAGATGGTGACACGGCCGAGGATCTCGCCGGTGGACTTCTTCTTCAGTTCCTTGGCCATCACGGCGCGGCGGATGTGGTCGGCGACCGTCAGCGCCTGGCGCAGCGCGGTGTTGGGCAGCACGACCGCAAATTCCTCGCCGCCGTAGCGGGCGGTGATGTCCTGGCCCTTGATGGTCTGTTTCAGCGACTGCGCCACCAGCCGCAGCACCTGGTCGCCGGTGAGGTGGCCATAGGAGTCGTTGAACGACTTGAAGTGGTCGATGTCGAACATCAGGAGCGATAATGGCTCGCCGCTGGCAAGCGCAGTCTGCACCGCCATCTCCAGCGATCGGTCGAAATATTTCCGGTTGCCGAGACCGGTGAGCGGATCGGTCAGGCTCTCGGCGCGGATCGCCTCCAGACTATGCTGCAGGTCACTGATCTCGGACTTTGACAGCGCGAGCCGGTTCTCCAGCGCCATGTTGGTCTCGCGCATCTCGTGCGTCGACTTGGCCAGGCTCTCGACAACCGCCTTGATCTGATCGTGGGTCGTGGCGGTCGCGAGCTTGTCGCTGGCGCCGACCAGGCTTGCATCGTAGCTCAAGGACACACCGAGCGCTTCGGTGATCAGCTTGATGACGTCATCGATCTCGCCGATGACGCGGGCGCCGACCTTGTCGATACGGTCGGATGTCTTGATGTGCGACAGGTAGGTTTCGTAGATCTGCTCGAGATCGGATTCGCTCAGCTTGCCGCAGCGCGCCAGCGTTTCGTTGATGATCTTGTTGAGGGGAGCGTTGTATCCGGTCGCGTAGACGTACCAAATTTCGTAGTTGCGGGGGACAGCGGTCTGCCGAAGAGACCGGATTTGACCAAGCGCAACTTCGGCAAAAGCCAACGTGCGTTCGTGTTCGTCCAGCAGTTTGACCACTGTTACGTCCCCAATGCGAGCGGCGCCGGATATTGTCCAGCAGCAAATAACTAAAATTATCGGGCCAAGGGTACGGGACGAGAGTGAAGGCAAGGTAAACAGTGGAACCGGGGGACGCCGGCCTCGATTACCGCGGAATGCTCACGACGGCGTCGTTATCGGACGCAGGTTTCGCAAGCTTTCGCCTGGCGGGTCGAGCAACAATGAAGATTGGAACTCGGTCTATGCCGTAGCGCTGTCCCTCGGATCATAAGGGAGAACTTGACTGACGTCCTACTAGAAGGTAGACAATGGCATGAGCAACTTATCGACCACGTCTGACGACATCCTGGCTTGCGCGCGTTCTCTGATCGTCGCTGGCGGATACGACGGTTTCAGCTATGCCGACATCGCCGATGTGGTCGGGATTCGTAAGGCGAGCATCCATCACCATTTCCCAAGCAAGGTCGATCTGGTCCGAACGCTGGTTGCGCGGTATCGGGAAGAAGCTGAAGCGGGGATTGCGAATCTCGAACTCCAGGTATCCGATCCGCTCGAACAGCTTGGGTTCTACGCTGCGTATTGGGAATCCTGCATCGCCGATGCCAGCGCCTCGTTCTGTGTCTGCGCGCTGCTGGCAAGCCAGCTCCCCGCTCTGCCCGAGGAAGTTGGCCTGGAGGTCCGGGCGCATTTCCGCTCCCTGTCAGCGTGGCTGACATCGGTGCTGGAGCGCGGCGCGCGGCGCGGCCAACTTCAACTGATGAGTAGCCCTCGTGTCGAGGCTGAAGCGTTCATGGCGGCGGTTCACGGCGCGATGCTTTCGGCGCGGGCCTATGGCGATCCGAAGATATTCGGCGTCGTGACAGGCCCGCTCCTGGAGCGGCTCGCCGCGCGCCGCCCTCCGGATACGGTCCTGGATCTCAAATAACCACAGCGGTGATCGCCCTGCGACATTCGTCGCGAGAGGCTACCTACTAGTCGAAAGGATATCTAATGACGCTTCACAATGGTGATCTTTCTCGCGCCAGCCAGGAACAATGGCTCAAGCTCTATTACTTCGCTAGGACAGCGTTCTCGGCTGTCTGGGTGGCGGCTGCCTTTACGGTGGGACAGAGTTCCTGGGTGATCGCGGCGGTCTTGCTCGTCGCCTATCCCGCATGGGATGCGCTCGCCAATTTTGTCGACGCATCGCGCAACGGAGGATTGGGACAGAATCGCACGCAGGCCATCAACGTCGTGGTCAGTGTGGCGGCAACGCTCGCGGTCGTTCTTGCGCTGGAGATGAGCATGAATTGGGTGCTCGGGGCGTTCGGCGTCTGGGCGATCCTGTCTGGGCTGCTTCAACTGGGCACCGCAGTTCGCCGTTGGAAGAGCTACGGTGCGCAGTGGGCGATGATCCTGAGCGGCGGGCAATCAGCGCTGGCAGGCACGTTTTTCGTCGTGCAGGCGCGGATGCCGTTGCCGCCATCCATCAGCAACGTGGCCGGCTATGCCGCAGTAGGCGCCTTCTACTTCCTGGTTTCAGCGGTGTGGCTGAGCGTGAGCCAATTGCGGCGGAGGGCTGCATAAGGCCCGTCGTCTTAAGCCATCACCGACCCGATCGGGCTGGTCGCGCTGCCGCGAGCGCATCCCCTGACCTCCAAATCCGTTGCCGGGCACACCGGCGTCGCCCGGACGCCGGTCAGATCAAAGTTCAGATCTCAGACGCGCGCGCGTACCGGGCGCAGCAAGAAGGCCGGCAGATGCGAATGATCGGCGGGTTCATGGTCCGCCTCGCGCTGTCGCCGCTGCGGCTCGCTGCGGCCGATCGACGGCACATGCGGCGCTGGTGCCTGCGGCGCTTTGTTGCGGCCCTGGCGTGGTTCGCGCTCGTGACGCGGCTCCTCGGCGGGACGCGCCTCGTGCTCCTGACGCGGCTCGCGATCTTGACGCGGCTCGCGGTCTCGACGTGGTTCGCGCTCGCGGCGCGGCTTGCGATCGCCGCGGGCTCCGTCGCGCGAACCATCGCGGCTGCGCGAGCGGCGCGGTGCCTCGGACGAGTCGGAAGCTGCACTGGGAGCGGAGTAGTCACCCTCGGCACGGGGAATCTGCTGGCCGATCAGCTTTTCGATCGCAGCCATCGACTTGGTGTCGAGCGAGGTGACAATGGAGATCGCGGTACCGCTGCGTCCGGCGCGGCCGGTACGGCCAATGCGGTGTACATAATCGTCGGGGTGGTGCGGTACGTCGAAATTGAAGACGTGGCTGACCGCCGGAATATCGAGGCCGCGCGCGGCGACGTCGGAGGCGACCAGCAGCGGAATCTCGCCCTTGCGGAACCGATCGAGCGCGGCCGTACGGGCGGACTGATCCATGTCGCCGTGCAGCGCGCCGACGCTGAAGCCGTGCTTCTGCAGCGATTTGTGAAGGACCGCGACTTCGCGCTTGCGATTGCAGAAGATGAGCGCGTTGTTGAGGTCCTTGGCCTCGCGCAGCAGGCGGCGGAGGATTTCGCGCTTGTCATGCGCTTCGCGACCGGCGGGGACCTGCAACTGGGTCACGGTGACGGCGGTCGTCGCGGGCTTGGAGACCTCTATCCGCGCCGGATTATGCAGGAAGGCCTCGGTGATGCGGCTGATTTCCGGGGGCATCGTGGCGGTGAAAAACAGCGTCTGCCGTGTAAAGGGGACCAGCTTGCAGATGCGTTCGATGTCGGGGATGAACCCCATGTCGAGCATGCGGTCGGCTTCGTCGATCACCAGAAGCTCGACACCGGTGAGCAGCAATCCGCCGCGTTCGGTGTGATCGAGCAGGCGGCCGGGCGTTGCGATCAGCACGTCGACGCCGCGCGTCAGCTTGGTATCCTGGTCGCCGAACGAGACGCCGCCGATCAGCAGCGCGACGTTGAGCTTCTGGCCGGCGCCGTATTTGTCGAATTGCTCCTTCACCTGCGCGGCGAGTTCGCGGGTCGGCTCGAGGATGAGGGTGCGGGGCATTCGGGCCCTGGCGCGGCCCTTCTCGAGCAAAGTGAGCATCGGGAGGACAAAGGCGGCGGTCTTGCCGGTGCCGGTCTGGGCGATGCCGAGGACGTCACGGCGGGCCAGAACGTGGGGGATCGCCTGATCCTGGATGGGGGTGGGGGTGGTGTAACCGGTGGCCGCGACTGCGGCGAGGACCTTGTCGGAAAGGCCTAGATTGGAAAAGGACATTGAGCCTCTGGTCGATACCGCCGTTCGGAATCGAAGGTATAAGGCTGTCGCGTTCGGCCCCGAAACGGCTGGCTTCTAAAAAGCTCGGGGGCTCTGAGTGACGCTGACGGGCGGCAAACCTAACGAATCGCGCTTCGATCCGAGGCCGCGTTGAGACCGGAACATAGGGTCGAAACCAACAAAGTCAATCTTGGAACCGGTCCCGCGGTCGAAAAAGCTTAATGTTTTCGCACAAATAAGCGCCGCTTCGTCATTTTCCGGTCAAATGAGTCGTCGTGAACCGATGAAACAACTGATCCGACTATTATCCGGCGGTCGCACGCGCCATGACAATGCCGTGCAGGCGGGGAACAGGATGACGCGCTGGCTTTCGGCAACGCTCATCGCGGCTGCATTGATCGCATTGGCTGTGCCCGCCCACGCCGAGAACCGTGTCGCGCTCGTGATCGGCAACAACGACTACAAGAACGTGCCGAAGCTGCAGAAGGCGGTCAACGACGCCCGCACCATGGGCGACACGCTGAAGCAGCTTGGTTTCAGCGTCATGGTGGCCGAGAATTTGAATCGCCAGGCCTTCTCCGAAACGCTGCTTGCCTTTGACCGCGCGGTCGAACCCGGCGACACCGCGTTCTTTTTCTATGCCGGCCACGGCTTCGAGATCGCGGGCCAGAACTTCCTGCTGCCGACCGACGTGCCGGCCGCCACCGAAGGGCAGGAAGAGCTGGTGCGCGACGCCTCAGTGCTCGCCGACCGCATCATCGAGCGGCTGCAGAACAAGAGGGCGCGCACCTCGATCCTGGTGTTCGACGCCTGTCGCAACAATCCATTCGAGCGCGCCGGCACCCGTGCCGTCGCGGGCGGCGGCGGGCTGGCGCCGATGATGCAGTTGCCCGAGGGCGTGTTCTCGGTGTTTTCGGCGGGGCCGCGCCAGACCGCGCTCGACCGTCTGTCCAACGACGACGCCAATCCCAATTCGGTGTTCACGCGGACCTTTGCCAAGGAACTGTTGCAGCCCGGCGAGAACCTCGTACAGGTCGCGCAACGGACGCGGCGGCAGGTCAGCGAGATGGCCGAGACCGTGCAGCACAAACAAATCCCGGTCTATTTCGACCAGATGGTCGATGACGTCTTCCTCAACGGGATGGCCAAGGGGCCGGCAGAGGGGCAGGCCGATGCGGCCAAGCCTGCCGCGCCGCCGCAACAGGTGGCGGCGCTGCCGCCGGTGTCAGTGCCGAGGCTGCCCAGGGAAGACGCCGTCAATGCGCCGATCGCGAGCTTCTCGCGTCACAATGGCGGCTGGACCGTGGTGGTCTCGATCGCCGACCCGGCGCTCGGGATTTCGTGGCGAATGGGTGAAGGCGGCGATTTCCGCGAAACCGGCTTCATCGACACGCTCGATCCGCGCACCCGCAAGCGGATGCCCAACCTGTCGATCGAATTGCCGGCCGACGCGCCCGCGGGCACGATCCAGCTTCGCTATGTCGACGCGCAGGGCGAGATGCAGGGGCCATTTCCGATCAGGTTCGACCCGGAAGCGGCGCTGATCCGCGACCAGCGCAAGATCCTCGACATGACCGCGACGAGCTGGCTGTCGTTCCGCGAGTTCAACGGCCTGCTGGTCTACTACACACACCTGATGTCGTATCGCTGCGCAATCCGTGAGGTACGTATCGGCGTCGACACGGCGGTTCCGGACAAGGTGCTGAAGATGCCGGCCTGCGATGTGCGGGACCCGGGTGCGATCCCGTCGGATGCGCAGCCCTATCTGAAGCTCGCGCCGCAGACCAAATCGATCTCGGTCGAACTGACCTATCGCGACGGCAGCGTGTCGGAGACCAAGACGTTCCGGCGATAGCTTGCATCCTTCTTGTCCGATCGGCGTTACACTCCAGACCTAGGCTCGGTTGGACGATGAGGATTGCGTCATGGATGCAGTAGATCCGGAGGGACCGACAGCGCGGACCATGAAGGTCCGTTGCTGCGTGGTCGGCGGCGGACCGGCCGGGATGATGCTTGGCTACCTGCTCGGACGTGCCGGGATCGATGTCGTGGTGCTGGAGAAGCACGCCGATTTCTTCCGCGACTTCCGTGGCGATACCGTGCACCCATCGACCTTGCAGGTGATGGATGAGCTCGGGTTGATCGACGGCTTTTTAAAGCTCAAGCATCAGGAATTGCAGAAGCTCGATGGCATGTTCGGCGGCACGAAGGTGCGGATTGCCGATCTCAGCCGCGTCAATGTCAAATATCCGTTCATTGCAATGATGCCGCAGTGGGACTTCCTCAATTTCCTGCGCGAGAGCGGCAAGCGTTTTCCATTGCTCAAGGTGATGATGAGCACCGAGGCGACCGATCTGATCCGGCAGGGCGACACCGTCACGGGTGTCCGCGCGCAGACGCCGGATGGCCCGATTGATATCGAGGCTGACCTCACGATCGCTTGCGACGGCCGCCACTCCACCGTGCGTGATCGCGCCGGTCTTGCAGTCGAGGAAATCGGCGCGCCGATGGATGTGCTTTGGTTTCGCGTCGGGCGGCGCCCGGATGAGACGGAGAACCTGTTTGCCCGCGTCGAGCCGGGCAAGATGATGGTGACGTTTGATCGCGGCGACTACTGGCAGTGCGCCTTTGTCATCGCCAAGGGACAATACGACGCGGTGAAGGCGAGGGGGCTGCCGGCGCTGCTGGACGACGTGGTGCGGATGGCGCCGGTTCTCAAGGCCGGCATCGCCGAGGTGAAGAGTTTTGACGATGTCAAATTGCTCACGGTCGCGATCAACCGCTTGACGCGCTGGACGCGGCCCGGCTTGCTGTGCATCGGCGACGCCGCACATGCGATGTCGCCGGTCGGCGGCGTCGGTGTCAATCTGGCGGTGCAGGATGCGGTCGCGACTGCAAATCTCCTGGCGGCGAAGCTCGTCCACGATTGCCCGTCGGAAGAAGAACTCGACGCAGTCAGGCGTCGGCGCGAACTTCCGGTGCGTGTGACCCAGCGGATTCAGGTGATCGCGCAGAACAACATCATCACGGTGGCGCTCAAATCGGGCGATCGACCGCTGAGGGTGCCGTTTGCTATGCGGGTGGTTACCGCTGTGCCGTGGCTGCAGGGACTTATCGCGCGCTTCGTCGGTGTCGGTGCGCGGCCTGAGCACGTGCATTCACCGGCTCAAAGCTGACAGGCGAGCTGCGCAGAAGATAAAGAATCCATCAAGGATAACAGCCGCTTAAAATAACTCTTAGAAGTTGCGTGGTTGCAACGGCGGAGAAGATTCGAGATCGGCCTCTGCCGATTCTGCGTCGCCGGCTCGGCCGGTTTTCTTTTGGTAAGGGTCTCTCGGGGAATGCTGGCACCCATCAGACAACCTTGGGGGTGCCACCATGTCTCATGCCAAACTAATTGCCGCGCTCACCGTCACGACCGCACTCGGTATCTGCGCCGCTTCGGCCGCCGATCTCGCCGCCGGTCCCTATACGAAGGCGCCGGCTTACATTGCGTCGATCTACAACTGGGCCGGCTTCTATGTCGGCGGCAACGTCGGCGGCTCCTGGACCAACCAGGAATGGACCAACACTGCCAACACCACATTGTTCGGCGATCTCAGGCCGGGACAGGGCTTCCGGCAGCGCGGGAGCGGCGTGTTCGGTGGTGGCCAGATCGGCTACAACTGGCAGGCCAACAATTGGGTGTTTGGTCTTGAGGGCACGCTCGCCGGCCTCGACAACCGAGGCACGCTCGTCAACAACGTGTTCGGTGCAGCTGACGATCGCTTCAGTTGGCGCGCGGACTGGATGGCGACTGTCACGGCCCGTGCCGGCCTCGCCGTGCAGAATAATTTGTTCTATGTGAAGGGCGGCTACGCAGGGGTGAACAACCGCTTGTCGGTCGTCGACACGACGCCGCCGGCTACGGGCTCGGGCAGCCAGACCAGCTGGCAGAACGGCTGGACCGTCGGCGCGGGTTGGGAATACGGCATCACGCAGAACTGGATCGTCGGTGTCGAATACGACTACGCCTCGTTCGAGAAGAAGAACGTTGAACTCGCCGGCACCGCTGCGCCGGCGACCTACGCCTTCAGCGCGGGTCCGCGCGACATCCAGTCAGCCGTCGTTCGCCTGAGCTACAAGTTCGGTGCGCCGCTGGTTGCGCGCTACTGAGCCCTGGTGTTCATCTTAGACGTGAAGCCCCGGCATTGCCGGGGCTTTTGCGTGTTTCGAACCTACACCATGATCGAGTAGCCGCCGTCGACCGGAATGGCGGTGCCGGTCACGAAGTCGGACGCTGAAGACGCCAGGAACACGGCGATCCCCGCGAAGTCGTCGATCGCGCCCCAGCGCGCGGCCGGCGTGCGCGCGAGCACGCGCTCGTGGAGGCCGGCCACCTGCTGGCGCGCGCCTTTCGTCAGGTCGGTGTCGATCCAGCCGGGAAGGATGGCGTTGACCTGGATATTGTCGGGCGCCCAGGCATTGGCGCAGGCGCGGGAGAACTGCACGATGCCGCCCTTGCTCGCGGCATAGGCCGGCGCGAAGCTCGCGCCGAAGATCGACATCATCGAGCCGATATTGATGACCTTGCCATGGCCGGACGCCTTCAGCGCCGGATAGGCCGCCTTCGAGCACACGAACGCGCTGGTGAGGTTGGTGTCGATCACCTTGCTCCACTCCTCGAGCTCCAGCTCGTGAGGCGGCTTGCGGATGCTCATGCCGGCATTGTTGATGAGGATGTCGATCCGGCCGAGTTCCTTGACGACCCGGTCGACCATGGCGGTGACCGCTGACGTGTCAGTCACGTCGGTCGTCACGGCGATCGCCTCGACGCCGCGCTGTCTGAGATCCTCGACGGCCGCCGCTGATTTCGCCTCGTTGCGTCCGACCACGGCAATGCCGGCTCCGGCGTCCGCAAGGCCGCGCGCCATGCCGAGCCCGATACCGCCATTACCGCCGGTGACAACCGCGACTTTACCGGTGACGTCGAACAGTCCGTTTTTCATTGTTGTTGTCCGCTTTGGTTGAAGGCAAGCACAGAGTGCCCGATCAGCGTCGGCTCTGCCAGATCAGGATCAGGCCGACGGCGCCGAGGGCTGCGCCATATTCCGACCATTGGATCTGGTTGATCATGAAGCTTGACGCCGGCCAGGCGATCACCCCGAGGCCCTGGCCGATCCAGAGTAGCCCGATCACGAGGGCAATCAGCCCGAGAACCGACAGTAACCGCGCCATTGTCAGCGCCTTCAGATGATGTGTCCCGCGGGCCAACGCAGAGTTCAGGAAACCGTTGCAAGAGCGCCGACCGCTCTCGACCGGATACGATGCCGCGCTGACCGGCAAACCCCAATCGTATCCACTTCGCTCGAGAATGCTATCGGCAACAAAAAAAGCCCCGGGCAATGCCGGGGCTTTTGTTCTGCGGTTCAGCAGGGATCAGTACTTGGCGACGACCGGGCCGCTCCAGTTGAAGCGGTAGACCAGCGAGGTGCTGATGGTCTGCACGTAAGGCTTGAAGTTGATGTCGCGGGTGCCTCCGCCCACTGCGGCTCCGAACTCGGTGATGTTCTTGGTGTCGTAGAAGGCCGAACGATATTCGGTCTTCATGAACCAGCCCGGCGCGGTGAAGCCGAAGATGTTCAGGTTGTTCTCGACGCCGCCGCCGACGAACCAGCCCGAGCGATCGAAGCCGTTGGTCGATCCAATCGCCGTGCCGGTGCCGGTGTTGAACAACGTGGTGCCCTTCCAGTGGGAGTCCGAATAACCCGCGTTGACATACGAGAGAACGTTCGGCGCAACCAGATAACCGAGGCGAACACCAGCGGCATAGGAGTAGTCGTTCTTGATATTGCCGGCGGCGAACGGACCCTGATCCTGAATGGTGCCCTTGAGGCTACCGAATTGGCCGTCAGCAAGAATACCGAAAACCCAGCTCTGGTTGAGCTGCCAGTCGTAGCCGGCACCGACGGTGCCGAACCAGCCATCGCCGCCCTGGCGCTGGTTGAAGCCGAGGATCGGCGCGCCGCCAACGGTCGCCTGAACGCCGGTGTCGGCATCCCAGATACCGCCGCCGCCGCCGCCGGAGATGTAGAAGCCAGTCCAGCTCGGGGGCGCCGGCAACATCGGAGCCTTGGTGTAGGGGCGGGCGGCCAAATCAGCCGCCGAGGCCGATGCCGTCATCGCAGCAACCGCGGTCAGAGCGAGCAAAAACTTCTTCATATCCAAATCCTCGACTTTAGCGTTCTAGCGGGTCGCTCGACTGGGGCGCGTTGGCACCGATTCCCGAACTCATGTCCGAGACTATACGTAGTTCTTCCGGAAATGCTGTTGCGGGTGGGACACAACCGCCTGAAAACGAAAACGAGCCGTGCTCTCCCCAAAAGCGAGTAAAGGCCGCCCAGAAAAGTCGGGGCGGCCCGGAAAGATAACTGAAATCAGCGGGTTGTGACTAGACGTCAAGTAGATCGTCATTCGCGAATTCAGCCTTGTCGGAAATGAAGGCAAAGCGGGCTTCGGCCTTGGTGCCCATCAGCCGCTCGACAGAATCGGCGGTGCCCTCGCGGTCTTCGGTCAGCAGCTTCACGCGCAGCATCGTGCGCGTGGCCCGATCCATGGTGGTTTCCTTGAGCTGCGCCGGGTTCATTTCGCCGAGGCCTTTGAAACGGCCGATCTCGACCTTGGCGTTGGCGTGGAATTCGCTCTTGAGCAGCTCATCCCTGTGGGCATCGTCGCGGGCGTACACCGTTTTGGTGCCGTGGGTGAGCTTATAGAGCGGTGGTACCGCGAGATAGAGATGACCTTGATCAATCAGCGGCTGCATCTGCCGGTAGAAGAAGGTAATCAGGAGCGATGCGATATGCGCGCCGTCGACATCGGCGTCGGTCATGATGATGATGCGGGAATAGCGCAGATCCTCTTCGCGGTAATGCGCAAGTGTGCCGCAGCCGAGAGCTTGAACGAGGTCGGCCAACTGGGCATTGGCAGTGAGTTTGTCTTTGCCGGCGGAAGCGACGTTGAGAATCTTGCCGCGCAAGGGAAGGATCGCCTGGGTCTCGCGGTTGCGTGCCTGCTTGGCGGTACCACCGGCCGAGTCGCCCTCGACGATAAACAGCTCCGATTCTTCCGTGCCGGCGCTGGAGCAGTCGGTGAGCTTGCCGGGGAGACGCAGCTTCTTGCCGGCGGTCTTTCGCGCAGTCTCCTTTTCCTGGCGGCGGCGCAGCCGCTCCTCGGCACGATCGACCACGAAGTCCAGGAGCCGGTTGGCTTGGTTCGGATTACCCGAAAGCCAATGGTCGAACGGATCCTTCATCGCCTGTTCGACGATGCGCTGCGCTTCCGCAGTGGCGAGGCGGTCCTTGGTCTGGCCCTGGAATTCAGGCTCGCGCACGAATACCGAGAGCATGACGGCTGCGCCTACCATCACGTCTTCCGAGGTGATCGAGGCGGCGCGCTTGCCCTGGCCGGCGCGTTCGGCATGGTCCTTCAGACCGCGCAATAGCGCACTGCGCAAGCCCGATTCATGGGTGCCGCCGTCGGGCGTCGGCACCGTGTTGGTGTAGGACGACAAGAAGCCGTCAGCGTCCGCAGTCCAGGCTACCGCCCATTCGCAGGCGCCGTGCGCCCCGCTGCGGCCCGACTTGCCGGAGAAGATGTCCTGATGCACCAGCGTGTCGGCGTGGATCGCCGCGCCGAGATAGTCCTTCAGGCCGCCAGGGAAATGGAAGGTCGCCTCGGCCGGCACATCCTCGACGCCCTTCAGCAGCTCCGGATCGCAGTGCCAACGGATCTCGACGCCGCCGAACAGATAGGCCTTCGAGCGCGTCATCTTGAACAGGCGCTGCGGCTTGAACGTCGCCTTGGCACCGAAAATATCGGTGTCCGGCTTGAAGCGGATGCGCGTGCCGCGACGGTTGTTGATCTTGCCGAGGTCTTCGAGCTTGCCCTTGGGATGGCCGCGTTCAAAGCTCATGCGATAGAGCTTCTGGCTGCGCGCGACCTCGACCTCGAGCCGCGAGGACAGCGCGTTGACCACGGAAACGCCGACGCCGTGCAGGCCGCCCGAGGTCTCGTAGACCTTGGAGTCGAACTTGCCGCCGGAGTGCAGCGTGCACATGATGACTTCGAGCGCCGACTTCTTCGGGAATTTCGGATGCGGGTCGACCGGAATGCCGCGACCGTTGTCGGTGACGGTCAGGAAGCCATCGGTGGTCACCTCCACCTCGATGAAGGTGGCGTGGCCGGCGAGCGCCTCGTCCATCGAGTTGTCGATCACTTCCGCGAACAGGTGATGCAACGCCTTCTCGTCGGTGCCGCCGATATACATGCCCGGCCGCCGGCGGACCGGCTCGAGCCCTTCCAGCACCTCGATGTCAGCCGCCGTATAGCCGTCCTCGGCAGCCCCTCCGGATCGGGCCGCGACCTTTAGCGGCGCGCGGCCCTTCGACTCCGGAGCTCCGAACAGATCTTCATCTGATTTGCTTTTGGTGTTTGATTTCAGTGGTTTTGACATGTTTCTTCAGGTGCCACGCAAGACTGGGTTGCGGCGAATCGGTTCTTCTGACTATGCCACGGATAGACTGCGAAAGGGCGGGAAGGCTGGTGGCGGGGATGCCCCAGTCCGGCCGTCCCGTAAATAGGAACCCGCGCTTACGCCCGCGAGGTGCGGAACACAATGATCGTGAACAGGGCCATGGCGGCAGCGACCAGCAGCGACCCCACGATAACGACCGCCTCGAAGGCATGCCCATTCAGGGTGACGATCGCAATCCCCGCCGGGAACAGGATCGCCCCGGCGATGTGGAGGCTGCCCTGGAGCTTCGCCAGCCGTGTGGTGCCCGCGGCGGGAACAAGCCGATAATGAGGCCGAACAGGAACAGCAGCACGCCGCCGACGAGATTGAGATGTGCATGCGCCGATGCCAACGCGAAGTCCTGCCGGATTCCCATGGCGATGCCCGCGAGCATTCCGAACAAGAGCACAACAACGCCTACGCACATCATCATCGGTCCGATCATCCAGTCTTTCCTTCGCCTTGTGAGTGGATGCGAGCCGGCCCGGACGGCGAGGGCCTGTGAGAAATCACGTCCAATCCCCGCCATTGTGACTTGATGTCACGCAACGGGCTGGCTTACCTCTTCTTGGACTAAGAGCCTGCGAAAAGGTTCATTCAATGCCGTCAACGGAGCGGGAAGGCACTCAACGAGATGGAAGATTTTGCGCGCGCCCTGGCCGAATTCGTGCGCCATCACCAGGCCTGGGCCGCTCCGATCGTCTTGCTGCTTGCGTTCGGCGAGTCGCTTGCCTTCATCTCGCTCCTGATACCGGCATGGGGCGCACTGGTCGCGATCGGCGCACTGATCGGCGTCAGCGGGATCAGCTTCTGGCCGGTCTGGATCGCCGGCGGCATCGGGGCTGCGCTTGGCGACTGGGTCTCCTACTGGTTCGGCTATCGCTACAAGGAGCAGGTCGCGCAGATGTGGCCGCTATCGCGCTATCCGGAGATCCTGCCGCGCGGCGAGGCGTTCGTCAGGACCTGGGGTGTGCCCAGCATCTTCATCGGACGCTTCTTCGGCCCGCTGCGCGCCTCCGTGCCGCTCGCCGCCGGCATCTTCGAGATGTCGTACTGGCAATTCCAGATCGCCAATTTCGTTTCGGCGTTGCTCTGGTCGGCCGCGCTGTTGCTGTTCGGTGATGTCATCGCGCAGATCGTCGAATGGATGTGGCGGGTGGTATAAAGGAATAACCCCAAGGCGCGGGGGTTAGCGCCGAAAACCATACAAGCGGGACGGGACTGCCGTTACCGCGTTTCACTGGGAGGACATCAGATGGAACTGACACGACGTCACGCTCTTGCCGGTGTTGCCGGGATCGCTGCCGCGCCGCTTCTGCCCGCCCGTTCGGCCAGCGCTGCGGCTCCGATGGCCGACAAGCAAGCGCCGAGCTTCTATCGCTACAAGGTCGGCGACATCCAGGTCACCGTGGTGTCCGATGGCAAGAACGTCTTCAAGCTTGAGGATTCCTTCATCCCCAATGCCAGGAGGGAAGATGTGAACGCAGCGCTTGAGAAGGCGTTCATGCCGCGCGACATGATGACGATCTACTTCGCGCCGCTCGTGCTCAACACCGGCGGCAAGCTGGTCGTGATCGACACCGGCAACGGCGCACTGTCGAAGGCCAGCAGCAAGGGCGCTAGTGGCCTATTCGCGGACAACATGGCGGCTGCCGGATTCGATGCCGGGAACGTCGACATCGTCGTGATCTCGCACTTCCACACCGACCATGTGAACGGCCTTCTGACGGCCGAGGGTAAGCCGGCATTTCCGAATGCTGAAGTGCTGGTGCCCGCGACCGAATGGAAGTTTTGGATGGACGACGGCGAGATGAGCCGGGCGGCGGCCGGGCGCATGCAGGGCCTGTTCAGGAACAACCGCAATATCTTCGAGGCCGGCCTGAAGAAGAAGGTCAGGCCCTATGAATGGGGCAAGGAGATCGTGCCTGGCCTGACCTCGGTCGAGACGATCGGCCATACGCCGGGCCACACCTCCTATGTGCTGGCATCCGGGTCAGCTAAGGTCTTCATCCAGTCCGACGTCACCAACAACCCGAACCTGTTCGCGACCAATCCGGGCTGGCATGCGTTCTTCGATCAGGATGGCGACGTGGCCGAGAAGACCCGTCGCCGTATCTACGACATGGTGGTTGCTGAGCGGCTCCAGGTGCAGGGCTTCCACTATCCGTTCCCGGGGCTCGGCAACGTCGTGAAGGACGGCAACGGCTACCGCGTCGTGCCGGCTTCCTGGAATCCGGTGATCTAGGTCGTCATTCCGGGGCGCGCGAAGCGCGAACCCGGAATCTAGAGGTTTGTGGCGCGAGATACCGGGTTCGATGCTACGCATCGCCCCGGAATGACCAAACCAAACCTTGACGCCACGCGGGCGCGGCCGTATAGCCGCGCCCATGATCAACGCCGCGACCATCATCATCGCCCGCCGCCGTACCTCTGCGGTATGGGCGGTCGTTCGCGTTTAGACCATCGCCTCTGCCGCCGGATCTCCTCCCGCGGCGCTCTCCCAAAAAAGACCCGCGGTCCGACCTGGCGGCTGCTATGTCACTTTGGGAGTTACGACCATGTATACGCCACCGGTATTCAAGCCCGACCGTGCCGCAAGCCTCGCCTTTGCGGAAGCGCGCGGTTTCGGCATCGCCTGCGCGTGGGACGGCGCCAAGCCGATTGCCTCCGGGCTGCCGTTCTACCTGAGCTACGGCGACGACGGCACGCCGCGGGCGCTGTTTCATGTCGCCCGTCACAATCCGCTGGTAAAGCTGGCAGGCGGTCCGTCCTGGCTGCTGGCCGTCAACGGCGCGGATGCCTATGTGTCGGCTGACTGGTATGTGTCGCTGGATCAGGTGCCGACCTGGCTCTATCAGGCCGTGCACTTGACCGGACCGGTGCGAACCTTGTCGGACGATGAACTCGCCATGCAGATCGATACGCTGAGCGCCAAGTTCGAGGAGCGGTTATTGCCGAAGAAGCCCTGGACATCAGGCAAGATGACGGCTGCGCGGCTGGAGGCCATGAAGAAGGCGATCGTGGGCTTTGAGATGACGGTGGAAGAGGTGGAGGGCAGCTTCAAGCTGAACCAGCACAAATCCGACGCCGACTTTGCTGCGATCGGCAACACGCTCGCTTTGCAAGCCGACGCCGGTGCCCGGCACATCGCGGGTTTGATGCGCGAGGTTCGCCCGCAGGCTTTCGCAACGATACAAACCGAAACGACTACGCTTGAAAGGAGCGTATGATGACGAAGAAGAAAATCGGCATTTTGGGCGCGTCCGGCTACACCGGCGCCGACGCGGTGCGCCTGCTGGCGCGGCACCCGAATGCCGAAATCACCGCGCTTACCGCCAATACCCATGCCGGCAAGGCGATGAGCGAGGTGTTTCCGCACTTCTTCATGCTCGACCTGCCAAAACTCGTGGAATGGGAAAAGGTCGACTGGACGCAGCTCGATGCCGTGTTCTGCGGACTGCCGCACGGGACGACGCAGGAGATCATCGCCGCAGTGCTGAAAGCCAATCCCAGAATCAAGATCCTCGACATGTCCGCAGATTTCCGGCTGCGCAACAAGGACAGCTACGCGCAATGGTACGGCCATGAGCACCGGGCGCTCGAATTGCAGGGCGAGGCCGTCTATGGGCTGACCGAACTCTACCGGGAGACGATCACGGCCGCGCGGCTGGTGGCCTGTCCCGGCTGCTATCCGACGGCGGCGCTGCTGGCGCTGGTTCCGCTGGCGAAGGCAAAGCTGATCGACGTCCACGATATCATCATCGACGCCAAGTCGGGCGTCACCGGCGCCGGACGCGGACTGAAACAGAGCACGCTGTTCAGCGAGGCCGGCGAGGGATTGTCGCCCTATTCGGTCGGCACCCATCGACACTCGGCGGAGATCGAGCAGGAGATCGGCGTAGCCGCTGGCTCGGCTGTGACGGTGAACTTCACGCCGCATCTCATTCCGATGGCGCGGGGTGAGTTCTGCACATCCTATGTCAATCTCAACGGGGCAACGCCGGACGATTTGCGGGCCGAACTTGAAAAGGCCTACGCCAACGAGCCGTTCGTATATGTGGCGAAGAAGGGCGTGTTGCCACAGACGCAGAACGTGCGTGGTTCGAACTACGTCCAGATCGGCGTCGTCGCCGACCGGATCAAGAACCGCGCCATCGTGCTCTCGACGCTCGACAATCTCGTGAAGGGCTCGGCCGGACAGGCGATCCAGAACATGAACCTGATGTTCGGCCTGCCTGAAACCACCGGACTGGAGCAGATCGCGCTGTTTCCGTGAGTGGGGTGGTCGTCGTGGACGAGGACACATTGCAATTCTACCGGCGCAATGCCGAGGCCTATGCCGGGTGGGCGAAAGCTCCGTCGACCCGGCTCAAGGCCTTTCTCGGTCTGTTGCCGCCGCGCGGTGCGATCCTCGAACTCGGCTGCGGCGCAGGCAATCATGCCGCAGTGATGCTCGCCGAGGGTTTTGTGCTGCGCGCGACCGACGGTTCGCCCGAGATGGCCGCGGTTGCCGCGCAGCGTCTCGGCCATCCGGTTGAAGCGATGCTGTTCGACGAACTCGACGAGCAGGAGGCCTATGACGGCGTCTGGGCCAGCGCGTGTCTGCTGCATGTTCCGCGCGATGAATTGGCCGGCGTTTTCACGCGGATCCACCGCGCGATGAAGCCATCGGGCCTGTTCTACGCAAGCTACAAGATCGGCCACGACGACGGCCGCGACAGTATCGGCCGCTACTACAACTATCCCTCGCCGGACTGGCTGCTGGCGACCTACGCATCGTCAGGCGCGTGGACGCAATTGTCATCTGACACCAGCGAGATCAAGAGCTTTGACGAGGCACCTGCGACCATGCTGCATGTCGTGGTGCGAAAGGGCGCCGGGTAGGGGCCGGCGCGGCTGTTGCCGCGGCCGGCGGGAATTCGCAAGCTCAGACGATCTTGAAGATCGCCAGTGCCAGTACGGCCTGGGCGATGAAGCCGACCGTGAACGCCAGCGTGCGGAACACCGGCAGGCCGAGCGTGTAGACGATCAGATGCGCGACGCGGGCCCAGAAATAGACGGCGCAGGCCAGCACGGTCCATTTGGTTGAATAGTCGGCCGCGTTGAGGATCAGCACCAAGGGCGCGAACACGACGAGGTTCTCGACGGCATTGTCGTGGGCGAACATCAGCCGCGTTGCCCATTCTGCATGCGGCTTGGCATTGCGCGCGGGATTGGCCATGGCGCCACCGAGGCCGCGGACCTGGCAGCGGTTGAGGACATAGGGGACCCACAGCAGTCCGGTCAGGATCACCGTCAGCGACAGCCAGAACAGTTCACGCGTCATCGTCTCCCCCTCAACTGATTTCGATTCCCGACCCGCCGGGACGATCTGCTTATAGCGGAGAGGGCGGCCGCGCGCTACGCGCGGACGCGGACATAGCTGCCTGGGGCATCTTCGAGTGGTGGCACGTCGGGCGAGCCCACCGCGCGGGCCGAGACCTTCTCGGCATCGAGGTTTTCCAGCCATTCCCGCCAGTCGGGCCACCACGAGCCCTTGTGCTCCTCGGCGTTCTTCAGCCAGTCGGCAAGCTTGACGTCCTTGATGTTGTCATTGGTCCAGTACTGATACTTCTTCGACGCCGGCGGATTGACCACGCCCGCGATATGGCCGGAGCCGGACAGCACATATTTCACCGGGCCGCCGAAGAACTGCGAACCGTAAAGCACCGATTCCGCCGGCGCGATGTGGTCCTCGCGCGTGGCGAGGTTGTAGACCGGAACCTTGACCTTCGACAGATCGAGCAGCGTGTTGTCGAGCACCATCGTGCCGGTCGACAGCCGGTTCTCCAGGTAGCAGTTGCGCAGATAGTAGGAGTGATTCGACGCCGGCATCCGGGTCGCATCCGAGTTCCAGTGCAGCAGGTCGAACGAGGAGGGCGGCTGGCCCTTCAGATAGTTGTTCACGACGTAGGACCAGATCAGGTCGTTCGAGCGCAGCATGTTGAAGGCCATCGCCATCTTGCTGCCCTCGAGCACGCCGGATTCCTGCATGTCGCGTTCCAGCGCCGAGATCTGGTCTTCGTCGACGAACACCAGGAGATCGCCCGCCTGGGTAAAGTCGACCTGCGCTGCAAAGAACGTCGCCGAGGTCACCCGCTGGCGGCGCTTCTCCGCGAGATAGGCCAGCGTCGAGGCAAGCATGGTGCCGCCGACGCAATAGCCGGCGGTGTGAACCTTCATCTCGCCGGTGATCTTCTCGATCACGTCCATCGCGGTAAGCGGGCCTTCGGTCATGTAGTCGGCCCAGGTCTTCTTGCCGAGCTCCTTGTCCGGATTGACCCATGAGATCACGAACACCGTGATGCCCTGGTCGACGCACCATTTGACGTAGGATTTCTCGGGCCGGAGATCGAGGATGTAGAACTTGTTGATCCACGGCGGCACGATCAGGAGCGGCGTGCGCAGCACGCTTTCCGTTGCCGGCGAATACTGGATCAGCTGCATCAGCGCGTTCTGGTAGATCACCTTGCCCGGTGTCGTCGCCATGTTGACGCCGACCTGAAGATTGCTTGGATCGGACTGGCGGATGCGCAACGTGCCGTGGCCGGCCTCGATATCCTCGGCCAGCATCTTCATGCCGCGAACCAGATTATCGCCGCTGGATTCGACGGTCGTGCGCAGCAGTTCCGGATTGGTCAGGACGAAATTCGACGGCGCGAGCGCATTGGCGATTTGCTGGACGTAGAATTCTGCCTTCTTGCGGGTGTGCGGATCGATCCCGTCGGCATTGTGAACCAGCTCCTGCGCCCATTTCGACGTGAGCAAGTAGAGCTGAAGCACGAAGTCGAAGAACTGGTTCGACTTCCACTCGGGGTCCTGGAAGCGCTTGTCGCGCGGTGCCGGCTCGATGGCCGGCTTGGCATCGGCTTCGCCGGCCATGCGGCGGACCGCCGCGCCCCAGAGATCAAGATATTCCTTGCCTAGCTTGGTCTGCAGATCAGAAGCGCGCTCCTTGTCGGACAGCCAGTATTCGGCGATCACGCTGAAGGTCTTGATGACCTCGCCGAGCTCGTTCGGGGGCTTGTCGCGGACTTCACCGGTCTGGCGCGGCTTCAGATAGGCCGCAAGCGCCTGACCGCTGCTTTCCATCGCACGGGCGATGTTCATAGCGAACGCTTCGGCGTTGAATTTGGGGGCGGCCTGGGCTTCAGTACTGACGTTGCTCATCTCAGGGACATTATCGCTTCGTTTCGTGGACGTCATCGCGCGGTGCGGAATGACAACAGGTCAAAATCCGATGTTTCTCTCTGTTGCACTGCGACAAAAAAATATTAGTTCTGACATATTGAAGCCTCAGGGGTCGCATTTGGTGTTCCTGCTTTAATCGTTTCGGGCGACAATGGTTTGAACGGCCAAAGCGAGAATTAGCGCAGCGGGGATGCTGCAAGGCTCGTACCAGTGCGACCCGTGTCGGCGATGTGCGCCTTGTGCGCCAGCTTGTTGGGGACTTTTCGGCGGATGCCGATTGATCGGATGATGAGGGGCCTTGCAGCCGCAATCTTGCTCGCGTCGATGGCGACGCTGAGCGGTTGCGCGAGCACGGTTGCGGATTTGCCCGGGGTAGCCGACACGCCTGCGCGGAAGGAGCCAACCGGCTACCTGCCGGTTCACGATCTACCGCCCGACCGCAGCGAACAGGCGATGAAGCCTGCCGACCAGGCCAAGCTCGAGGCCGAGCTGAAGGCCGCGCGGGACCGCCAGGAGACCGCCGCGGCCCAGAATGGATCGGGCAAGTAAGCCTCGAGAAGGGCATCTACGGCTGGCGCGGCCGGGTGTCCGTGCTAAAAGAACCTCAATTCAACCGCATATCCGGTCGCCGACCCCCGATCTGTGCACCTGAATTCGCTCTAAGTCATTGATTTGGTGTGAGTTCTGAACGAAGCCGAGTCCAGCTTCAGGACATCGGCGAGGGGGTCGATTTTGGCGTGCCGGTTGTCGGAGCAAGGGTCCCATGGAAGATTTTTACCGCATTCGCCGTCTGCCGCCTTACGTCTTCGAAAAGGTCAACCAGGCCAAGGCGGCCGCGCGCAATGCCGGGGCCGACATCATCGATATGGGGATGGGGAACCCGGACCTGCCGACCCCGGCCCATGTGATCGAGAAACTGAAGGAAACACTCGGCAAGCCGCGGACCGACCGCTACTCGGCCTCGCGCGGCATCAACGGCCTGCGCAAGGCCCAGGCCGCCTATTATGCGCGCCGTTTCGGCGTCAAACTCAGTCCGGACACGCAGGTCGTTGCCACCCTCGGCTCGAAGGAAGGGTTTGCCAACGTTGCGCAGGCGATCACCGCGCCGGGCGACGTGGTGCTGTGTCCCAATCCGAGCTATCCGATCCATGCCTTCGGCTTCCTGATGGCGGGTGGCGTGATTCGTTCGGTGCCTTCGGAGCCGACGCCGCAATTCTTCGAAGCCGTCGAGCGGGCGATCGTCCATTCGATCCCGAAGCCGATCGCGCTGATCGTCTGCTATCCGTCGAACCCGACCGCCTATGTCGCGGACCTCGATTTCTACAAGGACCTCGTCGCGTTCGCGAAGAAGCACGACATCTTCATCCTGTCGGATCTCGCCTACGCCGAGGTCTATTTCGACGACAACAATCCGCCGCCGTCGGTGCTGCAGGTGCCCGGCGCGATCGATGTCACCGTCGAATTCACCTCGATGTCGAAGACGTTCTCGATGGCTGGCTGGCGTATGGGCTTTGCGGTCGGCAACGACCGCATCATCGCAGCACTCGCGCGCGTGAAATCCTATCTCGATTACGGCGCCTTCACGCCGGTACAGGTGGCGGCGACCGCAGCGCTCAATGGCCCCGACGACTGCATCCGCGAGATGCGCGATACCTACCGGAAGCGCCGCGATGCGCTGGTGGAATCGTTCGGCCGTGCCGGCTGGGAGATTCCGCCGCCGCAGGCCTCGATGTTTGCCTGGGCGCCGCTGCCGAAGGAATTCGAGGCCGTCGGCAGCATGCAGTTCGCAACGCTGCTGGTGGAGAAATCCGGCGTCGTGGTATCGCCCGGCGTCGCCTTCGGCGAGCATGGCGAAGGTTTTGTCCGCATCGCGATGGTGGAGAACGAACAGCGGATCCGGCAGGCCGCGCGCGGCGTGCGCCGCTTCCTTGAAAGCGGCATCGAAACGTTGCACAACGTGGTTCCTCTCGCCAATCGACGCTAATCCCTCCAGGTCCTTAATCTCATGGTCGCACCGCTGAAAGTGGGCATAGCGGGGCTCGGCACCGTCGGTGCCGATGTCGTCCGCCTGATCGAAGCGCAGGGACGCGTGCTGTCCGAGCGCTGTGGCCGCGGCGTACGCGTCGTTGCCGTCACCGCGCGCTCCAAAGCCAAGAAGCGCGGCCTCGACCTGCGCGGCGTCGAATGGGCCAAGAGCCCGCAGGCGCTCGCCGAGGATCCCAATATCGACTGCTTCGTCGAATTGATGGGCGGCGCCGGCGATCCCGCTTTCGCCGCGATCGAGACCGCGTTGAAGGCCGGCAAATCCGTCGTCACCGCCAACAAGGCGCTGATCGCCAAGCATGGCCTGCGTCTCGCGCACGCTGCGGAGAGCCATGGCGGTGCGTTGAATTTCGAGGCCGCCGTTGGTGCCGCCATCCCGGTCGTCAAGACGCTGCGCGAGGGGCTGGCCGGTACCAGTATCAATCGCGTCTATGGCATCCTCAACGGCACCTGCAACTACATCCTGACGCGGATGGAGCAGGAGGGCCTGTCGTTCGCCGAGTGTCTCAAGGATGCCCAGCGCCTCGGCTACGCCGAAGCCAATCCGTCCTTTGACGTCGACGGTCACGACACCGCACAGAAGCTTGCGATCCTGGCCAGCCTCGCCTTCGGGACCAAGGTCGCGCAAAGCGCCGTCTATGTCGAAGGCATCTCCTCGATCACGCCGGAGGATCTGCGCGCCGCCGAAGAACTCGGCTACCGCGTCAAGCTGCTCGGCGTGGCCGTGCGCACCGCCAAGGGAATCGAGCAGCGCGTGCATCCGACCATGGTGCCGAAATCGTCGTCGATCGCCCAGGTGATGGGCGTCACCAATGCGGTGACGATCGACGGCGAGGGCATTCCTCCGATCACACTGGTCGGCCCCGGCGCGGGCAGTGCAGCAACCGCCTCCGCCGTGGTCGCCGACATCGCCGATGTCGCACGCGGCATCCGGGCCAAGCCGTTCGGGCGTCCGGTGGAGCGGTTGCGCGACACCATCAAGGCGCCGATGGAACGTCACGAGGGTGGCTATTATATCCGCCTCATGGCGCGTGATCTGGCAGGTACTGCCGCAACTATCGCCACCCGGCTCGCGGAACAGAAGATATCACTGGAATCCATCGTGCAGCGGCATCCGGATGGCGTTGATGTGAACGGTGCGGCCAAAAAACCTTCACCAGTTCCGGTCATTTTGATTACCTATGCGACCAGCGAGGATGCGGTGCATCGCGCGTTGGCCGCAGTGCAGCGCGACAAGGTCATCAGCGGCCGGCCGCAGGTGATCCGGATCGAGAAAAACTAGCGCGCGGCCGAACGGGTCGGGCGCGAAATGATTGATGCGGTGCGGGCAGGATGACCCGTCCGCAAGGCTTAAGGAGCACGCCATGTCGACCCATATTTCCGTCCCGCCGCAGATGTTGCTCGAGCGCATCCTGACGCTTGAAATCGTGCGGGTGACGGAGCGCGCGGCAGTGTCGGCCGCGCGGCTGCGCGGCCACGGCCAGGAAAAGGCCGCCGACAAGGCCGCGGTCGACGCGATGCGGCGCGAGCTCAACAAGCTGCCGATCGAAGGCACGATCGTAATCGGCGAGGGCGAGCGCGACGAGGCGCCGATGCTTTTCATCGGCGAGAAGGTCGGGCTCAATGCCGGTCCGAGGGTCGACATCGCGGTCGATCCGCTCGAAGGCACCACGCTCTGCGCCAAGAACATGCCCGGCTCGATCGCCACCATGGCGATGGCCGACGGCGGCACGCTGCTGCATGCGCCCGACGTCTACATGCAGAAGATCGCGATCGGTCCGGGCTTTGCCAAGAACGTGATCGAGCTCGACGCCCCGCCGCACGATAACGTCCGCCGTCTCGCCAAGGCGAAGGGCGTCGATCCCTCCGCCATCACCGTGCTGGTGCTCGACCGTCCGCGTCACGCCGACATCATCAACAGCGTGCGCTCGACGGGTGCTGCGGTGCGTCTGATCACGGATGGCGATGTCGCCGGCGTCATTCACTGCGCGACCCCCGATGATACCGGTGTCGACATGTATATCGGCACCGGCGGCGCGCCCGAGGGCGTGCTCGCGGCAGTGGCGCTGCGCTGCATCGGCGGCCAGATGCAATGTCGCCTGATCCTCGACAGCGAGGAGAAGCGTGAACGCGCGCACAAGATGGGCGTGACCGACCCGAAGATGATCTACGGCATCGAGGACCTGGCAAGGGGCGACTGCCTGTTCGCCGCGACCGGCGTCACGACAGGTTCGCTGCTCTCTGGCGTGAAGTTCAAGAAGGACGTGATCGAGACCGAAACGGTCGTGATGCGTTCCGTCACCGGCACCGTGCGCTACATCAAGGCCGAGCATCGTCAGCTCGAGAAATTCCATCTCGACTAGGCGGACAGCGTCATTCGGGGGCGCATCGTCAGATGCGAACTTTGATGTGCGATTGCACATCTGAGAAATCTCGAGGTTCCGGGTCTGGTGCTGCGCACCATCCCGGAACGACGGGATGACAGACAACAATAAGAAACAGGGAGACGACCATGTCAGATATTTCCGGGGTCAAGGCGATCGTCTTCGACGTGTTCGGAACCGTGGTCGACTGGCGCACCAGCCTGATCAACGATTTCGCCAAATGGTCGGAGACATCAGGCATCAAGGCCGACTGGACCGCTCTGGTCGATGGCTGGCGCGCGGTCTATGCCGCCTCGATGGACGAAGTGCGGAAGAATCCGCAAAACGGCTATGTCATCCTCGACACGTTGCACCGTCAGTCGCTGGAGAAGCTGGTCGCGCAGCAGGAAATCAAGGGGCTGACCGAAGCCGACCTGCACCATCTGACGATGGGCTGGCACCGCCTGCATCCGTGGTCCGACAGCGTCGCGGGCCTGACGCGGCTGAAGACGAAATACATCATCTCGCCGCTGTCGAACGGCAACGTCGCGCTGCTCACCGACATGGCGAAGTTCGCCGGCCTGCCGTGGGATTTGATCATGTCGGCCGAGCTGTTCGAGCACTACAAGCCCGATCCGGAGACCTATCTCGGTGCCGCCAAGCTGCTCTGCCTGGCGCCGGAGCAGGTGATGATGGCGGCTGCGCATAATCACGACCTCAAGGCCGCGCAGAAACTCGGCCTGAAGACGGCCTTCGTGGCGCGCCCGACCGAATACGGCCCCCTGCAGAAGTACGATTTCGAGGCCAAGGGCGACTGGGACGTCGTTGCCAAGGATTTCGGTGGGATAGCCGACCGAATGGGCTGCTAGCGCTGGCCTGCGACTCATTAAAGCGCTACGATTCCGGCCTGGCTGGAAGGGATCATGACACTCCACGCATCCGCATTCCCCGTCGAGGCGCCGCCGGCGTTTCTCGGCGTGGCGCGGTCGTTGACCGGAAAACTCTGGCGCGACCGGCTGGATGCGCGCGGCGCGGCGCGGGCGCTTGCCATCGTCCAGCGCTATCAATTGCCGGAGATGCTGGCGCGGGTGCTGGCGGGGCGGGGCGTCGAGCTCGATGCTGTACAGGATTTCCTCGATCCAACCATCCGCAAGCTGATGCCCGATCCCCACACCGTGACCGACATGGAGGCTGCGGCCAAACGCATCGCGGATGCCGCGGTGCGCGGCGAAAAGGTCGCGATCTTCGGCGACTATGACGTCGACGGCGCGACCTCGGCGGCGTTGCTCGCCTGGCATTTGCGCCATTGCGGGCTCGATCCGCTGATTTACATTCCCGACCGCATCTTCGAAGGCTACGGACCGAACACCGACGCGGTGCGCGCGCTGGCGGCGAAGGGCGCAACGTTGCTTGTCACCGTCGACTGCGGCACCACGAGCATCGAGCCGTTGGCGGAAGCAAAGAGGCTCGGGATGTCGGTCGTCGTCATCGATCACCATCAGACCGGCGACGAGATTCCCGTGGTTGACGCGCTCGTCAATCCGAACCGCGCCGACGACCTTTCCGGGCTCGGCCATCTCGCGGCCGTCGGCCTCGTGCTGGTGACACTGGTGGCCGTGAATCGCGACCTGCGCCAGCGCGGGTTCTGGACCAGCGAGAGGCCGGAGCCGGATCTGCTCGGCATGCTGCATCATGTCGCACTTGGTACTGTCGCCGACGTCGCGCCGCTGACCGGGCTCAATCGCGCCTTCGTGGCCAAGGGTCTGATCGCGATGCGCCGGCGCGACCATGTCGGCCATACCGCGCTGATGGATGTGGCGCGGCTCAATGGCCCGCCCGAAGCCTGGCATCTCGGCTTCATGCTCGGGCCGCGCATCAACGCCGGCGGCCGCATCGGGCGCGCCGATCTCGGCGTCCGCCTGCTGCTCGAGGGCGATGTCTCCGAGGCTGCACGGATCGCGGCCGAACTCGACCGCCTCAACGGCGAGCGGCGCCTGATCGAGCAGGCGGCCGAGGCGCAGGCCGAGGCCGAGGCGCTGGCCTCGCTCGGGCTCGAGGACAAGGGCGCGGTGATCGTCACCGCAGCCGAAGGCTGGCATCCCGGCGTGGTCGGCCTGGTGGCGGCGCGGCTGAAGGAGAAATTCGCGCGGCCGGCGTTTGCGATCGCGCTCGAGCCGGGCGGCATCGGCACCGGCTCGGGCCGCTCGATCGGCGGCGTCGATATCGGCAAGGCGGTGCGGCAGGCGGTGCACGATGGCCTCCTGATGAAGGGCGGCGGCCACGCGATGGCGGCCGGCGTGACCTTGCGCAAGGAGAAGCTCGCCGAATTCCGCGCCTTCCTGGAGAACGCGCTCGCCGCCGACGTGGCCAATTCGCGCCACGAGAACGAGCTGTTCATCGACGGCGCGGTAAGCGCGCGCGCGGTGACGCCGGAATTTGCCGCAACGCTCAATCGCGCCGGGCCCTTCGGCAGCGCCAATCCGGAGCCGGTGATCGCGCTGCCGTCGCATCAGCTGGTCTATGCCGATGAGGTCGGGCAGGCGCATTTGCGGCTGCGCTTCAAGTCCGGCGACGGTTCCATCGTCAACGGTATCGCATTCCGCTCGATCGGGCAGAAGCTCGGTAACGCCTTGACGCAAAATCGCGGTCAGCAATTGCATGTGGCGGGCTCTCTCGCGGTCGACCGTTGGCAAGGCACCGAACGTGTGCAATTCCGTGTGCACGATGTCGCGGTGCCGGATCAGGGCCCGGCGGTCATCCGATAAGAAAAATTGGGAGTGAAAATGTCTGGACAGGTTCAGGGCAAGGTCGCGCTGGTGACCGGAGGCGCGTCGGGTATCGGCGCGGCGATCGTGGAATTGCTCGCCCAAGAAGGCGCGATGGTTGTCGCGACCGATATCGACGAGTTGAGTGGACCGGAGCTCGCGGCGCGACTCAAGAAGGCCGGCGGTGATGTGACCTTCCTGCAGCAGGACGTCACCAGCGAGGAGCGCTGGGCCGAAATCGTTGCAGAGATCGGCAAACGGTTTGGCCGCCTCGATGTCATGGTCTCGAACGCCGGCATCGGTATCGCGGTGCCCTCGATCGTCGACATGACGCTGAAGGATTGGCGGCGGCAGACCGCGATCAATCTCGACGGCGTGTTCCTGTCGGTGAAGCACTGCCTGCCGCTGATGCGCAAGCATGGCGGCGGCTCGATCATCATGATGTCGTCGCTGGCGGGCCTGCGCGGCGCGGCGAACCTGTCCGGCTACAGCGCGACCAAGGGTGGCGTGCGTCTGTTTGCCAAGTCGATCGCGATGGAGTGCGCCCAGATCGGCGACGGCATCCGCGTCAACTCGGTGCATCCCGGCATCATCGATACGCCGATCTGGGGCAAGATTCCGACCGGCGCCACCGGTGCCGGCCAGAACGCGCCGATTGATCCCGAGGAGCGTGCGAAATTCGCGACTCCGCTGGCGCGTGCAGGGCAGGCGATGGAGATCGCGCAGGGCGTGCTGTATCTGGCCTCGGATGCGTCGCGCTATGTGACCGGCACCGAGCTCGTGATCGACGGCGGCATGAATGCCGGCGGCGTGATGCGGCGGGCGTGAGCGCCTTCGTTCGTCGTTGCAAGGAGCGATAGCGACGAAGCAATTCATTCCACCGCAACCGGAGAGATGGATTGCTTCGCTTCGCTCGCAATGACGGTTGGATTCGGGTCTCAAGCGGCTAGCTGCGGTGTCGTCGCCCGGCTTGACCGGGCGATCCAGTATTCCAGAGACGGTTGTGATTGAGTTGATGGGCCGCGGCGTACTGGGTCGCCCGCTTTCGCGGGCGATGACAGCGGTGGGGTGTGGCTGCGCGTTCTCGCGACATGATTTGTCCGAGCTTTGGATTTCGTTTGCCCTCTCATCTTGAAGAGGGCGCAGGGAAAGCCGGGTGCCGATCGCACCCATGGGCCCGGTGCAACAAAAAGCACCGGGGTAGGACCACAGGTGTAACCGGGAACTCCGGCTTTCCCTGCGCGATGGGTTACGGCTTATACGTGCTCTCCCCGGTGAGACTGGGCTTGCTTGTCACCGCCGTCAGCAAGAGACCTCAGTCTCTCGCTGACAGGACACCTGCCACTAGGGCGTCAGGCCTGCACGACTTCGCCGTCCGCCTCATGCGCACTCGTCTGTTGCGCAATCCGCGTCCACCGCATCCCACCGCGCGTTCGTGACGTGCGCTCGCCCCTCAATCGGGTGGGACAGGCGGATTCATACACTGAGTTGCGCTTCGGATAAATAGAAATATTTTTGACGCGAGGGGTTGCCTCGTCGGGCAAATCAGTGATTGCGCCTAGCGAGGTTGATGAGCCCTCGCATCCTCCAGACCCCGCACGGCACATGAATTGCAGGGAGCAGTCTGCATCCTTACGGCGGCGCGACCGCGAGCAAGGCTATTTGGTGGACTGACGCATGTTTGTCTGAATCGCTTGGACGAGGACAGGTGAAACATCATGGATCGCAGAACGGTTCTTTTGGGCGGCGCGGCAGCGCTTGTCGCCAGTACTTTTCCCGCGTCGGCGCAGAACGCCGGCGACGTACGGATCGGATTCACTTACCCGCTGTCGGGCGCGAACGCCCAGACCGGTGTCGACGCACAAAGAGCGTTCGAGACCGCGGCCGAGATCATCAACAACGACTATAATTTCGACTTGCCGCTGGCGAAGGGCACGGGCCTGCCGGGGCTCGGCGGCGCAAGGCTGCAAATGATCTTTGCCGATCATCAATCCGATCCGCAGAAAGGTCGCGCCGAGGCCGAGCGCCTGATCACCCAGGAAAACGTCTGCGCGGTCATCGGCACCTATCAAAGCGCTGTTGCCGTCACCGTCAGCCAGATCTGCGAGCGTTACCAGATTCCGTTTGTCTCCGCCGAAAACTCCTCGCCGAATTTGCACCGGCGCGGCCTGAAATACTTCTTCCGCCCAGCACCGCATGACGAGATGTATTCGGCGGCGATGTTCGACTTCTTCGATGCGATGAAGAAGAAAGGCACCAGGATCGAGACGCTGTCGCTGTTCCACGAGGATACGATCTTCGGCACCGACTCCGGCAACGCGCAGGCCAAGCTTGCGGCCGAGCGCGGCTACAAGATCGTGGCCGACATCAAGTACCGCTCCAACACGCCTTCGCTTTCGGCCGAGGTGCAGCAGCTCAAGGCCGCCAATGTCGACGTGCTGATGCCGTCCAGCTACACCACGGATGGCATTCTCCTGATCAAGACCATGGCCGAACTCGGCTACAGTGCGAACGCGATCGTGGCGCAGGACGGTGGCTTCTCCGACAAGGCACTCTATGACGCGGTTGGCGACAAGCTCGAGAACCTGATCTCGCGCAGCACCTTCTCGCTGGATCTTGCGACCAAGCGGCCGATGGTCGGCACCATCAACGCCATGTTCAAGCAAAAGTCCGGCAAGGATTTCAACGATCTCACCTCGCGCGAATTCATGGCCCTTCTGGTGCTGGCGGACGCAATCAACCGCGCCAAATCGACCGAGGGTGCGAAGATCCGCGACGCGCTGGCCGCAACCGACATTCCGGGGGAGCAGACCATCATGCCCTGGCGGCGCATCAAGTTCGACGAGATGGGCCAGAACAACGACGCCGACCCGGTGCTGCTGCAATATGTAGGCGGCAAGTTCGTCACCATTTTTCCGCCGCAGGCCGCGGTCGCGGAGGCGATCTGGCCGATGAAGGGATAGTCGCGGCCAGGCGTGACGTAGTCCACTAGAGCGGTTCATGGCTAGGATGAATTGGGAGGGATTCCCCTGAGGGGCGGTTTGTGATTCAAGATGCTGGCTGGGCTGGGGGCCAGCATCTGATGGGCCGACCTCTTTCCAATGACCTGCGAGAGCGCGTGGTGGCAGCGGTGGCAACTGGCGAGAGCTGCCGTATAGTGGCGGCACGGTTTGGTGTTGCAGTGTCCTCTGTAGTGAAGTGGTCGCAGCGCTACCGGGCGACCGGCTCAGTGGCGCCGGGCAAAATGGGCGGGCACCGGAAGCCGGTGCTGGAACCGCACCGCGCGTTCATCAAAGAGCGGATTCGCCAGACACCGCATCTGACGCTGCACAAGTTGAAGGACGAACTCGCTGCGCGCGGGGTCAAGGTCTCTCACAATGCGGTCTGGACATTCCTGCGGCGCGAAGGGCTGCGATTCAAAAAAAACGCTGTTCGCCCTCGAGCAAGCCCGCGCTGACGTTGCGCGTCGGAGGCGACGCTGGCGGTCATGGCAGGCCAGCCTGGATCCCCAGCGCCTGGTTTTCATCGATGAGACCTGGATCAAAACCAGCATGGCCCCGCTGCGCGGATGGGGACCGAAGGGCGAGCGAGTGGGAGGTTTTGCCCCGCACGGCCACTGGCGAACGCTGACCTTTCTCGGCGCTCTGCGTTGCGATGGCCTCACGGCCCCTTGCGTCTTCGATGGGCCAATCAACGGCGAGTGCTTCCGAGCTTACGTCGAACAGCAGCTCATCCCCGTTCTCAAGCCGGGCGACATCGTCATCATGGACAATCTCGGCAGCCATAAGTCGGCCGCTCTGCGCCGCGCCATCCGCGGCGCCGGCGCCAGGCTCTGGTATCTGCCGCCTTACTCACCAGACCTCAATCCGATCGAGCAGGCCTTTGCTAAAATCAAGCATTGGATGCGCATCGCCCAGAAGCGCACCCTCGAAGACACTTGGCGTCACATCGGCGACCTTGTTGCAACTATCCAGCCCCGCGAATGCAGCAACTATTTCGCCAACGCAGGTTATGCTTCCGCCAAATCGTGAAACGCTCTAGGGTTATGACGCGTTGACTGGCTGCCCAAGCTGCCGACGATGTCCGTTTTAAGGATTGCGCTTCGGTCGGGAGTGCTGCAACATTTGGTTGCATCCCTGATCAGATAAAACAGCGCCTGGATTGGCCGGCGCTGCCCCTACGCTGTCGTTTCAGCGCTGCAATTCCCTGACGACCGCACGATCCGCTCAATCACCATTTGCACAATGCTTCGTTGATTTCATGAGGGCGCTTGGCGGACGCGGATCAACCGGGGGTTCGGATCGGCGTCGCGCGCGGCGATACGTCGGATCTGCAATTGACCCGCGTGCTCAAGCGAGCTGAATTGGTCCGGACCGACAGCATTGCCGCCGCCAATGAGCTGCTGCGGACCGGGGCGTCAACGCGGTTGCATTGAACCGGCCCAGCCTGATCGCCCAATCCGCGACGCTACCGGGTTCCCATGTTTTGAGCGATGGTTTTGCCGATTTCTACTCCGCGGTGGCCGTGCCGAAAGGACACGAGGGGCAGCTGGCGTACATCAACGAGTTCATTGAGGAGGCGAAAGCCTCCGGCCTCATGAATCGCATGATTGAAACACTGGCCCTGCATGGGGTTCGGATCGCGCCGCCCCAAAGCTCGTCCAAGGCAAACAGATGACAAAGCGGTAGATCGTAGAAGCGTCAGTTCGCGATGCCGCTGCGCTATCCGCCCTGGCGCAACCGTGCCAGCACCTTGAGGCCGCCATAACCGTCGGCGGGCAACAGGCCCATCTTGGTCTGGTAGTCCTTGATCGCCTGCATGGTGTCGTTGCCGACACGGCCGTCGGTGCCGCCGGTGTCGAAGCCGGCTTTTGTGAGCCGGGTCTGCATCTCCTGCACCTCGGGCAGCGTCAGGATGCGCTCTGAGCCGGGGAAGGGCTGGATGAAGTCGGGGCCGCCGAGGCAGCGATCGCCGAGATGGCAGATCGCCAGCGCGTAATTCATCGACGGATTGTAGCTCTTCACGGAATAGAAGTTCGGTCCTAGCAGAAACGCCGGCCCGCCGGCCTCCGGAATCCAGAGCTGCGCTGACGCATTCGGCTGCGGGAACGGTTGGCCGTTGGCACGCGTCACGCCGGCGCCTGCCCACGCCGCGTAGCTGCGGTTGCCGCTTGAGCCGCCCGGCGCCCGAACCTCGTAGCCCCAATGCTCGCCGCGGTGATACTTGCCGCGATTGAGCAGATATTTCGCGGTCGATGCGAGGGCGTCGTCGGGCCGCCCGAACGGCGAGACCTTGCCGTCGCCGTCATAATCGAAGCCGACATTGAGCCACACCTCCGGCATCCATTGCGAATGCCCCATCGCGCCGGCCCAGGAGCCGTTCATCTCCTCGGGCGTGCTCCAGCCGCGCTGGACGATCTTCATCGCGTTGATCAGCTCGGTCTCCCAATAGGCCTTGCGGCGCGGCTCGTTCCAGGCGAGCGCGGCGAGCGAGGGAAACACCGGCGTCATGTGGTTCCGCTGCACCAGCGGATCGCCATAGGCGGATTCAACGCCCCACAGCGCGAGCAGCGTGCCGCGCTCGACGCCGAAATCGCGCTCGATCCGGCCAAACAGCGCTTCGTTCTTCTTCAACGCCTCGCGGCCGTGGATGATACGCCAGTCGGAGACACGCCGGTTGATGTACTGCCAGATCTGCTCGTGGAATTCAGGCTGGTTGCGCATCTGCTTGAACACGCTCATGTCCGGCTCGACCCGCGCCATGCAGCGGTTCCAGGTCGCCTCCGAAATGCCCTTGGCCAGCGCGCGACCGTGAAAATTCTCACGCCACTGGTCGAAGCCGGCAGGTGCAGCCGCCAGCGCGCCGAGCGGATGGGCGAGCACCGCAGCGGCCGCAAGCCCTGTTTTCAGGACAACGCGGCGGGCAGGGGATCTCGGAGAATCAGGCTGTTTCATTTCCGGATCATGCGCTAGCTATCCTGCAAATCTGTGGCGATTTTTGATAGCCAGCGCCTGATCACGCGTTCCGCCCTGGGCGTGAGGCTGGCGGCCAGCCGCCGCTCCAGCGTCTTGGCATGGCGGCGGCATTGGTCGAGCAGCCGCCTTCCACGCCGGGTCAGCGTCCACTGCAGCGCCCGGCCGTGGACCGGGTGCGGCGTCTTGCGGATCGCGCCGTCGCGCTCGAGGTTGCGGATGATCACGCCGACGGTCTGCGGCGTCAGGATCGAAACCCGCGCCAGATCGGCACCGGACAGCCCTGGATAGGCCTTCAGCATGGTGAGGACGACGAATTGCGGCGTGGTGACGCCGAGGCGCGCGAGCGCGCGTTCCATCGAGAGCCGCGAGGCGGCCTGGGCCTGGCGGAGCAGATAGCCGAGGTAGCCCTGCTCGCCGCGTTTGCCCTCGCCGGGCGGCGGCGGGACGGCGAGGGCGCGATCTACCGCGACCGCTTTTCGACCGGCCGCGGGCTTTTTTCGGGTCCGGCGCTTCGCGGGCTTTTTTCCGGCGGCGCCGGATTTTCCGTGTTTTCGCATTTCGGCCATGCCGCCTGATCTCACCTTCTTCGATCGCCTGGTCTTGCTGACCATATCAGTACTCTTATAAGATATCAGTGTTCTGATAATATGAGGCCAACCCGATGTCACACGCTCGCAAGGAATACGCCGATTTCGAGAAGCTCGCGCCTGATGTGTTCGCCGCCGTGCGTTCACTCGGGCAATTCGCGGCGAAGGCCGGCCTCGACAAGCAACTGATCGAGCTGGTCAAGATACGCGCCTCGCAGATCAACGGCTGCGCCTTTTGCGTGCAGTATCACATCCTGCAGAGCGAGAGCCTCGGCATTGCCGCGGACAAGCTCAACCTCGTGGTGGTGTGGCGCGAGGCGCCGCAGTTTTCGGCGCGCGAGCGAGCAGCGCTGGCCTGGACCGAAGCGCTGACGTTGCTTCCGAACGGCGTCAGCGACGAGGTCTATGCGCAGGCAACCGCGGAATTCTCCGAGCAGGAGCTGACTTATCTCACCTCGGCGATCGCCTCGATCAATGTCTGGAACCGGTTCGGCGCCGCCTATCGCTGGACGCCGCCGGCGCGTAAGCATGCGGCAAATGCGGCCGCGTCTTGAGAGGCGGATTTGAACAACAACAGGGAGAACAACCGATGACGTCGATAGCTGCGACACTGTCTCTTCCATTGGTCCGGCCGCCGCGGCCGGTCTCGCTCGCAATCGTTGCGGGGCTCGCTTGCGCTTTTGCGATCGGCAAGGCGTTGCCGATCTCGATGGACGCGATCTCCTCGGCCATCGTGCCGCTCTGCGCCGCTGCGAACGCGGAGGGATCGGCACTCAACAAGGTCGAAATCATCACCTCGCACGCGTTGCCGAATGTGCCCGGCAAGCGCGTCACGGTGGTCCGCGTGTCGTACGGACCCGGCGGCTTCACGCCGCCGCATCGCCACGCCGGTTCGGTGACGGCCTACATCACCAAGGGCGAAATCCGCTCCCAGCTCGGCGGCGGGCCGGTCGAGACCTTCACCGTCGGTCAGTCCTTCTTCGAGCCGCCGGGTTCTACCCACGTCGTCTCGGCCAATGCCAGCAGCACCGAGCCGGCGGAACTGATCGCGGTGTTCGTGGCGGACGAGGGCGCGCAGCTGACCACGATGCTCGAATAGCTGAGCCGGCGGTTTACCTCATCCCGAGATCTCCTCAAGCTCACGATCGAGCGTGCGCGGGCCCCATACCGAGATGGCGATGACCACGACGACCATGGCGCCCGCGATCAATCCGAAGACGCCCTTGGTGCCCGCGGTTTGCAGGAAGAAGCCGATGATGAAGCTCGCAAAGATCGCGCTGAGCCGGCTCAGGGAGTAGGTGAAGCCTACGGCGCGCGCCCGTATCCGCGCCGGGAACAGCTCGGCCTGATAATTGTGGAACGAGTAGGACAGGATGTTGTTCGACAGCGTGATCAGCACGCCGAACAGGATCAGCAGCGGCATCGCGCTTTGAAACGAGAACATTATTCCGAAGATGCCGATGCAGCAGGCGGCGGCGACCAGCTGCCACTTCCGCTCGAACTTGTCGGCGAAGCTCATCGCAAGCCACGGACCGAATGGGTTGGCGATCGCGATGATGAATGAATAGAGCAGGCTTGCGCTGACATTGACGCCGGTCTGTTGCGCGATCAGCGTCGGCACCCAGGCCGCGAAGCCATAGAAACCGAAGGTCTGGAAGAACTGGAAGACCATCAGCATGAAGGTGCGGCCGCGGTAGCGTGATTCAAAGATTTCGGCAAAGCGTCCCAGCGGCTCGGCTTTCTCCACGGCATGGCTTCCCGGCGTCGCCAGTGCCGCGCCATTGAGATCGCGTCGGACTTTCGCCTCGATCGCGGTGGTGACCGCGTCAGCCTCGTCGAGCCGTCCCTGATTGATGAGCCAGCGCGGGCTCTCCGGGACCGAGCGGCGGATGAACCAGACAAACAGGGCGCCGGTTGAGCCAATCAAGACCACCCACCGCCAACCGTCGATGCCGAACGGGCTGATCGGCACCAGTTTGTAGGCAATGAAGGCCACGATCGGCACCACCGCGAACATGACGCCCTGATTGAAGGCGAAGGCGCGGCCGCGCATCGATTTGGGCACAAGTTCCGACACGTAAGTATCGATCGTGACCAGTTCCACGCCGATGCCGATGCCGGCAATCAGCCGCCACAGGCTGACGCCAAGACCTGTATCCTGGAACGCCATCACGAATGTCGCCGCGCTGTACCACAGCATCGAATAGGTGAAGATCGTCCGGCGTCCGTATCTGTCCGCGGCATAGCCGAACGCACAGGTGCCGATGAACAGGCCGGTGAAGGTCGCGGCGACAAACAGTGCCGGTCCGGCGAAGATGCTGATGGACACGTCCTTGAGCAATCCTGCCTTCATCAGACCGGGGACGACATAAGCGGTCATGAACAGATCGTAGAGTTCGAACATGCCGCCGAGCGAGAGCAGCGTGATCAACGTCCAGACATGTCGCGTGCCCGGGAGCCGATCCAGGCGGGCGAGGATATCCGCGGCGCGCCCTTGAGCGGGCTGGTCGATTGTCGTCATTGGGCCTCCCGTATTTTTTTATAGGTGAGGGACACAGGGTACGCGCGCACCGTCATCGGGGCGACTCATCACATCGGAGGAAACGGAATTGCGGCAGTGCACCCGGTGCGGTGGTCCGCTTTGGGGTTCGTTCGGAAAATCGCCACCATTCGTCCCGAGCATTGGGAGCTTCGGTATCCGACAGCAGTGGAGCATCGAGGCCATGCGCACCATCACGCTTGAAGAACATTTCGCCACGCCGGGCTTCCTCGATGGCCCGGGCCGCGACCTCTTACGCCTCGATGGCCAAGGCACGCGCGTTCCTGGACCAGATTCCGGTCTCCGCCGTTGACCGTGCACGGATCGCGCATGGCAATGCGGAGAGTTTGTTCAGGCTTTGAGGATCCGACGATCCCAAGACGTGTGATGCGCGCTAATTGCCGCCACCCTCCTGGGTGTCGAGATGGCGCAGCACGTCCTCGGGCAGGGCATGGGCCACGGCGGCTGCGGGGCCGGGCTCCGGCCCGATCTCGCGGCCGCGGCCGCGGATCAGCCGCTCATAGGCCGACACCAGCGTGGTGTAGGGATTGACCCACAGCCAGCCGTCGCGCGTGAACAGCTGCACGTCGAAATGCAGGTGCCGCGACGTGCCGTTGGGGTGATCGAGATAATTCGAGACCACGCCGATCTTCTCGCCCTCGGCGACACGGCGTCCGTTGAGCAGGCCGTCGGCGTCCATCGCAGACGGGTTCATGTGCATGTAGCGGAAGCGGATATGCTCGGTGCTTGTGTTGACCTGCAACGCAGCGGCCTGCTGCTGCGGCGAGCGGATCACGATGCCGTCGCGCACCGCGACGACCGCCTGCTGCCTCGGACCGCAGCCATCCTTGCTGTCCGCCGGACAGGCGCCGGGTTTGATATCCTGGCCCTGATGGCCGTAGCCGCTGGCGCATTGTCCGACCTCAAAACTGCGCGCCTCGCAGAAATTGTCCTGCCAGGGATAGCTGTCGGCAGGCCCGTCCGACTTGCGCTTGGCGAACGACTGCGAGTGCGCGAAGGCCGGCACCTTCTCGAGCGGAAAGCGGATCTGCGAATAGGCGGTGAAATCGGCGTGGCCGCCCTGCTTGCGCCCGCCACTGTTGGCGATGATGTCGCCGCTCGGGTGATAGGTGAAATCGGGCGACAGCGCCGCGGGCCGTTCGGCGATATCGGAAGCGATGTCGCTGCGCGGCCGCGACGGCTGTCCGCCGTCGATCCGCAATGCCTTCAGGAAGCGTTCGGCGACGGGATAAGCCTCGCGGCAGGCCAGCCGCTTCGGGCGCGGGGTGCTGTCGAGGCACTGGATCGACACGACATAGGGAATGCCGAAGCGGGTGAAGGCATAGCGGACATAGCCTTCCCGGATGAAGCGCCGCATGTCGGGGAATTGGGTGGCCAGCGTCTTGACCGGTTCGCCCTTGCCGCCAAGCCGGTCGGCCAGATCGTAGACCAGGATCGAGCCTGAGATTGACACCTCGACCGGCTTTGCAAAGATCCGCGGCGGCATGCCGTCGCCGGCGCCCGGTTCGAGCGAGAACACGGCGTCATAGCCGGACGCGCCGGCACTGAAGAAATCGGCGGGGCGAAAGTCGGCCTGATAGCGCTGCAACGACAGACTGTCCGGCGCACCTCCGCGTCGGGCATCGAGATAGCTTGCGGTGTCGAACGGCAGCAGCACCGGAATGGGGCTTCGCGCGATGCCGGGGAAGATCGCTGACGTCACCGCGCTCAACTGCACCAAAGCGGGCGTCGAACGTGGATCGGAGGCCGGGACGCGGCGCTGGCCGGCGAACGTGAAGTTTTGGGCGATGTCCGGCTGGGCGTTGATCTCCAGCCGTAGCTGGTCGAGCACGGCGCGCCATTCGACCCGCATGGCCGAGATCGACGGCGTCCTGAACTCGTCGGCAAAAGCGCCGGGCAGGGGCAAGAGCAGGGCTGCCAGCCAGCAACTGACGAAGCTGACAACCTTCCTGTTCAATGCAGCCCCCGGCCCATCCCCAAATCACCAGGGAGATTGCGCTCAATCCTTGGCGCGTTCAACGTAGGAACCATCCTCGGTCATGACAACGATGCGGGTGCCGGCGGCAACATGCGGCGGCACGCCGGTGCGCACGCCATTGGAGAGGATCGCGGGCTTGTAGGAGGAGGAGGCGGTCTGGCCCTTTGTCACCGGCTCGGTCTCCTTCACTTCCAGCGTCACGCGCTGGGGCAACTGGATCGAGACCGGATTGCCGTCGTGCATCGACAGCTTCACGGTCATGTTTTCCTGCAGATAGGGCGCCGACGTTCCGACGATCTCCTTGGAGACCTGGACCTGGTCGTAATTCTCGGCGTTCATGAAGTGGAAGCCGTCGCCGTCTTCGTAGAGGTAATTGTAATTGTGGTCCTCGACGGTGGCCTTCTCGACCTGATCGGTGGTCTTGTAGCGCTCCGAGACTTTCACCCCGTCGCCGATGCGGCGCATTTCGATCTGGCTGACCGGGGTGCCCTTGCCCGGGTGAATGTTTTCGGCGGACAAGACCACATAGAGCTTGCCGTCCTGCTCGATGATATTGCCCTTGCGGATAGAGCTGGCGATGACTTTCAAAGGTGTTTTCCTGAATTTGACGGCCGGGGATGCAAACCGGATGGCAGCCCCTCGGCCATAGCGGCGATTTCGGGCTGCAACATACTGATTTGTCCCTGAGATGCCAGCCTTTTGCGGCTAATTTCGGCAGGTTGCCAACCGTTCCGGTCGGCCCGATCCGTGCCTATCTGCACCCGACGTCCGCACGAGATGCGCGGACCGCCGGCGAGGTTCAGCCGGTCGCGCGCATGGACAAGGCGGGCGTCTTTCGACATGAAGGGACGAATTCCAGCGCGTTCCCACGAGATGTCAGACTATGGCAGCCATCAATCGGCTGAATTTCAATGGCTTGCACTTGTTTCTTAAACAGGATGGCGGGTTTGTTGATGTCGATTCCAAAGGACCGGAGGCTACGCGGTCATGACTGGGCAAAGCCATTCCTCTCCCTGGTGGACGCCGGCGCGCTATGCCGACCGCAAACCGTTCCTGCTGGCGCGACGCGCGATCACGAAGGCGCTCAGGGCCTGGTTCGAGGAGCAGGGTTTTGCCGAAGTCGAGACCGGAATCCTCCAGGTCTCGCCGGGCAACGAGACGCATCTTCATGCTCTCCGCACGGACCTGATCCAGGCCGACGGCTCACATGCGACGCGCTATCTGCGCACCTCGCCGGAGTTCGCCTGCAAGAAGCTGCTCGCGGCCGGTGAGCCGAAGATCTACGAGTTCGCCCGGGTGTTCCGCGACCGCGAGCGCGGCGATCTGCATTTGCCCGAATTCACCATGCTGGAATGGTACCGCGCCAATGCGGGCTATGACGTCATCATGGCCGACACCATCGTCGTGATCGCCCACGCCGCGCAGGCGACCGGGATCGGGCGGTTCTCATTCCGCGGCAGGACGGCCGATCCGTTCGCCGAGCCGGAGCTGGTGACGGTGGCCGCGGCCTTCCAGCGCTTTGCCGGCATCGACCTGCTGGCCACAATCGCCGGCGATGAGGGCGATCGCGCGGCGCTGGCGTCGGCCGCGGGCGGGCGGGTGCGGATCGCCGATGACGACACCTGGTCGGATATCTTCAGCAAGGTGCTGGTCGAGCATGTCGAGCCCAATCTGGGACAGGGCCGCCTGACGGTGCTGTTCGAATATCCGTCGCCGGAAGCGGCGCTGGCGCGCACCAAGGCTGGCGATCCGCGGGTGGCGGAGCGCTTCGAGGTCTATGCCTGCGGCGTCGAGCTCGCCAATGGCTTTGGCGAGTTGACCGACGCCGCCGAGCAGCGCCATCGTTTCACCGCTGATATGGATGAGAAGGCCCGCCGTTACGGCGAGCGCTATCCGATCGACGAGGATTTCCTCGCCGCGGTCGGCCAGATGCCGGAGGCGAGCGGCGTTGCGCTCGGTTTCGACCGGCTGGTGATGCTGGCAAGCGGCGCGCCCCGGATTGATCAGGTGGTCTGGACACCGCCTGCAGGAGAGACATGAACAGGATCGATCCCAAACTGGCAGCGACGCTGCGCCAGCCGCGCGAGTTGGTCGAAGCCGGTCTTGCGCCGGCCTCGGCGCTGGCCGAGCTGGAGAAAGTGGCGGCGCGCTACGCGGTCGCGGTGACGCCGGAGCTTGTCGCGCTGATAGATGCGGCCGATCCAGACGATCCAATCGCGCGGCAGTTCGTGCCGAGCGCCGAAGAGCTTGTTGAGCAGCCCGGCGAGATGGCCGACCCGATCGGCGACGACGCGCATTCGCCGGTGCCGGGGATCGTGCATCGCTATCCCGACCGGGTGCTGTTCAAGCTCGTCCATGTCTGCGCGGTGTATTGCCGGTTCTGCTTCCGCCGCGAAATGGTCGGTCCGGGCAAGGCCACGGCCCTGTCGGAGGACGCCTATCGCGCGGCGCTGGACTACATCCGCGCGCGCCCCGAGGTCTGGGAAGTCATCCTGACCGGCGGCGATCCCTTGATGCTGTCACCGCGAAGACTGTTGGAGATCATGTCCGACCTCGCCGCGATCGAGCATGTGAAGATCATCCGCATCCATACAAGGGTGCCTATCGCTGATCCGCAGCGCATCAATGCCGACATGATCGCGGCGCTGCGCTGCGACGGCGCGACGACCTGGATCGCGATCCACGCCAACCACCCGCGCGAACTGTCCGGGACGGCTCGCGCAGCCTGCGCGCGCCTCGCGGACGCCGGGATACCCCTGGTCAGCCAGTCCGTGCTGCTCCGCGGGGTCAATGATGACTCCGCCACGCTGGTAGCCTTGATGCGGGCGTTCGTCGAGTGCCGGATCAAGCCCTATTACCTGCATCACGGCGATCTCGCGCCGGGCACCGCGCATCTGCGTACCACGATCGAAGCCGGGCAGGCGTTGATGCGCGCCCTGCGCGGGCGCGTCTCGGGCCTGTGCCAGCCGGATTATGTGCTCGACATTCCGGGCGGCCATGGCAAGGCGCCGATCGGGCCGACCTATTTGTCACAGCCGATTTCCCGCGAACGTGAAGATATCGTGGAACGGCCGTATCGTATTGTCGATTATTGTGGTGACGTTCACGTCTATCCGCCTGAAACGTAAGCCGGGCCGTGGACGGAGGGCAAGAGCCCCGATTCTTTGTGACACTGGGTCGTCGCGGGAATCTGGCTACTTGGCGCTGCGGCGGATATACGGAAGGTGCAGGATTGCGTAGCACAGGGGCGGCGCGACCGCGCGACCATCGATGTCCCGGAACGGGCGCGATAAAAAGGGCTGAGAAGCGGAGACGCGAGATGCGGAAAACAGTTTTGTCGATGGCATTGGTGGTTGCGGTTGGGGTGCCCCAAATCCTGGTCCAACAGGCATGGGCGCAGGGCGGATCGTCCACCGCGCAGAAGGGCGGCCAGCTGCTCCCGGCGCCGGTCGGCCACCGTCAGCCGCGGGCCGACGAGGTGCCGAGCGAAAAGAATCTGAGCAATCCGAACGACGCGGCGAACAAGGAAGACGCCGCGCTCGACAAGAAGATCAAGAGCATCTGCCGCGGCTGCTGAGCGGTGGCAGATGGCAGGCGGAGCGCGACATCCCGCGCCCCGCTGCTTGCGCTCAATCCAATGCTCAATCCATCTTGCCGCGTCAGGCTGTGAGTTCCTTCAGGCCGCCACCTCGCGCGCTTCGCCTGGCGTCCACGGCGTCCGCTAGCTGATTCAGCACCGCAACCGTCGTATCCCAGTCGATGCAGCCGTCGGTGATGCTCTGGCCATAGGTCAGCGGCGTATCAGGCACGACGTCCTGGCGACCGGCGACCAGATTGCTCTCGATCATCGCCCCGACGATGCGCGCTTCGCCGCCCGCGATTTGGCGAGCGATGTCGGCGGCCACCAGCGGCTGGTTCTCCGGCTTCTTGCTTGAGTTGGCGTGGCTGGTATCGATCATCAGGCGCGCTGCGACGCCGGCGCGGCCGAGCTCGCCCGAGGCCGCTTCGACGCTTGCGGCATCATAGTTCGGCGTACGGCCGCCGCGCAGGATGACGTGGCAGTCCTCGTTGCCGCTGGTTGCGGCAATCGCCGATCGGCCGCCCTTGGTGACCGCCATGAAATGGTGCGGGTGGGACGCCGACTTCACCGCGTCCGCCGCGATCCGCACGTCGCCGTCGGTGCCGTTCTTGAAGCCGACCGGGCAGGACAATCCCGACGCCAGCTCGCGATGGATCTGGCTCTCGGTGGTGCGTGCACCGATCGCCGCCCACGAGACGAGATCGGCGATATATTGCGGCGTGGTCATGTCGAGGAATTCGGTGCCGGCCGGCAGGCCGAGATTATTCACCGCCGACAGCACGCTGCGGGCCAGGCGCAGTCCCTTGTTGATGTCGAAGCTGCCGTCGAGATCGGGATCGTTGATCAGGCCTTTCCAGCCGACGGTGGTGCGCGGCTTCTCGAAATAGACGCGCATCACGATCTCGAGCCGGTCGGCGAGCTGCTCGCGCAAGGCGACGAGGCGCTCGGCGTAGTCGACGGCCGCGGCGGGGTCGTGGATCGAGCAGGGGCCGACGACGACCAGGAGGCGGTCATCGGTTCCGTGCAGGATCGCGTGGATGGCGTTGCGGGCGCCCATCACGATCCGAGTCGCCGTCAGGGTGCGCGGGACCTCCCGCATCACCTCTTCGGGCGTACTCAGCTCTTTCAGTTCCTTGATCCGAAGATCGTCTGTTGTGCTCAACACGGCTGGCTCCTCTTGGGATTGGGACCTGCCGGCACAAAAAAAGCCGCCAGGTCTGGCGGCTTGGTTCGGATGTATGCTGCAATTCTTTAGATTGAGCGTGATCCTCCTGCCGCCAGCGAGCTGTCGTAGCTAAAGTACCAATAGTAGCTGGTGGCGACGGTGATCATGGGGCGGCTCTATAGCGTACGGATTTTGGCTTGTCACCCAAAATCCGACTGCGCCGAATCCATCTGGTCATGAGGTGCTGCGCGCCGCGAGCGCCATGCCGATCAGGGTGGCGCCGCCGAACATCAGATTGAGGCCGACCAGCAGACCGAGCGCCCATTCCGCCGAGCCCGGCAGGCCGGCGATGATGAAGAACGCGATCAGGATATCCATCAGGCCGGCGATCAGCAGCCACGACCAGCGCCCGGACAATTCGCGGCGATGCTCCAGCGCGTACATGATGGTGGCGACGCCCTCGGCGACGAAATAGGCGCCGACCACGATGGTCAGCGTCAGCACGCCCTGGACGGGTCGCGCCAACAGCACCAGGCCGGCGAGGACGGCAAGGGCGGCCGAGATCAGCGACCACCAGAAACCTGGCATGTTGCGCGCCCAGAACGTCACGATCAGCCCGCCGATGCCAGAGATCAGGAACATCCAGCCGAGGACGATGGTGATGGCGAGGCTCGCCAGCGGCGGTACGATAACTGCCGCGATGCCGAGGATCACCAGCAGGATGCCCTCGAACAGGAAGGCCTTCCAGTGCTGCTTGACCGCGGCGCTCAACTCCGACTTCAGCTTGTCGAGGTCGTTGGAAAGGGTCATCGCGGTTCTCCCGGTACCTGAGCGCAATATCTATCCTAGAGCCGCTTCCGTTCCGATGGAATTGGAACGGGGCTCTAGATTTTAGTTTTGACGCGTTTTCTTCACGCGAACCGGTATCCACTTCGCTTGAAAACGCTTTAGCTCTGACCCGGTGCCGACGAAAAGCCGTGGGGCGCCGTGCGCATCCGGTTGCGGCCGAGAAAGTAGACCGCAGTGGTTGCGATCAGCAGCGCAAGACCGATCAGGATCGACGTAAAGCCGATCGGGACCAGGATGAACGAGGCATTGCGCTCGGGATTGACGTACCAGTGATGGAGCGAGGTGAGCAGGAAGGCGACACCGGCAAAGCCTGCGCCGCCGCCGATCAGCAGCAGCGCCCACATTCGCCGCAACTGGCTGAGCCGCTCGCGCGCCAGCACGGTGCGCGGCGCGTGATGCCTGCCGACCCGCCGTACCAGCCTTATGGCAAAGCCGATCGAGGAGAAGCCGATCAGCACACTCGCCGACCCCAGCAGCAGCCGTGTGGTCGAACCGAGGTCCGGATTACGCTGCAGCGTAAGGAGCGGAAAATCGAACGCCGCGTGCAGCGCGATCGGCGCGAACAGCACGAGCGCCCAGCTCGAGATACGCGCCCAGTCGCGGTTATGCCGGTGCGCGCCGAGCGCACCACCAGAGCGCGCGATCGCAAGATAGGCGCCGGCGATGACGCCGAGTGAACCATGAAAGGGTACGGTCAGGACGCTGCGCAACGCAGCGAGCGCGCGCCACATGTCCTTGTGCTGGACGAGATAGGCGAGGTTCTCATAGGCGGCAAAGCCAAGTCCGGCGGCTGCGCCATAGACCACCGTATCCATCGGGTCGGCGAAGGCACGGCGCCGCGTCGAGATCGCGACGATGACGAGGACCTTGACGATCTCTTCAGGCGCCGCGACCCCGAACAGGGCGCGAACCGCCTGCGTCATCCAGGGATTGCCGGGAATCGCGAGCAGCGCGTTGAACGGCACCCGCGCCAGACCCAGCAATGAAATACTGGCGGCGCCGAGCACGAAGGCGAGCCACACCTGCGCGGGTGGCCCGGGGCGCTCGTCGGCAGCAATTACGAGCCAGAGCACCAGCAACGCAGGTGCGATGGCGGCAACGCCAATCACAGTCGGAAGTGACCCAAGCAACCACATAAACGAAATCTGACCTCGCTTTGGACGAAAATGGCCATAAATCCAGCGCTTTGCAAGACGGTCCGTCGCGGTGGACCTGTATTCGGAACTCACGTTTTGCTGTGGTCGGCTAAAGCGCGATGATCAAGCGGCACGATAGACGGCGTGGTAGATGTGCTTTGCTGATTAAACGGGAGGCGTTGCCGGGTGCTGTTACGTGGAGCGGAGACTCATGCGCGGTCGATTCTCAAGGCCGTGAGCTGGCGGACGTTGGGAACCCTCGACACTTTTGCGATCAGTTGGTTCATGACCGGCAAGGTCGCGATCGCAGGCTCGATCGCCGGGCTCGAAATCGTCACCAAGATCGCCTGGTATTACGCGCATGAGCGCGTCTGGGCGGTGGTTCCGTTTGGACGACGCGCCTGAGATTTGAGATCAGCGATCAGCGCGGCGCAGCGGCCCCTTGCGCTAGCAAGCGGCGGCAGGTTTCGACAAAGACCTGGGCGCCCGTGACGATGTCGGCGTCGTCGGTGTTTTCGCTCCAGTGATGGCTGATTCCACCGATCGACGGCACGAACAGCATGGCTGCCGGCATGATGGTGGCAAGGACCTGGGCGTCGTGCCCGGCGCCGCTGGGCATTCGCACCGATTTGCCGCCGGCAAAGCCTGAGCTCGCGGCCTCGATCGCATCCTGGAACGCGGCATTCATCATCGCGGGAACACCGGTTCTGATACGCTCGACCTCGACGCCGCAGCGGCCCAATGCCGTGACGTCGGCCGCCATCCGGTGCAGATGCGCCTCGAGCCGCGCGACCACATCGGGATCATCGTCGCGGATCTGGAACAGCATCTCGGCGCCCCCCGGAATGATGCTCGGCGCGCCGGGGTCCAGCGTGATGCGGCCCGTGGTCCACACCGTGCGCGGTCCGCACAGGGCAGGGAAGCTGTCGTCGATCGCGACGCAGAATCTCGCGAGCGCGAGACCCGCGTCCTTGCGGATTGCCATCCGCGTGGTGCCGGCGTGGTTCTGCTCGCCGGTGAATGCGATGCGGTATTGCCAGATTCCGACGATCGAGGTCACGACGCCGATCTTGAGGCCGCTGCTCTCGAGCGCCTCGCCCTGCTCGATATGGGCCTCGACATAGCCGAGGTGGCGTCCCGGCTCGACCTGCAGGCGTGGGCGGCCGGCTAACCCGGTTTCATGCAGCGCCTGCCGCATCGTGCGATCGCTGCTGCGGTCGCGCGCGGCATCGATGTCGGCTTCGCTCACCGCACCAACATAGGAGCGGCTGCCGAGGAAGTGGCCGAAATGCCCTTCCTCGTCGCACCAAGCCGCCACCTCGATCGCGCCGTTCACACTAGGATCGGAGTTGAGCACGCGCGCGGCTTCTAGCGCATAGATGACGCCAAGCGGGCCATCGAGCCAGCCCGCATGGTTCTGGCTTTCGAGATGCGAGCCCGCGAGCAGCTTCGGTCCGGCCTTTGCACTGCTGCCGAGGACGTTGCCGATCCCGTCGATCGTCGCGATCAGACCTGCGTCGGGGAGCCGCTGCGCGAGCCAGTCGAGCGAGCCGATGTGGGCGTCCGAAAATGTCGGCTTGTGCACACCGGTCTTGTAGGCGCCGAAGGCCCGCAGCGCGTTGAGGTCTGCGAGCACACGCCTGCCATCGAAGCGACCGTTGGTGTCAGACATGATCGGGCTCCTGTTTCGCCGCTTGTGCCCCGATACCGTCTTTACCGGATGCGGCGATCGGTCAACAGGGCAAACGATTTCTTAGCGGTTCTGCTTTTAGGTCTCAGCATCAGTAGCGTGAGAGTGTGAACATGTCTTCGTTCGGGAACTGGGCGGGCAAGGCCGCGGTCCTGCTTCTGCCGATCTCGCTTGGTGCCTGTGCGCAATACGCGCAGTACGGAATGATGGGCACCGCGGCGCCGACCGCGCCGGGGCCGCTGGCCTGGGACGGCGCCGGACGGGATCCCGACCTTCCGCCGCCGCAACGGCATGCGCGGAACGCCTCGCCGGCTGTCGCGCAATCGACGGATAGCCAGCAGCCGCGGACCGCTGACGACGACGCTCAACTGGCACGGAAACTCGTGATCTGCAGCACCTGCCTCAAGCCGGCCGCGCAGCCGAGCGACCGCCAGGAAGTGGCCAGCGTCGCCAATCATTAGCGGGTTATCGCACCTCGCCCGGCGCGAGATCGCCCCTCACGCAGGGGGACTTGGCGCAGAGGGATTTGGCGAAACGATCGCATTGGCATCGGTCGCCTGATCGCGCGGTGTTATCCACCAGAGCAATATCAACAGCGCCAATCCGTTCGACAGGAACGTGGTCGATAGCGGCACGTTCAACAGCGTGTGTGGGACGATCGCGCCGGAAATCAGGACGAAGCGCACAGGCAGCCCTGCGGCAACCTTGTTGCCGACCCCGATGAGCAGCCCGCAGACCAACGCGGACAGCGGCATCCATAGCGGTCCAACCGACGCAACGCCCTCCGTCGCGAACAGCGACGCATTCATGCTGCCGATGTGATACTCGTTTGCCATCAGGGCGCCGAGCTGGTCGGAGTAGGGGCACGTCATCAGGGGTTTCAGGAACGACACCTGACAGAAATAGGTGTGCGGATGATGCTGGAAGAAATCGAAATAGTGATCGAGTGAAATCGCCGGTATCGCCAGCAACCGGAAATCCATGACACCAAACACGATCTGGCGGAACGAGTTGATGTCTTGCTTGGCGCTGCCGCCGATCGCTGCGAGCCCGATCATCAGCGGTACCATGAGAGACAGAATCACGACGATCCGTGCCTCAAACCGCAACGACACCGCCGCGACAAAGACGACGAATGGCGCGGTGAGGATCGCGGTTTTGGTGAACGTCACCGGATAGTATGCGAGCGACACGACGCAAAGTGCCGCCACGATCCACTTCCGGTCGCGCATGAAGGCGCAGGCCAGCGCAAACGGAATCAAGGCGCCGTTGATATTGCCTATCGCATATTCAGCAGCGCGCGGGCGGGCGATCATGGCCCTGTATTTCTCCATTTCGTCGAAGCCGATGATGTGGAAGTTGTCAAGCGCGCACCAAATCAACACGATGACCGAAATTGCGAGAATGACGTCGGGGGCTCGATTCAAAACCCCGGCCGAGAGCTCTGGCCGGATGATATCCCCGCGGACCATCAAAGTAGGCAGAAGAAACAGCACGATCGAAATCGCTGATGCGATGAGGGCCTGATGGTGATCGTAGTCGAGCAGGCTGAAGGCATTGAGCCAGAAGTAGCCCGCCATCATCACAAAGAGATAGAAGCCGACCAGATAGCCGAAGCTGAAGCGGGCGAAAACGAACGCAGCTCCGATTGCGATGGTCAGGCAAACCGGCACGACGGCGAGCGCGAGCCACCGATCGCTGAAGCCGACGTGGAATAGCGGCTGGATCCACGAGACCTTGTAGAAGGAAAAAAACAACAGTCCGAAGAAGGCGAGCAGGAGGACGGCCCGCGTCAACGTTTCGACCTGGGGTCGCTTCGAATCGAGCGGCGTACGCTCGGGCAAGGAGATCGGGTCTTCGAGTTGGCGGGACCAGCTGTTGAGGTTGCTACGCCGCGGCACGGTGTTGGTTGCGCTCTTCATCGGTGCTCAGGATCGCCGGCATGGCCTTTTCATAGGCGGGTGCAACCACGCTACCCCTTGTCGATGGTCGTCAATGTCGTTCATTATGAGGAAGTCGCAGGTCAGGTGAGGGGCGGGTTGAGGTGGGAGCCGCGGGTCGGATCCGCGAATCGGGAACATCCAGAGCAGATTTTTACGGTGTTCCGGGCGGGACCGCACCTTAACAATTGTGAACTGTTGGCGCATCCCGCAATAATCCGTACCGATTCATTTGCTATCGCAAGCCATTGAAAAATCGGGGCAAACTTGGGGATGGCCTATCGCGGTGGTGCTCCCCGATTGGACAGTGCGCTCGACATGTCCGAAAGTGCCGAGAGGTAGACCTTGGCGAGGGTTTAGCTATTCGTGGCGGCCAGAGACGCGACTGCTCGAACTGGCGATCGAGTTTCTGGTCGATTGCGTCGAAGCGCTGATCGCTTGTTGGGAATTCCCGATCGATCCCCGCCAGGCGCCGATCGCAGGATCGGAGGCTGGGCCGTCTCTTCGTTCCTGGTCGAATTTATTCAGTCCTGCGGAGGTAGCCGCCTCTCGTCTTCACCGGGGTTGTTGCAGTCCTGGCAGGCCGATCCGCTCCACGCCTGACGCGCCTGATCCGGCTTGACCACCCAATAACTGCGGCCGTTGGTTTCCGGGTCACTATTATTGCTCGACGAGAATACGAACATCGACGTTTCACCGCTCCTCCAATGCGAAAAGCGACCAAGGCCAAGGTCGCTGATCGTGGAATGTGGCGTGCTGTGAGCCGGTCCGAGCAGCTTGCCGTCCTCATAGATGAGGACGGGCGAGCTTGAATCGAATTGTCCGGCAACATCTGCGACGTCCGAAAACCATAGATCCTTGGCTATGACGGCAACATGCGATTTTCCGAGGTGATTGAACGGTCGAACGAGATGATACTTTTCTCCCGGCACGTTCGGCTCGATTCCGGAATCCCGTGCTGGCGGTTTCACCGCCCAATAACTGCGGCCGTTGGTGCGCGGGTCGGTGTTATCGCTGGAGGAGAACACAAAAACGGAATAATTGCCTTTCCAGTGGGAAAAGCGACCGAGGCCGATCGCGCTGATGTCGGAATGGGGCGTGGTGTGAGCGGGGCCGAGCGGTTTGTCATCCTCGTAGAGGATGATAGGCGAGTTGTCCTGTTCCCTGCCCGCGTCAGCAAGATCGCCGAACCATGGATCGACGCTTGTCATCGCAAACGCGGAATTGAACGGGATAAACGGTCGCATCAGTGCATGTCGCTCCCCACGAGCATCGGGCACCACGAGCCGAGGGGCCTGTCTGAGTGACAGCCAGGTCGCCAAGGCAAAGTAAATTGGCACTGCGCAGGCAAACACTAGCCAATATTTCCGCTGCATCGTCTGCGGCCCAGCTAGCTGCTTTTGTCGAGTAACCTGAACGCGGCATCCAAGCCGCCCTGGTGCCCCGCGCTGTAACCTTTGCGATAAGCCCACTTGAAAAGGCAGACTGACCACGCCGCCAAAACGGCAGCATGCAGAATCCAAAACATTTTCCCGTCCTCGATTCTGTATACGTTCGCGTGAAAGTTGTGAATTTAACAGTCGTAGAACCACGGGTTAATCAACGTGGCGCTCGGGAAAAAGCCGCGCGCTCGGCGAGCGCCCTCAGAGACAGGCATGCACTCGGGAGTTGCGGTTGGACGGATCCCTGCGCTAGCGTCGTCGCGACGTGGGGCAGGGCGGCAACGTCGACCGCGCGCGGCGTACGGCAGCGTGTCGATCGATCGCTCGGCGAGGATGGTCGTCATCGCGCGAGCGCGGCCAAGTTCTTTTCTCAGCGCCTTGCAGTCGCCGCCAGATACCAGATAGCAGAGTCGGATGGTGTTCCATGCCCCAAAATCTTAGCAGAGAGAACAAGACAAGAACAAGCAAGTCTTTTCCGCTGTGCAACGTGCAACAAACTGTACAACACAGTTTGGGCCGTATCTTTAACCTATTGGTATTATGTCGAATTTTTCAGGGAGGGTCGCGCGATGGCGCTCCCTAGCGGAATCGAACCGCTCTCTCCACCGTGAAAGAGATAAGAAGACGTCCATGGCGATCCACTCCTGTCCAAATAGCTGAATTTATTCAACGAATCCTGCCACGACGCATTTTTGATCCTTTCGGCGGTGGCATATGGCCGCACAGTCCGCGATGCGAATCTGGAAAAACGAGAGGCCCGCCGACGCCTGCCACCGCGCGGAAAGCCTCACTACCGCGTGATGGAGGAGGGGCTTCATATCGGCTACCGCCGGCTCAAGAGCGGCGCCGGTAGCTGGGTGGTGCGCAGCTACGTCGGCGATCAAAAGTACGAGGTCGAGACGATCGGGCCGGCTGATGACTTGTCAGACGCCGACGGCGTCAAGATCCTCAGCTTCTCGCAGGCCCAGGCCAAGCGCGCGAGTTGATGGTCGATCGCGCCAACACAGCGGCCGGGAAGACGGGGCCACTTACGGTGAAGGCGGCCGTCAATGCGTACATCGAATTTCTTGAGGCCAAGCGCAAGTCGGCGCAGTTCAGCCGGTATGCCGCGGACACGTTCATCTTGCCCGAGTTCGGCGACATCGAAGTCAAGGACCTGACAAAGGACAGGATCGAGAGCTGGCACCATGCCCTTGCCAGGGCAGGCGCGCGCATCCGGGTGAAGAAGGGCGAGGAGCAGCGCTTCAAGGAGATCACCGATCCGGAGGAGCACCAACGTCGTCGCAAGTCGACCTCAAACCGAATCCTGACCGTCCTCAAGGCTGCACTGAATAAGGCATGGCGGGAGCGGAAGACGTTGACCGATGCGGCATGGCGCGCGGTTGAGCCATTCAAGGGAGTTGACGCCGCGCGCGTGCGGTATCTCGAGATTGCCGAGGTCGTGCGTTTTCTCAACGTCTCTGCGGTCGATTTCCGACGCTTGGCCAGGGGAGGCCTTGAGACAGGCGCGCGCTACGGCGAACTGATCACTCTGCGCGTGACGGACTTCAGTCACAATTCGGGCACCGTGGCGATCCGGAAATCCAAGTCGAGCAAATCGCGCCACATCCACCTGACCGAAGACGCATGGTCGAAAAGCATTACGGCCACTTGGCGCCGAGCTACGTGGCTGATGCGATCCGCGCCGGCGCGCCGAAGTTTGGCGCGATCGAACAGGGCAACGTTGCGCCTCTCGGTGGCCAATGAGCTTGGATCGCTTCAGCGAAGCCCAGATGGAGCAAATCTTAAGCGCCGTTCCTCAAAATAAAGGACGCGTGAAAGCTAGAGTGCTCGCTGCGACGAACGATTATTTACTCTCGCTGCAACGGCCGAATAGAAGGCAAACCTACGAGAAGAAATCGAGCGCCTTGAGGCGGCCCTGTATACGTTGGCCAGCGCCCTGTCAGGGCTCTCCACCGGCGCCGAGGAGCACCTTGCACACCGGCGCAACGATAGCCCCGCCTACGAAGACCCCATCGATCCGTGGGCTGTCGGAATCGCGGTGCATCGCTTTCTGGTCGAAAATAAAGATGGCTTGGTCGACAAGCCCGAGCCTCCTCGATCGGGCCCCATTGCTCATCAACAAAAGCGACTGCTGAATAGCCGTCTCGAGACTGCGTTCGAGATCGGGCACGGCGAGGTACGGCCGCGAAATGGTTTTCCCGAATTTCGCGACCTTTGTATTGAGCCCGCGGTGCTGAAGTTGCGAGGCGCCGGCGCCGGCGCCGCCGCAGGCGTGGGGACCGGTCCAAGACTGGTCCTGGTGGTTCTCACAGACCCAGCCCGTATCCTCGGAACAGATGCAGCGCGCCGTCATGCCACTCTCGAGATTGGCACGCGTTGTGCTTGACAGAAGCGAAAGCGGAGAACGCGCAATGTGAGATAGATCATATCGGTCGGCGCTTTTCGCGCGTAGGCTCTTTCCCGCCGCATTTCGAACGGAGCCCTTTTCCATGCCCACTACTATTGCAACCAAGCATCACATCCCATCATCCCACACATACTTGACCGCCTACGGCTTCCTTCAATTTAAAAAGGTCGAGGTCATTCTGGCTATTTGGGCCGTCACTGTTTTACTGATTGGCGCCTACGCATGTTTCGACTCACGGCAAACATTTCTGAGCGGCTTTGATGTGTCTGTGGTGTCGTTTTGAGGTCGTGAGCAGCAGACAACCTTAAAGTCTCTACCGAATTAGCTTTGGAGCAAAGCAATGTCGGAAGACAATCGCACAAGCTTTCAGGATTTGGACCAAGTTCTATTCAATGCTCAGCTTCGCCGCTCTTCCGATCTCGGATTGTGGCTGAGGCAATACTTTGAGCGTCGTCGCGAAGCTCGTTCGAAAGAAGAGAACTGCATGAGCCCGCCCGAACCCTCGACCGCATCGCCTGACGATCTTGTCAATTGAGGGCACCGACGTGAAACACGTCTACATCTCGAGGCTGATTCGTCACGAACTCGTTCCGATCATCCTGTTCTGCACGATCGGCTTATTGCTGTCGCTGGTTGCGGCGCTCACTCTGGCCGTCGACCTGTCGTCCGTCGTTGGTTTTTTCTGATTCCACTGGGACCATGTCGTCACCGCGCTGGCAAATCTCATTGGAGCGAGGCGGAGACAGAGCTTGCCTGGGCGTTGATGGCACGCAGAGCTTCCGACGCCGAGTTCAGGAAACAGCTCGGGCGATCCAAGCGGTGTGCATTCGCCCGCGTGGCAAGGATCAGCGCCCAGATTCCGGGGGTGCGAACGCGGACGCAGATGGTGAAACTCCCATCATGCCTTGTCGAGATGCGCATCGTCATTCCGAAGTCGGCTTGGGACGACGCCAACCACCGTGCTTTTGCGCCGCGAACGCTGACAGCGTGGCTGTGCCATGATCCGGCGCCGAGGCGTAGCGCTCTCGATCGTAGGAGCGGCCAGGAGCCCGGCCAATGAAACGCCGTCGACGTCTTCGAAAGCGTAACCGGCAGCGGCTAGCGGCACATGCCAGGCGGCTGAGGCGGTGAGACAAGCGAGGCGCGGACCTTCGGGCTCCGCGCCTTTGTCTGCGCCGTTGTTCCGGTCAATTTTGGTCTGAGCGCCCTTCGCTTCATCGTGGCAGTTTGGACCCTTTTTGGCTTTTCACTCATCAACGCCCCCCTCGAACTCCGAAGTTTACAATGAGGCAGCATTGCAGTCGAGTGGAGTCTAAATTGCGGTCCAACGTTAATGAAACCTCCGAGCGTTGCGAAAATGAGACGCACTACAACCGGAGAAGCGGGGATTCACGGTGTTCGATCATGATCCGTTTCTCCCAACCTGTGGATGAGCGGTGGATAATCGCGGCATCAGAACATCGGCGGGCGCAAAGCCGGTGCCAAAAGCGTCGGTTCACTTGTGAAAACAGGGCTTGAGCGACGGCGGGCTGAGAGAGCAACGCGCGGGGCTACGGCTCCACGTTCCCCCTCGATCGCTGTGGCAGATGATAAGTGAATGGATCTAGCGGACCGCCTTTTCCCTGCCGAACCAGCCAGCCTCGATCGACCAGCTTGCGGCACGTCGGGTTGATCCGTTGCTGGGTGCCGCTTTTGCCGAATAGACGCTCGGCCAGCTCGCATTCAGTCTGACCCGGATTTGATCTCAGCTCGCGCCGGATATCGTCTGCCACGCTCATCAAGGTTCTCCGCTTGGGAAGCGGCTCCAGCCGGCGGTGTCACTTTCCGTCCAGTTCAATAAGTTGCTGTTCTAGATCAACAATGATTCGGCGTAGCCTCTCAATTCAGAGTTAGAGGCAGCGTCAGGCTCCGCAGCGAGCCGCTGCTCTACGAGGCGGTATCGCGCGAGCCTGGTCTCGATTCCCGCTCGTCTGTCGAATGGCATGCCTGTAACGTAGCCACCTGACCGTTAAATTCAAATTAGGCTACTCCCGACCGGGGGGCCACATGCCACCAGCAGGCGGCCGAGTCATGGCGGGGCGTTCCAAAAGAGGGGCCTTTGCCAATGAAGCGCCGTCGGCGATCGCATCGGAAACAGAATAGGCAACGGCTGCGGCTCACCGCCGGCGGCTGTCTCGCCAGTCCCAAAAGATACGCCGCCGGGCTCGAAATACACTGTCCCGGCGGCGCCCTGTCTCAAACTGGGGGACTGTAATTCCCAGAACCTGACTATCAGCAGGGGTCATGCCAGGTGCGGCGCAAGCCGACGGTGATCAAACGACCCCCGGCGCTCGGGATAGGAGAACGCCGAAGGCCGCCAACCCGGTGTGGAGGGTTTTCTCTCGGTTGGGCTTTGGGGGCTGGGACCGAGAGTAAGGATTCGACTCTCGCGATCAGCGTTGGTTCCTCGCTCGCCGGCGCCGCGAAGTGGGGAGCAAATAATGAAAGAGGCGGCCAGCACCGGCGGCCTTTACCTCAATGGATCGTGGATGCGGGAATGGTTCCGATCAGTCGCGCAGATTCGTCGTGTACTGTAACCCTACGGCCCGTTTCTGAAGCAATCTTTTGAGCCGCCCTCAAGGCGGCATCGTCATCAGCATATTCGAGGATGATCCCGTAGCCTCGGCCCGAGAAGGCCGACGGATTCGACACGATGATGGTAGCCAATGGTTGCTTTTGGCTCATTGGGCCCGTCGCAGTCCCGGCGATGTCAGCCATTCATTCAAGTGTGCGGTGGTGTCCGCCTGCCGGCCTTTCTTCACGATGGCCTCATGCTCGGGGCCAAGCGGAAGCAGATCGGCATGCACCCGCAGGCGCATTGCCTCATCAGCCAGACGTTCTTCCAGTGATTGATTGTGCTTGGTACGGAGTTGACGCCGCCTCGTCATAGCGCTACTCCCTGCTAGTGTTGGGCGGGAGCGCTAACTCGGGGGCGTTCTCATCACCGATAGTAGCCATAGGGCGGCGCGGTGATGTCTAGTAACGTTTGGACAGAAACCTCGTTCCACCGCGCGATCTCGGAACTCCATTGAGAACTCGGGTCTTCGCTGTTCGTTCGCGGGGACAAAATTCCTTGATATGGACGTAGGGTCAGCTATCCACCTCGGTAGTCTTACTGAGAGCGCGGCCTAACCAATTCAGGCCACGGTCAAAATCAAACTAGGCCACTAGGGGTTAAAACAGGCCAGTACCGTTCCTTGCCCGAGCTTTCACAAGAGCAATGTGCAGGCCGCCGCGATGGTCGGGCGAGAGCACGCACGGGCCAAACCGCACCAGCGGCCTCGCCAGAGTCCTGGCGGGGCCGTGGAACAAACCGGAGTAGCTAGGAATCGATCCTCTGCTCCCGGCATGCGCTCCCCAACCCCGTCGGGAGCATTGGAATGGCGACCTCGGCGCGCCCGACCGCGCTGGGGTCGTTTCCATTAAGGCGGCTTCGGAAAGCAGTGATCATCATGCGTGTCCACACCCGTTTATGGGACACTTGTTGGACACTGCGCGGGATGATGGAGCAAGCCATTGATATATATGGCGCTCCCTAGCGGAATCGAACCGCTCTCTCCACCGTGAAAGGGTGGCGTCCTAACCGATAGACGAAGGGAGCAAAACTCCCGGCAGATCAATACGTTACCCGTGAGATGCGCCGGCCCGGCCACAGCCGGTCAACGGCTGCGACGGGCGAACGTATAGTGGCGATTGGCCGGGTGGGCAAGCGCTCAGGGGGGCCTTTTACCGGCTTGCCGGCGCCGTTGCCGCGACCGTCGATCGCTGCAACCCGCGACGATTCCGCAACCCTTTGTAAAGCTACCGGCTGTAGGGCTGAGCCTTGGGGATGATGTGATGGCTTTCGGGACCAAGAAACGCGAAGTGCGCAAATCGTTGCGCCAATCCGGTTGGATCACGCTGGATGGCGGATTTGCCGCGCGGCCCTGCATGGTCGAGGACATCTCGCCGTCGGGCGCCAAGATCACGGTCGAAGACAACAACACGCTGCCCGCCAGGCTGCGGCTGGCATTCTCGCGTGACGCCCGCACCGGTCGGGCCTGCGAAGTGGTCTGGCGCCGCGGCAAGACCTGCGGCGTCAAATTCGTGAGCTAGCCGGTTCGTGAGCTAGTCTGTTGGGGCGCCGCGCGATAAAAGGCGTGATGCGGAAAACATCCTTCGCCATCATCGCCGTGTTGCTTCCAGCTGCCGCTTTCGCCCAGCAGGGCAACCGCTTGAATCTTCAGACACCAACCGATGCCGGCAAAGCGTTGCCATCGAAAACCACGGCGCGGAGCAATCCCTGCGCGTCGCTCGGACCGGGCTTCGTCAAGCTTGAGGGTACCGACACCTGCGTCAAGCTTGGCGGCAGCATCCGGGTGGATGGAGGCATGTCCGCCCGGCGCTGATTGATCCCAGCCTGCGGCTTAGGATATCGGCGGCGCGACGAAGCGGACGAATCCCGGCCGCTGCGCGATCTCGCCAAACCAGCGCTCCAGATTGGGCAGCTTCGGCTTGCTCATGCCGTCGACGCCGAGCCAGCGCCGCGCGAAGGCACCGATCGCGACGTCAGCGATGGTGAAATGATCTCCCTCGACGAAGCGGCGAGTTGCGACCTGGGCCTCGATAACGCCCCACACCACGGCTTCCGCGTCGACGTCCTTCTGGATCTGCACCATGTCGCGCTTCTCCGGCGGCGTGCGCACCGCGCCCAGAACACCGGGCGATCGACCGGCTGCAGCGTCGACAGCGTCCAGTCGAGCCAGCGGTCGACCGCGGCGCGCGCCTGCGGTGATTGCGGATAGATCGGGGAGCGTTCGCCATAGGCCATGCAGAGATAGCGCATTACCGAATTGGATTCCCACAACACGTAGTCGCCGTCGACCAGCGTCGGCACGCGGCCATTCGGATTCATCGCAAGATATTCGGGCTGATCGTTCTGGCCGAACTGCATGCCGGCATCGATGCGCTGATAGGGCAGGTCGAGCTCGGCCAGGCACCAGAGCACTTTCTGCACGTTGACCGAATTGGCCCGGCCCCAGATCGTCAGTTGCTGCTTGCTGTCAGTCACGCGTTTCTCCGCTGTTGCCGGCGTTCTTAGCGGAGTGTCGCAGGAAAAGCGCGGGGTGAATTGTACCGAGTGCAAAAAAGAGGCCCCGCCGCGGAACGACAGGGCCTCTTGCACCTCAGTCGGTTGTCTGAGCGCGCTGAGCGGTTAACCGAATTCAGCGACCGAAGAACAACCACAACAGGATGATCACCGGGATCGGCACACCCAAAAGCCAAAGCAAAAGTCCTCTTCCCATTGTCGTCTCCTCCATGATGGAAGGGCAACGTCACGGGGGAGCATCAGGTTCCTAACGTGAATCCGGACCGGGTATCGCATGGATACAAGGCGCGCTATTCAGGCTCGAAAACAGCGGAGGAATTTGTTCGGAGCTCACCAGTGACCGGTGTTCGGCATCGAGGTCCACGGCTCCGCCGGCGGCTTCGGGTCGCCCTTCTGCAACAGCTCGATCGAGTGCAGGTCGGGCGAGCGGACGAAGGCCATGTTGCCGTCGCGCGGCGGACGATTGATGGTGACGCCCATCTTCATCAGCTTCTCGCAGGTCGCATAGATGTCATCGACCTCGTAGGCGAGGTGGCCGAAATAACGGTCCTCGCCGTACTTCTCCTCGTCCCAATTGTAGGTGAGTTCGACCAGCGGTGCGCCGCGGGCCTGCGGCTGCGCCTTGAGCAAGTGGAGATCCTCGGGCGCGCAGAGAAACACCAGCGTGAAGCGGGCCTTCTCGTTGTCGATGCGGCGCACTTCCTGCAGCCCCAGCGCGTCTTGATAGAACTTGATCGCCGGCTCGAGGCTGCGGACGCGCAGCATGGTGTGGAGATAGCGCATGGTTGTTGGCTCCCTGGCGTTTTCTGGGGACGGTCTGGTTGAGCGGTTCGGGGCACTCAATAGCAGCAAACGGGGTGTCATGGCAGGGTGTCGCGGTGCTTGCGCGGTGCCGGTGCGGTCACGATTAGGACAGAGCTCGCTTTCCGGCCGTCAGCCCCGACGTGATCGCCCCGCGGCGCACCGCGGGACTTAACGTTCCGTATATAGATTCGGGCGGTACCACGTCGTCAGCGGACCGGTGCCCTGTCGATTGTGCAAAATCGCCGCAAGGAGCCCCGCTCGCGAACCGCCCCGGTTCGCGTCATAATGCTGCAACCGGAAGCTGGCGACGAGAGCGATGAGGAACGGACTTTACTCGGTTCACATGTACATGACGGATGGCGTGAAGGGCCAGGACAGCGGCATCCTGATCCTGCGCGATGGCCTCCTGATCGGCGGTGGTCCACACTTCTGGTCGGTCGGCGCCTACACGGTCGGAGACGGAACCTGGAAGGGGCATCTCCGCACCAACCAGCACACGCCGTTTCCGGATCCGTTCGTCCGGCCGCTGTCGGGCGGGCAGGAGGTCAACAGCGGCTTTTCCGGCACGTTCGGAACTGATGGCGCGGATGCGTTCGGCACCGTGCTGGTGGGGACGCGCAGCCTGAGTTTCCGGGCCACCCTGAAGTGGCTTGCGGAGGCCTGACCGCGGCGCCCGCCCGCCTGTGGATTGCTGCGCAGCAAGATCCCGAATCTGCTCGGCAAATGCGATTTGCAGGGCTGTGGATTTGCTGCGGATAACATCTGGATAAGGTGGTGGATGACTTTCAGCCTCGGCGCATGCCAATGATCCGTTTTCGCAGCGGCGATAACCCTATTCAGTTAGGTTAAGCGCAGGATCGCGTTGCACCGACTTCTGGTTGCGTTACAGATGGCTGCGGGTGACAGCCATGATGCCTTCGTTTCATAGTGCGGATCGACCGACCCACCGACGCGTCCTGGTGGTGGGACTGCTGTTGTGCGCGGTCTTTGTGACGATCAGCTTTTGGCTCCGGCCGCAGCCAGAAACGGACCATGTACTGGTGAAGGCGGACAGGCTGGTCCGCACCGCGGGCGACCCTCACAAGGCCAATTAGTACAAGGCCAATTAGCACAAGGCCAATTGGCAACGCCGCCGCCGACTATTCAGTCCGGCAGCTTCCCGTTCGGATGTTTGTGATACGTCGCAATGCCGACGAAGCCGGCAAAGGCCATCACATTCAGCAGCAGTTCCATCCATGCTGGCATGACGCCAACCTCGCTTCGCGGCGACTCTAAACCCGTAGGTTGTCTTTTTGTTCCGGCGCTAACTGATGGTAGACCTGCGCTATCGCATGGCTGCGGTACCTGAGGTCGGAAGATACCGCGTTCAGAATCCGATCCGCGGGTCGTGCGGTAGGCCGTTGGGCCGATTTGCAACCAACGCCAGGGACGTGCGTTTACACGCCGAACAATGCGAGGAGGTTGTACATGAGAAAGGCATTGGTGGTTCTGGCGGCGGTCGCGACGGTTGGCGCAACGACGTTGAGCGCGCCGGCGCAAGCGCGCGGTATCGGTCCCGGCTTGGCGTTCGGTCTGGCGGCGGGCGCGATCGCGGCTGGCGTTGCGGGCGCCTACGGACCTTATGGATATGGCTATGGCTACGGACCCTATTACGGGGGCGGCTATTATCCGGGATACGCGTATGGTCCGCGCTACTACGGTGCCGGACCGTATGCCTACTACGGCGGTCCGTATTATCGGCACCGCTACTATTATCGTCACTGGTGACGAGACGAGCCCGGAGCATATCGCTCCGGGCTTTTCAATTGCACACTCGTCGCGCTTTAATTCCCGCGCTATGCATCGGTCGCGCGCCAGCAAGCTGTCTTGCGCTAAGCGCTAAGCTCTCTTGCGCTGAAATCCGCTCCAGGCTTCGCCGAGCGTGCTGGCGTAATATTCCTGACGTTCGCGTTCAAATCTTTCCTGCGTCGCCTTGAAGCTGGCAATGCGCGCCGCGATCTCTTCGCGCTCCCGCACGAGGCTGTCTTCCGTCTCGGTCATCGCTCATCCTGCTTGTGGTCCTATCCCGTGCGCATAGGCGTGCGCGATTTGGGCGCCAATGCGGAACGGGCGTTGCAGGAATGTGATGAAGCGAAGGCGGTGGATCAGGTCCGCGCCGCCTTGTCGCTCGCACCGCTTCCCGCTAGCCAAAAGAAAACGGGAGGCCGCGATGGCAAAGATCGATCTGGACGCATTGAGCATCGAAGAACTCGCAAGCCTGCGCGATCAGGCGACCGAAAAGCTTTACGAGAAAGTTGCCGCGCGGCAGGCGGAACTCGAAGCCGAGCTTCTCAAGGTCGCGCAGTATGCAAGGCCGGCGAAGAAACTGCCGGCGGCGCCGATCGCCAAGGTCAGGAAGAGCGACGAGGTCGATCCGCCGAAGGAGCAGGTCGCCAAAGCGGCGTGATGGATGCGGAGCGTCGCCGCCGCGCTTCGATCTCACGACCGGTTGAACCGTGCTATAGTCGGCGCCGCCAACCGGACAATTTCCAGTGATTGCAAAAGACGTGATTGCAAAGGACTTGCGTAGCGGCGTCGAGCAACTCGGCAACATGATCGCCGAGGCGTCCTCCATCGTTCCCTTTACCGGAGCCGGCATCTCCACGGAGTGCGGTATTCCCGACTTTCGATCGCCCGGCGGGATCTGGACCCGCAACCGGCCGATCCCGTTCGACGAATTTGTCGCCAGCCAGGACGCGCGCGACGAGTCATGGCGGCGCCGCTTCGCGATGGAACCGACCTTCGCGGCGGCTATGCCCGGTCGCGGGCACCGCGCACTTGCCGCACTCTATCGTGCCGGCAAGGTTCCCGGCATCATCACCCAGAACATCGACAATTTGCAACAGGCGTCGGGCTTCAAGGCCGATGACGTCATCGAACTTCATGGCAACACGACCTATGCGCGCTGCATCGGCTGCGCCAAGGCGTACGATCTGTCGTGGGTGAAGCGGCGCTTCGACGCAAGCGGCAGTGCGCCCGACTGTGCGGACTGCGGTGATCCCGTCAAGACCGCGACGATCTCGTTCGGGCAGGCGATGCCGGAAGACGAGATGCACCGTGCGACGGAACTCGCGCAGCATTGCGGTCTGTTTCTGGCGATCGGATCGTCGCTGGTGGTGTGGCCGGCTGCGGGCTTTCCGATGATGGCGAAGAACTGCGGCGCGCGGCTCGTGATCATCAACAACGAGCCGACCGATCAGGACGAAATTGCCGATCTCGTGATCCGCCACGACATCGGTGAGGCGCTCGGTCCGTTCGTAGGTAACTGATGCCTATTTGATTCGCGGCTGTGCAAGCCTGTTCATAGTTCCCGGCAGATTCGTTTTTTTAGCTATGCGCCGCAGGCGGGAGTGTTATCTTTTGATTCGAGAGATTCGCGCAGTGTTATCGTGAGTTGGTCGGATAGCAGCGTGTTGAAGCTTCGCCGCAGCGACGGCAAATTACAATTGATGTGTGGGGTCCGGGGTCATGGGGTCGGACGGATTTGAGTCCAAGAAGCTCGGCGGACCGCCGGGTGCGTCAGGACAAAGCAGACTTGGACCGGGTGAATATGCGAGCGGCATGCCGCGCGACCCGGCGATCGAGGCCTTCTCCGGCCTTGGCGATGCGGCGGCCAATCTCGTTGAAATCGCCGGCGTCATCAAATGGTTCGACGCCTCCAAGGGCTACGGCTTCATCGTTCCCGACAATGGCTGGCCGGACGTGCTGCTGCACGTGACGGTGCTGCGGCGCGACGGATATCAGACCGCCTATGAAGGTGCGCGCCTCGTCGTCGAATGTGTGCAGCGCGCCAAGGGCTACCAGGCCTTCCGCATCGTCTCGATGGACGAGTCGACCGCGATCCATCCGGCGCAGATGCTGCCGCCGCGGACTCACGTCACGGTCACCGCGACCAGCGGGCTCGAGCGCGCCCAGGTCAAGTGGTTCAACCGGCTGCGTGGCTTCGGCTTCCTGACCTGCGGGGAGGGATCGCCTGACATCTTCGTCCATATGGAGACGCTGCGCCGCTTCGGCATGACCGAGCTGCGTCCCGGCCAGTATGTACTGGTGCGCTTCGGGCCCGGCTCCAAGGGCATGATGGCGGCCGAAATTCACCCCGAGAGCGGTGCGTCGGCGCTGTCGTCGCACTAGCCCCGACACGCCTCCGTTCGGTCATCCCTGACGGAAATGTGAGTCGCCGGGCTGCCTGCAAGGCTCTGGCATTTGGCGCAATCGCCGGGTTACGGTCCGCCGGAAAATTTCTCTGGCGTGAGTATCTCTGCATGAATCTCGATCGCATCGTTGGGCGCCTTCGCCCGTGGCTATTGGCCTCGCTCGTCGTCGTGTTCGGCGCGCTGGCCGGTACCGGCGCGCAGGCCGCAACCTTCGCGCCGCTCGAGATCGTGACCAAATCAGGCGTCCACGTGTTCTCGGTAGAGATGGCGACCACGGAGCAGGAGAAGGAAACCGGCCTGATGTACCGCAAGGAGCTGGCGGACAGCAAAGGCATGCTGTTCGACTTCTCGCCGGAGCAGGAAGTGTCGATGTGGATGAAGAACACCTATGTCTCGCTCGACATGATCTTCATCCGCGCCGATGGCCGCATCCTGCGGATCGCCGAGAACACCGAGCCATTGTCGACCAGGATCATCCCGTCGCGCGGGCTGGCGAAGGGCGTGCTGGAGGTGGTGGCGGGGACCGCGCAGAAATACGGCATCCGGCCCGGCGACCGGGTCGGGCATCCGCTGTTCAACGGGCATTGAATGGCCTGAACCGGTGCCTTGCTGGCGCCGGTTTATGCGTGTATCGACATGGCTTCTCGGAAACCTCGGGGTATAGCGCAGCCTGGTAGCGCGGCAGTTTTGGGTACTGCAGGTCGTTGGTTCGAATCCAGCTGCCCCGACCAATAAAATCAATTACTTAGCGCAAAAGCTCAAATCCACAAATTTAAAGAATCGCCACCGGGTAGCCACCGGGCGTCCAATCGGTGCTCGGAATACATGTTCCTTGGACGATGCATCTGGCAGACCTTCCGGTAGACATAGGTCTCACCCGCCCTTTACCGCTTGCGTCTGACCGTACTATCTTCAGGCATCGAACGGACACCAAAAATAATTTGCGGCGGCATTTAGTGTCACCGCCAACAATCCGTACTACTGGCTATAAACCCGGGCAACGAGCGGCAACACCCGCAACCGGGGCGCGCTGACTGGCTTTAGCCGGGGTGCAGTCTCTTCTCCCCCTCGGGAGCCCACCTTGAATCTTCTCACATTAGAACAGGTCGCCGACCTGACCGGCCTGTCGCGGTCTACGCTCGCCAAGCGCCGATGCGACGGTACGGGGCCTGCATTTTTCAAAATCGGCCGCACCATCAAGTACGGCGCGGAAGATGTGGACGCCTGGATCCTGTCGCGGCGGCGGACATCGACCTGGGACGCCAACGATAACGTGCCGGCCGCCTAGAGCGCACCGGCCAAGGCCGAGGCGAGATACCTCGTCACCCCCCTAATTGGGGAATCTCACATTGCGAATCTTATCCATCCGACCCGCTCCACCGCGCGCATCGACGCTCGCGGCGCCAACGACAACACCAAGCCGGAGGTGGCGGCGTGAGCGACATCATCCAATTGCGAACCCGAGCCAAGGCCCTTTGGCTACTCAAGGATCGCCTAGCACGACCACCCCCCGCCGAGTGCCACCGCGCCAAAGGCGCAACCCCAACATATTTTTCGCGTCCCGTTTAGTGGAGGCCAGCAAAAACTCCACTGACTCTATATACGCCAACCGATGGGGGACGTGATGCAGACTCAGTCCGTGACTACAAAGAGCAAGCCGCAACAGCAAGCTCCAAAGCCCAAACCTCAGTGGGATGTCAGGTTCGAGCCCCATCCCGTTCTCGGGGCGCCGTTCATGGTGCCGGTCGTCTTTTGATCATCCTCGCCGCTGCCTAACATTTAAGGATTCAGATGAGAATTATTGAACTGCGCCCGCCCCGGCCTGGTGCGGCTGCAGGTGCTATCGCTCATGTCGATATAGAATTTGATCCCGGCATCAGACTCTACGGTCTGCGCGTGTCGCGCGCTCCAGACGGTTCGTTCAGAGTGTTTGGACTCAGCAACGACCATGGCCGGACATGTGCGTTCGATCGCGATGCGATCGAAGCCATTGCCAACGCTACCCTGAAATTTATGACCATGAACGGACCTTCGCACAATGCGCGCCTCGCAGCCCGATAAGCCCTTCACAGCGACTCCATTCGTCTACAAAGATCCTACGACGCTGCCACCTATTGGCATGACCGTAGATTCGCCGGCCTTTGAAGAGATCGATCCCGAGATCCTCAGGATTGTGAGGCAGTCCATCGCCGCACGCGAGCTTGTTGAGGTCGAGATCGCACCGGCCAATGACAACCGGCCGTCCGCATTCATCGACGCGCAGACGTTGCTTGGTCTGGAATTCGAGCCGATCAAATATGTCATTCCGGGCTACGTCGCGGAAGGTCTGACCATCCTTGGGGGACGGCCAAAACTTGGCAAATCGTGGCTAGCGTTAGACTGGGTAGTCGCGGTGGCGAGCGGTGGTTTATCGCTCGGTGCTAGATGCGAACAAGGTGACGCATTTTATCTCGCCCTTGAGGACAACCAGCGCCGCTTACAGGACCGCCTTCGAGTAGTGTTGCCAAGGCTGAAATCACTGCGGCCCGACTTGTCCCGTCTGTCGCTTCTGACCGAGGCGCCGAAAATCGGTGAGGGGTTGATTGAAGCGTTGGACACTTGGCGCACCCGCGCTGAGGATCCGCGCCTTATCGTAGTGGACACACTCGCCATGGTGCGACCCCCGAAGGGACGTAACCAGGACTCCTATGCGGCGGACTACGCCGCTCTCTCGCCGCTGCAACAATATGCCGGCGCGCACCGGCTTGCCGTTGTGGTGGTGACGCACGTCCGCAAAATGGAGGCCAGCGACCCACTCGAAATGATATCGGGAACCAATGGCCTCACCGGTGCGGCCGACTCAATCATGGTGTTGGACCGCTCCGCAGACGGACCCAAGCTATATGGCCGAGGCCGCGACGTGGAGGAGGTGGAGAAAGCCCTCAAGTTCGACGGTGGTAAGTGGTCCGTGCTCGGCAATGCGGATGACGTGAAGCGTTCCGACGAGCGGCGCAAGATCATTGAGGCACTTGGGAACTACCGTTCCAAGCTATCTCCCAAAGAGATCGCCGAGGCCGCTGGCATGAAGGTAAACAACGTCAACCACCTGTTGCTCAAGATGGTGAAGGCCGGCGAAGTCGTGAAAGACGGCTATGGGACATACTCTTACCTGTACCCCGGTCATAGTGGTCCAACCGATCAGAGTCCCTCGACACTATATTTAGGTAAGAGTGATCAGAATGAAGAAGAGAGAGGATAGTTAGAATCTAGATTCTGATCACTTGGACCGGTCTGACCGGGGTACACTGAGCGTCACCGGCTGACCATGGGACAGGGGGCATCCCGAACTCTGCCCATTACCGGCGACGACCCGTGCTTCAATGAACCAACCATAATCGCCCTCATTTTTTGTCTCTGCATTCAAGGCGCCCCCTGCACCACAGCGGCCACCAGTACGCGCCTGTAGCAGGGGTACACGGTAGCGGCCAACCCAAACCAATGCGCGCACGCCACGCGTTGCGCCCGTCGTACCATTCTCCCATTAGAGCCGCACCAAGACGGCCCAGCACATCTCCGGAGCCACCATTGAAACACGATAACGACAACGCCGACCACCATACCGCGCCGATCATCACACGCCTGCGCCGCGCGGGGCGGTACGGAGACCTTGGCAACCTGGTCCGTTTCTCCGGGCCGGATCAGGTATCGCAGCATGCCGACAATGAGGACGTGGCAGAGGGTTACGGGATCGATACTGTTTACGAAATCCGCCCGACCGAAGGCGAGATCGCCCGCGCCTGTATGAAACCGGATCCTACCGGCAACATCGGCCTAAGGTTCGATAGCCGAGGCAGGATTACGGCCTGGCGCGCGCACGATGCCAAGGGCGACGCTGTCCTAGCCGAGGATGGTGAGGAACGGTGGTTTCCCGCGCGTGAGGGCTACCGGCAGAGCAAAGGATCTCGCCGAAGGTCACTAACCGAGTTGGCAGAGGAGAGCGCCCAGCACCTGTCCCTGCGCGGTTCTGGGGGCTTTCTGGAGCGGTCAACATACGTCGAGCGCAACAGCGGCGGCGCCGATTATTGGCGCATGCGCCACGCCCACATGCTTGATGCGATGGGCGGCCACTGCGATATGCGCCGTAGGGAGATAGATCGCCTCGGGATTGGCTACCGGCACGCATTCGACGCAGCACGCCGCACCGTTGGCCTGGCGCCCGCCGAGCATTGCCCGACAGTAGTTGCGCGCGGTGCATCCTTTCTGGCCGGCAAGACCAAAAGGAACGCCCTTGCCACTGAGGGATCGTTTGTCGGCGCTCCCGACGCCGCAGAAAACGCAATCGTTGCGGCCATGGACGCGCCCAAGATCGGGGCCAGCCTTGGCGATAACGCGGCCGTGTTGGGCGACTCCCTTGATGGCATGACGGCGCGCGAGATCGCTGCCAAACGCGGTTGGGGCAACAGCAAGGCGGCCGAGCAACGGGCGGTGAGGGCGCAGGATAGGGCACTCAGCGCGCTTGCAGATGCGCAAAAGCAGGCAGCGTAAATTATTCTGGTCGGAGTGCTGCCTCCGGGGCGCTTCGGAACGTAACTTATTGAAGGCTGCAATTTGTAGCCTGCGCGCTCCCGCCTGGCGCCGGTTTCGGCCGGCGTCCTTTTTCGCGGCCATTGAGCCGTGATGCCGCTGCGCGCCGGCTTAGTTTGCCGTCAATCTCACAATTTCTGAAATTTAGGAAACATCAAATGGATTCTGATAACGCGGGCGTCGTCACCGTGAGCGCGGGCTAAGGCCGTGCGCAAAAGCGAATTCTCAAGCCTGGCCGCTCGACGGCTTGGCGTGCGGCCGACGCGCCTGGCCAACCTCACGCAACGGTTAGCCGAGGCCGGCCTCGTTCACACTAGCTCGGGGCCGCCATGGGCCGACGTCTCGCCGATCGAGGCCGCGAGAATGATGATCGTCGCCATCTGCGACGAGGGCCTGTCTGCCGCACCGAACGCCGTCACCCGTTTCGGCAAGCTGGTGGGTCCGAACGAAATCATCTTCGAGGAAGCGTTGGCCCACGCCTTATCGCGACCTGACGCGTTGCCGCCAAAGTTTTCATCGCTGGAGTTGCACTGTACCGATCATCCGTATGCAGTGCTTTCCGTGATGACCGCTGACGGAATGCGTACTTCAGTGTTCGGCGATCTGCCCGAAGTGGAAACCGTCGACCGGCTCGTCAGCGTTAGCGGCTCAACGCTATTCGCAATCGCTAGCGAGCTTGCCGGGAAGTCGGTGGCTGATGTCGATCACATGCTGAAGGGGACGAAGTAATGCCGATCGGCAGGCTTGCAGATTTTAATCTGTTGCACGGCTTTGGCTTCATCCAGCCGGACGATGGCGGCAACGACGTTTTCGTGAAGCTTGAGCAGCTGACAGCAGTCGGAATTCCGTTCCCGAAAATCGGTGTGCCGCTGAGTTTCCGGATCACGGAGCACGAAGGCGGCAGGCGCAATGCGGCTGACGTCGCTGTGTTTGAACCCAGCGCATAACCATTAACCTACCCATCCACACAAACTATTAGGAGCAAATCACTTTGCCAAAAAAGTCTGAGCTAACAACGCAAGATCCTATCGACAAACTGTCCCCACACTATAGCAGCCTCCTGCAGCGTAACGCCGCACTACGCGCCCGCTCTGATGAGCTTCGTGCCGAGATTGGCGGCAACATGACGACGCACGTGACCACGTTCAACCATGACCGTGTGGTGAAATACAGCGTGACGGAAAGCCTTGGCGCAGAAGCCGCCCGCAACAGCAATTGGGCGACCGAAAACCAGCCCCCGCCCAAAAAGCCCGAGCCAACTGATGCTGAGCGGCTGCGGGCAGAGGCCGTGCGGAAGCTCGTTGGCGATCTCGTTCCCGAGCCCAAGGAAGAAATCGCTCCCATCGTGCCATCGTGGAAGCATGAGGCTCGATATAACCAGATTGCGAGCGAGCAAGCGGCTATTACCGAATCTCTTAATTTGCTCGCGCCAGAAATCGAAAGGGCGAGGCAGGAGCACTCAAAGCAGGTGGTGGCACTGCGCGCCAAGGAATACGAAAATATTGCGCTTGATATCGTAGATGCCGCTCTGACGCTGAATTCCGCGTTGGCAGCTCAATATGACTTCGTCAATGATTTGAGGCTGAGCGGGGTTGAGTGGCGCCGTCATCTAAGAACACTAAACATTACCGCATTTGGCGATCTCGCCGAAACGTCAAGCCCGTTAAAAATGCTTGTCAACGACGCGGTTGAAAAAGGCCTCTGCGATGGCAGCAAAATTCCAAGTAATCGTCTTCCGGCAAATTATCAAAATTTGATTTAGTAGGAGATTTCTGATGACCAAGAAGAATAGATCAACGGCTGCATTGCTCGAAGAAGCCGCAGTTGCGCTTGAGAAACAAAAAGCGGAACTAAAAAAACTCAGGCCACTGAGCCGAGCCGTGAGCTGCGCTGTGCAATAGGCCGAGGGCTTCTGAAGAGAATGAAAAGAGAGCGATCAAGCCGATCAAATTTAGATCACGCTCGTCGAGCCAAATTATTCCGTATATCGCTCTTTACGAACGACCAAAAACGATGTTCGACAAGAAAGTGAAGCTTCCGATCAGATCGATCATTGTTGGTCCGCACGATTACCAAGACAGTCAGCGTGCCGCACTGGAACTTCTTCTTGAGCAAGCCGGTCTTGATGTCCCTGTTCGAGTTTCGAAGATACCGTTCAGGGTTTATTGCACGGAGCGAAAAGCATGTATCGGTGCTTCGTCTGCGATCAGATGTTTGAATTCGGAAAGCGCGCCGGAGTGTATGACGGCCGCGTGGTGCAAGGATGGAATAAGCAGATGATTTGCCACAAATTCGAAGGCAGCAACTGGGACGGCATCGTGCCGACGCCGAAGCTGCTCAGCAAGTTTGAGGAAGAGGGCCTCAAAGTCGACTATAACGCCAAGGGCTTCATCATCATCCCGGCAATTTTGTTGACGTAGCCATCCGGCAATTTGGCTAACTGATCTGCCCCGACGATTTCCCCGGCGATTGCTTGGAACCTACTGCCCCCAGAGAGCAGCGCGTACCTGCGGCATCCCCACAAGGAAAACCCCGCAAGGCGGCGCGGGGTTTTCTGTCGGCAGCAATCGGGATTTAAGGGCCAGCGCTGCCGGCATTGCGATAAACTAGAGATTGTATCGTGAAATGCAACAGCGCCGTCTGAACGGAATATAATCGTCCAGACGACGCCGCGCGAATTACTGGGCCCTTAAATCCCCAGTGTACGTTGGTCGCGCTTGCGGCCGGAAAGGTTCAAGGGAAAGCAAGTATTCTCAGCTGCTTGCCGCAGCGCGGACGGGTTGGGTGCTGACGCCGGGGCACCTGGTAATCGAATGGATGTGGCTTGCCGATCGAGCAAGCGGGCTGGCAGGGTGGGGCCCCAAAAGAACAATCGGCGAGGAGACACCATGGTGCGCAAACTGATCGATATCTCGGTTCCCCTGCAGAATGACGTGCCCGCCGATCCGCCGGGTAATCACCCGACCGTCCAGTACATCGACCACCAGCAGGGTCTGCCGCGCATGCTGCAATTCTTCGACGGCCTGAAGGCCGAGGATCTGCCGGACGGCCAGGGCTGGGCGGTCGAGCAGGTCTCGCTCTCCACCCACAACGGCACGCATCTCGATGCGCCCTGGCACTTCCATCCCACGATGAACCGCGGTGAGCGGTCCTGGACTATCGATGAAGTGCCGCTGGAATGGTGTTTTCAGCCCGGCGTGAAGCTCGACTTCCGGCATCTGCCCGACGGTTACGTCGCGACGGCCAATGATGTCGAGGCCGAACTGAAGCGCATCGGCCATACGCTGTCGCCGCTCGAGATCGTCGTCGTCAACACCAGCGCCGGCGCCAAATACGGCAGGCCCGATTACGTCACCTCCGGCTGCGGCATGGGCTACGAGGCGACGATGTATCTGCTCGAGCGCGGTGTGCGGCTGACCGGCATCGATGGCTGGAGCTGGGACGCGCCGTTCGTCTACACCGCGAAGAAATATGCCGAGACCGGGGATGCGAGCCTGATCTGGGAGGGGCACAAGGCCGGGCGGCACATCGGCTACTGCCACATCGAGAAGCTGCACAATCTGGAGCAGCTGCCATCGACCGGCTTCATGGTGTCGTGCTTCCCGGTGAAGATCGAGCGCGCCTCCGCCGGTTGGACGAGGGCGGTCGCTATCCTTGATGGCTAGGTCACGTGACGGGGTGCGAGGGGGCTATCCGGCAGGCGGCGGCTCCCCGCCGCGCCCCAACGCGAACTGGCCGACCGGCCCCTCGACGTGAAAGTCCAGCCCGGTCATCTTCGCGAACAGATCGATATTGGTGGTGCCGATCGCACAGCCGCCGAGCCCGAGATCGGTTGCCATCAGGTACAGCGTCTGGGTCAGGACGCCGGCATCCTTGAGGATCAGCGCATAGGCGATGGCGCTGTACTTCCAGGAGATCCGGCCAAAGCGCGCCGCGATCGTGATCAGGATCTGCGGCCGTGAAGCCGCGTCCATGGCGAATTCTGCGCTTTGCAACATGGCGTCGAACTGGTGCGGGTGCACGTCGATCGCCGCCAGTGCGTGCGCATCGGCGTCATAGTGATAGAACCCCGGCGCCAGGCCGTCGCAATTCGCAACCGCCAGATAGAGCTCAAGCTCGTAGGCGCTGCCCGCCCCGGGATAAGGCCTGCCGGTGTATTCGATATCAGGACCGTTGTCGGCGAATTCGAGCTGGCTGCTCCATCTCGACCTGATACGCGCGACGCCGTTGAGAAACATCGAAAGCTCGGCCAGCGTGACCGGCCTCTCATCGTCGAAATCCCGCATCGAATGCCGTTCCTGCAGCAGTTTTTCGAGCGGCGAGGCGCCCCCGTCGAACTGCTGCAACTTGACGACCTTGCCCGGCCAGGCCGGGCGCACCGCCGGCAGCGGCGCGATCAGGCCGGTGTGCGGATAGAGGCCGCCCAGCGGATTGGCCTGCCGGCCTTCCGTGCTGCGGGCATGAAACAGCAGGTCGTGAAAATCCCAGAGCACAAGACCGTCATCTCCCTCCGCTTGCCGGAGAGCATCGGGTTTTGCCGTGTCGATCGTGAAGAGGATCTGGCAATCCAGCAGCAGCGCGAGCAAGGCCGGTCCCGGATAGTCATCCCGGCGCCGGATGCGGCTGATCTTCTGCGGGGTCGCGAGGATCGCGAGCAGGGCCGCAATTGCTGGATCGCAAATCCTGAACAGCGCCCCGGCCCGCGGTGATTCCAGAACCATCTCGGTGCCGCGCCGCCGCAAGTATGCGAAGCGCGACAGCGCGATCGTTGTGGTATCGCCAAGTTTTGGCGTCTGCGGCCAGTAGTCTGGGATCTGCGGTTCGATCACCACCAAATCATCGCTACCGTGTGCGCGTCGCAGGCCGTATTCCACGAGGCCGCGCCGCGCCAATTGCCGGATCAAGCGCTCGACATCTCGCTCGATCGCATCGCCTTCAGGCGAAGGGAGAGCCAGGCCTTCTCGCAATCTTCTGGCGCGCTCTGCTGCCGCGGTGCTGAACGTTCCCAGCGGCTCGGCATAGCCGTCGACATGGGCCGCTACATTCCCGTCGGCCAGCGCTTCGAGAACGACCTGCGCGTTGAGCCGCGCGAACAGGATCGGTGGCGCGGCGGGTTGCGATTTCTTTTTCTTAGGCGCGCGCACGCCAGTATCACCTAAAGCGCGATGAGGTTTCGTTGAATCGTCATCGCGCTTTGGCTCCTTGTTTGAGCATGATCTCCGCGCAAACGCTACGCGTTTGTCGCGAGGGAAAGCCGCTTCACACTTTTCCGGATCATGCTTTACGTATGCGGCAGGAATGGCGTCAGTTCGCTTTCCAGCGACGGACGATTGCGCAATCCAAGCTTGACCGGCACATCATAGAGCCGTCCCGGCCCGAAGCGGCGATAGAAATGACGCATGCCGGGAACGATCACCCGGACCACGGGAACCTCGACGTCCGGCCGGGTCTGATCGAGGACGAGGAAATCCATGCCGGCACGCGCGGCGATGTCGACGCAGGCATCGACCTGCGCGCGCGTGTTATCGAGCGGCACGTTTGATGCGGCGGCCGGGGGGATGATCGGGTTCGCGCCTGGAATCAGGAATGGATATTGCTCGAGCCGCAGCGGATTGATGCCATCAAGGCTCGGCTTCTCGCCACTGCCGCCGCCCATCAGTCCGATGGAAAGGAACTGGTTCAGCTCCGTCAACGACCGCAGCAATGCAATGCGGGGATCAAAATGAGAGCCGGACCCGAACTCGATGTTTTCCTGTCCGTTCTGCATCCAGTGCACGATCGCGACGTGCGTTGGAATGCCGAGATCGCTGGTGATATCGAGCACCCAGAGCCGGCGGCCGGAATCCTCGAGTTGGGTCTTGAGATCGCGGACATAGGAATCGTCGAACTGGCTGAGATCGACTTCGGCCCGTTGCGATCGGTTGTACCACCAGATCGCGTAAGCATCGCGCTCCATCAGTTCGAGGAAGCCCTGGACGATCGCTTCCTCGCGCGTATTGCCGGCCGCACAGCCGTTGGAATCGGCGGCGAAGATGGCCCCTGGCTCATCATGGAAGAAATACAACAGGCTGGTCGGAATGTATCTGAAGCGCTTGTCGCGCAGCGACCAGACCGGCGACCATTCGATCCGCGCGGACGGATCGAACGGCTCCGGCGCCGGTTGAGTGTGATGGGAGTCATCGTGGTTGTGCGGAGCCCGAGTGCGGTATTGCTCGTCGCTGAACTGCAGGATGTCGTTGGGACGGATCGCATCATCAGACGGAAAGTCGGTGAAGCGCTTTCGCGCCCGGATCTCGTCGCCCTGGAAGATTCCGGAATAGCGCTCGATCGCTTCCATCAGCGCGCTGGCTTCGCCTTGCTCGGCGGTGCTGCCCTTGCCGAAACTGCCGCCGCTCAATCCCGAGCGGAGCTGGTCGACGCTTTGCGCCGGCGCGGAAAAATTATGCTGGGCGTAGAAATTGGTGTTCATCGGCAGATCGACTTCGATCCGCTCCAGCCGCGTCACCACGCCGGTGAGTGGGCTGACATGCTTCTTGAACCGCGCCACCGTGGAGCGCGACGACACGGTGCGGTAGCCGCCGCTGGTCATGAAGAGCTTGGCGCCCGGCCCCAATTCGATCGGCTGCGGTGCGCGCCGCGGATTTTGCAGCTTCTTGCTGCCACAGGTCGGACATTGCGGGCGGGCTGCCACGTAGTGTCTGGCAATCGTCGAGCCCAACAGGTCGAGGCTCACGATGTGATTGCGCAGATCGGTACGGAAGCCGCTGGCGATCGCCTTGGCGATCTCGATCGCCGCAAACTGGACGGCGCTTTGCCCGACCGTGTGCTGCACGAGCGGAGAGAGGGCGACGGCCTTGGCTCCGCCGCGATCGAGGAATCCCTTGACCTCGCGGTTGCGGATCATCCGATCGAACAGGCAGGTCCAGCACGCGGTCTCGCCCGGGTTGAAGACGGGGCCGACCAGGGGAAACACGCCGGAAGGCTGGACCAGCAGCCAGGGAGACCTGCTGGACGCGCGTTCCTGGTTGCGTTCAACCAGCCGCCGATCGAGATAATCGTTCACCAGCGTGACCGTGAGGTCGGGCGAGGTCTTGACGACACGGACGCCCAGATCCTGCAGCGCCTTGCTCAATTCGGCAGCGCCCCTGACGTCGATCGTTTCAAGCCGCACGCGGCAGTTCTGAAGGTTTTGCTCGGCGACCCCGCTGGGCAGGCCGAGGGTCGCCCAAAACCCCTCCACGGCGCTGCCGCGCGTTGGCGATTTCGAGATCACATAGCCGCGCTCGAGTAGTCGCTTGATGGCTTCGTCGATTTTGTCAGACGGAAATTTTCGCCCGAGCTCGCTGACGAGCTTGGCGAGGCTGATTCCGTTGGTGCCGATTGCGGACGCAAGCGCGCAATAGAGCTCGCCATGCAGAAAGAATTTGCGGTCTTCGGAATACAGGCAGACGACATCGGGAGGCAGCACATAGGCCGTGAAATTCGGTGCGAACTGCAAAACGTCCTTGTTGGCATGCGGAGCGGATTTTCTGGACAAAGAAGCGTTCCTGTACAGCTTGCGGCCGATTTTTTCGAAGGGGAGGGTTGAACTCAAGAGGTGCTGAGCTCAACGTCCCGCGCTGCGCTCAAGGCGAGCCGCGCAATGACACATTGACCAACATCAAGGGGCGACAACATGAAATGGCCGGGTCGACCTGTGTCGAACCCGGCCATGACGATTGATGTTGGTCAACGCGATGCTGTCTGGCTTAGCAGATGCGGCAGGCGCCCCACGACAGGCAGCAGCCGCCGCCGCAACCGGCGCAGCCGCCGCATCGGCAACCGCGGCAACCGCGGCAACCACGACAACCGCGGCAGCCGCCGCAGCCGCGCGCTTCCTGAATAAGGCCTCCGGCCTGTTCCTTGTCGAACAGATGGAACGTCGCCAGGCTGACGTCGGCGATTTCTTCTTCGCCGAGCGTGATGGCCTGTGTCGGTCCATAGTTATGAGTTTGCGGCAGGTCCGCCGCCGGCACTGCCGATGCGGACGCACTTCCCACCAGTGAGAGAGTCAATCCGGCTGCACCCAACGCGGGCACGGCGGCCTTGGTCACACGCTTCCGCTTGGGGGCTTGCTTCACCCGTGGCATAGTCGCATCCTCCATTCCTGATAAAACTGAAGTCTCGAGTCCACCCTGCGTATTTGTACGCTGCACGATCTGACCATGCAAGACTCGCTATGCTGTCGCGCGACGTTTCGTGATGCATTCATGCTGTTCATCGTGCGTTCATCCTCTTGTTCATGCTGGGGTTCATCTTGATGAACGAGATCAGCGGCCGGTGCTGTGACGCGGCCTTCATCGACAATTTCAAGCTGCGCGAAAAGCTCATGCTGCACTGCGATTACCCTGGGGACGAAGCGAGGAATCCGCATGCGGGGTGATGGCGCGAGCTTTGCCTGGTACGAACTGCTGACCACGGACGTGGCAGGCGCCAGCACCTTCTACGGCGGCGTGCTGGGCTGGGAAGTGAAGGACATTTCCACACCCGAGCTTCTTTACACTCTGTTTACTTCGGGCGAGGTCCCGCGAAGCGGCCTGATGGAGCTGCCGGAAGAAGGCAGACGGCAGGGAGCGATGCCGAGATGGATCGGCTATGTCGGCGTCGACGACATCGACGCGACCGTCGGCCGAATCCAAAAGCTTGGCGGCGCCGTCTATGTGCCGCCGACCGGCACCAACATCGGCCGTATCTCGATCGTCGCGGATCCGCAACGGGCGACGTTTGGACTGGTCAGTGGTCTCGAGGTCACACCGCAACCAGTCGCCGACCTCGATGCGCCCTCGCGCGTCGGCTGGCATGAATTGCTGGCTGCCGACTGGCGCAAGGCCTTCACCTTCTACAGCGACGTCTTTGGCTGGCGGCAGGCTGAGGCCGATGTCCCCGCCACCGAACCCTATCAGTTGTTCTCGGTCGGCGGGCGGATGGCCGGCGGAATCTTCAACAAGCGGCCGATCGAGGCGATCCCGTTCTGGCTTTACTATTTCAACGTCGACGACGTCGACGCCGCCATGCTGCGGGTGAAGACCGGCGGCGGACGAATTTACGAGGGCCCGCTGGAGCTGCCCGACGGCAGCTGGATCGTTCGTTGTCTCGACCCGCAGGGCGCTACATTTGCCCTGCAGGGAGCGCGAAATCAGGACAGCATAGCGGAGGCACCGGCCGCCGAATATCGCTGGACCAGCTCCTGGGACGGGATCTCGTCGCAAGGCAGGTGGCGCAGCGACCGGCCGGCCGGCAAGGGCCGGCCGCCGGGCAAGTGAGGCCGTTTCGTCAGGCGGCCTTTGATCAGGCGGCCTTTAGTCAGGCCGCCTTGGCAGAAGCTGCCGACGGTTTGGCTGCCGCTGCCGGCGGCTTGATCGGCTTATCCTGCCGCTTCGACCAGGAGATGTAATAGGCCACGATCGTCATGATCGCGATGCCGGAGACGCTGACGAAGATCTGAGCGAACAGCGAGCCCGAACTCATCGACAGCTCGAAATGTCCGACAAAGGACAGGAACACGCCGACACAGAATACCGCGAGCGATTGCTGGCCGCACACGATCACCGGATCGAACACCTTCCACTCCAGCGCCGACCAGTCCTTCGGGATGAAGCGGATCACCATCACGGTGATGACCACGAAGTGCAGGAACCGATAGGGCGCAAGGTTGGTCTTGTCGTTCGGGTTGAACTCCGCATAGAGCCAATGCGGGAACATGGCACCAAGGCTGTCCGGAAAGCGCCCCGCCATCGTCATGATCAACGCGAAAATCAGATAGGCGACGCAGAACCAAAGCGTGTAGCGCGAGTTGATGATGTGCATGTTCTGGCGTGCGCCGCCCATCGCGCACCATGAGCCGAACACGAACAGCACCTGCCAGCAGTATGGATTGAAGTACCAGGTGCCGGCCGGGTAGGCCGGCAAGTTCCAGCCGGTCTGCCGCGCGACCAGCCACAGCACGATCGAGGCCAGCATGGTCCAGTTCGGCTGCCGCAGCATGAACCACAGCACCGGCGGAAACAGGCCCATCAGCACGATGTAGAGCGGCAGCACGTCGAGATTGACCGGCTTGAACTTCAGGAAAAGTCCCTGCCGCAGCGTCTCGGTCGCATTGTCGACGAGGCCGGCGACGTTGAACTCGTTGATCATCTCGGAATCGCCGAAGCGCAGCGCCAGATAGCTGATCGAGGCGATGTAGATCACGAACAGGATGATGTGGGCGACGTAGAGCTGCCAGACCCGCTTGGTCAGCCGCGTGGCGCCGACGATGAAGCCGCGCTCCATCATCATGCGGGCATAGACGAACGAGGCCGTGTAGCCCGAGATGAAGACGAAGAGGTCGGCGGCGTCGCTGAAACCGTAATTCCGCGTCGTGAGCCAGTTCACGATATTGTCGGGGATGTGATCGAGGTAGATCGCCCAGTTCGCTATCCCGCGGAACAGATCGAGCCGGAGGTCACGTCCTTTTTCGGGCAGGTGAGCGTGAATTTCCATGGGGTCCCGCTTCTTCGAGGTGATGCATTCGAAAAGGCCTCGCCGCGTAGGCGGAACGGTCCCGAGGCCCAGATTGTCACAGCCTAGCAGAATGACTATACCGGTCCGGTGAAGGTACCTTCCGAGGACAGGGAATCACCGATCAAGTCCCTGAACGGTGTCTCTATACTGTCCCGGCGGTTTCCTTCAATCGCTTCCATGTTGCACCTTCCTACGGGGCCCGACCATCCATGACCGCATGCATTTTTAAGCCCGCCAAAAACGCGATGCAATCGGGACGTGCCAAGACCAAGGAATGGCAACTGGACTACGAACCGGAGCAGCCGCGGACGGTCGAGCCGCTGATGGGCTGGACCTCATCCGGCGATATGAAGCAGCAGCTAACGCTCCGTTTCGAGACCAAGGAGGAGGCGATTGCCTATTGCGAGCGGAAGGGCGTCGCCTACAAGGTGATCGAGCCGAAGGATTCGGCGCACCGCCAGATCGCTTATGCGGATAATTTCGCGTTCCGTCGCTGGGAGCCTTGGACGCACTAGGCTCCTTGGACGCACTAGGTCCTTGGACCGACGAGGGACTGCCCGGGGGGCGATCAGGTTGCGAGGTTCGGAACGGCGAGACTGCCTGGAATCGGCAGCGGGGCGTCCTTGGAGACGCCGAGCACCGGAAAACTTCTGATTTTACGCACATTGGGCAGACCTGTGAATTGCAGGAGCTGCCGGCGCATGTCGTTGACATCAGGTGCGACGCATTTGAGCATGAAGTCGGCGTCCCCCGAGATCCGCCAGCATTGCAGGTAGCGCGGCACAGCGGCAATGGCGGCCTCGAATGCCTCGATCGCGGCCAGGTTCTGGCTATCGAGCTGGATCAGGACGAAGGTCGTCACCTCATAACCGAGCAGCCGTTCGTCGAGCGTGGCACGGATCGCCTGGATCACGCCGAGGCTGCGCAGGGCCCTGACACGGCGGAGACAGGGTGGGGCGGTGATGCCGACACGGGCGGCGAGTTCGTTGATCCTGATCCGGCCGTCCTGCTGCAGCTCGGACAGGATCTTCAGGTCGATGTCGTCGAGCTGGTGACGCTCCGTCACGGGTGCTCACCGGCCAGGATGCTCCGTCGGCTCCCGCCCTTGCTGATATCGCCGGGCACGGCCTGCGGTGCTACCCCTGATAGCACCAGCTTCTCATGGGCCGCGACAATCGCCTCCTTGGTCAACCGGCCCCCGGGGCGGTACCAGGTGCAGAGCCCGGTCAACAGCGCGATGATGGCGAAGGTGGCGACCTGGACGTCGACGACATCGAAGACGCCTTCGGATACCCCGTCGGCGAGGATCTGTGCCAGCCGCTGCTCATAGGCGCCGCGCAGTGCCACGACCACGCCGTAGTTCTTCGGCTCCAGGCTGCGGAGCTCGGAATTGGCGATGAAGACCTCGCGCTTGCGGGTCATGTGGTAGGTGACGTGGAAGGCGACGAAAATCCGCAGCTTCTCGACCGGATCGGTCTTGCCCGCCAGAGCGAGGTCGAGCTGGCGCAGCAAATCGTTGATATGGTCCTGCACCAGATCGAACAGCAATTCCTGCTTGGTTGAGATATGATTGTAGAGCGAGCCGGCCTGGATGCCGACCTCGGCCGCGAGGTCGCGCAGGCTCATCGCGTCGTAACCGCGTTCGAAGATCAGGCGCACGCCAGCCTTGCGGATTGCCTCCAGCGTCGTAGGGCCGTGTGAGCCGATTGTGCGTGCCATCGGAGGCCTCGGATGGGTGTTGGCTTGTCAGGATCGACTGGAAACAAGCAAACGACCGTATGTTTATCGCACAAAATCCAAGTAGATTTAATGCGCTGCGGAATTCACGCGCGAACTATAGCAGAACCGCTTGCGACGGGAATAAAAAAACGTATGATCGTTTAATTGCAAGATGAATCCTTGGGAGGGATCATGGCCTCGAACCGGGCGGCAGTCTTCAATTTCGACCTTGGCGAAACCGCGGATGCGATCCGCGAGACGGTGCATGATTTCTCATCCAACGAGATCGCCCCGCGAGCCGCCGAGATCGACCGCAGCAATCAGTTTCCGCGCGACCTCTGGCCCAAGATCGGCGCGCTCGGACTGCACGGCATCACGGTCGAGGAGGAGTACGGCGGCTCGGGCCTCGGCTATCTCGAGCACTGCATCGCGGTGGAGGAGATCTCGCGCGCCTCGGCCTCGGTCGGGCTGGCCTACGGCGCGCATTCCAACCTCTGCGTCAACCAGATCCGCCGCAACGGCAACGAGGCCCAGAAACGCAAATATCTGCCGAAACTGATCTCGGGCGAACATGTCGGCGCCCTCGCGATGTCCGAGCCGTCAGCCGGCTCCGACGTGGTCTCGATGAAGACCCGCGCCGAGAAGAAGGGCGACCGCTTTGTGCTCAACGGCAACAAGATGTGGATCACCAACGGTCCGGTCGCCGAGACGCTGGTGGTCTATGCCAAGAGCGATCCGAATGCAGGCCCACGCGGCATCACCGCCTTCATCATTGAAAAAGGCATGAAGGGGTTCTCAACTGCGCAGAAGCTCGACAAGCTCGGCATGCGCGGCTCCGACACCTGCGAATTGGTGTTCGAGGATTGCGAGGTGCCCGAGGAGAACGTGCTCTCCGAGGTCGGCCGCGGCGTCAACGTCCTGATGAGCGGGCTGGACTATGAGCGCGCGGTGCTGGCGGCGGGCCCGATCGGCATCATGCAGGCCTGCATGGACGTGGTGCTGCCGTACGTCCATGAGCGCAAGCAGTTCGGCGAGCCGATCGGCGCATTCCAATTGGTGCAGGGCAAGCTCGCCGACATGTACACCACGATGAATGCCTCACGTGCCTATGTCTATGCGGTGGCGAAAGCCTGCGACCGCGGCGAGACAACGCGCGAAGACGCCGCCGGCGCGATCCTCTATGCCGCCGAGAAGGCCACCCAATGCGCGCTGGATGCGATCCAGCTGCTCGGTGGCAACGGCTACATCAACGACTACCCGACGGGCCGTCTGCTGCGCGACGCAAAACTCTACGAGATCGGCGCTGGCACCAGCGAGATCCGCCGCATGCTGATCGGCCGCGAGCTGTTCGCGAAGACGGCGTAGTGTTTCCTCTCCCTCGCCCCGCTCTTCGCGGGGAGAGGGTGGGGTGAGGGGCTGTCACCGCATCAACGGTGGTAGAGATCTTCGCGGAGGCTCCCCCTCACCCGGATCGCATCTTTCGATGCGATCCGACCTCTCCCCGCAGGCGGGGCGAGGTGACTTGAGGCCTCGGCGCCGGTACCTTTTCGCAAATCGGCCACCCCAACGAGACGTGCAACGCACATGCCGCTTCATTCGACGATCGATCCCACATCCCAAGAATTTGCCCGCAACGCCGAGGTGATGCGCGGCCTGGTCGCGGACCTCCGCGACAAGCTCAATCAGGTCGCCGGCGGCGGGGGCGAGGCCTCGCGCAACCGGCACACCTCGCGCGGCAAGATGCTGGCGCGCGATCGCGTCGATCTTCTGGTCGATCCCGGCACCGCATTCCTGGAGTTGTCGCCGCTCGCCGCCAACGGCCTCTATGGCGGCGACGTGCATTCGGCGAGCGTCGTGACAGGGGTGGGGCGCATCTCGGGGCGCGAATGCATCATCGTCGCCAACGACGCCACCATCAAGGGCGGCACGTACTACCCGATGACGGTGAAGAAGCACCTGCGTGCCCAGGACATTGCGCGGCAGAACAATCTGCCTTGCGTTTACATGGTCGATTCCGGCGGCGCATTCCTGCCGCTGCAGGACGAGATCTTCCCCGACGAGCGGCATTTCGGCCGCATCTTCTACAACCAGGCGCAGATGTCCGCACAGGGCATTCCGCAGGTCGCGATCGTGATGGGCTCCTGCACCGCCGGCGGCGCCTATGTGCCTGCCATGTCGGACGAGAGCATCATCGTGCGCAACCAGGGCACCATCTTCCTCGGCGGTCCGCCGCTGGTGAAGGCTGCGACCGGCGAGGTTGTCACGGCCGAGGAACTCGGTGGCGCCGACGTCCATTCGCGGCAGTCGGGCGTGACCGACCACTACGCCCAGAACGATGCCCATGCGATCGGCATCGCGCGGCGCATCGTCGGCACCCTGAAGCCGCCGACCCGCGCGGCGCTCAACATGCGCGCGCCCCAGCAGCCGCTGTTTCCGGCCGAGGAAATCTACGGCGTGGTTTCCGCCGACGGCCGCAAGCCGTTCGACGTGCACGACATCATCGCGCGGATCGTCGACGGCTCCGAATTCGACGAATTCAAGAAGCTCTACGGCACCACGCTCATCTGCGGCTTCGCTCATATCTGGGGCTATCCGGTCGGCATCATCGCCAACAACGGCATCCTGTTCAGCGAGAGCTCGCTGAAGGGCACGCATTTTATCGAACTGTGCTGCCAACGCGGCATTCCGCTGGTGTTCTTGCAGAACATCACGGGCTTCATGGTCGGCAAGAAGTACGAGGCCGGCGGCATCGCGCGCGACGGCGCCAAGCTGGTGACGGCGGTTGCCACTGCCGGCGTGCCGAAATTCACCGTCGTGATCGGCGGCTCCTACGGTGCCGGCAATTATGGCATGTGCGGCCGGGCCTATAGTCCGCGCTTCCTGTGGCTGTGGCCGAACGCGCGCATCTCCGTGATGGGCGGCGAGCAGGCATCGATGGTGTTGAGCCAGGTCCGCCGCGACAATATCGAGGCCAAGGGCGAGGCCTGGTCGGCGGAGGAGGAGGACAAGTTCCGCAGCCCGATCCGCGCCCAGTATGAGAGCCAGGGCAATCCTTATTATGCCACCGCGCGGCTCTGGGACGACGGCGTGATCGATCCGGCCGATACGCGGCTGGTGCTCGGGCTAGGCCTGTCGGCCGCCGCCAATGCGCCGATCGAACCGACGAAATTCGGCTTGTTCAGGATGTGACCATGGACCGCTCAAAACTCTACCGGCGCTTCGGGACGCTTCTGATCGCCAACCGCGGCGAGATCGCCTGCCGTGTCATCCGTAGTGCGCGCCGGATGGGGCTGCGCACCATTGCCGTCTATTCGGAAGCCGACCGCGACGCCCTGCATGTCGCGCTCGCTGACGAGGCCGTGCTGCTTGGCCCCGCGCGGGCGCGCGACAGCTACCTCAACATCGAACGCGTGATCGCGGCGGCGCGCGAGACCGGCGCCGAGGCCGTGCATCCCGGCTACGGCTTTCTCTCGGAGAACGCCGAATTCGCCCAAGCCTGCCTCGAGGCCGGACTGGTGTTCGTCGGCCCGACCGCCGAGATGATGACGGCGATGGGCTCGAAGTCGGGCTCCAAGGCGTTGATGGAGAAGGCCGGCGTGCCGCTGGTGCCGGGCTATCACGGCGCGGCCCAGGACGAGGCGACCCTTGCAGACGCGGCCAACCGAGTCGGTTTCCCGGTGCTGGTGAAGGCTTCCGCTGGCGGCGGCGGCCGTGGCATGCGCGTGGTCAACTCGGCGGCGGAATTATCGGCTGCGATCGTCAGCGCCAAGCGCGAGGCCAAGGCGGCGTTCGGCGACGATCGCATGCTGATCGAGAAATACGTCCAGAATCCTCGGCATATCGAGGTGCAGATTATCGGCGACAGCCACGGCAATCTGCTCTCGCTCTGGGAGCGCGAATGCACGCTGCAGCGGCGGCATCAGAAGGTGATCGAGGAGGCGCCGTCGCCGACGCTGAATGCCAGCCAACGCGAAGCTGTTTGTGAGGCCGCGCGCAAGGCCGCCGGGGCAGTCAACTATGTCGGCGCCGGCACCATTGAATTCGTGTCCGACGGCAACGACGTGTTCTTCATCGAGATGAACACGCGCCTGCAGGTCGAACATCCCGTCACCGAGTTGATCACCGGCATCGATCTCGTCGAATGGCAGCTCCGCACAGCCTTTGGCGAGGCGCTGCCGCTGAAGCAGGCCGAAATCAAGCTCAACGGCCACGCCATCGAGGCCCGCGTCTACGCCGAGAACCCGCAGAAGAACTTCATGCCGTCGGTCGGCCGCATCAAGACATGGCGGACACCGGCGGAAGGTGACGGCCTGCGCATCGATGCTGGCTATCGCAGCGGCGACGCCGTGTCGCCTTACTATGACGCGATGCTGGCCAAGGTGATCGCGTGGGCGCCGACGCGCGAGGGCGCGATCGAGAAGCTCCACCGCGGGCTGGAGCAGACCGATGTCCGCGGCATCGTCACCAACATCCCGTTCCTGTCGGCGCTGGTGACGCATCCCGACGTCAGGGCCAACAAGATCGATACCGGTTTCATCGAGCGCGAGCTGAAGAACCTGACCGCCGAGAAGGGCGCCACGGGCGAGTTCGAGCTTTGCGCGGCGGTGGCCGCCATCATCAACGACGAGCAGAAAGCCGCACGGAGCGACGTCAATTCGCCCTGGCAGACCTTCGGCTGGATGCCGGTCGGCCGCCGCCAACGCGTCTTCTCGTTCCGGCAAGGCCACGGCGCCGAGCAGACCGTCACGCTGCACTACGGCAGCGGGTCATCGACCATGTCTGTCGGCGGGCATGAGCTGGCCTTCACCATCTCATCGCTCGACGACAGTGGCTTCGACGTGACGCTGAATGGCCTCAAATCTCGCGTCGCCTCGGTCCTCGAAGGCCACGAACTCTATCTGCGAACCCGCAACGGCCGCTTCGACCTGCACTGGATCGACCCGTTCGGCGGCGAGAGCGAGGAGCAGGCCGGCGAAGACAAGATCGTCGCACCGCTGCCGGGCACCGTGGTGGCCCTGCTTGCCGAGGAAGGCGCGACGCTGGAGAAGGGCGCGCCGATCCTCACGCTCGAAGTCATGAAGATGGAGCAGACCTTGCGCGCGCCCTACGCGGGCGTGCTGAAGAAGCTCAAATGCAAGGTCGGCGATATCGTCGGCGAGGGCGTCGAGCTTGCTGAGGTCGAGGCCGCGGCATCATGAGCGAGCAGGTTCGCATCATCGAGATGGGGCCGCGCGACGGCCTCCAAAACGAGAAGACGCCGGTCAGCGTCGATGCGCGCGTTGCGTTCGTCGAGGCGCTGGTTGCGGCCGGGCTCACCACCGTCGAGGTCGGCGCTTTTGTTTCGCCCAGAGCGATCCCGCAGATGGCGGGCTCGGATCAGGTGCTGCGCGGCGTCAGCCACGTCAAGGGCGCGGAATTCCACGTGTTGGTCCCGAACGAGAAGGGCTATGACGCCGCGCGCGGGGCCGGCGCCGAAGTCGTTTCCGTGTTCGCGGCCGCATCTGAAGGTTTTTCGCGCGCCAATATCAATTGCTCGATTGCAGAGTCCATCGAACGGTTTAAGCCGGTCCTTGCGCGCGCCAAGGCCGATGGCGTCAAGGTCCGCGGCTATGTTTCCTGCGTTCTGGGGTGTCCCTTCGACGGCGAGATCAAGCCGAAGGCGGTCGCCGATCTCGCCATGACGCTGTGGGATCTCGGTTGCTACGAGATATCGCTCGGCGACACCATCGGCGTCGGCACGCCGCTCAAGGCCAGGCAGATGCTGCGAGCTGTCGCCTCGGAGATTCCAACTACCAACCTTGCCATGCACTTCCATGATACATATGGCCAGGCGCTCGCCAACCTCTACGCCGGCATGGAGGAGGGCGTCCGGGTCATCGATTGCGCCGCCGGTGGCCTCGGTGGTTGTCCGTATGCGCCCGGCGCGACCGGCAATGTCGCGACCGAGGATGTCGTGTACATGCTCGAAGGCATGGGGATCAGGACTGGCGTCGATATGGAGAAGCTTCTCGCCGCCACGAATGAGATGGCCGAACTACTAGGTCGTCCGCCGGTGAGCCGCGTCGCGAGTGCACTGAACGCCAAACGCAAGCGAATGGTGAGTAGCGAATAGCGAATGGAGTCTATTCGCCACTCCCTATTCGCCACTCGCCGATCTACCGGCTCCCGTCCGGCCCCATCACGAGGTTCGGCAACCAGGTCGAAATCTCCGGGAAGAAGCACAGCATCAGCACTGCGAACATCATCAGCAGCACGAACGGCAGCGTGCCCCAGATCACCTCGCTGAGGGGAATGTCGGGCGCCACGTTGCGGATGACGAAGATGTTCAGGCCGACCGGCGGGTGGATCAGGCCCATCTCCATCACGATGGTCATGACGATGCCGAACCAGATGATGTCGAAATTGGCGGCGCGGAGCGGCGGCAGCACGATCGGGGCAGTCATCAGGATGATCGAGACCGGCGGCAGGAAGAAACCGAGCACGATCACCATCACCAGAATCGAGAACAAGAGCTCCCAGCGTGGCAGGTGCATGGCAACGATCGCTTCCGCCGCCGACTGCGAGATGTGCAAATAGCTCATCACATAGGAATAGAGCAGCGACATGCCGATGATCATCATCAGCATGGTGGATTCGCGGATGGTCGATCTCAGAATCGGCGACAGGTCGCTTGGTCGCCACACGCTGTAGATCACCGCGATCAGTGCGAGCGCCAGCAAGCCGCCGAGGCCTGCGGTTTCCGACGGGGTCGCGTAGCCGCCATAGAGTGCGATCATCACACCGGTCAAGAGAAGCACGAACGGAAGCACGCGCGGCAGCGCACTGAAACGTTCAGCCATGGTGAACTCGTCGTGCTGCAGGATCGCGGCGTCCTTGCCGGTCGCGTCGTAGACGGCGCGAGCGGCGGCATATTCCTTGCGGAAGCGGAACACCGCGTAGGCCCCGAACAGCGTCACCAGCAGCAGTCCGGGGCCGATGCCGGCGAGGAACAGCCGTCCCAGCGATTTTTCGGCCGCGACCGCAAACAGGATCATCGTGATCGACGGCGGCAGCAAGATGCCGAGCGTGCCGCCGGCCGCGATGATGCCGGCGGCAAAGCCGCCGGAGTAACCGCGCTTGCGCATCTCGGGGATGCCGGCCGAGCCGATCGCCGAGCAGGTCGCAGGCGAGGAGCCCGCCATCGCCGCGAACAGCGCGCAGGCGAATACGTTGGCGACGCCGAGACCGCCGGGCACGCGATGCAGCCAGGCGTGCAGCGCCGAATAGAGATCCTGACCGGCGCGGGATTTGCCGATCGCGGCACCTTTCAGGATGAACAGCGGGATCGACAGTAGCGTGATCGAGGCCATCTCCTCGTAGACGTTCTGCGTCACCGTATCGAGCGAGGCGGCCGGCATGTAGATCGCCATGAACACGACGGCGACCGCACCCAGTGCGAATGCGATCGGCATGCCTGAAAACATCGCGAGCAGGGTGGCAAGCCCGTAGGAGATGCCGATTCCAAGGACGCTCATCGGCGGGCGCCGCCGATCAGCGGGGTAATGATCTGCAGCAGGAGCTGCACACAGAGCAGGGTCATGCCGAGCGCCATCAGCCCATAGGGGATCGCAAGCGGCGGCGACCACATCGAGTTGGAGACCTGGCCATCGACATAGGCCTCCTGCGTCAGCGTCCAGGACTTCCAGGCGAAGAAGCAACAGAACGTGAAGCTCGCGACATCGACCAGCCAGAGCCGGATGGCGTTCGCTCTGGGTGAGAGCAAACCCACGAACGCCTCGATGCTGACATGGCCGCGCTGGCTCTGCACATAGGCCGAGCTCATGAAGGTGGCGCCGACCAAAAGGAACACGGCGGCCTCGTCCTGCCAGTAGTTCGCCATGTGGAAGACGGCACGCCCGAGCACGCTATAGCTCAGGATGACGCACGCCGCGATCAGGGCAATCGCAGCGAACACCACGATGACGTTGTTGCAGATGGAAAGTGCGCGCGCGAGCACCGCCACGGCGGCGTTGCCGCTGACAGCGCTCGCGCTTTCGGGTTGATCCGTGATCGGACCATGCATCATGCGGCGACGTCGCTTGCGAGTTTCAGCAGGTTCGCTGCCGTCGGCGTCTTGGCACCATAGTCCTTCCAAGCGGTGTCGCGCGCGATGTCGCGCCATTTGCCGACGGTGGCCGCGTCCAGTGCGCTGACCTTGGCGCCGGCCTTCTCATAGACCTTGGCAACCTCGGCGTCGTCGTCTTGCGCGCCCTTGCGGCCGAAGCCTTCCAGCTCCTCGCCGACCGCCAGGATAATGTCCTGCTGGTTCTTCGGCAGCTTGTCGAAGATCGCCTTCGACATCATCAGCGGCTCCAGCATGAACCAATAGGACGCGCCGGCGCCCGAGGTCAGCGACTTTGCGATCTCCTCGAGCCGGAACGAGATCAGGCTGGTCGAGGAGGTGATGCCGGCGTCGCAGGCGCCCGTCTGCATTGCCGCATAGATCTCGTTCGACGGCACCGACAGCACCGCAGCGCCGGCGGTTTGCAGCACCATGTCCATTTCGCGCGAGCCGCCGCGGACCTTCAGCCCCTTGGCGTCTTCCGGCGCCACCAGCGGTCTGGAGCGGCTGGCGACGCCGCCGGCCTGCCAGACCCAGGAGATCAGCAGGATGCCCTTGTCTGCGAGGAAATCGGACAGCATCTTGCCGACCGGCTCCTTCTTCCAGCGCAAGCCCTGGTCGTAGGTCGTGACGAGGCCCGGCATCAGGCCGATATTGGTCTCGGGAAGTTCACCGCCGGCATAGGGCATCGGATACAGGCTGAGATCCAGCGCGCCCTTGCGCATCGCCGAGAACTGCGCGTTGGTCTTGATCAGCGAGGAGTTCGGATAGACCTCGGCCGCAAGCTCGCCGCCCGATCGTTTTGTTACCTCGGCTGCGAACATCCGGCAGAGACGGTCGCGGAAGTCGCCCTTGTCGATCGTGCCGCCAGGGAACTGGTGCGAGATCTTCAGCGTGGTCGCGGCATGCGCGGTGCCTGTGCCCATCCGCAGGATGGCCGGCGCGGCGAGGGCGGAAGCGAGGACGTGGCGGCGTGTGAGCATTGTTCTTCCCCAAAGAGCTTCTTGAGTGGCTGTTAGGCCGGCGCTTGGCGCACCATAGCCGGTCTTGGCGTGAATCTTCTCTAGTCTGATAGTTCGAGGCGCCCTGATAGTGCGAGCGGACGCACGACGGCAAGTCCCGCGCAAGTCCCGAGCTTGCCGCGGCGCACACTGCGGCCCGACGACGCGGCGCCGTCGTTCAACCGCTGTAAACTCTTGCGCGCTGGGGATCATCCGGATGCGCGCGGCACCGCAGTTCAAGAGTTTGTTATTGAGGTAACGTCGGATGGTCCGCGTGCGTTGATCAGATAGCGGCAGTCGTCGCGTTCACATTCGACCACAAGGAACCACCATGACCACCAAGACCTGCATCGGCCTCTCCGCCGCGCTCCTCTCGCTGAGCCTTGTGCTCGCTCCCGCCGCATTCGCTCAGGACAAGATGGGCAAGGACGACGGGATGAAAAAAGAGGACACGATGTCCAAGGATGCCACGTCCAAGGATGCCATGAAGAAAGACGATGGCATGATGAAGAAGGACGACGCCATGAAGAAGGATGACGGGGCGATGAAGAAAGACGACGCCATGAAGAAGAACTGATCCGTCGCCGTGCCATCATCGTCAGGCCCGCCATTATGGCGGGCCTGACGCATATTCGCCTACCGCTTCTTCTTGCCGCGCTCCTTGCGGGCGGCGTAACGGGCGTCGCGCTTGGCCTTCTGGTCGGCCTCGTCTGCGGCGAGCCTCGCAGCTTCCTCTTCCTTTTCGTGGGCGATCCGGGCGGCCTCGGCCGCCGCGGCCTCTTCCTCGAGGCGCTTCTGTTCGGCCTTCTCGGCCTCGCGGGCCTCCTTGGCCTTGGCGCGCCGTTCGGCGGTCGCCGCGCGCTCCTCGGCGCGCGCCTTCACAGCCGGATCATCAGGCCCCGGCTGGGTGCGAAACTTGTTGAGGATCTGCTGCCGCGCCAGCTGGGCCGCTTTCTGGCGGTCGGCAAAACCGGGTTCCTTGAAGCCACTCATAGAGGAAGCCTTGCTGCTTTCTGTTCAGGTGATGGGGATGGGATTCAGTCCGCCGTCTCAATAGGTGAAGCCCGCGGAAAATGCCAGCCTTGAACGAGGGCGGCAGAGCAGGGGAGATATGAGTGAACCGCAAATTGCCCGAAATTGATGCTATTGGGCGCGTCGGCTAGCGTGAGCCGGCACCGACGCGATTCGCCGAAAATTCTAACCACGCTGGAACTGTTCGCGCCGCCCATTCAGGCCCAGGACCTTCGAGCCCAGGACCTTGGCGACCGTATCGGCCGTCATCGCGGCCCGGTCGGAGGCCCGTTGCGCCTCCAGCCTGTCGCGCGCCTTTTCCTGCACCAGCAGGTCGATCAGCCGCTGCCGGCTGGTCTCGTCAACGGCTTCCGACAGCAAACGCCGGTAGCGATGGTGGTCGTAGATGGTTTCTTGTTCGCTCATTGGCACGCCCCGCTGCACGCGCTCGCTGAAGCAGCAGTTTTTCGCAAGCGGACGCAGCGTGCAACGGAATAGCGGCCTGGCTGCCGGCGGCTCGGCATTTAATTGCGCGACTGTTGCAGAATTGATCGCACGCAACCGTGCAAAGCCGCCATGATGAGCGCCGGCGTGATTTGGAACCGATGCGAGCATGAGCAATTCCGACGAGGGAGGCGGCCGCCGCGGCGCGCTGGTGGGACTGTTGGTGGCGGCGGTAATGCTCGCGGTCGGCCTCTGGCTCGCCCATGACCTGACGGCGGCGAGCAAGCTGCAGGACTGCCTGATGTCGGGCCGCACCAACTGTAACGTGATCGAGCCAGCACGCTGACGGTTCTTGCGGCAGTGCGGTATGGATCCCACATGAAGCGGGCGGGGCAGCCCGCCAGGCGCGGCCCGGATTGTGATCCCGATCACGCGGGAGCAGGGCGCGCCGACCGCAGGCATCGACAGGAACCGAGCCATGAAGTCCAAGCTGTGGTCCCGGAAGGGCGTCGCGCTGGCCGCGGCGGTCGTGGCATCTGCTGGAGCGGCGGCGCTGCTGTCCTGGAACGTGATGTCGCCTGAGCCGGTTTCCAGCGCCGCGCTCGGCCCGGATTGGCAATGCAGCCGGGTTGCCTTCGTGCTCACCACCTGCACCCGCACCGGCGACACCGTGACCGGGGCGATTCCGGTGCGGGCCAAGGACGACTGCCCCCCGCCGGAAAACTAGCGCCGGTACCGCCCGTCCGCGATTTACTTCTTGGCGGCTCGCGACTTGATCGACAGGCCGAGGCGCATCGCCATCTTCTTGATTCGGTCCGGCGAGCGCCCGGTGGCCCTGGCGACGTCCTCGAGCGACTTCGAGGAGCGTGCAAGTTCCATCAGTCGGCGGTCCTCCTTGAATGACCAGCGCGGCTTTCGGGCCATCGTCTCTGTATCCTCGCATTGTTAGGCAACAAGGCCGCCAGGCAGAATCGCCTGACGGCCTTGCCGGTGTGGGCCCGGACCTTGGGGAAGTATCCGGTGGATAAGCAATACTGCTTCCGGATAAGGTCGCAATTGAAACTGGAACTTAACGTAACCGGTCAAGGTTACTGCGGTGGAACATGGCGGGAGGCCATATGCGCAAGGTCGCCATTCTGGGTGCCGCGGCGCTTGCCCTGTCCGGTTGCTGGTCCGATACCGAGGTTACGGGATCGACCAACGCCTGCACCGCCAATCTCTACAGCCAGTTCAATCCCAAGGTCATGGACCAGTGCGTCAACGCTTGCATCAAGTGTGACCACGGTAACGTAACGACGTGCACGACCTCTTGTACGCTGAAAGGCGCGCAATAATTGATCCGCGCATTCACTGACGCGAGCAGCGGGCTGATGTAGCCTGCGGGCATTTCACGGGCGCGCGCGTTATGGCGAACCTTATGGCGAACCTTGGCCTGCTTTGGAGTTTTCAGATGCAAAAGCTTTCTCGAATAATGGCCGCGACGGCCCTGATTGCGTTGATCTCGGTGCCTGCAAGCATCGCTTCGGCCCAAACCGCGGCGCCTGCGACCGACGCGCCTCCCGCGGCTGCCAGCGCGCCGCCGGCGGCTGCCGCGCCTCCCGCTGCCACACCTCCCGCCGCCACGTCTCCCGCTGCCACCACCGCAACGCCGCCTGCGGCATCGACGCCGGCGCCGGCCGCAGCCACTGCGACCGAGAAGCCTGCGGTCAAGAAGAGCAGGAAGCCCGCCAAGCGGATGACACGGCAGCAGGAGATCGACCGCTCGATCGATCGCGGTACCGTGCCGGCGCGTTATCGCAGCTCCGTGCCGAAGGAATACCAGCAGTACATCCCGTTCGATAAGCGCTGAGTGCCGCGGCGCTGCGCGGCTCGCAATGATGCGGTGGGGATTTAACTGTCAAACAGCGATGAGGATGTGAGCGCGCATTCTCGCGACATGATTTGCCCGAGTTTTGCATTTCGTTTGCCCTCTCATCTTGCAGAGGGCGCAGGGAAAGCCGGGTGCCGATCGCACCCATGGGCCCGGTGCAACAAAAAGCACCGGGGTAGGACCACAGGTGTAACCGGGAACTCCGGCTTTCCCTGCGCGATGGGTTACGGCTTACTTCGTGCTCTCCCCGGCGAGACCAGGCTTGCTTGTCACCGTCATCCGCGAGGGCCCTTGGGCTCTTGCGGAGAGACACCTGCCACTGGGGTGTCGGAACCACACGACTTCACCGTCCGCTTCATGCGCACTCGTCTGTTGCGCAATCGGCGTCCACCGCATCCCACCGCGCGTTCGTGACGTGCGCTCGCCCCTCACTCGGGTGGGACGGGCACATTCATACACTGAGTTTCCGTTCGTATAAACCGAAATATTTTTCACGAGAGGGCTTGCGCCGTCGGGCAAATCAATGATCGAGAGTTCGGCGAGGGAAATGTGAAACAGAATTGATCTACCGGTCGGGTCGGATGACGGGTTTCATTCGCGTAAGTTGCCTTGCACGATGACCTTGCACGATGAATTGAACGGCTTTATCGCGGTGGATACGATGCCGTCGAAGCGCGAAAACTGGTGATTGTGGGACGCAACTCTATGACCGAAGCTTCCTATGTCGCGGTCGACTGGGGAACCAGCAGCTTCCGGCTCTGGCTGATGGATCGTGCCGGCGGCATCCTCGGCGAACGCCGCAGCGACGAGGGCATGATGGCGGCCGCCAAAGCCGGCTTTGCGGCCGTGCTGCAGTCGCATCTCGACGCGCTCGCTGCGACGGCCGATCTGCCGGTCGTGATCTGCGGCATGGCCGGCGCGCGGCAGGGTTGGGTCGAGGCCGGTTACGTCGACACGCCGGCGCGCCTTGCCGATATCCTCGACCGCGCCGTTGTCGTCCCCGACCAGGCGCGCGACATCCGGATCCTGCCGGGGATCGCGCAGCGCGATGCTACCGCACCCGACGTGATGCGCGGCGAGGAAACCCAGTTGCTCGGTGCGCTCGGCCTGGATGCGGCTGATGAGGCCGTCGTGTGCATGCCGGGAACGCATTCGAAGTGGGTCCGCGTGCACGGCGGCGCGGTCGAGCGCTTTGCGACCTTCATGACCGGAGAGCTGTTCAGCGCCGTTGTCAGCGACACGATCCTGTCGCATGCCGTCAATGGCGCCGACGACGCCGTGGATACCGATGCCTTCACGTCGGCGGTCGCGGAAGCCTTTGCCGCGCCGGCGCTCGCCGCCAACCTGCTGTTTCGGGTGCGATCACGGCAGCTTCTGTTCGGCGGCAGCGCATCGGCCGCGCGCGAGACGATCTCGGGCACGTTGATCGGCCTCGAACTGGCGGCGGGGCTCGCCGGACAAGGGCCGCGAACCGCCGTCACCCTGATTGCCTCGGGACGGCTGCAGCGGCTCTATCACCCGGCCCTCGAAAGCCTTTCTATCCCGCTCAACTCGGTCGATGCTGAGGAGGCGGTGCGTCGTGGTCTGTCCAGGGCCGCGGCGGCGATTTGGACGATGTGAAGGATCAACCATGAGCATTCCGTTTCCCCCGATGAAGCGCCCGCTGGTCGCGATCCTGCGCGGTGTGCGGCCGGACGAGGCCGACGGCATCGTCAGCGCGCTGATCGAGGCTGGCATGACGGCCATCGAGATCCCGCTGAATTCGCCGGAGCCGTTTCGTTCGATCGAGTTGGCTGTGAAGCGCGCACCTGCCGATGTCCTGATCGGCGCGGGCACCGTGCTGACGGCTGATCAGGTCGACCGTCTCCATGACGTCGGCGGCCGGCTGATGGTGTCCCCGAACGTCGATGCCGATGTGCTGGCGCGCGCGCGAGAGCGTTCAATAGTCACGCTGCCCGGCGTGTTCTCGCCGACCGAGGCATTGCTGGCGGTGAGGGCGGGAGCCGCGGGCCTGAAATTCTTTCCGGCGAGTGTGCTTGGGCCGTCCGGCATCACCGCCATCCGCGCCGTGCTGCCGCCGGACCTGATGATCGCCGCCGTCGGCGGCGTCTCCGAGACAAATTTTGCCGAGTATGTGAAGGCGGGGATTCATGCGTTCGGCCTCGGCAGCAGCCTGTACAAGCCGGGCATGACGGCTGCTGAGATCGTCACGCGCGCGAAAGTGACGATCGAGGCGTATGACAGGGCCGTGCAGGGTGCAGGCTAGAGCATGATCCGGAAAAGTGTGAAGCGGTTTTCCGAAAGATCATGCTCAAACTGAGGAGCTAAAGCGCGATGACGATTCAACCCAATCTCATCGCGCTTTAGGCAGTCGCCGAATGCAGCGCAAGTCTTAGGCGGCGTCGCCAGAACGGTAGGTCGCGGTGCCAACCGGTCGTCCGCCGACCGAAAACTGCACCTTGTGGGCACGCCAGTCACTATCGCGCACGGTATGCAGAATGATCCTCGCAAGGTCCGTGTAATCGTCGGGTCCGCCGGGGTCGAGGGTGAAGCCATACTTGGGAAGCAATTGGTTCAGGCTATCTCGCACTTCCAGAACGACAGGCATCTTGTGGGCTTCTCACAATGTCGAAGGATGATCGTTCTTGAAGGTGTGATGTGAAGCTTAAGCGCCGGTTAACCCGCCGGCATTTCATCGCACCAGATGCGTGCCGATCGTGTGATCGCGCTAAAGCGAGATGAGTTTTGGTCGAATTGGTTCGCGGCGGTTTCGGTTCACCTCTCCCCGCCGGGGAGAAGTCGGCGCGAAGCGTCGGGTGAGGGCTCTTGCTTCTCGATAGGCTGTAACCCCTCACCCGATTTGCTGCGCAAATCGACCTCTCCCAAGGGAGAGGTGAACCTTCGGCACCGTTCCAGTTCGACCTTATCTCAGTATGCTCAATCGTCCCGTCGGCCGCCGTCGATCACCCTGAACAGCGGTGCGGCCTCGCGGGGATGCTCGAGCAACTCGTCGACCATCGCGATCGCGGCTGCGACGTATTTCTCGGTCGCAGAATCCAGTGGTCGTTCGGCCTCGTCGGTGAGCGCAAGCCTGGCGCCCTCCAGCAACGTGCGGGTTCGGGCGGCGGGCTCGTCACCGGCCGTTAGGGCGGCTCTGGCGATCGATCGCAGGACGAACAATTCGCCCTCCAGCCTCAGCAATCGATCGTTCAGCTTGGTCACGACGGTGTTCAGGTTCCGCATGATGTCCTCGGTCGCTCCTGGAGGCCTAAAAGTGCAGCCACGCAAGCCAATACATGGCCTCTTCTTTACAGGTCCTTCTTGCCGGAATTGTTGCCGTTCGAACACGCCGGACGGCAAGGTGCTCATTCCAGGCACTGTCCAGTGTACTGTCACCGTGGTTTCGTATTACTCTATCGCGATTGGAGCGATAGGATGCCCCCGAGCGGGTTCCGATGCAGGCGGAAGCCTTGCCGCACGGGGTCGTGATAAGGCCTGCTTTTTTTGAGGACGAATTGATTATGGTACGTACCGGTCTGACATTTTTCGTCGTCGCCGCCGGGTTTCTGGCGTTGATGTCTCTGCCTGATCCGGAGGCGAGCCAGCATTCCCTGCGCCGCGCATCTGACAATCCCGGCTTGAGCATCATCTCGCATTGGCATTGGTAATAATCTCGCCTTCCGGCTGGTCACGCGGGCCGCTCCCATGCGGCTGCGATAAGGCGTGCTCACGTGCCGGTCTTGGGGGCCGCGCCGCCTTCCGCGGGCAGGTGCTGGCGATGCGATACTCGCCCTCGTTTTCGGGACTCAGTGGTTCGTCGGGTTGGTGGATCCGGCAAAACGGAAACTGGAACAAAGACTGACCGTCGGCATCATCGATCCGTCAAGGCGAATGGCCTGCCACAGATCATCCCGGCCGGGCGTGCTGCCGGGCTTTGGAGGCTGCGTGCGTGTGTCCAGGGTGCGGCATGCAGTAAAGGCGGTTGCTGCATTGGTCCTGCTTCTTGGCCTCTCCGGGTGTGCGGCGACCACCACCGAATATGCGTCGACACCCGAGGTGACCGCGTCCCCAATGTCGCCGCTCGCGCCGGCAACGCCGGCAGAAACACCTATGCGAGACTTGACCGTCTCCGAACGGGCCACGCTGGCTGATGCGTTCTCGGCCAGCCTGAGCAATCCCGACGGCGTGAAATTCACGTGGACCAGAATTCCCCTGGTCCCCGGCGAAGGCCGGCAATCCCTCGATTACTGCGCTCAGCTCAATGTGCGGAACGGCAAGGGCGCCTACCGGGGGATGCAGCCATTCCTGGCGTCGATCATCATCGAAAACGGCGTCGTGACGGGCGGCGCGATTGCCGCGACGGGCTCCGACGGCGCCGAGCGGGATCCCGCGCGCGTCCCGACCCTCTGCCGACAGAAGGGTCTCGATCCCTTTGCGTAACCGGAGATGGCCAAGCATCGACAGTCCATTGGAGGCGTTGGGCTAGGTGCAGTGCTACGTAATCCCCATATAGGGCTGGTGCGGAGCGGACATCTCCCGGCCGGCTTCCTGTGTTGACTTGTCAGTCAGATCCACAGCTATCTTGCTCGCCGCAGGCAACTCGACCGTTTGGAGCAAATACGATGCGTTCTGTCGTGGCACTTGGCCTGTTGTTCATGCTGTGCGCTTCTGCGACCGCTGCAACGGTGCATCATCCCCGCACACGCCAGCCGGCGGCAGCACGTCCGGGTCCGCGGCCGCCTACGGATGCGGCCTCGGCGCCTCGCGTGGCTGTCCCCGGCTGGAGCGATGAGGCGACGCGCCAATGGATGGATCAAGCCACCCACTACGGGGAAGGCGATTAGCGATGGCTGGTCCGCTCCGGCGCCTTACCTGTCGGAGCGCAAGCTTAGTCGTCGTCTGCTTCCGTCTCCCGTGGGTTAGATCGTGAGCGGGAGCTCGACGTTCGGGCAGCGGCCGGAGCCTTTCTCGGGCGCGTGGCTTCGCTCTCACGCAATTCCTTCCGCAGGCGCTTGGCCGTTCGCATCATCCGCTTGATGTTCGGGTCGTGGGAATCTTCGTCGAAGAACAGGACGACCTCGCAGGCGGGACACTGACGCGAATAGCCGTTCTGCAGCCGCTTGGCCCGATCGCGAAAAACGTTCTTGCAGCGCGTGCAAGTGATCTGGACGGAATCTTCCATGACAGCCTTGAAATGTCGGCGCCAAGCCTGTGGGCCAGGCCCTTGACGAAGCAACAATCGATCAAAAATCGGCTAAACGCATGGCGATGACAATCCCGGCAGGATTTAGACCCATAAGAGATCAATGACTTACGTTGTCTAACCTGCCTTAAGGCATGTACGAATACAAAACGGAATTCGAACCGTTGTCTAACCATTTGGAGAACAAAAAAGCCGCCCTGAGGGCGGCTCTTTTGTGGTTGTGATGTTCAGGCGACCTTACGGTCGCCCGCGCGATGCGCTTTGACCTTCTCGGCGGCTCGGTCGGCGGCAAACCGCTTATCGGCCTTGTCGATATATTTTTGCAGCTCGCTCAAGGTCAGGTGGCCGCTGCGGGATTGCAGTTCCAGAATGTTACACCCGGCTTCTGCGAGAATCCGCAAGCAGCCTTTCCGCAGGCCATGCAATCCACAATGCGTCGGCAATCGGGCCTTGTCGCACCATTTGCGGAAATCGCCGCCGAGGGCCTTTGCTGACCGGGGATCGCCCACCTTGGTATGCAGGAAGGTCCCGTAGTTCGTCTTGGGCATGGCGCTGATGGCCCGGTGCAATTCGTCACTCACCGGGAACGACACGTCCACGCCGTTCTTGTTGTGCTGGAATTCAAACCGTCCGTTCGCCATCTGCTCGGGACCGAGGCGGGTAACGTCGCCGCGGCGGGCCGAGGTCTCAACGGCCAATTCCATCACGAGGCGCGGGACCGTGCCATAAGGCCAGTGCGCGCGATACTGCGCAATCTCGCGGTCCGTCCAAGTGTGGAAGCCGTCCGTCTTCGGAGCCTTCGGTCGCTTGAAACCACGGCAGGGGTTGTCGATCCGATATCGCTTTTCCTCGGCGAATAGGAACATGCCCGAGATGTGCTTGAGCCAGTTTCGCTTAGGATGCGCGCCGCCGGGTATGTCGTCCATCAGCGCGATGATGTGCTGTGGCTGAAGTTCACCATAAGGTTCGGCGCCATGGTCTGCGCGAAAGCCTTCAAGCGCACGTCGGCGACCGTTCTTGGTGTCGATCGAGAGACCGTCAAACATATCGGAGTTCAGATATTGCGTGACCAACCAGTCGATGGTGCCTTCGGCGTCAACCGGGCGCCGGACCGTTTTGGGGACAACAGCGAGCGTCGGGGCAGGGCCGCCGAACGCGTCATAATAGGCGGCTTGATATGCCGCCATGAATTCGGGGCTGCCGTACTTGCCGGACAGGGGGACCAGCTTGCGGCCCTTGACGCGAAAGGCCTGCCGCAACTTGCCATGACGGTCGTAAAACCGCTTAACGTTTGACAAGGGTGACTTTGCTCGGGGCACGTTTAAGCACCTTATCCCAAGGGTTGATCTTCTCCGATTTCTCAGCAGGCGAGGGCGCGCCAAACATCAGCGTGACGCTGCCGTCAGCGTGCATGGTCGCGCTGCCGACGGCGACACCGGCCTCGCTTGCTTGTCGCATGGTTCGCGCGATTGTCATTCGACGCTTGCGCGAGCGCTTAGGCTTCGTCGGCCGGGTCGCGGCCCACGGATCATAATCGCGTTCGATCTCGCGATCCGAGACGCAGCCATTTTCGGCAAACCGAATGAATGCCTGCCATCGGTCTTTCTCGACAATGTCCTTCACTTCTTAGCTCGCTTCGACAGGGTTCGCGATAAGAACTGATTCACCGCAGCCTCTTCTTCAGCCGTCGGCGGTTCGTCAAACAAGCGCTCTCCTTCTTTTGGCGCGTTGGCTCTTTCGCCGGCGCGTTCGACGATTTCAGGAATTGTGTTCTTGAGGTGCCTCGCGAACCATTGCTTAAAGGTCAAACTGTTGTCCAACGGCAGCGTCGGGTCCGAATTTGCAATGTCGCGCCACTCCTGGCTGGCGACTTCCGCCGGGTTAACTTCGGCATTGAACGCATAAGCAAGGAACGGGTTCGTCGCTTCCCTAGGCCGCACCAGATAGAGAATCTGATGGATGGCGTCCGAAGCAAGCGCGAAAGCGTAAGGATCATGAAGCCAGTCCGCGTCCGGATTCTCAGGGTTCCGGATCATATCCAGCGTGACAGCGATGGCTCGAAAAACGCGCGCAGCGTCGGCGCTGCCAAATTCCTTGGCGAGGTCCGCTTCCTCCCGGAAGGTCCGGCGCAATCGAGTTTCGATTTCCTGCGACAACGAACGGCCGCTCTTTTTCGCGGCTTTTTCGAGCCAGTCCCGCAATTCCGGCGTAGCTCGCGTGTTGATGGTTTTGGCCTTGCCCGCGTAGTCACCCCTCGGGGCAGGACCTCGTCGCTTCTTCGCCGGCCGCACTTTTCGCGAAGTCATCGTTCCTCCTGCCGGAAATTAATTGTCTTAACAATCTTACGCAAACCTAGACGCCTCAATTGCGCCAGTCAAGGCGGGGCAGGTATTGTCTTGAATAATCCAAGACAAAAAGGGATGGAGCGTATCATGAAAAAACTCAAAGAAAACAATGACAAGCCGCTGACTTACAGCGTGCCCGAGGCCGGTCGGATGGCTTGCCTGGGCCGCAATGGCGCTTACGCTGCTGCCGAGCGTGGCGAAATCCCGACCGTCAGCTTCGGCCGGCTGCTGCGCGTGCCTGCGGCCGCGTGGGAGAAGATTCTGCGCGAGGGTCGCCCTCCGCCGAAGTCGTCCAGCGATCCTCCGTGCCGCTAAGCGCGTCATCCTCCAAACACGCGAAAACCCGCTCTAAGCGCGACCAGAGAGCGGGTTTTCATTTTTTAACACGGCGATGGGAGCCGTTATGCAGCAGAATATTCCTGAAGATTGTTATTCGCAAGCCGGCGGCGATTTGATGCGCCGCGTGATTGCCTCTGGCTGCGAGCCGTTGGTGCCTGCGAACGCGCTCGATCCCAATCCGCTGAACGGTGAACCGACCGGTGCTGAACCTGAGGCCAGCAAGGCATCAGCCGGCGAAACGATGAAGCCGCAGATCACGCTGATCACCAAACGTGATGTGCCGGCGCTGATGTCGAAGCTTATCTCGCTGACGAATGACGGTAAGGTCCATAGCGACGGATCGGAATGCCGAATGGCCGTCGGCACGGCTGAACGCGCGTTCGTCCCGACTGCGGCGGCGCTGGCGGAGATCGTGGCGAATTGCCGTTCCGACCAGGCGCTCGCACTTGGTGCCTTGAAGTCTGTCCTCGCGAGCCGCGTTAAGGTTACCACGAAGGCTCATCTCCCCAAGACGAAGGGGGCCATCGCCCGTGCGCAGGGGTACATCGACTATCTGCCTGGCGTTGCCGCTTGGGCTTTGATCGACTTTGACAGCAAAGGCATGACCGACGACTTGAAGACAAAGATCGACGCGATGGGCGGCATGTGGGCCGCGCTCCTGTCGGTTGCGCCGGAGCTTGCCCGCGCTGCGCGAGTCAGCCGAGCCAGCACGAGCGCCGGCCTCTATCGGACTGACACCAACGACCAGATTGTTGGTTCGAATGGCGCACATCATTTCGTGCTTGTTAAAGATGGCGGCGACATCGACCGGTTCCTCAAAGCGCTCCACGATCGTTGTTGGTTGAACGGCTTCGGCTGGCACATGGTCGGTAAGGCCGGCCAGTTGCTCGACCGTTCCATCGTGGATCGCATGGTCGGCTCGGGTGAGCGCCTGTGCTTCGAAGGGGCACCCCGCCTCGTCGCGCCGTTGGCGCAGGATCAGACCAAACGCCAGCCTGCTGCTTTCGACGGAGTCGCTATCGATACGGTGCGGGCTGGGCCTCCGCTCAGTAAATACGAGCGCCACCGTCTCGCTGAAGCGAAAGACAAAAGTGTGAATGCGCTGGATAAGGCTGCGCGCGAGGTTCGCACGAAACACGATGGTGAACTTGCAGAGAAAATCTCAAAGGCGTCCGGGTTGCCGCTTGTCACTGCGCGACGGCTGGTCGCTGCGCGACACAAAGGCGTGCTTTTCCCCGATGTCGAACTGGAATTTGATCACATCGGCTCGGTCAACGTCGGAGCGGTCCTGGCCGATCCCGATCGCTATGTTGGCGAAACGTTGGCTGACCCGATGGAAGGGATCGTCTACGGCCGATGCAAAGCGCTTGTCATGATGGGAACCGAAGGTGACTTGATCATCCATAGCTTTGCCCATGGGCGCAGCATCTATTCACTCAAGTATGATCTTAAGGCTGCAAAAGCAGCTTTCGAGCAGATCGCTGACGCCACAGTTGATCACGCGATGGAGATTTTGAGTCGAACCGAGATCGAGGAAGACGAGCTTTCCGCCTTTGTTAAGCTGGTGTCGAAGACCACTGGCGTTCGCGAAAAACCGATCAAGGACCGAGTTAGGAAGGAGCAGAACACCCGAGCGGTCCAGGCCAACCAGGCTTCCATGGAGGCCGAAGCTGAAGGCCGGATTGTCCGGCCGCGCCCCGAGCCGGATGGAGAACTTACGCCGGTCGTGTCGTTCCTTGACGAGGTTCTGGCAGAGGCGAAGGGCGATGAACCGCCGATGCGGAATGCTGTGGGCGCTCTGGTGCGAGTGGAATATAAGCAGCCGTGGGCTCTGCATCTGCTTACGTCTGACGGCGCAAATTCCCTCAATGATGAAGCCGAAATCATTGAACCGCCTGCGGAGCCCGTGTTTGTTGAACTGACCGCGACGGGTACTGAACTGCTCGTTGAAAACTTCGTGTGCTGGACCGCGAGGAATAGGGAGAACAGCCCTTATTTTGCATGTCTGCCGGCGCCGTTTATTAAGGCGCTGATGGAGTATCCTAGCAGCGCGATACCCGTCGCTCACGCAATCAATACTTCACCTTTGGTGATGCCGTCAGGCCGCGTGATCGATGGCGTCGGTCTCGATCGGAAGACTGGATTGTTTCATCGCATCGATCCGGTGCTGCGCTCGTGCGTGCCGACGACCCCTCCGACAGAGGAGAACATCAAAGATGCGCTCAAATTTTTACTCAACGACTGGCTCGTTGACGTTGCGCTCGACCCGGCAGGCAAGTGTGTGGCGGTTCTGCTGGCGCTCACCATCCTGCAGCGGGCGTTGTTGCCTGAGCGGCCCGCGTTTTTCGTGACTGCTGGCCAGCGTGGAGGCGGAAAAACGACATTGGTTGGCATGATCATCGCTGCTGTTCTGGGACGACGCGCCACTGCGGCGAACTGGTCCGACAGCGTGGAGGAGCGGAAAAAGGCCGTGTTTTCATATCTCCGGCAGGGCGTTGCCACGCTGGTCTGGGACAACATTGCTCGGGGCTCGAACATTAGTTGCCCGCATATCGAGGCTGCGCTTACTGCGACGGAAACGTCCGACCGCGTGTTGGGTGTTTCTAAAGTGGAGTGCGTCGCGTCCACTACTATCCAGATTTTTACCGGTAACTCGATCGCGCCGCTCGGCGAGATGGCGAGCCGGTCGTTCGTCATTGCATTGAAGGTGGACCGTCCGGACCCAGAAAATCGATCCTTTGTTCACCCTGATCCGTTGAGTTGGAGCCAGGCGAACCGCGCAAAAATCCTGCGTGCTTTCTATACGATCCTGATTGGCGGCGCCTCGCAACGACCCAAGGATCAGATCGCCAAGACTCGCTTCAAGGTCTGGTGGACCTCGATCGGGTGGCCGGTGGAGTATGCCGCGGGCTTGCTCGGTATCAATTTCAACTCTTCGGAGCTGCTGCGGGCGGGCGAGGCCGACGATCAGGAAGCGACTACAGCGTCCCGTGTGCTGAGCATCTTACGAAAGCGTTGGCGCGATAAGCCGTTCACGGCGCGCCAAGTGAAGTTGGCCCTGGACGCGGCAAACGCGTTCGTCGAGGAAAGCGCAGAACGCGCGCAGGAACTCGCCGACGCGCTCGCTGAACTGACTGACAAGCCGATCGACAAGCTCACCGTCCGGGGTATTGGCAAGCTGTTTCAGAAGAACCTGACGGACCGGCCCACATGGATCGACGGCGATGTCGTCGCCGTCCTGCGCAAGGTGGCAGGCCACCAAGAGAACGCCTACAGGGTCGAAGTGCAGCAGGAAGACGCAGAGGAGAGGGCGGTTTCCGCTTCGCCTGACGACTTCGAACCCGATCCGTTCTGATCGATCGCTCGGTGAGCGGGGGAAAAGGGGGGAAGAGGGGAAAGTTTACAGCCTGACATTTTGAGAAGGAAAAAATGGAAAGGAGGAACGGCGATCAAGGGTGGGAGTGTTTTTTGCTGCTTCAACATTCCCCTCTTTCCCAGCATTCCCCGTCTGGGGTCCTGGAACCTGCGGCCGCCTATGTGGGTCTCGCGGACGCGATCCATAGTCCCAGCGCCAGCGTTCGCCTAAGCCATTGATCAGGCGTTATTTTTTTACACGGTTTAATGCGTGAGAACATATCCCTATGACCGACAACGATATCGCCGATCTTCTGACCGAACAGGCGAACACTTTGCAACAGGTGGCGAGCATATTGCAGCGGGTTGCGGCAATGCCGCCGCGGCATCCGCACCCAGGCGATTGGGTCGATGCTGGTGACGCCGACATGTTGTCGTCGGATGAAGCCGGCTTCGTTATTGGCAAATCAGCGGACACGGCGGTTCGGTGGTTCGAAGCCGCTGCCACTGAAGGATTCCCGCTCGGCATTCGCCGCGGCGGCATCTGCTTGTTCAGCCTGCGACGGCTGCTGGAATGGGTCGAGCGGAACAAGGGCTTGCCCTCTCGCCTTGCTTGCGAGACGCGAGCCAAAAAATCCGCGGAGATGCGGCTGGCACGGCAGAAGCGAGATCAAATCGCCCAGGATGCGGCAGCAACCGCACAGTGATTGCGCCAAATCCCGTTATCGTACGGCCATGAGAATTTTCAAGCGAAAGACGACCATGATTGAACAGCTGGAAGCCGATCTCGCGTCGTCGCGCAACCGCGCCGAGGTGCTGTCCGAGAAGCGCTCGGCTGCACAAGCGGAACTGGCGAAGGCCAACGCGGCGCGCCTTGAGCATGCGCTCGAAGGTGATATCGCCGATGAACGGCATGCGGCGGAACTTCAGGCCGAATTCGATAGCTGTACCTCGAAGTTGAGCGGCTGGGAGGTCGCCCTCACGGCACAGCAGAAGCGGGTTGCGGACGCCGAAGCGAAGCTTACGGCCGAGCGTGCAGCTGTTGAACGCGCACAGGTCGCCGAGAAGGTGACGCGTCGGGTTGCGGTGATCAATGAGGCGCTGCCGACCTTCCTACAGGCCGGCCGCGCACTCGCCGACGCCTTGATGCATGTCGGTGACTGGCATTTCGAGAGCCAGCAGATGAGTGACTATGTCCGGAACGCGGTTGGTCAGGTCGAAGCTGCCGGCGCATTCGTCGCGCAAGAACTGCTCTTTACAGCGGATCGTATCAAGAGTGGCGATGCGCCGATCCCGCGCGAGCGGGCTCCGGCGTCGGCCTCTGTGCCCGAGCCGAAGCTGCCACTCGCGCGGCTCTTCGCGATGCGCGACATCAAATTTATCGACCCCGAGACCGGCTTCCAGCGCGTCGTCCGTCGATTTAGCGATGTCGATTTACCTCCTGATCTGGCGGAGCGCGCATTGAAACTCAACGTCGGCGCTGAAGTCACTGATCCGCGGCGCCGTAAGCTGTTGAACTCTTGGCCGAAGCATCCTGATCCGCGCCAGTGTTTCGATCTGGACGCTGCCGATGCGGTTAGCACGCGGGACCCGGTCACCGTTTCGGATTCCATCGAGTTCGAGCCGATTGATCGAGGACCGGGCTTTGTCAACAATCAATCGCGAGGTCGCTATTAAATGAAAGGCCCTCCGGGCTGGAGTCCTCACGAGGTCTCGTCGCGCATCGATGGTTGGATCATCGACCGGGACAATGCGAATCGTATGCCGGCTTCCATTGCTCGGTTGATGCGACGCGCGATGCCGCGCACCCAACGCGAAACCTCGGTGATCCGCATGCGCGCCCGCCAGCGCATGGTCGAGCGCATGAGCAAGCGTTCGTAACAGTTCGGCGAAGGGACCGCCGGCAGAGCGGCCACCACGTTTCGTCGCGATGCGTGGTGGCCGCAAGGAGAATGCCTATGAATGATCAAGTTGCCCCTTCCGACGAATACGATGATGGGCAGGAATGCCCCGTGCCCGGCCGCACGTATGAGGCCGATGTGCGAATTTCTGTGCACGAGGCTGGGCATGCCGTCGCGGCCCGACTGCTCGGTCATTCTCTCGGCGGCGCGACCGTCGATCCCGGTCCCGGTTATGACGGCCGTGTTTGGGGTGAAGGTCACATGGAAGCACTGAAGGATGGTACTGGCGATGCCACACACATCCGCGAGACCCTTGCGCCGATGATGCCCAAAGCTGGCGAGGATCACGGCTCGGTCGAAGATATTTTCGGCAGCGTTTATGGTCAGATTGTCGAGCTGATGGCCGGTCGCGCGGCTGAACGTATATTGCTGGAAGGCGAGCCCGAGCCGCCGGCCGATGATCTCCGGCAGGCCCGCGAGCTTGCCCTGCTGATCTGCCACAGCGAGCAAGCAATCGACACGTTGATCGCACACTGCGATGTCGCCACGCGCGATTTACTGATGCCTTATGGCGATGTCCTGATCGTGTTGAGCACCGCGCTGCGCATGAACCGCACGTTGGATGGCGCTGAGATCGATGAGGTCATCTCGGATGTGTTGGCGCGGAAGGTGGCGGCGGCTGAGCATCAGCGCCGAGTTCGATTGGCGCCAGCGCGAGCTGGCCGCGAGCCGCTTTCGTGCGAGAGTGTGATTGGCTCGATTGCGTCATTTACACCCCGTCGAACCGATCTCGCGCGCGCGATAGCCAAGCTGCAATCGCGCTGAGTTTCCCTTCGGGTGCTCGGATCGCCGACGCTTCGACGACAGTGTACATTAAACTGCCTGTGACAGGCTTCCAGTGCACGACATACTTTCCAGCCAGGGTGACTTCCTCTCGCTGCTTTCCGGTGGGTTTCTTGATCGCGCCTGTAAGCGACCTTTGGCCTCTGAAATACCCATAAATGCCGGCGGATGGGCCTTTGTAGAAAAGAGGGTCGTCAGCAAAGATGACCGTAGCAGCAAACTGAAATCCACTTCGCCTTAACTCCTCGCAAAAGGCGATGTCCTTACAAAAGCTGAACATCTGCTCCGGGTACTGGCCGTTGCGAGGATATTTCAACTCAATGGCTGCCAACAAATCGCTCTTGTTGGGAGAGTAGACGACGATGTCGATCTCTCTCTTCGTGAACGGTTGCCCGTCCGAGCGGAAAAAGAAACTGACGTTGCGCTCGAATTGAACCTTGTTGCCCGCAATCTCCGTCCGAAGGAAGATGCCTAGCTCATGCTGTAGACTGAACTCGTTGTATATCTCAACGTCGCCGCGCTTTACGGACGCGGCGAACTTAGAACACAACGACTGGAGGTCGATCATCTGTACCATCGCTTAGCCGTGCAAAGCATTCAAGACTAGCCGTTGATCATGATATTCTAAGGGATCAAAAAAGACGCGACTGTTTGAGGTACGCGAGAATACACTCCGCCGCCTTGTGCCTTTCGAGGTCATTCGATTGATAAGACCAGACAACTGTACACAGTTTACGCATGTAGTGGAGCGTCGAGACAAGCTCGCGGTTAAGCGGCTCGAACACAGCTAGATCGTTTTTCTTGTAAAACCAGCTCACATCCCACTCGCGTGGACCGCAGCAGACATCTTCAAGATCGTTCCAGCGCGCGCCATCCGCGGTGATGAACACATTTCCAAGGTGAGCGTCGCCGTGGATCGGCCTCATGTCCATCGACAGGCTGTCCGCTGAAGCGCGAAGATGGTCGAAGGTACTCACCAGGAAAGAGCGATCTCGTTCATGGAGTCCAGTCAACGCCGCCTGCATCAGCAGGTCATGGCAATTGTTAATTGGCACCGAGAATTTCGGCAACGACCACTCGCTCCGAAACCCATTGAGGCCCTCGTGGACGCGTCGCAGCGCATCCGCCGCAAGTGCGACGTGCTCGGCATTGTCTTCGGCTGCGTTCAAATCCTTGACGAACTCCCAGAACGTGAAAACAAAGCCGCCCTCGATGTGGGGGCACTCCGGCAGTTCAGCGCTTGGTCCGACAACTGGGGCACCATTTTTGAGGAGGTAACGTGCGACGTCTAACTCTTGCCGCATATAGGTCAAGGCGTTGCCTTCGTTGGAAATGGCTCGCGCGACGACATGTGGCGCAATCTGGAAAGCGATGCGCCTTCGGGTGGGCAAGGGCAAGGGATTGGGGTAAGCACGGTCGAGGCGAAGGCGGTGACTTAGTCGAACGACGGCTTTGGCTGCTGCGGCCTCTCGTGGGGTATGCGATTGGCCCATTGTTCTCCCTGGGGGTCCAGCGATCTCAGTCCGGTCGGTTAGTGCCTACTTAGCGGCCAGATGCTGTGCGCTCGGCGAAACGTTAGCCAAGTTTGAGTTCTTCATGCACGGCTGGCATCCTTATACTCGCTTCTTGGAAAGATTGATCTTTATTCTGAGACGCCGTACATCGAGAGCCGTTAGGTAAAAATTCGAGAAGCTGCACCGATTGAAAGCGAAATTGGAGCGCGATTGCGTTTCTATTGCGAGCGCTTCGACAATATTCGCCAGCCTACAGAGGTTGATGTCACCGGCAACGATCGCAACTTTCAAACGTTCGATTCGATATCTTGAGCTATAACAAACTATTCGGTGAATGATGTTTCCCACACGCCTCTCAGAAGTCGTCGCATCCGAAGTACGTGCTGTCATTGAGGATGAAGCGGCCGAAACCATAGACTTCGAGTTGAAGCGCGGTCTTCCTGCCAAGAAGGGGGCAGACCCGTGGATGACTGGCGGGAAGCTAGGAGAAGACGCGAAGGAGGAGTTGGCAGAGGAGATCATTGCCTTCGCTAACACATTAGGTGGGACGCTCATCGTCGGTATCGGCGAGGACGGAGCAACGAAGCGAGCGAAGCCGCCGCTGTTTCCTATCCCCCGCTGCAAGGAAGCGGCGGCTAGATTGCATCAGGCCGTCAGCGATCGGGTAGAGCCCAAGTTGCCGGTATTTGAATGCGAGGGGGTCGTGACGGAGAAGGATGGCACGAGCGGCGTAATCATAATGCGAACGCTTGAATCTTACCTCGCGCCGCATCGGCACACACAGAGTAAACACTGCTACGTCAGGCGAAACGACCGCGCCGAGCCGATGAGCATGCTCGAAATCCAAGAGATGGTGCGCCAAAAAACTCGCTCGGCGGCAGATACGGAGAAATCCTTTGAGCAGAGCAGCTACCGATTTCATTCGTGGATACCCCACGAACACCAACGTTCACATCCATACATCGGCGTCCAAGGCATCGACACTGAGCATGGAGCGACGAGGGTGTGGGTCGGGTTCTGGGCGCTCCGTGTCACGGCGCGGCCCCTTTCTCCTTTCGCGCTCACGGACATTTCGAAACAACCGTGGTTGAATCAAATCGAGACACGTCCATTCGACGGTACTGGACAAATCCGCCAGCTTTGGTGGCAGGACCTTGATACAACCCGAGTGTGGCAACCTCGGCTCAGGGCTGTCGAGCGAGAGTTCAAGGGCACCAACAGTCTTGGACTTGACCGGGTAACTAGCGAGGGGCTTATTGAGCGTTTCGTCTGGCAGAAGCAGCCCGAAAAGGGCAGACCACGTCACGGGCACCTCGACATGAGGGAGTTGCACTGGAACGTCGCCTGTGTCGTTCATGCTGCGGCTTTGATCAGAGCAGCCAACTCTCGGCCTGTTCAGCAGTTTGGTCTAGAGGTCGAGTTGATGACCTCGGACCCGCTTCTCACTATCGGTTACGCGACTTCGCCTCGCGCTCTAATCCCTGTGAGCAGCACGACGTTCCCACGTTACGAGATCGGCGACGCGCAAACGTTCGACGAGCTAATGATGACCGTGGACAAAGACGTATGGAATTTGGGCGGTTATCACCCATCGTGGGAGTTAGGCGTAACCTGGCCTGAGATAAAGCTGCCTTGAGGGCTTGGGCGTGGTCCGCGCGGTGCTTGAATAGGGATTGCGGAGGGATTGATGGGGGGCAGAGGGCGACCGTGCCGCATTGCAGATACACAATCGCTACCACGACCATTGAGTTGGTTGACCGACGATCTTAATCGGGTCGTTCGATACCGGCTTTATCGTCAGGTGCCGCTCGGCTCTCCGCCATCGCTTCGACCACCTCGACGACGTGCTGTCTTCCCGCCCGGTCTCTGATCGCGCGAAGCGCGCGTAGAAGCCGGAATATTTCCACCGCGTCTTTGGCGAGTTCTTCCTTTGACAATATCACCCCTCAACCCAGGGACTTGGTGGGTCCCAAGGCCGCGGAAAGCGATCCTAGCGATTGATGGTGCTGCTTCAATACCGGAGAATTGCGGGCTCGTTCTACCGTGCACATGCAGCGTCATCCGTGTACTAAGAGCGGACGTTGGCTGCGTCTAAGGTCACGTCAGGTATGGGCCGATTCTGTTGAAAAAGACGGCTGTTGCGACGCAGGGGTATCAGTGATTCAGTCTGTCTAATTGGCAGGACTGAAGATCATGATGGGGCATCGGCAAGTCGAACAGGCTGCGTTGTTCTATGAGTTCTCGCTCGAAAGGCATATCCCCAGCGACCACTTGCTCCGGTCGATCGATAGATTTGTCGACCTTGATCAGGTCAGGCAGGACCTGGCGCCTTTCTACAGCAGTATCGGTCGACCTTCGATCGATCCCGAGCTCATGATCCGGATGCTCTTGATCGGTTACTGCTTTGGCATCCGATCGGAGCGGCGACTGTGCGATGAGGTTCATCTCAATTTGGGCTACCGGTGGTTCTGCCGGCTCGGCCTGGATGGGACGGTGCCGGATCACTCGACGTTCTCCAAGAACAGGCATGGCCGCTTCCGGCAGAGTGATCTGTTTCGTCGTGTGTTCGAGAGCGTCTTGCGCCGCTGCATCAGGGAGCGGCTGGTCGGTGGGGACGGATTTGCAGTCGATGCGAGCCTGATCAAAGCCGATGCCAATCGACAGAAGGGGATCGAAGGTGACAAGGGGCTTCCGGCTGAGGCTACTGGACGAGCCATCGATGAGTATCTGGCTGCCCTCGACGATGCCGCCTTCGGCGCGGCGACTGAGGTTACCCCGAAGTTTGTGTCGCCCTCCGATCCGGCGGCGCGCTGGACGGGAGCGCACGGCGGCCAAGCCTTCTTCGCCTACTCGACGAACTACCTGATCGACATCGAGAATGCGATCATCGTCGATGTCGAAGCGACAACAGCAATCCGGCAGGCTGAGGTCTTGGCCGCCAAGCGCATGATTGAGCGCTCGCTCGAACGGTTCGATCTCTATCCGAGCCAACTCCTTGGCGACAGCGGCTATGGCTCGGCCGAGATGCTCGGATGGTTAGTCTACGAGCACGGCATCGAGCCACACGTCACAGTGTTCGACAAGTCGGTCCGCACAGACGGGATATTCTCGCGCGAGGACTTCACCTATGACCACGCAGGTGACGTGTACCGCTGTCCCAGCGGCAACGTACTCACCACGACGGGAACGCTGGTGAATGATGGCGCCACGATGCTTTACATGGCCAGCAAGCGCGATTGCGATCGGTGCGCACTGAAATCCCGGTGTTGCCCCAAGCAGCCTTCACGGAGGGTGCCGCGCTCAATCTATGAGGGCGCTCGCGACATGGCCCGCCAGATCGCAGGCTCGTGGGAAGGAGGCACCTCGCGTCGGCTCCGCAAAAAGATCGAGATGCTGTTCGCGCACCTCAAGCGCATTCTCAGGCTCGACCGTCTACGTTTACGAGGCCCAAACGGAGCCCGAGATGAGTTCATCCTCGCAGCCACCGCCCAGAACCTTCGAAAGATGGCCAAGCTGATCCCGATACCCACTCCGAGGCTCGCATAAGAACAGCCGGAGCCGTTCGCCTGCATCAGTACTCGTCATTGCGACGAATTACTTCCGGTCTTTTTCAACAAAATCGGTCATTCGGCGACATGGCCGACAGGTCTTCGCATGTCCGCTTTCTCCCCGAAGGCCCGTTAATCTGCCGTCCGATCCTCCTTGTCCGCGCCTCTCATGACAACTTTGAGTGCGTCATCCGGCAATGGCCGCTGCAACGCCTTCGCCTCATCCCATGGCGCGCGCATCCAAACATCACGCTCCTCGTCGGTCGTCAGAATCACCGGCATGGCCTTCGGATGGATCGGCTCGACGATTGCGTTCGGGGATGTCGTGAGAAAACCATTGACCTGATGTGGTCCCGGCACTGGCTTGGACTTGGTGCCGCGATCTCCGTTGAACGTCGTCCAGATGCCCGCGAACGCGAACAAGGGTCGGTCGTCGTTCAGCGCGACGAGAAATGCTGTCAGTGCATTCGATGCGCAACGTGTCGCCGGTTCAGTTTAAGCAATCCTTGAATAGCTGACAGACGGTCTTCAAACGCGGCAACAGTAACCAATAGATTGTTGCGGCGTGTATCCAGAGTGATCATGAGTGCCGGATCGGAAGCGTCCTTGGCCCGCGCGCGTTCCTTGTCGATATCGGAAACGGACTTGCGAAGCCCTGCGACCAGCGCGGTGATCTTCTTTGCTTCTATCGACATGCCCCTTGGCGCGGTATGCGCGTGCGCCTCCAAATGATGGTGGTGTTTCATTGCGATCCTCCGGTGCTGCCCCAGTGGATTGGAGAACCTTGGCGTGAAGTTATTACCGACCTCTGAAATCCGCCCCAATGAATTGGATCAAATTTGACGCGGTCATCGCCCAGCCGCCTTCAATTTCGCCGCTGAAGCTGATCAAGATCGAGACCGGGGAATTTGCGCTCGACGGCGCTGTCGAAATATTCCATCGTTCGATCTTTTGCCGGTGTTCGTTCTGTCAGCTCGACGATGTACGCGGCGATGTCGGCAGTATTGTGTGGCATCATCATTGATCCCTCTTTAGCTTCCGTTTCCCCCAGTGATGATCCTTACGGTCAGGATTAAACACCCGCTCGACATTACGGTGCAAGCCACGCAGGGCTTCTTGGTTGGTGGTGATGCTGTAGAGGTTACATATTAAGGACACCAGCCGCCGACGCACTCGACCTAGATCAACTCTTTGCCGACGGCCCGCAAGCTCCGGACGTAATAGCCTTGCCTTTGAACGGCTGACCTGATCTCGTCGCTGACCTTGTGAACTCTTTTTCTACTCTTGCGCCATTTGCTCCGAGGGCCAAGCACGGGTATCTCGGAGCCTTTGCTAAGGACGAGCAAGTCACGTTTATCGTTGCGATAGACATCAAACATTTCTCACCCGCAAAATTGTATTGAAGTAAGCGGCGTCAATTAAATTCGGTCTCGACCGATCAGCTTAGTATCTCGGATGTCCGCGCGGGTTGTAAATGTGCAACGCCTGCCGCTTGAGTTTTCGCGGTTCTGGAAACGGAAACAAACCAAGGTGCAAGCCGCGTGACTTGTGAATTGCGGGGAAAATGCACGCGCTTGCGCACCATCCACAGATTTCTGTTTGTATGTTGTTCGCATGTCACGCCTACGCACCAACTCTGCTCTTGATCAGTACTACGAACTGGCGGTTGACGAGATCGTCGCCGCTTGCGACGGTGATCTGCGCACTGCGCTTAGAGCGCTGATGCTTCTCAACGAGCAGCTAGAGCAACGACTGGAGCAAATGAGCGGAGGTCATCCGCCTCACCATCGGCTTCATTAGCTGGGATGGTCCATGACGATGCCCGGACACATCGGCTGCAAGTTGTCGACGTGGCGATTGATCACGCGGAAGAGCGCCAGGATGGCGGCTTGGTTGGTTGGTGATTGAATAGGGGTTGCACATCAGGTTGTAACGATGGCGCTCTGCTTAGAAATGCCGCCACCTGACCGTCCAGTGATCTTGTTAACGATCCGCTTGTACTCTAGTTTCATCAGTTTCTTGCCTGCTTTCTGCTCAATAGCGGCAGTTGCTTTCAATATCGCTTCGGTCTGTTGGCGATGCCATGGCTGCCATTTCTCCTCTGGGCTTTCGATCAGGCCGATGGCCCTGGCAAAGTCCGAATAGCTCATCGTGGCATCTTTGATCTGGAGGGTGCGTAAAACTGCTACTGCGGCGCGTGAATATTCCAAGAGGTCCTGAACGTCCAAACTCTTCATTGTCGCCTCCCAATGGGTTTAAAATTATCGCTTCCCCGGCCAACATGTTGACGGCGGATTACTAGCAGAAATCTTCGTCGGCCGCAGCGCCACGAGATGGCTGCGCTTGTATGGGTACCCCCGAACCTCAGAACAATCCTTGCAGCGCATGTAGCGCTCCAGCTCGTGGATCGGCGTCGCCTTTGGTCGGCGCACGATATCCAGCGCGACCGTCTGATGCGTCTCACACCCGAGGCACTTCACCTCAAGATACTTATAATCAGCGTTGAGCGCGTCGCCCAGTGCCGGAGATGGCTGCGCTGGCCCTTGGAAGGCGAGCATGCGTTTGTTCCAGGCTTCGCAAGCTAGACGGTCGGCTACCCTGCGCGCCTCAGCGGCCTGCTCGGCTGATGCCCGGACCGAGCCGCCGTAGATGGTCTCCCGTGATTTGGTGCCCATGACCGCATGAAAGCGTAGCGTTGACGGCGGTGCAAATTATCAATCCGTTGGGGATTGATGCGCGGGACTGCTACTGCACGTCGTGGGATGGAGGGGCAATTGCGGACGGCCGTTGCAAAATTTTGAGGATGAAACCGCACCATGGGTGGACCGGCCGCACTCCGGCGCTCGCTGAAGCGTCCAAACAGCGTGCCCGGCTCGCGGCAGCCCAAGGCCGATTTGAACCGACTAAAGGCAGCCCGGTTGCGCGGCGAACTGGTCGAGGCCGCCGCCGTCGAGGCCGAGTGGTCCGGGATTCTACGGACGGTGCGCGCTGGTATGCTCGCCGTGCCGAGCCGGGTCGCGGCGCGATTGCTACATCTGTCACGGGCTGATGTTGCCGAGATCGAGGCTGAGATCAGAGCTGCGCTGGCGGAGATTGCTGGAATAGGTTAGCTTCAGAGGAATATTTTGAAGTAATTGCAAGTGACGATCCGAAAACTTCCAGCACGCTGGCCGCCGCAGGGAAATTTTTTAATGAGTGGTCATGCCCCCCAGAAGGGACGCAATCCTTTTCCTTGGTTTATCGTTATTCCCTCCCTCTTTCTGTACTTTATCTGGACGCACCTATCGACGCCGCCCAACGTCGCGACAGCAACCGAACCGTCGCCGCAGCGCCAAGTCTCCGCAACTGCGTCGAACGGAGACGCCGCTAAGGCGCGTCCCTCTTGCTTTGGGACGGAAGATTGCAAGGAGCACCCGGACTATGTGCCTTTGAGCGCTGCCGCGCCCCCCCAACGATCCGAGCCGCCAAGTGTTCAGCCAACAACTGAACCGACGCCAGAACACGCGACTTCCGCGCAGCCAGAGGTCGCTCAAAGGAGGGAAGCAACCAACGAGATTTCCATCCGTCGTTGCAGCCGTGAACAATGGGATGCAACTGGAACTGCGGAAAGTGAGGCTGGGTTGTTGAGGACACTTGATGGAGACAAAGTGGCACTTAAGAAAATCGAAGACCAGAGCTTTGAGTTTTGGCACCGAGAGTGTCTTGTCTTCGAGGAGGAGATGTATGAAAAGGTGATCTATACTCTCCCGGTCGTGCCGCGTGAACTTGCTGACGCGTGCGTTAAGGTCGCGGAGCGCGCAAAACCTCCGTCTTATGAGACGATGTCGAAATGTCTCGATTACGAGCTGGCGAATCTCGACCGCTTGCCCTCAGATTCGGCAACGCTTGAAAAGAACGGACACGTATTAGGAATTTTCTGGACTTTAGCGGAATGCCAAAAGCACCGGATTGCCTCCGGCGGTGTTTGTATTGTGCGGTAACATTAATAGGATGCTCTCTCGCTGAACTGTGCCACGGCGCTCACCACTATCGGCCGCATCGCCCTCCGCTCGCTGATCCTGCCGCCGCGCCCCCGCATGCTCGCGGTGCCGTCGCGGTCGCGGCGCGGCTGCCGCACCCTGACGCGGACCGATGTTGCCGAGATCAGGTCGGCATTAACGGAATTGGGCGATTGCTAGTATGTTCGCGCGCCTGATTGTGTTGGCCGTAATCTAAAGCGCCTTTTTTACCGCATTGGAGAACCACTTGATTGCTCAGGACTCCTCAGAACACATTGTGCTCCTACTCCCTTCAGGACAAATGTTGAAGGTACATGGAATTAGACTTTATCCTGCCGACGAACTCGCGAAGATCGCTGCGATGCGTGCGGAGGCAGCAAAGGGTCTCGGCGGGGTATCGACCGGATTGGGATTTATTGGATCGCCCGAGTGGGTGTTTGGCGCCAGCGCGGTACTAGGCTTTCTCGAATCCGCTCTCTCAGAGACTAGCAAGAAGACAGCTATTCGCCTTCTCGCGCAGGCCGACGTGCTAAAGGCCTCCACCATCTCTCGGGGGCAGTTATTTCGGATCAGCGAAATCGATCGCATTGATCAGCCTGCACCAAAGCATGGGCAGGAAATGTCGAGAGATCGGAGGCAGTCTACGTCGGCGGGATGTCATTTCATGATCAAAAAGAATTTCTCTGGAACCACAAACGGACCGAGGCAGATGTCGTAGACGGTCACGTCTCCGTTCCGGTTCAAAGAGCCTTTGCGCACGACGGAGGGGAGTTTGTGGTTGTTGATACAGAACTTGGCTTGATGAACATCCGATGGTCCAGTGTGGTCGCCTATGCTGCACCAAGCCGCAAGAAAGCTGCTGATACAGACACGTCCTTATCGCCGCCAATCCCGGCCGGCCTAAAGCCATGGCGATCGTCACCCTGAGAACTCTTGTCACCATTCGCCGCAACAAGCGGGGCCAGCCCAGCCGCCGGTTCGAACGCATCCCTGGGCGCCGCGCCGAGGCGCTGGGATGGCGTTGGTTTTACGCCACGGCTCGTTGATTGATATTTTTCGTTACCTTTTCAGACGATATCTTTCTCCGCCGCCAAGTCAGCAAATCTCTTGATTATTTGGCGCAAATCACCCGGCTCCTCTTTTAGATGAGGGTACACTCTGACGGCTTCTTGATCGAACTTTTTGTAGTCCGCTACACCGAGCAATTCCATTGAACGGAGAGCCGGACCGAAACAACTGAGCAATCGTTTTTGGATCATTTCAACGCGCTGCAAGCGGAATTCTTCACTCGTCTTAGGCTCCTTCGAAACAAGCTCGATTGCGTCTCTTAGAACAGAGAGGCGAAAATAAAACTGTGTCACGGCGAGCAGTATCTCAGCGTCGAGCAATCCGAGCTTCCCCGCTACAGCGGGCAGCACCAGCGGGAGTGACGGTAGAAATTTGGCGTCTTCACTTTCTATCCTTCTCGTGAAATTCCTCCATGGTTTGATGTAATCGTTGGCGCATCGTGCAACTCGATCGACGATCTCGGCATAGAGACTTGCTTCCATAGCCTTGATCTCGTTCGCTTGACGCCTGTCATCGTGAAACGCCACGGCGCCGAAGCTAATGCCGCTGCCGACAAGCGTACCAATCAAGCCAATCAATCCTGACCTGACGCTGCCGCCAATGCCGAGGCTTGTCATCATCGCGCCAGCAGTGACCGCTCCTGACAGCGAGGATAGGGCGATCAACAATACTCGGTGCTGTCGATATGGAATCGATCGTGTCGCGCGATTATTTTCGTTCACGACTCATCCTCGGTTGTCGAATGCAAGTCGATCATATGAGGGTGCTATCTGATTTTCGCGGCCGTTGTCTAACCATCCTGAAAAGTTAGACATGCTGCACTTAAGTAATTGAAGTTAAATATAAAAAAAGTCTTTGGCGATCCCGGCAGGATTCGAACCTGCAACCCGCGGAGTAGAAATCCGCTACTCTGTCCAGTTGAGCTACGGGATCGTCGCCGTCTTCTAGCACCGCCAATATGAAAAATCCGCTTTTCTGCCAAGCCCGTCCGAACCGAAATTTGGGGGCAAGCGACTAAGGCGAGTGGGGGACCGTGCGAGGCGGTCCGCCAGGCGGCTTGCTGCGCCGGTCCGGCGCCGGGCGGGCGAGGGATGATATGGCCATGCGAGCTGCGACATTCTTGTTCGTTCATCTTGACGCCTTCACTCCGTCACCTTTTCGCGCATTTTTGTCTGTCACGCGGCTGAAGCCCGCGGCCCAGGGAGCTCCATCATGGTCGGTTTGATTCGTGCCGCAGCATTTTGCGCCGCGCTGGCGCTTGGCCTCAGCCTTGGTGTTGGCGTGGCCCAGGCCGCGGACAAGGCGTTCAAGCGCGACGACCTCGCTGATTCCGCGATCAAGCTCGAGGCCCAGATCAAGACCGAGGCGGGGGCCGTCAACAAATCAGCGACGACGCTCAAGACCGATGCCGATGCCGCGTTCAGGCGCAACGATTTCCGCTCCGGCCTGCAGATCCTCGGCCAGATCGCCGCTACGACGCCGGAGGACGGCGCCAACTGGCTGCGGCTGGCGAAAACCATCTTCCAGATCCGCTCGGCGAGCTCCAGCGAACAGACCTTCCTGATGGAGCGCGCCTCGACCGCGGCCTATATCGCCTATCAGCGTGCCGGAAACCAGGGCGAGGAGGCCGATGCGCTGGCTGTGCTCGGAAGAGCGCTGTCGGAGCGCAAGCTGTGGCGGCCGGCGCTGGATGCGCTGCGCCTGTCGCTCGACCTGCGCGAGGTCGCAGACGTGCGCGGCCAGTATGAGAAGATGCGCGACGAGCACGGCTTCCGGCTGCTCGATTACAGCGTGGATTCCGACTCCGCCTCGCCGCGGGCCTGCTTCCAGTTCTCGGAGGACCTCGCCAAGCGGGTCGACTTCGCGCCGTTCCTCGCGCTGGCCGGCACCGACAAGCCGGCACTATCGGCGGAGGACAAGCAGCTCTGCGTCGACGGGCTGAAGCATGGCGAGCGCTACAACATCAATCTGCGCGCCGGGCTGCCGTCCAGCGTCAAGGAGAGCTTGCCGAAATCGGCCGAGTTCAACATCTATGTCCGCGACCGCAAGCCCTTCGTGCGCTTCACCGGACGGGCCTATGTGCTGCCGCGGATCGGACAGCGCGGTATCCCGGTGGTCAGCGTCAACACGCCGGCGGTGACGATCGACGTGTTCCGGATCGGCGACCGCAACCTGATCAACACGGTGATCGATAGCGACTTCCAGAGTTCGCTGAGCCGCTACCAGCTCTCCGACCTCGGCGACCAGCGCGGCGTCAAGGTTTGGTCCGGCGAGCTCGCGACCGCGACCACGTTGAACCAGGACGTCGTCACCGCGTTCCCGGTCGACCAGGCGCTCGGCGACCTCGCTCCGGGTGTCTATGTGATGACCGCGGCCGCCAAGGGGCCGGGCAGCGACGACGACGCCTCGCTGGCGACGCAATGGTTCATCGTCTCAGACATGGGCCTGTCGGCGTTCTCCGGCAATGACGGTATCCACGTCTTCGTCAACTCGTTGGCCTCGACCGAGCCGGTCGCGAATGCCGAGGTGAAGCTGGTCGCCCGCAACAACGAGATTCTGGCGACCCGCAAATCCGACGCGGCCGGCCATGTGCTGTTCGAATCCGGGCTGGCGCGTGGCGAGGGCGGGCTGTCGCCGGCGCTGCTGACGGTCACCAGCGAGAAGGCCGACTATGCGTTTCTCAGCCTGAAGTCTAACGCCTTCGACCTCACCGATCGCGGCGTCGCTGGAAGGGCGATCCCGACCGGCGCGGACGCCTTCGTCTATGCCGAGCGCGGCGTCTACCGCTCCAACGAAACCGTCTATCTCACCGCGCTGCTGCGCGACGGGCAGGGCAATGCCCTGACCGGAACCCCGCTGACCATGGTGATCGAGCGGCCCGACGGCGTCGAGTTCCGCCGCGCCGTGTTGCCGGACCAGGGCGCCGGCGGGAGGAGTTTGTCGGTGGCGCTGAACTCGGCGGTGCCGTCGGGCACCTGGCGGGTCCGGGTGTTCACCGATCCGAAGGGCAATTCGGTCGGCGAGACCACCTTCATGGTCGAGGATTACATCCCCGAGCGGATCGAATTCGACCTCACTGCCAAGGACAAGCTGATCAAGGCTGAAGTTCCGGTGGAACTTCAGGTCAACGGCCATTTCCTGTATGGCGCACCGGCCTCCGGTCTACAGCTCGAAGGCGACATGCTGGTCGCACCGGCGGCCGCTGGCCGGCCGGGCTATCCCGGCTACCAATTCGGCGTCGACGACGAGCAGACTGCGAGCAACGAGCGGACCCCGATCGAGGACCTCCCCGAAGCGGACGCCAATGGCGCGGCGACCTTCCCGGTGAAGCTCGATAAGCCGCCGACCTCGACCCGGCCGCAAGAGGCCCAGATCTTCATCCGCATGGCGGAGACCGGTGGCCGCTCGGTCGAGCGCAAGATCGTACTCCCGGTGGCGCCCGCGACCGCGCTGATCGGCGTCAAGCCGCTGTTCGGTGACAAGAGCGTCGCCGAGGGCGGCAAGGCTGAATTCGACGTCGTGTTCGTCGCCCCCGACGGCAAGCAATTGCCGCGCGACGGGCTGCGCTACGAGCTGTTGAAGCTGGAGTCGCGCTACCAGTGGTACCGGCAGAACTCGTCGTGGGACTATGAGCCGGTCAAATCGACCAAGCGCGTCGCCGATGGCGACGTGACCCTGGCGGCCGACAAGGCGATGCGACTGACGTTCCAGCCGCAGCCCGGTCGCTACCGGCTCGATGTCAAATCGACCGATGCCGACGGCCCGCTGACCTCGGTGCAGTTCGACGTCGGCTGGTATTCCGACGGCAGCGCCGATACGCCTGATCTGCTGGAGACCTCGATCGACCGGCCGGAATACGCATCCGGCGACACCATGACCGTTACGGTCAATACGCGCACGGCCGGCAAGCTCTCGGTCTACGTGCTCGGCGATCGCCTGCTGATGACCCAGAGCGTAGAGGTCAAGGAAGGTACCCAGCAGGTCAAGCTTCCCGTCGGCAAGGACTGGGGCACTGGCGCCTATGTGATGACGACGCTGCGCCGTCCGCTCGATGCCGCCGCCGGGCGCATGCCCGGCCGCGCCATCGGCCTGAAATGGTTCGGCATCGACAAGAAGACCCGCACGCTTTCGGTCGAGCTATCTCCGCCAGCGCTGGTGCGGCCGGGTTCGACCTTGAAGATCCCCGTAAAGCTCGGCGGGCTCAATCCGGGCGAGGACGCCAAGGTGGTGTTGGCCGCGGTCGATGTCGGCATCCTCAACCTGACCAACTACAAGCCGCCGGCGCCTGACGATTACTATCTCGGCCAGCGCCGTCTGACTGCCGAGATCCGCGACCTCTATGGGCAATTGATCGACGGCATGCAGGGCACCATCGGCCAGATCAGGAGTGGAGGCGACGCCGGTGGCGAGCTGCAGGGCTCGCCGCCGACGCAGAAACCGCTGGCGCTCTATTCCGGCATTGTCACGGTCGGCCCCGACGGCACCGCCGAGGTGAGCTTCGACATCCCCGAATTCGCCGGCACGGCGCGGGTGATGGCGGTGGCGTGGAGCGCGACCAAGCTCGGCCGCGCCACGACCGACGTGACCGTGCGCGATCCGATCGTGCTGACCGCGACGCTGCCGCGCTTTCTGCTCACGGGTGACAAGGGCACCATGAGCATGGACATCGACAATGTCGAAGGCGCCGCCGGCGACTATGTCGTCAGCGTCAAGGCGTCGGGCCCGGTCAAGGTCTCGGGCAACCCGGCCACGACCGTCAAGCTTGCCGCCAAGCAGCGCTCGTTGCTGGCGCTCGGCCTCGAAGCCGGTGGCGCCGGACGCGCCGAGTTCGACGTCGACATATCCGGCCCGAACGGGCTGATGCTGGCGCGGCACTATGCGCTCGACGTCAAGCCGGCGACCCAGGTGCTGGCGCGCCGCTCGATCCGCACGCTGGCGAAGGGCGAGAGCCTGACCCTGACGTCGGACATGTTCTCCGACCTCGTCCCGGGCACCGGCAGCGTCTCGATCTCGGCGAGCCTGTCGACCGCGCTCGATGCCGCGAGCATCCTGCAAGCGCTCGACCGCTACCCCTATGGCTGCTCCGAGCAGATCACCAGCCGCGCGCTGCCGCTGCTCTATGTCAACGATCTCGCCGCCGGCGCCCATCTCGCGATGGATACCGCCGTCGACCAGCGCATCCGCGATGCGATCGATCGGCTGCTGGCACGACAGGGCTCCAACGGCTCGTTCGGCCTGTGGTCGGCCGGCGGCGACGACGCCTGGCTCGATGCCTATGTGACGGACTTCCTGACCCGAGCCCGCGAAAAGGGCTTTGCGGTGCCGGACGTGTTGTTCAAGAGCGCGCTCGACCGTGTCAGGAACTCGGTGGTCAACGCCAACGAACCGGAGAAGGACGGCGGCCGCGATCTGGCCTACGGCCTCTACGTGCTCGCGCGCAATGGCGCAGCCCCGATCGGCGATCTGCGCTATCTCGCCGACACCAAGCTGAACAATCTGGCGACGCCGATCTCCAAGGCGCAACTGGCCGCTGCGCTGGCGCTGGTCGGCGACAAGGCGAGGGCCGAGCGGGTCTACGGCGCGGCGCTCGATGCGCTGAACCCGAAACCGGTGCTCGAGTTCGGCCGCGTCGACTATGGCTCGGCGCTGCGCGATGCCGCCGCATTGGTCTCGCTCGCCGGCGAAGGCAACGCGCCGCGCGCGACGCTGACGCAGGCCGTACTGCGGGTCGAAGCGGCGCGGGGACTCTCCCCCTACACCTCGACGCAGGAGAATGCGTGGATGGTGCTGGCGGCGCGTGCGCTCGCCAAGGAGACGATGGGGCTCGACATCAACGGCCAATCGGTCAAGACCGCAGTCTATCGCAGCTACAAGGCCGAGGAGATGACGGGCCAGCCGCTCAAGATCACCAACACCGGCGACGCACCGGTGCAGGCGGTGGTCTCGGTGCCGGGCTCGCCGGTCACGCCGGAGCCCGCAGCCTCCAACGGCTTCAAGATCGAGCGCAGCTATTTCACGCTCGACGGCAAGCCGGCAGACGTGTCCAAGGCCAAACAGAACGATCGCTTCGCGGTGGTGCTGAAGGTCACAGAGGCCAAGCCGGAATTCGGGCACATCATGGTGGCCGACTATCTCCCGGCCGGGCTCGAGATCGATAACCCGCATCTGGTGTCGTCAGGCGATTCCGGCACGCTGGACTGGATCGAGGACGGCGTCGAGCCCAAGGACACCCAGTTCCGCGACGACCGCTTCACCGCGGCGATCGACCGCGCCGCCAACGACAAGTCGGTGTTCACGGTCGCCTATGTCGTGCGCGCGGTGTCGCCGGGCAAATACGTGCTGCCGCAGGCCTATGTCGAGGACATGTACAATCCCTCGCGCTACGGCCGCACCGGCACCGGCACCGTCGAGGTGCAGTCGGCGAAATGAGCGAGGCGGGGACGATAGTGTCAGCGCACGCGACGCGCTGGCAGTGGATCAAGATGGCGGCGGTCATTGCTGTCGTCGTTGCTGTCGTCGTCACCAGCGTGTTCGTCACATGGGTCGTCTCGCTCGGACCGCTGCCATTGGCGCAAGCGGAGCAGGTCTCGACCACGGTCATCGACCGCAACGGCAAGCTGCTGCGCGCCTATGCGATGGCGGACGGGCGCTGGCGGTTGCCGGTTGACGCCAAGACCGCGGTCGATCCCGGCTATCTGAAACTGCTGTTCGCCTATGAGGACAAGCGCTTCTACGAGCATCACGGCGTCGATCCGCTGGCGCTCTCGCGCGCCGCGTTCCAGCTTCTCACCCGTGGCCACATCGTCTCCGGCGGCTCGACCATCACGATGCAGCTTGCGCGGCTGATGGAGCCGCGCCACCAGCGCTCGATCTACGCCAAGCTGCGGCAGATGGTGCGCGCGGTCGAGTTGGAGCGGCAGCTCTCCAAGGACCAGATCCTCAATCTCTACCTCGCGCTGGCGCCGTTCGGCGGCAATCTCGAGGGCGTGCGCGCCGCCTCGATTGGGTATTTCGGCAAGGAGCCGAAACGGCTGTCGCTCGCGGAAGCCGCGCTGCTGGTGGCGCTGCCGCAATCGCCTGAGCGGCGGCGGCTCGACCGCTATCCGCAAGCCGCCCACATCGCGCGCGACCGTGTGCTCGACCGCATGGTCGAGGACGGCGCGGTGTCGACCGAGGATGCGGCGCAGGCCAAGGCCGTGCCGGTGCCGAAGATGCGCAACCAGATCCCGATCCTGGCGCCGCATTCCGCCGATCAGGCGGTTACGAACATGAAGGACCAACCTGTCATCAAGCTGACGCTCGATGCCACGCTGCAGAAGAACCTCGAGGCGCTGGCACGCGATCGCGCGATCGCGCAGGGGCCGGACGTCTCGGTCGCGATCATTGCCGTCGACAACGCGACCGGCGACGTGCTCGCACGGGTCGGCTCGGCCGATTATTTCGATGAGCGGCGGGCAGGCCAGGTCGACATGACCCGCGCGGTACGCTCGCCCGGCTCGACGCTGAAGCCGTTCATCTATGGCCTCGCCTTCGAGGATGGCTTTGTCCACCCGGACAGCCTGATCGAGGATCGACCGATCCGTTTCGGCACCTACGCGCCGGAAAATTTCGACATGACGTTCCAGGGCACCGTGCCGGTGCGCAGGGCGCTGCAATTCTCGCTCAACGTGCCGGCGATCGAGTTGCTCGACCGCGTCGGTGCAAGCCGTCTGGCGTCGCGGCTGAAACAGGCCGGAGCCGATCTCGTGCTACCGAAGGACGAGGTGCCGGGCCTTGCGATGGGGCTCGGTGGTGTCGGCGTGACGCTGCAGGATCTGGCGCAGCTTTATAGCGGGCTGGCGCGGCTCGGCGCCACGAAGCCGCTGCGCGAGATCGTGCAGGCCAAAGACGACCGCGAATCCATGCGGCTGATGGATCAGGTGGCAGCCTGGCAGGTCGGCAACGTCCTGCTCGGCACACCGCCGCCGGAGAACGGCGTGCACGGCCGGATCGCGTTCAAGACCGGCACCAGCTACGGCTATCGCGACGCCTGGTCGGTCGGCTTCGACGGCCGTATCACCATCGGCGTCTGGGTCGGCCGTCCGGACGGCGCGCCGGTGCCGGGTCTGGTCGGCCGCTCCGCCGCAGCGCCGATCCTGTTCGATGCCTTCGCGCGCACCGGCAAGATGCCGGCGGCGCTGCCCAAGCCACCGCGGGGCGTGCTGGTCGCGAGCAATGCCAAGCTGCCGCTGCCGTTGCGGCGCTTCCGCCCGCTCGGCGAACTCGTTCGCAGCGGCAGCGATCAGGCGCCGCACATCCAGTTCCCGCTGAACGGCTCGCGCATCGACGTCGACCATTCGGAAGATGGCCGCTTTGCGGCGATGCCGGTCAAGGTCGCCGGCGGCGTGCTGCCGCTGACGGTGCTTGTCAATGGTGTCTCAGCCGGGGACATCGACAGCCGGCGCCAGCGCCTGATCGATCCTCCCGGACCGGGCTTTGCCAGGGTGACTGTGATCGACGCGACGGGCGCCGCGGATACCGTTGTGATCCGCGTGCAATGATGGCGCGGGAAAGCGGAACTGCATGGTTGTTTGCGCTGCGGTTTCATCGTATGCGAAACCCATGGTGGATGGCCTCCAACCCCGGCGCTTTGGAGCAGGGCAACCGTCTGTAAAACCTGCGCATTCGAACCGCAGGTTGTTCATGGCGTTCGAGTTCGCCACCGCCAGCCATTGGCGTTCGGTCCTGTTCCTGACGCTGACCTGCCTGGTGCTGTTCCTGCCGGGCTTTTTCACCATCCCGCCGATTGACCGCGACGAGGTGCGCTTTGCCCAGGCGACCAAGCAGATGGTCGAAAGCGGCGATTTCGTCGACATCCGCTTCCAGGACGATGTCCGCTACAAGAAGCCGGTTGGTATCTACTGGCTGCAGGCGGCAACGCTGAAGACCGCATCCGCGCTCGGGCTGCAACGCGCCCAGGTGCGCATCTGGGTCTACCGTGTGCCGTCGCTGATCGGCGCCATCGGCGCGGTGCTGCTGACCTATTGGACCGCGCTTGCCTTCGTCACACGACAGGGCGCGGTGCTGGCCGCCTTGATGATGGCAAGCTGCGTGCTGCTCGGGGTCGAGGCGCGACTTGCCAAGACGGACGCGATGCTGCTGCTCACGGTCACCGCGGCGATGGGCGCGATGGCGCGGGTCTATTTGTCCTGGCAGCGCGGCGAGGACCCAGCCCGTCCGCCATGGGGGCCGCCTGCGATCTTCTGGACGGCACTGGCGGGCGGCATCCTGCTCAAGGGTCCGCTGATCCTGATGTTCGTCGCGCTTGCGATCGCGGTGCTCGCGTTCCTCGACAAATCCGCCGCATGGTTCTGGCGCATGCGCCCGGTCTGGGGGCTGACGTGGATGCTGGTGCTGGTGCTGCCCTGGTTCGTTCTGATCTTCCTGCGCGCCGGCGATGCCTTCTTCGCCAACTCGGTCGGCGGCGACATGCTGAGCAAGTTCGGGGCGCAGGAATCCCACGGCGCGCCGCCCGGGGTCTATCTGCTCCTGTTCTGGATCACGTTCTGGCCCGGCGCGCCGCTCGCCGGCATGGCCGCACCTGCGATCTGGCGCGCGCGGCGGGAGCCCGGCGCGCAGTTTCTGCTGGCCTGGCTCGTTCCGTCCTGGATCGTGTTCGAGGCTGTTCTGACCAAGCTGCCGCATTACGTGCTGCCGCTCTATCCGGCGATCGCGATCCTGACCGCGGGCGCGTTGGAACGGCGCGTGCTGTCGCGCTCCTCCTGGCTGGTGCGCGGCGCAGCCTGGTGGTTTGCGATCCCTGCGCTCGGCGCGGTGTTGGTGATCGTCGGTGCGATCAAGGCGATCCATCAGCCGGTGTTTCCGGCGTGGCCGTTGTTCGCGGTCGCGATGGTGTTCGGGCTGATCGCCTGGTGGCTGTTCGAGGACAGCCGCGCCGAGCGCTCGCTGCTCAATGCCGTGATCGCGGCGGCGCTGATGGCGGCCGGCACCTATGGCGTGGTGTTGCCGCGGCTCACGACGATGTTTCCGAGCCAGGAAGTTGCGCGCGCGCTGCGTAACGTGACCTGCGTCGGTCCGAAAGCCGCAGCGGCCGGCTTCCTCGAGCCGAGCCTCGTGTTCATGACTGATACCTCGACGCTGCTCACGGACGGATCAGGGGCCGCCGATTTCCTGGGGCAGGGCTCTTGCCGTTTTGCGTTGGTCGAGCAGCGCTCGGAGCGTGCCTTCGTTCAGCGTGCCGAAGCAATCGGGCTGCGCTATAACGCACCGGAGCGCATCGAGGGCTACAATATCTCGCAAGGCAAGGCGGTCTCGATCGCGATCTTCCGCTCCGAAGGGACGGAATAACTTGCCGATGCCGCTAGCAAGCCCGGACTCCGCGAATTATTTCGGCAGACTGCTGACGCTGGTCTGGCTCTCGTTCGCCCAGCTAGTGCGCGCGCCGTCGCATTCGCGCCGGGCGGAGGCGGCGCGGCGCTCGGCACGCCACGTGCTCCTGCTCGTCGTCATCATCGGTGCCGTGATCGCCACGCTGATGTACGCCTTCGATGTCGAGGAGATCGGCTTGATGCCACCGCGTGGCACGCCGAGCCTCTGGTGGGCGCGCATCCTGACCGATTTCGGCAAGGACTCGCATGTGTTGTGGGCGCTCGGTGTCTTGCTGATCGTGGTCGCATTGACGGTGCCGGCGCTACGCGGCGTGGCGCGCGCGACATTGCTCGGCCTCGGAACGCGACTGCAATATCTGTTTCTGTCGGTGGCGTTGTCGGTCGCTGTGGGCGAACTGATCAAATGGATGGTGGGCCGCGGCCGACCCTTTGTCGGCGGCAAGGCCAATGCCTTCAACTTCCAGCATTTCGCGGGCACCGAAGCCTATTCGAGCTTTCCGTCGGGACATTCGATCACCGCGTTCGCACTGGCATTTGCGGTATCCGCGGTTTGGCCGCGGACGCGCGTGGTCATGCTCGTCTATGCGCTCGTGATTATCGCGACGCGGCTCGTGCTGCTCGCCCATCATCCGAGCGATGTGGTGGCGGGCGCGTTGCTCGGCGTGATCGGCGCCATGGCCGTGCGCTATTGGTTCGCCGCCCGCCGCCTTGGTTTCGCCATCGGTGGCGATGGCACCATCGTGCCGTTGGCCGGGCCCACGGAAGGGCGCCTCAAAAGGGTTGCGAGGAGCGCCTTCGCCCCATAAAAGCGATCGCCCGGCGCGCCGATCGGGCCGGTTCCAACCGCTGACAACACCAACCACGAGTGCCGAATTGCCTGCTCCCGACCAGACGCCGGTCGCCGTTTCCATCGTCGTGCCGGTGCGCAACGAGGAGGACAATATCGCGCCGCTGATTGCCGAGATCGCGGCGGCGCTCGACGGCCGCTGGGTCTATGAGATGGTCTACGTCAATGACGGCTCGACCGACACCACCTCCGAGCGGCTGGTCGCGATCATGGCGCAGCGGCCCAATCTCAGGCAACTTCGCCACGCCGTGTCATCAGGCCAATCCGCAGCGGTGCGTAGCGGGGTACGTGCCGCGCGTGGGCTGATCGTGGCGACGCTCGACGGTGACGGACAGAACAATCCGGCGTTCCTGCCTGACCTGATCTCGGCGGTCGAGAGCGGAGGCGGCCATGTCGGCCTAGCCGCGGGCCAGCGGGTAGGCCGCAAGGACACCGGCTTCAAGAAAATGCAGTCGCGCATCGCCAACGTGGTGCGCGGCGCGATCTTGAGCGACGGCACCCGCGACACCGGCTGCGGATTGAAGGCCTTTCCGCGCGAGGTGTTCCTGTCGATGCCCTATTTCGACGGCCTGCACCGCTTCCTTCCGGCGCTGGTCCGCCGCGAGGGGTTCGAGATCGCCTATGTCGATGTCGTTGACCGTCCGCGCCATTCCGGCGTGTCGAATTACGGGTTCTTCGACCGGCTCTGGATCGGGATCATGGATCTCATGGGCGTGTGGTGGCTGATCCGCCGCAAGAAGCCGACGCCGGCCGTCACTGAAGTGACGGATGTCACCGAAGTGCCGGTCGTCGCTGAAGCGCCTGCTGTAACCGAGGTAAGGTGATGCTGATTCAATACGGCCAGGCGCTCAACGCCTATTTGTACGACGTGTTCGTCGCCAAGTTCGATTTCTGGCTGGCGTTCGGCCTCGTCGCGCAATTGCTGTTCACCGCGCGCTTCCTGGTGCAGTGGATCTCCAGCGAACGTGCCGGGCAGAGCGTGGTGCCGATGGCGTTCTGGTTCTTCTCGATGGGCGGCGGGTTGATGACGCTGGTCTACGGCCTCGCCAAGCGCGAGCCGGTGATCATCCTCGGCCAGGGCCTCGCCACCTTGATATATATCCGCAACATCATGCTGATCGTGAAGAATCGCGGCAAGGCGAAGGCAGTCGACCGTTGATCCTCGTGGACCTCCGGCAAGCGGGCACACGAGCCTTCTTTGGATTCCCTGTACCGCCGGCATTGATCGGCACAGCCTCAATTGCGACCGAATTGGACCGACGGTCAAACAATCGCCTCAGCGAGCATGCCATCTGTCATGACGGTTCGTCGCGGACGATCAGGCCGCTGGGGAGGCGGCGATCGCCTGCGGCGGGATGGTGAGCGGCTGGTGAGCGAACGTGTATTCGAGGAACTTGGGTGGGGTCCTGTTGGGTGACGAGCCGCCGCTGACCGGCGAAAGCGCGCTGCCAGATCGGCGAACGATTAGCTTCCGTTCGATGGCCGGCACAATTCTGATGGGGGTTGCCGCTGTAGCCTTGCTGAGTGGAGCGATTCGCGTAGCACTTGGCAGCCGCGCTCAATTCGCGATGTCGCCGATCGTTTCCTTTCAGCGCTTCACGCGGCAGGTTGTCGATGAGGAGCGGCGCGGTGACCGGTTGGATCGGAGGTCCGGCGGCAGGGACGGTGCTTCCGCGATCAGGATTGAGCAACTGAGTGATGCCGGCTCGGTCCGCCCGTTTACACGCGTGTCGGCGCGGCTCGCTGAGATCGATCCCGATCCACAACCGGAAGATCATGGCGAGGCGTCGAGAGATGGCGAGAACAGCCAGGACGCCAGCCAGCAAGGGTCGCTGCTTTCGCAATTGCCGGCCATTATACGCGTCGGCCCGTCACGCCGCGAACTGCCGAACAACGTCAGCTCTTATGCTGGCGATGAAGACGCGCCGCAGCCGCTGTCTTCCATCGAGGGGGCACTCAACGTAACCGTCCTTCCGGAGTCGCCTCCCTCGTCTGATACGCGTCGACATGTCGTTGTCGCCAGAAGCGGAGACACGCTGTCCGCCATTCTGAGCGCGGTGGCCGCGGGAACCGAGGACGAGCCGGCCATCCTGGCGGCTTTTCCGTGGCCAGGCGGCCGAGATACCCTGTCTGGTGGCGAGAAAATCACAGTCATCGAACAGAACGGGGACTCCGGCCTGGAGCCCAGCCACATCTTGAAAGTATCAATCGAACGAGCCGATTCCAGCGTTGTCGCTGTCGGTCGCTCGGATGCCGGCCAATACCAGGCGATCGTACCGGATCAGCCGGACATCGCCTCGCGGACCGAGCGATTGCTGCGCGATTCGGTCGACACACAGTCTGTCTCTGGCGAAACGCTGCGTGACGGGCTTAACGCGCTTGCACGCTCAAATCACGTCGACGAGGCGATCGTTGCTGAATTCACGCGCCTGTGCAGCCGCGATTTCGACCTCGACGGGCCGCTTGGCGGTGCTGACGTGGCCAAGATTATCTATGCCTCCAACGAACTTGGCCAACCCGAACTGGTCTTCGTCGATTTGACGGCGGGCGGGCAGACGCGGCGGTATTACCGCTTCACGGCGCCGGACGATGGCAGCTCGGATTTCTACGACGATGACGGACATTCCATCACCAGGTTTCTGTTGCGCAAGCCGGTCGTCAGCGGCCGCCTCGGCGACGGTTTCGGTTGGCGTATTCATCCGATCCTGGGTGACCGCCGGTTCCATGAGGGCGTCGATTTTGCGGCGCCTTACGGTTCGCCGATTGCGGCAGCGGGCGCCGGCGCCATCGAGACCGTAGGATACGAACGCGGTTACGGGAAATATGTAAGGGTGCTCCACGACCGTGGCTATGAGACCACCTATGCCCACATCGCTGGTGTCCCGCACGGGCTGAAGGTTGGCGACCGCGTTCGCCAGGGACAGACCATCGCCTATGTCGGATCGACCGGGCTCTCGACCGGACCGCATCTCTATTATGAGGTGCGGATCAACGGCCGCAACGTCGATCCTCTCCGGATGAAATTGTCAGGCGGTCGGGTGCTGCAGGGGGATCTCCGTGACGCCTTCGATCGCCATCGCGACAGCATCGATCAACTCGCTGCTGCCTCCGCGTTTCCACCGCGCCATTCCGGCTCCGAACATCAACCGCCCACGTAGCGATCCCACAGTGCAACCGGTTCCGATGGTCGGCGACGACTGACGCGATCGGCCGCGGTCTCGCCGGCGGCTTCGAGCACGGGAGGGCTCCGGCGGTAAATGAAGCTGAAAGACAACCGCTCAATTGCGAGACATTCCGCTAGGCAGTTCCCAATCTTTCCCCGCTATCACTGATGCAACGAAGATTGTCCAACAAAGGCTTGGGGATCAGGATGTTTGCAAATCGCCGCAAGAGCGAACGCCGCGTGTGCCGAAGTGTCGCCAAGATTCAGATGGGGACGGGCTCTCTGCCGCGTGACTGCATGATTACCGATATCTCGTCCGGCGGCGTCAAGGTGATCGCCGAATATCTCGAGATTCCGGAGGAGTTCACCATTATTCTCTCTTCCGGCAGCCAGCCGCGCCAATGCCGTCTGGCCTGGCGGATCGGGCACGAATTCGGTGCCCAGTTCGTCGACTGATCGCAGGCTCGATGCCAGGACGCGCGCAAAAGCGGCCGGCTTACCATCACGGTGGGTCGCCCGGTGATCGCGGCCGGATTGGTATGACGGCGACATAATGCCAAACTTAACCCGAACTTAGGGTTAAGCTGTGAGCATCCCGGAACCTTCGCTGTTCCGAGTCTCCGTTGATGTCCAAGAAATCATCCCGACAAATAAGCCGTGCGAGCCGTCTCGCCGGTGTGGCCGCGGCGGCGATCCTGCTGATCGGGCTGTCCGCGTGCCAGACGTCGGGACCATCTGACATCACTGGGTCATTGGGCGACAAGGCGGAGTCCAGCCAGGCCTCCGCCGATCCCCGGAGCGACCTTGAGACTTACCGCGACCGGGTCCGTGCCAACCCGAAAGACGTCGACGCCGCGGTGAAATACGCCAAGGCGTTGCGCGTCACCGGCCAGCAGGCGCAGGCGGTTGCCGTGATGGAGCAGGCGGTGCTTGCCCAGCCCAACAACAAGGCGCTGCTCGCAGGCTACGGACGCGCGCTCGCGGACAATGGCAATTTCCAGCAGGCCTTCGACGTGCTCGGGCGCGCTCACACCCCGGAAGATCCGGACTGGCGAATCCTGTCCGCGCAGGGCGCCGTGCTCGATCAGCTCGATCGCCATGACGAGGCGCGGCAATACTACGCGAGTGCGTTGAAGATCAGGCCGGACGAGGCTTCGGTGCTCTCCAATCTCGGCCTGTCCTACCTGCTGTCGAAGGACCTGCCGAAGGCGGAGGAGACGCTGCGCCGTGCCCGGGCGCACGCGCCCGGCGACATGCGTTTGCGAACCAATCTGGCCGTCGTGGTCGGCCTGCAGGGCCGCGAGCCCGAGGCCGAAACCATCATGAAGGCCGATTTGCCGCCGGATGAGGGCGTGGCCAACGTCGCCGTGCTGAAGAGGCTTCTGTCGCGCAAGGATGGCGGCCGGACCGACTCCGACAAAATTCCGATCGCCAGCCGCCACAACGACTAGGCTTTCGAGGCTACATCGCCGGAACCGGCGGTGATTATCCCGCGGCCCGGCGTCCGTCGTCGCGACGCGACTGCAGTTTCTTGAGGATCGGCGACAGGAACGACTCGCGCTGTTCGGCGAGGTCGGGACGGCCGGTCAGGCGCTGCGCGATCTGCAGGAAGGTCTTGGTGGTGCGGTGACGCGCGGACACTTCCGCGATCATCTGGCCGTTATTGGCGGCCTCACCGAACAGCCGGCAGTCGAACGGAATGGTCGCGATCGGCTGGCTCTCGATCGTCTTGGCGAAGTCCTTGACCTCGATTTCCGGGCGCTTCGGCATGCCGACCTGGTTGAGGCAGTACAGCGGCGGCCGGTCATTTGGGCGCGACGCCTTCAGCATGGTCATCATGTTCTTGGCGTTGCGCATGTTGGCGAGGTCAGGTTCGGCGACGATCAGGATGTCGTCGGCGCCGACCAGGGCGCGCTTGGTCCAGGCGGTCCATTGATGCGGGACGTCGAGCACGATGCAGGACGTGGCCATGCGCATGGTGTCGAAGATCGCATCGAACGCGTTGGCCCCGAAATCGTAGACCTGATCGAGGGTAGCCGGCGCCGCCAGCAGGCTGAGATGGTCGCCGCATTTGGAGAGCAGGCGCTCCATGTAGGCGGTATCGGGCCGTTCCGGCGAGAACACCGCGTTGGCGATGCCCTGCACCGGATCCTGGTTGTAATCGAGGCCGGCAGTACCGAAGGCGAGGTCGAGATCGACGACGACGGAGTCGAGGCCGATATCCCGCGCGATGGCCCAGGCGACGTTGTGGGCAACGGTCGATGCGCCGACGCCGCCCTTGGCTCCGGCGACCGCGATCAGGCGGCCGACCGAGACGGCTTCCGACGCCGAGAACAGGCTGCAGATCGAGCGCACGATATCGAGCACCTGAACCGGTCCGACGACGTAGTCGTTGACGCCGCGGCGCACCAGTTCGCGATAGGGGGCGACATCGCTCGGACTGCCGAGCACGACGACGCGCGTGCCGGGATCGCAGACCCCGGCGAGATCGTCGAGGCCGCCGAGGAAATCCTTGTCCGGCTCGGTCTCAAGCACAATGACGTTGGGCGTCGGAGCCTTGTGATAGGTATCGACCGCTGCGGCGATGCCGCCCATATGGACGGAGAGGTGAGCCTTGGCGAGCCGGCGGTCCTCGGCAGCGGCGCGTGCCGTCGCGGCGGTCGCGACACTGGCGCAGAAGGCCTGCACCGAAATGCGCGGCGCCGGCGCGATGTAATCGTTGGCGTGCGGTTGCTCGTCGTGTGATTGGGCGCTCATTTGCCTGCGTCGCTCAGTTTGGCCTTGTCGGTTTCGGGGTAGATGGTCGTGGTGGCGACGCCCTTGCGGTATTTGTCGAACGCGATGGCGCGGCGCGGCGCATAGACGGCGGTCTCGCTGCGCGGTTGTTCGAGGTCGGACGGATTGTCGATCATCGCCGCCAGGTTGCGCTGGGTGGCGCAGCCGAAATTGTAATATTCCTTGTTCTCGTTGTAGGCGGGATCGTACAGATTGGGACCGAGATCGGCCGGCCACAGCCCGCACGGACCGGCGACCGCTGCCATCTTGGGATAGCTCAGGCGGACGGTGGCGAGCGCGCGAGGATCGTCGGTGTGGTAGATCCGCTTGGTGATGGCGTGGGCGGGCACGCCCATCGACGCCAGCAGTCCGCGGATCTCCTGGTACACCGACTGCGCGGCGCGCGAGTTCGGCGTATCCGCCGGCACGTCGACGGCGATCGACCCGGTGCCTTCGCGGCGCCAGCTGCGGGCCAATCCCATGACGTCGTCGCGCTGCGTCTCGGTCAGGTTGCCGCGGGCGTGGCCGATGAACACGACGATGGACTGCTCGCCTTCGGTGACCGCGATCGGATGGCGCTGTCGATAGTCGTCGGGCACGGTCCCGGTCACGACGTCAGGGGTCGTGGTGTTGCAGCCGCCGAGCGCGGTCGCCGTGACCACGAGAGCCCCGAACAGCAGCAGCGTTCCGATGTGCCCGGTTTGTGTATTGCGTGTCATCTTGCGTCCCCCAACCCAAGGCCCTTGTCAGTCGATGATGAAGCCGAAATTGACCGGCGTGGCCCCGATCGGCTCGGCACGAGCGGCGACGCCATAGATGTGATTGATGCGCGCGAGCAGCGCCGACTGAGCGTCGGAGGCTGGAGCAAATCCGTCATCCGGACGGGACAGATCTTTCTGCGCAACGGCACGCACCACATAGGGCGTCACGATGACCATCAGTTCGGTCTCGTCGTTGACGAAGTCCTGGCTCCTGAAGAGCTGTCCAAAGATCGGGATCTGGTCCACACCGGGCATTCCGTTGACGGCCTGCTTGGTTTGCTTCTGGATCAAACCCGCCATCGCGATCGAGCCGCCGGAGGGGACCTCCAGGGTGGTGTCAGCGCGACGGGTCTTGATCGAGGGAATCGTCGTTCCGCCCTGACCACCGGTCAAAGCATTGTCCATTGAGACCTCGGACACTTCGGTCATCACCTTCAGGCTGATCCGACCTTCCGACAGAACCACCGGCGTGAAATTGAGCGAGATGCCGAATTTCTTGAAGCTGACCGTCTGGACGCAGTTTCCAATCGTGCCCGACGTCGTCGTTTGGCAGGTTACCCCGGTCGGAATCGGAAACTCGCCACCTGAAACGAACGTCGCGGACTCGCCGGAGATTGCCGTGAGATTCGGCTCCGCGAGAGTCCGCACCACGCCGGCGCTCTCCATTGCGCGCAATGTCGCGGTCACCGAAGGCAGACCCGCCTTGGTCAGTGCCGACGTACTCAATCCGTTGCCCGAGACCAGTGGGCCGTTGTTTGCGGTGAAAGGATTGCTGTTGTTGAAAACTACCGCCGCGGTGCCGTAGTTCATGCTGGCCCCGAGATCGACGCCCAATTGCTTGACGACGTCGCGTCGCACTTCGGCGACGGTGACCTTCAGCATCACCTGGTCGCGGCCGCGCACCACGATCGAATTGACGACCTTGTCGGCGCTGCCGACCAGTTTTGCCGCGATGTCGCCGGCCTGCTGGGCTTCGACCGGGCTCGACACCGAGCCGGTCAGCACCACGCTGTCGCCGACACCTTCGATCTGGACGCCCGGCAGCATCTGCTTCAGCGCGGCGCGCATGCCGTTGAGATCGCGCTTGATCGCGATGTCGTAGGAGGCGACCTGCCCACCGTCGGCGTCGAAGAACACCACATTGGTCTGGCCGACGGCGGCGCCGATGATGTAGGCGCGCTGCGCCGAGCGGATCACCGCGTTGGCGATCTTGGGGTCGGCGACCAGAACGTCCTTGGCCTCGCGCGGCAGGTCGACCACCACCGACTTGCCGACGCCGAGTGAAACAAAGCGCGTCTTGACCGGAATGCTGTCCGTCACGGCGACATCAGCGGTCTTGTCCGAATCTGCCGCGATGGCCGCAGGCAGCGTAGGGACCAGCGTTAGTGCTGCGACCGCCGAAAACGACAGCAAGCGAACCAGCCCGGTCCGCCCTGTCAGTTGTTTTGCACCCCACATCATATCGAAGTCCCCCACATCACTTCTGTGTCGTCTGAGAGCTGAGGATGCCGAAGCGAACCACACTGATGCTCTCGCCCCGCTTCGGGGCCTGTTCGTTGGTCGCGGTCTCGACCGCATTGTTGTTGACGTCGGCAATGCTGCGCAGCGCCAGCGTCAGGGTGCCGCTCTGCCGGGCGCGGGCGAGCGTCTCGGCCTGCTCGGGCTTGAGTTCAAGGGTTGCCGTCCTGCCGACGAGGGAGTTGCTGCCGTCTTTCTCCTTCGGAGCCTGGTCGATCGCGAGCACGCGGATATTGGTCAGCAGCGTTTCGGTGGTGACGGTGTCGGAACCGGCGCGATCGGGATTCTTGTCGCGTTTGGACAGGATTACGTCGACACGGTCGTTGGGCAGGATGAATCCGCCGGCGCCGGTCTCCGGTGTGATTTCCGTGGAGATCGCCCGCATGCCGGAGGGCAGGATCGCGGCCATGAAGCCGGAGCCGTTGGCTTTGACCAGCTTCTGCTCGCGGATTGGTTCGCCCACGATGAAGGGGGCGCGCGCGATCGCGCCGATGACCTCCTTCATGGCGTCGGCATTGGCGTCTTGGCGCATGAAGCCGTTGCTCGCGGTTTCAGCCGGCCAGCGCTGCCATTGCACGTCTTCCGGCTTGACCGTCTGACCGAGGCCGATGTCGGACCTGGCCACCAGCACCTCGACGGTCGGAAGCTGGACGACCGTCGCGACAGGAGCCGGTTTGTTGTTGTCGGTTCTGCTTGCGAGATACGTGGCCGCGAGGCCTGCGACGCCGGCGATGGCCAGGACCACGATGCGTGCCGTCTTCATGCGATTGTCTGAATGCCTTTGCCAGCCGGCGGTCGCACCTGCGGTGCGGACAGCCCTTCCCGGGAGCATGACTACGGCAGCAAAGGTGTAAGGGAACTTGCCAGCCGGCTTGGCGGATCAATGGATTGGTGGGGATGGTGAACGGCGGGTTATCGGCATCGTCGCAATCCCGCAAAATCGCGGGGGCGGTCTGTGATCGACGCGCGAAGCGCCGATCACGATGCGAAGTCGCGCAGCGCAGCCGTGGTTAATATCGTCTAACGCCTCCGCAACGCGCGCGGATCAGAGCGCGGCTTTCAGCGCCGCAAATCCGCGATCGAGGTCGGCCTTGAGGTCGTCGACACTCTCGAGCCCGATATGCAGCCGCAGCGCCGGGCCACCCGGCGCCCATTTGGTGGCGGTGCGATAGTCGTTGCAATCGAACGGGACGACGAGGCTCTCGAAGCCGCCCCAGGAAAAGCCCATGCCGAATAGCCTGACCGTGTTGAGCAGGGCGTTGACCGCTTCTTGCGGCACCGGCTTCAGGACGATGCTGAACAGGCCGGAAGCGCCGGTGAAGTCGCGCTTCCAGATGGCGTGCCCGGGATCGGTTTCGAGGCCAGGATGCAGCACGCGGTCGACTTCCGGCCGCAACGCAAGCCAGCGCGCCATGTCGAGCGCGGAGCGGTGGTGCTGTGCGAGCCGCACCGACAGCGTGCGGACGCCGCGCAGCGCGAGATAGACGTCGTCGGGACCAGTGCAAACGCCGAGCAGGCGGATGCCTTCCGAGACCAGAGGCCACGCCTTTGCGTTGGCCGAGATGGTGCCGAACATGATGTCGGAATGGCCGCCGATATATTTGGTCGCGGCCTGCATGCTGATGTCGACGCCCTGCTCGAGCGAGCGGTGATAGAGCGGGGTCGCCCAGGTGTTGTCGTCGATCATGAGCGCGCCGCGGGCATGGGCCACGGCCGAGATCGCGGGGACGTCGGGCATCTCGAAGGATTGCGAGCCGGGCGCCTCGACCAGCACTGCGCGGGTGTTGGGCTTGAACAGCGTTTCGATACCGGCGCCGGCCAGGGGATCAAAATACGTGGTCTCGATCCCGTAGCGCGCCAGCATGCCGGTGCAGAAATTGCGCGTGGGCCGGTAGACGTTGTCGCAGACCAGCAAATGGTCGCCGGCCTTCAGCACCGCGAGCAGGGTGGTGCTGATGGCAGCCAGCCCGGACGGCGCAAGGCCGACGCCGGCGCATTGCGGCCCTTCCAGCGCCATCAGCACATCCTGCAGCGCCCGGGTGGTTGGGCTGCCGTGGCGGCCATAGGTGAATTCGCCGCGATGGGCGTGGAGATCTTCGGCGGTTGGATAGAGCACGGTCGAGCCATGGAACACCGGCGGATTGACGAAGCCTTTTTGGGCCTTGGTGTCACGGCCGGCCGTGACCAGCCGGGTTGCGGGATGTTGCTGATAGGAGGGGGCGGAGCCGTCGGAGGAGGTCATGGGTCGCAGCCGTTAGACTTTTTGCCGCGGCCGCCACACGTCGGGAGGACGGGGTCGCGCCGGGGGGTGTTACTAACAAGACGCAGAAGACGCACGTCAACCCCTTGACCCGGCTCGCCAGTCGCTATGTGATGCGCCGCAACTACCAGTCGCCGCACGTTGAGGGGCCTGCCGCGACCTTCGATCCTTTGCCTGACCATTTTGCACGTCAAACTGCCGGTCAGACCAGCATTTTTTGCTGCAGGGGATCATGGGGTTGGCCCGTGAGCGCCAGGCGATCAAAAGCAACGTCCACGGACGACCTTGAAAGGCCCCCGCATGAAACGCGTTTCCCTGGCTCTCACCCTTGCTGCCGCCGCTGCCCTGTCGGTTCAGGCCGCTTCGGCACAAACCCTCAAAACCATCAAGGACCGGGGCATGCTGTCCTGTGGCGTCAGCCAGGGCCTGCCAGGATTTTCATCACCCGATGACAAGGGGAACTGGACCGGGATCGACGTCGACGTCTGCCGGGCGATTGCCGCCGCGGTGCTCGACGACCCGACCAAGATCAAGTTCGTGCCGCTGTCGGCCAAGGATCGCTTCACGGCGCTGCAATCCGGCGAAATCGACGTGCTGTCGCGCAATACCACCTGGACGGTGTCGCGCGACACCTCGCTCGGCGCCAATTTCACCGGCGTGACCTATTATGACGGGCAGGGCTTCATGGTGAAGAAGTCGCTCAAGGTCAATTCGGCGCTCGAGCTGAACAGCGCCTCGGTCTGCGTGCAGACCGGCACCACGACGGAACAGAACCTCGCCGACTTCTTCAAGGGCAACAACATGAAGTACGAGGTGATCGCGTTCGGCAGCATTGACGAAGCGGTCAAGGCCTATGAATCCGGACGCTGCGACGTCTTCACCGACGACGCCTCCGGGCTCTATGCCAGCCGGCTGAAGCTCGCGAACCCCGCCGATCACATCGTGCTTCCGGAAATCATCTCCAAGGAACCGCTGGGGCCGATGGTGCGCCACGGCGACGACCAGTGGTTCGACATCGTGAAATGGACACTGTTCGCGATGATCAACGCCGAGGAGCTCGGCATCACCCAGCAGAACGTCGATGCGATGCTCAAATCCGACAAGCCGGAGATGAAGCGGGTGCTGGGCACCGACGGCAATCTCGGCGAACAGCTCGGCCTCACCAAGGACTGGGTGGTGCGCATCGTGAAGGCGGTCGGCAATTACGGCGAAACCTTCGAGCGCAATGTCGGCACCGGATCGCCGCTCGGAATCGCCCGTGGCGTCAACAATCTCTGGAACAAGGGCGGGATCCAGTACGCGCCTCCGATCCGCTGATCGGTCCGAGCCAACGGCTGCAGCGATGAGCATCGCGCCCCGAAAACCCCCGCTGCAATTTGTCCTCAGGCTGAAGCGTGCGCTTGGTGGCAAGGCCGGCTGGAACGGGTTGGCCGTCCAGATTGGCTTCGCCGCGATCCTGGCGTGGATCGCCTATGAGATCGTGGCGAACGCCCACGCAAACCTGCAAACCCAGCACATTGCGTCGGGGTTCGGCTTCCTCAACTACAATGCGGGCTTTGACGTCAGTCAGAGCCTGATCGCCTACAACAATTCCGATACCTACTGGCGGGTGTTCTTCGTCGGCCTGTTGAACACGCTGGTGGTCTCGGTGATCGGAATTGTCTTCGCCACCGCGATCGGATTTGCGGTGGCGCTCTGCCGGTTGTCGCCGAACTGGCTGCTGTCGCGGATCGGCGGCATCTATGTCGAGATCATCCGGAACCTGCCGCTCTTGTTCCAGATCCTGTTCTGGTATCTCGCGGTGCTGGCGGCGCTGCCGGCGCCGCGGCAGAGCATCTCGATCTTCAGTACGTTCTTCCTCAACAATCGCGGCCTGATCGTGCCGCGGCCGATCAGTGAGCCGGGGCTCGATCCGTTCCTGGTCGCGCTCGCGGTCGGTATCCTTGCGGCGCTGGGCTTGCGGCGCTACGCGCGGCGCGCACTGTTCCAGCGGGGACAGATGATCCGGATCTGGCCGTATGTGCTGGGTCTCGTCGTCGGCCTGCCGCTGGTCACGATGCTGGTCTTCGGCCGGCCGTTCACCTTCGAGCTCCCGCAGCTGAAGGGCTTCAACTTCGCCGGCGGCGCTGGGGTCATCCCCGAATTCGTTGCGCTGACGGTGGCGTTGTCGACCTACACGGCGGCCTTCATCGCCGAGATCGTCCGCGCCGGCATCATATCGGTCCACAAGGGACAGATGGAGGCGGGTTCGTCTCTTGGCTTGAGCCGCGGCACAACGTTGCGGCTGATCGTGGTGCCGCAGGCGATGCGCGTCATCGTGCCGCCGCTGACCAACCAGTACCTCAATCTCACCAAGAACTCGTCGCTTGCGGTCGCCATCGGCTATCCGGATCTTGTGTCGGTCTTTGCCGGCACCGCCGTGAGCCAGACCGGGCAGGCCATCGAGATCATCGCGATGACGATGGGCGTCTACCTGCTGCTCTCGCTGACGACGAGCGCCGTCATGAGCATCTATGGCTGGCGCATCAACCGGAGCCTGGCGGCATGACGGACATCACGGCGGCGTCCTACGTTCGGCAGGATCTGGTGCCCGAGCGTCCGGCGCCGACGAAGACCACCGGCTTCGTCGGCTTCGTGCGTACGCGCCTCCTGAACTCGCCGGGCAACATCCTGCTCACGATCCTCGGGCTGTTGCTGCTCTGGTACATCATCATCCCGGCGCTCAAGTTCCTGCTGGTCGACGCGGTCTGGATCGGCAAGGACCGCACCGCTTGCCTCGCCGAGAAGGCGGGACACGAGGTCGGCGCCTGCTGGCCCTACATCCATGCGAAGCTGACACAGCTGATCTATGGGTTCTATCCGGAAGCCCAGCGCTGGCGCGTCAACCTGACCTTTCTGCTGGGTGCCGTGCTGCTGCTGCCGCTGCTGATTCCGCGCCTGCCGGCCAAGGGCCTGAACTCCGGCCTGTTCTTCTTCGCGTTTCCGGTGGTGGCATTCTTCCTGCTGCATGGCGGCGGCTTCGCCGGCTTCGGCGTGAGCTGGACGGCCGGCCTGCTGCAACTGTTCGAGCAGAGCATCAGTGACGCGGGTAAGGCCCTGGTTAACGTCAGCCAGACCTCGGCGATCGGTCCGCTGCTGTGGGTGATCGGCAAGCTGATCGTCCTGATCGGCCTTTTGATCCATTGGCTGGTCTTTCCGCTGACTTGGCTCCGTGATCAGATGCAGCTCTCGTCACAGCCGCTCTGGAGCGATTTTCTCGTCACGGCCGTGATCGTCTCCGTTGCTCTGTTTGTCCTCGGCGGCGGCGTCCGGACCGGCCGCAGGTCGTTGATCGGCAGCCTGGTGACGTTTGCCGGATTGGCTGTCGTCATCAAGCTGATGGGGCTCGATCGCGGCGGGTTTCCGCTGGTCGATACGCGGCTGTGGGGTGGCCTTCTGGTGACGCTGGTCATCGCCATCACCGGCATTGTCGCCTCGATGCCGATCGGGATCGCACTTGCACTGGGCCGCCGCTCGACCATCCCGCTGATCCGGATATTCTCGATCACCTTCATCGAATTCTGGCGCGGCGTGCCGCTGATCACGGTTCTGTTCTTCGCGACCTACATGCTGCCGCTGTTCGTGCCGGGCAATTTCACCGTGGACGGCCTGTTGCGTGCCCTGATCGGCGTGGCGCTGTTTACGGGCGCCTATATGGCCGAGGTGATCCGCGGTGGCCTCGCGGCGGTAGCGCGCGGGCAGGCGGAGGCCGCATCTGCTTTGGGCCTGTCGTGGTGGAAGACGACGTCGCTCATCGTGTTGCCGCAGGCGCTGCGCTACGTCATTCCGGGCATCGTCGGCAGTTTCATCTCGCTGTTCAAGGATACGTCGCTGGTGTCGATCGTCGCGCTGTTCGATCTGCTGGGCTCGTTGCGCGCGTCGTTCTCCGATCCGATCTGGACCACGCCGACGACGGCGTTCACGGGCTTCGCCTTCGCCGGCATGATCTACTTCGTGTTCTGCTTTGGAATGTCGCGCTACTCGCTCTTCGTCGAAAACCGGCTCAACGCCCATCGCCGCAACTGAACAGGGTTACTATGTCCACCGATCCGATCGTCAACATCTCCAGCCTCAACAAGTGGTACGGCGACTTCCACGTGCTGCGCGACATCAACCTCGGTGTCGGCAAGGGCGAGCGCATCGTGATTTGCGGCCCATCAGGCTCGGGCAAGTCGACCCTGATCCGTTGCATCAACGCTCTGGAGGAATTCCAGGAAGGCGAGATCGTCGTCGATGGCATCGATCTCGGCCCGAACCTGCGCCGCGTCGACGAGGTTCGCCGCGAAGTCGGCATGGTGTTCCAGAGCTTTAATCTGTTTCCGCATCTGACCGTGCTCGACAATTGCACGCTGGCGCCAATCTGGGTGCGCAACATCCCGAAGAAGGATGCCGAGGCGGCCGCGATGAAGTTCCTCGAGCGCGTCAAGATCCCCCATCAGGCTAACAAGTTTCCCGGCCAGATGTCGGGCGGTCAGCAGCAGCGCGTCGCAATCGCCCGCGCGCTGACCATGAATCCCAAGGTGATGCTGTTCGACGAGCCGACCTCGGCACTCGATCCGGAAATGGTCAAGGAAGTGCTCGACACCATGGTCGATCTCGCCAAGGAGGGCATGACCATGCTGGTCGTGACCCACGAAATGGGCTTTGCCCGCGAGGTCGCCAACCGCGTCGTGTTCATGGACGCCGGCCAGATCATCGAGTCCAACACGCCGCAGGAATTCTTCGCCAACCCGCAGCACGCACGGTCGAAGCTGTTCTTGAGTCAGATTCTGAGATGAGCGAATAGGGCGTAGCGAATGGCGAATGGATTTTGCTATTCGCTACTCACCATTCGCTATTCGCGCCTCAAACGAACGGCAGCTCGATCTTGGTGCGCTTCTCGAGCCATTCCGGCACCGGCAGGTTCTTCGAGCGCATGAAATCCGGATTGAACAGCTTTGACTGATAGCGGCCGCCGGAGTCGCAGAGGATCGTGACGATGGTCTTGCCGGGGCCGAGCTTCCTGGCGAGCCGAATGGCTCCGGCGACGTTGATGCCGGTCGAGCCACCAAGGCACAGTCCCTCGTGCTCGAGCAATTCGTAGATCACCGGCACCGCTTCCTCGTCGGGGATCAGGAACGCATCGTCGACCTTCGCGGTCTCGATGATCGGGGTGATGCGGCCAAGCCCGATGCCCTCGGTGATCGAGCCGCCCGGCGTCACCTTGGGCTCGCCGTGCTTGAACAGCTCGTACATCGCGGCACCGCGTGGATCGGCGCAGGCGGTCGTGATGTTTGGGTTCTCCTCCTTCAGATACCGGCTGATGCCGGCGAGGGTGCCGCCGCTGCCGACGGAGCAGATGAAGCCGTCCAGCTTGCCGCCGGTCTGCTCCCAGATCTCGGGGCCGGTGGATTCGTAGTGCGCCTTGGCGTTGTCGAGGTTGTTCCACTGGTCGGCGAACAGGACGCCGTTCGGCTCGTTCTTGCGGAGTTGATCGGCAAGCCGCTTGCCGAGATGCTGGTAGTTGTTCGGGTTGGAGAAGGGCAGTGCCGGAGCCTCCACGAGCTCGGCGCCGCACAGTCGCAGGAAGTCCTTCTTTTCCTGGCTCTGGGTCTCCGGAATGACGATCAGGGTGCGATAGCCGCGCGCGCTCGCGACGACTGCCAGTCCAATGCCGGTATTGCCCGCAGTCGACTCGACCACGAGCCCGCCCGGCTTGAGTTCACCCCGCTTCTCGGCTTCCAGGATCATCCATTTGCCGGCGCGGTCCTTGACCGACTGGCCGGGATTCATGAACTCGGCCTTGCCGAGAATGGTGCAGCCGGTCAGTTCGGACGCGCGGTTCAGCTTGATCAGTGGCGTGTTGCCGATCGCTTCGATGACGTCTTTGTTGAATATCATGTCGGGGGTATTCTCTTGCCGGTCGGTGTTGTGCTTCTGCCGGAAATTAGTGTGCCCATCGCAAAAGGGGAAGGCTTTTGCATTGCGGCGAAATTGGCGGGACAACCTGCGTTAGCCAGTCTGCTACGTAGGCCAGAGCATAATGGAAGATTGTTTTGAGCGAGCGCTGCGATCTGGCCAAATCTTGCTGCAAATCGCCGTTCCGCATCAAATCGTCGATCACCCCTGATGCGATCAACTCAGGACGATCGCTCGACCTTGTACAGCCCCACATTGAGGGCAGCGATCTCAAAACCGAGCCTGCATAGGCGAGGTAGTATTCCCACATCCGCTTGAAGCGGAGGTCGAAGCCGAGTGCTTCGATCTCCGGCCACGCATCCATGAACCGGCCGTGCCATTCTGCAAGGGTGCGCGCGTAGCCGTCGGCAAAGAACACCGACGAAACAAGCCGTAGTCCGGAGTTCTTCACTTCGCGCTCAACGATTCCGATAGGTAGAAGGCAATTGCTGGAGGCAAGTTGACGTAAGCCAACAGGATGTCGCCGACCGTCGGACGGTATGGTCGGCTCGCCATGGTCCCAAGCCGGACCATATCGCAAAGCACGAAGACCGCGAGCGTCGACAGGTAGGCGTAGGGATAGATCATTGTGGGGGTCTGGGCGCGCTGATCGCGATGTATATCGTGCTCGGCGTGCTCTATGAGAGCCTGGCGCATCCGATCACGATCATCTCGACCTTGCCCTCGGCCGGTCTCGGGGCGCTGCTGGTCACCAAGACGCCGCTGACGGTGATCGCCTTCGTCGGAATTATCCTGTTGATCGGCATCGTCAAGAAGAACGGCATCATGATGGTCGATTTCGCGCTGGACGCGGAGCGCCATCAGGGATTGTCGTCGCGGGACGCGATCTTCGAGGCCTGCCAGGCGCGCTTCCGACCCATTCTGATGACGACGATGGCCGCGCTGTTCGCCGGCATCCCGCTGGTGATTGCCTCAGGGCCAGGCACCGAGCTGCGCCGTCCGCTCGGCATCACCATCATCGGCGGCCTGTTCGTGTCGCAGATCCTCACCCTCTACACGACGCCGGTGATCTATCTCCTGATCGACCGGCTGCGCCAGCATTCAGCGCCATCAGCGGTCCAGGCACCGGCGGAATAGTTTCAATTGGCCGTTGCGAGGCGTATAGCGGACCGATGTCCCAACCGACCGAATCCGACCCAGGCGTGATCACCGAAGAAGTCGCGGAATGCCCGCATTGCGGCAAGCCGCTGCCGCTGTGCATCTGCGACAGCGTCACGCCGATCGAGAGCCGCATCTCGCTGCTGATCCTGCAACATCCGCAAGAGCAGGACAGGGGACTTGGCACCGCGCGGCTGACCGCACGGCATTTCAAGAACGCCGTGGTCAGGATCGGCCTGTCATGGCCCAGCCTGGCAAAGGCGCTCGGTCGGCCAGTGGCCGATCCCTCGCGCTGGGCCGTGCTCTATCTCGGGTCTGCCAAGGTCGAGGACCTCGAGACCGATGCCGAGATCGTCGCCATCAACCGCAAGGGGGAAGTCGAGCCCGGGCAGCGCGCCATCCTCGGCGATATCCAGGGCATCGTGCTGCTCGACGGCACCTGGAGCCAGGCCAAGGCGCTGTGGTGGCGCAATGCCTGGATGCTGAAGTGCCAGCGGGTGATTCTCGGTCCCAAACGTCCCTCGCGCTATGGCAATCTGCGCCGGGAACCGCGGCGCGACGGCCTGTCCACGATCGAGGCGGCGGCGATGCTGCTGGCAGGGATCGAGAGGCGGCCGGATATCGCGGAAACGCTGATTGCCAGCTTTGAGCGGATGCTGGCGAGATTTCGGGAGATTCAGGCGAAAATGCCGGAACTGGCGCCGAAACCGAAGAAGAAGGATTACCGCCGGCGCCGGAAGGGCTAAGCCTCCGGCTTGGTTGCCTATCGGGGAGAGGCCGTATATGAGTGCGGCCCGTGGGGCCACGTGGCGGAGTGGTTACGCAACGGTCTGCAAAACCGTGTACACCAGTTCAATTCTGGTCGTGGCCTCCACTTGTCTCATCAACGGTTTGCGGCCAATCGATGAGAAGCTGCCTTAGCAGGCGGCATACCAGCCTTCAGGAAACGGGACCAGCGGCCAAGGCGCGCGATTGTCGTTCGCAGCGCGCGGCGGTGGCTGGATTCGGGGCTGGGGCTGGGCCAAAAATACCTCCTCGGAAATGGGCGCAACGGCCGTTCGCACGGCGTCCAACAACAGATCAAATTCGACTTCGCTCATCGCGCTCTCCGGGGTTCGAGAGCGCATGGTTGCAAAACTGTCTTGTGGGTGGATTGAACCGATCGTTCGAATTTTAGCTAAAGAGCGCCGACGCCCGGCCCAGGTTAATGAATTGCTGCTGACCCCATTCGGAATTTACGTCCGGCTGACCGGACTTCGTGTGAGAAAAATCACATTCTACAAAAAACGGTTCGCGTAATTCCCTGACGTGCCGCACTCGCGGCCAGCATCGCAACGATTTTAGGGAGACGTGACCATGAAGCAAAGCTTCGAGCAGATATCGTCGATCGAGCGTCATGCCCGTCGCGCATCCGCTCTCGGCCTTCTGCTGACGTTGTTCGCAAGCGGGGCGGCGTTGGCTGAGCCGGGCACCCCCGAGCAGCGCAAGGCGTGCACGCCGGATGTCTATCGCCTCTGCGCCGGCGAAATCCCCAACGTCCGCGCCATCACCGCCTGCCTTCGCCGGCAGAAGGCGAATTTGAGCCCGGCCTGCGCGGCGCTGTTCGAGCAGTGATGATGGCTTGCCCGGAGATTGGCCGGCGTTGCGAATGAATCTTGGGCAGGCCTGCCCAATTCGCAGGCCCCGCTGATCCAATTTTTTGTACGTCCCGGGACAAGCTTTCCCGACGCGGTTCCTCGTAGCCTTTCCCTCGGGTTTTGGAACATGGCCCTCGCCATGACAGATTCGAAGGAGCTGCCAACATGCAGAAATCGCTTTGTGAGGAAGCACGACGCTCGTCACGTTCAGTGCGCTTGACCGTTTTGGGCGCAATCGTCGCCGCCGGGCTTCTGACGCCGGTCGCCGCGCAAGCTGCGCCTGCCGGATGCGCCGCCTTGCAGGCGAAATATCCGGACTGGAAAGGCAAGATGCTGGTCAATGCCATCAACCCGCATACACCAGGCTATGAAGCGATCGATCCGAAGGATCCCAGCAAATATGTCGGCTTCGATATCGATCTCGGCGAGGAGATCGGCGAATGCCTCGGCTTCAAGCTGACCTACAAGGCGGTGACCTTCGCAGCGCTGCTCACCACGCTGGCGAGCGGGCAGGCCGACATCGTCATCTCGGACATCTATGCCACCGAAGAGCGGGCCAAGGCGGCCGATTTCATCACCTATTCGAAGGTGTTCGACGGTGTGCTGGTCGCCAAGGGCAATCCGAAGGGCATCAACGGCATCAATCTGTCGCTGTGCGGCGCCGCGGCCGCCGAGAACACCGGCTTCGTCGAGGTCCCGCTGGTGCAGGCGCTGATTCCCCAGTGCAAGGCCGCCGGCAAGCCGGAGCCGACGCTGCAGCTCTATGACAACAACGCTAATTGCATCCAGGCTATCCTCGCCGGCCGCGCCGACACCTATGTCAACGACGTCAACACGGTCGATAACGCCGTGAAGGCCTATCCCGACAAGCTCGAAAAGGCGATCGCGGTCACGATTCCCTATTCGGTCGGCGTCGCCGTGCCGAAGGACAAGCCGAAATTCCGTGAGGCCGTGATGGCCGTGATGATGGAGATCTACAAGTCCGGCGACCAGGCGGCACTGCTCAAGAAGTGGGAGCTCGATCCCAATAACCTCAAGGAACCGGGCCTTCTGATGGTCAATTGATGTCGCTGTTCGCTCACTACCTTAGTCTGCCGTATCTGCTCGAGGGTATCGAGGTCACGCTTCAGGTGACCGCGCTCGGGCTGTGCGGCGGACTGATCCTCGGATTGATTCTCGCGTGGATGCAGCTCAGCCGCTTTTGGCTATTGGCAGCGTTCGCACGGGGCTACACCGTGATCTTCCGTGGGACACCGCTGATCCTGCAGATGGTGTTCGCCTACGATGCGCTGCCGCACATCGGCATCAAGCTGCCGGCGATTCTCGCGGCCGGTCTCGCGCTTGCCTGCAATGAAGCTCCCTTCATCGCCGAGATGCTGCGCGCGGGCGTGCTCGGCGTCGATCGCGGGCAGCTCGCCGCCGGGCAGGCGCTCGGTATGACGCCGTCTGTGCTGATGCGGCGGGTGATCGCCCCGCAGGCGATCCGCACCATGATCCCGGCCTTCGGCAACGAGACCGTCAGTGCGCTGAAGAATTCTTCGCTCGCATCCGTGATCGCGGTGCAGGAATTGACCCTGCGCAGCACCCAGCTTGCATCCTCGACCTTCGATTTCTTCTCGATCTTCTTTGCCTCGGGCCTGCTGTATCTCGTGCTGACGGGCGCGGTGAGTGTGATCCAGCTTGCGTTGGAGCGGCGGCTCGATCTTGACCGTACCTCGCGCGAGCGCAAGCTCGCCGACTATCTGCCCTGGCGTCGTGTTGACGTCGCCAGCAAGCTCGAACTGGCCGAGAAAAACGCGCCGGCCGTCGATGTCGGCGTCGCGATGCAGCCGGATATCCCGCTGCCGCCGGCGCGAGCCTTGACGCGAGAGGATCGCGCCCGGCGCGCCGCCACCATTGCGCGCAACAACGTCGCGGTCGAAGTCAGCGGGCTCGCCAAGCGCTATGGCACACAGGCCGTGCTCGCCGGCCTCGACATGACGGTACGGGTCGGCGAGGTCGTGGCCCTGCTCGGGCCGAGCGGCTCCGGAAAGAGCACGCTGCTTCGCTGCATCAACCATCTCGAGGATTGGGACGCCGGCACGGTTCGTGTCGGTGGCCGCCGCCTTGGCTTCTCGGAACACGGCAAGGCGCTGTCGCCGCGCGCGGTGGCCAATGAGCGCGCCAGCGTCGGCGTCGGGATGGTGTTCCAGCAGTTCAATCTGTTCAGCCATTTGACGGCCAGGGAGAACGTTGCGGGCCCGCTGCGCTGGGTGCATGGCATGACCCGGGTCGACGCCGACCGCCGGGCGCGCGAGCTGCTCGACCGCGTTGGCCTGAGCCATCGCGCGGATGCGCTGCCGCGCCATCTGTCCGGCGGCCAGCAGCAGCGGGTCGCGATTGCACGCGCGCTCGCGCCAAATCCGAGCGTGCTGCTGCTGGACGAACCGACGTCTGCGCTCGACCCCGAACTCGTCAACGAGGTGCTCGAAGTGATCCGGCGGCTCGCTGTCGACGATGGGCTCACCATGATCATCTCGACCCACCAGATCCGTTTCGCCGACGAGGTGGCTGACCGAGTCGCCTTCCTCAATGGCGGCGCCATCCTGGAGGAAGGACCGGCGCACGAGGTGCTGTCCAACCCGCGCAACCCCGTTACGGCGCGTTTCCTCAGCATGATGGACGCCGAGAAAACGGCGGAGACAGTGAGATGAATTCGACAGGCTACGACCAGATATTCCGATCGATCGAAGAGGCTCTTGCATGAAGCACTTCAACCTGCCGGTTTCGCCGGCGACCGTTCACTGGGGCTATTTCAGCAAGAAGGTCCAGCCTGCGCTGACGCTGCGCACGGGCGACCGCGCCACGATCGAAACGCTGACCCATCACGCCAACGACGATTACGAGCGCATGATCGCTGATGATCCGGGCGCCGAAAGCGTGTTTCACTGGACGCGTGAGCACAAGGCCGTCGCGCGGCGCGGCTCCGGCCCGACCGAGGGGCCGTTCATCCGCGGCTCCGGCGAAGGCATCGGCGTGCACTTGCTGACCGGTCCGGTCGCGATCGAGAATGCCGAACCGGGCGATGTCCTCGAAGTGCGCATCCTCGACATCAGGCCACGGCCGAGTTGCAGCGCGTGCCACGCCGGCCGCTGCTTCGGCTCCAATGTCGCGGCGAACTGGGGCTTTCACTACCACGACCTGATCGAGGAACCGAAGCCGCGCGAGGTCGTCACCATCTTCGAGCTCGATACATCGGGCGAACCGTTCGCCAAGGCCGTCTATAACTACGTCTGGACGCCGCAGACCGATCCCGATGGCATCGTGCATGCGAGCATCGATTATCCCGGCGTGCGGGTCGATCACGGAACGATCCGCAAGCGCGAGAATATCCTGACCGGCGTCAAGGTTCCGGCGCGGCTGCATTTCGGCACCATGGGCCTGGCGCCGTCGGAAGCGGATTTCGTCAGCTCGATCCCACCGAGTTACACCGGCGGCAACATCGACGACTGGCGGATCGGGAAGGGCGCGCGGATGTATTATCCGGTTGCCGTTCCCGGGGCGTTTTTCTCGGTCGGCGACCCCCATGCCGCCCAGGGCGACAGTGAGCTCGGCGGTACCGCGATCGAGACCTCGCTGACCGGAGATTTCGAGTTTGTCCTGCACAAGAAGAACGATCTCGGTGGCACCAGCCTCGAAGGGCTGACCCACCCGATGCTCGAAACCGAGCAGGCCTGGTCGGTGTACGGATTCACCTATCCGAACTATCTCGCCGAACTCGGTGCGAACGCACAGACCGAGATCGCCAGCCATTCGAGCCTCGACCGCGCCATGCGCGACGCGTTCCGCAAGCTGCGCAGGTTCCTGATGACGGTCCATCGCCTGAGCGAGGATGAGGCGATCTCCTTGATGTCGGTGGGCGCTGATTTCGGCGTCACCCAAGTCGTGGATGCCAATTGGGGCGTCCACGGCACGATCCGGAAAAAAGTATTCAGATGTGACTAAGACATTGAATCACGTCCTGTTTTGACTGCCGCGTTTGGCGTCGATTTGACGCCGCCGATTTGGACGGAGGAACAGGCTTGTCTGGCACGCGGGTTGCTTCGATCGGTCCCGATTGGGGCGATGCGATGAACTTCCGTCCGTTCACGAGCGAATCCTATGCACGGGACGACCGTCCGGAGGCGTGGCGGGACGTGCTGGGCGCGGTCGGCCTGCAACCGGACTTGGCAGGGACTTCCTACGACGGTCATGCCACCGCCTTGCACCGCGGTGCGCCCGGGATTGCGCTGACCCGGATTGCCGCAGGGTCGCAGACCGTCGCTCCATTGCCGCAAGTCGCCGACGGCTTGCCGATCGCGCTGCTGCCCATCGACGACGGCGTCATCCTGCGGCATGGCGGCAGCCACCGCATCGTGCCGGTCGGACATCTCCTGCTGTTGCCCAGATGCGGGGATTGCAGCGTCGTGTTTCAGCGCGACATGCGGGCCATCGTGCTGTCGGTGACGCCGGAAGCGCTGCACGGCCGGATCCCCGGCAAGCTGCGGTTTGGCGAGGCGCGCGTGGTCGCGCCGGGTGGGCTGGCGGACATCTTCTCACGCATGCTGGATGCCACTGCACGCACGCTGGAGATGCTCAGCGACGTCGAGTGGGCAACGGTTGCGCAGGCGATGGCCGATCTGCTGCTGACCATCGCGCATCAACTCGCGGGTGCCGCTCCCGACGCGCGCCATACCGCGTCGCAGGCCGCGATTCTGCACAGGATTTGCCAAGCCATCGAACGCCGGCTCGACGATCCCGATCTTGCACCGGCCAGCGTCGCGCAAGCCGAAGGCATTTCCGAACGCTACTTACAAAAACTGTTCGAAGGTGTCGGCGACAATTTCACCCATTATGTTCGCGAGCGCCGGTTGCAGCGCGCCTGGGCCGACCTGTCCAATCCGGCAGAAGCGCACCAGTCGATTTCCGAGATTGCCTATCGCTACGGCTTCGCCGATTCCGCGCATTTCAGCCGCACGTTTCGTCACCGCTTCGGCCTGCCGCCCCGCGAATTCCGGCAGCAGGAGGCCGAGCGCGCAGCGCCGGCCTCGACGCCGGCGGGACAACGCGGTTGGCCGCTGGATGCACTCGCGCAATTGCGCGTGCATCAGCCGGCGGCCACCGCGAAGCGGACAGCGCTGGTTTCCAGGACTGATGCTGCTAACGATGCCGGTTACGCCGCACAAACCCACCATTACATCGCGATCGAAGCGTCGCGGGTGCATTGGGGTTATTTCAGCCGGACGCTCTCGCCGCAGGCCGAGATCGGTTCTGGCGATACGGTCACGATCGAGACACTGACGCAGCATGCCTCTGATGATCCGGACCGGATGATATCAGGCGATCCCGGTGCCGAAAGCGTCTTCGGCTGGACCGGTGAGCGGAAGAACGTCGATCGGCGCGGCGCAGGGCCGATGGATGCATCGGTGTTCGGGCGTGGCGCGGGCGAGGGGTTCGGGGTGCACATTTGCACAGGCCCGATCGCGGTCAAGGATGCGCAACCCGGCGACGTCCTCGAGGTGCGTATCCTCGACATCGTGCCGCGGCCAAGCCGCAATCCACAGTTTGAGGGCCGCGTGTTCGGCTCCGGCGTCGCGGCTTGGTGGGGTTATCACTACAACGAATTCCTCGCCGGTCCGAAGCCGCGGGAGGTTGTGACGATCTACGAGATATTTGCCGGCGCCGATCTCGATCAGGATGCCGCACCGCATGCCCGTGCGCTCTATTCCTATCGCTGGGAGCCGCAGATCGACCCGTTTGGCGTGGTGCACACCACCTATGATTATCCCGGCGTTCCCGTCGCGACGGGCAGCGTCAAGCGCCGCCATGCGGTGCTTGACGGTATCCGTATTCCGCTGCGGCCGCATTTCGGCGTGATCGCGGTGGCGCCGCGCGAGGTCGATTTCGTCGAACTCGGTGCCGCCGTCCTACTTTGGCGGCAATCTCGACAATTGGCGGCTCGGCAAGGGCTCGGCCGTCTATCTACCCGTGTCGGTGCCGGGCGCGCTGCTCTCGGTCGGCGATCCCCATGCGGCGCAGGGCGACGGCGAACTCAGCGGCACCGCGATCGAATGCTCGATGACGGGGACGTTCCAGGTGATCCTGCACAAGAAAGCCAATCACACCGGGCAGCCCTTTGCCGACCTCAGCTATCCCCTGATCGAGACCGAGACAGATTGGGTGCTGACCGGGTTCAGCCATCCGAACTATCTCGCCGAGTTCGGGGCGAAGGGGCAGAGTGAGGTCTATACAACGTCCTCGCTCGATCTCGCGATGAAGGATGCGTTCCGGAAGATGCGCCGCTTCCTGATGAGCGTCAGAGGACTGAGCGAGGATGAGGCGATCGCACTGATGTCCGCGGCGGTCGACTTCGGCGTCACCCAGGTGGTCGATGGCAATTGGGGCGTGCATGCTATCCTGAGCAAACGGCTGTTCAGCGGCGGCTGATCGCATAAAGCGGAGATCGATAGTGAAATTCCACATGATTGCAGGCGGGCCAAAACCCGTCGCGCCCTTCAGCCATGCCGTGGAGACGGACGGTTTCGTGTTTGTGACCGGTCAGATGCCGGATACGCCGTCGGCACCGGGCGTGCTGCCGGAGGGGATCGTCGCCCAGACCAGGGCCGTGATGGAGAATTTGCGTGTCGTGCTCGCGGGCCTCGATCTCGGCCTCGAGCACATCGTGATGTCGCGGATCTATCTGACGCGTTTCAAGGAAGATTATGCCGCGATGAACGAGACCTACCGGGCGTTCTTCCCACCGGATCGCCTGCCGGCGCGAACCTGCATCGGCGTCACCGGGCTCGCCTATGACGCGCTGATCGAGATCGATCTGGTGTGCCGGAGGCCGTGACGGTCTCCCGCCGCTCTGCGGCCGACTGCCAGCAGGATTTCATGACGTCGCGCGGCGGAGAATCATCGCGCCGTTTCTCATAGTCCGCCGCAACGTAAATGGCCGGGCAGGCCGGTTGCCCCACCGATTTGCGCCCAAAATCCTGCAAGCCATTGCGCCGCGGCGGCTTTCCGCTCCCTGTTAAGTTGGGCTGGAGGCGCCATTTGGTTCTTTGCAAGGCAGGAAGGCTTTGTTATACGCTGCCCGCGCGAACAGATGTTTCGCCTATTCCTCGGTAGCTCAGCGGTAGAGCATTCGACTGTTAATCGAATGGTCGCTGGTTCGAATCCAGCCCGGGGAGCCAATTGGCTTGCCTTAAAGAATTGATTTTATTGCGCTTTTTCAAAACACGAAAAACGCTTCCCCGCTTTGTCTCCCCGCTTTGCACGCACTCCAATTGCCTTGAGCGAGGGGATGCCTTGGCGTGAATTGATGGAGGCTTGGGCGCAATATCTGGGTGCCGGAAAAATGAATCTACCAGATGTACGGGTTTTGGGTTGCGGTATGGTCAATATGTGGTATGGTTCACACCATGGCGACTTGTGCGATTCGTGGGCGCACCCGTGGCAGCCTGACCGGCGCCTTGTCGGTCATCGGCCCCGAGCCGAGGTAATAGCGAGCACGACTGGCCCGATGGGCAGCAGGTGCCACGCGCCGAATAGCGCAATTAATCCCAGAAGCTCACATTATGAATCCGTCCTCAAGCGAGCCATGCCTCGTCTCGATGAAGACCGCATGCGCGCTCACTTCGCTGTCGCGCACGATGCTGAACAGATACCGCAGCGAGGGGCGCTTTCCCGAGGCTGTCCCGCTCGGAGACCGACGAGTTGCATTCGTTAAATCTGAAGTCAGTGAATGGATCTCCGCGCGCATCGCTGCGCGTGGCGCCAACGATAACGCCAAGGCGGCGGTAGCCGCCTAACACTCCCGCACGACTGGCCTTTGCCAGGTGGCACCGCGCCAGAGGGCGCAACCCCAAACATATTTTCGTTGCTGCGCGCTTTAGTGCTCGGGCAGAAAAATATTACTACTAGGTACCACTTCAACTGCGGAGGACAACGTGACCGTAGGACAGCAGATCGTTGCAGATTTTAAGCGGCGCTATCAGCCATACGATCCGCCGAGAGATCGCGTGATCGTCCGCGAGGAGCGCGTGTTCTACGCGACAGACGGCGAGCGCGTGATCTGCGGAATCACGCGGCGCTGTGAAGAGAGGATTTACGAATGAGGATCTTGACCGTCCGTCCGGCACCGCCTGGCGGCAGCACACTGGCGCATGTCGACATTGAGCTAATCGACGGTGCCAAACTATTCGGGATCCGCGTCTCTCAGGCTGGTGACGGAACATATCGCGCGTTCGGCCAAAATTCAGACCGTGGCCGAACATGCTCGTTCTCGCCGGCAATAGTCGCGCAGATTGCCGAGGCAACTATTTCCCAACTCAAATTGACGAGCCATCGCACCAATGCACCAATGACTGTACTCGCGACTAAGACCGTTGACACGACCACCAATGGCAACCCGTTCACGGTTGGAGACCGTGTAGAGCATCCGCAATTCGGGCTCGCGACAGTGCGCGAAGTTATAGGCGAGCGGATTTGCTCTGACTACGACGATGGCCAGCAGCACGGCCCGGTGATGCACACATTCCTGTCGCCCGTCGCAGCCAACGACAACGCGACCGGCGATGGCCGCCCCAAGACAACGATCTTGAAGCTGATGGGTGCAAATACCCTTCCGCAACTCGAATTCGTGTACGGGAAAACCCGAGTCAGGAAATACATCTCGACTCTGTTTGCTCCGGGCGGTGGTGGTAAGTCATTGTTGCTTGTTGCTGAAGCTTTGGACATGGTGACCGGCCGAGATCTACTGGGTGTCGGGCACAAGAAGAAAATTCGAGTTTGGTATATAAACACCGAGGATCCGCCAGACCTTATCCAGCGCCAATTTGAGACCGCCGCAGCATTGCACCGCATTACTAATGATGATGTCGGTGACCGGCTCATGTGGTCGAGTGGCCGCGAGTTTAACTTTGTAGTTGCGACGGAAGATAAAAGGACTGGCTTCCGGATAAATCATCCCGTGGTCGAGGGGATCGCTCAGGTAGGTGGAGAATTCCAGCCCGACGCTATTATTATCGACCCTTTCGTCTCGACCCACGGGGTAAGCGAGAACGACAACGGGGCGATCCAGCAAGTTGCAACTCTCTGGGTTACGATAGCCGACAAGCTGAATTGCGCGATTGATCTCGCGCACCACGTTGTGAAGTCTGACGGCCCAGTCACCGCGAATTCAGGCCGTGGTGGGGGTGCCTTAAAGGACAAGGCGCGTATCGTGCGCGTTATCAATCCGCTGACCGAAGAGCAGGCCAAGAGGTGGAATATCCCAGAGTTATTGCGTCGCGAGTATTTTAACGCGGTGATCGACAAGGGGAATTTATCCAAGGTCGGCGCGGGCGCCTGGTATCACATCGAAAACGTGCCTCTGGGGAACGGCGACGGCCCGTTCAGGCCTCAGGAATTTGCGCCTGCCGTCAAGCGGTGGATGGCTCCAGACGCGTCTCCTGAGGAGCGTGCGGAGATGGCCCTTGCCGGGATCGAGCAGTGGCAGATTGACGCCATCCTGGTCGGCATCAGGAATCGAGAGTGTCGGTACAATTACCAGTCGACGAACTGGGCTGGGAATGAGATCGCCAACGTTCTCGAGATCGGTCTGGACGACGGCAAGAGGATGACGGCCGAGAGGACGCGCGTCCAGGCAATTCTCGACGCCCTGATTGCGCTCGGCCGGCTGGTAAAGATCTCCCGCATAGACCATTTAAAACGAAAGCCATTTGAGCACGTTGAGGTTGCAATTTAAAAAATCATCGCCTCCGAAATTTCAATTTGCGCAACCCTGCGCAACCTTGCGCAACCCCCCTTGTAAGTAGTTGCGCGCGCTACGTGCTCAACCTCTACCACCCCCCCCTTTAGGGTCCCTAAAGGGCAGGGGAATCGCATGTGCGTGCCTGCAAGTAGTTGCCAAATCGGAAGAAAAGGATTCTGAGGATAGCTCCTGATCTTGAGGGAGCAGCCGATGCAGAGATTTGCGGAATGCTTTTCGGAGTTGCCCGACCCGCGGGCCGACAACGCGCTGCATGACCTGACCGAGATATTGTTCCTCGCGCTGATGGCGACGCTGTGCGGGGCGACGAGTTGCACCGACATGGCGCTGTTTGCCCGGATGAAGGCCTATCTTTGGCAGGATGTGCTGGAGCTTAAGAACGGTCTGCCGAGCCACGACACATTCAGTCGGGTGTTCCGGATGCTTGACCCGAAGGCGTTTGAGGTCGCGTTTCGGCGCTTCATGAAGGCCTTTGCGCAAGGCGCGAAGATCAAGCGGCCACGCGGGGTGATCGCGCTCGACGGCAAAGCGTTGCGGCGCGGCTACGAACGCGGCAAGAGCCACATGCCGCCGGTGATGGTGACCGCCTGGGCGGCGCAGACGCGCATGGCGCTCGCCAATGTGCTGGCGCCGAACAACAACGAAGCCGATGGCGCCCTGCAGTTGCTTGCGCTTCTGCAGCTCAAGGGCTGCGTGGTCACAGCCGACGCCCTGCATTGCCACCGCGCGATGGCCAAGGCGATCGTGGAACGGGGCGGCGACTACGTGCTGGCGGTGAAGGCGAACCAGCCTACTCTGTTGGAGGATGCCAAAGCCGCAATCCGCGCCGCCAAACGCAAGGGCAAGACCTCGCTCACCACCAAAGACGCTGAACATGGACGCAACGAAAAGCGTGTTGCTCTCGTTGCACCGGCTCCCGACATGGCCAGGAAGCACGACTTTCCAGGCCTCAAAGCTGTTGCCCGCATCACCAGCAAGCGGGGCCAGGACGACACGGTCGAGCGCTACTTCCTGATGAGCCGCCCCTATATGCTGATTCCGCTCGATGTCGCCCACCATTCCGGAATGATGTCGCCCACCGTTCCGATTTGATCTCGCCCGCCATTCCGAGATGATCTCGCCCACCATTCCGGGATGATGTCGCCCGGGGGTGACGAGGCCTCTTCTGGCTCCGCTACGGTCCCGCCTTTCGGCTTTGCGAAGGGGACCTGGATGCCGACGGAGAGGTTTGCGATGCGCCATGTGCGCGATGTGATCAGATTGAAGTCGGCCGGGATGCCGACCCGTGAGATTGCGCGGCGGTTGGGAACGGCGCCGTCGACGGTGCGTTTGACGATCCGCCGGTTCGAGGCGGCGGGCTTGACCTGGCCGTTGAGCGATGACCTGACGGATCCTGTCCTGGAGGCCCGGCTGTTCGCGGGGGGCGGCGCCGGTTCTGGCACCCGGCGGGGCCATCGCCGGCAATCCGAGCCGGACTGGGCGGCGGTGCACCGCGAGCTGCGGCGCAAGCACGTGACGCTGTCGATCCTGTGGGAGGAGTACATCGCGGGCGAACCCGGCGGGTATCGCTATTCGCGTTTCTGCGAACTCTACCGCACCTGGGAAGGCCGGCTGTCGGTCACGATGCGCCAGTCGCATGCAGCCGGCGACAAGCTGTTCGTCGACTATGCCGGCGACGGCGTGCCGGTCGTGATCGACCGGCTGACCGGCGAGCGGCGCACCGCGCAAATTTTCGTCGCGGTGCTCGGCGCATCGAGCTTCACCTACGCGCAGGCGACCTGGACGCAGGGGCTCGCCGACTGGATCGGCGGCCACGTCGGCGCCTTCGAGGCGATCGGTGGCGTGCCGGCGCTGCTGGTGCCGGACAACACCAAAACCGCAGTGATCAAGGCCTGCCTCTACGATCCGCAGATCAACCGCAGCTACGCCGACATGGCGGCGCATTACGGCATCGCCATTCTGCCGGCCAGACCGCGACGGCCGAGGGACAAGGCGAAGGTCGAGCAGGCGGTCCTCATGGTCGAGCGCTGGCTGCTTGGGCGGCTGCGCCACCGCATCTTCCACAGCCTCGCCGAGGTCAACGCGGCGATCGCCGAACTGCTCATACGGCTCAACGAGGAGCGGCCGATCCGACGGCTCGGCATCACCCGCCGCAAGCTGTTGGAGGAGATCGACCGGCCCGCGCTAAAGGCCTTGCCGCAGAGCCCTTACGTGTTCGCCGAGTGGCGGATCTGCCGGGTCAGCATCGATTATCACGTCGAGGTCGAGGCGCATTACTACAGCGTTCCGCATCGCTTCGTCCGCGTCGAGGTCGAGGTTCGCTTCACCGCCCGCACCGTCGAGATTTTCCACAAGGGCGAGCGGATCGCCGCGCATCAGCGCATGAGCGGCAACCACAAGCATACGACCGTGCCGGAGCACATGGCCTCCAGTCATCGGCGCTACGCCGGCTGGACCATCGAGCGTATCCGCAAGGACGCAGCCTCGATCGGGCCGGCCACCGCCGCGCTCTGCGACCTGATCCTCGACGAGCGCGCGCATCCGGAACAGGGTTTCCGCGCCTGTCTCGGCATCATCCGGCTTGCCCGATCCTACGGGCACGAGCGGCTCGATGCCGCCGCCGCGCGGGCGATCGACATCGGCGCACGCACCTACGGCTCGGTCAAGTCGATCCTCGCCAACAATCTCGATCGGCGTCCTTCACCCAAGCGCTCCGCGGACGACGCGCCGATCCTTCATCCCAACATCCGCGGGCCGCGCTACTACAACTAGGAGATCACGTCTTGCTCAATCATCCGACTCTCGATCAACTCCACACGCTCGGCCTTCACGGCATGGCCAAGGCCTTTGCCGACATCGAAGCCGGCGGCGAGGCCGCAAGCCTCGGCCACGCCGAATGGCTTGCCCTCCTGCTCGAACGCGAAGCGTCATTGCGGCGCGACAAGCGACTGTCGAAGCGGCTGCAATACGCCAAGCTGCGCCAGCAGGCCTGCATCGAGGACATCGACTATCGCACCCCGCGCGGCCTCGACCGCAGTCTCTTGACGATGCTGGTCGAAGGCGGATGGATCGACGACCACGTCAACCTTTTGATCTGCGGGCCCTCCGGCGTCGGCAAGAGCTGGCTCGCCTCGGCGCTCGGCAACAAGGCCTGCCGCGACAATCGCTCTGTGCTCTATCAGCGCGCACCCCGGCTGTTCACCGATCTCGCTTTGGCGCGCGGCGACGGCCGCCACTCCCGTCTGCTGCGGGCGCTTGGCCGCGTCGATCTGCTCATCCTCGACGACTGGGGCCTCGAACCGCTCGATGCCACGGCCCGCCACGACCTCCTGGAGATCCTCGAGGACCGCTACGGTCGCCGCTCCACCATCGTCACCAGCCAGCTCCCGGTGGATCAATGGCACGCGCTGATCGGCGACCCCACTTACGCCGACGCCGTCCTCGACCGCCTGGTCCACAACGCCCACCGCATCGACCTCAACGGCGAGAGCATGCGGCGAACCCGCAAACCCGGCCGGAAGGCCTGAACCCGTGGCGCTGTGGACATGCCGCTGCGCTTGGACAACGCGAAGTGCGTTGCCCACATGCCCACAGCAGATGCAGCAACAGACAACGAAGACTTCAAGCCGTGATTCAAGGTTGACCTCGCGGCTTCGCCGATGCCAGAAACCAGACAGCCAGAACGCCTCGCGCCCCGGGCGACATCAAATTGGAATAGTGGGCGAGATCATCTCGGAATCCTGGGCGAGATCAAATCGGTACACCCGGGCGAGATCATCGGAATCTGCACCTATAGCCGCAAAGAGGTCCTGCGCATCGTCCGCGCTCATTGGGGCATCGAAAATAGCCTTCACTGGCCGCTCGACGTCACCCTCGACGAGGATCTTGCTCGCAATCGCAAAGACAACGGACCGGCCAATCTGGCCGTGCTTCGCCGCCTGGCCCTCAACGTCGCCCAGGCTCACCCAGACACCACAGTCTCCCTGCGCGGCAAGCTCAAACGCGCCGGATGGAACGATGCCTTCCTTTTTGAACTCCTCGGCCACATGCGATAGCCCTGCCCCTGGGGGGGCGACTCAAAGTGTGGGCATTGCCGCGTCCCAGACCGGCCGCCAACACGAACGCGCATGGGGCCTGCCCCGGTTCAACAAAAATTTGGAGGGCCAGATGGCCAAACCAACCGGTGCGCCATCTGCACCGAAACACCTTCGCACCCCTACTCGAAAGTGGTTCGATACGGTTGTCAGCGACTACGAACTTGATGGGCACCACATTCGATTGCTCGCGCTTGCCGCAGAGAGTTGGGATCAGGCGCAGACCGCGCGGGAAGTCCTCGACCGCGACGGTCAGACTTTTCTCGATCGCTTCGGCCAACCAAAAGAGCGGCCGGAAGTCGGTATTCTGCAAAATGCCCGGATCTCTTTCGCCCGCCTGATCCGCGAGCTTGCCTTGGACGGTGCCGATGGCCCGGAGGCGCCGCGAATGCCACGCACCGCCGACTACGGGAACCGCCGCTAATGCCTGTTCGAAAACGAGCGGACAGGCGCAAGCCGTCGACCAGCCTCGATGATTGGCAAGAAGTATTCGAGACAGGATACGACGGCTTTTCCGACCTGCGCTACGCCGGGATAGCGATAGATAAGGACGGCCGACCCGATCGCGAGGAGGCGCGTGCTGCCTGGCTGCGGTTTGGTCGCGCGTTTCTTGAGGATTATGCCATCCGAAACCCAAATGGCCCAGGCCGCTACGGGCCACCGTGGGCACTTACCGAGTTCGGACCGCCTCGCTGATGCCTGCCCGATTGAGACGAGACAGGCGGCGTCGCTCTCCGCAAATAACGCCAGAAGCGGTCGCGCTGTTCAGGCAGGGCCTCGACACTAGAGATCCGTACGAACTTCGCAACATCAAGATCCGGCTTGCCGCCGCGCTCGGCCGGTCGAAATTCCGCGCTTGCCCGTTGGATCGCGAGCCGCATTCGCTGATTGGCTGCGACACTGAGCCAATCGACGCCGCGCTCGAACTGCGGGCGCGTCTGCTGGAGGAGATGGGGGAGTCCAGGCCTTAGGCTGGGTTAGTACAGTTCCTGCGGAGGAAACTTCCGGGCGAGGCTGTCCAGCGGCTCACGGCGCTCAGAGTCCGTTAAATCGTGGGTAGACAAAATTTGCGGCTCCGAACGCTTTCGATAGAGATCGAAGTAGTCAGGTGACCAGATTTCAGGCGTCGGGCCACGAAGGCCCTGAAGCCAAACTAATTTGTAGCGCAGGAGGGGCACTCCCCTTCCACTAACGTTGATGACCCAGGCCGACGCCCAATGATAGGGCCTTCTGCCTTAGGGAACCCACCGTGCGCTTGGTCAGCTTTGATATCTTTGTGACAGGAGTCCGCGCTTTCGAATGTGATCTCAGTTCCTTGACATCATCCTTCGTCCACACGCGGCGAATTGCTTTTTTCTGCTTGGCCAAATCGGCGCTCCTCAATTGTTAGGAGCGCGGTTTAGCACACCGAACTTCGTGCGCAACCCCGCGTGCGACCTGCCACCATTCGCCACGATTGACGGTGCGGCCCGGTTAGTAGGCACTCGACTCTGATTTGCACTCATAGGCGAGCGTGACGCGATTCTGACCGCATTTCATTTCGGAGGTCGATCGGGTTGTTGACCCGAACAAGTTTGTCTCTGTTGAGTGCGAGCACTTCATGTCGCCGTTGACGTCGGTCTTGCAGCCACCGCTACTTGTATAGACCGGCTTCGCCGGGGCATTGGCGGTCTTATTGGTAGCGGATGGGGTCGAGGCGCCGATGATCACGAATGACACGACTACCAGGCCAAGTGCCACTATCCGGTTTGGAATCATGAGGAATCGCAGCGGATAGATCACCGAGATTACGCCGACAAGAAAAAGTAAAGCACCCAGCGCGGCCATATTGAATTCCTCTCCCAAAAGTATTTGCGGCGCCTTCATCGCACGTAAAGTTGTGTGTCCCATTTCCTCAACCTGTAAAAGTTTAACGATGTTGCGTTGCCCCGGCTACCGTGTCTTCAGCTAATCGGAAGCGCACTCTAGTGCCTTTTCCATGCCGAGAGCCATCACGCTTGCCCATCGCTCGTAACCTGCGGGTGACAGATGAACTCCATCATTCGTGCTCATCTCTTCACCTCGCATATCAATAAACGACGCATGAGCACTCGCAGCAACCGCAGGCAGCGCATTGTTGAGTCCGTCCGCTACATGCGCGCTCAATCCAGCGTCGACGGTAAGTGCACCCTTAGGATCAATCGAGGGCACACCAGCAACAGCTAGGTGCTGCGCGTGTTGCCCCGCAATCTCCAAGAGGTGTGCATAATTCGCACGGAACGTGCTCTCCGATGTGGTTGGGTATGCATCATTGGTGCCCAGTGCCGTCACGATCAGTGCCGCTTGCGTGCCACCTTGCTCGCCATTGCGAGCTTCGCCTAAGATGGACGGAAATGCAGCGAGCGTACTCGCAACGCTAGCACCGCCCACACCCGCGTTGATGACGACGTGACCGCAAATGCTTGGAGGCAATGGTGCAGCCTCGGTGATGCTGTCACCTAGAACTATGACAGGGCTATCTTTGGCTCTCATCAGATGCTGCCTGATCACCCACTGGCGAATCTGGGCGTGCGTACCAGTGCTCGCCTGGTGCTTTAGTTCAGCCTTGGTCTGTCTCAGTTGAGCGAGAGTGACGCCCAACGCCAATATCGTGGTACCTAACGTGACACCAAGGATGATTTGCGCCGCCCTCATGATGTTGGCATAGCGAGAGCGCATGCGTGGTGCAACTAGACGTGCGACTAATCTCCCAGATCCCCGACCTTGCGAAAGGCAGCGCCAGCCGGCGCGACAGGAAATTTGGGAGCAGGTCCAAGCTGAGAAAAGAGAGTAGTGAAACAAATTGTACCGAAACTAAGAAGGCGTCAAAGCGTGGTCGTGTCGGGAAGGGGCGCCCGAAGGAGTTCGCCGCCGATACCGCCAAGATAACTGGCGCCAGCATCTGTTGACGGCGTATCCAAAGGTCGAGTTAGAGGATGCGATGCATCGTGCAGTCTTGCTATGATGTCGGTCTATCGCCTGGTACGTCGAGCCCTTTGCTGGGTTGGAGCTGGTTGCGGCGCAGCGGGTGCCTCAGCTTTTGCGGATTCCAGCGAGTCAACTCGCGCACTGAGCGCACCTAGTTGGTCGGACAGCAGCTTTGAATCGCCTTGCTTCTGCTGGATGTCGTTAATCTGAGCAGACAGCTTCTGCTCCAGCTTCTGCTGATCCGATTGAACCGCGTGCACGGACTGCTGAAGCGACGACAAAGTTTGCTTGATTTGGTCAATCGCCGGGTCTGGAGGCGGCGTTACCTCGGCATGTTCTTGCGGAGTGGTAGACCTTTTTGCGCTGCTGTAGCTCATCCAAAGCGCTCCACCAGCGACGACGAGGGCGAGAAAGGCCACGAGCAATGGGAGCGCCGATCGCGGCCGAGCATCGGCGGGCGTCAAGGGTTCAGTCATAAGAGTTCCCCGTAATGGCGTGACCACGACTAACAGGCCAAGCGTACTTTGGTTCCGGCCGGGCGCTGCTCGCCGTTTTGGCGATTAGCGGATGTGTGACGCGGGTTGGTGGATCTTGGCTGAAATTCGGTCCGGTCCGGGAAAATCGCAGCGGCGGTAGCGTCACCGTCAACGCCGGCAGCAATTATTACCATCCATGGCAGCGCGGACGCACAGACGCTCGCGGCCCTCAAGGCTGAGTTGGCCAAGCGGGACGCGCTTCTACCAGGGCAGATTGTTGCTACGGTCAGGGACGCGAAGGCTAGGCGGGTGCTGGCGTGAGCGAATGAACGGAGAGCCCGATGGCCGTTAAGGCTGTCGGGCTCTCCGTCACCAGTCGAGAGATCGTAAGCGTGTAGCCGAAGCCGTTCAGGCTCTGAAGTTCCACGGCATGAGGGCATCGATCTGAGTGATCGGCCACCGGTTCGCGATGCGCTCGAGCGTTTGCGTGAGCCAGGCGAGTGGATCGACGTCGTTCATTTTGGCGGTCTGCAGAAGCGTAGCGATGGTCGCCCAGGAGCGGCCGCCACCAGGGCTACCCGCGAAGAGCGCATTTTTTCTTGTGATTGCCTGGGGTCTGATGGTCCGCTCGACGATATTGGAGTTGATCTCGATACGACCGTCGCTCAGAAAGCGCTCGAGTGCGGCGCGTCTGGATGTGGCATAGCGGATCGCCTCGGCGAGCTTGGATTTGCCGGACAGACGCGGCAGCTCCTTCTCCCACAGATCGAACAGCGCCGCAACGATGGGGGCGGACCTTTGCTGGCGCGCATTCAGCCGCGTCTCAGGATCCTGGCCGCGGATATCGGCCTCGATCTCCCACAGCTCGACCATGGTGGTGACGGTCTGTGTCGCCAGGCGCGAGCTCTCGTTGACGTGAAGCTCGTAGAACCGTCTCCTGACGTGGGCAAAGCACGCTGCAAGCCGCACTCCCTCGTTGGCGCCCGCCGACCTGGCGAGCCGATTATAGGCGGCATAGCCATCGACCTGGAGGATGCCAGCAAAGCCTGCCAGATGGCGCTCGACGCATTCGCCGCCACGGCTGTCCTCGAAGCGATAAGCGACCATCGGTGGACCGATGCCGCCAAACGGCCGGTCGTCACGGGCATAAGCCCACAGCCAGGCCTTTTGCGTCTTGCCGGATCCGGGAGCGAGCGTTGGCAGGGTCGTCTCATCGGCGAAGATCCGTTCGCCTTGCTTGACCTTTTCCAGCACATAGTCGGCCAGCGGCTGCAATTCGAAGCCGACCTTGCCCATCCACTGCGCCATCAACGAGCGGTCCAGCTCGACCCGATCGCGGGCGTAGATCGCTTCCTGCCGGTAAAGCGGCAGCCCGTCCGCATATTTGGAGACGGCAATCTGGGCCAGAAGCGCTTCAGTCGGAAGGCCGCTCTCGATCAAATGGGCAGGCGCTGGCGCCTGTACCACGCCGTCGCGGTTGCGATAGGCGTATTTCGGGCGGCGCGTGACGATCACGCGGAACTTCGCCGGCGTCACATCCAGCCGCTTCGACACGTCCTCGCCGATCAGCACCTTCTCCAGCCCCTCGCACCCGGCAGGAACCTCCGGCTCGATGACGATCTCCACCCGCTCCAGATGCGCCCCGAACTCCTTGCGCGGCCGCGGCACGCGTTTCGGCATGTCCTTGCCGCCAGCCTTGGCCAGTTCGGCTTCAACCGCCGACACGCCGGTCTCAATCTCCTCGAACACGAAGGCGATCTGCTCCGTGCTCAGCTTGTCGCTGCGCAAGCGTTCCGAGCGCGTGCCGTAAAGCGTGCGCTCCAGCATTTTGACGATCGCCGTCAGCTCCACGATCCGCGCATCGGCGGCCTTGTTGATCGCCGTAAGATCGGTGTTTGCAGCGGCAATGCGGCTGTTCTCGGCCTCGATCGCCGCCCGCTCTTCCGCCAAGGCGACGATCAGCGCGTGGGCTTCGGCAAGCGTCGTCGGGAGCTCTGTAACGGGCGTCGTCATCGTCGCCATCACAGCAGAGTCGCCGCCACTCTTCCAAACTTTTCAGCACCCTGATTCAATTCGCCGCAGCTTGTCAGCCTACCGTTTCTGGGCGCTTCACAACCACCGGACGCACCTTCGTCCAGTCCAGCCCGTCAATCAGCGCGAGCAACTGCGCATGGTTCAGCTGCACCCGGGTCGGCGCAATCCTCGGCCAGCAGAACTTTGACTCCTCGAGAGTCTTGGCAAACAGGCATACCCCGCTGCCGTCCCACCAAACCGCCTTGATCCGATCCGCCCTTTTCGAACGGAACACGTACAGTGCTCCGCTGAAGGGGTCGGCCCCACCATCTCGAACCAGCGCCATCAAACCCGTGGCTCCCTTGCGGAAGTCGACCGGCGTGCTGGCCACGTAAACCTGAACACCCGCCGGGATCATGCCTGCCGAACCGCCCGGATCACAGCAGCAAGCCGCCCCGCCTCCACATCTCCACCAACGCGCACCACGACATCGCCGATGACGATTTCCACCATCTCCCCCGCCATGGTCTCAAAGCGCGCGAACTTAACCGCTCGGTCTCGCGCCCCAGAGAGCGGCGCCACCATTCCCGAGGCCAGCGCCTTGCGTCGCCACGCAAACAACTGCGATGGATCGATCCCATGACAGCGCGCTATCGCCGACACGTTCGCCCCCGGCGCAAACGTTTCCCCGACGATGCGATCCTTCTCCTCCCGCGACCAGGTGCGGTAGCTCCGCCCGGGACTCACCGAAAGCCGCTCGGCCGCCGCTGTGATAACTTCGAAATTCTTGGTATCAGACATATGTTCGCTCTCATGAACTCCTGGGACAAATCACCAGGAGATTCTCTGACAATCGAACATCATCCGCTACGTGGGATGACCTACACGCTTACGAGAGATCCCCCGTCCGAGGCCATGGGGTAGCTGTGAGTTGACCATGACCGCCTTGATGCCGGGACAGCACGCGCTGGTGCCCCGACCGCGCCCATTGACGATTCCGATTCGGGCGGCAAGACGGCGTGAAGGCCAAAATTTAGGTGCGCGGTCAAATTTCAGGAGCAGACCATATGCAGACCATATGAAGCCGCTGGGGCGGGTTGCGGGTCGTTGCGAGCGAGGTCGCGTAGGGGCGCGGAAGGAAAGAAAAATGATCGGTTGGATTTGAGTAGCCTGCTCAGAAGGTCATTCTTCCAGATGGGGTGGCGAAATCCAAAGCACCACCGCAATTGCCACTCGCTTCCACCACTCGGGTGCGGCTCCGGACAACTTCCACGTTGCATTCCAGTTGAGGACTTTTTGCTTCAATGTCATGTGTTGTGGCTCACCGATCTACCGAAGCCCGAGTCTATAGTCGCCCATATTACGGCCCCCTTCCTGTCAAATATGAAGGTTCGGCCGTATGCAGCTAGCGTGCGCTCCTTGCGCCATTCTCTCTTGAGCTTGTTGAAGCCAAACGCCGCAGCAACGCCCGCGCCACCGATCCACCCAAACGGGGTAAGTAAGACCGCTGCTGCACCGAACCCGACCAGGCCAGCTATCAGCGGGACATTTTCCTTTTTGTACCAGTCCTTGGAATCCATCCATCTCCTTCGGTCGACATCGCTCCGTGGATAAAGCCGATGGACTTCCGAACCTGTGTATTCATAGTACAGGTCAATCGCCTTGCGGTCGCTCTCTGAAATTGGCTCTCTCGCTACCTTGATAAATCGCACGGTGTGCTCCGAGCCGCCGTTTTCAAATAAGCACTCTAGGCGTGTTGCGATGTGCCACAGGGCTTCGCGCGCATGCGTGTCTGAACCGCCTGGAAAAATCTCCGCGAAGGCACGATCACTGAGATCGAACGTCTCATTGGGAGCGAGCGAGTCTAACTTGGCCTTCAGGTCGCTTTCGGTCATGACTAGCAACGCTTGTTCACGTGCAGGTAGACTGTTTAGCGTGTAACCACCCCGTTAATTATGCATTAAGATCGGATGGGGTGCATTTCGGCTCGGACGCGGCTGGTGGCTACTGGGGAACTACGGTGGTGAGCCCTAGTCGTTTGCGTTAGCCTTGCAAACCAATCTCGACCAACCCTTGGCGGAGCTAGTCATGTTCACTCCTGAAGCGTTGTTCATTTATAACTATAAGAAGTTGGTCCAGTGTCACGACAATCCTACCCAAGAAAATCTTTTCGAATCTGTTGGCCCTCTACGTAGAATTTTGCTGGATCCGCCACTCATTCATCTTGCCAACCGCAAGACGCGGCTGAAATTCCGTTTCGTTATTTATTCTGACCCCGAAATGAGGATCAACTACGATCCGAAGATACACCCATCAACTCCAGAAATTATCAAAACAATGAATTTGGCCGAATTTCTGAAGCATCCGCTTATGCAGGTTAGGGGCACAGATGTAACGGTGAAAGACGCGATTAATTATGTCCGAAACTATGCAGGCCTAGAACACAAAAATGAGCCAGACTCAGACGCATTGAGAGCAGCGCAGAACGTCAATTGGCTCGGCCTAGGCGGAATTCCGGCGATCCTTTACTGCTTGCGAGGGGCCGTCTCCCTAACACTTCAGGGCTGCGAACCGCTGTATGACAAGCTCAAAGAACAGCAAGGATGACGACCAATCGGATCGTCGAGCTTTCGACAGCCGACAGCCCCTATCGCCAGCGGCGTGTAGATTGCGAAGGCGAGTAGCGCGCCGATCGTTGCACCCAGCGGCGTGTCGCGGCGAATTGCAACTAGTCGCTTGAAGGCGGATTCTTAAACGGAAACTCGACGAGAGACAGCCACTTGTTATCCCTGATGATCCCCGCGCCCCATCGAGTGTAGTGGAATACTGCGCCGCTCGACGGAATCTGTTCTAGCAGACCGCTAACGAGATTGATTGTGGCTGTCTCGATTCCTCGCAGCGCAGCCCTCATGTAAAAGCTTCCTGCTGCGCTGGTTATTGAGCCGAGATCAACTGCGGCACCGCTCTCTAGACTGGTCCAATCAGTCCTTATACGAATGTCGTCGACCACCAGTAGGGTTTGGGGCAGGCCGCCGGTAATCACCCATGGACCTCGATCATCCTCATCGGGCTTTCCAAAAACGAGAAAGCCATTATTGCTCTCATCTTGCGAAAGCATTCCGAGCCGCGGTCCGTACCCTGAATCGAAAAAAAAGCATTGTCCTGACCGCAAGTTGGCTAGTTGCTCTGGTCTTCCGATCGCTTCCACGTCCATATTGTCTCCGTTTCCAGCGAGTAATGAGCTTCGGCAGCCTCATTGAGCTATCCGAATGTCACCCGTATCAGCCTGCACAGGCCGTTCACCGTCAAAGTCTGTATGAGAGAGCAGGGCGCCGAGACCGAACAACACCATGCCGCCTATCCAGACGAGACAGGTTGCCGTCAGATAGGCCGACGTTCCGGCGCCAATATTGCCGGTGAGCCCGAACAGCGTGCCGGCATTGAACAGCAGCCCTGACCCACCTCAGAGCCAAAAAAGTGCGGCCATAAATCCTTTTGAAACGCCGTAGTTGCTTCGCAGCCGGAACGTGCGTTCCCAGCTCTCTTTGCGTTTAAATAGTCTCATTGAAATCCCCCAAAGCCCGTCTCAACTGTAGATCGCGGGAGGCGGGGAGGGCAACTAGGATTTTGGGATTGGTGTGCCGAGCGCGGACGGCTAGAAAAACGCGTCTATCGCAGAAAGAATGGCTGCAACTGTAGCGCATCCTGCTGCTACCGAATTCCACCAACTTTGTAGTCGCAGATCTGCGGCGAGCTGTTTTCCTTCGTCCTCCCGGAACGACCCTTCGGTGTACTGAGGGGGTGATTTAGGGACCTTTGGAGCCCTGGCTATTGAAGCTATCAGCCAGCAACCGGCTGCAGCGAGGCTCGTAAGCCCGATTCCCGTCTTCAATAATATCCGCAGCACCAGAAATCCTCGCGTTTTGAATCCCGCTATTTTTTTGTCCTCAATCCGATATCAACGTGCCCGCCGGATCGCTTCAGGCCGGCCGGGTGGGTCGCGTACGGCGCCAGTTGTCTAGGGCCTAACGCAGCGCCTTGCGGACCAGCGCCCTTATGGCGGCGGGTACGCTTGGGATAGGGCGTTGAGAGGCGCGCCATTCCTCTAGGTCGGCCAAAAGATCCAGAGGCATCCTGACGCCAACTGTGGGGCTAGTCCCCGTAGCGGGACGTCCTCGCTTTTTTGCTATCTTTTTATCTTGACTAGCCATGATTTTATGTTAGCATAAATTCAGGCCGGTGCAAGACTGTCATCTCGCACCGGCCCTAACCTCAGCGCGAAAGGATCTTCTGCGCCATGGCTACCATCAACACTAAAGCAAAAACCACATCCAAGAAATCCGCGACCCCACAGTCCACCGGAATGGGGATGCTTGCCCTGTTTCGCGACCTGTGGATGACGTTCCAACACAAGGACAACCTCGCCCCCAGAAAGGGCGGGGCTGAGTACGAAGGAATGTACGAGGTCATGCGCAGCACGTCGTTCATTCGTCCGACGACCGCGATGGAGGCACTCGCGCAGGCCGTTTTTCTGCACTGTGAGGCCGACAACTTCGACGAAAACAGCACTCCTTCCAAAGAAGAGCTTTACGAGTTGTCAGAGCGCATGGGGCGCCGGGCGGCTGGATTGGCTGCTTGGATCGAACGGACGCACGGACTCGACCGCCGCGAGTTCAAGCTCGATGATTTTTGCGACAGCCGACTGGCCTCCAAGCTTTTCCCGGATGCTCCACTCAAGTACCCGCGCTCGCGCAGCGCTCCCAAGGATTCGGCGGATGTGGTCCTGGCTCAGGCAGCGGAATAACCCAGCTTGGCGGCCAGTCATTGCTTGGTACCCATCAAGCCCGCGCCGAGGCACCCCGTCAGCAATGGCGGAGTGTTCTATTTTCCGTCAGTGCTGCAGTGATTTTGTTGCCGGCGGGACTTCCGGCAATTTGACCGGAATGTGCTTCGCTTTGCTTCTCACCTTGGGTGCTCCATCCGGGTAGTTGGCCGGTTCGGAGTCAGTGGCGTGGGAGATGATCGTTTCCAAATTGAGAAAGAACTGTTCGGCAAGCATGGGGTAACCTCCATCGCTATCGCCTGTCATGTATATGACACATTACGTTCCTGTTTTGTGAACTAGGCAACACATAAATCAAATCAGTACCTTAGACCGTAGAACTACGGTCCCCCAAACCCCGCCGGGCCGCGGGAGTCCTTACCCCCGTGGCCCCACGAGCAGATCAGCCGTCTGCCGCGCGCCTTCTAAAATCAGATCTGCCCATGCCTGACGGCGCCCAGCCGACTTCCGACAGGGAGAGCGCCTGCGAGCGAACATGAAATTGCATCGCGAACCTCATCGAGGGGGGAACTAGCGTGCCGGTCGCGGATTGGTGGCACAGTCTGCGAAGAAGGAGTGTTTCGATGCGCCTTCACACCTACAGGGACGACCAGAAATCGTGGCACTTCGATTTAGTACGGGATGGCGGAAACACGGGATCGTTTGATCTAGTTTCAGCATCTCTTTGGGCACTTTTAGTTGTCGCCGCAGTCTGCGCGTTAGTCGCGCCCTTCCACTAGACGGCCACTGCCCTCAGCCGCCGGCCGCGCACCGGTCTTACTTCCGCGGCTCGCTAGCACAGTGGACGCTCCAATCATCCATGAGCGCCCGCCGCTTCTCCAGCGCGTCCGACCGCGCGTAGGCTCTTGAGGTGTACCGGATGCTAACCTTGAGGTCGCATCACCGACCGCGTGGGCGAGCGCCATCTCAGCAAGATCGCCGTCGAACTGAGTTGCCTCAGTCACCCAGTCGCGGAAAGAGGACCGGGCTGTGCCGTGGACGGTGAAGCCGTTGCCGCCGCTCTCGGCGAACGCCTTGGCCATGGTGTTCTCCGACATCGGCCGCTTGGCTTTGAACCGCGGGAAAACGTAATCGTTGAACCGCTTCGCCTTCATGTCGGTGACGATCGCCAAAGCCCGAGCGGAGAGGGGGACTCGGTGTTCCTTGCCAGACTTCATGCGGCGCGGGGGTACGAGCCAAAGAGAGGCGCCAAGGTCGACTTCAGACCAGACGGCATGCCGTACCATCCCCGGCCGGGAAGCGGTGAGGATACAGAATTCAAGCGCTGCGGCCCCGATTGTCCCCACGCTGCGGACCTTAGCCATTGCGCTTGGCAGGCTTCGCCACGGCATGGCCGGGTGGTTGGTGACCCGGGTGAGGGCGTCTGGCTTGTGAAGAACGTGCTCGAGGTTACCCCGCCAGGCGGCGGGATTGTCGCCGCTGCGAAGGCCTTCAACCTTGGCTGCATCGAGGACTCGCTCGATCGCCTCACGAAGCTTCTGAGCAGTTTCCTGCTTCGCGCCCCAAAGCGGCCTGACAACTGACAGAACTTCGGTGACGCCGATGTCGGCGAGCGGCTTGGGCCGGATCAGGGCGGCATGGTTGGTAAGCACGTTCCGCCACCGATCTTCGGTCTTCGCGCCGCGCCAGCGTCCAGCCTTCACGGCCGCGTCGACATAGCCGTCAGCATAAGCGCCGAACGTCAGAATGTTGGCCTGCACCTTAGCCGCCTCGATGGCCGCAACGGCACGGCGTTCAATCGGGTCTACGCCCTGACGGATTAGATCGCGCGCGCGCTCGGCCTTCTGGCGAGCCTCGGCGAGGCCTACGGTGTGGAGCGGCCCAACACCCATTTGGCGCCGCTTTCCGCCAAAAGTGTAATCGAAAATCCAGTAGCGGCCTTTGCCTTTCGTCACCAGCCAGAGGCCGCCGCCGTCGCGCAGCTTGGTTGCCTTGCTAGCTGCAATCGACTTCACTGTGAGTGCATTTAGAGTGTGGATCCCCATCGCCAGCTTCCCCCATTTTCCCCACTTTAGGGTATGCGCTAGCAGTAACCGCTATGGACAGCATGATCAATGAACTGATTTAATATCAACGATATCAGTATCTTGTGTTGTCGCTAAAAACACTATGGACAAGGAATAAAATCCAGCCCGGGGAGCCAGTTCTGGCCCCATCGATAGTCTGGATTGCCCATCACAAGCTCGTGGTCCGCGCCTGATAGGTAAAATTAGTCGCCAAATCGACGTAATCGCCCTCGACGCTGCGCCTCGCCGGGTTTTGAGAGGTGATTTTGCATGTCCGTGAACCTGATCGACCTGACGATGCTGTCGCAGCCGACCCTCGTTCCCAACGACACTCCCGAGATCAGCGACGATGAATGCGTGCGCCGCCTGGCGAAGGCCGTCGAGGAACATGATTCTGAACATCTCGATGAAGTGGCGCGGCTGATCGGCCGGCTCGCCGTCACGATCGAGTAGGCCGACGCGACGTGCGGGGCGCTCGCCCCGCGCCAACGGCGTGTTGCGTTTTGGCGGAGCTTGTTCCAAAACATGGCCCTCTTCTAGCTCCTCCAGCGGCAACGCCGCGCGACTTGCAGGGTCCCGCTAATGTCCGGTTTTTCGACCGCGCGCCAGTTCATGGTCGATGGTCAGGTGCGTCCGAGCGACGTCACCGATGAGCGAATCCTTGATGCCATGTTGATGGTGCCGCGCGAGGCCTTCGTGCCTGACGGCAAGCAGGCACTGGCCTATCTCGATCTCGATCTCGACGTCGCCGAGGACGGTGCGGTCAAGCGCTGCCTGATCCAGCCTGCGGTGCTCGCCAAAATGCTGCAGGCGGCCGAGATCCAGGAAACCGACCGGGTGCTGGTGGTGGGTTGCGCGACCGGGTACGCCGCCGCGGTGGTGGCGCGGTTCGCCGGGCAGGTGAGTGCGACCGAGAGCGATCCGGCCTTGGCGGCCAAGGCCAGTGCCGTGCTCGCCCAGCTCGGCATCCAGAATGTCGGCGTGAAAAACGCACCGGCAGCCGATGGCGATGCGTCGGGAGCGCCGTTTGACGTGATCGTCCTTAACGGCGCTACCGAGGTCGTCCCGACCGGCCTGTACGGCCAGCTCAAGGAAGGCGGCCGGCTGGTCGGCGTCTTCGCCCTCGAGCAGCCGCCGCGCGCCAGCCTCGTAACCCATTCCCATGGGGATTTCGGACATCGCGAATTGTTCGACGCCACGGCCCCCATTTTGCCCGGATTGGAACGGCTCCCCAGCTTCGTCTTCTGATCGGTAGTGCGCTGCAGCGGCTGATAAAATCCGGTTCTGAATCAGAAGTGTGGCCCGTTTGCCCCATGTGAACACTTTCCACCGCGTTTCATTGCGGGGTGGTTCCGTTGCACTTAGCTGCGGACTAAGGTGAGGCAGGACTCACTTCGTCTGAAACTGCGCCGGCCCGTGTTCATGGAGCCGGCGACTACAAAATGAATGGATTACTGGGGATGAGTGGGGTGAAGGTTGTCACCGCGGCTGCGATTGCGGTCCTTCTGTTGGCGGAGATGGGCCCGGTGCCCGTTCTCGCCGATACTATCGAGGCCGCGCTGGTGCGGTCCTACCAGAACAATCCCCAGCTCAACGCCCAGCGTGCGCTGGTGCGGTCCACGGACGAAAACGTTCCGCAGGCGCTCTCGGGCTACCGTCCTAGGGCATCGGTGACTGTAAGCGGTGGATATCAATATGGCGACGAGGAGTTGACGGGCAGCAAGTCATCGATTCACGGAACCCAAAATCCGGCCAGTGCAGGCCTGACGGTGAACCAGTCGCTGTTCAACGCGCAGAACGCGCCCAAGGTGCGCGCGGCCGAAAGCCAGGTCTCGTCTGCGCGCGAGGGATTGCGCGTGCTTGAGCAGACCGTGATTTTGAACGCGGCCACCATCTATATGGACTATCTCCGCGACGCCGCAATCGTCGAAGTCCAGCGCAGCAACACCCGCGTGCTCGAGCAGACGCTGAAGCAGACCCAGGACCGTTTCAATGTCGGCGAAGTGACGCGGACCGACGTCGCGCAATCCGAGGCGCAACTCGCGGCCGGCAGAACCCAGCAGCTGACCGCGGAGTCGAATCTCACGACGACGCGATCGAACTTCCGCCGCATCATCGGCAACGAACCGGACAATCTTGCGCCGGGCTCGCCGGTCGATCGTTTCCTGCCGGCGACGCTTCCCGCCGCCGTGGATCTCAGCCTGACCCAGAACCCGAGCGTGACGGCCGCGATGTTCGGCGTCGACGTCAACTTCCTGCAGCAGAAGGTTGCCGAAGGCGCGCTGCTCCCGACCGTTGGGTTGCAGGCGGCGGTGAGTGAAGGCTACCAGTCGCAGTTGTCGGTGAACCGCCTCTTCACTGCGGCGGCGACGGTTAATGTGACGGTGCCGATCTATCAGGGCGGGACTGAATACTCGCTGATCCGGCAGTCCAAGGAATCGCTGGCGCAGCAGCGTCTGGTGCTGGAACAGACGCGGGATCAGGCCCGCGCCAACGTCGTTACCGCGTGGGGCCAGCTGGTCGCCGGCAAGGCGCAGGTGACGTCGGCGCAGTCGCAGGTGACCGCGTCCGAGATCGCGCTGAACGGCGTCAGGGAAGAGGCCAAGGCCGGCCAGCGCACCACGCTCGACGTGCTGAACGCGCAGCAAGCGCTTGTCAACGCCCGCAACGCGCTGGTGACCGCGCAGCACGACCGCGTTGTCGCGTCCTACAACGTGCTGAGCGCGATCGGCCGGCTGTCGCCGCAGGTGCTCAATCTGAAGACCAACGTCTACGATCCGAGCGTGCACTATCAGCAGGTTCGTGACAGCTGGGCCGGTGTGCGCACGCCCGACGGCCGCTAATCGCCACATCAACGTCGCTTGCCGGGCCTAGTCTGCAGTTCTGAGTCAATCAGGACCACAGACTAGGCCCGTTTGCTTGCAATCGATAATTGCCCTGACATACCGTTTTGTGGGGCAGCAAAGCGATTCGCGACGAGGCCTATGGCGTGGCTGGATGCGGCGCCAAATGTCTGGAGCTGTTGTCTGGAGCTGTTGTCTGGAGCTGTCCTGGGCGACACGAGCCCGCGCGAAGCATTCGGTGGGCTTGATCTGGGGACAAGTCGGGCGCGAGCGACGAAAATCTCGGCCCGCATTACCGGAACCGACGAATCCTCTGGGGCTTGGTGTAAAATGGTTTCGATGTGGAGTCGGCGATGACGCAACCTGCGAAGGTCCAAGAGCCCTCGATGGAGGAGATTCTGGCGTCCATCCGTCGCATCATTGCCGACGACGAGGCGAAGCCGGCCGCCGCCGAAAAACCTGCGGCGGTTACCGCACCGCCGCCAAAGGTCGAGCCTCCACAGCCTGCCAAAGCCGCGATGAAGAGCCCTCCGGCGGCGGCGCCAGCCGCGAAGGCCGCCGCTGCGCCCGCGCCGAAACCGCCGGCGCCCACTGCAAGCAACAACCAGGACGATATCGATTCGCTGTTGGCCAGCCTCGAAGAGGCGACCCCCGCGGCGGAGATCAGGCCGCCGCAGCCGGATGGCGACGTGTTCGAACTCACCGACGACATGGCATTGCCGGACCCGGCACCCGCGCCGTCGTTCCGGAAGGTCGAGCCGCAGGACGATGTTGAATTCACGGAATCGGCTGCTGCGAGGTCGCTGAACCGGCAACCGTCCTATGAGCCGCCGCCGATCGAAACCGCGCCGGCGCCGCCGATCATCTCCGGCACGACCATGCGGGCGGTCGAATCCGCGTTCAACTCGCTGGCCAACACCGTGCTCAGCAACAATGCGCGGACGCTCGAAGACCTGGTCAAGGAGATGCTGCGGCCGATGCTGAAATCCTGGCTCGACGACAATTTGCCTGGGCTGGTCGAGCGCATCGTCAAGGCCGAGATCGAGCGGGTTTCCCGCGGCCGGTAGCCCCCAAAGGGCCTGTGGGGCCTCTCTGAGGGCCGATCCCGCGGCCCTCATTCAGCCACCCAGAATTGCCATAATTCGCCGCTTCGGCGTATCGGTCAGGTTGACTTGGTGCGTTCCGGCGGCTTTCTAGCCGTTTCCAGGGTCAACAACGCATCGTCATGATCGAGAAAAACTACCAGCCCGCCGATATCGAGAGCCGGATGTCCCGCATCTGGGAGGAGAGCGGCGCGTTCAAGGCCGGACGGCCCGAGCGCAAGGACGCCGCGCCGTTCACCATCGTGATCCCGCCGCCAAACGTGACGGGCTCGCTGCACATGGGCCACGCCCTCAACAACACGCTGCAGGACATCCTGTGCCGCTTCGAGCGGATGCGCGGTCGCGACGTGCTGTGGCAGCCCGGCACCGACCACGCGGGCATCGCGACCCAGATGGTGGTCGAGCGCCAGTTGATGGAACGCCAGGAACCGGGCCGGCGCGAGATGGGCCGCGCCAAGTTCCTCGAACGGGTCTGGCAGTGGAAGGCGGAGAGCGGCGGCACCATCGTCAATCAGTTGAAGCGCCTGGGGGCGTCCTGCGACTGGTCGCGCGAGCGCTTCACCATGGACGAGGGCCTGTCGCGCGCCGTCGTCAAGGTGTTCGTCGAGCTGCATCGCGAGGGGCTGATCTACAAGGACAAGCGGCTGGTCAATTGGGACCCGAAGCTGCTCACCGCGATCTCCGATCTCGAAGTGCAGCAGGTCGAGGTCAAAGGCAGCCTCTGGTACCTGCGCTATCCGATCGAGGGCAGGACGTTCAGCCCCGATGATCCGAAGACCTTCATCGTGGTCGCGACCACGCGTCCCGAGACCATGCTCGGCGACACCGCGGTCGCGGTGCATCCTGACGACGAGCGCTACACCGATCTGGTCGGCCAGCACGTCATCCTGCCGCTGGTCGGCCGCAGGATTCCGATCGTCGCCGACGATTATTCCGATCCGGAGAAGGGCTCGGGCGCGGTCAAGGTGACGCCGGCGCACGACTTCAACGATTTCGAGATCGGCAGGCGCCACGGCCTGCCGCAGATCAGCGTGCTCGACCGGGAGGCTTGCCTCAACCTAGTCGACAATGAGGACTATCTGCGCGGCCTCCCCGAGGGAGCCTCGCAGCTTGCCGCGGAGTTTCACCAGATCGAGCGCTTCGCCGCCCGCAAGAAGATCGTGGCGCGGCTGGACGATTTCGGATTTCTCGAGCGGATCGAACCGAACACCCACATGGTGCCGCATGGCGACCGCTCCGGCGTCGTGATTGAGCCCTATCTGACCGACCAGTGGTACGTCGACGCCAAGACGCTTGCCGCGCCCGCGATGGCAGCGGTGCGCTCAGGCGAAACAACGTTCGTGCCGGAGAACTGGGGAAAGACCTATTTCGAGTGGATGGAGAACATCCAGCCCTGGTGCATCTCACGCCAGCTCTGGTGGGGCCATCAGATTCCCGCCTGGTACGGGCCCGACGGCAAGGTGTTCGTCGCCGAGACCGAGGACGAGGCGGTCGGCAATGCGCTCGGTTATTACGTCGAGCAGGAGGTCATCACACCGGAGCAGGGCCATGAGATGGCGCTCGACCCGGCCAAGCGTGAGGGATTTATCGCCAGAGATGAAGACGTGCTCGACACCTGGTTCTCGTCCGCTCTGTGGCCGTTCTCGACGCTCGGCTGGCCGGACGACACGCCGGAGGTGACGCGCTATTACCCGACCAACACGCTGGTGACGGGCTTCGACATCATCTTCTTCTGGGTCGCCCGGATGATGATGATGGGTCTTCATTTCATGAAGGAGGCGCCGTTCTCGACCGTCTACATCCATCGCCTGGTCCGGGACGAAAAGGGCGCCAAGATGTCGAAGTCGAAGGGCAACGTCATCGACCCGCTCGGCGTAATCGACGAGTACGGCGCCGACGCGCTGCGCTTTGCGCTGACGCGCGAGGCCGCCCAAGGTCACGACATCCGCCTGTCGCCGCATCTGGTCGAGATCAACCGCAACTTCGCAACCAAGCTCTGGAACGCCTGCCGCTTCGCCGAGATGAACGAATGCGTGAAGCCGGATGATTTCGATCCGAAGGGCGCGCAGGAGACGTTGAACCGCTGGATCGCGCACGAGACCTTCCGCGTTACCCGCGAGGTGACCGAGGCGATCGAACAGCATCGCTTCAACGAGGCCGCAGGCGCGATCTACCGCTTTGTGCTGAACGTGTTCTGCGACTGGCAGGTCGAACTCGCAAAACCTGTGCTGATGGGCGAGGAGAGCGCGGCCAAGTCCGAGACCCGCGCCATGATCGCCTGGGCGCGCGACGAGATCCTGAAGCTGCTGCATCCGTTCATGCCCTTCATCTCCGAGGAGCTATGGGCGGTGACCGCCAAGCGTGACGGCCTGCTGGTGCTCGCGCCCTGGCCGCGCAAGGCGAGCGCTGTCAGCGCCGAGCAATTGGCCGCGATGGCGATGGCCGGCCCGAACGGCGAGATCATCCCGCCCGTTTCGATTGAACCCGCGGCCGACGATTTCAGCGATCCGGCGGCCGAGGCCGAGATCGGCTGGGTGGTCGACCTCGTCACCGCGATGCGCTCGGTGAAGGCGGAAATGAATATCCCGCCGTCGACGCTGACGCCGCTGGTGATATCTGACGCCTCCGACGAGACCCGGGATCGCGCGCAGCGCTGGAGCGACACCATCAAGCGTCTGGCACGGCTATCCGATATCTCCTTCGCCGATCGTCCGCCGGAAGGCGCGGTCCAGGTCGTGGTGCGCGGCGAAGTCGTTTCGCTGCCGCTGAAAGGCGTGATCGATCTCGCCGCCGAACGCGCGCGGTTGGAAAAGGAAGCCGCCAAGGCCGACGCCGACATCAAGCGCGTCGACGCAAAACTCTCCAACGAGAAATTCGTCGCCAATGCGCCGGAAGAGATCGTCGAGGAAGAGAAGGAAAAGCGCGAGGCGGCCGTTGCGCGCAAGGCCAGGATCGTCGAGGCGCTGGAGCGGTTGAAGCAGGCGTCATAGGGTCAGCGGCGGCGAGGCCGTCCGCCATCGCAAGGTCTGATCCTCAAAACCGCTTGCTGAGGAATTTCGATCCCTTCACGCCGTAGCGCCAGGGCAGGTCGACGGCTTTGGTGAGGCCGATCCGCACCCCGGTGGCAATCTCGGGCGTTTCGGTCCGCGCGTAGAGCGCGATCGGCGGGCGGTCGAGCGGCAACTCGCTGTGGGCAATCGTAACGCCGAGCGCCTCGCAGAGCTTGCCTGGGCCGGAGCACAGCGCGTGTTCGTCACCCACGCCGCGCCGCCGCCGCATCGCCGCCAGGCCGTGGGTCGGCTCCAGCGCGCGGATCAGCACGGCGCTCGCCGAGCCGGCTTGCTCGCAGACGAAGTTGACGCACCAGTGGATGCCGTAGGAGCGGTAGACGTAGGAAAAGCCCGGCGGGCCGAACATCACCTGATTGCGCGGGGTCGGTCCGCGGTACGAATGGGCGGCCGGCTCGGTGTGATGGTAGGCTTCGACCTCGACGATGATGCCGCCGACGCCGTCGACCAGGAACGTCGCGCCGATCAGGTCGGGCGCAACCTCATGGACGCTGCGGTCGAAGAACGAGCGTTTCAGCGGCTTGCCGAGCCGTGGCGCGGCCGGCGTGGTCGATTTGGGTTTTTGAGCCATTTTGAGGTGAGAATCGGGACGGAACGGCACCAAGGGTGCCAATATAGTGCACACTCTGATAGGCTTTACGAGCCGGGTTGCGGGCCGCGCCAACACGGATTAGCTAAGCTCTCTCGCGACTTGCAGGCACCTATGGTCACCATCGTCGATACCATTTCCACGACCCCGTTGCGCCCGCGTCACCCCGAAAAGGTGAACCGGCCGGACGCTGTCTCGCCGCCGAAGCCGGACTGGATCCGGGTCCGCGCACCGAACACGCGCGGCTATGCCGACACCCGCAAGATCGTGAAGGAGAACGGCCTCGTCACGGTCTGCGAGGAGGCGGGCTGCCCCAATATCGGCGAATGCTGGGACAAGAAGCACGCCACCTTCATGATCATGGGGGACACCTGTACGCGGGCCTGCGCGTTCTGCAACGTCAAGACCGGCATGCCCGGCGCGCTCGACCTTTCCGAACCGGAGCATGTCGCCGAAGCGACCTTCAAGCTGGGGCTAGCCCACATCGTCATCACGTCGGTCGACCGCGACGATCTCGCCGATGGCGGCGCGGAGCATTTCGCGCAGGCCATCCGCGCTATCCGCGCGCGCTGCCCGACCACCACGATCGAGATCCTGACGCCGGACTTCCTGCGCAAGGAAGGCGCGCTGGAGCGCGTGGTCGCGGCCAAGCCCGACGTGTTCAACCACAATCTGGAGACCGTGCCGTCGGGCTACCTGACGGTTCGTCCCGGCGCGCGCTATTTCCACTCGATCCGGCTGTTGCAGCGAGTCAAGGAGATCGATCCGACCATCTTCACCAAATCCGGCATCATGGTCGGCCTCGGCGAACAGCGGCACGAGGTGTTGCAGGTAATGGACGATCTGCGCTCGGCCGATGTCGACTTCCTGACCATCGGCCAGTATCTGCAGCCGACGCGCAAGCATCATGCCGTGATGCGCTACGTGACCCCTGACGAATTCGCGGGCTATGAGCGTGTCGCCTATACCAAGGGCTTCCTGATGGTGTCGGCGAGCCCGCTGACCCGCTCGTCGCATCACGCCGGCGAGGATTTTGCCAAGCTGCAGGCGGCGCGCGTGGCGCGAGGCGTTGTTTGAGCATGATCTTTTCGGAAAACCGCTTCACACTTTTCCGGATCATGCTCTAGACCCGGATCGAACCAATGCAACGCGTTCTGGTCATGGGATCGTCGGGGTCCGGCAAGTCGACGTTTGCGCGGCGGCTATCCGGTCTCACGGGCATCTCGATCGTGTCGATCGACGGGTTGTTCTGTCCGACACTGCTCGCCTATTTCCAGGGCCTGCGCGCCGATCAATCGCTGCTGTGCTTCACCGATCGGGCCCGGGCGGACGGTTACCTGAACGATCTCGCGCTCGAGCAGAATCGTGCGAGTATCCACTGATGCCGCAATTCTCAAGCAAGCGACGGGTTCGCCACACCGCGCCGCAAATGTTCGATCTGGTCGCCGACGTCGAGCGTTATCCGGAATTCGTGCCGCTGTGCCATTCGCTGAAAATCCGCCAGCGCACGCCGAAGGAGGATGGCACCGAGGTCGTCGTGGCCGACATGACCGTATCGTTCAAGCTGGTGCGGGAAACCTTCACCAGCAAGGTGACGCTCGACCGTCCCAACCTGAAGATCCTGGTCGAGTATCTGCGGGGGCCGTTCAGCAATCTCGAGAACCGCTGGACCTTCGAGCCGAAGTCGGAGACCGATTCCGATGTCGGCTTCTACCTCACCTACGAATTCAAGAGCCGGATGCTGGCGATGCTGATGGGTTCGATGTTCGACGCCGCTTTTGGGCGGTTCGCAGCAGCGTTCGAGAAGCGGGCGGATCAGGTCTATGGAAAGCCTGCTGTGTCGACCTAGCCGTCATTCCGGGCGATGCGAAGCATCGAACCCGGAATCTCGAGATTCCGGATTCATCGCTGCGCGATACCCCGGAATGACGATCTCTATGAGAAACCCGGCTACGGGCAGGGACGACGTCCGCCGCTGCTGGAGAGATAGGTGCCTGACCCGGGATCGTAGGAGCGGAAACGCTGGGAGCAATAGGCGTCGTTGTTGGCCTTGGCCTGGCTCGCGGCGATCGCGCCGCCGATGATCGCACCGGCCGCCAGACCGCCGATGATGGCGGCGCCGTTTCCACCACCATGGCGGTGGCCATATCCGCCACGGTAACCGTAGCGCGGTGTGGCGATACTGCACCTGCTGGACCGATGCGGATTGATCCTGCAACGGCGCCGGAGCGAGCGGTGCGCCGAGCGAGGGAGCAACTGCCGACAGGGTCATGGCGCTGGTGGTGATGGCGGCCACGACCAAACTTCCCAACTTCATCATTTTCTCCTTGTTGTGGGATTGTCGTTGGAACAAGGGAAAACGGCCGAGCCATGTCCGTGTTCCGTCTCAACGGGCGTCACAGCGTCGCAGTTGACATACGGCACTATGGGATTCGCCGCAGACGACTCATCACACGCAACTCATCCACGCGGCGGCCGCCGGCGTTTCGCTACATGGCTTCGCGGCGAACGGGCAACCCGCGGCCGTAATCGGCTGACAGCCTCTCGACGAGGTTTAGCGGCTTGCGGCGGACGCGCCAGTTCCATCAGCATGCGCAAGGCTTCGACCACCGAGCGCTGGCGAACCGCGCTGCGGCCGATCGCGCCAAAGCGCTGCTCGCGGTGAACGATGCGCCCGTCGCGTGCGGCGACGGCGAAGTGCACCAGCCCCACAGGCTTGCCTGGCGTCGCGCCGCCGGGGCCGGCGATGCCGGTGATGGAGACCGCAAGGTCGACGCCGGCTTTCTCCAACGCGCCGATCGCCATCGCGGTCGCGGTCTCCTTGCTGACCGCGCCGAATGTCTCGAGCGTTGCTACCTTGACGCCGAGCATCACCCGTTTGGCCTCGTTTGAATAAGTGACAAAACCGCGGTCGATCACGTCGGACGAGCCGGGAATGTCGGTGAGTGCGCCGGCGACCAGGCCGCCGGTGCAGGATTCGGCCGTGGCGATGGTCAGTTTGCGCATCCGGCACAGGTCGAGCAGCGAGCGGGAGAGGGCACGAGCGTCGCTGCCGCCCATGTTATGCGCCCCCGCCTTTATCGTCCCAACCTTTATCGCTCCACGGAAGACGGATCGTCGCGCTCGCGGTTGCCGCGATGCCTTCCTCGCGGCCGGTGAAGCCGAGCCGCTCGCTGGTCGTCGCCTTGACGGCCACGCGCGAGATATGGACGCCGGAGATCTCCGCGATCCTGGCTCGCATGGTGTCGCGCAGCGGGCCGATCTTCGGCCGCTCGCAGATCAGCGTCACTTCGAGGTTGGCGATGCGCCCGCCGCGCGCGGTGACGCGCTCAACGGCATAGTTGAGGAACTGGTCGGAGGAGGCACCCTTCCACCTGGCGTCGCTCGGCGGGAAGTGCGAGCCGATATCGCCATCGGCCAGCGCCCCGAGGATGGCGTCGACCAGCGCATGGAGTCCGACGTCGCCATCGGAATGGGCCAGGAAGCCTTTACTGTGTGCCACGCGCACGCCGCAGATCATCAGATGGTCGCCCTCGCCGAAGGCGTGCACGTCGTAGCCGGTGCCGGTCCTGATGTCGCCGAGCTGGCTCGCCAGCCGCGCTTCCTCGCGCACGAAGTCCTCGGGTGTGGTGAGTTTCATGTTGGCAGGATCACCTTCAAATGTCGCAACCGTCAATCCCGCCCATTCCGCCAGCGCCGCATCGTCGGTGAAATCGGAGCGGCCCTCGCGCGCGGCGCGGCGATGCGCCTCCAATATCACGTCGAAACGAAACGCCTGCGGCGTCTGCGCGATCCTTAGACGCGCGCGCTCCGGGGTCGCCTCGACGTCGCCGTTCGCGCCGGCGACCTTGATCGTATCGGTGACGGGGACCACCGGGATCGCCGCACCGGTGCGGCCGGCGGCGGCGATCGCACGCGAGATCACGGCAGGGGTAACGAAGGGCCGCGCGGCGTCATGGATCAGCACGATGTCCGGCTTCTCGGCCGCAAGCGCTTCAAGCCCGGCATGCACGGAGGCCTGGCGGGTCGCGCCGCCGGGGGTGGGCGCCTGGTGACGCAAGCCAGCAATCGCCTCCTGGAAGAGTGCCGTGTCATCGGGATTGACCACGGGCTGAACGGCAAACACGTCGTGATGCCCGGAGAAAGCCTCCATCGCGCGGTAGATCACGGTCTGTCCGCCGATCGTCCGGTATTGCTTCGGCCCACCTGCGCCGGCGCGCAATCCGCGCCCGGCTGCGACAAGAATGGCTGCGGTACGCTCGGGCTTCGGCATTTTGAACCAGTGTCAGACGAATTGCGGATGAGGAAAGGGGCGGCAGGCCGCCGCGCAGAGCCCCTTACCATGACCGCTGTGCAAGAACAGAGCATTTCCAGATGACTGTGGGAAAAGCAGTTTTTGTTGCAGTGCACTTGCACAAATGCTAGAATTGTCTAAACTGTAGGCATGAAACTTGACTGCACAAGATTTGTGCGCAACATGTACGACATCGGCTGCAATGGCGTGGTCGACAGAACGACGAGACGGCCGTGACCGGCGTGCAAAGTATTCCTCGTAACCCATTGAAGATAGGCAATATTGCTATCCTCAACCGGGTTGTCCTCGCGCCCATGTCCGGCGTGACCGACGCGCCTTTCCGGCGACTCGCAGCCGTGCTTGGCGCGGGTCTTGTGGTCTCGGAGATGACCGCCAGCGACGACCTGGTCAACGGCAGGCCGATGTCGAAGCTGCGCTGCGAGGCGGCGGGAATCGGGCCGCACGTGGTTCAACTCGCGGGCTGCGAGACCCGCTGGATGGCCGAGGGCGCACGGATCGCCGAAGGCGCCGGCGCCGACATTATCGATATCAACATGGGATGTCCGGCACGCCACGTGACCGGGGGCCAGTCGGGCTCCGCGCTGATGCGCGACCTCGACCATGCCGCGACGCTGATCGAGGCAACGATATCGGCGGTGAAGGTGCCAGTAACGCTGAAGATGCGGCTCGGCTGGGACGAACGCTTGCTGAATGCACCGGACCTGGCCCGCCGCGCTGAGGCCGCCGGCGTGCAGATGATCACCGTGCATGGCCGCACCCGCTGTCAGTTCTACAAGGGCGAGGCGGACTGGAATGCGGTGCGCGCGGTGAAGGACGCCGTCGCGATCCCCGTTGTCGTCAATGGCGACATCACCTCATTCGACAAGGCCGTCTCGGCGCTCGAGAAGTCGGGTGCGGATGCCGTGATGATCGGCCGTGGTGCACAGGGGCAGCCCTGGCTGCCCGGTCAAATCGGGCGCCGCCTGGAAACGGGGATCGTCGAAGCTGCGCCTGATCTCGCCGTGCAGCTCAACCATATCCGCGCACTCTACGACGAGGTCTGCAGCCATTATGGCGTGCGGATCGGGCTCAGGCATGCGCGCAAGCATCTCGGCTGGGCGCTCGAGACCGCGGCCGCCTGCAGCCGCGCACCGGCGGCGACGCTGAAAGGCTGGCGGCAGAAGATCCTGACATCAGACGAACCGTCCAGCGTGCATCGGTCGCTCGAACATGCCTACGACGATTTTGCCTGGAGTGCTGCCGCATGACGTCAGCCGCTGAACATCGCCGTCCCGTGCCCACCGACGGTGAGGCGATCCTCAATGCACTGCCCAATCCGGTGCTGCTGGTGGCGCCCGACGGACGGATCGTCGATGCCAACATCGCCGCCGAATCCTTCTTCGAGATATCGACGCAGTTCCTGCGCCGGCAGTCGCTGAAGGAACTAGTACCGTTCGGCAGCCCCCTGTTGGCGTTGATCGAGCAGGTGCGGACCTCGGGGTCGCCGGTCAACGAATACAAGGTCGATCTGGGTACGCCGCGCATCGGCGGCGATCGCCAGGTCGATCTGCACGTCGCGCCCTTGACCGAGCGCCCCGGCCACATCGTGGTGATGCTGCAGGAGCGCACCATCGCCGACAAGATGGACCGCCAGCTGACCCATCGCAGCGCGGCGCGCTCGGTGATCGCGCTGGCCGCGATGCTCGCCCACGAGATCAAGAATCCGCTGTCCGGAATCCGCGGCGCCGCACAGTTGCTGGAGCAGCAAGCGTCCTCCGAAGACCGGCTGCTGACGCGGCTGATCTGCGACGAGGCGGACCGCATCGTCACGCTGGTCGACCGCATGGAAGTGTTCGGCGACGACCGGCCGGTGGCGCGCGGGCCGGTCAACATCCATTCCGTGCTCGACCACGTCAAACGCCTGGCGCAATCCGGTTTCGCTCGCAACGTCCGCTTCATCGAGGATTATGATCCGTCGCTGCCGCCGGTGCTCGCCAATCAGGACCAGTTGATCCAGGTGTTCCTCAATCTGGTGAAGAACGCGGCCGAAGCGGTTGCCGATCTCGGAAGCGATGCGGAGATCCAGCTCACCACGGCGTTCCGTCCGGGTGTGAGACTGTCTGTCCCCGGCAAGAAATCGCGGGTTTCGCTGCCGCTCGAATTCTGCGTCAAGGACAACGGCTCGGGCGTGCCGGAAGATCTGCTGCCCAATCTGTTCGATCCCTTCGTCACCACCAAGCAGACCGGCAGCGGCCTCGGACTTGCGCTGGTCGCCAAGATCGTCGGCGATCACGGCGGCATCATCGAATGCGAGTCACAGCCACGGAAGACCACGTTCCGCGTTCTGATGCCTATGTACAGCGCCGCCAAGCATGACCACAGCAACCGCGATGACGTTCCGGGTACGCCGTCGCCTGCCGCTCAGAATGCACGATGAGGAACACCAATGCCCGCAGGTAGCATACTTGTCGCTGACGACGACACCGCCATCCGGACCGTCCTGAACCAGGCACTCTCGCGCGCCGGTTACGAGGTACGCCTGACCGGTAACGCCGCGACGCTGTGGCGCTGGGTCAGCCAGGGCGAGGGCGATCTCGTCATCACCGACGTGGTGATGCCGGACGAGAACGCATTCGACCTGTTGCCGCGGATCAAGAAGATGCGGCCCAATTTGCCGGTCATCGTCATGAGTGCGCAGAACACCTTCATGACGGCGATCCGCGCCTCGGAGCGCGGCGCCTACGAATATTTGCCGAAGCCGTTCGACCTGAAGGAGCTGATCACCATCGTCGGCCGTGCGCTGGCCGAACCGAAGGAGCGGGTGGCCAATCCCGCCGATGATTCCGAATTCGATTCAATTCCGCTGGTCGGCCGCTCGCCGGCGATGCAGGAGATCTACCGCGTGCTGGCGCGGCTGATGCAGACCGATCTGACCGTGATGATCTCGGGTGAGTCGGGTACCGGCAAGGAACTGGTCGCCCGCGCGCTGCACGATTACGGCAAGCGCCGCAACGGTCCGTTCGTCGCGGTCAACATGGCGGCGATCCCGCGCGACCTCATCGAGTCCGAACTGTTCGGCCATGAGCGCGGTGCGTTCACCGGCGCCAACACCCGCGCCTCGGGCCGCTTCGAGCAGGCCGAAGGCGGCACGCTGTTCCTCGACGAAATCGGCGACATGCCGATGGAGGCGCAAACCCGTCTCTTGCGCGTGCTGCAGCAGGGCGAATACACCACGGTCGGCGGCCGCACCCCGATCAAGACCGACGTCCGCATCGTCGCCGCCTCCAACAAGGATCTGCGCATACTGATCCAGCAGGGCCTGTTCCGCGAGGACCTGTTCTTCCGCCTCAACGTGGTGCCGCTGCGATTGCCGCCGTTGCGCGAGCGCATCGAGGATCTACCCGATCTGATCAGGCATTTCTTCTCGCTTGCCGAGAAGGACGGCCTGCCGCCGAAGAAGCTCGACGGCCAGGCGCTGGAACGGCTCAAGCAGCACCGCTGGCCGGGCAACGTCCGCGAGCTGGAAAACCTGGCGCGTCGTTTGGCCGCGCTCTACCCGCAGGACGTTATCACCTCATCGGTGATCGACGGCGAACTGGCGCCGCCGGCCGTCGCCTCCGGCGGCAATGCCACGGTCGGTGTCGACAATCTGGGCGGTGCGGTCGAGGCCTATCTGTCCTCGCACTTCTCCGGCTTCCCGAACGGCGTGCCGCCGCCGGGGCTCTATCACCGCATCCTCAAGGAGATCGAGGTCCCGCTGCTGACTGCCGCACTGGCAGCCACCCGCGGCAACCAGATCCGGGCCGCCGATCTGCTCGGCCTGAACCGCAACACGCTGCGCAAGAAGATCCGCGATCTGGATATCCAGGTCTACCGGAGCGGCGGATAGCCCGGCGGACGCAGGTACCATCGTAAATTGGCTCTGGGGACATTGGCCTCACGCCGTGGAAATGTCGCAATTCGGCAACATTGTGATATGATTGCATCAGTCCGCTAATTCAGCGGAACGAAGGCCTTCAGATCCATCGCCGGAATGACCAGCGCAGAGACCACGGTTTCAACGTCAGATACGTCGCCGGCCGAGCCGAGGGGGTTTCCCTTGCGCAGGTGGCTGGCGCCATTTGCGGCGGTCACGGCGCTGCTGTCGGCGTCCCTCACCTTTGTGGTTCTGAGCGGCCTAACCCCGGTCGAACCGACCAAGCAGGTCGTCTACTCGCTGCTGCTGATCAACGCGGCGATCATCCTGCTGCTGGTCGGGATCATCATCCCGGAGGTCTGGAAGGTGCTGCAAGCCCGGCGGCGGGGCAGGGCGGCGGCGCGGCTGCATGTGCAGATCGTCAGCCTGTTCTCCATCGTCGCGGTGCTGCCGGCGGTGCTGGTTGCCATTATCGCCAACGTCACCCTTGACCGCGGCCTCGACCGGCTGTTTTCGGGGCCGACGCGGGAAGCGATCCAAAATTCGCTGAGCGTGGCACGCGCCTATACCTACGAGCACGCGCAACTGATCAATGGCGACATCCTCTCGATGGCCAACGATCTCTCCAATGCGCGGGTGATCTACGACCAGGATCGGCGCACATTTCAGGAGTTGCTGACGGTGGGCGCGGCTGCCCGCAACCTGACCGGAGCGATGCTGCTCGACAAGGACAGCAACATTCTGCAGAACGCCGACATCGAAATGACGCAGTCCTTTGTGACTCCGCCGAAGGAATTGCTCGACAACGTCGCCGAGAACAAGCCGGAAATATCGGTCTTCCCGGAGCAGAATTACGTTGCGGCGGTGGTTCGCTTGCGGGGCTTTAACGACACCTTCCTCTATGTCGCGCGCGTCCTCGATCCGCGTGTCATTGGCCAGCTGAAACAAACCCAGGCGAGTGTCGCCGAATATGCCCAGACGGAATCCCGCCGGCTCGGCATCCAGGTCACCTTCGCGCTGATGTTCGCGGTGATCGCGCTGACCATCCTGATGGCCTCGGTGCTGATCGGTCTCAATTTCGCCAACCGGCTGGTCGAGCCGATCCGCAACATCATGAGTGCGGCCAACCAGGTCTCGACCGGCGATCTGCATGTGCAGGTGCCCGTGGTCAGATCCGAGGGCGATCTCGCCCAGCTTGGTCAGACCTTCAACAACATGACGCAGGAGCTCCGCACCCAGCGCGACGAGCTCGTCAACGCCAGCGAGTTGATCGACAGTCGCCGCCGCTTCATCGAGGCGGTGCTGTCCTCGGCGAGCGCCGGCATCATCGGCGTCGACGCTTCCGGCAGCATCGGCATCCTCAATCGTTCGGCCGAGAAGCTGATCGGGCACGCCGAATCCGAAACGCTGGACCACCCGCTGTCGGAGGTGCTGCCCGAGCTCGACGACATGATGAAGACCGCGCGGGAAGGGACCCAGCGGCTGGTGCAGGGCCAGATCACCATCAACCGCGATGATCATGAGCGGAACCTGTCGGTGCGGATTTCGGCCGAGCAGACCAGCCACGCCCGCGACAGCTACATCATCACGCTGGACGACATCACCGAGCTGGTGTCGGCGCAGCGCACCTCGGCCTGGGGCGACGTCGCCCGCCGCATCGCCCACGAGATCAAGAACCCGCTGACCCCGATCCAGCTCTCCGCCGAGCGTATTCGCCGCAAGTTCGGCAAGACCATCACCGAGCCGAAGGACAAGTCGATCTTCGAGCAGTGCACCGACACCATCGTGCGCCAGGTCGACGACATCAGGCGGATGGTCGATGAATTCTCGCGCTTTGCGCGGATGCCCAAGCCGGTGATGGAAGGCGAGGACGTCGCCGACGTGGTCAAGCAGGCGGTATTCCTGATGAAGGTCGGCCATCCCGATCTCGACATCGAAGCGGACATCAAGCAAGACCCGCTGCCTGCGCAGTTTGACCGCCGACTGATCTCGCAGGCGCTGACCAACATCATCAAGAACGCGACGGAAGCGATCGAGCAGGTCCCGGCCGACGAGCTTGGCAAGGGCCGCATCGATGTTGTCGCCCAGCGCGAGAACGACGACATCCTCATCGACGTCGTCGACAACGGCATTGGGCTACCCAAGGTCGCCCGCTCGCGCCTGCTCGAGCCTTATGTCACGACGCGGGCCAAGGGCACCGGGCTTGGGCTCGCGATCGTCGGCCGCGTCCTGGAAGACCATGGCGGCCGCATCGAACTCAAGGATGCATCCGACTTCCGCGAGGGCCAGCGCGGCGCCTGGATGCGGCTGCGCTTTGCCGTGACCGGGAAGGCGGCCGAACCTGACGATAACAAGCCCGGCGATAGGGAGCACGCACCGGACGTGAAGCCGGAGGCGATCGAACCAGGTACTGAAAAAAATCCGTCGGGGGAGCCGACCAGCGACCCGGCACAAGCGACCAACGATGAACCAAGAATCAAAGCCGCAACGGGCGATTGACAAGGCAGGCGTAACCCCATGGCAAGTGACATTCTTATTGTCGACGACGAGGCTGATATTCGCGACCTCGTTGCGGGAATCCTGGACGATGAGGGTTTTGGCACCCGCACCGCGCGCGACAGCGATTCGGCGTTGGCCGAGATTGCCAACCGCCGTCCGCAGCTGGTCTTCCTCGACATCTGGCTGCAGGGCTCCAAGCTGGACGGGCTGCAACTGCTCGAACAGATCAAGAAGGACAATGCCGATCTACCCGTGGTGATGATCTCCGGACACGGAAACATCGAAACCGCCGTTGCCGCGATCAAGCGCGGTGCCTACGACTTCATCGAAAAGCCCTTCAAGTCGGACCGCCTGATCCTGGTCGCGACCCGGGCGCTGGAGACCTCCCGGCTCAAGCGGGAGGTGAAGGAACTCAAGCAACTCGCTCCCGCGGCTAGCGTTCTCACCGGCCGCTCAGCCTGTATGAACCAGCTTCGCCAGACCATCGACCGCGCTGCCAAGGCCAACAGCCGCATCCTGATCGTCGGGCCTTCCGGCTCCGGCAAGGAGCTTGCGGCGCGCACCCTGCACCATGCCTCGGGCCGCGCCGAGGGGCCGTTCGTGGTCATCAATGCGGCGGCGATCACGCCGGAGAGGATGGAGCTCGAGCTGTTCGGCATCGAAGGATCGAGCGCTGAGCAGCAGCGCAAGCCGGGGGCGCTCGAGGAGGCCCATGGCGGCACGCTGTTCATCGACGAGATCGCCGACATGCCGCGGGAGACCCAGAACAAGATCCTGCGCGTGCTGGTCGACCAGACCTTCCAGCGCCAGGGCGGCACCGCCAAGGTGCATGTCGACGTCCGCATCGTCTCCTCGACCGCGCGCAATCTCGAGGAGGAGATCGCCGCCGGCCATTTCCGCGAGGACCTCTACCACCGTCTTTCGGTGGTCCCGATCCGGGTGCCGCCGCTGTCGGAGCGGCGCGAGGATATCCCCGAATTGATCGACTACTTCATGGACCAGATCTCGGGCGCGACCGGGTTGCCGAAACGGCAGATCGGACAGGACGCGATGGCGGTGCTGCAATCGCATGTCTGGCCCGGCAACGTCCGCCAGCTCCGCAACAATGTCGAGCGGGTGATGATCCTGGCCGGCGGCGGGCCGGAGGCGATCATCACCGCCGACATGCTGCCGCAGGACGTCGGCTCGATGGTGCCCGCGATGCCGACCTCCAACAATGGCGAGCACATTATGGGCCTGCCGTTGCGCGAGGCGCGTGAGGTGTTCGAGCGTGATTATCTGATCGCCCAGATCAGCCGCTTCTCCGGCAACATCTCGCGCACCGCGGAGTTCGTCGGCATGGAGCGCTCGGCGCTGCATCGCAAGCTGAAGGCGCTGGGGGTCGGTTGACCCCCAAGGCCTTTGTTTAGAAGAACGCCTTCTTTGAAAAAGGCCTTCTTTGAACCCAAGACGTCATCGACGAGTGGCAATGGCCTGTTCCGGTAGGCCGCTCCAGCGGCCCGTATTGTCCTCATGGCATTTTCGGCGGATGGCCGGTCAAACGCGGTTTGGCCGGGCAAGGGGCGACTTATCCACCAAACTGAGAATAATCATCTCTTTCCCCGCACTTTCTTAGAATCGCCACCGTGTTCATACGGACTGGCGCCTGAACCGGCTTGCCTAAAAAGCGCGCGTGGCCTCTAATCCTACCGTTACACCTGCCAGAGGGGGATCTCAGGGCAGGTGGACAGCCGGAGGAGGCTCCGTCAGAGAGCCACACCGGTTCAATAAAAAAGAAGCACAAGCTTGCGGGACAAAAACAATGGCGGCAGACCGCGCACAAAATCTACAAGACACCTTCCTTAATCACGTTCGTAAGACCAAAACACCGCTGACGATATTTCTGGTCAACGGAGTAAAGCTGCAGGGGATTGTCACCTGGTTCGACAATTTCTGCCTGCTGCTCCGGCGCGACGGTCATTCGCAACTTGTCTACAAGCACGCGATCTCGACCATCATGCCTGGCGCTCCGATCCAGTTGTTCGAAGGCGGCGAGGATGCACCGGCTTGAGAGTGAACTGATTGGAACCCTTCAACCGTGAAGGGGGCGCCGACCGTCCCAAGTCTCGGCTTGGGTCGGCGGGGGACGGCAGCACCGGGCGGGTGATCGTCATCGGCCCCTATTTGCGCACGCGCCGCGGCGACGGCGATGCGCAATCGGATTCGTCTATCCGCGACTATGAAGCGCGGATCGAGGAAGCCGCGGGGCTCGCGCGCGCCATCGACCTTGAGGTGGTGGAGCAGGTCGTCGCGCCGATCAGCCAGCTCCGCCCGGCTACCTTTCTCGGCAAAGGCAAGGTCGAGGAAATCAACGGTCTCGTCGCCAGCAATGCTGTCGAGCTGGTGGTGATGGATTGCGCGTTGTCGCCGATCCAGCAGCGCAACCTCGAGAAGGCCTGGAGCACCAAGGTGCTCGACCGCACCGGCCTGATCCTGGAAATCTTCGGCCGCCGCGCCAAGACCAAGGAAGGCGCGCTGCAGGTCGAGCTTGCCCATCTCAACTACCAGCGCAGCCGGCTGGTGCGGTCCTGGACCCACCTCGAGCGCCAGCGCGGCGGCTTCGGCTTCATGGGCGGTCCCGGCGAGACCCAGATCGAGGCCGACCGCCGGCTGATCGGCGACCGCATTACGCGGCTCGAGAACGAGCTGAAGAAGGTGCAGGCGACGCGGCGGCTGCACCGCGCCGGACGGCAGCGCGTGCCGTACCGCGTGGTGGCGCTGGTCGGCTACACCAATGCCGGCAAGTCGACCCTGTTCAACCGGCTGACCCGCGCCGACGTACAGGCCGCCGACATGCTGTTCGCCACGCTCGATCCGACCTTGCGCTCGCTCAACCTGCCGCACGGCGGCAAGGCGATGTTGTCGGATACGGTCGGCTTCATCTCCAATCTGCCGACGCAGCTTGTAGCCGCGTTCCGCGCCACGCTGGAGGAGGTGCTGGAGGCCGACATCATCCTGCATGTCCGCGACATCTCGCATGAGGATGCGGAAGCGCAGGAGCGCGACGTCGAGGCGGTGCTGCGCCAACTCGGCATCGATCCCGACGCCGACGGCGGCCAGCGCATCATCGAGGTCTGGAACAAGATCGACCGCTTCGATCCCGAGGAGCGCGACAATTTGCGCAACATCGCCGCGCGCCGCCCGCCGGAGCGGCCGTGCTTCCTCGTCTCCGCCGCCACGGGCGAGGGGATCGATGCGCTGCTGACCGCGATCGAGGACCGGCTCGCGGCCAAGCGCATCACCCTGAACCTCACGATCGACGCCTCCGATGGCGCCGGCATCAGCTGGCTGCACCGCAATGCCGAGGTGCTGAACAAGGAGCTGCACGGCGAGCGCTTCGACATGACCGTCCGCGTCGACGAAACCAAGCGCGACATCGTGATGTCACGGTTCGGCGCCATCCCGTGCGACGCTTAGCCTTGACGCGTGGTCTCGACGCATAGTCTCGATACGTAGGCTTCTCGATAGGTAGCCTTGACCAGTCAGGTTCAGCCGGGCTGCAATTGCTGGAATGCGACCGCGCCAGGACACGGCCGGCTTGCGACCGTCTGCCGCACTTTCCGTTTGAATTTACCGTCGCCTTGGTTCATTGCGCTGCTGGGCGCAAAGACAAGGGTGATCGATGCAGAACTCCGGCGAAGTCGTAACCAGTGGGACGCAAGAGGGCCCGCACGGGGATCTCGCCCACGAGCGGGCGCCGGACATCGTCGAAGCCCTCAATGCGCAGGAGCCCGTGGCCGCCGCCAGGATGCTGCAGTCGCTGCCGGCCGAGCGCGCGATCGAGGTCCTCGACCTGCCCGGGCTCGACAATACCTGCGAGATCATTGCCGAGCTGCCAACGGACACCGCGGTTTCCCTGCTGTCCGGCGTTTCCGATGACCGCGCCGCCGACATCTTCAAGGAGCTGATCGAGCCGCTCCGGACCACCTTGCTGAACCGGCTCAATCCGGACACAAGGGCCACCATCTCGACGCTGCTGGCCTATCCGGAACGCAGCGCTGGTAGCATCATGACCACCGAGTTCGTGAGCGTGCCGTCGACCTGGACCATCGCCGAGGTTCTGCATCATATCCGCATGGTCGAGCGCACCCGCGAGACCGTCTACTCGATCTTCGTGGTCGATCCGGTGAAGAGGACTCTGATCCAGGCCGTGCCGCTGCGGCGTCTGATCTCCGCCGACCCCCACGCCAACGTCCTGACCGCCGCACCGGCGCGGCGTCCGCTGATGATCTCGCCGGAAGCCGACCGCATGGAGGCGGCACGGCTGATCTCCCGGTACGATCTGCTCGCGATCGCGGTCGTCGATGGTCCGGGCCATATCCTCGGTATTGTCACGGTCGACGACGTGATCGACACCATCGTCGAGGAATTGACCGAGGACGCCCAGAAATTCGGCGGCATGGAAGCGCTCGACGAGCCCTATTTGCGGATCAGCTTCCTCGAGATGATCAAGAAGCGCGGCGGCTGGCTCTGCGCGCTGTTCCTCTCGGAAATGCTGACTGCGAGCGCCATGCAGACGTTCCAGAGCGAGTTGGAGAAGGCGATCGTCCTGACCCTGTTCATTCCGCTGATCATGAGCTCGGGCGGCAATTCGGGGTCGCAGGCAACCTCGCTGCTGATCCGCGCGCTGGCCTTGCACGAGCTCCGTTTGCGCGACTGGTGGCGGGTGGCCTTGCGCGAACTGCCGACGGGCATCGCGCTCGGCGCCATCCTCGGCCTCATCGGCATGCTCAGGATCACGCTCTGGCAGACGCTGGGCATCTTCGATTACGGTCCGCATTGGGGCCTGGTGGCCGCCACGGTCGGCGCCGCCCTGGTCGGCATCGTGACCTTCGGATCGCTCTCAGGATCGATGCTGCCGTTCATCCTGAAGCGGATCGGGTTCGACCCCGCGAGCGCATCAGCGCCCTTCGTGGCGACGCTGGTCGATGTCACCGGCCTCGTCATCTACTTCGGCGTCGCGGCCGTGATCCTGCGCGGCACGCTGCTATGAGTATCTGTGAGCAAGGGGTACGCCCGAGTCCACAAACTCACTGTCGTCCCTGCGAAAGCAGGGACCCATAACCACCGGCCTCGGTTGTTGTGCACATTCGGCGTTCCGAGCGGCCTTATCTTGAAGTGCCCGTACCTAAGCGCGGGACTAGCACCGCCAGCTGATCGATAGATCACGCGGTATGGGTCCCTGCTTTCGCAGGGACGACAGCGGTGGTTGCGACCTTCGCCTCATTCCACAGCGCGTCCATTTCGTCCAACGATGCATCGTCGAGCGAACGGCCGCGGGCGGCCAGCGCCTTTTCGATATAGGCAAAGCGCCGCTCGAATTTTGCATTGGTGCCGCGCAGCACTGTGTCCGGATCGGCGCCGACGTGCCGGGCGAGGTTGACCAGCGCGAACATCAGGTCGCCGGTTTCTTCGGCAATCTCCGTCCTGTCGTTACGGTCGAGCGCGGCTTCGATCTCGTCGGCCTCCTCGCGGATCTTGGCGAGCACGGCACGGGGATCGTTCCAGTCGAAGCCGACGGTGGAGGCCTTGCGCTGCAGCTCCATGGCGCGCGTTAGCGCCGGGAGACCGGCCTTGACGCTTGCGAGCAACGAGGTGTGCGCGGTCTCCTCCGGTGGCCGCCGCGCCGCGCGTTCGGCCTTTTCTTCGGCCTTGATGCGCTCCCAGGCGCTCTTGACGCCGGCGGGCTGGATGTTGCCGTCCTTGTCGGCAAAGACGTGCGGATGCCGGCGGATCATCTTCGTTGTGATCGCCTGGACGACGTCGCCGAACGCAAAGGCATTCTGCTCTTCGGCCATGCGGGCGTGATAGACCACCTGCAGCAGCAGATCGCCGAGCTCGTCGCGAAGATCCTCGAAATCGCCCCGCGTGATCGCATCGGCCACCTCGTAGGCCTCCTCGATCGTATAGGGGGCGATGGTCGCGAAATTCTGCTCCAGGTCCCAGGGGCAGCCCGTCACCGGCGTGCGCAGCGCGGCCATGATCTCGATCAGGCGGGAAATATCGCGGGAAGGGGTCATCGGGCACCGGAGTGTAAGAGGCACAAATGTTATGCCAAAACGGCCCCGCCGATCCCAGCCAAACGCGCCGAAATCGAGGCGCTGTCCACCGATTGGCCACGGCGAAATAGGGTGCTAAATCGCGTCTCATGAGCGATCAGATCAATTCCGAGACCGCGCTGGTGCTGTTTTCCGGCGGCCAGGATTCCACCACTTGCCTGGCCTGGGCCCTGCAGCGCTTTGCCCGCGTCGAGATGCTGGGTTTTGCCTATGGCCAGCGCCATGCGATCGAACTCGAATGCCGCGACCGCCTGTTGTCCGGCATCACATCGCTGCGGCCGGACTGGGCCGCGAAACTCGGCGACAGCCATACGCTCGCGATTCCGACCTTGTCCGAGGTCTCCGACACCGCGCTGACCCGCGACGTTGCGATCGCGATGGGCGCGGACGGCTTGCCGAATACCTTCGTGCCCGGCCGCAATCTCGTATTCCTCACCTTCGCGGCGGCGCTCGCCTATCGCCGCGGCATCCGCCACATCATCGGCGGCATGTGCGAGACCGATTATTCCGGCTATCCTGATTGCCGTGACGAGACCATCAAGGCGCTGCAGTCGGCGCTCAATCTCGGCATGGCCAAGGACTTCGAACTACACACGCCGCTGATGTGGCTCGACAAGGCTGCGACCTGGCGGCTGGCCGATGAACTCGGCGGGGCAGGGCTGGTCGACCTGATCCGCGAGCACTCCCACACCTGCTATCTTGGTGAGCGCGGCAAGCAGCACGATTGGGGTTACGGCTGCGGCGAATGCCCGGCCTGCGCGCTGCGGGCGAAGGGCTGGCGGGAATATGCGGCGCAGGTGCGCGGCTAGCGCGCGAGGGTCGCAAAGGACATGCCTCCGTTATGCGAGCGCCGGCGATGGCCGAAGTAATTCCGGCCATGCGCAGGTGACGCGTGCGCATAAGGCAAGTGCGTGACACGTGCCGCGGTCTTACGCCGTCGGCACTGCTGGCCTCGCGACCGGCTCGGAGAGTGCGTTCGCAGCTCTCGCGGCCAGCCGTATCGACGGCTCATCCACCGCCTTCTCCAACAGCATGGCCGCGAGCAAGAACGACGGCACATAGGCGGTGAGGCTGATCAGGGTGGAAGTGCCATAGGAAAGCCCCGCGGCATGGGCGACCAGGAAGACGGAACACGCCACCGAGAACAGCACCGGGATGTGCGCCAGATAGAGCGGGAACGAGATGCGGCCGAGGTACTGGCCGGCCGGCGTCGCCAGCAGACGCTGTGCCGCGGGCCAGCCGGTGATCAGAGCGACAAGCATCACCGCTGACATCGCGTGCCAGATCGAGGCGTCGGCCTGAAAAGTCAAGCCCGGCGCGATGATCGGAATGAACGGAACAAGCGCCGTGATCGAGAGCAGCGCGTCCCAGATCGGCCACCGCTCAATGCTGAGCGGGACCGTTCCCAACGCGAGGATAAATGCCAGAAGGACCGGCCGCCATCGCAGGCGCGCCGCGAAACGTGGGGCGTCGAGAAGATACAACGCGGCCCCGAACAGAACCACCGAGATGTAGGCGCGCGCGAGCGTGGTGCCCAGCACAAGCATGATCAGTCCCGCCCACCGCGGCCGATTGGCCGGCAAGCGCGTGGAGAACATCCCGATCAGCAGAAGCGATCCGAGAAATTCGGTCGGCATCGTCCAAAGCACGGAATTATACGAGTTCGTGCGCGTCGGTATGCCCAACAGGCTGTTCCACGCCTGAAGCAGAGCATCGGCGAGACTGGGCTGTTGCGTGAACTGGCCCGACAGCCAGGTCGAGCGCGTAATCGCGGCCGCGTCGTGGTTGAATGCAAGTCCTGACGACAGGATGAACCAGCCGAACAGGCTCGCCGCGAGCACTGGAAGCCCGAGCCGGAGTGTACGCTTCACGACCAGCGCAACCGCCGACAAATCGCTGCCCTGGAACGATTTGGCGAGAACGAATCCTGACAGCGCGAGGAAGATGCAGACCGCATAATTGCCGCCCGCCGCGACGAACAGAAACGGGTAGGCCGAAAGCGCGACTTCCCAGGAGCCCTGCGCATGTTCGGGGCGCCCGGTGTAAATTGCGAAATCGAAGGCCATCACAAAATGCGACAAGGCGACGTTGAGCGCCGCGATGCCGCGAAGGCCGTCGAGATAAGACATGCGGGAGGCAGGCATGGGACGGCTCGATGACCCCGGTTACGAAAGGCATCGAGTGTGTGGCAAGTTAGCTAACAAAGCCTTGCCTCGACCGTCTACCGATGGGCTCCATCCGCCTTCAGATCAGGGCGTCCAGCACTGATTTGCCCGACATGCGCCAAGGCGGACGGTGAAGTCGTGTGGTCCTGACGCCCCAGTGGCAGGCAAAAATTCGCAAGATGCATATGCGTCTCGCGGATGTCGCGAGAACGTCAATGCGTGCTCTATCGCTGTATGAAGCGTAAATCGGAACGTGATCCCGGCGTCATCGCGAGGGGCCAACGGTCGCGCAATGATGGAGGAGGGATGCGACTATTCGAAATCCGCCGGCGTCAGCTCGATCGGCTTGCCGTGCGGCGTGCGGTCGGCGGCGTGGTCCCAGGCGTCGCGGTAGCGGTGCAGCGTCTCGAGCGTCGTCACGCCCTTGGCGGCGACGAGTTGCTCGAGCGTGGCCAGCCAGTGCTGGTAATAGGTCTCGCCGGTGTCGGGATCGCCCGCGGCTTGCGCACGCTTGATCTGTTCGGCGAGGGCTGCGGCCCATTCGCTCCAGGTGAACAGGCCACGGTCATGAAGCGACAGCGCCATCGCAAACGCCTGAGCTTCCCAAGGCGCACGGAACACCGGGCCTTCTTCATCGCGCGGAACACCCGGCACGGCCTTGGCGGCGCGGCCGGCGGCGGCTGTGTCCATCACGCGGGCTCCAGATAGGGCTCGAACGCATCGATCGAGATTTTGATCGTCGGATCGGAGTCCGGCCCCCAGAGTTCACGCCCGTCGAACACCACGGTGTAGAGCCATTGCGGGTGCTCGCCGGCGTCGTTCGCCGCCGTGTCCGGAAAGACGTGGCAGCCATGGTCACGCTCGACGACGCCGATATGGCCGCGCACGTAGCGCGGCAGCCGCGTGTGGGTGGCGGGATGGATATTCTTTGCGCGCACCTTGTCGCCGGCCTTGAACCTTGCAGGCGCCGGCGCGGAGCGGCCGAACTTGCCACGCACCATCGTGCGTTCGACGTCGCTGACGGAAAGCTTGCCGGGCGTGAGCGGCTTGGCCGGCATCACCGCATGTCCGGCGGCGACGTCCTCCTTGGCGATAAAGCCTCTGTCGAGCAGCAGGTCCTCAAGCCCGAGCAGCCATTTCTTGTAATAGGAGCTCGACAGATAGACGTCCGGCGGCAGGGTCTCGCGATAGAATCGCGAGGCGTCGATGTTGAAGGCGCCGGCCGCGCCCATCGCGCGCACCATGGCCAGCACCCGCGATTCCCACACTTCGTGGAACATCGGCTCGTTCGGCTCGGGTTCGACCTTGCCGAACCCGTCCATGCCGCCCATGTCGTGCACGCCGTTCAAGACGGCGCTCCCGGCTTCCTCGGAAATCCGGTACCGATCATGGAATCGCGCGTCACCAGTTCGGCGAGCTGCTGCTCGCTCCAGCCCTCGGTGCCTTCGGGCCGCATCGGCAGCACCAGAAAGCGTGTCTCCGCGGTCGAATCCCAAACCCGGAGTTCGGTCTCCTTCGGCAGGCTCACGTCGAAATCAGCGAGCACGCCACGCGGGTCCTTGACCGCGCGCGAGCGATAGGGCGAGGCCTTGTACCAGACCGGTGGCAGTCCCAGCATTTCCCAGGGGTAACAGGAGCAGAGCGTGCACACGACCATGTTGTGACGATCAGGCGTATTCTCGACCGCGACGAGATGGTCGCCGACCCTGCTGACATGGCCGAGCGTGCCGACCGCCTTGGTGGCGTCTGCGAGCAACGCTTTCTTGAAGGCAGGATCGGTCCACGCCTTGGCAACGACCTGAGCGCCGTTATGCGGGCCGATCCGCGTCTCGTAGGCCTGCACAATGGCGTCCAGCGCGGCCGGCTCGACATAACCCTTCTCGGTCAGGATCGATTCCAGCGCGCGCACGCGCAGTTCGGTCTCCGATAACTCGGAATGGTCGTGATCGTGGTGATGATGGTCGTGATCATGTCCGCTCATGTGGGCAGGATAGGCGAAGAAGCCGTGCTATGTCGAGGCAAGGGTTTGCCGGCATTCTACAAAACGGCGCGAGCAGGGGAGGTATTTGATGGCGGACTATGTGACGATCGAGAAGGGCCTTGGGCCCGAAGGCCGCATCGCCGTGGTGCGCTTCGACCGCGGCGACGGCATCAACGCGCTGTCGCCCGATGCGCTGCGCCAGCTCACCGACGCCGCGCGCAGCTTTGAGGATGACGGTGGAACCTCGGTCGTCGTGCTGACCGGCGGCGCCAAATCGTTCAGCGCCGGCTTCGATCTGAAGGATGCTGAAGGACGTTCGCGTCAGACCATGGATCTGGGCGCGCTGCGCCGGCATTTGAAACTCGGGCCGCGGCTGACGCGCGCCTGGCAGGAGATGGAACAGGTCTCGATCGGCGCCATCGAAGGCTTCTGTGTCGGCGGCGGCGTAGCGCTCGCGGTGGCGCTGGATTTCCGCATCATGGCGCGCGACGCCCATATGCGCGTGCCGGAGATCGGGCTCGGCATGAACATGAGCTGGCAGAGCGTGCCGCGCATGCTGCATCTGATTGGGCCGGCGCGTACCAAGCAGGCGGTGATCCTGGCCGACGATCGGATTTCAGCCGAGCAGGCCTACGAGTGGGGGCTGGTGGAGCAGGTGGCCGCTCCAGGCAAATCGGTTGAGGCCGCGATGGCGCTTGCGGCCAAGATCGCCGCGCAGCCGCCGATCTCGGTTGCGATGACCAAGCTGACCGTCAATCGGCTCGCGCATGCGCTGGACGATCTCGCTGGCCATATGGACCTCGACCAGTTCGCGCTCGCAAGCTTGACGGACGATCATAAGGAGGGCGTCGAGGCGTTCCTGGCGCGGCGAAAACCACGCTTCAGAGGGCGCTGAAGTCGGCAGTGCAATCGAAGGGACGCCAGGCTGGCGGAGCTTCTGAACGCGATCTGGCCGTAAGGGGTCAGCCTGATTGTCGTCCCCGCGCCGATATCTCTAATTCGCATAAGGTATATTATGGAATATTTATATCTACAATCTGAAAGCCCATATTGCCGCGGCGTACGGACGCTGCAATAAGCGCTGCCACGAATAGAGATCGCTGGTGACCCCGCGGCGTCAGGTCCGTATAGGATTGGCATCTCACAAGAACAACAAGCCTCTCGAGGGAGAAACCAATGAGCTTTTCACGACGCACGCTGCTGAAGGTCTCCGCCGCATCTGCCGTCCTGGGCGGCGTTGGCGCGCCATTCGTCGCGCGCGCCCAGACCGCCGAGTTCAGCTACAAGTTCGCCAACAACCTGCCGGAGTCGCATCCGTTCGTGGCGCGCGCCCGGGAGATGGCGGCTGCGATCAAGACCGAAACCAAAGGACGGTTCGATCTGCAGGTGTTCCCGAACAGCCAGCTCGGCTCCGATACCGACATGCTGAGCCAGGTGCGTTCCGGCGGCGTCGAGTTTTTCACGCTGTCGGGCCTGATCCTGGCGACCCTGGTGCCGGCGGCCTCGATCAACGGCATCGGGTTTGCGTTCCCGGATTATCCCACGGTCTGGAAGGCCATGGATGGCGACCTCGGCGCTTACGTGCGCGGCGAGATCAACAAGGCCGGTCTCGAGGTGATGGACAAGATCTGGGACAATGGTTTCCGCCAGACCACGTCGTCGACCAAGCCGATCACCGGGCCCGATGATTTCAAGGGTTTCAAGATCCGCGTGCCGGTGTCGCCGCTGTGGACCTCGATGTTCAAGGCGTTCGACGCCTCGCCCGCCTCGATCAATTTCAGCGAGGTTTATTCGGCGCTGCAGACCAAGATCGTTGAAGGCCAGGAAAACCCGCTGGCGCTGATCTCGGCGGCGAAGCTGTACGAGGTCCAGAAATACTGCTCGCTGACCAACCATATGTGGGACGGCTTCTGGTTCCTGATGAACCGCCGTGCCTGGCAGGCGCTGCCGGACGATATCCGCGCCATCGTCACCAAGAACGTCAATGCGGCGGCACTTAGGGAGCGCGAGGACACCGAGAAGCTCAACGCCACGGTCAAGCAGGAACTCACCGGCAAGGGCCTGGTCTTCAACCAGCCCGAGGTCGCACCGTTCCGCGACAAGCTCCGCGCCGCCGGCTTCTACGCCGAGTGGAAGGGCAAGTACGGCGAGAAGGCGTGGGAGCTGCTGGAAAAGTCCGTCGGCAAGCTGTCCTGATCGGTCAGGCAGGAGTCTTGTCATGGCCCATGTCGAGATGACGCCGGCCGTGGCCGGCGAGGCGTCCCAGCCCCCTCGCCGCCGCTCCGTTCTCGGGTCCATCGAGGCCGCCCTCGGGATGCTGGTGGAGATCCCGGCGGCGATCCTGGTCGTCGCCGAAGTCGTGATCCTGTTCGCCGGCGTGATCTCGCGCTACGTGCTGCATTCGCCGCTGATCTGGTCCGACGAACTGGCCTCGATCCTGTTCCTGTGGCTCGCCATGCTGGGCTCCGCAGTGGCGTTCCGGCGCGGCGAGCATATGCGCATGACGGCGCTGGTCGCGAGCGCGGGACCCAGGCTGTGGGCCTATCTCGACGTCGTCGCGACCTGCGCGGCGCTGGCGTTCCTGATCATGATCCTGCGGCCTGCGTACGAATACGCCTACGAGGAAAGCTTCATCACGACGCCGGCGCTGCAGATTTCCAACACTTGGCGGGCGGCAGCGTTGCCGATCGGCACCTGCCTGATGGCGCTGTTTGCGCTGTTGCGTCTGGCGCGGGTCGGCGATGTCAAGACCTTGCTGATGGCCGCGCTCACGGTCGCGGTGTTGATCGGGCTGTTCTGGCTCGCGCAGCCCTTGCTGCGTCCGCTCGGCAATCTCAACCTGGTCATCTTCTTCGTCGGCGTGGTTGCTTTCTGCGTCTTCGCCGGCGCGCCGATCGGCTTTGCCTTCGGCATGGCGATCTTCGGCTATCTCGCGCTGACCACGCGGACACCGCTGATGGTGCTGGTCGGCCGGATGGATGAGGGCATGAGCCATCTGATCCTGCTCTCGGTGCCGCTGTTCGTGTTCCTCGGCCTGCTGATCGAGATGACCGGCATGGCGCGCGCCATGGTCGCGTTCCTTGCCAGCCTGCTGGGGCATGTCCGCGGCGGCCTGCATTATGTGCTGGTCGGCGCCATGTACCTGGTGTCGGGCATCTCGGGATCGAAGGCCGCGGACATGGCGGCGGTCGCACCCGTTCTGTTTCCGGAGATGAAGCAGCGCGGTGCGAGATCGGGCGACCTCGTCGCCCTGCTCGCGGCCACCGGCGCGCAGACCGAAACCATTCCGCCGAGTTTGGTGCTGATCACCATCGGCTCGGTGACCGGCGTCTCGATCTCGGCGCTGTTCACCGGCGGCCTGCTGCCGGGCGTCGTGCTGGCCATTACACTGTCGACGCTGGTGTGGTGGCGCTACCGCGGCGAGGATCTCAGCCACGTCAAGCGTGCCAAGGCTGGCGAGATCGGGCAGGCGTTCATATTCGCCCTGCCCGCATTGGCGCTGCCCTTCGTGATCCGTTACGCGGTGGTCGAAGGCATCGCGACCGCGACCGAGGTTTCGACCATCGGCATCGTTTACGCACTCGTCATCGGGCTCCTGATCTACCGCCAATTCAAATGGCGGAGGCTGTTGCCGATGCTGATCGAAACCGCCTGCCTGTCGGGCGCCATCCTCTTCATCATTGGCACCGCGACCGGCATGGCCTGGGGCCTGACCCAGTCCGGTTTCTCGCGTGCGCTGGCGGCCTCGATGACCGGGCTGCCCGGCGGCTCGGCGAGCTTCATCGCGGTCTCGATCCTGGCCTTCGTGATCCTCGGCAGCGTGCTCGAGGGGATACCTGCGATCGTGCTGTTCGGACCGCTGCTGTTTCCGATCGCACGGCAGGTCGGCGTCCACGAGGTGCACTACGCCATGATCATCATCCTGGCGATGGGCATCGGATTATTCGCGCCGCCGTTCGGCGTCGGCTATTATGCCGCCTGCGCCATCGGGCGCGTCGATCCGGCTGAGGGTATCCGGCCGATCTGGGGTTACATGCTGGCGCTGTTGATCGGCCTGATCATCGTCGCCATCTTCCCGTGGATATCGATTGGATTCCTCTAAGCACCTTGCAGATGGGATAGAGCCATGAGTGCAGCTCAAAACCAGTACTCGATCGGGCTGGACAAGACGCCGGCCAATTACGTGCCGCTGACCCCGCTGAGCTTCTTGGCGCGCTCGGCCGCCGTCTATCCCGACCATGTCAGCACGCTCTACGAAGGCCGCAGCTTCACCTGGAAGCAGACCTACGAGCGCTGCAGGCGCTTTGCGTCCTGGCTCGGGGGGCGCGGCATCGGCTATGGCGACACGGTTGCCGCGATGCTGCCGAACCTCCCGGCGATGAACGAGCTCCATTTCGCGGTGCCGATGGCCGGCGCGGTGCTGAACGCGCTGAACATCCGTCTGGACGCGGCGTCGATCGCGTTCCAGCTCGAGCATGGCGGCGCCAGGATGATCCTTGTCGATCCCGAATTTTCCGCCGTGATCGCGGAAGCCTTGACGTTGATGAAGGGCGCAAAGCCGTTCGTCGTCGACGTCGATGATGCAGCGTTTCCTGGCGGCAAGCGGATCGGCGAGATCGAGTACGAGACGGCGGTCGCGCAAGGCGATCCGGCATTCGTCGAACGGCCACCGGCCGACGAATGGGATGCGATCGCGCTGAGCTACACCTCCGGCACGACGGGCAATCCCAAGGGCGTGGTGACGCACCATCGCGGCGCGTATCTGAACGCGGTCAGCAACATCCTGGCCGGCAATCTCGGCCAGCATCCGGTCTATCTCTGGACGCTACCGATGTTTCATTGCAACGGCTGGTGCTTCCCCTGGACCGTGGCGGCGACCGCCGGCGTCAACGTCTGCCTGCGCAAGGTCGATCCGGCAAAGATCTTCGAGCTGATCCCGCAGCACAGCGTCACCCACATGTGCGGTGCGCCGATCGTCTACAACACGCTGATCAATGCGCCTGATGCCCCCAAGGATGACAAGGCAAAGTCCGTGGTCGGGCTGATCGCCGGTGCGGCGCCGCCGGTCGCGGTGCTCGAGGGCGCCGAACGTATCGGCATCAAATTGACCCATGTCTACGGCCTGACCGAGGTCTATGGCCCCGCCTCCGTCTGCGCCGAGCAGCCAGGCTGGGACGAGTTGTCAGCCGACCAGCGCGCACAGTTGAAGCGGCGCCAGGGCGTCTCCTATCCGCTGCAGGAAGGCGTCACGGTGCTCGATCCCGAGACCATGCGAGAGGTGCCGCGCGATGGCCGGACCATCGGCGAGGTCATGTTCCGCGGCAACATCGTGATGAAGGGCTATTTGAAGAACGAGAAGGCGACGCAGGACGCTTTCGCCGGCGGCTGGTTTCACACCGGCGATCTCGGCGTGCTCGACGAGCACGGCTACGTCATCATCAAGGACCGGTCCAAGGACATCATCATCTCCGGCGGCGAGAATGTCTCCTCCGTTGAGGTCGAGGACGTCCTCTACAGACATCCAGCCGTGCTGTTCGCGGCTGTCGTGGCAAAGCCGGACCCGAAATGGGGCGAAGTGCCCTGCGCCTTCCTCGAGCTGAAGGACGGCGCCAAGGCAACCGAGGCCGAGATCATCGCCTATTGCCGCGAGCATATGCCGGGCTTCAAGACACCCAAATCGGTCGTATTCGGCGCGATCCCGAAGACCTCGACCGGCAAGATCCAGAAATTCCTGCTGCGCAACGAGGTGGGCTCGGCGAAGGCGATTACCACGTGAGAGGCTCTCAGCCGTCGGCCAACCGGGTGAGCAAGTCGTAGAGCAGCCTTCTCTCGTCGGCGCTGAACGGCGCCAGCGTCTTTGCGGTGCACTCGATTTCGATCGGAAGCAATTGCTCGACCAGCGAAACCCCGGCGGACGTCAGATCAATCAGGATCAGCCGTTTATCGGTCGGATCGCGTCGGGTCGCAACGAGGCGCCGCTTCTTCAGCCGCAGCACGACATCCCTGATGTTGGCGGGCTCCATCGCGACGAGCCGGCCAAGCAGGTTCTGCGACAGCGCCCCGCGCTCGTAGAGCCGGGCCAGTGTTGCAAATTGCGGAGCCGTCAAGTCGTGGGCCCCGATGCGGTCGACCAGATTGGACGACGCGCGCTGGTAGGCACGGCGCAGCAGGAATCCGACCTGGTCCTCCAGCCGGTAGTCTGACGCGGCGCGCCCGGCCGGTGCGGCTGATTTAGTCGACGTTCTCGGCATCCCGGTACATCACCTTGTGGCGCGTGGTCGAAACCCATTCGTCGATCTGGGCTTCGGTCATGAAGTGCGAGGCATCGAACCTGTTCCAGTTGCTGATGTCGGCCAGGCTCTTCTTCCAGCGCTTGTAGGGCGCCTTCGCAGGCGGACCGAAGCACATGATGTCGAGCACCGATAGCTCCGCGGGAATGCCGAGCAGCGGCTTCATGGCCTGCTGCGCCTTCTCCTGGCCGATCGCGGTGACCCACCAGACGTTATATCCGAGCGCCGCGGCGGCCAGATGCGCAGACATCGTGGCGGCGGCCACGCTCTGGAGCAGGATCCGCTCGGCATTCTCCTTGTACATCTTGTCGAGCTCGGACCCGTCGTTGAGGACCGGAAACGCCTTGACCCAGCGGAAGTCGCTGGCGACGACGATGAACCCGGGGGCGGATGCCAGCCCGCGATAGTCGGGGGTCGGAAACTTCATCTTGAGCCGGGCACGCATGACCTGCTCTTCACGGAAATACTCCGTGATCTTGTTCTTCAGGTCCTGATCGGTGACGGCAATGAAGTGCCACGGCTGGGCATTCGCGCCTGACGGCGCATGCCGCGCCGCCTCCAGGATCATGTCGTAATGCTCCGCGGGCATCACGTAGCTGGAGTCGAATGCTCGCGTCGTCAGTCGGTTCTTCACGACGTCCATCAGCGCGTCGTATCGCGTGCGATCGGTGAAATCGTGCCTCGCCACGGCTCCCGTCATGTGATCCTCCCTTATTGTTATGATCATAACGATATGCCAACCCCGCAGAAAGTCAACGCGGGACCGCCACGCCTCATGCGCGGCCCGATTGATTGAGCTTGCCGTTGTTGAGGTGTTCAGCCCGCCTGGTCGAGCGTCAGGCGCATACCGTCATAGGCCGGGATCACGCCGGCCGGCAGCGACTGCTGCAGCACCTCGTAGTCGAGGTCGGAGTGCAGATTGGTAAGGACCGCCCGCCTTGGCTTGAAGCGATCGATCCATGACAGTGCGTCACTGAGGCTGAAATGGCTGGGATGGGGCGCATAGCGCAAGGCGTCGACGATCCAGAGATCGAGATCTTGCAACGCCGGCCAGCTCTCCTCGGGGATGTCGTGCAGGTCGGGCGTGTAGGCGGCGTCGCCAATGCGGTAGCCGAGTGCGGGGATATTGCCATGCCGGACCAGGAACGCGGTGAGTTCGAGCGGTCCCCCCTTCCCTTCGATCGTCCGGCTCTCGCCGGCCTCGATCGAATGCCGGGTCAGGATTGGCGGATAGTCGCTGCCTTCGGGAGAGATAAAGCAATACGAAAACCGGGCCATGATGTCCTTGCCGGTCGACATGTTGAAGTAGACCGGAATACGGCGGCGCTGGTGCAGCACGACCGAGCGCAGATCGTCGATACCATGGGTCTGATCGGCATGCTCATGCGTCAGGAACGCCGCGTCGATGTGTTCGACATCAGCGTCGATCAACTGCTCCCGCAGGTCGGGCGCGGTGTCGATCACGACACGTGTGGTGCCCTGCTCCGTCGTACGCTCGGCCATCATCGAGCAGCGGCGGCGCCGGTTCCTGGGATTATTGGGATCGCATGCGCCCCAGCCCAGCGCCGGCCGCGGTACGCCGGCCGAGGATCCGCAGCCGAGAATGGTCAATGTCAGTGTCATGCAGCAACCTTCGACGCCGGCACTTTCGAGAACAGCCGGAAGAAATTTTCGGTAGTCTGCCGCGAAATCTCCTCCAGCGAGACGCCGCGCGTTTCCGCCAGCACCTTGGCGACCTCGACAACATAGGACGGCTCGTTGCGTTTGCCGCGGAATTTGCCCGGCGCGAGATACGGCGCGTCGGTCTCGACCATGATGCGATCGGCAGGCAACTCAGCCGCCAGCGCGCGCAACGCGTCCGATTTCTTGAAGGTCAGGATGCCCGTGAAAGAAATCGACAGCCCGAGCGAGATCGCCTTCATCGCAAGCTCGCGCCCACCGGTATAGCAATGCAGGACAGCCTCGAACGGTCCCTTCGCCATTTCGTCTTCGAGGATGCGGCCGCAATCCTCGTCAGCCTCGCGGGTATGGATGACAAGCGGCAGGCCTGTGGCGCGAGCTGCGGCGATATGGGCGCGAAAGCCGCGTTCCTGCGCCTCGGGCGAGCCATGTTCGTAGAAATAGTCGAGCCCGGCCTCGCCAAGCGCGACGACCTTCGGATGTTTCGTGAGCTCGATCAACTCGCTGGCGGGAATGCCGTCCTCTTCATCGGCATGATGCGGATGGGTACCGACGGAGCAGTAGACATTCGGAAAGCGCTCGGCGATCGCAAGCAGCCCGCCGAGCCGCTTCACGCGCGTCGAGATCGTGACGATACGGCCGATCCCGGCCGTCTCGGCGCGACCGACGATCCCATCGAGATCGTCGGCGAAGTCAGGAAAATCCAGGTGGCAGTGACTGTCGACCAGCATGATGTCCGAACCGCCTATTCGGTCTTCGGTTCCACGTAGCGCGGGAACACGCCGACCGGTGCCGGCAAAATTGTGCCTGGCTTGATCCGTTCGCCAAGTGCCGCAAAGCTGCGCGATTGCTCGGGAATGCCGAGGCTGTCGAGCATCCTGGCACAGGAGGACGGCATCACCGGTTGCGCCAGGATCGCGATCTGGCGCACGATTTCGGCCGTCACATAGAGCACCGTCTTCTGCCTGACAGGATCGGTCTTCGCGAGCGCCCATGGTGCCTCGCCCGCGAAATAACGGTTGGCTTCGGCGACCACCGCCCAGACCGTGTTGAGCCATTGATGGATCTGCTGCGTCGCCATCGCTGACCGCGACGCCTCCAGCATCGCATCGGCCTGCGCCAGGATCGCCTTGTCGCTATCGCTGAACTCGCCAGGCTCCGGCAACACGCCGCCGAGTTGCTTTGCGATCATCGACAATGAGCGCTGTGCCAGATTGCCGAAATCATTGGCAAGGTCGGCATTGATGCGCGCGACGATGGCCTCATGGTTGTAGTTACCGTCCTGCCCGAACGGCACCTCGCGCAGGAAGAAATAGCGCACCTGGTCGACGCCGTACTGCTCGGCCAGATTGAATGGGTCGACGACGTTGCCGACTGATTTCGACATCTTCTCGCCCCTGCTGAACAGGAAGCCATGTGCGTAGACGCGCTTCTGCACAGCGATGCCGGCCGACATCAGAAACGCCGGCCAGTACACGGCGTGGAAGCGGATGATGTCCTTGCCGATGATATGCACGTCGGCTGGCCAGTAACGCCAGTTCGCATCATTCTCGTCGGGGTGACCGACGCCGGTGATGTAGTTGGTCAGGGCGTCGACCCAGACATACATCACGTGCTCGGGGTCATTGGGGACCTTGACGCCCCAATCGAAGGTGGTGCGCGAGATCGAGAGATCCTTCAGGCCGCCCCTCACGAAGCTCATGACTTCGTTGCGGCGCGAGTCCGGGCCGACGAAGTCAGGCTGGTTTTCATAGAGCTGCAACAGCTTGTCCTGGTAGGCCGAAAGCTTGAAGAAGTAGCTCTTCTCCTCGACCCACTCGACCGGCGTACCCTGCGGACCGCGACGGACATTGTCCTCGCCGACGACTGTCTCATCCTCGGCATAATAAGCCTCGTCGCGCACCGAGTACCAGCCGGCATAGCTATCGATATAGATGTCGCCATTGTCGGCCATCCGCTGCCAGATCGCCTGGCTCGAGCGATGATGCTGCTCTTCCGAGGTGCGGATGAAGCGATCGAACGACACGTTGAGCCGTTCGTCCATCTGCTTGAAACGCGCGGCGTTGCGGGTGGCGAGTTCGAGCGGCGTCAGGCCTTCACCCTGCGCGGTCTGGATCATCTTCTGCCCGTGCTCGTCCGTGCCGGTCAGGAAGAATACGTCCTTGCCGTCGAGCCGCTGGAAGCGTGCCAGCGCGTCGGTCGCGATCGCCTCGTAGGCGTGGCCGATGTGGGGCTGGCCGTTCGGATAGGCGATCGCAGTCGTGATGTAGAAGATGTTGCCGCGATCGGCGGCCGGCGCTGATGTGAGCGCCGCTGCAGGCTTGGCGTGCTTCGGCGCCGGGGTGGCTTTCGGGGCCTTCTTGGCGGCAGGAGCCTTCGGCGGAGCCGGCTTCGCGGCCACCGGCGCAGCAGCCTTCGCGGTTGCTGCCTTCGGCGTAACCTTGTCAGCTTTCTTGACGGCTTTCTTCGCGACCTTCTTTGATGTCTTCCTGGGAGCGTTCTTAGCCGTCGATTTTTTGACGGCCTTCTTGGCGGCCTTTGCCTTTTTGGCCTTCTTGACGACGCGCTTGTTCTTCTTCGCTGGGCGCGACTTGGCTGCGGCCTTTTTCCCGGTCGCGCGAACTGTCGACGTCTTCGTCTTTTTGGCTTTCTTCTTCGACGATTTCTGCTTCGACGATTTCTTCTTGGCGGTCGCCACCACGGATTCCTTTGCAGATCAAAACAAGTTTGTCGGGATAGAGGTCAGACGGAGCGTCTATCGGGTTGCGTCCGCAAGCATCGAAAACACCGAGAAAACCAGCGGCTTGCGCTCCAGATTGTAGGCCTCGGTATCGCGCGCGGCGCGGACGATCTTTTCCCATACCTCCGCCAGCCGTGCAAGGCGCGGCAGATTGGCATTGGCGTCGCCGGTGTGCATCTTGTCGCTGATCCAGCGATCGATGCCGTCGATGAAGGCGGCGAGCGCGACGCGGTCGCTGATGCCGAGTGCGTCACCAAGCGCGTGCAATTCGCGCGGATCGACCTTGGGAAGCGTCGCGAGCAGCGCAGCGGTGCGCTGCTGCAGCTTGAGCGCATCGCCGCCGAGCAGCGATAGCGTCCGCCCCACGCTACCTTCCGAGGCCGCCGCGGCTTCGAGCAGTGCGGGATCGTCGGCCGCGATATCGGTCGCGGTGGCAGCGCTACGTACGACGTCGTCCGTCTCCAGCGGCCGCAGCAGCAATTTGCGGCAGCGGGACAGGATGGTCGGCAGCACCCGTGACGGCGCGTGGCTGACCAGCAGAAACAGCGATTGCTGCGGCGGCTCCTCGAGGATCTTCAGCAGCGCATTCGCGGCGTTCGGATTGAGTTCGTCGACGGTGTCGACGATGCAGACGCGCCAGCCGTCGACCGCGGCGGTCGAGCCGAAGAACGAGATGGTCTCGCGGGTTTCGTCGACCGTGATGACGGTCCGCATCACGCCACGATCGTTGAGCCCTCGCTCCAGCACCAACAGTCCGCCATGTGCACCGGCGGTGATCTGCCGCGCCACATGGTCGGCCGGATCAACGCGCAATGTCGGCGCCTGCTGCACCTGGGACGCCGTCGGACTGCGGAACGCCAGCACGAACCGCGCCATGCGATAGGCCAGCGTCGCCTTGCCGATCCCCTGCGCGCCGCCGATCAGCCAGGCATGAGGAATGCGCCCGCCGCGATAGGCGTTGAGCAAGGTGCTTTCCGCCTCGCGATGCCCGAACAGGTCCGACGTCTCGCGCGGATGCCGGACCGCAATCTCCTGTTCGACCTTGCGCGCGCTCATGCCGAACTTGCCGCCGCTTTTAACGTCAACACGTGCTCGCGCAGCGCGGCCCAGACCTTCGATGCAACCGTGTCAGGGTCGGCCGTGGCATCGATCAGCACGCAGCGCTGCGGGTCTTCCGCTGCGATCTGCCGGTAGGCGTCACGCAGGTCCTGATGGAACTTGACGTCCTCCGCCTCGAAACGATCGGCTGCGGCGTTGCCGCGGCGCGCGGCGGCGCGTTGCAGGCCGACCTCGACTGGCACGTCGAGAATGATGGTCAGGTCGGGCTTGAGATCCCCGATCGTGACGCGCTGCATGGCATTGAGCAGGCCGGGCAGCACCTGCCCGAGCCGGCCCTGATAGACGCGCGTGGAATCGAAGAAGCGGTCGCACAGCACCCAGACGCCCTGGTTGAGCGCGGGCAGGATCAGGGTACGGACATGATCGTCGCGCGCGGCGGCAAACAGCAGCGTCTCGGCGTCGGGCCCGAGCAGCTTGCCCATCCCCGACAGCACAAGGTGCCGAATGATTTCGGCGCCTGGCGAGCCACCGGGCTCGCGAGTCACGATGGCGCGCAGCTTGGCGGTGTCGAGACGTTCGGCCAGCTTGCGGATCTGGGTTGATTTCCCCGACCCTTCACCCCCCTCGAAGGTGATGAAGCGACCGCGCAAGCTCGGCCGTTTGACTGCTGTTTCCGCCATGTCAGAGCTTCTCGGCACCGGCCCGGAACATGCCAATAACGAGTTCCTGGACGCCGTCGAGTGCACGGCGCATCGTCGATCCGGTGCCGACGGCGTCCGCCGCAAACACCGGCGCCTCCATCGCTACATTGGCGCCGCGCCAGACCCTGACCACGCCGATCTTCTGACCGGCCGCGATCGGCGCCTTGACGGGGCCGCTGTAGATTACACGCGCGAGGAGCTTGTCATTGCCATTCTTGGATACCATCACCTTGATCGGATCGGGGCTGACGAGCTTCACCGAGCGGCTGTCGCCGCCGAACACCCGGGCGTAGCCGACCGGCTGATTGGCCGCGATCAGCGTCCGGGCTTCAAAACTGCGGAAGCCCCATTCCAGCATCTTCTTGGCTTCAATGGCACGATCCTCGGAATCCTCGAGACCGTTGACGACGACGATCAGCCTTGTGTCGTTCTGTACGGCCGAGCCGACCATGCCGTAGCCCCCCTCCTTGGTGTAGCCGGTCTTCAATCCGTCGGCGCCAGGCATCGCGTTCAGCAACGGATTGCGGTTCTGCTGGCGGATCTTGTTCCAGGTGAACTCCTTCTCGCCGAACAGCTTGTACCTGTCGGGATAGGTCTGGATGACGTAGCGCGCCAGGATCGCGAGTTCCCGCACCGTCATCTTGTTGCTGGGATCGGGCAGCCCGTTGGAATTGCCGAACGTCGATTTGGTCATGCCTAGCTCGCGTGCGCGCTTGGTCATGAAGTCCGTTGCGAAAGTGTGCTCGTTGCCGGCGATGCCTTCGGCTAGCGCGATGCAGGCGTCGTTGCCGCTCGGGATGATCGCACCATGCAGAAGGTCGTCGACGGAGACCTTGCTGTTGATTGCCGCGAACATCGTGGAGGTACCGGACGGCGCCCCGCCCCGGCGCCAGGCGTTCTCGCTGATCCGGTACTCGTCCGTGAGCTTGATTTCGCCGTTCTTGATGGCGTTGAACACCACCTCGGCCGTCATCAGCTTCATCATGCTGGACGGCGCGCGCAGTTCGTCGGCGTTCTTCTCGAACAACACGCTGCCGCTGGTGGCCTCGACCAGGATGGCGGTCGGAGCATCGCCGTCGAAGCCGCCCTCTTCCTTCTTGGCGCCCTGGACGCTGTTGTTCGCGGCATAAACAACCCCGCCGCAGCCGACGGCGAGCACCACGACGGCCGCGACCAGGCCGCGCCAGCAACGCCCGGCGCGAGCGGCGAACGTGCGGGAAACTGCGGTCTGGGCTGCCATCAGCGATGTCCTGAAAGGCTGCGTTCTAACAGGTAGAAGTACCGCAAACAACTGAGGTATTTGCGCTTATGCACGGCCGGGTTGGATTGCTGAGCGCGCTGAACGTCCATATCTTTGGAATGAGCCGTATGACACCAAAACCGGCAAACAAGGCGGAAACGCGATGTCTTCCTCACGCACCATCTCCGCCAACGGCATCGACATCTTCGTCCGTGAAGCGGGGCAAGGCCCACTGGTCCTGCTCTGCCATGGCTGGCCGGAACTGTCCTATTCCTGGCGGCACCAGATCGCCGCGCTTGCGGCCGCCGGCTTTCGGGTGGCCGCCCCCGATATGCGTGGCTTCGGCCGGACCAGCGCGCCGGCCGACATCGGCGCCTATACGATCTTCGATACGGTCGGCGACATGGTCGCGCTGGTGGCCGCACTCGGTGAAAAGCAGGCCGTGATCGTCGGCCACGACTGGGGCGCGCCGGTGGCCTGGCATGCCGCGCTCTTCCGGCCGGATATCTTCACCAAGGTCGCCGGCCTCAGTGTTCCGCCGCCATTCCGGGGACGCGGGCGGCCACTGCAGACCCTTCGCGAGAGCGGCATCACCAATTTCTATTGGCAGTACTTCCAGCCACCAGGCGTCGCGGAAGCCGAGTTCGAACGCGACATTGCCCACACCATGCGCCTGGTGCTCGGGCGCGGCGTATCCGACCCAAGCGCGATGTTCGTCGATGAGGCGAAGGGCTTCCTCGGTAATCTGCCGGGCGGCCGGCCGTTGCCGGCCTGGCTCACCGAAGCCGATATCGCCGAGTTCACGGCCGGCTATGCGCAGTCCGGCTTCCGCGGCGGCCTGAACTGGTACCGCAACCTCGACCGCAACTGGGAGCTGACGGCGCCCTGGCAGGACGCGCAGATCCATCAACCCTCGCTGTTCATCGCGGGATCAAACGACGCCGTGATCACGGGGCTAATCGGCGCCAAACGGCTCGCCGACATGGAGCGCGTGCTGCCGGACCTGAAGCAGAAGCTGATCATCGAGGGCGCCGGTCACTGGATCGAGCAGGAACGGCCCGACGAGGTCAATGCGGCCCTGATCGCTTTTCTCAAGTAATCAGACGAAGTGCCTGATTCAGTAGAGCCCGCGCCCGCTCAGGACCTCGGCCGGGCCGCGTGCGTCGATCGGCACATTGGCCGAGGCAGGGCTCGGGGTCGCGGCATACTGTGCGTTGCCCTCGTAGGACACTTCCCGCGGATTGTTCAGGACACGGCCTCGCGAGCGGCTTGAAGCGGACATTTCGGACGTCGCCGTGGTCGAGGCGTAGTCGGCCGAGGTATTGCCGAGGCTGTACGGCCTGCCTTCGGGCATCGGAACGTCACCGCGGATCCGGCGAGCCGATGAGGACACATCCGGCACGAACGGCCGCGCCGAGGCGACCCGTACCATCGACGGCGACGGCGCCGGCGTGCCGGTGCGCAGGGTCGCAATCAGTTGGCGGTCGTCGGAGCCTTCGAGCGGTGCCCGGCCGACATATTCGACGCGGACGCGAGCAACGCCATTGCCTTTGAATTCAAGCAGTTCAGCGGCTTTGTTCGAGACGTCGATGAGGCGATTGCCGTGATATGGGCCGCGATCATTGACGCGGACGACAAGCGATTTGCCGTTACTGAGATTGGTGACACGGGCATAGCTCGGCATTGGCAAGGTCGGATGGGCCGCTGTCAGCGACCCCATGTCGAACACCTCGCCATTGGCGGTCAGGCGGCCGTGGAAATCGTCGCCGTACCAGGACGCCATGCCTTCGGCGCGGTAATTGACGTCCTCTTCCGGTACATAGGTAACTCCGCCGACCACATAGGGCTTGCCGACCCGGTAGGTGCCGCCGCCCTTCGGCACGGGATCGCCGAACGCCACAACCCGCGGGCTCGAGGAGACGCCGTATTTGGGATCGACGCGGCTCGCGAACTGGTTCGACGAGGCGCAATTGGCGAGGACGAGGCACGTGGCCACGGCGACGGCGCCGCGCGCCGTCCGGACGATCGAATCTGGCCGTCTAGTCCCCATTGCCCCAAGTACCACTCTGCCGGACGCCCGCCTACTCCGGGGCATATGCATCCATCTCGTCACGATGCAGCCCACCTCCGCACCGGAGAGTGAAGATACCGCAACCGAAACACGGCGGAAATGGGGTGAGCCGCGCCGTGGTGAATGGTTGGTTGTCCCTCCCTCCGTTGATCTACGGAGTTTTCACCGTGTGAGGCTTGGCTGTCTTGACGTCCGCTGTCCCGCGATCAGACACACTGTTGCAGCAAATCATCAGTCGGGGGGTGATCTCGATTCCAACAATTGAATCTTTTTGACTGTGCAAGCCTGTAATCGTTCTCTCTTCCGCGTGGGGCGCAAAGGAACGTTTGCGATGATCGAGACGGTTACAGCGGTTATGGGCCTGGTCAGTGCAGCCATCTTTTTGGCTCATGCCGTGGAAGGCTATCGATACCGGGCCTGAGGGCCCGCCGAGGTGGAAAGACGCGTCACCTCTTTCCAGGAGCGACTGTTCGGAAAGCTTTAATCAATTCGGACGAGCATCGGATCAGGCAGGTGTATCATGCGCAGTCACGATTTTGTCTCCGACGGCTTCCTGACGCTGACCGCAGCGAGCCTTGTGCTGCTGTGCTCGAGCTTGCTGGCCTTCGCGTTTAGCTGAGCGATCCGGTGCAAGGGGGAGCGCCGGCCGGTCGATAAGACGGCTGCTCGCTAGGCTGCGGCATGGATATCGAACCAATTGCCCCCCGCGTGACGTTTGTCCAAATCGTGAAGCGAGCGCCAGATCTTTAGCGCCTGGTCGGGTGTCATCCAGCGACCTGGTAGATCGTCTCCAATGGCCCGGAACTTCCCATCTTGAAATCCCATGGCCCATCGCGGAATTTGCCGAGCAATTTCCCTTCAAGCCGTCTCATTCGCCAGGTTATTTGCCGAGGCAGGCTGCGAGCAACTCTATCGACCCGCGGGTTGGCTGGGGCAAAGTTCGCCTGGCTCAGAATCTTGAAACGGCGGTACCCTAACTGCTGTAAATTATTGAGATCGCGATCTCCGTGCGCATGCGACATTTCGATCGACAAGTACGCGGGCTTATCCTGCGGGTCGATGCCTTGCAGGCAGATGCTGTCGTTACCCTCGATATCAATCTTGCAGTAGTACGGCACGCCGTATTCCTGCAGAATCGATAAGAACTTGGCTGTCCTGACTTTGATAGCCTTATTGGTCTTGCCGCCGGTTGCGGCCTTGTTCGGATTAAAGGAACTCCAATCCGAGGACTCGTTGCAAACGTAAAAGTCCAGTTCGCCTTCTTCTTCCGCGACGCCAACATCGACGAGTTGAAGCGCGCCGTCGGCGATTTGAGCCGCAAAACGCTTTTGCAAGATGGCGACTATCTCCGGATTAGCTTCTACTCCGACTACTTTATAGCCCTTGTGGAGATAGTAAGCGGCGTCGTCGCCGTTATGGACGCCTACGTCGTAGATGAGCTGGGGGTTCATATCTGATCGTCCTGATAGGATGAAAACGATCGTCCCAAGATGGTCGGATAGTTTGATCGGCACCCTGAAAGCGATTGGACGTAATTGATTGGGATATCGTGGCGGAATAAGGCCGACGTGGATCATGGTCACGATTTCGAAGCGCCTCGGGCAGCCGAACCAGATATGACTTGCGCATCTATCCCATTTGTTCAGAAAGGACGATGGCAAGGCGGCAGCGGCGATCAACGCGGCGCTGAATCGCCAGGGTGCCGATCGGGTGCCAATTTTGCTGTTTGTTCTGTTTGGAACATGCGCTATGCACTTGAAAATATTGGTTAGGAAGGGTGGCCGAGTGGTTTAAGGCACCGGTCTTGAAAGACGAACGGGACCGTAAGGCCCCGTTTCATCTGGTCTGATCGTGTTGGGTTTTCCGGCGCTTATCCCCTTTTCCCTCAGTCCAGCTAATCTAACTGGTTCAATCCAGTTCTGCGCCGTTTGGGTCCAAGGTTGGGTCCAAAGGCAAAAGCGCGGCGCGATCATGCTGTCAGGCCAGATGCCGGACGAGGCTGTGGCGAAGTTCTTGCAGGACAACTCCGGCCTTCGCGGCCTGGTATCGCGCGCAGCATCCACAATCAGGTCGCTCCAATGCAGATGGAAATCCAAAATGAGCTACTTTGAAGGTCTGAGCAGAGGATCTCCGGCACACAAGGCAACGCGCCTCAGCGAGCGAGCCTTTAGAATCGAGCCGGTGGATGCGAACACTGATAGCTGGGTCGCGTTCCAGGACGTCGTGGACGAAGCCTTGTCTCACTTCGGCCAGGATGGCTACGAGGTAAGGCCGACCAAAAATACTCAGCGTCCCCTCCCCGGATGGGGAACGCGGCCGGTCTACGACTCTGCAGCGATCTTCAGGACGGATTAAAGACCCGCCCGCCGATCACCCCGCCGGGCTGTCATACGGTTGGGGCATCGACGTTGCAGGGATTGAGGCCCTGGGATTGCAGGGACCCAGATTGAAACAGGGCGCCACCGGGACAGTGTATTTCGAGCCCGGCGGCGTAACTTTTTGGGACTAGCGGGACGATCGCCGGCGCGGCTTTGGATTGGGGGCTCTGCGAGGCGGGCGGGCAATGGCGGGCGCCCCCGCTTAGGGACCTTTAGAGCGCCCCGCGCGTTAAGGCCCCGTCGAGTGGCGAACCCGGAGGTGGGTTATGTGCGACGTTCCTCGGGACCTGCAAAGAAAGTTCGAACAGCGGTGGGCCGCCAGATTTGCGCGACCGGCGCAGGCGGCCAAGCCCGAAAAGCATCAGCCTGAAAAGCCGGATCAACCGCTGGGCGCTTCCCTCAAAGCCCAGAAGGAAACCCGCCGAGTTGAACCGGCGGGCTTGAGGCCGTTACCGACGGCGTGAGCGCGGACCGAAGGCCCCGCCTCGTTGCTTAGTCACCGCCTCAGCCGTCTGGCATGTGCCGCGAGCCTCTGCCGGTTGCGAGTTCGGTGCGATCGGCGACGGCGCTTCACCTGGGACCTCCTAACCGCTTATCGAGGGCGCTTTGCCCCGGTGCAGGATCGCCGCACAGCCACGCCGAGAGGGTACGAGGCGCATTCAGTCTCCAACTCGCCTGCGCCCACTGGTCCGCCGAAACCTCGTGGCGAGGCTCAGGCGGCGCGAATTTCCGCGGTCCGAGCGCGACCGGAACGTGATTTGGATCGCGATCATTACGAAAAAGCTTGGCTCGGGAGGTTGCTTTTGTGCGCCCGAGAATGCGCCGGAATTCAGAATCTGGCTGCTTCTCGGCAAACAAGTTACGGGCGCAAGTTATTTCGGCTTCGCTCCAACGAGATTGAGATTCACCAGCTTTGCTCATGCCGCACCCCCGATCTGCTCGAGGGCCCGTTGAGAGACGGCGCGACAGGCCGCCAGCGGGCTTGGGAGAGTCACCAAGGGGCCTTTCCTCGGCCCGGTGTCGGGTAGCGGGTTGGCAGGAAAATGAGTCGGCGGACTCTGCTGGGCCGTCCTGATGTGGATTGGCTTCGAGGATTGCAGACGTGCTTGTGGGTGGCGTGCTATGCACGCGATCAGCTCGGGTCATTTGGATATCCACTCCTTTGTGGCTCGGGTTAGAGCCGAGGGGAAGTTGCACCTTCCAACTCGGCTCGAATTTTTGTAAACTGAAAATATGAAGAAATCAATTTCTGTAAACAAAAAATCGCGCGGACGACCTAAGAAGGTTGGCGGTGTCCATCCTGTTTCAGCCGTGCGCTTACCCCCGGAGGTGGGAGCCGCAGTCGACAAATGGGCCGGCGCCCAGGCAGACACGCCGGCGCGCTCCGAAGCAATCCGCCGGCTAGTCGAGATCGGGTTGAAGGCGAAGAAGTGAGCGAGACTTTTTCAATTTCTGTTTTTGTCGTCGAGGCTGACCGTATGCCGATCGTAGCTATCGCTGCCAAAAAATATCTCGAGGCAGAGGCCTTTTTTGTAGACGAGAGGGTTCAAGCCAAACTCAAATCCCTTCATTCGAGCGGCAAACCTCTTTGCGATGATTACTCAGTTCTTCGCATCCGCCTGGCTCATGCAGACGAAAGGGTGCGCTACTACGACGCGCGGAATACAACACGAGATCGCGCCGTGGTCTTTCTGGTTAATGTGGATGAAGTGGATCCGACTTCGTTGCTTTGACGTCCCGTCTCCGACCAAGGTTCCCGGAGTAGATGATCGGGACCGGCGTTCTACGCCAGCGGCAACTCCGCCTGCCCGTTTGTCCAGTCGATGATGTCGATCGATAATCCACGCTTCAACATTTCGGATTCGAGATCGCGAGCGTGTCGCCTCCACTCGGGAGTGGTGCGGGCTCGAAACTTTGGCTCTTCGCCATAGGCCTCGAATTCGTCGTCCGCTGCGATCGCACCTCGGACCGCCTCGTACATCATCTTCAGGCTGGCATCGGTGAACGCGCTGTAATCCACTGCACGTCTCCACGAATGGCCCGATGCCTTTCTGGCGTCTGCGACCGCATGTCTAAATCTAGCTTGGCTGAGTCTGGTTAATACGATCTTGCCAGGAGCGCGCGGTGTTGTGACTGCGCCGCCGGATTGGCGCGCACCAACGGTCAACGACGAGCTTTATCCACACCTACGACGCGCAGTAGCTCGCCGCCGTTCCGATCCACGAGGGATTGATAATTTGCGCTCGCGAGCCAGCGTCGCTCTGATGGGCTATGCCAGCTCAGAAAATCACGTTCGGAGAGATGCGCTCAATGGGCGTGCGGGCCGTCTGATTTACTGCACGGACCATCGGTGCAGCCACTCGGTCGCGCTCATGGCGGACCGCTGGCCGGACGATGTGAGGCTATCCGACCTCGAGCTGCGCTTCGTCTGTCGTGCCTGCGGCAATCCTGGAGCCGACGTCCGGCCGAACTTCAATTGGGACGCCAAGGGACCGATCGGAGGCATGGGCTATCGGCTGCTCTAGAGCCCGGTAAACCACGGATGCAGCAGGAGGGCTACAACCGCCAAGATCGAGGTCCTGCCAGCGGATATTGATGAACTATTAAGCTTCCTGGCTGTGCATAAGGCAGGGGCTGCACGCGACGTGCATGGCGGGCGAGTCACGATGAGGTAAATTGAGCGTGGCGTCCGAATCAGGGTGCCATAAAGCCGAAGAGCGGCCCATCTGCGAAATGGTCCGCTCTTCAAATTTGAAACCCAGGCCACGAAGCTGTGACCGGCTCCCCTAACAAGAGTTGTTTTACAGCCGCTGCGTAGAATGTCCAGCAATTCGTGGTCGCATCTACAGGAGATGCGACGATGACCAACGCAGAGACGAAGCCGAAACAAATCACGATGTTCGACGCGATGAGCCTCTTGGAGTTCAAAGGACAAACTCTACGTAAGCTCGCTCGACGTAGCTCACCATTTCGACAAGATCCATTACAATGTGCTTCGCGCGATAGAAGCCCTTGAATGCTCTGATGAATTTAGAGCCCTCAATTTTGAGGCCTCCTCATATCCCACCGTGCAGAACCGACAAATGCCTATGTTTCGGATGACCCGCGACGGATTCACGATGCTGGTGATGGGCTTTAGTGGAACGAAGGCGGCGTTCTGGCGCGAACGATATATCCAGGCCTTCAATTTTATGGAGGCTGAGCTTCGGAAGAAAGCGATCATCCACGCCGAAACCAGGGGAAGGTCGAAGACAATCCGGGTTGCGGCGACCGATTCGTACAAGGAGCATGGCGCAACGGAGTGGTTCCACTACACCAACAACACCGACGCCATATACGAGATCCTGTACGGCGGCACCGCCGCCAAGCTGCGCAAACGGTGGGGGCTGGCGCCGAAGGCGAACCTCCGCGATCATCTGACCACCGAGCAACTGAATACGGTCATACAGATCGAGGGCGCAATTACCCTCCAGCTCGAAGCCCGGAGCATCACCAACCCGGCGGATCAGCTGAGGGTGGTCCGACATGTCGCGCTGAGCTATCGGAATCTCATCGACGCGCCGTTACCTCTTGTGGGCATGATCCCCTCGGCTGACGTATTCAGCAAAGAGCCTGGTGCCGTCCAATAGGCGCCAAGCCGCTCCAGGACCCGCCCTAACCGGCGGGTTTTCTTTGGAGCAGAGTCATCCACACCCACGACGCGCAGTAGTTCGTTGCCGTTCTCAGCTCCCGCTTGTTCGGATTAGCCCGGCACCTCGTGCCTAGCAGGCGTTCTTCGGGTGCCCACAAAATAACCTTCATATCGTTTTGGTATTATATTACGGTGCGCGGAGTATTGGGGAGTTGCGAGCGATGGCAGGACAATCGCGCCAGGAATACTTCAGGCAGATGGAGCAGACCTGTCTCCAGCAGGCCGAGCGCTGTACGTTGGCAGATGCCCGAGAAGCATTCCGACTGCTCGCAGCGAACTATTACCGGGCCGCCCAGGAGCGGGCGTCTGCGGAGCTGATGAGATCCGGCACGACGCGCAGTAGCTCGCCGCCGTTCCGAGCCTCAAGGGATTGATAATTTGCGCACCGCGGCGAGCGGCGTTCTCATGCGCCATGCCCTGGCGCCGCAAGCCCGCTCACTTCCTCCGCTACTGGACCGGCCCCGTCGACCGTAAGGCCACCGCTGGGTCGGGCAAACAGTTCAAGTCGGTGCTGGTCTATTGCGTGAACTGTCACCACAACGGCCGGCTCGAGCTTGCCGATCTGCCGGAATGGGACTGGTACGACATCTCGGCGCATCTCGCGCGCACCGGCTGCGGCAGAGTCGGTTGGGTCGACACCCGGTTGGACTGGGGCGAGGTGATTAACTTCGCCAAGGGCGTCGGCTGAAGCGTGCTGCCCCCTGGCCTGCTTCCTTTGGCCTAGCGGCTGCATGTTGCTAGAGTTGCGCACGTAATGGTAGTTGGAGCGTCATGCGTCGCGCGCTCCCATGGATTCTGGCCACGGTATTTCTGATCGGCTTTGTAGCTTCCTTCTCTGAGCTGCAGAGGGTGCGCAAACGCTTTGGCGAGGTGTCTCAACATACCTTTCACGATCACGCCGACGTGCGCGAATTCATCATACGCGCCTCGCTCGCGGACGCAGCCGCGCCTATCGTCGTGCTCGGCGACAGCGTGACCGAAATGGCCCCTCTTCCCAGGCAACTTTGCGGACATCCCGTCATCAACGCTGGCGTTGGCGGCCAGACCATTCAGGAAGCAAGCCGGCTGGCCACCCGCCTGCTCGGCGGGAATGGTGCGTTCCTGGTGGTCCTCACCGTTGGGGCGAATGATATCGGATCGTCGGCGGCGCAACGCGATTTCGGCGACCTCATCGACACGGTCAAACTCGTATCGACGAGGCCACCGATGGCCGTCGCGGTCGCCGATGCGCAGACCAACGCGGCGATCGGGGCAGCCGCGGCGACTCGCGGCGTTCGATTTGTCGACCCTCAACTGCCATCCGGATCCAAGATGTCGGATGGCAAGCACTTTACGGCCGAAGGCTACAAGACCTGGTTGCCCGCGCTCGAAGCGGCGATCTCCAAGGAATGCAATGCGTGAGATCGCGGTCCGCACGCGGCACATGCTGCTGGACCACATGCCCGCCGGCACCAAGCTGCGGCTGAGCGAGGTTAAAGAGCTGTTCGAGCAGATGAGGTCGCTGCCATGACGGCGCGCTGCATCTGTTGCGAGGATACCGGCTGGGTCTGTGAGAACGATCAGGACCAGCCATGGACCGGTCCGCATGCCTGCACTTGCGGCGGCGCCGGCGCGCCTTGCCCGGCCTGCAACAAGTCCGACGATGGAGAGGTGCCGCGGTTGCCGCGGGGGTTTTGGAATGTGCTCGGACAATGATGAGGGGTCGTGAAAACCAGGCTCGACTGGGCCAAGGCATCTAAGAAGATCGTATCAACGAAGCAAAACGCCCTATGTGTCAGCTGTTTTGACCTTTCCCTTAGCCGCCACCTTGGGAGGGGAAAGAATATCCTGCATCACAGCGAGAAAGACGCCGGTGTCTAAGAAGTAATTCGGGTATGCCTGCCGCAATGAATTCATTGAATCGACTGAAACGAGAACTGCATCAGATCTCACCTTTTATCTTTTTCTCAACTTCCAAATATTTTGCAGTTGCCTTGTCCGATTCATCCCTTTTGAAACCGCTGACATTGAGCAGCCGTGTGGTGTGATTGACCTCAAGCAGATAGTAGTGATCGTTTTTGGATTGCAGGCCTTCATAATGCTTGAGAGCCGCGCCAAATGCTTGTAGCCGACTGAACACTTCAAGTTTTTTCGCGTAATCGCGTAGCTCTTCAACTAAATCGGAATAGGCATTGGGAACGCCAGGTACCGGCGCGGTATTTTCCATGAACGCTAATGCGCCGCCCATCAGTGAGAAGAAACGAAGCCATTCCTGCTCGCCCACGCTCGATTTAAGAGCCTGCTTGACGAATGCACCGACCGTCTCAACCGCGGTGGCCCAAGCATGCTGTAGCTTTGAGCGCAGCTGCATCTCGATTTTCAGAGAGTTGTAATCCTGACGTCTATCGGAGTAATACCGATAGATCAAATGCATCCCGCGATATCCCGAATCCTTCGGGTTATCGATATAATTGTCAGTCTGGGCCAAGGCGTGCTTGAGATCGCTTTCAGTGTAGCTCTCGTAGAGCCGCGACACATCACGCGCCTCCGATACGATGGCGCGACATCCCCCGATGTCCTGCATCTGCGATAGAGTCATGGTCGGGAATCTAGCCAGCTTCGACTCGATTGACGCTAGTCGCTTAATTCGCTGAGCGGTAATAGCGGTCGGATCAATAATCTTGGCCCTTCGCTTTAGTCCGATATGGAACGTATTAAGCGGAAAATTGCGCGAAGAGCGCCAATTATTGATGATATCGAGGGCGGCGTAATACTCCTGCGACCAAGCGTAATAGTCTTGGTTTACTTCGAGGTCGTCATCGTCGGCGCCCTCGACGAATACGAATTCCGGTGGCTCAACGACGAGTATCTGCCCAGCCCAGTTGACCCGTTTCTTAGCGTGTTTTGGAACTGCCCAAGCCATTTCAGGAAGCCATAAATCATCATCATCAGGCCCCTCCCTATGAAGGCGCCGCAATTCGACGCATCGCGATATCGAATCAACCGCGCTACTCACGGTAGCACCGGCCGTCTGAGCACGCATAGCTCCAGTTTCATCTCAAGTCCCAAGGCCGGTATGGTGTTTCTGATAGGTCCGGCCGTTGGCCGATGAGCGTTTGCTTAAAACCGGAAGACGCTCATGTTGATTGTCGCGATCATCGAGCCTGCGTCAGGCGTTCCCGCCCTTCGCGATCTCGATCACTGGCGCGCCATCATTCACCGCGTCGATGAAATGCCCTGCGTCTCATGCTCGATTTGACGCATCGGCTCGGGACCGATGACGCGCGGGGGGTCGATGACCTTTGGCGGCATATCATGGTCATCCCTTAGGTCGATGACGTATCCGGCCTTCACCTCGATGCTGACGTTGACGCTCGGCGTTGAGGCTGGAGCGATGCCGGCGAGGCCGAGCACAAACGAACTGGCGCGATCGCGGACCATGGCGTTGTCGGAGTCGAGCAGGTCGACCTTTACGGCTCCCGCCCGCGTCGTCGCGACAGCAAGATTGCGGCGCACCTTCTGCTGCAGGAAGGCGTCAATGTGGGGCTTGCTCAATTCCCTGCTGAGATGTTCCCGGCTCAGCCCTACCTTCTCGGCGGCGGCCGTGATGGTCTTCGCGTCGCCGGTCACCATCGACGTGATCGCCTCGCGCACCTTGGCGGATATGGGTTTGGGGCGACTGATTTCGGAATTTTCGCTCGCGCTCATCAGGCCGCCCCGTCGGTTTTATTCACGCGAGGGTGCGGTGCCGGCTGCCGGCGCGCGCGGGCTGCGGCGAAGTCGATGACCTTGCTCGCCGCTATCACGTCGACAAGGGTGACGGCTGCCTTGCCTTCAAGTTGTCGCAGGACCGCATCGCGGCGCAGCAGCGTTTCATTGTCGATCACGAACATGATGTTGGCCCTTCCGGGTGTCGCGCTTGCCAGGCATGGCGCGCCCAATTTGAGCGGGCTGTTTTTGCTGCGTCATTGAGAAGCTTGAGGCCGCCGGGCGTGTTGTTCGACAGATGCTGTAGGACGCGGTCGATCAACGAGGCGCTGGGCGCATAGTTTCGGTTGTTCGGCCGCGCCTGCTTCGGCTGCCGCGGATTGTAGTTTTCGGCGATGCGCTCGGACATCTTCGCAGTCTGTTCGGGGTCTTCCTCGAGCCTGATCCGAAGGCCAGCGGCCCGGATCGCATCGAACAATTTTCTGGCTCCGAGCCCCTTCACCTCAGATGGACCGAGGGCTTTCCCGGTCATTCCGAGGGGAAGGCCTGCAAGCTCGTCAAAGTCCAAATAGCGAATTCCCAAAGCAGCAAGCTTCTGACGGAGGCCGGCGATCAATTCCGAATACGACGTAACCTCAACAGCGATGAATTCAGCGCCAGGCGGTGCAGGATCGTTTGGCGGCGGGCTGTCGCTCACCACGAGCAGCGGCGGCTTGGCTTCACGCGACGCGGATGCCCGCGCGATGTTCGGTGGAAGGCTCCAGACGGTCGCGAAGCGCCGCCCGTTGCGCATGGGCGCACACGCCTCGGTCATTCGTCCACAAACTCCCACCCGCCCAACGTCTTGGTCGGCATGCCCGGAGCTGCGATCGTCAACTCTCCGCGCATCGTGTTGCTACTCGTGAGGCTTTGCCGGGCTTGATCAAGCATCTGCGCGACCAGCCGGCGATGGGCTTGGGGCGCGTGCGGCTGCTCGTGGCCAGCCAAATCAATTTTGAGCGTGAAGGTGGTTGCCACGTCAGAAGATCTGCTGCTGCGGATCGATGCCGCCAGCCGGGTCGCGCTGATCGAGTTGGTCCGCCTGCTTCGGAGCGGCCGGCGACATCGGCCGAACCTTCGGAGCGGCCGGAGGATCAAACCGCATGATGGAGCGCTCCTTCGGAGGCGGCGGCGCTGAGGTTCGGATGATCTTCATTTTTCAGGTCTCCCTAGCGAGCACGGCGCGCCGCCTGCTGGTCCTGCGCATAGCGCTTCTGCTCGAAACTCATCTTCTCGAAACCGGGAATGCCCGCTTCGGGCGCGGCGCGGTGCTGCTGCGAGAAGCTTGCGGCACCCTGCGAGGAGGCCTTGTGCATCAGCTTTTCGTAGAAGCGCAGATGTGCGTCGGTGACGATCGTGGCGCAGATCGGCTTGGCGTCGGCGGTGCCAACCTCGACGGTGATCTACTTCGTCACGGCGTCGACCCGCTGCGGCGCATTCACGCCGGCCTTGGCGACTTCTTCGCGAGCCCGGGCGGCGAGCGCGGCGTTATTCTGCGCCTCATGGGTCGCGTAGATGCCGAGAATTTCCGAAAGGGTCGCCTGATCGAACCCCTTTCCGTGGGCCCAGTTTTTCAAGGCGGTCAGGCTGGGATTGTTGGCGTCCAGCTTATACTCGACCCCGCCCGGCAGCTTGAGGTCCGCGGGGAGATCGAGCTTGTAGTCACTGGGCGAGGCTGGGAGCGTGGCCTTGCGGAGATCATCCTGCGACTGGCGGTCCAGCATCGTCGCGAGATCGGCTTCCGACACCTCGTACTTGCCGACCTTCAGCTTCTCGGCGCTGTGCTCCGGCGCCGCGGCTGGATCGGTGCCGGCGGGTTGCGGCGCTTCTCCCGCACGTGCCGCCGCAGCTTCGCGCTGCTCACGGGCGGGGCTATGCCCTACCGATCGGGGATTGGCCTCATGGAAGTCCCGACCCGGCTGCGAAGCCGCTGGCGCCGGCGCAGGTGCGCCCGATGGTGCAGGTGATACCGGACGGCGCCGAGGTCGACCTCTCGCTGATCAGGCTGCGCGCAGGTGCCTTGATATTCCCGGCTCTTCCCGATCCCGGCGGAGATTTCGATTTCACCAAGCCCCGTAACCCACGCAACTTCTCAAAGGAATTTGCGCGCCGGACTGACTATGTGCGCGAGCAGGCCCGAAAGGCCGACCTGCCCAGCTTCGGGAAGACCAGGTTTCACGATCTTCGGGGCATTCACTCGACCGCCCTACTCGACGCCGGCATTCCGGTACACACCGTGGCCCAGCGGATCGGCGATGATCCCGCAGTCCTATTGCGCAACTATGCCAAGCGGAAGCGGTCGAAGAAGGCCAACGAGTTGGTTACGACCGCCATCGCTGCCTTTGCCCTTGGCTTATGGGAAAATAGGCTTTGGGTCCAACGTGGGTCCAAGTTCGCGTTGCGTTCGACCGCCCCCTGCGCTAAGTGCCTGACATTCCTGCGAAGGAAGGGTGGCCGAGTGGTTTAAGGCACCGGTCTTGAAAACCGGCGTGCCCGCAAGGGTACCGTGGGTTCGAATCCCACCCCTTCCGCCATTCGTTCACCGTCCGCGCCCTCACACGACCCCGTCGGCGATCAGGTCTGACGAATGAAGTCCGCGATCAAGCTGCCGACAGCCTCCGGGGCGTCCTCAAAACAGTAATGCCCAACACCCGCAAGGCGCCTCACCGGTGCGGCCGGAAAGATCTCGGAAAACAGCGGCAGGAACTGCTCTCCCTGGAGCGTGCGGTCCGCCTCGCCCCAGATGGCGAGCCCGGGCTTGCCGCGGATCGCACGATCGGCGGCGGGATCGGGCGTCTCGAATTGGTGCGCGCCGGTTGCAAAACCCTTCGCCCATCCGATCGCGCCCAGGCAGTCCGCCGGAGTCGCGAACGGCGCGCCGTAGGCCGCGAGCCACGCATCGGCGATGACGGCGTTGTTCTCAAAGCCGTTGAGTTTGAGCGTGCTCAGGATGTTGAAGCCGAGCTGCCCGAGCACCGGATCGAGGTCACCGCTTGCCGCAGCCTTTGCGATCCACTGAAACCACGGCGAGACGAGCGCATTGGTCGTCAGCCGATCGAACAGATCCTTCTGGCCGAACGGCGTCGGCCCGTTCGCCGAGATGACGCGGCGGATACGATCGGGACGCCGGGCCGCCAGCCCCATGCCGACCGGGCCACCGAAATCATGCATCACGAGAGTGATATCGGTGAGGTCGAGCGCAAGAACGAACGTCTCCAGATTATCGATGTGGTCCTGCAGCCAGTAGCTCCGATGCGCCGGCGTCTCGCTCTTGCCGAAACCCATGTGATCCGGAACGACCACACGGTGGGTTGTGCTCAAGATCGGGATCAGGCGACGAAACAGATAACCCCAGGTCGGTTCGCCGTGCAGGCAGAGCACGACCTCGCAGTCCCGCGGCCCCTCGTCGGCATAGTGCATCTGGAAGCCGGGAGCTCGGGTGAAATGCGGCGCGAACGGAAACGTGCCGTCGAATGTGGCTTCGGATGGGATCATGGCGGCTCTCACGGTGAGTGGTTTTAATTTGAAACCGCCATCTACTGCTTGAGGTTTTAGTTTGCAACCGATATTTGTCGAGGACGGTGGCAACCGGCTGGCCGTCACGGAGGGCAGTCAGAACTCGAAACGAGCAACGGCAGGCGGATCGCAATGGCCAAGAGAGTGAGCCACAAGGACTCCCTATGCGGCGTGGCACGGCCGCTCGACGCAATCGGCGACTGGTGGTCGCTGCTGATCGTGCGAGATGCCTTCGATGGACTGCGACGATTCGGGGAGTTTCAAAAGAGCCTGGGGCTTGCCAAGAACATCCTCTCGGCCCGGCTCCGTAATCTCCTGGCACATGGCATCATGGAGACGGTGCCTGCTCCCGACGGCGGCCCCTACCAGGAGTACGTGCTGACCGAAAAGGGACGCGGCCTGTTTCCCCTCCTTGTCGCGCTCCGGCAATGGGGCGAGGACTTCTTCTTCGAGCCTGACGAGGCGCATGTGCTGCTCATCGACAAGAAAGCCGGCCTGCCGGTCCGACGGCTGGAGCTTCGTGCGCAAGACGGACGCATCCTCGGCGCCGAGGATACATTCGTGCGTTTGCCGCCGGCATCGTCCGAGACGGAAAAACATTCGGCGTGATCACCGCGCACGTTTCCGTCGACAACCAAATATTAACCCTCGTTGCCGCAGGCTCCAGCCGTGGAGGGTTCGACCAATGCAGACATTCCGGATTTCGCTGAGTGATGGAACGCGGAAATTCCACACGGTGATTCAGGCCCCCGATTCAGCGTCCGCGCACATCAAGGCCACCTATTTCTTCGACACGTCGAAGTGGCGGATTTTGAGCGTGTCGCTCACCGGCGCGGTGGCGGCGTAGCCGCGTTCGCCGCCAGCGCAGACTGCCCGGCCAAGTTCCGCCCCCTGCATCATTTACGAGCAGCGAACATCGTGCTGTTCCCGGCACCCTGACCATGTTGGCTGATGACAGCCCCCGCCTTCCGTGCGCTACAATGTCGCGCGCCAAGGTGCGGGAGGTGTGGTGATGCCGAGAAAGGGAATTACGGGACACGACGAGTGGGTGGTGACCGAGGCCTTGTCCACGGCCCTGGTTGCGCTCGAGCAGCTTCCGCCGAAGCATCAGCCGCGCGCGCATATGGATGATGTCCGGAAGCTCCTGACGGCCAGATGCGAGGCCGGCGCCGTCACACTTCATCTCGCACAGGCCAAGTGCAGGCTATTCCCCGACACCAATCCCCTCGCCATCTACGAGGAATACGGCCTCAAGGATGGCCAGGGCTAGCGATCCGCGTTCAGCTTCGCACTCGGGTGCGAACCTGCCGTCAGGTGCCTGAGCCCGCGGTCTCGCTGAAGAACTTCTCGAACTTGCCGTCCACGCCCTGGAAGTCGTCGGCATCCGCGGGCGGCTCCTTCCGGTCGGAGATGTTCGGCCAGAGGCCTGCGAATTTGGCGTTGAGCGCGAGCCAGGGCTCGAGCCCCTGCTTGGTGTCCGGCTTGATCGCGTCAGCCGGACATTCGGGCTCGCACACCCCGCAGTCGATGCACTCGTCGGGATGGATCACGAGCATGTTCTCGCCCTCGTAGAAGCAATCGACCGGACACACCTCGACGCAGTCGGTGTATTTGCACTTCACGCAGGCTTCGGTGACGACATAGGTCATCTCAGGTGCCCGCCCTCGCCTTCCGGGCGGCGATCTGCTGCAACGCCCAGCGCGAGTTCTTGCGCACTTCAGGATCAGTGTCGCCCGCGACCAAAGCAAGGTACGGCTCGCCGGCGGGGTCAGCGATCTCACCGAGCGCAGCTGCCGCCTCCTTACGCAGATTGGCCTGCTCGTGGGTGATGCAGCCACCGATCGGACGCACCGCGCGGTCGATCTTCATCTTGCCGAGGCTGCGGATCGATTTCAGGCGCACCTGCCAGAATCCGTCCGCGAGGGCCTCGATCAGCTGATCTGCGGCGATCGAACCGTTGGCGTTGAGCCCCAAGGTCTCGGCCGCCATCTCGCGCACCATCCAGTCGTCATCCTTGAGCGCTCGGGTGATCGACTCGGCCGCGGATTTCATCTGCGAGAAGGCCAGCGCGCTGACTGCCGCGCGCCTGACATGGGCGTCGGGGTCGTTGATCGACGCGGTCAGCGCCGGAATCGACTCCTCCAGCTTGAGGAAGCCAATCACGCCGATTGCCTGGACGCGCACGGCGGCGTCGCTATCCTGCAGTGCCTCGAGCGCGGGCTTCAGCGTGTCCTTGCGCCGCAGTTCCTTTAAGCTTCGCAGTGCGCCCATCCGGACGAAGGCGTGGCTGTGCCTGACCAGCGGCAGGATGGCGTCCGCACAGACCGGGTCTTTCAGCTCGGCCAGGCTGTCGGCCGCGGCTGATGCCACGATTCTTTCAGGGTCGACCAGTAACTGCACCAGCGCGATTGCGCTCTCCGGCCCGTCGAATTCACCGAGCGCCATCGCCACCTGCTGGCGCACGCCGGCATCCGGATCGGAGACCATGCCGGCGAGATGCCCGACGGCGGCCGGATCCCCGGAATGGCCGAGCGCGATGATCGCAACGCGCCGCTCGGCCGGGTCCGCGGCCTGCAGCCGCTCGTCGGCATCGTCGAGGTCGTCGTAGGATTCGAACGGGCTCGACATGATCACCTCAACAGATAGGGAATGTTGACGGTCACGGCGCCGGTCGGGCAGTCCGCTTCGCAGGGCATGCAGTACCAGCACTCGTCATAGGCCATGTAGGCCTTGCCGGTCATGTCGCTGATGCGGAGCACGTCGAGCGGGCAGACGTCGACGCAGACGGTGCAGCCCTTGTCGGCAATGCATTTGGCGTCGACGACGACGACGGGCACCGAGGTCTGATAGGTTGCAAGCGGCATCGTTCAATCTCCTGTCGGTTTGGGCTGACGTCACGCGGTGGCGCGGATGCGCTGCTTGTCGTAGAGGTCCTTCTCGTCATCCGCGATCGGCACCACATAAGGCTGCACGTCACGTTTCTCACTGGTCATACGGCCGTCCCTCTTGCTCAGCAGCGTGTGGCAGAACCAGTTCTCGTTGTCCTTCTCCGGAAAATCCGTGCGCAGGTGATAGAGGCCCCAGCGGCTTTCCTCGCGGTAGAGCGAGGCATGTGCCGCCATGTCGGCGCAATCCAGGATCGATTGGGTCTCCAGCGCGCGCAGCAGTTCGTGGGAGTTGCGCGCGATCATGCGCTGCTCCATGTCGTCACGCACTTCGGCGAGGCGGCGCTGACCGAGCTCGAACTTGCGGGTGACTTTCGGCGGCTGCAGATAGTCGTTCACCAGCCGGCGCGCCTTGTACTCGATCTGGTTCGGCGGGATGCCGTCGTCGCGTTTGGTCGGTGCCATCACGCGGTCGCGCTCGCGTACGACATCGGCAGCATCGAAATCCGCGAAGTCGTGATTGTCGGCGAACTCCATCGCATCGGTGCCCGCGACCGCGCCGTTGGTGAAGGCGCCGAGCATGTAATTGTGCGGCACGCTCGCCATGTCGCCGGCGGCGTAAAGGCCCGGCACGGTGGTGCGGGCGAAATCGTCGACAAAGACGCCGGAAGCACTGTGGCCGGAACAAAAGCCGATTTCGGAGATGTGCATTTCGATCGACTCCTTGCGGTAGTCGTTGCCTCGTCCCTTCTGGAACAGGCCACGCGTCGGTCGCTCGACCTTGTGCAGCGTCGATTCGATCTCCTCGATCGTCTTCTCGTGCAAATGGTTGAGTTGCAGGAACACCGGTCCCTTGCCGGACAACAGCTCGTTGTAGAATTCGAGCATCATCTGGCCCGACCAGTAATCGCACTCAATGAAACGCGAGCCCTCATTATTGGCGGTATAGGCGCCGAACGGGCCGGCCACATAGGCGCAGGCCGGGCCGTTGTAGTCCTTGATCAGCGGGTTGATCTGGAAGCATTCGAGGTTCGCGAGCGCGGCGCCCGCATGATAGGCCATCGCGTAACCGTCGCCGGAATTGGCCGCGTTCTCGTAGGTGCCGAACATGTAGCCCGACGTCGGCAGACCGAGACGGCCGGCCGCGCCCATGCAGAGGATCACGGCCTTGGCCTTGATCACCAGCAATTCGGCGGTCCGTGTGTTGACGCTGATCGCGCCGGCAACGCGGCCATCGCTCGAAGTCAGCAGGCGCGTTGCCATGTAGCGGTTGGAGATCAGGATGCGCGCGCGGCGGAGTTGCCGGTACAATGCCTTCTTCACGGTATCGCCATTCGGCATCGGTAGCACATAGGTGCCGATGTGGTGCACCTTCTTGACCGCGTAGTCGCCGTTCTCGTTCTTGAGGAAACGGATGCCGAAGCTGTCGAGCTCCTCGATGATCCCGTAGCAGTTCTGTGCGTATTTATAGACCGCCTTCTGGTCGACGATGCCGTCGTTGGCAATGGTGATTTCCTTGGTGTACTGCTCAGGCGTCGCGTAGCCGGGAATGACGGCGTTGTTCAGCCCGTCCATGCCCATCGAGATCGCGCCGGATCGCTTGACGTTCGCCTTCTCGAGCAGAACGACGTTGGCCTTCGGATTCTTCAGCTTCGCCTTCAACGCCGCCATCGGACCGGCGGTGCCGCCGCCGATCACCAGCACGTCGCAGGAAACCTCCGACATTCCATCGACTATCTCGTCCATTGCCATCATCAGCTCCTGGTTCGCAACGTGGCAGCAGCTTTGTTCAGCGTTGCCTCGTGCGATAGCAATTAGTTGTCACTGACGAGAGAATGGCGAGGTTTGGTTCAATTGATCAATTCGGAGCCAGCCGGTTGAACAACAAAACAGCAAGTTCGGTTCGCGTGTTCGGGGCGCGCGAAGTGAGTTTGTCCTCCGCACCATGAGTCTCATGGCCTGTCGTTCTCCACGATTGGTCCGCCGCAACCGAGTCCTTGTTATTTGAGTCCTGTGCGCAATTAGTTGCTATCGCAGCAGTCGCTCCTCTCCTATTTTGTGCGCGTGGAGATGATGACGATGACGGTGGCACCGACTTTGACAGGCTATGAGGTCAGTCCCGAGCTGGATTCGTTGTCCATGGCCACATCTCTTGGCGAGAGCGTCACGCTGTCGGCGGAAACATTGCGGACAGCCTGCAAGTGCGCACATTGTCTTCGCGCCCGCTTTGACGACCGCTTCCCTCTGGGTTTTCCGGGCCTCGCCATCGTCGAGGTGGCCGATCTCGGCTACGGATTGAACATCGCCTTCTCGGACGGCCATAACCGCGGGATCTATCCGAAGAGCTACCTTCTCGATCTCGCCAGCCTTTGATTTCGCTGGCCTTTCAGCCGTCTTCCTAGTTCGCGTTGAGGTGGTTCGCCCCCTTTGGTCTGGCATGAAGCTTGCTGCTCTTTGGATCAATTCCAGATGATCCGGAGGCAGGTCATGTTGCTCCAGGCAGCCAATGCTATCAGCGGCGGCGTGCCCCCCGGCACCGCCAAAACACCCGGCGGCACCTCGCTGCTGCTCACCGAGAATCAGCAGGCCATCGGCGGCCCGCCACCGCTGATGGATAAGCTGACGCTGCGCGAACGTGAACTCGTGCTCAAGTCGGGCCGCCGCAAGGTGCTCAATCGCGGACAGACCTTGTTCAGCCAGGGCGCCAAGCATGACGGCATCTATCTGATCGAGAGCGGCCGCGTCCGCGTGTTCTACATCTCGCCGCTCGGGCGCGAGATCACGCTGGCCTATTGGCATGTCGGAAACTTCGTTGGTGGGCCGGAAGTGTTCGAGGGCGGCACGCATCAATGGTCCGGCGTTGCCGCCAGCAATTGCGCCGTCGTGCAGCTTCCGGGACGCGAGCTGCGGACGCTCGCCGCCGAAATCCCCAATCTGGCAATCGGTCTGATCGAGGGTCTGACATTCAAGGGCAAATGCTATTCGGCGCTCGCCCAGATGCTGGGAACGCGTTCGATCACCCAGCGCCTGGCGCATCTCCTGCTGCACCTGATGGACCTCTATGGCGTCGAGGATCCCGATGGCAGGCTGATCGCAGCGGCCTTCACGCACGCGGATATCGCCCACATGGTCGGTGCCACCAGGCAATGGGTCACGATCAGCCTGAAGCGGATGCAGGACAAGCAGGTCGTGCTGACCAAGCGTTCGCAGATCGTGGTCTGCCGGCCCGATGTGCTGGAGGAGATGCGCGGTCAGGCGGCAGACTAACTCCTGTGCTCATCCGATTGGCGTCCTGCAGCAAATCTGCCCAACAGGTGTGCATCGGCCCTTTCCCGGCAACTAATCGACCGTGAGGACAAGTCCGCGTTTGCCCAGATCACCGGGTCAACCAATCATGGCGGCATCAGCATATCCAACCGAGCGAGGATGAGAATGCTCCGCCATGTACCAGCACGCGCGATCGCGCTGTCGGCGACCGCCCTGGCCCTGATGTTTGCCGGCCCCGCGGCCGCGGAGACCGTCACCATCGGGATCGGCACCCAGGACACCACGACCAATACGGTGACCACGGGCGTCGTGATCCGGCAACTGCATCTGCTCGAGAAATACCTGCCGACGTCAGGCAAATACGCCAACATCAAGTTCGAACTGGAATGGCAGAACTTCACCTCCGGTCCGCCCGTCACCAACGGCATGATGGCCAACAAGTTGCAATTCGGCGCGATGGGCGACTATCCGCTCGTCGTCAACGGCTTCACCTTCGAGAACAATCCGGAGAGCAAAAGCCGCCTGATCGCGGTCGCCGCCTACAGCATGTCGGGCTCGGGCAATGGCATCGTCGTCCACAAGGATTCGCCCTACTACGAACTGTCCGATTTGAAGGGCAAGCTGGTCAGCGTTCCCTTCGGTTCGGCGGCGCACGGCATGGTGCTGAAGGCGATGCAGGACCGCGGCTATCCGTCCGATTTCTTCCAGCTTGTCAGCCAGAGCCCTGAGGTCGGTTCGACCAATCTGCAGGAAAAGAAGATCGACGCGCATGCCGACTTCGTTCCGTTCGCCGAGCTGCTGCCGTTCCGTGGCTACGCGCGAAAAATCTTTGACGGCGTCGAAACCAACCTGCCGACCTGGCATGGCGTGGTCGTGCGCTCCGACTTCGCCGAAAAATATCCGGAGGTCGTGGTTGCCTACATCAAGGCAATCATAGCGGCCAATCAGTGGCTGCGCGCAGACCCGAAACAGGCTGCCGAGAAGATCCAGGAGTGGACCGGTATCAACAAGGAAGTAGTCTACATCTTCCTCGGCCCGAGCGGCAACATGACGACCGATCCGACCATCAAGCCGGCCTTGATCGATGCCGCCGCGACCGACGTAAAAGTACTGCAGAATCTGGGGCGCATGAAGGAGTTCGATCCGAAGAAATGGGTCGACGATTCCTACGTCCGCAAGGCCTATGCCGAGTTGAAGCTCGACTACGACGCGCAGCTCGCCAGCACGCAGAACTATGAGCTTTCAGGTGAGGACACCTTCTGCAAGAAGCCGGTCACTGAACCGCGCAAATCCGGCGAGGTCTGGGTCGATGGCGAAGGCATCCTGCCGTTCTCCAGCGCCAGTTGCACGCTCGGCGCCTATGCTGACTTCAAGGCCAAGGGCAAGAAGATCAACGTTACCTACGTCTTCGACACCACACGCGGAATCAAGCTGTTCGCCGACCAGGCCTTCTTTGCGGTCGGCGGCGGCGACATTGCGCCGTTCCTCCTGAAGAAGGACGCCGAAGCCTATGCCGCCAAGAGCGGCGGCAAGGTCCTGGGATTCGAGGACGCGGTGAAATCGGCGGTCGGCGGAGGCAAGACGTGAGCAGCAGCCCCGCACTTGTCCGCCAGGAGGAACCCGCCGTGGTTACGGCGACTGCGACGGAGCCGCCGGCTCCAGCGCCCGTTGCCGCCACGGCCAGCATGGGCGTGCTCGCCGGCCGCTGGTACCGGCTTAACAGGGATCGGATCCGCGCGACGTTGATCGGCATCGCGTCGCTCATGGTGTTCCTGCTCGCGTGGCATCTCCTGACCAAATACCGCGTCGTGTTCTTCGTCCGTTTCACCAACGTGCCCTCGCCGCTCGCCGTCTATGACAGCTTCGCCAGAGCGATCCACGAGCCCCAATTCCTGATGCACATCGTGCTGAGTTGCCGTCGCATCCTGCTCGGCTTTTCGCTGGCCGCGCTGGTCGGCGTGCCGCTTGGTCTGGTGATGGGCCGCTTCAAGCTGGTGCATGAGGTAGTCTTCCCGGTCTCGGAAGTGTTGCGTCCGATTCCCGCGATTGCCTGGGTGCCGATGGCTATCATGCTATGGCCGACCAACGAGCAGAGCATCATCTTCATCACGTTCCTCGGCTCGTTCTTCCCGATCCTGGTCAACACACTGCACGGCATGACGCTGGTCGATCCGGTGCTGGTGCGGGCCGCGCGGTGCCTCGGCGCGAAGGAGGCCTCAATCTTCCGCGAGGTCTATTTCCCAGCCTCGCTGCCGCACATCTTCACCGGGCTGACGATCGGCATGGGCGTCGCTTGGGTCTCGCTGATCGCCGCCGAGATGATCTCCGGCCAATACGGCATTGGCTACTTCACCTGGGAAGCGTATTCGCTGGTCCAGTATCCCGATATCGCACTCGGCATGATCGCGATCGGCGTGCTTGGGCTCGCGTCGAGTTTGCTGATCCGGGCCGTTGGACGGCTCGCTATGCCCTGGGGGCGCACATGAGCGAGATTGAGACCAGACCCGTCCGTGGTCGCATCGAGGTCAAGAACTTTGCGTTGAGCTACGAGACGCTCGACGGCTCCGTCGCGGCAGTCACCAACACGGATATCCATGTCAATCCCGGCGAGTTCGTCTCGATCGTGGGTCCCTCGGGCTGCGGCAAGTCGACGTTCCTGAACGCGGTCGCGGGCTTCCTGAAGCCGACCGAAGGCACCATCACGGTCGATGGCGAGCCGGTCAAGGGACCGAGCGCGGAGCGCGGCATGGTGTTCCAGCAATATTCGCTGTTCCCATGGAAGACGGTGCGGGAAAATGTCGAATTCGGCCTGAAAATGCGCGGCATGGAACGGTCGCAGCGCGAACGCGCGGCACGCACCCTGCTCGGGCTTGCCGGCCTTGAGGCGTTCGAGAAGCACTATCCGGAGCGGCTGTCCGGCGGCATGAAGCAGCGCGTCGGCATCGTCCGCGCGCTCGCAACCGGACCCAAGGTGTTGCTGCTGGATGAGCCGTTCGGCGCACTCGACGCGCAGACGCGCGTCATCATGCAGCAGATCCTCACCAACATGTGGCAGCGGCTGAAGATCTCGGTCTTGTTCGTCACCCACGACATCGACGAAGCGATCTTCCTGTCCGACCGCGTCTACTGCATGACGGCGCGTCCGGGCTCGATCAAGGCCGAGATTCCGATTCCGCTGGAACGGCCGCGGCAACAGTCGATGATGATGTCCTCGGAATTCCTCGCCTTGCGGCGCGGGCTGATGTCGCTGATCCGCGAGGAAAGCCTTAAGGCAATGGGCGGCGAGATCAGCGATCTCGGCATGCAGGGCCTCAACATCGAGCTGCATGGCCAGTCACTGGCCGACGTGATCTAGGCATCGGCGACGCCGCTGGGGTTCGTCTAATTGTGGCTGATGCGCCAGATCGTGCCGTTGCCGTCTTCCGAGACAAGCAGCGCGCCGTCGTGTGCCACGGTAATGCCGACCGGACGTCCCCAGACCTTATTGTCGGCGACGACGAAGCCGGTGACGAAATCCTCATATTCTCCGGTCGGCGCGCCAACCTTCATGCGGATGCGGATGACCTTGTAGCCGGTCCGCTTGGATCGATTCCACGAGCCATGCTCGGCCGCGAAGGCATCGCCGCGGTAGTCGGGCGGAAAGTTGCTTCCGGTGTAGAAGGTCAGGCCGAGCGAGGCCGAGTGTGGCTGCAACAGAACGTCGGGGATCGTCACCTTGTCCTTCAGGTCGGGACGCTCGCCGACATGTGCAGGATCTTCGTTGGCGCCGATGTAGTACCACGGCCATCCGTAGAACGCGCCTTCGCGCACGCGCGTTACATAGTCCGGCACCAAATTGTCGCCGCGGCCGTCGCGCTCGTTGGTCGAGCACCATGGCGTGCCGGTCCCGGGCTGGATCGCCAGTCCCACGCAATTGCGGATGCCAGTCGCGAACAGTTTCTGTTTCTTGCCGTCGGGATCGAAGCTGAGCACGGCGGCGCGATCGGTTTCAGAGCCCCAGGCGGCGCCGAGCGCGCGATCACGGGTCCAGGCTTCGATGCCTTCGGCCGGCCGGCCCAGCCCCTCGCCGGCGTTACCGGCGGAACCGACCGATACCAGCATCCGCTTGTCGTCAGGCGTGAACACGATGTCGCGCGTGGAATGGCCGTAGCCGTGCGGAAGATTGGCAACGATCGTCTCCGGTTTCCCCGACGCCTTGAGGTCGCCGTTGCGATAGGCGAAGCGGACGACGCTGTCCGTGTTGGCGACGTAGAGCCATTGCGGATTGTCTCCGCTCGGGAAGAACGCAATACCGAACGGCTTGTTCAAGCCGCCGGCGTAGATTTCGTTGGTTACCGGTTTGATGGCGCCGTCGGCGCTGCGCAAAATGCGGATGCGGCCGGGCCCGGTTTCAGCGACAAAGATGTCTCCGTTCGGCGCGGTGCGCATGATCCGCGGGCCGCTGAGCCCCGCAGCAAACAGCTCGATCTTGAACCCTGCCGGCACCTGCGGAACGGCGGATTCCGGTCTCGGCACGACGCGAGACGCATTGCTGCTGGAGGCCGTGGCGCCGGGCTTCGGCAAGTCTTGCGGCGTGATCAACCTGATGGTGCCAGGCTTGTCGCGCTGCCAGTCGCCAAAGGCCTCCGTGCCCTTCAACACCGGCTCGGCACTCGACCGCCCGATGGCCAGCACAGCGAGCGCGATGACGAAAATGCTCGTGCCCGCAAAGCTCAGTCCTCGCATGCTGGTTCTCGCGCGATTGCGTCGTCGTTGCGGCCGTTGGTAGCGCAGATTTGCCGCCGGCTCCCTTCACAATGTCGTCTGCGGCTTAATGTCCTCGTGGAGGCGCCGTCCGCGGCGTTCGCTCGAGGATGGCAAGCGCTGGTGTTGACCTCTTAACCGCGAGGTCCAATGCTCGATTGCAGTTAAATGAGATCGCTACACGGCTCGGGAACTGTGCCCAGGCTGGCGCTCAGGTTTTGCCAGATCGCGGTAGGTCGCGCCTTCCGGGATGGCGGCCTTGAGAGGAACGGTCAGGCGGCAGATCAGACCTTCTGTCCGCCAATCGAAATCCGCCTGTCCGCCAAGCTGCGTCTCGATGCTCGCGATGACGCTTCGTGTGCCGAACCCCTTTTGCGTCGGCTTGGTCACCTTGGGGCCACGGGATTCCACCCAAGCCAGGATCAACGTTTCGTCCTGCACTTCCCAGGTGATCGCGAGCCGGCCTGGCAATGCTGACAGGCTGCCATATTTGGCGGAGTTGGTGACGAGCTCGTGCAGCGCCAATGCCAACGTTTGCGCAGTCGCGGGCTGTAACTGCACCTCGCCACCCTCGATCTGGATCTGCCCGGCCTCGAAATAGGGCGCGATTTCCTCGGTCACCAGCCGCCGGATCTCGGCGCCCTGCCAGCTCGACAGCGACAGCACGGTATGGACCCGTGCCAGTGCGGTAATGCGCCCTTCGACCGCCTGCACATAGGCGTTCATGTTCTGCGCGCGTGTCAGCCGCACGATTGATTGCGCGAGCGCAAGCGCGTTCTTGGCGCGATGATCGACTTCCCGGGTCAGGAGGCTCTGGCGCTCTTCGGCTCGCTTGCGCTCGGTGATATCGACGGTCACGCCGCTCACCCGCACCACCTTGCCGTTCCTGTCGCTGGTGGCCGCGGCCGTCCCGACGCACCAGCGGACTTCGCCATCCGGCCGCATCACCCGGAATTCGGCTTCATATGACGTCATGCCGTGGCCAAAGCCGGCCCAGGCCTGCCGAAGTTCGTCAACGTCCTCGGGGTGAAACAGCCGCTGGATATTGTCGGACGATAGTTTGAAGGACTTGGGATCGACGCCGAAGATCCTGTACTGGCCCTCGTCCCACATCCAGTCACCGTTGACCCAGTCCCAGTCCCACGACCCCATCTTGCCCGCCGCGATCGCCATGCTGCGACGGGCTTCACTTTCGACGAGGCGCGTGGTCGACTGCTCGAGCTCGGCGGTGCGCGCACGCACGCGATCTTCAAGCTCGGCGTTGAGACGCTCCAGTTGGCGGGTCTTGCGGTAGAGTTCGGCGAACACGCGGATCTTGGCGCGCAGCACTTCCGGTACGACCGGAACCGGAACATAGTCGACGGCGCCCATCTCATAGCCGCGAAGCCGGTCGATATCGCTGACCTGGATCGCCGAGATGAAGATCATCGCGGTTTTCTGGAAACGCGGATGCTCACGGATCATCGCCGCGAGCTCGAAGCCGTCGAGCTCGGGCATGCAGACGTCGACCAGGATGACCGCGACTTCGTTCTTGAGCAGGAATTCGAGCGCGTCGCGGCCCGACGATGCGACGACAAGGTTCTCGCCGAGCTCCTTCAGGATGACCTCGTAAGCCAGCAGCTTGGCCGGCTGATCATCGACCAGAAGAATGTTGATCTTTTCGTGGTCCATCATTATCGATCGCCGATCAGCGGTGAAGCCACATGCGGATGGCGAGCAGCAGTTGCTCGGTGTTGACGGGTTTTGCCAGATAGTCGGATGCGCCCGCCTCCAGGCATTTCTCGCGGTCGCCCTTCATCGCCTTCGCCGTCAGCGCAATGATCGGCAGCCGCGCAAACGCTGAGTTCTGCCTGATCGCGCCGATGGTCTGGTAACCGTCCATCTGCGGCATCATGATGTCCATCAGGACGATCGCGATCCTCGAATTGGACTCGACCAGTGAGATCGCCTCGTGACCGGTTGTCGCAGTCAGCACTTTCATACCGCGCCGCTCCAGCACGCTGGAGAGCGCGAAGATGTTGCGGGCGTCGTCGTCGACCAGCAGTGCCGTCTTGCCAATGAGATCCTCGTCGGAACTATTGAGCTTTTCCAGCATCCTCTGTTTTTCGACGGGCAATTCCGTGATCACACGGTGCAGGAACAGTGACGTTTCATCGAGCAGCCGTTCCGGCGATTCAACGCCCTTGACGACGATGCTCCGCGCCATGGTGTGAAGTTCCGCATCCTCCTCCGCCGAAAGTTCCCGTCCCGTGAACACCACGACAGGAACATTCGAAAGCGTGTCGTCCTTGCGAATATGGTCGAGCACCTCGAAACCGCTCATGTCGGGCAATCGCAGATCGAGCACGACGCAATCACAGGGATGTTCGCGCAGCGTCGTCAATGCCCCTGCTCCGGTGTCGCTGGTGAGGATCTCGATGTCCGCGTGTCCGAGCAGTTCCCTGATGCTGAGCTGTTCCGCAGCATTATCCTCGACGATCAGCAGGCGCTTGCGGCGCGGCCTCGCGTATTCCTTGATCTGCGAGAGCGCCGCGCTGACGCCTTCGGTCGTGGTCGGCTTGTTGACGAAGGAGAACGCACCGCGAGCCAGCGCGTGCTGCCGGTCTTCGTCGAGGGTGATGATCTGGACCGGAATGTGACGGGTCAGCGGATTGTGCTTGAGCTGGCTCAGCACCGTCCAGCCGAGCATGTCAGGCAGGAACACGTCCAGCGAGACCGCACTCGGCTGGAACTGCTTGGCGAGGTCGAGCGCCTCCCCGCCGTGGTTTGCAACCAGCACCTTGAAGCCCTTGTCACGTGCCAGATCGACCAGAACCCGCGCATAGTGTGGATCGTCCTCGACGATCAACAGAAGTGTGTCACCGGGTTCGAGATCGAGCCGGTCGTCCGCCAGCTGCTCGATCACGCGCTCCTGCGTGGACGACGCCTGCAGCGACGGGGCCGCCGTGTGCGGCATTGCCATCGACGAGGCCTGCGGACGAAGCGCCACGGTCGGTCCGGAATATTTCAGCGGCAGGTATAGCGTGAACGTGCTGCCCTTGCCGGGCGCGCTGCGCAGATGGATCTCGCCGCCGAGCAGGCTCGCGAGTTCGCGGCTGATGGCAAGGCCAAGGCCGGTGCCACCGTATTTGCGGCTGGTGCCGGCATCGGCTTGCTGAAACGCCTCGAAGATCAGCTTCTGCTTGTCCTGGGGAATGCCGATGCCGGTATCCGTCACCTCGAAGGCCACGACCGCGGGCGCGGTGTTGAGAATCGGATGCTCGGCGCTCCACCCGCCGATGGCGCCCGACACGGTCATCTTCACGCCGCCCTCGGCCGTGAACTTGAACGCGTTCGACAACAAGTTCTTGAGCACTTGCTGCAGCCGCTTGGAGTCGGTGACCATGCTGCGCGCGAGGTTGCCGTCGACATCAATGCCGAACGAGAGATGGCGGTTCTCCGCCTCGTGCCGGAACGGCCGCCCCACCGTCTCGAGCAGGCTCGACGTGAGGATCTCCTCTGCGTCGACCGTCACGGTGCCCGACTCGATCTTGGAGAGATCGAGGATATCGGTGATCAGGTTGAGCAAGTCGGTGCCAGCGCCATGAATAGTGCGGGCGAACTCGACCTGCTTGCCGGTCAGATTGCCATCGGCGTTTTCGGTAAGCTGCTGGCCGAGGATCAGGATCGAATTCAGCGGCGTCCGCAGCTCGTGCGACATGTTGGCGAGGAACTCGGACTTGTATTTCGATGTCAGCGACAACTCGGTCGCCTTCTCTTCCAGCGCGCGACGCGCCTGTTCGATTTCCTGGTTCTTGCGTTCGACGTCGACGTTGCGCTCAGCGAGCTGCTGGGCCTTCTGCTCGAGCTGATCGTTGGTCTGCTGCAGTTCCTTCTGCTGGGTCTGAAGTTCGCCGGCGAGCTGCTGCGACTGTTTGAGCAGAGCTTCGGTCTGCATCGTCGCCTCGATGCTGTTGAGTACGATGCCGATGCTGTCGGTCAACTGTTCGAGGAAGGTGATTTGCGACGTCGTGAAGGACGCGATCGTGGACAGCTCGATCACGGCCTTGACCTGGGTCTCGAACAGCACCGGAAACACGACCAGATTCTTCGGCATGACCCGTATCAACGCCGAATTGATCGGCACGGCATCGCCGGGAATGTCCGAGACGAAGCGCTGGCGCTTGTCGAGCGCGCATTGCCCGATCAGCCCCTCGCCAAACTGCACGATCTGCGGATGCGGATTGGTGGTGTCATTGGCGTAGGCCGACAGCAGCCGCAGTTGCGGACTCTCCGGATTGTCGACCTGATAGATCACGCCCATATGGGCGTTGATCAGTGGCGCAAGCTCGGTCAGCAGCAAGCGGCCCACGGTCGCGAGGTCGCGCTGTCCCTGAAGCATGTTGGTGAAGCGCGCCAGATTGGTCTTCAGCCAGTCCTGCTCGGTGTTGCGCTCCGTGGTGAGACGGAGGTTGCCGATCATGGTGTTGATGTTGTCCTTGAGCTCCGCCACCTCGCCACGGACGTCGACCTGGATCGATCGCGTCAGGTCGCCCTTGGTCACGGCGGTCGCCACTTCCGCGATGGCGCGTACCTGGGATGTCAGGTTCGCCGCAAGCAGGTTGACGTTGCCGGTCAGGTCCTTCCAGGTGCCGGCCGCGCCGGGCACATTGGCCTGACCGCCGAGCCGGCCCTCGACGCCCACTTCGCGCGCCACGCTGGTCACCTGGTCGGCGAAGGTCGCAAGCGTCTCCGTCATGTTGTTGATGGTGTCGGCGAGCGCGGCCACCTCGCCCTTCGACTTCACTGTTAGATTTTGCTTCAGGTCGCCGTCGGCGACCGCGGTCACCACCTTGACGATGCCGCGCACCTGCTCGGTCAGGTTGGCCGCCATCACGTTGACGGTGTCGGTCAGGTCTTTCCAGGTGCCCGCGACGCCGGGCACCTCGGCCTGTCCGCCGAGCTTGCCTTCGGTGCCGACCTCGCGCGCGACACGGGTGACCTCGCCGGCGAAGGCGTTGAGTTGGTCCACCATGGTGTTGATGGTGTTCTTCAGCTCGAGGATTTCGCCCTTCACGTCGACGGTGATCTTGCGCGACAGGTCGCCGCGCGCCACGGCCGTGGTGACCTCGGCGATATTGCGGACCTGTGTGGTGAGGTTGGCCGCCAGCAGGTTGACGTTGTCGGTCAGGTCCTTCCAGGTGCCGCCGACGCCAGGCACTACCGCCTGACCGCCCAGCCGGCCCTCGGTGCCGACCTCGCGCGCCACGCGCGTCACTTCGGCGGCGAACGAGCGAAGCTGCTCGACCATCGTATTCAAGGTGTCCTTGAGCAGCAGGATCTCGCCGCGCACGTCCACCGTGATCTTCTTGGACAGGTCGCCGCCGGCGATGGCGGTCGCGACCTCGGCGATGTTGCGGACTTGCGCCGTCAGGTTCGAGGCCATGAAGTTGACGTTGTCGGTGAGGTCTTTCCAGGTGCCGGCCACACCGGGCACCTCGGCCTGTCCGCCGAGCTTGCCTTCGGTGCCGACCTCACGCGCGACGCGCGTCACCTCGCCGGCGAAGGCGTTGAGCTGATCCACCATAGTGTTGATGGTGTTCTTCAGCTCGAGGATTTCGCCCTTCACGTCGACGGTGATCTTGCGCGACAGGTCGCCGCGCGCCACGGCCGTGGTGACCTCGGCGATGTTGCGGACTTGCGCCGTGAGGTTGCCGGCCATGGAGTTGACGCTGTCGGTCAAATCCTTCCAGGTGCCGGCGACGCCGGGCACATTGGCCTGGCCGCCCAGTCGTCCCTCGGTGCCGACCTCGCGCGCCACGCGCGTCACCTCACCCGCAAAGCGGTTGAGCTGGTCCACCATCGTGTTCAGCGTTTCCTTCAGCTGAAGGATCTCGCCGCGGACGTCGACCGTGATCTTGCGAGACAGGTCGCCGCCGGCGATGGCGGTCGCCACTTCCGCGATATTGCGGACCTGCGCTGTCAGGTTACCCGCCATCGAGTTGACGCTGTCGGTCAGGTCCTTCCAGGTGCCGGCCACGCCGGTGACCTGGGCCTGGCCACCCAGCTTGCCGTCGGTGCCAACCTCGCGCGCCACGCGCGTCACTTCGCCGGCGAAGGCGTTGAGCTGGTCGACCATCGTATTGAGGGTCTCCTTCAGCTGAAGGATTTCGCCCGACACATTCACCGTGATCTTCTTCGACAGGTCGCCCTTCGCCACGGCGGTCGCGACCTCGGCGATGTTGCGCACCTGACCGGTCAAGTTCGAGGCCATCGAGTTGACGCTGTCGGTCAGGTCTTTCCAGGTGCCGGCCACGCCGCGCACCAGCGCCTGGCCGCCGAGCTTGCCTTCGGTGCCGACCTCGCGCGCCACGCGCGTCACCTCGCCGGCGAAGGCGTTGAGCTGGTCCACCATCGTGTTGATGGTGTCCTTGAGCTCGAGGATTTCGCCGCGGACGTCGACCGTGATCTTCTTGGACAGGTCGCCGCCGGCAACCGCCGTCGTCACCTCGGCGATGTTGCGGACCTGCGCGGTCAGGTTCGACGCCATTGAGTTGACGCTTTCGGTCAAATCCTTCCAGGTGCCGGCGACGCCGAGCACGTTGGCCTGGCCGCCAAGCTTGCCTTCGGTGCCGACCTCGCGCGCCACGCGCGTCACTTCGGAGGCGAAGGCGTTGAGCTGGTCGACCATCGTGTTGAGCGTTTCCTTCAGTTGAAGGATCTCGCCCGACACGTTCACGGTGATCTTCTTTGACAGGTCGCCGCCGGCGATCGCGGTCGCGACGTCGGCGATGTTGCGGACCTGCGCGGTCAGGTTCGAGGCCATGAAGTTGACGTTGTCGGTCAAGTCCTTCCAGGTGCCGGCCACGCCGGGGACCTGGGCCTGGCCGCCGAGCTTGCCCTCGGTGCCGACCTCGCGCGCCACGCGCGTCACTTCCGAGGCAAAGGAATTGAGCTGGTCCACCATCGTGTTGATGGTGTCTTTCAACTCGAGGATTTCGCCGCGCACATCGACCGTGATCTTGCGCGAGAGGTCGCCGCGCGCCACCGCCGTGGTCACGTTGGCAATGTTGCGCACCTGAGCGGTCAGGTTGCCGCACATCGCGTTCACGGAGTCGGTCAGATCCTTCCAGGTGCCGGCCACGCCGGGCACGATCGCCTGGCCGCCGAGCTTGCCGTCGGTACCGACCTCGCGCGCCACGCGCGTCACTTCCGAAGCGAAGGAGCGAAGCTGATCGACCATCGTGTTGATGGCCTCCTTCAGCTGCAGGATTTCGCCGCGGACGTCGACCGTGATCTTCTTGGACAAGTCGCCATTGGCGACCGCGATCGTGACCTCGGCGATGTTGCGGACCTGGCCGGTCAGATTATTGGCCATCGAGTTCACGCTCTCGGTCAGGTCCTTCCAGACGCCGGTCACTTCCGGCACCTGGGCCTGGCCGCCGAGCTTGCCTTCGGTGCCGACCTCGCGCGCCACGCGCGTCACCTCGGAGGTGAACACCGAGAGCTGCTTGATCATCGTGTTGACGATGTTGGCTGACTGCAGGAATTCGCCGCGCAGCGGCCTGCCCTCGACATCGAGCTGCACGGTCTGCAGCAGGTCGCCCTGCGCCACCGCGGCGACCGCACGGGTGACCTCGCGGGTCGGCCACAGCAGATCGTCGATCAGCGTGTTGACCGAGCTTTCCATGTCGGCCCAGGAGCCGCTGGCGAGCCCGAAGTTGACGCGCTGGCGGGTCTGTCCCTCGCGGCCGACGACCTGGCCGACGCGCGCGAGCTGCTGGGCCATCCGCTCATTGGCGGCGGCGATCTCGTTGAAGGCGTCGGCGATCTTGCCCTCGACACCGAGATAGTCGCCGCGCATGCGAACCGAAAAATCGCCCGCGCGCATCGCCTGCAGCGACTGCAGCAGGTCCTGCGAGGAATTGGCATTTCCGTTATTTCCGTTTGGTGGTTTGGCGCGGCGACCTTCGGTGCGAGCGCGCGGTGCGGAGCCGAGATCGGTCATGGAAATTCCCCTGCACACCGGAGGCGAATCTGCAAACTCGCGCGAACCGGCAAAACCATAAGAATGACTGCCCGTGATCTAATCAAGCGAGAAATCGGTATGAATGATCTCGATGAAAGCCGAACAGGACATAACCACGGTCGAACGATAAAGTTCCAATTCGGTGGAACTTTATCGCGCGATCGAGTTTAGCAGCGACGTGGCCAGGTTCGCCGGACCAGATGTACCCGCTCGATCCGGCCGCACTCACCGCAGCGGTACTGAAGGATGTCCTTGCCCTCGCTGTCGGGGGAGCAGGCTTCGAGCCGCATCGTCACGCTGCAGCCGATGCAGGACATCAGCGTCAGGAGCGGACTGCGATCGTCATTCATCGATGGCCGCGTTGGAGCGGTCGGATCGGCGATCATTGCGTTGGACAGTGCAATGGAGTTCGACGGCTTACCCAGAGGCAATGCCGATCCCGCGCCTCGGTTCCCGATCGGAAACCGCGGTAATGCCGGCCGATGCGACGTGGCGCAACTCTTGATTGCAGTTTGTGCGGTCAGAGCCGGACGTTGGTGCGGCTCGGCCCGGACTTGTCTTTGTTCGGCGTCGTCTTCGCGACGGGACGCTCCGCATGGCTTCGGCTCAGGCGTTCGCGGACGGTCGGCAGCCGATCGCCGCCGCCGGCGGCCTTCCAATGGCCGATCAGTTCGGCGACCTCAGCCCGCATCGCCATCAGCCGATACGATGCCTCGCTGCAGTCGAGGTCGTGATTAATCTGATCCCGGATCGCAGCCTCGATCAAGGTCATTTCGGCCCGCAAAGCGCTGATCTTGCGTCGAATTTCATTGATCTTGTTGTCCATGGCGTGTTAGAACAAAAATAGAACATATTGTCAATACAACATAGGACCAACGAGGTGAACCATGAGCATGGCAGCGGTGAAATTCGGCGGGGTTGCGGAGCGTCTCGGCGGGCAGATGACCCGTGCCCAGGCCGCCCGGCTAAGGAGCCTCGCCGAGGAAGCCTACCAGCCCAGGCAGTATGCGCGCGACCTGACATTCGAGGAAGCCGAGCGGCGGATCAGCGCCCTGAAGGCGGAGATCGCACTGGCGTACTCGTTCTGAAGCGCCTACGCCACGGCCGCGGGCAGCGTCTGCCCCGGGGGGCATCACGTGCTGGAACTGGAGAGGCGATCGCCGCTTGCGTTCTCGATCGCATTGAAGAATGGGCGGACGCTTGAGACGGTCGGTGACGCTGCGGACTATTTGTCCGCGCTGAACGCGGACCAGCGCGAACGGTCGCACTGGAAGACCGCAATTATGATGTTCAACAACGCCATGCGCGAGGCGCGCTACCTCAAGATCGCAACCATGAACCTGAGGTCGGCTTTGCTCTACGATCGGCTGCTCGACGACGGCGGCCTCTGACTGTGGTGTTGCTGCTACAGCCGAATCGACCGCCGTTTCGTATGGCCGTTTTCGTCATGGCCGCAAACAAGGTAACGGCGGTACACATCACGGCTCGAAGCTGATCGCGCTTCTGCCGCCATCTGGGGCCGCCTCGGAGGGCCAAGGCGGCCCATTTCTTTGTGAGTCATTCAGAGCAGCTTGGCGCGGACGAACAGCATGCGCAGTGCGTTGGTCGCCTGCACCGTCAGCATGGCGTCGCCGGCCGCCCGCTCGAGCGCGCTGACGGCATCACCGTGCAAGGTCCGGAACTCCATCCACTCGACCGCGCTGAGATTGGTGATGAAGCGATAGGCCTGGCCTACGGTCGCAAGCGTCGCCGTCTCGCCGTTCAGCCGCAGCTTGAATGTCGCCTTCAGCGGCGTGTCGGAAGTGGATACATCACCCATGGCGCGGTTGTGCCGCGCGCCACGTTAATGTCAATCTAATTTCTGCGTCCCACGCCGGCGCATCGGTCCCAATCGCCGCCATGTCTGTTAGCTTCATGTCTGTTAGCGTCAGGCGGGGGTGATTCGTGCCTGATATTGCCAACACAACCTATCTGGATTCGCTCAATCCCGAACAGCGCCGCGCGGTCGAGCACGGCGTCGGGACGGAGGGAACCATTGGCGCGCCGCTGCTGGTGATCGCGGGCGCAGGCTCGGGCAAGACCAACACCCTCGCCCACCGCGTCGCCCATCTAATTGTCGCCGGCGCCGATCCGCGCCGCATCCTGTTGATGACTTTCTCGCGGCGCGCCGCCGCCGAAATGTCGGGTCGCGTCGAGCGCATCGCGCGGCGCGTGCTCGGCGACAAGGCCTCGGTGATGACGGATGCGCTGAATTGGGCCGGCACGTTTCACGGTATCGGCGCGCGGCTGTTGCGCGAATTCTCAGAGCGCATCGGGCTCGATCCCGCCTTCACGATCCACGACCGCGAAGACTCCGCCGATCTGATGAATCTGGTCCGCCACGACCTTGGCTTCTCCAGAACCGAAAGCCGGTTTCCGACCAAGGGCAGCTGCCTTGCGATCTATTCGCGCTGTGTAAACACGGAAATGCCGATCGAAACGGTGCTGGGCCAGTTCTTCCCCTGGTGCGCGGGCTGGGCCAGCGAATTGAAGCAACTGTTCGCAACTTACGTCGAGACCAAGCAGCAGCAGAACGTGCTCGATTACGACGACCTCCTGCTCTACTGGGCGCAGATGGTCACCGACGCAGCCCTGGCGGAGGAGATCGGCGGCCGCTTCGATCACGTGATGGTCGACGAATATCAGGACACCAACCGGCTGCAGTCCTCGATCCTGCTGGCGCTCAAGCCCGCCGGCCGCGGGCTCACCGTGGTGGGCGACGACGCGCAGTCGATCTATTCCTTCCGCGCCGCGACCGTGCGCAACATCCTCGACTTTCCCAATCAATTCAGCCCGGCCGCCGAGATCGTCACGCTCGACCGCAACTATCGCTCGACCCAACCGATCCTGTCGGCCGCCAACGGCGTGATCTCGCTTGCCAAGGAACGCTTCACGAAGAACCTGTGGACCGACCGTGCCTCGACCCGCCAGCCGCAGCTCGTCGCGATCCGTGACGAGGCCGATCAGGCCCGCTACGTGGTCGAGCAGGTGTTGGCCAATCGTGAGGAAGGTGCGCTGCTGAAGCATCAGGCGGTGCTGTTTCGCACCTCCTCGCACAGCGGAGCGCTGGAGGTCGAACTGACTCGCCGCAACATCCCGTTCGTGAAATTCGGCGGCCTCAAATTCCTCGACGCCGCGCATGTCAAGGACGTGCTGTCGCTATTGCGCTTCGTCGCCAATCCGCGCGACCGCGTTGCCGGTTTTCGCGTCCTGCATCTGCTGCCGGGAGTCGGTCCGGCCTCGGCGCAGCGCGTGCTCGACCGCATGGCGGAGGCCGCCGATCCGATCGCCGCGCTCGCCTCGCTGCCCTCGCCGCCCCGCGCCGGCGATGACTGGCGGCTGTTCGTGCAGGCGATCGAAAACCTCCGCTATTCGGAATGGCCCGTCGACATCGAACGCGCGCGGCTGTGGTACGAGCCGCATCTCGACCGCATCCACGAGGACAGCGAGGTCCGCCGCGCCGACCTGATCCAGCTTGAGCAGATTGCCGCGGGTTATTCGTCGCGTGAGCGCTTCCTTACCGAGCTCACGCTCGATCCGCCGGACGCGACCAGCGACCAGGCCGGCGTGCCGCTGCTGGACGAGGACTACCTGATCCTGTCGACGATCCACTCCGCCAAGGGGCAGGAATGGAAGTCCGTCTACGTGCTCAATGTCGTCGACGGTTGCATGCCGTCCGATCTCGGCGCCGGCACGTCAGCGGAACTCGAAGAGGAACGACGCCTGCTCTATGTCGCCATGACACGCGCCAAGGACGATCTGCACCTTCTGGTGCCGCAGCGCTTCTTCGTCCATGGCCAGGCCGCCAGGGGCGATCGCCACATGTACGCCGCGCGCACCCGTTTCATCCCGGACCGGCTGCTGCCGATGTTCGAGCGCACCACCTGGCCTCGCGCGTCCGCCTCAGGCCCCTCGTCGGCCAACCGCGCCCCACCGATCGACATCCGCGCCAGGATGCGCGGCATGTGGCGCTGACCTCCCTAAAAATTCGGAAGGCCGGAACGAACTTGCCGCGGCGGAGTTGAAGCGACGTTCGTAATCGGCAAACGGCCATCCCAGACGGCTCCAGCGCGTAATCCTGAGGACGCGCTGGAGCCGTCTTTTTGTTCGCCTGGCCGTTCCTGCCGGCCCGCTGATCTCAAGGCGTATCCACGAAACTGACGCCGATCCGGGTCTTCTTAGTCCAGATCACCCGGCACTCGTAGACTTCAGAGGCGTCATTCGCCGTCACCAGGCGAAAGCGATGGGGCACGAAAGCCGGGTTCTCGACTTCGATCGCGGCCCCTTCAGCCGAGATGTTCACGATGACGCAAGGCATGACCGAGCCACCCGACGAGACATAGCCGGGTTCGTTGACCTCGGTTCGCGGATGCTTGCGCTTCTCGTCCATCCCACCCAGCCCTCGAACGTCTTCGCGCAGGCTTGGCGACTGGCCCGGATTAGTCAACGGCTCCGGCCTATCGCGCCGGGCTTTCGCACCACGATTTGTGCGCGGCAGTAAGGCTGCGCCGTATCGTCCGCGCGCAGATGAGCCCCGCGCAAGCCCGGGCTTGCCGATCGCGACACCGGAAGGATAGCCTTGCCTGATCAGCGGTGCGGCGGCGCGACGCCCGCTCGGGACAAAAATGAACAGGCGCCGAGGGGAGACGCCATGTTCGAGATTCTCGATCGCCGGACGACTCTGACCGGGAACCAGATCAAGATCCTTGCTGCCGCCATCATCGGCGACGCGCTGGAATTCTTCGACTACTTCCTGATCGGCTTCGTGCTCGCCTTCCTGGTCGGGCCCTGGAAACTCACGTTCGGCCAGTCGGCCACGGTGCTGATGAGTTCCGGCGTCGGCGCGATCCTCGGCGCCTATCTCTGGGGCTGGCTTGCCGACCGGATCGGCCGCCGGATCGTGTTCATCGGCACGGTGCTGAACTTCTCGATCGCGACCGGCCTGCTCTATTTTACGCCCGACAATGGCTGGGTCTATCTGACCGTCCTGCGCTTTTTCGTCGGCACCGGGGTCGGCGGGCTCTATTGCGTAGACCTGCCGCTGGTCCAGGAGTTCATGCCCTCGCACAAGCGGGGCTGGGTCGGCGGGCTCGTCACCTGCGTGATCCCGCTCGGCGTCGGACTCGGCGCCGTGCTCGGCGGTACGATAGGGAGTGACCAATGGCGGCTGCTGTTTGCAATCGGGGTGTTGCCGTCGCTGCTGGTGCTGCTGGTTCGTCTGTGGGTTCCGGAGTCGCCGCGCTGGCTGTGCCGGCAGGGACGCTACGAGGAGGCCCGCAAGTCGCTCGCCTGGGCGCTGCAGATGCAGCCCTCCGAGCTGCCGCTGCCGAGCGCGGCCGATGCCGGTCCGATCATCAAGTCGAACTGGCTCGAGCTGTTCAAATATCCCCGCAGCCTGATCGTCTCCTGGCTTGGCAATGCCGGCGCACAGACCGGCGTCTACGGCATCACGCTGTGGGCGCCCTCGCTGTTCGTGCTGCTCCTCAAGGTTTCGCCGCAGGAAGCCTCCAGGATGATGGTCCTGCTCAGCATCTCCGGCTTCGTCGGCCGCATCTCGTTCGCCTATTTCTCGGAGCTGTTGGGACGCCGCACCGCCGGTGGCCTGCTCGGCTTCGGCGCGGGTGCGCTTACGATCATCGCCGGCTATCACTACGACACGACGCTGTTCGGCATGTCCGCCTTCTGGCTGCTGCTGGCTGCCGCGTTCTTCTTCGCCGATGGCGGCTTTGCGATCGTCGGCCCCTATGCGGCGGAGGTCTGGCCTTCGCATCTGCGTACCTCGGGCATGGGCTCGGCCTATGGCTTCGGCGGTATCGGCAAGATCATCGGTCCGGTCGGCCTTGCCCTGATCGTCGGCTCGAACAACTACCTCAAGCCGGACGTGCCGCTGACACAGATCCCGACCGCCTTCGTCTATCTCGGCTGCTGGTTCCTGATGGCGGGCGCCGTCTACTACTTCTTTGGCCTCGAGACCCGGGGCAAGTCGATCGAGCAGATCGACAAGGAACTGACCGGGGCCGCAGACGTCGTGGCCCCCGCGAAGGTCAAGCAAGCCTAGAGGACGCGGTATGAGTGCATCTTCACTGGAACTTGCGGGCGATCAGGACGTGATCGCCCTTGCCGAGGCGGTCAGGGGCGCAGTTGCAGCCGCCTCCAACGATATCGAGACGACGCGCCGACTGCCGCCTGATCTGCTCGACCGGCTGCACGCGGCCGGATTGTTCCGGCTGCTCCTGCCGCGCTCGTCGAACGGGATCGAGACCGATCCCGTGACCTTCTTCCACGTCATCGAGAGCATCGCCAAGGCCGACGCCTCGACGGCATGGTGCCTGAGCCAGGCCGGCGGCTGCGCGATGTCGGCGGCCTATCTCGACCTGCCGGTCGCGCAGGAGATCTTTGCCGATCCGCGCGCGGTGCTCGCCTGGGGCCCCGGCCCGAGGGTCAAGGCGATCGCGTGCGAAGGCGGCTACCGCGTCACTGGGGTCTGGTCGTTCGCGTCAGGCGGCCGGCACGCCACCTGGCTCGGCGCGCACTGCCCGATCTATGCAGCGGACGGTTCGCCCTTCCGCGACGCCAATGGCGAACAGGCCGAACGCACCATGCTGGTGCGGTCCGAAGACGTCGAATGGACCGACATCTGGAACACGGTCGGCTTGCGCGGCACCGCCAGCGATCAATTCGCGCTGAATGACTTCTTCGTTCGCTCCGATCATTCGATCACCCGCGAGTTCGACCGCGAGTGCCGCGAGGATGGTCCGCTGTACCGGATGAGCAACCACACCTGCTATCAGGTCGGCTTTGCCGGGGTGGCCTGCGGCATAGCGCGCAGCGCGCTCGACACTTTCATCGACGTCGCCCGCAACAAGGTGCCGCGCGGCATGAAGAGCCCGATCCGCGACAATGCGGTGGTGCAGTCGGGCCTGGCTCAGGCCGAGGTCAACCTGCGCTCCGCCCGCGCTTTCCTGCTGCAATCGATGGCCGACATCTGGAAGGATCTGGTTGCGGGCGACAGCATCACGGTCGCGCAGCGCATGACCATCCGGATGGCGGCGACGCATGCCATTCACAAGGCAAGGGAGGCCGTCGATTTCGCCTACAATGCCGCCGGCGCCACCGCGATCTTCGATGGCCATCCGCTCGAGCGGCGCTTCCGCGACATCCATACCGTGACCCAGCAACTGCAGGGCCGGCTCAGCCATTTCGAAACCGTCGGCGCCTGGATGCTGGGCGCCGAGGCCGATCTCGCCTTCGTCTAATCCAGGACATCAAGGAGAACAACCATGCCATTGGGCGGACTGCAGCATTTCACCATCGAGCCACAGGATCTCGAGAAGACCAGGGAGTTCTATTGCGACGTGCTCGGGCTCGAGAATGGCGATCGCCCGCCGCTCGATTTCCCCGGCTACTGGCTCTACTCGGGAGGCCAGGCGACCGTCCATCTGATGGGCACCCGCAAGCCGCGCGACGGCATCGTGGTGCGCGGCACCGAGAAGAAATATGAGGACACCGGCCGCCTCGACCATATCGCCTTCGCCGCCACCGACGTCGATGGCCTGCGCAAGCGGCTACAGGCGAGGCACGTCAAATTCCGTGAGCAGATCGTGCCGCGCACCGGCGATATCCAGATATTCCTCTATGACCCCGATGGCGTCGGCGTGGAGTTGAACTTTTCGAAGACCTGAACGGCCATCGCTGGGACACGGCGTTCGCGCGACGGATCGGACGGCCCAGCGCCGATCGATCAGCGTGCGCCGCCCGCGTCACCGGGTTCCCGACAAGGCCTCGACTCGGCCATCACTCGGGCGCGATCCGGTCCGCTTTTCTTCAACATTGAATGACGAATTGGCCGGGCCGCGCCGCTGCGGCAGAATAGCCGGGTGCCGCGCCTTTAACCTACCCCAGGGCCAGGCGGCCCGGCTATTCGTCCCCACTTCGCCGCCGATGGATCGTCAATCGAGCCCGCGTTCGTGGCTGAGGTGGACCATTTCATTGATGAAGATTTGTTTCTGCTTGTCGTCGAGGCTCGCATACAACGGCTCCGCCGCGTCGGCGACGTTGCGCTGATCAACCGCGCGGTCGTTGAGGAATTGGGCCTCATTGCGCATCTGCTCGATGATGTCGTCGGGCGGATCGCGCTGGGCACGCGCGATGCGCAGGTTGAGGCGGTCGGCGCCGTTGTGGCCGAGATAGTGCATCGCGCTGTTGAAACCGGCCCACTGCTTCTCCTGATCCGGCGTCAGGTTCAGCTCCTTCTTGATCCGCTCGATATTGCCGTCGCTGTTGGCGACGATCTGCTCGGCCGTCAACTGCGGCGCCCCCTCCTGGGTCAGGACGGCGGCCTGCTTTCCACCCTTGTCCTTGGCTTTGGCCGACTTGGTGCCCTTGGCGCCCTGCTTGTCACCCGGCGCACCCGGCTGGGACGGCGGATTCTTGCCGTTGGCAGCATTGGGGTTGGCGTTGTTGCCGGTGAACACACCTGTCACGCCGGTCACCACCCCGACCACACCGCCGATGGCGCCGCCCAAGACACCGCCGACCGGTCCGGCCGCCTTGTTGCCCTCACGTGCCCCGTTCTGGACACCCTGCACGATTTGCGCATCGACGATATGGGGCACGGCGAGCAGCATGATGGCGGCCGCCCCAAGCGCGACGCACAGTTTCCACCGCACACGCATCTTCGCTACCGGGCTGGGCATTATCGGATCTCCATGATCGATGGTGGTTTTGAGTTTAGTTGAGTCCATGCGGGGCGAGGATACGCGTCGACGTAACAGGACTTTATCGTTTCCATCCTGCGGCTCAACCGCGCAGTCCGCGCGATGGGAGTTCACCCCGTCGCAAGCGTGCAACGCAGCATAGTCACAAAAGATGTTTGCAGATCGCCGGAAGGCAGGATCGCACGAAACGCGCTGCCCGAGATTTGACCACAACGTTAGTTCTAGGTGCGTAAGCATCTGGTTTCTCGACAGACGCCGGCAATTCTGTTCTGATCGGCAACAATGAAATCTCACGCTGCCGCGAAAACGCGACGCACAAAAACATAACATCGGGATTTCCATAGTCTTTTGTCCGTTGGCTCACCAGGGAGGGAACGCCATGTCACGGAGGAAGCTTTCACGACGACAATTTGTTGCTGCAACGGCGCTGTCATCGGCCGCGCTCATCACCGCTCCGTATGTGCGTGGTGCCTACGCTGCCGGAAAGCTGTCGATCGGCTTCTGGGATCACTGGGTGCCCGGCGCGAACGACGCCTCGAAGGCTCTCGTCGGGGAATGGGCCGAGAAGGAAAAGGTCGAGGTCCAGATCGATTACATCACGAGCGTCGGCGACAAGAACCTCGTCACCATTGCCGCGGAGGGCCAGGCGAAAACCGGCCATGACATCTTTGCGATGCCGACGTGGTGGCCGCACTCCAACTCCGATCTGCTCGAACCGCTCAACGATGTCATGGAGCCGCTCATCAAGCAGAACGGCGAAGTCAACGGGACAGTGAAGTATCTCGGCCAGTTGGACGGCAAATGGCTCGGGGTTCCGACCTGCCTGGGCAGCCAGATCAAGGGCCCCTGCTCGCGTATCGACCTGATGAAGAAGTACGCCAACATCGACGTGCAGGAGATGTATCCGGCCGGAAGCCCGCCGAAAGCGGATAACTGGACGCTGGACACCTTCCTGAAAGCGGCCGAGGCCTGCCACAAGGGCGGCTTCCCGTTCGGCATCGGGCTGGGCCTGACCAGCGACAACGTCGATACGGCAGGCGCGATCTTCCAGTCGTTCGGTGCCGAGCTCGTCGACGCCAAGGGCAATGTGAACGTCAAGACCGACGCGGTGCGTCAGGCGCTTGAGTTCTACAAAAAACTTATTGCCTTTCTGCCACCCGACGTCTCGGCGTGGGATGACACCTCCAACAACAAATGGCTGGTGTCCGGCAAGGGCTCGATGATCATGAACCCGCCGAGCGCATGGGCCGTTGCCAAGCGCGACGCGCCGCAGATCGCCGAGCAGTGCTGGACCCACGGCTTCCCGGCTGGCCCGAAGGGACGTTTCGCGCCGTTCCTGCCCTATTTCCTGACGCTCTGGAGTTTCTCCAAGAACAAGGAAGCGGCAAAGAGCCTGCTCACGCACCTGTCGCAACCCGCGTCGATCGAGCGGCTGGTCAACGCCAGCGGCGGCTACGATCTCCCGGCGTTTGCGAACCTCACCACGCTGAAGATCTGGCAGGAGCAAGCGCCGCCCAAGGGGACGCTGTACCACTATCCGAATCCCTATAATCACCAGACGCTGTCGATTGCCGCATCACCGGCGCCGCCGAAGATCGCCCAGCAGATCTACTTCCAAGCCACGCTGACCAAGATGTGTCTCAAATACTATCAGGGTGAGACACTGGAGAACACGCTCGCCTGGGCTGAGGGCGAGTGCGAAGGCTTCATGCGAAGCTGACGAAACCAGGGCCCCGCGCGGCCACGCTTGGATGACCGCGCGGAGCCTCCTGCCTTCGCATTCCGGCTGCCCACTGACGGGCGGCCCGTTCAGCCAACCCGCGCGAGGACACAGCGTCATGGTTGATGTGACCTTCCAGCCGACCCCTGCTGCGGCAAGCCTCGCTCCGCGCAAGCGCTCCAGTTTGCGCAACGCTATGAAACGCAAGTCGACGACCGCGTTCCTGATGGCGCTGCCGCTGATCGTGCTGATCGTCGTCTTTGTGATCTACCCCGCCTTTTACTCGCTGCATCTGGCAACGCTGAACAAATCGATGGTGAGGTTTGTCGGCCTTGGCAATTTCGAGTTCCTGTTCAAGCGCGAGACGTTCTGGCTGGTGGTCAAGCAGTCCTGCATCTTCGCGATATCGGCCGTCATATTCAAAGCGCTGATCGGCTTTGTCGTCGCGCATTTCGTTCATAACGTCCCGGCCAAGAAACAGCGGAAATGGCGCGGCATGCTGCTGGTGCCATGGGTGATTCCGCCGGCGATGAGCACGCTGGCCTGGCTGTGGCTGTTCGACCCGTCCTACAGCGCCTTCAACTATACGCTGAGCTACTTCGGTATCGGCCCGATCCCGTGGCTCGGCGAAGCCAATTGGGCGCGCTTCTCGGTCATTCTCGTCAATGTCTGGTACGGCGCACCGTTCTTCATGATCATGTATCTGGCGGCGCTGAAATCGGTCCCCGAGCAGCTCTATGAGGCGGCCGCGATCGACGGCGCCAACTGGTGGCAGCGCATCTGGTACGTGACGCTGCCGATGATGCGCAACATCATCGCGATCACCACGCTGTTCTCGCTGATCGTCACCTTCGCCAATTTCGACATCACGCGGATCCTCACCAACGGCGGCCCGCTCGATCATACCCATCTGTTTGCCACCTGGGCGTTCCGGGTCGGCATTGAAAGCAGCGACATTCCGCTCGGCGCCAGCGTCTCGCTGTTCATGTTCCCCATTCTCGCAGTCGCGGCGGTCTTCATCCTGCGCGATATCTCCAAACGGGGGAATGAAGCCTGATGAGCACGATGGCGATCGACAAGGCTGGACCGACGCGCAAGGTCAAATACGGCAGCATGAGCCGCGATCGCGCCTGGGCGCTGCGCTGGTCGTATTTCTTCCTGGCGCTGTTTGCGGTGTTCTCGCTGACACCGCCGCTCTACATGCTGATCACGTCGCTGAAGGGTAGCGCGGAGATCTCGGCGGCCACCAATCCGTGGTGGATCTATCACCCGACGTTAGAGAACTACGTCGAGTTGCTGACGTCGAACCAGTTCCTGCGCTTCTTCTGGAATTCGGCCTGGGTCTCGATCATCGTGGTGACGATCACGATGCTGATCAGTGTGCCGGCGGCGTTCGCGCTGGCACGGATGAAATTCTGGGGCTCGGCGACGCTGGCGACCGGCGTGTTCCTGACCTACCTGATCCCGGACACGCTGCTGTTCCTGCCGCTGTTCAAGATGTTCGCAACCTTCAGCGACTGGACCGGCATCCAGCTCATCAACCGCTGGTACGTGCTGCTGTTCATCTATCCGACACTGACGGTGCCGTTCTGCACCTGGATCATGATCGGCTATTTCGCTTCGATCCCGAAGGAGCTCGACGAGGCCGCGATTATCGACGGCGCGAGCTGGTTCCAGACGCTGACGCGGATCTTCATCCCGGTCGCACTTCCCGGCCTGATCGCCGCGACGATCTTCGCCTTCACGGTCTCCTGGGCCCAATACCTCTATCCGCTGGTGTTCACGACCTCGACCGATCAGCTGGTGCTGCCGGTCGGCATCACCACGACGCTGATCAAGGGCGACGTGTTCAACTGGGGCCAGATCATGACCGGCGCCCTGCTCGGCGCGGCGCCGCCGCTGATCATCTACGCCTTCCTGATGGACTATTACATTGCCGGCCTGACCGCCGGTGCGACAAAGGGTTGAACGCAACAAAGGTAGGATTCATGGCTGACGTTACGTTGCGCAAGGTGGTGAAACGTTACGACGACGTCGAGGCGGTGCGCGGCATCGACCTCGACATCGCCGACCATGAGTTCGTGGTGCTGGTCGGACCATCCGGCTGCGGCAAGTCGACGACGCTGCGGATGATCGCAGGGCTCGAGGACATTTCGGATGGCGACATCATGATCGGCGGCGACGTCGTCAACGATGTCCCGCCCAAGGATCGCGACATCGCGATGGTGTTCCAGAATTACGCGCTCTACCCGCATATGACCGTCGCCGAGAACATGTCGTTCGGGCTGCGCCTGAAGCACTATCCGAAGGCCGAGATCAAGAGCCGGGTGGCCGAAGCGGCCCGCATGCTCGACATCACCGAGCTGGTCGATCGCAAGCCGAAACAGCTCTCGGGCGGCCAGCGCCAACGCGTCGCGATGGGCCGCGCCATCGTGCGCAATCCGAAGGTGTTCCTGTTCGACGAGCCGCTTTCGAACCTCGACGCCAAGCTGCGCGTGCAGATGCGGATCGAGATCAAGAAGGTGCACCAGAAGGTCCGCACCACGACCGTCTACGTCACCCACGACCAGGTCGAGGCGATGACGCTGGCCGACCGCGTGGTGGTGATGAACCACGGCCGCATCGAGCAGATCGGCACGCCCAACGATCTCTATCACAATCCGGCGACCCGGTTCGTCGCAAGCTTCATCGGCTCGCCCGCGATGAATTTCCTGCCGTGCCGCCTCGAGGATACCGCAGGCAGGCTGCATGTAAGGCTGACGGACCGCATCGCCTTCCCGCTGCCGCCCCAGCGTGCAGCGCGCTACCAGGCCGTACCGCGCACCGACAAGTTGCTGCTGGGGATCCGGCCCGAACACATTGCCGAGTCCAAACCGCACGCCGAGCCGGGCGTGGAGCCGTTCGACGCCGTTCTCGACGTCACCGAGCCGATGGGCATGGAGACGCTGGTCTATTCCACCCTCGAAGGCACCCAGATCTGCGGGCGGGTCAACCCAAATGCCGGCGCACGGGATGGCGCCCCGCTCCGAATGGCTGTGGACCTCAACAATATGCATTTGCTAAACGAGGTGACCGGTGCCGTCCTTTGACGGCGGACAAGAACCTCAAGGGCAGGAAATGGCTACCAACAAAAAGAAGGTCTTCATCACCCAGACATTCTCTCCGGGGGCACGGGCTCTCCTCAACGAACGCGAAGATATCGATCTCGTCGAATTTCCCAACATGATCTCGGCCAAGGACTTTCAGGCCATGCTGGAGCAGCATGCCCCGGTCCATGGTGTGGCGCTCGGCGCAACCCGCTTCGGCGAGCCGGAGCTCGAGGCGTCCAAGGACATGAAGGTGGTGACGCGGATCGGCGTCGGTTACGACGCGGTCGACGTGCCTGCGTTGTCCCGCCGCAAGGTGCCCTTGATGGTCGCGGGCACCGCGAACTCTCCGTCGGTTGCCGAACAGGCGCTGTTCATGATGCTGACACTGGCCAAGCGCGCGCAGGAAATGCACGCGATGGTGAAGGAAGGCACCTGGGCAAGCCGGCTCGGCGTGCTGCCGTTCGACCTCTACGGCAAAACGGTGCTGATCGTGGGCTTTGGGCGGATCGGCACGCGCACCGCCAAGCGCTGCCTCGCGATGGAAATGCAGGTGCTGGTGTACGATCCCTACAAGCCGGCCAGCGAGATCACCGCGGCCGGCTGCGAAGCGGTGCCGGACCTCGACGCCGCGCTGTCGCGCGCGGATTTCGTCACCATCCATTGTCCGAAGACACCTGAAACCGTCGGCCTTTTCAACGCGGCGCGTCTGAAGCGCATGAAGCCGACCGCCTATCTCATCAACACCGCGCGCGGCGGCATCGTCGACGAAAAGGCGCTGCACGACGCGCTGGTGTCGGGCAATCTCGCCGGCGCCGGCCTCGACGTCTTCGAAGTCGAGCCGCCGCCGGTTGGTCAGCCCTTGCACGGCTTGCCGAACGTGATCATGGCGCCGCATGTCGCGGGCGTCACGGTCGAGGCGGTCAATCGGATGAGCGAACAGACCGCCCGCAATATCCTGAGCGTGCTGGACGGCGATCCGTTGCGCCAGAACGTGATCAACCAGGACATTCTCGGCTGATCTTTTCGGCCTTTCATTCACGCCGGGACCGATCCTTCAGTCGGCGGCCCGGCGCCGCGGAGCATGGACATGGGTTTCAAGGAATTCGGCAATTATGATGCTGTCGGTCTCGCCGAGCTCGTCCGCAAGAAAGACGTGACGGCGAAAGAGCTGCTCGACGAGGCCATCGCCCGCACGGCGAAGGTCGACCCACCGCTCAACGCTGTTGTCGTCAAGCACTACGATTATGCTGAGCGGCAGATCGATAAGGGCTTGCCCGACGGCCCCTTCACCGGCGTGCCGTTCCTGCTCAAGGACCTCGACCTGCTCGCGGGCACGCGCACCACGTCGGGTGCAACCCTGCTGAAGGACTTCGTGGCCGATCACAACGGCACGCTGGCCCAGCGCTTCCTCGACGCCGGCCTGACGATCTTCGGCAAGAGCGCAAGCCCGGAATTCGGATTGATGCCGACGACGGAATCCCGCCTGTTCGGCCCGACGCGCAATCCCTGGAATCTCGAGCATTCGTCGGGCGGCTCGTCCGGCGGTGCCGGAGCAGCGGTCGCCGCGCGCATTCTCCCCGTCGCGCACGCGAGCGATGGCGGCGGTTCGATCCGCATCCCGGCATCGGCCTCCGGCGTATTCGGCATGAAGCCGACCCGCGCGCGCAACCCGCTCGGCCCCGATCGCGGCGAAGGCTGGGGCGGCTTCTCGGTCGGTCACGTCCTGAGCATCAGCGTCCGCGACAGCGCCGTGATGATGGACGCGATCCATGGCGCGGAGCCGTCGAGCCCCTATGTCGCGCCGCCGCCGGATCGGCCATTCTCGCAGGAAGTCGGCCGCGATCCCGGCAAGCTGCGCATCTGCTTCACCGAGAAGTCGCCCTATGGCGATGCTATCGATCCCGAGATCGCCGAAGCGGTCCGCGACATCGCCAAGCTTCTGGCTGATCTCGGCCACCATGTCGCGGAGCGCGCGCCACCGCTTGCGGCGGATCCAGCTCCGCTGATGACGACGATCGTCGGCGGCAACACGGCCTTGACAGTGCGATTGCTCCAACAGCGTTTCGGCCGCACGCTGACATCGGATGACATCGAGCGCCTGACGCTGGCGAGCGCAGAGAATTCGCTCAAACTGACGCCGGCGGATTATGTCGCCGCGCAGCTCGCTGCATTCCAGATTTCGCGCGGGCTTGCGACCTTCTTCGAAGGCTGCGACATCTTCCTCAGCCCGACACTGTGCGCGCCGCCACTTCGCATCGGCGAGCTGAACACCATGTCCGAGGATCTGAGCCATATCGCGCCGACCCTGCGCCGCTACATGCCGGGCACCTCGATGTTCAACATGTCGGGCCAGCCGGCGATGTCGGTGCCGCTGGCCTGGAATAAGGCCGGACTGCCGCTTGGGATGATGTTTGCGGCCAAGCTCGGCGAAGAAGGGCTCCTGTTCCGCCTCGCCGGCCAGCTCGAGCAGGTCCGCCCCTGGAAAGACAAACGCCCGCCGGTCTGCGGATAGGCTGACAAACTGCAGCTACATCAGGTACATAGGGAGTTGTATCGACGCCACCGGTTGGCGTCCTGCCTGGAGATCGAACCGTGAGTCAAAACGACCCGACCGACAACGCGCTCGCCGCGATCGCAAGCATTCTCGATCAAACGACTTCGCCGCCCGAACCGGCCAAGATCGCGGACAAGACAACTGCCCCAATAGAGCAGCCACCGGTGGCAATGCCGCCGCCTTTGCCGCAGTCGATCGAGGCGGAGCGGATCGAAGCGGAGCATGCCGAACCGGAGTACGTCGAGCCGGAGCAGAACGAACCGCCGCCGATCCAGTCGATCGAGGCCAACGGCTATTCCAAGGCCGGTCCCGGCCCGATGGCAGCGCTGCGCTTCCGATGGACGGTGCGCGAAAATGGCGGCCGCTATTACGTCGACGAGACCGTCGGCGAGCGATCGACCCCACTCGTCAACGGCCCGATGGACGGCGACGCCGCGATCAGGTTCGTCGACGATCGCGAGGCCGAGGCGCGGCAGCGCTTCGAGCATTTCAAGCTCGAGATGATCAGCCGTACCGCCATCGCCAGCCTCGCGCCGAAGGATGGCGGCGAGACCTGATATTCAAGCCTGCGGGGTCCGAGGCGGACCCAGAAAGTCCTTCTTCGCGAGATCGACACCGGCATGGCGCAGAATGTCGTAGGCGGTTGCGACGTGGAAGAAGAACTGCGGCACGCTGAAGGTCAGGATCAGCGACTGGCCGGTGAAGGACCTGGTGACCCCGCTGCGGAACGTGAACACGACCTCCCTGTCGGCAGCCGCATCGATCGTAGCCCGCGGCAGACCCTGAGCGAAATCGATCGTGGCCGAGATCCGAGACTTCAGCCCGGCGAGGTCAGCTTCGGCTCCCGGCAATGCCATCGGCGCGCAACCGGCCAGCAGCGCACAACTGAGGACGACATGCCGATTGGCCTCTCCGATCTGCTGGCGAAGGCTGTACATATTCGGTGCGAGCCGCATCGCAAGCAGCACCTCCGGATCGATCTTGCGAGACCGTGCATGGGCGTCTGCGTGATCGAGCAACCCCGAAAGATTGCGCAGATACGGCACATAGACGCCGACGGACGCGTCATGGAGTGTGATGGTCACTTCGGCTCCCGGTGTGCTGGCACAAATGCATCATCCGGTCTAAATGCTCGGCAACGACATGTCATCGGAATTGACGGAGAAGTTCATGTTTCGCGCATTGGCTGGCCTTGCTTTGGCACTACTGGTGTCTTCGGCGCATGCCCAGGAGGCCCAAATGACCCAGGCCCCATCGCGGCTCGACGAGATCGTCAAGCGCGGCACGCTGCGCGTCGGTATGACCGGCGACTATTTGCCCTTCACCTCTCTCGACAAGGAGACCAGGACGTTTCGTGGTTTCGATGTCGACATGGCACAGGCGCTCGGCAAGGCGCTCGGCGTCAAGGTCGAGTTCGTGCTGACGGCCTGGCCGCAAATGATGAAGGATTTCGAGGCCGACGATTTTGACATCGCGATGGGCGGCGTCTCCATCACCTTCGACCGGCAGAAGAAGGGTCTGTTCTCGACGCCGATCATGCGCGAGGGCAAGACGCCGATCGCGCGCTGCACCGACAAGGGCAAGTACGACACCATCGCCGAGATCGACAGACCGGGCATCCGCATCATCGTCAATCCCGGCGGCACCAACGAGCGCTTCGCCCGCGCCAACGTCAAGAGCGCTGATATCCGCGTGTTCAACGACAACACCAAGATCTTCGACGAGATCGCCAAGGGCGACGCTGACCTGATGATGACCGACGCCTCCGAGACGCGCTTCCAGCAGAAGCTGCATCCCGGCGTGCTCTGCGCGATGCACCCCGACACGCCGTTCGACTTCGCGGAAAAGGCCTATTGGATGCAGCGCGACGTGGCGCTGAAGGCCTTCGTCGATGAATGGCTGCACATCTCGATGGAGGACGGCACCTACAGGAAGATCTACGCTGCGTGGTTTGAATAGGCGGTGGCAAGTGCGCTGTCTTGAGGCGGAAAATTGACCGCGTCCCGGACCGAAACTAGACTGCGATGCAGTCATTGAACCAAAGCCGCTACTCCACGACTTATGATTTGAAAGTGACTTAGGTCACGTTCCGCAAGGCCGCCGCCGGATAGTTTGGGGTCGGGATTCCCTGCACTGGAGGTCGAGATGAAGAAGCTTCTGGCTATCGCTGCGCTTTTGCTGGCGAGCACGGCCGCTGCGCAGGCGCAATACAGCTTCGATTATGGCGGTCGCACCATCCGGATCGATCCCGATCGCGGAACAGTGTCGATCCCCGGCGTCTACGACAATAGCGGCCACCGCAACAGGCGCGCCAGGGGCGAAGATGCCGAGCGGAAGCGTAAGCCGGCCGCCGCGCAGGAAGCCAAGACCGATCCGCAGGCGGCACCGAGCGCAGCCCCTGCGGCGACGACATCGCCTGCGGCCGCTCCAACTCCGGCCGATCAGGCTGCCGTCCCGCCAGCTCCGCCGCTTCCCGCTGCTCCGCCCCCGGTGGCCGCAACAGAGCCCGTCAACACGACTGTGGCGGTAGCACCGTCCGACACCGCAGCGACCGCGCCGCCTCCGCCCGAGCCCCCGCTGGTGCAGCAGCGAGCCGTACCAACGGCACCGGCGGCCGTTGCCGCCATTCCGCCTCCGGCTGCCGCACCCGTGCCGGCTCCGAACCCGGTTCAGGCCGCGAATTCACCGCTGGGCGTCTGGCTGACCGAAGAGAAGGAAGGCAGGGTCCGTATCGAGCAATGCGGCGCCAATCTCTGCGGCTACGCCGTCGACAAGAAGTCGAACGAGAACGGCGAACAGGTCCTGATCAACATGAAGCCCGCCAAGGAAAAATGGAGCGGCCGGATCCTCGATCCGAACACCGGCAGCACCTACGATTCCACGATCGCGCTGAAAGGCTCCGACACGCTGCGTGTCCAAGGCTGCGCGTTCGGCGGCATGTTCTGCGGCGGCCAGACCTGGACGCGGTCAAACTGAGTGACGCGAATTCGTAGCCCGGATGGAGCCGAGCCAACGGGGCTATAGACTTCTCAGCCGAGCTTGCCGCCGTATTCCTCGTCGGTGACGTGCTCCATCCAGGTCGAAAACTCGCCGTCGAGCGCTTCCTGCATGGCGATGTGGGTCATGCTGTTGCCCGGGGACGCGCCGTGCCAGTGCTTTTCGTTCGGCGGGATCCAGACCACGTCGCCGGGGCGAATCTCCCTGATCGGACCGCCCTTGGCCTGCACGCGGCCGATGCCTGAGATCACATAGAGCGTCTGGCCGAGCGGATGGGTGTGCCAGGCGGTGCGCGCGCCGGGCTCGAACGAGACGCGCGAGCAGTTCAACCGCGCCGGCGCCGGCGCCATGTTGATCGGGTCCTGCAACACCGTGCCGGTGAAGTTCTCCTTCGGCGCGCGGCGGGTCGGCCGCGAGCCGGCAACGTGGATATCCATGGGCTTACCTCGCTCTTTTGAAGTTATTTCTTGTAAAGTTATTTCTTGCTCGCAGCGTAGCGCGCCTTGGTCTCGGCGTTCATCGGATAGAGACCGGGCAATTGGGCCCCATTGTTCACTTCGTTGACGATCCAGGCTTCCATCCGTTCCTGCTCCGGCCCTTCCGCCAGGATCAAGTCGACGAAGGCCTGCGGGATCAGCACCGCGCCGTCCTGATCGGCCACCACAACATCGTTGGGAAACACCGCCACGCCGCCGCAGCCGATCGGTTCACCCCAGCCGACAAAGGTCAGCCCCGCGACCGACGGCGGAGCGGCATAGCCGTCGCACCACACCGGCAATCCAGTTCCGAGCACGCCTTCGACGTCGCGCACGACGCCGTCGGTGATCAGCGCCTGCACCCCGCGCTTGACCATGCGCGCGCAGAGGATGTCGCCGAAAATGCCGGCATCAGTGATCCCCATGGCATCGACCACGGCGATACAGCCTTCGGGCATGGCCTCAATTGCGGTGCGGGTCGAGATCGGCGACGACCAGGATTCCGGCGTTGCCAGATCCTCGCGCGCCGGCACGAAGCGCAGTGTGAAGGCAGGCCCGACCAGCCGCTTCTGCCCCGGCCTCAGCGGCTTGGTGCCGCGCATCCAGACGTTACGCAGTCCCTTCTTGAGCAGGACCGTGGTGATGGTGGCGGTGGATACGTGCGACAGCGTCGCGATCGCTTCGGCGGACAGGGACATCTGGGAGGGTGGCTCCGGTAGGAGGAATGAGACCGGGCGCATCTTGCGGGGCAACGCCCCCGCGTCAAGGGCTGGGGGCGAATTCTGCGATCATCAGTTCTTATCGCCGGTATGCCGATTAATTTATTGAAGTTGCTACATCATTTTGCACGAAGCGAATTCCAACTGGCGCCGAAACACGCTAGCTTGATGCACCAAGAGTCCACTCAATCCGATGCCCGAAACCTTAAGCCCTCCCCGCCTTTTGCCGAGTGGCGACAGTGCCATCACGGTGGAATTCAGCCGCACCATCGACGAGGCCGCCAATCGGCGGGTGCTGGCGCTCGACCGCCTCATTGCCGCCGAGCCGATCGCTGGCGTCACCGAGACGGTGCCGACCTATCGGTCACTGCTGGTCCATTATGATCCCGTGCAGATCGATTTCGACGCGCTTGGCGAGCAGCTGCTGACGCTCGCCGAAAGGGCGCTGCCGACCGCGGCCGGCACGCGGCGCTGGCGCATTCCGGTTGCCTATGGCGGCGAGCATGGCATCGATCTCGAGGACGTGGCGAAGACGCTTCAGACCACACCCGACGACATCGTCGCGCGCCATGTCGCCGGCGACTATCGCGTCGCCATGATCGGCTTTACGCCCGGCTGGTCCTATCTCAGCGGACTGGAGAAATTCCTGCACATGCCGCGCCGTCAGGATCCGCGGCTCCTCACGCCGGCCGGCACCATCTCGATCGGTGGTATTCAGACTGGCGTGCAATGCCTCGCCGGCCCCAGCGGCTGGCATTTGCTCGGCCGCACACCGGTCAGAACCTACCAGCTGCATCGCGACCCGACCTTCCTGCTGGAGCCGGGCGACGCCATCACCTTCGCGGCGGTCGACGCCAAGACCTTCGCGGACCAGGACCGCGCGGCCGAGGCCGGCGAGTTCGTCGCCGAACTGGTGACGCCATGAGCAAGCTCGTCGTCGCCTCGATCGGCCCTGCGAGTTCGGTGCAAGACGGTGGGCGCCCTGGATCCCAGCGCTACGGCCTGACGCCGAGCGGCGCGATGGACCGGCTGGCGTTAGCGGCTGCCAACACGCTGGTCGGAAATGACCTGTTCGCCGCAGCCGTCGAGATCGGTCCGTTCGGTGCCGCCTTTACCGCGCGTGGCGGCGCGGTGCGCGTGGCGCTCGCGGGCGCGCCCCGCAATGCCGACGTCGGCGGGCGCGCCGTTGCCATCGACAGCTCGGCGACGCTCGCCGACGGCGAAACCCTCACGCTCGGCTTCGCCCGAGGCGGCTCGTTCAGCTATCTCGCGATCGAGAATGGCATCGAGGGCGAGCCGACGTTCGGCAGTCTCGCCGTCAACGCCCGCGCCGGGCTCGGCAGTCCCTATCCGCGGCCGCTGCAAAACGGCGACGAGTTGCAGACGCAAGCGACAAGCGGCGCAGCCGAGCGCCGGATCGAACTGCCGCCCGCCACTGAGGCGCCAATCCGCGTCCTGTTCGGTCCGCAGGACGATGAGTTCTCCGACGAGAGCAAAAAGCTGTTCGTCGACAGCGAATGGAAGATCTCGGCCACCAGCGACCGCATGGGCTACCGCCTCGAAGGTCCGCAGATAAAGCATCTGCACGGCCACAACATCGTCTCCGACGGCACGGTGAACGGCAGCATCCAGGTGCCGGGCAACGGCCAGCCGATCGTGCTGATGCCGGACCGCGGCACCAGCGGCGGCTACCCGAAGATCGCGACCGTGATATCGGCCGATTTCGGCCGCTTCGCCCAAATATCTGCCGGCCGGTCGTTCCGCTTCAAAGCGGTGACGATGGCGGAAGCGCAGGCGGAGGCAAACAAGTTCCGCGAGTTGTTGCGCTCCCTGCCCGATTGTCTCCGCGGCATCGAGGATTTCGGCCTCAACATCGAGGCGCTAAGAGATGCTAACGTTGCCGGCCAGGCGGTCAGCGCCACTGACGCCGCGACGTGGCAGATTGCCGCAGCCACATCCGGCTAGATCAAGATCAACAACAACGGATCTGTTGTCATGACCTCAACCATCGACCTCAATTGCGATCTCGGCGAAAGCTTCGGCCCCTGGGAAATGGGCAATGATGCCGCGATGATCGAGCTTGCGACCTCGGTCAACGTCGCCTGCGGCTACCACGCCGGCGATGCCGACATCATGCGCCACACGGTGGAGCTGGCGAAGGCGCGCGGCGTCAGCGTCGGCGCTCATCCCGGATATCGCGACCTGCACGGCTTTGGCCGCCGCCCGGTGCCCGGACTGAAATCACCCGAGATCGAGAACCTCGTCGCCTATCAGATCGGCGCGCTGCAGGCGATCGCGACCGCGGCCGGCCACAAGGTCACGCATGTGAAGGCGCATGGTGCCCTCTCCAACGTCGCCTGCGAGGACGACATGACTGCAAAGGCAATTGCCAGCGCGATCAAGGCGGTCGATCCGAGCCTGATCTTCGTGGTGCTCGCCAATTCCAAGCTCGTGCGCGCTGGCGAAGCCGCCAATCTGCGGATGGCGCATGAAGTGTTCGCCGACCGCGCCTATGAGGACGATGGCAATCTGGTGTCGCGCAAAAAACAAGGCGCGGTGCTGCACGATCCCAAGGCGATCGCCGACCGCGTCGTCCGGATGGTGCAGGACGGCGCTGTCGTGTCCGTCACCGGCAAGGTGATCAAGATGCAGACCGATACTGTTTGCATCCATGGCGACACACCCGGCGCGGTCGAGATCGCGCGCGGACTGCGCCAGGCGCTGAAGGATGCGGGCATCGCAGTCGCGCCGTTCAAGACGGCGCACTGAGCCGCACGTTCGTTGAGCGGATTGATGACGGAGGGCCGGCTGCGCTGCCGGCCCTTTAGATTCCGTTAAGAGTCTTCTTAAACCCAAACTTGCCGATTGATTGCTAGGTGCAGCTTTCCGAGCCTTGACGTTCCTCTCTGGAAAATTGGGTACGAAAGCATGTTCCGCACCTCCACCTCGCTTGCCATTGCCGCGATTGCCACGGCCGCGTTCACCAGCGCAGCCTCCGCCGGCTGCTACAGCTGCTACTCGCCGCCTCCCCAGCCCTGCACGACCTGCTACCAGGTGCAGACGGTACCGCCGCAATATCGCACGGTGCAGCAAACCGTGATGGTGGCGCCGGGCCGCGTCGTCGCGCATCGCACACCGGCGCAATATCGCACCGTGATGGTGCCGAGGACCGTCATGGTCGCGCCCGAAGGCGTCGCCTATGAGCGGATCGCGCCGCAATATGCCACGCAGGAGCACGTGCAGGTGGTCTCGCCGGGCTATTCCTACTATGCGCCGGTCAGGCCGACCTGCAACACCTGTGGTGGTGGATACAGCTATGGATATGGATACGGGTACTGAGGAAAATGCGTAGGGTGGGCAAAGCGAAGCGTGCCCCCCTCACAGGCGCGGTCTTTGATGTCAGAACGGGTGGATGGACAGCGTGCCGAACACGATAGCCGCGATCACCGCAAAAGCGCTGTAGAGCGCGGCGGTATGAACCCTGGTCCCGGTCTTGCGTGAAAGATTCCGCGCGTAAAGGTGCAGGCGGGCTTCCGCCGATAGTTCGCGCATGGTCGATCTCCAACGCCCCATTAGACGGCGTATGGAATATTGTTCGCGCTCGAATGCAAGCGGGCGGCCGAAATAGCGATGCCATCAGCTCGAAAGACAGGGTTCCGAGTGAAAAATTCCACGCGGCGCATTTGCGCGAGAATTCTATTCGTTGCAATTCGAGGCTTCGGGAACCCGTCTAATACACATCCTGCTGGAACCGGCCGTTCTTCTTCAGATCGGCGACGAAGCTGATGGCCTCGTCCGTGGAGCGCGCGCCATGCTGGGCGACGATGTCGACCATTGCGCGCTCGACGTCCTTTGCCATCCGCTTGGCGTCGCCGCAAATGTAGACGTTGGCGCCTTCGGCGAGCCACGTCCACAGCTCGCGGCCGAGTTCGCGCATGCGGTCCTGCACGTAGAATTTCTTCTCGCCGTCGCGCGACCATGCCAGCGACAGCCGCGTCAGCAGCCCCGCAGTCTTCATCGCGTTGAGCTCGTCGGCATAGAAAAAATCACAGTCGGAGCGCTGATGGCCGAAGAACAGCCAGTTCTTGCCGGGCGCGCCGGTGGCGCGGCGATCAAGCAGGAAGGCGCGGAACGGCGCGATCCCGGTGCCCGGTCCGATCATCACGATCGGCGTCTTCGGATCCTGCGGCAGCGCAAATCCGTGTGCCTTTTGCACATAGACCTTCAGTTCGTCGCCCGGATTGATCCGCTCGGCGAGGAAGGTCGAGGCCAGCCCCAGCCGCCCGCGCTTGTTGACGACGTAGCGGACGCAATCGACCGTCAGCGACAATTTTCCCGGCGTCGCATTGTGCGACGACGAGATCGAATAGAGTCGCGGCTGCAGCGGCTCCAGCGCCTCGATGAAAGCCTCCGGGTGCGGCCGCACTTTCGAGAATTTTTGCAGCACGGCCATCACGTCGAGCGTCGCGGCGTCGCCATCGGGGTCTTCCCCTTGCGCCAGCGCGCGCGCCTTCTCGCGCTGTGCGCCGCCGGTCAGATACGACAGCAATTCGAACAGCGAATCCGGCGCCGGTGACAGCGAGACGTCGTCCTGCAGTACCTCGCGCAGCGTCTTGCCGCGGACTTCGGTGGTATGCGAGGCGCCGAGCAGCGCGATGATCTGGTCGACCAGGCCGAGATCGTTACGCGCGAAGATGCCGAAGGAGTCGCCGACGACATAGCCGAGACCGCAGACCGCGAGATCGAACTCGATATGCCAGGTCTCCTTCTCCGAGCCCTGCTTGTTGAGCAGTCGGCGCGACAGGAATTTCGCCGCAACCGGATTGTCGCGCGAGCGGCCCGGCTCGCCGGCCGGTGCCGCCGCGGCTACTTCGGCAGCCGCCGGCGTCGACGTCGCGGCCGGCGCCTTGTCGATCTCTTCATAGAGCGACCTCAGCATCCGCGCGGTTTCCTTGCCGCCGGGAACGCAGAGATTGAGCCGCGCCTCGCTCTTGCCGGCGATCGCGTCCGAATAGTCGTGGCAATTGTAGCCGCACTGGCCGCAATCCTGCTGCGCCATTGCCGCCATCATGCGGCGCCGCAGCGGGCGCCCGTCGGCAAGCTTCATCCGTTCCGTGATCGGCATGGTCTGGTCGTGCCACGGCGCTTCGCCATCGTCGCCATCGCCGGCGTCCTGCATAATGCCGGCGCCCTGTTCTGCCGACAGTGGCGTCGGTGCATCCGACAACAGGCCTGCGAAGAAGCCGTTAAGCCAGGAGCGCTGCGCCTCGGAGAACGGTGCGCTGGCGGGAATGATGTCGATCTTCGGCCGAGGGGTGATCTGGTTCATGCGGAGACCTCGGCATCGGCGAGCTTGCGCAGCGTTTCGCCGTTGTGGCGGCGCGCAAAGCTGAGGAAAGATTCATCTGATGACGTGCGGTGGGCAAGATACGCCTTCAGCAGCCGCTCGACGGCGTGTGGCGCCTCCTCGGCCTTGAGGTCGTGGAACACCTCCTGCCCCGCCACGGCATTGGCGCCGAAACCGCCGCCGGCGAACAGATGATAGCCTTCGACCGTGTCGCCCTCTTCGTTGACCGGTACGCGCGCGCCGATCAACCCGATATCGCTGATGTAATGCTGCGCGCAGGAGTGATGGCAGCCGGTTAGATGGATGTTGAGCGGCACATCCATAGCGACGCGCGGCTCGCACCAGTCGCCGATCGCAGCCGCATGGCGCTTGGTGTCCGAGGCCGCGAAACGGCAGCCGGCATTGCCGGTGCACGCGATCAGCCCGGCGCGGATCTGCGAGGATTCGACCGCAAGCCCGATGCTTTCGATCGCGGCGATTGCAAGCTCGACATTCTCGTCGCGTACGCCCGGGATCAGCAGGTTCTGCCAAACCGTGAGGCGGACATCGCCATCGCCGAGATCGCGCGCGATTTTTGCAAGTCCCCGCATCTGCTCACAGGTCACCTTGCCGAGCGGCAGCGAGACGCCGATCCAGTTCAGCCCGGCCTGCTTCTGCTTGTGCACGCCGATATGCGCCATGCGGTCGAATTCCGGCCGCGGCGCCAGCGCTGCCGCTGGCACGCGGGTGAACGGCTGGCCGAGCCGTTCCTCGACCAGCGCGAGGAACTTGTCGTGGCCCAGGCTGTCGAGCACGTATTTCAGCCGCGCCTTGTTGCGATTGGTGCGATCGCCCATTTCGATGAAGACGCGCACGATTGCATCCGAGACCCTGGTCGCCTCAGACGGCCTGACGATGATGTCGGAGTATTTGGCAAAATCCCGGTGCCCGGTGATGCCGCCGATGCCGAGCCGAAACCAGATTCCGGGCTCGACGCCAAAGTCCTCCTTCACCTCGACAGCGGTGAATGCGATGTCGTTGGTCTCTTCCAGCACGGCGATTTTGCCGGCACCGTCGAATGCGACGTTGAATTTGCGCGGCAGGCCGTACAGCGAGCGGTCGTTGAGGATGTGGTGGTGCCACTCCCGCGCATACGGCCTGGTATCGAGCAATTCCTGCGGATCGATCCCGGCGGTCGGCGTGCCCGTGACGTTGCGGATGTTGTCGGCGCCGGAGCCGCGCGAGCACAGGCCGAGATCCTGGATACCTTCGATCAGCGCGACGGCATTCTTCGGCGGAATCTCGCGCACCTGGATGTTGGCGCGCGTGGTGACGTGGCAGAACGGACCGCAAAGCGCTTCAGCAAGATCGGCAAGCCCCGCGAACTGCCAGTGCTTCAGGATCCCGTTCGGAATGCGCAGCCGGCACATATAGGAGTCCTGCGCCGGCGCGACGTAGAACAGGCCGTAATAGCGCCAGCGGAAATTGTCCGCGGGATTCGGCGCGGCGTTATCAAGCGCCTGCTGCTTCAGGCGCGGATAGGCATCGAAGGGATGCTCCTCGCGCTTGAACTTCTCCTGGTCGGCGAGCTTCTTGCCCGATGCGGTAACTTTGTCCTGCGCCTTGAGGTGCGCAGCGTCGGGGCCGACAGGCTCAGCGTTCGCCTTGCCTGCACCGCCGCCAAGGCCGCGGCCGACGCGGCTGATCTGCAGGCCTGATGTAAAGCCTTCCAGATAGCGTTTCTGTTCGTCGGTGAAGTCGACTGAGACCGGCTCGATTTTCATGACTGAGACGAAGCTCCTGCGGCCACCCTGCGGGCGGGTTCAACGAAACGGGTTTGACCGCTGAGGGTGCGAATTCGGCGTTGCTGCCGGTTCGTCCCCAAAACGGCCCGAACAGCCTCGTTGCTGCGGAAATCCATCTTGGATATTGCCAGCCGCCATCGGCGACGGGTGGCCGCACTGTAACATACAAGTCGCGTGCCACCTCGAGTCGCGAGGAATATCCAGACGTTTCAGTGAGTTAGAAAATGACCTGAAGCGGCCGATCCCGATAGCCGCACCGGAATCTGGGCATTCCGCTTAGAAAACGGGCGGACACGACCAACTGCCCAGAAGAGCATCACCCGAGATTCAAAGCTTCCAACGCCCGATCTTGAAGGCCGCCAGATGACCGGGAACGTCATTGGGGTCGAAGGGCGGACCGGCGAAGGCGCCGATGGCGTTGGACGCTCCTGCCGGGTGACCGGAGGCGGCGTCGTAGAGGTCGGGCCTGAACACCGCCATCGCGGTCTTCAGCGCCTCGGGCCTGAACAGCGTCTGGCCCCAACGGACCATCTGCGCATAGAGCCACGCCGCCTGTACCGGATCGGGCCGTGCCGCAGCCTCGCGCCCGACCAGCAAATAGCGATTGCTTTCGCGCATGGTGCCGTCAGGCGAGATCTTCAGCCGGCCATCCAGCGTACGCTGGATGACCTCGGCGTCGACGCCGATCCGCTCGGGTGAGCTGAGGATGCGCGCCACCTCGGGCCGGTTGTTCGGTTCCTCAATGAATTCGGCGGCGCGCAGATGTGCGCGCACCAGCGCCGCCACCACATCCGGGTGCTTCTCCGACCAGTTCTGACGCACGGCCAGCACCTTCTCGACCGCGCTGAACAGGATGTCGGCGACGAAGTGCAGGATGTGGCCGATACCGAGATCGACCGCGATCGAATTCCAGGGTGCGCCGACGCAGAAGGCGTCGATATGCCCATTGGCCAGGCTGTCCACCATGTAGGGCGGCGGCAGCACCACGAGCTGGACATCCTCGTCCGGATCGACGCCGCCGGCGGCCATCCAGAACCGGAAGTGGTAATTATGGGTCGAGAACGGGAAGGTCATGCCGAAGGTCAACGGCTCCGCGCCACTCTGGCGCCGCTTCGCAACGACGCGGGCGAGCGCGCGTGATGTGGCCATCGGATCGAAACGGTCGCCGTCGATCTCTTCCATCAGCGCGGCGTGCAGCGCCGGCGACACCGTGATCGCGTTGCCATTGAGCCCAAGGTTGAAGGGCGCCACGATCGGCACTTTGACGTGGCCGAGCCCGAGGCTCGAGGCGATCGCCACCGGCGCCAGCAGATGGGCGGCGTCGAACAGACCGATATTGAGCTTGTCGCGGACATTCGACCACGACACTTCCCGCACCAGCGTGACGTCGAGGCCCTCAGTGGCGGCAAATCCCTTGTCGACGGCAACGATCAGTGCGGCCGCGTCGACCAGCGGAATGAACCCGATGCGCAATGGTGTGGTCATTTGAGCAACTCCGACGCCGTCAGGATCGATTGCGCGATCTCTCCGATCTTTTTTTTCTCGCGCATCGCGGTCGAGCGCATCAGCACATAGGCCTCCTCTTCGGTCAGCCCCTTCACCTTCATCAGGATTCCCTTGGCGCGATCGATCACCTTGCGCTCCTCCAGCGCATGCTTGGTGCGGTCGAGCTCATCCTGCAGCTTCGAGAAGGCGTTGAAGCGGGAGACGCAGAGATCGAGGAGCGGCTTGATGCGCTCCTTCTTCAGGCCGTCAACGATGTAGGCGGAGACGCCCGCCTCCACCGAGGCCTGGATCGAAGCGGCATCGCTCTGGTCGACGAACATCGCAATCGGCCGGCGGACGGCGCGGCTGACCTGGAACATTTGTTCCAGCACATCGCGGCTGGGGTTCTCGAGATCGATGACGATGATGTCCGGGTCGAGCGCGTAGATCCGCGAGAGCAGGCTCTGCATCTCGCTGATGTGGACGACGTCCGTATAGCCCGCCTCCCGCAGCCCCTCTTCCAGGATGGCCGCACGGATCGGGCTCTCGTCGACAATAACGATCTTGGGAGACGATTCAGCGCTCATCAGGCACTCGTATGATCCGGCAAGACGCACCCATATCACGCCAATGCGGTGCGGAAAGGGTTGTAATTCTCGGCAATTGGGACTAGCTCCTGCCCCATCCATCAGGCAGATTCAGGGATATGCGACAGGCCGCTGCGCCGAAAGTGAGCTTTGTGTCCTTGGGATGCCCCAAGGCACTGGTCGATTCCGAGCGCATCATCACCAGGCTGCGCGCGGAAGGCTACGAGCTCGCGCGCAAGCATGACGGCGCCGATATCGTCATCGTCAACACCTGCGGCTTCCTCGACAGCGCCAAGCAGGAATCGCTCTCGGCGATCGGCGAGGCCATGGCCGAGAACGGCAAGGTCATCGTCACCGGCTGCATGGGCGCCGAGCCCGAGCAGATCGTATCGGCCTATCCCGGCGTGCTGTCGATCACGGGTCCGCAGCAATATGAGAGCGTGCTTGAGGCTGTGCACCGCGCGCTGCCGCCGGCGCACAATCCGCATCTCGATCTGGTGCCGCCGCAGGGCATCAAGCTGACGCCGCGGCACTACGCTTACTTGAAGATTTCCGAGGGCTGCAACAACCGCTGCAGCTTCTGCATCATCCCGAAGCTGCGCGGCGACCTGGTGTCCCGTCCCGCCAATGATGTGCTGCGCGAAGCCGAGCGGCTGGTGAAAGCCGGCGTCAAGGAATTGCTTGTTATCTCGCAGGACACCTCGGCCTACGGCGTCGACCTGAAATACGCCGAGAGCCCGTGGCAGGACCGCAGCGTCCGCGCCAAATTCTTCGATCTCGCCAAGGAGCTCGGCGAACTCGGCACGTGGGTCCGCCTGCAATATGTCTACCCCTACCCGCATGTCGACGAGGTCATTGGACTGATGACCGAGGGCAAGGTGCTGCCCTATCTCGACATCCCGTTCCAGCACGCAAGCCCGGATGTGCTGCGCGCGATGAAGCGTCCGGCCGCGCAGGAAAAGACGCTGGCGCGGATCCAGAAATGGCGCGAGCAGTGCCCCGAGCTGACACTGCGTTCGACCTTCATCGTCGGCTTCCCCGGCGAGACCGATGCCGACTTTGCCTATCTGCTCGACTGGCTCGATGACGCCGAGATCGACCGTCTCGGCTGCTTCAAATACGAGCCGGTGGCCGGCGCTCCCGCGAATGCGATCGGCAATGTTGTGCCCGACGAGATCAAGCAGGAGCGCTGGAACGCGCTGATGGCGCGGCAGCAGAAGATTTCGGCCAAGCGCCTGAAGCGCAAGGTCGGCACCCGCCAGCAGGTGATCATCGACGAGGTCGGGCCATCGGTTGCAAAAGGCCGGTCGAAGGCCGATGCGCCTGAGATCGACGGCGCGGTCTATCTGTCGAGCCGCCGCCCGCTGAAGGTCGGCGAGATCGTCACCGCAAAGATCGAGCGCGCCGACCAGTACGACCTGCACGGCAGCGTCGCGGGATTCTGACGGCGCTCACGCCTCTTGCTCGCGCCCTAGTCCAGACTGAAGCGGCAGACTTTCTCGGCGTCGAAGTGGTAGAGCGACTTCCCGCGCGCCAATAACTGGCCCCCGGATCGGGCTGATCCGTCCGGCATCAACATGCGCAGCCGCCTGACAGGCCACAACCGCTCTGCCGACAGCTTGCCACGGTAGGCGGCGTCCGGCGGATCACGGTACTGCCCCGAAAAGAGAGCCTCAGTCTCGGACACCGCAAGCGTGTGGCAGCCGGCGAGATTTGTCGTGCGGAAGGCAAGCTCAAAGCTGCTGCTGATGCTGCAGATCGGAAACTCCGTATAGAAGAAGGCCGTCGCGTTGGTCCCCGATACGTTCAGCGCATAACAATCCGTAATCGAACAAGAGCAATTGTGGGGGAACTCCCAGATTTTCTCGCCCACATCGGAGAAGCAAACAAGCCCGGCTGCGCCAACTGGCGTCGGACCACCCCGAAATCCCCAGCCAAAGTTACCGAGGACGCCTTCGTCGAGATAGCCGACCCAGATACGGCTGAGGTCGTCGACCTGTATGGTGCTAATGCCGTCCCCCAGCAGTATTCGAGTTACCTTCCCCGTGGTGGGTTGGACAATGGCGCCGTTCAGATCGAAGTCGTATTCGCCTCGCCATTCGCATCTTGGTCCCGCGATGAGAATTCTTCCGTCGGGGAAGACATCGACTTCCGGAAAGGTCAAATCGAGTTCAGGAAGCTCGATCGTGTGCAACGCTTCCGACGTCACCTTCACGAGGCAGAGGCGCGCAGGGGCCCTCGCTCGGGTTCGCTGAAACACACCGATACCTTGCTTGTAGGTCTCGGAGAGAGACTGGGCGGTGGACGTCTCGGCGAACAGGAACAACAGCGAACTGTCGCGCGCGACGGCGTTCCTGACCAGCGAAAAACCCGGCAGGGTCGGTATCGCGCAGAGCTCCTGGAATTGAATCGATGCAGCCAAGCACTTGCTCCTGATGCGGTTTGGCCTGAAATACAGGATCGGCGGCTATACGCAATTGCAACGCGTCCGGTCACCTCGTACACTTATCCTTGACATTGCCGGCCCTCTCGCTGTATTGGCCTGCGCCATGAAGCTGAACCGGACCAACCGCCGCGCCATCTGCCGTCGTCGCATCAGCGACGATGATGGGCCGCGCCGTGTCCGACGCCAGCGCTGATCAAGTAAAATCAGCCCAGGTTTTCGAGAAGGCCGCGCCCCAAAGCGCGGCCTTCTTGCTTTTCGGCCCGCCCTTTCACCCCAGCACCACCCAGAGGAGATCGACATGACCACCGCCACCCATCCGTTCGATGCGCTGATGGACATCACCGCCCGCCCCGAGGTCGTGTTCGTGCGCGGCGCGGGCTCGTATCTGTGGGACGACAGCGGCAAGCGCTATCTCGATTTCGTGCAGGGCTGGGCCGTCAACCCGCTTGGCCACTCGCCGGCCGTCGTCGCCGACGCGCTCGCGGCACAGGCCAAAACGCTGCTGACGCCGAGTCCTGCTTTCTACAACGGCCCCAGCCTCAAACTGGCCAAGGCGCTGGTCGAGCAAAGCTGCTTCGACCAGGTGTTCTTCGCCAATTCCGGCGCGGAGGCCAACGAGGGCGCGATCAAGCTCGCGCGCAAATATGGCGCGAAGTACAAGAACGGCGCGTACGAGATCATCACCTTCGAAGGCGGCTTCCACGGCCGGACGCTTGCGACCATGTCAGCCTCGGGCAAGAAAGCGTTCGAGCCGCTGTTCGAGCCGAAGGTTTCGGGCTTTCGCAAAGCCAGGCTGAACGATATCGAGTTGGTGCAGCGGCTGATCTCGCCGTCGACGGTTGCCGTGATGCTGGAGCCGATCCAGGGCGAAGCTGGCGTGTGGCCCGCGACCGATGAATTCCTCGGGGAGTTGCGGGCGCTGACCCAGCAGCGCGGCCTGCTCCTGATCGTCGACGAGATCCAGACCGGCATGGGCCGGACCGGAAAGCTGTTCGCCTATGAGCATGCCGGAATCGAGCCCGACATCATGACGCTCGGCAAGGGCATCGGCGGCGGCGTGCCGCTTGCGGCCCTGCTCGCGACCGAGCACGCCTCGTGCTTCGATCACGGCGACCAGGGCGGCACGTTCAACGGCAATCCGCTGATGTGCGCCGCAGGCCTCGCCGTGCTCGACCAGATCGGTCAGCCCGATTTCCTGAAATCGGTGACCAGCGCCGGGGTTTTCCTCGAGAGCGAATTGCAACGGCTGTCGGCGCGGCACGGGCTCGGTGACATCAGGGGCCGCGGCCTGCTGCTCGCGCTCGACCTCAAGATGCCGATCGGCGCGGCTGTTGTCGCAGAGGCCTTCGCGGACGGCGTACTGGTCAACTCGCCGCAAGCAGATGCGCTGCGCTTCATGCCGGCGCTCAACGTCACGCGTGAGGAGATTCTCGCGATGATCGATTGCCTGGATACGGTGCTGACGAAAGTCGGTGCGGCAAGGCGGGTGGCATAGCGGCTGCCACATCCGTCATTGCGAGGAGCGAAGCGACGAAGCAATCCATCTATCCCCGAGTGGAGGCGTGGATTGCTTCACTACGCTCGCAATGACGGAGAGAGAGGCTACGGCCTCAAAATCGCCGCCCCCGTGGTCGCCCGGCTCTCGAGGTCGATATGCGCCTTGGCGACGTCCTTCAGCGCATAGGCATGGTTGATCGGCACGTGCAGCTTGCCGTTGATCACGGCCGCGAACAGCGTGTCGGCGCCTTCGAGCAGCTCCTTGCGGGTGCCGACATAGTCGTTGAGTTTCGGCCGGGTCGCGAACAGCGAGCCATGGTTGTTGAGTTCGGCGAGCGCGAACGGCGGCACCGGACCAGAGGCATTGCCGAAAGAGACGAACAGGCCGCGTGGCCGGAGGCACGATAGCGATCCCGGGAACGTGGTCTTGCCGACGCCGTCGTAAACGACGTCACACAGCTCGCCGCGGCTGATTTGCTTGACGCGCTCGACGAAATTCTCCTCGTTGTAGAGGATGACGTGATCGCAGCCATTGGCGAGCGCGATGTCGGCCTTCGCCTTCGAGCCGACGGTGCCGATGACATGCGCCCCGAGCGCGTGCGCCCACTGGCAGGCGAGCAGGCCGATGCCGCCGGCCGCGGCATGGATCAGCACGCGGTGTCCGGGCTCGACCTTGAAGGTCTTGTGCAGGAGGTACCAGACCGTCAGACCCTTGAGCATCAGCACGGCGCCCTGCTCATAGGTGATGTGGTCGGGCAGCTTGACCAGCTTGTCGGCCGGGATGACGCGCTCGGAGGCGTAGCCGCCGAGGTTGTAGTAGTAGGCGACGCGATCACCGGGATGGAAGTTGGTCACCCCGGGGCCAACCGCCACGACCTCGCCCGCGGCCTCGTTGCCGGCGATGAACGGCAGGCCGGGCGCTTTGTAGAGGCCGGTGCGGAAATAGACGTCGATGAAATTGAGCCCGACCGCGTGCTGGCGAATCCGCACCTCGCCTGCGCCGGGCGCCGCCACCTCGACGTCCTCATAGGTCAGGACTTCCGGGCCGCCTACCTTGTGCACGCGCACAGCCTTGGTCATCTTGGTCGCTCCCCTCGCAGATTGTCGCTCGCGGGGAGCGAATGCCATCGGGGCCGCCTTGTCAACAGAGCGGCTGGAGGACGATGAGATCAGGTTGAATTAGAGCGACGAGCGAGATTCACCGCCGCCTTGGGAGACCCTTGGAAGATGTCGGCGCCGCCGCGCTTGCATCATTTCGGAATATTAGAATAATATCGCTGATTTGCCTGACGTGTCAAGTTGCTTGGTCGAACGCCGTTCGCCGTCGGCTACTTTGCATGGGGTTGTTTTCGATATTTTGGCAACGCGCCCCTGCGACGGCAAATTGCGGCCTGACCGATCCGACCTAACTTCATCCCGCTCTAGGCACCATCCTATCCCGTGGCCTTCTTGCGGTTGCGCCGGGCCAGCACGTTGAACAGCTCGACGGCGGCCGAGAACGCGATTGCGAAATAGATATAGCCGCGCGGGATGTGGAATTTGAATCCGTCCGCCACCAGCGCCACGCCGATCAGCACCAGGAACGCCAGCGCCAGCATCTTGGTGGTTGGATGGGCCGCGACAAATCGCGCCACCGGCCCCGACGAGACGTACATGATGACGCAGGCGATCACGACTGCCGCGATCATGATCTCGATGTCCTGCGCCATGCCGATCGCGGTGATGATCGAATCCAGCGAGAACACCAGATCGATGATGATGATCTGCACGATCACCCAGAAGAACGCGCTGGCGTTTGGTTTGGCGTCTTCATCGGCCTCGCGCGCTTCGACCTCGCCATGGATCTCGTGGGTGGCCTTCGCGATCAGGAACAGGCCGCCGCCCATCAGGATGATGTCGCGCCAGGACAGCGCGACGCTCTTGATCGTAATGACGGGCTCCGTCAGCCCGATCAGCCACACCAGGATGCTGAGCAGCAGGATGCGGAACACCAGCGCCAGCAACAGGCCGATCTGCCGTGCGCGCTTGGCCTTTGCTGGCGGGATACGCGACACGATCACCGAGAGGAAGATCACGTTGTCGATGCCGAGCACGATCTCCAGCGCGGTCAACGTCAGCAATGCAGCCCAGGCCTCCGGGCTGGCGATCAATTGCATCATGCCTTGAATGCTCTCAATCTGCGGATCACGGTGTCGCTGCCGACGATGTAGGCGGCGATGGCGCAGAGCCCGAATGTGATCGGCGCGCCGACCACGAAGTCGTTCGCCAGGACGTAGGCAGCGAGCACGGCCCAGGCGCCCAGCAGCCAGAGGGTCAGCCAGCGCAGCCGCACCACCCGGAACGGGTGCAGCACATGAAACGGCGCAAACGTCAGCGCGATCAGAATAGCGACCACGACCGTCGACATGACAGGCGGCAGATGCAGCAGGAACAGATAGAACGCCGCGGCATTCCACAACGCCGGAAAGCCGCGAAAATGATTGTCGTCGGATTTCATCCGGCGGTCGGCGAAATACAGTGCGCTTGAGACCACGATACCGATGCCGAGGATCGGCGCCGCCACCGGCAGCAACATCCCGCTCGCGGTGATCGCATAGGCTGGCACGAATACATAGGTGAGGAAATCGACCACCAGATCGAGCACCTCGCCGGACCAGTTCGGCTGCAGCCGCACCACGTCGAGCCTGCGCGCCAGCGGCCCATCGATCCCGTCGATGACCAGTGCCACGCCGAGCCAGCCAAACATGCTGGCCCAATGCTCGCGCACAGCCTCCAGCATCGCCAGCAGCGCGATCCCGGCCCCCAGCGCCGTGAAAATATGAACGGAGAATGCGGCGGTGCGCATCCGCTCAGGCAACGCTTCCGGCTCGCTGGTCTGGTCCATGTCGCCGCAGTGCTATCAGGAATCGCGCCGGTTTGCATATGCAGTCTTGCGGCGTTCCGCCGCGCAAACTGCGGGAAACTGCTGACCGTGACCGGTGGCTTGAAATTGACGCCAACAACGTCAATTGTCCCGCCATGACCGACGACCTGCAAGTTTATGACAGTATCATTATCGGCGGCGGCCCGGCCGGGCTGACCGCCGCGATTGCGCTAGCCGATACCGGCGCGAAGACCGCGCTGCTGGCACGCCATGCGCCCTACGCCGACAACCGCACTACCGCACTGCTGGGCGCCTCAACCGATCTGCTGGAGCGGCTGGACGTCTGGCGCCGCTGCAGCGACAAGGCGGCGGCGCTCAAGACCATGCGCCTCGTCGATGACACCGGGCGGCTGATCCGCGCGCCGGAGGTGCGCTTCTCGTCCGACGAGATCGGGCGCGAGCAGTTCGGTTTCAACATCGACAACCGCTCGCTGGTCGCGGCGCTCGAGGAACGTGCCGGCGAATTGACCGCGCTGACGCGGTTCGACGACGAAGCCGCCTCGATCCACCCTGAAGATGCCGCTGTCACGATCCAGACGCGGCAGGGCCAGTCATTGTCGGCGCGGCTCGTGGTCGGCGCCGACGGCCGCCATTCGCTGTCGCGCGAGGCCGCCGGCATCGAGATCGTCAGCCGCCAGCTCGGGCAGTCCGCCCTCACCTTCAACATCACCCACACAAGGCCGCACCGGAACATCTCGACCGAATTCCATACCGAACACGGACCCTGCGTATTCGTGCCGCTCAGTGGCAACAGGAGCAGCGTGGTCTGGGTTTGCGCACCGAAGGAGGCCGAGCGGTTGATGGCGCTTGGCGACGACGAATTGTCCGCGGCTGCCGAGACGCAATCCCATTCCATCCTCGGCCGTATCGAGGTCGAGCCGGGGCGTCACGTGTTCCCCCTCGCCATCGAGCGGCCGCGGCAATTCGCTAAGGACCGCATCGCGCTGGTGGGGGAGTCCGCACATGTGCTGCCGCCGATCGGCGCGCAGGGTCTCAATATGGGACTGCGCGACGCCGCCGATATCGCCGGCATCGTCGGGCAAGCGATCTCGCGTGGCGAAGATCCGGGTACACCTTCCGTGTTGTCACGCTACCATGCGGCCCGGCGTCCCGACGTCGCCAGCCGGACTTGGGCGATCGACATCGCCAACCGCTCGTTGCTCAGCGATTTCCTGCCCGTGCAGACCATGCGCGCCGGCGGCCTGCATCTGATCGGCGCGGTCGGCCCGCTGCGCCGGCTGGCGATGCGCGAGGGCCTTGCACCCTCCTGGCGCCGCTAGACCGGTCGCGCCGGGCGCGACCAGTACTCACACGACAGCATCCCATTCCGGTGCAAATGGCGGCCGGACGAAGCGCTGGTCCTTTGGGAGGGCCGCAATCGCGGCGCGATCTTCGTTGTCCAGGGAAATGCCGAGCGCGTCGAGATTGGCCTTCTGGCTTTCCGGCCGGCCGGCCTTGGGGATCGCGATGACGCCCTCCTGGTCCAGCAGCCAGGCGATCGCTATCTGCGCAGCCGTCGCATCATGCTTGCGGCCGATGGCAGCGAGCGTGGCATCGTTCGCCGCACGGCCCTGCGCGAGAGGCGCGTAGGCGGTCAACGGAATCGCCTTGCTGCGCAGATACGCGAGCATCGGCGCCTGCGACAGGAAGGGATGGTACTCGACCTGATGGCAGGCAATCGGCGCGCCGATCTCGTCGACGGCGCGGCGGATCATCGGCAGGTTGAAGTTGCACACGCCGATTGCCCGGGTCAGGCCGCCTTCGTGCAACTCCAGCAAGGTTTCCAGGGTCGCCGCCATGTCCATGTCCCGGTTCGGCCAGTGGATCATGTAGAGATCCACATAGTCGAGCTTCAGTTTGCCGCGGCTGACGTCGAATGCGCGGTCGAGGGCATCGGGCGAGAGCTGGTCGTGCCAGACCTTTGTCGTGACGAAGAGTTCCTCCCGCTTCACGCCGGAAGCCGCGATCGCCGCGCCAACGGCGGCTTCGTTCTCGTACATGGCTGCCGTATCGAGATGGCGGTAGCCGAGCGCGATGGCACTTTCCACCACGGGCTGCGACTCGCCGCCCGGCATCCGGAACGTGCCGAAGCCGAGACGGGGGATCTCGACAGCCTGGGTCTTGATCGTCTTCATGAAGGCATTCCTTTCATAGTCCTGTGCAAACCGGAGCGCACGCGGCCTCAAGTCGCCTCGCCGGCGACGAGCGCCGTGATGACGTCAAGCAAAGGGGTCTTCCCCTTCACCGCCGAGCGGCCGTGGTCGCGGAAGTCGATCCAGCCCTCGTTGAAGCCGTCGAGCATGCGGATGCGGGGCCGAGGATTCTTCATGCCTTGGCCGCGGAACAGACCTTCCCAGCTCTCGCGCGATACGATTTCGACACGGACGGACCGCCCCAGGACCACGGTGAAGGCCTGCGCCAGATCATTCGCCGATACCTGCACCGGGCCCTCAAGCTCGACGATCCGCGTTCCGGCCCAGTCCTGCTGGATGAGGTCGGCGGCAAGGCGGCCGATATCCCTGGTGGCGACCATCGGGAACGCCTTGTCGGCCGGCTGCAGGAAGCTCCGCACCACACCCTCGTCGCGTGCCGACGCGACATCCCACAGCGCATTCTCCATAAACCAGCCGGGCCGAAGGAAGGTGACCGGAAGGCCGATTGCACTCAGCGACTGTTCCATCAGGGTGCGCTGCGTCAGCAAATTGTCGTGGACCGCATCTGCACCGATGGTCGACAGGCAGACGATCCGTCTCGGCCGGGCCGTCGTCAGCGCGCGGGTCACCGCATCGATCACGCGTTTCGCCTCGGGATAGCCGGGCTCGGGATCGAAATCCGCCGGCGGCAGAATGAAGACGCCTTCGGCACCCGAGAACGCAACCGCGAGCTGCTCGGCGTTCTCCATATCCGCGATCGCGATTTCGCAGCCTTTCGCCGCCAAGTCTGCGGCCTTGGCCCGGTCGCGCAGGACAGCGCGAACGGATTGGCCGTCGGCGAGCAGGTTACGGGCGACCTCGCCACCTACTTTGCCGGTAATACCTGTAATTGCGTACATGATTTATCTCCTGACCGATCGTGATGCGGAGGTTTCTAACCTCCGCCGCGAGATGATTCACGAGCATTAAGATCAGTGTTATAGTGACTCAAAGTCACTATGTTGGCTTTGAGCAGACGGCTTGCACCGGCAACGCCTCGCTGATCCAGCAGACGCTCACGTTCAAGCCGATTGAGTGGAGATCACCATGAGCTTCGATACGCGGCTGTTGACTGGCGCGGGTGTGCTCGCGGCGGTGACCGAGACCGGCAACTTTGCCAGAGCCGCGGAGATGCTGGGCTTGACGCCCTCGGGTGTCAGCCGGGCCGTGGCGCGCCTCGAAGCGCGCGTTGGCGTACGGCTGTTCAACCGCAATCCGAGGGCGGTGATCCTGACCGAGGAAGGACGCCGCTTTCACGCGCATGTCATGCCGCTCCTCGCAGGTCTCGAGGAGGCAGCCGCCGATGCCGCTGGCGCGGCGGCGGTGGTCAGTGGCCGCCTGCGCGTATCCGTCGATCCCTGGTTCGCGCGGATGGTGCTGGCGCCGAACCTGCAGCAATTCATGGCGCGACATCCGCTGCTGTCGGTCGATCTCATGACCAGCAATTATCGGGAAGAGATGATGACGGGGGTGGACGTCGCGATCCGCTTCGGGCCGCCGGACAACTCATCGCTGATCGTGCGAAAGCTCCTCGAGACCCCCATCGTGACCTGCGCGGCGCCCGCCTATCTCGAGAAGCACGGCGAGCCGCGAACACCGCACGATCTCCTGCATCATGAACTCCTGCTATTCCGCGATCCGCAGACCGGCCGCGCTTTTCCGTGGGAATTTCATCGCCGTGGCCAGATCGTCGAAATCAACGCTGCCGGCCGATTGATGCTGGACGATCCCTCGGCCGCGGTTGCCGCATGCGTCGCCGGCCATGGCGTGCTGCAAAAACTCGCGATCGGTCTCAAGCCCCTGCTCGCGAAGGGAGAGCTGGTGCAGATTTTATCCCGGTGGGCCGACGAACGCTATCCGCTCTATGCCTATCATCCGTCTCGGCACCTGCCGCCGGCAAAGGTCCGGGCTTTTATCGATTTTGTGCAGGAAGTAGCCGCTCAGGAACGGACGATTTCGGACCGTTGAGGCGAAGCTACGGCGTGGACTCATCACGCGCGGCGAACCATAGCCGGATAGATGCGAGTTGGACGAAGGCAAGGTAGTTTCCCGCAAGCCTGTCGTAGCGCGTTACAAGCTTGAATCACAGGGTCTGGCCCAACGCTTTCGGGCGGGCCCCGGTTGGACGCTTACGGGGTAGAAGCGGACATCAGCCAGCCGACAATCTCCGCTGAAACCGTCGAAAATGACCCGGAACGGACGTGTTTGAGCGTGCAGAAGTTGCCAATTCCGGGAGAACTCGCGTATGCACTATGTGTGGGATCGTAGTGTGAGCAATTCAAATGGCGATGGAGCTGAGGGGGGCGAGCGGCGAGGGATTTGCGACGATTGCCGCTGACGGTCGCGTGTTAGATTCCTGGTTTCTTCAGCTGCGCCTGATTGTGGAGGCCGACAAGGCGGCAACGGTACGGCTGACAAAGGACGAGATCAACAGATCGTTGGGTCAGTCGGCGGACGGATATGCGCGACACGACGACATTCGCAATGTCGACATCGTTGCGATCCATACAGAGATTGACTCCCTTGCATCTGCGCCGACTGATGTGCATGACGCGTATCTTCGACTCCATCTACTGAGCCACCGGCTCGTCCAGCCTAATTGCCTGAACCTTGAAGGAATTTTCGGTCTGTTACCTAACGTTGCCTGGACGACGCTTGGTCCCTGCGAATGCGCTCGTGTACCGGAAGCGCAAATGGCAGCACGAAAGCGTGCCCTCGCGTTTGAGGTGACAGGCGTGGATAAGTTTCCGCGCATGACTGACTATGTGACGCCCGCAGACGTGAGAATTGCAGATGCGGATCGCGTAAGGCTCGGAGCCTATTTGGCGCCGGGCACGACCGTTATGCATGAAGGCTTTTGCAATTTTAATGCAGGTACGCTCGGTCCCAGCATGGTCGAAGGCCGGGTAAGCGCCGGTGTGGTCGTGGGAAGTGGCAGCGACGTTGGTGGCGGAGCGTCGATCATGGGCACTCTCTCCGGAGGAGGGAAAGAGCGGATTACAGTCGGTGAGCGCTGTCTGATCGGAGCCAACGCCGGTATCGGCATTTCGTTGGGTGACGATTGTATCGTCGAAGCTGGCTGTTATGTCACAGCAGGCGCGCGCATCCTTTTGGAAGATGGCCGGGTACTGAAAGCCAAAGAACTTTCAGGCCAAAACCGCCTTCTTTTTCGTCGTAACTCGCAGAGCGGCGCTCTTGAGGCAACCAGACGAACAGCAAATTGGGACGGCCTCAACTCGCAACTTCACGGCTAGGCAGCTCACTCGAAGAAGTCGTCGGCGACATGTGGCGCGTCAGCGATGTCGCCTTCTGGCCCATCGCAACAACCTGCGCTGCCGCACGAACTTGGTCGCTATAGGAGCACAGCGGACGTCGTCACCAGTCACATGACGTCGCCGGGTTTATAGGTACACGGCCTAGACGGCGATTCAGGGAAACACCAGCCGCCCGGTCTGGAGGACCCACATCACGCTGGTCAGCGTGACCACCGAGGCGAAGGTCCCGATCAGGACGGCGACCGACGCCGGCTCGATCCAGGTGTCATTCTGCCGGGCGATCACGAATACATTGAGCGCCGGCGGCAGCGAGGCCATCAGCACCGCGGTCGCCGCCCAGGGCTGCGCGAACGGTCCGAACAGCAGCATCAGGCCGAACGCCAGCAGCGGATGGATCACGAGCTTGATCGTAATGACGCCGGGAACCTCCCACGGCACCCGCTTGAACGGCCGCAACGCCACCGTCACGCCGAGCACGAACAGCGCCATCGGTGCTGCGGCATTTTCCAGGAACTGGATGGTCCGGTCGAGCGCGACCGGCAACGGGATATGGAGCGCGGCCACCAGCGCACCCAGCACCGCCGACATGATCAGCGGGTTCTGCACGATCTGCCGCAGCACCACGCCGAGCGCGTGCAGCAGCGAGGGATGGTCACGGTCGGTGAGTTCGATCAGCAGCGGCACGATCGAGAACAGGAAGATGCTGTCGCAACAGAAGATCAGCGCAGTCGGCGCCGAAGCCTTGGTGCCGAGCACGGCGAGCGCCAGTCCCGGACCCATATAGCCGATATTGCCATAGGCGCCCGACAGGCCCGCGAGCGTCGCCTCGCGCAGCGGGAGCCCGCCGATCGCCTTGCCTGTCAGCATCGCCAGGAAGAAGACGATCACGGTTCCAAGGGTGGTGGCGATCAGGAACGGCGGGTTGTTCAGCTCCGAGAACGGCGTCTTGGACATGATGCCGAACAGCAGCGCGGGCAGCGAGACGTAGAGCAGGAAGAAGTTCATCCAGGCGAGCCCTGCTTCGGGCAGGCCCTTGGCTTTGCCGCAGGCGAAACCGATAAAGATCAGGCCGAAATACGGTAGCGCCAGATTGAGGATATCGGTCATTCTGAAAGTGTTTTCTCTGCCTTGGTCCGGGGACGATTCGACCCGGCTCGAATTGGTAAACCGGGGGTTAATTCGCCCTCCTGCCCCCTAGCATCGGCCACAATGATGGTCTATCGAACGAGACATGATCAAAGCACGCACCGCCAAATTTCAGATCGGGCAGATCGTGCGCCACCGGATATTCTCGTTCCGGGGCGTGATCTTCGACATTGATCCGGAGTTCAACAACACCGAGGAATGGTGGTTGTCGATCCCTGAGGACGTTCGTCCCCACAAGGACCAGCCGTTCTATCACCTGCTCGCGGAAAACTCGGAAACCGAGTACGTCGCCTATGTCTCCGAGCAGAACCTGCTGCCCGACGATTCCGGTGAGCCGATCCGCCATTCGCAGGTCGCCGAGATTTTCGTGAAGGACAAATCGGGCGGCTACCGCCCGCGCAATCCGTCGCTCAACTGACGAGCGGCGCTTTCGCTCGTCGAGCGCACGCGGCACGATCTCGACCGCTCACACCCGCTCATGCGCCGCCAGGGCCGCCGCGACAGCCCAGACGACGAAGCCCGACAGGGCCAGGCCCGCGCCGACCACGCCAGTGGATGTCCAGCCATAGCCCGCGGCGACAGCCATTCCGCCAAGCCACGGCCCCAACGCGTTGGCGATGTTGAAGGCAGAATGGTTGAGCGTCGCAGCGAGGCTCTGCGCCTCGCCCGCCACGTCCATCAGCCGGGTCTGCAACACGGTGGCGAGCGCCCCGCCCAGCCCGATCAGCAGCACATCGAGCAGCAGCGTCCAGAAATTCGTCGCCGCCAGCGGATACAGCGCGAGCATCGCCGCCGACCACAGCAAGAGGCCGCCCGCTGTGGTCATCAGAGCGCGGTCGGCGAAGCGCGGCACGATGATATTGCCTGCCGTGAGTCCGGCGCCGAACACGCACAGCGCGACCGGCACCAGCGCAGGAGACACGTGCGTTACCGCCAGCATCGTGGAGGCGAGATAGGTATAGACGGAGAACAGCCCGCCGAAGCCTACCGCGCCGATCGCCAGCGTCAGCCAGACATGCTTGCGTCCGAGGGCGGAGAGTTCGCGCAACGGGCTCGCGCCGGTGTTGACGACGTCACGCGGCGCGAAGATCGCAACCAGGATGGCGGTGAGCAGCGCCAGGCCGGCGACGATCGCGAACGCCCAGCGCCAGCCGATCGCCTGACCGACCCCGTTGGCCAGCGGGACGCCGACCGTGGTCGCGATGGTCAGACCGAGTAGCACGCGGCCCACAGCGGCGGTCCGCTTTTCCACCGGGACGAGCGAGGTGGCGACCAGCATGGCGATACCGAAATAGGCGCCATGCGGCAGCCCGGCGAGAAAGCGCAGCGCGAGCATGGTGTGATAGTCGGGCGCGAGACCGGAGAGGCCGTTCATCAGCGCGAAGAAGCCCATCAGCCCGATCAGGAGCGTGCGCCGTGCTACACGCGCCGACAGCACCGCGATAACAGGCGCGCCGACAACGACCCCAAGCGCGTAAGCGCTGATCGTGTGGCCGGCCGCAGGCTCGCTGATATGCAGATCGCGTGCGAAGAACGGCAGCAGACTCATCGTGGCGAATTCGGCGATGCCGATCGCGAAGCCGCCCATCGCCAACGCAAGATGAACGATGCCCGGATGGAACACCTTGGCAGTGTCCTGTTTCACGCTGATGTCACCATCAAGCGAAGTGCGGCGGTCCGGCTGCTCCACCGGGAGGTCTAGCGGTTCCTGCCGCTGTGTGTTGAGACGTTGGGACATTGAGCAAATTCCATGACTGCGAACGAAACCCGCACGCGCGCGCGCTTGCACATCGAAGGCGCGTCAACGCGCTTTCGTCTGGCCTCCCGTGTTGATTGTTGATTGTGCTTCGATGTCGGGTCGCCCGGACAAGGCGACGGAGATGCGCATGCGACTCTGCGCGATCGAAACTTGCCTTGTGCGGACCATCGCACACGAAGCGCAGTACCACCAGTGCGACAAGTCGCCATCAGCCAGACGCTATCGCATGCCGCCAGACCTTGAATGGAGCGAAGCGCCGTCCGGTCTTCGCCACAGACCTCAGGTGCTGCGATCCCTTCCCCGATCGGGTTTGGCCGAACTGAAAAAGGCGCCCTTCCGGGCGCCTTTTGTTTTGCAGCGTTCCGCGCGCTTACTTCGCCGCGGGGTTGGCCGGTGCAGCACCGCCCTGCCCGCTGCTTTCGAGCTTCTTGCGCTGCTCCTCGGCGCGCTTCTGCAATTCTTCCTGCAGTTTCTTCTGGTTTTCCTCGAACTGCTTCGGATCGGTCGGCGGCCCGTCATAGGCCTTGGCGAACTCACCGTTGAGCGGCAGCGGCAGCGTCAGCGGCGCGCCGTTAGAGTTGATCGCCTGGACCACCAGGTTCTGGCCCTTCTTCAGATTGGCGATCATTTCCGGCGTCGCCTCATAGTCCGACATGCAGCCGTTCTGGAAGCAGATCACATAGGGAGCCTGCTGGGGTGCGTTGCCGTCGATGATGATGCGGGTGCCGTGAACGAGCTGCATGCCGAGCGGCAGCGTCACGCGCAGGATCTTCTTCGGCTCGCCTTCCGGCTCGATGACGACAGCGGCAATCACCGGTTGACCGGATTCGATACGACCGTCCTTGCCGGTGAAGCAGACCTGTTTGGCGTTGGCTTCCTGGCCCTTCAGGCAGAACTTGGTCCAGGGGGCGTAGATCAGCTGGATCTGCTGGTCCGCTGGCGGCTGCGGGGCGGCCGCCGCGGGCGGAGTGCCCTGGGCCTGCGGCTGCGGGGCCGCCGGTGCCGGCGCTGGCGCTGCTTTCGGGGCCGCCCTCGGTGCCGCCCTCGGCGCTGCCTTCGGTGCCGCGGGCGCTGCGGGCTGCTGGGCCTGCGCGGCAGGAACCAGCAGCGCAGCGGACAGTGCCGTTGCCGCCATCAGGGCGACAATTCGCCCGCACGGCCGGACCGGGGCGGCCAAGTTACGGAAATTCATTGCGGAAAACCCTTTCTGAACGGCAGCGCCCGAAACCGCTGCAGGCGCCGACACATAGCCGTTTGGGCGGCTGTCTCCTAGTCAATTGAGGCGGATACGTGACAGGCGTCCCACCCGGATCAATTGCACGCCTTCAATACAGCGGCGCACGGAAAGATCAATGGTGACAAGCGGCTTTGCGAGGATGTCACGGCGAGTTGCGGCAGCCTGTGGTAAAGCTCCCGGCGTGACGTTTCGCGAATCAAATCCGGCGCCTCGCCCGCTCGTTGCCGGGCACGTCAGACGCCGCGCGCTGACCTACCTCTCCCTCGCCTTGGCCCTCCTGACAATGGGAGCAGCCCCTGCGGCCGCCGCCGAGAGCTACGCGATCGCAATGCACGGCAAGCCGGCGCTGCCCCCCGGCTTTACCCACCTGCCCTACGTCAATCCCGATGCTCCGAAAGGCGGGCGCCTGGTCGAGAGTCCCCGGGACGGCACCTTCGACAGCCTCAATCCCCTGATTGTCAGGGGTCTCGCCGTGCAACAGGTCAGGGGCTACGCCTATGAGCGCGGCTTTGTCTATGAAGGCCTGATGGTTCGGAATAATGACGAGCCCTTCACCCTGTACGGCCTGCTCGCCCGCAGCGTCGAGACCGACGACGCACGGAGCTACGTCACCTTCCACATCGACCCCCGCGCGCGCTTTTCCGATGGCCAGCCGGTCACCGCCGATGATGTGCTATTCTCTCTGGCGTTGTTGCGCGACCACGGCCGCCCGCTGTACCACCAGTATTATTCCAAAGTCGCAAAGGCCGAGGCGCTCGATCGGCTCACAGTGCGGTTCGATTTCGGCGGCGTCTCGGATCGCGAATTGCCGCTGATCCTCGGCCTGATGCCGATCCTGCCGCGCCATGCAACAGATCTCGCGACATTCGAGCAGACGACGCTGACCGCGCCGATCGGCTCCGGTCCCTACCGCATCACGGCGGTCAAGCCCGGCGCCAGCGTGACCTTCACCCGTAATCCCGATTACTGGGGGCGCGACTTGCCCGTGAACCGCGGTCTCTGGAATTTTGACGAGATCAGGCTTGATTACTACCGCGACACCAACGGCCAGTTCGAGGCGTTCAAGCGCGGCCTCTACGATTTCCGGACCGAGCCCGAGCCGCTGCGCTGGCACGAGGGCTACGACTTCCCGGCGGCACGCAGCGGCCAGGTAATCCGCGAGACCATCAAGATCGGTATTCCCCAGCCCTCCGAATTCCTGGTCTTCAACACCAGGCGACCTCTGTTCGCCGATGTCAGGGTGCGCCAGGCGCTGACGATGTTGTTCGATTTCGAATGGATCAACCACAATTACTATTTTGGGCTGTATTCGCGATCCGGCGGTTACTTCGCCGGATCGGAATTGTCGGCCTATGGACGTCCCGCTGACGACCGCGAGCGCGATCTGCTCACACCCTATCTGTCGCATCTCGAGCCCGACATCCTCGAAGGCCGGTACCGCCTGCCGGTCACGGATGGGTCGGGGCGCGACCGCGACATGCTGCGCAAGGCGCTCGCGCTATTGTCCGACGCCGGCTACGAGCCCGACGGCATGGTGTTGAAGCAGCGTTCGACCGGGACGCCATTGAGCTTCGAGATCCTGGTGATGACACGCGAGCATGAGCGCATTGCGCTGGCCTATCAGCGCGATCTGAAGCGCGCGGGCATCACCGCTGCGGTGCGAGTGGTCGATGCGGTGCAGTTCGAGCAGCGCAGGGTCGGCTATGACTTCGACATGATTCCCAACCGTTGGGACCAATCGCTTTCGCCGGGCAATGAGCAGTCGTTCTATTGGGGCAGCAAGGCCGCCGGCGTCCCGGGAACCCGGAATTACATGGGCGCCAGGGATCCAGCCATCGACGCCATGATCGCAGCATTGCTGGCGGCGCGGGAGCGGCCGGCTTTCGTCTCGGCGGTGCGGGCGCTGGATCGCACGCTGATGTCAGGTTTCTACGCTATCCCGCTTTTTAACGCCGGAGAGCAATGGATCGCCCGCTGGAATCGGATAGAACGGCCATCGACCATCGCGTTGTCGGGATACCTGCCGGAGACTTGGTGGCAGAAGCCTATCTCGCAGCAACCCAAATGATGCGACGTCAAGTGACACGACCTGATCCGATCCAAATGACGCAACGGACGTTGAGCCAGTGAACCAGCCAGTCGCTTCGCCAACGCTCGATACCCTGTTCAAGCGGGTCCTGGTGCGGCAGCCCGAGGTGCTGGCCTTGGTCGATCCCCTCAACAAGCAGCGCATCACCGGACAGACGTGCAAGCGCCTGACTTACGCCGAGGCCGACCGCGCGATCTCCGCGATCGCAGCCCATTTCGTCGAGAGCGGATTGCCGGCCAATTCGGTGATCGCCGTCCAACTGCCCAACACGGTCGAGTTCGCGCTGACGGTGTTGGCGGCTCATCGCGCCGGGCTGGTGGTGGCGCCGCTGCCGCTGCTGTGGCGCCAGGCCGAACTGACCGTCGCGCTCAACCGCACCGCCGCGCGGGCAATCGTTACCACCAGCAAGATCGACGGCGTTTCCTATGCCGATTTCGCCATGAACGCCGCGGCGGAAGCCTTCTCGATCCGCCATGTCTGCGGCTTCGGCGACGATCTGCCCGAGGGCATGGCCTCGCTCGATCAGGCGATCCTGCAGGACTCCCAAACAACGCGTTCCGTGATCCAGGACGGGCGCAAGGCGGCGCTGATTTCCTTTGACGTCACCAGCGAAGGGTTGCGTCCGGTGCCGCGGGCGCATTTCAGCCTGATCGCGGGCGGGCTCGCCATGTCGCTGGAGAGCGACCTGGCACAGGGCGCCACGATCATGTCGGCTTTCGCGCCGATGTCGTTTGCCGGCCTCTGCTCGTCGCTGGTGACCTGGGTGCTGTCGAGCGGAACCCTGGTGCTGCATCACCCCTTCGACGAGGAGGTGCTTGAAACGCAGATCAACGACCACGGCTGCGACACGCTGATCGCTCCCGCGCAACTCGCTCTGCGGCTCGACGAACGCAATCTGTCGGAGCGGATGCCAAGCCTGCGCAACGTCATCGGCCTCTGGCGCGCACCGGAGCAGGTCGCCTCCAGCGCGACCTGGACCGCACAGCGCGCTCCCCTGACCGATGTCTATTTATTCGGCGAAGCCGGGCATTTCTGCGCCCGCCGCACCGCGGAGGACGGATCGCCCGCCCAGATCAGGCCGGGCCCGCATGGTGCGCCTCGCGAGGTGCCGGGCACATCGATCGCCGGCGATATCCTGCTGACGCCGAAGGGCTCGCTGGCGCTGCGCGGCCCCATGGTTCCGGCCGCCGCCTATGCGCCACCGCCGCCGGGCGACACGCTGATCGCGCCGCCGCCGCGCGATTTCGTCGACACTGAATATGCCGCACGGCTCGATCGGTCGACCGGCACCATCTGCATCACCGCGCCGCCGTCCGGCGTCATGGCCGTCGGCGGCTACCGCTTCCTCGAGCAGGACCTCCAGGAATGGTCGCGCCGCCTCGGCCAGGGCGCACTTTTGACGGCATTGCCGGATCGGCTGAGCGGTCACCGGCTGGCCGGGCGGGCGCAGGACAATGCGCGGGTCCGTGACGCGTTGGCCGAACTCGGACTTAACCCATTGATGGTCGAAGCTTTTCGCGATCGAACGAACACAGCGCTGACGTAATTCTTACCATCGCGTTGACGGCGCATTAAGCCAGCCGGACTAGCATCGCGGCTATTACTGATCCGCGCATCGGTCCGAGCTTTCGCATGTCCCAACAGGGTCCGGTTCTCATCGTGTCGGCCGCCAAGCGGCCGTCATTCGCTGCTGCGCTCAATGAAGCCAAGCTGTTTCCGGTGGTTACGACCGACTGGAACGATTCCGGGCGCGCCATCGAACAGGTGCAGCCGGCGGCCGTGATCGCCGCGCTGGATGGCATCGATGCCGTACTCCTGGGAGCGTTGGCGCGGCGCGCTGCCGCCCGCGCGCCCTATTTGCCGCTGATCGCCGTCGATCCCGCGATCGCCCTGCCCGGCACGGCGATCCCGTTCTTCCAGCGCCGCAGCCATCCAGATCGTCTGACCGCGCGGCTCAACGCATCGCTGCGGGTGCGCGGCCTGCATGCGACCGTGATGCGACGCCAGGTCCCGCCGGTGCCGATCGCATTGTCGGATATCGACCCGGTCGGGGAAGCGACCGCGCTCCTGATCGGCCGCGGCGGCACCTACCCGGCGCTGTCGGTCGCGCTCGGCGAACGCGTGGGCGTGGTCGGCGCGCTCAGCATCGAGGCCGCCGCGAAACACCTCAGCAACCGCGACATCGACGGCATCGTGCTTGGCGAGGGATTTACATCACGGGTGATGGACGCGTTCCTGACGGTGCTGACGGAGGATGTCCGCTTCCGCACCTTGCCGGTGGTGGTCACCTCGAGCGATCTCACGCCACGCTACGAGTTGCCCAACCTCGAGATCATCCCGGCGGAGCCGTCACGCATCGCCGACATCACCTTGCCGCTGATCCGGCAGCACGCCTTCGAGGCACGGCTCAGCCGCGCGCTGCGCGCCATCGACGCCCAGGGCATGATCGATGCCCGCACCGGGCTCCTCACCGTGCCGGCGTTCGACCGTGATTTCGCGGCCGCCGTGTTCCAGACCAGCGAGCGCGGCGGCGGCCTTTCGGTGGCGCGGTTCACCTTCGACAGCGCCCATCCGCGCGCCCAGTTCGACGGCGCCCGGATCATCAGCCGCCTAATGCGCCAGAGCGATTTTGGCGCCGTGCAGGCCGACGGATCGATCGTGGTCGTGTTCACCGCAACCGACCCGCGCAGCGCCCATGCGATCACCCGGCGGCTGTCGAGCGTGATGCGGCACACCGACCACGGTCGACGCAACAGCCATGGCGAGCCCGTCGTCAACGTGGTCGCGCTGCAGCCGAAGGACTCAGCGAAATCGCTGCTGGCGCGGCTCTACCAGGATGCCCAACGCGCGGCGTCGTAGGTTATTGAATGGTCAGTCCGGTAGCAGTCCCATGCCTGAGGCCAGTAACACGAGGGCTTCCATGATCATGTGGCCGCAGAGCTGCGCTGCCATTCCATTGATGTCCTGTGGCGGGCTGACCGTGTTGAAATCCATCGCCACAATATTCAATCCCGAGAGGCTGCGCAGCAACTCGATCCCTTCCCGCGCGGACAGACCTCCCCAGGCAGGCGTACAGACGCCGGGAGCGACCGACGGATCGAACACATCCATATCCCAGCACAGATAGACCGGCCGTCGGCCGACGACCTCGCTGAATTCGGCGACGGTTTGCGCAAAGCCGCGCCGCATCAGCTCGTCGATCGTGACAACCCGAAAGCCGAGGGATCGCGTGTGTTCGAGCACGCCCGGGCAGTAGGTGAACCCGCGCACTCCGACGTGCCAGGATCGCGCGGCGTTCACCACGCCCTCCTGCGCCGCGTTGGTGAACTGGGTGGCGGCGTTGTAGCGATCGTCAGGCGTATAGGGATACGCGTCGGTGTGGCTGTCGATATGCAGCGCGACAAGGTCCTTGTGATGCCGCGCGGCCGCACGCATCAGCGGAAGCGAGACCGAACCATCGCCACCGATCCCGACCGGCACCGCGCCAAGCTCGAGAATGCGGCCGGCAGCTATCTCGATCCGGGCGAACGCGTCGTCGATGCGGCCCGGCACCAGCGCGACGTCGCCGGCATCGACTGCACCGAGCAGTGACAGCACGTCGACATCGGCAAGCGAGGGGTGATAGCGGCGAATGAGCCGCGACTCGCGCCGGACCTCCGACGGCCCCTGCCGGGCGCCGACTCGGAAAGGATGAGTACCGCAATCAAAGGGCACGCCGAGGATAGCGGCCCGGCTACCAGGCTTCGGCAGTCCCGCCGGCAACCCCATGAACGTTTCCGGACCCACAAAATCTGCCGCGTCACTCATCTCTGTTTCCTCTGGTCAGCATGTCGAACGCCGTGAACGCGTGCACGCGCGACACGGTCGCCAATTCGGCAATGTCGGCGTATTCGTCCGGCGCGCCCATATTGTGCGGTGTCGGCCCGTAGACGACTGTCGGGATTCCGGCCATTCGGAACCAGCGGGCGTCGGAGCCCCCGACACGCATGTTGATGGCTGGCGCCGTGCCCATGATGTCCGCCGCTGCGGCCGCACAGCGCGCAACGATTTCGTCGGCTGGGTCGGTGTGATTGGGTTCGAAGCAGCGCAGCACGCGCCACGTAATCCCGGGCAGATCGAGCTGCCGCTGCAACATTGCGATGACGGCATCGGAGCTCACCCCGACAGGCAGGCGCAGGTCGATCGCGGCGCGCGCGGTGGATGGCACCAGATTAGGCGACGTCCCGCCGATCACAATTCCGATGTTGACGGTGACGCTCGACAGCACATCGGCCTCTCCCGCGCCGCAGATTGGTTCGGAGACCGGTTTTGCGCGGACGATCGCGTCCCGAACGGAATCGGGCATCGCGACCGGCAGCCGGCGCAATGCACTCACGATGTCGAGCGCCTCACGCAGGCGGTCGATCGCATTGCCACCGAGATGGACATGAGCACCGTGCGCTGCCCTGCCCTCCGCCGTGATCTCGATCCAGATGAATCCCTTCTCACCGAAGCGCAGTACCATCGGGGAACCGGCATCTCCGATAATCGTGGCATCGCCCGTGGCATGCGGGACCCGATCGAGCAGGTATTTGGTCCCGTGAGGCCCCATGCTCTCCTCGTCACCGGCGAGCGTCAGCACGGCTTCACCGGCCCAGTGCGCGCGCTGTTCGGCGAGCGCAGCCAGCGCGGCAATCGACGCCGCGATGCCACCCTTCATGTCGGCGGCTCCGCGACCGTAGAGCCGGCCGTGCGCAACCTCGCCTTCAGGATTGACCGTCCACTCCGTCCGGTCTCCCAGCGGATAGGTGTCGAGATGGCCGTTGAACACGATCCGCCGGCCCGGGGCGTGTCCCCTGATCCGCGCGACCACATTGACGATGTCGGCCGCGCCGGGATGCAACTCGACCTCGACACCGGGAACGTGGGCTCGCAACAGATCGGCCGCCACCGCAGCCACGGCACGGGTGTCGCCATCCGGATTCGGAGATGGCGTTGCGATCAGCCGCATCGCGAGGTCGACGACCTGGCTGGCTCGGTCGCGCGCAACGGCGCGACGAATGTGATCAACGTCGTGCAAGGTGCGCTTCCCATATCCGGATCGAATGCGTGAGCGGCCAGCAGATCATGAAATAGATCACGGCAATGAAAGTGAATATTTCCAGTGGCCGGAACGTCGAGGATGACAGCTCCATGCCGCGCCGTGTGACCTCGCTGACCGACACGACTGACGCCAGCGAGGAGTATTTGATGAGCTGGACGAAATTCGCCGCGAGCGGCGGCAGCACGCTGCGAATGGCCTGCGGGCCGACGATCCGCACAAAACTCTGCATCGGCGTCAGGCCGAGAACCTGTGCCGCTTCGCGGTGGCCGATCGGCACGGTCTGGATCCCCGCCCTGAAGACCTCGGAAATGAAAACCGCCGAATACAGCGACAGTCCGAGGATCGACGCGCTCAGCGCATCGATCCTCACATTGAAGACGATCGGCAGCACATAATAGACCCAGAGCAGTTGCACGAGGATCGGCGTATTGCGCACGATTTCGCCGAGCGACAATGCGACGATGCGCGCGAGGCGAAAGCGCGACATCTGCATGATGGCGATGAAGAACCCCAAGAGGGTCGCCACCACCAGCGTGACCGCGGAGATGAACAGGGTCATCTCGATGCCGGAGGCGAGGAAGCCGAGGTTGTTCGGGATGACGTCCCAGCGGAAGCTGTAGCTTTGCATCTGGCGGCTCAGGGCGCGACGATCGGACCGAGCTTGTTCTTTTCGGCCGCGGCCTTGAGCCGGCCGTCAAGCTTGATCGTGCGAACGAACAGGTTCACGTAGTTGAGCCAAATCTGGTCGCCCTGGTTCATGACGTAGGCGTAAGGTGTCACGGACAGCGTTTCCGGTGGCGCTACCGTCGTGGTCCAGTCGAACTGGGCGTTCATCTTGATGGACGCCGGATAATCGGTCATCACGACGTCGATCCGTTGCGCCATCAGTTCGGCCTGCGTGGTGGCGGGCGCCGCAACCGCGACGGTTTTGGCGTTCTTGAAGTTGGCGCGCATGAAGTTCTCGACGTAGCTGCCGAGCGAGACGCCGGCATTAACGCCCGGCTTGTCGATATCCGCCCAGGACGTGATCGGGCCGCCCTTGCGCACGACGGCATAGACGCCGCTCGTGAGATAAGGATCCGAGAAAGCGACGGCTTGCGCACGCTTCATCGTCGCGCCGACGCCAAACATGCCGAGATCGCATTTGTTCGCTTGCAGATCGGCGATGAAGCTGCCGAAGCTGGTCTCCACATATTCCAGCTTCACGCCCATGTCCTTTGCGAGTTCCTTGGAAAGATCGATGTCGATCCCCTCGAGTTGCCCGCTATCGGGATTGCGAAACGAGATCGAGAAGTACATGGGCCAGATGCAGACCCTGAGCAGGCCGCTCTTGGTGATCTCGTACAGCCGTGACTGGGTCTGCTGGGCGGCAGCCGGCTGCATCGAGAGAAGAAGCGCGCAAACGAAGGCAAGTCGAGATAGGTCAAGTTGAGATAGGTGTCGCATGGCCGTCAATTCCCTTTCTTGCAGAGATCACTCGTCAAACTGATTGAGAAAGCGCCTGGCGCGCTCGGTGGTCGGCTTCTCGAAGAAGGCGGCGGGAGCGCCGTGTTCGACGATCACCCCCTCGTCCATGAAGACGACCTGGCTGGCGACGCGCCGGGCAAAGCCCATCTCGTGCGTCACCACCAGCATCGTCATGCCCTCAAGCGCCAGTGTGCGCATGACCTGCAACACCTCGCGGCGAAGCTCGGGATCGAGCGCCGAGGTCGGCTCGTCGAACAAAAGAATCTTCGGTTGCATGGCGAGCGCGCGGGCGATTGCAACGCGCTGCTGCTGCCCTCCGGACAGCCGCGCCGGATAGGCATCGCGTTTTGCTTCCATGCCGACTTTCTGGAGCAGCCGTTCGGCAGTGGCGACCGCCTCGTCGCTGCTGAGCCCGCGCACCCGCATCGGGGCCTCGATGATGTTTCCCAGCACCGTCATGTGCGGCCACAGGTTGAACTGCTGAAACACCATTCCGATTTCAGGACGCACTTTCCTGGCGGCGCCCCGCACATCGGACGAGGGTTGCGCCTGCGACACCGTCGTTCCCTCCATCACGATGCGTCCATCGGACGGAGCCTCGAGCAGTGCCATGCATCGCAGAAGGGTGGTCTTTCCCGAGCCGCTCGGACCGATGATGCAGGTCGACTGCCCGGGCCCAAGCGCAAGATCCACGCTGTTCAGGACGGTGTGGGCGCCAAAACGCTTCACCACCGCCTCCGCGGCCAATACCGGCCCGGCATCGGAACGCGATGCGTGGCTTATGGTCATGTACCCCTCCGACTAACTTCACCCCGAAACATAAGCAATAATGATGCCATTGTTTAACATGCCAAAGATCATGGTGCGCTACCCCGAGATCGCTGGCGTAGGTGGGCTTAAATTCCTTGCTTTATCGGCATTTCTGCTCATTCTCATAATGTATTCCCCTCATTCGATATATAGACGCTAGTTATGGATAGACGCCTTATCGAGATTTTCCATGCCGTGATGCAGCATCGCTCGGCAACCGAAGCCGCGCGCGCCCTCGGCGTGTCGCAGCCTGCCGTTAGCGCGGCGCTGAAGCGCCTCGAGGCGGATGTCGGATTCGCGCTGTTTCGCCGGGAAAGCCGGCACATCGTGCCGACGCCGGAAGCTCATCTGCTGCATGATGAAGCGATCCGGGCGCTCGCCGGCTTCGCCGAGCTGGAGGACGCTGCTGCAGGCATTTCGGCCGGAAAGCGTGGCGTCCTGACCATCGCGAGTCCGGGGCCAGGGATCGTCTGGCTTCCGGGCGTGGTCAGCCGATTTCAGAGAGAGCGCCCGTCAACACAGATCAGGATTTTGACCCGAAGCTCGGAAAATGTCCGCAGCCTGGTCTCGGCACGTGCATTCGACTTCGGCGTCGCCGAGCCGCCCTTCGACCGTACCAACGTGGTGTTGCGGCGTTACCGGATGTCTTTGGACTGCGTGATGCCTGCGACGCATGCACTGGCCGACCAGAAAATCATCACCCCCGACCTTCTCGAGCGACATGATCTGATCGTCACCTCGCAGAGCCGGACGACTTATGCCGGCGTTTCGCGCGCCTTCGAAGCCAGCGGCACGCCGTTTCATCCCGCGATCGAATGTGAATTCTTCGCCGTCGCCCTCAACCTCGTCATCGATGGCGCGGGAGTTTGCCTCGTGGACGCGCTCAGCGCGTCCGAAACCCTCAGGCGCACCGGCAATGCGAGCGCGCTCGTCGTGCGCCCCTTCGCGCCAATGATCCACTACGAGGTCGGCGTACTCAAGCCGACGATCGGCGAGCTCAGTGTTCTCGCCGAGCAGTTCCTGAAACTGCTCGACGAGCACGTGGCCCCGTACCTTGTCCGATCCTGATCAGGGGCTGCGTCTCACGCCGCCCTCTTGGTCTCGGCGAGGTTCGCAAGCTGTCGCAGGATCTCGGTGGTGCCGGCGAGACGTTCCTCCGGCGTTTCCCAATCCTGCAAGAACACGACCTTCATGTCCGGCCGCACCTTCGCGGCCTGGCCGTGCTGGCGGATGAAGCCGACCAGCCGCTCCGGCTGCGCGAAGCTGTTGTCGCGGAACGTGATGACGGCGCCCTTCGGCCCGGCGTCGACCTTCTCGACATTGGCTCTCCGGCAATAGGCCTTGATCGCGGCGACCTTGAACAGATAGCGCACCTCATCCGGCAGCACGCCGAAGCGGTCGCGCATCTCGGCGGCGAAATTGTCGATCTCGTCGTCGGTCTCGAGATCGGCGAGACGACGATAGAGCGATAGCCGCACGCTGAGGTCGTTGACGTAGTCCTCCGGGATCAGCACCGGCATGCCGATGGTGATCTGCGGCGACCAGCGGTCGGCGGCGGGCTCGGCGACACCGGCCTTGAGGTTGACGATCGCCTCCTCCAGCATCGACTGGTACAGCTCGAAGCCGACCTCCTTGATGTGACCGGACTGCTCTTCGCCCAACAAATTGCCGGCGCCGCGGATGTCGAGGTCATGCGAGGCGAGCTGGAAGCCGGCGCCCAGCGTCTCCAGCGACTGCAGCACCTTCAGCCGACGCTCGGCCTGCGCGGTGATCTTCTGCTGCGCCGGCAGCGTGAACAGCGCATAGGCCCGCAGCTTGGAACGGCCGACGCGGCCGCGCAACTGGTAGAGCTGGGCGAGACCGAACATGTCGGCGCGGTGCACGATCAGCGTGTTGGCGTTCGGGATGTCGAGGCCAAACTCGATGATCGTGGTCGAGAGCAGGATGTCGTATTTGCCGTCGTAGAAGGCGGACATGATGTCCTCGATCACGGTCGGCGGCATCTGGCCATGGGCGACCGCGACCTTCATCTCCGGCACGTTCTTGTCGAGGAAATCCTTGACGCCGGCGAGATCCTCGATCCGCGGCACCACATAGAATGCCTGCCCGCCGCGGTAGCGCTCACGCAACAGCGCCTCGCGGATCATCAACGGATCATGGGGTGCTACGAAGGTGCGGACCGCGAGCCGGTCGACCGGAGGCGACGCGATGATCGAGAGCTCGCGCACGCCGGTCAGCGCCAGTTGCAGCGTGCGCGGGATCGGCGTTGCCGACAGCGTCAGCACGTGGACCTGCGCGCGAAGCTGCTTCAGCCGCTCCTTGTGGCTGACGCCGAAATGCTGCTCCTCGTCCACGATCACAAGTCCAAGATCCTTGAACTTGATCGCCTTGCCGAGCAGCGCATGGGTGCCGACCACGATGTCGACGTGGCCCTCGGTGAGCCCCTTCTTGACCTGGTTCAGCTCCTTGGTCGGGATCAGGCGCGAGGCCTGCGCGACATTGACCGGGAAGCCGCGGAAACGCTCGGCGAAGTTCTTCGAGTGCTGGCGGGCCAGCAGCGTGGTCGGCACCACGACCGCGACCTGCTTGCCTTCCAGCGCGACGGCAAACGCCGCGCGCAACGCTACCTCGGTCTTGCCGAAGCCGACGTCGCCGCAGATCAGCCGGTCCATCGGGCGGCCGATCTCGAGGTCCTTCAACGTCGCGTTGATCGCTCCCAACTGGTCCTCGGTCTCCTCATAGGGAAAGCGCGCGCAGAATTCGTCATAGACGTGCGGCTGCAGCGGGAATTTCGGCGCCTCGTGCAAATGCCGCTCGGCCGCGATCTTGATCAGCTCGCCCGCGATCTCGCGGATGCGGTTTTTCAGCTTGGCCTTGCGCGCCTGCCAGCCGCTGCCACCGAGCCGATCGAGCTCGACATTGGCGCTATCGGAGCCGTAGCGCGACAGCAGCTCGATGTTTTCGACCGGCAGGAACAGCTTGGTGTCAGCGGCATAATGCAGTTCGAGGCAGTCATGCGGCGCGCCCGACACTTCCAGCGTCTGCAGGCCGACGAAACGGCCGATGCCGTGCTCGACATGGACGACGAGATCGCCGGTCGCCAGACTGGTCACCTCCGAGATGAAATTGTCGAGCTTGCGGCTCGCCTTGCGCGTCCGCACCAGGCGGTCGCCCAGAATATCCTGCTCGCTGATGACGGCGAATTCGTCGGTCTCGAAGCCACTTTCCATGCCGACCACAGCCAGCATGGTCTCGTTGCGCGGGGTAGCCTGCACGATCCGCCAGGTGTTGACGCTGGTGAGGTTTAATAGCTTGTGGTCGCGCAGCATCGCGCCCATGCGGTCGCGCGAGCCCTCGCTCCACAGCGCGATCACCACTTTCTTGCGTTGCGACTGCAGCGCGCCGACATGGGCCACGACGGACTCGAACACATTGACGTTGCCATCGGCACGCTCGGGCGCGAAATTGCGCCCCTGCCGCGCACCGGCGTCGAACATTTCGGCGGTGCCATCGGGCACCGCGAACGGCGTCAGCCGCGCGAGCGGCGCCTCGCTGAGCAGCTTGGTCCACTCGGGCTCGGTCAGATAAAGCTTATCCGTCGGCAACGGCTTGTAGATCGCGCCGCCGCCGGGATGCTCCAGCGCCTCGCGCCGGGCCTCGTAATAGTCGGTGATCTGCTTGAAGCGCTCGCGCGCGGCGTCCTCGCCCTGCGGCTCGATTGCGACCACGGCGCCGTCAAGATAATCGAACAACGTGTCCATCCGCTCCTGGAACAGCGGCAGCCAGTGCTCCATGCCGGGATGGCGGCGGCCCTCGGAGACGGCCTCATAGAGTTGGTCGTCACGCTCCGGCGCGCCGAACGCGGCGACATAGCCCATGCGGAAGCGGCGGATGGTCTCCGTGGTGAGCTGGAATTCGGACACCGGCACGAGGTCGAGCCCGCGCATGTCCAAATGCGTGCGCTGCGTCTCGGAATCGAAGGTGCGGATCGATTCGAGGGAGTCGCCAAAAAAGTCGAACCGCACCGGCTGATCGAGCCCGGCCGGAAACAGGTCGAGGATGCCGCCGCGCACGGCGTATTCGCCGGGCTCGCGCACCGTCGATGAGCGGCTGTAACCATTGTGCTCGAGCCAGGCGACGATCGAATCCATCGGTACGACATGGCCGGGCGCGACCGACAGCGCTTGCGCTGCGACCTGCTCGCGGGCCGGCACCCGTTGCAGCGCTGCATTCACGGTGGTCAGCACGATCAGCGGCTTGTCGGAGCCGGTCAGCCGCGACAGCTTGGCCAGCGTGGTCAGGCGCTGCGCCAAAATGCCGGCATGCGGCGAGACGCGGTCATAAGGCTGGCAGTCCCAGGCCGGAATCTGCATCACGCCGATATCGGGCGCAAAGAACTCCAGCGCGCGGGCGAGTTGCTGCATCCGTGCGCCGTCGCGGCACACCACGGCAAGGCTCACGGCCGATCGCTTCGGCTTCGCCGCGATCGCGCGCGCGAGGTCGGAAATGACGAGCCCCTCGGCGCCCTCGGCGACATTGGCGATCGTCAGCACGCGGCCGGGCGCGAGCATCGCGGCCGGAGTTTTGGCAGCCAGCTTCATGCGTCGTTGCCCGTGACCCGAAACGCCTTGATGCGGTCGAACAGCGCGGTGGCATATTCGGCCGCCAACATCCGGTCGCCGGTCAGCGCAGCATAAAGATCGGGATCGGGCAGCTCGATCAGGTGCTCGAGTTGGCCGAGTTCCTGATCGGAGAAATCGGCGATCGCGGCGTCGGCGAAGCGGCCGAGGATCAGATCCATCTCCTTGGTCCCGCGATGCCAGCAGCGAAACAAAAGCCGCTTGCGGCGGTCATCGAGCCCGCTGCTCGACCGTGTCGATCCCGTCATGTCCCAATTCCATCCAACGCGAAAAGCCCGGACGTGCCGGGCCGGGTTGATATAGCGATGGAAATGGCCGATGTCAGCCCTCATCCACAGCCTTTAGGGGGGTGTCATGGGGGCATGCCGTCCTGGTCCCGAAAAAAGACTTGGTCCCGAAAAAAAGACTTGGCCCCGAAAAAAAGACTTGGCCCCGAAAAAAAGACTTGGCCCCGAAAAAAAGACTTGGCCCCGAAAAAAGACGTGGATGCCCGGCACAAGGCCGGGCATGACGAAGTGAAACGGTCCTAGATTCATTCGATGCGCCCCAGCCTGCTCAATCCCCTGTTTGCGCCGGTCACGACCCTGCCGGGCGTCGGACCGAAGCAGGACAAGCTGCTGCGCTATCTGCTGAGCCGCGACGAGACCCCGCGGCTGGTCGATCTCCTCCTGCATCTGCCGGCGAGCGTGATCGACCGCCGCATGCAGCCGAAGATCCGCGACGCCACGGTCGGAACGGTGGTGACGCTGGAGGTCACCGTCGATCGTCATCGCCCGCCCCCGCCGCGTAATTCCCGCGCGCCCTATCTGGTCTATGCCAGCGACGACACCGGCGACGTGGTGCTGACATTCTTTCGCGCGCAGCCTGGCTATGTCGAAAAACTGCTGCCCATCGGCGAGAAGCGCTACGTCTCCGGCACGCTCGCGACGTATGACGGCATCCCGCAGATCGTGCATCCCGACCGCGTCATCGACGAGGCCGGATTTTCGAAACTTTCCGGCATCGATCCGGTCTATCCGCTCACCCAGGGGCTTGCGCTCGGCTCGCTGCGCCGTGCCATCGCGCAGGCCTTGCTGAAGCTGCCGGATTTGCCGGAATGGCTCAGCCCTGAGGTGCTCCGCCGCTGCAACTTTCCGCCGATCAAGGAAGCGCTGAACCGCGTGCATGTGCCGGTCGAGCTGACTGACATCCTTCCCGACGGCCCGTTCTGGTCGCGGCTTGCCTTCGACGAACTGCTGGCCGGCCAGCTAGCGCTGGCACTGATCCGCGCGACGCTTCGTCGTCCTGCCGGGGTCCGCAATGCCGGCGACGGCCATCTCCGCAACAAGATCATCGATGCCCTGCCCTATGCGCTCACGACATCGCAGCGCGAGGCGGTCGCCGCCATCACGGAGGATCTGCGTCAGCCGGTCCGGATGCTGCGGCTGGTGCAGGGCGACGTCGGCTCCGGCAAGACCGTCGTCGCGCTGCTCGCGGCGGCTGCGGTGGCGGAAGCCGGCAAGCAAGCCGCACTGATGGCGCCGACCGAAATCCTGGCGCGCCAGCACATCAAGACCATCGCCCCGCTCGCCGAGCGCGCCGGCATGAGCGTCGCGATCCTCACCGGCCGCGAGAAAGGCAAGGAGCGCCGCGAGCTTTTGGCGCGCCTCGCCGCCGGCGAGATCGATCTGTTGGTCGGCACCCACGCGCTGATCCAGGACGACGTCGTCTACAGGGCGCTGGCGCTGGCGGTGGTGGACGAACAGCACCGCTTCGGCGTCCGCGAGCGCCTCGCGCTGACCTCCAAGGGCGAAGCCGTCGACGTGCTGGTGCTGAGCGCAACCCCGATCCCGCGCACGCTGGTGCTGACTTACTTCGGCGACATGGACGTCTCGGAGCTGCGCGAAAAACCGGCCGGCCGGCAACCGATCGACACCCGCGCGGTACCGATGAGCCGAATCGGGGACGTCGTGGACGGCGTCGGCCGCGCGCTCGAGGCCGGCAAGCTGGTCTACTGGATCTGCCCGCTGGTCGAAGAGTCCGAGGCCGAGGGCTCCGAACACCTCACCAACGCTACAGAACGTTTCGAGTCGCTGCGGCAGCGCTTCGGCGATCGCGTCGGCCTGGTCCATGGCCAGATGAAGGGCGCGGAGAAGGATCGCGTGATGGCGCAATTCGCCGCGCACGAAATCGGCCTGCTGGTCGCCACGACCGTGGTCGAAGTCGGCGTCGACGTGCCGGCCGCGACCATCATGGTGATTGAGAACGCCGAGCGCTTCGGGCTGTCGCAGCTCCACCAGCTGCGCGGCCGCATCGGCCGCGGCTCGGAGGCCTCGACCTGCCTCCTGCTCTACCGGGAGCCGCTCGGCGAGATGTCGAAGGCGCGGCTCAAGGTGATCCGCGAGACATCAGACGGCTTCCGGATCGCCGAGGAGGATTTGAAACTGCGTGGCGAAGGCGACGTGCTCGGCGTCAGGCAAAGCGGCCTGCCCGGCTACCGCATCGCGCGTTCCGAGGTGCACGGCCAGCTCATCACGCAGGCCCGCGACGAGGCGTTGCGGATCATGAAGGACGATCCGAAGCTGAAAGGCGAGCGCGGCGAAGCGCTGCGCTGCCTGCTCTACCTCTACGAACGCGACGAAGCCGTGCCGCTGATCGGCGCGGGGTGAAGCTGTCTCCTCATCATCATTGCGAGCGCAGCGAGGCAATCCATCGCTCCGCGTATGCTGATGGATGGATTGCTTCGTCGCTACCGCTCCTCGCAATGACGGTGTAGGGTTGTAGTTGGAGGAAAAAGATGAAGCAACCTTGCGTATACATCTTCGCGAGCAAGCGTCACGGGACACTCTACACCGGCGTGACCTCGGACCTACCTCGCCGAGCTTTTACGCACCGTGAAGGGCTTGTAAAAGGCTTCTCAGCAAAGTACGGCTGCAAGATGTTGGTCTGGTACGAGCTTCACGAGACCATGATCAATGCAATCACACGCGAGAAGCAGATCAAGGCGGGCAGCCGAGCGAGGAAGATTGCGCTCATCGAGACGCTGAATCCCGATTGGAATGACCTCTACGATACGCTCATCTGAGCAGAATAGAACACCGACCGCCTCCTCAACGTCATTGCGAGCGGAGCGAAGCAATCCATCGCGCCGCATGTGCGGAGGGATGGATTGCTTCGTCGCTATCGCTCCTCGCAATGACGGAGAGAGGTCGTCAGCCCTTGGCCTTACCGCCTTCCGCGAACGCCTTCAGTTGCGCGACTTCGGTCCGCGCGCCCTTTTCGTCGGCGGCGATGTGCTCGAACAGGCGAGCAAATCCCTCGTAGGCGAGGTTGGCGGGATGATCGGGGCCGAGGAATGCCGCGATCTCGCGCATCTCGGCGACCCAGCGATAGGCTTTCGGCACCATGTCCGGCAGCGCGGCGTCGAGCTTGGCGAGCAGCTGCGGCTGGCTTCGTATCAGCTCCTCGCGCAGCGCATCCGCCGCGCCGGCACGGGTGGCGGCGAGCACCATGGCAGCCGCAACCGCGGTCAGGCCCTTGTTGATTCCGGCGTAGGACATCTTCAGCGCCGAGGCGGCGCCGGCCGGCCCCTCAACGACACGCATATCGAGGCCCAATTCGCTGAGCACAGCGACGTCGCCGGTGTGTTCGCCCGAGACGAAGAACGACGGTCCCGGATGGCCTGCCCGCGGCGGGAGGCCGATGATCCCGGCATCGACGAAGCGCGCGCCTGACGATTCGACGATCTCCTCGACCTTGCGGACCGTCTCGACGCTGACCGCGTTGCAATCGACGAATACCGGCGTGGTCTGCTCCCTGGTGATTTCTGCGGCAAGCCGTTCGGCCAGCGCCAGCGCCTCGCCCGGCGGCACGATCGATAGGATGATGTCGGCGCCTGCGATATCGGCATCATCGGCCGCGATCATCCCGGCATCGCTGGCCCGCTTCACAGTGGCTGCGCTGCGCCCGGCGAGCGAGGTCAGCACGCGTGCGCCGTGCTCGGTCAGGCGCTGTGCCACCGCGCTGCCCATGGCACCCGGCGCGAGGACCGCAATGGTCGTGGACATCGTGGTCTCCCGGTTGAAGGCGTGGATCGGCGCGCTGCGCCCGAGCCTGTGTCGCTCGCGGAACGTCTTGCCGGGCCGTTCAGCCCTCGGCTTTCGCCGGCGCCGCCGGTTGCAACGAGGTCTGGTTGGCGACGCGGGCGGCGTTGGCCATGCCGGCGAGCGCGGCGACGCGTTTCTGCTGTTCGGAGGCGCCGGGCTGCACCACGCCGGCCGACATGATCAGCGTCGCGGCATCCTCGGTGCTCATCTCGATCTCGATGATCTTGCTCTTCGGCACGTAGAAGAAGAAGCCGGTGGTCGGGTTCGGCGCACAGGGCAGAAACACCGAGATGTGCTCTTCGTCTCCGGGCAGGCTGGCGGCAAGTTCAGGGTTCGGCGACTGCGAGATCAGCACGATCGACCACATCCCTGGCGAGGGAAATTCGACCAGTCCGACGCGGCGGAAGCTCGACCCGTTGCCGGAGAACAGCGTCTCGAACACCTGCTTCAAGCCGCGATAGATCGCGCGCACAGCGGGAATCCGCCCCAGCAGCCGCTCGCCGAGATCGACCAGGGTTCGCCCGATCAAATTGGCGGTGAGAAAGCCGAGCAGCGTCAGCGCGATAACCGCGACGATCAACCCGGAGCCGGGCAGCCCGAACGGCAGATAGGTTTCCGGCCGGTAGGCCACCGGAACGAACGGGCGGACCAGATTGTCGACCCAGTTTACGAACCACCACGTCAAATAGAAGGTGATCGCGATCGGACCCGCAACCACCAGGCCGGTCAGGAAATAGTTGCGAAACCGCGCCATCAGCCCGCGCGGGGCGTCCGGAGGCAGTTCACCTGACGTGACGGGGGGCAGTTGGTTGGAGGTCATTGCGGTTCCAAGGTGGTCGAAGCGGCCACAGGCCAATCAACCAGCTAAGCCATCCTAGCAGGTTTTTGAAGGGCCAAGATGACCACAAGGCTTGCGGCTATTCGACCGTGACCGATTTCGCCAGATTCCGCGGCTGGTCGACGTCGGTGCCCATGACGACCGCGGTGTGATAGGCCAATAGCTGCACCGGGACGGCATAGACGATCGGCGCAAAGGTCGCCCCCATGTCGGGCATCACGATCGTCACCAGGGACTGGATCGTCGCCTCGGCCGCCCCCTTGGCGTCGGTCATCAGGATGATCTTGCCGCCGCGGGCCGCCACCTCCTGCATGTTGGAGACCGTCTTCTCGAACACCTTGTCGTAGGGCGCGATCACCACCACCGGCATGTGCTCGTCGATCAGCGCGATCGGCCCGTGCTTGAGCTCGCCGGCGGCGTAGCCCTCGGCATGGATGTAGGAGATTTCCTTCAGCTTCAGCGCGCCTTCCAGCGCCAGCGGATAGCTGGTGCCGCGACCGAGATAGAGCACGTCGCGCGACTTCGCGATCTCGCGCGCCAGCTTCTCGATCTGCGGCTCCAACATCAGCGCTTCCGACATCAGCCGCGGAATCTCGACCAGCGAGTGCACCAGCTTGGTCTCGTCGGTGTCAGACAGCTCGCCGCGCGCCTTGCCGGCGGCGACCGCGAGCGAGGCCAGCACCATCAGCTGGCAGGTGAAGGCCTTGGTCGAGGCGACGCCGATCTCCGGCCCGGCCAGCGTCTGCAGCACGGTCTCGCTTTCGCGCGCGATCGTCGAGGTCGGCACGTTGATGACCGACAGCGTGTGGGCGCCCTGCGATTTGGCGTAGCGCAGCGCGGCCAGCGTATCGGCGGTCTCGCCGGACTGCGAGATGAAGATCGCCAGATCGCCCTTGCGCAGCGGCGCCTCGCGATAGCGGAATTCGGAGGCGACATCGAGCTCGACCGGCACGCGGCCCAACCGCTCGAGCCAGTATTTTGCGACGAAGCCGGCATAGCTCGCGGTGCCGCAGGCCGTGATCGAGATGCGCTGAATGTCCTTGAAGTCGAACGGCAGCTTGACCGGTATCGCGACGCGCTCGGTCGCCATGTCGACATAGCGGGCGAGCGTATGGCCGACCACTTCCGGCTGCTCGTGGATCTCCTTCGCCATGAAATGACGATAGTTCGCCTTGTCGACCAGCGCTGCCGCCGTGGTGTGCTTGATGGCCTCGCGGTGGACGATCGCGCCGTCCTTGTCGTAGATGGTCGCGCCCTTGCGGGTCAGCACTACCCAGTCGCCGTCCTCGAGATAGCTGATCGTGTCGGTGAAGGGCCCGAGCGCGATCGCGTCCGAGCCCAGATACATCTCGCCCGCGCCATGGCCGATCGCGAGCGGCGGGCCGTTGCGGGCGCCGATCATCAAATCGTCCTCGCCGGCGAAGATGAAGCCGAGCGCGAACGCGCCGCGCAACCGCGTCAGCGCCGCCCTCACCGCCTCGATCGGCTTGACGCCGCCCTTGAGCAGATCATCGACCAGATGCAGCACGATCTCGGTGTCGGTCTGGGTCGAGAACACCGTGCCCTTGGCCTCGAGCTCCTCGCGCAGCTCGCGGAAATTCTCGATGATGCCGTTATGCACCACGGCGACGCGCTCGGTCGAATGCGGATGCGCGTTGTTCTCGGTCGGCTTGCCGTGGGTCGCCCAGCGGGTGTGGCCGATGCCGGTATGGCCGCCGAGCGGCGTTGCGCCCAGCTTGGCCTCGAGGTTCTTCAATTTGCCCTCGGCGCGGCGGCGCGCGAGACTGCCATTCTCCAGCGTGGCGATACCTGCCGAATCATAGCCGCGGTACTCGAGCCGCTTCAGCGAATCCACCAATTGCTCCGCGACCGGAGCGCGTCCAAGAATGCCGACGATGCCGCACATGCGGTTCAATATCCCCAAATCGCCGAAAATTTGCCAAAGCAGCGACACGGTCCCTTAACGGGAATCGCCGTGCGCAAGATACTCAATAATTATTGCGGATTGCGACAGTGTTAAGCGGCAAGGTTGACGCTTAAGACTGGTTAATCCTCCGTCTCCATTTTCACCAATTGTTAGCAAACCAGGTTCTGCATCGCGCAATTTCACCTGCCATCAAGGTGAAGTTAACCCCTTTCCGAGAGGCTGCCGCCGCCGGAGGTGCCCCGATGCACGAAATGCAAGATCCCGAGGCGCGTCGCCTCGATGTCCTGGCCCACCTCGACATTCTCGATACGCCGCGCGAGCTTGCCTTCGACCGCCTGACGGCGCTGTGCCGGAAGATTTTTCGCGTACCGATGTCGACGTTCGCTTCGCGGACAATGTCTTCGTGCGCGACAAGCCGTTCATCCGTTTCTATGCGGGCGCGCAGCTTCGCATATCAGGCGCAATCGTCGGGACGTTGTGCGCGATGGATACGCGCCCCCGCGACCTCGACGCCGGATCTTGCGGCGATCGCCGTCGACGAGTTGATGCTGCGGAATCTCAGCATGCAGGACAGCCTGACCTGCACCTCTTCGCGGCGTTGTTTTCGCGGCGAAGGTGAGCGGCTGACCGCGCTGGCGGCACGGCATCTCAGCCCGCTCGCCTGTGCCGTGCTCGACGTCGATCACTTCAAGTCGGTCAACGACAGCTACGGTCACGCCGTCGGCGATGGTGCTGTCCGCGGTCGCGGACGCCGCGCGGAGTGACGATTGCCGATGGCACTGATTTGCCCGACGGGGCAAGTGCTCACGGCAAAAATATTTCGGTTTTTTCGCAATCAAAATTGGTGTATAGATTTGCCCGTCCCACCCGATCGAGGGGCGTGCGCACGTCACGAACGCGCGGTGGGATGCGGTGGACGCCGATTGCGCAACAGACGAGTGCGCATGAAGCGGACAGTGAAGTCGTGTGGTTCCGACACCCCAGTGGCAGGTGTCTCTTCGCAAGAGCCCAAGGGCCCTCGCGGATGACGGTGACAAGCAAGCCTGGTCTCGCCGGGGAGAGCACGAAGTAAGCCGTAACCCATCGCGCAGGGAAAGCCGGAGTTCCCGGTTACACCTGTGGTCCTACCCCGGTGCTTTTTGTTGCACCGGGCCCATGGGTGCAATCGGCACCCGGCTTTCCCTGCGCCCTCTGCAAAGTGAGAGGGCAAACGAAGCGCAAAGCTCGGACAAATCATGTCGCGAGGACGTGAAACCGCGCCTCATCTACAACTGTCATCGCCCGGCCTTGTCCGCAATTGCGCACCGGGACCGGGCGACCCAGTACGCCGCGACCTCTCAGCTCAAGCACTGACGTCTCTGGAATACTGGATCGCCCGGTCGAGCGGGGCGATGACACCGAGGTTTTGGCTGCTTGATCATTGAAGCCGAAACTTCTCCCCGTTATTGCGAGGAGCGAAAGCGACGAAGCAATCCATGCTTCCCCGTACGCGGCAGAATCGGTTGGTTCGCGGAGCCTGTCATCGGGCGCGCATTCGCGCGACCCGTTGGCTCGCAATGACGCGGAGAAGGCCTGCGGCAGAGGGCCCCTCACTTCTCCTTTGGCGCTTTCGCCTTCATCTTGATCTCGCGATAGCGCTTCGCGCCGCCTTCGCGGATGGTCTGCTGGCTGCGCTCGACGGCAAGGGCGTCGTCGGGCACGTCCTTGGTGATGACGGAGCCGGAGCCGATATAGGCGCCGTTGCCGATCTTGACCGGCGCGACCAGCGAAGAGTTGGTGCCGATGAAGGCGCCCTCGCCGATCAGCGTCTTGTGCTTGGAGAAGCCATCATAGTTGCAGGTGATGGTGCCGGCGCCGAGATTGGAATTGGCGCCGACATGGGCGTCTCCAACGTAGGAGAGATGGTTGACCTTGACGCCGGCCTCGAGCACGGCGGCCTTGGTCTCGACGAAATTGCCGATCCGCGCGCCGTCGCCGAGCGAGGTGCCCGGCCGGATCCGCGCATAGGGACCGACCGAGGCCTTCTTGCCGATCGAGGCCTCGACGATGTGCGAGAAGGAATGGATCACGGCGCCATCGGCGATCGTGACGCCGGGGCCGATCACCACGAATGGCTCGATCGTGACGTCCTTGCCGAATGTGGTGTCGGCCGCGAGGAAGACGGTCTCGGGCGCGATCAGGGTCACGCCGGCTTCGAGCGCGGCTTTACGCAGCCGCGCCTGCATCACGGCCTCGGCCTCCGCGAGCTGCGCGTTGGTGTTGATGCCGCGCACTTCGTCTTCGCTGGTTTCAATCACGACGGCCTCCAATCCCAAATCCCTGACGATGCCGACGGCATCGGGCAGATAGTATTCGCCCTTGGCGTTGCTGTTGCCGATCTTCTCGATGATCGCGAGCGCGCGGCTGCCGTCGAACGCCATCACGCCGGCGTTGCACAGCGTGATCTTGCGCTGCTCCGGGCTGGCGTCGGCATGCTCGCGGATTGCGACCAGTTTACCGCCGTCGACCACCAGCCGGCCATAGCCGGTGGGATCGGCCGCCTGGAAGCCCAACACGGCAAGCGCCGCGCCCTGACGAAGCGGGGCGCGCATGCGCGCAAACGTCTCGGCCGAGATCAGTGGCGTGTCCCCGAACGCGACCAGAAGGTCGTCGGCGCCGTGGGCCAGCGCCTCGCGCGCGGCCAGCACCGCATGCGCGGTGCCGAGCCGCTCGCGCTGAACGAAGACCTGCGCGTCGGGCCGAATGCGCCGCGCCTCGGCGGCGACCGCCTCATGGTCCGGGCCGATCACGACCGCGAGCGACGATCCCTCGCCGGCGGCGGCAGCATTGAGCACATGCGCCAGCAGCGACTGCCCGGCGACGGGGTGCAGCACCTTCGGCAGCGACGAGCGCATCCGCGTGCCCTCGCCGGCCGCAAGCACCACCGTCAGGCTCGATCGCGCAGTCATTCGATATCCTCAACACCTCGCGCAGCCCCCTGCGCTGGGCCGTCTTTAATGGGTTTCCCGGGGAGAAGAAACCGATTCGCCTCCGTGCGCACCCGGATTTAAGTTCCCGGTCGATTTCCTGTTAATCTTTGCCCTGTGATTCGGCGGGCCTTGAGGAGGGCCAAGCGCGCTTTGGCCAAAGATCCCGACAACCTTGCGGCGGATTTCGACACTGAAAGCTCAAGTGGGCTGCTCGCTGAGGAGCGCGAGTCCGGTCGCAGCATGCTGTGGCGGCTCGGGTCGTGGGGCGTCGCCGCGGTCGGCGCGGTCGTCGTCGCCGTGATGGCCAACCAATCATCATTGATGCTCAGGCGCGACCAAATTGCTGCCGTCGACGTCGCCCGCCAGGCGCAGCAGTTGCAGACGCTGGCCAAGGAGAGCCACAACGAGACGCGGCGGCTCGCTTCCGCGATCGATACGCTCAACAGCGACCGAGACCGGCTCTACTCGCGTGTCAGCACACTGGAGCAAGGCTTCGATTCCGTCACCGGCGCGATTACCAAACAGGCGCCGGTCGTTCCGCCGGCACCAGCAGTAGCCGCAATGATCGCCCCAGTCGCCCCGCCGGCACCTGCACAGCCGCCGGCGGCAGCTCCCGCCGTCACACCGGTTGCCAGCACCCAGCCGGCGCCCTCCGACAAGCAGGCCGCGTCGGACAGAGCGGCTGCCCCGGCCGAGAAGCCGGCCGCCACGATGGAGAAACCTGCCGGGGCGGACAAGAAGTTGGCGCTCGCCGCCAGGCCGCAAGCAGTCTCCGAAACCAAGACTGGCTCGGACACCAAACCGCAGGCCTCCGACCCCAAGCCGCAGACCGCTGCCGACAAGCCGCCGACGGCCGTGCCGGACAATCCGTCCGCGGCGGCGCCCGCCGCCGCCGTTGCCGCCAGCCCCGTTGCCGTCGCAGTTCCAGCCGGCGCGGACGACGGTAAACCTTCAATGCCAATGCGCCCGGCGGCGGCGGTTGCTGACAATTCGATGATCGGGGCGCCAAATCCTGCCGCCGGCAAGCCGGTCGAACCGATCAAGCCGCCAAAGGCCAACGACGTGGCATCGGCGCCGATGCCCGAGGTGGCGACCGCGGCGCGGGAGCCTGACGACGGCAGCACACCGAAGGCGCAGATCCAGCGCACCGAGTTCGGTGTCGATCTCGGCATCGCGAATTCGGTCAACGGGCTGCGCGCGCTGTGGCGCGGGCTGTTGAGGGTTAAGGCCAACGCGCCGCTTGCGGCGCTGCGCCCGATCATCGTGATCAAGGAAGGCACGGGCGGCCTCGGCATGCAGCTTCGTCTGGTGGCCGGACCGCTCAACGATGCCGGCGCCGCCGCCAAAATCTGCGCCGGACTGAGCCCGATCCAGCGGACCTGCGAAACCGCGATCTACGACGGCCAGCGCCTGACCATGAAGTCCGACGACGAGCCGGCCGCGGGCAAGCCGCTCCAGCCGCGCCGGCGGATTGCGCCCAGGCGCGCCGACGCGCCGGTTGCCGAGCAGAAGAAGCCGGAGCCGACGACGTTCTCCTCGATCTTCCGGCGCAACGGCCAATGATCATCTGCGGCAATATGTTGCGGTCAAATTCTCAACCAACTTCCCCGGTCGAGGCGAGCTTGTCGCGCACCGCATTCGCGACCATAGTGCCACGATGACAAAACCTCCGTTCCGCGTCTCGCCCTATCAGGTCCAGTTCCTGCTGGTCGTCGGCTTCATCACCATCGGCTACGCGCTTTACGTGCGCTATCTGGCGATCGAATTCTCGACCGTCGCGCTCGCCTGCGACGGCGGGCTGCAGACGCTGCTGTGCCAGGCGCGCACGCTCTCGACGGTGCTGTTCAAGAACTCGGTGTTCGGGATCGTGGCGCTCGTGATCGCCGTGCTGCACGTGATGCGGCCCTCGATCGTGCTGCTGACCGGCGGGCTCATCGCGGCCGGACTCGGCATTGTGCTCTACAACGTCGCGCTGTCGGGGATTGCGATCGGCCTGCTCATTCTGGGCTTTGCGCGGCCCGCCCCCGCCACAGCGTAGCCGCCAGCAAGAGATACATCGCGCAGGTCCAGTCCGATTGCCAGTTGATCGTCCCCTCGTTGAACAGCATGTAGCCCGCCGCGAGCACGAACAGACCCGTGAATACGGACTCGGCGATCGGGCGGGCGCCCTCCTTCGGGCGGTTGAGCATGGTCAGCAGCGCAAACGGCACCACCGCCATGGTCAGCGAGGCAAACGGGAAATCGCGGTAGCGCGGATCGAAGGTGAAGCCGAGCGCGGTCTCGGCGGCGATGACGGTGGCCACGACCAGCACGAGCGCCAACAACGCCGCGAGCACGCCCTTGCTGCGGTAGTTGCGTGGCCCCAGCAGTTCCAGGAAGGTCGGCAGCGGCCGCCCGGCAATCAGCGCATGCGCCGACAGCAGGGGCGCGGCAATCCCCGCCGCCAGCAGCGTCCCCCACAGCAGCCAGCCGCCGGCGCCGTAGCTCTCATAGGACATCTTGTCGACGCCGATCCCGAGCAGCGCACCGGCCACCGTCGCGGAAATGCCGACCGCGATCCAGGCCGAGGGCCGCGGCGTCCAGGGACGGCGCCGCCAGGTCAGCCACCCCGCAAGGAAGGTGGCAGCGCTGAGCGCCATGCCGCATCCCATCTGCAGCTTCCAAGCGGGATAGTTGCTGATCGCGACGCCGGGCGGATACTTGACCTGACGGTGGACGGAATCGAACAGGCCCCAATAGCCGCCGACAGTGCCCTCGAGCCTGCGCTTCCAGGGCTGGTCATAGGCCTCGATCAGGTTGACGCGGAAACCCTCCCGCTTGGCAAGATCGAGGATATCCGAGACCACCCGCGCCTGGTTGGTGCGCGACGGCAGCGCGCCTTCCCGCATCCGCCCCGCGCTCGGCCAGCCGGTCTCGCCGATCAGGATCTCCTTGGCCGGGAACGACACCGCCATCCGCTTCCGGATCTCGTCGACATGCGCCGCGGCGAACTTGGCCTTGACCGGCGTGTCCTCCCAATACGGCAGGATGTGAATCGTGACGAAATCGACCGCGTCGTAGATCTCACGGTTCTTCAGCCAGTATTCCCAGACGTCGGCATAGGTCACCGGGACATTGGCCTGGGCCTTCACAGTGCGAATGTTGGCGGCGAGGTCGGCGGCTGTCATCTCGCCGCGCAACAGCACCTCATTGCCGACGATCAGCGAGGTGATCACGCCTGGATATTCCTTGGAGAGCCGCACCGCGATTGCGATCTGCTGCAGATTCTTGAAGCGGTTGCTGCTGAGCCAGATGCCCTGCATCACCTTCAGGCCGACCTTGGCCGCAACGCCTGGCACCTGGTCGAGGCCGTTCTCGATCGAATAGGTCCGCACGCAGTCCGTCACCTTGGCCAAGTCAGCCAGGTCCTGCTCGATCTGCTCGACCGGGATTTGTGTGGTGGGATCAAGAGGTGTCTGGGCGCCACGGAACGGCGTGTAGGACACGCATTGCAGCTTCGCATTCGGATCGATTGGCGCGCGCGCCAGCGTGATCGGCGTGGCAAGCCACCACCACACGGCTGCGATCACCGAAAGCGAGATCAGGAGAAGCGCCAGCGGCGTACGAAGCGAAATCGGTTCCATCCTCCGGGGGACCGTCGAATTAGCCGGTCACGGCCCGTCTGCCAAGAGCGTGAATTGGTCAATACCATGGTTGTCCTGCGACAGTTTTGCCATGCTGCGATAAAGTTGTGAGTTTGCTGGACAAAATACCAAATTCCGGTCATGGGATTCCGTCAGAGTCTCCGCCGCAGTGGAGACCTATTTGGACGGCATCACGCGAGCCGTTAGGATGATCCCGCGGGGCCGGAACATATCGGGGAATGCATGCGTCGACGGCTGCTTGAGTTAAAGAACACGGGTTTGCACCACCTCGGCGTCGCAGGCGTCGCGCTCCTGATCGTATGCGGCGGTGCTTTCGCCCAGAGCGGCACACCCAATCCGCAGGACCAGACCAAGCAGCAGTCCGGAAACCCGGCCGACGCCAATGCAAACGCCGCGAAGGAAAACAACCAGCGCAAGACCGACGAATTCGTCGAGGCCCAGCAGGCGATCAATGGCCCCGCCGGCAACCCGGAATGCGTCTGGCTCGGCCGCCGTGTCGTCCGCCTGATGTGGCTCGACGATCTCGACACCGCGTTCCGGCATCTCGACCTCTACGACCGGTTCGGCTGCCCAGGCGGTCATGTCCAGGCGGCCTTCCGCTGCCTGACCCGGTTCGGCGCCCAGATCGACGACAAGGTGCCGCGCAGCCTCGACGGCCGCATCCACTCCTGCTGGATCAACCCCGCCGCCCAGCCGCAGACCGCGGCAGCCGCCTCGCCCACGCCCGCACCTTCGACGGCCGGCAACGCCGCGCCTGCACCGGCGCCGTCAGCGTCGCCCTCACCGGCTCCATCGGCATCACCTGCTGCACCGGCGAAATAACCACGTCGTGCGATCCGGCAGCGCGATTTTTTTCACAGCTGGAACGGCTTGCGCCCTTAAAACGCCATGCCGTCATACCAGTTGTTAATTCGCGCGGCAGCGATATCCTGAAGTCCACCGCCGTACCGGTCGAACCCAGGGGACGGGTTCGCTTAGTCCTCACTCAGGCCCCGTATGGTTTAATCCGCGATGCGCGCCGTGGTCGCCGTCCTGTTGCTTGTCACCGCCGCCCACGCTGCGCTTTGGGGTCTGTTCCAGGAGAAGCAGTCGGCGCCCGATTTCCGCGGCACGCTGCCGAGCCTTTCCTATGCGCCGTTCGAAGCGGGGCACACCGTCGTCGATCCCGCTGCCGATACCGCAAAGGTGCGCGCCGACCTGAAAAAGCTGTCCGCGCTGTCTCGGGCCGTTCGCCTCTACTCGTCGACCGAAGGCAACGAGCTGGTGCCGCCGATCGCCGCCGAGTTCGGCATGAAGGTCACGGTTGGCGCGTGGATCAACCAGGACGCCAATCGCAACAATCGCGAGATTGAAGCTGCAATCAACCTCGCCAGGCACAACAGCAACGTCATCGCAATCGTCGTCGGCAACGAAACCGTCTTTCGTGGCGAGCAAGTTCCGATCGAGAATCTCGGCTCGGTTCCCGAGATCGGGGTGCCCCCCGAAGAGTCCGAACGCATCCTTCACGAGGAGGCGCAGCGGCTCCACGATGCCGAAGTGCAGCCCGAGGACAAGCGGTCCGACGCAATGAAATGGGCGATCGCCGAAAACAACGTGCACCGGCTGATTAAATTGATCCAGCGCGTCAAGAAGTCGGTCGGCGTGCCCGTGACGACAGGCGAAATCTGGAACATCTGGCGCGACCATCCGCAGCTCGCTAACTCGGCCGACTTCATCGCCGCCCACGTGCTGCCCTACTGGGAAAACTTCACCGACAAACAGGCGGTGGACCAGGCGGTCGACCGCTACAATCTGCTGCGCGACGCATTCCCCGGCAAGCGGATCATGATCGCGGAGTTCGGCTGGCCCAGCCAGGGCTACAATTTGCGCAATGCCGAGCCCGGTCCGTTCCGGCAGGCCTCGGTGCTGCGGAACTTTGTCGCGCGCGCTGACGCCATCGGCATGGACTACAACATCGTCGAAGCGATCGATCAGCCTTGGAAATTCTTCGAAGGCGGCGTCGGCCCGTATTGGGGCGTCTTCAACGCCGACCGCGAGCCGAAATTCTCTTGGACCGGCCCGATCGTGAATCCGGATTACTGGAAGATCGCCACGGTCGCCGTCCTGGTCGGGCTGTTCATGTCGCTGCCGATCCTGCGGCTGGCTTCGCCGACCGTTATGCAGGCGCTGCTGCTGTCGGCGTCGGCCAACGGCGTCGGCGCCTGGGTGGCGACGGTGTTCGATTATTGGACCGTGCACTATTTCGTCTGGGGTTCGGCCTTTGCGCTCAGCCTCGGCCTGGTGCTGCTGGTTCCGCTGGTGCTGATCGCCATGGCACGGATCGAGGAGATCGCGGCGGTTGCGTTCGGCCGCCGCCCACGCCGGCTGATCAGCGAAAGCGCGACACTGGCGCCCGCCACCATGGGCGAGAACGTCGCCTTCCCCAAGGTCTCGATCCACATCCCGGCCTATTTCGAACCGGTCGACATGCTGAAGCAGACCCTCGATGCGGTGTCGCGGCTCGACTACCCGAATTTCGAATGCGTCTGCATCATCAACAACACGCCCGATCCGGAATTCTGGCGGCCGATCCAGGATCACTGCCGGACGCTCGGCGAGCGCTTCAAGTTCATCAACGCCGAAAAGGTGCAGGGCTTCAAGGCCGGCGCGCTGCGCATCGCGATGGAGCGCACCGCTGCGGATGCCGAGATCATCGGCATCATCGATGCCGACTATGTGGTGCATCCGGACTGGCTGAAGGACCTGGTGCCGGCCTTCGCCGATCCGCGCGTCGGCCTGGTGCAGGCGCCGCAGGAGCATCGCGACGGCAACCGCTCGCTGATGCATTACATCATGAACGGCGAATATGCCGGCTTCTTCGATATCGGCATGGTCCAGCGCAACGAGGCCAATGCGATCATCGTGCATGGCACGATGTGCCTGATCCGCCGTGCCGCGATGGACAAGGCCGGCGGCTGGTCCAGCGACACGATCTGCGAGGACACCGATCTCGGGCTGACGATCCAGCAGCAGGGCTGGCTCACGCACTACACCAACGTGCGCTATGGCGAAGGCCTGCTGCCCGACACCTACGAGGCCTTCAAGAAGCAGCGCCACCGCTGGGCCTATGGCGGCTTCCAGATCGTCAAGAAGCACTGGCGGCGCTTCCTGCCCGGCGCGAGCCGGCTGACACCGGATCAGCGCCGCGAGTTCTCGCTGGGCTGGCTCAACTGGCTCGGGGCCGAAAGCCTCGGCGTCGTGGTCGCCATCCTCAACCTGATCTGGGTGCCGATCGTCGCCTTTGCCGACATCGCAATTCCGGACAAGATCCTGACGCTCCCGATCATCGCCTCCTTCATCGTCTCGCTGGTGCACTTCGTCGCGCTGTACCGGCTGCGGGTGAACATCAAGGCCGGTCAGATGCTGGGCGCCATGATCGCTGCGATGAGCGTGCAGTGGACGGTGTCGCGCGCGGTGGCGCAGGGACTGATCACCGAACATCTCGCATTCGCCCGCACCTCGAAGGGCGGCCTGTCGCGGATGTCGATCGAGTTCCAGGCGTTCTGGGAGGCTGTGATCGGTGTGCTGCTGCTCATCGGCGCCGCCGTGCTGATTGCCGTCAACGGCTTCAAGCAGGTGCGCGAGATCTACATCTTCGCGGGCGTGCTGGTGCTGGAGAGCCTGCCGTTCCTCTCAGCGGTTGCGATCGCAATCCTGGAGAATTCGCGCATCAACGAGTTTGCTTTCTGGCGCAACAGCGCGATCCGCACCGCGGAACTGATCGGCGTGCGCCCGGTCAGCCTGCCCTCGGTCACCGCACCTGCCCAGCCCGTTGCCTCCGAAATGCGCCGGGAGGGTTGAGCCGAGCCGCCGAAACGCCCTGGACGACGAGCCGGGCCGACTTCAAGAAGCCGACTTAACCGCCGCTGGCGTAAAGGCAATTCCCGCGTGGGCCAGCACATAATTGCCACATCTTCAGCTATTGACCCGATGGGCCCCGCCCCCTACACAGCGCGGGCTGGAGCATGATCCGGAGATGCGGGAAACCGCTTCTGTCCGGACCGGTTGCTCAGGTGAGTGAGCGCGTAGCTCAGGCGGTAGAGCACGTGACTTTTAATCATGGGGTCGAGGGTTCGAGTCCCTCCGCGCTCACCAAGCAAAATAAAACACTTAGGTGCATTAAGCGGATCCTGATGGAAGAAGCCGATTCCTATTGTGCACACACCCTGCACACAAGGGACGACCTAAGATCCATTTTCCGAGTCCGCTCCTTGGCAGCCAAAGAAAACAGCCTCAACGGGGGGGCCGGCTGGAAGCGGGACTGCTGCAACGGCCATCGCCTGCCTCAACTGTAGTGCCACCCTTCCCGGCCGATGCAGTCACTGGGGCTGGCTGTACCCCCAGCGTCTATCAATCGAGTGGTGACACTACCGTAGGCAGCACCTTCTTGCCTTGCGGGCAATCTGTTCGTCTCTTGTTGAGGGGCATCGGAGTTGAGGTGACCGCCGCCACCTCGGCCTGGTTCAGATTAGCGGCTGACGACCACTCCGCATAATGAACGACCGCAAAGCCAAGCGACGCGCCTACGACGAGAATACCGGCAACCGACGCGGCGCCTGCGCCCGACCAGTTTTCGCTGCTGAATAATGACATCACGAGATTTCTCCGACCCCCCGAGCCGTTACCAGCCCGCGTTAGATCAACTCGTGAGTTTCAAATGTGAACGGTCTTACATTTCACGCGCACTTGATGCCGGGATTAGCCACCGACTGAGGCGCGCCGGCGTGAACCGGCGGGTCCCGTTAGCGAAAACCGCAATCTGATCGTCGCATCCTTCTCCGTGGGACGGACCGTTGGGGACGCAACTCGGTCACGTTTCGGGAGGAGCTGGCGCACGGGCCCTAGCGTCGGCTCCTCTTTCTTAATTTTGTATTTTGATCCTGCTAGGCTGGCGCCACTGGGGATTGCAGGGCCCAGGCTGGGAAGAAAAACGGGACGCCGCCGGGACAATGTATTTCGAGCCCGGCGGCGTACTTTTTCAGGTCTCGTCCTCGTCCAAGAAGGACATGTCCGGCATTGTGTATCCAGTCGCGGCAATCATGCCGGCAAGCCCACAAAATTCAGCCACTGCGGAGAACAGCCTTTGAAAGGCTATTGGCGTTCCATCGAGGTCCATGAGGTACGGGCGTCTTCACCGAAGCGTTCATCGAGTTCCGCGTCCACCTCCGCTGAGCGCAAACCCCATTCGAAGTGCCGCGCGTAGAATTCTTGGATTAGGGGCTCAATCTTAGCGGCGAGTTCGATCAGCTCGGCATCAACCCGAGGCCACCCCCCGGGCAATGGCGGCCGGCGCCCGCTATCTACGTGGTCCTTTCCGTCATCGCTGCGCCAGTCGACACCAACCAGATCCAGAACCGCCGCCGCGCGGGACGATGGCTGCGGATCGCTCTTCCAATCATCGTGACGCAGATGCCAATTTGCGCCAGCGTTATCGAAGGACACGAACATTTCAGCCATAGTGCCTAGATCGGGCCATAATTCACTGCGGAGGATTCGTCGCTCCATGTGAAGCCATGCGGCATAGGCGTGGGCGGCGCGCCGATCTGGCGCGACGGCCGCCAAAGCCGCCAGGGCGGTCGTGGGTGCGATTGCGACGGTGGGGACAGCCATCGCCGCCGCCGTCAGGAACGCGCGCCGAGCGAGGCCCGTGGCATTCGGGCGGAACTCGCCAACGAGCGCGCCGTTTTGATCGCGGCCAATGTAGACCTCGATCACCTCGGTTCGAGTGTCAGCGGCTTCCGCCGGCAAAGATATGATATTCTTAGAATCAGCCTGCGTCATTGGTCACTCCATGCTGCTAGGTTAGAGCCGAGGGGAAGTTCGCGCTTCCCCTCGGCTTGCCAATTTGGTATATGTGAAATATGCGAAAGCCAATTAGACATATGCGAAATGATTGGTAGACCCGAGACACACCCCGTCAAGAAAGTCATCGGCTTCTCTGAAGCGATGATCGAAGCCGTCGAAAGTTGGAGGGCAAAGCAAAAGCCCGTTCCCAACCTATCCGAAGCCATCCGTCAGCTCGTCGAGATCGGGCTGAAGAAAGCTAAGTGAGGGGGCGCCAGCTAGTCGCGCGAACAAATCGACGGAACGTTCGAGCAACGCAAGGGGAATGGACTATGAAGCAGCTAATCGGACTTATCGCGCTACTCTTTGCGACCAGCGCGTTTGCTCAAACCGCTCTGCCGAGAGCTGCAAAAAGACCAGTCCAGGTAAGGCCGCAGGCGCCGATGGGTTGCAAATTAGTTGGCACGGTCAGAGGCACCAAGATCTGGGCAGGTGACTGTATTGGTGCAGAATCAACGGCGCAAACCCCGCCGCCAGTACCCGCGCCCCCGCCGCCTGGCGATGTCCCCGGCCCCGCACCCGCAGAGAAGCAATGATACCATGGCGTTCGAGATCGGGCTAAAGGCGAAGAAGTGAGCCGGCGGGCCGGAAGTTCGGAAAAGTCGCGATGGTAGGCAAGCAGAATGGACGCTTCAGTTACGCCAAAGAGCGAGAACTGATTGCCATGGCGGCCAAGGGGGCAACCGTGTCGCAGATTGCCGCGAGATTTCGGACCTCGGCGACCACGATAGAGCACAAGGCGAAACGGTTGGGGGTCAATGTGCGGAAGGATAAGGCGCCTCCACGCTAGGTCACCAAGTACACCCACGCGCAGTAGCTCGGCGCCGTTCCGAGACGCTAGCGCTTGTAAATTTGCACTGGGCAACGCGCGGCGCTTTCATTGGGCCATGCCCTGGCGCCGCAAGCCCGCTCACTTCCTCAGATACTGGACCGGTCCCGTCGACCGTGACGCCGTCGGCGCGGCGGGCAAGCAATTCAAAACGGTGCTGGTCTATTGCGTGAACTGCCACCACAACGGCCGGCTAAAGCTAGCCGATCTCCCCCGCAAACGTCCGTGATATGCGCAAGAAGTGCCTGCCCGAAAGATAACGGTGCGACCCTGGCTCGCAACAAGCAGAGTTCCGGAATCATCACGGCGATTAGAGCCGCCTCGTCCGTAACGGAGCATGGAGTGAAAGGACTGTTAATCGCCGTAGGCGTTATTGTGGTCCTCTACATAGCCGATCAGCAATTCGCTCACGGCCAATACACCGATGCCGTCGAACGCATGGCGGCTCAAATGAGGCATCCTTTTGGAATATAAGGCCGCCTCAGTTGGTGGGCCGCTTTCGGCCTCCGCTTTTTATACGGCCGCTTCGGCCTTGGCTGAGGTGGCGGCGCGCAAGCTGCTGCTCACCGACTCTTCCAACCCACGATGCGCAGGTGGCTCGCAGCCGTTCTTCAAGGCCACAACCATTGCTCCGGACAGGAAGAATTCGACTTCAGCAAGGGCATCTCGGACTGACGTCCGGCACAGACTTTGCAGTTTAGATGGTGCTGGGAGTTTCAGTGTCCCGGTTCCGGAACAAACTGTCGCCTGGTGTGTAATTTTGAGACCAGCGGCCCGACCAACCAGGAGCTATTGGTGACCGACTACACATCGCCTCCACATGCTAGGTTCATCGTTCGCAGAGGAAGCACGGACTGGATGGTCTACGATCGAGAACGCAAGCGGCCAGCGCAGTTGAAAAAGGATGGTCGCTTCGCCGAGAAGCTGACGAAGGAACAGGCCGAACTGGTAAGGCAGAGGCTGACCGACGACCTCTTTGCGGAGCCGGGAACGGGCTCTATCGCTCAGCCACCGCGCCCGGCCAAGCGTCGGCCATAATAGAGGTATAATCATATCGGATATACACGTAGACGGACCGTGAACAGATGACGGTTTAGTTACCTGCTATGGGCTATGAACAGAGTTGGGCCATAGCGAACGATTGCGCGGCAACAAGGCGGCGCCACGGTGGGGCAATTTAGGCTTTGTTGAAATTCAACATTGGTTTCTGGGTCTTAAAGCGAAGCCACCGCCGGCCACTGTTCCGGAACGATCGAGGAACAGTTCAAAAGCCTAGCTGATGCAAGCTCAAGCAAGTGGCCGACCCAGCCGGCTGGTCACGGATGCAATCCCCGTGATGGTGACGCGCCGCGGCTGCCGGAAGGCTTTCAGCCTGAATAAAAAGCCCCGTATGAACCCCGATTGCCCTCTACCACCGGTTGCGTGAAGCTATAAGGGGTCCATTTTTAGAAGCTAACATTTTGATGGCGCTCGTTGCTTGCAGGGAATGCAGTCAGTCCATCAGTGATCAGGCGACCGCTTGTCCGCACTGCGGAAGCCAAGAACGGCGTCCGATATCGAAAAAGACCGGCAACAGCAGTCTCGCAGGCAGATCAGGGGGCGCGACACACGCGCGGGTTAATCATGGGGTCGAGGGTTCGAGTCCCTCCGCGCTCACCAAGCTCATTCAATGTCTTAGCCGAAACGCATCCTAATCGTTAAAACCCTTGCGCAGGCACTGTGATAGCGCATCGATTGGCACTCTTGGCCGGTTTGTTTGTGCTGCAAAGGTCGGGCTTTCGCTCAAGATCGCCATCAACCTGCCGCGGTACCAAGGCAGACAGGTCCAATGAGAGAATGCCCCATGCGGGTAGCAGTAGCCTTGTTCTGCGTCAGCTTGACAGCATGCTCCTCGATCGCGGAGAGCACGCCGCCGCAGGAGGACCAGTCCCCGCCGGCCTCGGAAGCGGTGCTGAGTGGACTGAAGACCGCCGCGGCTGATTCACATTTTGCCGAACCGATCGAAGTTACGGACGCGTTTCCGGCAAACTCCAATTCCACGCCTCGTTGGATGGCCTGTCTCCGAAGTGCGAAATCGGAAGAGACGAAGCGCATAACGTATTCCGTGTTTTTCAACAAAGTATACGTGTCCTCGCGCTTTTCGGTCACCGAGGATCCCTGCGGCGGTCAAGCTTATCACCTATTGAAAGCCAGCTAGTCTGGCTCAACCGTTCGCGCCGGTGCGGCCCGAACCATCAGCAGAGCCGATGTGCTTTGGCCGGCGGTGCCACGACCATGCGGTTGCGATGATCGTATCGAGGTCCGAGTGCGACAGCCGGCACCCGAGCCGCGCTTGAGCGCGCCCGGCGGCAGCCCATAGCGCGGCGGGATCACCGGGTCGTCTGGGCCCTATCCGGACCGGCACTGTTTTGCCGGTGATGCGTTCGACCGCAGCAACGATCTCGGTGACGGAATAGCCGATGCCGGTGCCGAGATTGAGCGTGTCCGGGGCACCTCCGGCCAACAAATCGCGCAATGCCCGAACATGGGCGTCGGCGAGGTCGCTGACATGAATATAGTCTCGGATAGCGGTGCCGTCGGGGGTCGGATAATCGGCACCGAGAATATCGAGATGCGGCAGATCGCCGGCGGCCGCCATCAGGGCGCGCGGAATGAGGTGCGGCTCCGGATCATGATCCTCGCCTGTTTCCCCGACCGGATCAGCACCGGAGGCGTTGAAGTAGCGCAGTATGATTGAGCGCATCGCATAGGCTGCACCATAGTCGCGAAGCATGCCTTCGACGATCATCTTGGTCCGGCCATACGGGCTGATGGGCGCATAAGGCGTATCCTCGGTAACCGGCATGACCGAGGGCAGTCCGTAGACCGTGCAGCTGCTCGAAAACACCACACAGTCGATTCCCGCCGCGCGCGCCGCCTCCAGCACCACCTGCGATCCCGTGACGTTGTTGTCGTAATAGATCGCGGGATCCGCCACTGACTCGCCGACATAGGCAATCGCAGCGCAATGCAGAATGGCCGACGGACGATGCTGGCGCAGCACCGCATCGAGCCGCGCGCGATCCCTGATGTCGCCGGCTTCAAGCGGGCCCCACTTGACGGCCTCCCGGTGACCGCGATCAAGGTTGTCGTAGGTGACGGGAACGACACCCGCGGCCGCGAGCGCCTTGCAACTGTGGCTTCCCACATAGCCAGCGCCGCCGGTAACGAGCACCGCTGTCATGCACGGCCTCCGGGATTTTTTGAAATCGGGGTTACGCTCGTCATGCGGAGGCACGAAGCAGATTGTCGAAATAAGCGATACATCGCTGCAGCCCCTGTTCGAGCGTGATTGTCGGCTTCCAGTCGATCAGCCGACCCGCGAGCGAAATGTCGGGACAGCGTTGCATGGGGTCATCCTCCGGCAGCGGCGCAGTCAGAAGCGCGGACCGAGAACCCGTCAGCTCGATGATCTTGGCGGCCAGTTCGCCGATCGAGATCTCCACCGGGTTTCCGAGATTGACGGGACCGGTCACGTCGTCGGAGGTCCGCATCAGTCGCACGAAGCCCTCGATCAGATCATCCACGTAGCAGAACGCGCGGGTTTGGCGGCCAGAGCCATAGATCGTGATGGGCTCGCCGCGCAGCGCCTGGACGATAAAATTGGAGACGACGCGGCCGTCGTTGACGTGCATGCGCGGGCCATAGGTATTGAAGATGCGGGCCACCCGAATATTCAGATTGTGCTGTCGGCGATAATCGAAAAACAGGGTTTCGGCGCAGCGCTTGCCCTCATCGTAGCAGGCGCGCGGACCGATCGGATTGACGTGACCGCGGTAATCTTCCGTCTGCGGATGAACCGTCGGATCGCCGTACACCTCGCTGGTCGATGCCTGGAAGATCCGGGCCCTGAGGCGTTTGGCGAGACCGAGCATGTTGATCGCCCCGTGCACGCTGGTCTTGGTGGTCTGCACCGGATCATGCTGATAATGGTTCGGCGAAGCCGGGCAAGCCAGATTGTAGATTTCGTCGACCTCGACATACAGCGGGAACGTCACATCGTGACGCATCAATTCGAACCGCTTGTTGTCGAGAAGTGGCGTGATGTTGTCGCGCGTTCCGGTGTAGAAATTGTCGACACAAAGCACATCATGGCCGTCGTCCAGCAGACGCTCGCACAGGTGTGAGCCAAGGAAGCCGGCTCCTCCCGTCACCAATACTCGCTTTCTTTTAAACAAACCCGCCTCCTCCAAAATCTTCTCGTTTGTGTCTGCGAGCGCGCTCCTTGCGGACACGCGGCCACAGCAAGCCTAGTCAATTCAAGCCGGCTCCATCGGATCCGCTTTGGCAAAATAGAGCCGGCTTTCCCTCAGAGCAAAGACGCGGCGTGCCCGCAAAATCAGCGCGGCGTCTGAGCGGCCTCTCGGCGTGGCAGCGAACCGGCCATTCCGAAATTCGGCCCGGCCGCCCTCGACCAATGCGTCGATCCGATCGAACTTGACCCGTGGATCACGCTCGCGGATTTCGCGAAGAATGGTGGGCGTTTCGTCGCGACTTCCATCGTCGACATAGATAATTTCAAAGCTGAAGTCCTGCGACGCCCCCAAACATCGATCCAGTTCGGCGTGGGTGGCGGAAATAACCTCGCTTTCGTTGAAGTAAGGGACGATGACCGACACGTTGGAGTGCAAAATATTTCCTCCACCAAAAGCCTAAGTTGCCGTACCTGGACGGCACCTTGTTACAAATTATGCAAGCAGGAACGAACACAACCTTAGGCGCGATCAAGAGAGACTGTTGGATAACTCGGATCGAGCCGCGCCACCAAGCGGTCAGCAAAGCGCGCCCCGCGAACACGAAAAGCTGGTGACCCGCGATGCGGCTGCGCGGCCCCCCTTGTTGGATTAGCAGGTCAGTTCGTCAGCCCAAGCGATCGGTACTGTAGCTGCCCCGCCAGCCCGCAAACGGCATAGCCGCATCCCCGACTCTCCAGCGACCCTCGCCCAGCCAACCAAGCACTAACGCGGCCCTGTTTGACTTGACGCCCTATTGTTTCAACCAGTTTCAAATTACTTCGTTTGAGATCAAGATCAAGTCATGCGCACTGACTTGATGGCGCACGAGCCACACGAGGCGCTACAGATGGAGCATGAACTCGCCCGGTCGCCGACGCCATCAGCCCGCCCCGGTCACCAAACCGGGACGAAACTATTTCTCCCCCAAATGAATTATGGCAGCATCCGGCGCAACCGGATAAGTTGTCACCGATTGCTTTGTTCATTATTCGGACCTGCGCAGTGCGGACCTTGCTCATCCTTCTTGGGATATGGCTGCTTCTGAACGTCCTCTTTGTCGTTGTGATGGCCCCGCCGCGCAAACCGCGGCGGACCGAGCCGGCGCGCCAGTCCGGGAGTGATTTCGCGCCCGCACCGATCGACAAGAACGCCTATCCGTTCGAGGACGAGGAAAAGGTCTCCCTCCGCCACATCATCGTCGCGGTCGGGATCGGCGCGTTTTTCGCGCTGTCTCCGTTTCTGCTCGAGGCGATCGAGGCCACGAAACGTCTCTTCAAGAGAGACCGCAAATAAGCCCCGCCCTGCCTGGAAGCATCCATGACCCCGACCGGGCTTTTGACGTGATCACAAGGCGCGACTGGGCGTTCGTCGTGGCCTGCATCGCAGGCGCGCTGCTGCTCGGTGGCTGGAGCTTCCGATTGGGTGTCGAGTTTCGTCGATCCCACCTTGCCGCGACCGACCTCAGCAGTATGGGTCGACATCGCGGCGCTGGCGCTGCGGACAACATGGCGCCCCGCGGGGCTGAGCAGGTCAGAGAAGATCACGGGCCCACGCCGTAGCCCGAGTGTTCCGCTATGCCATTCCGCGCCGGGCACTGAAAAGTTACACGCAAACCATGCCGGGAAAGACGGCGATGTCGTCGTCCGTGTTTGCCCGATCGCGCCGCTTGCGCCGGCTAGCCCCCTTCGCGCGAAGGTGCCGGACATCCAGCATGCGTAGCGCAATCGGCACGCGCTGCAGGATCCAGAGAAGGTGATCGGCAGCTTGCCTGACCACAGTCATCACGATCGTGACACGCGTGAAGATGCCGATCAGGAAGATCATCGAAAAAATATCGATATAGGCGAGCATGTCGCCAAGCAGCATCAACTCGGGAGGAAGCGGAATCCGGTGCAGATAGGCCAGGATCAGGATGACGACCGGAATGAATGCGATGACCCGACGCAACGTCAGTCGATCGAGAAAGGCGGCGAGATCAACGACCAGGATCTGCCACAACCAGTCGCCCAGCGCCGCGGGCTTGTCGATCGTCCAAGTCTGCCAGAAGGCCTGCCAAAGCCGTTTCCACATCGTCGCCAGCGCCCTTCCATGGCTGCAAGTTTGGACTGCCACTCCAAATGGACCACGCCATCAGGATCAATACCAGCCCCCATCAGGGATCGGATGACGCCTGGCCCCCGTTGCTGTCGAGCCCGCAGGATAAGTTTCCGGCGCCGGATGAAGATGGCTGCCGGCGTTTGTTTGACCCACCCATCCCGATCCATGGACGCCTGCGGCGCCGGCTCGCCAGGACCCATTTGGTCAACCGGCGGTTAACGCGATAGGGGCGGTTGAGGCACACAACTTAAGCGCGCTGCAAGGCGCGCCCTCTAAGCTCAATGCGGGCACCATTATGAAAGACGACAAATGACCTTCAGAAGGGTTTGTCGCAAAGGGGGATAATCATGCGCAGCACGCTCGCCGCCTCAATGATCCTGTCACTCGCGCTTGGCCCGGCACTGGCCGGACCACGAACCTCCGAGCCGTCCACTGCGGCTGCGTCGACACCGGCCGGCTTTGAGAAATATCGCGGCTATATTTTCGATCTCTCCGAGAATACCGAACGCAAGGACGTCGCCTCCATCGCCGACATGGTTCGCCGCCAGCTCGATGTTGTGGAAGCGGCGGGCCTCAGCCCGAAGGTGCTGCAATTTTTTCACAGCGTGCCGATCGCGGCGAGCGAGATGGCGTGTCTCGATGAGGGAGCCGCGGCCGCCTGCTACGGCGTGATGTCCCCGGAAGGGGACCAGCGCAAGGTGCGCAATATCACCATCTGGGATCACGACAAGCAGCAGTGGACGAATTCGGACCCGCTCGCGCTTGCCGCCGATTCCGGTATTGGCGTCATCAAGCTGCGCCCGAACATGCTGCGCTATGAGAAGGACCCGGTGCTGCTGCACGAATTCCTTCACGCCTATCACGCTCGTCTGATGCCGAACGGCTATGACAACAAGGGCATCCAAGGGTTCCTCGGCGAGGCCAAGTCAAAGAACCTGTTCGCCAAAGAGTCCTATGTGTTGAAGAACCAGCAGGAATTCTTCGCCGTCACGGCGAGCATCTTCCTTGCCGGCAAGGACTCCGCGCACGAACCTTACACGCGCGCCAAGCTCAAGGAAAAGATGCCGGAATACTACAAATACCTCGTCGGCCTGTTCGGCTTGGACCCGGAAGAGGCAACCGTCACGCCCGTGGCATCTGCGAACTGAATTTCGCGACCGAAGAAAAAACACGAGGCCCGGTGTGCCTAGGAGCCCGGGCCTCGTGTCTTTATGTCCCCCGCCCCACGTGGCGGATCAGGTGATGTCTGATGACCGAGGTGTTACGCCAACTCCTCCGCGCGATCCATTCCGGGTGACTACGGTATCGGCCGCTTGACCGGATCTCACTTGCTGTAGCTGTAGAATCCCTGACCCGTCTTGCGGCCGAGATGACCGGCATCGACCATTTCCTTCAGGAGCGGCGCGGGCCGGTACTTGGGATCGTTGAAGCCGGTATAAAACACCTCCATCACCGACAGCAGGGTGTCGAGGCCGATCAGGTCGGCGAGCGCGAGCGGTCCGATCGGGTGGTTGCAGCCGAGCTTCATGCCGGCATCGATCTCCTCGGCGGTGGCAATGCCCTCCTGCAACGCAAAAATCGCCTCGTTGATCATCGGGCACAGGATACGATTGACGGCAAAGCCCGGGCTGTTCTTCGCCGTGATCGCGACCTTGCCGACGCGCTTGGCGAAGGCGTCGGCCTTGGCGACCGTATCGTCCGACGTCTGCAGCCCGCGGATCAGCTCAAGCAGCGCCATCACCGGAACCGGGTTGAAGAAATGCATCCCGATGAATCGATCGGGACGATCCGTCACGGCCGCGAGCCTGGTGATCGAGATCGACGAGGTGTTGGTGGCAAGCAGCGCGCTCGGCTTCAGCGATGCGCAAAGGTCCTTCAGAATTTTGATCTTCAGGTCTTCATTCTCGGTGGCAGCCTCGATCACCAGATCACAGGCGACAAGCCGGGCCTTGTCGGTGGTCGCCGTGATGCGCGCCAGCGTCGCCTCGCGATCGGCTGCGGTCATCTTTTCCTTGCTGACCAGGCGATCGAGGCTTGCTCCGACCGTCTTCAGGCCGCGCTGCACCGCGGTGTCGGAAATGTCGACCATCGTGACACCGAGCCCCGCCGCTGCGCACACCTGGGCGATGCCATTGCCCATGGTCCCGGCGCCGATGATGCCAACCGTCTCAATCATTGCGTTCGTCCTTCCCGTCGCGTGAGCCGCCGCGCGGCATCGCCAAAGAAAAATGCGGATCTGCTATCCGCGGATCGGGCATGCATAGCAGTCCGGTCAGGCGCCCGATACAGGAACGGCCGGTATCATGGTGATGCTATTCGGGACGCGGGGGCACCGGCCGCCGTGGCGGGACGGCGGTGCGGGGCGGCACGTGGCGGCGCGGCGACTCGCCGACACGCGACGGCTCGAGCATGCGATTAAGCCTGACGATCCACCAGGCCAGCCGACCGTAGCTGCGGCGAAGCGCCGGCACGATCCCCTCGTCGATGTCATTCTCAGGGTCCATCGCCGTGCATTGCTAGACGCCATCCTTGAAGGAACGGTGTGCTGCGATCGCGCAGTGGAGGATCAGTCTTTAAGAGTTCGCTAACCAACCCTCGCAGAGCGAATCACCGTACATACGAGGTAGACCGGTTCCGTACGGAACAGCATCAACGTGCGACCTTCCGCTACTTTCACGCGATCCGGAAGATGGCTAGTTTGCTGCAGGGATGAAACTCGGAAACGCTGGGGGATGCGGTGTTTCGATTGTTTCGGTGGTGGAAGACGAGCCAGCTGACGCTGACTTGCCCGACTTGCAAGGCGTCGCCGGAAGCCTCCCGGCGCGGACGCTATCTGGTTGGCGATGCATCATTGTGTTGCGACCATTGTAAATCAGCCAGACCGGCGACGCTGTAGCGCATCGAGGGATTGTCGTGGCGGCGTTGCGCGGCAGCCGATCATGCCTATTCGCAGCAGTCGCTGCTGTCGGATTCGCCCGCGAGCTAGATCGGCGCTGATTGCCGCGGCTGCCCCGCTGAGCAGCAAATAGTCCGGAGGCCATGGACCGCGGACACGATTGCTGTCAGCCTTGTCGTGCGGGCGTTTTGTCCGCGACGAGATGAACAGATGAAATACGCAGTCCGTTGCCTCCGAAATGCGCCGCTCGTCGCCCTCGCCTTGACCGCCAGCGTGCTGGCTGCGCCGGCCCAGGAGCTGTGGCCGGCCGTTCCGCCCGAATTGGGCGTGCACTCGCCGCTGCCGAACGTCTGGCTCCCCTATCGCTGCACCACTGGCCCCCTGCTGAACGTCTACCACGGCGCGCTCTACCGCGAACCGCCGGCGATCTATCGCGGTTATGCCTATCGCCGGTACTATCGCTACACCGCCTACCACGTCGTCCCGCGAACCTATTTCTGCGTAGAATAGATTCCCTGTCCGGAATCGATTTGACGGCAAGCAACACGGCCGGGCGTGAGCCATCTCACATCCAGCGACGCTCAGTTGCGCTACACCGGCTCCGTAACAACACGGTGCCGCCTTGGACAACAGAATCGATTTCGTAACCATCGTCGTCGCGGTCTGCGTGGCCGCATATGCCGCGATCATGCTTGCTTGCGTGGCCCAGACCGAGTTCGGCCTGGCCGCCGCGCAGATCCGTCATCTCTCGATGATCGCTGCGCTTTTCATCGCGCTCCCGGTCGCGCTGGATTTCCTCCGCCCGCGGCCCGACAAGGCTCGCTGAGCCGACCCCGGACGGCGGCATCGCGCCTCCGCCGAGTCACCGGCCGGCGGTTCGCCGACTCCCGCCGCGCAACATGGTACTGGCTCAAACGGCGCGAATCAGCGTTATTTCACTGGTGATCACTCCGTGAGATTCCGGCGGCATGCCCCAGTCCGAAGTCTTGAATCAGGAAGTCTTGAACCAGCAAGTCCTGGATCAGCAAGTCCTGGATCAGCAAGTCCTGGATCAGAATATTCGGGCCTTGCAGGAATGGCTGCGCAAAGCTTGGCTGCAACTCGGGGATCCTTCGCTCACCGCTTTCTCCCGCCGCGAATTACGCAACCAGATGAAACAATGCAGCGCGGATTTACGCATGCATTTGCAGACCGCGTCGGAACGGTCACCGGAGCCCTCCGGTATGCCGCCCAGGACATTCGCCAAACCAGAGCTGCGGCTGCTGGCGGTCAGCTGAGCTCGAGCACGGTACCGCCAGGTTTGGCGGCGATCGGCGATGGCGCGCGTGCCAAAATGCCGCGATCGCCAGCGGCATGTGCGTCATATGCGCAGCCGGTTTGCGCGTGGCCACCTCACAAGGCACAGCAAATCGGCCGCGGCGCGCCTATATAGGAGCCGTTGTGTCGCGGCCGACGCCGCCGAATCTTTAGGGACTCCCGTGTTATATCTAGAACTTGCGATCGTGGCGGTGCTGATCGTCGTCAATGGTCTGCTGTCGATGTCGGAGCTTGCCATCGTCTCGTCGCGTCCGGCGCGGCTCGCAGCCATGGTCGAGAAAGGCGTCAGCGGCTCACGGCGCGCGCTCGCGCTTGCGTCCAATCCCGGGAAATTCCTGTCGACGGTCCAGATCGGCATCACGCTGATCGGCGTGCTGTCGGGCGCTTTTTCAGGCGCGACCCTGGGCCAGCGCCTCACGCAATGGCTGCTCGATATCGGGTTGTCGCCAGGTGTTGCCGACGCGGTCGGCGTCGGGCTCGTTGTCGGCGCGATCACCTATGCCTCGCTGATTGTCGGCGAGCTGGTGCCGAAGCAGATCGCATTGCGCGATCCCGAGTTTGTTGCGGTCAAGGCGGCCCCGGCGATGACGCTGATGGCGAAACTGTCGCTGCCGCTGGTGTGGCTGCTCGACCGTTCCGGCAAGTCGCTGCTGTGGCTGCTCGGCCATCGCGATGACGCGCAGGACCGGGTCAGCGAGGACGAGATCAAAACGCTGGTGGTGGAGGCTGAGAACGCCGGCGTGCTGGAGCCCGGCGAAAAGGAGATGATCGCCGGCGTGATGCGGCTCGGCGACCTTCCGGTCGGCGCCGTGATGACGCCGCGCCATGAGGTCAGCCTGATCGACTTGTCCGACCCCGCGCCCGAGATCCTGGCAACGCTGCAGAAGAGCAGCCACTCGCGCTGCGTGGTGTTCGACGGCAATCGCGACCACGCACTCGGCATCGTGCAGGCCAAGGACGTGCTCGACGTCTATCTCGCCGGCCGGACGCCCGATATCCGCGCGCTGACGCGCGATGCCCCGATCATCCCCGAGACCGTGGATGCGCGCGACGTGGTCGCGATCCTGCGCGATTCCGCGGTGCACATCGGCCTCGTGCATGACGAGTACGGCACCTTTCAGGGCGTCGTCACCAGCTTCGACATTCTCGAAGCCATCGTCGGCGCCTTCCACACCGAGGAAGGTCCGGCCGAGCCGGCCTATGTCAGGCGTGACGACGGCTCCTACCTGATTTCGGGCTGGATGCCCGCGCCGGCATTTGCCGACCTGCTCGGTATCGCGCTGCCCTCGCCGCGGCCCTACCAGACCGCCGCAGGCTTCCTGCTGCACGCGTTCGGCGCGATCCCCGACGTCGGAGCGAAGACCGCCACGCAGGGCTGGGACTTCGAGATCGTCGATCTGGACGGCCGGCGCATCGACAAGGTGCTGGTGAGCCGCCCACAGGCGGCGGCCTGACGTTGCGGCCCGGCCGGCCTGTTGATAACCGGGGGGAAAGCGAAACAGGCGGCCCTGCTGTGCTATCGGCATAACGGTCCGAGCGAACCACGGAATGGATCCCATGCGAATTACCCTTGTCGGGTCCCGCCATTTCGGCGTGACGACCCTGAACATGCTGCGCGAGCGCGGCGTCGAGATCGTCAGGGTCGTCGTCCACGATGGCGAGGACCGGCTGGCGGCGACAGCCAGGGCGGCGGGCATCGACGTCACGGTGCAGGCCGATCCCAAGCTGGTCGCAGCCTCGGAGATCGCGCCCGACACCGATCTGATCGTGACGGCGCACAGCCACGCGCGCGTCAGCAAGGAAGCGCTGGCGGCGGCCCGGCTTGGCGGCATCGGCTACCACCCGTCGCTGCTGCCCCGTCATCGCGGACTCGCCGCGGTGGAATGGGCCATCAAGGAAGGCGATCCGATCGCCGGCGGCAGCATCTATCACTTGGCCGACCGCATGGATGCCGGCGCGATCGCCGCCCAGGATTGGGTGTTCGTCAAAAAGGGCGAGACCGCGCGCGAACTCTGGGAGCGCGCGCTCGCGCCGCTCGGCCAGCGGCTGCTCGGCGAGGTCATCGACTACGCCAAAACCCACAACACCCTGCCCGCCAAGCCGCAGGACGAGCAGTTTGCGACCAAGGCACCGAGCCTGCCCGGCAGCAAGCATTAGGTCCGGATCGGTTACATCCGGACATCTCCGCCAGCAGCCCTCCCATGCGCTTTATTTCGTTCCGGGGCGGGAACCGGATTCACTATGATGTGTTTGAGTCCACAGGAACTTTCTGGGGTTCTGCGGTGCAGCAAACTTTGGTCACATTGTGCCCCGATAAGCCGCATCATCACACCGAAATTACGGGGAATTGATTCATGCGTTCGATCCGCATCCGCGACCTGTTTGCCTGCACTATTGCCTCCGCAGCCGTCTTCGCCGCGGCGCCTGTTTCCGCTCAGCAACCCTATGATGGCCTTTGGCAGGTCACCGTCGTGACCAAGACCGGTAGCTGCGAACCGTCGACCAGCTCGACCCTGACCGTGGCCGAGGGCAAGATCAGTGCTCCGGGTGCCGCAATCTCGGGCACCGTCGGCAGCGGGGGACTTGTGCGAGTCTCGATCAATGGTGCATATGCGAACGGACAACTCAGTGGCAAATCCGGATCGGGGAAGTGGAATGGGGCATCAGCTGGCGTACCGTGTAGCGGCCGATGGGAAGCGTCCCGTCAGTAAATTCAGTAGCGCATCCGGACTATTCGCCAAGGCGCGGCGGCCTGCATTTGCAGCCGTCGCGTTTTTCGTGACGGCTTTGGCAAGTACGGCCGGACATGCCGAGTCCGGCCCGTTCGCCGGTCTGGCCGGTAGCTGGTCGGGCGGCGGCTCGGTCACGCTCGACGATGGGTCAAGCGAGCGGATTCGCTGCCGCGCGACCTACCGCGTCTCCGGTCCCACCATGACCATGAGCCTCACCTGCGCCAGCGACGCCTACAAGTTCAACCTTGCGGCCGATGTTCAGGCTGAAGGCAGCGCGGTCACCGGCTCCTGGAGCGAGTCGAGCCGCAATGTCAGCGGCAGCCTGGAGGGCCGTGGCGGTGGCGGCAACTTCCAGGTCGTTGCGAGCGCTCCCGGCTTCAATGCCAACATCTCGCTGCGCACCAGCGGCAGCCGGCAGTCGGTGACGATCAGGGCCGACAGCCAATTCCGCGGCGCCAATATCACGCTGACGAGATAATCGATACGCGGACCAAAAAGCGCCCTCGGAGTTGAGCTCCGAGGGCGTTTTGCCGTCTGAGCGCTAAGCCGGGCGCGGCGTAGCGAGCTTCTCCGCGGTCTGCTGGATGGTGCGGGCAATCAACAGCGCCTGCTCCTTGTTCACGGTGTAATCCTGTACGCCCTTGTCCGTCGTCATCGAGATCACCAGGAGGTCCGGCTGTTGCTCGAGCCAACCGGTCGCGAACCCCGTGAGGAAATCCGGCGCTTTTCTGAGCTGGTGGTTCATGGCTGATGCTCCTATGCCGCGGGAACGAAGGCGGTGACTTCAATTTCGACCTTGGCGCGCTGGTCGACCAGGCCGTCGATGTAGAGCAGCGTCGAAGGCGGGAAATTGCGGCCGAGCGTCTCCTTCCACGCGGCGCCGATCCCGGCGCCGGCAGCTTCGTACTCGCTGCGGCTGGTCAGGTACCAGGTCAGGCGGACGATGTGCTCGGGTCCGGCTCCGCCTTCGCTCAACAGCTTGATAATGCGCTTCAGCGCGCTGCCGACCTGGGCGGCCATATCCGGCTGATACTCGCCCTTGTCGTCGCCGCCGGTCAGGCCCGCCAGCACGATCCATTGGCCCGGGCCGTCGAACGCGACGCCGTGCGAGAAGCCGCGGGGTTTCGACCATTCGGCCGGTTGCAAGACACGCATGAGCAGATCCTTCTGATTATTCCAGCCGTTGCTTAGCACCGTTCGCTTATAGCGTTTTCGAGCGAAGTGGATACCGGTTCGCATGAAGAAAACGCGTCAAACCAGGAATCCAGAGCTTCGGCTCTGATGTAATCAGAACCGATAATGCTCTGGCAGCGCATCACCGCGGCGCCAGAATTACGCGTTGCAAATTCGGATCAACTCGCCGATACCGGCCGTCCCGCCTCACCTCGCCTCCGGCCATGGACCGCACTCCCTCAAAGACTCGCGCCGCGCTGTGGATGTCGGGTTGGCTCAGCCTGATGCTGGTCATGGTCGTGGCCGGCCGCGAGGCGACGCGCGAGGTGAACGTCTTTCAGCTCATGGAAGTCCGCTCGGTGCTGGGCTTCCTGATGCTCTATCCGCTGATCCGCATCAATGGCGGCTTCGCAATCCTGAAGACGGCGCGGGCCCATCTGCACATCGCGCGCAATCTGATCCACTATACCGCACAGGTCGGCTGGTTTTACGCGCTGACGCTGATCCCGATCGGCCAGGTGGTCGCGATCGAGTTCACCATGCCGATCTGGACCGCGCTGCTGGCAGCAAGCTTTCTCGGCGAGCGGATGACGATCCCGAAGATCGCCGCGATCATGCTCGGCATTGCCGGTGTGCTCGTGATCGTGCGGCCGAGCGCCGGTGCGATCAATCCGGGACAGCTGATCGCGCTTGCCGCGGCGGTCGGCTTCGGCATCTCGATCGCCGTGGTGAAATCCCTGACACGGACCGAACAGGCGCTCGCCATCATCTTCTGGCTGCTGGCTGTCCAGGCGGTCGTGAGCTTCGTGCCTGCGCTCTATGTCTGGACCTGGCCGCCCCTCCACACCTGGGGATGGCTCGCGGTGATCGCGCTCTGCGGCACCTTCTCGCATTACTGCATGGCCCGCGCGTTGCTGCACGCCGATGCGACCGTGGTGATCCCGATGGATTTCCTGCGGGTTCCGCTGACGGCGATCGTCGGCTGGCTGATCTACGCGGAACGGCTCGATGCCTTCACCGTGCTCGGCGCCGCCCTCATCCTGACCGGCAACCTGTTGAACCTGAAGCCGAACGCACCGGTTCCGGCTCGCGCGGGAACGTGAATTGAGCGGCGATATGTGAGCCAGGTCACGCGACGCAGTTTCCCGGACCGATAACGTCAGCTCGGGGAAACGCCGTTTTTCACGGCCGGATGCTTGCAATTTTTGCTGCGTGAAGTGCGGCTTTTTCGTGTAAACTGGCGGCAGCTTTGCGACCCAAATCTATTTCGATTCTGCCAGGGGATTTCATATGCGCACCCTTACCCTCGTTGCGTCCCTGATTTGCATGGCGCTGACTGCGACCGCGGCGCAGGCCGAAAAACGCGTGGCCTTCGTCGTCGGGAACGGCGCCTACAAGAACGTCACGCCGCTGCCGAACCCGACCATGGACGCCAAGGCGATGGCCGGTGCCTTGCGCAATGTCGGTTTCGATGTGGTCGAAGGCACCAATCTCACGCGCGACAAGATGACGGAGAAGCTGCTCGACTTCGGCAAGAAGGCGCAAGGCGCCGATATCGCCGTGTTCTACTATGCCGGCCACGGCATCGCGATCGGCGGCACGAACTATTTGTTGCCGATCGACGCCGACATCAAATCCGAGATGGACGTCAAGCTTGGGGCCGCGATCAACATCGACCTCACGCTGGACCAGACCATGAGCGACGCCAAGGTGAAGCTCGTGTTCCTCGACGCCTGCCGCGACAACCCGTTTGCTGCCAAGATCAAGTCGAACTCCGCGACCCGTAGCATCAACGTGCAGACCGGGCTTGCCGAGATGAAGTCCGGCGAAGGCACCCTGATCGCATTCGCCACCGGCCCGGGCCAGACCGCGCTCGATGGCCAGGAAGGCACCAACAGCCCGTTCACCCGCGCGCTCGTCGACAACATCGCCCAGCCAGGGGTCGAGATCCAACAAGCGATGACCAAGGTCCGCGCCCAGGTCAACGAGGAGACCAACAAGGGACAATTGCCCTGGGGGCACACCAACCTGATCGGCGCGGTGTATCTCAACGGCCCACCCGCAGCCCCCGACACCGCGGCGCCTGCACCGTCGGCCTCGACCGCGGTTGCTGCGGCCCCGGGCTCCGATGTCGAACTCGAATTCTGGCGTTCGATCAAGGACAGCAACAAGCCCGAGGAATTGAACGCCTATATGTCCAAATATCCGAACGGCCAGTTCAAGCCGCTGGCGATTGCGCGCATCGCAGCCCTTGAGAACGGCCCGAGCACCACCACACGCAACCTGACCACAGGCATCGATCCCGCCACCTTCACGGATGATTCGAGCCAGGTGACCGAGGATCAGATCGGCCTCGACAAGGGCCAGCGCCGCGACGTGCACCGCCGGCTCAACGGGCTCGGCTTCGACACCAAGGTCACCGGCAAGTTCGATGAAGCGACCCGCGCGGTGATTACGCGCTGGCAAGCCGCCCGCGGCTATCCGAAGACCGGCTATTTGAACAAGCTGCAGCACAAGGCCCTGCTGACCGAGATTGTCTCGACCACGTCGCCGGCCAGTTCCGATGACGAGGAGCGCCCTGCGCGCCGGCACTCAAGTGGTGGTGGCGGCGGTGGCGGTGGCCGTCGCTATCACGGTGGCGGCGGCGATCCGGCCGGCGTCGGACGTTTCATGGGTGGCATGATTGGCGGCGTGTTCCGCTGAGCCACAACCCTTCGTCAACAAAAAGCCCGGGATTGCCCGGGCTTTTTTACGTTGAGGATTCTTTGCGTTGAGCTGACGCCTTTTCGAGCTGGCGCTATTTCCCGGCGGCCTTGCGCAAAGCCGCGTTGATGCGCTCCTGCCAGCCTGGGCCGCCTTCCTGGAAATATGCCAACACGTCCTGGTCGATCCGCAGGGTGACCTGCTCCCGGGTGCCCGGGATGGTGACCGGGGCAGCTTTCGGCGGCGCCTCCGCCACCTTGGTGGTGGCGCGCTTGAAGGCGGCTTCTGCCTCGCTGCGGGCGTCGTTCAGGGTTCGCGGTCGCCTCGGCAGATCGGCCATATCTCAGATTCCTTCAAACAGCGCAGTCGACAGATAGCGCTCCGAGAACGACGGCACAATCGCCAGGATGGTTTTGCCGGCGGCTTCCGGCCGTTTGCCGATCTGCAACGCAGCCGCGATCGCGGCGCCCGATGAAATGCCGCCCGGGATTCCCTCGTTGCGCGCCAGCGCCCGGGAGGTCTCGATCGCGCTCGCACTGTTGATCTTGATGATTTCGTCGATCACGGCTCGGTCGAGGATGTCAGGCACGAAGCCAGCGCCAATGCCCTGGATCTTGTGCGGTGTATGCTGGCCGCCCGATAGCACCGGGCTTTCCTCCGGCTCTACCGCGACGATCTGCAATGATGGCTTGCGCGGCTTCAGCACCTGCCCGACGCCGGTGATGGTGCCGCCGGTGCCGACACCAGCCACGAAGTAATCGATATTGCCGCCGGTGTCGTTCCAGATCTCTTCGGCCGTGGTGCGGCGATGGATTTCCGGATTGGCAAGGTTCTTGAACTGCTGCGGCATCACCGCGTTCGGCGTCGTGCGGACGAGCTCCTCGGCGGCCGCGATCGAACCCTTCATGCCTTGCGCCGCCGGCGTCAACACGATCTCGGCGCCGAGGAAGGCCAGCATCCGCCGCCGCTCGACCGACATCGATTCCGGCATCACCAACTTCAGCCGGTAGCCGCGCGAGGCCGCGACATAGGCGAGCGCGATCCCGGTGTTGCCCGAGGTCGGCTCGATCAGCACGGTGTCGGCGTTGATGATGCCGGCCTTCTCCATCGCGATGACCATCGCGGCGCCGATGCGATCCTTCACGCTGGCCGCTGGATTGAAGTATTCCAGCTTGGCGAGGATCGTTGCGTTTACGCCATTGGCCTGCGGCAACCTGCGCAGGCGCACGGTCGGCGTGTTACCGATCGCGTCGACGATGGAATCAAAGACGCGTCCGCGCCCGGGTTGCACTGCACTCGTTGTCGACGACGCGTCCATCAAACGGCTCCTGTGGCGGGAATGTGCAGGGAATGTGGGTCTTCCCTCATTAGAAGCAGCGCGTCATGACGCGCAAGTGAGAAACCGCCGCATCCGGCATTGGTTGCATTGCAAAATCAGAAGCTGCGCAAATAACGTAAAACCTACGCATTTGTGTTGCGACAAGGTCAAACAATTCAGGCTATATACTTTCGCTAGGTAGCAGAGGTTCAGAACGCAAAGGAGGTCACGATGCCAGCACTTGCTGAAGTCCTGTCGACCGTAGCGTCCAGGCCCGATCCGCGTGGTAGTGATCTGCCGACCTGTCCGGTGTGTGCGGACTCCATGGTAGCGGCGGAAGCCTCCGCCTATCTCCTTGACAATTTGATCAGTTATCTCTGGACTTGCGACACCTGTGGTTACGGATTTGTAACCAAACACTCGGTGAAACCGATCGTCTGCAACTGACGACCGTCCCTCACCTCGGAACGATATCCCCGCGCGCCCATCCGGCGCGCGTTTTCGTTCTGAAGTCCTCGAACGTGCCGTTTGCGATCGCCCCGCGGATGCCCTGCATCAGTTGCTGATAATAGGCGACGTTGATCTCCGACAGCAGCATCGCGCCGAGCGTCTCGCCCGAGCGCACCAGATGATGCAGATAGGCGCGCGAATAGCTTCGCGCCGCCGGCCACGGGCTCTCCTCGTCCAGCGGGCGCGGATCGTCGATATGGCGGGCGTTACGCAGATTGATCTGGCCGAACCGCGTAAATGCCATGCCGTGGCGTCCGTTCCGGGTCGGCATCACGCAATCGAACATGTCGACGCCGCGCCCCACCGCTTCCAGCATGTCCTCGGGTGTGCCGACACCCATCAGGTATCGCGGCCGGTCGGCCGGCAGCGCCGGCGCGGTCTCCTCGATCATCGACAGCATCACCGCCTGCGGCTCGCCGACCGCAAGCCCGCCGATCGCGTAGCCATGAAAGCCGATATCGGTGAGCCCCCGTGCGCTGACGTGCCGCAGCGCAGGGACGTCACCGCCCTGCACGATCCCGAACAGCATGTAGCCGTCAGGCGCCGTTTCGAAGGCACGCTTTGAGCGCTCCGCCCAGCGCAGCGACAATTGCATCGCGCGCTCGATGTCGGCGTGTTCGGCCGGCAGCCGCACGCATTCATCCATCTGCATGACGATATCAGAGCCGAGCAGCCGTTGCACCTCGATCGAGCGCTCGGGCGACAGCTCGACCTTGGAGCCGTCGATATGCGAGCGAAAGGTGACGGCCTTCTCGGTCACCTTGCGCAGCTCCGAGAGCGACATCACCTGGAAGCCGCCCGAATCCGTCAGCATCGGGCCGCCCCAGCCGGTGAACCTCTGCAGGCCGCCCAGCGCCCCGATGCGCTCGGCACCCGGCCGCAGCATCAGATGATAGGTGTTGCCGAGCACGATGTCGGCACCGGCCTCGCGCACTTCGCGCCAATGCATGCCCTTCATCGCGCCGGCAGTGCCGACCGGCATGAAGGCGGGTGTGCGCACCACGCCATGCGGCGTAGCGAGGCGGCCGGTTCGGGCGGTACCGTCGGTTGCCTGAAGCTCGAAATGATTGGGAAGGCTCATGCGGCTGCTTATTGCGTGCCGCCCGTGCCCGATCAACCCGCCTCGCGACGGGCCTCGCGCGACTTCGTGAACCCAGACGGCTGGATGGAGACTTGCGCCGGACCAGGCGCCCCGTTAAACAAAACGAAACCGTATCGTTTTATGGCTGGAATAAGGCGGGAGTGCCCCGCCCGCGCTTGGATCCGCATCAACCGTGACATCAGATGTTCTCACTCCGAACGCCCGGCCGCCTGCCCGCGTTGACCATCGGATGACGGCAATCCGCGCAATCCTGCAGGCGGCCCTCCTCTGCAGCCTCACGTTTGCGCTGGCGGCCTGCAGCTCCCTGCCGCGGACCCCCTACACCGCCGCCGACGCTGCCAATTCGCGGGTGCTCGATCTCGACGGGCTGCGGCGCTACGCGGACGATCCGGTCTCAAAATTCCAGATCGACAAACCGTCCTCCTCACGGCTCCAGACCTATCTGGCGCTCTCCGGCGGCGGCGCCGACGGCGCCTATGGCGTGGGCGTCCTCAACGGCTGGACGGCGGCCGGCAACCGCCCGACCTTCTCGATCGTATCAGGCGTCAGCACCGGCGGCCTCATTGCGCCGTTTGCGTTCCTCGGCCCGAGCTACGACGAGACGCTGAAGGAAGTCTACACCAGCGGCATTGCGGAAACGCTGCTGCAGGATCCAAGCATCACGCGGGTGCTGTTCGGATCCGGGCTGTATGGCAACACGCGGCTGCGCGAACTGGTGGCCCGCTACGTCGGGCCGGACCTCCTCAGCGCCGTGGCCCGTGAACATGCCAAAGGGAGACACCTGCTGATCGTGACCACCGATCTCGACACCCAGCGCACGGTGATCTGGGACATGGGCCGGATTGCCGCCGTCGGGACGCCTGAAGCGCTGCAACTGTTCCGCGACGTGATGGCGGCCTCGGCCAGCATTCCGATGCTGTTTCCACCGATCCTGATCGATGCCGAGGGCGACGGCCGGCGATTCCAGGAGATGCATGTCGACGGCGGCGTGACGGCACCGGTCCTGACGCTGCCGGACGCCCTGCTGTTTCAAGGACATGCATGGCCCGCAAACGGCCGCCTGAACATCTACATTCTCGTCAACAAGAAGCTAGAGCGGACCTTCGAGCTGGTGTCCAATTCCACCCTCGACGTCGCCTCGCGCAGCATTTCCTCGCTCACGCAGGCGCAGACGCGCTCCGTCATCCTCTCGACCTACGACTTCGCGAAGCGCAACCAGCTCGGCTTCCATCTGTCCTATATCGAGCGCGACTACCCGGAACCGGCGTCGGCGGGCTTCGACACCGGCTACATGCGCGCCCTCTATCAGTACGGCTACGAGAAGGCTGCGTCCGGCCGCGCCTGGACCTCGACGCCGCCATGAGCGGCCGGCTCCAGGTGTCCCAGAATGGACGAATCCGCCCGCGGCGGGGTATAGACGGGAGTGACCCGTCCGGCGCGCAACGAGATGAATGGCAATGGGATTGACGGCAACCAAGGTCAAGGCGGCAAAACGCGACGTTGCGAAGTCGCGCGGCGGCCGGCCGACCAAAGACGCCGCGATCGAGCGCGACCAGCGGCTGATCGAGGCTGCCACGCGGCTATTCCTGGAGCGCGGGTTCGACGCGACCTCGATCGACGCGCTGGCCGAGGCCGCACGGGTCAGCAAACCGACCGTCTATGCGCAGTACGGTGACAAGCGCGGTCTGTTCGCCGCGGTGCTCCGGCGCGAGATCGCACGCTGGCTCGCCCCGCTTGCCGCGGCGGCGACCGAGATGCGGTTCGACGACCTGTCGGCTGATGCGGTCGAGCAGCGGCTGATCGACCTTGGGCACCAGTTGCTGTCCCTGAATTGCGGCGATGATGCCATCGCCTTCAGCCGAATCCTGACCGCGCAGGCGATCAATTTTCCCGAGATCGCCAAACTTGCCGTCGACGAAGGCTGGTCGAAAGCCGTCTCCACGACGGCAGAGTTCTTCGATCATCTGGTCGCCGGCGGCGCTCTCGACCTCGAGGACACCACGATCGCGGCCGAGACGTTTCTCAACATGGTGGTCGGCCACACCCACCGGATGGCGACGTTCGGCATCCGGATCGACATGGAGGCCGCCGAGAAGCGGATGGAAGTGTCGATCCGGCTGTTTCTGGCGGGTGCCTTTGGGCCGCCCGGCCGCCTCCGGGAGGCGGCCAAGGCCCGCCGCCGGCCGGCCCGCTGACGGTTCCAGAAAGCTTCGGATTCTGCCGCGCGATCACGACAATTCGTCCTTGACCAAAATAAAACGAAACCGTATGGTTTCATTATAAAGAGGCGTGGGGAATCGTGATCCAGCCCCCACAGGTCCCGCGCCGACTTGCAAACTTCGATCGTCACAATGGAGCCGCGACCGCTGTTCCATCCAGGACGTTCGGCGGCCGACCTTGCAACGAAGGTCGGCCGCGCCTTCTTGAACTTAATGGCGTTTGCGGCGGACGAATGCATGGATGCGGCGATGACAACAGGACGACGGCGCATGCGGAGATATCGGGCGTTCGGAGCGCGGTTGCTGGCAACAGCCTTGTTGTCGTTGCTGCTCGCGTCCCCATCCTATGCGGTGGCTACGTCGGATGCCGCGCTGGCCCCGCTCCAGTCTCCTGCCGATGATGGCAACGACCTCGACCCGGCGATCGTCCGCCGCGAGCTCGACAATTTTCGCGCGGCCCGGATCACCTTGCGGCAGGCGATGAGCATCGCCGAGGCCCTGCATGCCGGTTCGACGACTGCGGATATCAGCTTCGATGGCGCCGCGGCGCCGCCGGTCTACCGGGTCAAGACGGTTCAGCAAGACCGCGTCTGGCGCCATGCCATCAACGCCTCAACGGGCGAAGTCATGGACCACGAGGCCGCCTCCCCCCTGGCGACGCTCGATACCGAGGACCGAAGCAACCTGCTCGTGCTACGGGCGCTCCGGCACCGCCTGTCGGAAGCCGTTCGGGTGGCTGAACGCGCGGCGGCTGGAAAGGCGATCAGCGGCGGCCTGGCGCGCGAGGCCGGCAAGCTCAATTTTGTGATCGTCGTGGTCAGCGGCGCCGATCTGAAACAGGTGATCCTCGAGCCCCCGCAAGCGGGCGGGCGCTGACATCGGCTGCTATGCGCCCAAAACCGGTTGACGGACGCAGAACTCTTCCGCATAAGTTCGCGCCATGATCACGACCACCAAACGCACGACTAAAACCACCAAGCCCTCTGGGGCCTCGGGAGGCGTGCGCGCGTAATCGGTCAAACCGCATCATCTCAATCCGAAGCCCCGCCTGATGAAGGTCCGGGGCTTTTTTATTGCCTGAAGCATGCTCAAATCGAAGGAGGCCAAAGTGAGTAACGATCCCGTCGTCGCGATTGTCGGCGTCACCGGCGCTGTCGGCGCTGAATTCATCGCCACCATGGACAAGCGCGGCTTCCGCGTCGGCAAGCTGAAGCCGCTGGCGAGCGCCCGCTCCGCCGGCAAGACCATCGATTTCCGCGGCAAGCCAGTCGTGATCGAGGAACTCACCGAGCGCGCCTTCGAAGGCGTCGACATCACGCTGTTCTCGGCCGGCAGCGGCATCTCGAAGAAGTTCGCGCCGCTTGCGGTCAAGTCCGGCGCGGTCGTGGTCGACAATTCCTCGGCATTTCGGATGGACCCGAACGTGCCGCTGGTGATCCCGGAGATCAATGCTCGCCGCATCCGCGATCACAAGGGCATCATCGCCAATCCGAATTGCGCCGCCATCACCGCGCTGGTGCCGCTGTGGCCGATCCACCAGAGCAATCGCATCAAGCGCGTGATCATCTCGACCTACCAGGCCGCGAGCGGCGCTGGAGCCGCCGCGATGGACGAGCTTGTGGAATCGACCCGCGCCAATCTCAACGGTCAGGTCTTCACGCCGAAGGTGATGCCGCATCCCTATGCCTTCAACCTGTTCAACCACAACACCGCCGTTGATCCGGAGACCGGCTACAACGACGAGGAGACCAAGGTCATCAAGGAGACCCGCAAGATCTTCGAGGACGACGGAATCGCGATCGGCGTCACCTGCGTGCGCGTGCCGGTGCTGCGCGCCCATTGCGAGGCGATCACTTTCGAATGCGAGAAGCCGATCACCGAGGATCAGGTCCGCGCGATCCTGGCGCAGGCGCCGGGCGTCAAAATCGTCGACGACCGCGTCAAGAACTACTTCCCGATGCCGATCGACGCCTCCGGCCAGGACGACGTGCTGGTCGGGCGCATTCGCAAGGATCTCAGCGATCCGAGCGGGCATTCGATCTCGATCTTCGTGGCGGCCGATCAGCTCCTCAAGGGCGCCGCGCTGAATGCGGTGCAGATCGCCGAGCTGTTGCCCGAGCGCGCGATGGCGTGAGTACTTTCCGCTGACCTGTCATCCCCCGCAATCCTGAATCGGGGATGACAGGTTCGCCTTCGACGGAGTCCTTTCGATATGAATGCGTTGGCTGAACAGTTCGAGATCAGAAATCTGCACGCTCATTCCGCACGCGATGAGTTCTTGTGCCTGAACAATGCCAGCGCTCGGGAAACATCTCTGCTGACAGCTGCGAGGTTCGAGCAGCTGATCGATACCGCACCGATCGCGCTGTTTGTTCCGCCAGGCGCCGCGTTCCTGTTGGCGTTCGAGCACCACGACGATTACGACGGCACTCATTTCGGCTGGTTCCGCGGCCAGATGGACCACTTCCTCTACGTCGATCGAATCGTCGTTGGGGAAGCGTGGCGGCGGCACGGATTGGCGCGCATGCTCTACCGTGAGGTGTTCAGAGAGGCCGCGCGTCGCGGACTTGGCCGCGTCTGCTGCGAGGTCAACGTCGAGCCGCCGAATCCGATATCGGACGCGTTCCACGGCTCGCTTGGCTTCGAGGAAGTCGGCCGGGCCACGGTCGACGGCGGCGCAAAGACGGTACGCTATCTCTGTTCGACGCTTGAGGCTTGAGCCTCGCGCATGAGCCTCACTCGCGCTCGCGGAACAGCAGGCAGGCGTCGCCATAGGAATAGAAACGATAGCCGTCCTTGATCGCATGCGCGTAGGCGCGTTTCATCGTCTCCAGGCCCGAGAAGGCCGAGACTAGCATGAACAGCGTCGAGCGCGGCAGATGGAAATTGGTCAAGAGGATATCGACCGCGCGGAAGCGATAGCCGGGCGTGATGAAGATCGAGGTTTCTGCCGAGAACGGCTGAATGGTGCCATCGGCCGCGGCGGCGCTTTCCAGAAGCCGCAGCGACGTGGTGCCGATCGCGACGATGCGGCCGCCGTTGGCACGCGCGGCGTTCAGGGCCGCTGCGGTCTCCGTGCTGATGCAGCCCCATTCGGCGTGCATCCTGTGCTCCGACGTCTCCTCGACCTTGACCGGAAGGAACGTCCCCGCCCCGACATGCAAGGTCAACCGGTGCAACGTAACGCCGCGGCCGCGCAGCGCCGCCTCAAGCGCGGGCGTGAAATGCAGCCCCGCGGTTGGCGCCGCCACCGCGCCCTCATTGGCCGCGAACATGGTCTGGTAGTCAGCCTCGTCCTGATCGTCGGGCGTGCGTTTGGAGGCGATGTAGGGCGGTAGCGGCGGCGTGCCGACGTCGGCGATGGCCTGATCGAGTGCCGGTCCGTGGAAGGAGAACGACAGCGTCACCTCGCCCTCCTGCCCCTTGGCCTCGACCTGCGCGTCGAGATGGCCGAGCAGGCAGACCTTGCCCTCATTGCCGAACCGGATCGTATCGCCGGGGCTCAGTTTCTTGGCCGGCTTCACCAGCGCTTGCCAGCGCGAGCCGTCGAGCCGCTTGATCAGGGTCGCCTCGATCTTCGGCTCGGTCTCGCGCCCGATGCGGCGGCCCTTGAGTTGGGCTGCGATCACCTTGGTGTCGTTGACGACGATCTGATCGCCCGGCTCGAGCCAGTGGGGCAGCTCGGCGATCGCAGCGTCGCGCAGCACGGCGTCAGGATGCACGACAAGCATCCGCGCGGCATCGCGCGGGCTCGCAGGCCGCAGCGCGATGCGTTCAGGGGGAAGCTCGAAATCGAAGAGGTCGGTGCGCATCATGTCCAACGATGTCGTTCCGGAGCGATGCGGCAGCATCGAACCCCAATGCGCAATTGCGCATTGTGGAACTTCGATATGACGGCGCGAGATTCCGGGTTCACGCTTCGCGTGCCCCGGAATGACAGCTGATAGGTTACGTCGCGTCCGCGGCCATGTACGCCTTGACGATCTTATCCGGATCCTTCACCGGCTCGCCGCGCTTGATCTTGTCGACGTTGTCCATGCCCTCGGTGACCTTGCCCCAGACCGTGTACTGGTGATTGAGGAAGGAAGCGTCGTCGAAGCAGATGAAGAACTGGCTGTCGCCAGAATCCGGGCTGGCGGCACGCGCCATCGAGGTGGTGCCGCGGACATGCGGCTCCTTGTTGAACTCGGCCTTCAGCTTCTTGCCGGAGCCGCCCATGCCGGTGCCCTGCGGGCAGCCGGTCTGCGCCATGAAGCCTTCGATCACGCGATGGAACACGATGCCGTCGTAAAAGCCCTCGCGCACCAGTTCCTTGATCCGCGCGACATGGCCGGGCGCCAGATCGGGACGCATCTCGATCGTGACGGGGCCCTGGGTGGTTTCGAGGATCAGAGTATTTTCGGTAGCAGCCATGCTCGCTTCTCCTGGCTTCTGGGTGGATATTTCTTGTTCCTGAATGGGATCGCGAACGGGCGGCCGGCCACCGCACCGCCCAAGCTCTCCGTAAATGGCAATGGCGTGCAGCGTTGCAACGCCTCCATCACGGCGATCCGGTATTGCACTCGGTCGTTATCGGTCGCCTGTTCCGATTCATAGCTGATCCTGGGATGGCCGAGGATCGCGCCCTCGCGGTTGAAGCTGACGATCACGGTGATGTCGATCGGAGCGGCCTTCTCCAGCGGCGGCGGCCGCCAGCAACTGTGAATGGCGAGGACGACATCCCGGATGGTGTCGAGTTGGGGAGGTTCGGCCGAGACCCCCGCCGTCAGTGCGAGCCACAGCAGCGGCGCGGCGAACCAGCAAATCGGCTTGCTGCGCCCCGCTGCCAGCCCCGCCGCTAGCCCCGCCGCCATGGGTCACTTGATGTCGGATGCGACTTGCACCTTCACCATCTTGTCCGGATCGGCGACCGGTTCACCGCGCTTGAGCTTGTCGACCACGTCCATGCCGGACACCACCTCGCCGATCACCGTGTACTTGCCGTTCAGGCTCGAGCCGTCAGCGTACATGATGAAGAACTGCGAATTCGCCGAATTGGGATCGCTGGTACGCGCCATGCCGACGATACCGCGCTTGTACGGCACGTCGGAGAATTCAGCCGGAAGATTCGGATATTTCGAACCGCCGGTGCCGTTGAAATTCTTGCCGTCGCCGGTTTGCGCCATGAAGCCGTCGATGACGCGATGGAACGGCACGTTGTTGTAATAGCCGTCTCGCGCCAGCTGCTTGATCCGCTCGGCGTGCTTCGGCGCGAGCTCGGGCCGCAGCTTGATGACGATGCGGCCCTTGGTGGTGTCGATGACGATCGTGTTGGCCTTGTCGAGACCGGCGGGCAGCGGTTGCGCGATCGCGGGAACCACGCAGAACAGCGCGGCAACGAATGCGAGAATTCGGATCATGGAAACTCCGGCTCAGGGCGTTCGGGATGTGGCAGGCGCCGGCGTCAATTTGGCCTTCAGGCTAGCGGCGACCGATGACGGCACGAAGGCTGAGAAGTCGCCGCCCATCTGGGCGATTTGGCGCACCAGTGTGGCGGTGATCGGGCGGACCGCCACCGAAGCCGGAACGAACACGGTATGTACCTCCGGCGCCATAGCCTCGTTCATGCCGGCGAGCTGCATCTCGTAATCGAGGTCAGTGCCGTCGCGGAGGCCGCGAATCATGATGGTCGCGCCGAGCTTGCGCGCTGCCGTCACGGTCAGATTGTCATAGGTGGTGCAATCGAGGGCGCAGCCGGCCTTCTGGGCGATCGGGGTGCAGACCTCCAGGAGCATCTCAAGCCGCTCGTCGGTCGAGAACAGCGGCTTCTTGCCGGCGTGGACGGCGACGGCGACGACGAGGCGGTCGCACAGCGCCACCGCTCGACGGACCACGTCCAGATGGCCGTTGGTAACGGGATCGAAGGAACCGGGATAGAGCGCGATACGGGGCATGGGTCCCGTCTAACCCGCCCCGCGCGAACCGGCAAGCCAGCTTGGTTCCGGCTCCCTCCGACATTTTATTTCGCTTCGGCCAATGAACCAGGTCGGGGTTGTCAGCGTCTCCTCAGGCGAGCCGGCAATGTTTCGTCCGCAGACACCCGACGAAACAAAACTGGTCCGGACGAAACCATTTCCCGGGATGGCGAAGACAGCCGGAAACTTGCGCCCGGTATAGCTTGGACAACGAAACGACGGGCCCGGGGGGCCCGATCACAGGGGACCGTCATGATCAAGGCATTTTCCGCCATCGCTGTTGCCGCGTTCATTGCCGCTGCGCTCACTGTTCTTCCCGGTTTTGCCCCGCAAGTCGAAGCCTCTACGCCCCAGCCGCTCGCCAAGGCCGACCGCCTCGATATCCACCCGGTCGGCAAGGACTGTTCGCAGCAAGCCTGGCCCAATTTCGAGGCCTCCTGCCTGCGCGGCGCCGGCACTAAGTCAGTGGTGCATGAAGCCCGCCTCGTGACCGCCGACCGCACGCCGTAGTCGCCAAGGTTCACGTCAAGGGCTCACATCAAGAGTTCACGTCAAGCGCTGGTATAACCACGGCACGCAGAGCCGTCATGCAAACCCCATGGTAATTTGCGACGTGTCGTCGCAGACTATCGTCTAACGCGCCCACCGGATGCCCCGGCGGGCGCGCTTCCATCGGGGGTTTGCACGTGTCCAGTACGCCAGTCATCGCTTCTTCTGGCCACCCCTCGAATCCACTTCCCGTTGCCACGACGCTCGGCGCCCTCGGCGTCGTCTATGGCGATATCGGCACCAGTCCCCTTTACGCGCTCAAGGAAGCGGCCAAGGCCGCCGCCCATGGCGGGCCGATCACGTCGGACGCCATCCTGGGCGTGGTCTCGCTGATCCTGTGGGCGCTGATCCTGATCATCTCGCTCAAATACGCCCTCTTGATCCTGCGCGCGGACAACCGCGGCGAAGGTGGCATCGTGGCGCTGCTGGCGCTGCTCTCCGCGCGCAACGCGGCGCCCGGCACCTGGCGGGCACATCTGCTCGTGGTCGGCCTGATCGGCGCCGCCCTGCTCTATGGCGACGGCGCGATCACGCCGGCGATCTCGGTGCTGTCGGCCATCGAAGGCCTCAAGGTCGACGCGCCCTCGCTGACGCCGGCGGTGGTGCCGATCACCATCGTCATCCTGGTCGGACTGTTCGTGGTGCAGAAACAGGGCACGGGCTTCATCGGCCGGATATTTGGTCCGGTGATGCTCGGCTGGTTCCTCGTGCTCGCCGTGCTCGGCATCCACGGCATCGTCAAGGCGCCCGGCGTGCTGGTCGCACTCAGTCCGTTCTACGCCCTCGACTTCCTGATCCATCAGAACTTCCATGTCAGCTTCGCCATCCTCGGCGCCGCCTTTCTCGCCGTCACCGGGGGCGAGGCGATGTATGCCGACATGGGGCATTTCGGCCGCTTCCCGATCCGGCTTGCCTGGTTCGCGATCTGCCTGCCTGCGCTGGTGCTGAACTATTTCGGCCAGGCCGGCCTCCTGATCTCCGACCCGACCGCGATCGACAACCCGTTCTTCCAATTATCCCCTGACTGGGCCCACTACCCGATGGTGGCATTGTCGGCGATCGCGACCGTGATCGCCTCGCAGGCGATCATCTCGGGCGTGTTCTCGCTGACGCAGCAGTCGATCCAGCTCGGCTTCCTGCCGCGCATGTATATCCGTCACACCACCAGCGATGCGATCGGGCAGATCTACGTGCCGCTGGTGAACTGGCTGCTCGCGGCCGCAACCCTCGGCGCGGTGCTGGCCTTCGGCACCTCGGACGCCCTCGCCGGTGCTTACGGCATCGCCGTGTCGCTCTTGATGGCGATCACCACGCTGCTCGCGGCCCTGGTCGCGATCCAGTGGGGCTATTCGCCTGTTATCGTGATCGCGGTGAACGGCTTCTTCTTCATCATAGATCTGATCTTCTTTGCGGCGAACTCCGAGAAGCTGATGGAGGGCGGCTGGTTTCCGCTGCTGCTCGCCGCCGCGGTGGCGTTTTTGATGATGACCTGGCGCGGCGGCGTGAAGCTGGTCGAAAGCGCGCGCAGCAAGCTGCGCCAGCCGGAAGAAGATTTGATCGAGACCGCGATCAACAAGTGCAAAAGCCGCCTGCCGGGCACCGCCGTGTTCCTGGCGTCGGCGCCAAACGGCGTCCCGCTGGCGCTGACGCAGTTCGTCAAGCATAACCACGTGCTGCACGAGCGCGTGCTGCTGGTCACCGTGCTGATCGAGGAGGCGCCGCGGATCTCCGACGACGACCGCGCCGAGGTCGTCGAGATCATCCCGGGCATCACCCGCATCATCCTGCATTACGGCTTCATGCAGTATCCGACCATCTATGAAGGGCTGAAGCTCGCCTGCCGCCAGGGCAAGCTGCCCGGCATCGACCTCTCCGACGTGACTTATTACATCGGCCGCGAGACCATCATCCCGAGCGAGGATATCCCGGGCATGTGGGTGTGGCGAGAATCGCTGTTCGCCTTCCTGCAGCGCAATGCCGAACGCACCGCCGCGTTCTTCGGTGTCCCGTCCGGGCAGGTCGTGGAGTTCGGCACGGAGATCGAGATTTAGCCCTGTCGTTACTCGCCGTTCCCGTTCGTGCCGTTCTCTTCTTCCGGAATGTGCTCGACCGAGACCACATGCTCGTCCTCGGCGGTATCGAACACGATCACGCCCTGGGTCGAGCGGCCGGCGACGCGGATGTCGGCGACCGGGCAGCGGATCAACTGGCCCTTGTCGGTGACCAGCATGATCTGGTCGGCATCCTCGACCGGGAACGAGGCCACCAGCTTGCCGTTGCGGTTGTTGACGCTCATCGCGACGATGCCTTTGCCGCCGCGGCCGGTGGTGCGGTACTCGTAGGACGAAGTCCGCTTGCCGTAGCCGTTGATGGAGACCGTGAGCACGACCTGCTCCTTGGCCGACATCTCGGCATAGCGTTCCTGCGAGAGCTGGATCGCGGTCGACGTCTCCTCACCTTCGGCATCTGAAGGCTCTTCCGTCGTCGCCTCGCCGGCCACCGCGCGGCGCATCTTCAGGTAGGCCGAACGCTCGTCCGAGATCGACTCGACATGGCGCAGGATCGTCAGTGAAATCAGCGTGTCGGCTTCGGCGAGCGCGATGCCGCGCACGCCCATCGAGGTGCGGCCGGTGAAGACGCGCACGTCGGTGACGGGGAAGCGGATGCACTGGCCGCCGGCTGCGGTCAGCAGCACGTCGTCGTTCTCGGTGCAGATCTGCACGTCGACGATCGCCTCGCCCTCCCCGAGCTTCATGGCGATGATACCGGAGCGGCGGACATCGACGAAATCAGACAGCTTGTTGCGGCGGACGGTGCCGCTTGTCGTCGCGAACATCACGTCGAGATTGGCCCAGGAGGATTCATCCTCCGGCAGCGGCATGATGGTGGTGATGCGCTCGCCCTGCTCCAGCGGCAGGATGTTGATCAGTGCCTTGCCGCGCGCGTTCGGCGCGGCGATCGGCAGCCGCCAGACCTTCTCCTTGTAGACCTGGCCGCGCGACGAGAAGAACAGCACCGGCGTATGCGTCGAGGCCACGAACAGGCGCGCGACAAAATCCTCGTCACGGGTCTGCATGCCGGCACGGCCCTTGCCGCCGCGGCGCTGCGCCCGATAGGCGGAGAGCGGCACGCGCTTGACATAGCCGGCGTGCGAGACCGTCACCACCATGTCTTCGCGCTGGATCAGGTCCTCGTCCTCGACCTCGCCTTCCTGCTCGATGATCACGGTCTTGCGCGGGGTAGCGAACTCCGCCCTCACCGCGGCGAACTCGGTCTTGACGATGCCCTGGACGCGCGCACGCGAGCGCAGGATGTCGAGATAATCGGCGATCTTGGCCGCGAGCTCGTCGAGTTCTGCGGAGATCTCGTCGCGCCCGAGCGCGGTCAGCCGTTGCAGCCGCAGATCGAGAATGGCCCTGGCCTGCTCCATCGACAGCCGGATCGTGCCATCGTCGTTGATGCGATGCCGGGGATCGTCGATCAGCGTGATCATCGCCTCGACGTCCCGCGCCGACCAGTCGCGCGACATCAACGTGTCGCGCGCCGTGTTCGGGTCGGGCGATGTTCTGATCACCCGGATCATCTCGTCGATATTGGCGACCGCGATCGCAAGGCCGACCAGGATATGGGCGCGATCCCGCGCCTTGCCGAGCTGGAACTTGGTCCGGCGGGTCACCACCTGCTCGCGGAACGCGACGAAGATGGTGAGCAGGTCCTTCAGATTCATCGTCTGCGGACGGCCGGAATCCAGCGCCAGCATGTTGGCCGGGAAATTCGACTGCAGCGGCGTGAACCGGTAGAGCTGGTTGAGCACGACGTCGGGCACCGCGTCGCGCTTCAGTTCGATGACGACGCGGTAGCCATCGCGGTCGGACTCGTCGCGCAGATCGCCAATGCCCTCGATCTTCTTCTCTTTGACCAGGTCGGCGATGCGCTCGACCATCGTTGCCTTGTTCACCTGATAGGGAATTTCGGTGATGATGATCGCTTCGCGGTCCTTGCGGATGGTGTCGATCGAGACCTTGCCGCGCATCACGATCGAGCCGCGGCCGAGGTGATAGGCGGAGCGGATGCCCTGGCGTCCCAGAATGATGCCGCCGGTCGGGAAATCCGGACCCGGAATGATGTTGATGAGATCGTCGATCGAAAGCGCCGGGTTGTCGATCAGCGCCACGCAGGCGTCGACGACCTCGCCGAGATTGTGCGGCGGGATGTTGGTCGCCATGCCCACGGCAATGCCGCCGGCGCCATTGACCAGGAGGTTCGGGAACCTGGCCGGCAGAACCGTCGGTTCTGTCTCGGAGTTGTCGTAGTTGGCCTGGAAATCGACGGTCTCCATGTCGATGTCGGCGAGCACGGCAAGTGCCGCCTTCGTCAGCCGCGCTTCGGTATATCGGTAGGCCGCCGGCGGATCGCCGTCGACCGAGCCGAAATTGCCCTGGCCGTCGATCAGCGGCACACGCAGGGAGAAGTCCTGCGCCATTCGGACCATCGCGTCGTAGATCGACTGGTCGCCGTGCGGATGATACTTGCCGATCACGTCGCCGACCACGCGGGCGGATTTGACGTATTTCTTGTCCGGCGTGTGTCCCTGCTCGTGCATGGAGTAGAGAATGCGCCGGTGCACCGGCTTCAGGCCGTCGCGCGCATCCGGCAGCGCACGCGCCACGATCACGCTCATGGCGTAATCGAGGTAGGACTTCTTCATCTCGTCGAGAATGGAAACGGGACGAATATCTGAAGGCACCGGCGGCTCGCCGGGCTTGTCATCTTCGGGTTCGGACAAAGGGGAAATCCGGTCAGTTCTGCTGGGGAATCATATAGCCCATCGAAGGCCTGATAACCACCCTTCGGCGGCCTCGGCAAGCCGTTTTTCCCTTCGTTTTTTCATGCACTTACCGGCTGGTTACAGCATTCGCCGGCGGCTTGACTTGAGAGCCGGAATGGCCGGTGGAGAATGGCGAACGGAACCCCTCTCCGCTCACTGTCCAAACACCACCGTGTGCATGATCCGCCCGGGCACGAAGGTGAACAGCCCGGCAATGACCAGCGCACCGAAGAATATGCCAATCATCGTGAACTTGTGGGTGCGGACATCGTGTCGCCGCGCAGCCGTTATGCCCAGCACCAGCATCACCAGCGTGAAGATCGATAGCAGGTGGATCGGGCTCCACGGGCCCAACAAGCGGATCTGGTGGATCCAGAACGAGCTCAGCGCCACGAACAGCATGAGGATCACCCAGATCCAGCCCAGCGTCCGGTGCGGCAGCGTGCCCTTGGGGGCGGCGAGCTGAACGGTGCCGAGCACGAAGGCGGCCATCGCCGCAAACGCATGGAGCGGGATCGCAGGAGCGGCGTCGAGCAATGGCGCGAGGCTCATGATGGCAACCCTGAGTTTCGATCGCGGCAAGGCAATTCAACGCCGCAATGAGGATGTAAATACCATTAACATTACCCCTTGTCAAAGGTAGGGGAAACTCCCTGGAGGTAGAGCCATATAGGCGCACTATTTCAGTTCATTAGGAGACAATATTACTCATTTACATTAAGCTGGATCGATGACACAGCAAGGCGTGGTTCCGGAAAGCAACCTTCACGGAACGACGCCTGCTGATGTTGTCGGGAAACGCGATCCCGTCAGAACGGGATGTCGTCGTCCATGTCGCTGTTGCGGGCGCCTGCCCCGCCCGCCGCCACAGGGCGCCGCGGCGCCGAGCTCACTGGACCGGCCGATCCGAAATCGCTGCCGCCATCATCGGAGAAGCTGCCGCCACCACCGCTGCGCCCGTCGAGCATGGTGAGGTTGGAATTGAAGCCCTGCAGCACGACCTCGGTCGAGTATTTCTCGACGCCGCTCTGGTCGGTCCATTTGCGGGTCTGCAACTGGCCCTCGATGTACACCTTGGCGCCCTTCTTCAGGTACTGCTCGGCGACCTTGCAGAGACCCTCATTGAAGATCACCACGCGGTGCCACTCGGTCTTTTCCTTGCGCTCGCCGGTGCCCTTGTCGCGCCAGGTCTCCGAGGTCGCGATGGAAAGGTTCGCGATCGGACGACCGTCCTGCGTCCGCCGGATTTCCGGATCCTTGCCGAGGTTTCCGACCAGGATCACCTTGTTCACACTTCCCGCCATCGCTTCATTCTCCACCAAAACCGGGCCAGCCGGACATCGGCCGCCACGTTCAACCTTCGCCACTTACTGCAGGCGTCGCGAACCTATACGCCGACGCCATCCCGCCGCCTCCGCGATCGCGCGGGCATACAGCGGTTATCCACATATAGCATCGCGGGCGCCAATGTTCCAGATTTGTTCTCCATAACCGGCCGTCCCGGAGGAGCGGCGATGGTGAGAGGGTGTAGCATTTGGGAGACGGTCTTTGCGGTTGAATCGGAGTAAAGTCCAAAGTTACGGACGCGGCGCTCGCGTCGATCTTCTAGATTTCAGCGCTTCGGGACCAACGAGAAGCGGACAAGTACTGACCACCCGAACGAAAGGCCGGCCTCGTGCCGGCCTTTTCCTTTGTGGCCGGCTGTTCTGCCCCGCCGGCCCACGGCACCATCGATCGTCGGCGAATCGGACATGGTTAAATCCTAATAAATCGTAAAATATTCAATGGAATCAAATTGATATCATATGTGTCGCGGGAGCCACGGTGATCTTCAACCCCTGATGGTAGGCTGCATTGCAGATTCGAAGCGGGATGGATCCCATGAAAAAGCTTCTTGTTGCAGCAGCAGCCCTCGCCGTTCTCAGTGTCCCTTCAGCATCCGCGGCTGACCTTGCCCCAGCACCGGTGGCCAAGGCTCCGACGCCGGCAGTTGTCGCTCCCGCGACAGACTGGAACGGATTCTACGTCGGTGTTCAGGGCGGCGGCGGATGGGGCACCAACAAGGAAAGGTTCCTTGGCGCGCCGAACGATCCGACCTTTGTCGGTACTCAGAATTACGACACCAGCGGCGGCTTCGTCGGCGGTGTGATCGGCTACAACTGGCAGGCTGGCCCCGCCCTGTTCGGCCTCGAGGGCGACTATCACTGGTCCGGAATCAATGGCCGCTCTGCTGTCATCAATATCGGACCACCCGATCTGCTCGACACCTACTACACCGCCTTGCGCAGCTTCGGCGATATCAAGGGCCGTCTCGGCTACGCCGACGGTCTCGCGCTGTGGTTCGTGAGCGGCGGTGCCGCGGTCGGCGACATCCAGCACCGTTACAGTGCCGGCCTCGCGCCTCCCTCGATCGCCGCGAGCGACACGCGCTGGGGTTGGACTGCCGGCGCGGGCGTCGAATACATGTTCGCGCCGAACTGGTCGGCCAAGCTCGAATACAGCTACCTCGATCTCGGTAAGGGCTCGATCCAGTACACGCCGGCGCCCGCCGACCGCTCGGACTGGAGCGACACCTTCCACACCGTGAAGGCGGGCCTCAACCACCACTTCAACTGGGGCGGCCCGGTGGTCGCGAAATACTGATACGCGCGACCCGATCGCGACGAAAAGGCCGGCCTTGCGCCGGCCTTTTTGCGTTGCTGGAACCCGTGCTGCTGACGGCTGCTGCCATCCGGCAAACTATCCGTTGATGGAATCAACACGGCACTGGAAATCCTTGGCCGTTCTTCCTACGTTCCAGTCTTCACCACCCATCGGCGCAAGGTCCCGGCATCACCGGCGATGCGCGCCCAAAAGGCGCACGCGTCACGCGCCCGGAAATTGCCGCTATGGACGAAGTGCTCAAGTCGAAGCGCCAACAGAACGGCTCCTCATCGCGCGCCATCACGATTCGCGGCGCGCGCGAGCACAATCTGAAGAACATCGACGTCGAGATTCCGCGCGACAAGCTCGTGGTGTTCACCGGCCTGTCCGGCTCGGGCAAATCCTCGCTCGCCTTCGACACCATCTATGCCGAGGGCCAGCGCCGCTACGTCGAGTCGCTGTCGGCCTATGCGCGCCAATTCCTGGAGATGATGCAGAAGCCCGACGTCGACCAAATCGACGGCCTGTCGCCGGCGATCTCGATCGAGCAGAAGACGACGTCGAAGAACCCGCGCTCCACGGTCGGCACCGTCACCGAGATCTACGACTACATGCGCCTGTTGTGGGCGCGCGTCGGCGTGCCCTATTCGCCGGTCACCGGCCTGCCGATCGAAAGCCAGATCGTCTCGCAGATGGTCGACCGCGTGCTGGCGCTGCCGGAAGGCACCCGCCTCTATCTGCTGGCGCCGGTCGTGCGCGGCCGCAAGGGCGAGTACAAGAAGGAGCTCGCCGAATACCTCAAGAAGGGTTTTCAGCGCGTCAAGATCGACGGCACCTTCCATGAGCTCGCCGAGGCGCCCACGCTCGACAAGAAATTCCCGCACGACATCGACGTCGTGGTCGACCGCATCGTGGTCCGCCCCGATCTGTCGCAGCGCCTGGCCGAAAGCTTCGAGACCGCGCTGAAGCTCGCGGAAGGCCTCGCTGTGATCGAATACGCCGACGCTCCGGCGGCGGCAGCCACCGAGGACAAGAAGAAGACCGCAAAGATCCATGACAAGAGCGGGCCCGAGCGTATCCTGTTCTCGGAAAAATTCGCCTGCCCGGTCTCCGGCTTCACGATCCCCGAGATCGAGCCGAGATTGTTCTCCTTCAACAACCCCTACGGCGCCTGCCCGGCCTGCGGCGGCCTCGGCGTCGAGCAGCATATCGACGAGGACCTCGTCATCCCCGATAAGGAGGCGACCCTGCGCAAGGGCGCGATCGCACCCTGGGCGAAATCCTCCTCGCCCTATTACATCCAGACCCTGACCGCGCTCGGCAAGCACTACAAGTTCACGCTCGACACCAAGTGGAAGGACCTGCCGAAGAAGGTGCAGACCGCGCTGCTGCATGGCTCCGGCGAGGACGAGATCAAGTTCTCCTACGAGGACGGGGTCCGGTCCTACGACACCAAGAAGCCGTTCGAGGGCGTCGTCACCAACATCAATCGCCGCTACCGCGAGACCGAGAGCGAGTGGGCGCGCGAGGAGCTGGCGAAGTATTTCTCCGACGTCCCCTGCGCGGGCTGCCACGGCTACCGGCTGAAGCCGGAGGCGCTCTGCGTCAAGATCGGCGGCAAGCACATTGGCGAGATCTCGGAGCTCTCGGTCCGGCGCGCCGGCGAATGGTTCGAGACCGTGCCGGAGGCGCTCAACGCCCAGCAGAACGAAATCGCCGCGCGCATCCTGAAGGAGATCCGCGAGCGGCTGACCTTCCTGCTCGATGTCGGCCTGAACTACCTGACCTTGGCGCGCGCCTCCGGCACGTTGTCCGGCGGCGAAAGCCAGCGCATCCGCCTCGCCTCGCAGATCGGCTCGGGGCTGACAGGCGTGCTCTATGTGCTGGACGAGCCGTCGATCGGCCTGCACCAGCGCGACAACGCCCGCCTGCTCGACACGCTGAAGCGGCTTCGCGACCTCGGCAACACCGTCATCGTCGTAGAGCATGACGAGGACGCCATCCTGCTCGCCGATTACGTGCTCGACATCGGCCCCGGCGCCGGCATGCATGGCGGCCACATCGTGGCCGAGGGCACGCCCGACCAGATCAAGCGCAATCCGAAATCGCTGACCGGCAAATACCTCACCGGCGAATTGTCGGTCGCGATTCCCGAGCGGCGGCCGCCGAACCATCGCCGCACGCTGAAGGTCATCAACGCCCGCGGCAACAATCTCAAGAACGTCTCGGCCGAGATTCCGCTCGGCCTGTTCACCTGCGTCACCGGCGTCTCCGGCGGCGGCAAGTCGACCTTGCTGATCGACACGCTGTACAAGGCGATCGCCCGCAAACTCAACAACGCCAGCGAAGGCGCCGCGCCTCACGATCGCATCGAGGGCCTCGAGCATATCGACAAGATCATCGACATCGACCAGTCGCCGATCGGCCGCACGCCGCGTTCGAACCCCGCGACCTATACCGGCGCCTTCACGCCGATCCGCGAATGGTTTGCCGGCCTGCCCGAAGCCAAGGCGCGCGGCTACGAGCCGGGGCGCTTCTCCTTCAACGTCAAGGGCGGCCGCTGCGAAGCCTGCCAGGGCGACGGCGTCATCAAGATCGAGATGCACTTCCTGCCCGACGTCTACGTCACCTGCGATACCTGTAAAGGAAAACGCTACAACCGCGAGACGCTCGAAGTCCTGTTCAAGGGCAAGAGCATCGCCGACGTGCTCGACATGACCGTCGAGGAAGCCGCCGAGTTCTTCAAGGCGGTGCCGCGCGTCCGCGAAACGTTTAAAACCCTGCACCGCGTCGGCCTCGACTACATCCACGTCGGCCAGCAGGCCACCACGCTCTCGGGCGGCGAAGCCCAGCGCGTCAAGCTGGCCAAGGAATTGTCAAAACGCGCCACCGGCCGCACGCTCTACATCCTGGACGAGCCCACCACCGGGCTACATTTCCACGACGTCGCCAAACTGCTCGAGGTGCTGCACGAGCTTGTGGCCCAGGGCAATACGGTGGTGGTGATCGAGCACAACCTCGAAGTCATCAAGACCGCCGACTGGGTGATCGACTTAGGGCCCGAAGGCGGCGACGGCGGCGGCGAAATCGTCGCCTGGGGCCCGCCGGAGGACATCGTCAAGGCGCCGCGCAGCTATACGGGGAAGTTTTTGGCCCCGGTGCTGAAGAAGGCGAACAGCAAGCCGCGGAAGAGTAGCAGCGCGAGCGAGGCGGCGGAGTGAGAATCCTTCTTGCCTCGATGAAGTGCTTGGACGAAATGGCGCGGAGTGCGACCATGAACACCCGGCTTCCGCCAATTTGAGGGACAGTCTTGCGTGGCCTAGAAGAGGTGCAAAAGCGGCCGGGCATGTACATAGGCGATACCGACGATGGCTCGGGATTGCACCGCATGCTTTTCGAAGTCGTGGACAACGCAATCAACGAAGCTCTGGCAGGACATTGCAATCGCATCGAAGTGGCATTGAACGCCGACGGATCAGCGACAGTGCGCGATAATGGTCGCGGCATTCCAACCGACCTCCATCCGCACGAAGGCATATCCGTGGCCGAGTTCATCATGACTCACCCCACTATGGCCGACACATTCCCGCAAGGTACGCGGAGAGTGCCCGACGCCTTTCGCGGCGTCGGCTTGGCGGTAGTAAATGCGCTTTCGGAAGCGATCGATTTGCACGTTTGGCGTGACGGCAAGGAACAGTTCATGCGTTGTCGCCTGGGTAAACCCGACGCGCCGATAGCGGTCGTCGGCCCGGCCGACCAGCCGGATGGAAATCGGCGCCGCGGAACCGAGATTACATTTCTTCCGAGCAACAATATCTTTGCAAGAACCGCATTCGACTTCACAACAATCGAGCACCGTCTTCGTGGCCTCGCCTATCTCAATGTCGGCGCGACAGTTGCGCTTAGCGACAGGCGAGGCATCGAAAGCGAAGAGATCATCTTCGACCTGTGACGATGGGCTTGCAGCTCGTAGGGCGGATTAGCGAAGCGTAATCCGCCGCTGCTGCGACGAAGCTGGTGGGTTACGCCTGCGGCTAACCCACCCTACGAGGCTGTGAATCTTTTTATGCCATATGTCGGGCTGATGTGATTCTCTTGGCAGGTTGATTTGCTGGAGAGACTGATGGCTGACGACAAGCTGTTCGACGACTTGCCGGAGCAGTCGGCGCCACGGACCGAGGCGATGCCGCGCGGTGCACCTCGGCTGCGGGAGCCGGTGCGCGACCAAGTGGAACTGCGAGCGGTCGATATCGACAGCCTGATTGGGCAGGATCATCCAGCACGGGTGATCTGGGCTTATGTCGAAGGGCTCGACCTCAGTGCATTGGAAGACCGGGTCAAAGCGCGAGAGAACCGGCCGGGTCATCCGGCGCCATCACCCCGGCTGCTGCTGGCGCTGTGGCTGTACGCAACAAGTGACGGCGTTGGCAGCGCGCGGGCGCTGGACCGGCTCTGCAACAGCCACGACGTTTACCGCTGGCTCTGCGGCGGCGTCTCTTTGAACTATCACACGCTGTCGGACTTCCGGGTCGGTTGTGCCGACCTGCTCGACCGTTTGCTGGTCGAGCATCTGATGGCCCTGAGCAAGGTGGGGCTGGTTGATCTGGAGAAGCTGGCTCAGGACGGGGTGCGGATACGGGCGAGCGCAGGAACTGGCTCGTTCCGACGAGAGGCGACGCTAGATCGGCAGATGGCCCAGGCCCAGGCGGTGGTGGAGGACCTCAAGCGCGAGGTCGATGCGGATCCGGAAGCCAGCAATCGGCGGATCCGAGCCGCCAAGGAGCGCGCAGCACGCGAACGCAACGAACGGGTGCAAGCGGCGCAAGCGGCACTGGCCGAGATCAAGCGCAAGCGAAAGCAACTCGACGAAAAAGGCGGCAATGGCAAAAAGCCGAAGGAGCCTCGAGCTTCCACCACCGACCCGCAGGCACGGGTGATGAAGATGGCGGATGCCGGCTTCCGCCCGGCCTACAACGTGCAGGTCGCCAGTGCGGCGGGCGAACTGATCGTGGTCACGGTCGATGTCGACAACAATGGATCAGATCGCGGCCTGATGCGGCCGATGCTGGAACGAACCCACGCATTGCTGAAGCGCTTTCCTCGCCGCCACCTCGTCGACGGCGGGTTCTGCAGCGGCGAGGACATCGAATGGGCGCATGGCGAAGGTATCGAGGTCTACTGCCCTCCGCCTCAATCCAGGAGCGGTGTCGATCCTTTTTTACCCCGGAGCAGCGATGGTCCCGGAGTATCCGCCTGGCGGGCTCGCATGACCAGCGAAGCAGGCAAGGCACAGTACAAGGTCCGTACGATCTGCGAATGCATCCATGCCCGCTGGCGCAACTGGGACCTCAGGCAACTGACCGTGCGCGGTATCAACAAGGTCCGCGCCGTCGTGCTCTGGTACGCTCTCGCCAACAACGTCCTGCAAGGCCATCGCCTCGCCAAGGCATAGTCCCCGCAACCACAGCCGAGCAATCCGACCCGATTGCTCCTCTGCACGCAAGAACTAACGGCTCCTACTTCGGATGCCGCTACACAAACCCAATTGGTTCACAGGCTCTACGCGCCGATCTCGACATAGTGATTGATTCGGGAAGCACGCAATGCCCCTCACCGAAGCCGCCCGCATAAAGCTCCTGTCCCCACCCACCGGTCGTGTCCGCGTCGTGCTCGACACCGATACCTACAACGAGATCGACGATCAGTTCGCGATGGTCCAGATGCTGCTGTCGCCAGATCGCTTCGACGTCGAGGCGATCTACGCCGCGCCCTTCTTCAACGAGCGCTCGGATGGTCCGGGCCATGGCATGGAGCTGAGCTATCAGGAGATCCTGCGACTGCTGGAGCGCCTGAACATGCCGGCTGGTGGTCTGGTTCACCGGGGCGTCACCGATTATGTCGGGCCGGAGAAGCAGGCCCGGGAGGCGCCGGCGGTCGACGACATCATCGCCCGCGCCCGCACTGGGTCGCCTGACAATCCGCTTTACATCGTCGCCATCGCGGCCATCAGCAACGTCGCCTCGGCGCTGCTCAAGGCGCCTGACATCATCGATCGCGTCGTCGTGGTGTGGCTGGGCGGTCATGCGCTGGAATGGCCGCATACCAACGAGTTCAACCTCAGGCAGGATGTCGGCGGCGCGCAGGTGCTGTTCGACAGCGGCGTGCCGCTCGTGCTGGTGCCGTGCCTCGGCGTCACCTCGCGTCTTCACTCGACGGTGCCGGAGATCGAGCGCTATGTCGAACCGCACGGCAGCGTCGGCGCGTTCCTGGCGATGCGCTTCAAGGAGCTTTCAGCCGATCATATCGGCTGGGCCAAGGAGATCTGGGACATGGCAGCGGTCGGCTGGCTGCTCAATCCGGATTGGGCGCCGAGCGTGATCGTGCCGGCACCAATCCTGACCGATCAGATGACGTGGAGCATCGATCGCCGGCGGCACGCGATGCGCTACGTCGCGTTCATCAACCGCAACGCGATCCTGAAGGACTTCTTCCTGAAGCTGGAGGCGTTCGCGGGAACGAAATAGTCGCCCGGATGAGCCAACGGGGCGCGCATTTCGCGCGACCCGTCGGCTCATCCGGGCTACACTCGGTGACTGGCCTCCTCACTCCTCGATCGCCGCCTCGACAAATCCCCGCGGGTCGTCACAGAACTCGCGCATGACCTTGTAGTGATCGGTATCCATCAGATTAACCAGCTTGAGGCCATATTTGTTCAGCCGCAGCAAGGTCGCGTTCGGATAGGCCATCAGCATTGGCGCATGCGTGGCCATGATGACCTGACAGTGGCCGATCCCGTCCATCCGGTGCAGCAGCTTGAGGAACTCGATCTGGCGCGACGGCGACAGCGCGGATTCCGGCTCGTCGAAGATAAAAATGCCCTGACGCTGGCAGCGTTCGTTGAAGAAGCGCAGGAAGCCCTCGCCGTGGGAATGGGACAGGAAGTCCGGCGGCGCCCCGTGAAGCGGATCATCAAGTGCGGCCTCGTCGAGATATCGTGCCACTGAAAAGAAGCTCTCGGCGCGGAAGAACCAGCCGTTGGTGATCCTGGGCAGCCAGCTTGCACGCAGCGCTGTGGCAAGAGACCCGCCCATTTCCTCCAGCGCTTTGGAATGGTCGACCGGCCGGTAACCCTTGCCGCCGCCGGCATCGTCATAGCCGGCCATGACAGCGATGCCCTCCAGCAGCGTCGACTTGCCGGTGCCGTTCTCGCCTACGATGATGGTGATCGCCTTGTCGAAGCTCAGCTCGAACTCGTCGCGCAGCAGCGGTAGTACGAACGGATAGGCGTTGCGGTTGGCGATGCGCGCGGGATCGAGCCAGACACGCCGGAGATACGGCGCGGGCATATTGATCGGGCGATTTCGTCTGGCCATCAGGACGGATCCGGGAGAAACAACTGGTAGCGTCCATCGTTATACCGGAGCCGGCTGCAATCCTAGATGGCAGAGCGTCCCATGCCCAGCACCGCCTACGCCCTGTTCCGCAAGGCCATCCTCGCCGAGCAGCAGGTCGCCTGCTTCTATGACGGCCGGCCGCGCGAGCTCTGCCCGCACATCATCGGCCGCAACAAGAGCGGCGAAGAGGTCGTGCTGGCCTGGCAGTTCGCCGGCGAGAGTTCGGGCAGACTGCCGCAATGGCGTTGCCTGCGGCTTGCCCATGTCAGCGAGATCGGCCTGCGCAAGGGCCGCTGGCACGAGGGCGGTTCGCACCGCAGCGAGCAGAGCTGCGTCAGCGACATCGACCTCGATATCAACGTTCATGTACGGAAACGGCGGTGACGCGCCGCGCGCCTACGCTGCGTCGGCAGGCCTGACCCGGCGTCTGCGCGATTTCGGAATAATGGAATAATGCCGCTGATTTGCCCGACGTGTCAAATTGTCGTGTCGAACGCCGGCAGCCGGCTACTTTGCATGGGGTTGTTTTCGGTATTTTGGCAGTGCGCCCCCGCGACGTCGTGGGCATGTCAGTTGCAGAACCCGTGGGGGGCCATATGCGATAGCCCTGCCCTACACCCGCTCCGCCTCCTCGATCACCTCCAGCGCCAGCTCCATCGTCATCAGTACCGGATTGTCGCCACGTACTAGCCGGCCCTCCGCGATGCCGCCGAGATAATCGACGAGCGCGATGTCGAGGCTGGCGCGCACACGACGATTGGCATCGGGCGCAACCTGGCCCGCCGTGACCGCAAGCTCGGTCGCGAACGGCACCACGCTGCGTCCGTCGGTGAAGCTGGCGCCGATGGTCGAGCCGACGCCGCCATGCAGGCGGGCGCGCAGGATACCGTGCTGGCGGCAGAACCCCTCCAGCGCGCCGGCGAAATCCTGGTTCGGCCGCAGCCGCAACGCAAAGGCGCGACTCGTCGTCTTCGCGCTGGTGGGCGCACTGTTGACGGGGCCAAACAGCTTGAACCCGGTCTCGCTGTCGGGCTCGGCCAGGAACGTCGCGCCATCGATCCCGAAGGCATCAACCTCGAATGGCTCAGCGACGAAAGTTTCCTCCGGCAGCATGTGGCCGCCATTGACGCGGCCGCCGGCCTCGGTCCACAGGCCATGGCAATGAAAGAACGCCGCGCCATCGCGCGCGCCAAAAGTCAGCGCCGCGAGCTTGAGCCGCGTCACACCGTCAGGGCGAAAGACGTCGCTGTAGAACGCCGCGTTGACACCGTCCTTCGACAGCGCCGGCATGACATAGGCGAACGGCCCGAGCGCGCCACCCTTCGCGCTCAGCACGCCCCCCGAAAATCCTTCCGCCGCAAAACCGCGGCGCACAGAATCGAGCAAGGGAATGCCGGCCTCCAGCACGAATGAAAAGGCACGGCCGCGCGCCGCGACCGACTGGATACGCTCGCTGATGGGTGCGCCGGGTTGGGCGATGCTGCGCATCGCGCTAGCCGTCCGTCGGCGTGTTGGTCGATTTGGCTGTCACCTCGAGCAGCCCGCGCGCCTCAAGCTCGTCGCGGACCAGTCGCTTCGGCACCTTGCCGTAGCCGGACTTCGGCAGCGCCTCCCAGAAAAAGAAGCGCTTCGGCATCTTGTAGCGCGGGACCTTGGCCGCGAGATACGCAGCAAGCTCGGCCTCGCGGACCGGCTCCGTGCCTTCGCAGGCGACGCAGACGGCGATGCCGACCTCGCCCCAGAACGGATCGGGCACGCCGAGAACTGCGACCTCGCCGACCGCGGGATGGGTGAGAATCTTCTCCTCGATCTCGCGCGGATAGATGTTGGAGCCGCCCGAAATGTACATGTCGGAGGCGCGGCCGGTGATGTAGACAAAGCCCTCCTCGTCGAGATGGCCGAGATCGCCGGTGCGGAACCAGCCGTCGCGAAACGCCTTCGCGTTGGCCTCCGGGTTGTCGTAATAGCCGGCGAACACGCCGGGACCGATCACACAGATCTCGCCGGTCTCGAGCGGTTTCAGCTCGCGCCCGTCGTCGCCCTGGATCGAGACCTGCATGCCGGTGCGCTCGAAGCCGCAGGTGCCGATCCGCGCATGCGGGCCATCCTCGGGATCGTGCAGGCCGGGCGGCAGCACGGTGATGTTGCCAGTGACCTCGCCGAGCCCGAAATACTGCACCAGCACGCCGCCGAGTTTCTTCAACGCCGCCTTCTGGTCCTCGCGATACATCGGCGCGCCGGCATAGATGATGTAGCGCAGCGAGGAATGGTCGTGCTTGTCGGCCGCGGGATGCTCGACCATCATCTTCAGGATGGTCGGCACCGTGAACATGTTGCTGACGCGGTATCTCGCGATCAGCCGGAATGCCTCCGCGATGTCGAACTTCTCCGACGGCAGCAGGATCGTCGGCACGCCGCGCGCGGTCTGCACCAGCTGGTGGACGCCGGCACCGTGCGACAGCGGCGCCACCACCAGCGAGGCGTCCTGCTCGGTGGTGCCGGGAATCAGATCGGCGAGATGGTTGGTGATCACGAAGGCCATCTGACCGTGGGTCAGCACCGCGGCCTTGGAGCGGCCGGTGGTGCCGGAGGTGAAGAAGAACCAGCAGGGATCGTCGTAGTCGACGGCCGTGTTTGGGACACCGGCGCCGGAATGTTTGGCGATGACGTCGCCAACTGTCGCCTCGCCGAAGGTGCCCTCCTCGCCGATCCGCCAGGTGAATTCGAGTGCGGGATTGGCCGCGGCCTTGGCATGGTCAGGGAAGTCGCCATGGCAGAGAAACGCCTTGGCACCGGAGGCCGCCGCGAGATAGGCGACCTCGTCCGGCATCAGACGGAAATTGGTCGGCACCCAGACCGCCCCAAGCCGGAAGGCCGCGAACATCGACCAGAACATCTCATCGCAGTTCTTGGAATGGACCAGGATGCGGTCGCCCTTGACGATGCCGCGCGCGGCCAGCGCCGCCGCCAGCGCCGAAACGTTCTGGTCGATATGACGCCAGGACCAGACCTTCTCGGCCCAGATGAAGCCGGGACGATCGCCGTGACGGCGGGCGTTCTGGGTCAAGATATAAGCGAGGTTCATCACCCGGCGCGACATCCGCGCGATCCCGCCGCGCGGCGCAGTGGTGGCCCCCTCGCTCATCGCCGTCCCGCCGATACGCGCAACACACTGGGCATGGTCAGGACGGTCATCACATGTTTCCTTGGTCAGAACCGGGCGTCTTCAAGCGCCGCAAAGGGGATCGTGCGACCCGGTTTATCGCCAAGCCGCAGGCTCCCGCAAGGCCTGCCTGATGCCGGCCGCGGTAAACCGCCCCTGCACGGAGCAAAGCTACTGCGAATGCTTGGCGAGCTCCTGCTCGCTCAGGTTCCAGTCCTGCCAGAGCTGCAACGCACCGACGACGACAACGAGCGCGCCGAGCGCGATGTGCCAGAGCTGCAGCATTTGGTCAGCGGAATAGCCGAGGACGAAGGGCGATGCGATCAGCCAGAGCCCAAGCAGGATGCTCGCCACCTCCTGCCAGCGGTGCAGCGCGACATATTCGAGCTGGGCGAGGCCCAACACTAGCATGCCGACCACGAAGCTGTTGAGGATCAGGTGGCTGCGTTCGAGATCGACGACGTCGCTCACCTGGATCGGAAACCAGGGCGAGACCATGATCAGCAGGCCGAGCAGCATGCCGAACCAATCCTCCCAGGGGCGGTGCGTGTTGAAGAAACGATTGTCCGACATGCTGGTCCTCCTCCCAAGCAGAGGCATACGTCGGCCGCCGGCAGCCACACTCCGTATCAGACGACCGTCCGGCCGCAGCGGGGGCGTATGTCCGGGATCAAGGTTAGTCGAACCGTATCGGGCTGCAAGGCCCTGTGTGTGCGATGCAGTGACGGCGGCGGCGCGGTCGCGATCGAGAGGCCCGGCATCAGGACGGTGCCGTTAGCGCACGCCCGTCCCCTTGCAACGCTGGCACTTCACCACCTTGTCACCCTTCTTCAAAAGGCCCTTGCCCTCGCAATTCTTGCATTTCTGCTTTTTCTTGATGTTGGGGCCTTTTTCATTGGACATGCTTTCCTCCAGGCGATGTTGCCGCTGGGTTCACCATGGGGCAGGCACGCATTCCCGTCTAGAAGCACCGCACCTGATACAGATGAACGACGACATCAAGGGCGCCAGCGACGGCGAACCTTGGTCGATCCGCGGCATGCTCACGGAGTTCGCGAAAAACGGGATCGTCTGGAGACCTTTTTGCTAGCGCGACGCCCCGATGCGCGCCAGCGCCTCTTGCGCGGTCTGCAAATCGGGGTGCAGCTCGAGCGCCTTGCGGAAATCAGCCGCTGCGCCCTGCTTGTCGCCGAGCTGCATCTTGGCCAGGCCGCGGTTGCTCCAGGAATAGGCGTCGCTCGGGTCGTATTGCAGCGCTTTGTCGTAATCGGCGACGCCGCCCTTGGCATCGTCCTGATAGAGGCGGATCAGGCCGCGGTTGCGCCAGCCACGCGGGTCCGTCGGCGCGATCCTCGCCGCCTCGCCATAGTCGGCAGCGGCGCGGTCAAGCTGCTTGATATCACGGTAGACGTTGCCGCGGTTGATATAAGCGAGCGCATTGGGCTGGAGCTCAATTTCCGTCGTGTAGTCGGCGATCGCATGGTCCGTGTCGCGCTTGCGAAAATAGACGAAGCCGCGATTGCCGTAGGCGGTCGCAAGCTTCGGATCGTACTTGATCGCGAGATCGAAGTCGGCCAGCGCATGGTCGAGATCGCCCTTGTTGAGCCAAGCGTCGCCGCGATTATTGTACGCGAGCGCGTAGGTCGGATCGACGCGAATGGCCTCGTCGTAATCGGCCATCGCATGATCCAGATCTCGCTTGAAGGCGTAGACGCGACCGCGATTGCTGTAGGCGCAGGCGTAAGGTGGATGCTGATTTGCGGGTTGGTCGCGGCTTTGCACCGGCCGGTTCACGCGCTTACATCGGGGAAACTGAATCAACCGGGATATTGCGATGGCTGCCGTCCGCGACAACAAGGCTCAACACCGCTTCGAACTCGACACCGAGGGCGGCATGGCCTTTGCGAATTACCGGCTGACACCGTCGGCTGTCATCATCACCCATACCGAAACACCGCCGGCCCTGCGCGGCCGTGGCGTCGCATCGGAGCTGGTCAAGGGAGCGCTGGAGCTGATCCGCGCCGACGGCCACAGGGTGATCGCCGGCTGCGGATTCGTGGTGGACTACCTGGACAAGCATCCGGAATACGCGGATCTGGCGGGGTAGACTCTTGTTTTGACGCGTTTTCTTCACGCGAACCGGTATCCACTTCGCTCGAAAACGCTCTATCGCCCTGCCCGTCAGACGATCCGGATCGACATGTCGGGCAGGCCGTCGAGCTTGCAGAGCAGTACGTCGCCCTTGACGACCGGTCCGACATTTTCCGGCGTACCGGAATAGATGATGTCGCCGGCCTTGAGCTCGAACGCCTCGGACAGTTTGGCAATCTGCTCAGCAACGCTCCAAATCATGCTCTTCAGGTCCGAGCTCTGCCGCACCGTGCCGTTGACCGTGAGCGAGATCGCGCCCTTGGTGAAGTGACCGGTCTTGCTTGCCGGATGGATCGGCCCAAGTACCGCGGCGTGGTCAAAACTCTTGCCGATCTCCCACGGCTTCTTCTCGGCGGCCATGCCGTTCTGCAAATCGCGCCGCGTCATGTCGAGACCGAGCGTGTAGCCGTAGACGTGATCGAGCGCCGTCTCGGGCGGGATGTTGGTGCCGCCGGACTTCAGCGCTGCCACCAGCTCGACCTCGTGGTGATAGTTCTTGGTCAGCGACGGATACGGATGATCGGCGACCGTGCCGACGGCGACATTCTGGATGGCGTCGGTCGGTTTCTGGAAGAAGAACGGCGGCTCTCGGGTCGGATCGGAGCCGCGTTCGATCGCATGCGCTGCGTAGTTGCGGCCGATGCAGTAGATACGGCGGACCTGGAACACCTCGGTCTCGCCGACGATCGGGATCGTCGTCGCCGGCACCGGAAACATCGCCTTCGGCGCGGGCTGCGCCTCTGCCGGCGCGGAATGCGCGACCGCGCCGGCGAATGTCAGGGCGCCGGTCGCCAGTATCGTCCGACGATCGAGATCGGTCATGGGCGTTCTCCTCATTATTTGCCGCTCTATAGAGGGGCACCGGCGCATAAAAAAGGGCCCGCGCCGACGCGGACCCTCATCATTTCGACGGATGTTTTATCAGTGCTTGATATCAGCCGGCAGCTTGCCACCATTGGCGGCGAGCTTGGCCATCACCTGCTTGTGCAGCCAGATGTTCATGCTGGCGGAATCACTGGTGTCGCCGGTGTAGCCGAGCTCATGGGCGAGCTCCTTGCGCGCGGAGAGGCTGGAATCGATGTCGAGCGCCTTCATCAGGTCGACGATCGAGGTCCGCCACTCCAACTTCTCCTTCTTGGCGGCGACGGCCGCGTCGAGGATGGGAGCAACGTCAACGGTCTGTCCGGGCGCCGCAGCCGGCGCGGCGGCGGGAGACGACGATGCGCTGGCGGAGGACGATCCGCCGGCGGCAGCTGTGCTCGTGGCCGCTCCGCCTGCAGACGTAGCGCTGGCGCTGCCGCCGAAGATCGCGCTCATGATTTTTCCGAAAATACTCATCGTTCGCTCCCACAGGACTTGAGAAGATGTGAAGGCCAGACGGCGCTGGGACGCCTGACCGCGGTCGCGGTTCAAGTGTATAGCTCCCTCCATACCTTGCCAATGCGACATTCACCTAAGCGTGAGTGCTTTCGGTGCGGTTTGAGAGTACCTTGGCCGTTCAGTTCGCGACACGGCCGGTTCCCTGCTCTGTCTTTCGCGTCTGGCCTGATCGTGATCGCTTCAAGAAACGGCACGTTTGTGCCCGAACGCCGGGCGCAAAAAAATGCGGCCGTCCAGAGGGAGACAACGACCATGGCCACTCCATATCAAGGCAATGTCACATCGAGGACTCAGAGCGGAGGCGGCGCCGCGTCTGCGCCCATTATCCGCACCATCGGCCTGTCCGACTTGCACCAAGCGCTGCGTCTCGGCTGGGAAGACTTCAAGGCGGTGCCAAGCCACGCCATCATCCTGTGCGTGATTTATCCCGTGCTCGGCCTCGTGCTCGCACGCACGGTGCACGGCTATTCCGTGCTGCCCCTGCTGTTTCCGTTGGCCGCGGGCTTTGCCCTGCTCGGCCCGTTTGCCGCACTCGGCCTCTACGAGTTGAGCCGTCGCCGCGAGAACGGCGAGGAAGCTTCCGCATGGGATGCCATGGAGGTGTTCCGCTCGCCGTCCTTCGGCGCGATGCTCGGGGTCGGCACTCTCTTGTTCGCGCTGTTCGTGACCTGGATCGCCACGGCTCAAGCGATCTACACCGCGGTGTTCGGCTACGAGACCGCCGCCAACATTCCCGATTTCGCAGAGCGCATCCTGAGCACCCAGCAAGGCGTGTGGCTGATCCTGGTTGGCTGCGGCGTCGGCTTCCTGTTCGCGCTCGTGGCGCTTTGCATCAGCGTGGTCGCCTTCCCGATGATGCTCGACCGCCAGGCCGGTGCCGGAGAGGCGATGGTGACGTCGATGCGCGTGGTTGCACAGAATCCGGTGCCGATGGCGGCATGGGGCCTCATCGTGGCGGGGCTGCTCTTGCTGGGAACGATTCCGTTCTTCCTCGGGCTTGCGGTCGTGATCCCCTTACTGGGCCACGCCACCTGGCATCTCTATCGCGAGGTCATCGTCAAGGACCCCAATGCGCAGCCGTTCATTCCACAACCGCGCGTCCGCAAGCCTGCCGCCGATTTCCCGGCCAACCTGTTCCCGTGGCGGCGTAGCGATCGCGAGTGAATATCGGTCGCGATTGAGCAAGTTCAAATCCAAGAGCACCGCCGGCCGATCCTCGGCCGGCGGTTTGCCGTTCCGGTGGTCCGGTCCGCCAGTCAAAGTCGATGCGCAAAGCCGATGTGAATCGCGCGGCATTTGCTATGCTTCAGCGATCGACGTCACGGACACCAGCCTTGTTTTGGCCGCTGTTGCCACGAACATACCGGCCGGGTTCCGCGACCAATGTCGATGACATCGCGGGCTCCGGAGTGAACGGCCATATGACTTCTCGCTTTACCTATCGCACCCTCATCCTCGGCGCGTGGCTGCTGGCATCGACGGCGCCGGCGCTGGCCGCCCCTTGCGGCACGGGGACATTCGAGGCCTGGCTCGATGATTTCAAGAAGGAGGCCGCCGCCAAGGGCATTTCGCAAAACGCGATCCAGGCCGGCCTCAATGGCGTCACCCAGGACAAGGCTATCCTTGCGCGCGACCACTCGCAGCAGGTCTTCAGCCAGACCTTCGAGCAGTTCTCGGGCCGCATGGTGCCGCCGCGCATGACTCGCGGCTCGAACATGATGAAGCAATACGGCTCGGTGCTGTCGCGGATCGAGGAAGCCTACGGCGTACCGGGAGAAATCCTCGTTGCGATCTGGGGGCTGGAGACCGATTTCGGCGTCAACACCGGCAAGTTTCCGACCATGCGGTCGCTGGCAACGCTGGCCTATGACTGCCGCCGCTCCGACATGTTCAAGGCCGAGATGATGGATGCGCTGCGCATCATCGAGCGCGGCGATCTCGCGCCGCAGGAGATGCGTGGTGCCTGGGCCGGCGAGATCGGCCAGACCCAGTTCATGCCGTCGTCCTACATCAAGTTCGCAGTCGACTTCGACGGCAATGGCAAACGCGATCTGCTGCACAACGTGCCCGACGTACTGGCCTCGACCGCAAATTTCTTGAAAAGCTATGGCTGGAAGCCAGGCAAGGATTGGGGGCCCGGCAGCGAGAACTTTGCGGTGATCCAGCAGTGGAACAAGAGCGAGGTCTACGCGAAAACCATCGGCTATTTCGCCACGCAGCTCGCCCACGCGCCATAAGCAAAACAAAGGGCCGATCGCCCCAGGCGACCGGCCCCTATCGCCATGAACAATGGCTTACTTGGCCACGCTTTCCTGCGCAGCTTTGCTGAGGTGTGCACCACAGGCGCCCCACTTGCCGTTCAGCATCGCGTCCTGAGCAAGAGAGATTTCCTTCTCCGCCGCAAATTTGACTTCAGTGTCAGGCATAGCTTCCACTGCGGCCTCGGTCTTGCCGAGGTTGGGGCCGCTGCAGCCGACGCCCATATGGGCTGCCTGTACGGGAACGGCGGAGTAAGCAACGGCAGCCATTGCAGCTGCGCCGATCAATGTTTTGATCATGGAATTTTCCATCTTTTATTCTTGAACAGAAACCCGCGTGATTGCGGAATCTGCGACGCAATTATTCGCTGTTCCTCTCGGCGTTCGGAATGAAATTCGCGCGATGCGAATGTGATGAGCGCTGCGCGCAATTCGCGCATGCGTTACGTCGCTTTTTCATTACGCGTTGGTAAGGAATCCGATCGCATCGATGTACATGCTGCAATGCACTTCGGTTCAGCGGAGATTGGTTCGTAGTTGCAGCATCAAACAATGCACCCTGGGCGATAGGTCATCTCGACAAGGCAACACGCCGGGAGATGCCGGCTCGACCATATGACGCATCGCTCTCCACGATCACGCGGGTGACGCTCGACCGCCCCGGCAGCCGAGAGGCGACGCTGCGTCTGTCAATGGCTTGATCAGGATCGCGCCCTTCGCCCAGCTCCAGCATGTGGGCTCGTTGGAATCGAATCAGCCGCCATGTATTGAATATAATTTCATTGTTAGAATAAGGTTTGCATGTGAATTGCGCATGGAGGCCGGTCGTAGCTGGTGCAGCGCAGCGTAACATTCGGCCCTTGATCTCCCGGTTTCCAATTACCATTTCGGAGCCAGAAGAGCGTCAGGCCATTTTTGCATTAAGCTGATGATTATGCGGACTTTGTTGCCGCATTCCGGCAACGGTTAGACCCACGCCGCGCGCCGTCCGAGGTGCGCGCCAAAAGGTTAATCAAAACTTACTCAGTCATGCGTTTTGAGATTAGCTGCACCGCAACATCGGAACTACTGCACTGCGGTATATCATCTATATTCACTTCAACGATGAGGCTCTTGGAAGAGCTGAATCGGAACTGCTAGGAGACTACCAATGCTGCTCTCGCTCATCCGCATGATCCAGGCCTTCCGGGACTATCAGCGCAACGTCAGCGAATTGTCCCAGCTCAGCGATCGCGAACTGGCCGATATTGGCCTCGATCGCTCGGACATTCCGCGCGTTGCAGCCGGCACCTACAACGGCTGATCGCTCGTCGGCCATCTGATCGACGGATAACGCCCGCTCCTCACAGCGGGCGTTATCGTTTCCGGCTCAGTTTCAGATGCATACGGCATCAAAACGCGCTAACGCTGCGCGATGACACCTCATATTTCCTCCTCCCAACCCGTGCACATCGTGGGCGCGGGTCTCGCCGGCTCGGAAGCCGCCTGGCAACTCGCCAATTCCGGCATCCGCGTCGTCCTGCACGAGATGCGCCCGGTTCGGATGACGGAAGCGCACCGCACCGAGGCCTGCGCCGAGCTGGTCTGCTCGAACTCGTTTCGCTCTGACGACGCCGCTAACAACGCTGTTGGTCTGCTGCACGCCGAAATGCGGCGCCTGGGCTCGCTGATCATGCGCTCGGCCGATGCCAACCAGGTGCCTGCCGGCGGCGCGCTGGCGGTCGACCGCGACGGCTTCTCCGCCGCCGTCACCAAGACGCTGAACGACCATCCGCTGATCGAGATCAGCCGCGAGGAAATCGCCGGCCTGCCGCCGGCCGATTGGCCGAACGTGATCGTCGCGACCGGCCCCCTCACCTCGGCGCCGCTGGCGGATGCGATCCGGCAACTGACCGATGAGAACGCGCTGGCGTTCTTCGACGCGATCGCGCCGATCGTGCATCGGGATTCCATCGACATGTCGGTGGCCTGGTTTCAGTCGCGCTACGATAAGGTCGGCCCCGGCGGCACAGGCGCCGACTACATCAATTGTCCGATGACCAAGGAGCAGTATGACGGCTTCGTCGCCGCGCTGCTCGACGGCGAAAAGGTCGACTTCAAGGAGTGGGAGACCAACACGCCCTATTTCGACGGCTGCCTGCCGGTCGAGGTGATGGCCGAGCGCGGCCCGGAGACGCTGCGGCACGGACCGATGAAGCCGGTCGGGCTGACCAACCCGCACAATCCGACCGTGAAGCCTTATGCGATCGTTCAGCTCCGCCAGGACAACAAGCTCGGCACGCTCTACAACATCGTCGGCTTCCAGACAAAGCTGAAGCATGGCGCCCAGCAGCGCGTGTTCCGTACCATCCCGGGCCTCGAGAAGGCGGAATTCGCGCGCCTCGGCGGCCTGCATCGCAACACCTTCCTGAATTCACCGAAGCTGCTCGACACCCAATTGCGCCTGCGCGCGCAACCGCGGCTGCGCTTCGCCGGGCAGATGACCGGCTGCGAGGGCTATGTCGAATCGGCCAGCATCGGGCTGCTCGCGGGGCTCTGCGCCGCCGCGGATGCGCGCGATTTGTCCCTGACGCTGCCGCCGGCCACGACCGCGCTGGGCGCCCTGCTCGGCCACATCACCGGCGGTCACATCGAGACGATCGAGGCCGGCCCGCGCTCGTTTCAGCCGATGAACATCAATTTCGGCCTGTTCCCGCCGCTCGCCAATCCGCCGACCAAGAAACCGGACGGCTCGCGGCTGCGCGGCAACGAGAAGACCATTGCCAGGAGGCAGGCGATCAGCGCGCGGGCGCTCGCCGATCTCGACCACTGGATCGCAGATCACCTGCGCGTTGCAGCGGCGGCCTGAGTCCCATGAGCCTGCCGAAAGACGACGCTGCCACGCTCTCGGCGCGATGGAGCCAGGGCGTCCTGCTCAAGCGCGACGTGTTCTCGACCGTCGAACGCGGCCGCTTCCGCGGCGATGATGGCGTGGTCGACGGCGTCCTGCGCCGGCTTGATCAAGTGCCGTTCTGGTCGTTCGCTCTGGCGCTGCACCTGTTCTCGCGCGAGCGCCACGCGCTGACGCTGGCGCGCGATCTCGACGTCGGCCCGAAGCTATTATGGGCCGGCAGGCGAGCGCTGGTGCGCGGCTTCATCGACGGCGCCGCGCTGCATCTGGCCAGGCCGCATGGCGACGTCGCCTATTTTCGCTCGGCCAAGACAGCGCTGCGCAAGCTGCATCGCGCCGGCATCTGCCACAACGATCTGGCCAAGGAACAGAACTGGCTGGTCGGCCGCGACGGCCGGGCCTATCTGACCGACTTCCAACTCGCCGCCTGCTTCAAGCGCCGAAGCCGACTGTTCCGCATCGCGGCCTATGAGGATCTGCGCCATCTGCTGAAACACAAGCGCAGCTATGCGCCCGACGCGCTGACGCCGAAAGAGCGCAAGGTCCTCGCCAAGAAGTCGGCGGTCGCCAGCATCTGGCTCAAGACCGGCAAGAAGGTCTACCAGGCGATCACGCGGGGCATCTTCAATTTCACCGACCGGGAAGGCGGCGGCCGACGGCTGGTCAACGACGCCCCGGTGCTGATCGATCTGATCCGCAGGAACCCTGATGTGCGCGACACCGCGATCGTCGCCTTTGCGGACCGTCGTGTCGGTGTCGGGCTTTACGCCTTTGTCGAGGCCGACCAGGCCGAACTGGAGAAGACGCTGCGCAACGAGCTTTCCGTAGCCAAAGGCGTCAAGCCGCCCGAACACATCCAGGTGGTGCACGCCTTGCCGCGCGATGCGGCCGGCAAGCCACGCACCGAAATCCTGCAGCTCGTCGCCATGAATCAGATCGACCTGATCGAGCCGATGATGCGCAGCGATGCGGACCGCGAATTCCTCAAGGACATTCTGGAACAGCGCAAGAATCTGCGCGATCGCTTCAATTTCGAAGTGGCCGAGATGGACCACGTGTCACGCTAGAACGAAGACGTCACGGCACTCGACAAACGTGCCTCGAGGCTTCAATCTCGTGATGGGGAGCGCGCTCAAGGGACTCGTTTGATGCCACTGACTCGTGGCCGTATCGGGGGATACGATTCCGAACGGATGGCGTTCGGGTTCACCATGCTGTACGGCGATCAGACGGTCGAATGCCAGATCAGCGATGCCGCGATGGACGAATTGGCCGGCACGCGGGGAACACCGAGCATTGCACGCCAGGGGCAGTTCGTCGCGTTGCGCGACGTCATCGAGGCGATCGCATCCGACCTCTTTGACAGCGGCCCGGTGGTCAAGGGTGCGACGATCCGGATCTTCACCAAGCACATTCCGAAGCGGCAGGGCTAGATTAGCCGCCGAACTGCTTCGCCCGCGAGGCGCGCCACAACGTCCACAAGATGCGTAGACGCGAGGCCGGTTTCGGAAGGAACGGATCGAGGTCGGCTCGCGCCATCAGGTTCAGTTCGCGCCTGACATGGGCGAGCGGCAGAAAGATCGGTCTCACCTCGGGCGGGACGTCCGCAAGCAGCGTGACGGCTGTCTGGAGATGCTCCTTCGCCTCACCCATCAGTTGATCGACGGCGGCGCGGATATTGGGCGTCTGCTTGCCGGCAAACACCTCTTCGGTGCTGCTGCCGTGCTGCTGGAGGAGTTGTAGCGGCAGAAAGAGCTGTTGCCGCGAGGCATCCCGTCCCAGGGTCGCGATCACCCGCATCATCCCCTGCGCGAGGCCGGCATGTCGCGCCAGATGCTCGATCTCCTCCGACGGCCGCACCACCACCCGCGCGGCAAGCGAGAACAGCGCCGCATCCGTGTCGGTGAGGTAGCCCTCGAGCGCGGCCATCGACGGCATCGGATCATTGTAGAGATCGAACTGGTGTTCCTCGATCACGCGCGACAGCGCCTCCACCGGCAGGCGGTGCTTGCGGATCGACTGCAACAGTTCGGCCGCGACCGGATTGCCTTCGACGCCGCCGTGGCCGGCCCCGGCCAGCATGTCGGTCCACCATTGCAGCCGCAACTCGCCGGGCAGTGGCTGGCTCACCTGCTCATGGACCCGCGATATCTCGACGTTGAAGGCATAGATCGACAGCAGCGCGCGGCGTTCCGGGCCGGGCATAAACAGGGTCGACGCATAGCGCACGAAATCATGGGTCCGCACCAGATCGGCACAGAAGGCCGCGCTGTCCTTCGACGCCTCGATGGTGCTCATGGCACCGCGATCAACGCGGCCGCCACGCGCCGCCGCTCGCCCAGCATGACGTTATAGGTCCGGATCGCAGGACCGGTCTGCATGGGATCCAGCACCACCCTCACCGCCCGCAAAGCCTCGCGCAGTGCTTTCGGTGGCACCCAGACCTCGGTGCCGGTGCCGACGATCAGCGTATCGATCGCATTGGCAGCCGCGAACACGCGTTCCAGTGAGTATCGGTCGATCTCCTGCGGATTCGTCACCGGCCAGGCCCAGATCGCGTCCGGCAGGCACAGCAGCGAGCCGCGATGCGACATATCGGCAAACGCGAAGCCTCCCTTGCCGTAGGCTTCGATCGGCGCCGACCTCGGAAGATGTGGAGCGTCCGAGGGATTGGGCATGTCGACTACTTCTTCTTGGCTGCCGCGTTCCGCTTCTTCTCCGGCTCCTCCGGAGCATCGCCCCGGACTGAGCCGACGCCGAGATAGATCAGGATCGGCGCAGCGATGAAGATCGAGGTGTAGGTGCCGACCAGCACCACGCCGAACATCATCACCGCGGTAAAGCTGTGGATCGCGTTGCCACCGAACAGCAACAGCGCGAGTAGCGCGAGGGTCACGGTGACGTGGGTGATGATCGAGCGCGACAGTGTCGAATTGATCGATTCGTTCAGGAGCTCCGGCATCGGCATCTTCTTGTAGCGCCGCAACATTTCTCGAATACGGTCATAGATGACGACGGTGTCGTTGAGCGAATAGCCGAGAATCGTCAGCAAGGCCGCGATGCTGGTGAGGTCGAAATCGACCTGCGAAATCGACATGAAGCCGATGGTCAGCACGATGTCGTGGACGTTGGCGATCATGGCGCCGAGCGCGAACTGCCATTCGAAGCGGAACCAGAGGTAGATCAGGATGCTAACGATCGCGAGCATCAGCCCAAGCATGCCGTAGGCAAGCAGCTCGCCGGAGACGCGCGGACCTACCACTTCGACGCGGCGGTAGTCGACGGAATCGCCGAGTGCGCCGCGGACCTTCTGCACCGCCTCCTGCTGCGCGGCGTCGCCGCCGGGCTGTTCGGCAACGCGGATCAGAACTTCGGACGGACCGCCGAACTGCTGCAACTGGACCTCGCCGAGGCCGAGACTACTCAAGGTCCCGCGCATTGCGGCGATGTCGGCATCGCCGGACTTGGCCCGTACTTCCATGAGCGTACCGCCCTTGAAGTCGATGCCGAAATTCAGGCCGTGGGTGAAGAACAGCGTGATCGCGGCGATCGAGAGCAGCGCCGAGATCGGGAAGCTGATCCGGCGAAAGCGCGTGAAGTCGAAATGCGTAACGTCGGGCACGATGCGCAGCGACGGCAGCAGGCCGAATACGGCGACCACGGTCAGCACGGCAATCAGGATGCCAAGGCCGATGAGAACGAGATGAGTCACAATGGGCCTCTCAGATCGGCACGGTTTGCGGCCGCTTCCAGCGCACCCACCCGGCGACGATCAGGCGTGTCAAGGTGAAGGCGGTGAACACCGTGGTGATGATGCCGATGCCGAGCGTCACGGCGAAGCCGCGCACCGGTCCGGTGCCGATATAGAACAGCACTGCGGCAGCGATGAAGGTGGTGATGTTGGAGTCGAGGATGGTCGCCAGCGCCCGCTTGAAGCCGGCGTCGATCGCCGAGATCGCGTTGCGCCCGCCGCGCAATTCCTCGCGGATGCGCTCATAGATCAGCACGTTGGAGTCGACCGCGATGCCGACGGTGAGCACGATGCCGGCGATACCGGGCAGCGTCAGCGTCGCGTTGAGCAACGACAGCAGGCCGAAGATCATGGCGACGTTGATGGCAACCGCGATGTTGGCGAACACGCCGAACAGGCGATAGGTCAGGAGCATGAACACGATGACCAGGATCGAGCCGACATAGGCCGCAAGCTCGCCCTTCTCGATCGAGTCTTGCCCCAGGCCCGGACCAACCGTCCGCTCCTCGATGACTGTCAGCGGCGCCGGCAGCGCGCCGGCGCGCATCAGGATCGCCAGGTCGTTGGCCGACTGCACATTAAAGCTGCCGGAGATCTGGCCCGAGCCGGCCGTGATCGGTTCGCGGATCACCGGCGCGGAAATCACCTCATTGTCGAGCACGATCGCAAACGGCTGGCCGACATTCTCCGATGTCGCCTGGGCGAACTTGCGCGCCCCCGACGAGTTGAACTGGAAGCTGACGATCGCCTCACCCGTGCGTTGGTCGAATCCGGGTTGCGCGTTGGACAGCTCTCCGCCGGAGACCAGGACCTGCTTCTTGACGATGTAGGGAATCTTCGGCGACGACGCGCTCATCAACCGCTCGGAATCCGGCGGTACCGGGCCTTGCAGGACCTGATCCGGCGGCACCGATGTGTCGACCATCCGGAATTCCATCTTTGCGGTCTTGCCGAGCAACTCCTTCAGGCGCGTCGGATCCTGCAGTCCCGGCACCTGCACCAGAATGCGATCAGTGCCCTGACGCTGGATCACCGGCTCGACGGTGCCAAGCTGGTTGACGCGCTTCTCCACGATCTGGATCGATTGCTCGATGGTCTGGCGGATACGCTCGGTGATCGCGGCCTGCGGCACGGCGAGGCGGATAACGCCGCCGCCGGCGTCGGAGACCTCGAGGCTGCGCTGGCCGCTCGAGCCAAGCAGCCCGCCGAGCGGCTGCGACAGTTCGCGAAGCTTCGCAAGCGCGTTCGCCTGTTCGGTGTCCCTGGAGATCCGCACCTCAACCGCGTCATTGCGCACGTTGAGGCCGGTGTAGCCGATCTTGGCTTCGCGCAGCACCCGCCGTACATCGTCGCGGACCTGGTCGAGCTTCTCCTTCTTGACATAGTTGGAGTCGACCTCGAGCAGCAGATACGAGCCGCCCTGCAGGTCGAGGCCAAGTACGAGGCGCCGCTGCGCCCAGGCGGGCCAGGTCTTGACCTGCGCTTCCGGGAAGAAGTTCGGAACGGCGCACAGGCAGACCACCAGCGCCGTCAGAACGATCGCCAGCGCCTTCCACCGTGTGAAATACAACATCGAGTTACCCGTCAGATTCCAATAAGGGCGGCGTGGCGATCAGCTCGCCGACGCCTCGTCCTTGGCATCGCCCTTCGCCGGCTCGCCCTTGGCGCGCACGCCCGAAATCATCTGCCGCATCTGCCGCACGCGGACGCCGTCCGAGATCTCGAACTCGATCTGGTCGTCGTCGACCACCTTGGTAACCTTGCCGACGAGACCGCCCGTGGTGACCACCGTGTCACCGCGGCGGATGTTTTTTACGAGCTCGGAGTGGTCCTTCACCTTCTTCTGCTGCGGCCGCAGAATCAGGAAGTACATGATGACGAAGATCAGCGCGAACGGCAGCAACGACATCAACATGCTGTTGGTGTCGCTGCCGCCTCCAGCAGCCTGGGCAAACGCAGGAGTAATCAGCATTCGGACAATCCTCGAGTAAGACGGGGAAGAACCGGCAGTGCCTGGGTGGCCCCTCAGGCGGTATGGCGGTCCGGGCAAATTCGCGCGGACTATAGCGGCCGCGGTCCCAATTGCAACGTTAACAGCCCCTCATTTAGGGCGCTTGCGAGAGGAGCGCCAGCCCGATAAGCCTGCGCCGTCAGGAACTGGAAAAATGCCGAAAAAAGCCAAGAAAACAGTCGAGAAAACAACCAGCAAAACTACCTCCAAGGCTACCTCCAAGGCTACCTTCAAGGCCGCCGCCAAGAGGCCAACCAACGCCGCGACAAAACGCCCGGCAAAGGCGCTCGACGGCGCGACCGCCGAGCGGATTGCCGCCGCACTCGAAACCATTGCCGGCCACCTCGCAGCCGCCTCCCCGATCCCGAATTCCGCCGAATTGTTCGGCGCAGCCGACGCCTTTGTCTGGCATCCGGATGGGCGTCTCGCCCCCGTGCCGCGCGTCAGCCGCGTCGAGATCGGCCTGCTCAAGGGCGTCGACCGGATGCGCGACATCCTGATGGAGAATACCGAGCGCTTCGCCAACGGCCTTCCCGCCAACAACGCGCTATTGTGGGGCGCGCGCGGCATGGGCAAGTCGTCGCTGGTGAAGGCCGCGCATGCCAGCCTCAACGCCAACCGAAAACCCGCCGACCGGCTGAAGCTGATCGAGATCCACCGCGAGGACATCGAGAGCCTGCCCGGCTTGATGGAGCTTTTGCGCAGCTCCTCATTCCGCTTCATCGTGTTCTGCGACGACCTCTCCTTCGACGGCAACGATGCCTCCTACAAATCGCTGAAGGCGGTGCTGGAGGGTGGCATCGAGGGCCGTCCCGACAACGTTATCCTCTACGCGACGTCGAATCGGCGGCACCTGCTGGCGCGCGAGATGATCGAGAACGAACGTTCGACCGCGATCAATCCAGGCGAAGCAGTCGAGGAGAAGGTCTCGCTGTCGGACCGCTTCGGCCTTTGGCTCGGCTTCCATCGCTGCAGCCAGGACGAGTACCTCGCGATGGTGAAGGGCTATTGCGACCATTTCGGCATTACGCTTGCCGAGGATGCGCTCGAGCGCGAGGCGCTGGAATGGTCGACCACCCGCGGCTCGCGCTCCGGCCGGGTCGCCTGGCAATTCACGCAGGAGCTGGCGGGGCGGCTCGGCGTGCGGCTGGACGGGAAGTAGCCCGACGCGCTTCCGAGCCCACAATTGTCATCCTCCGCGAAAGCAGAGGATCCAGTACGCCGCGGCGTCTCGGCTCAAACGAAGGTCTCTGGAATACTGGATCGCCCGGACAAGACAACAAGCCGGGCGATGACAGTCTTCAGCAATGGTGTCGATTCCGCTCGGCTCACGCGCCGTTGAGGAACTGCAACGGATCCTGCGGCGACGAGCCCTTGCGGATCTCGAAGTGGAGCTGTGGCGAACTGACCTCGCCGGACTGACCCGACTTGGCGATCACCTGGCCACGCTTGATGGTGTCGCCACGCTTCACCAACAGCTCGCTCGCATGCGCATAGGCCGTGACATAGCCATTGGGATGGCGAACCAGAACGAGGTTGCCGTAACCTTTCAGCTCGTTGCCCGAATAGGCGACAACGCCGTCTTCGGCAGCTTTGACCGGCGTGCCCTCGGGCACCGCGACATTGATGCCGTCATTGACCTTGCCGTTGGTCTTGGAACCGTAGGCGGTGATGACCTTGCCGCGCACCGGCCAGCGGAAGGTCGGCAGCCCGCTTGTCGTTTCCGCTGCCTTGGGCGCCGGCGTCTCTGCGGCGGCGACCGGCTGTTCGACACTCGCGGTCGGCTGGACCAGACGCGCGCTCTGCTGCGGTTGCGCGCTGGCAACCACTTTCGACGCAGCCGCGACCGGCGCGGGCACCATAGCAACAGCTTGCGCGACGGGCGCCGCAGGTGCAGCTGCCGCGGTCTTTGCACCGGGCACCCTGAGCTTCATGCCGGGGCTGAGCCGGGCCGACAGATCGAGGTTGTTGGCATGCGCCAGTTCGGCCGCCGAGATATGGTGCTGATGCGCGATGCTGTGCAGCGTGTCACCTCGGTTGACGTAGTGGACGCCGGGAGGCGTGACGGCCGCCACGGCAACCGGCCTGGCGACCGGCGGAGCCGCAGCGGGTACGGCAGCCGCCGTTGCCATCGGATGCGGAATGATCAGCTGCTGACCCGGCGAGAGCGCGCGCGGCCCCTTGTAGCCGTTGGCGTGCAGGATCTCGGCGGTCGACACGTTGTAGCGCCTGGAAATTATCTCCAGCGTATCGCTGGTGCCCACGATGATGGTGGTACCGCTGCGGGCAGCGGCGACCGAATGCGGAACGGTGCCGGTGGATTCGAGCTGCGGACGCGCCGGCGGCGGAGCGTAGGATGCAAGCCCGCGCCCTCCTCCGGACATGCCGCTACCGGCGACCGGATAGGATTGCGGCGCCGACACCGGCGGCGGCAACGGCTGCGATTGATACTGCGGATACTGCGAATATTGCTGCTGCGGCCGCGCATATTGCGGTAGCTCACGACGTTCCTGCGGCTGCTGCACCGCACCGGTCGGCTGCGGATCAAGCGCGAAAGGATTCTGCGAGTAGGAGTTTTGGGAGAAGCGCGACGACATGTCGGCGCTGCAGCCGGCAAAGGCAAAAGACATCAGCGCCAGCACCGCCACTTGCGGCACGCGACGCGAGCGAAGCAACTCGACAATACCTGACATGGTTACTCACTCGTACGCAACAAAAGACCGTTTTGAGTAAACACGTGTCGAGTAAATAAGCGCTTAACCCCTGCGAATAAGGCGTTGGCGGCAAGCGGCAATCCGCGATCCCAGAGCTTCGGTTCTGATTGAATCAGAATCGAAGCTCTAGGTTTATTGTTTTGACGCGTTTTCTTCACGCGAACCGGCGTCCACTTCGCTCGAAAACGCTCTAAAGCTCGCGCGCGATCCCCGGCAGTGCCGGCACGAAGCGCACATCGACCAGACCCTTGCGGTCGAATCCGCTCTCCGTCCTGACCACGCGGACGAGCGTCTGGATGCCCTGATGCGGCCCGACCGGCGCAATCAGGACTCCGCCGGGATCGAGCCGCCGCGTGAGCTTGTCCGGGATCTGCTCCATCGCCGCGGTGACGATGATGCGATCGAAATCGCCGGCACCGGCCGGCACGTCGTAGCCGTCCCCGAGCAGCACCTCGACGTTGAAATAGCCGAGATTTTCGAGCCGCTTGCGGGCGCTGTCGGCGAGCGTCCGGTAACGCTCGACGGTCAGCACCTGCTTGCACAGCCGGGACAGGATGGCGGCCTGATAGCCGGAGCCGGTACCGATCTCGAGCACCCGGTGGCCCTTTTGGAGCTGCAACTGCTCGGTCATGTAGGCGACGACGAAGGGCTGGCTGATGGTCTGCCCGCAAGCGATCGCCAGCGCACTGTCCCGATAGGCAAAGGCGCGGTCGTGCGCCTCGACGAAGACCTCGCGCGGCACCTCTTCCATGGTCCGCAACACGGCCTGGTCGCTGATCCCCCGCCGCCGCAGGGTGAGCTGAAACATCATTTTCTCGGGCGGATCCGGGTTCACAGCCGTGCTCATCAGCATCTCGAGGCAGTAAATGCAGGTTTCTCAGACAGCTTCATGCCACGCGATTTCGAAATGTCGCGTTAAGGAAAAATTTCCCGTCATTTCTGTTCCCGACTCGGAACCGAAGCCCGTGTTTCTTGTTGCCGCCTTGGCGACTGCCCCCCATATGACCGGCAGGGGCGGCGCGATCAAAGCCCAAGCATGACGCAAAGCCGCGGGGGCTCCCGCTGGCATCGAAACCGCTACCGGCCCTCGACCGTAATCGTGCTCAAAAGAGGCCAATGAGGCGATAGAACGATTCGCAGCCGCGCGCTTGGAAATGCGGCAATTCCCCAACGTTTGCGTTGCGCCTTTTGATGTTATTTGCAAGCTTGGTTCCGGGAAGGGCAAGGATTCTATCATGACAGCGATACGGCCGGCGGGCTGTTCAGTTTTCCTCGTGGAAGACGAGGTCATGATCCGGATGATGGTCGCCGACATGCTGGAAGAACTCGGCCACAGCGTCGCCGCCGAAGCCGGAGAAATCGGCGAAGCGGTCAAGCTCGCACAGTCCACCGATTTCGACCTCGCGATCCTCGACGTCAATGTCAACGGCAAGGTGATCACTCCGGTCGCCGAGCTGATCAACGCACGCAACCGCCCCTTCATTTTCGCGACCGGCTACGGCTCCTCCGGCCTGCCGCCGGAATATCGCGACCGCCCGGCGCTGCAGAAGCCGTTCCAACTGGAAACGCTGGCACAAGTGATTGCCAGCGTCATGAAGGGCGCACCGGTTTAGGTCATTTCGCAACCCGCCCGGATGGAGCGGAGCGAGATCCGGGCTACAAGGTCACTTCAGCGTTGTCGCCAGCGTCTCCGCGAACACCTCGTCGGTGCGGTCGAGCCGCAGCGGCGTCACCGAGACGTAGCGGGCGGCGAGCGCGGCGAGATCGGTGCCCTCCGCTGGCGTATCCAGCATCGCGGCGCGTTCGAAGCCGATCCAGAAATACGGATTGCCGCGACCGTCGTGCCGGCGGTCGATCTTGAGAAAGCCGAGATTGCGCTTGCCCTGCCGCGTGACCCGGATGCCCTTGACCTCGTCGGGCATGCAGGACGGGAAGTTGACGTTGACGACCGTGTTCTTCGGGATGCCGGCATCGAGCGCCTTGCGCAGGATGTCGGGGCCGAATTTCAGCGCGGTCTCCCACAGCGGCTTGTCGCGCGTCCCCAGGCTGAATTCCTGGGAGAGCGCGAACGATGGAAAGCCGAGGATCGTGCCTTCCAGCGCGCCGGCGATGGTACCTGAATAGACGACGTCTTCCGCGACGTTGCGGCCCTTGTTGACGCCGCTCAGCACGAGATCGGGCAGCTTCTCGCCGAGGATGTGGCGCGCGCCCATGATCACGCAGTCGGTCGGCGTGCCGCGCACCGCGAAATGCTGCGGACCGACTTCGCGCAGGCGCAGCGGATCGTTCAGCGACAGCGAATGCGAGACGCCGGATTGGTCGAGTTCAGGCGCGACGATCCAGACGTCATCCGACAAGGCCCGCGCAATCTCCTCGATGACCTTGAGGCCAGGTGCGTTGATGCCGTCATCATTGGTGCAGAGAATTCGCATCCGTCAACGTGCCTTTTGTTCTGATTCGACGCGGTTTTCTTGACCCTCACGCCGTCTTAACCGGCTAGGGGCGCGGAGGCAAACCCGGCAGATTCCTGTGCCAGCGCGTCAATTTCGCGCGCCAGGGGCGGACGAACATGGCGCGGCCGGCAATCTTGCAGTCGAATACCGGCCAGGTTGGCTTTGGTCGCTCTGCGGACGCCGGATCGGCAGGCCGTGCCGCAAGGACGGCTGGGGGTAACGGGGCCGGGTCTGATGGTGTTGGCTTGGCGGGCTCAGGTTCGGCCGGCGCGGGCTTGGGAAGTTCGGCTTTCGGCGGCTCGGGTTTGGGAGGTTCGATGTTAGGAGGTTCGGATTTGGGCAGCTCAGTGCGGACGTCTTCCGTTGGCTTCGCCGTCGGCGCGATCGGAGCCGATCTCGACTTAAGCTTCGCCAGCAGGTCCTCGAGCGCGGGTACTGATGGCGGCAGCTCGACGGTAGCTCTTTTCGCGAGCGAGGCGGCTGGGAGCGGCGGAGGTGCAACGGGCGCAAAAGGCAATGCTTCTCCGTCGGGCGCAACATCGGAAAACCTCGCCCGCGCCACTTCGAGCGCCTTGTCGAAGTCCGGCCGGTCGATCCACGCCTTGCCCTGCATCGACTGGACCAGGCCGGCTTCCCACAACCTGGAAACCTCAATGTCGTAGTAGCCCATCTGCTTCTGATTGATCAGTTGCAGCCCGTGCCCCGTGACGGCCCATTGGCGGCCAAGCCAGTGGATGTCACGGTGGAATGGCATCGCACTGGCCCTCGTCTTACATGCCGCGCTCGATGACCTTGAGCCCGCCCATATAGGGCTGCAGCACATCGGGCACCGCGATCGAACCATCCTGCTGCTGATAGGTCTCCATGACAGCGATCAAAGCGCGCCCGACCGCCGTGCCGGAGCCGTTCAGCGTGTGCACGAAACGCGGCTTGCCGTCGGGTCCGCGATAGCGCGCATCCATGCGGCGCGCCTGGAAATCGCCGCACACCGAGCAGCTCGAGATCTCGCGATAGGCGCCGCCGTCGCCCTGCCCCGGCATCCACACCTCGATGTCGTAGGTCTTCTGCGCCGAAAATCCCATGTCGCCGGCACACAGCGTCATCACGCGGTAGTGCAGGTCGAGACGGCGCAGCACTTCCTCGGCGCAGGCCAGCATGCGCTCATGCTCGTCCTTGCTGGTCTCTGGTGTCGTGATCGAGACCAGCTCGACCTTGGTGAACTGGTGCTGGCGGATCATGCCGCGGGTGTCGCGGCCGGCGGCACCGGCCTCGGCGCGGAAGCACGGCGTCAGCGCCGTGAGCCGCATCGGCAGCTCCTTGTCGTCGACGATCGACTCGCGGACGAGATTGGTCAGCGATACTTCGGCGGTCGGAATGAGACCAAGGCGCGCACTGCGCAGGTCGGCGTTTGGCTTCGCGAACAACTCGCCACTGACTGCCCAGAACTGGTCGTCCTCGAATTTCGGTAATTGCCCGGTGCCGAACATCACGGCATCGCGCACCAGGAGCGGCGGATTGATCTCGGTGTAGGCGTGCTCATTCGTATGCAGATCGAGCATGAATTGTCCAATCGCACGCTCCAGCCGCGCCAGGCCTCGCTTGAGTACGACGAAGCGCGCGCCGGACAATTTCGCCGCCACCTCGAAATCCATATCGCCGAGCGCGCCTCCGAGATCGTCATGCGGCTTGGTGGCGAAGCCGTACTCGCGCGCCTTGCCGAAGACGTGGTGCTGGACGTTGCCATGCTCGTCGGTACCATCAGGCACTTCGTCGAGCGGTAGATTTGGAATCGCGGACAATTCCTTCGCGAGTTCCTCGTCCGCGGTCTTCGCCGCCGACTCGAGCTCCGGCATCGTGGTCTTCAGCTCGGCGACTTCAGCCATCAGCTTCGCCGCGCGCGCCTCGTCTTTAGCCTTCTTGGCGTCGCCGATCTCCTTCGACGCCGCGTTGCGGCGCGCCTGCGCCTGCTCGGACGCCAGGATCGCAGCACGGCGCCGCTCGTCGATCGCGAGCAGCGACGGCGACAAGGCCCCGAGTCCGCGGCGCTTCAGGCCGGCGTCGAAGGCGTCTGGGTTGTCGCGGATCGCTTTGATGTCGTGCATGGATCATTTTCCCGTCATGGCCGGGTTTATCCCGGCCATCCACGTCTTGCTTCCATGGTCTGTAAAAGACGCGGATGCCCGGGACAAGCCCGGGCATGACGGATAATCGCTACTCGGCCGGATCCGCCGCAGGCGGGGCGCCCGACGCGGCAGCCGCGGCGGCGGCCTTCTTCTCCACCATGCGGACGGAGATGATCGAGCCCTCGTAGAGCGCGAGCAGCGGGATCGCGAGCGAGGCCTGGCTCAGCACGTCGGGCGGGGTCAGCACGGCCGCGATGATGAAGGCGACCACGATGAAATACCGCCGCTTCTCTTTCAGCATCTTCGAAGTGACGATACCGATCCGCCCGAGCAGCGTCAGGATCACCGGAAGCTGGAACGCGATGCCAAAGGCGAAGATCAGCGACATCGTCAGCGACAGATATTCGCCGACCTTGGGCAGCAACTGGATTTGCGCGGTTTCCGGACCGGCGGTCTGCTGCATGCCGAGCGAGAACCGCACCAGCATCGGCAACACCACGAAATAGACCAGCATCGAGCCGAGCACGAAGAAGAACGGGGTCGCAATCAGATACGGCAGGAACGCGCCGCGCTCGTGCTTGTAGAGGCCAGGCGCCACGAATTTGTAGATCTGGGTTGCCACGATGGGAAACGAAATGAATCCGGCGCCGAACAGCGACAGCTTCAATTTGGTGATGAAATATTCCAGCAGCGCCGTGTAGATGAACTTCGAATTCTCCGGCCCCGCCACCCAGACGAACGGCCACACCAGGATGTTGTAGATCTGCGTCGCAAAGAAGAAGCAGAAGATGAAGGCTATGCCGAAGCCGAGCAGCGCCTTGATCAGCCGCGAGCGCAGCTCGATCAAATGATCCATCAAGGGGGCCTTGCTGGCCTCGATGTCTTCGGCGCTCATGACGCTCTCGCGTCCTTGAGCACTTCAGGTTCAACAGGATGGGGCTGCTCCGGCGTCACATCCTGCGCCGCCGGCTGCACCTCATGGGTGATCGCAAGCGGTTCGCTGGTCGCAGCGTGGCTCTCGGCCTCGACGAAGGTTTCCGGCGTCGGCGCGGCCGGTGTCGTCGGCGTCACCGGTGCGTCGCTTGACGTCACCGGCGCATCGCCTGCCGATGTTACTGGCGCATTGATCGCGGAGGCTACTTGCGCATCGACGGGCTTGTCGATCTGCAGGGAGTCGCTGACGTCCTTTTGTAGCGAGGTCATGATATTCCCGCTGGTGATGCCGGTTGCGGCTTCCCTGACCTCGTCAAAGCTCTTCTTGAGGTCGGCCATTTCGGCCTCGCGCATGGCTTCCTGGAACTGGCCCTGGAATTCGGCGGCCATCTTGCGGGCCTTGCCCATCCATTGCCCGACCATGCGCAGCACGCCCGGCAGTTCTTTCGGGCCGATGGCGATCAGCGCGACGACCGCGATGACGACCAGTTCACTCCACCCGATATCGAACATGAAATCTTCCGCCTAAGCGCGCCGTAACGACCCCATTCCTCCTAACAGGATTTGGGGCTGCCGGTGCTTTTTCCCAACCGGCGTCCATAGCGCTTTCAAGCGACGGCGTCACCGTTCCGCGCGAACAAAAACGTCGAAATGAGCGTCAGCGCAACGGCCTTAGACGGCCTTGCTACCGACATCCTGACGCACGGCCGACGGCGCCGCATTGTGATCGATGGCCTTGGCGGGCTCGGGCTTGTCGGCGACCTTGTCGTCGTCCTGCATGCCCTTCTTGAAAGCCTTGATGCCCTGGGCCACGTCACCCATGAGGTCCGAAATCTTGCCGCGCCCGAACAGCAGCAGGACCACTGCGATCACGACGATCCAGTGCCAAATGCTAAGCGAACCCATCCTGCAAACCTCCAGAAATGGCCGGCGAACCGACCTGAACTTAGCCGGAAGGTAGGCCCGCGGGGTGTCAAAAACAAGGACCTCAGCCGCGGCAAATCGCTGTCGCGGCTACGTAATATTGCTAGCCTTAACCGGGAATATTTCGGGCTATTCGCCCTTCTCTTCAGACCCGACCTCACCGCCCTCGTCGCTGCTGCTGGCTTCAGGCTCAGAGCCTTCCGGCGCGGAGGCCTCAGGCTCGGCGGCTTCCGGCTCGGCCGCAGGCGCGAGCAGCAGTTCCAGCGTGTCGCCGGGCTCGAGCGGTTCCTCGTCCTCGCGCAGCGCCGCGTCATCTGACGGCGACGGAACGCTGAAGCCCGTGGGCAAGCGCGAGTCGAGCAGACCGGTGCCCTTCAGCTCTTCGAGTCCTGGCAAGTCGCCGAGCGCCTCCAGGCTGAACTGCGACAGGAACCCGTCCGTAGTCCCGAACGTCAGCGGACGGCCCGGAGTCTTGCGGCGGCCGCGGGGGCGGATCCAGCCGGTCTCCAGCAGCACGTCGATGGTTCCCTTCGATGTGACGACGCCGCGGATCTCCTCGATCTCGGCGCGCGTCACCGGCTGGTGATAGGCGATGATCGCGAGCACCTCGATCGCGGCGCGTGACAGCTTGCGGGTCTCGGTGCTCTCCCGCGTCATCAGCCATGACAGATCGCCGGCGGTGCGAAACGTCCACTTGTTGGCGACGCGAACCAGATTGACGCCGCGCGGCGCGTATTCCGCCTGCAACTGCGCCAGCGCCAGCTTGATGTCGACGCCTTCGGGCATCCGCTTGGCCAGCGCCGCCTGCTCGATCGGCTCGGCCGAAGCGAACAGCAAGGCTTCCAGCAGCCGCAATTCTTCGGGACGCGCCATCGGATCCGCCGGAGGAACCTCCTCGGTCTCTTCTACGCGCTTTTCCGCCAGGCTTGCCATGGCTTGCTCTCCTTCTTGCACTTACTCAACCGAAAGGTCCGGAGCAGCCATCGCGGCTTGCGCTGGACGCTTTCGGAAATAGATCGGCGCGAACGCCTGCTTCTGATTGATCTCCATCTCGCCTTCGCGAACCATCTCAAGCGCCGCAGCGAAGCTCGATGCGAAGACCGTCGCTTTCTGCGTGGGATCGGCGACGTAATTCATCAGGTACTCGTCGAGGCAGCTCCAGTCCTCGGCGATGCCGACCAACCGCTCCAGCGAGGCGCGCGCTTCGGCGAGCGACCACACGGTCCGCCTGGCCAGATGCACCGTGGTGAGCACGCGCGACTGCCGCTGGGTCGCATAGGCCGACAGCAGGTCGTACAGCGTTGCGGTGAATTTGGGATGGCGGATTTCCGCAATCGATTCGGGATTGCCGCGCGGAAAAATATCGCGCTGGAACTGCTGCCGGTTCATCAGCCGGTTCGCCGCCTCGCGGATCGCCTCCAGCCGGCGCAGCCGGTTGGCAAGCGCAGTTGCCATCTCCTCGGCGCTCGGCCCCTCCGCGCTCGGCGGTTCCGGCAACAGCAGCCGCGACTTCAGGTACGCAAGCCACGCCGCCATCACGAGATAGTCGGCAGCCAGTTCGAGGCGGATCTTGCGAGCAGCCTCGATGAACGAGAGGTACTGATCGGCGAGCGCGAGGATCGATATCTTCGACAGGTCGACCTTCTGCTGCCGCGCCAGCGTCAACAGCAGGTCGAGCGGCCCCTCATAGCCCTCGACGTCGACCACGAGCGACGGCTCGCCCTCCGCAAGGTCGGCCGGCCGCCCGGTCTCGAACGATAGAATTTCAGCGGTCATGCCGTCCTTACCCGATCCATCAACGCGTCCAGTTCCGCCCGTGCCGCCTGCCGGTCGAGCGGCTGCGGCGGCTTCCGCGCGGCCAGCGCCTGGTTGGCACGCTCAAGCGCCATGCCGGTCAATTCCGGCGTCTCGCGCGCGACCTCGCGCATTTCGTCGATATTGCCGTTACAGTGCAGGACCATGTCGCAACCGGCGGCAATGATGGCCCGGGTCCGCTCGGCGACCGATCCGGCCAGCGCATTCATCGACACGTCATCACTCATCAACAAACCTTGGAAGCCAATCACGCCGCGAATCACCTGCTCGATGATTGTCGCAGAAGTCGTCGCCGGATGGGCGGGGTCCAGCGCGCTAAACACAACATGTGCGGTCATCGCCATCGGCAGGTCCGCTAGCGGCTGGAACGCGGCAAAATCGGTCAATTCCAGCTCGGATCTGGCGGTATCGACCGTCGGAAGCCGAAAATGGCTGTCCGCCGTGGCCCTTCCATGACCGGGGATATGCTTGAGGACGGGCAGCACACCGCCCTGATCGAGCCCCTCGGTGACCGCCCGGCTGATGGCAGCGACTTTGCCCGGCTCGGTTCCATAAGCCCGGTTGCCAATCACCGCATCGGCCCCGGCGACGGGAACATCCGCCAGAGGCAGACAATCGACGGTAATTCCGAGATCGATCAGGTCGGCCGCGATCAGGCGGGAACTCAGCCGGGCCGCGGTCTTACCTAGGCTCGGGTCGATGTCGTAGAGCGCACTGAAGCTCGCGCCGGGCGGATAGGCCGGCCAGTGCGGCGGCCCCAGCCGCTGCACCCGGCCGCCTTCCTGGTCGATCAGGACCGGCGCATCGGCATCGCCGGTCGTGCTTCTGAGTTCCCCAACGAGAGCAGAGACTTGTTCCGGCGTCTCGATGTTGCGCTTGAACAGGATAAAACCCCATGGGCGCTCGGCGCGCAGGAATTCGCGCTCGGCGTCGTTGAGAACCAGTCCCGATATGCCCGTTATGAATGCGCGGTTCGCCATACGGCCGATTAGGCCGCATGGCGCTCACGGGTCAAGGAAACCGCCGTTAATTCCTTTGGACGACGCACTGTCCGCCGGCAGATTTCAGGCTGCCGCAGAACTGCGACGCCTCATCCGGCGAGCCGAACGGCCCGACCATGGCGCGGTAATAAACGCCCTTCTCTCCGAGATCGGCCCGCTTGATCACCGGAGAGCGCGACCCGAGCACGCCCGGGAACTTGCCCTGCAGCGCCCGGTACGACGCCTGGGCGTCAGCCTCGTTCTTCTGCGAGGACACCTGAACCAGGTATCCACCGCCGCCGCTGCTGACCGAAGCGGTCGACGTCGACGCGATCCGGGTCGGCGGCGCGGCCGGAGCTTGATCAGGCTGGCCGCCAGGAGCAAGTGACAACGGAGCGTTGGCGCTCGCATTGGCCGATGACGGGTTGCCGCGCGAGACCGGAGGCTTTGTCCCCGGCCTGCCCGGTGCAGGTGCCGCGGCCGCCGCGGGCGAACCATCGGGCGTATCGCCCTTGACGGACAGGGTCCGGATCTTGCGCGGCTCACTGTTCGCCAGCGTCCCGTTGGCATTTACCAGCGGAGGCGGCGCGGCCGGCGCGACGCTCGCGACCGGCGGCGGGTTCGCGTTTGCGTTCAGCGGCGGGAACACCACGCGCGGTCCAGCAGCCTTGGCATTGACGTCGACAGGGGCCTCCTCGCGCGACACGATCTTCTCGGTGCCATCGCCCGCGGCCATCCGGTCCGGCGTCTTGGCCGGTGCGTCGGCCTGAGCCGGGATCACCTTGGTCGGGGTGTTGTCGGCCTTGATGATCGGCGGATCGCCGCTGCGGGGCGAGCCGACATAGGTGCGGTACGCGAACGCACCACCGGTCCCGACCACCGCAAGTGCCAGCACCGCGGCAACCGTCATCAAGCCGTTCGAGCGCCGGCGCGGTTCGGGCTCGTCCTCATAGCCCTGATAGGCATAGGGATCGTCGGGATAGGCCGGGTCGCGCTGGAGGTCCTGCTCGCTGGCTTCCAACTGGCCGTACAACGCATCGTCGTAGCGCGACGGGTCGGCGTCGTGGTCGGCAGTCTGGTACTGCGGCTCCTGCTGATAGGTCTCAACCGGCTGATAGGTCTGGACCGGCTCGTAACTCTGGACAGGCTCGGGCGCAGGCGCAGCCTGCGGGGGCGCGTAGCGGTGCAGCGGATGCACAGCGCTCGGCTGGAAATCCGGCTCCGGCTGGGGCTCTTCATAGTCCATTTGCGGCGGCGGAGCAGCTTCCCGACGCGCGCGCTGCATCCAGGGCGGCGGCCCCGCGGGCGGCGCATCTTCGTCGTCCACCGGCGACTGAGGCTGCGCCCGAACATTGGCGCGCGACTGCAGCGGGTGCGGCGGCGGCTTGTTAGCCGTGCCGAACGCGTCGGTCTGACCGATCAGCCGGGCCAATTCGGCCAGCGGATCGGTCTCGGCCCTGGAAGCCGCATCCGGATAACCACGATCGTAGTCATCTGCGGAGGGAAAAGGTCGGTCCTGATATCGATCAGCCATCGTAATGATGCATCCCCTTAGGGACAGCGCCAAATCGCCGGTACAGCCGGTACAAACGAATTGGCCCCTGCCAGATGCCCCCACGAATCCCCACTCGTGAGAGCCAAATGCCCCTGCCTACCGCATCTCGGTTGGAGCCTGGACGCCTAGTACACCTAAGCCCGATGCCAGAACCGAGACGACGCCCTGAACCATTGCCAGTCGCGCCCTCGTGATCTCTGCATCATTATTGATAATGAAGCGTAAATAGGGCGAATCGCGCCCCTTGGTCCAAAGCGCGTGAAATTCACTGGCCAAATCATACAGATAAAAAGCGATTCGGTGGGGCTCATGTGCCACCGCCGCCGCCTCGACCAGCCGCGGATAGAGCGCCAACTGCTTTAACAGCTGTAGCTCGGCCGGGTCGGTCAGCCGGTCCACGGCGGCATTCCGCAGGTAGGCCAGCCGGGCATCATCGGCCTCCGGCAGATCCGGAACCGCCTCCTCGCGCGCATTGCGGAAGATCGAATGGCCGCGGGCATGACCGTACTGAACGTAGAAGACGGCGTTGTCCTTGGACTGCTCGATCACCTTGGCGAGGTCGAAATCGAGCACCGCGTCGTTCTTGCGGAACAGCATCATGAACCTGACCGCGTCGGAACCGACCTCGTCGACCACCTCGCGCAGGGTGACGAATTCGCCGGAGCGTTTTGACATCTTCACCGGCTCGCCGTCGCGCAACAGTTTTACGAGCTGCACGATCTTGACGTCGAGCGTCGCCTTGCCCGCGGTCACGGCCTTCACCGCCGCCTGCATCCGCTTGACGTAGCCGCCGTGATCGGCGCCGAACACGTCGATCAGATTGGTGAAGCCACGCTCAAACTTGTTCCTGTGATTGGCGATGTCGGAGGCGAAATAGGTATAGGAGCCGTCCGACTTGATCAGCGGACGATCGACGTCGTCGCCGTAAGCCGTGGCGCGGAACAGCCACTGCTCGCGGTCCTCGTAATCCTCGACCGGCTTGCCCTTCGGCGGCGGCAGGCGCCCCTCGTAGATGTCGCCCTTGGCGCGCAGGAAATCGATGGTCTCGGCAACCTTGTTGTTGCCTGACGTGATCAGCGACCGCTCGGAGAAGAACACATCGTGATGGATGTTGAGCGCGGCGAGATCGCCCTTGATCATCTCCATCATGTCCGCGATTGCCTTGTCGCGCACGATCGGCAGCCACGCGGCTTCCGACAACGTCAGCAGCTTGTCGCCGTATTCTTTCGCCAGCGCTTCTCCAACCGGCTTCAGATAGTCGCCCGGATAGAGCCCTTCCGGGATCGCGCCGATGTCCTCACCGAGCGCCTCGCGGTAGCGCAGGAAGGCCGAGCGCGCGAGCACGTCGACCTGGGCGCCGGCGTCGTTGATGTAATATTCACGGCAGACGTGGAAGCCCGCGAATTGCAGCAGGCTGCACAGCGCATCGCCGAACACTGCACCGCGGCAATGCCCGACATGCATTGGTCCGGTCGGATTGGCCGAGACGTATTCGACATTGACCTTCTCGTCCCCGCCGATGCCGCTTTGCCCGTAGGCCGCACCGGCGGCGAGCACGGCGCGCAACGCGTCGGCCCAGACCTGCGGCTTCAGCGTCAGGTTGATGAACCCGGGTCCGGCGACATCCACTGACGCAACCAGCGCATCGGCGCGCAGCCGCTCCGCGATCTTGTCGGCGAGCTCGCGCGGCTTGGCCTTGGCGTCCTTGGCGAGCACCATCGCGGCGTTGGTCGCCATGTCGCCATGGCTGGCATCGCGCGGCGGCTCGACCACGACACGCGCCAGATCGATACCGGCAGGCCAGTTGTCCTCGGCTGCGACAGCGGCACAAATGGCGTGCACGCGCGCCAGCACGTCGGCGAAAAGATGTGGTGAAGCAGTGGTATCGGCCATGGTCGCCGCCTAACGCAAATCCGGGGTCGAGTCAAAAAGCCTCTGGTGCTCGATCAGGGCGAAACGGTCGGTCATTCCGGCGATGAAATTGCCGATCCGCCTGCTCCGCGCGCCCTCGGTCTCCTGCGCGGTGCCCTCGATCCATTCCCCCGGAAGGTCGGCCAGCGATTGCCGGTAACGCTCGAACAGGTCGCGCACCACCTGTTCCGCCTCCCCCATGACCTGCATCACCCGGTGATGACGATACATCCGCCGGTACAGGAACGCCTTGATCGCCGCCTCCTCCTCCGCCACGTCCGACGGAAACGCGATCAGCGGCGCGTGGTGATGGCGCACGTCGTGGGCGGACTGGGGCTCGGCGGCAGCGAGGCGCGTGCTCGCCTCCGCGAGCACCGCACCGATGAAGTGCGAAATCAGCTCGCGCACGAGTTCGGCGCCCCGCCTTACCTCATCGAGCCCGGGATAATGCCGGTCGATCTCGCCGATGATCTCTGATGTCAGCGGCATTTCCTTGAGGTCGTCGACGGCGAACAGGCCGGCGCGCAGGCCGTCGTCGATGTCGTGGGCGTCATAGGCGATGTCGTCGGCGAACGCCGCGACCTGCGCCTCGAGCGAGGCGTAGCTCCAGAGCTCCAGGTCGTAAGTCTTGTCGTAGTCGGCGATCCCGACCGGAATGCCGGTTTCAAGATAACGCCCGACCGGCTCACCGCTGCGCGCGGTCAGGGGACCATTGTGCTTGACGATGCCCTCGAGCGATTCCCAGGTCAGGTTCAGCCCGCCGAACTCGGGATAGCGATGCTCCAGCGAGGTCACGACCCGCAACGTCTGCGCATTGTGGTCGAAGCCGCCATGGTCTTTCAGGCATTGATCGAGCGCCCGCTCCCCGGCGTGGCCGAACGGCGGATGGCCGAGATCGTGTGCCAAAGCGAGCGTTTCGGTCAGGTCCTCGTCGAGCCCGAGCTGCCGGGCCAGCGCGCGGGCGATCTGCGCCACCTCCAGCGAATGGGTCAACCGGGTGCGGTAGTGGTCGCCCTCGTGGAAGATGAAGACCTGGGTCTTGTGCTTGAGGCGGCGGAACGCGGTGGAATGGATCACGCGGTCGCAGTCGCGCCGGAACGGGCTGCGGGTCCGGCTCGGCGGCTCTGCGAACAGCCGGCCCCGGCTGCGATCGGGGTCGCAGGCATAGGGCGCGCGGGGGGCAGCCATTCCGACCGACACGGTATTTTAGTCCTTATCCATTTGATTCTATGGCCTGACGCACTTAACTATGTCTGACGCGGCCTACCAAATGAATTGGGTATGACGCGCCTCCACCGGAGACTGACCATGACTGCTGCCATCACCGTCAGCGAACGGGCTGCCCGCCGCATCGGGCAAATCCTCAGCAAGGAAGGCGACGGCGCCAAGCTGCGCATTTCTGTCGAGGGCGGTGGCTGCTCCGGCTTCCAGTACAAGTTCGATGTCGAACGCACCCAGGCCGATGACGACCTCGTGATCGAGCGCGACACGGCCGTGGTGCTGATCGACCCTGCCTCGGTGCCGTTCCTGGCGGGCTCGGAAGTCGACTTCGTCGACGATTTGATCGGCGCCTCGTTCCGCGTCGTCAATCCGAACGCCACCGCATCCTGCGGCTGCGGCACCAGCTTCTCGATCTAGGCCTTCTCCTTTCAGCGTTCCGTTCGAGCTTCGAGGAAGCTTTACGGCCGAGACACATGTCTGCCTCCGTTCTTGTCTGCAGCTGGGAAGAAGCGCGCGAGCGCTCCCGCGCCATTCGCTACAGCGTCTTCGTCGAAGAGCAGAGCGTGCCGGTGGAACTGGAGTGGGACGACATGGACGCGTCGAGCTGGCACGCGCTGGCGTTCACCAGCGACGGCGGGCCCGTGGCCACGGGCCGGTTGTTGCCCGACGGCCATATCGGCCGAATGGCGGTGCTCAAGGCCGCGCGCGGCACGGGCTTGGGGGCTCGTGTGCTGGACGCCCTGATGGCCAAGGCGGCCGAACTCGGGTACCGGGAACTGATCCTCAACGCGCAGACGCACGCTGAGCCGTTCTACGCGCGTGTTGGGTTCGAGCGGGTCGGCGAGGAATTTGAGGAGGCCGGCATCCCGCACATCGAAATGCGGAAACGCTTGGTCTAAGCGAGACGCTTGTCGATGAACGGGCGCGACCCGCAATGACGTGTTGTGAACCCCTCCACGTTGGGGGTATCGCAGTGGCTACGGGCTGACAGCCAATGCAGAAAACCCACACAAATAGAGGACTTCCGATGGCAGTTCGGGTAGCGACATGGAACGTCAATTCGATCCGCCAGCGGATCGAACATCTCGTGAGCTGGCTGAAAGAATGCTCCCCGGACATCGTCTGCCTGCAGGAGATCAAATGCGTCGACGAGGCGTTTCCCCGCCTCGAAATCGAGGCCCTCGGCTACAACGTCGTCACCCACGGCCAGAAGACCTTCAACGGCGTCGCGCTGCTGTCGAAGCTGCCGTTCGACGAGACCAAGTCCGGTCTGGCCGGCGATGACGAGGACGCCCACGCCCGATTCCTGGAGGGTGTCGTCACGCTGAAACAGGGCGTGGTCAGGGTCGCCTGCCTTTATCTGCCCAATGGTAACCCGGCGAATACCGACAAATATCCATACAAACTCAAATGGATGTCGCGGCTTCTTGAGTACTCGAAGGAGCGGCTTAAGACCGAGGAGCCGCTGATCCTGGCTGGCGACTTCAACGTTATTCCAGCGGCTCGGGACGTCTACAATCCGGCCGCATGGACGGACGATGCCCTGTTCCGCCCCGCCACCCGGGAAGCCTTCCAGTCGCTGCTCGGCCTCGGCCTGACCGACGCGCTGCGTGCGGTCAACGACGAGCCCGGCCAGTACACGTTCTGGGACTATCAGGCCGGCGCCTGGCAGAAGAACTGGGGCATCCGGATCGATCACCTGCTGATGTCCCCGCAGGCCAGCGACCGGCTGATCGATGTCGGCATCGACAGCTATGTCCGCGCCTGGGAGAAGCCGTCCGACCACGTTCCGGTCTGGGCCGATCTCGATTTCGAAACGGCGTGACGCCGGTTAGAACGTCAACTGCACCTTCATGGAGCGTGAGCGGTCGCTGGCGAGTTCGAACGCATCGACCGCCGATTCGAATGGGACCGACGCCGAGACGAGCGGCTTCAGATCGACCAACCCCTCGCCCATCAGCCGCAGCGCCAGCTCGAATTCCGCATCGAACCGGAACGTGCCGCGGAGCTGCAGCTCCTTGGCGACGATGGTGTTGATCGGCAGCGTCACCTCTCCGCCGAGCCCGACCTGGACGATCACCGCACCAGGCCGCAGCACGTCGAGCGCCGACCGCAGCGCCGCCTGATTGCCGGAGGCTTCGAACAGCACGTCGAGCTGTCCCTTGCCGGCTTTGTACGGTTCGAGCGCGGCAGCGTCCGTGGCGCTGTTGATCGCCAACGTCGCCCCGAGCTTCCGGGCAATCGCAAGCGGCGCCTCAGCGATGTCGGTCGCGACGATCTCCGACGCGCCGCCATAGCGCGCGACCACCACCATCAGCGCCCCGATCGGCCCGCAGCCCGTCACCAGCACGCGCTTGCCGAGCAGGCTGCCGGCCTGGCGGCCGGCATGAAGACAGACGGCAAACGGCTCGGCCATCGCAGCCTCCGCCAACGACAGGCGGTCCGCGATCGGAATCGCCTGTGACGTATCGACGGTCACAAATTCGCGGAAGCCACCCTGCACGTGAGGAAAGCGCATCGCACTGCCGAGGAAGCGCATGTCCGTGCACTGGTTGCGCATGCCTTCCCGGCAATACGAACACTGCCCACACGGCAAGCTCGGATTGACCGCGACCCGCATGCCGGCGCGGAGGTGGGACGCACCGGTGCCGACATCGGCGATCGTTCCGGAAATCTCGTGCCCCAGCGCCATCGGCTCTCGGATCCGCACCGTGCCGAAGCCGCCGTGATGGTAGTAATGCAGGTCGGAGCCGCAGATGCCGCCGGCTGCGATCCTGACGCGCACCTGATGCGGCGCCGGCTCGGGGTTCTCAAAACTGTCGATCCGCAGATCGTGGGAAGCGTGGATGACGACGGCGCGCATGGGCTATTCACTCGATTGAAGTCCGGCCGGATCGCCGCGATCACATCGCCGCCAGCATGCCGCCGTCGACATAGATGATCTGTCCGTTCACGTAGTTGGAGGCTTCGGACGCGAGGAAGATCGCGGCGCCGACCAACTCATCCGGCTTGCCCCAGCGCTTCGACGGGATCCGTGACATCAGCCAGTTGTTGAACTCGGGGTTGGACATCAGCGCCTCGTTCATGTCGGTCAGCATGTAGCCCGGTCCGATCGCATTGGCCTGAATGCCGCTCACCGCCCACTCGACCGCCATCGCGCGCGTCAGGTTGCGAATGCCGCCCTTCGCCGCCGTGTAGGGCGCAATGGTTGGCCGCGCCAATTCGCTGCCGAGCGAGCCGATATTGATGATCTTGCCGCGCTTGCGCGGGATCATTCGCTTCGCCGCCTCGCGTCCGATGACGAACGCGCTGGTGAGATTGGTCTCGATCACCTTGCGCCACTCATCGGTCGTGAATTCGACCAGCGGCTTGCGGCGCTGGATGCCGGCGTTGTTGACGAGGATGTCGACATCGATGCCATCGCGGTCGAAGCGCTCGAAGGCGCCGATGATGGCCGGTTCGTCGGTGACGTCGAAGGCTGCGCCTTCAGCCTTGTGCCCCGCGGCGCGGAACTCGGCGACGGCACTCTCCACCCGGGCAGGGTCGACCCCATTGATGATCAGTCGCGCGCCGGCCTTCGCCATGCCTTCGGCGATGGCGCGGCCGAGGCCGCGGGAGGAGCCGGTCACGAGCGCGGTGCGGCCGGACAGATCGAACAAAGCGGTGCTCATGAGGTCCTCAAGCGGGCTGCGCGCTGCGATCTTCATGCTGCTGGAGGTCTATGGCTATGAGCAGGATTGACGGCACGGTGGTCGTCGCGCCGGCGGATTAATCGCGACGGCCCTGCACCCAGTGCTCGAGCATCTGCAACGCCATCGCGCGGTCGTCCTCGGAGGCCTTGGCCATCGCCCGGTTATAGCTGTCCTTGATCCAGGCCTCGTCGGCCGAGGCGCTGTCGCGCGCCAGGGCCAGCCACATCAGGCCGCGCGCCCGCTGCGGCGGCAGGCGGTCGCCGTTGAACAGCATCTGGCCGAGCAGTGCCTGCGCCTGGTGCTGGCCCTTCTGCGCGGCGAGGCCAAGCCAACGCGCGCCGTAGCGGAAATCGTCCCGCGAAGCGTCCGGCGTCTTCAGGTATAGCCGGGCCAGATCGTACTGGGCGTCGGCGTTGCCGAAATAGGAGGCAGCGTAGGAGAACATCTCCCTGGCGCGCTCGGTGTCCGGCTTGATCTTGGAATTGGGGATGCCGTTCAGATAGTAGCGGCCGAGCGCCACGAAGGCATTGGCCACGATCGAGGCCTGCGGCGCCGACGGCGAGTCCTCGGCATGCGCGTTGGCAATCCGGCTGAAATACTCGAACGCACGCATGTCGTCCTGGGCGACGCCATCGCCCTCGGCGTACATCTTGCCGAGCTTCCACTGCGCGACGGGGTGGCCGCTCTCGGCCAGCGACATGACGCTGGAATTCGACAAATCCGTCGGCGTGACAGGGGTTGCGGCCCGCTTCAGGGCTGCGGCACCGGGCAGCGGTGCAACCACGGGAAGCGCTGTGTCCTGGGGATTGACCGGGGCTCCGTCGAAACCGAATCCGGGTCCCGCGACCGGAATGGCCGCTAACGCAAACGCCAATATCGTACGCTTATACGTCCGCATAACACTGTTTCTCGTACGCGCCACCCGGGTGGGTCACTGCACCATCGACCGCCGGCCCCACTTGCTCGGCGTATTTCCACAGCGCACCAGATGTATGGTTGGTCGCGCGAGGGGCCCATTTGGTCTTACGATTTGCGAGCTCGGCGTCGCTCAATTTTACGTTAAGAACACCGGTGTCGGCGTCGATCTCGATGATGTCGCCATCCTGCAACAGGGCGATCGGCCCGCCCACGGCCGCCTCCGGCCCGACATGGCCGATGCAGAAGCCGCGGGTAGCGCCGGAGAACCGGCCATCCGTGATCAAGGCGATCTTGCCGCCCATGCCCTGCCCGGTCAGCGCCGCCGTGGTCGACAGCATTTCCCGCATGCCCGGGCCGCCCTTGGGACCCTCGTAGCGGATGACGATGACCTCGCCTTCCTTGTAGGTGCGCTTCTGGACGGCCTCGAAGGCGTCTTCCTCGCGGTCGAAGCACCGGGCCGGGCCGGTGAACTTCAGATTGGACATACCCGCGACCTTCACGATCGCACCCTCCGGAGCGAGATTACCCTTCAGCCCGACAACTCCACCTGTAATGGTGATCGGCCTGTCGGCAGGCCGCACCACGTCCTGGTGCGGATTCCATTTCACGCCTTTGAGGTTTTCAGCGATCGTTCGGCCCGTGACGGTTAAGCAATCCCCGTGCAGGTGGCCATTGTCGAGCAGCGTCTTCATCAACAGCGGAATGCCGCCAACCTCGAACATGTCTTTGGCGACATAACGGCCGCCCGGCTTCAAATCCGCGACGTAAGGAGTTTTTTTGAAGATTTCCGCAACATCGAACAAATTGAATTTAATTCCGCACTCGTGCGCAATGGCCGGAAGGTGCAGTGCAGCATTGGTCGAACCACCTGAGGCTGCAACCACCGCGGCCGCATTCTCCAGAGATTTCAACGTCACGATGTCGCGCGGCCGGATGTTTTTGGCGATCAGCTCCATCACCTTCTCGCCGGCGGCGGAGCAGAAGGCGTCGCGGATCTCGTAGGGCGCCGGTGCCCCGGCAGAATACGGCAGCGCGAGGCCAATCGCCTCGGAGACGGTCGCCATGGTGTTGGCAGTGAACTGCGCGCCGCAGGCGCCGGCCGAGGGGCACGCCACCCGCTCGATCTCGTCGAGGTCCTCGTCCGACATGGCGCCGACCGAGTGCTTGCCGACTGCCTCGAACATGTCCTGGACGGTGACCGGTTGCCCGCGGAAGTTGCCGGGCAGGATCGAGCCGCCATAGATGAAGACCGAAGGCACGTTGAGCCGGACCATGGCCATCATCATGCCGGGCAGCGATTTATCGCAGCCGGCCAATCCCACCAGCGCGTCATAGGAGTGGCCGCGAACGGTCAGTTCGACCGAATTGGCGATGCATTCGCGCGACGGCAGCGACGAGCGCATGCCGTCATGGCCCATGGCGATGCCGTCGGTGACGGTGATGGTGCAGAATTCGCGCGGGGTGCCGCCGGCCGAGGCGACGCCCTTCTTCACCGCCTGCGCCTGGCGCATCAGCGAGATGTTGCAGGGCGCGGCTTCATTCCAGCATGAAGCAACGCCGACAAAGGGTTGATGAATCTGGGCTGTCGTCAGCCCCATGGCATAGAGATAGGAGCGATGCGGGGCGCGTTCGGGGCCCTCCGTCACGTGACGGCTCGGCAGTCTGCCCTTGATGTTCGTCTTGATGTTCGTCTTGGCGTCCATCGCAACCCTGCCCCAGCTGTCTCTCACTCAACGCCGGGAAGCCTCAAAGGTCTCCCGACGTGATGAGCGCTGGCTCATTCAGCTTTGAACATGGTTTCACGGAGGGGTGTGGCTAAAAAGCGGCGCGGGTACGAACCGGCTGCGTATAAGGTTAAATGTTCAGAAGATGTTGCTTGAACGCAACAACCGTGGCTGCGGCGCAACCATCTATTACCGGACCTTATGGGAACCTGACGGAACCCTGACAGAACGAGGACAGCAAATTGTAGTCCCGCAACGAAACTCGTCCGAGTTGTAAGTCGATGGTACCCTCCGATTGGACAGAGGGCACAGGGAAAGCCGGGTGCCGATTGCACCCATGGGCCCGGTGCAACAAAAAGCACCGGGGTAGGACCACAGGTGTAACCGGAAACAACCCGGCTTTCCCTGCGCGATGGGTTACGGCTTATACGTGCTCTCCCCGGTGAGACTGGGCTCTTTTGTCGCCGTCACCAGCGAGAGACGTCAACGCGACATCCAAGGATGGCTATTGTTGGAATCTGAAGTATGGCAATGCGGACTTCGAGGAAAAGATCGGCGACCTAAACCTAAAGGTTGGAGACAAGGTTCTGCTGTTTCAAGACGAGGATGATTTTGAGGTGGCCGCCGTTCTTGATCATAGGTACGTCGAGACTTTACGGCGCGAGGGTTGGGTTGCTATCCCAGATTGGCCTACACTTGTAAGAAAGTAAAAATTGCGGCGACAGTGCACTCAATGAGCTTTCTCCTGATCGGGATTGAATGACCGGAGTTCATCGGCGGCAGCGCTGTGTCTGATCGTCTGTCGAGCCCGACGAGGAGCGCGTCTCCCACCCGCCGACGGGACACCGATTGCGCACTCACGGATACCCATCTCCCGGCGCCGCGACCTCGACCACGTCGATCCGCGAGACCGACTTGCCTTTCCGCAGTTCCGCATACGAGGTCTCAGCGCTGAGGCAGAACAGCGTTTGCTTGTCCGCGCCGCCGAGCGCACAGGCCAGTGCGCGGCGGCCGGGCACGGCGATCCGCTCACGCTCCGCGCCATCGCGGCCGATCCGGATGAAGGCGTCCTCGGTGAAGGATGCGACCCACACGGCGCCGTCACGATCGAGGCAGATACCGTCGGGGTCGTTCATGCGGCCCAGCCGTCCGCGGAAGCGCAGGCCGCCATCGGCCGCAATGTCGTAGTCGGCGAGGCACGCGCCATCCATTTCAGCGACGACCAGCCGGCTGTGATCGGACGAGACGGCAATGCCGTTGGGAAAGCGCAGACCTTCGGCAACGACGCGGGCGCCACCATCCGGCATCACCAGGATGATCCGGCCGACCGCGCCGCGGCCCTCGGGCGGCGGCAGGTCGAAACCGAGATCGCCGACATAGGTACGCCCCTGCCCGTCGATGATCATGTCGTCGATGGTGCCGGTGGCTAGCCGTGAGAGGTCGGCGTAGAGCGAGAGTTTTTCGGCGGCAAATCGCAGCAGCCGCTTCCTGAACATGGTCAGCACCACGATGTCGCCGTCAGGCAGCACGCCGAGGCCGCATGGCGTGTCGTCGGGGATCGCGGCATGCTCCCGCACCTCACCCGAGAGGTCGATGCTGAGCAGCGTCCGCGCCATGCAGTCGACGAACCAGAGCCGCCCATTGTGCCAGCGCGGCGCCTCGAAATAGCGGCCGCCATCCAGGATGGTTTTCAGCTGGGGCTCCCTCATTACGGCCACCTCACCATAAGAAATGGGCTCGGAACACCCCCGGATGAGGTCATACGGTCAGCCGGCCCCGTCGGGGAACTTCGAGTTCCCACGAGTTCCACACCCTCTGTTCCACATTTCGCCGTCTTTTCCCTGTCAAGTTGCGCCGCCTTAACGGTTGCGAATCAAGGGTGTGATAATTTGCGGCCCGTTGTGCCGCGTATGTTGCGATTTGTTTGTGCCTGATGGTTTCGCAGGGGGGACCAGGGAATGAACCATTGCTTACGTCCGCTGGCGTGCTTCGCCACGGTAGCCGCGCTTGCGCTCCTTCCGGTCCAGGCGACGGCGAAGGCACATCATCAAGCCAAGGCCGCGCACGCGACCGACAAGAAGGTAACCGGCGCCAAGGCAACTGGCGTCAAGGCAGCTCGCCAGAAGGCGACGCACGATGCCGCATCCGGCAAGCGTCGGCATGGCAAACACGGCGGCGACGAACACAACTCCGCAAAAGCCAAATCCGCGCCGTCCAAATCCACCGAATCCGACAAGGCATCTGCTCCCGAAAAAGCCGCAGGCCCGCAACTCACAGGCGATCTCGCCACGATCAGGGACGCGTTCCTCGCCGTGCGCAAGGGCAAGACCAGTGAAGCGACCGAGATTCAGGCCGGGATCACCGATCCGGTCGGCCGCAAGCTCGTCGAATGGTACCTGCTGCGTCACTCCGAGTCGCAGGCGAATTTCAGCCGCTACGCCGCGTTCATTGCGGCCAATCCGGACTGGCCGAGCGTCACGATGCTGCGCCGGCGGGCCGAGGCGCGGCTGTGGCAGGAGCGCAGCGACGCCGCCACGGTACACGGCTTCACCCTCGATCAACCGATCAGTGCCAAGGGCAAATTCGCGCTCGCCCGCGTATGGCTTGCCGAAGGCGACCGCGACGGCGCCACCCGGCTGGTCCGCGAGGCCTGGCGATCGGAGGAACTGTCCGATCGCACCGAGAGCGACGCCTATGACGCGTTCAAGGACCTGCTGACCCGCGACGATCATCGCGCGCGCATGGACCGGCGGATCGGCGCCAAGGACCTCGCGGGCGCCAGGCGCGCCGCCAAGCTGCTCGGCAGCGACGAACTGGCGATCGTGAAGGCCTGCGGCGCCGTCCGCGGGCAATCCAGCAAGGCCGAGGGCGCGCTCGACGACGTCCCGGCTGACGCGCGCCGCGACCTCGGCTACACGCTGTGCCGCATCCAGTGGCTGACGGCGCAGAACAGGATAGATGACGCGGCCCGCGTGACGATCGCGGCCGCGCCGGAGACCATGGCGCAGCAGGACACCGACCAATGGTGGCGCGAACGGCGCCTGCTCTCCCGCAAGCTGCTCGACCAGGGCAATTACCAGGCCGCCTATGACGTGGTCAGCCCGGCCGCACTGCCCGACAATCCCTATTATCGCTCCGACCTGCACTTCATGAACGGATGGATCGCGCTGCGCTATCTCAACGATGCCAAGACCGCCGCGGCGCATTTCGCGCGGATCGACGAAGGCCAGACCAATCCGACCGTGCTGTCGCGCGCCGCCTATTGGCGTGGCCGGGCTGCCGAGGCGCTCGGCAACCCCGTGGCGATGCGGGCCGACTACGAGGCCGCCGCGCGCTATCCGACCGCCTATTACGGTCAGCTCGCGCTCGCAAAACTCGGGCGTGACGGCATCGACCTGCATCCGCCGTCGCCGGCCGCGATCGCCGGCAGCGCGGCCACCGACGAGCGCGTGCGCGCCGCCGACATGCTCTATGAGATCGGCGAACCCGACGTCGCGCTCTATTTCGCCTCCGACCTCGCCGAGGAAAGCTCCGATGTCGGCATGCTGGAAGCGCTCGGCGAACTCACCGGCCGCCGCAACGACGCCCGCACCATGCTGCAGATCGGCAAGGCCGCGCTGGCGCGCGGCTTTGCCTTCGACCACTACGCCTTCCCGATCATCGGCATCCCGAAGCACAGCCCGATCGCACCCGATATCGGGCGCAGCATGACGTATTCGATCGCACGCACCGAAAGCGCATTCGATCAGCGCGACAAATCATCCGCCAATGCCGTCGGCCTGATGCAGGTGACGCCGGAAGCCGGCCGCGATACCGCAAAGCGCTTCGGCGTCAGCTACGACTGGGACAAGATGGTCTCCGATCCCGTCTACAACACCCAGATGGGCGCGGCCGAGATCAGCGCGCTGCTGTCGGAATATCATGGCTGCTCCATCATGACCTTCGCCGGCTACAACGCCGGCCGCGGCCGCGTCCGCGACTGGATCAAGGCCTATGGCGACCCGCGCGATCCCAAGGTCGATCCGGTCGACTGGGTGGAACGGATTCCGCTGTCGGAGACGCGCAACTACGTCCAGCGCGTGATGGAGAATTTCGCGGTCTACCGCGCGCGGTTCGAGGGCAGCGACACCGCATTGGTGGCGAAGAACGATCAGCGCGTCGTCACGCATGAAACGAACGCGGCGCCGGGGCAGTAAGGCCGCCGCAATAAGGCGTCGTCCCCGCTTTCGCCGGGACGACGTAGAAGGCTCAATCCACCTTCACATTCGCGGCCTTGATCATCGGCCACCACTTTGCAATTTCCGCCTTTTGCCAGGCGCCGAGCGCTTCCGGCGTGAGCTGGTCCTTGGGCGGCATCTGCAAGCCCAGATTTTCGAGCTGCTTGATCACGGCCGGATCGTTCATCGCCTCGACCGCCGCGGCGTTGAGCTTTGCCACGATCTGCTTCGGCGTGCCCTTGGGTACCCAGAGGCCCGACCACAGCGTCATGTGAAAGCCGGGCAGGCCGGCCTCGTCGACGGTCGGGATCTCAGGGGCTGTCTCGACCCGCTTGGAATCTGTCACGGCATAGGCGCGGATATTGCCGCCACGGACCTGATTGATCGAGTTCGAGGTCTGGTCGATGATGATGTCGATCTGGCCGGCGACGAGATCGTTCAGCGCCGGCCCGGTGCCGCGATACGGCACGTATTGCAGCTTGATGCCCGAGACATTCTCAAAATACAGCCCGGCGATGTGGCTGCCGGAGCCTGCGCCGGCGGTGCCCGCGGTCGGGGGCTCGGGGCGCGATTTCAGCCACGCCAGGAGTTCCTTCAGCGATTTCGCCGGCACGGCATTCTTGCTGACGATGATCATCGGATTGCTCGGCAGCAGCACCACCGGCTCGAGATCGTCGACCAGATTGTAGCCGAGCTTGTAGATCGCGCCGTTCGCGACGTGGGTGCCGAGATGGCCGAACGAGATGGTGTAGCCGTCCGGTTTCGCGCGCACGGCGCGGCCGACACCGATCGAGCCGGCAGCCCCCGTGACGTTCTCGATCAGCAGCACCTCGCCGAGCGACTGCTTCATCCGCTCGCCGAGGATCCGTGCCACCGCATCCGACGGGCCGCCGGCGGCGAACGGCACGATAATGGTGATGGGATGCGCCGGATAGGTCTCTGCTGAGCTCGCAGCCGTGAACGCCAACACCGCCAACACGGCCAGAACGAGCTTCCGCATCACGCCCTCCCTCAATTTTCTTGTGCTATTATTTTTGAAGGGCCACCTTGCAACAAGATGGCCCTTCGGATGATGCGTCAGAACTGCGAATAGTCGATCGGCTTGTGACGATCGAGCGTGCGCGTGACCGGCGGCAGCGGGTATTTCAGCCCACTCGCGCAGTTGAACAGCATCACGCGCTCGTTCTTCGTCACGCGGCCATCGGCCAGGCTCTCCTTGTAGGCGGCATAGGTCGCCGCGCCCTCGGGACACAGCAGCAGCCCCTCCTCGCGCGCGACCTCGTTGAGCGCCGCCGAAATCTTGTCGTCGTCGACCGCGATGGCAAATCCCTTGCTCTCGCGCACCGCACGCAGGATCAGGAAATCACCGATCGCCTGCGGCACGCGGATGCCCGACGCAATGGTGTGAGCGTCTTCCCAGCGCGTCGCATGCTCGGTGCCGGCCTCATAGGCCCGCACCATCGGCGCGCAGCCGGAGGCCTGCACAGCGACCATGCGCGGTCGCTTTGAGCCGATGAAGCCGATCTTCTCGAGCTCGTCGAACGCCTTCCACATGCCGATCAGGCCGGTGCCGCCGCCGGTTGGATAGAAGATCACGTCGGGCACCTCCCAGCCGAGCTGCTCGGCGAGTTCGAGGCCCATCGTCTTCTTGCCCTCGATCCGGTACGGCTCCTTCAACGTCGAGGTATCGAACCAGCCGACTTTTGCCTTGCCCTCGCCGACGATCTTGCCGCAATCGTCGATATAGCCGTTGACGCGATAGACCGTCGCGCCCTGCAGCTCGATCTCGCTGACATTGACCTCGGGCGTATCGGCCGGGCAGAAGATCGTGGTCTTGATGCCGCATGAAGTGGCATAAGCCGCGAGCGCGGCGCCGGCATTGCCGTTGGTCGGCATCGCCATGTGCTTGATGCCGAGCGCCTTGCCCATCGACACCGCCATCACGAGGCCGCGCGCCTTGAACGAGGCGGTCGGCAGCCGCCCCTCATCTTTCACGATAATCTCGCCGCCGCCGAGTTTGCGCGAAAGCTTCGGCAACCGGACCAGCGGCGTGGTGACCTCGCCGAGGCTGACGATGTCCTGGCATTTGCGCACCGGCAGCAGCTCGCGATAGCGCCACATGTCAGCGGGCCGCCGAGCCAGCGCGTCCTTGGTCAGCGCCTGCTTCACACCGGTGAGATCGTAGCGCACCAGCAGCGGCTTGCCGGCCTTGGACAGGTTGTGCACCTCGTCGGCAGGATAATGATCCCCCTCCATCGCGCATTCGAGATGGGTGACGAAGGTCTGGCGTTCGATGGTGAGATTGTCGTTGTCTTTCACGAGCTCTGGTCTTTCTTGTTCGTTGTGAACTGTACGCTGTGAGACCCGTCACCCCCGCGCAAAGGCTTCGCCTTTGTCGCTGGAGGTGACCGCTTCTTCAGCGGCCCTCGAAGGGCGACGAGCCCCACTGCTTGATCTCGGCCGTGCATCCTTCGAGGCTCGCTACGTGAGCGCCTCAGGATGACGGAGCTACTGCTGCGACGCTTCCGAGCGTCAGATATTCAGCACCCGCCCGTACGCATCCAGCACCGCTTCCTTCATCATCTCCGACAGCGTGGGATGCGGGAACACGGTGTGCATCAATTCCTCCTCCGTGGTCTCCAGGTTCATCGCGACGACATAGCCCTGGATCAGTTCGGTGACCTCGGCGCCGATCATGTGCGCGCCCAGCAGCTGCCCGGTCTTCTTGTCGAACACCACCTTGACGAGGCCCTGGTCCTCGCCGAGCGCGATCGCCTTGCCATTGCCGACGAACGGGAAGCGGCCGACGCGGATCTCGCGGCCACCCTCTTTGGCTTTGGTTTCGGTGAGGCCGACGGAGGCGACCTGCGGATTGCAGTAGGTGCAGCCTGGAATCAGCAGCTTGTCCATCGCGTGCGGATGCAGGCCCTTGATCGCCTCGATGCAGATCACGCCCTCGTGCTCGGCCTTGTGCGCCAGCATCGGCGGTCCGGCAACGTCGCCGATCGCATAGATGCCAGGAATGTTGGTCTTGCCGTGGCCGTCGATCACGATGCAGCCGCGGTCGGTCTTCACACCGAGCTTCTCAAGTCCGAGATTCTCGATGTTGCCGACCACGCCGACCGCGGAGATCACGCGCTCGAACTCGACCGTCTCCGGCTTGCCCTTGCCGTCGTCGATGGTCGCGACCACGCAGTCGGACTTCTTCTCGAGCTTCGTCACCTTGGTCGACGTCCGGATCTTGATGCCCTGCTTCTCGAAGCGTTTTCGCGCAAGGCCGGCGATCTCCGCGTCCTCGACCGGCAGGATCTGCGCCAGCACTTCGACCACGGTGACGTCCGATCCCATGGTGTGGAAGAACGACGCGAACTCGATGCCGATCGCGCCCGAGCCGACCACCAGCAGCGACTTCGGCATCCGCTCCGGCACCATCGCCTCGAAATAGGTCCAGACCAGCTTCTTGTCGGGCTCCAGCCCGGGCAGCGCGCGCGGCCGCGCGCCCGTCGCGACAATGATGTGTTTTGCCTCGTAGGTGCCCTCGCCGCTTGCGCCCTTTGGTGCTTCGACCGCGGACTTCTTCACCGTGACCTTGCCGGGCGCGTCGATCGTGGCGTCGCCCCAGATCACCGTCACCTTGTTCTTCTTCATCAGGAAGCCGACGCCGTCATTGAGGCGCTTCGACACTCCGCGCGAGCGCTGCACCACCGCCTTAGCATCGAAGGCGACGTTGTCCGCCGACAACCCGTAATCCTTGGCGTGTTGCATGTAGTGGTAGATTTCCGCCGAGCGCAGCAGCGCCTTGGTCGGGATGCAGCCCCAGTTCAGGCAGATGCCGCCGAGATAGGATTTCTCGACGATCGCGGTCTTGAACCCGAGCTGCGCCGCGCGGATCGCGGTGACGTAGCCGCCGGGGCCGGAGCCGATGATGATGACGTCAAAGGATGTGTCGGCCATTATCTAAGCTCCAACCAATTTCCGCCCAGCACTGCGGTCCACACCAGCGCGAGCACGCCCGCGCCGATGATCATGATCCTGAACTGGGTCGTGGATACGAGGTCACGGTGAACAGCAACAATCGAAGCAATCGCGATAATGGCGAGCAAGACGTACGGACCTGACATCACGTACATGGCGGCTGCTCGTCAGACCATCATCATCACAGGATTCTCGATCAGCTGCTTGAACGCCCCGATCAGCTCGGCACCGAGCGCGCCGTCAATGGCGCGGTGATCGCACGACAAGGTGACGCTCATCATGTGCGCGATCTCGATCTTGCCGCCGCGCACCACGGGACGCTCTTCCGAGGTGCCGACCGCGAGGATCGAGGCGTGCGGCGGGTTGATCACGGCGGTGAAGTGGTTGATGCCGTACATGCCGAGGTTGGACACCGCGGTGGTGCCGCCCAGGTATTCCTCCGGCTTCAGCTTGCGGGCACGGGCGCGCGCCGCAAAATCCTTCATCTCGTTGGAGATGGTGGAAAGCGTCTTGGTCTCGGCCTTGCGGATGATCGGCGTGATCAGGCCGCCCGGCATCGCCACCGCGACGCCGACGTCGGAATGCTTGTGCTTGAGCATGCCGCCCTCAGTCCAGCTCACGTTGCAGTTCGGGATCCGCTGCAGCGCGACCGCCATCGCCTTGATGACGAAGTCGTTGACCGAGATCTTGTAGAGCGGCTTCTTCTCCTTGTCCTTTGGCGCCGACGCATTGATCTCCTCGCGCGCCGCGAGCAGCTTGCCGATGTCGCAGTCGATAGTGAGGTAGAAGTGCGGGATGGTCTGCACCGACGACGTCAGGCGCTGGGCGATGGTGCGGCGCATGCCGTCATGCGGCACCACTTCGTAGGAGCCCGGTTCGAACAGCGCGAGGATCTGCTTGTCGGACATCGACGGCGCGATGCTCGGCCCCGCGGCGGGTGCTGCCGCCGGTGCCTTCAGGCCCTTGCCGGACTTGGCGTCCTCGACGTCGCGCGCGACGACGCGGCCATGCGGACCGCTGCCGGTGATGCGCGCGAGATCGATGCTGGCTTCCCTGGCGAGACGCCGCGCCAGCGGTGACGAGAAGATGCGGGCGTGACCATTGGCCTGTGCGGCCGGCGCAGCGGCCGGCTGAGGCGTCGGCGCTGCTGCGGGCTTCGGCGCAGGTGCAGCCGCCGGCGCCGCTGCGGGCGCGGCAGCGGCAGGCTTCGGTGCCTCGGCTAGCTTCGGCGCAGGCGAGGCCCCCGCTCCGGCGCTCGCCGCCTTCACGTCCTCGCCGTCGCCGGCCATCACGGCGATCACGTCGTTGACCGGCACGTCCTGGGTGCCCTCGGGCACCAGGATCTTCGCGATCGTGCCTTCATCGACGGCTTCGACTTCCATCGTCGCCTTGTCGGTCTCGATCTCGGCGATCACGTCGCCGGACTTGACCTTGTCGCCCTCTTTCTTGAGCCACTTGGCGAGGTTGCCCTTCTCCATCGTGGGCGACAACGCAGGCATGAGAATGTTGATCGGCATGTCAGTGACCTTGTTGCGACCGCGGCATGGTTTTGCCCGTGTCGGTCGGCCGGGCGATTTCGGCTTCGAACATCTCGACGATGCGCGCGAGCGCCTCATCCTCGGTGTATTCGCTTTCGCGCGAATAGGCGCGCGCGGCGTGGCGGGCGATGTCGACGAGCATCAGCCCCCACATATCCGGCTCCTCGAAAGCGCGCTGGAACGCGATCGACAGGCCGCCGTCAACGACGAAGGCGCGCAGCACCTCGATCGCATCATCGCGGTCCATCACATCAGGCGGCAGCGGCTGCTCCTTGGGACCGGCCATGGCGTTACCGATAGGACACGGCCTTGGCGGCAGCGACCACCTCGGCGACGGAAGGCAGAGCGAGCTTTTCGAGATTGGCGGCATACGGCATCGGCACGTCCTTGCCCGACACCCGCGTGACCGGAGCATCCAGATAGTCGAAGGCGTGCTCCATGATCCGCGAAGCGACCTCGGCGCCGACGCCGCTCTGCTGCCAGCCCTCTTCCACCGTCACCGCGCGGCCGGTCTTCTTGACCGACGCGATGATGGTCTCGGTATCCATCGGACGGATGGTGCGCAGATCGATGACCTCGGCCTCGATGCCCTCCTTGGCGAGCTCATCGGCGGCCTTCAGCGCATAGGACATGCCCATCGCCCAGGAGACGATGGTGACGTCCTTGCCTGACCGCGCCACCCGCGCCTTGCCGATCGGCACCAGGAAATCCGCAAGCTTCGGCACCTCGCCGGTGTGGCCGTACAGCACCTCGTTCTCGAGGAAGATCACCGGATTGGGATCGCGGATCGCGGCTTTCAGCAGCCCCTTGTAATCGGCGGCCGAATATGGCGCGACCACCTTCAGCCCCGGCACTTGGGAATACCAGGCTGCATAGTCCTGACTGTGCTGGGCGCCGACGCGCGCGGCGGCGCCGTTGGGGCCGCGGAACACGATCGAGCAGCCCATCTGGCCACCGGACATGTACAGCGTCTTGGCTGCGGAATTGATGATCTGGTCGATCGCCTGCATGGCGAAGTTGAAGGTCATGAACTCGACGATCGGCTTCAGGCCCGCCATCGCCGCGCCGACGCCGATACCGGTAAAGCCGTGCTCGGTGATCGGCGTGTCGATCACCCGCCGCTCGCCGAATTCCTGCAACAGGCCCTGCGTGATCTTGTAGGCGCCCTGATATTCCGCGACCTCCTCGCCCATGATGAAGACATCGGGATCGCGCCGCATCTCCTCGGCCATCGCGTCGCGCAAGGCTTCGCGGATGGTCTGGGTCACCATCTCGGTGCCCGCAGGGATTTCGGGATCCGGCGGGGCGACGGCAGCAGGCGCAGCCGGAGCCTTCGCGTCGGACTTCGGCTGCGGCGCTTCGGCCTTTGCCTCTCCCTTTGTTTCCTCCTTGGCCTCGGCAGGAGCGGCTTCGGCTTTCGCCGGCGCGGCGGGCGCCTTGGCGAGATCGGCGGCGCTCTCGCCATCGGCCAGGATGGTGGCGATCGGCGTATTCACCGCGACATCGGCGGTGCCTTCCGGGATCAGGATCTTGCCGAGCGTGCCCTCATCGGTCGCCTCGACCTCCATCGTCGCCTTGTCGGTCTCGATCTCGGCGATCACGTCGCCGGATTTGATGGTCTCGCCTTCCTTTTTCAACCACTTGGCGAGGTTGCCCTTCTCCATGGTGGGCGACAGCGCAGGCATCAGCACTTGAATGGGCATATCGGCTCCCGAAAATCGGTCTTGAAAGTTCGTCTGCGCGGGGTGAGGTCAGCGGTAGATGTCGGTGTAGAGCTCGGACGGATCGGGCTCCGGATCGTGCTGGGCGTAGTCGGCCGCGGCGTTGACGATCTCGCGCACCTCGGCGTCGATCGCCTTCAGCTCCTGCTCGGTCACCTTCTCGGCCAGCAGACGGTTGCGGACCTGCTCGATCGGGTCCTGATCGTGCCGGACCTTCTCGACCTCCTCACGGGTGCGATACTTCGCCGGGTCGGACATCGAGTGGCCGCGGTAACGGTAGGTCTGCATCTCCAGGATCATCGGCCCCTTGCCGGCGCGGCACCAGGCCGCAGCCTCATCGCCGGCGGCCTTCACGGCGCGGACGTCCATGCCGTCGACCTGCTTGCCGGGGATGTTGAAGGAGGCACCGCGTTTGGAGAAATCCTGCTGCGCTGACGCGCGCGACACCGAGGTGCCCATCGCGTAACGGTTGTTCTCGATGACGTAGATCACCGGCAGCTTCCACAGCTCGGCCATGTTGAAGCTCTCGTAAACCTGGCCCTGGTTGGCCGCACCGTCGCCGAAATAGGTCACGCTGACGGCGTCGTTACCGCGATAGCGGTTGGCAAATGCGAGGCCCGTGCCGAGCGACACCTGGGCGCCGACGATGCCGTGACCGCCGAAGAAGTTCTTCTCCTTGCTGAACATATGCATGGAGCCGCCCTTGCCCCTGGAATAGCCGCTGCGGCGTCCGGTGAGCTCGGCCATCACGCCCTTGGCTTCCATTTCACAGGCCAGCATGTGGCCGTGATCCCGGTATCCGGTTATGACCTCGTCGCCCGGCTTCAAGGCCATCTGCATGCCGACGACGACCGCCTCCTGCCCGATATAGAGATGGCAGAAGCCGCCGATCGCACCCATGCCGTAGAGCTGGCCGGCCTTCTCCTCGAAGCGCCGGATCAGAAGCATGTCGCGCAGCGCCTTGAACTCCTGTTCCCTCGTGAATTCGGGTGGAGACCCATCCTGCTCCGGCCCTGATTCTTTTGCGGCAGTTTTCTTGGGTGCAGCCATGGCAATTCCGGGTGAGAGAAGTCGAAGAACCCTCTCTAACCCAACTCAAATCACCTTGGAAGGATTGCGTTCGCTCGAAGGAGTATTGCTATGCCGCACTGCAACGCGGCGCGACACTTTTGTGATGGCACGTGACAAATTTTGAAATTTGAGAACGCGTCAGTTCGGCTTGTTGATCCGAACCAGATCCCGCGGATTGACGTAGTCGAGCTGGAAGCGCACGCGCTCATCCAGCATATCGGGGTCGACCCGATCCGACCGCAGCAGCGACACCCGCTGTTCGCCCTCGGCCCGCTCCTGCTTCAGCCGCGCCAATTCCGAGGTCAGCGCGATGATCTCCTGATCGAGCTCCTGTCGCGCATTGAGGCCGTATTTGCCGGTATAGGCGTTGACGCCGAAATAGCCGACCATCATTGCCGCCATCGTATAGAGGGCGAGCCCGGTCAGGATCGATTTGAGACGGGTGCGGGAAACCATGGCCGCGAGCATGCGGCCATGGAGTTAATGGAATGCTAAAACACCATTATTTAAGCATAATCTTGTTCGGAAAACCGCTGCGCACTTTTCCGGATCATGCTGTTAGCGGTTCTGCTTTTCGATGAAGGCCGCGAATGCGTCGATGTATTGCTGCATCACGCCCTTGAGCGAGTCCTTGATCAGTTCGCCCTTGTCGTCGAAGCCGTCGCCGCAGCCGGTGAGATAGATTTCCGGCTGGCCGAGGATCGGGCCGGAGATGCCCGGCAGGATGTTTTGCAGGTGCTTGACCGCGCTGACGCCGCCAAGCGGTCCGGGCGAGTTGCCGACGATGCCGACCGGCTTGCCGATAAACGAACTCTTGCCATAGGGACGCGAGGCGACGTCGATGGCGTTCTTCAGCACGCCCGGGACCGAGCGGTTATATTCGGGCGTCACGAACAGCACGCCGTTCGACTTCTGCAGCTTCTCGCGAAAGGCCAGCCAGTCCGCCGGCGGCGCCGCTTCGAGATCCTGGTTGAAGAAGGAAATGCCCTGAAGCGTCGTGACGTCGAGCTTCAATGACGCCGGCGCGAGCTTGGCGAACGCATTGGCGATCTTGAGCGAGAAGCTCTCCTTGCGGATGCTGCCGACGACAGTGACGATGTTATAGGCCATAGCAATTTTTCCTCGGGATTTGGGCATGAAGCTGGACCGGTGGTCTTCACCTACCGACGCAGCATGGAGGATGCAAGTGCATGAATCATCCAAATCCGGAAATGCAGCGTTTGCGGATATTGCCTTGACCGCTGTTGGATCGGGCCTCCGGGCGGCCTGATCCACTGAGCGTCAGATTTACCTCACATCGCCTTGTTCGGATTGATCAGGAATTTCTCGCCGGTGGCGCGCTTGCCGTAGACCGCGATGTTGTCGAGCTGCAAGGCCTCCTGCAGCGACACCACCCTGGTGTAGTGGCTGGCGAAGGTGGTCTTCAGCTCCGCCACCACGCGCTGGCGCAGCTTGTTGCCCGCCTCCGGACCGATCTTCATCAGGAACGGAAACAGCAGCCAGCCGCCGACGTCCCAGGCCATGCCGAAGCCGCGCGCCAGCTCGATCGGACGGGGGTCGAGGCTGCCGTAGATGTAGACCCGCTTCTGCACGTTCGAGCCATAGCGGCTGTACGCCTTGGCTGACTTGTTGATCGCGGTCTCCATCGCCCCCAGGATCTGGCCCGCGAGCTTGCCGCCGCCGATCGCATCGAAGGCGATGGTGGCACCTGTCTCGACCAGCGCGGTGGTGAGATCATCCATGAAGCCGGGCGCGGTGGAATCGACGACATACTTGGCGCCGATCTCGTGCAGGATGCCGGCCTGCTCCTTGCTGCGCACGATATTGACGAGACCGATGCCATCCTTGAGGCAGATCCTGTTGAGCATCTGGCCAAGATTGGACGCCGCGGCCGTGTGCACCAGTGCCTTGTGGCCTTCGCGCCGCATCGTCTCGGTCATGCCGAGCGCGGTCAGAGGGTTGACGAAGCAGGACGCCCCCTCTGCTGCCGTGGTGCCTTCAGGCAATGGCAGGCACTCGTTGACCCGCAGCGTGCGGTATTGCGCGTACATCGCGCCCCCGATCATCGCGACCATGCGACCCAACAGCGCCTTGGCGGCGTCCGACGAGCCTGCCCTTATCACGACGCCGGCCCCCTCATTGCCAACCGGCATCGATTCATCGAGCCGCGCCGCCATGCCGCCCATCGCTGCCTCCGGAACCCGGGCGGTGATGACCGGCAACTCCCTGGTGCCCGAGACTTTGGCGCTCGACATGTCGGCCGGGCCGATCAGCAAGCCGAGGTCGGACGGATTGATCGGGGTCGCCTCGACCCGGACCACAACCTCGTCGGGGCCCGGCTCGGGGGTCGGGACGTTCACCAGCGATAGTTCGAGTTCGCCGCTTTTCTTGAGCAGCGATCGCAGTTGCAGCCCGTTTTTGCCGTCGCTCATCCCACGTCCTCCCTGAAATTCCCTTTGCTGCCGGGAGCTTGGGGCGCTCCTTGCGGATCGCCCCGGCCGCTCCAGGTCCATGCCGATATGGGCCGGGTCGGCAGCGATGTCCAGCGACCGGCGATTTCGAAAGGAAGGTCAGGGAACACTGCGTTCGCGCCGGCATTTCCGCCCAACGCCTCGCGTTTACGGTGTCAGGCCACTCCGGATAGCGCGGGATAGCGATGTGTCGATTGTCCCCATGGCGGCCGGATCGCTCTTGAACGTCGTGATTTTGTGGCTAGCGAGAAGCTCGTCGAGATCGTCCTGAGTGATGCGCTTTGTCGCCACCATCTCCTCGACCTTGAAGTCGTCGACTGTAAATGGCTTGCCGGCCAACCGGCAGACCGTCTTGACCAGACAATAGACATTGCCCTCGATCGCGGCGACCTGCGCGGCCTCGCGCCTGATGGTTCGCTCGCCATTCGCAAATTGTTCGGCGAAGTGCGGATCGAAAAGGACGAGCAGCGGTTCCTGACGATCCGACGCGAGAAGGCGAATGACAAGCGCCGAGACGACCGCGATCTTGATCGTCGATACGGACAGGTATTTGGAAAGCAGACTGCGGTCGAGCGAACTGCAGGTTACGCCGATGGCGATCCCCAGCGCGATGATCAGATCGAACTCGGCGTTTACAAAAATCTTGTCGCCGAACCATTGCAGGATGCAGGCCGCCAAGGCGATTGGAACGTGAAGCATCGTGAATCTGGCGCCGTCCGTCCTGCCGGTGACGACCCAGGAAAGCCAGATCAGCGCGGCCAGTGCGGGCCATTGCAGATGGCCGAGATTGCCTATCAGGTGAGCGATATCATAGTCGCGCGCCGTGAACAGATTATGGAAAAAGTCCGGTCCGAAGATGACACCACAGAGAACGAGCCCAGCGGCTGTGGCGATCGCGCTGGCGACAACCGCAGGGATCGCGCCGGCGCCGCGGCGTGCCAGAAGCCAGATCACCGCGGTCAGCGGGATAGCGACCATGCTGTGCTTCCAGAAGCCGCCGATGACCATCATGAGAAGCGGGCCGAGTGCCGATCGCGTGCCCGATCGCTCCGAGGTTAGCAGCCATGCGAGGCCGAAGCCCATGATCGCCTCGCCGGCGATTTGCGGATCGTTCGCCCCAACATAGGCTGTGGAGTTGTGGGACATGATCGCGACGTACCACAGCGCTCCGATCGCAGGGCCGAAGACACCTCCCGCCAGCGCCCGAACGCAGACGAAAATTTCGATGCTGACGGCGATCAAGGAAACCAGCGACAGCCCTCGCCCGACGAAGAGATTGTCACCTAGAAAGTTGCCTACGAGGCCTACGCCATAGAACGAGAGCGGCGGGTAATTGTTGACGATGAGCGAACTGGAGGAAGGATAGATCCTTTGCCAGGCTGCGGCAGCGTCCTGGAAGTAAGCGTTCCAACCCTCGGTGAACCAGATTTCGATCAGGAATTGTGATCGCCAGACCGGATAGGAAAAGAAGTAGACGGCGACGATAGCCAAAGCCCCGATGAGGGCGGCATCAACCCGATCAAGTGAAAACGGAGTGTCGAGAGAGAATTTCCGTTCTCTCGCCTCGACCACGGCGGTATTTGAAAACATGCATCGACTGTGGCCGAAGCAACAGCCGGTGGCAACCGGAAGTGAGGCAGTAGTTACTCGGAACTGCCCTACTCGCAGTTTCAGGGATGGCTATCGATGGCCCCTCGCGGCGGGGTTCGCGCCGCGAGTCCCGACTGATGCCTCAGGCCAGCGCCTTCAAGGCCGACCTGCCGGCATATATCGCCTGTTTGCCGAGCTGCTGCTCGATGCGCAACAGCTGGTTGTACTTGGCGGTGCGGTCGGAGCGCGCCAGCGAGCCGGTCTTGATCTGTCCACAATTGGTGGCGACGGCGAGATCGGCGATGGTCGAATCCTCGGTCTCGCCGGAGCGGTGCGACATCACCGAGGTGTAGCCGTATTTATGGGCGAGCTCGACGGCTGCGAGCGTCTCGGTCAGCGTGCCAATCTGGTTGACCTTGATCAGGATGGAATTGGCACGGCCGTTCTTGATGCCGTCGGCAAGGCGGGTCACGTTGGTGACGAACAGATCGTCGCCGACGAGCTGGCACTTGGTGCCGATGGCGTCGGTCAGCTCTTTCCAGCCCTCCATGTCATCCTCCGACATGCCGTCCTCGATGCTGACGATCGGATAGCGGGAAACGAGATCGGCGAGATACTTGACCTGCTCCGAACGCGAACGGGTCTTGTTCTCGCCGCCATAGACGTAAGAACCTTCCTTGAAGAATTCGGTGGAGGCGCAGTCGAGGCCGAGCATGACGTCGCCCCCCGCCTTGTAGCCGGCCTTGCCGATCGCGTTCATGACGAACTCGAGCGCGGCATCGGCTGACGGCAGGTTCGGCGCGAAACCGCCCTCGTCTCCGACATTGGTGTTGTGGCCGGCCTTCTTCAATTCGCCGCGCAGCGTGTGGAAGATCTCCGAACCGCAGCGCAACGCCTCGGCGAAGCTGTTGGCGCCAACGGGGAGGATCATGAACTCCTGGAAGTCGATCGGGTTGTCGGCATGCACGCCGCCGTTGATGATGTTCATCATCGGCACCGGCAGCGTCCGCGCCGAGGTGCCGCCGACGTAACGATACAGCGGCATGTCAAACAATTCGGCGGCCGCCTTGGCGCAGGCCAGCGACACGCCGAGGATGGCGTTGGCCCCGAGCCGGCTCTTGTTCGGCGTGCCGTCGAGATCGATCATGATCTGGTCGATCGCGACCTGGTCCTCGACGGAGTAATCGTTGAGGGCCTCGAAGATCTCGTCGTTGACGGCCGCAACCGCCTTTTGCACGCCCTTGCCGAGATAACGCGACTTGTCGCCATCGCGCAGTTCGACCGCCTCATGCGCGCCGGTGGAGGCGCCCGACGGCACCGCCGCCCGGCCCATCGACCCATCCTCCAGCACGACATCGACCTCGACCGTGGGATTGCCGCGGCTGTCCAGGATTTCGCGGCCGATGATGTCGATGATGGCAGTCATGAGAACCTCTTTTGACAGGGAGGGGATCGGATGGCGGTGCTTCTACCGCAATGCATCGAAACGGAAAAGGCCGGGTAACGGCCGTGCCGATAAATACCGAGCCCATTATTTCGACACCGGCCGACGGACCGCCAGCTCGCGATGCCAATCGCGCCAGTCCGACAACCACCACCACGGTCGACGTTCCCGGCGCGACCGAAACCAACATCCTGGGCATCGACCCGTCCGGCGACATCTTTGGGTACTACGACGATGCCGGCTACCAGCAGCATGGTTTTGTCCGCGTTTCAGCACCCATCGTCATCGAAGCGTTCGGATCGACCAGCCTCGTCCAGGCCGGAAACGTCTATGACCTCGATCCCGTCGCCGGCGGCACCGGGCCGACGCTGAAATACCAGGGATCGGCCATTACCGTCGGCGAGTTTGCCGGCTGGTCGCCGATCGACGCAGAGGCAACTTCAACCGGATATGACGTGGCCTGGAAGCTTGCAGGCGCCAACGAGTATACGGTCTGCGCCACCGGCACCAACGGCAATGACACTGTTCAAACGGATGCCCATTTGACTGATCTCGCCGGCCACAACTTCTTTCACTAGTTTCCCGCAGCTCGATCGCGTAAGAGCCGAAGTTGTTGTTCGCACCCGGTTTGCGAACAACAGCTACGAATGTCATAATTTGCGGTCACCGCCGAAGGCGGAACGCGTCGCACTCTGAGAGATCGCTGAAACGATGAAACGCCCTCTGCAGCTCGGCCGTGCGGTCGAATGGCCGCAAAGCCCCGAGAAGGCAACGCTCGACCGCGTGCCCAATCCGCAGGCCGGGACCGATTATCTGGTACGTTTCACGATTCCGGAATTCACCTCGATCTGCCCGGTGACGGGGCAGCCGGATTTCGCTCATCTGATGATCGACTTTGTGCCGGGCCGCTGGTTGCTCGAATCCAAGTCGCTGAAACTCTACGCCGCGAGTTTTCGCAACCATGGCGCCTTCCACGAGGACTGCACCGTGATGATCGGCAAACGCATCGCCAACGAGATCAAGCCGAAATGGCTGCGCATCGGTGGCTACTGGTATCCGCGCGGCGGCATCCCGATCGATGTGTTCTTCCAGACCGGCCGGCTGCCGAAGGGCATCTGGGTGCCCGACCAAGGCGTCGCGCCCTATCGCGGGCGCGGCTAGCCAGCTGCGCGCGACATTGTCCGGCCCCGAACGCGGACGGCGCAATCGCAGCAGAGCTCGCTGATGATTCCCGACGCACTGCGACCGGCATCGTTGGCCCCTCGCCGATCGTCACAACACGACAACAAAACAATCACATCCGGCAACGTGCAGCCATGAAGCGTCACGGCTCGCCTTGCTGATTTGCGCGCCAACGCTTTCGTGATGCGCTCGGAACACGCGCGGAAGCAGCGGAAGCAATTGAGCGATCGACTCGATTCGCAGCGCGAAGAAAGTTCCTCGATCTGCGGAAAAATTTGGGCGGCCGATCGTCACATAGGCGTCGCCTACCATGTGTTTCTTCCCGTTTCTAACGTCACACTAGGGAGGATCACATGGTTACGATCAGCGGGATGAAAACCTTCGCGTCAGGCGCGCCGCTTGGCGCCACGGCCCCGGATTCCATCACGGCGGCGAACGGAACCGTCTTCGTCGAATATGGCAACAACGCCGATTCAACCGGCGCCGGCGGCTCTAGCACGATCGTGCAATATGACAAGAATGGCGATGTCGAGCAGAAATACACGATCGCCGGTTCAGTCGATGGACTGAAATACAATCCATACACCGGACAGATCTGGGCGCTGCAGAACCAGGACGGAAACTCCACGCTGACGCTGATCGATCCCGTCACGCACAAGGTGACCGGTCCCCTGAGCTTCGCCAATCCATCGGCGACGAGCGGCTACGACGATGTCGTGTTCAAGGGCGACAAGGTGTTTCTGAGCTACACCAATCCGAACGGCACCGGCGATCCGACGCTGGTGGAATTGCTCAACGGCGACCATCCGAGCGGGACACTGCTGACGACGACGATCCTGACCGACGGTGCCACCGGCCTCGACACGGTCACCGGCAAGACCGAGGTCGTTCCGCAGACCGACCCGGATTCGCTGAAGCTCGCCGCCAATGGTGATCTGATCTTCTCCAGTGCAGCCGACGGCTCGATCATCGATATCCAAAACCCCGGAACAGCCAGCCAGGCGATTTCGTTCACGCCGATTGCCGGAATCCCCGCGGGCTCCGTCGGCAATGCCGGCCTCGATGACGTGATCAAGCCCAGCGCGACGGCGGGCACGTTCTACATGACCGATACGAAATCGGGAAACGTCTACTCGTTCCACGCCAGCGGCCTCAACATCAACGACTATTACGCGTCGGTCGCGAGCCTGGGCGGCTTTGGTCAGGTCGATCCGACCACCGGCGCCTTCACGCCGCTCGTCACCGGACCGAATTTTGCTGCCGCGCACGGCCTGCTCTTCATTCCCGACAAGAATGCGCCTGAGGTGGCGCATGTCGATTCGATCCATACGTTCGCCAGCGCCCCGAACGGCGTGACCGGGCTCGACTCGATCGCGCTCGCCGGCAAGTACGTGTTTGTTGAATACGGCAACGGCGTCGATTCGACCGGCGCGGTGCCGGGCAACAGCACGATCATCCAGTACGACAGCGCCGGCCATTTCGTGCACGCCTATTCGATCGCGGGATCGGTCGACGGACTGAAATACAACCCCGAAACCGGAATGGTCTGGGCGCTGCAAAACCAGGACGGCCGCTCCTCGCTGTCGTTGATCGACCCCAACACCCAGAGCGTGACGGCCCATTTCGACTATGCCAATCCGTCCACCTCGCGCGGCTATGACGACGTCGTGTTCAAGGGCAATGAGGTGTTCCTGAGCTACACTAACCCGACCGGCAATGGCGATCCGACCATCGTCAAACTGCTGAACGGCACGAGCCCGAAGCCCGGCGACCTCCTCACCACCGCTCCGGTGCTGCTCGACGGTGCGATGGGATATGACACGGTGACCGGCAAGATGGAGGTGGTGCCGCAGACCGATCCGGATTCGCTGAAGCTCGCCGCCAATGGCGACTTGATCTTCTCCAGCGCAGCCGACGGCACGATCATCGACATCCAGAATCCCGGCACGTCCAAACAGGCGATTGCATTCACCCCGATCCAGGGTATTCCTGCGGGCTCGGTGGGGAATGCCGGGCTCGATGACGTCATCAAGCCGAACGCGACGTCTGGCACCTTCTATATTTCGGACGCGAAGGATGGCCACGTCCTGTCGGTGCATGTCAGCGATCTCGATCCGAACGCCTACTATGCCTCGGTCGCGGCGCTCGGTGCCTTCGGTCAGGTCGACGAGAACACCGGTGCCTTCACCGCGCTGGTCTCTCAGGACAACGCGCCGGGATTCAGCTTCGGCTCACCGCATGGGGTGACGTTCGTTCCCGACAAGAACGCGGCGCCGTTTCCGCATATCGACACCGTCAAGACTTTCCAGGCTCCCATCGACGGTTCGACCCAGCCGGATTCCGTCGCCACCGCACACGGCTCGACCTTCGTCGAGTACGGCAATGGCGCCGATTCGACCGGCGCCGGCGGCTCGAGCACCATCGTGCAGTATGACAAGCACGGCGATATCGAGTTCAGCTACTCGCTCACAGGATCGGTCGATGGCCTGAAATACAACCCTGTGACAGGCGATATCTGGGCGCTGCAGAACCAGGACGGCAACCCCAGCCTGACGCTGATCAACCCGGAGACGCACGCGGTCTCGGCGCCGCTCGACTACGCGGATTCGTCCGCCAGCCGCGGCTACGACGACGTGGCGTTCAAGGGCAACGACGTGTTCCTGAGCTACACCAATCCGGTCAACAAGGGCGATGCGACCGTTGTCGAGCTGCTCAACGGCGATCATCCGACCGGCACGCTTGAGACCAAGCCGATCCTTGCCTTTGGCGCAATGGGCCTGGACACCGTGACCGGCAAGATCGAAGTCATGCCCCAGAATGATCCCGAACTCGTTGAAGCTCGCGCCAAACGGCGACCTGTTGCTGTCGAGCGGCGACGACGGCACCATCATCGACATCAAGAGTCCCGGCACCGCGCACCAGTCCGTCTCGTTCACGCAGATCGCCGGCGTCGGTGGCGGTACCCCGGCGGGACTCGACGACGTCATCGAGACCGGCGCCACATCAGGCACGTTCACGCTGACGGATACGGCGACCAATAAGGTCTTTTCGTTCCACGCGTCAGACCTGAACCCCAACGACTTCTACGCCTCCGTCGGAAGCCTGAAGGCGTTCGGCCAGGTCGATCCGCACACCGGGGCCTTCACGCCCTTGCTGTCCGCCGACAACGCGCCGGGGTTCAACTTCAGTTCGCCGCACGGCGTCAGCTTCACGCCAGATGCCTCGCCGGCAACCGCAAAAGTGGCGAGCTCCACCGGCGATGGTTTCGTATTCCCCAGTGGCGGGACGGCGGCCGGCAACGCAACGAGCGGCATCCCGCATACGCCCATTGGAGGTCCCTCACCCGCCGCGGACGCACTTGCGCAGCTCGCGTCCGAGGCCTCCCAGGCCGCGCATGGCGCCTATGATGGGCAGCACGACGCATTTGCTGTTCATGCCGGGATCGACATGCACGGCTTCCATCTGGCCTGACGGTTGAATATCCGACAACGGGGTTGCGAGCGGATCGATCCGCTCGCAGCCCCGCTCCCCCTCAAAGGTCCGCGCGCGCATCCGCCGGTCGGGTCTGGCGCAAGAACCGCGCGCAGACGAAGCCAAGCACGATGATAACACCAGCGGCAGTCGCCAGCGTCGCCGTCTTGCCGGCCTGTTGCAGGCCGAAGCCATAGGCGATCGGGCCCAGCGTTTGGCCCATGAAGAAGAAGAACGAGTGCAGCGACAGCGCGGTGGCGCGCGCCTCGACCGACAGTTCGCTGGCGAACACCTGCAAGCAGCCGTGGATCATGTAGAAGCCCCAGCCCATCACCAACAGGCTCAGCATCTGCGCCTTCCAGCCGAGGCCAAAGGCGATCACGCCGAGCTGCATGCCAACCAGCGTCGCGCCCGCGATCATCATGCCCCTGACGCCGAGCCATGGCAGCATGCGCGATACCGTCAGCGTGTAGAACAGCCCGCCGATCGCAAAGCCGGCGATCACGATGCCTGCGATCGACAGCGAGGTCTCGCCCAGTTGAAACAGGAACGAGGCGATGAAGGGAAACAGCCCGAGCACGCAGCAGCCTTCGACGAAGACCGCCGAGTAGCAGATTCGCGCGTTCGGATTGGTGAAAATGGTGCGGTAGCCATGGCGTAGCGCGGTCAGGCTCGTCCGCGGCGGATGCGACAGCGCCGCGCCGCGAAAGCCCGCCGCCACCGCAATCGCGACGATGATCACGAGGCCGCCGAGTACCGCCAGCACACCGCGCCAGCCGAGGAGATCGCCGATCAGCCCGGAGGCTGTCGCGCCGAGCAGGTTGCCCGTCATCGAGCCTGCAAGCGTCCGCCCGATCGCGAGCTGGCGCTTGTCGGCGCCGACGAGATCGCTGGTCAGCGACAGCGCCACCGGAAACACGCCGCCGGAGCCGATGCCGGCGAGAATGCGGGTCACGAACAGCATCGGGAACGAGGTCGAGAGTGCGCCGAGGATGTTGGCGACGCCGAGCAGCACGAGGCAGATGGTCATCAGTCGCGCCTTGCCGAACAGGTCGGCGGCGGCGCCGACCGCCGGCTGGATGATCGCGAAGGTGAAAGCGAACACCGCGGCAAAGCTCGCTGCGGTCGCGATATTGACGTCGAAATCCTCGGCGACATGCGGCAGCACGGGATCGAGCGCGCGCACCGACAGGCTCGCGGCGAACGTCGCCAGCGTGATGATGTTGAGGACCGGCGGCATGCCGCTCGTTGCGGGCACGTCGCGTCCGCCTCGTCAGGTCGCGGTCTTGGCGAGCGCGTCGAAGGCCATCAGCCGCCTGACCAGGGATTCGAAGTCGCGCAGCGGCACCATGTTCGGACCGTCCGACGGCGCATGATCGGGATCGGGATGGGTTTCGATGAACACGCCTGCCACGCCCACGGCGACTGCCGCACGCGCCAGCACCGGCACGAATTCGCGCTCGCCGCCTGACGACGTCCCCTTCCCGCCCGGCTGCTGCACCGAATGGGTGGCGTCGAAGATGACAGGCGCGCCGGTGGTGCGCGCCAGGATCGGCAGCGCGCGCATGTCCGAGACCAGCGTGTTGTAGCCGAACGATGCGCCGCGCTCGGTGACGAGCACATTGGCATTGCCGGCGCCGGTGATCTTGGCGACCACGTTCGCCATGTCCCACGGCGCCAGGAACTGGCCCTTCTTGACGTTGACGACCTTGCCGGTCGCCGCCGCCGCCAGCAGCAGATCGGTCTGCCGGCAAAGAAATGCCGGGATCTGCAGCACGTCGACTGCCTGCGCCACCTCGGCGCATTGGCCGGGTTCGTGCACGTCGGTCAGCACGGGCAGGCCCAGCGAGGTGCGAATCTCGGCAAAAATCGGCAACGCCTCCGCCAGGCCGATGCCACGCGCGGCTGATACGCTGGTGCGGTTGGCCTTGTCGAACGAGGTCTTGTAGACCAGCCCTACCCCGAGCCTGACCGCGATCTCCTTCAGCGCGGCGGCGACTTCGAGCGCATGCGTGCGGCTCTCCAGCTGGCAGGGACCTGCGATGATCTGTAGCGGCAACGCATTGCCGAATTTAACCGATCCGGCGGCAACGACAGGCGCGGCGGCGTGAGCGGAAACGTGACTAGTCAAAATGCTGCATCCTTTTGCCGGCGACCATGCAATCTCGTTGGGGGTGGATCAAGCCATCCCGCGAACAACGGGGTGCGCTGGCGCCGGGGTTCTCTATGGCATCACATTCCCGCCATAACCACCCTTATACCCTGCCCCGGGACTGATGGCATGAGGGATCAATGCGCACACGGCTTGTGATCGGAGCTATCGCCGCCTTTTTCACGATTTCCGGTCTGGTGCACGCTCAGAACGGCAACCAGCCTGGCGTCGTCACCAGCGGCGCCTCCGGCGTTATCGTCAACGGCAAGCCGGCCGCGCGCAGCGGCGACACGACCAGCAATGGCGGTCCGCTTGTCGAAGGCGTACCCAACGTCCTGATCAACGGCAAGCCGGCGGTCGTCACCGGGGACCGCACGCATTGCGGCGGCAAGGCGGTCACGGGCAGCCACGGCGTCTTCGTCAACGGCAAGCCGATGGTCCGCGAAGGCGATCAGACCTCAGGCTGCGCGAATTAGGGCGCGATGCGATCGGATTGAATCGTCATCGCGCCTTGTCATCGCGCTCTCACGTCGAGTCACTTAACCGACGAGAACGAAGTCGGCACCAACAACTGGTTGACGATGTTGAGAACGATCTGGCCGTCCTCCTCGGTCTTGGCGCGCGCGGTGATCCATTCCGGGTCGGACTGGAACGCAGCCCATTTCTTGTCCCGCTCGGCAAGCGATTCCCAGGCCAGGAGATAGGTCAGCTCCTGGTTGGATTCGCCGACCAGCGTCGTGAAGAAGCCGGCCTGCTTGATGCCGTGCTTCTCCCACAGCTTCAGCGTGATGGTCTCGAAACGCTTCAGCAGTGCCGGCAGCCGGCCCGGCAGGCAGCGATAGACGCGGCTCTCGTAAATCATTGGCGGTCCTCCCTTGAGTGTTGCGCGAGTGGTTATAGCGAGCGGGTTGCACACTGTCTTGAGGGAGCGGCAACATGGCACCCCTGCCCGCCCCGCCGGGACAGAATCCCGCAATGCTGCAGCAATGATACTTGTCCTGGAATGGACCGTTCGGAGCCGGCGGCCTCATTCGCCCGCGGTCGCGTCCTGACCTGCCGAGGCGGCAAGTTCGAGAACCCTGCGGCCATGGCGCTCGATCTCGTCGCGCGCGATCTGGACGTCGAGTTCGAGTTTCGCGTCCGCCATGAATTTCGGCCGGTTCGCCGTGCCGCAATGCGGGCAGTCGCGCTCGCTGGAAGACATGTACTCGTAGCAGGACTGGCACAGGACGAGCCGCCCGCGCTTGCGCGGCTTGTCGTCCAGGCCGAGCGAGCGCGGCGCGCGCGAACCGTCCTCATGCTCCAGCCTGACCTCGAAGCAACCGACCGCGAACGGTTCGTCCGGCGCGTCTGCGACCTTCACGATCCGCTCACGCAACCCGCGCCCCGCAAGCGTGGTCGCGCGATAATAGCAATAGGGATTGTCACCCCGGCGTCCTTCCAGGACGTGTGAAACCCAGGTGCAGCCACCCCGGCACACGTTCCAGTAGTAACAGGAACCGCAAAAGCTCCGCCCGCGATTGCCATCACGCCGGACGGTTCGCGAGGCCAGCGCCTGCAGTGCCTCCTCGATCGTGCTGGTCCGCGCTTCGCCGCCCGCGAAATGCGAATTCGGCAGCGAAGGACAGCCCTTGATGGTGCCGTCGGCCTCGAGGCCCAACGTCGTCTCGCCGGCCGTGCAGCCGCCCCAGTGCGCGACGTCATCGGTCAGCGAACGCGGGCTACGGCCACATGGTGTTCTACCTCGCCTGCGTGACGAATTGCCGCGTTCGGGCGATCGAGATTGTCCCGCAACGTTGCGCCGCGATGCTGCGAACGCAACGCCAGCTCGGCCTCACCGATGTCGATGTGATCCACGGCGAAGCGCTCGCGGCGAACTATCAGGACGTCAGCTATCTGTTTCTGAACAATCCCTTCTTCCCCGACCTCGCCCGCCAATTCGTGCGCAAGCTGGCGGCTTCAGGGGCGGCAGGAATGACCGTGATCGCCATCAACAACATCGTCGATGCGCTGCGCGACCACGCAGCCTTCACCGAGTTGAAAGTCGATGTTGATATTCCGAACTATCGGTTCGGCGTCTTTCGCATCCGTCACCTCGCGCAGGTCAAGGCGCAGACCAGAGCCGCTACACCAGCCGGCTCTGCTTCGCCGCGGCCTCGATAAACGACGCGAACAGAGGATGCGGCTCAAAGGGGCGCGATTTCAGTTCGGGATGGAATTGCACGCCGATGAACCAGGGATGGTCCTCATATTCGACGATCTCGGGCAGCACGCCGTCCGGTGACAGTCCCGAGAAGCGCAGACCGTGCTGCTCGAGCCGGTCCTTGTAGGCGGTGTTGACCTCATAGCGATGGCGGTGCCGCTCGGAGATCTCGGTCGCGCCGCCATAGACCTGCGAGACACGGCTGCCGCGATTCAAGGCTGCGGGATACGCGCCGAGCCGCATCGTGCCGCCGAGATTGCCGCTCTGCGTGCGCTGTTCCAGCTCGTTGCCGCGCAGCCATTCCGTCATCAGGCCAACCAGCGGCTCCTTGGTCGGGCCGAACTCGGTGGAGTTTGCATCCTCGATGCCGACCAGATTGCGCGCCGCCTCGATGACAGCCATCTGCATGCCGAAGCAGATGCCGAAATACGGCACGTCGCGCTCGCGGGCGAATTGCGCCGCGCGGATCTTGCCCTCGGCGCCGCGCTGGCCGAAGCCGCCGGGCACCAGGATCCCGTTGACGTGCTCCAGGAACGGCGCCGGGTCCTCATTCTCGAACACCTCGCTCTCGATCCAGTCGAGATTGACCTTCACCTTGTTGGCAATGCCGCCATGCGAGAGCGCCTCGATCAGCGACTTGTAGGCGTCCTTCATGCCGGTGTACTTGCCGACGATCGCGATCGTCACCGCGCCTTCCGGGTTGCGGACGCGCTCGTTGATGACGTTCCAGCTCGAGAGCGCCGGCGGAATCTTGGGCGCAATGCCGAACGCGGCCAGCACTTCGTCGTCGAGGCCGGCGGCATGATAGGCCTCGGGGACCGCATAGATGTTGTCGACGTCGCGCGCCTCGATCACAGCGCTTTCGCGCACGTTGCAGAACAGGCCGAGCTTGCGCCGCTCCTCCTTTGGAATCTCGCGGTCGGTGCGGCAGAGCAGGATGTCCGGCTGGATGCCGATCGAGCGCAGCTCCTTCACCGAGTGCTGCGTCGGCTTTGTCTTGAGCTCACCGGCACTTGGAATGTACGGCAGCAGCGTCAGGTGAATGTAGACCGCGTGATCGCGCGGCAATTCGGTCTGGAGCTGGCGAATCGCCTCGAAGAACGGCAAGCCCTCGATGTCGCCGACAGTGCCGCCGATCTCGACGAGCACGAAATCGTACTCGTCGTTGCCATCAAGCACGAATTCCTTGATCGCGTTGGTGACGTGCGGGACCACCTGGATGGTGGCGCCGAGATAGTCGCCGCGGCGTTCCTTGGTGATGATGTCCTGGTAGATGCGCCCGGTCGTGATGTTGTCGGCCTTGGTGGCCGGCCGCCCGGTGAACCGCTCATAATGGCCGAGATCGAGATCGGTCTCGGCACCGTCATCGGTCACGAACACTTCGCCGTGCTGATACGGCGACATCGTTCCGGGATCGAGGTTGAGATAAGGGTCGAGCTTGCGGAGGCGGACCTTGTACCCGCGAGCCTGCAGCAGCGCGCCAAGTGCCGCCGATGCCAGACCCTTTCCGAGCGAAGAAACCACGCCGCCGGTGATGAAGATATACCGCGCCATGGGACTCAACCTTTAATCCGACTGCCGCGATTCGCAAAACGAATCGGCATCTCCCGGCAAACAATTTGCCGGGCTGTGGGTGGCGTTAAATTGAAAGCGATTTCAGAGCACTAATGGGGACTTCTAATGCAGGATGCCAGAGCTGCGTCCTGCATGGCCACCCTGCTTTATTGCGACCGTGGCGCCTGCGGGCCGCCCGGGGCCTGCGGAGGCTGCTGCTCGTCGGCCTTCTTCAGCGAATCGAGGATGCCACCCGAGGTCGGCGCACTCATCGGCGCGGCCGGGCTAGCCGGCTGTGATTGCGACGGCGCGCCGATGCCAATGATCGAACTCGGCTTGCGGTCGTAGCCCGCGTACCAGTTCAGGAACAGGCTGGTCAGGAAGAAGCCCGCTGCCAGCACTGCGGTCGTCCGCGTCAACAGATTCGCGGTACCGCGGCTCGACATGAAGCCGGCGCCGCCACCCATGCCGAGGCCACCGCCTTCGGACTTCTGCAGCAGCACGGAACCGATCAGAACGGTGACGATCATGAGGTGAATAACGATAACGACAGTCTGCATCGCAAGCCTTCCGTCACAAGCTGCCAAGCGGCCAGACAAACGGCGCTATCGGCTTTGCGGGTTTTCGTGAAGTCGCGCCCTGTTACACGATTGGACCGGGCATTGTCACCCCCGAGATAGTTGCAGTGTCGTGGATGGCAAGCGAGGCGGCCGGAGAGCCCACCATGTGCCGATCGTGATCTTGATCGCGGCCTCCAATTTCTATTATAATAGACAAATGGATACTTTAGTGGATGATTTGAGCCAACGCCTGGCGCGGCGCATCAGGCTGGAACGCGACGGAAGGGGCTGGTCGCTGGCGGACCTTGCCGAACGTTCCGGCGTCTCCAAGGCCACGATCAGCAAGATCGAGCGCACCGAGGTCAGCCCCACCGCCGTCGTGCTGGTGCGGCTCGCCGGTGCCTTCGACCTCACGCTCGCCGGCCTGATGTTGCGCGCCGAGGGCCAGGGTGAGCGGCTGTCGCGCGCCGCCGAGCAGCCGGTCTGGCGCGATCCCCAGACGGGCTATTTGCGCAAACAAGTATTCAGCCGCCCCGACCACCCGGTCGAACTGGTTCGGGTCGAGCTGCCGCCGAAACAGCGGGTGACCCTCCCCGCCTCGTCCTACGCCCATATCCGCCAGCTGGTCTGGGTATTGAGCGGCAGCCTCGTCATCACCGAAGGCGGCAGCCGTCATGCGCTTGCGGCCGGCGATTGCCTCGGCTTCGGCCCTCCGGTGGAGACCACCTTTGCCAACGAGACCAATACCGCCTGCATTTATGTCGTCGCGCTGGCCCGGAGCTGATGGATGCCGTCCTTCGTCGTCAAACCGCTGCAAGACCTGCCGCCGATTCGCAAGGCGCTCGGCGAAATGCTGGTCGAGACCGTCGCCAGCGGCGGCTCCGTGAGCTTCATGCATCCGCTGCCGCTGGATGACGCCCGCACGTTCTGGAAGGATTCGCTCGGCGCGGCCGCTCGCGGCGAGCGATTGGTGCTCGGCGCGCTCGACGGCGATGATCTGATCGGCACCGTGACGTTGCTGTTGAACCTGCCGCCGAACCAGCCGCATCGCGCTGAGATCGCCAAGATGATGACGCGTGTGGCCCATCGCCATCGCGGCGTGGCGACTGCGTTGATGCAGGCCGCCGAACAGCTTGCGATCGAACACGGGCGCACGTTGCTGGTGCTCGACACCGCCGTCGAGGACGGCGCCGCCAAACTCTATGAAAGGCTGGGTTTCCAGCTCTCAGGGATCATCCCGGATTACGCGCTGAAGCCGCATGGCGGCCTCACCGGCACGATGATCTATTGGAAGCGGATCGGCTAACAGCCCGCCGCGATCGCCAGAAAATCGACGGCCTTCAGGCTGGCCCCCCCGACGAGCGCACCGTTCACATTGGCGACCGCCATCAGTTCGGCTGCATTCGACGGCTTGACCGAGCCGCCATAAAGGATCCGGATCTTGTCGCCCTCGCCTTTGAAGCGATCGGTGAGCTGACCTCGGATAAACCGATGAACATCCTCGACATCCTTCAGCGTCGGAGTAAGGCCGGTGCCGATCGCCCAGACCGGCTCATAGGCCACCACCAGATTGGCAGCGGTCGCGCCCTCAGGCAGCGAGCCATTGAGCTGGGTGCCGCAGATGTGGAGGGTCTTGCCGGCATCGCGCTGCTCGCGCGTCTCGCCGATGCAGACGATCGCGGTCAGCCCCGCCCGCCAGACCGCCTCCGCCTTCTGGCGGACCAGCGCGTCGGTCTCGCCATGGTCGGCGCGGCGCTCGGAATGGCCGACAATGATGGCAACGGCGCCCAGATCCGCAAACATTTCCGCCGAGAGGTCGCCGGTGTGGGCGCCCGATGCCTTGGGATGGCAATCCTGGGCCCCGACCGCGACCTTGCCGCCGCGCGCCTTGTCGGCAAAAGTCGCAACCAGGGTCGCCGGTGGGCAGACCAGCAGATCGGCCTTTCCGGCCACGGCGGCGGCCCCCGCCAACATCGCCTCGAACTCAACAAAAGAGGATTTCAGGCCATTCATCTTCCAATTGCCGGCGATCAGTGGCCGGATGGCGTCGGTCATGTCAGGGTTCCCATCAGTCAAGCGCGCTCTTATGCGCTAGCAGAGGCGGGCCTGGACTTCCAGAGAGTGGGTTTATCGCGCCACGCGATGTTCACCGAACAGCTGTCTCACTCGGTGGCTTCTCAGTCCTTCTTGCCCAGAGCGTATCGCCGCTTTTGGCGCGGTTAACCGCTCCCATCCGTCTGCACGGGCGAGTTGCGGGGCCGCTTCCGCCACTTTATAAGCATTTTCAATTCGGTGACGCCCTGCTGCGGGACTTGAGTTCCCATCTTGGGCACGACCCGGTTTCCCTCCTGTAAAATAAGTTGGACCCATGCTTCGAGGAATGCGGAAAGCCTCATCAAACTGGCTCGGCAAGACGATTATGGCCGTGGTGATGGGCGTTTTGATCGTCAGTTTTGGTGTTTGGGGCATTGCCGATATCTTCAGGGGCTTTGGCCAGTCGACGCTCGCCAAGGTCGGCGGCACCGAGATTTCGGCCGAGCAGTTCCGCCAGATCTACACCGACCGCCTGCAGCAGCTCAGCCGCCAGTTCGGCCGCCCCTTGAGCCCCGACCAGGCGCGCGCCTTCGGGCTTGACCGGCAGGTGCTGCAGCAGACGCTGGCCGAAGCCGCGATGGACGAGGAAGCCCGTCGCATGGGCCTCAACCAGTCCGACGAAGAGGTGCTGCACACGATCTATAACGATCCGAACTTCAAGGGCCTCAACGGCCAGTTCGAGCCGCAACGCTTCCAGTCGGTGATCCGCAACTTCGGCTACACCGAAGGGCGCTACATTGCCGAGCAGCGCCGCGTCGGCCTGCGGCGCCAGATCGCCAGCTCCATTTCGGCCGGGGTCGAGCCGCCGAAATCGATGATCGAGGCGCTGACGCGCTTCCAGAACGAGCAGCGCTCGATCGACTACATCAAGCTCGATGCCACCCAGGCGGGCACCATCGAGGCGCCGTCGCCCGAGGTGCTCGCCGCCTATTTCGAGGACCACAAGGCTCAGTTCCGCGCGCCCGAATACCGCAAGATCGCCTTCGTCGCGATCACGCCCGAAGCAATCGGCAAATGGGAAACCGTCTCCGACGACGACGCCAAGAAGGTCTTCGAGCAGCACCGCGACCAGCTCAGCACACCGGAGAAGCGCGAGGTCTCGCAGATCGTGTTCCCGAACGTCGACGAGGCGCAAGCCGCGCGCACCCGCATCACCTCGGGGACCTCGTTCGACGACATCGCCACGGAGCGCAAGCTCAATTTGTCCGACGTCAATCTCGGCCTGGTGACAAAGTCGGCGATCCTCGATCCGGCGGTCGGCGATGCTGCGTTCTCGCTGCCGTCCGGCGAGGTCAGCCAGCCGGTGCAGGGACGCTTCGGCGTGGCGCTGGTCAAGGTCGGCAAGATCGAGCCCGGCGTGACGCCGAGCTACGAAAGCTTCGCGACCCAGGTGAAGAACCAGATCGCCAGCGAGCGCGCCCGCACCAAGGTCGGCGAGCTGCGCGACAAGATGGAAGACGAGCGCGGCGGGGGCGCCAGCGTGGTCGAGGCTGGCCAGAAGCTCGGCCTTACGCCGGTCACGGTCGACGCCGTCGATCGGTCGGGCCGGCTGCCGAACGGCGAGCTCGCGCCGAACATCCCGCCCAAGCTCGACGTGGTGTCGCAGGCCTTCAACAGCGACGTCGGCGTCGACAATGACCCGATCCAGTTCAACGGCGGCTATGTCTGGTACGACGTACTCGCCATCACGCCGTCGCGCGAGCGCAGCCTCGACGAGGTCCGTCCCCAGGTCGAGGCGAAATGGCGCGAGGACCAGATCTCCACCAAGCTACGCGCCAAGGCGACCGAGATCGTCCAGAAGCTCGACAGCGGCGGCAAACTTGCCGACGAGGCGACCGCTGTTGGGGCCAACGTCGAGACAGCCGCCAACTTCCAGCGCGACGCGTCGTTGCCCGGTGTGCCGGCAGCGGTGGTCACCGCGGCGTTCCGCACCGCCAAGGACAGCGACGGCCAGACGCCGGCCGCTGGTGGCAGCGAATGGATCGTGTTCCGCGTCACCGACGTCACGGTGCCCCCGGTCGACTTTACCTCCGATGCGGTCAAGAAGCTTCAGGAAGCCGTGCGGCGCTCGTTGAGCGACGAGCAGGTCGCGCAATATGTGGCGAAGATCGAGTCCAATATCGGCGTGACCGTCAACGAGGCCGCCTTCGCACAGGTGACAGGCGCGAATAATTGAGCATGATCCGGCAACGGGGGCACCGGTTCTCCTCGCGACAGACGCGGAACGCGTTTGCGCGGAGATCATGCTCCAGCAAGAGACCTGAGCCAGCGAATGGACGACCTGAAATCGATCATCGGAAAAGTCGCAACCGGCGCCACGCTGACACGTGACGAGGCGGCCTCCGCCTTCGACAGCATGATGTCGGGCGAAGCCACACCCTCACAGATGGGCGGGCTGTTGATGGCGCTGCGCGTGCGCGGCGAAACCGTCGAGGAGATCACCGGCGCGGTTGCGGCGATGCGCGGCAAGATGCTGCGGGTCGAGGCGCCGGCGGAGGCCATCGATATCGTCGGCACCGGCGGCGACGGCTCCGGTTCGGTCAACGTATCGACCTGCGCCGCGTTCATCGTGGCCGGCGCCGGCGTCCCCGTCGCAAAGCACGGCAACCGCGCGCTGTCGTCGCGTTCGGGTTCAGCCGACGTGCTGGCCTCGCTCGGCGTCAAGCTTGACCTCACGCCCGAGCGCGTCGGACGTTGCGTGTCGGAGACCGGCATCGGCTTCATGTTCGCGCCCGCGCACCATCCCGCGATGAAGAATGTCGGCCCGACCCGGGTCGAACTCGCCACCCGCACCATCTTCAATTTGCTCGGTCCGCTGTCGAACCCGGCCGGCGTCAAGCGGCAGATGGTCGGCGTGTTCTCGCGGCAATGGGTGCAGCCGCTCGCGCAGGTCCTGAAGAACCTCGGCGCCGACAAGGTCTGGGTGGTGCACGGCTCTGATGGCCTCGACGAGATCACCCTCACCGGCCCGACCTTCGTCGCAAGCCTCGAGAACGGCGAGATCAGGACCTTCGAGGTGACGCCAGATGAAGCCGGCCTCGGCCGCGTCGGCGGCGAGGCCCTGAAGGGCGGTGATGCCGACGCCAATGCGATCGCGCTCGCAAGCGTGCTCAACGGCAAGCCGAGCGCCTATCGCGACGTCGCGCTGTTGAACGCCGCCGCCGCGCTGATCGTGGCCGGCCGCGCCAAGGACCTCAAGGAAGGCGTCGCGATCGGCACCCAGTCGCTCGACAGCGGCGCGGCGGCGGCGCGGCTCAAGCATCTTGTCGCGGTTTCCAATAGCTAGGCATGATCAGATGTCCGACATTCTGAACAAGATCGAGACCTACAAGCGCGAGGAAATCGCCGCCGCCAAGCGCGCGCGCCCCCTCGCCGAGGTCGAGGCGCAGGCGAAGTCGGCTTCAGCCCCGCGCGGGTTCGTCCGCGCTATCAGAGACAAGCACGCGGGCGGCGACTATGCGCTGATCGCCGAGGTGAAGAAGGCCTCGCCCTCGAAGGGGCTGATCCGGGCCGACTTCGATCCACCAGCTCTTGCGAAGGCCTATCAGGCCGGCGGCGCGGCGTGCCTCTCGGTGCTGACGGATGCGCCGTCGTTCCAGGGCCATCTTGACTTCATGGTCGCGGCGCGCGCGGCGACCAATCTGCCGGTGCTGCGCAAGGATTTCCTGTTCGACACCTACCAGGTCGTGGAGGCTCGCGCCCATGGCGCCGACTGCATCCTTATCATCATGGCCGCGCTCGACGATGCGGCGGCCGTCGATATCGAGGACGCCGCGATCGCACATGACATGGACGTGCTGATCGAGATCCACGACCGCACCGAGCTGGAACGTGCCCTGAAACTCCGCTCGCCGATGATCGGCGTCAACAACCGCAACCTCCGCACCTTCGAAACCACGCTCGCCACCAGCGAGGCGCTGGCGCCGCTGATCCCGCGCGACCGCCTGATGGTCGGCGAGAGCGGCATCTTCACGGCGGACGACCTGGCCCGCCTCGAACGCGTCGGGATGTCGACCTTCCTGGTCGGCGAAAGCCTGATGCGACAGCAGGACGTCACTGCCGCCACGCGCACGCTGCTGACGCGGCCGGATACGCCGCGCGTGACCGGCACGCGCTGACGCGATGGCGCGCAAACCGTCCAAGACCAAGTCGTCCAAAGCCAAATCATCAGGGGCAAGCCCCGCCCTCACCCATATCGATGCCAGGGGCGAGGCGCGGATGGTCGACGTCTCGGCCAAATCAGCGACCGAACGGACAGCGGTCGCCGAAGGCCGCGTCGTGATGAGCAAGGCGACGCTTGCGCTCGTGACGTCAGGTCAGGCCAAGAAGGGCGACGTGCTGGCGACCGCGCGGATCGCCGGCATCATGGCGGCGAAGCGGACCTCCGAGCTGATCCCGCTGTGCCATCCGCTGGCGCTGACCAAGGTCGGAATCGACATCGAGACCGACGCGAAGCTGCCGGGCTGCATCGTCCGCGCCACCGTGAAGGTGACGGGGCCGACCGGGGTCGAGATGGAGGCGCTGACCGCCGTTACCGTCGCGTGCCTGACGATCTATGACATGATCAAGGCCGTCGAGCGCGGCGTGCGCATTGAGGGCATCCATCTGATCGAGAAGATCGGTGGCAAGTCCGGGCACTATCGCGCGGGCGAATGATCGCCTGCGCCGGCGAGCCCGGTTACTTCAGCGAGGTGCTGATCGAACTGAAGGTGGTCGAGAGCTTGGTGCCCACGCCCTTCACCGCCGTGATGATGGCGATGGCAATGCCGGTTGCAATCAACCCGTATTCGATTGCGGTGGCTGCGGTTTCGTCGGCGCAAAAGTCCTGCAGCAATCTTTTCATGTTTTACCCACGCGACTGAATGAACTCTGCGCGACGACTCGCAATTTGCGTGCCGTCGGTGACATTGAGTGGGGTCATAGGCTTAGATCGTAAACCATCGATTGCACCGATCAGCGACGGGGTAAACCTTGCCGCATGAAGACTTCAACGCGGCAAATCTTGCAGTTCCCCGTCAGGAACATTCTGTGCGAACTTAAAACAGCCGGCGGAGCCGGAATCGGTTTTGCGAGTGCCGTTGCCGTGATCTTCGCTGTCGTTCGACAGCGGAGGAAGACGTTCGCGCTCGACGGCGGACTTTCGCCGCCTGCAATAACCTTTCATTAACCAGCCTTGCTAACTGGGGCTCCATTTCGTTTCGGTACGACTTTCGCGGGCCGGAGGTACAAGAGACCTACTTCCGGATGAGATGCCTGGGAACGGTCGTATCAGATGAATTCAAGCGGCAGCACCTTGTTCAACATCAGGTCGGTCTTGCGCAGCGGCCCGATCCGCTGGCTTGTCGTCGGCGGCGCGCTGTTGATGGCGGCGATCGCGATCGGCGCGACCCTGATGGCCAGCAATTTCCGCGAGCGCGCCCTGCACAACAGCGAGCGCGAGCTGGAAAACACCGTGCTGCTGCTCGCGCGGCATTTCGACCAGCAGCTCGAGGAGCTCGAGGTCGTCCAGAAGGACCTGATCGCATTCGCCCGCGACCGGGGGGCCACGACGCCGGAGAACTACAAGCGGCTAATGTCGGGCACCGACATCCACGCCATGCTCAAGTCCAAGATGGACGCGCTGTCCTATGTCGGCGGCCTGAACGTGTTCGACGCGGATGGCACGCTGATCAACAGCTCGAGCGCGTGGCCGCTGCCGCACGCCAATATCGCCGATCGCAGCTACTTCCAGATCTTCAAATCGAGCCCCTATTCGCCCGACATGCTGGTCGCGCCGGTGTTCAGCCGCGTCACCGGAGCCTGGACCACGGTCATCGCCCGCAAGGTCACCGGTCCGAATGGCGAGTTCCTCGGCGTGATCGGTCGCGGCATCGAGCCCACCACCTTCGAGAAGTTCTTCTCCACGGTGGCGCTCGGCGAAGGCGCCGCGATCTCGATGCATCATCGCGACGGCACGCTGCTGGCGCGCTACCCCCATGTCGAGGACCTGATCGGAAAGAATTTCCGCACCGGCCCAACCAATCAGCAGCAGATTTTCGAGCTGCCCCAGAGCACGGCGCGGCTGACCAGCCCGATCGACGGCGAGGATCGCCTGGTATCGGCCCGCGCGCTCACCAAGTTCCCGCTCGTCGTCGTGGCGACATCGACCACGGCGGCGGCGCTCGCCAACTGGCGCGAGCAGATCAGCATCCTCATCGTGGTGACCGGCCTGTCGGTGCTTGCGATCGCCGGCCTGCTGACCCTGGTGGTGCGCCAGCTGCTGCAGCAGTACTGGGCGCAGCAGCAGCGTTTGACGCTGGAGAAACTCAGGCTCGATACGGCGGTCAACAACATGACGCAGGGCCTCCTGCTGTTCGACGCGTCGCGGCGGCTGGTGATCTGCAACAAGCGTTATATCGAGATGTACGGGCTGTCGGCCGACGTCATCAAGCCGGGTTGCAGCTTCAACGACGTGATCGCACATCGCCGGCAGACCGGCTCGTTCAATGGCGACGTCGAGCGCTACGTCAACCTCGTGCTGCGCGACGTCGGCGTGCGCAACATGATGGTGATCGCAACACCGGACGGACGCTCGATCCAGGTCGTCAACGAGCCGCTCGCCGATGGCGGCTGGGTCGCGACCCATGAGGACATCACCGAGCGCCGCCGCGCCGAAGAGCGCATCACCCACCTCGCCCATTACGACGCGCTGACCGACCTGCCGAACCGCACGCTGTTCCGTGAGGAGATCAGGCGCGAGCTGCTGCAGGTCGAGCCGGACAGCCAGCTCGCGGTGCTCTACATCGACATCGACGAGTTCAAGGGCGTCAACGACTCGCTCGGCCACATGGTCGGCGACGAGCTGCTGAAATCCGTCGCCAGGAGCCTGAGCGGCGTGATCCGGAACGAGGATTTCGTGGCCCGCCTCGGCGGCGACGAGTTTGCGATCGTCCAGACCGGCGTGAAGGGCACCGAGGAGGTCACCGACCTCGTCGGGCGCATCTACGAGGCGATCCGGCCGCCCTATCAATGCCTCGGCCACCAGGTCACGACCGACGCCAGCATCGGGATTGCGCTCGCGCCGAGGGACGGCACCGATCTCGACCAGATCCTCAAGAACGCCGACCTGGCGATGTACGCGGCAAAGTCGGCCGGCCGCCGCACCTCGCGCTTCTTCGACCCGGCGATGGACGCCGAGGCCCGCGCGCGCCGCGGGCTCGAGATGGATCTGCGGCAGACGATCGCAGCGGGCACCGGGCTGGAAGTGTACTACCAGCCCTGCCTCGACCTGCAGACGAACGAGATCAATGGCTGCGAGGCGCTGGTGCGCTGGCGCCATCCCGAGCGCGGCATGATCTCGCCAGCCGATTTCATACCGATCGCCGAGGAAAGCGGGCTGATCAACCAGCTCGGCGAATGGGTGCTGGCGACGGCCTGCAAGGAAGCCGTGACCTGGCCCGATCACATCAGGCTGGCGGTCAACGTCTCGCCGGTGCAGTTCAGGAGCGGCACGCTGGCGCTCAAGGTGATCGCGGCGCTGGCCGCGTCCGGACTGCCCGCGGGCCGGCTCGAGCTCGAGATCACGGAAGCGGTACTGATCCGCGACGACGAGGCGGCGCTGGCCGTGCTGCACCAGCTCCGCGCCATCGGCGTGCGGATCGCGCTCGACGATTTCGGCACCGGCTATTCATCGCTGAGCTATCTGAAGCGCTTCCCGTTCGACAAGATCAAGATCGACCGCTGCTTCGTCACCGACATCGCCGACCCGCAAGGATCGGCCGGCATCGTGGAGGCGGTCGTCAACATCGCCGCCGAGCGCCGCATGACGACGACGGCGGAAGGCGTGGAGACCGCGCAGCAGCAGCAATTGCTGCGCGAGCTCGGCTGCTCGGAAATGCAGGGCTATCTGTTCAGTCCGCCGAAGCCGGCCGCCGATATCAGGCAGCTGCTGATCGCGCACCGCCGGGGACCACTCGCGGCAGGTCCCCCCCGCACCCGCAAGCGCAAGCCGATCGCACGCTCGGCCTGAAAAGATAAAGCCGGTCCGCGGAACGGACCGGCTTTACCAAACTTCATTCCAATCTAGTTCGCCAATCTAGTTCGGCACCGGCCGCTTCGCCGCCGCCTTGCCATCCGCGTTCTTCGCGTCGGCATTCTTGGCATCTGCGTTCTTGGCGTCGGCGTTGACCGTGATGCCGCGGAGCTGATTGAAGGCCGCGGTCAGCGCCTTGTCGTTCTTCTCGTCCGGCGGAACGTAGGACTGCGAGCCGGTCTGCTCGGCACCTTCGGCCGAGAGATGACCGCGCATCGAGGCCTCGCCCTTGATCTCCGAGCGGGTCTTGAACTCGTCAGGCACGTCTTGCAGCACCTCGATGTCGGGCTTGATGCCGAGGGCCTGGATCGAATGGCCCGACGGCGTGAAATAGCGCGCCGTGGTCAGCGCCAGCGCGCCATTGCCGGTGCCGAGCGGAATGATGGTCTGGACGGATCCCTTGCCGAACGAACGGGTGCCGATCAGGGTAGCGCGCTTGTGGTCGTGCAACGCACCGGCCACGATCTCGGAGGCCGATGCCGAGCCGCCGTTGATCAGCACCACGAGCGGCTTGCCCTTGGTCATGTCGCCGCCATGCGCGGTGAAGCGCTGGGTCTCCTCGGGATTGCGGCCGCGGGTCGAGACGACCTCGCCGCGCTGCATCAGCGTCGAGGTCACCGAGACCGCCTGATCGAGCAGTCCGCCCGGATTGTTGCGGAGGTCGACCACGTAGCCTGCGAGCTTGCCCTGCGGGATCTCCTTCTGGATCTCGGCGATCGCCTTCTGCAGGCCCTCGGTGGTCTGCTCGTTGAAGGAGGTGATGCGGATATAGCCGATGTCGCCGCCTTCAGCGTGGAACTTGACCGGGCGGACGCGGATGATCTCGCGGTTGAGCGTGAGCTCGAGCGGCTTGTCGGCATCCTTGCGGACGATCTTCAACCGGATCGCACTGTTGGGCGTGCCCTTCATCTTGTTGACGGCCTGGTCCAGCGTCATGCCCTGGATCGATTCGTCGTCGATGTTCGTGATCACGTCGCCGGACATGATGCCGGCGCGCGAGGCCGGCGTGTCGTCGATCGGCGCCACGACCTTGATGAAGCCGTCCTCCATCGTGACCTCGATGCCGAGGCCGCCGAACTCGCCATGCGTGGTCTCCTGCATGTCAGCCCAACCCTTCTCGTTCATGTAACGAGAATGCGGATCGAGCGAGGAGATCATGCCGTTGATCGCGCCCTCGACCAGCTTGGAGTCATCGGGCTTCTCGACATAGTCGGTCCGGACCCGCTCGAACACTTCGCCGAACAGGTTGAGTTGCGAATAGGTGTTATCGGAGCGCGCCGCCGCCTTGGCGATCTCGACAAGATGCATTCCCCCCTGAGGCGCGGTCACCAGGAGGGTGAGACACACACCCGCTGCCGTACCGAGGAAAAAGCCAACGTTCTTGCGCATCATCCGCGATCCCTTTTTTTCGCTATGGCCGGCAATGTTTCGCAACATTCGACCGCCTCACCCCAACGGGGCACAACACAACGGCTTTTTGGTCGGATCAAGGCCACTACCTGACCGGACCATTACGGACAGTTACCCCAAGCACGATCCGGACCAGGGCCCCGCCCTTCCGGAAACATAGCTCGAACAAGGAGATGGGATCAGGACGCGATTCGTCCAGTCACATCATGATCTAAATTCCTTTTCGGGCTCCTCGAGCCCGTTCTGCCAGGTCGACGGCCGGGTCCCGAACCCGCGCTTGGCCCGTGTGCCCAACCAATAGCCAAACTGTGGCGGAACGCTCCGGAACGCGCCCTCTACACCAAGCTTTAGCGCGGCATCCATCGGCCAGTTGGGGTTATTGAGGATTTCCCGGCCAACCGCGATCAAATCTGCTTGTTTATCAAGCAGGATCTGCTCGGCCTGGTCACCGTGGATGATCAGACCGACCGCCATGGTCATGATATCGGCGTGCTGCCTGACATATTCCGAGAGCGGCACCTGATAGCTGTATTTGATCTCCTTGCCCAGAATCGGCGCCGTCTCGCTGATACCACCTGACGAGCAATCGATCACGTCGACGCCCTTGCCCTTGAGGATCTTGGCCAGCCGCGCACTCTGTTCCGGTCCCCAGCCGGCATTGTCTTCGACTGACAGCCGCACGAACAAGGGCTTGTGATCGGGCCAATGCGCCCGCACCGCCTCCGTCACCTCGATGAGGAAGCGCATCCGGTTTGATTCGGAGCCGCCATATTCGTCGCCGCGTTGGTTGGCGCGCTCGGAGAGGAATTCGTGCATGAGATAGCCGTGGGCACTGTGCAATTCGAGCACATCAAATCCGGCCTCGTCGGCGCGCCGCGCCGCCTGTCCCCAGGCCTGCACGAGGTCCTTCACCTCATGCGTCTCCAGCGCCCGCGGCACCGGCCAGCGCTCGCTATGCGCAATCGCGCTTGGCGCTACCGGCGTCCAAGCCTCCCAATCCTCGATCTCGGGCGTGCGCTCGAGCGGATGATCGCCCTCCCACGGGCGGCTCGCGCGCGCCTTGCGGCCGGAATGGCCGAGCTGGATGCCGGCCACCGCGTTCTGCTGTTTGATGAAGCTGACGAGCCGGCCGAGCGGCGCTACGAAAGCGTCGTCCCAGATGCCGAGATCGCCGACCGTCCCGCAGCCGCGTCGCTCCACCTTGGTCGATTCGACGATCACAAGACCGGCGCCGCCGGCGGCGAACTTGCCGGCATTCATCAGATGCCAGTCGGTCGGAAAGCCCTTCACCGCCGAATACTGATGCATCGGGGGCACCACGATGCGGTTCTTCAGCGTGACGCCGCGGATCGTCATCGGCGAAAACAGGAGCATGGCTTCCTCGCATCATAGTCGGTTCTGATCCCGGCATGGGCCGGGCCGATCTCTGTTGAGGCAAACCTACACGCGCCGCCGCCGCGCTGACAGGGGCTTATGATATGGCGGCGCGGCCATCACGATTTGCCGTACATCGCCAGAAACATCGCCACCGCGGATCGGACATGGGCCCGGATCTCGCGTTCTGCCGGTCGTTTCCAGTTCGGTTGGACGAGGCAGTGCAGATGATAGTGCGACACCACCGCTCCGAGGAACAGGCGTGCGGCGCGCTGCGGATCTGCGCACCGCAATTCCCCGCGCCTGGTCGCTGCGGCCAGATAGGCCGCGAGCCGTCGTGCGTTCTGGGCAGGGCCTCTCTCATAGAAGAGATCGCCGAGTTCCGGCGTGCGCGGCGCCTCGGAAACGAGGATCCTGAACAGCGACGACGACGGCGACCGCAACACCATACTCAATAGCCCGATACCCAGATCGAACAGCACCGTTTCGGGGGCGCCGCCGCGCGCCAGGGCGGATTCGGGGCCGGACAGCTCACGCGCCTTGCGATCGACGATCCCGGCAAACAGCAGTTCCTTGCTGGAAAAATGCCGATACAACGTTTCCTTCGAGGCGCCGGCGGCTTCCGCGATCATCTGCATCGTGGTCTCCGCGAAGCCCCGGTCGAGGAACATCCGCTCGGCGATGTCGATTAACTCCATCTTGCGCCGTTCGCCGCGTGGAACTTTTCTAGATGGAACTGCTGCAGCCATGTCACAGGCTCCGACTTGTTTTTGGCCGGTGTTGTGCATATGCGAACTAGTCAGTACGGTTAACATATCCATTGGGCCGAGGGTTGAACAAATCTGTTGCCTCCAGCCTATCGGGAGTCGCGTTCGATGACCGTAGACCAGTTGCAGGATGAGGCCCTTCCGAAGGAGCAGCCGGCCAAGGAGCCACGCTCCGAGCCCGAACCGGCGAAGGCCGCGCCAAAGGACGAATCCAAGGACCAGGACGAATCCAATGGCAAGGATTCCGGCGACGAGGCGAAGGCCAAGCGGCGCCCGACCGTGTTTATCATCGGCGGCGTCATTCTTGTGCTGCTCCTGATCGGCGGCATCTATTACTGGCTGTCCAACCGCAACATCGAAAGCACCGACGACGCCTATACCGACGGCCGCGCGATCACGATTGCCCCACAAGTGTCCGGCGTCGTTGTGACGCTCGACGTCACCGACAACCAGTTCGTCAAGCAGGGACAGGCGCTGATCCATATCGACCCCCGGCAGTACCGGATCGACCGGGAACAGGCCGAGGGCGCGCTCGCAACCGCGCAGGCGCAATATCGCGGCCAGCAGTTCGGCCTCGAGATCGCCAAGAAGAACTTCCCCGCCCAGCTCGAGCAAGCCCAGGCTCAACTCGCGAACGCCAAGGCGTCGCGCGAAAAGGCACAGGCCGATTTCGAACGGCAGAAGGCCCTGCCAAAGCCCGCGACATCGCAGCAAGAGGTCGACGCCGCAGACGCCGCCCTGAAGCAGGCTGAGGCCCAGGTTGCGCTCGCGGACGCCCAGGTGACGCAGAATTCCCCGGTGACGCAGCGGATCGGCGAGACTGACGCACAGGTCGGCCAGCTCAAGGGCCAGGTCGAACAGGCGCAAGCGAGACTGGATCAGGCCGACCTGAATCTCTCCTGGGCGACAGTCGTCGCACCGCAGGACGGCTGGATCACGAAGCGCAACGTCGAAAAAGGCACCTACGTAGCACCAGGACAGCAGGTGTTCTCCATCGTCGCCCCCGAGGTCTGGATCACCGCGAATTTCAAGGAAAGCCAGCTCGCCGACATGCGTCCTGGACAGCACGTCGCAATCAAGGTCGACGCCTATCCGAACCTCAGGCTCGAGGGACACGTGGACAGCATCCAGCTCGGCTCCGGATCCAAGTTCACCGCGTTCCCGCCTGAGAATGCCACCGGCAATTTCATCAAGATCGTGCAGCGCGTGCCGGTCAAGATCGTGATCGACAAGGGCCTCGATCCGAACATCCCCCTCCCGCTCGGCATCTCGGTCGAGCCGACGGTGGCGGTTCGATGAGCGAGGCGGTCGATCACCACGACGACTGGAAGCCCGCTTATAATCCGTGGCTGATCGCGGTCGTGGTGACGAGTGCCGCCTTCATGGAGATTCTCGACACCACGATCGTCAACGTCGCGCTCCCGCATATCGCCGGCAGCCTGTCCTCGAGCAACGACGAGGCCACCTGGGCCCTGACCTCCTATCTGGTTGCCAACGGCATCGTGCTGACGATCTCCGGCTGGCTGGGCGATCTGCTCGGCCGCAAGCGCTACTTCATCATCTGCATCGTGATGTTCACGGTCTGCTCGTTCCTCTGCGGGATCGCGCAGAGCCTGACCCAGATCATCATCTTCCGATTGATGCAGGGATTTTTCGGCGGCGGGCTACAACCGAACCAGCAGTCGATCATCCTCGATACGTTTCCGCCCGCCAAGCGCAGCGCCGCCTTCGGTGTGGCCGCGATTGCCACCGTGGTCGCGCCGATCCTCGGCCCGACCCTGGGCGGCTACATCACCGATCAGACGTCGTGGCGTTGGATATTCTTCCTCAACATACCCGTCGGAATGGTCGCAGCGTTCCTCGTCTCGATCATGGTCGAGGATCCGCCCTGGGAGAAGAACCGCAAGAGCCGCGGCATCGACTACATCGGGCTCTCCCTGATCACCCTCGGCCTCGGCTCGCTGCAGATCATGATGGACCGCGGCGAGGACGCCGACTGGTTTCAGTCCGGATTCATCCAGCTGATGGCCCTCCTCGCCTTCCTGGGGATTTCCGGCGCGATCGGCTGGTTGCTGATCGCGAAGAAGCCGATCGTCGACCTCTCGGTCTTCAAGGACAGGAACTTCGCCGGCGGCTGCATGATGATCGGTGCCATGGGCGGAATCCTCTACGCCAGCGCGGTCATCATTCCGCAGCTTGCCCAGACGGTGCTGAGTTACACGGCGACATGGGCCGGCCTGATCCTGTCGCCGGGAGGCATTGCGGTGGTTCTGCTGATCCCGATCGTCGGCCGGCTGATGACGGTCGTCCAGACCCGCTACGTGATCGCAATCGGGTTCACGATCATGGGCCTTGCGCTGCTCTATTCGAGCACGATCGTTCCGACGATCGACTTCAAGACGCTCGTCCTGATGCGTACCTTCCAGACCTGCGGGCTGGCGTTCCTGTTCGTCCCGATCAGCACGGTGGCCTATCTTACCCTGCCGCGGGAGCTCAACGGCGATGGCTCCGCGCTGTTCGCCATGTTTCGTAACGTCTTCGGCTCGATCGGGATTTCGCTGGCGACGGCGCAGATCACCGAACGTTCGCAGGTCCATCAAAGCTATCTATCAGAGTGGGCCACGCCCTTCCATCAACCCTATCAAACACTGGTGGCGCAGTACGAACAGACGCTCAGGTCTTTGGGACGGGCCGGCGCGTCCGTGCACGACATCGCCGTCGGTCGCGTCTATCAGGTGATGCGAACCCAGGTTGCAGTGCTGGCCTACTCGGATGTGTTCTTTTACTGCGCGGTGGTCGCTTTCGTGATCGTTCCGTTCTGCTTCCTGCTGTCGGCAAAGACCGGGGGCATGAGACCCGGAGGTGGCCACTGATGTCGCGGCCGAACCGAAAACTCGTGCTCTGTCTCGCCGCCGCGGGCGCTTTGCTCGGCGGCTGCACGGCCGGTCCCGATTTCGTGCAGCCGGATTCTCACCTGCCCGACCATGCGACATTCGCCGGATCGGCGTTTTCCGACGCGCATCTGCCGGCGCCGACCGATCCCACCTGGTGGAAGGTGTTCGGCGATCCCGTTCTGACCGGTCTGGAGAGCCGGGTTGCCGAAGCCAATCTCGATGTCCGTACCGCCACGATCAGGATCGCGGAGAGCCGCTACCAGCGCAACGCGACCGCCTCTGCCGCGTTCCCGAGCATCAACGGCGATGCGAAATATCAGCGCGAATTGTACAGCCAGAACGGCATCGTCAGCCTGATCGGGCCGTTGCTGGGGCCCAGTTCCAGCGGGCTCAACCTTCAGCCGATCAACGAGTACAATGTCGGTCTCGACATGTCGTGGGAGCTCGACCTGTGGGGTCACGTGCGGCGGCAGATCGAATCCTCCGATGCGCAGCTCGATCAGGCCGAGGATCGCCGGCGCGACGCGCTGGTGTCTGTTCTGGCCGAGCTCGCGCGTGACTACATCCAGCTTCGCGGTGTGCAGGAGCAGATCCGGATCGCCGAGAACAATCTCCGGGTTGACCGCGAGGTGCTGCAATTGGCGCAGCAACTCCAGCAAAAGGGCCTCCGCTCGGGCCTGGATTCGGAGAACGCCGCAGCTCAGGTCGAGGGCATCCGCGCCCAGATTCCGAGCCTGCAGCAGCAGCAGATCGAGTACCTGAACGCGATCGCCCTGCTGCTCGACCTGCCACCGACCTCGCTCAACGCCGAGCTGGCGCCCAGACGCGTGATCCCCCGCTCGCCGCCCCGCATTCCGCTCGGAATTCCCTCGGAATTGGCCCGCCGCCGGCCTGACATCCGCGCTGCGGAAGATCAGCTTCATGCTGCGACAGCCAGTATCGGCGTCGCCATTGCCGCCTTCTATCCAAAATTCCAGCTCAACGGCACGGTCGGCCTGGACGCGCTGGAGTTCAACAGTCTGTTCAAGGCGTCGTCGCTGCAATACCAGGCCGGACCCAGCGTCAGCCTGCCGATCTTTGACGGCGCGCGGCTCAAGAGCATGCTGGATCTCAGCGAAGCCCAGCAGGCCGAAGCGGCGATCACCTACCACAAGACCGTGCTGCAGGCTTGGCACGAGGTGGTCAATGCCATCGCGGCACACCGGCTCGAGCAGACCCGCCGGGAACGGCTGCGCGCGCAGCTCGATCACACACGCGCGGCACTGGACCTTGCCCGCTCGCGCTACAATGACGGCGTCACCGACTTCCTCAATGTGCTCGATGCCGAGCGCAGCCTGCTGCAGAACGAGCAGCAATACGCCACCAGCACGACCAACGTCTCGCTCAACCTGGTGTCTCTGTTCAAGGCGCTGGGCGGCGGCTGGGAGCAGACGTTCCCCGACGCGCCCCGGCCGGGGCCGGCCATCGTGCAGGCGGGCAATTAGGTTTGAGGCAACGGCGGCCAGCTCGTCAAATGTCCAATTTGTAACCGGCCGGCCACGAACCCCGGGGCCATCCGGCGGCGTCCCATCAGCAAGGACTATTCGGCCTGAAGAGATGGAGACGTCGGGTGAAAGAGAAACTGCTCGCGACCGCGCTGAGCGCGACGCTGCTGTTCGCCGGCTCATTGCGCACGGCAAATGCCGAAACCTCGGCATTCAGGGACGCGTTGCGTCCGGACGGTCATGGCCGGTCGGCGACGTCGCGCGCCAATGAGGACGTGATCCTCGCCGTCAGCAACCCGCGCCGCAACTGCTGCAAACGGGAGAGATGAAATCCTCCAATGGCTCGCTGCTAAAGCGTAGCCAGCTTGGCGGCGCCCTTGGCGATGGCTTCGTTGAAGCTGGTATTCCAGAATTTCCCGACCTCGGCCCTGGCGTCGAGGACGCCGAGCTTGAGGAAGGTATCGGCGACGGCTTGATGGGTCACCGGCACGTCCGGTGTCACACCGGCGAGCGAGAAATCGGTGCTGCGCCGCGCGAACTGGTCGAGGATGTCCTGCAGCGGCAGATGGGTTTCCGCCACCTGGGCTGTGGCATAGCTCGGGAAATTCTTGTTGGCGAACGCATAGGCGCGCTGGATCCGCAGCAGAAGGTCGGTCAGCGCCGCATGACGCAGCGGGTCACCAATGGCCTTCGGATTGGCGTAGATCGGAAAATTCCCCGAGAGATAGCCGACGCCGGTCTTGAGCAGGCGCGCGCCCTGCTTGGCGATGGCGAGCTGGCCGTTGTAACCGTAGATCGCCCAGGCATCGAGCTGGCCGGAGGCGAACGCCGAATAGCCGTCCGACGGCGTCAGGTTGATGGCGTCGATGTCACCGAATGACAGGCCCGCCTCCTCGAGCTGCTTGGCGAGGAAATAGTGCGCGGTCGTCGCGCGCACATAGCCCACGCGCCTGCCCTTGAGATCAGCGATCGAATGGATCGGCGCATCCTTTGCCGCCACCGTCACCTGGATGTTGAGATCTTCATGCGTGACCGCGATGAAGCGCACCTTGGCATTCTGCCGCGCGGCAAACATCGCAGGGATCTCACTGCCCGATCCGAGATCAAGCGCGTCGCCGCTCAGCGCCTCGATGTGGAGCACGCCATTGTTGAGCTCCTTCCATTCGATCTTGTAGGGCGTCTTGTCCTCGGAGGCCGCCTGCAGCAACGGACGCCAGCCGCCTTTGTAATAGGCGACGCGAAGCGTGGTGCCGCCAAGATCAAGATTCGCGCCCTGCCCGGTTTCGGCGCGTGCACGGCCCGCAATCAGGCCTCCGGCAAAAGCACCGAGCGCGGAACGTCGTGAAAGAGAAAGTGGAATCGTCATAAGCGCAGCTCCTGATCAACAACGCCTTCAGCCTAGGGGAAAAACAGTCGATGTATAGAAAAGGCTATTTCGTTTTTCGCTCCACTTGCAAAATGCCGTTTCAAACGTCGCCCGCTTGATGCAGCGATCTGCTTTCTGGTGCAATCAAGCTGACGGCAAGTATCCGTAGCCGGGACCGGACGGCTACCGTGCGATCATCGCCATGATGCGTGGCGGCTTTCCGGATATTCAGTGGACCCTGGAGGAAACGATCGCCGAAGGTGACAGGATTGCCGCGCGCTTCACAATGCGGGGTACACACCTCGGCACATTTTTTTGGCGTTCCGCCAACGGGCCGGTCGATCGCCGTACAGGCGGTGAATTTCTACCGATGGTCTGAAGGAAAAATCATCGAAGAATGCGGACAGCCTGACCTGCTTGGGCTCATGCAGCAGATCAGCGCGCTTCCGACCTAATGCCGCCAAGCGCGTAGGATGGGTTGAGCTGTCGCGAAACCCATCACAGCCGCCGATTGCAAATGATGGGTATCGCTACGCTCCACCCATCCTACGCGCTATGGTGCTTCACTCCGGGTATCGAGACATGAAATGAAACGACGCGACGTCCTTGGATTGCTGACGACGGGCGCAATCGGCTTTGCCGTGCCGCCTCCGCGCGCATTTGCCCAAGCCGCCGCGCCGCAGATGGCCGCGCTGAGCGACTACATGAGCGCAGCGCGGCAACGCAGCCTTCCCACTGAGGTCGCCGAGCAAGCCCAGCACCATGTACTCGATACGCTGGCTGCGATGATCTCGGGATCGCGGCTGGCGCCGGGCGACGCGGCGCAGCGCTATATCCGGGACGTTGCCGCCAAGGGCGACGTCACGATCGCGGCCACGACGCTGACGGTGCCGCCGATCGATGCGGCGCTCGCCAACGGCGTGATGGCCCATGCCGACGAGACCGACGATTCGCACAACGCGTCGCGCTCGCATCCCGGCTGCTCGGTGGTTCCGGCGGCGCTGGCGCTGGGCGAACGGTTCGGCATCACCGGGGAGCATTTCCTTCGCGCCGTGACACTTGGCTACGACGTCGGAACGCGCGTGGTGCTGGCAATGGGCGGAGCCAAGTTCAGCTATGAGAATGTCATGGACACGCACAGCCTCGCCGGAACATTCGGCGCGTCGGCCGCAGCCGCCTGCACCGCCGGCCTCGACGCCCAGCAGATGCGCTGGGTGCTCGACTATGCCGCGCAACAAGCATCCGGCTACATCGTGTGGCGGCGCGATGTCGACCACATCGAGAAAGGCTTTGTCTTCGCCGGCATGCCCGCGCGCAACGGCGTCACCGCCGCGCTGTTGGTGCGATCGGGCTGGACCGGCGTCGACGACGTGTTCTCGGGCCCGGACAATTTCTTCCAGGCCTACGCGCCGAAGGCAAAGCCCGAGCAGCTCACCGACAAGCTCGGCGAACGCTACGAAATCGCCCTGACCGACATCAAGAAATGGTGCGTGGGCTCGCCGATCCAGGCGCCGCTCGACGGGATCGCCGCGATCCGCAGCAAGCACCCGTTCAGCGCCGATCAGGTCCAGCGCGTGACGGTGCGTGTCGCGCCTTCGGTCGCCGCGGTCGTGGACAACAGAGACAATCCGGACATCAGCCTGCAGCACATGATGGCCGTGATGCTGCTCGACGGGACCGTGTCGTTCCAGGCGGCACACGACAGAGCGAGGATGAAGGACGAAGCTGTGCTGCAGCAGCGCGCGAAGGTGGACCTTGTCAGGGATGACGAGCTTGCCAAACTTCTGCCGGCGCGCGTCACCATCGTCGAGGTCGACCTGACCGACGGCACGCATCTTTCCGAACGCGTCACCGACGTTCGTGGGACGGTCGCAAATCCGATGACACGGGCTGAAGTGACCGACAAGGCGCGAAATCTGATTTCGCCGGTGCTGGGCCTTGAGACGACCGAACGGTTAATCGAGACGGTTTACACACTCGATACCGTGCCCAACATCCGTGATCTCGGGCAACTGCTGCGCCCGCGATGATTCCTGCCAGGCGCGCCCGGCACGTCGACGATCACTCGATCAAAGTGCCTGAAGCAGTCTCTTGCAGACGTCGGCGAGCGCGTCCGGGGCTTCCAGCGGAGACAGATGGCCGACGCCTTGCAACACGCGAAAGCTGGCCTGCGGCAGACAGCGGGCAAAGATCGCCTTCAGGGTAGCCTCATGCTCGACCTGATCGCGATCGCCGACCACCACGATGACGGGAAGCTTGATGGCGTCGAGCCCCGCCGTGACGTCCTCGATCATGCCGCGCTCGGTCCAGGCGCGCTTGGCCTCGGGCGCGCCACGCAGGGTGTCCTCGATGACCTGCTCGCGGAACTGGGCCGGCAGTGCCTCGCCGGCGAGCACGGCCAGCGCCAGCAGCACGCCCTCGCGAGAACCGTAGGACTGAAGCATGCCGACGCGCACGGCGTCCGGTACCGGCATTGGCGTCGGCGGCGCGGGCGCGATGAGCACCAATCCCGCGAGGCCTTTTGGACAGCGCCCGGCGACGATTTGTGCCACCTTGCCGCCCATGGAGTGGCCGACCAGCACATAGTGGTCGAGACCCAATTGGCGGGCGACGGCCTCGACGTCGTCAGCCATCGCGGCAAGGTCATATCGTCCGTCCGTCGCAAACGACGCCCCCCAACCGCGCTGATCGAGCGCGATGCAGCGCGGCTTGCCGCCGAGCCGCTCGATGACGCCGCGCCAGGTCCGCAATGAGCCGCCCCAATAATGCAGGAAAACGAGTGCGGGCTCTCCTGCCCCGCTCTCGGCGACGCGGATGGCAGCACCTTGGGTATTGATGATGTGATCGGCCATTGGTTCACCGGAGTTTGTCTGCATCCGCCGCGACGCTACACCGTCAAGACGTCGGGGCGGCTCAGGCGTTCAGGAACAGTCGCGCGTGTTCGAGAAAGATATCTGCGTGTTGCGACTGCGCCCCATGGCTGGCGTCCGGGTACATGATCAGTTGCACATTGGGGAGGTGCTGGGCGAGAAGAAACGCGTTGATCGGCATAACGACAACGTCCTTGTTGCCGTGCACGATCAGGGTTGGCTGACGAATCTGGCCCAGCATGGCGAAGCGATTCTCAGAGGGGATTGCACCCCATTCGCGGATGGATTGCAGTTGGGCGACAGCCGCTTCCCTGGGCACCGGCCCGTCTCGATCGGTCGCGCGTAGCTTCAGCCGTTCGAGGTAGGCGTGCCCTGCCGACTTGCTGGCGTCGCTCGGCGTGAAGAACGCGTTCATGAGCAACGCGACCGGATCGTCCAGGTCGTCAACCGTCAGCTCGGTGAAGGTCATGCCTTCGCCGCCGCGCGGCCCCGTGCCGAGTAGAACGATCCGCCTCACCATATCTGGAAATTCAAAGGCCAGTTGCTGCGCGATCATGCCACCGAGCGAGAATCCAAGGATGTCGAGGTTGTTCAAGTCGAGCGCGCGGCAGAAACCGACGAGGTCCTTCGTCATCGTGGCGACCGTCGAAGGCGTGGTGCCGGTCGAACGGCCGGTACCGGGATAGTCAAAGATGATGACGTCGCGCATGGCGGCAAGGCCATTCGTGATCCTGGGATCCCAGTCGTCCATGTTTGCCGCGAAGTAATTAAGCAACAGGAGGGGAAGCGCTCCACGCTTTCCAAAGCGCCGGTATGCAACCCGGATGTCTCCCACCTGAACGAATTGGGTCGGTGCAGTTTCATGTGTATCGTTCGACATTTGGCACGCCTCGTTCTGTTTGATTTCATTTTCGCGTTCGCGCGGGTAAGGCATCGCGCCCTCGCCGGCCGATCAGGCCGACGGAGCCATCTCGATGACCATGCGGAAGCGCGCCTGGTTCGCGAGCATCCTGGCGTAGGCATCCGGCGTTCTATCGAAGGGCACCCGCTCGATCCTGGCGCGGATGTTCTGCAGCAGGCTGAAGTTGAGAGCGTCCTCGATCTCGATCGGCGTGCCGGTGTTCTGCCCCGCGATCGAGTGCTCCCCGAACAACAGATCGGACACGCCGATCGTCATCGGCTCGGGACCGGCGCCAACGATGATCAATTGTCCCCTCGGCCCAAGGCCGCCCAGCAGCGCACCAAAGGTCGCCGGGTTCGACGCGGTCGCGACGATCGCGCTTGCGCCGCCCAATTCGCGCAGCGCTGTCGATGTAGTGGTCGGCGCCGAGCGACAGCGCGAGTTCCTTCTTGTCCGCGCCCCGCGCGATCGCGACGGTGCGGAAGCCCATGTGATCGGCGAACTGGATCGCCAGATGACCAAGTCCGCCGACGCCCTGCACGGCAACCAGGTCGCCGGGCTTCGCCACGGATTTGCGCAGCGCGTTGAAGGTGGTCACCCCGGCGCATTGCAGCGGGGCGGCGTCGGCCGACTGAAGCGCGTCGGGGATCGCGACGAGCGCGTGCTGACTGGCGACCATCATCTCGGCATAACCACCGTCGAGATGAAGTCCCGTGATCGCCTGATTGGCGCAATTGACGAAGTCGCCGCGCCGGCAAGAGGGACATTCGCCGCAACGCCCGGCGAGAAAGCCGACGCCGACGCGCTGTCCGAGCTTCCATCGCGTGACGCCCGCGCCCAACGCATCGACGCGGCCGACCGCCTCGTGGCCGGGCACTCGCGGATACGTCATGCCGGGAAAGCCACCCTCCACCGTCAATACGTCGGTGTGGCAGACCCCGCACGCCTCGACGGCAACGCGAACCATTCCCGCCGCCGGCGCCTCGACCGGACGATCGACAAGCTCCAGCCTGCCCCCGCCCAACGCTTGATAGGCCCTGTAGGTCGCTGCTGCCATTTTACTGCTCCTTCCAGAAGGTCCACACATCCATCCGAACCGACGACGAGGTGATCGCGATCAGGCCGGAAATTTGTCACCGAACATCGGCAGGCCGCTGCGCGATTGCTGCTGCGTGGCCTCGTCCTGGATGACGTCCCAGTGCTCCGCGAGCACGCCGTCTTCCATCCGCACGATATCGGCGACGACCCACGCCGCCGGCAGGCCGTGACCACTGAACCGGCCATGGAGGATGACGAAATCACCGCTCACCGCCGCGACCTGGTTCTCGTAGCGCAGCGTCGCGGGCAAGCCCTTGACCAGGTCAAACAGCCCGTCACGGCCGGGCGCGATATGCGCGCTGTGCTGGATGTAACGCGGCGACCAGAAGCGTTCGGCGGACGCGTAGTCGCGCTTGTTGAAGAGCGTATCGAACGCGTCCAGCACGATCTGGACCTGGCGGTCATCGCTGGATTTGATCATGGCTGTGTTTCCTCGTCATGGCTTGCTTGGTGTTGGAAGATCCTGCGCCCTACTCCGCGGTTCAGGACAGACTGCCGACGATCGACGCCCGGCGCGACAGCTCGATCCAGTTGCCGTCGGGGTCGAGGATCATCGAGATCCGGGCAACGTCGCCAAGCGTGATCGGTGCAAGGCCCTCACGCACGCCCTTGCTTCGCAGCTCGTCATGCACGGCATCGATATCGCCGACCTGCAGGGTGATGTAGCGCCAGCCGCGGGCCTGACGAACGGGATCGACGGTCGCCGTGCGGTCCTCCGAGAGCAAAACGAGACTATCTCCAAGGCGAAAGGCCGCACCGCCCGACCAGGGCTGTTCGGGGAAGCCGAGGAGTTCGCCATAGAATCTGCGGTGTTCGCTCAGCGACCGCACCGCCATGACGACCGCGATCTGGATGATGCCGTCATGCCCCGGGGGCACCAGGCTGATACGATTGCCATCAGGATCGGCCATCGCGCGCGGTTGTCCGACGCCCTCCCTCGCCACCATCAGCTCGCGGTAGCCGCTCGGCGCTGCATCGGCGAGCTGCTCCGCGTGATGATTGAGCTTGATGACCGAACCATTTGCATCGTGCCTGTGCTGTTTCTGCCCGCGGCGAACCGGCAGCACGTGATCGAAGCGGAGACCGGCATCCTGCTGCCAGAACCGCAGCATCGGCTCCAGATTATCCGTCGATAGTCCGACGTCGATAACGGTCTTCGCCAATTGCATCCGCCGCACCCTTGCTCGAACGACGCATTCGATCGCCAGGCATACCCAAAGTTCGAATCCCGGATTACTTCCGGACCAGCGGGATCTGCAGGTTGGTCGGGCGGTTCTGCTCGGTGTCAAAACCGCGGCCGTCGATATTACGCGCGCCCCAGAACAGCAGATCGCCCCGGAGATAGACCAAATCGTACTCCATGAAGTTCGTCCCCTCCTTGAGACCGAACGGCAGGAAGGACTTTCCGAAGATGCTCTGCGGGGCGTTGACCGCCCATGGCGCGTATCCGGCCGAAGCGACCTTGTTGAGGATGTCGGCAAATCCCTGCACCATCGGCGTCACCTCGTAGGACTCGTCGGCAACGAAGTCGACCTTCTGCGCACCCGCAGCGATCGGATGGGCCCCCTGCCACAGCATGTGGCCGCCGATCTTGATCCGCGCGAGCGGCACGGCCCCGTAAGGGTCGGCGAAGTTGACGACATCGAGCTCAAAGCGATCGCCCGGCAGATATTTGAAGGCGCGCTTGAGGTAGAACGGCTTGAGCGAGCCGTCCGGGTTCTTGCTCGGCCTGATCTCGGGCGCGATGCTCTCCCAGTCTCCGAGCAGCGCTTGCTTGATTTTCGGAAGGTCGGTTTCCATGCCACTTGTCCTTGGTTGATTGCTCGGGGACTGCGCCGCCGCTCCGCCTAATCCCGTGATCAGCAGAACGAACAGCAGCGATACTCTGGCACCTTTGCGCATGTGCAGGCTCCTTCAGGGGGGCAACACGCGCGGCCTCAGGCCGCGTGCACGGCGTTTGCAGCCTTGCGGATCAATTCGAGCTCGCTCTGCCTGTCAGGCAGCACCCTCGCGTCGGCGCCCTTGTCTATAGAGAGCGCTGGTGGGCCTGGAAAAGACTTTGTAAGCTGGGCCCATGCCTGCGAGACATGCCTGCGGGACATGCCTGCGGGACATGCCTGCGGGACATGGGGGATTGTGATGGAGCTTCGGCATCTCCGCTACTTCGTTGCCGTCGCCGATGCAGGCAGTTTAACGGTCGCTGCCGAGCAAAAGCTGCATACGTCCCAGCCCTCGCTCAGCCGGCAAATCCGCGACCTCGAGCAGGAGGTCGGCGTCCAACTGATCAGCCGCAGCGCGCACGGCATTGAGCTGACGGCTGCCGGCAAGGCTTTCCTGGATCATGCCCGAATGGCGCTGCTGCAGGCGGAGGCCGCGAAGGAAGCAGCGCTGCGCGCAGCACAGCCGCCGCGGCCGGTATTCGCTCTCGGATTCCTGTCCGGCGCCGAAATCGACCTGCTGCCCGAGGTGAACCGCGTGCTGCGCGAGGCGTTTCCCGGCATCGACATCCGCCTGTCGAGCGATTATTCGCCTGTGCTCGCCAAGGCCCTGATGCGGCGCAAGCTCGACGCGGCCTTCATGCGGCCGGAAGAGAACCTGGCGGACCTGGCGTCAAAGCGTGTGCGGACCGACCCACTGGTGTTTGTGTTTCCGAACGATCATCGCCTTGCCGCGCAAACCTCTATCGCGCCGCAAGAAATCGTCAATGAGACGTTCTATCTGCCATCCAAATCCGCGCCCGCGGTCCGCCGCGTCGTGCTGGAGTATTTCAACCGGACCGGAATCGACATCAAGCCGGAGCATGAAGTGCACAATGTCGTCCACGCCATCTCGATGATCACGTCGACGCGCGGCGTCATGCTGCTGCCGGCCTACACGAGACGCTATCTGCCTGAAACGATCACCACCCGCCCGGTGCAGGGAGAAGCGCCCACACTCGACCTGGTCCTCGCCTACCACAAGGCGAACAATTCGCCGATCCTGAAGCTGCTGCTCTCCAGAGTTGACCGGCTGAGTGTGGTGCCTGCCTGAGTATCTGCGCGCCGGAACGCGAAGCCGCGTCGTCGTCGACGGAAGACCGATTCACGATGATGCAGCGGTTCTCGTGTGCTTCGCTGCCGTGTGCTTCGCTGTCTTGCGCTTCCCAGCCGAACCGGTTTCTTCTTTGGACCTTGCGGTCGCCGCAACCTCGTTGGGCTTCACCCCGAGACGGTGCTTGGCGTACTCCTCCCCATCGATTGGGCCCATATGCGGTGGATCCCTGCCGAGATAGGGCCGTCCGATTCCATAGTCCTTGCCGCGCGCATCCACCCACTTCCAGAGCACCTGCGTGGAAGCCAACCGCTCGGCCCTTGTCGCGCCGTTGACGCTGACGATGTCAGCCGCCAGTCCATGACCATACCCGCCGCGAAAACTACCGCCGTGGAAGGATCTGTCATTGGCTGCCTTCAGGCCGCTTGCAATTGACTGACGATAGTCATCACGGAAGGCGCTCGTGATCCCGGGCGACAGGCCTGCTGCCTCGGCGGCATGCAGCATGTAAAACAGCCTCAGCTTGAACGCCCGATCCATGCCTCCAATGACGTAGTCACTCATGGGCAAGCCGGCGTGCTCTGCGGCCTTGACATCCTTCCAGGCAAAATCTTCGTCGACGGATATGCCAACGGTCCTCATGACCGTCACCGACTTGCCTTTTTTCCTGACGGTGACAGCTCGCTGAACGTCTTCTCTGACGGAGTCTTCCTTGGGCGCGCGCTGGTAAAGCGTCCACAAATAACGGTCGACACAGATATCGAGGACAAAACACTCATCGACGATTTCGGTTGAGTCCGGCGCCAGATTGACATCGCGGGGCGGCTCGCTCTCATCGCTGCTCGTGGCCCGCGGATTGGCCGGCGTTTCCGGCACCACGGCCTCCGCCGGGTCGGTCAAAGCAGCGGTTTTGACCGGTTCTGCCTCGGTCGTCGTCGGCGCCGGGGTAGCGGCCGGTGGCGCGACTGCGGCAACGGGGCCGCTGGCTGTGATGGCATCGGGAGTAGCCACCGGGATCGGCTTCACATCGTCGGCAGACTTGTCGTCGGCAAGCTTGTCGTCAGCAGGCTTGGCGTCAGCAGGCTTGTCGTCAGCAGGCTTGGCGTTAGCCGCCAGATACGGCGTGAGATTGCCGGTGGTCGGCGCCGCGCCAACGGGACTGTGGGTCGCGAATGAACCCGACATCGCCAGCAGCGCGGCCAAAGCCGGCACAGCGAGTTCCCGGCACAGGGCCGCCACAGCCACCCGCCTCGGGTGTATCATCCGCCGCCTCCAAGAGTGCATGGCCCAAGAGCGCGCCAAAGAGCGACCGCGCGAAGTTACTCGCTTGAGCCCCCCTGACGCAACATCCTGGGACGATCGGCGGCCGACGAGTTCCACTCGGAGTCGGCCAGTTGATACCTTTGCCTGAAGCGCGTTTTACGGCACGTCAGCAGCAAGCGCCCCCGGCCGAGCCCTCGCCTGCAAGCGCAACACCGCCTCAGCAAGCGGCACGTCGATCTGTGAGCCGTCGCGCTCGCGCAAACTCACCCGGCCGTCCCTCATTTCGCGCGGGCCTACGACAGCCATCACCGGCACCGCCATGTCATGCGCCGCCACGATGCGCCGCGAGAGCGTATCGGCGCCGTCATAGGCAACGGCCCTGATGCCGCCCTCCTCGAACGCCGCCAGCACGTCCGCGCCGTATCCGGCCTGCTCTTTCGAGATCGGCGCGACCGCAACCTGGTGCGGCGACAGCCAGAACGGAAGCACGCCGTTATGGCGCTCGAGCAGGATCGCGATCATGGGGCCGAGCGATCCGAAGATAGCGTGGTGAATCATCAGCGGCCTCGCGCGGCTGCCATCCGGCGCGATGTAGGACGCCTCGAGCCGCTGCGGCAGCACGCCGTCGAGCTGCACCGTGCCGCACTGCCAGGATCGTCCCAACCGGTCGCGCAGCGCGAATTCCAGCTTCAGGCCGTAGAACGCGCCCTCGCCGGGATTGATGCGAGGCACGAGGCCGCATTGCCGCGCGGCATCGCCGAGCTTCGCCTCCGACCAGTCCCAGGTCGCGTCGTCGCCGGCGCGCACCGCCGGCCGCGTGGCCAGCGGTACCTCGTAGTCGGGAAAACCGAGGTCCCGGTAGACCTCGCCCAGCAGGGCGATGAAGCGCGCGACTTCGCCCTCCACGTCCTGCTCGCGGCAGAACACGTGGGCGTCGTCCTGCTCGAAGGCGCGCGTCCGCATGATGCCGTGAAGCGAGCCGGAAGGCTCGTTGCGATGGCAGGCGCCGAACTCGGCATAGCGAATCGGAAGCTCCCGCCACGAGCGCAGCCCCTTGTTGAATATCTGCACGTGGCATGGGCACGACATCGGCTTCAGCGCCATCGCTTGTTCGTCGTCGTCGACCCGGAACATGTGCTCGCCGAACTTGTCCCAGTGGCCGCTGCGCTCCCAGAGCGCCTGCGGCAGCAATTGCGGCGTCCGGACCTCGGCATAGCCGGCTCGCCGCATCTTGCGCCGGACATAATCCTCCAGCACCCGGTAGATCGCGTAGCCGCGCGGATGCCAGAACACCATGCCCGGCGCATCCTCCTGAAGGTGCCAGAGCTTGAGTTGCACGCCGAGATTTCTGTGGTCGAGATCGTCCATGACTATGTTCCTTGTGAGGGGAATAAGCGCGGACGCGGACCATCAGAAACAAGAAAGGCCCCGTCCGTCGCCGGCCGGGCCTTTCTGGGTGAAGTACGCTTGTCTCTAGCGCGCGCAACCAGGAGGCGATCCGCCGTAAGCGGTCGCCGTGGTGGTCGATGCGAATGATCGAAGCTTGTTCATGCCGTGTATATGGCGGTAAAACGCCCAGGCGTCAACGCTAGGCGTCAACGTCCAGTTGATTTAACAGGCTGGGACAACAAGGTCCGCGCGGCAGAGAACCAGATGGCCAAAGTACACCAGACGATCAGAATCTCGTCATGCGCTTGCGGTCGCGTTCGGTGCCAGGCCGTTGGCGTGCCAATCCTGAGCGTGGTGTGCTACTGCGACGACTGTCAGGAAGGTGGTCAGCAGATCGAGCGGCTGCCAAATGCAGCGCGTGTCCTCGACGCTGACGGCGGGACACCTTATCTGAGCTACCGTGACGACCGGTTTGGTTGCGTCTCGGGTGCGGACCTGCTGGTGGGCTACAAAATCAAGGACAGCTCGCCTACCCAGCGGTTCGTCGCGTCGTGCTGCAACTCGGGCATGTTCCTGAAGTTCAGTCGCGGCCATTGGGTCTCGACGTATCGCGCCCGTTTTGAAGGCGACCTCCCGCCCATCGAGATGCGGACCCAGACAAAATTCCGGCCCGTCAACACAGAACTTCCGAATGATGCACCCAGCTATCGAACGTACCCGATGAAACTCATCGGAAAACTGCTCGCATCACGTCTTTCGATGCTTATCGCCCGATAAACATCGCATTCAGCCATTCTGCGCGACGCTGGGCCAGTGCACCCGCAAGACAGTCTTTCCGCCAGCCGCCGGAATCTCGGAACTAGCCCTTTCGACCACGCGGCCCCCTAGCCGTTCGTAGAAGCGAAGGCCCGCCACATTTGCTTCGAACACCCACAAATGCAGCCCGGAGCTGGAAGCTTTTGCCGAAAGTTCGCCGGCGGCGCCTCGAAAAAGCTTTTCACCTATCCCCAGACCGCGAACCTGAGGACGAACGTGGAGATTGTCCACAAGACTTCCCCAGACAGGATCGAAATCGCAATAGCCGCAGACAAACGCCTCTGCGTGGCCAGTCGGATCGCAGGCGACGTTGACCAGCTGGGTTGGAGGACTGTCGCGGAGCCGCTCCAACCAGACAGCGAGCCGATCCATTTCGATCTGGCCGTTCAGGAATTCCGGTGCCAGAATGTCTGCATAAGCGTCGCGCCAACTTGCGGCATGGATTTCAGCGATGGACGCGGCGTCCGCCTCGGTAGCGGGTCGAATAGCCAAGTGATGCCGTCTCATGTTCAAGCGCGCCGACAAAATCTTCCTCGAACCAAGCTTATCGAGCTTCTGGCTGCATCCGCAACGGGGTCAAAAGCGCCGGTTTGCCCCCTTGCCTGCACGAGCCTCCTGCGGCCACGCGCCGGCCAATTCATTCGTCCTATGCGTTGCTTTGCCCCAGGCGTGGCTCCGTCCCAGCCAGAAGCCGCTGAATGTTGGCTCGGTGGCGCACGATCACGTAGATTCCACCAGCAATCACCAGCAACTGATAGGGCAACGGTTGCTCCAGGACGCAGACGAGCGCGATCGCAGTCAGCGCCGCGATGATCGAACCAAGCGAGACCATCCGGAAAATAGCCAGCACAACGCAGAAAACCGCAGCGGCACCCAGACCCACCGGCCAGGACATCGCCAGCAACACGCCCAATCCCGTCGCCGCGGATTTGCCGCCCGTAAAATTCAGCCAGATCGAGCGGCTGTGCCCCAACAACACGGCAACTCCGACCAGGCAAACCGCCCATGGCACCCAGGTTTGCAGATCAAGCGCAGTCGGAGGCGTAACGGACGGCCATGTATAGACCCAGGGATAAATCCAGCGGGCCAAGACAATCGCCGCCGCCCCCTTCAACACATCGACTAGGAGCACCACCAACGCAGGCCATTTCCCCAGGGTCCGCAACACATTCGTTGCTCCCGTGGATTTGGAGCCATGCGCGCGGATATCAATGCCCTTGAGCAGCCTCCCCGCCAGATAGCCCGTGGGCATAGAACCCAGGAGATAAGCGATCGCCAGCCCAACCGCATTCGCTAACCAGAAAACCACGGGCGTCACCTCGAGCTCCAGTTTCGAGCAATTGTCATTTGGTTGTCTACGTCTTTGATCGTGTTTGAAACAGTCCCCTGGCTCAAGCGTAACGCTTTGGGCTCCGGAGGACGCCACGGTCCGTCCGGGTCAAAAAGCGCAGGTTTGGTTCCCTGCGCTCGTCCGGGTGTGACAAGTTAACCCGACGGGCAAATCACTCAAAATCTGTCAAGCCTACCCAACGAAAATATTCTGGTTTTCGGAAGAGCAATTCAATGCTATAGGTTTGTCCGTCTCACCCGATTGAGGGACGCTCGCGATCGTCACGAACGCGCGGTGAGATGCGGTGGACGCCGATGTCACGATGGACGGTTGTGGCAGATGGCGGACGGCGAAGTCGTGCAGGCCTGACGCCCTAGTGGCAGGTGTCTCATCAGCGAGGGACTGACGTCTCTTGCTGACGGCGGTGACAAGCAAGCCCAGTCTCACCGGGGAGAGCACGTATAAGCCGTAACCCATCGCGCAGGGAAAGCCGGGTTGTTCCGGTTACACCTGTGGTCCTACCCCGGTGCTTTTTGTTGCACCGGGCCCATGGGTGCAATCGGCACCCGGCTTTCCCTGCGCCCTCTACTAAATGAGAGGGCGGAACGAAGGGCAGACCTCGGGCAAATCGTGTCGCGAGAATGCGGGCTCACGTCCTTTTTTGCTGTTGGCAATTGAATCAGACCAACACCGTCATCCCCGCGCAAAGGCTCCGCCTTTGTCGCTGGAGGTACGAGCGGAGCGAGCCTCGAAGGATGCACGGCCGGAATGGTGGCCGTCGATCCTTCGAGACGCGGCTTACGCCGCTCCTCAGGACGACGGGACCAGGGGCGTTGGGCCAGATTGTCAACGACATCACACCGACATCGTGAAATCGAATCCATTGCCGGCTGCCCGCAATTTTCGTAAACCGTTCGCGCAATGACCTCCTCCCTCTCCCCCAATTCCGTCGACGTGCTGCTGTTCGATATCGGCCGCGTCGTGCTCGACATCAGCTTCGACAGGGTGATGGCGAACTGGGCGCAACACGCTGGCTGCGCGCCGGCCGACCTCACGACGCGTTTCGTCGTCGACGACAGTTTCAAGCATCATGAGATCGGCCGGATCGACGACGCGGCGTTTTTTGCGAACCTGCGCCAATCGCTCGGCATCAGCCTTACCGACGCGCAGTTCCTCGACGGCTGGAACGCAATCTTCACCGGCGAGATGCCGGGCATCGCGCCGCTGCTGGCGCGCGCGGCGCTGCGGATGCCGCTTTATGCTTTCTCTAATACCAACCCGGCCCATGTCGCGCATTTCTCGGTCGCTTACGCCGACCTGCTCGGCCATTTCCGCGCCGTGTTCCTGTCCTCGACCATCGGCTTCAGAAAACCCGACGCGGAAGCCTATGATCATGTGGTAAAAGCGATCGGCGTGCCGGCGTCGCGGATCCTTTTCTTCGACGACTCCGCCGCCAATATCGAAGGTGCGCGGGCGCGCGGCCTTCACGCCGTCCACGTGACATCGACGGATGACGTGGCAAGGGCGCTCGCCGCACTTGGGATTTAGGCATTTGGGATTTAGGCACTTTGGATTTAGGAGGTCCTGCCCGTGGCACTGATGCCGGTTGCCGATGCCCTCTCCGCCATTCTCGCCAGCGCAGAGCCGCTGCCCGAGGAGATGGTGGCGCTCGATACCGCCTATCACCGCACGCTGGCACGCGACGTCGCGGCGCGGCGCACCCAGCCGCCGCAGCCGATGTCGGCGATGGACGGTTACGCGGTGCGCGCAGCCGACGCAGCTGATCTCTCGGCCCGGCTGAAGGTGATCGGCGAGGTCGCGGCCGGCCGGCCGTTCGAGCGAACAGTCGGCGCCGGCGAAGCGGTGCGGATTTTTACCGGCGGCGTGATCCCCGATGGCGCTGACGCGATCATCATCCAGGAGGATACCAAGGCTGACGGCGACCACATCACCCTGACGGAGGCCGCCGCCAAAGGTCGGCATATCCGCGTCGCCGGGGTGGATTTCCACGAAGGCGACGTAATGCTGGCAGGCGGCAGCGTTCTGTCCGACCGCGCGCTGTCGCTCGCCGCCGCGATGAACTATCCGGAACTGGCCGTCCGCCGCCGTCCGAAGGTCGCGGTGCTGGCGACCGGCGATGAGCTTGTCATGCCGGGTTCCCGCCCCGGCCCGGGTCAGATCGTCTATTCCAACGGTTATGCGCTGCGGGCGCTGGCGCGCGCCGAAGGCGCCGAGACCGTCGATCTCGGCATCGCCGCCGACACCGTGGCGTCGACCACCTCAGGAATCCGCCGGGCGCGCGAGGCGGACGCCGACATACTCATCACCACCGGCGGCGCCTCGGTCGGCGACCACGATCTCGTCAAGCAGTCGCTGGAGGCCGAGGGCGTCGACATGGCGTTCTGGCGGATCGCGATGCGGCCCGGCAAGCCGATGATGCACGGGCGGTTGGGTTCGATGCGGGTGATGGGCCTGCCCGGCAATCCGGTGTCGTCTTATGTCTGCGCCTTCCTGTTTCTGGTGCCGCTGATTCGGGCTTTGAACGGACGCAAGGTGATTCATCATGTCCGCGAGAGCGCCGTGCTCGGCCGCGATCTTGCCGCCAACGACCAGCGCGAGGACTATCTGCGCGCGCGGCTCGAGGAGCGCGACGACGGCACGCTGATCGCGACGCCGGTCCTGCAGCAGGACAGTTCGCTGTTGGGAAATCTCGCTGCGGCACGGGCACTTCTGATCCGTCCGCCGTTCGCGCCGGCCGCCGTTACAGGCGCGCCGTGCGAGATCCTGACGATGCCGGAGTGACGCTGCGCGCGAACCGCGCATCGGGAACGGCTGTTACGTTCAGCTCCACGCTCAGCTCTACGTTCACCTGAAATTAAGTGGTTGCGGAACACATATCGAACATATAGTGTCCGTTCATGATTTGTTTCGAGTACTGGTGTCTATGAATGGGAGTCCATCTCGGAGTTTAGCGCTTCCGAGACCTGGCTTTCTTCTGATGTCTCGGAATCGAACGACGCTATCAACCGGGGGAATGCTCGAGATGCTCACGCGCAAACAGTACGAACTTCTGCGTTTCATCAACGAACGTCTGAAAGAGGCCGGCGTGCCGCCCTCGTTTGACGAGATGAAGGACGCGCTCGATCTGCGCTCGAAATCCGGTATCCATCGCCTCATCACCGCCCTCGAGGAGCGCGGCTTCATCCGCCGCCTGCCCAACCGCGCCCGCGCCATCGAGGTGATCAAGCTTCCCGAGCTCTCCGGCGGCGGCAATGGCCGGCGCGGCTTCACGCCCAGCGTCATCGAAGGCACGCTCGGCAAGCGCTCGAGCGCACCGATTGGCGCCGAGGATGACGGCAACCGCCCGGTCGCCGTCCCCGTGATGGGCCGGATTGCGGCCGGTACGCCGATCGAGGCGCTGCAAACCCGCAGCCACACCATCAGTGTGCCGCCCGACATGCTCGGCTCCGGGGAACACTACGCGCTGGAAGTGCGCGGCGACTCCATGGTCGATGCCGGCATCCTCGACGGCGACATGGCGCTGATCCAGCGCAACGACACCGCCGACACCGGCGACATCGTGGTGGCGCTGATCGACGAAGAGGAAGCCACCCTCAAGCGCTTCCGCCGGCGTGGCGCCTCGATCGCGCTCGAGCCGGCCAACACTGCCTATGAAGTGCGCATCCTGCCGCCGAACCGGGTGCGGATCCAGGGCAAGCTGATCGGGCTCTATCGCAAATACTGACGGCGTCGAGGAACGAGCGACACATCGGCAAGTTGCTTGGCGGATAGCGCAGCGCGTTGCTTCTCTGGACGCGCTCCGATACCTCCCGCGCGCTGTAGCGCGTTTGTGATCGGAGCTCCTGGGCGGCCAGTCGTACAATCGCCCAGAAACGGGAAAAGACTGTTTCGCTATCGTCCACTCTGGTAGAGGCCTGCGCCTCAAGGGGAGGCACGGGTCGCTATCTCGAAATGAGGAGCCATCCGATGTGTGACTATAGTCTGCACGCTGTGGCATCGCGTCCCGCCGTTGTCGGAGAGACGCTGATCACCACGACCTTCCGCGGCACGTCGACCCGCGGCTTTGCCTCGGAGCATGATCCGGCCGTCGCGGTCTGCATGCGTCCGGGCACCGAGCTCGCCTTCGCTGAAAACGTCCGCTACGATAGCCGCTGGATCTGGACCAAGACGATCGGCTACCGCGTCGGCGTGTTCAACGAGGTCGAGCCCGACGTTCCCGATCGCCATCATGACGCGGTCGAATTCCCCGACGGCAATCGCATATTGGTGACGCAGCTCTGCGAAGGGCAGCGCGTGACCGTGCTGCAGCTGCCGGCGGTTCAGCCGACCGTCGAACAGAAGCCCAAGGTCTTGGAGCGGCGGCCCTCTGCATTTGCGTCGCTATTTTTGGGTTGAGACCATCAGCGCCGCAGGATGAACCGCCTCGCGGCGGGTGACCAAAGCAATTTCGAGCGACCCCGGACTTAGGGTTCCGGGGCGCAATTGGGGATTTGCGTCCAACAGCGCCTTGGCGCATCATCTCGCGCTGAGAAGGACACGCGCGGTGGTCGACAAGGTCACTTGGCAAAAGGCTGGACGCGTCACGGAGCCGGGCCGGTACATGTTCCGGTTCGGCTGGCTCACGGTCACCGCCGACGACCTCAAGGTCTGGCAGCAATTTCCCGAAGCCGCCTTCACCCTGGTCAAGTTGCCCGACGCCGGCCCCGACTCCGACGAGTACCATCTCGGCGCCTTCGAAATTCCGGCGACGCCCTCGCCCGACCACCCCTAATCGTCGCCCTGAACATCCGCCTCCGCCGGGGTCGCATCGACCGCAGGCCGCGTCGCGCCGGGCAGCCGCAACATCGTTTCGCTCTCGGTATCGCCGGAAACCGCCGGCGACCACGGCCGGTCGATGCCACCAGGCTTGACCGCGTCGATGGCAAAGCCGTCACTGACACGGCGCAGCATCAGCGCACCGTGGCGCCGCAGCCGCTCGGAATCGATCACGGACGCCGCGCAGTCCTGTGGCGTCGACCGAGCGGTCACGATCAGCATGGCGCGCTCGCAATCATCCACCAGCGCCTCGGGCCGCGTCGCCAGCGCGACGAAGCCGCCACCGGCGCCCGTCGCGGTCACACAGCCGCTGTCGTCGCAGGAGACGCCGTCTGCCAGCGAGAGATCGGCGGCGGTGCGCGCATCGGCATCCGCAGCGAGCCATTCCTTGACGAGGAAGGCGTCCTTGGCGCTCCGCATCAGATGCAGCCGCCCGTCGCCGCCTCGCACCGCGACGTTGCGGCCGTCAGCGGAGATGAGGACATCTGGCTGCGGCACCCTTACCGCCCAGATTGTCGCGACCAGAAGCAGGGCCGCGCCCGACCAGCGCAGCGGGGTACGCAGCAGCCCGAGCAGGACGAGCCCCACGCTCGCCAGGATCATGGGCCCGGTGCCGAACGCCGCCATGCGGCCGACCGCACCCGGCAGCGCGGCGACCCACTGCGTCACCACGATCATCCAGTCGATGCCGAGGCCCATGAGCCACCAGAACACGCCGTCAAAGCCGAACGGCATGGCCAGGAGCCCAAGCAAGCCCGCCGGCATCACGACCGCCGACACCACCGGCATCGCCGCCAGATTGGCGAGCAGCCCGTAAGGCGTGACGCGATGGAAATGGAAGGCGGAATAGGGCGTGGTCGCGAGCCCCGCCACCAGCGAGGCCATGACCAGCATCGTGATCTCGCGACCGCCCCACATGGCGATGCGCGCGGTCGCCGAATGATCCGGCGACGCCATCAGCTTCGGCATCCCGATCTGGATCAGCGCGACCAGCCCGAGCGTCGCCGCGAACGACATCTGGAAGCCCTGACGCCGGCTCTGATATCGTGCGCAGTCTCAACGGCTTAGCTCACCTTCCGCACCGGCCCCCGGGAGTTTCTCCGGGATTTCGCGACGCGCTCGACGGCGGCGGCCACATCCTCGTCGAGGACGTGCGCATATCGCATGGTCGATTCGATGCTGCGGTGATTCATCGCCTTCTGTACCAGTTTCAGGTTGCCGCTGTCGCGCAGCAGCTTGGTCCCGAAGTCGTGGCGGAAGTCATGGAATCTGAAGTCGGTCACGCCGGCATTGGCGCGTATCCGCTGCCAGGCCGCCTTGGTTCCGCTGTGGGTGAGCGGGTATCGACCGCCGCGCACCCTGCCGTGCTTCTTACTGGTGAATTGAGCGGTGTACGTGAACACGAACTCGGCGTGATGGCCCTGCAGCTCGAACAGGATCTCGCGGACGCTGTCTGTGATCGGGAACACGACGCGCTGGCCGCCCTTGCCGAGCCGCACGATCTGCCTGGTGCCGAAGTTCACCTCCGACCAGCGCAGCGTGACGCATTCCTGCAGCCGCATGCCGGAGGCCCTGACGAAGGCGAAAAACGGCTCGTAGTCGGCGCGCATCGCGGCGTCGATCGCGACAGCCTCGTCGTCCTGCAGCTCGCGGACGCGCTCCTCAGGTTCGGGCAGCAGCAAATCATCCCATTTCGGTTCGTTCTCGAACGCCGCGCCCTCCGCCTTCGCGAATGTGAATATCCGCTGCAGCACCTTGGTCGTCGATCGGTTCACGGTCGCGTTGGAGACCAGCGGCAGCGCCTCCTCCTGCTCTCGGGTGCGCTTGCCGCGCCGGGAGACGCGATGGCCGCGGCGCCACGCAACCAGCCTCTTGGCCTCGCTATGGTCGATCTCGGTGAGCGGCTTCTGCTCTCCGAAATAATCAATCAGGCGGGCCAGGTTGGTCTCTGTCGCCTTCGCTTCGGCGTCATGCTGGGCGCTGTCATTCCAGAGGCGACCCGCGACATCGTCGAGGAGAAGCGACGTCTTGCTGCGCTTCATCGCCTTAACCAGCGCCTTGGCCTTGTCGCGCTCTACCGATTCGAAACGCTCGGCGTCTTTCCGGTTCGTGCATTTCGTCGAGCCGTGAAACCGACGACCACTGAGCTGGAAGTCGAAGAGGTAGAACGGCGATCGCTTGTCTTTGTAGACCGACATGGTGATGCCTCCCGTTGCCTTCGCCGTTCTTCAAACTCGGCGATATCCTCTTCAGCGTACCGCCGGCGCGGGCGCTTCTTGCCACGCCCGACGTTGATGTAGCTGATCTCGCCGTCTTGGACCAATGCGCTCAGTTGATCCTCGGTGATGTGCAGTCGGCGGGCCGCTGCCTTGCCGTCCATCAGATCGCGCGACATCAGCCGACCTTCCCCGCGCGGCCGGCCAGCAGCGCGCGCACGTCCTCGGGTAGATCGATACGGAGCTTCCGGAGCCCAAGCTCGGCGCTGAGATCGTCTATCTCGTTGCGAAGACGGCGATCCTCGCCGTACAGGCGCCGCAGCACGGCGATCCACTTCCTCGACAGGTCCTTGTCGCTCAGACGCTCGAGGCGCCTACCGGCTGCAAGATAGTTCGCTTCGTTCTGCTCTCGCTCGGCAGCGAGTTGCGCCCCGACCTTCGCGACCCGCATTCGCTCGTACCAGCCGCCGTAAGCGGCCATGAATTCCTTGGCGATCTCTTCGAGATCAAACTGCACTTTCGGCAATGGTCTCTCCATCAGCAACCCCGACGCGAACGATCGCATGGGCGATGACGTTCGGTCACTGCAGGAAAAAACCATAGAGTGCAGCGGATAAGTCATTGAAGATGCGGCAAACTAAAAATCGCGCAAAAATTTGTCCACAGAAAGTTGGACGTTTGTTGGACGTTGGCCCGCTGCTGGCGAGGATCATCACCAAGCATCGGCATCGGCCGGAGCGCTGGCGAAGCGGCTTCGAGACATAGCTCGCTCTACCTCCCGCTCATGGTCCCGACACCAAGCCAGGAATTGGCGGGCAAGCCGCTTGGTCTCGCGTGGCACGTCCCGGTACGGCGTCGATGGCGCGGCCTCCAGATGGGCCACGGCGGGCGCTGGAGAGGCTTCCGGCTCGACGGGCATCACTTCGACGGCCGGCCCGCTGGCCGGGGCCAGCTCTATGCGGTCAATCCTGACGCCGTGAAAGATGTGGAAATGTTCCAACGTCGCGGGCTCGATTGGCTGCTCGGCAGCGGCGGCCAGGGCGATCTCTCGAGCCTGTTTCCGGGCCTTGCGGGCGGCTCGCCGTGCGGCCTCATCAAGCCGCGCCCTTTCTGGCCAGCCAGGATCACGGGCTCGAAGTTCCTGCAGGTACCTGCGTCGGTAGGCTCGCACGCATACCGGGGAGCAACTCAACGTGCGCGGCGATCTCGCCGAGAAGGTGAAGGTCAATCCGCACCACGCACAAGCGCGAGATTTGCCCGGCGGCTTGGCCTGGGCGGCTCCACGCGGGCCAGCGAGCAGGTTAGACGCTGCGGGTGTGCCAGGGGGGCGGTACCCCACGTCCAGACTGGCCAGCGCAATCGGTGCCGCGGGCTCGGCCACCATCACCTCGGCGATCGGTGCAGCGACGACCTTGGGCGCCCTCTTCCGGATGTACTGGCTCCGCCCTGGTTCTCCGGGCCGGCGCCGGTCGATGCGGTCCGGCAGGTTGGCCACGATGGCGCGCACGGCCTTGTCGATCGTGCCGCAAAGCGGCAGGTACCATCGCAACATCTCGCGGGACCGCGTAACGTGGGCGTCTTGCCAGGCGCCGTCGACCAGGCGCTGCACCGACCAGGTGCGGCGGTCGATCCGCGCGGCCGGCACCACGATGATTCGCCAGCTCGGACTAAGCCTGATCTCGTCGGTCATGTGGTCGTCCCATGCCGCGCGCAGTGCTGCGGTTTGCAGCGGGGCGGCCGGAGTGTATGCGTGGGGCCTGGGGCAATGCGTCTTGGCGGACTGCCACTTGTTGCCGGTGATCATTGTTTGCTTCCCGTGTTCGAGCGCTGCGCCTTCCGTCGGTTGGATGATCCCCTGCAGATGAATTTCTAGCAGCGTTGCGGCGCCGCGGTCCATCAGCTCGACAATCCGCAAGGGCGTGGTTGAGCCGACCGAACCGGACTCTACAATCTTGGCTTCTGGTCAACCACAGCCTCGGAATCTGGGCGAGCCCGAATATCGACAGCCTGACCGGCGCGACCTACGGCAGGCCGACCTAACGCACCTCAACGACACGGGCGCGGCTTCGGCTACGACGCTTTGGTATAATGCGCTCGTTGCCTACGGCGCGCCGTTCTAGTCATTTCCGGGATAGACATACTTCCGCTTTTCGGGAGGCAGCATCTGGAAGTCCTCTTGAGCAAGGGAACGATTTTGCCAATACAGCGACAGGTTGCCGCCGGCAAAGATGGTCCCATCATAGCCCTGCGCGATCTCGATCGTGCGATCACTGAAGTGCATGGCATCGATCGAATTATCTGAGATTCCGATCTTCTGGAAGTCCTCGGCAAGCACGAAGATTGCATTGGTCAATGTGGTGGCGACGAGTTCGTATCCCCTGCTTTTGCCGAGTTCGATCATGGCGAGTAGCGATGCGCCTTGATTGAGGGACGGATCGGCAGCTTGCACGAAATACAGATCGTTCGAGGCTGAATAGTTGAATTCGATCGCGACGACGCGCGGACGATAATTCTGCATCGCGCTCCAGACGTGCCAGTCGTTGCCGTCAATGTCGATCGAAACCAGATCGAAGTCCTTCGGTATCGGCGTTGAGGAGAGAATGGCATCAAGAGCCTCGTCGCCGGCCCAACCAACAGCGGCAGATACGACGTGAACGTGCTCGTTGAGATGATGAAGATCGCGGAGTTTCGCGCTGCGCTTCGGGTCAGATTCGATGAGAACGGCGCTCCAGTTTTGCTGATTGATCAGCGACCACGTGTTTGAGAGATATTCGCCGTCCCATGCGCCAAATTCGACGCACCATCGATTGCGGATTCCAATCCGGCTGAACACCTCGCGCAGGATGCCGTCTTCGCCGAACTGCGAGGTGATGTCGGAAGCAAACGAACTAAGGACTTTGTTCTCCGGTTTTGTTCGGTCGGTGCGCCGCAACTCGATGGTTGGGGGCGTGCTGGCCTGGGCCGGTACCGTCGGATGAGGCGGTGCAGGTTCTGGCTCGTAGACAGGTAGGCGTGTGCGCGCTGGTAAAACACTACGGAAACGTCGGAGCATGCGAATTATCCCAGCCCGGTTCTCATGATGGATCGGCGGCACCTTAGCCGCCCCGTCCATCCGCAATCAACCCCCGCGAGAATCACTACATCGCGGCTCGGTAGGTTCACCGATCGGTCCGATATGCTTGTGGCTATGAAAAAACTAACGGACAAGGTCCAGTAAGTGAAAGAGGCCCCGGAGATGATCCGGGGCCGCTTTTGCTTACCTCCTGTGGAACCGGCATGGCTGTGAATGAAAGGTATCACGGTGCGGGAGCCAGGGTATCGATTCTCGCGAGGGTTGATCGCCGCTAAGTTGAATGCTTAAAGAGCGGACTCTGCGGCAGGCCGATCACCGGCAAAGATGAAAAGAACTGTCAGAAGTTCTTGCCGCGAGATGGAGTTGGTCTTGCGCGCTCAATTCAAACGCCTGGTTCTTTCGACTTTTCCCCCGATCCGACGCCTGTATGACCATCGGAACGAGATCACCGAGCAGTTGCTGGCGGCAGAACGTGAGAAGTCCGATCTCAGGGAGCAGCAAGCCAAACTTATGGAGCAGCGAGACAACCTTATCGAGCAGCAGACCAACCTTATTGATCAGCGAGCGAACCTTGAGAGGCAGCAAGCCAACCTCATCGAGCGGCAAACACATCTCAGGGAACAACTGGCTCAATCGGAACGCGCACTCGGCAACGCGCGCAGAATGATCGATGAGCAACCTCAGATTCTACGATTCCGCAGAGCAATTTTCGAAGCGAAGGGCGAGATCGCACCGGAAGGCGCAATGCCAAGCTCCAAACCTTGGCCCCTCGCAGACCACGGCCTGTCCTACCGGGACAAGCTCGTAAGTCATCTGCCGCTGAAAACCGGTCGCGGCGCCGAGATCGGTCCGCTCAATCAGCCGCTTCTTTCGAAGGAGGACGCCGACGTTCTCTATGTCGATCATCTCGACACCGCCGGCCTTTGCGAAAAATACAGCTTCCTCAACGACATTAAGGAAGTCGATCGGCCGATGGTCGATAACAATATCGAGAAAACCCTGCGAGGCGATGCCCCGCTCGACTATGTCGTCGCATCGCAGGTCATGGAGCATGTTCCTAACCCGATCAGATGGATGAACGAGATTGCCGCGGTGCTTCGCACGAATGGCTTGCTCTCGATCTCGCTCCCCGATCGCCGCAACACCTTCGATTTATACCGCGAGGACAGCCGCGCTTCCGATCTGGTCGCAGCCTACATCGCCGATCTGACTGTGCCGGATGCGAGAGCCGTCTACGACCATCATTCGCAAGCGGCCGCCGTGCATTTCGAGTGGGCCAGACCCGAAACGTCGAAAACGCCGCAGCAGGTGATCGATGGACAAGGATCGGTCTCTGCGGAAATTCTGGCGAGTGATCCGATATCTCTTGCCCAGGCAGCACACGGCGGCAATTATCTCGACGTGCATTGCTGGGTCTTCACATCGTCGTCGTTCCTAATGGCAATGGCCGAGGTCGCCTCAGAAGGATTGCTTCCATTCCGCTGCAAGCAATTCTATCCGACCAGGCTCGAGTCTCAGGGCCGCGACAATCACAGCTTCGTCGTCGTACTGGAAAAGACCGAGGCAACGCGTGATGATATCAGGCGGAGCTTCCTGGAAGCACTTTTATAGAAGCGTCCAGTAAAATGAATGAGGCCCCGGAGATCCCGGAGCCTCTTCGATGTCGTCGTCGCGCTGACTAAGACCCCGGATCATCTCCGGGGCCTCTTTCACTTACTTACTGTGGAACCGGCATGGTTGGGGCGCGGTGCTGTGAACACCGGAGCCAGCCTATCCTGATCCGCGAGCGGCGGCGCGAGTGCGAGGCGCGGGCCGCCGTAGGTTTCGAGCAACCGCTTCGCGCGCCCCATGGCGTCTTGCGTCTGGCGCAGCTTGGCCAGATCGCGCTCAAGTCTTTCGTACAGGGGAACTACGACAGCACCATCCCTAACGACAAGATACGCGCATATCGCAAGCGCACGCTCAAGGCGCGCAATCGTGACCGGTTCGCTCATGCTACGGCTCTCCCTGGCTTGCTCCGGTTCAACAAACGTCGCTGTCGTCGTTGTAACTCATGGTCGCGCTCCAACTCGCTCCAATCATCGACCTCGGGCTCCGCGGCGACGGAATCGACGAGCGCCACGTTGTAGGCGGCGCGAAATTCCGGCGTCGTCGGATCGTTCGGCAGCAGAAAGCGCGGGCTGCCTCGGTCTACGCGAAACGATAGGTTCCCGTAACAATCGCGCTCGACATATCTCGGCAAGGGCTCCTGTTGCTGGCTTTGCGTCAGAGCGCCCACGCTTTGCGGAGCCTGCTTGCGAACTTGGCATTTGGTGCGAGTGACGGTGTCTTTGCGATCGCGCAGATCTTCCCGCAGCGAAATCAAAAAGCCGAACAAGGCAAACCCTGGCTCGACGGGTCGGATTGTAACTCCGCGATCGCTAATTTTCTCTTTCGTGGCTCGGCGGCGCTCTTGCCGTTCGAGCAAAAGCTGATCTGCTTCCTGTCGTGATGTCGTCATTGGTTGGTTCTCGCTGGCTGATCAAGCCGTAGCCCGTGGCGGACGGGTAGCCGGGGGTTGATCACGTGCGAGAACACGTCGAACGCTTTTGGGCTTACGCCTTGGACAGCGCGTTCGCCCCCGGCCTCATGGCCAATGATGTATACGGTGTCTCGTGGGCGATCAAACCCGCCGGCAGCCTGACGCGAATCAGGACGGTTGTAAATTCAGAACGTCCAACAAAGCTCCCGGAATTTGAAATTTAATACGTCCAACAAAAGCTCCCCGAGTTGGCGGCGGGTTGCGGATAACCTCTGGGTGTGATCCCCTTCAATCATGTTGATGGGGGCATTCACCGGATATCTGATGACCGCGGTGCTGGCAACTTCGCTCCTGTTCGCGCCACCGACTGCGCGGGCTCAGTCCCTCGGTGACATCGTGCAGTGTAAATTCTACACCAGGACTATTCCCTTAGAGCACGAGACCTGCGTCAAGCTGATCGGGACAGCCTACAATATGCATGACTACGGCGTCCGAGTTCATCTAAGCCATGAAACGCTTGTGAACATTTGCGCGAACGATGTGGCGAAGAAGTTTCCCGGCAAGTCACTGGCTGACTATCTCTCCGCCTGCGAAGATATTTTCGACCTGACCTTCTGATGCGGCTGATCGCACCAAGAACTTCTACGCCACGATCAGGTGTGCACGGCGCAGCTATGCTGGCCCGATCGGTCGATCATTGCGTGACGAATCAGGACTCCGGTTTCGCGACAACTCCCAGGCGCGGTGCGAGAAGAGACTGCTGTATTCCCTGAAACGATGCGCCAAACCCCAAACCTCATCGACGCCTGGCCAGCCGATGACTTCCTCGGGGACTTTCTTGCGCGTTAACCCTCTGGTCCCAACCCTGCCCAACTGACCTTCCGCAACGCTCGGAAACCAGTCGTCGTGAATGAGGCGATTGCGGGCTTCCTTATCGGACCAAAAATTGTCGATGCCACCGACAAGCTCATCTAGGTCAAAGCCGGACAGGCCCATACGACGGACAAGCTCAATAATCCGATCCTTTGCCTTCTCGTCTTTCAGCAGCCGAACGGCGCCAAGCTCGGCGTCATCACCGCCGCCGCATAACTCCGAGACAAACGCGAGGAGATCCGCCTCGCATTGGGCGAACAGCACGACCATGTTGCCAAGCGCGCGCACATATGGCCGATAGAACTCGTCCACAAGGTCATCGGGTTCGGACATGTCAGCCATCTAGCCGCTCCACAATGCGCTTGACCTGCACCGCAGACCAGTTGCCATTGCCGCGCGCCGTGGGAATGCCTTTGACGTTGAGGCCGGCTGCAATGGCCCGCAGGCTCGTTGCGCCGTCCGCCTGTAGAGCTTTGATCGCCGGGCCGATGTCTGCCGCCCGCGCATCGGCGCGCTTCTGTAGGGCCGCCTTTGACAGTGCCTGCATCTTCGCTGTTGGCTTCACCCCGCGATTGCCGCCGAGTTTCCTGCCGCGTTTCTTTGCGGCAGCCAGCGCGGCCTTCGTCCTAGCCGAGATCATGCCGGCCTCGAGCTCGGCGACGGCGACCATCTGCTGCAGCATGAATCGGCCGGTGGCGCCTTCAATCTGGGGCAGATCGGCGAAGCGAACGTCGACGCCGGCCTCCAGCAGACGCGATAGGAAGGCCACAGAGCGCGTCAGCCGGTCGACCTTGGAAACGACCAGCGAGGCGCGGTGAAGCCGCGCAGCGGCCAGCGCGTTGTCCAGGGCGGGCCGATCGGAGTTCTTGCCGCTCTCCACCTCGGTGAACTCGTCGACGATCTGCCAGTCGCCGCCGTTCAGATAGGTGGTCACCGCGGCGCGTTGCGCATCCAGACCCAGGCCGCTCTTGCCCTGTCGGCCGGTGCTGACCCTGTAGTAGCAGACGAACTTGCCGTTGTTCTGAGCCATGGTCGCCTCGCTACAAATGCGTCAACCTTCGTTGATGTATTCGTAACGGGCGCGGCGGCGATGTCAATCGGGCTTGGTCACCGAGCGCTAATTGGTTGGATCGTCTTTGGGTGGCGGCTGGCCCCATGGCCCTCGCGGCGATTCTTCCTCCGGCACATCGTTATAGGAATCGCCTTCCGGCCGTTCGGGCGTGCTGCCGTGGGGCAGCCCGCCGATCACTTCCACACGATGGATGACTTCCGTCACGCCGTCACCGCCACCGCCTGGTGTCGTCGGGTTGAGACGCGGGTGAACGAAGATCGCCGCATCCTTGGCGACGGCAACGGCGGCGCGGAGGTAATATTCAAACCGTTTTTTGTTGCTCGCGCTTTCGTCCGCCAGCGCTTCGAAGTTGCGCATGGCCTTGATCATGACGTCGAGCGGGGTTGAGCCGGACGCTGCAACGGCGCGTTCTCTCGCCGCGGTCGCCCTATTGGGGACGCCTTTTTTGCGACCGGCGCCGGGTCGTTTTCCGCCGTTCGCCATGGTGCCAGTTTTTCAGTTTTTCAGTTTCAAGCGGGTGTGACGGTGGCGATCGGGGCGGCGGCAGCTCCGGCTTGGGGCTTGCGATCTGGCGGCTTCATGGTGAGGGTGTTGCCTGTTGCGTCTGCACGACGATATTGCTGCCGGTCTGATTCATGATCCGAACATCGGTCTGCACATGGATGTGGCCGCCGGTCGCGTTCTTCGACGGATTGCTATACTCGTCGACCACTTTTCCCTTGATGCCCTGCTTCTGGAGTTCATCGCGGACAAGCTGCGCGACCATGGCAGCATCAGCTGGATTCTTGATCGTGAAGTCGAACGCGCGGCCGTCGTTGTGAGCTGACTTGAAGCCCTTGTGATAGTCGTCCTCTCCCGCCGTTATCTGGCCGAAGTCGTTCGGAATCCTGCCGCGGATGGATCGCGCGAGTGAAGCGAGACCAGGATCAAGTTTGCCGGCGCCCGGCTTGATCGGGAGATCGGTATCTGCCGAGCCTTTGGAGGTGTTGTCGGTCGGGCCGATCCCACCCTTGAAGATGTTGCCTAGCTGGCTCCAGGCCGTGGCCTTGCCCTCCGCGCGCTCCTTCCGCAGCTCGCCGACGGTCTTGAGGCCATCCCGGTGGTGCTGCGCCCAATTGTTTCGGTCGCGGATGCCCTTGGCGCCGGTGTCGCCTGCGACGTAGATGCCGAAATCCCGGACCTTGCCGGCAAACCACGAAAAGCCAGCGCCGACCGCCTTGATGTCGCCCTGGAATTTCTCGCTGCCGAGATACTCCGCGAACGTTTCGATGCCCTTGCCGATCCGCTCCATGGCGTCCGGTGGTATCGCCTTGGCAAGGTTCTCGATCGACCGGACGAGAGACCCGGACAGCTTCTCCATGCCGGGGATCAGCGGCGCCAGGCCCTTGACGAAAACGTTCTCGATCCGGTTGCCGGCGTCATCGAGCGCGGTGGTGAAATCCTGATAAGCGCGCTGTTCTCTCGAGCCCACAGCATAGTCGCCAGACAGCTTGCGGAATTGCGTCTGCTGCTGCGCGAACTCGCTGTCAGAGGTGCGCTTCAGCGTGCGGAACATCTCCGGCGAGATACCGAGATTGCCGAGCTGGCGCGAGTTGAACACGTTGGTCAGCAACGCGTCGTCCGTGCGCTTGGCGAGCTGCCGGATGCTGGCCAGCGCCTTCGCGCCCACCGTTGCCGTGTCGCCGGTGAGATCCTTGTCGGTGAGGCCGGCGCCGTAGAGCGCAACGCGCTTGGCTATGTCGGTGCGCGCGTCCTCGACGCCAGCCAGCAATGAGCCCGGATCGCCGAACCGGCCGAATGCCGTACCGAATGCCTTCGCGCCGCCATAGGTCGCGCCAAGCCCAAGCGCGGATTGGCGACCGCTCGCAACGTTGCCGGCCAGGCGGCTGACACCGAATAGGCCACCGGCGCCGACGAGTCCGCTGATCACTCCCGTGAGGCTGCCCCACTTCAGAAGCTGGCCGGTCACGTCGCGGATGTTGGTTGCGACGCCCGTGGTCTGCCGCTTGATACGCGTCCACGAACCTTCCTCCTGCCTTAGCAGTCTGAGTGCCGCCTCATGCGCCTCACCGAGCAAGCGCTGCTGGCCGATCGCCGCGGCCTGTTCCAGCACAAGATCGCGGAAGCCCTTCACTCCCTGCTGCTGCGCTTGCGCGATGTTGCGCCACTGCAGTGGCGTCGAGGCGAGCTGCTTCTGATATCGCTGGAAGAGCGCGTTGAATTGACGGAACGATGCGTCGTCGACATCAATCGAAATAATACTTTTAGCCGGCATGGTGGGGGCCCCGTCGTGTGTCGTTACTAGCGAGTGTCCGTACTATCTCTCGCGAGCAGAGCGCCAACTTTCACCTCGAGCGAGGTCATGCGGTCGTTGATTTGGTCGATCCGGCCGCTGATTTGGGTGATCCCGTGCTGCTGATCTTGGATAGCTGCCGTTAGCAGCGGCGTTACCATGCCGTAGTCCACCTGCCACGGATGTTTGTGATAGTCCGGATCCGACGACGGAATGACCGCCCAGGGATATTGCTGGTTCAACTCTTGAGCGAAGAAGCCAACGGCGTACTTGCCATCGACAGGCCCATCGTATTGTTCGCCGACATATTTGTGAACCCTGATCCCCATGACACGATTGATCGCGCCATCTAATGGACCGAGATCATGCTTTAGCCTCTGGTCACTTGTGCCTCCGTACATGACGTGGCAGGTGCCTCCGCTGTCGTTCCTCGTGACTGATCCAGCCAGAGCCGTCCCCGTTGGCGTGTACATAGCCAGATATTTGGTGGATGTGTCGTTGCAGATCGTGGAGCCGACACCCATGACGATGCCCTGATCACCGATCGTGTCGTGTGTGTTGAAGAGATTCATGATCGCGGTCGCGTACTGGCCGTTGGTCGTATACGACGCCGGGGCATTGCCCTGATCCAGAATAGATGTTGTGTTCATCCCGGAGATGCCAGGGATGCCGATCAGAAGGCCGGCATCATAGAACGGTGTGTTGGCATAACCTGAGCCGATGGAGAGGGCCGCAGTGTGATAGAAATGATTGCTGTCGCCAACGCCCGTCAGTGTCAGATTGAACGTTCCGATGCCCGTGCTGTTGTAGGTAGCGATCGAATAGCTCTGACTGAAATTGTTGGCATCCAATTCTAGGACGCGCAGCGGATTCGCACCGAACCCGGCAGCCGCCGTCGCTACCATGGCGCCACTCCACACCCCTCCGGTGGAACCAGAGTTTCCGGTGATCGCGGTCAGGATGTTGGCCTTGAATTGAGTGACGGTGCAACCGCCACAGTTTCCTGCCGCTGCGTTGAGCACCAGATTCGCCTCGGACTTCGTCGTCGATACCATTGACGACGGCGTCGCAAGCACACCTTGAGAGAGTGTCGACGTATCGAAATAGCTGTAGGTGCTGGCCTGGATGTTCGCCGCGGTGTTGGCCAACAACCCGTCATTGACGGAAAAGAGACCGGTGGTGGCGAAGCCGCCAGCACGTGAACCATTGACATAAAAGTCAATCGGGGTCGCGCCGATATTGTAGAAGGCCAGACCAGAAAGAGCCGGTCCTGAATAAATGAACGTCTTGTTTTGAAGTGCCGCAATCGCCGTATAGGCCGAACCAGCAGTTCCAAAGGCGCTGATGTCGTTGCTATTCGTCGTAATGAAAGCTGCCTCTGCCGAAATCCCGGTCGACAGGTTCGTGACGGTAAAGCTCGTCGATGTATTCTGGCTGATCGAGATCG